>NZ_CP092711.1:0-4873429 GCF_022488405.1 Chryseobacterium sp. Y16C
ATGGATGAAAATTTAATGATGATATGGCAGAAATGCCTTCAGTTTATGCGTGATAATCTCAACGCAGCTGAAGATAATTCTGATCTTAAAAAGCTTGAAAAATCTTTCGACTTACTGTTTGATAAAGTGCAGCCAATTTCTTTGGTTGACAATAATCTTACATTAATGGTTCCGAGTGATTTTTACAAAGAGTATATTGAGGATAATTACCTGTCCCTGCTTTCTGCTGCCCTGAAGAAAAATATAGGAAAAGGTGTGAAACTTTGGTATTCTGTAATGGAAAATAAGCCGGTTGGTTTAGAAAAACCTGTTACAATGAATATGAAAGGGAAAACAGTTCCCACTCCGAAAGTCCAGGAAACTATGCCGCAAGGTTTCTCTTCCAACATAGTTAATCCGTTTGTGGTTCCGGGAATTAAAAAAGTAAATATAGATTCTAATCTGAAATCAGATTTTTCTTTCGAAAATTACGTAGAAGGAGAGAGTAATAAGTTTGCTGCTACCGTAGCGAGATCTATTGCCAAAAGACCGGGAGCAACTGCTTTTAACCCATTGTTTTTATATGGAGGTTATGGAGTAGGAAAAACGCACTTAGGACAGGCTGTTGGACTTGAAGTGAAAAGTCAATTTCCGGATAAGGTGGTGCTGTATCTGTCTTCTGAAAAATTTATTCAGCAGTTTATTTCAGCGGCAAAGGCGCATAAACAAACAGAATTCGCTAACTTCTATCAGATGGTAGATGTACTGATTATTGATGATATTCAGTTCCTATCAGGAAAATCTGCAACACAAGATAGCTTCTTCCATATTTTTGACTATCTGCATCAGAACGGAAAACAGATTATCCTTACTTCAGATAAAGCTCCGGCAGATATTATGGATATTCAGGACAGAATTGTTTCCCGCTTCAAATGGGGACTTTCTGCAGAAATAAAATCTCCGGATTTAGAAACCCGTAAGAAAATTATTGAAGACAAATTAAGCAGAGACGGTATCGTTCTTACAGAAGATATGCTTGATTTCCTTGCAGCGGAAGCCAAGACAAACGTGAGAGAACTTATTGGGGTGATCAACTCAGTGATTGCCTACTCTACAATTTATAAATCCGACTTAAGTTTAGAACTTTTAAAAGATACGATCAACAAAATTGCGGCTAATCAGAAAAAAGTGATCAACATTCCTTTTATTCAGGAAGTGGTATGTGATTATTTCGGAATTAAGAGGGAACAGCTTTTATCTAAAACAAGAAAAAGAGAAATTGCTCTTCCAAGACAGTTGGCAATGTATTTTGCTAAAGAATTTACCAATGCTACTTTTACGAAAATTGGAGAAGAAATGGGAGGTAAAGATCACTCAACAGTAATGTATGCATGTGAAACGATAAAAGATGTATCTAAAATCGATAAGGAAGTCAAAAAATACGTTAAAGAGCTTACCGAAAGAATCAAACACTAAAATACTTTAAATTAAATACAAGAGATGAAGAATATAGCCTATTCTTCATTTTTTGTTTAGTTTTGCCTGAAGTAATAATATTGCTTTCTAATCATTAAATCAGTTAATTTTTTAAATAAATATTCATGAAAATATTAATGGTCTGTTTGGGAAATATATGCAGAAGTCCTTTAGCAGAAGGAATTATGAAGACCAAGCTTCCTGAAGACTATATGGTGGATTCTGCGGGAACAATTTCTATGCATGAAGGTGAACATCCGGATAAAAGAGCCATAAAGACAGCAGCAAACCACGGTATAGATATTTCAAAACAACGTTCAAGACCTATTGGTGCTAAGGATTTTGAAATTTTTGATAAAATCTACTGTATGGATGTTGATGTTTTGGCAGATGTGGTTTCAAAAGCGGAGAATGAAGAACAAAGACAAAAAATATCCTTATTTTTAGAAGCTGCAGGAGATCATAAAAATACAGAAGTTCCCGATCCGTATTGGGGAGATATGAAAGATTTTGAAAACGTTTTCCAGCTTCTGGATAAAGGCTGCGAAAAAATTGCAGAAAATTTATTGTTAGAATCGTAATTTACAATTATCATTAGAATAAGTCAAAACCATGCTTTTTTTATTACCTGCTTATCTTTCTGAAAATACTTCTATCACTCATTTTTCACCAGTGATAAAAGAATATATTATGCAAACCGATTACTTTTTTGTTGAAAATGAAAAAACAGCCAGAAAAGTAGTGAAGTTTTTTGCTCCTGAAAAAAAACAGTCAGATCTGAAACTTTTTCTTTTAGATAAATACACTGAAAACGCTGATATCAAAGATGCACAGCAATTGATGCTGAAAGGTCAGGACTTTGGCCTGCTTTCAGAAGCCGGACTTCCCTGTATTGCGGATCCGGGAAATCTGATGGTAAAATGGTGTCATGAAAAAAATATCAGAGTAATCCCGATTTCAGGACCTTCATCGATTATTTTGGCCCTTATTTCAAGTGGTTTTAACGGGCAGGAATTTACGTTTAACGGATATCTTCCGATTGATAAAAGCGAAAAGAAAAAACAGATTTTACAGTTGGAAAATTTAGTTCAAAAAACAGGATATTCCCAGATTTTCATGGAAACTCCCTACAGGAATAATCAGCTTTTTGAAGATATGACGAAGTTTTTATCACCTAATACAAAGCTTTGCATCGCTGCCAATATCAATGATCCAGAGTTAGAATTTATCAAAACAAAGACTATTAAAGACTGGCAAAAACAGAAACCGGAACTTCATAAAATTCCTGCTGTATTTGTATTAGGTAAATAATTATAAAAATTTTCAACTGTCATTCTGACGAAGGAAGAATCTCAACTACATTTTTAGAGATTCTTCATTGCATTTTTGCTTCATTCAGAATGACAAGTTAAATATTAGTTTATCTGGTATTATTTCTTCTTTCTGCCTCTCCATTTCCTCCAAAGAAAAATAAAAACAGGAATCAATAAAAAGAATGGCCAAAGTGATATAATTCCCAGAATAAAAGTCACGAAACTATTCCAACCTTCCGTTATAGAATCTCCGAAACGGCTTCCGAAACCAATGTTCGAAGTGGCAGAGCTTCTTATTTTCTCTTTGTACAAGTTCAGATTTAATGTACTGTAATTTACGCGGTCATCAATAAAACGCAATCTTCCTTCCGAGACATCAATTTCGTCTTCAAGTTCACGAATGTTTTCCTGAATTTCCAGCATGTCTTTTGTGGTTGCAGCACTTTTCAGCATATCTCTGTACTTCTCAAGGTATATTTTTTTGTTGGCCAATTTTATCGAAACATCGGTATATTCTTCTGTAACGTCATTTGATGATATATTTTTAGATAAAACAGAACCCACTCCATTAGAAAAAGAATTGACAAGAGCATCAAAGTTTTTATGGGGAACTCTGATGGTAATGTATAAGTTTTCGTCTATATCCGTATTCTGAAATTCTTCCTTTTGAATATAAGCCTGATTGTTTTTTATAATTTCATTAATCTTATCCTGCGACTTCTTAATATCTCCGACCTGGATTCTCATATCTCCATTTTTAATAATTTTCTTGGAAATAGTGTCAATTCTTTGGGTTGGAAAATTGGATTTATTTTCAGATTCTGTTTTTTCAGAAACTAAGTTTGGTGGTTGAGAGGAGTTTGGTGCAGTAGGTGAGCTAAGTGCTACTTTATCTTCTTGAATGATTTCTGCTAGATCGGCACGGGTTTCTTCTTTAGCAATGTTTTCAGATTTGTTACAACCGATAATAAGTAAACAAACTAATGAGATAGATAATTTTTTCATACATAAAGTTTGAGTAGTTTTATCAAAAAGCATGCGAAAAACCGATTTTTATTCTAAATTCTCAATAATTTTTTAAAATTGATGTGACTTATTTTGTTTTATTTATTGTTTGAGCATTTCAAACTGTTAAAATTGAATTTATTTTATATTTTTATTGAATGAAAAAGAGTCTTTTAGCCATTATATGTTTTCCGTTTTTAATCTATGCTCAGGAAGTTCAGAAACTGACAAATGAAATGGCGATCAAATTATCCGAAAAACCGCTTCACTGTATCAATCAGGAGTATCCGAATAAAACCGCACATATTATTAATAATGCCGGAGAAGTTCCGTTAAGTCCAAAAGATCTGCATCCGAGCTTCTATGGATGTTTCGATTGGCATAGCTCTGTTCATGGGCATTGGATGCTTGTTCGTTTATTGAAGACAAAACCTGGCTTACCGGTTGCAAAAGACATTGAAAATATACTTGATAGCTCTTTTAAAAAAGAAAATCTTCAGACCGAAGCTGATTATTTCACAAAATATCAATTAACCGGAACTTTTGAAAGAACATACGGGTGGGCCTGGTTATTGAAACTGGATGAAGAATTAGCAACCTGGAACCATCCAAAAGCCAAAATCTGGCATCAGAACTTAAAACCTTTAACGGATAAGATTTTGAGTTCGTGGAAAACCTTTTTACCTAAACAGACGTATCCGAACAGAACCGGTGTTCATCCCAATACGGCTTTTGCAATGGTTTTTGCTTTGGATTGGGCAAGAGCGACAGGTGATAAGACTTTCGAGAATCAACTGATCGAAAAAGCAAAAGATTTCTACTTAAACAATACAAAAACTCCAGCTTATCTGGAACCGGACGGTTCGGATTTTTTTTCGCCAAGTTTAGAAATTGCTGATCTGATGAGAAGGGTTCTGCCTCAAAAAGAATTTGTACAGTGGTTTGATAAATTCTACGAAAAACGAAGCCTGGAAAATATTGAAAAAATTCCTGTAGTAAGTGATCTGAATGACTATCAAACGGTTCATCTGGTAGGATTGTCTTTTTCAAAAGCATGGTGTATGAAAGGAATTGCAAAATCCCTCCCGGATCATCATCCGTTGAAAAAAGAATTTCAGAAAACAGCAACTATATTTTTAAACAATGGACTTCCATTGCTCTTTCAGGGAAATTATGGCGGAGATCATTGGTTAGCAAGTTTTGCAGTCTATGCTTTAGAAGATTAATATCTTATTCCTAATTTTTTAAGAATAAAACTTAATAACCAGATCGGACCGATCAGAAGGAATTGTAAATCTTTCAGAAATGAAGGTTTTTTGCCTTCAATTTTATGTCCGACAAATTGTAAAATCCAGGTGATGATAAATATGGCCAGGTAAAAAATCCATGATTTTTTGCCAAAAGTGACATTGGCTAAAGAAACAAAATGCTCCATCAAAAGCATTACAAAAATCATGATGATGGCAATTCTCCATGACAATCTGAAATAAAAAATAGTTACCAGAGCCAGAGCGATGAAGCTTGCAATGCTCATGAATCCAAAATATTTCAGATATATATTGGGAGTCGGGATGTATGAGATGAAACCTAAAATAGTCCAGAAGATTAAAGGCACACAAATCCAGTGAATTAGTTTATTGGTAGAGTTTCTGTGACTATCGCCATATTCGGCAAGTAGCAAATCAATCTTTCTCATATCAGGCTATTTTGTAAAATACTAAAATAATAAATTTTTGCAATCGCTCAAGACTTTGCTTACATTTGTGCTATGTCTGTCTTAGAAAAGTTCGGGGTTGATGTTTTTACACAACATAATATATTCGAGAGAATTGCTGTCGATAAACCTTTCCGTCCTGAAAATCCGGCATTCATTTTTATTAAAACAGGTACCATAAAGCTTAAGCAGCATTTCCGTGATCTGGAGCTTTCTGCCAATATGTTTATGGTGACAGACCCGCAAACGATTTACGAAGTGGTTTCAGTGAGTGATGATTTTCAGTCGAGAATGGTTTCCTATAAACGTGAATTTATTTCAGCTTTATCACTAAAGTTCAACAGATTAATAACCTACCGTTACTTCAGGCAGCAAATGAACATTGGAGTTCCTTTTCATCAGGATGAAATGGATGTGGTCTGGAAAAGCGTAAATTTTCTTAAATATATCCTGGATTCGGAGACAGAAATGATGTATAAAAAAGAAATGGTGGAGCATCTGTTTTCTGTTTTCTGTTATCAGATGGCAGGAATTATTTCCAAAGAAGACAACAGTTCGATGAACCAGATGTCGAGACAGGAGGAAATTGTTTTTGTATTTCTGACTGATCTCGCAGAACATCATCTTACGGAGCGGTCAGTTGAATTTTATGCCGAACGTCAGTCGATTACAACCAGACATCTTTCATCAGTTATCAAGTCTATTACAGGGAAGTCTGCAAGTCAAATTATTGCTTTAGTTGTAATTAATGAGGCTAAAGTGCTTTTAAACTCTTCAAATAAAACTGTTTCGGAGGTTTCTTCAATTCTTGGATTTAGCGATCAGTACTCGCTTTCTCACTTTTTTAAGAAGCATTTGGGCGAAAGCCCGTCGCAATACAGGCATCAGTTCGAAAACTAAAATCTTACATTTGAACATCCTTTTCCAATTCTCAAACATTTGTTTGAGTTTTTGAACGCCATAACTTTGTACTCGTAAAACAAGGTAAAATGGTAAAGAACGTAAAAACAGCACTATCACTCGTGGTAGCACTATTTCCTGCGCTGTTTTTTTCACAAGAAATAAAACAGATGACAGCGAATGAGGTGGCCGAACTTGCCGTGCAAAATCATCAGCAATTAAAAGTTTCGGCACAGAATATCGATATTGCCAAACAGAATACTAATGTTGCAAAACTTCAAAAACTTCCTACCATAACGGCTTCTACGAGTCAGTTTTATTTAGGGGATGCAGTGGCGATCGATAAAGATTTCTCCAATTCCACCAATATTCCGATGCCTCATTACGGAAGCTCTTATGCGGTTCAGGCAACTCAGCTGATCTTCAAAGGAGGATTGGTAAATAAATCTATTGAACTGGCTGGACTTCGCGAACAGCTTTCGAAATTGGATTTAGAAAAGAATAAACAGGATGTGAAATTTTTAGTCATCTCTAATTATTTGGATGTTTATAAGATCTTAAACCAACAGGAAGTATTTCAGAACAACAAAAGATTGGCTCAGGAAAGGTTAAAAAATATCCAGAAATTTTATCAGCAGGGAATGGTTACCCGAAATGAAGTGATTCGTGGTGAACTGGCGATCAAGAATTTGGATCAGGGAATTTTGACTTTGGTGAACAATAAGAAGATACTTAACTATAATTTAAATATTGCTTTGGGATTGCCGACAGATACTGAGATTATCCCGATTGAAAGTTTAGAGAATAAAGAAGCCGGAATTGGAATGGAATATTATGTAAATCTTGCCCACGAAAGCAATCCTTCAATGAAATTTGCAAAAACAAATAGGGATGTTGCAGATAAAAACATTGAAATCATTAAGACAGATAAAATGCCTACGGTTGCAGGTTTTGGAGGATATACTCTGCAAAGACCGATTACTACGAGAAATCCAGTGTTGGATATGTATTCCGGAGGTTGGCAGACAGGAGTTTCTTTAAGTTATAATATTGATAATTTATATAAAACAAAAGAAAGAGTAAAGCTGGGAGAACTGCAAAAAACGCAGGCCAACGATGCAATGACGTTAACACAACAGAATATTGATATGGCTGTGAATGCTGCGTATGTAAAGTACCAGGAATCTATTCAGCAGGCAGATATTTTGAATGATGCTAAAAAATTGGCGGAAGAAAACTACAAGATTACGGAAGCTAAATATCTGAATCAATTGGCAGTACAGGCAGAAATGATTGATGCGCAAAACCAAAAACTTCAATCTGAACTGGATTATGCGAATGCAGAAATCAATGTACTGTATCAATATTACAATCTTCTGAAATCTACAGGAACTCTTTAATTTTTAAAACTGAAAACAATGGAAAACAAGGAACAAAATACTCAAAATATATCTTCAACACCTGTACAATCAAGTGCTGCAGCAAAAAAGAAAGAAAATAAAAAGAATAAAATCAGAGCCATCATCTCAAATGTTATTGTCTTTTTGGTGATCGGTTTCGGATTGTTCTGGCTGGTTCGTGAATATTTTCATATTGGAGACAAAACCTATACTGAAGCGGCTCAGGTCGAGGAATTCATTAACCCGATTAATACCCGAGTTTCGGCTTATATCAAAGAAATAAAATTCATTGAACACCAAAAAGTTAAAAAAGGTGACACACTGGTCATTCTTGATAACCGTGAAATTTTAACTCAGCTTGGTCAGGCTGAAGCGGCTTATCAGAATGCTTTAGCTCAAAAAACGGCAACAAGCTCATCAGTGAATACCGTTTCAAATAATGTTAATGTTATGGAATCGAACATTGCCGGTGCAAAAGCAAGACTTTGGAATGCTGAACAAAACTTAACCCGATATAAAAATCTTCTGGCTTCTGAAGCGGTTACAAGACAGCAATATGATCAGGTAAAAACTGAGTATGACGCTCAAAAGGCTGCCTATGAAACTTTGGTGAACCAAAAACAGTCTGCGAATCTTTCTACAACAGAAGTGAAGAGTAAATTAGGAATTAATGATGCCGAAATTAAAAGAACGAAATCTGCTTTGGATATGGCAAAAATCAATTTGTCTTATACTGTGATTACAGCACCTTATGACGGAGTGATGGGAAGAAGAACAATCTCCGAAGGACAATTGATTCAACCGGGACAACAAGTGGCAACGATTGTCTTAAACGGACAAAAATGGGTAACTGCCAACTTTTTGGAAAGCCAGATGCCCAATATTAAAATCGGGGAAAAAATGATGATGACGGCAGATGCTTTGGGCGGACAAAAATTTGAAGGAGTGGTAACTGCAATTTCTGCGGCAACGGGTTCAAGGTATTCAAGTGTTCCGACAGATAATTCGACCGGAAACTTCATTAAAGTTCAGCAGAGAATTCCTGTGAGAATTGAGTTTACGGCTTCTAATAAAAAAGAAAATGTAGATAAACTGAGTGCAGGGATGAATGTGAATGTGAGTTTTGAAAGTAAAAAGTAAAAAGATTCAAGTAAAAAGTGAGATTCTATAAGTTTAAAAAATAGATAAGAGTTCAATTGACTATAAATCTACATAATACTTGAATCTTTTTACTTCTTCCTTGGCTCTTATTTAAATCAACAAAAATGTATAACAAAGGATTGTATAACGACTGGGTTCCGAAACCTGTACAGCTTTTACTGATTGTATTGCTTCTTGCCGTTGTAATGCCACTGGGTGGAGTGTATGTAGGGAACATCAGTTATGTAGTGAGCGGAACCGGTGCGATGACCGAATATTTCATGTGGGCGAATTATGCTACCACCATAGGAATGGGAGCATGTATGCCGGTTGTTCTCAGAATGAAAATGAGATTTAAGGTTCGGGATAAAATGACGGTTTTACTAGTACTTTTAGGATTGCTGAGCTATCTTAATTCAACCACTCTTGATCCGATGATCTTTGTGTTTTCTTCTTTATGTATAGGATTTTTAAAAATGATGGTAACGATAGAATTATTTTTACCATTAATGGCAATGATTGGCAACCGGGGAATGTTTTATGGAGCATTTTATACATTTGTTTTGGTGCTTAATCAGATTTCAGGATATTATGCGGCAGAAATATCCATTAATTACAACTGGCAGCATTTTTATGTAATTATGGCGGTTGCGTGTTTTGTACTGGCTTTGGTGCATTGGGTTTTTATGCATGACAAATATTTTGCGCTGAAAGTTCCGTTACATTATATTGACTGGTTAAGTATATTACTTTTTGTCTCTACATTTATGTTTTCGGCTTATGTCTTTTCATTTGGAAAACAGCAGGATTGGCTCAATTCAAAAAATATCATCAATGCAAGTA
This sequence comes from Chryseobacterium sp. Y16C, assembly GCF_022488405.1. Classification (NCBI taxonomy): domain Bacteria; kingdom Pseudomonadati; phylum Bacteroidota; class Flavobacteriia; order Flavobacteriales; family Weeksellaceae; genus Chryseobacterium; species Chryseobacterium sp. Y16C. The sequence continues at coordinate 9,771 of NZ_CP092711.1, forward strand.
TTGCTGCATTTGTGAGTTTTGCCTTGTTAACTGTTCGTCAGCTCACTTTAAAAAGACCTTATCTTTCTTTTAAAATATTCACAAAAAATAATGTTCAGCACGGATTGTTCATGCTTTTTATGTTAGGAATGTTTTTAGGAACAACTACGATTCAGAATTCTTTTGCAGTGGGAGTTTTAGGATACGATCAATTGACGAATGCCAAATTAAACCTGTTGATGATTCCCGGACTTATTTTAGCAGGAGTTATCGCAATATTTTGGTTTAAAAAAGAAATTCCTTTGAAGATGTTTATTTTTTCCGGGTTTGCAGCAATGGTGGGATACGCAATCGTGATGTACTTTTCGATGGTACTGGAATTCAATTATGAAAACTGGTATTTGCCTATGTTCCTGAAAGGATACGGAATGGGTTCGCTTTTTATTTCCGTTTGGTTTTATACATTAGATAAACTGGAAATGGATGATATGTTGGCTGCTATAGGATTGGTATTGGTTTGGAGAACATTTTTAGCCGTTGGAGTTTTCTCCGCGCTATATTCATGGTTCCTGTATCATTTTCAGGTGGTTGCCATCGGAGATCTTGCGGTTTATATGGATGGAATGACTGTTACTTCCCAAAATGCGGCAGGTTTGAAAGCTATTCAGCTGAATGCCATTCTTGTAGCGAGTAAAAAAATATTCGGATATATTATTCTGACAGGAATCGGAGTTTTAGTTTATGTTTTTACGCATCATTTCGGAAAAGAGCGTTTCGAATATGCCAGATTTGTTAAAATATTAAGCGGAAAATCGGCTTTGGCGAGAAAAAGACTTCGCGAAAGAAAAAAATTGTTACATGAAATAAAAGATGCAGCGGGTCCTGCATTATAAAGAAACCTTGTTTTTCACCTGTAAAACTCCATTTTATTATAAGATGGGGTTTTACTTTTTGTACCGTTAAAAAATTAAACAATTATTTAAAAATATGAAATTTTTCATGCTCTTTTATTTTTATTGCTTCTAAATAAAAATTATTTTTGAAAATATTTATAGAAATTTTAATTAAGAAGAATGAAAAAGCATTATGTTGTTGCTGCTTTACTGATTTCAGGAGCTGTATTTTCTCAAACGACTACGGATTCTACAAACGCTAAAAGTATTGAGGATGTAGTCATTGTAGCTTCAAGAAAACCTACGAAAATCTCCGAAATTCCCGGTACGGTTTGGGTTGTTCAGAAAGAGAAAATCCAGGAGCAGGTAAAGAGCGGAGTTCCCATTAAAGAAATGTTGTCCATTTTAATTCCGAGTATGGATATCGGTCCGCAGGGAAGAACCAACTACGGACAAAATATGCGCGGACGTTCTGCTTTAATTATGATTGACGGTGTGTCATTGAACAGCATCCGTACCATCAGCCGACAGCTTGATGCGATTGATCCTTTTAATATTGAAAGAATTGAAGTGCTTTCCGGGGCAAGTTCCATTTATGGAGGAAACGCAACGGGAGGAATTATTAATATTATAACCAAAGCTCCTTCTAAAAAAGGAATTAGCGGCGAAACAGAAGTGGGAGTCCGTACCGGATTTATGGGAAGCGATGATCACGATTTCCGTGCGGCACAATCTATTGCAGCAAAAGGAGAGAAGCTTTTCGGAAGATTGGGAGTTGCCTATCAGCAAAACGGTGGAGTCTACGGAGCAGATCAGAAACAGGTTCTTACAGATATTACACAGACGGATCTTCAATACAACCAGTCATTGGATATCTTGGCAACAGGAGGATATAAGTTTAATAACAACCATAAAATTACGGCTTCTGTTCAGTATTATAATTCTAAATTTAATGGCGACAGAAGTTTATATTTAGGCCAGAATCTTGCTGCTTTTACTACAAAAAATGCCAGTCTGCTGGAAATGAGAGACGGTTTTTCCTCAGATAAGAACATTGGAACGGAGCGTTATATGGGAACCTTAACCTATAACGGAAATAATATTTTAGGCGGTCAGGATTTATATGTTCAGTTGGCAACGAGAGGGGAGAAATTAGGATTTTATCCGTTTCCGGGAACCGTAAAATTACCGGCTACGACTTCTTATATGTCTTCTTCCCAACAAAATACGTTCTATTCGGGTTTAAAAGCTTTACTGTCAAAATCATGGAGAGGATTGAATGTAACTTATGGAGTGGATGTAGATTTTGAGAAATTCGAAGGGAACCAATCTGTATATGATATTGCTAAAACAATGTCAAGTGGTGGATTAATCAACGAAACCAAATACAGTCTGGGAAGATATCCAACCAATCATTCGGAAAGTTACGCAGGATATGTTCAGGCAAAATATAATATTCTTCCAAAATTGCAGCTTAACGGTGGGGTAAGATATCAGAATATGAATGTAAAAGTAGACGATTTCATTGGATCACAACAGCAGACTCAGGTGGCTATGGGATACGGAGCATCTGCTTCTGTCATTCCGGGAGGAAAAAGTTCTTATAATGTGACTCTTGCCAATGCAGGATTGCTATATCGATTTGATGAACAACATCAGGTTTGGGGAACTTTCTCACAAGGAGTAAGTTTGGCAGACCCTTCAAAATACTACGGAATTGGAGTGTATGCTCTGAATGCAGGTACAGGAAACTGGGACGTCACTTCGAGTATTAATGTAAAAGAGCAACCTTTACAGGCAATTAAAACCAATCAGTTTGAAGCAGGGTACCGTATCAGCAAAGGCGGATTGAGAGGGCAGATTGCCGGATTCTTAAGTACTTCCGATAAAAATATTGCGGTAGACAGAACTACATTCCAGATTTTGGTTAATGATCTGAAACTAAGAAATATGGGAATTGAAGCTGAGGTTTCTTACAGCATGACTAACGGAGTATATTTTGGAGCCAGCGGATTGTTGATCCAGTCTCAGGTAGATAACAAAGGGGAGTGGCAAAAGCAGGAGATTTACAATGCTTCTCCATCAAAATTGGTGACCTATATTGGTTATAATGTCAGAAACTGGTCATTCAGATTCCAGTCACTGCAAAACTTTAAATTGAAGGATGATATTAATAATGAAATTGATGGGTACAATACCTCTGATTTAATGGTAGGCTACCGATTCAATTGGGGTAAATTCAATTTAGGAATTCAGAATATCTTCAATACAGATTATCAGACAATCTGGAGTAAGCGTTCTCAGGTGTTGTATTCTTCTTATGGAATTCCTGAACTGTTTAATTATAAAGTAAGAGGAAGAACGTTCAATCTTTCCTATACTTTTGAATTTTAATTCTATTATATAAAACAAAAACAGACTTCCTAATAAAGAAGTCTGTTTTTTATAAGTTGATTAAGTAATTTTTAATTACGGAAATACTGTCTTACATCCGCTGAATCAAAAGTATAATCTGCCTGATTTTCAGATTTGTCTAGCTTTTTGCTGATGGCTAAAGCCCATAAAACAAGTTCTTTACAGAAGTTTTGATCTTCTTTGCTCAATTCAGAGGCGTTTTCTTCAACAACTGTTGTAAGTGGTTGTATCTTATTCAGTTTAGCATAGAATTCTTTATCCGTATCCGCATAGTTTAACTCAAGCTGATTCTTTGAAAACCATTGGATCAAGTCTGTATATGGAGTTTTAATTCCCTCTTTTTCCAGTTTTGAAATACGCGGGAAAATATCCTCAAACAATCTCATAATAGCCTGATCAATCAGAATTTTGGCAACATGATCTGCGCCTTCCTGTTCTCCTTCATACACCAATTCGATTTTTCCGGTGATAGAAGGAATAATAGACATGAAATCTAAAAGACGAATGCTTGTTTTTTCTGAACCGGTTTCCAAAAGACGCAGTTTAGCCGCTGCAAAAAGATTTTCCATGGCACTGATCGTTAATCTTGCGCTTACTCCACTTTTGGCATCCACATATTCACTGTCTCTGGCTACAAAAGCGACTTCTTCCAAGAGGTTTTTCGCTAAATCAGAGATCTGGATTTTTTCACGATCTTTTGGGGAAATTAAAGCTTCCTGCTCAGTAATTTGCTTGGCAAGCTCAACACTTTTTGGGTAATGAGTGAAAATCTGAGAACCGATTCTGTCTTTTAACGGTGTTACGATACTTCCTCTGTTGGTGTAATCTTCAGGGTTTGCCGTAAATACAAACTGAATATCTAAAGGCATTCTCAATTGGAAACCTCTGATCTGAATATCACCTTCCTGTAAAATATTGAACAAAGAAACCTGAATTCTGGCCTGCAGATCGGGTAATTCATTCAAAACAAAAATAGAACGATTAGCTCTTGGAATCATTCCGTAATGCAAAACTCTTTCGTCAGAATAAGGTAATTTTAAAGTCGCTGCCTTTATGGGATCGATGTCTCCAATTAAATCGGCAATATTTACATCAGGAGTTGCCAGTTTTTCAAAAAAACGGTCTGAACGGTGAACCCATGAAATTGGCGTTTCGTCACCAAGTTCTGCAACAAGATCTTTCGCATATTTTGAAATCGGCTGAAACGGACTGTCGTTAATTTCAGAACCTTTTACAATCGGCATATATTCATCCAAAAGATTGACCATGCTTCTGGCAATTCTTGTTTTTGCCTGTCCACGCAATCCCAAAAGATTGATGTGATGACCTGCCAGAATCGCTTTTTTCAATTGAGGAATCACGGTATCTTCATAGCCGTAAAGTCCTTCAAAAACAGGTTCTTTAGCTTTGATCTTAGCAATCAGATTAGCCTGAATTTCCTGGTTGATGGTTTTATCTGTATATCCTGATTTTTTTAGTTCTTTAAATGTTGTATCGTTTTTCATTTGTCTAGTCATATAATGTGTTATATAGCAGTATTAATAGGTCTAACTAACTGCTTTATTTTGGTTTGTAAAGACATTTAACTTTTTACTTTTTCCTTGGTTCTTCCTCAAATCCTTTTAATCCTATTCTTCTCGTAATCTTCAAAAATCATCTGTCCTAATCCTGAAAGTCCTGTAAGGAAAGCTTTTCCTTTATTCTGAGCGGTAAAGATTTCTACAAATTTTCGGAGATAAGGATCCTGTGCAATCATAAAAGTAGTGATCGGAATTTTCAGTTTTCTTGCCTGTGCTGCTTTATGAAGACATTCGGAAACAATTCTTTCATCGAGTCCTACACTGTTCATGTAATATTCTCCGTTCGGTAACTTCAGACAGCTTGGTTTTCCGTCGGTAATCATGAAGATCTGCTTGTTGGTATTTCTTTTTCTTCGCAGAATATCCATTGCCAGTTCCAACCCGGCAACTGTATTTGTATGATACGGCCCAACTTGTAAATAAGGCAAATCTTTAATTTTAATCGGCCATGCTTCATTTCCGAAAACAATAATATCAATAGAATCTTTCGGATATTTTCTTTTGATTAATTCCACCAGAGCCATGGCTACTTTTTTGGCAGGAGTAATACGGTCTTCGCCATACAGAATCATAGAGTGACTGATATCTATCATTAAAACCGTGCTCATCTGAGCTTTGTGTTTGGTTTCTTCTACGATGAGGTCATCTTCCGTCATTCTGAGATCTGAAATTCCATTGTTGATCTGGGCGTTTTTCAAACTTTCAGTCATATTTACAGCTGATAAATCATCACCATACTGGAAATTTCGGTGTTCACCATCGCGCTCGTCACCGATTCCCGTTTTGCTTGTACGGTGATTTCCGATACCACTTTTCTGGAGCTTCCCGAAAATCTGATCCAGGGCATATTCACGAAGGGCAGCTTCCAGTTTGGCAGTCAACACGTTTTTACCTTCTCCGGTTCCGGAATTGCCGTCTTCAGGATCTTCTGCTTTGATATAGCCGCGTTTTTTCAGATCTTCTTCAAAATCTTCACGGGTGTATTCATCATCGAAAATATTGTATTCTCTGTCGAGCATATCGAGCCATTCAAAAGCTTCCTCAAGATCGCCGGAAGTGTGGATGAGCAAATCTCTGAATACATCGAAAACCCTTTCGAAATTGGAAATTTCCTCCGGAACATGTTTACTGAAAGTAAAACCCTGATGAACATTAAAACTTTTATTTGTCATGAGGTTGTTCTTGTTTTTAAAAGATACAATTTAGGAAATAATGTGGGAAGAACGTTGTCTGAGAAATAGAAAATGTTAATCATGCTTATAAAGTATTTAAAATGAATTTGAGATGTATGATAGATGAAAGTCTAATTACAATTATATTTTTCGTTTCTTTTAGAAGATAGTATCTTTGCACTCATATTTACAGCTATGAAAGACTTAATGGGACGTGCTATCTGGGATTTTTATCATGATGAAGATCCAAAAGATTTGCAGACTGAAACTTCAATTTCCGAACTGGACGAGCTCCCGGTAGATTATCTTTTCCGCGATTTTGAAGATATGAATGATATTGAACAGAAAGCCTTAAAACTATCCAAAGGAAAAGTCTTGGATATTGGAGCCGGAGCCGGATCGCATTCCTTGTATCTTCAAAATGATAGAAATCTGGATGTTACTGCGTTAGATATTTCACCAAAATCCATTGAAGTATGCAAATTGAGGGGAATCAAAAAAGCGGTTGCTGAAAATATGCTTCATTTTGAAGGAGAAACTTTTGATACAATTCTTTTATTAATGAACGGAACAGGGATTTTTCAAAGCCTGAAAGTCATTGATATTTATCTCAAAAAATTACATTCTTTGTTGAATGAAAAAGGTCAGATTTTGATTGACAGCACCGATATTTTATATATGTTCGATCGGGATGAAGACGGCGGAGTTTATATTCCTGCAGAAGGATATTATGGCGAGCTGGATTATATCGTTCATTACAAAGGTGAATCTGAAGATCCTATAAAATGGTTGTACTTGGATTTCAATACTTTGAAAAATGCGGCTGAAAATAATGGTTTTAAAATTGAGAAAGTTCTGCAGGATGAAGATGCTTATTTAGCAAGATTAATTAAAAAATAATGAATTGGAGATGCTTCGACAGGCTCAGCATGACATCTCTAATACTATTCGCTTATCTTAAAGCAATAAATAAAAGGATGTTACAAAACGGTTATATTCGCGTTGTCATGCTGAGCTTGTCGAAGCATCTTTAAAAAAAATCCACATGAATTTCATGTGGATTTCTTTATCTGAAATATTGAAGATTATCCAATCTCAATACCATTTTCAACATTGCTGTCATCCGGTGTTACGAAAGATAATTTTCCGTCCGGTTTTGTTGTTAATAGCAACATTCCCTGAGATTCAATTCCTCTGATCTTTCTTGGAGCAAGGTTTAATAAAATCATCACCTGTTTTCCAACTACTTCTTCCGGGGTGAAACTTTCTGCAATTCCTGAAACTACAGTTCTTACGTCAACTCCTGTGTCAACGGTAAGTTTCAATAATTTATCTGCTTTTTCAACTTTTTCAGCTTCTAAAATGGTAGCTGTTCTTAAGTCTATTTTCGTAAAATCATCAAAAGTGATTTCGTCTTTCATAGGATTTGCGTTAGGGTTTGTTTTTTTATTGTTTTGCTTTGTGTTTTCCAATTTCTGGATTTGGGCTTCGATGACATCGTCTTCGATTTTTGAGAAAAGAAGAGATGCTTCGTTGATTTTGTGACCTGTTTCAATTAAAACGGATTTTGTTTCAACATCATTCCAACCTGACCTCTGCACATTGAACATGTTCAATAATTTCTCAGAACTGAAAGGCATAAACGGTTCGCATAGCTGAGCTAAAGCAACCGCAATCTGAGCTCCAACAAATAAAGACTGAGCCGCTTTTTCAGGGTTGTCTTTAATGGTTTTCCAAGGTTCTTCTGTCTGAAGATATTGGTTTCCAAAACGAGCTAAATTCATCAGAGCTGTTAGAGAATTTCTGAATTCATAATTTTCTAAAAACCCTGAAATTTCTTTCGCTGCTTTGTTGATTTCCTTTAATTCAGGACTGTTTGTATTACCTTGAGGAACAACTCCGTCATAATATTTATGAATTAAAACAGCAACTCTATTGATAAAGTTCCCAAAAATCCCAACCAACTCAGAGTTGTTCTTCGTCTGAAAATCTTTCCAGGTAAAATTATTATCCTTCGTTTCCGGAGCTGACGAAAGAAGAGCATATCTTAGCACGTCTTCTTGTCCCGGGAAATCTTCTACATATTCATGTGCCCAAACCGCCCAGTTTCTTGAAGTTGAAATTTTATCATTTTCAAGATTAAGGAATTCAAAAGCAGGAACGTTTTTCGGCATGATGAAATCTCCGTGAGCCTTCATCATCGAAGGGAAAATAATACAGTGGAATACAATATTATCTTTTCCGATAAAGTGAACCAAATCAGAATCTTCGCTTTGCCAGTAATCTTTCCAGTTTTTTCCGTTTTTCTCTGCCCATTCTTTCGTGAAAGAAATATAGCCGATCGGCGCATCAAACCAAACATACAGAACTTTTCCTTCAGCATCCGGAAGCGGAACCGGAACTCCCCAATTCAGATCTCTGGTCATTGCACGCGGTTTCAGCCCGTCATTTAACCATGATTTTACCTGTCCATAAACATTGGGCTTCCAGTCGTCTTTATGACCTTCAATGATCCATTCGTTCAGGAAGTCTTCATATTCATTGAGTGGTAAATACCAGTTCTTTGTTTCTTTTAAGATAGGAACATTGCCGCTTAGCATTGATTTCGGATTGATCAATTCTGATGGAGAAAGGGTAGAACCGCATTTTTCACACTGGTCACCGTAAGCGTTTTCGTTGCCGCAATTCGGACAGGTTCCGACGATATATCGGTCTGCCAGGAATTCTCCAGCCTGTTCGTCAAAATATTGTTCAGACAGTTCTTCAGTGAATTTTCCTTTTTCATAAAGAACCTTGAAAAAATCCTGACTGGTCTCATAATGATTTTTAGACGTCGTTCTTGAATATTCATCGAAGGAAATCCCCAGGTCTGAAAAAGATTTTTTAATGATTTCGTGGTATTTGTCGACGATATCCTGAGGAGTAACCCCTTCTTTTTTAGCTCTTATCGTAATAGGGATCCCGTGTTCATCTGATCCACAGATAAACGCTACATCTTTTCCCAATCTTCTCTGAAATCTTGCGTAAACATCCGCAGGAATATAGACACCTGCCAAATGTCCTATATGAACCGGTCCGTTTGCATAAGGCAAAGCTGCCGTAATCATCTTTCTGTTTGACATTTAATAGTAAAGTTTTAGCTGCAAAGATACTGATTATCTCCGAAAATTAATATCTGTGTCTTTTTAATAGTCGCTATATATTAATTATACGTTAAACCTAAATATTTTGTTAAACAAATGTTTAACTTTTTACTATATTAAGAATTGTATTATGTTTAGCATATTATCTCTTAATGTATTGGTATATAGTTATCTAGCTTTTTATTGGGTTTTAATATAAATATTTTTATTTTAATTTTTTGTTAATTTTATGATAATTATAAAATTTTTATAAATTGCAAGTCTGGTTTCATGCCAGAACTATAAACGAAACTATATAAAAATAAGATTGTGAAAAACTTTACAACAGTATTAAAAATTGCGCCTGCATTTTTATTGGCTAGTTCCATGATTCACGCGCAGACCAAAGACTCTATCACCAAAGAGAAAAAGATAGAGGAGGTTGTTTTGATTGGATATGGTAAGCAGAAGAAAACGGATGTAACCGGATCGATCTCTTCCATCAGTGCAAAAGATTTTAACGGGGGGGCTACTTCACCCGGACAATTGATTCAGGGAAAAACTCCCGGAGTTTCCATTGTAGGGAATAGTGGAGCACCAGGAGCTGGAACTGCCATCAGAATTCGCGGTATTGGATCTTTAAGCGGATCTCAGTCACCATTAATTGTAATTGACGGCGTACCTCAAGACTTTAGCGGAATAAGTGGGGCTTCTGATCCTCTTTCCTTAATTAACCCTAATGATATTCAAACATTTGATATTTTAAAGGATGCTTCTGCTACAGCGATCTATGGAAACAGGGCTTCAAATGGGGTAATTTTAATAACCACAAAGCAAGGAACAGCTGGTAAATTGAAAATTAACTTTTCAACTTTGGCTTCTGTATCTACAAAAATGGGGAATGTAGATGTTTTAGATGCTGATGCATTCAGATCTTTTGTCAATCAAAATGCATCACCAAGCTATGTTGCCAGACTGGGTTCGGCAAATACAAATTGGCAGGACCAGATCTATCAAAAAGCTTGGGGGACAGATAATAATGTTTCTTTCTCTGGAGGTGTTAAAGGCTTACCTTACAGGGTATCATTAGGTTACAATGAGCAAAATGGTATTGTAAAGACCAATTCTTTCCGCAGAACATCTGCAGCAATAAATTTAAATCCTAAATTTTTTGATAATCACTTAAGTGTTAATGTTAATGCCAAAGGAACATTTACGGACAATCGTTTTCCAGCAACAGGAGTGATTGCCAATGCTACTTATTTTGATCCGACTCAACCTGTGTATTCGGGAAATTCTAATTATGGTGGATATTACGAATGGCTAGATCCGGCTTCTAACACTGGGTTAAACGTTAATGCAACTGCAAATCCGGTAGCTCAATTAAATGCGGTAAGAGATGTTTCTTCTGTCTGGAGGGCTCTTGGGAATATACAGCTGGATTATAAACTTCATTTTTTGCCTGATTTACATTTCAATGTAAATGCAGGATATGATTATTCAAAAGGAGAAGGTGCAGTTACCATTGATCCTGCTTATAAATCGGGAATAGGGGTCTTAGGTTCATACAGACCTTATTCAATGGAAAAGAAAAATAAGCTATTGGAAACTTATTTTAATTACACAAAAAATATAACAAGCTTAAAAACAAATGTAGATCTTACTGCTGGTTATGCTTATCAGGATTTTCATACTACTGCACCACTTGTAGTTACCAATCAAGGAAATGGACAAACAGCAGGGCAAGTAAATGCTGTTGACAGGAAATTGGTTCTACTTTCATTTTATGGAAGGGCAATATTTACTATAGCTAATAAATATATCATTTCAGGATCAATAAGACGAGATGGTTCTTCTAGATTTTATAACGGAACAAGAGATAATCTTTGGGGAAATTTCCCAGGAGTCTCTGTTGCTTGGAAAATTAATGAAGAAGAATTTCTTAAAAACTCAGGACTTAATACGTTAAAATTAAGAGCTGGTTGGGGTAAAACAGGAAATAATGAATTGGGAGATAATTATTATCCGGCATTTGCTTCATATAGTCCGAGTGTTCCTGGTGCACAATATCAATTCGGTTCACAGTATTATTATATGCTAAGACCAGATATTTATAATCCTAATTTGACTTGGGAAACCACAACAACACAAAACCTAGGAGTTGATTATGGTTTTGCAAAAAATAGAATTTACGGTGCAATTGATGTATTTAAGAAAAAAGCAGAAAAGTTATTAGTGGACTCACCGATTGCTGCTGGAGATTTAAGTAATCATAATATCTTAAATGTTGGTAGTATGGATACTAAAGGTATTGAAGGATCCATCACTTTTGTGCCTATAAAAAACGAACGTACAACTTGGGAAGTATCTTTCAATGCTACACATTATAATTCTAAAGTAACCAATCTTGTAAGTGCAGCAAACGATTCATTCTTTATTCCAATAGGAGACATTACTGGAGGTGTTGGAAATAAAATCCAGGCTCATGCTGTAGGATACCAACCTTATTCTTTCTTAGTGTATCAACAGGTATATGATAATAACGGGAAACCTTTAGACGGCGTTTTTGTGGACAGAAATGGAGACGGAGTTACTAATGCAAGTGATATGTATTATTATAAATCTACTCAGCCTGATGCAATTTTAGGTTTTAATACGAAAGTAAATTATAAAAACTGGGATTTTGGATTAAGTGCAAGAGCTGTATTAGGAAATTATGTTTACAATAACGCTGCTTCTAACAGTTCATTACAATCTGCTTCTACTAATAGTTATCTTCAGAATGTATATTCTTCATCAGCACAATATCAATTTTCATTACCTAGATATTTCTCTGATTTATTTATTGAAAATGCATCATTCTTCAGATTGGATAATGTGAATTTGGGATATAATTTTAAAGATGTATTCAGTAAAGGAAGCAGTCTAAAAGTTTATGGAATGCTTCAGAATGTATTTGTAATTACAAAATACTCAGGAGTTGATCCTGAAATTTTCGGCAACATAGATAATGGGTATTACCAAATGCCTAAAGTATATTCTTTGGGGCTTAATTTTCAATTTTAAATAGAATAACAAATGAAACCTAATAAAAATATTTTAAATAAAATAACAGTAGTTGCAGCTTTGGGATTACTGACGATTTCGACTTCATGTGTTAGTGATCTAGAGCAAGAGCCAAGAATAGGAGTCACTTCAACAAATGTTTTCAATGATTTTGCAAACTATCCAAGTGCATTAGCCAAAGTATATGGTGGTTTTGCGAGTGGAGGGCAAGAAAGTAACGGAGGAAATTCAGATATTAATGGCATTGACGGTAACTTTTCTCAATATACAAGATTATTATACACGATGCAAACATTACCAACAGATGAAGCGGTTATTGCTTGGAACGATGGTACTTTGCAGACGATTCATAAAATGACTTGGGATTCTTCAAATGAGTTCATTGCTGGAATGTATTATAGAATTTATACAGAAATTGCTTTTTGTAATGAATTCTTAAGGAATGTTACTGATGAAAAGCTGGCATCAAATAATATCACGGGAGATAATCTTAAAGAAGCAAAATATATGAGAGCTGAGGTTAGGTATCTAAGAGCTTTATCATATTACTATGCACTGGACTTATTTGGAAATGTTCCTTTTGTAGATGAAAGCTATCTGCCGGGTTCTACTAATCCACCTCAAAGAATTACTCGTGCCGATTTATTTAATTATGTTGAATCTGAGCTATTAGCAGTTGCTAATGATATGAGAGATGCGCGAACTAGTGCTTATGGTAGAGCAGATAAAGCTGCAGCTTGGTCATTGCTTGCAAGACTTTATCTAAATGCACCTATTTATAATGGAAGTAATCATAATAATGATGTAATTACTTACACTAATAAAGTAATTGCTGCAGGATATTCTTTAAAGACTAAATATTCAGATTTATTCTTGGCAGATAATGACAAGAATAACGCTGAAACTATTTTCCCTATTGTATTTGATGGAGTTCATACCCAGACTTCTGGTGGATCTACCTATATGGTTCATGCTGCAGTTGGAGGTAGTATGCCTTCAGAAAGTATGTTTGGAATCAATGGGGGATGGGGTGGTTTAAGAACTACAAAATCTTACGTTGCATTGTTTACAAATTCAAATGATCAGCGAGGGAATTTTTATACTAGTGGACAAAACCTTGAAATCAATAATTTAGGGGAATTTACTGATGGTTATGCTTTTATAAAATATAAAAATTTAACAAGTACAGGACAATTTGGTTCAGATGGTGCAAAGAATTTCTGTGACGCAGATATTCCTTTATTTAGACTAGCAGATATTTATTTAATGTATGCTGAAGCAACTCTAAGAGGAGGAAACGGTAATACAGCTACTGCTTTGCAATATGTTAACGATATTAGAACAAGAGCTGGCTATACAACGCCATTAGCCTCTATTAACCTTGATTTTATACTTGATGAAAGAGGAAGAGAATTAGGATGGGAAATGACAAGAAGAACAGATCTTATTCGTTATGGTAAGTTTACCACAGGATCATATTTATGGCCGTGGAAAGGAGGAGTAAAAGATGGTAAGAGTGTCGAAAATTTTAGAAATCTTTATCCAATTCCAGCTAAGGATCTAGTTGCAAATCCAAATCTAGTTCAAAACCCAGGGTACTAATCTTAAAACACGATCAAAATGAAACATTTATTTAAAATATTAACATTTGCCCTAATAGGTTTTCTCATAATTGCTTGTGAAAAGGATGAAGATCAGGCAATTTTAGGAGATGGAACAAAGCCGTCTTTATCTGCAGATGCAACAACATTGGTTTTATTAAAGGATGATGAGGCTAATAAGGCTGTTAAATTCAGTTGGGTAAATCCTGTTTTTGATACTCCTGTATCGTTAAGTAATTCTTTGGAATTTGCTAAAGCAGGACTTAATTTTCAAGGAGCACACAGTGTTGATATTACTGCAAAAGACTTATCAGGAACTTATACAGTTGGAGATTTCAATAAAATAATGTTAGATTCAGGTTTTTTACCAGGAGTTGCAACTGCTATTGAAATTAGAATGAAATCTTCTGTTGGTAACGTAGCATTATATTCCAATTCTGTTACAATGACAGTTACTCCTTATTTAACAGCATTCCCTTCCTTTTATTTGGTAGGCGATGCTTCTGCAGTAGGCTGGGATGCGGGAACCTCTCAATTACTTTATAAGAAAGATAATTTTTCAACAATCTATACTTATTTGGAAAATGGTAAAACATTTAGATTCCTTGGACAACAAGGATGGGACCCGCTTAATTATAGTTTAGATACGGCAGGAATGAATGCAGGAAACAAATATTTTAAAACTTGGTCTACGAACTTAGTTGCTTCAACTCCTGAAAACATTCAGTTCAATGGAGTTACAGGAATGTATAAAGTTGTTATTGATGCGGATGCAGCAGTAAAGTCAATTACAGTTTCGGCATCTCCTGTGAATAGCTGGAATCCTACGAATGTTTATTTAGTAGGTACTGTAAATGGTTGGAATGCGGCAACGGCAATTCCAATGACAAGCCTAGGTAACGGGAAGTTTGAGTATACAGTAGCACTTCCTGCTGCTTCAGAATTTAAGTTCTTAGGACAACAAAGTTGGGGAGACCTGGATTGGGGAAATATTACAGCCGATGGAAACACAGGATATCTAGGACCGAAAGGAAGTAATGGTAATATCAAGTTTGATGGAACAGGAGGTAATTATAAAATTTCCGTAAATGTGAAATTAGGAACTTACAAAATCCAGCCATTATAAAATTAATTTAATCTGAATTTACATAGCCAAGTGCTGTTTTTATAAAAGCACTTGGCTATTTTTAAAGTTATAAATAGTCATTATGAAGAAAATTACAGTTGGAGCATTTTTGCTCTCAATGATGTTTGTGGGTGTTAATGCACAATCTTTAAAATCGCCGGACGGAAAATTTGAAATGGATTTTCAGCTGAAGCAGGGAGTTCCGTATTACAATCTTAAATACAATGGTAAAACAGTGGTGGAAGATTCTAAATTGGGATTGAGATTATTTAAAGATGCTTCAATAAAATTTGCGTCAGAAATTGCAAAACCAGAAGATGCCAAATTCGATTTGAACAATGGTTTTTCAAAAGTTGACGAAAAAAGAGATTCAAAAAATGAAACCTGGCAGCCGGTTTTAGGGGAAAAGAAAAACTATATTAATCAATATAATGAATTGGCGGTTACGCTGAATCAGGCTTCTACGGATAGAAGTATTGTGGTAAAATTCAGATTGTTTAACGATGGATTAGGATTCAGATATGAATTTCCTCAACAGAAAAATCTGAATTACTTTACCATTCGTGAAGAAGATTCTGAAATTGATTTCCCGACAGATATGAAAGCCTGGTGGATTGTTGCAGATTACGATTCCCAGGAATATAAATATCAGGAAACAAAAGTTTCTGAAATTCCTGCAAGATGGCCTGAAGCAGCCGATGCAAATGCATCTCAAACTTTAATTAAAAATGCCGTTCAGTCTCCGGTAATGTTGAAAAGAGAAGGGAAAGAATCTTTATATATCAATGTTGCAGAAGCTGCGGTTCTGAATTATCCAGCTTCTCACCTTGAGGTAGATGCTCAGAATTTTAAATTTAAAACTCATCTCACTGCCGACAGACAGGGAGCAAAAGGATATATTCAAACACCATCTGTTACTCCTTGGAGAACAATTATTGTTTCTCCAAAAGCAGAAGAAGTGATGGCTTCTAAAATGATTTTTAATCTTAATGAGCCTACAAAATATACAGATACTTCTTATATCCATCCGACAAAATACATGGGTGTTTGGTGGGAAATGATTATCGGGAAATCTCAATGGGCGTATTCAACAGCAGAAAATGTGCATTTGGATACAACCGATTTTACGAAACTGACTCCAAACGGAAAACATGCAGCCAACAATACAAAAGTAAAAGAATACATCGATTTTGCTGCTGAAAACGGTTTCCAGGGTCTATTGATCGAAGGTTGGAATATCGGTTGGGAAGACTGGTTCGGGCATTCAAAAGAATTTGTTTTCGATTTCATTACCCCTTATCCGGATTTTGACATTAAAATGTTAAATGAATATGCACACTCTAAGGGAATTAAATTAATCATGCACCACGAAACTTCAGGTTCGGCAACGAACTATGAAAGATGGGCAGATAAAGCTTTTCAGTTGATGAACAAATATGGGTATGATGCTGTGAAAACCGGTTATGTTGGAGACATTATTCCAAGAGGTGAGCACCATTATTCCCAATGGACGATCAATCATTTCTACAGAATTGCGGAGAAAGCCAATGAATATAAGATCATGGTAAATTCTCACGAATCTGTACGTCCTACAGGAGAGAGCCGTACTTATCCAAACTATATTTCTGCGGAAGCAGCCCGTGGTACGGAATATGAGGCGTTCGGAGGAAATAACCCGGATCATCAGACCATTCTTCCGTTTACAAGATGGATGGGAGGTTCTATGGATTATACACCTGGAATTTTCCAGACCAAACTAGACTATTATTTCCCGGGGGACAATCGTTTCGTAAAAACAACACTCGTAAAACAGTTAGCGCTTTATGTAACGATGTATATGCCTCTCCAAATGGCGGCAGACTTACCGGAAAACTATAAAAAGCATATGGACGCTTTCCAATTCATTAAAGATGTAGCGGCTGACTGGGATGATACAAAAATCTTATCGGCAGAACCCGGAGATTACGTCGTAACGGCCAGAAAAGCTAAGGGAACTGAAAATTGGTTTGTAGGAGGAATTACCGATGAAAATAAACGTGATTATACCGTAGATTTCTCTTTCCTGGATAAAGGACAGAAGTATGAAGCAACCATCTACGAAGATGGAAAAGATGCAGATTATATCAACAATCCTCAAAGCTATAATATCTATAAAAAGCAGATTACAAGCAAATCTAAGATCAATTTTAAAATGGCAAGAAGTGGAGGCTTCGCCATCTCGATTAAGCCTGTAAAATAAAAATTTTCTTAACTTTATAATCCTTAAAGGTTTTGCCTTTAAGGATTTTTTATATGTTCTATTTATATTATATTTTTTGAAAACAGGATAGCCAAAAATCTTATTAAGCAAAAATTTATGAAAAAAATATACGCAATTATTGCACTTTCAGTAGCTGCAGTAGCCTTTTCCCAGAAACCTTTAGACAAGGTAGAGCCTGCATTCTGGTGGAAAGGAATGAAAAATCCTGAACTTCAGATCTTGATGTACGGAAAAAATATTGCTAAGAATGAAATTGAACTTTCGGACGGTGTTCAAATAAAAAACATCCAAAAAGTTGAAAACCCGAATTACGTTTTTGTAACGGTTAATATCAATGAAATTAATGTTCCGAAGTTTAAGATTATCATTAAAAACGGGAAAAAAAATATAGGCTCTTACACCTATGAACTAAAGCAGAGAAACCCGAATTCTGCGAATAGAGAATCCTTTACTTCAAAAGATGTGATGTATCTGATCATGCCTGACCGATTTGCGAATGGTGATGAAAAGAATGATTCTAGTCCTAATTTAACGGAAAAAGCGAATAGAAACCTTCCCAATGGCCGTCATGGAGGAGATTTAAGAGGAATTATCAACAATCTGGACTATATTCAAAATTTAGGAGCAACATCCGTTTGGCTGACTCCTGTGAATGAAGATAATGAAAAGGTATATTCCTATCACGGGTATGCCCAGACAGATTTATACAAAATTGATGAGCGCTACGGAACCAATGAAGATTATAAAGAGCTTTCCCAGAAGTTGAACCGGAGAAATATGAAGCTGGTGATGGATTATGTGACCAATCACTGGGGAGTTTCTCACTGGATGATCAAAGACTTACCGACAAAAGATTGGATCCATTGGTTTAAAGATGGAGAAAACGGTTTCAGACGTTCGAATTATAAAACCACAACACAGTTTGATACCAATGCCTCTGAAATAGACAAAAAATTGGCATTAGACGGCTGGTTCGATACCACAATGCCCGATATCAATCAGAACAATCCGCTGGTTCTGAAATATCTTACTCAAAATGCGATCTGGTGGATTGAATATGCTGAATTGGGAGGCTTCCGCGTAGATACTTATCCTTACAACGACAAAGAAGCCATGGCAAAATGGGCCAAAGCAATCACTGACGAATATCCGAATTTTAATATCGTTGGAGAAACATGGTTGTATACAGCGGGACAAATATCTGCATGGCAAAAAGATTCCAAAACCGGAGAAGCTGCTAATTATAATTCTTATTTACCTTCTGTGATGGATTTTATGCTGTATAGAGATTTACCAAAAGCATTAAAAGAAAAAGAAGGTTGGGATTCCGGATTGGTGAAGATTTATAATGTATTTACAAGTGATTTCCTTTATCCAAATATCAATAACGTAATGGTTTTCTTCGAAAATCATGATACGGAAAGATGGAATGAAATTTTTAATGCAGATCCTAAAGCCTATAAATTGGGCCTTACTTTGATTTCTACCGTTCGCGGAATTCCACAAATTTATTATGGCTCCGAAATAGGAATGCGTGGTGATAAAAATAAAGGTGGAGATGCAGACATCAGAAGAGATTTTCCTGGAGGCTGGAAATCTGATAAACAGAACGCTTTCGATCCCTCTTCCCAAACCGCTGAGCAAAAGGAATTTTATCAGTTTACCCGTAAATTATTGAATTGGAGAAAAGGCAATGAAGTTATTCATACAGGAAAAACTAAAAATTTCGTTCCTCAGAATAATGTTTTTGTGTATTTTCGATATAATGAAAAAGAAAGTGTGATGGTGATTCTGAATAACGATGAAAAAGAACAAAAACTGGACCTGAAACATTTTGCAGAATCATTGAACGGGTTTACAAAAGGAAAAGATATTCTCTCTGATAAGGAATTTTCGATGCAGAATACTTTAACAATACCGGCAAAAACACCGATGATTATTGAATTGAATTAAAACATGAATAGCACAAATGTTTTCGCAATTAAAACCTTTGTGATCTTACTTAAGTGAAACGCCTTTGCGAACTTAAAAACATTTAGTAGTTAAAAAGAAAACTTTGCGCTCTTTGCGTTAAAAATAAAATTTAAGGTTTATAATTAAATATGAAAAAAACAACAATATTCTTTACCTTCATCCTATTTATATTGAGTTTTATAGGCATTTCAGCTCAGGCAAAATTTGAAAAAGAAAAAAAAGAAATTGGAACAATGCTCGACAGCTTTAATGTTGCGGCTGCGAATGCTGATTTTAATACTTACTTTAATTATTTTGCAGACGAATCCACGTTTATCGGAACAGATGCAACCGAGGTTTGGGATAAAAAATCATTTATGATCTGGGCAAAACCTTACTTCGACAAAAAAAGAACATGGAATTTTACTTCATTAAAAAGGAATATTTATTTCAGTAAAGACAGAAAACTGGCTTGGTTTGATGAACTGTTGGATACCCAAATGAAGATCTGCCGCGGTTCCGGAGTCGTAGAAAAAATAAATGGACAATGGAAAGTAAAACAATATGTACTTTCTGTTACTGTACCCAATGAGGTAGTAGATAAAGTGGTAGTGGAAAAAACACCAATCGAAGATGCATTAATTCAAAAACTGAAAAAATAATGGCAGAAATGGCAGGAAGATATGATGCAGGTAAATTAGGAAGAAAAACAAAACCGAATTTATCCATGCTTCAAATCATCAATATGAGTATGGGTTTTTTAGGAATCCAGATGGCTTTTGGGTTACAAAACGGAAATGCAAGCAGAATTTTAGCCAATTTCGGAGCTGATGTTCATGAGTTGTCATGGTTTTGGCTGGTTGCGCCTGTTACAGGCTTAATTGTTCAGCCTATTATCGGGCACATGGGTGACAATACCTGGAGCCCGTTGGGAAGAAGAAAACCATATTTTTTAATTGGAGCGGTATTGTGTGCAATCGGTTTGGTATTGCTTCCGAATGCGGCTTCTGCAACACAGATGATGGCTGCAAATGTTCTGTTATTGGCGGTGATTTTTCTTGCAATGATGGATGCTTCCATCAATGTAGCCATGGAACCTTTCCGAGCATTGGTAGGAGATATGCTGCCAAAACATCAGGGAACTATTGGTTTTTCGGTACAAACAATTTTGATTGGAATAGGAGCGGTGATAGGTTCAGAGTTACCAAATTTTCTTGCAAATTTTCAAAAAATTAATCTAGATATTGATTTTTACTTGAGAAAAAATTTGTCTTTCGGCCTGCCTCAATGGATATTAAATATAAAATCAATATCTAATATTGCCCCGAAAGGATTTGTAGCAGATAATGTGATCTATGCATTTTACATTGGAGCTGCAGTTTTGATTTTGTCAATTCTTTATACAATTTTTACAACCAAAGAATATTCACCAAAGGAATTTGCAGAATTTGCAGAAGAGAAACAAGAAAAGGATCGACCGTCAAGATTTACAGATATTTTCAAGGATTTTTCAAATATACCTTCCCAAATGAAAAGACTGGGAGTAGTTCAGTTTTTTTCATGGTTTGCATTGTTTACCATGTGGGTGTTTACAACAAGTGCTTTGGCAACGCATCATTTCGGGCTATCACCAGATGATACTCATTCTGCAGAATTTAATAGAGCGGGAGATTTAACAGGAAGTTTATTTGGAAATTATAATTTTTATGCCATTTTCTTTGCTTTTGCTTTAACACCAATTGCGAAGTTTATTGGAAAAAAACAAACTCATGCCTTAGCTTTAGCTTGTGGAGGACTGGGGCTGATTTCAATGTATTTTATTAAAGATGTTAATAATTTATGGATTTCAATGATAGGTTTAGGATTTGCCTGGGCAAGTATTTTGGCAATGCCTTATGCAATGCTGATAGATTCTATCCCACAGAAGAAAATGGGTGTTTATATGGGGATTTTTAATTTCTTTATTGTAATTCCTCAGATTATTAACGGGGTTTTCGGAGGACCTATTGTAAGTGGTATTTTTGGAAAGCAAGCTATCGATTATATTGTTGTTGGCGGAGTTTGTATGCTGTTAGGTGCAATATTAACTTTGTTTTTCATTAAATCAGAAACTGAAACTCCAAAAGAAATTGAAGAGGAAATCCAGCAGGTACATTTTTAAAATTCCTCTACATAATTATATATAGAGAGTTTTAAAGGTTATAAAATGGTGATTGAAAGAGGGTTTTCAATCACCATTTTATTTGTCCTATATTTTATTTAATATATCCTTGATTTTAGAGTTATTTTTTTAGTAAAATCAATATATTTGTGTGTACTTTTTACCAAAATAAAAAAATTAACAAAAAACATGAAAAAAACTCTACTTTTTGTAGCTATCCTTGCCAGTGTAGTTACAATAAGTGCTCAATCTGGCAATGTGGGAATCAATACTCAACAACCTACAGAAACTTTAGACGTCAATGGAACTTTACGTGTCCGTTCACTAACTGATGGAAGCAGTTCTTCTACTTACGATCAGGTGTTGGTGATGAAAACAGACGGAACTATAGGTAAGGCTTCAAGATCTTCCTTGGGAAGTTCTACATTGAATGCTTTAGTAAAAACTACCATTGAATCTGCAGGTATACATTGCAGTACAGGGGGATTGAAGGTTGAAAGCGGACAGGATACTAATGCGAACGGGGTTCTTGATGCATCAGAAGTGACATCCACAAATTATGTCTGTAATGGAATGCAGGGAGTGCAGGGAATACAAGGACCTCCAGGTCCGCAAGGCGCAACAGGAGCTACGGGTGCAACAGGAGTGGGATTAACAAACGGAACAGCAGGGGGACAGGTTTATTTAACCAGTTCTGTTTCTCCATATTCTCCTCAGGCTCCCCAAACTGCAACGGGAGATGTATTGATTAGCAGTACAGCCGTAACTACCATTGCCAACAATGCCATTACTACAGCAAAAGTTGCGGATAATGCTATTACTTTGGCTAAAATATCTGCAACAGGAACTAAAGATAATACAACATATCTTAGAGGAGACGGAACCTGGGCTACTCCATCAGGAGGGGGCTCTTCGGTAAGTGAAGGGTTAGGAAGATTAGTTGACGCAAATAATCAGTTGATTGGATATGTGCAAACTATGGGAACTAATAGCTATGTAATTAAAACAAGTAACGGATATATTACAACAATTAATATAGATGGTACTTTTCCGGGAACGCAAAGCTACTATGGGGATTCATCATGCAGCGGATCTATAAAATATGTCAACTCTGGAAATAATACTACACAAATTAGAAATGGAAAATATTTATATTATGAAGGAACAACAGGGAAATTCTTTAAGCTAGATAATGTAAATGCGAATGGGTATGCAACTAATGCAGCGATGGTAGGAATAGCATATCTATATCAAGTATCCGGTACTTGTACTTCATCTGCATCAACAAATTATGGCTGGAAAGTTGAAACTACAGAAACGACTCGTGCTACAATTGGTTTACCAAATACAATTACTCTCCCATTAACAGTACAATAATTAGGAAAATTTATAAACTATATCAAAAAGCGAGTTCAATTTGAATTCGCTTTTTAAATTTAAGAAGAAAACAATAAAACATAACACCGGAAATCCTTTCTTACCCTACATCAACATTTTCGTAAGCTATACGATGTACATTTGTACCATAAATAATCACAGTATGAAAACAGTATATCATAAAGCAGACACAAGAGGTCATGCCAATCACGGATGGTTAAATTCTTACCATACATTTAGCTTTGCAGGATATCAAAATCCTGAAAGAACACATTTTGGAGTGTTAAGAGTGTTGAACGACGATACCGTAACCCAAGGAATGGGATTCGGAACACATCCTCACAGAGACATGGAAATCATTTCAATTCCTTTGGAAGGAGATCTGGAGCATAAAGATTCGATGGGAACAACCGCCGTTATCAAAAAAGGAGAAATTCAGGTAATGAGTGCGGGAACAGGCGTAATGCACAGCGAGTACAATAAAAATAAAGATCAGGCTGTAAAGTTTTTGCAAATCTGGGTTTTCCCGAGAGAAGTGGGAGTTGAACCGAGATACGACCAGAAAAGTATTAAAGAAGGAGAGAAAATCAATGGCTTCCAACAGATTTTATCACCCAATAAAAATGACGACGGGGTTTGGATTCATCAGGATGCGTGGTTTAATTTAGCTAATTTTACCAAAGGAAACGGTAAAAATTATATGCTTAACAAAAAAGGAAACGGAGTCTATGCATTTGTATTAAAAGGAAGTGCAAAAATTGGAGACAGAATTCTAAATGAAAGAGATGGTTTAGGAATCTGGGATACTCAAAGCTTCAATATCGAAGCAGTTGAAGACACTGAAATTCTTTTAATGGAAGTTCCAATGGAATTACCGGCTTATTTAAAATAAATAATTTCGTAAAGTAAAATTCCCCTCCATTGGAGGGGTGGCGAAAATTCAGAAAGAACTTTTGACGGGGTGGTTAAAACATAAATATTGATTTTAACGAAAATCTTCCCGACCTTTGTGTCAGTAATTAAACAAAAACTTATTTAAAATAATATAGAAAATAATGAAAATTTTAGCAATAGCGGGATCCAATTCCGAAGCATCCATGAATAAACACCTTGTATCATATGCAGCATCAATTTTTGAAAATGCAGAAGTAGAAGTGGTAGATTTAAACCCTTTCGAAATGCCGATTTACAAGCACGAAAGAGAATTGGCAAACGGAGTTCCTCAGGAAGCAAAAGATTTTGCCGCAAAAATTGACGGAGCAAACTTATTGTTGGTTTCTTTACCGGAGCATAACGGGACATACTCTACAGCATTTAAAAATGTGTTCGACTGGGTGTCGAGAATCAAAGACAGAACGGTTTGGAATGAAGTACCTATGTTGCTAATGTCTGCGGCTCCGGGAGCGAGAGGAGGAGCAGGAGTTTTGGAAGCGGCAACCAAACGTTTTCCTTTCCACGGTGGAAATATCGTAGAAACATTTTCATTGCCTTTCTTTAATGATAATTTTGACAAAGCAGCTCAAAAGATTTCCAATGAAGAGAAAGACAGTGAATTAAGAGAGAAAATAAAGAAAATTTCTGCCATCGAATCTATCCTTGAAAAATAGATTTGAAAATTAATATAAAATTAATATCTTTGCAAAAAGAAAAAAGATGAAAATTCAGACCTCCTTTAATCCGTATTTTTCCAAGAAAGGGAATATTGTGGGCTCTGAAATTCTGAGATAAAACAACGGCCGATAATCTACCAAGATTGTCGGCTTTTTTGTTTTCTAAATTTGAATAAAAAGTTTGAAATAAATTTCTAAAAGTAGACATGAGCAACACTTACAAATCAGCAGGAGTAGACAAAGAAGAAGGATACAAAACGGTTGACAAGATTAAAAAAGCTGTCGGTGAAACGCACAATTCAAATGTTTTGAATCATTTGGGTAGTTTTGGAGCTTTCTACGAAATCGGCGGATACAAAAATCCTGTTTTGGTTTCAGGAACAGATGGAGTGGGAACAAAGCTTAAAGTGGCTTTGGACTCCAAAAAATATGATTCTATCGGGGTCGACTGTTTCGCGATGTGTGCCAATGATATTCTTTGTCATGGTGCAAAACCATTATTTTTCTTAGACTACCTGGCTTGCGGAAAACTGGATTCAGAAATTGCCGCTGAAATCGTTTTAGGAATGGTAGAAGCCTGTAAAGATAACAACTGTGCATTAATCGGTGGTGAAACTGCTGAAATGCCGGGAATGTATCAGCCGGGAGACTACGATGTTGCCGGGTTCTGCGTAGGAATTGTTGAAAAAGACCAGATTATTGACGGATCTAAAATTAAAGCGGGAGACAAAATTATCGCATTGCCAAGTTCAGGTTTCCATTCAAACGGATTTTCTTTGGTAAGAAAAGTGTTCCCGGATTTCAATGAAGAATTCGAAGGAAAACCTTTATATGAGACGCTTTTGGTTCCTACAAGACTATACTATAAAGATATTCATAAAGTACTTGCTGAGGTTGAAGTTGCAGGTATTGCTCATATTACAGGGGGGGGATTATACGAAAACATCCCAAGAATCATTGGTGACGGACTTTGCGCGACGATCGATGCTTCAAAAATTCAGATTCCAAGCATTATGCTTGAGTTGGAAAAAAGAGGCGGTGTAGCTCGTGAAGAAATGTTCGGAACATTCAATATGGGTGTTGGAATGATCGTAGTAGTAGATGCTGAAAAAGCTGAAAAAGTGCTAAACCTTCTTGATGATGCTTACGAGATCGGGGAAATTACAAAAGGAAGCGAGAAGATTGATTTGAAATTTTGAAAATTTATCAATTAGATAATGTTTCTATTTCATTTTCAAATTAACTCATTTTCAAATTGACTCATTAATGAAAAATATTGTTATACTCGTTTCAGGTTCAGGGACTAATCTTCAGAGAATTATCGATACCATTGACAATGGGGAAATCCAGAATGCAAAAGTATCTTTGGTAGTTGCCGACAGAGAATGCTACGGACTTGAAAGAGCAAAAAATCATAACATAGATAATATTCTGATTCCAAGAGGGAAGAATTTCAGTGATGAATTGGCTAAAGCAATTCCTGAAAATACTGATTTAATCGTATTGGCAGGATTTTTATCCATTCTAAAACCTGAGTTTTGTGAACTTTGGAAAGGGAAAATAATTAATATTCATCCGGCTCTGCTTCCGAAATTCGGAGGAAAAGGAATGTGGGGACACCATGTGCATCATGCTGTTATTGAAGCGAAGGAAAAAGAAAGCGGAGCTACCGTACATTTTGTGACTTCAGGAATTGATGAAGGAGAAGCTATTCTTCAAAAATCATTTGAAGTAACAGAAGATGACACCCCGGAAACCGTAGCGGAAAAAGTTCATATCATAGAATATGAGATTTTCCCAAAAGCAATCAATAAAGTATTAAATAATAATTAAACACAAATTATTAGCGATACAAAATTCCCTTCCCTTGAAGGGGTGGCAAAAATTCAGAAAGAATTTTTGACGGGGTGGTAAAAAAAGATATCACCTTTTTGAATTAAAAACACATTTAGATTTAAATTATTTCGAAAAACAAAGAAAATCTAAGTAAAAATAAAGTAAGGCCCGGAAGTGAAAGACCCGGACTACAGTTTGAAATAGCTGTAAAAAGTAAAAAATCGAAAGTAAAATGAGCAAAAAAAGAGTTTTAATCAGTGTTTCTGACAAGAGCGGATTGATAGAGTTCGCACAGTTTTTGGAAGCCCAAAATTATGAATTGATTTCTACAGGAGGGACGTTCAAACATTTGAAAGACGCTGGTTTAAATCCAATTCAGATTGATGAGGTTACCAATTTCCCTGAGATGTTGGACGGAAGAGTGAAAACATTACATCCGAAAGTTCACGGCGGATTGTTGGCGGTTCGTTCCAATGAAGAGCACATGAAAACAGTTCAGGAGCATGGAATTGGTCTGATTGACATGGTGATCGTGAATCTTTATCCTTTCTTCGAAAATGTAAACAAAAACATTTCTCTTCACGAAAAGGTAGAATTCATCGACATCGGAGGCCCTTCAATGCTTCGTTCTGCAGCTAAAAACTTTGATTCTGTAACGGTAATTACTGACGTAGAAGATTACGCAGCAGTGAAAATCGAAATGGAGCAAAACGGAGATACGTACATTGAAACTCGTAAAAGGTTGGCAGGAAAAGTATTCAATCTTACTTCTGCTTATGATGCGGCGATTTCAAGAATGCTTTTAGACGAAGAATATCCGACGTATCTTAATGCATCTTACAAAAAAGTTTCTGACCTTAGATATGGTGAAAATCCACATCAGACAGCAGCTTACTACGTTTCTACTTTCGAAAACGGGGCAATGAAAGATTTCGAACAGTTGGGAGGTAAAGAATTGTCTTTCAACAATCTTCGTGATATGGATCTTTGCTGGAAAGTGGTTACGGAATTCAAAGAAGAAATGGCTTGTTGTGCTGTAAAACATTCTACACCTTGCGGAGTTGCCATCGGAACTTCAGCATTGGAAACTTACCAGAAAACTTTCGAGTGCGATCCGGTTTCCATCTTTGGCGGAATTGTTGCAATGAATTACAAAATTGATGCGGCAACAGCTGAAGAATTAAACAAGACATTCCTTGAAATCGTAATGGCTCCTGAATTTGATGAGGAAGCTTTGGAAATTTTAAGAAAGAAGAAAAACTTAAGAATTATAAAAATCGTAAACCCTGTTTCTGACAAACAGACTTGGGTGAAAATCGATGGTGGTATCTTGGTTCAGGATAACGACAGTATCTTCTCTGATGATATTAAAGTGGTAACTGAAACTCAGCCTACAGAAGAGCAGAAAAAAGCATTATTATTCTCTCAGAGAGTAGTGAAATATGTAAAATCTAATGCGATTGTAGTTTCAAACGGAATTCAGGCTTTCGGAATCGGAGGAGGACAGGTAAACAGAATCTGGGCAACTCAACAGGCGATTGAAAGAGCTAAAGAAAAATTTTCAGGAGACCTGGTACTGGCTTCTGATGCGTTTTTCCCTTTCCGTGATGTAGTGGATTTCTGCGCTCAGGAAGGAATTAAAGCAATTATTCAGCCGGGAGGAAGTGTAAAAGATCAGGACAGTATTGAAGCTGCCAATGAGCATAAAATTCCGATGATGTTTACAGGGATTAGACATTTTTTACACTAATTAAAATAGAATTAAAAAATAATTTTGAGATTGTATTTATAGCATTCAAAATTATATATTTGTACAATAAGACTAGATAATAAATAAAGTATGAGAATATTAATCATAGGTGAAGGTGGAAGAGAATCTGCTTTGGCAGCAAAACTTCAGAAAGACTCTAGAGTTACTAAAATGTTTTTTGCCAATGGAAACGCTACTACCGATGCAATAGGGAAAAATGTTCATTTATCAGAGATTAAAGAACTTAGAGATTTTGCAATCAAAGAAAAAGTAGACTTAACGATTGTTGGTCCTGAAGCTCCTCTTGTTGCAGGGTTGAAGGATGAGTTTAAGAAACATGATCTTAAAGTTTTCGGTCCGACTCAAAAAGTTGCAAGTTTAGAAGGAAGTAAAGCTTTCTCTAAGAAATTTATGCAGACCTATGATATCAAAACAGCAAAAGCTGTCGTATTTGATGCTTATAACGATGCTAAGGAATATATTCAGACACAGCAATATCCATTGGTAGTTAAAGCTAGTGGTCTTGCAGGAGGCAAAGGAGTGGTGATCTGTGAAACATTAGAAGAAGCAGAAGCTACGATTCACGATTTTATGATCAGAAGAATATTCGGAGATGCAGGTATCCGTATCGTTATCGAAGAATATTTAGAAGGTTTTGAAGCGTCAATTATTGCGTTCTCAAACGGTGAAAAGATCTTCCCTTGTATTGCTGCTAAAGACTATAAAAAAGCAGGAAAAGGAGATACAGGTCCAAACACAGGAGGTATGGGAACTGTAGCACCAAGCCCTGAATTTACTCAGGAGCATTATGCTGATTTTGAAAAAAATATTCTTGAGCCTACTCTAAAAGGTCTTAAAGGAGAAGGTTTCAGTTTTAAAGGAATCATTTTCTTCGGATTGATGGTGACTAAAAACGGAGCTTATCTACTTGAATACAACATGAGATTCGGAGATCCTGAAACTCAGGTATTGATGGCTCTTATGGAGAACAACCTATTAGATGTTATTCAGGATTGTATGAACGGAAAAGATCTTGAACTTAAATTTAAAGACGAAAAAGCAGTTTGTCTGGTAATGTGTTCAGGAGGATATCCAAGAAACTTCGAAACAGGCTTTGAAATCGTAGGAGAAGACAAAGTGAAGCACAGCCAGCTTTTATATGCAGGAGCAATTAAAAAAGGAGATGCAGTTGTTTCTAACGGAGGTAGAGTACTGAATATAGTAGCTACCGGAGCAACGTACGAAGATGCCCGTAAAAAAGTTTACGAAGATGCAAGTCATGTACATTTCGATTATGGCTTCTACAGAGAAGACATCGGAAAGTTCTAAACAATAAATCAAAAAAGATTTGGAGAAATCCAGGTCTTTTTTTGTAAAGACTTTATCATTGAAAAGCTTTCCATCAATAAGATCGGGCTTTAGCCCGATTAATAAAAATGAAATCGAATTGGCTTTAGCCAAAACTTAAAAGATTAATTAAAAAATATTTGAGTTAAGTTTTGATTTAAAATGAACCCAATTTTTGTCATTCCGTAGGAATCTCTACTGCAATGATAAAAATTTAAATAGCTTAGATTCCTACGGAATGACAAACACTCTTTTAAAGGTTTAAAACAATTAAAAACTCATCATTTATCAATCATCATTTATCAATTATAAAAATGAACAACGGTATTATCATATTAGATTTCGGATCACAGTACAACCAGCTTATCGGAAGAAGAATCCGTGAAATGGGAGTATATTCTGAAATTTTACCTTTCAATACACCATTAGAAACACTTTTAGACAAACAGCCAAAAGGAATTATCCTTTCAGGGGGGCCAAGTTCTGTAAATGCAGAAAACGCTCATTTGGTTGAAAAAGAATTATATGAACAAGGAATTCCTGTATTGGGAATTTGCTACGGAATGCAGCTTACAGCACACCTTTTAGGCGGAAAAGTTCATAAAGGAGTAAAAGGGGAGTATGGAAAGGCTCACTTAGAAATTGTAAAAGAATCTTCTTTATTAAAAGGGGTTTCTAATAACTCAGTAGTTTGGATGAGCCACTTTGATGAAGTTGGACAATTACCTGCAGGTTTTGAATTAAACGCAACATCAGGAGTAATTGCTTCCATGTCAAACGAAGATAAAAAAATCTACTGTGTACAGTTTCACCCGGAAGTTTCCCATACAGAAGAAGGAGGAAAAATGTTGGAGAATTTCGTTTTTGGAATCTGTAATGCGGACAAAAACTGGAAACTGACAAACTATATCGAAAAAACAGTTGAAGAGATCCGTGAAAAAGTTGGAGATCAAAAAGTGATTCTAGGACTTTCCGGAGGAGTGGATTCTTCCGTAGCGGCAGTTTTGATTCATAAAGCAATCGGAGATCAGCTGACGTGTATCTTCGTTGATACAGGTTTATTGAGAAAAGATGAAGGCAAAAAAGTAATGGATAATTATGGTGAACATTTCCATATGAACATTAAAATGGTAGATGCATCGGAAAGATTTCTGTCAAAACTAGCCGGAGTTGATGATCCTGAAGCCAAAAGAAAAATTATCGGAAACGAATTTATCCACGTTTTTGATGAAGAATCTCATAAAATTGAAGGTGCTAAATTCTTAGCCCAGGGAACGATTTATCCTGACGTAATCGAAAGTCAGTCTGTAAACGGGCCTTCTGCAGTAATCAAATCTCACCACAACGTTGGTGGACTTCCGGAAGATATGGAATTTGAATTGCTAGAGCCTCTAAGAGAATTATTCAAAGATGAAGTAAGAAAAGTAGGAGAAGAACTGGGAATTCCTCATCATTTGGTTCACAGACACCCTTTTCCTGGTCCTGGATTAGGAATCAGAGTATTGGGAGCTGTAGATGCTGAAAAAGTAAGAATCCTTCAGGAAGCGGATGATATTTTCATCGAAGAATTGTACAAAAACGATTTGTATGAAAAAGTTTCTCAGGCATTCGTTGTGCTTCTTCCGGTAAAATCTGTAGGAGTAATGGGAGATGAAAGAACATACGAATATACAGCAGTAGTTCGTTCTGCAAACACGATCGACTTTATGACGGCAACGTGGAGCAGACTTCCTTACGAGTTCTTAGATACGGTTTCAAGCAGAATCATTAACGAAGTAAGAGGAATTAACAGAGTAGCTTACGATATTTCAAGCAAACCGCCTGCAACCATTGAATGGGAATAATTTTGACTTGAATTTAAATATAAATCCTGCCTTTTGGCGGGATTTTTTTGTTTAATATTTTTACATTTGTTCTATGAAGATAGCATTTCTTGGTCCGCAGGCAAGTTTTACGCAGTTAGCGGCTTCACAGATATTTCCGCACGAAGAATTAATACCCCAATCCAGTATTTTGGATTGTTTTAATGCCGTAATGAATAATGAGGTTGATAAAGCTGTTGTACCCCTTGAAAACTCAATAGAAGGAACGGTTTCTATGACGTTGGATTATCTCTATAATTTCGATGTTTTTATAGAAACGGAATTGGTGATGCCAATTGCCCATCATTTGATGGTGCATCCTGAAAATTCAGTGTTTGAGAAGATCATTTCCCATCCGCAGGCTTTGGCACAGACCTATCACTTCAGACACGAAAATTATCCCGGAATCCCATCGCAGGATTTTAATTCTACTGCTGCTTCTGCAAAACTGGTATCTGAAAATCCAAATGAAAAGTGGGCGGCTGTAGCCAACCGTTCCGCGGCTAAATTGTATGGTTTAAAGATTATTCACGAAAATATTCAGGATTTTGAACAAAACCATACCAAGTTTGTAGTGATATCTAAAAACAAAGAAATCCTAGAACTTCCCTTACAAAAAAGTTCAGAAAAAACATCTCTGATTATTACCCTTCCTGAAGATCATGCAGGAGGGCTACATCAGGTGCTTTCCGTATTTGCATGGCGAAAAATGAACCTTTCAAAAATTGAAAGCCGTACCCTGAAAACAGGATTGGGAAACTATTTTTTTTTCATTAATGTAGCCAGTGAATGGCATCCTGTTTTATCTCAAAATGCGATTGATGAGTTGATTGCGCTCAAAGCCAATGTGAAGTTTTTAGGGCATTATAATGAATATCTGTTTGTGGAATAATTATTGTGTAAAAATCTAGATAGTTGATTTAAATTTCTCTGTCAAAATATTTGTAATGCAACGATAAGCTAGTTTTGAGTATATTTTATGATAACTTTTTTAAATATTAAAAATAAAGCACTTCAAAGTGCAATTCTAACTATAGTATTTTATCTTGCTTACTATTTATTGAGCTTATTAGGAGAATATTTTGATAAAGCAGGACCTTGCATACCTGGTTTGGTGTTTTACTTTTAATATTTTTACCTATTCTAACGCTTATTCTGTTGATTGTTAATCTGATTAAGTATTATTCTCGCAATGAAAAACATTTGAAATACAGTATATTAATTCATGGTTTAGTATTTTTATCTTTATTGTGTGTTTACATTTATATTTCAAAAGCTAAAATATAAACTACAGATTTATAATTTTCCCATTTTGAATATCTTATAACAAACTATTTTTAGAATTATTATGTTTGATAAGCAGCAACGAAAACTCAAAAGATCAGCCAAATTATTTTCTGTATTAAGCAAATACGGCTTCAAAGACGTATTGGCAAGAATGCAGAGTGGGAAAAAGGTAGAGGAAGCTTCGGATGAAATAGTTTCTGAAGGAAGTGTTTATGAGAGAATCCGGTTGGTTTTAGAAGAATTGGGACCCACTTTTGTAAAGCTGGGACAAACCTTCAGCAACAGGGAAGATCTGCTTCCTAAAGAACTGATTCAGGAATTACAAAAGTTGCAGGATAAAGTCGAAACGGTAGAGATGAATGTTGAGGATATTCTGGAAAATGAATTTGATATTTCTGTGAATGATCATTTTACGAAAATTCAGAAAGTCCCTTTGGCAACGGCTTCTATTGCACAGGTTTATAAAGGAATTCTGAATGACGGAACTGAGGTGATTTTAAAAATTAAGAAACCTGATGTTCAGACTGTCATTGAAGATGATCTGTTGCTGATTAAAGACCTTGAAAAACTCGTTTCCTCTTACTCAGAAATAGGAGAGAAACTGAATCTGAAACAGGCGATTTTCACTTTCGAAAAATCTCTGCTTGAAGAAGTTTCATTGATTAACGAAAAAGAAAATATTCTGCAATTCAGAAGGAATTTCAAAAGCAATAAAGAAACTTATGTTCCGAAAGTATACGAAGAATTCTGTAACAATAATGTTCTTTGTATGGAATTTATTGATGGAATAAAAGTAACTGATAAATCGATACTTTTGGCTAACAATATAGATCCTGTAAACATCTCTGAGATTGGTCTGAGACTTTTCGTGACCCAGATTATGGATTACGGTTTTTTCCATGCCGATCCTCACGCAGGGAATATTTTAGTGAAAAAAGACGGAAAAGTTGTTTTCATAGATTTCGGAGCGGTAGGAAAAATTCCGCCTAACGATAAAGAAGTGCTGGAAAATCTTATTGTAAGCTTCGTGGCTAAAAATCCTCATAAAATTGTAAGATACCTTAAAAAAATGGCGATAAGCTATGAAATTCCGGATGAAAGAAGATTTGAAAACGATGTGGAAGACATTCTGAATTTTGTTCACAGTACCTCTTTAAAAGAGATCAATGCGCAGGTAATCATCAATAAGATGAAAGATGTTCTGACGGATAATCGACTGCAGATGCCTGATTATTTTTATCTTTTGTTTAAAGGAATTACTTTGATAGAAGGAGTTGGAAGAAGTATTAACCCGGATCTGGATGTTGTAAAAAGTTTAAGTCCGTTTACCAAAAAGATTTTTGCCCGAAAGATCAGTCCGCAGAATCTTTTTAAAAGCGGAGTCGACCGGGTAATGAATTTTACGGATAATGTGGATGAAATTCCGAGAGAACTGCGTTCGGTTTTACAAAAATTGGACGAAAATAAATTTACGGTTTCCAGCGAGATAAAAAATCTGGAGAAAATGAATCAGTTAATTAAGTCAAGTATCGTTAATCTCATTTTAGCAGTGGTTTTAGGAGCCAATATTATTGCGACATCAATTGTTTTTGTTTCAGAAGCTGGTCCCAGAATCGGAGAGTTGTCATTGGTTGCTGTTTTAGGATTTATCTTTTCAATATTTTTAGTGATCATCATTTTGCTGAGAATTACAAGAAAATAATTATAAATCATATCTGTCATTCTGACGTAGGAAGAGTCTGTTACTTTTATTGAGATTCTTCCTACGTCAGAATGACAAACTTACTGTTAAGCTTTTTCTTAAAACTTCCCTTCAAACTTTAAAAAATTAATTGTCTATCTTTGCAAAATGGAAAAACTCACTTTTGCAGATTTTGATCTTCCGGTTAAAATTCTTGATGTTTTAGCAGATTTAGAATTATTTGAACCTACTCCTATTCAGGAAAAAAGTTTGAAACCTATACTTTCGGGACGTGATGTGATGGGAATTGCACAGACCGGAACAGGAAAAACATTAGCTTATCTTTTACCGGTTTTGAAAACCTGGAAATACAATAAATCCGGAAATCCGACGGTTTTAGTGCTGGTTCCAACCAGAGAATTGGTGGTTCAGGTTACAGAAATTCTTGAAAAATTAACGGAAAACATTACTGCAAGAGTTATTGGAATTTACGGAGGTAAGAATATCAATACACAAAAGTTGTTGTTTAATGATGGTTGTGATATTTTGGTAGGAACTCCGGGAAGGGTAATGGATTTGTCTATTGATAATGCCATTTCATTGAAGGAAGTTCAGAAACTGATCATTGATGAGTTTGACGAAATGCTTAATTTAGGATTCAGACCTCAGTTGACGCATATTTTTGAAATGATGAAAGAGAAAAGACAGAATATCTTATTCTCTGCAACCATGACCGAAGCCGTTGACGAGATGCTAGATGAATATTTTGCAAGCCCTGTTGAAATTTCACTGGCAAAATCAGGAACACCGCTTGAGAAAATAGAACAGACTGCTTATAAGGTTGAAAATTTCAATACTAAGATCAATTTGCTTGAAAATTTATTGAAAAACAATGAGGATATGTCCAAAGTTTTGATTTTCAACAATAACAAGAAGCACGCTGATTTATTATTTACTAAAATTGATGAGCTTTTTCCCGAGCAGTTTGATGTCATTCACTCCAATAAGTCTCAAAACTACCGATTGAAAGCAATGAAGCGTTTTGAGAATGAAGAAATACGAGGATTGATTACGACAGACGTCATGGCTAGAGGTTTGGATATCTCAGATATTACCCACGTGATCAACTTCGAAACTCCTGATATTCCGGAACAATATATTCACAGAATCGGTAGAACGGGTAGAGCAGATAAAGATGGTAAAGCGATAACTTTTGTTACGAAAAAAGAGGAGCCTTTGATTCTTGATATTGAGTTATTGATGGATAAAGATTTAAAATTCATCGATTTCCCTGAAGATGTAAAAATAAATCCTAAAAAGATTACGTCTGAAGAAGAGCATATTGCCATGAAGAACCCGGCTCCGGTAAAACTGAATGATGGAGGGGGAGCTTTCCACGAAAAGAAAGCAAAGAATACCAAAGAAAACTGGGGTGGACCTTCGAAAAGAAAAGCGCCTAAGAAGTTTGGAGCGAACAGAGCACAGCAGAAAGCAATCTCTAAATCTAAGAGAAAGAAATAAAATAAGAAACACTTCCATTTGGAAGTGTTTTCTTTTTATCTTTTTAAATAGACGATGTATTCATCATTCGTACCATCTCCGTCATAATCGTCATTCTCTCCCTGAAGAGCAAGTTCAGAATTGGTAAGATTTAATACTTTAAAGTTTATAGTATTATCTTCTAAATTCATTGCAAGTGTTTTTCCTGATTCATTGTAAGAATAGGTTCCCATATCGTTGTCGGAAACACAATTCCCTCCGGTTTTATAATAATCATTGCTGATTAATGCTCCATCTTCTTTGAATACAATAGTCGATTTAGCTGCACATTCATCCGGTATTTCTGTTTCAGAAGATCCATTGCCATATTTATAGCTGAATTTGTTAACCTTCCAGGTTCCGATTATTAAATTTTGATCATCATCATCTTTCTTACAAGAACTAAAAACGAAACCTGCAGCTACAGCTAATAATAAAATTTTTTTCATTGTTATTAATTTTTTTAAAGTTCACAAAGAAATGAATTTTTATTATATCGTGCAAGTAGAGTTTTTTATATTGTTTTTTTGAATTGAAAGTTGAAAAAATCATCCAATAAATGTGAATTCATGATTATTCATCATTGTTTTCACAAAGAAATTAAGCGGCTAGTTATTTTGTAATCTTAAAAAAAATAGCCTATTTCTTATTTGTTTTACTTCATATAAGGATTCATTACAGAAGTCCAAAGTCGGTAACCTTCTGGAGTCATATGGAGCATATCTTCTACAAAAAGGTCTTTTCTGATATTCCCGTTTGAATCGTTCATCACTTTTGTAATATCTATGAAATCAGCATTTTTTTCTTTTTTCATGAATTTAGCAATCTTTTTATTGGCTTCCTTCATTTGAGGCCATAGTTTCTCTCTGCTTGGCGAATATTTAATCGAAATATAATCTACTTCTATTTTCGGGAATTTCTGACGAATTTTCTGATAGAATGTTTTGAATCTGTCAACAACAACATCTGCTTTTAGTTTGTCATCATCCGCAAAATCGTTTTCCCCGCAATAAATGATGATTTGTTTAGGCTGATAAT
This sequence comes from Chryseobacterium sp. Y16C, assembly GCF_022488405.1. NCBI lineage: Bacteria > Pseudomonadati > Bacteroidota > Flavobacteriia > Flavobacteriales > Weeksellaceae > Chryseobacterium > Chryseobacterium sp. Y16C. Next base: position 46,426 of record NZ_CP092711.1, read on the forward strand.
TTAAAAGATCATTTGCATAATAATTAAGATCTGTGAGTCTGGAACCTCCAAAACCTCTGTTAATAATAGTTTTGGTAGGAAAATAATTGGCTACATCCGTCCATTTTGTGAAAGAGGAGCTTCCGATCAAAAGAATAGCATTTTCAGGAGGAGTATTTTCCTGATCAAGTTTTTTGAAATTTTGAATGTCTTGCCAAAACATCGGCTTTTTTTCCTGAGAAAAGAAAAGGGCAAAAGTCAGCAATAAGAATGCTGATAACATCTTCTTCATTGTTCTAAATTTTTGTAGGATAAAGGTATAAAAAAACTCCCGGAAAAACCGGGAGTTATGTATTATTATCTTTTAAATGACATATAAACTCGATCATTGACTCCATCTGCGTTATAGTCAATATCAGTGGATAAATCTAAAATTTTAAGCTCAGAGCTTGATAAGATTTCTACTCTATAAGGTTGGTCACCATTATTATTATACTTTATGGTAAGAAGTTTAGTTTCTGTGTCATAAGTATACTTTCCTTCGCTTTTACCAGCGACTTTACAATCTGCACCGGTGCCGTTATAATATGTATATGAAGTAGAATAATCAATACTGAAATAAGTAATGTCTTTTGTACTGCATCCGGTTACCGGAGTTGTTAAAAGAACAGTTTTACCATCTTTCCCTGATACAATTTCCGTTTTATTTGTCTTCCAATCTCCTTTTAGAATATCTAATTCGTATGCTTGCATATCGTCATCTTTACAAGAAGTAAGCGCCAAGGCTGAAAAGGCAAATAAAAGTAGCTGTTTTTTCATTATCACAAATTTAAGAATGTGCTAAAATATAAATAAATTTGTAATATCAGTAATGAAATAAAGGTTTTTTAAATGAATGTTTGCAAAAAAAATGAATTTATCTGTTTAAGGTTAAAAGTTTAGAGTTTCATGCCTAATTTTTAACTGTAAACTGAAACTCTAAATCTAACATTTTATTAATAGCTCATTTCTACAATCTTGTAGGCATCCTGCGGGGTAAGTTTTTTGTATTCTCCTAAACCTAACCAGTTTCGGTCTGTAAAAGCTTTTTCTACTTTTTCGGCTGTTCCCTTATAATCTTCCGTATATTCTGAAAGTTTGGTCTGGATATGTAGGCTGTGAAAGAATTCTTCCAGTTTTTTTATTCCTAGTTCTGCTTTTTCTTCTGTACTACCATCTTTGATTCCCCAGACTCTTTCTGCATATTGAGCCAGTTTGCCTTTTTTAGTTTCAAAATTATAACGGTAATGGGAAGGTGCAATAATCGCTAAAGTTCTTGCGTGATCAATTCCGAAATAAGCGGTTAATTCATGTCCCATTGCATGTACTGCCCAGTCTGTAATCACTCCTTTTTGGATCAATCCGTTAAGAGCCATAGTACAGCACCACATAAAGTTCCCGGCAGCTTCATAATCAAAATCATCCGCTAACACCTTCGGGGCAGTTTCCTGTAAGCTGATTAAAATACTTTCAGCAATTCTCTCCTGTAAATCTGCAGAAGAAGGAGCGGTCATATATTGTTCCAAAACATGAGTATAAGCATCTGTTAATCCATTCACAATCTGATTTTTAGGAATAGATCTTACCACTTCAGGATCTAAAACAGAAAATTGCGGGAAAAGTCCAGGACCTCCGGAAGATAATTTTTCATTAGTCTCTCTTCTTGAAATCACGTATCCTGAATTCATTTCAGAACCTGTAGCCGGTAATGTTAAGATGCTTCCGAAAGGCATTCCTTCGCCTTCAAAAGTTCTCACAGGTTTTTTTAAGATTTCCCACGGTTCTCCAACATAATTAGCAGCTGCAGAAAGAAATTTTGTTCCGTCAATGACAGAACCTCCGCCAACTGCTAATAAGAAGGTGATGCTTTTTTCTTTAATAAAGTCTAGCGCATTGATCAGTACTTCATATTCAGGGTTCGCCGGAACACCACCGAACTCATAAAGGTCGTGATTTTTTAAAGCTTCTTTTACCTGATCGTAAACACCGTTGTTTTTGATGCTTCCACCTCCGTAAATCATTAAGATTTTAGCATCTTTAGGAATCTCGTTGGAAATTTTAGCAATTTCACCTTTTCCGAAAAGTATTTTTGTTGGATTTTTAAACTCGAAATTAAGCATTGTTCTTACATTTTTTGTTACCCAAATGTACGGAATGCTTTTTCAAAAATAAGTTAAGATTGTTTTAAAATTCCAATGATCATCTTAAATGATACCTATTGAAACTTCGTCTTTATTTCTTCTAAAGTATAAGTAGCAGGTATTATTTCTTTTCCGGTTCTGTCCACAAAACCATAAAGATCTGATCTTGATTTAACCAAAGCACAATCTTTTTTTATGGCATCAAATTTTTCTATTTTAGAATAGATGGCGGGAACTCTTTCTTTTCCTGATTGATCAATTAATCCATATCCATCGGAGATCGATTTAACCAAAGCAAAATTATCATCCAAAATACCAAATTTTTCAATTTTGGAATAAATAGGCTGTACGATCAGCTTTTTTTGCTTATCAATAAAACCAAAAGTTCCGGAAGATGTTTTTACCAATGCCCAATCTTTGTGATAGTCATCATATTTATAAACTTTCTCATACTGAGCAAAAGTGAAGTGGCTAAAGAATACGAATAGTAATAGGATCGATTTATAGAATGGCCCAATTGCTGATGTTTTGAAGTTCTGATTTTTCATAGTTTGTATATTGGTAAAGCGAAACTATTGAAAAAACGTATAAAGACAAAATAAAATTACCAGTATTAATGAATTAAAGAATAATCAGATGTTTTTAATAAAATCCTTTGCTTTTAGATTCTAGTTTTCCTGTTTTTCTATTTATCTTGACCAGAAATGATTCTTTTGTAGAAGATTTATTGAGTTTTGATAAATACATTACAATATAATGATCTTCAATCTTATAAGCGCCTCCGGATATATTGATGGAATCAAGCATAAAGCCATACGTTTGGGCAATCAGGAGAGCTTCCGGAAGATTATCGACATAGCCAATAAAATTTCTCAATTGCTGTTCCGTTGAAAAGTATTTAGACTGACTGTTTTCACAGGCAATAAGGTATGAAAAACAGTTTTCACCTAAACATTTCTGAAAGAAACCTTTCTCGGGAGCGGGATCGTTAATTGTCATAAATTCCGGTGCCTGACTTTCATAAACGATAGCTTTGTCTGGATCCGGATTATTACGAAATACAGACCAATATTCATATTTTTTCTCTGGAACAATGAAAGGATAAAGCAGCTCTGTATTATCCAGGATTTCAGGAATTTTTTTGAAATCAGTAGGGACTGTAATTTGGGAGAGCAGCAAACCAGGTAGCAGAAAAGAAAAGATTGAAATAATTCTCATAAGTATTTCTAAGATAAATTAGTGCCACTTAATTACTGGAATATAATTTTATAATATCCTTTTTCATCTGTTACATCTATCTTGACGCCTGTAAAAGTTATCTTATTAATCTGATAGCCATCACAGCCTCCTTTAAATTCTGATGACTGTATAGAAAAATCAAAAACTTTAAGATTAGAACTAAATTTATAGTTTTTTGTGCCATTATAAGCGCCTACATTTTCTAAAATAATTTTATCATCAGAAGTTTTGGTCAGCTGTACTGCGGTCTGGTTTTCTTCTACAATCGAATAAGAGGCCAGACTTCCATTGGTAATCAGGTTTTCATCATTGGAATTAACGAACTCAAAAACGATCGGTTGGGGAGGATTATAACAATCCTCTCCACAAGCTGTGAAAAGTAAAGAGATTACAAAGAATATAAATATCTTTTTCATGGAATATAGATTGGTGTGAATGTAAAATTAACTATTAATGCTTTGCAATCAAAATTAGCGTTATATATCCTGCAAAAATATTCATAAAATTTAAACTAAACGTGATTTGAATTCAAAACAAAATCTCCTACATTTGTTATATGATACACGACCAACGCGCAGAAAAATTCAGGCAGATTGTGGAAAATAAGTTCCAGATCTACAATTCATTATTTATGAGCCTGCCTTATGATAAAATGACGAATATCGGGATGCTGCTTCCGTTTCTTTGTGAAGAAAGCAAGATCGGCTATGAAGCCGGAAAAACGCCTGAAGAAATTGTTGAAGAATTCTTTAAAAGCCATACCGATTTGCAGACCGAAGAGCAGAAACTCGAACTGCTTTTTAAAATTATACAATATATTGAAAGACAGGTTGTTCTGTTTGATAGCATTGAAGATGCTGCATTTCCGAACCTTCACTCTGAAAGTGATAACGGAACGGTAACCAATATGTATGAACGTTCATTACAGGATCATAAACTCGAAAAAATCCGAGAGAAACTGAAAGATTTTGCGGTGAAAGTTGTATTTACAGCCCATCCGACACAGTTTTACCCGAATTCGGTGCAGAGAATCCTTCATGACCTTAGAAACGCCATTACGACAGATTCTATCACAAATATCGATATGTTGCTGCAGCAGTTGGGAAAAACTCCTTTTGTGAACAAAGAAAAACCAACTCCTATTGATGAGGCTTTGAGTATTATTTATTACCTGAGATACGTGTATTATGATACTATTGGAGAACTTTTCACTAAAATAAAATCAATATTCGGTAATGATCATTTTCATTTGCATGAAGATGTGATTCAGCTGGGTTTCTGGCCGGGAGGTGATAGGGATGGAAATCCTTTTGTGACAGCGGAAGTGACGAAAAGAGTGGCAGAAGAACTGCATTCGGCGATTTTAAAGGCTTATTATAATAATTTAAAGACGGTCCGAAGAAGGTTAAGTTTCAGAGGAGTTTCAGATGTTTTGACCAAATTGAGCAATGAGTTGTATTCTGCGATTTTCAGAAATGAAAAAATTACATCCGATGATATTATTAAGAGACTGGATGAAGCTGAAAAGATCCTGGTAGAACAGCACAATTCGTTATTTATTGACTTACTGGTAAATTTCAGAGATCGCGTAAGAATTTTCGGAACTCACTTTGCAACTTTGGATGTTCGTCAGGACAGCAGAATTCATCAGAAAGTTATCGATGAAGTTTTTGCTAAAGTTTACGGGAATATAGAAGCAAACAATGAGGATAAGTTTAATCAATTGATTCAAATCCAGGAAAAAGTAAATCCTGATGATTTTGAAGATATTATTAAAGATACTTTACTGACAGTTTCTCAGATTGCAGAAATTCAGCAACTGAATGGATTGAGAGGAATGAACCGTTATATTATCTCCAATTCCGATGCGGTAAAAGATGTGATGAATGTATACGCATTTTTCAAAATCTGTGGTTATCAGGATGAAGAAATCAATATGGATATTGTTCCGCTTTTCGAAACCATGGAAGGTCTTGCCAATGCTGAAAATGTGATGGCTGAATTGTATCAGAACCCGGTTTATAAAAAGCATCTGGAGAAAAGAGGAAATCAGCAGACGATTATGCTTGGTTTCTCAGACGGAACAAAAGACGGAGGGTATCTAAAAGCGAACTGGGAAATCTATAAAGCCAAAGAAGTGCTAACGAAACTTTCTGAAGAAAATGAAATTAAAGTAATATTCTTTGATGGTAGAGGTGGACCACCGGCAAGAGGAGGAGGCAAAACTCACGACTTCTATGCTTCACAAGGCAAAACGATTGCGAATAATAAAATAGAATTAACCATTCAGGGACAAACCATTACCAGCATTTTTGGGAATAAAGAGCAGGCGAAATATAATTTTGAGCAGCTTTTGACAGCCGGCGTTGAGAATGATGTTTTTAAAAATGCTAAAAAAGACTTAACCGAAAAAGAAAGGGCTTTAATCATTGAACTGGCGGAAATCAGTTATCAGAAATATTCAGATCTGAAAGCGCATCCTATGTTTGTTCCTTATCTTCAGGAAATGAGTACATTGGATTATTACGGAAAAACCAATATCGGAAGCCGACCTTCGAAAAGAGGAAACGGGAGTGAGCTGAAGTTTGAAGATTTAAGAGCTATTCCATTTGTAGGTTCATGGTCGCAGTTGAAGCAGAATGTTCCGGGGTTCTTCGGTTTCGGTTTTGCGATGCAGCAGATGAAGGAGCAGGGAAGGTTTGATGAAGTAAGAGAACTATATAAAGGTTCGGATTTCTTCAAAACGTTGGTTTTGAATTCAATGATGAGTATGAATAAAACATATTTCCCGCTGACTTATTATATTAAAAACAATCCGAAATTCGGTGCGTTCTGGAATATTTTGTTTGATGAATATAATCTTTCCAAGAATATTATGTTGGAGTTAACTGGTTTTAAAATGCTTCAGGAAGAAGATCCGCTTTCAAGAAAATCGGTGAAGATCCGTGAAAGAATTGTCCTTCCATTATTGAGTATTCAGCAGTATGCTTTAATGAAAATTCAGAAAGGAGAAGGAGATGTAGAAGCGTATGGAAAATTGGTGACACGTTCCTTGTTTGGAAACATTAATGCAAGTAGAAATTCAGCATAAATAAATTTTTCTACACATTATATTATGAACAATATTAAAACTATCCGTACTTTCGGATAGTTTTTTAACCTTTTTAAAATATTTATGAACATTAAATTTCTAGCTACACTTTTTATTATCTTTTCTATTGCAACTTTTGCTCAACAACCGGAAAAAATTACTTTCAAAGACACTTCAAATTTCTATTATAAAATAGTACCTGAAGGTAAACCTGCTGGATTGATTGTTATTCTGCACGGTGGCGGAGAAAGTCCAGAAAGAGTGATGAATCAGATTTATCTGGATGAACTAGCAGTAGAGAAAAACTTAATTGTGGTTTTTCCTGGTTTTGAAGACGGAGATTTTAAAATGGATATTGAACGAAAATTTTTAGACAGGATTGCAAAAGATATTGTGGAGAAGCATAAAATATCGAAAGATAAAATTTCAATTGGTGGTTTGTCTTATGGAGGAATGTTGGCTGTAAAATATGCAGAAATAGCGGTGAGAGATAAGAATACTTACTTCACTCCAAATTCAGTTTTTGCTCTTGATCCTCCTTTAGATTATGAGAAAATGTATTATCAGTTAAATCGTGATATAGAAAGGAATTTTTCAGAGGCTGCTGTAAATGAGGCGAAAAGTTTTAGAAAAGAAATGATCGAAGCGCTTGGCTATCCTGATAAAAATAAAGAGAATTATATTAAAGAATCAATGTTTTTATATACTGAGAAAGATGGTGGAAACGCTAAATATTTAATGAATATCCCTGTTTTAATGTACACAGAACCTGCAATTATATGGCAGATGAATAATAGAGGAAGAGATTTGTATGACACGAATTGTATCAGTATTACTGCTATGATGAATCTATTAAAACTGAAAGGACATAAGAACGCAGACTTAATCATTGTGAACGATAGAGGCGTTAGACCAGAAGGCTTCAGACATCCTCACTCTTGGAGTATTATGGACCCTGAAGAATGCGTTAATTGGATTTTAAAACATTTGAATCAATAACAATCAAAAAGAGCTGTTAAAATTTTTATTATTCTTTTATAAATTTCTCATAATAAACTTTATCCTTCGTTTGGATTTTGAGATAATAAACTTCTTTAGGAAAGCTCTCCACTTTTACAGATTTTTGATTGTTGACTTTAGTAATTAATCTCCCTAAATGATCATAAACCTCTAAAGAAATAACCTCACTTTCTGAAGCAATATTTAAAATATTTTTAACAGGATTGGGAAAAACAGCAATAGAATTTTTCTTGACCAGTTCAGAGGTATTTAAAACCGAATTATAAAAACTTCCGAAATTAAGAATTCCAAAGCCCATTTGATCGGTATAACTTGGAAATAGAGAAGCGGTCTGACGCAGTTTATTTCTCATCAGATCTCTGTTCATGGTAGAAAAAGCCTGAATAAGACAGGCAACTCCACCCGCAGCAATGGGCGTTGCAATAGAAGTTCCGGAAACAGTAATGAGAGATCCGTTGTCTACTGTTGTTGAGTTGGTACCTCTTGCGGCTGCATCAGGTTTGATTACTCCTGCTGAATTGGGTCCATACGAGGAAAATGCTGAAGATAGATTTGCGGAATCTACCGAGCCTATTGAGAAAACTTTTGCATTATCTGCAGGTGTTGTGATATAATGCCATGGTTGTTCTCCGGAATTACCGGCTGCAATCAGTACAAATATCCCTTTGTTGACCGCAATTTCAGCACCTCTTGCAATGAATGAAGTCGTTCCGTTCATATTGGAGTAGGAATAGTTATATTTAGGATCGTCAAAGACAGAATATCCCAGAGAAGAGGTAATCAGATCCACACCTTTTCTGTCTGCTTCTTCGGCAGCTTCAATCCAGTACATTTCCTCTTCCGGAATTTCCACTGTGGTATTCTCACTTCTGTACAGATAAAAATCTGCATCCGGAGCCGATCCTACAAAACTGTTCTGAAGGTAACCTCCGATTGCTCCTAAAACTACAGAACCATGATTATTCAGCGTTGTATTGTAAATATCAGTGTTTTTTGCAACAAAATCATAGCTGGCTTTTATTTGGCTATTTGCCCATAATCTTGAAAAAGCAGCACCTGTATTTACGAAAGGAAATCCGGTATCAATTATAGCAATAGAAACACCTGTTCCTGTATATCCTGCAAGATGCAGTGGCTTAAGATTGATTTGATCAATCTGTTCTAAACCAGAGCCATAATTGAAGATTGTAGATAGGTTATTGAATTTTTCAAAACCGTTCCATTTATTTTGATTCTGAATTTTTAAAGTTAATGAAGAATTTTTAGCAAAGCTTTGTACGGATGATACAAACGGAAGTGTTTTTATCAGATTGACCTGTGCCTGGTTAACGTTTACAGCGACGCCATTCAACCATTTGGAATAATCGGTCACAGGAATACCTAAGTTCTGGATGCTTTGTATGTAAGATTGTTCTATGGGAGCGTCCTGATCATTTAATGCTATGCCTAGATTGATTCTTCGGTTCAGGGATTTTTGAGTGAGTTCTGATAACGGATTTGCATAAAATGCAGTTTTATTCGGTTTATCATTAAAATAAACAAAAACAAGTTCTGTCTGAGCAGAAAAAGAAGAGCAAATTGCTAAAAAACAAAAAGATAGAAATTTATTCATGCATTTATTTTGTATAAAGATAAAACAAAATCAATAAAATTTTTGAAAGGATATTAAAATCCTTATTTTTACAGAAATAAATTATTACAGAATCGTGATATACAAATTTATGTAAGCAGATACTAAGAATTTGAGCGGTTATGTATAATTAAAAAATAAAATTTATATATGAAAAAGATTCAGATGGTTGACTTGCAAAGTCAGTATTACAAAATAAAAAATGACGTAGATAATGCAGTTTTAAATGTAATGGATTCAGCGGCTTTTATCAACGGTCCTGAAGTAAAGTCTTTCCAGAATGAATTGGAGTCTTATTTAGATGTGAAACATGTGATTCCTTGTGCAAATGGGACAGATGCTTTACAGATTGCTTTGATGGCGCTTGATTTACAGGAAGGTGATGAGGTAATCACGGCAGATTTTACTTTTGCTGCGACCGTGGAGGTGATTCATTTGCTTAAGCTTAAATCGGTATTGGTAGATGTGGATTATGATACCTTTACCATTTCAACGGAAGCCATTAAAAAAGCAATCACTCCAAGAACAAAAGCGATCATTCCGGTTCATATCTTCGGACAATGTGCCAATATGGAAGAGATTCTGAAAATTGCTGAAGAAAATAATCTATACGTTATTGAAGATAATGCACAGGCAATTGGTGCTGATTATACTTTTGCAGACGGAACAGTGAAAAAGTCTGGAACAATGTCGACAGTTGGAACAACTTCATTCTTCCCTTCTAAAAACTTAGGTTGCTATGGGGATGGTGGGGCTATTTTTACGAATAATGATGAATTGGCGCACCGTTTAAGAGGAATTGTCAATCACGGAATGTACGAAAGATACTATCATGATGAAGTAGGGGTAAATTCTCGTTTAGACAGTATTCAGGCTGCTGTGTTAAGAAAAAAACTTCCTCATTTAGATTCCTATAATGAGTCAAGAAGAAAAGCAGCCGATTTTTATGATGAAGCTTTTGCCAATCATCCTAATATTCTGACTCCGAAAAGAGCAGAAGATTCTACCCACGTTTTCCACCAGTATACATTGAGAATTCTGAATGGCAAACGTAATGAACTGCAAAAATTCTTGACGGAAAAAGAGATTCCTGCCATGATCTATTATCCTGTAGCATTGAGAAAACAAAAAGCTTACTATCAGGAAAGTAACGACGCAGATTTCGTAAATACAGATAAGCTTTTAGATCAGGTGATTTCTTTACCCATGCATACAGAACTTGATGATGAGCAGCTGAAGTATATTACGGATGCTGTGCTGGAATTTATGGGATAAAATGAAAAAAGTTTTTCAATATAAGCTAGTTTATTGGATTGCTCTTTTAATAAATGGAGTTTTTGCAACTTTATTTGGATTTGCTTTTTATACAAGAGTTATTACAAATTCATTTTTAAACACAAAAGATTTCATTTATTCAATATTGATTTTTTTGATAGGAGCATTGTCTGCACTATCTTTATTTTTATTGATTAAGAAAAGTGGAAGCTCCATTTTAACTTTTTCAATCACATTAATTTTAATATTGATAATTTTTTCTTACGGAATATTTGAATCGATTTTCATTATAAAAGATTTTGGCGGAGATATTTTAGATTACACTCTTATGCCGGCAATTTATTTTATATTATTTGGCTTACTTTTTATAATTCAAAAATATAAGTTTAAGGGGAGTATTATTCCATTAGAAATAGAAGAAATAGGAAAACACAAAGAATAAAAAATATTATTAAAATGGCAATACTTGTCACAGGAGGATTAGGGTACATAGGTTCACACACGGTTGTAGAATTATTAAATAACAATTTTGAAGTTGTTATTATAGATGATTTATCAAACTCGGAGAAATTTATCTTAAAAAATATTGAAGAAATTACAGGAAAGAAGCCTGTTTTCTATCCTTTCGATTTAAAAAGAAAAGAATTGCTGAATCAGGTTTTTGAAGCCCATCAAATTGATGGCTGTATCAATTTTGCAGCTTATAAAGCAGTAGGAGAGAGTCAGGAGAAGCCAGTAGATTATTATGAGAATAATTTATTTTCATTAATTAATATTTTGCAGGAATTTAAAGAAAGAGGAATTTCAAACTTTATTTTCAGTTCTTCTTGTACAGTTTACGGGCAGGCAGATCAAATGCCGATTGACGAAAATACGCCGCTAAAAATGCCGGAAAGTGTTTACGGGAAAACGAAACAAATGGGAGAAGAGATTTTGACTGATTTTGCCAAAGCATACCAGCGAAAAATTTCTTTATTGAGATATTTTAACCCGATCGGAGCCCATCCGTCAGCAAAAATCGGTGAACTTCCGATTGGAGTTCCGAATAATCTTGTTCCTTATGTAATGCAAACCGCTGCCGGAATAAGAGAAAAGCTAAATGTTTGGGGAGATGACTATCCGACTGAAGATGGAACTGCAGTGAGAGATTATATTTATGTTGTTGATCTGGCAAAAGCCCATGTCGCGGCCCTGAAAAGGTTATTGGAGAATCAATCTGAAGAAGCGGTAATTGATATTTATAATTTGGGTACAGGAAAAGGGTCTTCTGTATTGGAAGTAGTAAAAGCTTTTGAAACAGCGAATAATGTGAAAGTTCCATATCAGATTTGTCCAAGAAGGGAAGGTGATATTACAATTGCTTATGCCAATGCCGATAAAGCAGAAAAGGAGCTTAATTGGAAATCAGAGACGACTTTAGAAGATGCTTTGAAAACGACCTGGGAATGGCAAAAATATTTAAATTCAAGAAGATAATTTTTAAAAATTAAATGCTACTTTAGCAAAATAAGGGTTATATATTAAAGAATCTTTATCAGCGAAATTTTAAATAGAAATTATGAAAACAGAAAGAATAGGCATTACATTTTCTTCCTTTGATTTGCTTCATGCGGGTCACATAAAAATGTTGGAAGAAGCCAAAACGGTATGTGATTACCTTATTGTAGGGCTACAAATTGATCCTTCACATGACAGGCCCAGCAAAAATAAGCCTACCCAGACTATCGTAGAAAGGTATATTCAGCTAAAAGCAGTGAATGCAGTTGATGAGATCATTCCTTATTATACGGAAGAGGATTTAGAAGATATTCTGAAGTCATTTGTAATAGATGTAAGAATCATCGGTGACGATTATATGGACAAAGATTTTACCGGGAAAAAATACTGTGAAGAAAAGGGAATTGAGATCTTTTACAATAAAAGAGATCACAGGTTTTCATCGAGCGATTTAAGAAAAAGAATTTTTGAAGCTGAAAAGCTGAAATTATCAAATAAAGAAATAAGCAAATAAAAAATCCCGAAAGTATTACTTTCGGGATTTTTTGTGTTATATACGGAAGGATTACATTGGTCCTCCCTGTTGATCGTCTCCGGTTGCATTGGAGTTGATGTCTTTTTTACGTTTTGGTTGCTCTACTTTTTCTCCCTGCTTGAATCTGTAAGTTAAAGAAATTGAGAACTGTCTTGGTTGCCATTGCATATAGTTTCTACGGGTATAATCACTGCTGTAGCTATATATTTCTCTACTTCTTGTGTTAAAGATATCCTGGATATTGAAAGCAATAGTTCCGTCGCCTTTCCATATTGTTTTGGAAGCACCCAAATTTAAAGCATACATATCTTTAGTGTCCTGATTTGCTGATTTCTGTGCCCCTCTGTAGAACCCTTGTAGTTGGAAACTGAATGTTTTATCGACTTTAAATGTTGCATTCAATCTTGCCCTTGTAGATACTCCGCTTCCTGTAAAATCCATACTTCCAACACCTGGATTACCATTTCTGTCTATTAAATTATAAAAAGCAATACCCGAAGTTTTATATCCAAATACATCTAGGTTACCCATTAATTTTAACCACGAAAAAGGATCATATGTAAAGTTTAAATCTAAACCATAACGGTTATCATTTCCTAAATTAATTGGTTTTGTAAAGAAATCTGCAGTTCTCTCATCTTTTCTATATACCAGCATTTTATTATCATCCGTTGAATGACGGTAGTAAAGCGTAGGATTGACTGTAAATTTTCTTTTAGAAATATTATAACCAAGTTCAAAAGAATCTACATAAGATGGATTAAGATCAATATTCCCCTCAAAGACATTTTGTCTGTTTGAGTAGTTAGAATAAGGTACCATGAAGAAAGAACGAGGTCTGTCTATTCTACGGGAATAATTCAATAATATCTGATTATCTTTAGTTACATCATAGCTTAAATAGATACTGGGAAATAAATTATTATAATTTTTAGTCGTATTGATAGGAGGATCACCGCCTTGGTTTTTATAATCTATTTTAATATTGGATTGTTCATCTCTTAACCCCAATTGATATCCGAAGTTCCCAATTTTGCTTTTGAATTGTACATAAAATGCATTAAACATTTCCTGATACATAGTGGAATTGTTATAATATCCAATAACAGGATCCTGTACAGTACTGGTTACAACACTTGTATAATCATTATTATTATTGTCGATACGATAACCGGCTTCTAGTTTTGACTTTTCTCCTATTGGTAATTCATAATCTATCTTCCCTATAACGGTTTTGTTAGTAGAGTGTCTATCTGAAACATCATCGCGTACGAAATTAGAATCTAAATATTCTGCGATATCAGAATTGTTATTACTTCTGTTACTCTGTAAGCTTAATGATAGTGAAATGTTTTGCCCTTTATCATCAAATTTATGGTCGAGACCAAAATCTCCCTGAAATGCTAAATTATTATTATTCCCATTAGAATTTCTCTGCATTAGAGATGTTAGTGGCTGCCATGAATTGGCAGTTGGTGAATACCTGAAAAAATTATCAAGGGAATTCAGCTTTTCATTAGAGTCTCCTTCAAAAGTTCTGACCATACCAGAAACATTTAACGAGGTTTTATCTGAAATATCATATACAAAACCTGCTGTTGCGTTATAGTTTTTACTATAGCTTTTATTTTTGGAATCTTGAGACTGATAAGTCGGGATATCCTTAGGCTGAACAAAAGTAGGAGAGGTAGGATCTATATTATTAGGTAAAACAATATTATGGTAGGTAGTTTCAGTTTCATTTTTATTTTGGTTTTCAGTGTAACCACCACCACCATTTAAAAACCAGGTCATTTTATTTTTTCTCCAGCTTAAATTCGCATTAAGGCTGGTTCTTGGGAAATATCCTAGAGAACCGACAACACTACCATTGAAGCCCACTTTTTTACTTTTCTTAAGAATAATATTAAGAATACCAGAAGTTCCACTTGCTTCAAACTTTGAAGAAGGATTAGTAATTACCTCAATTTTCTCAATCTGATCAGCCGGAATACTTTGTAAAGCATTAGCACCATCATCAATTCCAAGTAATGCAGAAGGTTTACCATTAATTAAGAATTTCACATTTGAGCTTCCTCTCATGGAAACTGTACCATCGGTATCTACAGAAACAGAAGGCACATTAGAAAGTACATCCTGAAGATTTCCACCCTTACTTACAATATCCTGAGAAGGGTCGTAAGTTCTTTTATCAAGTTCAACTTTATAAGGTTTTGTAGATTGAGCAGTGATTACAACTGCTTGAATATCTCCGGTTTTTATATTGGTAGCACTTTTTTCCGGTTCAATAGATAAGGCGCCGATATTTCCTGCTGTAGTAATCTGTTTATTGATTACACTTTTCTTGTAATCGATTGCTTCTACCGTAATATCATAGTTTCCAGGGGTAATATCTAATTTATACTGACCTTTTTCATCAGTAAGAGCAGCATCGCTGAGAAGTTTGCTTGTCTTGTTGCTAAAGGTAACAGAAGCATAAGGTACAGGCTGGTTGTTTTTGTTGACAACAGTTCCCGAAATACCCACTTTTTCCTGTCCAAAAGCAAATGCGGCTGCAGAAAGTACAAAAGTAAGTCCTAAGGTTTTTTTAGTGAAAATGTTAATGATTTCCGTCTGATTCATAACGTTTTTTTTGTGTAAAATCGTGAAAGATTTACCTTAATATTGTGAAATTGTAAATACACCGAATTTTCATAATATTAAGATTGTTTATTATTTATAATGTATATGTCGCGTTTTAAAGCTAAATGTTAATTATTGATTAGTTAAAATAAAGTTAAATTTATTTTTTATTTGATATTATTTGAGTTGAGCCAGTCCTGATAAGCCTTTGCATTAATGGCATGCTCTTCCGCATTATCGGTAAATTTATGATAGCCAGGTCTTGATGGATCTGCACACATATAAATATAATTGTTGTTTTCAGCGTTTAAAACAGCATCAACAGAGTTTTTATCAACGATACAGATTGGTCCCGGTGGAATTCCCTTATTGGCATAGGTATTATATGGAGATGGAGTAGACAAATGCTTATAGAATACCCTTTTGATTTGCTCCTTGAAATTGGTCTGTTTATTGATGGCATAAATTACCGTTGGATCAGACTGAAGTTTCATTCCTTTTCTGTAACGGTTGAGATATAATCCAGCAATTGTTTTCTGCTCATCTTTTTTACCTCCGGATTCCTTATAAACAATTGAAGCTAAAGCATAAATCTGGTCTCTCGTTAAACCTGATTGTTGTTCTTTTCCTTTTCTCTCACTATTCCAGAATTCATTATATTGATCATCAAATTTTTTGAAAAATTCTTCCGGAGTTACCGTCCAGAAAAAGTTGTAGGTATCAATGAAGAAATACTTTTTCAGATCTTCGGCATTATTGTAGCCTTTTTCTGTTGCAATAGCATTCAGGTCGTTCACAAATTTTAAAGAATCCAATTCTGTTTTTTTAGAAACTTTACCGATCATCTGATAAACGTCTCCAAAATCACCAATTCTAAAGCTGTTTTCACTTTGATTTCCGGCCTTGATCATATTTACCAGGTTAGCATTCCCCAGTCCTTTTTGAAAGTGATATCTACCTGCCTTAAAATATTGAGCCAAATCTTTTTCTTTTGCCACGATTTCGAAAGATTCTTGATTATCAACATATTTTGCTGCAGAATCCAGGATCTGTTTGAAACTCGCTTTGTGCGGAATCAAAACATATCCGTCTTTTTTGATATTGTTTCCGTAATATTTTTTATAAAATCTAACTCCAAAAAATCCGCCTACTACAAATACAAGCAGGATGATGAAAAGAATTGCTTTTTTCATTTAAATGGTGATTAAAGTTTTTTTTGGTTTTTAAATAAGATCTACTTTTCCTCTAAAAACCTGTTTTGCGGGTCCTTCCAGCCAGATATTCTGAAAAGAATCTCCATTTTTTTCAGCATAAACCTTAAGATTTCCTCCCAGAGTTTTTACATTTACAGAGATTAGATTGCTATTTTGAAGAAAAGTTAAAGCGGAAGCTGTAACTCCTGTTCCGCAACTGTAAGTTTCATCCTCAACGCCTCGTTCATAGGTTCTTACGAAAATTTCATCATCAGAAATTTTTTCCACAAAGTTGACATTGATTCCTTTTTCCTTGTAGTTTTCAGAATTTCTGATCCCGTTTCCGTGGGCAAAAACATTATAATTGATAATATCTTCAACATATTTTACATAATGAGGCGAACCGGTATCCATCACAGTATCTTGCCCATCATTGGAAATAGTTTCTACATCCTTCATTTTAAGTTTTACGATCCCATTATGGATTTCTGCTTCATGTTCCCCATCGATGGCCATGAACTTACATTTTCCTTCAAAGATGTCAAGGAAAAATGCAAAGGCCACAGAACAGCGGGCGCCGTTTCCGCAAAAGCTTTTTGAACCATCAGAATTGTAATAATCCACTTCAAAATCATACCCTTCGGCTACATTAATTTTAATAAGTCCGTCTGCACCAATTCCAAAACGGCGGTCGCAAAGTTTTTGAATATTTTCCACTGAAAGATCATTCCATTCTCCGGAACGGTTGTCTATCATGACGAAATCATTTCCAGTGCCTTGATATTTATAAAAATCCATATTTTTTTGTCTCAATTTGAACTTGCAAAATTACTATAATTAATACAAAAAACGAACAGTGTTAACTGTTCGTTTTCTTATTTATAATGGTTTTATCTAAATCCTCCACCACTTCTGTTGGGATTGTTGTTTTGCTGAGAATTATTCTGCTGCGCATTTCCCGAATTGTTTCTGAAGCCACCATTTGAGCTGTTGTTAGAAGGATTTCGGTATTCGCTGTTTGAATTGGAAGAATTATTTCTAAATCCTCCCTGACGGTTGTTATTTTGGTTTTGATTTCCCTGATTACCTGGATTTCTAAATCCGTTATTAGGTCTTTGACCACCCTGATTGTTTCCGGTATTAGGTCTGTAACCGCCATTATAAGAACCATCGTTCACACCTCCTCTGAACCCGTTGTTAGGTCTTTGTGAAGTTGTATTTCTTCTCTCTACATATACTTTTCTCCTAGAATTATTATAGTTGTAGTAATAATAAGGCATTCCGTTGTCGTAGTAATAGGTGTAATCATTTCGGTAATAATATCCGTCATTTCCCCAATATCCTCCGCTTCCGTAATATCCGCTTGGAGCATAGTAATATCCGTTATTGTAATATGGATCCCCATATCCGTATCCAGTATCTGAATATACTGCACAAGAAGTGAGGCTGCTCATCATTAAAATGCCAAATGCTATTTTAAATAAATTTTTCATGACTTTAATTGTACTTTTTTTTCTTTATAACTTTTTTTCCAATTGAGGTATCCTAAGATAGCCATTATAGTAAATACCAAATATTGAACCGAAGTGATTCCGAGACCTTTATAAATCATCATAGGGATGCAAATAAAATCTCCTATAATCCAAAAAATCCAGTTTTCAATGCGCCTTTTAGCCATAAACCACATTCCGACTAAAAATATGGAAGTGGTTGCTATGTCTAGCTTATTGCCCCAATCTAAATGATATAAACCAAGATTCGTGCCTTTCATGGAAAAATGATTGTCTATATAAGGCTTATAATAATAGATGATCGTAACCAGGATTATGCTGAACAGAAAAAGTATAATACCATATATCCATTCTTTTCTGGATGCCCAGGTTACTTCAACATGAATATGATCATCAGAATTTTTTGCCCATAATATCCATCCGTAAATACTCATCACAGTATAATACACATTAATCATACAGTCTCCCAATAATCCAAAATTGAAAAGAATATAAACATATATTAAAGTGGAAATAATTCCGGTAGGATAGACCCAGATGTTCTTTTTGATGGAAAAATATACACTCAGGATTCCGAAGACGGTTGCAAAGGCTTCCAGGAAAATCTGGAGAGAAGTATAGCTTTCATAGGGTTTTATGAAAAGTTCATATATATTCATGAGTTCAAAAATAAACAAAAATTAAGAGAGTTGGAAATGATTTAAATGTAGTGGTAATCAGTTTTTTAAGGTTGATTGTTTAAAATTAATGACGAAAAATTGTCAATAAACGTTAAGGTTTCTAAATTTTTTATATTTTCGTAAATCTTTAATAAATAGTAAAATATGTCAAAAATCTGGACGAAAAAGCCGATGAGTGCTTTTGAGAATGATGTTAAAAGTAGTCAGCTTAAAAGAGTACTTGGTAAATGGAGTCTTACGGCTATCGGTATCGGTGCGATTATTGGGGGCGGAATTTTTGTGTTAACGGGTACAGGAGCTTATTATCATGCAGGTCCTGCATTGGCACTTTCCTTTATTATAGCAGGAATTGCGTGTGTTTTCGCAGCTCTGTGTTATTCTGAATTTGCTTCCATTCTGCCTGTAGAAGGTTCTGCTTATGCTTATGCTTATGGAACTGTAGGTGAAATTTTTGCATGGATTATCGGTTGGGGGCTTATCCTGGAGTATGCGATGGGATCCATGACGGTAGCGGTTTCGTGGTCCGGATACTTTAATAAATTGTTAAAAATGTTTGGCCTTCATCTGCCTGATTATCTTACTTCAGATCCTGCAAGTTATACAGGAGAAGGTTTTTCAATGAATTTACCTGCTTTTGTAATTGTTTTGGTGGTAATTTCCTTATTGATAAAAGGAACTAAAGAAGCTGCAAAAGCCAATAACCTTATTGTACTTATGAAGGTTTCAGCAGTTATATTTGTAATTATTGCGGGGGCTTTCTTTATTAATGCTGATAACTGGAATCCTTTTATTCCTGCAGCTACCATGGTGAAAGAAGGTGAAACCATGAAAGAAGCGTACGGAATTCAGGGGATTATTTCCGGAGCAGCAGCAATATTCTTCGCTTATGTAGGATTTGATGCAGTTTCCACACAAGCTGGAGAAGCGATTAATCCTAAAAAAGATGTGCCATTTGCAATTATTGCTTCACTTTTAGTGTGTACCGCATTATATATTTTAGTTTCATTGGTTCTTACAGGGATGATGCATTATACAGACTTTAACCCTCAAGGGAAATTCCCGGATGCTATTAAAGCTCCGGTGGCCTATGCATTTGAAATTGCAGGTCAGGGATGGGCTGGATATATTATCACAATTGCAGCAACAGTAGGTTTGATCTCTGTATTAATGGTAATGATTATGGGACAGTCAAGAATCTTCCTGGGAATGTCTAAAGACGGATTGATTCCTAAAATGTTCAGCGATGTACACCCGGTAAGAAAAACTCCTGCGAAAAGCTTAATGCTTTTAGGAATTGTAATTGCTACAGTAGCTTCATTAACACCGATCAGTAAATTAGCGGATATGACGAGTTTCGGAACCTTATTTGCCTTTACTATGGTATGTGTAGCGGTTTGGATTTTGAGAAAAAGAGAACCTAATTTACCTAGAAACTTCAAAGTTCCTGCATTGCCTGTTATTGCAACCTTAGGAATTTGCATCAATGTGTATTTGATCTGGAACCTAAGTCATGAAGCGAAATTATTATCAACAGGATGGCTGGCTCTAGGAGTGATTATCTATTTTGCGTACAGTATCAGACACTCTAAACTACATAAAGTCGGATACGGAGAAACGTTCAAAGCAGAACAGGAACCTTTACAAAAACCTGATTTAGATTTATAAAATTTAAAACCATACAAATCCACAGATTTTTCTGTGGATTTTTTATTTTTGTTTCTATGAAAAAAGTATTTCCCATTCTGTTTTCCTTTTTAGGAATCTTTTCATTCTCTCAACAAGTGAGTTTAGAAACTATATTAAATGATAAAATAAGTATTCGTGCACTTGAAGTGTATGATAACAAAGTCTGGTATACCGGAACAGATTCTAAATTCGGTTTTGTAGATGTATACAATCCCCAAAATCAAAAGCAGATTAAATTATCTGAAAAAAAATTGCAGTTCAGAACTCTGGCGCAGGATAAGAATTCTTTTTACACCATTAATATTGAAAGTCCGGCTGAGTTTTTTAAGATTGATAAAAAGGACTTAACCTCTGAAATTATTTTTAGAGATACAGTAAAAACTGCTTTTTACGATGCTTTACATTTTGTAAATAATGAATTGGCCTATACTTTTAGTGATGCAGACAAAGATAATCATCTGAAATTAGCTGTTTTTAAAAATGGGAAATGGAGTAATTTTAAAAATAATATAAGTCTGAATGAAGGGGAGGCTGCTTTTGCCGCAAGTAATACAAATATAGCTTCAAGCAAGAAATATCTTTGGATTGCAACCGGCGGAAAAGCATCAAGAATTCTGAGAATGAATTTAAAAAATGAAAACATTGAAATTTTTAATACTCCATTCGTGCAGGGAGAATCTTCTCAGGGAATGTATTCAATAGATTTTTATGATGACAAATTTGGAGTTGCAGTTGGCGGAGATTATACAAAACAAGCAGACAATATCAATAATATCGCGACTACAAATGACGGCGGAAAAACATGGCAAGTTCAGGCATCAGGAAAAAATGCTGGTTATACAACTTGTGTGAAAATTAAGCCCGGTTCTAAAGGGAAAGAAATTATTTCGGTAGGAGATCAGCATATCAGTTATTCTTCAGATTTTGGAAAGACATGGAAAAAAATTTCTGATGAAAAAGGATTTTTTGTTTGCCAATGGATAGATGGGAATACCATAGTTTTTGCAGGGAAGGATAAGATTTCGGTAATGAAATTAAAGCTGTAATCCATGAATACTGCGGAAAAATATAATTTAGACTTTTATGTTTCAGAATTGCCGTCTTTTATCAGAAGACCAGGATATCCTTATCATAGAGCGTATCTTTTTAATATAGTCCGTTCAATTTTCCTTCAATCTTAAATTTATTTAAAAAAATGTCGATGAAAAATTTAAAGATATTTTTCCTTTTATTGATCCCTACACTATTTTACACTCAGAAAATAAGGGTTTTCATTTTGGCCGGACAATCAAATATGAATGGTTTTGGTTTTAATAAAGATTTACCAAATGATCTGAGAAACTTTAAAGATGTTTACATTTTTCAGGGAAATTCTGTTCCTGATGCTGATTTGAATGGTGGAACAGGTAAATGGGATATTTTAAAACCCGGAAATGGAACAGGCTTTAAGACAGACGGAACAGTAAATACACTTTCCGACAGGTTTGGGTTAGAGATGTCTTTTGCAAAAAAGATCAAGGAATTATTCCCCAAAGATAAAATTGCTTTAATAAAATATGCGAGAGAGGGAACTTCTATCGACAGTCTTGCTGCCGGACCTTTTGGGTGTTGGGATGCAGATTTTAACGGAAAAAACGGATTGAACCAGTATGATAACTTTTTAAAAACAGTAAAAAATGCTTTAGCGGAAACAGATATTGATAAAGACGGTAAAAAAGATCAGGTGATTCCGTCAGGAATTCTTTGGATGCAGGGTGAAGGTGATGCCAGTTATGATGAAGCCATTGCGAATCGGTATTATGATCATTTAAAGACATTAATGAATCAAATGAGAGCAGCGATGCTAACGGGTGATCTTCCTGTCGTGATCGGAAAAATATCAGACTCAGGGAAAGATAAATCAGGAAAAGTATGGAAAATGGGAGAGCTCGTACAATATGCTCAGGAGAAATTTGTAAGAGATGACAGGAATACAGCAATTGTCCGTTCAACTAAAAACTACGGTTATGGTGACGATCCATGGCATTACAACAGTGCGGGGTATATTGATATGGGGCAAAAATTTGCCGAAGAGGTATTTAGACTCATTATAAATTCCGAAAAAAGACCCTAATATATTTCATGATTAAATATTCATAAGATATACTTAATTTTGCAGTAAGAAATTTCAAATTGAAATTCGATTTAAAATTAAATCTGAAATGAATTCTTTAATAGATAAATACAATATTCCCGGACCTCGTTATACTTCTTATCCTACCGTTCCTTACTGGGATGAAGGTAGTTTTTCATCTGAAAAATGGACAGAAAGTGTAATCAGGACTTTTAAGGAAACCAATGCAGAAGAGGGAATTTCTATTTATATTCACCTGCCTTTCTGCGAGGCGCTGTGTACATTTTGTGCATGCCATAAACGTATTACAAAACAACACAGTGTTGAAATTCCGTATCTGGAAAGCGTATTGAAAGAATGGCGGCTGTACCTTCAGCTTTTTGATGAGAAACCAAAATTAAAAGAACTTCATTTAGGGGGAGGAACACCGACTTTCTTTTCACCGGAAAATTTGAAAACCTTATTGGAAGGGATTTTTGAAACGGTTGAAATCGCAGAACATCCTGAGTTTTCTTTTGAAGGACATCCAAACAATACTACCAAAAAACATTTGCAGACACTTTATGATTTAGGTTTCAGAAGAGTGAGTTTTGGAGTTCAGGATTATGATCCTAAAGTTCAGAAGGCCATCAACAGGATACAGTCTTTCGAAAAGGTAAAAGAAGTAACGGAATGGGCTAAAGAGATTGGCTACAGAGGAATAAGTCATGATCTGGTATTCGGACTTCCGCATCAAACTTGGGAAGCCATGGAAAATACAATCCGTAAGACAATGGAACTGAAACCGGATCGTTTGGCATTTTACTCTTATGCACACGTTCCATGGGTGAAAGGAGTTGGACAAAGAGGATTTGATGAAAATGATCTTCCGAGTGGTGAAGAAAAGCGCCGTCTGTATGAAGATGGTAAAAAACTACTGGAAGAATTAGGTTACATCGAAGTGGGAATGGATCATTTTTCTTTGGAACATGATGATTTGTATCAATCTTTACTTCAGAAAAAGCTGCACAGAAACTTCATGGGGTATACCTCAAGCAAAACTCAATTGATGGTTGGTTTGGGAATGTCAGCGATTTCAGATTCATGGTATGCTTTTGCACAGAATGTGAAAACGGTAGAGGAATATCAGAAAATAGTGGAAGAAGGAAAAATTCCTGTAGTAAAAGGGCATATCCTGAACGAAGAAGACCTTATTGTAAGAAGACATATTTTGAATTTAATGTGTCAGCTTGAAACAACTTTTGATCTCAATAATTCTTTCCCTGAATTAGACAATGCTTTTGAAATGCTAAAGGAAATGGAGAATGATGAATTGGTTGAAATTCATGATCATCAGATTAAAATAACAGAAAAAGGAAGAGCATTTACCAGAAATGTAGCCATGGTTTTTGATTTGAGAATGATGAGAAACAAGCCGGAAACAAGAATTTTTTCCATGACAATTTAAAAATTGAAATATCTTTATATTGAAAAAAATCCAACCGTTTATTGGCTGGATTTTTTTATAGACTTTTGAATATATTTTATTGAATAATTAATTTTTGACTGTAATATTTTAAATTTTCTGAATTCAGATTGATGAAATAGACTCCGGCAGGAATTCCTGAAATATCAATACTTCCATCGTTTCCTATTTTTTGAGACTCTAAGACAATTTTTCCATCAGCACTGAAAATTTCAACAGAAATATCTTTGCCTTTTGCACCATCAATAAAAACTCTTTTTGCAGCGGGATTGGGATAAATTTTTATTTGCGGAGAAAGAGTATTTTCCTGTGTAGCCAGTGTTCCTGAAGTAATTTTAAATATTTTTCCATTATTAACGGCAGCTACAAATAATTCATTCTGATTGTTGATTCCAAATGTTGAAAAATTATTTCCGGAGAATGCAGAAGTCCAGGTTATGGAATCGTCCGGATTTAAAATTCCGAGCTGGGTAGAGCAGTAATCGGCAAAGATATACCTTCCCTGTAAGGTCGGATATTGGGTGCCTCTGTAAATATATCCTCCGGTAATTGAACATTTTCCTCCGGTGTGATTGTAAGCAGCCACGGGAAAAGTCAGCGTTGAAGTACTTGGACAGCCCGTTGTATTGTAAGGAGTATTCCCTTCATAGCATCTCCAGCCGTAATTAAGACCGGCTTGAGAAATTGGCTGTCGGTTAATTTCTTCAATCTGACCTTGGCCTACATCCGCAATCATTACATTTCCTGAAGTAGTGTCAAAATTAAATTTCCAGGCATTACGCAATCCGTAAGCCCAGACTTCATCTGCCCCATCTATGCCAACAAAAGGATTGTTTGGTGGTATATTGTAAGGTCCTGTAGAATTAATATCAAGTCTGAGGAGTTTTCCCAGCAGCGAATTTTTATTTTGAGCATTATTATTGGGGTCTCCACCGCTTCCACCGTCTCCGGTTACGATCCATAAATATCCATCGGGTGCGAAATGAATGCTCCCTCCATTATGATTATCGAATGGTTTGGGAAGATTCAGGATAATTTTTTCTGTAGCTGGATCAGCAACATCAGGATTTGAGCTGCGGGTATATCTGGCTACGGTAATATTTCCGTTAGTATCATTGTAATACACAAAAAAATAGCCGTTTGTAGCATATTGCGGGTGGAAAGCAAGGCCCAAAAGTCCTCTTTCTCCGCCATAGGTTATTTTTGAACTGATATTCAGGAAATTGGTAGTGTTAGTACTTCCGTTTGACTGGAGAATTTTTATGATTCCATTTTGCTGAACAACAAACATTCTGCTGTCGTTCGCATGTACAATTTCGACGGGAGCTGTAAATCCCGTGGCAAATTCTTCTATATTAATGTTTTGGGCATTAATAACGAGAGAAGAAAAAATACTTGTGCAAAAAAGTAAATTTTTCATAATATTTTGATATTTAGTGTATTAAAGCTGAATGAAAATTTCATACCAATCGAACGTTGAAAAATTCACTAAAATATCCTCAAAAAATTATTAAATCTTAAATGAAAATAAGAATGCCGATATATCTGAAAATAAACGATTTCTGTTGTTAAAAATTCATAAAATTCAATAAAATGATTATATTTGCCGACTTAATTTAACGTAGTTATAACAAAATGCAAGGAAAAGGACTTATTACAATTGTCGCTATTGTACTAGGGTTGATTTGCTTAAATGAGCTATTACCAACTTGGTACGCCAGCAAAATTGAAAAGCAGGCAACTGCTATTGCAGGAGACAATCCGGAAAAGTATCAGAAAGAAATTGCAAAACTTTCTAAGGATACTCTGAACCTGGGATTCACAAAACTTTATTACACTAAAGCCAAAGACAAGGAAATGAAACTTGGTCTTGACTTGAAAGGAGGGATCAACGTTCTTTTGGAAATCAACCAAAGAGATCTTGTGAATGATTTAACAAATTATTCTACCAACCCTGTTCTTATTGAGGCTTTAAACAAAACTGATGAAGCACAAAAGAATTCTACAAAAGCTTACATCGACAATTTCTTCGAACAGTTTGATGCTGTAAACAAAGCTAAAGGTACAAACCTGAAATTGGCAGATCCTGAAATCTTCGGAAATACAACCCTTACTGAGGTGAAGTACAATACACCGGATGAACAGGTAAAAAGCATCGTGAAAAGAAAGATCGATGCATCTGTAGGAACAGCTTTTGAAGTAATCAGAACGAGAATTGATAAGTTGGGTGCAATTCAGCCGAATGTTCAGAGAGTACCTGGAACTGCTAGAATTTCTGTGGAAATGCCGGGAATGAAAGACATTGACAAAGTAAAGAAGATGCTTCAGACTTCTGCAAAACTTCAATTCTGGGAAGTACAGCAAATCACTGAAATTGCTCCTTATTTCCAAACATTGAGCACAATGGTAGCTGCAAAAGGAGATTCTATGGGTGTTGCAAAAAACACAAATTTTGCAAATATCATCCAGGGAGGAAAATCTATGAGTCCAAGTGCGGTTGGAAGTGTAAAATTATCTGATACAGCTGTTGTAAACAAAATTTTAAACAGCAAAGTAGCTCAGTCTTTACGTCCGGCTAACATTAAATATACCCAATTTATGTGGGGGTACAAACCTGAGGCTACAGATGCTGAAAGCTTGGTACTGTATGCAATTAGAGGTAACATCAACCAAAAAGCTCCAGTAGACGGTGCTGTTGAAACGGCTAACATTAGTTATGATGAGCTAAGCAGAATAGTAGTAGACATGCAGATGGATTCTAAAGGGGCTAAAGAATGGAAAACATTAACAGAGAAAAACGTTGGTAAACCAGTTGCGGTAACATTGGATGGTAGAGTTTATACTGCTCCGAATGTTGTAGGTGCAATTCCTAACGGTAGAACTCAGATTTCTGGTAACTTCTCTCAGGAAGAAGCTAAAGAATTGGTAGACGTATTAGGAGCAGGTAAATTACCTGCAGGTGCAAAAGTGGTTCAGGCTACAGTTGTAGGGCCATCTTTAGGACAAGAATCTATTGATGCAGGTCTGATGTCATTCATGATTGCATTTGCTATTATTATCGTTTATATCATTTTCTACTATGGTGGAGCGGGTGTTTATGCGGTAATTGCAATGGTTATTAACTTATTCTATATTTTCGGTATTATGGATTCGGGAGATTTCACTCTTACCCTTCCTGGTATCGCGGGTATCGTTTTAACGATGGCAGTTGCTGTCGATACAAACGTTATCATCTATGAAAGAACAAAAGAAGAATTATTTGCAGGCAAGAGTATTCTTGAAGCTTACAAAGATGGTTTCAAACATGCGTTGAATGCGATTATCGATGGTCACACAACTACTTTCTTAACGGCGGTTGTATTGTTCTTCTTCGGAACAGGACCTATCAAAGGTTTCGCTTTGACCTTGATGATTGGGGTTGCAATGACATTATTTACGTCTGTATTGCTTTCGAGAGTAATGATCTTCTCAAGATTAAATAAAGGAAAAGGACTTTCTGTTTGGACTCCTGCAACAAAGAACCTATTCAGAAATACTTGGATCGATTTCATCGGAAAAAGAAAATACGCTTACATTTTCTCTGCTGTGTTAACGCTGGTTTGTATCATTTCAATTGCAACTCACGGGTTCAAATATGGTATTGATTTTACCGGAGGTAGAAACTATGTGGTAAGATTTGATAAAGACGTTAAAGCTGAAGATGTTGAAGATAAATTAGTAGCATTATTCAAAACTGAAGATGGAAAGAATTCTTCTGTTGAAGCTAAAACTTTTGGAAGCAATAATCAGTTGAAGATCTCTACAGATTACCTTATCGAAGATGAATCTTTAAAAGCTGACCAAATCATTGAGCAAAAATTGTTCGAAGGATTAAAAGCAAACTTACCTGCAGGAACTACATTGAAAGATTTCAAATCTGCAGATAAAGAACATGCTGGAATTATTTCTTCTGAAAAAGTAGGACCTTCCGTAGCAGATGATATTAAAATTCACGGTATTTATGCAGTTTTAGGAGCATTAGGAATTATCTTTATCTATATCTTATTGAGATTTAGAAAATGGCAGTTCTCTTTGGGTGCGGTTGCTGCACTATTCCATGATGCCGTAATCATTTTGGGAGCGTATTCCCTGCTTCATAAATATATGCCGTTCAACATGGAGATCAACCAGGATTTCATCGCTGCGATCCTGACGGTTTTAGGGTACTCAATCAACGATACGGTAATTATCTTCGACAGAATTAGAGAATACTTAAGAGAGAAAAAATCTTTAACATTAGCTGGACTATTTGATGATTCTATTTCTAGTACATTGGGTAGAACATTCAACACCTCATTTACTACAATTTTAGTAATCTTGGCAATCTTCATTTTCGGTGGAGATAACTTGAGAGGATTTATGTTTGCGATGTTAATTGGTATCGGATTCGGTACTTACTCATCTATCTTCGTGGCATCGGCGATTGCTTATGACTTCCTTAAAAAAGGAAAAGAAGAGGAAGTACATGGTAAATCTACTTCAAACAAAGAAGTACTTGCTTCAAAATAACTTATACTACAATAAATAAGAAAAAAGCCTTTCAAACCTGAAAGGCTTTTTTTGTGCGTAATGATGAATGAATCGAATTTTATTTAAAGCTTTTTCCCGCTTTCCGCACTCGCTATTTTAAATTGTTTCGGCAGCGGCGGCTTTGCCGCCGCTGCCGAAACAATTTAAAATGAGCTCAAACAATTGCTGCAATCGGGGCTAGACTAAAGTCATTCATTTCAATTTGAAGTATCTTGTAAAATTTGTCATCTTTCAAAATCAATTTAAATAATATGGTTTTAGCCACCAAACGATTACTAACTATCAGTTAAAAATCTAACATCCAATTAATATAATTTAGAATCATTATTTTTCCTTATTTGATTATTTTTGCACAGTTATGGAAAACTCAAAGAAAAAAGCCGCTATTGGCTTCATATTTATTACGTTATTGATTGATATTACGGGATGGGGGATCATCATTCCGGTAGTTCCGAAATTAATTGAGGAACTTATTCACAGTGACATAAGTGAAGCTGCCAAATATGGAGGTTGGCTGGGTTTTGCTTATGCATTTACACAATTTATTTTCTCTCCGGTGGTGGGGAATTTAAGTGATAAATTCGGACGAAGACCGATTATTCTTATCTCGCTTTTCGGATTTGCAGTTGATTATATTTTCCTGGCTTTAGCGCCCACCATTTGGTGGTTGTTTCTAGGAAGGGTCATTGCGGGAATTACCGGAGCCAGTGTTACAACAGCGAGTGCTTATATTGCGGATATTTCAACCGATGAAGACAGAGCCAAGAATTTTGGTTTGATTGGCGCCGCTTTCGGACTAGGATTTATTATCGGACCGGTCTTAGGTGGAGTTTTGGGACATTACGGTTCAAGAGTTCCTTTTTACGCAGCGGCAGGATTGTGTTTATTAAACTTTCTTTATGGGTATTTCATTCTTCCGGAAAGTCTGGATAAAGATAAAAGAAGAGAATTTAACTGGAAAAGAGCTAATCCGATCGGATCATTTAAGTTTTTAGGAAAGCATCCTGAAATTTCGGGTCTCATAGTTTCTTTGATATTAATCTACATTGCAGGACATGCTGTACAGAGTAACTGGAGCTTCTTTACCATGTACAAATTCAGTTGGACTGAAAGAATGGTGGGTATTTCCCTCGGAGTTGTAGGTTTATTGGTGGGATTAGTTCAGGGAGGTTTGATTCGATGGACAACACCAAGATTGGGCGAACAAAAAAGCATTTATTACGGTTTGGCCTTATATGCCATCGGAATGCTGTTGTTTGCTTTTGCCTCACAAGGCTGGATGATGTTCGTATTCCTTATTCCTTACTGTTTGGGAGGGATTTGCGGCCCGGCTTTACAATCAGTCATTACGAAAAGTGTTCCTTCGAATGAACAGGGAGAATTGCAAGGAGCTTTAACGAGTCTAATGAGTGCAACTTCTATTATCGGGCCTCCGATGATGACGAATTTATTTTATTTTTTTACTCATGACGAGGCACCCTTTAAGTTTTCAGGAGCACCGTTTTTCTTAGCATTTGTTTTGATGGCTGTAAGTGTAATTATCACTTATTTTAATTTTAAAAACAAGAATTCAGAAAAAGAAAGTATCAAATAAAAACAAGGGGATCAAATTTGATCCTCTTGTTGCTTTTGAAGAAGTATATGAATTTATGAAATGAATTTTACAATAATTGATGTTTTAAATATAATAAAGTATTTGAATTAAATCAAATTTAAGTGAATTAATTTTTCTTTAACAATTTAAATTGCTTATTAAAGGAAAAAATAATAGGTCCTTTGGACTGTGTTCGCATCCTTAGGCTCTGTCGGAATAGCAATCATATATTGAATTGTCTTAAACTCAAATAATAAAGCTTAAACTCTAAACAATATATTTAACCCCTTATTGTTTAAATTCTTAAAATTTATTTAAAATTGATATATAGCATAATACAATTGCATAATCTTTCGTAATTTTGGCAAATGGAATTAAGCATTGGAGAAATGGCATTGATTGCCGTAGCGATCGTTGTATTATTCGGACCGGATAAACTTCCTCAGATTGCGCGTGACTTGGGAGCAGGCGTAAGAAAAATGCGTGGTGCAGTGGAAGACATCAAAACGGAGATCATGAAAGAAACGGATAATCCTGTTTCTGAGATCAAACGTGAGATTGAAAAAGTAAAAGATGCTGCCAAAGATTTTAATTCCATGAAAGATATTGAAAAAGATATCTTAAACGAACCTTCTTCCACGAAAACAGAGCAGGTGCAAATTAAACCTTCAGAGGATGAAACGTATGAAGGACCTGTAAGCAGATAGGATAGAGTATGGAAGAAATTATTCAGGAAGATAAAAGCGTATTTTTATATCTAAATAACTTAGGAAGTTCCTCTTTCGATCAGTTTTGGATGCTGATTTCAAGTACCTGGATTTGGGTTCCGCTTTATATTATCTTTTGTTATTTACTTTTCAAAAATTATAAGCTAAGATCTTTTGTCTTTATATTAATATTTGTCGCGATCGGAGTTACTATTTCTGATCAGTTAGCAGGCGTATTTAAATATGGAGTTGCGAGATTAAGACCTTGCCATGACCCTAGTTTACAAGATCATATGAGAATTGTGAAATGTGGTGGTCAGTTCGGTTTTTATTCGGCACATGCTTCCAATACTTTCTTTTTAGCAACTTATTTAAGTTTTTTATTAAAAAATAAGCTAAATTGGTTTCCTTATTTTATATTTGTGTGGGCTGCAATCGTAGCATACAGCAGAATTTATTTAGGTGTGCATTTCCCGATAGATATTTTGGTGGGGGCGTTTGTTGGATCTTTATTGGGAGGGCTTTTTGCTATGCTCGCCAAAAAAGTGATCAACAAACAAACTAAAACTATATGAAAACAAAACTCCTATTTTTTACTTTCGCCACTTTTTCAGTGGTTCAATTATTCCACGGACAAGACAAAAAAACAGCAGAAGAATGTTTCAGTAAGGCCGACTATAAATGTGCTGAGGAACAATATACAAAGCTTGCTGAAAAAGAACAAATTCAGAAATTTCAGTCAGAATATTACGATAATCTCGGAACTTCACAACGCAGATTAGGTAAAACTACTCAAGCATTCAAATCCTATGAATCTGCTTTAAAATCAAACCCGAAATCTGTTTCTGTATATGAAAATCTGGCGTCTTTGCATAATCTGAAAGGAAGTAAAACGAAAGCTTTAGAGTATGTTAATACAGGGATATCATTAGAGCCAGAGAGTGCTAATCTTTATTTACTCCGGTCCAAAATATATGACAATTTAGGAAAGAAAGATTTGGCACAGAAAGATTTACAGCATGTTTTAAGCTTTGCTCCTGATAATATTCTTGCAAGAACCGGACTGGCGAATCTTAAAAAAAGAAACGGCGATCTTGAAGGTGCTTTAAAAGATTATAATCAGTTAATTTCTGAAAAGCCCGAATCATTATTATACAGCGGGAGAGGGGATATTTACCTTAAAATGAAAAAAACAAAAGAAGCGCTTGCTGATGTTAATAAATCAATTTCTGTTGATCCGAAATTCGCTCAGGCTTACGTTACCAAAGCTCAGATCCTGTTTGATACGGCAAAACCTAAAGAAGCATGTACGAATTTAGATAAAGCAGTAAGCTTAGGTTACGAAAAAGCCCTATTACAGGAGTATTATGCTAAATGTGAAAAAAAATAATTGAGTTAAATATACTATATGAAATTCCCAAATCTGAAACCATTCGCTATCACAGTTTTTACTCTTGGAGCAATGACTTTTGCAAATGCTCAACAGGCTGAAACAAAGACTCAGGAGAATTCCCTTTTGGTGGCAGCTTTGAAAAAAGCTGAAGAATCTGCTTCCAAATCAATTTTTTACATTGACAAAGAAGAAAGCAGTATTGAAGCTGTAAAAAAAGTTCCTTACGAAAATATAAAAAATGTAATGGTGCTTACAGATGATAAAATCAAGAAAAAATTCCAAGAAAAAGGAATCACCCAAATAGTGATGGTAAATACAAAAAAATAATTTTATATTCACTTGGTGCATCCTTTAAAAGAATGTGCCAAGTGAAAATATTAAGATACTTAATCGTTATGATATGGTTTTCCCTGTAAAATCTGATCAGCACGATACAACTGCTCCACAATAAACAAGCGGATCATTTGATGGGTAAATGTCATTTTAGATAATGACATTTTTTCATTGGTCCTGCTATAAATTTCATCAGAAAATCCATAGGCTCCCCCAATTAAAAGATGAATCTTTTTTACAGAGGAATTCATCCACATATCTATTTTTTGTGCGAATTCACGGCTGGTAAACTGTTTTCCTTTCTCGTCCAGAATCACAACCAGATCATTTTTATCAATGTGGTTCAGAAAAAGTTTTGCTTCTTCCTTTTTAAGAAGATCAGGAGTAAGGTTTTTAGCATTTTTTACATCCGGAATTTCTATAATTTCAAAATTCCAGTGTTTAGGGAGGCGTTTCAGATAGTAACTGATTAATGACGTGATTTCTTTATCATCAGTTTTTCCGATACAAAGCAAATTGATCTGCATTTCCTGGCTTTAAATATTTACGGGGACAAAGATATTCATAAATTAAAGAAAGACATAATTCACAGTGTTTTTAAACGGTTTCAAATTTAAAAATCATTACTTTTGTTAGAACACCAATCCGATGCAAGTAAAAATCCTTTCTTGTCTGCTTTTTTGTTTTTCATCAGTTTCTTATGCTCAGGAAATTGGTGAAATCCGGGATGAAAAATATCTAGAAGAAGATAAAAAGAAAGTTTCGGTGGTGGCGGGATTGAGCTACATTCACAATATTTTCGGATTGTTATATCAGGATAAAATTTTTCGATTAAGGCCCAATGACGCTTTCTACACTGAATTTTTCTTACGCTATAGATGGCTGGATGTGAGTTTTTCATTGGCTCCGAAACTCACAAGAATCAATAATGATGACCCGGAAAAAGGAAAATCAAAATACTTTAATGTAGGATTTACTTTTTTTGTGAGTCCGAAACTCCGGCAATATGTTTATTTTAGTCAGGTAAAAGGATTGTATTTTCAGGATACCAAGGAATTTATGCGCCTGATTTACGGTGATGATTATAATGAGGAAGGATATCTGCAGTTTCCTGATGCCAAATACAGATCTTTTAAAGGAGAAACAAGTTATTTGCTACTGGGAAATAAAAACGATTACAGAAGTTTTAACAATATGACGTATAAACCCCTGAAAGACATTTTTATTGTAAGTACAGGTCTGTTTTATCAGTATAATATTCTCAGTGATTTTAACAAAACAATTTATCAGGGTGAAATCTTTAATGAAAGTGCCGACAATTCTCCTTCGAAAGATTTCAGAATTGCTTTAAGATCGGGTGGAGGAGTGCAGAAGAAAATCGAAGGGAATTGGTATGCAATATTGGAGGCTTATCCTGAATTTTATTATTCAAAACTAATTGGTGAAGACTTTCATGAGTTTAATGTAGGGCTGTACTCTAATGCGAGAATGGGATATGATAATGGAAAATGGTTTTTCGGAGGAGGGTTTCAGCTGAACTGGATCAATAGTTCTAATGAGAATTTTTACTCAACAACACAATGGTTGTTTCGGGTGGGAATTGGTTTCCGGTTTAATTCCCCTACATTTGTAAATAGAAACTTTGATAAAATAGATCATATTTTAAAATAGAACATGGGTATAAAACTTCCTAGATTTATCTTGAAGATTCAAGAGTTTTTTGACGGTATTCATATTCCTGTTTTGGGAATATCGCTTTGGCAGATGTTTCAGATCTATATTTCAGGTATTTTTAAAGGAAAAATAGGCAGAAAAGCAGCGGCAATTTCCTGGAGCTTTACCATAAGTTTGTTTCCTTTTCTTCTTTTCCTGCTTTCCGTATTGCCTTATATGCCGCATTATGACAAGCTTCAGTTTTATATTTTTGAAGTTTTAATGCATAATGTTTTCCCATCCAATATGGAAGGAGATGTAAGAGGGTATATAGAAACCAATATTATTCCCAATATGAAAGGGATCAGCAATCTTACGATTATTCTGGCTTTGGTTTTTGCTACAAATGGTACTTTCTCATTAATTAATGGCTTTAATGAAAATTCTGAAGAAAAACTGACAGATGTAAAAGAATTTATTCTTTCTTTTTTCATTACCATCGGGTTTATTTCCATTGTATTTCTGACGCTTTTCGGAGTATACTATGTAGAGGTTGTTATGAAACTTTTTACACCGTCTTATGATATTTCATGGCTGGTGGATAACCTTTCAAAAATCATTGGATTCGTTTCATTTCCTTTGTTTTATTTTATCCTTTTAGCTTTATTTTACTGGTTGGGTACCGTGAAGATTATAAGATTCAGACAGGCGATTCCCGGAGCGATTCTGACAACAGTTTTATTTGTCCTTACAACCTATATTTTTGCCATTTATGTGAAAGATATTGCAAGGTATAACGTTTTATACGGCTCTATCGGGAGTATGATTCTTCTGATGGTTTGGGTAAATGTAAATGTATACCTGCTTCTATTCGGAAATGAGCTCAATATGGCCATAAGAAAATTAAGGCTTGAAAAATTACTTTCCGATGAACTTCAAAAAGAAGCTTTGGTGTATAAGGCTGCAGTTAAAGAACCTGACCTGGAAAGTGATGAAGAACATACTAGAAAATTAAATCAGGAAAACGATTCTAAAGCTTAAAATAACTTTAAAATTTTTTTCTGATTAAATGTTTCCAAATTTAGTCTTCTGAAAATTTCTTAGAGCTTATTTTCAAAATCATATATCCTAAAAAAGCAGATAAAAAAGAAGCCACCAATATGGCGAATTTGGCCTCATCCTGAACCTGTATTTCTGTTTTAAAGGAAAGTAAAGCGATAAAAATAGACATCGTAAAGCCAATTCCTGCCAAACAGCCTACTCCAATCATTTGCATCCATGAGCTGTTCTGTGGCAGCGAGCTTAGTTTAAATTTTATAGCAAGAAAAGAGAACAGGTTAATGCCAATGAGCTTACCTAAAACTAATCCGCAGACAATTCCGAGTCCTAACGTATTAGTGAGTCCTCCTATCATTGTGTTATTGAAAGTAATATTAGTGTTGGCAAGCGCAAATATAGGCATGATTAAAAAGCTTACCGGAATGCTTAACGTATGTTCAAGTTTTTCTAAAGGCGATATTTCTGTATCAGATTCATTGGTGGGAATTGAAAAGGCTAATAAAACACCTGCAATAGTAGCATGAATTCCTGAATGATGAAGAAAATACCATAAAAATATTCCCGGAATAATATAGAAAATAAGCTTAGTAACTTTAAAAAAGTTTAAAATAAATAATAATAAAGTCACTCCTAAAGAAAGCAGTAAATACACCCAGTGTATCTGATCTGTATAAAATATTGCTATTACGAGTATTGCTCCTAAATCGTCTACAATAGCCAGAGCAGCCAGAAAAACTTTAATAGAGTTCGGAATCCTGCTTCCCAGCATGGAAATAATAGCCAGGGAAAATGCAATATCAGTAGCCATAGGAATTCCCCAGCCGTTTTCGTATTGAGTTCCGAGATTAAAAATAGTGAAAATAACAGCTGGAACAAGCATTCCGCCGATAGCAGCAACGATAGGAAGAGAAGCATTCTTAAATGAAGAAAGTTCTCCTTCAATGATTTCTCTTTTAATTTCAAGCCCCACCAAAAGAAAAAAGACAGCCATTAAACCATCATTGATCCAGACACTTACCGGATATTCTAAATGAAAAGCAGAAATACCGATTTCCTGGTCTAAAAAATGCTGAAAGCCGTCACCAATAGACGAATTGGCAATCAGTAATGAAATTATAACACATAAAATGAGCATAATTCCCGAAAACTGACTGTTATTAAAGAATCTTTTAAAATATAATGTCAAATTCATATCAATCCCAATTATATTCTTCTTATTCTTGAAACGCCATTGATTGCTTTTAGTTTTTTAAAGGTCTCTTCCAGTTGGCTTCTGTTTTTTACTTCAAGATTAATGGTACCGTTGAAAACTCCGTCATTGGATTCAATAGACATACTTTTCATATCCATTCCCATTGCACCGCTTATGACAGCCGTTATATCATTGATCATTCCCATTCTGTCCAAGCCTTCAATTTCAATTTTTATTCTGTTTTTAAAGCTTTCCGCATTCACCCATTTGGCAGGAATCACACGGTAATCGTACTGAGCCCGAAGATTGATGGCATTGGGACAGTTATCACTGTGTACTTTAATACCATCAGAGATGGTAATAAATCCAAAAATTTTGTCTCCCGGAATCACTGTACAGCATTTTGCATAGCTGTAGTTTAATTTTTCTTCATCTTTTCCGAAGACAATCATGTCCAGATTCTGCTCTTTAGGCTCTTCGTAATGAACATTTTTTGAAGGCGATTTTCTGAATCTGGAAAGTAAGTTGTTGAAAACGTTTTTACTTTCAATATATTTTCTCAGGCTGCTTGCATCCAGTTCATTATTCTGGAACTTAAGAAATAATTCCTGAGAGCTCTTAAGATTGAAGAATTTTTGGAGTTTATTAATTTCCTCATCATTGAAATTGATTTTAGCATGGCGAAGCTTTCTTTGAAGAATTTCTTTTCCTTCTTCTACCAGCTGATTTTTTTGAGAGTTCAGATAACTTTTAATCTTCGACTTTGCTTTGGAAGTCACTACAAATTCTAGCCAGTCAGATTTAGGCTTTTGATTTTGTGAAGAAAGAATATCCACCTGATCCCCGTTTTGGAGAATATAAGAAATAGGAACCAGTTTTCCGTTTATCTTGGCTCCTAAACATTTCATTCCTAAATCCGAGTGTACTGCAAAAGCAAAATCGAGCGCGGTAGCATTGGTTGGTAAAATTTTAATCTCACCTTTAGGCGTAAATACAAAAACCTCTTTTGAGTATAGATTAAGCTTAATGTTGTCCAGTAGTTCCGATGTAGAAAGATTTTGTTGTTGTTCCAATACTTCCCGGATCTCTGTTACCCAGTTTTCAAAGTTACGGTCTTCAGAGCTTTGTTTATACCCTTCTTTGTATTTATAATGGGCTGCAACCCCTTTTTCGGCTATTTCGTCCATCCTTTCGGAGCGGATCTGAACTTCAATCCATTTTTTGTCGGGACCAAGAACTGTTAAATGTAAGCTTTCATAGCCTGTAGAACGCGGTTGTGTAATCCAGTCGCGCATTCTTGAAGGATTACTGTGATAAACATCCGTTACGATGGAATATATTTTCCAGGCAAGGAATTTTTCATTCTTCGCATCCGATTTGTAGATAATCCTAATCGCATAATTGTCGAAAACCTCTTCAAACGAAACGCCTTGTTTCAGCATTTTTCTGTAAATAGAAGAAATTGCTTTTGCACGGCCTTTAATTTTGAAATTGAGTCCTTCTTCATGCAGTTTTTCAGAAACTTCTTTTTTAAACTCTTCAATATACTTTTCACGGCTTTCTTTGGCTAATTCCAATTTTTCCGCAATCTCATTGTAAATATCAGGATTGTTGTATTTTAAAGAAAGATCTTCAAGCTCAGATTTGATGTTATACAGTCCTAAACGGTGAGCCATAGGAGCATAAATATAAACCGTTTCGGAAGCAATCTTTTTCTGCTTATCCGGAGCCATACTTTCCAGCGTACGCATATTGTGAAGACGATCTGCAATTTTAATGAGAATAACCCTGAAGTCTTCGGAAAGCGTTAAGAGTAATTTTCTGTAATTCTCAGACTGCACCGAAATATTCTGATGATTCATGATGGAAATCTTGGTGAGTCCATTTACGATATTGGCTATTTTTTCACCAAAAATTTTCTTCAGATCTTCATAGGTATAATCAGAGTCTTCAATAACGTCGTGTAAAAGAGCACAGGCAATAGAAGTGGCTCCCAAACCAATTTCTGTAGCCACAATTTTAGCAACAGCAATAGGATGGTAAATATAAGGCTCTCCGGTTTTCCTTCTTTGCTCTTTGTGGGCATCTAATGCAATATCAAATGCTTTTCGGATGAGTTTGTTGTTTTCCTCATCCAATGTTCTATATGTATTGGAAATTAAATCTTTATATCTTGCAAGGATCTCTTTATTTTCCTGCTCTAAGTCGTAACTCATGTGAATGCCTATGTTATAAGACGAATATACGAAAAATAAAGAACTTTTCAAATAAGAAAATCCGCAGAATAATCTACGGATTCCTGGTTATTAGAATTATCAGAATTTGTATTTTATCAGAATTTTACTTCGGAATCTATGCCGCTGCTTGATCCTTTTATTCTTACTTCAGGACTGGTATGGATTTCAGCCTTATTTCTTGCGTCTATATATCCTTTTAAATGAGTGTAATCAGCCTGATCAATACTCATATCTTCAAATAGATAGGTTTTATGAACGGCGTTTTGGGTGAAAATATCTTTTGCCATATTTGCTTGGCTAGTATCTTTTACGGCTACACTTACAAGATACTGAGAATGATGAGGTGAATCATTCAGGTATACTATATAATCAGAACTTGGGAAACCTGAGTTTTCTAAATCGGTTTCAAGCTTTTTGTAATCGCTGTGATGTTCAAATAATCCAGCTAATATATTTGACATAAGCAATATGTTTTAAATTGTACTTAAAGGTAGTATTATTTTTGGTATAAATTAAATTATTTTTAATAATTTTTAACATTTTATATGTTTATCTATGTTAATTGATTGAATGTGTAGTTTTCTTCTATTGAACGGTTGTTTAAATTTTCAAATTTGCAAATAAAAAACGGGCCGTAAAGCCCGTTCCCCTGATTTCTCAGTTCATATAGTTTAGTTAATTCGTTCGTTTTTAATTTCCTCTACAATTTCAGGATTCAATAAAGTGCTGATATCTCCGAAATTACTGAAATCACCTTCTGCAATTTTTCTCAGAATTCTACGCATGATTTTTCCTGAACGGGTTTTTGGAAGCCCGGAAACAAACTGGATTTTATCAAGCTTGGCAATAGGCCCGATCTGGTCTGAAATTAACTGATTGATCTCTTTAACCAGGTTTTCCTGCTTTCTGTCAGCTCCTGTGTCTTTTAAAATAACAAATCCGTATAAAGCATTTCCTTTAATATCATGAGGATAACCTACAATTGCAGATTCCGCTACAGCCGGGTGTTCGTTGATGCTGTCTTCAATAGGAGCTGTTCCCAAATTATGTCCGGAAACAATAATTACATCATCTACACGACCTGTAATTCTGTAATAGCCAACTTCATCTCTTAATGCACCATCACCTGTAAAATATTTTCCGGGGAAAGCTGAGAAATATGTTTCTTTATATCGTTGATGGTCTCCCCAGATGGTTCTTGCAATTCCCGGCCATGGAAAACGGATACAAAGGTTTCCCGTTACCTGGTTCCC
Source organism: Chryseobacterium sp. Y16C (assembly GCF_022488405.1). Lineage (NCBI taxonomy): Bacteria > Pseudomonadati > Bacteroidota > Flavobacteriia > Flavobacteriales > Weeksellaceae > Chryseobacterium > Chryseobacterium sp. Y16C. Next base: position 86,132 of record NZ_CP092711.1, read on the forward strand.
TGAAATTTCATTGCGTTTATCATCCATTAGAACGGGTTGAACTCCTGGTAAAGGCAGGGTGGCATAGGTTGGTTTTGTTGGAGTCACAAAAGGAAGTGGTGAGATCATAATTCCTCCTGTTTCAGTTTGCCACCAGGTATCCACAATCGGGCATTTTTTCTTTCCGACGTGATCATTAAACCAATGCCAAGCTTCATCATTAATAGGTTCACCTACAGATCCTATTACCTTTAAAGAGCTAAGATCATGTTTATCTACCCATTCTGTGCTTTCTTTTGCTAATGAACGAATAGCAGTTGGAGCAGTGTAGAACTGAGTGACTTTATGTTTGTCAATAACTTCCCAGAATCTGTCTGGCTCAGGATAAGTCGGAACTCCTTCAAAAATAACCGTTGTTGCACCGTTTAAAAGTGGTCCGTAAAGAATATACGAGTGTCCCGTAATCCATCCGATATCGGCAGTACACCAATAGATGTCATTTTCTTTATAATTAAAAACATTTTTAAAAGTATAAGCGGTATAAACCATATATCCAGCACAAGTATGAAGCATTCCTTTAGGCTTTCCAGTAGACCCTGAAGTGTACAGAATGAATAACGGATCTTCTGCATCCATAATAATGGTTACGAAATCTGCTGAAGCTGTTTCATACAGATCTTCCATCCAGAAATCTCTGTGCTCTTTCATTTTGATTTCGTTATTGGTTCTCTTTACCACCAAAACTTTTTCAACACTAGGACTTTTTTCTAAAGCTTCATCAACGATACTTTTTAAATCTAAAACCTTACTTCCTCTGTAGCTTCCGTCTGAAGTGATTACCATTTTTGCGCCACAGTCATTTACTCTTGAAGAAACTGCAGATGCTGAAAATCCTGCGAAAATTACCGAGTGAACAGCACCTAATTTAGCACAAGCCAACATGGTAATGGCCAGTTCAGGAATCATCGGAAGATAGATACAGACTCTGTCACCTTTTTCGATACCCATTTCCTTCAAAACATTGGCGGTTTTGTTGACCCTCGTGTATAATTCATTATAAGAAATGTGTTGTGCTTCCTCTCTAGGATCATTGGGTTCCCAGATAATTGCTGTTTTATCGCCTCTTACCGACAAATGTCTATCCAGACAGTTTTTCGTAATATTTAATTTAGCATTTTTGAACCACGTGATTTTGGCCTCATTCATATCATATTTTACGACCTTGCTCCATCTCTGATACCACACAAAGTTTTGGTCAGCTATATTATCCCAGAATTTTTTAGGATTTTTGATAGACTTTTTATATTCTTCAAAATAATGTGGTAAATCTTCAATCAGGTAATTTCTCATATCCCTTTCGTTTTTTGAAATTTGAATTTTGTTTATATTAAATGTATGCTTAATTTCTTATTTTAGCCTTATATTCTTTGATTTTTTCCTGAATTTCTTCAATGATTTTTTCGTCGTCAATCGTTGATGGAACCTGGAATTCTTTTCCGTCTAATAGGGTTCGTATTAATTTTCTTAAAATTTTTCCGGATCGTGTTTTCGGTAAACGTTTTACGGTCATCACATTTTTAAGACAGGCAACTGCTCCTATTTTTTCACGAACTGTTTTTACAATGTCTTTTTCCACTTCTTCTTCGGAAATCGTTGAACCATTTTTTAAAACAATCGAAGCAAAAGGGATTTGTCCTTTCAGTTCATCATCAATTCCGACAACGGCACATTCTGCAACATCAGGATGCGACGAAACAATTTCCTCCATTTCCGAAGTGGAAAGCCGATGTCCGGCAACATTAATAACATCATCAACCCTTCCTGTGATGAAAATATATCCGTCTTCATCTTTTATGGCACCATCTCCTGAAAAATAATAACCGTTGTACTGTGATAAATAACTTTTTTGAAAACGGTCTTTATCATTCCAGATTCCCAGTAGAGCTCCTGGAGGAAGTGGAAGTTTGATGACCAAATAACCTTCATGATGCGCATCAAGTTCGTAACCGTTTTCGTCAAAAATTTTAATATCATATCCCGGAATTGGTTTTCCAGCGGAAGCTCTTTTGATTTTATAATTTTTGTCAAAAGTCATTAAGCCCAACATCGGCCAGCCGGATTCCGTTTGCCACCAATGGTCAATCGCAGGAACTCCGATATGTTCTGCAAACCAGTCTAATGTGGCAACATCGCATCTTTCACCTGCCAGAAACTGCTTTTTGAAATGACTTAAATCGTATTTTTTTACCAGTTCACCATTCGGATCTTCTTTTTTTATAGCACGAATTGCTGTAGGAGCCGTAAACATCACCGAAACTTTATATTCCGAAATAATTCTCCAAAAAGTTCCCGCATCTGGTGTCATAATGGGTTTTCCCTCAAAAATTATCGTGGTATTTCTGTTAATCAACGGACCGTAAACCGAAAAACTGTGCCCAACCGCCCAGCCAAAATCGGAAGCTGCCCAATAGGTTTCTCCCGGTTCAACGCCGTAAATATATTGCATGGAAAATTTTAAAGCCGTTGCATAACCACCTGTATCTCGTGTGATTCCTTTTGGTTTTCCTGTTGTTCCGGATGTGTACAATAAATAGAGTGGGTGAGTGGATTCTACTGAAACACAATCTGCAGGTTCTGATCTTTGAACGAGTTCTTCGTAATCAATCAGCCCTTCAAACATTTCATGTTGATTTTCTGCTAATTTTCTATTGTAAACGATAATGTTTTCAACTTTATCCTGAGCCAGTTCAATCGCTTTTTCTACCAACGGCAAATAAGGAATCCTCTTTGCTATTTCAACTCCCGCGGTTGCAGTAATCAGGGCTTTGGGTTTACAATCATCAATTCTCACGACCAATTCATGTGGTGCAAAACCTCCGAAAACGACATTGTGAATCACCCCGATTCTCGCACAGGCCAACATCGCAAATAAAGTCTGCGGAATCATCGGCATGTAAATAACAGCTGTATCGCCTTTTTGTAAGCCTAAAGAAACCAAACCTCCCGCCAGTTTTGAAATTTCTTCTTTTGCCTGATTGAAAGTATATGTTTTCTTCTGATTGGTGACAGGAGAATCATAAACAATGGCGGTTTGTTCGCCGAAACCGTCTTCAATATGCTTGTCAATACACAAATAACACATATTCAGCTTTCCGTCTGAAAACCACTGAGTGTAATGTGTTTCATCTTTAGAAAGAATCTGCGTAGGAAATTCAAACCAGTCGATTTTCTGAGCCTGTTCTTTCCAGAAATTCTCTTTATCTTCTATGCTTCTTTGAAATAGCGTATCTGCATCCATATCAATTTTGCGTTTATTTTTTAACGTTCTGTCATTCGACGAAGGAGAAATCTATTAATTTTGATATAGATTCTTCTCTCTCATTTCGTTCAGAATGACATTTAGGATATTTTTTAGTCTTTTATTTTCTTTGTCATTCCAGGTCTACTCAAACATTTCTTCAATCTGCTGTATCAGCTTTTTGATTGAATAAGGTTTTGTGACATACGCATCGGCTCCCATTTCCAGTCCTCTCTCAATATCTTTTGGATTGTTTTTTGCACTCAGGAAAATGACTTTTGTATCTTTTAATTTTTTGTCTTGTTTGATGAGCTCCAATGTGCTGTACCCATCAAGGTTGGGCATCATTATATCCAGTAGAATTACATCAGGGACCATCGTTTTTAAAAATTCCAGTACTTCGGTTCCGTCTCTTGCGATGAAAACATCATAACCGTTTTTCTTGAAACTGTATTCCAATGACATTAATATTTTGTGTTCATCATCTGCAATAATTATCTTTTTCATGTTGTGTGTTTAACTGTGTTCAACTTCATTTTTATTCTTTATTTTTTCGGGAAGAGAAATCGTAAAAGTTACGCCCAGTCCGCTGTTTTCTGCTTTTATCGTTCCGCCTTGAGCCTGAACTATTTTTTTAGAAATGGCTAGCCCGAGTCCACTTCCTGTCGGTTTTAAAATATTCTGATTTTTCGACTGGTAAAATTTATCGAAAATCATTTCCAGATCTTCTTCCGGAATATGTTTTCCGGTATTGAAAATCTTAATGATTAATTGGTTGTTCTTTTCAGACAGTTTGGTTTGTATGGTTCCCTGTTCATCGGTGAATTTTAAAGCATTTCCCAAAATATTCTGAAATAATTGAATCATTCTGGCTTCGTCGTATTCAAACAAAAAATTGTTGAGAAGATTTACTTCGCTTAAATGGATGTTTTTCTGCTGAATTAAGTGAAGAAGCGGGTTTAAAGCTTTTTTATAGCTTTCAATAATGTTATTTTTTTGAATATTTAAAACAATTTCACCATGCTGGAGTTTATCCAGATACAGAATGTCATTAATAATTTCGCTCAGCCTGTCTGATTCCGTGATGATATTATTCAAAAACTCTTTTTTGATTTCTAAAGGAATATCATCATCATCCGCCAGAATTTCTCCTGCCGATCGAATGGCGGTGATCGGAGTTCTCAATTCATGGGCAACAGAGTCAAGGAAATCGTCTTTCTGATGATCTTTGATGATTAAACTTTCATTGGCTTTTCTTAAATCGTCGGACAGTTTTTGAAGTTCTTCGGACTGTTCTGTGAGCTTTTTATTGAGGGTAATATTTTCTTTGGATTCCTCTAAAATATTTAGGACTTCTTTTAAAGATATTTTATCTTCTTTCGTTACGCCTTCAATCAAGATTTTCGCAGAAGCCGTTCCGATCCGTCCTGCTAAAAGGTTTTCCGAAAATTTAATAAATCTTGAATCGGCAGTTTCTGCCTGAGAATCGATATTGTACTTTAGATTAAAGATTCTTAATGCCTGCTCGGTTTTGTTTTTGCCTAAAAATCTTTCCAGAATGCTTTTGATGTCCGAAACATAAGCCGTTCCTCGCCAAATGAATGCATTTTCATGGTTTTGGATATATTTGTCAATATCAACATACAATTCGGCAAAATTCCGCTCACGATAGTTACCTTTACTGCTCACAGAAAGAATGGCAAATAAACCGGTATTGACCAAAATTGACCAAAAGAAAATCTGCGGAATCCTTCCTAAAAAAGAAATTTTAAAGAAATCAAAAGCATTGTACATATCTCTTAAAGCTCCTTTGAATTCCTGGTTATAAGAGAAATAATATTGGGGAATAATCAATCCGAAATAACAAATGGCCAAGCCTGCTAATAACCCAATCACTGCACCTTTATAGCTTCCCCTTCGCCAGAAGATAGCTCCGAAAAATGCAGGAGCCAGTTGTGCAATCACAACAAATGAAATCAATCCAACCGAATCCAGTGAAGTTTTTAAAATAAAATATTTATAAAAAGCAAATGCCATGATAATCAGTGCAAAAATGCTGAATTTTCTGATGTTGGTAATGAGTTTGGTATTCTGAATTTCATTTTCGGATTTAAGCTTTCCTAATAATCCGTAAGGAATAATTAAATTGTTGGAAAGCATGATGGACAAAGTAATGGCCGAAATAATAATCATTGAGATGCAGGAACTTAATCCTCCAAGGAAAACCAAAACAGTAATTAGGGTATTGTTAAAATGTTGAGGGATTAAAATAGAGTAGAACTCCGGATTTACTTTTTGGCCGTCAAAAATTAATCTTCCGCCCCAAGCAATCGGAAAGATAAAAACAGTAAAAATCAATAAATAAAGCGGGAAAAACCAGATTGCTGTTTTGATGTGTTTTTCCTGTCGGTTCTCAACAATTGCAGTGTGGAACTGTCTCGGAAGAATACAGATTGCAGTTCCTGAAATCATACATAATACCATCCAGTTCATCGCATCTTCAATTCCGTTGAAAGTGTTTTTTGCTTTAAAATCTTCGAAATGGCTTGCTTTCTGATAGATGTCTGAAAATCCGTCAAATACAAAATAAATAACGAATAATCCTAAAATAATAATGAAGAACAGCTTTAGAAAGCTTTCTAAAGCAATCGCAGAAATGATTCCTAGGCGTTTTTCGGAAGCATCAACGTAACGTGTTCCATAATAGGAAGAAAATAAAGCAATCAGTATGACAACAAAAGTAGCGTTGTCGGTTAAAATATCACTAGACATCGGTGTTTCTGTTACCAAATGAAAAGTTTCTGAAATGGCTTTGATCTGCAAGCCAATATAAGGAACAATGGCCAGAAGACAGACAATAGTAATGATAGCACTGAAACTCCTGCTGTTACCATATCTTAATGAAATAAAGTCTGCCAAACTGCTTATTTTATTCACTCTTGAAATTCGTACAATTCTGGTATTAATGTAGATCCATGCCGGAATAATAATGATAGGCCCGATGTAAATAGGAAGGTAATTGAGCCCGCTGGTTGCAGCAACACCAATGCTTCCGTAATACGTCCAGGCTGTGCAGTACACTGCCAGAGAAAGCGCGTAAATGTAAGGATTGTTGATCCAAAGCTTACTCTTCTTCTTCTCCGCCAAGTGAGCGACTAAGAACAAAAGGGCTAGGTAAAACAAAACCGCCGTAAATAACGCGAAACTACTCATCATATTTTTTTACGATTACAAAAGAAATAATGATGGAAACTATCCAGACAGCGAAAATATAAATCAGGATCATTGGATAACCAAAAACCTCCCTTTCACTGTTGAACAACAATGAAACAGGAATGCTAAAGGCAATCAGAAGTCCTATGCTCAGGATGATTAGTTTTTGTTCGTGTCTTTTTTTCATGATCTATAAAAAAATAATTGACGGACAGATTCTATCCGCCAATTATCACTAACTTATTGTTTAAACTTTGTCGTCAGAATATTCTCCGGTTAAAGCATAATAACCGAAAATTGCCATTCCGCCCGAGATAATCGGCATCAAAACGAATAGAATGATGATTCCGAAAACCAGATCTTCCTGTTTCCCCGAGGTGATTTTTGGAATTCCCAACACTGTAATTCCGAAATATCCCACTACCAAAGCGATGGCTATCCAAACTATGCCTAATATTTTTTTTAGTCCGTTCATTTTCGTTGTTTTAAAATTAATAAAAATTTGAGTGATTCAGTATCTAATCGTGAATATTATTGTTCTTATTTTTAAGATAAAATAATCCGATTAATAAACAGACTCCGGCAACTCCGATAGGATACCAAAGTCCTTCCAGATACCATGTAGCATGTCCTGCTTCTTTTCCTGTTGTGACTAAGTAAGTTGCAACTGCCGGAAGCAACCCTCCAAACACTCCGTTTCCAATGTGATACGGCAGAGACATTGACGTATAACGGATTCTAACCGGGAACATTTCAACTAGGAATGCCGCAATAGGACCGTAAACCATCGTTACAAAAATTACTTGAATGAATACTAAAAATACCAGATACCATTTGGTATTATCCGCTAATTTGATGCTTTGGGAAACTTTCGGCTCTTCCGCTTTTCCGTCTTTCATGACAGGTCCGCTTGGTGACCAGTGTACAACACTGTCTTTTTTAATTAAAGTTCCGTCCGTGTAAAGTGTCTCTTTATGAAAACTCACCAGGCTGTCAGTTGCGATTTTATCATGGATTTTAGCTGTTCTTTTTTCTGTAATTCCGTTAGCTGCTACGGTTTTGTTTTCAAGATTAATGCTTTTAAACATGGAATCATAAATCGGTCTGTACGTTAAAATTGCAATCAGCATTCCGGTCATCATCACCGCTTTTCGACCAATTTTATCCGAGAGCCACCCAAAGAAAACAAAGAAAGGCGTTCCTAAAAATAAAGCCGTTGCCATTAATGAGTCGACTTGCGCGGATTCTACATTCATCACCTTTTGAAGGAAACTCATTGCGTAAAATTGTCCGGTGTACCAGATTACCCCTTGTCCCATCGCGGCTCCGAATAATGCCAATAAGACAAATTTGAAGTTTAATTTATGTCCAAAACTTTCTTTTAAGGGATTTTTTGAAGTTTTACCTTCACTTTTAGCCTTGGCAAAAAGTGGAGATTCTTTCATGTTTCTTCTGATAATATAGGAAACTCCTACCATTAAAATGGAAATCCAGAAAGGAATTCTCCAACCCCAACCATCAAATTCTTCTGCGGAAAGTGTTGTTTTTGTTACCAAAATAACAATTAATGAAATGAAAAGCCCCGCCGTTGCAGTTGTCTGAATCCATGAAGTCCAGTAACCTCTTCTTCCGGGTTGTGCGTATTCTGCGACATAAGTTGCTGCACCTCCGTATTCTCCACCTAGAGCTAAACCTTGCAATAATCTTAGAATTAAAACTAAAACAGGCGCCATAAATCCAATGGTTTCATAGCTCGGGATACATCCGATAAGGAATGTCGAGAATCCCATAATTAATAAAGTTACCAAAAAGGTATATTTTCTTCCGATAAGATCTCCTAATCTTCCGAAGAACAAAGCTCCGAAAGGTCTTACCACAAATCCTGCTGCGAAAGTCGCAAGCGTAGATAAAAATGCTGCGGTAGGATTATCCGCCGGGAAAAATTTCGTTGCTAAAACCACAGCCAGACTTCCGAAGATATAAAAGTCGTACCATTCTATCAATGTGCCGAGTGATGAGGCAGTGATTACACTCCAGATGGTGCGGTTTTTTTGCTTGTCGGTCATATTTTCATAGGCGTCGTGATGATGTTCGCTCATATTGCTTAAATTTTGATGTTAGTTTAAATTGATATTGAGTTTTCTTAAAGCTTATTTTTTACTTAACCACAAAAGAGTCAAAAGATTAATACATTATTTATTTTAAGTTTACGGCTAGACTTCAAATCAGAGGGTATAAGTTTAAAAAATCTTTGATTTTTATTCTTTTGTGAACTTTGCTTTTCTAAACGGTAGGGTGTCTTTTGTATCTTTTGTGGTTAAAAAATTAATAGTTTTATAGGTAAATTTGGAATTGCATAATGAATTCTCCTTTAGACTTTGGGCTTTCCGTAGGGCTTGTATAAGTTGGTCTTGTAGAATATTGGGTTGTTATTTTTGCATGATGACCATCTATAAACCAATTGGCACCGATATCGACTTGTGATGAAGATTTATCAAATGCTTCGAAGCTTTTATGGGTAAAAGCTGCAAAAGGCTGAATCCTGATTTTAGGTTTTTCTGCCTGACTTGGCAAGAGCAAACCAGCCTGTGCGTAGATAATATTACCTGTTCCGATGGTCGGTTGTAGATTTCCCGGTCCTGCAATCGCTTTATCCCCGATAAAATTCGGATCTGCGGAAGCAATATTCATGATGCCTAAATTTCGGATATAATTGGGACCGAATTGATAATTGTAATATCCTGCATAAGCAGAAACAGCCATTTTATTTTTAGCATTTCCTAATGGAATATCGGCAAAAGCATCCACTGCAATGAGGGTAATGTCATGCTTTTCAATAGTTGAATTCACGGAAGTTCTCGTGCCGTCTTTTTGATGATAAAAACCTGCGCCCACATTGAAAACTTTTTTTGTTCCCAAGTAAGAACCTACTTTGAAAGGTAATAAATTTGATTCTTCATCCAAAAATTGATATTCTACATAACCAGCTTTAGAAAAGTTAGGATTTCCATTGTTGTCGACAGCCACTGCTTTTGCCGGATCTGTTACATTTGTTGGGGTTAAATCTGTCGCAAAAGGCTTATTTAGGCTAAAACGATATTCCAATTTTCCATATTTTCCTTTTGCAAACATTCCCAGTTGTCTGGCGAACTGATCGGAATTATCAATTAAAGGCCATGTAAAAATAGGGGAGTCAACTGTTAGGAAATTCAATGTTGAAGCCATTGTCATTCGGGAAAGTCCCATGTAATAATGCAACCCCGCACCTAAAGATAAACTGAATTTGCCCGCTTCACCAGGTAAAATAACTGCATATTCGTTCCAGGCATCATGAAAAAACATCTGTGGCTTTTTTCCGTTTCCATAGCCTCCCGTTCCTGAAGTTCCCGAACCACCTCCGTTGATAAATGTCTGATTATTAATCCCAAAATGTGCTAAAATCATATATCTTTTGGAAATTTGGGCATATGCTAAAGCACGTAATCGTCTGTTTCCCAGGCTCCAGGAATTGTCGGTAGGTTCTCCGCCAACCATACTTCCTGGGTTCATTTGGGTGTTTCTTAACCAAAATTGGTCCCACAAAATAAATCTGACATACTTATCACCTTGTTGATTTAAGTTAACTTTCAGTCCATTTCCATAATCAGGCGAACCTTGAGAATATAAAGAATTGCTGATTAAAGCCAATCCAATAAAAGTGAGTAATTTCTTCATAAATTATCAATTTTTGGTATTGTTTTTTATGAATACCAAATTGTAATTAATAATTTGTTTGAAGAAATTTAATATATATTATTGGTAATGATATAGTTAATTTTTAATATTCTATATTTTAGTTTAAAGTATATAGTTATATAATATCATTTTTCAGATTCACAATTAACTTATTGACAATTCACTATGAAAATTATTTTTTAAATCTTTCCCATTTTATCAGCATATATTTATCAGCAAATTGAGTAATGATTAATCCTGAATTTTTAAGGTTTTCTTCTTTGCTCATATATTCAATCAGTTCATTTTGCTTTAGAATTTTATACACCGGATGGAATTCTGAATGGGGAGGTTTTGTAATATTATACTTCTTGATCCAAGAACTGATCGTAACATGAGAAACACCAATAATTCTTTCGATTTCACGAAAGCTTAAACCTTCAAGATATAGTTGTAAAGCTTTTGTTACATAGTAATCATCAATTTGTTTTCCTAATTTTTTTACGGTAAAATAGTAATTGCAATCTTTACAAAGGAAGCGTTGTTTTTCATTCAAGATTCCGCTTTTTACAACCTTAGTGCCGTTACATTTTGGACATTGATTTTCCATAACTATATCTTTTTAGCAAATATATAATAATTTAGCAAAATATTAATTTAACGTAAAGATAAAATTACCTGTATATTAAATTAATTCAATAAAATTATCTTTTTTATTTGGTTTTAAAAGAAATTATATTTTAAATTTGCCAAAAAATTTAGATAAATAAATGGAAATAGAAATTTCCTCATCCATACATCTGATGTATGTGAGTGAAATACAGCAGGAAATGTACGATTCTGCACAGCGTAGAGGGACGGGTATTGCCAAACGTTCCATAGAATATTTAAGTAAGAAGATTTCAGAAGGCAATGCTGTGGTGGCTACTGAAAACGGGGAGTGGGTAGGTTTCTGCTATATAGAAACCTGGTCGCATGGTCAGTTTGTGGCTAACTCTGGGTTGATTGTTTCTCCTAAATTCAGGGAAAGGGGGGCTGCAACTTTAATCAAGAATAAAGTTTTCCAATTATCTAGAGATAAATATCCGAATGCTAAGGTTTTCGGTCTTACGACAGGTCTTGCCGTGATGAAAATTAACAGTGATTTAGGCTACAAACCGGTAATTTATTCTGAGCTAACTCAGGATGAAGAGTTCTGGAACGGCTGTAAAAACTGTGTGAATTATGAAATTTTAATGAAAAAAGAACGTAAAAACTGTCTGTGTACGGCCATGCTTTTCGTTCCTGAGAATATAACAAAAAATGGAGCTGCCCATACGCAGCCGGAAATTAAATATAGCAATGAAATGAGCCAATCCGATATTGAGTACCCTGTACAAAATTCTCTTGGCGAATTCCAGATGACCATTAAAAACAATAAAAAGAGTCCAGATGAAAAAGAAAGTCATCTTAGCGTTTAGCGGAGGTTTGGATACCTCTTACTGTGCTAAATATCTTAGTGAGACACTGGGGTATGATGTGTATGCAGTTACTGTAAATACCGGAGGTTTTTCTAAAGAAGAAGAGAAAGAACTGGAGAAAAAAGCCTTAAATCTTGGGGTAAAAGAGTACAGGTGCGTAGATGCTCAGGAGGATTATTACAATTCTTGCGTAAAGTATTTGATTTTTGGAAATGTGTTGAAAAACAATACTTATCCTTTGTCTGTAAGCGCGGAACGTACCATTCAGGCGCAGGAAATTGCAAAATTCGCGATTGAAGTCGGAGCTGATGCTATCGCTCACGGGAGTACGGGAGCGGGAAATGACCAGGTTCGTTTCGACTTGATTTTCCAGGTAATGTGTCCGAATGTGGAAATCATCACGCCGATTCGTGATATGGCCTTGTCTCGTGAAGAAGAAATTGAGTTTTTAAAAAATCACGGTTACGAAATGGAATTCCAAAAAGCACAATATTCTGTGAATAAAGGACTTTGGGGGACTTCTGTTGGTGGGAAAGAAACGTTGACGTCAAGAAATTACTTACCTGAAGAAGCTTTTCCTTCTCAAATTAAAGAAACTCAGCCTTCTGAACTGGAAATTGAGTTTAAAAATGGTGAAGTTGTAGCAGTGAATGGCGAAAATTTTGAACATTCGGTATATGCAATCCAAAAGATTGAAGAATTGGCTTCGGCTTATGGAATAGGTCGTGATATTCACGTTGGAGATACGATTGTAGGGATTAAAGGAAGAGTTGGTTTTGAAGCGGCTGCGGCATCTGTAATTATCAAAGCGCACCATTTATTGGAAAAACATACGCTTTCAAAATATCAGCAGATGATGAAGTCCCAATTATCCGATTGGTATGGAAACTGGCTTCACGAAGCACTTTTTTTGGACCCTGTGATGAGAAATATCGAGTCTTTCTTGGTAGATTCTCAAAAAACAGTCAGTGGAAAAGTTTTTGTAACCCTTCATCCCTACAGATTTATTTTAAATGGAATTGAATCTGAACATGATTTAATGTCTGATAAATTCGGAAGTTATGGAGAAGCAAACAGAGCTTGGACAGGCGATGATGTGAAAGGGTACACGAAAATTGTAAGCAATTCTTTAAACATATATCATCAGATTAATCAAAATATAAATTGATTTAAAGAAAGGGACTAAGATTGTCATTCTGAACGAAACGAAGTGGAGTGAAGAATCTCTAAAAATAAAGGAGATTCTTCCTTCGTCAGAATGACAACATCAATTTTTGAAATAATGAATATGATTAATCAAAAAGAAATAAAAACAGCAGGAATCATCGGCGCCAACGGTTACACGGGAAGCGAATTGGTCCGTCTGCTGGCTTTTCATCCTTATGTGTCTTTGAGTTTTTTATATAGTCGTTCGAATTCGGGCACAAAGATTTCAGATTTGTACCCGGATTTAACGACGGTTTGTGAAATGGTTTTAACAGATAAGCCTGAGGAAGTAGACATTTTATTTTTATGTCTTCCCCACAAAGAAAGTCAGAATTGGCTGACTCAAAATCCTGTAAAAGATTCAACGTTGGTCATTGATTTAGGAAATGATTTTCGTTTGGATGGAAATTTTGCAAACAGAAATTTTATCTATGGTTTGCCTGAAATCAACAAAAATCAACTTTCAGGAGCAAAAAGCATTGCGAATCCGGGATGTTTTGCAACTGCAATTCAACTGGCTTTGCTTCCGCTTGCTCAAAAAGGTTTGTTGAATGAAGTGTATACAACAGGAATTACAGGTTCTACAGGTGCAGGTCAGTCTTTGCAGGCGACAACACATTTTACCTGGAGGAATGATAATATTTCAGCGTATAAAACTTTGACACATCAGCATGTGGATGAGATTTTACAGAAGTTAGTTTCTTTTAATACGAATGAAATCAGTCTGAATTTTGTTCCATGGAGGGGAGATTTTGCGAGAGGAATTTTTACAAGTTCCACGGTGAAAACAGATTTAGAACTTTCAGATATTGAGCAATTGTTTAAGGATTTTTATGCAGATGAGCCTTTTGTAAAGGTAAGCGAAAAAGCAATTGATCTAAAGCAGGTTGTCAACACGAATCGCTGTGTGATTCATATAGAAAAGAGTGGAAATGTTGCGGTTATTCACTCAGCGATTGACAATTTGTTGAAAGGAGCTTCCGGACAGGCTGTTCAAAATATGAATATTGCAATGGGTTGGGAAGAAAATTCAGGATTGAATTTAAAACCGATTGCTTTTTAATGTCAATTGTCAAATAGTCAATCGTTAATTTTAAAACTCAAATTAAAACCGATCTAGGAAAATGGAGCGTTAAGAAAATTGAAATTTAATCCGTTAAAAAATTCCCACTGTTTGAGCACGAGGCAAATTTTCAGCCGAAGACAAATCTTTAATTCGTGCGAGTTTTGGGAATTTTAGGATTCAATTTAAATTTTTAGCGAAAGTTTCCAAGTCTTGAATTTTTGTTTCTTTTGTTTCAAGACAAAAGAAAAATATAAAAAACAAAAAAATGAATTTATTCAACGTATATCCATTATTCAACATCAATCCAATTAAAGCTCAGGGATCATTTCTTTGGGATGATAAAGGAAAAAAATATCTTGATTTTTATGGAGGTCATGCAGTGATTTCTATCGGGCACAATCATCCGCATTATCAAAATCAATTAAAAAAACAATTAGATAAAATTTCTTTTTATTCAAACTCAGTTCAGAATGAATTACAAACTGAATTGGCTGAAAAATTAGGAAAGCTTTCAGGCTTGGAAGATTACAATCTGTTTTTGTGTAATTCAGGAGCTGAAGCAAATGAAAATGCTTTAAAATTGGCGTCTTTTCACAACGGAAAAAATAAGGTGCTTTACTTTTCTGGTTCATTCCACGGAAGAACTTCAGCAGCAGTTTCTGTGACGGATAATCCCAAAATTGTTGCTCCGGTAAATTATGCTGAAAGATTTATTAAGTCTGAATGGAATAATATTGAACAGCTTGAGGAAGTTTTCGAAAAACAAGGAAGTGAAATCTCGTCTGTTATTATCGAAGGAATTCAGGGAGTTGGCGGAATTATGATTCCAACACTTGAATTTATAACGAAAATCAAAGAACTGTGTGAAAAACATGATGTTGTTTTGATTTTGGATGAAGTTCAGTCAGGATACGGAAGAAGCGGATATTTCTTCGCTCACCAGGAGTTTGAAATTGAAGCCGATATCATCACCACAGCTAAAGGAATGGGAAATGGTTTCCCGATCGGCGGTGTTCTGATTCATCCGAAATTTCAGGCAAGCAACGGTTTACTGGGAACAACTTTCGGAGGAAATCATTTGGCTTGTGTTGCGGCGATTGCTGTATTAGACGTGATGAAAGATGAAAATCTCATCGAAAATGCTCAGGAAATGGGCGCTTATATTGAAAATGAAATTAAAGATTTTCCACATATTAAAACCATCCGAAGGAAAGGTTTGATGATTGGGATAGAACTCGACAGGGATTGCTCAGAAGTGAGAAATAAACTGTTGTACGATCATCATATTTTCACAGGAAACTCTAATGATAAGGCTGTGTTGAGAATTCTTCCGGCGCTTAACATTAAAAAAGAAGAAACTGATGTATTCATAAATGCTTTGAAAGAAGTATTGGAAGATATCTAATCTGTGAAATTATGTGGTCTGTCATGCTGAATATAAACTGAAGGTTTACGAACGTAGTTCAGAAGTGGAGTGAGGAATCTCTAAAAATAAAGTTGAGATTCTTCCTTCGTCAGAATGACAAACACAACTATCATTAGCTGAGTGAAACGCCCTTGCGAACGAAAATATTTTAATTTTTTTTTAAAAACTTCGCGATCATAGCGTTAAAACTCAATCAAATATGTAAGATAAAAATCTTTAAAATCAATTCAAAATGAAAAAATTCACCTCTGTAAGTGATGTTGAAAACTTACAGGAAATTATAAAAAAAGCTTTACAAATTAAAGAAAATCCTCTTTCGGAAACCGAGAAAGGATACGGGAAAACTATTGGACTTGTATTTTTAAATTCAAGTTTGAGAACCCGTTTAAGTAGCCAGATTGCAGCGCAGAATTTGGGCTTAAATGTGTTAACGTTAAACGCTGCTCAGGAAGCATGGAACTTGGAATTTGCAGATGGTGCCGTAATGAATGGCGATACGGTTGAGCATATTAAAGACGCGATTGAGGTATTGAATCAATATTGTGACATCATTGCGGTTCGTTGTTTTGCAGGAATGAAAAGCAAAGACGATGATGTGAATGAAAGTATTTTAAGCCAGTTCGAGCAACATGCCAAAGTTCCGGTTATTTCTTTAGAATCTGCAACGCGTCACCCTTTGCAAAGTTTGGCAGACTGCATTACAATTACAGAAAACTGGAAAGAAGAGCGTAAGCCGAAAGTGGTTTTAACCTGGGCGCCTCACATCAAACCGATTGCTCATGCAGTAGGAAATTCTTTTGCAGAATGGATGCAAGAAATGGATGTGGATTTTGTCATCGCCAATCCTGAAGGGTATGATTTGGATAAAAAATTCACAAAAGATGTGCAAGTAATCCATGATCAGGATGAAGCGTTGAAAGGTGCAGATTTTATCTATGTGAAGAATTGGTCGTCTTTTGATGAGTATGCAGCAATGCCGGAAGTGAAAGAAAACTGGATGTTAACAAATGAAAAGTTGGAAAATACCAATAATGCAAAAGTAATGCACTGTCTTCCGGTTCGTCGAAATGTAGAGTTGAGCGATGAGGTGATGGATGGTGAAAATTCGATCATTTATCAGCAGGCAAAAAACCGAATTTTCTCGGCTCAGGCGGTTTTCTCTGAAATCTTGGATGAATTGAATTCTAAATAAAATCAAACCTCATAGGTTTCAAAAACCTATGAGGTTTAATAATAAAAATGTATAAAATGAAAGAAAAATTATACATCATAAAAATTGGCGGCGCATTAATTGATGATGAGGAATTATTAGAACAATTCTTAGAGCAGTTTGCCGAAATTCAGGAAAAGAAAATCCTCGTTCATGGAGGCGGAAAACTGGCGACAACTCTGGCTGATAAGCTGGGAATTGAACAGAAGCTGATAAACGGACGGAGAATAACAGATAAAGATACCCTGGATATTGTAGCGATGGTGTATGCAGGAGGAATCAATAAAAATATTGTAGCCAAGCTTCAGCAGAAGAAGTGTAAAGCAATAGGTTTTTCCGGCGCAGATGCTAATTTAATTAAAGCTAAAAAAAGAGAACACGAAGGAATCGATTTCGGATTCGTGGGCGACATTACTGAAAAAAGCGTGAATAAGAAATTGATTTCAAAGTTGCTTAAACTGGAATTGGTTCCTGTGTTTTCAGCGATCACTCACGATAAAAAAGGACATCTTTTCAATACCAATGCAGATACGATTGCTTCGGTAATTGCGCAGGCATTATCAATAAAATATGATGTGGAATTATTGTATTGCTTTGATAAAGATGGTGTTTTGGAAGACGTAAACAATCCGGAATCTACGATCAAAAATATTTCAGAAGAAGAATTTTCAATCTTAAAAGATGAAGGTAAACTTCACAAAGGAATCCTTCCCAAACTGGAAAATGCTCTTGAAGCAGTAAAAAATAATGTAAATAAGGTATTCTTAATCAAAGAAACCGAACTTAAAAACCATATAGAAAACCATCATGAAGGAACTGAAATCTGTTTATAGTAAAGAAGAATTACTGAATAACGCAGTAGAATTGTTGAAAAAACTGATTGAAATTCCGTCATTCAGCAAAGATGAATTTAATACGTCGGTGGAAATTGAAAATTTTTTCAAAAAACATCAGATTCCGACAAAACGATTTAAAAATAATATCTGGGCAGTGAATAAAAATTTTGATGTTTTCAAGCCGTCAATTTTGCTGAATACACATCATGATACCGTAAAACCGAATAAAGCGTATACGTTGGATCCGTTTTTACCGATTGAAAAAGACGGAAAATTATTCGGATTGGGAAGTAACGATGCGGGAGCTTCTTTAGTTTCGATGGCGCAGGTTTTTTTACATTTTTATGATAAAGAAGATTTACAATATAATTTAGTTATTGCTTTGACGGCCGAGGAGGAGATTTCAGGGTTTGACGGGATCGAAGCTTTATTTCCGCAGCTTCCGAATGTAGAGCTTGCTATTGTGGGAGAACCAACGCAGATGAATTTGGCGATTGCGGAAAAAGGACTTTTGGTTATTGACGGGGAAATGAAAGGAACTCCTTCTCATGCTGCTCATCCGAATGATGATAACTCGATTGTAAAATGTATGGAAGATCTTCAAAATATTCTGAACTTCAAATTTCCAAAAGTTTCGGATTATTTGGGTGAGGTAAAGGTAACGCTGTCAGGGATTCACGCCGGAGTTCAGCATAATGTGGTTCCGGAATCTTGTACTTTCACTTTGGATGTACGAGTTACCGATGAATATTCCAATAATGAAGCATTTGAAATCATTCAGTCGCAGATGAAATCAATGTTGACAGCGAGGTCTTTCAGGTTAAATTCTTCAAAAATAGAAATGGATCATCCGTTTGTTCAAGCAGGTTTGGAAATTGGCAGGACAACGTATGGCTCCCCAACTTCATCTGATCAGGCAATCATTCCTTGTACCTCTGTAAAGCTAGGGCCTGGCGACAGTAGGCGCTCTCATACTGCGGATGAATTTATTTTCATCGAAGAAATTGCGGAGGGAATTGAGATCTACATTAAGATTTTAGAGAAAGTTTTATAGGCTGGAAGCGGGATGGCGGATGATGGATGTCTATGAAGTCTGCGAATAACGACTTAGGAAACGGAGGCGTTAAGAAAATTGAAACTTAATCCGTTAAAAAATTCCCACTGTTTGAGCACGAGAGGAATTCTGAACCGAAGAACAAATTTTGAATTCGCGCAGGTTTTAGAATTTTTAGAGAACAGAAATAATTTTTAGCCGGAGTTTCCAAGTCTTGAATTTTTGTTTCTTTTGTTTCAAGACAAAAGAAAATATAAAAAAAATATTCACTTTGTCATTCAGAACGAAACGAAGTGGAGTGAAGAATCTTTTTTAAATATAAAGATAGATTCCTCCTTCGTCGGAATGGCAAAATTGTGTTTAATAGTTAATGAAAAAGAAGATAAAGCAGTTGGTAGTAAACTTCTAACACCCAGCTTCCATCTTCCAACAAAAAAGAATTTTATGAAAAAAATATGGCAAAAAGACGATAATGCCACTAATATATTAGTAAATAACTTTACAGTCGGGAAGGATCTTGACTTTGATGAGCGTTTGGCGAAATATGACGTTAAAGGTTCTATGGCACACTGTAAAATGTTGGCAGAAGTTGGAATTATTTCCACTGAAGAGTCAGAACAGATGTTGTCTGTTTTGGCAGGTATTTTAGAAGATATAGAGAACGGAACTTTTGAAATTGATAAAAATGCGGAAGATATTCATTCGCAGGTGGAATCTATTTTAATTGAAAAATTAGGAGACATTGGAAAAAAAATCCATACGGCAAGATCTCGAAATGATCAGGTTTTATTGGATATAAAATTGTATTTATTAGATGAAATCCGTGAAATTACAGCATTAACAGACGAATTTTTTCAGATATTAATCAAACTGGCAGAACAGCACAAAAATGTTTTGCTTCCGGGATATACCCATTTACAGATTGCAATGCCTTCATCGTTTGGGTTGTGGTTTGGAGCCTATGCAGAAGCATTATTGGATGATGTTGAACTATTGTTTTCGGTTAAAAATATCATTAATAAAAATCCATTAGGTTCTGCAGCTGGTTATGGTTCATCTTTCCCAATTGACCGTGAGAGTACGACGTATAATTTAGGATTTCAGTCGATGAATTATAATTCTGTTTATGCTCAAATGACGCGTGGAAAATCAGAGAAAATGTTATCGATGGCAATGGCAACATTGGCGGGAACATTAGGAAAGTTTGCTTATGACGTTTGTCTGTATTTAAGTCAGAATTTTGATTTTATCCGTTTTCCTAAAGAATTCACAACGGGAAGCAGCATTATGCCCCACAAGAAAAATCCGGATATTTTCGAATTGGTTCGTGCGCGTTGTAACAGAATCCAGGCTTTGCCGAATGAGTTTATTTTATTGACCAATAATCTTCCTTCAGGCTATCACCGGGATATGCAATTGACAAAGGAAATTCTTTTTCCTGCCATTGATTCATTAAAGGAATGTCTGGAGATTTTAAATTATACGTTACCCAATATTCAGGTGAAAGATGGAATTCTTGAAGATGAAAAGTACAAATATCTTTTCAGCGTAGAGAAAATTAATGAAGAAGTGAAAAACGGAAGTTCATTCCGTGATGCTTATATAAAAGTAGGGCAGAAGATCGAAAACAATGAGTTTGATTTTGAAATTGGAAATCTGAATCATACCCATCAGGGAAGTATTGGGAATTTGTGTCTGGATAAGATAGAGTATCAGTTTAATAAACTGAAGAATAAGTTATTGGGTTGATTTATTTTGAACCATTAAGCTTTAATTAAGAAGTTTAGGGCATTAAGTTTTTTAACAATGCCAAATTTTCTCAATTAACTTAACCCCTTGATTAAAGCTTAATAGTTCAATAATTCATTTTCAATCCAAATCAATCTTAAATTTAGTAGACTTTTTCACCTCGTGAAGCACGATAGAACTATGGTACTGCCCGATATTAGGAATATTTGAAATCACATTGACGGCAAATTCATTATAAGAATTGATATCTTTTGCAATGATTTTTAACATATAATCGTATTCACCCGAAAGACTGATGATCTCCTGAACTTCATCGTGCTTGCCAATGTTTTTCTCAAATGTTTCTAAAACTTTCTGAGATTGCTCTTTGAGACGAACATTGCAATACACAACAATATTCAAGCCCAGTTTTTCACGATTCAAAAGACCTACATATTTTTCAATAATTCCGTTTTTCTCCAGCTGTTTGATTCTTTCATACGTCGGAGTAAAGGTAAGACCTATCTTTTCCGAAATTTCTTTCACGGATAAAGTGGAGTCTTCCTGAATTATGCTGAGAATCATTCTGTCTTTTAAATCCATATCATAAAGTTGAGTTCTAACAAAAATAATATTTAAAAATGAAAATAACGAGAGATTACTATTTTTTAATCTAAATCAAATTTTAGTTTTGTCAGTTTGTAAAATTGTTGTATCTTTGCACCTAATGAATAAGACAGTATTTATATCATTAGAATTACCGGGCGATAACGTCCTTTACGATATTTATTTATAGTAAGCGAAGATATTTTCTTCGCTTTTTTTTTGTGAAAAAATTAAGAGAGTATGTTTACAATTACAGAACTAAGCACTGAGAGAATCAATAGTATAGTCACAGATGCATTGGCTTTTGCCAATGGTAAAACGACTAAAATAGAAGGAGAGGTTTTTTGCTCAAATCTTTTCTTTGAAGACAGTACCAGAACAAAAACAAGTTTTGATATTGCTGAAAGAAAATTAGGATTACAGGTTGTTCCTTTCGATGCGTCTCACAGTTCTGTAAACAAAGGGGAAAGCCTTTATGATACGGTAAAAACCATTGAAAGTCTTGGGGTGAATCTTGTGGTAATCAGGGATAAGAAAGACAGATATTTTGATGAATTAAAAAATATAAAAATCCCTGTAATCAACGGAGGAGACGGAACAGGAAACCATCCGTCCCAATGTATGCTGGATTTAATGACAATCTATCAGGAATTTGGAAAATTTGAAGGCTTAAAAGTGGGAATTGTAGGAGATGTAAAACACAGCAGAGTGGCTAACTCAAACGCGGAAGCTTTGAGAAGATTAGGTGCAAAAGTATATTTCTCAGGACCAGAACAATGGTTTGATGAAGGCGCTTTAATCAATGGTACATACTTAAGTGTTGATGAGTTAATTGCTGAGGTTGATGTTTTAATGTTGTTAAGAATTCAACACGAAAGGCATGATGCAAAAATGAGCTTCTCCGCTTCGGAATACCATAGAAAATACGGTCTGACGAAAGAAAGAGAAAAAGCCATGAAAAAAGAAGCCATTATCATGCATCCTGCCCCAATCAACAGGGGAGTGGAGATTGATACAGACCTGGTAGAATGTGAACGCTCAAGAGTATTCAAGCAAATGCAAAACGGTGTTTTCGCAAGAATGGCAATTTTAAAAGAAGCCTTAGAGAAAGAAGGGTATACTTTTAAATAAGAGCCAAGTAAAAAGATAAAAGTAAAAAGAAAAAATGCACTCAAATTCCCCTCCAGAGGAGGGGTGGTAAAAATTCTTGGAATTTTTGGCGGGGTGGTTTAAATAAATAGAAAATAAAATAAAGAGATAAAAGTTTAAAATGAAGAAAAAATTAATACTGGAGTCCGGTGAAGTGTTTCATGGAGAAGGTTTCGGAACAGAATTGGAAACTGCAGGAGAAGTAGTTTTCAATACCGGAATGACAGGGTATCAGGAACTGATTTCTGACCCGTCTTATTGCGGTCAGATTGTGTGTATGACCTATCCATTAATCGGAAACTATGGGATTAATAGAGATGATTATGAGAGTATCGAGCCGGCTATCAAAGGGCTTATCGTAAAAGAACTTTGCGATTTTCCTTCGAATTTCCGTACTCAGATTACTTTAGATGAACTGTTTAAAAAGAAAAACCTTTCAGGAATTTCAGGAATCGATACCAGAAGACTGACAAGAATTCTTCGTAACCACGGAGTTGTGAAAGGGAAAATTGTAAACGCTGATGCTGATGAAAGCACAGTAGTTTCAGAATTAAAATCAACCAATTTCCCAACAAACCAGGTGGAGCAGGTTTCTACAAAAACACCTTACGCAAATCCTGGAAGAGGGTTGAAAGTAGTGTTGGTAGATTTTGGTTCTAAATTAGGAATTATCAGAGAATTGTCTCAAAGAAACTGCGATATCACAGTAGTTTCCCAGGATGTAACAGCTGAAGAAATTTTGCTGATGAATCCAGATGGAGTAATGTTGTCAAACGGTCCTGGAGATCCAGAAGATAACCAACAAGCTCTTGAAATGATTAACGGAATCTTAGGAAAAGTTCCAATTTTCGGAATCTGTTTAGGACACCAATTGATCGGTCTGGCTTGTGGAGCAAAAACTTTCAAATTAAAATTCGGACACAGAGGAGGAAATCACCCTGTATTGGATTTAGAGAAAAACAAAGTGGCAATTACTTCCCAAAACCACGGTTATGCTGTTGACCAGGAAAGCTTGAAAGGAACAGACTTAATTGAAACACACATCGCATTGAACGACAGAACAAACGAAGGTCTGAAACACAAAATTCACCCTTGTTTCTCAGTTCAGTATCACCCGGAAGCAAGTCCAGGCCCGGAAGATGCAAACTACTTATTTGATGAGTTCATTGAATTAATGGAAAACTTCAAAAAGTAAAACACTCAGTTTGTCATTCTGAATGAAGCGAAAGCGCAGTGAAGAATCTAAATAACGAAATATAGATTCCTCGATTCCTCGGAATGACAATGTGTAAAAAATTAAATCTAAATAAAAACAGTGCTAAAAGTCTAACATCTAACTTCTAGCATCTAACATCTAACTTAGAAATGGCAAAACGTACAGATATAAAAACAATTTTAGTAATCGGTTCAGGACCTATCATTATTGGTCAGGCGGCAGAATTTGATTACGCAGGAACGCAGGCTTGTCTGTCTTTGAAGGAAGAAGGCTACAAGGTAATTTTGATCAACTCAAACCCTGCAACGATTATGACGGATGTTGAAATCGCGGATAAAGTATATATCGAGCCGATTTCACTTCAGTTTGTAAGTCATATCATCAGAAAAGAGCGTCCGGATGCGCTTTTACCAACTTTAGGAGGTCAGACTGGTTTGAACATGGCAGTAGAATTGGAAAAATCAGGAATTCTTGAAGAATGTAAAGTTGAAGTTTTGGGAACGAAGCTTTCAGCGATTAACAGAGCGGAAGACAGAGATTTGTTCCGTGAACTGATGAGAGAACTGAATGAGCCGGTTCCGGAATCTGATATCGTAAATACGGTAGAAGGAGCATTAAATTTTGCTGACAATATCGGGTATCCTGTAATTGTTCGTCCGGCTTTTACCATGGGTGGAACAGGAGGTGGTATCGCTTCCAATGAGGTCGAATTGAAAGAAATTGCAGAATTAGGATTAAAACACAGTCCCGTAACTCAGTGTCTGATCGAAAAATCAATCGCAGGTTTCAAAGAAATTGAATATGAAGTAATGCGTGATGCAAACGACAACGCGATTGTGGTTTGTAACATGGAGAATATAGATCCGGTTGGAGTTCACACAGGAGACTCAATCGTTGTGGCGCCTTCTCAAACGCTTTCCGACAGAGAGTATCAGTTGTTGAGAAACGCTTCATTAAAAATCATCAGAGCGTTAGGAATTGAAGGAGGATGTAACGTACAGTTGGCATTAGACCCGCATTCATTCAATTATTATATCATCGAGGTGAACCCGAGAGTTTCCCGTTCATCAGCTTTGGCATCAAAAGCAACAGGATATCCGATTGCTAAGATCGCTGCTAAGATCGCTGTAGGATTAACTCTTGATGAAATCATGAATCCGGTTACAGGAAAAACTTACGCTTGTTTCGAGCCGGCTTTGGATTATGTGGTAACTAAATTCCCGAGATTTCCATTCGATAAATTCGAAACTGCGGACAGAAGATTGTCAACGCAGATGAAAGCGACGGGGGAAGTAATGGCTATCGGAAGAAATTTTGAAGAGTCTTTACAGAAAGCTATCCGTTCTTTAGAAACAGGAATTAAACATCTAGGTTTAAAAACCAAACAGGCTGCAGCTTTAACGGCTGAAGAAATCGAAAGAAGAATCAGAGTTTGTGATGATGAAAGATTGTTCATCATTGGTGATGCTTTAAGAAGAGGATATGACTGGGAACAAATTGTAGAATGGAGTAAAATTGATAAATTCTTCATCTGGAAGTTAAAGAAATTAGTTGATTTCGAAAAGAGAATTGCTGAAAATAAATTCAATAAAGAAACTTTAATCGAAGCCAAAAGACTAGGTTTTGCAGATGTAAATATCGCAGTTCTTTGGGACGTAACGGAGCGTGAAGTTTTCAATTTCAGAAAAGAAAACGGAGTGATGCCGGTTTACAAAATGGTAGACACCTGCGCCGCAGAATTCGAATCTGAAACGCCATATTTCTACGGAACTTACGAAGAAGAAAACGAAAGTGTTGTTTCAGATAAAGAAAAAATCATCGTTTTGGGTTCAGGACCCATCAGAATCGGGCAGGGAGTTGAGTTTGATTATGCTACAGTTCATTCAGTTTGGGCAATCAAAGAAATGGGCTACGAAGCGATCATCATCAACAACAACCCTGAAACAGTTTCTACAGACTTCTCGATTTCAGATAAATTATACTTCGAACCTTTAACGGAAGAAGATGTCATGAACATAATCGAACTTGAAAAACCGAAAGGGGTTGTGGTACAGTTCGGAGGACAGACAGCAATCAACTTAGCTGATAAATTGGCTTCTCACGGAGTTCAGATTTTAGGAACAACTTTAGAAGATTTAGACAGAGCTGAGAACAGAGATAAGTTCGAAAAAGCGCTTCAGGAAATGCAGATTCCACAGCCTTTAGGAAAAACTTCGACTTCAAAAGAAGAGGCGATAAAAATTGCCAACGAAATAGGATATCCGGTATTAGTTCGTCCGAGCTACGTTTTGGGAGGTAGAGCAATGGAAATTGTATACACGGAAACAGAACTGGCGCATTACATGGAAAATGCGGTGGAAGCAAGCCCGGAACACCCGGTTTTGGTTGATAAATACATGGTTGGAAAAGAGGTTGAGATCGACGCAATCTGCGATGGTGAAACAGTAGTAATTCCGGGGATCATGGAGCATATCGAAAGAGCGGGAGTTCACTCCGGAGACTCGATTGCGGTGTATCCTCCACAGAATATTTCACAAAAAGAAATCGAAACTTTAGTTGATTATACAAAGAGATTGGCAAAAGGATTAAACGTCATCGGATTAATGAATATCCAATACGTTCTTTTCGATGGAAATGTATATGTAATCGAGGTTAATCCAAGATCATCAAGAACGGTTCCTTTCTTGTCTAAAATCACGGATGTTCCAATGGCGAACCTGGCTACAAAGGCAATCTTAGGTCAGAAGTTGAAAGATCTAGGTTACGAAAGCGGATTGGTTCCGAATAAAGAAGGAGTATATGTAAAAGTTCCTGTGTTCTCTTTCTCAAAACTAACGAAAGTTGACATCTCTTTAGGCCCTGAAATGAAGTCTACAGGAGAGGTTATGGGTAAAGATACAACACTTGAAAAGGCTCTTTACAAAGGATTGGTTGCGGCAGGAAGAAAAGTTCCGATGCATGGGTCGATCTTATTCACGGTAGCTGATAAGCACAAGCAGGAAGCAGCAGATTTGGCGGCGAGATTCCATGAGGTCGGATTCAGAATCTGGGCAACGGAAGGAACGGCAAAATTCTTCGAAGAAAAAGGAATTCCTTGTAAAATAGGATACAAAATAGGAGAGGAAGACGTAAATCTGATCGATCTGATCCAAAAAGGAAAAGTTCAGTATGTGGTTAATACGACTACAAAAGGAAAACAAGCTGAAAGAGACGGTTTCCAGATCAGAAGAATGAGTGTGGAAAACGGTGTTCCTTGTTTAACATCAATGGATACGGTTGAAGCAATTCTAAAAGTAATCGAAAGCATGAGTTTCAAAATGGAAACGATGTAATCTTCGGATTAAGATATTTTTAAAACCTCGTAAGTTTTCTTGCGAGGTTTTTTGTTTAAAAGAGTTTTGTGGGCTTAAAGAATTCTATAAATTAGTATTTGAAAAAAATTATAAAAGACCATGATTATAAACGAATCAGAATTAAGATATTATTTAACTGATATCGGATTGGGTAAAGGCTCAAGTTCAAGTTATAGAAGTAGGTTAAGTTTTTTATTAAAGAATGGAATAGACATTAATTCAGATACAATAAATGCTGGTAATCTTTTTAATATTTTAAAAATTAAGAAACTTGTATATAAAGATAAAAGTAGCTTAAAAACGGCTTTAGCTACTTACAAAAGATTTTTAGCATCAGAATATAACATATTGCAAGATATAGAGGAAATTAATTCTAAAGAAATATCAAAAACTCAGAAAGAATTATTAATGAAAGCAAGAATAGGACAAGGAAAATTCCGTAAAGATTTGATTGATCTATGGGGTAAATGTTCAGTAAGTCAATTTGAAAAAGTAGAATTCCTTGTTGCATCTCATATTTTGCCTTGGAAAATTGCAACAGATGTAGAAAGATTAAGTAAATACAATGGATTATTGCTTCAGCCAAATATCGATAAGTTATTTGATAAAGGATTTATTTCATTTGATGATGACGGTTCAATAATACTTTCTTATAAAATTGATGAAATCTTATTTTTCCAATTAGGTATAAATAAATCATTTAAACTCTATAAAATACATTATGAAAATATTCCATTTTTGAGACGACATAGAGAAATATTTAAAGAGCTTCTGTTTAAAATGTAAAATATTTAACTAAAATTGTATCAAAATGCTAATAATTTAAGAATTGTCTTAATATGAAATATCGGATTCTGTTAAAATCTGAATGATTATGTTTTCAATATTTTACGACATAGGAAAATGGAGCGTTAAGAAAATTAAAAATTAATCCGTTAAAAAATTCCCACTGTTTGAAGTGCGAGACAAATTTTCAACCGAAGAACAAATCTTGAATTCGCGCAAGTTTTGGGAATTTTAGGATTAAATTTTAATTTTTAGCGGAAGTTTCCAAGTCTTGAATTTTTGGTTCTTTTGTTTCAAGACAAAAGAATTTGATTGAAATCTAAATAGAATATTTTGAGCTCATTTCATTTAGAAAAGTATCAATTTCTGTATGTTGCTCGTAAGATCTTTTTTTGATTTGGCGAAGACTTTCTTTTTGTTCATCAGAAAGTTTAAAATCAGTATTTTCTTCTTCTAAAATTCCTTCTATATAACCTAAGATTCTCTCCAAAATATTTTCTGGAGCGTCTTTAAGAATTTTGTTGATGTTTTTTAATGTAGCAGATTCCATCTTTTTTGTTTTAAACAAATTTATAAATTTCTATTAATTTAAATCTACATACTTCATAATAATTGTAATTTTATCAATCACATAAATGAATAAAAATATGCCAACACAAAATTTCTCCTACACGTTCACTACATCAAAGCCTATTGATGAAATTTTCAATATTTTGAGTGATCCCAAAAAATGGTGGTATGGTTTACACGATGAAATCATTACCGGAAAATCGGAACGGCTCAATGATGTATTTATTTTCGATGCCGGAAACGGAGTACATCATACCGAGCAAAAACTGATAGAAGTTATTCCGGACAAAAAGATTGTTTGGAAAGTTACGGACAGCAATCTGACTTTTGCAAGTAAGACGGATGAATGGACGGGAACTAAAATTGGTTTTGATATTTCTACGAAAGATAATCATACACAGGTTGTATTTACTCATAATGGACTGACTCCCGAATTTGAATGCTATGAAGGCTGTTCAAGTGCCTGGACGCAATATTTGGAAAAGCTGGAAAAAGAGCTGAATTAATTGAATAAAAACCAATCAAAACTATATCCATGAAAGAAATTTTATTATTCTTAGTTGCACCTCTAAGTGTATTTTTTTGTAATACGGCATTTATTAACAACAAAATAAAAGCTTATGAAAGAGTATAAAGTAAGGTCAAAAAATTCGTTAACTTTCGAATTGGTTGAAAATGAAATGCTTATCGGTACGCTAGTGTATAAAAGCTGGTTTAAGTTCAATGCTGACATCGAAACCTTAGGTTCTAAATATCAAATCGAACCCAAAGGCTTTTGGGGAACAACCATTGAACTCAAAGAAGGTGAAAAAATACTTTTAAAATTCAGAATGAACTGGAATGGAGAAATTGTGATTCAGACCTATTTTAATGAAGTAAAAAGCGGATATATTTTTAAGCATAGAGGCATCTTCAAAGAATCATTTGTACTTGCAGATCAAAACGGAACTGAGCTTTTGGTAATGAAGCCCGATTTGAAGTGGAATACAATGAATTATGAATACCACATTGCTGCTTCAGACATTTTCGATACCTTTTCAGAGAAAGAAATATTGCTAATGATTGCTTTGCATTGTGCTAATTATTATATGTCGATGATGACAGCGGGAATGTGAATCGATGTAAATGAATTATTGTTTTTAAATAAACTTGGATTTTAATCAAATATGTTCTGTGGATATTATTAAAACACTACTTGAAGCAGATCTTTTTCAACATAAAAAGATCATTCAGCGGTATCAGTTTCTCAAAGTAAAAGATGAAACAGACACCAATATTTATTTTGTGGAAAAGGGGAGCGTCAGAATCTTTATGATAGACGAAAATGAAGAAAGAATCATCCGTTTTGGATATTCCGGAAATATTATTGTTTCGTTAGATTCATTTTTATCGGGAAAGCCTTCTGATCTTTATATTCAAACCATAAAAAAAACAGAAGTAAGAATAGCTTCAAAGAAAGATTTTTATCAATTTATACATTCTAATGATGGGCATCTTAAACTTTGGATTTCAGTATTAGAAGATTTGGTAGTGCAACAACTTGAAAGAGAAAAAGACCTGCTCATTAACTCTCCTCAGGAACGATTTGAAAGAGTGTTGAAAAGGAGTCCGAAGCTTTTTCAGGAAATTCCACAAAAATATATTGCAAATTATCTTAGAATGTCTCCCGAAACTTTATCAAGACTCAAAAAATCTTGAGTTCAGTCAATATTTAACAGAGCATTAAAAGAGAAATTTGTACAAAAAATAATAATGAAAATCTCTTCCTATCAATTAATTGTTGATTTAAAAAATATCACACAGGAAAACCTTCAGTCTGCAGAAAACCTATTACAGAAATCAGATCATGAACTTAATTGTCGAATGTCGCAAGAAAGCTGGAGTACTTTAGAATGTTTTGAACATCTTAATCGGTATGGGAATTTCTATATTCCTGAGATCAATCAAAGGATTTTATCTTCCCAAACTTCTTCCAAGCAAATATTTACATCCGGAATTTTAGGAAATTATTTTGCTAAAAGCATGCTTCCCAATGAAAAAGTAAATAAAATGAAGACTTTTAACAGCATGAATCCTATTCATAGCCAATTAAATAAAAATGTTATTATTGAATTTATCAAACAGCAGGAACAGATGTTAGAGCTATTGGAAAATGCTAAAAATATAGATTTAAATAAAACAAAAACCGCTATCAGCATTTCATCGTTAATTAAACTGAAGCTAGGAGATACATTCAGATTTGTAATTTATCATAATCTAAGACATGTTCAGCAGGCGAAAAGAGTTTTGACTAATTTATAATGCTTAGATTTCCGGATTTTGTTTAACTTTAATTCAATGGAAATGATATATCGAAAAACCATAGAAACTCCGCTTGGAGCAATGTTTGCCTGTGCTGTTGAAGAAGGAATATGTCTGCTGGAATTCACAGACAGGAAAAATATGGAAAAGCAATTCAAATCTCTGTCTAAAACTTTAAACGCTGAATTTGTTGAAAAAGATCATGAGCATTTTCATCAACTGGAAAGAGAACTGACAGAATACTTTGAAGGAAAAAGAGAACGATTCGAAACCTCTTTATTCATTACAGGAACCGATTTTCAAAAGAAAGTCTGGCAATTACTGACAGAGATTCCAATGGGAATAACAAGAACCTATAAACAGCAGTCGGAATTTCTGGGAAATTTAAAGGCAATTCGGGCAGTTGGAACGGCAAACGGGATGAATAAAATTGCCATTCTGATTCCCTGTCATCGTGTCATTGGCTCTAATGGTGAATTGGTCGGCTATGCAGGAGGAATCTGGAGAAAACAAAAATTATTGGAACTGGAGAAGGCTATTTTGTTTTGATTTTGTAATTTTAAACAAAAATTTACACGTGAAAAAGTTACTATTTGCACTTTGCATATCAACATCAGTTTTCAGTTTTGCTCAGGATTATTCAGTACCGGCTGTAAGTCCGCGTCAGAAGGTAGAGCAGCAGTTTTCAATGTCTAAAATCACTATCGATTACGGAAGACCGGGAGTGAAAGGACGTAAGATTTTTGGAGATTTGGTTCCTTACGGTCAGGTTTGGAGAGCAGGAGCGAACTCATCAACAAAAATTACTTTCGGCCAGTCGGTAAGCTTCGGAGGAAAAGTGGTTCCTGCCGGAACATATGGATTATTTATCGTTCCGACAGAAAAAGAATGGAAGGTTATCTTAAACAAAGATTTTCAGCAGTGGGGAGCTTATACGTATGATCCAAAACAGGATGTGGTAGATGTTACTGTTCCGGTGAATAAACTTGCCGATAAGCAGGAGTGGTTTGAAATTACTTTAAATCCTGTCGATGAAAATACAGGTAATTTAGTGATTAAGTGGGACACTTCCGTGGCTGAAGTAAGCTTAAAACCTTCAAAATTGGATGCAGTTATTAAGATTTCGGACAAATTGAAAGAAATTAAAAAAATTGAGTCTGATGCTGCAAAAGCTAAAAGTTAAAATGGCTTAATCTAAACTCAACAGATACAGATGAAATTTTCTATACAAACCATTTTAGAAAATCAGGAATATCAATTAATCCCCTTACAGCAAGGGGATTTTGAGTCTTTATATAAAGTGGCTTCAGATCCTGAAGTCTGGAAACAACACCCTAACAAGGATCGTTATCAACGTGAAGTTTTCGAAAACTTTTTTAAAGGAGCCATAGAAAGTAAAGGAGCTTTTAAAATTATTGAAAAATCAACCGGAGATGTTTTAGGAAGCACACGGTTTTATGATTTTGATGAAAGCAAGAACAGTATTTTCATTGGCTATACCTTTTATGGAACCAAATCCTGGGGAAAAGGAATTAATCCCCAGATAAAAAAATTGATGCTAGACTATATCTTTCAGTTTGTGGATATTGTTTATTTCCATATCGGAAAAGAAAATTTCCGTTCACAAATTGCATTGGAACGACTTGGTGGACAAAAAATTTCGGAACAGGAAGTTGCCTATTTCGGAGAACCGGCTAGAACTAATTTTGTTTATGAAATCAAAAAAGAAACTGGATATGAAAAAATATAAAATTCAGCAATCTCCGTTTGTAGTTCCTACAAAAGACGGAAAGTTAATAGAAGAACATTGGGGGCACTCAACACAGAACCCTAATATTTCAATTGCTCATATGGTAGCGCCTCCAGATTGGAGCGAACCACATCAGATTCCTGAATTTGATGAATTTACCATCATTGTTTCAGGAAAAAAACAGTTTGAAATCGACGGAGAAATTGTAGTTCTTGAAAAAGGACAGAGTATTTTGGTTGAAAAAGGAGCGAGGGTTCGGTACAGCAACCCATTTCCTGAGTCTTGCGAATATATTTCCATTTGCCTTCCTGCATTCTCTATGGAATTGGTGAACAGGGAAGAAGAAGGTGTTGATTAATTATGGCAACATAAATTTTGTGCAAAGTAGTCCTTTGTCATTCTGAAAGCAGCGAAGCGAATTGAAGAATCCGTCTTAATTACCTTAATTCCTTAATGGTTAAAATAAATAAAGTAAAGATTCTTCCTTTCGTCAGAATGACAAAGAGACTATCATTTTTAGTTATTTCAAAATCTCTTTCAAAAATATCAACGTATGATTCCAGGCTCTTTTTGCCATGATTTCATTATAATCCGGTGATTTTGGGTCTGTAAAAGTATGTTTTGAGTGGGCATAGGTGATGATCTGCCAATCCGCATTTCCTTCATTCATTTCTTTGATCAGATTGTTGTAATCTTCAGGCGTTACGCTTTTATCATCTGCCGGGTTTTCAACCAGAATTTTAGCAGAAATGGGGCCGTTCTTTCTTGCCTGATCTTTCCCGATACTTCCATGGATGGAAACAACGCCTACAACAGGCAGGCTTCCTCTTGCGGATTCAAGGGCTCCGGTTCCCCCGAAACAATATCCTATCACTGCAATTTTATCCGGAATTGCCCCGTTTTTTTTCAATTGTTCCAAAGCCAGGGTTATTCTTTTCTGGTAAGCCTCATAGTTTTGCTTGTAATATCCTGCAGCTTTACCTGCTGCAGCGTTGTCAGCAGGAATATTCCCTTCCCCATAAATGTCCGCAATAAAAGCAATATATCCTTGTTTTTCAAGTTCTGCGGCAGCTGTTTTTGCTTCATCGTCAATGCCTTTCCAGGCCGGAAGAACCAAGACTCCCGGAAGTTTTTTACCTGCGTTGGAAGTTACCAGACCGTTCAGCTTTTGTGAACCGTCCTGATAAGCAACCGGTTTAAGATTTTGACTGAAAATGGTCCCTGAAACAATGAGCAATGCTGCGGATAAGATTGATCGTACCATATTTTGTAATTTTAGTAATGAGAGTGGAGTGTAATGACAAGAAGATCTTTGAATTATAATAAAAATCCTCATCTAAATTAATAAAAATAACTCATAATGAAGATGATATTCAGATTAAAACTGAATGCCTAAATCGATCAATTCTTTTTCTAAATTGGTCTCAGGAGTAATATGAACCGTTTCAAAACCTAATGACCGTGCTGTTTCAATATTTTTAAGACTGTCATCAATAAAGACAGATTCCTGAGGCTTAAGGTGATATCTTTCTAACAAAACATACCAGATTTTAGGATCAGGTTTAATTAATTTCTCAGTTCCCGAAACCACGATCTTTCCGTCAAATAATTGAAAAAAATCATAATTTTCCAGAGCATAGGGAAATGTTTCTTCAGACCAGTTGGTTAATCCAAATAAATGATAATGGGTTTTTGCAAGCTTTCTCAACACTTCCACATTCTGGGGAATATCGCTTTTCAGCATGGTGGTCCAGTTATCATAATATGCTCTGATTTCCTTTTCCCAATCCGGAAACTTTTTTACCTGGACTTCTGTTCCTTCCGAAAGTGTTCTCCCTCTGTCTTGTTCTTCATTCCATGCAGACTGGGCAACATTTTCCAAGAAATACTCCATTTTTTCATCATCATTAAAATAATCTTTGAAAAAATACCGGGGATTCCAGTCCATCAAGACACCTCCAAAGTCAAATATGATGTTTTTTATTTCCATAGTAAATTCTGAATATTAGAAAAGTTTATTCAGGTCTATAAAATTGATATTGTTCATTTTCGTAGTAGGCATTGATGTGCTGTAAACCATTGGTTAAAATGATTTCTCTGGCTCCGATAATGGAGTTGTATCTTGCCGTCTGTTCAAATGTTTTTTCGGTTAATTTAATATGCGGAGCTTTACATTCCACCAAAATTACAGGCTCTGTTTTTTCGGTGATTAACAGATCAACTCTTTTCGTTAATCCGTTCAGAACAATTTTTTTTTCAGTAATTAAAGCTGAGGTTGAATAAGATTTTACCGTAAGATAATAATGAATCCAGTGCTGACGAACCCATTCTTCGGGAGTGAGCAAAAGATAGGCCTTTCGAACCAAATCATAAATAAAAAACTTATCTTTGTCTTTCTTGAATTTAAAATCAAAAGTTTCCTGAAAATTCAGTTTTGGAAGTTCCATTTATAAGATGAAAGAATTAGATTTAATCCTCAAAAATATTAAAAATAAAGAAGTTTTACCTATTTATTTTTTCCACGGAGAAGAACCTTACTTTATAGATCTTGCGGTAAAAGCCTTAGAACATGACTTTTTGAATGAAGATGAAAAAGCATTCAACCAAACAGTGGTATACGGAAAAGATACCTCTTATCAGGAAGTTCTTTCGCTGGCAAGGCAGTTTCCGATGATGGGAGACAAGCAGGTAATTATTGTAAAAGAAGCGCAGGATTTAAAATTAAATGAGGAGGAAAACAGGATTTTGGAAGCTTATGTAGTGAATCCTGTTCCATCTACCGTGCTGGTTTTTGCTCATAAACATAAAAAATTAGACAGCAGAAAAAAAGTAACGAAAGCGTTGGATAAAGCCAATGCATTATTTTTAAGTGAGTCCATCAGAGAAAATAACCTTCCGAAATGGATTGCTGATGAATGTATTGCTTTAGGCATAAAAACCGCGCCCAACATCTCTCATCTTTTGGCAGAATATCTAGGAAATGACCTTTCCAGAATAGCCAATGAACTGAATAAACTTAAAATCATTCTTAAAGAAGGGGAAGTACTGGACGGAAAGATCATTGAAGACCACATCGGAATCAGCAAGGAATATAATGTTTTTGAACTTCAAAAAGCTCTGGGAACAAAAAATGCCAATGCTGCGTTCAAAATTGCTCATTTTATGGGAAAAAATCCTAAGAACAATCCTTTTGTGATGATGCTGGCTAGTCTATATAATTATTTCTCTAATGTCATTATTTACAATACAATGGCGGGTCAATCACCACAGGCAATTGCCTCTCAAATGGGAGTAAACCCGTATTTCATCAAAGACTATGCAGAATCGGCAAGATTATATCCTTTAAAGCATGCTACAAGAGTGATCTCTATTTTAAGGGAATTCGATATGAAAGGAAAAGGATTGGGAGCAGTCAATATGAGTGAAGCGGAACTTATTAAAGAGCTGGTTTACAAAATTATAAATGTTGATAAGATTAAGATGAAAGTATGATATAGTGAATGGGTGAATTGTCAATTCATTGTATTGCCAATTTTTACGTTATAAAATTCACAATTGCCCATTGACTTCTTGACTGATTTATTGAGATTTCACATATTAGATATTGACAACTATCATTAAAATAACTTTAAATTAACAGTAAAAATCACGAAATTAGCGCACGTTAATTTTATAATCTTTTGAAAAGCAAATTATGGAGCAAAACATTTTAGATTGTGTGATCGTTGGATCTGGACCTTCTGGTTTCACAGCGGCAATTTATGCAGCAAGAGCAGACCTTAAACCTGAATTGTATACAGGTCTGGAACCGGGCGGACAATTGACAACAACCACGGAAGTAGATAACTTCCCGGGTTACCCAGCGGGAATTACAGGTCCTGAAATGATGATGGATTTGCAAAAACAGGCAGAAAGATTCGACACAAAAGTTCATTACGAGATGATCACCAAAGTTGAATTTTCTAAAGAAGTAGGAGGTATTCATAAGTTATATGCAGGAAATAAAGAGATTTTTGCAAGAACAGTGATTATTTCTACGGGAGCTACTGCAAAATATTTAGGGCTGGATGACGAAAAAAAATATAATGGAGGAGGAGTTTCTGCATGCGCAACATGTGACGGATTTTTCTACAGAGGAAAAGATGTTGTAGTAGTTGGAGCAGGAGATACGGCAGCTGAAGAAGCAACTTATCTTGCTAAATTGGTAAACAAAGTAACCATGTTGGTGAGAAAAGATGAGTTCAGAGCTTCAAAAGCAATGATTCACAGAGTTCAGAATACGCCTAATATTGAGGTGAAATTCCACCATGAGTTAATTGGTATTGAAGGAGAAAATAATCTGGTGGAAAGAGCAGTGGTGATTAATAACCAGACTCAGGAAAAATCGACCATCGATGTTCACGGAATTTTTATTGCAATTGGTCACAAACCCAATACAGACATTTTCGTGGGGCAAATCAATTTAGATGAAAACGGATATATTGATACTGAAAAAGGTTCTTCAAGAACAAACCTTCCTGGTGTTTTTGCTGCGGGAGATGTTCAGGATCATATCTACAGACAAGCGATTACCGCAGCAGGAAGCGGTTGTATGGCTGCAATGGATGCTGAAAAGTATCTGGCAGAATTACATTAATAACAAATTAGTTTTTACAACATAAAAAACGCATCTTTCGGGATGCGTTTTTATTTTAGAGTCTTGTTTTCTTCTCTATCCCATGGTTTATAAAAATAATCAGTTTGATTTATAGTTTATTATTAATTTTTGTTAAAATTTATATGGAAAATATTTTGAGGGAATTAAAAAACATTCTATATTTGCACCACTGAAAACGACGATATAATCGGAGTTTATGGAGAGTTGGCAGAGTGGTCGATTGCGGCAGTCTTGAAAACTGTTGACTGTAACAGGTCCGGGGGTTCGAATCCCTCACTCTCCGCTTAGGGAGACGTTATTTTTTTAACGTCTCCTTTTTTGTGTTTTTATGTTTATTGATTTTCAGCGTGTTACATTGTTTTAACGTATGTGGGAAAGTGTTCGAGTTTCTCCAATGTTTTTTAACAAAAATACATTTGTCTTGAATTTTTGTATAATTCATTATTTTGTGTTCAATATTCCTTTAACTAATCAATCTCGCAATTCAAGATTAGTATCCTTTTTTAAAAGATGTGGCTAACATATATGGGAAATCTAAGATGAAGGCTTTCTCTTTATCTATTGATTATCAATATTTTTAGTTGCTTTAACAGTAATTATTCCACAATAAATAGGATTATATAATAATCTGAAGAGACTGAGAAATTAGGCTGATGCTAGTAAGGATACAAGGAAAAATTGTACTTACCGTTGAATAATTTGGATATGAATGAATAATATTTTGATAAAAATACTACATGTTGTGATTATAATCATAAAAACAATATAAATATTTCATTATGCAACTAAAAATGAAGTTTATTTTGGCAAAAAAATTGTTTTATAAGGATTGTTGTATTCAAACACTTTACTTATTACTATGAACTCTTTTAACCTTACATTAAATAGAATTGCTCCAAAACTTCTTAGAATGGAAGAAGTTGTTTCAAATGCAGATAATGATCTCTCTGATTCATTGGAAGAGGTTTTTTTCCAAATTCCGCAACCCGGAAATTTTATATAGTGCACTCGCCAAGAACAGCTAATACCATTATAATTTGGATGAGTGTACTTAGTAATATCTACTTTTCTTAATTTGAAGATGAAGTGCTTGTATTATCAATATTGCTGATGGGGCGGATAATATATATTAATATGGAGAAAAGGATCAATTATTTCATTCACAAGATTGATAGCATTAAGCAAAGTTCAAAACAATAAGTACAAGGATTGTTAAATAAGGTCGATAGACTGTAGAAAAAATAATTGAACAAATAATCCATCTTAAAGACGGGTTACTCATAAAAGATTAAAAATCAAATACAAAATATATATTAATAGTAAAAATGTAAAATTATGGCAACAACTACAAAAAGCACAGCAAAAAAAACTACGTCTAGAAAAACGCCAGCTAAAAGAGATGCCGCAAAAAAATTAAAAGATCTTTTTGAGGATGGTCTTAAAGATATCTATTGGGCTGAAAAAGCACTTGTAAAATCTTTATCCAAGATGCAGAAAAATGCGACTAATGAAAAGTTGAAAAATGCGATCGCTCAGCATTTGATTGAAACTGAAGAACACGTAAGTCGATTGGAGGAATGTTTTGAATCTATGGGCAAAAAAGCACAAGCAAAAAAATGCGATGCAATGCAGGGCTTATTGGATGAGGCGGAAAGTATTATAAAAGAGACAGAACCCGGAACAGTAAGAGATGCAGGGATTATTGCAGCTTCACAAAAGGTTGAACATTACGAAATTGCAACATATGGAACATTAGCTGCTTTTGCAAAGATACTGGACGAAAAAACATCCCTAAAAAATCTCCTCGCAACATTAAAAGAAGAAAAACAATGTGACGAATCTTTAACTAAACTAGCAGATACGAATTTGAATTCTAAAGCGAAGTAACATTAAACTTTTCAAATTCAGATTATAAAACTTTAAATACTCACACTATGAAAATACACGAACTTAGACTTCATAATTTAATTCAATATAAAGAAGAAGTTGTACCCATTACTGGACTCGATTTAGATCATAAAAATAGCCTTGTACATGTTAGAAGAGGAATTTCTAAAATTCCGGTTCATTCAGAGGATTTAAAACCTATTTTACTTACTAGTGAGTGGCTTACCAAGTTTGGCTTTAAAGAAAGTTACAGATCAGATTTTAGAATCCGTTATGATTTACCCAACTTTGGAAAATATGATTTTGACCTTTCGAAGGAAAAAATATTAGAGGGATTTTTATACTTTGGAAATTATATTCAGTGTATATATCTTCATCAATTGCAGAATCTCTATTTTGTGCTTACAGGAAGAGAATTGGTTGAAGTAGAAAGCAATTAATTGTTCTCGCAATTTTAAGAGTGCAATTAGAGCGTATTTTTTTATTTCATATACAAACAAAAAGGCTATTAGGTTGTTCTAATAGTCTTTTTATATAAATGCAAAGAGTAATGATCTCAAGTATTTGTTTTTCTATTTCATGTTGATTTTCCATTTACCAAAGATAAGTAGAAACATATAAGTGATATTTGTAATCTAGAGATAGATAACTAAAATTTCTTTAAATTCTTAATTAGCTTATAATTTGGTAGTTAATATTGTATCATTACAATAATGGAAAATTTTAAAAACAATACAATTATGTGGCAATATTATTTAATCCTGGGATTAGGAGTGGTATTTCTTGTATGGGCAGTTTACAGTTTCCGTAATACAATGACATTTCTTAATAATGGTTATAAAGCTACAGCAACAGTAATCGATTTTCACAAGTATGAATCCGACGGTGAAGCGTTTGCGCCAATCTTCACTTTTCGGACAAAAGATAACCAATTAATTACATACGAGTTAGCAGAAGGAAATGATCCTCCAGCTTGGAAAATAGGAGAAACAGCCACTGTTATCTATGATCCTTCCGATCCTTCCAAAGTAAGCTTATATAGCTACTTTAGGGTATTTATTTGGACATTGGTTTTGCTATCGATTTCTCTTCCACTACTAGTAATTGGTGGCGGTTACTTTATAGCTGCAAGATTTCTCCTTTGACAGTTGTAAATGAAAAAAACATACTACTTCATTAGAATAAATGAGGTGTATTTTTTTGATCCATTGTTTAATCCAGCTAATATTAGTAATAACAGTATTGTCTTTTTCATCTTCAACTATTTTTATTCATGAACTGATTTGGGAGGAAAAAACTACTTAATTTTTCAAAACAAACAAATATTGTTATTGTATCCGAAATTTAAACCTTACCAAGTATGGAAAAAAAATACTGTTCATTCGGACGAATTCTACTTCTGTTATATTAACAGACAATGGATAATACTTATTTCACAATCCTTATATAAAAATATTAAATCATAACATATTAATAAAATACTCTCACCAAAAATTGTAGGTGTAAAACATCTTTATTAATATTGTGTTCATATGTCCACAAAAAAAGCTTTTAGAACGTTTGGTTTCCCCAAGGTTGGTACCGTTTTATTTTTGTTGCTGATGATTTTGCATGGTTGCAAGGATGCTTCAACAAAATCGGATAAAATAAATATAGGCTTCTCACAAGGTTTGGGAAATCATCCCTGGAGACAGGCCATGAATCATTCTATGGAGATTCAGGCGTCTTTGCATTCTGAGGTGCAGCTAAGCATTAGTAAAGCAGAAGGGTCGGTTCAGAAGCAAATCAAGGATATTCAGAAGATGATAGATAATGAAGCGGATATCATCATTATTTCACCTATTGATCCCAATTCGCTGGTTCCTGTGGTGGAAAAAGCCTTTGCAAAAAAAATTCCCGTGATTTTGGTGGATAGAAAAATCAATTCTGATAAATATGCCACTTATATCGGTGCTGATAACATGGAGATTGGCAAAGAAGCGGCGCAATACATTATTTCGGATTCTAAAAATTTAACAAAAGTCATTGAAATAAAAGGCGATGATAATTCTTCGCCCACTACGGAAAGAAGTTTGGGGTTTCAGCAAACTATTAAAAATAATTTCAATACAGAACTGATAAAAACCTTCAAAGGTCTTCCGGCTGAAGCATTCAGAAAAACTCTGGATTCATTGGGAAATCAGGCTCTTTATGTTTTTGCTTTCAATGACCAACTCGCAACGCAAGCATGGCAAATAGCGAGAAACGCAGGTGTGGAAAATCAAATCAAATTTATCGGTGTGGATGGTCTGAACACCAAAGACGGTGGAATTCAGATGGTTCTGGATGGTAAATTGAATGCCACTTTGCTTTATCCTACCGGCGGAACGGAAGCCATTGAAACTGCTATTAAAATCTACAATGGGCAAATTCCACCGAAACGAATCAAACTCAGTACAACCATTATCGACAGGCTGAATGCTGAAATTATGCGCAACCAGTTCGATAAAATCATCGAACAGCAGGGCGTGATTGAAAATCAGGTGAATGCCGTGAAAAAGCAGACCGAACTCTATTCTTCCCAAAGAGAATTGTTCCGATGGTCAGTTGTCCTTCTAATTCTGATGTTTTGCCTGATTGCCTATGCTATTTACCTAATTTATACCATTAAAATTAAAAATATACAGCTTACCCTCACCAACGAACGTGTGACGATTCAAAGGAATCAGATTGAAACCATTGCCAATGAACTCAAGGAAAGTAATGAAGCAAGAGTAAACTTTTTCACGGGTTTGTCCCACGAATTCAAAACACCGATAACCCTCATTTTAAGTTCTTTGGAATCATTGAAAGATACTTTTAAAAGTAAGGGTACAAATCCGTCTTATGAGCTGGAACTGATTAATAAAAATTCAAACCGTTTGCTTAGGTTGGTGGATAATCTTTTGGATTTCAGGAAAATAGAAAATAAAACCTTTAATTTAAGGGTTTCCAAAACCAATATTTACGACTTTACTTACGGGATTTTCAGGGATTTTGAAAACGAGGCCAAAAAAAGGAATATTAAGTTTGAAATTCATTCTACAAACAAAAATCTGGAACTGTATATTGACAGAAACCTGATGGATAAAGTATATTTTAACCTTTTGTCAAACGCATTTAAATTCACGCCGGACAATGGAAAAATTGAAATTACAATTCAGGAAAAAGGAAATCAGGCGGTTATCAGCTTCAAAGATAACGGTATAGGAATCCCGGAAAAAGAGATCAGCAACGTTTTCGAACCCTATTTTAAAGGTTCCAACAACCGCAAAAACAGTTCAGGAATCGGGCTTCATCTCAGCCGTCAGTTTGTGGAGCTTCATCTCGGGAAAATTGAGGTGAGTTCTTTTCAGGGAACGGAATTTATCATCAGCCTTTACAAAGGAAACAAGCATTTCAATGAAGATCAGATGATAAAAGAACCGAGTGTTATGGATGCGGAAACGCTGGCAAAAGATGGTGTTTTCGGCGTGGTGGAAGAAGGAAGTTTTATACAGAATCAGGAAAATCCGGGTGATCGGTATTCTTTGCTTTTGGTGGAGGATAATTCGGATTTGTCGTTTTTCCTCAGCAATAAGCTTCAGACGGAATTTGATGTGATGGTTTCCGATGGTACGGATGCGATTGATAAAGCGCTAAGCGAGATTCCCGACATTATTGTCTGCGATGTGAATCTTCCTGGAAAAAACGGCTTTGAAATCTGCGAAATCCTGAAAAACGACCTCAGAACATCTCATATTCCGGTCATTCTTCTCACAGCTTTGGACAATAAGGAATCTTATCTTCAGGGACTGAAATCCGGGGTTGATCTTTATCTTACGAAGCCATTCAGCTATCCGATTCTGACACAGTCGCTGCGTTCATTGCTTTACAACCGCGAAAAACTCCGTTATTATTACACCAACAACATTGGCAGAATCGTGGACAGCAAATCCTTCGGAAGTATGGAGCAGACGTTCGTGAACAAATTGAATCAGATCATTAAAACCAATATCGACAATCCAGATTTTTCAGTGGAAAATCTTGCAGATTTACTGAATATTTCAAGAATTCAGCTTTACAGAAAAATAAAGGCAATGTTTGACGTGAATGTAAGTGACTACATCAACAATATCCGTCTGGAACAGGCAAAATCGATGCTGCAAAATCCCGGACTGACGATTTCCGAAATTGCTTATAAAACCGGCTTCTCTTCTCCGAATTATTTCTCCACAGTATTCAAAAATAAGTTTGGGGTTTCTCCGAATGTTTTTAGGAAGAGCGTTGGTGAGGAGTAATTTATCCTTGTATATCTTTCTTTTCTTTCCCGAATATAGTAGAAATATCCTTGCGAACGAGATATCGTTGTCAGCACTGATAAGACGTCATTCTTCGGG
The DNA here is from genome assembly GCF_022488405.1 of Chryseobacterium sp. Y16C. Lineage (NCBI taxonomy): Bacteria > Pseudomonadati > Bacteroidota > Flavobacteriia > Flavobacteriales > Weeksellaceae > Chryseobacterium > Chryseobacterium sp. Y16C. The sequence continues at coordinate 128,994 of NZ_CP092711.1, forward strand.
TGAACAATGATGCATTGCTTGCTCGAAGTATTCATCTTATAAAAACTAAAGCCATAGTTTCCCAAAACCCGACCTCAAATTTCGGTCAATCTTCCCACACTAACATTCGTTCATCCTTCTAAAAATCCTTATAATCTACGTAACATTTTTATAGAATGGTGTTACATTTTTGAAACATTATTATCATATTTTGAAATCGTATCAATTTTAGAATTTTGATTTTCAGTTAATTAAAATCAGTTAACAAATAATTAACCTTGACGAAATATTTTGTTACATAATTAGACCTTCGCATTCCTCTCCCGGAATATATTAGCCACGAACAAAGTAATATTTTTCAAAAGGTGAAATCGCTATGGTTTGTAAACGCAACCATCAATAAGAATAAGTGATTCCATTTGATCAATAAAAAATAATAAATATTTATATATGAATAAAATTTTGATGTGGTCTGTCACTGCGGCTTTGGCAGGATTTCTTTTCGGGTTTGATGTTGTGGTGATTTCCGGAGCCGATAAAAAACTACAGGCGCTTTGGCAGAGTTCAGACGCATTCCACGGTGCGGTAGTAATGGGAATGGCATTGTGGGGAACCGTTATCGGAGCAATCTTTGGCGGAATCCCGACCAACAAATTCGGGCGGAAAAAAACACTTTTGGCAATCGGTATCTTATACGCACTTTCAGCAATCGGAACGGCGCTTTCCAATGATCCTTATATCTTCGCATTTTTCAGATTTATGGGAGGTTTGGGTGTTGGTGCATCTACCATTGCAGCACCGGCTTATATTTCCGAAATCGCCCCTGCAAAAGATCGCGGAAGATTGGTTTCCCTGTATCAGTTCAATATTGTTTTGGGAATTTTGGTTGCTTTTTTATCCAATTATCTACTCAGCGGAATCGGAGATAACGACTGGAGATGGATGCTTGGTGTTCAGGCAATTCCAGCAATTATCTACACCTTATGTGTACTTATAATTCCGGAAAGCCCAAGATGGCTCGTTTCCAAAGGCAAAATAAACGAAGCCAAAAATGTAGTTAAAATCGTAAACCCGGATCAGGATTCTGACCTACTCATTTCTCAGATGGAAGACGATCATGCCGAAGCACCAAAGGAAAATATCTTTATGAAAAAATATCGTTTTCCGCTGATGCTCGCTTTCCTTGTCGCATTTTTCAACCAGATGTCGGGCATCAATGCATTCTTATATTATGCACCGAGAATTTTTGGTGAGGCTGGATTGGGCGAGAAAACAGCACTTCTCAGCAGCATTGGGATTGGGATTGTCAATATGGTTTTTACGTTGGTTGGTGTTAATCTCATCGACAAAGTCGGCAGAAGAACTCTTATGTATATTGGTTCTATCGGCTATATCATTTCGTTAGGATTGGTTTCTATGGCGTTTTATTTTCATTGGTCGGGTTTGGCGATTCCTGTGTTTTTATTCCTGTTTATCGCTTCTCACGCCATCGGACAGGGAACGGTGATCTGGGTTTTTATTTCCGAGATTTTTCCGAACCATCTCCGCGCATCAGGACAGGCATTCGGAAGCTCTACGCATTGGGTTTTGGCAGCGATCATTCCGTCCCTTATCCCGACATTATTTTCTACGATTGGCGCCGGAACGGTATTTCTGGTATTTACGATCGCAATGGTATTCCAGCTGTTATTTGTGATTTTTATGATGCCGGAAACCAAAGGAGTATCACTGGAAAAATTAAGCAAAACACTTACAAAAGAATAAAATATTCAAAAATCTTCGAGAAAAATAATTCAATGAAAAAAATAATATCAAGTTTAATTGTCGTTTCTGTCTTTTTTTCGAATCTCAATGCTCAGTCGGATTCGAAGAAGGAAGAGCAGCTTTACCGTCCCAATTTTCATTTCAGCCCCAAAGAAGGTTGGATGAACGACCCGAACGGACTCTATTACAAAGAGGGTGTTTATCACCTGTTCTTCCAGCATTATCCCGATGGAAACAAATGGGGGCCGATGCATTGGGGACATGCCACAAGCAAAGACCTCGTCAAGTGGGAAGAGCAGCCGATTGCTCTTTATCCGGATGATTTGGGATACATTTTCTCAGGAAGTGCGGTGGTCGATAAAAATAATACTTCAGGTTTCGGGGATTCCAAAAATAATCCTGTCGTTGCAGTGTATACTTATCACAACCCCAACCGTGAAAAAGACGGTAAGATAGATGTGGAATCTCAGGGAATCGCTTACTCTTTGGATAATAGTAAAACTTGGACAAAATATAGTGCAAATCCTATTCTTAAAAACCCGGGAATCCGTGATTTTCGTGACCCAAAGGTGTTTTGGGACAGCAAAAGACAGCAATGGATTATGGTTTTGGCGGCTCAGGACAGAACGCACTTTTACGCCTCAAAAAACCTGAAAGAATGGACGTTCCAATCCGAGTTCGGGAAAGATCTAGGCGGTCACGGCGGCGTTTGGGAATGCCCTGATCTATTTCCGTTGAAAGTCGAAGGTACCAATGAAGAAAAATGGGTTCTGATCGTCAATATCAATCCAGGCGGACCGAATGATGGTTCTGCAGGACAATATTTTGTCGGTGATTTTGACGGGAAAACTTTTAAGATTGATGAACATTTCATGAAACAGCTTCAGAAAGAAAAAGCAGCCTGGCTGGATTGGGGAAAAGACAATTATGCCAGCGTTTCATTTGATAATGTTCCGCAGGGAAAACGGGTGATTATCGGCTGGATGAGCAACTGGGAATATGCACAGGAAGTTCCTACGGAAGCGTGGAGAAGCAGTACGACAATGGCTAGGGAAGTTTCACTCAAGAAAACAAAGGACGGCTATCTACTTAAAAATATTCCGGTTGCCGGACTAAAAAATTATCAAAGAAAATCTATCCGGAAAAAAATCGACCTTAAGGCTGAAAATAAATTAGTAAGTCCTTCAGAAATTGACCTGACTAAAGCCGTTCTCGATTTAAATTTAAAGAAGATGACTGCCGGAACTTATAGCTTTTCTCTGAAAAATTCTTTGGGAGAAGAAGTCGTTTTTGGAATTGATAATAAAACAAAAGAATTGTTTGTAGATCGTTCCAAATCAGGGAAAACAGGTTTTGGAAACCATTACGCCACGCCGGTTACCAAAGCGCCTTTGAATCAGATGTATCCTGAAGCAAAAATGAAACTGGTCATCGACAAGACCTCCATTGAAATCTTCTTCAACGATGGCGAAAAAGTAATGACCGAAATCTTCTTCCCGAACGAACATTTCTCCGAACTGACTATCTCAACAGACACGAAAGGAAGCTCATTAAATATCAATGCACATCAGCTTGATATTAAATAAGAGATAGTAGTATAAAATTCCGTAGACAATTAATTAAAATTAAAACTATATGATATGAAGAAATATAAAATTGCAGTCGCCTTTTGCCTTCTTCCGTTTTCCTATCTTTTTGCGCAGGAAATTGTGAAAGGAAAGGTGCTGTCTCCCAATCAGAAACCGCTCAGTGGTGTAACCGTGACTGTTTCCGAAACGGGTGCTACTACCACAACTGATAGCAGCGGGACATTTCAGATCAATGATTTGAAGAAAGGAAACACGCTGGTTTTTACTTATCCCGATTATACTACGAAAGAAGTGGTGGTGGATGAGAAAACGGTTCTCAACATCATTCTGGCAGCCGATAAGGTGAAAAACATCGACGAAGTCGTGGTGACCGGATATACCAAGCAAAAAAAAGCCGACATCACCGGAGCAGTTTCCATTGTTGATATGAAAGATCTTAACAAACAGGCGGAACCGAATCCCATAAAATCACTACAGGGAAGAGTAGCTGGGGTGAATATCTCCGCCGATGGTTCGCCTTCTGGAGGAAGTACCAAAGTCCTGATTCGTGGTGTCGGGACACTGAACAATACCGACCCGCTTTATGTAATAGACGGTGTACCAACAAAAGCAGGAATGCACGAGCTGAATCCGGGCGACATTGAAACAATGCAGGTACTGAAAGACGCTTCTTCCGCAAGTATTTATGGTTCCAGAGCAGCAAACGGTGTGATCATCATTACCACCAAAAAAGGGAAAAAAGGCAAGATGAGAATCGACCTGAATTATTATACTGCTTTTTCCCAATACGCGAAAAAAACGCCTGTTCTCAACGCAAAACAATTCGGACAGGTGCTTTGGCAAGCTAATATCAATGACGGTCTGAATCCGAACAATAATAACCTGAGCTACAGCTTCGACTGGGGTGTTCAGAACGGCGTTCCGACCTTGTACAACAGCTACGTTCCGGAATATCTGGATGCGGCAAAAACCATCAAATCTGCCAATACCAATTGGTATGATGAGGTTTCCCAGACCGGTGTTGCCAATTCTTTGGATGTGGCGGCTTCAAGCGCTTCAGACAAAGGTTCTTATTATTTCTCGATGGGGTATTATGACAATGACGGTATCGTAAAGCTGACCAATTTCAAAAGATTATCTGCCCGTGTGAATACTTCCTATAATTTTTTCGATGGTAAATTAAAAATCGGGGAAAATTTTACGTACAATAAAACCAACGAATTGATAGACCCTGGCGTTCTGGATCCGGCTTTAAGAGCGTTGCCGATAATTCCTGTCCATACTGTGGACGGAATCGGTTGGGGTGGTCCGGTTGGCGGGATGAATGACCGTCAGAATCCCGTCCGTCTTTTGGAATACAACAAAGACAACGGCTACCGTTACCAGCGTTTTTTCGGAAACGTCTATGCCGAATTACAGCCTGTGAAAAATTTGACATTGAAATCAAGTTTTGGTGTAGATTTTTCGAATTACTATAAAAGAATGTTGCAAAGAAGCTATGTTTCCGGCTATCTTCAAAACAAAACAAATGCTGTAAATATTGACCAGTCCGATACAGAAAAATGGACGTGGACCAATACAGCTCAATACACAGCCAAAGCAGGAAATCACCATTTTGATTTACTGGGCGGAATGGAAATGTATAAGGATACCTATAACAATACGTGGCTCAGAAAAGAAGGGTTTTTGATTGAAACTCCCGATTATATGTATCCTGATGCCGGGACGGGAGATGCATTCAATGGTGGAAGCTCTACCTATTACAGTTTGTTGTCGTACTTCGGGAAGTTTTCCTACGATTATGACAACCGTTATCTTTTTTCTGCAACAGTGCGTTATGATGGCTCGTCAAGATTTGGGAAAAACAACCGTTTTGGAACATTCCCGGCATTTTCGGCTGGATGGAGAATCAACAAAGAAGATTTTGCGGAGAAATGGATTCCGTTTTTCTCAGATTTAAGGCTGAGAGCAGGTTGGGGACAGACCGGAAACCAGGAGATCAGCAACTCGGCTGTTTACTCGCTTTACATTGCTAACTATGCAGGGGGAAATCCCACTTGGGCAACGTCTTATGGAACGGCTTATGATATTTCGGGAGTGGGAAGCGGTCTATTGCCTTCGGGGTTCATCGCAACCCAAACCAAAAATGACGATTTAAAATGGGAAACTACCACGCAGACCAATCTCGGTCTGGATTTCGGATTTTTTAATCAGAAACTGACGGGAAGCGTGGATATTTATAAAAAAGCAACCAAAGATATTCTCGTTTTACCTCCTTATCTGGGCGTGATTGGCGAAGGTGGAAACCGCTGGATCAACGGCGCTTCGATGGAAAATAAAGGGATTGAAATCGCTTTGGGTTATCAGGACAAAACTTCTGGCGGATTTGGCTATGAGATTTCAGGAAATTTCTCGATGAACCGGAACAAAATCACGGAATTACCACAATCCGTTATCAACAATTATGGTGGAAACGGAACCACGGATAATATTCTCGGAAGACCGATCAATTCAATGTATGGATATGTTGCCGACGGACTTTTCAGAACGCAGGCTGAAGTAGATAATTCCGCTACTCAACCGGGCAAAGGATTGGGAAGGATTCGTTATGCCGATTTAAATAATGATGGAATTATCGACGACAAAGACAGAACATGGATCGGAAATCCGAATCCGGGATTTATGTATGGCGTTAATCTTAATTTCTCCTACAAAAATTTCGATTTGTCTACCTTTTGGCAAGGCATCGGCGATATGGATGTCATTAATTCTAAAAAATACCAAACCGATTTCTGGAGTGTGGATGATGTAGGTTCCAACAAAGGAACGAGATTGCTCAATGCATGGTCACCACAGAATCCGAATTCTGATATTCCGGCACTCACAACGGTGGACAGCAACGCAGAATCCAGATTTTCATCTTATTATGTAGAGAACGGAAGCTATCTGAAATTAAGGGTTTTACAGCTAGGCTACAGTCTTCCGAAAAATGTGTTGGAGCAATACAAGCTTACCAATTTCAGGATTTACATCAGCTCACAGAATCTTCTGACCATCAAATCCAAAAGCTTCACGGGTATTGATCCGGAAACACCGGCTTTCGGTTATCCGCTTCCGCTGACGTTCAATTTTGGAGTTAATTTATCACTATAATATTTGAATAAATTCTCGCAGATTATCCAGATGAAACTGATTAAAAAAATCTGCTCGATTTGCGAAATCAGCGAGAGACAAAAAAATCAAGAATAATATTAAAACAATGAAAAAATATATACTATTAACAGCTGCCTGTGCATTTCTGTTGGGAACAACTTCCTGCAACGATTTTTTGGACAATGAGCCAAGAGGCGTGCTTTCCGAGGCCGATGTTGTAACGCCTGAAAATGTGGATGGTTTTGTGATAGCAGCTTATGCAGCACTTGGAAACGACCATTACGACACACCTTTCAGCCTTTGGCCATACGGAAATGTGCGTTCGGACGATGCTTACAAAGGCGGAAGCGGAACTAATGATATTCAGGCATTCCATTTTTTTGAAATTTCCAACAATATCCGTTCGGATTTTGGTGAATTGGACCGTCTCTGGTATCTGCATTATGTGGGAATCGGAAGATGCAACAAAGCAATTGCAGCGCTTAACCAGCTTTCTGAAGCGCAATACCCAAACAAGAAAAAACGTATTGCCGAGATGAAATTCGTGAGAGGACATTTTTATTTTATGTTGAAAATCCTTTTCAAATATGTGCCTTACGTAGATGAAAATACACCGATTGATGATTACCCGAAAATCTCCAACCGTGCGAAAACCGACCAGCAACTGTGGGACGCCATCGCTTCCAATTTTGAAGATGCTGCTGCCAATTTGCCGTCAACGCAATCCGAAGTCGGAAGGCCAAAGAAAAGTGCGGCTTATGCATATTTGGCAAAAGTGAGATTGTATCAGGCTTATGAGCAGGACGACAATTATACGGTGACTCAGATTAATCCGGCAACGCTTCAGAAATCCATTGACGCAGCTAATCAGGTGATCGGAAATTATACTCTGGAATCAGATTTCGGGTACAATTTTCTTCCGGGAACGCACGAGAATGGTCCGGAATCGGTTTTCTCAATTCAATATTCCGACAATGACGGAACGCTTTTCGGAAGACTGAATTACGGGGATGTGCTTTCTCTGCCGCAAGGTTTGGGATGCTGCGATTTCCACAAACCAAGTCAGAATCTGGTGAACGCTTTCAAGACAACGCCACAAGGTTTGCCAATGTTTGATACGTATAATGATACGGATTTGAATTACAATCAGCTCAATAATTACAAAGTAGATCCAAGACTTTACCACACGGTTGCTTTGCCGGGATTGCCTTGGAAATACGAGGAAAACAAAATCTATCAGGAAAGCTGGAACAGGAGCCCGGGAACGTATGGTTATTATGCTTCGTTAAAGGAAAATGTACCCGTAGGATGTGGTTGTACGGTGAATGTAGACCCGTTTTATGCCAATTCTAAAAACAGGATCATTATCCGTTATTCCGATGTATTGTTGATGAAGGCAGAAGCTTTAATAGAGCTTGGACAGATCAACGAGGCGTTGCCTTTAATTAATCAGGTGAGACAACGTGCGGCGAACAGTACCGTTTTGACCGGAAGTTATACTTCAAACAACCTTATCAGCAAATATGAACCGGGTGTGAACTGTACTTGGAATCAGGATTTTGCAAGAAAAGCCTTGAGATGGGAGCGCAGAATGGAATTTGCAATGGAAGGCAGCCGTTTCTTCGACCTTGTGAGATGGGGAACCGCAGCAGGTACGATGAATACCTATTATTCCGGAGAAAAAACGAAAAGATCTTACTACTCTCAGGCAGGATTTGACCACGGAATTGAAGAATATTGTCCGATTCCATTGGCTCAGATCAATTTCAGCCAGGGATTGTACAAGCAAAATAACGGTTATTAAAACTAAAGATTTATGAAAACAATATTTAATAAATTTCAGATATTCATTTTATTGCTGGTTTCCGCAATATTGGTATGGTCCTGCGACAACAATATGGAAGACGGACTGGTAACGGATGTTTCGGTGAATGTGTCTTCCTTTAAAGTAAACGGCGTTTCTGGAGACATTGACAATAAAAATGATAAAATCATGGTAACGCTGCCTTACGGAACGAGCGTGAAAGCTTTATCGCCAATAATAGAAATTCCGCAAGGTGCAGTGATTTCCCCGGCTTCGGGAACTGTAATTGATTTTTCGCAGCCTGTCAAATTCAGAGTGAAGAATGGTAATATTTATAAAGATTATCAGGTGACGGTTCAGGCTCAGGTTCCGATTATCAGTTTTAAAATTAACGGATTATCGGCAACTATCAACCATTCCAGCAAAACGATTTCACTCACAATGCCGGAAGGAACGAATCTTACTGCCTTGCCGCCTGTAATAGAAATGGCAAGCGGTGTGAGCATCAATCCTGCATCTGGAACTACGATTAATTTCAGCAGCCCTGTACAGTTTACCGTTTCCAATGCAAATCTGACTGAAATCTACACGGCAAAAGTAACCACTCCGATTTCTGGTCCAACAGTGGCATTCCTCGGAACGGCAGCAACCAGAACAGGTCTTACCAATCCTGATGAAATTGCAGCTTCCGACTGGCTTTTCGGAAAATTTTCCGGAGCAGTTTATGTTTCAATGGCAGATGTGGTGAGTGGTGCAGCTAACCTTACGGGCATCAATGTGATTTGGTGGCATTTTGACTCGGCTACCGCTTTGCCGGGTGATGCGCTAAATGCAAACGTCACCTCTAAAATCAAAACCTATCTGAATGCGGGCGGAAATATTCTTTTAACGGGATTTGCTGCTCAATATGTGGATGCTTTGGGAATTGTGCCTTCCGGAAAAGGTCCGAATAATGTTTTCGGGGATTTCTTACCGAATGGGTTTGTAGATGCGAACAACGATTGGGGAATTTCCTTCAAAGGTAACGAAGCGCACCCCGTTTTTGATGGACTCCTGACCTACGAATCCGGGAAAGCCAATTTCCTTCAGAAAGGAACATTCAGACTGAATCATACTGCGTGGTGGTTCTTGCCGGATTGGGGCGGCTATGTTAACGGAGCCGGATGGAGAACGCAGACAGGAGGAAATAATCTTGCCAGTGAAGCCTGGGATAACACACTGGACGGACGTGTTGCCGTGGCAGAATTTCCGGGAGGAACTGCCAATAAAAAGTGTATCACTATCTCAATGGGTGCTTATGACTGGTACAACGAAACCTCGAACGGAACACCAAGCCAGCCGAACGGATTTTTGGATAACGTCAAAAAAATTACGGAGAACAGCCTTAATTATCTTGTAACGCATTAATATCAGAATCAATGACAATCAGAAAAATATATTTAGCCGCTGTGATGGCTTTGGCAACTTATTCCTGCCAGAATCATGATTCGGTGGCCGATGTGAATCCGGATGATATTTTCAGACAGACGAATATCTTTCCGCAACCGCCTAATCAATGGATGGGAAACACTAATCCTTATTACACAGCAGGTTATGTTGGTGATGTAATGCCGTATTACGAAAACGGAAAATTTCATCTTTTCTTCCTGCACGATGCTAAAACTAAACCTGCAGGCGAAGGATTTCACGATATTCACAGCTTTGAGACGACCGATTTCAAGGATTTTACTTATCAAGGGAGACAAATTCCTTACGGAACAGCTTCTGAACCGGATTTTGGTGTGGGAACAGGAAGTCTGGTGAAAGTCGGGAATACGTATTATTACTATTATACGGGGCATAATGAGATTGCTTCGTTTTTAGCGGGAAATCCGAGGGAAAGTGTGCTTTTGGCAACAAGTACTGATATGAAAAACTGGACGAAAGTGAAAAATTTTAAGATCACTGCTCCGGCTGGCTATTATGATTATGAATTCCGAGACCCGCACGTTTTCTTCAATACTGAAGATGGAAAATACTGGATGCTGGTTTCTGCACAGACTTCGGCTAAAAAAGCAGTTGTTCTTAAATTTACCACAACCAATCCTGCCAGCGGAAACTGGACGGTGGAAAATCCGATTTACACGACAACTTCTTCAGAAAATTACATTATGCTGGAATGTCCGGACCTTTTCAAAATGGGCAATTACTGGTATCTTGTTTTCTCCGAAAACTGGAGTAACAATACCGGAACACATTACAGAATTGGAACTTCACCAAACGGACCGTGGACTACACCTGTAAATGACCGGTTGGATGGCTCTTATCTCTACGCTGCAAAGACCGTTTCGGACAATACCAACCGTTATTTGGTGGGCTGGACAGCAAGAAAAGTTCCTGAAAGCAACACAGGTGGAAAAGACTGGGCGGGAAATCTCGTAGCACATCAATTAGTTCAGAATCCGGATGGAACGTTGGCGGTGAAACCTGTTTCTACCTTGCAATCTGTATTTGGACAAAATGCTCCGCTTTCCGTAGATAAGATTACAGGTAATGCTTCTCAGAACGGGAATAGCTTTAACCTTTCTGCGAATTCCCAGGTAATGTTCGGGAAACTTCAGAAGGCCAATCAGATCAGCTTTACATTGAATATTTCTGCTAACGGGAAATCAGGATTGATTCTGGCGCAGGACAATGACGGAAAGAATGGTTTTAAAATTTCGTTCGAACCTTCTTCCAACAGAATGGCGAGTTATGTAATGAACGGCGGAAGTGAGGATTTTGCCAATGCTTATCCTTTGTCCGGAATCTCGGGAACCAACTATAATGTAACGGTTTTCATCAGCAATGATGTTTGTGTGGTTTATGTGAATGATAAGTTGGCGTTCAGCAATCGTGTATATGATGTTGTTAACAAAAAATGGAGTATTTTTGGTACTGCAGACAGTTCATTCAGTAATATTAATGTCAAAAATCCTTAATTAATGTTCCTTAATAAAAAAATAAATGCAGTCAGTTTCGGAGAGGTGCTCTTCGATGTGTTTGGAGAAGAAAAGAAAATTGGCGGTGCTCCGCTCAATCTGGCACTGAGAACGGCGTCTTTCGGATTTCCGGTGGCGATGATAAGTGCTGTTGGAAATGATGAGGATGGAAAAATAATTTGTGACTACGTCCGGGAAAATCAGCTTGATACCAGAGGAATTATTACGACACAAGATTATGATACGGGCATTGTCCAGGTAACATTGAACGAGCGTGGTTCTGCAACTTATGAAATCAAATTTCCGTCTGCCTGGGATTTTATTGAAATTAATAATGATACTTTGAATATCGTTAAAAATGCCGATGTCTTTTTTTACGGAAGCCTTGTCTGCAGGAATGATGCTTCAAGAAACACGCTTTTCAGGCTACTGGATTCCAACCCTGGAATGTTCAAGGTTTTTGATGTTAATCTGAGAAAACCTTTCTACCACATTGGGCTTCTGGAAGAATTGATGAATAAAGCCGATTTCATTAAATTTAATGATGAAGAAATCCTGGAAATTGCTGCTGAGTTAGGTTTTAAATCGGATGATCTGGAAGAAAACATCCGTTTCATTTCAGAAAAGACAAATACAGGTTCTGTCTGTGTTACTTTGGGAAAACACGGCTCAATATTACTCTGGAACAACAAGTTTTACAGTCACGGTGGCTATCCTGTGAAAGTGGCCGATACGGTTGGAGCAGGGGATTCGTTTCTGGCGAGTTTGATTGCCCGATTGTTATCAGATAAAAATCCTGAAACGGCACTGGATTTTGCGAGTGCGGTTGGTGCTTTGGTGGCGAGTTATTCGGGAGCCAATCCGAAACTTCGGAATGAAGAGATTGAAGAGTTTATAAAGGAAAGGGTTTGAGAGAACTCTTAAGCATTCAAAATGACAATAAAAATGACACCAACTAAAGACAGTTGGTGTTATTTGCGAATTCGGCAGAATCCCTTATCATTTTTATTTATCTGGAATAAATGACGTAACCTTTATAGACGGTGGGTGAATGTCATCAATTATTAACATCGATATTTTTGCAACTTAAGAACTAAATGAAGTACTCGTAATTGGTACAAATACTTTTAGTGAAATGCCCTCATATTTTATACAACTAATCTATAAACGGATATGACGATATATCATTAAGGAGTTATCAATATTGTAAACAAAAGAAGATAGGCGGAAACTTCTGAGTTCCTTAATATGAAGATATACATACCGGTTTTATTAATCGACAGATAAAATATCGTTATACCAGAATTCTGTTACAAAATACTGCGATACAGTTACATCAAGAATTTTTCAGATTCCCACTTTTGTTATTCAATTTTAACAAAGAAAAAATGAAAAAAGTATTGATTACAGGAGCCAATAAAGGGATTGGTTTTGAAATGGCAAAACAGCTTGCCAAAAAAGGATATTATATTTTTATCGGCAGCCGATATCTGCAAAACGGTTTAGATGCAGTAAAGAAACTGAAAGAACAAGGTTTGAAAAATATTAAAGCCATACAACTGGATGTCACTGATCAGGAGTCTGTGAATGCGGCACGTATTGAAATCGGTCGTTCAACAGATTATTTGGATATTTTAATAAATAACGCAGGGATAAACGGGATAGAATTTAATGGTAATACGCCTGTCATGCACTCTGCGATCAGGACAGGTGTAGATAAATTTAAAGAAGTCTATGAAGTAAATGTCTTTGGAGTTATCAGGACTACTCAGACGTTTTTTGACTTATTGGAGCGTTCCACAGAACCCCGTATTACAAATGTAAGTTCAAGCCAGGGTTCACTGACGTTGCACAGTGATCCATCTTATAAATATTACAATGCAAAAGGAGCGGTGTATCAGTCCTCAAAATCAGCGTTGAACATGTATACCATTGCTTTGGCATATGAGCTGCGTGATACAAACTTTAAAGTAAATGCCGTCAGTCCACCATCTACTGCTACCGATTTTAATCACCATTTGGGTACAAGCACTGTAGAAGTGGGCGCAGAGCATATTCTCCGTTATACCCTTATAGACAATGATGGACCTACGGGCAAATTCTTCTGTGTAGACAACAATCTTGAAACAGGTGAAATTCCTTGGTAACAAACAAAGAGAATTTACTAAATTTATCTAATGAAACAGGATCCTAAAATACCTTATCATTATCATTCTTTAATAGATTTACATCGGATGCTCGGGCTGCCTAAGCCTTTGCATCCGTTGATAAGCCTGATTGATAACAGTTATAATCAATTGCAGGTAAGCCATTTGCCTGGTCATCATACTTCTGTTTTTTATAAAATATCATTAAAACAGAATCTGAAAGGAAAAATAAAATACGGTCAGCAATATTATGATTTTGACGACGGCGGATTGTTTTTTGTTTCACCTAATCAGGTAACCTCCAACAGTGATAATAACGATGATCATTCAGGGTATACCTTGATCATTCACCCTGATTTTTTACTGACCTATCCTCTTGCAACAACGATCAAGCGTTATGGCTTTTTTTCTTATTCTGCAAATGAAGCTCTGCATTTGTCGGCAAAGGAAAAGGAAACTATTATTACAATTTTTAAAAATATAGATAATGAGTTGAAAGACAGGTTGGACGACTTTAGCCAGGATGTCATCATTTCACAAATTGAATCATTGCTGAATTACAGTAATCGTTTCTACAAACGACAGTTCCTGACACGAAAAGCTTTTAATAACAGTTTGTTACAAAAAATGGAAGCTCTTCTTGATGATTATTTCAATGCTGAAAAATCCTTAATTAACGGTATTCCGACCGTTCAATATCTTGCAGATGAACTGCATCTTTCTCCCAGTTATTTAAGTGATATGCTCCGCAACCTGACCGGGCAAAATGCCCAGCAGCATATACAAGCCAGACTTATAGAAAAGGCAAAGGAAAAATTATCGATAACAGATCTATCTGTCAGCCAGATTGCTTATGAGCTTGGTTTTGAACATTCACAGTCTTTTAGTAGATTATTTAAAAGTAAAACCAATCAAAGTCCCATTGATTTTAAGTCTTCGTTAAAAAATTAGTTAATCATGATAATAATTTTCTTAAATGTACCGCTGTTTGGTCAGGAAAATGATTTTTACCCTATTTAGAAGACTTTATGTAAAAAAAGGGCTTAGATTCTATTTATTAAACGAAATTTCTGTCAAGATTATCCTATTTTAAAGCTTTTCATGTTTTACAATTTCTGGATCCAAATTGTCTCAGAAAGAACTAAAATCTGTCATCATGGAGTATCTATACAAGCAATATCTATCAGAAAAAAGATATTCGAGTTGAAGAAAGAGTCATAATCAAACCGAAAATATATTGCGGCGAGTTTTAGCTCTTTAAACAGTAATAATGATTTAGCGGTTTAATTACTCGTATGTAATGATTTAAATACTTTAGTTACCTTCGGCTATTTGATGGGATTTGAAAATCTTAGCCATTTTACCCGCATATTTGAACGGTATATTGGCATGAAACCAAAGGCTTATAGCATGTTGAACCAAAGTATTGGATAATTTGTTATAGGTTAATTGTAAATTGCATAAAAACAAGGATAATGAATGTGCTTATACAGAAACTGACTGCAGTGGAGCATGGCTTCAAATCATTTGAAGCGGAAGCTCAAAAAATAGTTGACAATCAAAGTTTATCGGAGTCAAAAGCAATAGCTGTCGATATGCTTCGAAGTGAGTTTTACCAAGTCCGGTGTTGTGCCATCTTTATCTTGGGATTTATTACAGTCAAAGATAATACAGTGCTGCATTTACTAAAGAATGCCGCACGGTCGGATGAAAGTTGGCAGGTGCAGGAAATTATTGCAAAAGCATTTGATCAATACTGTAAAGATAATGGCTATGAAAATTCACTCCCCGAAATCAAGGCATGGCTCAGTGATGAGCATCCCAATGTTTGCCGTGCTGTTACAGAAGGATTAAGAATATGGACGGGACGGCCTTATTTTAAAACGCATCCTGAAGTGGCTATTGATCTCATTAGCCGGCATAAAGCCAACGATAGTGAGTACCTTCGGAAATCGGTCGGAAATTCGTTAAGGGATATCAGCAAAAAGTATGGAGAACTGGTCAGAATGGAAATAGCAAAATGGGATCTTCAGGATAAGAGGATTGCCTTTACCTACGATTATGTGCTTAAAAGGCACTGATGAGATCTGTTTCGGAGAAGATTTTAATACTGTAGCTGTAAACTTTAGAAGCTACATCTTTGGTGAAAAGGGGATGAGTAGCAAATTAAAAAATTAAAATGGCAGTACCCGGTCACAATTTGAATTTAGTTTTATTCGAATTCAATGTAAATTTATCCGATCATAACTTCTCAAAGATATCTATTTTAAGTAGTTGATTACAATTATTATATCATCGATATCTTCTAATAAATATTTGAGTAAAGTCCTGTCGAGCTAAGGTAAAATTTTGTGTCTTGACTAATCCAAAGGAAAATATTATTTGTACTTTTAAGTCTATTAACATTAATAGTTTTATGGATATCGATGAAAATATAACACGAAGCAAGGAAATTTGTGAAAACTATCTGGCCTTCCTGGACAAACATATAGATGATGTGGTTAATGGTCGCAATACAGAATTTCTAGAAATCAACAAGATTGCATCGGAACTGGCTATATCCCATACCCATTTAACAGACGTATTACAGCAGGAAATGGGAAATCATCCATGTTACTTCTATGATCTAAAAATCATTGAAAGGGCAAAGGAAATGCTTGTCAATTACCAGTTGTCCATTGCAAAAATTGCAGAAATATTAACCTATGACCCTTCAAACTTCTCCAAATTCTTCAAAAAATGGACTGGCATCACTCCTGGTGATTTTAGGCAGAAGAATTTCTGAAAACCTACCATCTTCCGAAAAGTTCACCATATAGATATAATCCGGAATGTTGAATTTTGTATTGTAATCTTAAAATTATACAATGTCAACACATGATTTAAAAAGGAAAAGTTGTTTTGATCGCTGGAGGCAGGCTTAAAAAACTATTTATTGAGCTGGGTTATTCAAAAATTATTAAATTAGATGAACAGAATTCAATATATAGACAAGACAATTTGTATTCTGTAGCCATAGGTAAAACCTTTTAAAAACACAATATGATACTAAAAATTATTAATTCTGCATTAATACTTGTTGCCATATTTATGGGCCTTAAACAAGGATGGGCGATGCTTTCGGGCAAACCAGAGATGATAGCAATGTTTAGCAAATGGAACATCAGTAAAACAGGCTTGATGGTTATCGGAGCTACAACGATGCTAAGTGCACTACTCATTATTTTCCCGAAAACCTTTGTTTGGGGAAACTTCTTAATGGCTGCTGGTATTTTATTGATTATCAGTTTTCACTTGTTGGATAGAGATTTGAAAGGAATGGCAATAGAATTACCATTTCTATTGCTGAACCTGATTATTATCTATTTACAGCACCCATTAAAAGATGGAGCATTATAAACAGCAAATTTCAATGATTAAGATAGTATTCATTACAGCCTTTGCGGTTTGTTCGCTCATAGCGTGTGGACAATCAAAAACTCAGAAAACGGAAACAACAACAATTAAAAAAACACAAAAAATGAACACGAACAAACTTACAAATGAAACTGTGAAGGCCGCTTTCGATGCCTGGCAAAATGGTGACAGCAAAACTTTTCTGTCTTGCTTTACCGCAGAGGCTAAGCTTTATGATGACGGAAGTCCCCGCAATTTCCAAAGCTTTGTCAAAGAAGCCTGCGGACACGAAAGATTTACGAGCATAGAAACGGTGGAAAATGAAGGAAAAGATATTACGGGAAATTTCCATACAGAAAGCTGGGGCGATTTTAAAACTTATTTTAAGTTTAGCATTGGTGCTGATGGTAAAGTTTACAGGCTCGATATTGGACAGGCTAAATAGCTTGTAGTTTATTCATTATATATTGAAACAATTCTGACATTTTCTACTCCGGTGAATAAAATAATAGCATTTCTTCAAAATAAAAAATACGAATTATTACTTTTTGCATTGCTTCAGCATTTATTTGTTGGCATAATCCTTACTGATCTTGAGTTCTATACGAGGATTATTTGGCCTGCCAATATGCTTATATTAGGATTGGGAAGCATCTTCATGTTTACGGGAAAACATACATGGAGACACTGGTTTAGGAACTTTCATTTCATTCTTGTATTGCTTCTACCTATTGGTATTCCTTTTTTTAAAGATATACCATGGTATTTTACTTTCCTTAATATCAATTATGTCGTTTTTTTTGGATTCCTGTTTGTAGAATTGCTTCGGTTTCTACTAAAACCGGGATATATTAATAGCGATATTATTTCAGCATCAGCATGCGGTTATTTTTTATTAATAGAGATTTCGGTATTCTTATTACAAACATTTGAATATTATAATCCTTTGTCTTTTAAAGGAATAGATGTCTCTTCACCAGCAAGCATATATATTGACCTGGTATATTTTTGCTCTATAACCTTTACCAGCATTGGTTTTGGGGATATCACACCAGGTACACATACTACCAAATTAATTACAGCATTTATAGGTGTTGCAGGGCAATTTTATACGGTAGTTTTGGTTGGTATCCTTATCAGTAAATTTTCCTCAAAAAATTAAATCAATATGAATATAAGTTCTCATTACAAGCTTAAGCATTTTATTCCCTGGACAAGGTCTAAAATATATAAAATGCTTTTATTAAGTATAATCCCGACGTTGTTGTTTTATTTTCTGGACTGGAAGTGGCTGGCAATTCCCTGGGTTCCGGTGGCTTTGCTGGGAACAGCCACGGCATTCATTTCGGGGTTCAAAAATACTCAGACCTATAACCGGACCTGGGAAGCGCGGCAGGTGTATGGTGCTATCATTAACAGTAGCCGGGCTTTTGGAATTATGGTAAAAGATTTTATCCGTTCAGAAGACAAAATTCTTGAAAAACAACTGCATCAGGAAATTATTTATCGACATTTTGCGTGGCTCACCGCACTACGCTTTCAGCTTAGAGAAATTAAAAGTTGGGAGAACGTGAAAACCAAAAGTTATAATCGGGAATATCTTCAATATTACAACGTTCCGGAATGGGAAAGTAGTTTGAATGAAGAACTGGCGGGATTTCTTAGTGAAGAAGAACTCCAATACATTTTATCAACAAAAAACCACGCAACACAAATCATAAGTTCCCAATCTTCCCAACTAAAAAAACTGAATGAGGAAAACAAAATATCAGATTACAATTATGTTGCCCTTGAGAATCAGCTCAAAGAATTGTACGACCAGCAAGGGAAATGCGAACGTCTTAAAAACTTTCCTTACCCGAGACAGTTTTCGAGCATCAATTTATATTTTACCAATGCCCTGTGTCTTCTAATGCCATTGGGCTTCATAGGTGAATTTTCCAAGATGACTGAAAAATTCGGGGATAATATAATTTGGCTTGCTATTCCTTTCAGTGTATTGCTGGGATGGGTATTTTTAGTTTTGGAACAGATCGGCGAAAGTACGGAAAACCCATTTGAGGGTAATGCCAATGATATTCCTATTACCCAGATAAGCAGAAATATTGAAATTGACCTTCGTGAAATGTTGGGTGAAAAAGATCTGCCACCAGCAATAGTGGCACAGAATAATATTTTAATGTAAAATATAAATACAAGTAAATTATGGAACATTTAGAATCTGTCAGAAAGTGGTATCCTAAAGCCTTAACTTCTATTGATACCGTTAACCGGCTATTAGACACTATTGAAAAGTATATAGGTTTAAAACCTAATCAATTGATGCATGCAGACAGTATGTGCTGCGATGATGTCAATGCCATACAATATCCACCAAGAGCTTATGAAATGTTGGGCCCGTTTCATTTAGGAGGATTGGACGGTTTTCCTTTCGCTGGGATTACAGGGATGAATGCTTTTGCACATCATGTTCCGGAAGACGGTGCTGTTATCATATTTTATGCGCCACATATTGGCATTACAAAGGATGGTACTATTGGAGAAATAAGCAGAATAGGGCAGAGTGGTAATTCGGCATGCTGTGGTGCTGCGAAAGGAGCATTGGGAAAGCTTTCGTCAGGACAAATTATTGAAGGGAACATCACTTCACTGGACTTCCAGATGAATACCATTGAGCAGATCTTTCTTCATCAGAAAGAAAGAATACTTACTTCAGAAAATCAAATATTTGAGGCAACGGAAGTCATGTACGAAGCTATTGATGAAAGAATAGAAGTGTTGGTAAAAGAAACCAATTATCCCTGTAAATATGTGATTTTGGTAGGTGCTATTTTTATCAACGGAGATAAAGACATGGGATCTTTCTGTCAATATAAGAAATTCGATTATATTAATTTGGAAACACAACAGCGAAAAAGTTTAATGGCAGAATATTATTCTTAAGTTAATATGTATCCAAGTAGCTAAAGGATATTGTCAAAAGCTGAATTCTAAAGAGCTCAAAAATTATTATTTATTTTAATCCTAACAATATATTCATAAAAATAAATCAAAAGATGCTTCGCTAGGTTACAAATCCCTAGTAATCACACCGGGGCAAATCCTATTTATTTCAAAATCAAAAGAATTAGTCTCAGTTCCCAAACGATATATCAAGTATAAATAAGTTTGGGAATATGATAAAGAATAATGTCCTCCTATTAATAATGGCTGAGATTGGTGTGAGCTATATTACCAAATTATTGAACCAATTTACAAAAAGCTAAGGATTTTTAATTTGCAATTTTGAACCATCAATAGAAAGTTTATAATTAAAAAATTAAAATTATGGGTTTATCAAATTTGGGTATTTTTCATACCGTGATCGGAATTGTAGCAATTATTTCAGCAATTATTTCCTTGATTAAAAGTGGTAAAATAAATCTAGACACACTAGCAGGGAAAGTGTATTTTTATTTCACGTTGATTTCCTCTTTGACAGCTTTAGGTTTATCAAGTGTGAAAGGGGTTAATCCAGGACATATTCTGGCTTTACTTATCGTGATTTTGATATCTGTAGCCTATTTTCTATATGTAAGAAAGAAGGGGAATAACGGTTACCGTTTAATAGAAAATTTTTTTCTGTCTTTCAGTTTTTTTCTGTCCTTAATACCAACCGTTAACGAAACCCTTAGCCGGGTACCAGTTGGAAATCCTATAGCATCAGGACCAAAAGACCCAATAATCGGAACAACTATACTTTTTATCCTCGTTCTGTTTATTATTGGTTCGATATTGCAGTTTAGAAAGCAAAAGAGGATAAACAAAAATTATATTACTTTTTAAGGGTAATATTGGGTTCGGTCTGAACTTTATCGCTATTATGAGTGCTTTTTTATCTACACTAGGTAATAAGGCTTTTGAGCGGATTCAACTTATAACGGTATAAAATAAGTTATATCTTAGCCTATAGGAAAATTTGATATGGTTCTTTGAGTTCTTTTAGTCGTCTTTGCCTTTTACTTTTGTAGACGAAGAAAAGAATTTAATGTGGCCAATCATTTAAAATCTAAGCAGTTCTTATGGTTACAGACTATAAAAAATTTGATCTATTCGGAAAAACACTGATTCAGAAAGTGGATTTTAAACCACCTTTTCAATTTGCTTTTCCGGTTGCAGAGCAGGCTTGCTTTCTTTATATGTTGCGGGGTGAAATGGAATATCAATCAGAAGATGATCAACTGAAAATAGAAGATAAACGCTCATTATTACTTAACTGCATGGTTTCCGGCCAGCAGATACAAAATAACAATTCGGATAGTGATGGTGAAATCATCATTGTTACCTTTCATCCGGACATCCTTAAAAAAGTATATGATAAGGAGATTCCCACGATCTTTAAGCCCAATAATCAGGTCACCAACCAAAATAAAAAGAGAATCAATAATGATTTTCTTATTCAAAAATACATAGAAGGCCTGCTTTTTTATTTTGAAAATCCCTCTTTGGTAAACGATGAAATTCTGATTTTGAAGCTTAAGGAAATAATCCTCTTACTGTCTCAAACTCAGGACGCTGAAAATATTCAGGTTATACTTTCACAGCTTTTCTCATCAACGACTTATTCCTTCAAACAGATTATTGAAGCCAATCTGTTTCTGCAGTTAGGAATCGAAGAACTGGCACAGAAAACAAATCTGAGCATTTCGTCTTTTAAAAGGGAATTTAAAAAATTATATGATGATTCGCCTGCCAATTATATTAGATCCAAAAGACTTGAAAGGGCTGCAGAACTCCTCATAGCTACCCGTGAACGGATTACGGATATTGCATTTGACTGTGGATTTAACGATCTTGCAAATTTTACTAAAAGTTTTCACGAAAGGTATCAGCAATCTCCTACAAATTACCGGTTAAAGTTAAGAGAAGAGTAACGGTATTTCTTATATAAAAAATCTGTATCAGAAATTAAACTAATTCACAAATTCTTCTCCCCACTTAAGCAGCTCTGCAAGACTGGGTTCCAACTTTCTTCCTTTTTCTGTGAGAGTATACTCCACGGTAGGAGGAACTGTGGCAAAGACTTGTCGTATAACTATTCCGTTTTCTTCCATATTCTTTAATTCTTTTACCAGCATACGCGTATTAATGTTGGTTACTAATTTTTGAAGCTCATTAAATCTTTTGGTACCATGTAGAAGGGCAAAAATGATTGACATTGACCATTTTCCACCAATAATATCTAAAATTTCCTGTATCACACATTTCCCTGAAATTTTTTCAGAATTTTTTTTGTTCATAACGTTTTGATTTTCTGTATGGCTTTACTTTTTGGTATTACTTTACATTTGTGTAACTACTTTCAAATGTAAAGTATTG
Organism: Chryseobacterium sp. Y16C; assembly: GCF_022488405.1. Taxonomy (NCBI): domain Bacteria; kingdom Pseudomonadati; phylum Bacteroidota; class Flavobacteriia; order Flavobacteriales; family Weeksellaceae; genus Chryseobacterium; species Chryseobacterium sp. Y16C. The sequence continues at coordinate 151,144 of NZ_CP092711.1, forward strand.
GGTTTAGATTTGCAACATAATATTTCAATTTTAACATTATGGAAAATTTATTAAAAGGAAAAATTGCGCTTGTTACAGGCGGAACAAAAGGTATCGGAAAAGCAATTGCTGATAAGCTTGCGCGTGATGGTGCACAGGTTGTCGTAACAGCCCGCACCAAGCCGGATGAAGAAATAGCACATTATTTTATAGCTGGTGATCTGACTAAGCCGCAAACTGCCCAGTTTATTGCTGAAGAAATCTTGGAAAAGTTTGGAAAGGTTGATATTGTGATAAATAATGCTGGTGCCAATACAAGTCCTGGAGGTGGATATAGTACCCTTAGTGACGAAGATTGGAGCAACGAGATTGAGTTGAACCTTATGTCCGCTGTGAGAGTGAATAAGGCGCTTATACCAAGTCTGATATCACAGAATGAAGGTGTGATTATTAATATATCTACTGGGGCAGCAGTGCAGCCGCTTTGGAATATGACTATGTCGTATTCAGCCTCAAAGGCAGCTTTAAATGCATATACAAAAGCTTTGGCAAGCGAATTGGGATCGCAGGGTGTACGTGTTAATGCGGTATCTCCGGGTATGGTTAAAACACCTCTGATGGAAAGTTTTATTGCTGACATTGCAGAAAAAGGAGGTATCTCTTTTGATGCAGCTTTCAAATCTATAAAAAATGAAATAGGAGACCTTCCATTGAGCAGAATGGGCGAGCCGGAAGAGGTGGCATCACTTGTGAGTTTTTTGGTTTCCCCGGAAGCAAAATACATTACCGGAGCAAACTATAGGATTGATGGAGGAGCAATGGCAATTTTATAGTAATTCCTAGTAATAATATTTTTTAAATTGTATCTAATTTAGTAACAGCACTTTGGATTCTCATTAGGGTATTATAATAGCTTACTCATTTGCATTTTTTACTATGTTGCTATTTTTTATGTAAAATTAAATGCAAATGGGTTGCTATATCTAGAGTTTTTTGCTCTTTCATAGGAAAAGAATCCGTTCCCATTCTTTCCACAGTAACCAATTCAATTTTCCATTGTCTACTTTTTTACTAATGGATCGCCACTAACTTACTTCTCCACAAAGACTTTTCTCAGATATATTTCCACAAAATAATCTTTAGTATATCAGGTTAATCTCCAGAATTATTCACAAGCAAGCGTATATAATATTTATATAGCTCAAATTATTTAGCCTATAACTATTTCGAGAACAAAGAAAATGCATATATTTGCAAAATACTTGACTAATCAAATATATTACAAATATAAAATGAAAGAAATAAGTACAATTCTGAATATTTTAAAGGTTCAATCTGTCATTACAAAAAAATTTGACGGTTTAAGTCTGCATGGTATTAGCCTTACTGACTATATGATCCTGTATATTTTAAGTAATGCACCTGGTAACCGATTAAAAAGAATTGATCTGGCTGAGAATACAGGTTTAACCGCTTCTGGCATTACGCGGATTATTTTACCAATGGAAAAAATGGGACTTGTAGAAAAAGAAAATAGTGATAGGGATGCGAGGGTGAGTTATGTAAAACTCACTTCTGCCGGAGAAAGAATTTTTACAGAAGCTACCACTACAGCGGGATACATATCCAAAAAGCTGTTAGAAGGAATTGTAACGGAAGATCTAAGTGCTTTCGCCGGACAATTGAAAATCTTAGGGGGTGATCTTTAAATTTAATGAAGAGTATGGACAAAAAGTACAGAAAGAAATTAAACGCTGAGTTTTTAGAGATGAAACCGTTAATGGGTGTATTGACTATTCTGAATAATTCGGAAAATAAAATATTTATTAAAGAGAGTACTAATTTAAAAGCACTTTCTAATAGAATCCGGTTTGAGCTGAACAACGGACAATTTGATAACAGGAGTTTACAGGACGATTGGATCCGGCTGGGAGAGAAGAGTTTCGTTTTTGAAAATGCAATCATTGTTCCATGGGAGGAGAACAAAATCGTTGACTATAAAAAGAAGGTGCTGAAAGCGAGTAATGATCTGAAGGAGGAGCAAAGTAAAACAAAAAATATATACTGATATGGAAAGCAAAACCTATTTATATCCAACCTACGAAGCCGGCCGGGATCTTATGTTAAAAAATATTCAAGGGTCAATCGTAAATTTAAATCTGATACATTTAAAGGAAATTGCTGATTATTCCGGGTTTCCTGAAATTGCACCTGCCAGCGAAATTTCGGGTTACGAAGCTTTTATGCTCTATATAGACCTTGCCAAACCTTTTCTAGAGCAGGGTGGTGGAGAGATTCTTTTTGTTGGAAAAGGAGACCGCTTTTTGATAGGTCCTCAGGACGAACAGTGGGATATCTGTATGTTGATTAGACAAAGAAGTGTATCGGATTTTTTTGCTTTCGAGCAGAATCCGGATTATATGAAGATTACGGGTCATCGTGTCGCTGCCATATTGGATTCAAGACTTTTACCCTTAGAGATCACATTGTAGTAAATTATTTATGGGATATATCGAGCTAAAAAATGCTACCATCTATTATGAAATATTTGGCACAGAAAATAATGAGACCATTGTACTGGTTAGCGGGCTTAATACCCAGATGACCCGTTGGGAAGCGCCATTTCTTAAGATGCTTGCAGAAGAAGGATTTCGCGTAATCTGCTTTGACAACAGAGACTGTGGAAAAAGTACTTTTACTACCTATGATAGCAACGACAGCTATAGCTTTTCTTTGAATGATTTTCTACAGCATCCAGAAAAATATCCTGCCCCTTATTCTTTATTGGATATGGCAGATGATATAAAAGATTTGCTGCATTCACTTGGCATCAGGAGCGCAAATATTGTAGGGCGTTCAATGGGTGGCATCATAGCACAGCTATTTGCATCACGATATCCGGCAATGACTCAGACACTGACTTTATTGATGTCTTCAAGCTTTAATCCTTCTCTTCCGAAGGCAGATGATGCATTGATAGGCAAAATGACAAACAGCACTGCAAATTTTCACGATAATAAGCAAGCTTATATACATGAAAAAGTTGATTTTATGAAAGCTATTTATGGAAATAAATATAGTTTTAATGAAGAAAAAGAACGTTGGTTAATTATCGAAGACGAAAGCCGAAAGTCTCCATTCGTTAGGCCATTTCGTCAGATCATTGCCCTGCTGAGTTATCAATATGATTCAAATGTTCTTACTAGTCTCCATGTACCCACATTGACGATACATGGAGATGAAGATCCGTTATTTAATATGGAACATGCAGTTGATTTAAAAAATACTATTCCTTACTGTGAGCTGATCATAAAAAGAGGAATGGGACACGCTATCCCGGATTCACTATTTCCGTCACTGGTGAAAGACATTTCAAATTTTATTGCTAAAACTGAATGAAAAGTCATGATCAAAATGTAAGTAGCAATGGTGAAATATATGGTTTAGGAGTCCATTGCCACTGATCATCGGCACGTTCGATAAAGCCTATTCCTGGCCAGGGAAGGTGGGATGCACAAACCACAGATTTTTGTTTATGACATTGTTCCAGTATATTTTTTCGGGTGTCGATCCCAAAAGAAAAATCAGCATCCCATTGTGTACCCCAAACCGGATTAGAGATCAATACAGTACTATGAACCAGATCAACCAGATGCGTAATGGATAGCTTACCCGAATAAACCGTAAATATGATGTGTCCGGGAGTATGTCCGGGAGCTGCCTGTGTTTTAATACAGGAAAATAATTCATCACCTGCATCAAATATTTCTAAACGGTGGGTAATGGCTCCTAATATCTGCTTAACCAGTGAAACAGAACCATGTCCAAACTCAGGCCTCCGGCTGTTGGGGAAATTCGGCTGCTGTGCAAACCAGAATTCCAGTTCAGTCCGTGAAATATAGAATCTTGCATTTGGAAATACCAGATTATCATTTTCGGTTAATATGCCCCCAATATGATCCCGATGAGCATGCGTTATCAATACGTCTGAAATATCACTGGCTCCGAATCCGGCACTTTTCAGACTATGTAATAATTTTCCTGCATTTTTTTTTATCATAAAAGCCTTCTCCTGTATCTACGAGTATTAATTGTTCATTCTTTCGGATAAGCATCACATTAATAGGAGCTTCGTAGATATCGGCAGGTAAGTGCAGTCGGTTGAGCTCCTTTTGAAGATCTGCAGGTACTGCATCCGTAGCAATAATGGGTTGATATGATCCTATATCAAAATATCCATCGGAAAGAATATAGATTTCCAGGGTATCAAATGGAATCTTGAGGTGACTGTAGTTGGTTTGCATATTCATTAGGGTACTGCGATTAAATTAGCATTTGGTCTTGCTTAAAAAAGGGAATATCCGTGATGCTAATCTAGCCATAACATGTCCCATTTCCGGAATAGTGATTGTGGCAAAGTCTGCCACCAGGTTTTGCAATCTCGCTTCAATCTCCTGAGTAGAGCGGATTACATCCTGTTCTCCGCCGATGAATAACACAGGCATTGTCAAACGGCTGAGCTCATCATCTGAAAAAATATATTCTTTTTCTATCCTCGCATTAAAATTAGTTTGTATTAAATCCATAAATGCTACAATTTTTTGATCCACACGCTGGCTTCCCAAGACCAATCTATTAATCTTGATACGTCCAGTTGTTCCCAAAAGGGAATAGAGGATGGCTTTTATGATAAATGTTGTTTTAGTAGGAACTACCCCCGCCGGTGTCAGCAAAATCAGCCGGTCGACTAATTCAGGAAAGCTTGTTGCAAAGCGTAATGCCAACCATCCTCCTTGCGATAATCCAATGATATTTGCCTTACTGATATTGAGCCTGTCAAAAATCTCTTTTAGCCATTTCGCGAAGTCTTTTGTTTCATAAGAAGGTCTGGTTTCTGCGCTCTTTCCTGCCTCTCCGATAATATCTATTGCTATGACTTTATATTGTTTTGAATATTCGGCTATGTCTGATAACCATGACGTCGCATTAGAAGACGCGCCATGCAGTAAGATGACAATTTCTTGGTGCTGACTTCCGGCCTCCAAAAAATAGGTGTCACCATAAGTTGTTTTAAGTACATCTGTTTTCAAATGGAATGCTGTACTTTTTATTGCATCTTCGTAGGCACGGATAATTTTATTTTTCCCTTCAGGGCTTTTAAAAACCGTTTTGTTCATAATATTTTTGTATATAATGTTGTATAATAAGAGCTGTATTACCGTCCTTTCGCTTCATCACCTCTTAAAGTCATGACCGTACTTGTTATCATAGCGGCTTTTTTACCATCACTCCGAAAAATATCACATTGATAATGGCTTAAGTTTTTTCCACTTTGTAAGGGTGATGCTGTGGCAGTGAGTATATCCTCGAAAACGGGTCGGTAAAAATTGACTTTCAATTCTACGGATGTAAAAGTTTCGCCTTCCTGAACAACAGTAGAATGTGCGGTTCCGATGGCTGCGTCTGCCAGTTCACAAAGCAGACCTCCGTGAATGGTTCCCTGCTGGTTACTATGCTTTTCTTTTGTAGCATTGATTTGTACAGTAGCTGTACCTAAACCGGCTTCAACAATGTGTATCCCCAATGTTTTTGATATCGGTGTCGGATATTGCATGTGTGTATGCATGTCATCTGTGATTTCCCTTTTTATCAATTTATTTAGGTAATCTAATATCGATAGTTTTGTCATTATGTTGTATTATATTTATATGAAATAAACCAATCGGTCTTTTTTTTGCTAAAAAATTATATGTTTTCTATGCTTCCAATTATAGATTGTATGGTGTACAAATGGTGCAAATCATGTTCCGCAACAAAATACATCAGGTCAATGATATTCATTGGTTGATGTAATCTTGGATGCATACTTGTCTTCAACAAGTCTTCTTCACTCATTTTTTGAAGCATTGCAATTGTTTTGTGTCTTTCGCTGGCCAGGTTCTTAATAAGCTCTTCAAACAACATATTGTTGAAAGAAGACTCATCGGTTGCTGTATTGTTTAAATCGGCAGGAGACATATCTGGTTTTCCTTCCTTTATATCTCTAAAACGGATTCGCCATAGATCTTCTAAAAGGATTAAATGTCCTATATTTTCATTGACAGACCATTTATCTCCCATTTTGCGGGTTGAAACCTCTATAGGACAACTTTTCAGGAGCTTATTTAGAACAGCCGGAAAATGATCAAGTTGTTGTAAAAATTCGTTAAAATATTCCGAACCTGTGTTTGAATCAAATTGTCGATCGAACCATCTGACAAATGATTGTGACTTTACTTCTTTCATTAGTATAAATTTAAAGGTTATTACTATTGATCCACGCTTTGGTGGGTATTATCCATTCATCTAATGCTCTGAACAGAAAGCCGTGTTCCAGACCTGTGTTGAGGGTAATTTCTTTAAAAGATTTTAAATCAGAATTTTTAAACCTAAGTTGACTTGATAATGGTTCAGCGCCGACGTCGGTTTTTTCATTAATCGATAAAATCTTACCATAGAGCCTGAACTTTTTATCTTCATTCATCGAATCATTTTTAAAGCTTGCACCAATGAAAACAAATTTCAAATCTGGATTTTTGGCATAATAGGATATATATTGAGCTATATCGCCTCCTTGAGACGTTCCGACAATTGAAATTTGATCATAAGGAGCTCCATGGTTATGTAAGCTCTCAATTTTCAAGATCACCTTTTTCGCGTACATCTTAGGGTCAGTGTCAGGCTTTCTTTTTTCAGAGAGTATGACAAAATTTGTGGATTGAAGCTTTTCTAAAATAGCTGTATAAGCCGCTGGTCCGTATTTAGGATGGGATTCATTTAGCGAATGTCCTTCCAAAAATTTATTATGCAAAAAAAATACATACTTTTTTTGAGTGCTATTTTGAGCATTAGTAGCAAACGGAAGAAATGACAGATAAAGAATTATTAATCTAAGAAACATATAATTTGAATAACCAGAGTATTTTAAGTTAAGAACAATATAAAATTTTATTGTTCCGTATCTACAAGATGGTTTTTTGAGGCTGTCAATGCATACACCATAGGGATTTTGTCTCCCAGATGAGCAATCCTGAACTTACCAGGTTCAAATTCAATTGAATTATTGAAATTATTGTAGGGTGAATAATCAAATTCTTCAATGGAATTTATTTCTAAACCATTTTGCATCAAGCTACTTATTACTTCGGCTAAGCCGTGGTTCCAGCCAATTGATTTGACTTCAAATTCCGCGTCTTTATCTGCATAAGTTCCTTTTTCAGTTTCTATAATGGCTCCGGAATTAAAATATCTGTATTCAATCTTTTTAAACGCCGAATCGAACATCCAGACAACCGGATGAAATTCTACAAACACAAATGTACCGTCGGGTTTCAGGAATTTCGAAATGATCTTTGCCCACCGATTCAGATCCGGAAGCCAGCCGATAGTACCGTAACTTGTAAAGACAATATCAAACTGACGATCCAAATGATTGGGCAGGTCATAAACATCGCTGCAGATAAAAGTTGTTGAAACATTACTCTGTTTTGCCAGTTCCCGTGCCCGATCTATTGCTACATCCGAAAGGTCAACGCCGACTACGTCCGCTCCCAGGCGACTTAAAGAGATACTGTCCTGTCCGAAATGACACTGTAAATGCAATACGGATTTGCCTGTCAAATCTCCAAGTAAATTAAGTTCTATATCTTTTAATGAGTTTTTCCCCTTCAAAAAGGCATCCAGGTTATAAAAATCAGAATTGATGTGAGCTTCTGTTCTGGTATTCCAAGATTCCCTGTTTATTTCCAAATAATTGTCTTCTGCATTCATATGTATTTATCTAATGAGGTGAGTTGATTTTTTGCCATTCCTCGTAGCTGAGTACGCCAAGTTCTGGCTGACTTTTACCGTTCAGAATATGGATAAACTCCAGTTGATTTCCGTCTGGATCGTCGAAATAAAGAGCAAGTGCGGGCATCCAGGCAAAAACCATTGGTTCATTGCTGCCATTTTTGAGAAAATTATAGGCCTTTAATCCATTTTTTTCTAAAAAAGTATTTGCATCTTTTAAAATGAAATCTTTGGAACAGTTGAATGCAAAATGTCTTTTATGGAGATTGCCTTCTTGTTCCCAAAGTCCGAGCATTGCCTTTTTATTTTCTCCGATCCAAAGAAAGGCAATCGGCCTGGTTTCATCATAGTGTGCAAATTCAAGTCCCAAAATTTGAGTATAGAACTGAACTGCTTTTTCCAAGTTGCTTACTTGAATGTGTGTTTCATATAATCCTTCAATCATTTTTATATATTTTATTATTAATAATCATAGTATTTTGATAATTATGACCATTTCATCTTAGCATATGAATAATCGGATAATCTTTACCTGAGCCATCCTTTTCGGATCTTCCTGCTTTTCTGAACCCTAATTTTTCATAAAATCCGACGGCCTGATAATTTTGCTCATTGACGTCAACCTTTGTAATGCCTTTCGTTTCATCCATAAATTGAAATAAGCTCTTTCCATAACCTTTACCACGGTAGCCATTGTGAACAAACAGCATTTCTAAGCTTCCTTCTGATACCGATGCAAATGCTACCGGTTGGTTTTGCAGTATAAAAAGGTATACTTCGAGATTGGGCAGATAATCCTTGGGAATAGCATGTTTAAAGAAGGAAAGATCTTCTTCAAGCAAAAAGTCGTGAGTCGCTCTTACAGCGGATTCCCAAATTTCCATGATTCTAGGATAATCTCCGGTGGTTGCGGGCCTGATTTGTATTGACATAACTTTAAAAGTAATATTTAAATTTAATGATATTCTGTTCGTTTTTTAATATAATATTTATAGAAATAAACCGGACGGTCTTTTTTAATTTAAAAAAATTATATGCTCAAATTCTTAATTAATCTTTCAAGGAATGACATTGCGATTTTAAGCTCTGCCATATGGCTGTTGACCTTTGCCTGCATGAATGCTCCTTCGATCATTGAAATCATGATCACTGCAATTTCAGTAGGGTCAGTATCTTCCTTTATTTCTTTTCTTGCGATACCTCGTTTAATCTGGTTTTCAATTGATGTTTTCCAAAATACCAATGCTTTTTGTGTTCGTTCTTTTAGCTTAGGATGCGTATCATCAACCTCTGTAGCAGTATTTAAAATTGGACATCCGGCCTGTAGAAATGAATATCTGAAATAATTTTTATAGGTTTGCGGGTAAACAAGCAGTCGTTCTATCGAGTTTTCAGTTGCTAAGATACGCTCCTTCATATGCTGAGTTACCTTACCGAAGTTGTGATCAAAAACATTCAAGGCAATCTCGTCTTTGTTTTCGAAATTACCATAAATGCAACCTTTTGAAAGTCCTGTGGCATTCATTAAATCATTTATGGAGGTACCTGCATAGCCTTTCGTATTAAAAACTGATGCTGTTTTTTCGATAATTAGTCGTTTGGTATTTTCAGATTTAGTCGTTTTCATCAGGCAGAAATTTTAATACGGGATAAAATTATTAAAAAAAATAAAACGATCGGTCTTTTTTTTGAAGAATATTTGTATGAATAAGATTTTTCTATTTAATCATTCGTTATCTGACTATTGTGCTATATATTAATGGATGTTTTAGAGAACCGAAATATAATGCAAACTGTTTGGAGAAGTTAATACGAAAGCTGTACAATCATTAGGGAAAACCGGACTTTAATGCGTGGTTTTCTTACAAAAAGAACAAATTTTTGCTATATTTACCCAAAATATTACAAGGGTATCAATCACATGGAAGATATTAATCTTTGGCTAAACCAACCTAAAAGAGGGTAATCTCTAGCTGTAGAATCTAATTCTACACACTTTTCTTTTTGAGAGCAACCTATTGCTCTACTTTCACATTTCAATAACATTTCATAAAGAAAAACAAAGATGAATACACTTGTATTAATAATTCAAAGGGTACTTGCCCTATTTTTTATAATGCCCGGTTATGGTAAAATCAGTGGCAGTAAAGAGAGCCATGTAGCAGATGGGCATCTAAAAGCGGACAGCTCAATCGTACCCATCAGAATACTGGGAGTTTTGGAATTACTTGGCTGTATAGGGATTGTATTTCCCTGGATTTTAGGAATAGTTCCTATCTTAACACCTATAGCTGCTGTCTGTTTTTGCATAATCATGCTTGCTGGTATGATTATTCATACTTCAAAAAAAGAGTACAAAATGCTTCCAATGTTAGTAGTTGTATGTATGCTGTCTGCTTTCTGCTTTAGTAGCATATTATAGATTCATGGATATACTAGAATGATTTTATTATTGTTTTTACCGTTTGAATAAACCTCTGTTGTTCGAAAGCTAATGCTAGATAGAGCAAAGCGCCACTTTTTAAGTGGCGCTTTTTACTATTCCCTTATCGCGGTTTCGTCTTTTAAGATCAGGTCTGCAATTTCATCTTTCCGTTTAAAACTTACGCCTTTGTGCTGCTGCATATAGCGGATAATCTGCTCGGTAGCGTTCACCATTTGCGGTGTTCCGCCAATTCTGTCATGAAAACTGATCGATAGTTGCCTGCGCTTAATTGCTGCTTCCTGATAAAGTTGATCAAATTCCATTTTAACCTGCCGTACAAATTGATCGGTTGAGTAATGTTCGCCAGCAATTAACTGTATATCGTTGCAGCGAAGCGTATAGGGTATTACCGCAAAGTCTTTATTTTTTACTTTGATGATAAAAGGCTCATCCCTGCTAAGATCATCAATATGATATTTAAAACCCAGCTCCTGTAAAATATTGAGTGTATTCTCACCACGTCGCAACCAGTTGGCATTATAACCTACGGGACGGAATCCGGTTGACTGCAAAATAGCCTGGACGCCATCCTGTATGAATTTCTTTTCCTCCTCGTAAGGAAGATTATATTGTTTACTCCAGTTCATCCCATGTGCTGCTGCCTCGTGACCTCTTTCGACAATTTCTTTTGCCAGTTGCGGGTTGTTAAGTACGGCTGAACCTACCATGTGTGAAGTGACTTTAATTCCAAGTTTATCCCAGTTATCAAGCATTCTTGGAATACCTTCCTTATAGCCGTACTGATACCAGGTTTCGGCAGGAAGATCTTTAAAACCCTTTTCCATGTTCTGAGGGAACGGACTTTCTGCATTGTCGGGCTGTCCGCCGGATTCAAACTGCATAGATATGGAGACAACCAAACGGGAACCGTCTGACCATTTGGAATTAGGGGTTACCTGAGTTTTTTCCCGGAAATTACCCAGGCTGCTTGTAAAAGGTAATATACTGAGCGTACCAAGGGCTCCGGTTTGCTTAATAAATGTACGTCTTGTAGTCATGGATTAAAGTTTTATTGATTAAAAAGTTTATCTAAGGCCCATGAGTTGCTTTGAATAAACTGTAGCAGCAGGGCAAAAAAGACAAGGTGTAGTAACTGGGAGGGAATAGCTTCCCAGTTCTCAATCATAGCTGTGCCAAAAAGAAGAACCAGCAATATGACTGCTCCCATTATTAATGCAGGTTTTGTAAATAAACCAATCAATAGAAGCAGGCCCACTGTGAATTCTGCTACGGGCAGCACATAACTAAACGGTATTACCATAACCTTAGGCAAAAGGGATTTTTCAAAACTGGTGGTCATCCAATCACTGAAAGCATTTAATTTTGGTAGCCGTACAAGGCCGTGTCCAAACATACTGGTGGCAATGCCCAGACGGAGGAGTAAGAAAACTGTTGTATCCATTGTCTTATTTAAATTTTTATTTGATAATTCAAAATTGCATCAATCTACTTTTAAAAATCAGTATATTTGAAGGTATTATCGGTAAAAAACAAGGATGAAGTTAAAAACATTACACCGGCCATTTGAAATCGAGATGCTAACATTAAATGAGTACGCTGCGGTTCCTCATAAAAACACCTACTTCGAAATGGTTTTTATTTTGGAAGGAAAAGGTATTCAGGTTATCAATGATCATGAGCTTCCCTATAGTAGAGATAAGCTTTTTCTAATTTTCCCACAGGATTCACATTCCTTTCGTATAGAGCTAACAACGAGTTTCTTCTTTATCCGGTTTAATGAAAACTATTTAAAAACCCAGCATAAAGAATGGGTGCAGAAACTTGAATACATCTTTTACAATCATGACCATTTGCCTGGCTGTATTCTTAAAACGGTTACCGACAAGCCAATGGTGAGAGCTTTAGCCGAGGCTCTGTTAAGGGAACAGCAAAATGGAGGTCCCCATCATCAAGAAGTTATCCAACAGTTGCTGAACACAGTTATTTCCATTGCTGCAAGAAATATTGCATCCATTCAAACCGCTTATCCCTATAAACCATCTCATCCGTTATCAATGCTTGGATATGTACACCAAAATATCAAACGTCCGGAGGCACTGAAAATTGAGGAACTTGCTTCCTCATTCCATTTGTCACCAAACTATGTAGGGGAATATTTTAAAAAGGAGACGGGGGAAAGTCTGCAAAAGTATATCCGTAGTTACCGACTTCAAATGATTGAAGCTGCCCTGATACACACAAACAGGCGAATAAGTGAAATCGCTCTCGACTTTGGATTTACAGATACCAGCCATCTTAACAAGATATTCCATAAAGAATATGGGGTAAGTCCAACAGCCTTTCGAAAAAGACTATTTGAAAACAAAAGTAATTAATACTCCTAGAGTAAGGAGGATATGGGTTTAATGAGCTTTATGTTTAAAACAAAGAACGGCAGGAGCCCCATAACCCTGCCGTTTACATTAAAATCTGTTTCAATTATAATAATTCACCCATCCCGAATACCGTTAAGCCTTTTGCAAATTGCTCAGCTACGGCCTGGTTGGCTGCTTCAATATATTGACCGGTTATAGGGTCAATCACAGTACGTAATGGTCTAGTACCTTTTTCAGTATCGATAAGTTTTACAATGGCATCGGCAACGTCCTGTGGACTTGGTTTTTTAGACTGCATCTCTGCACCCAATGCGGCTACCATTTTATTTGGAATATCGGCAATGGCACCATATCCCTCGAATACTCCCTGATCAGATGCAGGATTGTTCTTTTGCTGCATTTCAGTTGGGAAAGCACCCGGTTCCACAATAGTTACATCAATACCTAAACGTTTTACTTCGTAATGCAAGCCCTCGCTTATTCCCTCAAGTGCAAATTTTGAGGCTGCATATATGGTAGCGAAAGGAAACGATACCCTTCCAAAGCCACTGGTAACGTTAATAATAAGTCCATCAGATTGCTTACGCATGGTGGGCAGTACCTGTTTTATCAGTCTCCAAGGAGCATAAACATTGATATCAAAGGTAGTATGCATATCGGCCACAGTAAAGCTCTCTGCAACACCTCCCATAGCATAACCTGCATTGTTCACCAGTACATCAATAGTACCTTCTTTATCCAAAATAGTGTTAACTGCCTGCTTTACGCTTTCATCATCTGTCAGGGTAACATCCAAAACGGTTACATTCTCTACAGCTGAAAGTGCCGCAGCTTTATCTGCATTGCGTCCTTGAGTATCACGCATTGTGGCATATACTTTATGCCCTAAGGCAGCTACACTATGGGCGGTAAGCCAGCCAAAACCACTATTTGTTCCGGTTATTAATACGATTTTTTTGCTCATCTTTTTTTATTTTATGAATATGCAAATATTGAAAATGGCCATAAAAAAACATTTACCAAATGGTAAAAAGTGCCGTTAATGAATATTACGGCGTATGCGGCTCAATGATTGCTGAGTAACGCCCAGATAAGAAGCTACATATGAAAGCGGGATGCGATTGATGAGGTTGGGGAATGCCTCAATGAACGACAGGTAACGTGTAGTGGCATCTTCTGAAACTAATGGACTACGACGTTCCATGGCAAGTGTCAGGCATTTTTTTACCATTTTTGCCTTCATCATTTCCCATCCTACAATAGTATTGGATATTTCATCCCAGTTTTTTTTACTAAAAACAAGTACTTTGCAGTCAGTAATAGCCTGTACATATTCCGTTGCTGCAATCTGCGATTCAAATCTATCGTTATCGACAACAAAATTACCTTCGTCCACAAAATAATTGGTAACCTCCTCACTCTTATTGTTATAATAACAAAAGCGAAATACGCCTTCTAATACGAACGCAACATATCGAGGTATTTTCCCTGCTTCCGATAGGTATTCGTGTTTTTTAATTTCGAGTATTTCGACCTTGCTCATTAAAAAATCGATCTGCTGTTTATTAAGGTCACCAAATTGCAGGATAAAATTTATCAAAGCTTCCATTGCATAAATATACTATAGATAACAGAGCCTTCAATTATCAAATGGTAAAAAATAAACTCAAAAAATACATTTAATAAAAATAGTTTATCATCATTAATACAGCCGTAACAAAAACACTTTAAACTTACCTTTTGAATCTACAAAATAAATTTTGTTGCAAAAAAAATACAAGGTTTTAACTCCTAATAATAGTCTAACTTCCTTCATTTTGGTTAAGATAATCCTCATTTTAGCAACGTAAATAAGTCTATTTAGAACCAACTTTGCATTCATATTAATACAATTAAAAAATGGAAAATAGACAGAAAGAAAAAGTTTGGTTCATTACAGGATCTTCAAGAGGCTTTGGAAAAATATGGACAGAAGCCGCTTTGAAACGTGGAGACAAAGTCGCGGCTACAGCGCGTAATATCAATAGTATTGCCACATTAAAAGAAAAGTACGGCGATCAGGTCTTGATTCTTGAAGTGGATGTAACCAATGCCTCACAAGTACAAAACGCTATTAGCAAGGCCAACGAATATTTTGGAAGATTAGATATTGTGTTTAATAATGCCGGATATTCTCTGGTAGGAACCATCGAAGAGAGCAGTACCGATGAGGTAAAAGCCATGTACGAAACCAATATTATGGGACCTATTCATGTAATTCAGGCAGCCTTACCAATACTGCGGGCCCAAGGTCATGGCCATATTTTGGGGACATCCAGCGCTGTTGGTATTTATAGTAATCCTCTTATTGGGTATTATTGTTCTTCAAAATTTGCGTTTGAAGCGATTTACGATAGTTTATCTAAAGAAGTTGCCGCATTTGGCATCAAAGTAACGCTGATTGAACCGGGAGCTTATAATACTGAATTTGGAAGTGCTGAATCCCTAAAAATAGCCAGTAAAAAGCTGTCGGAGTATGATGATTTAAAAAGCAGGTTGATGGAAAATTTACAAAAGCTGGAACGAGGAAATCCTACAGCGACTCCCGAGGCTATTTTTGCTGTTGTAGATGCTGAAAATCCACCGTTGAGATTACTGCTTGGTAAAAATGATTTTCCACATATTCAACAAATCTATGCTGAACGCATTCAGGAATGGGAAACTTGGAAAACTATTTCAGAAGCAGCCTAAGGTTAATCCATCTAAAATATTTTTGATAGGGTTTTATTCGCTTTTCTTTGTATAGGGAAAAGCGAATATTGCTTAACTTGTAATCTAGAATTTTTATAATATGGTTTCAAAAAATTCGAATCATTCCGTAAAAAGATTTAATACGCTGGCTGACGTAATGGAGGCATCTGGTTTTCCGCCCCCGAAGCACCCTTTAATTGTTTTGTTAAACGGTGTAGACAAGCCACTTAAAGGTCGTACACCTAATAAATTGCACGTATTGAATTATTATAAAATAGCTTTTAAACCAGATGCCGGAGGAGAGTTAATATATGGTCAGACCAAATTTGACTTTAAAGAGGGAGGTTTGTTTTTTGTGGCTCCTCAGCAAATTCTCTCATCAATAGAAGAAAATGATAAAGAGGAAACTGTGAAACAAAAAATACTAAGTCCGCAGATCACACTGCTTATAGATCCTGATTTTTTATTACAATACCCATTGGCACAAAAGATCCATCAATACCACTTTTTTTCATATGCTACAAATGAAGCATTGCATCTTTCGGCCAAAGAAAAAGAAACCATTCTATCGCTATTCAGAGATATTGAAGAAGAGCTTGAAAACCGTATAGACGACCTAAGTCATAATGTGATCATATCTCAGATTGAACTACTACTAAACTATGCACAACGTTTTTATAACAGGCAATTTTTGACCAGAAAACAAAACTATCCTAGTCTTATCGATCGTATAGATCAATTGTTGGAGGATTATTTTAATAGTGATAAGGTTTTGAATGCCGGTGTTCCAACCGTTAATTATTTAGCTGATCAGTTACATATGTCAGCAAGTTATTTAAGTGATCTGTTGCGAAATCTTACAGGGCAAAACACTCAACAAATTATTCATGATAAAATGATTTACCGTGCTAAAAATAAGTTATCTTCCACAGCTCTCAGTATTTCCGAAATTGCATTTGAGCTAGGTTTTGAACAGCCTCAATCCTTTAGCAGATTATTTAAATTAAAAACAAATCAAAGTCCTCAACAATATAGAGCTCAGTTCCATTAATTTTTATAGCTATTTAGCTGAGATAAAATACTATTGTCAGTACTAGTTTCTTTTTCAATGTTAGAGAATTAATTGTAATTCGGAGGAGTAATGATAAAACAAGTATTAGATTAAGAAAAATATTTTTAAATTGTTTTCAAAAATAGATAATCATTAAAAGTAAAAATAGCTAACTTGAGTCTAAATAGATTTTGTAGTTTAAATAGGAATATAAATGATTGATGAAAATATTTTAGGAATTGCTGCCGGAACTTTAACTTCCGTTTCAATGCTACCTCAACTTATAAAGGTAATAAGAGAAAAAAATGTTGATGATTTGTCGTGGGTTATGATTCTGGTGCTTATCTTAGGACTCTCATTATGGGTGTGGTACGGATTTCGGAAAGATGAATTACCCATAATTTTATCAAATGCCTTTGCCATACTGGTAAATGGAACTCTCTTCATCTGTTATTTACTATATAAAAATAATTCTGATTGAACGCGGCTTTTATTTTTATACTTTGATCAAAGTAATTTCTAAACAATTATGCATAACCAACTCATCCAACTTATTTCAGAACGTACACAACTTTCAGATGTTGAAAGAGAATTATGCATTCAGTATTTTGAACCCGTCCTGTATCCCAAAAACAGAGTGATTGAAGAAGAAGGAAAAGTTCCTCAATATTTATATTTTGTGGTTTCAGGTTTTGTACGGCTGTTTCATTACAATGATAAAGGGGATGAGGTAACCACGCACATCAATTGTCCTCCGGGTTTTATTACTTCTTATTCCAATTTTACAAATCAGATCCGATCCGATGAAAATCTGGAATGTATTACGGAATGCGAACTTTTACGCATTACAAAGACAGATCTTGATTTGCTTACTCAAAAAAGCCCTGCATTTAAAGATTTCAGTTTTTTTGTGTTTCAGAAATCGTTATCCTACAATGAGAAACGGGCGAAAGAACTGGCAACACTTACCGCAGAAAAACGCTATTTAAAATTAATGACAGAACATCCTGAGTTGTTGCATAATGTTCCAATGCAGTATATCGCTTCTTTTCTGGGGATGAACCCTAAAAGTTTGAGCCGTATCCGCAAACAGATTTTTAAGTAACATTTGTGAAGTGATTTTGAATAAGCAAGGATGAACTTTGCAGTAGTATTTAAAATCAATAAAATGACAAGTAAGAATTTAGTATTGGTGTCCGGAGCAAATGGGCATTTAGGCAACAATCTGGTAAGGTTACTCATTAAAAAAGGATTTCAGGTTCGCGCATCCGTTCGTAATATCAAAAATAAAGACTGTTTTAAAGATTTGGACTGTGAAGTGGTGCAGGCAGATATCACCGACAAAGCTTCATTTGTAAAAGCTCTCCAGGGAGTTCATACATTTTATGCTGTAGGTGCTTCATTTAAATTGTGGGCCAAAGATCCTAAAAAGGAAATCTACGATGTCAATATGGAAGGAACGCGTAATACGATCGAAGCCGCTGCTGAAGCGGGGGTAAAAAGAATTGTGTATGTGAGTTCCATCGCAGCTTTAGATTATACCAATCTCCCGACTAAAGAGAGTAATGGATACAACCCGGACAGAAGAGATATGTATTATAATTCTAAGAATGATGGCGAAAAGCTGGCTTTTCAGCTCGCTAAAGAATTAGGAATTGAATTGGTGTCCGTAATGCCCGGAGCAATGATTGGTAGTGAAGCATTTCTTCCGTTGAATGTATCGTATGGCGTACTGGGATTAATTTTAAACAAGCAAATACCGATGGATACCAAAATAACGCTGAATTGGGTAGATGTAAAAGATGTTGCGGAAGGTTGCTGTCTTGCCGCAGAAAAAGGGCGATCCGGAGAGCGTTATATTTTAGCCAACGAAAAATGTATGACCATTACCGATACTACCAAACTGGCTCAAAAACTTTATCCGGAACTGAAAATCAAAGTGCCTGGTTCTGTTCCTAAATTTGTCCTGTATGCAATTGCAGGTGTAATGGAACTTTCAGCTAAAATCAGTGGAATACCTCCGGTACTAAGTGTTAAAGATATTGCAATGTTTTCAGGATTACAGCAGAACTTCGATATTTCAAAATCAAGAAACGAATTGGGTTTTAATCCTAAGAGTCCGGAACAAACGGTAAAAGAAGCTTTAGCCTATCTTATGGAACATAAAAATTTGCTGTAAATATATAATTTGTAACATTTTTGAATATAAATTGATTAATTATAAAATGGCTATCAACAGATAGTCATTTTTTGTTTCATAAGTAGATATCAAGCATTGTGCAAACTTTTTCTTTTTTGAATAAATATCATAAGGTTAAATGTCTTGTATTCAGATATTTTTACGTAAATTAGAACAGCTGAAGAAAAGCTTTTATGAAGTAGTGAAGACTTTGCCGTCAACAACAAATCATTACATTTCTTGTACGCAGATTTCTCGAAGCTACTGATCAAAATATAAACACGGACCCGCCGAACACCGTATTGCAAAGTAGGCACTAAAAATTTATTTATTATGCCCAATCTGTTAAAATCATTCAGAAACTCTGTGAAGCATTGGTATATTCCTCTTATTTTGGGAATTATTTTTATCGTTTGTGGACTTTATGTATTTTCTTCACCTCTTGGAACCTATGTGGCCTTATCACTATTATTTAGTGTGTCTTTTATTGTTTCAGGAATATTCGATATCTTTTTTTCCATTGAGAATCGAAAGTCGATGAACGGGTGGGGATGGTATTTGGTGAGTGGACTTTTATCCTTAATTATGGGTGTTTACTTAGTGAGTTACCCTAAAATATCAATGGCAATACTTCCCTTCATTGTAGGGCTTACAGTTATGTTCCGCTCTTTCCAGTTATTGGGGATTTCTTTCGATTTAAAAGATGCTCATGTTCTTCGTTGGGGTAATCTTGCTATTTTCAGTATTCTCGGGATTATTCTTTCTTTCCTCCTTTTGGCTAATCCTATATTTTCAGGAATGTCGCTGGTGGTGGTTACCGGATTATCCTTTGTTTTTGTTGGAGTAGCTTCTGTTATTCTAGCTTTTGATCTTAAAAAACTTAAAAATTTCCCTAATAAATTAAGTGACGAGATAAAGCAGAAAATAGAAAATCTTCAGGAAGAAATTAATGAAAGAATGAAATAAAAGCTTTTTAAATTATATAAATAAGCTGAGATAAACTGAATTCGGTCACATTATATCAACTATTATTCACTTCAACTGAATCTAATATGACACGTTTATTTAAGTAATTTTTCAGCGTTCTAATGGGAAGATAAGTAAACAATATCGAAAGTATTCCGGCTAAACTTCCGACCAAAATAGCCATTGCTGTCGGGTTTAGTTTGTAATATTTTGATAAAATAAACTGCGCAAACAGTAAGCTGGATAATACCAATATACCTGTAACCAGTCCGTTTAAAATACTCAGTCTAGTCAGTAGTTTTTTTAAATTAAGCTGATCATCGACTTCGAATTCAATTGCTTTTTGATGAGCTGCATCGGTCACTCTTTTGATAATGTCAATCGTAAGAACAACCGGTAAAAAAATGGCCATAGGTAAGGTAAGGCGAGCTAAACTCTGTGTACAGGCAAAAAAATGGGTATAGCCTAATTCATTAAAACTGGCATAAGCAATGATAAAATTAAAACATACATTTGGAATCAAATAGATAAGCATCCGTTTTTTCAGAAAGCGGTTGAGTGTTGTTTTTTTGAGTGGTTTTGGTTGAGCTTTTTTTATTTTAAATTTCATGACGTCAGGAGCTCAATAGCTTTATCTTTTATTTTTTTTGCATCTTCTTTCGGAAGAAAATCTTCATTAGACATAAAGGTGAAATCCATTTGATGATTATAAGTCGTTACTACTAAAGTATTGGAATTCAACCACGGAAATGCAACTGTCGGGCTGTAAATGGTTTCCAGTTTAAAATTTTTATACTCACTCGGAATATCTATTTTACCCATATTCGACAATGTAATATCATGTCCGCCTTTGCTGGATTTTAATAATGAAATCATACGATCAACAACCGGATGCATATTTTCACCCATCCACAGCAATTCCCTTGCTTCCGTTTTCCCCATTTTTTCAACTAAGTCTTTCTTGATCTGTTGTGCATTTTCAAGTAAATTCTGTCCTTTTTTCAAAGACAATTCAACCGTCGGCGCAAATGCAAAGATATGATCTTGCTTGATTTCCGGAATAAAATTTCGCACATCTACCGGGCTTATCACTTTTCCTTTTGCCTTTTTACCCTGAAATTCTTTGAACGCTTCCATAAAGGCCGCACACAGCAAAGAATGAACGGAAATCCCGTTGACTTTACATTTATCAACTATTTTTTTGGAAATAACAGTATCAAGTTTTCTGTGAAGAGCGTAGTTTTTTCCGGAATTTCTTTTTTTACTTTTAGACTGAATGAAAAAGAATAATTTGGCCATAATTAAATATAATCTGGCTTTTCGCTGGTTTTTTTTCAGATTGAAATCAGCAGGCAGAAAATCATCAACGGAGCTGAATGTCTGATAAGAGCCCAATTCTGCAGAAGGATCATCCAGCAAAGAACAAAGTTCTCGTAGTAAGTTGATACCGGTTGTTCCATCGCAGATAGAGTGAGGCATTACCCAAAGAATTTCAGAAACAGCTGATCCTTTTACCCAAACAATCTGGACCATTGGTTTTTTCGGATCTTCAAAGATTCTGTACCATTCATTTTCAGATTCCAACAGCCAATCTTCCTCGGTTTTTCTTTCAAGGATTCGAAGAGGAATCGGTGAAATTTCTTTCTCTTCTACAAAGAATGGATATTTTGCACTTTTATGATCAATAGAAGCCCTTAATAATGGATGTTTCTGCTGAATTTTATCTAAAGCAATTCTGAATTGGGCTTCAGAGATTTCACCATTAATTTTAGCTGTAAACACACAATTTACAGGAGTTTTAGAATCAACGTACATGATTCTTTCTACCATCATTAGTTTTCGTTTAATCATATACAGCTAAAGATTCCAGTTTTTGTTTTATAATGGTAATGACTTCATCACGAATTGCCAAAGCTTCAGTTTGGGGTAAATACCCTTCGCTTCCCATGAAAGCAAAATCCATTTCTCCACGGAATGTGGAGGTTACCATTGTCGTTGTATTTCCCAAAGGTCCGATGACGGACGGACTAAATATCTTTTCCAGTGTAAATTCCTTGTATTCATGCGCAATTGGAATGCGACCTAAATTAGAAAACATACAATCGTTGGTAGATTTTCCGTTTTTCAATAATTTAGTAAAATTCGTCAATGCATCATGAGCAGATTCCATAACCATCATGGTGATGTATGGATTTAATTTTGATGTTTTTTTCTCAACAGCTTCCTGCATCAGTTTTAGGTTTTCTTCAAAACCTAATTTTTTGTTTAAAGAGACGACAATCATCAATCCAAAAGCGAAAATGTGATCGGCTTTGATCTGATTAGCAAAACGTCTGATATCAACCGGGCATGAAACCTTATTAAAAGCCTCCTCTTTTCTGGTTTTTTGAAATGCTTTTAAGATTGTTGCACAGAGAAAAGTATTCACAGTCACTTTTTGAAATTTGCAATAATCAATCAATTCTTTACTTGTCTCTTTATCAAACTTCCAGTTGAGTAAATAATCGCTTTGTCGGTCGGTCGTTTTTTTATTGACAGGAATGACTTTAATCGCTGTTGCCGCTAATCTTCCGATCATTTTTGCTTTGAATTTCTGCCCGCGGTTGTTCAAAATTTCACTTGGAACAACATCATGAATTCCCAAAATCGGATCTTCAATGCCAATGTCATAATTCGGATCGTCCAGTACTTTTAAAAATTCGTCTAAAACGGCCATGGCAGAGCCTCCATCACATAAACAGTGATGGAATACAAACATCATATCTGAAATTTCTTCACCCTTGATCCAGACAAATCGCATCAATGGCTGCTCTTTGTAATTGAATAGTTTATACCATTCTTTTTTTGATTCTTCCAGCCAGTCATTTTCGTCTTTTCCGGCTAAAATCCGGATGGGAATTTTCACTTTTTCCGAAACCTCAAACCATGGAACATTTTTTTCATCATGTTGAATAACGGCCTTTAACCAAGGATGCTTTTCCTGAATTTTTTCTAAAGCATGTTGAATGTCTTTCAGTACAAATCTTCCCTTTAATCTGAAAGGAATCACCGTGTTGAAAGGTTCTGTGCCGTCGCCCAACAACATTCGTTCACCAAATAACAATTTTCGTTTCATATGTAATTGTTTATTGTTTTTTAATGGCCATATGGAATCGCTTATCTTTATTAGTCATTGTATCTAAATTGGTTAAGAGCTATTTCATAGACTTAAACAGGAACTAAAGTGGATTGCTTTATAAAATTTTCCAGCAATTCTACGGCGCGATCGTTTCCGCCGGCGTTAATTAAACTCGACTGAACTTCTTTTGCTGCATTTCTGTATGTCGGATTTTCCAATAATTCAAAAACCGTTTGACGAAGTGCATCAACACGCAGTCTTTTATATCTAATACTGATTCCGCAACCTGCTTTTTCAATCAGTTTTGCAATATGAAAATGGTCATAAGCGATGGGTGTAATTAACATTGGTAATCCGTTGGTAAAAGTATCATTTACGGTATTGAAACCGCCATGACAAATCACGGCATCCATGTGCGGTATCAAAGCAGATTGGGGCACAAAACTACTCACAATAAAGTTCGAAGGCCATTCCTCAAAAATTTCTGGTGGAGTAGCGGCAATTACTGTTACAGGCTGATCTGCAAATGCAGCAATTACTTTTTCGAAAAATGCTTTTCGAATATCTACTAAAAGTGTTCCTAATGAAACAAATATTTTTGGCGTTGTAGAAGCATTTAATTTATCCCAATCAAAAGGAGCTGGATTTGGTCTTCCTTTTACGGGACCTACGAATTTCATGTGCGTTGGAACCTCATCAAAATCTGCAAATTTTTGAGATGTAAAAATTAAATTCAAATGATGAGAATGAATGAAAATTCCATCATCTTCAATTCCGACTTCTTTTTGAAGGGTTTTAATCAAATTCTGCTGCCATTCGAAGATTTTTGGTGCGCTGTTTTCTGTATCGCCCATCACATCGGGTGGAACAGGAGTTGTTGTCACACAGGGGATATTGTTTTTATGGGCAAAAAGTGCTCCTCCGAATGAGATACAATCGTTCACAATAACATCGGGTTGCCATGCTTGGGTCAATGTTTCCAAACCGGACATCATCATTTTAGCAAAAGGAACATACGTTTCTTCCAATGCCAGTTTCATGACTTCAGGACCTGAACAGGCAGGGCCATCATCCTGTCTTTTTAAAATTCTGGCAATTTCATCCTGATACGGAATTAAATCCTGTTCAGGATAAAAATAGCTTCCACCTTCCGGAATATGTTTATTGTCTAAAGGGGTAATTCCAAACCATTTTACTTCGTGACCGCGGGCAATTAAACTTGCTCCAACGCTCAAAGTTGGACTGATATGTCCAAAAAACGGAGGAACAACAAATAAAAATTTAGACTTTGGTCTTTCCATTGTAGAATTGGAAGTGGTATTTTCCAATAAATTGGCTGCTGTTGCGCTTCCTCCGGCTTCAATGAAAGATTGACGGACAATTTCGGCAGCTTTTTTATATTCAGGATTTGTTAGGATATTTTGTACGGCTTCGTTTAAGTGATACGCTTTAAATCGATTAAAATTCAGACGTTCTCCTGCTCCGGTACGTACAACACGTCCCGCAACATGCGACTGGTCATACGCAATCGGAATCACAACCAAAGGTAATCCATTCGAAAGCGCTTCTGAAACGGTATTGTGACCGCCGTGTGAAACAACGCCATCTAAATGTGGTAATAAATCCAATTGAGGAACCTGCTGATACACCATAAAATTCTCCGGCCATTCCTCGAAAAGCTGAGGATCTGAAACAACAACAACTGTTAGGTCTTCATCTTTAAAAGCATCAATCACTTTTTGGAAAAATGCTTTTTTATGTTCGTGATCGAAAGTTGTTCCGATGCTTACTAAAATCTTCTTTCTTAAATTGCTGTTGAATTTTTCCCAGTCAAATTCCGAAGAAATACGGCGCTCCGTAAGAACGGGACCTGTAAATTGATAATTTGATTCCAAATCCATTTCGCCAAAGAAATATTGGGAGGTCAAAACCAGTGTCAGTAAATCCGAACAATCCAATGCACGATTTTCTTCAACACCTAATTCCTGTTGTAAAGCAATGATTTGTTTTTCCTCCCACTCATGAACTTTCGGAAGTTCGCTCATGATTTTAATCGCAGCCGGAGCGGTCACTGTCGTAGCATATGGCAAACCTAATTTTTTAGCAGCAATAGAAGCGGCAAATAATTGATGATCGCCAATCACCAAATCCGGTTGATATTCCTTTAATAAAGGGATAATTCCGTTATAGCAATGTCTGTTTAAAGGGATCAAAACATCTTCGTAAAGAAATTTGATGCTGTCGATTCCGTAGACCACTTTTTTAGAAATAATATCGAGATAGTTTTCACTTTCTCTTTTTTCTTCGTCCGTCTGGTCGTATTGAATCAATAATAATTCTCCGCCTTCCGGAAGTTTATGTTGTAAATTTTGGTCGAGACTTATCCATGCAACTTGATGTCCTCTTTCCAAAAGAGTAGCACCGATGCTTAATGTGGGATTGACATGACCAGTTAAAGGTGGAACTATAAATACAAATTTAGCCATGGTTTTGTGATAAGGTTTTTAATGATTTTGATAAAAAATGGGTAATGGTTTCCGCAATCAAAACAGGTTCCTGAATTGGGATGTTGTGATCTCCCTGAATTAATTGTAATTCAGAATTTCCGATTTGGGAATTCAGCCATTCTCCTGTCGGTCTGCAGTTGGAATCTTCGCCATACATCAATAATGTAGAAGGTGTTAATCCAGAAAAATCAGTCTCGTTCAAGAAATGTTTTTCTTTAATCATATCTGCTTTAATGGAAGTCTGATTAAATAAAAACTCATACATCCTGTGGTTTTTTTCCATCTGTCTTTTGCCCATCTGTACTTTGGTGGTGTCGGTAAAATTAGCTACATAATGCTCCAGAAACTCTTTGCTGTATTCATCAATAATATTTCTGGCTTTTTCGTCCTGTGGATCGGGAGCTTCGATAACAACCAGTTGCTCGATGCGATTGGGAGATTTTAAAGCGGTTTTTAAAGATATTAATCCTCCAAAACTGTAACCGACAAGATGTGCTTTTTCAATATGTAAAGCATCCATCAACGCTAAGACATCGGAAGACATATTTTCCAGATCATAACCGTCTGTAAAACGCTCGCTCATGCCGTGACTTTTCAAATCAAACATCACCACATGGAATTGTTTTGCCAGAATCGGAGCAATATTGAAATAATAAATAGAAAGGTTGCTGAACATACCGTGGATCAGCACCACAGTTTGTTCAGCCCCTTTGTTGAGTTCCTGAATATGAACCTTTTTATCGTTAACAGAGATTATTGGCATTCGTAGATGTAATTGATAATCATACTTAAATCTAGGTTAATTAGCTCGTCCAAATCCATTGAAGACAGCCATCCAGTGAAATCGATCTGCTCACCAAAATGTGCTTTGATTTTTTCCGAAAATGAAACGATTTCAATGCTGTCCATTTCCAGATCTTTCGTGAATGAACTTTCCGGCGTAATGTCCATTTCTTCAACAAATTCTTCACCGATAACTTCTGTGATGAAACCTTTTAAAAGAGTAAATAATTCTTCGTGATTTAATTTTGTAGTAGTGTTTATAGTGTCCATCCTATGATATAATTTTTATGTTTAATAGTTTTTATTTCTGTTTGATTGATCCATAAAGAATCTTCTGTAATTTTTTCGACTTCGAACCGCTTCGGGTTTCCTTTCAGTCCTGTTCCAACGAATTTTCCGTAGGCTTCTTTAGCTACCCATAATTTGGTCGTCCATTCTGCCTGATCTTTTCCTTTTAATAAGGCTAATTCGTTATTGGTAAAGACCAAATCGTAGAATCCTGAGCTTCTTTCTTCCATGATTTCCATATCGATTCCTACAGGTTTTCCGCTTTTTGCAATTCCCACTGCATCTTTTCCTTTATGTGCTAAAGAAATGTGAATGTCTTTCGTGGAATCTCCAATTAAGAACGGTTTTCCAACCTCATCTTTACCAACTTCAAAAGTAATCGGGAAGCAAGGATGATTTCTTTCCTTTTTAAGAAGATTTCTCACGGCATCTTTCACCGCAACACGGCTTACCATATAGCTTTTTCTTTTGTTGGGAAGCAATGCCTGATGATGATGCTTTTCGGTTTGATTGAAATATCTTTTTAGAATAAAATCCCAAGATGCAACCCTTGAGTACGCCTGATGGAAGAAAAATACTTCAGGAGCAATTTCCTCCGAAAGACGGTTGTGCAAAGGCGACATCGAAACATTCCAAAGCGCGGCATCGATTTCGAGACGGCGGTTTTGCCACCCTGAAATTTTGCACCATACTTTTCCATTTCTGGTTAAAAGAATATCTCCTATGGCAAATTCGTCATTCATTTCAGTCAGACTGCAGGAACACTCGAAAATACCATTCTGATCCTGTAAATCTCCGAAAAATTCAATGTCTTTTATTTTTACAGGGAACGCGATTCTGTCTTTTGTTAAGGTTAACTGCAACCAAAGTCCGAATAATTGTCCTGCGTTATCCAATAACGAGCCTTTTCCACCATTTCCTTTGATCTTTCCGATAATTCCTTTTGTTCCGACTTTCGAAACTTCCGTAATTCCCTGATATTTTTCACCGTGAAACATATGCATCTCGTAGATTTCTTCGGGAGTTCTTTCGATGGGTAATATTTCTCCGATGGAAAGATTGAAGGTAGGATTCGGTCTTGCTGTTGAGGTTAATAAAACTTCAGCATTGGCAAAATTTTCAATATCTAAATAAGCATGGTTTTCCGATTTCCATTCACCTTTGACGGTTTTTTCGAAAGGTTTTGCCACATTCATCCATTGAAAAACACTTACGTTCATGATTTTATGAACCTGACTTCCTTCAATTTCTGCTTGAGCAATTTCTGCCAACTGTTCAAAAATCATAGTCATTGGAATCACGGGTTCCATATCGGCAACTTCTGTCCAGCCTTTTGGCTGTCTTAATAAGCTGTGGTCGATAAGGTAGGGATGAGTTTCCAACGTTACATACAATGTTTTCTCAAAGTTCTTGCTTATTGGAGCCTGAACTTTTGGCAACATAACATTCGGAATTGAAACTTTCGGACGATTCTGGAATAAAGTTAAAACTTCTTCCTGCATACGGATCATATCTGAAATATTATCCTGAAATGCCTGAACCAGTGGATGCCCTGATTTTGCAACCGTTGCAGTAATCTTTTGATTCGGTGTATCAATTGATTTTGCTAATTGTTGAATCTCCTTAAAATCACGGATAATTGGTGAACCTAATTCAAGTTTTATTCCTTTTCCGGATGATTTTTTGAATTGAGTCTGAATGTCTAAAAAGTCAAGGGCAACCGTTTTTCCTTCTACAAACAGCGCAACTACAACCCTTTGAAGCTGAGCCAATGCAGAGCGAGTTGCAACACTGGAAGCAATTGTACTGAATGCTTTTCCTTTCAATGTATCGTCAATAAACCCAATTAACCCCCCGGTTCCGACCTGAATGAAAAATCTTGCGCCTTCTTCGTATAATTTATCCGTCAATTCACGGAAACGAACGGGCTCTACAAGGTGTTCCGCACTCAGTTTTCGGATAGATTCCTGATCAGCCGGATACGGTTCCAAAGTCGTTGCCGACCATAAAGGAATTTTCGTCTGCTGAAACTCTGCTTTTTCCATTCCTGCCAAAATCACATCTAATTTATCAGCAATAAAAGGCGAGTGAAATCCTGACTGGAATGGTAATATCTGATGAAAGATCTGTTTTGATTTTAAAGTGGGAACCAATTCATCCAAAGCCGAATTACTTCCGCAAAGAATCACCTGATTTGGGCAATTGTCATTAGAAATATAAATGTTAGGAATTTCTTCAATGATAGGTTTTATAGTTTCAATTCCTGCTCCGATGGCGATGAATTTTGAATCTTTTAATTCAAAAGTTTCAGGGTTTAAAACATCAATTAAGGCCTTTACGGAATTTACTTCCGCCAATTCAGAAGAATAACCAGCAAGCCATTCTCCTAAACTGTGTCCTGCATTCATATCGGGAATAATTCCTAATTTTTTTAATGAATTGTCAAGAATACTACAGTTGTTGAAAATGTGTAAAGCATCATTTAACAATCCTTCACCTTCCGTTTCAATCGGTGCATTGATGTTAAAATAACGGCTTACACTTTCTACTTCACCTTTCGCTAATCCGTCTAATCCAGGGAAAACAAAAGCTACTTTTTCTCCGTTTTGTAACAGGGGAGTGTTGGTGTACCAGATATCCTGTTTATTTCTCCAAGGATTATTTTTAGCAACAATTTTAATCGCTTTTTCAATTCTCGCAGAGGTCGGTTCGAAAATCGCCACACGGAAATTTCCTTCGCCAACCGCCGTTTCGCTATTTTGTAAAGCGGTTAATAATTCTTCATGTGTGGGTCTTGCCAAGATTAAAACCTTATCTTTTTTAGGCATATCATAACCTTCCAACACCACATGTGCATTGATTCCTCCAAATCCGAAAGCATTCACTGCCGCCACTTTTGGTAAACCTGTTTCAGACCAGTTTTTTGCTTCCTGAACTGGTTCGAATCTGGTGTTCTGCATTTCCGAAGTTGGATTTTCGCAATATAAGGTCGGAGGTAATGTATCGTGATGTAAAGCCAGACAAGTTTTAATTAAACCTGCAATTCCCGCAGCAGGCATTGCATGACCGATATTTGATTTTACAGAACCGATTCCGGCAATTTTAGCGCCTTCTTCTTTTCCGAAAAACTGAGCTAAAGTCTGCAATTCTGTCTTATCACCAAGCGGAGTTCCCGTTCCGTGAGCTTCGATATAACCAATTTGATTTTCATCTAAATCTGCATTTGCCCAAGCTTGTTGTAAAGCTTTCAACTGTCCTTTTACAGAAGGGCTCATCACACTCGTTCCATTACCGTCACTGCTGATTCCGATACCTTTAATGACTGCATAAATTTTATCCTGATCACGAACGGCATCTTCTAATCTTTTCAAGACTACAAATCCGCAACCTTCACCAATCAGCAATCCATCTGCATCGCTGCTGAAAGGTTTGATTTGCTGTTGACGAGACATCGCACCCAACTGAGCAAAAATGCTCCAGAACGCGGCGTTTTGTCCGGTGTGAACACCACCAGCAATCATAATGTCAGAACGACCTCTTTGTAGCTCCTGAACGGCGTGATCTACGGCTAGTAAAGCACTTGCACAAGCTGCATCAACAGTAAAAGCAGCACCTCCAAGATTAAAACGATTCGCTACTAATGAAGCAACCAAATTGGGAATTAATCCCATCGCAGTATCGGCTGCAAAACGTCCTTTTTTTTCCTGAAAAGCGTGTTTTACTTTTTCAATATCTGCAGAAGAAACTTCGGGTAACAATTCTTTTAATAAAGAAGAAATTTGCTCTCCTGTTCTTACAATTTCGATGGCACGAGTTGCACCGGGGCCAGTGTAATTTCCTTTCCCGATGATGATTCCTGTTTTTTCCAGTGAAATATTTTTCTGAAAAATACCGGCATCGTCTAAGGCTTTTTGAACCAAATCAAGCGTTAATAAATGATCGGGTTCAGTTCCTTCAACCGCCAATGGTAAAATTCCGAAAGCGGTAGGATCGAACTCATAATCAGGGATAAATCCACCGCGCTGACAATAAAAACGGTCAACTGGATTTGTACTGTCACTGAAATGAACAGGATCGATTCGGTCAGCCGGAGCCAACTGGGTAGAATCTACTTTATTGACAATATTCTGCCAAAAAGTGTTGGCATCTTGTGCTCCCGGAAAGACACAAGACAAACCAATTATTGCAACATCTGTTTTTTTCATACATTAAATTTAAAACAGAGATTACCAGTTATTTCCAGACATGATTAATACCTGACTTTCTGTGCCGTATTTTATTTCATTCAGGAAAATTTCCTTCCCTTGATCCAATGGAATTAGAGAGATTCCTCTTCTTTCATATTCCGTTTCCAGGGTTGGAGAAACCATTCCGGCTCCTTTCCAAGGTCCCCAGTTGATGGAGATTACTTTTCCTTTTAATTTTTTATTTAAAGCATTCGCATAATCATCCAAAACGGAGTTTGCGGCAGCGTAATCGGTTTGACCCTTATTTCCGTACACCGAAGCGATGCTTGAAAACAATACGACAAACTGACAATCCGTACGAAGTTGTTCTGCCAATACACGAAGCGGTTTCACTTTAGTATCGAAAACACGTCCGAAAGAGCTTGTTGTTTTTTGCTTGAATAATTTATCTTCCAGCAATCCTGCCCCGTGAATAACTCCGTCTAAACGGTTGTATTTTTCGTAAATATTGTTGATTAATTCAGATAAACCGTTTTCATCACAAAGGTCTAATGATTGGTAAACAATCGTATTTCCCAATTGCTCCATATCGCGTATTGTACGTAGAATCTGATTGTTTTTATAAACTTTTATCGTTTCTTTTTCAATCTCAGAAGGTGAAGTGAATGTTCCTGATTTGATAAGATAGGCTCTTATTTCCTCCTTAGTTTTAAATGCTTCCAGTTCACTATTGGTCGCATGATTTCTCGGATCAGCAGATCTTCCGACCAAAACATAAGTGCAAGGATAAGCCTGTGACATATGCTTTACCAATTCTGAAGTAATTCCCTGAGCGCCTCCAAGAACCAATACAACGGAATTTGTATCCAATTGAATTTGAGCTTCGCTTAAACCTGTTGACAAGGGTGACGGAATAATATCCACTTTATGTCTTTTGTCATTTTTATAGATTACTTCTGCAGGTTTGTCTTTTGTTAAAATTTCTTTTAAAGTAATTTCAGCAATCTGCTCGATTTGTTGAGGGGATGTTAAGCTGATTAATCTGCAATTCGTTTGTTCAAACTCACGTGCTAAACTTTTGAAAAGCCCCGGATGTCCCTTATAATGGCGCAAAAGGGTAGTGTCCGTCAATTCCTGAACGTGAGCCGGAATATCGGAAATCAGATAGATCCATTTTGCTTTATCAAGATCCATTTTTTTGATTAAATCAACGTGATCAATGATGTTGTGATTCGCAGAAGATGAGAATAAATCAAGGATAATTAATCCGTCAAAATCTGTTAAATCTTTATCAGAATCAATTAATTCCGCAATCGCACCATATTTTTCAAGCTCATTTTTAATCGCTAACGTCTGATTGCTGTCATTTTGAGTGATGGCAAAACGTTTTCCGTGAAGAATTTCTGTGTTTTCCGTTAAGGAAATATCAGTCGGAGTCAAATCAAAACGAAGACGGGATAATGCATTTTGTTCCGGTTCAGAAGACGCATTTCCGCTCATTTCATGAATCCAAGAAGCTAGTCCATTCAATGTTTTAATCGCAGCTAATTTTTCCATTAAATCATCCGCTTGTTCCATATCTCCACCGAAATCGATTTTTGTTTTTAAATCACCGATAATTTCCATACGTTTGATGGAATCGATGCTTAAATCTGCCTCTAAATCAAGGTCTAAACCTAACATTTCTTTCGGATAACCTGTTTTATCGCTTACAATATTTAAAATCGCTGTCTGAAGTTCTTCAAGAGAAAATCCGGCCTGAGCTTGATAAGTTGAGGCTTGAGTTTCTATAATTCCAACTTTTTCTGTTGTGTTTGAAGCTCCTGAATATTCTGTTAACCAGGAAACTAACCCATTTAATGTTTTAATTCCGGCTAACTGTTCCATAATGGTATCTTCATTAGCTGTGTTTGAAGAGAAAGAACCCAATTCAGCTTTCAGCGTACCAATAATTTCAACTCTTTTAATGGAATCAATGCTTAAATCTGCTTCCAAATCCATTTCCATACCCAACATTTCGTGAGGATAACCCGTTTTATCGCTTACAACTTGCAGCAATAATGTTTTGATATCCTTTGTCGGAGCCTGTTTTTCGGGAACAACAGTTGTTGCTTGAGTACCATTATTCGTTGGTGTAGAAACCACTTGCACAGGAATATTCTGAGTTGGAATATTTTGAATCGGAGCTTGATAAACAGGAGCTTGATGAACCTGCGGATTCTGTCCTAAGAAGGAAAGCATCACGTCACGTTGTGCCTGAATCATCATTTTCATGCTGTTTAAATATTCCTGCAACATACGTTCTGCATTCGTCTGATTTTCAGCTATAGGAGTTTGAGTATTTTGTGTAAAATTGTTCATTTGAAGTGGATTTATGATGGGTAATGCACCATTAACAGGGAGTGAACCTGTCGTTGGATGAGCTGCTTGTCCGTTCACGCGCCAAATGGCAGGACTTTTCTTGTACAATTCTGGCTGATCGATTTGAATAGATTTTGCATTTCGACCATCGAATAGTTTAGCAATATTAAAGTTTCGACCTGTTCCCAAATATTGAGCAAGTGTTGAAAGAAGATGTGTTAATTTATTAGTGTTATTATCTTCAACAAACAACGTCAACTGGTCTTTTTCAAGGCAAGATTTTGTTAATCCTGTCAATACTTTTCCGGGACCAACTTCGATAAAAATTCTTGCACCGTCATTGTACATAGCCTGAAGTTCTTCCACGAATCTTACGGACTGTACCAAATGATCTGTTAATCTTTCTTTGATTTCGGAAGTGTTTGTCGGATAGATTTCTGCTGTCGTATTTGACCAAACCGGAATCTGCATTTCTTTGAAAGGAACGTTTTCTAAAACAGTTTGATATAAACCTTTAGATTTCACCAGTAAAGGACTGTGGAACGCACAGGCAACTTCCAGTTTTTTTGCTGAAATTCTTTCCTGTTTCAAAACTTCCATTAATTTGTTGATGGCTTCCGTAGTTCCTGCCACCACACATTGAGTCGGAGCGTTGTAATTTACAGGATAACAACCTTCAACCTGTGCTAAAATCGGCTGTAAGTTTTCTTTGGTGGCACTTACCGCAATCATAGAACCCGGATCTCCGCCTTCAACAGAGTTTAAGATCGATTTTGCTCTTTGAATACTTAAGTCAACCAGTTTTTCTTCTTCGAAAACCCCTGCGAAACATAATGCCGGTAATTCTCCGTAGCTGTGTCCCGCTAACATATCGGGAACAATTCCGATGGATTGTAAGAATTTAGCCAAAGCCAAATCAACTATTCCTAAAAGCGGTTGTGCTAAACGGGTATCTTTTATTGTTTCTTTTTGTTGTTTTAAATCAAATTCATTAAAAGTTTTTGAAGGGAAAATCACTTTTTCCAATTCAGGATAAGAATCGATTAACTTTCGCATTTCTGGGAAGGCTACGAATAAATCACGAGCCATGTTGATGCGCTGACTACCTTGTCCTGGAAATAAGAACGCTACTTTTCCTTCTTTTTTATTAACGGTAAATGTGTCTTTGCTTTCAATTCCTGATAATGCTAATTCGATGTTCATCATCAAATGTTCGGCTGTGTCGGCAACGATGCTCAACTGAACCTGTTTTTCTGAACTTGTTGCCAAACTGTAAGCGATATCTTTTAAGGCGATACTGTCATTAACTTCAAGTAAAGATTTAATCTGATTTAATTGAATTTTAGCCTCATCATACGTATCTCCACGGAACACAAATAATTCCGAAGGCCAGGATTGTAATACCGCAGAATCATCTTCTTTAGGATGATTGGCGATTACTGTATGGAAATTTGTTCCGCCAAAACCGAAGGCGCTGATTCCTGCATAACGTTTTTTATCAGGCCAAATTCCGGTTTCCGCATTGAATGCGAATGGACTTGTTATCGAGTTATAATAGGCATTCGGTTGTTGAAGGTGAATTGTCGGAGGTTTTACACCGTGATAAACTGCCAGTGAAGCTTTAATTAAGCCTGCCAAACCAGCTGCACATTTTGTATGTCCGATTTGAGTTTTTACGGATCCTAAATGGGTTTGTCCCGGCAAAGCTCCTGAACGGCTGAATAAATTCGTCAAAGCGCTTAATTCTGTTTTATCTCCAACGACAGTTCCTGTTCCGTGTGCCTCAACCAGTCCAACGGATGCAGGGCTGATTCCGGCTTGTGTGTAAGCTCTTTCCAGCGCACGAACCTGTCCGATTTTTCTCGGAGCAGTCAAGCCAAGCGCTTTTCCGTCACTCGAACCACCGACACCTTTGATCACAGAATAAATTCTGTCGCCGTCTTTTACGGCGTCTTCATATCTTTTTAATACTAAGATTGCAACGCCTTCTCCCAAAGCGATTCCGTCTGCTTCACTATCGAAAGTAGCACATCTTCCTTTTCTGGAAAGCGCGTGTGTGCTGGAAAACATCAGATAATCATTGATTCCGTTGTGTAAATCTGCTCCACCGGCCAAAACCATATCTGATTTGCCTAATACCAATTCCTGACAAGCCAGATCAATCGCCGCCAAAGAAGAAGCACAGGCTGCATCTACGGTATAATTTCTTCCGCCTAAATCTAAACGGTTGGTAATTCTTCCCGCAATAACATTCGCTAAAATTCCAGGGAAAGAATCTTCTGTAGTATGTGGAAAAGCTTCCTTAACTTCTTCATGAAGCTCACCGAAAACCTGCTTGTAAAATCCTCTGAAACTGTAGCTATTCGCCAAATCATTGCCACCTTCAGCACCGATGATTACGGAAATATTTTCTCTGTTCGTATGTTTTTCGCCATACCCCGCATCGTCCATCGCACGTTTTGCTACCAATAACGTCAACAATTGAGTTGGTTCGATCGCAGCAAGAGATTGTGGCGGAATTCCGAATGCCAATGGATCAAAATCGATTTTGGGAATAAATCCGCCCCATTTTGAATGGGAAACGTCGGCTTCGTTAGAATCAGGATGATAGTATAATTCTTTATTCCATCTTTCGTCCGGAACTTCCGTTACGCTGTCTTTTCCAAGAACGATATTTTTCCAGTACTCCTCTAAATTTTTTGCATCAGGGAAAATACATTCCATTCCGATAATGGCAATATCTAAAGGTTTTTCTACAGAAGCAGGTTCTTCTGAAAGCCCGGCTTCGTGAATATATTTTTGATTATTGATACTTACATTTTCGTGTAATTCATCTAAAGAAATTACTTTGTCATGCATCGTCGCCACCTGACCAATCATATACATTCCCAAATCTAATTGATCTTCTTTAGGAATGTTTACCAATTGATCTCCTTGACGTTCAACGCCTTTTGCTGCAATTCTTAAACGGCCGACGTTTAATTTTTCAAGCTTTTCCCAAACTTCTTTTTTGTCGGTTCCGGCTGCGATTAATTTAGATTTTTCCTCATTAAAATATTTAGCAAAATTCGTGTCCAAACAACGTGTTTCGTGTCCGGGAGCGGTTTCTAACAAAACGGTTTCTTTAGCCTGTAATGCCTGTAACTGGAATTCCTCCTGAATAGCTCCGCAAGAAACGGCTTCCTGAGTGTAAAGGTAAGCAGTACCGATTAATACACCGACTTTTACGCCTCTTGCTGCCAGCGGAGCTGCCATAATGGAAACAAACGCTGTTGAAAAATCATTATGAATTCCGCCTGCAAAAAATACGCTGATGTTTTCAGGATGGTCTTCTTTTAAAATTCTTTCAATCTGTTTTTCCCAAAGAACAGTACTGGAAAGCGGACCAACGTGACCGCCACATTCACGACCTTCGAAAATGAAATTCGTAGCACCTTCTTTAAGGAAAATATCCAAAAGGGCAGGAGAGGGAACGTGTAAAAATGTTTTAATTCCTGCTTTTTCGAACACTTTTGCCTGGGCGGGTCTTCCTCCTGCGATCAAAACGACAGGTGGTTTTGCTTCTAAAATATAAGAAGTTTGCTCATCTCTCAGTTCCTGTGGTGCAAAACCTAAAATTCCGACACCCCAGGTTTTTTCTCCGGCTAAATTTTTAGTGTCAAATACCAAAGATTTTGCCGCGTTACCTTTTAGTAAAGATAAAGCAACGAAAGGTAACGCTCCTGATTCCGCAACCGCGTTCGCAAATGCAGGAACGTCGCTCACACGAGTCATCGGACCTTGTGCGATAGGATATTTTAAGTTTAAATCTTTCGCTAAACTATTTTCTTTGTCGATAATTTGAAGCACTTTTGCCTGTTTCAAATGACCGTACATGGCTTCTTTAAATCCAAAAATTAATTTTTTCAGATTTTTAAAGTCTTCATATAGATCGATTGCCAAGGAAATATCCTGTCCCATAGGGATATAGCTTTTGCTTACATCAAGATCTGTGAAATATGCTGTCAGTTCTTCGGCAGTTGTGTTTTCAGATAGAGAAGGAGAGTTGGGTCTTACCAATACCCGATGATTGGCGATGATTTTTGTTTCTGTACCGTTTAATTTTGTACATAAATCTTTAATCTCTTTCGGAACAGAAGTTTCAGGGAATAAAGCAAGTTGGCTGTCTAAAACAACACCCGAAGCTCCAAGAGCTTTTGCAGCAGCAGCGGTGTGAAGCCCGATTCCGCCCTGTACCCAAACAGGAATGGATTTTATTTCTTTAATCACGCGTTGGAAAAGAACAAACGTAGATTCGTATCCTACCAATCCTCCGCCTTCATTGCCTTTAATAATAATGCCTTTAGCACCTAATTGCTCGGCTTGTCTGGCTTCTTCCAAGCTGCTCACCTGATAGATGATTGGCAGATTCCATAAAGGATTTACGGGAATCTGGATAGGCTGAATCGCAAACTGTACCTTTTCCGAAATGTTGAGGGATGTTAGTTTTTCATTTGAAATATGAATACCATAGTATGGTATATCTTTTTTATCAAGTAGATTAAGTGATTCCTGGGCAATCACTAACTCATGTCCTAGGCTTAAGACAGGGAACGCATCTGCTTCATAGAGTTTAATAATAAGATTAACATCCGGTTTTTCAAAAGGAGTTAATCCAATAATGGTTAAGTTTTTCATTGTGTTGTTGGTATTGAAATGATGGAAGGGGATTTCACAATAAACATCAAAACTTACCTATGGATAAATTGATAGTTTATTATGAAAGCATAAAAATAGTTAATTTTTATTATATTTTCAATAATAAACAATATTTAATAATAATTTTTTAACATTAATGAAATATGATATTTAAATAACTGATAATAAATTGCTTGTATTTATTTGTGCCTTTTATTTATTATATGCATTTATTATACAAATAAATTAAATTTATGATATGATTGCTTTTATATGAGTTAAATAGGCTTATTTATTAAAATTAAATTTATTTTTTCATTAAACAGTGAATAAAATTAGCTGAGAAGCAATAACTTATTTCTGATATATTTATAATGATAAAGCTTATTTGATAATAATTTATTAACACAAGAATAACTATCTATATACTGAATGTGTATAGTTTATAATCGATTGTCAGAATTAAGAATGTGTCGTTTAGTAAGTATGGTAAACAAATATATAAATAAAATAAAAATATTTCAATGTTTTGAGAGTTGTTTTTTACCTGAAAATTATATAAGTTATGGCGCAAGAGAATAACTGTGAAAAATAAAAAACCACTGCAATACATGTTGCAATGGCTCTGATAGAATATAATAAGTGAATTTTTGATTACTTCATATTGGCTTTTATTCTTTCCTCCAACATTCTCCAGTCATACAAATGAAATACCTTGCCGTTGCTCATGGCAACAAAAACTCCTTTGGGGAATTTTGCCCCAAGATTTACATTCGTAACTTCTGAACCATCACTTTCTTTGGTAGAAACAGGGATTTCTGCAATTCTTCCTTTCGTAGGATTTTCTCTTAAATACACATTAAAAGTATCTTTCTGCTGATTGGAAACTAAAATATAACCTGTATTGGCAGAAGTAGAGTAGATTGAGATCCCTTCGACATCAGATGTAAAATCACCTTTTCCGAAAACAGCCAGTTCCTCATTTCCTTTTTCCGGATCAGCGTAATATTGATGAACACCAAACATTTCGTCAGAATAATAAATGTATCCCATTTCATCATCTACAGCTATGCTTTCAATTTCTTTTAAACCGCTGTATTTTCCGAATTTTCTTACAACTTCTCCTGTTATTTTTCCGTCTTTTTCAATCAGTTTATATTGCCAAAGATAACCGTCATTAGGTCCTGATTTTCTTCCTACAATTGCGAAAATTTCTCCAGTTTTAGGATTTTTATACATCGAAATTCCCATAGGACCACGTTCGGTTTCACCATCGAAAACAGAGAATTCTCCAACCTCTTTTAAATCAGGAAGCGAGTATAATTTTACCTTGTTGGTTTCTCTTTCCGTTGTTGCGGCGATGTCTGTTTTTTGTCCATTTAGTTCAAACCCATATTCGATATCAACATTATTCGGACGTTTTAAACCTAATACTTTATTGATGATTTTTCCATCCAGATTAAAAGCGTACAAACCTCCGTTCGTATCTTTATCGGTTCCGATAATAATACTTTGTGAAGCATCTAGGGGATTAATCCAAATCGCAGGATCATCAGTGTCATACATCACAGTTTCTGTAACGACGGTAGGTTCTAGCTTTTTTCCTAATTGGCTTTGCCGTACACAACTTACCACAAATGGTAAAACGGATAAGGCTATACTATAATTTACTTTTTTCATTTAAATTGTAAAACGTGTTTACTTTTTCTAACAGTTGTTTGTCGTTCTGACGAAGAATCTCAGCAATATATAGATTCTTCACTCCGCTTCGCTCTGTTCAGAATGACAAACTGAACGGTTGATTTGGATGTATTCAATTAAAAATCAAACTTCACTCCAAGATTAAACTTCGGTCTGTAATATTCAACCTGACCTGTTCTGTCTTTAATTCCCTGATAATATCTCAACGGTTGATTGGTTAAATTATTCGCTTCAGCAAACACTCTTAACTGACTTGTGATTTTATAAGAAGCATTGGCATCAAGGAATAATTGATTGTCATAATAACGGTCTTCAAAAGAATTTCCACCCAATTCATCAATATAATGAGAGGCATAGTTCATAGAAACTCTAGCCGAAAAACGTTTGTTTTCCCAAGAAAGCGATCCGTTGAACATATGCGGAGCCGTTCCCGGAAGTCCTACATCTGTTCTTTCCAAGCCGTCTTCGTTGGTGATTCCTTTTGCTTTAGAATGTGTATAGGTATAGTTTACATAAACTCCCAATCCTTTCCAGAAAGCGCCCGGAATGAAATCCAGTTGTCTTTGTAAAGCAACCTCAAAACCGTATAGTTTTACATTATCACCGTTTCTTTGCTGTGTGAAGCTCCAGTTATTTTCTCCTGCCGGAATAGGGTTGTTTTGCCCTCCAAAATCGTTGACAAAGTCATTCGCAGCGTAATTTCTTCTTGAATAAGTATAAATAAAATCTTTTAAACTCTTATAGAAAACACCTCCGGAAAGAATACCTACCGATTTGAAATATTTTTCTGCCATAAAATCGAAATTATAAGCATAAGTAGCTTTTAGGTTCGGGTTTCCTGCAGAAATTGCTTCGTCTCCTGAAATAACATTCAGGTAAGGAACCAAAGCGTAATAATTCGGGCGCGCCAAAGCGGTAGTGAACGCTGCACGAAGAACTAGATTCTGAACCGGAACATATTTAAATGATACATTCGGAAGGATATTGGTATATGTATTGGTGTTGGTGATTTTTCCTACCAAATCCTCTTCATCCATCACATAATTTCCTGTATAATCAATTTTTGTAGTTTCAATACGGGCTCCGACAATCATTGAAAGTTTATCGTTGAAATCCTGATCCCAACGGATATATCCTGCATAAATATTTTCTTTGGCATTATAATTTCCGGAAAGGAATTCCTCAGGTTTTGATTCTGAGTTAAATAAATTCGAATTAAATAAATCTAAATGTCCTAAATAAGAGGCACTCGCAAATGTTCCCGGAACATAATTTCCCGGCTGAAAGTTGTGCCCGTCAAAATAAGTGGTAGGAACATTCAACAAACTTCCCATATCATTGATCGGTTCAAAAGCGAAATAATCGTTTTCCCTTTCTTTAGTTTTTAATCTTAAACGCGCACCAACACGAATTCTACCTTTCTGGTCTTCAATCACAGAGAAAGGAAAGCGTAAGTTAACTTTTGCTCCAAATTCTTTTTCCTGTGTAAAGCTGTTGGAATCTGAAAGATCACTCAATTGGTAATCTCCAAGATTATCAGCCGAAGTTGGAAGAATTATTGGTTTTCTAGGATCAAGTAAATTAGATGAAAAACTTAGATCTTCATTTTCAAACTCGATATATCTTTCATGAGGCTTCTTTTCACTTGCTATGGCATAATTCATTGCCCAGTCCAGATCAATTTTTGAACCTAAAAGATGCTCTCCTCGTAGAGCATAGTTTTGTACTTTTTGTCGCTCCAAACGGGTATTGTCATTGTTGTAATCTCCCGCTTTAACCTGTCTGGTAATACTTCCTTCCCAATCTTCGATTGCCGATTTATCAGCACTGTAGACAGGTTTTATTTTGTAGCCTAAAGCATAGCGGTTTTCCTTGTCATTTCTGAAATTATACATCGCAGAAGCATAAATTTTATTTTTTGAGTTGAATTCATAATCCAAATTCAGGTCAAAACTATGTCTGATGCGGTGTTCGTTGTAGTAGCGAATTCCAATTTTGCTTACATAAGCAGTTTGTGCTGCGTCTTTTGCAAGACTCCATGTTGGTTCTATATTATCTGAACCAAAATTGTTGTTATTGTATGAAAAACTGAATACGGCTCCCAATTTTTTATTCAGAAAGCGATCTCCATATACCAATCCTGCCGTATAATTTCCTTTTTCACGAATCGGACTGTAACCTCCTGCAACGGTCGCCGAAATTCTTCGTCCGTTCGGAGAAGCTCTTGTAATTAGATTTACAGAACCTCCGATAGCATCCGCATCCATATCGGGAGTCAAGGTTTTATTAACTTCAATTGTGGAGATCATATCGGAAGGAATCAAGTCCATCTGAACATTCCTGTTGTCTCCCTCGGCAGAAGGAATTCTGTCACCATTTAAAGTCACCGAGTTCAAATTTGGAGCAAGACCTCTTATAATCAGGTTTCTCGCTTCACCCTGATCATTTTGAATTGTTATTCCGGGAACACGTTTTAATGCATCCCCTATATTGGCATCGGGAAAACGCCCGATCTGATCGGATGAAATAACATTGGTGATATTGGCGTTATTTTTTTGCTTATTTAAAGCTCTAGCTTGATTTTTTAACGTGGTTCCGGCGACAACAACTTCTTCAATGGTGGTTTCCTTTCTTGCAAAAATGATATTTTGCTGGGTATTTTTATCAGATTCTACAATCACGTTGTATTCTCTGATTCCATATCCAAGATAGTCGACTTTCATGGTGTAGCTTCCTGCAGGAACGTTTAAGAAAACGAAATTTCCGTGGTCGTCCGAAGTCGTATAGATATTTCCTGGAATCAAAGAAATTTTTGCTCCGGGTAGTGCAATTCTTGAATCATCATTAATATTTCCCGAAACAGTACCTGATTGTGCATAAAAATAAATAGAGGCACATAAGAGAACTGAGGTGAAAATTTTCTTCACTTTCTTTAGATTTAATTCAGGCAAAATTAAATGCTCGTTTAGAGAATGCTTTGAAGAGAATTTTAAGATTGTTTTAATGATTTGTTACGATAGGTAGGCTGTTTTGAGGTTGAAATTAAACTATTGTTAATTTTTTATAAATGACTTTTTCTATGGTTTTTTTATTAGTAAGGATGATTTTAGACAGATTCTGAAAAATGATTTATTATTGTAGGCATAATTAATTTAAAACTGATATTTTTGCAGAAGTGAAATAAGTTGATGGGAATTTAAGGGTAAGACATTTATTTTAATCAATATAAAAAAATGATCCAAAAACCTTTGCACAATTTCCATATTCCCGTAATGGGTTTGGCGTACACCATAGACAGTCCTATTCGTGTAGCGCAATACGGCATTTCTTCCGTAGTTTCTATAATTGATGATGAGATTATAGAAAAAA
Source organism: Chryseobacterium sp. Y16C (assembly GCF_022488405.1). Taxonomy (NCBI): domain Bacteria; kingdom Pseudomonadati; phylum Bacteroidota; class Flavobacteriia; order Flavobacteriales; family Weeksellaceae; genus Chryseobacterium; species Chryseobacterium sp. Y16C. The sequence continues at coordinate 193,691 of NZ_CP092711.1, forward strand.
TGAAAAACTTTTACAGCAAAAAGTTCAATCTGAAGTATCCAAGTATTTCAACAAAGATTGACGACTACCGTGCCAAGAGAATTACTGCGTATCTTGATATGATGGATGATATCGTCAACGAAAAATTTGAAGCCTTTAAAGAAGAAATTTCAAAAAGTAAAATGACTTTGAAGAATTTTATGGAAATGCTTCCTAATACTTCAGAACTGAAAAATCATTTTCAGGTTTTCCTTAATCAAAAAGAAAATATTGCTTCTTCAATCAAACATTTTGTTGAAACCCATCTTTCTCCTGGAAATATTGATGTCAATATCATGACCAAGGTTGATAAAGATAATTTTCATAAAAATGAGCAATTACCGGTGATGTATAATGATGCACATGCTTCGTTACGGGGGTTTGCGAAAAGTAAATTGTCCTCCTCTATGGTGCTTTCTGCAGGAATGAATCCCCGCTTATACAGCTATATCGAAGAGTTTGATGATTTTTTTCCTGATGAAAACGGTTTTCTGAAAAAGAAAATCATTCTGAAAGTCAGCGATTTCCGTTCAGCGATGATTCAGGGGAACTTCTTGGCTAAAAAAGGACTTTGGGTTTCTGAATACAGAATAGAGTCCGGATTGAATTGTGGCGGTCATGCTTTTGCAACAGAAGGACTATTGTTGGGCCCGATTATGCAAGAATTCAAGGAAAGAAAAAATGAGCTGATAGATTCTGCCCATTGTTTGATGGTAAAAGCACTCGAGCAAAAAGGAAAATATACAGTCACTCAACCTTTAGAAATGAAAATTACCGTTCAGGGTGGAGTAGGAACCGCTGAAGAACATGAGTTTCTTTTGAAAACTTATGAAGTGAACAGTGTTGGTTGGGGATCGCCGTTTCTTTTGGTTCCGGAAGCTACAGCTATGGATAATGAAACCAGAGAACTACTTGCAAAATCAAAAGAAAATGATTTCTATTTGAGTAATCTTTCTCCATTAGGAGTTCCTTTTAATACAGTGAAAGGAACTTCAAACGAAATTTTTAGACGAAACAAAGAATCTAAAGATCATTACGGAAGTTCATGTCCGAAGAAACTGCTGGCGTTAAATAAGGAATATTCTCCAAAAGGAATTTGTACGGCTTCTAAAAAATATCAGGATACAAAGCTTGGAGAGTTGGCTCAGGAAAAGGAGCATCTGACAGAAACACAGTTTCAGAAAAAGAAAGAAATAATTACGGAAAAGGCATGTCTTTGTGTAGGATTGGTAAATTCGGCTTATATAGAAAATAATTTAGAACTAAAAGGGGAGAAGCAGGGAGTGGTTATCTGTCCGGGACCGAATTTAGCTTTTTTTGATAAAGAAGTTTCTCTCGGTGAAATGGTACAGCATATTTATGGCAATAACAATATTATTTCTTACGAGAATCGACCGAATATGCTGATTAATGAATTAAAGTTATATATTGATTATCTGAAAAAAGATATCAGTAATCTAACAGGAAAAATCAGCAATTCCCAAATCAAAAAATGGAAAGTATTTAAAGAGAACCTTTTTAGTGGGATTGCTTACTATGAGGAGCTGCTCTCAGTTTCGGATTTCTTTAAAACAGAGGTGAATACAATTAAACAACAATTAAATGATTATAGATTGTTATTAGTGAAAATCGAAATTCCTGAAAGTTAAAAATTAAGAAGCCCTTCATAATTGAGGGGCTTTGTTTTATTAATGTTTATTTTCTCTGTTCTTTTTGATATTTTAATTGTGCATATTCATAGCCGTGATAAAGAATATCCCAATATTCATAACCATAAGCATCTTTAAAAAGATCTCCGTTGTTTTTATCTACAGGACCTAACAGTGATTCAGGAAGAATCTTTTGCTGGTCTATAATTATAGTGATGAGATTATCTATAGGTAGCTGTCTCCATAACTTATAAAACTTTCAATCAGAAAACTTTGTAAATTCAATTCCCTTACGATCTGAAGAAGTTCTTTTGTTGAATTCGAAAGATAGTCTAATTGAATATTGATTTCGTTGATGCTCAGATAATTTGATAAATCATCTCTTATATCTTCTATACTTGGATAATGAAAGGGAATATCAGTATAATCATTTCCATCCTTATCCTTTACATGAAAGTGTATTCTGTTTTCAGGAACAGTGATCTTTCCTTTTATAATAATTCTGGATATAAATCTGAGCGGCATTACTTGATATTCTGTAGATTAAATTACGGCTTTTCTGAAATGGATTCAAAAGTAATATTTTTTCTGAAAATAATTTTGTCAATAGTAAAAATAGTTCTATATTTGCACCACTGAAAACGACGATATAATCGGAGTTTATGGAGAGTTGGCAGAGTGGTCGATTGCGGCAGTCTTGAAAACTGTTGACTGTAACAGGTCCGGGGGTTCGAATCCCTCACTCTCCGCCAGGTTAGAAACCAAAATAAGCTAAAACGCTGTAAACATTTATGTTTTCAGCGTTTTTGTTTTAGCACAGTATCAAAAAAAGTCAGACAGTTCTTGAAATAAGACCGTCACTTTCCAATTCGCGGAGATATTTCGTCAGCATTTTCTGACTGATTCCATTGGTAAATTAACTGCTGAGATATTTTTTGCTGAACCACAGATTGAAGATGCTATTATTTACATCGGTGGAGGTACAATTACCTATGGTCAGTTAGCTGATATTGCTGATTCATTGTCAGGGCAAAAGTTTGAGCTTACCCTTTCTGATATAGTAGAGATTGAGATTGGGAATGACCTTAAAAATGATCCCACAATTTTGTTAAGATTCGGGGTTGGAAAAGGTGTTTCCTGGCTGTTGGAAACCGCTTATAATTGTGTAAACAGAATCGTTAATTCTTGGCTGCCAATAATTCCGTGGGCGAATAACCGAATTGTTTTTTAAAAGCATATGAAAAGTGTGAAAGATTTTCGAATCCTACTTCATAACAAACTTCAATTGGCTTCATTTTCTTTTCAACAAATTGGTAATGGGCTAATTCTAACCGTTTTTTTGTCAGCCATCGCTGCGGTGTGATATTGAATATTTTACTAAAATCCCTTTTAAAAGTGGTAAGGCTTCTTCCTGTCAGATATCCGAACTTTTCCAGTGGCAAGTTGAACATAAAGTTCTTTTCCATATACGCTGCCAAATCAATTTTTCCGGGTTCTTCAAAATTGGCAAGGACATTATCTATTCCTTTATCGATTGCACGGAGGATGCTTATTGCTTCTGTGATTTTTAATGAAGCTATATTTTGAGGAATTTCCTGCATTTCAAAATAAGGAATCAATGAGGAAAGGCAGCTCTCCAGTAATGGATGATTATTGTAGTATTGTATTCTTTGTGAATGCCGTACATCTGGTTTTACATCCAGATCTGCATAGAAGTTTTTTAACTTGTCCGCCGTTAAGTGCATGACAACTGTCTTATGGGGTTGCCCGTCTTTAGGATAATTGATAATGGTAGCCAGCTGATTCCTCGGAATTAAGAAAATATCACCTTTTTTAAAAAGATACGTAGCATCAGCCTGTACAATTTTTGTTTCACCGGAAATAAACCAGATCAGCATATGACACTCAAAGCTGATATCCGATTTAAAAAATTTATCCTCATAACATGACAGTTTAATATTGTCTGTAATATATTTTGCTTTATATTCCATAATGATTGCTATTTGTTGGGCTTCTAAGCTAGAATAATATATAAATATAAAAATTTCATATTGATTACTTTGCTTAAAAGCCCATTATTTGTATTTGAAGAGCTTAGTTCTTACGTTGATGATATTTTAAACAGATTGGCCGCCATCAACCAAAAAATTAGAACCGGTAATAAAAGAAGAATTGCTTCCTGATAAAAAAGTTATCATATCCGCTACTTCATCAGGTTTGCCTAATCTGGAGAGGGGAATACTGTCAATTAATTGATGTTCCAACTGATCATTCAATCCTATTTTGTCCATAATTTCCGTAGCAATTGGGCCGGGACTTACCGCATTCACACGGATATTCCGGGGAGCCAATTCAAGAACAGCTATTTTGACCACTGCATTTACAGCAGCTTTACTGGCTGCATAAACCGATGCATTTGCCGGAGAAATCGTTGCCGAGGTTGACGAAAGTAATATCACAGATGCACCCTCATTGAGAATAGGAATAAACTTACTCAGTGTAAAATAAGCACCTTTGAAATTGACATTCATGATTTCGTCAAATATATCTTCTTTCATTTGTTCTATGGGGCCAAATTTTGTTATCCCCGCGTTAATAAGCAAAATGTCCACTTTTCCAAATTTTAAGGCAACTTCAGCGACCAGCTGATCAATATCAGATAATTTGGATTGATCGGCAATCAAACCCGTTACTCCCAACTCGACAGCAGCTTTTTCAAGGGCTTCTTTTCTTCTGCCCGTAATGATTACGTTGGCGGATTTCTCTTTCAGCGCTTTTGCGGCAGCATATCCGATTCCACTGTTGCCGCCTGTAATGACGGCAACTTTATGATCTAAATTTTTCATTTTAATAAATTTTGAATGATTAATTGATGTTGAATTTTACTCCTGTCATTTCTTCGCTAAGATTCCATAAGTGTCTTGCTGAACTTTCATCCAACGAATATTGTTGTACACCACTCTGATGCAGTTTTGCATTGGTTTGAAGGGAAGGATCTGTTGGTAAGAGCTCTGCAATATCATTATCTTCGAGATATACACCACCTATTGTATTCAATAATGGACTGGTCGCGGCAAAAACAGTAGTGGCAGCACCTTGGGGAATAGTTTTCAATGCAGCAAGGACTTCCGGACGAATATTTCCATCTTCATCCAAAAAGCCTAATTTCTTGAATTGTTCAGGATCGGCATTTCTTCCTAATTCTGTCCCTCCGATAGAACCGGGATGTAAAGAGTATGCTCTTACATTGAAGTCTTTAGCTCGATTGTCTAGCTCCATAGCAAAAAGATTACTTGCTGTTTTTGATTGACCGTAAGCCTGAAGGGTTTCATAAGTCCTGTTTTCAAAATTCGGATCTTCAAAATTAAATTCGGAATTATGATGTCCCAGAGAAGAAACATTTACAACCCTTGCTCCGTTTGCCTGTTTTAATGCGGTCCATAATCTTGCTGTAAGATGAAACTGACCTAAATAATTTGTGGCCAATTGAGATTCAATTCCACGCCCGTCACGTTGCAAAGGAACCCACATAATACCGGCATTGTTGATTAATAAATGAAGCGGTCTCCCTGATGAAATGAATTTTTCAGCAAATGTGTCAATAGAAGAGGGAGACATCATATCGACTTCCTCAATTTCAACATTTGTTATATCTTCCAGGTTCGCTTTTGCTTTTTCCACGTTTCTTGCAAGAACGATGACTGTTGCCCCGGCTAATGCCAGTGTTTTTGTTGTTTCTAACCCTATCCCTGTATTGCCACCTGTTACAACTGCGATTTTACCGGTAAGATCGATTCCCTTGATTACCTCTGTTGAAGTAGATGCTGCTGTGAAGCCAGAACCCAGCGGTTTCTGTAATGCTCCTTGATAATTGTTTGCTTTCATTTTTTGAAAAATTTTGATTTTGTTAAGACAAAGGTAGATGTCATTTTGACGAAGAATTTTGTTTAAACGTCCGAACTTACTTTGTTTAAAAGACCAGTGAAAGCGTTAGTTTAGATTAGTGGAATTTCAGACTGTCTCAAATAAAAATCAAACTCCCTGTTACTGGGAGTTTGATTTTTATTTGAGATTATATTTTTATAGACCCTTTTTTCCCTCGAGCCAATAACCTTGCGAATAAATGCTCCCTCTTGATCTTTCTTTTAAAGTTTTTCTGAAAGTCTGAACTGATTTTACATTTCCTGTCAGTATAAAATTAGCATTGTCCCATTCATCAGTGCTGAAAACCGGAAGTTCACTTATCCATTGTTGGTTTCTGAATGTATTCTTTTTAGAAAAAATAGTATAATTTTCCAGACCTAATAGTTCCGGAACATTATGGTTCTCATCGTCCAATTCAAAATAAAACTGATATTGATGTTTACTTTTTTGAAGGATAGGCAAAATTGAGCAGGCAAGTCCCAAAGATGTTTCGTCGCCAAAAATAAACTGCCGTTGTATGGTGTCGTTATACATTTTTTTACCTCTGGGAATGCTAATGCGCAGTTCATCTTCCGGCTTCAATGCGTTGATGTACCGGCTTCCGACACCATTGCCGTGTATGTGAAAAATAATATCCAAAATGCCCTCATGCACATTATGATAGGATACGGAATAATTTCTAAATTCCGTATCGCTTACACGGATAACACAGGCATAACCTATTTGAAAGTTCATCCGTGACAGATCACCTAGGAACCGTATTTTCTTAATGTTGGGGCTTACGTAAACCGTTTCCATTACTTTCATATCTGTCATTATTGAGCCGGCTTTTTCCGTCAGGTCAGCTGCCCATTTTGGTAATTTTGAAATCATGTTATTGCATTAAAAATATATGGCAAAATAACAATGAAAGGTGTCGATAAGCAATGGAATGAAACGTGTAGGTATAGGACTAATCGTGGTTTTTGTTCCTGAAAGTTAATGCGGTCATTCCGGTTATTTTATTAAAAAGACGTGAAAAGTAGGCATAATCTTCATAACCTAATTCATCGGCAATCTCTTTGACCGATTTATTTGAATGGTAAAGCAATCGCTTGGCTTCCAGAATAACACGTTGCTGAATGTGATAAGTAACAGGAAATCCTGTTGTATTTTTCACACATTCATTAAGATAGGGAACAGAGATATTTAAATTTTGGGCATAGTCTGCAGGCCGTTTATTTTTAATGAAATTCTTTTCCAATGCTAATTTGAATGCTTTGGAGACAAGGTCGAATCGGGAAATGGTATCCACTTGTTTTGATTTTTCTAAATATTGGGATAGAAATAAGGAAGTCAAAGTATTGCAGCCATCTTTTAGTGATGATAAGTATAATTTATTTTCTTTTTCTTCAAACAGGTTGATGCATAACAAAAATGCCTTGCTGATGAGAGAAAAGTGTTTTGAATTTATCGGTAATGGTTTTGCGGGGGAGATTTCCTGTAATAATTTCAGATATTCAGGTTGTAGGTTTTCATCGTTGATGGCTAACAGGCAAAGCTCAATGTTTTCGGCTTTTAAAACTCTGTGAACCTGGTTGGGAGCAATATAAATAAGTGAAGGCTTTTTTATTTGATATCTCTCAAAATCAATTTCAAAATGAGATGTTCCTTTTTCCTGCAAAATAAAAAAATGATAATCGTGCCGATGTGAATTGCCGGCTTCTTCTGAAAGTTGTAAATCAGCGATCGGATATTTACCAACAGCAATACCTTTGTCAAATTCCTTGTCTAAAGTTTTTAAGGGAATATACTTTGATCTTCCGGTCATTTTATTTTTTGTTGATGTTTTTCAATACTTTAAAGATACTAAAACTGTCTCAATACACGCTGGCGGTACATCAGAAGTATATCATTATTTAAAATTAATATTGTAGTTTACGTTTTGAATGATTTTATTATCAATATATTAGTTAATTAATGACATTTTCCAGTTGATGATAACTAATGTAACGATTGAAAGAAAATTTTAGATAATTTTTTTACTGGCACGCATTTCAGTAAATTTGATTTATAAAATAAATTTAAGTAAGAATGGAAAAGTATAATTACGGGGTCGTTGGTCTGGGTGTAATGGGAAGAAATCTGCTTTATAATATTGCTGATAACGGTTTTTCTGCGGCAGGATTCGATTTAGATGAAGAAAAGGTAATAGAACTTCGTAAAGGAGTGGCTTCAGGTACAAAGGTTATTGGATCTGTTTCCCTGGAGGAATTTGTGTTAAGTTTAGACAGTCCTCGAAAAATTATTTTGATGGTTCCTGCAGGAAAACCGGTTGATGCTGTTCTTGAAAGCATAACACCGCTTTTGAGCCCAAAAGATGTCGTAATTGATGCAGGAAACTCTTATTTCAAAGATACCGAGAGACGTATAGCTGATTTAGCTTCTAAAAACCTTCATTTTATGGGAATGGGAGTTTCCGGAGGAGAGCAGGGCGCAAGAAGAGGACCGAGTATTATGCCGGGTGGAGATTTGGAAGCTTTCAATTTGGTTAAGCCTATGCTGGAAGTTATTTCGGCAAAAGTAAACGGTGAACCTTGCACTGCTTATATGGGGAAAGGTGCTGCAGGAAACTATGTTAAAATGGTGCACAACGGTATTGAATATGCCATCATGCAATTAATCAGTGAAGCATACGATTTACTAAGAAAAGGGGCTAATCTTAACAATGACCAATTGTATGAAGTTTTCAAAAAATGGAATGAAGGCGAGATGAATTCTTTCCTTATTGAAATTACAAGAGATATTTTCCAGCAAAAAGACGATGTAACAGACGGTTTTCTTGTCGACAAGATTTTAGATAAAGCAGGAGCAAAGGGAACCGGAAAGTGGACTTCCGAGGAGGCTATGGAAATTGGTGTTTCTATTCCAACGATTGATATTGCAGTCACTTCAAGAATTTTATCCGCTTATAAAGATGAGCGAGTGAAAGCCTCTCAGCTATATGCTAAAGAAGAAGTAAAAGCTCCTGAAAATACAGAATTGTTTATTAAAGAGGTGGGTGATGCTTTGTATTTATCTACTTTAATCAGCTATGCTCAGGGTTTGGCATTATTGGTTAAAGCTTCTGAAGAATATCAGTTTGAAATTCCGTTAAAAGATGTTGTTAAAATCTGGAGGGGAGGATGCATTATTCGTTCTGTTCTGTTAGAGAAATTCTATTCAGCTTATTCCAAAAACGAGAACTTATCTAATATTTTATTGGATCAGGAAATTTCAGAAATTGTAAAAGATAAAATTTCTTCATTAAGAAAAACAGCTGCTTTTGCTGTATCAAACGGAATTCCAAGCTTAGGAATTCAGTCGGCTCTGGGGTATTTCGAAGCTTACACCACAGAATCTTTACCTGTAAACCTGCTGCAGGCTCAGCGAGATTATTTTGGTGCACATACTTACCAAAGAACTGACAGAGAAGGAGTTTTTCATACTTTATGGCAAAACCTAAATAACTAAATCCTGAAAATGAGTGATAATACAATCCTGCATCCAACGACTATTGTTATTTTTGGTGCAACAGGAGATTTGGCAAAAAGAAAGCTTTTTCCTGCCTTTTACAATTTATATATCGATGGCAGAATGCCAAAAGGTTTTAATATTTTAGCTTTAGGAAGAGCCGAAAATACGGATGAAAAATTCAGAGCTTATATTAAAGAAAATCTGGAGAGTTTTTCCAGGAAGACTGTAACCAAGGAAGATTGGGCTGGTTTTCAGGCTCACATCAGCTATTTTAAGCATCAGCTTGATGAAGAAAGCTCTTATCAGAATTTATATCAGAAACTGGAAAATTTTGATAAAGTGTATGGAATGAGAGGGAACAGACTTTTCTATTTGTCCATTGCACCAAACTTTGTATCGGTAATTTCAAATCATCTTAAAAATACGTCAATAGCATCTGACCCTGAAAAAGATCGAATTATTATCGAAAAACCTTTTGGTCACAATAAAGAATCTGCCATTGAGCTGAATAATCTTCTTTCACAAACTTTTCAGGAAGAACAGATTTATCGTATCGATCATTATTTAGGTAAAGAAACGGTTCAGAATATTTTGGCATTCAGGTTTGGAAATTCAATTTTTGAACCGCTATGGAATCACAGACATATAGAATCGGTGCAGATTACGGTTGCCGAAGAAGTAGGAGTGGAAACAAGAGCCAGTTTTTATGAGCAGACAGGAGCTTTGCGCGATATGATCCAGAACCATCTTTTGCAAATTCTTTGCATGGTTGCTATGGAGCCTCCTGCTTCACTCGAATCTGGTGAGATCAGGGATCGTAAAGTTGATGTTTTAAAATCAATCCGTAGAATTTCTCCCGAGAAAGTAGATCATTATGCGGTAAGAGGACAGTACGGACGAGGCAAAATAAATGGACTAAAAGTAAACGGCTATCGCCAGGAAGAGGGGATTGCCCCTGATTCCAATACGGAAACATTTGTCGCTATCAAGTTTTATCTGGATAATGAAAGATGGCAGGATGTTCCTTTTTATGTTCGTACCGGAAAGAAGATGAAAGAAAAGCATTCTTATATAACGATTCAGTTTAAGCCACTTCCAAATTCTACGTTTTCAGAAAGTTCTTCACTTCTGTCGGCTAACCGATTGGTTATTAATATCCAGCCACAAATGGACATCAGATTGCAGTTTATGTCTAAAAAGCCAGGCTTGTCTTTAGAGCTTAAACCTGTGGAAATGATTTTTGACAATTTTGCCTGTCAGACCGATACTCCCGAAGCTTATGAAACACTTTTGCTGGAAGCACTTGTGGGAGACCTTACACTGTTTATGCGCTCGGATCAGGTAGAAGAGGCTTGGGATGTTATCAAAACGATTCAGGAAACCTGGGAACAGACCAAAGATCCATCGTTCCCGAATTATGCTTCAGGAAGCTGGGGACCTGATGACAGTGATGCATTGGTAGAGAGACAGGGACATCAGTGGGTTTAAAATTTAATTAAAAGTAAATGAATATTACAATATTTAATAATCTGGATGTTTTATATAAAAAAGCAGCAGATACATTTGTTGAGCTTTCGAAAAAAGCAATTCAGAAGCATGATAAGTTTGTGGTCGCATTGAGTGGCGGTTCTTCACCGAAAGCAATTTTTAGCTTATTAGCTAGTCCCGAATATGCAGATAAAATAATTTGGAATAAAATCTATTTTTTTTGGGTAGATGAAAGATGGGTTTCTCTTGAAGATGAGAAAAGTAATTTCAAAATGACTTTGGAAGCGCTTTTGGATAAAGTTCCAGTTAATGAAAATCAGATTTTCCCGATGTATAAAGACGGAATTGAGCCTGAAGATTATGCTAAAGAATACGAAGATCAAATCAGAAATGTTTTGGGAGCTGACGGTATTTTCGATTTTATCCTATTAGGAATGGGTGATGATGGCCACACAGCTTCTCTGTTTCCGGGTGAAAAGATTTTACAAGAAAAAGAAAAATGGGTTGATGCCTATTATCTGAAGCCACAGGAAATGTTCAGAATTACTTTGACTGAACCTATCATCAATAAAGCCGAAAATATTCTGATTATCACATTTGGTAAATCCAAAAAACATGCTTTGAATGAAGTTCTCAATGGTACATACAATCCTGAACTATATCCGCTACAGTTAATTGAGAAGAAAGCAGGAGTTCAGATTTTTACTGATAAAGAAGCTGGGATTTAAAGCTTTACTATATACAAAATATGCAGAAAAAATTAGTTGATCAGGTTGCTATCTGAAAAGATATGTCGAACAGAGTAATCGACTAATCCTTAGATGAAAAGACAATGACCATTTTAACTTGGTTTTTCGAAAAAGAGGCTATTACAAGATCAGTAATAGCCTCTTTCTACTGTGTCCGTAATATTTTACCTAATACTTACCACAATATAGATTCGTTATATTGTCAGCGCTAGGATAACGATGGCTTAATCTTCATTAATATTTTTTCTCAAGATTTTATCGCTTATGACTAAGTTTTATATGTTCTTATATAAATAGTAATAGTTGAATCATAAAAATACGATATTTCGTAGTTTAATTTGCTGGTTGTTTTTAATAATGTATTGAAAATCAATTGTTTTGTTGTTTTGGTTATTTTTTGGCATTATGCTCATAAGTTTAATTCAAAAAAATAGTACAACAATGAGCACATTAACATTAAAAGACGGAACAGAAATTTTTTACAAAGATCAGGGGCAGGGGCCTGTATTAATGTTTCACCACGGATGGCCTTTATCATCAGACGATTGGGATGCACAGGTGATTTTCTTTTTACAGAAAGGCTACAGAGTGGTTACCCACGACAGAAGAGGCCACGGACGCTCCAGCCAGAATATCTACAATCACACTATTGAACAGTATGCTTCTGATGCCGCAGAACTGGTTGAATTCTTAGATCTGAAAGATGTTGTCCACATCGGGCACTCGACTGGTGGTGGTGAAGTGATCCGTTATGTTAACAAATATTCCAATGGAAGAGCTAAGAAAGCGGTTCTGATCAGCGCCATTCCACCGGTAATGGTGAAAAGTGAAAACAATCCTGACGGTGTTCCTATGGAAGTTTTTGACAATATCAGGGAACAGACGATGAACAACAGGAACCAGTTTTACTATGACCTTACTATTCCTTTCTACGGTTACAACAGAGAAGGTGCTGATGTAAAAGACGGCGTACAGAGAAATTGGTGGAGACAGGGACTGATGGGTGGCATTGTTGCTCATTATGATGGGATCAAAGCCTTTTCAGAAACAGATTTAACCGAAGATTTAAAAGCTGTTGATATTCCGGTATTGGTTCTTCACGGTGAAGATGACCAGATTGTACCGATTGAAAATTCAGCGATAAAATCAGCCAAATTACTGAAGAACGGAAAACTGATCACCTATCCTGGTTTCCCTCACGGTATGCCGACTACAGAGCATCCAACCATCAATAAAGATATTTTAGCTTTTATCACAGAATAATCAGCATTCCTTATAAATGAATACAATACAGCCAGCTTTTGATACGTTGACTGAGGCCGTTCAGTGGCTTAATCAAAACGGATATACAGAAGATTTTAATCTTAAAAATGATTGCATCAGGCTCAATAATTTTCTTGATGTCTCTCCGGAAGACTTTAAAATACGATACACATTCCGCTTTGAAGGAGATACCGATCAGGGAGATGAAGAAGTAGTCTACGGCATCGCTTCCGACAAGTATTCTGTAAAAGGCATCCTGACGAGCGCTTACGGAATTTACGCCGATACTGTAAGTACAGAACTCATCAGAAAACTATCATCCAATTAACTTAACCCCAATTATTTAATAAAATAAACTTTATGAAACCATCATCAAAACTACTTTCCCCTGAAAATCATGCACTGGTACTGATTGATTTTGAAGGACAAATGGCATTTGCCACCAAAAGTATCTCCATGAATGAGCTACGCAATAATGTTGCGGTACTGTGTGGTGCTTCTAAAATATTCAATGTTCCGACTATCGTCACCACAGTTGCTGAACAAAGTTTTTCGGGTCCTGTTTTCCCTGAAATTGAGGAAGCATTTCCTATGGCAACATCAGGATATATCGACAGAACTACTATGAATACATGGGAAGATGAAGCCGCTTATAAAGCAATTGTGGGAACACAGAAACAGAAGCTGGTTTTCGCAGGATTATGGACAGGCGTTTGTATTGTGGGTCCTGCATTATCTGCACTTGAGGAAGGCTATGACGTGTATGTCATTACCGATGCCTGCGGAGACGTAAGTGATGAAGCGCACGAAAGAGCCGTACAGAGAATGATCCATTCCGGAGTAAAGCCCATGACTTCCATTCAGTATATCCTGGAACTTCAGAGAGACTGGGCACGCCAGGAAACCTATGGTCCTGTAACTGACCTGATGAAAAAATATGGAGCTTCTTACGGATTGGGAATCCATTATGCTCACCATATGCTGAATCACTAAAATTCATATACCATTTTCAATGTTGAAATCTGCACCTTCAATACTGTTTTTAAAAGCTATTTTCATAACAGTTCTTTTATGTTCTGAAACGTTCTCGTCCCAGAGCTTTAAACTTCTGCGGTATGACGAAAATTATGAATACCTGAAAGATTCCACAAAGAGCTATGATAAAATTAAATATCTTCCTCTCAATGAAAAGAAAGATATCTATCTCTCATTGGGTGGCGAAGCAAGGTTTGAATATGTGGATTTCAACAACGAAGATTGGGGAAGGCTTAACATAGGACACAACGACTTTTTTCTCCAGCGCTATGACCTTCATGCAGACTGGCATTTCGGGGAAAACTTCAGAATATTTTCACAGATCAGAAGTGCTTTACAAAACGGAAGAAAAAACGGTTCAAGAGGCATTGATGAAGATCAGCTGAATATTCAGAATCTCTTTCTGGATGCAGGCCTGGTGAATAAGGAAGATCAGAAGCTGATATTGAGACTGGGAAGACAGGAGCTGGACTACGGTTCCGGCAGATTAATTTCTGTAAGGGAAGGACCAAATGCAAGGCTGTCTTTTACAGGAGCTAAAATCATGTATTCCTCTAAAAATATTTCCGTAGATGCTTTTGCGATGATGGCAGACTCTGTCAGAACCGGCGTTTTTGATAATACCGTTTCAAAGCAGCTTAATCTTTGGGGACTTTATTCCAAAATTATTATTCCTGAAGCCGGAAATCTGGATCTGTATTATCTAGGAATCCGTAGAGACGAATCTGTTTTTGAAGCAGGAACTGCCAGAGAAAAAAGGCATACGGTTGGCGGAAGACTCTGGAAATATGGCGGCGGATTTATTTATAACCTGGAAGCAGCCTATCAGTTCGGACGTTTCGGAAATGAAAAGATCAGTGCGTGGACAGGATCTATAGATATAGGTTATCTTTTTGAAAACTTTATATTCAGGCCAAGTATCAATCTGAGAAACGATTATATATCAGGAGATCATTCAAAAAACGACGGAAAGCTCAATACATTTAATCCTTTATATCCGAAAGGAGGCTATTTCGGCTTCAGCCCGCAGGTGGGTCCTGTCAATTTAATTGATATTCATCCGTATATGACCCTTGATCTGACTTCCAAACTCAAAATGCAGATGGATGTTGTCTTCAACTGGCGATATTCCCTGAACGACGGAGTCTACCGGCCGAGCGGGGCACTGAGCCGTCCCGGAAGCAGCTCAGATGAAAGGTATATCGGAACCGCTTATTTAATGAGTTTCACTTATAATTTCAACAAACATTTCTCTTTGGTGAGCGGACTTCAGTATTTCCACAAAGGGCCTTTTATTGAAGATATCATTCAGGATGCAAAAAGCGGTGTTTTCTGGAATATCAGGCTGGGATTCAAACTTTAATCATTACTAAATCATTTATTATGCAAAATTCAATTTCAAAATACATCAATTGGTCAAAAACAATCTTTACAGCATTGGTGTTGGCAACTGCGGGAACCAACTTCGTTTCAGCTCAGGCTGTTGCAGAAAAAACAGCTATTGGAACCTCAAAAACATGGGGAACTGTTGACGGAGTTTCTATTGTAGGGCTGGTACAGGGACCTTCTGCGGCCAAAGCAGATTTGCAGATTGCCTGTGTTTTCGAGTATACGGAAGGAGATATTTTCAATCCGCCGGCGCTTCCCAAAGAACTGAACGGAATGGTTCATCTGGATGAAGCATTAAAAGGAATTATTACAGAAGTCCGTAAAAAAGGACAGTTCAAAGGACATGCCCTGGAAACCTTATTAATTAATCCTCCGAAAGGAAGCCTTGCCTCCGGAAAACTGCTGTTGATCGGCTTGGGTAACAGAAACTCTTTCGATGCCGGACTCATGAAAGAAGTAGGAAGTGTTGCCATGAGAGAAGCTTTGAAACTGCAGGTACATACCGCATCATTTGCCAGCGATATCAAAGATGCCGGAATTGATTCTCCAACCGCTTTAGTGGCAGAAAATGTAGTTCTGGGTGCTTTTGATGCTTATCGTACACAGTCTTATTTAAATACTCAGCATTTATCCGATAAAATGAAATTAAAAAAACTGATTCTATTGGCCGGGCCATCTTTTTTCACTGTTGCCGGAGGAGGAATTCAGGAGGCGATTTCAAAGTTGAACACCAAATAATTAAAGATGAAAGCAGACCTTATCGTATACAACGGAAAAATCCACACTTTCAATAAAGAAACTCCGGAAGTTTCTGCAGTGGCCATTAAAGACGGGAAAATTATTGCAGTTGGAAATGACGGACTGGCAGATCAGTTCGCAGATGAATCCACAGAACTGATTGATCTTAAAAAGAAAAGAGTGGTGCCGGGAATCAATGATTCTCATATTCACCTGATCCGTGGCGGATTGAATTACAACCTGGAATTAAGATGGGACGGAGTTCCGTCACTGGCCGATGCGCTCAGAATGTTAAAAGACCAGGTAGACCGTACGCCTTCTCCGCAATGGGTACGTGTTGTGGGAGGATGGTCCGAATTCCAGTTTGCAGAAAGAAGGATGCCTACTTTGGAGGAAATTAATGCCATTGCCCCGGAAACACCTGTTTTTATCCTGCATTTATACGACAGGGCTTTAATGAACAGGGCAGCATTGAAAGCGGTAGGATTTACCAAAGACACCCCGGCTCCGGCAGGCGGACATATTGAAAGAGATGCTAACGGTGAACCCACAGGGCTGATTATTGCGACACCCAATGCCATGATCTTATATTCAACACTGGCAAAAGGCCCGAAGCTTTCCTACGACCACCAGCTGAATTCTACCAGACATTTTATGACAGAACTGAACCGTTTCGGAATTACCAGCGTCATTGATGCCGGCGGAGGATTCCAGAACTTCCCGGATGATTATCAGGTAGTGAACGAACTGAATGAGAAAAAACAGCTTACCGTAAGAATTGCCTATAATCTTTTTACCCAGAAACCAAAGCATGAATTTGAAGATTTCAGCGATTGGATAGACACCGTAAAATTATATCAGGGCGATGACATGTACCGTCACAACGGGGCAGGAGAGATGCTGGTATTTTCGGCAGCCGATTTTGAAGATTTTCTTCAGCCAAGGCCGGATCTGCCTGAAAACATGGAAGCAGATCTTGAAAAAGTAGTCCGTTTACTGGTAGAAAACCGCTGGCCATTCAGGCTTCATGCAACCTACAATGAAAGCATCACCCGGTTTTTAAATGTTTTTGAAAAAGTAAACCGCGATATTCCCTTTAATGGTCTTCCATGGATTTTTGATCATGCAGAAACCATTGATGAAAAGAATATTGAAAGGGTGAAAATGCTTGGCGGCGGAATCGCTATCCAGAGCAGAATGGCTTACCAGGGAGAATATTTTGCAGACCGTTATGGTTCTGGTGCCGCAGAAAGTACACCACCCGTAAAAAAAATGCTGGAAATGGGAGTTCCTGTAGGCGGAGGTTCGGATGCTACAAGAGTAAGCAGCTACAATCCGTGGGTTTCCATGTATTGGCTGACTGCAGGAAAAACTGTTGGCGGACTTCAATTGTATCATGAAACAAAGCTGGACAGATCAACCGCATTGGAGCTCTATACAAAAGGCAGCGCATGGTTTTCTCAGGAACAGCAGAAAAAAGGCGATATCAAAGTAGGAATGTTTGCTGATCTGGCAGTTCTTGATCAGGATTATTTCATGGTTGATGATGAAGAGATCAAAAATATTGAAGCGGAAATGACCATTGTAGACGGGAAAATAGTCTATGCAAAAGGAACATTCTCATCCTATGCACCACCATCTATTCCTGTGCTTCCGGATTGGTCTCCAACGAATCTTTATAACGGATATTACCCTGCAGGAGGACATTTTCAGAAAGAAATCAAAAAAAATGCGAAACAAGATTTAAAAGCTCCGTTAGCTTCGCAAATTCACAGCTGTGCAGGAAGCTGCGATATCCATCATCATAACCATAACCAGGCAAGGATGAGCAATGTGCCTGTTAATAATTATCACACATTCTGGGGAGCTTTAGGCTGTTCGTGCTTTGCTTTTTAACTATCAATACATATGGAAATTTTAAAACAGATCCTTTCATCAGATTTAGGTTCACCATTCAATGATGCTTCATTCCTGGTTTTCCGGGTACTGCTTGCTATTCAATTGTTCAGAGTGCACGGTTTAAAGAAATTCAGGTTGGAAAACGGACAGAGGGAAGTGATTCCAAATCCTCTGGGATTACCTGATAAACTCAATGCCATAGTCGCTTCATTTGCTGATCTGGTGGTTCCGTTTCTGATTATTTCAGGACTGGGAACCAGGCTTGCAGTTTTACCGACCATTGGTGTGACGGCTATCGGATATTTTGTAGTTCACAGAAAAGATTCACAGGAAGTACGGGATGTTCCTTTTATGTACACCCTTTCCCTGTTACTGATTCTTGCCTTGGGAGCAGGAAGATATTCACTTGATTATTACTTATTAAATATTTTATAAAATGAAAACTTCAATAGGAATTAAAAACGAAAATTTAGCAAAAGTTGCTGAAGTGCTTGTTACCACTTTAGCAGACGAATTTGTATTGTATACCAAAACAAGAAAAGCACATTGGAATGTCGAAGGTCACGACTTTTATAATAAACATCTGTTTTTCGAGTCACAGTATGAAGAGCTGGACGAAATCATTGACCGTTTAGCGGAGAGAATCAGAATGTTAGGACATTATGCTCCGGCCACTTTAAGGGAGTATCTGGCATTAACGCATCTGTCTGAGCACCATCTTGAATCGAACGACAGCCTGACTTACATCAGAGAGCTTCTTTCTGACCACGAAAGTATCATCATTCATCTTCGTGAAAATATTGAAAACTTCGCTGTTGAATTCCGCGATTCAGGGACAAGCGACTATATCACAGGATTGCTGGAAGCCCATGAGAAAATGGCCTGGATGCTCCGCTCACATTTAAAATAGAAAAATGGAAGTAAAACATAATATCGGCTTTGTTACCTTATTGTTAACCATGATTGCCGGATACTGTGATACCGTGACTTTTGTATCAGCAGATGCCCTTTTTTCGGCGCATGTTACAGGGAACTTTATTGTATTTGCCTATCAGTTTGTGAAGGGATCGGATATTCATGCCTGGGTAAAGCTGCTTACGTTTCCGGTCTTTATTCTTGCGGTTATGGCAGGAGGGAGGATTGCCGGGAAAGTCATCAATCATTATACGCTGTTATTCTGGGAAGGAGCACTGCTTTTGTCGGCCGGAATTATTGTTGCCGTTTTCAGTTATTACGGAACATTTTCAGAAGTTGTGATGTATACTGTGGCTATGATTACCGTTTTTGCAATGGGACTTCAGAATGCTTTCGGAAAACTTTATGCAAAAGAAACCCATGGCCCGACTACCATGATGACAGGAAATGTAACCCAGGCTTCCCTGGATTTCGGAACGCTTCTGTCAAGTGGCTTTCACCACCCTGAAGCATTGGCAAGTCTGAAGAAGCAGCTGATTACCATTCTTGGATTTCTGGTAGGTTGTTTTTTAGGAGCTTATGCAGGAAAACAGTTCGGACTGGTAACATTGATTTTACCGGGATTGGCAATGATCATCTGCTATTTTTACCACCGCAAAAACTAGCACAGGACTATGGCAGATTACAGGATAATAGATTACCTTTAAAAAATGAATTTCGGCCTTTATTTTTTATCTAAAAATCTACTAAGAATAGTATTTTTTTCGTTGGTTTTGATCTTTTCATGCAGTATAAAAGCACAGACCCAAGAAAATCCTGCACTGTTGAGAAAACAGATTTCTTCTTCCGGCAATACGACTCAGAAAATCGCTTTATTGCTGCGCCTGAGTAACTATTACATTACCAAAAAAGGAGAGTTGAAAGCTGACCTCGACAGTGCCGCTATTCTGAACAGACAGGCAAAAGTACTGAATATGAAATCCGGGAATCCGATGTCTGCCGGAAAACTCATCTTTCTGGATGCCAAAATAGATAAAGAAAGAGGCCGTAAAACGATTGCTTTTTCCAGAATGAAAGAGGCTCTTTCTTATTTTGAAACCCATCAATTTAAGGAGCAGGCCGGAGAAGCATACAATGAATTATCATATATGTATGACAATAAACCTGAGTATTTTGATACTAAAATCAAACTGAAAGAAAAAGCGTTGGAACTATTTAAGAATTCAGGATCAAAACTGAATCAGGCAGGCGTTTTAAAAGATCTTGGTGAGCTTTACTATATCAAAGAAAATTCTGATAAGGCTCTTGGCTTGCTTAAAGAATCCCTGTCTGTTTATCAGTCTGTGAAATTCAGAGAATTACAGAGTGTGTACAATCTTATCTCCCAGGTTGAAATTCAGAAGGCGGATTATGAGGAAGCGCTCCGTTATGGCCTTCTGGCAGAAAAAACAGCCGAAAGTGTGAATGATTATTCTTTGCAGATGTGCTCTATTTATAGCAATATCGGAATGGTGTATTATTATCTCCGTAAGAATGACGATGCCATGAAGTATTGGGAAAAATCACTGGCCACGGCAAAGAAAAACAAAGATAACAGCTATATCAGAACGGTGGCCAATAATATTTCTACGATGCTGATCAGGCAGAAAAAATTTAAGCAGGCCATTACCATGATTCAGGAATACAGAGAAAAGTATCCTATTGTAGATCAGAATTTTGAAATGTCAGAGAATTATATCCTGTTCAGTACGTACACTATTCTAAAGCAGTTTAACGAAGCTGAGGCGTACTACAAAAAACTGGTAGCCTATTATGGTGAAAATGCAGAGAAAAATAACCAGCAGGCCTCATTGCTGCGAAGCTTTGTTTTCTATCACTACCAGACCCGGAATTTTAATAAAATGTATCGTGAAGCCAGACTTTTTGATTCGATAGCCAAAAATAACGGGAATGATATGCTCCGTTCAGAAAATCATTTGATGTGGTTCAAAGCAGATTCCATACAGGGAAAATACCTTGATGCCATACAGCATTATCAGCTGTACAAAAAGCTTTCCGATTCTGTTTTTAACGGTGAAAAAAGCAAGCAGATCAACAGCCTTAAAATTCAGTTTGAAACAGAGCAGAAGGATAAAAACATTCAGCTGCTAACCCAGAAAGCAAAACTGCAGGATATTAAAATTGCGAATGATACTTTTATCAAATATGTTTTTATCGGAAGCATTCTTGCGCTGATCCTTTTTGCAGCCTTGCTGTATAACCGTTCAAGATTAAAAAGTAACGCCAATAAAAACCTTGAACTGAAGCGTAAGCAGATTGATGAACAGAACGAACAGCTGAAAAAATTACTTTCCGAGAAAGAATGGCTCTTAAAGGAAATCCATCACAGGGTTAAAAATAATCTGCAGATTGTGATCAGCCTGCTCAATACGCAGTCGGCTTATCTGGATAATGAAGATGCCCTGATGGCCATCCAGAACAGCCAGCACAGAATGCATGCCATGTCTCTGATCCACCAGAAGCTTTATCAGTCTGACAATCTTTCAATGATTGACATGTCGTGGTATATTTATGAGCTGATTACCTATATCAAAGAATGTTATTCATCTGACAGGAAAATCAACTTTACAGTAGATACCGATAAAGTGTTTCTTGATGTCGCACAGGCGGTTCCTATGGGTTTGATCGTCAATGAAGCGGTCAATAATACCGTAAAATATGCATTTCCGGATGACCGGAAAGGGGAAGTTTTTGTTTCATTCAAAAATACCGGCGAAGATCTTTGTGAACTGATGATTTCAGATAATGGAGTAGGACTTCCCGAAGATTTTAATATTGAGGAAACAGAATCTTTGGGAATGAATCTGATGCGCGGGCTTACCGATCAGCTGGACGGAACCTTCCACCTCGAAAACAAAGGGGGCTTAAAAGTGACGATTACCTTCAGAAAAAATACAGAAATAACTCCTTCAAATTAAAGGCTGATTATTATGAAAGAAAAAATATTAATTGTAGAAGATGAATTTATTGTAGCCAATGATCTGAAACTGATGCTAATGAAGGGCGGTTATCAAGTCACGGGAATTGCATCTTCAGTGGTTCAGGCCAGAAAACTGATTGCAGATAATAAGCCGGATTGGGTACTTCTTGATATCATCTTAAAAGGTGACCTTACAGGAATCGATCTTGCCTGGGAACTGCGTGAAATGAACCTGCCTTTTCTTTATATTTCAGCCAATACCAACCAGTCTACCCTGGAAGCAGTGAAGGAGACACAGCCCTACGGGTTTATGGTAAAGCCTTTCCGGGAGCGTGATATGATTGTTATGCTTGACATTGCCAGATACCGCTATGATATGGAAAGAGGCTGTGAATTGTGTACTGATACCGGAAATAACGAAGTGATTGAAGGAATTATCGGGAAAAGCAAGGTGCTTCAGGATGTCGTTGAAAAAATAAGAATAGTTGCCCCTACAGATACCTCTGTTCTGGTGGTCGGGGAAAGCGGAACGGGTAAGGAAAAAGTGGCTCACTCCGTTCATGAGCTTTCAGACCGCAGGGCTCATCCTATTGTTGTAGTCAACTGTGCCGCACTGCCGCATGCGCTTATCGAATCCGAGCTTTTCGGGCATGAAAAAGGAAGCTTTACCGGAGCCAATACATTGAGGATCGGAAAATTTGAACAGGCTAATGGAGGGACTGTCTTCCTGGATGAAATAGGAGAGCTGCCATTGGATTCGCAGGTTAAACTGCTGAGAGTTTTACAGGAGAAAGAAATCGAACGGCTGGGAGGAAACAACACGATTAAAGTAAATGTAAGAATTGTGGCAGCGACCAACCGTTCTCTAGAAAAAGAAGTGGCAGAAGGAAGATTCAGACTGGATTTGTATTACCGTTTGAATGTTTTCCCAATTGAACTGCCTCCGTTGAGAGAACGAAAGGAAGATATCGTATTGCTGGCCCATTTTTTCCTGAACAAATATGCAGCTGCCTCAAGAAGAAATATCACATCCATCAGTGAAAAAGCACTGGAACAGCTGTTGAATTATCACTGGCCGGGAAATATCCGTGAGCTAGAGCATCTTATTGAAAGAAGTGTTCTTCTGGCCAAAACCACAGAAATAGAAAGCTTTGATCTGCCAAAAATCGTTGAAAAACCTACAGAAACACAAGGGCCGCTAAAATCATTGGAAGATATGGAAAGAGATCATATTATGAATGCACTTCAGTCTTCCGGCGGAAAAGTTTCCGGACCCGGCGGTGCTGCAGAGCTGCTGAAAATACAGCCACAGACTTTATATTCCAAAATGAAAAAACTGGGAATTGAAAAAGGCTATAAATAATTCAGGGGAAAGCTAGCCGGAGACCATATTTTCTTTCAATTTTTTAATCATAATTCTTCAAATAATTTGAGGACAAAATCATTATGTCTTTACAATCATAAATCAATCAGACAATTATGGAAAAAGAAACACTCAGAATAGAAGGATTCAGTGATGCAGTTTTTGCAATAGCCATTACTCTTTTAGTGTTAGATCTTCATTTTCCTGAAGAACATTCAATACAAAACGGGAATGATCTGCTGGTCTTTCTGAAGAATCAGTGGCCAGCATTTCTGGCATTTATCCTTTCATTTTTTAGCATTTTTATCATGTGGGTGAACCATCATAAGATTTTCAAACAGATCTACAGCCGGAATTCGGCAATTATGTTTGCCAATGGACTGATTCTTTTCCTGGTTTCGGCAGTTTCTTATCCTACCGCTTTGCTGGCAAGGTATTTTGACGGTGAAGCTTCCTCTGTTGTTGTAGCCCTCTATACCGGTATTTTTGTCATGATCAATCTTGCTTATAATTTATTATGGTTTCTGGCCACCCGGAATAAAAAACTTTTACGCCCCGGCATTACCGATGCGGCTATAAAGAAAATCCATAATAATTACCTGTACGGGCTTCCCATCTATGTTATTGCATTAATCTTTTCATTCTGGATACCGGCAGTTTCCCTCATGATCATTTTAGGACTCTGGATTTTTTGGGCGTTGTCTTCAGGGAAAATAGAGATGGGGCTTGACAAACATTATTCAGATCCCCTGAAATAGTGCTTTTTCTCTATTCCGAGCTTTTGCATTTTGGAAATAAGCGTTGTAGGTGGTAATCCCAGCAGCTTTGCAGCACCTGTTTCCCCGAAAATACGGCCGTTACATTTTTTGATTATTTTTAAAATATATTCCTTTTCAAATTCCTGCAGCGTTTTAATCTGAAAATCCTGTTCTGAGTTTTGAGCGTTCATAACTTTCGGAAAATCCATTTCCCTGATCAAATCTCCTTTTGCCGTCAGCATACTTCTTTCAACCATATTTTCCATTTCACGGATATTACCAGGCCATGGATTGGCAATCATCATTTTTATTACATTCTGAGAAAAGCCATTAATCTTTTTGCCTGTTTTCGGGTATAATTTCTCAAGGAAATAGTCTGCCAGCAAAGGAATATCCTCTTTTCTTTCCCGTAAGGCAGGAAGATGGATAGGAAATACATTCAGCCTGTAAAAAAGATCACTTCTGAACCGGCCTTCCGCCACTTCTTTTTCAAGATTTCTGTTGGTGGCCGTAATGATCCGTACATTTACTTTTATTCTTTTGTTTCCGCCGATTCTTTCGATTTCTTTTTCCTGAAGAACTCTCAGAAGCCTGGCTTGTAATTCCAGAGGAAGTTCACCAATTTCATCCAGGAAAATAGTACTGTTGTGTGCCTGTTCAAACTTTCCTTTCCGCTGTTCTGTTGCTCCGGTAAAACTTCCTTTTTCGTGTCCGAACAGCTCAGATTCTATTAAATTGGCAGGAATAGCAGCACAGTTTATCCTGATCATTTTCTTTCCCGAAAATTTTGAAAGTTCATGAACCGCCTGTGCTATAAGCTCTTTTCCCGTACCCGTCTCTCCAAAGATAATCACATTGGATTGCGATGGAGCTACCTGTGAGATCTGTTCAAAAATGAGCTGTATGGCTTCGCTTTGCCCCACAATTCCCTGAAAGCCGTGTTCGCTTTTCTTTTCTTCTTCAACTTCTTTCGGAAAGTCCCGGATATTTCCCTGAAATGTTTTCAGTTGCTCCTGAACATCAATGTTATGAAGGGTAATGGAAAGCTGGGTAGAAATGCCGTTTAAAATCCTTTCCGGAATTGTATCTCTTGAAATAAAGCTTTTGTAGAAAAGAAAGAGTGCATTTTTACTTTCACTGACAGCAGGAAGACCCAATCCGACAGCCATCCGCATCCCCGAATTTTTAGCTTCGGTAAAACAGGAAGGAAGAGGTGACAATTCTTTCAGATCAAAAAGAAGAGGCTCCGCAGAATCAAGACAATTTTTTACATACCTGTCAAGCTGTTGGTCTGTGGTATGAATCTGATTTTCAGTCCCGTTACCGAATATTTCAATATTTCCTTTTACATCCCTGATCATCATACAATCATTGGATCCCAGTTCAGTTTTGAAAGATGTGTTGATAACAAGCTGAAGCTGTTTCTTATCTAAAATGGTAGACAACTCTTTGGTTAAACGGGAAATCATAAGCTGTTCTTTCTGCATTTCCTGCAGGCGTTTCATCATTTCTGCATTGGGATCAGAAGGCTTACTCATAGAAAATTCTTACTTGAAAGTTTAAAGATAGGAAAATTGAAAAATATCTACAGGTGAATTACTAGAAAATATGAAATAAAGAGCCTTTTACTTTTGAAACATTAAGTAAAAGTATTGAGGCAGGGCTCGCTTTACCCTTAAAATAAATTTTAAAATATCTTTGTTGATATCAACGGCTTTTAAATCTCGCTAGGACTCTACATGAAATTTTTGACATCGTAATTTGTAAAGGTTTAACTAATTGAAAATCAGGGTTTTATATTGTAATTTCATTTTAATGAATATCGTATTAAAATAAATGTTTTATAGGTTTTTGATATTTATAATTTGATTTTTGTATTGAAAATTCAATAAAGTTTATACATTTGTACCGTTCAAAACAAAAAGATGAGTTATTCAGTAATTATTATTGTCATTATTAGCATTATCGGATTCCGGTGGTGAGTGATGGCTTGTGATAATTTTTGAAATTGAAATACTACAGACCACTCTCATCACGAGAGTGGTTTTTTTATTTAAAACAGACAAATAACAAACATAAAAAATCAACACAAAATGTATTACAATGACGACAGTGTTCTCTTCTTTGATGGGGAATATGTGAAAGCAAAAGAAGCCAAGACCGACTTGTACGGCCAATCCTTACACTACGGATATGCTGTTTTTGAAGGGATTAAATCTTATAAGACAGCCAATGGAACCAAAATTTTCAAAGCAGAGGAACATTACGACAGACTTAGAAAGTCTGCCGAAACGATGATGATGCCTTTTGATTATTCTACCGAAGAAATGGTAGAAGCAACTTACAAATTATTGGAAATTAATAATCTGAGTAATGCATATATCCGTCCGATTGTCATTTGCTCTCCAAATATGGCATTATCAAAAGGGCAAAAAAGTTATCTTGTCATCGAAGTTTGGAACTGGGATAACGGTTATCTCGCCAACAAAATGAGAATTATGACATCATCGTTTGAACGTCCAAATCCAAAAGCTTTCAAAGTAGAAGCAAAAGTCAGCGGTCATTATGTCAATTCTATTTTAGCTTGTCAGGAAGCAAAAGACAAAGGGTTTGATGAAGCGTTGGTTCTGGATGCTGACGGAAATGTAGCTGAAAGTTCAGGAGCCAATATCTTCTTCGAGAAAGACGGAAAACTTTTTACACCTGCAAAAGGAAGTATTCTTCCGGGAATTACAAGAGCGACAGTTTTTGAAATCTGTGATAATCTGGGAATCCCTTACGAAGAAAAATTCTTCAAACCGGAAGAAATGCAAGGTGCAGACGTAGGATTTTTCTGTGGAACAGCAGCCGAAATTGTAGCATTGGATTCTTTGGATAACGTTCCTTTCAAACTGAATTGGAAAGACAGTTTATCAGCCAAAATTCAAACGGCTTATCGTCATTTGGTGTTAGAAGAAGATTATTCATACCTGAAATCAAACTTACAATATGTGTAACGTAGAATTGAACAAATATTCCAAAACATTGACGAAAGACCCGACGCAGCCTGCAACTCAGGCAATGTTTTATGGCATTGGCTTTCAAAAAGAGGATTTTGACAAAGCACAGATTGGAATTGCAAGTATGGGCTATGATGGCAATACTTGTAATATGCATCTCAATAGTCTTGCGGAGATTGTAAAAAAAGGGGTGAAAGAACAAAATCTGGTTGGATTAATGTTCCACACCATCGGAATCAGCGACGGAATGACCAACGGAACCGACGGAATGCGTTATTCCCTTGTAAGTCGCGACATCATTGCAGATTCCATCGAAGCGGTTTGCGCAGGACAATATTACGACGGATTGATTACCGTACCCGGATGCGACAAAAATATGCCGGGTTCTCTGATGGCGATGGCGCGTCTTGACCGACCTTCGATAATGGTTTATGGCGGAAGTATTGCGCCGGGACATTACAAAGGCGAAGATTTGAATATCGTTTCAGCTTTCGAAGCGTTGGGAAATAAAATCGCAGGTAAAATTTCCGAAGAAGATTTCCAGGGTGTGATTCAGAATTCCTGCCCAAGTGCAGGAGCTTGTGGCGGAATGTACACCGCCAATACAATGGCTTCCGCAATCGAAGCTTTGGGAATGAGCTTGCCCTATTCTTCATCTTATCCAGCTCTCAGTCGTGAAAAAAAAGAAGAATGTCAGTTTGCCGGGCATTACATTAAAATTCTTTTAGAAAAAGACATCAAACCATCTGATATTATGACGCCAAAAGCATTTGAAAATGCTTTGAGATTAATTATGATTCTGGGTGGAAGTACCAATGCGGTTCTCCATTTTATAGCCATTGCAAAATCCATCGGTTACGATTTGACTTTAGATGATTTTCAGAGAATCAGCGACGAAACACCGTTTTTAGCCGACCTTAAGCCAAGTGGTAAATATCTGATGGAAGACCTTCACAAAGTGGGCGGCGTTCCTGCTGTTATGAAATATCTGTTGGATTTAGGCTTGCTTCACGGTGATTGTTTGACGGTTACGGGAAAAACCATTGCGGAAAATCTGGAACACGTCACTTCAATTATCGACAGACAGCAAAACATCATTCACGATATCAAAAATCCAATCAAAGAAACCGGACACATCAGAATTATGTACGGAAATCTTGCTGAGAAAGGTTCTGTTGCAAAAATCACAGGAAAAGAAGGCGCTTATTTCAAAGGTACAGCAATAGTTTTTGATGGCGAAAAAGAATTCATCAAAGGTATCGAAGATAAAAAAATTCAGGAAGGAAACGTCGTGGTAATCAAAAATGAAGGCCCAAAAGGCGCACCCGGAATGCCGGAAATGCTGAAACCAACTTCCGCTTTGATGGGTTCAGGTTTAGGTAAAAATGTCGCATTGATTACCGACGGAAGATTTTCAGGAGGAACGCACGGTTTCGTGGTCGGTCATATCACACCGGAAGCTTTTGCCGGAGGATTGATTGGCTTAATTAAAGATGGAGATGTGATTGAATTGGATGCTGAAAAAAATACCATCAACGCATTGTTGTCGGATGAAGAAATTGCCAAAAGAAAAGCCGAATTCCAACAACCTGAATACAAAGTAAAAAGCGGGGTGTTGTACAAATATGCCAAATCTGTAGCAGATGCCTCACAAGGCTGTGTCACCGATTTATAAGATAATGATGAATAAGATATTATTTGGGGCAGCTATTTCCGTCTTCCACTCCCGCTTTTTTGCGAACGAAATGAAGCAATAAGTTGAACTATTAGCAATCGCAAAAAGAGCTCCGTTCAAGCCGGGCTGCAATCGTATTGCGTTTCAAAATAATGTTTAAAAAAAATCTGGAGGTGAAATTTGAAAACAGGAAAAAACTCAAAACGAATCCGAAGGATTCAATATCAGTAGCCGTAGGTGAAACCTATGGAATGGATATAAACCAAACAAATCAGAACCCGAAGGGTTCAATCTTAAACGGAAAAATATTAAAAATGAACAATACCATTTCACAAATAGAGAATATAGAATTAGAACAGCCAAAATCGGTAGAAATATCCGGTTCAAAAGCTGTTTTGGAAGCGCTATTACAAGAAAACGTTGATACGATTTTCGGTTATCCCGGTGGCGCAATTATGCCGATTTATGATGCTTTGTACGACTATTCCGAAAAACTGAAACATATTTTGGTTCGTCACGAGCAAGGTGCCATTCACGCTGCACAGGGATTTGCAAGAACTTCCGGAAAAACGGGGGTTGTATTTGCAACCAGTGGTCCGGGAGCAACCAATCTGGTGACAGGTTTAGCGGATGCGATGATAGACAGCAATCCGATTGTTTGTATTACAGGTCAGGTTTTTGCCTCGCTTTTGGGAACAGATGCTTTCCAGGAAACGGATGTCATCAATATTACAACTCCGGTTACAAAATGGAATTATCAGGTGACTGATGCAACAGAAATTCCGGAAGCGATTGCCAAAGCTTTTCATATTGCAGGTACAGGTCGCCCCGGTCCGGTTTTGATTGATATTACCAAAAATGCCCAATTGCAATTATTCGAATATTTTGGCTATAAAAAATGTAATCATATCAGAAGTTACCGACCGGAACCGGAAATCAGGAACGAATATATTGAGAAGGCTGCAGAATTAATTAATCAGGCTAAAAAGCCACTCGTTCTTTTTGGGCAGGGTGTTATCTTAGGAAAAGCCGAAGAAGAATTCAAAGCTTTTATAGAGAAAGCTAATCTTCCTGCAGCAGCGACTGTAATGGGATTGAGTGCTCTTCCAACCAATCACAAGCTACACGTCGGAATGTTAGGAATGCACGGAAACTATGCGCCAAACGTAATGACCAACGAATGCGATGTTCTTATTGCAGTCGGGATGCGTTTCGATGACAGGGTAACAGGTCGTTTGGATAAATATGCCAAACAGGCGAAAGTAGTTCATCTCGATATTGACCCGGCCGAAATCGATAAAAACGTGAAAACGACCGTTCCGGTGTGGGGAAATTGTAAAAAAACACTTCCACTTTTAACTGCTTTATTGAAAAACAATGACCATTCAGGATGGTTGGGGAAATTCCGTGAACTGGAAAAAGAAGAGATCAAAGAAGTCATTCATAACGAGCTGAATCCTACAACCGATATAATGACAATGGGAGAAGTGATTAAAGTTCTTAATGAACTGACAAATGGCGACGCCATTATTACGACAGATGTTGGTCAGCATCAGATGGTGGCGTGTCGATATGCTCAATTCAATAATTCCAAATCCAGCGTAACCTCTGGCGGATTGGGAACAATGGGATTTGGTTTACCGGCGGCGATCGGAGCTTGGTATGGTGCACCGGAAAAAACGGTAGTTGCAATCATTGGAGATGGCGGATTCCAAATGACTTTGCAGGAATTAGGAACCATTATGCAGTTCGGAGCGAAGGTCAAAATCCTGATTCTAAACAATGAATTCCTCGGAATGGTAAGACAATGGCAACAGCTTTTCCACGACAGGCGTTACTCTTTTGTAAATATCACGAGCCCGGATTTCATAGCCGTTGCAAAAGGGTATTACATCGACGGGCAAAAAATTTCTGAAAGAAAAAACCTCAAAACAGCTTTGGAAACAATGCTCAATCACGATGGAGCTTATCTTTTGGAAGTAATGGTTGGAAAAGAAAATAACGTTTTCCCAATGGTAGCCCAGGGAACTTCGGTATCAGAAATCAGATTAAAATAATTAGAGTCAGAAGTTAGAAGTAAAATGTAATCACTTTTCGCTTCTCACTATTAACTTTTCACTTTTAAAATGGAAAAACAAGAATTTACCATCACATTATACACCGAAAACTCGGTTGGATTAATCGGCAGAATATCCGGGATTTTCTCAAGAAGAAAAATCAATATCGAGAGTCTTAATACATCGCCTTCCGAGGTGGAAGGCATTCACAGATTCACGGTTGTGATTCACGAAGCTGAAGAAGTTGTCAGAAAACTTTGCCGTCAGCTGGAAAAGCAAATCGACATTCTGAAAGCTTATTTCAATACCGATGACGAGATTGTCTGGCAAGAGCAGGCACTGTATAAAGTTCCTGCAAATGTTGTGACAGAAAAGGTCTATGTAGAACGATTGCTTCGTCAGTATGGCGCATCTACGGTTGTGATTCGTCAGGATTACATCGTTTTTGAAACGGCAGGACATCGGGAAGAAATCGACCGGTTAACTGAAGAGCTCAACAAATACGGACTCATCGAATTCGTGCGCGGCGCAAGAATCGCCATCATCAAAAAAAGCGCAGGAATCCACGAAAAAGTCCTCGAGTTTGAAAAAAGAGAACCATCTCCCGAACTTATTGAAAACGAATATCTCGATAAAAGAGACGATGTTTTCACAATGTAAATAAACAATCAAACTTTGTTGAGCTTAAGTGCCTTTATCTCAAAGTTTTTATTGAATTCAAAGAAATCGATGAATCTTCGATTTGTGAACTTAAAAACATTGAATTGTTGAAAAACCTTTGTGCGCTTTGTGTTTAATTTTCAATAAATATTCAAAACAGAATTTAAAAATCAAAAAAATATTAATCCTAAAAAGTAGTTACGGTAATCTTTTTACTTCATACTTTTTACTTTTTACTTAAAAATATGGCAAATTATTTCAATACCTTATCACTCAGAGACCAGTTGTATCAGTTAGGACAGGCGGAATTTATGGACAGTTCAGAGTTTTCTGATGGCGTTTCTGCATTGAAAGGAAAGAAAATCGTAGTGGTTGGCTGCGGCGCTCAGGGGCTGAATCAAGGTCTGAATCTCAGAGACAGCGGACTGGACGTTTCTTACGCATTGCGTCAGGAAGCTATCGACCAAAAGAGAGATTCGTGGAAAAACGCAACCGAAAATAATTTCAAAGTCGGAACTTACGAAGAACTGATTCCCACTGCGGATTTGGTCATCAATTTAACGCCTGACAAGCAACACACTTCGGTAATCAATGCGGTTCAGCCTTTGATGAAACAAGATGCGACTTTGTCCTATTCACACGGTTTCAATATCGTGGAAGAAGGGATGCAGATTCGTAAAGATTTGACGGTAATTATGGTCGCTCCAAAATGTCCGGGTTCCGAAGTTCGTGCCGAATATCTGCGAGGTTTCGGTGTTCCGACGCTGATTGCCGTTCATCCTGAAAATGACCCTCAGGGAAAAGGATGGGCAGAAGCAAAAGCATATTGTGTAGGAACAGGCGGTCACAAAGCCGGTGTTTTGAAATCCTCTTTCGTGGCAGAAGTGAAGTCCGATTTGATGGGAGAACAGACGATTTTGTGCGGACTTTTGCAGACAGGTTCTATTCTTTCGTTTGACAAAATGGTCGAAAAAGGAATTGATGCAGGTTACGCTTCCAAATTGGTTCAATACGGTGTTGAGGTCATTACAGAAGCCTTGAAACACGGTGGTGTAAGCGGAATGCTGGACAGACTTTCTAACCCTGCAAAACTGAAAGCCTTTGAATTGTCAGAAGAACTGAAAGATATTATGCGCCCGCTTTTCCAAAAGCACCAGGACGATATTATCTCCGGCGAATTCTCCAAAACAATGATGGAAGACTGGGCAAATGGTGATGCCAACCTTTTGAAATGGCGTGCAGAAACAGGAGAAACAGCTTTTGAAAAAACACCGGCAGGCGATGTGAAAATCGAGGAGCAGGAATATTTTGACAATTATCTTTTGATGTCGGCCTTTGTCAGAGCGGGTGTTGAGTTGGCTTTCGAAACAATGGTCGAAGCCGGTATCAAGCCGGAATCTGCTTATTATGAATCGCTTCACGAAACCCCTTTGATTGCCAATACCATCGCACGAAAAAAACTGTTCGAGATGAATCGTGTGATTTCCGACACTGCAGAATACGGCTGTTATCTTTTCGACCAGGCTTGCAAACCTTTGCTGGCAGATTTTATGAAATCGGTGGATACGGACGTGGTTGGAAAAGACTTTAACGAAGGTAAAAATGCGTCGGTAGACAACGCACAATTGGTTTATGTGAACGATGTTTTAAGAAATCATCCTGTAGAAATTGTCGGAAGAAAACTACGTCAGGCAATGACGGCGATGAAGTCTATCAAAACAGTTTAAAATAAGAAGCTAATCCCGCTTGGAGTTTATGCTGAGCGAAGTCGAAGTGCTATATCTTTTGCTTTTCGTTCCTCATCACAAAAGGATGCCGCTGCAATCGGGGCTATGGGATTTGTCATAAAATTAAAAATCCAGCATTAACATCATATTTGTCATTCCGTAGGAATCTCAGCAATGAATTTAACGTAAATCGTTTAGATTACTGCGGAATGACAAACTAACTGTTATTTGGTTTGTGTTCTTTGTTTAGCGAAGCGCCTTTGCGAACCTTAAAATATTTTCAATAAGATTATAAAAAACCTTTGCGCCCTTGCGTTTAAAAATAAAATAATGTCAATCCCAATCATTAAAATTTCAAACCTGAATTTTCAGTATGATAAACCAATATTGAACAATTTCGACTGGGAGATATCTTCCGGAGAATGCTGGATGTTAGGCGGATTGAGTGGAAGTGGAAAAACAACTTTAGCTAAAATCATTTCCGGAGAAATCAAAAACTTTGAAGGAAAAGTTGAGGTCAATTTTGATGAAAATTCAACATTGCGAAAAAAAGTTCTGTATGTTTCCAATTGGTTTCAGTTCACTAATCTGGAAGGCGACCGCAATTTTTATTATCAACAGCGATATAATCAATTTGCTAAAAATGATACACTAACTGTTTTTGCAGAACTGAATCATTTCGGGAAAGAAGAAAATCTGGATTTCGGAATATTAGAATTGTATTTAAAACCTTTTGGATTTGAGAATTTCAAAAATCAGCAATTGATAGAATTGTCAAGTGGCGAACACAAGAAATTACAATTGCTGAAAGCATTTTGGCTAAAACCTCAGGTTTTGATTATCGACCAGCCTTACACAGGTTTGGATGTCAAATCTAGACAGTTTTTGAACCAAGCTTTTGATGATTTAATTAAAGAAAATGTCACATTGGTTTTAATTAATAATGATGACGAATATCCTGAAAACGTTCAGTATTTTGTAGAAATAGAGAACGGAAAATTAGTTCATAAGAATTCTCCAAAAGACTTTTCCAAAGGAGAAGAAAGAATGCCAAAATCGCTTCCTTTTTTCCTTCAAGACAATCGGGAAAACGAACAGGGAAGTCTCATCAAACTGGAAAATATCAATATCTCTTATGGTGAAAAACAAGTATTGAGAAATATCGATTGGGAAGTCAATTCCGGTGAGCAATGGCTGTTGCAGGGTCATAATGGCTCGGGAAAATCAACATTGCTCAGTTTGTTGAATGGTGACCATCCGCAGGCTTATGCCAATGAGATTTATCTTTTCGGGCAAAAGCGGGGAAGCGGGGAAAGTATCTGGGACATCAAAGAAAAAATCGGAATGATTTCGCCTGAGTTGCATTGGTATTTCGATATGAATGCAAATGTCGGACAAACCGTTGCTTCCGGTTTTTTTGATTCGATGAGTTTGTATCAAAAACCGAGTTTTGACCAGCAACAACAATTGGAGCAGATGCTGCATTTCTTCGATTTGAAAGATGATAAAAATAAGAAGTTAAATACTTTACCGCTTGGGAAACAACGTTTGGCTTTACTCGCAAGAACATTGATTAAAAAACCAAAGCTTTTGATTCTGGATGAGCCTTGTCAGGGAATGGACAAGGAACAGACGCAATATTTCAATCAGGTAATTGATGATTTGGCAGGTCAGGGACAATCGTTGATTTACGTTGGGCATTTTGAATCTCAATTACCAAAAAAACTCAGTCACAAACTCGTTCTGGAAAACGGAAAAGTAAAAATTAATAGTCGAGTAGAATTAATAAAGTATTGAAGGATAATTTACTCTCGCAGATTTAGCAAATTTAGCTGATTCACAATTTTAAATCTGCCCAATCAGCAAAATCTGCGAGAATTATAAAAATTATTAAAATAATTAAGTTTAAAACCAACATCAAAGAATCTGTAATATAAATGAAGATGAATGAAACGATGTCATTTCCAACTCTGGAAGCAATAAAGGAAACCCAGAAAAGTATAGAAAATGTGGTGAATTACACGCCATTGCAATACAATGCCCGATTGTCAGAAAAATTTGGAGCCAATATTTTCCTTAAAAGAGAAGATTTGCAGCCCGTGAGGTCTTACAAGCTGCGTGGGGCTTACAATAAAATTAAAAGTCTTTTTAATGAAGGCAAAACTTCGGACGGTATAGTTTGTGCAAGCGCCGGAAATCACGCTCAGGGAGTGGCTTTTTCTTGTAAACAGCTACAAATCAAAGGAACGATTTTTATGCCTGTGACAACACCCAAGCAAAAACTGGAACAGGTTGAAATGTTTGGTGGAAAGCTTGTCGAAATCAAACTGGTAGGAGATACTTTTGATACGTCCAAAAATGCAGCCTTAGATTTTGCAGAAAGTTCCGGCGCAGCATTTATTCATCCTTTTGATGATATTCAGATTATTGAAGGACAGGCAACTTTAGCATTGGAAATTTTGGAGCAACAGAAAGAAAATATTGATTTTGTTTTCATTCCGATTGGCGGTGGTGGTTTGGCTTCCGGAATTTCAACGGTTTTTAAAGAGCTGTCAAAAGATACTCAATTAATTGGAGTAGAACCAAAAGGTGCAGCTTCAATGAAAATTTCCATTGATAATAATCTCAATACAGAATTGCCGGAAGTGGATAGTTTCGTAGATGGAGCAGCGGTAAAAAGGGTAGGGGATTTGACTTTTGAAATTTGCAGAAACTCTCTTTCAGACTGTATTCCTGTGGATGAAGGGAAAATATGCGATACGATTCTTCAGTTATATAACAAAGATGCGATTGTTTTGGAACCTGCAGGAGCATTATCTATTTCGGCTTTAGAGCACTATCGAAATCAGATTAAAGGTAAAAATGTGGTCTGTATTGTCAGCGGAAGCAACAATGATATTACAAGAATGGAGGAAATCAAGGAACGTGCTTTACTTTACAATGGTTTGAAACATTATTTTATGGTTAAATTTCCGCAGCGTCCCGGTTCTCTGAAAGATTTTGTTCTGAATGTTCTCGGTTCAAATGACGATATCACCCACTTCGAGTATACCAAAAAAAATTCAAGGGAAACTGCTTTGGCAATTGTCGGAATCGAGCTTTCCAATATTTCCGATTTTAATGGCTTGAAACAGAGAATGCAAAAACTAGGGTATTTTGAATCTTATCTTAATGATAATCCTGATGTGCTGAATATGCTTGTTTAATCAACTTTATTGTTAAGACGTTTTTGAGAAAGACAAACCCGAAAAAGAATAATTCATTAGTTGTTTAAATTTTCAAAATTGGTGAAAAGCGATTGACAAAAACTATAAAAGAGATATGAAAATTTATTTTGTACTAAATGGTACAGTTTAGTACCTTTGTTTCATCAAAATAGAAATAATGGCAGGAAGACCAAAAATATTCGACGAACAGGAAGCCGTAAAAAAAGCAACTGAAGTTTTTAGATCAAAAAGTTATGACACGGCTTCTGCAGAAGAATTGTTGACTGCTATGGGAATAGGAAAAGGAAGCTTTTATCTGGCTTTTAAAGGAGGAAAAGAGGAATTGTATATCCGTTCAATCAAACAGTTTGCTGAAGATTTTAATCAAAAAATGGGTTTGGCTGTTGACAATTCAGAAGATCAGATTGAATTTATCAAACAGTTTTTTTTAAAACTTGCTGACGCTGCAGATTGTGATATTGAAAGAGGCTGTTATCTTGGAAATGCTCTGGTTCAGCTTTCTGAAAAGAATGATGAAATTAAAAAAATAACTGCAACACTATTGAAGAGCTTGCAGAAAATTTTTGCTAAAGCTATTAAAAATGCTCTTAAAAATAAACAATTGAAAACCAAAGAAGATCCTGAAATTTTAAGTTGGCATCTTACTAATCTTTGGAACGGAATTCACGTTACACGACGAATGGAAAAATCACCGGAAATCTTACGTTCACTTATTGAGATGAACCTGAGAATCTTGGAATAATTAATCAAGGTTCTAAAAATAAAAATCTGCTCATTTTTGTACTGATTGGTACAATTTAAATATAACTTAAACAAAACAAATTATTATGAACATTACAAACAACACTATCCTGATTACTGGTGGAGGTTCAGGAATTGGTTTAGAAATTGCAAAAGTTTTAAGCCCTGCGAATAAAATCATCATTGTCGGACGAACAAAAGAAAAATTAGATGAGGCAGCAAAAGATTTAGAAAATGTCTTCACTGTACAGGCGGATATTACAAATGAAGCTGATGTAGACAGATTATATGAAGAAGTAAAGACCACTTTCGGAGGTATCAGCATTCTGATTAATAATGCCGGAAATGCTTATGTTTACAACCTTGCGGATGCCGGAGATATTTACAGCAAAGCATTGGCAGAGTTTACTACGAATTATTTTGCCCCGATCCGTCTGACGGATAAGTTTCTTCCCATCTTAAAGGAACAAAAAGAAGCTGCTATCGTAAATGTTTCATCTATTGTCGGATTGGTTCCGGGTTCTCATGTTCCCACGTATTCCGATTCTAAAGCAGCTCTTCATTCTCATACCAGATTGTTAAGATACGAATTGGCAAAGAACACCGGTGTGAAAGTTTTTGAATTGATGCCACCATTGGTAAACACAGATTTTTCAGCAGAAATAGGAGGCAAAGAAAACGGAATTCCTGCTTCTGAAGTTGCTAATGATCTTTTGAAGGCTCTTCAGGAAGATATTTATGAAATTCGTGTAGGGAATACAGGATTGGTTTACAATAATTATTTTGCTGCCACAGAAGATGCTTTTGCAACCTTTAATAGTTAAAATTCATTAGTCCTGTTTTAGGATTGATTCCATATATTTTTATCTCTCACAGTCTTTTGTGGGAGATTTTTTTTAAAGCTAATAGTTAAAATAATTACCCAATACAACAATGATTTCGTTTTCTTACAATTTATGCTGTAGGGATGTATCTACATTTGTGTCAGAAAGAACTAAAAAATCTGTCATGGAGTATTTATACAAACAATATTTATCAGAAAGCAGGAATATTCGGGTTGAAGAAGGACTTATAATCATTCCTGATATCAGTGGCTATACAGAGTTTGTAAGTAGCATTTGTATCGAAGCAGGTCGTTACATTACCGGAGAACTGCTTTCTACAATTTTGCAAGCCAATAAATTGGGGATGAACGTGTCCGAAATTGAAGGAGATGCAATATTATTCTACAAATTTGGTAAGAAGCCTTCTATGAAGAGAATTTTAAAACTATATGAAACAATGTTAAGAAGCTTTACTATAAAACTTAGGGAAATTGAAGCTATCATTGGACATGACTTAGGTTTGTCATTAAAATTAATAGCACATTACGGAACTTTCTCAGAATATACTATCGGAACTTTTAAAAAACTTTACGGAGAACCGGTCGTTAAAGCACATTCACTTTTGAAAAATACTATAAAAAGTAAGACTTATATATTGATGACCAATGCTGTCGTTTCTAAGGAAACAGCCAAAAAAGAAAAAGAATATTTTTTTATCAATTACCAGTTGCAGAACAATTTTATAACAACCATAAAAAACAAAAGAAATGGAACAAACAACAAAAACAACATTCGACAGATCAGCTTACAATCCGGTATTGTTTAAAAGTTACAAGGTCACTAAAAAACTAATTAAGTATAGCTTTTACATTGCTTTAATCTATTTTGCCTATGAAGGTTTTATGGCCTGGGATTAATTTCTCATAGTATAACTATCCGCCGTTGATGAGAATAGCTCATCAGCGGTTTTTTATTGTTCATCAGTATTGTAAAATTTTAAATACATTTGTTTAGGCTAAGAACCTATAGAAGAAAACAAATTGGTTTAAATTAAGATGCTAACGATTTTCATTCAAAAAGTTAGAAATATGAAAGGTTATAATAGTTACCGAATATCTGCTCCTACAGAATTTAAAGATATTTTTTCACATTTTTACTATGGAGAAAACAGATCCGGAGAAACTGTAGAAAAAACACTTTTACCTTCATATCAGACGATAATGATTTTCAGTTTTGGTACTCCCGCATCGTTTATTTCTAAAAATAAAGAGGAGATTAAAGTTGAAAAATGTATTGTATTGGGGCCTATAAAACGTGCCTTTAACTATATTTTGCCTGAAGACGCCGAAATTTTGGTTTGCAATTTTAAAGACGATGCTTTTTTCAGGTTTTTTGGAAATGCAGCGTTGACTGATGATTTAGCAATGCATCCGGATGAATTGCTAAATCAGAATTGTTTTACAACACTTTGGTCCGAATTAAAAAAGATTGATTCCAATGAAAACAGGGTTCAGGCTATGCTGGATTTTTGCCAGCCCTATTTACGGGATAGAGACAGTATTGCGGAACAAATTGCTGCCTTTGACCGTACTAGCTTCAGCCCAATAAAAGAAATCTCTAAAAGGAACAAAATATCCGAAAGATCATTACAGACGAATCACAAAAAACATTTTGGATATACCTCAAAGGAGATTTATCGGTATCAGCGCTTTTTAAAAGCAATTCAGATTATCCAGAACAATTCTTGCAAAAACATTAAAATAGACTGGTTTGATGTCATCAATCAATGTGGTTATTATGACCAAAGCCAGCTTATCAAGGATTTTAGGCATTATATTCATCTAAGCCCTTCCAAATACCTGAAATTCCAGGAGTCTATATGTGATCCTAAGAATTAATTGAATATTCATAGTTTTTTATAAGATCAAACCAATCAATATTATAATTGGTTTGGTCTTATCTGTTTTTTAACCATACAAATATGTAAAATAGGAGATTTCGTTTTCTTACAATTTTAGCTCCTGTAATACACCGAATTTTGAGGTATTAAAAAACAGTTTTATGAAACGTACAAATCTTTTAATTACAGGAGCAACGGGAAGTGTAGGAACACAACTCGTTAATAAATTGGTTAATATGAATGTCTCTTTCAGAGCCCTTGTCAGAAACAATGATCAGGGAGATCTGATGGCTCATTTGCCACAAACAGAAATAGCAGTTGGTGATCTCTCGGATAGCGATAGCCTTGTTCAGGCATTGCAGGGAATCGAGAAAGCATTTTTGCTTACAAACTCATCAGAGCAAGCGGAAGAACTTCAGCTTAATTTCGTGAATGCGGCATATAAAGCAGGTGTAAAACATATTGTGAAATTATCTCAGCTGGCTGCCAATGAGAATTCCCCCGTACGTTTTCTCAGATATCATGCTGTTGTTGAAAACAGGATCAAAGAATTGGGAATGAATTATACATTTTTACGTCCCAATTTGTTTATGCAGGGTCTTATAGCGTTTGGACATTCCATTAAATATGAAGGGAAGTTTTATGGTTCGTTGGGAAATGCTGCAGTTAGTGCTGTTGACATCCGTGATATTGCAGGAGTTGCGGCAAAAGTATTAACAGAGAACGGACATGAAAACAAAATCTACAATATAACGGGAGAAGAATCTCTTACCCATTTTCAAATGGCAGAAATACTTTCCCGCATCTTGAAAACAGAAATCAGCTATATAGATTTAAATTCAGAACAAATGCACGGAGCATTAACTGTTGCCGGGTTTCCTGAATGGCAAATAGGAGGTCTTATCGAAGATTATGCTCATTATGCAAGAGGAGAAGCCTCTGAAATTTCTAATACTGTTCATCATATAACGGGAAAACCTGCAATCGGTTTCGAACAGTTTGTTCATGATCATTTAAAGTTTTTTAAATAATTCATTAATCTTAAAAATAATAAACAATGAAAATGTTAGTGTATAGTTTTCTTTTATTAATAGGATTACTTGTAATAACGATTATTGGTCTGGAAGTATTCACTTCATACACTGTGTCAGAATCTATCAATGAAAAAGCCCCTGTAAAAACCTATCAGGAAATTACAATAAATGCCCCTGCTCAAAAAGTTTACCATATTATGAGTGATATAGACCATTGGGAAGATTGGCATAGTGATGTTAAAGATCCTAAACTAAGCGGACCATTTAGAAAAGGAAGCTCTTTTGATTGGAAAAGTGGTGGATTAACCATTCATTCGACTTTGCATACCGTATTGCCAGAACATAGAATTGGCTGGTCAGGTAAAGCTTTCGGAGCATTTGCAATTCATAACTGGTCATTCATAGAACACGAAGGAAAAACAACAGTGAAAGTTGAAGAAAGTATGGAAGGGTGGTTAGTATCACTATTAAGCAATACATTTCAAAAAGGCCTGGAAAGCTCATTACAAATCTGGTTAAAGAATCTTAAAGTAAAAGCGGAAAAAAAGTAAATTTAAAATACTTATTTTAAAATGATTTAATAGATTGAGAATCCTATCAGGATTCTCAATCTATTACATTATGGATAATAGTAGAAATGTATGAAGTTTTAAATCATTAATACATCAATTTTCTATTTTGGTGAAGAGACCTATTATCCATCGAAATTCTATTATCGGTAATTTTATAACCGCTTACATGCAAAAATGGTAAAAAAAAATATTAATTTTTGATGTTTTTTTTGTTTAAAAGTGTTTTTTTTACACTTGTTTTTATTTTTTTTTAACTTTTTTTTTCTTAATTCTTATCATAATATTTAGATATAATAATAAAAAATTTTCTTATTGTAATTTTTGATATAAATACTTGTTAATTGAACTATTACAATATTTATAAGTATAAATTTAATGATAACCTTATCATATTTTATATGTGAATGTTTTCATAAAAAATCGATATGTAAATAGTTGATATTTAGGTGTTACTGTGGAAAATATTTTTTTTATTCAATTGAATTTTTATATTTGTCATGTTACATAAATGTTAACACGTCAGATGAACTCAAACTTTATTCATACATATGTATCGGTGGACTGTGTTGTTTTCGGATTTGATCACGAAAATCGACTGAATATTTTACTGGTTGAACGCCACCTTGACGAGAAAAGACAAATTAAGCTTCCCGGAAGTCTTATTTTTAGTGATGAAGATGTAGATGATGCAGCCCAAAGAGTTTTGCATGAACTGACAGGAATAAAGAAAATGATCCTTAAGCAATTCAAATGTTTTGCAGATCCTATGAGAGCAAATAATGAGAATGATATTAAATGGATGGGAATGGAGTATAAGCATCATATTGACAGAATTATTACAGTAGCATACTTATCTCTATGTAAAATAGATCATAAAATTAACAGCACAAAATATAGTACGGTAGATTGGTTTCCGGTTGATGAAGTTCCTTCTCTGCCATTTGATCACAATAAAATTATCAATGAATCTTTAGTGGAAGTAAGAAAATGGATAGAACTGGATTTCTCTATTATTTTTGAACTTCTTCCAAAGAAGTTTACCATCAGGCAGCTCTATCAGTTATACAGTGCTCTGAGTGAAAAGTATATCGATATTAAGAATTTCCATAAAAAAATATCTTCCTTCAGTTACATTGTTCCGTTGGATGAGATTGAAACCAATGTATCGCACCGTGCAGCAAGATACTATAAGTTTGATGCTAAGATTTACAAAAAAAACAATACTAAACTAATAAAATAATTCTCCTCTCTACATTATGTATTTACTAGGCTATGATATCGGCAGCTCGTCTGTGAAAGTTTGTCTCATTGAAGCATCCAGCGGAAAAGTGATTGCATCGGAATTTTCTCCTAAAAAAGAAATGAAAATCACTGCTGTTCATCCCGGTTGGGCAGAACAGAATCCTGTCGACTGGTGGACAAACCTGAAGCTTGCTCATGAAGCCGTAATGCATGAATCGGGAATACATCCCGAAGATATTAAAGGAATCGGGATTACCTGGCAAATGCACGGTTTGATTTTAGTGGATAAAGATCAGAATTTATTAAGACCTTCCATCATCTGGTGTGACAGCCGTGCCGTTCCTTATGGAGAAAAAGCCTTCAAAGAAATCGGAGAAGAAAAATGTCTGTCTCATTTATTGAATTCGCCGGGAAATTTTACCGCTTCGAAATTAGCATGGGTAAAAGACAACGAGCCGGAAATTTTTGAAAAGATTGATAAAATAATGCTTCCGGGAGATTATATCGCCATGAGACTTTCCGGAGAAATCGGAATGACGATTGAAGGATTATCAGAAGGGATTTTCTGGGATTTTAAAAACAATTGTATTTCAGAAGATATCATCAATTACTACGGAATTCCAAAGAGCTTTTTCCCTGAACTTATCCCGACTTTCGGAATTCAGGCGACAGTTTCTGCGGCGGCGGCCCAGGAATTAGGCTTAAAAGAAGGAACTCCAATTTCGTACAGAGCAGGAGACCAGCCAAATAATGCATTGTCATTAAATGTTTTCAACCCGGGTGAAATTGCCTCTACTGCAGGAACTTCAGGGGTTGTCTACGGTGTTTTAGACCAATTGGAATATGATAAATTATCAAGAGTAAACACTTTTGCGCACGTAAATCATTCCGAAGAATTAACAAGATTGGGCGTTTTACTTTGCATCAACGGAACGGGAATTTTAAATTCCTGGTTAAAGCATAATCTCGCAACATCTTTATCTTCTTATGGAGATATGAATGATTTAGCATCACTTTCACCAGTCGGAGCCAAAGGTTTAAGCATTATTCCTTTCGGAAACGGAGCAGAAAGAGTGCTTGAAAATAAGGAAACGAATTGTTCCATCCACGGAATTAATTTCAATATACATACAAAAGGAGATATTTTACGTGCTGCGCAGGAAGGCATTGTTTTCTCCTATGAATACGGAATGAATATCATGAGAAATATCGGAATGGATATTCAAGTAATTCGTGCAGGAAATGCCAATATGTTTTTAAGTTCGATTTTCAGAAAATCACTGGCCGGAGTGAGTAATGCTGTTATTGAGCTTTATGATACAGACGGAGCGGTAGGCGCTGCAAGAGCCGCCGGAATGGGAATCGGTTTTTATGCAGACTCTAAAGAAGCTTTTGCTTCTCTCGAAAGAATTGCTGTCATAGAACCCCAATTAGAAAAGCGAGAACAATATCTGGAAGCCTATTCAAGATGGAAACAACATCTTAACGAAATAGTATAATCCCACAACAAAGGAATTTTCCATTGTACTTATTGACCTTTTGAGATCAGTGAGCTGGGTATTCTTACGTCAATTTTAACACTAAACTAAAATTAAAACAACATATATGAACACTTTAACAGGTACAAAAGAGTTTTTTACAGGTATCGACAAAATCAAGTTTGAAGGAAAAGAAAGCAGAAATCCAATGGCTTTCAGATATTATGATGCGGAAAGAATTGTCATGGGCAAACCTATGAAAGACTGGACGCGTTTTGCAATGGCTTGGTGGCATACGTTATGTGCCAACGGAAGCGATCCGTTTGGTGGACCTACCATTCACCATCCTTGGGATATCGGAAATGATGCCGTGACAAGAGCCATGCATAAAATGGATGCAGGTTTTGAATTTATGTCTAAAATGGGCTTCAATTACTACTGTTTCCACGATATTGACTTGGTAGATCCTGCTGATAACTGGAAAGATTACGAAAAAAATCTTCAGGCTGTAGTAGAATACGCAAAACAGAAGCAGCAGGAAACTGGAATTAAGCTTTTATGGGGAACAGCCAACGTTTTCACCCACGAAAGATACATGAACGGAGCTTCTACCAACCCGAATTTTGATGTGGTGGCTTGCGCAGGAACTCAGGTTAAAAATTCTATCGATGCAACTATCGCACTTGGTGGTGAAAACTATGTATTCTGGGGTGGTAGAGAAGGATATATGAGTCTTTTAAACACAGATATGAAGCGTGAAAAAGATCATTTGGCGCGTTTCCTTTC
This sequence comes from Chryseobacterium sp. Y16C, assembly GCF_022488405.1. Classification (NCBI taxonomy): domain Bacteria; kingdom Pseudomonadati; phylum Bacteroidota; class Flavobacteriia; order Flavobacteriales; family Weeksellaceae; genus Chryseobacterium; species Chryseobacterium sp. Y16C. The sequence continues at coordinate 238,276 of NZ_CP092711.1, forward strand.
CATGTCGAGAGACTATGCCCGTCAGCAAGGCTTTAAAGGAACTTTCCTTATTGAGCCAAAACCGATGGAGCCTACAAAACATCAATATGACTACGATTCTGAAACGGTAATCGGTTTCTTAAGACATTACGGATTAGATAAAGATTTTAAATTAAATATTGAAGTTAACCACGCGACTCTTGCTGGTCATACGTTCGAACATGAACTTCAGGTAGCGGTAGACGCAGGACTTTTAGGAAGTATCGATGCGAACAGAGGGGATTACCAGAATGGATGGGATACAGACCAGTTCCCGGTAGATTATTATGACATGGTTCAGGCTTGGTTGGTACTTTTGCCAGCTGGTGGTCTGGGAAATGGAGGAGTAAACTTCGATGCTAAGATCAGAAGAAACTCTATCGATCCAGAAGATTTGTTTATCTCTCATATTTCCGGAATGGATGTTTTTGCAAAAGGGCTTTTAGCAGCAGCAGATATTCTTGAAAATTCAGATTATAAAAAATTAAGAACAGACCGTTATGCTTCGTTCGACAACGGAAACGGTAAGGCTTTTGAAGACGGAACGCTTACTTTGGAAGATCTTCAGAGAATAGCTCATGAAATTGGGGAACCACAGCCAAAAAGCGGAAAGCAGGAATTGTTTGAAGCTATTGTGAACATGTATATCTAAAAATGTAAAAAGGCTGTTAAACACTAAGGATTTCTCAGAGTTATAATTATTACCAGCCTTTTTATTCAACCCTAATATTTAAAACATAATAATTATGAACCGATTTTATTTAGCTAAAACCAATAAAGCTGCCCTCTTTTTTGCGATGGCTTTATTGCCTTCCGGCTTGGCATATTCTCAGACTAAAAAAGATACTGTTGCTAAAGAGAAAAAAATAGAAGAAGTAGTTGTAATCGGATATGGTACGCAGAGAAAAGAAGCCGTTACAGGATCTGTTGCTACCGTAAAAGGAGACGTACTTCGTGAGGTACCTTCGGCAAATATTACTCAGGCATTACAGGGTAGAACTGCGGGTGTGGATATTTCACAAACCTCGACAAAGCCTGGAGCTACCATGCAGATCCGTATCAGAGGAACGAGATCTTTGACAGGGGATAATAACCCGCTGATCGTACTTGATGGTATTCCTTTTGTGGGTTCATTAGGAGATATAAGCTCAAGTGATATTAAAAGCATCGATATCCTGAAAGATGCGTCTGCAACAGCGATCTATGGTTCCAGAGGGGCAAACGGAGTTATTTTAGTAACGACGAACAGAGGTGCAAAAGGTCAGAAGCCGAGGTTCACCTACAATACTTTCACGGGAGTTCAGACTTTATTCTCGAAATATCCTATGATGGATGGTCCTAATTTTGCTAAGCTTCGTGCTTATGCTACACCTGCGCCTACAGGTTCACAAACGACCACTTCACCTTTATATGCGACCAATGCAGACGAATCTCCTAATAATAATACCGACTGGCAAAGTTTATATTATAAGCCGGCAATGATTACCAGCCATGATGTGGGAGTTTCAGGAGGAACAGAAGGAGGAAATTATAATGTGGGATTATCATACTTTAAACAGGATGCGCTTATCCCGCTTCAGAATTATGAAAGATTTTCTTTAAGAATGGCCATAGATCAACAGGTAGGTAAAGCCTTTAAGTTTGGGTTTACGACTAATACGAACTATTCCAAATCTGAAGGAAATGGTGTAAATCCCGGAGCTGTTTTAGGCTATTCTCCTATTGCTAATCCATATAATGCTGATGGAAGTTTTAAAAGAGTAATGACTACTGCAGGAGGAATTGATCAGACATGGATTTATACACGTAAAACGTTAGAAGGTTTAGGAGATAAATATATTGATGAGACAAAATCTTTTGCATCATACAACAATCTTTACGGTGAAGTTGCTCTTCCTATTACAGGCTTAAAGTACAGACTGAATGTAGGGTTGGATTACCGTACTGCAAACAGCGGGAATTACACAGGAGTCGGAGTATTTAATACCAACGCACAAGGTCCTTCTAATGCCGGTAGAGGAAACAACCAGACTTATCACTGGGTGTTAGAAAACCTATTGACTTATGACCGTACTTTCGGGAAACATAAAGTGAATGCGGTAGGATTGTATTCTGCGGAAGGTAACAGATTCACAAGTTCCTATATGAGTGCAAAGAATGTTCCTGCAGATTTCTTCCAATATTATAATCTAGGACAGTCTCCTCAGGCGGATATTACTGTGAATCCTAACGACCAGAGATATGAACAGACAGGCTTGCTTTCTGCAATGGGAAGAGTAATGTATACGTATGATAATAAATATATGTTAACAGCAACTCTCCGTGCGGACGGATCTTCAAGACTTGCTCCCGGCAATAAATGGCATACATATCCGGCATTATCATTAGGATGGAATGTTACTAATGAATCTTTCATGCAAAATATTAAAGTTCTTAATCTTTTTAAGCTGAGAGCAGGATGGGGACAGACTTCAAACCAAGCGGTAGCACCTTACTCTACACTGGGATCACTTACGGTTACTCCGTATAATTATGGAAGTACAAACAGCACAGGTGTTTATGTAAATCAGGCTCCCAATCCTGGACTTGGATGGGAATATTCCAAAACACAAAACTATGGAGTGGACTTTGGGTTGTTCAAAAATCGACTTACAGGTAGTCTAGAATATTATAAGACACATACTTATGATCTTTTATCCAATAAATCTCTACCACCTTCATCTGCTCTGGCATACGTAACTAAAAATGTTGCTGAAACAGAAAATAAAGGATGGGAACTCTCTTTGAACGGAACAATTCTTGATAATCCTGAAGGTTTTTCTTTGGATGCAGGATTTAATTTTTATACCAATAGAAACAAGATTTTAGCACTTGCGTCAGGAATTGACAGAGATGTAAGTAACCTTTGGTTCGTAGGACATAATATTAATTCTCTGTATGATTACCAGTATATAGGTCTTTGGCAGGCAGGAGATCCTTACCAAAACATTTTGGAGCCCGGCGATCCACGTGACGTGATAGGTTCTATTAAAGTTCTTTACACGGGAGGATATAATGCAGATGGAACGCCTGTAAGAGCAATCAACGCTGATGACAGACAGATTTTTGATACAGCACCGAAATATCAGGGAGGATTTAATATTCGCTTGGCATACAAAAATTTCGATTTAAGTACTGTAGGAGCATTCCAGCATGGAGGTATTTTAATCAGCTCACTTTATGGATCAGCAAGTTATCTTAACAGATTGACAGGGAGAGGAAACAACGTAGATGTAGATTACTGGACAGAAGACAATACAGATGCACGCTTTCCGCGTCCGGGACGTCACTTAAGTGGTGATAATCCAAAGTATTCTTCTACATTGGCTATGTTTGATGCTTCTTATCTTAAACTTCGTACCATTACTTTAGGATATAATATTAATAAAGATTTCTTAAAAGACTTAAAAATTACAAGTTTTAGAATTTATTTTACGGTTACTAATCCTGTTGTATTATTTTCGCCTTATCATAAATTCTCAGGAATGGATCCGGAACCTAACTCTTTTGGTAACGAAAATCAGGCAGTTAGTGGATATCAATCCCGTCAGCTGATTATAGGAACCAATAATCCATCCACAAGAAATTATTTAATGGGTCTTAATTTAACTTTTTAAAACTGTACAGTCATGATAAATTTTAACAAAAAAATGGTATTGGGAGCAATCTTCCTATCATTAACATTTACAGGATGTAATGAGATTCTTGACGAACAGCCAAGATCTATCTATACTGTCGATTACTTTAGTACTCCTGACGGTATCAATCAGAGTTTTACCTCTTTATACAGACAAATGCGACTATTATACGGTAATGGCTATTTTATGAGTAACTGCCAGAATGGTACCGACGAATCTACCTGGGCACAAAGTGCAGATGGTAATTTCAAAGAACTTGATATGTCAGGACAGGGAAATATTAATTCCAATACTTTTCCTACAAGTATGATTTGGGGATCTGTTTTTCCATATATTAATACATCGAATGGAATCATAGAAAAAGGCCCTGGCTTTGGATTTGCGGAATCTATGATCTCAGAAGCCAGATTTTTCAGAGGCTTTGATTATTTTATGTTAGTTCAGACATATGGGGGAGTTCCCTTAGATTTAGGATCCGGAGAATTAAAATTTAATACTGACCCGGTAGCAACTTCTACAAGAAATACTGTTCCGGAAGTATATACGAAAGCTATTTTTCCTGACCTTAAAAAAGCTGTAGATAATTTACCTACTACTCCTCGTGTAACAGGTGGTGTAACAAAAAATGTAGCAAGATTATTCTTGGCTAAAGCATACCTTACCTATGGGTGGTGGTTACAAAATCCTAATGGTATACCTACTTATCCTGAAGCTTCAAGAAATGATCCTGATGGTCACAATGCACAGTGGTATTTTCAGCAGGCATATGATATAGCTATGGAAGGTATCAACAATCCTGGAACTTATGGCCTGCAGCCGACTTTTTATGATGTAAACGTAGGTGCTAATGACAGAAACAATGAATGTATGCTTTATGCGGATCATACTTCATCCAGCAGCTATTATAATGAAAGTGATCCTGTAGGGTTTGGTTCTGGTTGGGCTCCGGATAATTTTGCAGCATGGATGCAGACTTGGAATTATACAGCGATTAAAAGCAGTAAAACAACAGCATGGGCGCCTACGGACATTGTAAGTTCTATTCAGCGTGAGGCTGCACAATCCTTGGGTAGACCTTGGGTACGTATGTGCCCTACACTTGGAGTTATTAAAAATACATTTGCAGATAAAACTAATGACTCCCGTTATGACGGAACTTTTGTTACCACTTACAGAGGAAATTGGAATAAGAACGGAACCGGACTTATGACTGTTCCTGTTTTATATAATGCGAATAATTTACCTGTGCAGCCTGGAGGAGCTATCTTAAGTTTCTTGAATGATGATTCTCAAACACCGACTTATCCTTCAGGATCAGGGCAAAGTGGAGTAGGAGCAGGAACATTGTCCGGGAGAGCAGATTGGGTAATTGCTCCTAACGGAATCAACAGAATTGTCTATCCTGGTCTTTGGAAAATAGGAACATACCGTACCGATGATCCTAATGGCTTAGGATATCCTAATGCAGGTCTTACACGTCCGTTCAGTGTAGCGAAATTCTCAGAATTCTACTTTATTGCAGCAGAAGCGGCGGTAAAAGGGGCTTCAGGAGCGATGACGGCAAGAGATCTTCTGAATGTGATCCGTGCCCGTGCAGGAAAATGGAAATTTAATAATGCTCAGAATACCGCTTATGTAGCAGATAACAGTGCTGCAATGGTTGCTGCAACTCCATCCACAATTACAATTGACTATATTCTTGCAGAAAGATCCCGTGAATATTACGGAGAATTCTACAGATGGTATGATTTGGTTCGTACTCAGAAATGGGAACAATATGCCGGAACGTATCAGATCGGAGGTGCATCTTACGGAGATCATACCCCTCAAACAGTAACGAGAACGATAAAACCTTTTCACTATCTGAGACCAATTCCTCAAAATCAATTAGATAATATGGAAGTTTCGGCAGATATAAAAGCAAAATACCAGAATCCTGGTTACTAAAAATTAGTTAGTTTCACATTCATATATAGTTTACAGGGCAGATCCTAAAATATCTGCCTTGTTTTTAATTTAAAATTTAAATGGTATGGAAAAAACATGGCGTTGGTTTGGGAAGAACGATAAAATTAAATTACAGACACTTCGACAAATCGGTGTGGAAGGGATTGTTTCAGCGTTGCACGATGCTCCTAACGGAGAAATCTGGAGCTTAGAGGCTATTAACGATTACAAAAATTATATAGAAAGTCACGGTCTTCGCTGGTCTGTTGTGGAGAGTCTTCCGGTAAGCGAAGCCATCAAATATGGAGGTGAAGACCGTGATTTTTTGATAGAAAATTATATCAAAAGTCTCGAAAACTTAGGAAAAGCAGGCGTAAATACCGTTTGTTACAACTTTATGCCGGTTTTAGACTGGGCAAGAACAGATCTTTTCCACGAATGGGAAGATGGTTCGTCGTCATTGTATTTTGATAAAGCAAGATTTGCCTATTTTGAGATTCATATTTTAAAAAGAGAAGGAGCAGAAAATGATTATAGTCCTGAGATTCTGCAAAAAGTTGAAGAATTAAAAAGAACACTTACAGAAAAAGATAACGATGATCTTATAGATTCGGTTATTGTAAAAACACAAGGGTTCGTTAATGGAAATATCAAAGAGGGCGATCTAAATCCGGTAGAAAAGTTCAATAATTTATTGGCTTTATATGATGGAATTGATAAAAACCAGCTTCGGGAAAACCTAAAATATTTCCTTGAAAAAATAATGCCTGTCTGCGAAGAATGGAATATCCAAATGTGTGTTCATCCGGATGATCCTCCTTTCGCCTTATTAGGTCTGCCAAGAATTGTAACCAACGAAGAAGATATCGATTGGTTCCTTAATGCGGTCGACAATCCTCACAATGGATTGACTTTCTGCGCAGGTTCTTTGAGTGCCAATCTTCAGAATGACGTTCCGAAACTGGCTCAGAAATTTGCCCACAGAACAAAGTTTGTTCATTTGAGAAGCACCAATGTTTTTGAAAACGGAGACTTCATCGAAGCGCATCATTTAGGGGGAAGAGGAAAATTAATCGACGTAATCAGGGTTTTTGAAAAAGAAAATCCGGATTTGCCAATGAGGATCGACCACGGAAGATTATTATCGGAAGATATTGATAAAGGTTATAATCCCGGCTATTCTTTCTTAGGAAGAATGTTGGCTTTAGGACAGATTGAAGGGGTAATGGCAACCGTACAAAACGAAATGTCCAAAAAACTTTAAAAAAACCGAAGGGTTTATTATAATAGCCGTAGGTAAAACTTATGGAAAAAATGGAAGACAATTTCCAACGAACCCGAAGGGTTCAATATCATTTATCAACCATCAATTATCATCAATATCATAATGAACGAAATATTCAGCATAAAAGATAAAGTAGCGGTCATCACAGGAGCTTCCGGCGTTTTGGGAGGAAGCCTTGCCAAAAGTTTTATCGAAGCGGGAGCAAAAGTAGTGGCTTTGGGAAGAAATCAGGAAACGCTTGATTCCCGTGTAAAGGAACTTACAGATTCGGGTGGTGATGCATTTGCCGTTGAAGCTAATGTAATGAACATCGAAAGCCTCGAAAACGCATCAAAGAAAATCATTGAAAAATATGGTAAAATAGATATTTTGCTGAACATTGCCGGAGGAAACATCCCTTCAGCAACATTATCTCCTGAACAATCATTTTTCGATATGAACATCAGCGGATGGGATGAGGTAACCGATCTTAATATAAATGGAACCGTTTATCCAAGCTATGTTTTCGGAAGAGTAATGGCAGAACAAAAAAGTGGAAGTATCATCAATATTTCTTCAATGGCAGCTTATTCGGCGATTACGAGAGTGGCAGGATATTCGGCGGCGAAATCAGCAATTACCAATTTTACACAATGGCTGGCTTCCGATTTGGCTTTAAAATTCGGGGATAAAATTCGTGTAAACGCAGTGGCTCCCGGGTTTTTCATCGGAGAGCAGAACCGTGCTATTTTACTGAATCCAGACGGTTCTTTAACAGATAGAAGCAAAAAAGTAATGGCTAAAACACCAATGCAAAGATTCGGAGAGGTGGAGGAACTCAATGGAACTGTACAGTTTCTCTGTTCAGATGCCGCAAGTTTCATTACGGGAGCTCTAATACCTGTTGATGGTGGTTTTAGTGCTTTCAGCGGAGTATAATTTGTAATTATTTTCTTCATATACTTTAGGCCTTAATTTATTATTAGGTTAAGGTCTTTTTCTAAATTTTCTAATAAATAGCTAAGAAGACACATATAAGCATATTTTAGCGAAACAGTACTAATTAAAACTAATAATAAATCTAAAAAATATAATAATGAAACAGAGACTAATGCAATCGATTTTTTCAGCACATAAAAACGGCATTATTGCAGCAGCAGCTCTACTTTCTGTAAGCAATATTTCAGCCCAGACATTCACCGATTTTCAATATAAAGGAAACGACAAAATATACAACGACAATCCTCTGAAGCCGGACGAATTCTATTCTCCGATTCTCCAGGGCTGTTATCCCGACCCGAGCATCACCAAAAAAGGAGATGATTATTATCTGGTAAACTCTTCTTTCTCAATGTTTCCTGGTGTTCCGATTTTCACTTCCAAAGATTTGGTGAATTGGAAGCAGGTTGGGCACGTTCTCGACAGACCTTCACAACTTAAAGTAGAAAAAGGTGGCGTTTCTCAGGGAATTTACGCACCGGATATCAAATACAACAAGTACAACGACACTTTTTATATGATTACCACACAAATCGCGGGCGGAGTCGGAAATATGGTCGTGAAAACCAAAGACCCGGCAAAAGGCTGGAGTGAAGTTCAAAAGCTGAATTTTGACGGTATTGATCCTGCCATCTTCTTCGATGATGACGGAAAAGCTTACATAGTTCACAACGACGCTCCACCAAAAGGAACCGAGCAGTATCAGGGTCACCGCGTCATCAAAATGTGGGACTACGATTTGGAAAAAGACCAGGTTGTCGCAGGTTCAGACAGAATTATCGTAAACGGTGGAGTGGATCTTTCTCAAAAACCAATTTGGATTGAAGGCCCGCATTTGTACAAGTACAAAGGAAAATATTACCTGATGTGTGCGGAAGGCGGAACCGGAGGTAACCACAGCGAAGTTATTTTTATGGCAGATTCTCCGAAAGGACCATTTGTTCCCGCTAAGAATAATCCAATTCTTACGCAAAGATATTTTCCGAGAGACAGAAAAGAAAAAGTAGATTGGGCAGGTCACGCCGATTTGGTGGAAGGCCCGAACGGACAATGGTACGGCGTATTTTTAGCCATTCGTCCCAACGAAAAAGGACGTGTAAATCACGGTAGAGAAACCTTCATTCTTCCGGTGGATTGGAGCGGAACTTATCCTGTGTTTCAAAATGGTTTGGTTCCGATGAAGCCGAAGTTGAAAATGCCACAAGGTGTTCAGAATCAAACCGGACAAACCGGATTCTTCCCGAATGGGAATTTCACGTATAATGATAAACTGACCGATAAAAACCTCGATTTCCGTTGGATTGCGATGCGTGGACCGCGTGAAAACTTCATTACGATTACAAAAACGGGTGTTAAAGTGAACCCGATGGAGACAAATATCAAAGCGTTGGCTCCAATTTCATCTTTGTTCCACAGATTACAGCACGAAGATTTTGAAACATCCGTGACACTTGATTTTAAACCTAAATCTGAAAAAGAATTGGCTGGAATTACTCTGTATCAAAGCGAAACATTCAATTACGTTTTTGGTATTACGAAGAAAGATAAAGATTTCTATATTGTTTTAGAAAGAACTGAAAAAGGAAGTTCAAAACTGATTGCCAGCGAGAAAATTTCATTGGGTAAGACTATCAGATTCCAGGCTGTTGGCGAGAAAGATAACATTAGTTTTAATTATTCTGTAGACGGTAAAAACTTTAAAAATTTGGGCGGTTCGGTTTCCGGAGATATCCTTTCAACCGATGTTGCAGGCGGTTTCACAGGAAGTTTGATTGGCTTGTACAGCACTTTGTCAAACGATATTGTGCCGAATTAATGATAATCTTTGTCATTCTGACCGAAACGAAGTGTAGTGAAGAATCTCCACTTAAATAAAGATTCCTCCTGTCGTCGGAATGACAATTTTAAAGAACCAAACCAAAATATCAAAACCGTGAAAATTAATCAACCATTTTATATAGTTTCTTTTTTGGGATGTATCGGGCTGAATCTTCTTTCAGCCCAGGTAAATCCTGTGAAAAAACAGGGGACAACGGCATTCAGGAACCCGATTATCTGGGCAGATGCACCGGATTTATCAATCACCAGAAATGGCGACGATTTTTACCTGATAAGTACCACTATGCACCTGATGCCGGGCGCTCCGGTGATGCATTCCAGAGATTTGGTCCATTGGGAAATGTCAAGTTACGTTTTTAATACGTTGAATGACAATTCTAAATATGATTTGATTGACGGAAGCGTTTACGGACGTGGACAATGGGCTTCTTCAATCCGTTATCACAAAGGGAAATATTACGTTCTGTTTTCCCCGAATGATGAGCCTTTCAAATCCTATTTTTATGTCACCGACAATCCTGAAAAAGGCAATTGGAAGCTTATCACGAGAACCAGACATTTTCACGATGCATCTTTGCTTTTCGACGATGATGACCGGGTTTACGTCTTCACTTCCAACAAAGTTTTTGAGCTTAGCCCGGATTTTAAAACCATTATCGGAAATCAGGATGGAACGGAAGTTTTTCAGAAAGATGAATCGGAAACCGGACTTTTGGAAGGTAACCAAATCATTAAAAAAGACGGAAAATATTATATGATGATGATTTCCTGGCCAAGAGGCGGAAAACGTTGTCAGGAAGTGTACAGAGCTGATAAAGTTACCGGACCTTACGAGAAAAAGGTCATTCTTGAAGATAATTTTCTTGGATTTTCCTACGCCGGACAAGGTGCTTTGATTGATGATAAAAATGGAAATTGGTATTCACTGATTTTCCAGGACAGAAATGGAGTAGGGAGGGTTCCTATTTTGCTCCCTGTGAAATGGGAAAATGACTGGCCAATTTTAGGTGACAACGGAAAAGTACCTTTGACGGGTGAAATTCCGCTTTCACCATTTAAACCGAAAAATCATCTGGTAGAAAGTGACGAATTTTCTGACAAAAAAATGAAAATCCAGTGGCAGTGGAATCATAATCCTGTCAATTCAGCTTGGTCTTTATCCGAAAGAAAAGGATTTTTAAGGTTAAAAACCAATAGAGTCGTTGATAATCTGTACCTCGCTCCAAATACACTGACACAAAGAATGGAAGGCCCGAAATCCAGTGGCATTGTTGCTCTGGATGTGAAGGGGATGAAAGACGGCGATGTTGCAGGTCTCAGTGCGTTCAACGGCGATTCCGGGATTTTGTCTGTGGTAATGGAAAATGGTAAGAAGTTTATTGTTTTTTCAACGAATGAAGTCAGTTTAGATAATAAAACGAAGGCGGTTACAGGTGTTAAAAAAGATGAAAAAAAGAGAATCCCATTAAACTCGGACAAAGTTTATTTTAAAATTGATGCCGATTTTAATCTCGGAAAAGATTTGGCCGATTTTTATTACAGCACAGACCAGAAAAACTGGACCGAAATGGCAAAAGATTATAAAATGATTTTCGATTACCGGAGATTTTTTATGGGTTCAAAGTTTGCGATTTTCAATTATGCTACCAAAAATCTGGGAGGTTTTGTAGATGTTGATTTTTTCAGAGTGAATAAAAGTTCGGAATAATTAGAGTTGAATAATTTGGGCAGCTTTATCCGCCCTCCGTTCCCGCTTTTTTGTTCCGCTACGCTGCACAAAAAGAGCTCCACTCAGGTCGGGCTGCGAAAGGTTCGCTGTTAAAATGAATTAGGATTATTGCTCCATAGGAGCATCCTGTTAATAGCAAATAATTGTTAAAACCCCAAAAGCCTCGTAGAGGCGACCTGTTAATTACGGCAATGATAATTAACATTAAAAATGTAAAAAAGATAAAACCCTTGTCGGTCTTATTTTTTTGTCTAAATTAATAAGTGTAAAAATTACAAATAAAAATTTATGAAAAATTCCCTGATCTTCACTGTCACTTTTCTATTGTATGGTCTGTGTGTTTCTGCGCAAAATACTGACAGACAGGCGCCGCAAGGTTTTGATGTGGAAAGAAAAGATATTCCGCACGGAAAAATTGATTCGATTCAATATGCTTCAAAAACCGTCGAAACTACACGGAAAGCTTTGGTTTACACACCGCCGGGATTCAAAAAAGGGGAAAAATATCCTGTTCTCTATCTTCTTCACGGCATTGGCGGCGATGAAAAAGAATGGTTTAACCAAGGAAAACCGAATGTTATCCTGGACAATCTCTACGCACAGGGAAAGCTGCAACCGATGATTGTTGTTTTGCCGAATGGCCGTGCAATGAAAGATGACAGAGCAACAGGAAATATTATGGCTCCTGATAAAGTAGAAGCTTTCGCAACTTTTGAAAAAGATTTGCTGAATGACCTGATTCCATTTGTAGAAAAAAAATATCCTGTCAAAAAAGACCGTGAAAACCGGGCTTTAGCGGGTTTGTCGATGGGAGGCGGACAAACACAGAATTTTGCTTTCGGCAACATCGATAAATTTGCCTGGCTGGGTGCATTTTCTTCAGCACCCAACACGAAAGAACCGACTCAGCTTTTACCCAATCCGCAAGATGCGTTGAAGCTGAAGCTCATTTTTATTTCCTGCGGCGATGCAGACGGATTGATGCCTTTCAGCAAAAGAACCAGTGATTATCTGAAAAAAAATAAAATCCCGCATATTTTTTACATCGAACCGGGCGGTCACGATTTCAAGGTTTGGAAAAATGATTTATATATCTTTTCACAATTATTATTTAAACCTGTTGATAAAACTAAATTTGATGGATTTACCGTTTTGGGAACGCCTGCAGCAACCAATATCAGGAATGCGCAGTATCCTCAAATCCTTCCCGATGGAAGAGTAATGTTCAAGGTAAAAGCTCCGGAAGCGCAAAAAGTTCAAATCGATTTAGGAAAAAAATATGACCTCAAAAAAGACGCAGATGGCTTCTGGACAGGAACGACGGATGCACAGAGCGGAAGTTTCCACTATTATTCTTTGCTGATTGATGGCGTTGCAGTTGCAGACCCGTCCAGCGAAACATTCTATGGAATGGGAAGATACGCCAGCGGAATCAATATTCCTTTTGATGGCGATGATTTTTATGCTTTAAAAGACGTTCCGCACGGTGATATTCGCATCAAAAATTTCTATTCCAAAGTGACCAATTCTTGGAGAAGAGTTTTCATTTATACGCCACCGGGTTACGACCAAAATTCTTCTGAATCTTATCCGGCACTGTATATTTTACACGGTGGTGGTGAAGATGAAAGCGGTTGGGCGAATCAGGGTAAAACCAATTTGATTTTGGATAATCTGATTGCGAAAGGGAAAGCTAAAAAGATGGTTATCATTATGCCGGATGCCAATATCGGACAAGGCGGAATCCGAAACTTTGGTGAGCGCAATCTTCAGATGTTTGAAAGAGAACTGAAAGAATCCATCATCCCATTTGCTGAATCCAATTACAGAATTAAAAAAGGTAAAGAAAACCGTGCTTTGGCCGGACTTTCAATGGGTGGGATTTATACTTTGTATGCCGGAATTCAGAATTCTGATACGTTCTCAAGCTTGGGTGTTTTCAGTTCTGGATATATGTTGCCGATGCTTCAGGACGTTGCCGATAAACAGTACAAATTTTTAAATGAAAATAAATCTGCCTTTTCATCCAATGTCAAAAATTTCTGGATTTCAATGGGCGGAAAAGACGATATCGCTTACGAAAACGGTCAGAAAATGCTGAAAGAACTGGATAAAATCGGAATTAAATATTCTTACACAGATTATCCGGGAGGTCACAGCTGGCCGGTTTGGAGAGACAGTTTGCATCAGTTTGCACAGGAGCTTTTTAAAAATTAAAATGTAATCCAAACAGACTGTTAATGTTCTACTCCAAAATTCCTATACAATGAATTTCAACAAAATAAAAATAAAAGCACTCATTATCACGGTTGTTATCGTGTCGGGAAATATCACGGCGCAATCTTATCAGAAGACAGATTCGGGATTGAAGTTTTCTAATGATAATATGAATGTTGAAGTAAAATTTTATGGAGAAAATACGATTAGAATTATTAAATATCCCGCCGAAAAATCATTTGTTAAAAATAGCTTATCGGTCATTAAACAGGAACAGAAAACCAAATTTTCAGTTTCAGAAAACAATCATGTTATTTCATTAAAAACAAATGATTTAAATATTTTCATTGATGCTAAAAATGGCACGATTACTTACAAATCAACTTCAGGAAAAGAATTGTTGAAAGAAACCGGAAGCGATTTCAAACCTTTTAATGATGCAGGAAATCAAACTTATTCTGTGTATCAATCATTTCAACTGGAAAAAGACGAACCTATTTATGGCTTAGGAATTTTGCAGAATGGTAAAATGTCACAGCGAAATACGGATGTGAAAATGATTCAGAATAACACTTGGGATTTTGTACCGTTTTTTCAGTCTGTAAAAGGTTATGGCGTTTTTTGGGATAATTATTCTCCGACACAATTTACTGATAAACCGGACAAAACATCATTCTCATCGGAAGTTGGGGAAGGGGTGGATTATTATTTTATCTACGGAAAAAATGCGGATGGCGTAGTTGCCGGAATGCGAAATCTGACTGGAAAAGTTCCGATGATTCCGCTCTGGACTTATGGTTACTGGCAGAGCAAAGAACGCTATAAAAGTCAGGATGAACTTTTGGAGGTTGTTAAAAAATACCGTGATTTAAAAGTTCCTTTAGACGGAATTATCCAAGATTGGCAATATTGGGGTAACAATTATCAGTGGAATGCGATGGATTTCATCAGCCCTGATTTTCCCGATGCCAAAAAAATGATACAGGATATTCACGATATGAACGCTCATCTATCGGTTTCCATCTGGTCGTCTTTTGGCCCGATGACGAATCCGTATCGTGAAATGGATAAAAAAGGAATGTTGTTCAATTTCAAAACCTGGCCGGAATCTGGTAGAGAAGTCTGGCCACCCGATATGAATTATCCTTCCGGAGTCCGTGTTTACGATGCTTACAATCCCGAAGCTAGAAATATTTACTGGAAATATTTAAACAAAGGTGTTTTCAGTCTTGGTGTCGATACCTGGTGGATGGATTCTACGGAACCGGATCATCTCAGCCAAAAACCGGAAGATTTGGACACCAAAACGTACCTCGGCTCATTCCGGAAAGTGAGAAATGCGTATCCGCTGATGACGGTTGGTGGCGTTTACGACCATCAGCGTGAAACTACGAGTGATAAAAGGGTTTTTATTTTGACGCGTTCGGCTTTTGCAGGACAGCAAAGATACGCAGCTAATACGTGGTCGGGAGATGTGAACTCTTCGTGGGAATCTTTGCGCAATCAGGTTCCGGCAGGTTTAAATTTCAGCCTGACTGGAAATCCGAATTTCAACTCTGATATCGGCGGTTTCTTTGCCGGTGTTTATAAAAGAAACGGAGGCGCCAACAATCCGATGTTTCAGGAATTGTACGTTCGTTGGCTGCAATACGGAACTTTCACGCCAATGATGCGTTCCCACGGAACCGATGTTCCCAGGGAAATATATCAATTCGGGAAAAAAGGTGATGTGGTTTATGATATTATCGAGAAATTCATCAGGTTGCGTTACAATATGTTGCCGTACATTTATTCGACCTCGTGGGATGTTTCTAAAAATAATTCCAGTTTTTTGAGAGCGCTTTCGATGGATTTTTCATCAGACAAAAAAGCTTGGGATATAAATAATGAATATCTGTTCGGAAAATCATTCTTAGTAGCACCAATTCTCAATCCTCAATACACACCAGAAAAAATCGTAAAAACAGACGAAAATGAAGGCTGGAATAAAACCGATGCCAGCAAAAAAGAAAATTCGCTTTCCAATATAGATTTTACACAAAATAAAAACACAAAAGTTTATCTTCCGGCAGGTTCAGACTGGTTTGATTTCTGGACGAATGAAAAATACAAAGGCGGTCGGGAAATTGAAAAATCCGTTAATCTTCAAAGCATTCCATTATATGTAAAAGCGGGAAGCATCATTCCGTTTGGTCCTGATGTACAATACGCAACCGAGAAAAAATGGGATAATCTCACGATAAAAATTTATCCGGGGAAAGATGCAGATTTTGTGTTGTATGAAGATGAATTTGATAATTACAATTACGAAAAAGGCGATTATTCTGAAATCCCTTTCCATTGGAACGAAAATTCAAAAACCTTAACGATAGATCCCCGAAAAGGAAATTTTAAAGGTATGATTGATAAACGAAACTTTACGGTAATTCTTCCTGATGGTCAAAAGAAATCGGTGAATTATTTAGGAAAGAAAGTGAATGTAAATTTTAAATAATCTTAAAATATTAATATGAAATTTTTAAGTTTAATAACAGTTTTAGGATTTTTTCAGCTTTCCTTCGCTCAAAATCCAATTATCCAGACGAAATTTACAGCGGATCCTGCACCGATGGTTTACAAAGACACGGTTTTTCTTTACACAAGCCACGATGAAGACGATGCTTTCGGATTCAAAATGAAAGACTGGTTACTATACACTTCCACAGATATGGTTAATTGGACAGATCATGGCGTGGTTGCTTCCCTGAAAGATTTCAAATGGACTGATCCGGAAAATGGAGCTTGGGCACCTCAGGTTATCGAAAGAAATGGTAAATTTTATATGTACTGTCCGATGCCGGGACAGAGAGGAATCGGCGTCTTGGTAGCTGACAGTCCGTATGGTCCTTTCAAAGATCCGATTGGAAAACCTTTAGTGAAAAATTCTTCCGATGATATAGACCCGACCGTTTTGATTGATGATGACGGGCAAGCCTATCTTTATTGGGGAAACCCGAATCTTTGGTATGTGAAACTCAATGAAGATATGATTTCTGTAAATGGCGATGTCGTAAAAGACCCGTCCATTGCGAAAGTCAAAGGTTCGCCGGACCCGTTTCATTATCAGGAAGGACCTTGGGTCTGGAAAAAAAACGGACATTATTATCTGGCTTATGCTTCTACTTGCTGCCCTGAAGGAATGGGCTATGCAATGAGCAATTCGCCGACAGGACCTTGGGAACATAAAGGAATGATCATGGACAGCGACAAGCGTTCCAACGGAAATCATCCCGGAATCATTGATTATAAAGGAAAATCTTATGTTTTCGGATTTAATTACAATATCGGGAAACAGACAATGAGCAAACATTACGAACGTCGATCTGTTTGCCTAAGCGAAATGAAATACAATGCCGACGGAACGATTCAGAAGCTACCTTTTTGGAATCCTGAAGGCGTAAAAAGAATTGCAACGCTCAATCCGTACAATAAAATAGAAGCGGAAACCATCGCTTTCAGTGAAGGTTTGAAAACCGAAAAAATGACCGAATGGGAAAGAAATAATCCCTACGATACAGGCAAGAAAATTACCGACAGAATGGTCGTTTCATCCATCAATAATGGAGATTATCTGAAAGTTCAGGGTGTGGATTTTTCCAAAGGAATAAAGTCGGTTGAGGTTTCAGTAGCTTCAATGAATGGCGGAACGATAGAAATCCATACAGATTCTTCGGATGGACAACTTTTGGAAACTGTAAAAGTCACCGGAAAAGCGGAAGGCGATATTTTTAAAACCATCACCACTCCGTTAAAAAATATTAAAGGTATCCACGATTTGTACTTTGTTTTCAAAGGGGAAAAAGACCTTTTCTATTTCGATTGGTGGAAATTCAGTGCAGATTAAGTTGGATTGAAGCTGAATTTCCATCAATAGGAATGGGCTTTAGCCCATTTAATAAAGTAGAATACGGTTGGCTTTAGCCAAAACTTAATTTTTTTATGAGTTATATTAATTAAGATTTTAAAAATGTTCAGATTTAAACTTTTTGTTCTCAGCTTTCTCATTGCCGGATGCTATTTAAATGCTCAGTCAACCGTTTGGCTGGACCAGTTGGATTTAAACGTAGCAACACAGGGGCACGGAAAACCGGGCATCAATACTTCGGTGGACGGAAAACCTATAACCATTGCCGGCGATGTTTTCAAAAGAGGCTTCGGAACACACGCCGAAAGTTCTTTGTTGATTAAATTAAATGGTAAAGCAAAAAGCTTTTCAGCTTTAGTAGGATTGGATGACGAAATGAAAAATCAAAATCCCGCAGTTGAATTTGAAATTTATGGCGATAACAAAAAACTATGGTCCAGCGGAATAATGAAATTAGGCGATAAAGCAAAGCCTGTTTCCGTTTCGATGAAAGGTGTACAACAAGTAGAATTAGTCGTAACAGACGGCGGAAACGGACCGTATTATGACCACGCCGATTGGGCAGATGCCAAATTTGAAACAGCAGAAGGTGCAAGACTGATAACATTTAATCCTATTTCATCAGTTCCTTATATTTTGACACCAAAACCTGCGGCAACTCCAAAAATTAATTCAGCAGGTGTTTATGGCGTTCGTCCCGGCTCACCTTTTTTGTTCAGGGTTGCAGCAACAGGTGACAGACCGATGGCTTTTACGGCGAAAAATCTTCCGAAAGGTTTAACCATAGATTCACAGACCGGAATTATCACCGGAAAAATAGATACGAAAGGAATTTATGAAGTTCTTTTATCCGCTAAAAATGCTAAAGGTTCAGCCTCAAAAAAATTAAGAATAGAAAGCGGAGATAAAATAGCTTTGACACCAACGATGGGATGGAATAGCTGGAACTGTTTCGGACACGAAGTTTCCGCCGATAAAGTAAAACGGGCTGCCGATGCTTTGGTTAAAACAGGGCTTATAAACCACGGCTGGAATCACATCAATATCGATGATTCGTGGCAATTTAACAGAGACGGAAAAGACCCGTCTTTCAAAGAGAAAATGCGTGATGAAAACGGTTATATTCTGACCAATTCAAAATTTCCGGATATGAAGGAATTAACTGATTACTTTCATTCAAAAGGTTTAAAAGCGGGGATATATTCTTCTCCCGGACCTTGGACGTGTGGCGGCTGCGCAGGAAGCTACGGTTACGAAAAACAGGATGCCGAAAGCTACGCCAAATGGGGAATTGATTATCTGAAATACGATTGGTGCAGTTACGGCGGCGTGATTGACGGTTTGCCAAATAATGATCCAAACAAAGTTTCTTCCCTCAATTTTCAGGGTGGAGGAGATTTGGATAAAGGTGTGAAACCATTCAAATTAATGGGAGATTTATTAAAAAATCAGCCTCGTGATATTGTGTATAATCTTTGTCAATATGGGATGGGAGAGGTCTGGCAATGGGGAAATGACGCCGATGCACAATCCTGGCGGACCACCAATGACATTACTGATACTTGGGCTAGTGTCAAAAGTATTGCTTTGGCGCAGGACAAAGCAGCTCCCTACGCAAAACCCGGCAACTGGAATGACCCGGATATGTTGGTAGTAGGCGTCGTAGGTTGGGGAAATCCACATCAGAGCCGATTGAAACCGGACGAACAATATTTACATATCAGTCTTTGGAGCATTTTTTCTGCACCATTACTGATTGGCTGCGACCTAGAGAAACTGGATGATTTTACTTTAAATCTTTTAACGAATGATGAGGTCATTGCCGTAAATCAGGATGCTCTGGGAAAACAGGGCGTTTGTCTTCAAACAATTGGCGAATTGAAAATTTATGAAAAAGACCTTGAAGATGGCGGAAAAGCAGTGGCTTTTGCCAATTTCGGAAGGGAAAAAGTGGATATATCTTACAAAGATTTCAGGCAGCTCGGGATTTCTGGTCGTCAAACCGTAAGAGATATCTGGAGACAGAAGGACATTGCAAAAATCAATACATCAAATCAGACATTATCACTGGATATTCCGGCGCACGGTGTGGCTTATTACAAATTTATTTCATCAAAATAATTTAAATATGATTCAATTAAAATCAAAATATATCGTATTATCATTTTTACTGGCAGGAATTTGTATTTCTGCCCAAAATCCCGTAATCCAGACTCATTTTACACCAGATCCTGCACCGATGGTGTACAAAAATAAGATGTATGTCTATACCGGAGACGATATTCCCGGCTATGATTTTTATTATATGACGAAATGGAGAGTATATTCTTCTGATGATATGGTCAACTGGACCGACCACGGTTCTCCATTGTCACTGGAATCTTTCAGTTGGGCCCGTGACAGAGCCTGGGCAGCACAATGTATTGAACGTAATGGCAAATTCTATTGGTATATCTGCGTTCAGACCGTTGATAATAATATGGCAATTGGTGTTGCTGTATCCGACAGTCCGACAGGTCCTTTTAAAGATGCACTCGGAAAACCATTGGTGACAACAGGAACCTGGGATAATATCGACCCGACGGTTTTTATTGATGATGACGGACAAGCCTATTTGTATTGGGGGAACAGCAAATTATTTTACGTGAAGCTCAACAAAGATATGGTTTCCTATGATGGAAAAATCACCGAAATTCCACAGTCGGCGGAAGCTTTTGGAGGATTAAGACGTCCCGGAAGAAGTGATGAGGTTTTGCAGAAACAGGAACAGTTTAAAGATGTTTTTGTGGAAGGACCTTGGTTCTACAAACGCAACAAGCAATATTATATGATGTACGCCGGAATGACCGATCGAACCGAATGTCTGTCTTATTCCATAAGCGATTCACCGACCGGACCGTGGAAATATCAGGGAAAAATAATGACCGGTCAACCGACCAACAGTTTTACCAACCATGGCGGAATTATCGATTTTAAAGGGAAATCCTACCTGTTCTATCACACAGGATTATTGCCCGGCGCAGGAAGTTACGGAAGGTCAACTTCTATTGAAGAATTCAAATACAATCAGGATGGCAGCATTCCAAAAATTGCAATGACCAAAGAGGGCGTAAATCCCGTTGCAACACTCAATCCCTACAAAAGAAACGAAGCGGAAACAATAGCCTGGTCAGAGAAATGCAGCACTTCCGAAAACAAAAAGACAGGAGTTTATGTTTCCGATGCCAGAGTGGGAGGTTATATCAAAGTTCGTTCGGTAGATTTTGAAAAAGGCGCCTCTGAATTTTCAGCCTCAATTGCCGCAGGTGTTGACGGAGGAATTTTAGAAGTCAGATTAGATAAATTGGACGGAAATAAAATTGCTGAGATTGAAGTTCCTAGAACCGGAGGTTGGGAAGAATTTAAAACCTTAACATCAAAAATTTTAGAACCGGTTTCCGGCGTTCACGATGTTTATTTCGTTTTTAAAGGTAAAAACATTACAGCCGGAAGAGTGCTTTTCAATTTTGACCACTGGAGTTTTAAAAAGAAATAAGATAAAAATTCCCCTCCTCTGGAGGGGTGGCAAAAATTCAAAGAATTTTTGACGGGGTGGTTAAAATGTTCTGTATAACAATATAAAAACTGGATTCACCCAATTATACAGCTTACACAAGCGTTAGCGGCTTTTTGAGACTAAAAAAAATATTTATAAAAAAACTTTGCGCACTTAGTGTTCAAAATCAAAAAATTAAATATGAAAAAAACAATACTCAATCTCTGTTTAATAGCATATTCGGGAATATTATTTTCTCAGAATCCCATTATTCAGACCAATTATACGGCAGACCCTGCACCGATGGTGTATAACGACAGGCTTTATGTCTACACCACTCACGATGAGGATGATTCCACCTGGTTTGTGATGAACGACTGGAAGGTCTATTCCACCAACGATATGGTGAACTGGACCGACCACGGAAGCATTCTGAGCTATAAAGATTTTGACTGGGCAAAACGCGATGCCTGGGCAGCGCAATGCGTGGAAAGAAACGGCAAATTTTTTATGTATGTTCCGATGTGGTCCAAAACCAACAACAAAGGAGCAATTGGTGTTGCGGTGGGTGACAGTCCGTTTGGACCATTCCACGATCCGCTTGGAAAACCATTGGTACAGAGCGAATGGGGCGATATTGATCCGACGGTTTTTATTGATGACGACGGTCAGGTCTATATGTATTGGGGAAATCCTAAACTTAAAATGGTTAAGCTCAATCAGGATATGATTTCCTATTCCGGCGATATTGTGGAAGTGCCAATGACAGCAGAATCTTTCGGAAAAAGGGACGGAAAAGAAAACCCGGAAAGACCTACAAAATACGAGGAAGGACCTTGGCTGTACAAAAGAAAAAATCTCTATTATCTGTTCTGGCCGGGCGGTCCGCTTCCTGAATTCATTGGATATTCCACCAGTAAAAGTGCACAGGGACCGTGGAAATACGGCGGAATCGTAATGCCAACCGAAGGAAAATCTTTCACCAATCATCCCGGAATTGTCGATTTCAGAGGAAAATCCTATTTCTTTTATCACAACGGTGCTTTGCCGGGAGGAAGCGGTTTCACAAGGTCGGTGAGTGTGGAAGAACTTAATTTTAATAAAGACGGTTCTATTTCACCCATCAAGATGACCAATGGAATTACCAAAGCTATTGCAACCGTCAATCCTTATGCTTTTAATCAGGCAGAAATGATTGCGTGGTCTGAAAATGTGAAATCTTATCAGAACAAAGAAGCAGGCGTCTTTGTTAAAGCTAAAAAAAGCGGTGCTTATACCAGCGTGAAAAATGTGGATTTTGGCAAAAAAGGAGCATCAGCATTTTCGGCCAGAGTTGGAACGACACACAACAGCGATGTGACGATGGACGTTCATTTGGACAGTGTAAGCGGACCGGTTATTGCCACGGTAAAAGTTCCGTTGACCGGCGGAGACGACCGTTGGGAAACCGTGAAAACTGAAGTTAAGGAAAAAATTACCGGTGTTCACGATGTGTATTTTGTATGTAATGGAAAAGCAGCAAAAGATATTATGTTTTTCGATTATTGGACTTTTCTTGAAACTCATTAATTATGATTAAATTTTTTTTAAAACTATCACTCGCCTTTAGTATTCTCATTATGAATACTGTTTTTGCACAGGTTGCAGAAATCTCAAGTCCTGACGGAAAATTGAAACTGAATGTCTTTTCGGAAAATGGAAAAGCGCTCTATAATGTTACTTTTCAAGGGAAAACAATGCTTGATAAATCTCCACTGGGCTTAATCACCAATGAATCTGATTTCTCTAAAAATTTAAAATTCATTGACAGCAAAAAAGATAAAATTTCCAAAAATTACACCAACGAAAAAATCAAAAAATCACAAGTTAGTTATGCGGCTAATACTCTGACAGTCAATTTTACCAATGCAGATAACTTCAATATCGGAATTGAATTTCAGGTGAGCGATAATAATGTCGCATTCAGATATGAGATTCAGCCGATGAAAGACCGTTTGAGTGCAGTTGTACAATCGGAAATTACGGGTTATAGATTCCCTTCTCAAACCACGACTTTCCTTTCTCCGATGATGAAACCTATGACAGGTTTTGCCAGAACCGCTCCAAGCTACGAAAGCGGTTACAAAGCTGATGCAGAATTAGGAACAAAAGCCGATTATGGTTACGTTTTTCCAGGACTATTTCATATTGGAAATGACGGCTGGATTTTATTGTCTGAAACAGGAGTAAACAGTTTGTACTGCGCTTCTCATTTGGATACGACTTCAGAAAAAAATCTTTATCAGGTTGCTTATCCGAATATGGCTGAAAACAATGGTTTCGGAAGTACAGGAGCTGCCATTTCACTTCCGGGAAAAACACCTTGGAGAACTATTACGATTGGCGATTCTTTGAGACCGATTGTTGAAACGACAATTCCTTTTGATGTAGTAGAACCAATGTATGAGCCTTCGCAGAAATATACCTTTGGAAAATCGACCTGGAGCTGGATTTTGTGGCAGGACAACAGTATGAATTATGAAGACCAGAGTCTCTTTATCGATTTAGCATCAAAACTGGGTTATGAATATATTTTGATTGATGCGCTTTGGGATAAAAATATTGGAAAAGAAAAAATGAAAGACCTCATTCAGTATGCCAAATCCAAAAATGTTGGGGTATTGCTTTGGTACAATTCCAATGGTGCTGCGAATGACGCTCCGATGGGACCGAGAAATAAAATGAGCTCTTCCATCGAACGAAAAAAAGAAATGAAATGGCTGAAAGATATCGGTGTAAAAGGTCTGAAAGTCGACTTTTTCGGAGGAGACAAGCAGGAAACGATGCGTCTTTATGAAGATATTCTTTCCGATGCCAATGATTTTGGACTAAAAATCATTTTCCACGGAGCTACCTTACCGAGAGGGTGGGAAGTAATGTACCCGAATTATGCAGGAAGCGAAGCGGTTTTAGCTTCGGAAATGCTGTATTTTTCAGAAGATGTCCGCAAACAGGAAGCTTTTTTTGCGACTTTACATCCGTTCATCAGAAATACGGTCGGAAGTATGGAATTTGGCGGGACTTTCCTCAATAAATATTTAACAAAATCCAACAAGGATAAAAATAAAAGATACACAACAGATGGTTTCCAGTTGGCAACGGCGGTTCTGTTTCAAAATCCGGTTCAGATGTTTGGTGTAATGCCGAATAACCTGAGCGACGCACCGAAATTCCAGCTCGATTTTATGAAAGAAGTTCCGACGCTTTGGGACGAAACGGTGTTCATCGACGGATATCCGGGGAAATATTCTGTGATTGCCAGAAGACATCAGAATCAATGGTATGTTGGAGGAATTAATGCAGAAAAAACGGTTAAAAAACTGAAAATTAATCTTCCGATGTTCGCTGGAAAAACGGTGAAATTAATCAGCGACGATGCACAGGGAAATTCGTCAGAAAAAGAAGTGAAACTCAATGCGAAGGGTGATTTTAATATTGAAATTCAGCCGAACGGAGGATTTGTTTTAAGAAATTAACGGTCTTTAAACCTTTGAGATAAAAAAATATAAAAAAATGCGTTTCAAAAGCTTGTATATCTTCTTCATTTCGGGATTTTTGGTTTCCTGTTCTCCCTCACGCAGTCTGGAAAAGCAATTATCCAAAGACCGTTGGCTCACCACATGGGCAACTGCTCCTCAATTGGTGGAACCTAATAATCTTCCTCCGGAACCGGGACTTTCAGGGAATACTCTTCGTCAGATTGTCCGTGTATCTGTGGGCGGAGAAAAAGTACGATTGCGCTTTTCCAATCGTTACTCTACAGATAGTCTTGCAGTAAAATCCGTTTCTATTGCAGTGCCTTCCGATAGCTGCAATGTGAACGCAAACACCATAAAATCATTAACGTTTGATAAGAAAAACGATTTTAAAATTGCTCCCGGAGCTGATATTTATTCCGATGAACTGAACTTTGATCTGAAATCTAATTCTCTTTTGGCTATTACGATTTCTTACACAAAAGTAACTCAATCCATCACCGGGCATCCTGGCTCAAGAACAACATCTTTTATTGTTAAAGGTGAGCAAAGCAATGTTGCCACATTTAAAAATCCTGTAAAAACGGATCATTGGTATTCGCTTTTTAATATTGATGTTAAGACTGCGAAACCCTCGTATGCGGTTGCCATTATGGGAAATTCCATTACAGACGGCAGAGGATCGGGAACCAATAGACAAAACCGTTGGCCGGATATTCTTTCTCAGCGGTTATTGGTTAATCCCGACACTCGCAATGTAAGTGTCCTTAATTTCGGGATCGGCGGGAACTGTGTAGTACGCGGTGGTTTAGGGCCAACAGCACTCGACCGTTTCGATTATAACATCCTCAATCAGCAGGGGATAAAATGGCTTATCGTTCTGGAGGGCGTGAATGACCTGGGAGGAACAAGAGATGCTGAAGATGCTTCCAAAAGAGCAGATGAACTGATTGCGGCTTATCAAATAATGATCGACAAAGCACATGCTAACGGAATCAAAGTGTACGGAGCAACAATTCTACCTTTCGCAAAGTCGTTTTATGATAAACCTTTCCGTATCGAGGCCTGGAAAAAAGTAAACGACTGGATCAGGAACAGTGGAAAATATGATGCTGTCATCGATTTTGCAAAACATATGCAAGGTGAAAATCCGGAGGTCATCTTAAACAATATGCACGATCATGATTTCCTTCATCCCAATGAAGTAGGCTACAGGAGAATGGGAGAATTTGTCGATCTGAACTTATTTAAAAATTAAATCAAAAAAGATATAGTATGAATTTTACAAAAAACATTTCGTTACTTCTTACGTTGTTGTTTATACTTTTTGTAAAAGCTTCCGATCCTTTTATTTCTTTTGCTAAAACGGAAAATTCGGTGGTATTGAAAGAGCACAATTCAGGTTTGATGCTGTTTTCGGATAGCGATTCGGATAAAGGAATTCTGCGTGCGGTTACGAATCTTCAATCTGATTTTCAAAAAGTAACAGGGGTTCAGCCTACTCTTATTTCCCAAAGTTCCGGAGCGAACGGAATGCTCATCATTATTGGTGAAGTTGGGAAAAGCAAGACCATTGATGCTTTAATCAAAGCTAAAAAAATTGATGGAAATTCAATCAAAGGAAAGAATGAAAAATATATCATTCAAAATATCAGCAATCCATTTCCCGGCATTTCCGAAGCGATTGTGATTGCAGGAAGCGACAAACGCGGAACAATTTACGGAATTTACGAAATGTCCCAGCAAATCGGGGTTTCACCTTGGTATTATTGGGCGGATGTTCCGGTTGAGAAAAAAGAAAATCTATACTTTAAAAAAGGAATTTATACCGACGGAGAACCTGCAGTAGAATATCGCGGAATTTTCCTGAATGATGAAGAACCTTCGCTCGGAGGCTGGGCAAGAGCAAAGTTTGGAGGAATCAATTCTAAATTTTATGAAAAAGTTTTTGAGTTGATTCTTCGTATGAAAGGCAACTACATCTGGCCTGCAATGTGGGGAAAAGCTTTCTACGACGATGATCCTTTGAACGGACCTTTGGCCAACGAAATGGGAATCATTATGGGAACTTCGCACCACGAACCGATGGCTCAGGCTCAAACCGATTGGCATCGATACATCAAAAAGAATAATCTTCCGAATGTCTGGGATTATTCGAAAAATGAAAAAGTTTTGCAGGAATTCTGGAAATTGGGGCTGGAAAGAAGCAAAAACTGGGAAAAATTAGTCACAGTCGGAATGCGCGGCGACGGCGACGAAGCCATGGGAGAGGGAACTAATATTTCTTTACTTGAAAAAATTGTGAAAGACCAGCGAAAAATTATTACTGATGTAACAGGCAAAAAAGCAGAGAAAACACCTCAGGTGTGGGCTTTATATAAAGAAGTTCAGGATTATTACGACAAAGGAATGTGCGTTCCGGACGATGTAATTTTATTGTTCTGTGATGACAACTGGGGAAATGTGAGAAAACTTCCGGACCTTTCAAAACCTTTACACAAAGGCGGTTACGGTATGTATTACCACTTCGATTATGTAGGCGGACCGAGAAATTCAAAATGGATTAATATCAGTCCGATTCAGAGAGTTTGGGAACAGATGAATCTTTCCTACGAACATAAAGTGGACAAGGTTTGGGTTGTCAATGTCGGGGATTTGAAACCGATGGAATTCCCAATCAGCTTTTTCCTGGAAATGGCCTGGAATCCAAAGCAATTCAATTCGAAAAATCTTTTGAAATACACTGAAAAATGGGCGGCACAGCAATTTGGTGAAAAATATGCTAAGGAAATTGCAAGAATGATCAACCTTTATTCGAAATACAACCGTCGTGTAACGCCTGAAACACTGAATAGCAAAACATTCAGTCTGGAAAATTATCATGAATTCGAAACCGTTTTAAATGATTACAGATCTTTGGCTATTGATGCATTGCATTTGAAAGAACAAATTCCTGCTGAATATCAGGATGCTTATTATCAGTTGGTTCTTTATCCTATTGATGCGTGCAGCAATTTGTATGAAATGTATTATGCTGTTGCCAAAAACAGGGAATTGGCTGCCAAATATGATCTAAAAGCAAATTATTATGCCGATAGAGTAAAAGAATGTTTTGAAAGAAATGCTTATTTGGATCATAAATATAACAATGAAATTGCCGGCGGAAAGTGGCAGCATATGATGGATCAGATGAAAATAGGATATAAAACCTGGGCAGACGGAAAAGAAAATATAATGCCCGAAGTTACCTATGTATATGATGATAATGCTTCGAAAGAGAAAGTATTTCAGGAGAAAAGCGGTTATGTTTCCATTGAAGCGGAAAATTTTGCCAGAATGAACAATTCAGACCGAATCCATTGGGAAGTGATTCCTGATTTCGGAAAAACTAAATCCGGCGTGACGACCTTTCCACAAAATGCCTATCCAAAATCTGATGAAAATCTCTATCTGGAATATGATATAAATTTTGAATCCAAAGGTGAATTTGAAGTCCAGTTGTTATTAGCCCCGACTTTGAATTTCAATCATAATAAAGGTTTGCGTTATGAGATTTCCTTTGATGGTGAAACTCCGCAGGTTGTCAATTTCAACGGTCATTACAGAGGCGAACTCGGAAGATGGCAGTCCGAACATATTATTAAGTCTATAACGAAACACCAGATTTCTCAACCTGGAAAACATACGTTACGATTCAGAGTGCTTGAGCCCGGAATCGTACTGGAAAAAATATTGATCAATACGGGAGGTTTACAGCCTTCTTATCTGGGTGCACCGGAAAGTGAAATTCTTCACTAAAAATCAGCAGAATATTAATAATAATCTACGTTTTGCCTATGAAACATTAATCTATTTCACCTCTGAATTCTAAGTATTGTTTTTCAACAAAATAATGTACAGGAAAGAGCTAAGGATCTTGTAGTATAACTTTATTTACGATAGCTGCCTGAAACTTTTCGGGGTATTTTCTTGATGGTTTTTAATCATAAACTGTCTTGAATGGGATTGTATTATCCAAACTTTACTGAAAATTATCAAAATTAAAACTAGAACATTATGAGAAAAATTTTAAACCGGATGCTTGCTCTGGCGGTAGGCATCACCTGTACTCAATTTGCAGTTGCACAGACAGTGTTGCCTGCAAAAGTAAAAATCGACAAAAATATTGTGTATCAAAAAGTGACCGGCTATGGTGGTTTCGTGTGTAGTCCGCAGTTTGCATACAATCACATGACTCCGACAGAGATTCAAAAACTTTGGGGGACCGGTGCAACCGACGCAGGATACAATATTTTGAGGTTATATATTCCTGAAAATCAAGCGGACTGGCCGCAAGTTTTGGCAACTGCTCAACAGGCAAAGGCAATGGGGCTGATCGTTTTCGCAAGTCCCTGGACAATGCCTGCAGCCTGGAAAACAAATAATCATTCAAATGCAGTTTTTACGGATGCCAATGGTGTGCAGCAGATCGGCTATCTGAAACCGGAACATTATCAGGATTACGCTTTGCATTTGAACAGTTTCGTAACCTATCTTGCAAATAATGGCGTTGCGCTGGATTATATTTCAATTCAAAACGAGCCGGACGAAATGGCGCAATACGCAGGCTGCATCTGGACGCCGACACAGATCGCAAATTTTGTAAGAGATTACGGCCAGCTAATCAACTGTAACGTCATCGCTCCCGAAAGTGTTGGTTTTACGGATAATTTTGCCAACGCCTTTTTAAATACGGCAACTATGGCCAATTTTGAAGTCTATGGCGGACACCAATATGGAAGTATGCAGTCGGTGTACAAGCAGTTTCAGGCGAATAATAAACAGATCTGGCAGACAGAATATCTCATCAACTGGAACTCTAATACAAGTGTTCCTGCACGTGATTTCAGTTGGTCGATTGATGGCTTTTCTTTTGCAAGAGCCGTCAATAATGCGATGCTCGGAAATGTGAACGCATGGGTACATTATGCATCCAAAAGATATTATGGAATGATGGGGGATGGAACAAACGGAACTGTTGCAGGTGAAATGACCAAACGCGGTTACATTTTATCTCAATATGCTAAAACCACCACCAACAAAAACAGGATTGATACCAAATGGGAAGTGGCAACAGGCAGTCTGGAAGGTTCTTCCTATATTTCTCTTGATGGAAATCAGGTGACGTTAATGGTAATAAATTCTTCTTCAGATACTTATAACCTTAAGGTTGATCTTCCCTTTTATACTAATTCTGCAAACAGCATTACTACTTCTCAAACACAGAATATGACGTCGACACCGCTAACCTTTACTACAGATACATTTAGACCGCAGGTGTCTGTGGCACCGTCTAGTGTAATGACTTTTGTGTTTACAAAAAGTGGCGACCGACCTGTTTCTAACATGACCGGAACTGAAATTCATTACAACAAAATTGAAACTTTAGCGACAACAAATCCAGCATTTGGTACAGCATATCAGATTTCAGGGCAGACAGTGACATTTTACAATTCAACACCGCTTTTCAGTCAGAATATGACGGCATCAAACGGATATATTGCTTTGAATGACCGTTATAATAAGTTAGTTTTAAATGTTTTAAGTTATACGACAACGCTTGGTCAGTCATCATCAAATACCACATTGTATTATGTTGATAATGATAATGTGGTAAGAAATTACAATTATGGAAGTGTGAATTTGCCAGCACCCGGATCCGGAAGCTTTAATCTGGTTTTTGATCTTTCGAGGGGAACACTTCCATTCGGTTGTAAAGGGATTTTAGGTTTAAGAAGTGGAAATTACAGTTCGATCTTAACCTTAAACCTGGGTGATGTGTATTTTAATGTCGGAAACGAAAGAGCGGCAAAATTTACCGGAGCATATACTGAGACAGACAGCAGTCTTTTAGATGCGATGGAAAACAACCAGTATACTTCATTGGATTTCCGTACGGCAACCGGCATCACTCCAACTTCAAGCTGGATCGCTGGTTCTGAGAACAAGAACAGTATTTTTTATGTTAACAACAGTGTGGCAAATACCAATACCAATGTTATTTCAGGAACAAACTGCACGACACTGACGCTTTCAGATCAGGGCAAAGATTTCCAGGTTCCATTTGATTTTACGGCGTCTTCGGCAACCTACACCAGAAACTTCAACGGCTACGGAGTTGTTTTGTTGCCATTTCAGGCAGCAGTTCCGGCGAATGTAACGGCTTACACGATGATTCCCGGCTCAGGCAATGTGGCATGTACACCGATAACAGGAATGATTCCGGCCAATACTCCGGTGTTAATCGCAGCGACAGGAACGGTCACTTTCACAGGAACCGGATCTGTATCAACACCAAAAGCGATTACAGTAAACCAGGTGAATGGCGTTTATCACCAAATTAAAGTTTATGCAGGGGCGTATGTTTTAAAAACAGAAAACAACGTGACCGGATTTTACAAAGTGGTTGCAGGGAGCGAACCGATGATTGATCCTTTTCAGGGATATATTACAGAAGGAAATCCTTATACTGCAGCATTTTTACCGCTGAGTTTTGCTACTTTGGCCACCTCAGAATCTGCACTTACTGCTGATGAGGTACAGGTATATCCAAATCCTGTTAAGACTGAGTTTTTCATTGATCTTAAAAAAGGTAATGCCTTCTACACAATTTACGATGCGAAAGGAAGTGTGGTTATTTCGAAGAGGGAGATTTCTTCAGGAAAAAACAGAATTGAAGCATCAAATCTGCCTTCAGGTCTGTATTTCGTAGAAGTAACGGTTGCAGGAAATACATCTGTGCATAAATTAATCAAAAAATAAAGATTTGATTTTTCATCAACAGATTAAGCCATCAGATTTTTCTGGTGGCTTTTTAGCTAGAAAAAATTAAATAAATTAAGTGTTAATTATACATTTATTAGTTATATTATGATATATTTGCTTTTACCGAATTGAAATATCATTTTATAGTGGTTCGACAATAAAATGATTTAAAAATTTTATCGCATGAAAAAACTCTTTTTCTCTCTGTCAATACTAATTTGTGTAGTCTCTTCCGCACAAACTTTCAAATATCTCTTCCAAAATCCCAAACTTCCAGTCGAACAAAGAATCGAAAATCTACTCGGATTATTAACGGTGGATGAAAAAATCGGAATGATGATGGATAATTCTAAAGCCGTTCCCAGGTTGGATATTCCCGGTTACGGCTGGTGGAACGAGGCACTTCACGGCGTCGCGAGAGCGGGAACAGCAACGGTTTTTCCTCAAGCCATCGGAATGGCGGCAAGCTGGGATGTTCCGGAACATCTCAAAACTTTTGAAATGATTTCCGACGAAGCCAGAGCAAAATACAACAAATCGTTTGACGAATCCCAGAAAACAGGTCGTTACGAAGGACTTACATTTTGGACACCGAACATCAATATCTTCCGTGACCCCAGATGGGGAAGAGGCCAGGAAACTTATGGCGAAGACCCGTATCTGACTTCCGTTTTGGGTGTTGCTGCCGTAAAAGGTTTACAGGGAAATGATCCGAAATATTTCAAAACCCACGCCTGCGCCAAACACTTCGCCGTTCACAGCGGTCCGGAATGGAACCGTCATTCTTACAACGCCGAAGTTTCCAAAAGAGATTTGTACGAAACTTATCTTCCGGCTTTCAAAGCACTGGTTTTGGAAGGAAATGTAAGGGAAGTGATGTGTGCGTATAATGCATTCGACGGGCAGCCTTGCTGTGCTAACAATACTTTATTAACTGAAATTCTTCGCGGAAAATGGAACTACGATGGAATGGTTGTTTCTGATTGCTGGGCTTTGGCAGACTTCTACCAGAAACAGTACCACGGAACACATCCTGATGAAAAAAGTACCGCCGCAGATGCTCTGAAACATTCGACAGATTTAGAGTGTGGCGATACATATAATAATTTAAACAAATCTCTCGCAAGCGGTTTAATCACAGAAAAAGACCTCGATATTTCGATGCGAAGAATTCTGAAAGGCTGGTTTGAATTGGGAATGCTGGATCCGAAATCTTCCGTTCACTGGAATTCAATTCCATATTCAGTTGTGGATTCTGAAGAGCATAAAAAACAGGCTTTAAAAATGGCACAAAAATCAATTGTGCTGATGAAAAATGAGAATAATATTTTGCCTTTAAATAAAAACATCAAAAAAATCGCCGTTGTCGGTCCAAACGCTGATGACGGATTGATGCAGTTGGGAAATTATAACGGAACACCTTCTTCCATTGTAACGATTTTGGACGGTATCAAAACCAAATTTCCAAACGCAAAAATCATTTATGAAAAAGGAACTGAAGTTGCCGATCCATCTTCCAGAACTTCGCTTTACCAAAACTTTTTAAGCCAGAAAAACGGCGAAAAAGGAATGAAAGTAACGTTTTTCAACAATAATGAATTCAAGGGAACTCCTGCCAATATTTCAGTCAATAAAGCTGGAATCAACTACAACAGTTTTGGCGGGACTCAGCTTGCCCCGAATGTCGGAAGAGAAAATACCTCGGCGATTATTTCAGGCGTTTTCAAAAGTCCTTACACGGGTGATGTGATTCTTTCGCCATCAACATCCGATATTTACACACTTTTTGTTGACGGAAAAGAAATTGCCACCAGAAAAGGTCCCGACGCAAGACATCCTTCAGAATTTCCTGTAAAAATGGAAAAAGGGAAAGAGTATAACATTGAATTACGTCACACCCAAAAAGGGAAATATGTAAGCATCACATTCGATGTGTACAGAAAAGACCCTGTCAATTTTGCTGCAGTAAAGGAAAAAGTGAAAGATGCGGACGTCATTGTCTTCGCGGGCGGACTTTCTCCAAGTCTGGAAGGCGAAGAAATGATGGTGAATGCAGAAGGTTTCAAAGGCGGCGATAAAACGTCTATCGACCTTCCTAAAGTTCAACGCGAATTGCTGGCTGAACTAAGAAAAACAGGAAAACCTGTCGTTTTTGTACTTTGTACAGGAAGTTCATTAGGTTTAGCGCAGGATGAAAAAAATTATGATGCGTTAATTAGCGCTTGGTATGGCGGACAATCCGGCGGAACTGCCGTTGCAGACGTTTTGGCGGGAGATTACAATCCATCCGGAAGATTACCGATTACATTCTATAAAAATCTGGAACAGCTTGACAATAATTTATCTAAAACCAGCAAACATCAGGGTTTTGAAAATTACGATATGATCGGAAGAACCTACCGTTATATGACTGAAAAACCGTTGTACGCTTTCGGTCACGGGTTGAGTTATTCAAAATTTGTTTACGGAAATGCTAAACTGAACAAAAACACTATCAATGCTAATGAAAATCTGACGATTACAGTTCCAGTTACCAATAATTCGGAAAGAGATGGAGAGGAAGTGATTCAGGTTTATGTGAAAAGAAATAATGATGCTTCGGCACCAGTAAAGACTTTGAGAGCTTTTGAAAGGGCTTTAATTAAATCTAAGGAAACAAAAAATATTCAATTAACGATTTCTAAAGATTCATTTAAATTTTATGATGAAAAAATAGATGATTTGGCTCCGAAAGCAGGGGATTACACGATTTTCTACGGCGGAACTTCTGATGAATCAGGATTGAAAAGTCTTCAATTGAAAGTAAATTAAACTCTTACAATTAAAATTTATATTAAAGTCAGTTTAAAAATATAGTATTAGAGATGTCACACTGAGCGCAGTCGAAGTGTCTCTGCGATAAAAACCAATCAATGAAAACAAAAACCAAAATATTCACAGCCGCTATTTCGCTAAGTGTTGCATTTTTTTCAGCCCAAAATAAAACTATCAAAACCCATTTCCTTGATTTGGATGGAACTTCTACCAACATCAAAATTCAGCCGACGATGTATGGAATATTCTTCGAGGACATCAACTTTGCGGCAGATGGCGGATTATATGCTGAATTAATTAAAAACCGCAGTTTTGAGTTTGATGAGCCTTTAACAGGCTGGAAACAACCCAACACAAAAACATTGTCTCCAAACTTGGATTCCGGTTTTTTAACAATTATAACTGACAAATCTAAAACCAATAAAAACTACGCAAGAATCACGGTTTGGAATGATAAAAACTATTCGTTGGAAAATAAAGGTTTCAGAGGAATTGGTTTGCATCAAGGGGAGAAATATGACTTAAGTTTCAATTTAGAAAACATTTCAGGCAATATTTCTGCCATCAATACAAGTTTGATTGATGAAAATGGAACGGTGATTTCTTCAGTTTCTACAATCATCAAAGGCGGAGGCTGGCAAAAATACAATGCTGTTTTCTCACCTTCCAAAACTGTTGAAAAAGCAAAGCTTCAAATCACTTTCACCGGAAAAGGTGTTGTGAATATGGATATGATTTCACTGTTTCCGCAAGACACCTGGAAAAACCGGAAGGGTGGCTTAAGAAAAGATCTGGTTCAAAAATTATACGATTTGCAGCCGGGATTTTTACGTTTTCCGGGCGGTTGTATTGTCGAAGGAAGAACCTTGGCGGAACGTTATCAGTGGAAAAAAACAATTGGTAAAGTAGAAGACCGCGAAAATCTTATCAATAAATGGAACAACGGATTCGCCCATCGTCTCACGCCGGATTACTGGCAATCTTTCGGGCTTGGTTTTTTTGAATATTTTCAGTTGGCGGAAGATTTAGGTGCAGAACCGCTTCCTATTTTAAGCTGCGGAATGGCCTGTCAGTTCAATACTGCCGAACTTGTAAAAATAGAGGATTTAGACCCTTACATTCAGGATGCTTTGGATTTGATTGAATTTGCAAACGGTGATTCCACCACGAAATGGGGAAAGATCCGTACAGAAATGGGACATTCGAAACCTTTTAATATGAAATTCATCGGCGTTGGAAATGAACAGTGGGGAGCGGATTATATTGAACGCTACAAAGTTTTTGAAAAAGCGATTCACGCCAAATATCCCGATATCAAAATCATTTCCGGAAGCGGGCCGTCTCCCGATGGCGAATTTTTCGATTACGGCTGGAAAGAACTTAAAAAACTGAATGCTCAGATTGTGGACGAACATTACTACAATTCTCCTGAATGGTTCTTAAAAAATGCGGATAGATATGATAAATACGATAGAAGAGGACCAAAAGTTTTTGCCGGAGAATATGCCGCACAATCGGTTGGCGTTGTAAAACCTGATAATAAAAATAACTGGCTTACCGCACTTTCGGAAGCCGCTTTTATGACCGGACTGGAACGCAATGCAGATGTTGTGACAATGACTTCCTACGCACCGCTTTTCGCCCACGCAGAAGGTTGGCAATGGACACCGGATTTGATTTGGTTCAATAATTTAAAATCTTACGCTACTCCCAATTATTACGTTCAGAAATTATTCTCCAACAACAAAGGAACAGATTTAATTAAAATCTCCGAAAACGGAAAACCGTTGAAAGGCGAGAACAATCTCTATGCATCGGCGGTTCGTGATCTTAAAAAAGGAGAAACCATCATTAAAATTGTTAATGCTGATCCTCAGGAAACCTCAGTTGAAATCAATCCGGAAAATAGTAAAATGGGCAGTCAATTCACCAA
Source organism: Chryseobacterium sp. Y16C (assembly GCF_022488405.1). Taxonomy (NCBI): domain Bacteria; kingdom Pseudomonadati; phylum Bacteroidota; class Flavobacteriia; order Flavobacteriales; family Weeksellaceae; genus Chryseobacterium; species Chryseobacterium sp. Y16C. Next base: position 274,471 of record NZ_CP092711.1, read on the forward strand.
AATTGTACTGACTTCTGCGGGACTTTCCGATGAAAATAATTTCCAATCAGAAGCCATTACACCAAAAGAAGAAACGCAGGCCATTAAAAAAGGAAAGATTTCTGTTGAAATTCCGGCAAATTCTTTAGTTATTTTGAAAATAAAATAGCTTCAAAATACCATAAATAAAGGATAATTTAAAATTAAGTGTAAATATTACATTTATTTAAAATAGAATCTTATATTTGTTTTAACTCTTAAACTAAAAACCGGAGAATTCTTTAAGGTAAATGAAAACTTAATGAAAAATTTTTGTAGAATGTAATCCATTGCATCGGTTATTTTAAAAAGAGCTAAAAACAATAATCAAAATAAATCACTTTCGTTAATGAAAAAGTACGTTATCGGCTTAGACTACGGAACAGACTCTGTTCGGGCCGTTTTGATTGATACGGAAAACGGGGCAGAACTGGCAACTTCCGTAAGCTATTACCAAAGATGGAAAGAAGGAAAGTTCTGCAAGCCGGAAGAAAACCAATTTCGTCAGCATCCACTCGACCACATCGAAGGTTTGGAAAAAACCATTTCAACCGTTGTCAAGGAAAGTGGTGTTGCGCCGGAAAATATCGTCAGCATTTGTATAGATACGACAGGTTCGTCACCGCTTCCCGTGAATAAGGATGGAATTGCCTTGTCACTTTTGCCTGAATTTTCAGAAAATCCCAATGCAATGATGGTGTTGTGGAAAGACCATACTTCCATTGATGAAGCCGAAGAAATCAATCATCTGGCAAGAAACTGGGGCGGCGAAGATTATACAAAATTTGAAGGCGGAATCTATTCTTCCGAATGGTTTTGGGCAAAAATTCTTCACATCAACAGAGAAGATGAAGCGGTGAAAAATGCGGCGTACAGCTGGATGGAACATTGCGATTACCTCACATTTTTACTTTCCGACAACCAGAGTTTGGCAACATTTAAAAGGAGCCGTTGTGCAGCCGGTCACAAAGCAATGTGGCACGAGTCGTGGGATGGACTTCCTTCCAAAGAGTTTCTCGGTCAGCTGGATCCTTCACTGGCAGAACTTCGTGACAGACTGTACGATAAAACCTACACATCTGATGAAATTGCCGGAAATCTGAATGAAGAATGGGCAACAAAATTAGGCTTGACGGCCAATACGGTAATTGCTGTCGGAACTTTCGATGCTCATTCCGGAGCGGTTGGTGCAAAAGTGGAGGAAAATACGCTGATCAGAATTATGGGAACGTCAACTTGCGATATTATGGTGGCTCCCAACGAAATCATTGGCGACAAAACAGTTAAAGGAATCTGCGGACAGGTCGATGGTTCCGTGATTCCGGGATTGATGGGATTAGAAGCGGGGCAATCTGCATTTGGTGATGTTTTGGCGTGGTACAAAGATATTCTGACTTGGCCGACACACCATATTGTGATGAATTCCAATGTCATTGACGAAAATCAAAAACAGTTGCTAAAAGAAGAAATAGAGAACAATCTTATTCGCAATCTCACTTTGGAAGCGGAAAAAATTCCACTTTCAGAGGTAGTTCCGGTTGCCTTGGATTGGATTAACGGACGAAGAACACCTGATGCCAATCAGGAACTGAAAATGGCGATCAGCAACCTTTCATTGGGAACAAAAGCACCACATATTTTCAAAGCTTTGGTGAATGCGATTTGCTTTGGAGCCAAAAAAATCGTCGACCGTTTCGAAGAAGAAGGCGTAAAAATCGAAAAACTAATAGGAATTGGTGGCGTTGCCAGAAAATCCCCTTTCATTATGCAGACGTTGGCCAACGTTCTTAATATGCCGATTGTTGTTGCAGCTTCAGACCAGGCTCCGGCTTTGGGTGCAGCCATTTATGCGGCTGTTGCGGCTGGAATTTATCCGACTGTTCAGGAAGCAAGCCAAAAAATGGGTTCCGATTTCGAAGCAGAATATTTCCCACAAGCTGAAAAGGTAGAAAAATATGCAGAATTTATGAAACAATATCAGATTCTCGCAGATTTTACAGAAAATAATATCAAGTCTAAGAAAAAGTTGACGGCTGAGAGTTTATAGTTGATAGAAGTTAAAGCAGAAAAGCTCCGTTAGGAGCGCCCTGTTAATAGTAAATATGTACATATTATCATCACAAAGAGAGCTTCGTAGAGGCGCCCTGTTAAATAATTACAATCATTTAAAAACCATCAACCAACAACTATCAACCAATAACTAAAATTATTATGGCAGCTTAATCTGTCTTCCGCTCCCGCTTTTTTGTTCCGCTATGCTACACAAAAAGAGCTCCGCTCAAGCCGGGCTGCGATTGATTCGTAGGAGAGAACCCGAAGGGTTCAATATGAATAGCCGTAGGTGAAACCTATGGATGAAAAAACAGATTTTCAAAAAATATGCAAATAAAATGAGCATCTATAAAGAATTAAAACGAGAATGTTACGAAGCCAATATGCAGCTCGATGCATTGAAGCTGGTCGTTTACACATTCGGAAACGTAAGCGCGGTTGACCGTGACAAAGGAATATTTGCCATCAAACCGAGTGGTGTTCCTTACGAATTATTAAAACCGGAAGACATCGTGATTTTAGATTACGATGCCAATGTGGTGGAAGGAAATTTAAGACCATCTTCCGATACCAAAACCCACGCTTATCTTTATAAAAACTGGGAAAACATCGGCGGAATCTCACATACACACGCTATTTATTCCGTAGCTTGGGCACAGGCACAACTGGATATTCCGATTTTCGGAACGACCCACGCAGACCATCTGACAACAGATATTCCTTGCGCACCGCCGATGCACGATGATTTAATCGAGGGCAATTACGAATACAACACCGGAATCCAGATTCTGGATTGCTTTAAAGAAAAGAACTTGTCTTACGAAGAAGTAGAAATGGTACTCATCGGAAATCACGGGCCGTTCACCTGGGGAAAAAATGCTGAAAAAGCCGTTTACAATAGCAAAGTTCTAGAAACTATCGCCGAGATGGCTTATCTCACAAGGCAAATTAATCCGAATGCGCCACGTTTGAAAGATTCATTAATCAAAAAACATTACGAACGGAAACACGGCAAAAACGCCTATTACGGACAATAATAGAATTAAATAAAGTCTGTCATTCTGAACGAAACGTAGTGTAATGAAGAATCTCAATTATCAACAGAGATTCCTCGTTCCTCGGAATGACAAAACAAAATAATAAAGACTATCAACAATCAACTAAAAATATGTTAACACCTCTCAATACGAAAGAAATCTGGTTCATCACCGGAAGCCAGCATTTATACGGCCCTGAAACATTAGCGCAGGTTGCGGAACATTCAGCAAAAATCGTAGAAGCGTTCAATGCTTCATCACAAATTCCTGTAAAAGTCGTTTTGAAGCCAACCGTGAAAACCACGGAAGAAATCTTTGAAACACTTACAGCCGCCAACTTTGCAAAAGACTGCATCGGAATCGTAACCTGGATGCACACGTTTTCACCCGCAAAAATGTGGATTCGTGGACTGACCGCTTTACAAAAGCCAATGTTGCATCTTCACACGCAGTTCAATCAGGATATTCCTTGGGCGACGATGGATATGGACTTTATGAACCTTAATCAGGCAGCGCACGGCGACCGTGAATTCGGATTTATGGTAAGCCGTCTGCGCAAAAACAGAAAAGTGGTCGTAGGACATTGGGCGGAAGAAAGAGTTCAGAAACAGATTGGAGAATGGAGTAGAGTTGCTGCAGGTTGGGATGATTGGCAAGGTGCGAAGTTCGTCCGTTTTGGTGATAATATGAGATTTGTAGCCGTTACCGACGGAGATAAAGTAGAAGCGGAAACCAAATTTGGATTTTCGGTAAACACTTGGGGAATCGGGGATTTGGTAAGCGTTGTCAATTCGATTGGCGATGGCGAAATCAAAACCTTAATTGAAGAATATGAGGCTTCATACAAAATGGCAGAATCCCTTCTTTCCGGAGGTTCAAACAGAAAATCTCTGGAAGTTGCCGCAAGAATTGAATTAGGTTTGGAAAAATTCCTGAAAGACGGAAATTTCAAAGGTTTTTCCGATACTTTCGAAGACCTTCACGGTTTGGAACAATTGCCTGGAATTGCTGTTCAGAGATTGATGGAAAAAGGGTATGGATTTGCTGGAGAAGGCGATTGGAAAACTGCCGCTTTGGTTCGTGCAATGAAAACAATGGGACAAGGCCTTGAAGGCGGAAATGCCTTTATGGAAGACTATACTTATCATTTGAATCCTTCCAATCCTTCAATTTTAGGTTCACATATGTTGGAAGTTGACCCTGTTTTGGCGATTGACAAACCTTCTTGTGAAATTCATCCATTGGGGATTGGCGGAAAAGCTGACCCGGTTCGTCTGGTTTTCAATTCGAGAGGAAATATCGATTCTTTAAATGCCGCTTTGATGGATTTCGGAAATCATTTCAGACTGTTAATCAACAAAACAAGAGCGTTGGAAATTACCGAAGAATTGCCAAAACTTCCTGTTGCTAGAGTTCTTTGGAAACCGCTTCCTGACCTGTATACTGCAGCTGAAGCCTGGATTTTGGCAGGTGGTGCGCATCACACGTGTTATAGTGAGAATATCAGCGTAGAACAATTGGAAGATTTTGCGGAGATTGCAGGGATTGAATCGCTTGTTATTGATGAAGATACGAAAATCCGTGATTTTAAGAACACACTTCGCTGGAATGAAATATATTATCGTTAAACTTGCAAAACTTCTAAAAAATGAGAAAAACAAGTATCAACCTGATAATTCTTTTTGCCGTTTTATGTATTTTCGGGTGCAATAAAAAAGAAAATCAATCAAAAACTCAACCGGAAACAATGGAAAACATACAGGTTTCAGATTACGGAGTCACGTCAAAAGGCGATTCCATCAAAAAATATACTTTGACCAATAAAAACGGGATGAAGCTGGAAGTCATTAACTTCGGTGGAATTATCACTTCACTTACCGCTCCCGATAAAAACGGAAAATACGAAGATGTCGTTTTAGGATTTACAAAGCCTGAAGATTATTTCAACGGAAATCCATATTATTTCGGAGCATTGATTGGCCGTTACGGAAACAGGATTGCCAACGCCAAATTCACTTTGGAAGGCAAATCGTATGACATCGACAAAAACGACGGGCCAAACAGTCTTCACGGAGGAAAAGAAGGATTCCACACCAAATTCTGGAATATTGAGCCTGTAAAAGATGCAAAATTCCCGACTTTGAAACTAACTTACACCAGCGCAGACGGTGAAGAAGGCTATCCTGGAAAATTAACCACAACCGTTTTGTATACTTTGACGGACGACAACGCGCTTGAAATTTCTTACGAAGCGGAAACCGATAAACCGACGGTTGTGAATTTAACTCAACATTCGTATTTCAATCTTTCTGGGAATTTCTCAAAAACAATTCTTGACCATGAATTGCAGATTAATGCGGATAAATTTACACCAGTTAATGAAACTCTAATTCCTACAGGTGAGCAAAAAGCGGTGAAGGGAAGTGCATTCGATTTCACAGCTTCAAAAGCAATTGGAAAAGATATCAATGCAGATGACGACCAACTGAAAAAAGGAAAAGGCTACGACCACAACTGGATTCTGAACGGAAGCGGATTGAGAAGCATTGCCAAAGTTTACCACCCGGAATCGGGGAGAGTAATGGAAGTTTTGACCGATGAACCGGGCGTTCAGTTCTATTCAGGAAACTTTTTGGATGGAAAATTCGATACCAAAACCGGCGGTAAAAATGAATTCAGAACAGGTTTTTGTCTGGAAACCCAGCATTTTCCGGATTCTCCAAACCAGGCTTCTTTCCCTTCTACGGAGTTGAAGCCGGGACAGAAATACCAGTCGAAAACAATTTACAAATTCTCAGTTAAACAATAAAGTATGGGAAATTTAGCAACTATTGATATCATCATATTTCTAATTTATTTTGTGGTGGTAGCCGGTTACGGAATCTGGATTTATAACAAAAAAAAATCTGCGGCAACAGGCAGTAAAGATTATTTCCTGGCGGAAGGTTCACTCACTTGGTGGGCGATTGGAGCGAGTTTAATTGCATCCAACATCTCAGCGGAACAGTTCATCGGGATGTCCGGCGAAGGATTTTTCGTGGGGGTAGCGGTGGCAGCTTACGAATGGATTGCTGCATTGGCGCTCATCATTATTGCCATTTGGTTCATACCGATTTATCTTAAAAACAAAATTTACACAATGCCACAGTTTTTGGAAACCCGTTACAACAAATCGGTTTCCCTGATTATGGCGGTGTTCTGGCTGTTTTTATATGTGATTGTCAACCTGACTTCCATTCTTTATTTGGGTGCTTTGGCAATCGATACTTTATTGGGTGGCGGTCATCTTCATATCATTATGATTGGATTGCTTCTAATGGCTTTATTAATCGGTCTTGGCGGTATGAAAGTAATCGGTTACACCGACGTAATTCAGGTGGCGGTTTTGATTATCGGAGGTTTTGCTACGGTTTATATGGCGCTTCAGATTGTTGACCAGAGAATCAACGGAGTGGCTGTAGGAAATGCTTTCGCAGGTTTTCAGACCTTGATGAACGAAGCTCCGCAACATTTCAAATTAATGCTTGAAAAACCGGTTAAAACAACGACAACTTTAGCAATGCCTGAAAATCTAGATGTTCAGAAATATGTTGTCCTTCCGGGATTGGCAATGTACTTTGCAGGACAGTGGATTGTTAATTTAAATTATTGGGGTTGTAACCAGTACATCACGCAAAGAGCTCTGGGAGCTGATTTGAAGACGGCAAGAACCGGGATTTTATTCGCAGGATTCCTTAAATTATTTATGCCGATTATCGTTATGCTTCCAGGAATTGCAGCTTACGTTTTGTATACAAAAGGTCACTTACCTGGCTTTAACGGAGTGAAAGACGGAGCATATTCTGCAATATTAGGATTTTTGCCGGTTGGTCTGAAAGGTCTTGCTGTAGCGGCTTTGACGGCGGCAATTGTTGCTTCTTTGGCAGGGAAAGTGAACAGTATCTCAACGATTTTCACATTAGACATTTATAAAAAATATTTGAAGGCTGATGCAACGGAAATCCAGATGGTAAGAACCGGAAGATGGGCAATTATCATTGCAATGTTTGTGGCTTTGGCATTTACTTGGACAGATGCTTTGGGAATTGGTGGTGAAGGTGGATTTACCTTTATTCAGAAATATACAGGATTTATCAGTCCGGGTGTTTTTGCGATGTTCCTTTTAGGAATGTTCTGGAAACGAACAACCGGAACTGCAGCTTTGGTAGGCGTAATTTTAGGATTCGTTCTGGCGATTTTCTTCAACAGTTTTGCTGTGGATATTTTCGGGAAAGAAACTTGGTTGTACACAGCTTTCACTTATGAAAAACTGGAAAACGGCGTAGTTCACACGATTACCGAAATTCCGTTTTTGATTAATATGGGTTGGTCATTCTTCTTCACGGTTCTGACGATGGTTGGGATAAGTCTTGCCGGTCCGAAAGTGAACCCGAAAGCATTTGCAATAGATGCATCAATGTTCAAAGTGGACAACAGAACATTGGTTTTAATTGTTGTAACATTACTTTTATTAACAGCACTTTACGTGAGATTCTGGTAAATTTAAAAATAATGAAATAAGACAGGATGCCTTGAGGTGTCCTGTTTTTGTTTAATTTTAATCCAAAATTTAGAAAGAATAAATGAATGATTTCAATGAATTGATACAACAACATTTCGGCCCGTTGGATTCTCAGGAACTGTCTGTCATTCAGTCTTATTTTAAGGAAGAACAATTAGGTAAAAATGATATATTTACAAATTCCGGTGAGATTTGCAAAAAATTGAGCATCGTGAAATCCGGTATTCTGCGTGTTTTTGCTTTGTCGGAAGACGGCAGGGAAATTACGCAGTGGCTTTCTATAAAAGATTTTTTCGTGACCGATGTGATGGGGTTTTTCTTTAATCAACCCAATCGATGGACGATACAGGCTTTTACCGAAGTCGAGTTACTGACCATTTCCAAAACAGATTATTTAAAACTTTGCCAGGAATTCCCGAAGTGGATTCAAATAGAAAAACAATTTATCATCAAATGTTTTGCAATGATGGAAGACCGCATTTTCTCCCATCTTTCGATGACGGCGGAAGAAAGGTACAATCAGTATTTTGAGCAGAACAAAGAGTTATTTCATCAGGTTCCGTTGCAATATATTGCTTCGGTTTTGGGAATGACGCCCGAAACATTCAGCAGAATCAGGAAGCGACAGGCAGAAAGTTCTTGATTTTTGTCAAGAGAATATATTTTCGATTGTCAGACATTTGTCAAATAAATCTTAGACAATGAAAAATCTGTTACAGCTCGAAGAACTCGGACAATTTGGTTTTGCTATTTTCCTCTTTACTCAGTTAGAATTTCAGTGGTGGCTTTTCCCGCTTTGCCTTTTGCTTCCCGATGTGTCGATGATTGGCTACTTAATCAATCCAAAAACAGGAGCCCGGCTCTACAATTTTTTTCATCACAAATTGCTTGCAATCGTTGTTTTGATTCTCGGATTTTGGCTGAAAATCCCGGTTATGGAATTTATAGGAATTATTTTATTTGCGCATTCTGCAATGGATAGGATGTTTGGATATGGACTGAAGTTTCATGACGATTTTAAACATACACATCTTGGGTGGATGAGCGGAAAAGAATAAAGTGCTAAGCACCATTTATTTTTGAATAAAAAATAAATTTTTAATTGATTTACAAAAGGATATGTTTCCCGATTGTTTATATTTGATAAGGAAAATTCTAAGCAGCCAAAATTGAAAAAATATTTCCTTTTTATCGATACAGAAACTACCGGAATCCCAAAACGGTGGAATCTCCCTTATTCTGAAATTACAAATTGGCCTTCTGCAGTTCAGATTTCCTGGCTGATTTTTGATGAGAATAAAAATTGTATTAAAAAAGAGAATGATTATGTGGATGAAAATGATTTGAAAATCAGTTCAGAATCATTTAAAATTCACGGTATTTCTAAGGATTTTTTAAAGAAGAATGGGCAATCCAGAAAATCGGTTTTACTACAACTGTCCGAGGATATCAAAACTTATAATCCCTTAATTATAGGACATTTTACAGAATTTGATATTCATACGCTGAGTTCCGATTTTTATCGGGCAGGTTTGGAAAATCCTTTTCAGCAAAGTCATTTTTTTTGTACAATGCTCAAAAGCAGGGATTATGTTAATCGACCTGAAATTGATTGCTTACGATTGCCACAACTTTCCGAATATCTTTTTGATGAATCGATGGAACGTTGCCACGATGCAATGATAGACGCAGAAATGACAGCGAAATGTTTTTTCGAAATTGAAAAACGTGGAGAATTATCCGAAACCGAAATCCAAAAAATTCATCAGGAAATTGAATCCAAACTTATGTTTTTATCCGAAAAATTAAAGTAGCATTTATGAACAAAAAAATGGTCTCACTTTTAAAATCGACAAAACCTTTCAACCTCTTGCCAGAAACTGTTCTTGAAGAAATTTCTGAATCTTTTACCCAAACCGAGTTTTCCAAAGATACCTTGGTCTATCGCCAGGAAGTAACGGAAATGAGAGGGGTAGACATTATTGAATCCGGAGAATACGAAACATTTTTTTTCGATGCAGCGGAAAACAAGAGATGTATTTCGATACACCATTCGCCTTATTGTTTTGGGGGAATATCTGTGGTGCTGAACAGAGTACGTGCATTGAAATCGGCGATTGCCAAAAAGGGAACCGTTGTATATACATTACCGAAAAAGGAATTTTACGAGTTGTGTAACGCGTATGAAGACTTTTTCCATTATTTTACATCAGATTTCGGTAAAAAAATGCTGGATGAGGAATTTTCTCATTTTGTGAAAACGCCTGCAACGTTTGAAGAAAGTTATTTTGCGGCCGACCAGCTTTATTCCAGAAAAATAAAAGGAATCACCTATAAAAGTATTGTTTCCTGCGAAGAAAATACTCCTGTTTTTGAGGCAGCCCAAATAATGGCTGCCCATAAGGTAAGCTGCATCTTTGTGAAAAAATCAGCAAGTGACGAAATTATCGGCTATGCGACAGATATTACCTTGCGAGATAATGTTATCGCCCGCTGCCTGGATTCCAGAATTGCAATTTCTGAGGTGATGGATAATCCCATTGTAAGTATTTCGAGCGACGCCTATCTTTATGAAGCGGTTCTGATGATGTTTAAAACCAAATCAAGATATCTTCTTGTAAAAGATAATGGTGAGTATGTAGGTTTTCTGAGCAGAAACCGCCTGTTGAGCGAGCAAGGGCAGAGTCCGCTTGTTTTTATTCAATCGGTAAAACAGGCTGAAAGTGTAGAAGAACTTAAGAAAAAATGGAAACAGGTCCCAGATATTATTACTCAATTGTTGGGAAGGGGAGTGCACGGGGAGATTGCCAGTCAGGTCATCACAACAATTGCCGATACAATAACAGTAAAAGTAATAGAAAAAGTTATCAGGCAGATAGGAAAACCTCCCGCAAAATTTGCGTTTATTGTGACCGGGAGCGAAGGCAGGAAAGAACAGACTCTAAGCACAGACCAGGACAACGGAATTATCTATGAAGATAAAGCCAACGAACACCGCGAAATGGTAAGGGAATATTTTCTGGATTTTGCCAAAAAAGTTTCGGATGATCTCAATACCATTGGATTTGAATACTGCAAAGGAAATTTTATGGCAAGCAATCCCAAATGGACCCATTCTCTTTCTCACTGGAAAAGAAATTACAACCAATGGATCGAAGAATCGGTGCCGGAAACCGCAATGAAGCTTTCCACTTTTTTCGATTTCCGTTTTATTTATGGCGAAGAAAGTATTGTGAAAGACCTGAAAAACTATATCAAGGAAAAATTAGCTTCACCTAATCAGCTGTTTTTTGCTCATATTGCCAAAAATGCTCTACAGTACGAACCGCCTTTGACTTTTCTGAAAAGAATTAAAACCCAGACCATCGGGAAATCAGAGGTTTTCGATATCAAGACTGCGATGTCGCCAATTGTTGATTTGCTTCGTGTGTATGCATTGAAAAACCAGTTGGAAATAGAAAATACCGGCGAACGAATGAAAAAACTGACGGAAATAGGAGTTTTCACACAGCAGCAATACAACGAAATGCATCAGTCTTACTATTATCTGATGGCACTTCGGCTAAAAAATCAGGCAAACCAGATCAATATTGATAAAAAGCATCCTGATAATTATATCGAAATCAGTAAACTTACCAAAATAGAGCGTGTCACTTTAATCGAAATCTTTAAAACCATTGCCAATTTCCAGCTGGGAATCAAAGTGAAATTTACAGGAAGTTTTTAAGTTTAAATCTTAAACATAAACCCTTCTGCAATTTTCTTATTGTATTTTTCTTCATCGAAAGTGTAAAGAAAAGACCCTTTTTTAGACGAGCTCATATCTTTTCCTTCCGTTTTCACAAGAATATCCAGCGCATTGATTTTGCTGATGAAATTCCGCTTGTCATACTGTTCGTTGAAGATGGCTTCGTATAAAGTCTGAAGATCTTTCATCGTGAATTTTTCCGGCAGAAGTTCGAAGCCGATAGGTCGTGTGGAAGCCCTTCTTCTCAGTCTCAGAACCGCATCTTTCACCATTTCATTATGGTCGAAAATTAAGGTTGGAAAATCCTGCAGATCAAACCATTTCGCACTGTATTTTTCATTGATCTGAATATTTTTTTCAATATTAATCAGTGCGTAATACGAAATAGACATAATTCTTGCCGTCGGTTCGCGGTCGATTTGAGTGTAGGAATTGAGTTGTTCTAGATAAATATTTTCCAGCCCGGTAAGTGTGTTCAGGACACGCTGTGCCGCTTCATCAGAGGTTTCTTCGTCGCCGATAAAACCACCCATTAATGACCATTCTCCCATTTTCGGTTCAAAATTCCTTTGTACCAGCAGGATCTTGAGATTTTCGCCATCGAACCCGAAAATAATGCAGTCAACAGCTACCAGATGTCGTGGTAAATGAGAATAGTCTTGTGTCATCGATTATAATTTTTATGCAAAGTTAATGCTTTTAGGCTTTGATTTTACAGTTGAAACTATATAAATGTATTTTATACACTTTATTTTGCTTTTTATTTTTAAAAAATCCAAATTTCATCATTTACCTTAATATTTTGGGAGCAATTAATGGCTCTGAAGCTTACATTTTATTCATTAAAAACATTAAAAACAGATGAACTCAACGTTAAAAATATGTTAAAATTAAATTTCCTTTCATTTTAAATTTACCCGAAAACTATAGTCAAGGCTTAGTCTTAAAAATACGATAAGTTATTTATATAAATTACTGACGCCTTCACTCGGTATTCCGTATTCATTTTTATACAAGCGATTTAGCCGTATGGTTCTGATTATCGCGATTTTTAATAATCTTAATTTTTATGATAAGTCCTTGCTGTTTTCAGCTTTTTTTTAAAGACTTTAAAATATACTTTTTTTTGATTCCATCGGCTTATTCTGCAAAATTCTTTGTCATATTGATTCTTTCTTTTATTTTTAGAAATGTTGAATAGACATTTATTAATGAATAAAAAATCGCTGATAATATTTTTAGGTTTAGGCACGCTTGCTTTTGGACAGGCGAGCAAAACGGTCAGTTATTTTCCGCTGAATAAGGTTGCTTTGTCTGAAAGTGTTTTCAGCAGGGCGATGCAGACGGATAAGAACTACATTATGTCGATGGATGCCGACCGTTTACTGGCGCCCTATCTGAAAGAAGCAGGACTTAATCCTAAAAAAACAAATTATCCCAACTGGGAAAATACGGGGTTGGATGGTCACATTGGCGGCCATTATATTTCAGCATTAGCGTTGATGTACGCTTCAACAGGCGATGCCAAAGTAAAACAGCGCCTCGATTATATGATCGATGAGCTGGAGCATTGCCAGGATCTTTCAGGAAACGGCTATATTTCCGGCGTTCCGAATGGCAAAAAAATCTGGAAAGAAATCTCTGATGGCAATATTCGCGCATCCGCTTTCGGATTGAATGACCGTTGGGTGCCATTATATAATATTCACAAAATATATTCGGGTTTACGAGATGCCTATTGGTATGCAGACAGCGAAAAGGCAAAGAAAATGCTCATCAAGCTTACTGATTGGATGGCTGATGAAGTTTCCGGACTTACCGATGAGCAGATTCAGGAGATGCTGAGAAGCGAACACGGCGGGCTGAACGAAGTTTTTGCTGATGTTTACGACATTACCAAAAATAAAAAGTATCTCAAGTTGGCACATCGTTTTTCGCATCTGGCCATTTTAAATCCATTACTGATTCACGAAGATAAGCTGACGGGAATTCACGCCAATACACAAATTCCGAAAGTAATTGGCTTCAAAAGAATTGCAGATTTGGAACATAATAAAGAGTGGAGCAGTGCGGCAGATTTTTTCTGGACGAATGTTACTCAAAAACGTTCTGCAATTATCGGTGGAAACAGCGTCAGCGAACATTTCAATCCAACAACCGATTTCAGCGGAATGATTAAAAGTATTGAAGGCCCCGAAACCTGCAATACTTACAATATGCTGAAACTGACTAAAGAACTTTTTGCGACCAATCCAAAGTCGTCTTATCTGGATTATTACGAAAGAGCTTTGTACAACCATATTCTTTCTACGCAAAACCCCGACAAAGGTGGTTTTGTGTACTTCACGCCGATGCGTCCCGGTCATTACAGGGTGTATTCCCAGCCGGAAACCAGTTTCTGGTGCTGCGTCGGTTCGGGAATGGAAAACCACGCGAAATATGGCGAAATGATTTATGCACATTCGGATAACAATTTGTATGTCAATTTGTTTATTCCGTCTGTCTTAAAATGGTCGGAGAAAAAATTAGTTTTAAGACAGGAAAATAATTTCCCACAGACACCTTCCACAAAATTAATTTTTGACCTTGCTCCAACATCCGAAATCAACCTGAAATTGAGAGCTCCGGAATGGACGAATCCTTCACAGATAAGTGTTTTCATTAATTCAAAAAATATCAATATTCCTGTCGATTCCGAAGGTTATATCAATATCAGCAGAAAATGGAAAAAAGGCGATGTCATCGAGATGAAAATGCCGATGCATCTTTCTGCGGAACAACTTCCGGATAATTCCGATTACTATGCGTTCAGATACGGACCCATCGTTTTGGCAGCAAAATATGGCAAAGAAAATCAGCAGGGATTATTTGCCGATGACAGCCGCGGCGGGCATATTGCACACGGACCTCAAATTCCGTTGAATGATATTCCGACGATTTTAGGATCTTCGACAACTGTTTTGGATCATTTAAAGCCTGTTAGTGAAAAAGATTTAACATTTAAAATTAATGGTCTTTATCCTCAGAATAAATTCAGTACCGGATTGGAACTTGTTCCTTTTTATCAGGTTCAGGAAGAACGTTACATCATCTATTTTCCTCAGGCAACTCAGGATAAAATCGAAATCATTCAGCAGAAAAAAGCTCAGGAAGAAGAAGCTGTCCGAAAACTAGATAATATCACAACAGATAAAATTCAGTTAGGCGAGCAACAGCCGGAATCCGACCACTTTTTTGACAGCAAAGATGCTTACGATGGTTATATGGAAGACAGGCATTTCCGCGATGCTAAAGGCTGGTTCAGTTATCAAATGAGAAATAAGGCTAAAAATGCAAAATATCTTTACCTTTTGTATTTCGATGCCAATAACAATCGTACATTGAATGCTGAAATCAACGGAATTAAAACATTTTCCAAAGATTTTGAAGGAAAAATGGGAAGCTCACCACAAACATTGTTAATCCCGGTTCCCGAATCGGAAAAGAATAAAGAGACACTCACCGTAAAATTTATTTCAGGCGAAAAATCTCTGACTCCAAAAATTATTGAAGTGAGATTACTGAACGAATTACCAAAATAAAAACTAATATGTCAAATAATATTTTCACTAAAATTCTGGGCTTATTCCTATTGATTTGCAGTCTTTGTGTTGAAGCCAAAATCAAGCTTCCCGCATTGGTTTCAGACGGAATGGTGTTACAGCGCAACCAGAAATTAAATATTTGGGGAAAAGCCGATGCCAATGAAAAAGTAGAGGTGAAATTCCTCAATAAAAGCTACAAAACCACTGCAGACCAAAACGGAAACTGGAAAATTATTCTTCCTGAGCAGAAAGCAGGCGGTCCGTACACAATGACCATCAACGAAATTACTCTTAAAGATATTCTTATTGGCGAAGTTTGGCTCGCGTCCGGACAATCGAATATGGAATTGCCGATGCGCAGACTGACGCCGCTGTATTCAAACGAAATCAAAAGTGCAAACAATCAGAATATCCGTTTTTTCACAGTTCCTCAGAAATATAATTTCAAATCGCCTCAAACCGAATTAGACGGTGGAAAATGGGAAGCTACCAATCCTCAAACTATTCTGAATTTCTCTGGTGTTGCGTATTTTTTTGCAAAAGATTTAAGTGAAAAAAATAAAGTTCCGGTAGGAATTATTCACGCCAGTTTAGGAGGTTCTCCAATTCAGGCTTGGATGGATGAAAATTCTCTGAAAAAATATCCTGAATATCTCGATGAAGCCAAAAAATGGCAGAATGATGATTTGATAAAATCTACGGAATCTTCTGAGCAGGCGCTTAGCAAGGCTTGGTATGCGGAATTAGACCAAAGCGATTTAGGTCTAAACCAGCATTGGGAAAATTTTGATTTAAATGATTCGGACTGGAAAACAATGAAAATTCCCGGTTCTTGGGAAGACAAGGAAGGTTCTTTTGAGGGCTCGGTTTGGTTCAGAAAAGAAATTACTTTAACAAAAAATCAGGCAGGAAAAGTAGCATTTTTAAATCTTGGAAGAATCAAAGATGCCGATGTAACCTATATCAACGGTACAAAAGTCGGAAACGTAACTTACGAATATCCTCCGCGTTGGTACGACGTTCCAGCCGGAGTTTTGAAAGAAGGCAAAAACGTAATTGCCATAAGAGTTTCCAACGGAAGCGGAAAAGGACAGTTCATAGCTGACAAACCGTATTACTTGGAAATCGACGGACAAAAAATAGATTTAAAATCCGAGTGGAAATATAAAATCGGGGCAAAAATGGAAAAAATGGCGCCCGGAACGACCTTTATCCGTTGGAAACCGACGGGATTGTACAATGCGATGATTAATCCTTTAATTAATTATAATATCACGGGGGCAATCTGGTATCAGGGTGAAAGCAACACCGGAAAACCAAAAGAATACGGCGATTTGCTGACGACAATGATTACAGACTGGAGAAACAAATTCAATAACAAGGAAATGCCATTCGTCACCGTTCAATTGGCTAATTTTATGGAGTCAAAAGCACAGCCGATAGAAAGCAACTGGGCAGAACTCAGAGATCAACAGCGTAAAGTTTCGCTAAATGTTCCGAATGCCGGGCTTGCCGTAATAATCGATGTCGGAGAATGGAATGACATTCATCCACTCGATAAAAAAACAGTAGGAGACAGGTTGGCTTTGCAGGCGATGAAATTGGCTTACGGGAAAAACATCGTTGCAGACGGACCGGTTTATCAGTCAATGAAATCAAACGGAAATAAAATCGTTCTTACTTTCAAATCCGGAACGGATGATTTCACTCCCGTTGCCGAACTGAAAGGTTTTGCCATCAAAAATGCCGATGGAAACTGGTCTTGGGCAAAAGCCAAAATCGAGGGCAAAACAATTGTAGTGTGGAATGATTCGGTAACGAATCCAGTTGCAGTCCGTTACGATTGGGCAGACAATCCCGATGGAAACCTGAAAAACAAAACGGGACTTCCCGCATCGCCTTTCATAAAGGAATAATTTTAAAATTCAAACCTTCAAGGTTTCAAAAACCTTGAAGGTTTAAAAACTAACCAACTGTTATCTAAATAAAAAACAACCATAAACTATATGAACAATCCATCTCAGAAAATATCTGTCGTTGAAAAAATCGGCTACAGTTTGGGAGATTTAGCGGCCAATCTGGTTTTCCAGACTTTGGTAACTTACTTAGCTTATTTTTACACCGATATCTACGGATTAAAGCCGGAAGACGCCTCCATTATCACTTTGATTGTCGGACTCATTGCCGGTTTTGGGTTCAATCCGCTGGTCGGCGCTTTGGCAGACAGAACACGAACCAAATGGGGGAAATTCCGTCCGTGGATTTTATTTTCTGCCGTTCCGTTGGGTGCAGCAGCACTGTTTGCATTCAGCACCCCCAATTTTTCGTATCAGGGAAAAATGGTTTATGCAGCAGCAACTTATACAATTTTACTTTTATTATATGCGGCTAATAATTTACCTTACGCAGCACTGAGCGGCGTGATTACAGGCGATATGGGAGAGCGAAACAGCATTTCATCTTACCGTTTTGTAGCGGTGATGTTTGCACAGTTTTTCGTTCAGGTATTTATGTTGCCAATAATTTTATCGGCAGGAAAAGGCGACAAAGCAGCCGGAATCGAAATTGTGATGACCTGGTTAGCCATTATCGGAACCATTATGTTGCTCATCACATTTTTCACCACCAAAGAAAGAGTCATTCCAAAACCGGAACAGGAATCCTCTTTGGGAGCCGATTTAAAAGATTTGAAGAAAAACAAGCCTTGGATAATAATGTTGGTAGTTACAGCCTTGATTTTCATTACTCTCGCAATGAAAGGCGGTTCTTACGTTTATTATTTCAACAATTATGTCGATGAAACTTCTTTGAAAAATTTCATTTCACCGATTACCGCATTTTTCAGCTCCATCGGGATGAATTTCTTCGGTGAAGACCCTCGCTCAGCAGGTTTCGGGCTCTTTAATGCCGGCGGAATCATTATGATGATTATTGGGATTACCTTCTCAAAAAGATTTGCCGATAAATACGGGAAAAGAGATGCGTTCATCGCTTCCCTGTTCATTTCAACTTTATTTATCGTTGCATTCATCTTTTATCCGCCAAAATCGGTAGGATTGATGTTCCTTTCCCAGATTCTGCACGGCTTTTTCTACGGAATCAGCACACCGTTGCTTTGGGCAATGATTGCCGATGTCGCCGACTATTCCGAGTGGAAAAACAACAGACGCGCCACAGCAATTATTTTTTCCGCAATGATGGTGGGATTAAAGGTTGGCTTAAGCATCGGAAGTTCATTGGTTTCTTCCATTATCGGGCATTACGGCTATATTTCGTCTGAAGGAACCGAAAATGTTATCCAGCCGGAATCCGTTGCAAACGGCGCTCAGATGCTGGTCAGTATTTTTCCGGCTATTCCGTTCTTTGCGGCGTGTGGATTATTAATGTTCTACGAAATCAACAAAAAAATGGAAACGCAAATCGAACAGGAACTCAAAGAAAGAAGAAAAAAAGAGGATTAATATTAGTTTAATTGTTTGGGCAGCTTAATCCGTCTTCCGCTCCCAATCTTTTTTGCCAACACTTTTTCCAATGCAAAAAAGGATTTCCGCTCAAGCCGGGCTGCGAGAGATTCGCTGTTAAAAACTTTGTCAAGGTTAGAAAAACAATGTTTATCTGAACTTTTTGTATTCCTTAGCTGAGTGTAACGCCTTTTCGAACCTTAAAAACGTATAGTAGTCAAAAAAATCTTTGCGCTCTTTGCGTTTAAAATTTAAAAAATTAACAATGAAAAAAATAGCCGCATTATTAGGAATTTTAGCCTTGACCGTTTCCTGCAAAACAGCAAGTTCGGCATCACCAAAAGATTCCCTGAAAGATGCCTACAAAAATAAATTCTACATCGGAACCGCAATGAGCCTTCCGCAAATTGACGGTACTGATGTAAAATCGGATGAAATCATCAAAAAACAATTCAGCTCCATTGTTGCGGAAAACTGTATGAAATCAATGTTTATCCAGCCTCAGGAAGGAAAATTTTTCTTTGGCGATGCGGATAAATTCGTAGAATTCGGAGAGAAAAATAAGATGTTCATCATCGGTCATACCTTGATTTGGCATTCACAATTACCAAGATGGTTTTTCGTAGACAAAGACGGAAAAGATGTTTCGCCTGAAGTTCTGAAACAGAGAATGAAAAGCCATATTTCAACGTTGGTCGGAAGATACAAAGGCCGTGTAAAAGGTTGGGATGTGGTAAATGAAGCCATTATGGAAGACGGAACGTATCGCAAAAGCAAATTTTACGAAATTCTCGGCGAAGAATTCATTCCACTCGCTTTCCAATATGCGCAGGAAGCTGACCCGAATGCCGAACTCTATTACAACGATTACAACGAATGGTTTCCGGAAAAAGTAAAAACCGTTACCAAAATCGTCAAAGATTTGAAATCCAGAGGAATCCGCATCGATGGAGTCGGAATGCAGACCCACGTAGGATTAGACAATCCAAAACTGGAAGAATACGAAAAAGCAATCACCGATTACGCAGCAGCCGGAGTAAAAATCAATGTTACCGAAATGGAAATCAGTGCGCTTCCTTCACCTTGGGGAACTTCTGCCAACGTTTCCGACAAAGTAGAGTATGAAGCAAAAATGAATCCTTACACCAAAGGATTACCTGAAAATGTGACAAAAGAATGGGAAAACCGCTATCTGGATTTTTTCAGACTATTCCTAAAACATCAGGATAAAATCAGACGAGTGACTTTGTGGGGCGTTACCGACAATCAATCCTGGAAAAATGATTTCCCTGTAAAAGGCAGAACCGATTATCCGTTGCCATTCGACAGAAATTACCAGGCAAAACCTGTCGTTGAGAAAATCATTGAATTAACTAAAGAAAAATAAAATCAGCTTTTAAAATTTCAAAAATAAAAATAAATATTTTTCTCGCAGATTTAGCGAATAAGCAGATGTTATTTAAATAATCTGCGAAATCTGAAAAATCTGCGAGAAATTTAACTCAAAATCTATTATCTAAAAATCTAAACTATAAAATGAACAAAGCAAAATACCTTTTCCCCAAAGATTATATGGCAGACCCTTCCGTACACGTTTTTGAAGGAAAACTTTATATTTATCCGTCACACGACCGCGAAAGTGGCATCGAAGAAAACGACAACGGCGACCATTTCGATATGAACGATTACCACGTTTTCTCCCTTGATGATGTGGAAAATGGCGAAGTGACGGACCACGGTGTTGTTCTTTCAGTGAAGGATATTCCTTGGTCGGGGAGACAGTTATGGGATTGTGATGTGGCTTTCAAAAATGGCAAATACTATATGTATTTTCCGCTGAAGGACAAAAATGATATTTTCAGGATTGGTGTTGCAGTAAGCGATAAACCTTATGGACCATTCATTCCGGAAAAACATCCGATTATGGGAAGCTACAGCATCGACCCTTGTCTTTTTGAGGATAACGGAAAGCATTATATGTATTTTGGCGGAATCTGGGGCGGACAATTGCAGCGTTACAGAAATAACAAAGCATTAGAATCTGCCATTCTTCCTAACGATAATGAGCCTGCCATTTCATCAAAAGTTGTAGCTTTAAGTGATGATATGCTGGAATTTGGAGAAGAGCCGAAAGATGTCGTGATTTTGGACGAAAACGGAAATCCTTTGCCTCACGGCAATAAGCATCGTTTTTTCGAAGCATCCTGGATGCACAAATACAACGATAAATATTACTTTTCGTATTCCACAGGAGATACCCATTTGATTTGTTATGCAGTTGGTGATAATCCTTACGGTCCGTTCACTTTCCAGGGTGAAATTTTGACGCCTGTTGTAGGTTGGACCACACATCACAGTATTGTAGAATTCAAAGGAAAGTGGTATCTGTTTTTCCACGATTCCGTTCCAAGCGGTGGAAGAACATGGTTGAGAAGTATGAAGGTTGTCGAAATTGAATATGATAACGACGGTAAAATCAAAACCATTGAAGGACTAGAAGACCATCAATAGGAACGGGCTTTAGCCCGTTTAAAAAAGTGACATACCATTTGGCTTTAGCCAAACTTAAATAATTTTAAAAATTTAAGAATGCAACATTTCCGACATTACATATTACTGTTTCTAATTCTTCCGTTAATGGCTTTTGCTGAAGACGGAAGTCGGTTATGGTTGAAATATCCGGTCAATCCGAAGCCAAGAAATATTGTTAATTCAAACAGTAAAAGTCCGACCATTGAAATCGCCAAAAAGGAACTGAACCAACATTGGACAGGACAAGCCGTTGATTTAAAAATTGATAGATTTCCGGAAAATTTTAAAGACGGATATAAAATCATTTCTACTCCGAAAAAAATCAGCGTTTTGGCAAAAACAGACTTAGGATTACTGTACGGAAGCTACCACTTGTTGAATTTGCAACAGCAAAAAGCCGATTTTTCTAATCTGAAACTTGAAGAAAAACCTTCCTATGATGTAAGAATTCTTAACCATTGGGACAATCTTGACGGAAGCATTGAACGTGGTTATGCCGGCCATTCGCTTTGGAAGTGGGAAGACTTACCTAATAAAATTTCGCCGAGATACGAAGAATATGCAAGAGCCAACGCATCCATTGGAATCAATGCAACAGTATTGAATAATGTGAATGCATCACCAAATATGCTTCGTGAAGACTATCTTAAAAAAGTCAAAGTTTTAGCCGATATTTTCAGACCTTACGGAATCAAAGTTTATCTGTCTGTAAATTTTTCTTCACCAAAAGTTTTAGGTGGATTACAGAATTCAGACCCATTGAATCAGGATGTTCAGAAATGGTGGAAAGACAAGGCTGCAGAAATTTACAAACTGATTCCTGATTTCGGAGGTTTTTTGGTAAAAGCCAATTCCGAAGGACAGCCCGGACCGCAGGATTACGGAAGAACCCACGCAGACGGAGCCAATATGATGGCAGATGTGCTGAAATCTTATGGCGGAATCGTGATGTGGAGAGCATTTGTTTACAGTCCGAGCAAAGAAGACCGTGCGAAACAGGCGCATCTGGAATTTGTTCCGTTAGACGGAAAATTTAGAGATAATGTCATTATTCAGATTAAAAACGGACCTATAGATTTTCAACCGAGAGAAGCATTCAATCCACTATTCGGAGCATTGAGAAAGACTTCTGAAATGGTCGAATTCCAAATTACCCAGGAATATTTGGGACAGGCTAATCATCTGGTTTATCTTGCCCCGTTATTTAAAGAAACTTTGGACAGTGATACTTTTTCGGACGGAAAAGGTTCTACGATTGCAAAAATCACGGACGGAACGTTACGACCTGCAAAACTGACGGCTATTTCAGCAGTTGCCAATATCGGAGAAGATACAAACTGGACGGGTCATCACTTTGCACAGGCCAATTGGTACGCCTTCGGGAGACTAGCCTGGAATCACGATTTAACCTCAGAACAGATTGCAGATGAATGGATTAAAATGACTTTCACGGATAACAAAAACTTTGTAAATCCGGTCAAAGAAATAATGCTTACTTCACGTGAAACTGCCGTAGATTATATGATGCCGCTTGGTCTTCACCACATTTTTGCCGGTGGACACCATTACGGTCCGGAACCGTGGGGCGATTACAAAGGCGGAAGACCCGATTGGTCACCGGTGTATTATCATCAGGCCAATGCAGAAGGAATCGGATTTGACAGAACAAAAACGGGAAGCGATGCCGTTTCGCAATATTTTCCGCCGCTTAACGAAATCTATAATAACATTAAAACGACTCCTGAAAAGCTGATTCTCTGGTTCCATCACGTTCCTTGGGATTACAAGATGAAAGACGGAAAAACGCTTTGGGATGAGCTGTGCTATAAATATGATTTGGGTGTTCACGAAGTGAGAGATTATCAGAAAACCTGGGATAAAATGCAGCCTTATATTGATCAGCAAAGATTTTCTGAGGTTCAGGATAAACTGAAAATTCAGGCAAAAGATGCCGTTTGGTGGAAAGATGCGTGCCTGTTATATTTTCAGACATTCTCTAAAAGACCAATTCCGTCTGATATTGAAAAACCTGTTCACCAGCTTGAGGATTTAAAGAAAATCAAGCTCAATATGGGACATCACAATTAATCAATCCATTTAATAAACTTAAACAAATAACTTTCTAAATCTTTTTGAGACAGGAAGTTGTTTTTTTAATCAATTAAGTGTAGTTTTAACACTTAAATAAAATCATTTAACTTTAATGAATTATAATCAGATTTATTAACAGCTCGTTTAATCTCAACAGAGCCAAAATAAAGGTTTAGATTCCTAAGGAATGACAAACAGAGTGTTGAAAGTAATGAAATAATCAAATCTAATAACTAAAACTAATAACTAAAACTAATAACGAGTAAAATAATTAATAACAAATAAAAATCTATATATGAAATTTTTTATCGACACAGCCAACTTGGAGCAGATAAGAGAAGCTCAGGATCTGGGAATTCTTGATGGCGTTACAACCAATCCGTCCCTGATGGCAAAAGAAGGAATCAGCGGAAAAGAAGCTATTTTGAAGCATTACAAAGACATTTGTGAAATTGTAGACGGAGATATTTCGGCAGAGGTTCTTTCCACGACCTATGAAGAAATGATCAAAGAAGGCGAGGAATTGGCAGCTATTCATCCGAATATCGTGGTAAAAGTTCCCATCATCAAAGATGGAATCAAAGCCATCAAATATTTTTCCCAAAAAGGAATCCGTACCAACTGTACCCTGATTTTCTCGGCCGGACAAGCACTTTTAGCAGCAAAAGCAGGAGCAACTTACGTTTCTCCATTCTTAGGAAGACTGGACGATGTTTCCACAGACGGTCTTCATTTAATCCAGGAAATCAGGACCATTTTCGATAATTATGGATATGAAACTGAGATTTTGGCAGCATCTGTTCGCCATTCTATGCATATCATCAACTGTGCGAAAATCGGCGCCGATGTCGTGACCTGTCCACTGCCACCGATTTTGTCATTGCTGAAGCATCCTTTAACGGATTCCGGCTTGGAGCAGTTCATCAAAGATTCACAAAAAATGCAATAAAATATATGCACGATATTCAAAAATTAAAAAGTATTGCTTCGCAGGTTCGCAGAGATATTGTAAGAATGGTTCACGCATGCCAGTCGGGGCATCCGGGAGGTTCATTAGGATGTACAGATTTTCTCGTAGCTCTTTATTTTGATGCGATGAAGAGAAAAGAAGGATTTGATATGACGGGAAAAGGTGAAGATGTCTTTTATCTTTCCAACGGTCATATTTCACCTGTTTTTTACAGTGTTTTGGCGCACGCAGGCTATTTTGACAAATCTGAGTTGGCAACTTTCAGAAAGCTGAATTCCAGATTGCAGGGACATCCGACGACGCACGAGCATCTTCCCGGAGTTCGCATTGCTTCCGGTTCGCTTGGACAAGGAATGTCTGTGGCAGTTGGTCATGCGGTCGGAAAGAAATTAGATAAAGACCCGAATTTTGTTTTCAGCCTTCACGGTGACGGCGAATTACAGGAAGGGCAGAACTGGGAAGCGATTATGTATGCTTCTCACAACAGAGTTGACAATCTTATCGCAACGGTCGATTACAACGGTCAGCAGATTGATGGCCCAACTTCAAAAGTCCTTTCTCTTGGAAATCTTAAAACCAAATTCGAAGCTTTTGACTGGAAAGTTCTTGAGGTAGAAAACGGAAACGATATGGAAGAAATTCTGAAAGTTCTGGACGAAGCCAAATCTTTGACAGGGAAAGGTCAGCCGATTTGTATTCTTCTGAAAACAGAAATGGGTTACGGTGTCGATTATATGATGGGAACTCATGCGTGGCACGGGAAAGCACCGAATGACGAGCAATTGGCAAAAGCATTAGATCAACTCGAAGAAACTTTAGGTGATTATTAATTTGAGAATTATTTGGGCAGCTCAATCCGTCTTCCGTTCCCGCTTTTTTGCAAATTTGCCAACGCTTTTTCCACATCAAAATTTGCAAAAAGAGCTCCACTCAAGCCGGGCTGCGAGAAATCGAGGAACGAGATTCATCGATTCAAAATAAAAATAATAAAGTGGAGATAGATTCGCCGTTTCAAATCAATCAATGAATAAAACATTCAAGAGAAAAAGTTTTCGGGAAGAACAATGGAATTTATTGTGATGTTAAATTACAGGTCGCTCCTACGGAGCTTGATGCTCTAAACTTAATTTTGCTATTAACAGTTCGCCACGCTGTGGCTCAATCTAAATACGTTTTAGAATAATAAATGCTCCGTAGGAGCGACTGATAATAGATCAAAAATAATTCGGCATCACAAAACCTCGTAGAGGTGACCTGTAAAGCTTTTAGTATTCACAAAAAAAATATTTTGTAAAAACATCCGATAAAATTTACTTGAGGAATCCACTTTCTTAGCTGAGCGAAGCGCCTTTGCGAACGAAAATATCCTCAAAAAGATAAAAAAATCTTTGCGCTCTTTGCGTTAAAAAATAACCAACAATTAATCAAATGAAAAAATATACTTACACAGAAAAAAAAGACACCCGAAGCGGCTTCGGAGCCGGAATGGCAGAATTGGCCGATAAAAATCCCGATGTTGTCGGACTTTGCGCAGACCTTATCGGTTCTTTAAAATTTGAAAAATTCATCGAAAAAGCACCGGAAAGATTCTTCCAAATCGGAATTGCGGAAGCCAATATGATTGGAATGGCAGCAGGTCTGGCAACGGAAGGCAAAATTCCGTTCACGGGAACTTTCGCCAACTTTTCTACAGGAAGAGTGTACGACCAGATTCGCCAGTCAGTTGCTTATTCCGGAAAAAATGTTAAGATTTGTGCTTCCCACGCTGGTTTAACTTTAGGTGAAGACGGCGCTACTCATCAAATTCTTGAAGATATCGGATTAATGAAAATGCTTCCGGGAATGACGGTGATCAACACTTGCGATTACAACCAGACCAAAGCGGCAACCATTGCGATTGCAGATTACGAAGGTCCTGTTTACCTCCGTTTTGGACGTCCCGTAATTCCTGTTTTTACTGATGAAAATCAGAAATTTGAAATCGGAAAAGCGTGGATGGTGAATGAAGGAAAAGATATAACGATCATTGCAACAGGGCATTTGGTTTGGGAAGCCATCAAAGCCGGAGAAATTCTGGAAGAACAGGGAATCGATGCGGAAATTATTAATATTCACACCATTAAACCTTTAGATGCTGAAGCAATTCTTAATTCCGTTAAAAAAACGGGTTGTGTAGTAACTGCGGAAGAACACAACAGACTAGGCGGACTAGGCGACAGTGTTGCACAGCTTCTGATTACAGAATATCTTGCGCCTCAGGAATATGTTGCCGTCAACGACAGTTTCGGAGAAAGCGGAACGCCTGATCAACTGATGGAAAAATACGGATTAACTGCGAATGATATCGTGGCGGCGGTTAAAAAAGTGATGAGCAGAAAATCAGAAAGTTTGTAAAATTGCATTGTTAGAAATGCGGTTATTTAATCACAAAGTACACTAGGTTTTTCACAAAGTTCGCAAGTTTTGTGCTCCTTGTGAATCTCTTTGCGCTCTTAGTGGTTAAAAAAGTGATGAGCAGAAAGTCGGAAAGCCTGTAATATTGCATTGTTATGTTTATTACCACAAGGAACACGAAGTTCGCACAAAGGTCACAAGCTTTGTGCTCCTTGTGAATCTCTTTGTGCTCTTAGTGGTTAAAAAGAAGGTCATCGAAACAGAAAAATAGAAAGGTCTCGGTTATCAATATGAATCCTGTCACGTCACCAACTGTCTTCTCCGATTGAGCAGGACAGTCACCTAAACAGAAAACCGTAACTTTAGTCATTAATTTAAATTTAAACTTTCCATTCAATATAATTTGCAGATTTTATGCAGGAGAATTTAATCAATTACACAAAAGAGGCCTTTCGGTCGGCTTTTGAATCGGAGCCGGAACGAATTTTTCTCGCTCCGGGAAGAATCAATATCATTGGAGAACACGTCGATTACAGCGACGGATTTGTGCTTCCGGCTGCCATTGATAAGAATATTTGCTTTGCCGTAAAAAAAACGGATGATTCTACAATCTCTTTTTTTGCCAAAGATTTTAACGATTCTTTTAGTTTTGATGTTAATGAAAAACAGTTTCCGGTTTCGCAGACCTGGGTCAATTATTTGTTGGGCGTTTTTAATGTCATTCAAGAGTCAGGGAAAGCAGTCGGAGGTTTGCAGATTGCTTTCAGCAGTACAATTCCGATGGGTTCAGGTTTATCATCATCGGCAGCTTTGGAATGTGGATTTGCTTATATTCTCAACGAAATTTTCGATTTACATTTAAATAAAAAAGAAATAGCGGTCATTGGTCAGAAATCCGAACATACCTTTGTAGGCGTAAAATGCGGAATTATGGACCAATTTTCGTCAGTTTTCGGAAAAGAGCATAAAGTGATTATGCTTGATTGCAATTCTTTGGAGCATCAGTATTTTGAAGCTAATATTGACGGTTACAGCTTGGTTCTTTTCGACAGTTGCGTAAAACATACTCATCTAACTTCCGGTTACAACGATAGAAGAAGAGATGTTGACAACGGCAAAAAAATATTGTGGGAAAAATTTCCTGAGGTACAGAAATTCAGGGATTTCAGTTTTGAGATGCTGGATGAAGTAAGAGCAGAAATGGGAGAGACGTCTTATAAAAGATGCTTTTACCTTCTTAAGGAAATCAAAAGAGTGGAAAAAGCCGCAAAAGCTTTGTCAGAAGGTGATGTAGAATATCTTGGTCAACTTTTGAACGAAACCCATTCCGGACTTTCGACAGAATTTGAAGTAAGCTGTGATGAGCTCGACTTTATGGTTGAAAAAACTTTAAAGGAGGAAGGCGTTTTAGGAGCAAGAATTATGGGTGGCGGTTTTGGCGGCTGCAGTATTAACCTTATTAAAGATGAAAATGTTGATGAAGTTATTGACCATATCAGTGCTCAATATAAACAGGCTTACAACATCGAAATGAAAGTCTACAGAGTAAAAATATCGGACGGAATTAATGAATACCTTAGAAATGAAATCGTCATTTAATCAAAAAAATCATCCTCACAGAAGATATAATCCGCTTTTGGACGAGTGGATTCTGGTTTCTCCGCAACGGGCGAATCGACCTTGGCAGGGACAAACAGAAAAAACATCAGAAGAACAGCTTCCGGCTCATGATCCGAATTGTTATTTGTGTTCAGGAAATTTTCGTGTAAACGGCGAGAAAAACCCTGATTATAAAGGTGTTTACGTTTTTGATAACGATTTCGGTTCTCTGATGAAAGAGAATGTTGAATTTTCTGAGGAAAGTTCTGATTTTTTTTCATTAAAACCTGAAAGAGGGATCAATCGTGTCATTTGCTTTTCGGAAAATCACAGTCTAACACTACCTGAAATGGAAGTTGATGACATCAAAAAAGTCGTTGATGTTTGGCAACAGCAATATGAAGAATTGGGAGGATTAGATTATATCAACCACGTTCAGATCTTTGAGAATAAAGGTCAGGTGATGGGTTGCAGCAATCCGCATCCGCACGGTCAGATCTGGGCACAATCTTCAATTCCATCTATTGTGTCGAAAGCACAGGAAAATCTTAAAAATTATTTTGATAAAAACGGAACTTCTCTTTTGGAAGATTATGTAAAAAAAGAGCTGGAAATCAACGAACGAATTGCTCTTGAAAATGAGGATTTTGTTACATTAGTTCCTTTCTGGGCAGTCTGGCCTTACGAAACGATGATCGTGAGCAAAAGAAAGATTGAAAACCTAATTGAGTTTTCTGAAGAAGAAAAGCATTCTTTGGCATCAATAATAAAAGATATAACCACGAAATACGATAATCTTTTTGAGATTTCCTTCCCGTATTCAGCCGGAATCCATCAGTCGCCAACCGATGGAAAACCTCATCCTGAATGGCATTTTCATATGCATTTTTATCCGCCATTGCTGAGAAGTGCAGAAGTGAAAAAATTCATGGTTGGCTATGAAATGCTTGCTGAAGCTCAACGGGATATTACGCCGGAGCAGAGTGCAGAGATTTTGAAGCGTCTACCTATATTTCATTATAAAAACAGATAATTCTTATCATTTATATTATTATATTAGATCGTTATACATGATGGTCACTTTGACACAAAACTGAAATTTTGACAGTATGTATGAAAAAAAATCATGTTTTTTGAATTGGTATTTTTTTTGAATCTGATTTTTCAAACAGCTGGCCAGCTGAGATTTAAGTAATAAATTGTTTAACTTTAAAAAAGCATTATTATGAATCTTATTAAGAAAAATTGGAGCAACATGCCAGGAGTTCCAAATCTTTTTGATGATTTTTTTAATCGTGAACTTTTTAATTGGGGGAACAATAATTATTCGTCTACAAGCACTACTGTTCCTTCAGTCAATATTGTAGAAAATGCCGATACTTACCAGGTACAGGTAGCGGCTCCGGGTATGGAGAAGAATGATTTTGAAATTAAACTTGATGGACAGCTTCTGACTATTTCTTCCTCTAAACAGGATAGTAACGAAAGCCAGGATGGAAATTATACCCGACGGGAATTCAGTTATCAGTCATTCCAGAGAAGTTTTGAATTGCCAAAAGATGTTGTCGATCAGGAAAATATTCAAGCCAAATATGAAAATGGTTTATTGATGTTGACCATTCCTAAAAAGGAAGAGGCCAAACAAAAACCTCCAAGGCTAATTGAAATAAATTAATTGTCTTAGATCCTATCGAAAAACAAGCCTCAATGT
This sequence comes from Chryseobacterium sp. Y16C, assembly GCF_022488405.1. Lineage (NCBI taxonomy): Bacteria > Pseudomonadati > Bacteroidota > Flavobacteriia > Flavobacteriales > Weeksellaceae > Chryseobacterium > Chryseobacterium sp. Y16C. The sequence goes on from NZ_CP092711.1 coordinate 304,229, forward strand.
GGGGCTTGTTTTCATAAAATCATAAAGTATATTTATTGTACTTTTCATTCTGCATGATTTTACTAACTGATCAAACTTCATTAAAGCAGCAACTTGCTGCTTACCTAGTAAGACTGAATAAATATTAAATGCTAACGCGATAATATGAAAATATGCTTTGGACAGTATGTGTTTTATGTATGACAACGTTGGGATTGATGTTTTTGCTGAAAAAGCTGAATCAGCCCTACCTTATTGCCTATATTATTGCGGGGATATTACTTGGTCCTCATGTATTGAAGCTTTTTACCCAGCCTGAAGAAATAGAAGTGGTTGGAGAAATCGGCATATTGCTGCTTATGTTTTTTATAGGGATGGAAATCAATATTCCTAATAAAAAAAGCTTAATTATTAAACCATTACTAGCACAAAGTATAAAAATAGTTTTAAGCTTACTTTTTGCCTATTTTATTGGAAAGTTTCTTAGTCTTGATTATAAAAGTATTGTGCTCATTGCGATGCTTTTTACATTTAATAGTACTGCCGTTGTCGTTGAATTTTTAAAGAAGCACGGTACAATACATACGGCATTCGGAATTGTTATTTTGAATATTTTGCTGTTGCAGGATCTCCTTCTGGCACCGGCTTTGACAGTTCTGAAGTTTTGGAATGGTGAAAAATATAATTTTTTTAGCTTTATATTACCCTTGGCTGTATGCTTGGCTATTTTCTTTATTTTCAGAAAGATCAGACATATCAGGGAAATTAATTTTTCATATTCTTTTTTAGAGAATGATCATGATTTACAGGTTTTTTTGGGGCTTTTTATTTGTCTCGGATTCGGCGTTTTAGCGGAGGCTATCGGTATGAGTGCTGCATTGGGAAGCTTTATTGCCGGTGTTTTGGTGGGAAAGATGAAAGCTTTTCACTGGCTTGAGCATTCTTTACTGCCTTTTAAGGTTTTCTTTGTTTCATTATTCTTTGTATCCATTGGTCTTCGTATGGATATTCCTTATCTTATATCCAATTATAAACTTATTGTTTTAGGTACGATAGTGGTGCTGATCAGTAACAGTATTATGTCTGCTGTTTTTTTCAGGCTTTTAAACTTTAAATGGAAGGATAGTCTTTACGGGGGTGCATTACTTTCGCAAACGGGAGAGTTTGGAATTCTTGCCTTATCTATTGCCTATAAAACAAATATTGTTGAATATGAGCTTTATAAAGCCGGACTGGGAATTACCTGTTTATCTCTGCTTTTTTCCACTATATGGATCAGTATCGGAACAATTTTTAAAGGGCATAAGAACATTATTAATAAAGATAATGTGGGCGCACATTTTAAGCATCATTAGTTTACTTATAAAAATTGTTCCTGTCATAAATACTGATCGTATAAAAGTTTTAAATATTTACCGAAGCTTCACCCGAAGCAATTGTATAGGCTTCTTTCAGTATCTCCGAATAAGTAGGATGGGCATAGCAGATTGAGGCCATATCTTTTGCCGTAATTTCAAATTCCAAACCGATAACTGCTTGGGCTATTAAATCGGCAGCTCTTGCACCTATTATATGCACTCCTAAAAGTTCGCCATATTTGGGGTCAGAAAGTACTTTTACAAAGCCATCCGTTTCCATTCCCGCTCTGGCTCTGGCATTCACTGCGAACGGAAATTTACCGACATTATATTCTAATCCACGCTTTTTTAATTCTTCTTCTGTTGCCCCTATTGAAGCGACTTCCGGCCAGGTGTAAACTACTGACGGAATACGGTCATAGTCAATATGTGATTTTTGACCATCAATTTTCTCGACAACAAATACAGCTTCTTCTTCTGCTTTGTGAGCAAGCATAGCTCCGCCAATAACATCACCAATTGCAAAAATATTTGAGGCTGTTGTCTGGAGTTGGTCATCCACCTTGATCGTTCCATTAGCATTTAATTCTACATTGGTGTTTTCTAAGCCCAGGCCGATCACATACGGCTTTCTGCCCACAGCAACTAAAATATAATCGGCGGTAAGCTCCTGTTCGATGCCTTGTTTATTTTTAAAATAGACTTTAGCTTTGTCACCATGATTCTCTGCTTTGTAAACGGCTTCCTGAAGTTTTATTTCTACCCCTTCTTTAGTTAAAATTTTAGCCAGAGTACTCCCTAATTCCTGATCCATATTGGCAATCAGATTATCGGCATATTCCAAAATAGTTACCTTGGTACCGATCCTGTTGAAAATTGAAGCCATTTCCACACTAATCACACCTCCGCCAATGATTACAATACTCTCAGGTTTTTCTTTCATAGCCAGCGCTTCTGTAGAAGTAATGATTCTTTTTTTATCGATGGTAACTCCCGGAATGGTTGCCGGTTTTGATCCTGTAGCAATAATAAACTTCTTTGATTTTATAACAGTCTCTGTTTGATCAGCGTGTGAGATTTTTAAAGATTCATTGTTAAGAAAGGAGCCGGAGCCTTGTAAAACTTTAATCTTGTTCTTTCTCATCAAAAAATCCAGGCCTTGTGTATTTTTAGTTACCACATCAGATTTGCGCTTGAAGACCTGTTCAAAATTGAGCCGGATATCTGAAAATTCTATACCATGATTTTGAAAACTTTTAACAGCATCTGAATAATGATGAGTACTGTCCAATAGTGCTTTGGTAGGTATGCACCCAACGTTGGTACAAGTACCACCCAAGGTACTGTATTTTTCTACTAAAGCGGTTTTATATCCCAGTTGGGCACTTTTTATTGCTGCCACATATCCTCCCGGACCTGATCCAATAATGGTAATATCAAATTCTTCCATTTTACTCTTTTCTTTTTTTAATATCATTAATAAAATAAACCGATCGGTCTAATTTATAGCAAAATTAAATAAAAAAATAAAACAATCGGTCTTTTTTTTATTCAATTTTGAATTACAAATAGAAGAGAATATCTAATAATACTGAACTGGTTATATAGCAAAATGTTATAAAGTGTATCAGGCATTCTTTCCTAAATACAAAGTTAAGCCTTGCAAAGAAGAGAAAGCTAGAGTTATAGTAACAGTAGTATTAATTTTCATTCAGATTCCGGATCTGTTTATTGGAGAATTCAATAGCAGCTTTTAAGTATTTCTCTACCGTTGCAAGTTCCGTTTCAGTAAAGTCATTATACAGTTGTTTAAGATCCTCCTGCATCGTCATAAAAGCTGGTCCGATACGTTTGAATGCTTCTTCTTGGTCTAGGACTACTAAGACTTTTCTTCTGTCATCAGTCTGACGCTCACGTTTCACCAATTTGCTTTTTTCAAGTCTGTCAATCATTGCGGTTACCGCTCCGGTGGTAATGCCACTTAATTCAGCAAGCTGTCCGGCAGTCATAGAACCGTGCTGAAGAAGTAAGTCTATATATTTATGATCTGTACCAACAAGGCCGGCCTTTTGTGCAATTGCCTGATGCATGAGTACTGTAACCGTAGAGAATTCTCTGGTCAGGTTGTTAATAGTTGTCAGGTTTTCAATTTGTTCTTTTTTTTTTTTGCTGTTCATAAAAATAATTTATCTTTGTCATTAAGATACTTAATGATGTTAATAATTTGCTTTACGGTAAAGATACTTATAAATACTCTATTATATAAAACCAAAAATATTAATAAATGGAAATGACCAATACAACTTCACGAGCTAATAATTGGCTGTATATCGCTACTGCACTTTATTTTGTGATGAACGGAGCGCAATTGTGGGAAACTGCAATTATGGTTCCTGCATGGACGGCGGGACCACCTGCATCCTTATTTTTCTTTAAGACCGCTTATGGCTTAGATTTCAAGTTTTTTTGGATAATAGTTCATTCCATTCATGAGATCTTTCTGCTATTAGCTCTTCTTTTTAATTGGCGTTTCAAACAGAGACGAAACGCTATGTTATTTTTATTGCTTATCCATATAGGATTAAGAGTCTGGACTTTACAGTATTTCGTACCTACTTTGATGTCATTTATGGCCATGAAAGTCAGACCGGTTGTAGAGCCCGGCTTATTGAAAGAAGCAATAGCTTGGAAAAACCTCAATTATGTACGTGTTGGGTTATATATATTGGTAAATATAGGGTATGTATATATTTCAAAACTTAAAACGGATGATGGATCTAAAAAAAATGTATCATGAATAATAAGAAAGTAATGATTGTTGGAGCCGGAATTGCCGGTCCGGCATTAGCAATTGAACTGCTTAAAAGAGGAGCTTGGGTAACAATTATTGAAGTCCGTTCCAGGGAAGAAATGACAGAGGGGCTGTTCTTAGGAATATCACCGAATGGATTGAATGTCCTTACTGATCTTATTGACATCTCCAGGATCTATGATGAATATGTTCCCGGAACACTTCATTTTTACAATTCGAAAGCAAAACAGATTGCCGAATTAGATGTCTCCTATCAAAAGGATGCTTATGGAATAGCCAGTATCCAGGTGAAGAGATCGGCAATAAGTAATTTATTACATGAAAAGCTAATTGAATTAGGATGTTTTGTAGAATATGACTGTAAATTAGAGTCTATTGAGTACTTTGGAGAAAAGATAAATATAAAAACCAGTAAAGAAAACTATCAGGGTTATGATTGTCTGATAGGTGCAGATGGTATTCATTCAAAATGCAGAAAACTGCTCTTTCCGGGTTCACCGCAACCCACCTACACAAATATGTTATCTACAGGAGCAATTGTAAAAATTCCCAATCAGGCAACACCTTCAGAAGCTATAGAAATGATGTTTGGCAAACAGGCGTTTTTCGGATTTTCAACGACCAATACGGGAGAAACCTGGTGGTTTAACAATTATGATGCTGAACAGGAGCCACATCGCCCGGTTTCGGATGACGAGCCTCAACAACTCGAAATAAAAAGAGATCTTTTGGAGCTGCATGCTCAAGATCACAGAAAAATCAGTGAGATTATTACGGCAAGTAATGATTTATTTGCTTATCCTATCTTTGATATGCCTGTGCTGGAAAGATGGTACGCTGGAAGAGTTTGCTTAATAGGGGATGCTGCCCATGCTATTTCACCACATACCGGTCAGGGAGCTTCACTGGCTTTAGAAGATGGTGCGGTGTTGGCAAAGTGCTTAATCAAATATGATGACCCTGAACTTGCTTTTTCCCGATTTCAGCAATTAAGATCTGGCAGAGTAGCAAAAATTATTGCGCAGGCAAGAAAAATCGGTAAGGCAAAATCAAAGCCTAATTGGATAATCAATTTATTCAGAGACAGGATGTTAAAATATTTTATTAATATGGAAAAGAAGAAGATGCACTGGGTATATGGTTATGATGTAAACAAATTGGATGTATGATTTTGTTTTGTAGAAATAGAATAGAAGGATTTCATCATTTAAATCAAATTTCTTAGCCGCTAAAAGATTGTGAATGTTTGAAAATATAAGAATGTATGAAAAACTTTATCATCTCATAAATCTGTGTAATTTTATGAAAAAAATTTCATTATATCTGAAATTTCTATGTTATGAAAAGTATGCCTCCCTTTAACAATCAGGATTTTAAATTGCATAATGAAAAATAACATCCATTTACTTGACGAATATATAGTAATTCATGGAAAAGGAAAATAAACTGAAAGAACTTGCGCGTATTTTCCTAAAGTTAGGGATTACAGCTTTTGGAGGACCTGCTGCTCATATTGCCATGATGAGGCAGGAAGTCGTAATAAAGCGTCAATGGATGACCGAGGAACATTTTCTGGATATGATAGGAGCAACCAATTTAATACCCGGACCTAACAGTACAGAGATGGCAATCCATATCGGGCAAGACAGAGCGGGTTGGAAAGGACTTATTGTAGCGGGATTATGCTTTATAGGTCCCGCAGTTCTCATCACTTTATTTTTTGCATGGCTGTATAAAGAATATGGACAGCTTCCGGAAGTTCAGCCTTTTGTTTATGGGATAAAACCTGCGATTATATCGGTTATTTTAGCAGCCATTTATCCTTTGGGCAAGAAATCACTGAAAACGTTGCAGCTCTGGTTTATTGGTGTAAGTGTTCTGATTTTATCTTTATTGGGGATTAATGAGATTTTTCTCTTATTTGGAGCAGGTCTGTTAGCTATATTATTGTATTTTATCAATAAGCGGAGTGAAGTTCATTCCTTTATTCCGGCGGTATTATTACAAATTCCGGATTCAGGTTTTCTATCATCTAAAAATTTTCATCTTTTTCTGGTTTTCCTTAAAATTGGTGCTATTCTGTACGGAAGCGGCTACGTTTTGTTTGCTTTTTTAGATGCTGAATTGGTATCAACAGGTTTGCTAACACGCCAACAACTGATAGATGCTATTGCAGTGGGACAATTTACACCAGGTCCGGTCTTTTCTTCAGTTACTTTTATAGGCTTTCAAATTAACGGTTTTTCAGGCGCTGTATTTTCCACCATTGCTATTTTCCTGCCTTCATTTGTATTCGTGGCAATACTTCATCCGTTGATGAAACGAGTCCGCAATTCAAAAATTTTATCCACATTTTTAGATGCAATAAATGTTGCTTCAGTAGCTATTATTGTAGCTGTGTGTTATGAAATGGCAAAAGACAGCATTGCAGATTGGCGTACTGTAGCCATTGCAATTGTCAGTCTGATTTTTGTATTCCGGTTTACTAAAGTTAACAGTGCTTTTGTGGTGTTAGGAGGTGCTCTATTAGGTTTTATACTTTTCAGGATTTGAAACCCGGAAAAAATGGAAAAATATTCTTCTGTCTTTTATCGAAAATAAGACTAGTTTTAAATAATACATGAATCTGATAAATCATAAATTCATTAAAATATCATGAGGGTAAATTTTTGAAATTTCAGTAAAACTAAAATATATTAATATTTTTTAAAACTTGCTATGGTGAATTAATTAAAATAATTTGTATTTTTATAAGACAAACCAAATATTAATAAGCATTTATATGAAAATTTACTTTGTTTTAAATCCCATTTTTCATTCTCATACTGGCTAAGAACAGTATATAAGCAATCAACAGCAATTGGAAGATTCCCGCCAAAGAAAAGTTAGCTCAAGTTTGAACATAGAATATTAGTACTGTGATTATCCCTCTGTAGAGTGTTATGCAATTAAAAATTTCAGATTAAAATTCTTTTGTTCAATTTTCAGAGTATAGCAAACATTATCTTAGTACTTTAAATAGTGGTATAGAAAATGGCAATGTAGTGTATTTCTTCGTCCTTGTTGATTTTATAATTTATTTCTTGATTAAATTTGGATAAGATGTTATGTACATACAAATTATACGATTTAAAAAAATAATACTGATATGTTTTGTGTTGGTTTCTGCAAATATCTTTTGTCAGAGTGTTAGCCTGCAACAATGTATCAATAATGCAATAAAAAATAATACTGCGATTAAATTGGCAGAGCAATCTTTGGAAACCCGGGAAAAGCTTGTGAAATCCAATAAAAATAATAATTTACCAAAGGTAGATTTACTTGGAGGCTACAATTATATCGGGGAACCTATTAAAATTAATCTTCAACAGGTAAAAGGAGGAATTGTAGAGGGATCGGCAAAACAAAGTGTATCTTCTGCCAATACTTTTTATCAGCAGATAACAGGAAATCCGCTTCCACAAACTGTACAGGATGTAATTTACCAGACCTCCAAAGATATTATCAATGCGGTGTATCCCAATTATAATCCGGCAATTGCAAAACAAAGTTATTTTTTAGCCGGTATTTTGGTCAAACAGCCTATTTATCTGGGCGGAAAACTGAATGCTGCACAAAAGCTTTCAGAACAGCAGGTGGAAAGCGGAAAAGCTAATCTTAAATCTTCAAAAGATCTCATAACTTATAATATCATATTACAATATATTCAGATCATGTATCTCAATTCGATGATTGAAAAGCAGCAAAAAAGTGTTGCATCCCTTCATCAAAATGAAAAATATGCTGAAAATCTCTTAAAATCAGAAATCATTCCTCCTTATTTGAAAAATTGGGCAGATATTGCTAAGAAACAAGGAGAAACCAATCTTAAAAATCTGAATCTTGAAAAGGAAAATGCATTGCTTACTCTTAAAGATTTAATGGGAGTTTCATTAGATGAACCCTTGGAAATTACTGAAAAGCTAACCGAAAATACCGAACTTCCGACATTTTCCAATTCAGAAAATAATGCAGATATCAAACTTCTTCAAAGCAAAAAAACGGAAGCAGAAACAGGTCTTATGATCACCAAATCTCTTTCAAAGCCGAATATTTTTGCCATTGGCAACTATCAGTTTTTCAGAAAGGACCTTCCATTGATTACGCCTCCCTGGCTGGTCGGGATAGAAATGCAGTGGACACTCTTTGATCCCGAAAGGAGATCCCGAAATCAGGCATCAGAATCGATTATAAAAGAAGCTGATATATTAATAGAACAGAAACAGAAAGCTGTAAATCTTGCAACCAGAGTAGCACAGAATAAGCTTATCAGTCTGAAAGAACAGAGTGAAACTTTTGATGAATCGAGGAAACAGTCTTATACAACTACTGAAATGGTAAGAAAACGATTGGAAAACAGTCTTGCTTCTGTGAAGGACGTTAATGATGTACTTCAATTGCAGTATGAAACCGAAAAATTGTATTACACTTCACTGGTTGCTTATCAGACAGCGTTGGCAACTTATTTTTTTATTACCGGAAACCCCGAAAACATAATCAATTATATTCCATAAAATCAGAACAAGATGAAGAACTTTATAAAAAATTATTGGGCGATTTTTATTCCTTTGATTGTTTTGACTGTTGCGGTTATATACCTTCTTAGAAATACATCTTCACAGGTTGATAAGGATGCCGTTATAGGGATGGTTGATGCGGAATTTGTAGATGTTTCTGCTTCATTACCCGGAAGAGTGGTCGAATTGCTGGTAAAACAGGATGATGAGGTAAAAGAAGGACAGATTGTTGCCCAAATGAAAACTTCAGAGATAGAAACCATTCAGTCGCAGGTTTCTGAAGCGGTAACTATTGCTCAAAATCAGCTGAACAAAGTTGATCGAGGTGTGGAGCCTGAGGTTTTGGCTTCGGCAAAGAATCTTCAGCAAATTGCACAGCAGCAAATGGATTTAATGAATAAAACCTATTCGCGTTTCCAGAATCTTTATTCTGAGGGCGTGGTTTCGGGACAGGAAAGAGATATTGTTTATTTTAAATTTAAAGCGGCCCAAAAAGAGCTTGAAACAGCAAAACTGAATGTACAATTGCTTGAGCGAGGAAGTAATGATGAGCTTAAAAATTCTGCAAAATCAATTCTGAATCAGGCAAAAGATGCGGAGAAACTTACCGAACAAATTAAGGATAATGCTTCTATAAAAGCTCCTGCTTCAGGAAAGATTTCCACCGTTATTTCGAACAAAGGCGAAATGGTAAATGCAGGATATCCTATGATGACCATTCAGAAGGATAATTCCTATTTTGTAAAATTCAATCTCCGCCAAAGTCAGATGAATAAAATAGATAAAGGAACATCTGTCACAATGAAAATCCCTGGTTGTACGCCGGAAGAAGTGAAGGGTGTTGTATCAGAACTGGCTCCTGCATTGGGATATGCAGATTGGGTGCCCGAAAAACAGAACGGAGAATTTGAACTGAGAACATTCCAGATAAAAGTAAAACCTGAAAATCTGCATTCAATTAAAGGACTTCGTCCCGGTATGACTGCACAACTGATTTTACCATAATATTATTTTTAATTTAAGTTGAAAGCCATTAGTCAAATCATGCTGCGAGAATGGAAGCGAATTTTTTCGATTCCTAATTTTTATGTGGTTTTACTGGTGATTCCGCCTATTATTTTTCTTTTTTACGGTTTTATTTATCAGAAACAGTTTGCAAAGGAACTTCCAATGGCAGTTTGGGATGAAGATCGCTCTTCAGTTTCCAGAATGCTTACCGATATGATGGAGCAAAATGAGTATATACATTTTACCCATACAGCTTTCAGTAATTCAGAAATCGAAAGTCTGATGAAAAAAGGTGAAATTTTTGGGGCGGTCCATTTCCCGAAAAATATGGAAGCGGATGTAAAGAAAGATCATCAATCCAATATTACGCTGTATACGAATGGTGCCTATCTTGTTCCTGCGAAGATGATCTATAAAGGAGCTGCGGAAGTCATCATCAAAGGAGGACTTGCTGTAGTTCTTCAAAAAGCGGAAAAACAGGGAATGCCTGCTGAAACAGCAAATACTTTGGTTCAGCCCATTAAATTAAATACAACAACTTTATATAATCCTGATTTTAACTATCAAATGTATCTTACACCGGGTTTGATAACCGTAGGTTTGCAAATGGCTTTAATCGTGGCGTCTGTTCTCATCCTGAATTTGGAGTTTAAAAGAAGTACAATTGATGAACTTTTGAAAATTTCAACCTCTTCTTCAGAGATTTTTATAGGAAAAATGTTTGCACATCTTTGCATTGCGTGGATTCTTTTTTTACTGGTTGCTTTTTTTGTGTTTCCTGTTTATCATTTAGAAAAACCCGGGACCTATTTTAATTTCTTCATCATGTATACTTTGATGTCTCTTGCATGCATCGGCATAGGGATGATGGTTTCTGCAATTTCAAATAATATGCTTTTGGTAACGGATATTGCACTGTTTTTTACTTCTCCGGCTTTTGTTTTTAGTGGGTTTACATTTCCAAGAACGGCAATGCCATGGTATGATCAGTTTTATGCAGAAATAATGCCTTACACACACTTTCTGGATGGATTTATTAAAGTTTATTTTATGAAACTTCCGATATCTTATGCAATGCCGGAAATTTATAAGCTTTTGCTATTTATTGGAGTTACTTTTTCAGTTGCAATTCTTTTTTTCCAAAATAAAGTGGATACTTATCTTAAAAATCAAAAGGTGTGAAAGAGATATTCCAAATCATAAAACGAGAAGCCCAAAACGTTTCAAAAGATTCAAGTCTGTTTATGATTTTACTTTTGGCGCCGATTATTTATGCCTTTATGTATGGAAGCATTTACCTGAACAAAGGAGAGGAGAAAGTGAAGTTAGCCTTGATTGATGCAGACGGAACAACTATATCAAGATTGTTGACAGATCAGCTTAATTCTACTCCGATGATTGATATAATTCCTGTTTCCGATATTTCTGAGGCTAACGAAAAACTCTATAATGGAGAGGTTGAAGGGTATTTTTATATTCAGAAAGATATGGAAAAGTATATTCTTTCTCAAAAACAGGTCAATGTAAATCTTGTTTTGAATGCTTCACGATTTTTACCTTCTAGTGATCTATTAAGCGCAGTTACCAAAGTTTGTCTTACGGTGGGGGCAGGTGTAAGAAAAACGTATTTTAACAAACAAGGAATGAATGATGATCAGTCGATGAAAATGACCAATCCAATTAATATGGATTACCGTCCATTGTACAATTCAGGGATGACATATGGGGCTTTTTTATTACCGGGATTATTAGCCATAATTTTACAGCAGACTTTGTTGATAGGTGTTGCAGCTAGTTTTGCCTCCGAAAGAGAAGATAAAAAGCTTAGTGATCTTTATCAGCTTTCAGGACGCAATATTTCTAAATTACTTGTGGGAAAGAGCTTTTTATATTTCATTATTTTCATGATTTTCGGTTTGTTTTTTGCGACCATAAATTTTTCAGTCTTCGGGGTGGAAATAAGAGGGAATTATTTGGATTTATCTTTATTAATGGCTCTTTTTATAGCTACAATACTGGTTTTTGGGATGTTAATCGGGAGTTTTTTCAAATCTAAGCTTTTCACATTTCAGGTTATGGTTTTTTCGTCTTATCCGATATTTTTGATTACGGGATATTCCATGCCCTATCAGGCTTTACCTAAATTAGTACAAATTTTTTCAGATATGCTTCCAACAACACCTTTCCTGAAAGCGTATCTTTCGATAGTTCAAGCAGGAGGTAGTTTGGCAGACAATTTACCGTCAATACTTCACCTGACAGTTTTATTATTAATTTTTATGGTTTTATGTATGCTTAGATTTAAATTTATTATCAATTATAAATCAGGTAACTAATGTAGCGAGTGAGAGCTGTTTCTCCTGTGATATGCGGCTATAAAACCTGTTCCACTTGCCGAGTGCTCCATAGCCACTTAAATGAACAATTCTCTTCACCTTAGTCTCAAGAATAACTCTTTTGTAACTTTCTCCAATGATCTTATAATACTCGATCTGATCCTGCTGTTCATAATTAGGAAGAATCATACAATATACAGCATCTGCTTCCGAAAAGGATACTGCTAAAAATCCAATAGCAGCAGTTGTTTTTAGACGTTCAATCTCCATCTTTCTTTCAGGATTGCTGCTGATTAATGTTACTGTATGTCCTTGTTTGATTAATTCCTGGCTTAATAATGATCGCCCGATGTTCCCCAAAGAACCTGTAATTACTATTTTCATTCTTTTTATTTTTTACAGTTACAAAATTCTTAAGGATCGAAGCGGCAATTGTATCCAAATCTGTCTTCGTTGTACCCAAATTAACACAGATGTATTTAAAAAACAGATGTTATCTCAATAGATAGTCTAAATAATAAATTTTCAATGCATTATGAATTTTTTTTTTTAGAATAGCTGTATTTGTTTTTTATTCAAACCGATAATATTTTATTTATATAAATATTTATTGATGTATTATTCTTATTAATATTTTGTTTTTTTTAAATATATGGCAAATGTATTTTTTTCACTTTAAAAGGATTTATATTTATTTTTTTACGTTTGTTTTAGTTAAAATACAGAATATACTTTAAAATGAATTATATTTGTGAAATTTTTTAATCAAAATCGCTTATTGGTATTGTTTTTGACAAATGTTGTTTATTTAAAATTATTTTCTATTTTATGATTTTTATATATTTTAATATCATAATCTGTTTGTGAAATAATCAACATATTGTCAATATGCAAACGAATAAGATAATTATGAAAAAATATTATAATTATTGGAGTATGTGATTAAATAAATTAATTAAAACATGAAAAATATTAAAAATACTATATAAATAGAGGTGTAAATATTTATACTCTTTCAAGTTTCTATTAATTTAAACACAATTTTATGAAGTACACAGGTACATTAATTCTTACTTTTCTAATGTTCATGAAAATGTTTTCTCAAGTGGGAATTAATACAGCGACACCTAAATCTACGTTAGATGTGAACGGAGATTTAGCATTAAGAAAAGCACTAAGTGTGGGAGGAACGGATGTTGTAAATGGTGATAAAGGCAGTGTGGATCAGGTTTTAGTTTCGAAGGGAGCCGGACAGCCTCCGGTTTGGAGATATGCAAATATTCCTTTTATGGAAAATTCTCAGTATAAGTTAATAAATACTTATCTGAAAACAGATCAAACAGGCATTACAACTTTGTCAAATAGCGTAGCTGCTTCTTCTCCCGTAACGAGTAATCTGAATGAAGATTTTGATCCGGCAAAATGGGTTAAAATAACTGGCTTGAGTATTCCGGTGGAAATTAAGGCATCTCAGAATAAGATAACGTATCAGGTGCAGTCAGGGGCTGAATTAGTAAATAAAGTAGCTGGTGCAGGTTCTTCTGTAAATTTTATTTGCGGTATTTTTAAGAATGATAAGCTTGTTGCATTAAGACCTGATGGTATTACAGCAATTGATACTGCACCAACGCAGAGTATTTTTACATTAAATTATACAGAGGAAAATGTTCCCATAGGTAATTATACAGTGGATGTTGCTTGTAGAAAGATTTCTTCCTCGGATGTAGCAAACAACTATTTTAGAATTGGTGTTAATATTCCTACTTATGGTCCCACGCCAATTTTGACTAATAATTCCTCAAATGCTTTTAGCTTGAGATCTTTACTTAAAATCGATATTGCAGAACTTGTTACCTATACCAATTAGAATCATGAAAAAAACATTAATATTTTCAATTACTCTGATCTCAACTTTATTATGTGCACAGGGCAATGTCGGGGTGGCTACAACAAACCCTAGAAACAATCTCGATGTAAATGGAGACATCAATATAGGGAACAAATTATTTTTAGATAATGGTACGGGTACACTTGTTCCCGGAAGTGTAGGACAGGTTCTGGTTTCTAGAGGACCAAATACTTCACCAACATGGAAGACATTCAGAATTCCGGAATATTTAACAAATAAATATTATCTTATATTTAACGATTCTTTTAGGGATTTAAATACTTCAAATGCAACAAATCAAGGGCCTTCTGGTACAACCGGTCAGGGTATCACGTTCACGAATGCAGAAACGGCAACGACTATAGTACCTGCAACAGACTTCGCTCAGGATACACCGCTTACATCCTTAACGGTGGCTGGGAAAAATTTTAAAACAATATCAGGTTTGTCTCAAAATTTTACGGTTAATAGTACACAAAATAGTACTTATCTGCTCTTCGAAACTGTAGTACAGCAAAATAATGCAGGAGGGGACGGGTCTAATATTAAATTTGCATGCGGTATTTTTGTAGATGGATTGCTGAAAAGTATAAGAATCAATAAAGTTACTGCGAGCCCTAATAGTAGTACATTTATAACTCATACTCAAATTGGGGGTGTTGAAAATCTTGTACCAGGTACCCATTCAGTGAGTGTTGCTTGCTCCAGGCTAACGAATCCTGTGTCAGGATTAACTTTGGGTATTGGAGTGCCGGCAGCCGTATTAATAGGCAATTTAAATAATTTTATGACACAATCTTCTCTGAAAGTTGATGTTTATGAAATTCCACAGAATTTTTCACCAATAGTAAATCCATAAAAATGAAAAATATTTATATAATAGGAGTTTTCTTTGCTGCCATCTGTAATGGTCAAGTAGGTATTAATACCAATACTCCTGCAAAAACCCTTGATGTAAATGGTACATTAAATGTTAGAAAAGAAATTCGAACAGGAGGAACTCCCACTACGACGGGTGCTGAAGGAACTACAGGGCAGATATTTTCTGTAGCGGGTCCAACATCGGATACCTGGAAAACTTTTCAAATAGCCAATGGTACGGGAAGTTTATCATTATATTATTTGAATACGGTAAAGGATAATGTCGGAATAGAATTTACCAAATCTGGGAATTTAGGAATTTATACTATGGACGCTCCATATTCTGCTACTGATTGGTCTTACATACCTGGTATAACAGATAGTTTTGTAGTTACCCGTACAGATAATAAATCTAAGGCAATATTATCTTTTCAGACTACTGTTCAGATCGCCAGACGTACAGGTTTGTCCTGGACAACAGGTTCGGCAAGTTATGCATGTGGTATTTTCGTAGAAAAGGATGGTGCTCCCGGGGTTTTAAAGGCTGTACGAAATGATGTTGTCCGTGGTGTTCCGGGGAGTTATCGGATTTATAATTTAAATGTCACTTTGGATGCTTTGGCTGCCGGTTCATATGTTGTAAAAGCTGCCTGTACGAATAGAAATTTAGGCTCAGGAAGTAATGAAGCTAATTTAGGAATAGGAAGGGCTGTTGATACATCCAATTTGAATAGTGAAATGTCACAATCTACATTAACAACGTCTATGCTTCAGACTTACTAGTTTTCGTTTATAATTATTGAAAAGAAACATATAAAATTTAAGCCTGAAAATTAATCATTTTCAGGTTTTTTATTAGTGTAAAATAGCTCCAAATGATATCTCAACAAAAAAAGTGACTGTCTAAGAAGACAGTCACTTTCTACGAAAAAAATTAATTTGATGAAAAGAAATTAATAGCCTGGATTTTGAGTGAATTCCTTGGAAACATCAAGAGTTGCCTGCGGAATAGGGAATATTCTTCTGTAGGGTTGAGTCGCAGGTTTTGCTGTTCCTGCAAGATCAAATTTTCCGAATCTGATCATTGCTTTTCTTCTGTACATTTCCCAATACAGCTCATATCCTGATTCCTTAAATAATGTATTGGCATCCAAAGAGGTAAGCGCAACACCTGGTGTATTATTCTTTAAAGCATCATTGGTTCTGCTTGTTCTTAATTTGTTCACATCTGCCAAAGCTGCAGTTACATTCCCGTTTCTGAAATAGGCTTCTGCTCTCATCATATAGATGGTTCCTAATCTGTACAAGGGTACATCCATTCCGCTGGTTCCGTTGTTTCCGTAACCAGGATCAAATTCAAACTTGAAGTTTCTTACCCCTCTGTTGATCTGAGCCTGTGTAAATACTGCTTCCGCAGGATTATCAAAATTAAGTTCAGGTGTGAAATCGGCAGCAAGGGTCGTATTTTTTTCTGTGAATAATTTATAAACTTTAATTCTTCCGTCAGCAGTCATATCAAAATTACCATTGGCAAGAATTTTCGGGCCATATTGTTGGCCAACCTGTAATCCTCTGTTGAAATGAAACCACGGTTTTCCTGTTCCTTCCACTTTGCTTGTTGATGGTACGCTTACATCGGTTCCGTCATTTCTGAACCATGTTCCGTCTTCATACTGATAAGTTCTTTGGAAACGCGGATCATCATGATTTCCGTTCCATGAATAATAGAATTCGGGAGTAATGCAGGAAGCGTTTGTTCCTCTGTTGTCCGGTGACGGTTTCTGGATTCTTTCCATCGACATATAGGCAAGATCATTGTCTGCGTTTCTAAGTGAATTTTTCTTCTGAACAATCGTGAAAATCAATTCTTTGCTATTGTCATTATTAATGTCAAAATTGTGGAAATAATTAGATTCTAAGCTGAAAAGCCCTCCATTAATTAGTAGATTGGAATATTGAATAACTTTATCCATATCTGTTCCGCCTACATTAATTGCTTGTTCTGTAAAATTGAACGTAGCAGCTGTCTTATTTTTTAGAACAGCTCTGTTCAGGTACATATCTGCCAATAAAGCATATGCTGCCTGTTTGGTAAATCTTCCGGCATGGGTATTTTGGGTTTTAATATCCGCTAAATTGGGAATAAGCCCTTCAACTTCAGTAATTAAAGCATCAATCGTAGTTTCTGCTTTCTTAATTTCGATAGGTGCATTCAGATTATCAGGATCCCTGTAAGGAGCCTGTCCGAACAAATCGATCGTTGTGTAGGTATAGTAAGCTAACAAACCTTTTGCCTCGGCTAAGAATAATGCTTTATTACTGATATTGCTTTGGTTGATGCTTCCGATAGCGGTTAAAGATTTGGTAATCCCTAATGTCAGTTGATTGAATGTTGTTTTTATCACATCATTATTAGGATCCCAGGTAAATTCGTGCATTGCTCTCCATTTTCCTCCGTCTCCCCAGTCGCTTCCTCTGGTTGGTAAGATGGCTTCATCCGTAGAGTATTCCTGTAAGGCGAATACACTTCCGTGATCTACGAATGTTCCGTCACCAAGCTGTCCGTAAGCGGCAGCTAAAGAAGCTTCAGGATCTGCAGCTACGGAACTCGGAACTTCGTCAAGCAACTTTTCATCCAAATTGGTACATCCCATTAGTGATATTACCGCTACCGATAGAACGATTTTATTAATATTTAAAAATGTTGATTTCATGATTTCTTTTAACTTAAAATTTAACAGTGGCTCCTAAAATGAAAGTTTTTGCAGAAGGATAGGTAGTGTAGTCAATTCCTAATGACTGGTTTCCTTCTACCTGTTTACTGGTGTCGACAAGCGGATCATAACCTGTATAGCTTGTAATTGTTAGTAAGTTCTGTGCACTTACATAAAGATTAATACTCTTTAAAAACTTCAGTTGGTTGATATCAAAAGTATAGCCTAGTCTTACGTTGTTCAGACGGATAAAGTCTGATTTCTCAAGATACAAAGAGGACAATTGCGGCTGATTGGTAAAGCTTGCTCCAGAATCGTAGAAGTTTTTCAAAACGTTTCGGTCTGAAGCCAGATTGTTGATATTTAAGTCCAACGCTGTATTATTGACCAGGTAACCTCCTGTCTGTCCGATAAAAGAGAAAGAAAAATCAAATTTCTTGTACTTCATATAAGAATTGATTCCGAAAGTAAATTTTGGAATGGGCCCCTCAAAGATCTTTTTGTCTTTTTGGCCAATCGTTCCGTCGCCGTCTACATCTTCATAAATATATTTACCGTTGGCATCAATTCCTAAATAATGATACATATAAAAAGACCCCGCCTGGTAACCGTTTTTATATACATTGGCGGTAACCCCGGAAAGTCCCGGTCCCGATACTGATCCTGAATAAATTTCTGAAACAGGAAGCCCTGTAATTTTATTATTTACTGTAGCTCCGTTTACATCAAGGTTCCAGGTGAAGTTTTCATTTTTGATAATTTCAGACCCGATAGAGAATTCAATACCTTTATTTTTAATTGTTCCGTCAGAATTTCTCCAGATCATAGGAGTTGGGCTTAATACTGGAGATGGAATACGCAGAATCGCGTCTTTTGTTGATTTATTATAATATTCCAGGGACCCGTATAATTTATTTTTCAGCAAGCTGAAATCCAATCCTATGTTTGATTGTTCTACCGTTTCCCATTTCAGATCCGGATAGGCTGTTCTGTTAATCAAAACCCCGTTGATAAGATTCAAATTATCATATAAATAATATCCTGCAGAAGCTGCCAATGAATAACTTGGTTTTGTAATCTTATTCTGAACCTCCTGGTTCCCGGTTTGGCCCCAACTTGCTCTTAATTTTAATTCATTAATGACCGGATTTCCTTTCAAAAAGTTCTCATTGGAAATCGTCCAGCCTACAGCAACTGACGGGAAATATCCGTATTTATTGTTGTCTCCGAAACGGGTAGAACCATCTGCTCTCAAAGAAGCCGTTAAGAAATATTTTTTGTCAAAGTTGTAGTTTACCCTTCCGAAATAGGACTGTAGTTCATTCTCCTGATCTGTCCCTGGCTGTGGAACAAAAACATCTCCGGAATATCCGGGATTAATTTCAGGTGGAATTCCGGCTCCCTGAGCCAAGAAGTTTCTTACGCCCCAATACGTAGCTGTTGCTTTGAATTTCTGATAGGAAAAACCTGCTAGCCAATTGAAATTATGTCTGCCGAAGCTGAAATCGTAAGTCAGGTAATGCTCTAAAAGAATATTATAGGCATCCAGATTGGCCTGGGAATAGATCCCTTTTGGGCTTCTGTCGGTAATATTCGGGAACATGGTTGTATTTCTTTCCGATAAACTTCTGTCGATCCCTAAATTGAATTTATAATTCAAGCCCGGTATAATTCTCAGCGTAGCTTCTGTATTTCCTAATACTCGGAAGGTGTTGGTTTTATCCTGATATACACTCAGTAAATACAACGGGTTGTAATGAGCGTTCATGTTGAAATTGGTATAATTTCCGTTTTCATCGTATACTGAACGGGTAGGATTGGCCATTAAAGCGTGGATAATCAACTGTCCATCAGATCCTGCAGTTCCTCCATTCGGAATTCCTGTTTCTTTGATATCACTCGCGGTAAGATTTACTTTAACTTTTAATCGCTTATCATCTAGGAAAGATTCTTCTGCATTGATGCGGGCTGTAGTTCTTTTGAAACTGCTGTTCAGTACAATACCATCTTGATCCATATGAGAAAGCGATGCAAAATAGCTTCCCGTATCTGTGGCTTTTGAAAATGAGACCGAATGATTAGAAGAAACAGCATTTCTGTAGATTTCATCCTGCCAGTCTGTATTTCCGCCATGATCGTAAGACTTGTCTATTCCTGCTGCTCTGTATTCATCTGCTGTTAACAGATCTAATTTTTTGATCACGGAAGAAAAACCTAAATAGGTATCATATGTAAATAAAGGTTCTCCTTTTTTTCCTCTTTTAGTCGTCACCAAAACAACCCCATTCGAACCTCTTGCTCCATAGATTGCGGCGGCAGAAGCGTCTTTCAAAACAGTGATTGATTCAATATCACTGGTATTTAAAAAATTCAGTGGATTTTTTGCGGCGGTATTTCCCAACCCAAAATCAGGGCTTGATGCGCTTACCGGATCATTATTCAACGGAACGCCGTCCACAACGAACAGAGGAGTACTCCCGCTTCGGATGGAGCCAATACCTCTGATGGAAACATTTACACCTGCTCCCGGTTCACCGCTCGTCTGTACAATACGTACACCCGCTACTTTTCCCTGCATCAAATTATCCACGGAAATATTCATTCCCTCTTTAAAATTAGCAGCTTTCAGCTGGCTGATAGCTCCTGTAACATCAGACTTTTTCTGAGAACCATATCCTACTAAAGTAACCTCTTCAATAGAAGTTGCTCCTTTTTTAGATTTCAGATTCACAGAAACTGAGCTTCCTGAAATTTTCAGGGTCTGTGTCGCATATCCCTCATAAGAAATAGATAAAGTCTGCCCGATATTGGCAGAAATCGTAAAGTTTCCTGATGCATCGGTAGTCGCAGTTTCTCCGGTTTCTACGACAGTAATTTTCGCGCCTTCTATGGCAGAACCTTCCTGATCTTTTACGATTCCGGTGATAGGTTCCTTAACCTGAAAAGAAATGGAGGAGTGTTTAGAAAATCCTTCTGCATGAGCCTGATTGGCAACCAGGAAAATCAAAGCAATCGGAATTAGCTTTTTAAATTTAAAAAAATTAATTTTGTGGTACATATCATTAAGTAAAGTAATTGTTACTATTGCTAGCTTAATAAAAAGCCGCTGTTGTTCCCGCAACAGCGGTATTTTCTTTTCATCTTTCGTGTTTATTTTTCAGATGCAAAGTAAAAACGTTTAACCCAAATCTATTTTAACATAACATTATCATAAAATCAATAAAATATAAATCTCCCTTTTTGAGAAAATAAAACATAATTCATTATCAGGCACTTATGAATACCTCATTTTTACGATTCATATAATCTTAAAAAACACTTAATATACTGTATAACAAAGCTGAATAAAGACTTCCTAATTTCGCGATGACAAATAAATTGAAGTCATGAAAAAGGTAATATTCTTAGGTTTGTATGTTTCTTCATTAAACCTTTTTTGGGCGCAGTATCAAAATCTGAACAACTTAAAGATTAATGAGATCCAGGTGATTGGTTCGCACAATTCTTATAAGAAGGCCATTCTTCCGGAGGTTTACGAATACCTGTCTAAAAAAGATTCACTGAATTTTCTTCCGAGAATTCAATACGAACATATTCCGGTTCCTCAACAGCTGGATCTGGGATTAAGAAATCTTGAAATAGATGTGTATGCAGACAGTAAAGGAGGTAAATATGCTCATCCGAAGATTTTAGATCTGGTAAAGACCAGTCAGCCTTTTGATCCGGAAGGAAAAATGAAAAAGCCGGGATATAAAATGATCCATATTACCGACATTGATTATCAGACCCATTATTATACGCTGGAAGACTGCCTGAAAGATTTGAAAAAATGGTCTGATGCGCATCCTGATCACGATCCGGTTTTTATTACGTTAGAACCTAAAGACGGAAAAGCCAACCAGTTCGGAACAGAACCGGAACATTATACTTCAAAATTATTCGATGATCTTGACAATGAATTAAAAAACTACCTGGGTAAAAATAAAATCATCACACCGGATGATATCAGGGGAAATTATACAACACTGAATGAAGCGGTTTTACACAAAAACTGGCCGAAAGTAAAAGATGCCAAGGGAAAATTCCTTTTTGTACTGGATAACAACAGTGAGAATAGAGATTTGTATATGAAAGGTCATCCGTCTTTGAAAGGAAGAATGGTCTTTACCAATTCCACTCCGGGAACTCCTGAATCCGCTGTTGTGTTCATGAATGATCCAGGTCCGGAGATTGCGGCTTTAGTAAAACAAGGATATATTATCCGAACCAGGGCTGATGCGGATACGATGGAAGCAAGGAAAGAAGATTATTCAAGATTCGAAAAAGCAAAAAAGAGCGGAGCACAGATCATCACAACCGATTATTACCAGCCGAGCAAATTATTCAAGTCTAACTATAAAATTAGTTTTGATAATAATACCTATGAAAGGAAAAATCCTTTAAACTGATAAAAGAATATTTTTTACTTTTAGATTTACAATAGAAAAGGCTGTTAATTTGTTGACAGTCTTTTCGTTTTATAATTAATCGTTGAAAAAGTAAAGGGTGAAAAATTAGAGTTTGCGGATCTTCTGTTTTTTTAAGTCTATTTCAAAATGATCTGCCGGATCTCCGCTGGAAAGTAACTTTATGATTTTAAAAAAAGATTGTAGCTGCAATAGAAAAGGATCCTGTGACTGATTTTCCTGATACAGCTTTTCCAAGATCTCATATTGCTGCAGTCTTTCTTTAGGAATATCTTTTTTTGCCAGTTCATCAGCCGACTGAAATTTATAGAGGTCCAGTAAAAGATCTTCAAAAGTCCACGATCTGAAGGTTGTTGAGCGGATGTTCTTTTCTTTTAATTGATTTTGATTGAGAATTAACAATAACAGGTCTTCTCCAGTCAGGTGTTGGGCTTTTTCAATAAAATCTTTCGGCCAGTCATCGGGAATCATCCTGAGTCGGACCAGTTCTTTCAGATGGAACAGCATAAAATCATGATAAGATTCTGACTTCAGGATATCCCTGTTCCAGACGATTTTATTTTTGTCTTTTTCTAAGGTTTTGTATTCCTTTTCATACAAAGGAAATAATGTGTCAAAATTTGGAACCTCATTTAAAACTTCTGTTCGCACTTCCATCATATCAGGAGATTGTATAGTGAGCACTTTATAAGCAGGAAGATAAGCTGCCAGTGAAGGAACCTGGATATTCACCAACATTTTGTTGTCTTTTTTTCTGATCCCAGTATCGTTGATATGCATATGTCCTGCAAAATGAATCTGCAAACCGTTTTCAGCAAAAACTTCCGCGACTTCTTCTTCAGGAACCCTTTCCAGCTGCCATTTTTTTTCGCCTAATAACTTTTTGATTTCGTTCGTTGCCCCGTCATTAAAATCGATCATTGGGTAATGAGTGAAAGCAATCACTGTTTTTCCATTAGCTTTTGCTTCCTGCATAACCTTTTTTATCCACTCGATCAGATGTTTTTTATGAGCCAAAACATTGTTGTAACCGATACTTGCTCCTTTATAATTAGAAGGAATATCGGGATTTTCATTTATGTTTTTAGGGATATAGGTATTTCCGTCAATTGCCACCATCCAGATTCCTTTTACAGGTTCAACAACATAACTCATATCGGGAACGGAAAATCCTTTTGAAACTTCGTACATCCTTTGTGAATAATCCGCACTCTGTAAAGCTTTTTCGTAAGAATAATTTTTAACCGATTGAAACCCGAAAGGCGTACTCCAGAAGAGATTTTCTTTTTTGGGATAAAAACCAAAATCTCTTAATTCATGCAAAATTTCTAGATAACCGGATTCTGCGATGTCTTTAGTAATGATTGTATTCTTTATCTTCCCCATATTTTCCTTACTGTAAATTCCTAAAGGATTTCCGTCTTCTCCAAGAAAATCATCCTTTCCGGCATCCTGTCGAAAAGGGCCTACAGGATCATGATTTCCTGTAGTGAGGTAGAAATCGATTCCGTATTTTTTATGATATTGTTCTAAAATCTTATGTAATCCCCGAAGGTTATAGGCCTGTCCATCATCTGAAAAATCACCTGGCATGGCTACAATTTTGATTCCTTTTAAGGCAATGTCATCCAGTGCTTTTAAAAAAGCAAAATAATTTTCATTAAAGATCCTCGTTGAATGTAGCTGAGAGTCCATGGTTCTCAAAATTGTAGGCTTTTTCGTTTTCGGATTGAGAATGCCTTTGAAATCCTGATCTGAAAAGCTTCCATACAGATCCTGAAAATGGACATCCGAAAGAAAAGCAATCTGAACTGGCTTTTGTTGTGCCGGTAATAACGAAAATATAAAAAACAAAAACGGGAGAATTCCTTTGTTCATCTTAAAAAGAAAACAAAATTAAAAGAAGATTACGTGTTCTTTTTTAATTAAATTTTAAATAATTGTAAAGGTTTCTGTCAAATAAAAATAAAACGGGATTATAAAGTTCTGACTTAATATTAAAGAGAAAATAAATAAAGCATGAAGATCTTTTTCTGCTTTTATAAATTAAGGAACAGGATATGATTTTAATGTATGAGTTTTTAAGTATTTATATTTTTTTTAAAAAAATATCCTTTTTCATGAAAATGAATGTTTAAAATTTTTACTTAAACTAATAAATTAGCTAATTTTGTGTTTTTTTTAATTTTTAAATAAAATACAATAACTATGAAATTTTTAATTACTGTAAATTTGTTTTTTTTGACAGTAATATGCATATCTGCACAAAATCTGGAAAATTATAATCTTATTTATTCAAAAACCTTCCTTGAAACTTCCCAAAAAGATTTTAATAAAGCATTAAGCATAGCGGATTCATTATTTTCAATTTCTGAAACACCAACTTTGAAAGCAAGAAGCTTAATGTTATCAGCTTCTTTATACAAACAATCTGGCGAGATAAAAAATGCAGTGGATTATGCATTAAAAGCCGAAAGTATTATAAATGGAAATGATGATGTTTGGTTAGCCAAAATCGATGGCTTTCTTGCTTCTCAATATCGTTCCTTAGGACTCCTTAATAAGTCTTTAACGTATGCCAATAAAACAATTGACGTCATTAAAAGAATTAATAATCCTGTTATTGAAAAACAGCTGATGGGCTTTGTATTACAGGAAAAGGCTTACTATGAATACGGGGTTGCCAATTATCAGAAATCTATTGCTGCAATTAGAAAGTCTCAAAGTTATTTCGATAAAAATACCCAACAGAATTATGATTTCCTAACAGCAAATAACGAACAGTTATTGGGGCTCAATTATACGGGGTTAAAAGACTATGACAAGGCACTTTTTTATTATAATAAAGCACTGCAGAAACTTAATGGAATGCCGGATAATTTCCTCAAAGCATTGGTTTATAATGGGTTTGCTCAAGTTTATATGGGTAAGAAAGATTTAGTAAAAGCAAAAGAAAATCTGGATCTTGCCGAAAAAATTTCAGAAACGTCACAGTATCTTGACCTTAAAAATGAAATTTATAAAACCTCAAAAAAATACTATCTTTTGAAAGAGGACTTCAAAAAATTGTCGGAAGTGACCATGAAAAATGATTCTGTATCAGAAAGGATTGAGAATAATTCTAAATCTTTTATTAATGATTCATACAACAATCTTGAAAAGAAAAACAGGGAAGTAGAAAAAACAGCCGAATCCAAAAATTCGCTGATTTTTATTATTGGAGGCTTACTGATTGTAATGGTTGTCTATTTTATAATGTATAGAAAATACCAAAAAAGAAAAATTGATAAAATTAACCAAGTAATAAAGAATTTAGAGATAAATACAAAGTCTTTTGATCCGGATTATGTAACCAGTAAGAACGAAAATGAAGATCATATAGATGAAAATGATCCTGTAGCTGTAACTGAAATAAAGGATGAGAGTTCATTAATGACAGAAGCGACTGAGATGATGATTTTAAAAAAGCTTGAGAAATTTGAAAAATCAAAACAATTTATCCGCAATGGAATTTCTTTACCTTTCCTGGCGTCATACTGCAATACAAATACAAAATACTTATCTTATATTATTAATAGGGAAAAGAAAAAAGACTTTAATAATTACATTAATGAATTGAGAGTGCTTTTCATTATTGAAAAAGTAAAAAACGACCCGGTGTATCGTAAATTCAAAATTGCAACCTTAGCTGAAGAAGCAGGTTTTTCTTCTCAAAGTAAATTTTCAACAGCTTTTAAGAAAGTAACAGATGTTTCTCCTTCCGAGTTTTTCCGGCATTTTTTACAATCTATTACTAAAGATTCTGAAATAATGAGTGAATGAAATACTGAATTAATGAATGAAAAGAGAGATATTTCGTTCAAATATTTATAAATAAAAATAATCCTTAAAATCTTTGTAATTTATTGTGTTGTAGTGTTTTGTTTTTGTTTTTTATTCCCCCTTTTTCGGGAATTCGTAATTAGTATTATTCGTTTCGAAGAGATAATCCGTTTTATTTTTGCACTGGAAAATTCTGAAAGTACTTGCTTTTATTTTCCGGTTTAATTCTTAAACATTTAATGAGTCTTTTTTCATTTTTTTTGATAAGCTTTTTAAAAGTTGAAGTAGCTATTAGAAATTGCTATGAAGGATCGGAGATATTATATTGGATTAATGACAACGAATATAAATACGATATTGAATGAATAATTACGGTTTTTTATCTAGATTATTAAAGCTATTTTTTCTAATACTCATATCTTCTACAGTACAGGCTCAATACTGTGTGTCGGGTTGTAACCCCAATACTTTTGTAAACAGCGCAGATCCAAATACGATAGAATATGACAACTTGATTTCTGTTTTTCATGCTTCTTTGGCGAAAGAAAAGGACGGATCTTTTAAGGTTTGGGGGCAAGTCAGTAATAGTAATGGAACCTCAGATTTATTAAGCCCGACATTAATAGCGCCAGGCAATGGATTTAATTATACAGGAACCCCGCTAAGAGTGGCAGCTGGAAGTGTTAGTAACACAGGACACCAGTTTGCTTTATTAACCACAGACGGGCTTTATGTTTGGGGGACAACAAATACTTTGATAAGCTCAACAATTAAGACTACAACAGCTTTCGGAAAAATCACTATAAACGGCAAAACAGACGGTTTACCAGCAGGGGTAAATCCTTCAGATGTAAAGATGATGTTTGGGTCTTATCGTACTTTGGCTATTGTTACCTGTAGCGGAGATGCCTGGGTATTATCATTTAACGGATCAAAAAATGGTGATGGAACAGCAGAAGGTGCAACAAATAACGTGATTTGGCATCGTGTAAAGACCTCGTTGGCAGGAAATCCTGACCTTAACAATGTTGTTGCCATGAGAGGGACACCGAATGCGCTTTTTGCTTTAACTTCGGACGGAAAACTCTATACCTGGGGCACCGGGACCTATATTAACAGCGGAGCCGCAGCAACCAGAAATTATGCAACAGAAGTTTCTGCACCTGTAGGAGCTACCCCAAAAATGATAGGGATGACACAAGGTGGTGCATCACTCTTGCAGACATATTATCTTTTGGCTACTGATGGTAAACTCTACGCTATGGGGGATAACAGCAATAAACAGCTGGGGGATGGAAGTACAAATACAAGTACAGTCTGGAATGAAGTGACAGCGGTTTCAGGAAGCAATACGTTAAGTGGAAATATCGTTTGGATTTCTCCTAATGAACACTCCAACTATGCTAATTCTGCTACTATTAACGTGTTAACCAACAATAACAAGCAATGGGCTTGGGGAGCTAACAGTGGAAATATGATCGGACAACCTACAGCAAGTGCTTTTTATGATCCTATCTACATGCCGGGAAATAGCACTGCGTCTGATGGTCTCAGCCTTACGGATGAAGTAATTGCCGTAGAAACAGGAGGGCATACTACAATTAACGTTAAAAAATGTTCCCAAAACTTCGGATACGTAGGGCACAGAACCAATGGAAGTATGGGAGATGGAAGTGCTCTTAATACTAATCCGACATCTTTTACGTATTCAACATCGATATTAATTGTTTGTGGAACAGACTTGGGACCTAAATCAAAAGACTTAAAAATTTGCTCGGGAACTACAGCGAATTTAAATAACGCAAATTTAGAGCTAAATTCTTCTGAAGTGGAATGGCATGCAACAAATGATGCTAATAGCCCGGTGATAACTAATGTTACTGCAATGGGACCAGGCACGTATTATGCTTTCTTTACTGTAGCTTCAGGTAAATGTAGATTAGTAGGTACTATAGTAACAGTTTCATACTATCTTCCAACCGATCCTGGGAATCCATGTGCGTGTTATAATCCTGGAACTATTTCAGGGACAGCACCTGATACCAAATTAGGAATCACCCTGCTAAAACGTGCAGGTACCAACTCTCCGGATAATTGGCCTATGGTGAGGAAATCTGGACATATTGCATTAGAGTCCAATACCAAGGGGTTTGTAATCACAAGAATGTCTTCCACAGAAATTTCATCAATACCTGCTCCTCAGGAAGGAATGATGGTTTATGATAAAACTGCCAAATGCCTAAAAATATATTCAGACGGTGTATGGTCGTGTTTTTCTAACCCGGCTTGTCCATAATAATTATAATTAATAAATCAACCACTGTCATCTTATTTAAAAATATGATGATGGACATGATATTGACTTAAAAATATAAAAAAATGAAGAAGATATTTTCCATTGTGGCTATTGCTTTATCTGCATGCGCATTTTCACAGGTTATTTTTGGAGATGCAATAGGTACTGCATCAAATAAACAGTCTGTTCTTGTAGATTTTGCTGCCGGACAAAATAAAGGAATTATTATACCATATGTGAGAACTGTTCCTTCAGGAGCAGGTTTAGCAGAAGGTACTATTATATTGGATGCATCTGATCAGACAAAAGCTAAAGTTAAATTTTATAACGGAGTGATAAGTGCAGATTCTCCTGAAGGATGGGCTGACTTGAGTAACGGACATGGTGCAGATATAAATGCAATAATGACTGCACAGCCGGTGTTGGCAGAAGATGCCGGTGCAAAGGTAATCATCGGTAGCAATAGTTCCACAGCCGATGGCGTTTTGGTGTTGGAGTCA
Source organism: Chryseobacterium sp. Y16C (assembly GCF_022488405.1). NCBI lineage: Bacteria > Pseudomonadati > Bacteroidota > Flavobacteriia > Flavobacteriales > Weeksellaceae > Chryseobacterium > Chryseobacterium sp. Y16C. The sequence continues at coordinate 332,825 of NZ_CP092711.1, forward strand.
GATGCAAAAGCAATGATTCTTCCTATGGTACAGGATACCAACGATATTTTAAATCCTGCACCGGGTATGATGGTGTATATAAATAAAACAGGAGCTAAAAGGCTGGCTGTGTATAATGGAGAAGGGTGGACCTATTGGAAACCCTAATATGATTCTAAAAAACAAATGAAAATGGGTTATGGTTATGGGAAGATGGATAAGGTTATCTTTTCCCATGGCCATTCTTATTGTATGAGTGTTTTAATGATAGTTTCATGAATCGGTTGAAATAGAATCTTGACAAAGTTGATATATTGTACTATTATGCTAATGGAAAAAGATTAAAATGATAAAGATTAAGCGAAAGTTTTGCTATTTGATAGGAAAGACAAAAGAGGATATCATTTCAAATTTTGGAAAGAATTATGTTGAATCGGATAATATACTCTATTATACAATCAATAGGACCTGGTTTACGAAAGGAATGACATTATCAATAAAATTTGACCAGTACGATAGAGTCAAATCAGTGTCTACAATGAAAAACAACTATACATTAATATGGCATAGTGTTTTTGACAGATAAATTTATTTCACAATTCAAAAGTGTTTTTGGGTAATTAGTACGTTCAAAAGTAGTCTTTTGGGGCAGAATGCTTGATTAAGCATTTCATGTTTGGTTTGTGTAGCCTCTCTTTTGGAGAGGTTTTTGTTTTCTTATATTTAGATCAATAAATACAAAACTTCCCCGAAGGGAAGTTAAAAAACACAAATGATGAAAAAAAATCCCATACTAATGAGATATTGCTAAGATAAATAATTTAATTTAATTTGTAATGGCCCAATTGAGTTTATTTGATGCTGAAGAATTTTATGAGTTTCCAAAGGATCTTTTGGATTACAGAGAGAATTTTCTCACCCGGGAAGAAGCCGATCTGCTTAAAAACAAATTATTAGATACTGCTCACTGGGAACAACGTACTCAAAAGATGTATGATAAAACGGTGCTGACTCCACGGTTAACAGCTTGGTATGGTGACTCACAATATAATGAATCTGCAGAAAATAAACAGCCGGCAAACCCATGGACGCCTGAATTGCTTTCTTTAAAAGAAAGGATTGAAAAAGAATTTGGTTATCAGTTTAATGGTGTTTTATTAAACCTTTATAGAGACCAGAATGATTCAGTAGCGTGGCATAGAGATAAAGAAAGCCGTTACGGAAAACGGCCTGTTATCGCATCGATCAGCCTTGGCCAGACCAGAAACTTTGATTTCAGGAAAAAAGATCATCATCAGAGTAAATACAGTTTACCACTTCCACATGGTTCATTGCTTATTATGAAAGGAGATTTGCAGGAACATTGGGAACATAGAATTGCTAAATCGACTATTTCGATGAAGGAGAGGATCAATTTGACATTCAGGTTAATTAATGAATTATAATATAGAGAGGTATAGTTCATTCATTTCAAAACCGTTGGTAACTGTTTGGGACTTTAAGACTTTAGATTTATAATTTCTTAAAGTGATCTGTGAAAAGGCGAGTTTTGTCATTGGATAGAGACTTTATCGGACTGTTAATTTTAGAGTGGTTGGAAATTAAAAGAAACTGGAGTTTTCAAAATTTTTTGTGCATTTGGAGTTAGTTGTTTTATTATTTAAAATTATTAATTTCCTATTTTTGTCTACTATGACTTCAAAATTAGCACATTACAGGCGTAATAAAGGACTAAGCCAGCAGCAACTCGCAGATGTTTCCGGCGTGAGTGCAAGAACGATACAGCGAATCGAAAGCGGAAAGGTTGAAGCACATCCCGCAACGTTAAAGATGCTTGCAGACTCACTCGAAATAGAAACTGAAGAACTCATGGTAAATGATCAGTTACCAAAATCTCCGGAGATCAAAAATGAAGATAAAATAAAACCGTTTTTTCATATATTAGCTCTGATCGGGCTTTTTCTTCCTGTTTTTAATATCATTCTCCCAGGACTTCTTTGGTTTTTTAAAAAAGATGAAGACCAGGCTTATGACCTTGAAGGGAAGTTGGCAATTAATTTTCAGATCACAATGTCGCTTCTCCTTGTACCGTCTGTTGTATTAATGGTCTTTGTATTTTCCGTTGGATTTCCGTTGGTGATGATCATCTATTTTTATGCTCTTGTCATGTGTGTTATCAATATTTTCAGGAGCATCAATAAAAAAGACAGCTTCTATCCTTTAACCTATCGATTTTTGAGATAAACCCTTTAAAAGTCTTTTCCAGAGCCAAATGGCGTAAACTTGTCGTAAAAGAGTCCTGATACATTATAGCAATTTGCCGCTAAATTTGTCACAAATATTTCTCTCATGAAAAAACTCTTCGCCCTCTTATTCTTAATCTGGATATTACCTTTAGTTGCTCAAAAAAATATCAAGATTAGACACCTTAATGGAAAAACAATCGATTCTCAAATTCTTCAGCAGCGGTTGTCACGTTTAGTCGATAGTGCTAAAATTGCCGGTTTGCAGATAGCCATTGTCAACCACAATAAAGTGATCTATTCATCTAGTTTCGGGTATAAGGATATTGAAAGCAAACAGAAGCTGAATGACAGTACAGTAATGTACGCAGCCTCACTAACCAAGCCTGTGAGTGCATACGTTTTTATGCGTCTGGTTGAGAAAGGAATATTCAGTCTTGACCAGCCTGTTTACAAATACCTGAAAAAACCGATAGGAGAGTATGCGAAATGGAAAGATCTGGCGGATGATCCTGAATCTTTCAATCTGATCACACCCCGAATGCTCTTAAGCCATAGCTCCGGGCTGCCGGTTCTTCGGCAATTGTATGGCAACAAAGTCAATCTCATCGCCAAGCCGGGTGAAAAGTTTTATTACTCTAATGAAGGGATTAATCTTTTGGGATTCATGATAGAGGAATATACGGGAAAAAAGCTTGAGGATATTGCACGGGAAGAAGTATTTGGACCTTTGAAGATGAACCATACAGATATGATCTGGCAAAATAAATTTGAAAATAATTTCTCCAATGCTTATTTCAAAGATGGAAAGAAATACGGTTCGGAAAGAAGAGAAAGCAGCAGAGCAGCAGGTTCAATGTCCACCACAGCAAATGACTACGCAAATTTTATAATCAACCTGATGAAAAAGAAAGGTCTATCTGGTAAAGCTTATATTGAGGTGTTAAAGCCGCAGATCATGGTGAAGAGTGAGAGAGGATTCGGTCCTTTGAAAGATAGTGTCACGAGTGAGAATGATGCTATTAATCTTGCCTGGGGATTAGGAGTGGGACTGTTCGACTCGCCTTTTGGTAAGGCTTTCTTCCATACAGGTCACGGTGAAGCCAATCAGAATTATGCTGTGGCATTTCCTGAAATGGGAACAGCCGTTATTATCCTAAGCAACAGCGAGAACTTTGAAAAGAATAATGCACAGATCTTAAAGCTTTGTTTAGGAGATACTTATTCACCATTGAAATGGCTTGGTCATCTGGATAAAGCTCCGGAATAGAAATGATAATTTTTTATAGTGTAACCACCTGCCGTTGATGAGAATGATTCATCAGCGGTTTTTTATAGTTCAGACTAGAATATAATTTTATGTGATTCAGATCACACATATTTTGTGATCCAAATATTTGTTTTTTTGAAATAATTTTACTTTTTTTGTTTAATTGCTGTATTGAAATTGGGGTTTATTGGTTTATTTATATGATAAATTAAATAAATGCCATTAAAAATAAAAGGGTGTTTCTGTAGAATGGTAAAAATGATGTAGTGGGATTGAGTGGATTTTTTGTAATCATTTTTCCTTTATTTCATCCTGTTAAAAAACTATGCATGAAGAATTGATGATCAATGATCAGGTTCATATTTCATCAGATGCTTGGGTAATTTCGTAAGTAGGCTTCGTTTTCTTACAATTTTTATAAGACTCAGGAGATTAATATTGCTAATTAACTAATGATTAAACATGATGAAGATTGTATCTTTAGAACATCCAAGCAAACTTTTATTTGTTGAATCACTGGATTATAATAATCCGTATGATTTTACGAAAATACACAAGCATGATTATTTTGAGATCCTTTTTATTCAAAAAGGAGGTGGTTCTCAATTAATAGATGACCAGAGGTTTAAACTCGAAGATCTTTCTATATTTATGATACAGCCCGGGCAGGTTCACTTGCTTAACAGAGATCTTGCTGAAGGGAAGATTGTTCAGTTTGGGAAAGATATATTTGCCCATATGTTTCCTTTAGAATTTCATCATCTTTTATTTAAGCAGCCTAAAGTTGAGATTTCGGAGACGGATTTTTTTCATTTGTATTCTTTGATAGAGCATATGGATAAAATAGTTAAGGAGGAAGGAGCATCCAGCATGGCTATTTTCAAATCTTACAGCTATCTCCAAATTATTCTTATACACTTGATCGAAAAGCATAATGTAACCCAAACAAAGAACACGAAGCTTGCTGCCCGTTTTCTGGAGCTGCTGAGTGTGCACATAAAAGATAAAAGAAATGTTGTGGATTATGCCAATATGCTGTATGTAAGCGTTGATACATTAAACTATCATTGTAAACTGAATTTTGGGAAGACTCCGTTGAACCTGATTAATGAAGAAGTCGTTAAAGAAACAAAAAGATTGATGTTGTTGGGTACGCATTCCATTGTAGAAATAGGCTATGAATTAAATTTTAACAGTCCGTCTAATTTCAGTTCTTTTATTAAGAAGAATACAGGAAAAACACCTAAGCAGCTTAATATAGATATTAAAAGCATCATCTGAATAATATTTCAGGGAATTGATAAATCCGTTCGGGAAATTTGAAACTTTTATACAAAAATTCAGCGTAGTTTTGGTATATCAAACTAAAGAAATATATGATTGACCATTGATAAATTTATCCTTATTAAAAGGACTGAAATGGAGACGAGCCATTTACTGTAGCAGTCTTTTCATTTCTGTAACCCAATAAAAATCTTGATTATAGCAAGAGATTTTTATAGATTAGTTAAACACGAGACGGAATTATCCGTCTTTTTTATTGATTTAAGTTGTATATAAAAAGCTGTTTATTCGGGAAATCCATAAATCTGATCAGGAAATTTGAAATTATAATAAAAAAATGACCGGTAATTTTGCTTAGTAAATAAAATAATAATATAAAAATGAATTTAACGGAAAGTATATATAGAATCGGATTGTTGTATCGTAAGTGATATTCATTCTGCCAGTTCTAAAATACTTTACGGGTATCAAGAAAATAAAGATTTCGCTTTATAATGGTACGGGTATGTTATATTCTGCTTTTAACGGATCTGATAAAAGGCAATATTTTTATTTAGGTACCGGGAATATACATTAAAGTTGCAAAGATGAAGTTTTTATCTTTTTATTAGTCGAGACGGGCTTGTCCCGTCTTTTGTTGTATGCTATTCATTTAAATATAATTTATTAAGAAAGTAAAGTAGTGAACTGTATTGAAGATTCTAAACTTCTTATACTACTATGGGAAAATAAAAAAAAGTCTTGCAGTGAAGTACATACACTTGCTGAACCGGATATTTCAGGGAAACACTTGAGTCACCTGAACCAACCTTAAGAATTGATTTATCTTTATTATAGCAACAGAATACTAAGATTTCCTAGTATTCTGTCTTTTGTTATGATATTACTATGAGTGTTTACTCCTTGATAATCTTTTTGGAAACTGTGCCCTTATCTGTTTTTACTTCTACCATATAAATTCCTTTTGTATAAGATGAAACATCAACCGTTTCCTTATCATTACTGATGACTCCGCTTTGTAGCTTCTTGCCAGACAGATCATACACTGTAAAAGCTGATTTTCTCGGAGCTTTTAAGATATTAATGATGTCTTTAGCAAGTGTTGGAGCAATAGTGATTTCATGATCTGAGCTTACAATATCTTTAGTCCCTAATACTTCGTTAAATCCGGTGACAATAATGGAGTAATTTTGAGGTGCAGAAGTACCGGAATTATTTACCAATGTTCCTTTATTGGTAACCTCTATTCTGTAATTCCTTCCTGCTACAGGAGCATCCAATACAACCTGTTCAACATTATCCACGGTGTTGTCCGCTTTGGTAGCCGGTGTCATCGGACTATTGGCATTAAGCCTCCATGGATAATAAACAGTATTGTCAGTCGTATCGATTATTCTTACATCAAGATCGTTAACAAGCCTGGATGTTCTATTGTTAAAAACATCAGATACAGACTGGAAATTGATATTATATTGAGGATCAATCCAGCTGATTGTTACCTTCAGAGGTTCTGAACCTGAAGCTTTAACCGTTGTAGAATTTTTTCCACCGCTGGTTAGTGTTTCATCTTTGAAGATGATCGTGTTATTGGATTTTCCGACCAGGAGTTCAGCTCCTTTTTTGGCATTGATAAAACCCCAGCCAAAATGAGGATCCGGCCCGACATTGCCGGCTTCTGATGCAGAGTGAATAGTAAGTACTTTTGCTGAAGCAGCATTAAGTAATGCATTATTGAACAATTGCTTATGGATTTGGGTCCAGAGTCCGATAACACCTGTTACAATAGGTCCTGAAAAAGAGGTGCCGCTGCCTGCTGCCCAGGTCGAATTTCCGGCACTGTTAACGGTTGCGGCATAAAAAACGTTCGTTCCTACTGTAGAAATATCCGGCTTTATTCCTCCGTCATCTCTTGGTCCCGCACTGCTGTAGCTGGAATGAACAACATCAGCGGCGGTACTATAACGGTTGTTATTGCCTGTTATTATATTGGTGGCTCCAACTACGATGATGTTCTTTGCCAGGGAACCACTGCCAATGCAATCGTACCCTAAAGCACAATTGTTTTGGGGTAATGTATCTGTACTACTAAAAGAAGCTGTTCCTGCTCCTGTTCTGTAATATTTGGGAGCTGTAGAGCCGGTTCCTCCGGGGCCTGATCCAAAAGAATTTCCTGCAGACTTTACAATGATATAAGCTGGATTATTATAAACAATCATATCATAGTTCCGATCATCGGTGTTGTACGTTCCCTGGTAGTCATAGAATGTGTTGCCGGACTTAAAGCCGTTGTACAGAAAGTAATCCAGATTTCCGCTCGCATCATATTCTTCGATCCATCCGGTATCAATCCCATAAGAATGATTGGAGATATTGGGCTGGGCGATCAGTATTTTCTGGAATACCGTACTTGTCGAGCTGTTTCCCGGTAGCGTTGTAGTGTCAAACATATAGCTGTCTATTGTTGAATTGACGGCAACCCCTTTAGCATTTCCTACCGGGACATTATTGCTCGATAAAGTCACGTCTCTTCCGCCAATGAAACTGCTCACTCCTGTGGCATGGTCGGAAAAACTTTCTGTAGATGCTTCTTTATTGGTAATTCTTCCGGATGCATTATTAAAAGATACGTGCGTGGAATACACCCGTCCTCCGTCAAATACGGTATACTTGATATTTTCGCCATTGAAAGCTCCTGCTAATCCGGTAATGTTTCCTGCAGTATTCAACAGATCGGAATTGGCGTTGAGGAGCTGCCGGGTATCATGAGATTTCAGAAAATAAGGGATTCCGAAATTGAATCCGGCTAGAGAGGCTCTTAGCTTTCCGATCTCTTTTTGCTCTTCAGGATCAATGCTTGTTCCATATACTCTTGAAATATAAGCGTCAAACTTTTCGTTATTTTCTTTGTTTTGCCTTGCAAATTCTTTTTTTAAAGCTTCATTATTCTGTGCACTGATTAAAGTAACAGCTAATGTACTTACTAAAAGTAAATGTTTCTTCATAAACTTAGTTTTTTAGAGGGTTAGTATAATTATTAAATTCATTGTTTAATCAGTTTTCTGATAAATAGGGCTCCATTTTTAATTGTGACAATCATTTAATTTGAGGGGATGTTTTTTTAGTGGAGCTTTTATTTGTTAAGGCTAAATTACAGGTCATTTTCTTTCTATAATTTCAAATTTCCTGATCAGATTTATTTATTTTCCGAATTAATCAATAATATTTTATTTCTGTAATTAATAATTAATTAAATATTGTATTTTATTGTTTGTGTATATAGTAAAAGCCACCCAAATTGGATGGCTTTGATAAAATATATACTTATGTCTAATCCCAGTAATCTTCCTCGTAGTCATAATAAAAATCTTCCGGATGGCGACTGATCGGGATATCTTTTATAATACGGATTTGGACTCTTCCAAGATCAATTCCGACTAAGAATGACGGAACTTCCGGTGAAAATCTCCATCTTCCGCGATCCTGGAAGACATATCCTCTCCGGTAAGGATCATAAAAAGTATTGTAATCCCTGAAGTACACGTGATGGCGTGAATCATATCTGTGGACTTCTGCCCATCTTGGAAAACCGTGTTTATGGCCTTCTTTATAATATTCCTTTCTCTCTTTATAAGCCTCTTTGTAATACTTATCTCTTTCTTTATTACGTTCCTTATAATATTTATCCCTTTCCTTATCGGCCTCCTTACGGGCTTTCCAATACCTTTTATCGTCTTCATGTCGCTGAGCGTTGAAGCTGACTGTTGTTGTCACAAATAACCCGATTGACATGGCCATTACTAAACTTACATTTCTCATCTTTAGATATATTAATTTCATCTACAAAACAATTTTAAGACCAATTTTATTGTGGGGCTTGTTGTTTTAAAAATAATCGACGAATAGAATGAATATCTGCAATTAATGGTTGGTTTACAGACTATATATGTTTTTATCGTATTTTTGTGCGGTATTAATAATACTCTCAAAACACATTTTCTTTTAATTTATTTATCCATGAGAAAATATTACTATTTGTTTCTTGTTCTTTTTTCCTTTCAAATTGCATTTGCCCAAAACACAGAATCTATAGGTACTACACCAGAAACAAGAGCTATTGATGCTAAATTGAATGAAATTCACAAAAAAACTAAAACATTTATTGATCCCAAATACGAACTGCCCTTACTTCAACTAAAAGCCCAATCCCAAAAACTAGGTTACGAAGAAGGAGTCTTGCGAAGCGGCGATTATTTGATGGGGTTATATGTGGGGATAGAAAATGATAAAAAAGCCTCTGACCTCGCTCTGGAATTAAAGAAAGTAGCTCAAAACAGGAAAGATTATTATGGTCATATATCCAGCATATATAGACGAAGTGGTTTAACGCTAGGATATTTAGGCTTATCAGATGCCAGTTTAAAAGATTTCCAGAAAGCAATTAGCTATGCGGAAGAAGTGAAAAATAATGATAAAAAAAGAAGATTATTAGCTTTTGCTTATAACAATATCAATATTTATTACACTAATATAAAAAAAGAGCCGGGTGCTGTTGATTCTATGCGAAACAATTTCAAGAAAAGTCTTGAAATGGCAAAAATGATCAGTGATAATGATGATGTTGTATCTATTAATGAAAAATATGACCTTATTGCTGATTTAAACATACAGCTTGCAATTCTTTATTTAGAAAATAATAATTTTAAAGACAGGTTGAAATTAGCGGAAGAGCACCTTTTAGATGTGTTGGCAATTTATAATAGATTTAAGCAGGATCCTATAAACAAAGCACGTGCATTTAATGAGCTAAGCAGGTTGTATCTTCAAAAGAAAGAGCCTCAAAAAGCTATTGAATATGGACAGCTTGCACTTGAATCTGAAAAACAGCACAGTGGTCCGAATATCAGGTTAAAATCTTATAAAGCCCTTCTGGAAGCTTATTTGGAAAATAATGATACGGAAAAATCGAAATTATATCAAAAACAATATACACGGTTATTTGACAGCTTGAATTATATAACGGGACAAACAAGTAATTCAACCATGAAAAAAATGGTAAACGAAGTGGAATATGAAAGCAAGGAAAGCTCAAAAAAGCAATGGATGATTACCGGCGTTTTGGCATTGATTGCGGGTCTTGTTACTGCTATTCTATGGAGAAGGAAAAACAAAGCACTTCGAAAAAAATATGAGCAGATGATGGTACATCTGAAAAACGAAGCCGTGGCTTTGCCGGAGGAAGTTCAGGAAGAAAGTAATGAGAATGATACCGAAACAGAATCCGAATCCGAACAGGAGCTTACCAGTAAAAATACAATCTCTGCAGATACGGAGGCAAGAATCCTGAAAAAACTGACTGCTTTTGAAAAGTCAGAAAAATATCTTAAAAAGGATCTTACTATCAGCTCGTTAGCTGCCCAGTTAAACACCAATACCAAATACCTTTCAGAGGTGATTAAAAATAACAGATCACAGAACTTTAACCATTACATCAATGGTTTAAGAATCAATTATATCGTTCATAAGCTGTACAATGAACCTAAATATAGGGAGTACAAGATCAGCTATTTAGCCGAAGAATGCGGCTACGCTTCTCCGCAGGTCTTTGTGATCGCATTCAAAAAGATCAACGGATTAACGCCTTCCTATTTTATACAGAATCTAAAAGAGGATAAGGTGAATATTTCGGCATCTGCCTAAAGTCTAAACTATATTTTATTTATTATTATAAATCAAAAAAAACTATCTGAAATATAAGATGCTGCTTGTTTCACAGTTTTCTGCAATCAATATCAATGCTATGAGAAAATATTTTTACCTGTTTCTTATTATTTTTTCTTCTTTTACCACTTTTTCTTCTCAAAATATTGAAGAAAGTCAGAAAAATATTATAGATCGATATAATAAAATCGAGATGGATGATACGGAGGAGGCAAACATTGATGAAATAAAAAAATTATATGAGCAATCCAAAAAACTGAACTTTTCTGAAGGGATTCTTAGGGGATTATTAGTACAGCAGAGTGTAGCAGCAACACAAAAAAAATATACCCTTTCTGCTAAATATGGAAATGAAGCAGAGGGTATTGCCGAGCAAGTGCAAAATTATAAAGCACTAAGCAACATTAGCAAGCTTAGAGGGTATATTGACATGATGCTGGATAAATATCCGGAAGCAGAGGTTCACCTCAATACATCGGCAAGCTACGCGGAAAAAATCGAAAATAAAGTGGAGAGGCATATTGCTCTTTGCAGCATATATATGAATCTTGCAGGAATGTATGAAGGGCTCGAAAAGCCTGAAAAAGTATTGGAAAGCCTAAAAAAAAGCCTTCAATATATAGAAACGGTACCCGTAGATAAATTAGACAAATATCAGAAAAACACATACTATTATCTATATATTAGTGGGTTGCAGAGCATGGGCGGTTATTATATCATTCGGAAACCCCATGACCTTGATCGTGCCGAGCTTTATCTAAAGAGAGTTTTGGATTTTCAGAACACGGCACCGAAATATTTTAAAGGAAATGAAACCAGTATCTATAGATCACTATGCGGTTTATATTTTGAAAAAGGGGAGTATCAAAAGTCGCTGGATTATTCCTTTAAATTTCTTCAAGCTGAGAAAACACAAAAAGACCCGGTAGCAAGATGGTGGGTGTATAATAAAATGAAGGATGATTACAAGTTTTTGAAGAATACTGATGAAGAAATCAAATATACTAGATTATCTACTGCCCTGAATGACAGTCTTACGTATGCAGAGAAGAAAGCCATCATAACCCTGTCCAGAGATCAGATAAAAAAGGCGGATATTAAAAATAATCAGAAGATGTCCAACCTTTTGTGGATAGGAGGAGTGATTATTATTTTGATGATGTTGGGAACTTGGCTATTAATCAATAAAAAAAATAAAGCACTTCGAAAAAAGTACGAACAAATGATGCTTAACCTGAAAAGTGAGAAAAAAGATCAGGTTGAAGAAATAGACGAAGCAACAGATCATGACAATATCGTAGAAAAATCCAGCGAAGACTTACAGGCTACTACGAATAAAAACACGATCTCAGCAGATACAGAGACAAGAATTCTGAAAAAACTGGCTTCCTTTGAAAAATCAGAGAAATATCTTAAAAAAGATCTTACCATCAGCTCATTGGCAGCCCAGTTAAACACCAATACTAAATACCTTTCTGAAGTTATTAAAAATAACACATCCCAGAACTTTAACCATTACATCAATAGCTTAAGGATTAATTATATCGTTCATAAGCTGTATAATGAACCGAAATACAGGGAATACAAGATCAGCTATTTGGCAGAGGAGTGTGGATTTGCTTCCTCGCAGGTTTTTGTTATAGCTTTCAAAAAGGAGAACGGACTGCCACCTTCCTACTTTATACAGAACTTAAAAGAGGATAAGGTGAATATTACGGTCTCAGAAGACGGTCTTTTATAAAAGCATAAAATAAATAATAAAAAGCGAAGCCACATTAGGCTTCGCTTTTTATTTGATAAAGATCAATCATCTGCACTACTTTTTACAGGAGATTTTTGTAAGTACAAGACTCAGGCAAAAAGTTTATGGAGTAGCATCACGCACTTCATTTTTAAGCTGGTCTATAAAATAAGAGGGAGTCATGCCCATTTCTTTCTTAAAAGCGATCGCAAAGACCTGTGGAGAGGCAAACCCGCATTCCTCTGCGAGATAACTGATTTTATAGCCTCTGTAAACTGGCATTTCAGTCAGTTTATTAATAATATACCGGATACGGAGCCCGTTGATATACCCGTTGAAGTTTTTACCCGTATGATTTTTGATAACCTCCGAAAGGTATTTGGTATTCGTATTCAGGTGATTGGAGAGCCAGGTAAGATTGATGTCTTTTCTTAAGAACTTTTCAGACTTCTCGAATTTATTAATTCTTTTAATAATAGCATTATACGTTTCAGTAGAGATGGAATGAATCGTTCTCATGGGATTGCTGGAAAGGTCAGTAGTCTGGGAATCCTCTGAAGAAACATTCTTATCATCGCTTTGTTTGTGAAACAGATGAGAAATATGTTTAATAATCATGGATGAACCTTTTTCCTTCACCCGATAGGCCAGAAGCAGTACAACAAATAATAACCCCATAGAGAAGAGGCTAACCACTTTAGCCGTTATCTTAGGAGAATTATTAGAATCTCCGCCAATAAAAAAAGTTAAGGGAACCATCACACTATTCTTTTCATGCACTAAAAGATAGGGGGAAGAGTCAAGATTCTGTGCATGTACCTGAAAAGAACCTAAAAAAACTGTTAAAGCTAACAGGCTGGCTACGCGGAGTAACAAACAGTGATAAATTTTTCCTTTGATAAGAAAAAAATCCTTTAGATAAAACAGAAAATAACAGTACATAGTTCTTAGTAAATAGTGTTGGTGTACAGCAGAACAGAATAGATCAACTAATTTTGCAAACCAAAAATAACACCCTCAACAGGTACCACGGAAAACCTACATGGAATTTATTCTGAGATAATTCTACGATTATTTTACGTAAAGTGCTTAAAAACAGTATTATTTATTTGTAAAACAGCTATTGACAATGAATTGTTGTCTACAGGATTTTCCACCATGGATTTCCGGGATTATTTCATACTTACTTTCGATTTCCATACCATAGAAATTATCTTTAACAGTTTTAAAAAGATAGGAGATAGCCATGAAAAATCCTTTTATCAGGATATATACTCAAAAAGTGACGGGCTAATTTATAGGTAGACTAAACATGATTATAGAAAGATTTTACTTCTAATAAAAAATTGCAAAGCGATTTTTACTTCTTACGTATGCAGACAATAGATTTCGGCATTATTCACTACATAACGGTTACGGACCGCCGTTCTTTCGGATTAATGAGTTTAAAGTTTTAATATTCAGATGGATATGGTTTTTAAATAGATGTTTTTTAATGAATGATTTCAGAAAAAATGGCATCATTTCTTTTTTTTCCGGCAAATATCCGTGTAATATTGCTTCACTTCATAAGAAGAAAGTTCCCTTCTTCACTTATGAAAAAAACTGTAAAACCACTTGTAATGAGAAAAAATGAGAACCCAAATTTCATCAACGTGAGGCCGGAAGGTATCCCGTGGAAATTGGGTTTCTTTTTTTTATGGGGATTTCTTCTCTTTTCAAATCCATTGTTTGCATTTGGGGAAACAGATTCGTCAGAATTAGCCGATTCAATACATACTGATAAAGAAGCTCAGGCGGAAGCTGTTCTGTATATTCAAAAAGGAGCCTTCGTCTATGGGATGGAAAATATTACACAAACCATTACCAATTCTCCTGCTACGGAAAAAAGTACTCCCAAAACATTCCCTAAAAAGAAAAAAACGACTGTTAAAAAAAAGGAAGCTAAGCAAAAAGCAGAACCTAAACTTCCAGAGCCTGAAATCTCTGTAGTACTTTCTACGCATCCTTCGGAAGAATTTTTCAGCCTGGGAAAAAATACATCTGCAGTAGCAACAATTACGGTACATCAGACCTTAAAATTAGCTGTAAAAACTCATATTACGGAGGTTTTGATTGTTCCGTTTTTAAATACAAATCCACCCCATTCCTATGTACCATCTTTCATAAAAGATATTTTTGGAGAGCGTATTCTTACCCGTCCTCCTCCTTATTTGATTTAAGGTAAATAATTACAAAATAATCAATACATAGCCACATAAATAACCGTATTTGGTAAATTAAGAATATAGGTTAGTCTAAAACTCATCCTACCCATATTGTATCAGAATTTACTGGTTGATGCTTTTGTATACCTTATCTATTTCCCATTTATCATAAAATTCTGACTATAAGTTCTGAAACTATTATCTGTCTTATGTCAGAGGTTAGTAACCATATATAAAACACAACACCAATGCCTATTTTACATAAAATTAAAGCGTATCTATATGATAACTTTCTTACTAAAGATAATCCCAACGATTTTATAGCCCGCACTGTGAGCGAGCGTTCACTGAATGTAAAACAAATCTGCGAAGCGGCGGTCAACCGTGGCGGGGCAGATGTAACCGCTGCAGCCATGGAGCATGCTACCGAGCTGTTCCTGAAAGAAATGGCGTACCAGCTTTGTGATGGATATTCTATTAATACTGGGTACTTCACGGCAGGCACGCTAATCCGGGGAGTATTCGACAGCCCTTCCGAGACCTTCAACAGTGATAAACATACCATTCTTTTTCAGTTTAATCAGGGCGAAAAACTAAGAGCAGAAATTCAGAATATTGAAATCAATATTCTGGGAGTCGCAGACTCATCTTCCATTATTCTGCAGGTAACCGATGTAAAAAGTGGAACGGTGAACGATCTTCTGACACCGGGAAGAAACCTGAAAATCAGTGGAAACAAGATTAAAATAGCAGGAGAAAACCCGGCGAACGGAATATTCTTCGTGAATACCTCAACCAGCACTCGTACACAGGTAGAGATAAATGATATCGTTACCAATAATCCTTCCGAGCTTATTGTTGTCATTCCTGCTCTTACGGCTGGAACATACAGGCTGGAAGTCGTTACTCAGTATGCAGGAGGAAGCAATTTACTGAAAGAGCCTCGAACCACAGAGCTGAAAAAAGAGCTTGCTGTAGAATAAATCTTCATTATCCAACATGATGCATTCGCTCCATACAAGAACTTGCATCCGGGTTGTACTAGAGGGGCCACTCGGGCGATACTAAGGGCTAAAGCAGGACGGCTTTAATATATAGAATAATAAACCATATCATCCTGAGCTCTGTCATCCCGAGGCACCGAGGGATCTGTTGAAAGATATTTCGACAAGCTCAATATGACAGAGATATCCATCTCAGAAAGGAAATTTCTTAAAGAGAGACCCTGTCATCCCGAGGAACCGAGGGATCTGTTGAAAGATATTTCGACAAGCTCAATATGACAGGAGGTATCCATCTCAGAAAGGAAATTTCTTAAAGAGAGACCCTGTCATCCCGAGGAATCGAGGGATCTGATGAAAGATATTTCGACAAGCTCAATATGACAGAGGTATCCATCTCAGAAAGAAAATTTCTTAAAGAAAGACCCTGTCATCCCGAGGCACCGAGGGATCTGTTGAAAGATATTTCGACAAGCTCAATATGACAGAGGTATCCATCTCAGAAAGAAAATTTCTTAAAGAGAGACCCTGTCATCCCGAGGCACCGAGGGATCTCATGATTGAAAGATGCTTCCTTCGTCAGCATGACAAGTAATAATTAGCAACCCCCCGTAATCCTGAGTGTGTAGCGTAGCGAAACAGCCGAAGGATCTATAAAAAAGAAAACCATGTATAAAACCAAAGGAACACATAATTACTATGTCTACATCCTTACCAACAAAAACAAAACGGTTTTATACATAGGTGTTACCAACGGCTTGAAAGAAAGGTTATACTGGCACCAAAACCCAGATCCGGTTACCCGGCATTTCACGCACAAGTATAGCTGCTGTCATCTGATCTACTATGAAGATTTTAAAGATATAGATGAAGCTATCAAGAGAGAAAAGCAGCTGAAAGGATGGAGAAGGGAAAAGAAAGAAATACTAATCAATGAATTTAATCCTGAATGGAAATTTTTAAATAATGAAATATGAGAATTAACAAGGTAAAAAAAGGTCTTCAATGGTTCAATAAAATAAGAGAATCTCCGGCATAATGGGTTGCCATCCATAAGCTACTTTCATCTGAGGAAAAGAACTCTTTCAAAGAGCACTCTGTCATCCCGAGGAACCGAGGGATCTCATGAGAAAGATATTTCGGCAAGCTCATTATGACAGTCGTGTCACCCTAGGTAAGGAACTCTTTCAAAGGACACTCTGTCATCCCGAGGAACCGAGGGATCCCATAATAAAAAGATGCTTCCTTCGTCAGCATGACAAAACGATAATTAATATCCACTGTCATCCTGAGCGTGAAGCGCAGCGGAACAGCCGAAGGATCTGTTGATGAAGAAAAGATATTTCGACAGGCTCAACATGACAGTCGTGTCACCCTAGGTAAGGAACTCTTTTAAAGAGCACTCTGTCATCCCGAGGAACCGAGGGATCTCATGAGAAAGATATTTCGGCAAGCTCAATATGACAAGCGTGATCCTGGTAAAAGAATTCTCTTTAAGAGATACTCTGCCATCCCGAGGAACCGAGGGATCTCATAACGAAAAGATGCTTCCTTCGTCAGCATGACAAGTGATAATTGTCAACCCCTGCCATCCTGAGCGTGTAGCGCAGCGACACAGCCGAAGGATCTATTGATGAAGAGAAAGATATTTCGACAGGCTCAATATGACAGTCGTGTCACCTTAGGTAAGGAACTCTTTCAAAGGACACTCTGTCATCCCGAGGAACCGAGGGATCTCATAATAAAAAGATGCTTCCTTCGTCAGCATGACAAAACGATAATTAATATCCACTGTCATCCTGAGCGTGGAGCGCAGCGGAACAGCCGAAGGATCTGTTGATGAAGAGAAAGATATTTCGACAGGCTCAATATGACAGTCGTGTCACCCTAGGTAAGGAACTCTTTCAAAGGACACTCTGTCATCCCGAGGAATCGAGGGATCTCATAACGAAAAGATGCTTCCTTCGTCAGCATGACAAAACGATAATTAATATCCACTGTCATCCTGAGCGTGGAGCGCAGCGGAACAGCCGAAGGATCTATTGATGAAGAAAAGATATTTCGGCAAGCTCAATATGACAGTCGCGTTATCCCGAGGAATCGAGAGGGATCTGTCTATCGAAAAAACAACATTAAAATTAATAATCAAAAGTATGAAGAAACAAAACCTCTTTTTAATCGTATTGCTCTTTCTGGGGAATATGATTATTTACGCACAATGTAGCATAAATGCGGGGGGAAATGCCACGATATGTGGTACTTCCTACACCTTACAGGGAAGCTCGTCGGGCAGTACGAGCGGAACACCGGTCTGGACACTCGTCTCCAAGCCTTCGGGGGCACCCGATCCGGTGTTTAGTAATGTAAACTCCCTGACTCCCAATGTGACGGGAATGACCTCACCGGGAAATTATGTATTTCAGGTGGCACAGAACTGCAGCCCTTCCGGGACGGTAACCTCACAGGTGACCATTACGGCGCCGGGAGAGGTATCTACCTTTACCGCAGGGCCGGATATTACCAATGTTAATGCTACCACGGGTACTGTTACGCTAAACGGCGTAGTGCCTGATGGATATACTGCATCATGGTCAGCATATAATCTTTGGAATTACCAACGATTTAATTCGAAAATTACTCAAAATTCACAGTTCAGCTCTACAACATCGGCTACCACAACATTCAGTCTGATCAAAAAAGCAAACCATGATATTGATCCTTCCTATGTGGTAACGCTTAGGATTACATCTATTAACAACCCTAATTGCTGGTATGAGGATACAGCAATTATTAGATTTATACCCAATCCACAAATTGTAGTTCCGAACTCTTCGGGCTGTTTTGGCACTGGTTCTACTTATATTTATCTTAGTAATACTTCACCCATCTTTTCGACGGTACAGTCGGGAGCAGCAGGTAATCCAAGCTACGGAACCACTGTTACAATGAATGTAAACAGTCAGCCTGCCGGAGGGAATATCCAATATGCAAGAATAGAAGATGGCATGCTTAGCTTCACAGGAGCAAGTGCTACAGGAGTATATAAATTCACAATAACAGTTAGCAATTCATCAGGAACTTATACTACACCTGAAATTACCTTTACCAACAATGGAGCTGCTCCTGGATTGGCAACTTTTATAGTAGCTTCTGATCCGGAACAAATGGAATATTATTCTTATGCAGGTAGTGGTGGAGAGGTACAGTGTGGTATGGCGGGAAGCACAGTTCCAATTACTTTTCGTTATACACTAAATCCTGCAGATGATCCTGCAACCGTTACCACCACCGTATCAACAGCAGGAATCATTCCTCCCAGTGGTGCACCGAGTATCACAACAGCAGGATCAGGGGCAACTCGGAGTGTTACCGTAACACCTCCGGCAGGCGGATGGAGTGTAGGCACATACAAATTTCAAGTGAGGCTCTCAAATGGCTCTTGTGCTACTAATAACTTTTATTTTCTACATATATCCGATGGTAATCGCCCAAATGTATCAGTACCTAATACTACGGTATGCTATTCTGGTTCGGGTATTGTATCCGCAACTATTCAGTTGCCTGATGTATATAAGCAGGTAGTAAACAACAGTTATTTCCAGGAATATAATGCTCGATACACTTTTAGTGTAGTTTCAAAACCGGCAGGATCAGGAACGCCAACTTATGGAACCCCCGGATTTACCGAAACATCTACTGTTATTGGTAATCTTACAATGCCAGGAGAATATGTTTTTAAAATAAGAGCAAATAATGGCGCTGCCGGAGATTTTATAGGTAAGGAGTATGCCTGCTCAGGGACTTCTTTAGAGGGGCAGTTTTCTATCTTCGTATCTGGGCAGGTGGGTGCCAATGCAGGCTCTGCACAAACTTTAGTAGGAACTACCCAGACTACTTTCAACGGGAATAATCCGGGAGTTGCCACGGGTGCATGGACATTGTTATCCAAGCCTGCAGGAGCTACCGACCCGGTAATTGCGACACCATCGGCTTACAATACCAGTGTTACAGGATTTAATACTCAAGGGACGTATACCTTCAGATGGACCGTGACCACAGGTACTTGTATAAGTACAAGTGATTTGACAGTAAACATAATGGCTGCCGCTCCGGGTGGGGTAACAGCCGCCGTGTGGTACAAAGCAGATGCCATCATCTCAGCTGATAATGCACTGCTGAATCAGTGGAATGACCAGATGGGAACAGGATACAACCTTGTTCAGGCTACCGCTGCACAGCAGCCTACTTTCTCTAACCAGAGTACACAGGCTAACTTCAACCCTACGGTGAGCTTTGTCTCAGCAGGGCATGGAACAGGGCAGGGAGGCTTTATGGCAGCAGATCCGGGAACAGGAAATGCCATCATTAACCGTGCTCAGGGAAGCATCTATATTGCAGGTAAAATGAATACTTTAGGTGCTGCAGGACTGGCAGGATTTGATCAGACCATGGACTATCCTGGGTTACATATTTCGAACAACGCCACTACAGATAAATTACTTTTCTATACAGCAGGAAGTGGATATACTACTTTATCAACAAACTTGTTTGCTGCTAAAAAGCCTTTCGTAGCTGGATCTTCATGGCTTAATGCTGCAGGAGCTACTACATCGAATCCATTAGCTAAAGTATGGCTAGACGGTAATGAATCAGTTTATAACAATACTCTTCTAAATGTAAATACAACAGATAATGCCACAACGCGTGTTTTCAGAATAGGTCGTGATACCAACTGGGGAAGCCACGATGGGCAGATGAATGAAGCGATTGTATTTGCAACTCCTCTTACAGCATCAGAAAAAGCACGTGTGGATTCTTATTTATCCGTTAAATGGGGATCAACCTTGTTAGGAGATTATGTAAGCTCCGGCAATACAGTAGTGTGGAGTACTTCTGCAGCCTATCAGAACAATATTTTGGGGATTGCAAGAGATAATATTTCCACGTTGTACCAGAAACAGTCACGAAGTGAAAATCCTAATCAGAAGCTGATCATAGGAGCTGGAAGTACATTGGCGAATACCAATGCAGGAAATGCCAATACGTTGACAGATGGGCAATTCCTTTTAGCAGGAGATAACGGTCTGAAGCAAAGTCTTACGACACCATTGGCATTCTCAGCGGGGTCTAACGGGGTCGCTAATTATCGTTTTGAATCGATCTGGAAAGTACAGAATACCAATAGTGTAGGAACTGTAACAGTGGCATGGCCTAAAGGAATAAAGAACTTATATTTAGTACAATCTCCGGATGCTGTTTTCGACGGAACAGATACCTTTACACCAATGGTGACGGAAGTAACCGTAAACGGGGTAGTCTATAACACAGCCAACGTTACGCTGGGGAACGGGCAGTACTTTACTTTTGCAGGGTTTGCACAGGCACCCGGAGGGGTAGTGGGTGTGGATTTCTGGGTAAAATCAGATGATGCAGGAACCATTTCGAATGCATGGAAAGACAATTCTAATAATGCTGACAATATTCCGAACGTAGGAGGAGTTACCCTATCAGCAGCAGACAGAAACCACAATTTCTATCCGTATACTACAGGATATTCAGCTTCTAAGTATTTTCATAATAATACTTCAGTAATGAACCCGCTGGGGAATGTGGAATTGCCCAATACAAATACTTCTATTTTCTCGGCAGTAAGACCAACTTCTGTCGCAGGGGGACGTATTATAGGAATTGATAATGATCCTGCGAATGCTGCTGAACCTGGAGTTTCAATTACCTCAGCAGGAAAACCAAGACAGTATGAATTCTGGCAGGATACAACATCATCAGATTTTTCTACGCCATTCAATAATGGAATTTCGAATATATATTCGGCAATAGCTAATAATAATACCGCAAACGGAGGAACTTCAACAATAGCAGGAGGAGAAAAAAGATTAGGATTGAACGGTTCTTACGAGTCTTTTTCAGGGTTTGCCTCTACTAATAAATTCCAGATTTATGGTAATAATCTAAGATTAGGGTATGCTACATGGGATGTTAACGGGGCTTTCCCTGGAGATATTATGGAAATTGCATGGTATAACCATACACTAACTGCCAATGAGCAATCGAGAATAAATTCTTATCTGGCTGTAAAGAACGGGGTTACTTTGAATGAAAATTATCTTGCTACTAATAGTAATATAGTATGGGATAGAACGGTTAACACAGGGTACAATAATAATATCTTCGGTCTTGCGAAAGATGATTTCACGGCATTACATCAAAAGCAGGCGGGAAGTGTAAATGACGCACAAAAGCTTGTAATCTCCACAACTGGATTTGCTGATAGTAACGCAGCCAACAACACAGGATTAGCCAATGATTTGCAATTCCTGATGACTGGGGATAACGGTCTTTTCCAAGGGCTAAAAACGCCGTTGGCTTACACTGCAGGTTCTAATGGAGCAACGAATTACCGTTTTGAATCGATCTGGAAAGTACAGAATACGGGAAGTGTAGGCTCCGTAACGGTGGCATGGCCTAAAGGCGTGAAGAATCTGTATCTGGTACAATCTCCGGATGCGGTTTTCGACGGAACAGATACTTTTACTCCTATGATTACAGAGGTTACTGTAAATGGAGTAGTATATAACACCGCAAACGTTACGCTGGGGAATGGACAATTCTTTACTTTCGCAGGTTTCGGAAATGCTCCGGGAGGAGTTGCGAATGGACTATCTTATTGGTACAGAGCTGATAAAAATGTGGCCAACACAGGTGCTGCAACAGACGTTACCGGATGGACAGATGTTTGGAACGGAACTACAGTAGCGCAGTTAGGAACAAATACCTTACCGAAATATGTATTGGGAGCATCCAATTATTTCAACTTTAACCCGGGAATTAATTTCACGGTAGGAACACAAACCTTAGGAAATAATACGGTACGTACCCTGACAAGTCTGGATTATGATGTATTTACCCTGACTAAAGAAGGTCTGGCTTCCGGAGGAGGAAATCCTAGATTATTCAGTGTTGGTATGGACAATACGACTACCGGATCTGCCAACTGGGATGCCTTCGGAATTTTCCCTAATACAACCAATTTGGAGAGAAGACCTTATGGTGCAGGTACACAATTCCCTGGAGTAAATCCTGCGTTTGATACTGCTATTCCAAGTATCATGTATTTCAAAAATACCAATACAACGAGTGCGAAAGGATTAAACGGTGCTGCAATGAATACAGCCGTTAATTATGCAGCGGTAAATGCTCAATATGGAGGACATATGTTCGGAAATACTGTTTTTTCAGGTAATGGTAGTGACAATGCCGGTTTCATAGGGCATATCGGGGAAACTATTGTCTATGGTGCGGGAACTCTTACTGCTACGGAACGTAGAAGGGTAGATTCGTATCTTGCAATCAAGTATGGTATTACACTGGGACAGGTAAATACAGAACACTACCTGGATACAGACGGAAATATAGTATGGAACGGCGCTTCTAATGTTACTTATAACAATAATATTTTCGGGGTAACTAGAGATGATATTGAGATTCTGGAACAGAAAGTCTCAAAAAGTGTGAATACAGGAACCATTCTTACCGTGGCAACAACCAATGATTTCGTCAATCCGAATCAGGATGCGGCACGTACAGGTTTTGCTCAGGATAAAACGTATTTCTTACTTGGAGATAATAATGCTACAGCAACAGCTCTTAATAACATTACAGTTTCTGGAAATATCTATAAGAGAATTCAAAGGACTTGGCTGTCTCAGCGTAAAAATATACCGGATAATCTATATTTTGAAGCAGATTTATCTGCCTATGGAGTAGATTTCGGTTTGTTAAATGATGTAGTGATGATAATTGCAGATGATGAAAACTTTACCGTGAATGTAAGAACAGTATCGGGAATAAATCAAATAGGAAAGTGGATACATAATTATAATTTTAATACATCTCCTTCCCTACAATATATCACTTATGGAGTTAAGGAAGTTCAATGTCTGCCTAAGTTTGTTTGGAGTTCTCCAGTTACAACTGCTGGTAATACAGCAACAGGAACGATAAACGGTATTGGATATACTTATGCAAGTAATAGTCCGGTATTGACATCCGCGCAGATATTTGATAGTTATAATGTTTTCCCTGCCTCTCAGTCTGCCGGAGATATATTCAGCTTTCCGAGAACAGCTCATAGTGTAATAAGAAATACGCAGATAACTAATAATACACTCACTTTTGCTTCTCCAATAAAAGATCCAATATTAATATTCTCATCTCTTGGTAATGCAGGTGTAGCGCCTGTTCCGGTAACATTTGGTCAACCAATAGAAGTATTATGGTCAGGCTCTAATGGAAGTAATGGTTTTGTAACATGGGATTCACCTACTCAGATTACAGGAAGAGAGGGGTATGCTATTGTACGAGTACCAGGTGTACACAGCTCAATTTCTTTTAATTATACCGCAGCAGAAAATTATGCTAACTTTTTATTTGGTGTTGCCATAGATCAGAATTGTAATCTATGCTATAAGCCGGGTATCTTAGCAGGGACTTCATTAGACACCAAAATGGGTATTACCGCTCTTAACAGAGCTGGAGCCATCTCCGACAACTGGCCTATGGTAAGAAAAGGAGGCTGGTTGGCATTGGAATCCAAAACCAAAGCTTTTGTACCGAACAGGGTGGCGTTCTCAGCAGGTAATCCTGTAGGAATTGCACCGGCCAACTTTGTAGAAGGAATGATGGTATATGATACCACCAACAAATGTATGAAGATGTACACCTCTACAGACAACGGAGCAACATTTGGTTGGTATTGCATATCTACACAAACCTGCCCGGATTAAAGCAGAATGATAACGGTTAATAGCCGTAAACCAAACCTCATAGGTTTCAAAAACCTATGAGGTTTTAAAAAACAAATTGTCTGTAGTCTGTCATTCCGAGGAAATCGAGGGATCTCATGATGGAAAGGATGTTTCCTCCGTCAGCATGACAATTATTGTTCGGATTACTAATGAGTAAAACATTAAAAAATGAAAACAACAAATATTATAACATCTGTACTGGTATTGGCCGGAATAACGGCGAAATCCCAGGTGGCAGTCGGGAAACAGGCTGTGAGTAATACATCAGTTTCTTTAGAGTTTGCCAATACGGAAAACAGAGGCTTAGTGCTTCCGTATATAACCGATAAAAGCGGTATAACAGCAGAAGGAAGCATGATTTATGATACCACAGATCATAAAGTAAAATACCTGAAAGATGTCGGAGTATGGGTGAACCTTAGTGAAGATGATGCTACATCGGCGACTATAGGCACTGCTGACCTTTCTATACAGGGAGCAAACAAAACAGAGCAATCCACCGCAAAAACGGTGATCGGTGTTAATGGATCAACGGATACCACCAATGGGATTCTGGTGCTTTCTGACACCAATAAAGCAATGATTCTGCCTAAAGTAGCCAGTCCTCATCTTAATATTATCAATCCTTCACCGGGAATGATGGTGTATGATACGGTAAAAAAACAACTTGCGGTATATAATGGTACGGCATGGAGCTTTTGGAAACCATGAAACCACTGTCATCCCGAGGCACCGAGGGATCTTATGAAAAGATGCTTCCTTCGTCAGCATGACAAAGCGGTAATCGAAAACCCTTTCATCCTGAGCGTGCGGCGTAGCGAAACAGCTGAAGGATCGGTTGATGAAAGGAAAAGATATTTCGACAAGCTCAATATGACAAAGGCTGTCATCCCGGGGAAAGAAACTCTTTTCAAGAGCATGCTGTCATCCCGAGGCACCGAGGGATCTCATAATGAAAGATGCTTCCTTCGTCAGCATGACAGCAAATGGAAAGTTTATTTTCCAGACATTTTTGATTAATACATACAAAAGCCGTATATCTGAACTGATATACGGCTTTTTATATAAATAGTTATGAAAAACGAATCCGTTAGGTATTATAAGATCTTTTAAAATATATATAGTTTATATTCCTATAATTTCATCATCAATGCTATAGATGATTTCTCTGATGTTTGCCATTTGCTTTTCCGAGAGAAGTCCCAAACGGAAATAAAAATTCTTTACCCCATTTCCTCTTTCACTTCTACGGCTTATTTCCAAATAATACACAAAAAATTCCCTTGTTATTTTAAATGATTTTAATTTATGTAAAGGAATTTCTAAAGCAGGCAGTTCATAATGGCTTTTTTTGAGAGGATGAGCGTATTTTATCAATAACGTATTCTTCGATATTTCCAAGAGAATAACTTTTAACAGGCTTATTCTCCAAATCACTATTGAAATGCTTAAAAACAACAAGATGTAAAAATGAAAATCTTGAATATATAATAGGTTTTTCAAGACAGTCAGAACTGAAATGCTGATCAAAAGCAGCGTAATAAGAATGCCTATTATACTGGTGAAATTTTTTCTCGGAGGAATTTCATAGTAGGTTTTTCTTTCGGCTTCAGAGGTGTACATATAACTTCTTAACAAAAATTCTTTTTTTCGTATTTGTCGATCCATTGGTAAGAAATTGTTTTAGAATTCTCAGTGTTTATTCAATGTTTCATCAAGGCATTTTATCTGCTTTACTTGATCAAATATTTCTTTTGCTATTCATCAGAAAAGAAGATTTCTTCATGCTCATAGCAGCTGAAAATTTATATTATAGATTCATCATAGTGTTCTAGTTTTAGAAGGGTAGCTTTTTTATTAAGCTACCCATGACTAAACCGTGTATTTAGTATCCCCTACTAAAAAACATATCATTTCGCTGCAAGATTACTTATAGTAAATGATTTAGACAACTATAGCATTGAAGGATTTCGGAAAAAATTTGAATAAAATTAACAGAATTTAGAGCATGTAATTTTAGAGAAAAAATCTTTATTTCTTCTGCTTATTTTGTGTATAAAACATGGAATAATTACCGTAATCATTCTATTGATGACTTGAAAGTGAAAAACGTTTTTTATAAAATTGCAGACGATTTAGTAATATAATCATCAAATAAGAATATAGAAATATAAAAAATACAGTACATACACAAAGCGAGTATTTTGGTAATTAGTAACTTCTTAAAATACACACCCGATCTCGGGATTTTTCATGTTTTTGTGTGAACCTCTTTCTTTTGAAGAGGTTTTTTCGTTTATTATGGTAGTGTGTACAATGTTAATTTAAAATCATTCTTAATGGAAGATTTTATAATTTTGGTAGTGTGAGAAAGCTGATTTCCATATTATTGTTATCATTCTATTTGGTTTCTACAACTGAACTGTACCAGTTTTTGAAAATGCCGCTTCTTATAGAGCATTACCTAAAGCATAAAAACTTAAATCCTGAAATGTCGTTTAATGCTTTTCTGAAGGCTCACTATGGTGATCCGGTGAAGGATAATGATTCTGATCAGGATAAAAGATTACCTTTTGTATCACATAACCATCTGCTTTCGGTAGTTTTTGTTATCAATTCAATTTTAGACTTTCATTGTACGGAGAAAATAAGCTGTTTTTTTGACGTTATGAAAACACTTTATAAAAGTATTTTCTATCATAAAGAAATACTCGATTTTATCTGGGAACCCCCGAAAATTTAGCCAATTTAATTTGTATTTCCAATCAATGATTGGAAAGTTGTATCGGCCTTTGAATAGATCTGTAAATTGCAGATGTATCACAACCTTATATTCAGAGGTTTATTTTTATCCCAGTTAAAATTAATCAACAATAAAATAATAAATAATGAAAAAGTCGTCTTTAATAATAAAATCAATAGCAATTATCTTTTTGTTATTGCTTGTCATTCAGCTTTTTGATACTGATAAAAATATATCAGCCACTCCTTCTGAAAATGCAATTGAAAAACATTATCAGGTGTCATCCCACGTACAGGGCTTATTAAAAACAAGCTGTTACGATTGTCATTCTAATAATACGGCATATCCCTGGTATAGTAATATACAGCCGGTAAAATGGTGGTTGGCAGATCACGTCAATTCAGGGAAGAGGCATTTGAATTTTGATGAATTTAATACCTATACTAAAGAAAGAAAATTGAAGAAATTAGATGAAATTGTCGAAACCGTTAAAGAGGGAGAAATGCCGCTTAGCTCGTATACAATAATCCATCATAATGCAAAATTATCTTCTACGGATAAATCGGAAATAGAAAAATGGGTGGTTCAGGTTAAAAAGGAGATCAATTAATAATTAAAATCATCAATATTATTCTGTTATGACAAAAACATTCAGTAATTTTAATACTACATCCATTTCACATGAATTATAATATCCCTGAAAATCTCAAAGGTCTTACAGAAGCGGAAGTGGAAGCTTCCCGAAAAAAATACGGATATAACCGGCTGGAAGCGGTTAAAAAAGAAACATGGGCAGATATGCTTATTGATATTCTGAAAGAACCCATGCTTATTTTATTGATATGTGTTTCACTTATCTATGTAATCATAGGTGACTATGGTGAGGCTTTATTTATGTTGGTTGCGATAATAGGAGTAACGGCTATCTCTTTCTATCAGGATAACCGAAGTAAAAAGGCCCTGGAAGAACTTGAAAAATTGAACGAGCCTTTAAGTACGGTTATAAGAAATTCAAAGATTATTAAAGTACCCACTTTTGAAATTGCTGTGGGAGATCTCTGTATTACCGAAGAAGGAAATTTGATCAATGCAGATGGTACCATTGTACATAGCAATGATTTTTCCGTTAATCAGTCTTCACTTACAGGGGAGAGCTTTTCTGTTTTTAAAGACAGCAAATCAGAAGATAATAAAGTATACAGCGGAACAATTACTGTTTCCGGTCTTGCCGTTTTTGAGGTAGAACAAATAGGAAAAGAAACCAAAGTAGGAAAAATAGGGCAGTCTATACTAGGAATAAAAGAAGAAATATCTCCTTTACAGCTCCAGATCCGGAATTTTGTAAAAGGTATGGCCATTATTGGACTGATAATTTTTTTGGCGGTATGTATTTTCAGCTATATTAAAACGGAAGACTTTGTGACCAGCTTATTAAGTGGTTTGACTTTGGCGATGTCTGTACTTCCTGAGGAAATTCCTGTAGCTTTTACCACCTTTATGGCTTTGGGTGCCTGGAAGCTGATGCGGGAAGGAATTATTATTAAACGAAGCAGTATTGTCGAAACGTTGGGAAGTGTTACAGTGATATGTACAGATAAAACGGGAACAATTACGGAAAACTCAATGCAGCTAAAGCATCTTTATGATTATAAGTCTGATACGATTTATGAACAGGAGAATTTCAAGACAAAAGAGCTGGATGAACTTATTGATTATGCGATGTGGAGCAGTGAGCCAGTTCCGTTTGATCCGATGGAAATAACCTTACATAAGGTGTATGAGCAGACTCAGGATTCTGACGACAGAAAAAATTATCAGTTATTTCATGAATATCCGTTGGAAGGAAAACCTCCTATGATGACCCATCTTTTTGAAAATGAACAAAAAGAGAGAATTATTGCGGCAAAAGGTGCTCCTGAAGCAATTCTTACTGTTTCTGAACTTTCAGAAGAGGAAAAGAATAAAATCAGAAATATTGTAAAAGAATTTGGTGAAAAGGGATATCGGGTTCTTGGAGTTGCCAAATCTCATTTCGAAGGAAATAATTTCCCTGAAAACCAGCAGGATTTTAGTTTTGAATTTTTAGGACTGACCGCATTTTATGATCCTCCAAAAAAAGAAATAAAAGAAGTTCTTCAGCATATTTATAACGCAGGGATTAAGGTAAAGGTAATTACAGGGGATAATGCGGATACCACAAAGGCCATTGCATTGCAGGCCGGGATTATCAATAATGCTCCGGCTGTTAATGGGAGTGAGGTCACCGCAAGTTCAGAAGATGATTTAATGAAGCTTTCTGAAAAAACGACTCTGTTTACAAGAATGTTTCCTGAAGCAAAGCTTGAAGTGGTGAATGCGCTGAAAGCACAAGGTAACGTAGTGGCCATGTTGGGAGATGGTGTGAACGACGGACCTGCATTAAAAGCTGCCCATATAGGAGTCGCAATGGGAAATAAAGGAACCGAAATTGCCAAATCAGCAGCAGCACTCGTCATTACGAATGATGATCTTGAAAAGCTGGTAGTAGGAATTGCTGCGGGGCGGAGAATTTATGCCAATATCAAAAAAGCTGTTCAGTATATTATTTCTATTCATATTCCCATTATCCTTACAGTTTCTTTGCCTTTATTCCTGGGATGGGTATTCCCTCACATATTTACTCCGGTTCATGTTATTTTTCTTGAACTGGTAATGGGACCTACCTGTTCCATTGTGTATGAAAATGAGCCTATTGAAAAAGATGCAATGCAAAGGCCTCCAAGAGTGCTTACAGATACATTTCTGAACTGGGGAGAGCTTATGGTAAGTATTATTCAGGGACTGGTTATCACAGCAGGAATACTATGGATATATCAACATTCTGTCCACCTGGGGAATGATGAGCCTACAACAAGAGCTTGGGTGTTCAGTACTTTAATATTTGCGAATATTTTACTGAGTTTGGTAAATCGATCTTTCCATTACAGTATTTTTGAAAGTTTTAAAAATCGCAATTATTTATTAGTAGGTATTTCCGCGTTGGTTCTTGTATTATTGTTTGTTATTCTATATGTGAAGCCGGTATCAGGATTCTTTAGTGTAGCGCCTCTTACAGTAAAAGAATTAGGATTAACATTCCTTACTGCTGCAGTTTCTGTGCTTTGGTTTGAGATTTATAAGCTTCTAAAAAGGCTTTTGGAAAGGAAATAAAAAATAATGATTCCTAATAAAATATTTTATAATTTTGATTTGTGAAAAAATTGATTTCCATACTGTTATTGTCACTGTATTTAATTTCAACAACTGAAGTATATCAGCTGTTGAAAATTCCGACTTTGATAGAACATTATTGGGAACACAAAAAGTTGAATCCGGAAATGTCTCTTACAGCGTTTCTGAAAACCCATTATGAAAATCCCGTTAAAGACGGAGACTATGGCAAAGATCAGAAACTGCCGTTTGTAATTCATTCAGCACCATTAACTTTGATATTCACGATTCACCCAGGCTTTTGTTTTGAAGCAAAGGCTGAAAGTTTCAGACCATTACAATCTCATAAAATTCCTTCAAAAGATGAAGATTTTTGTTA
The DNA here is from genome assembly GCF_022488405.1 of Chryseobacterium sp. Y16C. Classification (NCBI taxonomy): domain Bacteria; kingdom Pseudomonadati; phylum Bacteroidota; class Flavobacteriia; order Flavobacteriales; family Weeksellaceae; genus Chryseobacterium; species Chryseobacterium sp. Y16C. The sequence continues at coordinate 363,404 of NZ_CP092711.1, forward strand.
CAAAGGATTTACAGGATCGGTCTGGGAACCACCGAAATCTTTGTCCATATAATCTATTTAATTTGATTGATCTACAATCAAACAACATCTTATTCTCTAAAATCATTATAAAAATTAAATAATGAAAACACTATTTTCAGCCATATTAATGGTTGTATTCGCTGTTGGCATTCAAGCGCAGAGTCGTTGGGAAAGTGCCAAAAAACTGGCGTCCCAAAATAAAGAACTTATTTTACTGAACTTTTCAGGTTCAGATTGGTGTATTCCATGCATCAAACTTCATAAGAATATCATTGAAACCGATGAATTTAAAAAGCTGGAAACAGAAAATATCGCTGTTTACATCAATGCAGATTTTCCAAGAAACAAAAAGAATCAGCTTTCTCCGGAATTGAAAAAAGAAAATGCATCGCTTGCTGATCAATATAATCCGAAAGGACTTTTTCCTTACACCCTTTTATTGAATTCGGAGGGAAAGGTTTTGAAAAGCTGGGAAGGGCTTCCATCTGAAAATGCTTTAGCTTTCACCAAAGAAGTACGGGATATTAAAGAAAACCAAAATAAATAAGATCATATGTTGAGAGAATTCAAAAGACCTCAGAAATTAATGGGGAACGCTTTTGAAATTACCGTTGTAAGTGACAATGAAAATTTGGCTAATCAGCATATTGATGCAGCTATTGACGAAATTCGGAGGATTGAAAGACTTTTAACTACTTTCAACGACGAAAGCCAAACCCATCTTATCAATAAAAATGCAGGCATAAAGCCTGTGAAAGTAGATGGGGAAATCTTTGGTTTAATTGAAAGAAGTTTGAGAATCAGTAAAATTACAGACGGATATTTTGATATTTCTTACGGTGGAATCGACAAAAGCTTCTGGAATTTTGACCGGCAGATGCAACAACTTCCTGATCCTGAACTGATCAAAAAACATCTGAAATTGGTTAATTATCATAACATCATTCTTGACCATCACAATCAAACAGTTTTCCTGAAAGAAAAAGGAATGAGAATAGGTTTTGGGGGAATTGGGAAAGGTTATGCAGCGGAGATGGCAAAAAGACTTCTTCAGAATAGAGGTGTAGAATCAGGAATTGTAAATGCATCAGGGGATTTAACAGCCTGGGGAAATCAGGCAGACGGAAAACCATGGACGGTTGGAATTGCTGATCCTGATAACGCCGGAAAACCATTTTCTTACATGAATATTACTGATATGGCGGTAGCAACATCTGGGAATTACGAAAAATTCGTGGTCATCAACGGGAAAAAATATTCTCATACCATTAATCCAAAAACAGGAATGCCTGTTTCGGGGGTGAAAAGTGTTACCATCTTTTGTCCTAATGCAGAAATTGCTGATGCAATGGCAACTCCTGTAAGCATTATGGGAATTGATGCGTCACTTAATATGGTAAACCAGATCAATCATCTGGAATGCATCATTATCGATGATCAGGACAATATATATTCCTCTCAAAATATTAATTTAAAATGAAGTTTTAGATTTCATTTTATAACTAAAACAAATTCAATTCAAATGAAAAATTTTATAAAAATAATAATAACAGGCTTTTTTATTTTCCTGGTTGGTTCAATGCATTCTTGCACAACCGTAAAAGAATATGAAAAAAATAAACTTAATGATGCTGAAATGGTGTTGGGAAACAGAACCATTGAAAAAACAGAACTCAGCTTTCAATCCTACAGAGAAGGTTCTTCGGGAGCCAATGCAGGGAAAGTGGGAGGCGGATGCGGTTGTAATTAAAGTAAAATTTAAGTGTGATTTAAAATGAAAAAAATTATAATAAGCATTTTTGCTCTTTTCGGAATTTTCAACGCAAAAGCACAGGAAAACTCAAATAATGAACAGCCTAAAAAGCTTAGTTTTGATGAAGCTAATTTGGTGTCCAGTTATTATAAGCAGGATGGAAATAACTCGGCGGTTACGGGCGGAATAGGAACCGAAAAATTAACTGACATTTCTAATACCATTGATGTAACAATGGTAAAATATGATAAAAATGCCAGAAAAAATAAATTCAATTTCAGCGTGGGGATAGATCATTATACTTCCGCCTCTTCCGATATGATAGATTTAAAGGCCAATTCATCCGCTTCCCATGCAGACAATAGAATTTATCCTGCTCTTAGCTGGAGTCGGGAAAATGATACGAAGGGAACCACTTTAATGGCTGGAGTTTCGTTTTCAACAGAGTTTGATTATCAGTCTTATGGCGCCAATATCGGCTTTTCGCAAAAAACAAAAAATAGAATGGGGGAGTTTACAGCGAAATTTCAGGCTTATCTCGATCAGGTAAAACTGATTGCCCCGATTGAGCTTAGAACAAATGGAAGCACAGGAGGGGAACACGAAAACTACGGAACCAGCGGAAGAAATACTTTTGCACTGTCCCTATCTTATTCACAGATCATCAACCAGAATTTTCAGGTTGAATTTTTGGCGGATGGAGTTCAGCAGACAGGATATTTAAGTTTGCCTTTCCATCGTGTTTACTTTACGGACAATTCAGTTCATCAGGAAGCTTTGCCTGATAAACGATTTAAAATTCCTTTGGGGATAAAAGCGAATTATTTCCTGGGGGATAAAGTTATTTTGAGAGCGTATTATCGTTATTATACCGACGATTGGGGGTTGAAGTCCAATACATTCAGTCTGGAAACACCGGTGAAAATTTCGCCTTTTGTTTCGGTAAGTCCGTTTTACAGATATTATTCTCAGACAGCAGCTAAATATTTTGCACCTTATCAGCAGCATACTGCTTTTGATGACTTTTATACGAGTAATTATGACCTTTCGAAATTTAACAGTAACTTTTATGGAGCAGGAATCAGAATCAGTCCGAAAAATGGTTTATTTGGAGTGGAAAGGCTGAATATGCTGGAAATCAGATATGGGCATTATACAAAATCTGTTGGAATGAAATCAGATATTATTTCATTAAACCTGAGATTCAAATAAGGTTGATTATTAATAAAAGATTTTATAAGTATAAAAAAATCAGCTCTCATTTCTGAGAGCTGATTCTACTTTAAAAAGTAATCGTTGTTATGATTTCTTATTCCTTGATGAATTTCTTCTGTGCCGAAGTTGAGCCATCCTGAATATCGATCACATACATTCCGTTGATTAACGCATGGACATCTACTTTGTTATTTAAGATGATTCCACTTGAAATCAACTGACCTGCTGCACTATAAATCTTATAGTTAGCACGTTTGCTGATATTCTTAACATTCAATACTGTACTTACAGGGTTAGGATAAATCAAGATGTCATTCTGATTCAGTAAGTTAGCAGCCGGTTTCTTAGAGATTCTTATCGAGTAATCTTCCACTTCTCCATTGTCGAAGTTGGTACAGTTTACCGGAATTCCTCCTTTCATTAAGGCTACTCTCATCACTACATACATGTAATCTACATTGCTTACAAAAGCATCGGATGGTACACTGAATGTAGTTGTTGCTGTTGTTGCAGTACTTGGATTAGATACCAAAATTCTTTCATTGATATCAAATTCTCCGTTTCTGTTGAAATCGATCCATGCTACCACTCCTGCATCTGCGCTTACTACTTTATCAATCGTTAGCTGGTTGTTCACTGAACCCTGAATCAATTCGATCTGAGCAAGAGGATCAGTAGTATAATCGGTATACGTTGAACCTGCAGAAGCTTTTATCATCTGTGGTTTTCCATTAGGAACCACTGTCACTTTGGAGATATATTCTCCTGATGAAGTATTAGCTCCCATGTGGCAATAGATCACTGTTGGAGTGGTAAAATAGTATGGTAAAGTAAAATTACCCGGTGTACCGCTACAAACGTTAGCTACTTCCATTTCATACTTAGTCATCTCTAATAGATCCGTAAGAATATAGATATTATTCGATACTTGAACAGTAGTCCATCCAGGAGTTCCTACTTTTCTGTATCTTAAAATATATTTACCTGTAGCATCCGGACCTACATAAGGATCCCACTGTACTTTAGCACTTGTTGGCTTCAGTTCAAGAATAGTTAATCCCGGCGGCGGAATCTGGCAGGTTCTCTCTGTAGTAAATCTTACCAAACTTGACCAAGGGTTAGGTGTTGTTGAATTCACACATGTACTTCTTACCTGAACTTCATACTCTGTATAAGGATCCAAAGGAGAAAGTAAAGAAGAATTAGCAGGCGGATTAGGTAAAGGCGTCATTGAAGTCGGCCATGGATCACCAACTTTTCTCCATCTCATTTCATAGGTAGCGCTTGCTGCCAATGGCGACCAGTTAATCATTGCTGAATTCGCGGTAATACTCGTAACGGTCACGTTTGGTGGAGTCGGGTCACATTTGGTGGTAAATTCATTATGTGAGTAAGATCCCATATTTGTTGTGCCACAAAGAGCCACAACTTCTACTTCATATAAAGTAGCCGGGTCTAATCCTGTAAGAGGTTGAGAGTGTAATGCTCCCGGTGCTATTGCCGCTATAGGTATTGGTCCTGCAGCAGGTAGCCAACCTCCACCAGAACCTACAGGTCTGTATCTGAGTTCATAAGTATTTGCACCTATTGCATCCTGAGACCAGTTAACACTTGCTGAATTATGAGTAATTGAAACCACTGTTACCACAGGGGTAGGAGTAGTACAAGGTTGTACATTGACCAAATAATCATGGGTTTCACCATAAGAAGCATTAGCACAGGCATTAACATTGGTAGTACTATATACTACACGCACACGCATTCTGTGAACACCAGCCTGAGCAGTAATCGGAATAGCAATATTAGCCGTAGCAAATGAAGGGCTGGTTACCAACGAGAGATCCGTCAGTAATTTTTCAGCAGCATCAAACACTCCATTATCGTTGAAATCAATCCAGATACTTGCTTTTTCGTAAGATGGAGAAGTATAGGTGGTATTGATTTGTACCGGATAAGATTGTCCGGCTATAAGATTCACAGGAGTGAATGCGGCAGTTCTATCATAATACCCTGATCCGTTACAGCCAGTATTCAGATCGCTGATCGTAGAAGTACCTGCCCCCGTAATTACAAAGCTGTTTAGATTATCTCCGGAGCTACAACCATAGGTATAAGTAGGCGTACAATAACACTGGGTTACTGCATTTTGCCCTACTGAAACAATATTGGATGTAGAACTTTGGCCGGAATTGGTACAAGTAACCACACAACGGTAATCAGTAGCAGAGGTTTGGCTGGCAACAGTATAGGAGATGCCTGTTGCTCCCGCTATATTGGTAAAGGTATTAGCACCTGCAGGCGAACTCTGCCATTGATAAGTAACTCCTAATCCGATTGTAGCACCAGTAAGAGTTAAACTAACTGGTACACCTACGCAAATACTTGTAGCAGATGCAGATGCCGTGCCCGCTATTACCGAACCGGAACAAGGGATACCAGGAGCAACAGTAATATTATAATCTTCAGTTTCACCAGATCCGAAACTGGTACTACAAGCATCCGTAGGCAGATTTTGATTGGCATTTCCTCTGGTTCTGATACGCATACGGGTAATTCCCGCCACAGCTGTTACCGGAATACTGACAGGTACTGTTACTGTTGTTCCGGATGGTATACCGGCAGAGCCACTTCCCGGTCCCACATAAAAATGTTCGGTGGAGCTTAATGTTCCATCCTGGTTCCAGTCAATCCATACTGAAGTTATCGCGCCGGTATAAGTTCCTGCAGGACCTATTGTTACACTTATATTCTGAGTAGTTCCCATTGCTACAGTGGTTGTAGCAGCAGGATAATAAGTATAATAAGGAGAAGCCGTAGGCTGAGAAGCCGAAGAATCATTATTAATAGTACCAAACTGCACTTTATTAATGAATGTGCCTGTTCCTCCTGCACTTACGGCTGCACAATAATTAAGACAAGCCATACCTGAGTTTTGTCCTACAGCAACAACACTGGAGTTTTGAGTACTACCACCATTGGTACAGGTTACAATACATCGGTAATCGGTAGCTGCCGTTTGATTAGCTACTGTATAGGAAATAGAAGTTGCTCCCGCTATATTGGTAAAAGTATTTGCTCCTGCAGGCGAACTTTGCCATTGGTAAGTAATTCCTGTTCCCATTGTAGCACCGGTAAGCGACAAATTGAAAGGTACATTTGCACAAGCATTAGTGACTGAAGACACTGCTGTTCCTCCTGTTACTGCACCTGTACACGGAGCAGCAGGAACGTGGGAAAATGAGATGAACGGTCTTCTGTAATTTGAGCTGCTTAAAGAAGTACCTAATGTTCCTGTTGTATTATTGATATACTTGGTCGTATTATTATTTGTCGTAACCACGCAAGGCGATGTATATTCATATTCCCAGGTTGTATTAACTGTATTTCCCGTATTTGTATATTCCATCAAAACCATAAGATTCTGTGCCCCTGAATACGTGAAATTATTTGAAAAGATAAACTGCTTCCAACCTGCTGCTCCTGTAGATGCAGCTACAGGGTTGGAGTCATATACCAAAGTAGCTCCTGTAATGGTTGTTGCCCAGTCAATGGCTGCTGCTCCGAAATCCAGACTTGAAGTCTCTTTTAGATAAACTTTGAAATTAGGAGTTCCGGTCATGTTACCGGTAGTTATCTTTTTAAAATATATTCCGGTCAAAGCCTGACCGGCTACGCCTGTAAGCTGTGTAGCGGGATAAATTACAGCAACTCTGCTTGTAGCAGTGGATGTAGCTGTACTGTACATAGGCCCATAAGTATTGGTTCCTAAGCTCATTGTACAGGTACCTGCCACCTGATATTGCTGGGCAAAGCTTTGTATTGATAATAAAACTGCCAAAAAAAATAAGTAAATTTTCGTCATAGTATACGTTATTAATTAAACAATAATTTGATTAGATTATTAATCAAACTTTTTAAGGTATAATCTATCGGATAAGACATATACAGTAATATGTATATCATTATCCAGATTAATAATAGTCTGTAACACTGCGATGTGTTGGTCATGTTAAAAATTTGTCATAGGCAATAATATTTAATGTTAATAGATTTAAAGATTAATGATTTGAAAAATTTGAGAAAAACGACTGTGTTTAAAAAACACCTTCCAAAATTTAAGGATAGGGTTTAAAGAAGGAAGGTGTAACTATAAGCATATCTTTCAAATCTGAACAAAATTTGTTCATTAATATTGTAATTAGGAATTGCTTAAGATATTAACCAATTAAATTCCTGAATAGACTTGAATATTATATTGTTTAATAATTAATTTCAGACAGAATGTTTTTCCTGATCATCAGCTTGTAGATTTCTGATGAATTCAACCCTAAAATCGTTATTCTTATTATGATTAATATGAAAAGAATTATTAAAACCAGTAAAAATATATTCCCTATTTAGTGTCGGTGCGGTCTCAACAACAGGTATTTCAAAAGATTTGTGCCCTTGGACGTTTAAGGAATTAAAAGTTTTGGAGAGTGGAAAATAGCTTAAATAAAGAAAAAATAGAAAAAAAATAGATTTATACATCATATGTTCGTGGTTAGGTGTTAATTATTCAAATATAGATAAAAATTACTTTGAATATCATAAAAAATGAAAAATTTCACATTTTTTTGATTAATTAATAAGAATAGCAGTGAATGGTTTTAATATTGTAACCCATTAATAAGTAGTGGGTTATTGATATTTTTTTAATTCTTTATTTTAAGAATAGCATGTTATTTGTAGTCGTTGTAGAAACAAACAACATGGAAAAGGAAACAAAAAAAAAGATTAGGCCCCTGCAGAAACAAAATCGGCCGGGGTCAGAAACAAACATGATCCCCATTTCAGAGACAATGCCGTTAGAATACCCGAAAGAAGGAAAATTAAAAGGCAAGGTAGCACTCATTACAGGAGGAGATAGTGGAATAGGGAAAGCTGTGGCTTTGTTATTTGCAAAAGAAGGGGCGGATGTTATTATTGCTTATCTGAGTGAAATAGAAGATGCAAAGCAGACTCAAAAGGAAGTTGAAGCTTTTTCCGGGAAATGTACTCTGATAAAAGGTGATCTGGGAAAAGAAAACCACTGTAAAAAAGTAATTGAGACGGGTATAAAAATCCATAAGAAGATAGATATCATTGTGAATAATGCAGGACTTCACTGGGAAGCAGAATCAATTGAGAAAATTACGACAGAGCAACTGCTGAAGACTTTTCAGAATAATTTTTTCTCCTATTTCTGGATTACAAAATATGCAATGCCGTATCTTAAAAAAGGTGCGAGTATTATCAACACTTCTTCAGTGACTGCTTACAGAGGAAGCCCAAAACTCATTGATTATTCTGCAACGAAAGGAGCAATAATATCTTTTACCCGAAGCTTATCCGCCAATCTTGTGGATAAAGGAATCAGAGTGAATGCTGTAGCACCGGGTCCGGTGTGGACTCCGTTAATTGCTTCCTCATTTGATCCCAAAAAAAATTCCGAATTCGGTAGCGATTCACCTATGAAACGCGCGGGTATGCCCAATGAAATTGCACCGTGTTTTCTATTCCTGGCTTGTGAGGATTCACGGTTTATCAGTGGCCAGGTTTTGCATCCTAATGGCGGGGAAATTGTAAATGGATAAATTGTTTTGGTATAACAGTATAGAAGAAAACTTATGATCGTAATCATAAATTTTGAAAATGTCTTTATCTATTTTTGAAACTCGATAAAGAAACATTATTGTTGAACTAATCAGCGTTTGCATCGTGCATAGATGTAATTCTAATGTTTTTGTTTTATAATTAATAATAAAACTTTTAGCCTTCAAAAATGATATTTAATGAAGAAATTTTGCTTTCATTAGGAGCGGAAATGCAGACTTATAAAGCAAATGAGGTAATATTCACGGAAGGTGGACAGCCTAATTATTTTTTTCAAATAAAACACGGTAGTGTAAAACTGAATAATTACCATGAAGATGGAAGAGAATTTATTCACAGTGTACCTTTTAAAGGGCATTGCTTTGGAGAGACATTTTTATTTTCGGAACTTCCATATCCTATCAATGCCATTGCCATTGAAGATTCAGGAATATTAAGGGTTCCCAAACTTAAATTTCTTGAATTTTTAAAGAAGTGTCCAAAATCCTTATGGACTTTATATATGCATACGGCCGAGAGAATGTACTACAGACATATTATGCTGAATAATCTTTCGGTAAGTAATCCTTTATATAGAGTAAGACAGGTAATGGATTGTTTAAAAGCATATCATCAGTATGAAGAGCCTTTTTCTTTTCAGATTCCGTTTACCCGGCAACAACTGGCTTCACTTACAGGACTAAGAATTGAAACGGTTATAAGAGTGGTTAAAAAAATGGAAAAGCAGAAAATGGTAAAAATAGAATTGGGTAAGATTTTCTATTAGCTTTATAAACGTATTCAACTGTATTATTTTTAAATTTTATGCTTTTTTTATGATTGAGATCATAAGATAATTAGAAAATAATATGTTAAATTTGAAGAACACACACAAAAAATTTAATATATGAAAAATCTATCGTATTATTCTCAGAGATACTTTCAAGTATTGTGTTGATTTGTATAAAAAGAAACATGATATAGAAACAATATCTGTTTAGGATTATCAGCCCGGATGCCAGATTAAGAAAAACACATTGGTAACCCGGGTTACACTTACTTCTGATTTTGGAGTTTATCCAAAAGATTCAATGATTCACAAAAAGTTAAAATCGATTAGGTATTTTAAAACTTTATGTAAATCTAAGCCTTTATTTTTTTTACCCTATAATAACTTTATTTAATTGTTTGAATTATATTGAGTTATAAGTATTTGGTGATTTTGGTGATTTGATAAGGGTTATTGATCATGAGTAGTTGATAATACGCTTTCATGCTTTTATTATTTATTAAAGGTATGAGGTGTAATCTGGCGACTCATAATCAAGGGTTCCCGGTATTATTTGAAAACATTAAAAATCATTAAAAAAATTGTTATGGTTATTGAAGAAAATCTGTTGTATTCAATGGGAGCAAATACTAAAACATATGCGGCCGGAGAGACGATCTTTCTAGAAGGTGACTGGCCTGCGTTTTATTACCAGATTATAAAAGGAGAAGTAAAACTTAATAATTACAATGAAGAAGGGAAAGAGACTATACAGATCATGATAGAAGATGGTCAGAGTATAGGAGAATCTTTACTGTTTATGGAAAAGTTTTACCCTATGAATGCGGTGGCGATCACTGAATGTGAAGTGATCAGGCTGCCGCGAAAAGCATTTATCAGTTTATTGAAAGAAGATGCGGAAATTTCTTACGAAATGAATAAATGTCTTTCTCAAAGATTGTATTTTAAGCTGATCATGACTCAAAATCTTTCATCTCAAAATCCCATACTAAAGCTTATTGCGCTTATGGATTATCTGAAAAGTTTTGCAAAGGATCAGAAGCAGTATTCATTTAAGGTTCCGTTGACCAGGCAACAAATGGCAGGACTTACCGGACTCTGTGTTGAAACCACAATACGGACCATAAAAGGGATGGAAAGAAGCCAAATCCTTAAAATAGAAGATCGTAAAATCATGTATTAATCTAAATTAAAAATTAATAACTGGAAGTAATGAAGATAAAAAGCTGTATGAATATCGAAGAATCACTTTTGTATTCATTTGGTGCAGAGACAAAATTTTTTAAAAAAGGTGAAGTGATTTTTAGAGAAGGAGACCAGGTTCTGTATTATTTCCAGATCGTGGAAGGAAAAATAAAACTGAACAATTATAACGAAGAAGGCAAAGAATTTATTCATAATATTTTAGGAAAGAATCAAAGTTTTGGAGATTCTCTGATTTTTTTAGACAAGCAATATCCGATGAATGCAACCTGCTTATCTCCAACCGAGCTTATAAGACTTCCTAAAAATAGTTTTTTGGAAATGCTGGAGAAAAATCCGGATATTTCAATTGAAATGAATCATTGTTTATCGCAAAGGTTATATTATAAAATGGTAATGATCCAGAATATGGCATCCTCGAATCCTGCAGTAAGGTTGAAAGGATTATTGAATTATCTTAGAAGTTTTCACCATGATGATTGTGACCATTGCTTTTCTGTGGAGCTTACCAGACAGCAAATCGCCAATTTAGTGGGACTTCGTGTAGAAACGGTCATAAGAGCATTAAAGAAAATGGAGCAAGAAGGAGTCATTAAAATTCACAACAGGAAAATTTTATATTGATAAATCCGATATGACTCAAGTCATAAATCAGTGAATTATTAAGCCGTACATTAGATTACTATTTTAAAGCATTAATTCAATACACACCACTTAAATATAGTAAAGTCATATAGGTTGTATTCTATATGACTTTTTTTGACTATAGATGATAAACGAATAGTAAATAGAATCCAAATCAATTACTTAAAATTAGAATGCAATGGAATTTCATAAAAAACTTCTGGAATATATCGGTCAGTCATTAATGACTGCAGATGAAACGATTGCGGTTGCCGAAAGTGTAACCTCAGGATGTTTACAGCTGGCTTTTTCTCAGATGCCTAATGCATCATTGGTTTATAAAGGAGGAATGACAGCCTATACTTTACCCATGAAGGTAAAATTACTGAACGTGGATCAGGAAGAGGCGGAGAAATGTGATTGTGTTTCGGAAAATATTGCGGAAACAATGGCTTTGAATGTGGCAAAACTTTATGAAACCGATTGGTCTATTGCCACAACAGGTTATTGCACACCTATCAGAAATTCATCCTACAAAATATTCGCTTTCTTTTCATTTTCTTATAAAGGTGAGATCATCCATACCGGAAAACTGGAACTGCACCCCAAAACCCAAGCCCTGAATGCCCAATTATATTACACTGAATTCATTTTGGGGTGCTTTAAAACAGAAGTCAGTAAACATATGGATCTACAATCAAGATTACAATTGAAAACAAATGGAAATGAAAGAATTAAAGTCAGTTAATAAATCGGTCTGATTCTTTTGTAGTTACAATACCAATAGATATTTATAATAATTTAATCAATTTGGAAAGGGTTTTGTACTCTACCATATAAAAAATATAAAATATGAGAGCGATCTGGAATGGAGCAATAGGTTTTGGATTGGTAAATATACCGATCAAGCTGTACTCGGCCAGTGAATCGAGTACTTTAGATCTGGATATGCTGGATAAAAAAGATCTCAGTAATATCAAATACAAAAGAGTCAATGAAAACACCAACAAAGAAGTTGCCTGGGAAAATATTGTAAAAGGCTACAAAATAGAGGATAAGTACATCGTGTTGGAAGATGAGGACTTTGAAGCGGTAAGTCCTGAAAAATCAAAAATTCTCAGCATTTTGCAATTTGTAAAAGAAGAAGAGGTAGATCCCGCTCTTTTTGAAACACCATATTTTCTGGAGCCCAAAAAAAACGGTGAAGCGGCTTACAAGCTTTTACTTAAAGCCTTAACAAAAACCAAAATGGCAGGAATAGGCTCCTTCATTTTAAGAGAAAGAGAAATTTTGTGCATGATTCGCCCTTATCAGGATGAAATTCTTATGGTGAACAGGATGAGGTATCCTGAAGAAATGAGAAATTATGAAGATTTGAAAATTCCATCGGGAAAAGCACCGAAAACAGAAGAACTGAAAATGGCTGAAGCACTGATCAAATCGCTAGCTGAGCCTTTTGATCCTACAAGATACAGAGATACTTATAATGAAGACCTTTTGAAAATTATACGACAGAAAGCAAAAGGCAAACGGGTAAAAACTAAAGAAATAAAAGAACCGGCAGGAAAAGCTACGGACCTTATGGCCATGCTGAAAGCCAGTCTTGAGTCAGGAAAAAGAAAAGCAGGATAAATTTTCGTTTAAACTTTAAATTTTTTAAGATGCCATTAGAAGAATATCACAAAAAGAGAGATTTTAAGGCAACTTCCGAACCGGAAGGCAAAGAAAAGGAAAGTAAGGCCAAATTAAAGTTTGTAATCCAGCGTCATGCGGCAACACGCCTGCATTACGATTTCAGATTGGAAATGGATGGAGTTCTTAAAAGCTGGGCCGTTCCGAAAGGGCCATCCCTTAATCCCGCTGATAAAAGATTGGCCATGATGGTGGAAGATCATCCGTATGAATACCGCACATTTGAAGGAAGCATTCCCAAAGGAAATTACGGAGCCGGAGAAGTTGAAATCTGGGACGAAGGAACTTATGAGCCTATAGAAAAAATAAAAGGCAAGACTGATGATTTGGTTATGCGTGCAGAACTGCACAAGCAATCTCTGAAATTTATCTTACATGGTAAAAAACTGAAAGGTGAGTTTGCCTTGGTAAAAATCAAAAACAGTACAGAAGAAAACGCATGGCTGCTCATTAAGCATAAAGACCGTTATGCTGTTGATGAAGACTATGACGCCGAAGAGCATACTTCTAAGAATTCTAAAGTTACCGCTTATCTTCAGGAAAAGAGCAGTAAAAAAAAAATGATACCACCGAAACCCTGAAGCACTATAAAAATTACACGAAAGCACTTTCTTTAGATAGGAAACTGTCTGATTTTATAAGACCTATGCTTTGTAAAACAATTGAAAAGCCTTTTGACGACAAAGACTGGGCTTTCGAAATAAAATGGGATGGCTACAGAGCTATTGGAGATATCAGAAATGATGAAATCCGGCTGTATTCAAGAAATGGATTGGATTTTTCGAAGTCGTTTAAAAAAATTGCTGATGCTCTTACAATTCAGAAGTATGATATGGTAGTGGATGGTGAAATTGTTGCTTATGATGACAAAGGGAAGCCTAATTTCCAATGGTTGCAAAGAATCGCTGAGAAGAATACGGATCTGGTTCTTATTTACCAGGTTTTTGATTTGTTATGGCTGAATGGCCATTCTACAGAAAATCTTTCTTATCTGCAACGAAAAGAGCTGCTGAAGGAAGCATTAGTAGAAAATGAAGTCATAAAGTATCATGACCATATTCTTGAAAAGGGAAAAGACTTTTTTCAGGCCGCTGAAAATATGGGACTGGAAGGAATTATTGCTAAAAAAGCAGACAGTGAGTATAAAGAAAATACCAGAAGCTCAGAATGGCTGAAAATAAAAATTCATAAGAGCGATGAAGCCGTAATCTGCGGTTTTACAGAACCGAAAGGATCAAGAAAGCAGTTTGGATCACTTATTCTGGGGAAATATCTGAATAATGAACTTGTTTTTTGCGGACATACCGGAACAGGTTTTACAGATAAAAGCCTTAAAGAGATCTACCAGAAAATGGAACCCTTTATCACGAAAGAATCTGCATTTGAAGTCACACCAAAAACCAATACCAAAGCAACATGGCTAAAGCCTGAATTGATTGCTGAAATAAAATTTACGGAGCTTACCAAAGATCATATTTACCGACATCCTGTCTTTTTAAGATTAAGAGAAGATATAGATCCTATTGATGTAAAATTTGATAACGACTTACCTGAAAAAAAACCGGAAATGAAACCCAAAACCTCCACAAAAAAACAACCTGCAGCGGACCGCGTAAAAAAAATAGGAAAACAGCAGGTGACACTTACCAATCAAAATAAGCTCTATTTTCCTGAAGATGATATTACTAAAGGAGATGTGATTGATTATTATCAGAAAATAGCCAAATTTATTCTGCCTCATCTGAAAAACCGTCCGCAGTCGCTTAACCGTTTTCCGAACGGAATTGAAGGGCTCAGTTTTTACCAGAAAGATGCGGATGAGCATACTCCGGATTGGGTAACATTACAGAAAATATTCTCCGAGAGTAATGACAAATACATCAATTATATTATTTGTAATGACAAGGAAACTTTAGCCTATCTGAATAATTTAGGCTGTATCGAATTGAATATTTGGACTAGCCATATACCGAAAGTGGATTATCCGGACTATTTAGTCCTGGATCTTGATCCTTCCGAAAAAAATACATTTGAAGATGTCATTGAAACGGCATTAGCGGTAAAAGAAGTTTTGGATAAAGCAGATATTGTTGGCTATCCGAAAACTTCCGGAAGTTCCGGCATACACATTTATATTCCTATGGGCGGAAAATATACTTATGACCAGGTAAAGGATTTTGGTCATGTACTGATGCAGCTTGTTCAGCAGGAGCTCCCAGAACTTACAACACTGGAAAGAAGTCTTCAAAAAAGGGATAAAAATAAGATTTACCTGGATTATCTGCAGAACAGAAGAGCGCAGACTTTAGCAAGCGTGTACAGCTTACGTCCTAAACCGGGAGCACCGGTCTCTGCGCCATTAGACTGGAAAGAAGTGAAAAAGGGACTTTTTCCTAAAGACTTTACCATACACAATATGCCGGAACGATTGCAGGAAAAAGGGGATCTGTTTAAACCTGTGCTGGGAAAAGGAATTGATCTTTTAAAAACCATAAAGAAATTAGAAAACCTAGAATAAAAATGAAACCAAAATCATTGAATTAAATGAATAGAATCCTGGGTGAAAATATACTTTTGTGCTTCAGGAAAATAATTATTCGTATCTAGTCCGGTGAATGTGCTGAAAGCCGGTAAAATCAATTGATTTTCTGTCACAACATAACAGGGGAATTTTAATTTTCTGGTTGATGACTGTAAAACAACTCCGGGATGAATATGCCCGGAAATGACAAACTGATTTTCATTTTTCAAATCTTCATGACTAAAGGTAAATTCATTTTCCTGATAAACAGAATAGATGTCTGAAATTCCTAATTCAAATAAGTATTTTTCCGAAATCCGGTCATGGTTTCCTTTTACTAAAATTATTTTTAAGGCCGGAAACTGAAGTTTCCAGTTTTTGTAGATTTCAAATTCCGAATTTTTTCCGGCGTGAAGAAAATCACCCACTATAATTACTTTTTCAGGATTGAAATGATCAATTAAACTTGATAATCTTTTTAAATCTTCCAATATAATATCCGAAGGTAAAGGAATGCCGTTTTTTCTGAAATGAGCTGTTTTCCCCAAATGTAAATCAGACAAAATCAATGCAGAAGTTTCTTTCCAAAACAAAGCCCTTTGATTCGTTAAAATAAAATTTTCTTCTTTAATAGAAATAAGCTTTTCTATAATCTTCATTTTCTTCTGTTTTTCTTTTTCAAATTGGCTTCCTGCATCTTATGAATTCTTGATGCTAAATCTTCACTGGATAAAGATTGCCGTAGGCTGTCTACTTTTATAGGAAAGCTCAGAGGCGTAAAGCGGTCGGAATGAATATAAATAATTTTACTCTGATGAATTCTCTCAAAAGCGGCAGACAGTCTTACTTCTTCCAATTGCTGATTAAAGACTTCGGTATACGCTTGGCGAAGCAATAAATTTTCGGGATCATAATCTTCTAAAACGGAAAATATTATCCCTGAAGAAGATTGCAATGATTTGTTGTTTACTTGTCTTCCCGGCATTGTTTGAATGACCATTCCGGAAATCACGGCAATATCACGGAATTTTCTTCTTGCCATTTCCGTTGAATTAACACTGCTGATCACATCCTGCATCAGATTTTCCTTGGACAGAATAAGATGAAGTTCATCTTTAGACAATTTAATTTCTTTATCAGAAAATAGCTCAAAACCATAATCATTCATCGCCATTGAGAAACTGATAGGGTATAATTTTGAAATTCTATATGCTATCAGAGCAGCCATTACTTCATGTACTAAACGACCTTCAAAAGGGTAAAAGAATAAATGGTTGCCTTCCCGGGTTTTGATTTGTTCCACCAAAAACTCGTCCTCTTTCGGAATATGTGAATTTTCATTTTGATTCACCAGCAAAGGGTGTAAAAATTTCAATTCCTTTTCTTTAGAATGGGGAGTTAAAGATTCAGCTAACTTTTTTCTTAAAAAGAAACTAAGGTTGGAAGAAAGCGGTAATCTTCCGCCTAACCAGCTTGGTGTAATGGCTTTACCGCTGGATAGTCTTACATATACCGTCATTTCTTTCAGCATTACATACTCTAAAATACGACCTGCAAGAACAAATTTATCGCCTTTATGAAGTTTTGAAATAAAATATTCTTCAATCATTCCAATATAACCTCCCGACAAAAATTTTACCCTCAGCATCGAATCACTGACGATAACGCCAATATTCATGCGGTGAAGCATAGCAATTTTTCTTTTTTCAACAACGAGTTTGCCATCATCCTTCTCGATAACTTTATGAAATTCCTCATAGTTTTTTCCCGTTTTTCCACCTTGCGTAATAAAATAGATACACCATTGCCATTCTTCCTCTGTAAGTTCAGAAAAAGCATAAGTACTTTTAATGACGGGAAATAATTCATCAGCATAAAATCCGCCTCCCAAAGCCAACGTAACAAGAAACTGTACCAATACATCATAAGCTAGTAGGAAAGGTTCCCGTTTTTCGATCACTTTATTTTTTACGGCCTCTTTTAACGCCGAGACTTCGATAAGTTCTAAAGAATGGGTAGGAACAAAATAAATAGTGGAGGTTTCAAATGGTGAATGTCCGCTTCGTCCTGCACGCTGCATAAAACGGGCAACTCCTTTGCTGGAACCAATTTGAATTACGGTATCTACAGGTTTAAAATCCACCCCCAGATCCAAAGATGAGGTAGAAACAACTGCTTTCAGTGCACCGGAATTAAGGTTTTCTTCTACCCACTGTCGTAAAGGAGCTTCAATAGAACTATGATGAAGTGCAATCTGCGCCGCAAAATCCGGGTATGCTTCTAACAATAACTGATACCACATCTCTGCCTGACTCCGTGTATTGGTAAAAACAAGTGTGGATTTTGATTTAAGAATAACAGGAACTACTTCCTGTACCAGTTTGCTGCCCAAATGTCCTGCCCATGGTAAAATCTCAACTTCAGGAGGATATACGGATAGAATATCAATTTTCTTCTGTTCTTTAGCGACTACTTTTGTCCTCTTTTTAGCATCGGGAATCAGAACTTCCAGAGCTTCTTCAAGATTTCCGATGGTTGCAGTAATGCCCCAAATTCTGATCCTGGGATTTCTATGTTTTAAAACAGCCAATGCCAGTTCTACCATGACGCCTCGTTTGGTGCTCAACAATTCGTGCCATTCGTCAACCGCGATGCATTTTGCATTTTTAAAAAAGCGCTGATTGTCTTTTTGAGCCATCAGAAGATGCAGGCTTTCGGGAGTTACAAGCAAAATATCGGGCATTGCCTTGCTTTGTCTTTGCTTTTGTTTGGCATCAGTATCACCGTTTCTTACTTCCACGATCCAGTCTAAGCCAATTTCATTAATAGCCTCTTGCATCGCTCTTGCCAGATCTTTTGCCAAGGAACGAAGGGGAGTAATCCAAAGGAGCTTTAATCCTGTCTTATAGTGTTCAGGATGATTAAAAAAGTCGATAAGGATGGCAATAAAAACTGAGTACGTTTTTCCAAAACCCGTCGGAGCAACCACCATTCCTGAATAGCCGTTGGAAAAGCGTTGCCACGTCTCTTTCTGAAAAGAAAAAGGCGACATTCCTTTATCATTCAGCCACTTTTGAATGAGCTGAAAACCTTCGGATTGCTCAAATTTTGATGTCACGTAATAAGTTTTTTTATGTCTTCAATATCATCTATTTCATCTGCTTTTTTATCCTTTCGCCATCGTAAAATCCTAGGGAATCGTAAAGCAACTCCGGATTTATGACGACTGCTGTACCCAATACCTTCAAAAGCCAGCTCAAAAACCAATTCCGGCTTTACGGTTCTTACCGGGCCAAATTTTTCCAGCACATTGTTAGAAATAAATTTGCTGACTTCCTGAATTTCTTTGTCCGTTAAGCCCGAGTAAGCTTTGGCAATGGTTACCAGCTTTCCTTCTTTTTTCACGGCAAAAGTATAATCTGTATAATAAGCGCTTCGTCTTCCGCTGCCTTTCTGAGCATAGATAAGAACCGCGTCAATGGTCAAAGGATCTATTTTCCATTTCCACCAGTCGCCTTTTTTTCTACCGGTATGATAGGGCGAACTATGGTTTTTCAGCATTAAGCCTTCGCTATTGATTTCACGGGATTTTTCCCTGATTTCAGGAAGCTGATTCCAGTCTTCATAAGAGATGATAGGGGAAAGAATAATTTTTTCGGAGGGATTGTTTTGTAAAAGTTCTTCTAATTTTTTTCTTCTTTCAATCAACGACTTATGACGATAATCTTCCCCGTCAAATTCCAAAAGATCATAAGCAAAAACAACTATAGGAATTTCTTCTAATATTTTTTTTGTTAAAGATTTTCTGTTTAATCTTTTTTGGAGCTCATTAAAATTCAGAACGGTGTTGCCTTTAAATGCCAGAATTTCACCGTCTAACACAAAATTTCCTTTCCAGGTGGAAAGTTCCTCCTCGATTTCGGGGAATTGCTGAGTGACCAGTTCTTCACCACGAGACCAGATAAAAATTTCATCTTTTCTTTTGATCAGTTGTCCACGGATGCCATCCCATTTGTATTCGATCTGCCAATCTTTGACAGGTCCTAAGTCATCCAGACTTTTTTCCAGAGAATAAGCAAGACAGAAAGGGTAGGGTTTAGACAAATTAGTATTCGTATATTCCCCTTTGATTAACGCATCAAAATCCATTTCCAAAGGATTCCAATCCCCCATAATGCTGTGTGCAACGGCAGTAGATTCTAAATGATAATGTTTCGCTATCGTATTAATTAAGGTTTTAGACGATACTCCAATCCGGAAACTCCCACCCAGTAATTTATTGAAAATAAAACGTTCTAATGTATCAAGACTTCTCCAAGAATCCAAAACAAATTGCTTTTTTTGCTCCTCAGAACAGTCTTTCAATGCTATGATTTTGCTCATCCATTCAGAAAGTGATCGTTCTTCAGTATATTGAGGTTCGGGAAGTAACAATGCAATGGTTTCGCCGAGATCTCCCACGGAAGAATAGCTTTCTACAAAAAGCCATTCAGGAATATTGGCAGCTTCCATCACCCATTGTTTCATAAAGGAAGAATTAACGTTCCGTTTGGGCTTTTTACCTGTAAATAAGGCCAGAAACCACATTTTATCCTGTGAAGTAGCCTCTTTCAGGAATGTCAAAATTGCTTCCTGTTTCAAAGAGGTTTTGTTGGTGCTGTCAAGGGCGTTAATTAAGTTGGCAAAATCTTTCATTCCGGCTCAAATTCTGTAGTTTCTTCGTCGTTTCCGTATTCCGTTTTCACTTCATCAGCGGAAATTCCTATTTCATTTAAATATTTTGAGAAAACAGCAGCTTGTCCATGTGTAATATGCACTTTTTCCGCTTCTGTAGCTTTAATTGCCGAAATTAAACCCTGCCAATCTGCATGATCGCTTATGGCAAAACCTGCATCTGCGCTTCTCCAACGTCTTGCTCCGCGAATCTGCATCCAGCCTGAGCAAATAGCATAAGCCAAATTCGGAATTTTCTTCATAGCAGGATTATCAATAAGGGCAGGCGGAAGAATCACGATTTTACCATTTAGATGCTTTTTATCCTCACGCAGGTCAATGGTATTATAATCGGGCAATTGTACACCAACACTTTCGTAGGCTTCGTTAAGTTTAGCAATCGAGTAATGAACATTCAACTCATCCAAACCTTCCAACGCCTTCATAATTCTTTGTGATTTTCCTAATGAGTAACCTATAAATACGGAAGTTTTGCCGTTGGCTTTATTTTGTTGAACCCAATTTCTCATCTGCTGTTCCTGAGCTTCTACCGAAAGCCAGTTATAAATGGGAAGTCCAAAAGTACTTTCAGAGACAAATTCATTGCATCTTACGGATTCAAAAGGAGTGGAAATCCCATCATCCTGAATTTTATAATCTCCTGAAACTACAGAAACATAGCCTTTATACTCCATACGAATTTGCGCGGAACCAATGATGTGCCCTGCAGGGTGTAGGGAAACTTTTACTCCGTTAATATTCAATACCTCACCATATTCCACACTCTGACATTCAATTTCTTTTCCAATCCTGGAATGCAGAATCGGTTTGGTGAAATGATGACAAAGATATTTTTTCATTCCGTTTCGGGCATGGTCTGCATGTCCATGAGTGATTACTGCCAAGTCTACAGGCCGCCACGGGTCAATATAAAATTTCCCGGGAATGCAATAAATACCTTTTGACGTGAATTTTAGGAGCATTGAATATTTTTTATGATTATAAATAGAATCAGACTTCAAGTTTTCCTTCTATACCACCATCTTCAATAGATTTTCCTGTAATGGCAGCAAAAATCATTTTAGACATTGCTATGAGCTTATTTTCCTTAGTTTGATAATAATACCCGTCGTTTGGAGCAACTTTTATAACACTAATGGACGGATCATCTTTCCCATCGAACCATGCATTGGCAAAATTGGTCCAGTATTTTTCAATCAGTGCTTTATCTTGTGATATGGTAGCTTTTCCTTTAATAAACATATATTCATATTTTGAATTATTCATAAAGTAAAGTTCTACCTCTGAATCTGATGTGATTTCATGATTCTTGTCGCTGTTGACATCACTCAAAAACCAGAGATTTCCTTCATGATCTACTTCCTGTAAAGCCATAGGACGACTTTTGGTGTCAGCATTTACTCTTGTAGAGAAAAAACAAGTTTTAGTACTCTCTGTAATGTTTTTAATTTTTTCAATAGCAGCAGAGCCGCTCAAATTTTCATGAGGTGAAATGGCGTTTGACATAATAATAAAATTTGTGATTAGTTCTTGTTGTCAATCAACTATTATGCCCTTTGATTTTTAAAAGCCTTCCCAATTTTAAGTTTTTGATTAATATATCTAACCCTACAGTATATAAAATCCTTTTCCGAAAACCGGAAAAGGATCATTCACTAAAACTAAGAAAGTCTAAACAATAAACAAAGATGCTATCGCTTGTGCATCACTTCCTGTAAGGATTTCATCATAAGCTGCTGAACCTGCTGCAGCTCCGAAAGCTGTAGAGGTATTGAAGCCTGCCTGATTGATATTGCCTTCTCCGGCATACACCGGATTGGTTGCGGAAGGCATATTTCCTCCATCTGCCAATTCTATCCAGCCTTTGTTGGCTCTCATTCTGCGAACCTGAGAAGCATGTCTTGCTTCTACTGAATGTATTTGTAAGGCAGCCTGAAGAACAGCTTTATTAGACATCACGTTTCCTGCCTGTCCTTTATAAGCTCTTACTCCTGTATCTTCAAAAGCCTGGGCAAGAATTAAAAATTGATTATAATCTGTAAAAGGAGTGAAATTTCCTCCTGCGGTAAAATCAAAAGTTGGTTTTGCACCCGGAGTGACTCCCAACGAGGTCAATGTATTCTTCAAAAAGGTAACATGAGCGGATTCATGTTTTGAAATCTGCATAAAAACAACCCTGTCTGCACTTGGAATTAATGTTCCGGCAGCTAGTCCCATGGCGTAATATTCATTTTCCAGATATTCTAAAACAAGGGCCAATTGTAATGCATCTGTTAAAACAGATTTAAAAAATGTAGTATTGACGGTTGTTGTCGTTTCAGCTTTTGCCGGAGTCGATACCAAAGTTCCTAATCCTAGAGGAATAGAAGCAACGGCTGCTTTCTTCCCGAATTCTGAAATGTTGGTTAATGTTTCTAATCTTGTAGCTTCCGTAGTGAAGAATTTATCATTTGAAAGTTTATCGAGTAATTTAAGAATATTCATAATAGTAGATTTTGAAGATGAAAATTAATTGATTCCCTGTTCTTTCCAAGTGAAAGGCGTTTTGATAAATCCTCCCGCCGTCATTACAATATCTTTTGGCTCTTTGGCAAGATCCAATCCGTTACCGTCTATTACATCGTCTCCAGAGAATGCTGCCGTTCCCGGATTGATCAAATTTCTTATCGCTGAAGCATGTCTTGCCTCTACAGAAACAATTTTTCCGGCAATTACCAGGTAATCAGCATTGCTAATGTATTTACCGGCTCCGTTATAAGCTGCCACTCCTGTATCTTCAAGTGCTTTCGCCGTTGCTAATACAGAATTTCTGTCGTTAAAATTCACATTTGGATATTGGAATTCCAGCTTGGGAAGGACATTCATCGTTGCTCCGCTTATTGCGGCTTTGAAGAAATCTCTGTGGATCACTTCGTGATGGTAAAGATCAGTGAACAGTTCTTTTTCAATGCTTGAGATTCCGGCATAAAAGTTATTAACAACCTTTGTATAAAAATCAGCCTCAAGCTGTTCCAATGCATATGCATAGTTCAGAACCCCGACATCGCCAGTACCTAGGTCAAATACTTTATCATTGGCCATATAATCAAACTCGTTATCATCACAGCCTATCAATGTAAGTCCTGCCATTGCCAAGCCGATGCCGCTGAGCTTTAAAAAATTCCGTCTGCTTGTATCAAGGGTAGCTCCCTGATTAGAAACATGAATAGTGTTTTTCATAATAATTATTTTTTTGTGTTAGATTATTTAATGAATTGAATCTCTTTTATCAAAAAGGAAAAACAGCATATAATAAAATATGCTGTCTACACCACAAAACACTACGGCATCAATACCGTATCAATGACATGAATCACTCCGTTGGATTGGTTAACGTCAGCGATTGTTACTTTTGCATTATTTCCTTTTGAATCTCTTATGTACAAGTCTTTTCCTTTTGTCCAGAAAGTAAGATCCTCGCCTTCAACAGTTTTCATCATAGCTTTTCCGTTTCCTGCTTTTACTGCTGCCCAGATTTGCTTGGCATTGTATTTTCCTGCAAGAACGTGATAAGTTAAAATCTTGGTAAGCGTTGCTTTGTTTTCTGGTTTTACAAGATTCTCTACTGTACCTTTCGGTAATTTTGCGAACGCTTCATCTGTTGGAGCTAATACGGTGAAAGGTCCTGCTCCCTGCAAAGTTTCTACCAAACCGGCTGCTTTTACTGCTGCAACCAAAGTTTTATGGTCTTTGGAATTTACAGCGTTTTCAATAATGTTTTTAGAAGGATACATTGGTGCACCACCTACTATTACTGTTTTTTCTTTTGACATCTGTGCAGCTGCATTTCCACTGAAAGCAAATGATAATACCATCATTCCTAAAACTGCGATTTTTGATTGTGTGTTCATTGTTTTGATTTTAATTGTTATTGAATTTGATTGTCTTGTTAAAATCATCTACGACTTTGGTTTTTATTTAGATTTAAAAATTTTACTTTTTTTTCGTAAGTAGCTGTAATTCAATTGATTAATTTTTGTTATATTCGGATTTTTTAGAGGTTGAATTAATATATTGATGAGAAAATCTTATAAATATTGAAGAATGTGTATCAAACTGTTTGATTAATTAATTTTTAAATATGGTTTGAAATAGATTTGGTATTTATTTTATTTTACTACATTTGGAAAAAATATCCCACTATTAAAACAACCTACTCGGAAGAACAACTTATCGTTTTACTGAAAGAAAGAAACGAAACTGGTTTTCATCATTTGTATGACAACTATTCCGGTGCGTTGTATGGAGTGATTTTACGGATTGTTCAGTCTAAAGAATATACCGAAGAAGTTATCCAGGATGTTTTTGTTAAAATCTGGAATTCTATCCATCAGTATGATTCATCTAAAGGCAGGTTCTATACATGGATGATTAATATTGCAAGAAATACAGCGATAGATTATTTAAAATCAAAAAGTTTTCAAAACGAGTTAAAAAACCAACCGCTTCCGGATTTCGTATATAACTCCAAAGAACTTTCAATCACTAATGATTCATCGGATTACATTGGATTTAATAATGTGCTTGAAAGTCTGGAAGTAGACAAGCAGGAACTTATCGATCTCGCCTATTATCAGGGATATACTCAAAATGAGATATCTGATAAACTGAAAATACCGCTGGGAACGGTGAAAACCAAAATGCGGAATGCACTGATAAAATTAAAAGACTTGTTAAAAGATTATCAATAAATTGAACACTAAAGAATACATATCATCCGGAATAATAGAATCTTATATTCTAGGTCTTGCTTCTCCTGAGGAAGCAGGTATTTTGGAGTGTGTGATGAAGAATAATGCAGAAGTAAAGACGGCTGTTGAAGAAGCTCAAAAAACATTGGAAGATCTTGCTACTGCACAGTCTGTAACGCCTCCGGCAGATTTAAAAACAAAAATCTGGAATAGGATTCAGCAGGAACAGACTGTTGAGGAACTACATCCTGTGGTTTCAGCAGATATTCCTCCTGCAAAGCCTCAGGAAGAAATTAAAATTCAGGGAAATAGCAATTGGAAAGCTTTTGCAGTTGCTGCATCAGTATTGTTTTTAGTGAGTGTGGCCGGAAATCTTTTCTGGATGAATAGCCAGTCTGAAGCTAAAGAAAGGCTTGCAAAAATGGAAATTGAAAAGAAAAATCAGGATCTTGCGATGCAGAAAATGCATGAAAAAATAGAAATGGTCTCCAATCCTGATATGAAGATGGTTATGCTGAAAGGGGTAGAAAAACATGCCGACTCTAAAGCGATGGTTTTTTGGAACACCAAAACAAAAGAAGTGTATCTGAATGCTGATAGTTTACCCAAAGCTCCTGAAGGAATGCAGTATCAATTATGGGCCATCACAGACGGGAAACCTGTGAATGCAGGAATGTACACGGAAGATAAAGACAGTAAAATAGCGATCGCTAATATTCCCAATGCTCAGGCTTTTGCCATTACTTTGGAAAAGCAGGGTGGAAGTCCGACTCCTACTATGGAAAATATGTATGTAATGGGTGGGGTATAGATCATAATTTCAATAAATTCAGACAGAATTTATTATTAAATACTTAAAAACTAATTAGTTTTACATAAAGCGTTCAGTTGTATATTACAACTGAACGCTTTTTTGTTACAAGCTTGTTTTAGTGCCAATTTTAGTTATAGATAACTAATAAAAGAATATTTTTATTCTTTATATGTTGTAAATTAGTATATTTGTATACTAATTTATAAGTTTATGCACTATTCAATTGTAAAAGATGTTCTCAACTTACTTGAAAAATTTGAGATCGAAAATGAAAGCTGTGTTTATTCTTCTGATATAGAAGGTTTTAAAACATGGTTGTGTGCAAGTGAGTCTTCTGTAGATAAAAAAGAGAATGAACCTTACTGGGAAGGCAAAGAAAATGGAAGAAGCCCGGAAAGTGTAATAAGTACTTCATTGGTACATCTTAACAGATATGCAAAATCATATTCGAAATCTGCGATCTGGAATTCAAATTTTGCGACACAGGAAGATTTTATTTACCTGATTACGCTTAAAACATTTGGAGAAATGACCAAAATGGAGCTCATCAAAAAAAATATCCACGAAAAACCGGCAGGAATGCTGATTATCAACAGGCTTATCAAGCTAGGGTGGATAGAACAAAAAGAGTCTGAGAAGGATAAAAGAACAAAAGTGATAAACATTACAGATTCAGGAAGAGATTCACTGGAAAATCAGATGAGCAGAATAAGAACGGCTACCAATATTGTGGCCGGAAATCTTAACCATTCGGAAAAGATGGAGCTGATAAGAATTCTTGAAAAGCTGGAAAAATTTCATCATCCGATCTTCAGCCGTCATCTGGAATCCAGAAACCTTATCGATACCATTAGCTCAGAATATTCATTTCTAAAAAATTAATCATGAACAAAAAAATAGCCATTATCGGTTCAGGATTTTCCGGTTTGTCTTCAGCGGCATATCTGGTAAAAGAAGGCAATGAAGTTCATGTGTTTGAAAAAAACAGTAATGTAGGTGGAAGAGCAAGACAATTCAGAACTGAAGAAGGTTATGCTTTTGACATGGGGCCGAGCTGGTATTGGATGCCGGATATTATTGAATCTTTTTTTGAGGATTTTGGAAAAAAATCATCTGACTTTTATGAATTGGTAAGGTTGGATCCTCAGTTTGAAATGGTCTTTTCTGATGAAATCATGAGTATTCCGGACAGTTATGAGGAAATGGCTGCTTTATTTGAAAAAATGGAAAAGGGAGCAGGAAAGAACCTTGATAATTTTATGAAAGACGCTCAGGTGAAATATGAAGTCGGAATGAAAGATTTCGTCAATAAGCCTTGTCATTCATGGTTAGAATTTGTTTCCCCAAAAATGGCGGCCAATGCATTGAAACTTGATTTACTGAGTAGTTTTAGCAAGTTTGTGAGGAAGTATTTCAAACATCCTAAGCTCATCGCGTTGATGGAGTTTCCTGTCATTTTTTTGGGAGCAGCACCATCAAAAATTCCTGCGTTGTACAGCCTTATGAACTATGGCGGATATAAACTGGGGACCTGGTATCCAATGAGAGGTTTTTCAAAAGTAACCGAAGCCATGATGAAGATAGGAAAAGATCAGGGAGTACATTTTCATTTTAATTCGACGGTTGAAAAAATTAATGTTGAAAATGATAAAGCTCATTCAATACAAGTAAACGGAGAAGAGCAATATTTTGATATTGTTATTGCTTCATCAGATTATCATCACACGGAAAGTAAGCTTCTTCCTCCGAATAGCAGAAATTACGCTTCTTCCTATTGGGAAAAGAAAACATTTGCTCCTTCTTGCCTCATTTATTATTTAGGAATTAAAGGGAAAATTCCTAATCTGAAGCATCATACGCTTTTCTTTGAAAATGAACTTGAATTACATACTCATGAAATTTATGAAGATAAAAAATGGCCTACAAAACCATTATTTTATTCTTGTTGCCCGTCCAAGACCGATCAAACGGTTGCTCCAGAAAACAGTGAAAATGTATTTCTCTTAATGCCTGTAGCTCCCGGAATAGAAGATTCTGAAGAAATAAGAGAAAAATATTTCCATGAAATGATCCGAAGGCTGGAAAGCCATACCGGAAGTTCTGATATCCTGTCAAGAATAGAGTATAAAAGAAGTTATTGCATTAATGATTTTAAAGAAGATTATAATGCCTACAAAGGAAATGCCTATGGTCTAGCCAATACGTTATCTCAAACGGCGGTTTTAAAACCTTCAATCAGAAATAAAAAAATTAAAAACCTGTTGTATACCGGGCAACTTACTGTTCCCGGCCCCGGAGTTCCGCCATCTATAATTTCCGGTAAAATAGCAGCAAATGAAGCCCGCAAAATAAATTAACTATGAAAAAATTGTTTGACGACCTTTCTTACAAAGTGAGCAGAGAAACAACCAGGCTGTACAGCACAAGCTTTTCTCTGGGAATAATGGCACTTTCGCCTAAACTGAGAAATCCGATATATGCCATTTATGGATATGTGCGCCTTGCCGATGAAATTGTAGACAGCTTTCATGCTTATGATAAGCAAAAGCTTTTGTCACGGTATAAACAGGAGACTTTTCAGGCTCTGGAAGACGGAATTTCGCTCAATCCCATCTTACAGTCATTTCAGGAAACGGTGCATAAATATAAAATTGATCACAGCCTCATTCACCAGTTTTTGAAAAGCATGGAAATGGATCTCCAGAAGATTGATTATAATTCTGATTTGTATAAGGAATATATTGTAGGGTCTGCTGAAGTTGTAGGACTTATGTGTCTTCATATCTTTACAGAAGGAAACCCCAAAGAATTTGAGCGGTTGAAATCCTATGCAATGGTCTTGGGATCAGCATTTCAGAAAGTCAATTTTCTTAGGGATATGAAAGATGATTATCAGATTTTAGGACGATGCTATTTCCCGAATGTGGATATTTCTTATTTTGATAATACTGTAAAAGCTCATATTGAAAAAGAAATAGAAGAAGAATTCCAAATAGCATTGCAGGGCATTAAAAAGCTTCCCAGTTCTTCAAGATTCGGTGTTTATCTGGCCTTTAGATATTATACTTCATTGTTCAGAAAAATAAAAAGAACTTCTGCCAATGAAATGATCAACCGAAGAATAAGAATATCCAACGGGAAGAAGCTGTCTGTAATGATGAGCAGCTATTTCCAGTATAAAACTTCTTTTTTATAATATAATACCTTAGTAAAGCCATGGTACATACAATTTATAAAAAACAGCAGCTGAATTGTGATATCGAAGAGGCCTGGAAATTTTTTTCTTCAGCAAATAATCTTGCGATCATCACACCACCTGAAATGAATTTTACGGTGCTCACCAAAATGGAAGATGATGAAATTTTTGAAGGGATGATCATTGATTATTATGTTTCGCCTATAATGGGAATAGAAATGAAATGGAAAACGGAAATTACCCATGTTGATTTTCAAAAGAGCTTTACCGATTTCCAGAAAAAAGGACCGTATAAACTTTGGAACCACCATCATGAGTTTATAGTTAATGATTACGGAGTATTTATGAAGGATGTTGTAAAGTATGAGCTTCCTTTCGGTTTTTTAGGAGAAATTGCCCATAAATTATTTGTCAGAAAAAAAATTGAGCATATTTTTGATTACCGACATAAGGTCCTAGAAGAGCTTTTTAATACCAAAAAAAAATTATGAATTTACTGATCGTTCTTAGTACATTTCTCATCATGGAAGGAATGACGTGGTGTATTCATAAATACATTATGCATGGTTTTTTATGGATCTTGCATAAAGATCATCACGATCATAGCAACCATGGTCCTATGGAAAAAAATGATTACTTTTTTCTGATCTTTGCACTGCCTACCATAGCGCTGATGTATTACGGAACTTTACAGAACTTTAATTTTTGGTTCTATATAGCAGTAGGTATAGCATTGTATGGAATGGCTTATTTCTTTGTTCACGATATTTTTATCCATCAGAGGCTGAAGATTCTTCGAAATACCAAAAATCCTTATCTGCTTGCCATAAGAAGAGCCCATAAGCAGCATCATAAACATACAGGAAAAGAAAAAGGGGAGTGCTTCGGCTTCCTGTGGGTTCCTATACAGTATTTTAAAATGTATTTTAATAAAAATAAAACCTGATAATGCAGCAATATACCTATCTTTTAATTGATTTTTGTACGGTAATTATCTGTTTTATTTTTTCATTTCATCCTAAAATAAAGTTTTACAGACACTTTACCGCCTTTTTGAAAGCTTCGTGTATAGTGGCTTCAGTATTCATTATATGGGATATCTGGTTTACGCAAAAGGGAGTTTGGTGGTTTAATGATACTTACCTTCTAGGAATCCGGATATATAATCTTCCGGTTGAAGAGATTCTGTTTTTTTTCTGTATTCCCTTTTCATGTATTTTTACCTACTTCTGTATAGATAAATTTTTTACACTGGATTGGAATCCCTTACCCGAAAAAGCTTTTGTTTGTGTATCGATTATTTATTCACTGGTCATAGCTTTCTATTTTCATGATAAGATTTATACTTTAGTAACTTTTGCTTCCACGGCGGTTAGTATTTTTACCCTCTATTTTGTATTAAAATCGAGATGGATTGGTAAAGCATCACTTATATATCTTTTTCTGATGCCCGGTTTTTTTGCAGTAAACGGAATACTTACGGGAACAGGTCTGGAATCTCCCGTTGTCAATTACAATCCACAGGATTTCCTTGGTATCAGAATGCTTACAATACCCATCGAAGATACAGTATATGGATATGAAATGATTTTGTGGAACATCTTTTTATTTCAAAAATTTAAAAATAATGAGTAAGATTAATGTGTTCTGGTTCAGGAGAGATCTTAGGCTTGAAGATAATGCGGGGCTGGATCATGCTTTAAAATCCGGGAACAAAGTGTTACCGGTATTTATATTTGATACAGAGATTTTAGATCTTCTTCAGGATAAATCCGATAAAAGAGTAGATTATATCCATCAGGCTTTGAATAGTTTAGATAAAGAACTGAAAATCTATAACAGTGGTCTTAAAACATATTACGGAAAACCTATTGATATTTTTAAACAACTTACAGAAGAGTTTGAAATTGACACCGTATTTTGTAACAGAGATTATGAACCACAAGCTATAAAAAGGGATAAGCAAATAGCGGATTTTCTTCAGAAAAATGAAGTTGGATTTTTAGATTTTAAAGACCAGGTAATATTTGAAAAAAATGAAATCCTCAAAAGCGACCAATCACCATACACTATTTTTACTCCTTACTCAAAAAAGTGGAAGGAGAACTTACAATCTGTTGAAGAATACAGATCTGACTCCAACAATTTTGTTCAGTTGAAAGGTTCTTCAGAAATTCTGAGTCTGGAGGATATTGGTTTTAAAAAAACAGAAGTAAGCTTTATAAAACCCTCACTTGACAGAAAGATCATTGATTCTTATCAGCAATACAGGGATTTCCCGGCTTTAGACCATACTACACATTTAGGGATTGCCCTTCGTTTTGGGACGATTTCTATAAGGAAATGCGTGAAATTTGCTCTTGAGCATAGTGATACTTGGCTTAATGAATTGATATGGAGGGAGTTTTTTATGCAGATTCTATTTCATTTCCCTTACGTGGTGACTCATTGTTTCAAGAAAAAATACGAGAGCATCAATTGGCGAAATAATGAAGAAGAATTTAAAGCCTGGTGCGAAGGAAAAACCGGTTATCCTATTGTGGATGCAGGAATGCGTGAGCTTAATGAAACGGGTTTTATGCATAACAGGGTCAGAATGATTGTGGCAAGCTTTCTGACCAAACATCTGCTTATTGACTGGCGATGGGGAGAAGCTTATTTTGCACAAAAGCTGTTAGATTATGATCTTTCTGCTAATAATGGAAACTGGCAATGGGCTGCAGGATGCGGTTGCGATGCTGCTCCCTATTTCAGAATTTTTAATCCCGAAGAGCAAACCAAAAAGTTTGATAAAAATCTTGTCTATATTAAAAAATGGTTAACCAATTATGATCAGCCAGCTCCTTTAGTTGAACATAAATTCGCAAGAGAACGTGCATTGGAAACCTATAAAAAAGCCCTTACTTAAGCTTATTATAACAAAACCCCTCTAGTGAGGGGCAAAAAAATAATAATGCTGGAAATAAAGTGATGATATTGAGATTAAAATTAAAACAAGATATAAACTTCCTCCTATGATTCAAATCATAAGATGCAGTAAAATGAATAAATATCTTTGCTTAAGATAAATTTTTTGTTGGAGGAAACTCTGATTAGACAGGCACTCATTAGAGTGCTTTTTTTTATTAGTATACTACAGTCAGTAGATTAAAAAAGAATCTTATTCTATAATGTTTAAAGTATAAAAATACCTCCTCAGAAGAGGAGGATAGATAATGCTGGAATAGATATGAATGATATTTTATAAAGGTAAATAGATCGTAAACACAAGGTTTATGATTCAAGTCATAAACAAAAAGATTATTAAAGAAATATCTTTGAATAAAGAGTTACTGTTAATAGTGACTTAATAAACTATTTTAAAATTATAGACAAGACCATGTCTTTATTCATTGTATAACTTTAAAAATTTTAGATTATGAGAAGTGTATTATGGTTAGTAGCAGTCATTTGTATTGCGGTATGGCTTTTAGGGATTTTAGGAATCATTCCGGGGATCAGTACGGGATATTTAGTACATGTATTATTAGTAATTGCAATTATTGTGATTTTATATAATATTATCACAGGCAGAAAACCACTTGATTAGATACTGAGATTATCCATAAAGAAGAAGATAATACTTTAATATTGGGTTACTCAAGTCAAAATTAATTCAAAATTAAGCAGTTAGGAATGCTTCTGTTTCAAAAGTATGAGCCTGGTGAACCCGGACTTCTATTGAAAATAATGCGTTCTATTAAATTGCAACACAC
Organism: Chryseobacterium sp. Y16C; assembly: GCF_022488405.1. Taxonomy (NCBI): domain Bacteria; kingdom Pseudomonadati; phylum Bacteroidota; class Flavobacteriia; order Flavobacteriales; family Weeksellaceae; genus Chryseobacterium; species Chryseobacterium sp. Y16C. The sequence continues at coordinate 396,065 of NZ_CP092711.1, forward strand.
CTTTAACCACTAAAATTATAATATGAAAAAATCAATGTTAGTCCTTTTATCAGCTGTTGCTATGATGGCTTGTAAGAAAAAAGAAACCACGACTGTTAATCAGTCTGCAGACAGTTCTACAGTATCTGCTCCGGCAGAATCGGGAATGACTGTTTCGGATTCTGTTAAGATGTCTAATGAACGTGATGTAAATAATCTGCTGAGTGATCAGGACAGAAAGTTTGCAGAAAACGCATCAAGAGGAGGAACAATGGAAGTAATGATGGGAAAACTGGCAGCTACCAATGCAGGCAGTGCTGCAGTAAAAGCATTAGGCGAAATGATGGTTAATGATCACACCAAAGCCAATGAAGAGCTCAAAAAATGGGCTTCAGGAGTAGGATATACATTGCCTACAGATTTGGATGATAAAAGACAGAAGAAGTATGATGAGCTGAAAACAAAAAAAGGAATGGAGTTCGATAAAATGTACACCGATCTAATGGTAGATGATCATGAGGAAGATATAAAAGACTTTAAAAAACAAGCTTCTGACGGTTCAGAATCTGCCTTGAAATCGTTCGCAAGCAATACACTTCCTACTTTAGAACATCATTTAATGGAAGCCAAAAAGGCAAAAGAAGCAGTAAAATAATATTTGTCTTAAACTATAAATAAAGTTATTCCGAAAGAACCGATGGTGTAAAATCCTGAAACTTCTCTGGAATAACTTTTCTTTTTTATATGATTAAATTTTTACTTGAATAATTTTTACCACTATTGAACATTTGTTTTTAATGCAAAAATATTTGTTATATTAAGTTTTCTTTAAAAATTATATCAGCCATTCTTCATTCTAACGTATTTTCATAATTATGTACAATGAAAAAGATGAAGAATATATTCTTAATAATTTTTGCGATAATCTTATCTCAGGGAGTACTGGGACAGAATAAAATAATTGCGGAATTAGAAAATCCTAAAATAGGGTTACCTAATGGCTGGACATTAACCCCTGTAGGAAATCAGGTGGTTTTGGGTGATCTTCCTCTCAATCTTGTCATCAGTCATAACAAAAAATGGGCTGCCGTAACCAATAATGGACAAAGTACGCAGACCATTGACCTGATAGATATTGAACATCAAAAAAAGACAGATAGCGCAGTTATTGCAAAGTCCTGGTACGGATTGGCTTTTTCTTCAGATGATACTGTTTTATATGCTTCGGGAGGGCATGATAATATGATTAAGACCTATTCTGTTAAAAAAGGAAAATTGGCCTTGCTAGATTCTATTGTTCTGGGAAAACCCTGGCCTGAAAAAATTGGCATCGCAGGGCTGGATGTTGATGATAAAGTTCAGAAACAGCTGTATGTGGTAACCAGAGAAGATAAAAAACTGTATGTAATTGATCTTAAGAACAAATCGATACAGTCTAAGGTTGATCTGGGAGCAGAAGGTTATACCTGTAAACTGTCACCTGATCTTAAACAGTTATACATCAGTGTTTGGGGAGCTGAAAAACTGTTGGTTTGGGATGTTGTTTCTAAAAAAATAACAAAAGAAATTGCTGTGGGAAATCATCCCAACGAAATTACTTTCAGTAAAAATGGAAAATGGCTGTATGTTGCCAATGCTAATGATAATTCAGTGTCAGTAATCAATACTAAAGAAGGAAAAGTAGTAGAAACTCTGAATGCAGCGCTATATCCTAATGCACCAAGCGGTTCCACAAGTAATGGCGTTGCACTTTCTGAAAATGAAAAAACCTTGTATATTGCCAATGCAGACAACAATTGTCTTGCTGTTTTTGATGTAACGAATCCCGGGAAATCAGTTTCCAAAGGATTTATACCTGTCGGATGGTATCCTACGAATGTCAAGGTAGTAGGCAATGAGATTTTGGTAACCAATGGAAAAGGTCTTTCTTCCAAAGCGAATCCCCGAGGACCGAATCCTACGGATAAAAAAGAGAAGGTTGATCGCCATTCCGGAGATGCTAATAAACTTAAAGAAATACAATATATTGCCGGATTGTTTAAAGGAACTTTAAGCTTTATCGAAAGTCCGGAACCTGAAAGACTGGCTATTTATTCGCATGCTGTCTATCAGAATACACCTTACTCAAAAGATAAGGAACTGAATGCGGAAGGCGAAGCCGGAAATCCCATTCCCATGAAGATAGGTGAGAAATCCCCCATTAAATATGTTTTTTATGTCATTAAAGAAAACCGGACCTATGACCAGATTTTAGGAGATCTTCCGCAGGGAAACGGCGATCCCAATTTATGTTTGTTTGGGGAGAAAATAACCCCGAATCAGCATAAAATTGCCAATGAATTTGTATTACTGGATAATTTCTACGTGGATGCAGAAGTAAGTGCGGACGGGCACAATTGGAGTATGGGAGCTTATGCAACAGATTATCTGGAAAAAACATGGCCTTCGAGCTATGGAGGAAGAGGCGGAAGCTACGGAGGTGAAGGAGAAAGAGAAATTGCCAATAATAAAGGCGGATTTATTTGGGATAATGCGAAAAGGCATAATGTAACTTACCGAACATACGGGGAATTTGCAGATAAAGGAAAACCAAATGTAAAATCATTGGAAGGACACATAGCAACAGGCTATACAAGCTATGATTTAAGTGTATCGGATACCACTCGTGTCAGACAATGGAAAGAGGACTTCGATGCGCTTATCCGAAGCGATAAAATGCCTCAGTTAACCACCATTCGCATCAGTAATGATCATACGGAGGGAATGAGAGCAGGTAAAAAAACACCTTATGCTCACGTTGCGGATAACGATCTGGCAGTAGGTCAGTTTGTTGATTATATCAGTAAAAGCCCTATCTGGAAAGAAACTGCTATTTTCATTCTTGAAGATGATGCTCAGAATGGTCCCGACCATGTGGATGCCCACAGAAGTCCTGCTTATCTGATAAGTCCTTATGTAAAAAGAAAATCTGTTGATCATACTATGTATTCTACAACGGGAATGCTCCGTACGATTGAATTAATCCTCGGAATGAAACCTATGACTCAATATGATGCTGCAGCAGTTCCTATGTGGCGATCATTTACTAATCAGCCGGATTTTGCTTCATTCGATCATGTTCAGGCTAACATAAATCTTAATGAACGAAATCCTGAAAAAGGCAAATTAGCGGAGCTGAGCGCGAAGTTTGACTGGTCTAAGGAAGATGCGGTTCCTGATTTGGTATTCAATGAAATCCTTTGGCAGGGAATCAAAGGAGAAAGCGCGCCTGCTCCGATACGTGCCGCGTTTCTGAAAACTAATGAGGACGAAGATGATGATTAATAGGTTGTATTTCTTAACGAAATAGGGAGATTTGATTCCAATCCCTAATTAAACATTATTTTTTTATAATCAGTTTTTCAGATAGAATGGTTTTTTCCTGATCATCAACCTGAACGATATATGCCCCACTTGAGAACGCAGAAGTATTGATTGAAACCTTAGTTTCAGAATATTTTTTATTAAATATCTTTCTTCCCGACATATCGTGAATGCTAATTGTAGCTCCTGCCGGAAGATGGTCTATAGTAACAAAATCTTTTGCCGGGTTAGGGTAAATTGAAATATTACTTTTAATTGTATTTTCATGGGTACCCAGCTGATTTCCTGCAAGTTTTATCACCAGGAAATCAGAGGTGACATTAGCTGTTTGTGTAAACCCTCCTATAATATATCCTCCGTCAGAGGTTCTTTGAATGGAGGACGCTCCTTGATTATATGTTCCACCATAAGAATTCTGCCATTCTACATTGCCTAAAGCATTAAGTTTGATCACTCCAAAATCAGACTGAGGAAAACCAGTGATCGGATCGTAAGAGTAGAAGAAGCCAGCAACAATACATCCGCCATCAGGAGTGCTGTCAAGTCCTACAGGTCTATCATCCATACTTCCTCCGAAAAAGTTCTGCCATACTGTAGTTCCTGTGGAATTAAGTTTTACGATCCAAAAATCATAATCCGGACTTCCGCCATCGCCTTGTAATATAGAATACCCGGAAACGATATATCCGCCATCTGTCGTTTGTTTCACCGATTGTGCTACATCATTCGTACTGCTTCCCAACGATTGTTGCCATTGAAGAATACCTGTTGCGGTTATTTTGATAACCCAATAGTCATTGGCACCATGATTTCCGATTACATAGCCATACGGTGAAGATGAATATCCTGCGACGATATATCCGCCATCTGTTGTTTGTTCTATAGAGTGCGCTTCTTCCCAGCCGGACGGATCGCCATAGGTTTGTTCCCATTCTATATTTCCTAAAGCATCTAATTTTATAATCCAGAAGTCCTTATTGCCTCCTACCAAAGTTGGAGGGGCCATACTTTTGTATCCTGCGACAATATATCCGCCATCAGTTGTTTGTCTTATACTGTAGGCAGAATCATCATTAGGTCCTCCATATGTTTTTTGCCATTGTATATTTCCTGAAGCATCCAGTTTTATCACCCAAGAGTCTTTGTAACCATAGTTTACGGAAACATCTCCATCGTGAGAAGCAGTAATTCCTGCAAGAATATATCCACCGTCTGAAGTTTGTTGTATGGAAGTTCCAATATCCAGGTAAGAACCTCCAAAACATTTTTGCCACATAATATCTCCAATAGCATTTGTTTTTAATACCCAAATATCTCCGGAGCCATGATTTCCGGTAACATCTCCATTATTAGACGAAGATGAGCCAATATGAATATATCCTCCGTCTGAAGTTTGATGAAGGTTATTATGCAAATCAGACTGGAGACCTCCATAGGTCTTCTGCCACTCAATGGCGGGAGCCTGTGAGTATAGATTGTTGCTGAGATAAATACAGAAAAAAGAAAGAATAAATGTATATTTCATATAATTGTGGTCAATTTGATGATTATTCAAATATAATTAAAATTAATTTGAATTATTCTTATCAAACTCATTAATACATAATATTGACTATTTCCATAGTCGTTTCGTTTTCCCAAAATAGAAACTTACAATGTTGAAGATTCTTAGGAGAAAAACGGCTGTTAAGGATAATTTTTATACATTTGCTGTAATGTATTTATTCAGATTGCTTTTAACATTCTATTTCGTGGCGTTGTCTATCATGCCATGCAATGATGTTGCTGCTAAGCAATTGAATGCTGCTCCGAATTTTACATACGTAAATAATCCACAGGAACATTCCCATTCAAGCAATGATGCCTGTTCTCCGTTATGCTTTTGCAATTGTTGCCAGATGACGGTGACTTCTTTTAAAATTGAACCTGTCATTATTTTTCCGGAGCTGGTTCGTAGCTATTTTTCAAAGAAAATCTTTTTTCAGAAAAATGATTTTGCCTATTTGGTGTATGATCAGATCTGGCAACCTCCTAAGATTTAATTTTTATTGATTTTTAATGGAAGGCTTTTGTCTTTCATCAATTTGTTATGAAATCTTTGCAATTCCGTTGCATAGAGTTTCTTTTCATTTTTGTCCTTCTGTTTAAGAATTTTAAGCAGACCGACATTCAATAAAAATTAAATTCAATGTTAGATAAAATCATAAGATTTAGCATCAGGAATAAGATTGTCATTGGAATAATGACTGTGGTGCTTGTCATCTGGGGCGTTTGGAGTGCCTCAAAATTACCGATTGATGCTGTACCCGACATCACCAACAATCAGGTACAGATTATTACTGTATGTCCCACATTGGCAGGGCAGGAAGTGGAGCAGTTGGTAACATTTCCAATAGAACAAAGTATTGCTAATATTCCGGATATAGAAGAAACGAGAAGTATTTCAAGATTCGGATTATCCGTAATCACAGTTGTGTTCAAAGAGAACGTAGATATTTATTTTGCCCGTCAGTTAATCGGCGAACAGCTGAAGCAAGCCGTTGAAGAGATTCCCAAAGGCATCGGAACTCCCGAATTAGCGCCTGTAAGTACAGGTTTGGGAGAAGTTTATCAATATATTCTCCATCCGAAAAAAGGAAGTGAAAAAAAATACACGAGTAAAGAGCTGAGAACTATGCAGGACTGGATCGTTCGCAGACAATTGAACGGAACTCCGGGAGTGGCCGAAATCAACAGTTTTGGTGGAGAGCTTAAGCAATATGAAGTAGCCATCAATCCGGATCGTTTGAAAGCAATGGGAATCAGTATCACCGATATTTTTACAGCTTTAGAAAAGAACAATCAGAATACGGGAGGAGCTTATATCGATAAAAAACCGAATGCTTATTTCATCAGAGGAATCGGTATGGTGACATCAATAGAAGACATCAAGAATATTGCCGTGAAAAATGAAACAGGGAGTGTTCCTATTTTCATAAAAGATGTTGCGAATGTTGGTCTTGGACACGCCATTCGCTATGGAGCTTTAACCTATAATGGCGAAGTTGACGCAGTGGGAGGTGTTGTAATGATGCTGAAAGGAGCGAACAGTAACGAAGTCGTGCAAAGAATTAAGGATAAAATTCCGACGATCCAGAAATCGCTTCCTGATGATGTGATTATTGAGCCGTTTTTAGACAGAACGGATTTGGTAGACAGAGCAATAAGTACAGTAGAGAAGAACTTAATTGAAGGTGCCTTAATCGTCATATTTGTTCTGGTACTTTTTCTTGGAAATTTCAGAGCCGGATTAATTGTGGCTTCGGCGATTCCGCTTTCTCTTTTATTTGCTTTAGGAATGATGAATGTTTTCGGAGTCAGTGCCAATCTGATGAGCTTGGGAGCAATTGATTTCGGTTTGATTGTAGACGGAGCGGTCATTATTGTAGAAGCAACCCTTCATCATTTAGGACTGAGAAAATCAACGAAAATATTGACCCAATCAGAAATGGATGAAGAAGTCTTTTTATCCGCATCTAAAATCAGGAGCAGTGCGGCTTTCGGTGAAATTATAATCCTCATCGTTTATATTCCTATTTTAACGTTGGCAGGAGTAGAAGGAAAAATGTTTACGCCGATGGCGAAAACGGTAGGTTTTGCCATTTTGGGAGCATTAATCTTGTCATTGACTTATATTCCGATGATGAGTGCTTTATTTTTATCTAAGAAAATAGCCCATAAAGAAACTTTTTCTGATAAAATGATGAACAGACTGCAAAGAATTTATCAACCGTTATTGGAAAAAGCTTTAAAGATAAAATATGCTTTAGTAGGAGGAACCGTGGCTTTATTTGTGGTATCGATTTTCATATTCAACAGAATGGGAGGAGAGTTTATTCCCCAATTGCAGGAGGGAGATTATGCTTTTCACTGTATTCTACCGCAGGGAAGCTCTCTGAGTCAGAGTATTGAAACTTCAATGCAGGCTTCAAGAATTATCAAGCAGTTTGACGAAGTAAAAATGGTAATCGGAAAAACAGGTTCAGCAGAAGTTCCTACAGATCCGATGCCCCCGGAAGCTTCCGATTTGATCATTGTTTTAAAGCCGAAAGAGGAATGGAAAAGTAAAAAATCTTATGACGAACTGGCTGATGAAATTTCTGAAAAACTGGAAACTATTCCGGGAGTATTTTTTGAGAAAAACCAGCCGATCCAAATGCGTTTTAATGAATTGATGACCGGAATCAGGCAAGATGTGGCGGTAAAGATATTCGGCGAGAATCTGGACTCATTGGCTATGTATGCGGATAAAACCGCAAAAATAATCTCGTCGGTTGAAGGAGCTACTTCACCACAGATTGAACGGGTAAGTGGTCTTCCGCAAATCAACGTAGAATATGACAGAACCAGAATGGCAAATTACGGATTGAATATTGAAGAGGTAAATAATGCTTTAAGCACCGCTTTTGCAGGACAGACTGCCGGTCAGGTTTTTGAAAACGAAAGAAGATTTGATTTGGTGGTACGTTTAGACAGTCTTCACAGAACCAATATTGATGATGTGAATAATCTGATGATTTCTACAAATTCCGGAGCACAGATTCCGCTTTCTCAAGTGGCGAATGTGAGTTATAAACTAGGACCTGCCCAAATCAGCCGTGAAGAAGGAAAACGTAGAATTGTAATCGGGTTTAATGTAAAAGACCGTGATGTGGAAAGTGTTGTAAAAGACATTCAGGAAAAGTTGGACAAAGTAAAACTACCATCAGGCTATTATTTCACGTATGGAGGTCAGTTTGAAAATTTACAGGCTGCAAGTAAAAGACTGATGATTGCGGTACCGGTTTCATTATTGTTGATTTTTATGTTGCTGTATTTTACATTCCATTCCTTTAAACAGGCGGCATTGATCTTTACAGCAATTCCAATGAGTGCAATAGGAGGTATTTTTGCTTTAGTACTCAGAGATATGCCTTTCAGTATCAGTGCCGGAATAGGATTTATCGCTCTATTTGGAGTTGCCGTTCTCAACGGAATTGTACTGATCGGAACTTTCAATCAACTGAAAAAAGAGGGAGAAACGAATATTATAAAACGGGTAATTGAAGGGACAAAAACAAGGTTGCGACCTGTATTGATGACGGCAACGGTAGCATCTTTAGGATTTTTACCGATGGCTATTTCCACGGGAGCAGGTGCCGAAGTTCAGAAACCTTTGGCAACAGTGGTAATAGGAGGTCTGATTACGGCTACTTTCCTTACGCTGTTCGTATTGCCGATGCTGTATATTATTTTTAATACAAAAATTGATTTAAAAAAGATAAAACCTAAATCATTAAGCGCAGTTATTATACTAGGATTCTTATTCTTTGGGCAGACTTTTAAAGCACAGCAAGAAATCTCTATAACGGCAGAACAGGCTGTACAAATGGCGTTGAGTAATAATGAACTGATCAAATCAAAAGATTTGGATATTAAAGCCAGCGAAGCCTTAAAACCTACCGCTAAAGAACTTCCAAAACTGAGTGTGGATGCACAGTTAGGGCAGTATAACAGTAAAAAGTTCGACCAGTCTTTTTCAATCTCGCAAAATATTCCTTTTCCAACCTTGTTTAAAGCCAGAAAAGAACTGATTACTGAAGAGATTAAAGGAAAACAGATTAATAAAGAAATTTCTGCCAATGAACTGACAAAACAGGTCAGAACCTATTATTACCAGATCGAATATTTGCAGTACAATCAATTGCAACTGAAGCATCTGGATAGTCTATATCAGGATTTTATAAGAATTGCTACGGTAAGGTTTAAAGCCGGAGATATTAAAAAAATTGAGATCAATACGGCTGAAACCCAGAAAGGAGAAATTAATCTGCTGCTGAAGCAGAATGAAGTATATCTTACCAATGCGTATAAAAATTTAAAAACACTCCTCAATACATCTGAAGAAATTACAGTTCCCGCCAATAAAAACTATTATCCTTTAAAAGCAGAGAATGTTCTTGATAGTCTTTCGATTGCAAAGCATCCTACCGTAAGAACATTCTATCAGGAAATGGAGATTGCCGAAAAGAATAAAAAGGTTGAAAAATCTCAGGGACTTCCGGAATTTACGATCGGGTATACGAATCAGTCTTTAATAGGCTTTCAGACGATCAATGGAATGGAGCAGTATTTCAATGGTGGAAACCGCTTTCATTCGGGAACAATAGGAGTTTCCATTCCTTTGACTTTCGGGGCGACAAAAGGGAGAATACAATCCTGGGAATTTCAGAAGCAAATGGCAGAAACCAACGCAAAATTACAGGAAAAACAACTGGAGAACCAGTTGGAAAATACTTTCAATCAATACCTGCAAAATATAAAGCGATATGAGTATTATATAAACCAAGCCATTCCGAATGCGGAAAAGATTATAAAAGCCGGACAGTTAGGGTATAAAACAGGTGAAATATCATATGTGGAATATCTTTTTGCTTTACAGACTGCTACGAATATTCAGCTGAAATACCTCGAATCCATACAGCAGGTGAATGAATCTGTAATTACTATTAATTCAATACTAAATAAATAAAATGAACATCAAATATCATATCATCAGTCTTGTATTTATCTCACTTTTTTTGATAAGCTGTGGGAAAAAAGAAGATTCTGAAAAAGCTGTGGAACCCAAAACAGAACAGAAAGAGGAAAATCATGAAGAAACTTCCTCAACCATTGCAGAACTTACGGAAGAACAAATGAAATCGGTCGGAGTGACATTGGCAACGATTGAAATGAAAGAGCTTACTTCAACCATTAAAGCAAACGGATTATTGAGGGTTCCTAACAACAGAAAAGCAACAGTAACTTCTTTATATGGTGGAGTTATTAAAACCATTAATGTTCAGATCGGTGACTTTGTGAGAAAAGGTCAGGTCTTGGCTACCATAAGCAATCCTGAATACATTCAGCTGCAGGAACAATATTTGACTGTAAACAGCCGAATTACCTATGCAGAACAGGAATACAGAAGACAGAAAGAACTTTTTGATAATGATGCAGGAGCGAAAAAGAATCTTCAGAGTGCAGATGCAGAATTAAAAAGCTTAAGAACTCAGAGATCATCATTACAGAGACAGCTTCAGATGATGGGAATAAACCCTGGAAAAGTAACAAATGGTAATTTACGTTCGGGATTGGCTATTACTTCTCCGGTCAGCGGAACCGTAAGTAACATCAATGCACAGATTGGGAGTTATGTAGATGTTTCTTCTCCTGTGTTGGATATTATTGATAACAATTCCATTCATCTTGATCTTCAGGTGTTTGAAAAAGATTTACCGAAAATGAAGATCGGGCAGATCGTTCATTTTAAGCTGACCAATAATCCTGAAACCGAATATGATGCAAAAATTTACAGCATAGGTTCTTCGTTTGAAAATGAAAGCAAAACAATCTCAGTTCACGCCAATGTTACAGGTAATAAAGAAGGATTGATCGACGGAATGAATATTACCGGAATTGTGAGCCTGGATAAATCAGTAACTCCGGTCATTCCGAACGAAGCGATTGTAGAAGCAGATGGAAAGTATTATGTCTTTGTACAGACTGATAAAAAATCAGAATCCCATGAAGAAGAAGAAAAAAATCACGGGAAAGAAACGAAAGGACATTCAAAAACTATGAATTTTGAAAAAATAGAAGTGGTAAAAGGATCTACAGATATGGGCTATACGGCAATTACTCCGGTAAACAATATTGCTCCCGATGCAAAGATTGTAGTAAAAGGAGCCTTCTTTGTGAATGCAAAGCTGTCCAATTCAGGGGAACACGAACATTAAGTTATAAAGTTTTTTTGTGTTAGAATTTTAATAATAGAAATAAAGGATTGAATGTCCAGAGCCGTATTATGCTTAAAATAAAAATATTCAGACCTTTTTATTATTCTTAATGACAATTTAGTTAATTTTATAAGGGCTAAATTTTTAAAAACTAACTTTGGGGTTATAAAAATTTAAATATTTTACAGCTTTTAGAAGTTGTAGTAAGTTTTCATGTTTATCGTTAAAATAGTTTCTCTTAAAAATAAAGAAATTGATTGATCAGAACCCATCGATTTCTATTATTGAATGTATAACTATAAAAAATAAACAACATGCCTAACCAAATTACAAAACGGTATTTAGTTTTCTTGCAGTTATTGACGGCTTTATTTCTGTTGCAAGTAACGAACTCCTGTACTTCATCAAAAAATGAATTTGCAGATACGATTTACATTAACGGAGATATTCTTACCATGACAGGGAATGATGCAAATTATGTTGAAGCATTAACGCTAAAAGATGGTAAAATAACTTTTGTGGGTGACAAAAAAACAGCGATGTCTTATAAAGGAGACTCAACTCAGGTAATTGATCTTAAAGGCAGAACGCTCATGCCCGGTTTTATTGATGCACATGGTCATGTTAGTCAGGCGGCTTCCTTTTCTTTTGCTGCCGACTTAGAGCCTGAACCTTATGGTAAAGTAATGTCGATTCCTGATCTTCAAAAGGCTTTGAAAGAGTATATCCGGAAAAATAATATTCCACCAGGTATGCCGGTCATCGGAAATGGTTATGATGATGCCATTATGAAAGAACATCGTCATCCTACCGCACAGGAACTGGATGAAGTATCTTCCGTTAATCCGATATATATACTTCATACTTCCGGTCATATGGGAGTGGCAAATACTCGTTTGCTCAATGATATGAAAATTACATATAATACTCCTGATCCTGTAGGTGGAGTGATAGGGAAAAATACCTCATCTAAAACACTTACCGGAAAAATGCAGGAGAATGCGAATATCAATACCCTTCTTTTTGCCATAAGTAAACTGCCAAAGTCAACCGAAGAAGATAAGTTTAAAGGATTATTGAATGCAGAAAAAGAATGGTTTGCCAACGGACAAACAACAATCTGTGACGGTCGTTCTATACCGGAAAATATTAGTTTAGTAATGGCAGCTAATAAAAAAGGATTGTTAAAAGGAGACTATATTGTTCTTCCTGATTACGATACCAATGCAAAGGGTCTGGATTCTTTAAAAAAATATTACCGAAAATATGATAATCACTTCAAGATAGGAGCTATAAAAATGACTTTTGACGGTTCACCACAAGGGAAATCAGCATGGCTTACAAAACCTTATCTCGTTCCTCCCGATGGAGAAGGAAAAAACTTTACAGGACATCCTATTTACAGTCATAAAGCAGCGTATGAGGGACTCAAAAATATACTTTCGCACGGTATGCAGGCTCATATTCATTGTAATGGAGATGCAGCCATTGACGAAGGACTGAATCTAATGGATACCTTAAAGAAAGAAGGGCTCCTTACTTCAGATATGCGTTGTGTCCTTATTCATAGCCAAGTTTGCCGTGCAGATCAGGTTCCCAGATTTAAGCAGATCGGAATCATGCCAAGTTGGTTTCCTACTCATTGTTATCTTTGGGGAGATTGGCATTTAAACAGTGTTTTAGGGAAAGAAAGAGCTTCGCATATAAGTCCGCTTAAACAAGGACTTGACAATGGGATACGTTTTACAATTCATCATGATGCCCCTGTAACTCCTCCAGATCTCCTTACTGCAGTCTATGCCGCAGTGAACAGGAAAACAAGATCCGGTGTTATATTGGGACCTGATCAGCGTATTTCGCCATACGAAGCACTCAAAGCAATTACGATAAATGCTGCATGGCAGTGGAGCGAAGAAAATGAAAAAGGAACACTGGAGAAAGGTAAAAAAGCAGATCTTGTTATTTTAGATAAAAACCCATTGAAAGTAGATCCATTAACAATTAAAGACATAAAAGTGGTGGAAACATTCAAAAATGGAAAATCGGTATTTAAAAGAAATTAAAATAGACCTTATACAAAATGCCTCGAGTTTTCTTGAGGTATTTTTTTATTACGAAAATTTAAATTAGGAAATAAATTAGTTTTAAACTAAGCTTAATCAATATTTGATTTAGGATTAATTTTCAGAAATTTGTCATCTTATCCAACATTCTTAAGATTCATTTATCAGTAATGGAATTATCAGGAGAATATACACTATTCAATATCCATATCAGTACGCTTTCCGTGTATGAATTGCTTAAACATACCCAAAACGGAAGTTTTATGGAGAAAAGGGATTTCCAGAATGTTTTTCCCATTGCCCTTGAACTGAATGTTGGTGTGTTTACTAAAAACAATGCAACCTTTGATTTTCCCAGAGTTTCGGTAAGCCAGATTGGAAATGATATTATTTCATCCTGTTCCTGTGATCAGGATGATCAAAAATTGTGTGAACATCAGGCTGAGATTATTCATTGCATTCTTGAGAAAGAAGACTTTCGGATATTCTATGATAATAACCTTCGTCGTAAAATATTAGTACGATCAGCGAAAGGATATGGCTTGGAAAATGAATCGAATCTGGATGCCTATTTCCAATTAAATTATGTAGATGGAAAGCTGAGTGTCGAAAGTAAAATAAAAGAACTGCTGAAAATAGACGAACAGGCTTTTAAGAAAGATCTTATTCCTCAACAGCAATCTCTCATCAAAAAATTAGCGGCTCAGGAAACAGATAAAAAACAGATCCTTGTTATTGGAAGACACCGCTACTACAATCAACTGAGCTTTTTGCTCATGGAAGCGGATATAACACAGGCCGGAAAAATTAAAAATCCTGTAAGCAGCACAGATCCTATGAATCTGATATGGAAAGCTGAAAGTCCTTTAGCAATTAAATTCTATACAGCCCTTGTTGTTTTTCAGAACAAATACAATGAGGACAATACGGATACAGAATTGGAAGCCTTACATCAGATTATTAAAAATCCGTTAGAATTAGATACCTATTTTCATGACATAGAGATTGCTGAAACCATTTCTGCCAAATCTCTGATTCCTGTTGATATAAAGGCTTTAAAAGCTGAAATACAACTCACTGTATTTAAAAAAGAACCGTTTTTTGAAATTACCGGTGAACTTGTTTTCAATGATGTTGCAATTCCTTTCAAAAATGTGGTGATCCGGAATGAAAATTTTGTTTATCATCATCAGACTTTCCATTATGTAGATCATCCCGATATGCTTCGGGTGCTTAAGTTCTTTAAAGCTAATAATGAAATTTTACTGGTTCATTATTCTAAATATGAAGAATTTATTCAGAATGTTCTGGCTCCTTTAGAGAATCTTGTTCATATTAATTACAGCTATATCCGCAAAGCCACTTCTGTAGAACTTATTGAGAAAAACTTTGAAGTAGAACGTATTGTTTACCTTAATCAGGCAGGAAATTTCATAGCCATTATTCCTGTTATGAAGTATGGAGAAGTAGAAGTTCCGGTTTATTCCAGAAAGCAGATATTTGATACTGATCAGAACGGAAACGAATTTAAAATAGAACGAGATCACAATGCGGAAATTGCCCTCACTTCGGTAATTATGAATCAGCATCCTGATTTTAGCGAACAGCTGGAAGGACGTGAATATTTCTATCTCCATAAAGATAAATTTTTAGATGAAAGCTGGTTTTTCAATGCTTTTGAAATATGGAGAAATGAAGGGATTACCATTCTTGGATTTAATGAAATTAAAAATAATAAGCTCAATCCTCACAAAGCCAAAATAACTATAGAAGTCAATAGTGGAATTGACTGGTTTAATGCTAAGTTAAAAGTTCATTTCGGAAAAAAGAAAGCCACGCTGAAACAAGTACACAGGGCTCTCCAAAACAAAAGTAAATTTGTACAGCTGGATGATGGTTCTCACGGAATTTTACCCGATGAATGGATAGAAAAAATAAACAGATATTTTCAGGTAGGAGATATAGACGAGGATTTACTTAAAATTCCTAAAATCAATTTCACAGAAATATCCGATTTATTTGAAAAAGAAGTGTTGAGTGAAGAAGTACAGAATGAAATTACAACTTACCACGAACAATTTTCAAAGATAAACAGGAGTGAGGTTCCGGTTCCTGCAGAATTGAATGCCGAACTCAGAGATTATCAACGGGAAGGACTGAACTGGCTGAATTTTTTAGACAATTTTAACTTTGGAGGATGTCTTGCCGATGATATGGGGTTGGGAAAAACTCTGCAGATCATTGCTTTTATCTTATCACAAAGAGAAAAATACGGACATACGACCAATTTGGTGGTGGTTCCGACTTCTTTGCTGTTCAATTGGCAGGAAGAAATACAAAAATTTGCTCCTTCTCTGAAAATATGGGCACATTACGGAGCCGAAAGGGAGAAAAGTATCACAAAAATGCATGAATATGAGATCGTATTAACGACATATGGAATGGTTTTGTCTGATATTCATTTTCTGAAAAATTTCCGTTTCAATTATATCTTTTTAGATGAGTCACAGGCGATTAAAAATCCAAATTCAGAAAGATATAAAGCAACACGTTTGCTACAATCCAGGAACAGAGTTGTACTTACAGGAACACCTGTTGAAAACAATACGTTTGATCTGTACGGACAGCTTTCCTTTGCCTGTCCCGGATTGTTGGGAAGTAAGCAGTATTTCAAAGATATTTATGCAATCCCGATCGATAAATTTGAGTACAGTAAAAGAGCATTGGAACTTCAACAAAAAATAAAACCTTTCATCCTCCGAAGAACAAAAAAACAGGTTGCCAGTGAATTACCCGAAAAAACAGAGATGGTCATTTATTGTGAAATGAATGCAGAACAGCGCAAAATCTATGATAATTACGAACAGGAATTGCGTGAATTTATTTCGGCTACCAATGAGGATGAAATCACAAAAAATAGTATGCATGTATTAACGGGTTTAACGAAACTCAGACAAATATGCAACTCTCCGGTACTTTTGAAAGAAGGACATTCAGGAAGTAATGCCGTGAAGATTGAAATCCTTACCGAGCAGATTGAAAATAAATCCAAAGAACATAAAATATTGGTTTTTTCCCAATTTGTAGGCATGCTTGATTTGGTTAAAGCCGAATTAAAGAAAAAAAACATTCCGTTTGAATATCTGACAGGTCAAACGAAGGACAGAGGAACAAAAGTACAGAATTTCCAGACCAATGATGAGGTTCGCGTATTTTTAATCAGTCTAAAAGCAGGCGGGGTAGGTTTGAATCTAACCGAAGCAGATTACGTATACCTTATTGATCCCTGGTGGAATCCTGCCATCGAAAATCAGGCGATCGATCGAAGCCACAGAATCGGACAGACGAAACATGTAGTGGCAGTTCGATTGATTTGTACGGATACCGTGGAAGAAAAAATAATGAACATGCAAAAGAAAAAACATAAGCTGGCTCAGGATTTAGTTAAAACAGATGCCTCTTTCTTTAATAATCTGTCAAAAAATGAGTTGTTGGAAATTTTGTAATTGAAATTGATCTTTAAAACAACTTTATTATCAGAATAAAACATAGTGAATTCTGTTGATAAAAATATTTTACCATTTATCATATTGATAAAAAGACTATCGTTTTGATAGTCTTTTTTATTTCTTATCATGATAGATTTGAATATAACTGTTTGATTTTCAAATTATAATTTTCGATTATCGAAAAAGGAATATAAATTGGCATCAATGATTCAAAATAATTCTAAAAATGAATCATACAGAAGCAATACAGGAAATCGTAAAAGTAATTCCGGAATCAGAAGAAGAGTTTAAAGATACCTTTAGAACCAGAAACTCTTTTATGGTGATTAATGTTTTCACAAAACAAATTAAAAAACTGATTGGTAAAAAAGATCAGAAAGTTTTAATTCTTTGTCTTAATAAAATGAACGAGATGTATAAAAAAGGAGATCAGGCATTGAAAAATGCGATAGAATCTGTTTTTATCTATTCTTTAGACAGTCTTACGTTTACCTGTGACAAAGCATACAAAAATCTGATTTTTGAAAAAATCCCTGTGCCTTTGAAAAATGCTTACCTACACCAAGTTTATAAATCAGGAATTTAAAATATTAGACTATGAAAATAAGAAAACACGGAAGTTGGGAACAGTGGAAAAAGACTTCCAAATTACACGGGTTAGAGGTTTTTGCTACCCATATCATTGTGATTGTGGGAGTATTTGTGATTGCAGCAATCATGCAGTATATGTAATTATTTCGCAGTTAATTTTGTTAGTATTGATAAACAGCAGGCCAATTTTCCAGTCTGCTGATTTTTTATTTGTAGACCTGTCTTCAAAAAATGTAGCTAAATTTTTCATAAAAAGAAAAATCAGGAAAAGATAATTTTAAATTTGTAAATAAAATAAAAGCAGTGAGTAAAATACTGGTTATTGACGACGAAGAAAAAATAAGAACCTTATTATCCAAAATTTTAAGCCTTGAAGGGTTTGAAGTGTTTCAGGCTTCAGATCTTGCAAACGCCAAAAAGAGATTAGAATTTAGCGATATTGATGTGGTGGTTTGCGATGTAAAATTACCGGATGGAAGTGGGGTTGATTTCGTTAAAAAAATAAAGGAGAAATATGATGTCGTTGAAGTTATTCTATTAACAGCTTTTGGTAATATCCCTGATGGCGTTCAGGCGATTAAAAATGGTGCGTTTGATTATATAACAAAGGGAGATGATAACAATAAAATCATTCCATTGGTATATAAAGCACTGGAAAAAGCCTCTTTAAATAAACGTATTTCCCAACTGGAAAGACAATTGGGAGATAGGCATTCATTTGATTCAATCGTCGGACATTCAAAAAAACTTAAGCTTGCCATTGAGTCAGCGAAAAAAGTGGCCGTTACTGATGCAACCGTTTTATTGACAGGAGAAACAGGAACGGGAAAAGAAGTTTTTGCCAATGCCATTCACAATGCCAGCAAAAGAACAAAATATAACTTTATCGCGATCAACTGTTCAGCTTTCAGTAAAGAGTTGCTGGAAAATGAATTATTCGGACATAAAGCAGGAGCTTTTACTGGAGCCGTAAAAGACTCAAAAGGGATTTTTGAAGAAGCGAATAACGGAACTGTTTTTCTGGATGAGATCGGTGAAATGCCTTTAGATCTTCAGGCAAAACTTCTTCGTGTGTTAGAATCCGGAGAGTTTTTAAAAGTAGGGGACAATAAACCTACTAAAATTGATGTCCGAATCATTGCAGCGACCAATCGTGATCTTGAAAAAGAAATTGAAGAAGGTAATTTTAGAGAAGATCTTTATTACAGAATCAATATTTTTACAATGACTCTGCCTCCGCTTCGTGAGAGAATTAATGATATTGAAGATTTAGCATATAGCTTTTTAAAAAAATTTTCGATGAAGATTGGAAAGAAGATTTCAGAACTTTCCCCTGAATATTTGGAAGCCCTTAAAAAGCATCCTTGGAAAGGAAACATTCGTGAATTAAGAAATATTATTGAAAGAAGTATTATTCTGACAGAAGGAGATCATTTACAAATAGAATCATTGCCTTATGATTTTCAGAATCTAAATGAAGAAAAAGTAAAAGGAAAAATCCTGTCGGCTTTTGAGCTTGCCAGTGCAGAAAAAATTCATATTCAAAAAGTTCTTAATTATACAAACGGAAATAAAACGGAAACCGCCCGACTACTCAATATAGCATTAACCACATTGTACAGAAAGCTTTCAGAATACGGGATCAGTTCATAGGATAACCCTTTCAAAATACTATTAAAACCCTTTCGTTTTGAAAGGGTTTTTCTTTTTGTATGTGGATTGTTTTAATTTTAATGAATTGAAATTTAGTTGGTTATATTTTTTTATCCTTCACGGTCTTATTATTGAGAATATTCTGGCATACAATAAAACTTTTGGTATGCAAAACTGGAAATTAAAAATAATAAAAAGGTTTAAACCTTGGCATTTACTCTTGCTTCTTTACGGCTCAATTATGTTTGTAGGACTTGCGATAAAAATTTTTTAATATAAAAAACAATGACAACTATCTTAACACTTACGGGTTTAGTACTGTTTGTACTATTCTTTCTAACCATTAAATCTTTTGAAAAAATATGACCGCATTATTCGTTATTGCCATTGCCGTATTTGCCTATGTATGCTACGTTTTGGTAAAACCAGAAAAATTCTAAAAAATGATTATGACTCCAAATACTAAAAAAAGTTTGAAGGACTGGCTGACCTTAATTTTTTGGACGTCCTTCGTGATAGCCTTTATTTATCTGGTAATATTCGTTAAAGGTTTAGCTTTAACATAAAACACCACCACATCACAAACAGATAAACTATACAATAAAATTATTATTAAAAAAATGAATACAGAAATTACAGGAATTGTTCTGATGTATGCTTTAGTGGTTTTGCTTGCAATTCCTCTGGGAAGATATATTGGCAAGATCTTTACCAAAGAAAAAACCTGGCTGGATGGAATACTTAATCCTATCGACAAAATTTTTTACAAAATTTCCGGTGTAGACCCTGAAAAGGAAATGAACTGGAAACAACATCTTGCAGCATTACTGACCATAAATGTTGTTTGGTTTTTAATCTCAATGTTTGTCCTTACCAATATGAGCTGGCTGCCTCTGAATCCGGATCATAACCCATCCATGAGTGGAGATTTGGCATTTAATACTTCAGTAAGTTTTGTTACGAATACCAACCTACAGCATTATTCCGGGGAAACAGGGATGTCATATTTAGGACAATTGGTTTTAATGCTTTGGCAGTTTATCTCTGCAGGGTGCGGTATTGCTATTGCTGCCGTAGTTTTTGTTGCAATGAAAGAAAGAGCAACTGACAAATTAGGAAACTTTTACTTCTTTTTTGTAAGAAGCTGTACCAGAGTTTTATTACCGATTGCCATTGTGGTGGCTACATTATTAGCATTTAACGGAACACCGATGACATTTGAAGGTAAAGACACAATAACCAATTTACAAGGTGATAAAATTGAAGTCAGCCGTGGTCCGGTTGCTGCATTTACAGCCATAAAACATTTGGGAACCAACGGAGGTGGGTTTTTTGGACCTAACTCGGCGCATCCTTTCGAAAACCCGAATTATTTTACCAACATAGTAGAAATAGTAACTCAAATGCTGATTCCTTTGGCGATGGTTTTTGCTATGGGGTATGTTTTGAGAAGAAAAAAACTGGCTTGGACTGTTTTTGGAGTAATGACCATAGGATTTTTACTCCTTACGATTCCTACAGTCATTTCAGAAGTAAATGGAAACCCAGCGATTGCTCATATGGGAATTTCTCAGAACATGGGAAATATGGAAGGCAAGGAAGTACGTTTCGGATCTGCAGCATCTGCCTATTGGAGTATTGCCACAACGGTGATTTCTACAGGAAGTGTCAACTCTATGCATGATAGTTTTATGCCTTTAAGCGGAATGAATCAATTGTTGGGAATGATGGTAAACTGTTTCTACGGAGGTGTGGGAGTTGGTTTTTTAAACTTCTATATTTTCATCATCCTTGCCGTTTTTATCAGTGGACTAATGGTAGGAAGAACACCAGAATTTTTAGGAAAGAAAATTGAAGCCAGAGAAATGAAAATAGCCATGATTATCGCGCTTCTTCATCCTTTTTTGATTCTTTCAGGTACAGCGATGGCGAGTTATCTGTATTCTCAGAATCCCGAAACATTCGCAAGCTGGCTGAATAATCCTGGTTATCACGGTTTCAGCGAAATGCTTTACGAATTTACCTCATCGAGTGCCAACAATGGAAGTGGCTTTGAAGGATTGGGAGATAACACTCCTTTCTGGAATATCGCCTGTGGAATTGTCATGTTGATGGCTAGATACTTACCAATTATTGGTCCGGTTGCCATTGCAGGAAGTCTTGCCGCTAAAAAATACATTCCTGAAAGTGCAGGAACACTAAAAACCGATACTTCAACATTCGGATTGATGGTATTTGCTGTAATTGCTATTGTAGCAGCATTGTCATTTTTCCCGGCATTGGCGCTGGGACCTATCGCAGAATATTTTTCTATGTAGGGAATGAGAAGTCAAAGGTAAGAGGTGAAAAGTAAGAAGTGGAATCACTACAGCTCACCTTTTACTTTTAGCTTCTCACTCACTAAGCAACTTTCGCTTCAAGCCATAAACGAGTTTTCCAATTAAATCAAGCTTATTGCTTAATAAATGGAATTCTTCGTTGGACAAAAATTCTAATTCAAATGAAATGATTAATAAAGTATCGAGTTCTGCAATAGATCCAATGGATATGTCAAGAAAACGGACAAATTCCTTTTTGCTGGTTCTTGCAGCTCCTTCTGCAATATTTAAAGGAATGGATAATGCAGCCCGCCGCATTTGTGAAGTGGTGCCAAAAAGTTCTTCTTTAGGAAAAGATTTGGTAACAAGATATACTTCTTTAATTAAAGCAATACTATCACTCCACGCTTTTAAATTTCTATGGGGTTTCATCAAAATGTGTTTAAAAAATAAATATAAGTATAAAAACTTGAATGTGAATGATTTTTACTCTTTTCACATCTTACTTTCTACTTCTAACAAATAAAAAAATGAAAGGAAATAATAACAACTTGTTTCAGGCTGAATTAGTGAATGAAGCATTGAAACAATCATTTATAAAACTGCATCCGGCAAAAATGTTCCGTAATCCGGTTATGTTTATGGTGTATATCGGAACACTGGTAATGGCCGGAGTTTGTGTATGGATTGCAGCAGGTGAAACTTCCCAGGGAAGCCTTATCTATAATATCATTGTGACAGCAATACTGTTTATCACCCTTCTTTTTGCCAATTTTGCCGAAGCTATCGCCGAAGCAAGGGGAAAAGCTCAGGCAGATTCTTTAAGAAAAACAAGAGAAGAAACTCCTGCAAAAATGCTTTCGTCAAACGAAGAAATTACAATAGTACCTTCCAGCCAATTAAGAAAAGGGGATGTATTTATTTGTGAAACCGGAGATATCATTCCTTCTGACGGAGAAATTATTGAAGGGCTGGCTACGATCGATGAAAGTGCGATCACTGGAGAGAGTGCTCCCGTAATTCGTGAAGCAGGAGGGGATAAAAGTAGTGTAACCGGAGGCACAAAAGTACTTTCGGATAAAATTAAAGTAAAAGTTACTACAGAACCCGGAGAAAGTTTCTTAGATAAAATGATTGCTTTGGTTGAAGGTGCATCAAGACAGAAAACCCCGAATGAAATTGCCCTGACGATTCTCTTGGCCGGATTTACATTAGTATTTATCATTGTTACCGTGACGTTGAAACCATTTGGTGATTATGCTAATACACCGATTACTGTTGCGGCATTTATCTCCTTATTTGTTTGTTTGATTCCTACTACAATCGGAGGTTTACTATCGGCAATCGGTATTGCGGGAATGGACAGAGCGCTAAGAGCAAATGTAATTACCAAAAGTGGAAAAGCAGTTGAAACAGCAGGAGATATTGATGTTTTATTACTGGATAAAACCGGAACCATTACCATTGGAAACAGAAAAGCAACCCATTTTTATCCTGCTAACGGAATTGAGGAAAAGGCTTTAATAAAAGCGGCGGTTCTTAGTTCTATGGCGGATGAAACTCCGGAAGGAAAATCAATTGTAGAATTAGCAGGAATAAATCCTTCGATTTATGATGTGAAAGACCCTCAGTTCATTGGTTTTACGGCAGAAACAAGAAGCTCAGGTATTGATTATGAAAACACACGAATCAGAAAAGGGGCAACTGACGCAATTAAAAATATTGTTACCAATTCAGGCAATATATTCCCAGCGGAAGTTGAAGAAAAAGTCAGAGCTATTTCGCAAAACGGAGGAACACCGCTCGTGGTTTCAGAAAATGAAAAAGCTCTGGGAGTTATAGAATTACAGGACATTATTAAACCGGGGATTAAAGAACGTTTTGACCGTTTAAGAAAAATGGGGATCAAAACAGTGATGGTAACCGGAGATAATCCTTTGACTGCAAAATTCATTGCTGAAAAAGCAGGAGTTGATGATTTCATTGCGGAAGCAAAACCTGAAGATAAAATGAATTACATCAAAAAAGAGCAGACCGAAGGAAGGCTGGTTGCCATGATGGGAGACGGAACCAATGATGCTCCTGCTCTTGCTCAGGCAGATGTAGGTGTGGCGATGAACAGTGGAACACAGGCTGCAAAAGAAGCAGGGAATATGGTGGATCTGGATAATGACCCGACGAAGCTTATCGAAGTGGTAGAAATCGGGAAACAGTTATTGATGACGCGTGGAACATTAACCACTTTCAGTATTGCAAATGACGTTGCAAAATATTTTGCCATTGTTCCCGCCTTATTTATTGCTTCCATTCCTGCCTTACAAGGATTGAACATCATGAATCTTCATTCTCCGGAATCAGCGATTCTTTCAGCAGTCATTTTCAATGCGATTGTAATTCCGATGTTGATTCCCCTGGCTTTAAAAGGAGTTGCCTATAAACCAATCGGGGCAAGTGCACTTTTAAGAAGAAACCTTTTAATCTACGGTTTAGGAGGGGTTATCATTCCATTTATCGGGATTAAGATTATTGATTTATTAGTATCGATTTTTATTTAAGTAAAAAGTAAAAAGTAAAAAGTAAAAAGTAAAAAGTAAAAAGTAAAAAGTAAAAAGTAAAAAGCATATTGTTAAGCTTCCTACTTTTTACTTCTAACGTTTAACATCTTCATTATGAAACAAAATATATTACCAGCCATCAGACTAACACTTTTATGCGCTGTGTTTTTTTCAGGAATCTACACACTTTTCATTTTTGGAATCGCTCAGGCAGCACCTAATAACGGAAAAGGAGAAGTTATAGAATATAATGGCAAAAAGTATTATGCCAACATAGGTCAGAAATTTGATAGAGATGAATATTTCTGGTCACGCCCTTCAGCAGTAGATTATAATGCGGCAGGAGCAGGAGGAAGTAATAAAGGTCCGTCTAATCCGGATTATCTTAAAACGGTTCAGGAAAGAATTGATAATTTTATGAAGCATAATCCTGAGATTAAAAAATCAGAAATTCCCTCAGATCTTGTGACAGCAAGTGGAGGGGGATTAGATCCAAATATTTCTGTACAGGCCGCAAAAATTCAGGTAAAAAGAATTTCTAAAATCAGAAAGATCAATGAAAATAAAATTCAGGAATTAATAACATCCAATACAGAAAAACCGCTTCTCGGATTATTCGGGACTGAAAAAATCAATGTTTTAAAACTCAATATCGCATTAGACGGTTTGAAGTAAATTAAAAATGAAATCGAACAAACTTCGATATTTCAAATAGAAAAAATTATGGGTAAAAAAGTATCAATATTAACATTTTTAATGTTAGGAGCAGCTTCTACATTATATGCTCAGGAAGAAACAAAAAGTCCTTTAAAAATAAGCGGTTATGCTGAAGTATACTATCAATACGATTTTAATAATCCAAAAAACAATACAAGACCAGGCTTTGTCTATAGCCACAGCAGAAACAATGAAGTTAATTTAAATTTAGGTTTTGTAAAAGCAAACTATGAAACTGAAAAATTAAGAGCAAATGTTGCTTTAGGCGTAGGAACGTATATGAATTCCAATTATGCGGCAGAATCAGGTGTTTTAAAAAACATCTATGAAGCGAATGTTGGAGTGAAAATTTCAAAAAACAAAAATCTTTGGATTGATGCAGGAATACTTCCTTCCCATATTGGCTTTGAAAGTGCAGTAAGCAAAGACTGTTTTACTTTAACAAGAAGTATGTTAGCGGATAATTCTCCGTATTTCGAAAGCGGTGCCAAGATTTCTTATACCAGCGACAACGGAAAATGGTTTGTAAGCGGATTGGTACTGAACGGCTGGCAAAGAATTCAGCGTGTGGACGGAAACTCAACGGTAGCTTTCGGTCATCAGTTAACCTATAAGCCGAATGAAAAAATTACGCTGAACAGCAGCTCTTTCATTGGAAATGACAAGCCGGACAGCATAAGACAGATGAGGTATTTTCATAATTTGTACGGAAGTTTTCAGTTGAGTAAAAAATTTGCTTTAATCACCGGGTTTGACATCGGAGCCGAACAGAAGTCCAAAAGCAGCGATCAGTACAACATATGGTATTCACCGGTCATTATCGCGAAGTATTCTCCAACCGAAAAGCTAAGTTTTGCGGCAAGAGGAGAATATTACAGTGATGAAAAAGGAGTAATTATCGCTACCGGAACAGAAAATGGTTTCAAAACCTTCGGATATTCCCTGAATGCTGATTATTGGATCCTTCCTAATCTGGTTTGGAGAACGGAAATCAAAAATTTAAGCAGCAAAGATGATATTTTCCTGAACAGGGATAATAATCTTAAGAATAATGATCTTATGGCAGTAACATCACTGGCGGTGAGTTTTTAATTGTTCAAACCACTAAAAAATCCCTGCCGGGAAATCGGTCGGGGATTTTGTGATACGATGTACAATATGTGTGTAAATTTTCTAACTTTCCTTAAAAATATTTGAATGAAAAGATTCGACATTTTCAAGAGATACTTAGGGCAGCAGATTTACACAGCAAAAGAAGAGCACGAATGGGAAACGTACGGAGAAATAAAAGAAGGAGTAATCTTTAAAGGATTCAATCTCTGGATTTTGGGGTTTGCAATGATCATAGCATGTATTGGTCTTACCACAAATTCAATAAGTGCGGTAATCGGAGCTATGTTGATTTCTCCTTTAATGGGTCCGGTTATAGGATTTGCTTTCGGACTGGCAATTAATGACAGGAATCTGAGAATTGAGGGAGCCAGAAACTGGATTAAAATGACAGTAGTAAGCTTAGCTTCGGCAACTTTATTTTTTATAATTAATCCTTTTGATCATTCTACAGAACTGCTGGAAGCTTTTCAAAAAGCTTCAATTTTCGATATTTTCCTGGCATTTTTTGGTGGATTGGCAGGTTTTATCGGGATTGTAAAAAAAGAAGGCGTAAAAATCATTGCAGGGGTTGCTATTGCTACAGCTTGTATGCCTCCACTTTGTACAGCGGCATATGGAATTGCCCATCTTGATTTTGCCTATTTTATTGGTGGATTTTACTTTTATTTTATTAACTGTCTGTTTATAGGCTGGGCAACTTTTTTGCTGTCAAGGTATTTTAAATTTGAATCTATTACTAAAGACAAAGAGAAACCGTCTCTGAAGAATGTGCTTTTATGGGATTTGCTTCTGATTGTCATGCTGGTTCCCGGAATATGGATTGGATATCAGAAATGGAAAATAGAAGAAGATTCTCCACCACAGATGACGGATTCAGAAAAAATTCAGGCATTGGAAAAACGGATAGAAAGTTTGGAAAGGAATGTCAAAAAAAATTAAGTTAAAAACAATAAAAAAATACAATATGTCGGAAGACGGAAATTCTGCGGAAGACTTCCTTACTCTTATAAAAAATTCCAGAAGAGGAAAGTTTAAAGTATACATAGGAATGAGTGCCGGTGTGGGTAAAACGTATCGCATGCTGCAGGAAGCCCATGCTCTTTTAGAAAACGGAATTGATGTGAAAATCGGTTATATTGAAACACATAATCGTAAAGAAACCCATTCTTTATTGGATGGATTACCGATTATTCCTCGAAGAAAACTTTTCTACAAAGGAAAAGAACTGGAGGAGCTGGATGTTCAGGCTGTGTTGAATCTCCGCCCTGAAGTGGTGATTGTTGACGAATTGGCACATACCAATATCGAAGGCAGTAAAAATGAAAAACGGTGGCAGGACGTTATGGAAATTCTGGATTCCGGTATCAATGTGATTTCAGCGGTTAATATTCAGCATATCGAAAGTCTGAATGAAGAAGTAAAAAGTATTACCGATATAGAAGTAAAAGAAAGAATCCCGGATTCTATTCTTTCTATGGCAGATGAGGTTGTAAATATCGATTTAACAGCCGAAGAACTGATCAATAGATTAAAAGCCGGAAAAATTTATGATCAGACGAAAATCAATGCAGCACTGAATAACTTTTTTAAAGCTGAAAGTATTTTACAGCTTCGCGAGTTGGCTTTAAAAGAAGTGGCATCACAAGTTACACGAAAAGTAGAATCAGAAGTTACCATTCATAAAGCCATAAAAAAAGAAAGGTTTTTGGCGTGCATCAGTTCCAATGAAAAAACGGCTAAAAATGTAATACGGAAAACGGCAAGATTAGCCAATTATTACAATAGTCAGTGGTATCTGCTGTATGTTCAGATTCCCCGGGAAAGTTCAGATAAAATTGCTTTGGATAAGCAGCGTCATCTGATTAATAATTTTAAATTAGCTACAGAATTAGGAGCTGAGATTATAAAAGTGGAAAATACCAATGTTGCCCATGCTATTATGGAACAATGTGAAGAACGGAAAATTACAACAGTCTGTATTGGAAAACCTCATTTGAACTTATGGAAAATCATTCTGGCAACAGATACCTTCAATTCATTGTTGAATAAGCTGTCGCAGGAGAATATAGATTTGGTTATATTATCATGAAAATCAAAACAAAACTTAATATAGGGGTAGGCCTTTTGTTTATGATGATTATCGTACTGTCGGTTTTAAGCGGATGGTATATCAATCAGTTAAAACGGGATACCAATAACATTTTGGTAGCCAATTACAATACCCTGGAATATTCCAGAAATATGTTGTTGGCATTAGAAGAAATCAATTCGGATCCATTGGCTTTCGGAGTATTTGAAAAATATCTGGCCAAACAGCAGAAAAACGTTACGGAGCCTGGAGAAAGAGAAGCAACAGAAGAAGTGGTTACTCATTTTTCAGCCCTGAAAAAAGATACTCAAAACGCTTCGTTAAAATCCTCCATAAGAAAAGATATTGCCGAGCTCATGCAGCTTAATATGGCTGCCATTCAGCACAAAAGCAGCATTGCCGATGAAACCGCTAAAAATGCGATTGCAGTTATTTCCATTGTAGGAATGCTGTGTTTTTTGATGGCATTTATTTTAATGGTAAACCTTCCTTCCAATATCGCTGACCCGATTAGAATTTTAACACAGAGTATTAAGCAGATTGCCAATCAGAACTATAAAGAAAGAGTGCACTTTAAAAGCAACAGTGAGTTTGGCGAATTGGCAAGATCTTTTAATACCATGGCTGAGAAACTTCATGAATACTCAGAAAGTAAGCTGGAGAAAATTTTAAAAGGAAAAAAACGGATCGAAACCCTTATTGATAACATGCAGGATCCGGTGATCGGAATTGACGAAAATAAAAGAGTGCTCTTTGTAAATGATGAAGCTTTGAACATTACAGGTCTTAAGAAAGAAAATTTTGTCGGAAAGCTCATCCAGGATGTTGCGGTTACCAATGACCTGGTGAGAAGTATCATCAAAGATATCATCCATCCAGATGGAAAAACAGAAACTGAACCTATGAAAATCTATGCAGATGGAAAAGAGAGTTACTTTGAAAAAAATATTATTGATATTAATATTGTACCTACAGGGGAAGAAGACAGCCAGTTTATAGGGCAGGTAATTATGTTGCATAATATTACGCCGTTTAAAGAACTGGATCTTGCTAAGACCAATTTCATCGGAACAGTTTCTCATGAATTTAAAACGCCAATCTCATCAATAAAAATGGGATTGCAACTCCTCGAAAATGATAAAATAGGTGCACTGAATGAAGATCAGAAAAACCTCGTTAATGGAATTAAAGATGATGCGAACAGGCTATTGAAGATTACCGGGGAATTATTGGATATCACCCAATTGGAAAGTGGTTCGATCAAACTTAGCATAAAATCTTCCGAAGTATCCAAAATCGTTGAATATGCAATAGATGCCAATAAAGCTGCTGCGGAGCAGAAACAGATCAGAATTCTTGTGAACATCTCTCCTGAAGTTACAACTGTTTTAGCAGACAGTGAAAAAACGGCCTGGGTTCTTAATAACTTGCTTTCCAATGCTATACGTTATTCTTATGACAACTCTGATATTGCCATAGAGGTAAAAAAGATAGAAGATAAAATTATTTTTTCCGTTACGGATACGGGCCAGGGAATTGAACCTCAGTATATTTCAAAAGTATTTGACCGTTATTTCAGGATTCCGGGTGTAAAAAAGGAAGGAACAGGTCTGGGATTGAGTATAAGCAAAGAATTTATCGAATCTCAGGGTGGAGAAATTTTTGTAAAAAGTGAGTATGGAGCAGGAAGTACATTTGCTTTTATTTTAAAAGATCATTAAAAAAGCTTACCGTAAAAGTAAGCTCTTTTTATAGATCAGTTTTAATCTGAATATTCTTTCAGTAATTGCCTGTAGCTCATTAAAATTTTAGACTTGGATATAAATCCGACGAATCTATTGGTATCGTCTACTACAGGTAAATTCCAGACTCCGGTATCATCAAAGATCTGGAGAATTTCCAAAGGACGGTCTTCCTGATGAATCAGTGCAGGAGGGGTTTTCATAATCTCAGTAATTGTTACCGGGATTTTTTCAGCATTGAATAAATAAGGTCTGATATCGTCCAATGTAAGGATTCCGCGTAGTGTTTTTTGCTCATCAACGATGGCAAAAATATTTTTATCACCGTTTTTCACCAATTCAAAGAGATCATCAATAGGAGCACTTTCCAGAACCGACTGAGAATATCGATCAATAAACTCTTCTGTTTTTAAAGAAAATAAAATATTTTTATCATGCTTGTTGGTGAAGATTTTTCCCTGATCAGCCATTGATTTTAATTCTGGAGAAATAGGGGAGAACCATTTGGCAATAAGATAAGACAAAATAGAAACAATCATCAGCGGAATGAACAGATCATACCCGGAGCTAGATTCTGCAATCAAAAAAATTGCCGTTAACGGTGCATACATGACTCCGCTCATGGCTCCTGCCATTCCTACTAAAACAAGATTGGTGATCGGAACCTCTGTGAAGCCTATTTGCTGACAGATGATCGCAAATAAATAACCGACAGTTCCGCCTGCAAAAAGGGAAGGAGCAAAATTTCCTCCGTTTCCTCCGCTGAAAATGGTAAAAGAAGTGGCAAAGGCTTTTAATAAAAGAACCAAGACCAGAAAAATGATAATAGTGAGATCCTTAATCTCAAAATACCTGAAAAGACTGTTTTCAATAATTTTATGTGTATCTCCATTGGTAAAAGCCTTTACTGTTTCATAACCTTCTCCAAACAAAGGTGGAAAAAGTACACATAATAAGGAAAGAACAGCACCTCCAAACATGGCTTTTCTGAGACGGGACATCTGTAATCCTTTTATAAAATGCTCCACCTTCTGAGAAATAACAACAAAATATCTTGCATATAATCCAGTGATTATGCCTAAAACAAGATAATAAGGTACGTTACGATAGTTGAAAGCTTCTCTTGCATAAAACCTGAAAAGAACGTCTTCCTGAAGTAAAACTCTTGATAACAAACTCCCGCAAACGGCTGCAACCACCAAAGGAATAAAATCGGTGAACACAACCCCTGTGAGTAATATTTCAAAAGCAAACATAATTCCAGCAATCGGTGCATTGAATGCAGAAGCAATCCCCGCAGTTGCTCCGGCTGCTAATAAAAGGGTACGTTCTTTATAAGTTAGCCGGTAGGTTTGTGCATAATTGGAGCCTATTGCAGCTCCTGTTACAGCAATAGGACTTTCCAGACCGGCAGATCCTCCAAGTCCTACCGTTATTGCACTCTGAACAATTTGAGAATACATCTTAACCGATGAAACAATACTGGAGTTCTGTGCAATTTCGTATAATATGGCTCCGATCCCTTTTCTGTCCTGTCCTTTAAATAAAGTAAGAACAATGCTTGTTGTCAGAACAATTCCTAGAAACGGAAAAACAATGTAAAATAAAATCTGATACTCAAAATGAACTTTAGTAGTAATAAAATGATGAATACTGTGAACTAAAGTTTTTAGTAAAACCCCTGCCAAACCGGCTGTGCTTCCTACAAGAATTCCTGACAAAACAAGAAATTGATTTCTGCTGAGCCTGTTATTTAACCAATGGAGAATGAGTTCGTAGCTGCGTGCTTTTTCAAGTCCAAACTTTTGAAAGTCTCTTTTAAACTTTAAAAAGCTCAGTAATTTTTTTTTATTATGAATTTTCACCTGCTTAAATTTGGGGATATGCAATCAATAGAAATGTAAATGTAAGAAATTATATTTTTAATGATTGAACACTAAGATTTCAAATCTAAAATCTCCAAAATCAATAGATTTCGGAGTATAAGATAAATTATTGCTGGAAAGTTAGTTAAGCGTATAGTTAGAAATAACCAACCTCAAAATAAAGTGAACATAATTTTCTTCCGCTTCTTTTCTGTTAATCAGCTTATTTTTATATTCATAGGATGAGAGAACCTGTATTGCCTTTTGATACATTTCAAAATCTTCTCCTTTTATTTTGATTCTACCGTTACCTTCCTTAGTTTGAATGAGATTATTGTCTAAAGTTCTGACTTTGAATAAGACATGATTGAGTTTTGAACGGGAACGCATCGAACCTGTATGTCTTTCAACAATATTCACTTTGAACGAATCAAATACGATGTTGTTAAAAACGACGTTTGAACCGGGGTCCTGCGTATTGAGTTCAAGTGTATAATTCATAAATTTTACTTTTTGCAAATTTACGTAGAAGCAAAAGATTTTCAAAATAAAATGAGAAAATCTCTTTCGTAATTTTTTAATTTAAATTTTAATTCCAGTGAAATTTTTTAATAAATGAAATATTGATCCCCTGTGAATGAAAAGTTTTTCAATGTAAAAACTCAGGACGGTCAATACGTACACAATGCTCGCTTCCCAGATACAAAGGGTTTCCATGCTTTTCAGACCAGAATCCATCTAGGATATCCTTACTGATGCAGCGGTAAACAGCTACACCTTTGTATATCTTGTGATCTTCACCTTTATAATTAAAATTGATGACCAAAATCTGATCTTTATAAAATCCTGTACCGTTTTGTAGCTGATCTCCAATCATCCATTGGGCAATAATTCTTTTGTTTTCATCAAGAGATAAAGTTAATAATCCATGATAAGAAATAAGGTTGCTTTCTTCCTGATTGCTGCCTTGAACAGAATAACTGCCTACAAGATCTTCTACTGTCATTACTTGAATTTTAGTCCGCAAAGTTAGAAAATCTTATCTTGAAGTTTGAAAAAGCCCCTCATTTATTAATGCTTATTGAAGCGCAAATTGATTTTTTGTGAGAAAATTGGGAATTCGGTTCATAATATTAACCTTATTTAACGTTTAAAGGATGTAACGAATATTCCCTTATTGGTGTCTTATAATTGGAAAACATAACTATTAATGAAAAATATT
Source organism: Chryseobacterium sp. Y16C (assembly GCF_022488405.1). NCBI lineage: Bacteria > Pseudomonadati > Bacteroidota > Flavobacteriia > Flavobacteriales > Weeksellaceae > Chryseobacterium > Chryseobacterium sp. Y16C. The sequence continues at coordinate 428,643 of NZ_CP092711.1, forward strand.
ATAGCGCCAATCGCTTTATTAATGGGCACTTTAGTTTTTGCCCAAGCTGAAAAAGACACTGTAGAATCAAAAGTAAAAGAGAAAGAAATAGAAACAGTCACCTTTGTGGCAAAAAAACCTACCGTTGAGTCTAAAGTTGACCGTACTGTTTTTAATGTTGCTAATAGCTCTATTCTTGCAGGGAATACAACCTGGGATGTACTGCGTATGACTCCTTTGGTAAGTATTGATAATAATGATGCAATAAAAGCGGAAGGAGAAACTGTCACGGTTTATATCAATGACAGGAAAACAGTCTTTACCGGTAAAGAATTGAAAGAATATTTAAAAACAATTCCGGCCGATAATCTGATGAAAATTGAAGTGATTACCAGTCCGTCTTCACGCTATGAAGCGACAGGATCAGTAATAAATATCGTTTTAAAGAAAAGAGATGATGAGGGGCTGAAAGGAAGTGTTACTTTAAATAACAGGCAGAATACTAAAAATTCTCAGTATGCCAATCTCAATCTGAATTATCACAAGAAAAACTTTACCCAGACACTTATCGGAAGTTATGGTGATAATACGAATGTGCAGAGCAATTCAAGTCTTTACACCTTATATAAAGATAATTCAACCACTCAGATCAACTCAAAAACTATTGGAAGATACAGAAGTCCGTCTGTTTCTTCAACTTCGGAATTTGAATTAAATAACAAAAATACAATAGGAGTTATTCTGGAATATTACCAAAGTAACTCAAGCTCTACTTCTGAAGCAGACGGCTTGAAAAATATCAACGGAATATTTGATAACTCTTATAATCAAAATCAAAACTCAAATGGACTTAACCGCAATCTGGGAACAAATGTTTTCTATAAATGGTATGATAAAGAAAAGAATAAGATTTTAGATGTAAACCTGGGTACGAATTATTATGGACAGTCGGATGACAGCTATTATATAAAAGATATGCTTTCTCTTAAAAATAACAATTTAGTAAGGGATATAAAAGACATAGGCGTACTTACCGATACAGAAAACAGAAATTATTATATTAAAGTTGATTATACTCAGCCATTTGGAAAATCAGGAGGGAATTTTGAGATTGGTGGTAAAATGGACTTCAATAATAATGTAATTCCGAATAATCTTTATGGAAATAATCTGGAAGGTCTCAGTAAAAGCGATACTTTCCATTACGAAGATAATATAGGCTCGGTCTATGCAAACTACAGTAAAACGTTCTTTAAAAAATTAGAAACCAGAATCGGACTTCGTTATGAATATATTGATTATCAAATTCGTCAGGATGTTGCCGGAACTTCGAGAAAAGATTCTTATGGTAAATTGCTGCCCAATATTTTGCTGAAGTATTCCTTCTCGGATAAATATGACCTGAGTTTGACGTATAATAAAAATATATGGCGACCTTGGTATGCAGAATTCAACCCTTTCCTGATTCCCAATAATGATGGGTTTTACAGCCGTGGAAATATGGACCTGGAACCGAATCCAAGTGACAGAGTGTATATGAAACTTGGAATTTTAAAGAAATACTTCATCTCGGCAAGATATATGTTTACCGATCAGGATTATTGGACGGATTATGTAGAAGGAACACTTACAGATGCTCAAAACAACGCCAAGAAAATTACCATTACCCAACCGTCTAATTTTGCAGGAAAGGTGCATAAATATTATCTATACGCAAATACAAACCAGACTTTCTTTAAAAATAAGTTTACAGTGAATCTTGGTTTGGGTTGGTATTATATTGATAACAGCGATTTTAATCAGAAAAACAAATTGGAAGGAGCAAACAACTATATCAGTTATTTGAGTGCTTCCACCAATCTTTCATATACCAATCTATTTAATAAAAATATTAACCTGAGCGCATGGGTTGAAGTTTCCAACCAAAATAACGGGAACTCTACCACCAACAAAGCAAACGTTTTTCATAATATTTCTGTGACGAAAATATTCCCGAAAACACAAATGGAAGTCAGCCTTCAGCTGATGAATATCTTTCAGAGGCCTAATTATGATGCTACAACCTATACTCAGGGAGCAACATTCAGAAATGCTTCGAAATGGGATTGGTATGGTGCCTCCATTTCATTCGTAAAACGATTTGGAAACCAAAAGGTAAAAGAAAATACCAAAACCGATGTTGAAAAAAACGGAGGTGGAGGGAAATAGTTTCGTGTTTTCTAAATGAAGCGGATCATGATATATTCATGATCCGTTTTTTATTTAAACTAAAATTAAAGTATAAATAGAAGTACTTTTCTGGCATTTATTATTTTGAAGACCTGGATGTAAAAAGCATATAGGCTAAACCTAATCCCATTCCGGCAAAAATAGACATGGTTGTTTTTCTTGAAAGTACGGGAAACATCGTTTCGCCATAAATCCGGTGAGGTTCTGATGATGGAGAAAGAACATTTCCGGATTCATCGGGAGCTTTTTTCACTTTCATTAATACTCTCATCGCTGCAGAAGCAGTGTTAATGATAGGTTTAGGAAATAATCCATATATATTTTTGAGAACCATAGACGTTAAATCCGGGAAAAGATCTTTTTGGGGATGTTTGGCAAGTTGAACAATACTAGCGGCAGTATCTCTCGGGTCCGCTGCAAATGGAGGTATCTTAAAATCTAATCCTGAATACTTCGCAGAATGCATATTTCCGGTTGATCTTTGAATTTGAGGATATAGATTACAAATATGAATATGAGGAAAATCAGATAGTTCTCCGTGCAGGCATTCCATCATTCCGCGGATTCCAAATTTGGCAGAAGAATAAGCCGCACTGTAAGGAGCGGGCATAAAGCCGCCGATAGAAATATTATTGATTAGTATCCCTTCCTGTTGTTTTTTGAAAATAGGTAAAACACTATAGGCGCCATGCATATACCCAAACAGATTGGTTTTTATCACCTGCTCATTAAGTTCTATAGGGATTTCTTCAAATTTTCCGCTTGCCATTACCCCTGCGTTATTCACCCAGATATCTATTCTTCCGTTAAACTGTAAAGCTTTATTCGTTAGATTTCGGACATCTTCAGCGATGGAAACATCTGTCGGTACAGCCATTGCTGCCACATCAAGATCCCGGCACAGGTTTACAGTTTCATCAAGACCTTCTTTTCCTCTTGCGGCAACTACGATATTGCAGCCTTCTAAGGCAAAAGCTTCCGCAATAGCTCTTCCTATTCCGCTGCTTCCTCCGGTAATGACGACGGTTTTTCCTTTTAAACTTTTTTGTAATAGATCTGCTGATTTCATTTTGTGATTGTTTTTGGTTTGATATCAATAATCAACCTATTATTATGCCAACAAATGTTGATGAAACTTTATTCACCATGAAAATAAAAAAATAAGCTCTGCTAATAGATTTTATTATTTTTTCTTAAATAATCTTAATTTTTCCTAAAAAAACGGATGATTAAATTTTTTGGCACAAAATTTTAATAACGAAATGTAACTCATGTTTAATTTGAGTTTTCATGGTTATTAGTTTTTATCCTCAGAATTTCTGAGGATTTTTTATTTATAACGGAAAAATAGAAAAAAGTGAAATGGTTCTGTCTTATTTCTTTTTTATCCCGATCATTCGTAAAGCTGTTCGGGTTAAATATATTTCATCAAATGAAGTAAGTGATTCCACATCTTTAAAAGCTGAAAAGCTAAGATCATTTTTATTAAAAGACAATTCAATGGAATTATTATAGGCAGCAACTATTCTCACCCGGGAATAGCCGTTGTAATCTACTTTAAAATCTTTGAACAGGCATTGCTGTTCGGCAGCCTGATAAATTCTGTATTCTTCAAATGCAGTAATGTCATTTGTTTCACCTTTACTATTATGTTCAAGAGCTTTCCACGAAGTGTAGTTTTTAGGTTCTTTTAAAACATTTCCTTGCTGATCTACCGGAACAAACATTCCTATACGCAAAGGCTTTTTTAAGAAATTAGCATAGTTCTTCATCAGTTTTAATGTTTGAAGATCTGCATATCCTTCATGGGAATAATATTCTAAGACGAACATAGTCATCGGAATCAGCTTATGAGACGCATCAGGCTGCATAATTGTAAAGACATTTAAAAAAACTAAAATTAATATTTTTATTCATTTTATCAAATCTGATTTGCAAATAATACCGACTTTGTTTTAACTTGTTGATTGATAATTGTTTATTTTTATTTTTTAAATTGCTAATGATCTGCATTATTTCAAAATAAAATTAATCCCTATTTTTGCTGAAATTCATCGGAAAATGAAGAATATACTAAGCTGGGTTTTAGTTTTATTTCTTACCGTTTCACTTTTAAACAATTGTCTGAGCCATAAAGTTCAGAAAGAAATCAGCCCAAAAAGATCTTTCATTGCAAAGCTTAGGGAATTGTATGCTTCTGGTGATACTTCAATGTGGCCTGTTCCTATGCTGGATGAAGAGGCTAAACCATATTTTTCAGAAATAGGACATCTTCCTGAAATACAGTTTCCGGAGGATAATATATATTCTCCGGAAAAAAAAGTGTTGGGAAAGACTCTCTTCTATGATCCGCGGCTTTCAGGTTCTAATCAGATTGCCTGTGCTTCCTGTCATGATCCTGAATTGGGATGGTGTGACAACAGAATGGTTTCTTTTGGACACAACAGACAATTGGGAACACGAAATGCGATGAGCATCTTAAACACGGCGTATGCAACATCTTTATTTTGGGATGGACGCGCAAACTCTTTGGAAGAGCAATCTCAGATGCCTATTCAGGATCAAAAGGAGATGAGTGAGCATATTGATATGGCGGTTGAAAAAATTGCTAAAATTAAAGGATATGAAATTCTGTTTGAAAAAGCCTTTGGAGACAAAACCATAACAAAAGAGAGAGTTACCAAAGCGATTGCTACGTTCGAAAGAAGTATAAAAAGTCCTCCAAGTAAATTTGACCGTTTTATTGATGGCGAAGCTAGTCTTTTTACAGATGATGAAGTAATGGGGTTGCATCTGTTCCGTACCAAGGCACAATGTATCAATTGTCATAATTCCGGGTATTTTTCGAATAATCGTTTCGAAAATATAGGAACGTCTTTGCTAAGCTCAGAACAAGAAGATTTAGGAAGATATTTGGTAACTAAAAAATCTGAAGATGTAGGTAAATTCCGGGTGCCAAGTTTACGGGAAGCGGTAAGAACCGGTCCATGGATGCATAACGGATCTTTTACATCTTTAACAGATATTATTCAAATCTATAATAAAGGAAATCCGGAACCTTATAAACACCGGACTACTATATATAATGGAATAGAATTGACTTCTCACAAATCTGATATGTTAAGGCTTCTTGATTTAACCGATGAGGAAATTATGCAGTTAGAAGTGTTTTTAAGAACATTATCAACAAAAAATGAAAGAATTTCACCCCCGGTTCTGCCTCAATAGCAATATAAAGAAACAAAACCCACAATGGTAATCATTGTGGGTTTTTCGTAAATAAAATATATAATTAAGATTTGGGTGCTACAAATTATAAATTCAAATTTTTGTCTTTATGTTTTATAAACTTAGTTGTACAACACGGTGCAAATATTATGCCTGAAATCCCACAAATTTGTGATTTTTCATAAAATTAATTGGTATTGGCTCTAACATGTTCATTTTCTGCTGGAAAAATGTGATGTTTAAAATTGATTCAATAATTAATAAGGTTATTTAGAAAATACAAGAAGTTTCCCGCGCCCGCATTAAAATTCACTTATTAAAGGAAGAAGAGGCTGAAAAAGATAAAGTTGGGCAAATACGGAAAGTCCGGATAAGAATATACCTATTTTAATGTATTCGGAATAATAGATTTGAAAAGAGCAAATTTCTTACTGTTTTTTAATGCTGAAAGCAGGGAAGTTTAATGAAATCTATTGATAAAATTGATTGGATATTTAATTTTTAAAGCAAAAGATTATCTAAAAGAAAATGAGTTAATGATTGTGGAAAAAAATATTTATATATTTTTGTGAATTAAATGTAAATATATAACTATAAATCATATATTTGTATTAAATAACTCCACAAACTAATAACTAAAAAATGAACATAGATTTTACAACGGCAACTTTCAAAGATTTTGAAAATATTCCAGGTCTGGATATGATGGATCGTGCGGATGCTTATTATGATTTCTTGGACTATATGAAATCTAATGGACATCGTTACAGATTGCAGAATAATACAGGATGTAGTTCGGTAATGAGTGTTACTACGGGAAATATTACTAAAGAGTTTATTAGTTTTGTTACCAGTGATTACTTAGGTTTTACACAGCATCCTAAAGTAAAGCAGGCAGCTATTGAAGGAATTGAGAAGTTTGGTGCAGGTACGGCGGCCACTCCTCTTATCGGGGGATATTATTCCTATCACAAGGATTTGGAAGAAAAAATTGCTTCTTTTTTTGGAAGATCGCAGGATGAAGCTGTAATTTTTACTACCGGATATACCGCAAATAGTGCCACATTACAGATTCTGCTTCAAAAAGAAGATATTGCCATTGTAGATATGGCTGTACATGCAAGTGTGTATGAAGGATGTATTTTAACAAATAGAAAAACATTTCCACACAATAATCTGGAGGCTTTAGAACAAATTTTAAAGACCTCGGAAAGTCAATACCGTACCAAATTGGTAGTTATTGATGGAGTGTATTCTCAGGATGGAGATACAGCGCCAATTGAGGAAATATATCAATTAGTGAAAAAATATAATGCCTATTTAATGGTGGATGATGTGCATGGAGTAGGGATTTTAGGTAAGACAGGAAGGGGGACCATTGAAGATACGGGTTTACTGAATAAAATTGACATTATAACAGGAACCTTCAGTAAGACATTTGGAAATCTTGGAGGATATGTCATTGCTAATAAAAAGCTGACTAATTTTATCCGGTTTCAATCCCGTCAGCAAATATTTTCGGCTACGACTCCGCCTCCTACCGCTACGGGAATTATTAAAGCCATTGAATTAATAGATGAAGAACCGCATTGGCGGTTAAAGCTGTGGGATAATATCAATTATTTCAAAAAAGGATTAGACGAGATGGGATTAGATACAGGGACTACCTGTTCTGCTGTTATCCCTGTGAAAATTGGAGATCCGCATATTACAGGAGATGCTGGGAAACTTCTTTTAGATCACGGGATCTATACCAATCCGATAATATATCCCGCAGTAGCGAGAAAAGATGCTCGTATAAGAATGAGTATCACTGCAACACACGAAAGAGAGCATCTTGACAAAACGTTGAGTGCATTTGAGGATATAAAAAATAAATTGCATATTGCAAAAAAATAATAAACATGCCTAGAAAAGTTGTACAAGGTCCTATCAGAGATAAAGAAAAGACCAAACAAAAACTATTAGCCGCAGTTGGGAAAATTTTAAGAGTAAAAGGCTATTCAGGACTGAAAGTGAGTAAAATTGCTGCAGTAGCTGGATTTGATAAAAAACTGATCTATGAATATTTCGGAAGCACCGATAAACTGATCGATGAATACATCAAATCTCAGGACTATTGGAGTAGAGTGAATCAGGAAAATGTTGAAGTTGATATTTCAGACGGAGGTAAGGAACTGTCTAAAATTGCTATTCTGAGTCAATACGATAATCTGAAGAAAAATAAAGAGCTTCAGAAAATCATGCTTTGGGGGCTTTCTGAAAGTAAACCTATCCTTAAGAAAATTGCAGACGAAAGAGAAGAAATGGGTGAAATGCTTTTTACGAATATCGTAGATCCTTATTTTGGGCCGGAAGATTCAGTAAGGTATAGAGCAATTGCTGCTTTACTTGTTTCCGGAGCTTATTATCTAAATCTTTATACAGGGCATAATGCCAGCAAATTCTGTGGTATAGATTTGAAAACAGACGAAGGAAGACAGGAAATTGAAAAAGCTATCGTTGATATTATTGATTATGCTTACCAGAAAAAAGAGAAATAAAATTATTATTTTCTAAGAATTTTGTGGATAATTTGAAACCTTTACCCTTTCAGATTAAAACTTTATTTCTTATTTTTGGCCAATGGAAAATTTTATTGTATCTGCAAGAAAGTACCGCCCGCAAGAGTTTGATACCGTTGTTGGGCAATCTCACATTACAGATACTTTAGAGCATGCGATTGAAGAAAATCAATTAGCTCAGGCTCTGCTTTTTTGCGGGCCCAGAGGAGTTGGTAAAACAACGTGTGCCAGAATTCTGGCTAGGAAGATCAATGAAAAAGATGGTTCTGTTTCAGAAGATGGCTTTGCGTATAATATCTATGAATTAGATGCAGCATCCAATAACTCTGTGGATGATATCAGGGAATTGATAGATCAGGTCCGCTTTGCTCCTCAGGTTGGTAAATATAAAGTATATATTATCGACGAGGTCCATATGCTGTCTTCTGCTGCTTTTAATGCTTTTCTTAAAACATTGGAAGAGCCGCCTGCTCATGCAATCTTTATTTTGGCAACTACAGAGAAACACAAAATCATTCCTACGATTTTATCCCGTTGCCAGATTTATGATTTTAAAAGAATTACCATTGAAGGTATTCAGGGACACCTTAGAAATATTGCCCAGAAAGAGAATGTACAGTATGAAGATGATGCTTTATATTTAATTGCTCAAAAAGCCGACGGAGCGTTAAGAGATGCACTTTCTATTTTTGACAGGCTTTCCACATTTTCCCAGAAAAATATTACACTGGCGAAAGCTGCTGAAGTATTGAATATTCTGGATTATGATCAATATCTTAATATTGTTGATTTAGCCAAAGAAAATAAAATTCCTGAAGTATTATTCTCTTTCAATGAAATTGTAAAAAAAGGATTTGATCCGCATATTTTTATTGCAGGTTTAGGAAATCATTTCAGAGATCTAATGATGGCCCAAAATGCTTCTACAATAGAATTAATAGAAGTGGGAGAGCAAACCAAGGCAAAGTTTGTGGAACAGGCCCAAAAATGGAATGCTCAACAATTAATAGATGCCATTGAAATTTGCAATCATGCGGATATTAATTACAAAAATTCTAAAAATCCTAGGCTTACTGTAGAGATCGCTTTGATGCAGTTAGCTTCTTTAACGGCTAATGGAGACGTTGCAAAAAAAAAAAGTTCATAATATTAGCTCCGTTTCTTGAAGAAAAGCAAGAAGTTAAAATTCCCGTACCGGCACAACCTCAGGAAATAAAAGAAACAAAGGTAGAAGCTGTAGTTTCTGTTCAGGAGGAAAATATCATTATTAAAACCTCTAAACCTTTATCAAAGCGTCCGTCTACATCAGGATTCAGTATTAATTCTTTTCTGAATAAAGAAGAAAAAACAGAAGTAGACGAGAATGTAGCGGTAAAAACCGAAAATCTTCCACAACACCATTTTACAGATACCGATCTTCAGATGGAATGGAATCTGAGGCTAAAACAATTGCAGAAGAAAGATTCATTCATTTTTAATGCGGTGAAAACATTTAAAATGTTTAAGTCGGCTGAAAATCAAATTACAGTTTCTTATCCTTCAGATTCTGCCAAGGTAGAATTTGATAAAATAAGTGGTGAGTTTTTCAACCATTTCAAAAGGAAAGTTCATAACTATTCTATTGAGATTGAATATAAGAGAGACTTCGAAAATCTTAAGGTGGAAGTAATGACCAAAAGAAAAATCTTCGAAAAATTTATAGAAAAAAATCCTCTTTTGAAAGATCTTGATGATTTAATGAGGTTTGATTTGACATAATTTTATATATTTGTCAAATATTTGAGCGGAATATCGTTTTCCGGCCAATGAAATTATTATAGAATAGCTGAAAATAGACGCTTTAACAATGAAAAAATTGTTTACACCTTACCAGTCTACTTTTGCACCCGCTGATTATTTTAGCGGTTATTTTAGCTTTTCATTTACCTATTTTAGAAATTTCAGAAATTATTACCGATTTTATTGGTATTGCTAATCTGAATTTCTTTCTCAAAAAATACAGGAAAACTGAAATCTCATTCATTTAAATCCTGATTCCTTTAAAACTTTAACGGCATTTTTTGAAAAGAATTATAAAGTAATTTTATAATGCATTTGCTATGGATATTAACTCATAAACAAGAATAAAATAGAATAAAGATATGAACTTAAAAGACCTAAAGAACGAGTGGATTAACGACTTCGCTCAACCGATGATGATTGCCGGACCATGCAGTGCGGAAAGTGAAGCCCAGATGTTGGAGACAGCCAGAAGAATTAAGGAAACCAATGCACAGGTTCCGGTTTTTCGTGCGGGAATATGGAAACCAAGAACAAAGCCAAATGGTTTTGAAGGAGTAGGAGTGATTGGTTTGAACTGGTTGAAAAAAGTAAAAGAAGAATATGGATTCAAAACGGCGACTGAAGTTGCCAATGCACATCACGTATTTGCAGCGTTGGAAGCAGATGTAGATATTTTATGGATCGGTGCCCGTTCTACGGTAAACCCTTTTACAGTTCAGGAAATTGCTCAGGCATTGAGAGGAACAGATAAAATAGTGTTGGTGAAGAATCCTGTAAATCCGGATCTTGCTTTATGGATCGGAGCGTTAGAAAGGCTTTTAGGACAGGGGATTACCAATTTGGGAGTAATCCACAGAGGATTTTCTACCTACCAGAAAACAAAATACAGAAACAATCCGAATTGGCAGATTGCACTAGATTTCAAAAGCCAGTTTCCCAATATTCCTATGCTGATTGATCCTTCTCATATTTGTGGCAACCGGACAGGTTTGGCAGATATTACTCAGGAAGCATTAAATGTTGGTTACCAAGGTGCAATTATTGAAACACATAGTAATCCTGATGAAGCCTGGAGTGACGCTTCTCAACAGATTACGCCGGAAGTTTTAGCTGAACTGATGAGTAATTTAAAAGTCAGAAATACGAACTTAGCAGGATTTGAAGGCGAAATGGGGCGACACAGAACACTAATTTCTGATCTTGATTTTCAATTGATAGAACTCCTATCTCAGAGAATGAAAATTTCGGAGAAAATCGGTAAGCTTAAAAAAGAAAATGATATTGCGATCTTCCAGCCGGAGCGTTGGAAAGTGATTACAGAATACGCTGTTCAGAAAGCACTGGAAACAGGAATGTCTCAGGAATTTATAGAGAAAGTCTTCAAAGCAATTCATGAAGAATCTATTGAAGTACAAAATAATATTATGATCAACAGATAGTAGTTTTTAGATTTTTATAAGTAAGGCTTAGTTTTTAGCAAACAGTTTGATAACAATTCTGTTTCTCTAAATTCTAAGCCTTATTTTCTATCGCCTAAATCCTTATATTTGCAGCAATATTGTCTATGAAAGGAAAAGTCATTAAATCTACAGGAAGTTGGTATCAGGTTTTGGAATTGGAAACCGGAAAAATTTTTGAAGCCAGAATTCGTGGAAAATTTAAATTGATTAAAACCAGATTAACGAATCCGCTTGCTGTAGGGGATTTTGTAGAATTTCAGCTGGAGCAGGATGATATTGCCTGGATTACCAAAATAGAACCACGCAGAAACTATTTGATAAGAAAGTCGGTAAACCTTTCAAAAGAAGCTCATATTATTGCATCCAATATTGACTTGGCATGCTTTATCTTTACCTTGAAATATCCTGAAACATCTCTGGGATTTCTTGACAGATTTTTGGCATGCTGCGAAGCTTACAATATTACCCCACTGATTTTATTCAATAAAATCGATGTACTCAACGAAGAAGAAATTGAAATTGTAAAAGATATAGAATTCCTTTACAATGAAATCGGATATGATTCTCTCGAGATTTCTTCCTATTCAAAACTCAATTTAAATCAGCTGCAGGATCTGCTTAAAGATAAAACTTCTGTCTTTTTCGGACATTCCGGATGTGGGAAATCTACTTTGGTCAATGCTTTACAGCCGGGGCTAAATTTAAAAACCTCTGAAATTTCAGATACCCACTTAAAGGGAAAGCATACGACAACTTTTGCGCAGATGCATTTTTGGGACTTCGGCGGTAATGTGATCGACACACCCGGAGTACGTGAATTTGCTATGATTGATATTGAAAAGGAAGAAGTACAACATTACTTTCCTGAGATTTTCAAAAAAAGAGAAGAATGTAAATACCATAACTGTCTTCATATTAATGAGCCGAAATGTGCCGTTTTGGATAGTTTAGAGACTGGAGAGATCCAACATTCCAGATATTCTACGTATTTAAAGCTTATGGAAGAGGCAGAAGAGTCTTCTTCAAAATAAATTTTTCGTTAATTTTTTTCGTTTCCTATAATGTTATTGCTTTATAATGAAGCAATAATTAAATTATTGTATTTTAATAAATTAAATTTATTGCTGATTTCGCAATAAAAATATCTTTTATTTAATAATATAAAAAAACCCAGCCGAAGCTGGGTAAAAACTAATAACCATGAAAACTCAAATTAAACATGAGAATCGGAATAGAATAAACAATTACTGTGCCAAAAAATTGATTGCGAATTATTCAAAAAGTTAATTTTATGTTAAAAAAAATTAAAAATCAAAATCGAATATTTTTTTGTAATTTTGGGTACTTAAAAAATTATAACATTTATGTCTAACATTACATTCACTATGATTAAGCCGGACGCAGTTGCAGACGGACATATCGGTGCGATATTAGGTAAAATCTCTGAAGGAGGCTTTAAAATTAAAGCTTTAAAATTGACTCAGCTTACAGTTGCTGATGCTAAAAAATTCTATGAAGTACACGCTGAAAGACCGTTCTATGGAGAATTAGTAGAATTTATGAGCTCAGGTCCAATTGTAGCTGCTGTTCTAGAAAAAGAAAACGCTGTTGAAGATTTCAGAACTTTAATTGGTTCCACCAACCCTGCAGAAGCTGCTGAAGGGACAATCAGAAAAATGTTTGCAAGAAGCATCGGAGAAAATGCTGTGCATGGTTCAGATTCTGATGAAAACGCTCTTATTGAAGCTCAGTTTCATTTTTCAGGAAGAGAAATTTTCTAAGAAAAACTTTCAAAATAAAAAGTCCGGAGATTTTTCTCCGGACTTTCTTTTTATACAGAACTTATAAATTGTTTTCGATGGCTTTTACTTTTTCGCGGTACAATTCGACAGGCTTATCTAGTAAAACGGCAATTACAGTCATATTTTTATCCAATCTTTCTTTAGGGATATCAATATAAATAATTCCGGGTCTGTCACTCCAGTACAGTTTGTTGTAAATAGAATGATTGAGTATAGATCCTTCACCTACAATACGGATTCTTGAAATTCCGTTTTTAATTCCTTTTAAGGCAATAGGTCCTGTTGGAACTCCTTCTACAAAAAGATAAACCGTCTGCCGGTCCTTCGAAAGAGCACTCATTCCGGCATAATGTCCGTTTGGTAAACCTTTTTCTGTTTCAAATAGAGCTTCGGCATGCTTGCTGATCCAGCTCAAAATTTCCTGATTGGTTTTTAAATTTGTTGGAATTTTCATATTCAGGCCATCATTTGTTAAGCCTGAATTATTAAAAATATTTTTCCCTTCATACAATTGTTCCGCAATTTTGTATGTAGTATTTTTAGTATTTTGATCTTCTAAGATTTTTTGCAAGACAAGATCCTCTTTTTTTATAACACTGGAGAACTTAATTTTTTCATTAAAACTAAGCTCTACAACCGTTACATCCTGATCGAATTTTACGTTTGAAAAATTTAAATTTATATTTCCATTGCTATCATTTTTAAAATTGACTTTACCTGTATTGTCGCCAATGATTTTTGCTGATATGGGTAATGAAGATAAGCCGTAAATTTTTGTAAAATCTTTAGCTTCTTCCAGGTAAAGGAATAATTTTTTACCGTCTTTTGAAATAGAAGATTTTCCTTTATGATTTTCAAAAGGTAACCCTTTTCTTGTTCCGTAAACCGCTTCTTTATGTTTTGAAGTCCATCTTCCAAGATTTTTTAAAATTTCGATCTGTTCTTCAGGAATACTTCCGTCTGATTTAGGTCCGATATCCAATAATAAATTTCCTCCCATGCTGATTACATCTGTTAATGTTCTTACAATCATATTGGGAGTTTTATAATGAGTATCAAAAGGCTGAAATCCCCATGAGTCATTCATGGTATAGCAAAGTTCCCAGAATTCATTCTCTGGGCTGATTACCGGAATTCCCTGCTCTGGTGTTTCATAGTCACCGTGATTATTAAGTCTTGAATTAATAATGATATTTGGATTGAATTTTTTCAAATTTTCAAGAGTTTCTGGAGCGTGCCATTCTGCTGAACTATGTTCCCAGTCGCCGTCAAACCATAAAAGATCAGGTTGGTATTGAGAAGATAGTTCATTCAGCTGGGTTTGATAGTAGGTGGTGTAATTTTGCCAACGTTCAGTATCGCTTTTTATGTCATATCTTTTCTTGGTTCTGGTCATAATGTCATAATAAGGATGACTCCAGTCCGGAAGAGAGTAATAGAGACCTGTTTTTAAACCAGATTTTTTAAGTTCACTTACGAAAGGAGTCAATACATCTTTTTGGGCTAAAGAATTTTTAGAGATTGTTGTTGCTTTTTCTGCTTTGGAATTCCAAAGAGCAACACCATCATGATGCTTTGTGGTAATTACCGAATATTTTGCTCCTGAGTCTTTAATTAATCTTACCCAATCTTCAGGATGATATTGTGAAGCAGAAAATCCGTTGAGCTGCTTCATGTAATTTTCGTGATTGATATAATTATTGAAAAAAGACCAGGATTCGGAAATACCATTGACTGAATAAATTCCCCAGTGGATAAAAATCCCCAGTTTAGCATCCTGGAACCATTCCATTTTTTTACTGTCAGATGGAGTATGTTGGGCATTGATATGAGAAGTTGCGAAGATTGTGCTTAATAAAAAGATCTTGGTCAATTTATTTTTCATTGTTTATTTTTTGCTAAAATAAGGAAAGTAGCCATGTTGTAAAATAGGAGTATTTTAAAAATACCGTAAAAATACGGTGTTGATTTCCGTGTTTTTACGGTGCTTTATATTAATATTTATTAAGAAATTTACACACGAATTATGATGAAAGTAATCTATAATTAATACATAAAACTAATGACGATATAAACTCTATTTTTTGGGGAATGATAAAGGCAACCGAAAGGTTGCCTCTTCATTTTTATAAGTGAAATTTAATTTAGAATTTTAGTAATTCAATAGTTTTTTCGGGGTTTTCTGCTGAGAATACGGCATTACCGGCAACCAAAACATCAGCTCCTGCTTCGAAAAGCTTTGCTGCGTTGTCAAGATTCACTCCTCCGTCTATCTGAATAAGGGCGGTAGAATTATTGCTTAGAATCAAATCTTTGGTTTCAGCGATTTTTTTGTAAGTGTTTTCAATGAATTTCTGTCCTCCGAATCCCGGATTTACACTCATTAATAATACTAAATCTACATCAGCAATAATATCTTCAAGCATTAAAACCGGAGTGGAAGGGTTTAAGACAACTCCTGCCTTTGCGCCTAAACTTTGAATGTGGTGAATCGTTCTGTGAAGGTGTGTACAAGCTTCATAATGAACAGAAACCAAATCTGCACCGTGATTGATGAATTCTTCAACATATTTTTCAGGCTCGACAATCATTAAATGTACATCAACAAATTTTTTAGCATGCTGTTGAATTGTTTTCATCACCGGAAAGCCAAATGAGATGTTAGGAACAAATCTTCCGTCCATCACATCTACGTGAAGCCAGTCAGCCTGAGAATTGTTCAGCATTTCAATATCTTTTTGCAGATTCCCAAAGTCTGCAGATAAAAGGGAAGGAGCAATAAGCTTCGTTTTCATTTTTACTTTTTATACTTTACTTTTATTTCTTCTGTTAATGATACTTCAGTTTCATTTCCGGCTGTATCTTAAGAAGAGTTTCGTAGATGAGTTTGATCACGTTTCCTACATCTTCCTTAGAGACCATTTCTACTGTGGTATGCATATAGCGCAAAGGTAGGGAAATTAATGCACTTGGTACACCGCCGTTTGAATGGGCGAAAGCATCAGTATCTGTACCTGTAGCTCTGCTTGCTGCGGCACGTTGGAAAGGAATTTTCTTTGTCTTTGCCGTATCGATAATCAATTCTCTGATGGTATGATGAATACTTGGAGCAAAGAAAATAACAGGGCCCGCTCCGCATTTCTGATCACCCTCTTTTTTCTTTTCGATCATAGGGGTTGTTGTATCATGAGTAACATCGGTAACAATAGCAATGTTGGGTTTGATGGTATCAGCAATCATATCCGCACCGTATAAGCCGACTTCTTCCTGAACGGAGTTGGTAATGTATAAACCAAATGGAATGCTTTTTTTGTTTTCTTTTAAAAGTCTTGCAACCTCAGCAATCATAAATCCTCCGATTCTGTTGTCTAAAGCACGGCAGACAAAATATCTGTCATTCATTTCAAAGAATTCATCAGGATAAGTAATCATACATCCTACATAGATTCCCAGATCTTCAACTTCTTTTTTGGAAACAGCACCGCAATCGATAAAGATATTTTCAATTTTTGGTGTAGGCTCGTTTTGATTAGTACTTCTTGTATGAATTGCCGGCCAGCCGAAAACACCTTTTACAATGCCTTTTTCTCCATGGATATGAACTACTTTTGACGGGGCAATTGTTTGATCTGAACCTCCATTTCGGATCACGTAGATCAAGCCATCATCTGTAATGTAATTCACATACCATGAAATTTCATCTGCATGGGCTTCGATCACTACTTTGAACTCTGCTTCAGGATTGATAATTCCGTAACAGGTACCGTAATGATCAACTTCTATTTTGTCAACATAAGGACTTATATAATCCATCCAGATTTCCTGGCCTTTATGCTCAAAACCAGTCGGAGAGGCCGTATTTAAGTATTTTTCTAAAAACTTTAAAGATTTCTTTTCAAATTTCATAAAAAAGGAATGATTTTTGTAAGTAATTTTTGTTCTAATAAGTGTAAAAATAATGAATTTTAATAAAATTATTTGCCTTTTTCTTTTCTTTTTAGGGGTGGGTGTTTTCGGGCAAAAAGATTCTTTAAGGTATATTCCTTTAAGCCAATATCCTCCTGAATTGTTGAAAGTAGATGAATTTGGTAATAAATATTATTATGATGAAAGGCAGAAAGCCAAGTTTTATGAAATAAATGGTGAAACGGTAGTTGTAATGGATGAACTGACGTTATTGAACAAACCAAAGTTTAATAACCAATTGGATAAAAACTACTATTATTTCCTTAATAAAAAATTATACAGGGTCTATCCGTTATTTATAACGGCTTTGGGGCAGTATCGCGATATTCAGAAGGAAATGACCAATATGGATAGTAAAGCGAAGAGAAAATATGTGAGAGAGCGACAGAATATGCTGGCTGATCAATATGAAAAGCAGCTGAGGGATTTAACGACTACAGAAGGCCAGGTTTTTGCTAAACTCATGAACAGAGCAACGGGTAAAAGCGTTTATGAGATTATTAAAGAACTGAGAGGTGGTTTTTCTGCTTTTATCTGGAATATAAAAGGTAAAATAGCAGATATTGATCTAAAGGATCAGTATAATCCTCATGTTAACAGAACAGATGAATTTTTAGAATCTTTATTGCAGTCTAACTGGAACTCAGGGTTTCTTCAGCCTTATCCAGGTGCTTATCAGTTTAAAGTTGGTAAATAATCAAAATAAAAAATTCCTGTAATATTTTTACAGGAATTTTTCTTTTAATTTATCAAATACAATTTTGTCAATAGGTAAAGGAAATGGATTGTGAGCCTGGTGAATATCAATCCATTCTGTTTTTTCGATACAAGGATCATGAATAAGGAAGTCATCCTCGTTGATAATATTTACAATATAATATATAGTAAGTAATTGTTCGTTTTCTCTGAAACGCGAAACTAAAAAGTCTTCCTGGGTATAAAAGTGTTCTACAATTTCGACTTTTACATTAAGCTCTTCTTCAAATTCACGATGAAGACATTCTAAAACCCCTTCTCCGTATTCCAGCCCACCGCCAGGAAATTTCATTAAAGCTTCACCTGCATATTCTTCAAATAAGGTTAGTACTTTTTTGTCTTTAACAACACAAGCGTAGACTCTAATGTTGATCTTATCTATCATATATAATAATTTCTATAGCTAAAGTAAGGAAATTTGGAGAGAAGTTAAAGATTAGAAATTCGAAATTAATCTGAACAATACTTTAAGTTAAGCATTTCTTTACATTATGTTGTGTATTCTGTTGGCCTCTCACGTTTAACTTTTTACTTTAACTTCTATAATTTAACTGCATTAATCATTTCTCTTTTTCCTGGGGGGCCTTGCTTCTTTTCCACTTTAAAGTTCAGTTCCTGCAGGATTCTTCTTACACTGCCTTTTGAGGAATATGTTGTTAAAAGCCCGTTAACTTCCATTTTATCAGCTACTATTTCAAATAAAGGCTTTTCCCAAAGATCTGGCTGTACTCTTGCCCCGAAACAATCATAATATACCAGATTTATTTTAGGTAACACAATGTTTTTCAGCTCAAAAAAGTCACATTCTATCTTTTTGAGGTTAAATCCTTTAGTGATTTCTACTGATTTTTCCCATTCTGCTAAATGAATTTTCTGATAAATATTTTTGAATTCCGGGTTATCAAAATGTTTAAAATAGGCTAAATCGTTAATTTCGGATTCATTTATGGGGTATTTTTCCAGTGAAAAATAATTGATGACATGATTTTTGTCAGTTTTTAAATATTCATTAATTGTCACTAAAACATTCAAACCTGTTCCAAATCCCAGTTCTAAAATATTAATTTCGTAATCATTTATTAGATTTAGTCCATTTTTAATAAACACGTGTTCAGCTTCCTGAAGAGCACCATGGTGAGAATGGTAGTTTTCATTTAATTCATTGATAAACAGTGTTTTGCTTCCGTCGTTTGTCGTTTTTATTTCTCTTTTCAAGCTATTTTTTCACAAATTTACTCTAAAATTTTTATATTTAGAAAATTATGTTAAATTTGTAGAACATCATAAAAAATTTTAGAAATGATAATTCAAAAAACTGAAAACTCCAGAATTTCTACATTCGACCCAAACAATTTTTCATTTGGAAATACTTTTATTGATCATATGGTGATTTGTGAGTATGAAAATGGAAAGTGGGGTGATGTGAAATTAGTTCCTTATGGTCCAATACCATTTACACCAGCAATGATGGGGGTAAATTACGGACAGGCTTGTTTTGAAGGCATGAAAGCCTATAAAGACAAAGACGGGCAGGTTTTCCTTTTCAGGCCTGAAAAGAATTTTGAACGTATCAATAAATCAGCGAAACGTCTTGCTATGCCTGAAGTGACGGAAGAAATGTTTTTGGATGGTTTGAAAGCTTTGGTAGATATAGACAGAGACTGGATTCCTCAGGGAGAAGGAATGTCTTTATACATTAGACCATTGATTTTTGCTACTGAAGAAGCGTTGAAGGCAAGAGTAGCTGATAAATATATGTTTGCAATCGTAGCAACTCCTGCTAAAATGTACTATACAGAACCGGTTTCTGTAAAAATTTCAGATCATTATTCAAGAGCGGCAAATGGTGGAGTAGGTTCTGCTAAGGCTGCAGGAAATTATGCGGCGTCTTTCTACCCGACTCAGTTGGCTATTGAAGAAGGATATGAGCAAATTATCTGGACAGATGATGCTACTCACGAATATTTTGAAGAAAGTGGAACAATGAATGTATTTGTAAGAATTAACGATACGATTTATACACCTCCGACTTCAGAGAAAATTCTTGACGGTGTTACAAGAGATAGCTTTATTCAATTGGCTAAAAAGAGAGGAATTGAAGTAAAAGTTGAACCAATCAAAGTAAAAGATGTGGTAGAAGCTCAGAGAAACGGAACTTTGAAAGAAGTTTGGGGAGTGGGAACAGCAGTGGTAACTACAGTTTTCCAAGCTTTAGGATATAATGGCGAAAAATTGGAATTACCAAAACTTTCTTCTGAAGAGAGCTATGCTGAAATTTTGAAAAAAGATTTAGTGGATTTACAGACCAATCTGTCTGAAGATACATTCGGATGGAGAGTGCTGGTAGATCACGTCTTAGAAACAGTTTAATTCAATTCAATAAAATCTATATGAAGTCGGGAATATTTCCCGGCTTTTTTGTTGTAAAGGAGTTGTGTATTGTCATTCTGAAAGGAGCGAAGTGAATTGAAGGATCTGTGATTGTAATTGTCTGAGATCCTTCCTTCATCAGAATGACAGTTAGAAAAATTGAACAATGGAAAGCTATAATGATTTAAAATCAAATTATTGTAAAAGCTGCAGGACTTTTATCTAATAAGTTAACCAACTTTTGTAATTAATTCCCGAAATGTGTATTTTCGCAAATGCTTATGAAAAAAATACTCTTCATATCTGTATTGGGCTTATTGAGCTGCAATAGAAATCCACAGCAGGCACATCCTCCTGTAGGTGGTGTTTTGAGCAAAAGTGATCTGGATATTTCAAGGGAAAGAATGAAAAACCTGAACACGTTGGAAAGAAACCAGATTCAGGACTGGATTGGCGGACAGACCGAGAAATTTTATCCGACACAGCTTAATTACTGGGTGAATACTCAGGGTTTTGATAAAAGAGAAAAAAGAGCAGATGAAAGTCTGATTTCTTATTCTTATGATCTTTACGATTTTGATCAGACCAAGATTTACGATCAGCCGATTGCAAGAAGAGATGCTAAATTCGGACATTTTGATGAATTAAAAGCGGTAGAAAATGCTTTACGTTTTATACATGATGGTGAGGAAGTTACACTTTTGGTTCCCTCTTCTCTGGCTTACGGAACTTTCGGGGATGAGAAGAAAATTGATAACGACATCCCTTTAATCATAAAATTAAAAGCTTTATAATAAATGAAATTGTTTAACAAGAATATAATTCTGGCAGCGGCAAGTATTTCGCTGATGAGTTGTACCCCAATTTATAAAAAAATGAACGTAGACAAAGAAACTTACGAAGGTCTTAATGACGGACTTTATGCCAATCTTCAAACGACAAAAGGAAACCTGATTGTAAAATTTGAAGATAAGAAAGCGCCTGTAACTGTAGCGAACTTTATCGGTCTTGCAGAAGGTAAAATCGATAACAAAGCTAAAGCGAAAGGAGTTCCTTACTATGACGGAACTATTTTTCACAGAGTGATCAAAGATTTCATGATTCAAGGGGGAGATCCTCAGGGAACAGGAATGGGAGATCCCGGATATAAATTTGAAGATGAGAAAAATGACCTTAAACATACCGGAAAAGGAGTTCTTTCTATGGCGAATTCAGGACCTAATACGAACGGATCTCAATTCTTCATTACTGAAGTGGCAACACCGTGGTTAGACGGAAGACATACGATCTTCGGGAAAGTAGTAAAAGGAGAGGATGTGATCGATGCGATTGCCAATGTAGAAAAAGGACCGCAAGATAAACCTAAAACAGATATCGTCTTAGAAAAAGTTTCTGTTTTCAGCAAAGGTGATGAGTATAAAAACTACGATCCGGCAAAAACTTTCAATGAAGGAAAAGCTAAGATTGCTGAAAAAAATAAAGAATTCGCAGCTAAAGAAGAAGCTGAAAAGAAGAAAAAAGAAGAAGAATTTAAAGCGAATCAACTGAAAATGGTTGAAGACTTAAAAGCGGGAATGCAAAAAACTGAATCAGGTCTTTACTATAAAATTACAAAAACAACTTCAGGAAAAGCTCCTAAAGCGGGTGATAATGTATCGGTACATTATGCAGGTAAGCTGGTAGACGGAACTGAGTTCGATTCTTCATTCAAAAGAAATGAACCGATTGAAATTCCAATCGGGATGGGTAGAGTAATCAAAGGATGGGATGAAGGTATTCTTTTATTAAAAGAAGGAGAAACTGCTACTTTATTAATTCCACCGGCAATGGGGTATGGAGAGAGAGGAGCTGGAGGTGTGATTCCGCCAAACGCTTGGTTGATCTTTGATGTTGAGCTTGTAAAAGTACAATAATCGAATCTTAAAATATTTTGAAAGCCGTCCGCAAGGATGGCTTTTTTATTTAATTGAAAATCATTTTGTAACAAACAATCTTGATACTCCGACATATTTCTTAAAGATACATTCAAAAATTAGTAATGATGAAAGCCAAATCACTTTTATTTCTGTTCGCTCTCTTATCATTTATTTCTTTTGCACAGACAAAAACAAATACAGATGATTTAGCCATAAAGAAAAACCTTACCTATTTTGTAAATACAATTAAAACTAAAAAAATAGATCAATCGGTAAGTTGTATTTATCCTAAATTTTTTACCATTGTTCCCAAAGAGCAAATGACGCAGATTTTGAATTTAACCTATAACAATCCTTTTATGAAGATTGATGTACAGGATTTGCAATTCGGGGATATTGAGAAACCAGAATTAATTAGCGGTGAATATTTCTCTATTGCCAACTATTATCTTAAGATGAAATGTAATGTAAATTCGTTGAATGATGAAATGAAAAAGCAGATGAATGCAGCTTTAGTGAGTAAATATGGTAAAAATAATGTGAAATATTTAGCCAACGAAGGTTCATATCTAATTAATGCCAATATGAAAGCGTGTGCTGTTTCAAAAGACAGAAAATATTGGAAATTTGTAATCCTCGAAAAAGAATTTAAAACTGAATTAACGAAAATCTTGCCGAAGAAAGTTTTGGATAAGATCTAACAATAAAATCCCTCTCTTATTTTTAGGAGAGGGATTTTTATTTGAAGCTTTTTTATTCAGTCTGATCTAAATAAGTCAAATTTGATTCTTTTATAAAATCTTCAAGGGGAGTATTCTCTTTTGCACTTTTGTTGGTAAGCTCAATCAAATAGATGATTGTACTGTTGATTCTGTTATCTTTAAAAGTTAGCTTGAATCTTTTTGCCTTAGGGTTGGAGCTGGCAAAGGTAAGTTCTTTAATACTGCTTAGTTTTACATTGTTTACATCAAAACCGGCACGTGGATCCTTCTGAAGCTTCAGGAATCTCTTTTGGGTTTTATCTGTGGTTTCAGCCAGGAATTTTTCCATTTGATAATCGGTCAGTAATTGCGGATATATGAGACCTTGTTTAAGGATAGAAGCTATGGTTTTATCTGATTTGTCATAGAAAATAACCTTGTCATCAAACAGTACCTGAGTATCTTTTACATTTATTTTTCCTTCGAATTTTTTATAGTTCTTCTTTTTATATTCTGTTTTAAAATGCTCAGCAATTGCCTGATCTTTGGAACTTAATGTTTCTGTTTTTTGCCCGAAAGAATAAGCAGATAATGATAAACAAAGACTTAATGATAATAAAAGTTTCATAATTTGAAATTTAATTTTTACGTATGGTAAGAATTTTATAAAATATTTTTTAACCGGAGATACTGAATCAGCATGATGGTTTTTGCATCTTTAATACCACCATTATCAATCAGATGAAGTGCTTCTTCAAAAGAAAGCTCCAAAACTTCAATATTTTCACCTTCTTCCTCCAGTCCGCCCCCATCGGTCATTTTCATTTCATTTGAATACTCAGCGATAAAAAAATGAAGAATTTCAGTAACCGAACCGGGTGACATATAGGCTTCAAATACTTTTTGCACTTCAGAAATCTTATAGCCGGTTTCTTCCTCTGTTTCCCTTTTTATGCATTCTTCAGGATGGTCATTATCTAATAATCCTGCACAGGCTTCAATCAGCATTCCGTCATCATTGCCATTGATGTAGGTTGGTAAACGGAACTGTCTGGTAAGAATAATGGTTTTCTGAGAAGTATTATAAAGGAGAATTACTGCTCCATTTCCTCTGTCATAGGCTTCTCTGCTTTGGATTTCTTCACTGCCGTCTTTCTTTTCAATACTAAACGTCACTTTTTTCAAAGTGTACCAGTTGTCGGATAATATTTCTGTGTTTTTAATCTTTATTTTTGGATTTTGCATCTGTAAATTTTATACTTTTTTAATAATAAATCTTCTAAACTGTTTTGTAAATTGGGAAATTCAAACCGGAAACCTGCATTCTGGATCTTCTGTGAAGAAGCTCTGGAACCTTCTAACAAAGCGTTGGCAAGCTCTCCGAAGATAAGTTTTAATACAAATCCAGGAATATTTGGCATGAATAAAGGCTTTTGTATTATTCTGGCTATTTGTTTTGTTAAATTTTCATTAGTGGTATGCTCTGGAGAGTTCGCGTTATAAGCACCATTTATATGTGAGTTTTTTAAGGCGAATTCATAAATAGAGCATATATCTTTAATATGAATCCATGGCATATACTGCTTTCCTGTCCCAAGTGCTGAACCTATACCATATTGTATTGGAGGAAGCATTTTCTTTAAAGCACCTTCTTTTTCGGATAGTACAACGGCAGTCCTTATTTTTACTACTCTTTCTGCCAGATTTTGTATTTCGAATTCATCCGCAGCTCTCTCCCAAAGAACAACGACTTCGCTTAAAAAATCATTCCCTGGAGCGTCATTTTCTGTAAATATTTTTTCGGAAGTTACTGTTCCGTAATAATTAATTCCGGAAGCAGAAATGAAAGATTTTAGTTTTATATTTTTTTTTCTTACAGTATCTAAAAGTAGCTTTGCAGAATCTACACGACTGGAAATAAGTTCTTTTTTTCTTTCCGCAGTCCATCGCTTTTCTGAAATATTGGCTCCCGCAAGATGTATAATATGAGAAACGTTCTCTAATGCAGATTCATCAATACTGCCTCTCTTTACATCCCATTCAAAATCATTTTCATGTTTTTTATTTCGGGTTAGAAATCTTACCTCAAAATCATTGTTTATTTTTTTTGACAGCTCTTGGGCAATCAATCCGCCGGCTCCTGTAATCAGTACTATTTCTTTCATATAGCAAGTCTTTTATGCTTGATTTTTTACGATCAGTATATAGTCATCTTCCAGTATTTTGTATCCGTAGTCGTAAATGAATTTATATTCTGCTCCGTTTTTATACACTTTGATATTGGTAAAATAATTGAAATCAAAACCCAAGCCATCCAGTTTTGCTTTTGCGATTTTAGTTTTCCCTTCGGTATTTATCTCTGTCAGAATACGGTAATTCTTGCGTAACTTATTATTGACATTACGCATCAGATTGTTTGAATCCTTGTTCTGCTTATTGTTGTAGGCGTTTCTACAGGCATCATTGCAGAACTTTTTGTCGGATCTTCCGATAATTTTTTCTCCGCATTCTAGACAATTCATAATTTTTATTTTTTCATTTTGTGTGGATGCGCGTGCTTTTTCTTTAATAACCTTTTAAACCTTGTATGGTTGGGATAACTTCTGTTAGGTGTTAAATTATTAAAAAACAAAGCAACAAACAATAAGATAATACACCCTGATAAAACAGGAGATAAAACATACCAATATCCTAATTCAGGAATTTTTCCTGTGGAACTTACCGCAATAAGTGCAGTTGCTCCTCCTGGAGGATGTAGAGTTTTGGTATACTGCATTAATACAATAGAAAAAGCAACGGCAAGTGGTGCTGAAAGCCAAATAATGTCCGGTACAATCTTATAAACCGTAACACCAACCAAAGCCGAGAGAACATGTCCGCCAACTAAATTCCTCGGTTGTGCTAAAGGACTTTGAATAGCTCCATAAATTAAAACACTCGATGCCCCAAAAGAACCGATAAGGAAAATGTTTTCAGTCGCAGACAATGTGTGAGATTGGATAAAAGCAATGATCCCAATTCCAAAAAAAGCGCCTAGAAATGACCAGAAATGTTCTTTATAATCTACCAGTGTTTCTTTGTAGATTACATATTTTGATACTCTTAATGTTCTCTTAAGGGTTTTTCGCACAATTTTCTTTTTATAAGCTAAAGATACAAAATATCCGTTTACAAACGACTACAAATGAATTTAAATAATTTTTAACCGATTCAATAAACAGATTTTCAGAATCTTTGCAACAGAGATTTGAGAAAACAGTGAGCCTCTCTTATCTGATTGTTTAACTTATAAATTATAAAATCATGTCACTAAGAAACAAAGTAACATTAATTGGTTACACAGGAAAAGAAGTAGAAATTACAAATTTCGAAAACGGAAACAGCAAAGCAAGCGTGTCTTTAGCTACGAATGACCATTATACTAATGCAAAAGGAGAAAAGGTGGAAGAAACACAATGGCATAATCTGGTTGCATTTGGCAAAACAGCAGAGATTTTCCAGAAATATGTTCCAAAGGGAAAAGAAATCGCTGTAGAAGGAAAACTAACATACAGATCGTATGATGATAAAGACGGAGTGAAAAAATATATTACAGAAATAAGAGTAGATGAAATTTTACTTTTAGGAAGTAAATAATTAGTACGATTACCAAATCTTAAAATAATAAGCACAAATGAAAATTAAAGTTTTAAAAGTAAGAATTGCAGATGAGTTTTTGCGCATCGATCAAAAAAATATTGATGAGTTTCTGAATGAACATCAAATACTAAATGTTGAAACGGCTTTTGTACATGATGAAAATTTTTGGTCAGTTATCTTCTATTATGATGAGATTAAACAAACGGTAAACAGCGTAAAAGATTCTAAACCTGTAAAATATTCTGCTGAAGAAGAGATTTTAAGTGAAGATGATATTAAAATATTAGATGCTTTAAAATTATGGAGGTCAGAAAAAGCTAAAGAGCAAAATCTGCCATCATATTTTATAGCGACTAATAAAGAACTGACTTCTGTTGCGAAATATAAACCTGCTAAGAAAGAAGAATTATTAGACATTAAAGGTTTTGGTAAGCATAAAATTGAAAACTATGGAGAAGAAATTTTAGAAATTTTGGAAAGTATCTGATTAAATATTGATTCAATAAATCAAAACAACACAAATGATGATTTATTTTGAAGCCAAAGAATGTATTTCTTTGGCTTTTTGATTACAGAAAAGTCTTTGCAAATGCTTACTTTTGCATACACAATTATCAACTATCAATCATTTATAAAATGAAACCAAGTTTAGCGAAAGGAACTAGAGATTTTACGGCTTTAGAAGTTTCCCGAAGAAGATATATTATCAATATTTTACAGAAGAATTTTGAATTGTTTGGTTTTCAGCCGCTAGAAACACCTAGTTTTGAAAACCTGTCCACATTGACCGGGAAATATGGTGAAGAAGGAGATCGCTTGATTTTTAAAATTTTAAATTCTGGGGAATATACTTCAAAAGTAAATCAGGAAGACTGGGAAAATAAAAACCATCAGAAACTAACTTCTCAAATCTCAGATAAGGCTCTTCGTTACGATCTTACCGTACCTTTTGCAAGATTTGTTGCCATGAACCATGGAAAACTAACGTTTCCCTATAAACGTTATCAGATCCAGCCGGTTTGGAGAGCAGATCGTCCTCAAAAAGGAAGATTCAGAGAATTTTATCAGTGTGATGCAGATGTAGTGGGAAGCGAAAGTCTTTGGCAGGAAGTAGAACTGATTCAGTTGTATCTGAAGTCGTTTTTACAGCTAAATGTTTCAGTAACCATTCATATCAATAACAGAAAAATTCTTTCGGGTTTAGCGGAATATGCAGGAATTACAGATAAGCTGATTGATTTTACTGTAGCTCTGGATAAGCTGGATAAAATTGGAAAAGATGGAGTGGTAAAAGAACTATTAGAAAGAGGGATTGCTCAGGATTCGATTAATAAATTAGATTTCCTTTTTAATCAATCGAATGATGCTTTAGAAAATCTTCTTCAACTGAAAGAAAAATTTGCGGGTAACGAGATAGGTTTGAAAGGAGTAGAAGAATTAGAATTTGTTCTTACACAATCGGTTAATCTTGGAGTTGATATCCAAAATCTTGTTTTTGATATTACGTTGGCAAGAGGTTTAGATTATTATACAGGAGCCATTTTCGAAGTAAAAGCAGATGAAGCGCAGATGGGATCCATTGGAGGTGGCGGAAGATACGATAACCTTACTGAAGTGTTTGGTGTGAAAAATGTCCCGGGAATTGGAATTTCATTTGGTCTTGACAGGATTTATCTGGTGATGGAAGAATTAAATCTTTTCCCTGAAGAGGCAACAGCGAATATTGAATATCTGTTTGCCAACTTTGGAGGTGAAGAAACATTGGAGTCTTTAAAGCTAATAAATCAATTACGGGAAAAAGGAATTTCTGCAGAACTTTATCCTGAAAATGCTAAATTGAACAAGCAATTTACTTACGCAGAGAAGAAGGGAATTAAAAACCTTGTCTTTTTAGGCGAAGAAGAAATTAAAACAAATACGATCCGATTCAAAAACTTAGAAACAGGTGAGCAAACTATAATTTCTCAGCAAGAGTTTTTAGGATAAGATTATTTATAGATCAAAATTAAATTCCGGCCATTCTTCTACGAAGAGGCCGGAGTTTTTTATATATTTTATTTACGTTTTCTTACGAAAGGAACTCAAAATCCTTTTTCTCCATGGCATGCTTTTTATCCAACAGGCCTTTACCGATCGCCTCAAATTTCCATTCATTATTTGTTTTAAAAAGCCTTCCAACGAGTAAACTTCCTTTTTTAGTTAAATCGTTATTTTTTGGAATCTCAAACTGGCAATATGTCTTGTTGATGTGATGAATATTTCCCTCAAATATCTGAACTGTTACAAAAGGTATCAGAGAAAAATCTATTGTATTAATTTTTTTTGGATTAATATGAAGGTAAAAAAAGATCTGATCGATCTCAATATTAATCTTTTCCAGATTTATTTTTATTAATTTCTTATCGGAATTATTTAAAGAAGAATTATCGCTTTCCTGATGTTTAAAAGCTTCATCTTTGGAAGAAAGTTTTCCTAGCGGAAAATTATTCTGAATAAGCCAGCTGTTGTATTTGGGAGAATGGATCCAGTCGAGCCTGTTTCCATTTTTATCAAGCATGATACAAGTTAATTCAAGATCAATTTCTGTTAAACTTTTTCTGTTAAAAAGACTTAGGTAAAAAGGGAGAGGCAATTTAACCTTACTCCAGCTAACTCCCAAACAGAAGTCAGTAAGGTTTTGTCCTGTATTTTTTTTTAGAGAAAAAAAGTCTCCTTTTTTTAAATTTAACATGAGCATGGTTTATTTTGAATAATGGTAGTTTTAGTTTTATAAATTTTGATTAATGGCGTTTTCACAAATGTATATATTTTTTTGCTTATAAATCTGTGAATTTGTGTAAAAAAAATGTAAATTTTTACAACAACAAGAATTTTTTTCATTTAATTGTGATATATCTATTAAAAATAATGAAATTGTAATGTAAATAACACAATAGAATTATCTGGATGCTAATAGAAAATCTTGAGATGCAAAAGTAGAATACACTGGGGAAGAATTTAAGAAAGAAAAATGGAGAATTTCTCAGTCGGAAACAAGATCTTTTAGTACAGAACCAACAGAAAAAGCCATCATTATGATGGCTTTTTCTGTTGTGTATATGAATGTTAAATTGTTAAGTTAGTTAAAAGTTGGAATCCTGAACTTTCGCTTTAGTTTCTTCAACTTTATCCTGAACCTGAGAAGCTACCTCATTAGCTTTATTTTTAATATCATTTCCCCACTTGTTAAGATTATCTTTTGCTGAATTGATTTTATCTTTTACAGCTTGCTGCTGCTCGGGAGTAGATTTCTTATATTTCCAATATGCTAAAGCTCCTAAACCTAATAAAGCCAATAAGCCATTTGTTTTATTTCCCATGATTTCCGATTTTAAAGTTAATAATTAAGATTTGATATTAGTATATCAGTAAATTACGTGCCAAAATAAAATTAACTGTAATAAAATAATGTTAAAATTTTCTTTTTCCTAATTGCTAAGTAATTTTATTGAAAGTTTAATTTGTAACTAAATTTGTCATTATAGACAGCAAAAAGCTATTACTTAAATTTAATGATAAAAAACTTTCAAAATAAACGGTAGAAAGTCATATATTTGAGTGACATCCAAATTTTAAAATAAATAGATTTTGAAATACCTTTTTTTCTGATGCTATTATTTCGAAATCGTTTGAATATGAATTCTGTTAAAACATATACTCTTTTTACGGATCATGATATTTATCTTTTTAAAGAAGGTAAACATTATCGTCTTTACGAAAAATTTGGTTCGCATTCCGTAGAGAAAGAAGGGATTTCCGGAGTGTATTTTTCAGTTTGGGCTCCCCATGCAACGAAGGTTTCTGTAATAGGAGATTTCAACAAATGGAACTCAACAGATCATATCCTGTACCCAAGATGGGATGAATCCGGAATCTGGGAAGGTTTTATTGAAGGATTAGAATGGGGAACTTTATACAAATATGCCATTGAAACAGCTCATGGTGAAATGTTGGAAAAAAGTGATCCTTATGCTTTGAGCTGGGAACAGAATATACAGGCCGCTTCTCTAGTTTCTACCAACTGGTACGAATGGAATGATAAGGAGTGGATGAATAGCAGATGGAAAAAAAACAGTATAGAAGCTCCGATTTCTGTGTATGAATTACACCTGGGTTCCTGGAGAAAAAGCGAATTCAATACTTTTTTAAATTATAGAGATATTGCCGGAGAACTGATTCCTTATGTTAAAGATATGGGATTTACCCATGTGGAATTCATGCCGGTGATGGAATATCCTTACGATCCGAGTTGGGGATATCAGATTACAGGTTTTTATGCGGCCACATCACGTTTCGGTTCTCCTCAGGATTTAATGTTTTTAATTGATGAACTTCACAAACACAATATAGGAGTTATTTTGGACTGGGTTCCGTCTCATTTTCCGGGAGATGTGAATGGGCTTCACAGATTTGATGGAAGTTATTTATATGAGCCTGAAGATCCCAGAAAGGGCTTTCATCCGGATTGGAAATCTTATATTTTCAATTATGGAAGAAATGAAGTAAAATCATTCTTGATTTCAAATGCCATGTTCTGGTTAGACCGATATCATGTAGATGGATTGCGAGTAGATGCAGTTACCTCTATGCTTCATCTCGATTATTCACGGAATGAAGGAGAATGGGAACCCAATATTTTTGGAGGTAATGTAAATCTTGAAGCAAAAACTTTCTTGCAGGAATTTAATACTGCTGTTTATAAAGAATTTGGTAATGCCATTATCACGATTGCGGAAGAAAGTTCAGATTTTCCAATGTTGACAAAGCCTGTCCATGACGGAGGAGTCGGTTTTGGAATGAAATGGATGATGGGCTGGATGCATGATACGTTGGATTATTTTGAAGAAGAGTTTACGAACAGAAAATATCATCATCATAAGCTTACATTTGCCTCAATGTATATGTATAATGAAAACTATATGATGCCATTGTCCCATGATGAAGTTGTTCATGGGAAATCGAGTCTTATTTATAAAATGGTGGGGGACGAATGGCAAAAATTTGCCAACCTCCGGACATTATACGTTTATATGTATACCCATCCCGGAGCAAAGCTTCTGTTTATGGGAGATGAATTTGGCCAGACCAGTGAATGGAATTTTACCAAAAGCCTGGATTGGGAATTATTACAATATCCTGTTCATAAAGGATTGCAGACACTCGTTAAGGATCTTAACTTTATTTACAGAGATGTACCTGCCTTTTATGAAAACCAGTTTCAGAAAGACGGTTTTGAGTGGGTTGAAGCAGATGACCTGGAAAATTCGGTTTATGTATATCTAAGAAAAGGAAAAAAGCGGGATGATGTTTTTATGATCGTTCTGAACCTTTTACCTAAAGTTATCGATTATAAAATAGGAGTCAAAGCAGGAACGCATTGGGAAGTGATTTTTAATTCAGATGATGAAAGATATGCAGGAAGCGGAGTGGAGCCGGAGGTATGGAGTGAGCAATATGAAGACTATATGCGGCATCCCAAATCCATAACTTTAAAATTGCCACCTCTTGCCGGAGTTATTCTGAGACAGACAAAAGACAAAAAATATAAGCACCACAGAAGTAAATTTAGAAAATAAGGTTCTAAGTTAGATTAACATAAACATTATAGAAATTATATGACCATATATCATCTAAGTACAGAATGTTATCCTGTAGCAAAAGTAGGAGGATTGGCAGATGTTGTTGGCGCTCTTCCCAAATACCAGAACAAAATAAAAGGAGTTGATTCAAAAGTGGTTATGCCATGGTATAACAAATCTTTTATATACAACCATGAGTTTGACATAGTTTTTGATGGGTTCATTCATCAGGGACCGAATATGCTTCAGGTGCAGGTGTTGAAGGAGAAAACCAATGCTTTGGGATTTGAATTGTTTATGGTGAAGATTCCTGGGCTTTTGGATCGGGAAAACCCTTACGGTTACGTTGATGAGAACTTTCAGTTCATTGCTTTTCAGCATGGGGTTTTACATTGGTTGAGTGCGATGGAAATTCGTCCGGATGTACTGCACTGTCACGATTATCATACAGGATTAGTACCTTTTATGACCGAACATTGTGCTGAATTTGCTTTTTTAAAAGGAGTAAAAACCATAGGTACAATACACAACGGTGAATATCAGGGAAATATGAACTGGGAAATGGCTAAATATATCCCTTCATTTGATTATTATAAATGGGGACTTCTAGACTGGAAAGGCCAGATTAATCCTTTGGCAGCAATGATTAAGTGTTGTAATGCATTTACTACGGTTTCAGAAGGCTATCTGGAAGAACTTTTTATAAGTTTCAGAGGGTTGGAAAGTCTGGTGCGTCAGGAATTTGGAAAAGCATATGGAATCATTAACGGAATCGATACTGAAGTCTGGAATCCTGAAACCGATCCTATGCTGGATTTTAATTACAACATAACAAATGCTCTTGAACAAAAGAAAAAAAATAAAGAAAAGATCTGTAAAGAGTATAATCTGAAGCCGGAACTTCCTTTATTTGCTTTTATTGGCCGTTTTGCAGGAGAAAAAGGAGCAGATTTGTTACCGGATATGGTCTGGAGAAGCATAAAGCAAAGTTACGGAGCGTTAAATATTATCATTTTAGGATCGGGGGATCCTTATATTGAAAATAAATTGAAGGAATATGATACTACATATACCAATTTTGCACTAGATTTGGGATATAAGGAACAACTTTCTCATAAGATCTACGCATCGGCAGATTTTTTATTAATGCCTTCAAGGGTAGAGCCTTGTGGTTTGAACCAGATGTATTCAATGAGGTACGGGACAATTCCGGTGGTAAGATATACAGGAGGTTTAAAAGATACTGTAGCTGATATCTCTACGGGAGGAGCGGGGCTCAACTTTGCTTTTCCGGGAGTAGATGATATGATTCATGCTATGAACAGGGCGTTAAGTCTTTATAATCAGAAAGAAGTAATGACAGATCTTATTCATGCTAATATGAGTTTTGATTTTGCGTGGGAAAAATCTGCGGAAAAGTATTTAAAATTATATAGTAATAGTTAAAAAAATACAAAATATATGAATCGTAAAGTAATTTCTATTGTTCTTGGAGGAGGAAGAGGCACAAGGCTTTTCCCGTTGACCTATACAAGATCAAAGCCGGCTGTTCCTATTGCAGGAAAATACAGATTGGTAGATATTCCTATTTCAAATTGTTTAAACTCGGGACTGAACAAAATCCTGGTATTAACACAGTTTAACTCTGCATCTCTTAATTCACATATCAAGAACTCATACCATTTTGACATTTTTAGTAAAGGATTTGTTGATATTCTTGCTGCAGAACAAAATGTAGAGAATGATAACTGGTATCAGGGAACTGCAGATGCAGTCCGCCAGTCGATGAAGCATCTGGAAAAATATGATTATGATTATATTCTGATTCTTTCCGGAGATCAGCTGTACCAGATGGATTTTAGAGAAATGCTCGACTTCCATATTGAAAAAGGAGGGGATGTTACTATTGCAACTATTCCTGTAAATGCTAAAGACGCGACAGGTTTTGGAATTTTGAGTTCTGATGATGAAGGAAATATTACTTCTTTTGTAGAAAAACCGGCTCTTGATGCTTTAGATAATTTAAAATCTGAAGTTTCAGAAGAAAACAAGCATAAAGGAAAAGAATATCTGGCTTCGATGGGAATCTATATTTTCACAAAAAGCATTCTTAAAAAAATGTTTGATGAAGGAGCAGGTGACGATTTTGGAAAAGATATTATTCCAAGCTCAATTGCGAAATATAAAATAATGAGTTACCAGTATGAAGGATATTGGACGGATATTGGAACCATTGAATCCTTTTATGAGGCTAATTTAGACTTATGTCAGGATTTACCTCAATTTAATCTATTTTCCACTTCTCCAATCTATACAAGAGCAAGAATGTTGCCTCCTTCAAAAATAAATGGCTCATATGTAAGCAAAGCGATTTTTGGAGACGGATGTATCATTATGGCCGATAAAATTGAAAATTCGATCATAGGTAACCGAACGAGAATTGATAAAGGCAGTACAATTGTGAATTCCTATATTATGGGTTCAGATTTTTACCAAAATACAGACGAAATTCTGAAAAATAATAAAAAAGGAAGCCCCAATATGGGAGTTGGAAAGTACTGTTATATTGAAAAAGCAATCTTAGATAAGAATTGTTATATCGGAGATAATGTGAGGATTATAGGAGGAAAACATTTGAAAGACGGAGACTATGGAACCTATTCTGTTCAGGACGGAATTGTAGTGGTGAAAAAAGGAGCTGTTCTACCTCCGGGAACTCATATCGGATAATAATTCTTTAACATAAACAAGTGATCGAGCATATTGGTCACTTTTTTTATTTGTATTATATTTGTGAAATGCGTTTTTTTAAAATCTTAGCGGTAATTGTTATTCTTTTGGTGGGAGCTTATGCTGCTTCCATGTATTTTTTTGTAGAGGAAAATAAAAATTTTCAGATTGAAAAGGAAGTTGATTATCCTTTAGATAAAGTCTTTTCCCAGTTCAATAATCTGCAGCATTTTACCCGCTGGAACAATTTTTTTACCAGTTCTCAAAGTATGGATATAGACTATTATACACCTTATGAAGGAAAAGGGAGTTCAATAAGCTATGTAGATACGAAAAACGACAGGGAAGGAGAAATGTTTATCCGTTACGAAAACCTGAACAAAACTTTAAAATATCAGCTTTTTGAAGATAAAAATGAAAACCCTACGTTGGTTGATGTAAAATTTAAAGCGATTTCTCCTGAAAGAACTAAAATTATATGGTATGTTCATACGCCTAAGCTTTCGGTATTGAGAAGAGTTGAAAACTTCTGGACAGAAGACCGGTTTGCTGAAAATATTGATAAAAGTATGGCAAATCTGAAGAATGTTTTAGGGAATAAGGTAGAAAAAGACAATCAGATGGCTGCTATAAAATATGACAGCCTTATGGTTGAAAAAGAGGAAGAAAAAATATTACTGGGAATTAACATCAGTACCTCCAATAAAAAAGATGCTTTATATAAAAATGTGGTTATGAACTATAATAAAGTTTATAACTATGTTACCATGGATTTGGGTAAAAAAGAAGATGAGTTTGGATATTCAGTCCTGATAACAGATGCAGACAATTACAAAGATAAAGAGGTTTCTTATTTTATTGGAATTCCACTATCTAAAAAAGTTGGGATCACGGATAATAACTTTAGTTTCAGAACGATAAACCCTACACAGGATTATGTGGTCTACTACAAGGGAAATTATGCCGGAAGGATAAAAGCTATTCAGCAGCTTATTCAGAAAGCTAAAAAAGATGAAATGCGTTTTGGAGATATTCGTCAGACTTTCATAGAACGACCTACGGACGATCAGAATGTGAATATGAAGATATCTTTATCAGTTTATAAGTAAATTACTGAAATTTATCATTTTTATAGTTATTTTTAATAAGTTAGCACTGTTTCACATCGGTTTTTTTATTAAATTTGAAGATTAATTCTACAAATAAATTTTAATAATAGATAAACTGTAATAATGGACAGATTTTCATTCCTAAACGCAGCTCATTCTCAGTTAATTGAGGATTTATACCAACAATATTTAAAATTCCCGGACTCTTTAGAACCATCATGGAAAGCCTTCTTTCAAGGTTTCGATTTTGCCTTGGAGAACTATGGTGATGACGAAAGTATTCAATACATTCAGACTTCAGCTCCATCTGCCCCTGCAGTGCAGCAAATTTCTCAGGCAGCAGCTAACGGAGAAGTTCCTGAGCATATCAAAAAAGAATTTAAGGTAGTAAACCTTATTGAAGCATACAGAACAAGAGGACATTTGTTTACCAAAACAAACCCTGTAAGAGAAAGAAGACACTATACTCCGACTTTAGACATCGAAAACTTCGGTCTTGATAAGTCAGATTTAAATACAAAATTCAACTGTGCTGTTGAAACGGGAATGAAAGGTCCTGCAACTTTACAGGAACTGATTAGACACTTAGAAAACATTTATTGTGATTCTATCGGTGTGGAATATATGCACATCAACAACGTTGAGGAAAAAGATTTCATCAAGCAATGGCTTCAGGTAAATGAAAACCATCCAAATCTTTCAGCGAATGAAAAAACTGAGATTTTACTAAAATTAAATCAGGCAGTAGCGTTTGAAAATTATCTTCATACAAAATTTGTTGGCCAGAAAAGATTCTCATTAGAAGGAGGGGAGACTCTAATCCCTGCGTTGGATCAGTTGATCTCAAGATCTTCTCAATTGGGAGTTGATGAAGTTGTTTTAGGAATGGCTCACAGAGGTAGATTGAATGTATTGACCAATATATTCGGTAAATCGTACAAGCAGATCTTCTCAGAATTTGAAGGAAAAGAATTTGAAGAAGATGTATTCTCAGGCGATGTTAAATATCACTTAGGATCATCCAAAAAGATCAAAACAGCTTCCGGAGAAGAAGTTGCTATTAATCTGACTCCGAACCCATCTCACCTTGAAACGGTTGCGGCTCTTGTAGAAGGAATCTGCCGTGCAAAAGTAGACGATAAATATAAAGATTATTCTAAAGTTTTACCAATCATCATCCACGGTGACGGGGCGATTGCCGGACAAGGTATTGCTTACGAAGTGGCTCAGATGATGACTTTGGACGGATACAAAACAGGAGGAACAGTTCATATTGTTGTAAATAACCAGGTTTCGTTTACGACTAACTATATGGATGCAAGGTCTTCAACATACTGTACAGATATTGCAAAGGTTACAGAATCTCCTGTAATGCACGTAAATGCTGATGATGCAGAAGCTGTAGTTCACGCGATCCATTTTGCTGCTGATTTCAGAGCGAAGTTTGGTAAAGATGTTTATATCGATTTATTAGGGTACAGAAAATATGGTCATAACGAAGGAGATGAGCCAAGATTTACACAGCCTAATTTATATAAAACAATTTCTAAACACCCGAATCCAAGAGAGATCTATAAAGATCAGTTGTTAAAGGACAGTGTTGTTTCAAATGATCTTATTGCTAAAATGGAAGCTGATTTTAAAGAGCTTTTAGATAAGGACTTTGATGCTTCAAAAGAAATTGAGAAAAACGTAATGGACGTTTTCATGGCAGAAGACTGGACAAACTATCCAATTGGTAAGAGAGGAGCAGTTCAGGAAGCTGTAGATACAAAATACGACTTAGAGAAGCTAAAAGAATTGGCAATTAAAATGTCAACACTTCCGGCTGATAAAAAGTTCTTAAATAAAATTACAAGGCTTTTCGAAAACAGACTGAAAGCTATTGAAGGAAATTCATTAGACTGGGCTCTAGGAGAGTGGCTGGCTTATGCTACACTTCTTGTGGAAGGTCACAATGTAAGAATTTCCGGAGAAGATGTGGAAAGAGGTACCTTCTCTCACAGACACGCAGTTGTAAAAACTGAAGATACTGAAGAAGAATATATCCCGTTAAGACATGTTTCTGAAAGCAGGTTTGATGTATTCAATTCTCACCTTTCAGAATACGGAGTTTTAGGTTTTGATTACGGATATGCAATGGCTTCTCCCAATACTTTGACAATTTGGGAAGCTCAGTTTGGAGATTTCGTAAATGGAGCTCAAATCATCGTTGATCAATACTTAGCTGCTGCGGAAGAGAAATGGAAAATTCAGGACGGTTTAGTAATGCTATTGCCTCACGGTTCAGAAGGACAGGGAGCAGAACACTCTTCAGCGAGACTGGAAAGATTCTTAACACTTTGTGCTAACGAAAATATGGTTGTGGCGAATATCACTTCTCCTGCCAACTATTTCCACTTATTGAGAAGACAGTTGAAATGGTCATTCAGAAAGCCATTGATCGTTATGAGTCCAAAATCATTGTTGAGACATCCAAGAGTGGTTTCTCCGCTTGAAGATTTCTCAAACAAAGGATTCCAGCCTATCTTAGACGATCCGACCGCAGATCCTAAAAAAGTGGAAAAATTAGTGCTATGTTCAGGTAAATTATACTTCGAATTATTAGCTAAAAAAGAAGAGCTGAATGCTGAAAATATCGCATTGGTAAGATTCGAACAATTGTATCCGCTTCAGACAGATGCTATTGAAGCGATCTTCGAAAAATATTCAAACAGGAAAGAAATTGTTTGGGCTCAGGAAGAACCGGAAAATATGGGCGCTTGGTCTTATATCTTAAGAAACTTCAGAGATACAGGAATCCAGGTGGTTGCTCCAGTTCCAAGCGGTGCTCCGGCTCCAGGAAGCCACAAAATGTTTGAGAAAAATCAAAATGCAGTGATCAACAGAGTATTCGATAGAAATGATGCTCCTGTAAAAAGACCTGTAACCGCTTAATTATAAATAATAATCAATAAAAAAATAAAAAATACGATATGTCAGTTTTAGAAATGAAAGTTCCTTCACCGGGCGAATCAATTACAGAAGTTGAAATTGCAACTTGGCTTGTGAAAGATGGTGATTATGTAGAAAAAGATCAACCAATCGCTGAAGTAGATTCAGATAAAGCGACTCTTGAATTGCCTGCTGAACAAAGTGGTGTTATCACTTTGAAAGCTGAAGAAGGTGATGTGGTACAGGTAGGACAAGTGGTTTGTTTAATAGATATGGATGCTGCAAAACCTGCGGGTAGCGCTGCTCCCGCTGCAGAAGTTCCAAAACAAGAGGAGGCTCCTAAAGCAGCTGAACCTGCTAAACAAGAAGCTCCAAAACCTGCTGCTCAACCGGTAGCTGCTGCAACGCAAACGTATGCAACAGGTACTCCTTCTCCTGCAGCTAAGAAAATTCTTGACGAAAAAGGTATTGATGCTTCTCAGGTTTCAGGTTCCGGAAGAGACGGAAGAATCTCTAAATCTGATGCTGAATTGGCTGCTGTTCCTGCATTCGGAGGAAACCCGGTTACGGCTACAGGATCAAGATCTACTACAACAACTAAACTTTCAGTTCTTAGAAGAAAAATCGCTCAGAGATTAGTTTCTGTAAAGAACGAAACAGCGATGTTAACTACTTTCAACGAAGTTGACATGTCTGAGATCTTTAGACTAAGAAAACAATATAAAGAAGAGTTTGCTCAAAGACACGGAGTAGGACTTGGTTTCATGTCTTTCTTCACAAAAGCGGTTACCAGAGCATTACAGATGTATCCTGATGTAAATGCATCTATTGACGGAGACTTCAAAGTAAATTACGATTTCTGCGATATTTCAATTGCTGTTTCAGGCCCTAAAGGATTAATGGTTCCTGTATTGAGAAACGCTGAGAATATGTCTTTTGCAAGCGTTGAAGCAAACATCAAAGATTTGGCTATCAAAGTAAGAGACGGAAAAATCACTGTTGATGAAATGACTGGTGGTACTTTCACCATTACAAACGGAGGTACTTTCGGATCTATGATGTCTACGCCGATTATTAACCCTCCTCAATCTGCTATCTTAGGTATGCATAACATCATCCAGAGACCAGTAGCGGTTGATGGACAGGTTGTTATTCGTCCAATGATGTATGTTGCCATGTCTTATGACCACAGAATTATCGATGGTAAAGAGTCTGTAGGATTCCTTGTTGCGGTAAAAGAAGGTATTGACAATCCTGTAGAAATTTTATTAGGCGGAGACGAAAGAAAAGGTCTTGGATTATAATTTACTGCATTATAAAAATATTTTACGATCTCGTCTTGAAAAAGGCGAGATTTTTGTATCTAATAAATAAAATGAAAAAAAATGTTTTCTAAAATCACATCTAATATCAGAGTTTCAGTAGTTCCTGAATATGATAGTAAGAACAGTTATCCCTCAGAAAACCGCTACGTTTTCAAATATAACATTGTGATTGAAAATAAGGGAGATTTTCCTATTAAGATTCTTAAAAGAAAATGGTTGATTTTCGATGTTGGTTTCGGCTATACAGAGATTGTAGGGGATGGAGTGATCGGCTTAACTCCGGTAATAGAACTTAACGAAAACTTTGCTTATTTTTCGAATGTAATGCTTCGTTCCGGAGTAGGTAATATGAGTGGAAAATACCTGGTAAGAAATGAACAGACCAAAGAAAATTTTGAAATTGATATTCCGAAATTCAACCTTTTGTCTGAAGTCTTGAGCAATTAATATGAAATTATTGTTCAACTTC
The DNA here is from genome assembly GCF_022488405.1 of Chryseobacterium sp. Y16C. Classification (NCBI taxonomy): domain Bacteria; kingdom Pseudomonadati; phylum Bacteroidota; class Flavobacteriia; order Flavobacteriales; family Weeksellaceae; genus Chryseobacterium; species Chryseobacterium sp. Y16C. The sequence goes on from NZ_CP092711.1 coordinate 469,220, forward strand.
GATGCAAATTTGTGTAAGCACTAAAAATCAAAGTTTTTTGATCTTAGCTTTCATGTATTCCGAAATTTCTTCATTACTGGTGAGAAACAGTTTTTCAAAAGCTAATAAAGATATTTTTGCACAAACCTCTGCATCGTCTCCTGCTCTGTGATGGTTGAATTTGATTTGATGGTATTCCGCCAAATGCTTTAAACCATATCTGGGAAGATAATTCCATGATTTTTTTGCCAACTGAATACTACACAGATAGTTTAATTTCGGAGTAAACATTCCGTAATAATCCAGGCAGCTCCGCAAAACATTTGCATCAAAACTCGCATTATGGGCAATCATTAATGTTCCGTACATCATTTCCTCCACTTCATACCAAATATCTTCAAAAGTTGGAGCATCTTTCACATCGTCGGGTAAAATCCCGTGTACATCAATATTTCTTTGACTGAAATAGGGGAAGCTCGGAGGTTTGATCAACCATGTTTTCGTTTCTACGATTTTTGAATCCTGCACTACGCAAATTCCCAACTCACAAGCGGAGTGTCGGTCAAAAGTAGCGGTTTCAAAATCTATTGCGCAGAAATCCATCGTTTAAAATTGTCTTGTTAAAGTATCTACTTTTTTTAATAGAGTGGGGATTCTATGTTCTCCATGCATCTTTTTAATGAAGTCGTAAGCTGTTTCCATCTCAATTCCCACACTTGAAATATAGAGAGGTGTTTCACTGCTTCCTCTTTTTAATGCTAATTTATAGCTTTCCACAGTGGCAAAGTTTGTTTTTGCTACACCAATTATGGGGATTTCACCATCTAAAGCATCATATAAGTGTTTCCCTAAACCGGGTTTCATATGATCATCAACATACACAAAACCGTCAATAACAATGCAGGAAATATCTTTGATCTGAATTTTAACTTTCTCTAAAAGGCTTAAAATACAAGGGAGTTCTCTTCTGTAAAACTGTCCCGGAATATATTCTTCAACACCTTCTTTTATTTCGGAAAATTCGTAATCAGGAACCGCACTTTCCCAGTTTTCAAAAGCCAGACAAATGGTATTGGCTTTATCATGATCAAAATAATAAGTATCGAAAACTAAATTCATTCCTTATAAAAAGTGTTTAAAGATCAACCATTTTGATTGATAAAAATTGCTCTTTTGATGCTTTTGTCTGCGTTTCCAGGTTCCGGATGCCTGAGCATAAAACCCAAAATGTGCTCTTACAACAGCCCAAAGATGAGGAAAGCCTTGTTTTAAACCAAAATAAATTCCGGCAACTCCATCCAAACACAATCTGAAAAAGATTAATCCGATTAGTTTAGGAAAAGGCAGATTTTTAAGCATCATAGAAAGGTTATTTCTAATGTTTAAATATGTTTTCTGAGCACTTTGTTTGTTTAAAGTTCCGCCTCCAACGTGATACACTTTAGATTTTCCGGTATAAAAAATCTTTCTTCCGGAGTTAATTAATCTCCAGCAAAGATCAATTTCTTCCTGATGGGCAAAAAATCTTTCATCAAAACCATTCTGATTCCAGAAATCTTTTGAACGAATAAAAAGAGCACATCCTGAAGCCCAGAATATTTCCGTTTCATCGTTATATTGACCTTTATCTTCTTCTACCTCATCAAACACTCTTCCTCTGCAGTAAGGATAGCCTAAATTATCAATTAGACCACCTGCAGCTCCGGCAAATTCAAACTTATTTTTGTCGTTATAAGAGAGAATTTTAGGCTGTATAGCGGCAATATCAGGGTTGTTTTCAAAGAGATTTAAAACAGGTTCGATCCAGTTTTCAGTTACTTCTACGTCAGAATTCAATAAACAATAATATTCTGCATCGATTTGTCTTAAACCTTCATTGTATCCACCTGCAAAACCGGAGTTTTTAGAATTTATTACAATTTTTACGGATGGAAAATTGAGCTGTAGAAATTTTACAGAATCATCTGTTGATGCATTATCAATAACATAAATATCAGCACCATCAGAAAACCGAACTACGCTTGGAAGAAATTTTTCCAGCCAGTTTTTTCCGTTCCAGTTTAAGATGGCAACCGCAAGTTTAGATTTCATCATTTTTATATTTTTTCGGCATCAAATGTTTTGATGGAATCCTGGTATTTCCATTTTCTGTGGGACCAAAGATAATTATCTGGATGTTTGTGAATGGTATTTTCTAATAATTTATGAAACTTTTTGACCACTTCATTATTGACAAACTTTTCTCCATCCGGATAGATCCGGTGATAATTTACCTGATAAAAGCCTCTTTTCACCTTTTTCATCTCACAGTAAATGAATACCAGATCCATTCTTGTTGCCAGTTTATCATATCCAATAAAGGCAGGAGTTCTTTGGTTAAGGAATTCAAGACCGTAATTGACATGAGCAACATGCGGAGTTTGATCGGCCACAAACATATAAGCAGAATCGCCATCGTTTTTATTCCTGAAAATATTCATGATGACTTCATTGGCTTCTAAAGCTTCATTGCCAAATTTGTTTCTTACCTTCTTCATCTGGTCTTCCCAGAAATTGCTGTTTACTTTTCTGTAAACGGGATGACAGTGTTTTTGAGGAATTACTTTTGCTAATGCATTGATCCATTCCCAGTTAAAGACATGACCGGCAAGTAAAATGATATTTTTACCTTCTGCTTTAGCTTCATGAAATAAATGCTGGTTGATATGCTGCATCCTAACTCTGGATTCTGTTTCGCTGATGCTGAAAGATTTTACAGTTTCCACCAGGTAATCAGAAAAGTTGAGATAGAATTTCTTTAAAATAACCTGAATTTCCTCATCTGTTTTATCAGGGAAAGAATTTTTAATGTTTTGTAAGATGACTTTCTTTCTGTAGCCTACAATATAGTAGTTTAAAAAGAAAATGATATCCGAAAAAATATACAATATCTTAAGCGGGATCTTTGAAATTAAATAAAGTATTTTGATTAAAAAATTCATAAGGTATGCAAATTTAAGGATAATAAAAATATGGTTTCATTTTTGCAGGTAATAAGTATTATTTTTTTATTTTTATAGTATGAAAAAAGTGTCGTTAATAGCTTTTGTAGCCCTGAGTAGTATCATTTGGGCTCAGAATACGGAACCCAAAGAGACTCCTGGAGTAAGATATTCGGGAGACAAAGCTTTGTTGGTGAAAAATGATGCTGCAGAATTGGAAGCGAAGAAGAAAGCTGCGGCAGAAGAAAAGGCAAGACTTCCTAAACCTTATGATCCAAAAGCTGATGCACAGGCAGATATTAATAAGCTGATCGCAAAAGCAAAAAAAGAGGGAAAAAACATCATGATTCAGGCAGGAGGGAACTGGTGTATCTGGTGTTTAAGATTTAACCAATATGTACAGACTACTCCGGAATTAAGAAATATCGTGGACAAAAACTATATCTATTACCATTTGAATTATTCTCCGGAGAATAAGAATGAGAAGATATTTGCACAGTATGGCAATCCGGGTGATAAGTTTGGTTATCCTGTCTTTATTGTATTGGGTAAAAATGGAAAAATGATTCACATACAGCCAAGTGATGTTCTGGAAGAAGGAAAAGGATACAGCCTTGAAAAAGTAAAAGAGTTCTTTAATCAATGGGCTCCAAAGAAATCATAAAACTTAAACCGGGAAAATTTCCCGGTTTTTATTTTACATAAATCTTCTGATCCAGCTGAATTTTTTATCCGAATATGGAGGATATTTAATATTGGGTTCTCCCCAGGTAACCTTTTCCAGCACTGCTTTTTGATGAGAAAAAGTTTCAAAACCGAATTTTCCGTGATAACTTCCAATTCCTGAGTTTCCGACTCCTCCAAAGGGAAGGTTCTCATTTCCCAAATGCATGATCACATCATTGATGCAACCTCCGCCAAAAGAAATCTTTTTAATAAATGCTTCTTTTTCTTCATTATTACTGGTAAATAAATAGGCAGCAAGTGGTTTTTCGTGGTTTAAAATATCATTTAAAATTAAATTAAAATCAGTAAAAGAAATTACAGGTAAAATAGGTCCGAAAATTTCTTCCTGCATAATCTGATCATTCCAGTCAATATTATGTAATATGGTAGGCTCTATATATAATTGCTCTTTATTATAACTTCCGCCGGTATAAATTCTATCGTTGTCGATTAAGAGAATCAGTCGTTCAAAATTCTTTTGGTTAATGATCTTTGTGTAATGACTGAAATTGGGGTGATATCTAAATTCCTGAATATATTTTTTCAATAAAGCTAAAAATTCTTCCTGAACAGTCTTTTCAACACATAAATAATCCGGGGCAACACAGGTTTGTCCTGCATTTAAAAATTTACCCCAGACTATTCTTTTGGCCGCAATTTCAAGATTAGCATCTTTAGAAATTATTGTAGGTGACTTTCCGCCTAATTCTAAAGTAACGGGAGTTAGATTTTCTGCGGCGGCTTTGTAAACAATTTGCCCTACTTTTGTACTTCCTGTGAAAAAGATTTTATCGAATTTGAGCTTCAAAAGTTGCGTTGTTTCATCAATCCCACCTTCATAAACATACAGATATTCGGAAGGGAAATTTTCATTGATGATTTTCGACATGATCTTCATGGTGTTTTCAGCAATCTCGCTGGGCTTCAAAATACAACAATTTCCTGCTGCCAAAGCTGCAATTATTGGAGATAGGGATAATTGATATGGATAATTCCAAGCACCTATCACCAAAACGTTTCCCAGTGGTTCGGGATGAATTCTGCTTTTCCCAATTTGATTAACAAGATTGGTTTTGACTTTTCGGGGTTTGGAAAGTGATTTTAAATCTTTGAGGTAATAATTTATGTCATTTATTATAAAAGAAATTTCTGTGGTGAAAGTATCGAACTTAGATTTACCAAAATCTTTATCAATAGCTTCATATAAAAGATCTTCGTTTTCAAGGATTAAATTTTTTAATCTTTCCAGGTAATGTTTACGAAACTTAATACTTTTCGTTTGGTGTGTTCTGAAGAAATCTTTCTGTTTTTGAACAATTTTTTGAATTTCCATAAAGTAAGTTACTAATTATCTTTAACTCTAATATCTTGTCAAAATAATACTGATAAAGTTAAGGATATTTGAATGTATTGTTAATATAATAAAAATATTGCTTTTTCATTGTTTTATGATGAATAAATCGTATATTTATATATCCCCAAATTACTAAAAATGAGAAAAATTATACTTTTAACTTTCATTTTTATCAGTTACATCTTACAGGCTCAATGCACAGGCTGTACTGTCACCAACCCAACCGACCCGAACTATCATTTTCCAGATAATACAACGGTTTGCTTTTCTTCTAATATGACCTTTAATAATCCAACATTTGGGTCTAACGTAAAGGTGTGTATTGCTTCTGGAGTAACAGTGACATTTCAGAATAATATTTCAGGAGTCAATAATGCGATGACCTATTTTGATGTCCACGGAACACTTCTTTTTAGTCAGGCTATTACCGCTGTTGCAGATCTTAATGTTCATGTTTTCAGTACGGGGAATGTATCCATGAGTTCAGGAAACGGAAACTTTACCATGAACGGAGTACAGAATATTATCATTAATGAAGGAACCATAGAAATGGGAGTTTTACAATTTGGAGACAACACTACCAATACAGTTGATAATTACGGAACCCTTACGATTAATGGTAATATGAATATGAGCAATTCTGCAGTTACACATTTTAGAAATGAAGTTGGAGGTATTATTTCTTTAACAGGAAATTACAGCAATAATGAGAACAGTGTTTATATTAACTGCGGAACTATTAATTCCAATAGTGGTTTTAATATCAATGGAGGATCTATTTTTAATACGGGTACTTTTACTTCTGGTGGAGACATTAATATGTCTGGAAATTCCAGTATGATTTATAACTTCGGGCTTTTTAGTTCAAGCGGAAGCATGAATAACGCGCCTTCAGATGCTGTTATTTACAATGAAGGAAAGATGGTAATTAATCAATATCAGGGAGGAAATGCCACTATTCAGGGACCTTCATCATCTGCTAAAAAAGGATATATAGAAGTTTTTAATCCTATCCAAGTAAATAATGCGGCGCTGGGACCGAACCTTGATTTCAAAAGATCCAGTGGAGTTTCCGATCCAAGTACGGTTTTTATGAACAGTAATCCTACTTATCTTGCCAATGTCACTTTTGATTGTGCATCTACCAATAACTGTAGTGCCCCGTTGGTTCTGAATCCCGGATTTTGCCCTGCAATTAATGGTGATTTGCCTCCAATGGCAGTAGATGATTCTTATACCATTAATGCCGGAAGTACATCTATCGGAACTGTTCTGGATAATGATTTTGAAACGTATAACGGGCCGCAGGCAACCATTATAAATGTTATTATATCTCAAATTTCAACATCAAACCCGAATGTTACATTAAACACAACTGATGGTCACATTACAGTTGCTCCTGGGACACCGGCAGGAACATATACTTTGGTGTATCAGATTTGTCAACAGGCAGATCCTGCTAATTGTGATACAGCAGTCGATACTGTAATCGTTCCCGGAGGGGGAATTACACCTTGCTACAAGCCTGCTGTAAACTCAGGAACAGTACTTCCTTCCAATCTGGGAATTACAGGTTTGGGAAGGGCTAATTCAGGAGATATAAACTGGCCAGGAGTGAGAAAGGGAGCATGGATGGTATTGGAATCCAAAACTAAAGGTTTTGTTTTAAACCGGCTTACAGATGCTCAGGTTGCAGCCATTCCTGCAGCAGATCTGAAAGAAGGAATGATCGTTTACAATACTACCCAAAATTGTCTTCAAGTGAATATTGACGGAACTTCTACAGGGTGGAGATGTTTCAATAATCAAACATGTCCGGATTAATTAAAAATTAAGTGAAAATGAAAAAAACGGTTTTAATAATAGGATTAATATCTTCTGTTTCGCTTTATTCACAAGTTGCGATTGGAAAAGCTGTGGCCGAATCAGCATCTTCTTCGATAGAATTCGGTAACGCCAATCGTGGAATAGTTTTGCCTTGGGTTACTGATGCAGCCAGTATGCAAAATGTTGTGAACGGAACTTTAGCTTTTGATCTTACAGATAAAAAAGTAAAATCTTATCAGAATAATACCTGGATTGATCTGTCTATTGATGGGACGGGAGTTGCGGATTCAACATTACAGGATGCTTTGAATGAAAATCCGGCCGCAAAGGTGGCTATCGGAACACCAACAGCAACTTCAGGAATTTTGGTATTGGAAGACAATAACAAAGCGATGATTTTACCTAAAGTTGCCAGTCCGCATCTCAATATTATTTCTCCTGCAGCCGGAATGATGGTTTATGATACGGTGAAAAAACAACTTGCTGTTTTCAATGGTTCGGTGTGGACGTTCTGGGGCGAATAAATTTTAAAGCTACATAATATTTCTTACAGCAATTTTCACCGGATGGTACAACAGCACAATAAATGCTGTAGCCAATGCGAGCCAGAATAACCCCGTAAATATTTCCATATTGGAAAGTAAAATAGCCTGAGCGTTAATTTTTGCTTTAAAAACTCCAGCAGTTACGGATAAAGATTGATTTACAGGAAGTTTAGATATATTGACTCCGAACAGCTGGTTCCATTGAGAATAGAAAATAGGATTGATATCTGTTAATTGAGAACTTAAAGCATCAGAATGTTTTAATGTTAGAAAAAGCATTAAATTTTGCATTAAGGCATATCCTATGGCTGTTGTCCAGAAACGTGTTGCAGTTCCTACTGCTGTTGCATTGGAAACATATTGTTCAGGCATTCCTGCAATTAAAAAAAATACGAGCGGGGTAAAAAGTAAACCTTGCCCAACTCCCTGAAGAAATAAAGGTGGACAAATCGTCTGAAGAGTTGTATCGGGATAAAATGTGTAAGTAAACCAAGCCGAATCAATGGCCAGAATCAGAAACCCGGTAAAGAAAACTAATCTTGAAGAAGCTCCTCTTGTAATACATAGCGCAGAAATAATGACGCCCAAAAGGCTTCCTGCAACATTCCAGTACTGAATTTTTACAATATAATCCCAAGGCCATTTCCAAACTGTTGCCATTACACTGTATACATTATTAATAGAAGTTCTCAGAATGTAAAAAATAAAAAAAAGGATAACTCCGACAATTACATTTTTAGAGCTGAAAACTTCAAAATGGAAAAAAGGGCGCGGTTGGTTTCTCTGTTTTAGCATAAACAATCCGCCGAATAATAAGAAAATTAAAAAACAAAAAATAATAAGATCCGATTCGAACCACATCAATCTTTTTCCATAAATTAATGCATATCCACCAGCCTGAAGACAAACCCAAAGCAAAAACCAGCTGGTAATATCCAATTGGTATAACGGCTTCTTTGGGAAGAATCTGTTTTTATTGAAAATGGCAAAGGCAATGATTAGTACAAAGACATGAAAATAAACCATCATTAAAATCATATGCTTGAAATCATAATCCTCAATACTTGATTTTAAAAGAGAAGTCGTAAGTGTTCCTCCCGTAAGAATAATGGTATACATGAAGAGATAGGCAATTTCTTTAGCATGTTTTGTCTTGAGTTCAGCTATAATTAAAGGTAAGAAAATAGCACCTTCCATGACTCCGAAAATTCCTTCCAGAAAGCGGATAACTAAAATAATATGATAATCATTGGTGACTGAAAGCCCGTAGAGAATAAGTATTGAAACGGAAGACATCAGCAATGTATAATATTTCACACTGAAGTAAGCCATAAACCGCTGTATAACTAAAAGGGTAACCACAAATGTCCCATACATCAAAATCATTAAGTATTGGATATCGTCTGAATCGACATCCATAAAAGAAGATGTGAAGGCACTATTGGAATGCAAAAGTGACAACAACATCAGGTGGGGAAACAGCGCCAGAATAAGAAGCGGCAGTTTCAACCATTGTGGTACCCATTTATGATAAATTGTATTATGTTGCATGATTTTCTTGGTGAAAAGCTAAGAAAGAGAGAATATGTCTAAAAATGCGAAAGGACAAAGGAACAGCATGTAAAAGTAAAGGTAAGATGGCAATATTACACTCTGCCTTTTCGCTAAAGTTTTAAATTTGAGAATGAGGAAATTGAAAAAATTAAAATCTAATATACATGCCCTTCTACATCAATTCTCAATTCCTCGGCTTCTCAAATCTTATATCTTTTTGGCACTTACCAGAACATTCATTCCGGAAAGTAATTTTTCATTGTGTTGATTATTATTAAGAATGATTTTTACGGGAAATCTTTGTTCTATTTTCACAAAGTTTCCTGTTGCATTGTCTGGTTTTACTAAAGAAAACTGCGAACCGGAAGCGGGGGAAACGGAAACAATTTTTCCTTTGAATTCTATATCAGGATAAGCATCTGCAGTAATGATCACTTCTTTATTCTGATCGATTTGCCCTAACTGTGTTTCTTTATAATTGGCAATAATCCATTTTTCTTTACTTACGATCTGAACCAAAGCCTGACCTTCTTTAATCAGCTGACCTTCCTGAATGGTTTTCTTTCCCACCCAACCGTCATAAGGAGCCGTAACAACTGTATAAGAAAGGAAGAGTTTAGCGTTATTCAGACTGGCAGAACTTTGCTGGATCTGACTTTTTACAGGAGCAACTTTCGTTTCCTGCTCATTCACGCTTGCTCTCACTGCATTTTTCTGTTGTTCCAAAGTTAAAAGATTAGCTTTTGCCTGCTCATAGGATGCCTTTACATTTTCAAACTGCTGCTCGGTTGCGGCATCTTCCGAAACTAAATTTTTATATCTTTTAAAATCCTGTTCGGTTCTCCATATATCAATTCTTGCAGAAGCAATTTTCGCATCGATGATTTTAGTGTCACTAGCTTTGGTGTTTACGCCACTTTCAATCGTGTTGATATTCTCTGAATTGGCATTAAGACTGGCTTCGGCCATTTTTACCTGATTGATAAACTCTCGATTATCGATCACAATTAAAGTATCTCCTTTATGGACAAACTGATTTTCGTTAAACTTAATGGTTTTAATGAAACCTGAAACTTTACTGGAAACAGGAGTAATATATTGTTCGATTTGTGCATCGTTGGTGGTAACATTTTTTCTGGAAAAAAGATAGAAACTTATCATTCCTGTAATCCCACTTACAATGAGGATCCAAGCAAGTAAAGTAATTGTTTTGTTGATTCTTTTTTCCTTTTGTGTTAATTCTTTCTTTGCCATAGCTTTTATAGGTTTCCAATCGTATATTGGAGTTGGTAATATTTAAGTTGTCGGTTAATTTTTACGGAAATAAGATTTGATTGGGCTTCCAGATACGCGTTATCAGCGTCAATTAATTCTGTGATCAGGCTTAGCTTATTGGCATATTTCGTTCTTACTATTCTGTAGTTCTCTTTTGCCTGGGTAATTGCTTCTTCAGCAATCTTTACCTTTTGATCCGTTTCTTCGAATTTTTTATAAGCTTCATAAACATTATGTCTGATATTTTCTTCATTCTCTTCAATCTGCAGTTTTGCCAGATGAATGTTTTGTTTAGCTTCCTGCATTTTGTATTTGTTCTTATACAAGCTTTCAATAGGGTAGGTGAGATTCACTCCGATCATTCCTAAACGATACGCATAAGGTTCGGGAGGAAAAAACATCATGTTTGGATATTTCATAAAATATTCTCCGCCTACCGTAATTTTTGGTAGATAATTCGCTTTTGTGATCTTTTGATCCAATTCTTTAAGCGAAAGGTTTTTGTTAGCCACTTCAACAGACTCAATTTTATGTAAAGCTATTTCTGTTAGTTCATCTACATAAGGAATTTCTGCATTTTCAGAGATCAGATCTTCCGTGTTTACATGCATTTCCTGGCTTTCAGGAAGAGAAAGAATTGTTTTCAGTTTGTGTTCTGCAATCTGAATATCATTATCAAGCTCTGTCCAGCTCATTTTATGATTAGAAAGCTGTAAAGAGGTTCTTAAGACTTCATTTACGGTTACAACCCCATTTGCTTTCAATGCTTTTACCTGCTTAATGTTTACAGAATCTTCTTTCATTTTATCATTAATCAAGTTTTGCTGCTCTTTTAAATGATGGATTTGAAGAAAAGCTGTGATGATTTCCATCGTCAGTTGTCTTTCATCCAGATGGGTCTTTAACGAAGAAATTTGGGTGTCTATAGCTGCTTTCTTTTCAGTATATTTAATTTTCCCACCCATATAAACCGGAATTGAAGCCGAAAGGGTAAAATCATACATTCCATTGATGACATCATATTTTGTGGCTTTTCCGAATATACCATTTTCATGCTGAAAAAGATTGGTAACCTGGTTGTAGCTTGTATGGAATTCAATATCCGGAAGTTTTTCCATTGTAAGGTCTTTTTCTTTCGTTTTGGACATTTCATTTTTTAGATGACTGATTTGAATATTTTTGTTATTCTTTAGCCCAATCTCAACAGCCTGCTGCAAACTGAGACGCTGATAATCGATCATTTGTGAATATAAAAGATTGCTTATCAATAATAAGCACAACGCTATACAGTGATATCTGCGTGCGCCAAATATCATTTTCATAATTTAATTAAAGGTTTTTTGCTAAATTGATTTTGATATTGCAAAGTTACGCGGTCAAGCATAGGACGTAATTTGTGAAAACAGAAAAATATTTGTCCATTTACGCCAAATTAAAATTTTCTTCATACCTTTATTTTATGAATAACAGTCATTTTGGAGCGGTTGAAGAAGTTGATGCTGAATTTTATGTTTACCATGTGCTTACCGGGAATGTAAAAACAGAGATTCATCATCACAGCTCTGCGCAATTAGTCTATGCAGAAGGTGGTATTGTACATGTGTTTACAGATTTGAAACACTGGTATTTGCCGGCAAGATGTTTTATGTGGATTCCGGCAGGAACGCCTCATTATATTTTTTCAACCAGCCCCAAAGTGGATTTATATAATTTTTATTTCAAAAAAGAAGAAAATGAAAGTGGCTTTTTTGATGAAATTAACATTTATTCTGTAAGCCATCTTCTTAGAGAGATGATTTTATATACCAAAGACTGGGATGGGAAAATCACAAAAAATGATGGTCCCAAATATTATTTCCTTAAAGCTTTAAAAGGAATTTTACCTGAGAAAAGAGATAAAAAATTAGCATTTCCCGTTCAGCACCCCTTTCCTAATGACGAAACTTTATTGAAGGTGGCACAATATATCCATGCGAATCTTGAAAAGCCTTTAACGATTGAATCTACCGCAAAAGAATTCGGAATGAGTACAAGAACTCTTTCCAGGAAATTCAAAGAGATTTTGGGGATGAATTATGTTCGTTTTTTACGCGCTTTGAGAATTACACGCTCGTTAGAACTCATGCTGGAAGGAAAGTATAATATGTACGAAATTGCAATGATGGTAGGGTACAACAGTCTTTCTTCCTTTAGTAATATTTTTAAAAAAGTAATTGGAGTTGCTCCTACGGAATATCAGCATAAACTGAAAGGAGACGTTTGATTAAACTGTATTATAAAAGAAAAACCACTTCCATGAGAAGTGGTTTATATGTTGAGAAAATCTCGTCTTGATTAAGCTTCTTCAGAAGGAGCTTCTTCTTTTTTAGCAGGAGCTGCTTTTGGAGCTTCTACCGGAGCGTCAGATACGATATCGAATTCGAAGTTGTACTCAACGTTTCTGTGTAATCTGATGTTTGCAGTTACTTTACCAGTTCTCTTAATAGTGTTCCCTGGGATTTTGATGTATTTCTTCTCTACAGAAACTCCAGCTTTTTCTAGAGCTGCAGAAAGATCTGCATTGTTGATAGATCCGAATAATTTATCACCAGTACCTACTTTTGCAGGAATAGTAACAGAAGTTTTCTTTAATTGCTCAACTACAGCGTTTGCAGCAGCGATTAATTTAGCTTCTTCTTCTTTTCTAGCCTCCAAAGTAGCTTCTAAAGCTGCAATGTTTTTAGGAGTAGCTAAAAGTGCAAATCCTTGAGGGATTAAGAAGTTTCTTGCATAACCAGGCTTTACGCTTACTGTGTCGAATTCAAGACCTAAGTTTTCTACGTCTTTTTTTAGGATAATGTTCATTGTTGTTGTCCTTTTTAGATTTTAGATGTCTAAAATCAAGTTAGAATTAATTAAGTATTCAGCAACAAAAGAAGAGATTGCTCTCTTCTTTTATTATTTTTTTGTCTTATTTTAATAAGTCAGCTACGTAAGGCATCAAAGCAAGGTGTCTTGCTCTTTTGATAGCAGCAGAAACTTTTCTTTGGTATTTCAAAGAAGTTCCAGTGTATCTTCTTGGTAAAATTTTACCTTGCTCGTTTACGAACTGTAATAAGAAATCAGCATCTTTGTAATCAACGTGCTTAATTCCGTATTTTTTAAATCTACAATATTTCTTTTCAGATTTTGTGTTGATATCAAGCGGAGTAAGGAATTTTACTTCTGATTCTCCTCCAGCTGAGGCTTGTTTAGCCATTTCATCTATTGCCATGTCTTGTCTTTTTAAAAAATTGGGTTAATAATTAAGCTTTAGCTGCTTTTACTTTTGCTCTTCTTGTTACAGCGTACTCTACAGCGTGTTTGTCTAGTTTTGTAGTAAGGTAACGAATTACTCTTTCGTCACGTTTGAATGCTAATTCTAGATCAGCAACTACAGTACCTTCTCCTTTAAATTCGATTAAAGTGTAGAATCCGTTCTTTTTCAATTGGATCGGATAAGCTAATTTTTTTAATCCCCAGTTTTCTTTAGCAACGATTTCGCAGTTCTTTTCTTTTAAAAGGTCTACAAATTTGTTCACTGCTTCCTCTACCTGTGACTCAGATAGAACGGGAGTTAAAATGAAAACAGTTTCGTAATTGTTCATAATGTTAAATGAATTTGTTAATTATTTCGAGGTGCAAAAGTAGAAAATATATTTGTAATATGCAATTATACCTACAAATATTTTGAAAACAGTAATAAGCAATAAGGGTGAGTAATCTTAATGGGGGGATAGAACTCTTTATTCTTTTTCTCTTATTTCTTTCAGGAAGTTTACCTTTATTACATCATATAAAGAATGTCTGCTCACCAGAATGGAAGCGATTGAAGAAACCATTCCAGCTAACATAAGGTGGAATATCAGAGAATGCCTGTCAGTCATTTCCAGAACGATAATCGCTGATGTAAACGGAGCTCTCGTAATTCCAGTCAGAAAAGCGACCATTCCGGCGAGAACAACTACATTGGTTTCGTTGGGACTCAGATGAATAAATCCGGAAATTACAGATCCGATACTTGCTCCGGCAGTCAAGGCAGGAGCGAAAATTCCACCGGCACCTCCGGAAGTAAAAGACAGGGCAGGACCCAACATTCTTAACACTGGAACATACCAGTCTTCATGTTTATCTTTTGTGAAAAGCACTCTCTCCATGATCTCTTTTCCTGAACCCAGAATTTCTCTATTGATAAAGAAGGCGATTGAAGCAATAATTAAAGCACTAATGACCAGGAAAACAACATTAGCTCTGTCAGTTTTTAGTTTTCTTTTCTTCCAGTCGTTCATCTTTAGCATAGTGACAGAAAGCTGACTGGCTAAAATCCCAGCAGTTCCTGCGACTAAAATAATAGGAAACATGACCATTAATGAAACATCATTCGTTTTTGGATAGCCTAAATATAAATAGGAACCGGCTAAAGTCTGGGCAGTTAGCCCGGCAATAATAACTGCAGTAAATAAAGCTGTTTTAAAATAATTGATATGAGTTTTAGAAAGTTCTTCCACAGCAAATACAATTCCTCCGAGTGGCGTATTAAATGCAGCTGCAAGTCCGGCTGCAGCTCCGGTCATAATCATATTTTTCTTGGAAATTTTTGGCCACCATTCGGGAAGGTATTCATTTACTTTTCTGAAAACGGAGCCCGCCACCTGGATGGTGGGACCTTCTCTACCAACTGCACCACCACCAATGACTAAAACCACAGACGAAATAATTTTAAAAACAATTATTTTTAAACTTAAAAGACTTCGGATTTTTTTATGTTCTTTCGGATTAGCCAATTCTACAGCAGCCATTACCTGTGGAATTCCGCTTCCTTTGGCATTGGGTGCAAATTCTTTGACCAGCCACCACGACAATACAAAACCAACCGGAGCAATGATGAAAATCATCCAGGAATGCCAGTCGAGAATGAAATGTAGAAGATTTTCTCCCCACGCAAATATTTTGGCGTACATCACTGCAAAAAAGCCGGTAATCACTGAACCAATCCAGAACGGAATGGCCTGAAGCAGGTTGTATTTCAGCTGTTCGTTTCGGATGTTGTCGAAAGATTTTTTCAGAGATTTTCGAATGAGTGATAAAAATTTCAACATTTGTTAAGTTTAAGGCTTAAAAATACATGATTTTTATGGATTTTGCGTTTTAACAAATGAGAAGAATTAAATTTTAGTTGAGTTTTATGTGTTGTTACCGGTTTTAATTTTGTGCTCCCATTAATCAATCTTCAAAAACAAATATTATATAGTAAATGGATATGATTGTATTATTGATTTATTAAATAATTTCAATTTTAATTAAATTATTTTTAAAATTTAAAACTTAAATTTGGTAGTTTAGGGTAAAGGATCATTCTTAGGTGTAAATGCAGAAATTCTGACTTTCGAAAGGATTTTTACTGAATGAATTTATATATTTTTGATTAATTTCTTTGAACCTGAATACCATTGATCTTTTCAATCATATTTTTCGCATTGGTATTTTGAGGATCTAATTCTAAAGACTTTTTATAATTTTCAAGAGATAGGTCATAGTTTTTTGCCGAAAAATAACCTTCTCCTAAACTGTCAAAAGCACTTCCGGATTGAGGATGCTCTACTACATTTAATTTAAAAACTTTAATCGCTTCATCCATCCTTGAATTTCCCATTAAAATATAACCGAGATTATTTAGAGTGTTTTCAAAATCCAGTTTTGGGTTTTTAGATTTGATGGTAAAATAGTTTTTTTCAGCATTTTGAATGTTATTTTTTTTAGCAAATTCAGCTATAATGGATTCTTCAGCCAGGGAATAACTATCCGTCAGGTTTTTATCCATGATTGCAGCAATATGGTTGACCATGTGATATTGTGCAGGGAAAAAATTATACCCGTTCGATAGCATGATTATCGCCATATTATTCTGTGGGAAAAATCTATAAGCACTTACATTTCCACCGGAAAAACCATAAGATGGAATATCATTGGCTTTATTGATTTCCCAGCCATATGCAAAAACATCTTTTTTATTTCCATATTCAAACGGTTGCCACATCATATCTTTCGTTTTTTGATGTAAGAAATCTGTTGTACTTAAATGGCTGCTCCATTTTAAAAAGGCAGGTAGAGTAACAGCTATTCCATTTCCCGGATATGCTTTTTTCCCTTCAACATCGGTAGACTTTACATATTTTTTAGTCTCTGAGTTGTAATTATACTTTATAATACGATTCGGGATTTTTTCAAGAGCATTTGATGAATAAACAACTTGATTTTTCACATCAGAAAATTGATTATTTAAAATAAAATCCTCAAAAGATTGTCCGGTAATTCTTTCAATAATCATTGAGAGAAGCATATAATTCGTTTGATTATATCTGAATTCATTCCCTGTTTTAAAGTCCATTCTCTCTTTGCTCAAACGTTCAATGGTTTTAGGACCGGAATATTCGGGCAAAATATCACTGAATGCAACAAAATCCGGCATTCCCGAAGAATGGGTCAAAAGGTTTTTTACTTTTACATGCTGCCAGTCTTTGGGAAGATTGTCAACATATTTCGAAACATTATCTTCCAAAGAAAGTTTTCCCTGTTCAATCAGTTGAAAAACGCCTACATCGGTCATTAATTTTGAAGTGGAATATATCCTGAACATTGAACTTGGACTGACTTTTTTAGCATCTTCCAAATTTTCTGTACCGTAATATTGTTCAAAAATGACTTTATCATCTTTTATAACACCAATCGCTAAACCGGGAATTTGATTTGTTTTGATAGCTTCTTGTACATAATTATCAATTAGTTTAAATTGATTCGTTTGCTGCGAAAAAGCAGTGGCAGAAATATTTATAGCTAAAGCGGTCAGGAGAACTTGTTTCATATATTTTAAAAATTGTGATCATATTTTATTTAAGACAGGTGAAAAAAGTATACTGTTACATGGTTTGTTAGTAATTGTTGTAAAATGTTACAGATTCTTTCAATAAAAAAAACCTCCGAAAAAATCGAAGGTTTTGTATTGTAAAGATATTCAGATAAGTTTAATATGACAATCAAAATCATTTATAACTCATCATTCATTGTTTATAATTAAATTTCCGTATTCAGATCCCAGTTTTCAAGGTAATCGTGAACGTGTTTCAACATCATTCCACCAAGAGATCCGTCTACCACTCTGTGATCGTAAGAATGAGACATGAACATCAGGTTTCTGATTGCAATTACATCACCATCAGCTGTTTCAAGAACTGCAGGTTTTTTAACGATAGCTCCGATTGCTAAGATCGCAACCTGTGGCTGAGGAATAATCGGTGTTCCCATCAGGTTCCCGAAGCTTCCAACGTTAGAAATCGTGTATGTTGCTCCCTGAGTGTCTTCAGGTCTTAATTTTTTGTTTCTTGCTCTGTAAGCTAGATCATTAATGGCTTTTGCCAATCCCGAAAGTGACAACTGATCTGCATTTTTAATAACAGGAACAATAAGGTTTCCGTCTGGTAAAGCAGTTGCCATACCAATATTGATGTTTTTCTTTTTAATGATGTTTTCACCATTCACAGAAACGTTGATCATTGGGAAATCCTGGATCGCTTTTACAACAGCTCTTACGAAAATAGGCATGAAGGTTAGTTTTTCACCTTCACGTTTTTCGAAAACCGCTTTGTTTTTGTTTCTCCATTTTACAACATTGGTAACATCTGTTTCAATGAAAGAAGTTACGTGTGGTGCAATTTGTTTAGCTTTCACCATGTTTTCAGCGATGATCTTTCTCATTCTGTCCATTGGAATGATTTCATCACCTGCTGCAACAGGGATTGTAGAAGCCGGAGTTGAAGAAGCTGTCGGTTGTGGAGTAGAAGCTGCTTGTACCGGAGCTGCTTGTGAAGCTGGCTGATTTCCTCTGTTTTTAACGTAAGCTAAAATATCTTCTTTTGTAATTCTTCCTTCTAAACCGCTTCCTTTAATAGTTTTTAGTTCAGGTTCAGAAATATTTTCTTGTTGTGCAATTGATTTTACAAGTGGAGACAGATAAAGATCTCCCGAAAATTCTGTTGAAGCAGCTACCTGAAGAGGCTGTTCAATTGTTTTTAAAGTTTCAGCATCTGGAGTTGCTGTCGGGGTTTCAGTTTGTACCTCTTCTGCAGCTGTATTTCCGCCTTCTCCTTCAATCTCTAAAATAGCAATAGCTTCACCTACCTTTGCAACTTCGTCCTTCTGTTTCAAAATCTTTACGATTTTCCCCGAAACCGGTGTCGGAACGTCTGAATCTACTTTATCTGTTGCAATTTCTACTACGGAATCATCTTCCTTTACACTATCACCCTCATTGAATAACCAAGTGATAATAGTAGCTTCCATAACACCTTCTCCCATGGAAGGAAGCAATAATTTGTACTCTGCCATTTTTAATTTTTAGATTTTGACAAATATATAAAAAAAATCGGTTTTTTTATGAAATGTATAATTTTAGGAAAATTCGATATAAATGTTCTCTCCTACGTTCATTCCAAAAAGGCTTTTTGCTCCGTTTTTCTTGCTTCCTTTATAGATGGTGAGCTCCAAAAGCTGACTGTCATTGAAGATTGCTGCCGATTGACCGTGATATTCCGTTTCTCTTTCCCAATCCGAAACGACTTCCGTATGACTGGAAAAAACTTTTGAAAGGGCTAAGTTCCTGAATTTGATCGTGAAGTTTTCATATCCGTTTCCTACACTTTCAAAAAAATCTTTACTGATATTTGAAATGATATTTCCGAAATTATCAATATACGTTACTTCTCCGATGATCATCTTTTCGGATTCGTTATATACAGGTTTCGGGAATAAAAGCTGCTTGGCGGTATCAATTTTTCGCCCGATCACTCCGGGAAGTCCTCCATTAGCTAAATGTACCGCTGCAGGAACGAAAACATCTGTTGAAGTGAAATTAACGATATCATCAAACCTGTTATTTAAAGTAATTTCAAAAATTGCTTCGGGTTTGATGTCAAAAAATATTAAGCTTAAAAGACCGTTATCCGCTGCAATAAAGTAATGACCATCTGCTTTGTATAAAATATTTTTTCTCGATTTGTGCTGAAAACTATCGACAGAAATGATATGAATACTGCCTTTCGGAAAATGTTTATAAGCGTTTCTTACAATATATGAAGTCTGGATAAGGTTGAAAGCCTGAATATCGTGGGTGATATCAACAATATTAACCTTCTGATTCAGAGAAAGAATACTGCCTTTCACAGCGGCAACTCTGTAATCCAAATTTCCGAAATCTGAAGTAAGGGTAATAATTGACATTGATTGTTTGTAGAATAATAGAACTGCAAATTTATCTAAAATAAAAAGAAAGCCCGAAATATTCTAGCAAAGAATTTGATAAAAATTTCAAAAAAAGCTTTACATTTAAAATCTAAAAATAAAAATACTGCATGTTTGAATTGACATATGATTTGGAAGATATCGACATGAAAATCTTCTATGGAGTTAATAACCAATTTTTCAATTTAATAAAATCAAGCTTTCCCACTCTTAAAATCACAGGAAGAGATCATTTTATCTTTGCGATGGGGAATCAGGAAGCGTTGGATATATTTAAACAGAAACTTGATGATATTGTTAAGTTTATTTCGAAAAACAACTCTATCGAGCTTAAAGACGTAGAAAATATCCTTAATTTAAAAGACGAGAATGAAAAACAGCTTGTTTTCGATCAGGATATTATTGTAAAAGGGGTAAATGGTAAAGTGATTAAAGCTAAAACCACCAATCTTAAAAAGTTAGTGAAAGAAACTGAGAAAAAAGATATGGTTTTTGCGATCGGACCTGCTGGAACAGGGAAGACTTATACCAGTGTAGCTTTAGCAGCACGAGCTTTAAGAGATAAGGCGGTAAAAAGAATTGTATTGACCAGACCGGCTGTAGAAGCGGGGGAGAGTCTAGGGTTTTTACCAGGTGACCTTAAAGAAAAACTGGATCCGTATTTACAACCTTTATATGATGCGCTTAGAGATATGATTCCTCATGAAAAACTGGAAGGTTTTATGGAAAAGAAAGTAATCGAGGTGGCGCCACTGGCTTTTATGAGAGGACGAACTTTGGATGATGCTTTTGTAATCCTGGATGAAGCACAGAATACGACACATTCTCAGATGAAAATGTTTTTGACGAGAATGGGGATGAATGCAAAGTTTATCATTACAGGAGATCCGAGCCAGGTGGACTTGCCGCCCAAACAACAATCAGGATTGAAAGAGGCTATGAGAATTCTGAAAGATGTTAAAGAAATAGGATTTGTTCATTTAACGGAAGAAGATGTAGTGAGGCACCCTGTTGTTAAGAAAATTATCCTGGCTTATAATGAAGAAGAAAAGAGGCAAAGAGAATAATTTTTCATAAAATTTTATAATTCCTTTGTAAATCAGCAAAAAGTGATATATTTGTCCGCTAATTTTTTAGAAAAACAAGTATATCATGAAAAAACTTTTACTTATTGCAGCAGTAGCTGTCATGGGAAGCAGTGCATACGCACAGGAATTCAGATTCGGACCAAAAGCTGGTTTTGCAATGTCTACCTTAAAAATTGATGAAAAGCAGGATGATGCGGGAAAAAGAACTATGGATCCCAAATACACTTTTTACATTGGAGGTATGGCAGAATACAAAATCAACGATAATTTCGGATTTCAGGCTGAAGTTTTATACTCTCCGCTTGGAGCAAAAGAAAAAATCGATGGAATAAATGCCGGAATCATGTTCGTAGGTGAGCAGACTAAGGTTAATTTAGGAACATTACTGGTACCGGTTTCTGCAAAATATTTTATATCAGAAAATTTCTCTGTAGCTGCAGGAGCTAATTTTGGAGTTATTCTTTCCGCTAAGCAAAAAACGGTAATAGGTTCTGATTTTGCCGACATGGAAATTGAAGGAGATTCTGGAGAGGTAGATATTAAAGATGATATCAAGACATTAAACATCGCTCCATTTGTAGGTGTAGAATATATGTTTGAGAACGGATTCTTCATCGATGGAAGATACAGTTTGGGAGTATCCAACCTTTCTAATGACGGAAGCGGAGGAAAAGTAACGAATAGCTTTGCTCAAATTGGAGTAGGTTTTAAATTCGGAGGTAACTAAGACTCGTTTTAAATAATTATAAAAAGCAGGAATTTTATCCTGCTTTTTTTATAAACGGCACTGAGTTTGCATACCTAATTTTTTATAACAACATTTTAAATTTTAAACAATGAAAAGATTATTATTACTAGGTGCTTTTGCACTGTTTGGTGGTATGGCTCATGCACAGGAAGGCTTTAGACTTGGAGGTCACATTGGTGCTCCGCTAGGTGATGCTGCAGATGCTGCAAGTGTTACGATAGGTATAGACGCTGCTTATATGTGGAATATTACTAAAGGATTGGATATTGGTGCTACTACAGGGTATTCTCATTTTTTTGGAAAAGATCAGGTAGATGATTTTGGATTTGTTCCTATTGCAGCATCAGGGAAGTATAAATTTGATAAAATTCCTCTTTTCGTAGGGTTGGATTTGGGAGCGGCAATTTCTACCAGAGATTATATTAATAGCGGATTATACGTTGCGCCAAGAGTTGGTTACCAGATGAAAAATGCTGAATTATATTTAGGATTCCAAAATATCAGCAGCCGATATAAAAATCATGGAGGGTATTGGTATGATGATGACAGATATAACTTTGGTGCCGTTAATTTCGGCGTAAATTTCTTTTTAAAATAAAGAAATAAAATATTGATAGAAACTTCGTCCATGGACGAAGTTTTTTATTTTTCGGTTATATGTTTAAGGATATATATTTTTTTATGAAAAATATCGGCTTATTCATAAATTATCTTAGTAAAATTGTAATTATATCCCAATTTCAGAAGCTAAAACATGATGAAAAATAATCTTTTTTCTTTTTGGTTGATAAATTATAACTTTCTTATTCAAAATATTGTGAAAAAATCAAAAACCTATATATAATGGGATTTTTTTTGGGAAACTGCCAAATTTTAACAGTGATATTAATCATGTTAACAAATTTTAATATTAGAATAGACCATTATACATTTGCAGTCAGAAAGTATTAAAATTATTAAAATGAAAAAATTATTATTAGCAAGTGCTATTGCACTTTTCGGTCTATCTAATGCACAGATTGCTAAAGGAACAACTTACCTATCAGGATCTGTAGGATATTCTCAAGTAGAAACTAACAACGGAAACAATAAAACAGAAAACTTCAACGTATTGCCAACAGTTGGATATTTTGTAGGAACAAACTTAGCAGTAGGTTTAGGAGTTGGATACCAGACTCAAAAAGATACAAATATCTCTACAACTGTATTGCCAAGTACTACAATCGTAACTACTAACGAAGTTAAGCAACCAGCTTTTGTTGTTGCTCCTTTCGTAAGAAAATATTGGACTTTAGGTGATAAATTATACATCTTCGGACAATTGGCAGTACCAATGCAGTTTGGAAAAACAGAAGTTGAAAATACATCTGTAGCTACTTCAGGCTCTACAACTACTACAACTTCAACTTCTACTGAAGCAAAATACACTCAGGTTGGTGTAACTGTAAAACCAGGTTTAGATTATTTCCTAAACAAAAACTGGTCTATTGAAGCTACTATCGGTGAGTTTGGATATAACAACTACAAACCAAAAGATGGTGATGCTACAAACAACTACAACTTCGGTTTGAACTTATCTTCTGTAACTTTCGGAGTTAAATATGTTTTCGCTAAATAATTTAAGCTAAAAAACATTAAAAATAAAAGTCCTAAGTCTTTCTTAGGGCTTTTTCTCATTATTAAAAACTCAACCATGAAAAAAATCATATTAGCTGGAGCTATTGTACTTTTCGGGCTTTCTAATGCCCAGATTAAAACGGGAACGGTATATGTTTCAGGACAAGTAAGCTATTCTAAAGAAGAGAATAAAAATATTAATACTACAATCCAAGACTTCAAAATAATACCTACAGCAGGAGTATTTGTAGCTAAAAACTTAGCAGTGGGAACAGGTATAGGATTCACTAACAAAAAAGAAGAAGATAGTGAAGTTTACAGTGGCGGCTCTTTTACTACTTTTGTTGACTATACAGGAGAAAAAAAGGCTGTTGTGGTGGCTCCTTTTGTAAGGAAATACTGGACTTTATCAGATAATTTATATATTTTTGGCCAGCTTGAAATTCCAATGGAATTTGGAAAAATAAATCAGGATGCTTTGGTTACCTATGTAGATGGAATGTATGGATATATAGACCACCAAACGCTATCTGTTGAAACAAAATATACTTCAATCGGAATAAATGTAAAACCAGGTCTAGATTATTTCTTAAATAAAAACTGGTCTATTGAAGCAACAATAGGAGAGTTTGGGTACAAGAACTTCAAGTATAAAGAGGAAGATGCCAAAGCTCTTAACAATTATAATTTTGGTTTAAACCTATCTTCTATCTCTTTTGGAGTAAAATATGTTTTTGCAAAATAATAACAAATAATAAACTTTTTAAAATTAAATACTATGAAAAAATTATTACTAGCGGGTGCAGTTGCACTTTTCGGTTTGTCAAATGCGCAAATGACTAAAGGAGACTGGGTAATCAGTGGAAATACCGGTATGGGCTTCAACAGTGTTGATACTAAAACTAAAGTAGAAGGACAAAGCTATGATGGAGCAAAGGTAAGTACTTTCTCTGTTACTCCTTCTGTAGGATATTTCGTAATCGATAAATTAGCAGTTGGAATCGATTTAGGATTTACAAGTATTACCACAAAAGAAGACGGAGATAAGTCTACAATTTCTAGTTTTTCTGTAATGCCAACAGCAACATATTA
Organism: Chryseobacterium sp. Y16C; assembly: GCF_022488405.1. Lineage (NCBI taxonomy): Bacteria > Pseudomonadati > Bacteroidota > Flavobacteriia > Flavobacteriales > Weeksellaceae > Chryseobacterium > Chryseobacterium sp. Y16C. The sequence goes on from NZ_CP092711.1 coordinate 493,318, forward strand.
TTTTGCGAACAGCAGTAAGTTGGTTCCTTTCTTAGGAGCGGGTATTGGATACGCATCTAACAAAACGAAAGAAACTTATTCAGGAACTACAGATGAGTATACTGCAGACGGTTTGGCTTGGAAAGTAAAAGGAGGAGTAACTTATATGGCAACTCAGTCTTTAGGGGTTAATTTAGGAGTTTCTTTTGACCAGTTTTCTAATAAAGATACTTTTATGGGAACAGAGTTTAAAAACACTGTAAATACTTTCGGTGTAAACGTAGGTTTCTCTTATTTCATCAAAGCTAAAGCTCAGAAAGGAGATAAATAATAGATTATTTTGAGATAAAAACAAAGAAACCAACTCAATCTGAGTCGGTTTCTTTTATTATAAAGATTGAGTTTTAATTTTAAAACCATTCTTTTTGATTCTGAACGTATGTTCTGTCGAATTCCTCATCCGATTTTGTAAGGTAAATGATTCCTTCTATAAATCCTACAATTCCAACAATTCCGCATGTTACAATCCCCAAAACTAACTGAATGATTCCTGTTTTTGTATATCCTAAGTAAAATTTATGAATAGCAAATGTACCCAATAAAATACCTAATAGACCTGCAACAAGCTTTTTCTCAGATTTGTAAGGCTGTTGATTGTAATTGTAATTTTCTTGTTTTTCGTTAATTTCCATAATAATATTTTTTAAATCGGTTTTTGTGTTTTTTATTTCCCAAACATTCCGCCCATTCCAGGCATATTTGGCATTTTGCTCATCATCTGCATCATTTGTTTTCCCTGAGGTCCCTGCATCATCTTCATCATTTTACCCATTTGGTCGAACTGTTTCATCAATTGATTTACATCTTCGATTTTTCTTCCCGCACCTTTCGCAATTCTGTTTTTTCTCTGAGTATTGATAATGGAAGGTTTCCTTCTTTCTTCAGGAGTCATAGAGTAGATGATTGCTTCAATGTGTTTAAAAGCATCATCGCTGATCTCTACATCTTTAATTGCTTTACCAACTCCCGGAATCATTCCCATCAAATCCTTCATGTTACCCATCTTTTTGATTTGATTGATTTGCTTCAAGAAATCATCAAAACCAAACTCATTCTTAGCGATTTTCTTATGAAGTTTTTTTGCTTCTTCTTCATCAAACTGCTCCTGAGCTCTTTCTACCAAGGAAACAACGTCTCCCATTCCCAGGATTCTGTCTGCCATCCTTTCCGGGTAGAAAAGATCTAAAGCTTCCATTTTTTCTCCTGTAGAGATAAATTTGATTGGTTTTTCAACTACCGAACGGATCGTCAATGCAGCCCCACCACGGGTATCACCATCCAATTTAGTTAAAACAACTCCGTCAAAATTCAAAGCATCGTTGAATGCTTTTGCTGTATTTACAGCATCCTGACCTGTCATTGAGTCAACAACGAACAATGTTTCGTTTGGCGTAATCGTAGAATGAACAGTTTTGATTTCCTTCATCATCTGCTCATCAATCGCCAAACGACCTGCAGTATCGACGATTACAACATCATGACCGTTAGATTTAGCAAAATTAATAGCGTTTTGAGAGATGCTTGAAGGATCCATAGAACCTTCTTCCGTGAAAACAGGAACCCCGATCTGTCCACCTAAAACTTTCAGCTGATCGATTGCAGCCGGACGATAAACGTCACAAGCAACCAAAAGAGGTTTTTTATTTCTTTTTGTCTTTAAATAATTAGCTAATTTTCCTGAGAAAGTAGTTTTACCGGAACCCTGAAGACCTGCAATCAAAATTACAGAAGGTTTTCCGGAAAGGTTGATCCCCTCCTGAGAACCTCCCATTAAATCTACCAATTCGTCATGAACAATCTTCGTCATCAATTGTCCCGGCGTTAGGGAAGTAAGAACATCCTGCCCTAAAGCTTTATCCTGAACTCTTTTAGTAAGATCTTTTGCAACTTTATAATTAACATCGGCATCTACCAATGCTCTACGAATTTCCTTTACGGTCTCCGCAACATTGATTTCCGTGATCTTTCCACGTCCTGAAATATTATGAAGCGCTTTGTCTAATTTATCCTGTAAACTATTAAACATATTGATTTGTAAATTATAAGTGTGCAAAAATAAGGAATTTTTTAGTATATCAACCTGTATAGCACGTAATATTATATAGGATGTAGAATATTTTAAGCATTAAAGATGCTGTGATAAGATGATAAAAATCAAATCATGAAAAAATACGATAGAAAAAGTCTATTTTTGCGATTAGTTAAAATTAACCTAACTAATGCTAGGCGAAAATAAAATTTTAAAATGAAAGCTAATCCAAATATTCTGGTTACAATATTGTTTTTTTTAACATTTCTGATTCATTTCTCTTTATGGAAATTTGTTTTCCATCTGGATGAAATTGTCATTGTGAAATTTTATTTATTCCTTAGTGTGATGTTCATGATGATGATCACTCTTATTGTTTTAATCAATAGAGTAGTCCCTGAGTTTTTAGGGTTATCCGTAATCGGCTTGATTCTTCTAAAATTTGGTTTAATGTATTTAATTCGCAAAAAATTGAACTTTGAAGTTATTCCAGGCTATAAATTTCATTTTATTATTCCATATTTTGTACTAACAACACTGCTTACATACTATGCGATAAAGCTAATTAATCATGACAAAAAACAGGAAAATTAATTATTGAAACTAGAAAAAATATCATATTTTTGCACAACGAAAAAAACCTATCAATGTTTAAGAAATTCGCAGTTTTATTCTACAGTATTTTTGTATTAAACTTAGTGTCTGCACAGCATGGTGAAGCCACTGCTGAGGGAGGAGCAGCTACTACAGAGCTTTCAGAGAAAGATAAAATAAGTAAAGAAAACAAAGAGTTCATCGATCACCACTTGTTAGATGCACACGATTTTACATTGATGGTAGATAAGGATGGTCATCACATTGGTTTTCCTCTTCCTGTTATTTTTTATGATAATGGTATTCATGCTTTCATGAGTAATAAAGAAGGGTTTATGCATGGAGAGACAACAGAAGTAGATGGTTCTTATTATAGGTTGCACCACGAAAAAATTTACAAAACCGATGTTGCTGGAAATTTAGTTTTTGATAAAGAAGGTCACGTAACTTCAGAAAAAGTGTTAGATTTGTCAATTACGAAAAGTGTGCTTATTATCTTGCTTACATCAATCTTTATGTTTGTGTTATTTACAGGAATGGCTAAATCTTATAAAAAATCAGCAGTTCCTACAGGTGCAGCAAGATTTTTAGAGCCATTGGTGATTTTCGTGAGAGATGAAATCGCTATTCCAAATATTGGACACAAATACAAGAGATTTATTGGGTATTTATTAACAGTATTCTTCTTTATTTTATTTTTAAACGTATTAGGATTAATGCCTTTCGGAATTAATGTTACAGGTAATATTACAATGACATTCTTTTTGGCAATCCTTACATATTTAATCACTACATTCTCTGCTAATAAAGATTACTGGAAGCATATTTTCTGGATGCCTGGAGTTCCTGTGCCAATGAAATTGATCATGTTGCCAATCGAATTATTAGGAACAATTACTAAGCCTTTCGCGTTAATGATTCGTCTTTTTGCGAATATGACAGCCGGACATATCGTAGTAATGAGTTTGATTGGATTAATCTATGTATTTAAAAATTTTATTGCAGGTGTTGCATTCCCATTCTTAACATTAGTGATCTATTTACTAGAAGTATTGGTTGCATTCTTACAAGCATATATCTTTACAATGTTATCGGCTTTGTTTATTGGAATGGCGGTACAAGAGCATGAGCATGAACATCATGCGGCTCATTAATTAAATAATAGAAACAAATTTTTTAAAATTATATATTATGGAAATCCCTAAAATTGTAGGTGCTGGTATCGTAGTACTAGGTGTAGGTATCGGTCTTGGTAAAATCGGAGCTGCTGCTCTTGAAGCTATCGCTAGACAACCTGAGCAATCTGGAAAAATCCAAACAGCTATGCTTATCGCGGCTGCCCTTGTAGAAGGTGTTGCGTTTGCTGCTCTATTCGCAGTAAACTAATTAAAACTAAAACCACTATCCGTAACGGTTGGTTACAGATAGTGGTTATTTAAGAAAAAAAGTAATAATTATTTATACATTTATATAATGGAATTAATTCATCAGTTTTCGTCAGGATTATTTATTATCCAGTCTGTTATTTTTCTAGCATTATTATTTTTGTTAGGTAAATTCGCATGGAAACCTATCTTAAAATCTATCAATGATAGAGAAACTTCTATTGTTGACGCTCTTAATCAAGCTAAATTGGCTAGAAAAGAGATGGAAACTTTAAAAGAGGATAACGAAAGAATCATTCGTGAAGCTAAAATCGAAAGAGATGCGATCCTTAAAGAAGCCAGAGATATTAAAGATAGAATTGTAGCAGAAGCTAAAGATGCTGCTAAAGCTGAAGGAGATAAAATGATTGAATCTGCTAAACAAACTATCAATGCTGAGAAAAATGCTGCAATGGCAGATATCAAAACTCAAATTGGTACAATTTCTATCAATATTGCAGAATCTATTCTTAAGCAAAAATTAGACAACAACGAAGCTCAAAATGAGTTGGTTCAGAATTATTTAAACAAATCAAATCTTAACTAAGAATGCTTACATCTAAAGTAGCTAAAAGATACGCACAGGGTTTGCTTGACTTTACAAACGAGACAAACCAGACAGCTGCTGTATTTTCAGAAATGAAAGATGTAGTAAAAGTAATGGCAGAGTCTAAAGATTTGAATAAATTCTTCCTTACTCCTTACATCGATTCTAAAAAGAAAATTGAAGTAGCATCAGAAATTTTTAAGGGATTATCACAGTCTTCTCAAAACCTGATTAAACTGGTTATTAAGCAAGGTCGTGAATCTCAATTAAAAAATATCGCTCAGGAGTTCATCAACAAAGTTGAAGATATCAATGGAGTACAGAGGCTTACTCTTACTACTGCAACAGAAATATCTAATGCTAATATTGAAGAAATCTTAAAATCAAGTAAACTTGTTAATACAAGCGCCAACTTCGATTTAAAAAGAATTATCAATCCTGAAATCTTAGGAGGATACATTTTAAGAGTAGGAGATCAGCAGATCGACGCCTCTGTAAAAACTAAGCTTAACCAAGTTAAAAAAGGTTTTCAATTAAATTAAGAAAAAAACAACCATACAATGGCAGAAATAAATCCGGCAGAAGTATCTGCGATCTTAAAACAGCAATTGGCCAACTTCGATACTCAATCCAACGTTGAGGAAGTAGGTACAGTTTTAACCATCGGTGATGGTATCGCTCGTGTATACGGGTTAGAAAACGTACAATACGGAGAGTTGGTGAAATTTTCTAGTGATGTAGAAGGTATTGTACTAAACCTTGAAGAAGACAACGTAGGTGTTGCTTTGCTAGGTGAAAGTAAATTAGTAAAAGAAGGAGATACAGTAACAAGAACAAACAGAATTTCTTCTATCAAAGTAGGAGAAGGGATGTTAGGAAGAGTAGTGGATACTCTTGGTAACCCAATCGATGGTAAAGGTCCTATTACTGGGGAATTATACGAAATGCCATTGGAAAGAAAAGCTCCTGGAGTTATCTTCAGACAACCGGTAACTGAACCATTACAGTCAGGTATCGTTGCGATCGACTCTATGATCCCTGTAGGAAGAGGACAGAGAGAGCTTATCATTGGTGACAGACAAACAGGTAAAACTACTGTTGCGATCGATACGATCATCAACCAAAAAGAATTCTTTGATGCTGGTAAACCAGTATATTGTATATATGTTGCTATCGGGCAAAAAGCTTCTACAGTAGCACAAATCGTTAAGACGCTTTCTGATAAAGGAGCTTTAGCATATACGGTAATCGTTGCAGCTAATGCATCAGATCCGGTTCCAATGCAGGTATATTCTGCAATGGCAGGAGCTTCTATCGGTGAGTTCTTCAGAGACACCGGAAGACCAGCTTTGATCGTTTATGATGATCTATCTAAACAAGCTGTTGCTTACCGTGAGCTTTCTCTACTATTGAGAAGACCACCGGGTCGTGAGGCTTATCCTGGAGACGTTTTCTATCTTCACTCAAGATTATTGGAAAGAGCTGCAAAAGTAATTGCTGATGATGAAATTGCTAAGCAAATGAACGATTTGCCAGAATCTCTTAAACCAATCGTAAAAGGTGGTGGTTCATTAACTGCACTTCCAATTATCGAAACTCAGGCGGGTGACGTTTCTGCATATATCCCTACAAACGTAATTTCTATTACGGACGGACAGATCTTCTTGGAGTCTGATCTATTCAACTCAGGGGTTCGTCCTGCGATCAATGTAGGTATCTCTGTATCGAGAGTAGGAGGTAATGCTCAGATCAAATCAATGAAAAAAGTATCTGGTACATTAAAACTTGACCAGGCGCAATATAAAGAATTAGAGGCGTTTGCTAAATTCGGTTCAGATCTAGACGCTTCTACTTTAGCAGTTATCTCTAAAGGGGAAAGAAACGTTGAGATCCTTAAACAACCAGTAAACTCTCCGCTTCCTGTAGATAGCCAAGTTGCTATTATCTACGCTGGAACTGAGAACTTATTGAGAAACGTTCCTTTGAACAAAGTAAAAGAATTCCAACACGAATATATCGAGTTCCTAAGATCTAAGCACCCAGATACAATGGCTGCGATCAAAGCTGGAAAAATCGATAACGATATTACAGGAGTTCTTAAGCAAGCGGCTAATGATTTAGCTTCTAAATACAACTAATTAAAAATTCAATGTTTAAGGTTTAGAATTTCAAAGTTTTAAACCTTAAACTTCAGACCTTAAACTTTGAACCTAAATTAATGGCAAACTTAAAAGAAATACGAGGTAGAATCAGTTCAATTTCATCTACGATGCAAATTACACGTGCTATGAAAATGGTTTCGGCGGCGAAACTAAAGAAAGCACAGGATGCGATCGTAATGTTGAGACCTTATTCTGAAAAACTTCAGGAGATCATCCAGAATGTAAATTCAAGTTCAGATCCTGATCAGGTTTCTGTTTATGCTCAGAAAAGAGAGGTGAAGAGAGTTCTTTTCATTGCTGTAACTTCCAACAGAGGTTTGGCAGGTGCTTTCAACTCATCTATCGTTAAAGAGCTTAACAACCAGTTTCAGAATAATTCTCAGCACGAAATTGAGGTTCTTACCATTGGTAAAAAAGCTTTTGATGCTGTAAGAAGAACGAGAACAGTATTTTCTAACGAAAGTGCAGTATTTGATAATCTTACATTTGACAGAGTTGCTAATGTTACTGAAGGGGTAATGAAAAGTTTCAGAGACGGTAAGTTTGATGAAGTTTATTTGATTTACAATAAATTTGTAAATGCTGCATTGCAAGAAGTAACTGCAGAACAACTTCTTCCAATTTCAATGCCTGAAACAGAAAGATCAGAAGTAGAAACAGATTATATCTTTGAGCCTAATAAAAATGAGATTTTGGATAATTTGATTCCAAAATCGATTAAAACTCAGGTGTTCAAAGCTGTTTTAGACTCTGTAGCTTCTGAGCACGGAGCGAGAATGACCGCAATGCATAAAGCAACAGATAATGCACAGGCATTGAAAAATGATCTTGTAATTTTCTACAATAAAGCGAGACAGGCAGCTATTACAAACGAAATCCTTGAGATCGTTTCCGGCGCTGAAGCTTTAAAGAGCTAACAAGAAATAGCATTTATCAAATCTATAATACAAAGCATCGAAATATTCGGTGCTTTTTTGTTTTCAGGAATTCCGTATACAGTACTTTATTTTTTTACATTAATTGGCGAAGTAATAAAAAACAGGAGTGATTATTAAGAAATATATGAAATAAGTTAATTTATTTAATTGATAAACATTTAGTTAAATGAATTTATTTATAAATTGGTTTAAGATGTGGAGAAGTAACAGTAACAGGATAATATATTTGTATCTCTATAAATAAAAGAACGATTCTCTTGGCCGATCGTATGATTTCCGGAAAATAGGGCGGATTTAATTATATTATTTTGTATATCTTTGTATAATAAATTTATATTAATTTCTAAATGGATTCGGACATAGTCAGGCTTTTGTTGGCCTTATTACTTGTTTTACTTAATGGCTTTTTCGTAGCCGCAGAATTTTCAATTGTTAAAGTTCGTTATTCACAAATACAGCTAAAAGCCGCAGAAGGTAACTCTATGGCAAAGCAGGCAGAGCATATTATCAAGCATCTTGATGAGTATTTATCTGCAACACAGTTAGGAATCACTTTGGCTTCCCTGGCTTTAGGTTGGGTAGGAGAAAGTGCATTGCACCACATTGTGGAAAATATTTTTGACTCTTTTAATATCAATCTTAGTCAGTCATCCATTACTTCGGTTTCATTGATTATTAGCTTTGTATTGATTACCATTATGCATATTGTTTTTGGTGAGCTTATTCCTAAGTCAATTGCCATCAGGAAATCAGAAGCAACTACGATGGCAACGGCAGTTCCTTTGAGAGTTTTTTATACGATTTTTAAACCATTTATATGGTTGATGAACTCTATGTCGAATGGTTTTTTAAGACTGATTAAAATACACCCGGCATCTGAACAGGAAATCCACTCTACAGAAGAGTTGCAGCTTTTGGTAAAACAAAGTGCAGACAGTGGGGAGATTGAGGAGGAAAACTATGAGATCATTAAAAATGCGTTCGATTTTACAGATCATTCTGCAAAACAGATCATGGTTCCGAGACAGAATATTACTTCTATTGATTTTGAAGAGGATATCAATGAGATTATCAACAAAATTATGGATAGCGGATATTCCCGTATTCCGGTTTATGAAGATTCAATAGATAATGTTATTGGTATTTTATATACTAAAGAAATCATCAGGGAGTTTGTAAAAAGAAAAGGTGAGCTCAATCACGAAGATCTGAAAGAACTAATGCGTGATGCTTTCTTTGTAGTGGGAAGTAAAAAGATTTCGGATCTACTGAAAATTTTCCAGCAGAAAAAGCAGCATTTGGCCATTGTAATTGATGAATTCGGAGGAACTGAAGGAATTATCACCCTTGAAGATATTTTGGAAGAGCTTGTAGGGGAAATTCAGGATGAAGAGGATGATGAAGATAAGATTGTCGATAAAATGGGAGAAGATACTTACTGGGTTCAGGCCACGCAGCCTTTGGATGAAATTAACGAGTTTTTACCTAAGAAACTGCCTCTTTCTGAAGAAAGTGAGTACAATACATTAGCAGGGTTCATTCTTCATGCTTTGGAAGATATTCCGGAAGAGAATCAGGAATTTGACCTGGATAATTATCATTTCAAAATTTTGAAAATGAATAATAAGAGTGTCGAGCTTGTAGAATTGGTATATGAACAGCCCAATAATATTAATGAATTGGCAGATAAAATAGGTGAAGTTTAAAATTAATAAGTATGTTTTTTCATAACCATATAAAAGATTACGAAAACCCGAAACGTCAGTATGAAGAAGAAGTTCTCGTACTAGATGATTTGGATGAAGTGTACAAACTCGTTTTGCATAACGATGATATACATACTTTTGATTATGTCATAGATTCATTGATAGAAATATGTAAACATACGCTGGAGCAGGCCGAGCAATGTACAATATTAGTCCATTTCAAGGGCAAATGCACGGTAAAAACCGGATCAATGGATTTATTAAAACCGATGCATGAAAAATTACTTTCAAGGGAATTAACAAGCGAAATTATGTAAGGATTTTAATCTTTATTAATGATAAAATAAAAAGAGTTCAGAAAATCCTGAACTCTTTTTATTTTTATATTTTAAAATTGGAAATCTGTCATTTCGACGAAAGGAGAAATCTAATTTTGTTCTTTTATTTATCAATAGGATTTATTTTAGAAACTTTTAATTTATAAACTTCTTCAATATTTACCTTGCTTTTTTGAACAGAGTCGATATCTCTTCCTTCTTTAGTCCATAGATAAGGGTAAAATATAAAAGCTTCGTTTGTACTTAAATCTTTAAAATCTTTTTCCCAGTTTTTCCATCGTAAATCTTTGTAAAACCCGTCTACATTTCCATTAAAACAGAAATTAATAAAATCAGAATATGTAAAATCCAGAGGTTCTGTTTCCAAGCTGTCAGGCGCAAAATAATAAACTTTTCCTAAGTCGCTTCCCAAGTCGCCGCCATTTAAAAGAAAAAAGCCTCCTATAGCATCATCAGCAATGATTAAGTGGCCTGGCTTCTCACCAAAATTTTCAAAGGTTTTTCCTTTGTTCCAATTAGGTAAATTTCGGTCCAATTTATTATTGCTAGATCCATAAATTCTAATCCAGCCATCATTAATTAGAATTCCTCCGGTATGGAAAACTATTGCTCCCATAGGAGAACGAGTTGATATTTGAATATTAAATAATGCTTCTTTTGATTTCAGAGAATCTCTTTCTAAAATCTGAACTTTATTTCGGGCACTTTTTTTCCATGTTTGGACTAAGGTTATTGCATCCTCATTTTTATTTATTAAATCTTTTAAATCCTTCATTTTTGTTTGGGCGAAAGACAGGCTTAGGAATAAAGTTGATGCTAAAATTAGAAATTTATGTTTCACATGTAAATAGTTTACCAGTTTTTATCAATCATATAAATAAGCTGTGTCATTACTGTTGCACCAAGAAGCAGTTCTCTTCTGTTGACTTTCTCAAAAGTATCTTCTTCGGTATGGTGAATGTCAAAATATCTTTGCGAATCCGGAACAAGTTCTGCAGCAGGAACTCCCATATCCCGAAGTGGATAAATGTCTGTTCCTGAATATTTATTTTCAAAATCATAGGCACCGTAAGGAAGGAACAAAGGTTTCCAGCTTTGGATCTGCTTTCTTTTTGTTTCATCCATTTCCAGAGCAATTCCTCTCGGAGTAAAGCCACCCGCATCCGATTCTATGGCAAAAAGATGTTTTTCATTGTTTTCTTTAGCTGTTTTTCCATATTGTATGCCTCCTTTTACACCATTTTCCTCATTAGCGAAACAAACCACACGTATTGTATGATTGTTTTGAATTCCCAATTTTTTGAATGTTCTTAGAACTTCAATACTCTGAACAATTCCGGTCCCGTCATCATGAGCGCCTTCACCGACATCCCAGGAATCTAGGTGCCCGCCTACAACGATGACACTTTTATCCTTCTTGCCTGTAATTTCTCCAATAACAGAGTGGGAGAGCTTTTCTCCTTTCATTCCGCAGTTGGAGTTTAATTTTGCCACAACCTTCTGAGATTTTAAAAGATTTTCAAGTTCATCGGCTGTAGTACTTCCAATGGCCACTGCAGGGATTTTTTTATCATCCTGATAACGCATGGCTCCGGTATGCGGAACATCATCAAAAGCAGAAGAAAGAGATCTGATAATGGCAAATTTTCCACCTTTCTTAGCCGTTAATGAAGCGGCTGTTGTTCTGTATTTTGCCGCATCACTGTATCCTTTGAACGTTTCGATATAAGACTGACTGAATGGATAGTTGAAGAAAACGATTTTATCTTTTACCTTTTCTGTGGGTAATTTTTCATACTCATTCATAGATTTTACCATGATGATTTCCCCGGAAACATCTTTATTGCCTGTTCCTTCAGAATTTCCTAAAGAAAGCATTTTTAAGCTTTTCCATTTTCCGGTATCAGTCTTGATCTGCAAAGACTCTTTTCCTCTTTCCCAAACCGGGATCATCACTTCCTGTAGCCATACCTTATCTGCTCCCGCATCACGAAGTTGTTGTGCTGCCCACTGAACAGATTTTTCATAAGCCGCAGAACCGCTCAGGCGATGACCTATATTTTTAGTTAAATCTCTAAGCTCATTATAGGCTTTGCCATTATTTAAAATCTCCGTTGAAATTTTGTTGAATTGTATTGAATCTTCTTTGCTTTGTGCTATTAAGCATAAATTCAAAAGTAGAGTAGTTGTTGTTATAATTTTTTTCATTTTTACCAGTTTTGATCAATCATAAGTACCATTTGGGTCATCACTATCGAACCTAAAAGAAGTTCACGTTTATTTACTTTATCATAAGTATCCTGAACAGAGTGGTGATAGTCGAAATATCTTTGTGTATCTACAACAAGTTCCGCAAGGGGAACATCCAGTTTTTTCAGGGGTGAAATATCCTGAATAGCATCCGTCTGGTCAAAATCATACACGCCATAAGGTAGGAAATAGTTTTTCCATTCAAAGATTTGTCTTCTTCTTTGCGGAGACATATCCAATGAGAATCCTCTCGGGGAATATCCTCCTGCATCGGTTCCTAAAGCAAAAATGTGTTTCTCCTCTTTCTTTTTTACGTAGGAAGCATACATTTCCCTTCCTTGTCCGCCATTTTCACTATTGGCAAATAAAACAACTCGTATGGTATGGTTGTTTTCATAGCCAAGTGCTTTTAGCGTTCTTAAAACCTCAATACATTGTACAACCCCGGTACCGTCGTCAATCGCACCTTCTCCGAAATCCCAGGAATCCAGTTGAGCACCTAAAAGGATTACTTTAGAATCTTTTTTACCGGGAATTTCGGCAATAATATTGGGATTAACGGTTTCTCCTTTTGATTCCGCAGACATATTGATCTTTGCCGTTACCTTTTCCTTCTTTAGCAGTTTTTCAAGCTCATCCGCAGATTTTGCACCGATGGACACCGCCGGAATTTTTGCCTTATCATCCGGTTCATAGTACACCATTTTAGCATGGGGAATATCATTATAAGCTGTAGTTAATGATCTTATGATTAATGCTTTTGCTCCGGTTTTTGCAATTACGGAAGCTGAAATGAGCTTTGATTTAGCTGTAATTAAATAGGAATCGCTGGTATTAACAATGGTTGGATCTAAAGGAAGGTTAACGAAAACAATTTTATCTTTTAGCTGGCCAATAGATAAAGCATTAAGCTCTCCGGTCGTATTGATTAAAACAATTTCGCCGATCAGATCTTTTCCGTTCGTTCCTTCAGAATTTCCGAAAGAAAGCATTTTAATACTTTTCCAGTCACCATTTCCTGCTTTTATCTGCAAAGATTCTCTTCCTCTGATCCAAATGGGAGCTTTTGCATCCTGTTTCCAGATGGTTTCAATTCCGATTTCCTTAAATTGTTTTTCAGCCCAGTCGACTGCTTTTGTATATCCTGGAGTGGCGCTGAAGCGGGGACCGATTCCTTTGGTAAGTTCACCAAGATTGTCATAGGCCGTTCCGTTAATCATAATTTCGTCTGAGATTTTTTTGAACTCAGTATGATAATTATATTTAGGAGTAGGAACCGTTTTTTTGACCTGCTTCTTTTGAGAAAACAAAAATCCACCCAAAAAGAGTGGAAATATGATAAGTAATGATTTCTTCATTTTTATACTGACCTATTTCTTTTCAAAGCATAAAAATAAATAAAAAATTATGAATTAAGGCTTCATGTCATACATTAATAAAGCTGTTACCAGTTTAGGTTCTATAAAGGTACATTTTGGCGGCATACTCAATTTAAGATCCGAAATCTTGATCATATCATTGAAGCTTACAGGATAGATTCCGAAACCTACCTTACCTTCACCTTTATCAACACTTTCTTTCAGTAGTTTAATTCCTTCAATATTTGAAGTTCCTTTGATGTAAGAGATTTTATCTGAGCTGTCAGAATCTTCTATATGAAGGATATCTTTAATAATATATTTATCCAAAAGATGATGATCCAGATTATCCAAAGACATTTCCTGGGAACGAAGATCATGCTTTACGTGAAGAGAATAAAACTTTCCGTCAAGATACATAGAGATATGGAACTTCTGAGAAGGGTAGTATGGAGTTTCTTCTTTTTCGTGAATCAAGAAATACTTTTCAAGTTTTGACAGGAATTCTTCAGAGCTCAAACCATTCAGATCACTGATAATCCTGTTATAATCGTGAATTTTTATGGATTGGTTGGAAACAATGAAACTGTATACAAAATTATAAGGTTCAGTCCCGTTATGTTTCTTGTTTTTATCTTTCAGACGTTTTGCATTCAAGGCGGTAGATCCTATCCTGTGATGTCCATCTGCAATATAAAAAGAGTCGATCTGATCAATAACTTCCTTGAATTGCTGTAATTTCAGACGATTGTCGATTCTCCAGATTTTATGACGGATTCCGATACTATCTACATGATTGAAAATAGGTACATTTTTCTCTTCATGATTCATCAATAATTCTATTTTTGAATTAGAAGGATAGGTTAATAATACCGGTTCTGCCTGTAAATTTACTTTCTCAAGATAATGAGCCAGTTTTTCTTTCTTTTGCGGAATGGTACTTTCGTGTCTTTTGATTTTTCCGCTCCAGAAATCCTCAATACTGCTTAAACCTAAAAGGCCTCTAAACACCTGTTTATTAGGGTATATTTGCTCATAAAGATAATAAGCCGAGTTATCCTGTACCAGGACTTTCTCATTCAGAAGCTCTTCGAAGGTAGTTCTTATTTTCCTTAAATTCCTGTCTACATCTTTAGATTTACTTACCACATATGGTTTAATCATATTGATGTAAGTGTTTTCAACCTGTGCTTTTTCAGCAATTTCAGATTGGGTAAAATTATCTAATGGATGAGTAGGAAAAGTGGCTTCATAATCTTTATGAGGTCTTATTCCACGAAATGGTTTAAAAACAGGCATATTTCTTTATAGTTCGTTTTTTATCTTAATAATTTGTTCTGCAAGTTCCAGTCCTATTTTTTCCTGTGCATCTACCGTATTTCCACCTACATGAGGTGAAAGTGATAATGCAGGATTCATCAAAAGTGGTAATTCAGGATTAGGCTCGTTTTCAAAAACATCCAAAGCTGCACCGGCCACTTTTTTAGATTCAATAAAATCAATTAAAGCCACTTCATTCAGGACACCGCCTCTTGCAGTATTTACAATATAAACGCCGTCTTTCATTTTTTCAAACTCCGGCGTATTTATAATATATTCGTTCGTTTTAGGCGTATTGATACTGATGAAATCCACTTCTTTTAAGAAAACGTCCATATCGTTGGTAGAAGTGATTTCAAATTTCACCGACTGTCCGTCGAAAAAATTCAATGTAAGGATTTCCGTTTTAGGTTTTCGGGTTAAAACTTTAATTTTCATCCCTAAAGAGATTCCTATTTTCACCACTTCCTGACCAATGCTCCCAAAACCAATAACTCCTAAAGTTTTTCCTGAAAGTTCATGCGCATTACTAAAAGACTTTTTCATCGCATTGAAATGGGTTTCCCCTTCCAATGGCATTAATCTGTTGGATTCATGAAGAAATCTTGCTAAAGCAAAGAAATGTCCGAAAACCAATTCCGCAACTGATTTTGAAGAAGCTGTCGGCGTATTGATAATGTATTTTCCTTGTTCAATAGCATATTCAACATCAATATTGTCCATTCCAATGCCTCCTCTTCCGATAATTTTCAGATTCGGACATGCATCGATAAGATCCTGCCTCACTTTCGTAGCACTTCTTACCAAAAGAACGTCTACGTTATTCTCGTTGATGAAATTGATTACGTGGTCTTGAGCAACTCTGTTGTCCAAAACTTCAATTCCCGCATTTTTTAATGCCTGTTCTCCTGCTTTCGAAATACCGTCGTTAGCTAAAACTTTCATGGTTTCTTATTTGATTTAAAGATTAAAAAATTTAAATATTTAAAAATTCTAAATCGGGGTCGCAAATTAAGAAAATTTAAAATAATGGTAATAATCTTTTAATCGCTGATATTTTTTAATCTTTAAATTATTTAATAGACTTCATTACATCTACTAAAACCTGCACACTTTCAATAGGTAACGCATTATATAAACTTGCTCTGTAACCTCCCAAACTTCTGTGCCCGTTCAATCCGCTGATTCCTGCAGCTTTCCAGGCATTGTCAAATTCTTCTTTTTTGCTTTCGTCTGTAATTTTGAAAGAAACATTCATTAATGAACGGTCTTCTTTTACACAGAACGTTTCAAATAAGGGATTACTGTCAATTTCATCATACAAAAGTTTTGCTTTTGCTTCATTTCTTGCTTCAGCAGCAGCAATTCCTCCGTTATTCTCCAAATGTTGTAGAGTAAGTAAAGAGGCATACACAGGGAAAACCGGTGGAGTATTATACATTGATTCTTTAGCAATATGTTGAGAGTAATCAAGGATTGAGAACATATTTTCTCTTCCTGTTTTACCTAAAATTTCTTTTTTTATTACTACCAAAGTTACTCCTGCAGGTCCCATATTTTTCTGAGCTCCGGCATAGATCAGATCAAATTTAGAGAAATCCAGTTGTCTTGAAAAAATATCTGAGCTCATGTCGCAAACCATCAAAGTATCCACATCAGGGAAAGTCTTCATTTGAGTTCCGTAGATGGTGTTGTTTGAAGTACAGTGGAAATAATCGTATTCTGAACCTACCGTATAATTTTTCGGAATAAAAGAGTAGTTTTCTTCTTTTGAAGAACCTACGATGTCTACCGTTCCTACTTTTTTAGCTTCTTTAATCGCTCCTGCAGCCCATGTTCCTGTGTCCAGGTAAGCCGCTTTCCCGCCAACTTTCATCAAATTGTAAGGAACCATAGCAAATTGAAGACTTGCTCCTCCTCCTAAATATAAAACTTCGTAATCATCTCCTAAATTCATCAGTCTTTTTACGATGGCACGTGCTTCGTCCATTACCGCAACAAAATCTTTGCTTCTGTGCGAAATTTCAAGAAGCGATAATCCGATTCCGTTGAAATCTAAAATTGCCTGTGCGGATTTTTCGAAAACTTCCTGAGGTAAGATACATGGTCCTGCGCTAAAGTTGTGCTTTTTGCTCATATTTTTATTTTTTGATTTTGTAAACGTTTCTGTTTACAGTTGTACTTTTAGTTTTACTTGGGATATTTGGTAAAAAAAACCGTCTCATGATGTATGAGACGGTGTATGTTATTCACCGTGTAAGAATGCTTTTTTATTAAGCAATGCTTCTTCAGATTCTACGTGATCCTCATCCGGAACACAACAATCTACAGGGCAAACTGCTGCACACTGTGGCTCTTCGTGGAAGCCTTTACATTCTGTACACTTATCGGTTACAATGAAATAAACATCATCACTTACAGGTTCCTGTGGTGCATCCGCATCTACTGTAAGACCTGATGGTAATGTTACAGTACCTTTCAGTTCAGTACCTTCGGAAGCTTTCCAGTCAACTGCTCCTTCATAAATTGCATTATTTGGACATTCTGGTTCGCAGGCTCCGCAATTAATGCATTCATCAGTTATTTTAATAGCCATCGCTAATTTTTTTTAAATTTGCACAAAATTACAAAATATTCCCCAATTTAAAAGTAATTATGAATATTGAAAATCAAGTTTTAGGACTTATTAGACTTAGCGAATATCTTAAGGAGTTTTTATTAAAGAAAACGGAAGATTATAATGATAACGATATGGATTTTGAATTATTATTAAAAAAGTCCGAAATTGAAAACCCATGGTTCACGATTGAAAATCATAAATTTGCTCTGCAGCAATGGGGCGATTTACTGATAGAAGATCATATCAAGAATTGGCTGAAGGAATACACTCCTTCTAAAATCCAAAAAAGAGTAGGGCTGATTTTGGCAGGAAACATCCCTTTGGTTGGGCTTCATGATGTGATTTCTGTTGTGCTGAGCAATCATATTCCTGTCATTAAGCTGTCTTCAAAAGACAGATACATGATTCCGTTTCTCCTTAAAAAATGGAATGAGTTTTCGGAAGGGAATGTTCAGTTCGAGTTTGTTGAAAAACTGGAAAATTTTGATGCGGTAATCGCTACAGGAAGCAATAACACGGCAAGATATCTTGAATATTATTTCAAAGACCGGTTGAATATCATCCGAAAAAACAGAACCTCAATCGCGGTTTTGAAAGGTGATGAAACAGACGAAGAGTTGCAATTATTGGCAAAGGACATTTTTCAGTATTTCGGATTAGGATGCAGAAATGTGACCCGATTATTTATTCCGCAGGATTTTGTAATCGATCGTCTGTTTGAAAACTTTTTAGGGTTTCAGGATATCATTAATCATAATAAATATGCAAACAATTATGATTATAACAGGGCTATTTATCTTTTAAATCAGGAAAAATTCTGGGATAACAATTTTGTGATGCTAAAGGAAGACGATAAGTTATTCAGTCCGCTTTCTGTAATTAATTTCAGCAGGTATTCTTCTTTAGAGGATGTGAAGAAGTTTATTGCAGAAAATGCAGAAAATATTCAGTGTATAGTGGCAAAAGATGAATTGAGACTGGATTCTATCCAATTGGGAGAGGCTCAAAATCCGGGGTTAAATACTTATGCTGACAATATAGATACAATGAAATTCTTAGAAGTTATTTAATTCTTTGTATCTTCATCACTTTAATCAACAAAATTATATGAAAAAAATAGTTCTTGTATTTGCTGTTTTCTGTATTCAGCTTGGGTTTGCACAAAAAGTGACCAGTCTGAAGATTGAAAATACCGGGCAAAAAGAAAAGCTTATAGAATTAAGTAAGAATCAGATTACGTCTTACAATAATAATTTTTTAAAATTCTTAGCCGGCTTAAAATCATCTGACCGCAAAGTGACCGATGCTCTGTTGTCTGCCAAAGCTAAAGAAATTGTAACTGATAAGGTCTATAAAAAGCTTTCTGAAGACATTCATTTTAATAAAACACTGGAAATATTTAAATCAGGGTATAAACCTATGATTGACGGGAGTTCTTATCCTATGATTCAGTACAAATATTCAGATGATAAATCACAGGTTCCGACAGAATTGGTGACTGTAGTATTTGAAGAAAGCGGAAAGATTCTTGGGGTAAAACCTTTTAAGAAATAGATCAGAATATTTAAAATTTAAATTAAATAAAAACATTACTATGATGACAGATGCATTAGTCGCTCATTCTTCAGAGATAGAGCAAGCGGATTTTTACAAAAAAACTTACCTGCACGTTGCTTTATCCATTCTTGCATTTATTGGGGTGGAAACTGTATTGCTAAAGGTGGTTCCTGTGGAGCTTATCGCCATGATGTTCGGACAAAAATACACATGGTTATTAATTATCGGAGTTTTTTGGCTGGCTTCTGTTTTGGCTAATAAATGGTCTTTATCCCAAAGCAGATCAACTCAATATTTAGGGTTAGGATTTTATATTTTGCTTGAAGCGGTGATTTTTCTTCCCATCTTATATATTGCTACAGGGTATTCAGGAGGAGGAACATTGATCTTTCAGGCAGCAATGCTTACTATCGCGATGTTTGCAGGATTATCTCTGGTAGCTTTTACTTCAAAAAAGGATTTTTCTTTTTTAAGAAATATTATTATTATCGGAGGTTTCATTTCATTGGGATTAATTGTTGCCGGAGCAATTTTCGGATTCAACCTAGGACTTTGGTTTTCTGTAGGAATGGTAGTTTTAGCTTCTGCAAGTATTTTGTATGAAACAAGTAAGCTAAAAAATGTATATACAACCGGTCAGTATGTAGGAGCTTCTTTACAGCTTTTTGCTTCCATTATGTTGCTGTTCTGGTATATTCTTAGAATTCTGATGAGTAGAAGAAGCTAGTGATGAGTTATAAGTTATTAACTTTATAATTCGTTTTTATAAACCCAAAAAATCCTGATGTCTTTTCATCGGGATTTTTTATTGAAAAATATAGGGAAACTTCGCGCGAAGTCTGTGCCTTTTTTAAATTCTTAAATCTTTCAATTCAGTTTTACTTGTCAATAGATCCTAAAACCTTTTGTGCAAATGAGTTTAAAGCGTCCTTTTCACTCATTCCGTTTTGTACGTTGGTGTGAACTTCCAAAGCTCCGCAGATATTGGTAATTAACTCTCCTGCAACATTTAAATCTTCTTCACTTGTACCTCTGAACTCGCAGAAACTTTCCAAAACTTCTAATGTCTTTTCAAGATTTTCAGGAGTTTGATTTTGATAAAACTGTCTGATTATAGGTAACTTCATAATTTTACAATTCGTTAAATAAGTTAATTAAACTTTCTGCCTGGTTAGACTGAACCTGATTCACCAATTCACCATTTCTGAAGATGGCGAAAGTAGGTAAGTTGTCAACTTTAGCTAATTTTCGGCTTTCCGGTAATTTTTCAGCGTCTACATACAGGAAAGGAATGTTGTCGTTTTCAGAAGCTAATTTTTTGAATTTCGGCTTCATGATTCTGCAGTTTCCGCACCATGTAGCACCGTACTGAACAACCACTTTTTCATTATCATTTACAATATTCTGTAGTGTATCTTCTGTTAATTCTGTATACATAATTTTTAATTTGAAAATTTGGGAATTTATTAATTTGAAAATGCCAATAAATAGAAAATGAGATAATTTTTAACTAATCAATGCGATTAATTTTCAAATTATCTCATTTTCAAATTAACACATTGTATTAGTTCTTAGACAAATACTCAGCTGTAGAAGTTCTGTCAGCTTTCATCGCTTCTTTTCCTTCTTCCCAGTTTGCAGGGCAAACTTCACCGTGCTTCTGAACATGAGTATAAGCATCGATTAATCTTAAATATTCTTTTACGTTTCTTCCCAGAGGCATATCATTTACAGACTCGTGGAAAATTTTTCCAGTTTCGTCGATAAGGTAAGTTGCTCTGTAAGTTACGTTAGAACCAGTGAAAACTTCTTCACCTTCTTCATTGTATTCGAAATCCTGGTCTACAATTCCTAAAATGTTTGCCAATTGTCTGTGAGTATCAGCTAAAAGCGGGTAAGTAACCCCTTCAATACCTCCATTGTCTTTTGAAACGTTCAGCCAAGCGAAGTGTACTTCGTTGGTATCACAAGAAGCACCGATTACCTTTGTGTTTCTTTTTTCGAACTCTCCTAAAGCTTCCTGGAAAGCGTGAAGCTCAGTCGGGCAAACGAAAGTAAAATCTTTCGGATACCAGAACAAAAGAACTTTTTGTTGGTTTTCTGTAGCTTCCTGGAATACATTGATTCTAAGATCATCACCCATTTCAGACATTGCGTCTACTGTTACATTCGGGAATTTTTTTCCTACTAAAGACATAATTTTCTCGTTTTTATATTTAAATTTTCTGATGCAAATATATAAATATTTCATCTATCAAACAAATTGATTTTGATAAATAAAATCTATAATTGTTTTTGATTGATTATAAAGAAAAAAGCTCTGATTCCAGAGCTTTTATTCATATTTAGTAACCAAATATTTCAGTTAAACTTAGCTTTTTCACTTCACCCAACTTCTTCATATCCGCTTCGTTTACTTTTTCCTGAGAGGCCACGATACAATAAGTGTAATTCTTGCCTTTCATTTCCTTGTCATGGAAGCTGTTGATGTCCGTAAAAGAAAGTTTTGGAGCTTGTTCGTATACATTTTTTCTGACGTCTGTACTGTTTCCAAGCTTTTGAGCTCTCAGGTAAGAGAAAATAATCCCATCCTGAGTAATTCTTTCGGAAGCAATAGATTTTTTCAATCCGCTTTTTGCCGTTTCAAATAATTGCTCAGATTTTGGAAGTGTCGTTAAAAGCTCATTCATTGCTGTGGTAGATTCGTTGAATTTATCAGCCTGAGTTCCTACATACGCTAAAACCATATTTTTATCTTCTTTCTTACTTGGTGAAGCAAAATAAGAATAGGTAGAATAAGCAAGAGCTTTAGATTCTCTAATGGTTTGGAAAACAATGGAGCCCATTCCGCCACCAAAGTAATTATTGAATAAATTAACCGTTGGAGTTTCGGCAGCACTGTACTGGTCTGCATTTCTTACCCAGAAGATCTCAGATTGTACCATGTCATAATGTGCAAACAATACTTTGTTCTTATCTGTAGGAACCTGTACAAATGTTTTTGTTTTTGTCAGTTCCTTAAGATCTTTAGGAAGGGTATGGATAGGTTTTAAAGAGGCTACAAGATCATTCCCTGATTTCGGACCGTAGTACAATACCTTATGTTTATAATTAAATAAATCATGAAGAACCTTAATAAGGTCTTCAGCTTTCAAAGCATCCAATTCTGCATCACTTAATACATTATTAAACGGGTTTTGAGCTCCATATTGTGCATAGCTTCTTAAGCCTGCCATAATGGTTCCTTTATTTTGCTTTGCATTGGCTCTTGCTTTTTTCAGCCTGGTCTTGTATGCGTCTAAAGCAGCCTGATCAGCCTGACAGTTTTTAATAAGATCTTCAAAAAGACTAGCCGTTTTGTCGAAATTTTCATTAAGTCCTTCTAAAGTAACATAAGTCTCCTCATTACCAGCGCTTACATTAAAACTTGATGCCAATTTATAAAACTCTTTGCTTATGGTTTCTGAAGATTTATTTTTTGTTCCTAAATACTGAAGATATTCTGCAGCTAACGGAAGTATTTTATTGTTCCACTTTCCTGAATCAAAATGATAATATAATCTGAATAAAGCATTATCTGTATTTTTTACAGACAGTACATCAATATTTCCTAATTTATTCTTAGTGATATCTTTATCATAATTCAGCCATACCGGGGCAATTGCATTTTCCGGCATTTCATCAATCTTCTTTAGGAAAGGCGACTGGTCTTCTCTGTTAACAGAAACCGGTGTAATAGTGGGTTTGTCAACTTTTACAATACTTTTGTCTTCCCCTTTTCTTTTATAAATGGCAACATAATTGTTTGCCTGCAGATATTTTGCGGCAAAATCCATAATGTCTTTTTTTGTAAGCTTAGAGATCTCGTCTACATATTCCAAAGATACTTTATGATCAATATCGGAAGTAAATTCATCCATTAAAATACTTGCTCTGGAAGAATATTTTTCATCCTTCTGAATAATATTTTTCTTCTCATTATTGACAATAGACTCAATAAGATCGTCTGAAAATTCTCCTTTTCTTAATTTATCGATCTCCTGAAGCAAAAGATTTCTCACTTCATCTAAAGATTGCCCTTCTGTAGGTCTTCCCTGTAGTAAAAGTACAGAGTAGTCTTTCAATACATATGGGAAAGCATACGCAGCCAATAGTTTTTGCTTTTTTACCAGATCTAAATCAATTAAACCGGCTTGTCCGTTAGTCAACATATTTCCAACTAAATTAAGGAGTCTCGCGTCTTTAGTTGTTGCTCCCGGAAATCTGAAACCAAGCATTACGTTTTCAGGATTAGGACCCACTACTTCTTTTACAATAGGAGAGGTGATCGGTTTTTCCTGCCCGATTTTATACTCAGGAATCGATTTGGGCTTCATATAAGAAAAAGCTTTATCGATTTTAGCAATTACTTCATCCGGATTGAAATCTCCGGACATGATGATACCCATATTGTTGGGAACATAATAGGTGTTGAAATATTCACGGATAGCTTTAAGAGAAGGGTTTTTAAGATGTTCTATAGTTCCGATGGTAGTCTGCTTTCCATAGTTGTTATTCGGGAAAAGGCTTGCAAACATCATATCATATACCTTATCTCCGTCATCATCCAGAGATCTGTTTTTTTCTTCATATACAGCTTCTAATTCAGTATGAAAAAGCCTTAAGACAGGCTGTCTGAATCTTTCTGACTGTACCGTAAGAAACTTGTCCACAACATTTGAGGGAATATCTTCCGTATAAACAGTTTGTTCAAAAGAGGTAAAAGCATTCGTTCCGTCAGCTCCCATTCCAGCCATCATTTTGTCATACTCATTGGCAATGGCAAACTTTGCGGCTTCTCCGGAAACCCTGTCTATTTCTTTATAGATTTCTTTTCTCTTATTTTCGTCTTTTGTAGAATTGTACTTTTCGTAAAGTGTATCAATCTTATCTAAAATTGGCTTTTCTTTTGCCCAGTCTTTTGAGCCGAATTTATCGGTTCCTTTGAAAAGCATATGCTCTAAATAATGGGCAAGACCTGTATGATCAGCAGGGTCTGTTTTACTTCCTGCCTTTGTAGCGATATAGGTTTGTATCCTTGGATCTTTATTGGTGGGGCTCAGAATAACGGTAAGTCCGTTTTTCAATTTATAATATCTGGCTGCAGTAGGATCATTCGTTACATATTTGTAGGTATATCCGTTTGATGTAGCTTCTTTCCACTGGAAATCCTGTCCGTAAGCATAACCCACGAAACTTGCCGCAGCAATGCTGGTTACAATACTGATTTTTTTGAAAAAGTTCATTTTGTATTTTTTTGATTTTGTCTAATTGAACTGGTCTAATAAGTTTTTAATACGTTTCATGGCTTCTCTCAGTTCTTCTTCTGAAGCTGCATAAGAAAATCGGATACATTCCGGGCTTCCAAAAGAAACTCCTCCTACACATCCCACATGAGCATTTTCTAAAATGAACATGGCGAAATCGTCAGAATCCTTGATTTCAGTACCGTTTAATGTTTTTCCGATATAATGAGAAATATCCGGGAAGAAATAGAAAGCAGCTTTAGGAAGTAATACCTTAAATCCAGGGATTTCTTTCATTAAATCATACACAAGATCTCTTCTTTTTTTGAAAGCATCAATCATGTATTTATATTCAGAAGGATCTGTTTTTAAAGCAGTAATGGAAGCTCTTTGAGCTACTGTGTTAGCACCACTTGTCATTTGTCCCTGTACTTTTTCACAGGCTTTAGCCAGCCATTCCGGACATGCAGAATAACCGATTCTCCAACCCGTCATTGCAAAAGCTTTAGACATCCCGTTGATAACAGCTGTTTGTTCATATACTTCAGGAAACTGTGCGATAGAAGTAGTGGTGGTTTCATAGTTGATGTATTCGTAGATTTCATCAGAAATAACCGTAACGTGAGGATATTTGGCAATCACTTTTGCCAAGGATTTCAGTTCATCATACGTGTAATATCCACCGGAAGGATTACAAGGTGAGCTGAATAAAATTGCTTTTGTTTTATCTGTAATGGCTTCTTCAAGCTGTTCAGCTGTAATTTTAAAGTCGGTAACATAAGATGTCGGAAGCATTACGGAATTTCCACCCATCATTTTTACCATTTCATCATAGCTTACCCAGTATGGATTAGGCAGTATAACTTCGTCTCCGTCATTAATAAGTGCTGCCAACACATTGATAATTGACTGTTTTGCACCATTGGAAACACAAATCTGTGTAGGTTTGTATTCTAAATTATTGTCTCTTTTAAGTTTGTGGGCGATTGCTTCACGAAGTTCTAAGAATCCGGGAACAGGAGAGTAGTGGCTATAGTTTTCATTAATGGCATCAAATGCAGCCTGTTTTATATTGTCGGGAACATCAAAATCCGGTTCTCCTAATGTTAAACTGATAACGTTGATGCCGCTGGCTTTCATTTCTCTGGCCTTGTTAGACATTACGAAAGTCTGTGAGTAACCTAATCTGTTTACTCTATCTGAAAGTTTGTTCATGAATTTTTTTGAATTTTAACAAATATATATAATAAAATTCTCTCGGGAAACAGAAATAAGCCAATATTAAGTTTTTAAAATATTTATCACTAGATTTGGATATATTAAAGATAATTAAAAATGTATAAAATTTTATTTTTGCTTGTGACTTCTTTGTGTTCAGCCCAGAGCTATCGTTTTGTGTATGAATATAAGATGAAACCTGACCGTAAAATAGATTCTCTTGTGACGGATTATATGAATCTGGATTCTGATGGGAAAAGATCTTATTTCTATAATGCTGCGAAATATGAAAGAGATTCCCTCTACAATATCACAAAGAACAGTGCAGATCTCTACAATGGTAAAAAATATGATCAGAATCTGGGATATATCGTTGAGAAAAGTTATGGTCAAAAAAACATAAAGTTTTATGATAAATATAAAACGGCCAACCTTTTAGTACTAGAGAATGAACCCCAGAAATGGAATATTGAAAAAGAATTTTTAAAAATAAACAATATCAATTGCCAAAAGGCAACAACAAACTACAAAGGGAGAGTTTGGGAAGCCTGGTTCAGCAAAGAATATACTATCAACGACGGTCCCTATAAATTTATGGGACTTCCGGGATTGATTGTAAGTCTTAAAGACAGTGAAGGCGATCATAGTTTTAATTTGATCCAGATCAAAAAAATTAAAACAGTTTTTGCCTTTTTTCCGAAGAATAGTAAGGAAATGAGCTGGAAAGATTACAGAAAAACCTTAATGACCTATATACCTAATTTTGCCGATGATATAGAGGCTATGAGTGTTGATAAAAGTATAGGAGCCATGAATATTCAGTTTAAAGATGGATATGTAGCAAAATTTGATCTTAAAGAATTGAAAAGTGGTAACCCGGACGATGAAATTGCCAAAAGGCTTCGCAGGACCAATAACCCGATTGAAAAAGAGTAAAATAAATAAAAAAGCCCGTCTGTTGATGGTCTTTTTCTATGAAATAGGATCAGGTGAAATTTAAATATTTGACCAAAGCCAATAAAAACTTATTTTTGCAGATTATAATAATTGATATGTCTGCATCGTTAGTATTAAAATATTTTCCTGATCTTACTGAAACACAGATTGAGCAATTTTCCAAATTGGAAACGCTCTATAATGAGTGGAACGAAAAAATCAATGTAATTTCAAGAAAAGATATGGAATCATTATATGAAAAACATATTTTACACTCTTTAGGAATTGCCAAGGTGATGGAATTTGCGCCGGGTACAAAAGTATTGGATATCGGAACGGGAGGTGGTTTCCCAGGAATTCCCCTGGCAATATTATTTCCGGAATCAGAATTTACGCTGATTGATTCGATCGGGAAAAAAATAAGTGTTGTCAATGCTGTTGCAGAAGGGGCTGGATTGAAAAATGTGACCGCTATTCATGGAAGAGCTGAAAAACTGAAAGAGAAATTCCATTTTGTAGTAAGCAGAGCGGTTACCCAAATGCCCGAGTTTTTAAGATGGCTGAAAGGAAAGTTTGAAAAAGAGCAGTTCAATGCAAAACATAATGGTGTTCTTTATTTAAAAGGTGGCGATCTTGCTGAAGAACTTGCCGGATTGAGATGTGAGATATTTAATCTTAAAAATTATTTTGAAGAAGAGTTTTTTGATACAAAAAAAGTAGTCTATCTTTCAAAAGGTAATTTTAATTCATAAATTTATAGTTCTAAATCAAAATTAATAAAATTGCTATGAAAAATTTTATAAATATTGGGGTTTCTGTGGTAATGTTAGGATTAATTTTGACGTCATGTAATGATGATAACGACTATCAAACTGTAGAAGCAGTAGAAAAGGTAAAAATTGATAGTGTAAAGATTATCAATGATACAATGGACGTTTTTACAGTTCAGAGCATTAAAACGTATTCGGTTTATCAGTCAAACTGTGAAGGTTTTTATGGGTATGATTATATTCATGATGACAATGTAACAAGATCTGTTACTGCATATAAATATAGAACAGACGGAGCTTGCCAACCTTCCACAAAGACGTTTGCCAGCCAAATTAATTTCAGCCCGCAACAGACAGGAACGTATACTTTTAAATTCTGGAACGGAGGAAATACATGGATCACGAAAACCATTGTAGTGGAGTAGATCAATGTTGAAATTTGTTATTTTAATTTGTTTTTCGCTTTCAGTTCAGATATTTGGGCAGAAAATAATCTGGAAGGAAGATCTGAAGCTGAAATGGGAGAATTTTAAAAGTCCGGTTAACCGGAAAAGCAATCCCGATGTAGTCGCTTACACCCATTGCGGATGGGAATATTCTGTGGTAAAATCCAGCAATCCGAAAGCAACGATTGATTTTAATGTAGAAACCATATTTAACGAAGATAAATCATGGAAAGATACCAAAAGAATCAATGATTATGTACTTTTACATGAGCAGAAACATTTCGATATTGCAGAAATATTTGCCAGAAAGCTAAGAAAAGAGGTCCAGGAAAAGATTAAGACATCTTCAGATTGGGACAAATATTTTAAAGGGATTTATAGTACGATTTCAAACGATTATAAGAACTTTCAGATTAATTACGATAAAGTTACCGAACACGGTATTAATAAAGAGAAACAGGCGGAATACAACGAATTAATATCTTCAGAATTAGAAAATTTAAAAAACTTTAGAACCTTTTGAAGTTCCTCAATAAAATCATTCACGAATTATTAGCTCAAAGTTCTGACCTTTCCGAGTTTAATATTGTGTTACCCGGAAAACGTCCTATCGTTTTTATCAGAAGGATTTTAGAGGAAAATAATTATTCTGGCTTTTTGCCCAACTTTTTTACGGTAGAGGAGCTCATCAACCAGATTGCCGACAAGCAACCTATTCAGGGGATTTCCTTGTGGCTTTTCGCTTTTGATATCTATAAAAGTCTTAATCTCATTCCAAGAGACAGCTTTTCCGATTTTTTGAAATGGTTTCCAACCTTACAGAAGGACTGGGATGATATTTTGAAGTTTTCAGAGAGTGATCAGGCTGTTTTGCAGTACATGTTTGATGAAGAGAGAATTAAAGACTGGGCGCAGAATTTAGGAGAAGATGACGATGTTCCGAGAAAGAAATTCCTGAACTTTTGGAAGAATATGAACGTTTTTCTTCCGGTTTTGAAACAAAAATTACAGGAGAGAAACTGGGCTACTTCAGGAATGATTCATGAAACGGCAAAAGCTGAAATTGATTCTTTTGCCAAAAATACCAAAGAAAAATTTGTGTTCTGCGGATTTAATGCTTTTACTCCGGTTGAAGAAAAATTGGTAAGAAGTCTTTTGCAATGGGATAAAGGGCAATGTTTCTTTCAGGCAGATCATTATTATTTTGATGATGAAAGGCAGGAAGCGGGTAAGTTTTTACGAAATCATAAAACCTGGAAAGAGTTCAACGAAAATAGAGCTTTCAACTGGATCGAAGATGATTTTAACCAGCCCAAAAATATAAAAGTATACGAAGTTTCAGGAAATATAACCCAAACCAAGATCTTACCTGAGATTTTTAAGGAAATTGAAAATAAGACCTATTCAAATACGGCTGTTGTACTTTTAGACGAAAATTTGCTTCCTGCAAGCTTAGATGTCATGTATGGAGTTCCGAACCTGAATATTACGATGGGGTTTCCGTTGAAAAATCTGTCGTTTTCCAATGCAGTTAAGCAGCTTTTTTACCTTCAGAAACAATTAGAAAAAAATAAATCTTCTTACTACTACCGCGATGTTTTTCCTATTCTTGAAGAACTTCCGAAATCAGCTGAAGACGAATTGATTATCAATCAGTTCAAAGCAAAAGTAGAAGAGAGGAATATCGTATATATTTCAAAAAAACTTTTACAGGGACTTTTAGGAGAACTTTCTTATTATAACTTGCTTCAAAAGGCATATTCCACCAATGTTTATCTGGATTCCTTAATTGATTTTTGCAAAAAAGTAAAATGGCTGGAAATAGATGATATTCAATATGAAAACGTCTCTCATTTCGAAAACTCCTTTAGGATAATAAAAAACCAGCTGAGTCCCTATGATTTTGAAATTACAATGGAAACGCTGGAGATTCTGATCAATCAGCATATCAATTCCGAGAGTATAGATTTTCAGGGAGAACCGCTAAGAGGCCTTCAGATTATGGGGCTTCTGGAAACCCGTTTATTGAATTTTGAGAATGTGATTCTTCTTTCTGTTAATGAAGGAAAACTGCCGCTCGGAAATTCTCAGAACACCTATATTCCGTTTGATATCAGAAAGTTTTTTGATCTTCATACTTTCCTGGAGAATGACAGTATTTATGCGTATCATTTCTATCGCCTGATTCAGGACGCTCAGAATGTGCATTTACTGTTTAATGCATTAAGCTCGGGAGTGAATTCAGGGGAAAAGAGCAGGTTTATTACGCAGATCGAAATGGAAAGTTCTCATAACATTGAACATTTAATTATTGAGAATTCATCGGAGCCTATTGTTACGGAACCAATCGAATTTACTAAAACGCCTATTGTTTTGGAAAGGCTCGAAAAATGGAAAGAAAAAGTTTCCGCTTCTCACCTTACCAGCTATTTGTACAATCCTGTTGATTTTTATCTTTCTAAGATTTTGAATACTTCCGAAAACGATGAAATAGAAGAAGAATTATCTGTTAAAAATTACGGAAATTTAGTACATTATACGCTTCAAGAAGTATATGAAGTTATTAAAGGTAAGGTGTTAAAAGAAAATGATTTAAAAGATTCAATTAAACAAATAGATAAATATATTGATATTGCTATTGATAAGCTGAAACATCAGCCGGAATTCTACGAGAAAGGAATGAATTTTATTCACAAGGCCATTGCCAAGAAAGTGATAGAAAGCATTCTGAACTACGATCTTGATTTAGTAAAAAAAGGAAATAAACTTGAAATTCTTGATATTGAAAAACGGTTCGAAAATGTAGATTTCTATCTCGACGCATCACAAAAAATCTCATTTTTCGGATTTATTGATCGTATAGACCGATTAAACGGAACGCTGAGAATTATCGATTATAAAACAGCAAAAATAAAAAATCTGATCGTTAAAATTGATCAGGACAATGTTGATGAATATTTCCATAACAGTGACAGAAAACAAGCGTTGCAGTTATGTATTTATCAGTATGTAGTTCAGAATCTTCCTGAGTTTTGGGGACTTCCTATTGAAACAGGAATCTGGAGTTTTGCCGAAGCCAAAAAAGGAGTAGTTTCCCTGCAGTTTGAAAAAGGAGATATTGATGATGCCATGAAATCTATTAAAAGTTTAATCGAGGAAATCCTGAATCCGGATATTAATTTTATTGAAGAGATTAAGACTTATTCTATTTAATTTTTTCCTTTTATTTTCTACTATATAACTATAACAAGGTGTGCTTGTCATTTTGAAAGCAAGGAGTGTAGTGAAGAATCCTATCTTTGCTGAGATTCCTCCTTTGTCGGAATGACAGTTATATATAAAGTAAATAAAAAGCCTGATAAAATTAATTTATCAGGCTTTTATGTTGTTTCTTCTAAATTCTTAGAATGCGTTAATTCCGGTAATATCTAAACCAGTAATAAGCAAGTGAACGTCGTGTGTTCCTTCATAAGTAATTACAGACTCCAGGTTTGCAGCGTGTCTCATCATCGGGAATTCTCCCATAATTCCCATTCCGCCAAGAATCTGACGGGATTCTCTTGCGATATCAATAGCCATTTTCACGTTGTTTCTTTTGGCCATTGAAATCTGAGCTGGACTTGCTTTATGAGCATTTTTAAGATTTCCCAATTGCAGGCAAAGCAATTGAGCTTTTGTAATTTCAGTTAAAAATTCTGCTAATTTTTTCTGTTGCAACTGATAAGAACCGATTGGTTTTCCAAACTGTTTTCTTTCTTTTGAATACTGAACAGCCGTACAGTAGCAGTCAATAGCAGCACCGATTACTCCCCAGGAAATTCCGTATCTGGCCGAGTTTAAACAAGATAAAGGTCCTTTTAGTCCTGTAACTCCGGGAAGTAGATTTTCTTTCGGAACCTTAACATCATTGAAAACCAGTTCCCCAGTTTTTGAAGCTCTTAAACTCCATTTATTATGAGTTTCTGGAGTGGTGAAGCCTTCCATTCCTCTTTCAACGATCAATCCCTGAACTTTTCCTTCTTCATTTTTAGCCCAGACTACGGCGATATCGCAAAGCGGAGAGTTAGTGATCCACATTTTAGCTCCATTTAAAAGATAATGGTCTCCCATATCTTTAAAATAAGTTTCCATAGAACCAGGATCTGAACCGTGGTTTGGCTCAGTCAGCCCAAAAGAACCGATCATCTCTCCTGAAGCTAATTTTGGTAAATATTTTCTTTTTTGTTCTTCAGAGCCGAATTCATTGATGGGGAACATAACTAAAGAACTCTGTACAGAAGCTGCAGAACGCACCGCAGAATCTCCTCTTTCCAGCTCCTGCATGATCAAACCGTAAGAAATCTGATCAAGACCTGAACCTCCATACTCAACCGGAATGTAAGGACCCAATGCTCCTGCTTTTCCCAATTCTCTCATTAGGCCGGGAATATCTGTATGGTTTTGTGCAGCCTGATCGATCTGTGGCATTACAAAACTTTCCACCCATTCTCTTATCGATTGGCGTATAAGTTTGTGTTCTTCGGTAAGTAAAGCATCTATTCCGTAATAATCGGGAATGGATGTAAGAGGATAATATGACATTGTAATTTAATTTTTCTAAAAATAATACTTTTCACTATTCCAGAAAAATTTTTTTTAATGCCTTATCATAATTGGTTTCTTTGACTTAATTCGGATTAGAATGGATAGAACTATTCTTCTTCTCCTTTATCATTTGAGATAGGATACTGATTGGCCGAATTGTGAATTTTGCTTTTGAATTTGTACAAATAAGGCGCTTTGTTGGCAGAACCATCATATAGTTTTTCCAGCCTGTCAAGAATGTTAAGGCTCAGTATTTTACGCTGAAAATTATTTCTTCTGAACTTTTCTCCTAAAATGGTCTCATAGAGAGACTGTAAGTCTTTCATCGTAAACTTTTCAGGAAGTAAATTACTTGCTGCAACTTCGGTATTGATGTTCATTCTCAGATATTCAAGACCTGTTTCTATAATTCTGTCATGGTCAAATGCCATCTGAGGAAGCTTGTTCACTTCAAACCATTCACAGGTTTCATTAAAAGCATCCGGAAAAGTATTGGCAAGAGAAAAATCTATTAAACTGCAATATCCTACAGTAATAAACCTTTGAAAAATCCAGTGATCTTTGGGAACCTCAATGCCTTTGTTCCGAAGTAGGATCTGGTGTACATTGTTTTCCGTTCGATCTATTCTTCCAAATGTATGAAATTGTTTAAGGAACAGGTCTTTCAAATGGGTCCTTTCATATAAAACACGCGCAGCAGCTTCTCTGAGATCTTCATCATTAAATACAAATCCGCCGGGAAGTGACCACAGATTAAGATCGTGGTACTTCAAAAGCAATACTTTCAGGATATTATTATGAAAACCAAATATGGTGCAATCTACAGATACATGAGCTACAAAGTCTTTAGTATCAATAAGTTCCTGAAGGTTTTGTTTGTTTTTTGTGTCTTTGATTTTCATGGCAGTAAAAATAAAATTATTTTTCTAATGTTTTTCTACTCATACTAAAATACACTAAACTTATTGAAAATAAGACCAGTACAGCGAATAAAATATAGACTGAATAATAGTTGAGTAATTGGTTGTTAAATAAAATGGACATCATAATAGAACTCACAGAGCTTCCTAAAGATGAAAAAATAACCACTAAGGAAGTAAAAATATTTACTTTTTCCTTATCAATACGAGTAATCATTTTTGAATTGATAACAGGGTAGAGCGGTGACAGGAAAAGCCCTATTATAGGAAATAAAAATAACAATATCCTTGAGTTTTCTGCGCCGAGAAATTGGATACCAATGATAACCAGCAATACAGAAACAATCAGTATAAGACATACAATATAATATCTGGATAAAGCAAATCTATGGATAATGTTGGAGGTAATCATTCTTCCGACATAAGAGAAAAGGGCCAGGAAGGATGAAGCCTGCAATGCAAAAAATGAATTGACTTTCAGGTGGTTTTTATAAAATGAAGGTAGCCAGGAATTAAAACTCTGTTCAACAAAAACGATTGAAAACAGAACGAATAAAAATACGAGAATGAAAGGACTAACAAACGTTGAAAGTTCTTTAACAAGATTTTCCTTATCTTTTTTTAAGGGCTCTGCAATTTCAAGTCTGGAGAATAAAAAAATAGTGATTGCAGATAAAATGGAGATCATTATAAACCCAAACTTCCAAAATTGCGAGAACTGGCTTGAGATGAGCCATCCAAATCCGGTGTTTACCACAAAAATACCAATCATAAACGAAGCTTCTACGCTATTCATAGTTTTTGCCAGGGACTTTTCATCGGAAATATTATTACGGATCACTCCAAATACACATATTTTACCAATCGCAAAACAGGTTCCGATAATGGCAAACCAAAGCTTATAAAACCAGAATACCTCTACAAAAGGCAAAATAAGTGAGCAGATTCCTACAATACTCAATGCTAAAATCAATGACTTTTTTGTCCCGAATTTGCTGATAAAGTTAACCGCAAAAAGTGAAATAAGTGCGACAGGAATATCTTTAAAGGACTCTAAAAATCCCAATTTATCATACGTAATTTTTGCCTCAGAAAGCTGCAAAATTACAATACCCATACAGTTTAAAACCATTGAAAAAATCAGGAAAGTTAGTTTGAGGGGAAGGGATATTTTCGAGAGCTTGGTAGTCATTTCAGGGATTTATTTTGTTCTGTTTTATAAAAAATCAAGGTTTATTTTAAGAAAAATTATGCCTTTGAAGTCCCAAAAATAAACGAAATATTAAAATAGTTATTAATAAAATGTTAATTATTTAAAAAAAAATATATTTTTATTGTCTCAATTTGAGAATTAAAAAACTAACTGTATATGAATGTAAAAATATCAAGAAGTTTAGGGCTGGTTGCAGTACTCTATTTTACTGCCAACTTCAGTGCTCAAAACACCAAGAAAGACACTCTTCCCAAAGAGCAAAAAATTGAGGAAGTGGTAATGATCGGTTACGGTACTCAGAAGAAGAGTAATGTAACGGGAGCGATTGCAAGTATTAAAGCCAGTGATATAGAAAATATTCCAGCTGGTAAACCTGAACAAGTTTTGCAAGGTAGAGCAGCAGGAGTTTCTGTAGTTACAAATTCCGGACAGCCAGGAGCTGCTGCAACAGTGCGTGTACGTGGTATTACAAGTTTTGGAGCAGGAAGCAACAGTCCGCTTTGGGTTGTAGACGGAATTGTAGTAGACAATATCGGATGGCTTAATCAGTCTGATATAGAAAGTATTGAAGTATTAAAAGACGGTGCCTCATCTGCTATTTATGGGGTCTCTGCTGCAAAAGGAGTTATTCTTGTAACGACCAAAAAAGGTAAAAAAGGAAGATTGACTCTTTCATATAACGGCTTTTACGGTTTTTCACATGCGTCTAAAAAACTAGACCTTTTAGATGCTACACAATATGCCAAAATTATCAATGAAGGCTTTATAAATGATGGAGGAACACCTAGATATGCTAATCCCGAATCATTCGGTAAGGGGACAGATTGGCAAGACACTATTTTTGGAACAGGAGAAAAAACTTCCCATGAAGTAAGTATCACAGGAGGGAATGATAAATCGACTTATTACACATCTTTTGGATATTTTGACCAAACAGGTATTGTGATGAGTGATATATCTAACTACAAAAGAATAAATGCCAGATTCAACTCAACACATAAGGTAACAGATTATTTAACATTAGGACAAACTTTTGCCTATACCCACGTAAAGTCTCAAGGAATTAGTGCTAACGAAGAATTTGGAGGACCATTAGCTTCAGCTGTAAACTTAGATCCGACAACTCCTGCCGTAGTAACAGATTGGTCAATGGTAGATCCTAGTGGGTATACAAATCCATATATAATTCGTGATCCAAATGGTAATCCGTATGGTATTTCTCAATATGTAAATAATGAAATGACAAATCCTCTTGCATTCCGTTATATTCAACAAGGAAATCATAATTGGTCAGATGATTTTGTTGGAAATGTTTTTGCAGAGCTTAAATTTCTTAAAAGCTTTACATTTAAGACAAGTTTAAATGGTAAGAAGTCTTATTGGGGAAGTCGTTCTTTTTCACCAAAATATTATTTAAGTCCAAATTACAGTAATACAAGCTTTAATAGCTTAAATAAAGTTGATGAAAACAAGTTTGAATGGAGTATGGAAAATACTTTAACCTATCAAAGTAAATTCGGCGATCATAATTTGAATGTATTAGTTGGACAAGGAGTTTACAGATATAATATTTCAGGAGGAACAAGTTTAACATATAGTAATTTACCGATTGATAACTGGCAGGACGCATCTTTTAACTTTAATATTCCTCAGGACGATATTACTGCAACTGGGTGGGACGGTATTCAAACTCGCAAAGCTTCTTATTTTGGTAGAATTATTTACGATTATGCCGATAAATATTTGTTTACAGGAACAATTCGTAGGGATGGTTCTTCAAAATTTGCTACCAATCAGCATTGGGGAACATTTCCTTCAATGTCTCTAGGATGGAATGTGAATAAAGAGAATTTCTGGCCGGAAAATAAAGTTATTAATACTTTAAAGCTTAGGGGAGGTTATGGAGTCTTAGGTAATGATGAAATGGAAAACTTCAGATTTGCAAGTTTTATGGTTTCAGGAAGTAATTACACTAATTCAGGAAACAATATTATTATTGGTTATGCACCAAGTACATTAGAAAATCCTAACCTGAAATGGGAAGAAACCAGTCAATTGAATATTGCTGCAGATTTTAAATTATTCAATAATTTCACCTTTACTGCAGATTGGTACAAAAAGAAGACGACTGATATTCTACGTCAAGTTAATATCCCTGGTTATATTGGTGTTCCTAATTTACCTTGGTCAAATGTAGGAGACATGCAAAACTCAGGTTTGGAACTTGAATTAGGTTATAAAAAGAATTTTGGAGATTTTGGTATTTCAGTAAATGGAAATTTTGCAACAATAAAAAACAAAGTTTTGCGACTAGAAGATGATATTGAATATTTCAATCTTGCTTCTTTCCAAACTATGGGAGCGGTTTCTAGAGTAGCAGTAGGACAGCCTTATGGCTCATTCTACGGACAAACTTATAGTGGTATTTTCCAAAACCAGGCTCAAATTAATGCTTACACAAATGCTAATGGTCAACTACTATTACCAAATGCGAAGCCTGGAGATTTTATCTGGCAGGATAATAATGGTGATGGTAAAATTGATGACAATGATAAAGTAAACTTAGGAAGTTCTATACCAAAATATACTTTTGGATTGACTGTTAATCTGAACTATAAAAACTTTGATTTTATGATGTTTGCTCAAGGACAGGCAGGAAACAAAATCTTCCAGGGTTTAAGGAGATTAGATGTACTTAATGCCAATTATCAGACAAAAATCTTAGATCGTTGGACAGGTGAGGGATCTACAAATGATAATCCAAGAGTGACAAGGGATGATCCTAATCATAACTATTCATGGATGTCTAGTTATTATCTTCAAAAAGGAGATTATGTTCGATTGAAAATTATTCAGCTAGGATATACTATTCCTCAGGATGTTACAACACGTTTTGGGATGAGCAAAGTCAGACTTTATATTACTGGTGAAAATGTCTTTACTTTTACCAAATATACAGGTTATGATCCTGAAATTGCTGGTAGAAATAATTCTGAACAGGATATTATTGGGGTAGATAGAGCTTATTATCCACAAGCTAGAACATTCTTAATAGGAGCTAACATTCAATTTTAAAAGTTAACAAAATGAAAACTAAAAAATATTTATATAAAGGCGTTGCCATTGCATTTCTAACAGGTTTAAGTTTTAGCAGTATTAGTTGTAATGATGCTTATCTGGACGATGTACAAAATTCAGGTTCATTTAATACCGATTTATATTTTAAAAATGAGCAGCAATCTTTTAGTGCACTGGTATCGGTTTATGATGTGTTAAGAAAATATTCGGGTGGTTTTGAAAATATGGTGACATTCTTTAATGCCGGATCTGATGACTTTTTTTCAGGTGGAGGAAATTCAGCTGATGGAGCTGGGATTCAAGGTTTAAATAACTATACAATTAATGCCAATACAATGCCTGCAAGTTATTGGAGAGATTATTATCAAGGCATAGCACGTGCTAATTTAGTGATAGAGAGGGTGCCGGGAGCTAGTATGAGTGATGATTTGAAAAAAAGATTTACTGCAGAGGCAAAAGTTTTAAGGTCACTTTATTATTTTGAATTAGTAAGAATGTTCGGAAATATACCATTAATTCTTAATACAATTAAGGCTACAGATGACTATTGGAACATTCCCCA
Organism: Chryseobacterium sp. Y16C; assembly: GCF_022488405.1. Classification (NCBI taxonomy): domain Bacteria; kingdom Pseudomonadati; phylum Bacteroidota; class Flavobacteriia; order Flavobacteriales; family Weeksellaceae; genus Chryseobacterium; species Chryseobacterium sp. Y16C. The sequence continues at coordinate 531,212 of NZ_CP092711.1, forward strand.
AGCAAAACCGAGTGACGTATATGCACAGATAGAAAGTGATATCGTTGCTGCTATTCCTGATTTAATGCTAACCTCATCTGGTAATGACAGAGGCAGAATAACTCAAGGTACAGCCAGAGCAATATTGGGTAAAATCTATCTTTATGATAAAAAAATGCCTCAAGCTGCAGCACAATTTGCTGAAGTTAATGGAACTCCTGGTGGAACTAGTCAGTATGGATATAAACTTGTTGCTAATTACGCCGATTTATTCAAAGTAGGACCTGAAACCTCCGATCCATATAAATTTTCAACAGAATCAATTTTAGAAGTGATGCATACTAATAAAGGGAATTCAGATTGGGGTTTCTGGGGACAAGGTAAAGACGAGGGTAATTCTATCAATGTGATGGTCGGCCCAAGATCTTATTCTTTAAAAAATGTGCCTAATAATAATGCGCCGGATGTATATTCAGGATGGGCATTTAATACGGTTACCAATGATTTATTCAATTTTATGCAGGGAGATCCAAGATTAAATGTTACAATCTTCAATGCAAAACAATTGGTAGTTGATGGCAAAATCTCTTATAGCCCGGCTTATGCGGATACAGGATATTTCTTAAATAAATATTTACCAACCAATGATTTAAAAAGTTCATTACCTGGTCCACCAGAGTTAAATTTTAGACAGAATTATATTGCTATAAGATTAGCAGATACCTATTTGATGGAAGCAGAAGCATTAGGAGGTAATGGAGCAAGAGCACAGGCTTTATTAGATGCTGTAAGAACAAGGGTAGGATTGGCTTCTGTTCCGGTTTCCATGCAGGCAATTAAAGATGAAAGAAGAAGAGAATTAGCGGGAGAAGGACACAGATGGTTTGATTTGGTACGATGGGGAGATGCACCTTCAAAATTAGCTTCTAAAGGATTTAAAAGCGGTAAGAATGAAATTTTACCCATACCTTTTAATGAATTGCCAAATACAGCAATGCATCAAAATCCGGGTTATTAATATGAAACTTCACAGTTTATATAGTTTCTTTTTAAAAAGTACTGCACTGCTATTTAGCGGTGCGGTGCTTTTGCCTTTATCATCATGTCAATCAGTTACATATGCAGAAAATCGAGTACAAGTTTGGCTAACGAAAGGTGATGAAAGTGTAAAACTGCAACAACAAAAACCAATTGTTTTTACTAATCAACCAAATGATCTTCAGAATATTGAAATTGATGATTCTCAAAGGTTTCAAAATGTTGATGGTTTTGGTTATACATTAACGGGTGGGAGTGTTGAAGTACTCAACCGTCTTACTTCTTCAAAAAGAAAGGCTTTATTGCAGGAACTTTTCGGAAAAGATGAGAATTCGATTTCAATAAGTTATCTAAGATTAAGTATTGGAGCATCAGATTTAGATGGAGAGGTTTTTTCTTACAATGATTTGCCTCAAGGTCAGACTGATCCCACTTTATCAAAATTCAGTTTGACGAGAGATAAAGATTTAATTGCAATGTTGAAAGAAATCTTAACCATCAATCCAAAAATTAAAATTATTGCAGCACCTTGGTCGCCTCCTGTTTGGATGAAAGATAATGGAAAATCAATTGGAGGAAGTTTAAAACCTGAATTCTACGATACTTATGCAAATTATTTTGTGAAATATATCCAAGGAATGCAGAAAGAGGGAATTACAATTGATGCGATAACCCCGCAAAACGAACCATTACATCCGGGAAACAATCCAAGTTTGCTGATGGTTTCAGATCAACAGAGAGATTTTATCAAGCAAAGTTTAGGTCCGATTTTTAAATCAAATAACATCAAAACCAAAATTGTTGTTTACGATCACAACTGCAACAAACCGGAATATGCAATCAATATTTTAAACGATCCTGAAGCGGCTCAATACATCAACGGATCGGCTTTTCACTTATATGAAGGAGATATTTCAGCTTTGTCAACTGTTCACAATGCGCATCCTGATAAAAACTTATATTTTACAGAGCAATGGACAGGCTCAAAAGGAACATTTAATGAAGATTTAAACTGGCATGCGAAAAACGTTATCATTGGTTCAATGAGAAACTGGAGTAAAATCGCTTTAGAATGGAATCTTGCCAACGATACACAATTTAAACCACATACTCCGGGAGGTTGTACAGAATGTAAAGGGGCAATTACCGTTTCGGATAGAGAAAATTTCACAAGAAATGTAGGATACTATATCATTGCTCATGCTTCAAAATTTGTTCCTGCCAATTCTCAGAGAATTTCATCAACACAGACAGAACACCTTTCAACGGTAGCTTTTAGAACTCCGGAAAGTAAAACAGTGTTGATTGTTCAGAATTACAGTAATAATACTGAAAATTTTAATATTAAATTTAAAAATAAAACGGCTCCGGTAAACATTACAGCAAATTCAGTAGCTACCTATATTTTTTAGCATTAAAAATTGAGTTCTTACTAAGGGAAACGCTTTTTGTAGACTTAAAAACATTTAGTGGTTACAAAAACTTTACGAACTTTGCGTTAAGGTGTTTTTAGGAGAATTAAAATATTAACTAATGAAAAGAATTTATTTCTTATTAGCATTTACAGCGTTCGGATTAAATCTGTTTGGGCAAAAGACCATCGATCAGAAAGTCTCCGAACTGTTGTCGAAAATGACATTGGAAGAAAAGGTTGGACAGTTAGTTCAATACAGCGGGTTTGAGTATGCAACAGGTCCTCAGAATTCGAATTCTGCAAATGTTTTAAACGAAATAAAACAAGGGAAAGTAGGTTCCATGCTTAATGTAGCAGGAGCGGAAGAGACCAGAAAATTTCAGGAATTAGCTTTAAAATCCAGATTAAGAATTCCTTTATTATTCGGGCAGGACGTGATTCACGGATACAGAACAACATTTCCGGTAAATATTAGTCAGGCTGCAAGCTGGGATTTAGGATTAATAGAAAAATCAGAAAGAATTGCCGCGACCGAAGCTTCTGCTTATGGAATTCACTGGACTTTTGCACCAATGGTCGACATTGCGAGAGATCCGAGATGGGGAAGAGTAATGGAAGGTTCGGGTGAAGATACGTATTTAGGGACGCAGATTGGTTTAGCAAGAGTAAGAGGCTTTCAAGGAAAAGGTTTAGGAAATCTTGATGCAATTATGGCTTGTGCAAAACATTTCGCTGCATACGGAGCGGCAGTTGGCGGAAGAGATTATAATTCCGTCGATATGAGTTTAAGACAATTGAACGAAACTTATCTTCCACCTTTCAAAGCGGCTGCAGAAGCGGGAGTTGCTACTTTTATGAATTCCTTTAACGATATTAACGGAATTCCGGCAACGGCAAACAAATATATTCTCAGAGACTTATTAAAAGGAAAATGGAATTATAAAGGCTTTGTGGTTTCAGACTGGGGAAGTATCGGAGAAATGGTTCCTCATGGATATGCAAAAGATAATAAAGAAGCTGCGGAAAAAGCAATTCTTGCAGGAAGCGATATGGATATGGAAAGCCGTGCTTATATGGCCGAACTACCAAAATTGGTTCAGGAAGGTAAGGTTAATCCGAAGTTTATTGATGATGCAGCGAGAAGAATTTTGATTAAAAAATTTGAAATGGGATTATTTGATGATCCTTACAGATTCAGTAATGAAAAAAGACAAAAAGAGCAGCTAAACAATCAGGAAAACAGAAAATTCGGAAGAGAGTTTGGTTCAAAAAGTATCGTATTGCTTAAAAATCAAAACAACATTCTCCCACTTTCAAGATCAACAAAAACGGTTGCCCTAATCGGCCCTTTCGGAAAAGAAACCTCTGCTAATCACGGATTTTGGTCAATTGCTTTTAAAGATGATAACCAAAGAATTATTACTCAGTTTGACGGAATTAAAAATCAACTGGATAAAAACTCAACATTATTGTATGCAAAAGGCGCTAATGTTGATGATCAGGACAAGTCAATGTTTGCAGAAGCTGTGGAAACGGCAAAAAAAGCAGATGTCATCATCATGACTTTAGGGGAAGGTCACGCTATGAGCGGTGAGGCGAAAAGTAGAAGCAATATCCATTTTTCAGGTGTTCAGGAAGATCTGTTAAAGGAAATCGCAAAAACTGGAAAGCCAATTGTACTGATGATCAACGCGGGAAGACCGTTGGTTTTTAACTGGGCTGCAGACAATATTCCGGCGATCTTATACACTTGGTGGCTGGGAACGGAAGCAGGAAATTCAATTGCAGATGTTCTTTTCGGGACGGTAAATCCGGGAGGAAAACTTCCGATGACATTCCCAAGAACGGAAGGACAAATTCCTGTTTATTATAATCATTATAACACGGGAAGACCTGCAAAAAACAATACGGACAGGAATTATGTTTCAGCATACATCGATTTGGACAATGATCCGAAATTTCCGTTTGGATTTGGTTTAAGCTATACTCAATTTAAATATTCTGATATGAATCTGAGCTCAACTAATCTTAAAGGCAATCAGACTTTAAATATCAGTGTTAATGTTGCTAATACGGGAAAATATGATGGCGAAGAAGTGGTTCAACTGTATATCAGGGATTTGTTTGGAAAGGTTGTAAGACCCGTGAAGGAACTGAAGGGCTTCCAGAAAGTTTTTATTAAAAAAGGAGAAAACAAAACTCTTAATTTTACTTTAACTCCGGAAAATTTAAAGTTTTATGATGATGAGCTGAATTATGATTGGGAAGGCGGAGAATTCGATATTATGATAGGAACCGATTCTCAGAATGTTCAGACAAAAAGAATTAATTGGTCAAAATAATAGAATTTTAATGACTAAGAGCGGGATGAAACCCGCTTTTGGCGGTAGAAGGCTTAACGTTTTAGTTTTGTCATTCTGAAAGAAGCGAAGCGGATTGAAGAATCTCAACCATTGTTAGAGATTCTTCCTTCGTCAGAATGACAAACGTTGAAAATAATCATCATAAATTCAAAACATTGAAAATAAAACTTCAACATATATTCCATTTATTCATTGGCGGAACCTTAGTTTTTTCGTCATTGAATTGTGCTTCCAATAAACCTGATTCAAAAAAGAAATTAATTTGGAGCGATGAATTTAATTATAAGGGATTACCTGATTCTTCCAAATGGAATTACGACGTCGGTGGTCATGGCTTTGGAAATGAGGAATCTCAGTTCTATACAAAAGACCGGCTGGAAAATGCAAGAGTGGAAAAAGGAAACTTAGTGATAGAAGCACGGAAAGAAAACTGGGAAGGAAGTAAATATACTTCGGCAAGACTTCTTACCAGAGGAAAATTTGCATTTAAATATGGAACCATCGAAGTAAGGGCAAAGCTTCCCAAAGGTCGCGGAACATGGCCAGCAATCTGGATGTTGAGCGAAGATCTTAAGAAATGGCCTAACGACGGAGAAATAGATATTATGGAACATGTAGGGTATCATCAGGGTTTTATCCATGCCTCAATTCATACAAAAAATTATAATCACTTAATGGCAACACAAAAAACAGATACCTTAAAAGTAGAGGATGCCAGTGAAAAATTTCATATCTATAAGGCAGATTGGACTCCCGAAAAGATTGATTTTTATATTGATGACAAAAAGTTTTTCTCTTATGAGAATGAAGCCAAAACCTATGAAACCTGGCCATTTGATAAGCCCTATTTTATCATTTTAAATCTGGCGATCGGCGGAATGTGGGGCGGAAAAGAGGGAATTGATGATACCATTTTTCCTCAGAAATATTACATAGATTATGTAAGAGTCTATAAAAATAATTAAGATTAAAATTTCCATCCTATGGAGGGGTAGCGAAAATTCGGAAGAATTTTTGCCGGGGTGATTTTAATATATAAAATAAGAAAAGATATAATGAAGAGATTAATTGTAAGTTGCCTTGTAATTGGAATAGCTTTCAATGCAAACGCACAACAGTACTGGAAAAAGAATGCAGGCAAAACAGCAAAAGTTTACCTTACCAATTCTAAAACCAATGAGAAAATGGTTGATAAAGGAGTGGTGAAGTTTGAGAAATTCGGACAGCCAAAAGAAACGGATGCCTGTATTTTCGTTGATCCGGATTTTAAATATCAAAAGCTGATAGGAATAGGAGGGGCAATTACAGATGCAGCCGCCGAAACCTTTTATAAAATGCCAAAGGAAAAGCAGAAAGAAATTCTTGAGGCTTACTATGGCAAAAACGGACTGGGATATACGGTTGTCCGTACCAATATGAACTCTTGCGATTTTTCAAGCGATTCCTATACCTATGTTCAGGATAATGATACTTCTTTAAAAACATTCAATGTAGCGCATGATGAGAAATATAAAATTCCAATGATTAAGGAGGCTCAGAAAGCAATCGGGAAAGATTTTACCTTTTATTTTTCACCCTGGAGTCCACCGGCCTGGATGAAATCTAATAAGAGCCTGTATAAAGGAGGAAGGTTAGAAAACCAATATTACCAGACTTGGGCAGATTATTATGTCAAATTCATCAAAGAATACGAAAAACGGGGAATTAATATTTGGGGACTGACTGTTCAGAATGAGCCCATGGCAACACAAAGTTGGGAATCTTGCATTTATACTGCTGAAGAAGAAGGGGAGTTTCTAAAGAATAATTTAGGACCGACCCTCTGGAAAAATGGATATAAAGGTAAGAAAGTGATGATCTGGGATCATAACCGCGATTTAATCTATCAGAGAGCAACCACAACTTTAAGCGATCCTGAAACTTCAAAATATGCTCACGGAATCGGTTATCACTGGTACGAAACGTGGAATAATAAAACACAGCTCTTCGACAATTTGGCAGAAACGCAAAGAGCTTTTCCGGATAAGTTTTTAGCCTTTACTGAAGGTTGTAAAGAACAGTTTGATCTTTCTAAAATCTATGATGTAAAACTGGGAGAATTATATGGTAGAAATATGATTAATGATTTTAATAAAGGAACAGCTTTATGGACAGACTGGAACGTACTTTTGGATGAAACCGGAGGTCCTAATCATGTCGGGAATTTCTGTTTTGCTCCTATTATTGCCAATACTAAAACAGGAGAAGTTCATTATACCTATGAATATTATTACGTAGGACACATTTCAAAATTCATTAAACCTGATGCACAACGAATCGGGAGTTCGTCCAATAGAGTAGCTCTTATTTCAACTACTTTTATGAATGAAAACGGACAGTTGGTTACTGTTATCATGAATGATACAGATAATGATATTGATGCTAATCTGTGGATTGAAGGAATGTCTGCAAAGCTGAGCGCACCTGCACATTCTATACAGACCGTAATTTTATAAATACTTCATATTAACATTTTTAATAAGTTTCGGCGGAGCCTTTGGCTCCGCCGAAACAATTTATAGATAAGCTTAAAAAACCATAAATTCTAAACTTTTGGTTTAATTTATAATTGTTAAAAAAAATCTTGTGGTATCTGATTTAATATTAATTTTAATCAACCCAAAATTAACGCAAAATAATTATGAAAACATCAAGCACAAACGACGAGTTTATTGCTGGTTTACAGCATCTTCCCAAACCCCAATATCCTTTTCCCGATTTTACCCATCCCGATATGCAAAAACAGCGGGAAGAATATTACGATTGGATCGACAAAGAGTATGCATTCCACAGTGCAGAAGCTAAGGAAAAGCATAAAAGACATCACCTTACAGATATTGCTGCAAGAGGATGTCCATTTTTAAAAGATATTGCTGAATTGAGACCTTTGGCAAATTATACAGCAAACGGAGCCATGATGGACGATTATTTTGATCGTTGTTCACGCGATGAAATGTATCAGATAACGAACAAGATTATTGCATTATTATCCGGTGAGGATGCTCAGGAGCCTAAAGAAAACGGAATTTTCCACTTGTTTTGGGTTTTAAGACAGGATGCTGTTAAATGTGAAATTCCGGAAAAAATATATGCAAGATTTGTAAAGTCAATCAGGTATGTTTTTATGGGGTATTCCGAAGAAAAAGTATATTACAGGAAAAATCTGGTCCCTCCCTTGGCTGTGTATCTCATTAGTAGGGAAGCGACAAGCGGAGTACAGCCATACTGTGATTACGTAGTATTACAGAAAGAATACCGTAATCTTCCTGATGAAGTTTTTGACCATCCACATATAAAACGTATTTATAGTCTTTGCTCATTATTGATCGGGATACACAATGATATTATTTCTCTACCCAAAGAGCTTCAAAGAGAAGGAGATACAATGAATATTGTAAAGGTATTACAAAAGGAAAACAATTTATCTTTAATTGATGCTTATAACAAAGCCATGGAAATTCATGATGAATATCTGAAGGAATTCTTAATCCTGCAGGAACATCTTCCTCCATTCGGTGAGTATCAAAACGAAGTCTATAATTATATACAGGATCTTGGTATTATGATTGCCGGAGTATATGCTTGGCATACAAACGATACTTCCAGATATGTGGAGGGAGGATATGTGGAAGGTGAATTTTCCGGTTGGAATCAATAAAGAATTAAAAAAAAGAAAACCCATGCTGAAAACATGGGTTTATTATATTAATACTATTGCATACTATTGCAGTATATTAAAAATTTTCAGAATCATATTTACTGATTACTTTCTGAGTAACTCCTGAGCTGCTGAATCCACCATCATGGAAAAGATTCTGCATCGTTACTTTTTTAGTAAGATCTGAGAAAAGTGTAACGCAGTAATCTGCACATTCAAGAGCTGTAGCGTTTCCTAGTGGAGACATATCTTCAGCATATCCCAAAAATCCTCCGAAACCTTTTACTCCGCTTCCTGCAGTAGTCATTGTTGGAGATTGAGAAACCGTATTTACACGTACTTTTCTTTCACCCCAGTAATTTCCGAAAGTTCTGGCAATACTTTCAAGATAAGCTTTATTATCAGACATATCGTTATAATCCGGGAATGTTCTCTGAGCTGCAATATAAGTAAGCGCTAAGATACTTCCCCATTCATTCATACAGTCTTTTTCCCAAGCCACTCTCATCACTTTATGGAAAGAAACAGCGGAAATATCCCAGCCTTTTTCCAACCAGTCGTAGTTCATTTCTGTATAATGTTTTCCTTTTCTCACGTTAATAGACATTCCGATAGAGTGAAGGATAAAATCGATTTTACCAAATTTTGCTATTGCAGCGTCAAAAAGTTTTTCAAGATCTTCAACAGAAGTGGCATCTGCACCAATTACTTCAGACCCGGTTTTTTCTGCTAAACCGTTAAGTTCGCCCATTCTCAAAGCGATAGGAGCATTAGACAAGATAAACTCAGCACCTTCTTCATGACATCTTTCTGCAACTTTCCATGCGATTGATTGTTCATTAAGGGCTCCAAAAATAATTCCCTTTTTGCCTTTAAGTAAACCGTATGACATAATTTTTTAATGTTTATTTACCTACAAATGTAGCAATAATTTGTGTTTAGAGCATAATAAAAACGAAGCCTTCTGTAAAAAAGACTCCGTTTTTTTGAAAATATTTATATAACTGAAATTTTAGTTTGTTTTCTTATTCCATTCTGCTTTTACATCCTCTGCCGCATCTTTGGTTTTTTCCCACGCATCATTGGCTTTGTCTTTAATATCATCCCATGCATCGGAAACATTATTCTTCACTCTGTCAAGCCAGTCTTCCTGCTGTGCTTCCTCATCATTGGCTCTTTTTTCATTAATATAATCTTTTGCCCTGTCTGCCAATTCTTCGACTTTCCATTTTACATTATCTGCCGCATTCTTTAAAGAATTTTCAGTGTTGTTTACTGCATTTTCAGCTTTGTTATACTCTGAATTGTTCATAATATTAATATTTATAGTGTTTGTTGTTATGAAATAAACAATAACCATTCCTAAAACTAGAGCATGATGTTAAATTTTTCATAAACTTTTGTTATCTTTTTACCAACAAACTTATCTTTAAGTTAATAAAATAAACAATTATGAAAAAAATACGTTGCGGATGGTGCGAAAAAGATGATTTATATAGAAAATATCATGATGAAGAATGGGGAAAGCCAATCTTTGATGACGAAACAATTTTTGAGTTTTTAGTTCTGGAAAGCTTCCAGGCAGGGTTGAGCTGGTATACAATTCTTACAAAAAGAGAAAACTTCAGAAAAGCTTTTGATAATTTCGATTATAAAAAAATTGCTGGTTATTCTGATGAAAAAGTAGAAGAATTGATGCAGAATCCGGGTATTATAAGAAACAGACTAAAAGTGTTGGCTACTATTACCAATGCACAGAAGTTTCAGGAAATTCAACAAGAGTTTGGAAGTTTTTCAAATTATATCTGGGGTTTTGTAGACAGGAAGCCAATTGATAATAATCCTAAAACACTGAAAGACGTTCCCGCTACAACAGAGATTTCAGATATCTTATCCAAAGATCTTAAAAAAAGAGGATTTAAATTTATGGGTTCTACTGTGGTTTATGCACATATGCAGGCGACAGGAATGGTGAATGATCATGTGGAAGACTGTTATTTGAGAAAAAGATAAATGAATATTTTCTTACTTTAAATTGTTACGTTTTTAAATTACTTATCAAATGAAAAATGAATAACATAATAAACTGTTTCATTAGAATAATATGTTAAAAGTTGAAAATTCATAAATTTTCTTTATGTTTGAATTGTAATCAAAAAACAAATGTAAAGCATTAAATTTTAAATCAACAAATAACTATGAAACTTAGAATTCTTCTTCTATTCATGTGCATGACCAGCACAAAATTCTTTTGTCAGCAATACTATGGAAAAAATGAGGCAAAAAATCTTCCTAAAGTTGAGTTTCTCTTGGCAGATGGCTCAAAAGTGAATGGCTTTTTCGTGGGATATACCTATCCTAACGGAACTTATCCCGGTTTTTTTGACAAAGATGATATCTATAATTTTGTTTATAAAAAGACAAAAAGTTCAGAAGATGAAAAGTTTGGTGCAAATGAGGTTAAATCAGTAAAAATATTTGATGATTATGATGATGTTACCAATGCAATAGAAAGGCTTGATATGAAATATGTAGATAAAAACGGGGAGGTTACCGATAAAAAAAAGAGATCATTCCAACCGCTGCTCTATGATGGCAAAATACAGATTTTCGGTTCAAACTTGAAGGTTTGTAGTGGTGCTGCCTGTAATTATGTTTATTCTAAATTTTATATTAAAAACGCGAAGGATGATTTTGCCGTAATGCCAGTAGACTACGACAAATTGAGTCTTTTTAACGTAGGTTCCTTATATGACAAAATGATAGAAGCTTTTAAATATGCCGGCAGAAACTGCCCCGAATTTCAAAAATATATGGATAGCTTCAAAGCAAAACTTGAAGATAAAGAATTCAAAAAAGAAATTACCGCAAAGTTTAAAGGAATCAGAAAAAAAGCCTATGAAGATGGAAAAAAATCTAATTTAGGATATAACGGAACTCAGGATTTAATTGGGGAATATATGCTTCAGGCATATTTAGAATTTTATGGTGGTATTATAAGAGAATATGAAAAAAATTGCCCTTATTAAATTAAATAAAAAAGGATTGCTAAAAGCAATCCTTTTTTAACTAGTTTTACTTGTAAAAATCTTTTTTAAATTTTTATAATATTCATTTACTTCTAAAAATTGACTTTCTCTTTCTATAATAAATTCACCTTTTATTTCCTCATTGTTTTTTAGAATAATTCTGTAATAATTATTATTTCCTGAATGATATTTTCTTCCTGTATTATCATAAGACGCTTTGTCTTTATTAAAACCGCGGTAATAACTGGCATCAATATTAATATATTTAATTTCAGAAAAATGAATTTCCCTATTTAAAATAGATATAGCTTTATCTTTTAAATATAGTTTTCCGATTACTTTTCCTGATAGTGGTTCGAATTCATAAGAGTTGTAGATTACTAAACCAATAATATATAAAATGAGAGGAATTAAAAGATAATGAGAATCAATTTTGAAAAGCTGAAATACTGAGAAAATGAAGATCAAAATAAGTAGGGAATAAGTTGGAAAACTTACGTTTTTCCACCATCTTTTGTCCTTTTGATAGACTTTTAATTCAATCATATAAACTGAAATAATGAAAAATTGAGTTTGAGAGTTTATTAAAATAAGTAATCTGCTAACTCTCAAACTTTCAAACTCTTTAGCTTATTTAATAATTCTCTCCAACACCCATTCAATCAGGTTCTTTTCAGAAGCATGATGGTCTGCTGAGAATTCTCCACGCCTTCTGTTGGCTATTACATTGTTTACGGTAATAGCTTTATGTCCTAAAAGTTTAGACAGTGCATAGATAGCAGAAGTTTCCATTTCAAAATTGGTCACTCCAAGATCATTTAAGGTTTCCAAAAACTTGTCATCAACCGCTTTTAAACGAAGCTGTCTTCCCTGTGGTGCATAGAAGCCAGGAAAAGTAGCGGTATTTCCGTGATATTTTGCATCCTTATACAGTTCTCCCAATTCTTCAGCCCAATCGGCAAAATAAAGCATCGGTTTAATTTTAGGATATGGAAACTGCTCCAGGAAATTCTTAGAAAACTCATTTTCAAACTCATAATCCTGGTAAAAATGCATTAACCCGTCCAAGCCAACAACATTTTGGGTAACCAGCATATTATCGACCTGCACATCAGGATTTACACTTCCACAGGTTCCCATCCTGAATAACTGAAGCGCGGAATGTTCTGTTTTAAACTCTTTGTTTTTAAGATCAATATTCACCAAAGCATCAAGCTCGTTCATCACGATATCAATGTTTTCAGTTCCGATTCCGGTTGACATTACCGTGATTCTTTCACCTCTTAAAGTTCCTGTATGAGTATAAAATTCTCTTTTATTTTTCTTAATTTCTACCTTGTCAAAATATTTTGAAACCTTTGCTACACGATCCGGATCTCCAACAAGGATGATCTTTTCAGCAATATCTTCAGGTAAAAGATTTAAGTGATAAACACTTCCATCGTCGTTCAGAACCAGCTCTGAAGCCGCAAGTTTATTTAGCATACAACTGTTTTTTTATAGTTTAAACTGTAATTTGATTCAATCAATTTTAAAATCCGTCCCCAAATATCCTTCATCATTATTTTAAAACCGGTGTCGATAGAGAAATCGACCGCTCACGTATAATGAATTTGATTTCGGGGTTTAAAATTAATAAAAATTCTTTTACAGAAAGACTATTTAAAATCTAAATACTTATCTAAAATATAAATATTAGTTAACCCAAAATTAAAATTGTTGTAATCTGCAGTCAATAGCTTTACAGCTAAAAATTCATGAGATCTTATCCGCTGCTTATTGTGATTCTTTTAATCGGTTTTGCCATCATGTCATTCAATCCCGAATACAAAGGAATTGAAACTGAAAACACCATGATCAATAAAGGGTTAGCTGATTTTAGAACCAAACTTGAACAGCTGAAGTCAGATGCAGATCAGTTTTCTGAGGATAAAATTTCATTGGAAGACCTTCAAAAATCATTAAGAGCGACAAGAAACTCTTTCAAAGAAATTGAATTTTATGTTGCTTATCATTATCCTGAATTTACAAAGTCCAAACTTAACGCAGCTCCTTTATTTCACATTGAAGCAGCAGGAACAAAATCATATACACTTCCTCCTGAAGGATTGCAGGTCTTGGATGAACTCATATTCTCTGATGAAGCGGGAGAACAAAAAGAAGAGATAAAGACGATTACCAATTTTTTATACAACAGCTTTGCAGGTTTTTACTTAAACTCAGTTAAAAATGGACTAAGTAAAGGTAATAACAGAACATTCCCCTTAAGAATTGAGCTCATCAGGATTTATAGTTTGGGTGTTACCGGATTTGATACTCCGGGTTCACTTAATGTCTCTGAAGAAGCCAGTCATGCTTTTTTAGGAATGAAAAAATACATCAATGATGATGCTTATTTTAAAAACTATACGATTCAAAAGGCAAATTCAATTCTTGCAGAAGGTATAGAATATCTTTCTAAGAATAATAACTTTGAAACCTTTGACAGGATAGAATTTTACAAAAAATACATCCAGCCTTTATATGAGGAATTTGGAAAATGGGATGGAAGAAGTGACGATCTTAAAGAGTTTTCAGGATGGAATGTTAATAATAAAAACATTTTTAGCAGCGATTTTTTAGATCCTTACTTTTATACGCTGCTGAAAAAGGAAGAAGATAATGCTGATCTGAGAAAGCTGGGAAAAGAGATTTTCTATGATCAAAACTTAAGCAGCAATGGGAAAATGAGTTGTGCAACCTGCCATTTACCTGAAAACGCATTCACGGATTTAAAAGCGAAATCTCAGAGCAATGTTGAAGGAAAGACTGTGTTGAGAAATTCACCTTCTTTATATAATGCGGTTTTTGCAAAAAGATTTTTTTATGATTTAAGAGCTTTTTACCTTGAACAGCAGGCAGAGCATGTGATTTATAATGAAGATGAATTCAATACAAACTATGAAAGCATCATTCAAAAATTAAAAACAAAAAAGGAATACAAAAAAGCTTTTAAAGCAGCTTTTAAAAACGGAGACGTGAGTAAAGAAAACTTTTCCAAAGCGTTAAGCTCTTATGTGGCATCATTATATTCTTATGAGAGCGATTTTGATCAATTTATGAGAAATGAAAAGGGAATTTCTTCAGATGCCCAAAAAGGATTCAATCTGTTTATGGGAAAAGCCAATTGCGCTACGTGTCATTTTGCACCTAATTTTTCAGGATTAGTTCCGCCATTTTTTAATGAAAATGAGTCTGAAGTGTTAGGAATCACCAAAAAGCCAATCAGTCAAAAACCTTTGGAACTGGATACAGATAAAGGAAGAATAAACAGCCCTGTAAAAAAGGAAAATTCATGGATTTACGAAAACTCTTTTAAGACAGTTACAGTAAGAAATATTGCCTTAACAAAACCCTATTTCCATAACGGTGCTTTTAACACACTGGAAGAAGTTCTAGATTTTTATAACGAAGGTGGAGGAGAAGGGCTTGGACTAGAAGTAAAGAATCAAACATTAGCTCCAGATAAACTGAATTTAACACCTACAGAAATAAAACAGATCATTGCTTTTCTGAATTCTTTAACGGATGTAAGCAAAAAATAAAGTCAATTATCAGTTTTTATTATAGTAAACAGCCTGTATTTAATTCTAAATGCAGATTGTTTTATTTTAAAATTCACAACGTTTAGATTTAATTAACACTCCGTTAATTTGATTAACATTAGGTTTTCGATTAATTAATATTAGGTGATGCTGATTTAAAGTCTTATTAATAAGGGCTTCGAAGCAATAAAATAGCTTTGCAGTGTCTAAAAAATCGAAATTTAAAAATGAAAAGAAAATTACTAACAGTTGCAGTTCTTGCATTGATGACGGGTACTGTGTTTCATGCACAGACTTTTGTCTTTAACAAAAATTCCGCTTGGAAGTACAATGATGCTAATACAGCATTGGCAGATCAGTGGAAAGATACCAATTTTGATATTTCTACCTGGTCACAGGGGAATGGACCTCTTGGATATGGGGATCCGGTAACTACAACAATTAATAACAGTCTTATTACAGCTTATTTTGCTAAAGATTTTACAGTAAATCTGAGTGATCTTTCCGATACAATGGAACTGGGAGTGATGAGAGATGACGGAATCGTTGTCTATCTGAATGGCCAGGAAGTCGTAAGAGATAATATGCCGACCGGAACAATTGCATTCAGTACTTTATCCAGTACAACCATTGACGGAGCAGCAGAAAGTGTATACAATGTATTTTCTATCCCAAAATCTAAATTTGTAAACGGAAACAACAGAATCTCTATTGAATTGCATAACAGAGGCGCAACGAGTTCTGATTTAAGAATAGATGCTTACCTGAAAACTGTTGTATCAACAACTCCGGTACCATGCAATGCGAATCATATCAGTTGCTTTACTTCTATTGTTCCTACAACTCAGACCAACAAATTGATTATTCCGGTAGAACATAACTATCAGCTGATTTTAAAAGAAGGTGATAACTATACAGAAGGAGGAGGATTAGTAGGAGGACAAAATGACTTTACGGCTTATGTTCCGAAAAACGGAAGCTCTACAGACGGATATCTTTCTGTAAATCACGAAACAAATCCGGGAGGGGTGACTATGGCTGAACTTAATTATAATACTTCTACCAAGCTTTGGCAGCTAACAAGATCCAGAGCCGTAAGTTTTTCTGCTTCAAGTCTCGTTCAGACGATCAGAAACTGTTCAGGAGGTATTACACCTTGGGGAACAGTCGTTACAGCTGAAGAGCAAACCACTTCAAGTGATGTAAACGGAGATGGAATGAAAGATTACGGATGGTTGGTAGAAATTGATCCTGCAACCGCTCAGGTAGTGTCTCAAAATGCTGACGGTTCTAAAGGTAAACTTTGGCAGATGGGAATCATGAATCACGAAAACGTGGTGATCAATAGTGCAGGAACAACAGCTTATTACGGGGAAGACGGAGGTACTCACATGGTATATAAATATGTAATGGATACGCCAAACAATCTTTCATCAGGAAATTTATTTGTTTTAAAACTAGATCAGGGATTAAGTAATGGAGATCCTGTTGTAACTACAGCGACATGGGTTCAGGTTCCTAATAAAACAAAAGCAGACCAGAATAATACAACGGCTTTAGCACAATCTTTAGGAGGAACTTCTTTCAACGGAATCGAAGATGTTGATATTAGTCCGATTGACGGCAAAATATACTTTACGGCAAAAGGATTGAATAAAGTGTACAGATTACAGGATAATGGAACTACAGCTTCAAATGTTGAAACTTTTGTAGGAGGTCTTACAACAAATTATTCATTTACAACGGCACAGGGAACAAAAACGGAAGCATGGGGAGACGGAAACGACAACCTTACATTTGATGAGCTTGGAAACCTTTGGGTACTTCAGGATGGTGGGAAAAATTACATCTGGGTAATTGCTCCGGATCATACTCAGGCCAATCCAAAAGTAAGATTATTCGCGTCTATGCCTGCAGGTTCAGAACCAACCGGTCTTACCTTTACACCGGATCATAAATTCGGATTCTTCTCTATTCAGCACCCGGATTCTACGATCTCTACAGATATTGATGCTACAGGAAACACCATCAATTATATTGGAAAATCCGCAACAATCGTAGTCGCTCTTAAAAATAATTTAGGAACTGCCGGATCTTTAGGAACCAGTGAAATACATACAGAAACTGAAGTAACCGTTGCTCCAAACCCGACCTCAGGAATGGTGAAGATCAATTCTCCAAAAGGATTGAAAAACATGGCGGTAACAGCTTACAGTATGGATGGTAAAATTGTGTTCACTCAGAAATTCTCAGGAACAAACAATGCTTTAAATTTAGACTTTACGAAGCAGCTTGAATCTTCAAGAGTTTTGATTTTAAATATTGAAGCGGATGGAGGATTCCAGAAAACACTAAAACTATTGAAAAAATAATCTTAATAATCTGAGCTGCCGGTACATGAATTACCGGTGGCTTTTTTATCTATGAAAAAAATCTTTTTTTCTGTTTTTATATTTGTTCTTTCACAAGCAAAAGCACAGATTGATCCTGTAAAATATCCGACTTATACCAACTTGGAAGATGCCTTAAAAAGTGACCAAACTATTTACAGTATGAGCTTCAGAGGGAAAGCAATGTTTAACCTTCCGCCCGAAATTCAGCAGTTACAGTCAATTTTCTTTCTGAATTTAATGGAAAATAAGTTCGAGAAAATGGATGAGTCAATTTTTGCATTAAAAGAATTAATGATTCTAAATCTGAACGAAAATAGTATTAAATTCATTCCTGATGAAATTGCAGGACTTCAGAAATTGGAGAGCTTTTCGATCAATTTAAATGAACTGACAAACATTAATCCAAATCTGGCGAAACTTCAGAAATTAAAAGTGATTCATCTGGATGCCAATAACCTGAACGTATTTCCTGAAGCGTTACTAAAAATTCCGAGTCTTGAAGAAATTAATTTGCAGGGAAATCAAATCAGTTTTATTGCTCAAGATCTGGATGAAATTAAAAATTTAAAATCATTAAACTTAGCCACAAATCAAATCAAAGACTTAGGAAACTTAGAATTTCCGCAACAGTTAAAATATCTGGAATTACAGCAAAACTCCATATCAAAACTTCCTGAAGACTTGTTTCAATCAAAAAATCTGGAATTTTTAAATGTAAGTCAGAATAAGATCAAAGAAATTTCACCTAAAGTAAAGGGTTTGAAAAAAGTGGTCAGTATGAATCTGGCCAATAACGATTTAAAAGATCTTCCTGCTGAGTTTTCTCACCTGAAAAATCTTAAAACGCTAATCTTAACGGGCAATCCAATGGAGAAATCAACCATTGAAAAACTAAAAGCCATGATGCCGGAAACCCAAATTTATTTCTAAAATTTACCCGCCGACTCTTTTAGTTTTATATCCCATTTCCTTAAGAATATTCATTATTTTATCACGATTATCTCCTTGAATAATAATCGTTCCGTCCTTTTCAGAACCACCTATTCCAAGAGTGGTTTTTATCTTTTTTGAGATTTTCTTAAGCTCTTCCTCACTTCCTTCCCAACCTTCAACAATCGTTACAGGCTTACCGTTTCTGCCTTTTTTCTCAAACTTGCACACCAAGGGTTCTTTCTGCTTGAACTGCTCTTCAGGCATCTCAAAATCCTGCTCATCATGATCAGGAAAAAGGTTCTTTAATTGATCTCTTAAATCCATGAAACAAAATTAATGATTTTTGAGAATTGTCTTTCAATTTGTAAGTGGAATTTTCAAATCTTGAATTTTTGTTCTTTTGTCGCAAGACAAAAGAAAGATTATCTTTTTAAATAAAATTTAAGGCAGTCAATGCTTCCATTCATTTCAAAATAAATAAATTTGTACTACAAAAGTTTACATAATGTCGAAAAAAGCAATATTGGCAATCCTTGACGGATGGGGATTGGGAATGAATCCTGACGTTTCAGCAATTGATAAAGCAAACACACCATTTATAGATAACTGTCTTAAAAATTACCCTCATACAACGCTTGAAGCGAGTGGTTTAGCGGTAGGTTTGCCGGCGGGGCAAATGGGGAACTCTGAAGTGGGTCACATGAATCTGGGAGCAGGAAGAGTCGTTTATCAAAACCTGGTAAAACTGAACATGGCGGTTGAAAATGGAACTCTGGGACAGGAAAAAGTTATTCAGGATGCCTTTGAATATGCTAAAAAAGAGAATAAAAAAGTACACTTTATCGGATTAGTTTCCAATGGAGGAGTACATTCACATATCAATCACCTTAAAGGTCTTTTAACAGCAGCTCATGAATCCGGATTGAATGAAAATGTTTTTGTGCATGCTTTTACAGACGGACGTGACTGTGATCCGCATTCCGGAAAAGGTTTTATTGAAGAACTTCAGCATCATATGGAGTCTACTACAGGAAAACTTGCAACCGTTGTCGGAAGATATTACGCCATGGACAGAGATAAAAGATGGGAGCGTGTAAAACTGGCTTATGATGCATTGGTAGAAGGAGTTGGAGAACAATCTACAGATGCTTTGGCTTCGATTCAGAAATCGTATGATAATAATGTAACGGATGAGTTTATTAAACCTATTATTCTGGTCAATACAACGGAAACAGGAAATGTAGTTCCGGTTGCTAAAATTATTGATAATGATGTGGTAATCTGTTTCAATTTCCGTACAGACAGAGGTCGTGAAATTACAGAAGTGCTTTCTCAAAAGGATTTCCCGGAATATTTCATGAGAAAACTTAATCTTTATTATATTACATTAACGAATTACGATAAGACTTTCCAGAATGTACACGTTGTTTTCGATGAAGAGGTTTTACATGACACTATGGGAGAAGTTTTGGAAAGAAATCATAAAACACAGATCAGAATCGCTGAAACTGAAAA
Source organism: Chryseobacterium sp. Y16C (assembly GCF_022488405.1). Classification (NCBI taxonomy): domain Bacteria; kingdom Pseudomonadati; phylum Bacteroidota; class Flavobacteriia; order Flavobacteriales; family Weeksellaceae; genus Chryseobacterium; species Chryseobacterium sp. Y16C. Next base: position 551,157 of record NZ_CP092711.1, read on the forward strand.
ATATCCTCACGTTACCTTCTTTTTCTCAGGAGGGCGTGAAGAAGAGTTTGTAGGAGAAAGAAGATTACTTTGTCCGAGTCCGAAAGATGTTCCTACTTATGATCTAAAACCGGAAATGTCTGCTTATGATATTACCAATGCTATCGTTCCTGAACTGGAAAACGGAACTGCCGATTTTGTATGCTTAAATTTTGCAAACACAGATATGGTAGGTCATACCGGAGTTTTTTCGGCAGCAGTAAAAGCAGCGGAAGTTGTAGATTCTTGTATCGAAAAAGTAGCTACAGCGGCTTATGAAAATGGTTATGCCGTTTTTATTTTGGCTGACCACGGGAACTCTGATGTAATGATTAACCCGGATGGAACTCCAAATACACAGCATTCTACTAACCTTGTTCCATTTATCATAATGGATAAAGACCATACCTGGAATCTGAAACCCGGAAAATTAGGAGATGTGGCCCCGACTATTTTAAAAGTAATGGGAATAGATGCTCCGGAAACTATGACGGGAGATATTTTAGTAAGCTAAGAATAATAATATTATCAAAAAAATGCCGTTATTGCTTTAATAATGGCATTTTTTATGATTAATATCAGAAAGAGTTAACATAATATTATGTCTTAAATAATAAATAATATCATATCTTTGTAAATTAAATTTAAATTCATATAATGTATCAAACGCTTGTAAGGAAAGAAGTCATGGGAATTTTGGGAAAAGAAGTAAGTTCTTTTCTTGATAAATTTTTAACGCCGATTGAAAAAATATGGCAACCCTCAGACTATCTTCCGGATCCTTCAAGTGAAGATTTTAAACACGATTTAGAAGAAATCCAGACGTTTGCCCGTGAAATGCCTTACGATCTGTTCGTAACATTAATTGGAGACTGTATCACTGAAGAAGCTTTACCTTCATACGAATCTTGGTTAATGGGAGTAGACGGAATTGATCAGGAAGAAAAAGAAATCGGATGGGCAAATTGGGTAAGAGCATGGACTGCTGAAGAGAACAGACATGGAGATCTTTTGGGAAAATACCTGTATTTGTGCGGAAGAGTGAATATGAGAGAAGTAGAAATTACCACTCAATATCTTATTAATGACGGCTTCGATTTAGGAACAAGCATGGATCCGTATAGAAATTTTGTATATACCAGTTTTCAGGAAACAGCAACCAATATTTCTCACAGAAGGGTAGGTACATTGGCAAAACAGTCCGGGAACGGAAAATTAGCTAAAATGTGTGGAGTAATTGCAGCCGATGAAGCAAGACACGCAAAAGCTTATAAGCATTTCGTTGCAAAAATTTTGGAGATTGATCCTTCTGAAATGATTTTGGCATTTGAAGATATGATGCGTAAAAAAATCGTTATGCCTGCTCACATGATGAGACAGTCTGGTCAGAAAGCAGGAGAGCTTTGGGGACATTTCTCAGATGCTGCCCAAAGATGCATGGTGTACACAGGACAGGATTATATCAATATATTAAAAGATTTGTTGGATGAATGGAAGATTGAACATGTAAAAGGTCTTAATGAAAAAGCAGAAAAAGCCCAGGAATACTTAATGAAACTTCCTGCAAGACTTCAGAAAATTACAGACAGAATTTCAACACCTGACTTACAATTCCAGTTCAATTGGGTGAAAAGTTAGTTCCATATTCATTTAATTATAAAGTTAGGAGTGCTAAGTATTTTTTAGCACTCTTTTTATTTCTTATCTTTGCAAATCTAAATCATAATCGAAATGATGAATAATAAAAAAATTGCGGTTGATTTTGACGGAACGATTGTAGATGATGCGTATCCGGCGATTGGAAAACCGAAAATTTTTGCTTTTGAAACGTTAAAAAAACTTCAGGCTGAAGGGTACAGACTTATTTTGTGGACCTACAGACACGGAAAGACTTTGGACGAGGCTGTAGAATTTTGCAGAAAAAACGGAATCGAATTTTACGCCGTTAATTCCAGTTTTGAAGGAGAGGTTTTTGATCAGGAAACACAATCCAGAAAACTAGATGCAGATTGGTTCATCGATGACAGAAATATAGGTGGTTTTCCGGGATGGGGAGAGATCTATAACATCATTCAGGAAAGAATAGAGTTCCGTGTAGAAGGCAAAGAGGTTTTGGCTTATTCAAAACTAAAAAAGGAAAAGAAAAAAGGATTATTCTGGTAGAATTATAAAAGTTAGAAGCTATATATTAGAAATCAGTTTTTAATGTTTAGCCTAATATGATTTGATCCGAATATAATTTTAGAATTGGAAGTTTAGAACAAAACGAACTTCTGACTTCTAATCTCTAACAGCTAAAATAAAAATGATTCAATTAAAAACAATAGACGAACTACGTCTTATGAAGCAGAGTGCTCAGTTGGTTTCAAGAACATTAGGAATGTTGGCCAAAGAAATCAAACCGGGAATTACCACTTTGTATTTAGATAAATTAGCGCACGATTTTATTAAAGATCACGGTGCAGAACCTGCATTCTTAGGGTATGGAGGTTTCCCTTATTCATTATGTATTTCACCAAATGAGCAGGTTGTTCATGGTTTTCCTAGCAAAGAAGAAATTAAGGAAGGAGATGTACTTTCTGTTGACTGTGGAGCTATTTTAAATGGTTTCGTAGGAGATCACGCTTATACTTTCGAGATCGGTGAAGTAAAACCTGAAACGAAAAAATTACTTAAAGTAGCTAAAGAATCCCTTTATAAAGGAATTGAGCAATGCATAAGAGGAAAAAGAATCGGGGATATTTCTCATGCGATTCAGGCTCATTGTGAAAAAGAAGGATACGGCGTGGTAAGAGAACTTGTTGGCCATGGTGTAGGAAGAAAAATGCATGAAGATCCACAGGTTCCGAACTATGGAAGACAGGGAAGCGGAAAAGTAATCAAAGATGGCTTAACCATTGCTATTGAGCCCATGATCAATCTTGGAACAGAAAAAGTAAAATTCCATAATGATGGCTGGACAGTAACAACGTTGGATAATCAGCCTTCTGCTCATTTTGAGCATGATGTGGCGGTCATCAACGGAAAACCTGTATTGCTTTCCACGTTCCAGTATATTTATGATGCTTTAGGTATTGTAAGTGATGAAGAAAAGCCATTCCAATTGGATTTTTAATGAAAAAAGTAACGAAGCTTTTATTAAATAAAATTCCGCGTCCCTTACTTATAAAAATGAGTATTTGGGCACGTCCGCTTATTTATCAGTTTTTTAAAGGAAACAATTTTTATGATCCTATTGATGGCAAATCCTACCGTAAGTTTCTTCCTTACGGATATGGAAAACAGCGTGAAAATGCATTGTCTCCGGGAACTTTAAGTTTAGAAAGACACCGTCAGATGTGGCTGTATCTTCAGAACGAAACAGATTTCTTTACTAAGAACTACAAAGTTTTGCATATTGCTCCTGAACAGGAATTTTTAAGAAAGTTCAAGAGAATGACTAATCTGGATTATATTTCTGCAGATTTATTTTCTCCGATTGTAGATGTAAAGGCAGACATTTTAGACCTTCCTTTTGCTGATGAAAGCTTTGATATTATTTTTTGTAACCATGTTCTGGAACATATTGAAGATGATGCAAAAGCGATGAGTGAATTATACCGGGTTTTAAGACCGGGAGGATGGGGAATTTTACAGGTTCCGATGAAGAATTCTTTAGAAAAAACCTATGAAGATTTCTCCATAAAAGATCCTAGAGAACGTCAGAAACATTTCGGACAATATGATCATGTTCGTTGGTACGGGATGGACTATTTTGATCGCTTGCAAAAAGCTGGTTTTGATGTAGAACCTAATTTTTACTCTCAGAAATTCTCAGAAGAAGAAATTAAAAAATACGGGTTAAGACATAATGAAATCTTACCTGTAGTTTCTAAAAAATAAAAAACGGCTTCAAAATTTGAAGCCGTTTTTTATTGACTGAAGCTGAAAATCTATTTCTTGATAAACAATTCAGGTTTGGAATTCTCCACACTTAAAATATAATGTCCCTTTTGAAAATCGGTTGTATTTACCTTTAAGGCTTTATCAGGAGATAACGTCTCAAACAGAAGCTTTCCAGACATATCATAAATTTTAACCTTTAAATTTTTTTCTAAATTTTCAATGATTAAAAAATCGTCCACAGGATTGGGATAGATGGTAAATGTTTTCTTAAGAGTATTTTCTTTTATTCCTAAAAATAAGGAGTTGTTATAAAATACCTGAGTTCCTGAAGGGTTTGTGACAATAAGAGTTTTTGATGTTCCGTTAGTTAAAATCTGATAAGTATAAATTGTTCCTGGTAGAGCATAACTTATATAAAAATCGCAATTTTTTTGGTCATATTCCTGAACAGCTGTCATATTTACTCCCCAATAATCGGCTAATGTACAGCCTCCGCCGATTTTAGTAAAGTTATTTACTGAAGTGGAGAATGTAATATTTGTTTGTGCGGTATTAAAATATCTAGATGCAAAGTAATAATTAGAGTTATTTTGAATAAATGTAGATGGAGAAAGGGCATTTGCCATGGAAGGAGTCGTTACCGTCTGTCCATTGGTTACAATCTGTGAAATATACCAATCATTAGTAAAAAGCTCCGAGTTTTGAGCAGATAAAAATATACTGCAAAATAAAAGGAATAAAGTTTTTTTCATGGCTAATAATTTTACCAAATTTAAAATAAAAAATGCATCTGATCAATAAAAACCGCTTTAATAGACTGAAAACGGTCGTATTTTTACTTTAATTATGGAAAATCATCTTTCAATTTAATGAGAAACCGCTTTCAGTCCAATTACAGAGCCGATTAAGGTAACAATAAAGAAAATCCTCCAGAAGCTTACCGGGTCTTTAAAAAAGAAAATCCCCATTAATGCGGTTCCTACAGCTCCAATTCCGGTCCATACAGCGTATGCGGTTCCTATCGGTAAGGTTTGTGTAGCTTTGATCAACAACACCATACTGATGGTCATCGTGATCAGAAATCCGGTAAACCAAACATACATGGGAGTGCCCGTTGTTTCTTTTACTTTACCTAAACATGAGGCAAATGCAACTTCAAATAATCCTGCGATAATTAAGATAATCCAATTCATTTTTCATTGTTTTCTGCTGCAAAGTTCAGAATTTTATCAGAGTTTACATTTTACATTTGTTAAAAAACAAAATAAATTTAAGCTACATTTTATTAAAAATCCTATTTGATTTCAGCCCGGATCCGGCTCAGACTGACCTGGGTGATTCCGAGATAAGAAGCAATATAACCAAGTTGAACACGTTTTAAAAGATGGGATTTGTACCTCATAAGATCTTTATAGCGTTCTAATGCCGTTTTAAATTGTCTGGAAATAATTAACTCCTCAGTTTTTACTAATTCTTTTTCTGCAAATTTTCTTCCCCAGTTGGCAATATGAATATCCTGGTTAAACAGCTCTTTTAAATGAATGGTTTCCAGCTTATATAAATCGCAATCCTCCAATGATTCTATATTTTCATATCCCGGCTTATCTTCCACGTAGCTTTTCATCGAAATAACAGTTTCTCCTTCACTTCCAAACCAAAAAGTAATATCATTATTATCTTCAGTAGATGCATAGGCGCGTACAATTCCCTTTTTAACAAAATAAATATAAGGAACGATTTTTTGCGCTTCCATTAAGCAGGTTCCTTTTGAATGGGAAACTTCTGTAATATGTTTTTTTAAGTTTTCCCGGGAAGAATCGGGAAGAGGATAGATGCGGTTTATGATTTCATCAATATTCATAATAAGGACTTCAATATCATCAAAAATATTAGTTTTTAAAAAGAATTAAAAAAAATATTTACAATAATTGAAGATAAACGTTTAAGGTAAATTAGACATTTTAAAAATACGGATGTCGCTTTCTAGCTTATTATCAAAATAATGATTTTTTATTATATTTGTAAATAGGTGTTTATTAAGTATTTAATTGTGCGGAAGGAGAGGTTTTTAAAATTTGCGAAAGTACAATTATTTATTAAATACTCAAAGAAAATACCTGTTGTTTATTAATAATTTAATAGAATATTTTTGTTTTTCCTTAAACTATATAATGAAAAGAGCTTCCATAAAAGATATCGCTAGAATCGCAGGTGTTTCTGTTGCAACAGTTTCTTATGTCCTTAATAAAAAAGAAGGTAGTAGAATAAGCCAACAAACTAAAGAAAAAATCTTAGAAATTGCAGATTCTATCAATTATGTTCCTAATAAAATTGCTAAAAGCTTAAAAATGAGCCGAAGCAAACTGATAGGACTAATTTTAGCCGATATTTCAAATGGATTTTATTCTACAATGGCTCGTTGTATTGAAGATGAAGCCATAAAACTGGGATATACTCTTCTTATCGGAAGTTCCGATGAAAACCCTGAAAAATTCAAACAATTAACCGAACTTTTTGCTGAGCACCAGGTTGACGGAATGATTGTAGCTCCAATTATAGATTCTAATGATACTCTGAAAAAGCTCATTAAAGATGAATATCCTGTGGTTACCATTGACCGTTATCTTAAGGATATTCACTTGCCGGGTGTTCTGGTGAATAATTTTGAAGTCTCTGAGCAGGTTTTTGATTTTCTGAAAGCTAAAAATTTTGAAGAAATCCTTTATGTAGGATATAATACTGAGGTTCCCCATCTTCTGGACAGACAATACGGCTTTGAAAAACATTTTCCGGAAAGCGGAATCAGCTACAAAAAGGTGTTGGTAGGAATGGAAAACAGAAAAGAGGAAATACATAATGCTCTTGAAAAACAGCTCGATCTTTCTAAGCGAACAGCCGTTTACTTTACAAGTAATAAGCTTGGAATTGCTGGAATGAGCTATTTTATTAAACATCACATTAAAGTGCCTGAAGATCTTTCGATGATTACCTTTGATGAAGCAGAAGCCTATGAGCTTTTCCCGATTGAGCTTACTTACGTTAAACAACCATTAAAAGATATGGCAAAAACAATCATAAAACTGATTGATGATGAAATCACCTGTTATAAAAAAAATAGTGAAAGAGTCACCTTCAAAGCCAAGCTCATTCATAAAGATTCGGTGAAATAGAATAAGTATTTAACAGTTTTTACAGAGAAGTTTTCTATTAATCGGGAAAGACGGTTTTGTTTTAGTAACTTTGCAGTCCGTAATATAATTTTTATGCACAAAGCAGGATTTGTAAATATAGTTGGAAAGCCCAATGCCGGAAAATCTACACTGCTCAACCAGTTGATGGGAGAGAAGCTGGCAATTGTTACCCAAAAGGCTCAGACAACACGTCACAGAATTTTTGGAATTTATAACGAAGAAGACCTTCAGATCGTATTTTCAGATACTCCCGGAGTTCTGGATCCTAAATATGGCTTACAGGAAAAAATGATGGATTTTGTGAAAGATTCTTTACAGGATGCCGACGTTTTTCTTTTTATTGTCGATGTAACCGATAAAGCAGAACCTTCAGAATTCTTAATTGATAAGCTGAATAAAATTCCCGTTCCTGTTTTATTATTATTAAATAAAGTAGACCAGACCAATCAGGAAGGATTGGAAAAACTGGTTTCAGAATGGCATGAAAGAATTCCTAAAGCCGAAATCTTACCTATTTCTGCATTGAATGCCTTTAATACAGATGTTATTCTTCCGAAATTAAAATCAATGCTGCCGGAAAACCCTGCGTATTATGATAAAGATATGTACACAGACAAACCGGAGCGTTTCTTTGTAAACGAAGCCATCAGAGAGAAAATTCTTTTGAATTATGAAAAAGAGATTCCATACTCTGTAGAAGTGGTCACAGAAATGTTCAAGGAAAAAGAAGGCATTATTTTCATTGATTCGATTATATATGTGGAAAGGGATACTCAGAAAGGGATTATCATCGGTCATAAAGGGGAAGCTATAAAAAAAGTGGGAACGGAAGCCAGACTGGATCTTGAAAAGTTCTTTGCCAAAAAAATCCACCTGAATCTTTTTGTAAAAGTGAAAAAGGATTGGCGAAAAAACGACAGGGATCTTAAAAACTTCGGATACAGATAGACTAAAAATTCAATATTCATCGTTATATTAGAAGATTTTTATTATCTTTAAATTAAATTAATATTGAATGAGCTACTCAAACTCGAAAACTACTCCTATCTATGTAGACTTAGTTTTATTAGTTGTAAGAATATTTATTGGTTTTGCAATGCTATCTCATGGTTTCCCAAAACTTCAGCAATTGTTGGAAGGTGGCGAAATAAAGTTTTTTGACTTCATAGGACTTGGACCTAAAATTTCGTTAATTTTAACCGTATTTGCAGAGTTTGTTTGTTCCATTCTTATAATTTTAGGACTTTTTACAAGATTTGCTACCGGATTTTTAATTTTTACAATGGCCATTGCAGCTTTTGTTGTACACGGAGCAGATTTATTTGAAAAAAGAGAATTAAGCTTATTATATCTTTCTGTCTATTTATTGATTATTTCTTTTGGAGCCGGTAAAATCTCCGTAGATTATATGATCGAAAAAAGAAAAAGGTCTTCAGATTGGTAATCTTTAGTATAAAAATAACAAGAAGCAGGAAATATTTCCTGCTTTTTTTATGTCATTAATTTCGTTAAATTCGTAAAAAATGAAATTATAATGAAGATAAAACTAACAATCTGTCTTCTTGCGTTTCTTAATTTTTATAATGCGCAGGAAAATATTACCTATCAAAAACCTTCACCGGAAATTTTAAAACTGGCTGATTATGAAAGACCACCAAGTGTTTTAATGAACAGCAAAAAAGACTGGATTGTTTTTACCTACCGTCCGACGTATAAAACCCTTGAAGATTTAAGCCAGCAGGAGATGAAACTGGGAGGACTGAGAATTAATCCTGTTACCAATATTTCAAGCAGTATTACCTATCTGAATAACCTTAAAGTAAGAAAAACGGCTGAGAAGAATGAAATCCAGGTAAAGAACCTTCCTTCGAATGCGAAGATTGCCTATACCTCTTTCTCGCCGGATGAAAAGAAATTTGCTTTCACCAATACAACCGGTAAAGGAGTAGAGCTTTGGATTGTCGACCTGGAAACTGCTACTGCCAAAAAAGTCACTGCAGATAACCTGAATGCTAATTTGGGTTCACCATATGTTTGGCATAAAGATTCTCAGAATCTACTGATCAAAACATTGTCACAGAATAGGGGAACTTTAATTGACTCCAGTAAAGATCTGCCGACCGGTCCCATTGTTTCCACTTCAGATGGAAAAGTTTCTCAGAACAGAACCTATCAGGACCTTCTGAAAAACCCTCAGGATGAAAAGAATTTTGAAATTCTCACTTCTTCAGATATTTACAAAGTTGACCTTAATGGAAACCTGAATAAAATAAAAGAAAAAGATATGTATGCCGGATTGAGCTTTTCACCGGACGGGAACTACTTAATGACAACGACTATTAAAAAACCATTCTCTTATATCGTTCCTTTAAGCAGGTTTCCAATGACTACAACGGTTTATGATAGCAATGGAAATGTGGTGAAAATAGTTAATGAAACTCCGTTGAACGAAATTATGCCGAAAGGATTTTCTTCAGTAAGAACAGGAAAAAGAGATATGGGATGGAGAAGCGATATGCCTGCAACTTTGGTATATACAGAAGCTTTAGATGGAGGAGATCAATCAAAAACTGCGGAATACAGAGATGAAATTTTCACTTGGGAGGCTCCGTTTACTTCTGCTCCTAAGTCTTTCTTCAAAACAAAACAACGATATGAAGATATAAGCTGGACCAATGATCATTATGCGATTGTTCATGAATCGTGGTATGATACCAGAAATACAAAATCGTTCTTAGTAGATCTCAATACCAATGAATCTAAAGTGATTGATGACCGAAATTATCAGGATGTTTACAGTGATCCGGGGAATTTTAACACCACTAAAAATCAATTTGGAAGAACAGTTCTGGACTTAAAAGGAGGTAAGGCCTATTTAATCGGAGCTGGATTTACAAAAGACGGACAGCATCCTTTCATTGATGAAATGGACATTAAAACTTTGAAGAAAAAAAGATTATATACTTCCAATCTGAAGAATGAAAAAGAAGAAATAGTTGATATCTTAAATCCTTTCAAAGGTGAAATTCTTACGATACAACAATCAGCAAGCCAATATCCGAATTATTTTAAACGAAATATCAAATCTAACAAAACAGAATCGGTAACCAGCTTTGCCAATCCTTTTGAAAGTATAAAGGATGTATATAAAGAGGTGATTACCTATAAGAGAAATGACGGTGTGACCCTTTCAGGAACGCTTTATTTGCCAGCAAATTATGACAGAAAAGCTAAGAAAGAAAAACTTCCTTTATTGATTTGGGCATATCCTACAGAGTATAAAGACAAAAACACAGCAGGACAAAGCACGCAAAACCCAAATGACTTTACTTTTCCATATTACGGTTCGTTTGTGTATTGGACCACAAAAGGATATGCCGTGTTGGATGATGCCGCTTTTCCGATTATCGGAGAAGGTAAAACAGAGCCGAATGACACCTTTATTCCTCAATTGGTAGCGAATGGAAGGGCCGCAATAGACGCAGTAGATAAACTAGGATATATTGACCGAAATAAAGTGGCAGTAGGTGGTCATTCTTATGGTGCATTTATGACAGCCAATCTTTTGACCCATTCTAAAGATTATGCCTGCGGAATCGCAAGAAGTGGAGCCTATAACAGAACACTCACTCCATTTGGATTCCAAAGCGAGCAGAGAAATTACTGGGATATTCCTGAAATATACAATGCCATGTCTCCATTTATGAATGCCGATAAAATGAAAACGCCATTATTGTTGGTTCATGGGGATGCAGATAACAATCCCGGAACTTTTACTTTGCAAACGGAAAGATATTTCCAGGCACTGAAAAATTTGGGAGCTCCTGTAAAGATGGTTCTCCTTCCAAAAGAAGCTCACGGATATGCTGCCAAAGAAAATATTTTACATTTGCTTTGGGAACAGGATCAATTCTTGGAAAAATGTCTGAAGAAATAATAAATCATAATAAAAAACTCGTTCTTTTTGAACGAGTTTTTTATTTTTGTTCTAAAACTATAACCATTAAATGAAAATACTTTCTTTTTTAATATGTATCCCCATATTCCATTTTGGACAACTTTCACCCAAAGTAAATAAACTGTATCAAAGATTATCAGAAAGTGATAAAGTCGAATCACAACAAGTCGGAGATTTTTTTGGAGAAAGTCCGGTTTACAGATGTTTTTTAGATATTAGTGATATTGCAACAGATAAGGAATTGGAATATATGGCGTACAATGGAAATCCTGTTGTAAAAACCTATGCTTCGAAAAGTATTTTTAGAAGAAAACTTAAATCTCTAGATAATTTGTTTGATTATTATTTAAAAAACAATGATTCTGTATCTATTCTCGAAGGTTGTATAGGGAGTGATTCATTCTTGGCAGATGAATTATACAAATATGCATTTAGAGAAAAAATGGATATTGATAACATGAAATGGCGAGAAAAACATCAAGATAGCATAATTAAATCCGGTGGAAAAGTAATTGATGAAATATACGAAAAACAGCAACCCGTGTGGAAGGAAAAAGAGATTGATTCTTTATTAGTGCAATTCGAATATGCTATTCTCAATGATAAGTCATCTCCAAAGCATTTAGTGGAAATAGTAGCAGAATACAGCTTTTACACAGATAGAAAAATTCCCTATTTTCAAAAGTTGATTTACTTTGATGAAAAATATAATTCAGAAATGATAAAACAGTATATGGAATTTTGTTCAAAATAAATCTATAATAAATCTTCTATAAATAATCCAAAATATCATTAAGCTTTTCCAGTTCCATAAAATTGGAATATTCTATATTAAGATCATGCTGTTCATGCACCCAGGTTACATGATATGGAATATGAGCGGCAGATCCGCCAATTTCTAAGACGGGCAAAATATCAGATTTAATAGAATTCCCGAGCATTAAAAAGTTTTCAGGTTTACAATCGAGATGCTTTAAAAGTTTTTGATAATCACTTTCTTTTTTATCGCTCATAATTTCAATATGATGAAAATATTCCTGCAATCCTGATTTCTTTAACTTGCGTTCCTGATCCAGTAAATCACCTTTTGTGGCAACAACTAATCTGTATTTTTCTTTTAAATGTTCTAAAGTTTCAGTAACTCCATCTAAAAGTTCAACGGGTTTTTGAAGCAATTCGTGACCGATCTCAATCGTTTTATTAATCAGTGATAAAGGAGCTGTACCATTGGAAACTTTGCTTACCGTTTCAATCATGCACAGCATAAATCCTTTTACCCCATATCCGTATAAATGAAGATTATTTATTTCCGTTTTGAATAATTCCTGGGAAACGGAATGTTGTGGAAGATAGTCTTCCAATAAGATGCAAAATTCCTTTTCAGCCTCCTGAAAATAGGGCTCATTGATCCAAAGAGTATCATCTGCATCAAAAGCAATAACAGTTATATTATTATTCATATTTAGTTTACTTTAGTTTTTGTAATTTTCGCTCACAAAAATCAGTATAAAAAACAAAACAGAAAAGGACATTTGTCCCGGTAAAATATGTTACGTACCAACCAACCCTTTTTAGATTATTTAGAAAAGCTTTATGAAAATCAGGATCATAAAGACAAGATTGTGTTGAAATCTTTTGAAAAAGGAGAAAAGATCTTAACACAAAATGAAGTTTCCACTAAAATAATGCTTATCAAAAGTGGAATTACGAAATGTTTTTTTGTTGAAGAAAACGATAAAGAATACATTGTAGAATTTTTGGGGAAAGGAGAAATTATTGGTGAAATAGAAGTCATAAAAAATGTTCCCTGTCTTTGCAGTATTGAAGCCATTACAGAAGTTACTGTTTACTCCATGACAATCCCATATTTCCAGTCTTTAATTAAAAATGATCTGACGCTGAATAATTTATTACTTGATGTTTTTGCAGACCGCATCTTCAATACATCAAGCAGAGCTTCTTACCAGCAGTTGCATACTACAGAACATACTCTGTCCCAACTTCTCGAAGTAAAGTCCAAAGAAATGAAAATTTCAAAAGAGGATATGGCGGCTTATCTGGGAATTACTGTAAGAAGTTTAAACAGGGCTTTTAAAGAATTAAAGGAGAAAGAACGCGATGAATAATTGGCTGCAATAGAACTCAAATCTTCGCGTATCTTTGCAAAAAAAGATCGTAGAATGGAAGAATTAACGTTCAGAAATGCAGCCATTGAAGATTTACCAAGAATCGTAGAAATCTATAATTCAACGATTGCATCCAGAATGGTGACTGCAGATACGGAAGAGATTTCTGTAGAAAGCCGTTATAAGTGGTTTTATGAACATACTCCTGAAAAAAGGCCTCTATGGATGATTGAAGATGATAACAATAATGTGGTGGGCTGGGTAAGCTTTTCTTCATTTTATGGAAGACCTGCTTACAACGGAACTGTGGAAATAAGCATTTATATGGATGAAAGCAGCAGAGGAAAAGGCTTTGGTAAGAAAGTTCTTCAACATTGTATTGATAATGCCGGAAAATTGGGAGTTAAAACTTTGTTAGGCTTTATTTTCCTGCATAATGAGCCGAGTTTAAAATTATTCCGACATTTTGGCTTTGAAGATTGGGGAACACTTCCTAATGTAGCTGTATTGGATGGAGTAGAAAGAACTTTGGTGATTTTAGGAAAGAGAATTGGATAAAATAAAAACTCGCTGAATAGCGAGTTCTTTCATTAATTGAACTTAGGTTCTTTATCTTTTTCAATATAAATATATCGGCTTTTAATTCCTTTCTGCAGCATTATTTTCTTTTTATTCAGCTCATCTAAAGATTCTACCGTTTCTTTTCCAAAGGTAGACCCTCCATTTTTCACTCCGTCTGAGAACATTCTTATAGGATCAGCATAGGTGTCTTCAATATATTTGTTGAATTTTTCAATAGAAATAGGCAATGGGGCTTTTCCGTAATGGGTTTCAACAAAATCTTTTGTTATATAGGTTTCCTGAAGTTTTATATTCTTAACAAGTTTATAGATGAAATCCTTTTTATCATCTTCAACAATGAAAATTAATCCGGGAAGCCCTCTGAATTTATAAGGACCTTCTTGAATATCGATTTCTTTAGAAAACCAGGCTGTCCATTGTCTGCCTCCAAAATCAGTGGTGGCTTTTTGTAAAGTATAACCATTGTATGTTTGGGTATCTGATAAAAGCTTCCATTTCATCTCATCATTGGTTTTCACGACAAAATATTCAAAAAAATCTCTGTACCAGTTGTTTTTAAAAGAATTAGGCTGCCTTTCCACTACCTGATCTGTTTTTGTACTGTGATGGGAATTTCCCATTTGAGAACTCTTATTGATAGAATCGTAGTCGGCAAAATTTTTATCATAAAATTTAACAGATTTAGCACTGATATCGAGATTCATTAATGCCTTTCTATATTCCTGTGTATTATCATTCCTGAGTTGCAGTTCATAGATAAACCTATTGGTTTGTGATTGATAGAAAGACACTGTGCAAATACCCAGTAGAAAAAGAATTTTCTTCATTGAATTATATAATGTTTTTATTTTACAGGAAGCAAAAATACAATATCTCTTATTCATTTCACTCAATAAGGAATAGAATTATAAAAAAAACGATCCTTAAAAGGACCGTTTATTATTTTATGGATTTAATTTTATTTTTTTTGCAGACATATTCAGGAATCGTTTTACGAGAAACAATGCTGAAATAGTAAGTCCTAATCCTAAAGCGATCCACATTCCGAATGCTCCCATTTTTAAGGTCACACAAAGAAAATACCCTAAAGGAATTGTAATCAGCCAATATGCAATAAATGTGTATATAGAAGGTATTTTTACATCCTGTAACCCTCTCAGTGTTCCTAATGCAGTTACCTGAATTCCATCTGACAATTGAAATAATGCTGCAATAATCATAAGTTTCGAAGCGAGAGTAATCACTTCAATTTCTTCCTTTTTAGTAAAAAAAGTAGGAAGAATATTTCTGCCTAAGATAAAGACAATTCCACAAATACACATGAAAATAAAAGCTATTTTCAGGTTGTTGATCCCGACTTTTCTTAGCTCTACATAGTTCTGTTCACCCAGCTTTCTCCCGATCATTACCGTGGAGGCAACACTAAACCCTACACATAAGTTAAAAGTAAATGAAGCCATGCTCAAAGCAATCTGATGAGAAGCAATATCATGTGCCGAAATCAATCCGCATATAAAGGCTGCTCCTGCAAAAGCAGTAACTTCAAAAAACATCTGAAGTGCAGTAGGAAGCCCCAATCTCACCATTTTATCAAACATTTTCTTTGAAAAAACTTCAACTTTTAAAGAAAAGGCTTTAATATACTGCTTTGTTTTAGGTTCTTTCAACAAGACAATATAAAGAAATACCACCATAAAAATACGGGCAATTAAACTTGCCAGTGCAGATCCTTTTACTCCCATCTCCGGAAATATCCAAAGCCCTTTGATAAAAACGTAATTAAGAACAATATTAATGACATTGGCAATAATAGTAGCCTTTGTTACTCCGATGGTATAGGATAAACCTTCAGAGACCTCTCTTAACGTCTGAAACGCCATAAACGGAACAATACTGATCGCCATAATCGTTAAGAAATCTACTGTATCAGGAATAATTTTAGCAGGTTGCCCAGAATGATAGAGTAGTGGCATTCCCAAAAACAAAATTCCCATTAAAATAATCCCCACAGACATATTAATAACAAAGCCATGGCTGAAAACCGAATTGATAGTCTTATGATCATGCTGTGAATGGGCTTCGGAAACCAATGGAGGAATTGCAAATGAAAACCCCAATGCCAGAACAAACATGGAGAAAAAAACCGCATTTCCTAAAGATACGGAAGCTAATGCATCTGCTCCCAATAGTTTTCCTACAATGATGTTGTCAAATAAATTGACCGAGACCTGTCCTACCTGGGTCAACATGACCGGTAAGGCAAGTGCTAAAGTTTCTTTCGTATATTTTTTATTTAAAAAGCTCATAATTTAAAATTCATATAGTTTGTAGTTTGAGTTCAAAAAAAAATTGCAGTAACAAATGATACTGCAATTTTTATAATTTATATTAAGTAATAATCTACATTATTTCCTTACAAAACTTGCAACGTCTTCGGCAGACACAGTGCTTCCACCTAAAATAATTAACCTTTCTACAACATTTCTTAATTCTCTGATGTTTCCTGTCCATGAAAGCGCTTTTAGGGCTTCAATCGCTTTATCATCGAATTTTTTTGTTGCGGTACCGTGCTCATCGGCGATCATTCCTGAGAAATGTTCAACCAGTAATTTGATGTCTTCTTTTCTTTCATCCAATGGCGGTACATAAATTTCGATCACAGAAAGTCTGTGGTAAAGGTCTTCTCTGAATCTTCCTGCTTCTATTTCCTTCTGCATATTTTTATTGGTTGCTGCCAATACTCTTACATCAACTTTTATTTCTTTGTCGCTTCCTACAGGAGAAACTTTACTTTCCTGTAGTGCTCTCAACACTTTTGCCTGAGCAATAAGGCTCATATCACCAATTTCATCCAGGAAAATAGTACCTCCGTTAGCCTGTTCAAATTTTCCTTGTTTATCCTTGATAGCCCCTGTAAAAGATCCTTTTACGTGACCAAAAAGCTCAGACTCTATAAGTTCAGAAGGAATGGCAGCACAGTTTACTTCAATCATCGGGCCTTTTGCTCTCTCACTTTGATTGTGAATAGCATGCGCTACAAGCTCTTTTCCGGCGCCGTTGGGACCTGTAATTAAAACTCTGGCATCAGAAACAGCAACTTTATCAATCATATCCTGAATCTTCTGCAATTCTGCAGACTGACCGATCATTTGATATTTTTTGCTTACTTTTTTCTTAAGCGTTTTATTTTCGGTTTGAAGGTTTTTATTTTCTTTCTTCAGAGACTCTTTTGTTAAAGCATTTTTAACGCTTGTAATCAGTCTGTTGATGTCTATAGGCTTCGAAATAAAATCATAAGCACCTTCCTTTAAACAGGAAACTGCAGAATCAATATCTGCGTGCCCTGAAATCATAATAAAAGTAGTTTCAGGTTTTAGTGCTAAACTTTGCTTTAAAAGCTCAGTTCCCGAAAGTTTGGGCATTTTGATGTCAGAAATTACCAATGCAAAGTCTTCTTTCTCTACCTGTTTATAGCCTTCAAGGCCATCTTCAGCGATTACAAAT
Organism: Chryseobacterium sp. Y16C; assembly: GCF_022488405.1. Taxonomy (NCBI): domain Bacteria; kingdom Pseudomonadati; phylum Bacteroidota; class Flavobacteriia; order Flavobacteriales; family Weeksellaceae; genus Chryseobacterium; species Chryseobacterium sp. Y16C. The sequence continues at coordinate 568,421 of NZ_CP092711.1, forward strand.
TCATAATCAGTAAGTTCATCTGAGAGAATACTGTGAAGAACTCCCGATATTGCTTTTTCGTCTTCTACGATAAGGATTTTTTGCATAGTTGCAAATTTAGAAATTTTTGATTGAATTATTAGCAAAAACCATACCTAAATGATCTATTTCGTATAATCTCTTCTTCCGAAAATAGCAGAACCGACTCTTATGGAATTGGCACCACATTCTATCGCAACAGGGAAGTCATCACTCATTCCCATTGACAATGTTTGTAAAGATTTTTGCTTATTCAGCTCATCAAAAAGACTTTTTAATATTGAAAATTCTTTTCTGATCTGCTGTTCATCTTCGGTGAATGTTGCCATTCCCATCAATCCTGTAACTTCTATATTTGAAAATGCTCCGTCTGTATATTTTTGGAATAAAGCTCTGGCTTCATTAGTTTCTAGTCCGAATTTACTTTCTTCTTCAGCAATTTTTACCTGAAGTAAAACTTTAATTTTTCTATCGTACTTTGCTGCCTCTTTGTTGATTTCTAACATTAATTTTTCAGAATCAACACTTTGGATCGTATCTATAAACTCGGCAATATATTTTACCTTATTGGTTTGCAGATGCCCGATCAGATGCCATTGAATATCTTTAGGAAGAAGCGGATATTTTTCCATTACTTCCTGAACTTTATTCTCACCAAAGACTCTTTGACCTAAATCGTAGACTTCCTGAATTGCTGAAACCGGATGTGTTTTGGATACAGCAACCAACTGTACATGTGCCGGAAGCTGGCTTTTTATTGTATTATAATTTTCCTGAATGCTCATGATTGCAAATTTCTGAATTTTAAAAGCAAAAAACGAATTAATTTATAAATTTTAGAATCAGTTTTACGAATAAAAAAGCCAAAAAAATGATTGTCTGTCATTCTGAACGAAACTAAGAGCAATGAAGAATCTATTTTGAATAAAGCTGAGATCCTTCCTTCGTCAGAATGGCAGACAACCAAGAATATTTATATTAATTCAAAACTTCATTAATCTTAGGATATTCCGAAATTTTTCTGAAAACAAATCGATTGCTTTTCTGGAGCTTTTCAATAAACAGATCAAGCTCATTGATAGAATCAGCATCTGTTAGATACTGATCATGAGTAAGAAAAACAAGATGTCTTGAAGTTTTTTCTAAGTCATTAAAAAAAATACTATCCACTTTTTTCAGCATAGCTTCATGATTGCCTTTCAGCGCCATTTTCTGACCGGGTTTCCATTCCAGATCCCAACCAATTACTTTATAGCCGGCTTCTTTAAGTTTATTGGCCGCTTCCGTAGAACTTTTAAGATCGGTTACATTCGTATGATTAAGTCTCCATATATTTCTTCCTGGTGTTCTGGCTATTTTATCGTATAATTTCAAGCTGTCTTTAGCTGTATCAAAATCATGTACAACACCTGACGGATTTTTATAAAAATCGGTGTATTTATTATTGGCATGTGTAAAGCTGTGATTTGCAAGCTCTATCAGCGGGTCTTTTTTTAGGAGCTCAAAATCATTTATCTGTGTCTTGCTTCCATAAACATGTTTTCCGACTATAAAAGCGGTTGCGCAAACATTTCTTTTGTTCAGGATTTTCAGAAGATTTTTTGTTCCTTGATTCGGACCATCATCAAATGTAAGATAGATCACTCTTTTGTCGGAGGCTACGTCTTCATCATCAATTTTAGGAACTGTTTTTGCGACGGGATGTTCCTGTGGAATCAGTTTTTCTGATTCTTTCTTGTCGTTTTTACGGCTGCAACCGTGGAATAAAATTGAAGTTGCACTCACCAATGCAAACATCCCAAGAAAAGTCTTGTTTCTAGACTTTTCCGCAAAAGTTTTTTTCATAAAATCAAAAAGGAATTTAAATTGTTAAAAAGAGTTAATTTTTCAAAATTATTCTTAACAAATTATGTGCCGAGTTTTGATTAAATTCTGTTTTTTAAGGATATTTAATAACTGAATTTTACTTAAGTAATTCTTTTAAATATAAAGCGTTATTAATGGCCGCTGTTCCCCATGTATTATTGAAAAAGATAAAAGTTTTCCTTTTCATATTTACAATGTTTTCAGCAAGATCTTTAAGGAATTCTAAACTATATTCGGATTTGTAAAGGACAGGTTTCCCATGAAGTCTGTAATATAAAATTTCAGGATGATTAATGATAATCTCTTCAGGTAGATTTCCCGGGAAACTTACTCCGGAAAAAATGATATTATGATCTTTTAGAATATTAAAAATCTCATTGTTCCACCAAGACTCATGACGGAATTCAATAACATTCAAACAGACAGGATTGATATTGTTAAGGATGAGATCAATATTTTCCTGTGTATTTTTGAAAGAAGGAGGGAATTGGTAGAGAAAGCCGGAAAGCTTTTCTTTTAAGTGATCCTGAATATGAGTACAAAATGCTGTAATATCCTCTTTACAGTCTTTCAGGCGTTTTTCGTGAGAAATTGTTTTCGGAATTTTAATAAAAAACTTAAAATCTTCAGGAGTTTCATCACTCCATTTCAGAAGGGTTTTAGCTGTTGGATTCCTGTAAAATGTTGAATTGATTTCTACACAGTTGAATTTTTGGGAATATAAAGAAAGAAAGTCTTTACTTTTTGCATCTTCAGGGTATAATGATCCTTTCCAATCATTATTGTAAAAGCCTGAGCAACCGATATAAAGACTTTCTTTCTTCATGTTTATTTAATGTCTAAATCAACTGAATTCAACCGGAGTGAATTCAAAATCACCGATAGCGAACTGAAGCTCATCGCTGCGGCTGCAATCATTGGAGATAAAAGAATTCCAAAAAAAGGATACAATAATCCTGCCGCAATTGGAACTCCTAAAACATTATAAATAAAAGCAAAAAACAAATTCTCCTTAATGTTTCTCAATAATTTTTCACTGAGTAATTTTGCTTTGGCAACTCCTAAGATATCGCCTTTTAATAAGGTTATTTCTGCACTTTCGATAGCGACATCGGTTCCTGTCCCCATCGCAATTCCGATATTAGCTTGAGCCAGAGCAGGAGAGTCATTGATACCGTCACCGGTCATGGCAACGATTTTACCTTGCTGCTGAAGTTTTTTGACTTCATTCAATTTGTCTTCAGGATGACAGTTGGCTTTAAAATGCTTAATGCCTAGCTCTTCAGCAACCGCTTTTGCAGTATGTTCGTTATCTCCGGTCATCATCATTACATCTACACCCTCGCTTAATAACTGCTGAACTGCTTTTTTAGAACTTTCTTTAATTTTATCTGTAAAACTAATAAATCCTAAAGCCTGATTTTCCTGAGCAATATAAGAGATGGTATGAGCTTTTGACTGTACCTCAATAGCTTTTTGCTTTAAGTTTTCTGAAATTGATATTTGACTGGAAGTTAATAAACTTTCGTTTCCAAGATAAACAGTTTTCCCGTTAATAATTCCTTTCACCCCTTTTCCTGAAATATTTTCAAATTTCTCAACTTTTTCAGGAGAAATACTTTCACCTTTTGCTTTTTTGATTACCGCATTTGACAGAGGATGTTCGGAATTCTGGTTTAATGAATACGCCAGTTTCAGGATTGAATTTTTATCTTCATTAAGTGTTTCAACATATTCTACAGATGGTTTTCCTTCTGTTAAAGTGCCTGTTTTATCAGTAATTAAAACATTTATCTTATTCATTTCTTCAAGTGCTTCTGCATTTTTTATAAGGATTCCATTTTTAGCCCCTTTCCCGATTCCTACCATTAAAGACATAGGGGTAGCCAAACCTAATGCACAAGGACAGGCAACAATTAAAACAGCTACAGCATTCACAAAAGCAAATAGACTTCTTTTACCTTCCGGTCCGAAAAATTGCCATAGAATGAATGTTAAAAACGCAATCAAAATAACTGCAGGAACAAAAACTTTTGAAACTTTATCCGTCAGTTTTTGAATAGGAGCTTTACTTCGGCTGGCTTCATTCACCATTTTAATGATCTGTGAAAGGAGAGTTTCATCGCCCACTTTTTCAGCTTTCATAATGAAAACCTGGTTGCCGTTGATGGTTCCTGAAGATACTTTATCATTAATGTTTTTTTCAACGGGAATAGGCTCTCCCGTGATCATACTTTCATCAACATAAGAACTTCCTTCAGTTATTTTTCCGTCGACAGGAATTTTTTCACCAGGTTTTACTTTTAATAAATCTCCGATTTTCACCTGCGAAAGCAATACTTTCTTTTCCTCTCCGTTTACGATTAGATTAGCTTCATCTGGTGAAAGATTCATCAATTCACGAATGGCGTTTCCTGTTTTTTTATGAGCAGCGGCTTCCATAAGTTGTCCTAAGATCACCAATGTTAAAATAACACAGACCGCTTCAAAATATAAGGGTACTCCATGGTTGTGACCACGAATTTCATGAGGAATCATATTTGGAAAGGCCAAAGCGACAATACTGAAAATAAATGCTGCAGCAACTCCCAAAGCAATTAAGCTGAACATATTCAAATTCCAGGTTTTAAAAGAAACCCAGCCTCTTTTCATCAAAAACCAACCTGAATAAAACAGGACAGGAAGGGTTAAAATAAGCTCAATAACACCCTGAACCTGATGTGAAAATGGGAAATCAATGAACATTCCGCCCATCGAAAGTATAAAAACAGGAAGAGTAAAAGCCAAAGAAATAATGAATTTTCTTTTCAGAATGGTATATGTTTCATCTTCCTCATCGTCATTTGTATCTGGCATTCTTACTAAATCCATTCCGCAAATAGGGCAGCTTCCGGGTTCATCTCTTATGACTTCGGGATGCATCGGACAGGTATATTTTGCCGTTTTTTTTTCGGGATATTTCACCAAATCCATACCACAGACCGGACAGCCTACATTAGTATCGTATACTTTATCTCCTTCACAGTACATCGGACAGTAATATTTACCTGCCATTTCATCTGTAACCTTCGGAGCTTCATGATGATGATCATGAGTATGGTGATGCGAATGAGTTCCTGCATTTTTTACCAAATCATCTGTAATTTCTTCCAAATGCATATGACAAACAGGACAATCGCCTTTCTCATTGTACATCTTATCTCCTTCACAAAACATAGGACAGTAATATTTTCCGATATTATCTTTAAAATTTTCGGGTAAATGGATAGAAGAGTAGGTCGGCTTATGATTGGGATCTTTTGCTAACTTTTCTTCAATAGGAACCAGGTACATATTGCAGACCGGACATCTTTTCCCCTGCTGGAAATAAACTTTATCCCCTTCACATTCCATGGGACAATAATAAACTGATGAGGGAGAAACTCTGTCTTGCGGTTTGATAAAAGCCTTTTCGGGATTATCCGAATCCTCTAATTTGTAATTTCCTATTTCTTCCAATGCCTTATTTAAGGTATTTAATTCAATATCTTTTCCGGAAGTGATGGTAACCGTATTCGTTTCTAAGTTAACGTCAGCTTTTACATCTTCAATACTGTTCAGTTTTTCAGAAATCTTTTTCTGGCAACCGGAGCAGGTCATTCCGAGTATTTTATATTGTTTTTCCATGATCCTTTATTTATAGTACAAATTTCCAACATGCATCAGAAAGGTTGTTATAAATTTAAGGATAATGTTTATAGAATTTGGAAGAGAAAATTAGAGTTTTGATTATAAATAAATTTCAAAACTCTAATGTATTTTATTTTCAGATAAGATCCAGCGGTTTTCGGTTGTGAACTTTCAGTTTTTTGAATTCAGTAGGAGTGAAACCTGAACTGTTTCTGAATTGTGATGACAGGTGTTGCACACTTTTATAGCCGAGTTTTCCAGCTATTTCTGTCAATGTGAATTCATTATATAAAAGCAATTCCTTCACTTTTTCAATCTTTTGAAGAATAAAGAACTGCTCTAATGTAACATTCTCATTTTGAGAAAAAGTTTTTGAAAGAGAGCTGTAATCCTTATGGATTTTTGATATTAAAAACTCAGAAAGGAGGAAATTTTCATCAATATCGAGCTCACTGATTTTTGTGATGATCAGGTTTTTAATCTTTTCAATAAGCTGATGAGCAGAGTCTTTTATTCTTTCAAAACCTGTTTCTGAAAGTTTTTTTTCTATATTATCAAGATCCTGTTCCGAAACATCAGATGCTGTCTCCACTTCACCAAGATTAATGGACTTAATTTTCACCTGAACTTCATTGAAAATACTGGTAACCGCAGAAATACACCTGCCACAAACCATATTTTTTATGAAAATCTTCATTGCTGATCCTGATTGTTTAGCAATCTGTCTTTTACGAATTCAACTTTTGTTTTTCCGTGTGGAGCAGGATTTCCTTCCTCGTCTAAATTTACCATTACAATTCTGTCAACAGTAATAATGGTTTGATGCGTCATTTTATTTCGCACCTCGCATCTTAAGGTAAGAGAGGTAGAGCCGAAAGCTGAAACTTCAATACCGATTTCTATAATATCGCCTTGTTTTGCTGAGCTCACAAAGTTGATTTCTGATATGAATTTTGTAACTACTTTTTTATTTTCCAGCTGAATCACAGCATACAATGCGGCTTCTTCATCAATCCACTGCAATAATCTTCCTCCAAAAAGTGACTGGTTAGGATTTAAATCTTCGGGTTTTACCCATTTTCTCGTATGGTAGTTCATATTTTTAATAATTTACAGCACAAATTTACGGCTAAAAACTTGTATTTACAGCCAATTAACATATAGTTATCAAAAAACAATAATTTGTTTTCTCAATTACTAATAAAAGCCTGATAAATATTATTTTATAAGGATTAGATTTAACAAATTCAATATTAAGTGAGAATTAATTATAAAAAAGCTTTGATTTGTAATTTTTAATTGTAACTTGCAATCGTTTATATTTGGAATCAATATTTGTTCATTAAATTTATGTTGTTTTTCTTTTATATGCCAAATTTTTATTAATTTTTTAATTTTATTTAAAATGAACATTTTTGTTTCAAACATCAATTACGCAACTAAAGAATATGAGTTGCATGACTTATTCGCTGAATTTGGCGATGTAACATCTGCTAAGATTGTAACAGACAGAGAAACTGGCCGTTCTAGAGGTTTCGGTTTCATCGAAATGGGTGACGAAGAAGGAGCTCAAGCTATTGAAGCTCTTAACCAAAAAGAACTTAACGGGAAAGTCCTTAATGTATCTGAAGCTAAGCCTAGAGAAGAAAAACCAAGAAGAAGTTTCGATAACAACAGAAGTGGAGGTTATGGAAACAACCGTGGAGGTAACGGTGGCGGTTACGGAAACAATAGAGGAGGTAACGGCGGTGGAAACCGTTGGTAAAAAATATAAGCGGCTTTTCGGAGCCGCTTTTTTTATGTCTTACTTTCAGAATTAATCTTTTTTCTTCTTCTTTTTCTTTTCCTTGCCCTTCTTATCTTTTTTAGGATTCAGAATTTCTTCTGCATATTCTAATTTAGGCTCTTTTACTTTTGCCGGCTTCAGTTCTATTTTCAGATCAAAATACCCTTTCAGATCATTTTGAGAGATCAGATTCTCATTAAATAAAAAGTCCAACACTTCTTTTCCTGAATTATTAAAGAAATTACGGGAAAGTTCTCTCAACAAAAATTTCCTGTATTCTTCCAATGGAACAAGAACAGTATATTTAAAAATTCTTCCTTCCTTTTCTGTAGATAGGTAACCTTTTTCAACTAATATTTTCAGGTAAGTAGAAACCGTATTCTGATGCGGTTTGGGTTCCGGATGCTGTTCCATAACATCTTTTAAATAAAAAGATTCCAGCTTCCAGAATAGCTTCATTAAGTTTTCTTCTGCAGCGGTAAGATGATTTATTTTCATAGTAGAGTCTTAATGTTGAAATTGTATATTGCAATATAGGTAAATAAAAGACACGATAAAAGCGATAAGCGCTCCCATGAATACTTCTTTAGGGCTATGTCTTTTTAAAATAACTCTAGTAATCCCGACTAGAGCTGCAATTCCGAGCCATATAAGTCCAGCAACGGGATTGATCGCAAAAAACAAAGCTGCAACAAATATATTGAAGGCAGTATGCATAGAGCTTTTAATGAAAAAATTGCTGATCTGCAAGGCAAAAAGAAGAATCAGAATAAATAGCATGACAAAATCAAGGTATCCGTTTTTCACATAATTAAAAACAATATAACTAATAATACAAGTCGCAATAAATATATAGAGAGTCTTTCTCTGCACCCGGTTAGAAACATCCATATTGGTATATCTGCCGGTTTTTACATTCCAGACCAGCCAAACAATGACAGGGATCATTATGATCAACAGTATTGGCAAAAAGTAATATAAAGAATCTTTCAGTGAATAATTCTTTATGCTCATATATAGAAAGAATATAAATAAAGAAAGTAAGGGATTAAAGAAATCTGAGATTATTTTTGATGCTTTAAGGATAATTGAAGGCTGTTTTTCTTCCATATTTCAGTTTGATAATGTAAATATAATATTATAAGTAAAAAAACAATTGGTATGTATACAATAAAAACAAAGTTTTTTTTATAATTTTGCTCAACTATTTCATAATAAATAAGCAAGAGCTCAACACATGAAAGAATTTTCTAAAGAGGTATACCTGAAGTGGTATGAAGATATGACTATGTGGAGAAGGTTTGAAGACAAATGCCGTTCTCTTTATCTAAAACAAAAAATCAGAGGTTTTTTACATTTGTATAACGGTCAGGAAGCTATCCCTGCAGGTTTTACGCATGCAATGGATTTAACTAAAGATAGTATGATCACTGCTTACAGATGCCACATCCATCCAATGGCGATGGGAGTGGATCCTAAAAGAATCATGGCAGAACTTTGTGGTAAAGCTACGGGTACGTCAGGAGGTATGGGTGGATCTATGCACATTTTCAGCAAAGAGCACAGATTTTACGGAGGTCACGGTATTGTAGGAGGACAAATTCCTTTGGGAGCTGGTATTGCTTTCGCAGATAAATACTTTGACAGAAAAGCGGTAAACATCTGTTTCTTCGGAGACGGAGCTGCCAGACAAGGGTCATTACATGAAACGTTTAACATGGCTATGAACTGGAAATTACCTGTAATTTTTGTTGTTGAAAACAATCAGTATGCAATGGGTACTTCTGTTAAGAGAACAGCTAATCACGAAGATATCTACAAATTAGGATTAGGGTACGAAATGCCTTGTCTTGCTGTAGATGCCATGGATCCTGAAAAAGTGGCTGAAGCTGCTTATGAAGCTATTGAAAGAGCAAGAAGAGGAGACGGGCCAACTTTCATCGAAGCTAGAACATACCGTTTCAGAGGGCATTCAATGTCTGATGCAGAACCATACAGATCTAAAGAGGAAGTAGCGATTCACAAAAATGATGATCCTATAGAATTGGTAAAACAAAGAATTTTATCAAACGGATGGGCTACAGAAGAAGAATTGGATGCTATGGATAACAAATCCAGAGACTTCGTTGAAGAGTGTGTGGAATTCATGGAAAATTCTCCATATCCAGATGCAGAAAAAATCTACGAGTACGTTTATGCTCAGGAAGATTATCCATTCTTAGATAAATTAGAAAACTAAAATTAATAATTAATTTGACATTTGAATTTGAGTTTCCCTAATCTCAAATCTCGAATCTCGAATATCAAATCAATATATATTATGGCAGAAGTGATTACAATGCCACGTCTTTCTGATACAATGACGGAAGGAAAAGTGGCTAAATGGCATAAAAAAGTAGGAGATAAAGTAAAGGAAGGTGATATTTTAGCCGAAATTGAAACAGACAAAGCAGTTCAGGATTTCGAATCTGAAGTAGAAGGTACTCTTTTATATATAGGTGTAGAAGAAGGTAGTGCAGCAGCTGTAGACTCTGTTTTGGCAATTATCGGTAATGAAGGAGAAGATATTTCAGGATTAACAGGTGGGGCTGCTGCTCCTGCCGCAACTGCTGAAGAGAAAAAAGAAGAGCCTAAAGCTGAAACACCTGCAGCTCCGGAACAAGCATCTGCTGAAGTTCCTGCAGGAGTGGAGGTGATTACAATGCCTAGACTTTCTGATACAATGACGGAAGGTAAAGTGGCTAAATGGCATAAAAATGTAGGAGATACAGTGAAAGAAGGAGACCTTCTTGCTGAGATCGAAACAGATAAAGCGGTTCAGGATTTTGAATCTGAATTCAACGGAGTATTATTGAAACAAGGTGTAGAAGAAGGAGGCGCGGCTCCGGTTGATAGTGTTTTAGCTATTATTGGTCCTGCTGGAACAGATGTTTCAGGAGTGGGTGCTGCAAAACCTGCGGCTTCATCATCAGAAAAGCCTGCTGAACAAAAAACCGAGGCTAAAGCAGAAGAAAAAGCTGCTCCAGCTGTAAGTTCTTCATCTACAGACAGAGTTGCAATTTCTCCATTAGCGAAGAAAATGGCTCAGGATAAAGGTGTTGACATCAACAGCATCCAGGGTTCAGGTGAAAACGGAAGAATCGTTAAAAAAGATATTGAAAATTATCAGCCTTCTGCAAAACCAGTAGCTTCGGCTCCGTCCGCAAGTCCTGCAGTACAGGTTGCATTAAGTTTTGTTCAGGGTGAAGATACAGAAACTCCGAATTCACAAGTAAGAAACGTTATCGCAAAACGTCTTTCTGAAAGTAAGTTCTCTGCACCTCACTACTACCTGATGGTAGAAATCAATATGGATAAAGCAATTGAGGCTAGAAAAGAAATCAACTCTTTACCGGATACTAAAATTTCTTTCAATGATATGATTATTAAGGCAACAGCTGTTGCTTTAAGAAAACATCCTCAGGTAAATTCAAGCTGGGCAGGTGATAAGATCATTCACAGAGGAAACATCAATATTGGTGTAGCCGTTGCAATTCCTGACGGATTGGTAGTTCCTGTACTTAAAAATACAGATCAGATGAACTATACTCAAATTTCTGCTGCGGTGAAAGATATGGCTTCCAGAGCAAAATCTAAAGGTCTTAAAGCTAACGAAATGGAAGGTTCTACATTCTCAATTTCAAACTTGGGTATGTTCGGAATTGAAACTTTCACAAGTATCATCAACCAGCCAAACTCTGCTATCCTTTCAGTAGGTGCAATCATCGAGAAGCCTGTTGTGAAAAACGGTCAGATTGTAGTTGGAAACATTATGAAGCTTTCATTAGCTTGTGATCACAGAGTGGTAGACGGTGCTACTGGTGCTCAGTTCTTACAAACCTTAAAAACGTATTTAGAGAATCCATTAACTTTGTTACTGTAATTTTCTAAAGGTATAAATAAGAAACGCTTCTCAAATTGAGAAGCGTTTCTTATAATATCATAGTTTAGATAAGAATGCTTTTGACAAGGCTCAACATGACATTGCAAATATTCAGAGTAATCATTTTACTATTCTTAGAGAATTACTGTCATGCTGAACGAATACAAAGCATCTCAAAGACACTCAATTTAACGATGTGAATAAGAATTTATCATATTATAATTCGCTTTAAAAGTATCTTATATCTCAAATCAATTTACTATTTTTGAATCATGATTAAAGCAAGAAATATCCATAAATCATATGGAAATTTAGAAGTATTAAAGGGAGTTGACATCCATATAAAAGTTGGAGAAGTTGTTTCTATTGTTGGAGAATCGGGAGCCGGAAAATCTACACTTTTGCAGATTTTAGGAACTTTGGATCTTCCTACCAATTCAAAAGGTTTTGATACGGAAATAACGATTGCAGGAGAGTCTTTTATTAATATGAATGATAAGCAGCTTTCCAAATTCAGAAACCAAAATATTGGTTTTGTTTTTCAGTTTCACCAATTGCTTCCTGAATTTACGGCTTTGGAAAATGTATTGCTTCCTACAAAAATTGCAGGCGCCAGTGAAAAAGAAGCGATAGAGAAAGCCTATGCTTTATTTGAAGATCTGAAAATAGAGCAGAGGTTACATCATAAACCCAATCAATTATCCGGAGGTGAAGCACAGAGAGTGGCTGTAGCAAGGGCTTTAATCAATTCCCCGAAAATTATTTTTGCGGATGAACCTACAGGGAATTTAGATTCAAAAAATGCGGATGATCTTCACCGTCTTTTTTTTGATTTAAGAGATAAATATAACCAGACTTTCGTGATTGTAACCCATAATCCAGGTCTTGCCGAAATTACCGACAGAAAATTAGTGATGAAAGACGGAATGATTATCGAATAAACTTTCCAGCAAATGATGAAACCCTTTATTTTTTTATTTTTTCTTATTATTTCCTGTTCAAAATTTGAGTCTCAGGCTAATCACGCTATTGATTATTTGCCAAAATCAAGAATTCTGGAAATTAAGAACTATATTAAAGATAAGGATTACAATCAGGATTTAGCTGTTTTTATCAATTTCAAAATTCACTCAGGAAAGTACAGGTATTTCGTTTATGATCTGAAGAACGATAAGATACTGCAAAAAGCAATCGTTGCTCATGGTGACGGTTCGGTTATTAAAAACTCACAAAACCTTCAATTTAGCAATACAGATGGTTCTCATCAGTCATCTTTAGGAAAATACGAAATAAAAGAAAGTTATATAGGAAAATTTGGTAAAGCTTACCGCTTGGACGGATTGGATGAAACTAACAGTAATGCAAGATCAAGAGCCATTGTTCTTCATTCTTACTACTGCATTCCGGATCATGAATCTAACAACCCTGCCTGTTTAAGTTTTGGCTGTCCGATGCTTTCAAAAAATGCGTTTAATAAAACTGCCACATACATCGATCAGTCAGAACAACCGATTATTTTGTATGCTTTTTACTAATTTTATAATTCATATATAATTTAATTCTCAAATGTCTATTAAATTTCTTGCTGAGGACGACAGACCGCGTGAAAAGTTTTTATCAAAAGGTAAGAACTCACTTTCTGATTCGGAATTATTAGCCATTATTATGGGAAGTGGAAATAAAGATGAAACAGCAGTTGAATTAGCCAGAAAAATATTAGCATCCGTTAATAATAACTGGCATCAGCTAAGTTTACTTTCTTTAAAAGATTTAATGAAATTTAAAGGAATTGGAGAAGTTAAAGCCATTTCTATAGTAACCGCGTTGGAGATCGGAAGACGACGAGCCGAACAGCAGCTTCCTGAAAAACGTATAATTTCAGGAAGTAACGATGCATATCTTATTTTAAAAAATCACTTATCAGATCTGAGAACTGAAGAATTTTGGGCCATATTTCTGAATCAAAGCAATAAAGTTATTCATCTTACACAGTTGACACAAGGAGGAATAAACCAGTCTATCGTAGATATAAGAATTTTATTCAGAACGGCTCTCGATCATTATTCCACTGGAATAATCATTGCTCATAATCATCCTTCAGGAAACTTAAAACCCAGCACAGATGATCTTGATATCACACAAAAAATAAAAGAAGCTGGAAATATGTTAAGTATTCAGTTACTGGATCATTTAATTATCACGCAAAATTCATATTTAAGTTTTTCAGACGAGGGATTACTATGATTAGAAAATTAAAGTATGAAAATATCGATTTTGATAAATATACTCAATGTTTAGAGCATTCTGCGCAAAAAAACTGGTATGCTAAAAAAGAAATCCTGGACGAACTTTCAGGGAAGTGGGAAATTCTGATCTATAAGGATTATGAAGCTGTTCTCCCTGTTCCATTAGTAAAAAAAATGGGAATCAGACTTGTTATTATGCCGCTTTTTTGCCAGCAGCTGGGAGTTTTTTCTTCAAGTGATAATCCGGAGATCAATGATCAGTTTTTAAAAGCTTTAAAGAAAAATTATAAAATATTATATTATTCTTTCAATCAGTACAACTTATTCTCTTCTGACACTGAAAAAAGAAAAAATTATATCATCCCGATTTCCGATTATGAGATTTTAAGAAGGAAAAAATATTTCAAAGGGAGGAAGTCTACAGTTAAATGTGCACAACATCTTATTTACCATGAAATAGAACTAAATGCTGCTCATATTTCATTTATTGAAAAAAATTTTAAAGGACTTTCGAAGAGAAGTGATATCAAAAAATTTAAAGATTATCTCAACTTTCTTGACACTAACAATTCACTGAAGCTCTGTGCAGCGTATCTGGATCAACAATTAATAAATATTGCCGTTTTAGTTTCAGAAAAAGATGAATTTTCATTATTAGCTTTGATTAATGATGAAGCTTATAAAAAAGAAGACGGGGCCTCTTTTTTAATAGATAAAATTCTTAGTCATTATATTCATGAGAAAAGTTTTAATTTTATGGGAAGCAATATCCGGGGAATTGAAATTTTCTTTAAAAGTTTTGGCGCAGAGCTTCATGATTACAGCTTTATTCAGAGTAAAATACTGAAGAAATTTTTATAAAAATAAAATGTCTTTGTTCTTACTGCACAATCCTGTGTTTTTCAGAGATAAATTCAGAAAATATTAGTAATTTTGCTACCTCAAATTATGACAAATTTTTCAGGATATCTGCCTTATGCATTTGCATTAATTATTGCAATTCCTTTCTTGGTTTTACTAAGACAGTTTGTATTTACTTATATCAGACTTAAAGAACAGGAAATCAAACTACTTTCTGTAAAATCAAATTCTGAAAATAAAACTCAGGCCTATGAAAGGATGACCTTATTTTTAGAGAGAATAAAGCCTTCAAACCTTGTTCAGAGGTTTAATAAAGACTTGGCAAGTCATGAGTTTATTTTCCTTACAGAAAAAACAATCAACGAAGAATTCGAATATAATTCTTCTCAACAATTATATATTACAAAAAATTCATGGCAAAACATTGTTAATTCTAAAAATGCTGTAATAGATTTGCTTCATAAAACATATGCCGGATTGAATGGAAATACTAATCTTGAAGAATTTAAGACCATTTTTATCATGAATTATATGGAAAATGAAGACTATATTTCAATAACCATTGAAGATTTAAGAAGAGAGATTCTAATAATAGCTTAACTAAAATAAAAATTTTAATAAATGATTCCAAATTTTAAAGCACATCCATGGCATGGGATTTCTGCGGGAGAAGATGCGCCAAATGTTGTAAATGTTTTCGTGGAGATCGTTCCTTCAGATACTATTAAATATGAAGTAGATAAAGAAACCGGATTTTTAAAGGTTGACAGGCCTCAAAAATTCTCAAATATTATTCCTGCATTGTATGGTTTTGTTCCTAGGACTTACTGTGACCAGGCTGTAATGAATTTAGCGATTGAAAGAGGAGCAGACGATGTTACCATGGGAGATCATGATCCGCTTGATATCTGTGTTTTGAGTTCTCACAATATTCATTCAGGAGGTTTATTGATGGAAGCTATTCCAATTGGTGGATTCAAAATGATTGACGGAGGAGAAGCGGATGACAAGATTGTTGCAGTAATGATTGGAGATCACGCTTTCGGACACTACAGAGATATTTCTGAATTGCCTGAAGCTGAAGTAAAAAGATTAATGCACTATTTCTTAACGTATAAAAACTTACCGGATGAGCCTGCAAAATGCAGAATTCAGGAAGTTTATGGAGCAGATCATGCGAAAAAAGTGATTAAAGCTTCTCAGGAGGATTATGCCAATAAATACGGAGGATAAAAATTTCTCTTGTTTAATTATAAATTTAAGGATAAATGAAAATTCATTTATCCTTTTTTATTGAGGTCCCGCAAGGTAGTGGATTAATATTTTCATTCGGTAACATTATTTTCTTAAAATCCTTAGGAATTATTTATTATATTTAATTCTCTATTACCAAAAAAATATTAAACTATGGACTTATTTGTGTTAGTACCAATTTTTGGTGTCATTGCTTTGCTCTATACCTTTATTCAAAGCAATTGGGTGAGTAAGCAGGATGCCGGAAATGACAAAATGAAAGTTATCAGCGGGCATATCGCTGACGGTGCAATGGCTTTTCTAAAAGCTGAGTACAAGATTTTAACTTATTTCGTAGTAATTGTAGCTATTCTATTAGCGGTGATGGGAATGAGCAATGCCAACTCTCATTGGAGTATCGGGATTGCTTTTGTTGTTGGAGCTATATTTTCAGCATCTGCAGGCTTTATCGGGATGAAAATCGCAACGAAAGCCAATGTAAGAACAGCAGAAGCGGCGAGAACTTCGCTTTCAAAAGCTCTTAAAGTTTCTTTTACAGGAGGTTCTGTAATGGGAATGGGCGTTGCCGGATTAGCCGTTTTAGGACTAGGTGCTCTATTTTTAATTATTAAACAGATTTTTGCAGCAGATGCGCCCGTAGATTCTCATGAAATGGAAAGAACCATCGAGATCTTGACTGGGTTTTCTTTGGGAGCAGAATCCATTGCTCTTTTTGCAAGAGTAGGAGGCGGAATTTATACTAAAGCTGCTGATGTGGGAGCTGATTTGGTAGGAAAGGTAGAAGCTGGAATTCCAGAAGATGATCCCCGAAATCCGGCAACAATTGCAGACAACGTAGGAGACAATGTAGGGGACGTTGCAGGTATGGGAGCCGATTTATTCGGATCTTATGTTGCTACGGTTTTAGCAACCATGGTTTTAGGAAGAGAAACCATCTCTGAAGATTCTTTTGGAGGTTTTGCCCCCATTCTTCTACCGATGCTGATTGCAGGAACCGGAATTATATTTTCAATTATTGGAACTTTATTTGTCAGAATTAATGATAACGAAGGTTCATCTACTTCAAGCGTACAAAATGCACTCAATCTGGGAAACTGGGGAAGTATCGTTATTACCGCTATAGCTTCTTATTTTTTGGTGACTTATATCTTGCCTGAGAAAATGGTTCTTAGAGGTCAGGAATTCTCTAAAATGGGCGTTTTCGGAGCAATTATGGTTGGATTAGTTGTTGGTACATTAATGAGTATCATCACGGAATATTATACCGCAATGGGGAAAAGACCGGTTTCCAGTATTGTAAGACAATCTTCAACAGGTCACGCCACCAACATTATCGGCGGACTTTCAGTGGGGATGGAATCAACCTTACTTCCAATTATTGTTTTAGCAGGTGGAATTTATGGCTCTTATCTATGTGCAGGATTATATGGTGTTGCTATTGCTGCGGCAGGTATGATGGCAACAACAGCAATGCAATTGGCCATTGACGCTTTCGGTCCTATTGCGGACAACGCAGGTGGAATCGCTGAAATGAGTGAACTGCCAAAAGAAGTTCGCGAAAAAACAGATATTTTAGATGCTGTCGGAAATACCACGGCAGCAACAGGGAAAGGGTTTGCTATTGCTTCTGCAGCATTGACTGCTTTAGCTTTATTTGCAGCTTTTGTAGGGATCGCAGGTATCGATGGGATTGACATTTACAGAGCCGATGTTTTGGCCGGATTGTTTGTAGGAGGTATGATTCCATTTATATTTTCTTCCTTAGCTATTACAGCGGTAGGACAGGCTGCAATGGCAATGGTAGAAGAAGTCCGCAGACAGTTTCGTGAGATTCCGGGGATTTTGGAAGGAAAAGCACAGCCAGAATATGAAAAATGTGTTGCCATCTCCACGGATGCCTCCATCAGGAAAATGATGCTTCCGGGAGCAATCGCTATTATTTCGCCCCTATTAATCGGATTTATCTTCGGGCCTGAAGTATTAGGAGGCTTTTTAGCGGGAGCAACAGTAAGTGGTGTTTTAATGGGAATGTTCCAGAATAATGCAGGCGGAGCATGGGATAATGCTAAAAAGTCATTTGAAAAAGGGGTCAACATCAACGGACAAACGTATTATAAAGGATCAGAACCTCATAAAGCTTCGGTTACCGGAGATACCGTAGGAGATCCGTTCAAAGATACTTCGGGACCATCCATGAATATTCTTATTAAATTGATGTCCATCGTTTCACTGGTTATTGCCCCAACTTTAGCCTCTTTACATAAAGATAAAATCGAAGCGAATCGAAAAGCAAAAATTGAAGCTTTAACAGGCATTTCAGGCCTAGTTTCTTCAATCGATACTCATAATAGTGCAGTTGCATTAGCCCCAAAAGAAATTAAAGGCTACGTCAATGAAAATGGTGATTTTGTATATGATACAGGAAATATCAAAGAAATTGAATTGAAAGGAGGAAAGAAAATTTCAATAGGAGAAGGAAGCCAATTATATCAGTTGTACAATTCCGTAAAACAAAAAGATCAGAAGGTTTTAGATCCCAATAATTGGCACACCATCGAAAACCTTTATTTTGAAACAGGTTCAAGTGATTTAAAACCGGGCTCAGAAGCTCAATTATTAAATTTGGTTGAAATTATGACCGCTTATCCGGATTTAAAAATAAAACTGGGAGGATATACGGATAATTCAGGAAATGATGAAAGTAATCAAAAGCTATCCAATTTAAGAGCTCAAACGGCAAAACTGAAATTATTGGAATTGGGAATTGCTGCAGATAGAGTAGAAGCGGAAGGATACGGTTCTCAACATCCGGTTTGCGCAGCTAACGATACCGATGAGTGTAAAGCAAAAAACAGAAGAATTGATGTAAGGGTTCTCTCTTTATAATTAAACTATAGTAAAATTATTAAGCACTGCAATTGCGGTGCTTTTTTATATGAAACTCCTGAGAATATTTTTATAGTTTTTTTCTCAAATGCTCTAAAGCATCAATGATCAGATCATCTTTTTTGGCAAAACTGAATCTTATATAATCAGAATTCGTTTTGGAATTGTAAAACGCTGAAACCGGCAAACAGGATACTTTTTTCTCTACAGTCAGCCATTTTGAGAATTCCACATCTGTCATTGATTTGGAAATATCTCTGAAATTAACGATCTGAAAGAAACTTCCCTGTGCTTTTTGCTCAACCTTCAATGGCGTGTGCTGAATAAGCTCATTAAAAATATTTCTTTTATTTTCCATTGCTTTTCGGTTTTCTTCAGGATCAAATATCTCAAGATATTTGGCAACTGCATACTGAGCAGGAGCATTAGTACTAAAAGAAATGTACTGTTGATAGTTTCTGAAGTTTTTTAGCAAATCTTCCGCTGCAAGCAGGTAACTTACTTTCCAGCCGGTTGCATGAAACATTTTTCCGAAAGAAAATATACAAAAGGTCCTTTTTCTTAATTCCGGATGAAGAAATGAACTATAATGTTCAATATCATCGTAACAGTAAATATCATAGATCTCTTCTGAAATCAGATAAATTTCCTGGTCTTTGATTAAATCATACAATTGATCCCAATCATTTTGAGTCCAAATTTTTCCGGTAGGATTTTGAGGGGAATTTACGATAATCGCTTTTGTTTTTTCTGAAATACAGCTCTTAAGATTTTCCCAGTTAATGGTAAAATCACATTCCAGATCATAATAGATAGGAATGCCCCCATTAAGAACAATTGAAGGAGCATAGGTGTAATAAGAGGGCTGTATTACAATAACTTCATCTCCCTGGTTAAGAATAGATTTCAAAGAAGTATATAAAGCAAAAGTTGAACAGGGGACAATATTTACTTCTTCTCTTTTTACCATAAAGCTATTCTTTCTTTTGGCATTGAACTTAATGATATTATCGATCAGCAAGGCATTTCCTTCAAGCGATTCGTAACTGTGACTGATGCGGTCTGCAGATTCTTTAAGATAGTATCGTAACCTGCCGTCTATTTCAAAATCAGGTAACCCTAAAGACAAGTCGAAGCTTCCGTGCTTTCTGGAAAGCTCGGACATTTCTGTAAAAAAAGAATAATGATTAAATCCGTAAATTTCTACCATTCAGTTTCCATTTAAATCAAATATAATAAATTTTACATTTCAGCAAAGAATAAATATATTTTGCTATTTTTAAGAAAATTATTTTACATGAAAAAGTTAATCATTCCGGTACTAGCTGCAGTTTTCCTTGCAAGTTGCGGAGCTTCTAAAGTTTCTACGGAAACATCCGGTTCATCTGTTGTTTCCCCAAAAACATATAATAAAGCCTTTCAAACTGCTTATAAAGAGATTAAGGCAGAAGATCTAAAGAAAAACTTATATGTAATCGCTTCCGATGAAATGGAGGGAAGAGATACCGGAAGTCCCGGACAGAAAAAAGCGGGTGAATACATGATAAATTATTATAAAAACTTAGGGATTTCTTATCCAAAAGCTTTAGGGTCATATTATCAGAAAGTTCCGGCTGATTTTATGAAACAGAGAGGAGGAGGAAACCTTCCTGATTCTGAAAATATCCTGGCTTTTATTGAAGGAAGTGAAAAACCGGAGGAGATTGTTGTGATCTCCGGACATTATGATCATGTAGGAACAAGAAATGGAATCGTATATAATGGTGCGGATGATGACGGAAGCGGAACTGTAGCCGTAATGGAAATTGCAAAGGCTTTTCAGAGTGCTAAAAAAGCAGGAAAAGGACCTAAAAGATCTATTTTATTCCTTCATGTGACCGGAGAAGAACATGGATTGTTTGGCTCAGAATATTATACGGATAATCCGGTGTTTCCTTTGGACAATACAGTGGTAGATTTAAATATCGATATGATCGGACGTGATGACCCTGAAAACAGAGGGAAACAATACGTTTATGTAATCGGTTCAGATATGTTAAGCTCACAGTTAAAGGTCATTAATGAAGCCGCCAATAAGACAACAAATAATTTGGAACTCAACTATAAATACGATGATCCGAATGATCCTCAAAGGTTGTATTACAGGTCTGATCATTATAATTTTGCTAAAAATAATATTCCGGTAGCGTTTTTCTTTGATGGAATTCATGAAGATTACCATAAACCAACGGATGATGTTGAAAAAATTGATTACAACTTACTGGCAAAAAGAACACAGCTTGTCTTTGCAACAGCCTGGGAACTGGCCAACAGAAAAGAAAGAATTGTAGTAGATAAAAAATAATCTACGGTCAGAAAAAGAGGACAAATTTGTTGAATAATACAGTTTGTCCTTTTTATTTTAATGTAATACTATTAATTATGAAACAGGAAATCAAATCAATACGTCCGTTTATAGGATCCGAAAACTTTGAGATCAGCCGTAGTTTTTACCGAGATCTGGGATTTGAAGAAATTATTTTAGAACCTAAATTGTCCCTCTTCAAATGGGATGACATAGGATTTTATTTACAGGACGCCTATGTAAAAGACTGGATAGATAATACCATGCTTTTTATAGAAGTAGGGAATGTTGAAGAGTTTTGGGAAAATCTTCAGCAATTAAATCTTGAAAAGTATGAAGGAGTGAAATTAACTCCGATCCGGACCATGAACTGGGGAAAAGAATGTTTTGTTCATGATCCTTGCGGTATATTATGGCATTTCGGGGAGTTCTTCACTCAATAACATTATTTTAATTATAATTTAGATTCAAACTTTAGTAATCCTGACAAATGTCAGGATGTTTTTATTTTTATTAATTCTAAATAAATATAAATTTGTATCAACAAAAAAGTCTAAAACACATATCTAATTCATATCCATATCAATTTTTGTTTTTTGAACCGACATCCTATTTGTCGGTTTTTATTTATTTCTGATAAAGGGATCTTCGATATTCAAGGCCCCACTTAGCAATTTCATCAATAATAGGCTCAATAGTTCTGCCGTATTCGGTAACTTCATATTCTACCGTTACAGGTTTTGTATCCAGTACAGTACGTTTGATGAGATGATTGATCTCCATGTCCTGAAGCTCTTTGGAAAGCATTTTGGCAGCAATACCGTCAATTTCCCTCAAGAGGTCCATAAAACGCATATTCCCTCCCTGCAGTAAGGTTCCTAAAATATGAAATTTCCACTTGCCTGATAGAATTTCCATCGCATCTTTAATGGCATTCATTCTGTTTTTGCAAACTAATGTAGTATTTAGATTGGCTACTTTTTTCATTCCTTAAGTTTATTAAAAATCCTATTAAAAGATTAGAAGTTGTAAATGTATAAAAATAATCAGGTAGTTTCCTAGAGGAAACTAGTTTCCAAAATGAAATTTATTGTGAAAATGTAATGATTAAATGTTAGCTTTGCACTCAATAGTAAATCTGTATAAAATATTATCATGATTAAAAAAATGATAAACTACAAAATACTAACATTCTTGTTCCTTACTATGACTTTAGGCAGTTGCAAAGGACAGAACGATAAAAGTAAAAAAATGGAAAACAAAACTACTAACCCATTATTATGTGATCCTGCAACAGGGATCTGTGAAACACCAGGAGAAAAAAAGAACAATGGGCATGCTAAAACCAATGAAAAGCCAGTGAAAGTTATTTATTTTACCGATCCTATCTGCTCTTCTTGCTGGGGGATCGAACCTCAATTGAGAAAATTAAAGTTAGAATACGGAAACAGCGTAGAAATAGAATACAGAATGGGAGGTCTTCTTCCGGACTGGAGTTACAACAGCGGAGGAATCAGCAAGCCTTCAGATGTTGCCCAACATTGGGATGAGGTAAGCGGATATTACGATATGCCCATTGACGGAGATGTATGGCTAAAAGATCCGTTGGATTCTTCTTACCCACCTTCCATTGCCTTTAAAGCAGCACAGCTTCAGGATAAATCGAAAGCATTGGATTTTATGAGAGAGCTTCGTGAAATGGTATTTTTAAAGAAAAAAAATATCGCAAAATGGGAACATATTGCTGTGGCAGCTGAAAAAGTTGGATTAGATACCAATAAACTAAAAGCAGATTTTGAAGGGAAAGCAAAAGACCTTTTTCAGGAAGATCTGAAATTAGCCCGAGAATTGGGCGTTCGTGGTTTCCCTACGATGTTCTTTACCAACGGAAACGGAAACAGAGAAACAGTATACTGTTCAAAACCATATGCATTCTATGAAACTGCCATCTTAAAAATAAATTCGGATACAAAAAAATCTGAATATTCTAAAAACTGGGAGAGCTTATTCGCAAAGTATCCTTCTCTTACCGCGAAAGAATTTTCAGAATTATCAGGAACACCAAGAGTTGAAAGCGAGAGACTTTTAAATGACCTTGCCGCTAAAGGAACTCTTGAAAAATTTACGACAAAGAATGGTTCAATCTGGACCTTGAAATCGTAATTCACAATAATCATATTTAGCAAATTTTTACCGAAGGTTCTTATGGATCTTCGGTATTTTTATGATTACATTCCCGGCCAATACAGCACATTGAATGCATGTCCGTCGGGGTCCGAAAAACCAAATGTATATCCCTCTTCTATTGTATAAGGTCCAGTAGAGATAGTACCACCAGCTTTCTCAGCCATCTTTACCCATTCATCAACTTCTTCTTTACTTGCCGCAGAAAGACTGAAAATGATTTCATTTCCGGATTTTGCATCCGAAAACTTCATTTTAGTATTCGTTTCAAGAATATCTTTCAGGAAAAAATTGATGATAAAGCTATTTTCTCCAAAAGAAAAACTTATCAGTTCATCAGATTTTACAGAACCATTTGATGTAAAACCTAATTGCTCATAAAATTTTGTAGTTCTTTCAAGATTGGAAACAGGCAGGTTCGCCCAGATTTGTTTTGTTTTCATATGATGTAGATTTAGTGTGAGCATTTAATAAAGAATGAAATTTTCAGACCAATTTCATTTTGGCTACATCAATATCCGTTTTGGCAACTTTAATCTTTTTATAAGTCCGGAATTTTGTCATGTAATTTTTAAACAATAAAAAAATGAAAACAATTTTCATAACTGGTGCCTCAACAGGACTAGGAAAAACAACAGCAAAATTATTTCAGAGCAGAGGATGGAACGTGATTGCAACCATGAGAAATCCGGAAGCGGAAACAGAATTGAATCAATTGGAAAACGTTACGCTTCTTCCACTGGATGTTACCAATTTAGAACAAATTCAGACCACAGTAAAAAAAGCATTGGAATTGAGTGATATTGATTTGGTATTCAATAATGCAGGATATGGACTAATCGGACCTTTAGAAGCTTTACATGATGATCAGATCTTAAAACAATTAGATACTAATTTATTAGGGGTTATTCGTGTTACCAAAGAATTCATTCCTTATTTCAGAGAAAGAAAAAGCGGAATGTTCATTACAACCACATCCATCGGAGGATTAATTGCTTTCCCATTAGGTTCTACGTATCATGCCACAAAATGGGCACTGGAAGGATGGAGCGAAAGTTTGGCGTATGAATTAAACACATTCGGAATCGATATAAAAACAGTCTCTCCCGGAGGAATCAAAACTGATTTCATCAGCCGTTCTTTGGATATGGGTACAAAACCTGAATATCAAACCATGGTAGATACGATGTTCTCTAATACAGAAGCGACGATGGAAGGAGCTTCCGAACCTGAACTCATAGCTGAAGTCGTGTACGAAGCCGCTACAGACGGTAAAAAACAGTTAAGATATGTAGCGGGAGAAGATGCCAAAGCATTATATGCGCAGCGTCTGGAAATGGGAGCAGAAGCATTCAGAGAACAATTCGGCAAGCAGTTTATTTAATTTTTTACAGTTTGAGTATATCATTCAAAGCCTGATATACTCAAACTAATTTCTTTTTAATACCTTTAATTATGGAAAAGAAAGATAATTCTCCTTTAAAAATCTCATCAATCTCGGAACTTCATCAGATACTGAATGTTCCTAAACCACTTCATCCGCTAATAAGTTTAGTAGACAATACGAAGATGAGTGTCGATAAATATTATCTTGACCGAAGTTTCACACTGAGTTTTTATAAGATTTCTTACAAATTTTCAGAAAACGGAAAGATGGGATATGGACAGGGATATTATGATTTTAATGAAGGAGGAATGATGTTTACTGCGCCCAACCAGGTTCTGGCAACGGATGAAAATGCTGAATATTTTGGCTATACCTTATTCATTCATCCGGATTTTTTAAGAAATTATCCTTTGGCGAAAAGCATCAAAAAATATGGTTTCTTTTCTTATGATACGAATGAAGCTCTGCATTTATCCGAAAAAGAAAAGACTCTAATTGTTGGGATACTGGATAATATCAATGAGGAATTGAATACGGCTATTGACGAAATCAGTCAGGACGTTATTATTTCTTACCTGGAAGTTCTATTGAACTACAGCAACCGATTTTATAAAAGACAGTTCATTACCCGAAAAGTCGTGAACCATGATCTGCTCTCTAAAATGGAAGATGTTCTGGAAAGTTATTTCAATAAGCAGGAAACGCTAACAAAAGGGCTTCCTACAGTAGAATTCCTGGCCTCAGAGTTAAATTTATCTACCCATTATTTAAGCGATATGCTTCGAAATCTGACAGGGCAAAACACTCAGCAACATATCCATGAAAAACTGATCGAGAAAGCAAAGGAATATCTTACTACAACTAATTTTTCAGTTTCTGAAGTAGCATACCAATTGGGATTTGAGCATTCTCAGTCTTTTAATAAGCTGTTTAAAAAGAAAATGAATGTAACACCTCTGAGTTATAAACAGTCATTCAACTAGTTATAAAAGAATCCGCTCTTTAGGAACGGATTCAGTAGATAAATACATCTCATTTTTTTAATTAGACAACAATAAAAAAGCACAGCCGACAATGCTGTGCTTAAATTTTTATAAATTTAATTGCAATTTCAAAACTGAAAAAAGCAAAATATGTTTCCACTTTGGTAGTATTACATAGTAAATGTAGTGATAATTTTAATACGAAACATTAATTTAATGTTAAAATTAACAAATAACTAACAATTTATTGTGGATAAGTTTCTCTTCTTTTCCCAAGCATTTTTCAGGGTAAATTACTACAATGAAATTATAGGCACTAAAAAAATAATTTTAAGTTGAAATTTTTATATCTTTATTTCATTAAAATCTCTTTATAAATAGTATCCCAAATATCAGAACAATTTGCATGGTCTGAAAACTTAAGGTTCAAATTCTTTGGATCCTATAATCTTTTATTTTATAGCAAAACAACAAGATTAACCATATGGGTTTTTCTTAGGTTTTGTCAATCAACAATTTTAAAGAAATACTATGAAAAAAGATACGATCGCCGTAATCGGCGCAACAGGAAAATCAGGAAAATATCTTGTTCAACAACTTTTAAAAAATAATTATCACCTTAAACTATTATTAAGAAATCCTGAGAATTTTACGCTTCAAAACTATTTGATAGAAGTCGTAAAAGGGGATGCGAGAGATTACAATTCCATTCTGAATGTAATTAAAGGTTGTGATGCCGTAATCAGCACTTTAGGACAGCCTGCCGGAGAAGAATCAATCTTCAGTGATGCTACGAAAAACATCATTAAGGCAATGCAATTTCACGGAATTAAAAGATATATCGTCACAACTGGACTGAACGTCAATACACCTTTTGACCGCAAAAATGAAAAGGTGAAAATGGCCACCGAATGGATGTATCAACATTATCAGGAAACAACTTCGGACAAACAAAAAGAATATGAACTTCTCGCAGAAAGTAATCTGGACTGGACTTTAGTGAGACTTCCTTTAATTAATTTGACAGATGAGAGTTTCAGAACAGAAACATCTTTGGAAGATTGTAAAGGAGAAAACATTTCTGCAACGGATTTAGGAAAATTTTTGGTTTCTCAGATTGATGATAAGACTTTTATTAAGCAAAGCCCGTTTTTGTATACTATTTAATTTCTGAACCATTAAGGTTTTTAAGAAGCTAAGAATATTAAGCTTTAAAGTCAAAAGATCTTAATGAAACTCAGTAATTTAATTTCCTTAATAGTTCCAATAAAAAACAGAGAGTAATTTTACTCTCTGTTCTATTTTAGTTTTCCAGCTTTTCCTTAATGTATTTTGCTGTATGAGATTTTTTATTTTTTGCCAAATCTTCCGGGGTTCCCGCAAAGACAACTTCACCACCGTATTTTCCTGCTTCCGGGCCAATATCAATGATGTAATCTGCACATTTAATGATATCCGGCTGATGCTCAATAACGATCACTGAATGGCCTAAATCAATTAATGCCTGTAAGGATTTTAGTAATTTCTGAACATCATGGAAATGAAGCCCTGTAGAAGGTTCATCGAAAATAAATAATGTTTTGTCTGTAGTAACTCCTTTTACAAGGAATGAAGCCAACTTTACACGTTGTGCCTCACCACCGGAAAGGGTAGAAGAGCTCTGTCCCAACTGTAAATACCCTAAACCGACATCCTGTAAAGGTCTTAATTTAGTAACGATTTTATCTTCATGATTATCTTTAAAAAATTCCAAAGCTTCATCAACCGTCATGTGAAGAATATCCGAAATGTTCTTCTCGTCGTATTTCACTTCAAGAATTTCATTTTTAAAACGGGTTCCTTTACAAACCTCACATTCCAGCTCAATATCAGCCATGAACTGCATGGAAACATTAATAACACCTTCTCCTTTACATTCATCACATCTTCCGCCGTCTACGTTAAACGAAAAATGTTTAGGTTTATACCCCATCATTTTTGCTACTTTTTGCTTAGCAAACAAATCTCTGATATCATCATACGCTTTCAGATAGGTTACAGGGTTGGATCTTGAAGATTTCCCGATAGGGTTCTGATCGATCAGTTCAATATGTTTGATGAGTTTTTTAGGAAATTCTACTGAATCATAATCTCCTTTTTTACCGCCCATTCCTAACTGGATCTGGATATCGTTGGTAAGAATTTCTTTCATTAAAGTAGATTTACCGCTTCCCGAAACTCCCGAAATTACAACAAGACTTTCTAACGGAACATCTACATCAATATTTTTAAGGTTATTCTGACGCGCCCCTTTAATATGGATCCATTCTTTAGCTTTTCTACGTTTCGCAGGTATCTCAATCTCCAGTCTGCCCGTCAGATATTTTGAGGTTAAAGTGTCCGCATCTTTCAGTTCTTTATAATCACCAGCAAAAACAAGTTCACCTCCCAAATACCCCGCTTCCGGACCAATATCAATGATATAATCGGCTGCTCTCATCACATCTTCATCGTGTTCTACTACAATTACTGTATTTCCGAGATCACGAAGATTCTGCAATACTTCAATCAGATTCTCCGTATCTCTGGAGTGCAAACCGATTGAAGGTTCATCCAGAATATAAATTGATCCTACCAAAGAGCTTCCCAAGCTTGTAGCCAGGTTGATTCTCTGGCTTTCTCCTCCCGAAAGGGTATTGGAGGTTCTGTTCAACGTTAAATATCCTAACCCCACTTTTAATAAAAATTCAAGTCGGGTAGTGATTTCATATAAGAGTCTTTTCGCCACCTCCTGATCGTGATCAGATAGCTTTAAGTCTTTTATTAACGGAAAAAGCTCATCTAAAGGAAGCTCAATCATCGACTGGATATTGTGCCCGTCGATTTTCACCCAGCTTGTTTCTTCACGTAATCTTAACCCTTCACAAGTCGGGCAAAGTGTTTTACCACGATATCTGGAAAGCATTACACGATACTGGATTTTATATAAATTTTCCTCCAGCATTTGGAAGAAGTTGTTTACTGATGGAAATGTTTTGTTTCCGTCACCTTTCCAAAGATAAGTTCTCTGCTCTTTAGTAAGTTGATGATAAGGTTTATGGATAGGAAAATCTTTCGCTTTTTTTATAAAATCTTTTTTCCATTCGCTCATACTTTCTCCTTTCCAGGAAGCAACGGCATCTTCAAAAATGGATAATGTCTTATTCGGAATGACTAAATCTTCATCTATCCCGATTACTTTTCCATAACCTTCACAGGTAGGACAGGCTCCGTATGGATTATTAAAACTAAAGAAATGGACATTCGGTTCTAAAAATTCGATTCCGTCAAGCTCAAACTTATTTGAAAATTCTTTAATTTTTCCGGTCTCAATATTCTTTAGAGCACAATAGCCTCGACCTTCATAGAATGCCATCTGGATGGAATCTGCTAATCGCTGAAGAAAACTTTCATCTTCTTCGTAAGAAAAACGGTCGATTACGAGATTGATCTCCATTCCTTTTTCAGGGGTAAAGCCAAAACTTTCCAAATCTTCAATTCCGGCAACATTCCCGTTGATTTCCAGTCTTGTGAATCCAGCCAGTTTTAAAACATTTAAGTTTTCTCCAAAATTTGCAATGTCATATTCATAGGGAGCCGTTAGTAAAAAAGAAGTATCTTTCTTAGAAGCTTTAATAAAATCCACTACATCAGAAACCGAATCTTTTTTCACTTCTTCACCGGAAACAGGAGAAAATGTTTTACCGATTCTTGCAAAGAGAAGCTTCATATAATCGTAAATCTCCGTTGAAGTTCCGACCGTTGAACGGGGGTTTGAAGAAATTACCTTCTGCTGAATGGCAATGGAAGGAGCCAACCCTTTAATGTCATCAACTTTCGGTTTTTCAAGTTTTCCCAAAAACTGACGTGCATAAGAGCTTAAACTCTCAACATAGCGTCTCTGTCCTTCTGCATAAATGGTATCAAAAGCCAGCGAAGATTTTCCGCTTCCGGAAACTCCTGTGATGACAATTAATTTATTTTTAGGGATGATTACATCTATGTGTTTCAGATTATTAAGGTGTGCATTCTTAACAAAAATCTGTTTTTTAATATCTATATCTGTAGTTGAAGCCATAGTAAAATTAAGACTAACAAAATTACGAATTTTTACGGGAATATCGTAACCACAAAGCGGATCTATTTTTTGTTTCAATTTTAAGATTTCTATAGCTTAAATAGTTTAATTTTAATTGGTTTTAAAGCCGTATGACAACAATCATTTTGTGGTGTAAGTAAACTCCGCTACTTTTGGGAACTTTTAAAAATGACCAAAAACTAAAAGTAAATACCGTTATGATTAAGAAAATAGGCAGTCTTTTCCTTATTGGATCTGTGTTTTTTGTAAAAGCTCAGGAAAAAACTTCTGATATTGAAACGATTGAAATTCAGGGGAAATTCATTTCTACACCTTATAAATCAGCCAATCAGAATATTACTGTCATTACGAAAGAAGAAATTACAAATTCACCCGCAAAAAGCATTGATGAAGTCCTGCAGCAGGTTGCCGGAATGGATATCAGAAGGAGAGGAGCAAACGGAGTACAGAGTGATGTTTCTTTCAGAGGAAGCTCTTTTGAACAGGTTCTTCTTCTTATCAACGGGATCCGAATGAATGATTCTCAAACCGGTCACAACTCCCTGAATATTCCGGTGGATTTGGCAGATGTAGAAAGAATTGAAGTGATCAAGGGACCTGCTGCGAGAAGATTCGGACAAAATGCCTATGCAGGAGCCATTAATATTATTACAAAAATTAATCCCGGCAAAAAAGTAAAGATTAATGCCGAGGCAGGAGATTTTGAAACGTATGGATTAGGACTTAGTGCCCATTCAGGAGGGGAAAAGTTCTCAAATTCATTAAATATGAGTTCAAATTCTTCTCAGGGATATATGCATAATACGGATTATGATATCCGGAATATTTTTTATCAGAGTCAATTAAAAATAAAAGACGGAGATATACGATTGCAGGCAGGTTTTTCAGAGAAAAAATTTGGAGCTAACGGATTTTATTCATCCCCATTGGCGACAGAGCAATATGAAGAACTTCAATCTTCTATTATAAGTTTAGCACACAGACAGAGTTTTGGAAAGTTTAAACTGAATTCTAATGTATATTGGAGAAGAGGGCAGGATATGTATCTATTTAACCGTCAGAAACCTGAAATCTATAGAAATATGCACATTGGCAATAATGTAGGTGGGGAAGTAAATTCCAGCTACGATTGGGGATTGGGAACAACCGGTATCGGAGTGGAATTAAGAAAGGAATTTCTGGCAAGCAATAATCTGGGAAACAGAGAACGATTTGTATCCCAGGTTTTCTTTGAGCATTATTTCTTATTCTTCGATAAAAAGCTGAATATTTCTCCCGGGATTTCATGGGCTAATTATTCTAATGCCGGCAACTTTTTTTATCCCGGCTTAGACGTAGGATATAACTTCAACAGCAATAATAAAATCTACGGAAACATTTCAAAAGTTCATAGAGTTCCGACTTTTACCGATTTGTATTATGTGAGTAAAACAGAGCGCGGAAACCCTAATTTGCAGCCGGAAAGCGCTTTATATGCAGAAATAGGATACCAGTATCAGACAAAGGATATTTTAGCCAAAGTAAGTGGCTTTCTAAGGAATTCCAGCAATTCTATTGACTGGACAAAAATCTCTTTAAATGAACTTGTTTGGAATGCTCAAAATGTGGGAGATATGGAAATAAGAGGAATAGAAGTTGAAGTAAATCATCAGATATTAAACTGGTTGAAATATTCAGCAGGATATACTTATCTGGATAATGATTTTAAACAGCCTAAAGATCTTGTTTCAAGATATACTTTAGATAACCTTAAACATCAGTTTATCGGAAAGCTGGAAACCAAATTCCTGAAAAATTTCACCAATGAGCTTGTTTACAGATACAATGAGAGATTAAACAATGGAAGTTACAATCTATTAGACGAAAAAATAAGTTTCGCTAAAAAAGACTTTTCTGTGTACGTTTTAATCAATAATATAACTAATACAGAATATACTGAAACTTTTGGAGTGAAAATGCCAAAAAGATGGTTTCATCTGGGATTTACCTACAATATCAATATTAAGTAAATGTTAATTCATGATGAATTAAAGTTAATATTACGAAATTGTTAATTCAGTTACATTTGCAAAAATTTTTTCAAGATGAAACTTTTTCTAAGTCTTAGTTTATTTTTAAGTCTTACTTTTATTAAAGCCCAGGAACACATTTCCGGATTTGGTGCACTGACATTAACCTACAAGTTTCATCCGAAATTTTTTCTTTATGCAGAAGGTCAGGTGAGAAGTATTAATGAATTCACTTACCCTGATTATTACGAAATAAAAGGAGGAGTAGGATATAATCTTACTAAAAATCACAAGCCTTTCATTGGTTTAGGAAGATATGCAACATACACTGATCATGCGATCAACAAAGAAGAATTCAGAGTTTGGTTACAGGACGTTATTGACATTAAAAAAGGAATTGTAAAATTTGAAAACCGTTTTCGTGCAGAGAAAAGCTGGTTTTATGAACCCCAGACCGATAAAAGCTCACAAAGAATGCGTTACCGTTACCGTTTGAATGTAAGTGTTCCTTTAAATGCTAAAGAGGTGAAAAAAGGAACTGTATTTGCCAACGCATATGATGAAGTATTTTTTGTAACACCTATGAAACCTACATTTGCAAGAAACAGGGTTTACGGAGGATTCGGTTACCAGATCGACAATAATTTGGGAGTCGCAGCAGGATACCTTTGGCAACGTGAATTTGAAGCAAAAGGAAATAAGAACTTACATTTTCTTTACCTTGCTTTAAATATCAATATAGATGGCACCAATCACCCTGTAAAAACGTTTGATTACCCTGGAGCAGACTAATTGTCCAAAATTTTACAATATAATTATGAAGGCATTAAGAAGTGATTTTCTTAATGCCTTTATAATTTAAACTCTTTTTTATCAAAAAAGGTTAATACTTGTCAGTAAGATAGCGATAAGCTTTCAGATATTTATTAAATCTCTTAATATCTTTTGGAGTAAGCTCTCTGTTCACTCTTCTCAGATCCATATTGTCCCGGAGATCATTTATTTTTACAGCTACAGCCAAAGGAGATCTTTCGGTTCTTTTAATAAATTCATCGTAATCTTCTTCCGGATCATATTTTGTCAGGCAGCTTATTGCAAAAATTATGTATTCAGGAAAGCCTTCATTCCTTAAATAATCCAGACTGAATTCTGATGGATGATCTTCGACAACATCATGCAAAACACCCACTATTTTTTCGTCGGTTGTTTTACCATATTCCATTACACGCATTACGTGAGCTATGTAGGGAGCGTGGTATTTATCGGTTTGTCCTTTATGTGCTTTAGTCGCTATTTTAATTGCTTTATGAAGCAGTTCTTCTTTTGTCATTTCGATGAAATAGAGTACAAAAATAAAAAATGCTTTAACATGTCGAAACATTTATGTTTAATTTTTTTCTCGGTTTTCCTACAATTTTTATAATAAATTTTTCAGTTTATATTTAATGTGAAAATTTCAAAATTGCTTATGTAGATTAAAGCAGAAAATATATTCATCTTCCCATAAAATACCAATCGTAATAATTAACAAATTCGTATTCTTAAAAACAATTTATTAAATGAAATATGTTAATTTTAGTTTTATATGTAAATTTTAATTATTTTTATATAAAACTTAGCTTATGGAGCCTGTAAAACATATCCTGAACGATATTTGGGATAAGTATCCGGAAGTTTTATCTAATCAGCATGTGGTAGAAACTATTCCTGAAATAGAGCGAATTATTGCCGAACTATTTACTTTAGGGCCATTTTACTACTATACCTTGCATGTAGAAAACAGCACCCTGAGCAATTTCAGCGAGAGTATTTTACCTATGCACAGCCTGAATAAATATCCTCAACATTTAAAAGATATTATAGATCTAATCCATCCGGATGATCTCGCTTTTGTAATGGAAGCCGAAGCCTGGACCTTGGAAATGTATAAGGAAATCGGTTTTGAATATCAAATGAGTTTAAAATCCGGGTATTGCTTCCGGATGAAAACAAAAGAAAATACATACGAACTGTTTCATCATCAAGCGATTCATACCTTAAAAGACAAAAACGGGAAACTATTACAGACCATAAATATTCATACGAACATTCAGCATCTTTCCCATGAAAATAATTATGTTGTAACCGTTTCCGGCATTGGAACAAGACACGATTTCTATCAGAAAACCTTGCGTCCGGAATGGTTTGCTTTAAATATAACCGACCGGCTTACCAAAAGAGAACTGGAAGTTTTTGTTTTATTAATAAAAGGGTACAGCGATAAAGAAATAGCAGAAACCATAGTGGTTTCCTATCATACGGTTCGTACCCATCACAAAAATATTCTCAAAAAGACCAAAAGCAAAAATAGTAAAGAGCTTATTAAAAAAGGATTAATTCAAGGCTTTCTGTAATCTTCCGGTTCTTTATTTACAATTGAAAATTATTTCTTTTTTGAAAGAAGTTTTATTTTTTCAGGCGGTGTAGAATTTAAAATTTTATATTCTGTCGTATCCTTTCTCTTATCTTTCAGACAAGCATACATCTCAGGATTTTTCGGCTTTAGAACAAGTATTTTATACAAATCTTTTTGCTTGGCTTTTTTCACTGTGTTAAGATCAGCAACCTTCATATCTAAAGTATCTTTCTTCAGTTTAAGAGAAGGAACTTTTTTCTCAGTATTCTGAGCTGATGACGAAACAGAAATAAATATAATGGGAATCAACAATAATTTCATGAGTTATGTTTTAAATAAGTTTTTGAATTATATTTTTTATAATTCAGCAGTTTTTATATATGACAACTCACACAATCCATTTATTACATTCAAGAACTAATTTTTAACAATAGAAAACGTCCCATTTCTGGGACGTTTAAGAAATCAAATTTATATATTAAAGACTAGTAAGCTCCTTTCTCAATATAATGAGCAGCTATTTTTTCTGTTAATGCCACTACATTCGGATGATTTGTATACTTCGTGAATCTTCTCAATCCTGAAAGCATCATTCTCTGCTCGTCGCCTTCCGCAAAAGAGATAATTCCTTCTTTTGCCGCTACGATGATTTTTTCAACTGCTTTATAAAGGTTCAATTGAGCCATTGCAGCTTCCACAGAATCAGGAGAGAAGTGTTTTTCAGCTCTCAATACTGCAGACTCCGCCATGTAGATCTGGTTAAGGATTTCAGAAGCATTCAACAATAAATGTTGCTGTTTTTCAATATCCATCATATATTTTTGAAGAGCAGCTCCTGAAACCATTAAGAACACCTTCTTAAGATTGGCAATGATTGCTTTTTCTTCACTCATGAATGCAGAATAATCAGGAACTTCAAATGACGGAATTCCCATCAGTTCTTTGCTGATGGCCATTGCCGGAGATAATAAGTCTAACTCTCCCTTCATCGCTCTCTTGATCAACATTCCAACTGCTAATAATCTGTTGATTTCGTTAGTTCCTTCATAAATTCTTGAAATCCTTGAATCTCTCCAAGCCGCTTCCATTGGCGTATCTTCAGAGAATCCCATTCCTCCGTATACCTGAATTCCTTCATCAGCTGTATGCTGAGCCAAATCTGAAACGAAAACTTTAAGAATTGAACATTCAACAGCAAATTCTTCAACACCTTTTAATTCTGCTGCCTGATGATCAAGCCCTCCAGCAACCAGTTCTTCGATTTTGTCTTCAATATTTTTTGCTGCTCTGTAAGAACCAGCCTCACTTACGAAAACTCCGGTCGCCATTTCAGCAATTTTCTTTCTGATCGCTCCGAAAGTCGAGATAGAAACCCCAAACTGTTTTCTCTCGTTGGAATATTGAATAGAGTGGTTTAAAATTCTTCTCTGAGCATCCAGACAAGCCGCTGCCAATTTGATACGACCAACGTTCAATGCATTTAAAGCAATTTTAAATCCGTTATTTCTTTCTCCTAAAAGGTTTTCAACAGGGATTTTCATATCGTTGAAGAAAACCTGGCGGGTTGAAGAGGCACGAATACCTAGTTTGTGTTCTTCCTCACCAAAAGTCAAGCTTCCAGGATTTTCCAGTTCCGAACGGTTGATTACAAAACCTGTGATGTTTTTATCGTCATCAATTTTTGCAAATAAAGTGAATGTATCTGCAAATCCTGCATTGGAAATCCACATTTTCTGCCCGTTGATGATATAATGCTTCCCGTCTTCAGACAATTTTGCTCTGGTTTTTCCTGAGTTCGCATCAGAACCTGCATCCGGTTCAGTCAAGCAATACGCTCCGAATTTTGTTCCTGTTGCCAGGTCCGGAAGATATTTTTGTTTTTGAGCTTCCGTTCCGTAAAGAACGATCGGCAAAGTACCGATTCCTGTATGCGCCCCATAAGCTGTTGCCAATGATCCTGTAACACCGGAAATATAGTCGCAAGCTAGCATCGTTGTCACGAATCCCATTCCAAGACCTCCGTAATTTTCAGGAACAGCAATTCCCAAAAGTCCCATTTCTCCAAGTTTGCGCATTGTTTCTTCCGTAAATGCATAATCTTTTTTCTCGAAACGCTCTTTTTGAGGTACCACCTCTCTGTCTATAAATTCTTTCGCCGAATCACGAAGCATTTTTTGTTCTTCAGAAAGTTCTTCCAAAGAGAAGATGTCATTAGCCTGAATTTCTTTTATTAAAAACTCACCTCCTTTCAGTGTTTTATTAAGTGTAGTCATTATATTTTGTATTTTTTTTGTTATAGTAATTCAAAAATTGAAGCCGCTCCCTGTCCTGTTCCGACACACATAGAAACCATTCCGTATTTGTTTCCGCGTTTTCTCATTTCGTCAAGAAGCTGAACGGTTAATTTTGTTCCGGTACATCCAAGCGGGTGCCCCAAAGCGATTGCACCTCCGTTTACATTTAGAATATCCGGGTTTAAACCTAATTCTTTTTTAATAGCAACCGATTGAGAGGCAAAGGCTTCATTTAATTCTATCAGCTCAATATCTTTTAGTTCTAAACCAGCCTGTTTCAATGCTTTTGGAATCGCATAAATCGGTCCCATTCCCATGATTCTTGGTTCAAGTCCTGCAGCTGCGTAAGCAACTAATCTTGCTTCTGGTTCAAGACCTAATTCTTTTACCATTTCTTCGCTCATTACCATCACAAAAGCTGCTCCGTCACTCATTTGCGATGAATTTCCGGCAGTTACACTTCCTCCATTTGCGAAAACCGGTCTTAATTTAGATAAACCAGCCAAAGAAGTATCTGCTCTCGGACCTTCATCAACAGAGAAATCAAACTTTTTCGTCTGCATTTTCTGATTTTCATCCAGGAAGTTATATTCAACAGGAATCGGAACAATCTGGCTCGCAAATCTACCTTCCTGATTCGCTTTTAAAGCTTTCATGTGAGATTCAAAAGCAAACTGATCTTGTTCTTCCCTTGTAATTTTGTATTGTTTGGCAACTTCTTCCGCGGTATAACCCATTCCCCAATAATAATCAGGGTTTGTTTTGGCAATATCTGTTTCAGGAACCGGTTTGTAACCACCCATCGGAATGTAAGACATGGATTCCGTACCTCCAGCAATAATACAGTCCGCCATTCCTGCCTGAATTTTTGCAGAAGCGATCGCAAGCGCCTCACTTCCTGATGCACAGTATCTGTTTACCGTAACTCCGGGAACTTTATCTGTATTTAAACCCATCAGGGAAATCAAACGTGCTACATTTAAGCCTTGTTCGGCTTCCGGCATTGCGTTTCCTACGATAAGGTCGTCAATTCTGTTTTTATCCAATTGCGGAAGTTCAGCCATTAATCTTTCAATCACGGTTGCCGCCATTACATCGGGTCTTGTAAATCTTAAACTTCCTTTTGGAGCTTTTCCAACGGCAGTTCTGAAACCCTTTACTATATATGCTGTTTTCATTTTTGTAAAATGTATTATGTACAATGTAAAATGTACAGTTTATATTATTTAGAATAATTTTGCTTTAATTTAATTATCATATTTTGAATATGTCTGATTTCGGATATTAGTAAATCAAAATCATCTTTTTTAATGAATTCCAAATCATTAGCAATTATAATTTGAGTTTCAAATTCAAAAGAAGAACCTAATGCTATATTTAGGAATTGGCAAAATTGAGGATTGGTATCTCTTCCTGCGCCCTCAGCAATATTAGACGGAATAGAATAAAGACTTCTTCTTGACTGTGATGTCAATCCAAACAATTCATCTTTAGGGAAATTTTTAGAAATAATATAATAGTGCTTACAAAGCAAAATTGATTTTTTCCAAACTTCCAACTCTCTAAAATTGTGCATGCCAATACTTTTTACATTTTACTTCCGACATTATACAAATTAATTTCTAAGCGGTTTACCATTCTGTAACATGTACTGAATTCTCTCCAACGTCTTTCTTTCCCCACAAAGCTGTAAGAAAGTTTCTCTTTCTAAATTCAATAAATATTGTTCAGTAACAACGGTTGGTTCAGAAAGATTTCCTCCCACCATTACATTAGCTAATTTGTCTGCAATTTTCTTATCATGTTCAGAAATATAGTTTCCCGTTAACATCTGGTCGGTTCCAACATAGAACATTCCTAATGCATCTTTACCCAAAACTTTTACTTTCTGCTCGATAGGTTGAGTATAACCTTGTTCAGCCAATAATTTTGCTACTTTTTTAGCTTCAGCAATCTGTCTGTTCTTGCTTACAGAAACGATATCTTTTCCTTTTTCAAGAATTCCCATATCATAAGCTTCATAAGCGGATGTTGCCACTTTACCCATAGCAATATTCATGAAAGCTTCACGAAGTC
This sequence comes from Chryseobacterium sp. Y16C, assembly GCF_022488405.1. NCBI lineage: Bacteria > Pseudomonadati > Bacteroidota > Flavobacteriia > Flavobacteriales > Weeksellaceae > Chryseobacterium > Chryseobacterium sp. Y16C. The sequence goes on from NZ_CP092711.1 coordinate 606,718, forward strand.
TGTTATTTTTCACGTCATCGCTGTGGAATTCTCTTGAAGTTCTTAACGTCAATTCTTTCGTTCCACCACCGCCAGGAATTACTCCAACTCCAGTTTCTACCAATCCGATGTAAGTTTCTGCTGCTGCAACCACTCTGTCGGCGTGCATCGTCATTTCGCATCCGCCACCAAGTGTCATTCCATGAGGCGCAACAACAACCGGAATAGAAGAGTAGCGAACTCTCATCATTGATTTTTGGAAATAGGCGATTGCCATATTCAAATCATCCCAATCCTGTTCGATAGCCATCATTAAAATCATTGCTAAATTGGCTCCCACAGAGAAATTTGTTCCCTGATTTCCAATCACTAAACCGTCATATTCTTTTTCAGCCAAATCAATCGCTCTGTTCAAGCCATCCAACACTTCGCCTCCCAAAGAATTCATTTTAGAACGAATCTCAAAGTTGATAATTCCGTCGCCTAAATCTTCGATTGCAGCCCCTGAATTACTCCAAAGCGTTTTATTTTTTCTGATATTATCTAAAATAATGAAAGCATCCTGTCCAGGAATTGTATTGTATTCTCCTGAATTTTTATCAACATAAATGCTTTGTCCTTCCTCATTAACTTTATAGAAAGTCTCTACATTTTTCACCCAGTCTGACACCTGGTAACCTGCTTCTGTTGCTAATTCAATACCTTTTTGAACTCCAACAGCATCCCAAATTTCAAACGGGCCGTTTTCCCAACCGAAACCAGCTCTCATGGCATCGTCGATTTTGTAAACTTCATCAGAAATTTCAGGAACTTTATGAGAAACATAAGCGAATAATGCTCCCAAAGATTTTCTGTACAGTTCTCCGGCCTTATCTTTTCCGCCAATCAATACTTTAAATCTGTCAATTGGTTTGTCGATATTTTTAGTTAATTCTAAAGTTGGGAAAGAAGATTTTCCCTGAAGTTCGTATTCTAAAGTATCAAGATTCAGCCCATGAATTTCAGATTTTCCTTCCGAATTTTTCACTTTTTTGTAGAAACCTTGCTCTGTTTTTGAACCTAACCATTTATTATCAACCATCTTTTGGATATAGTCAGGAAGCGCAAAAACATCATTGAAATCATTTGCTTCGGCACCACTTTGGCGAACGCCGTTTGCCACCATCACCAAAGTATCCAGACCAACAACATCAGCAGTTCTGAATGTTGCAGATTTTGGACGACCGATAACAGGACCTGTCAATTTATCAACCTCAGAAACCGTCAAACCTAATTTCTGAACGTTATGAAGCAAATCCATCATGGAGAAAACTCCGATTCTGTTAGCGATAAATGCAGGAGTATCTTTTGCCAAAACGGTTGTTTTTCCTAAGAATTTTGCTCCGTAATTCATATAGAAGTCTATAACTTCCGGAAGCGTATCGTTAGTTGGGATAATCTCTAAAAGAGGAAGATATCTTACAGGATTAAAGAAGTGTGTTCCTGCAAAATAGTGTTTAAAATCATCGCTTCTTCCTTCCGTCAAAAGATGAATAGGAATTCCTGATGTATTGGAAGAAATCAATGTTCCCGGTTTTCTGAACTGTTCGATTTTTTCGTAAACGGACTTTTTGATGTCAAGTCTTTCAACCACAACTTCAATAATCCAGTCTGTATTTTTTATTTTTGGTAAATCGTCATCAAAGTTTCCAACCTTTATTCTATCCGCAAATTTGGGTGAATAGAGTAGAGCCGGACTGGCTTTTTTCAGTTTTTCAAAGTTTTCAGAAGCGATTCTGTTCCTTACCGCTTTATCCTCTTTGGTCAAACCTTTTTTCTGTTCTGCTTCAGTGAGTTCAAAAGGAACGATATCCAGGAGCGAAACTTCTACGCCAATATTGGCGAAGTGCGCCGCAATACCGCTTCCCATAATTCCTGAACCAAGAACTGTAACGTGTTTGATTCTTCTTTTCATTTGATTTATTATTTGTAATTGTTTTAATTCTTTTGGCATTCTGAAAAATTCTTCCTTCATCTGAATGACATGACGTAAAATTTATTTCCTGTTGTTTAAGTCCGTGGCTATTTTCATGATTTCACACATTACTTCTTTAAATGTTTCCATTTTTTCCGGCGAAATCTTTTCCATTACTCTTTTATTAAAGTTTACAACAACCTCTTTAGATATATTTCTGGAATTAAGACCTTTATCTGTAAGTTTAATAATAACTTCACGCTTATCAGTAGTTGTTTTTTCCTTATAGATATATCCGTTGTCTTCCAAAAGTTTGATAATTCTTGTAAGAGAAGTGGGTTCAATAGCCATTTTAGGCCCCAGATTCGTGCTTCTTGTTCCTTCTTTAGGATCTATTTTAAGAAGAGTAAGGGCTTGTACAGCCGTAGAATCATGCTCCTGGGCCAATTCTGTGTACATTTTAGAAACAGCTAACCAAGTCTGTTTTAAAATTAAGTCTACATTTTCTATTTTATCCTTATTATCCATCAATATTTTTTTGTAATGGTTTTACCCAAATTTAGCAAATATTATGCATGCATAATATTTATTAACGTTAAAATTTGTTAATACACTGAAAATAAAAGGGTTAAATTGTATGACAAGCATAATACTATGCATGCATAACATATGGATTTTATAAAGAAAAAGGGAGATTAGTAAATGGTTTTCACGAAATTAACGATTTCCTGGAAAGATTCGCATTGACATTGTAATGAGTTACCAGAAATCAACCAAAAGTTGTTTTGAAATTCAAAATTCAGAGCCGAAAGATCTTTTTGAAAGTTTTTTTGAAGTAAAGAATACAACATTTCTTTATAAAAATCAGGAGCAATGATTTTCGGAGCTACAAACTGATCGTTAATTTGAAATAGGGAAGCATTCGTCAATTCTTCATGTTGCAGCAAAATATCTTCAACAATTCCTGAATATAAATGATGATCTTTAACATACCAGATTTTGTCTGCAAACTCCTTCGCCAAACGCCAATCGTGAGAAGAGAAGAGAATTAATTTATTCTGTTCCTGGGCTAATTTCCGAAGCGTTTTGAGAATAATAATCTTATTTTTTTCGTCTAAATGTGTTGTAGGCTCATCCAGAATAATGACCGAAGAATTCTGCGTTAAAGCTCTTCCAATAAAAGCTTTCTGAAGATTACCGTCTGAAAGGTTCTTAAGTAAAGTGTTTTTATACTGTACCAGATCAAGCTTTTCGATAATATGGAAAACTTCTTCCCGGTCTTTTTTACTGAGCTCAAAATAAAACGGATAATAAATATATTTTCCTAAAGAGATCAAATCTTCAACCGTATAATTCTGTGGAACAATAGACTTCGAAAAAACAACTGCTATATTTTCAGCAATTTCTTTAACAGAAAGACTTTTTACATTTTTATTATTGATAGAAATCTCTCCGTTTAAAAGTGAAATCTGATGTAAAATAGATTTGATTAAAGTAGTTTTTCCTACACCATTATTACCAATCAATAAACATACTTCTCCCAAACTCAAATGAGCGTTTGCATTTGAAATTAAGGTTTTGTTGTAGCCTATATTTGCTTGATTGATTTGTAGGTGCATATTTTTTAGATATAAAAAAGAATAATAAATAAAATAAGAGGTATTAAACTAAAAATGAAGTTTAAAAATTTATTTTTTTTGACTTCTAATAAACTAAAAACACCTAAAATCAAGGATCCAAAAAAAGCTGAAGGAATCCCCACCAAAAACCACCAGTTATGCCCCCATGAATAAACCCAATGTTTATCTTCGTTCATTCTAAAAAGCTTCGAAAATTCAAGAAAACAGAAACTAAGCACAAACAAAATTATGTTTGCAATAATTAATTGTTTCTGTGTGACTTTAAACCTCATTTCCTAGATTTTATATTTTATCCTGCTTCAAAAGCATCATCAAAATTACAGGAATTCCGAAAACGGAGCTTATTACATTTAAAGGAATCTGTGTTTTTTCTGCAATAATCGAAAAGAACAACATAATCAGCATTCCTAAAAACATATTTAAAATCCATTGTTGCCAAAGTTTAGCAGGATTATAAATTAATCTACAAAAATGGGGAACAATAATTCCTATAAATAAAATAGGACCTAAAAAAGCTGTGACTGATGCCGAAAGCAATGAAGAAGCAACAATGATGAATATTTTCAACTGATTCAAATTGACTCCTAAACTTTGTGCATATGAACTGCCTAATGAATTCCCAATTAAGGGTTTTATGCTTTTAAAACATACAAATAAGCCAAACAATACTAAAACAGATAACACATAGATCTGATTTCTTGTAACCATATTATTAGCTCCGAAAGACCATAAAATATAGTTTTTTAAACTTTGATTTTCAGCATAAAACTGAAGCAGAGAAACTATCGCTCCTGCAAAAGCCGAAATCAGAAACCCAAATATAATGAGATATGATTTATCCTGAAATTTATTAGACATTGATAATAAGATCAGCATCAATAATAAACTTCCTCCAATTGCAGCCAAGCTTAAAAAACTGTTTTGCAAAAATTCAGGAATAAGAATATCATGCGAAAAGAAGATGTAAAAAGCAACGGATAAACTCGCAACAGAAGTGATTCCCAAAATATCCGGTCCTGCTAAAGGGTTCTGAAAGTATTCCTGCATAAGAAAACCTGAAGTAGGAATTGAAATTCCAGCCAAAAGCATTACCAATACCCGATTGATTCGAATTTCTGCAATTTGGCTATTGGCCGAATCCTGAAAAAAATCCTGAAGATGTAAACTTAAAAATCCTGTGTTGAGATTAATTATCGCGGTTAATACAATTGCGACTATTAAAATTAAACACAGGATTTTAAACTTATTGGACATTATAAAAGTCTAAAGTTTTATTTTAATAAAGAATTGATCTTTTCATTTAATTGTTCTTCACTGATCATTCCTAATGTTTCATCAGTTTTATCACCTTTTCTCATGAATGTAAAAGGGATAGCATTTCCAGTCCACTGCTTGAAATTATTTTTGAAGAAATTTCCATCCATAAGCTGTCCATCCACAATCACTGTATGATCCTGAATTCCTTGTTCAGCTACAAAACGGGGAACTTCTGTATTCCATGCTTCTTTCTGGTCTAAGCTTATAAAGGTAATTTTTATTGGTTTTCCTTTTAATTCGTCGATCTTATTTTTAAAATGTGGTATTTCTTTCACACAAGGTCCGCACCAAGTGGCAAAAAAATTGGTTACATATAATGTATCATTTTTTTTGTTTAAATATTCTGAAACTTTATCCAGTGTAAGCATTTTCAATGGAGCAACAGCAGAAGCTGATTCTGGAGCTGAAATAGAATCTGTTACCATAGCAGTTTCATCATTTTTCTGACTTTCCTTTTTGCAGCTTGCCAAAGCAAATACAACAAGCGTGGATAAAATTATCTTCTTCATAAATTATTTTTTATCTATTTTTGATATTGAAGTATGGAACAACAAATCTATAAGGGGAAACTGACGCAGTTTCATTGGTTAAAAATAGCGAAAAAGGTAGAACTTACCAAAAATACTTTCTCTCTGGAGTTTGAAATTCCCGAGAATTTAAAAGCAAATTTTAAGTTTGAAGCAGGTCAGTTTGTGAGCTTAAAATTTCAGTCTCATGGCGAGGATGTTATTAATGATTATTCAATGACTTCTGCACCTTATGAGGAAAAAATATCTTTAGGAATAAAAGTAAATTCTCCCAATGGGGCAACTTCTCAATTATTCCAAAACTATAATGCAGGTGATGAATTGCTGGTAAGCGAACCAAGTGGAAGATTTACATTGGTTTCTAAACCCAGTGAGTTCAGAACAATTGTCGGTTTTGCTGCCGGAATAGGGATTACCCCAATTTTAAGTCATTTCAAGAATATTCTTCATAATGAGCCCAGAACAAGGTTATTTTTATTTTTTGGAAATAAAAGTTCGGAAGATTTAATTTACAGGGAACAATTGGACAGTCTGGCCAGAACTTGTGGTGACAGGCTACAGATTTTCTATTTTTTCTCACAGGAAAAAACTTCTAATAGCTTCTTTTATGGAAGACTGGATGAAAAGAAATTAGCCTTAATTATTAATCAAATTCTACATTTGGATGATACAGATGAAGAATCAACGATTTGGGATGCCGTAGATGATGTTTTGATCTGTGGAAAGGGAGAGATGATTAAAACCTTAGCCAATGCCTGTTATCATCACGGAATTCCGAAAAAAAATATTCATTTTGAACTTTTCGAAGAGTTTAATGACGATATTTATCCTGTAGAAAAAGAGTTTCCGCTTATCGAAAATGTAGAAATGGAATTCAAAATATTAGGACAAAAATATGAAACTGAACTTCCGACCAATAAAGAAAAGATTCTGCAGCAGTTGCTTATTCAGAAATTCCCTGTACCTTATTCCTGTAAATCGGGAATCTGTGGAAGCTGCGAATGTATTTTGGAAGAAGGAGAGGTTGAACTGCTTGAGAACGAATATTTAACGGAAAAGGAAGAAGAAAAAGGGCATATTTTAGCCTGTATGTCTATTGCTAAAAGTAAAAAAATAAAGCTTAACTTTGATTTTAGTTGAGAATTTTAAAAAACATATATAAACTTTTTGTTGCGTCAATAGAACTTGGTGTTTTATTGATTATTTTAGCGAATGCCTGGGTTTTTGCTCTTACCAACGGAAGAACGTACACCAAAATTTCCAAAATACCACCAAGGGAAATCGCTCTGGTATTGGGAACTTCACCTAAGATGAGATCAGGAGTTTCCAATCCGTATTTTACGAAAAGAATGGATGCAGCGGCTCTGCTTTACCATCACGGTAAAATAAAGAAAATAATCGTAAGTGGGGAAAAAAGTAAAGGATACAATGAACCTGGTGCTATGAAAAATTATCTGGTATACGAAGAGGGGGTTCCTGAAGAAATTATTCTCGAAGACCCTAAAGGATTCAACACTTACAAAAGTATTTTACGCTGTAAAAATGTTTATAAAGGCAAACATGTAATCATTGTGTCACAGGGCTTTCATAACCTTCGTGCTTTATTTTTTGCAAGAAATAATAATATGAATGCACTGGGATTTGATGCTCAGGATGTAAATAAGCCGGAAAGCTACTACAGAAACCAGTTCAGAGAGGTTTTCGCTCGAACGGCTGCTGTAGTATATTATATTTTAGGAATCTCTCCGGATTAGAAAGGATACCCGAAACCAATATTAAATGTAGGCTTCAAAGGGTTAAATTCCTTAAATCTCCATTTTTCTCCCTGAGGTTTATTCGGATCATAAATTTTGTAGGCAAAGTCAAATCTAAGTTTGATATAAGCAATATTTAGCCTTATCCCGACACCGCTACCTACACCCACCTGTCCCAAAAATTTATTGAACTTAAACTGATCATTAAATCCGTTATCTCTTAGGCTCCAGATATTACCGATATCGGTAAAAACAGCTCCTTCATACATGTCATTAAAAGGAATCCGGTATTCTATATTGGTAGTCAGCTTCAGGTTATCCATAACGTAAGTACGTACTTTTTCATCCACCTGAGAATCTGCAGGTCCTAAACCTCCGAAAACAGTCCAGGCTCTGATATCATTCGGACCTCCGTTAATATATGAACGAATCACCGGCATTGAAGAAGAGTTTCCATAAGGAATTCCTATCCCTACAAATTGTCTTAGTACCAATGTTTGCTCTCCAAACTTGAAATATTTTCTTATATCAAAATCAAATTTTACAAATTGAGAATAAGGTACTCCAAATATGGTGCGTTGAGGGTTGGATGCCACAACACTTTCTTCTCTTTTCTGGTTAAAAATACTAGGAATGTTACCTGCCAATTCTACCTTCCCATTAAAATAGAATGGATTCTCATAGTCTTTTTTTGCAATTTCATTATAAATAAAATTATAAATCATTGAAGAAATGATCACATCCTGTGTCTGTCTGTCTTTATTGATCAAAGACTGATGGAAGCTGTTCAGATTATTTGCCTGCTCTGCACCAAGACTGTTTTTATAGTCGTTATTATTAATGATCATTCCCGAAACTTCATCCCCTGAAAGTAAGCCATTATCATACTTTTGTTTAGTATCGGGGTCAAATAAAAAGTAATCCTTAAATACTTCGTCTCTGATTATGGCATCATTTACGAAGTAATCGTAATAAGCACTTTTATTCTTGGTTAAACTCAATTGCAGATTAAATAATGTCAGTTTATGGGTAACCCTGTCATTCACATTGGCTGCATAATTAAGCCCTGTATTAAAGTTGATTCTACCCAATCCAATATTATTCTGAATAGATGATCCTAAAAGAATAGAAGTAGTAGGAGTGTAACGTTTAGGAATCAGCTTGTAATAATTGAAAGGAAGTAATAATCTGGGGAAATTAAGAGCAACCTGGGCTGTCAATTCATAAGCTAAAATTCTCTTATCTAAATTTTTAGGGTTTTTAACAGAACCGAAAGTTCCTGCCACACTGGTCGATAAGTTTTCTGCTCCTCCAAAAACATTCCGGGTTGTTAAATCTACAGATGGAGCAACCCCAAAATTCAAAATCGGTGAATAATTAACGTCTGTAGCTACTTTTATATCATATTTGTCAAGTGGTTTTAAAACATACAGAACATCAACTATACTATCATTCGGAGCAGTTCCGCCACCACGTCTTAAGGAGTCCTTTGCTTTCAGAATACTGAAGTTGTTCATTGACAGGATATTCCTTTTTGTAACATCAAGCTGTTTCTGATCATAAATAGACTTCGGGGCTACAATAATTGATCTCCATAATGCAGGGGTTTTATATTGATCATTTATTTTATGAAATCTTATTCTCCGTAAACTGTCTTTTTTTGTGTTCTTGGGAAAATCGCTCATTCTGTCTACGATAGCTACATCTACATTTCCTATAGTTGCAATTTTATAAGGTGTGTTTGCAGAATCTTTATGAATTTCCAAGGTTAAAGGTACATTTTTAGTGCTCTTCAAAGAGTCTGCTACAAAGCTGACTTCCTCTCCCGAAACATTAAATTTATAATATCCCTGACTTCTCATTAGATCATTAATCCTATTGACTTCCTTTTCCAATATGGTCTGGTCAAGAATTTGCCCTGATCTGATAAGGCTTTTATTTACATTCAGCTGATAATTTGCTTTTATTCCCGGATCAGGAATGTTATAGTAATATTCTTTAATGAATGTAGGATCATTATGCTTAATATAATAGATTGTCTGAGCCTTTTTGGAAGTGGAGTCAGTTACATTTTTAAAGTTCACTTTTGCATCCCAATATCCTCTGTATCCCATTCTGTTTTCAATGGATTCCGCTCCTTTTTCCGTTTTTGTAGGATCTAAAATTACAGGCGCAGATCCCCATTTATGATATAATCTATCCCAAAATAAGCTTTTCCCGACACTGCTTTTCATATCATATTTCAAGAAAAGAGAATCTCTGAGTTTTTGATTTCTCATTTCATTGGGATAACTCATGTATTCATTAAAAAACTCGTCATATTTTGGATCAGCAGCATTATACAGCCATAAACTCAGCGGCATGAAAAGAAACTGCTTTTTATTAGGCTTTTGCTGCACATATCCTTTTAATTCACTATCAAAAGGTTGTTTTTCGTCTTCAAACTCAAATGAATTTTTAGTAAGCAAATATTCTCCATCCGGAACTTTTTTGGTGGTACTACAAGCATAAAGCAACCCCACAAATGTTGCAAATGATATAATTTTATAATATTTTTGAGGAGAATTCATAAAATGCTTACAGCTCATACAATAAAAATTTTACAGTCTTTAGATAAAAAGAAGTTCAGACAAAAATACAATTTGTTTTTGGTTGAAGGTAATAAAACCATTCGAGAACTCTTCAATTCCAACTTTAAAATTAAAGAAATATTCTCTACCGATCCGCAAAAATTAGACCACAGCAATGTCCCTGTTACTCATATCTCTGAAAATGAATTGAAAAAAATAAGTTTTCTTATGAATCCTAAAGATTCTGTAGCTGTTTGTTATCTGAATGAAGAGCAAACTGAAATAGAAGACAAAAAAATTCAGCTGGTTTTAGATGGTATTCAGGATCCAGGCAATTTAGGAACCATTATCCGTTTAGCAGATTGGTTTGGGATAGAACAGATCATTTGCAGTGAGGATACGGTAGATTTTTATAATCCTAAAGTAATCCAGGCTACAATGGGCTCATTTACGAGAGTGAATGTTGTTTATACCGCTCTTACACCATACCTTTCCAATACCAAAAACATCAACGTAGGAACAGATATGATAGGAGAGAACCTTTATACTTTTGAAAAACCTGAACATTTAAATTTAATTTTAGGAAATGAAGGAAACGGGATGCGCCCGGAAACCGAAAAATTACTTCAAAAAAACATCACTATTCCAAGATTCGGAAAATCTCAGTCTACGGAAAGTCTGAATGTCTCTATGGCTGCAGGAATTATTTTAGGTCAATTATTCTCAAAATAAAAAAGAGGTCAGAAAATAGCATTTCTGACCTCTTTTTTAAATCAACTGTTCCAGACTTGAAACACTTTTATTTTTCTGGTATTCTTCCAGTTTTTTTCTTACCATTTTTAATGCAATAGGAGCAATATAGATTAAAGCCGCACCTATTAATTTTTTCTTCCAATTGGAACTTCCCATATTCTTTTTTGCGTAGTTTCCTACAAGAGCGGTTACTCCCAGTTTTACCACACTATCCAAAGCATTTCCCTTAAATGCAGAAGTAGCAATTCCTAAAGCTGTATTCTTATTCATAAATACATCTTTCACTTCAGTAGCAAGTTGCTTGGCAATTACATCTTTTCTTAAAACGATTTTCTCATCTCCATCTTCATCTACTTTCTCCTGCAGATACTGATCCGTAAGTCCGTTCGTAAATGCACTTAAACTTTCTTTTGTATTTTTAAAAGTTAATAGTCCTTCCAAATCATTAATTTCGTTTTTTAATAATTTTTTCTTGATTCTTAACTCCTGTATGCTCTCATATTTTGCACTCATGGTCTAATGATTTAAAAATTTTATTACCTTATCTGCTACAGAATATACTATTTTTTGTTTGAAAACTGCAATGAAGATCATAATAACAAAATAAAATGCAGCAACAATTAAAAAACCGTAAGAAGTATTGTCCAGTGCTTTTCCTATAAGAAATGCTATTCCAAAATTAAAAAGAATAATGAAAAATGCAAAAGCAACCAGCATGATGACAAGATAAGTAATAATACCCGCAGAAAGTGAAGACTTCTCCGTAGCTTCCAGTTTCAGCAGATCTATCCTTTTCGATGCATATTCTTTAATAGTTTCTATCATTGTTTTTGTTTAAAGTTACAAAAAAAGGAACTTTAGTTCACAAAGTTCCTTCTTATAATTTACTCAAAAAATAAATTATTTATGATTTCAGATCATTCAATTCCGCTTCTACATCTTTTACCACATCTGTAGTTTTAGCAACTATCTGATCTTTATATTTATCATAGCCATCCTTTACAGTATGAGCCACACTATTTGCTGTTTCTTTAAAAGTAGACGAGATACTGCTATACTGATCTTTTACCTTTTCAGAAACTTCTCCGTACTTATTTTTAGCCTGATCTTTCAGATCATTTGCTTTATTTTTAATCTTCTTTCTTGTTTCTTTACCTTCTTCCGGAGCATAAAGCATTCCTAAAATAACTCCTGCAGCAGCTCCTGCAAGAAGTCCTGCTAAAATTCCAGCTGTATTGTTTCCTTTTCTAGACATTTCTTGTTTTTTTAATAGTTAATAAATTAGTTTTTACGATAAAAATAATTACAATTAACATACCAAAGGAAGGAAATAGGCTATTAAAAATTGTTAAATCTTCTGAATATAAGCCAGTATACTTTCTATGGTCTGTTCTTTAGTAAGAAGACTGTTGTCTATGACAATGGCATCATCGGCCTGCCTTAATGGCGCAATTTCTCTTTCACTGTCTATTCTGTCACGTTCAATCAGGTTGTCTTTTACCTGCTGCTCTTCAGCCTGTATTCCTAAACCTATCAGTTCCTGATATCTTCTTTTAGTTCTTTCTTCTATACTTGCTGTAAGAAAAAATTTGTAATCCGCATTGGGAAGAACCACCGTTCCTATATCTCTTCCGTCCATAATAATTCCCCCTTTTTCAGCTAAAGAACGTTGAGATTGTAACAGAAAATCTCTGACTTCTTTCTGTTTTGCCACCAAGCTTACATTATCTGAGACTTCATTGGTTCTAATCGGTTTGGAAATATCAATATGATTAAGAAAAAGAACAAGTTCAGTTCCTACATTTTTAAATTCCAATTCAATCTGATCAAACGAAGAAAAGAGCTCGTTCAAATTGATTGTTCCATCTTCATTAAGGCAATTCTGAAGAGCAAACCAGGTCACTCCTCTGTAAAGAGCTCCCGTATCTAAGTGAATCAGTCCAAGTCGTTCAGCTATAACTTTAGATATTGAACTTTTTCCGGTAGATGAGTACCCATCAATTGCGATTACAGGTTTTTTCATACCGCAAATTTCAAGAAATTTTCTTAAAAAAGGAAGAAACCTTAAGAAATTTCTTAAGGTTTTATATTATTTAACGTTATAGTCTTTAGTTTGGATTAGTATCCGGCATGGCTTGTAAGGTCTACAGAAATTCCTATCTGATTGACATTAGATGAGTTGTGGTATCTCACATGAGCGTAATCAATCCTGAATCTTGAAAGCTTAATTCCGAAACCACCTGAAAGACCGGAAAAGTTTCTCTGATCAGCAACGGCCAATTCGTTCCCTCTTTTTACATTATATCCTAATCTTATATTGAAGCTTTTTTCCGGGAAAAGTTCAGCTCCGATAGAAAAGTGATCGGCAATCTTTCTTCCGATATTTACTTCCTGGCCGTCTACATTATATTGAGAAGAGATATCAAACTGCTGGATGTCATGAGCCGTAATCGTAACTGCTAAAGGAATCGTTTTTAAAATCCTTGTATATCCTAAATCTATTCTGAAAGGGAGATTTTCTCTTGTTCCATTAAATGATTTGAACTGATATCCGAAATTTCTCGCCACCGCAGATACGGTTTCTTTGCTTTTTTTATTGTGATACGTAATTCCTGCCGTTCCTGAAATGGCAGAAGAGGTATAATTATCAATTTTTGAAGTGATAAAATTTAGCCCACCTCCAATCGTCCAGTCTTCTTCAAACTGATAAGCATATCCTGCTCCAATTGCTATATCTGAAGCTGAAAACTCACCATTTTCAAAACCGCTTTCATCTGTTCTGGGAATATTGCCATAACTCATATAACGGGCATTGATAGTAGCCATATGACCATTCTCAAAATCTTTGGCGTAGGCAATGGTTCCATATTTTGAATCAGCAAGATAAGCTGCTCCGTTCACGGAAAGTTGTTGATCTGAATCTTTATTGAGTAATGCCGGATTTGCTATTGCAAAGGAAACATCATAATCTCTTATCGTAATTGCATCTCCTCCCAAAGCTGCTTGTCTGGCAGATACAGGAATATTTAAGAATGGATAAACATTTGTTCCTGTTTGTGCATAAGAAACAATTCCTGACAGAAATAATGAAAAAATGATAATTTTCTTCAATTCAATTTATAATTAATGCAAAAATAATTCTTTTTCGTACGTATCAAAATATTTAGAACATTATTTACACCTAAATATTTTTCTTTTTGCAATATTTTTAATGATTATATTTGCACCATCAAATTTAAAAGAATTTGGTTCTAAAATAAACTCTTAAAAATAAAAGATGAAATATAAAAGAATCCTTCTAAAACTTAGCGGTGAAGCCTTAATGGGAAACAGACAATACGGTATTGATAATGAAAGGCTGCAGGAGTATGCTTCGGAGATCAAAAAAGTGGTGGATAAAGGGTGTGAAATCGCTATCGTAATTGGAGGAGGAAATATTTTCCGTGGAGTAGCCGGAGCTGCGAAAGGAATGGATAGAGTACAGGGCGACTATATGGGAATGTTGGCAACTGTAATCAACGGAATGGCTCTACAAGGTGCATTGGAGGATGCAGGAATTAAAACAAGACTTCAGTCTGCTATAGAAATGGATAAAGTAGCTGAACCTTTCATCAAAAGAAGAGCGGTAAGACATCTTGAAAAAGGCAGAGTAGTTATTTTTGGGGCGGGAACAGGTAACCCATATTTTACTACTGACACGGCAGCCACTTTAAGAGCTATCGAAATTGGTGCTGATGTAATTTTAAAAGGAACAAGAGTGGACGGAATTTACGACAGCGATCCTGAAAAAAATGAAAACGCCGTAAAATATAATTCATTATCTTTCGACGAAGTTTATGCTAAGAATCTTAAAGTAATGGACATGACTGCATTTACTTTAAGCCACGAAAATAAATTGCCAATTATCGTATTCGATATGAATAAAGATGGTAATTTAGAAAGAATTGTTGATGGAGAGAATGTTGGTACTTTAGTGGATTTGTAAATAAAGAGCCAGGTAAAAAGTAGAAAAGGCCAAGTAGAATAGAGGTTATAAGGTTTGTAAGTAACTAAACTTTTTACTTATTTCTTTTAACTTAAACCTCATTATAATGTGTAATTTATCAAATTTTTATTATATAATGGAAGAATTAGATCTTATATTAGAATCTGTAAAACAGGACATGGATGCAGCAGTAAAGCATTTGGATCATGCGTTTCAAAGAATTAGAGCAGGACGTGCTTCTACAACTATGGTTCAGGATGTAATGGTAGAATATTACGGAGCAATGACTCCTATCAACCAGGTTGCAAACGTTTCTATTCCGGATGCGATGACAATTTCTATTCAACCTTGGGATGCAAAGGCAATTAATGATATTGAAAAAGCTATCATCAATTCAAATTTAGGTTTTGCACCTTCCAATAACGGAATCAATATTATCCTTAATGTACCACCTTTAACAGAGGAAAGAAGAAGAGATTTGGCAAAACAGGCTAAAAGTGAAGCTGAACAAACTAAAATTGTGATAAGAAATGCAAGACAGGACGGTTTAAAGGAACTTAAAAAGCTTGATGGTGTTTCTGAAGATGTTGTAAAAGGAGTGGAAGCAGAAATTCAGGTGCTTACCGACAAATATGTTAAACTTTGTGATGAACATTTGAAAGTAAAAGAAGCAGACATCATGAAAGTATAACTTTTATGAAACATATAAAACAAAAAGAGGTTTTCAATTGAAAACCTCTTTTTGTTTTAGCTATATTTAAACCTGTCGAAAGTCTGCCAGTATTTATCTTTATAAATGTGATATTCAATGTTTAATTGATCTGAATATTTGGTTATCATTTCGTGGGTAATCCTGGATGAATCTCTAAATTCTCTGCACGCAAAGAAAATTTCTCTGAGATTATCTGCAGTTTCTCTGCCTATATTTAAATAGCCTTCAGTATCGATAAGAACATTATTCAGCTCTTCTTCAAAAGCATTCATTGCATGCATATCTTCTGGATTTGGCAACCCGTTATTCTCTTTTCCTTCATAACGGATTTCGATCTTTAAAACCCAGGGATGTGAGGCTTTGTGATTCCATTCCAGAACAGTGGTATTGGCAATCGCAAAATAAGGTTTTCCATTACTGAGAGCTGCTTCAAAACTTCCCCAACTATCTTTTTGAGCAGAATACCTCTTATGTTGGTATTTTTGTTCGAATTCACTTTCTCTCCATACAAGATAATCTTTCAGCTTGGCAATAGGAATAAGCTCTTCATTCTCCTGATCATTTCCTTTTATCTGTAAATGATCAATCATGGTTGCGGAAGATAATTCGCCCAAAAGATTATTAAGATAGATATAAACCCCGTTTATAATTATATTTTTTTCTGCCTCGTTGAATTTATCGTATACTATCGTAAGATCTATTTCGTCGGGATAATTATCATCCTGAGTTGCATAAAAAAACAGATTCTCTGTGGTAAAAGTATGATTTTCCATTTTTATCTGGAACTTGGAAATATCAACCTCAGGTTTTAGAGCGGTAAATTTCCAATTGGCAATATCAGGAGCCGATTTTATCAGATCTTCTACAAACACGATATTTTTAATATTTGTATCGGCAGTTAAAATCAGTTCTACAGTTTGGCCGTCATACATTCCTGTAAGAAAATAAATACCGTCTTTAATCTGATTTAATTTCGACATCATGGTATCGAAAAAAACTTCTTCCAGCTTTTCTCCGTCGTGTACTGCTTTCCAGAATGTTTTATGGTGAGCCAAAAACCAATCCCAAAAATCTTCATGGGTAACAATGTTTTCGTACTTAGAAGGGAACATTCTACGTAAAAATTTCATCTATTTGTGTTTCAATTTGTATTACTACAAATTTAAGAAAGAACTTTCTAAAAATGCTCCATTACATTAAATTTTTAATTGTTTTTTAATGTTTTACCGCTTAAATTTTAGTTTATTCCCAAATATAAGTTCTGTTTACCAGCTATTAAGTCCGTTTTCTAAGGCTTTTTTATAATTTTCTGCATCAAAACTATACAAATCCGGAGATTTATAAGCTCCTCCACGACGCTGTTCATCCAGTTTTCTCAGGATGCCTAGATTTTTAATTTTTCGGTAGAAATTTCCCCTGTTCAGTTCTTTTCCTAAGATAGCTTCATATAATTTTTGCAGTTCAGGCAAAGTAAATTTTTCGGGTAGAAGATTATATCCGATAGGCTTAATAGAGATTTTTTCCCTTAAAGTAAGTAAAGCCTTTTCAATAATTTCACGATGATCCATTGCCAATTCTATCCCGGGAAGCTCACTTAGATAAATCCATTCACAGGTTTCACTCATTTCATCAGCTACAGGATGAAGCTCAGTAGCATTATAAAGCGCATAAAAGCCAATGGTAATGAATCTCTGCTTTTGAAACAATGTTTCATCAAAATCTTCAAAATAAAATTCGCTTCGGTTTTTTTTTCCAAAAACACCAAATTCTTCAAGATAAGATACCGTTACCCCAGCTCTTTCTTTCAAAAGTCTTACAATTCCTTCATCCAAATCTTCATCTTTACGAATATAACCTCCGGGAAGCATCCACTGCTTTCTGTAGTTCATTTTAAGAAGCAGAACTTTCAGTTCATTATTATCGAACCCGAAGATCACGGGATCTGTCGATAAATGGGGCAGGAATATTTCTTTTGCTTCTGAAGACTTATCTAAAAATTGTTGTTTAGAGTCCATACTAAAATACTGGTATAATCTGAAGCACAAAGTTAAGATTTAATTTCCGAGATCATTCTAATTCTACTTCATAGTTTAGTGAAATTTATTTTTTTCTCACGAATTACATAAACATTTAATAAAAAGTTTAGGATTTAAAAGCATAAAATCAAATAAAAAGGCACTACCTTTAGCCTCTTTTTATTTTAAATGAATGATTATGACGAATGAAGTAAAAACCAAAAGCAGGAATTACACTGTTCCTCTTATTACCATTACACTTTTATTTTTTATGTGGGGTTTCATTACTTGTATGAATGACATCCTGATTCCTTATCTGAAACAGCTTTTCAAACTGACTTTTTTTGAATCTATGTTGGTACAGTTTTGTTTCTTCGGAGCTTATTTTATAGGCTCATTAATTTATTTCCTGATCTCCACCTCGAGCGGAGATCCCATCAATAAAGTAGGATATAAAAAAGGAATTCTTTTTGGTATTTTCCTGGCGGCTTTAGGATGTATTTTATTTTATCCGGCAGCTACTTTTTCTTCTTACGGATTGTTTTTAGGAGCATTGTTCGTATTAGGATTAGGATTCACCGTTTTGCAGATTACGGCAAACGCCTACGTTTCTCTTTTAGGTTCAGAAGAATCTGCATCCAGCAGACTGAATATGACACAGGCTTTCAATGCATTCGGTACCACTATTGCCCCTGTTTTGGGAGGACATTTGATTTTTGAATTTTTCTCAGCTGCAGACGGATCTTTCAGTGCGGTTGCAACGAGAATTCCCTATTTAATTTTTGCAGCAATTTTACTTTTGGTGGCTTTATTGATTTCAAGAGTGAAGCTTCCATCTTTTCAGACTTCAGAGGAAGAAATTGAAAAAGGTTTTGGAGCTTTCCAGTTCACTCACCTGAAATTCGGAGTGTTTGCCATGTTTTGTTATGTTGGTGGGGAAGTTGCCGTAGGAAGTTTTATTATCAGCTTTTTGGAACAGCCTCAGGTGATGAATCTTAATGAGGTGGTAAGTAAAAACTATCTTTCCCTTTATTGGGGTGGAGCAATGATCGGTCGATTCTTAGGAGCAATCTCTTTGAATCAATCCATTAGTCAGGCAAAGAAAGCAATTTACATGTTGGCAGCAGCCACGTTGGTTTTCCTTGTTATTTTCAGTATTGTAAATTTAACGTTTGCACAAATAAGTTTCTTTTTAGTATTCATCGTTCTTAATTTTATTGCTTTCTTTATTGGAAAAGCAGCACCGGCAAGAACGCTATCGATCTTTGCAGCCATTAATGTAATCCTGCTAATTTCTGCAATGGTAAATCACGGAGAAATGGCAATGTACAGCATTTTAGGAATTGGTATTTTCAACTCTATTATGTTTTCGAATATCTATACACTGGCAATTTCAGGATTAGGAAAATATACCAGTCAGGGTTCTTCGCTAGTCGTGATGGCAATTTTAGGCGGAGCGATTGTTCCTATTTTCCAGGGATATCTTGCTGATCATTTTGGAGTACAGCACTCTTTTATCATTCCTGTATTCTGTTATCTGGTGATTTTAATCTTTGGTGCGTACTGTACTAAATATTTAAGTCATGTTCAACATGATGCAGATGCAAAATCCGGACATTAAAATTTACTTTATAAATAAAAAACCTGCTTTTAAGCAGGTTTTTTATTTATATCTGATTTGCTATAATCAAATTCGTTTGGTAGCTTTTAATTTAGAATAAAAGAATCCTGTCAACCTTCGAATTGCATAAAAAATAATAATTCCTAATAGGAAACCTGCAATACTACCACTAAGAGTTCCCACAAAAATTGATGTCTGTAAAGGCCAATAATGGACAATTTTATTATAAATAATAAAACTTCCAATTCCTAAAATAGCACAGTCAATAGTAGATCCACCAATAATGAGGATTCTAAACCCTTTCAGAAATGATTTATTATAAAGTCCAACTAATATGGAACTGGAGACTAATCCTATTGCTATGATCCCAAACAATAACAAAAACAGCAATACAGCGATTACAATTCCGATTCCAACACAAATCAGAATGAAAATAAACATAAGAACCATAAAGATAAATAACCCCGGAGCTCCGTCATAATTTTCATCATATGTTTCATCAACACAATACAGGTTTTTAAAATCAAAAATTAGGGAATGTTCTTGTTGAGCAAAAACATATATAGAAGTAAAAAATAAAACGATAAAAAGTAAAACTTTACCTGTGTAATTCATCTGCTGGTTTTAGTTTTTACAAATCTAAAATATATTCAATTGTTCACAAACAAAAAATCCGGGAAAACCCGGATTTTAAACTATTGATATCTTTTGTGTTCTTTACTTTTTGAGAATCTTTTCGTAATAGGTTTCAGAAGAGATTTATATTTTTCAGCATCAAAAAGCTGGGAATCGGTAAGCGCTTTATAAGTCATCCAGACTCCAAAAGGAAACAATACCATATTGGGAAGCCAGGAAGCCAGATAAGGATTCATTTTTCCTGCCCAGGCTAAGTTTTCCATTCCAACATTAATGATATAGAAAATGATAAAAATAACAATGGCTATAATTACCGGTAATCCCATTCCACCTTTTCTGATAATAGAGCCTAAACTTGCTCCAATCAAAAAGAATATGACACACGTAAAAGAGTAGGTTACAATTCTCTGCTGATACATAACTACTTTACTAAAGTACTTGATACTCGGGTTTATTTCACTGTTTTTAGTTTCCAAAGTAGCTTTTAAGTTATCCATTCTGTTATAAGCATTAGAAATCATTTCCAGCTTTTTCTCACTTTTTACAGTATCCAGTTTGATCTGTTGTTTTGCGGCCACCTTAGACTTGCTTTTATCCATATAGGTAACCATAGAATTCACCTGATTCAGAACATCTCCATTCACCGTATTAAAATAAGACGAATTATCTTTTTTACTTTTCTGAATTGTTTTATTAAGCTCACTGTAGGTCTGAAAACGGTAGTCATCCGTGATCTGTTCTTCCTCAATCGCTTTATTAATAAGCTCACTGACATCAAAATGAGAAACCAAAGTATCAAACTTAATAACCTGATCCGGCTGTTTAAGTCTTACATTTTCTCCTTTACCGGCAAAATTATCTTCAGTTACATAACCATCATACAACTCAAGCTTCAGAAAGTTTTTATTGGCAGGAGTAACAAATTTTCCTTTTTTAGCAACAATTGTCTGTTGATTTTCGAAAGTACTTGCCTTTCTGTGAACAAAAACGCCCTCTATATCTTTTCCGTCTTCTCCGTAAATTTTATCGAACTTCACCATGTATCCCGGAAGCTGATCAATAAATTGACCGGGAGTGAAATTCAGTGCCGGCTTAGTCTGGGCAATATTGAAAAGCATATTTTTTGCCTTTCTCTGAAAATCGGGGATAATATCATTGGAAAAAAAATAGAGCATGATTGCGAGTACCGTAGCAACCCCTAAAAGCGGTGTCATTACTCTGGTTAACGAAATTCCTGCTGCTTTCATCGCTGCAAGCTCATAACGTTCTCCAAATTCTCCAAAAGACATGATACTCGCCAAAAGTATGGTAAGCGGTAATACCATACTGATAACACTTACTCCAAGATAAAACAGAAGCTTAACAATTTGAAAAGTTGTAAGCCCTTTTCCCATAAACTGCCCCAATTGTACCCAGATGATATTGACAATGAATATGAAAAACAATACACTGAAAATAAAGAAAAAGGGACCAAAAAAGGTTTTTATGATATAGCGGTCTAATATTTTAAACATTTGCCAAAATTAAAAAAAAAGCCACAAAGTTGTTCTTTGCGACTTTATATATTTTCTATATATTAAGATTATAATTCTGTGATGATATAATTTTTGAACTTATTTTTATCAAAAACAAACATGTTAGGATCCAGAGTTTGATTTTCTTTATATTCTTTGATCGAAATAATGGCAATATCTTTATTGTTTCCGTGCTGTTCTAATTTTAACATCTGTTTCTTAGCAGAATTTACGAAAATGTAAACCGCTTCCAGTCCATTGTTCTTTACAGGAGTCAGTTTTATAAAATCAGCACTTACTCCGTCTACAGTTTTTTTCCCATTATAGGTTACATTATAATCCTTTCTGTACGTGGTCAGATAATTAATAGGGGAGAACATAGCACTGCTACCATTAGGCTTAGCAATAGTAACCTCCATATCTTCTGTATTGATATTGTAGATCTTATTTCCGTCGAAAATCTGTTCCGTTTCCATGATTTTCAATTTATATTTATCTCCGGCCACATAATAGATTCCCGGTTCTGTTTTGGAAATCTGTCCATTTACTCCGCTACCAAAAGAGAATTTGAAATAAGAATTTTTCTTAGAATTATAATTCGCAGTAACATCATCGAGTATTTTTTTAGCCTTTGCATCAATTTTTTGCGCACTTGCCAATCCTACTGTTCCCACAACTAAACCACTCAGTATAATTTTTGAAATAATATTTTTCATTTTTTTTATTTAATAATATAGATATTTTAGACTTATAAAGGTTAAACAATTATTTTTCCCCTTACTTACGCAGGTCTTCCAAAAACTGTTCCAAAGAATGAAGATCACCGATGATTACTTCTCTTGCTTTGGCCCCATTAAACCCTCCAACAATACCGCTTGCCTCCAATTGGTCCATAATTCTCCCAGCTCTGTTATATCCTAATTTTAACTGCCTTTGGAGCATAGAAGTAGAACCTTGTTGCGTAGAAACGATAATTCTTGCAGCCTCTTCAAATAAAGCATCTTTTTCGTTCGGATCAAAAGCTCCGACTGTACTTGTTGAATCTTCAGAAACATATTCAGGAAGCATAAGCGCAGAAGCATAGCCTTTTTGTTCTCCAATAAATTCTGCCAGTCTTTCCACTTCAGGAGTATCTACAAAAGCACACTGAAGTCTTAAAATTTCATTTCCGTTAAAATAAAGCATATCTCCTTTACCAATCAGCTGGTCTGCACCCGGAGAATCCAGAATCGTTCTGGAATCTACACTCGAAATTACCCTGAATGCTGCTCTTGCAGGGAAGTTAGCTTTAATCATCCCTGTAATAACGTTTACAGAAGGTCTTTGTGTAGCAACAATTAAGTGAATACCAACCGCTCTTGCAAGCTGTGCCAATCTCGCAATCGGCAATTCCACTTCTTTTCCGGCAGTCATAATCAAATCAGCAAACTCATCTACTACCAAAACAATATACGGTAAATATCGGTGTCCGTTTTCCGGATTAAGCTTTCTTTCAGAGAATTTCTTATTATATTCTTTTAAGTTTTTACAGAACGCATTTTTAAGAAGATCATATCTGGTATCCATCTCTATACAAAGAGAATTCAAGGTATTAATTACCTTATTGGTATCTGTAATGATAGCTTCTTCTGCATCCGGAAGTTTAGCTAAATAATGTCTTTCAATTTTTGAATATAAAGAAAGTTCTACTTTTTTAGGATCTACCATGACGAATTTCAATTCGCTTGGATGCTTTTTGTAGAGTAGGGAAGTCAAAATAGCGTTGATCCCTACCGATTTTCCCTGACCTGTTGCACCCGCCATTAGCAAGTGGGGCATTTTAGATAAATCGGCCATGAAAATTTCATTAGAAATCGTTTTCCCAAAAACCACAGGAAGATCCATATCCGTATTCTGGAATTTCTGGGAAGCAATCACCGAACGCATGGAAACCATCGTAGGATTTTTTCTAGGAACTTCAATTCCAATCGTTCCTTTCCCCGGCATCGGAGCTATAATTCTGATTCCTAAAGCAGATAAGTTCAATGCAATATCATCCTGAAGTTTTTTAATAGCCGCAACTCTGATCCCTGCTTCAGGTACAATTTCGTATAAAGTAACTGTAGGGCCAATCGTAGCTTTAATTTCAGCAATTCCTACATTAAAGTTTTTAAGAAGGCCTACAATTTTATTTTTGTTTTCTTCTAATTCTTCCTTATTGATAGAAATCTCCTCATTTCCGTAATCCTTTAAAAGATCTACAGGTGGCATCTGGAAATTAACAAGATCCAGTTTATGATCATATAGCCCATGTTTTTCTACAAGTTCCTGCGACTTTTTATCCGACTCGTCCAATACATCAATAACCGGAGCAACTTCTACATTAAATTTAATGTTCTCATGACTTTGAGCTAAAGGTTTTGAAGGAGTAATATCAAAAGCTTCCGACGGACTTGCAACAGGAGTTGAAGGCTTTGTATTAAGATTTAAATTGATAGACTGAGCAATTTCTTTATCATTTTCAAATGAAGTTTTATTGGGAGTAGAAATCGTTTCAATAACAGGAGAAGAAGGGATTTCTGTAAAATCTTTTGCCAGATCTACAGGTTCTTCAGGAAGTTTCGGACTTACCATTTCAGTAACGGTGATCGTATTATTTTCTTCAATTTCATCCTCCAATTCCTCATCCGCTTCAAAGTTATCATCAGAACTTGGCATCATAGATTTTACTCTTCCGATAGTATTTTCATTAATTTCATCCAATTTCGCTTTTACAGCACTCGGACGCAGATTGAATTCCAAAATAAAATATAAAGCAATACTTGCCGCCAGTACCAACCACATTCCAACATCTCCAATAAGGGCATTCAAAGAATCCATGATCTGATATCCATAAACTCCGCTTAATACTCCTCCCTGATGTTTTGTAAATGCAGCGCCAAAGAAAATAGGAAGCCAGCAAATGAAAAACAAAGAATGTCCAATTGTTTTCCAAGGCTTGAAATAATTCTTTTTCAAAATAAGAGTTCCAAAAACAAATACCAGAAATGCGATGATAAAAGAAGCAATCCCGATACTTTCAAAAATAAAAATATTGCCTAGCCAATCTCCAACTTTTCCAAAAAGATTAGATGATTTTATGGTTTTATCAAGCATGGTTCCTGCCTGACTCTGGTCTGATTTCCAATTCATCAGATAGGAGATGAACGAAAACGTAAGGATAATGGAGAAAAGTATAAATACAAGCCCGAAGAATATACGCGGCTTCGATAATATTTTGCCTTTATCAGGCGATTCCTGTGTTTTTGTTTGCGTCTTATTCATAATATCAATGTGGGCAAATTTAATGTTTTTTAGACATTAAAAGATAATTTTGATTTCTAAATTTTAGATTCTAATTTAATAGTATTTTATTAAAAAGATGTGCTTTTTTAATTGAAATTTGAATAGTTTTTATTCTTAGACATATAGACAGTTACAATAAGTCTCATAGCTTTTATTAATTACTATCAATAGGATATTAATATTTAAATTTTTCTCAATGTTTTTCATATTATTAAGAATGAGTCAAAATAATGTTTTAAGGGCTTTGAACTGACAAATGACAGTTTTTTTTATCAACCTTTTCATTAATCATCCTTATTTTTGCATGTCAAGTATATAACATCATGAAGAAGATCCAGGATATTCTTATTTCAACCAGGACAATGGCTGTATTGCTGCTGGTTTATGCATTTGCCATGGCTTATGCAACGTTCTTAGAAAACGACTATGGAACACCTACAGCAAAAGCACTCATCTACGAAGCAAAATGGTTTGAATTCATCATGCTTCTGCTTATTTTAAACTTCATCGGAAATATCGGAAGATACAGACTTTGGAAAAAAGAGAAATGGCCGGTACTGGTTTTTCACTTAGCCTTCATCTTTATTTTTATCGGAGGGGCTATCACAAGATACATCAGTTTTGAAGGAACAATGCACATCAGAGAAGGAGAAACTTCCAACGAAATTGTGACCGACAAAAACTTCCTTAAAATTCAGATTGAAGAAAAAGGTGACGTTCTTAATTATCAGGATATTCCTTATTTAATGTCTCCTCTGCACAAAGATCTTGAAGCTACTTATGACTTTCACGGAAAAGAAGTGAAAGTGATCGCAAAAAAGTATGTTCAGAGAAAGAAAGACAGTTTATTGGCTGATGCAAATGGAGCAGAATATCTACATTTGGTTTCAACAGGGAACACCGGAAGACAAAATATCTACATCAAACCGGGAGAAACAAAATCAATCAACGGAACATTGGTAACTTTCAACAGACCTATTGAAGGAGCGGTTGAATTTAAAAATGAAAATGGACAATTATTCATTAAAACTCCTGTAGATGCAGCATATATGACCATGGCGACTAAAGCTACAGGAAATACTGTAAAAGATCAGTTTCAGCCTCTTGCTTTAAGAAGCTTATACACCATCAATGAATTAAAATTAGTTGTTCCTGAAGGATTGAAGAAAGGAACACTAATGGCTATTGAAGGAGACAGAAAAAAGGACCAGAATGTTCCGGATATGCTTACCGTTGAACTTCAGGGCCCTAAAACAAAACAATTAGTAGATTTATCTGTTGAAAAAGGAAATCCAAATGCTTACAAACAGGTGACAATGGATGGATTAAACATCATGGTTGGATTCGGACCAAAGATCTACAATACACCTTTTGCACTGAAATTAGATGATTTCGTAATGGAAACTTACCCTGGAAGTTCATCTCCAAGTGCATATGAAAGTCATGTAAAAATCATTGATGAAGGGAAAGAAACTCCTTATAAAATATATATGAACCACGTTCTTAACCATAAAGGTTACCGTTTTTTCCAGTCAAGTTTCGATCCGGACAGAATGGGAACTGTACTTTCTGTAAACCACGATTATTGGGGAACTCTGATCTCTTATATCGGTTATGCTTTATTATTTGGAGGTATGTTCTTTATTTTCTTCTGGAAAGGAACCCATTTCTGGAAACTTAATAAGATGCTGAAGGATGTTAATAAGAAAAGAACTGCAGCGGTATTGTTGTTATTTTTAAGCTTAGGTTTCAATGCTCAGAAAATTGAAACTCACGGTACAACAGACGGAAGCAGAGAACATATGCACGTAGAAGGAGAAAATCATAATCACACTCCTACATCTGAAGCGGTTCAGCCACAAGGTGCACAGCCATTCAAAAAAATGAAAATGGTTTCTGCAGACGAGATCATTGCAAGAAATAAGATCAGTAAAGAACACGCAGATAAATTCGGCTATCTTTTGGTTCAGAATATTGAGGGAAGAATTGTTCCTATCAATACTGAAGCCTTAGATGTTTTAAGAAAATTATACAAAAAAGATGAGTTCAAAGGAACTGACGGAAAATATCTGACGGCTAATCAATGGTTTTTATCCGTCAATACGGATACACCAAGCTGGACCATGGTTCCAATGATTAAAATCGGGCCAAAAGGAGGTGACGAATTAATGAAAAAAACAAAAGCCAATGAAGACGGCTATACTTCATTAATGAATCTTTTCCCTGCGGATGCTAATGGAAATTTAACATATATCCTTGAGCATGATTACAACACAGCTTTCCGTAAAAAACCGGCAGAACAGACCAATTATGACAAAGAAGTAATTGCTGTAAACGAAAGAGTTCAGATTTTTAATGAATTCTTTAGCGGTCAGTTTATGAGAATTGTTCCTGTGAAAAATGATGCAAACCACACCTGGCATTCTTGGCTTGACCAGAAATTTGAACCGGATATGGAATCTCAGCAAGTGATGGGACCCTATTTTGCAGAAGTATTGCAAGCTCAGCAATCAGGAAACTGGAGCAAAGCAGATAAAGAGTTGGCAAAGCTTTCAGACTATCAGCAGAAATGGGGGAAAGCTGTAGTTCCTGCAAAATCTAAAGTAGATCTTGAAGTTTTCATGAATGAAGTGAATCTTAACTTCAAATTACTAATTTTCTATACTATAATTGGTGGATTACTATTAATCTTAGGTTTTGTAGAATTATTCAAACCTAAAAAAGTTTTAAATAAAATCATCAAAGCAATCATTGCTCTTGGAATTATCGGCTACGTTTTCCATTTCTTAGGATTGGTGGCAAGATGGTATATTTCTGGACACGCACCTTGGAGCAACGGTTATGAAGCCATTATCTTTATTTCTTGGGTAGGTATTACCGCAGGTTTATTGCTTTACAGAAACTCAAATGCATTAATTCCTGCAGCAGGATTTATGGTTGCGGTTATTATGATGGGATTTGCTCACGGAGGTTCAGCGCTTGATCCGCAGATCACTCCGCTTGTCCCTGTATTGAAATCATATTGGTTAATTGTTCACGTAGCAATCATTACATCAAGTTATGGTTTCTTTGCTTTATCAATGATCATAGCGGTACTCAGTTTAGTATTCTATATTATTTCCAATAAAGAGACCTACAAAATTCACCACGACACCACATTGAAGGAATTGGCAATTGTGTCTGAAATGTCTTTAACAATAGGTTTGTTTGCTTTAACGGTAGGTAACTTCTTAGGAGGAATCTGGGCAAACGAATCCTGGGGAAGATACTGGAGCTGGGATCCAAAAGAAACATGGGCATTTATTTCAATCATGGTATATGCTTTTGTATTACACATGAGATTAGTTCCGGGATTAAGAAGCAGATGGGCTATTCACGTGGCAACAATGTTTGCCTTCTGTTCAATGGTAATGACGTATTTTGGAGTTAATTATTACCTAAGCGGACTTCACTCTTATGCAGCTGGAGATCCAGTTCCGGTTCCGGCTTGGGTATATATAGGATTAGCAACAATGTTAGCCTTATCTATTGCTTCTTACTTTAAATTTAAAGCATTAACTAAAAAATAATTCTTAAAATCATCAATAAAAAATCCCGGGAAGTTGTCCTGGGATTTTTTTTGCCGGTGAGCTATGCAAATAAAAATTCAAGGAATATAAAAATTATTCAAAAATTAATAATACCTTTATGATATCAAAATAATATCAAATTAAAATTTACACCATGGAAAAAGTTTTAAAACCAATGTCCGGCTATTTAGCTTTAGTAATATGCTTAATACTTTTCGTAGCCGCTATTTATCTTTTCATAACAGGAGTTGACAGGAACATTACTTTCGTTGTCCTTTCTGTCCTTTGTTTTCTTGCATTTTGTTTCTTCATGAAAGGATTGATGATTATCCAGCCTAACCACTCAAGAGTATTGAACTTTTTTGGAAAATATGTAGGAACTGTAAAAGAAAACGGGTTATTTTTCATCAACCCATTATATTCCTCTCAAAGAATCAGCTTACGTTCGGAGAACCTTCAGGGGCAAACTTTAAAGGTGAACGACAAAATGGGAAACCCGATTGAAATTGCCGTTGTTATCGTGTGGAAAGTAGGAGATACTTACAAAGCTGCTTTTGATGTAGAACGGTATTCGGATTTTGTAAAAATGCAGAGTGAAGCTGCTGTACGTCATTTGGCGATGAGCTTTCCTTATGACAATCTGGAAGACGATCATGCTCCAATTACCTTAAGAGAAGGAGGAGATAAGATCAATTCAATCCTGGAGCAGGAACTTACAGACCGACTTTCAAAAGCAGGAATCGTCATTCAGGAAGCCAGAATTTCGCACCTTGCCTATGCATCAGAAATTGCGGGAGCTATGCTTCAGAGACAACAAGCAACAGCCATTGTAGCAGCAAGAACTAAGATTGTGGAAGGAGCAGTTGGAATGGTAGATTTGGCTTTAAAAAAACTATCCGAAGAAAATATTGTAGAGCTGGATGACGAAAGAAAAGCTGCCATGGTAAGCAATTTAATGGTTGTTTTATGTGGTGAGAAAGCGGCTACACCTATCTTAAATGCAGGAACTTTGTATAATTGATCTGTCGTTTCAACAAAAATCTGCATTAAGCCAAGAATTAGAAAATTAAAAAAATGAAATCAGATAAAACTCAAGCTTCTTCCGAAAACAAAAGCAAAAAATCTTTTGTGATCAGGATAGATGAGTCTACTTACAAACTTCTGGAAAAATGGGCCAATGATGAATTCAGAAGTGTAAATGGACAGATTGAGTACTTGCTTCATCAAAACTTAATCAACTCCGGAAGAAAGAAAAAAGAATAAATTTTATTTAGACACTGACATTTCGACGAAGGAGAAATCCATTGAATCTTGAAAATTCTTCACTCAGAATGGCAGAAATTAAAAATGTTTAATAAAGAAAAAGCAGAGAAAATTCTCTGCTTTTTACATTCCATATATCAATTAAATTAATCAAAAATTGTCGTAAAATAATTACTGATTACTGTCCAGAAATTTTTACCCAGAAAATAAATAAGGGTAGAAGTAATGATTCCCTTCACCGTAAAGAATATAATACCTCCGATTCCAAACTTCTTCACAAGACTTTTCCATTTGGAATTTTTCTTTACTTCTTCAGATTCTTTTACATCTTTATTATTTTCCATTTCTGAAACTCAAATATTTACCTTACAAAGATAATCACGTTTATAATTAGTCCAAATAAAAAATAAGTTAAAAAAAATTAAATTTTGAGGTTCGTATAATATTTTTATCTTTAGAGAAAACGAAAAGTAAAATTTTTATGTCTAAAAAAATAAAGGATTTCGGAATCGAAAAAACACTGAAAAACTTAGGAATTAAAGAGGAAAACAAAGGAACTTCGGTAGGCGGAAAATATTTCGCATCAGGAAAAACAATAGAAAGTTTTTCACCTGTAGATGGTAATTTGATTGCCAAAATCAAAACTTCCGGAGAATCAGATTATGATAAGGTAATTGAAACGGCAGAAAAAGCATTTAAAGAATTCAGGTTGATTCCGGCTCCTAAGAGAGGGGAAATTGTAAGACAACTGGGACAAAAACTAAGACAATATAAAGACGATCTTGGAAAATTGGTTTCTTATGAAATGGGTAAATCGCTGCAGGAAGGCTTAGGAGAAGTTCAGGAAATGATCGATATCTGTGACTTTGCAGTGGGAGTTTCCAGACAGCTTCACGGTTATACGATGCATTCGGAAAGACCGGGACACAGAATGTACGAACAATATCATCCGCTTGGAATTGTAGGAATTATCACAGCATTCAACTTTCCGGTAGCAGTTTGGTCATGGAATACGGCTTTAGCATGGATTTGTGGTAATGTTACCATCTGGAAACCTTCAGAAAAAACGCCGCTTTGCGCCATTGCCTGTCAGAATATAATGAATGAAGTTCTAAAAGAAAACAACCTTCCGGAAGGAATTTCAAGTGTATTGGTTGCTGATCATGAAATCGGGCAGAAGCTGGTTGATGATAAAAGAATATCTTTAATTTCTTTCACGGGTTCTACAAGAGTAGGAAGAATGGTTTCTACCAATGTTGCACAGAGATTCGGAAAATCGATCCTGGAATTGGGAGGAAACAACGCGATTATTATCTCTAAAGATGCAGATATTGATATGTCGATCATCGGAGCAGTTTTCGGAGCAGTGGGAACCGCGGGACAAAGATGTACTTCCACGAGAAGACTGATCATTCACGAAAGTGTTTATGATGAAGTGAAAAACAGACTGGTAAAAGCTTACGAACAATTAAAGATCGGGAATCCTTTGGATGAAACCAATCACGTGGGACCGCTTATCGATACAGA
The DNA here is from genome assembly GCF_022488405.1 of Chryseobacterium sp. Y16C. Classification (NCBI taxonomy): domain Bacteria; kingdom Pseudomonadati; phylum Bacteroidota; class Flavobacteriia; order Flavobacteriales; family Weeksellaceae; genus Chryseobacterium; species Chryseobacterium sp. Y16C. The sequence continues at coordinate 637,378 of NZ_CP092711.1, forward strand.
TGCAGTAAATATGTATCAGGAAGCCATTAAAAAAGGTAAAAAAGAAGGCGCAAAATTCATCGTTGAAGGTGAAGTTTTAAAAGGAAAAGGATATGAGTCCGGTTGCTATGTAAAACCTTGCATCGCTGAAGTGAAAAACTCTTACGAAATTGTTCAGCACGAGACTTTCGCACCGATTTTATATTTAATTAAATATAAAACACTGGAAGAGGCGATTGCCATTCAAAATGATGTTCCTCAGGGATTGTCATCTGCAATCATGACGCAGAACTTAAGAGAAGCAGAATTATTCCTTTCTCATGCAGGTTCAGACTGTGGAATTGCCAACGTAAACATCGGAACATCCGGAGCAGAAATCGGAGGAGCTTTCGGCGGTGAAAAAGAAACAGGAGGCGGTAGAGAATCGGGTTCAGACGTTTGGAAATACTATATGAGAAGACAAACCAACACTATTAATTATACAACGCAACTTCCTTTAGCACAAGGAATTAAATTTGATTTATAAAAAATTAATTTAACCATTCAAGTTATTTACAGATTTTAAAATTTATAGCAGAGTCTTTTTAATTTTTAAATCTTTAGATCTTTAAATCACATACAATATGGAAAACACAACAATTGATATACAAGCAAATAAAGTAAAAGAAACCGTAGGAAGACATGTTTTGGCAGATGGTTTTGATTTCGTAATGGATATTGAAAAATCTCACGGATCCTGGCTGTACGATAAGCTTACCAACAGAGAATATTTAGACATGTTTTCGATGTTTGCCTCGGCTTCCGTTGGCTATAACCATCCTTATATTGTTGAGAAATCAGCATGGTTAGGAAAAATGGCTGTTAATAAACCAACTTTGGCAGATGTTTATTCCGAAGAATATGCGCATTTTTTAGAAGTTTTTGAAAGAGTTGTAATTCCTGAAGAATTGCAGTACGCTTTTTTTATTGAAGGAGGAACTTTAGGAGTTGAAAACGCAATGAAAGCTTGTTTCGACTGGAAAACCAGAAAGAATTTTGAAAAAGGTCTCAACCAGGAAGCCGGAATCTGCATTCATTTCAGACAGGCATTCCACGGAAGAAGTGGTTATACATTAAGCTTAACAAATACTTCAGATCCAAGAAAATATCAATATTTCCCGATGTTTGACTGGCCAAGAATTCTTAATCCTAAATTAACTTTCCCAATCACAGAGGAAAACCTGGAAGAAACGACCAAGAATGAAAGACTGGCTTTAATTCAGATTGAAGAAGCTATTCTGATGAATCCCGATAAAGTAGCCTGTATCATTATTGAACCCATTCAGGCAGAAGGTGGTGATAATCATTTCAGAGACGAGTTCTTATTAGGATTGAGAAAAATCTGTGATGATAATGAGATTTTATTGATCTTCGACGAAGTTCAGACCGGGATCGGAATTACAGGAAAAATGTGGGCTTTCCAGCACTTCACAGCCAAACCGGACATTATTTCTTTCGGAAAAAAAGCACAGGTTTGCGGGGTTTTAGCGAATAAAGAGAAATTTGATGAAATACCCAATAACGTTTTCAGAGAAAGTTCAAGGATCAATTCTACCTTCGGAGGAAACTTTATCGATATGCTGCGTTTTCAGTTGGTAATGGAGGTGATTGAAAAAGAAAATTTAGTAGAAAACGCAAGAATTGTAGGAGATTATTTATTGGAAGAATTAAAAAAATTAGCAGAAAAATATCCTGATAAATTATCAAATGCAAGAGGAAGAGGATTGATGTGTGCTATTGATCTTCCAACTTCTGAACAAAGAAATATATTAAGAGATGAACTCTGGAATGACGGAATGATTATTCTTTCCTGTGGAGATCAGTCACTTAGATTCAGACCTCATTTAAATGTAACCAAGGAAGAAATCAAGCTTGCAATAGATAAAATCGAAAATAATATTAACAAAATTTAAAATCCGGATTTGGGATTTTAAAAATTTTGTCATATATTTAGATACTCAAACGGAAAAGAATATGGAAAGAAGCACAAGAGTATCAGTTTTTGAAAGTGACAAACCCTCAGAAATTCAGTTAATCAAATCTAAATTGGACGACGCGCAGATTACAAATGCGGTAGAAAACAATTATCTGACTTTTACGACAACGCCTACGGCAACTTCGCTAAAAGTAATGGTAGATTTGCAGGATGAGAAGAAAGCATTTGATATTATCGATGCATATCTTCAACAAAGTGAAAATCAATAAAAAACAATTTCATAATTTTAAATTTTACTACTTCGAACCGAAAATTAATTTCAATTAGTTTTCGGTTTTTTAATTCAAATTTTTAAAATTTTGAAATGAATTAAAAACATAAAGATGCTTCGGCAAGCTCAGCATGACATCTCTAATACTAACTTTCATTTATGCACTGTCATGCTGAGCTTGCCGAAGCATCTCAAACAAATAAACCAATAGTTTCATTTAATTAAAAATCAATCTTTAATTGAAATTATCACAGCAATGAATTCAGAAATTAAATTAAGAAAGGCAGAAATTGAAGACAGAGATATAATCTGGAGTATTTTGCAGCAGGCCATTGAAAGACGAAGACAAGACGGAAGTACACAATGGCAGCAAGGTTATCCCAACCTGGATACGGTAGAAAGCGATATTGCAAAAGGATTCGGATATGTACTGACCGTAGATGGTGAAATTGCAGTGTACAGTGCGTTGATCCTTAATGATGAACCTGCTTACAGCACCATAGAAGGAGCCTGGCTGAGCAATGGAGAATTTGTTGTGGTACATCGGGTAGCTGTAGATGAAAAGTTTGCAGGACAGGGAATGGTGAAAAAGCTGTTTGACCACATTGAAGAATTCACTAAATCCAATGGTATTCAAAGTGTTAAAGTTGATACCAACTTCGACAATATTGCCATGTTGAAAATTCTTGAAGGAAAGGGATATTCTTATTGTGGAGAGGTTTGTTTGGCCGGCGGAATGAGAAAAGCTTTTGAGAAGATTATAATTTGATCAAAAAGTTAAATCAACTTTCATTGAATTTTTAAAAGACCCAATATTGAGAAACTCTATTGGGTTTGTTCGTTTAGTTCTGAACTAATTTTTACATTTGCTCAAATTATATACCATGCATAAGAGTATAGAAATTGACGAAAAAATTTTTCAGGATGCTGTAAAGTTCTATGGCACCATTTTCAACGTACCTCCACTAGCTTCAAAAATTTATGCCTACCTGCTTTTCGATTATGAAAAGGTGGGGATTACTTTTGATGAATTTGTGGAAGTTCTTTCTGCAAGCAAAAGCTCGGTTTCTACAAGTATTTCTTTACTACTGAAAGCCCAGCTCATTGTAGATCATAATAAAATGGACGAACGAAAGCGGTATTTTTTCATCAATGACGAATATAAGAAGATAAGATTTGAAAAAATAGTTCAAAAGATGCAAGACGAATTAAAACTACTAGATGACTTAGATCAATTTAAAAAAAATCATGACGATGGGTACAACGAAAAAATAGAGGCTTACAAAGCACTCTTAAATAAAAACATACTTAATATTCAGGAATCTCTTAATAAACTATAAAATGAACAGTAAACTAGTTATACTTTCTATTGCAGCGCTTTCACTCACTGCCTGCAAAAAAGAAGCTCCGAAGCAGGATGGTGCAAAACCATATCCTGTAGTGAATGTGGAGGCAAAAAATATAGTCGGATATCAGACTTTTCCCGCTACCATTCAGGGAAAAATAAATAATGACGTTCGCGCTAAAATACAGGGGTATATTACACAGGTTTTAGTAGACGAGGGACAGTACGTTACAAAAGGTCAGCCTTTGTTCCGTCTTGAAACCAATATATTAAATGAAAATGCAGCCGCTTCTAAAGCAGGAATCGGTGCCGCAGAATCTAATATAGCAGCCGCTCAGGCATCTGTAAATGCAGCACAGGTGGAGGTGAACAAACTAAAACCACTTGTTCAAAAAAACATCATCAGTAATGTTCAGCTACAAACTGCCCAAGCAAATTTAGCTCAGGCTCAGGCTCAGTTACAGCAGGCTAATGCCGCAAAAAGACAAGCTGTTGCTAACTATAAAGGAGTAGAAGCCAACATTGAATATTCTATCATCCGTGCTCCTATTTCCGGAGTTATCGGCAAGCTTCCTTTAAAAGTAGGGAGTTTAGTAGGGCCTACCGATCAGACTCCTTTAACCACAATTTCAGATACTTCACAATTATATGCTTACTTTTCAATGAATGAAAAGGAGTATTTTGACTTCCTTGAAAAATCTCCCGGTGCTTCTTTAGCTGAAAAGATTAAAAATCTGCCTATGGTAGAGTTACAATTGGCCAACGGAAGCATTTATGGAGAAAAGGGTAGAATTGAAACAATGACAGGACAGATTGATGCTACAACGGGTACCATTCAGTTCAGAGTCGGGTTCTCCAATCCTCAAAAACTATTGAGTAATGGTAATAGCGGTACCATCAGACTTCCAAAAACCTATGAAAATGTTTTAGTAGTTCCTGAAAGTGCTACCTACGAACAACAAGGTATTGTTTACGTTTACAAAGTGGAAAAAGATACTGCTAAGAATGTTGTGGTAAATGTGATCGACAGAATCGACAATTTAGCCCTGATCAAATCAGGAGTCAACAAAGGTGAAACGATCATTGCTGCAGGTATCGGAGGTTTGAAACCAGGAACAGCAGTTATTAAAAAGCCTATAAAAATGGATAGTCTTGTTCAATCTATAAAACCGAAATTCTAAAATGATTAAAAATTTTATAAACAGACCGGTTTTATCCACGGTAATCTCAATCCTGATTGTGATTCTCGGGGTTTTGGGATTGATCTCGCTGCCGGTTACACAGTATCCTGATATTGCTCCTCCTACAGTAAGTGTTTCTGCAAACTACACAGGGGCCAATGCGGAAACTGTGATGAAGAGTGTTGTGGTACCATTGGAAGAACAGATCAACGGGGTGGAAGGTATGGATTACATTACTTCTTCAGCCGGAAACGATGGCTCGGCTCAGATTCAGGTATTCTTTAAACAGGGAATCGACCCGGATATTGCTGCGGTAAACGTACAAAACCGTGTAACCAGAGCAACTCCTTTATTACCAAGTGAAGTTACACGTTCCGGAGTAGTAACCCAAAAGCAACAGACAAGTGCCTTGATGTATATGTCTTTCTATTCTGAAAACAAAGATTTAGATGATGTATATCTTCAAAACTTCCTGAATATTAATATTATTCCAAACTTAAAAAGAATTAACGGGGTAGGTGACGCCAATGTTTTCGGAGGTAAAAATTACTCGATGAGAGTTTGGCTGGATCCTGCTAAAATGGCAGCTTACGGAGTAACTCCAACCGATGTTACCAATGCAATCAATGAGCAGAGTAGAGAAGCGGCTGCAGGTTCTATCGGACAGAACAGTGGAAGCTCTTTCGAATACATCATTAAATATGTTGGTAAATTCAACGATAAGGCACAATATGATAATATCATCATAAAAGCACTTCCTGACGGACAAAACCTTATGCTTAAAGATGTTGCCAAAGTGGAACTGGCGGGTCAGTCTTATACAGGGATCGGTGAAAACGGGAACAACCCATCTATCAGTATGGGGATCTTCCAGACACCGGGTTCAAACGCTCAGGAGATCATTAAAAATATTAAAGCCTATCTAAAATCTGCAGAAGGAAGCTTTCCTCAGGGAATTAAATATACGTTCAACTTTGATACGAATGAATTCCTGGATGCATCCATCGAAAAAGTGGTTCATACCCTAATCGAAGCATTTATATTAGTATTTATTGTAGTATTTATTTTCCTTCAGGATTTCAGATCTACGCTGATTCCGGCAATTGCGGTTCCGGTTTCCATTGTGGGAGCATTTTTCTTCCTGAATTTATTTGGATATTCCTTAAACCTGTTAACGTTATTTGCCTTGGTATTGGCGATCGGTATCGTTGTGGATGACGCGATTGTCGTCGTCGAAGCCGTTCACGCCAAGATGGAACACGGTATTTCCGATGCTAAAAAAGCAACCGTAGAAGCAATGGATGAGATTACAGGGGCAATTATTTCAATTACCTTAGTAATGGCGGCGGTATTTGTTCCGGTAACGTTTATTACAGGACCAACCGGAGTATTCTATCAACAGTTCGGGATCACACTTATTATTGCGATTATCATTTCTGCGATTAATGCCTTGACTTTGAGTCCGGTTTTATGTTCATTATTCTTAAAACCTCATGATGCACATCATGCAGAGTATAAAAACATGAATTTCCTTCAAAAATTCTTCTATAAGTTTAATATTGCTTTTAAAACAGCTACCGAACGTTATGGAAAAGGATTTGTATTCTTATTGAGACATAAATGGGTGACACTAATCATTTTTGCGGTAACTGCAGGAATCTTATATTGGGCAAGTTCTACCATGAAAAAAGGTTTCGTACCTACAGAAGACAGAGGGATCATCTTTACTGATGTTCAGCTTCCTCCGGGAGCCTCTATGGAAAGAACATACAACGCATTGAAAACTCTTCAGGCAAAAGCCTTAAAAGTTCCTGGAGTACAAAACGTTACAATTTCTACAGGTAGAGGTTTCTTATCAGGAAACGGTAGTAACAACGGTCTTGCCTTCATCAAACTGAAGCCGTTTGAAGAACGGAAAAAAGACGGTCAGACTTCTGAAGATATCACGAAAAAATTATTCGGAATTTCAGGAGCAGTTCCTGATGCAAAAGTTGTATTCTTCCAGCCACCAAGTGTACCCGGTTTCGGTAACAGTGCCGGTTTTGAGATGGTATTATTGGATAAATCAGGGGGAGAATATGCAGACTTAGACAATAAAATGAATGAATTCATCGGGAAACTGATGCAAAGACCAGAAATCGAATTTGCACAGTCTTCATTCAATACAAAATATCCTCAGTACGAAATGCAGGTAAATGTACCATTGGCTAAACAGATGGGAGTTTCCGTAAGTGATATCCTGGCTACTATGCAGGGCTATATCGGAGGTATTTATACTGCTGACTTTACCAAATACGGAAAACAGTTCAGGGTAATGGTTCAGGCTCTTCCTGATAACAGAAAAAGTATTGAAAACCTTAATGAACTGTATGTAAAAACAGGCTCAGGAGTAATGTCACCGATTTCTCAGTTCGTTTCGATGAAAAAAGCGTACGGACCACAATCTGTAAGCCGTTACAACCTGTTTACTTCAGTAAAAATTACGGGAGCAAATTCTGCAGGATATAGTTCCGGGGATGCTATTACAGCCGTTCAGCAGGTGGCTGATGAAACTTTGAACCAAAATTACGCTGTAGAATTCACAGGATTAACGAGAGAAGAATTAAATTCAGGATCTCAGACCTTATTGATCTTCGGATTAAGTTTGATTTTCGTTTATTTTATCCTTTCTGCACAATATGAAAGTTATATTCTTCCGCTTATCGTGGTAATTTCCCTTCCTCTTGGGGTAATGGGAGCTTACTTCGGACAGAAAATTATGGGCTTGGAAAACAACATTTATTTCCAGATTGCCCTGATCATGTTGGTTGGATTATTGGCTAAAAATGCCATTCTGATTGTAGAATTTGCAGTCCAGAGAAGACATCATGGTGAAACCATCGTTATGTCTGCCATTAATGCTGCAAAAGCGAGGTTAAGACCAATCCTGATGACCTCATTCGCATTCATCTTCGGTTTATTGCCACTGGTTTTGGCAAGTGGAATCGGTGCGGTAGGTAACCGTTCCATTGCAACCGGTGCAGCAATAGGATTGTTGATAGGAACTATTTTAGGATTATTCGTAATTCCTGTATTATACGTGATTTTCGAATATTTGCAGGAGAAAATTAAACCTATCAAAAAAGAAGAAATCAATTTAGCAGAATAAAATTAAGTTCGTTTAAGGTTTTGTTTTCAAAGTGTAACGACCAGAATGCGAAACCTTAAACATAAAACTTTAAACTTTTAAAGAATGAAGAGTTTATTAAACATCATAAAAGGAATAACATTTTCAGTCGCAATTCTTGCTGCCGTATCATCATGTATGGCAAGAAAAGAATACCACAGACCCGATAATGTTGTTGACGAAAAACTGTACCGTACAGATATGCTTCCTGCTGACAGTACAAACATTTCGAATGTTTCCTGGAGAGAGATCTTCACAGATCCTATTCTTCAGGGACATATTTCAAAGGCTTTGGAAAACAACCTCGATATAAGAATTGCTTTACAGAGCATCAATTCTGCGGAGGCCTATCTAAAACAAAGTAAAGCTGCTTATGAGCCAACAGTAACGGTTGGTCCCGGCTACACTTTTCAAACCCAGTCTTTGAATACGCAGACCGGACAGCTATTCGGGCAGAGAAGATATATCAATCAGCTTGACCTTACAGCAAGTATCGGTTTTGAAGCTGATCTTTGGGGAAAATTAAAAGCCCAGGAAAAAGCTCAGTTGGCGAATTATTTAGGGACAGTTGCTGCCCACAAAGCCGTAAAAAGTGATTTGATTGCTTCTATTGCTTCTGCTTATTATCAGTTATTAACTTTTGATGAACAGAAAAAAATTATCACAGAAACCATTAAAGTTCGTGAGCAAAATTTAGAAACCACCAAAGCTTTAAAAGTTTCAGGAACTGTTACAGAAGTCGCTGTGCAGCAGAGTGAAGCTTTAGTGTATAATGCAAAATCCTTATTAATTGACATCGATACCCAGATTCAATTATTGGAAAATACAATGAGTTTATTAATGGGAGAACCTTCTCATTCGGTTGAAAGATCGTCTTTGGCTGCTCAGAATGTTCCGATTGATTTAAAATTAGGATACCCTGCTCAGCTCTTATCAAACAGACCGGACGTAATGAGAGCGGAATACAACTTAATGAACGCTTTTGAACTGACCAACTCTGCCAAAGCTCAGTTTTATCCGACTTTAAAAATCACAGGAAACGGAGGTTTGCAATCCATGGATATTGATCACCTTTTCAGTGTCAATTCTTTATTTGCTAGTGTTGTAGCAGGTTTAGCACAACCTATTTTAAACAAAAGAACCATCAAAACCAACTATGAAGTAAGCCTTGCCAATCAGGAAACGGCCTATCTGAATTTCAGAAAAACAGTTCTTACTGCCGGAAAAGAAGTTTCTGATGCAATTCGTGTATTCTCGGTTCAGGATTCTTATATAGAGCTAAAACAAAAAGAACTGGATTCCTATAAAAAATCTGTAGATTACTCCCAGGAATTAGTAAACTACGGGATGGCCAATTATCTTGAAGTACTCAATGCAAGTGTCAATTCATTAAATGCAGAGTTGAATATTGCCAATGCAAAATACAGCAAAATGAAAGCAGGAGTAGAGCTTTATCAGGCTCTAGGAGGCGGTTGGAAATAATTTCTGATATCTAAAGTAATTAAAACGTGTATTGATTAACTTCAATGCACGTTTTTTTATTAATGAGAACTAAAATCAAATCGTCTGTCATTCTGAATAAAACGAAGTATAGTGAAGAATCTTACTTTATTTGTTACGATTAATTAAATAACTTATTATCAACATCTTAAATATAATTTTACATTTTCACTTGCATATATGTAGCTAACTACGTAGTTTTGTACACAAATTAATACAATGTTAGAAATTAAAACAATAAACAATACCTATTCAGAATCAATCATTGATTTAATTTTGAATATCCAACAAAAAGAATTTAATGTTCCGATCACCATAGAAGATCAGCCCGATCTTATGCAAATCGAAGAATTCTATGTCGCCAGTGGCGGAAACTTTTGGGGAGCTTTCAAAGATGGAGAACTTGTAGGAACCATTGCTTTGGTGAAGTTTGATAAAAATGCTGCTGCCATCCGAAAGATGTTTGTAAAAAAAGAATTCAGGGGAAAAGAACATAATATTGCCCAGCAATTATTAGAAGTCCTCATTGCTTACTGTCATGAAAACGGAATAGAAGAAGTATATTTGGGAACCGTATCGATACTCAAAGCTGCTTTACGTTTTTACGAACGGAATCATTTTAAAATAATTAACAAGGAAGAGCTTCCTGCAAAATTCCCTTTGATGAGTGCCGATAATGTATTTTGTTTTCTTGATCTAAAATCATAACCTATGAATATTATAAATGAATCCGGAACCCTTGCTTTATCTACTCGTTTGCAACGCCTCAGTGAGCAGTTACGCAAAGACGGAGCCTTAGTTTATAAAGAATTCGGAATCGATTTTGAGCCCAAATGGTTTCCGGTTGTTTTTACACTGCATCATAAACAGACACTAAGTGTTGTAGAGATCGCCAATGAAATAGGGTATACCCATCCTTCTACCATCAGTCTTTTAAAAGAGCTTGAAAAACAGCAAATAATTCAGTCTAAAAAAGATAAAACCGATGAACGAAAACGTCTGATAGAATTGGCTCCGAAAGGAATAGAACTGATAGAGAAAATGAAACCGGTCTGGGAAATCATTTCAAAAGTATTGGGCGAAATATCAGATAATGAAAATCATTTACTCAAAGCAATTAATGAAGCGGAAGAAAAAATTGCGAATCAATCGTTTTTACAGAGGGTTTTGCAGTTGAAGAATGAAGAAAGCAAATAGTCACAGAATTAATTTCATAAAAAAAGAGTTACGATTAATTGTAACTCTTTTTTAGTGGAGAATACGGGGATCGAACCCGTCACCTTTAGACTGCCAGTCTAACGCTCTAGCCAGATGAGCTAATTCCCCATTTGTTTTGTGATTGCAAAAATAGAAATTATTTACAAACTTCAACCATTATTGTAAATAATTTGTAAATAGTTTTTTACGAAATTGATTATTATGAATTTGATTACAATATCAATTGAAATTAAATCTTTCTTTAATTACTGAAAAATAAACATTTCAAAAAGCTTAAGAAATTAAATTAAAATTATATATTTGCCAAATTCAAACTCAACAAGATTTATTTCATAAAACTTTTATTATACTATGAAGAAACTTTTTTTTCTCTTATTAACAGCTTTTTTATTTATCGGATGTAACTCGGATGACGACAGCATTTATGATTTTATCGGAACTTGGCATGGAACCTATGAAGGAAGTGATAAAGGGGTGTGGAATATTGTTGTTGCAGATGATGGAAAAGTTACCGGAACAATGCATTCTGATGTGAATCAGGAAAATTACAATATTTCCGGGAATGTTAGTTCTTCCGGAGACATAAATGCGGTGGTAGGTCTTCCGTCAGACGGAGAATTCAGAGGCAATCTTACCACTGATAAAAAGGGAAGCGGAACTTGGGTAAATTCAGTTCCTACCCCTGGAAGATCAGGAACATGGCAGGGTGAAAAAGATAAAAATTAAAATTTAAGAATATATATAAAAACCGGAAAATGATTTCCGGTTTTTTTTATTTTCCAAACTGTTTAATTTAACAGTTTCCGAATAAGATATAATACACTAAATTTATATATTTGCAATACATCATTAACAATCGGAAGCGCATGAAATTGGGATTACTTGCAAATCATCTGAGAATAAAGCAACTATCTGTTTTACTGATTATGTCCTCAATTATCATTTCCTGCGGAAGCTCAAAAAGCGCTGCTGAAAAAAATAAATCTGTAACAAGAACAGAAAATCTTAGAAGGCTTGATTCAAAATTTGATGGCAAAGTATCTAAATCCATCAATTCCCTCTTAAAAGATGCTGAAAAATATATTGGAACACCTTATAAGTTCGGAGGAAACACATCTTCCGGTTTCGATTGTTCAGGATTTACCGTAAAAGTATTTGAAGAAAACGATTTCAAACTTCCCAGAAGATCTTCAGATCAGGCTTTAGCCGGAGAAAAGATTGACATCACAGAAGTAAAACCGGGGGATCTTTTATTCTTTGCAACAGCAGGAGGAAGCAGGGTTTCCCATGTAGGAATCGTTCATGACATCGGAAATGATGGTGAAGTTAAATTTATTCATGCTTCTACCTCAAAAGGAGTGATTATTTCTTCACTCAACGAAAAATACTGGAATAAGGCTTATCTGCACGCTCAAAGAGTCTTATAACTTCACATTTATAAGATTGATTTTTTAGACAATTACATTTTTAATAAAACAGTAAGAAACGACAGAATATTCAAATTTTTATAACTTTCACGGTTCAAAATAAGATCAACTTTTTTGTATCTTTGGCGAAATAATTTTAAACAAGAAACATGTCGTTACAACAAACTATTGAAAACATCTGGGACAACAGAGATTTATTGCAGAATGAAGACAGCCAAAAGGCTATCAGAGAGGTTATTTCTTTGGTTGATAAAGGAGAACTTCGTACAGCTGAGCCTACAGAAAACGGATGGCAGGTGAATGAATGGGTGAAAAAAGCTGTCGTAATGTATTTTCCGATCCAGAAAATGGAAACTATCGAAGTAGGTCCGTTTGAATTTCATGATAAAATGCCTTTGAAAAGAAACTATGCTGAAAAAGGAGTAAGAGTTGTACCACATGCTATTGCAAGAGAAGGAGCTTATATTGCTCCGGGAGTTATTATGATGCCTTCCTACGTAAACATCGGAGCTTACGTAGATTCGGGAACAATGGTTGATACTTGGGCTACAGTGGGAAGCTGCGCACAAATTGGTAAAAACGTTCACTTAAGCGGTGGTGTTGGTATCGGTGGTGTGCTGGAACCGCTTCAGGCTGCTCCGGTAATTATTGAAGACGATTGTTTCATCGGATCAAGATGTATCGTAGTGGAAGGAGTTCACGTAGAAAAAGAAGCCGTTTTAGGAGCTAATGTTGTATTAACAGCTTCAACAAAAATCATCGACGTTACAGGTCCGGAACCTATTGAAATCAAAGGAAGAGTTCCTGCACGTTCAGTAGTAATTCCCGGAAGTTATACAAAACAATATCCTGCGGGAGAATATCAGGTTCCTTGTGCTTTGATCATTGGACAGAGAAAAGAATCTACAGACAAAAAAACATCTCTTAACGATGCATTGAGAGATAACAATGTAGCAGTTTAAATTCACAGTAAAACTATGGCCATTCCTAAACAGATCTTTCAGACTTTTAAAACCGATAAGCTGCCTTGGCTTACGAGGTTTCATATTAAAAGAATGCTTAAGAAAAATCCTGAATATCAATATCATTTCTACGATGATAAAAGGATAACCGAATTCTTTAAAGATGAATTTCCGCCTGAATATCTGAAAGCCTACAACAGGCTGACTATAGGAGCGGCTAAGGCAGATTTTTTCAGATATGCCATCCTGTACAAAAAAGGAGGAGTATATTTGGATATCGACAGCGGAATCAATATTCCATTACGAAAACTGATTCGCGAAGATGATACTGCATTAGTGACGGATGAAGATCCGCCAACATATTATGTACAATGGGGTCTGGTGTATGAAGCCGGACACCCATTTCTACAAAGAACATTGGAGAACATCATGGAAAACATTAAAAATAATCCATATCCTCACAATGTTCATAAAACCACAGGTCCAACTGTTTATACAGACTCAATTAAAGAATGTCTTAAAGAAAATCCAAATATTCCTCACCGGTTTTTGGGGCCTCACTATGACAATAAAATGCAGTTCAAGTATAAACTTGGTAAATTCTTCCTTTATAAAGACAAATCCGAACACTGGAAAAAGAAACAATTGACTCAAAACATCATAAGACCGGAGAATGAAGATAGCTTATGATGCAAAACGTTTTTTCCATAACACATCAGGATTAGGAAACTATTCCCGCGATCTGATCCGTATTTTATCAAAATATTTTCCGGAAAACGAATATATTTTATTGCATAAAAACAAATCAGTTAGAGGCAAAGAAATTTTAGAAAATTCCAATGTTCATTTTGTTGAAACCTCCAAAGGAAATATGTCCCGACAGTTTAAAATGGGAAAGGATGCACAAAAACAAAATGCAGACATTTTCCATGGATTATCGGGTGAATTACCCTTAAAATGGGATAAAAACCCGATCAAAAAAATCGTAACGATTCATGACTTGATTTTCGTTCGATATCCTCAATATTATTCTTTTTTTGACCGGAAAATTCATTTTTGGAAGTTTAAAAAAGCAGCGAATTCTGCCAATAAAATCATTGCGATCTCAGAACAGACCAAAAGAGATATTGTCCAGTTTTTGAAAGTTCCCGAAAGCAAAATTGAAGTAATTTATCAGGGATGTCACAAGGCTTTCAAAGAAGAACAATCCAAGGAATTTATTCAGGCTACCAAAGAAAAATTCAGTCTGCCTGAAAGATTTATTTTAAATGTCGGAACCATCGAAGATCGGAAGAATCTTTTAAACATTGTCAAAGGAATCAACGGAACCCATATTCCTTTGGTTGTAGTCGGAAAAAAAACAAAATACTTTCAGAAAATAGCTGGTTTTATTCAAAAGAATAAGATGGAAAAGCAGATTCATTTTTTAGAAGGTGTTTCTATGGATGAATTGGCTGTTATTTATAAATTAGCCGATATTTTTGTTTATCCAAGTTTTTTCGAAGGTTTCGGAATCCCTGTGATAGAAGCACTTTTCTCAAAAACGGTTACCATTACAAGCAATACAAGCTGCCTTCCGGAAGCAGGAGGGCCCGATTCTGTGTATATTGATCCTAAAAATCATTTGGATATTCAGTCAAAAATAAAATTTTTATGGGAGAACGAATCCGAAAGAAAACGCCGTGCTGAAAAGAGTTTTGAGTTCGTTCAGAAGTTCAATGACGAGCCTATTGCCAACGAAGTAATGACGCTTTACAGAAAAATTACTTCTTAAAATTCTTGGAAGTTTAAAAATAAGTCCTACATTTGTACCACAAAATTTCAACAATGAAACCCAATTTTTTAACAGTACATCATTATCACCATCATATCTGCTAGACGGAATTGATTGAGATATAGTATGTTAAAAATCAAAATAATTAAAAACCGTCTGAGTAAATAGACGGTTTTTTTGTTTCTAAATTTATCCCGGGAAATTTTTTCAATTTAACCATTTTTATTTGCTCAGACACAACAAAAGTGAAATGAGTAAATTAAAAATAGCCATACAAAAAAGCGGACGGCTTTACGAAGAATCTCTTCAGCTTCTCAAAGACTGTGGGATTTTCATCAACAACGGAAAAGATCAGCTCAAAGTTTCTGTAGACAATTTCCCGATGGAAATCATGTATCTGCGTAATTCCGACATACCTCAATATCTGGAAGACGGAGTAGTGGACATTGCCATTGTCGGGGAAAATCTTTTAGTCGAAAAACAAAAAAATATTGAAATCATTCAGCCTCTTGGGTTTTCAAAATGCAGAGTTTCTCTAGCCATTCCAAAGGAAATTGAAACAGATGATATCAATTATTTTCAGGGAAAAAAGATTGCTACCTCTTATCCAAATACCCTTAAAAACTTTCTTCAGAAAAATAATGTTTCAGCCGATATCCACATCATTTCTGGCTCAGTAGAAATAGCTCCCAATATCGGTCTTGCCGATGGAATCTGCGATATTGTAAGTTCTGGAAGCACCTTATTTAAAAATGGTTTGAGAGAAACAATCACTCTTTTAAAATCAGAAGCTGTACTGGCAAAAACATCACAGTTAAGCTTACAAAAAGTATACATTTTAGAAAAATTTTTATTCAGAATCAAAGCGGTATTAAAGGCGAAAAACTCAAAATATATCCTGATGAATGTCCCGAATGAAAGGATTGATCTTATTTCCAAAACCCTTCCTGTTCTTAAAAGCCCTACCGTAATTCCATTGGCAGAAAAAGGGTGGAGCAGCATTCATTCGGTGATTGATGAAGAACGTTTTTGGGAAGTCATAGACGAACTCAAAGATAAAGGTGCACAAGATATTCTGATTATTCCAATTGATAAAATGGTAATTTAATATGAAAATTAATAAATATCCTCAAAGAGAAAGCTGGCCGGAATTGGTAAAAAGACCCGTTCTACAAAAGGAAAAATTGACACAATTAATTGCTGATATTTTTAATAAAGTTGAAAAAAGTGGAGATCAGGCATTAATTGATTTCAATAAAAAATTTGATGGGGCAGAAATTAAAAACATAAAAGTTTCTGAAGAAGAAATAAAAAATGCGAAAAGCATAATCAGCAACGAATTAAAAGAAGCTATTCAGCAGGCAAAAGAAAATATAACAAAATTCCACGCTTCACAAATTACTGCAGTAGAAAAGATTGAAACTACGAAAGGAGTGGTTTGCTGGAGAGAAAACAGAGCTATTGAAAAAGTTGGAATTTACATTCCCGGAGGAACAGCCCCCTTGTTTTCAACGGTCTTAATGCTTGCTATTCCTGCTCAATTAGCAGGTTGCAAAGAAATCATTTTATGTACGCCTCTGGATAAAAACGGAAATATCAATCCGGCTATTTTATATACCGCAAAGCTTTGCGGAGTAACTCACCTGTTTAAAGTAGGCGGAGCGCAGGCAATTGCAGCCATGGCATTAGGAACAGAAAGCATTCCCAATGTGTATAAAATTTTCGGACCTGGAAATCAATACGTTGTAGCTGCAAAAGAGTTTGCTCAAAACTATAATGTAGCGATTGATATGCCTGCAGGACCAAGCGAAGTGTTGGTGATTGCAGATAAAAAGGCAGTTCCGGCATTCTGTGCAGCAGATCTGCTTTCCCAGGCTGAACACGGAAGCGATAGTCAGGTGATTTTTCTTTCCACAGATGAAGAAATTTTTAACCAAACCATTAAAGAAACTGAAAAGCAGCTTAAAGAACTACCCAGAAATGAATTGGCAAAAGAAGCCCTTAAAAACAGTCATTTCATTTTATTAAGTACACTGGAAGAAGCCTTTGAATTTAGCAATCTCTATGCTCCGGAACATTTAATTTTAGCTTTAGAGAGCTTTGAAAAATATATTCCAAAAATTCAGAATGCGGGTTCAGTTTTTCTTGGAAATTACTCTTGTGAAAGTGCCGGAGATTATGCAAGCGGAACCAACCACACGCTTCCGACCAACGGATTTGCAAAGAATTATAGCGGAGTTTCTTTAGACAGTTTTGTGAAGAAGATTACATTCCAGAATTTATCACAAAAAGGACTTCAGAATTTAGGAAAAACAATAGAAATCATGGCAGAAGCAGAAGGTTTATTTGCTCACAAAAATGCCGTAAGTATCAGATTAAAACAAGAAAATGAAAGAGTTTAATATCAATAATTTAGTAAGAAAGAATATCTTAGAATTACAGCCTTATTTTAGTTTTAGGGATAAGAATGAATTTGACAATCCCGTTTTGCTGGATGCTAATGAAAGTCCTTTTGGTGAGCTGAATCGTTATCCTGATTCTACTCAGAAAAACTTAAAACAAAAGCTTTCAGAAATGAGAAATATTCCGGTTGAGCAGATTGCAGTAGGAAATGGGAGTGATGAATTAATTGACCTGATCATAAAAGTTTTCTGTGAACCTAAGAAAGACTCCATCTTAATGATGAATCCCTCGTTTGCGATGTACGGTTTTTATGCCTCTATCAATGAAAACAAGGTTATAAAACTGGATTTAAATGAAGATTTTGGAATCGTAAAGGATGATTTTCTTACCATTTCAAAAGATTTTAAATCCAAAGTTTTTTTTCTTTGTTCACCCAATAATCCTACCGGAAATTCTATAGAAGACATTGAATTTTACATTCAAAATTTTAATGGAATCGTAGTTGTTGATGAAGCCTACATAGAATTCTCAGGAAAGAAATCTTGTACTGAACTATTAGAGAAGTATCCTAATCTGATTGTTCTTCAGACTTTTTCAAAAGCTTGGGGAATGGCGGGAGCGAGAGTCGGGATCGCTTATTCCTCCCAGGAAATTATAAAGTTAATCAACACCGTAAAAGCACCTTATAATGTCAATTTTTTAAGTTTAAATAAAGCAATTGAAATCATTAATAAACAAGAAGTTGTAAATTCAAATATAGAAAACACTTTAAATGAAATTTCCTGGCTTAAAAATGAATTTCAGTCTGTAAAATGTATTAAAAAAGTATATCCAACAGATGCCAATTTTTTTCTCATTGAGTTTGAAAACGTAGAAAAAGTCTATGAAAAACTATTGGAAAATGAAATTCTGACCAGCAAAAGAAGTCCACAAATTTCTAACTGTATCAGAATTAATGTCGGAAATCGGGAAGAAAATACTCAATTAATTCAAATTTTAAAACAGTTCGAAACCTTATAGGTTTTAAAAACCTATAAGGTTTGATAAAGTAAAAAATAACAGATTGACAATTATTTAGAAATGAAAAAAGTATTGTTTATAGACCGTGACGGAACATTAATCATAGAACCGCCAACAGATTTCCAGGTAGATTCTTTAGAAAAACTGGAATTTTACCCGGGTGTTTTTCAAAATCTTTCAAAAATTGCCAAAGAATTGGAGTTTGAATTGGTCATGGTAACCAATCAGGATGGATTGGGAACGGAGAGTTTTTCTTATGAAAATTTTATAAAACCTCATGAAAAGATGCTCCGAGCATTAAAAAATGAAGGAATTATTTTTAATGATATTCTTATTGATAAAAGTTTTGAAAGCGAAAATTTACCTACAAGAAAACCGGGAATCGGGATGTTGGGAAAGTATATCTACGGAGATTATGATCTTGAAAATTCCTTCGTAATCGGGGATCGGTTGACAGATATTCAGTTGGCCAAAAATTTAGGTTCAAAAGCGATTTTCGTTAATAAGGTTCTGAATGAAAATGCAGAATTAACAACTGAAAGTTGGACTGAAATCTATCAATATTTAAAGCAAATTCCGCGAAAATCTAAAGTCTCAAGAAAAACCAATGAAACCGATATTGAAATTGAAGTCAATCTTGACGGAAGTGGAAATTCCGAAATCTCAACGGGATTATATTTTTTTGATCATATGTTGGAGCAGATTTCGAAACACGGCAATTTAGATCTAAAGATTAAAGTAAATGGGGATTTACAGGTTGATGAGCACCACACAATCGAAGACACGGGAATTGTGTTAGGAGAGGCTATTTTAAAAGCGTTAGGAAAGAAAAAAGGAATTGAAAGATATGGTTTCCTGCTTCCGATGGATGATTGTCTGGCTCAGGTTGCCCTTGATTTTGGAGGACGTTCTTGGTTAGTCTGGAACGCCGACTTTAAACGTGAAAAAATAGGCGATGTTCCGACCGAAATGTTTGAGCATTTCTTTAAATCTTTTACCGATTCTGCTAAATGTAATCTCAACATCAAAGTGGAAGGAGAAAATGAACACCACAAGATTGAATCTATTTTTAAAGCCTTCGCAAAAGCAATCAAAATGGCAGTCAACCAATCTGATCATAATTTTAATTTACCCTCAACAAAAGGAAGTTTATAACATGATAGCAATTATAAAATACAACGGCGGAAACGTAAATTCTGTACAGAATGCCTTGAACAGATTGGGAGCAAAATCCATCATTACCGATGATTTTGAGCTGATCAGCAAGGCAGACAAAGTGATTTTTCCTGGAGTAGGAGAAGCATCTTCCACCATGAAAAGCTTAAAGGAAAGAGGCTTGAATAAGCTAATTCCGGCATTGAAACAGCCCGTTTTGGGAATTTGCCTGGGAATGCAGCTGATGTGTAAAAATAATGAGGAAGGAAATACCGTAGGAATGGGAATTTTCGATATCAATGTAAAAAGATTTCCTGCAAAAGATATCGTTCCGCACATGGGATGGAATATCATTTCGGGCTTAAACTCAGGTTTATTCTCAGGGGTTGAAGAGGAAAGTGATGTTTATTTTGTTCATAGCTATTATTGTGAACTCTCGGAGAATACAACTTCGGTTTGTGATTATATTTTACCCTTCAGCGCATCCTTACAAAAAGATAATTTTTATGCAATGCAATTTCACCCTGAAAAGTCCGGAAAAATTGGAAGTCAATTATTAGAAAACTTTTTAAAACTTAAGTTATGAAAATCATTCCTGCCATTGATATCATCGACGGAAAATGTGTACGCCTCTCAAAAGGAGATTACAAAACGAAAAAAATATACAATGAAAATCCGGTAGAAGTAGCCAAAGAATTTGAAGATTTTGGAATAAGATTCCTGCACTTGGTTGATTTGGATGGCGCAAAATCTAAACATATCGTCAATCAAAAAGTATTGGAAAATATTGCTGGAGCAACTTCATTAGAGATTGATTTCGGAGGTGGTTTAAAAACCTTAGAGGATATTGAGATTGCTTTTAATTCAGGAGCAAAACAAATTACGATCGGAAGTATCGCCGTTCAAAACCTTGAATTTTGTTTTGATCTCATTAAAAAGTATGGTTCAGAAAAAATTATTTTAGGGGCAGATTGTGACAACAGAAAAATAAAAACTTCCGGCTGGCTGGAAGAAAGTAATCAGGATGTCATTGATTTTATTCTTAAGTATCAGAAAGAAGGCGTAAAAAATGTAATCTGTACAGATATTTCAAAAGACGGAATGTTGGAAGGTGCTTCTACTGATTTATATAAAGAAATTTTAAATGACACCAACATTCAACTGGTTGCAAGTGGCGGAATTTCGAAGATTGAAGATGTTTATGAAATGAAAGAAATCGGGTGTTCCGGAACAATTATCGGGAAAGCGATTTATGAAGGAAGGATTAAATTAAAAGAACTGCAAAAATTTATTGAAAATGCTTAAGAAGAGAATTATTCCATGTCTGGATATCAAAGATGGAAAGACGGTAAAAGGAATCAATTTTGAAGGGTTACGAAACGCCGGAGATCCGATAGAATTAGCAAAAAAATACGAAGAGGAAGGCGCCGACGAATTGGTTTTTCTGGATATTACCGCAACAATCGAAAAACGAAAAACTTTCGCTGAGTTGGTAAAAGAAATTGCAAAAGAACTGAGTATTCCGTTTACTGTTGGAGGTGGAATTTCAACAATTGAAGACGTAAGAAAATTACTGAAAGCCGGAGCAGATAAAATAAGCATCAATTCTTCTGCCGTTAAAAATCCGCAGTTAATTTCTGACCTGGCGAAAGAATTCGGAAGTCAATGTATTGTTGTTGCCATTGATACGAAATTTGTCGATAATTCTGATTGGGTTCATGTGAAAGGAGGTCGGGAAATGACTAATTTAAAAACGTTAGATTGGGCAAAAAAAGTTGAAGAATTAGGAGCCGGAGAAATTCTTTTAACTTCGATGGACGGAGACGGAACAAAAAAAGGTTTTGACTTGAGAATTACAAAATTGATTTCCGAAAACGTAAATATTCCGGTAATTGCTTCCGGTGGAGCCGGAAAAATTGAGGACTTTGAGGAGGTCTTTAAACACACAAAAGCAACCGGAGCTTTAGCAGCAAGTATTTTCCATTTTGGAGAAGTAAAAATCGGAGATTTGAAAGATGGATTGAAAACTAAAAAAATTGCAGTACGATGAACATAAATTTTAATAAAGGTGAAGGTTTAGTTCCTGTTATTATTCAGGATAACAGAACATTGCAGGTTCTCATGTTGGGATACATGAACGAAGAAGCCTTTGAAAAGACAAAAAACGAAGGTATTGTCACATTTTTCAGCCGTTCAAAAAACAAACTTTGGACGAAAGGGGAAGAATCGGGAAATTTTTTAACGGTAAAAAGTATTGATATTGATTGTGATCAGGATACGGTTTTAATTAAAGCTGTACCTAAAAATGTAGTGTGCCATACCGGAAGTTTCAGTTGCTTCGGCAACAAAAGCTCTAAAGGCTTTCTATATGAATTGGAGGAAAAAATCAACCGGAGAATTGATGAAAAAATTAAAGGTTCCTACACGTATTCATTATTTGAAAGGGGAATCAATAAAGTAGCTCAAAAAGTAGGAGAGGAAGCTGTGGAATTGGTAATAGAAGCTAAAGACGACAATAATGAGCTGTTTAAGAATGAAGCAGCAGATTTACTTTATCATTATTTGATTTTATTAAAAGCCAAGAATATGACTTTAGAAAATATTGAGGAAATATTACTGAAACGTAACAAGTAATATAAAATATACTTGCAGAATTTTTTTTTCGGCGGGCAAAGTCCGCCGAAAAAAAATCACTATTTAATTAAGAATTTTCTCACCGCAGTTTTATCTTCAGATTTGATAATGCCTAAATAAGCTCCCTTTTTCAGCATTGAAACATTAATCTTTGTTTCATTTTCTGTTTTAAGCAAAGATCTTCCGGATAAATCCGTAATCTCAAAATTAAAATTCCTGATATCCTTAGGAAGCTCAATATTAAGAATATCTTTCGCAGGAATAGGATAAATTCTAACTGCATCAAGTTTATTGATCGTAATATCAGTTGTTCCCAATGTTGTACTCGCAATTGCAAAATGCTGAAGAGCACCCACCGAAGCTTTTCCTACATTATAAACATAAGTAGGATCCACATTCGCAAAAGTATCATTTACCGTATGTTCATTATGACTTCTTACCGTTTCATAAAAGCCGGTGATAATATCTCCTTGGTTTTCAAAAGGCATATAATCTGAAGAATAAGCATTGGACATATTCGTCTGGAGCGGAGAATATAACGTAGTACAAGTTGCCAATTGCTGCGTAAAAGAGAGAGACGCAGCATCATTTCCTGATTGACCGCTCTGATCACTTTCACAATTAATCGTATTGTTTGTATTTCCAATTTTTCCACCTACCTGATCAATATTAAATACTACACGTAAGTTCAGCTGACGAACATTATTCTGGAATACCACATTATTTACATAGTGAGTACTTCCTACCAATCCCTGTTCTTCTCCTGAAAAGTGAATAAATTTAATCGAGTATTCCGTAGGAACATCTTTCAGGATTCTTGCCGCTTCAAGTATGATGGAAGTTCCACTTCCGTTATCACTAACACCAGGCCCTACGATCGTATCATAATGACCACAGATGATAACATAAGTATTAGGATATAAAGTTCCTGTTTTCGTAATGATCAGATTTTTAGAAGTTGAGCTTCCATAAGTAAAAGAATCTTCCGTAATCTGGCTTGCATTGTAGCCAAACGATTGGTATTTTGCTTTTAACCAATTCAAGGCATCAGTATTCGCCGTAGAACCGGTAGTTTTTACTCCTAAATTACCAAACTCCTGCAAAAGTGTTGTAACATTCGTTTGAGAAACCTGATTGGCTCTCGTTTGATAAGCCTGAATAAAACTTTGTGCCTTACTGCAAAACCCAATAACTGATAAAAATAGGAGAGTACTGATCTTTTTCACTGGAAATTCTCGATTTTAAACTTTATTAATAAATGACAAATGTAGATAATAAAAAAATCCCGAGCAAAAAACCCGGGATTTATATTGATAACAAAAATTTTACATTATTTTACTTGATCTACAACTGCTTTGAAAGCTTCAGGGTGATTCATTGCTAAATCTGCTAAAACTTTTCTGTTAAGCTCAATGTTGTTCTTTTTAAGAGCTCCCATAAATTGAGAGTAAGACATTCCGTGCTCTCTAGCTCCCGCGTTGATACGAGTAATCCAAAGTGCTCTGAAGTTTCTTTTCTTCTCTTTTCTACCACGGTAAGCATATTGCATTGCTTTTTCTACCGCGTTTTTAGCTACAGTCCAAACGTTCTTTCTTCTACCGAAAAAACCTTTAGCTTGCTTAAAAATTTTCTTTCTGCGTGCTCTTGAAGCTACGGCATTTACTGATCTTGGCATAATTTAAATTGTTTTTTTGAAATGTGCGGTAAATTATTTCATTACTCTTAGCTGCTCCATTTCAGGGTTAAATTGTTGAATTTGTTTGAATTCTTATAAACCGAATATAGATTTATAAAAACTACTTAATGGCTAATTGACGTTGAACGCTTTTCTCATCCACTTTAGCTACGTAAGAAGTAGTAGTAAGATTTCTCTTCTGCTTAGTTTCTTTCTTAGTTAAGATGTGGCTTTTGTAAGCATTTTTTCTTTTGATCTTACCTGTTCCAGTAAGAGCAAAACGCTTTTTAGCACCTGATTTCGTTTTTAATTTTGGCATTGTTTTGCTTTTTATTGTTTTGTTATCAATATCTGTCTTGGCTATTCCTAAACATTTCAGGAATAATAGTCTGCAAAATTAAGAAAAAAAAATGAGACTGAAAAAGAAATTTTCCACAACCAAGAATCCAAGATATGTAGAATACACAAAAAAGAGACTTCATTCAGAAATCTCTTTTGTATGATCTTTTCAGCAGTGTGTTACTTCTGAAAATTGTTTTGAATTATTTAGCCGGCTTTTTAGGACTCATCATCATAATCATTCTCTTTCCTTCAAGCTTAGGAAGTTGATCTACCTTTCCAACGTGCTCTAATTCCTGAGCAAGTTTCAGAAGTAAGATCTCTCCCTGATCTTTAAAGATAATAGAACGGCCTTTAAAAAATACGTAGGTCTTCAGCTTTGAACCTTCTTCAAGGAATTTTTCAGCGTGCTTTTTCTTGAATTCGTAGTCATGCTCATCAGTCTGAGGTCCGAAACGGATTTCTTTTACAACTACTTTTACCTGCTTAGCTTTAAGCTCCTTTTGCTTTTTCTTTTGCTCGTATAAGAACTTTTTATAGTCCAATACTCTCGCAATAAATGGTTCAGCCTTATCGGAAATCACTACCAGATCCAATTCCTGTTCCTGAGCAATCTGTCTTGCTTTGTCAATTGGATAAACTCCCGGCTCTACGTTATCGCCCACTAAACGAAGCTCTCTCACACGAATTTTATCGTTGATCAAGTGAGCGTCCTCTTGTACCGGACGTCTCTGTGGGCCCCTGTTGTTAAATCTTTGTGCTATTGTATTATAATTTTATTGGTTAACTTCTATTTTATTAATCATTCTGAATAAAATTAATTTTAAAAGTATTCAGAATGATATTTTTAGATTTAAGCATTAAACTCAAATCCTGTTTTTGATGCTTCTTTGAAATAAGTAACGAAATCTTCAATCTTCATTACTCCTAAATCACCTTCTCCACGTCTTCTTACAGAAATTGTGCCATCATTTTCTTCATTGTCTCCCACTACAATCATGAATGGAATCTTCTTCAATTCTGCATCACGGATTTTTTTACCCGTTTTCTCATTTCTGTCATCAATTAGTCCGCTAATATCGTGATTTTCCAGTAATTGAGAAACTTTTTTAGCATAATCTACATATTTCTCACTGATTGGCAAGATGATAAATTGATCCGGAGCCAGCCATAATGGGAAATCTCCAGCTGTATTTTCAATCAAAATCGCAATAAACCTTTCCATAGAACCAAATGGTGCTCTGTGAATCATTACCGGTCTGTGCTTTTCACCATCGTTTCCTGTATACCAAAGATCGAATCTTTCTGGTAAGTTATAATCCACCTGAATGGTTCCAAGCTGCCATTTTCTACCTAAAGCATCTTTCACCATGAAATCCAGTTTAGGACCATAAAACGCAGCTTCGCCGTACTCAGTAACTGTATTTAAGCCTTTTTCAGTAGCAGCCGTTACGATTGCATTTTCAGCTTTCTCCCAATTTTCATCGGTTCCGATATATTTTTCTTTATTATCCGGATCTCTTAATGAAATTTGTGCCGTAAAATCAGCAAAGCCTAATGACCCGAAAACATAAAGAACCAAATCGATCGTTTTCTTAAATTCATCCATCAACTGATCCGGAGTACAGAACAAGTGCGCATCATCCTGAGTAAACCCACGAACCCTGGTCAAGCCGTGAAGCTCACCACTTTGCTCATATCTGTATACCGTACCAAATTCTGCATACCTTTTTGGTAAATCTCTATAGCTCCATTGTGAAGTTTTGTAGATTTCACAGTGGTGAGGACAGTTCATCGGCTTCAGCATAAATTCTTCCCCTTCATTTGGAGTTTTAATAGGCTGGAAGCTGTCTGCTCCATATTTATCCCAGTGTCCAGAAGTTACATATAATTCTTTTGCTCCGATATGTGGAGAAATTACGAATTCATAACCTGCTTTTTTCTGAGCTTCTGAAAGGAAATTCTCTAATTTTTTTCTTAAAGCTGCTCCTTTTGGTAACCATAAAGGTAATCCCTGACCAACTTTTTCAGAAAAAGCAAAAATTCCTAGCTCTTTACCCAGTTTTCTGTGATCTCTTTTTTTAGCTTCTTCTAAAAGCTCTAGATATTCTGTTAAATCTTTCTGTTTTGGGAAGGAAATACCATATACTCTTGTTAATTGAGGATTGTTCTCATTTCCTCTCCAGTATGCTCCGGCAGCATTTAAAATCTTCATTGCCTTCACAATACTTGTATTCGGAATATGTCCTCCACGACAAAGATCTGTGAAATTATCGTGCGTTACGAAAGTGATTTCTCCATCATTCAGATTAGAGATCAGTTCCACTTTATAAGGATTATCTGCATATACTTTTAAAGCTTCTTCTTTAGAAACAGGGTATAATGAGAATGTTGAGCCTTTTTTAGCATTTTCCAATACTTTTTTCTCAATCTTTTCAAAATCTTTATCAGATAAAGTTTCGTCACCGAAATCTACATCATAGTAAAATCCTTTTTCGATTGCAGGACCAATGGTCAACTTAGCATTAGGATAAAATTCAAGGATAGCCTGCGCCAAAAGGTGGGCAGAAGAATGCCAGAAAGCTTTCTTTCCAAGATCATCATTCCAGGTTAACAATTGTACCGTAGCATCCGTGGTGATAGGCGTGGTCGTCTCTACTTGTTTGTCGTTTACAACTGCGGAAATGGTATTTCTAGCCAATCCCTCGCTTATAGATTTTGCCACATCTAGCGGAGTAACTCCCGCCTCGAATTCTCTGACACTATTGTCTGGAAGTGTAATTTTTATCATTGTTTACTAAGAAATTTTAAGATGCAAAAATACGCATTTTTTAGTTAAAATACTATATTCGCATATACTTAACCCCAGAATTAATATTAAATAATGAAAAAAATATTTTTAGTATTCTCAATTACAATTTCTACATTCAATTTTTCCCAGAAAAAAGCATCAAAATTTTCAGTCGATTATAACAAAAATATTGAAACCTATTTTCTCGCAGAAATCCTTTCAGCAGAACACAGGAGAAACAATAAAGATTTTGAATTATATAAAATTAAAGAATGCTCCACCTATCAACCCATCGTTAAAAAAGCATTAGATCAATACGGTTATTTGAAAAATTCTCCGATTGCAGTAGCCACTGCAGAACTCAATGACATCATTATGGAGAAATACGGATTGGGAAATGACGCTTTAATGCAATCTTTGGTATATCACAAAGAATTCCCTTCCAATGACTGGCTGAATGTATATCATTTCGAGTTTTCCCGTTTAAATGAAACACAAAACAAAGAAGTAACTGATTTAATCAAAAATTATCTTGATAAACTTTCAAAATTCTATATTCAAGAGAAGATTGAAACGTTTTTTAATGAAAATAAAAACTTTTATCAAGGTGCAGTTTATGAATATAATAAACAGATTCCGGTTGGTTTTACCGATGCCATGGAACAATTTTACGGTGAAAAATTCAACAGGTATGTCGTTCTCATTTCTCCCATGATGATGTGGCCTATTTCCGACGGAGAAGGAAGAGGAATAGGTGCCAATTTAGTTTTAAGATCTGGGGCAAAAAATATTTATGAGATTGCAAGTCCCTTTGTAAAAGTTGAGAAAGAAGGACAGTTCGGTTATGATAACCAATTCCAGGCTAGATTTTTAAGTGTACATGAATTTGGACATTCATTTGTGAACAAAGAAGTTAACAAACGTTCTGCAAACCTTCAAAATTTCAAAAATTTATTTGAAAAGTCAAATTTGAAAGAAACAATGATTAAAACCGGCGGTTATGGAGATTATGAAACCTGTGTTTCAGAACATCTTGTAAGACTAGGGGAGATCGAAACCGCAAAAATTCAGAAAGATTTTGAAAGAGCAAAGAGACTTGAAGAATATCATTTAAAGAATAATTTTATCTTTTTGCCTCAATTGGAAGATAAAATAAAAGAATACGACACCAACAGAGTACAATATAAAAGTTTTGGTGATTTCGTTCCTCAATTACTTGAAGTTTTTGAAAACAGCAATATTGATTTTATAAATTCTGAATTGGAGAAAGTGAAAAAGTAATCTTTAAAACATTTATTTATACATTATTTAACCATTAAGGAATTAAGAAAATTAAGTTAAAAGCCTTTACGCTATAAAATCTATTTCGCTATTTGACTTTCTTCATTTACCTTAATTCCTTAATGGTTCAAATTAAAACGCTACATTAAAAAATCAATGCTTTCTCTTATATCGCACTTTTCCCTTAATAATCTCAATGACATCCACATTTCTTACTTTAGATTTTACCCAACCGTGAATATCTATATAAAACAAAGATCTACGATAATACTCATTTTCAGCAAAGACCTCTAACTTTTTATCAAATTCTTTAAAGGAATTCAGTTGTTTGTCTGGGGTTAAATTATTCAGGTTTTTAAAGAATTTAATGCTTTCAAAATGAAACTCATCCGGTTTTTTCATTTTTTTTGTAAATTTTGAAGCTGCTTTTATAAACTCGTCATAATCTTCATCATTCCCCGATTCATGTTTTGCCATTAAGATCAAAATTCTCGTATGGAACAGCAGGTCTTCCTGAACATTTCCTTTAGACTCAATGACTTTTAATGAATATTTTATCGATTCTTTAAACTTCTTACTACCAAAAAACATAGCCGCCATTTTCAGGTAAAGAATCATGAAATGATGCTCATCTATTTTATCACGGAATCTTTCCATTTTAAGTTCAATTTCCGGAATCAGCTTAGAGCCAGAAAAGAATTCGCCTTTCACAAAGTGAATATTCATTAAGGTATTATAATAGGTCAGGAAAACAAGTGATTGAATATTTTCATTTTGAGCAAAACTTGAAGAATGGACAATTTTATTAAACTCATTGAAGCTGTCTTCCAGAATATCAATATTTCCATATAAAAACAGGATTTTCAGGAGGTAGGTATTTCCTTTAATATACCATACAGGATGACTTATAATCATGTCCGGATTTTTGTGAAATAAATCCACCCACTGATAAGCATATTTCAATGTATATTTATATTCCTGAAGCAATTGATTCTTCCAGACATGCGCTTTAAAATACCATAATTTCTCAGTAAAATTAAGCTTTTCAAAATTAATTTTCTGAATCTGGGCATTAAAAACTTTCATGACTTCAGCCCGGTCTTCATCATTTTTCACATAACCATGCGTCAGCATTTCACTGTATAATTTCAGTGACAGATTGGATAGTTCCGTAGCATAATGGTTTTGTTTACTGATTTCGGTGGACTGTTGGATCAATTCCTCTGCACGACCTTCAATACTTCGTGTAATAAACTGTGATTCAATTACTTTTTCCAGATTGATAATTTCCGAAGCAATACTTTTTTCGTCTAAACCTAAAGCCGATTGTTTCGTTTTATCTAAAATCTTCAGTGCTTGTTTATAAAGTCCTTTCTGATATAAAATATTCGCAAAATCAAGCTGCTCACGGAGTTGTATTCTATAGTTTTGATGACTGGGATTCATTCTTAAACTCACCAAAATCTGCTTGTAAAGATGGGCTTTAAGATTTGACAGTTGCTGTTTGGTTGAAATTTTCTTATCAACGATAATATTCTCATCATATTCCTTCATCTTATCAATCTCTGAAAATAAGAGAAGAAATTTAGCATCCACATTAATCCCGAGACGGTTTACATAGAGCTTGAATTGCCTTTTTTCAGAGGTTGTTAATGACTTAATCAATACAAATAAAAAATCTTTCTGCAATTCTGCCATTGTAAATTTATAGAATTTAAAATACTGTTATTCAAATAATTAAAATTAAAAATCAATATTTTGAATATTGTAATTTTTATAGAAACCTAAAACTAAAAACCTTTTCAACTTTCTAGTTTTGAATCAAAATTAAGTAAAAACTTCATTATGAATTCCGAAAAAGTCGAAATTTTTGATACCACATTGCGTGATGGAGAGCAGGTTCCGGGGTGTAAATTAAATACCGAACAAAAATTGATTATCGCTGAAAAACTGGACGAACTGGGTGTAGATGTTATCGAAGCAGGTTTTCCAATCTCCAGTCCCGGAGATTTTCATTCCGTTTCGGAAATTTCAAAGCTGGTAAAAAACGCGAAAGTTTGCGGATTGACAAGAGCCAATCAAAAAGACATCGATACGGCTGCAGAAGCTTTAAAATACGCTAAAAGACCAAGAATACATACAGGAATCGGAACTTCGGATTCTCATATTAAATTCAAATTCAATTCCAACAGAGAAGATATTATCGAAAGGGCTGTTCAGGCTGTAAAATACGCTAAAACCTTCGTAGAAGATGTGGAATTCTATGCCGAAGATGCAGGAAGAACAGATAATGAATATTTGGCAAAAGTTTGTGAAGCTGTAATCAAAGCCGGAGCTACAGTACTTAATATTCCAGACACGACAGGATATTGTTTACCCGAAGAATATGGAAAAAAAATAAAATTTTTGAGAGAGAATGTAAATGGCATTGACAAGGCAATCCTGTCTTGTCACTGTCATAACGATTTGGGAATGGCAACCGCAAATTCTATTGCAGGAATCGTAAACGGAGCCAGACAGATCGAATGTACCATCAACGGACTTGGAGAAAGAGCCGGAAACACAGCTTTGGAAGAAGTGGTAATGATTCTGAAACAACACGCACATTTAAAATTATATACTGACGTTCAGTCCAAAATGCTCAACCCTATGAGCATTTTGGTTTCTGAATTGATGGGAATGCCGGTTCAGCCCAACAAAGCAATTGTTGGTGCGAATGCTTTTGCTCACAGTTCGGGAATTCATCAGGATGGTGTCATCAAAAACAGAGAAACGTACGAAATCATAGATCCGGAAGAAGTAGGGGTAAATGCATCTACAATTGTATTAACAGCAAGAAGCGGACGTTCGGCTTTAGCTTACAGATTCAAGCATATAGGTTTTGATGTTACCAAAAATGAGCTTGATTTTTTATACCAGGAATTTCTGAAAGTTGCCGATATGAAAAAAGAAGTCAACAATGATGATTTAAGCTCTATCATCGAAAGAGTGACAAAAAAAATAGGGTAGGATAATTGATTTAAATGTGCTAAAATTAAAATGAACAACGATAAAAAAACTCTTTTTGACAAAGTTTGGGATGCTCACGTTGTAGAAACGATTCCGGACGGACCTCAAATTATATACATCGACAAACATCTGATTCATGAAGTAACAAGTCCACAAGCTTTTGCAGAATTGGAATCCAGAAACTTAGAAATATTCAGACCCAAACAGATTGTTGCTACGGCCGATCACAATGTTCCGACACTGGATCAGGATAAACCGATCCGTGATGATTCTTCTAGAAATCAGGTTGAACAATTAACGGAAAATTGCAGAAAAAACAATATCGAACTTTACGGATTAGGACATCAATATCAAGGAATTGTCCACATCATTGCACCGGAATTAGGCGTTACACAGCCTGGAATGAGTATTGTCTGTGGTGATAGTCATACTTCTACCCATGGTGCTTTCGGCTCTATTGCTTTTGGCATCGGAACCAGTCAGGTTGCACAGGTTTTTGCGAGTCAATGTTTACTGCTGAACAAACCAAAATCAATGAGAATTACTGTAAATGGTAAGCTTAATAAAAATGTTCAGCCCAAAGATGTAATTTTATATATCATATCAAAAGTAGGAACTGATGGTGGAACAGGATATTTCTGTGAATATGCCGGAAATGTTTTCGAAGAAATGTCGATGGAAGGCAGAATGACTGTTTGCAATATGAGCATTGAAATGGGAGCCAGAGGAGGCATGATTGCTCCTGATGAAACCACTTTCAACTATGTCAAAGGCAGGACTTTCGCACCAAAAGGAGAAGAATGGGAAGAGAAACTAGAATATTGGAAAACCTTAAAAACAGATGATGAAGCGGTTTTTGATGCAGAATTTTCTTTCGATGCTTCTGAAATTTATCCGATGGTAACTTACGGAACCAATCCGGGAATGGGAATCTCTATCAACCAAAATATTCCGAATCCGCAAAATGAATCTGAGGAAAAAGCTTTGAAATACATGGGTTTAAAAGCCGGACAGGCTCTTTCCGATATTAAAGTTAATTATGTTTTCATCGGAAGCTGCACGAATGCAAGAATTGAAGATTTCCGTTCAGCAGCCAATTATATAAAAGGGAAAAGCAAATCAGAACACGTTCAGGCTTTAATTGTTCCGGGTTCTCAACAGGTGGTAAAACAGATTTTTGAAGAAGGATTAGACAAAATTTTCAATGAAGCCGGTTTCCAGATCAGGCAACCAGGATGTTCTGCATGTTTAGCTATGAATGATGATAAAATTCCGGAAGGAGAGTACTGTGTCTCCACTTCCAACAGGAATTTTGAGGGAAGACAAGGACAGGGCGCCCGAACTATTTTAGCAAGCCCTTTAACGGCTGCAAAAGTTGCCATTGAAGGGAAAATATCAGTTTTTGAAAACTAATGATAAAGTGAATTTATTTCATAAGTGAAGATCAATGGTCAATATAAAAAAACAATTAAAAATTCACCATTGACTTGCAAAGCAAAATTCACATTTCACATTAATAATTTAACACAATGCAAAAATTAGTCATTATAAAATCCCGGGCAATTCCTTTGCCGGTTGAAAATATAGATACAGACCAGATTATTCCTGCCCGATTTTTAAAAAGTATTGATAAAAACGGTTTCGGAGATAATCTTTTCAGAGACTGGCGTTATAATGTTCATACGAATGAACCTAATCCCGATTTCGTTTTAAATAACCCTACATACAGCGGTGAAATTCTTGTAGCAGGAAATAATTTCGGTTGCGGAAGCAGTCGCGAGCACGCTGCCTGGTCTTTAACAGATTATGGTTTTAAGGTCGTTATTTCGAGCTTTTTTGCTGATATTTTTAAAGGAAATGCTTTAAATAACGGATTATTGCCGGTAAAAGTTTCGGAAGAGTTTTTAAAGGAAATCCTGAACGATATTACAGAAAACCCTGAAAAAGAAATTCTGGTAGATGTCGAGCAACAAACCATTACTTTCAATGATAAAAGCGAAAGTTTTGAAATTGATTCGTATAAAAAAATATGCCTGATGAACGGTTATGATGATATTGATTTTTTAATCAGCAGAAAACAGGCCATCCAGGAATTTGAACTAAAGACACAAAAAGTATATGAAAACTGACTTTAAAATTGCCGTTCTTCCGGGAGACGGAATCGGACCGGAAGTGGTGAACGAAAGCATTAAAATTTTAGATGCAATTGCTGAGGCTTTTCACTATAAATTCGAATTTAAATATGGATTGGTGGGAGCAGAAGCCATTTTTAAAACCGGAAATCCATTGCCGGATGAAACTTTAGAGATCTGTAAAGAATCTGATGCAGTGCTTTTCGGGGCTATCGGAGATCCTGCATTTGATAATAATCCGGATGCGAAAGTTCGTCCTGAACAGGGATTATTGAAACTTCGCAAAGAGCTTGGTCTTTTTGCCAACATAAGACCCTTGAAAACATATAATTCTTTGATTGAAAAAAGCCCTTTGAAAAAAGAGATTATTGAAGGAACAGATATTCAGATTTTCAGGGAACTGGTGAGCGGAATTTATTTTGGAGAAAAGTTTACGGATGAAGAAGAAGGGTACGCTTATGATATCTGTAAGTATAACCGTGATGAAATTGCTCCAATTGTTCATATGGCTTTTCAGGAAGCTCAAAAAAGAAGAAAAAAATTAACCTTAATCGATAAGGCCAATGTTTTGGATACTTCCAGATTATGGAGAAAAATCTGTAAGGAAATTGCAACAGAATATCCTGATGTGGAACTTGGTTTCATGTTTGTAGATAACGCAGCCATGCAGTTGATTTTAAATCCGAAAC
This sequence comes from Chryseobacterium sp. Y16C, assembly GCF_022488405.1. Lineage (NCBI taxonomy): Bacteria > Pseudomonadati > Bacteroidota > Flavobacteriia > Flavobacteriales > Weeksellaceae > Chryseobacterium > Chryseobacterium sp. Y16C. The sequence continues at coordinate 671,304 of NZ_CP092711.1, forward strand.
AGTTTGATGTGATTGTTACAGAAAATATGTTTGGGGATATTATTTCTGATGAAGCGAGTGTAATCGGAGGTTCTATCGGCTTACTTCCGTCCGCTTCTATTGGAAATGAAAATGCTATGTTTGAACCTATTCACGGTTCTTATCCACAAGCAAAAGGGAAGGGAATTGCCAATCCGATCGCTTCAATTTTGAGTACAGCAATGATGCTTGACTATTTAAAACTGGATCATGCTGCTGAAAAACTAAAAGAATCTGTAGAACATGCTATAGAAAATAAATATGTCACCATCGATCTCAATGCAGAACAGCCTTATTCAACCGATGAAGTAGGAAGTTTCATTGCAGATTATATCAAATATTCTGAAAAAACATATTATAATTTCGAGAATGTACAACTTGGAAAATCTACAATCGTGTAATAAAGTGATCTGTCAATTTTGCTTCGTGAGTCAATAGTCAAATAGTTAGGGGAATTCACAAGCGAAGCGAATTGACCACTGTCAGTTCATTACTATGTTTGACTTTTATTTTTATATTTTTTTTTGAAAAAAAAGGTTCGGTCTCATGGAGACCGAACCTTTTGTATAATTTAAGATTTCTCTTTTGTATTATCTGTTTTTCCGGATTTGTTTTTTGAAGATTCCTGAACATCTTCTTTATCAATATCAGGTGGGTTCGTTTTTTTTGACGAAGCAGGAATATTGGGAAAATCCTGATTTTGTTTCTTTGTTTCTGCATTGTTCGCAGATTCTTTTCCTTTTTTATTTTCTTTTGAGTCCATAATTTTTGAATTTTATAGTCCTAAAATACCCAGCTTACCGGTCTGGTCTTCTATACTATAATTCAAAGCCTTTGCCAAAACGAAAATATTATTCAGATTTTCCATTAATTGTTTATGCCCTTCGGATCTTAATTTATTCTGATCTACAGATTTAACGGCAGTTTCTTTTGCTTTCTGGGTAACGTTTCTGATATCTTTCTCTGAAATCCTGTTAAAAAAAGAGTCATCCAACGATTGAATTTCCACACTCGGTGTAATTCTTATATCAGCTTCCGGAAGGTCTGTAATGACCAGTTTTTTATTAATGGAATCAACCTTAATTTTCATCTTATTAAGATCATAAGAAACCTGGGCATTGGTCTTAGTATACGTAATAATACTGTTACTGGAAACTTCTTTTCCGAAAAACTCGTATCCCATTTTGGTTTTCTGCATGGAAGAAAAGTTCTGCTCGATCACCACCATTTTATTCATTTTGGAAATCTGATTGGTCAGAATGTAATAATCTGACTGCTCAGTTTTTCCGCCAAGATTCAGACAGGATTTCAATCCAAAAAATAATAAAACCATCAACAGGGCTCCTGCTATGAACGGTATTATGAATCTGGTATTTTTCAAACCTGTTATTTTAAAATTTCGTTGATTACAGACTGGTCATCTTTCTTCAGAATATTCACCAAATCTCTTTCAATATATCCTGTGGTTGGCATTTCTATGATTCTTCCGATTTCTTTCCCATATTTTTCAACAATAATCGTAGGAACTTTCTGAATATTGTAACGGCCTTCGTCTCCTGTTGGAGATTCTTTCTTACGATTTACCGCAATAATCGTCAGTTTATTTTCCGGATATTTTACTTCTTCCAGAATTTTCATTAGCCTCGGGAAATCTCTATGACTGTCCTCACACCATGTCCCCATGAAAACCGTAATATTATAAGAATTGATTTTATCCTTTTTAAGATCATTAATTGCTTTCTGATCCATTGCATATTCATCATGCTCTTTCACATACCAGTCTGCATACGGAGCTTTCAGGAACTGATCTTTTAGCTGGTTTCCTAAAAGCATTTTGCCGTCATTTGTTGTTTCAACCTCTCGGTTTACGACTACTTTTTGAGCACTGACCTGCTGACCTGTAAAAGCCAAACAGGAAATAACGGCAACATTTGTAATGAGTTTTTTCATATTATTTTTCGATAATTGTCTTCAAATCAGCCGGAGAATAATATTTATTTTTCAGGACTTTATGATCTGCCTGTCTGTAAACATTAAATTTCTCACCCGATTTTTCATAAAATGATTCTACGTCTTTTGCTTTGTAAAATTCAACCGTCTCCTGTGCCTGTTCTTCATTATCGCAAGCTTTTGACATATTGGAACGCTGAACTTCGTTGAATAGTTCTACAAATTTGCTGCCAAGTCCGAATTCCAGTACGGCACCGCTCAAAACATATTGTAAATCGCATAATGCATCCGCAATTTCTACAATGTTGTTATCTGCAATCGCCTGTTTCAATTCGTTTAACTCTTCCTGTAAAAGCTCAACTCTAAGATTGCATCTTTCCGGTGAAGGAATTTGTGGAGTATCTAAAATAGGGGCTTTAAAAGTGGTGTGGAATTCTGCTACCTGGTTCAGACTATCAATTTTATCCATGAATATTTTTTATTTAAAGCAAATATAAAAAACGATTTCGGAAAATATACAACGCCTCTTAGAATAAAATCCCATCCTGCTGAATTACTGTATCTTCTAATTAATAATATGTAGTGTCATTTTGAATGAAATACAGAATCTTTTTGATAATAATTTAGATTTCTCCTTTCGTCGAAATGACAAACAATTAATTTACAATTTCTGATATTCCCAAACTCCTGAAAGGTCTAAAACCGTTAATCCCGGCTGTTTTTCTCCATAACTGAAAACTCCTATATAATTGGATTGACAAGATTCACACTTTGTTCCAAAATATAACGTAGGCAGCTCATTCACCGTTAATTCCCCAAAATGAATTCTTCCGGGTGATGTTTTCGTTACCATATTGTTCTTTAAAAGATCTGTTTTAGCCAGTACTTTATCTTCATTATAGAGCTGAAAAATTGGGAATCCCGATTCATAAGGGGTAATTTCAACTGTATTTATATGACCACACTTATTGCACGTGAATTTCACTACAGCCGACGGACTCATCTCATCGTTGATAAAATAGTTTTTTGCAATAAGGGCTTTCTTGCCTAGAATTATTTTGTTTGATATTGAATGCATTGGGTTTGTTTATTATTGTATCACCGTACCGACCAGGCTATTATACTTTCCACTCGGACTTTTTTTGATGGTGATTTTTACATATCCTTCTTCTGCTAATTTATTCCAGGTTTTCTGATAACCCGTTGTAATATCAATCGGAATTTTCCACATCGTCTGTTTTCCTCCTCCAACTTGACCAAACCAAGGGATAACGTCAGCAGTTTGAGATTTGAAAGGTAATAAATTATTTAACACATCTATCTCGTAATAGAAATCATACGCAGTTTCAGGCTGGTTTAAAGCTCTTTGTGAGAAAGTATAGACATATCCGTTGATAATAGGGCTTGTAAAACTTCCTCCTAAAGTAGGAACTCCAGTTCCGTTATAAGTACCGACAGCACCGCTGTATCTGTCAAACTTTTGTCCTGCCTGAAAAGAAACATCATCAACAATATTATATCCTCCGTTGGCAGGTGGCCATCCTCCATTCAAATTATTAACTTTAAAAAGAGCCTCCAATTCTCCCCATTTCCCCTGTCTGTAAAGTTCAAATATATAATCTCTTGTCTGCTGATCTACTTTTCCGCCTGTATCGTAAGTTGAAGCAAATTCGTTGGCACTTTTGTAGAATACGGTTTTAACAGGAGGGATATCCGTTTCTACATCATTATCTGAACTACAGGCTATAGAAAGAAAAGCCGTTGATAAAAAAAATAAATACTTAAATAAATGTTTCATATAAATGTTTTAAATTATGTAAATAGAAGAAGTGAGCCCTCAGCTCACCTCAAAGCTTGTCAAGAAAAGATTTCGTATACGGGTTTCTTCTCCATTTTTTATAGGAGACGCTTTATATGCAACGGATTTTTCAAATCATTTGAAATGAAAGTGTATGGTAAAATCTAAGAAAACAATATTACCTATTTGCTAAAAATACATTTTAGAACTTCCTTAAAAGACAAGTCGGTAGGCGGTACAATAGGAATAATTTGATGATAAAATTAAATAAAAAATTCATTTATCTGTGACTTTTTTTGATAAAATTACCATTCTTGCAGGGATAATAAATTATAAAAGAAAGATTCATATTTTTATTTAACCTGATTATGAATGTATTAATTACAAGAAAATGATTTTTATAAATAAAAAAACTGCCTGTTTTCACAGGCAGTCACACATAATGTAATAATGGTATTAGTTTTTGATGAATCTTTTAGACACTTCACCAATCTGAATAATATATGCTCCTTTGATAAGGCTGCTCACATTAACAGAACTTCTTTCAAGTTTTCCTGATTTAATTAGTTTTCCACCCATATCGAAGATTTTATAGTCTTCTGAAGCCGAATTTGAAACATTTAAAATATCTCTCGCCGGATTCGGATACAGCTTAATATCAGGTATTAAATCTTTAGTATCAAGTAAATCTCCTCTTCCTGATGAAACAATATTCAAAGTATAGTCTTCAACTTGTCCATACGTATATGATCCACAAGACGATGTTGGATCAGAACTGTATTTCATCATCACTCTCATTCTTGTAGTTCCTAAAGTTGCCGTTACAGGGATTGTAATTGATCCTGTAGCCGGACTCGTTGTAGAACCTGCTTTAGACCAAGCTAATTCTCCACTGTCTGCGAAATCGCCATCTTTATTGTAGTCAATATAAACTGCGTAAGCTTCACTATATTTCGTAGAAGTCCATGTTGGAGTTATAGAAATAGTATATGCACTACCTCTTGTTACATTTGTAGAAACTGAAGTAAAGTCTTCATATCCTGCTGTTCCTGTAGAAGTATTATTAATAGTTCCGAAGCTTACATTTCCAATTCTTTCATCAGCTGTATTGGTTGCTGATGCTGTACAATAACTTACTGAAGTGCCTGCAAGAGTGGTAACAGAAACGGCGTTACTTGCTGCTGAAATATTTCCTGCTGCGTCTTTTGCTTTTACGGTAAAGCTGTAAGTTGTAGAAGGAGTTAAACTTGTTACAGTATAAGTAGTAGATGCTGTGGAACCGATCAACGAAGAACCTTGATAAACATCGTAACCTGTAACCGCTACGTTATCTGTTGCTCCTGACCAAGAAAGATTTGTGCTTGTAGAAGTAGTGCCTGAAGCTGCTAATGTAGGGGCTGTAGGAGCCACAGTATCCGAAGATCCTGAACCTGCATTTACAGTAATATTTGCGTTATTTACATCGAAGAAAATATGATTGGAACCCTTCACCATGATTCTTCCTGTAGTTGTAGAAACATTTGGAATCATTACCGCTTCGCTTCCATCATTTGGAGTTCCCGCCAATAGAGTAGTCCATGTATTTCCGCTGTCTGTGGACCAAAGAATATCTACATTTGCTGCATTTACATTATTAGCCGTAGTTCCCGCTACATTCCAGGTTATGGTTTGAGAAGTACCTCCTGAATAGGTTGTTGCCGTATTTTGTGAACTCACACTGAAAGGTCCAGCTGTACTATTCACAGTAATTACTGCATCATCTGAATTATTTCCGGAACCTCCGGCTCTGTTGTCACGAACTGTAAATCTGAAGTTATAAGTTCTTGCTACATTGGATAAAGCTTCCACTGTAATTTCAGAACCTGCCGTTGTAGTTGCTCCTGCTAATACAGAAGCCATTCTTGGAAAATATCTAATTGGAGTTGTTTGTGGAGTCCAGGATCTGAAAGTCGGTCCGGAAGCTTTTGTTGCACTAGCAGCCGAACTTGCTCCTGTTTGTGAGGAAGAAGCATTATCCATTTGTTCCCAAATATAAGTCAATGAATCTCCGTTAGCATCAGTTCCTGCTCCGGTTAACATAAATGGCGTTCCTTTCGGAATGGTATAATCTGAACCTGCATTTGCTGTTGGAATTGAATTTCCTGTGGCAGTATTTACAGAGCAGGTTTTAGCTTTGATATTATTCGTGATCTGCTGAATACTGATGGCATGGAAGAAAGCATCCGAATGCGGCTGAATATCCTGGCTTGTAATTCCCGCATATCCCATAATCGTTGATCCTGATCCCGGTTCCATGTTTGCTCCCGTCCCTTCGTTATTCATTGAGAAAGTATGGTTTCCACCAAACTGATGTCCCATTTCATGAGCCACATAATCTATATCAAAATTATCACCTGAAGGAATTGCATCTGCCGGTGAAGTATAACCGCTTCCTTTTGAACCATTGGTACAGATACAGCCGATACAACCTGCATTTCCGCCTCCTCCGGAAGCACCAAACAAGTGTCCGATATCATAATTTGCCTCACCAATAACTGAAGTTAAAGTAGATTGAAGCTGAGAATTCCAGTTGCTCATTCCTGAGGCTGCAGAATAAGGGTCGGTAGAAGCGTTGGTATAAATTACCGCGTCATTATTAGCGATTAACACCATTCTGGCAGCAAAATCTTTTTCAAATACACCGTTTACACGAGTCATAGTATTGTTCATTGCCGCCAAAGCATTTGCCTTAGTTCCTCCGAAGTAGGTGGTATATTCTCCGGTACAAGATAGTGCCAGTCTGAATGTTCTCAACACGGCATCATCTGCGTTCGGTCTTGCAGCAAGATTTGTTGTACCTGCAGCTCCTTTTTGAGCAACATCAATTACGGTGCATTCAAATTTACTCAGATCATCTTTTTTATCAGATTTTTTGTACACTATATAAGTAGAAAGATCTTTTGTATAAGGCTCGATGAAAACTGCAGATTTATCTCCGTAGATTTCCATTGAAGACAAGCCCAAAGGAGAAATACTAAAGTAAACTGTAGAATTAGGATCTTCTAAGCCCGTTCCTACATACGACTTGATTTCGGGGTATTTTGCAGCCAATGCAGGATCAAAATTCGAATTTTCTCTTACTTTAAAGTTTTCCATTTTTCCTTCAGAATTTGGGAAAGAAATAATGATTTCTGATTTTTCTCCTGCCGCCAGTCTCTTAGGGGCTTTTACAAGAGCGTTCTTCAGTCCGTTTATATCCAGACTGAAAATCCTGGGAGTCGTAATAGAAGACTTGTTTTCAAAAATTTCCGAAGTTGTTTTTCTAGAACTTTCAGACCAAAGACGGTCGGTCTGCGCAAAAGAAATTCCTGAGATCAGAAGTACTCCGATCATCGATAGTTGTTTTCTCATATAATCTTTATTTTGTTTGTGGAATATCAAAGCTAATAAATTTTATATTACGAAAAACAAATTTTTTTAAGAAATTTTTAGATTATTTATTTAAAATATTATGCAATGCATTAAAAATAGTTTAAATATTATATTCTCATAAAAAGAAAATAGCATACGCAAAATACGTATGCTATTCAATTATAATAAGATAATTCTAAATTTCTAAGACTTGTCGTCTGCTGTTGGTCCGTATAATCCGGGAACTTTATTTCCTGTAGATCTTAAATAAACGACCAATTCTCCTCTGTGATGATACAAGTGATTGTAAAGGAACGAGCGAATTACCTGAATTTTCGGCATAGGAGGGAAGAGTACGTTTCCGTTCATTTCCATTGTCCATTCGTTGAAATAAGTCCCTTCGTCTGAGTTTTCCAAAGCTTTCTGAGCTTTAGCTACATTTTCTTCAAACTTAGCCACAATATTTTCAGCTTTGGAAATATCTCCTTTGTCATATTGATATGTTCCCATATCAAAAACATCCTGATTAAAGGTATATTCAAACCAGTTATAAACCTCTGAAATATGAGAAGCCAACTGAACTGCGGTCCAATTAATTTCAGACGGCTTCCAGTCTAAAGCGCTATCAGGAATTGCTTTCAAAAGTTTTCGGGTATTTTCTGCTTCATGCAAAAACTCACCCAACAAAGCCTGCTTAATCATTTGTTTATGTTTTAAATTATTTTGTAATATCTCTACCGATCACTAATCTTTGAATCTCAGAAGTACCTTCTCCGATGGTGCAAAGTTTAGAATCTCTGTAGAATTTCTCAGCCGGGAAATCTTTTGTATATCCGTATCCCCCGAAAATCTGAACTGCATTATTAGCAATTCTTACACAAGCTTCAGAAGCATATAATTTTGCCATAGCTCCTTCTTTTGTCATTTTTTGCTTAGCATTCTTCAATGTTGCCGCTCTTTGAATCAATAATTCAGAAGCATCGATTTCAGTTGCCATATCTGCTAACATAAAATTGATCGCCTGGAACTCAGAAATTGATTTTCCGAACTGATGTCTTTCTTTAGCATATTTTAAAGCTGATTTATAAGCTCCTCTGGCTGTTCCTAAACTTAATGCAGCAATAGAAATCCTACCTCCGTCAAGAATTTTCATAGCCTGCTTGAAACCTTCACCCACTTCTCCTAAACGGTGAGAATCCGGTACACGAACGTTATCGAAGATTAACTCCGCCGTTTCCGAAGCTCTCATTCCCAATTTATTTTCTTTTTTACCGGAAGTAAAACCAGGCATACCTTTTTCTAAAACAAAAGCCGTCGAGTTATTTTTAGCTCCTTTTTCACCTGTTCTTGTCATTACCACAGCAATATCGCCAGAGATCGCGTGAGTAATAAAGTTTTTAGCTCCATTAATGATCCAGTCATCTACGTCTCTTACCGCTGTTGTAGACATGCCTCCTGAATCTGAACCTGTATTATGTTCTGTTAACCCCCAAGCTCCGATTACTTTACCTGAAGCCAACTGAGGAAGCCATTTATTTCTTTGCTCTTCATTTCCAAATTCGTAGATATGATTGGTACAAAGAGAGTTGTGAGCCGCCACAGAAAGACCGATAGAAGGATCTACCTGAGAAATCTCATCAAGAATTGCAACATATTCATGATAACCAAGACCAGAACCTCCGTACTGCTCAGGAACAACAATCCCCATAAAACCCATCTCACCTAACTGATGAAACAAATCTTTAGGAAAAGTCTGGCTTTCATCCCACTCCATAATATTAGGTCTGATATTCTTCTCAGCAAACTCTCTTGCTGTTTCCGCTATCATTTTAATGTTGTCAATAGTCTCTGTATTCATAATAGATAATAGTTAGTTCCCAAAGATAAATAAATTGACGGAACGCCCAAAAAAATTATTTCCTCCATAGTAATTTATGAACAAAGCTTTAATTTTCAATTTTTTATATTCTGACAATTAATGATTTTTTAATAAATTTTTCTTAAAAAGAAGTTTAATAATTTACTAATTTTGCTTCCCAATACTAAAACATGAAAAAACTTCTACTTCCTGTAATTTTGATTTCATCATATCTTGCAGCGCAAGCTCCTGCAGGGTATTATGATGGTACAACCGGATTAACCGGCTACGCACTGAAATCAAAGCTTCATGATATTATTTCTGCCAAGAATATCAACTGGCATTACAGTGATCTTACTAATTATTACAACCAGACTGATTTAGATAAATATTATGATTACGGTCCAAGCAATACGACTATTTTATTAGACATCTACTCCGAAATCCCTACAGGACCGGATGCTTATGAATATACAACCGCAAACATTATCGGAAGTGCAAGTGCAGAAGGACAGGGTTGGAACCGGGAACACATGATGCCTCAAAGCACATTTTACAGTAATTATCCAATGTATTCCGATTTATTCTATGTGGTTCCTACAGATGCGAGAATAAACCAATTAAGAAGCAATTACCCTTATGGAATCGCGGGTTCCACTATATATTATACATTTACCAACACTTCAAAAATCGGGAACTGTGCCATTCCCGGAATAACTTATACGGGACGTGTCTATGAGCCTATTAATGAATTTAAAGGTGATGTAGCCAGAAGTTTACTGTATTTTGCCGTAAGGTACGAAGGTAAGTTAGGAACTTTTAATTTTAACAACAATACAAATCCCGCTTCTGACACCAACCCTCTGGATGGGACGGAAGAAAGAGGTTATGATCCGGCTTATATCGCCATGCTTCTTCAGTGGCATCAGCAAGACCCGGTTTCTCAAAGGGAAATCGACAGAAACAATGCAGTATATGCTATACAGAAAAACAGAAATCCTTTCATTGATAACCCAGCTTGGGTAAATGCAATCTGGGGGCAAACTCCCGATACTGTGGCTCCGCAAGCACCCACCAACTTAAGTGTAACACAAAACAGCGCTTATTTTACAACATTAAGCTGGACTCCGAGTTCAAGTACGGATGTAATCGGTTATAAAATTTACCAGAACGGAACTTTGGTTGGAGCAACGAAAAATACAACCTTTAGTGTAGATCATCTGACACCTTCAACAGCTTATACTTTTACCGTTAAAGCTTATGACAACGGATACCTGCTTTCTTCCGACAGCAATGTTGCATCTACCACAACCTTAGCTTCGGATGTCTATGCTAAAGACTTGATGGTTACAAAATACCTGGAAGGAACTTCAAACAATAAAGGGTTAGAAATTACCAATAAAACCGGACATTCTGTAAACCTGAGCGATTATAGATTATCTATTCAGTTTTCAAGCGGAAGCAACTATTATTTTCCCGACCCATACGAATTGGAAGGGATTGTTCAGAATAATGAAACATTCGTAGTGCTGCATCCTGAAGCTAATTTTTCCTGCTACAGCATCAGTCAGGCAAAATTTGTAACAGCAGCTCCACAAATGACCTATTCAGGAAGCCAGTATTTGGAATTAAGATATAAATCGGCAACCGTAGACGCTATTGGAATTTCAGGCACCAGCAATTCTTCAACCTTAGGGAACGTTTCTTTATACAGAAAGGCAAGTGTAACCCAACCTACAACAACCTTTACACTTTCTGAATGGGATTCCTATGCAAGCAATTATTGCCAAAATCTCGGATCATTATCAACTTCGGAGCTCACTACTTCTCAAAAAGAAAATGAGTTTAAAATTTACCCAAATCCTGCCAATGAAAACATTTTTGTAAGCGGAAAAACTGAAGATATACAGTCAGCACAGATTTTAGATTTTTCAGGGAAAGTAATTTCTACGGAAAAAGCTCCATTTAGAAACAAAAAGAATATTTCTGTTCAGCACTTATCTACAGGCTCTTATTTATTAAAGCTTGACGAAAAAATATATCCGTTTATTAAAAAGTAGATTTATATTTTAATATATAACAATAAAAAACGTCGGAGATCTTCCGACGTTTTTCAATTTAAAAATATCTAATTTTAGAAATCTAAGGTAATTGAAGCTCTTACAGCAGCACCCATGATTGGTCTCGCCATTCTGATATCTCCTGTTCCTGTAAGCGGAGATCTTGGATCACCTTCTGTAATACCAATTGTGTTAAAGATATTGGTTCCGTCAACTGCAAATCTTATTTTTCCTAACTGATAAGAAGTCCCCGCTCCGAATTCAGAAAATGAAGGCAGAATATTTTTATCCGTATTGGCTTCATCCTGGAAACGTTTACCATAATAATTCATACTTACATAAGCTCTCCATTCTTTTGTGATATTTACTGCCGGAGAAATATTGAAATAGAATTTAGGCATTCTTCTTACCGTATTTCCGTCGTAATCAAAGAAATTACCTGCAGCATCCATTCCTGTGAAGTTTTTATATTTCGGATTTTGAATCGTTCCGTTAAAAGTCACTTCCAGTAAATTGTTGAATAATCTTGCATATCCTTCCAATTCTACCCCGAAGTTGGTGGTATTGGCGAATTTATTTTCAGAAGTTCCGTCAGAAAATACATCTGTGAATGAAAGGTTTTTCAAAGTAGAATAGAACGGAATCACCGCTACATCAAATGTTCTTGAATAATATTTATACCCAACTTCCAGCTGGTTGGTCGTAACCGGTTTTATTGCGGACAAATTATTCATATTATTATAGTATGCTTCTTCATTCGGAGATCTAAAACCATTAGAAAAACGGGCATAGACAGCATTTTCTCTATTGATTTTATAATTCAGAGCCGTTGTGAAAGACACTCTGTCTACATCATAATACCAATACGTGTATTTGTTTCCTAAAACAGACATATTATCGTCTGCCGTAGTTGTTAAGAAGGAATGTGTTCCATCTGTTGTTAATCCTGAATTGTTCAGGTTCGAAGTTGTCGTATTTACGCCATATCCCTTATAAGAATCTTTACTGTACCGAATTCCTCCGTTGAAGCTTAAATTATCAGTGATATTATAATCTAAATTTAAATAAAGATCATTTAAGCTACCCTGAATTTGAGAATCCCTAACCAGGAAAGACATATCTGTAACTCCATTGTACGTCTTTGAATATCCTGTACTTGCTGGAGTTAATGAAGTATCAACCAGGTTCAGAAGTTCAGGTCTGTCCGTTGCCGTTGTCAAAATATTACTCCAGTTCCAGTATTGATGAGATTTCCAATTGGATTTATAAAACCCCGCCGTTACATTTCCTTTGTCAAACTTATAATTGAACTGTAAATCGTTGACAAAATTATTCATCTGTTTATCGATTGCCCAGAATCCTAATTTCTGAACATACGCAGGATTTACAATAGCTCCGTTGCTTACCAATGAATATTGATAATTATTTCCTGTAATTCCTTCTGACTTTGCAAAATCTGCCATTGTCTGAGGACCACCCGCCGGGAAAATCCCAGTGTAATTCATGTTAATATTCGTATATCGTGTTTTATTAATGACCGAGAAATTTCCTCCCAAGTCATATTTGAACTCGGCTCCTAACACATCAACTCTCGGATGAATTCCGTCTTCCAGATTTCTATTGAAAAATCCTCCTCCGGCTTGCGGAATATTCAATTGACTGATCGCTCTGTAGCTATATGTTCCATAGTTAGCATCAAAACCCGAGAACTCTTTCAGATCATTGCCATTCTGCGACAAAGGAATAGGAAGGAAAAATGTATTTCGGTCATCAAGCTTTTTATAATACACTTTAGCATAGCCTTTATCAAAAACATATTTAAGATTCATTCTGATTTGTCCGCCATTGTTCGCCTTAAAACCTGTTTTTCTGATTCCGTTATCTGTTCTGTAAAAACCACCAACATTAAAGAATAGCTTATCCTGTACCAAAGCACCACCAAGGTTGACATCGGTACGCATCAAACCATACGTACTGGTCTCCAGTTTTGCAGTTCCTTTAAAATCGTTACTTCCTTCTTTTGTTATAAAGTTAATAAGACCTCCCGGAGAATTATTTGCATAAATAGATCCTGAACCGCCTCTCAATGCTTCCAGTCTGCTTACCGAATTATCTACACGGAAAAAGTTATCTGCATTGGCAAACTGCAAAGCCCCGTCTTCAAAAACAGGAAGTCCGTCTTCCTGAACCTGTACAAATTCATACGCTCCCGCAGAAGGAATCCCCCTTGCAAAAAGGTTGTTCCCGACTTCACCACCCGAAGTTTCCACAGCAAAACCTGGAACTCTCTGCAATAAAGCAGCCGCACTGATCGGATTTTGTTTCTGAATTTCCTTCGCTGTAAAAGTGGAAATTGCTGTACTGGATTCTATTTTCTTTTTGGGATTGGAGTTTCCTGTGATTACTACCTGATCAATAGATGCCGTTCTTGTAGAATCCTGTGGAGTCGTTTCCTGGGCATACGTATTATTAAAATAAAGTGTTGCAATGCCGGCAAGTAAGAAAATCGATCTTTTTTTCATAGCCTTTAATTTTTTTTATAGTTAGTTTAATTTTGATTCAATTTAAGATAAACACCATTCGTCCATCCGAAACCATCCTGATTAGGATATTCTCCACCTCCTGCAACAGTTTCTATATCTAATGCATTGTATTTCTCCATCAGCTTTCCAGTGTTTCTATAAACTCTTTCCACATTGGCGCACCAGTTATTTTTAATCTTTTCTGCCAAGTCATCAAAACCGTAGTTTTTCATAGATTTAAAGCCAAGCCATTGATACGGCGCCCATGCATTCGGAAGATCCCATTGTTGTCCGGTTTTCTTCGTAGTGGTAACCAAACCGCCTTGATACAGGAATTTTTCTTCGATATTCTTTGCGACAGATTCGGCCTGCTTTTCATTTGCTAATCCAAGAAACAAAGGATAAAGAGTAGCAATATGTTCAGATGAGGTTGTTGCATGCTTTTTTGTATGATAATCTCTGTAAATACCAGAATCTGAATCCCAGAAATATTTGTCGATCATCTGTTTCCTGTTTTCTGCTTTTTCTTTAAAAACATTTTCTTTTTCTGATAAATTTTGAAGTGATGAAGATTTTGCCAATGTTGCTTCCAGATGCCACAACAGGCAATTCAGATCAACTTCAGCCAAGTTCAAGGTCTCAATCGTCTGTATATTTTCTCCATCAGCAAACCATCTGCTTGAAAAATCCCAACCCGATTCACAGGCGCTTCTTATATTTCTGTAAAATTCTTCGCCTGCATTTTCGGCATCCTCAATATCTATTAAATAACTTTCAGGACGGGGCTCATTCTCCGCGTCATAATACCTGTTTAAAATATCTCCGTTAATCGTTTTCAATACCCTTTTTGAACTTGACCCGTTTTCCAGTTTTTCAGCACCATTCATCCAGAAAGCATATTCTTTTTCTAAAGTATCATGATATTTGATGTAAATATTTTTATCTTTTGTCGTTTCAAAAAGCAAATCCAGCATTAACGAAAAGTAGGGTGGCTGAGAACGGCTTAAAAAATGAGTCCGGCTCGCATTAGGTACAAATCCGACAGTCTGAATTAAATAAGAACAGTTTTCAATAATATTTTCCATCATTTCAATCTTTCCGGAAACCTGCAAGCCTAACATGATAAAATAACTGTCCCAATAGAAAAATTCATTAAAACGACCTCCCGGAACAACATAAGGTTTGGGAAGTTTCAGCAATGTTCCTTTTTCTTCGTAAGCTGTTCTGGTCAATTCATCCCAGAGTTTTTCTATATGCTCTTCAATCGGCAAATGGTCTTCTCTCTGAATGGATATTTTTGCTCCTAAAAAATTAAAGTTATATAGGACAAATTTTTTCAGATCAAAATTCTCAAGCTGCTTCTCTTCCTGATATTTTGCATTAATTTCAGCAATTGGAAATAACGGAACCGCATCGGTCATCATCTTCTGATCTTCGAAGATCTTCGATCGCTGAACATCATCAAAAAGAGCCTGGATTTCGTTGATATATAATTGTTTGTTCATATTTATTTTTTAGGATTTATTTTTAATTTATTCATGAAAATTGCCGAAATAATTAACAGTGAAAGAGGAATTAATGATAGATAAAACGCCTGTTGTCCACTGAATTCCTGAAACACAAAGCCGGTAATAATTGACCCGATTGTTCCTCCGATTGCAGAAAAAACTACAATCAAACCTGACATTGCACTATGTAAATATTTTGGAATCGATGCTAAGATCACCGAATTGATACTTGGATAAATTGGTGCTAATAAACCGCCCATTAATGGAAATAGATACACAACCAAAGGAGCATTTAACCAAGTTGTTTCCGCATTGATATTAATATTATGAGTCAATGGAAGTACCAATAAAATACTGATCGCAAAACCCACAACACAAAAAGAAACTACGTAGATCCAGCTAAACTTTTTCGAAAAAAAGCCCGATAAAAACCTTCCCAATGCAAAAGCTCCTGCCAAAACCGCTCCCGCCTGAATGCTCATAGAGGTCGGAACTTTTAGAATTTCTTTGTAAAAAGTAGGTGTCCAGGTCTGGAAACTTTGTTCAACCAAAACGAAAAGAAAAGCACACAATAAAAAGAACAATACTTTTCTGTATCCAAACAAACTCGCACTGTTTCTTAGATCTCCCAGCAAATCCGTCTTTTCGCTTTTAGCTTCCTTTTCATTCAGTTTCGTAAAGAACAAAAACAAAAAAGACAATGTTGAAACTCCGCCTAATACCCAATAAACATTCAGCCAATGGGTAGATCTTGGATTATGGTCATCTATGAACAAACTGAATAAAACATTTCCCATTAATACGCCGATCATAAAAAAGCCTTCCAGATAACCCATAAAGCTTGAATGTTCCTTATCTGTATTTGTCACCAGTCCAATAGAGGTGAAGACTGAAATTTTAATTAAAGCGAACGAAACTCCGACAATAGTAAATAATAATTTAAAAAACCAGAAATCACTGGCGAAAGGCATTACAAAACACATACAACTCACTAAAAGTAAAGCAATCAGCATAGAGTTTTTAATTCCTATTTTAGGCAGAAACGATGCTAATATGAATGAACAGATCGCAATAGGCAGATCTTTAAAACCTTCCAGAACACTGGCATGAGATTTTGAAATTCCGAAGTTTTGCTGAACCTGCAGAATCACTGTTCCTACAGAATTCAGGAGAATTGCAAAAACAAAATAGTTTAAAAATAAAACCGCCTTAATATTGAAATTTTTCATTCATATAATTTCTTGTGGGCTAAGATAGAAGCATTTGACTTCACATTAATTTAACATTATAAATCAATATTTGAACTATATTAATATAATTATTATTTTAGGGGATAAAATTTGATTAACTAAATGAAAGTTACTTTTGAAAGGGTGATTCCCGATGAAAAGAGTTCTTTTCGCACGATTCACAACAATTCTCCCATTTCGGAATTTAAATGGGAATATCATTATCATCCCGAAATTGAGCTTGTATGTGTAATTTCCGGGAGCGGAACCCGACATGTCGGATATCACAAAAGCAATTATACAAATGGCGATTTGGTATTAATCGGCTCCAATATTCCGCATTCAGGTTTTGGTTTAAACTCCATTGATCCGCACGAAGAAATTGTCCTTCAGTTCAAAGAAGAAATTTTACAGTTCCCACAACAGGAAGTAGAGGCGAGGTCTATTAAAAACCTTCTAGAGCTGTCTAAATATGGAATTCATTTTCATGATGAAGTACATAAAACAATGCTTCCCAAACTGAAATTAATACTAAGTTCGAAAGGTTATAAAAGATACTTACTGTTATTGGAAATTTTGTTTGAACTTTCAAAATGTGAAAACTATGAGCTTTTAAACAGGGAAATCATGCCTTATACGATTATTTCAAAAAACAAAACGCGGCTTGAAAATATTTTTACTTACGTTGAGCACAATTATGATAAAGAAATTAATATTGAAGATGTAGCAAAGCTGGCCAATCTCACATTACCAGCATTCTGCAATTTTTTCAAAAAAGCAACTCAGATCACCTTTACAGAATTTGTAAACCGGTATCGCATCAACAAAGCCTGCCTATTGATGGCACAGGATAAAAGCATTTCAGAATGCAGTTACAGCTGCGGCTTTAATAATGTGACCTATTTTAACAGAATGTTTAAAAAGTATACGGAGAAAACCCCTTCTGAGTTTATGAAGAACTTTGCTCCTAATAAAGTAAATGTAGATGTAAAGGTAGAGGATGAAGTGAAAAGTAAAGCGCTATTTTAAGTATTTCAGGCTTATATAAATCAAAAAATCAGATTATTGATATAAGCAGATTCACTAATAATCAATATCTATAAGTGTTTCCGCTTATATTTTTTATTTATAAGTAATTATGCTTATATTTGCAAAATGATAGCGGTCATTACCGGAGATATTATAAATTCACAACACGCGGAAACAGAGGTTTGGATCACCAAGCTTAAAAATCTTCTCGAAAATTGGGGAAGCGCTCCTCACACATGGGAAATATACAGAGGAGATGAGTTTCAGTTCAAATGTAATATTGATGACGTTTTCTGGCGTTTCTTAGCCATAAAATCACTTATAAAAAGTCAGGAAAATTTAGATGTAAGAATAGCCATCGGAATCGGGGAAGAAAATTTTTCGTCTGAAAAGATTACCGAATCCAATGGAACTGCCTACGTACATTCCGGGAGATTGCTCAATGATCTGAAAAATGATGGTCATACCGTTGCCATTAAAACCTCTAATGATTCTGTAAATAAGGATTTAAATATACTTCTCAAATGGTCGTCTAAGGATTTTGACAACTGGACCATGGCAACCTCAGAAATCATTCACGAAATGATTATGAACCAAGATATTACACAAGAAGACCTGGCAAAAAGGTTTAATATATCACAGTCCTCGGTTAGCCAGCGACTGAAACGTGCAAACTACGAGCTTATTGTAGAGACTAATCAATATTTTAGAAAGAAAATTTCAGAACTGTAAGATGATTTTTATTCAACTCATATTGGCACATTTACTTGGAGATTTTATTCTTCAGCCAAATTCTTGGGTTGCAGAGAAGGAAAATAAAAAACTAAACAGTAAATATTTGTACCTTCATGTTCTGATTCACACCGCTTTAAGTTTTATTTTTCTTTGGGATGTAAAACTTTGGTGGGTAGCTGTTTTGGTAGGAATTTCACATTTTATTATTGATGCTGCAAAACTCAGTTTTCAAACCATTAAAAATAAAAAAAACTGGTTTTTCATTGATCAGGCCCTACATATTGCAGTGATTGCAGGAGTTTCTTTTTATTATAATGAATTCAATTTTGAATTTTTAAAAGATCAGGACTTCTTAAAAATACTGATGGCAGCCTTGTTTTTAACAACACCTGCTTCAATTTTTATTAAAATATTACTGTCTTCCTGGACCCCCGTTCCGGAGACAGCAGGCAATATACAAACCGAATCTTTATCCAGCGCAGGAAAATATATCGGGATTTTAGAACGTTTACTCGTTTTCACTTTTATCATGGTGAATCACTGGGAAGGCGTAGGTTTTATGGTGGCTGCAAAATCTGTTTTCAGATTCAGCGACCTGGCACAGGCCAAACAAAGAAAACTGACAGAATATGTATTGATTGGTACATTACTGAGCTTTGGAATGGCTGTTTTAACAGGAATTTTAATTAAACAATAAAATAAATCTAGTAAGAAATGGAAAAGAAAGAAATGTTGTACGAAGGGAAGGCAAAACAAGTATTTGCTACCGATAATCCTGATCAAGTAATCGTACGTTTCAAAGACGATGCTACAGCATTCAATGCTCAAAAAAGAGGTTCTGTTGATTTGAAAGGCGAAATGAACAATGCCATCACAACTTTGATTTTTGAATATTTAAATGAGAAAGGGATTAAGACTCATTTCATTAAACAATTGAACGAAAGAGAACAATTGGTAAGAAAAGTATCTATCATTCCTTTAGAAATGGTGGTAAGAAACTATTCTGCAGGAAGCATGGCTCAAAGATTAGGAGTGGAAGAAGGAATTAAATCTCCGGTTACCATCTTCGATATCTGCTACAAAAAAGACGAATTGGGAGATCCGTTGATCAACGATCACCACGCTGTATTCTTAGGTGCTGCAACATATGAAGAGCTTGATGAAATGTATGAATTGACTTCAGACATCAACGAGATCCTGATCGATCTTTTCGATAAAATGAATATCATCTTGGTTGATTTCAAAATTGAATTGGGTAAAACTTCTGACGGTGAGATTATCTTGGCAGACGAAATTTCTCCTGATACTTGTAGACTTTGGGATAAAGATACGATGAAGAAGTTAGATAAAGACAGATTCAGAAGAGATCTTGGTGAAGTTACAGAAGCTTATGTTGAGATCTATAACAGATTGAAAACTGTTCTTAACAAATAAGATTTTAGATTTACATAAGATGCAATTCAATTTAACATAATATTAAAATTTGCATCCAAGTTAAAGATCTATCAAAATAAAATCTAGATTAGAAAAAATAGAAATGAAAAGTTTAGACGTTCATAAAAGTGAATATTTAAAACAGTTTGAAACTCAAACGTATGGAAGAAATCTTTTCAGAACGCAGGAAGAAGAAAGACTGGATGCTCCGAATGAGGAGTGCGGTATCTTCGGAATGTATTCTGACAATGATCTGGATACGTTTTCTCTTTCACAGTTCGGGCTTTTTGCATTACAGCACAGAGGCCAGGAAGCTTGTGGTATTTCTGTCTTAAAAGACGGAAAAATCACTAACATGAAAGATGAAGGATTGGTTTTGGACGTTTATAAAGAGATCCCTGATCCTGAAACTTTTATGGGAAATTCTGCAATCGGACACACTCGTTATACGACTGCGGGAGATAAAAAGAAGTATAATTTCCAGCCATTTTTCGCGAAAAACGAATATGACCAGATTATCCTTTCCATTGCGCATAACGGTAACCTTACCAATGCAAAAGAACTGAAAACTCAGTTGGAAGCTGAAGGTGTTGTTTTCAGAGCAACTTCGGATTCTGAGGTTATTTTAAGATTAATCCAAAAGAATCTTGACCTAGGACTTCGTGGAGCCATCAAAGCAACCATGGAGAAAATTGAAGGTGCCTATTCTGTGGTGGGAATGACAAGAAATAAATTCTTCGCATTCAGAGATTTCAACGGAATCAGACCTTTGGTTTTAGGAGCCATCAACGAAAATTCTTATGTTGTTGCCTCAGAATCTGTGGCTTTAGATGCTGTCGGAGCTCAGTATGTTCGTGATATTTTACCGGGAGAAATCATTTATACTAATGAAAATGAGCCTGGAAAACTTCATTCAATTATGGTAGATGAGGAGAAAGCTAAGCAAAGAATCTGTTCTTTCGAGTACATTTATTTTGCAAGACCTGACTCGGCTCTAGAAAATATTAATGTTTACGAAATCAGAGAAAAATCCGGAGAAAAGATCTGGGAACAGGCTCCTGTGGAAGCTGATTTGGTAATCGGAGTTCCTGATTCAGGAGTTCCTGCTGCCATTGGTTTTGCCAAAGCTTCCGGAATTCCTTTCCGCCCGGTGCTGATTAAGAACAGATATATCGGAAGAAGCTTCATCGTACCGACTCAGGAAATGAGAGAAAGAGTAGTGAACCTCAAATTAAATCCGATCATTTCAGAAATCAAAGATAAAAGAGTAGTTATTATTGATGATTCTATCGTTCGTGGAACGACTTCTAAAAGATTGGTTAAAATCCTTAAAGATGCTGGTGTAAAAGAAATTCACTTCAGAAGTGTTTCTCCGCCAATCATTGCACCTTGTTATTTAGGAATTGATACCCCGTCAAAAGACGATTTGATTTCTGCTAACATGACTACCGAAGAGCTTAGAAATTATTTAGGAGTAGATTCTTTAGAGTTCTTAAGCATAGATAATTTAAAGAACATTTTAGGTTCTGCCAATCACTGCTTCGGATGTTTTACAGAAGAATATCCTGTAGGAAAAGGAGAGGAGACAGAATTATTTAACTAAAATAATTCAAAATAAAAATGAAAGGTCAGGTTTCCATTACGAAACCTGACCTTTCTCTATTGAAATCAAAACTGTTTAGTTGAATTTGTAGGCTAATCCTATTTGGAATACATTATTTTTTCCTTCTGCCTGAACTCCTCCGGTTTCTTTAGCAATATCTGTTATACCAGCAACATATCTTGCTGTTACTCCAAAATTATCTGTAATATAATATCCTGCACCAATACCGATTCCGAAATCAAAACCTTTGATATAATCGTTACCTTTTACAGATACGGACTGATATTTGAATTTAGAGTCTACTAAAAAACTGAATTGTGGTCCTGCCTCTAAATACAAGTTCGGAAGAGCATTATACTGAAACATTACAGGAACGGAAATGTAGCTTAAATTTACTTTTAAATCTTCCATTCCATCTGCTTTTGCACCTACTCCGTTGTATAAAACTTCTGGCTGAACACTAAAACTTGATGCAACAGGAATATTCGCAAATGCACCTCCATAAAACCCTGCTTTAGCTTTAGAGTCTCCCCCAGAAATAGTTGAAATGTTAAGACCTGCTTTTACACCAAATGATACCGGTGAAGCTGAAGATTTTGCTTTTTCTTGAGCAAACGTTAAAGAACTGATTGCGATTGCAATTCCCAAAATTGTTTTTTTCATAATTATTATTTTTTTAATTAATGATTTATATCATTTTCCAACTTCATTATACAAATATCCTGCCAAATTTTATTAATTTAATTTATTATTAATAATAAATGTGACATTTCCTATTCTAAAATAAAATCAATATTGTTTTCAGGTAGATCATCATATGAAAAATGTCAGACTTAAATTAAGCCTGACATTTTTTATTGAATTAAAATTTGTTTTAGATTACTTGAATTAGAATTTAAATGCTAATCCCACTTGGAACACATTGTTTCTTACAGCATCTCCATTGTTATTCTTATAGATATCTGTCGCTCCGGCAACATATCTCGCAGTAAGACCAATATTGTCCGTAAAATAATATCCTGCTCCGATACCTACTCCAAAATTGAATGTGTTGAAATCATCCTTATTCAATTCTGCAGTTTGAGAACCGTTAGAGTTTCCGTTGGTAGAACTTTTGAATTTATCCTTCGCGCTCACTAAGAAACCAAACTCAGGACCTGCTTCTAAATAGAAGTTAGGAACAAACTTATACTGGAACATTAAAGGTACTGTAATGTATCCTAAGTTTCTTGAAGATTCAGTGGTATAAGTATTTCCTAAAATAACATCTTTTGTAGTTACTTTAGCCCCTAAATCACTATACAAAACCTCTGGCTGAATGCTGAATGAACTAGCAACCGGAATATTAGCAAAAACACCTGCGTTAAAACCAATTTTAGATTTCTGATCATCCAATCCCTGATCTTTAGATAATGAAGCAACGTTCATTCCCGCTTTAATACCAAATTGAACCGGGCTAGATGAACCAGATGAAGATGAGGTCTGCTGTGCAAACGCCAATGAACTTGCCGTTACTGCTAATCCTAAAATTAACTTTTTCATAATTTTAATTTTTTAATACTACTATTCTAATTTTAAATTTTACTACCGTCTGAGTTTTCATCAGACGCAGAGTATCTTTCAAATTGCTTGCCAAAAATGAAAACTGAAAAAATCCAATAAAAAAACCGTCAAATTGCTTGACGGTTAAAATGTATATCAAACTGATATTCAGAAAAATAAGGTCAATACCACAACAATCTTTAGAACATTTCTAAATTATATTTTTCATTAAAAATGCCTTAAAAATCTAAAGAAAATATCTAAGCATTGTTCAAATTTCTATAAAAATTCAAGGATTCTATTATATTTTTCTGGCTGGATTGATGATCAAAAATACAGGTTCCAATTCCGGAAAGTAAAGAGAAATTAATTTTACTGTCTACATTTTTCTTATCATTTAATAAGAGGGCAAAAATATCTTCATCTTTAAAATCACTGATATCTAAGTACGGATAATATTTCTGAATGCTTTCAATAATGACTTTAGCATCTTCTCCTGATAACAACCCTTCGAGATAGGAGAGATGTGCTTCACAGATCATTCCGGCTGCAACGGCTTCCCCATGAAGAATAGGATTCCCTTGGCTAAGACATAAACTTTCAATCGCGTGTCCGATCGTATGTCCAAAATTTAAGGTCTTTCGAATATTTTTTTCATGAAAATCCTGATCAACAACATTCTGCTTAATATTCATTGAAGTCTCAATATAAGGAGTCACACTTTCTGTATCCAGCTTATTGATATGAACAAGGTTTTCCCAATGCGCTTGGTCTGCAATCAATCCGTGTTTCAGCATTTCGGCAAAACCACTTCTCAATTCTTTGAAAGGAAGGGTTTCTAAAAATTTAGGATAGATAAAAATCTGTTCAGGGAAAGTGAAGGTTCCTACCATATTTTTAAAATGCATTAGATCTATACCGGTTTTTCCTCCTATAGATGCATCACACATTGACAGAAGAGTTGTAGGAATATTGATAAACTGAATTCCTCTTTTATAGGTAGAAGCTACGAAACCTCCCATATCCGTAATCACACCCCCTCCCAAATTGATAACCAATGCTTTTCTGTCGGCCTGCATTTCTGTCAGAATTTCCCACAGCTGATTGGCCGTCTGGATATTTTTCATCTCTTCTCCTGCTTCTATCTCAAGAATTTCAAACCCTAAGTCTGTCTCCATATTTCCTAAAAGAACAGGAAGACAATATTCATGGGTATTTTCATCGACCAGAATAAAAATTTTACTAAACGATTTTTCGTGTAAGAATTCGTTTAATTGAGAAAAATTATCATTTAATATTGTTATCATTTTCAGATTTTCTATAGGGTTAATTATAAATCTATATTGCAAAGTTATGATTCTTAATTTTTAACTCGTAACTAAATTAACTATCTTTGCACAAATATTTAGAATGAGCAGAGATAATAATAATTCAGAAAGACCAAAAAGACCAAGAATTTCAACAAGAAAAAATTCTGATGATTCTCGTGCTTCTAGATCTGGAAACTCTTCAGGATCAAGACCTTCTAAGAAACCTTTTCCAAAAGCAGGAGAAAGAAATTCTGATTCCAAAAGGAGTGGTGGCACAAGTTACCAAGATAGAATGGATAAGAAATTTGGAAAAACTGAACAAAAAGATTTCATTACCAATTCGAGTGAAGGAAAAAAATCGTTCGGAAAATCAGCTCCAAAAAGAGGCGGAAGCAGACCTAATACCTTTGATACGAGAGATAAGTATGAAAGAGGCAGCTTAAAATATGGTAGAAGACCGGGAAGTGGTGATGACAGAAACCAGGATGGTGCAAAATCTTTCGTACAAAAAAGAAGACTGAACAAAATTGAAAAAGATATCCACAAAGACACTATTCGTCTGAACAAATACATTGCAAATTCAGGAATCTGCAGCAGAAGAGAAGCTGATGAACTGATTACTCAAGGTTTAGTAGAAGTAAACGGAAAAGTGGTTACTGAAATGGGCTATCAGGTTCAGAAAACAGATAAGGTAGTTTTTGACGGACAAAATATTACTCCGGAAAAACCGGTTTATGTTCTTTTAAACAAACCGAAAGGATACATTTCTACTACAAAAGATGACAAAGCCAGAAAAACAGTAATGGATTTAGTAGCCAATGCTTCTCCATATCGTGTTTTTCCTGTGGGAAGATTGGATAGATCAACTACAGGTGTTATTTTGTTGACAAATGACGGACACATGACGAAGAAATTAACTCACCCTTCATTTGATGCTAAAAAAATCTATCATGTAACGTTAGACAAGAAACTCACCCATGAAGATATGAAGTTAATTGCAGAAGGAATTCGTCTGGATGAAGGAGTAGCGGTTGTAGATCAGATCTCTTTCATTGAAGGGAAGCCTAAAAATGAAGTGGGTATTGAAATCCACATAGGTTGGAATCGTGTGATCAGAAGAATTTTCCAACGATTGGGTTATGAAGTGGAAGCTCTTGACAGAGTAATGTTTGCCGGATTAACGAAGAAAAATATCAAAAGAGGACACTGGAGAATCCTTACAGAACAGGAAGTAAATAATCTTAAAATGCTTTAAAATTTTAAGTTTAAAAATACAAAAAGACGTTGAAGATTTTCTCAACGTCTTTTTTTGTCATTCTGACGAAGGAAGAATCTATAATTAAGATCTTCACTACATTATTGCTCCGTTCTGAATGACATTGGGTATTATTATAATTATCCCAAAACAGTCACACCTTTTTGGATCATTTCATAAATAGCATCTCTTCCGTTTTCAGGTTTTACATTAACGGCCTTAGTTCCGTTAAAATGTAAGCAGGTAACATATCCGTTAGCTACAGCATCCAAACAGGTAAACTTCACACAGTAATCCATCGCTAATCCTACGATTTCTAACAATTGAATTTCATGGTATTTCAAGAAGTCATCCAAACCAGTTTTCATGAAGTGATTATTATCCTGAAAACCGCTGTAGCTGTCAATTTCAGTGTTTTTACCTTTCTGAACGATATGAGTTACTTTATCTCTGTTTAAATCTTTATGGAATTCCGCTCCAAAAGTGCCCTGTACACAATGATCCGGCCACATAAACTGAGGAATACCATTGAGAATAATACTTTCACCCACTTTTCTGCCATTATTGCTGGCAAAACTTTTGTGATTGGCAGGATGCCAGTCCTGTGTCAGTACAATCTGATCGTACTCATTTTCTTCCATCAGAAGATTGATATAAGGAATTATTTCATTTGCTCCCGGAACAGCCAACGCACCACCTTCACAAAAATCATTCTGTACATCGACTATTATTAATGCTTTTTTCATATTTAGAATTCTCGAATTTTTGATAAATTTACAAAAACTAATCTTCAAAAATTTGTCCAAATCTGAATTTTCGGCCAAATCGGCATTTAGCTACGAAGACAATCATTATTCCGCTTTTAACATATCCCACTTCAATAGCGTATCTTTGCACGAAATACGTTTTTATGTCATTTGAATCTCTGGGATTATCATCCAATATTATCCGTTCTGTTAAAAAATTAGGATATTTAAAGCCGTTCCCTATTCAGGAGCAAGCCGTTCCGGTTATTTTGCAAGGTAAAGATCTGATGGGAATTGCACAGACGGGTTCCGGAAAAACGGCTTGTTTTGTGATGCCGATCTTAGAAAAACTACAAAATACCGAAGTTAAAAAAGACAGAAATGTTCAGGTTTTAATATTGGTTCCAACAAGAGAACTGGCGATTCAGATTGATGAAGTTTTCAGAGCTTTTACAGAAAACTTAAAGCGTGAAGTCCGTACCATGGCTGTTTATGGAGGTGTTTCCATCAATCCGCAAATGAAGGGTGCATTTGGAGTAGAAGTTCTTATTGCCACACCAGGTCGTTTATTGGATCTTATTGAGCACAATGCATTAAGTATTTCCAGAATCCAGCATTTAGTTATTGATGAAGCTGATAAGATGTTTCAACTGGGTTTTGGTGAAGAAATGAATAAGCTTTTTGCCATGATGCCTGTAGCAAAGCAAGTAACGTTGTTTTCCGCAACATTAAATGATAAGATTTCTGAAATGAAGGAGCGATTGTCCATCAACCCTACGATTATTGAAATCAAAAAGCAGGAAGTTGAATTGGATAATATCGAGCAGCTGGCTTATCACGTTGCCCCGGAAAATAAAGGTCCTTTTTTACGGTATTTAATTAAAGAAAGAAACATTGAAAAAGCTTTAATTTTTGTTTCCTCTACAAGGTCTGCAGATAACTTGGTAGAAAAGCTGAAAAAGAATAAAATAAAAGCGGTTGCCATTCACAGTCAGAAATCTCAGGGTGCCCGTAGAAATAATCTAGAAGAATTTAAAGGAAAAGGAGCTCAGATTCTGGTTGCTACAGATTTAATCGGCCGTGGAATCCATATTGATTCTTTACCTTATGTTATCAATTATGAACTGCCACGTTCACCTTTAGACTACGTTCACCGTATCGGTAGAACAGGACGTGCCAATGAAAAAGGAACAGCAATTAATATACTTACAGATGCAGAATTACAGCATTTTCGTGTGATCCAGAAAAAAATGGGGAAAAAAGTGACCTTGCAAAGAACAGAGGACATTAATCTACATGGTTATTAGTCTTTCAGATTAAATAAAAAAGCTTCAGTTTTTTATAGAATTGAAGCTTTTTTCATAGGTGAAATTCTTGGATTTTTGATAAATTTACAGAAACTAAATTGTCCTAAATTATCGTATTTAAGAGACATTTTTTTAATCAACAGAGTATTTATGAATGATTTAAATTTAAAAAAATTTCCAATAGGTGAGTTTCTTCAGCCTGAAAACATTAGCCGAGAAGAATTATCCGATGCTATAGATATTATCAGCGATTTTCCTAAAAGATTAAAAAAACTGGTAGAAAACTGGTCAGATGAGCAATTAGATACTCCTTACAGAGAAGGAGGATGGACAGTCCGACAACTTATTAATCATATTGCAGACAGCCATATCAACAGCTTTACAAGATTTAAACTGGCATTAACAGAAGATAATCCTACCATAAAACCTTATGAAGAAGCAAAATGGGCTGAATTGGCAGATAGTGCAACGATGCCTATAAAACCGGCTTTAAGGATGATTAAAGGAACTCACCAAAGATGGTCTGTTTTATTAAAAAGTTTGTCCGAAGAACAATTTAACAGAACATTTCATCATCCGGAACAAAATATCAATTATACTCTAAAAAACTGTACTGCTTTATACGCATGGCATTGTAATCACCATTTTGCTCATATCGAAAATCTGAAGATCGAAAAAGGTTGGTAAAAAAAACGCTTCATAACAAAGTTTTTTTTGATGAGATTAAGTCAAGAATCAGCAATCTGTCAGCTGATTCTGAAAAAAAATGGGGTAAGATGAATGCTGCTCAAATGCTGTATCACTGCGATTTAGTATTGCAAATTCCTCTTCAGAAAATTGAACTTCAAAAGATCAATTATATTTTCAGGATGATAGGAATTATCACAAAAAAAGAAATGCATATTTTTAATAACGGAATTCCTCATAATATGCCTACTTTTCAAAAACTAATTGTTAATTTTGAATGTAGTTTTGAGGAAGCCCGAAACAATCTTTTAAAAACATTGGATTTTTACTGGGATTCCTTTGAAAAACAGAGTTTACCCAAAGAACATATTCTTTTTGGAAACATGAAGGAAAAGGACTGGGGTTTTTTGGAATATAAACACCTCGACCATCATCTTAAACAATTTAATGTATGAGTTTTTTTGATAAAATATTCGGAGGAAAAGAGGAAGCGAAAGAGCAAAAATCATTTTGGAAACCAATAGAATCCGAGGATGATCTGAAAATTGCCATTGACAATTCTTATGCCTATAAAGTTGCCATATTTAAACATTCAACAAGTTGTTTTATCAGCAAAACAGTTTTAAGGAATTTTGAAAAAGAGATAGAAAGTCTTGAAAATACAGATGATATAGCAGAACTTTATTTTTTAGATTTACTGGCCTACAGACCTCTTTCCAATAAGATTGCGGAAGATCTTGGAGTAAGACATGAAAGTCCACAATTACTTGTCGTAGAGAACGGAAAAGTAATTAACAACGCTTCGCATCAAAATATATCTATAAATCAGTTATCATAATGAAAAATATTAATACTTATTTAGCAAACATTCTCGAAGTTCCCGTAGAAAATGTAAGCGCATGCAGCCTTCATTATGAAGTAAAAAAAGTAGCTAAAAACGATTTCCTTTTGCGATACGGAGAAGTCTGCAGATATAACTTCTTTGTAGAAAAAGGCCTGCTTAAGATGTATTCTATTGATAAAAACGGAAAAGAACATATCATACAGTTTGCACCGGAAAGTTGGCTGATTTCGGACAGAAGCAGTCTTTATTTCAATGAAAAATCAGTGTATTATATTGAAGCGGTAGAAGATTCCGAAGTGCTTTTATTACAGCCGGATTTCTTTAAAAAACTGGTAGAACAATTTCCGAATATTGCTTCCAAGAATGATATTTTGCTTCAAAAGCATGTAAGAAGCCTTCAAAACAGAATCAATTCTTTACTGGGTGAAACCGCAGAAGAAAGATACCTGAGCTTTATTAAAATGTACCCGGATTTGCTGTTAAGAGTTCCACAGTGGATGATTGCTTCTTATTTGGGTATTACTCCTGAAAGCTTGAGCCGTGTAAGAAAAGAACTGGCAAAAAAGAATTTTGTAACGAACAAATAAGCATGATGCTTTATTCGAAATATAAAATCATTTTCTTTTTAGGGAATGATTTTTTTATGCACTGATTTCAAAACCGGAATGCTGTTTATTTTCACTCACAAGACTTTTGTAATATTCTGATGGTGTTTTTCCAATTATTTCTTTAAAATATCGGTTAAAGGACGATTTAGATTTAAAACCGGCTTCATAAGCAAAGGATAAAAAATTAATATTTTCACCTTTCTCAATAGCCTTATCAACAATATTTTTGAAATATTCAATACGATACTCATTGATGTAGCGGTAGAATGGTTTATGCTTATAAGCGTTCAGCATTTCGCTGATCTGGTATTTGTTAATTTCGGTTTTCAGTGCCAATTGATCGAGATTCAGATCACAATCCCTGTACAGTTGTTTTTGCCTTACAGACTGATCCATCTTTTGCCAAAGCTCACTGAATTTTATTTCGTAATCAACCGTATTTAATATTACATTATCAGTATTAAACATTTGATTGACAAACAGTTGTTCTGCCTCATTTGAATCAGTTTGCGGAATAGCAACATTCTCGGTCTTTAAACTCTTTCTTACAATTAAAAGACAGATCACCAATAACAAAAAATATGCGGTAGCCCGTATTGACAGATTGATTATTTGAGCTCCTTCAGGATAGATATAAAGCATTGTTTTGGAAAATATGACTCCCAATTCCATAAAAAGAATACAATAGGAAATTCTGGCAATTACATCATATTCAACCTTTTCAATCTTAGTTTTTCTGACCATTAAAATACTTTTTAAAGGATAATACAGGTTAATTGCAAATATTAAATACAGGCTGAAATTATTGTATACATCAAGAAGCTTTTGATCTACATGATTTAAAATAACAAATACACAGGAAATGGTAAAATAAGCGATCATGAGTACAAAAAGCGGAATGAAAATAAACCACTTAGTCGCAACGGAAAACTCCTTTTTCGTTTTACTCAGAGCATATAAATAGATCAAAGGACCGTAACAAACTCCTATGAACGTATTCATCTGCTGTCTGATACTTTCATCAAGGATAAAATTAAAGATGACAAACTTAATCGTCAAATGAACAGCAATCGCCGAAAGCAGAAAAATAAACAGATAATTCGATACTGATTTTCTCTCTCTGAACTGTAAAAGCCAAAGTGCCACAACTGCCTGAAAAGCCCCAATAATAACTATATATTGCATTCTTCCTTAGGTTTTCACAAAATAAATACAAAATCATGATTTCATCATTCCTAAGTCTGTTATCTATCTATTAAAAATTCTATTTACAATTTAATATTGAGTTCATAAATAAACAACAAACAGTTAAACAAAATTAAAACCCTGTAAATCAAAAAGATAAAAGTACTCTTCCAACGAGTGACACTTTACAGGAACTGATTTTTTCCCTCGGACGAAAACAAGTGATGAGCGTCCCAAATTTGTATCAAAAAAAATCTATGAACAATTCAATTGGTTTTTCAAAACAAAAGTCAAGAATCATTCAGATATCTGCATTTTTCCTGATGGCTTCTTTGGGAACCATTCATGCACAGTCAATCAAAGGAACCATAGTAGGGAAAACAAACGGAGCACTTCCGGGAGCAAACATTTCAATTGTAGGTGCGGATGCAAAAGCAATTTCATCATTAGACGGAGATTTTAACCTTCTTTCTCCAAGATTAGGAGAAATAAATCTGAAAGTTGAATATATCGGATATGAAACAAAAATTTTTCCTATTATCATAAAAGAAGGAACAAACGATATTGGCTACATTACGATTGCTCCTGAAGAGAAAAAGAACAAAGAAAAGGTAAGCGATATTCAGCAGGTGGTTATTTCAAGACCGAATGCTTTAACTCAGGCGAAAGCATACGAGATCAAGAAAAACAATAACGCGATCATGGAAGTCATTGCAGCCGATGCCATCGGAAAGCTTCCGGACAGAAATGCCGCTGAAGCCGTACAAAGAGTTCAGGGAGTTGCGGTTGCAAGATATCACGGTGAAGCAGATCAGGCTACAGTAAGAGGAACTCCTTTTGCATGGACTTCAGCACTATTCAACGGAAACAGGCTTCCCAGTGCGAATGTTTTAGGAAACAGATCTTTTGTTTTGGATGTTATTCCTTCTGAACTGATTCAGTTTGTACAGGTTTCAAAAGCAGTGACTCCTGACATGGATGGCGATGCTATTGGCGGAAGCATTAACTTTATTACAAGAACAGCACCGGCAAAGAAAACTCTTAACGTAAGTGGAGCAGGAGGCTACAATACTTTTTCACAGAATGCCACTTATAACGGATCCATTGTTTATGGCGATCGTTTTTTCAAAAATAAACTGGGAGTTATCCTTTCAGGGGCTATCTGGGACAGACAATGGGGAGCCGATTCATTTGATGTGACTTATAATACAGCCTCTTCCAACATTGTTCAAAAAAATTCTATCAGTACCATTATGATGAAACGATACATGGGAACAAGAAGAACGATTGGTTTGAATGGAGGTTTAGAATATAAATTGAATGCGAATAATAAAATCTATTTCCGCGGAATGTTTAATAAATTTGACGATATCCGTCCGGTTTATGAATCTTATGTAGACTATAACAACAGCCGTTATCAGTATAATTTCAGATATTCTCATTATCAAACCGAATTATACGGAATGGAATTAGGAGGAGAGCACTCAGTTTCTAAAAAACTAAACTTAGATTGGATGTTAAGTGATTATCAGGCTAAATATTTCCTTGATACGCCTCCAACCAATGATATTAAAGGGCTTCCAATTGCTACTTTTAGACAGAAGATCACCGGAGGTTTTGCCAATCTGGCGAATGACGGAAAACGTTACTGGAGCTTTGATTCACCGAATGGAGTTGGTGGAGAATATTTGGACTATAGCTCAGATACTGCCAATCTGAATGAAGTGATGAGTGCAGATAAATTATTGCTTTCTCAACTGGTTATTGCGAAACTTGACAACAATGAAAGAGACAAAATAGCAAGACTGAACTTAAAATATGATGTTAATTCAAATATTACGTTAAAAATCGGGGCAAAATACCGTGAAAAGGACAGAAACAGTACCTATGGTTACAATGCTGTTTACATACCCAATGCAGCATTGGGAGTTCCAAATTCTCCGGCGCTGTTGGCATTGTCTCAGTTATCAACCGATGAACCGCCAAAAGGAACAGCCTTCCTGAACGGAATGAACGGAAATTACAGCTCATACA
Source organism: Chryseobacterium sp. Y16C (assembly GCF_022488405.1). NCBI lineage: Bacteria > Pseudomonadati > Bacteroidota > Flavobacteriia > Flavobacteriales > Weeksellaceae > Chryseobacterium > Chryseobacterium sp. Y16C. The sequence continues at coordinate 703,956 of NZ_CP092711.1, forward strand.
TTATGAATGCACCAACTAAAGATCAGCTTTTCCAGATGTATTCTCCTGCATTCTTACAACAATATGGTTTCAGGGATTTTTCAAGTGCAGACGCCAATGCGACAAGCGTTTACAACGGGGAAGAAAACGTTTTTGCAGCTTACGCGATGGCAGAAATTGAAGCCAGTGATAAATTTAAGATTGTCGGAGGGTTTAGAAATGAAACCACAAGGCTTACTTTATACGGCTCAAAAGCAACTAAAGAAAATGCGACTTCCACCGTAATCAGCCCGTCAACTGTAGAAAGTAATTATAATGCTTTTCTTCCGATGCTTCATTTACGATATACTATTTCGCCCAAATCAAACATCAGGTTTGCTTATACAAGATCATTCATAAGACCCAATTTCGGAGATATGTCACCCGGTTCAAGTATTGACAATACAACCAGTCCGAACAAAATCACCAGAGGTAACCCCGATCTGAAACCTACTTTCAGTCATAATTTTGATTTGATGGGAGAGTATTATTTTGACAATATTGGTATTCTTTCAGGAGGTGTCTTTTATAAAAAGATCTCAGACATCGTTTTTCAGGACACATCCATTATGAATATTAGCGGAACAGATTATATGGTAACCCAGGCTAAAAATCTTAAAGATTCCAATCTCCTTGGTTTTGAAATGGGAATCAATAAACGTTTTGATTTTTTACCCGGCTTTTGGAATGGTTTCGGGCTAGAGTTTAACTATACCTATATCGATTCTAAAGTAGATGTTTCAAGGAATGATGCCAAAGGAGCATTGATCACAACAGACCGCACATCGCTTCCTAATCAGTCGAAGAACCTTTTTAATACTATTCTTTACTACGAAGGAAACAAAGTAATGATCCGTCTTGCCGGAAACTTCAGAGGAAAGTCTTTAGAAACTATTAATAAAGATCTTGGCCCTCAATATTATATCTGGTCAGATAAAAACTTCACCATAGATTTTTCAGCAAGCTATGACATCAGCAAAAAAGTTAAATTATTTATTGAGTTAAATAATCTAAGTGATGAAAGCTTAAGGCTTTATATGGGGGATAATAAAAAGAGAATCACTTCCAATGAATGGTACGGAAGCAGAGGACAATTGGGAATTCGTTGGCAAATATTTTAAAATCATATGAGAAAATTAATCGTTACAATGGCTATTACAGCTTTAGGAACAGCATCAAATGCACAAATTAAAGACAGTCTTCGCAGAGTCGTAAAGATGGAAGGAGCATACAATTTCAGAGATACAGGAGGATATAAAACCTCGGACGGAAAAGAAGTAACATTGGGAAGAGTATTCAGAAGTGATGCTATCGATAAATTATCGGATAAGGATCTGAAAACTTTTAAAGATAAAAAGATCGTAACCGTAGTAGATTTCAGAGGAATAGAAGAGGCTAAAAAAGCTCCGGACAGGCTTCCTCAGAATACCAATTATCTTATTTGCCCCGCGGGAAGCAATAATCTTCCTACAGCACAGGATATGGCAAAGTTTTTAAAAGACAAGAATTTCCTGTTTAATATGTATGGAGAAGGAGGACTCCCTTATTTTGGAGAAAGATACAGAGCTTTATTTGTGCAGCTATTGACTTTAAAACCCGATGAAGCCCTGCTTTTCCATTGTACGGGAGGTCGTGACAGAACCGGAATGGCATCAGCATTATTCTTATATATTTTAGGAGTTTCTCAAGATATTATTGAAAGTGATTATGTAGCTTCCAATTATTATCTGGCAAAAAATCCAACGATGAGAGGAATGTATTCAGGGCTTTCAAAAATGTCGGGATTGACGGAGGCAGAAATCAAGCAGCAGATGGAGTTAAGACCGGAATTGATCAGAAACTTTTTTACAGTCATCAATAAGAAATACGGAAGCGTAGAAAATTTCTTCCAGGTAGAAATGGGGATGGGACCGAGAGAAATTGCCGTTTTAAAACAGAAATATCTTAAGTAATCGATTGTGAATTATCAATTCGCTTAGCTTGTTAATTTAAACTTGCTTTAAATCTATTCTTGACTTGCATTAGCAATTTTACTATAAAAAATACTTAGTTAGATTTTTATTAAAATAAGCCGTGTAGAATGTTCTCACGGCTTATTTATTTTCTGAAACTTTTAAATTAAGACTTTTCTGAAGATCACTCCAGGCTCCGCCGTTATACACGTGTTTAAAGCCTTTTTCCTTTAAAATAGTTTCCACTTTTACACTTCTCAAACCATGTGAACAAACTGTGATATACATTTTATTGGGATCAAGTTCAGTATATCTTTCTCGGATCGTTCCTAAGGAAATATTTTTTGATCCTTCAATATGACCGGTTTCGTATTCTTTTTCAGTTCTTACATCCAGAATAATGGCTCCTTTTTTAATTAATTGATCCAAACCATCATCCAGTGTCTGGTATTTGTACACTCGATACACAATATAGATCAGTAAAGCGATTCCACAGAAAATCAACGTATTTTTCATAATCTGCTTAATATTTTTCTGTCAATATAAAATGTTCCGAACGGAATGATGCACGCTAAAAGCACTTTCCAGGTCGTTTCTTTAAACTTCCAGTTTTGCTCAACTCCAACACTTAAAGTATTGAATAAAAACAATAGAAACAGAGAACCGTGAATAGGCCCCATCATTTTCACAAAGGCAGGATTATCAAACCCGTACTTCATGGGAACCGCTATAAATACTAGGGTTAATAAAGAAATTCCTTCAAGAATTGCAATAATCCTTAAACGTCCGATTTTGGTTTTCAATAAATCAATCATAATTATCTGAAATAAGGTCTGTTAGCAAGAGGAGAGAACGGCCACGGAATGGCTATAAAAATGATGAGTAAAGCAATAAGAAAATAAATCAGCATCGTTTTAAACTTCTCTTTATCAGCTTCTTTTCTTTTCGAAATTGCAGATCCTACGGTAATTAAAATAATGGAAAGAAGCATCAGGAAGATATGAATTAATCCAAAAAATAAAAGATCAAAAGATTCTTTTGCTTCGTCAAAATTTTTCCAAAAGTATTTAATGATCGGACTTTGAGAATATAATATGATTCCCAGGACCAGTTGAATATGAGCAATAGTTGCGGTCCAATGTCTTACACTATTATCGGTCTTAGAAAATACTTTTTGAGAAAAATATCCTTTGTAAGCTCTGAAAACCGAGTACAATAAGCTCAATAGAACCAGCCATCTGAAAGTGGAATGTAGAAAGGTGAGTGTCTGATACATCATCAATTTTTATGAACAGAACAAAGGTATAATAAAAACATACCAATTAGTATGTTTTTAATGAAAAAATTATTTCAAAGTATCAAAATAAGACTTAAGTCCCTTTAAATAAACAAGATAAACTCCTTTTGAATTTTCCAGTTTCCCCAGATTTCTTACTCCCCAATATCCCGATAAGACAAAAACAGCCACTTCTTTTGCATTCACATAAGCTTTTAGAATACCGTTTTGTTTTCCTTTTTCAATAGATTCAATCATAGTGCTTTCCCATTGCTGAGAAAGAAGATTTAGTGCTTTTGTAAATTCGATATTCCAAGGAGCCATTTCCTGTGTAAAATTGGAAGCAGGACAGCCATATTCGACCTTTAAATTTTCATTCTCAATTAATAAACTGTACATTAAGTTATAAATTGCATCCAATGGATTTACAACACTTTGAAAAGGTTCAATAAATGTATTTTTGAAGCCGGGAATCATAAGCTCGTTGATAATGGCCAGTCCCATTTCATCCTTTGTTTTAAAGTGATAATAGAAAGCTCCTTTGGTTACCTGCGTTGTAGCAATAATCTCATCCACACTGGTTGTTTGGTAGCCATTGACATAGATCAGTTCAAATGCTTTCTGGAGAATATTAAGGCGTGTAGCTTCCGATTTTTTCATAAAATACCAGTCAGTCTTTTTTACAAAGGAACAAATATTTTAAGTAAGAAAAAAGAGTTGCGTAAAAACAACCCTTTAATTTAGTTTATAAACTATTAATCATTATCTCAACCATAGTATTTTTATTTTTCACTTCTAAACTGACTTGGGTGATTAAAAATACTTTTAACTTTTTACTTGGCTATTTTTACTTAAAAACTGGATAATCCCTATCACATCATCTTTTCCCCAACCAGCGTCGTGTGCAGCCTGATAGGTTTCAATCAACGTTTTAGAGAGAGGAAAATCCGCACCTGCATTTTTTGCCAGTAAAATATCTTTCAGCATTAAATCCAACGCAAAAGCAGCGGGATAACTATCCTCAATCAGCAAAGGAGTCTTTACCTTTGTAGCACCGCTTCCGCTTGCACTTTCATTGATGATTTCGAGCATATCTTTTCTTTCAATCCCCAATTTATCTGAAAACAGAATTGTTTCTGCCAATCCCTGATAAATGGTAGAAATAAAATAGTTAACGGAAAGTTTTGCAGCAATTCCTTTTCCGTTCTCTCCCAGATGTTTGATCGTTTTTCCTAATTTCTCAAGATAAGGTTTGGCACGTTGAAGATCTTTTTCTTCACCACCTACCATAATTATTAATGTTCCTTCAGCAGCAGGTTTTGTACTTCCGGCAACAGGAGCATCAATAAATCCTGCTTCTTTTATTTTTACAGCGCTGGATATTCCGCTTGTTGCTTCCGGAGAAATGGTACTCATATCCACAAAAAGTTTTCCTGTAACATTCTGGGTTAAAATTTCTTCATAAACAGCTTTCACTGCCTCATCATTGGTAAGCATAGTGAAAATAACATCACTGTTCTTCACCACATCGGAAACAGTATTGCAAACGATAGATTTTTCATTAAAATCTTCCGTTTTTTCTATGGTCCGGTTAAAAACATAAAGCGGAAAACCTGCCTTTTCCAGATTTTTCGCCATCGGATGTCCCATATTTCCCAATCCTATAAAGCCTATTTTCTCAGTATCCATATTCCGTTCTTATTTAAGATTTAAGCTATAAAATTACATTAAATACTTTTCAGTTTCTTCATAAATTCCACCATGGCAGGTCTGAATTCTGCAAATAAAGGATGCTTTTTGCTTTTGAGCATCACTTCTGTAAAAAGCTTTAAACCTAAAGCAAATTCATGGGATGTATTTTCGTCTTCAAATACTTTCTTCGACTTTATGACTTCAAAAATATGAAACAGATCGTCATGATTTTCGAAATTGAATTCTAATGTTTTATTTCCTTCCGATCCATCTTTTAATGATAATTCTTTAAGCTCAAGATGGTATATATTATTTCTTTTTTCCATAATTTTTAAAATTCGTAAAACTTCCGGAAATTTGCAAGAAAATAAATCAATGAAGGTAATAGATTTTGAAAGTTGGAACAGAAAAGAACATTTTGAATTTTTCTCAGGGATGAAAAGTCCGTTTTTCGGATTTACAACAGAGGTTGACTGTACAAAAGCTTATGATGATGCCAAAGAAAAGGGATATTCTTTTTATGCTGTTTACCTTTATAAATCGATGGTGGCGATTAATACCGTAGATGAATTAAAATTGAGAATTGTTGATGGAAAAGTCATTTTATTTGATGAAGTCCATGTAGGCGGAACAATTGGAAGACCGGACGGAACATTTGGATTTTCATTTTTCCATTATTCTCCGGATTTTGAAACTTTTAATGCCAATTTGCAGGAACAGATACAATCCGTTCACAACTCAACAGGTTTAGGGATTAGCAATGATGTTTTGCCGATTAATCATATCAGGCATACAACAATTCCCTGGAATTCTTTCAGTGCGTTATTACATCCTACAAACTTTGACCCGAAAGAATGTATCCCAAAGATTGCATTTGGAAAATTCAGTGTCAGAAACGGAAGAAAATTCATGCCTGTTTCCATAGAAGCACATCACGGATTGGCAGACGGACTTCATTTAGCGAAATATATCGAAGAGTTTCAAAGACAGCTTGATCTTTGATCAATAAAAAACGGGCAAATTTCTTTGTCCGTTTTCTATTTTTAATACATTCAGTCATTATACGTTTTAAGATTTTTCATTCTTAGGAATATTATATGCTTCATTGAATAAGTGATTTGGCTTCAGATACACCACATTTTCCTGGAAATCAATGATCGTATTGAAACGCTTAAGAACTTCACCACCTAAAAAATGAGTGCTAAAACCGGCTGGCTGACTGTAAGAATTGATTTGAGCAGGTACATTTTTCAAAACATACTTTCCAAAAATCAGTTTTTCATTAAGCACCGTTTCCACAGGGATTTCGTCTTTATTGGAATTGTACATCACCGTTTTTGCAATGACCGGTAATTCAGCTTTAGGATAACCACTTTTCTTTATCAAAGCATTATCCAGCATCAGTGTTTTTTGAAAACCGGAATCAAATAAGAATCTGCTTTTGAATTTTTTATTATTGACCTCCATTTCGGCATTGATACAGAAATGTTCCTTCATAAGCTCCATTTCAAACTTTTCATAATCTCTGCTTATTTTAGGACGTGTAGAATGAACAATGATCATATTCTTATCATAATCAATCTCTACAACTTTACCGTCAAAAGCATCCCAGCCAAACATTCCTTCACAGCCATGTCCTGTAGTTTCAATAGGATAGACCTGCTCATGTTGCCATTCCAGATTTCCTATTTTAAAGTCATTATCACTGATGTCTTTCATTGTTAATTGCAGCCCGTTAGGGTTCAGATATCTTTTTATTGCATCCTTTATGAGATAAAAACCGGATGCTCCTGTATCAAACATCAGATCAACATCATATTTTTTATTAAGCTTACCCTTAATTTTTATATTATTCTGTTCTGTAAGAATAAAAGGAATCGTATCTTTTCTGGCAGGCTTCATTTTAGAAAAATTTCTGATCTCGGGACTTTCAAATCTGGTAAGGCAAGAGTCTTTACCTTTATACAGTACTATAAAATCAAATTTTTCGGTAGGTTTAAGTTTAACTTCAATAGAGTCTATGTCGGTTTTTAATTTTACAGTTTTAAATTTTACATTTTTTCCTGTAGTATAAGTGTCCGGTTTTACTTTAGAATTCAGGAACCAGCTTGTTTTTATTTCATTGCTTTCAATGATTGTTACCTTTTCTGTATCAGACTTTATCACAGGTAAATTTTTCTGCGAGAAGAATAAGGTGGAGCTTAATATTAAAAGAGCGGATAATGACAGTTTCATATATTTTTGTTTACAAATATAGAACACAACTCACCTGATAAAGAAATAAACAATGTAAAATATATTAAAACTAAATAATAATTACAGATTTTTACAATAAAATTTCAACAAATTCAAATTTTATTCAAAATTTAATAGTTAATTTACGTTTTTTTAAAACTATGTCCTCAAAAAGTATTTCAACTCTAAACCAAAAGATTTTCAAAGGCAGATTTTCTGCTTTGTTCAGTATTTTAGCCTTATACATTTCATTATCGTTTTTAATAAGAACAGGCTTTCTTATTGTTTCGATACATGATGTAGATTTCAGCATATTCTCTGTTTTAAGAGCTTTCCTCACTGGATTTCTGTTCGATTTTACAATAGGATCCCTGTTTCTGCTTTTATATGCGACCTACCTTTTTATTCTTCCCAAAAGATTTATCGGTTCCGTTTTTGATAAAATTTTCAGCTATTTCTATTTTACGCTTATTTTTATCATCATTTACTTCAGCCTTTTGGCAGAGATTCCGTTTTGGGACGAATTTGGAGCAAGATTTAATTTTATTGCGGTAGATTACCTTATCTATACGTATGAAGTAGTAGAAAATATCAACCAGTCGTATCCTTTACCACTTATTGCCGGAGTTTTGATCCTTTTAATCGTTCTTACCTTCGTTATATTTAAAAAACTAAAAGTTTTCAGAAATACTTTTGCAGATAAAAAACCATTTTCCTCAAGATTAAAATATTACCTGCCACTTACAGTAGTAACCATTCTTTTAGCAGTTGTTTTGAAAAACAAACAGGCAGAATTCAGCAACAACCTTATTGTTAATGAACTGGGAAAAAATGGTGCATTTTCTTTTGTAACGGCTTTCAAATCAAACGAACTGGATTATCTGACTTTTTACCCTAAAGTCTCTGATCAGGAAGCTTATAAAACATTAAAACAAAACCTTTTACAAAATAATCAGACGTATACTTCTGCTCAATATGATGATATTTCAAGACTTACGAAAGGGGAAAATGAACAGAATCCCAATATCATCCTGATTGCTATTGAAAGCTTCAGTGCAGATTTTTTAACTGCTTTTGGAAATAAAAATAATCTTACGCCGAATTACGATAAAATGGCCAATGAAAGTATATTTTTCACCAATTTATATTCAACAGGAACCAGAACGGTAAGAGGGATGGAAGCATTAACGCTTTGTGTTCCCCCGACTCCGGGAAACAGTATTGTAAGAAGACCTAACAATCAGAATTTATTTTCAATCTCTACGGTGCTGCAATCCAAAAAATATCATCCTTATTTCATTTACGGAGGAGACGGTTATTTCGACAATATGAACAATTTCTTCGGAGGACAGGGCTTTGATATTGTAGACAGAGACAGAGGAAATCCACTGTCTGATGAAATTAAAACCAAAAGATATGCTATCGAAGATAAAGAAGTTAATTTTGAAAATGCGTGGGGAATCTGTGATGAAGATCTTTATAAGCAGTCTATCAGATATGCTGACAAAAGCAGTCAGGAAAACAAGCCTTTTTTCCAGTTTGTTATGACAACCTCTAATCATAAACCCTATACTTTTCCTAATGGTAAAATCGATCTTCCGCAAGGCGACAGAGACGCTGCTGTAAAATATACAGATTATGCTTTAGGACAGTTTATTGCTACTGCCAAAACAAAGCCATGGTTTAAGAATACGGTATTTTTAATTGTTGCTGACCATTGTGCGAGCAGCGCCGGGAAATGGGAAATTAATATTGCTAAACATCATATTCCAGCAATTATTTACAACCTTAATCACACACCGGAAAAAATAGATCGTCTGACTTCTCAAATCGATCTTATGCCTACATTATTCGGATATTTAAACTGGAATTACAACACAAGTCTGTATGGAAAAGATATTAACCAGACAAAACCCGGAGAAGAAAGAGCTTTCTTAGGAAATTACAGAACGTTAGGATTATTAAAAAACAATGTTTTCACCCAAATCGATGACAAAAGAAAAGTAAAACAGTTCAATGTCACCGGAGCAGACCAGTCTTTATCTGAGGTAAAATCTAAGAACAACAATTTGGTTACGGAAACAATTTCTTATTACCAGACTGCAAGTGAAAGATTTAAAAACGGAAAAATGAAGCAAAAATAAGCTGACTTTTCAATTATAAAAAACTCTTCTCTGTTTTTAGAGAAGAGTTTTTTATTTGGACCTATCTTGTTTCTTTTTATAATAACCATCAAGGCATTAAGAAATTTAAAAGATACCTATAAAAATAGATAGTGCTTTTATCTTAATGAGCCTTAATATCTTAATGATTGAAATCTAAAAATACCGTTCTTAATTTTAAACTTAAAGAAAACCAAATTATATTAGGTTAAAATTCTATAAAGGCTTTATCAAGATCATGATACAATAATATTTTCCAGTGATTTTCTATCGCTTCCTGCTGCCATTTTAATCGTAGCTCCATTGCCCTTCTACCATCAAAATCACTTTTATAGGCAAGATGATATTTTAAATAAGATTCCTGTGGAAGGTCATCAGCTCCGTAAAAAACAGTTTCGTTATTTTCCTTGATCCAGAAAACCTGCATAAATGGAGTGTGACCACCAACAACCTCAAAGGAGATTTCCTCTGTAATATTCCCTTTATTTTCATCCATCCAGACTATATTATCCAGCTCAATTAATTTTTCCAGCGTATCAAAATCAAAAGAATGATTTCCTTTATTTTCCAAAGCAAAATCCAATTCTCTTTTTTGAATATAGATTTCAGCGTTAGGAAAAGTAGCTTTAAATCCGTTTTCATTTCTAATGATCACTGTTTCAATATGGTCTTTATGAAGATGTGATAACAAAACTTTAGTTACCTTATTTGGATCAATGTTTTCTTTTTTGAGAATTTCAGAAATTACCGTTTCTCCATTTTCATTTCTCCATCCAATTCCTGCATCCAGCAGAATAGCATCATTTTCTGTAATAATTAAAAAAGGAGTGACCGACATTTTAATTCCTTTAACAGTGTCTTTGTTTTCATCTGTTAAAAGCGTAAAATCTTTGGTTTTATTGGTAGAAAAATTTCCTTCTTTTAATGGTATAATTTTCATACTGTAAAGTTCCTTATTATTTTTAAAACAGAAAAAGCTTTTTCTCAATATGGATCATTGGTAAAACCGATGAACTCCTAATGAAATGCTTAATCTTAAAATGAGTATTTTTGTGTTGCAAAATTCAAAACTTACACAAAATTTATGCAGATGAATTCTACCAGCGGTATATCTCGTACTGTTATTTGGTTGATGTCCGTAATTTCCGGACTTGTAGTGGCAAATAATTATTATAACCAGCCTTTGCTGGCTCTTATTTCTGAAGATTTACAGATTCCGGAAGCTGCTGCGAGTAAAATTTCGGTTCTTACACAATTGGGATATGCAGCAGGATTATTGCTCATTGTTCCTTTGGGAGACAAACTTTTCCGTAAAAAATTAATTCTAATCGATCTGGTTTTGGTTTTTGCTTCATTACTATGGATGACTTTTGCTCAGAAGCTATGGATGCTGTATGTAGCCAGTTTGCTGATCGGAGCCACTTCGGTGATACCTCAATTATTCGTTCCTATTGCCGCAGAATTATCTTCTGATAAAGAAAAGTCCTCCAATATCGGTATTGTCATGTCAGGATTATTACTGGGGATCCTTTTATCCAGATTTGTGGGCGGAATTGTAGGGGAGATGTGGGGTTGGAGAGCCATGTTCGGAATTGCAGCCGGAATCATGGTTTTGGTATGGATTGCAGTGTATAAAATGCTGCCTGATCTACAGCCTAATTTTAAAGGAACATATGGTGAATTGATGAAATCCGTATTCCATCTGGCAAAAACACAGCCTGTTCTAAGACTGGCTTCTTTCCGTGGCGCGATGGCTTTCGGATCGATGTGTGCATTGTTTACAACCCTGGTTTTCCACATGGAAAAACCTCCTTTCAATGCAGGATCGTCGGTGGTCGGAAGTTTCGGTTTAGCAGGAGCAGTCGGAGCTTTAGCAGCAGCAAAAGTGGGAAAACTTCAACAGTTTTTAGATCTAAACAGAATCATTTTCTATTCATTATTAGTGGTTTTAGGAAGTTGGGCATTTACTTACTTTGCAGGAGAAACTTATTGGGGATTAATTGTCGGGGTAATTCTAGTCGATTTAGGCGTTCAATCCAGCCATATTATGAATCAGACCAACTATTTTTTAATCAAATCCAATGCAGTTAACAGATTGAATACTGTTTATATGGTTTCTTATTTTATTGGTGGTTCTTTAGGTACCTGGACAGCTTCAGTAGCATGGCAGTACGCACAGTGGAGCGGTGTCTGCTTTATAGGAGCAACCATGGCAATATTAGCATTAATAGCCCATTTGATATTCAGTAAAAGAATTTCTGTTGGTAACTGATCGGTAAACTTAATTCAAATCCTGCTGAGCACAATCAACAGTAATAACCTCTCCCTGAATTAATTCACGGTGTTTTTTACCCCATTTATCGAGCTGTTTCCAGATTGGGATCAGCTCTTTTGCTATTTCAGTCAGTTCATAATCCACTCTTGGAGGCACTTCTGCATAAACAGTTCTTTTTACCAAACCTTCTTTTTCCATTTCCCGGAGTTGAAGAGTAAGCATTCGTTCAGTAATTCCGTTAATTCTTTTACGAATTTCACTAAAACGCAGTTTACCATCCTCCAACTTACATAAAATTAAAAGTTTCCATCTTCCGCCAATTTTACATACGGCATAGGTAAGATCACATTCCTGAGTAATATATAGTTCGTTAATACTGTTCGTTGAATTTTCTTTTCTTTTTGCCATTACTTAGAAATTTGTTAGTACCATACAATTGACTGTGTACTATGCAAATTTAAGACTTCCTTTTAATTTTGTATCACAATTAACAAAAACATGAAGAAACTCTTCAGCATATTACTATTAACCGGATTAATTTCCTGTACCACCATAAAGAATAATTATAAAACCAACGAAATGAAATTAACCCCCGAAATCATAAAAATAACGGAACATCTACAAAAAATACAGGTATTTGACGCACAAAATGAAGTCGACATGAGCCGAAAAGGATATGAAACAATGGCAGTTCAGTTAAACGGTAAAAAAGAAGCCGTAAAAACAATTGAGGAATTTAATATTCCTCAGAAAGACCATCAGATTCCTCTAAGAATGTATAAACCAAATGGAAGCCAGAATGAGAAGTCATCAGCAATTATTTATCTTCATGGAGGCTGGTTTGTTTCGGGAAGTTTTGAAACCCATGATTCAATTGTCCGTAAATTGGCAAATGCAACAGGATCAACTATTGTATTTATTGATTATCGTCTCGCTCCTGAATTTCCTTTTCCTGCAGGGTTTGAAGACTGTATATCAACGGTTGAATGGATCATTAAAAATGCAGAAAATTTAAATATAGATAAAAGTAAAATAGGAATCATTGGGGATAGTGCAGGCGGAGCTTTAGCGGCCAGTATCTCCACTCAGCTCGGAGATCAATTAAAATTTCAGGTATTAATTTATCCAGCTGCCGATAACAAATTGAATACCCAATCATGGAAAGATTACGAAAACGGGCCAATTATTAATAAAGAAGAAGGAATCCGAGCCTGGAATTGGTATTTACCACAACCGGAAAACCAGGCAAATCCTGTAGCCATTCCGATATTAATTAAAAATTTTAAGCATACACCACCAACACTTGTTTTGTTAGCTGAACATGATCCTTTAAAAGATGAAGGCCAGCAACTTGCCAACAATATGGAAGCTTTCGGCATCAATGTTAAGATTGTCTTTTACAAAGATATGGTTCACGGCTTTATGCATATGGGAAGTTTAAAGGAAGCAAAGTTAGCTACTGATGAAATAGCAACATTTGTAAAAGAAAATTTAAGATAAAGAGTAATGAAAAAATACGCTTATATAGGATTTTTAGGATTTGTAGCAGTCATTACAACCGAATTCGGAGTGATCGGGATTTTACCGCAAATTGCAGAGCATTATAAAATAGGTATTGATAAAGCCGGATATCTTTTAAGCGCTTTTGCATTGATTATAGCACTTACAGGTCCGTTTATGACTTTACTGACTGCCAGTTTCGACCGTAAGAAAATAATGTTTATTTCTATTTTTCTGTTTCTTGTTACAGGAATTATCTCCGCTTTTTCTCCACCTTTTTGGATATTGATCCTGGTACGGATACTTCCTGCTTTTTTACAGCCTGTTTATATAGCAACAGCTTTATCCGTTGCAGTTTCAAAGGCAGCACCAGAGAAAAAAAATGAATTAATGAGTATCGTATTTAGCGGAGTAACTGTCGCAATGGTAACAACCGTCCCTTTTGCCACATGGATTTCAAGTGTATATTCCTGGGAATATTCTTTTTTCATTCAAACAATTGTAAGCCTTATTGCATTATTAGCCATCTATTTTATGCTTCCCTCCATGCCTGTAAAAGAGAAGAAATCTTCAGGAAGTCAGCTTAAAATTTTATCTCAGCCTACTTTTATTTTAAGTACGGCTACTAACTTTTTTATGATTACGGCTTGGTTTTCCACCTATAGTTATTTTGCTGACTATCTGAATAAAGCTAAAGGCATGAACGAAACCATGATAAGTTATATGCTTTTTGTATTTGGAATCATAGGAGTTTTATCGACTTGGATTGCAGGTAAAATGTTGAATAAAAATGTTACAAAAACAACGGCATTTTTTCTTTCGGGAACTGTATTAATCCCAGTATTATTATATATTTCAAACGGAAATGTATTTTCGACAATCGTCGTTATCGGAATTTGGGGTTTCATGTATTCTCCTAGTTTTTTAAATGCTTCCACCTATATGATTTCTTCTGTTCCCGATTCTTTAGAATTTGCCAATAGCTTAGCGACTTCATTCGGAAATCTAGGGGTTACTTTAGGAACAACAATCGGAGGTTGGGTTATTGTTACAAAAGGAGTAGAATATATCCCTTGGATTGGTTTTATATTTGGTTTACTGGCATTTCTAATGATGATCTTCAGAAGCATTCTGGAGAAAAAAGAAAATACGGCGATTGTCTGTAAAGAATAGTTTAATAATTTTTTGGCGAGGATTAAATGTCTTAATTTTGAATAAACTTTTTAAGATATGAAAATAGAAATCTGGTCGGATGTAATGTGTCCGTTTTGTTATATAGGAAAAAACAATTTTGAAAAGGCTTTGGAAAAAATGCCGTTCAAAGACGAAGTGGAAGTAGAGTGGAAGAGTTTTCAGCTTGATCCTACTTTAGACTCGAAAGAAACCAAAAATACTACGGAATATTTCAAAGAGAAAAAAGGTTTTCCTGAAGCTCAGGCACAGCAAATGATTGGCCAGGTTATGCAAATGGGAAAAGGAGCAGGAATTGATTTTAATTTTGAAAAAGCTTTAATTACGAATACCTTTTCGGCTCACAAGCTATTGCATTTGGCAAAAAAATATAATAAAGCCAACGAAATGGAAGAAGCGCTCTTTATTGCTCATTTCATTGACGGGAAAAACGTGGGAGATCTTGAAACCTTAATTTCTTTAGCCGAATCTTTGGGTATTGACAAAGAGGAAGCAAAACAGGCTTTAACCTCTGAAGACTTTGATTATGAGATCAACCAGGATATTCTGGAAGCAAGAAATAATGGAGTTTCTGGAGTTCCTTTCTTCGTCTTGAACGGTAAATATGCGGTTTCCGGAGCACAGCCTGTAGAACTTTTTGAAAATGCTCTTCAACAAACTTATAATGAAACAGTAAGTCCTCTAAAAAACCTTTCTGATAAAGGAGCTTCTTGTGATACAGACGGATGTGAAATTTAATTTTAGGAGGAAAACATGATAACAATAAATAAAGAACATCAATTTGCTCTTGAAGATATTCTTTTCGTTTTTGCCTTAGATTCTGAAGCGGGAAAGGTTTTTAACGATAAAAATAAATTAATTACAGGCATTGGTAAAGTAAATGCTGCTATGGAGCTTACAAAAGAAATCCACAGGAGAAAACCGAAACTAATCGTAAACTTAGGTTCTGCAGGAAGCAAAAATTTTCACAAGGGAGAGGTTATTTGCTGCACAAAATTCATTCAGCGTGATATGGATGTAAGAGGTCTTGGATTTAAATTGTATGAAACTCCACTTTCCGGAATACCTCCCGTTTTGGAATATGGACTCAGAAAACATGACCTTCCCGAAGGGATTTGCGGAAGTGGCGACAGCTTTGAAATGAACCATTCTGAAACCGTTTATAATATTGTTGATATGGAAGCTTATCCTTTAGCATTAATTGCCATGAAAGAGAATATTCCGTTTCTGTGCTTAAAGTATATTTCTGACGACGCAGGAAGCGATGCAGCTGATGACTGGACGGTACAGGTTCATTTAGCTTCTGAAGCGTTTAACAAAATTCTATTTTCGTAAATTTAAAATCTGAAGACTTTTCTTCAGATTTTATTTTTAAATGATTTCTACAGTCCAGATATTTTAAAATGAAAGTTAATTTCTACAAACCTAATCACCCGGTTCTTGAAAAATATATTGAAGGGTATTACTTTATTGCAAAAGATGATTCCAATGCAACATTGAATTATATCACATTTCCTGATAATTATTTTATTATTTCAGCTTGTGAAAATGTTTTGTTTTTTCGCGATCAAAACAAGGTGGAAATTTCTGCATCCAATGAGGAAAATATTTTTATTGACTTTGTTTCGCGTTGCAATTCTCCTGTGGAAATTCGTTACAAACAGCCCATCAATGAAATTACCGTTTATTTTAAGCCTTTAGGAATCTATCATTTTTTTAGTTCGGTTGAAAGCCGTTTTTTAGAACAGGAAATCATTTCATCAGATTGTAAAGAAGTTATGAAAACTATCTTGACTAAACAAGACAGAAAAAATCAGATTGATATGCTGGAAAAGTATTTTCTTTCAAAATATCAGGAAAAAGAATTAACCACTGTTCAGTCTATTGTTAATGATTTAGATTCAGATTTAAAAATTGAGGAGATTGCAGCAAAACATAGTATTTCAAGGCAATATGTAAACAAACTATGTACAAAATTTTTAGGTAAGTCAGCTTCTGAATTTAGAAAAATTCAACGGTTTAGAAATTCTGTTAGTTTAAATAAAAGTGTGAAAAATTTGACCGAGCTTTCTTATGAAAACCTCTTCTATGATCAATCACATTTCATTAAAAATTTTAAAGATTTAACGAAAATTCAGCCTCATAAATTTTTTGAAAATGTAAATACGGAAGATAAAAATCTTTGGCTTTTTATCTGAGTTTACATTTTTACAATTCTAACTTTGCCCGTTCAGATATTTTTGCATCAAATTAATCATCAATGAAAAAAATAGGCTTACTAAGCTCGATCTTATTGTGTTCATTACTATTTGCACAAAATGATAAAACAAAAATACTCACTGAAATTTCGGACAAAATCAAAGAGAATTATATTGACGAAAAGGTTTTTAAAAGCATAGACTCCTTATTTCAAATCGAAATTAAATCCGGAAACTTCAATTCATTAGATGAAAAAGAATTTGCTAAAAATTTGACTCAAAAGTTAAGAACAGTGACAAAAGACAAACATTTTTTTGTTAAATATTTAGACAATTACTCCGCTCAAAATCCTATTAACGAGAAAGAACGGGAAAAGCAAGACAACTTCAGCAACAGTCTTGAGAATTATGGATTCGAAAAAGTTGAAAGACTGGAAGGCAATATCGGATATATTAATTACAAAGGATTTGCAGAACTGAAATCCAGTAAGAAACCCCTGGAAGCGGCCATGAATTTTGTCACTAACACTAATTCTCTAATTATAGACCTGCGGGAAAATGGAGGCGGGGACAATGCAATGCTTGTTGAGTTTTGTAGTTATTTTTTAGATGAAAAAGAAATTTTATACACCACCTATTTCCGAAATTCAGGAAAAACAGTAAAAAACAGAATACAATCAAACGTTGCAGGTAAAAAATATCTCAACAAAAACATTTATATTCTTACAAGCCCGAAAACATTTTCTGCCGGAGAGGCTTTGGCTTATTTTTTACAGGAAAGAAAATTAGCAAAAGTAATTGGTGAAAAAACCGGAGGCGCCGCTAATCCTGTCGATCCTTATTATATTCAGAACAAGTATCTTTTATTGGTTCCGGACGGAAAAATAACATCTACTTATTCGGGGAAAAACTGGGAACATATCGGAATCATTCCAGACAAAATTGTAAGTCAGGAAAATGCATTTAAGGCAGCTTATCTATTAGCTTTGCAGGAAATTATAAATCATAAAACAAAAACTGAACTTTCAGAAAGCGAAATCAAAAAACTTATCATTAAATTAAACCAATAATGTCAATACTCATCAAAAAAGCATCGATACAAGATTTATCAACCCTACAAAGCTTGGGAAGAAAAACCTTTTATGAAACTTTTTCTGCCCATAACTCCGAAGAAGAAATGCAAAACTATCTGAATAAAAGCTTTGCGACGGAAAAACTAACCACAGAAATCAATAATCCCGATTCTCAATTCTTTATTGCCTGGGAAGAAAGCCTTCCGGTTGGGTATTTAAAAGTAAACTCAGGAAAAGCGCAGACAGAATTACAGGATGAAACTTCTCTGGAAATTGAAAGAATCTATGTAAAAAGCAGTCATCATGGTAAAAAAGTAGGACAGATCCTCTACGAAAAAGCATTGGAAATCGCTCAGGAAGAAAATAAAAAATACCTTTGGTTAGGAGTCTGGGAAGAAAACCTGAGAGCGGTAAACTTCTACAAGAAAAATGGTTTTGTTCAGTTTGATACCCATATTTTCAAATTAGGGAATGAAGAGCAGACTGATCTGATGATGAAAAAAACACTTCATTAAAAGTATAAATTTAAAAACCGTAAAAGCATAAAATAGTACTTTTACGGTTTTTAAATAAAAGTGATTATAGTAACTTCCTTAGATTTTCAGAAAGAATTCCCACGCTTTTTTCCATTTCATGGATATTCAGATTACCAAATCCAAGCCTCATTGCCGTTAGTTCCTGATTTTGATATAAAAGGGTTTTAGGAATAAAAAGATTATTCTGCAAGCAGTTTCTACTGAGCTGCATAAGATTGATTTTAACATCAAGTTCCATCCATATTGCAAGACCTCCCGCAGGTTTTTGAAAACGGACAAATTCTCCAATATTCTCCTGAATCATATCTGCAAAATGATCCCGCCTTTCCTGGTAAACTTTCAATGACTTTTTTAAATATCGGTTGATTTCTCCTTCTGCAATCATTTCTCCCAACACATGCTCCATCAGAATATCTCCTTGTCTATCGATAATTCCCAGATATTTTCTCATTTCAGTCATAAGATTTTCGGGAGCTACAATAAATCCGGTACGAAACCCCGGAGCCAGAGACTTCCCAAAAGAACCGATGTAAATCACCATCCCGTTTGTATCTGCACTGGCAAGAGGAAGAATGGGGCTTTTGTCATAATGGAAATCGTAATCGTAATCATCTTCCAGAATAATGAATCCAAACTCATGGGCAAGATTCAGCAATTCCAATCTTCGCTGAGCACTTAACGTAACTGTTGTAGGATAATGATGGTGCGGAGTAAGATACAGCATTCTTATTGTTTGCCGTTTGCATATTTCTCTTACTTTTTCTACATCAATTCCTTCATTATCAATCGGAATTGTAACAATTTTAACACCCGTTTTCTGGAAAATCATATTCACTGAGAAATAACTTAAAGCTCCCACCAAAACGGTATTTCCTTCTGACAACAAGATCTCGGAAGCAATATAAATACTCATTTCTGTGCTTCTGGTAATAAGCAGGTTATTGTTGGAAATCGGTAATCCTCTTGATAAATTGAGATATTGGGAAAGGTGTTTTTTGAAAAACTCACTTCCGTCCTGATTATAATGTCCCATTTTATGGGCTTTTCTCTTTAAAGTCGAGCTGTAAATTCTGGACTGCTGATCGATTTGGGTTAAACGGATATCAGGAGAGCCATCATTTAAAATAAATTCACAATCTGAATGCTCAAAAGGATTGTCTAAAATATTGGAGGTTTTAAAACTAAATCCAGTGGATTTTGGATAGTTTTTGAGGTTTATTTTATCGAAATCATTAAAATCAATCGGTTTTTCATCATTTTTACCGATAATGAAAGTTCCTTTATTGGGCAGGCTTTCTACCCAGCCTTGAGCAAAAAGCTCATCATACACTGCAACAATGGTATTCCTATGAACTTCTAAATTCTGGCTTAACGTTCTGGTTCCCGGAAGTTTGGTTCCAAAAGGTAAAAAACCTCTTTGAATCGCATTGATTAACTGATTAGTGATCTGCATATAGATTGCAGATTCAGAATTTCTGTCGACTTTAATGAAACTTTTATAAGGAATTTCAACCGGACTACTCATAACATAAAAACTGGCACCATTAAACCATCCGGCAATATACTACTTTTGAACCAAAACAAAAGAGAATGGGACTTTACAATCTTTTAGAAAAAATAATTCAGCATGATGAGATTCATTCAAAATGGCTGAATACACTTTCATTCATGGAAAATGCCGGTGCAAGGAAAATTTCTGCTTGTGAACATCCGACGGAAGTTAGCTTAATTCAGCTAAAACACGCCGCTGAAGAACATCGCCATGCCTATTATCTGAAAAAGCAAATTCTGAAAATCAATCCTGAATATTGTAAAACATATAACAGCAATGAGCTCTTAGCTCCCATAGCAACCAGACAATACCTTCATTCTCTTGACATCAAAGCCTGTAAATATCTTCAGCAGGTATTCCAATTAACAAAAGAAGAACTAAAATATGCGGCTTATCTATTTGTAACCTATGCAATCGAGGTTCGTGCCGATGAATTATATCCTGTTTACCAGGAAATCCTTACCAAAACTTCTTCAAAAATCATGGTAAAGTCGATTATTCTTGAAGAGGAAGGACATTTGGAGGAAATGATCAATCAACTGGATGAATTTTCAGAAGACTGGAAAACTCATGCTGATACTGTTCTAACTATTGAAAAAGAACTTCATGAAAAATGGATTAACGCTATTTCACAGGAGGTTTTACAATTGAATTATGCTTAGTCAATCTCTTCATTTTCAGGAAGCTTTAGAAAAAAGAAAAGAAAACGGGACTTTAAGAGTTTTAAAACCTCAGCAAAAGGGAACCGACTTCTATTCTAACGATTATCTGGGATTAGCGAGAAATACAGATTTCCAAAATATCTTATTAAACAAGATTCTTGAGAACCCTAATCTACTGAAGGGAAGTACCGGATCAAGGTTGATAAGCGGAAACAGTACGATTATACATGAAACTGAAGAATATATTGCAAAAGAGCACGGATACGAATCCTCTTTACTTTTCCCTTCAGGATACAACGCCAATCTTTCTTTGTTCTCAACACTTCCGACACGCCATGATACTATTATTGTCGATGAAATGATCCATCGTTCGGTACATGATGCCTGTAAAATTTCAAATGCTAAAAAACTGAAGTTCAAACATAATGATATTGAAGATTTAGAACAGATTTTAAAAAGGCAAAACGGACGTTGTTATGTTGCCATTGAAAGCTTGTATTCTATGGATGGAGATTTTGCTCCCATTCATGAAATTATTGAAATCACAGAAAAATACAATGCTCACCTGATCGTAGATGAAGCGCATACTTTTGGAGTTTTCGGATATGGTTTGATCAATGAATTTCAGCTTCAAAATAAAGTGTTAGCAACAGTTATTACTTACGGGAAAGCTCTTGGAAGTCATGGAGCCGCAGTTTTAAGTAATAATCTGATAAAATCTTACCTCATTAATTTTTCATCTCCTTTTATTTATACAACTTCTGCCCATGACTTTCTCTGGAACAGCATTCGGGAAGGATATCAATTTTCAAATATGAATAACGGATTACCCAATAAACTTCAGGAAAATATTAAAACTTTCCGGGATCAGAATTTAAGCAGTCCATCTTCAGAAAAAAGTCCAATTCAGGCGATCCTAATTCCTGATAATCATCAATTGAGAAGTTTAAAGGAAACCTTGTTTGAAAATGGATTTTTAACATACGCTGTTTTTAGTCCAACGATAAAAGAAGGAACAGAGCGATTAAGAATTTGCCTACATAGTTTCAATACAGAAGAGGAGATTCTCGGATTGACAAAGATTATTAAAGACTTTATTTAAAGTAGTTTGTCATTATGAATGAAACGCCGTGAAATGAAGAATCTATTCGTGAATAGATTTCTCCTTCGTCGAAATGACAAAAACCCGCTACAAAGTAGATATATATATTTGAAATCATGAACTTAGAAATAGAAGTAAAAAACATTAGACAAAAACAGCTTTTCATCACCGGAATTGGAACCGAGGTAGGAAAAACCGTTTGTTCAGCAGTTTTAACGAAATACTTCAATGCAGATTACTGGAAACCAGTTCAGTCAGGGGATCTGGATTATTCTGACTCTAACAAAATCAGTGAATGGACAGGAGAGAACACCATTTGTTATCCTGAAACGTATTGCTTTCAGCTTGCCGCTTCACCCCATCAATCCGCAAAAGAAGAAGGAATCACCATTGATTTAAATGAATTCAGTCTTCCTCACACTCAAAACAACCTCATCGTAGAAGGAGCAGGAGGCTTGATGGTTCCTTTAAACGATCATGAATTTATCATTGATTTAATTGAAAAACTAAACATTCCTGCTGCATTGGTGGTAAGAAATTACTTAGGCTGCATCAATCATACTTTATTATCCATTTCAGCTTTAGCACAAAGGAAAATAAAGCTTGAATACCTCATCCTTAACGGAGATTTCCCACAAGATACCGAAAGAGTAATTTGTAAAAATATGCCATCCGAAGCAAAAGTCATCAGAATTCCTGATGTGAAAAATATTACGAAAGACTGTATAGAAAATATTGTAAAACAATTAGAAAAAATAGACTCATGAATAAGAATCAACTAAGAAATGACTGGACAAAGGAAGAAATAGAGGAAATTTACAACCTCCCGCTTCTTGAACTCATCTATAAAGCAGCAACAATTCATCGTGAGTGGCACAATCCTGAAGAAGTACAAATGTCAACTTTATTATCCATAAAAACCGGTGGATGCCCTGAAGACTGCTCATATTGCGGACAGGCCGCCCGTTATCACACCAATATCAAGGTTCAGGCATTACTTCCGACAGAACAGGTAATTGAGCACGCAAAAAAAGCAAAAGAAGGAGGATCATCCCGTTTCTGCATGGCTGCAGCATGGAGAGAAGTTCGCAACAACCGTGATTTTGACCGAGTAATCGACATGGTAAAAGGAGTCAATGATTTAGGAATGGAGGTTTGCTGTACCTTGGGAATGCTGACAGAAGAACAGGCAATTCGCCTTCAGGAAGCCGGATTATATGCTTATAATCATAACTTGGACACCTCTGAACAATATTACGAAGAAATCATCTCCACAAGAACTTTCGATAACAGAATTAACACCATCAATAATGTGAGAAAAGCAGGAATCACAGTATGTTCAGGGGGAATTATCGGATTAGGAGAAACTCATAAGGACAGAATTTCTATGCTCCTGACTTTATCAACTATGCCTAAGCACCCCGAGTCAGTTCCCATCAATGCATTAGCCAGAGTAGAAGGAACCCCGCTTCAGGATAACGAAAAAACAAATACCTGGGAAATGGTAAGAATGATTGCCACAGCAAGAATCATCATGCCATCCTCAATGGTCCGTTTAAGTGCGGGAAGAATAGAAATGACAGAATTTGAACAGGGATGGTGTTTTATGGCAGGAGCTAATTCCATTTTTACAGGAGAAAGAGAAACCTTATTGGTAACACCAAACCCCGGAGTTTCGGAAGATATGCAACTGTTGCAGACATTAGGATTAAAACCAATGAAAAGACAAGTCGATAAAGCTATGAATCAGTTTGAAAATTGGAAATCAACCTGTTAATTCTTTTAATTTTAAAATATGAATTTACAGCAACGTGATAAGCTTGTCAACTGGCATCCTTACACCCAAATGAAGACCGCAGAAGACGCAGTTCCTATTGTGAAAGGAAAAGGAGTTTATCTTTTTGACGATAAAGGAAAACAGTATATTGATGCCGTATCTTCATGGTGGGTTACCTTACATGGTCATGCTCATCCTTACATTGCTCAAAAAGTTTCTGAACAACTACACACATTAGAACAGGTTATTTTTGCAGGTTTTACCCATCAACCAGCCATTCAGCTTTCGGAAAATTTATTGAAACTTTTACCAGATAATCAGGAAAAAGTGTTTTACTCCGACAATGGTTCAACTGCAGTGGAAGTCGCTTTAAAAATGTGTATTCAATTCGCTCACAACCAAGGAAAGAAAAAAACAAAAATTCTCGCTTTTAAAGATGCCTATCACGGTGATACTTTCGGAGCCATGTCTGTAAGCGGAAGAAGCATATGGACAAAACCTTTTGGAGATATGTTGTTTGACGTTACCTTCATTGATACGCCAACTTCCGAGAACTTACAGAGCCTACAATCTCAAATCTCACATATCGCTGATGAAATTGCCTGTTTTATTTATGAGCCACTCGTTCAGGGAGCAGCAGGAATGCTGATGCATAATCCTGAAGACTTATCCGAATTAATGAAATTTTGTAAAAAGCAAAACATTTTACTGATTCAGGATGAAGTTTTCACAGGCTTTGGAAGAACAGGAAAATTATTCGCAGCCAATTATCTTACGGAAAAACCTGATATTATGTGTTTCTCAAAGGGATTGACAGGCGGAACCATGCCTATGGGAATTACCACGTCTTCCAATAAAATTTTCAATGCTTTTTTGTCGGAAGACAAATACAAAACCTTATTTCACGGGCATTCTTTCACGGCAAATCCATTAGCATGTACAGCAGCTTTGGCAAGCATGGAGCTTTTACTGAATAAAGAAACCCAGGACAATATTCGTTTGATTACTGAAAAGCACAAAGAATTTTCTCAAATTTTAAGTCAACATCCGAAAGTTGAAAATGTCCGTCAGACAGGAACTATTTTAGCATGGGATATTAAGACAGAACAAGACACTTCATATTTCAATCTGGTTGGAAAATTCTTTTATAAGGAATTTTTAAACAAGGGAATTATTATGCGGCCCTTAGGAAATGTAATGTATCTCGTACCTCCTTATTGCATTACCGCTGAAGATATGGAATATATTTACCAGACTATCTTACAGGTCTTGCAGATAAAACCAAATTAAAATCAATACATGTCTCCAACCATACTGGAGACATTTTTTATATGATCTGAAAGCTTTCTTTAATGCTGTTCATCACAAAAATACTTTTCGTTTGGCCGATACCCTCAATCTCGGAAAGTTTATTAATGAAAAACTCATGGAAATCATCCATATCTGCCGCCAGGATTTTCAGCATGAAATCAAACTCTCCGCTTATATTGTAAAATTCCACTACCTCCTTAAGCTTGCCAACCTGTTCAATAAAAGCACCTGCCGTTTTTTTGTTATGAACATTTAAAGCCACCATACAAATAACCATCATGCCTTTATTGATCTTCTTCCGATCCACAACTGTTGTATATCCTTTAATGATTCCCATTTTCTCCAGTCGCTTTATACGCTCATGAGTTGGAGTAGGACTTAAATTGATTCTTACCGCAATATCACGAATACTCAGTTTTGCATCTTTCTGCAGAATCCGTAAAATGGACAGGTCTTTTTCATCCGGAGTGTATATTTCAGTTGCCATACGTTCTGTATTATATTATAATCACACATTAAAAAGAACAATTATTCTTTTAAACATATAAATATAACAAAATCGTTCTAAATTAATATTAAAATTTTATAAAAAGTTCTATTAAATTTAATTTTGCAAACACAAAAATAGTTATAATGCAGCCTAGAAAAAACCTGATTTTAATATTAGCATCTATCGGAACTTTTGTTGAAGCTTTAGATATTGCGATTATTAATTTAACCATACCTTCTATTCAGTCACAGTTCAACATCACCGCAAATACCGTACAATGGCTGCAGACCTTATACGTTCTTTTTTTTGGTGGGTTTTTAATTATTGGCGGAAAACTTTCAGACCAGATTGGACGTAAAAAGATTTTCATCATAGGAGGAGCAATCTTTATGCTCACATCTTTAGGAGCAGGAATGTCGGTTAATTTTCAGACTTTAGCAGTATTCAGAGCACTGCAGGGATTAGGTGCCGCATTTATTATGCCTTCAGCATTATCCATTGTTACTCATACTTTCCAGAAAGATCAGGAGAGAAACCGTGCATTAGGCATCTTCAGTGCTTTTGCAGCCATCGGATCGGGGAGTGGTCTGTCAATTGGAGGAATTATCAGTACGTATCTGAGTTGGCACTGGGTATTTTTAATTAATGTACCTATACTTTTTATAACAATTATATTGTCTTATAAGTTTCTTCCCTCGGATATACAAAACAAGAATCAGAAATCTACAGATATGATTTCAGGTATTCTTTTAGTTTCGGGATTATTACTAATGACTTATGGCACTCATGAATTCATTCACATTCAGGAAAATCCCGTTTTAATTTTAGGTTCTGTTATTCTGTCTCTTGTCTTATTGAGTGCATTTATCTATCGTTTAAAAAATATTTCCAATCCGTTAGTTGATCTTAAGCTGTTCTCTCACAGATCCCTGGTAATTTCCAATCTTACTTTCTTTTCCCTGGGTGCTTTTTTCATCTCCTTTTTATTCCTCATTTCTCTGATGCTGCAAAAAGATATGGACTACAGCGCTGCCGATTCAGGACTTATGCTTGTTCCTTTTAGTATTTTATCCGCCTTGATCGCCAAGTTTATTCTTCCAGCTGTCTCAAAAAAGCTAAATTCCGTACAAATTGGAATTTTAGGCTGGTCATTTATGCTTACAGGAGCATTATGTTTAATTTTTGCCATTTACCTTAATCACCCAACGGTTCTGGTCTTAACCGGAGCAGCCTGCATTTCCGGAGTCGGAATGACATTATGCTTTACGAGCTTATCCGTATTGGGAATTCGCGATGCTGAACCCCAACAGTACGGAGTCGCATCCAGCTTAACAAGCACCAGTTATTTTTTAGGTGCAGGAATCGGTTTATCATTGATGACATTAATGACACAATTTTTTCCTTCCGAATGGGCAGTAAGTACTTTATCTTTATCTATACTTTTCATATACGGTTTTATCGCAGTGGTTTTCCTACTGTACTTTATTATAAAAGAGTATAAAACTGTACGAACATCTCTCCATTATTAACATAATTAATAACCAATAAGTGAAATAATATTTTTAATTTTATAGAAATTAATAGACTATGAAAAAGATTTTATTACCACTTAGTATTTCTTTGGGAGCGCTTCTATCAGCTCAGGAAAAGTCTGAAGCTCCAGTTATTGACACCACAAAAGCATGGAGCATACAAGGTCAGAATACATTAATGCTTAATCAGGCAGCCTTCTCAAACTGGGTTGGTGGTGGAGCCAACAATGTGGGCTGGCTTGCCGGGGTCAACTACAATCTCACTTATGAAAAAGGAAAAGATCTTTGGGAAAATATTATCATTTTAGGTTATGGACAAAACAATACTAAAGGAGTAGGGACGAGAAAAACACAGGATGTCATCAATTTGTCCACCAATTATGGTAGAGAATTCGCGGAACACTGGTATATTTCTGCAGGAGCCAGTTTACAGACTCAGTTTGCAGCAGGTTATGAAGACGGCAATAATCCTGAAGCTCCAAAGATCTCCAACTTTATGGCTCCGGGTTACTTGAACTTGGGAGCAGGGGTTACCTATCGCCCGAATGACAATTTCACAATGACCCTAAGACCTGCCAATGCCAGATGGACTTTCGTACTGGATAAAGATTTACAATATGCAGGAACTTATGGGCTTAAAAACGATGGAGATTCTTCATTATTTCAATTTGGTTTTCTAGGTACTGCTATATATAAGGTAAAAATCATGGAGAACATCAATCTGATCAATACAGGTTCGGTTTTTTCTAATTACCTCGACCATCCTGAAAGATTAGTTCTTTCCTATAGTGGTGTTCTTAATATGAAGATCAATAAATTTATTTCCACAAATGTTACCTTAGATTTATTGTATGATCATAACCAGATCGAGAAAACACAGCTGAAACAGACATTGGGAGTTGGGTTCGCTTACAATTTTGATAACGGAAAAAAGAGATCTGAGAACAAAGAAAATCAATCCTGGCTCAAAAAGTAAAGTAAACAGGTAGCTAAAAACTATTAGATCTCCCCTGAAACAACACTTTTGTATCTATAAAAAGACGCTGTATTCCATTTTATATGAAATAGAAATTCAATTAGTGAAAAAAAATTAACCTTAAAAACAACTCAAACTATACTTTCACATTTTTTAACATTTAGAAAATCAACGAAATAGCAACAAAAGTGAAATTCACATAAAATATCAATTATATTAACGAAATATTAAATCATAAAAAAAAATAATTATTTTTTATAAAAAGATATAAACATATCATTATTATTCATATCTTAGTGATGTATTAATCATATAAATTACAATCACATGAAAAATTTGAAAAAATTAAACAGAAATGAGTTGAAAACTATTTCAGGAAACGGGCTACTAGACAACATTACTGGTGTTGTTACAGGTACTGTTGGTGCCGTAGGTGGTGCTATTGGTGGTTTAGGAGGAGTAGTTGGTGGTGTTGTAGGTGGCGTAGTAGGAACAGTTGGCGGTGCTGTTACAGGTACTGTTGGTGTTGTAGGAACTACATTATGCAATGTTCAGTGCGTTGTTAACGGTATTGTTACGATCAAAGTACTTGCTTGCGGATCTACTTGTTAAGAAAAAATTAAGTTTAGTATGGTATAACCGCTCTTTAAAAGAGCGGTTTTTTTATTATTAAAATTGGAGATGTCAGTTTTAGGAATAACCAGAATAAATTTTAAAAAAAATAAAAAACCTTCTTTAATGATTTTAAAGAAGGTTTTTGCTTTCATGGAGATTGCCTTATTGTTAGCTTTCTATAAACTCCAACAAATCTTTATTAATAGTTTCGTGCTCTGTAGTCGGCATTCCGTGAGGGAAACCTGGGTAGGTAATCAGTTTTCCGTTCTTTAATAATTTAATTGATTTTAATGCCGCATTCGCAATAGGAACGATTTGGTCATCTTCACCATGCATAACTAAAACAGGAATATCCACGGCTTTAAGATCTTCCGTTAGATCTGTTTCAGAGAAAGCTTTGATTCCGTCATAATGAGCTACAATTCCCCCCATTAATCCTTGTCTCCACCAGTTTCTCTGAATTCCGTCTTTTATATTTGCTCCTTCTCTGTTATAACCGTAAAATGGGAAAGTCAAATCATAATAGAATTGATTCCTATTATTCATCGTCTGGTCTCGAATGTTGTCAAAAACTTCAATCGGAACACCGTCAGGATTGGTTTCACTTTTTACCATTACTGGAGGAATCGCACTGATTAGCACAGCTTTTTTCGCTCTTCCGTTAGCATATTTGTTCACATAACGGATCACTTCACCACCCCCTGTAGAGTGACCGATATGAATTACATCTTTCAGACCTAAGAATTCAACCAGCTCTGCTGCGTCAGAAGCATATTGTTCAATCGTGTGGTTATAAATATTCTGACTGGATCTTCCGTGACCTCTTCTGTCGTGGGTAACGACTCTGTAACCTCTCTGAAGGAAGAAAATAACCTGTGCGTCCCAATCGTCTGAAGATAATGGCCATCCGTGATGAAACATCAATACTGGTCCTTGGCCTTGGTCTTTGTAAAAAATCTCTGTTCCGTCTTTTAATTTTAGTGTGCTCATAATTTACTTTTTTTATTGTTGTGATTAATATTTTTGTTGTCTTAATTCTTTAGCAAATGTAGGTCGGCTAAATTCAATGTATCTTAACCTAAGTTAAAATCGTTCATTTGATATAAAATTATTTGGGCAGTACAAACTGCTTAAAAGTCCTTTTGTGGTTAATCAAACGCATTCTCACGTATCAGCTGAAACAAATCCATCGCACTGCCGTTGAATTTATTACCGTTAACGAAGAATGAAGGTGTTCCGTTCACACCGCTCATAATTCCGCTTTCAAAATCCGAATCTACTTTATCTTCCAGTTCAGCCTTCTGAATATCTGTTTTAAACTGAGAAACATTTAATCCTATTTTTTCTGCAAGCTCAAATAAGAACAATTCATTCAGAGATCCCTGATTTTCGTAGATCGCATCGTGCATTTCCCAAAATTTTCCCTGAAGATTGGCGGCCTCAGCTGCGATTGCGGCAGGTCTTGCGTATTGATGCATTTCCGACAAAGGAAAATTCCTGAAAACAAATTTTACCTGACTTCCGAATTCTTTCATTAATTCTTTCAAAACAGGATAAGCGGCTCCGCAATACGGACACTGATAATCTCCGTATTCTACAATCACAAGATCGGCATTATCGTTACCTTGGGCATGGTCAGTTGTACTGACAGATGGTTTTAGTGACATAATTATTGTGTGTTAAGGTTTTCTAAAGCTTCTAATATTCCGTCTGCGCCTGGATTGACGGCGGTAGGAGACAGGTAACTCCATTCGATGATACCCTCTTTGTTAATGACAAACAATGCGCGTTTACATTCTCCTTCTTCGTCATCATAAACCCCATATTTTCTTGCCGTTTCTCCTTTGGTTTCAAAGTCTGCCAACAACGGAAAGTGTAGATTACGGGATTGCGAAAATGCGAGATGACACCATTTGCTGTCTACGGAAATTCCAAAGAGTTCAGCATTATATTTCTTGAAATAGTTTAAAGTTTCATTGTATAGGGCCATTTGATCACTGCAAACCGGGCTCCAGTCCGCGGGATAAAATGCTAGGATTACATTCTTTCCTTTAAATTCAGATAAAGTTATTTTCTGGTCTGGTGTTGCAAACAATGTAAAATCAGGAGCAACAGTGCCTTTTTGTAACATAATATTTAGTTTTTGGGTGTTATTGAATTGAAAATTAATCCTCTACAAGTTAGCAATAAAACTGCAGGTAAAAGCAAAATCCAGTTTTTCCATATACTTAATAAGAAGGGAGCTGTCACAGCACCTGACAAAAATCCCATCCACAAAAGCAAGAGATAGATTGCATTTTCCTTAGCCTCGTTCTTCTCATTTTCATCATTACTCATCGTGAATATTGCCATATTTTTAGCAAGGCTGTTCAATGTACCGGTTACAAAATCTGTATTCACTTTCAGGTTTCCAACAGTCGTTACAATCGTATTCATCATTCCCATTGCAAAACCGATGATGGCAATCGAAGGAATCACAGGAATTCGACGATAATAATTCATAAAAGTATAAAGAATCAAAATTCCCGAAACAATATAAAAAACGATGCTTTTAACCTTGCATTTTTTCCATAATGATAAACATGTCCCGGCAAAAATCCCAATTAAGAAACTTCCAATTACCGTAACTGATGTAATGATGATTCCATATTTCTCACTGGAAAAAGCCGCTCCCAATTGCGTGGTATTTCCACTCATAAAGGAAACATAGGTTTTCCATTTGATCAATCCCGTTGCGTCGATATATCCTGCGATGAAGGCTAAAAAGATGGCCAATTTCTCCTGTACTTTGATTTCTTTGGAAGACAGAAGAGATTTTTCCGCAATCAAAACCGTTATTTTTCAGGTTGAATAAATACTTTTTTCGAAGGGAATTTCTCAATTTCGCCTTCCTTTAAACCAAAATTCGTTATGACAACATCTTTTGGATTTCCGGCCAGCCATTCGCTTAGATCAATGGATTCATAAGTTCCGCTGTTGAATCCAATCAATACTTTGCAGACCGTATCGCCTGTATTTTTGATGTAATGTCCGGCTCCCATCGGAACATAACCGACATCACCAGCGTTAAACTGCTCCGTAACAATCGTACCTTCCGCTAAGAAAACCGACATCTCGGCCTGTCCGGAAATAAAATACTGCCATTCATCCGCATTCGGATGCCAGTGCATTTCTCTCAAAGCACCTGGTTGCAACTCCAGAACAGAACCAGCCATTGTTTTGCTGATGGGAAATTCTTTACTTGTTACCAATCTCTGCAAACCACCTCCAGGAATGATTCTCGGTTGCTGGGAATGCAGTGGATAACGGTGAAGATTGGTTAATTCAATATCAGATTCTTCAGGTCTTGGGGTGGCATTGAAAGATAATTCATCCGGAACAATTCCTGCTGCGAAATAGGCTTCTTTCTGCGGTAATGCTGCCACTTCTTCAAGGGTTAAACCTAAGTTCTGAGCGGCAATTTCCGGCGGTACACTGGATACAAAATCTGTAACGCTGAACGTATGGTCTTCGGAAAAATTACCGTTATCAAAGATCAGAATGAAATGGCACTCTTCTGTTCCTGTCGCCTGGATCGAGTGACCGTACCCTTTGGGGAAATACCATACATCTCCCGGTTCGAAATTATCGGTATAGCTTTTTCCGTCCGGATGAATAATCGTTGTACGAACGGTTCCCGAAATCACATACGCCCATTCTGCTGCGTTGGCGTGCCAGTGCAATTCTCTCATACTTCCGGGCTGCAGTCTCATAGAAACTCCGGCAATACCGATAGAAGCGGGGAAATCTTTTACAGAAGCGCCTCTTGTAGTTCCACCGTCATTGGTGCGGGGATTTTGTTTTTCTAACTCATATTTGAAGCTTAAAGTTGAAGTTTTCATAATATTATTATTTTTTAGTGATTATCTCTTGTTCTTAATTTCTATGGTAAAGCTACTTCCAAATCTGGCTTTTTTCAGTTTCTATTCGGTGAACAGGCAAAATCAGTCGTTGAGTTTTATGATGAGACAGATGGTGAATTGTTGCAGAAGAAATTGAAATTTGTTGAGTTACAAACAGGATTGTTTTAAACTAGTATAAAATGCATTTGATTAAAACAGATTGCGGGAAACAAAACGCAAAGTTGTTTGGTTATAAACAGGGTTGTTTTAAACTAATGTAAAACGCATTTTATTCCAAACAAGTTGCGGGAAACAAAATGCAAAGTTATTATGTTGCAATCAGGGTTGTTTTAAACTAAAGTAAAATGTATTTTGTTCCAAACAAATTGCGGGAAATAAAATGCAAAGTCGTTTGGTTACAAACAGATTGTTTTTAAACAAAAAAATCACCGGATAAACCCAATGATTTTAATGAAAATATGTATTGTTTATTTTAAAAAGGCTGATTGTATTTACCTGTCAAAGCTTTGTTCTCGATACTTTTTGCAAAGTTGGGTGTTTCTTCGTGGTTGTGAGCGTCGGAGGCCGCTTGTCTTGACGTTGCAGCATCTGCAAGATTAATATTGTGCTCTTTCAGATATTCAAACATCTCGGGAGTTGCTGTTGCGTGAATTTCGTTGGTGTACAAAGTCGTGTTGTCATCAATTTTTGTGGCTTTCAGCTCCCATAAAACCTGAACTTTCGTTCTTCCGTTTTTGGTAATGGAATCGGAGATCGATAACATTCTGCAATAATCCGGGCGATACACTGTGGCTACATAATGCTGAACCATCAAAGCATCTCCGATTGTTTCAACATTTAACGAAACCGGTTCGCCGTCAAAAGTAGTAGAAATAGCGGCTCCGATGTGCTGTGTTGAGCATCTTTGATATTCGGCATCGGGTAAGTTTAATAACCAATCTGCGATGTTAACTTTTTCGAATGGTGCATTGATGATAGCGGTTACACTTGAGTGAGACAGTGCGTTTTCTGGTGTTTGTAGAATTTCCATAATGTTTTGGTTTTAATTGTTTGTATTAATTGATGATGTAAAGCTACAGGCAACTTAATTGAAAATCAATGGGTGTTCGATGAACAGGCAGAAACTGTCGTTGGGATGCGCGATATTTATTAATGAATAGAAAGAAATAGTAACAATTTTTAATATATATCAAGTTTGTCATTCCGTAAGAAACCTAACGAAGTGGTTCGACGAAGTCAATCTAAATTATTATTTTAAATACTTTGTTGAGATTCCTACGGAAAGACAAAAGCGGAAAGCCTTTATTATAAACAAAAAATCACTGCATTTTACAGTGATTCTTTATGTCATTAATATTATTTAAAAAGCCATTTTCTGATCAGCTTTGTATAATTAGGCATTACGGCAAAAACCATCAGGAAAACAATACATCCTGAAATCAGAAGTCCGTCTGAATAATGATTAGCAGGAATTTTTAATAACCTTAAAAAGGGGAGAAGTACCAATGGAATCACTAATGACAAAGGATAAATGGCTGACCAGGTTACCAGAAACTGCTTCCAACGTACAGGAACCTTTGTTTCATTTTCAGTTTCAAAAAGAAAGTCGAGCCCGGATTTTATTTTATAATGGTCATTTTTTCGGAAAAGTGGAGCAGCTTTGTCAATGAGCCTTTTACGGGCATCAGAATCCATCCAGCTTCGGAGATTTTCAATCGTATCGAACCTGATAATAACAGTATAGACAAAGGTAAGACCTTTAATTGGGCGTACAATCTGATGGTCTATGAAACCTTTTGAATCTCTGGTTAAAGGAACAATTTCATCCAGCCATTGTTCGTATTCCTGCTGTTTTCCATCCAGAATATGATGTGAAATTACTACAGATGCACCTTGATTTTCCATATCATCAGTTTTTTACAAATTTAAAAAGCTCTTTTGTATTGCCAAGGGATTTCTGTATCAAGCTCCAGTTCGATTGCAGAATGAATGGCAAAATAAGGATCTCTTAAATGCTCTCTTGCAATGATAACCAGGTCTGCTTTGTTGTCGCTGATAATTTCGTTGGCTTGTTTTGCAGATGTGATCATTCCGACAGCACCTGTTAAAAGCCCTGTATTTTCTTTAATGGCAGTAGCAAAAGGAACCTGATAACCCGGAAAAACTCTGTCTTTGCTTACATTGGTAAAGCCGCCGCCTGATGCGGTAATAAAATCTACACCTTCGCTTTTGAGGATTTCTGCAAGCCGGATGCTGTTATCAAGTGTCCAGCCTTCCTCAGTTTCTACATAATCTACAGCAGAGATTCTTACGAGTAAAGGCATTGTTTCAGGGATCACTTTTCTCACTTCCTGAACGGTTTCCACTAAAAAACGGATTCGGTTTTCAAAACTTCCACCGTATTCATCTGTTCTTTTATTAATTAATGCAGAATAAAACTGATGAAAAAGATAACCATGTCCTGCGTGAAGCTCAATCGTATCAAAACCTGCTTCCACCGCTCTTACAGCAGCTTGGGCAAACTTATTTTTAAGCTCCTGAATTTCTGCAACGGATAACTCCTCGGGAATCACTCCGTTGATCTCTGTGGGTGAGGAACATTTTACAATCCATCCGCCTTCTTCCACGGTAAGGGGTTTCATTCTTTCGTTGGGATGCTTTAGGCTTCCTTTTCCTCCAGAATGCCAAAGCTGAATTCCTATTTTAGCATTCTGTTCGTGAACGAAATCTACAACGTTTTTCCAGGCATTTTGTTGCTCGTTGTTCCAGATTCCCACGTCGCTTAAAGTGGCTAAGCCTTCTTCGGAAACCGCGGTACATTCGGTAAGGATAAGACCTGCGCCACCAACGGCACGGCTTCCTAAATGGACAAGATGCCAGTTGCCGGGAACTCCGTTTTTTGCGCTGTATTGCTGCATGGGAGATAATACAATCCTGTTTTTAAGTTCAAGACTGCGTAGTTGTATCGGGCTAAATAAATTCATTGTTTAAGGTTTAATATTCTGTAATTGATGCAAAAACTTTTCAGCTTCTGAAAGTGATGATGTGATAATACTTTGCACCATTTTCAAAGCTTCTGCTGATTGCTGATTTTGTCCGGAGGTCATTTCCAGAAACTCCAGTTTTTCTTCTAATAAAGGTAATAATCCCATGATGGCAACACTGGATTTCAGATCATGCGCTCTCAGTTTTACAATCGTAAAATCTACATTTTCATAAGCCGATTCCATTTCCTGAACATGATCCGGAATTTTGTCTAAAAACTGCTGTGTGACTGTTCTTTCAAAATCTTTGTCACCATTGCTGATGGATTTCATATAAGTAAGATCAATATACTGATAAACAGTAGTATATCCTTTACTTTCTATTCCATTATTTTTATCTTTTTTCAATCCGAAACCTGAAATTAATTTAAATAATTCATCTTCATTGACGGGTTTGGAAATATATTCGTTCATTCCCCGGCTCAGGCATTTTTCTCTTTCTCCAGCCAGTGCATGTGCGGTCATTGCAATAATTGGAAGGTTCAGGTTCAATTCTTCCCTGATTTTTTGTGTTGCAGTATAGCCGTCCATTTGTGGCATCTGAATGTCCATTAAAACAAGATCACAATCATTATTTTTAAGATATTCTACTGCTTCCAGACCATTGTTTGCAGTGTCGAAATCGATGTTCCATTGTGACAAAAGATGTTTCATCAGGCTTTGATTGATCGCGTTATCATCTACAATTAAAACTTTTAAAGGTACATTGGATTTATCTTTGAAATAATTGATGTTAACAGAAGGCGCCACATTAATCTGTTCTTTCGCAATGGCATAAGGAATGAAAAAATGAAAAGTCGTACCTTTTCCCTGTTCACTCATTACCTCAATATCGCCATTTTGCAATTGAATTAAACTTTTCACAATGGATAAACCAAGCCCGGTTCCGCCATAATTTCTTGTTGTAGAATCTTCACCCTGATTGAATCTTTCAAAAACCTCGCTAAGCTTTTCTTTATCGATTCCAATTCCGGTATCCGAGACTTTAAAACCGACAATGACTTCACTTTTGGTCTGTTGCTTATTGTAAATTTCGATACTGATATTTCCGTGATGGGTAAATTTGATGGCATTCCCGATGAGGTTGACTAAAATTTGAGTTAACCTTGTTGCATCACCGTTCAAAGTATCAGGAATCGAGGAATCTATTTTGCTGGAAATCGCTAATCCTTTTTCTTTGGCACGTTCCACAAAAAACGTTTCGACAGAATTCACCAATCCGTTGATACTGAATATTCCTTTGGTAATACGCATCATTCCGGCTTCGATTTTGGATAAATCCAGAATGTCATTGATAATGGCCATCAGATTTTCTCCTGAACGTTGAATGGATGATACAAATTCTTTTGAAGTTTCATCCAATGGTCTTTTTTGTAAAAGGTTAGTAAAGCCCAAGATTCCGCTCAGAGGTGTTCTGATTTCGTGGCTCATATTGGCTAAAAAATTTTCTTTGGTCTGTGCGGCAACCGAAGCTTTTTTCTCCGCAATATCCAATTCCTGGATCAGCAATCTCTGACGTTTAAACTGGCGAAGAATATGATAGCCAACGATAGATCCGCTTAAGATCAAAAGAATCAGCAAGGAAATATCATACAATCTGGCTTTCTGTCCCATTTCCTCGTTTTTTTTACTGAGATCTACCATATGAATTTTTCGACTTTCATAGATCTTTGCAGTGATAGAAGTGATTTCGTTCGATATTTTTCTGGCTCTTGGATTAGCAATGGAAGTCTGATCGTCCATATTTCCGAGGGTATGATAACGCAGCAATAATTTATCCTTCGTTGTTTTCTTGTCCATCGCGAGAACACTCAACCGGTGAATTAATCTTTCTTCCTCTGTATCGGCATTGTCTTTGGAAAGGGAATCCAGAAAGTTTTCTATCTGATTGATCTTTTGGTCGATGCCTTCAAGGTGAGTGGTGTCATTGGTTGCAATGGAGGCTCTGATTCTGCTTTCAACACCTAAAATATCACGGTCAATTTCACGCAAATGATTGCTTGAACGTAATTCTTCGAGAAGTTTGTTATTGTTACGGATAAGTTCCTTTGTATTTTGGGCTGAATTAATCTGAACGGCTATCAATAGGAGAGACCCCGCAATAAATGTGAGAATAATGAAGTAACTGAATCTCCTGTTGTCCATTACTGAGGATATCTTTTTCATAAGTCTATTATGTTGACTTTAAAATTATTGTTAACCACCCCGTTAAAAATTCTTTGAATTTTCGCCACCCCTCCAAAGGAGGGGAATTTTGCATTGCAATTGGAACGGCGCATTGTTGCAGCCCGGCTTGAGCGGAGCTCTTTTTGTCATTGCGATTACTGAATAGTTCAAGTGCTAACTTCATTTCTTCGCAATGACAAAAAAGCGGGAGCGGAAGACGGATTAAGCTGCCCCAATAAAAATTAAAATTTTAAAAAACATTCATTCTCGAGTTGAGCGCTTTTCTGTACGCATCTGCAACGGGAATGAATTTTCCATTAATCATAATTCCACCATCCTGAAGCGTATCTATCTTACCGACAGAAACGATGTAAGACCGATGAACTCTGATGAAATGATCTTTTGGAAGACGTTCTTCCGCAGTTTTCATTTTGCCGTGGATAGCAAACATTTTTTCTCTTGTATAGAACTTAACGTAATCACCCATTGCTTCTGCATAAAAAATATCGTCCAGTTTCAAACGTCTTGTAATATTGGAATCTCTCACGAAAAGAAACTCATCTTTCGTGACTTCTACATTTTCCTTTCTGCTTTCAAGAATAGCCTGTGCTTTGCTCACCGCTTGTAAAAATCTTGCCGGCATCACAGGTTTTAAAAGATAATCTGCGATATTCAATTCGAAAGCTTCGAGTGCATATTCTTTATTAGATGTAGTGAAAATGATGATCGTTTCTTTTCCTGAGAGATTTTTGGTGAGTTCTATCCCTGACATTTCAGGCATTTCGATGTCTAAGAAAATTAGATCAACAGGATGGGTCTGCAGATAATTGTAAGCTTCAATCGCGTTGGAAAATTCATTGACAATCGTAAGATTCGGAATTTGTTTTGCCAAATGTGATAATGTTGTTCTTGCAATGTCGTTATCATCGACGATTAAAGCTTTCATAGGGATAGTTATTTATGATTTTACACAAATATAATTATTCCTTTTTTCTTTTCCCAATTATCTGAAATATGAACGGATCATCCAGGCCATTTCTTCGTGGGTTTCCATCAAACCCGTAATGAAATCGCTGGTTCCGTAATCTTTGAATTCTTCAGCAAAAGGGGTAATGTTTCCTCGTAGGAATTCAATGATGCTTTCGTGGTCGCTCAACAGGTCTTTCATATAGCCTAAACC
Source organism: Chryseobacterium sp. Y16C (assembly GCF_022488405.1). Classification (NCBI taxonomy): domain Bacteria; kingdom Pseudomonadati; phylum Bacteroidota; class Flavobacteriia; order Flavobacteriales; family Weeksellaceae; genus Chryseobacterium; species Chryseobacterium sp. Y16C. The sequence goes on from NZ_CP092711.1 coordinate 742,373, forward strand.
GTCATTGGTTCTTTCGCTGTATTCTGTAAGATGTGTCAGTTCCAGATAGGTTTTCATTGTTGCCGGTGCATAATGTCCGATTTTACGCATACGTTCTGCAACGCTGTCAATCAGTTCATCCAATTGTTTGTATTGCTCCTCGAAAAAAAGGTGATTGGCGTGGAAATTATCTCCGGTAACATTCCAGTGAGCGTTTCTGGTTTTGATGTAAAGTAAAGTTTCATCAGCTAAAAGTTTTGCCAGTTGATCAGCAACAGCTCGTGTGTTGTTTTCTGTAATTCCGATTTTTGTTTTCATAATAGTAAGATTTAAGTTGTTCTTTTTTAATGATGTAAAGTTCGGATGGAATATTGCGGAATTGAAAGATTTTTCGATGAACGGGCAAAATGAGTCGTTGAATGGGATATAAAGATGTTGAATTTATTATGTAGGCAATTTTAAATAGCAGTGCTATTATAGATTATGGTCATAAATACAATTTAACATAATATAAATTATAGGATTTTTTTTAATATGAATATAGGAGAGTTTACTTTGTTATTTCGTACTCTTCTAGAAGCCTTCTGCTATTTGGTACAAGCTTTATTTCCTCCAATCATTTTCTTCAATATTTTAAAACTGCTGAGATTCCGCTGTACGAGAAAAAACTCCGCAGATTCAAAGCTAGATTCTTATAGTTTAATTTGAATAATACTATTACAATGTATAAATCACAGCAATCTGTCAAAATTTAATATTTAATAAAAAAAATCATCAATAAAATTTGCGTAGCCAAATAACTTCATTTAAATTTGTAGTCAAATAACTACATAATGAATTTAAGACGAGATGTATTTCAGGCGATTGCAGATCCTACCAGAAGATCCATATTGATGTTGGTTGCCGCTCAATCTATGACAGCTGGTGCAATTGCTTCGAATTTTGATACTGCAAGACCTACTGTTTCAAAACATCTTCAAATCCTAACAGAATGCGAATTATTAAGACCTGAACAAAACGGACGCGAAATTATCTACCATTTAAATCCTGTAAAAATGAAAGAAATTGCAGACTTTATCGAGCCCTTCCGCAAAATGTGGGATGACAGATTCAATAAGCTTGAAGACTTAATGAAAAATTACCAATCAAAAAAGTAGAAATATGGAACTGAGAACCAAAATACACGCTGAAGATGGCAAGCAGGAAATCTTCATCACCAGAAAATTTGACCTGCCTGTCGAATTGTTGTTCAAAGCGTATACAGAAGCTGAACTTTTCGAACAATGGATGGGTACAAAAGTGACAAAATTTGAAAATAAACAACACGGAAGCTACCGTTTTGAGACCTCAAATCCTCAAGGCGACGTAGTTTTCAGCGCCAATGGAACCATTCATGAAATTGTTCAGAATAAGAAAATTATAAGGACTTTTCAAATGGAAAATACGCCTTTTCCAGTTCAGCTTGAATTTTTAGAATTTGAAAAAATTACGGATGATATCAGCAAAATAACCATTCAGACTATTTATAAATCATTGGATTTCAGAGATCAGATGTTGAAATTACCTTTCGCACAAGGCATCAATATGGCCCATAACCGTCTGCAAGAATTATTTAAATAACAAGATGCGGGATACGAGATTCGAGATTGAATCCATCAATTATATTGCTGATATAACCCGCAACACATATCCCGAAACATTATAATCCAAATTATATGAACCCAAAAGTTGATTTCTTCTTTGATAAGGCCACACAATGGCAAAAAGAATTCGAAAAATTAAGAGCAATTGCATTAGAAACCGAGCTTGTAGAAGATTTGAAATGGGGATGTCCATGTTATACTTATGAGGGAAAAAATATATTCTTAATTCACGGTTTTAAAGAATATTGTGCACTACTCTTTTTCAAAGGTGCTTTAATGAAAGATCCTGAAAACATCTTAATCCAACAAACTGAAAATGTGCAAGCTGCAAGACAAATCCGTTTTACCAGTTTACAGCAAATTATTGATTTAAAAGAAGTTATTAAATCATATCTATTTGAAGCTGTTGATGTTGAAGAATCAGGTGCAAAAGTCGAGATGAAGAAGACCAAAGAATTTGAAATGCCTAAAGAATTTCAACAGAAACTGGATGAAAACTCAGCATTAAAAGAAGCTTTTAAAGCTTTAACACCAGGAAGACAACGTGCTTACCTACTCTATTTTTCTTCCGCCAAACAATCCAAAACCAGAGCTTCCAGAATTGAAAAATACATTCCCGAAATTCTTAATGGAAAAGGCCTGAATGATTAAACTTAAAAACAGATAAAAATGGAAACACAAAATAAATTCCAGAAAAGAAATAAAATCATCTATTGGTTTTTTACGCTTTGGATGGCTCTGGGAATGGTTTCAACAGCCATTGTGCAGCTCATGAAAAATAAGGACGAACTAGCCAATTTTACAAATCTGGGTTATCCTTCTTATCTAATGACTATCATTGGAGTATGGAAAATCTTAGGCGTTATTGCAATTTTAATTCCGAAATTTCCTTTATTAAAAGAATGGGCTTACTCAGGGTTTTTCTTTGTAATGTCGGGAGCTGTCATTTCGCATATTGTTGTTAATGATCCGGTCAGCAAAACATTTCCTGCTGTTTTATTGCTTATATTAGTTATTATTTCCTGGTATTTCAGACCTGCCGATAGGAAAATTTCTGTAAATAATTAAACCACTTAAACTGAATTAATATGAAAAAGAAACTGACCTCGGAACAAGCCGAAGAACTTTTGAAGATTTTGAAAACCCGTTTTGAGAAAAATATGCATCGTCATCAAAATTTGGATTGGGAAAAAATTCAATCAAAACTGCAGAAAAATCCGGAAAAACTTTAGTTTTTAAACGAAATGGAAGAAACCGAAGGTGAACCTGATGTTGTTGGTTATGATAAAAAAACAGATGAATATTTCTTCTTTGATTGTTCACCAGAAAGCCCGAAACGCAGAAGCCTGTGCTACGATTATCCTGCATGGGAAAGCAGAAAGGCCAACAAGCCGGAAAGCAATGCAGTCGATAAGGCTTCTGAAATGGGCATCGAATTGTTAACAGAAGAACAGTACCGTCAGCTTCAGGAATTAGGAAAATTTGATCTGAAAACTTCGAGCTGGGTAAAAACTCCTGTATCAATAAGAGAATTGGGAGGAGCAATTTTCTGTGACCGACGTTACAATACTGTTTTCACCTATCACAACGGAGCTGATTCTTATTATGCAGCCAGGGGTTTCCGGGGATGTTTGAAGGTATAATTTTTAATATCAATTCAATAATAAAATGATTATTTTAGCAACTTCGAAATTTAGCTAATACAACAAAAGGATTATGAAAAAGTTGATCTTATTAAGTACATTATCTGTTTTTTTAATAAACTGTAATAAAAAAACAGAAACAGCAGCTCCAAAGTTAGAAACAGATTCTACTGCAACTACTGAAAAAGTAATTGATACTTTAGGCCCAAAATCGTTCTGCTATATGGGAGTTACCGGAAAAGATTCTGTATTTGCCAGTATTGATGATAATCTGGGAACCATTACAGGGAAAATGTCTTACAAAAACTTCGAAAAAGACAGCAATAAAGGAGATATTTCCGGCTATAAATCGGGAGATACCATAAAACTGACGTATGAATTCGAATCTGAAGGCAAAAAAAGCGCAAGAGATATTTTCTTTATTCAAAAAGATAATACTTTGGTAGAAGGTATCGGAGCCCATAAAGAAGAAAACGGACAGATAAAATATGCCAGTGAAAAAAACATCAGCTATAAAGATGGCCAAAAACTGGAAACTGCTGATTGCAACCTTGTTAATAAAGCTTTGAAATAAATTAAAAATGCAACTTTATCAAGTTGCATTTTTTTATAGTTCCGTTTTAATAATTTCAATAAATTCATTAACGGGCTCATCATCAGTATTCCAGGAAGTAATAAGACGGATAGCCGAAAAATTCTCATCTATTTTCTTCCAGACATAAAATTCAAATTTCTCCGAGAGCTTTTGAATTACATCATTACTTAGAATCGGGAAAATCTGATTGGTATAGGTGTCGGATAAAAACTGTACTCCCCTTTCCTGCATTGCATTTTTGATTTTCATGGCTTGCTGATTGGCATGCTTTGCCAACTCAAAATAAAGATCATTTTTCATCAGTTCTAAAAACTGAATTCCTAATAGTCTTCCTTTTGCCAATAAAGCTCCTTTTTGTTTAATATTAAAAGCAAAGTCCTGCTGAAGCTCTTTATTATTAATTACAATTGCCTCTCCAATTAATGCACCGTTTTTAGTTCCGCCTAAATAGAAAACATCAGTCAGTTCCGCAACTTTTTCCAATGTCAGATCACTGATTTCGGAAGTCAGACCGTGTCCCATTCTTGCGCCGTCCATAAAAAGATATAAATTATTATCCTCACAGAATTTCGAAAGATCTTCTAATTCTTTTAAGGTATAAACTGTTCCCAGTTCTGTAGAATTTGAGATGTAAACCAACTTCGGCATTACCTGATGTGGAATATTTCTGTGGTTTTCCAGAACCGGAATAATATCTTCAGGAGCCAGTTTTCCATCCTCTTTCTCTATGCTTAAAATTTTATGTCCAGTCGCTTCAATGGCTCCGGTTTCATTATTGAGAATATGACCTGTAGATGCTGAAATAGCACATTGATAAGGTCTTAAGACGGAAGAAATTACCAATAAATTGGCCTGAGTTCCGCCGGAAACAAAATAGATCTCCGAATCTGTTTTTTTTATTCTTTGCTTAATGAGTTCTTTAGCCTGTAAAGAGTACTGATCTTCTCCATACCCTGCCTGCTGATCGGTATTATGCTCTAAAAGAGCTTTTAGAATATTGGAGTGACAACCTTCCGAATAATCGTTTTTGAATGAAAATTTCATAAAGTAAAATTAAAAAAACTTAAAATATCCAACATCAATAATTCATAATATTTTGTTAGATTTGTAATGAAAATCATCTAACATTTTGAAAACAACATTAACCGAAGAAAACTATCTGAAAGCTTTATTTCATTTGGTTGATACCGAAAGCAAAGTAACGATTAATGAGCTCAGCAAATTCTTAACGGTGAAAATGCCGAGTGTTAACAATATGATGAAGAAGTTTGCCGAAAAAGGCTGGGTAATCTATGAAACCTATAAACCGCTTATCGTTACTGAAAAAGGACATCGCGAAGCGGCTTTGGTGGTAAGAAAGCATAGGCTTACAGAAATGTTTCTGGTAAAAAAAATGAATTTCGGTTGGGAAAATGTTCATGAGATTGCAGAGCAGCTGGAACACGTACATTCTACTATTTTCTTTGATAAGATGGATGAAATTCTTAATTATCCTAAATTTGACCCTCACGGAGAACCTATTCCCGATAAAGACGGCAATATCATTGCTCAGGATTTACAAAAATTAAGCAATTGCGAGCCTGGAGAAGTGGTAGTCTTTACTTCTGTTACCCTTTCTGATGATGCTTTTCTTAATTATTTAACAGAGAGAAATCTGCTTTTGAATAAAAAGATCAAGGTCATCAAAATTGAAAGTTTCGACAAATCAATTACTATTGAAATTGACGGGAAGAATGAAATTCTGAGCAGAAAAGCAACTGATAAAATATTAGTAAAAAAATAGATCGAACTGTGTTTCAATCTATTTTTTATGTCTGTAATTCTACAGATTCCTTTACTGAAATATTTTCGATAAGTCAATGGAATACCTATCTCAAGCTATTATTTAAAATTTCTGACACCTTTTCGATTTCTTCAACCGTGTTGAAATAATGTGGTGATAATCTTACAATTCCGTTGATATTTTTATTCGTAAAATCTATTAAGGCTGAGTTTTTATAAGTCACTGAAAAGAATATATTATTTTCTTTCAAGACTTTCTGAATATTTTCTAAATCTCCATCCGGACCGCAAAAAGTAATGATACTGCTAAGACGATTTCCCTGATCCCAAATCTGGAAACCACTATCTCTCAAATTTTCCCGCAGTTTCTCAGACAAGCCTTTGTTATAATGTTCAATAGCATGTATTCCGATCGTATTGGCATATTTTAAAGCTTCAGTAAAACCCAGTAAAGATGCATAGGAAACTTCCCAATGCTCGAATCGTTTTGCCGTTTTAAATAATTCATAATTATCATACTCCGTCCAGTTGGCACCTCTCATATCTAAAAGTAAGGGAGCATAATTCTGCTCCAGAATTCTATCCGAAACATATAAAAATCCTGTTCCTCTCGGTCCTCTCATAAATTTCCTTCCGGTTGCCGTCAGAAAATCACAGCCAATCTTTTCAACATCTACAAAGAGCTGTCCAACAGACTGACAGGCATCAACAAGATACAAAATACCATATTTTTTACAGATTTTTCCGACACCTTCAACATCCTGAATCAGTCCTGAATTTGTTGGAATATGAGTAACAGCAACTAATTTAGGGGTATACTTTTTAATTAATTCTTCCAGATCTTCCAAATCAAGTTCATGGTCTGAAAGATTTTTTGTTCTGATAATTTTTAATTTTAATTTTTTCTGCAGCGAAATAAATGTAATCTGATTGGAAATATAATCGTCAATCGTTGTAATGATCACATCTCCTTCTTTAAAAATGATACTGGATAATGCCTTTGTATAAGCGTCTGTAGCACTTGTGGCAAAAGCAATATTTGAAGATTTGCAGTTAATCATTTTAGCCGTTTCATCATAAAAACTTTCCAATAATTCAGCATTTTTATTGGCTACTTCATATCCTCCGAATTGTTCCTCCTGCTTTAAATAATCCATCATCGTATCCACAACCTGTCTTGGCATTAATGAAGAACCTGCATTGTTCAGAAATATTTTCCCGTCTGATAATCCTCTGATGTCCTGTCTTATTATATCTATGTTCATATTTTTTTAAATATTCTTAAAACAATTTTACATAAAAAATCCCGAATTTATAAGCCCGGGATTTACTTTTATTAATAGTATGATAATTAATCCAAAACACTCCAACCTCTTTTCGGATTGGTATTGGAAGAAACTTCCTGTTCGTTGACAATGATGTTCTCTTTTCGCTGACCAATATAATCCAGTTCGCTTAATTTTGAGAAGATTATTTCCAAACTTCTCAACATCTGCTGAATATACAATAACGGTTCACCGCAATTGTGGTGATCATAGTTTGTTTCTGCAACAATTGATAATTGATTTAACAAAGTATGAGGTGCAATTTCACTCCATTCTAAGCTATAATTCAGCATTTCTTCCAATTCTGCAGGAACCAGAACTTGTGTAGCGTTATATAAATTCAGTGCTAGTTTTGCAAAAGATTCAATCAGAAATACCGGTGGTTGCCAAGGCGTGATATTTCTAAACTGAAAATACATATCCGCGAAAGTCGTTATCATCGTATTACACAAAAATTTAACATTTTGTGCTAATGCTGTATTCTGGTTTTTATGAGAGGCTTTCTGAATAATTTTAAAGGCATATTGCTGTAAATTACCGATAGATTTTGCAAAACCATTATAATAGTTCAACAACGCAGGATGGCTCTGAACCGAAGTACAAGGCGGAATAAAATTCGAATCTACCTGGGCAATATTTCCTTTTAAGTCAACCTTCCCTACAATCAGATAGTTTCCTCCTGAATAACTGCTGTTTAGAGAAGTTACCGGAAGTAATTCTATATGGTAATTGGATTGAGCATTCGGATGTCTCGGTGGAATTTCTTCAGGATCAATATCTCCGAAAGGAACTTTATCAAAAGGATTTACTGAAATTAAAATATAATATTCTCCATCTGCCTGCTCCTCGTTCATTGATTTTGCCAATGACTTTACACTTACTCTCCTGTCATTAAGCTCTACCCTGTATCCGGCTAATGTAACCGCACTACAATGCTTTATAACAAGCTGAACATCATTTGTTGCTGTATTATGAACATCAAAAATCGTTTTGTCCGTAAATTCATTGGGAATAGGTAAAAGTCCGTAATTATAATTGGTAATCCCTAATGAATTGGAATCTCTGATGGTATCAATTAAGAAATTATCCTGATCATTTAAATGTCTCTGGGAAACTTTCATTCCGTCGACCCAATTGATCGCAAAATGTTTAATCGGCTGTATCATATTAAATACTTTTAAAATTTGTGTGTGTTATGATTTTTTAGCAATTCCTTCTTCTTCATGCTGAATTACTCTTTTGCAAATGACCACTTCATTTTCTGAAATGCTATTTGCTGAAATATCCTGATCGAAATTGATATATTTTCTAAAACTGAAAAATGATTTTTTGGTGTAAAAAATCCAGTAGTAAGGCTGTTGTTCACTATCCGAAAGATGAATGATAGATCCCGGATTTTTGTGGTTATAATCATCCACCACTCTATAGAACCAATCACCGAAAGTAACACCTGTCGGTAAGGTTTTAGCTTTAATTCTGAAACGATTGGACTCTTCTAAATTTTTACTTAATTCTACATTCAGGACCATCAATCTGTCAAAGTCCGCCCCTTCAAAATCCGGAAGTTTCTGATCCGGCGAATATCTCCAGGTTTTATAAATATCAACAGGAATACTGATAAACTGAACATAGCAATAATGAAATACCAACGGAACAAGGAAGATGAATACACTTGTTGCAGCCATTACAGGATAGCCTGTTCCCTTGCTTATCCAGTTGAATATTAAGGTAAAAAGATAACCTCCGAATACAATACATGTTAAAGAAAGCACCGATTCAAACAATATACTCATAGATAAAGAATCAATATGCTTTTTAAAATATCTGTCCAAAAGATTAACATGGATAATCCCTAAAATAAGATAAATAATCTGAGCAATCAGATACCAATAAGGATTAAAAGTATTTCCGGCAAAACCAAAAAAACCGGGCACTGCTATGCATAAACTGCACAGAAGAACATAGATAATGATGGTCTTTATTTTGATAGCAGGCTTATTTCTTCTGATTATTCCTAAAATAATCATCATGATTACTGCAATCAAAGGCATCAAAATATATCTTAAAAATATACCTTTTACTGAAGAGATTTCCATTTGTCTTTTTTCAATTAATAATATATGAAGTTGGTATCTGTAAATATAATAAAATATTTTAGAGGAAGGTGGAGTAACCAAGGCGGTTTGCATTTCTTTCATCATCTTCCAGAGCAAAAGAATATTCCTGTTTTTCTGTGATGAAATTCTCTTTTATATCTACACTTACCGGTAAAAAGTAATCGTATAATGTATGAAGAACTTTTCTAAACGGACTGCCATCTATGAACTTTTTCATATCGGAGTAAGGAATAGGCCCGATATTCACCACCCAGTTTCTTTGTCCGTCCATATGACTTCCGCTCGGGATATAAGTAACTCCCAATCTTGAATTTCCAAGCAGCATGGAATCATCATTCTCCTCTATGTTGTCTATCACATTCGGAGCAAAAGTGACTTCTACCGGAATCTGAAGAAAAGCCGTCATGCATCTCTCAAACCATCTTTTATCCCCTCTGATCTGATGAAAAAACGGTAAAATATAGATGAAGATATAGGCATTTTGTTTGTCAAGCATCTTAATTAAAGGCCAAAGCTCACTTATAGTATCCAGCAAAGAATCAGTATCACTTGAAATATCAAAATCGAATTCCTTTAGCAGTGCACTGATTTCGGTAAAGAAAATCTCCAGTTCAAATGGTTTGAAAAACTTTCTTGCATCTTCTTCTACCCTTTTCTGCTTCCGGATTTCTTTAACAACGGTTTCTATATTTTTTCTGGAAGCTCCCAATGAAGGCGGATGAAACAATCCTTCAGGAAGATAATCGTAAATGCCTTCCCGGTACGTCTCTATGGTAAAAACTTCTTCATCAAAACCTAAAAAATGACTTGAAATACCTTTTATGTCCTTAAGGTAAGCTCTGTCATTAATTCCCAGTCGGTCAATAAAGATGTTACTTACAGCTCTATGGTATTTTAATAGATTAACGGCCACAGCTTCAGCTTTGAAATCTGTCTGCAGCTTATTGTAATTCATTTCTACAATATGATTCTCATACATAGTATTTCCTGTGATTTTGGGCATGTAAAGGTACTATATCTCGTAGTATTGAAAAAATATTTTCAAATAATTTCACATTAAAAATACTAATTTAATCCCATTAAAAGTATTATCCCTACAAATATCCGTGAAAATACGGTAAAAAAACAACGAAATTTAAGTTTAAATTTCTTCTGCTATTCCAAAACAAATAAAGAAATAAATTAACAAAACACTTATTTAGATTAAATTTTATTAACACCCTTAAAGACAAGAATTATCTCATATTTAATTCTACTTCGAAAAGTGAGCCGTATCTTTGCACCCTGAAAATGTTATTTACAATGAAAAGTATTTATTCTAAAATTCTGATTTTAGCTTTCATGGCATCTTCGCTTTATTCATATGCGTGGGGATTGACGGGACACAGAATTATTGCAGAAATTGCAGAAAATCACCTTTCCGGAAAGGCAAGAAGGGAAATTAAAAAAATTATGGGAAAAGAACGCCTTGCCTATTGGGCAAACTGGCCTGACTTTATTAAATCTGACACGACGGGTGCATGGAAGCAGGCTTCAGCTTGGCATTACGTAAACATCGATCCACAGACAGATCTTAAAGCTTTTGAAAAAAATTTGGAAGCTCAGGCCGGACCAAGTTTATATACTCAGGTAAAAGTATTATCAAGCCAGATTAAAGATGAAAAAACTTCTGAAAAAGACAGAAAAATTGCTTTAATTTTCCTTATTCATATCATGGGAGATCTGGCACAGCCTTTACACGTAGGAAGAGCTGAAGATTTAGGAGGAAATAAAATAAACGTCACTTATTTTGGAGAAAAAACAAATTTACATTCGGTTTGGGACGGAAAATTGGTAGATTCTCAAAAATACAGTTATACGGAATATTCAAAATTATTGGATATTAAATCTAAGGATGAAGTAGCAAAAATTCAGGCAGGAACTGTGGAAGACTGGTTGTACGATTCTCACCAGATTGCCAATAAAATCTATGCCCAGACTCCTAATGATTCAAAACTGGCATACGATTATCAGTATAAATTCAATGATACAATGGAAAGACAGCTTCTGTACGGAGGTTTAAGATTAGCGAAATTCTTGAATGATCTTTTTTAAAATAATTGGAAAAATATATCATTATAAAGCGGAACCTGGGTTTCGCTTTTTTATTTTTAAAATGCTAATGATATAAGTTTATATTATTTGTTGAAAGCCGGCAGTTTATTTGAATTACTTCTTATTCAAATAAACAATTACATCATCTTAGCCCCGATTGCAGCAATTGTTTGAGCTCATTTTTTTGTATCGGCGGCGGCAAAGCCGCCGCCGATACAAAAAAATAGCGAGTGCGGAAAGCGGGATAAAGCTCTAAAATAAAAACTGACTGAAACTTCCGATATGATTTTTTCAAATCTCCGAAGTTATTTACATTACAAAATCGCCTTTCTGCGTCATGAGAGCCATAATTTACAATTAATTTTCTAATTTCAATTGAACTGAATAAAAAATAATTAAAATAGGTGTAACCTTTTTACCTCTTGATACGTATAATATATAGTAACTCTTTTTTGAGGAAAAAATAGATGAGACAATTAAAAATCACTAAGCAGGTTACCAACAGGGAAACTGCTTCATTAGACAAGTATTTGCAGGAAATTGGTAAAGTTGAACTAATTACTGCGGACGAAGAAGTAGAATTGGCACAAAGAATCCGTGCGGGCGACAGAGCAGCACTTGAAAAATTAATCAAAGCCAACCTTCGTTTCGTAGTTTCGGTTTCTAAACAGTACCAAAATCAGGGTCTTTCTTTACCCGATTTGATTAATGAAGGGAATTTAGGACTTATGAAAGCGGCAAAAAGGTATGATGAAACAAGAGGTTTCAAATTTATCTCTTACGCGGTTTGGTGGATTCGTCAATCAATTTTACAGGCTTTAGCTGAACAGTCAAGAATTGTAAGATTACCATTGAACAAAATCGGATCGATCAACAAGATTAACAAAGCATACGCTCACCTTGAGCAGGAAAATGAAAGACCACCTTCTCCGGAAGAATTGGCTGAAGTTCTTGACATGAGCGAGGAAGATATCAAGGAATCTATGAAAAACTCCGGTAGACACTTGTCTATGGATGCACCTTTGGTAGAAGGTGAAGATTCTAATCTTTACGATGTATTGCGTTCTGGAGAATCTCCAAGTCCGGATAAAGATCTAATGCTTGAATCTCTACAAATTGAGATCGAAAGAGCATTGAATACTTTGACTCCAAGAGAGGCCGATTTGGTAAGATTATACTTTGGATTGAACGGAAAACACCCGATGACTTTAGAAGAAATCGGTGAGACTTTCGATCTTACAAGAGAGAGAGTTCGTCAGATCAAGGAAAAAGCGATCAAGAGATTGAAACACAATACCAGAAGTAAGATTCTAAAATCTTATTTAGGTAAATAATTTTACGCAAGAATTTATTAGCGGAGTTTGATTTTCAGACTCCGTTTTTTATTTTTATTTTATGAATAATTTATCTTTTTTCATTGGCGGATTTTTTCTATTTTTTATTACCGTCAATATCGCAACTTATTTTTACTTGAAATATAAACGAAAGCTTTTTTTCCAATATATAAAGGATAGAAAATATATCTTAATTCCAAATATAGAAGCTGAAATTGAAGGAAACTCACAATTTGGATCAAAAATAAGTTATAGAAAAGCTGATATTATATTTTTGAAAGATAATATCTTCCTTTGCTCATTCAATAAGCCGATTATTCAGCTTACGAAAAATAAAGAATTTTTTCCAAGTATTTATTATAAATATAGTTATGATTCAAAAATAAAGACAAATAACAGACTTGAAATAAAAAAATCAGATGGTAGCTTAAAGATAAATTTAAACTTTAAAGATGAAAATTTTGATTTAGAGTTTATTTAAATCGAAATCAATAGTTTATATATAAAAGAAACTCAAAATGAGTTTCTTTTATAATTAATAAGTTAAAGTAATTCCGGCTCCCCATCCCATTTCATTGTCATAGTTTCCGGAAACAGACAACCATTTCTGCAAGATATAACGTAACCCTGTCGTGAATTCTCCATCAGAGTTTAGACTAAAGTTACCTCTTAATCTTCTGGAAAGCGGAATGTCTTCCCTACTCAATTCCAGTAAAACTTTTCCGTTTTGATCAACACTTGCATCAGCAGTCACCAACATAGGCAAAAGATATTGCATCCCCACGATAAAATTTGCTTTATTTTTAGAAGCTTTCTGTTGACCAAACCAGTTTTTCTTTCCATGAAAATCCATTCCCGTTTCTTCCGCCATTTGTCTTTCCATGATTTCATGGTTTTTCTGAATCCTGAAACCGGCATAAGGTAATGCCCATTGGAATTTCCCTAAAAACCTTCCGACTTTTACATTCCCTTCGAAATGATCAAAATCCCAGTTGGAATGAAATTCATTAAGGTTCGCCCATCTCGGTCCGAACATCGTCATGGTTTCTGCATGCATTTTATTCGACTGAAGATCCAACATAGCCATTGAACTGATCATTCTGTTATCTTTCAAAAAGCTTTTCCATGCTAATTTTGTATTCGGAAGCTGCGGATTAGGCTTGGAATTTTCGTAACTGAAAATCCTCCCCATTCCTGCCATCATATGATATAAAATATGGCAGTGAAAAAACCAGTCACCATCCTGATTAGCTGCAAACTCAATGGTATTGGTTTCCATCGGCATAATATCTACTACATTTTTAAGCGGTGAATATTCTCCTTTTGAATTAATCAACCTGAAATCGTGGCCATGAAGGTGCATCGGATGTCGCATCATAGAATTATTATACATCGTAATTCTAAGAATTTCTCCTTTTTTAACCAATATTTTATCTGTTTCAGTAACCGTCTTATTGTCTAAAGTCCACAGATAATGGTTCATATTTCCCTCCAGTGTAAACTTCAGTTCACGAACATTTTCTGTCGGAAGAATTGTTTTTTCAGGAGATTTCAAAATATTGTAAGAGAGTCTTTTAATCGATTTTTCTTCCTGCATATCCATTCCGAAATGATTTGACTGATCTTCATTTTCTTTTTCTTTGGTCTTAATTCCCATCATCTCGTTCATATGCTTCATCGTCATTTTTCTCTGGCTTTCAGGAAGTTCCGGATACATTACTTCATTCATATCCATCATCTGGTTGCTCATCGTCATATTCATCGGCTTCATATTTCCGCTCATTTCCATCATTCCGTTCATCATTTTCATCCCTTCAAAAAGCTTTAATCTAGGTAAATTTGGAGCTTCAATTCTTTCTCCGGAACCTAACCAAAGCGAGGCATGTCCAACCCTGTCTTCAGAAGTCGCACGAAATTCAAAGCTTTTATTCTCAGGAATCGTCACTTCAATGTCATAGGTTTCGGAAACTCCGACAATCAGGCGGTCTACTTCAACAGGAACTACATCATTTCCATCATTTCCAACCACTTTTATTTTCCCGCCTCCATAATTCAGCCAGAAATAAGTGGAAGAACCTCCATTGGCAACTCTCAAACGAACTTTATCTCCAGCTTTTAAGTTAGAATACTCAGAACTGGGCTGTCCGTTGATAAGAAATTTGTCATAATATACATCACTTACATCCATTGCTTCCATTCTTTTCCATTCATTCAGAGCTTTTGTTCCAAAGTTTCCTGATTTTATGGCTTCCCAATAACTTTGTACAGCATTTTTCTTAATGGCATACCAATCCGTATTGGCCATATGAAGCCGTCTCGCGATCTGCATAGGATCATCATCACTCCAATCCCCTAATAAGACAGGAATTTCTTTTGTATATTCTGTTTTAGGCTCTCCTTCTCTTTTTTGAAAAACCAGAATTCCGTTCATTCCGATCTGCTCCTGCAGACTTTCATGAGAATGATACCAATACGTACCGTTTTGGGAGATTTTAAATTTATACAAATGTGTTTCTCCCGGTTGCACCGGTTTTGTGGTTAAATAGGGAACTCCGTCATGTTCATTGGGTAAAATCACTCCATGCCAATGGAAACCTGTATTTTCTTTCAGCATATTATGAAGATAAATTTCTGCTGTATCTCCTTCTGTGAAATATAATGTCGGTGCCTGCAGTTTTCCGTTCACGGCAATAGCTCTTCGATTTTTTCCTGTGAAATTGACAATCGTATCTTTTACATAGAGATCATAACGCACTGTTCTCCCTCCAAAACTAACTTTTCCATTTTCTGGATTCCTCTTTAAAACTGAACTTTCAGGTTCATTTTTAGAGGATTCCGACTTTGGGCCATTTTCAATCTCTACCAAATCCATTCCGCATTTCGGGCACTTTCCGGGTTTATCAGAGATCACTTCCGGATGCATCGGACAGGTATATTTTTGAGACTGAGATTCAGATTTAGGTTGAGTTTGAGCCTTTGGCTGTGGTAAAGTTTTATTCTGAATTGGCTTTGTGATATATACTTTATCAGCTTTTTTTACCTTTTTAACGTCAACTTTATTCTCAACCTTTGCTTTCGTCTTATTTTTAATTTCCGTTGGCTGTGCTTCTGTTTTCGGCAAAGGTTTAACCTGCGGTTTTGCAACTACTTTCGGCTTTACCACCACTGTTTTTTTTACCAATCTCATTCCGCATTTCGGACAGTCTCCCGGTTTTGAAGACACCACTTCAGGGTGCATCGGACACGTGTAATAGGTCTTCGTAGTTTGTGCAAAAGAGAAAACAGAGAACAAAAGCATCAGAAATAGTATCAGCTTTTTCATAATATTTCGAACTTTTATATAAGCTGTATAGTTATTTTAGAAATTAAAGTAAATTCTAAATAAAACTATACAACTTGTTATTTTTAAAAAAATTAGATTAATTATTTAATCTCTGACTTCACACTTCCACATGATAGCATTGAGCTCCCATAGTAAGGATTCATGATTTTCTTTTCATCGCTCAACCAGCTTCCGTCTGCCATAGGGCAATATTGAACGTAGATAGGATTCTCAGATAATTTAAACTCTTTTGTAAGAGCAATCATATTATCGGAAAGGTTGAAGAAGGTTTCTCTTTGAGTATTGATATTTCTTGCTTCTGAAATAGCAGTAGCATCTTTTCTAAGGATATTTAAATTCCCTTCAGAAACTTGTTTGTAATCAATCGCTGAAGCTGTTTTAATGAATTCTGAAGCCGCTTTTGAGGTCTTGTCTGCATCATCTGAAGCCAACGCTGATTTTATAGCAATATAATTCTGGTAAAGCTTAGAAACCTGAGCGTCTTTTCTAGATTGTGCTGAAAGGGAAACGATTGAAAATAAAGATAATGCTGCTGTAATGATATATTTTTTCATTGTATTAAATTTTAGAATTAATTTTTAGGATAAAATTGTAATCGCATCATGCGACAAAGCCATGTCGTTCATCATGATAAGAGTATCAAAACGACTGACGAATTCTAAATTCTAAAATTACAATGACTGATATAGATAGGAACCGACCGGCTTTCCGGTGGTGCATTGATTTGAATCTGAGTAAATTTCGTTGTCGAAAAAGATCGATCCGGAAAGAAAAATTCATGATATTGAACTTCCGGCACCTGCTTTAAGAAATCAATTTTAAGAAAATCTGATTTTTGAGAATCGTCAACTTTTACAACTTTGATTTCGGTTTTGCAACAGTCTTTTTTGGTTTTAACTCCACATTTACTGCAGATATCATCAACTTTCTGACTTATAGAAGCCAATTCCTTCATACAATAATGTACACTGAAAACTGCCCCGGAAGAAAAGCCGAAGTAGAAAACAGAAAACAATATTGCCAGAAATTTTTTCATTGAGACAAAGTTAAAAATATCTTCAACATAAAGGTTATAGAATTTTGTATAGTTGTTATAAAATTCAGAAAAGAAAAAAGCTCCTGATAATTCAGAAGCTTTTGATTTATAGTTTAAATTCTAATTTAACATTAAAGAACCTTCCTGTAAGGCGCACCGGAACCGGATACATCAGATTGGAATTATAATCCGTAATCCATTGATTGGCAACTGTATTGTTAATATTAAAGGCGTTGAAAACCTGAACGCCTAATGTCAACTCTTCGAAATTGCTCCAGAAACCATATGTTTTTTTATTGTCTTTTCTATCGATAAATACTTTAGAAAGTCCAAGATCTACCCTTTTATAGGAAGGAAGTGTATTCTGATATTGATAAGGGTCCGTAAATACCGGAGCTCCGTTTGGCAATCCCATTGCATAGACAAGAGTAAGATTTACACGCATGGAAGGAAATTTTGGCATATAATCCTGATAGAACATGGCAAATCTAAATCTCTGATCTGTAGGTCTCGGAATATTTCCTCTGCCATCAATATTTTCATAGGCTCTTGCATAACTCGCAGACAACCAAGAATCTATACCTGGAACAAATTCACCATATAATCTGGTATCAATTCCGTACGCATAGCCCGAAGCATTGTTCTGACCTGAATAACGGATTCTGACATTATCCATATAGTAAGGGATAAGGTTATCCATTTTCTTATAATAAAGTTCTGTAGTCAGCTTAAATGGTCGGTCATACATCTCAAATTCGTAATCATTTGCTAATACAAGCTGTATCGAACGCTGAGATTTTATATCAGCGTTAAAATTACCATCTAAGTCCTTAATTTCTTTATAAAAAGGAGACTGGTAATAAATCCCTCCATTGACTTTGAACAACATATCGGAATCCCAGTCAGGCTTTATGGCAAACTGGAATCTTGGAGAAAAAATAGTCTCTTTATTAAAGCTCCAATTAGCAACTCTCGCCCCCACATTTACAAATACCTTACTGCTTCCCCAATAGAATTTCTGAGAATACTGTGCATAAGCAGACAATCTTGTCGGCTCGATATGATTTTTTCCTGATATGCTGTAAAACAACTCAAGATCTCCTTCATTCATTCTTGGGTTAAGAATATTAGCAGGTCTTGGAATACTGTATCCGGCGGAATCCACCAGCTTCCATTCACTGGTAAGGTCTTTCAGATTTTCTTTTTCATATTTAAACCCAATCTCAAAATCTGAATTTACATTCGGGGAAAATTTTGCCCGGAATTGGGTTCCATAGGTTCTTACAAAAAGATCATTTCTTGCGTTCTCAATCTGACCTCCTACATCATAGGAGACAACAGGAGCTCCCGTTGATGGGTCAAAAGTCTGAAGTTCGTATTGAGAGTGGATCGTATAGTATTCTTTTTCCCTGTTCTGATAAGAAAAGCTGTCTAAGGTAAATCTCCATTTATCTGATGGTTTGTAGTTCATAGAGAATGTTCCCATCATATTTTTATACATATCCTCTTCCCTTCCTGCATATCCAATATTAACGGTAATAGGCTGCTGAAGACTCCCGAAGGTTACACTTTTTGCCTTAGGAACCATTTCATAATCATTTTTAGAATAATATCCTATGAACGAAAGTGAAAATTTATCGCTGATATGATAGTTGATATAAGACTGAAAGTCCCAGTAACTAGGGTTAAAATCTGTATCTTCATTTAAAGTATTCAATACCAGATTGGTATTTCTGTACCTTCCTGAAAATAAAGCCGTCAGTTTTTTATTCTTTGAAGCTAAACCTGCTGTCAATCTTCCTCCGATAAGACTGGCTTCACCTGAAAGCTCAAGCTTTTTGGGTTCTCTGTAGTAAATATTCAGAGCTGAAGACATTTTATCTCCATATCTCGCCTCAAAACCTCCTGCTGAGAAATTAACCGTGGAAACCATATCCGGATTAATAATACTCATCCCTTCCTGCTGAGAATTTCTGATCAGAAAAGGGCGATAAATTTCAATATCATTAATGTAGATAAGGTTTTCATCATAGTTTCCACCACGCACCATATATTGGGAAGAAAGCTCTGTATTGGAGTTTACGGAAGGTAGGGTTTTAAGAATCCCTTCAATCCCTCCTGAAATACTCGCCACATTCTGAGCGTCTTTTGCTGATATTTTTACAGCGGAAAGGTCGGTTGTTTTTCCTGTCTGCCTCTGGAAAACGACTTCTTCAATATTGGTAACTCTAGTTGTCGTGTCTTTTTTCTTGGTCTGAGAAAATACAAATAGAGGAGCCATTAAGCTCAATGGTAAAACTAGTTTTTTCAAAAGAAATGTTTTAGAATTTCTAAAATTAATATTTTTTTGACAATTACAAAATGGATTCTCTAATTCTTGTCAGTTTTTGTAATAAATCTTCTAATAAATCAAGTCTTAACATATTGGCTCCATCAGATAAAGCGGTTTCCGGTGTTGGATGGGTTTCTATGAAAATTCCGTCTGCACCTACTGCAATCCCTGCCTTTGCAATGGTTTCGATAAGATCCGGTCTTCCTCCGGTAACACCCGAACTTTGGTTAGGCTGTTGTAAAGAATGGGTAACATCCAGGATAACCGGAGCATATTCTCTCATGGTAGGAATTCCTCTGTAATCTACGATCAGGTCTGTATATCCGAAAGAATTTCCTCTTTCAATGATTGCAACTCGAGGATTATTAGAGTCTGTCACTTTCTGAACCGCAAATTTCATAGATTCCGGAGAAAGGAATTGCCCTTTTTTCAGGCTCACACATTTTCCGGTTTTTGCGGCAGCCACCAAAAGATCTGTCTGACGCACTAAAAAAGCCGGGATCTGCAGAACATCTACATATTGAGCTGCCAAAGCAGCATGCTCGTTCTCGTGAATATCTGTTGTCGTTGGAATATTGAACGTTTCTCCAACTTTTTTAAGAATTTCCAAAGATTTTTCTTCACCAATCGTTGTAAAAGAATCTACTCTGCTTCTGTTGGCTTTTTTGAAACTTCCTTTAAAAATGTAGGGAATATTATATTTATTAGTCAATTCTACCACTTTTTCAGCAATTTTAAGTGCCATATCTTCGCCTTCAATAATACAAGGACCGGCAATAAGGAAAAAGTTTTTTGAATCTTTGTGATGAATATTATCTAAATACTGAATCATTTTATTTTTTATTAAAAAGTTCAGTAAAAATACTGAGAAAGTTTCAGAATCGGAAATTATTTGAAAGCTTTAACGGACTATGATGACAATAGTTTTAGTCTTTTGGATCCTAGCTTAGTTAGCACAATATATTATAGAACATTTTTTATTCTCATCAATTACAAAATTTATTTCAAAAATATTGAATAAATGATTGTATAACCGTATCATAAAAAATTGTTACAAAAAAAGCCATTGCCGAAAAAGAAATCACATAAATAGAATATTTGTTTAATTTAATAACTTCAATTATAAATAAATGCACCAGATAAAGTAATAAATAATAGCCTGAAAATTTGATTAAATTTATTTTCAGCATATCAAAATCTGTGGCAAGAGAAACGATAAATGCAATTCCTAAAGCTCCCACGAAACAAGCTGCGAAACGCTCTAATATATTTGACGCTTTTGAAAAAACAAAGTAAAATAAGTTTGCGAAGGCAAACATCATCAAAAAGAAAATAAGACCTGCTAGCATTAAAATTTCTTTAAAATCTTTTCAAAAGTATTAATATTTCTGCTGGTAAACTGATCTTTCAAACTTTTCTTTCCTAAAATCTTTCCAAAAGTAGAATCTAAAGTATTCCCTTTCGGAACTTGCCAGTAAAAGATATTATTTACAATTTTAGCATCTTCATCGTCTGTTTTTGCGGCATTTTCAAATTCTTGCATCAGAACTTTTTCAACACCATCGTTTCCGACAAAAGTATAGGAATGAAGATCATCATTTTTTTCAAAAGGATTTCCGTTCCAGAAGTTTTCTATTTCTTCCTGGGATTTGATGAATAAATAAGCTTCATAAGAAAAATGATCAGACATTGCTTTTTCCAGAATCTTCTTTAATTCATCGGCTTTTTTATCTGATGAAAAAACAATATTTCCGGAAGCCAAAATAGAAGCCACATCGTTCATTCCGGCATCTTTAAACACCTGACAAACTTCTACCATTTTCATATTGGTTCCTTTTACATTAACTCCGCGGAGAAAAGCACAGTATTTCATGATTATTTAATTCGTTAAACTGTTAATTCGTTAAGTCGGAGATTATATTATTTAATTTTTTCATATAAATTATAATCTGTTCCGGACGGTTTTAAATGATAAATTTTTTCAAGAATTTTATTCTGGCTGTTTAAATGATCTTTAATCCTGAATTCCTTTAAAAGCCTATAATGTGTTTTATAATAATCAGCATCTTTTTCGGTAAACAGATCTTTATAAGAAAGCAAGTATTTAGGTTTTCTTTTCTTTACGGTATTGATCCAGTAATTCGTTTTATCTTTCTTAATTTCTTCCTGAATCTGCTTATCAACCAACCCTACTTCATCAATTGTTTTTAGTCCGGAGAAGTAAGGGATATAACCCGCAGGCTCAAGCAAAATCCATTGTTTTTTATCTTTTTCATATAAATCCAGATAAAGTCCAATCGATCTTCTGTAGTTCCATTCTCCGTTTCCTGTTGCAATAGAATGTACAGTCTGAAAAGCTAACATTGGAAGGATATAAAAAACAATAAGGGCACTCAGCCAAAGGTTTCTTTTTTGTTTCTGCTCCAATACAAATATGAGAACCGGAACAAAAAGCAGAATCTGGGGAACCCAATAGTACCAATCGAACAGACTTTTCTGAGAAAGAAAAATAATCTGTTTCGTCCAGGCAAAAATGAAAATCATCCACAAGAATTTGTTTCTTTGTGGCTGCTCTTTCTGTCTTATGATAAAGATGAAACATACAATTTCAAAAGCAGCTACAATAATGGTAAAAGGATTGAAATCTCCGGGTAATTTAAGCATTCCCCAAAAGTTACCATAGTTTAGCCTGAAGTAATCCCAGTTTTGTTGAAAAGTAAAATTATTGTCATAGCGTAACTTCTTAGCTACAATAGTATTGTTGATCAGCTCCCCGAAATAAAACCAGTTAAAAGCCAATGCGATACCGGTTCCTAAAATTCCTCCTAAAACATAACTCCATTTTATCTTACGGTTCCAAAAAGTATCGACCAGAAAAACAATTCCTAAGAAAATAACAGAATCTATTCTCGTGAATAAAATTAGGGCCGGTAAAATGAATAAAGCCCATTTTTTCTCTTTTTTAAAGCCATAATACAGCAAAGCCATTTCTAAAAAGAACAGGATTCCATACTCCATTCCTAAAATGGAAATCTTTATAGAAGGGGGAAGAATCCCAAAAAGAAAAATAAAGATGGCTTTATGCCAAGGATTTTTAAAAAGCAGATGAGAAAGAAACAAGCTTCCTACTGTAAACAATACGGTATTAAAAATAAGTAATGGCTCTATAAAGTTTTCTTTCCCAAAAATAAGATTGAAAAAAAAGGATACAAAAACATATAGATGAGTCGTAGAAGCTGAAATTTTAGTAGCCCCGTTGAAACCTATAACTCCATAATCCATGAGATTTTGTGCCACTCTCCAGGTAATAAAAGCGTCTTCCTGAATATGATGGGTAAGCAAAAAATATAATTTTACAATAATTGCTAGGAAAAGAGCATAAACGGGAAGGTTCTTATTTTGAGATTCAGCCATTATGTATTTTTAATTGAGACAAAGATAATTTTAAAATTTCTGAATATCAACAAATAAAAAAACGGAACCGAAGTTCCGTTTTAATAATATTATTGGGTTGCTTTTATAATCGCGTTGGTAATCTGTTCTTCTTTTTCTTTAGAATAAGTGGAATCATAGGGTTCCATTACATCGAATAAATACTGATAGAACGGTGTTATCTTTTGTACTTTTTCAGATTCTCTCATTGCTTTTTCTTTACCCATTTCTTTAAGGTTTTCTACAAATCTGTTGAATCTGCTGTCAATAGGTTCTATTGATTTTACCAGATAATTATAAGCTTTATCTTTTTGTCCTGTTTTTCTATATCCGTCAGTAACCGCTGAAACTACCAGTGCATACTCCATAGGCTTGCTTCGCATTTCCCTGCCTATCAGTTTCTGGTCATGAGGACTTAGCTTCAGGTAATATTCGTATTCTTCAAAGATTCCTTTTTTAAGCACATCTGCCAGCTTCAATGCTTTTTGCTCCTGCCCTGCAACAACATATCCGTATACTATAGAGCTTAATGAACGAGGGTCATTGTATTTTTCTGCAGGAATTTCTTTTGCAGCAAGATCCAGCAGTTCCAGAGCTTTTGCTTTTTGACCGCTTAAAGCCAATGCTGCAGCTGCTCTACCTGCAGAGCTTCTGTAACCAATAATATTTGAAGTAGCCGTTTCATCAAAATGAGTATTCAGATCTTTGAAATTACCCCATCTGTAATTTTTAACTACGTTATAAAGTGAATTTCCGTCTACTCTTCCTAAGTCTCCATCTGCAGTTGGAGGTGTATGAATCGGAATTAATCTATAGCTAAATCCGTCAAACTGTAAATATTCATCAAGATAAAAAATATTCTCACTGTCATAGATTCCTCCTGAAGAGAAGCTTATCGGTCTTTTCCAGTCAAAGTTCGCAAGAACGTCAAGCATTATCAGGTTACTCTTATACAATGTATTTGCTTTATAATCAATCATAATCTGATTCGCTACATTTGGAAGATCTGATGCGTTGATGATTCCTGCTTTTACCGCATTTTCCTTATTGACAGGCAAAATAAATTTGGTTACCGGAAGGATATTATATTTCTCATATTTCTCTTCTCCGAAATACATTTTCAACAATTCATCTTTTTCAGGTGATTTCATTTTGATGAAGTTAAGAGCTTCTTTCAATGTTATAGAATCCTGTGTAAGGTATTTTCTGAATGATTGGAATTCTGTTTCCGGAGCTCCCTGCTGTTTTAACATTGAGAAAACACCTTCCCAATCTTCTTTCTTCATCAGGTAGATCTGATCGTTCACACCGTCTCTGTAATCATCATGAGTAAGGATACCCGGAATTCCTGCTGCATTGTACGTTCTTCTTTTTACCTGATCCAGATTCCAAGGAGTGGATGCTAGCGTAAAGTTAACCACTTTCACATCATCACGGAATCTTTCCGTCTCCTGAATCGCCCAAACCGGATAGGTATCATTGTCTCCGTACACGAATAAAATATCATTTTTAGGTAAAGACTTTAAAATTGAATATCCATAATCGTAAGAAGTATACCTGTTGTGTCTGTTGTGTACATTATAATTCTGGAAGCCCATCATAAAAGGAACTCCTAATAATACTACACCTGCAACAATATTTGCCGCGTTAGATTTTACTTTAGACTGTAACAGCCAAAGAATAGCTCCGGCCCCCAAACCAATCCATATGGCAAAAACATAGAATGAGCCTACCATCGCATAATCTCTTTCCCTTGGCTCAAAAGGTTTCACTCCCGTGTAGAAAATAATCCCTACACTCATTAAGATAAAGATAGAAAGCATCGCATAGAATCTTCCAAAATCTCTGTTTAACTGGAAAAAGAATCCAATCAACCCTAAAATTAAAGGTAAGAAGAAGAACTTAACTGTACTTTCATTTTTATATTTTGCAGGCATTGCTTCCTGATTTCCCCACATTGCATCATCAATAAAAGAGATTCCGGAAATCCAGTTTCCTCTTGTATTTTCAGTGCTTCCTTCTAAGTCATTCTGTCTTCCTACAAAATTCCAGAATAAATATCTTACAAAATAATATCCGTTCTGGAAAGTAATAAAGTAATCCATATTCTGAGCCAATGAAGGCTTCTGAACATTAATCAGATCATAAGGCTTTACTTTAAGATAATCTGATGCGGTGATCGTTCCGTCTTCATATTTTGCTCTTAATTCTTCAAAAATCTGTTTTGCCTGAGGATCATCAGCAATATCTGCATTGTCATAGTTGAACGTAAAATCAGGCGCACCGTACATAGAAATATAGTTAGACATTACCTGCTTGTCTTCACTAAACATTCTCGGCATTAAACTTACATGTGACTTGTTAAAAACATAATTGAATCTGTCTCCTGTTTTTCTGTATGTTCCGGTTTTTTCATCTTTTTCGTAGATATCACCTGTTTTTACAGTTTTAAAGCTTCCGTCCTCATTTTTCTCAATTCCTTTTGCATCTAAAAATGCAGTATAGTTTTGTCCGTAAATCGTTGGCCAATCACCATATTGTTCCCTGTTATAATAATCCAGCATACCGATTGCCGTATCAGGATCATTAAGGTTCATTGGCGGATTTGCGTTGGCTCTGATCGGAATCACCATCCAGCAAGAAAATCCGATAATCATATATACTATAGATAATGCGATGGTTTGAAATACATTTCTTTTTGATTTTCTCGCATATTTGATCAGGAAATAGCAAATGGCAACCATTAAGATAAATGCAACGATAGTTCCTGAGTGGAAAGGAAGTCCTAATCCGTTTACAAAGAAGATCTCAAGTCTTCCGAACATTGTCATGATCAATGGGAAAATAATTTTGAAAACGATAATTAAAATTCCCAAAGTAATTAAGTTAGCCCAGATAAAATTCTTCCAGGTAAACTTATAGTTTCTTGCATAATACACTAAACAAACTGCCGGAATTGCCAGCATACACATCATATGCACTCCTACAGAAAGACCAAGGATAAAGAAAATAAGAATAATCCATCTTTCACTGGCAGCATCTTTATATTCATTCTCCCATTTAGTAATCAACCAAACCAGTAAAGCAATAAACATAGAAGCCATAGAATATACTTCACCTTCTACAGCAGAAAACCAGAATGTATCTGAAAAAGTAAAGCACAAAGCACCTACAGCTCCTGCAAAAAGTATGGAAATTTCCTGGTGTTTTGTTACTTCCTCAAAATCTTTGTTTAGAAGTCTTCTTACCAAATGAGTGATCGTCCAGAACAAAAACAAAATTGTAAATGCACTGAATAATGCAGACATTCCATTAATAACAATTGAATAATTTTCACCATTTCCAAAAGCAAAAATAGCTGCCACAGCACCCACAATCTGGAACAATGCTGCTCCCGGTGCGTGTGTTACTTCCAGCTTTACTGCCGAAGAAATATACTCTCCACAATCCCAAAAACTAAAATTGGGCTCTATGGTCGAAAGGTAAGTGAAAAATGCAATGACAAAAATCACCCATCCGAGAAGGGTGTTCCATTGCCTAAAAGTCCAGTTTTTCATAGTATAAAATCAATTATGCGAAAATAGCGTTTTTTAGATCATTCTATGGGGATTTTAACAAAATTTAAAAATTTTGGCGTAGTATTTGCCAAGTCTCTATAGTAAAAATTACAAAATAAAAATATTTTTTTATTTAATCAATAGTTTGAAACCCAACAAAAGTTTAAAAATTATTTATTTTTTTGTATTTTTGCCGTCAGATTTTTATTGAAAATAACAAATAATGAGTAATGTTTACGATAATATCCTTGGCCTAATAGGAAACACTCCTATGGTGAAGCTTAATACTGTTACAAAAGATATTCCTGCAACCGTTTATGCCAAGTTAGAATCATATAATCCTGGACATTCCACTAAAGATAGAATTGCACTTCACATTATAGAAAACGCTGAGAAAAAAGGCTTATTAAAAGAAGATTCTGTAGTTGTAGAAACTACTTCCGGAAATACAGGTTTTTCTATTGCAATGGTCTGCATCATTAAAGGATATAAATGTATACTTGCTGTAAGTGATAAGACAAAGCCGGAAAAAATAGCTTATCTGAAAGCACTTGGAGCTACAGTTTATATATGTCCTGCCAATGTTCCAGCAGATGATCCAAGATCTTATTATGAAGTTGCTAAAAGAATCGCTTCAGAAACACCAAATTCAGTTTACATCAATCAGTATTTTAATGAGCTAAATATTGATGCCCATTACCAAACTACCGGACCTGAAATTTGGGAGCAGACAGGAGGTAAGATCACTCACCTTTTTGCCTGCACTGGAACTGGTGGAACTTTATCGGGATCAGCAAAATTCTTGAAAGAGAAAAATCCTGATATCAAGGTGATCGGTGTTGATGCCGATGGTTCTATTCTCAAAAGCTATCATGAGACAGGTGAGATTCATAAAGAAGATGTTCACCCTTATCAAATCGAAGGAATGGGAAAAAATTTAATTCCTTCTGCCCTGCTTTTTGATAAAATAGATGAATTTGTAAGAGTAAACGATGAAATGTCTGCTTACAGAACCCGTGAAATAGCTTTAAAAGAGGCAATTATGGGAGGTTATACTACAGGAGCAGTCACTCAGGCATTAATGCAATATGCACAATCTCATGAGTTTTCTGAAAACGATATCGTTGTTTTAATATATCCTGATCATGGTTCAAGATACATTACCAAAGTGTATAGTGACAAATGGATGGCTGAACAGGGATTCGTCAACAACTGTGTTCATAATTATGATGAAGTTTTCAAAACAGAATTCATTAAATAAGAAGAAATAAATTTATTATACAAATCAAGCCTTTTTTGTAAAATCACAAAAGGCTTTTTTACTTAAATTGCTAATAAAATGTTGGATATTTTTGAAAGAATAAAAGAAAATCCAGGACCTCTTGGACAATTTGCAGACTACGGAGAAGGTTATTTTATTTTCCCAAGATTAGAAGGTCCTATCGGTCCTAGAATGCAGTTCCAAGGAAGAGAAGTAATTTTCTGGAGTGCAAATGACTACTTAGGAATGTGTAATCATCCGGAAGTTTTAGAAGCTGATGCAAAAGCTGCTGCAGAATTCGGAATGTTCTATCCTATGGGAGCAAGAGCAATGTCCGGAGAAACTGAGCAACACTTACAGTTGGAAAGAGAATTGGCCGATTTTGTTCAGAAAGAATCTGCTTATCTATTAAACTTCGGTTATCAGGGAATGGTTTCTACCATTGATGCTTTGGTAGGAAGAAATGACGTAATCGTTTATGATGTTGATTCTCACGCTTGTATTGTAGATGGAGTCAGACTTCACGCAGGTAAAAGATTTACTTACAAGCACAACAATATTGAAAGTTTAGAAAAGAACCTTCAGAGAGCAACAAAAGTAGCTCAGGAAACCGGAGGGGGAATTCTTGTTATTACGGAAGGAGTTTTCGGGATGAGAGGACAACAAGGTAAACTTAAAGAAATCTGCGAGCTGAAATCAAAATACCAATTCAGACTTTTGGTGGATGATGCACATGGTTTCGGAACACTGGGTAAAACAGGAGCCGGAGCCGGAGAAGAGCAAGGTTGTCAGGATCAGATTGATGTTTACTTCTCAACTTTTGCTAAGTCTATGGCTGGTTTCGGAGCTTTCCTTGCAGGAGATAAAGAAATCATCAGATATCTGAAATTCAATTTAAGATCTCAAATTTTCGCTAAATCTTTAACGATGCCAATGGTAATCGGAGGTTTAAAAAGATTAGAGCTTTTGAGAACAAGACCTGAGATCAAAGCTAAGCTTTGGGAAAATGTAAACAAATTACAAAACGGGCTTAGAGAAAGAGGATTCAACATTGGAGATACCAATACGTGTGTAACTCCTGTAATGATGCAGGGTACTCCGGTAGAAGCTACTCTATTGGTAAAAGACTTGAGAGAGAAGTACGGAATCTTCACATCTGTAGTGGTTTACCCTGTAATACCTAAAGGAATGATTCTACTAAGATTAATTCCAACAGCATCTCACACCGATGCGGAAATCAATGAAACTCTTGCAGCGTTTGAAGCAATTCACGACAAACTAGTAAGTGGTTACTATAAAGAGCAGGAGCAAAAATTATTAGAAGAACAAGGTTTAAGTTTCAAACCGATTTAATAATAAAAATTAAAAAAACCACTGAAATTTCCTCAGTGGTTTTTTATAAATAATATTCTATAAAACTGAATTTATACAATAAATAATTAATGAAGCTGAGAGGTTATGTTTTGGGAATTATATCTGCAATTTCTTATGGATTGCTTCCTATTTTTATTCTCCCCATCAAGCATGCTCATTTTTCTTTAGACGTTACTTTATTTTATAGATTTCTGTTTTCAGCTTTAATGATCGGAGGCTATTTATTATATTCCAAAGAAAGTTTTCTGATCAGCAAAAAAGAGTTATTCATATTTACAGTTCTCGGAATTTGCTATGCGCTTTCCTCAGAATTTTTGTTTTTAGGATACGATTATCTTACCCCGGGAATTGCATCAACCGTTTTGTTTATCTATCCGGTTATCGTAGCGCTCATTATGTTTTTCTTTTATAAAGAAAAATTGACAAAGCTTTCCATAGGGTCACTACTCTTAGCTTTTGCAGGAGTTATTGTACTTTGTTTAAAAGGGAATAGTCTTGAAATCAATTACCTAGGTTTAGGAATTGTAATGCTAAGCTCAATATTCTATGCATTGTACATTGTCATCGTAAACAAATCCAATATACAGGCTTCAGGATTTAAGCTATCATTTTATTCTATGTTGTTGACTTCCGGATTTTTTATGGCGAAAGCAATTCTTGAAAACGAATCATTTATTATTCCGTCAGTAAATACATTTTTCAATTTTTTAATTTTTGCTTTCCTTACCACGGTCATTTCAAGTTTGTGTCTGGTGTATGCAATTAAAGATATTGGCTCAACTCCAGCTGCAATTTTAGGAGCTTTGGAACCGGTAGTTGCTGTACTGATTAGTGTTTTAATGTTTCATGAAAAGTTTACTTTCAATCTGTTCTTAGGAATCATTTTAATTTTAATAGGTGTTATTTTGAATGTCATTTCGGACAATAAAAAATCAATTGAAATTGAAAAATAAAAGAATATTATTCAAATTACGCTACTCATAAAAATTCAATTATTTAAAATAAATTTGTAAAAATTTTCTCTTGAAAGATCTGCTTCTTATCACTCCGCCTTTTACCCAGCTTAATACTCCTTATCCTGCGACGGCTTATATTAAAGGTTTTTTAAACACTAAAAATATTTCAAGCTATCAGATTGATTTGGGGATTGAAGTAATTTTGAATTTATTTTCAAAAAACGGAATTCAGAAAATTTTTGACAAAGAAATTGATATTGAGACTATTTCAGAAAATTCACAAAGAATTTTTGCGTTAAGAAATGAATACTCAAAAACCATCGATCAGGTCATTTCTTTTTTACAGGGTAAGACTCCAACCTTGGCAAGACAGATTTGTTCCATGAACTTTTTGCCTGAAGCTTCCAGATTTAATCAGCTTGACGATATGGAATTTGCTTTCGGAAATATGGGTCTTCAGGATAAAGCTAAACATTTGGCTACCTTATATTTAGAAGATTTATCAGATTATATTGTCGAAAATGTTGATTCAGATTTCGGTTTCAGCAGGTATGCCGAAAGATTAGGAAAAAGTGCCAATTCTTTTGACGCGTTATATTCAAAACTATCAGATAATCAAACTTTTATTGATAATTTCACGTTAAAAATTCTTCAGGAAAAATTAGAATTAACTCAGCCAAAATTAGTTTGTTTTTCAGTACCGTTTCCCGGAAATCTCTATGCCGGTTTTCGTTGTGCTAAGTTCATTAAAGAAAATTACCCACATATAAAAATTGCAATGGGAGGAGGTTTTCCCAATACCGAATTGCGTGAAGTAAAGGATAAAAGGGTTTTCGAATTTTTTGATTTTATCACTTTAGATGATGGTGAAGTTCCTCTTGAACTACTCTACGAAAACATTTGTCATCCTGAACAAAGCGAAGAACCTCAATATAAAAGAACTTTTTTAATTGAAAACAAAGAAGTTACTTACAAAAATAATTCTAAAAGACACGATTATAAACAATCAGAAATCGGAACCCCCGATTATACTGATTTACAATTAGATAAGTACATTTCCGTTATAGAAATTGCCAATCCGATGCATAGCTTATGGAGCGACGGAAGATGGAATAAACTGACCATGGCTCACGGTTGCTATTGGGGAAAATGTACTTTCTGCGATATTTCTTTAGATTATATAAAAATTTACGAACCCATTTCTGCAAAAATTTTAGTAGACAGAATGGAAGAGCTGATCCGGACAACAGGTGAAACCGGATTCCATTTTGTAGATGAAGCTGCACCACCCGCTTTGATGCGTGAAGTTGCTTTAGAAATTTTAAGAAGAAATATGGTGGTAACCTGGTGGACTAATATTCGTTTCGAAAAAAGTTTTACCCGAGACTTATGTTTTCTTTTAAAACTTTCCGGATGCGTTGCTGTTTCCGGAGGACTCGAAGTCGCAAGTGACAGATTGTTAAAATTAATTGATAAAGGAATATCCGTAGAACAGGTTGCACAAGTTACTAGAAATTTCACTGAATCAGGAATTATGATTCACGCTTATCTGATGTATGGCTACCCGACTCAGACCATACAGGAAACGGTTGACTCTTTGGAGATGGTTCGTCAGTTATTTGAAATGGGAATTTTACAAAGTGGATTTTGGCATCAGTTCGCCATGACTGCTCACTCACCTGTCGGATTAAACCCGGAAGAATTTGGAGTAACTCCAATCAAACAGGAAATTTTATTTGCCAACAACGATATTGATTTTACAGACAAAACCGGAATCGATCATGGGAAATTTAGTTTTGGTCTGAAAAAATCTTTGTTCAATTATATGCATGGAATTAATTTTGAGCTTCCTCTTCAGGAATGGTTTGATTTTAAAATACCAAAGACAACTATTCACCCTGATTATATTCATGACTGTTTGCTTGAAAATAATGATTTTAAATTTAAAGGAAACTCAAAAGTTGTTTTTCTAACTAAAAATGTAATCGCTGAGAATCGCGTAAAAACAAAAAAGAAATATATTTACCCGTACACGCAACTTACATTCCACTTAAAAACGAATATTGTAACCGTTGATATGGATCAGGAACAGGCAGAATGGCTGATAAGAATTCTTGAAGAAAACTTTATAGGACAGTCCCAAACCATTACACTTCAGCAACTTAAGAAAAATTTTGAAGAAAAATTTAAAGATTTTGAATTATTCTGGTTCTCAAAACCGATGCAGCAATTGAAAGAAAATGGAGTGATTCTGAGCTTATAATTTTAAATTTGTCTCCTAATCTCAATTCTAAAAAATAAAAAAATCCTGAAAATCAGGATTTTTTATTCTTAAACAACAAGTAATTTTATTTTTCAACACCATCTTTTTTAACTTCACCAACAATTATTTTGTCCTGATTTTTGATAAAGTTCGGATCCAAAATGGCCATCCGTTCAGCAATTGCTTTATAAGTCGGAAATTTTAAAATGGATGCTCTGCCAGACATTTGCCTGTAAAGTGTAAAAATTTTTCCGCCGGCAGTTTTAATTTGTTTTGTAGTTGTAATATATTTTCCGATATATTTGCTATTGGCATCATAGATTTCAATATCAACAAAAGTTTTTTCAGAAACTGTATCTTCTGATCCGAAGCTTACAGGTAAATTTGTAAAGTAACCAACTGGCTTTCCATTACTTAAAATTTCCCCAACACTATTTACCGTAATATTCAGTTTATCAATTTTACTTCTTATGGTATAAGCATCCTTAGTCTTTGTATCCAACTTTCGTTTAGGAGCATTACTGAAAAGTTCATCAAGATTTTTAATATTGATTCCCTTATTATCAATAAGTTTCAGTCCTTTAAT
Organism: Chryseobacterium sp. Y16C; assembly: GCF_022488405.1. Classification (NCBI taxonomy): domain Bacteria; kingdom Pseudomonadati; phylum Bacteroidota; class Flavobacteriia; order Flavobacteriales; family Weeksellaceae; genus Chryseobacterium; species Chryseobacterium sp. Y16C. The sequence goes on from NZ_CP092711.1 coordinate 775,025, forward strand.
TGAGGTATAGACTGCTGATTTTTCTTCACCCGAAAATGCCGAGGGCGAAATATAATCAAGTTCCAGCGTCTTATCACGGTTATAAACCCTGTTTAATTTTATATAACTATCTCTTACAGAGTCAACAACACTTTTATCTACAAATTCTATCGTATAAATGGGGGTTTCTTTCAGATCCAAAAAAGTATATTCATTAGATTTGCTTGAAACTTTAGCTACATGAACTCCATCAATACTGATAATTCCTCTCTTAGTTTTAATTTCCTGAGCTTTAAAGAAAAAGCCCAGAATTGTAAATAAAATGATTAAACTTTTCCTCATAAAATCAGTTTTTTACATGACATAAAAAAAGTGTAACCAAAGTTACACTTTCTTGAAAATATATTTAGCTTTTCATTTAATTATTCACAAAGGATAATTCCTTTATCATGATTAAATTCTACAACACCGCTTTTGATTGGGTAAGAAAAAACAGAATCTTTATCGTTTTCTTTAGTAAAGTTTTTGGCATATGCTTCATCAATTGAGTTTGCATATAATTTTACTTTACCACCAATTAAAGAAGAAACAATTCCTGCGTGGTTTTTCATGATGTGAAACTCACCATTTTTTCCAGGCAACAATACTGAGTTTACTTCTCCTTCAAAAACTACGTATTCTGGTGTTAAAATTTTTATATTCATTTTAATTTAGATTAAAAGATTAAAAGATTGAAGATTAAAAGATTTTTGACAAATAATGTCTCTTATCTCAGGTCTAAAAATCTTGTGTCTAATTTATTAAGCGTTTTCAGCCAACATTTTTTGTCCAGCTTCGATAGCTTCCTCGATCGTTCCTTTCAAGTTGAAAGCAGCTTCCGGTAAGTGATCTAATTCACCATCCATAATCATGTTGAATCCTTTGATCGTATCTTTGATATCTACCAATGATCCTGGAATACCTGTAAACTGTTCAGCTACGTGGAAAGGCTGAGATAAGAATCTCTGAACTTTTCTTGCACGGTAAACCACTGCTTTATCTTCTTCAGAAAGTTCTTCCATACCAAGGATCGCAATGATATCCTGAAGCGCTTTGTATCTTTGAAGAATTTCTTTTACTCTCTGAGCACAGTTATAGTGATCGTGACCGATAACTTCAGGAGCCAAGATTCTTGAAGTAGAAGCCAATGGATCTACCGCAGGATAAATACCTAATGAAGCAATCTTTCTGTCAAGTACCGTAGTTGCATCCAAGTGAGCAAACGTAGTTGCAGGAGCCGGGTCAGTTAAGTCATCCGCAGGTACGTAAACCGCCTGTACTGAAGTAATTGAACCGTTTTTAGTTGAAGTAATTCTTTCCTGCATCGCACCCATTTCAGAAGCAAGTGTCGGTTGGTAACCTACCGCAGATGGCATACGACCAAGAAGTGCAGATACCTCAGAACCAGCCTGTGTAAAACGGAAGATGTTGTCTACGAAGAAAAGTACGTCTCTACCTTGTCCGCTTTCTCCACCGTCTCTGTAATATTCAGCCAATGTAAGACCAGAAAGTGCTACTCTCGCTCTTGCACCAGGTGGCTCGTTCATCTGTCCGAAAACGAATGCAGCTTTTGAATCTTTCATAGCTTCCAAATCTACTTTAGAAAGATCCCAACCTCCGTTTTCCATAGAGTGCATGAAATCTTCACCATACTTGATGATTCCAGATTCTAGCATCTCTCTCAAAAGGTCATTTCCTTCTCTCGTTCTTTCACCTACTCCGGCGAATACTGAAAGACCTCCGTGTCCTTTTGCAATATTGTTAATCAACTCCTGGATCAATACTGTTTTACCTACACCGGCACCACCGAACAATCCAATTTTACCTCCTTTTGCGTAAGGCTCAACTAGGTCGATCACTTTAATACCTGTAAATAAAACTTCTGCAGAAGTTGAAAGTTGATCAAATTTTGGAGCTGGTCTGTGAATAGGAAGACCACCATCCTTAGAAATCTCTTGAAGCCCGTCGATAGCATCACCAACAACGTTGAATAGTCTTCCGTTTACAGCCTCTCCGATTGGCATTGTAATAGGATTTCCGTATCCGATTACATCCTGCCCTCTTTTAAGACCGTCAGTAGCGTCCATTGCGATACATCTTACTGTATCTTCGCCAATATGTTGTTCTACCTCTAAAACTACTTTTTCACCGTTTTCTTTTGTAATTTCTAACGCGTCATAGATCGCTGGAACTGCTTCCACATCACTGAAGACAACGTCGATTACCGGACCAATAATTTGAGAAATTTTACCTTTAATTTGGTTTGCCATTGCTAAATTTTTTCTTGGTGCAAATATAATGATTCTTCATAAACCTACAATTGGTAAAAAAGAGATTTTTATCATGCTTTTCGGAGAATCTAAAATTCAGATTCTTCTATTTAATTTTTTGTAAATTCTTACAAATAGTATAAATTACTAAGATTTCATAAATATAAAACTTATATAATAGATATCATAAAAATTATATCTTTAAAATAACTCTTACGATATAATAACAGATAATTTTAAAGGCTTTATATTTGCAGTCAAAATTTTTCCTGTTTTGAAAGTTTTCAAGAATTTCACAGATTATACTTCCCAAAAACCTTTAGCACTGTCTTTAGGTATGTTTGACGGGGTACATCTTGGGCACAAAAGTATTATTGATGAATTGCTAAAAATAGGTTCTGAGAACAATCTTGAAACCGCAATCCTTACTTTTTGGCCACATCCGAGATTTGTTTTTAATCCTAATGAAGATCTAAAGCTTCTGAATACTCTGGAAGAAAAGAAATCACTAATGGAAAAATACGGAATTGATAATCTTTTCTTAAAAGAATTCGATGAAGAATTCAGAAACTTAACGGGAGAAGAATTTGTTCGACAGATCTTGATCGATAAACTGAATGTAAAATATCTAATAATTGGTTACGATCATTCTTTTGGAAAAAACAAAAGCGGAAACTTTGAATTGCTCCAAAAACTTTCAAAAGAACTTGATTTTGAAGTTGAACAAATGGAAGCAATTAATATTCATGAAAATAATATCAGTTCTACCAAGGTGCGAAATGCACTTTTAGCAGGAAACATTAAAGAGGCTAATGAAATGCTGGGTTACTCCTACTCTGTTTCCGGAACAGTTGTTCACGGGAAAAAGATCGGAAGAACGATTGGTTATCCAACTGCCAATATCGAAACGGAATCCATTAAACTTTTACCGAAAAAAGGTGCTTATATTGTTGAAGTCTTTGTAAAAGGTCAGCAATATAAAGGAATGCTGAGTGTTGGAACCAATCCAACAGTGAATGGGGAAAAATTAACCGTCGAAGTCTATATTCTCGATTTTGAAGGTGATATTTATGATGAAAAAATTACCGTAAAATTCAGAGATTTTCTTCACGACGAAATAAAGTTCGAAGGACTAGAAAAATTGATTGAAAGACTAGATGAGGATAAAAGATTGACGGAGGAATTTGAATTTTAAAATAAAAAATGCTTACAAATCTGTAAGCATTTTCTTTTTGGTTTTATTTATATCCCAGAATCTGGTTCTCTATATTAATAACATCTTCCACAAATTTTTTAAATTCAGGATATTGTTCTTTTTTAATATTATTCCAAGGAGTATCTGCTTTTCTGGTAATTTTCAATCTATTGTTTTTTTCTAAGCTGTAATTTATTGAGTATTTAAAATCATTATATGCCAATGCTTTATTCTCAGGAATTTCAATAAACTTCATGCCTTCAGGAATGTTCAGATAAACTTCTTCAAAATAATCATTTTGTTTTTCATATTTAGTGTATTGAATATCGGAAGTTCTGTTTTCCGTTGCTACCACGTCTTTCGTAAAAGGCTTTGTCACAAAAGGAATTTTCATGATTTTCAAACTCCCAACAGATTGTGGCTTATCATTAATATTGTATTCAACTTCAAAAGCTAAAGGTTTTGAGGTAAGATCTTTTCCTTCAATTAATTTCACAGATTTTACGCTAATTACCTTATCTAAAACTTCTCCATATTCTTCCTCCATATTTTTTTTGCGGTACTCATCCGTCTGAGAATCCTGAAAGAAATCATTATAATAACTCTTCGTTTGCCCCATTACAAACTGCTTTGTTGAAAAGCTCTGAAGATCTCCGTTAATATTAACTTCACTAATTGTTTTGAAAGTCGATTTTGTATTATTAACTATCGGGATATCAATTAAATCTGTATTTCCTGCAGCAGCTTTGTCCGTATAAATGACCAATCCTTTTGCTTTATAGTTTCCTTTAACCACTGAATTAAACGGCAAATATTTATCAGTCATTTCCAAGAATGTATCTTTCCCATCAAGATTTACTTTTACAATACAATGATTAAAACTTAAATTGGGTAAAATCAATCGCTGAACAGAATTATCATTAGTCTGAACCAAAACAAGATTCGATTTTAATCCTGCCTGATTTCCAAGGATCACAAAAAGTGTTGAAAGATCTTTACAGTCCCCTAATTTTGTAACCAATGTTTTAGATGGCTTTTGAGGAATATATCCACTTTGGCGAAAATCTACCGAACTGTACGTTACATTTTTCTCAATATAATTGTAAATTTTCTCCGCTTTTTCGGTATCATTCATCCCCGAAATTCCGGTAGGGAAAATTTCTTTAAAGGCTTTATCAATAACCTTATCAGAAACCAGACTTTTTCTCGTTAAATCAGCATACCAGTTTGAAATTTCCTGCCATGTTTTAATAGAGTTCGCTGTTACAGAAATAGTTGCATCATAAAAGCTCGGTCCAAAATATTCATCAAGATTTATTTCCGGTAGATCTGTCAGTTTCCATGTTTGGAATAATTTATCTCCAACTTTTTTCTTGGTTGATGGAACTTCTTTATTATTACTTTTCACCTGGTAATTCATTGATTCCGGAGTAATTACAGTAAAAACAGACTCTACAACTGGGTATTCAGAATTAAAATAAGAACTTAAATTAAAATCTTTATAAAATCTTCCTCCGCTTCTTTCCAGACTTTCTTTCTGAATTACAACGACATCTCCTACTGCAAGATTGGTAAACACAATCTGATCTTCAGATTTTTCTCCTGGTACAATACTTCCGTTTGGTTTCAGGATTTCAGATTTTATAACATCATCATAATAATTAACGTAATATTCTTTCATCTCTTCAATTCCTTTTTCAGAAGTTATTTCATAGAGATAAGTGCTTCTTTTTTTGAAACCACCTTCCGGATAAACGTTTACAATGTATTCATCCAAAAGTGTTGTTACTCCCTTTTTCCCTTTCGGAGATTTGTTTTTTCTTTCAGAAGCTATTTTGTAAAGATCCTTTGTTGCTGTCTTGCTTATTTCATCTTCAGTATTATCAAGATCTCGCACCAATTTGTGCATTGCTTCATTTTCCGCATTATGAGAAAGAGACAGCTTGGCAAATTTTACTGCTTCTGCTTTTTTATTCTGTTTAGCTAAAACTTCGGCCTTTGCAGCAAGCATCGTATAGGAATATGGAAAGTTTCCAAGTGCATTTTCAATTTCCTGAATCAGCTCCGGGTTTTGAACATCTTCATCTATAAGATCAATGTACTGATTTCTATAGGAATTAATAACCGGATATAATTCTATGAATTTTTTCAATAATTTTTTCTGATCTTCAATTCTATTTGCTTTTTGATAATAAGAATAAAGAGTATTCATCACATCTAAACTGCTCTTTTTAGTATAAAAATCCTCCAGCTTATTGATCGTACCGCTCTGATCTTTTTTATCCATATCTTCCAGCACCGTGAAAATGGTAAATAACTTTTCATTATTTACAAAATTCTTTTTAAGATTGGTAAGGTGCCCCTGAACTTTATCCATCTCTCTGTTCCTCAATCCAATGAGCACATCAAAAAACTCTGCCATTTTTTTTCCTTTACCCTTATTCAGAATATCTCTGTACTTTTCCAATTCATTGATAGGCATTTTATCAATCTTATCACCATCCATCATTTTAATGATGGAAATAAGATAATAGTCGGAATCATCCAACTCTAAATTTTTAAAAATCTCAACAATTTTTTCTTTTTCTTCAGTATTATCATAATATTTTATCAAAAGCCCTTGAACTAAAGAAGATTTTGGATACTTTTTTACAAAACCATCTATAATTTCCTTTGCCCGATCATTTTGAGAATTTCCTAAATATCCTGAAACTAAAAGGTACTTATAGAAAAAGCTATCAGGATGCTGTTTAATTTTTTCCTGTAAAAAGGTTTCAAATCGTAAAGACAATTCCCTAGGTTGTAACTGGGCTAAACTTGTTTTTTGATAATTCTGATAGGTATCAAAATATCTTAAATCGGAAATCCTCTGATAATTAGTATCCAAAGGAATTACCATGAACCCATTTTCCATGTTCTTTACATCGAACTTAAAAAGAAGTCTGTTCATTCCTTTAGGCAGGTTGACTTCTACTGTATGAGAGCCTAAATTGGTTTGACCTTCATTTGTACTCGACAGAACTTCGGAATCATTTAAGAACATCCTAAATTCAGCATTGGTATCAATTTCAAACAAAATTTTTCTTTCAGAAGGGTTTTCAATGAAAGATTGGGCATAAACAATTCCCCTTCCATACTCTGTTTCATTTAAAAAGAAATTGAAACCATCATTTTCAGGAAACTTCCTGTTATACCATCCAACATTTCCAAAACTGTTTGCATTGAAAAGCTTATCATTATTAGCATAAGTTTCCGGATCATATTCATTGTAAAGCCCACTTCCATTAAGGTTTTCGAAAACTCCGGCATATTGCCATTTATTAATTCTTCGGATCTTTTCTAATATTTCATCCGCAGATTGATAGTTATTTCTCAATCTGTCCAGCATAGCCTTATATACCAAAATCGTAGATTCATTGGCAAATTCTGAAGACTGGGCTAAAAGATCAATCTTTGAATAGGAATAGTCATCTAAAGAAGCAGTACCTTCTCCCAAAACAAACTTTTTTCGAAATATCGGATACAGATAAACCGGTTCGGATTTTAATGCAATAAAATTCTTTACGAATGATTCATCAAAAACCATTTCTCCAAGCTCTTCATCGATTAAAGCATCTAGAAAAAGACTTTCTAAGTCGTTGGTTTTATTTTGTTGTAAATTTTTATCATAAAAATTTCTCGCTTCCTGTCTTTTATTCGTCAATAACAAATCCCATGTTTTTACCTGTTCTTTCGACTGTGCAAATACACCGATTGACATAAAATACACGGCGGAGATTAATACTTTCCTCATGTTTATAATTTAGTTTTCTTAAAGGTTATTTATTGTGTTTTGAATTTTCTTGGTTAAAGAATTAAATACCAGATCATATGACTGGTCAATCATTTTAAAAATCAGGTCTCTTTTCAGCCCATCTACCATCACGGAATTCCAATGCGTTTTATTCATATGAAATGCACCTGTAATTTGTGGATATTGCTCACGAAGTTCGGCGCTCCATTCCGGATCTGTTTTTACATTGATACCTAAAGGCTGTTTTTCTAAAGCCATCAACAAAAACATTTTCATTCCTACCTTCATCACAAGAGTTTCATTATCAAAAGGAAAACTTTCTGTAACTCCTTTTTTGGCAAGACAATAGTCTAAAATTTCGTTGGCATCCATATTTTGTGGGCAATGGTAATTTTTTGTAAAACTTTATTTCAAATTTAGTAAATTTAAGAAAAGAAACATCGTCACTACAAAAAACAATATTTTATGAAAGCTTTGGTTATAGGTGCTACAGGTGCTACAGGAAAAGATCTGGTTAATCAATTACTTAATGATCAGGATTTTGAAGAAGTAGATGTTTTTGTAAGAAAGCCCATTGATATTCAAAACAATAAGCTCAATATTCATATCGTGAATTTTGAAAAACCTGAAGAATGGAAAGGTCTTGTAAAAGGTGATGTTGCGTTTTCCTGCCTCGGAACAACTTTAAAAGCTGCCGGAAGCAAAGAAGCACAGCGAAAAGTCGATTACGATTATCAATATGAATTTGCAAAAGCTGCCAAAGAAAATAATGTGGAAGATTATATTTTGGTTTCAGCTTATGGTGCCAATCCGAAATCAAAGATCTTTTATTCTAAAATGAAAGGGGAACTGGAAGAAGCCGTAAAACAACTTCATTTTAATAAAATCACTATTTTCAAACCCGGAATGCTAGAAAGAAAGGATTCAGACAGAGTCGGAGAAGTTTTAGGAAGCAGAATTATAAAATTTGCCAATAAACTAGGTTTACTGGAAAGTCAGAAACCATTACCTACAGATATTTTAGCTAAAGCCATGGTAAAATCCTCAAAGATAAAAAGCAATGGTTACTCTAGTATTAAACTGGGAAACATTTCCTGTTTTGCTGAAAAAAGCAATGACTAAGAAATATTAGCTTATCATTAATTTTGTTTCATCAATAATCTTTTCAATCCAGCTATACTCTTTCAAATTCTTAAGTTTTGTAATCAATTCTTGAGATATGTTTTTGTATCCTATTAAAGCTCCAGCAATTTGTCCAGCTATTGAAGCATTGGTATCTGTGTCTCCACCTGAATTAATAATTTGTTGAAACATTTCCTCTAGCCCCAAATCAAGAACTTTAGTTGAACAGAAAATTGCAAAAGGAATAGAATTTACAACATACCCGTTATTTCCTAGTTTTGCTATTTCGGAAATTTGAACATTTGGTCCGAGTTCATTAATTTTAATTAACCGATCTCTCACATTGGTGTCAGGAAGTTCAGGAATAATAAAATCGAAAAGGTTATTATTTCCAATCCAGTTAAAATTCAAAATAGCTTTTAAAGATGAGTAGACAGCCAGAGCCCCCACAAAAGCTTCATCATTTCTATGAGTAATTTTACATGCGTTAAAAATATCTTCTCTGGTAATATTTTCAAAAAAGGCAAAAGGAGCAATTCTCATTGCTCCTCCGTTTCCTGCGGCAAATTCACTTGTACGCCCACATTGGCTCCAGTGATAGCCAGATTCTTTATCTAAAATAGCTTTAAGTGTGGACGCTCCGACACCAGTTAATTTATTATTTTTATAATAATCAACAAATGTGTTAAGTAAAGCTTCAGGATGAAATTTACCTTTGGCTAAAGTTTCACACGTTGCAAGTGTAAGTTGAGTATCATCTGTTATTTGCCATTTTCTCAGCTTTGAAGGCTTTTTACCCCAATAATAAATTTCAGAATCGTTAACTAAAATTTCATTTTCATAACTGCTTCCCCAAGCATCGCCAATTGCTCCACCAATAATGCAGGCTTTAAATTGATCCTGAAAATTCATTAAAATTGAATTTCTATTTATTTAAAATACTTCGTAATCGCTTCATCCGTAGGTTTTGTAGTACTTACAAAGGAATCGATAAGTTTACCGTTTTCATCAATTAAGAATTTAGTGAAATTCCAAAGAATGGTTGAGTTTTTCACTCCGTTTAATTCTTTTTCTGTTAAATATTTAAAGATAGGAGCTGTATCATCCCCTTTTACAGAAACTTTTGCAGCCATAGGGAAAGTTACTCCATAATTTTTTTGGCAGAAAGCTCCGATTTCATGATTGGTTCCCGGTTCCTGTCCTCCAAAATTATTGGCAGGAAAACCAACCACCACTACTTTATCTTTATATTCTTCGTATACCTTTTCCAGATCAGCATATTGTGGGGTAAATCCACATTCTGAAGCTGTATTAACAATAAGAATTTTTTTACCTTTAAAATCTGCAAAGTTGATTTGTTTTCCTTCTTCCAAGGCATCAACTTTAAAATCATAAATTGATTTTCCCATAAGTTCTTTGGTTTTTGCTTTAGACGATTCACTTTTTTTCTGAGCACAGCTATTGAAAAAGGCTACGAAAGAAAGCAGTAATAAAAAAATTTTTTTCATTTTAATATTGATTTAAAATTTGAAAATATTGGCAGGAAATACTTTATTGATCTCTATTTTATTCAATAACATCACATAATCTCCGTCCTTTTTCGGACTTGAAGATTCTATTCTGAAAGGCATCACAAGATTCCCAACTTTTTTATAGTCAGAATAATCCAATGTTTCATCTTTTTTTATTTCTCTCAACAACATATAAGTTTTACTGTCGAAATAATAAATATTCCTATTCACATTTTTAATTAACTCGACCTTATAACAATATATATATCCTATTTTTTCCTTCCCTACATATTTTGCTTCAAAACCTTTATTTTCCCAGTCTATAAAGTCATTATCAAAACTTTCCGGTTTATAGTCTGCATATTCCTGAAGCTTATTGGTTGCATAATTCATCGCATAGCCTTTTACTCCGTCATAGCCTTCAATTGCGGTATCTTTATTATTTATAGTCAAAACCGTTTTAGTAAGATTAGGACGTTGCTGATAAATTTTGATCGGATATTCATCTTTGATTCCTAAAATTACTTTTCCCTGAAGTAATACTGAATTTAACAGCTTCCAATTCGTTAATCCTCCGGACAATTCGATATTTTTATCTATAATTTCCTTTGCTGTCTGTGCCAAAGAGAAATGTGAAAATGCCAGGATGAAAACTAAAAGTAACTTCTTCATTAATTTTATTTATAAATTCAAATATAAGGCTTTTTTAATTTGAAAATTTGAAATGAAGCAATTTGAAAATCTAATTCTACAGCACATTTTCAAATTATCTAATTAAAAAATTTTCAAATTAATTTTCTCGCTTTTTCCAGATCTTCAGGAGTGTCAATCCCAACTCCAATAAAATTGGTTTCTATGAGCTTGATTTTCATACCATATTCAAGATAACGGATACATTCTATTTTTTCAGAAATTTCCAAAGGTTTCATTTCAAGTTTTGAAAACTGAATCAAAGCATGTTTTCTGAAGGCATACACTCCAATATGTTTAAAGTAATCTACCTTATAAGAAATTTCCCGGTGAAAAGGAATCACCGAGCGGCTAAAATATAGAGCAAAACCATTGTTATCGGTAATAACCTTCACATTATTCGGGTTTTCAATCTCTTCTTTTTCTGTGAGCTTTATTTTTAATGACGCCAAAGATATTTCCTGATTATCATCGTTGCGGAAAACTTCAATCAATTGTTGTAAAGGTTCTAATTTCAAAAACGGTTCATCACCCTGAACATTGATAACAATATCACAGTCAATATGCTGTACAGCTTCAGCAATCCGGTCGCTTCCTGTTTCATGTTGACCGGTCATCACAGCTTTTCCGCCATGTTTCGTAATTTCATCAAAAATAATATCTGAATCAGTCGCTACAAAAACTTCATCAAATAAACCTGTTTCCACCACATTCTGATACGTTGTGGTGATCACCGTCTTTTCGCCTAACATCTGCATGAGTTTTGCAGGAAAACGGCTTGCTTCATAGCGTGCAGGAATGACTGCTATTATTTTCATTGAATTCAGGATTAATATTTATTATTATACTTAAAAAAATAAACAATTTCAGGATCTGAAGAATCACTATTGAAAAAAGTTATTTCAGGCTTGTTTTTAAGTTTCATTCCATTGAATTTAGCTCTGATAATATTATTAGCAACCAACTTAAGTTCAATAGAAACAAAATCCGGATCATAATCGAATTTATCAAAATCAGAAGCTTTGAGTGTCTTCATAAACAATTGATAATTAATAGAATCTTTTGTCTTATATGTAAATCCATACTTATATCCTAAACCATAAAATTTAAATAATTGAGAACTTTTATCGAACTCAAAATTTCTAAATCTTTCTAATTTTGAACGACAGTTTTTTAATAATCCCCATTGTGAATCTGAAATAGGCTTTGGGAGATCACCGATTTTTTTAACAACAAATTCATTTCCATCTATTAAACCGGGATATACAGCAAATGTATTTTTATTGATGATAAGTTTATTCAATTTTTTATCTGGTCCTAAATCCAGTTCTAAAATTTTGACACTGTCCTTATCTTTAATAACTTTAGCATCGGCTGTTCCGTATTTGCTTGAAAATTTATAACTATTAAAATACGTATGTTTTATAGTAATAGAATCACATGCTTTATCGATAGGATAAAGCACGTAATCATCTTTTTTGCATGAAATTACAATAATACTTATGAGAAGTATAACTATACTTTCTTTAAAGTATTTCATAGTTTAAGTTATTTCAAAGCATTCAAAGCATTCTCCAATTTAGGCATCATTGTAGAAATTTCTTCAGTTGCCAAACCTCCTACAGAAGCTCTGAACCAAGGCTCAGATTTCTCTTCTCCGAAAGCAGAGAAAGGAACTAAAGCAACACCTGCTTCATTGATTAAATAAAATACTAAATCAGAAGAATTCTCGATAACTGTTCCATCTGGTTTTGTTTTTCCGATATAATCCAATTTGATGGTTAGGTAAAGAGCACCCATTGGTTCAATACTGTCAACAGCAAGACCTTTTCCTTTTAAATCCTGGATTCCACCGTGAAGGACTTTTAAGCTGGCTTCCAATTTATTTTTAAAATCTTCTACAAAAGCATTTACCTCTTCAGGGTTTTCATAATATTTTGCAGTCGCTTCCTGCTCTGGTTTTGGTGCCCAAGCTCCAACGTGCGTTAGAAGAGCTTTCATTTTATCCAAAATATGAGAAGGACCAAATCCCCATCCTACACGAACTCCTGTTGCAGCAAGGCATTTTGAAATACCATCGATATAAATTGTATAGTCTCTCATTTCAGGGAAAAGAGAAACTGGATCTACATGTTCTGCACCAAAAGTAAGGTTAGAATAGATTTGGTCATACATCAAGTATAACGGTTTTTCATCTTCTCCTCTTTTTTTGTTTTCTTCTAAAATAAGTTCACAGATTTCAGAAAGCTGTTCTTTTGTGAACATTGTTCCCGTAGGATTCAATGGTGAACAAAGTGCTACTAAAACCGCTTCTGATAAATGAGGTCTTAAATCATCCGCAGTCGGAAGAAAATTATTTTCAGGAGTCGTCTTCACTTCTACAGCATTAGCCGAAGTGAGATAAGCATAGTGATTATTATTCCAAGATGGTATAGGATAAACCACTTTATCCCCTTCATCAACGATTGTTTTGTAAACCGCATAGATCAATGGTCTTGATCCGGCAGTAATCAAAATATCGTTAGGTGAATAATCAAGATTCCATCTTGTTTTTAAGTCTTTGGAAACTTCTTTTCTTAAAGATAAAAGTCCGTTTGCAGGCGGATAATTTGTCAGATTATTCTGATAAGCTTTCTGAATTTCCTCCTTCAATTTTGCCGGGATCGGGTAAATATTAGAATTCAAATCACCAATCGTAAGATTCGCAATCTCCGCTCCTTTCGCTTTTAAATCATTTACTTCATTACCAATTTTTACAATTTCAGAACCAATCAGGTTCGCCGCTAATTTTGAAACTTTCACTTTATTTTTTATTTAATTATTTTAATGTAATAACTAGCAATGTAACTGTGCAACAATAATTGGTATAATGCTTAACTGATACATTGCTACATTTAATTTTAACTTAGTTGTAAATCTTTTTTTACCTGATTAATTTTCTCTTCCAAAGATTTTAATTTATCTTTAAAATCAGCTTCAGAAGTAACAGAATCCTTTACAGAAACATAAAATTTAATTTTCGGCTCTGTTCCTGAAGGTCTTACACAAACTTTCGTTCCGTCCTGAGTGTAATAAATCAATACATTTGATTTTGGAATGTCGTTCATTACTTTTTTCTCATTGGATGAAACAACGAAATTTGTTTGTTCCTTGAAATCTTTCACTTCTTCAACCAATGAACCTGCAATTTCTTTGGGAGGATTTTCACGGAAATTCTTCATCATATTCTGAATTTCTTCTGCCCCGTCTCTTCCTTTTCTTACAAGGTTGATCAATCCTTCGTAATACATTCCCAATTCCTGATAAATCTCGATCATATATTGGTACATTGTTTTTCCGTTGGCTTTACACCAGGCAGCAATTTCACACGCTAAAATGATACTTCCGCAAGAATCTTTATCTCGAACGAAATCTCCGGTCATAAATCCGAAACTTTCTTCACCACCGCAAATGAATTTTTCCTTTCCTTCGAAATCACGGATCATTTTCCCAATCCATTTGAACCCGGTTAATCCAACTTTACAGTCAACTCCGAATTTTTGAGCAATATCAAAGAAAATATCAGAAGTTACGATCGTGGAACCGATGAATTCTTTTCCGGTGATTTTTCCTTGCTTTTTCCATTCATTCAGAATGTAATAGGTAAGAATTGTATTGGTCTGGTTTCCGTTTAACAATTCGATGTCTCCATCCAAATTTCTAACCGCAATACCTAATCTGTCACCATCCGGATCCGTTCCGATCACGATATCTGCGTTAGTAATTTTAGCAAGATCCATTGCCATTTCTAATGCAGCCGGTTCTTCCGGATTTGGAGAATCTACTGTAGGGAAATTTCCACTCGGAATCATTTGTTCCTTAACCAAATCGATTTTTTTGAAACCTGCTTTCTCCAATGCTTTTGGAACCGTTGTATACGTTGTTCCGTGGATAGAGGTGAAAACTATATTTAAATTTTCTTTTCCAACGTTTTGATATGTTGAGTTTTCAATACAGGCATCGATATAAACATCATCCTGCTCCTCTCCGATCCATTCGATCAGATCATCATTTCCATTAAATTTAATTTCCTCAAATTTTACAGAATATACTTCATTAATGATTGCTTCATCGTGTGGTGGAACGATTTGTGCACCATCATTCCAATATACTTTATAACCATTATATTCAGGCGGATTGTGAGAAGCTGTCAACACAATTCCTCCGTTGCATTTTTTATCTCGTACAGTGAAAGACAATTCCGGAGTTGGTCTGTGATTTTTGAACAGCAATACCTTAATCCCGTTTGCTGTCAAAACATCTGCTACTAATTTTCCGAATTCTTTTGAATTATTTCTTACATCATAAGCAATCGCCACTTTGATTTCCTCTCCTTCAAAATGCTTTAACATATAATTCGCAAGTCCCTGTGTTGCTTGACCTAACGTGTATTTATTTAAACGATTGGTTCCAACCCCCATAATCCCCCTCATTCCTCCTGTTCCGAACTCAAGCTCTCTGTAAAATGAATCTTCCAGATCCGGTGAATTGCCATCAATTAACAATTGAACAGCATCTCTTGTTTCCTTATCGAACGTGTCACTTAACCAAAGTTTTGCTTTTTCTAATGTTGTCATATTTGTATTTTGTTCTTTATATAGTTTGTAAAGTTCCTGTTTAATCTTTTTTGTTTTGTCATTAAGAAACGTATAATCTGTTTTTTATATTTTTAGATTCTTCATTTCACTTCGTTTCATTCAGAATGACAAAATTTCCGGCTACTCTCAGTAATTAATTACTCTAATTTCTTATTCTCTACTCGTGTATCTTTATCAATTTTGAAAGCACGGATCGGATCATTATAATACAAAAATTTTGCAGTATTCTGAATGTGTCCTTTTAATGAATCTTTTACATTGACTTCTGCATAATTTCCATTTTTAGAATCAATATTCAAATTCTCTATTTTCCAATAGGGAGCAATCAAACTCGCTGTATCAGAGATCTTTATCATTGCATTTCTGGTTTGTCCCAAGAAATTAGCCCTGCTTCGGTTCTGCATCTCAACTTCTGCTCTCCTTGTATTGACAGAACCCATAAATGTAGCGTAATTTTTTAAATTTAATCTAAAATTATCAGTCTTAACTTCACTTGAAATATTCATTTCTACTGAATCTGAGATCGCAACTTTTTCCAGATTATATTTTGAATAAATGGTCACATTATAGAAATCCACACCTTTTGTTCCTCGTTTTTCTTTAATAGAAAGTGTTTTATCTTTTACATCAACATCCAGATTATCGGCAACATTGGGATAGGTTTCTATTTCAACAAAGTTTTTAGTTCCTCTTGCATAAAAGACACGAAACTTTCCTTCCAAATCCAGATTTACAAATTCTGAAACATCCACATCCTTCCTTTCAATTTTTCCTTTGGGAGAAACTTTTCCACAGGAAACTACAGCAACCAAAGCCAATGTGTACAATATATTTTTCATATTCAATTAAAATATTTCGTATAAAATCAAACTTATCACAGTTCCTTCCAGTACCATCAAAACATAAAGAACCGATACTCTCCACAGTAATCCTGGTTTTGAGTATGAATTTTTAAAAGCAGTCCAATAAGTAATTGCCGGGAAAAGAATAGAAAGACCGAATAAGATTTTATCAATGATATTAAAAATTTTTTCAACAGGTTTCCATAAACCTATCAAACTTACTATATCACTTAGCAAAAATAAGATTAAAATTCCTAAAAGACTCACTGTTCCTATAATAAAATGCTCTGCAATATTTAATTTTATTCTTTTGAATAAAAAATAAGCATTAAAGGCAAGCATCGGAATAATTACAAATAAGATGGTCTTAGAATATTTTGAAATAAAATTCATCATATCCAGAACATCATCCGTAAGCTCTTCAGGAGGAGCAAATTTTCTATAAAAATGATAAGTTAAAACATTAAAACCAAAAAGAATCAGTAACAACGATATAAAATTGTTGTATCTGATTCTTTTTCCTGAAATGTAATCCATTGCCGTTGTTCCCGGCCTGAATAAAATATTTTTTAAAGTGTGGAGAAATTTAGTTTCAACATGCCAAATTGATCCGAGAATATCATTTTTGATGAGTGAATATATCGTTATTCTTGCTGTGTCGGCTTTCTGTCCGCAATGAGCACAGAACTCACCGGAGATTGAATGACCACAGTTCAAACAACTTTTTTTACTCATTCTTCAAATTAATACATCACTTTTAATTTTTTATTTTCCTATAAAACCATGAAGTTGGTCTTTCTGATATTGATGATATTAATAAATAATCTTTATCTAAACAAGAAATCTTCATTAAAACTGTATCTTTATCAGTGGTATACTTTAACTTTAGTAAGTTTTTCGTTTTTTGATAATCCCCTTTAAGATCCATCGATGTAAAAGTCTGATTATCATTAAAAACCAAAATCCTCATTCCCTTTTCAGAGTTATTTTCTTTTGTCTGTAAAGCATCAATATTATTGATTACAATTCCTTCATAAACTTCAATAAATTCCCATGATCCAAGAATGTTTCTCGACTTACATGAAGATAAAAATAAAACAGCAATTACAATTAATGATAATTTAAAAAATTTCATTTTAAACATCAATCAATTAAATCACTTCATCAATATTATAATTCTTATGTTCTCTGTTGGTTCTGATAATCATTTCTCCTAAAAATCCAGCTACGAAAAGCAATGTTCCCATAAGCATCATCGTTAAAGCAATATAGAACCAAGGATTATTAGTGATTAAATGTCCGTAAATTCCTCTGGCAACGTCAATTAATTTTGAAATTCCCAACCAAAGTGCTGAAAGAAAACCAACAATAAACATTAAGGTTCCTACTGCTCCGAAGAAATGCATGGGTCTTCCACCGAAGCGGCTTACAAACCAAAGTGTTACCAGATCCAGGAAACCTCTGATAAATCTTTCGGTTCCAAATTTTGAAGTTCCGTAAGGTCTTGCCTGATGCTGAACCTCTTTTTCCGTAATTCTTCTGAAACCTGCATTAGCCGCTAAAACCGGAATGTAACGGTGCATGTCTCCATATACATCGATTGTTTTTACGACTTGTTTTTTATACGCTTTTAATCCACAGTTGAAATCATGAAGATAAACTCCAGAAACTTTTCTGGCTGCCGCATTGAATAATTTTGACGGTACGTTTTTCGTCATCACATTATCAAAACGTTTCTTTTTCCAGCCGGAAACTATGTCGTAATTTTCATTGACAACCATTGAATACAATTCTGGAATCTCCTCCGGAAAATCCTGTAAATCAGCATCCATTGTGATAATTACATCACCATTGGTTCTTTCAAAAGCAGCATGTAACGCCTGAGATTTTCCGTAATTTTTAGAGAATTTTATAGCATGAACCTGTGGATTTTGAACCTTCATATTTTCAATGATACTCCAGGATAAATCTGTACTTCCGTCATCTACAAACCAAATTTCATAGGACAAACTGTTTGATCGGCAAACGTTATCAATCCTTGAAAACAGCTCTTCCAAAGAAGCTTCTTCATTCAGTAACGGAATAACTATAGATAAATTCATTTAATTTTTAAATAAAATAATTATTGATTTTGTATTTCGGTATGAACGGTTTTTGTTCTGAAAAACGCCCCGAAAAACACTGACAAAACTACGTAAAATATCAGAATTGCTGCAAAATATCCTGAAAAATGACTTGCGGTAAGCATATCTTTTCCTTTCACAGCCTCCGGATTAAATCTCTGAAGGCCTTCTTTATATTTCTGCTCCAGTTCATCAATATCTTTTTGATGTTTTAAAATCTTTTTTGCAGAGGTATATTCTGCATCAAGTTCTGCTTTTTGTCTTGTTACATATTGATAATTAAGAAGCTTTTTAGCATCTGTATCTACAAAATTTAAAAATGTGTAAATACTAAAAACAGAAAGAATCCCTCCAATGAACATTGGAACAAATGCTCTTTTGAATGCATCTTTAAAACTTACCTCTCTATGGGTGTTCCAATAAGATTTCACAGACCAAAAGGCAGCACCAGCATATAAAATAGGTAAAACGAAAGCATTGGCTTTCAATGAAATATCAAAGTAATTGATTCCTGAGAAAAATTGATACACTACAAAAAAGACAACCATTGTAGCGATAAAAAGTATAATTCCTAATGTTGATGGACTTTTCGTCATATCTAATTTTTTTGAAAAAAGTTGAAAAATTATTGTTCTAAATTTCAGTTATTTAACCTTAACAACGGACTTTTTCAACTATTTTTTCTTTAATAATGTTTTGAAGTTTATAAAATATTCCTACCTTTGCAACGGCAAGTCCTAAACAACCAGCTCCTGAGAATCCTCCAGGGTGGGAACGCAGCAAAGGTAATCGGTCGTAGCGGTGTGATTTAGGTAGCTTGCCATTTTTTATTGGTTTAAGTTGAAGAGAGGTAATTTGAAAATTATCTTTTTTTGTTTCTAAACACTTCAACATTTCCATTCTGATTTTCAAATTACCTTTCAAAATTTATTTAAAATTCGAACGTCTCTCCTAATTTTGGTAAAACAAGTTCTACATTTTTGTCAGCAAAATGCTTTAATGCGCTTTCATGATTAATTTCAATCGCAGGAAAAGTATCAAAGTGACATCCGATTACTTTTGGAGTTTTTAATAATTCTGCTGCTGCAAAAGCTGCTTTTCTAGGGCACATGGTATAGTGGCTACCAATTGGAAGGATAGAAAGATCTAAGTTCCCGTATAGTCTTGGGAACAACTCCATATCTGCCATTACCCCTGTATCTCCAGCCAGATAAAGATTTTTTCCTTCAGGAAGTCTGAAAATATATCCTACAGGAACGCCTCCGTAGCTTCCATCAGGGAAAGAACTTGTATGATGAGCCGGAACCATAGAAATTTTAAGATCATCGATTTTTGCTGATCCCCCTAAGTTCACATCATCTGTATTTTTTGCATTTTTGAAGTACCCGCAGATTTCAGGAACAGCTATAAGAGTTGCTTCCGGATGAAACTGTAATACTTCTGCTACATCTGCAATATGATCTCCATGAGCATGGGTCAATAAAATATAATCGATTTTCTGAGCGGAAATATCAAACCCTGATTCTGCTTTTTTGTAGTTGTAGAATGGGTCGCTCAAGATTGTTTTGTCCTTGTAAGTGAACAGAAAACAGTTTTGTCCTAAGTATTGTATTTTCATTTTTAATTTATTTAAAATTTATGGCGTTATGAATTGATCTACTTTTACCGACATATTACTATTATAATAGTAGATTAAGTACAAACAATATATAATGATCACAGTTTGAAATATTTGAATAAAAATATTCGGTTTTATCTTTTGTTTTAATACCCATAAAGAGATAAAAAAATCAATGATCAGAATTATCCCCAAAATGATAGGTAATATTGCAATTTCTGATATAGATAATTCTCCAAATATTAATTCTTTAAGTAATAATAAAAAGAAACCAACAGATATAATTATTGATAACCAAGAAGTAATTTTATAACTATTTCTCATTTACAATTATTTTGATGGAAATTTATCTTCAATTAATTTCAAATTAATTCCGTGTTCAAGATAAGCTTTGCATCCATCCAAAACCGTTGTAAAACCTCCTGTATTGTCGTTGATAATTTTTAACAAATCTTCTCCTTCCTGAGAAAATCCGTAACTTTTAATAACCACAAGAGTTCCTTTTTCCATTTCTTTGAATTCATAATCTACATTCGTTGAAGGTTCTCCCCAAACTGTTTTTATCAATTGATGTTTAACAATTTGATGTACGATAACATTTGTTTTTACTCCGTACATTTCCCATTCCCAGGTCGCCGCTTTTCCTTCTTCCAGTTTTCCTGTTGATTTTGTAAACCAAAAATTGGTTGTTACTTCCGGATTGATAAATGCTTCGAAAACGTCTTCAATCGGTTTTCTGATCAGCATTTGAGCTTCAACATAGATATTAGAACTCATTATTTTATATTTTAATGAAATAGATTAAGCCCTAAAGCTGTAAGGATTGCTATCATAAAAGTCATGATCCCAATATGTTTCAGGAACTGATCAAGCTCTTTCGGATTCTTTACAGCCATGATCTGTCTTCTCAGTTTCATCAACGGAAGCATAAGAATCATCACAATAAAAACGTAATAGTTCTGCGACTGGAAAAATCCGTTTACTGCTAAAAACATTAAAATCAGGATTAATGGTAATTGTAACAAGATCATTTCATAAATCATTGCATTTTTAAATCCTATTCTTAATGCAAAGCTATTTTTACCCGATAATTTATCGCTTTCGATATCTCTCATGTTATTCAAGTTCAAAACAGCCATACTCATCATTCCGATTGCCGTTCCCGGTAATAGCATATCCCAGCTGAATGATTTTGTAAACAAAAAATAACTTCCACAAACAGAAACCAATCCAAAGAAAATGAATACAAAAATATCTCCCAATCCCATATATCCGTAAGGTCTTTTACCAACCGTATACCCTATCGCTGCTAAAATACAGGCCACTCCCAAACCAATGAAAATATAAAACTCTTTCATATAGTTCGGAAAGAATGCTACATATAAAAGTGCAACTGTTGCTACAAAAGATAAAACAGAAAAGAGAATGACCGCATTTTTCATTTGTTTTGCAGTAATTTTTCCTGAAGCCACTGCTCTTGCTTCTGCTTCAGAAGCTCTTTGGGTATCCGTTCCTTTTACACCGTCTCCATAATCATTTGCATAATTTGAAAGAACCTGATACAACAAAGTCACAATCAATGCTAATGCAAAAATTTTCCAGTCCCAAATTCCGCCTTCACCATAAAGTCTCCATTTTGCGATGAAAGCTCCCATTATAATTCCGCTAAGTGACAGCGGCAATGTTCTCAGCCTTGCGGCTTTTATCCAATCATTCATAGTTTATAAGTAATGGGCAATGAGTAATAGGTAATGATAATATTGCTCATTACCTATTACTCATTACTTATGTTAAGAGATCCATTTGTCTTTTCCGAAATCCGGCTTTCTTTTTTCCAGGAATGCGTTTCTTCCTTCTTTTGCTTCTTCAGTCATATATGCCAAACGAGTTGCTTCACCAGCAAAAACCTGCTGACCAACCATTCCGTCATCAGTAAGATTCATTGCAAACTTCAGCATTCTGATTGATGTTGGAGATTTTGCTAAAATTTCCTGCGCCCATTCGTAAGCTGTATCTTCTAATTCGTCGTGAGGAATTACTGCATTTACCATTCCCATTTCAAAAGCTTCCTGAGCAGAATAGTTTCTCCCTAAAAAGAAAATTTCACGGGCTTTTTTCTGTCCTACCATTTTTGCTAGATATGCAGAACCATAACCTCCGTCAAAACTTGTAACATCTGCATCGGTTTGTTTGAAAATAGCGTGTTCTTTACTGGCCAATGTAAGATCACAAACAACATGAAGAGAATGACCTCCACCAACTGCCCATCCCGGAACAACAGCAATAACCGCTTTTGGCATAAAGCGAATCAATCGTTGAACCTCTAAAATATTCAATCGGTGTCTTCCGTCTTCTCCCACATATCCTTGATGCCCTCTTGCTTTTTGATCTCCGCCGCTGCAGAAAGCCCAACCTCCATCTTTCGGACTTGGTCCTTCTCCTGAAAGCAACACAACACCTATTGAAGGATCTTCCGAAGCGTCATAAAAGGCGTCGTATAATTCTGAAGTTGTTTTAGGTCTGAATGCATTGCGAACTTCCGGTCTGTTAAAAGCAATTCTGGCTACGCCATTACATTTTTTATATGTAATATCATCGTATTCTTTGACGGTTTTCCACTCGATCATTTTTGTAAAAATTTTTCTCAAAGATACGGAATTACAGAGAATTTTAACATTGATTTTTGATGAGAATAATTGGAAAATGTTAGTTGAAAATTTCTTGAAACTTTACTGTAGCCTAATGTTTATTTCTAAAAATAAAACCGAAACTGTAACAGTTCCGGTTTTCTATTCAATTTAAGTATCTGATTAATTATTTAGCAGGTTGTTTAGCTTGAATTTCAGCTTCCTTGGCTTTCATTTCATTATACTTAGCCTGATTCTTAGTGATACTGTAAATATCTTTCAGTGTAGAGATAGCATCTAAATTTTCAGGTTGAGCTTTATACCAGCTTTCAGCATGAGGTAACGCCTGATCAAATCTAGCTCTTCTAGCTTCAATCAACTTAGTTGCATCATCCGGCTTAGTTTTTCTTAACGCATTAATTTCTTTTACTGCTGCATCATCATCACCAATCGTTGTATATACTAAATTCTGATATGCATTACCCAATAATTTAGGATCGTTAGCGGCTAGTCCGATTGCTTTTTTAAATGATTCAAAAGCATCATTTTTAGTAGCTGGATTTTTAGATTGCAAAACTCCTAAATTATACCAGTTTGTGCCATCATTAGGATTTTTAGCCAACTGTTCTTTTAGGTTTTGCATAAATTTATCAGTATTTCCTGATGCATATAATGCAGTTCCCTGATATTCCTTTAATTTAGTATTATTAGGATATTTTGCCAGTCCTTTTTCAATGATTGCCAAAGCTTCATCATTTTTCTTAGCATTTAGTAATAATGTTGATAAAGTTTCATACAAATCCGGTTCTACGCTTTTAGTCTGCTCTGTTTTAAAATCAGAATAATCAGGATTTTTTTTCATTAATTCCCAGGTATTTCTATCCAAAGGAACAACCTCTCCTGTTTTTTTATCTTTTGCCGAATAAGTCGTCTGAACACCAGTATATCCTGAGTTAATTAAGTCGGTATAAATTTTTATTGCAGGATCTAAACTGTTTGCTAATGCATAACTAAGACCAGCATAATACATATAAGTCTTATCATCCTGTCCGTTACTTTTCAAAAGTTCATACACTTCCATAAATTTTGGTGCTGCAACAGTATAATTTTTAGAATTATATGCATCCATTGCCGTTTTATTAGCAGCCTGCAGCTTTGCATTTACATCCTCTTTCTGTCCAAATGCAAAAGAAGACGCAACGATAGCCATACCTAAAATTAGTTTCTTCATAATAACTATTTTATATAATTGTACAATTTTATTCCTCCGAATCAGAATTCTCAGTTTCCTCTGTAGTACTTTCGTTTTCTACTTGAGGGACTTCTGTATTGTTTTCCTGGTTATCAGCTACAGTTTCTGCCCCTTCTTCATTTTCTTCAGAATCTTCTTCTACATCTTTATCCATTTCTACTTTTGCAATGGCTGCAATTTCGTCATTTTTCTTAAGGTTGATCAATCTTACTCCTTGTGTATTTCTACCCATTACCCTCATTTCATCCATTCCCATTCTGATAGCAACACCGGATTTGTTGATAATCATCAATCCGTCTTCGTCTGTTACGTTCTGAATAGCAATCAGATTTCCTGTTTTTTCGGTAATATTCAGAGTAATAACTCCTTTTCCCCCTCTGTTGGTAATTCTGTAATCTTCTACAGCAGTTCTCTTTCCGTATCCTTTTTCAGATACTACAAGAACCGTTTCTTTCTCCACATCATTCACAACTATCATACCAATTGCCTCATCATCATCTTCCATGGCAATACCACGAACTCCGATAGAACCTCTACCCACTTCTCTTACTTTTTCTTCAGGGAAACGGATACATTTACCGTTTTTCGTAGCAATCATAATCTGAGAAGTTCCGTTTGTTAAGTAAGCCCCTAACAACTGGTCATTATCTCTAATTTCGATGGCATTTACCCCATTTACTCTCGGTCTGGAATAAGCTTCAAGCGACGTTTTCTTAATGGTTCCGTTTTTAGTAACCATTACAACACTCATTTGATTAACATATTCAGAGTCTCTTAAGTTGTTGGTTCTGATATAAGCTTTGATCTTGTCATCCGGTTCAATATTAATTAAGTTTTGTACCGCTCTTCCTTTAGCCGTTTTAGAACCTTCAGGAATTTCAAATACTCTTAACCAATAACATCTTCCTTTTTCCGTAAAGAACAACATGTATTGGTGGTTTGTCGCAGAAACAATGTATTCTAAGAAGTCAGAATCCCTCGTTGTCGCAGCTTTGTTTCCTACCCCACCCCTGCTTTGAATTTTATATTCAGAAAGAGAAGTTCTCTTAATATAACCAGCGTGAGAAATGGTAAGAACTACAGATTCATTCGGAATAATATCCTCGATAGACATTTCACCTCCTGAATAGTCGATTTCAGTTCTTCTTTCGTCGCCGTATTTTTCTTTGATTTCAATTAATTCATCCTTAATGATCTGGAATCTTCTCGGCTCATTTGCTAAAATATCCTCCAAATCAGCAATTTCTTTCATAATTGCATCATATTCATCACGGATCTTATCAAGCTCCATTCCTGTTAAACGGGCAAGACGTAAATCCAGAATCGCCTGAGCCTGAATTTCAGAAAGCTCAAATGCTTCTATCAATCCTTCTTTTGCAGCTTGTGGATTTGCAGAGTGACGGATAATTGAAATTGCTCTGTCCAGAGAATCCTGAGTTCCGATCACTTTCATGAAACCTTCCAAGATATGAGCTCTTTCTTTTGCTTTTTTAAGCTCGAACTGAGTTCTTCTTACGATAACTTCATGTCTGTGCTCCACAAAGTGGTGAATGATATCTTTTAGGTTTAATTGCTCCGGTCTACCATGAACCAACGCAATATTATTAACACTGAAAGAAGTCTGAAGCGCAGTATATTTATATAATAAGTTTAAAACAACATTTGGAATCGCATCATTTTTCAGCTCATAAACAATACGAAGACCTCTTCTGTCTGACTCATCTCTGATTTCATAAATTCCTGGAATTTTTTCTTCTTTAACGAGTTCTGCTGTTCTTGCAATCATTTCCGCCTTGTTCACCTGATAAGGAACCTCGTTTACGATAATTGCATTTCTGTTTCCGATTTCCTCGAAGGCAACTTTAGCTCTAAGAACTACTCTACCTCTACCTGTATGGAAAGCATCCCTTACACCATCATAACCATAGATAATCCCACCTGTAGGAAAATCCGGAGCGATGATATGCTGCATTAGTTCATCGATGGTAATTTCTTTATTATCGATATAGGCACAAATTGCATTTACAGACTCCGTCAAGTTATGAGGAGCCATATTTGTTGCCATCCCTACTGCAATGCCGGAAGTTCCGTTAACTAAAAGGTTAGGAATTTTTGAAGGTAAAACTGTCGGTTCCTGTAAACTGTCGTCGAAGTTATTCTGAAAATCTACAGTTTCTTTGTCTAGGTCTGAAAGAACCTCATCTGAGATTTTCTTCAATCTTGCTTCGGTGTAACGCATTGCTGCCGGTGGGTCACCATCCATAGAACCAAAGTTACCCTGTCCATCTACCTGAGGATAACGCAAGCTCCAGTCCTGAGCCATTCTCACCATCGCATCATATACAGAAGAGTCTCCATGCGGGTGATATTTACCCAAAACATCCCCAACAATTCTCGCAGATTTTAAATATTTTCGATTAGAAAAAACCCCTAATCCATACATACCGTAAAGTACTCTTCTATGAACGGGCTTCAAGCCGTCTCTTACGTCTGGTAACGCTCTTGAAACGATAACCGACATCGAATAATCGATATAAGACGACTTCATTTCATCAACAATGTTGATAGGAATCAGTCTTTCTCCTTCTTTTTGCATAAACAAATTTTATTATAATGATAGTCAGACCCTTAGCTGTATGTCTGAAAATTATTCTTTTTGAATTTTTATTAACGGGCTAATTTACGAAAAATTTGCCGATTTTTGCAGTAAATTTTATCCACAGAATCTTAAAAATTCATAAAAATATGAGCATACTGAGTATAACTTTCCACTGCCCTAAAACTCATCTTGAGGAATGGGAAAATTATATTGATGAAACCTTGGTTTTAATGACGGAAAATTTAATGGATGTCAATAAATATATCCTTTCTGATGTACACAGTGATTACATTGAGGAGGGAAAAAATTATAATCTTCTTTTACTATTTGACAATGATGAATTAAGAGATGATTTCGTGAAAAGTGAATTGGAAAACATTGCCGAAAGAATAGAAGCCAGATTCGGACAGGAAGTAATGATCTTCAATACTTTTCTCAACCCTAAAAAATCGAGACTTTAATCCTATTACAATAAAAGCACTGAAAAGTTTCAGTGCTTTTTATTTTTTCATCTAATGATGCCTATGGCCATTTCCTCTATGCTTATAATGTCCATTCCCTCTTTTTTCATAGATATAAACTTTTTTTGCATGTCCAGGAGGAATTCTTCTCCCATGAGGCTCATGAATTACACAAGAAGTGAGCATGAGCATTACTGTTGTAACACCGACAATTTTAATTAATCCTTTCATTTTTTCACTTTTCAAATTTCCAGATCGGAAATAATCAATCATGATGCCAAAGTTTTAAAAGCCGCATCATTTCTTTAAGAGATTACTCGCAATCTTTTAAAGAAAAATGACTGTTTAAAAACAGTCACTTTTATTGTTCTATAATTTCACTATAATCACAGGTCTGCTATGATAAACACGATGTGGCCTATGAGAATAATATCTTGGTCTTACAGGTTCGTAATAATATCTTTTATAACGATGTCTCGGAGGTCGGTGATAAACAACAGGTCTATAGTAAGGTCTGGGTGGACCATAATAATAATGTTTCGAATGCTTTGGACCGTGACCGTATCCATGCCCATGTCCATGTCCTCTCTGCATTGGCGAAGCCTGATAGAAAGCAAAAGAAAAAATGATTAAGAAAAATCCTAATACTTTAGTTAAAAAATTCATAGCAAGTTATTTTCAAATTACAATACGAAACTTGCAAGACTAATGCCAATAATGCATTATTATTGAATTCTATGAAAATTTTAAGAAAGTTTATTATTTTTTTTGTTAAAAAACATTTTCGCTTCTTCTTTCAAGCATAACAACATCTTTCCAAACATTATTCAGTTTACCTATCTTTTTTCTCACACCAACAATTCGGAAACCATTTTTTTGATGAGCTTTTAAGGCTCCCTCATTTTCAGGGAAAATATTCGTCTGCAAGGTCCAGAAACCATGTTCCTCACTGTCTAAGATCATCTTTTTAAGTAAAACAGAACCCAATCCTTTACTCTGATAATTATTCTCAAAGTAAATACTTACTTCTGCCACTCCTTTAAAACTCTCTCTTTTACTAACCGGCTTCAGAGCACACCATCCTACAACTTCATTGTTTTCGTTTTCCAGAACCCAACGGCAATCGTTGAAATAATCCATATTCCATGCTTCAACAGTGGGAACCGTGGTTTCAAAAGTAGCTATTCCGCCTTCGACACCCTGCTGAAATATTTGCAATACCCTTGCTTCGTCACTGGGAAGCATTTCTCTCAATTCGTAGTTCATTTGTTTTAATGATATTTACGTTTATTTTTCCTTTTAATTCTGGAATAATGGGTTTGCTTGTCTTTTTCATCTTCGGAAATTACACTGATATTCCCATCTACTTCCAATATGGATAGTTTTACATTTTTTATCCCGTTAACCCCATGTTCCCTGATCGCTTCTTCCAATTCATCTTCTGTGATCTTAACCTCATCTAAAGCTTTCTGAATTACCACTCCATCTTTTATCAAAATCACAGGGTCTTCTTCCATAAAGGTTTTAAATGAAGGATGCCTGAACATTAATCTCTTTAAGATAAAATTAGCAGCAAAAAGTACCAGAGCCGCAACCAAACCTCCTTGTAAAGAAGTATCCGGGCCTACCATTGCGTTCTGAACTGCATTTGAAATTAACAGAAGTAAAACTACATCCCCTGCATTAAGCTGGGAAAGCTGATTTTTACCAAACAAACGAATAGCGACTACCATAAAGAGGTAAACGCAAAGCGAACGGATAACGACATCTAAAATGGGATTCACGATAGTTTTTTATACTATCAAATGTATTGATTTTTTGTTTTGATTGAAAAAAATAAAATTTCAAATAACAGATCTTGTATTTAATATACAAATAAAAAAACCGCTTTATAAAAAGCGGTTTAGATGATTAAGGACATTGCCCGATTGGAACTGTGCTGCAAACTGTTTTATTCAGCCTCTCGCAATAAACACAGTATTGTTTCGGTTCTCCTCCGTACACAGATTTTAGTTCTGCTTTTGTTAGTTTCTTTAAATTTTTCATATCGTTTTAATTTTGTGAACTTAAATATAAAACGAAAATCATATCCAGTTATTATAAATTTCTTTTTAAAGTTTTCACAATTTACACCTCAAAACAAAAACCACACAAAATTTGTGTGGTTTCATTATGATAGATTTATAAGCATTATCTGTTATTGATATCTACTCTTACAGGCATTACATACGTAGAAGCAATCATATTTTCATTTAATTTTTTGCTGTCTACTCTATACAAAAGTTTGCTTAACACGTTTTCAATTTCCTTGCTAACATTTTTGCAATCTCCTTTAGAATGAACGTTTACGATCTTACCGTTTTCTGCAATATCAAATTTTACTTCCGAGTTCACAATTCCCTGCTTATAATCAGAATTGGTGAAGTCGAAATTTGCCATCAACAAGTTTCTGATCTCACTGAAAGCATCATTTTTATTCAGTTGAACTTCCTGTATGGTATTATTGTTTGTTGCTTGTGCTTTTGCAGAACTTAATACAGTAATAAATCCACAAACTAGAAAAGAAGCGATCAATATTTGAATTTTATTTTTCATAACTCTTTGATTTTAAATGTTATTTTAAACTTATTTACTATTTCTTTACCAAAGATATATAAAATAATTCATATTAATTTTACATTCAGTTAACATTCAGTTAACATTAAAAATTAAAATACTGATTTTCAATACAATAAAAATTTAAAATAATTGAAAATTTAATATTGGAAGTTAATATTGGATATAAAAAAGGCTAAATCTCACTTGATTTAGCCCTATATATTTTATAAAAAATAATTATTCAAGTTCTCGTTTTAGAAACTTTCCTGTCAAGCTCTTCTTGGACTTCACAATCTCCTCCGGAGTTCCCTGCGCAACGATCTGCCCACCGTGTTTTCCTCCTTCCGGACCTACGTCGATAATATGATCGGCCAATTTAATAACATCCATATTATGTTCAATAATAATGAAAGAGTTACCTAGCTCCACCAGTTGGTTAATGGCATCCATCAGGATTTTTACATCCTCAAAATGAAGCCCTGTTGTCGGCTCATCAAGAATATATAAGGTATTTCCGGTCTGTCTTTTTGCCAATTCTGTTGCCAACTTGATACGTTGAGCTTCCCCTCCTGAAAGTGTTGTTGATTGCTGTCCTAGGGTAATATAGCCTAAACCTACATCCTGCAATGTTTTCACTTTCGTAAAGATCTTAGGAATCGGCTGGAAAAATTCTACCGCTTCATCGATTGTCATATCTAGCACATCGGAAATTGATTTTCCTTTGTAACGGACTTCCAGTGTTTCCCTGTTAAAACGCTTCCCATTGCAAGTCTCACAATGAACGTAAACATCGGGTAAGAAATTCATTTCAATCACCTTCAAACCGCCTCCCTGACAAGTTTCGCATCTTCCGCCTTTCACATTGAAAGAGAATCTTCCAGGTTTGTAACCACGGATTTTAGATTCAGGCAATTCTGCAAAAAGGTTTCTGATATCCGTAAACATTCCTGTGTACGTCGCAGGATTTGACCGTGGCGTTCTACCAATAGGAGTCTGGTCTACATCTACGATTTTATCGATGTGTTCAAGGCCTTCGATTTTTTTGTAAGGCAAAGGTTCCTGAACCGCTCTGTAAAAGTGTTTGTTAAGAATCGGATATAAAGTTCCGTTAATCAAAGAAGATTTTCCGCTTCCTGAAATCCCCGAAACGACAACCAGTTTTCCAAGAGGAATATCAAGCGTTACATTTTTAAGGTTGTTTCCTGTAGCTCCTTTTAAAACTATGTTTTTACCATTTCCTTCTCTTCTCTTTTCAGGAATGGCAATTTTTCTTTTTCCGTTAATATATTGAGCGGTAATAGTATCTGCTTTCAGCAAATCTTTTGGTTTCCCCTGCCAAAGAATCTCTCCTCCGAATTTTCCGGCTCTCGGACCAATATCCAATACCTCATCGGCTTCCAGAATCATGTCTTTATCATGTTCTACCACAAGTACAGAGTTTCCGATATCACGAAGGTTTTTTAAGGAATTAATCAGTCTTTCGTTGTCTCTCTGATGTAATCCGATACTTGGTTCATCTAAAATATATAATACATTCACCAATTGAGAGCCAATCTGTGTTGCCAGACGGATTCTTTGAGATTCTCCTCCCGAAAGCGTTTTCGAGCTCCTGCTCAGACTTAGATAATCAAGGCCAACATCTAACAAAAACTGGAGTCTGGTTTCAATTTCTTTTAAGATTTCATGAGCAATAATCGCGTTTTTCTCGGAGAATTTATCTTTAACATCAGCTAACCATTCTTTTAAGTCTGATAAACTTAAGGCATTGACTTCCGCAATATTTTTTCCGTCAATTTTAAAGCTTAAGCTTGAAGGCTGAAGACGGGTTCCTTTGCATTCGGGGCAGGTTTCTTCCGTAGTGAAATGTCTTTCCAGTAAAATTGCTTCGTAAGATTCTCTTTCTTCAATAATCTCCTCCATAAAAGGAATCAACCCATCAAAACTGATCTTGATCTTCTTGGTAATTCCTGCGTATTTGAGATCTTTATTAAACTCTTTATGACAGCCGTTATAGATATAATCCAATGCTTCCTCGGGAATATCCTGAAATGGCGTAGTAAGCCCCAAGCCAAAAATTTCAAGGATATTTTTGATCTGGGAAACAACCCATTTGTTAGACTTAATATCTTCCAAAGGCAATAAACCTCCTTGGTTAATCGATAATTTCGGATTTTCAACAAAATAATCGGTATTGATTTTTTTAATTGTTCCCAGTCCTTTACAGCTTGGACAGCTTCCCTTCGGAGAGTTAAAAGAAAAGGTATTCGGTTCCGGAAGAGCCAGTGAATGTCCTGTTTCTGCATCCATTAGGTTTTTAGAGAAATATTCAATTTCCGTACTTCCAAGTTTTTGAATTCCGATCAGCCCTTCTCCCATTTCCATTGCTGTACGCAACGATTTTTCCATTCTGTTTTCAGAAGCTGATTCTCCAATAATCCAGCGGTCGATTACAATGTCAATGTCGTGAGTTTTATATCGGTCAAGCTTTAAATCATATTCAATATCCGTCAGTTCTCCATCAATTCTCGCCTGTCCGTACCCTTTCTTGGCCATTTGTACGAAAAGTTCGTGATAATGTCCTTTTCTGGCTCTTACAACAGGAGCCATCAACATGATCTTTTCACCTTTATAGTTTTCCTTGATCGTATCAAGAATCTGATCTTCCGTGTAGCTTACTAATTTCTTACCTGTGGTCTGTGAATAGGCATCTGAAACTCTGGCAAACAAAAGACGCAGGAAGTCGTATAATTCTGTAACGGTTCCTACCGTTGAGCGTGGATTTTTATTGGTTGTTTTCTGTTCAATAGCAATCACTGGGGATAATCCTTCGATCTTATCAACATCCGGACGTTCCAGACCTCCTAGAAATTGTCTTGCATAGGCAGAAAATGTTTCGATATAGCGACGCTGACCTTCTGCAAAGATGGTATCAAAAGCCAATGAAGATTTTCCGCTTCCCGAAAGCCCGGTAATTACTACCAGTTCGTTACGTGGAATTTTTACATTGATGTTTTTAAGATTATGCTCGCGTGCGCCGTAAACTTCTATATATTCTGTTGATTTACTCATAATTTGGTGTGACTTTACCTGAAAATCACGATGTGCAAAATTACGGATTTTTTAGGAATTTTTTGTGTTAAAAATATTAGTTACTCAATACAAAAAGACATTTTTTTCACTTCAAATTTAAAATTCTCTTTAATTTAATTGGTAAAGAAAAACCGGTGAAAAATTCACCGGTTCATTAGGTATGTTTTAGATTTAATAATCTCCAAAATCAGAATCTTCATTGCTTACTTTCACCAAATATTCTATCCCGTCTATTGCTTTTGAAATAATACGGTTTCTAAGCATATTGGCTATATTTTCCCAATACATTCTTCCGTAAAATGAATAGTTTTGAGGAATGATCTCTACTTCCACCGTACGTACAAAGCCTTCTTTAGGTTTATTGCTGATCATTGTTCCCCGTGTTACCCGTACTTCTTTCAACTCATCTTTCAGTACCATTCTGCAATAGTTTTTTACATCTTCCAGAGAAATGATTTTATCCCTGGTTGTCAGAGCATATTTATAGGCCTGAATGCTGTCTGTTCCTTTTTGCTCTTCTGCTCCTCCTATCGTTTCGGTAAGAAGAACCAGCATCTGAGATTTTAACTGATTGGAAAGTTCCGTTCCGGGACGCATATGATTGGCCAAAGTAGAATGTGTTACCCAAAACGAAGCATAAGTATGATCTGTTTTATCAACAGGCTCCATGATAACGTAGTTGAGCTCTTGTTTAATACTTCTTTTAGCATTATTTACTTTTTGAATCATAGACTTCATTTTGTCTGACATTTCACTCAGAATACCTTTTACATTATCTCTGTTCAATAATGAAAAAGCTGCAATTTCGTCTCTGGTAAGCTCCAGTACACTTGCAATCATATCGACTGCATTTCTGTTTGAAAAACGCTCCATTCCTCCTTTTCTAACAGTATAGAGTCCTTTCTTCAGATCATCGCTTGGTGTAAACGGAATTTCTGTATATCTTCTTCCGTCACCATCCTGAACTTCATCTACATACAGGAAATGTTCCCCGTCATCTGTCACCAAAGGAATGTTATTCCCCATAATATCAAGACTATACTCCGTTTTCTTCCAACCTCTGTTATAGATTGGAAATGCATTGAGTACAAACGAAAAGTTATCTAAGATCTCAGCGGAGAACTGTGGCGGAAATTCAAAAGTAAGCCATAAGAACTTTTTACCTTCGATATATTTGTTGATTTCCTCTTTATAATCAAGGAAGTCCAAATTTTCAGGAAGTTTTCCAGCTTCAGTAAATAAGCTTTCTGAAATCCCTTTTACTTCTATGAATTTATGATGATAAATACTTTTAACATCTTCTACAATTTTATTTTGGATAGACTGTTCTTTGAATATTTGCTCATAGCCATCCGCTTCGTTATTTTTCAGATAAGTCAGCCCTTCCCGAACAAACAACGGATTGTTGTTACTTGTCACGGTAATATATGGCAGGAGCTTATATACGAAATCGATATGTTCAAAAGCAGGATTTGAGCAATAAATACTAAGGTTTTTTGGAAATTTCTCACTGCTGTATTTTGATACATTAATCCCTATGGTAACTTTTCTGTAATCTTCCGGCCTTCCCTGAAATCTTGCAATAGGAACTTTATTAAGTCTGTCATCAATTCCATAACAGGTATTTCCTACAAACATGACAGCAGTTTGTGCTTTATTAATCCTTACATTTCCTACCGGAGTAAAAGGAATATTAATCTGCTTATCAGACTCTGATTTTACCGTAGAAATCATCTGTTTTCTGAAGAAGAACTCTGTATGCTCCAATAATACTTCAGTAGATTCCGTAGGATTTGTAAAGGCAACTGCATGAGCAGGAACCGGATGGGTATAAATAGACGGAGTAAGAAGTTTTGCAAGTTTTTCTAAAATTCGTGCGTTTACCGTCTGTATTTCGTTGTTGGCTTTAAAAATTTCAGTGCTGAATGCATCAATTAATAATTTTACAAAAGGATCTAAAGACTGCGGACTTTTTAATCCCCAGACTTTAGTTGCATTCTGCAACATTCTTGCTTTTACCGATTCTTTGGAATATATATTCTGATCTAAATTCATAATTCGTGATTACCTTTAAAAATTAATCAATAGACATTGGGCTCAAAAATAATTCTGTGGAAAAACTGAATCGTTCTCCCGTCATTTCCATTTTCGCATTAATGGCTATTTTTACTTTTTTCTTGATTTCCGTGTGCTCTTTCGTGTCGTAATTATGCTCTACAAACTGAATATGAGCTTCAATTTGCGGCTGTACGATTCTGGGTTCGTAGTCCTGTATCTGCCTTTTCAGGCTCTTAATGAAAACGTTTTCCCAAACAGCACTGGTAACTCCATTATCGAATTCCAGATTCCAAACATCGTTTCCGTAATTTTCATCATATCTGTTTTCGCCTTTTTTGGTGGTGATCAACAACATAATGTTATGGGCAATACTTTCACCCATATCGCAGGTATCAATACTTCCTCCTTCCGTCATTAATGTTGATGGAACAAAAGGCATTCTGTAATTTGGTGTGTCCATGATTCAACTTCTGTGTTTTACTTCATAATTCTGGTTTACTTGAAAAGAAATACCAAATTAAACATTTTTCACGAAATAGAGGATTACTAAGTTTAAAATGATCATTATAAAAAAAGCTGACCTCTTAAATTGGTCAGCTTTCATTTATTCTTTTTCTGTTTTCTTATTGAGATTAATAAAATAATACACGGGAAGTCCTATTAAGACCATTAAGAACCCAGGCCAAGTGTATTGCTGCTTATAAATTAAAAGTAAAATACAAAACCCTGTTCCAATTAATAAATAAATGATTGGCGTGATTGGATACAGCCATGTTTTGTAAGGTCTTTCCAGATTGGGCTGTTTGTATCTTAAATAAATCACTCCAAAGACCGTAATCATGTAAAATAGTACAATCACAAAAGAAATCATATCCAAAAGATTTCCATACTGACCGCTCAAGCAAAGTAAAGAAGCCCAAATTCCCTGCATCCATAGAGCATTGGCCGGAACTTCATTTTTATTGTTTTTTTCAGCCTGTTTAAAGAACATTCCGTCTTTAGCCATAGTTTGGAAAACCCTTGCTCCCGCTAAGATAAGCCCGTTATTACAGCCAAAAGTCGAAACCATTACCAGCACAGCAATAATTACCGTTCCTGCGCTTCCGAAAATAAAATGAGAAGCTGCAACTGCTACCCTGTCATTTTCTGCAAACGCAATTGAATCCCTGTCCAAAGCATTTAGATATACATAATTAACAGCAATATATAGAATCATAACAGCGGTTGTTCCGTAGATCATTGATTTCACCACATTTTTCTTTGGATTTTCAATCTCTCCCGAAACAAAAGTTACACTTTCCCAAGCTACAGAACTGAATACAGATCCAACCATTGCCGCAGCAATTCCACCCATTAAAGTCATTCCTCCAATAGGTTCCCATCCTTCTTTCAGAAAGTTTCCAAGTGTGTCTTTTTTAAGATTATTAAAAGAATTCGTTCCAAAACTGAAGTTTTCAGTCATGTGCGAAATATCTACCAGAATAAAACCTGCAGCGATTAATCCTACCAAAGCAATGATTTTTGATCCTGTAAATATATTTTGCAAAAGTTTTCCACTTTCCACCCCTCTTGTATTGATATATGTAAGCAAAAGAATGATCGCAATTGCCAAAATCTGAATCCAGGTAATTTTAAACTCTCCGCTCTGGAAAATAGGTGCCGCATCATTTAAAGCGGGAACCAAATAAGCTGTAAATTTACCAAAAGCCATTGCCACTGCTGCAATAGTCCCTGTCTGAATTACTGTAAACAATCCCCATCCGTACAAGAAGCCCATCTTTTTCCCAAAAATTTCTTTAAGATAGGTATATTGTCCGCCAGCTTTGGGATAGAGTGCAGAAAGCTCTCCGTAGCTGATTGCTGCAGCAACGGTCATAATTCCTGTAATTACCCAAACGATAATCAGCCAGAACCCGGAACCCAAATTCCGCATCATATCAGCGCTTACAATAAAAATTCCGCTTCCGATCATAGATCCCATTACCAACATAATGGCATCCCAAAGTTTTAGTTTTTTCTGCATAGTGAAATATAGGTTCCAAATATAAATAAATATGCAATGAATTTGGAGTTTTGTTTCAAATTTTAGAATAAGGCTGTTTTTTATCAACTTTTTTGGCAAGTAGGATTCAATTTTTATTAGTACTTTTGGAAAAAATATAAAAATGAAATTCAAAGCGATATTATTTGCAGTAGCAGTAAGTGCATCTTCTTTAGCTTTTGCACAGGAATCAAAAAAATCAGGTCCACCGGCAGGAAATGCTCTTGTAGGTGATACTTATGGAGGTGGTGTAGCTTCCAATGTAGAATCTAAAGCAATCTCTGTAGATAAATTAAGCAAAAAGCTTAAAAAAGAGAAAAAAGTAGAAAACGTTGCCATAAAAGGAAAAGTAACGGATGTTTGTGATAAAAAAGGATGCTGGTTAACAATCCAAACCGAAGACAATTCTAAGTTTTTCGTAAAAATGAAAGATTATGCATTCTTTGTTCCTACTGCTTTAAAGGGTAAAACAGTGGTTATGGACGGAACGGCTGAAAAAAAAGTAACTTCTGTTGATGAGCAGAAACACTATGCGGAAGACGCTAAAAGACCTCAATCTGAGATCGATGCTATCACAACTCCAAAAGAAGAAATCAGATTTGTAGCCAACGGAATTAAGGTTATAAACTAATAAAAGTTTGTCATTCTGAATGAAGTGAAGAATCTTAGATTTCTCCTATTGTCGAAATGACAGTAATATAAAAAAAAGCGGAACAGTTTGTTCCGCTTTTTTTAGTCTTCTATTGTAAAATTTACTTCCTCATCCAGTTTAGGATATTTAGTCGCCGAAATAAATTTCTTTCCTGTACAGTCTATTTCCAGCCAGCCTTTTCGCTGTTTTACATCTCCTACTTCCATTACAAAAGGGATAAAAGATATTTCATCTTTACCTTCTTCTTTTATTTCTCTATATTGCACTGCCACATCCAAAATACATTCGTGTTCAGTATTCAGCTTTACATTTCTGTAAATAATGTCGTAATGCGTTTCTCTATTTTCCGGAATATTAAGATATTCTTCCCATCCATCAGTTCCAGAATTAAGCTCACTTATTGCCTTTAAAGCATAATACAATGCAATTGTGTAATATTTTCTCGTACCCTGTCTGGTATAATCATCTATAAAGTGTCCCCCTTCAAACAAAATAGTAGGCATTCCTGATTTAATGAAATTATCTCCCGTAGAAGTAGGGTAAAATTCATCTGAATATCTGCCGATCTGGTTAGGAATCATTTCTTTCAGGTGATTATAAATATCAGCGATTACCACCATACATTTTTTTCTATTTTCCGTCACAGTTCTTTCCACATCCTCAGAAGGAGCCAAAAAAGATAATGTAGCAGGATGAATTCCGTCTGTAGTAAAAATAGTTCTCTGCTCATGAAGATTCAGTGCATAGTCGTATTTTTTAGAAGCTACCGCATTTTTCAGAAATTTAATCTCTGTGCTTGCTTCATTATGAAAATCCCTGTTTAAGTCAATATCTGCAGCATTAAGTCTTGTCCATCTTTCAGAACCGTCCGGATTAAGCATAAAAATAAAATCAAGCTGGATTTTACCAAACACTTCTTCTTTCAATTCAGGGTGATTATCCAAAGTTATGAGTAAATCGAGCATTGCGTGAGTAGCGTTCGATTCATTTCCGTGCATTTGCGACCAAGCCAGAACAGCAATATTACCGTTACCAACAGTTAATTTATAAATAGGCTTTCCTAAATAGGACTTTCCAATTTCTTGAATATAATTGCTGAGATTCTCCTGTAAGTAAAAAAATAATTTTTCAGGGGAAATATAGCGATTAGGAAAATCAGGATTCTTCTGATAAATCTGTTCAAAGTTCATTATGTAATAATTTACAAGAGTCAAATTTAGCTATTTTTAAGAGAAAAATAAAATTAACATTTGTAATCATGTTAAACACTGTAAATTGACAGAATGTCTGTTGATAAAATTGTGGATTAATGATAATTTAATTCAATGTATTTATATTATTAAAATTCAATTAGTTATGATTTTTATTTAAATCTATATTTTAATATTACTTTAAGTGTATTTCATCCTGTTTATCAACATTTGGGCGTAATTCTATTAAACATGTAAAAATGTGGAAAATAGTGTTGATAACTAAATTATACAAATGTAAATTGTTAATAATTTTATTATGAAATTTAAAATCTTCCTCATTTTTAAACTTTATTCCTGAAGTGTAAGTTGTTTAAAATATTCAATTCGGGAAATAGATATTTAGTTTAAATTTAAAAGTTAAAATCAGCTAATAATGGCTGTTTAAGGACAAAATACAAATCAATTCCAGAGCTTTATATTTGAATTTAGTAATGTAATCAGGTATTTACAGTACTCACCTACCCTAAAAGACGGATAATCGTCTAAAAAAGCCTTTAACAATACGTTATTAAGAAGTTTACCAGATCCATTATCACCAAAATAATTATTATTGCATTTATCTCATCCTTTGCTTGAAGTGAAATGTAAAAAAGTGAATTTTGGGGAAAATTTGTTCATTAAAAATCAGAATTTAATTTTATAAACAATGTAAACTACTGTTTAATAGGTATTTATTTATGTTTACAAATGTATTGTCAATAAGTTTAAAATTGTTTACTTTTGTATTTTGCATTTGTAAACTTTATTTTTACATTTGTAACTCTATTTAAAACCTCTTTTTATGAGTTTAAACGAAAGAATTTCCAAGGTTATAGAATATTCTAATTTTACTCCTTCTGAATTTGCGGACGAGATAGATGTTCAGCGTTCTTCTATTTCACATATTACCTCAGGAAGAAACAAACCCTCTTTGGAATTTATCATAAAAATAAAATCACGCTTTCCTGAGATTCTTTGGGACTGGCTCGTTACAGGTGAAGGACAAATGCTGAAATCCGATTTACCCGAAGCCAAAGAAATTATTGAAGAAAAAGCTGAAGAAGTTTTAAAGCCAACCTCCCTTCCCGATCTTTTCACGATGATTAATGACAATGAAGATTTCGGTTCGGAAGAAACTGAAATCAGGCCTTCAAAACAAAGTCCTGGAGAATCGTTTATACCGCACCAAAGTACAGCACAGGAAAAAATATCCGATTCTCAGCGATTAGAAAATTCTCATCAACAAATAATTAGCCAAGTTCCTGTAAACCAACAAAGTAAGATAAAACGAATTGTTCTCTTTTACGAAAATGGAAAATTTGAAAGTTTTGAGCCATAAAAAAGTCTGATCATAAATGATCAGACTTTTTATTTTTTATATTCAAGGAAAATTATCTTCCTTTTCTTCTTTCCAGTTCTTTTTTGATAAGACCTAATTCTCTTCCGGTTTGTCCGGCAACAGAAGTATTTTCCTGGGCTCTTCTTGTAAGATATGGAACTACATCTTTCACAGGTCCGTAAGGAAGGTATTTAGCTACATTATAGCCTTTATCAGACAAATAAAAGGTAATATTATCACTCATCCCGTAAAGCTGTCCAAAATACACATGAGGATTACCATTTTCAAGATTTTTAGCCTTCATTTTGTCCATGATCAGCTCAGAAGAAATCTCGTTATGGGTTCCAAAGAAAGCAGATACCTTATCTAAATGATTCATCACAAAATCAATTCCTGCATTATAATTCTTATCTGAAGATTCTTTATTAGGCTGGATCGGATCCGGATATCCTTTTTCGGCAGCTCTGGCTCTTTCTTTCTCCATGTAAGCACCACGAACAATTTTATATCCGATAAAATACCCTTTTTCTCTTGCTCGTTGAAGATTTTCTTCCATATACTCCAGTCTTCCGGTTCTGTACATCTGGATTGTATTCCAAACAATTGGTTTCTCCTGATTGTACTTTTCCATCATTTCTTCACAAAGATGATCTGCAGCGTCCTGCATCCAGGTTTCTTCTGCATCTACCATTACTTTTTTATCATGTTCGTGGCAAAGTTTACATACTTCATCAAACCTTCTTACGACTCTTTCCCATTCTTCTTTCTGGCTAGATGTAAGCTCTGCATTTTTACCGACAGCTTCATACAAATCGATTCTTCCGAAGGCAGTAGGCTTAAAAACAATAAAAGGAATCGCCGGATTACCTACTGAAAATTTTACGATATCTTTAATCTCATTACACACTGCATCAAAAGTTTCCTCATCTTCTTTCCCTTCAATAGAGTAATCGAAGATACTTCCAACTCCTCTTTTAAAGAGCTGTTTCACAACTTTCATACTTTCTTCACGGGTCTCTCCGCCACAAAATTGCTCAAATAAGGTATTCTTTACAATTCCGGTAACAAAAGGAAAATTATTATGAACGGTGAAATTAAGAACAGAAGTTCCTACTTTAGTCAGTGAAGGCTGTTCAATCATTTTGAACATCCAATACGCTTTCTTTAACTGTGCATCAGATTTATCTGCGAATGCAACTTTAGTATCGTTAAAAATGGGCATTACAATTATATAGTTTAGGGTTTTGCAAAGGTAAGCAAACCTTAGTTTTTTAAAGAATTTTTTCCTATAATTTATTCTCTATGCCATTGAGCAGCATCGCAATAATTCCGACAAAAACCCAAAATCTCAAAATATTCAGTGTCAGGAATTTACTTTTTCTAGAGTAATTTAAAATAAGGTAAACACATAGAATCATAATGAATAATCCTCCTGTAAAATAATAAGCCATAAAGCCAGAAATCCCGGTACGGGTAATCAGTTTCATTGAAACTGCCATCGTGATGATCAGTAATGAAATAATAATAATCTTAGTGTTCCTATTCGTAAAATAATTGGGAATAGTGACATAATCAAAGACCTTATCTACTCTTTTCGTTAATGTATCTTTTACAATATCAATACATAAGAGAATAAGAAACAGAAAAATAGCCATCAATAAGACTTTCTTTGAAAAGGTTCCGTAATATACCATCATTCCAAAGAAAGGGTATAAAGTAAGGCTTACAAAAGTGAGATTATTTAAAATTAAAATGCGACTTAATTTATGGCTATAAAACCACATAAAGAACTGGTAGATAACAAAAAACAAAAATACGCGATGCGAAATCAGCCAAGCCACACCCAAAGAAAGAATACTTAAAAACAGATAAGCATACAAA
Organism: Chryseobacterium sp. Y16C; assembly: GCF_022488405.1. Taxonomy (NCBI): domain Bacteria; kingdom Pseudomonadati; phylum Bacteroidota; class Flavobacteriia; order Flavobacteriales; family Weeksellaceae; genus Chryseobacterium; species Chryseobacterium sp. Y16C. The sequence goes on from NZ_CP092711.1 coordinate 816,674, forward strand.
AAGTACTTCTGCTTGATAAAGCTTTGGATTCTTGTTCTGAAGGGTTTTACCATATGATCTTTTTCAAAATCATAGAACTGATTAATGATTCCCCCTGCTAGAATGGTGAGTACCGTACAGAAAATAATGCCATGAACCTTAAAATCAAAGACAAATTTTCTGAAGTTTTCATCCTGATTAAAAAGGAAAAACGTGGAAACGTATAGGGCAAATGTAAGTAAGGCCGCAATAAAAAAGCGGGCTCCTAAAAGAAAGCCTACGAATTGCGAAAATCTGTAAAATAGAGATTTCTGAATATATTTTTTCTGTTGGAAAGTTTCTTTTTCAGAATTCATTCCAGGCTGTTTAAAATCTGTAAATCACCTCTTTTTGGAAACCATCAAGCATTTTTTCAGCTTTTTCATAATCTTGGGTAAAGCCCAAAATATATCCTCCACCGCCACTTCCACAAAGTTTCAGGTAGTAGGCATTGGAATCCAGGCCTTTTTTCCAGATATTAAAAATACTCTCGGGAATCATTGGACGGAAATGTTCGTAAGCCCAGTGAGAAAGCTTTTTAAGGTTTCTAAAGAACGGATTCATATCTTTTTTAAGGAAAGACTCTATGCAGGCATTGTTATAGCGAATAAACTCTTCTTTCAACGTTTTACGGAAACCTTCGGCCTTCATTTTTTCAAAGAAAATCTGAATCATAGGTCCTGTTTCGCCAGTAATTCCTGAATCTATAAGGAATATAGCTCCTTTTCCAACCTGACCATCAGGAATAGCTACTTTATCTAAGTTTTCTTTATTCTCGATAAGAATCGGAAGATTCATATAACAGATCAACGGATCCATCCCTGAACTTTTACCGTGAAAATAGCTTTCCATTTCTCCGAAAACTGCTTTCAGATTTTTTAAAATTTCTTTGGAAATTGTCTCCGGATTAAGCTTTTTAACAGAATATTTTTCAAAAATAGCAGCTACTAAAGCTCCTGAACTTCCTACCCCATATCCTTGTGGAATATTGGAATCAAAGAAAAGCCCGTTAGAAATATCTGTTTTAAAACGATCAATATCAAGTTTAAAATCTTCTGAAAGATTTAAATCTGCTAAATAATCTGAATATTTTTGTAAATGATGGTTCGATTTTTTTTCAAACTCTGACGAAAGGTCAGAATATTTTAAAGTTCCTTTATAAAAACTGTAAGGTACTACCAAACCTTGGGAATCTTCAATCATTCCGTATTCACCGAACAAAATTATTTTTGCGTAGAATAAAGGGTTTGTCATTTCTTTAAAGCAATTTTAAAAACTTTCTGCAAAGTTACTGAATATTAACAAAATTCAAGCCATTTTATATTAAATCTTAGCTTTTAAAAATCTAATAAAAATAATCCCTACCGCAAAAAATGCCGACATTGTGATAAAAGCATATTGCATATTATGAAACTTCTGAATGAAAACACTGAAAATAAGCATTCCGCAGATAATTGCTATCTTTTCAAGCACATCATAAAAACTAAAATAGGTAGTGTTTTCCATAGAATTTTCCGGCAAAAGTTTAGAATAGGTAGATCTCGACATTGCCTGAAGACCACCCATTACCAGACCGATTAAACCAGCTAATCCATAAAACTGAAGCTGTAGGTTCGGATTTTCCTTGTTTAATGAGTAAGCTGATAAACAACAGATAATCCAAATAATGACTGCAATCGTAATTACATTTTTATTCCCTATCTTTTTAGATAATTTTGAGAAAAGAAAGGCACCGAAGATTGCAATAATCTGAATGACCAAAATGGTAATAATCAACTTGTATTTATCTGCTTCTTTTGGGAAAATTACTGTACTTCCGAAAGGCACTGCCATCAGGAAAATAGTCTGCATTCCTACACTGTAAAAGAAAAAGCTGGACAGGAAGAACTTTAGCCCTCTATCTGAAAACAGTTTGTTTCCAACACTAAATAATTCTTTAAAACTTTCTTTGGCAATATCTTTATAAAAGCTGAGATTATCTTTTAATACTTCAAAAAAGCCACCTTGTTCTTCGTGTTTTTTAAATATGTTCTTATAATTTAAAAGCACTAAATCTTTAGGAAGTTTTTCTTTTACATCCCCAAATTGAGGTAAATGTTTAAAGGTGTATTGTGAGAAACCAAACCACCAAGCTCCTGTTAATAAAAAGCTGACTCTTATGTAGATTTTAGCCTGCTCCGGACCTTTAGCAACCATCTGGATCAATACCAAACAGATAATCAACAAAACAACAGAACCTATATACCCGTAAATATATCCTTTGGCAGAAAGTGCATCTTGTTTTTCCGGAGTTGCTATATCGGGTAAAAATGAATTGTAAAATACTAAACTTCCCCAAAAACCAACACTTGCTGTAATGCTAAAAAGTAATCCTAAAAATACGTTTTCCATACCTGTAAACATTGCTAACCCCATACAGGAAGTTGCTCCGAGATAACAGAAAAACTGAAGGAAGGATTTTTTATTTCCGATTGTATCTGCTAAAGAGGAAAGGAATGGAGATAAAAGGACAACCAAAATAAATGAAATCGCATAAGAAAAGCTCAAAACCGCTTCCGGTTCGTAGGCTTCTCCAAATATCTTGATCATATTTCTCACCGGAATTTCCTGAATCTCCTTTGCTTCAGGAACATATTCTTTTTTATTATAAGCAGTGGTAAGAATGGTATAATAAATAGGAAATATTGCAGATGTAATTACTAAGGAATATACTGAATTTGCCCAGTCATAGACAGCCCAGGCTTTCATTATTTTAGGATTATTCTTTATAATTTGAGGTTGTGGATTCTCAATTTCAGACATTTCAAAAAAGTATTAGTAGCACAAAAATAACAAAACCTCCGAATATTCGGGAGTTTTTATTTTTTTTCGGTGAAATTTTATTATTAGGTTAAAATTCGAACACTTTTGAGGTGGTATTTCATTAATAAAAACAAAAATCCGAAAGCAAATAACTTCCGGATTTTTATCTACGATTAAAATAAATATTACATATTCTCAATAACAATCGCCGAAGCACCACCACCACCATTACAGATCGCTGCAGCACCATATTTAGCGTTATTTTGTTTTAAAACATTGATCAGAGTAACAATTATTCTAGAACCTGAACTTCCAAGTGGGTGACCAAGAGCAACTGCTCCTCCGTTTACATTTACTTTAGAAGCGTCTAATCCTAAAATTTTATTATTTGCCAAGCCTACTACAGAAAATGCTTCATTAAATTCGAAGAAATCTATATCCGTAAGCTCTAATCCAGCTTTTTTAAGAGCAATTGGTAATGCTTTTGAAGGTGCAGTCGTGAAATCTTCAGGCGCCTGAGCCGCATCAGCATAAGAAACGATTCTTGCCAAAGGCTTCAGACCTAATTCTTCCATTTTTTCTTTAGAAACAAGGATCAAAGCAGAAGCTCCGTCATTAAGAGTGGACGCATTAGCTGCCGTTACCGTACCTTCTTCTTTTTTGAAAACTGTCGGAAGAGTCGGAATTCTGTCAAAACTCACAGCCTTATATTCTTCATCTTCAGCAAAAATAACAGGTTCTCCTTTTCTTTGAGGAATGGAAACCGGAACTACTTCTTCTGCGAATTTTCCTTCGCTCCAAGCTTTTGCTGATCTTTTGTAAGACTCGATAGCAAAATTATCCTGCTCTTCTCTTGAAATATTATAGTCAGTAGCACATTTCTCTGCACAAACTCCCATATGAACTTTGTTGTAAACGTCTGTAAGTCCGTCAAGAACCATTCCGTCCAACATTTTCACATCTCCTAATTTTGTAGCATTTCTTGCATTATAGTAGTGAGGAACTGAAGACATATTTTCCATACCTCCGGCAACGATTATGTCTGCATCTCCTGCTTTAATTGCCTGCGCAGCCATAGAAACAGCTTTCATTCCTGAAGCACAAACTTTATTTACTGTAGTAGAAGGTGTTTCAATAGAAAGCCCAGCTCCTAAAGCTACCTGACGAGCCGGAGCCTGTCCTTCTCCTGCCTGTAACACATTTCCCATATAGATTTCCTGAACCAATTTCGGGTCAAGACCAATTTTATCTAGTGCTCCTTTTACAGCCACAGATCCTAATTTTGTAGCCGGAACTGTTGATAAGCTTCCCATAAAGCTTCCCATAGGAGTTCTTACTGCGGAAACAATGAATACCTCTTTCATGTCTATACTTTTATTTTTATATTTTTTATTTTATTTTATTTTTAACCTTTCGGTATTTTATATTTAATTCAAATTCTTAGCATTGCTTTTAACTAAAATCATCAGGAAAGCTCCTAAAAATTCTACTATCCAGCCCCACCTTAATTTAACGATACCTGCAAAAGTTTCTACCCAGGATTTAAAGGGTAAAAAACTAAAGTATTCTTTAGACTGAAACTTAATTGCAAATAAGGTAAAACAAAATAGCAGCAATAACAGAATTCCAAAAATTCTTCCTATTTTGATATTATTATTTACAATACCAAAAATAGCACAGGCTGATAAAATCCAGCACATAATAGCCAAATAATGATTAAGATCCCAATAATTCCAATTTCCAACCACAGGAACATGAACTAGGGGCAAAAAACTACCAATAATCACTAAAATTAACCCTACTAATTGAATATTTTTCATATTTCTTAAAGTGCCAAAATACAAAAAAAAACACACTTAAAATCAGTGTGTTTTAAAAACGTGTTATTTATAGACAATCAATTATTAATAATAAAAATTTTAAAACAAATTTAAATAATTCGTAATAAAAAACATTAAATTTTGTTAACTTAAAAATTAACATAAAGCAATTCTAATCCAATCTGAATGCCATATTTATTATTTATCTTGGCATTCTCATTAAAAATCGGAGTAAAATCTTTCTTTATAAATACATTTAGGGCACCATAGCCTAAAGACAACTTTCCGCCAAATAAAAAGTTATTCACAGAACCATTGATATTTTCTCTGTAGTTCACTTTATGATCTTCAAAATTCTTATATAGAATCTGACTTTGAGACAAATATCTTACTCCTCCATAAATTCCAGCTGAGATTCTAAAGTTTCCTTTGGAATTATCCAGCATCTTTTCATTATTTTCAGTTGTATATTTCGGATTTAGAACAAAAACAAAGTCAACCGGAACCGTAATATAATTATTAGCAATTCTCGAATTTCTTAAATATCCGGTAGTAAAATCCTCTAAAAATATTTGCCGATTCTGCTGGACAACTACTTTAGAGTCTGCAAGTTTGTAAGTATCATTTCTTAAACCTAGCCCGATACGGTAAAAAACAGGTGAAGTAAGTTTCCCAAGCTGTCTTGTAGCACGATATTCAAAAACAAGGGAGGTAGATCTTCCAAACATAGTTTCCGAGCTGTTTCCCAATGCTAAAGAACCCGCTGATTTTGTAAGATTTGTAAAACCAAAAGAAATATTAAAGTCATCTCCTTTCAACAATTCTTTTTTCGTTTTTTTATAGTCTCTAAAGCTTAAAATAGCATTATTTTGTGTAAATCCTACTCTATCAAAAACTTTGCCTTTTCCCATCACTGAACTTTTCACAAGCTCTTTGGTTGCTTCTTCCAGAGCAACTTTTTGCCCATCTACCTTCTCATTAATGATCTGTTCATATTTTTTTGCCACTTCAGTTCGCTGCTTCTGCTTTTCTTCTGCGGAAAGCTTATTCTCTTTAAAAGTTTTGTCTAATACATCCAGCTCGTCATTCATCTTTGCTTTTTCAGAGACGATAATACTGTCAATTTTTTTGGAATAATTACGCATTTGAACATCTGTATAAGGCGTTTCCTGAGATTTGGCGTAAGAAAATGCCAGCACAGCTGAGAGTAAAGCAACTTTTGTTTTCATGTTATTTTTAATTTTTAGACAATATTTTACTTCCGTCCGGGGTATTCCGGAACTATTTTACTTAACAATATTATTTTTCTGATTATTCTATTTATTTTTCAGGGAATCGGAAATCACTGTAAATCCAAGGATTTTAAGAGAATTTGGACCTTTGATTTTTATTTTGCTCATATCAATCACACCAAATTTTCTCTGATCATTATAATTCTCTTCTCTTGTCTTGTCCAGTTCTCTACCGATAAGCAGATCTTCTGCGCTGATGTAGGAAACTTTTTTCCGATCGGCTATAAGAGGTTTTTCAGAATTATTTTCCGGTTTTTCAGTTAAAACTGAAGGAACTTCAACTACTATGTTTTCTTCTTCCTTTACCGCTAAACTTTGAAATTTCTCTTTTTCGGATATGCTTTCAGAAGGAAAATAGGATTGGCTATGAATTCTTTTTATTTCCGAAGAAATTGGTTTTTGTATTTGATTTTCATTTAAAACTAAACCCTCATTATGCTTTTCCTGAGGCTCCAGAATAGCTGACATATTCTGAGTAATCTTTACTTCATCGATTTGAGAAGGACGTTCTAAGTTAAAATAAAACAAACTTCCCAAAGAAATCAAGACAACAATAACAGCCGCATATTTCCACCACTGGAAGGGTGATTTTAATGCGATTTGAGGCTTTTCCTCCAACTTTCCTTCCAATCTCTCCCAAAGATCGGAAGAAGGCTTAATTTCAAGCTCCTCGTAGTCGGATTTTAATTTATTTAGCATATTGTTGTCCATCTTTCTTTTGTTTTAAAAAATCTGCAATCCATTTTTTAGATTTACTCAACTGGCTTTTGCTTGTGCCTTCAGAAATATTGAGAATTTCTGCAATTTCATGATGTTTTTTCTCTTCAAACACATATAAATTGAAGATCAGTCTGTATCCATCCGGCATTTTAGAAAAAATCTCCTCCATATTAATTTCTTCTATTTCTTCCCAATCTTCATCAACATTCCCGATTGCATTTATTTCAACATCTGTGTAAAGGATATTTTTATTTTTCCTGATGAAGTTTATCGAATTATTGACTACAATTTTCCTCAGCCAGAATTGAAAGCTTTTACATTCTCTACATTCATCAATTTTTGAAAAGCAGATGAAAAAAGAATTCATTAAGATATCTTCTGCATCATGAAGATTATTGACGTAAGAATTTGAAATAGCCAACATTTTCGCTGAGAACATTTCGTAAAGCGCTTTCTGCCCTCTCCGATCCTGTTTTTTTGCCAGTTTAAAATTCTCTTCTAAATTCTTCATGTATCTGTTTCTGTCTATAAGACAATCTATTTTTTAAATGGTTGCCTATAAAAACAAAAAAATTGCACTTTTTTTGAAAGTGCAATTTAATATATTAATTATCAATGCTATAATTAATGCTTTACATCAGCTAATTCTTCAGGGTTGTGTTTATGTTTAAATAAAACCGCAAATAAAACGGCAAGTATCAAAGCATAAGCAGCAAAAGAAAGCCATATATTGTGCCAGTCTTTTACCATTACAATAGAAGATAATGTTCCGTCAGGATTAACAACAGCATTAAAGCTCTTTTTCAGTATTCCCAGAAAGGTAGGATTATCCGGTGTTGTTTCCAAATAGGATGATAAAGATGATGCTGTCGTAAATTTATGGGTAAAAAATTTATCAATTGCCCAACCTGCAGCATAACTTCCGAAAACAGCTCCAAAGCCATTGGTCATCATCATGAAAAGTCCCTGAGCAGAAGAACGTATCTTCTTATCGGTAGTCGTTTCTACGAAAAGGGATCCTGAAATATTAAAGAAATCGAAAGCCATTCCGTAAACAATACAGGAAAGAATAATCAATCCTAAACCAAATCCTTCCGGAATTCCGTAAGCGAAAAATCCGAATCTCAATACCCAGGCCAACATAGACATCAGCATTACCATTTTAATTCCGAATTTCTTTAAAAAGAAAGGAATAGCCAGGATAAATAAGGTTTCCGAAACCTGAGAAATGGACATAATGATCGTTGATCTTTGAACAACGAAAGAATCTGCATATTTCGGGAAATGCTCAAATTCACTCAGAAAAACATCACCATAAGCATTGGTTAGCTGTAAAGCTGCTCCCAACAACATAGAGAACAAAAAAAATAATGCTGTCTTATAATCTTTAAATAATTTAAAAGCATTTAAACCCAATTGTTCTGATAAAGGTGCATTTTTATCAATTAGTTTTTGAGGAGGACATTTTGGTAAGGTTAAAGCATAAATTCCTAAGAAAATAGCAACACCACCCGCAATGTAAAACTGTCCTTCTGTAGCTTTATTTCCTGTAAGGTTGGTAATCCACATGGCTACAATAAATCCAATGGTTCCCCAAACACGGATTGGCGGGAAATCTTTTACAACATCCAAAGAGCTGTTCTTTAAAATAGTATAAGAAATAGAGTTTGCCAAAGCAATAGTAGGCATATAAAAACACATTGCTATAAGCATTACCGAGAAAAAAGAATTGGGATCTGCAGAGTGTGGCAAAAAGAAAAGCACAATCCCGTAAAGAATATGTAAAGCCGAAAAAATTCTCTCTGCATTTACCCATCGATCGGCAATAATTCCGGTGATGGTTGGCATAAAAATGGAAGCAATTCCCATGGTCCCGAAAACAGCCCCAAACTGTGCTCCGTCCCAATGTTTTGTGCCAAACCAGAAGTTAGCCATCGTAATCAGCCACGCTCCCCAAACGAAGAACTGTAAAAAGCTGAGGATGGTCAGACGTAATTTTAAATTCATAAGTCAGTATAAAATATCTCTTTTAATCAATTTTCTTTTTTCTCCTCTTGATCTCTTCCTGAATCTCTAGAGCGGTATCATAATCTTCTTCTTTTACCGCTTCATCCAACAATTTTTGAAGTTCTTCCATAGAAACCGATCTCAGATTATCTTCAGTAGAAACGGTTTCGGAAAATGATTGTTCTTCCTTAGCCACTTCTTCTAATTCAAGAAGAATCCCGGCTTCATTCAGGACCTGTTGGGTCGTAAAAATAGGGGCATTAAAACGTACCGCCATTGCAACCGCGTCAGAGGTTCTTGCATCAAGGATCAATTCTTCTTCTGTCGCTTTATTTTTAAAGTTGATATTCGAAAAGAAGACTCCGTCTACAATTTGGTAAATGATCACAGAGACCAGTTCATAATTAGCCGAAACGATAAATTTTGTGAATAAATCATGCGTAAGAGGACGGGGGGGATGAATGTCTTTCTCCAGACCAAGAGAAATGGATTGTGCCTCGAAGTTTCCTATAACAACAGGTAATTTTATATGTGTTTCTTCATGTTCCAATAATAATGCGTACGCACCTGATTGGGTCTGGCTGTACGATATTCCGCGAATAATTAGCTGTTTATAATCCATAACTACAAATATAGACTAATTTTTCATAGTTGTTTTCACTTTTTAGACAAAAATAAAAGCCCGGAAGCCGAGCTTTTATCTATGTTATAAGCATTAGAAAGTCGTGAATTTTATTCCATAAGTCAATTTGGTTTCGCAAGTGAATCAATTTACTAAAAAACTGACAAATGCAGCGAATTGACCATTGACAATTCACTTTTTTATCCTTTTAATGCTTTAATTTTCTCTGTTAATGCAGGAATAATCTGGAAAGCATCTCCTACTACACCGTAGTCAGCTGATTTGAAGAACGGCGCTTCTGCATCACTATTGATTACTACAATTGTTTTAGAAGAGTTAACTCCAGCCAAATGCTGAATTGCTCCAGAGATACCTACTGCAATATAAAGATTTGGAGAAATCGCTTTACCTGTTTGTCCTACGTGTTCCGTGTGAGGTCTCCATCCTATATCCGAAACCGGCTTAGAACAAGCTGTTGCAGCACCTAAAACGTTGGCCAAATCTTCGATCATTCCCCAGTTTTCAGGACCTTTTAATCCTCTACCTGCAGAAACCACGATTTCAGCTTCTTTTAAGTCTAATTTACCTGAACTTTGCTCGTGAGAAATTACTTTAGTATCTTCATTGGCAACAGATAAGTTTTTCACTTCTTCTGAACCAGAAACAGCATTTTCTTTAACTCCGAATGCATTTTGAGAAACCGTAACGATTACTCCTGTTCCTTCTGCTTTTGCATGCATAAAACCCTTTCCTGAGAAAGATTTTCTTTTCACCTGGAAAGGAGAAAGACTTTCCGGAACTGCAATCGCATTGGTAATTAAAGAATGTCCGTTCATGATCGCCAACATGGGAGCGATAGATGAAGCATCTGTAGTATGAGGGAAAACGATGATATTTCCGTTTGCTACTTCACTTACAGCCTGTGCATAAGCTTTAGCTGAGAAGCTTTTTAGCCCTTCATCTTTGATATTGATTACATTTGAAGCTCCATATTTATATAATAAATCTGAAGAATCTGTTGGATTTACAGAGATCGCCGTAACTGTTTCACCAGCCTGATCTGCGATCGCTTTAGCATAAGCAACTGCCTCAAAAGCCGCTTTCTTGTAAACTCCGTTTATATTTTCTGCGTATACGAATACTACCATTTTTTTTAAATTAAAAGATTAAAAAATTTAATGATTAAAAAGATTAAATTACTTTCGCTTCTTCGTGAAGTAATCTTACCAATTCATCCAAATTATCAGGAGAAACTAATTTCACGGCAGCTCTCGGAGGAACACTGTCATAAGAAACTCCCTGAACTTTCACTTCAGAAGAAGTAGGTTCAACGACCTGCAAAGGTTTTGTTCTTGCAGACATAATCCCTCTCATGTTTGGAATGATCAGATCTTTTTCATCTACTAACCCTTTCTGACCAGCGATTACAGCAGGTAATTTTACAGAAATAGTTTCTTTACCTCCTTCAATTTCTCTTACCGCAGTAGCTTCACTTCCGTTTACATCAAGACCTACAGATGCATTTACAAAAGGCTGGTTTAGTAGCTGAGCTACCATTCCCGGAACAGAACCCCCATTATAATCGATGGATTCTTTACCGCAAAGAATTAGATCATATCCTCCGTTTTGAGCCACAGCAGCAATTTCTTTTGCTGTAGAATAGCTGTCTTTAGGGTCTAAATTTACTCTTACCGCATCATTTGCTCCAATTGCCAAAGCTTTTCTTACTACCGGCTCTGTAGCTGCATCACCTACGTTAATTACCGTTACTGTAGCTCCTTGAGACTCCTGAAGTTTGATCGCTTTTGTTAACGCAAATTCATCTAATGGATTAATTACCCACTGAATTCCGTTTTTGTCGAAAGCAGATTTATCTGCTGTGAAGTTAATTTTGGAAGTAGTATCCGGAACACTACTTATACAAACTAATATTTTCATGTGTACTTATATTTATTGTTTCTCTGATTGTATAAAATTCAGAACATTTTATACTGAGATTTTACTAAATTAATTTTCGCTAATATAAATAAAATATATATTATGCATGCATAATACTTAGTAATTTATTATTCAACGCATTAGATGTTTTTAATTGGCTGGTTTTGTTGCCCTAAACTCTATCTTACTTGGTAAAACTCTGGGATTCATTTTTAAAATATCCAACACAAGATTTCCCATATCTTCCGGCTGAATCTTCCAGGCATCTTTTTCTGAGGGTACATTTCCATTGAAGTTGGTTGCAACCGATCCCGGCATAATTACCGTTGATTTGATATTATACTTTCTTAAATCGATCATAGCTGCCTGTGTAAAGCCTACAACACCAAATTTTGAAGCATTATAACCTGCTCCATTTTCAAAGAAGTTCGCTCCTGCCAAACTTGAAATGGTAATATAATAACCTTCTGATTTTTTTAATTCTTCCACAGAAGCTTTTAAGGTATAGAAAACGCCTGTTAAATTCGTTTCGATCATATCCTTCCATTCTTCAGCGGAAAGCTGATTTACGGGTTTAAAAATTCCTAAACCTGCATTTGCAATTACAAAATCTAATCTCCCAAATTTCTCTTTGATATATTTCACTGCCTCCTCTTCACTTTCAAGACTTCTTACGTCCGAAACGATTCCTAAAACATTTTGAGAAAACTTTCTTAAATCTTGTTCAGCTTTTTCCACATCATCTCTTTTCCTTCCGGAAAAAGCTACCGAAACACCATTTTCAAGTAAAATCTTTGCAATTCCGAAACCAATTCCTTTGGTTCCACCTGTTATATAAGCTACTTTATTTTCTACCATATTTTATTAGTTTAAGTTCTTAAAAATAACAAAAACGCCCCACGTGGAGCGTTTTTTATAGGTAAGATTTATCATCTTATTTTTTAATGAAAATATCTGTAGTTTTTCCTTCTTTAGTCTCAATATTAATAATATAATTTCCAGCATTTAAATTCCTTACATCAATTTTATTTCCTTGCAGTTCAGAATTAATTTTTTTACCAGACATATCAAAAATTTCAATCTTATTGATTTTTTGCTCAGTAAGAATATTTAAATAATCAGCAGTCGGATTGGGTCCTATTGCGATTATAGGAGATTTTGTATTTTTAATATCAGTTGTTGCCAATGTTGCATTGCTAGAAGCTTCTACTGAATAATTATCGATACCAAACGTTGTTGGTCCTGTATTGGCAGGATCTGATGTTGAAGTCCTCGTTGGGGAACTATGAACATCAAGCTCTGCAGGGTCAAATCCAGATACTGTTGTTGCTCCTGTAACAGATAAAGTAAGAGTCGTTCCTGCGATATTATAGGTAATTGTTCCTGTTGTCTTATTATAGCTATATCCTAACGTAACCCAAGTATTGGCAGGATAAGTATTGGTTGTCAACCCAGTAATATTATAAAATCCATTCTGAGTAGGATCAGCAGTAATATTCAAATAAGCTCTCCCATTAATTGTTTTTGTCTGGGAGTTATAAGCAATTCCAACAATCCCGTCACTTGCTCCAAAAACAGTCATACCAGAAAGGTGTTTATTTGTAGATGTTCCTGTATAAACTTCAAAAGATCCTTTAATAGTATTATTCCCAGATGTTCTGGCTGTCCAAGCCGCGGCCAATCCTGTTTTATAAACATATCTTGATGATGTCGCAGTTCCATCAGATCCCCCAGTAACTTGTAAATAATTAGCATGTGCTGCATCACCTGCAACAATTTGATAATTAGCGATTGTTCCATTGTAAAGATTCATACCTCCTTGTCCTGCTGTTGATGTAGAAGCAGACACATTCCCAAGAGTATAAGAATTATAATTATCTGATTCTAAAACTTGTGCCGACATTGCAAAGCATGTCAATAATGACAGGCTAAATAGTAATTTTTTTCTCATAATATCTTCATTTTAAATTAAATACATGCTAAAAATAAAAAATTAATTTCAATAAAACAAAATAATTCTATTTAAAATGAAAAATCCTTAAGAAATTTTCTTAAGGATTAAATTTTTCAAGTGAAAAGAAACTACTTCGCGTAATTCTCAAAAAACAAAGGAATACTTTCAATCCCTTTATAGAAATTGAAGAGTCCGTAATGCTCATTTGGAGAATGGATCGCATCAGAATCTAAACCAAATCCCATCAAGACCGATTTAGCACCTAAAACCTGCTCAAACATAGCCGTAATAGGAATACTTCCTCCTCCTCTGTATGGAAGGACTTCTTTTCCGAATGAAGATTCCATAGCTTGTTTTGCCGCTAGGAATTCTTTGGTATCTGTTGGCAATACGTAAGGCATACCTCCGTGATGTGGTGTAACTTTAACCTTTACATTATCCGGAGCGATTTTTTCAAAATATTTTGTGAATTTTTCAGTAATCTCTTCCGGAGTCTGATACGGCACTAAACGCATAGATATTTTTGCAGAAGCTTTAGATGGAATTACCGTTTTAGCTCCTTCTCCTGTATAACCTCCCCAGATCCCATTGCAGTCTAAAGTTGGACGGATAGATGTTCTTTCAAGCGTTGTATAACCTTTTTCACCTTCCACTCCATTTAATCCGATAGATTGTTTGAATTCTTCTGGATTGTCTTTCAGTTTATTCATATCTGCTCTGTCAGCATCGGAAACCGTTTCTACATTATCGTAGAATCCGTCGATGGTAATATGACCATCTTCATCAATTAGCTTAGCAATCATTCTTGAAAGCACATGAATCGGGTTTGGAACTGCTCCACCGTATAATCCTGAGTGTAAATCTCTGTTAGGACCTTCAATTTCTACTTCTACATAACTTAATCCTCTTAATCCTGTTGTTACAGTAGGTTGTTCGTTACTGTAAATATGAGTATCCGAAATTAAAATACAGTCACAAGATAATTTCTCTTTATTTTCATTAACAAAATCTCCTAAACTTACAGAGCCCACTTCTTCTTCTCCTTCCAAAATAAATTTAACATTACAAGGCAGAGCATTCGTTTTCATCATTGCTTCAAAAGCTTTCAAATGCATGAAGAATTGTCCTTTATCGTCCGCAGAACCTCTGGCAAAAATAGCTCCCTCTGGGTGAAGTGGAGTTTTTTCAATATACGGTTCAAAAGGTGGTCTTGTCCATAATTCTAACGGATCTGCCGGCTGAACATCATAATGCCCATACACCAAAACTGTTGGTAAATCTTCATTTAAAAATTTTTCACCGAAAACAATAGGATATCCCTTTGTCTGGCAAACTTCTACATTGTCCGCTCCTGCATTTTTAAGATGTGTTGCCACTACCTCTGCACATTTTAAAACGTCATCTTTATACGCTGGATCTGCAGAAATAGAAGGGATTCTCAATAACTCAAATAATTCATCAACGAAACGTTGTTTGTTTTCGTTGATGTAATTTAATGTCTCTTGCATTGTAAAATAATATTTCGTTAAAAGTAAAAAATTTGCCCCGCAGGAACAAACAAAAACATATAATTTTCCTCAGGTTTATTTCAATCTGAGAATTAAATCTTTACCAAGTTTAATCCAAAAAAAATGTCTTACATTCCTGCAAGACATTTTTTATATTGTTCCACTAATTAGTGTTCAGCTTTTGAAGCCTGAGTTTCTGCTGGTTTTGCAGGAGTAGCCGCACTATCGGTTTTCGGAGCTTCTGCTTCATGCTTTTCCGCAGTTGCTTCTTCCGTATGAGCCGCAGCAGCCTCATGACCATGACCTTCTCCTTGTGGATCGTCTGAATATCTTTCAACTCCTTCTTCAAGTTTCAGTGTATTCTTATTTCCACCAGCTGCTACTTTTTTACAGCTTACAGCAACAGTTGCAATAGCTAAACATATAACTAATTTTTTCATATGCAAATTTTATTTTTTTTAAAGATATATGGAATCGTATTATTTTCAGCTGGCAATAATTGTTTTAACAGCAAGCGATTACCTACTTAAATTTTTAATTGCCCAAAATTAAGAAATCCTATATTTTTCGGCAACATTTTTATACTGATTTTAGTATTATTTTTCCTTTTTTGGATTGTGTAAAAATAAGATAGTGATCTCCTCCGTCTTTTAATCCGTATTTTTTCTTGATCTCTTCCGGTTTTAAAGGATAATTCTTTGAGATAATATTAAACTGACTTTTCTTTTTAACCTGTTTGCTATCAAATACTTCAACTTCTAAAATTCTTCCAGGGAAATCTTCCACTTTTTCATTTGAAGTATAAAGATGCGTATTCGGATGAAGCTTTTTTACTTTAAATTTTTCTGAAATCAAATTAAATACTCCCGCTTTTAAAATTGAGTTATTGGGAATATAGATAAACTTTTCAGGTTCAGCATATTCTGCATGAGCATTTTCTTCCTGTCCAAATTTATAAATGAAAGCTGATTCTTCACTTTCTAAATTCATACAATTACAAAGAATTTCTCCGGAATTTTTATTAGATAAAAAGACAACTACCTCTTTTACATCATTTTTCAATGCAATAATATCAATCCTTGAAACATTCTGTAAAACAGAAACCAGATATTTTAGATCGATAAGCGGAGACAATTTTATAACCACCTTTTCAGAAATCGAAAGTAATTTCTTCTGAATTTGAAGAATGTCCGGTGACAGATCTTCTAATAAGAATACTTTGTTCTTATTATTATCTCTTCGGGCCGGATCCAGATAAATCACATCAAAATTTTCTTCATTTTCATTAAGAAAATCTTCCAGTTTTTGATTGATAAATCTTGCTTTTCTACCTAAAACAGTCCAGTTATTTTCAACAATTTCCAAAAGTTCGGCATTTTGTTCAACGAGCGTAACCTCATCAAAATTTTTAGATAAATAATAGGCATCAATCCCAAAACCACTTGTAAGGTCAATAAACTTTTTACCTTTTAAAATTTCAGATTTGTAGACTGCTGTTTTTTCTGAAGAAGCCTGTTCCAGATTAAGTTGTGGCGGAAAAATAATTCCTTCTTTTAATAAAAACGGAAACTTTTTCTGTGCCACCTGTTTTCCTTTGATCTGCTGAACGATTTCTTGCATCGAAACCTCTGAAAACGGAGATTTTTTCAATAATAAGGAATGTAAATCTGTAGTTAGATTTGCATTGATGTATTTTTGGACATCAGAGTATAATAATTTATTTCCCACAGATTTCACAAATAGCACAGATTTTAAACATTTTAATCAATAATTCCGTTTATTTTTCTAATTATATTTTTGTCAATATAATCTGTATTAAAATTGACTAGTATTCCTAATTTAAAATCCGTCAACTTTAAATAGGTTAATAATTGTTTATGATGAACATTACTAATTTCTGGAATTGATTTTATTTCGATAATTACTTTATTTTCTACAATAATATCAGCAATAAAACTTGTATCTATCACAATCCCTTTATATTCAATTGGAATATGAACCTGGGTTTTCACACTTAAACCATTACTTTCTAACTCATGAACCAATACCTTTTCATAAACTTTTTCTAATAAACCAGGCCCAAGTTCGTTGTAAACAGAAAATATAGATTTTCTGATATAAAAACTAATTTCATTTTCATTCATTTGTAGAAAATTTATTTAGCTAAGCTAAAATCTGTGCTATTTGTGAAATCTGTGGGAACAAAATTACTCAAACATTTCAGCCCAACGAACAGCTTTAATACTTGTTTCGTTATATAATTCCTCAACTGTCTTTTTAACCTCTAATTTCGGGTATAAATTGACTCCAATCAGTTTTATTTTACCTTCTTCTACCCATCTTTGTTCTTCCACAGCATGATTATAGATCTTCTTTTGAATGATACCTTGTTTTAAAAGCTCCAAATAACCTCCTTCCTCTTCAATTTCTACAAATAAAGCCCATGACTTTTCAGCGATTTGCTGTGTAATATCTTCCACGTAATAACTTCCGTTTGCGGCATCTTCAAAGACATTGATGATACTTTCGTAAGCTAAAACAATCTGTTGTTTGAAAGAAATTTCTTCTGAATTTTCCGTACTTCGGTCAACCAGATAATTATTGCTGAAAACCGCATCAGCTCCACCGATCATTGCAGAAGCCAATTCCAGCGTAGAACGGATCAGGTTATTTTCATTATCCGAAACCGCTTTATTTCTCAAAGAAGTTTCTGCGAAAATGTAAGGAATTTCGTCCAAGCCATATTCTTTTGACAACTGATTGAAAACCATTTTAAAAGCTCTCAGTTTTGCCATTTCAAAGAAATAGTTTCCTCCGATGGCAAGTCGGAAAATTAGTTTATTTAGGATTTCAGGTCCATATACTTCAACCAGTTCCTTTGTCTTTGCCAAAGCAATCCCCAATTGTTGATAAATTGCTGCTCCGGCATTTTGATGAAGAGAGATATCTACACAAATGTTTCTTTTAAATTCTTTTGCCAACAATTCTTTTACCAGCTGATCATTAATCACAGCTTCTTTTTCATCAAATACATCAATTAAAGAAAAGTACTGATCTTCCTCCTTCGGACTGATATGTCCTGCCAGATCAACATTATTAACAAAAATTGTTTTCTGTTCCAGATTTTCTACATTTTGATCTAAAATAAAGGCAAAAACATCTTGCTCCAGACTTTCGTGATATCTTGCTACCAAATGGGTACTTTCTTCTATTTTCGGCAGGTTTACCAAGGGTTTTTGTACCGAATCATAGTAAGGTTTCACTTGGATCCCTTCCAAATTTTCCTTGGTAAGAACGGAATAAATATCTTCTGTTTTAAGCTGTTTTTTTACTAGATTTTCCCAGGCTGTATTTGACATTGGTTATGGATTATTTTGTGAATTGTCAATCATCAATTTTGTTTCACAAGTGAATTATGAATTGACACATTCTGACATTCTTTTTATTAGATTTTTAGATTGAAAAATTGACAAGCAAAGCGAATTGTTCATTCACCATTCACTTCTTAAATTATTTTTTCGCAATATTCGTACTATCTACGACCAAAATAAAGATCTCTTCATTCGGTTTTTTCATAAAATAATTTTCTCTTGCGTATTTTTCTTTTTCAGATTTATTATTCATCAATTTTTTATAAAACGCGTCATTTTTTTCGTATTCGGTTTTATAATATTGAAGCTGGTCTTCGTATTTGTTAATTTCCCCATTCAGTTCATTAATTACCAAAAACGAAGTTTTATCAAAGAAAATCATCCACACCAGAAACAAACAAATGGTAAGCGTATATTTATTCAAAACATATTTTTGAATAAGCTTAAAAGTTTCAGACTTAGGCTGGATGTCTTTAATAAGTTTGTTTTCTTTCATTTTTAATGTTTTCTCAACGAATTTTTAATAACAGTAGTTAAAAAATCAATCGCTACGGAATTTTGCTTCATATTCGGGATGATAAGATCTGCTTCATTTTTTGAAGGCTCAATAAATTCCTGGTGCATCGGCTTCAATGTCGTCTGATAACGGTGCAGTACTTCATTCAGGTCTCTTCCTCTTTCCTGGGTATCTCTCCTGATCCTTCTGATCAGTCTTTCATCAGAATCTGCATGAACAAATACTTTTAAATCAAATTCTTTTAGTAATTCTTTGTTCGTAAGTACCAAAATTCCTTCTACAACCAATACATTTTTAGGCTCTACAGTCACATGATCTCCGGTTCTTCCGTGTGTTACAAAACTATAGATTGGCTGTTCGATCGGCTCATTGTTTTTTAAAGCTTTCACATGTTTTATCAACAAATCAAAATCGATGGATTTAGGATGATCATAATTTAAAGCTTCTCTTTCCGTTAATGTAAGATTATGATTATCATGATAGTAATTATCCTGTGAAAGGATATTCATTCCTTCGATATCAAGCTGCTGAATGATCTTATCAACAACCGTAGTTTTGCCGGATCCTGTACCTCCTGCAATTCCTATTACAAGCATTCTTTTTTGTTTCTTTATAGTTTTTACAAATATACTATTTTAGATGAATGCAAATAAAATAAATAAAGAGGCTTTTTATAAAGCCTACCAATCCGGTAAGTGGTATTTAAAAGATCCTGATTCTAATTGAATTTAATTACCTTTCTTAATTTTATCTATTTTTGCCAAAATTTAATCATGAAAATCCTATACCCTGTTCTATTATTAGTTTTTATACTTTCTTGTCAACCTAAAAAAGGAAACAATGAAATTATTACTTTGAACCCTAATAAAATAACAAGAAATGAAATTGTTTATGATACTTTAACATCCAATCAGCTTGATAAAATTAAAATCATTCAAACTACCTTCCAAGAAGTTTATCCTGCAACTTTAGAGGAAACAATCGATGATTTTAAAAGAGATCAAAACCCAGACAATGAAATAGCAATTTGGCTTACAATGGCAAATGCCTACGAAGGATTTTTAAAAATTAAAAAAGAAAAAGTAGATCTACCCCGTAAAAAAGAAGCTTTTAAACTTATACTTTCTAGGTCAATGATGCCATCCGATCAGGCAATAGAAAATTCGGAATTAAAAATTCTTACCCAAGAAGAAGCAAAAGAAATTCTGAGCTTATATAAAGAAGATCCTCATCCTCTTAAAGTTTATCAAAAATAAATTATATATTCACCCCATGAATATTTTTCACCTCTGCCATCACAAACGTACTGTGTGTACTTCCGATAGAATCTACAGAGCCTAATTTATTAAAAACAAAATCCTGATAGTGCTTCATATCTCTTACCTGAACTTTCAGTAAAAAATCAAAATCTCCGGAAATATTATAGCATTCTGCGACTTCATCAATCTGTAAAATATCTTCAACAAATCGATTTCCGACAGAACGATCATGGATTTTCAGTTTTACCTGACAAAAAACGGTAAAACCACGATTCAATTTTTCCGCTTCCAGAATGGCAGCATAATGTTTAATATATCCTTCCTGCTCAAGTCTTTTCATCCGTTCAAAAACAGGGGAAGCAGATAGGTTTACTTCTTTCGCAAGCTCTTTTACGGTTAGCTTTGCATTTTTTTGAAGGATTCTCAGTAGTTGAAGATCCTTTTCATCCAGTCTTTCCACAGAATAATATTCTTTTTTGGGGTTCAATTTTCAAATTTACAGAATAATAATCTTTTAAAAATATATAAACTGGAACAAAAATCTTATTTTAATAAACACATCCAATCAATATACTTTAATTACTATTTTTGAATCCTATTTTGTTCTTTAACATACTTCATCAAACGGAAAAGGTTTTACTTAAGGTAAATTAATAGGGAATCGTGTGAGAATCACGAACTGTCGCGCAACTGTAAGTAACACATCAAAAGTTTTTGTCCACGTGTATCCACTGTGTAAACGGGAAGGATGACAATAACTGTTATAAGTCAGGAGACCTGCCTGTTCCGAATTGACAATGCTCTCGCGGTTGGAGTTTTTGGTTAAGCAGATGATATTTGGAAATATTTTTGAGTTTGAGTTTAATGTTGAGTTTTAAATTTTTAAACGCAAAGATTTGTTGTTGTAACTTCTTATTTTTAGGAAGCAAAGAATTGCAACTTCATCGCTGATGAAGCGTATGGATAAACGTCTGCTTTTTACAATCAATAAAATTCATTCTTCTTTGCTCGCTTAAGTTATAAAGAAGATTTCATTAAAACTTTGTGTCAAAAAATAAAAGCTCCATTTATTCAAGAAAATTAAGTCCTTATTATCATTTTTCAACACAAAACTACTTTCCAATTCAGCATTACGAAGCATCCGAAGAACTTTTAAAACCATTATCTAATTTAAAAGTTGTAAGAAAATGCAAACACACCTTCTTGGCTATCCGCGTATTGGTAGCAACAGAGAACTCAAAAAAGCCTGTGAACAATATTGGGCAGGTAAAATCAATTTAGACGACCTTCTAGAGGTTGGAAAAACCATTACTCAAAGTAATTGGAAACTTCAGCAGGAAGCGGGAATTGACCTTATTCCCTGTAACGATTTCTCATATTACGATCACGTTTTGGATATGACCTTAACGGTTGGAGCCATTCCTCAACGTTATCAGGAAATTGCTTTAAAAAAGCCCGAACTGGACGTTTATTTTGCAATGGCAAGAGGTTTCCAGAAAGACGGTTTAGATATTACCGCAATGGAAATGACGAAATGGTTTGATACCAATTATCATTATATCGTTCCTGAATTTCAGAAAAACCAGGAATTTAAATTATTCTCCAATAAAATCACCAAAGAATTCATCAGTGCTAAAAAAGCTGGATTCAATGCAAAACCTGTTATTATTGGTTTATTAACGTATTTACTGCTGGGAAAAGAAAAAGAAGAAGGTTTTGATAAATTGGATTTAGCTCAAAACTTACTTCCTGTTTATATTCAGATTTTAAAGGAGCTGGAGAATCACGGTGCGGAATACATTCAGTTTGATGAACCATTTTTAGCATTGGATTTAACTGAAAAAGCAAAAGAAGCCTATCAGTTTGTTTATGCTGAAATCAAAAAACAGTTCCCTAAGCTTACATTTATTGTCGCAACTTATTTTGACGGTTTAAAAGACAATCTTTCACTCACCACTTCCCTACCTGTAGATGTTTTACACATTGACCTGGTTCGTTGTCCTGAACAATTGGATGAAATTTTAGATAATATTCCTAATCATTTAGGCCTTTCTTTAGGCGTTGTAGACGGCAGAAACATTTGGAAAAACGATTTTCAGCATTCGCTACAGTTCATTAAAAAAGCCGTTCAAAAAATAGGATCAAATAGGATCTTTATCGCTCCGTCCTGTTCTTTGTTACATTCACCTTTCGATCTGGATTCAGAGAAAAATGAAGAAACTTTATCTCCCGAAATCAAACAATGGATGGCTTTTTCGAAACAGAAAGTTTATGAGATTGTCAATTTAAAGAAATTGGCTTCAGAAAACCCGGATTACAATACGTTGCAGATTTTAGCAGAAAATAAAAAAGCTATTGAAAACCGTAAAACATCTGCATTAATTCACAATCAGAATGTGAAAACCCGTGTCGAGGTAACAACGAAAGAGGATGCACAGAGAAATTCACCATTTACGATAAGAAAAGAAGTACAACAGGAAGTACTGCAGCTTCCTCTATTTCCCACAACCACTATCGGTTCTTTTCCTCAGACGAAAGAGGTGAGAAACTGGCGTTCGAAATTCAAAAAAGGGGAATTGAATGCTGAACAATATGATACTTTATTGAAACAGGAAACCGAAAGAACGATTCGTTGGCAGGAAGAAATCGGAATCGATGTGCTTGTTCACGGGGAATTTGAACGAAACGATATGGTGGAATATTTCGGGGAACAATTGGCTGGGTTTGCGTTTACACAAAACGGTTGGGTTCAAAGCTACGGAAGCCGTTGTGTGAAACCTCCGGTGATTTTCGGAGATGTATACAGACCAAATCCGATGACTGTTTATTGGTCGGAATATGCTCAATCTTTAACTAAAAAATGGGTAAAAGGAATGTTAACAGGACCTGTAACGATCCTTCAATGGTCTTTCGTACGTGACGATCAACCTCGTTCACTAACCTGCAAACAGATCGCCTTGGCGATTCGTGATGAAGTCAATGACCTGGAAAAAGCAGGAATCAGGATTATCCAGATTGATGAACCTGCGATTCGTGAAGGACTTCCATTAAGAACATCTGACTGGCAAAATTATCTGAAATGGGCGGTTGAAGCCTTTAGAATTTCAGCAAGCGGTGTGGAAGATGCCACACAAATTCATACCCATATGTGTTATTCTGAATTTAATGATATCATTCAAAATATCGCCGATATGGATGCCGATGTAATTACGATTGAATGTTCCAGGAGCCAGATGGAACTGTTAAATGCATTTGCAGATTTCAAATATCCTAATGAAATCGGACCGGGAGTTTATGACATTCACTCACCAAGAGTTCCGTCTAAAGAGGAAATGGTGGAACTGTTGAAAAAAGCACAAGCCGTAATTCCAGCACAGCAACTTTGGGTAAATCCTGATTGTGGTTTGAAAACCCGTCATTGGGATGAAACGGAAAAGGCGTTGATTGCCATGGTGGAAGCTTCGAGAGAAGCGAGTAAGGAGTTTGCTTTGGAGACGCTTTAAAATTATTGATATTCATTTTTTCGGGAGCCTTTTGGGCTCCTGCTTTTGTTTTTTTAATTATAAAAACGTAAATTGAGTAAAACTTTCGCATGAATAACTTTGATGAATTAAAAAGAATTTCTGAACAAAATTCAAATCTAATGAGGATGTACAATATTGCATTTCCTACTAATAATATATTAAGATCTTTGCAACCTTTGATTGATATTCAAAAAAAATGGGAATCAATAATTCCAAAGATCACAGTTCCAGAACTCTTACTTCCTAATATTACAATTCCTAATTTAAATAAAATATTTCCATCAGAATTTGTTGAGCAATTAAGAAGAATTAGTTCCGTTGGTGAGAAATTTTCAAACAATCCAGAAGTTCAATTTGCTTTTATAACTGACTTAGAGGTATTAAATATAAAATCTACTGAAAATCTAAAAGAAACTTTAATTAATGACTTAACTGATATAGATTTACAAGAAAAAGAAATTTTATTGGATAAAAATTTATTGCCACTTTTAGAGGAACAAAATTTAGACGGTTTGTGGTTAGGAGCTACATATGCATTAGAGTCGAATAATCCTGACAAATTAAGACATTGCTTAGTTTCACTTCGTACAATATTAGAGTTTTTAATTGATGATAAATTGGCTTCGAATTATGAAATAAAAGACAATCCAATATTCGAAAAAGAATTTAAAAAGTATCATTCAGGAAAAGCTACAGTAAATGAAGTTAAAGTTCCAAGAAGAAAAAAAATAGAATATTTTATCTCTAAATTTAAATTTGGTTTTTTAGAAGAATTTACTGCCCATGAAATCCAATACGTTTGTGATTGTTATGCAATTTTATGCAATCTTCATCAGCAAGATGTTGGTTTGACTGAAAATCAAGTTAAAAGCTTAAAAGTAAAGACAGGTATCACTTTATGGTTATTATGCTACCTAAATAAAATTCAAGAAACCAATTAAGGTTATGACCACCAAAGAATTCGTAAAAAACTTCTACCAAGAGAAACAAAATATTCTCAATTTATGTTTTGACAATCAGTCAGAATATAGAACTCTTGTTTCAACAAAAATTGAAGAATTAAATTTAAATGAAATTCAAGCCAAAAAATTAAAAGATATAATTTCTAATCTTTTGACAGATAGTTTTTATACCATTTTACTAGGTTTGGATGGCTCTGTAAGCATCGGAAATTCACAAGAAAGCTTTAAAATATTTGATGAAGATGATAATTTAATTTCTGAAAGTGGAGATTTAGAAGGATTAGCTTACGAATACTTCCATGGAGAAGATAAATAATTCAAACCAAAACAAATTAATAATCAAAAACTTACAATTTTACCAATTAATTTCCTTAATTTTGCACCCCGAAAATAAGGATAGAAGATATGAAAAAAATTGGCGAGCACAGAAAACTTTTGGGAGTTGATCAGAATGTAACTTTAAAAGAGCTGAAAACCATCTACAGAAATGTGATGAAAGATACGCATCCTGATAAATTCATCAACGATGAAGCCGGACAACTGGAAGCTGAGGAAAAAAGTAAATCTGTGATTGAAGCTTACCATTTTTTAGTAAGTATCAATCCGGAAACGCAGGAAAAATACAAAGAAGAATATACAGAAACGATTACCAAATCCAATATCCAGGATTTTTATCTGGAAAAATCGATTCTTACCGTTCTTCACCTGAATGGAGTGTCATACGAATACATGGGTGTTCCGAAAAATACCTATATTAAGATGATCAATTCAGATTCACCAAGCCGTTTTGCAAGAAGACATATCTATGGAAATTTTGTTTACAGAAAAGCAGGTGAAGTAATGCAGAATTAATTCTGAAAACATAGTATAAATAATAAACCGTACCTCAATGAGATACGGTTTTTCTTTATCTTTTTTAGAACGTTTACATTCCGTTCAGATACGTTTTTATGGTTTCCAATACTCCAAACCGGTCGTTGGAACAGGCTTCAAACCTGGCTACTTCTTTTACCGAAGGATGGGCATTTTCCATAGCGTAGGAATAATGAGCATTCTTAAGCATTTCAATATCGTTCAGATAGTCACCGAAAGCCATTGTCTGCTCCGGAAGGATATTTAAAGATTTCTGCAGCTTTTCAATGGCATTTCCTTTGTTGGTGTGTTTATTCATAATATCCAGCCAGTTTTTCCCCGAAACTACGACTACTAAATCTTCATCTTCAAACTTTTTCAATGCGGGATACAGAAATTCTTCGGCACTTACCGGATGATAGACTGCAATTTTAAAAACCGAATCATCAACTTCCAGCGTAAGATCTTCTTTTTTCTGATTCTGAATGTAATATTTAGAAAAATAATCTACGAATACCTCATCGGAACTTTCATAATACGAGTTTTCTTTTGCACTTAAAACCGCTCTTGCTTCGGGAATTGCTCTTATTGTACGAATAATATCGGCAATGGATTCCTGGCTGAGCTTATCAGCAAAAATCTCTTCATTTTTATACACTACATAACCGCCGTTTTCAGCAATGAAACCTATTTCGCTTTGGATCTCTCCAAAATATTTGGTAATTCCCGACATCTGTCTCCCGCTTGCAGGAACGAAAAGAATATCGCGTTTTTTCAGTTCTTCATATACCTCTGGAAAATCCGGACTTACTTCATATTTTGAATTCAGAAATGTCCCGTCCATATCGGTTACAATGAGCTTTATATCCTTCATAAAATTCTTTTTCTTCTTCTTTATTTCTCAAACCTTATACAAATATAGACTTTAAAATCTTAAAGATGGGTTCAGTCCTTATTATCATCAGGTTATATAATTTTATTTTTTTTTAATATGAAATTCCTAATCAATCAGATAGTTAAATTCTTTTCTGTATTGTGAAGGACTTTTCCCGGTGTATTCTTTAAATGTTTTATTAAAGTAACTGAAATTATTAAAACCGGATTCAAAACAGACGTCAGTAATGCTTAAAGGCTGTTCTGCAAGGAGTTTTAATGAATGCGTAATCCTATATTCATTCACAAACTGGGTAAATGTTTTGTTGGTGATCTTTTTAAAATACCGGCAAAAAGAAGGTACTTTCATATTCGCAAGATCAGAAATCTGCTCCAGACTAATCTGTTCTTTAAAATGGTCTTTCACGAAATTGAAAATATGGTTAATTCTCTCATTGTCTTCCACCTGGGTCTGAAGATAATATTTTCCGGCATTTAAAATTCTGTATTCATTGGTAGAAGCCAGTTCTTCCAGGATTTTCAGGAACTTCATCAGTTTATCCAGCGAAGAAGACTCGTGCATTTCTACAATCTTCTGCCCTATTTCTTTTTTAATATTTTCAGAAAATACAATTCCTGCTTTTGCCTTTTCCAGCAGAACGGCAATTTTCTGCATTTCGGGTAAAGTCCAGATCTCTTCTCCTAAAAAATCAGGCTTAAACTGGATTACCATTTCATAATCATTATTGGTATTTTCATTAGTCATTCCGCAGTGTGGAAGGTTAGTTCCCATTAAAACCAGATCACCGTCTGAAAAATAGGAAATATTACTCCCGATTTGCCTTTTTCCTGAACCACCACACACGAAAATAAGCTCAATTTCAGGATGATAGTGCCAAATATGAGACTTAATATTTTCGTTTTTCAGAAATTTCAAACTCGTAAAACTGCTTCCTATATTAGGTTTTACGGCTTCAAAGGCAGGATGGGAATGCTTCATAACACTCGGGATAAAATCATACACAAAATTAACAATTAATATTTAAATATTCAATTTAAAGGTTAAAATAACACATAAATAAGAAAATTGTATAGTAGAACTGAAAGAAAGGCTGTTCTAAATTTGCAGTACTAACAAATGAAAAAATAAATATTATGAAAAAAGTATTTAGTTCGGCTTTAATGATAGGTTTTTTATCTATTTCAGCGAGTATGATGAGTAAAGACAGAGACTTTTCTCTTTCATTTGGAAAAACGGAAGCAGAAACGGTAAGGTTTGAATTATCAAACGCTAAGAATGTATCTGTAATTGTATACAATGACACATTTGGAGAGTTATTTTCTGAAGATTTAAATTCAGATGGGAACGTGGTAAAGTCTTATAACTTTAAAGACCTCGACGCAGGAGTGTATTATCTACTGGTTGAATCTGACTGGAAAATAGAAAAATATAAAATCAAGGTAAGTGCAGACAAAAAAGTGATCATTGATAAAAAGCCTGTTGCAGAAATTACCAAGCCGGAATTTCAGGTTAACGGGAATAAAGTGAAGTTGTTTTTATCAGGATTAAAGAATACAGCAAAAATCTCTGTATCTGATTTTTCAGGGAACATTTATTATAACAAGACAAAATCTGCAACCGACGGGAAACTTGAAGTTACCTTCGATTTAAATCCAGAAACAGCTGATAACTATATCATCAGTGTAGAGGAAAGCGGAAAAGTTTTTAACAAAGTAGTCAGCTTGAAATAATCTCTTATTTCAAACGGATAAAAATTTTTTATATAGTTTTATTTTGAGTCAGGTTTTTTCTGAAAATTTCGGTAAAAATCTGGCTTTTTTGTACACTATACCCTTTTTTAAACATTCGCTAATTCAATCTATAAGCATACAAAATCCTATCATTTTAAAAGAATATATATAAGTTTTAAATCTATTTTTGTTAGTCTTTAAAGAATAACATTCACTAAATTATATTGTTTCACATTTTTATTTCCTTAACAGGCTAAAAAAAAAAGCGTATCATTTCTGATACGCTTTTTGGGTTAATTAAAGGTGTTATATTAATCTACATGCTTTGCAGTAAATCCGTCTTCACTTAATTCTCTGTGTACATAATCCGCTTTCATTTCAGCATCATAATCCACTTTCTCATGTTTACCCATTCTTCTTAGAATAGAGTCAAACAATGAATATACTACCGGTACAATAATCAGCGTAAGGAATAATGATGATGTCAAACCACCGATGATTACCCAAGCCAATCCGTTGTTCATCTCCGCTCCAGCTCCTTTTGCAATCGCAATAGGGATCATACCGAAAATCATCGCAATTGTTGTCATCAAAATCGGACGAAGACGAGCATGGTTAGCCTGAATCAAAGCGTCGTGTGTGTTAGCTCCAGCCGCTTTTCTCATATTGGCAAAATCGACAATCATAATCGCGTTCTTCGCTACCAAACCAATCAACATAATCATACCGAGCATTGTAAAGATGTTTAATGAGTTTCCTGTAATTGCCAGGATCACCATTACCCCAATCAATGCCAGTGGAATTGAGAATAATACTACAAATGGATAAACAAACGAGTCATATAAAGAAACCATTACCAAATAAACCAATACAATAGCCGCCATCAAAGCAATTCCTAAAGTACCGAAACCTTCCGTCTGGTTTTCCATATCCTTACTCCAGATGTAAGTTACACCTGCAGGTTTAGTCTTTTCATTATTCATAAACTGGTCTGCCCATTCATTGGCAACATCACCCACAGGACGACCGACCACTTTAGATTTCACCTTCACAGAAGGCGCTTTATCTCTACGCTCCAGCAAACTTGGTCCAGAACCCATTTTCACTTCCGCAAACTGACTTAGTCTGATTTGTTCTCCTTTTGGATTGGTGAACATTAGGTTTCTAACATCATCAATAGATTGTCTGTTAGCATCACCAAAACGGATATTGATATCATATTCATATTCTCCTGCTCTGAATTTCCCATCTGTATTTCCACTGAATGCAGTCTGCATAGTCTGTCCTACACTAGCAAGATTTAAGCCTAAAGAAGCCATTTTATCTCTATCGATATTTACCTGAACTTCCGGACTTCCTGAGTCGGTGGATAATTCTGCATCTACAGAACCAGGCACTTTTTTAAGTAATTCTAGGATTCTATTCGCTTCTTTATTTGCAGTTTCGTTGTCCTGAGCCGTTACCACCATTTCGATTGGCGCGTTTTCTGCTCCCATTAATCCGATTGGTGCTGTTTTGAACTCAACGCCTGTGAATTTCTCTTCTAAAGCTCTTTTTATTTTAGCCGATTTGATATCTGTACTTTCGTTACGTTCAGATTTATCCACTAAAATTACCTGAATCTCGGATTGATATAAAGTAGCCTGCGCACCACCAAAACCTGTGGACTGCTGACCAACTGTTGTAATCATATCTACAACATCCTTATCATTTCTAAGGTATTTTTCAACTGCCAATGTTACCTGGTTGGTTTTTTCTACAGAAGCATCTTTTGGTAATTCCATCTGAACAAGAAACTGTCCTCTGTCCATTTTTGGGAAGAATTCACCTCCGATAAATCCAAATGCTACCAACATAAAGGAAGAAATCAAAATAATAAATGTTACAATAACAGTCATTATTCTTCTTAATGTCGATTTCAAACACCACTCCAAGATTCCACTAATCCAGTGTGTAAATTTCTCCAATTGTTTTTCGAACCAAAGGATAAATTTCTCAAATGGATTTTTCCCGGTCAAATGTACCAACTTACCAAATCTTGATGATAACCAAGGAATAATCGTAAAGGAAGCCAACAATGATAACATCGTCGCAATAACGACGGTAACACAGAACTGCGCCAAGATATTAGACACTAATCCTGAACTCATCGCAATCGGTAAGAATACCACCACGATTACCAATGTAATTGCTGTTACGGTAAATCCAATTTCTGAAGCTCCGTCATAAGCCGCACGGATTCTGCTTTTCCCCATCTCCATATGGCGGTAAACGTTCTCCAAAACTACAATCGCATCATCCACCAAGATACCTACCACGAGCGAAAGTCCTAATAAACTCATCAAGTTCAAGGTATATCCCATCAGGTACATTCCGATTACCGTTGCAATCAACGACACCGGAATCGAAACCATTACAATAAAGGCATTTCTGATGTTGTGAAGGAACAATAACATTACTATAGCAACCAAAATAATCGCCAAGAATAAATCGAATATTACATGGTTTGCAGCTTCTAAAGTAAATTCTGTTGTATCATCTACAATATTAATTTTAACACCTTGAGCTTTATAACTGTTCTGAACCGTACCAATTGTCTCCTGCACCAATTCTGAAACCGAAACCGCATTGGCATCAGATTGTTTTTTAATCTGCATCAAAATAGTAGACTTCTGGTTGAATCTTGCTACTTTTTCTACATCTTTCTGAGTATCAAAAACCGTTGCAATATCGGACAAACGAACCTGCGCTCCGTCTTTGTTAGAAACTACAAGATTGTTCATCTCTGCAACATCTTTGTATTTCCCAGAAAGTCTGATAGTAGAACGAGAAGTTCTGGTCTTTAAGGCGCCTGTCGGGAAATCTAGGTTGGAAGAAAGAATCGCCTGTTGTACATCTGCAATGGCAAGACCATAGCCTTGCATCTTCTTTTCATCCAAACTTACTTGAATTTCTCTTTCCTGTCCGCCTACGAGATCAACTTCTGCAACACCATTTACACGAGAAAAGATAGGCTCTATTTTTTTATCTAAAAGGTCGTAAAGATCTTTGTTATTCAACTTATCACTGGTGATACTTAAGGTCATGATTGGTAGATCGTCCAATGAGAATTTCTGCAACGAAGGCGGATCTGCATCATCTGGAAGATCTGCTAAAATAGCATTTACCTTTCTTTGCGCATCATTCAACGCATAGTTTACATCGGCTCCTGTGTTCAAAGTTACGGAGATCACGGATAAACTTTCGTAAGAAGATGACTCTACTTTCTTCACGTTTTCCAAAGAACCAACGGCATCTTCAATTTTTCTGGTTACCGAAGTTTCCACCTCGCTTGGCGAAGCACCTGGATAAACCGTAGAAATCGTCACCATATTGGTTTCAAACTTCGGAATCAACTCGTACCCCATCATAGAGTAACTCAACAAACCACCCAATGTCAGAATCGTAAATAATACGATAACGAGCGATGGTCTTTTAATGGATATTTCTGCTAACTTCATCTTCTCTTACTTTACGATATTGATTTTTGAACCGTTATCAAGGTTGATCTGTCCGCTGGTAATTACTTGTTCACCAACATTTAATCCGCTTAAGATCTGAACTTTGTCTCCGTATACTTTTCCGGTTTGAACTTTAATTAGTTTAGCAGTTCCATTGCTCACAACAAATAACTGTCCTGAACTTACTCCGTTTACGAAAGCTTCTGCCGGAACGGTTAACATATTTTGAGTTTCTGCACCGTGGTTTGTTTTAAAGGTAGCTGTTGCATACATCCCCGCTTTAAGGTTTCCTCTGTTCTGAACTTCAATTTCAACAGGGAAATTTAAAGAAGCATCACTTTTAGGAGCGATGAACGTAATTCTTCCGCTGAAAGATTCTCCAGGCAAAACATTTACATTAATAGCCACTTCCTGGCCCAATGCAATTTTTCCAACCTGACTTTCATCTACTAATACAGAAAGTTTAAGGGAATTGATGTTTACAATTTCAAACATTGAAGTTCCCGGAGATACTACAGTTCCCGGCTCCACCATTTTCTTGTTGATGGTACCGCTGATTCCCGCTCTTACGTTGGTATCATTTACCTTAACACTCTGAGCTTTTACTGCTGCCTGAGCATTTTTAAGCTGTAATCTTGAGTTATCAAGCTGTTGTTTTGTAACACCACCAGTTTTATATGCATTTTCGTAACGTTGGTTATCAATAATCGCATTTTGTAAATTGTTTTGAGCCTGAGTAACATCTACTTCAATCGCATCTCTTTTAATAGTTGCCAATGTCTGACCTGCAGAAACTCTTGATCCTTCTTTTACCAAAACACTTACAATACGTCCTGAAATTTCAGAAGACTGGTTCATTTCCTGCTTAGGAATAAAAGTTCCGTTCGCTGAATAATCCGTATCAATATTTTCTCTACCTGCTGTTATTACATTCACATTGATCTTATCAACCTGCTTAGCAACTTCTTTTACTTCCTGCGTCTGTTTTTCTTTATTACTGGCAATTTTATAAGCTGCCAACCCTATTAATACCGCCGCGACGATAATATATATTAAAGTTTTTTTCATTTTCGTTTATTATAAGTTTTGTAGTGTATTTAATTCTCCTTTTGCTTTTATCAGCTTTATCTCAGCTTGTTTGTAGTCTAACAAAGCGTTTGCATAGTTTTGTTTAGCCTGAGTCAGTGCATTTTCAGCATCCAGCAATTCTGTAAGTGTTGCCAATCCGTTTTGATAATTAGATTGTGTATTTTTCTGAACTCTTTCAGCCAATCCTACGTTATCCTTCATGCTTTCGATATTGATCAACGCATTTTCCATATTTGAAATGGCATTCTTATAATCTAAGCTTAAACTTAATTGCGTATTCTGAATATCCTGATCTAAATCCTGAATATCAATTTCCGCCTGATTTATTTTAGCTTTTGTAGCCCCTCCTGTAAAAATAGGAATGCTTACATTTAAACCAATTGCAGAATAATCACTCCAAAGAACTCCGTTTTTAAAACCGTTAGTCAGTGGAAATTTGCCCCCGTTTGCTCCCCAACCGTAGTTTGCCGTTAAGTTCACTGTAGGATAAAGGTATGCCTCGGTAGCTTTTTTATTGAAAACCAAAAGCTCTCTGTTCTTATTTAAAACTTTAAGCTCCATACGCTCATCAAGGTTTACAGCACTCGCAATAAGTTCAGGTTTTGGCTCAATTGTTTTTTCTTCCAGTTCGATATCTGTACTAATTGGAATTCCCATGTAAAATTTCAAAGCATTTTTTGAAAGTTCCACCGAATTGATCAACTGCTGCTTATTCGAACCAATATTAGTCAGCTGCACATTCGTACGATCCAAATCTATCGGCTTTGCTAATCCATTCTTTACCAAACTCTGGATTACATTTCTTACTCTCTCCGTATTGGCATAACTCGCCTCAATGGTTTTAAGATTTTCTTCCTGTACAAACACCTGATAATAAGCTGTTGCCACATTTTCAATCAATTGCTCATTGGTAAGCTGCGCATTCAGAATATAGAATTCTCTTGTAGATTTTGCTGCTTTCAACCCTGTGAATACTCTCTGATCAAAAATCGCCTGCTGAAGTTGTACAGAAGCCGTAGAATTCCATGGCTGTCCGAGCTGAGCCCTAATCTTTTCTCCTCCAAATTCCAGCAATGACTCCTGAATGAGGGGGTTGTAGGTCAACCCCGCCGTAGCACTTATCTGCGGTAAAGCTCCGGCTTTGGCTTCATCAATCTTATATTCGGCCTTTTTGATCTGTAAAGCAGCCTTTTTTGCCTCCGTCTTGTTCTGAAGAGCCTGTTTTATGGCTTCCTGCAGAGAGATCTGCTGCTGTGCAGATACTGATGAAAAACCGAAAATCATACATGCAGCCGCTATCCCAATTTTTAGCTTATTTGCAGTTATACACTTTCTTTTCATAATTTTATACTCGTTTATTTTTTTAATGTAATTGCTATCTTCAATGTTTTTATTTCTAAAGGACGAATCATTTCTTAAAATACTTTAACATTTTTTAATTTTTAAATAACATATTCAAAATTATCTCCTTTCTTACTGAAATGATCTTATCAAATTCTTCACTGCTGATCATTAAATTCTCCATTAGTAAAGGCCTTACAGCACTTGGAAAAACCAATAATGAAATCATATTGAGAACAAACTGAATGGGCTCCATTTTATCAATAGCCCCCTTCTCCATTTCCTGCTCTATATCTTTATATAATTTATTCAGTTCATCCTCTTCAATATCTCTTTTGTGACAATTTCCTTTATTGATCTGTGATACGATATAGGTTTCCAAATATGGATATTGTAAACTTGTAGATAAACTTCCTTCTATAAACTGACCTATTTTCTCTTTAAAAGGCAGATCAGAGTTCATTATTATTTCAGATTTTTCCTTCTCTACTTTTTGCGCTTCATCAAAAATGATCTGAATCAGATTATCTCTGGAACGGAAATAATAATTAATAAGCGTTCTGTTAACACCAGCTGCATCAGCAATTTCCTGAGTAGTGGTATAAAACTTCCCTTTCACAAAGAATAAATTCTTCGTTGTTTCTTTGATCAATTCTTGTGTTTGGTCTTTTTTGGCTTGATTTGACATTATTGTTAAACAATTTTGTGCAAATATAAATCAATCACTTGTTTTGACAAAATTGTTAAACAAAAAAATTAAACAAATTTGTATGATTTGCATCATATTTTGAAACTCAAATCATCGATTAATGATTTATTCATCCATACAAATGTCCTGTTTCATTATATTTGCCGAAAAAATTAGTAATGATGAAAAAAATTTTATTTATTTTTTCAATAATTAGCTGTGCTTTTTTGTCTGGACAGAAAAATCTTCAAAAGAATAATGAATATTATTTTTATGAAAATAAAGGACAAATTTTAAATCAAGATGGTAAGGAAAATAAAAATGTTCAATACTTATTTTTATCAAATGGTTTAAATGTTCAATTGAAGAAAAACGGGTTTTCTTATGATGTATATCAAGTAGAAGAGGTCGCTCAAAATAATCCTGCAAAATTGAAATTAGCAACACCTGAATCAGAAAAAAAATTCAAATACAAATTTCACAGAGTCGATATTGAATTACTTCATTCAAATAATAACTCTGAAATTATTGCCGAAGGAAAATCTCCTGACTATGAAAATTTTTATACAATTCCTGATAAACCTGAAGGGGTTCTTAATGTTCATCGATATAAAAAAGTTACATACAAAAATATTTACAACAATATTGATCTTGTATTTTTCAAGCCACAAGATACATTGAAACCAATTGAATATAACTTTATTATTCGTCCTGGAGGAAGAGTTTCCGACATTAAATTAAAATTTAATGGTATAAAAACCCACCTAAAAGATGATAAAATTGTAATGAACCTCCGCTTTGGAGAAATGCAGGAAAACATTCCTCAATCTTGGATAATTAATGCGAGCTCAAAGATAGAAACAGAAATAAAATTCAGGCAGATTGAGGACAACACTTATGGATTCATTGGAAGCAAAGATAATTATGACAAAGTTTTAATAATAGATCCCGTCCCAACTCCACTTTGGATAAAAAATTTACCCAATTGGGTCTACCAATCAAATAGCTACTATAGGGTTTTTGCAAATAACAACCAAGAAGTTTACACCAGTTTTACTACTATTGCAAAGTACAATTTTGCAACAGATACTTATACGATTATGGATTCTTATTCACAAAACTACGGTTATGTGTCTAAGTTTGATCCTTCAGGAAATAAAATATGGGGTGTTTTTATTGGAAATCATCATTATAATTATAATGGAGACAGTACAAATATGCTAAAAGATATTGTAGTCAATTCAAATAATGAAATCTATGCAATTGGTCATGCTAGAGATACTACAAACGGAACAAACACGATTACAACCCCAGGTGCACACAAAACTAACTCTTCATTTGTGAGCCAATATTATCCGATGGATAATACTGATGGTTTCATTATGAAATTCAATGACAATGGAATTAGAATTTGGGGCACGTATTTCGGGGGAAATAATGGAGATAGTATTAACTCTATTGTTTTAGATTCAAATGAAAACTTAATATTAGCTGGTTTAGCTTTAGGAAATGATGGCATCGCTACTCCAAATGCTGAAATACCTACTAATTCAAACATTTTAAACGGAACATCATTTATAGCTAAGTTTTCTGCCAGTGGCCAACAGCTTTACGGATCGTACTTCAATTTAAGAGAAGGTATTAAAAAAATCGATCGGGATACTTCAGGTAATATATATTTAACAGGAGATGTCTACAGAAATTATAACACTAGCGGACCAGGTACAACAGGAACTCATCAGCAGAATATTATTGGTGAAGGAAATACATATTTAGGGAAATTAAACAGTAATTTTCAATTTCAATGGGGAACTTATTATGGAGGACGCAATTGGTATGGAATTTTACATAATATGAATGAAGGCTTTTCTAGAGTTTCGGATTTGAAAATAGATCAAGATGGAAATATTATTTTATTAGGTAATACTAATGCACAAGAAAAAATTGCAACTTCAGGAACTCATCAGCCTGCCTATACAGGCCAAACAGGAAACGACATATACCTCACAAAATTTAATCCAAATGGAACGCAAATCTGGGGTACATATTTTGGAGCAACAACAAATATTAACGTTGATGATGATGTTTCATATTGTATTTCTATAGATGACAATAATAATATTTTGTTTGGTGGAAGAACCTCAAACAATATCAATATAGCTACAACAAACGCTTTCCTTCCCACTAATAATGGAGGATATTATTCCGGTTTTTTTACTAAATTTAACACTACAGGAAATCAAACTTGGGGTACCTATTACTATCTTACAATCAATTCTATTTATGCTCGAGCAAATAATATATACATTTTGGGAGGTGCACAGATAAATAATAATTTCGCAAAATTCTATGATTGTGCTGCTGGAATTTCAGCAACATCAAACTCTCCCGTTTGTATCAATTCAAACATACAATTAAATGCTTCCGGTGGTACAATGTACAGTTGGACAGGTCCAAACGGATTTACGTCTAACCAGCAAAATCCAATAATTCCAAATGCTTCGATAGCTAATACGGGAACCTACACATGTCAAATCACAGGATCGGGAGCTTGTGACGGAACTTTCAGTGTAAACGTAGTCGTTGGAGATAGTATTCCTCCTATTCCAAATACCACAACACTCCCAGATATTACGGGAGATTGTCACACTACAATTTCAACTATCCCAACCGCAACGGATAATTGCGTAGGAACCATCAATGCAACAACAACAGATCCATTGTCATATTCTCTTCCCGGAACTTATATCATTCATTGGATTTATAATGATGGAAACGGAAATACAACAACACAAAATCAAACTGTAATTGTAACCGCTCCTGCACCCCCAACTACCATAAATACGCAACAGATATTCTGTAAAACCAACAATCCAAAAATTTCAGACCTTCAAATTACAGGTCAAAATATAAAATGGTATGATGCGGCTGGAAATATTTTAACTCCAACAACAGCTTTAGTAAATGGACAAACTTATTATGCTTCTCAAACTATCAATGGATGTGAGAG
The DNA here is from genome assembly GCF_022488405.1 of Chryseobacterium sp. Y16C. Taxonomy (NCBI): domain Bacteria; kingdom Pseudomonadati; phylum Bacteroidota; class Flavobacteriia; order Flavobacteriales; family Weeksellaceae; genus Chryseobacterium; species Chryseobacterium sp. Y16C. The sequence continues at coordinate 854,093 of NZ_CP092711.1, forward strand.
TAATAAAGTATCTATTCAGGTAACGATAAATGAAACTCCGAAGCCTTCGGGAAATACCGCTCAAGATTTTTGTTCTTCAGCAGCTCCAAAATTAACTAACCTAATCGTTTCCGGAACTGCTTTACAATTTTACGATGCCGCCGGAAATATATTACCATTAACAACTCCACTTGTTCATGGTACTACCTATTTTGTCACGCAGACATTGAATAATTGTGAATCGGAAAAACTGGCAATTTCTGTGACTCTTTCTAACAACAACGTCCCGGCAAATGCATATTCTGTAACTTTATGCAATACCACAATAGGAAATTCTATGGTTGCAGATCTGACTTCATATCAAGGTAACATTATTGCCAATCCTGCAGCTTATATATTTACTTATACAGATACTGCAGGAAATGTAATTTCAAATCCGTTAAACTATGTTTTAAATATTGGTCAGAATGCAGTTTTTGTAAAAGTTTCCACTCCGGACGGATGCTTTAAAATTGTAAGATTAAGTATAACACTCAATCCTAAACCTGGACTGAATCTTCCTGAAAAAATAGACTTCTGTAAGGGGAAAAGTATTGTTTTAGATGCAGGAAGTGGATATACATCTTATGTATGGAATACCGGAGCAACAACCCAGACAATAACAGTTTCTACGCCTGGAAATTATTCAGTCACTGTAACTAATAATTTCGGATGTCAGGATACAGACAATACTTTGGTAAGCTATACAATTTTACCTGAGATTGTTTCGGTTAATATCTCCAATAATACAGCAACCGTCATTCTTTCAGCAACAGGAAATTTTGAATATTCACTCGACAATTCATCCTGGCAAGATTCCAATATTTTCTCGAACTTAAATATGGGAGAATATATTGTGTATGTAAGAACAAAAGAAGGATGTGTTATTGGTCAAAAATCTTTCTCTATTTTTAACATTCCCAATACTTTTACTCCAGACGGAGATGGGTATAATGATAAATGGAAAATCGCAGGCTTAGATAATTATTCAGGATCCGAAGTAAGTGTTTATGACCGGAAAGGTCTTCTTGTTTTCAAAGAAACAATTACTAAAAAACCTTTAATATGGGATGGAAAACAAAATGGAAATCAACTTCCGACAGGAACGTACTGGTATATCATAAAAGTTTCCGATGGTAGAATTTATAATGGTTGGGTACTAATTAAGAACAGGGAATAACAAAAAAGCGAGCAGAAATTTCTGCTCGCTTTTTTATTTTTACAATAACTAATTTGAATTAGTCAATACTTAATCTGACAGTTATAATCAAATTAAATAACTTTAAAACAGATTAAGTATTATGACAACACAACAAAAGATCATCAAAAACAAGTTAGGCGTACTTGAATTAGCACAACATTTAGGAAACGTATCCAAAGCCTGTAAGGTGATGGGATATTCCCGAGACAGTTTTTATAGATTTAAAGAATTGTATGAGCAAGGAGGTGGAAGTAAGGACAATATTGGATAACTGACAATTATTTTTAACCCCTAACTGTCAGATAAAGTTGTGGCTATTACAAATAATTAAATTAAATTAAATTAAATTAAAGTAATTTAATTTTATCCTCTTCAATATCGATAATCTTATCTTTATACAATCCTCCAATTGCCTTTTTGAAATTCTTTTTACTCATCTGAACCTCCTCTTTAATCTCTTCGGGAGTAGACTTATCCGAAAGATAAAGCAATCCATAGTTTTCTTCTAATTTGTCTAAAATTTTCTTTTTAAACTCATCTATATTTTCAAAACCCTGAGGCTGTAAAGAAACATCAATTTTTCCGTCTTCCCTGATTTCTTTAATATATCCTGATTCTTCAGATAAAGGATATAATTTTTTGAAAACATCCGAACTGTAGATTAATCCGATATACTTTTTATTGATAACCACATTCCAGCCCAGTTCACTTTCATTCATCATGATCAGATCAACCTTATCTCCTTTTTTAAAAGGCAAATCCTGATACTGAGGGTTTCTCTTGAATTTTGTTGTTCCTGTAATTAAATCCAGATCTTCATCTACATAAATGTAAACTAAATATCTTTTGCTTTCAACAATTTTAGTTTTTTGCTGTTTGTAAGGAATAAACAAATCTTTGATGATTCCCCAATCCATAAAAGCGCCACTTGGCAGACTTTGTACACAACTCATTACTGCAAACTCTCCAACTTCAGCCAGAGGAATTTCTGTAGTTGCTTTCAGTTTATGGTCGTCCTGATAAACGAAAACCTCCATTTCATCACCAATTTCTTTTTCATCCTGAACAAAAATTTTAGGTAAAAAAGCTTTTTCACCAGATTCATCCGTTAGGATCCATCCTGAATTGTTTTTGTCTGAAATTTTTAAAGTCTGAGTTTTTCCGGGTTGCATGTATGATAAAATTAGCTCACAAAGGTACGGAAATTTGAGTATTTTAATCTATTTATAATTCATAGGTGTTACAGATATCTTCAATAAGCTGTTTTAAAAGTTAATTTAAAAAAAAATAACACTTGTAAAGAAAAATAATACTAGTTTTATAAAAATATCAATATGACAATACCAAAATCAATTATTTCCACTCTTTTCGTTACACTCGTAGTCATTTCCTGCTCAAAAACACCAAAAATCAACGATGAATTCCGAAATACTGTAATTTCAAAAATAAATCTTCACCAAGATACTTTGCTTGTTTTCAATCAATTTTTGGATCAGCTGGATTCAAAAAACAAAACTTTTGGAGAGTATTACATTAAAACCCATCGTGATATTCAGGATTCCTGTGACAAAGTTTTAGCTGCCAAATATGAGCCTGAACATTTTGTTTATAATAATCATACCCCGGAAGATTTTGACTTTCTACATAAGATTACCGTAGAGTCACTTAATAATTATCATAAAAAATTAGATATTGACACCAGTAAAATCTATATGATAGAATGGGTTACCAATTCCAGTCCTGATATCAAAAGATACTTAAATCAAAAATATGGTTTAGGGATTTTTATTTCGGAAGATCAACCTCAGGATGCGGCAAAAGAGTAATCTTAAGTTTTACTTATACCATTTATTAACAAAAAAAGAGAGGTTTTAAGCTTCTCTTTTTTGTTGGTATTAATATTTAAGATTTTGCTACAAAATCCATCAACTCCCGTTTGCTACTTTCAAAATCAAATGCATCACAAACTATAAAATATTTATGCTTGTCAACACAATTATTAAATATAGATTTTGCCAAAGACAATTTATTTTTATCAAAACTCATTTCCTTTACCAAAGCCTGTATCTGTTGGGATGTAAACATGGTTGTACGCATCTGCTGTCTTATCATGGAAAGTCTGTCATCGTCAAATCTTGCATTTCTCTGAAGCATAGAAAGGAAATCGCCGAAAGAACTGTTATCCATAACATTAGCATAATTCCCTCCATTATTCCAATTATTCCCCTGATTTCCATAAGGATTATTCCAGACATCGTTCCAGTTATTAAAACCGTAAGACTGATTTTGAACAGGATAAGAATCTAAAAGATACAAACCTTTATTGGTAAAAAAATCAAGGACTAATCTGCTGTTATTACGGACATTTAAAGTGGTTCTGTATAATAAATAACCGTTTTCGTAAATAGAAATCGGAATTCTTCCGGATGGCAGATCAAAAAATCTGAATTTTCCAGAATTGTTAGCCATAAACTGATCACCTAATTCTACACTAAATATTCCCTGCTCCGGAATTCTAAGAAAAACTTCAGAATAGCCATAATCTACATTCCATTGATATCCTGAGTTTTTAAAACCAGATTCATTATTTTGGTCCTGATTTCTAAAACCTGAATTATTGTTAATTCTAGCCTCACTTCTTCTAGTATTTGGAGATTCTATCTCTGTTTTTGAGGCTTCGTTTTTTAAAAGCTCCCCTACTTTTCCTGCTTCTTGTGCAAATGAATGAATTCCTATAAGAAACATAAAACCGATAAAAATATTTTTCATAAGTATCTTTTTAATTTACAATCTCCATTTTTATGCCAAAAAAAGAGAAACCATAATTATGGTTTCTCTTTTTGTATAATAGGATTATTTTTCAATTACATATGAATAGGTCTTTTCGCTGTAGCATCCAATGCAGCTTCTTTAATTGCTTCTGCATAAGTCGGGTGAGCGTGAGAACTTCTTGCAATATCTTCAGCACTTGCACGGAATTCCATTGCAATAACTCCTTCTGCAATAAGGTCTGCAGCTCTTGCTCCTACAATGTGCATTCCTAAAACCTCATCCGTTTTTTCATCTGCAATGATTTTAACCAAACCGTCCACATCGCCACTTGCACGGCTTCTTCCTAAAGCTCTCATAGGGAAAGATCCTACCTTGTAAGCTACCCCCTCTTCTTTCACTTGCTCTTCAGTTTTACCAACCCCTGCAACTTCAGGCCAAGTATAAACAACTCCCGGAATTAAATTATAATTGATGTGAGGTTTTTGTCCTGCCAATGTTTCAGCAACGAAAACTCCTTCTTCTTCAGCTTTGTGAGCCAACATTGCTCCTTTGATAACGTCTCCGATCGCATAGATATTAGCAACGTTAGTCTGAAGATGATCGTTTACCTTTACTCTTCCTCTTTCGTCAAGCTCAACACCCGCTTTCTCCAGTCCAAGACCTTCAGTATAAGGTTTTCTACCTACAGAAACCAAACAATAATCTCCTTCAACAGTTACCTCTTCTCCTTTTTTATCTTTGGCAGTAATTTTTACAGTATCTCCGTTTCTTTCCACTGCAGAAACTGCTGTAGAAAGCATGAATTTCATTCCTTGCTTTTTAAGAACTTTAGTTAATTCTTTACTTAAAGCTCCATCCATTCCAGGGATGATTTTATCCATAAACTCAACCACAGTTACCTGAGCTCCTAATCTTAAATAAACAGAACCTAATTCAAGACCGATAACTCCACCACCGATCACTACCAAATGCTTAGGAATTTCCTTAAGATTTAAAGCTTCTGTAGAAGTAATTACTCTTTCTTTATCTAAAGTGATGAAAGGTAAAGTAGATGGTTTAGAACCTGTTGCAATGATGGTATATTTAGATTCGATCGTTTCAGTAGAACCGTCGTTTTTCGTTACTTTGATCTGAGTTGCAGATTCGAAGCTTCCAACTCCTTCAAAAACAGTGATTTTGTTTTTGTTCATCAGGTAATTGATTCCGTCTGTATTTTGTTTTACCACCTCATTTTTACGCTCGATCATTCTTGCGATATCTGCCTGAGGCTCATTGATAATGATTCCGTGACTTGCGAAATTGTGCTTTGCATTTTCAAAATGTTCAGAGCTATCCAAAAGCGCTTTTGACGGAATACACCCAACATTAAGGCAAGTTCCTCCTAAAGTAGGATATTTTTCAATAATTGCTGTTGTGAAACCTAATTGTGCAGCACGGATTGCGGCAACATAACCTCCAGGACCAGAACCGATTACGGTAACATCGAATTGACTCATGTTATTTTATGAATTTGTTTATTATTAACTTTCTTACTTCTTACAAATTTAACGATTAATTACCACGTGAGAAAGTGAGATTTGTCAATTTTGAAGTTATTGTTAAGTTAACTAAAATGCTTCGACTTGGTTCAGCATGACAACGTTACTTTTTAAAAGCAGTTAGTACTAGAATGTCATGAAGTCGAAACATTTATAAAATGTTACACATTCAGTTTTCCTTGCCCAAACTCTCCCATACTCTCAAAAAAGGAACCGCCATACACATACCATTCAAGACTTTCAAGATATTCTACGGCATTTTCCGGGGTAATGTTTGGTCTATCCTTTTTAGAAACAATTCCTTTGTACCATCTTCCTGATTTAGAATAATGCTCATATTCCACAAAATAATGAATCCAGATTCTTTGACAAAGCTTACATTGCTGAATCGTTACTTCTCCATATCTTCCGTTAGTATGATCTATACCTAATTCAGAACTTCTGTATTCCGTATAGTTCGAGTTAGGCTTTTCACAAGAGCAACCCAATTTCTGAATTTTATTCATTAGAAATATTGATTAGATAAGATTAATGGCATCAAATGTAAGAAAATAAGACTCCATGAGACAAGTCTAGCTTTCTATTTCATTAGATCCAGCAAAACCTTCTCATATTTATCCATAATAATTTCTTTTGAAAATCTGGATTTAATAGAATTCTTAATGGAACTGCTGTCATAACTTTCATGTAAAATCTGAACGATTTTCTGTGAGAAATCATCATGATTTTCAATATCAGAAACTTCACCATTGATTCGGTTCTGAATAATTTCATTGATTCCTCCGGGACAATTATTAGCCAAAGAATACGTTCCACACGCACCAGCTTCTAATAAAACATTCGGAAAGCCTTCATATCTTGAAGAGAGGATAAAAAGATCCGCAAACTTCAGAAACTGGTAGGGATTCTCCTGTCTTCCATGAAAAATAACTTTTTTTAAGTCTAAAAACTCTTTCATCTGATGCAGGATTTCCCGGTCTTTCCCATCTCCCAAAATATGTAATAAAATATTTTCATTTTTAAGTCTTGAAAATACTTTCAACAGATTATCAAAGCCTTTTCTTTCCGATAAATTGCCGATCGCTACAACGTTTTTGTAATTATATTTAAAGCACTCCGGTCTATTTGAAAGAGCCAGCTTTCCTTCAATAAAATCAAAATCGACAGGATTATTGATTTTAATGATTTTCTTTTCCCTAACGTTGAAATTATCGATCAGATCTTTCTTCATATCATCACTCTGCGCAATGATTTGTTGATAATTGTTGTAAAAGCTATAGAAGAATTTGATTTCTTTTCTGGTAATATGATGGGAAACCACATTCGTTTCTCTTGCAATAAATTTTGTTCTCGGAAAAAGCTTGATAAACAGCGATAAATAAGCATTTACTTCTCCAAAACCGGAAAATACTATATCCGGCTTTCTACGATAGATTTCTCTTAGAATCGGCTTTAATGAGTGTCGGATTCTTTCTGTATCTACATCAATAATTTCAACATCTTTCTTAAGGAAATTAAGATAGCCACCTTGTTTGCGTAAAAGCAATATTTTAGGTTCGAACTTATCCCTGGAAAGATGGTTCGCAATGGTGGTAATGATTCTTTCTGCACCCCCGGTTTCCAAATCCGGCAGAATAAATATGACAGAAATCTTTTTCATCAATGTAAAATTAGTAAAAAGTTTTGGTAACCTTTGATTCTAACTTATAATTAATGATTTTTAATTTTTTTATTTAGTTAGTTTGTCATTCCGTAGGAATCTCAATATAGTATCAGAAGAATTGAATTAAAAGATCCATGTTAAGATTCCTACGGAATGACAAAATTTATGTATATTATTTATACCAAGGTTTGTTTTTAAAAGAAAAGAAACTCTTCTATAGAGGAGTTTCTTTAATATTATTTTATTTTCTTCCCTGAACATACCAAGCTACTAAAAAATTAAAAACATAAAATATCATTATATAAGATCCTATTAAAAAAAGAATAATATAAAGCGTATATTTTAAATATTTCTTCATTTTAATTAGCAACGTCGCTGATGAATTTTATTCTCAACATTCTCACTTCTTCATCAGAAAGCTCATCTCCGAATTCATCAAGCAAAACCTTCATGCTGTCACTTTCGGATTCATTCATAAATTCCATGAAGCCGTCTACAATATCTTCATCAAAATTATCTTCAATATAATAATCGATGTTCAATTTTGTTCCCTGATAAACAATACGTTCCATTTCTTTCAACAATTCATCCATCGAAAGATTTTTGGCTCTTGCAATATCTTCAAGATCAATTTTTTTATCAGTACTCTGAATAATGAAAACCTTATGACTGGATTTATTAGCCACCTGCTTCAATACCATATCTTGAGTACGTTCGATATTGTTATCTTCTACATATTTACTGATAAAATCAGCGAATTCTTTACCATACTTTTTAGCTTTCCCTTCACCGACTCCATAAATTTTCGTAATTTCTTCAACCGTAATTGGGTATTGAACCGTCATATCTTCCAAGCTCGGATCCATGAATACTGTGTAAGGAGGAATTCCGTGTTTTTTGGCTACTTTTTTTCTTAAATCTTTTAATAACGTAAATAAATTCTGATCTAACCCGCCTCCGGATTGCTGTTGAATCTGATCACTCTCCGCTTTAGCCTGAGTCAAATCGAATTCCCGGTCTTCAGCAATTAAGAATGAATGTTCTAATTTACCTTCTAATACCAGTCTCCCTTTTTCAGCAATCTTTAAAACGCCATAGGTTTCAATATCCTTTTGCAGAAAATTCTGAACCGTTGCCTGTCGTAGAATAGTTTTCCAGTGATTATCCTTTTCTTGTTTTCCAAAACCGAAATAAGAACTCTGCTCCAATTTATATGATTTTGTCACTGCTGTTTCTTTTCCAGCAATTACAGAAATTAGATCCTTTGCTTTGAATTTCTCTCCGGTATCTTTAATAAGCTCCAGTACTTTTTTCAAGTCATCTGTAGCATCTTTCAGCTTTGGAGGATTCGATGAATTATCACACATTTTGGCGCCTTCCCCATTAACCGGATCAAAGTTCTCACCAAAATAATACAGAATATATTGTCTTCTGCTCATTGAAGTTTCGGCATAACCTACCACTTCATTCAGAAGCTGCAACCCGATTTCTCGTTCAGAAACAGGCTTTTGAGCTAAAAACTTTTCTAACTTTTCAATATCTTTAGGATCATAGAACGCCAGACAATGTCCTTCTCCTCCATCTCTTCCTGCACGTCCTGTTTCCTGATAATAGCTTTCTAAAGATTTCGGAAAATCATAATGAATCACAAAACGAACATCCGGTTTATCGATTCCCATTCCAAAAGCAATTGTCGCTACAATCACATCCACTTCTTCCATCAGGAATTTATCCTGATTGGCGACTCTTATTTTCTGATCAAGACCAGCATGATAAGGCAAAGCATTGATTCCGTTTACCTGCAAAAGCTGTGCAAATTCTTCCACTTTTCTTCGGCTTAAACAGTACACAATTCCTGATTTTCCTTTGTGCTGATTAATGAATTTAACAATCTCCTTATCTACATTTACTTTGGGTTGTACTTCATAGTAAAGATTCGGTCTGTTGAAACTTTCTTTAAAGACCAAAGCGCTGCTCATTCCCAAAGTCTTCTGGATATCATCCTGAACTTTAGGCGTTGCAGTTGCAGTTAAAGCAATTACAGGAACATCTGCAATTTTATCGATAATAGATTTCAAATTTCGGTATTCCGGTCTGAAATCATGTCCCCATTCTGAGATACAGTGGGCTTCATCTATAGCAAAGAAAGAAATTTTCACTTCTTTCAAAAAGTCCAAATAATCCTCTTTAATTAAAGATTCAGGAGCGACATAAAGAAGTTTGGTTTTACCGCTTTTAATATCATCAAAGACCTGTTTGGTCTGTGTCTTATTTAAAGATGAATTAAGAACATGGGCTACTCCATCATCAGATGAAAGTCCGTTCACTGCATCTACCTGGTTTTTCATTAACGCTATTAACGGCGAAACTACTATTGCCGTACCTTCCGAAATAAGTGCCGGAAGCTGATAACATAAGGATTTTCCTCCTCCTGTAGGCATCAACACAAATATATCCTTCCCATTCAACAGGTTTTCTATAATTTGCTCTTGTTGTCCTTTAAAAGTAGAAAACCCGAAATATTTTTTCAATTCGCCTGATAAATTGGCTTTTTTTGCGCTCATCTAATTTTCTATTGCTAAATTTGCATCTAACCCAAAGTTATGAATTTTTCGCTTAAAATAAAAGTGAACGAATTTATTAAAAATAAAATTTATATTAAATATTCTTTTTAAAATATAACATTTTTTAAGAGATTTTTTGTATGCCCTATAAAAGTAAAATGGAAAAAGCCAATATCATTTCGATAGCAAAAAGTACTTTAGAAATAGAGATTTCAGAGCTTGAAAAACTAAAAAACAGACTTGACGAAGATTTTGTAAAAGCTGTAGAGATTATACATTCTGCACAGGGAAAATTAATTGTAGTAGGAATAGGAAAATCGGCGCACGTTGGAAATAAAATTGTGGCCACTTTAAATTCTACGGGCACTCCTTCACAGTTTCTTCATGCTTCGGAAGCCATTCACGGAGATTTAGGAGTAATTCAAAAGCAGGATGTTGTGTTATGTATTTCGCAATCCGGAAACTCGCCTGAAATTGTAAATCTTGTTCCTTACTTAAAAGATTATTCCTCTGCACTGATCGGGATGACGGGAAATAAAAACAGTAAACTGGCAGAATCTTCCGATATTATCTTAAATACTCATGTAGATATGGAAGCTTGTCCTAACAAGCTGGCTCCTACAAGTTCCACCACATTACAAATGGCTCTTGGAGATGCTTTAGCCGTTTCATTAATGGAAATCAATGATTTCCGAGCGAATGATTTTGCAAAATTCCATCCGGGAGGAAGCTTAGGTAAAAATCTGATTTCAAAGGTGAATGATTTCCTTTCTTCACAAAAACCACAGGTTACGGAAAATGATACGATTAAAGATGTCATTATTTCAATCAGCAGCTCAAGACACGGGATTACAGTTGTAACGAATGAAGATGAGATCATTGGAGTGATCACAGACGGAGATTTAAGAAGAATGTTAATGAAAGGGGATGATATTTCTAAAGTACAGGCAAAAGACATCATGTCTGCTCAACCCAAAACAATTGAAAGAACTGCTTTGGCAAAAGATGCTATGAAAATTTTAAAAGAGAATAATATCGGACAGCTTGTAGTAACAGAAAACGGAAAATATTTCGGAATTATTGATCTGCATAAATTGTTGGATGAAGGAATAAACTAACTTCTAATTTCTATTCATTTAACTTCTTTAAATATTTCATAAATTTGAAGCCTTAAAAATATTATTCTGTGAGTGATGCTAAAGACATGTCCTTCCTTGGGCATATTGGAGAATTAAGAGGTCACCTTATCCGCTCGATTATTTCGATTATCATTGCGGCTTTGGTTGTCGGCTTTAACATCAATTGGATTATGGATCATATCTTTTTTGGTCCTACCAGAAACGATTTTCCAACGTTCGAGATCGTCAATCACTTTTCCAAGATGCTTTTGGGTGAAGACAGTATTCATCTTCCAAAAGACTTCCCTGTTCGTGCAAGTAAACTTTATCAACAGTTTAATGTCATGATGGCGGTTTCTATTTTTGGAGGAATGGTTGCAGCATTTCCTTATATTGTCTGGGAACTTTGGAGATTTATCAGTCCTGCCTTGCATCCGAAAGAAAGAAAAAACTCAATCTTTATCATCAATTCTGTCTGGATTCTATTTATGACAGGAGTTTTATGCGGATATTTTTTAATTCTTCCTTTTGCGGTTAACTTTGGGGTTATTTTTAAGATTTCAGATATAATCGTTCCGCTATATGATCTGAGCGATTATACGACACTATTTTTACAGGTTGTTTTAGGAATGGGAGTAATTTTCTTATTTCCGATCCTTATTTATTTCCTTACTTCCATCGGGATTTTAACTCCTACGTTTATGAAAACCTACCGTAGACATGCTATCGTTTTAATTATGGTGGTAGCGGCAATTATTACTCCAGCTGATGTTTTAAGTATGATGATGGCTGCATTGCCACTATTATTATTATATGAATTTAGTATTGTGATGTGCTCTTATACTTATAAAAAAGTTCAGAAGCGTGAAGGTAATCTTCCCGCAGTTCAAAACTGATTAAAGATCACTTAAATATATTCCCGCAGAACAATCTGCGGGATTTTTTATATGTTAAAAAGTAACAAAACTTCACTTCTCCCGTCTAATCAAGAAATCGATTAATTTAAACTTCCTAAATTTAGAATCGATTAATTATTTATTTTTGATCCATTAATTTAATTTCAAATGAAAAAACTGACATACACCCTTTTATTTGCTTCGGGACTTGTATTTGGACAATTCTTTGAGAAAGATAAAACTTTCACGAAACAGGATACTTTAAAAGGCTCCAATACCATATTCCGAAACTTTTGGGATGTAAAGAAATATGACTTATCTGTTGAACCTGATTTTACTCAAAAAAGCATTAAAGGGAATAATACGATCAGTTTTGAAATTATTAAAGACGTTACCAATCCGACCTTTCAGATTGATCTACAACAACCGATGAAGGCTGATAAGGTAACTGCAAGCTTCCCGATCTCAGAATACAAACAGGAAGGTGATTTCATCTGGATTAAAGCAAAAAAAAGTTTCAAGAAAGGAGAAAAATATACAATTGATGTCACTTATTCCGGAAATCCAACTATTGCTAAACACGCACCGTGGGACGGAGGCTGGGTTTTCACAAACGACCAGAACGGAAATCCCTGGATGAGTGTTGCTGATGAAGGAATCGGTGCATCAATCTGGCTGCCTACAAAAGATATCTGGAGCGATGAACCTGACAACGGCTTTGTGATGAAAATTATCACTCCAAAAGATTTGGTGGGTGTCGGAAATGGAAGATTAATTAATACAAAAACTATTGGTGATAAAACAACTTACACCTGGGAAGTAAAAAATCCAATCAATGCCTATTCTATCATTCCGAATATTGGAAAGTATGTAAACTTTAAAGATACTTTTAACGGAGAAAAAGGAAAACTTGATCTTGATTACTGGGTTTTGGACTATAATTTGGAGAGGGCTAAAAAACAATTCCAACAGGTGAAACCTATGCTTTCCGCTTTTGAATATTGGTTTGGGGCCTATCCTTTTTATGAGGATTCCTACAAACTGGTAGATTCTCCGTATTTGGGAATGGAGCACCAAAGCAATGTAGCTTATGGAAATCAGTACCTCAACGGATATTTGGGAAATGATCTTTCGGGAACGGGAGTCGGACTCAACTGGGATTATATCATCATTCACGAAAGCGGCCACGAATGGTTTGCCAATAATATTACCGCAAAAGATCAGGCAGATATGTGGGTTCATGAAGGTTTCACGATGTATTCCGAAGTTCTTTTTACCGAAAAATATATGGATAAAAAATCGGCAGACCTCTATGCTGTAGGTATTCGAACCAGTATAGAAAACGATATTCCGATCATCGGGAAATACGGGGTAAGAAATGAGGGAAGCGGAGATATGTATTATAAGGGAGCAAGTATGATCCATACCATTCGCCAGGTGATTGATAATGATGAAAAATTCAGACAGATCTTAAGAGGTTTAAATAAAGACTTTTATCATAAAACAGTTACTACTGAAGAAATTGAAAATTACATTTCAAAAAAAGCCGGAATGGATTTTTCAAGCATATTTAACCAGTATTTAAGAACAACAAAAATCCCGACACTGGAATATTCTCAAAACGGCAATGTCTTGAAATTCCGTTATACAAATGTGGTTAAAAACTTCAAACTTCCTGTAAAAATTGATGGAGAGCAGGTTATTAATCCGACAGAAGAATGGCAGACCATAAAACTGAAGAAAGGTACTCCCGTTGAATTCAATAATGCTTACTACATTAATTATGTAAAAGCTTAATAGATAATGAATACAAGAGAGCAAAATTGAAAGTTTGCTCTTCTTTTTTGATATTCCTAATTTTAGTTTTAAGAAAACTTTAATACATCAATTCGTAACAAAATCAATAAAAAAACAACTATTTAACTATAATTTAAACTCAATGAAAAAAATTGCACTTAGTTTAGGGATTTTAGCCACTTTCTGGCTTAATGCCCAATCTATTAAGACAACCATTGATCTTGTCAATGTAAAAAACGATAAAGTTGCCGTAACGATGGAATTCCCGAAAATGAAATCGGGAGATGTGAAATTCCATTTTCCTAAAACCGTACCAGGAACCTATTCTGTAGACGATTACGGAAGATTTGTAGAAGGGATCAAGTTTTTTGACAATAAAGGAAAAGAAATCGCTTTTACAAAAGTTAATGACAATACTTACTCTCTTAAAAATGCTCAGAACTTAAGCAAAGTCACTTACCTGGTCAACGACAGCTTTGATGATGAAATGGATACTTCAAAGCACAAAGCGGTATTTTCTCCTTCAGGAACTGATATTGAAGAAGGAAAAGTTTATCTGATCAACACTCACGGTTTTATCGGATATATCGATAATATGCAGGATGTGCCTTATCAGCTGATCATTCAGAAACCAACTGATTTTTACGGAACCACAGCTTTGGTAGATCAGGATAAGTCTGAATCTACGGATACATTTACCTTAGCCAATTATGCGAAAGTAACTGATTCTCCATTAATGTATACCAAACCCGACTACATTACATTCAACGCAGGAGGAATGGATCTTGTGCTAGGAGTTTATTCTCCGACGGGAAAATACAAAGCGGCAGATTTTAAAGATAATTTAGAAAAAATGGTCATTGCCCAGAAGAAATTTTTGGGTGATATGAATACCAATAAAAAATATGCGATCATGCTTTACCTTTCAGGAGGAGAAGGACCGCAAATTAAAGGTTTCGGAGCATTGGAGCACCATGAATCCACCAGTGTTGTATTGCCGGAAATGATGCCTAAAGAGGCAATCGATAAAACTATTACGGATGTAGTTTCCCACGAATTTTTCCATACGGTAAATCCTTTAAAGACCCATTCTGAGGAAATTCACTACTTTGATTATGCAGACCCGAAAATGTCTCAGCATTTATGGATGTATGAAGGAGGAACCGAGTATTTTGCTAATCTATTCCAGATCCAGGAAGGACTGATTACCAAAAATGAATTCCTTCAGAGAATGAGCGAGAAAATTGCTAATTCTAAGAACTACAACGACACAATGCCTTTTACGGTAATGAGTAAAAATGTTCTTAAGGATGAATATAAAGACCAGTACAGGAATGTTTATGAAAAAGGAGCCCTTCTTGCGATGTGTCTTGATATTGAATTAAGAAAATTATCCAACGGAGAAATGGGTTACCGCGATATGATACGCAAACTTTCCCAAAGATTCGGAGAAAATAAACCGTTCAAAGATGATCAGCTTGTTGACGAACTGGTAGCGGTTACAGGTTATCCACAGGTAAAAGATTTTTACAACAAATATATTGCAGGAAGCGAGCCTACACCGTATGAAAAGTACCTGAGTATGGTGGGTGTAGAGATCAAAAAACAGGAAACTCCACCTATTTTCTGGTTTATCAAAGATCCTAACCAAACCGGGTATAATGATAAGAATAATACATTTGTTTTTGATGAAAGTTCGGCGTTATCCCCATTTGCAAAAAGCATCGGTTTCAAAGCTACGGATGAAGTTGTTGCGTTAGATGGCAAAACAATCAATATCCAAAATGTACAGGCGTTTATTGATTATTCTAAAACCATCAAGGAAGGGCAAAACGTTACAGTAACCATTTTAAGAAACAATACTAAAATGGAGCTGAAAGGAAAAGCTATTCTTGACAAAATGACGATGGAAAGTCTTCAGTTTAAATCTAGTCCGACTGCAGAAGAACAAAAGCTGCAAAACCAATGGTTAACCGGTAAAAAATAAACGAAAAGCGAGGAAATTTCCTCGCTTTTTTATTTATAAAGTAGTTTAACTTAACCATTAAGGTGCCTTAAGATTTTAAGAATACTAAGGTGAAATTCATTAAAAAGAATATAAAATATCCTTCCAAAATCTGTCATTCCGAGGAATCGAGGAATCTTTTAGATTCATCAATCTGCTTCGCACCTTTCTGAATGACAAATTTCCTTATGGTGTTATAATAAATACTTAAACTTTTTCCCCTTCAGTTTTTCTGATCGTAATTCTGAACGTAGTTCCCTTTCCTACTTCTGTCTGAACAATTTTAATATCTCCGTTGTGATATTCCTGAATCACTCTTTTAGCTAACGACAATCCCAATCCCCAACCACGTTTTTTGGTAGAATATCCTGGCTTAAAGGCATTTCTTGCCTGTTGCTTCGTCATTCCGCTTCCGTCGTCTTTTACTTCAACGATAATATTCTTATTTCTTTCAAAAACGGTCATGAGCAAATTTCCTTGTCCTTTCATTGCATCTACCGCGTTTTTCACCAGATTCTCAATCACCCAGCTCATCAGTATTTTATTGTGCGGAACCAAAATAGTATAAGTAGGCTGATGTAACGTAAAATTGATTTTTTTTGAAATCCTCGTTTTCAGATAATCATAGTTTTCCTGAATGGTTTCATTCAAGTTTTTATCATTAAGCTCCGGAACAGAACCTATTTTAGAAAATCTTTCCGAGATGGTACGTAAGCGTTCAATATCTTTTTCAATCTCGTGTACACCTTCAGACTCAGGATTTTCGAGCTTCATAATTTCCATCCATCCAATCATTGAAGAAAGAGGCGTCCCAATCTGATGTGCCGTTTCTTTTGCTAATCCAGCCCAAAGATACCCTTCATCAGTTTTCTTAATGGTTCTCAGAAACCAAAAAGAAAATAAGAAGTAAGACAGCACAAACAGTCCTAATAAAAAAGGAAAATACTGAAGATTATTAAGAATTCTTGAATTATCATAATACACAAACTGATTATTTCCGTGCAAAATTTTTATTTCAATGGCCGGATATTTTTTTTCCATTCTTTTGGCTAAAGCAATAATTTCGTTGGGCTTATCATTGATCTCTTTAGGTAAATTCTTGTATTCTATAAGCTGGTCATTATTATCCAAAATAATGAGCGGAATTGTCGTATTAGAACTGTAGATCGTCAAAAGCAATTCCTGAACCTCCAGACTGGGAGTGGTCACTTCCTGTTGAAATTTGATAGCATTCACCAAAATATCAACCCTTTTTACTTCTTCTTTCTTTAAATAATTAACGACCAACGTTGATGCTATAACGATAGACACAACGACCAGCGTCATAAGAGAAAAAATAAACCAGTTGTTGAATCTGGAAAATATGGATTTCTTTTTCAAAGCAAGCTATTTTAAAACATTCAGGATTTTTTGAAGTTCTGTACTTCCGCTTCCCTGATAATTGTTGATGATAATCGAAAATACATATTTTTTTCCATCTTTAGCCGTATGAAAACCCGCAAAAGATTTGGTATCCTTCATCGTTCCGCTTTTCATCTTAAGACCGTTATCCTGAACCGGAAAGCCTTCATAATAAGCATTAAACCAAGGCTGTTTTTTGGTATACAATAATGCCTGAACTTCTGCTTTTGCAGAAACATAATTTTGAGGAGAAAGTCCGCTTCCATCGGCAAAATTGATCATATTTCCGTTAATTCCCTTTGATTTCCAGAATTCTTTTAGATAGGCAACTCCGCTTTTAAAGCTGGAATCACCCTTTTTCTCTTTTCCTAATGTTTTAACTAAAGTTTCACCATACATATTCACACTTTTTCTCAGAAACCAATACACTATTTTATCTAATGTAGGTGATTGATAAGTAAGAATAATATTATTTTTAGGTGAAGATAGTATTGCTTTTCCTTCAATTTCAAGCTGAGAATTGGTAATTACTTTTCCTGAAAAATCAATTCCCGACTCTTTTAGCCATTGCTTTACTTCTGTTCCTAACTGCAAAGGCGGATTCGGTACTGAGCCCGAAACGGTTGTAACTTTTCCTGCAGGTAAAGTCCCATTGATTAAAGCGACATCGGAATAAGGCGCTGTAAACATCAGGCTCTGGTCAGAATCCCCTCCGGTTTTCAGATCATTCAGCCACTTTATTCCGGCCAAAGGATAAGAAAAGTTCTTAAAATCTGTTCCATTGATATTCACATCAAACTGATTTTCTCTCCAGTTCACACTCCATACTCCGGCTCCGTAATAATTCCCAAGATCATCCCAAGGCCAGCCTCCGGGAATCGTCTGATGGTCAAAATAAGAATCATCAATAACCAAATCTCCTGAAATTTTTGTAATTCCGGTATTTTTTATAGCTTCAATCAGTTTCTTTTTAAAGTTTTCGGGTTTAAAAGATTCATATCTCCAGCTTCCTAAGGTAGGATCTCCATTAGAACTGATAAAGAGATTTCCGTTCAGATTACCACCTGAAATATTTCCTGAATAGCTCGAAGTCGTTTTATAGGTGTAATCTTTGCCTAATGTTTCCAAAGCTGCAGCTGCTGTAAATATTTTCTGGGTAGAAGCCGTAGAAAGGCCTTTATTTCCCTGATATTCATAAATGAGTTTCCCTTCTTCATCCGATACATAAAATGACAGATTGGAAGCAATTGCTCCAGAAGAATTCATCAGATTCTTTGCAGCTGCATCCAATTTCTCTGATATATTTTGAGCAAAAATAATTTGTGTTGATAAAGTAAGAACTGCAAATGTTTTTTTCATTGCGTTTTATTTTCTTTTTATGAGATGCTGAACGAAGTGAAGTATTCTTTTACCTTAAAATGTGATCCAAAAACCACATTATTTAATTCAAATATAATTAAATAAAATTACAGTTCAGCACCCGCCTCAATCTCGTAAGGATCTTTACCTTTTTCAAAAATCCGGGTCAATTCGTTGCCTTCAACAGTAATCCTGTCTCCCATTCTTCTGATCCAGTTTCCTTCACGAAGCCCCACAACTTTTAGGTCATTCTGCGTTAAAAATTCCTTGATTCTTGTTTCTCTTGTTTCCCCATTATGCTTCAAATCAGGATTCGGATCTAAATAATGTGGATTCAAATTAAAAGGAACCAATCCCATGCAATCAAAACTTGGCGGATAAACAATCGGCATATCATTCGTAGTTTTCATATTTTGTCCGCCGATATTGCTTCCCGCACTGCATCCCAAATAGGGTTTTCCGTTTTCAATATTCTGCTTTAGAACAGACATTATTCCTTCTTCATGCAAAGTTTTTACCAGCAAAAAAGTGTTTCCGCCTCCTGTAAAATATCCTCGTGCATTATTTAAAGCTTCTATTTTATCTTCAAACTCATGAAGCCCCTTGACTTTGATGTTGTTGGTTTCAAAAAAGGAGCGTGCTTTTGCCGTATAATCATCATGAGAAATTCCGCTTGGTCTCGCAAAAGGAATGAATACTATTTCATCTATTCCGCTGTATAACTGAATTAATTCTTCTCTTAAATACTCCAGATATTCTCCTCCGAAAAGTGTGGAAGTGGAAGCCAATATGATATTCATATAAAAATATTGATTAAATGTTCAAATACAAAGATAACTGAAACCGCACCGAATCAAAAATTTCGATAAAAAAACATTTAATCCTCTTAATATTTTCTAAAAAAACTTAAGGGTTCTAAAATTTAGATTTTTATGGAATTATTCTTGAACTTTCTGTATCACAATTCGAAAATATAATGTTATGAAAATGATTAAAATGAACGCAAAAAGTCTGATTTTAGGTTTATTATTCGCAGGAGGTTTAGGTTTGGCAAACGCCCAGACAACACAACAGGCAGATCCTCAGAAAACAGTTCAAAATGCAGGCAATGCTACTATTGATGGTCTTAAAAAACAAGTTGAAGCTAATCCAAAAGATGCCAATGCCTTGGCAAAATTAGCCACTGCTTATCAGGAAGCTTCAGATTGGACCAATGCAATAGATACCTGGAAAAAAATATCTGTTTTACTTCCGGATTGGGCACCATCATATTATAGCCAGGCTTATGCTTATCAATCTGCAAAAGATGATGTAAATGCAAAACTTGCCTATGAAAAGTATATAGCAACAGTAAAACCGGAAGAGGTTGAACAGAATAAGAAAAACCTAGCGTATGCTTATTTTTATCTTGCCTTTTCTGAGCAGAAAAATAATCCAGATAAAGCAAAAGAGCATATTGCCAAATCCTTACAGTATGACCCTACTAACGAGGATGCTGTAAAATTGAATAAAGCTTTAAATTCATAGATAATTAAAAAGGTTCAGATTAATTTCTGAACCTTTTTAATTTATTTTCTTTCCGAAAAAATCAGTTTCACCATGCAAATGCTTTATAATCTTTTCTATATTTCTCTGAATACTTATTTCAGTTTTAAGATTATTGATATAGCGGATAAGCTCTGTTTTCCTTGAAGGAATTAAACTTTCAAAATTTTTTAAAGCAACTGGATTTTCTCGTATCGCTTTCTCCAATTGGGGATGAATGGAAATTGTTCTCTCCAAATTATCGTATTCAACAGAGATTTCTATAATTTCCCCTATTCTTTTCGGAGAATCTTTGAGCATCATCATATTGATATACAATCGCCATTCTCCAAGATATTTCATGAGATTCTGCGCGTATTCTTTACCGTTTACAGTTCCTTTTACCGGAATCGGACTTTTATTTCTTCCGGAAGCTTCAAAAATTTCATTTAAAATTTCCTCAGGGATAAAAACAAAAGGGTTGATCCCGATGATTTCTAGTTTTGCTGTGAAGAGGTTTTTCATTGTTATAAATTTAATTATTTTTAAACCACCCCGTCAAAAATTCTTTGAATTTTCGCCACCCTCCAAGCTGAGGGAATTTTAAGTAATTAATGTTATCTTTAAATTAATTGCATTAAGTTTTTAATAGAAAAACCAGAAGCAGGAATCCCAATCTCGTTCTAAATTAATTTTCCACTCACAAAGGAATCATTATCTTTGCACCAATAAATCTAGAAAACAAATGAAATTTTTTATTGACACAGCCAATTTAGATCAGATTAAGGAAGCTAAAGACCTTGGAATTTTAGACGGGGTTACTACCAATCCTTCATTAATGGCAAAAGAAGGTATTCAGGGAGCTGAAGCGATCAAAAATCACTACAAAGCAATCTGTGAAATCGTAGACGGAGATATTTCTGCAGAAGTTCTTTCGACTACGTATGAGGAAATGATTAAAGAAGGGGAAGAATTGGCGGCAATCCACCCGAATATCGTGGTAAAAATCCCGATGATTAAGGATGGTATCAAAGCATTGAAATATTTTTCTGATAAAGGTATCAAAACGAACTGTACTTTGATTTTCTCTCCGGGACAGGCTCTTTTAGCAGCTAAAGCAGGGGCTACTTATGTTTCTCCTTTCTTGGGAAGATTAGATGATATTACTACTGACGGATTAAATTTAATTCAGGAAATCAGACTGATTTTTGATAATTATATGTATGAAACTGAAATTTTAGCAGCTTCTATCCGTCACTCTATGCATATTATCGACTGTGCGAAGATTGGTGCAGATGTAATCACTTCTCCACTGCCTCCGATCTTGAGCTTGTTGAAACACCCGTTAACAGACAGCGGATTGGCTCAGTTTATTGCAGATTCTCAGAAATTAGCTTAAGGAATCTTTCTTTAAGTTCAAGATAAAAAACGCGCGAAACTTTCAGTTTCGCGCGTTTTGTTTTATCTGAGTAAATATAATTCAAGAACATTATTGTTTTTTGCATTTTCTTCTTTCGCTTTCTTTTCCAGTTCTCTAAACATTTTTTCGGGGTCCAGAGGCTTTCCGCTTTCGTCTACTATAGTTACTTTCGTGTTTCCAGACATCATCTGTCGCATCCCTTTGGTAGGATTATTTCTGTAATCAAAAAACTGCTTTTTATATTTATCCGGATCTACTTCAAACAGGTTTCCGAATATTTTCTTTTCTGCATCACTTTTCCATTCCTGATTATCGGGAATTTTTGCAATGCCTTTCAGGACAAAAGAGTGAGATTGGGTTTTATCCTCTACTTTAATAATCATTCCCGGCAGTCCGTGAAATTTATAGGGTCCATCCTGAATAGGAAGATCGGGCACAAACCAGGCAGTCCACTGTCTGCCTGCAAAGCTTACATTTGCTTTCTGGGCATTAAACTCACCAATTTTTTCTTTTTCAGGAAGTATTTTCCAATCCATTTTTCTTTGGTCATTTACCTTATAATGATCCACCTCTAATTGATTAAAAAACAAAACTTTATAATCAGGATATGATTTCTCAACGGTGAAAGATATTTTCCCGTAATCTATTCCGCTAAAATCATGCATATTTTTTGCGATTCTGTCTTCTCTTATTGAATCTGCAGTAAAGCTTTTTCTGCTGTAGAATTTTGATCCTTTTTTAGCGATATCCAGATACATGATCTCCTGATCAGATTTACTTCTGTCCGTAGAGTCTGCTACAAATTTGTATTCATAAATAAAACGCTGATTCTGAGCCAGCATGAAAACACTAAAAAAAGAAAAAACTCCCAAAATAATTCTCTTCATATTGATTTTTTTTCAAAGATAATTTTTTTTATTAAACTGGATTGGTTTGTTGTATAAAGAAAAAGCAGGAAAATTTTATCACTCCTGCTTCAATTAGAAAATATATGTATTTAATTTACTAGGTCCGGTTCGATAGGATTATTATTTTTTGCTAAACCTTCTTTGGTTCTTTTTTCCATTTCCCTGAACACCTGGTTTGGATCTGAAATCTCTTTCCCGTCAGCTGTTTTTGTTTTAAAAACCATTTTCGTATTGCCATCGTTTTTCATCATCATTTCCCTCATATTTTTCGTAGGATCATTTACGTATGCTTTCCATGCTTTTTTAAACTGATCTTTCGTCACTTCAATTTCTTTGCCTCCCATACCGAATAATTTGATATTTTCTGGTAAGCTCAGCTCCTTATCCTCAGTTTTACTACTTTGAAGGACTTTATTCCCTACCAGAGTCATTACATGAGAACCTGTTGTATCTTCTATTTTAACAATTAGTCCCGGTAATCCGTAAAAAGTATACGGCCCGTCCTGGAAAGGAAGATCACTGGCAAACCAGGCAATCCATTCTCTTCCGCCAAAACTTGTAGTGGCTTTCTGAGCTGTGTATTCTCCAATTTTTTGTTTTTCAGACTGTATTTTCCATTCAGGCTTTTTATCTTCTTTTATTTTATAAGAATCGCTGGAAATATTTCTGAAAAGATAAGTTTTAAAATCAGGATAAGACTTGGTTACTCTATAAGATACCTGGCCTGGTTTTTCTCTTTTATTGATGTTTATACTTCCTGAAAATGCCTTAATCTGCTTTTCCAGATCAGCCTTTTGTGTGGAATCAGCAATATATTTATCACGGCTGTAATAAGAAGATCCGTTTTTATCTATATCCAGATACATCATTTCCGTTTTTATATCCGTTTTATCATTGATATCAGGAATAAACTTATATTCATAAAAGAATCTGTTGGTTTGAGCACTGGTAATCATTCCAATCAAGATACAACTAAAGACTAAAAGTTTTTTCATTTTTTACAAATTAATAGGTGATAATCTCCATTCTTTTAGCATAAGATCTATTGTTGCTCCCTGCTACACGATCTACTTTAAAAACTTTGATATTCGCAGGCAAATTAATATCCTTTGGATCACTTTGATACGCCATAAATTCTTCTCTGCTTACTTTTTTTCCATTGACATACAGTTCAGGCACATCAACACTAATCATAAATAAAGCAGTTTTTCCTACAGGAGATTTTTTATTATTTTCAGCTTTAACTTCAGCTCCGTGCACATCAACAATCTTATTTAAACTATTATCTATTCTAAAGATCGCAAAATTGTTTTTGTTAGGTGTATTTTGATGCAAATCCTGTATTTTTTTTGCTTCTTTTTTCAATAGCTCTTTTTCAGTTTCAGTCAAAGGCTTTTTTTCATAATCCCTGCTTTTAGGAAACTTTTCATCAAAAGCATATTCTCTTCGGCTCAGTTCTATCGTTTTTGTAAGTTTCTGTTTATCTTCAGCAGATTTTTTTACGGCATCCTGTCTTTTCTTCTCAGCATCTTTATAGAATGTTTCCAGCTCTTTTTGTGTGGCCTCTCCTATTTTTTCCGCCTCCTTCTCTGCTTTTCTTGCAGCCTTTTCAACCCTTTTTATTTTTCTCTTAAACTCGGGAGAATTTACCATAGCCTCTGCTTTTTTCGCCTCTTTTTCAGCTTCTTCTATCTTTCTTTTAAATTCAGGCGAGTTGACCATAGCTTCTGCTTCTTTAGCTTTCTTCTCTGCTTCAGCAATTTTCATTTTGAATTCTGGTGATTCAATGATTTTTCCAGCATTATTATAATGATCTTCAAGAGCTTTCATGTTTTTCTTATACTTATCCGAGTTTACAATTTCATCAATTTGTCTGGATAAAGCTTCAATTTCATTTTCTTTGGCTTCAAATTCCGGTGTCTTAGTCTTTTTAGACTTTACCAGTTTTTGAATTTCTTCACTCTTTTCACTAATTTTCTGGGTAATTTTATTAATTCTTTCTTCGTCTTCTTTCAAAGCTTCATTATAAAAATCTCCCTTTCTCAATTGTTCATTTAAAAGATCGTCTATATCTTCACCAGAATCAGGTCTTATGGTATCTTTTTTAATCTGGGAAACTGCTTTCTCTATTTCAAGATTCGTTTTGGCTATCTCTTTGTTTTTGGCATTTACCATATAGGCAAAAGCAACTGTGAATACTACCGGTAAGGCTAAAATTCTTCGCGCATAACCGAATTTTGTCTGTGATTTCTGTAACATTGTTAATCGTTTTTTTAAATTCGAACTTAGAAACGGACTTGTGGCAGGTAACTCTGTTCCGGAAAAGTGACTTGCTAACAGCATCTGCGCAAATGCTCTGGTGTCCGATTGCTTCACGGCTTTTTTATCAGCCAGATATTCGTGGATTAAATTAATTTCTCTTTTTATCAAATGGTAGAATGGGTTGAACCATAATACCGAGGTAATGATTTCTAAAATGATCTTATCAAAGGTGTGCTTTTGTTCGATATGAACCATTTCATGTTTTAAGATCTGCTTTCCTATTTCTGAATTCAGTATAATGGAATTCTTCCAGAAAAGGTTCTTAAAGTAAGAAAAAGGAGCATCGGTAAGATCGGTGCGGTAGAAGTTGATCCCTTCTATGTTTTCTCTTTCAAATTGGGTTTTCAGTTCATGTATTTTAAAGGTTCCATAGATGAATTTCCCTAAAAAATACACGGAAATGATTCCTAAAACTGAAAAAGCGAATGTATAATATAAGTTTTCATGGGTATTTGTGTTTTCTGAAGGACTAAAGTTCTGCACTGTATCGATCAGCATATAGATATTCTGATTGACCTCAATGGTAAAATCTTCAAGCCTTATCAATGGAAGCAGTAAAGAAATCAGTATCGAAAACAACAGGTAAAACCTATTGTAATGGTGAAAAGTTTTGTCCTTGAGCGAGAGATAATAATATCCCAGTAAAACGCCTGAACAGATCATCACTTTTAAGATGTAAAATAATGCTTCCATGATTAATATTATAGCTCGTCTTTCTTATTTTTTGTATTGATAGAAATTTCACCTTCCATTTTTCCGTTTTCCATATTCTTTTTTACATTGATAGATTCTATCTGAGAAGACTTTAATGCTTTCAGGTCTTCTCTTGAGGATTCTTTACCATCTATAATAATTTTCATATTTTCATTAAACGCATCTTTTCCGTTAACGTAAATTCTTGAAACATCTCCATCAATTTTACTCACTCCTGAAGCTTTAAAATTACTCCCGTCAAGATTTCTTACCATCGAATTTGCCGTAATCTTAATAACCTCTGGTTTAGAATAGTTAAAATCATAAGCAATATATTTTCTGTTTTCGCCCTCTAATTTCGTTTTGTTTCCTTCCCATCTCGCTTTTTCACTTTCAATTCTTGCTTTTTCACCGGCTTCCCTTGCTTTTTCTGCTAGTTTTCTGGCTCTCTTCATTTCTCTTTCAGCTTTTTTGCCATAAACAGGATACCTGAATACATTATTATGCTTAAATACTCTTACCTGTGGAACATCAGGAGCATTTGGCGGCGCGGGAACAACAAATACGGATTTTTCAAATTCCGGGAAATCCGGCATTTCAATTTTTAAATTTTTTACATCCTTCAGTTGATTTTTCCATTGATCCGAATTGAAGTATTCATCAGCATTTATTTCTTTACCATTAATTTTAATTCTGGTCAATGACTTTCCAAAATTTTCTGAGCTGGTAATTTTTGCAATTTCTCCGGAAAGCTGTGCTATTTCCTCTACATTTTTATCGAATTCTTTAGTTTCAGGCCTTAATTGTTTAAGCGCTTTGCTTTTTTCTTCGATCTTTTTACCCAATTCCGCAATTTTTTTCTCATCATTTGTTTTTTTATAAACTCTAACCGATTCATTTTTATGATGATCAGGTCTTATTGTATCTTTTTTAATC
Organism: Chryseobacterium sp. Y16C; assembly: GCF_022488405.1. Lineage (NCBI taxonomy): Bacteria > Pseudomonadati > Bacteroidota > Flavobacteriia > Flavobacteriales > Weeksellaceae > Chryseobacterium > Chryseobacterium sp. Y16C. The sequence goes on from NZ_CP092711.1 coordinate 880,228, forward strand.
TGAGAAACTGCTTTCTCTATTTCAAGATTCGTTTTGGCTATTTCTTTGTTCTTAGCATTTACCATATAGGCAAAAGCTACTGTGAATACTACCGGTAAGGCTAAAATTCTTCGCGCATAACCGAATTTTGTCTGTGATTTCTGTAACATTGTTAATCGTTTTTTTAAATTCGAACTTAGAAAAGGACTCGTGGCAGGTAACTCTGTTCCGGAAAAGTGACTTGCTAATAGCATCTGCGCAAATGCTCTGGTGTCCGATTGTTTTACGGCTTTTTTATCAGCCAGATATTCGTGGATTAAATTAATTTCTCTTTTTATCAAATGGTAGAATGGGTTGAACCAGAATACCGAGGTAATGATTTCTAAAATGATCTTATCAAAGGTGTGCTTCTGTTCGATATGAACCATTTCATGCTTTAAGATCTGCTTTCCTATTTCTGAATTCAGTGTAATGGAATTCTTCCAGAAAAGGTTTTTAAAGTAAGAAAAAGGAGCATCGGTAAGATCGGTGCGGTAGAAGTTGATCCCTTCTATGTTTTCTCTTTCAAATTTAGTTTTCAGTGCATGTATTTTAAAGGTTCCATAAATGAATTTCCCTAAAAAATACACGGAAATGATTCCTAAAACTGAAAAAGTGAATGTATAATATAAGTTTTCATGGGTATTTGTGTTTTCAGAAGGATTAAAGTTCTGCACTGTATCGATCAGCATATAGATATTCTGATTGACCTCAATGGTAAAATCTTCAAGCCTTATCAATGGAAGCAGTAAAGAAATCAGTATCGAAAACAACAGGTAAAACCTATTGTAATGGTGAAAAGTTTTGTCCTTGAGCGAGAGATAATAATATCCCAGTAAAACCCCTGAACAGATCATCACTTTTAGAATGTAAAATAATGCTTCCATGATTTGGTAATTATTTAATCAAATAATATTATGGCTTTTCAGCTTCTCACAGATCAGTTCTCTAAAATATAGAGATCAACCAATTCCACAGCTGAAAAAATAGTTCTATAATAAATGCTGTCATTGTTTATGTTTTTATGGAGATTAATACTCTGCTCTTTTCGCTAATGCTTTGTCTTTTTAAGACAACTGAACCTTTGAAAATGTTACAGAGACCTCTCTTTTAATTAGCTTTTCTTTTTAAGCTCATTCAATAACATTTCCAGGTCTTCCACGCTCATTTCATTTTTTTCTACCAGAAAAGAAACTGCACTTTTATAAGAGCCTTTAAAATAATTTTTCACAAGACTTTTCATCGTCTTTCCTGAATATTGCTCTTTAGTCACCAAAGGAAAATACTCATGTTGTCTCCCGATTACATTATAATCAACAAATTCTTTATCCTTCAATACTTTTAATATTGTAGAAACTGTATTGGTATGAGGTTTGGGCTCTGGAAAAAGATCAAGAATGTCTTTTAAAAATCCTTTTTCTATTTTCCATACATATTGCATTACCTGTTCTTCAGCTTTCGTAAGAGTTTGAATTTTCATATCCCGATGTTTAATACTTTTATAATATAGAGGTCATTCTATATCACTAACAAATTAGTTATACAAATATAGAATTAAATTCCTTTTGAACAACTATTTTTTTAGTGATAGAATAAATTAAAACATTAAATACCTGATAATCAAAACAATAATTTTAAACTTATTTCCATATTTTTTACAAAAACAAATATTCCGATATATTCATTCTTCACAAAAAATGCTTTATTACACTAAAAATCCTTAAAACATGTTAAATTTTATTAAATAAAATTAAAATGAAGTTGTTAAAACTGAGAAAATATATTTATTTTAGTGGCTTAAAAATTTCTCATGAAAAGATATAATTTATTGATTGTACTATTACTGCTTGCTTTTAATGTAGCGACTGCACAAAAGAATTCTCCTGCAGCAGACTTCAGCGCGATAGGGGAAGCTAAAACAAAAATAGAAAACACGGTTCCTTTGGTTCTTGAGCATCTTAAAAATATTGCGGATAAGGAAGGAGACAGCAGCATTTACACCAACGGAAAAACTGCACTGGGAAAAGAATATGCAATTTTACAATCAGAATTCTGGCTATATAACGGAAATATGTCTAACTGTATCATGAATAACTCTTCAAAGAAGGCAAAGAAATGTATGCAGTATCACACTCAGTATTTAAGAAATACATTTATTAACTATAACAATTATATCACTTATGTTACAAAGAAAAACGGATATATCGGTGTAGACAGTGATGTAAAGAAAGATTTCACTCCGTCAGAAATTACAAAAAAACTGGGTGATGCTTATTACGCAGCAAGCGATGCAGCACAGAGAATGAAAGGAACTCAGAAAAAAGAATTCTTGGAACAGCCAAAATCTGATGATTATAAACTCAGACCATACGCTGAATTAGCAAAATAATAAGAATCCCACTTTTAAAGAGTGGGATTTTTTTTTATAATGCACTAAAGAATAACTATAGAAATAATAAAAAAGAGAATTACGTTTGTAATTCTCTTTTATTTTAGTAGCGGGAACCGGACTCGAACCGATGACCTTCGGGTTATGAGCCCGACGAGCTACCTACTGCTCCATCCCGCGATATTGTGATGCAAATATACGACAATATTTTTAAAATCCTAATTTTTCTTTTAAATAAAGGATTTTTATGAAAACTATTTTATAATTTGTATCTTTGTTATATGGCAAAAATATTAAGAATCTATCCGGAAAATCCACAGGAAAACCTTGTTAATGAGGTCATTAAAACCCTGAATAATGGCGGACTTATTATCTATCCTTCCGATACAATTTATGCATTGGGCTGTAATATTTTTGACATCAAAGCCATGGAAAAGCTGGCCCAGCTGAAGAAAGTTAAGCTGGAAAAAGCTCAATTCTCTATAATCTGTAATGATCTAAGCCATCTTTCGGACTTTACAAGACCTATTGATACTTCAGTATTCAGATTTTTAAAGAGTCATCTTCCGGGACCATTCACCTTTATTCTGGAAGCTAACAAAAGCTTACCTTTAGCTTATAAAGGACATAAAACCATCGGGATCCGTGTTCCTGATCATTCTATTCCGCAACTCATCGTTGAAAAATTAGGTCACCCTATTGCATCTACCTCCATTAGAGATGATGATGAAATTATTGAATATTCTACCGATCCAGAATTGATTGCTGAAAAATATAATCATCTGGTAGATATCGTCATTGATTCCGGATATGGAGATAATGTAGCTTCTACCATTGTGGATCTTACTTCCGGTGAGCCGGAAATTATCCGTCAGGGAAAAGGAATATTGTAATTCCAGATTCAAAAGTTCATGCCGAACTTGAAATTAAATTTTGACTTTTTATGAAAATTATAACATCTCCTGCTAAATTAATGAATGTAGAAAACTCAACCGATCTGTTGAGGGCTACTACTCCAAAATTCATTGAAGAAGCAGCTTATATACAATCTTATTTAAAACAAAAATCTCCCAAATATCTGTCTGAACTCATGGAGATTTCTCCCAAGCTGGCAGATGAGAATTGGGAAAGAAACCAGAAATGGAAAACAAAACCCGGTTCTAAAGAATCTGCTCCCGCGATGTATGCATTTACAGGTGAAGTTTACAGAGGATTAGACGCCAAAACACTCGACAAAGATGCGGTAGATTATTTACAGAAAAACTACAGAATACTTTCCGGGCTTTACGGACTTTTAAAACCGTCGGACAAAGTAATGCTTTACAGACTTGAAATGGGCCGTCCTTTTGAATTTGATCAGTATAAAAACCTGTATGAATTCTGGAGAGAAAAAGTGACGGAACAGCTGAATACGGAAATGAAAAAGAATGAGATTCTCCTTCATTTATGCAGTAACGAATATGGGAAAGTAATTGACAGAAAGAAACTAAACCATAAAGTTATTGATTTTGATTTCTATGAATTAAAAGATGGAAAGCTAAAGACGATCGTTGTTTATACCAAACACGCAAGAGGTTTAGTAGTAAAATTCTGTGCTGAAACTAACGCTAAAACATTGGATGATGTAAAAGCATTCAATTATGAAGGCTACAGGATTGATGAAGAAAAATCTACAGATACAAAACTGGTTTTTACGAGATAAATGACAATTTTAGAGTTTAAAAGACATTTTAAAGCAGAGCTTTCTGAGCTTTATACAGAATCTGAAAGCGCTTTTTTATGTTCTGTTTTTATTCAGAAGATCGTAGGCTTTGATAGTTTTCATCAAAGAAGATTTTCCGATCAGGAATTACTGATTCAGGATGAACAAAGCCTTTTACAGGTTATTTCAGAATTAAAAACCGGTAAACCTTATCAGCATATTGTAGGAGAAACCGAATTCTATGGAATGCAGTTTTTCGTGAACGAGCACGTACTGATTCCAAGACCTGAAACCGAAGAGCTGCTGGAATTTGCCATTCAAAAAATACAGGAAACCAATGTCATGCTGAATGCAACGGAGCGAAATGAAGAATTTCGAGATTCCTCATTCCTCGGAATGACAAAAAGAACGTTAAAGATCCTGGATATCGGAACAGGAAGCGGAATCATTCCTCTGGTACTGAAAAAATATTTTCCACAGGCAGAAGTTACTTCTATTGATTTTTCTGAAAAAGCTTTGGAAACGGCCAAAAAGAATGCAGATTTTCATCAGCTTGAAATCAACTTCATTCATGGTGATTATCTGAATTTTGATCTGGAACAAGAGTTTGATGTCATAATTTCAAATCCGCCTTATATTGGTATTGAAGAAGAGCATGAAATCGCTGATTCCGTTAAAGAATTCGAGCCCAAAATGGCGCTTTTCTCCCCTACTTCTGATGCTTTGATCTTTTACCGGAAAATTGCAGAGGATGCAGAAAAGCATCTTAATAACAACGGATTATTGTTTTTAGAAATTAATCAGAAATTAGGTCCTGAAACATTGGAACTTTACAGCAATGGCTTTTCAGAAGCTTTGCTTATAAAGGATTTGTCAGAGAATGACAGATTTATTTTTGGAAAGAAATAAGATATGGAGATTAACACACATCAAATCAATACTACTAAAGTAGCGGAAATAATTTCTGATAATATTATCATTAATTCTGTTCAGGATGGGCTGGATCTTCTGGGTAATATCTACTATCAGGGCTTTGATCAGGTAATTATTTATGAGAAAAATATCACTTCTGATTTTTTTAATTTAAAAACAAAAATTGCGGGTGAGATCCTTCAGAAGTTTTCTAATTATCGTATTAATTTAACTATAATTGGAGATTTTGATAAGTATGAAAGTAAAAGCCTAAAAGATTTCATTTTTGAAAGTAATAAAACTAAGCATATCAATTTTATTGCAACCCTTCAGGATGCATTAGAAAAAATTTCACAATAACAGAAAGAACTACTTAATTGTATTTTTAAAATATTCAACAGCATCTGTAATTCCTTTTTCAATAGGCTGATAATGAACCCCAAGTTCGTTTATTGATTTCTGATTAGAATAAAAATTATCAATTCGAAGAGCTTTCATATTCGCCGAGCTTAAATTCGTTTTAATTCTTATAAGCCTTAAAAAATCTCCTATAAAACCAAAAAAAATTAAAATAAAGTCCGGAATCGGAAGCAATACCGATTGCTGGCCAGTAACATTATTGACGATTTTAAAAAAATCCTTATACTTCAAATTTTCATTGGCTAATAGGTATTTTTCACCTGGCTTTCCTTTTTCCAATGCTTTACAAATTCCTTTAGCAGCATCTTCTGCATTCACAAAATTTTTTCCACCTTTTGGGTAAAAAACAAGCTTTTTTTTCCAAACCCAAAAGATAATTTTTCCCGAACTTGGTTTATTATCATAGGCACCAATCATAAACGTTGGATTTACAATAATTACTTTCGTTTTATTATTCTCTAAAAGAAAATTTTCTGCTTCAAGTTTACTTTTAGCATAAAAAGATTCATTAAAAGGATATTTCCATCGATCATTTTCAGTTCCCAAATCATCTAAACTTCCGAATCCTAAAGTATTTGCCGTACTTACAAATAAAAACTTTTCAGCATTTACACTTTGCGAGAGTAAATGAACAACAGCTTCATAATTAACTTTTCTATAATCTTCATAATGCAGCAAATTTTGTTTTGTCTCCGCGGCGATATGAATAATAAAGTTTACATCTTTTAAATATTCTGAGAAATCTGAAAACAGATCTCCTTCAATAAGTTTTAGACTCTTATTTTTTTCACCCAAATAGTTGCTTTTCTTGCGCACCAAAGCAATAACAAAATGACCATCTTCTAATAATTTAATAACAACATTGGCTCCTAAAAGCCCCGTAATTCCTGTAACAAATACTTTTTTCATGCTTTTATTTCCCGTTTTATTGCGCTGGTCATTAATGGTAATTTAATCCAGATCGGCAATATTTTCATTACAAGCCAGCTCACAGGATTTACCATAATTACAGAATCTTTTTTAAAAAGCTGGCTGATGCAATATTCTGCAACTTTTTCAGGATCTAATAGGGTCAACCTCCCGATAAAGCCTTGTTTTTCAATTCTTTCAACAACATCAGGGTTTGTTTTCATCGCGCCCGGATTCACAACACTTACAAACACATTGGTATTTTTGAGCTCTTCATTCAAACCTCTTGAAAATGAATGGATAAAAGTTTTTGAAGCCGGATAAACTGTTTTAAAACCAATAGGCGAGAAAGCTGCCATACTTGAAACGTTTAAAATATAAGATTGAGGTTGTTTCAGAAGATTAGGCAAAAGCTGATGGGTAATCAATGAAGTGGCAGTAACATTCACCTGAAGAATATTATTAATATAGTCCGAAGTTACATCTAAAAATTTTCTGGTTCCGCCCAATCCTGCATTATTAATTAAAATATGAATATTAAAGGACTTATTTATCCATTCTGTCAACTTTAAAACATTTTCATTCACAGAAAGATCAACCTCATAATAATGGGTTTTAATGTGATAAAGTTCGGCTATTTTTTGACTTATTTCTTTTAAATTTTGATTGGGAAGACTCACAAGAATAACATTGATCTTCCTTCTGGCCAGACTTTCTGTAAACGCTCTTCCTAAACCTTGACTTGCTCCGGTAACTACGGCAAATGATTCTTTTGTTTTCATAATATAAACTTTCTGAGACAAAAGTAGACCGGAAAGGTGCTGCTAATGTTCCGAATTATATGAATGAACCATTTCATACCACAAAAATAAAAAACTGATTTTAAACAAGTTAAAAACAAAACAAGTTAAAACTTATAAACCCGAACCTATTTTTTAAACTCAGAAGGTGTCTGATTAGTCAATTTTTTAAAAGTAGTATTAAAGGACGTTTTTGAATTAAATCCGGATTCATAAGCAATGCCTAAAATAGAAAGTTTATTTTTTGAACTATCTTTCAAAAGTTTCTTCGCATGTTCAATCCGGTATTCATTCACATACTGGAAAAAATTCTTTTGAAACCCCGTATTGATTACATAAGACAAATGATGGGTGGATATAGAAAGTAATTCGGAAAGGCGAATCAGGTTAAGCTCACTGTCAAGATATGGCTTTTCAATATCCATCAATGTTTCAAGTTGGTTTTTCAGCTTTAACAGTTCATCATCTGAAATCAGCTTTTTCTTTACTCCTTCCGTTTCAGCATTTTCATCAATGGAAATTAATTCTTCACGTTGCCTTTCTTCGACAGGATAAATTTCTTTCTGTTTTAAAGAATAGAATGCCACGAAATAAATTACCAATAAAAAAGCAGCATTAATAAAAAAATTCAGTGAAGTTGAATCATAAGAAAGATTGTAAATAATATAAATTATATTAATAACAAAGATGATCAGAATGATATATTCCAGCCAATTGAGATTAATTCCTTCCGTATTGGCAGAAAACTGCTGAATCTTTTTCTGATGTTTCCTTATCGTAAAATAAGAAAGTCCGGTATAAAAAAGGGTCTGGATCAAAATTAAGCTGATATAAATAATCTCAAGAAATTCAAAAAAAGCAGAATCACTTTCTAAAGTTTTTTTCCTTTGAAGGAAAAGAATACTTAAAAAAATAAAAGGCAGAATAAAATATTTAACATCCGAAAGCTTAAATTTAAATGAAGGATTTGTGTAAAACAATACACTAAAATAGAAGATAACCGGCGTTAAAAATTGTACAAACTGTACCATAAAAATGGAACGGATCTGTATTTCTGATCTTAATACCAAAGACAGCGTTTCATCCAACCAGAAGCTTGACCATAGAAAAAGAAATATTCCGAACCAAAAATTCGCTTTTCTATTAACTTTAAGTGGGTTACTGAGCTTTAGTAAAGAAAGTAAGACCAATGAACCATAAATAAGTATTACGACGAAACGATTTAACTCTGATGTGTCCATTGGTCTTAATATTTTAAGTAAAGATAATATTTTACCTTATTTTTTTCTTAATAAAAATCTGATAGGCTAAATATATTAAAGGAAGTGACATAATTCCCAAGAACAACAAATTGCTCATCGCTAATTGAGGATGCAATGCAACAGAATATACCAATCCGAAAAAAGCACCTCCCAAATGTGCAGAGTGTCCCAGATTATCCCATTGTTTAGGATTTAGCATCATATATACTGAATAACCGAAATACAATGTCCCGAAAAGCCATCCTGGTAAAAAATTCACGCTGATTTCGTTCGGAGCCATAGCAATAGAGGCAAAAATAATTCCGGAAACTGCTCCAGAAGCTCCAATTGCAGAATACCACGGCTGATTTTGATAAATCAATAAGCTAAACAGATTTCCTAGAAGCAAAGATCCAAAATAGATGATTAAAAATCCTATATCTCCAAAAAACAAGGTAACCGCTTCCTGAAATAAATATAAGGAAAGCATATTGAAAAACAAATGCATAAAATCAGCATGTAAAAAGCCTGAGGTTACTAATCTTATATATTCTTTTCTGTTTTTAATTGCACCAACATTGAACTTGTATTTCTCAAAGTACTGCGGATTATTTAGTCCAACATAGCTATATATACAAGTCGCAGCAATAGTAACTAAAACAATAGGACTCATCATATTTTCAACATTTAATTTTCTGTATTCTCTTCACTTTGGAACAAATCTCCGATAGTTCCTCCCTCATCGTCCCCTTCAAAACGTTCCGGTTCTTCATACACTTCCGGCTCCTCTTCTTCCGGCTCCGGAATCGTAATATTGATTGATTTTACTTTAAATTTAGTAAACTGATTTCCGATCGCTTTTATTCCTTTTACAGCAATGAATTCATCAATATTTATCGTTTCAGGATCGCGTTCTTTTCCTTTATCTTTTGCAAAAACAATTTCGGCAGTAGCATTATTGGCAACGATAATACTTTCTATGAAAGACTTCGGATGTTCCGAAGGCATGAAAGTCTGTGGGTTCGTATTGTTTTCCAGCAAGAATCTTTTAATAAAATAGATTTCTTTCTCCCCGTCATAATAAATACACGTTACGGGTTGCTGAGGTTTCCATTTCTCAAGAATCAGATACTCGTCATCAAAACGGTTTCCGAGATCAAAGCTTACCAGTTTGGCTTCCCCGTTGGTATTGATGGTTAAGATCTTATCATCGCCTTTAAAGCTTCCCAGCAAAGTACCTCTTGCATCCGCATTCAGCCTTCTTACGGTTTCATCAAACCAAATTTTTCGTGGAGCCAGTGTAGAAACTCCTTCTTCTTTAAGGTCTACTTTCTTTACCGAATATTTGGTCACCAGATTTCCTTTTGAATCTCTTCCTTTAATGGCTAATTCAGAGAAATCGATATCCATTTTATTTTTTCTGATTCTCGGATTCGGCTTTAAAAGCACGGTTACAGTCTCTGCTTCACCATTTGGATTGGCAGAAAAATAAAGGGTTTCTGAACCTTTTTTATCTGAAGCTAAAGGATAGTCCGTATTTCTTGTTACTCCGGTTACCGAAAAACGTTTCATATAATAAGGTCCTTCTCTTCCTTCACGATAGATCATATTGTAAACGGTTCTCTTATCGTTTTTCTTCCATACCGCTACATGAAGAATATCTTTTCCGATAAATGTTTTCGCTTCTACTTTTACCACCTTCATACTTCCGTCTTTTCTGAAAGTAATAATATCATCAATATCTGAACAGTCGAATAAATACTGGTCTTTCTTCAGGGAAGTCCCGATGAAGCCTTCTTCGAAATTGGCGTAGAATTTTTCATTAGCCACTGCTACTTTAGTCGCATCAATGGTATCGAAGATTCTTAATTCCGTTTTTCTTTGTCTGTCTTTTCCGTATTTCTTCTGAATATTCAGGAAATATTCAATTGCATACGGAATAAGATGCTCCAAATGATGTTTTACCTGCTCTATTTTCCCTTCAAGAGCGGCGATATTTTCTTTAAATTTATCTAGGTCGAATCTTGAAATTCTCTTGATCCTGATTTCCGTTAATCTTAAAATATCCTCTTCCGTAACAGCTCTCAAAAGATGCTTGGTATGAGGCTTTAATCCTTCATCAATTGTCTTTAAAACTTCTTCCCAGCTTTTAACCTCTTCAATATCGTGATAAATCCTGTTTTCAATAAAGATTCTTTCCAGAGACGAAAAATGCCAGCTTTCCTGTAATTCATGAAGCTCGATCTCCAATTCTTTTTTAAGCAAAGAAACGGTATGATCGGTATTCATCCTCAGAATCTCGGAAACGCTTAAGAACATTGGCTTATCTCCTACAATAACGCAGGCATTCGGAGAGATGGTCACCTGACAGTCCGTAAATGCATACAGCGCATCTATCGTTTTATCAGGAGACATATCATTGTGAAGGTGAATCAGGATTTCTACTTTATCAGAAGTATTATCTTCAATTTTTTTAATCTTGATTTTCCCTTTTTCGTTCGCTTTTAAGATAGAATCGATCAGATCTCCCGTATTTTTAGAGAAAGGAAGCTCTGTGATCATCAGAGTATGTTTATCAACCTGATTGATTCTGGCTCTGGCTCTCACTTTTCCTCCTCTTTGGCCGTCATTGTATTCGGAAACATCTAAAAAGCCTGCAGTAAGAAAATCCGGAAAAAGTTCAAACTTTTTACCTTTTAAATATGCAACAGAAGCATTAATCAGCTCATTGAAGTTATGGGGAAGAATTTTTGTAGAAAGTCCAACCCCGATCCCTTCCACACCCTGTGCAAGAAGCAATGGGAACTTTACGGGCAAATCTATGGGCTCGTTATTTCTTCCGTCGTAAGACTTCGTCCAGTCCGTGGTTTTAGGATTAAAAACGACTTCTAAGGCAAAAGGAGTTAATCTGGCTTCAATATATCTTGCAGCAGCGGCAGAATCACCGGTATAGATATTCCCCCAGTTTCCCTGAGTGTCTATCAGTAATTCTTTTTGCCCGATTCCTACCATGGCATCGGTAATAGAAGCATCACCGTGAGGGTGATATTTCATGGTATTTCCTACAATATTGGCAACCTTGTTGTAACGCCCGTCTTCCAGCTCTCTCATGGAATGCATTATCCTTCTCTGAACGGGTTTGAAACCATCATATACCGATGGAATGGCCCGGTCTAAGATTACATAAGAAGCATAATCCAGAAACCAATCTTTATAAAGTCCGGAGACTTTTTTCAGGCTCTCACCTTCATGCGAGTTCTCTTCTGTCATCATTTAATTAACTCTTTTTTCTCGTTATTAGTTGTTACTACTTTATTTAAAGAGAATTTCAAATCTTTTATTTCTTTTTTAGAAAGGTATGATATTTCGTATTTGAGCATAGTAGAGCCTGTATTTTTGCTGGATACTTTCACATACAGCCTTTTGATCAAGAACATATCTACAATTTCGTAGCTGATCAGCTTATATTTTGGAAACTCATCACTAAGTGGCTTGTCGATAAAAGGAACAATATTCCTGTTCTTAAAATTCAAAGCTTCCCCGTCGCTATCGTATTCAAAAATCTGCCTTCCGATAAGATAAAAAGCAACCAGCATTATGGCAGGAATTGCTATAAACAGATAACTAAAGTCTCCCAAAAGATTGAATCTGTCTTCTAGCAAGAAAGCAAATATACCACCTGCTAAAATCAACACCAGCATCATATTGATGAAATTATATATTGAAATTTTACCGCGGTTACTTATTCTCATATAGCTGTTCTATTTTTTCTACTGTCTAATTTAATCTAAAACTTCTTTAATTTGAATATTCTGATCTTCCACGACCAGATTTTCTAAAATAAAAGACTGTCTGTCGGGAGTATTTTTCCCCATATAAAATTCTAAAAGCTGGTCTATAGTCTGGTCTTTCCCTATCACCACGGGCTCCAGTCTGATATCTTTCCCAATGAAGTGTTTAAATTCATCCGGAGAGATTTCTCCCAATCCTTTAAATCGAGTAATCTCAGGATTTTTGCCCAATTCATTCAGCGCTTTTACTCTTTCCTGCTCACTGTAGCAGTATCTCGTCTCTTTTTTATTCCTTACTCTGAACAATGGAGTCTGCAGAATGTAAAGATGTCCGTTTTTAATAATGTCCGGGAAAAATTGTAAGAAGAATGTAATCATCAGCAATCTGATGTGCATCCCATCGACATCGGCATCGGTGGCAATAATGACCTGATTGTATCTTAAATCTTCCAGACTTTCTTCAATATTTAAAGCAGCCTGAAGTAAATTAAACTCCTCATTTTCGTAAACCACCTTTTTAGTAAGACCATAGCAGTTCAAAGGTTTTCCTTTTAAGGAGAATACAGCCTGTGTTTCCACATCCCTGGATTTTGTAATGGATCCTGATGCAGAATCTCCCTCGGTAATAAATATCTGGGTTTCGGCTTTTCTTTCTGCTTTCTGATCGTTATAATGCTGTCTGCAGTCTCGAAGCTTCTTATTATGAAGCGATACTTTTTTTGCTCTTTCTCTTGCCAGCTTCTGAATTCCTGAAAGCTCTTTTCTTTCTCTTTCAGAGATTAAGATTTTCCTTTGGATGGCTTCTGCAACTTCCGGATTTTTATGTAAGAAATTATCTAATTTACTTTTCAGGAAATCAATAATAAAAGTTCTTACCGTTGGTCCATTAGGTCCTATATCGTTGGATCCCAACTTTGTTTTGGTCTGAGATTCGAAAACAGGTTCTTCCACGTTGATGGAAACCGCAGCAACAATCGATTTTCTGACGTCTGATGCATCGAAGCTTTTATTAAAAAACTCACGAATCGTTTTTACATACGCTTCACGGAAGGCATTTAAATGTGTTCCTCCCTGCGTGGTATTTTGTCCGTTTACAAAGGAAAAATAGGTTTCCGTCTGCGATTTATCGGTGTGCGTAATGGCAACTTCTATATCATGGTCTTTTAAATGGACAATCGGATACAGTGTCTCATTTTCCAGCTCTTCGTCCAATAGATCTTTAAGTCCATTCTCAGAGTAAAATTTTTCCCCGTTGAAAAGAATGGTAAGTCCCGGATTCAGGTATGCATAATTACGGAGCATTCTTTCGATATACTCTTTTCGGAATTTAAAATGAAGGAAGATTTCACCATCGGGAATAAAAGAAATCTCCGTACCATTTCGGTCTGAAGTATCTTTTTCATCAAAATTTTCAGTAATCAATCCTCTCGAAAATTCTGCAGCTTTCATTTTCCCGTCACGGAAAGATCTTACCCGGAAATAATCTGATAACGCATTGACAGCTTTTGTACCGACCCCGTTCAGTCCGACAGATTTCTTAAAGGCTTTGCTGTCATACTTACCTCCCGTATTCATCTTGGAAACCGCATCCACTACTTTTCCCAGCGGAATACCACGACCAAAATCACGAATAGTAACTTTACCGTCGTCCAGTTTTATTTCGATTCTTTTACCGGATTTCATTCTGAACTCATCAATCGAGTTATCCAGAATTTCTTTAAGTAAAATATAAATACCGTCATCAGCAGAAGATCCGTCTCCCAGCTTCCCGATATACATTCCGGGACGTAAACGTATGTGTTCCTGCCAATCGAGGGTTCTGATATTATCTTCGGAATAGATTGGGTTTATTTCTTGTGACATATGTAATTTCAGCAAACATACAAAAATACACAATTGGATAAAATTATGCGAAAAAATAAGATTCTTTTTCGGAAATACTTATCCTCATTTTATCTGTAAAAATATCAATTCAGTATAAATTTAAAAAATTTCCTCTTTAAAACTGAAGCAAACTTTGATTTTATTTTAAAGTCCCGTGAAACCTGACAATCTTCTTTCATTTGCGGAAATTTGTAAAATGAAAAAGGACTATAAAAAATAGCCCTTTCATTATTTCATTTTCAGTTCTGTATTAAAATCCATCTCCATCCAGCAGATTTCCCAAACCTCCTAAAATACTTCCCTGCTCCTTATTCTTAGTGGTTCCATACTGTAAAATTCTACTGGCTAACCTTGAAATAGGTAAGGTTTGTATCCATACCTTTCCGGGACCTCTTAACTGTGCAAAAAACAATCCTTCCCCGCCGAAAATCGTATTTTTAATTCCGCCTACAAACTGAATATCATAATCTACAGTATGCGTAAAGGCAACGATACATCCCGTATCAATTTTAAGGATTTCTCCCGGCTGAAGTTCTTTCTCAATTACATGTCCTCCACTGTGTACGAAGGTCATCCCGTCGCCTTCCAGCTTTTGCATGATAAATCCTTCCCCTCCGAAAAGTCCCGTTCCCAACTTTTTCTGAAATTCAATTCCTACGGTAACCCCTTTGGCTGCACAAAGAAAACTATCTTTCTGACAGATCACCTTACCTCCGAGTTTGCTCAGGTCAAAAGGAATGATTTTTCCCGTATATGGAGCAGCAAAAGTTACATGTCTTTTATCTGAAGAAGTGTTGGTAAATACGGTCATGAAAAGGTTTTCTCCGGTAAGCATCCTTTTTCCGGCAGAAAATAATTTTCCCATCAGTCCTTTTTCCGTTCCGTCTCCGAATAAGGTTTCCATTTGTATTCCGTCTTTCATCATCATAAAACTCCCCGGTTCTGCAATTACGCTTTCTCTCGGATCCAGCTCAATTTCCACGCACTGCATTTCTTCCCCGTAAATTTTATAATCTATTTCATGATTAATCATAGTGTTCAAAGTAATTTAAGTTATTCGCTACAATATTAGCATTTTTTACATTCGGTTTTAAAATAAATTAAATTGAGCTGATTAAAAAACTTAAGATCATGATTCAGCCTCCTTTATCCCAACTTTCCAATATCGGAACGGTATAAAAGTACACGTAATCATATTAAAAAATAAAGCAAATATTGGAATATCAACATTTCTCCTGTGAAATTATTGTTTTGTACTTTCCAGCTTACCTATTATATTTTTCAGCATAGCCGGAACAATCAGTTTATGAAAAGGACGTACCGGTAAAAAGTACAATACTCCAAGCCAGTTATGGAATTTTACCGCAGTAGAAATCATGAGAGAGTTTTCATCCTTCCCACTCCGATTTTTATCAAATAAAAGAGAAACCCTGAAATCCAGATGTTTATCATCTTCACCAATAACAATCTCATTGCTTGTTTTACTAAAAATTTTAAAAAGACCAACACGCTCTCCTACTTCGCAGGTAAAGTTATCGGTTTCTTTCACGGCATCAGTTTCTCCCCCTGTTTTCAACCCAAACAATCTCACCACCTTGTTTCTGAAAGCAAACATTTTCTTTCCCCACTTTGGTCCGCTTGTAAAAAAAGCTTTCCCTATTTGCGTAATATCGAAATTCTGTCCGTTTCCTCCCAGTTCTCCTTCAAAACTATCCGCATAATCAAACTTTTCTTTTCCCTGAGATAAAATGGATGCTGCCGGAAACTCAATCTTCTTAATTTTCATGATCATTGGTTTTAAATTATTTTTAGCATAACAAATGTAAGTATCACAGAACACATTTAAAAGCAAAAAGTCATATTTTTTAAACAAATGTTTAATATTGTTTTTTGTACTAAAATATCTAAGGAAAAAATAGATTGAGAAACGACATAATTTTTTTGGTATAACTACAAACACATCCACAAAATCTAATTAAATAGGTTTAGATTTTAAATAATTTATTAAATTCGGTATCAACAAAATCTGTTTTTTAAATGATACAACTTCCTTTGTCTAAACTTTCCAATATCGGGACTACCATATTCAGCCAGATGACGCAGCTTGCCAATGAAAATGAAGCCATCAATTTATCTCAGGGATTCCCTGATTTTATGCCCGATGCTGAACTTCTGAACTATGTAGATCATTTTATCAAAAAAGGATTTAATCAATATGCTCCTATGGGAGGAATGATCGGTTTAAAGGAAGAAATTGCCAGAAAAATTGAAAATTCTCATCAGGCGACTTATAATCCTGATACTGAAATAACCATCACCTCTGGCGGAACACAGGCTATTTTTACTGCCATTGCCACTTTTGTAAAAAAAGAGGATGAGGTCATTATTTTTGAACCTGCTTATGATTGTTACGAACCTACCGTTGAGCTTTTCGGAGGAATTATAAAACGTTTCGAAATGAAAGCTCCTGATTATGAGATTGACTGGACTGCGGTTAAGAATTTGGTATCAGATAAAACAAAGATGATCATTCTGAATAACCCTAATAATCCTTCAGGAAGAATTTTAAAGGAAAAAGATATTCAGGAATTAATAAATATCGTAAGAGGAACCTCAATCCTTATCCTGAGCGATGAGGTGTATGAAAATATCGTTTTTGACGGAAAGCAGCATCTGAGCATCTGTAAATATCCGGAATTAAAAGAAAGGAGCCTTTTGGTAGCCTCGTTCGGAAAACTGTTTCACGTTACAGGCTGGAAAGTCGGTTATTGTGCAGCACCTAAAAACCTAACAGATGAATTCAGAAAGATTCATCAGTTCAATGTTTTTTCCGTCAATACCCCTATTCAGATGGCATTGGCCGAGTATATGAAAAATGACGAACATTACAACCAGCTCAATCAGTTTTTTCAGGAAAAGAGAGATTTTTTAAGACAGGGATTAGCAACGACTTCCTTTGAGCTTTTAGATTGTGAAGGAACGTATTTCCAAGCTTTGAAATATGATAAAATCTCCGATAAAAATGATTTCGATTTTGCCAGTGAGCTTACCATTACCCATAAAGTGGCAAGTGTTCCGTTCTCTTCTTTTTATAAAAACAAAAGAAATGATCACGTGATCAGGTTATGTTTTGCCAAGAAGCAGGAGACACTGGAGAAAGCCCTTGAAAATCTTGCCAAACTTTAACACATTACATAAGTGGAGAAAGAAGCCTTGCCAGATGCTCAAAAAACACTTTATGCTTTGGCCTTTTTTTCCACTCATCTAATGAAATTTCCCTACAATCTTTCATGTCTTCAAGAAATACAGTTTCCAGTTTTTGATTCGTTTCCTGGTCAAAAATCAGGGTATTGACCTCAAAGTTCAGCTCCTGGCTCCTTACATCCATATTGGCTGTTCCCACGCTGGAAAAATCATCATCTACAATCATGGTTTTGGAATGAATAAAGCCTTTTTGATAAAAGAATATACGGACTTTATTCTCCAGCAGCCCTTCATAATAAGAATAAGCTGCAGAATTCACGATAACGGAATCCCCTTTTTCAGGAACCATGAGTCTTACATCCAGTCCTGCCTGTGATACCTGCTTTATTGCATTTAAAATGGTTTCCATAGGAATAAAGTAAGGAGTAACGATATACACTCTTTTTTTCGCAGACAAAATGGCAGAATTTGTACTCAGCATAATCACCGGACTTGTATCAGGACCGCTTGCAGCAACCTGAACCAGCTTACTCTCTTCAAATTCATCATGATAATCAAAATAGTCTTTGGAGATTTCAGGAATTTTCTCTGTAGCAAAAACCCAGTTGGTAAGGAAGAGAAACTGAAAATAAAACGCTGAATTTCCTTTTAAATAAAGATGAATATCCCGCCAGTATTGTTGGGTATTAGGGTTAATATATTTATCAGAAACATTGATTCCTCCTGTAAATACTTCTTTGCCGTCAATGATAATAATCTTACGGTGATCTCTGTAATTGACCCTGTTCGCCAGAAGCCTGAATGTGATTTTATTTACCGGGGAAACCTCAACGCTTGCATCTTTAAGTTTACCAATCAGCTTTTTGCCGATCTTGCCGCTTCCCAATGCATCATATAAAAACCGGATGACAACGCCTTCTTTTGCTTTAAGAATCAACAATTCCGCAAGCTGATTACCTATCCCATCATTTTCGTAAATATAATATTCCAGATGAATGTGGTGCTTTGCTTTTCGGATACAATCAAAGACCTTTGCAAATTTTTCTTCTCCATTTATAAGTATTTCCACTTCATTTTTTGAAGATAAGGGAGAATGCGCCGCATTGTAAAGAAAATTGATAGTGGTACTATATTCCTTCAGCTCGTTTTCGCTTCTTTTTAATGATTCAAAATGAGTCTTTTCAATATACTTCCGAATATCCCGGTAGATCTTCTCATTGATCTCAAATTTAAAATTATAAAACTTGTTTTTCCGATAGTTGACTCCAAAAACAAAGTAGATAACAATCCCAACCACCGGAATAAAAATGATCAGCAATAAATAAGCTAAGGTTTTACTGGTCGTTTTGGTATCCATGATAATTTTCCCAGCAAGAAAAACGACTGCGGCAAAATAGATTACTTCCAGGGTAAGTAAAATATAGGGAAACTGATCTAAAAACTCTTTCACCATAAGAAATATGATAGTCCTGTTTTTAAACTAACCTAATAAAGATATAAAAAAAGCGGTAGAAAACTACCGCCTGATTTTTTTAAAAGAACATTCCTCCCGAAACTTCTATTCTTTGGGCGTTGATCCATCCCGCCTCTTCTGTACATAAAAAAGCAACTACACCACCTATATCATCCGGTAAGCCGGCTCTTCCTAAAGCTGTATTGTTTGCGACCATTGCATTTGCCTGCTCATTATCCCTTACTGTTCCGCCACCGAAGTCCGTTTCAATCGCACCCGGAGCAACAGCATTGGCTTTGATTTTTCTTGATCCCAATTCTTTCGCCATATATTTGGTAAGCATTTCAACTCCTGCCTTAATTGATCCGTAAACTGAAGATCCCGGCAAAGCAAATCTTGCCAGTCCGGAAGAAACATTAATAATTCCTCCGCCATTATTCATGAAAGGTAAAAACTTCTGAGTCAGGAAAAAAACACCTTTGAAATGAATATCTACCACATCATCAAGCTGTTCCTCTGTAACATCAGAAATTGGTGCATATAATGCTGTTCCTGCATTGTTAACCAGAAAATCTATATTTCTGCTGCCTGTATTTTCTTCCAGATGATCTCCTACCTGTTTTACAAAAGCATCAAAACTTTTGATATCTTTTGTATCCAGCTGATAAGCGATCGCTTTTCTTCCTAGCCCTTGGATTTCGGAGACTACTTTATCCGCTTCCTCCTTATTGCTTTTATAAGTAATGATGACATCCAGTCCTTTCTGAGCAATTTTCAGTGCTGAGTTTTTCCCTAATCCACGGCTTCCACCGGTTACCAATGCGATTTTTGTTCTTGTTTCCATTTTTTGTTTGTTTTTGATGGTACAAAGTTCTGACAATTCTCCATTGAGGTGTTTGCTCGAATCAAACTGAAATTTGCAAAATTCAAATCATGAGCGAAATTCTAATGGTGCCAGTGAAGTTTTCTTTTTAAAGAAGTTTGAAAAATGCGCTATTTCTTCAAAGCCTAATGCGTAAGCAATTTCTGAAACATTCCATTGGGTCTGCTTTAAGAGTATTTTGGCTTCCTGAACAATTCTTTCAGCTATAATCTCCGTTGTCGTCTTTCCTGTACTTTCCTTCAGTTTTTTATTCAGGTAATTCACATGCACCGACAATCGGTCTGCGTAATCTTTTGCACTTTTCAGCTGCAATCTCTGATCTGAACTTTCAATAGGAAACTGTCTCTCCAGCAATTCGATAAATAATGACACCACCCGAAGTGAAGCATCATTTGACGTCGAAAGTTTAGAAGCGGGCTGCAGTTTCTGTCCATAATGAATCAACTCCAGCACATAGTTTCTGATCAGGTCATATTTAAAGATATAATCCGACTCTATCTCTTTTTTAATCCTGCCATACAGCTGCTCTATCTCGTCTGCCAGCTCATCATCAATTTCAAACAGCGGAATATTTCCCGGCTGAAAAATCGGCAAATCTTCAAGGGTATTATGAGATTTATCCTTGATAAAAAAATCTTCCGTAAATACGCAAAAGCTCCCCGACTGATGCGGATCTTCAGGCACCCAGTGATAAGGGACCTTGGGAGTAGCAAACAGCAAAGCATTCTTCTCAATCTGAATTACTTTATCAGCATATTCCGCACGGTTACGTCCTCTGATGAGACTTATCTTATAGTATTTCCTCCTGTTATAAGGCATTTCGGAGGTTGTCTTTATTTTTTCAATCGTTTGGGCAATATCAAATACGTTAAAATGCCCGATATCTTTATGAAGTCCTCTAGGAAAGATTGTTTCGATGTCCGTTCCCAGTTTATCGGTCATTTCCCTATAGAAATCATCAAGAGAAGTATATGAGGTATGAGCTGTTTTTTCCATACTATCGATTTGTAAAAATCAAATGTACAAAATAAATATAATTAGAATTTAAATCTTCTTTAAACTCTATATAATATATCCTCCAACGATTTCAAGCTTCCACTTTCCATCTTTATATTCTGCCACATAATCATTCTTATGGCTACTTCCTGACTCTGAAATATAAACCCTGTTAGGATCATAACTGGTTCTTTTCATTTTGGAAATATGATTTTCTGTCACATTCGTTATTCTTGTATAATATGTTTTTTTCTGATCTTTTTCAGGGATAAAGAGCACCCTTATTTCAGGATTGATCTGATGAAAATAATCGCAATCACTCTCATATACTTCAAATGTATAATGAAGTTTTTTTAAATCGTCATCTTCGGAATAAGAAGGAAGTAATGAAGCATAAAGTTCTGAAAACTTATTCTTTTCAGATGTAAATAACGGATTCATATCCTCAAAATCATTAATCCCGTCACCATCCGTATCTTTATTGTTGGGATTTAAGGCAAAAGTCTCTTCAAAAATATCATTATAGCCATCCTGATCAGAGTCTTTCATCAGATCATCCAATTTTATTCTGAATAGCTTTCCGTCTTCCATAGCGGAATAATCATCATAACCGGGCAAACCGGGAACCTTAATGATTTTCACCAGGCTTCCTTCAAACTGCAGAAATCCATCTTTAATAATTGGGGTTTCCTGAACCTTATTGATATAATAATGGCTAAAACTTAATCCTAAAAAATAAGCGGAAGGTTTGTCATTTTCTATTTTCATCAGCCAAAATCCCAATGTATTACTTCCCAGTGCATATAAAACATTTCCAACCTGTTGTTTTGCAGAATAAGAAAAATGGTCCGGAAACTTTTCACTGAAAACATTATACTCTTCCTTTTTCGCTTTCCACCTTTCTTCGGAAAACCCACCTTTGAATTCCGTACTGTCCTTTTTAAAGCTTCTGTATTCTTTCAGATCGACAACCTGAAGATAATCGGGCTTTTTATTAAGAATTTCCTTCACCGTATATGGTTTCTGCTCAACATATACAGACTTTTCTTCTTTTTCTATAAAACAATTCCCTTCAGTATTATTTACAGAACACGAAATACAGAATACAAGAACAAAAAAATATAAAATTTTCATCTCATTAAAAGTTTTATTACAGGAATGCAAAAAGCGCTCCCAAAATACATTGGCAGCGCTTTTCATTTATAACTAACTTTAATATTTTCTTATACGTTGAATCTAAAGTGCATGATGTCGCCATCTTTCACGATATATTCTTTACCTTCTACGGAAAGTTTTCCGGCTTCTTTTACTTTCGCTTCAGAACCATACTGCATATAGTCATCATACTTGATTACTTCTGCACGGATGAATCCTTTTTCAAAATCCGTGTGGATTACACCAGCCGCCTGAGGAGCTGTCCAGCCCTGTCCGATCGTCCAGGCTCTTACTTCTTTAACTCCTGCTGTAAAATACGTCTGAAGTTTTAATAAATCGTATGCTTTTCTGATCAAACGGTTTACTCCCGGTTCTGTAAGACCTAATTCCTCAAGGAAAATTTCTCTTTCCTCATACGTCTCCAGTTCATTGATATCCGCTTCGATCTGAGCCGCAAGAACAACGATTTCAGCACCTTCCGCTTTCGCCATCTCTTCAATTTTACCGATCCACTCATTTCCGTTCTTAATAGAGTTTTCATCTACATTACAAACGTAAAGAACCGGCTTATTCGTCAACAACTGAACTTCACCGATAATAGATTTCGTTAAATCATCTGTTGCAAATTCTCTGGCATTTTTACCATCCTCAAGATGCTTTTGAAGATTCTGCAATGTTTCGTACGTCAGGATATCTTCTTTCTTCCCTGATTTGATGAACTTCTTAGCTTTTTCCACTGCTTTTCCTACCGTTTCCAGATCTTTTAACTGAAGCTCAATATCAATAATTTCTTTATCTCTTAGCGGATCTACCGAACCTTCTACGTGAACGATATTTCCGTTGTCAAAACATCTTAAAACATGGATGATCGCTTCACATTCACGGATATTGGCAAGAAACTGGTTTCCTAGCCCTTCCCCTTTACTTGCTCCTTTTACCAACCCTGCGATATCTACAATTTCCACAACAGCAGGCAACACTCTTTCAGGTTTTACTATTTTTTCCAGTTCAAACAATCGCTGATCCGGTACGGAAACCGTTCCTAAGTTCGGTTCGATAGTACAGAAAGGATAGTTTGCCGACTGTGCTTTTGCGTTGCTCAGGCAGTTAAAAAGAGTTGATTTACCTACATTCGGTAAGCCTACGATTCCACATTTCATAACGTTAGATTCAAAGTTTAAGGGTTAAAGTTTAAGGTTTACTA
Organism: Chryseobacterium sp. Y16C; assembly: GCF_022488405.1. NCBI lineage: Bacteria > Pseudomonadati > Bacteroidota > Flavobacteriia > Flavobacteriales > Weeksellaceae > Chryseobacterium > Chryseobacterium sp. Y16C. Next base: position 903,189 of record NZ_CP092711.1, read on the forward strand.
CAATGAATGTATTATTCATTACCTTCAACTTTCAGCGTGCAAAGATAATGAAATTATGGAGAGTTTCATAATAAAAAAAATCCACCGGTATTCCGGCAGATTTTAAAACTGTAAAATGTTTATTTTTTATCTAAGGATTATTTCCCGTTGCTTCCTGAGCTAAAGGGACATCATTCGGTGCTGAAGCCAGGGCACTGTCGAGTGTAAATAAAGATTCATCAGTCGCTCTGTCACCTCCGGCAATTTTTAATTTATCAATAAGGTTCTGAGCCAGTGTTTCTTCTTCAATCTGTTCCTGAACGAACCACTGCATGAAATTCCAAGTGGCCCAGTCTTTTTCTTCCAGCGCCATGTCAACGATTTTGTAGATGGCCGTTGTATTATCTACTTCATGCTTAAATACCCCGTCGAAACATGCCGATAATGATTCCGGATCAGCCGGAGGAGCCGGAATAGCCTCTACTTTAGGTTTCCCGCCCCTGTTCAGAATGTATTCCATGAATTTTATAGAATGATTTCTCTCTTCCTGAGCGTGCCGGTAAAGGAAATTGGCAATTCCCTGATAACCTTTGTCATCGGCCCAGATTCCGTAGGATAAGAAAACGTGTGATGCATGAATTTCTTTGTTCATCTGCGCACTCAACGCCTGTTCCAGCGTGGGTGAAAGTCTGTTGGTATTCATAACTCATATTTTTTGTGATTGTAAAGAATGATGCAAAAATGATTCCGATCCTTTCTTCACCCTATATAATGCATAGTCGCCTAAAAACACAAAATACTGATAAACAATATTTTAAAACAATAATTTATAGTTATTCTAAAATAAAAAACCGGTCCACTCATGAACCGGTTTTGCCTGATCTGCTATTTTAGTAATGCTGATTAGATCATCACTTTATTTTTTTAGCCAAATAATCACTTTCATTGCCTAAACGGTCTATCGCTTTAATGGCAACGGCATTGAGTGTTTTTCCTTCTCTATACTTAGGAATTTCTCTGGAAAGCTGATCCATCGTCAGAATTTCGGTTTCCCAGATTCCGTTATACTGGGTAAAAAGTACCCACTGGAAAACGTCTTTACTATTTTTCACACTCCAGTTAGCCTGTACAGAAGTTCCGTTATCGGTCATAAACAAGGTGGGAGTCTGCAACGAAACCGCATTCAGCCACGGACTTCTCGGAATCAAAGCTTTTTCTTTATAAGGTCCGTTTTTCAGGGTTGGAAGCATATTGGCATTTTTTGTAAGCCCGGCAATACTCCAATGGATTTCTCCTGCATCATTTTTTAAGATCTGTCGTGAAATGTCAATCTGGTTTTTAATTTCTGTCGGCCTGTCAGAAGATCTCACCTCAACAGTATTCAGTCCCGGCCAGAGATGGCGCTTCATAGTGTTTTCAGACTGCCACCAGTTTAATAAAGCTTCAAAGCCCTGACCTTTAGCATCGATCGTCCAGTACAGTTGGGGTGAAAAATAATCTACCCAGCCTTTATTCAGCCATAGTTTGGCATCGGCATACAGCTCGTCGTACTGTGAAGATCCTGTAATGCCTTCCGGATAACCCGGTTTCCAGATCCCGAACGGACTGATCCCGAATCTTACGTAGCTTTTTTCTGCATGGATTTCCTTATAGATCCTTTCTACAAATTTATTGACATTATCCCTTCTCCAGTCGGCTCTTGATAATGTCCCACCACTGCTTATATAGGCGTTCCAGGTTTTATGGTCGGGAAAATCAGCACCCCTGTTGTACGTGGCATACGGATAGAAATAGTCATCAAAATGAACGGCATCAATATCATACCGCTGTACAATGTCTTTTACCACATTGGAAACGTGGCCCTGGGTTTTAGGATCAGCAGGATCAAACCAATACATCCCGTTCTTTAGCCGTATCACAATATCCGAAAGCTTATTCACCATGGATAAACCGTTGGGTGAGCCTCCATTCGCGTGATGGGCACGGTAAGGATTCAGCCATACATGAAGCTCCAGTCCTCTTTTGTGAGCTTCTTCAATCCAGAACTGTAAAGGATCATAGTTAGGATAGGGAGCTTTTCCTGTTTCTCCCGTCAGAAAATATGACCACGGCTCAATATTACTTGTATATAAAGCATCCGCCGAAGGTCTTACCTGGAAGATAACGGCATTAAAATTATTGTCCTTCAGCATATCCAGCATACTGATGGCTTCGGCTTTCTGCTGATCTACGGTCAGATTCGTCTTGGAAGGCCAGTTGATATTGGCTACACTGGCAATCCATGCTCCGCGGAACTCTCTTTTGATTTCCGGAAGGTTGGTTTTAAAGACTTCTTCCGCCGGTATTTTTGTCGTTTTAGCGGCAATAGCAGAGTCTTTTGAAGCTGGAGATGACTGTTGTGCTGTATTTTTATTTTTTACGGGTTTTGTGGTATCTGCCAACGTTTTAGAACTGCTGCATGAAGCAAAAAAAACCAGTAATAAGATTAATTTTAATTGATTCCCTCTCATCGTTTAAAAAACTGCATTAATTATATCGGTTAATGAAAATGAAAAATAAACATTTTCTTCTATTCTATAACAAAAAAGCCCCGAAAAGTTCGAGGCTTTAATCTATCTGTAAAAAATTGATTATGCTTTAGCAGCTCTTTCAACTCTTTTTCTGTCTTCTTCAGAAAGCAATTTCTTTCTCATACGGATGAAGTTCGGAGTTACCTCGATCGCCTCATCACCCTGGATGTATTCCATACATTCTTCAAGAGAGAATAAGATTTTCGGTGCTACGCCCGTATCTTTATCTTTACCTGCAGCTCTCATGTTGTTCAGCTGTTTTGCTTCCACGATGTTTACCACAAGATCTCCCGGCTTGTTCTGCTCCCCGATGATCATTCCTGCATAGATTTCCTCTCCCGGATCTACGAAGAACTTACCTCTGTCCTGTAGTTTGTTGATTGAATATTCTGTAGCCGGACCTTGAGTTTTGCTGATCAATACTCCATTGTTTCTTCCAGGAATAGCCCCTTTGAAAGGCTTATATTCTGTGAAACGGTGTGCCATGATCGCTTCCCCTGCAGTAGCCGTCAACATCTGAGAACGCAATCCGATCAATCCTCTTGAAGGAATTTCGAATTCCATGTGCTGCATCTCCCCTTTCGTTTCCATGATGTGAAGATCTCCTTTTCTCTGCGTTGCCAAGTCGATCACTCTTGATGCATATTCTTCAGGAACGTCAACAACCAAAGATTCGTAAGGCTCACAGCTTACTCCGTCGATTTCTCTTAAGATTACCTGTGGCTGTCCGATCGTCATTTCATATCCTTCTCTTCTCATCGTTTCGATCAGAACTGACAAGTGAAGAATCCCTCTACCGAATACTAAGAATGTATTCGCATCATCAGTCTGCTGAACTCTTAATGCTAAGTTTTTCTCCAATTCCTTAGTCAATCTTTCTTTCAGGTGATTAGACGTTACATATTTTCCGTCTTTCCCGAAGAAAGGTGAATTGTTGATCGAGAACGTCATGTTCAGCGTAGGCTCATCAATCGCTGTTCTTGGCAATGGTTCAGGGTTTTCAAGATCTACGAAAGAATCTCCGATCTGGAAAGCATCGAAACCTACAACAGCACAGATATCCCCTGCCTGAACTTCAGTTACTTTTTTCTTTCCTAATCCTTCGAAAACGTATAATTCCTTTACTTTTCCTTTTACCACTTTTCCGTCTGCCTGTGCAAGACCGATCCACTGAGATTCCTTAAGCTCCCCTCTTGTCACTTTCCCGATCGCGATTCTTCCAAGGAAAGAAGAGTAATCAAGAGAAGTGATCTGCATCTGAAGGTTACCTTCCGTTACTTTCGGTGCAGGAACGTATTCTAAAATACCATCCAATAGCGGTAAAATATCTTCAGTCTGTTCCAATGAAGTATTGAACCAACCTTGTTTTGAAGAACCGTAGAATGTCGGGAAATCCAACTGCTCTTCTGTTGCATCCAGGTTGAAGAACAGGTCAAATACCTGATCGTGAACTTCGTCCGGACGACAGTTTGGCTTGTCTACTTTATTGATTACCACTAATGGTCTTAATCCTAATTCCAAAGCTTTCTGAAGTACGAATCTTGTCTGTGGCATCGGTCCTTCGAACGCATCCACCAACAAGATAACCCCATCAGCCATTTTCAATACCCTTTCTACTTCTCCACCAAAATCGGCGTGACCAGGTGTATCGATTACGTTAATTTTCGTGTCTTTATAAGTAACAGAAATATTCTTGGATAAGATCGTGATCCCTCTTTCTCTTTCAAGATCATTGTTATCCATAATTAATTCCCCGCTCTCCTGATTTTCTCTGAAAATATTGGTAGCGTGGATGATTTTGTCAACCAAGGTCGTCTTACCGTGGTCAACGTGTGCGATAATCGCAATATTTCTAATGTTTTGCATAAAAGATTTTTACGGGTGCAAAAATAGTGATTTTTAATGAAAAACTCACTAATAAGTTTTGTTAATTAACAAATTCATAATGAGAAGGTTAAAAGAAAACCTGTTTCTAAGCCTCTAATCCTGAATTCATTATCCACCTATTTTTAATAAAAACTATCAATACTGGATTAAGTTTTTATGACCAATCCCAATATTTTTTTTCAAAAAAGTAAATCAAAGCCACCTGAATTAAAACAATACCTCCGAATTTCAGTAAAAAGGAAGTCTTGGAAATCTTATGCCTGAAGATCAGCATCGCTATAATAGATCCGATACTTCCGCCCAGGAAAGAAATCCCCAGCAATGTAGTTTCCGGTATTCTTCTTTGATGTAAGATAGCTTTTCTTTTGTCTAATCCAAAAATAACGAAGCTGAAAAAATTAATAAGCAGTACATAAACCATTACGGCAAATCTAAATAAAAAAAGAGTGTTACAAAACACTCTTCTTTTTTCTTTATGCACATATCATAACTTCGCATGGATCCTGTGGTGGAGCATCTCCGCAGACAATATCAAAAGAGCCGCAGCTGCTTGGATCACCGGTCCCCCATCCCCACTGAAGTACGCATGTTTGTGGATTTTTACATCTTACCATTCCTTTAGCAATTCCTCCCTGAATGGATCTCATTTCACTGCGTGAAACTTTTTTAAGTTTTTTCATGATCTATTTTTGATTAGTTTGAGAGATAAATGTATAAAAATATTTTCAGGAAAAAAGGGTTTTGATAAAAATATTTCATTTCGTGATGAATTATTTTCATCTTTGAGATACAACACAACTTGCAGGTAGAAATGATGAAGGCTCAAATTGTTGTGAATTGCTTTCATTTTACCGTATCTTTGAGATACAACACAATTCCGTTTCTGAATGAAGAAAGCACTCCTATGTTGTGAATTGCTTTCATTTTACCGTATCTTTGAGATACAACACAACTGTTGAAGAGTTTTTAATCTGGGGACCTTTGTTGTGAATTGCTTTCATTTTACCGTATCTTTGAGATACAACACAACTTTTAACACCTAAATAAAATGGCAACACCGGTTGTGAATTGCTTTCATTTTACCGTATCTTTGAGATACAACACAACTCTGCATTTTTTAAGCCCATAAAGGATTTAGTTGTGAATTGCTTTCATTTTACCGTATCTTTGAGATACAACACAACAGGATTAAGATTCGGGTATTTAAATTATATGTTGTGAATTGCTTTCATTTTACCGTATCTTTGAGATACAACACAACATAATTCATTTGCTCCCCAACTTGATAAAAGTTGTGAATTGCTTTCATTTTACCGTATCTTTGAGATACAACACAACATTTTTTGCCTTTTTCTGGAATAGATAAATGTTGTGAATTGCTTTCATTTTACCGTATCTTTGAGATACAACACAACCGAAAGAAAGTACGGTAAATAATAACTATAGTTGTGAATTGCTTTCATTTTACCGTATCTTTGAGATACAACACAACAAATTAGAATTTTTACCTGACTTTAAAACAGTTGTGAATTGCTTTCATTTTACCGTATCTTTGAGATACAACACAACAAAAACAGTAATCTCATTGCTGTATTTGTAGTTGTGAATTGCTTTCATTTTACCGTATCTTTGAGATACAACACAACATTGGGATAGTGCGGGCAAAATTGTAACTAGTTGTGAATTGCTTTCATTTTACCGTATCTTTGAGATACAACACAACGAATATTATAACTTATCGGAGGCGGAGCGCGTTGTGAATTGCTTTCATTTTACCGTATCTTTGAGATACAACACAACATAGATCAGTATATTTATCAGCGTGTTAGTGTTGTGAATTGCTTTCATTTTACCGTATCTTTGAGATACAACACAACGAACATTAGATGGAGAGTATCGTGCAACTCGTTGTGAATTGCTTTCATTTTACCGTATCTTTGAGATACAACACAACAATCATGAAATATGGAGAAAGTGTGCGTGTGTTGTGAATTGCTTTCATTTTACCGTATCTTTGAGATACAACACAACCAATTTGATTATTTTGAAGGTCTAAAATCTGTTGTGAATTGCTTTCATTTTACCGTATCTTTGAGATACAACACAACAAATTTAGTGTTAATATAATAATAAATTATGTTGTGAATTGCTTTCATTTTACCGTATCTTTGAGATACAACACAACGATATTAATTTGAATAATGCTATAAAGGGAGTTGTGAATTGCTTTCATTTTACCGTATCTTTGAGATACAACACAACAGTACCTTTTACTAATACATTACCAGCAGGGTTGTGAATTGCTTTCATTTTACCGTATCTTTGAGATACAACACAACTAATATGAATCAGGATTGTTTACATTGACTGTTGTGAATTGCTTTCATTTTACCGTATCTTTGAGATACAACACAACTGCTCTCGTCTATATACCAATAACTGTTTGGTTGTGAATTGCTTTCATTTTACCGTATCTTTGAGATACAACACAACTGCTCTCGTCTATATACCAATAGCTGTTTGGTTGTGAATTGCTTTCATTTTACCGTATCTTTGAGATACAACACAACTGCTCTCGTCTATATACCAATAACTGTTTGGTTGTGAATTGCTTTCATTTTACCGTATCTTTGAGATACAACACAACTGCTCTCGTCTATATACCAATAGCTGTTTGGTTGTGAATTGCTTTCATTTTACCGTATCTTTGAGATACAACACAACGATAGACAGAGGGTAATTCAGCAGACTTATGTTGTGAATTGCTTTCATTTTACCGTATCTTTGAGATACAACACAACTAAAGAACAAATGAAGAGATTAAGGGAAGCGTTGTGAATTGCTTTCATTTTACCGTATCTTTGAGATACAACACAACAACCTAAAAATACAATAATATGACGGGTGCGTTGTGAATTGCTTTCATTTTACCGTATCTTTGAGATACAACACAACCGCCCATTGACACCACTACCGTCAATGGTTGTTGTGAATTGCTTTCATTTTACCGTATCTTTGAGATACAACACAACGATGTTATGGTTCAGCAACTTACCGCACCTGTTGTGAATTGCTTTCATTTTACCGTATCTTTGAGATACAACACAACAATAACCCCAAGGAAGAACAGCGACACAGTGTTGTGAATTGCTTTCATTTTACCGTATCTTTGAGATACAACACAACATTCCAAAAAATTAACGGGCTCGCAAATCTGTTGTGAATTGCTTTCATTTTACCGTATCTTTGAGATACAACACAACACCCCTGCGATCCCGTCGTTTCCTATCTCTGTTGTGAATTGCTTTCATTTTACCGTATCTTTGAGATACAACACAACAATCATGAAGTTTGGAGAAAATGCGAATGTGTTGTGAATTGCTTTCATTTTACCGTATCTTTGAGATACAACACAACCAATAGGAAATAAAGCTGATACACCGTTAGGTTGTGAATTGCTTTCATTTTACCGTATCTTTGAGATACAACACAACGTCCTCGGCATTATTAGAAGTAGAAGGTGCGTTGTGAATTGCTTTCATTTTACCGTATCTTTGAGATACAACACAACCATGGATGTAAAAACGGCTTGGCTTCCTGAGTTGTGAATTGCTTTCATTTTACCGTATCTTTGAGATACAACACAACTAGCTGTTTTGGCTCCTTCAGATGCACCTTGTTGTGAATTGCTTTCATTTTACCGTATCTTTGAGATACAACACAACTTGCCAATAAAAATCTTTAGCTTCTATTGCGTTGTGAATTGCTTTCATTTTACCGTATCTTTGAGATACAACACAACATTCTCAACATCTTCAAGTTGATAATCAAAGTTGTGAATTGCTTTCATTTTACCGTATCTTTGAGATACAACACAACCTTACAACCTTTGTCACTTACAACTGTTGCGTTGTGAATTGCTTTCATTTTACCGTATCTTTGAGATACAACACAACAAGAGGATAAAATGAATTATCAAGACTTTGGTTGTGAATTGCTTTCATTTTACCGTATCTTTGAGATACAACACAACAAATATATTGTGAAACTGTTTTCATTGTTTGTTGTGAATTGCTTTCATTTTACCGTATCTTTGAGATACAACACAACCGACGCGCTGTATGACATCGAATTAACGCGGTTGTGAATTGCTTTCATTTTACCGTATCTTTGAGATACAACACAACCAGTAAGATTGTTCTTGTATCATGCAGGTAGTTGTGAATTGCTTTCATTTTACCGTATCTTTGAGATACAACACAACAGAGTGTTGCATGGTACAATAGATCATTTTGTTGTGAATTGCTTTCATTTTACCGTATCTTTGAGATACAACACAACCTTATATCGATGCAGCATATAACCAATGGCGTTGTGAATTGCTTTCATTTTACCGTATCTTTGAGATACAACACAACAACGGTTCACAGGTATTTAATGCATCAAGTGTTGTGAATTGCTTTCATTTTACCGTATCTTTGAGATACAACACAACAAAAGGAAGATTATCTTCCTATCATTGAGTGTTGTGAATTGCTTTCATTTTACCGTATCTTTGAGATACAACACAACCTCAAAATTTAACCCACTGTAATTCAGTGGGTTTATTTATTATTTAGGATTAAAAAAATCAGAATAATTCAAGCTGTTGGAAGGTCGGTGGTGGCTCTTCTTTATTTCTGGCAAAAAAGATTTCAATGTCTCCAAACTGCTTATCAGTAATGCACATAATGGCGACTTTCCCCGCTTTAGGCAGCATAAATTTGACTCTCTTAATATGAACCTCAGCATTTTCACGGCTCGGACAGTGGCGAACATACATGGAAAACTGAAATAATGTAAAACCATCATCAATTAATGCTTTCCGAAAGCGGTTCGCATCTTTCATGTTCGCTTTAGTCTCAGTCGGAAGATCATATAATACTAAAACCCACATAATTCGGTATGCATTAAACCTTTCGGCATTCATATCAGTTCAGGATAAGAGATCAACCGTTTTTCTCCCGTATAACATTTATACAACGATGAAGCTGTTGTTTTTATAGCTACCAATAGAGGCCTTGTTTTATTATCAATAAGCACATCTTTAGTTGCAATCTGGAGAATATGTGCTTTGAATTCTTTTGTTAATTCTTCAGTCTCGGGGTTCACTTTCAGCCACTGCATGACCAACAAATCAACAAAAGGACGGTAAGGCTCCATCAAATCATCTGCAAGGCAATACGGATTGTATTTATTTTTATGAAAAATACCAAGAACAGGTAATAATCCCGTTTCCACGATAGCTCTCGCTACAATACTTCTCAGAACAGCATATCCAAAATTAAAAAACTGATTGGGTGAATCTCCAAAACGCTGTCTTAGAAAATCAAGACTAATCAAATATTTCCAATAATGTTGAGCTGCAATCCCCTCCATGTTGGTCACGTCACCAGACTTTACATTTCTTTGATATTCAATCATGGGTTCATAATAATTTCCCAACCTCATCAAAACGTTTTTCTGATTTTCAATCTTACATTCTACAGTCAGTTTCCAAAGTTGTTTTTTAAGCGGCTCGCTGGCTTCCAACTGGTCTTTTACCCTATCCGAATGTTCTGTATGACCATATAACGGCAGCATAATTCCGTGTGGAAGATGATGCGCATCACAACTCACAACCACCACATTATTTCCCATCATTTTCTGGATCAGATTGTGTGAAATTGTGATCTGATAATGATCCAGCATCAAAAGTCCCAAATCTTCCACAGTAACACTCCCCTTTTCCGTTTTGGTTTCTGGACAAAGGATTTTCATCTGCTCATCTTTGAGTTTGAGATAAGCGGGATTGCCGATGTAGATGGAACGGGTAATCATTTTTTATGCTTTTGAAATGTTACCTAAACGGTCTGAATTAATTTTAAAACAAAACTCTTTAATAGATTTTTCTCCAATTTTTTCGTAGCAATCTTGTGAACCAAATTCTACTTTTTTTGCAATCGTATCAGCAATGGTGTGTTTTAAAAAATAAATTTGCTTTTTACTGAATTTCTGTACTACATAAATATTTTTGCTTCTCTCTGATATGTTTTTCCAATAGTCAGTAAATAAAGGGCTCATTTCATCAAAAATTACTTCTTCTGTATCTTGAGGCAGATATACAAAATCGCCTTGTTTTAAAGTAAAGAGTAAACGTGCTTGATTTTTTTCTTCAAAATATCTTTTAAATACCTCCTCTTTACTGAAATTTTTCTTGTCATCCGAAGCATTGAATTCAGATTTTAAAAGATTGGCAGCATTAAAAAAAGTAATCAGATCATAATGACGTTCTGTTTTATTTTCTTTTAGCTTTTTATTGAAAACTTCTTTTTCCATTACTGCAAACAGATAATTATCTCCTGTTTTGACATATAAAGAATTATTAAAAGACTTTTGTCTGTCTAATTTTTGTAAAGAAATATCATCTTCATCATCAGATTTCTTTTTGGATTTTGCTGGATCTTTATAGTAAATTTTAATTGTTGAAATAGGTGGATGAGATTTTAGGTTTCCTTGTTCATCTTTTCGCTCCACTAGTTTCTTATTTAAATCTAAAATTCCTTCTGCTGAAAAAGCCTCTTCTTTTTTTCCATAAGATTTTAGGTGTTCCTCTATTATTTTCTTTAAAAATGGATTTACAATCTTTTCTATTGTTTTCTCAGTTGCAAATGCTTTCCCTGCAAGTTTACTAATTGGGATTCTGTATACCTCTTTTCCATCAGAAAGTCCGTACAAAGTTCCTTCGTGTAATTGTCCTTTTAATTTAATTTGCTTAATTCCTTTAATATCATATTGCAACAAAAGTTTATCTTTTGGTTTATGGGAGACGATTATTTCCTTTATTTTTTGCTCGGCTTCTTCAGGGAAGCCATTCCAAGGCATTTCAATGGCTCTGAATTTTTCCAGTTGATTAAATATTTCTCTTCTCTTTTCTTGTCCTAAATTCAAAACTTCATCAAGCAACTCAGTTTGGCTACCAGTGAAACCGGGAAAGAATTTGTCTTTATTTTTATCTAACCATTCTTTCAGAACCTGATTAAGATCATTTAATCTTTTGATATGTGCAGGTTGTGTACAAGCAATTACGAGAGCATCCATTGCGTGATGCCTATGATCTATTCTTTTACTCCAACCCTTTATAATCAGTTTGTTGTTTTTCTTTCTAATAAATTCACTTTTGAATTTTTGAATATAAACTTCCTTATCCAGAATAGGTTCATTAAATTCTACTCCAGCCTTTTCGTATTCTTTAGCTTTATTTTCTGTTTCTCTCTTATATTTATCATATTCCAATTCCGCCAATTTTGGCAATACAGTTTCATATCGTTCTTTCAATAGAACTTTAAACTTATCAGTTAAGCCCCAATGATTTCTTAGATAATCCGTCACACCTCCCGTTGTCGTTTTAACATTTTCATTACCAACAATTCTGTTCAATTCTTCACGGATTCGGATAGAAATATACTGTGTATCTTTAATCTGTCTCTGGATTGGATCTTCAGGAATAGATGTTGCCAAAAGATTTTTTCTTTTCTTTCCTGAAAAATATCTGTTGGCGTGATCAATGAATTGTTCTTTAGTATAGATTTGATAATTTACAGAACCCGCTTCAAAATACTCCATAGAAGTTCTGTTTCCTTTTTCGTTATTTATAGATTTCTCACAAATAATTTTATTTGCTAAAGAATCATCAAAATATCTTGATTGAGGAATGATGTGATCAACATCATATCTTTCACGATTAAATAATTCCGAGAGAGGAATTGGTTGCCCTGTATAAGGCGATATATGGCCTTGAGATTCCCAAAGTTTTAATTTTTCTATTTCAGATTTTGAAGGGTCGTTATAATTTTTGAGATAAGCTTCCTGCAAGTTTTCCTGAGAATCCCATAATTTATATTTTTCAATATTTGCAATGGATATTTCTTGTTTAAGCTCAATGAGTTTATTTCTTATTTCTGCATTATGTTTCTGACTTTTTAAATTAGCCGAATACATTTTACCACGTTCGATTGCATTATTCTTAAGTTCCCTTGCTAATTCTACTCTTATTTCATCAGGCTTGAAGCCATATTTTTGCCAAATCTCTCTGACAATGATCAAAGCTTCATTTATGATTTGCTCCGCTAAAGGATTTCTTAATTCTCCTTGTTTTAATCTTGAAATCTGAGTGAATTCTTTTATCAATTCATCTTTAGAATATTCTTTAGCTGTATGTTTATCATAAACTAATATAGTTGCAATAGCATTTACAATTCCTCCATTCGACAAAACATCTTGGTTTTTGTCTAAAAACTCCTGAGCAGACTTTTCAAAAGGATCTTCCACATTTTCATTCAAGAGCTTGATAATTTTATCATTTAATGTATCTGAAAATTTTTTGTCAAAAAACTTCCCTACTCTTACTAAAGGTAAAATATTTTCAATTGCCTTTAAACTTAAATTCGAGTAGTTTCTACTGAATTTTATTTTGGAAATTTTAATTGCAACAACCTCTTTCTTTTCTAATTCAGGTGAATATTTTTCGATAAAAGCTAATATTTTAGAGGTTCTGTCACTTGTTAAATCATATTCATTACCTTTTCCATTATAAAGTATATCCCAAAGCTCAATCTGTCTTTTCGCATCATCTAAACCAAATACATTCCACAGTTCACCCAAGTTTTTTTGCAATATTGCTTTTGTATCATTTCCTTTCAACTTGTCTTTGGCATTCATACCGTTAAGAAAATCTATATTCTCTCTCAGGTTAAATTCTTTTTTTAGTTTAGCTAAAATAGGACCAAAAGAAAATTCTTTTTTACTCTGTAATTCTTCATACAACCATTCTTTTAAAGCAGTAGGAATTGGTTTATCAATGTATTTATATCTGATTTCGCCTTTTCGGTTTAGGCCATTTTCCGTTTTGGTATTAATGACCAACTTGTTTATTTGCTCCCAAATTTTATATTCCTGAAATATAGGATGGTTTTTTGCAACAACTTTTTCTGTAGGTTCAAAACGACAGTTAGAAATTAAATCCGATTGATCTTTTAATTCTCTTTGATAAAAAACAACCTGATTCTTAATTACATATTTCAATCCCTTTTCAAATCCTGTCTGTCTTAGTTTTTCCTGACTTTCTTTTTGTCCGGGAAAAATAAATTCTAATATTTTTTGTAGTTTATCCTTTTCTAAACTTTCAAGAAACGGATAATATTTAGCTTGCTCATTCCAAACTGCTTCAAATTCCGATTCATATCTAGAACGCAAAATCACATTATTGCGAATTTTTGCCCACTTGTTTTCTCTAAGAACATCAAATAACAGTTCTGAGATAAAATATTCCCTACCTATTTCTTTTGATTTATCCACTAATTGTTTTTCAATATTTTCCATTTTCTTCCTCCAACTTGTTTTATTTGGAAGCTTGATGGTAATTGTATCTCCGGATTTGGCACGTCGAATATTAACATGAAGTTCTAAAGAATCATTTTCTTTTAAACTATCTAAAAAAGTTTCAGCTTCAACAATTCCATCTTCAGTTTCAATTGTAATTTTTCTTTTATTTAGTTTTTTCTTATTTATAATAACCTCTTCTGGCAATCCTAATGAGAGAACTTTAGAAAAAACCACAAAACTCTCATTTCTTTTATCTTTTTCTTCACTTTCATCATCGTTATTATCTTCTTTTTCCGGTTCCGAATTTCCTCCAGAATACCCTCTAAGTTGATTATATTTATAAATAATTTTACCTAATTCTTGTAATTCAATCTTCTCAGTCAGGGCTTTTACACGTAATTCTATTAAATCAAAAGCCGTCAACTGTTGCTGATTTTTAGAAATTGGAAGTATTGAAATTTTATCTAATCTATTGGGGTCAGAAAATTTGTTTATCAACTTAATTTGATCAGGCAACATACTAAGCTGTTGTAAAATATAAATCAGCTTATTTCTTCTTTGCTTATATCTCTTATTAAGTTTTCTAGTTCCTCTGGCAATTCTCCTGTTCGCATTTTTAGTTTGAGCCTGTCCTTGTTCAAACTTACTCAATTCTGCTCCCATCGGAATAATCCGGCTTCCCATTCCAAGGATTTCGCCATGTTTGTTTTCAAAGTCTTGTTTGATTAATGCCCATCCAATTGAGTTTGTTCCCAAGTCCAATCCAAGTATATTTTTAGTCATAGCTATTTCAGTTTTTGATAAAGCATAAAAATAAAGAGAAAAAAAATAAATATTTTACGGAAAACCATAAAACAGTTAAAAAAATAATTTTTAGATTTGTAACCGAAAGCAATTCACAATAAGGATTATTCCGTTGTGAAAAAATTTAGCACCTCGCCTATCTGCGGGGTATTTTTATTTCTAAGTGTTTCGTGAATTCATTTAAAGCAATAAATAATCATCAACAAAACATTTAAGGCGGGGCAACTCGCCTTTTTTATTTGAATTGATAAGCAATATGAATTAGAATACAAAAAGAAATTATTTTAATTCAACCTTATAGCTTATTGACTGTTATCATAATTGAAAGTCTAAATATTTTTTAAACTTCAGATAGTATTCCATTCTTTTGGTTGGTGATTATCCGTAACCCCCTTTCCTACTCAGGCAGTTCTTTAATCGTTATCAATTCCTTTCTTTTAAAAGCAAAATAAAATTAATGAAATTATTTTTATGTTAAATCATTTAATAGGGAAATAATATTATCTTTAGGATCTAATTAAAATTAAATCCATGAAACATTTAAAGAAAATTTCAAGAGATCAATTAAAAAAAGTAAGGGGCGGAGATAATAGAGACGGCATTTGCAGACCAGGATACATGTATGTTTGCGATGCTGTAGGTATTTGTGGTCCCGAAGAAGACGCAGCCTGCAACTGCTATTGTTTTCCTATTATTCCCAATCCATAAAATACATCCCTCATTCGAGGGATTTTTTATTTATAAAATCAGAAAATATTCAAAAAATCTCCACCCTTTCGGGCAGAGATTACACTTAAATCAAAGTCAGGCTTCCGAGATAGGCACTGTTGCAGGCAACCGTCTCTTTCGCGTTATTAAAGAAGACCCAGAGCTGAATTTCTTTTCCTGCATAATAGGCCGGAAGCGTGAGATCTGCCGTCAATACACTTCTTTCTGCTACCGATTCGAAAATTTCGAAGCTTCCAAGCTCTTCGCAGTAGCATACTGCATTGGCCAGGTCTGTGGCATCTGCATTGCCCTGTGCCGAATTATCTTCCCAGTTCAGGCTGATTCCGTTTCCGGCTTGCGGCGCTGCAGTTACGTTCTGAAATCCTGCCAGGTCGCCTTTTGTGATCAGCACTTTGTTATATACCAGTTCGGCAACGTCTCCTACCATCTGTACCGCTTCATTGATGGTGTAGGAAACCGCCAGGTTTATTCTTGATTTTGAACCGCTTCCCGATCCGAAGTACTTCGTCTGGATATTCTTAACGGGCTGCAGAAAACTGATCACCAGCTTAAACTTCGTCTGCTGTACAAGCTGTTTGTCGCTTGGAGGTCTGCTGCTGGGTTTGGGAGTACTTCTGATGATGTCTTTTCCGCGCCAGTTGGCGCCTACTACTGTTCCTACTTTTCCTGAAAATCCACCCAGGATTCCTTTTGTTATTCTTGCCATTTTTTTGTGTTTTATGGGTTAACTGAGACGAAGGTATACCAAAAATTCTCATTTTCAATCGCTTATGAAAATAATGACCGGCTTTGGATAGTTTTGACCGATTTTGACCGGTATGGCCCCACACTTCTTCGGGTCTTCTTCGGATCACCTTCGGGTCGGCTTCGGAAAAACGGTACTTTTTCCGAAGAGCTTCCGAAGAAGACCCGAAGGATTACTATACAAAATTGAGGTGATTTTAATTTTATGGATGATTTTTGCAACTCTTAAGTTCATACTTTTAGTAATTCCAATAAAAAATTGGTCATTATATACAATTTTTATATTAGTTCTGCTCTCTTCATGATGATGACGCTGTCATTCCGAATATAAACTGAAGGGTTACGAACAAAGTTCAGAAGTGAAATGAAGAATCTGAGCGATCATGAGATTCTTTGAACTACATTCGCATCCCTTCAGGCTGTATCAGAATGACAATGGTGCAAAATTGTATAGAGTCGCAAAAAATTTCATAGTATCTTTTTGAACCATTAAGAAATTAAGAAAGAGTAAGAAATGGCAAATACATAAAGCCGGAAGATTTCTTAATTATCTTCATTGCTTTATGTCTCTTAATGGTTTTATACACAGCTCTAAAGCCTGAACCTTTTGGGGTTCAAATAAAAGAATTTCAGTTCAAAAAACATTCTTATTTTTTGAGTGTATTGATGAAAAACGATTTGGGATAAAAGATTTTCCGTCCGATTTTAACATAGGGAATGTGTTGGGATTTCCTGATCCGGAATAAGGTGCTGTCACTGATGTTCAAAAGCCTTTTCACATCGGCGCTGTCATAGAACAATGAATCATTGTTCTGATTCTCCTTTAAAATGTTTACCATTTCTTCAAAGACTGCCAAAATAGTGTTCAACATTTCATCATCATACATAGATGTACCTGATTTCTTTTTCATATTGTGTTTTTTTTAGATTAAAGGAATCAAGTTTTTGTGCTATATTTCAAACGTAAGGGAATTAAATTTATTGTTTGGTATTAAAAAAATTATATTTGATGAAAAAATGGCTAGACATCTTAGAGTTACAATCATTATACTTTCTATTTTAACTTTTTAAATTTTGAAAGAAATAAGTGAAGTATATTGAGGATTGGTATATCTTATTTCATATCCAAAGAAGTCATTTCCTAAGTTTGCAGGGTTATTGATCTGGATCATCCAGCCTCAAATTATCAAATTTAATTAATCCATTTAAAATAACATAAACAAAATATTTTTGTATCACAAATTCTGATACACAAGAAATGATCTTCAGTCATTTACGTATATTTTTTCTTCAAAATAAACAAGAGCGGGGATTTACCCCACTCTTGTTTCATAATTATCTTTTTAGTAAATATTGAAGATAAATGATTTAAATTTTATAAAATGGGCATCACTAACTCTGAAACACTACAATAATTATCACTTACTCTCAATATTTGTAGTAGATTTTACTTTTCTTTCAATAAAAATATTTCTAGCCAATAATGGTAAATAGGAAATAATCAAAATATTTGCTATTATATTTTTATAGAAGGAAAATATAGTCCCATCTTTAAAAAAATTAATTATTACAACCTTTTCTTTTATAAAAAAGCCACAAATTAAAAATAACAGCAAACTCAATGAATAAAAGAAAGCAGTAGTTTTTAGAGTAAATGTCTTATCTCTGTAAGCTTTATATTCAATTAAAAAATAAAACAAAATATATACAACTAAAAGACTATTAAGCCAAATATGAGAAACCACTATTCTATTAATGGTAAGTAAAAGGATAAATTGATAACTCGTAATAATATCAAAATTTAATTTTAGATTATTTTTTTTTAAAGTAAAATAAAATAATAAAATCATTAAAAAAAATGTGCTAACTATTAAATATAATGAGTCATTGTCATGTAAATTTCTATAAATAAGGATACATCCTATTAATAGAATTAAAAAATAGTAATATATATTATTTTTCATTTTATTATATTTAATAGTCAAATATATATCCTCCTACTTTTGGTAAGGAATTTTTAAAGTTTTGTTGAATTTTATGTCTGTTAAAACTTCCTCCATCAATATAAGATTTTCCTAAAGGATAATAAATTCGCTGATCTAAGTTCATTAAGTACCCGCTTATTTGTGTTTTGATTTGAAGATTACTAATATTTGTTATTTCTCCTAGTAAATTAAATGTGATTTTTGCTGAATATGATTTTTGCTGGTATAATGCATATGTAGCTTTATACTGAACCTCCGTTTGGTTAAATAATCCAACAGATTCTCCTGCTATTCCACTTGAAATTGGACTTTTTATGAAGCTTCCCAAAACAATACCAGTAGCAATATTGGTAGAATGTCCAAGAATAAAAGAATCTGGCTTGTAATCTACCCATTTTGTAGATTTTGTTCCAATATATTTTTGTTCATAAACAATATCCATACTATTTATAGAAAATTCAAACGGATTACTTTTTTCAGTAAATTTATTATTATCTATTGGATCTGCACCAAATTGAGAAAAATCAAACTTTGAGAAATCATAAGTAGGATTTAACATTTGCTGTAATACATCATAAGCCTCCTGTCCAGAATATGTAGTTGCGCCTGGTACAGAGCTTTCTCCATCCTGAGCATATCCACCACCACCTGACAACCCTTGTGCCAAAATCTGAGATCCCCCAAAACTAAGGTATTTAAAAGATTCTTCGAACCATGCAATCCCTGTTAATGTTGAATTAGGATCGAAATCCCAACGCATGACCCCTCCATCACTATAAATCATTGATTTTCTACCATCCGGGTCTATATAGCTGATAGGATTATTAAACGCATAATTATAAGGGGAATACCTTCTCATCTGTTCTGTTAATGGATCGATCACACCCCATCTTCCGATATCAGGCATATACATCCTTGCTCCGTAGTCATTCCAACCTGTCTCCTCCTGCAGTTCTTTACCATTGTATTGGTATTTGTAAGCAGGGTTTCCTTGTAGTCCGTTATATCCCTGATGCTTTAATCCAAACGGGTAATAATTGTTTTCTTCAAGAACTTCGGCACTGCCATTGGTGCCATTTCTAAAATAGCTGAGACGTATATTTCCTAAATGGTCGGCATAGTTGTAAATGTACCGATTATTTTTAAAATCGTAATAGCCTTCGGAGGTCGGAACAAAGTCTAGAGAAACAGCTCCTAAATAATCAATCGTGTACTGAAATCCGTCTAAATAATCTGTAGTCGTTGTACGTTCAGATTTAAATTTGCTGAAATAACCAGTATATTTCTTCCTGAGCTTTGTTCCATCTGCTCTATAGATGTAATTGGTTCTAACATATCTTACTTCATCTTCTCCTGTATTAACGTTTCTGACAGTATAGGTAGAATTGAATTTGATCTCTCCCGGAAGATCCAGGTAATTGTATAGGATGCTGACAATACCTTTATCCGCCTGACTGGTCATATTGCCATTATCATCATACGAAATTACAGTTCCCGAAGTATCCGGATAGCCGGCATAATTTCCTGATCCGTCAACCACCGTCTGAAGCTTATTCCCATCATAGGTATACACAAGGTCATCTATCTGCTCTTTTATCCCGGAAGCTCCTTTGGTGTTTCTTTGCAGTGAAGTGATATTTCCGTTCAGGTCGTAGCTCGCCATTTCGTTGTAAAAATCATTCTGGGGAACCGATGTCCCGGGTTCCGAGAATATTCCTTTTTTCAAGCGGTTTAAATGATCATACTGGTAATTGTATCTTCTCAGGATATTATCGGTAGCAGTTTTCCAGTCTACTTCGGTAATATTTCCGTTGTATTTTCCGGTAGCGCTTCCTGTGTTCTGAGGATTGAACGATTTCAATCCATAGCCAAAAAGCTTCAGTCCTAAATTGGCCGGATCATTTACTTTGGTAACAGCGCCACGAACGTTATAGGTATAGTCGATACTCTGTAACGGAGAAGAGATTCCTCCTGTTGCGGGAATGACAGAGGCTCCTGCTTTTTTGTTGATAAGCTGGGAAAGTTCATTGTAAGTGTTCTCTGCCAATAATTCCGCTGACAGCCCATTTACAGTATGCCACTGTTTTTTCAGGCGGTTCTGGGCATCATATTCAAAAGACTGGGTAATTATTTTTTCCGTATCTGCAGCTAATCTTTTATGATAGGTTTTCGTTTGCTGCATCATCCCGGCAAAATCCAGTTCCATTTCCGTTTTGGTATAGCCACCCAAATGATTGATGGAATAGGTAGCCACAGATCTGCCTTTGGTATCATAGTACACATAATTTTTCGTCCAGCTGTTATCTTCAATGTTTTTTACCAGACTTAGAGTCGGTAATCCTCTGGTGCTCACCGGGGCATTTTGAGTATCTGTCATAATTTCCTGCCCGAACACGGAAGCCGGAGCTGCAGGATTAAAGCTGTAGGAAGGATAGGTATCATAGTAGTTCACCGTGAGTACCGTCATATTTCCGGCAGGGAAAGCATTTTGTGTATAATATACTTCTAGCCCGTTCGCTATAAAGGAGGTAGTGCTTCTGGCCTCATTATTTTCAGCATTTACCGTCAGATTGCTCACATTATTCTGTAAGGTTGCTCTGGAATCTGTACTGGCAACAAAGCCTGTATAAGCAATTCTTCCCCACTTATCGTATTTGGTTACTAACCAGCCTTTGGCTCCAAATGTATTGTCAGCTGCCCGCAAATTAGCATCCTGGCTCATAATCAGTCTGTCCTGCTGATCATAGATCATATATTCCCAGCCTTTTCCCGGGAGTTTTTTTTCAACCAGGCGGTTCCAGCCGTCATAATGGTACTGATAACAGAGATTATCATAAGTCGTCTGATTCATGGGTGCATTGACTGCCAATGGAGGTATGACCATAGCCAATTGGTTGTACTCATTATATACATAATACGTATCGGTTTCCTCAGCAGTTCCCGCTCCTTTTTTAACAAGCAGTACCCGCCCCGCTTTGTTTTTATATTCTATGCTTGTATTTCCGTCCTCATCGGTTACCGAAGTTTTCACCAGGGTATTGGCAGGATAATATCCGGATTGGGATAATGCATCCTTTGTTCTTCCTTCTATCCAGCTTGTTGATACCGTATATTTCTTTACTTCATTCGCTTTATTGGCATTATATCCCATCGTTACGGGATGGTTTTGCCAGTCCTGTCCTACCGAAATGCTGCTTACCGGACGGCCAAGGGGGGACTTTTCCAATACGGTATGGGAAAAAGGGCGACTGTCTCCGTAGACCGACAGCGCAGTATTTTTTACGGCACTGGTATCCTGTACAGCACCTCCTGAAGTATTCACCGGTACAGGCATCCAGCTGTCAACACTTCTCCCGAAGCTGTCATAGGGGATATGCTGCACCACATCTTTTCCTGATGGGGTTGATTTGATGTTTATGGTCTGAAACGGTTTTCCGAAACTGTCAAAATACTGTACACTTTCAGCCGCTTTGGTGCAGTCTCCATTCAGACATGATTTACTGTATATATAGTTTTCGGTGGGAGTAAGATTATTTTGAGCGGAGACCGTTATCAAAAATAAGATCCCCAATATGCTTAATATTTTTTTCATTCTTTTATCATTTAAATAACTTAAAAGATCCAACCTTTAAGGTTTATAGTGGTATTGGTATTCTTTCAGGGTCTTCTCTACGATACTTCCGGCATTGTTCTTTTCCACAGCTTTCACCTTTTTCAGCCTTCCTGCGCTGTCATATTCGTAGATTTCTCTCTGACCATTTGGAGATGTCATCGTTGTAAGCCCCACCAACGGATCATAGGTATAGGTTGTGATCTGATAGCCTGCCATGGAAGAATCAGCACGAAGGCTTTCCAGTGCGGCAATAAGAGCACTTTCCGTTGAAGGGTTGGTATTATCACTGTCTGATGCGTTTACGGCAGCAAGAACGAGTGCATTGGTTTTGATATCATCATATTTTGCTCCCACTACTTTAGCAATCAATTGGGTCTTATTATACCCATATATAAAAGCCGTAGGAATTCCTACTTCCGAAGAGATTTGAACCGCATTTCCTTTATCGTCATAGGCATCCATTCTTCCTTTGAGTTTCATATTCCCGTCGAGGATATTTGCTGCCCATATTGAGGTCGGAAGCAGAGAAGAGTTCTCAAATTTAGTAACGGATTTTGAAAGGGTTTTTCCGTTCTTCTTTTCTTCCTGTATAACAGGAATCCCCGTCATAAAAGCATTTTCAAGATGGGTATATCCGGGTTGTCCTACGGCATATGTGATCAATTTTTCAGAGACATCTCCGTCGGCCGTACTTTTCACATAATAAGGCTTCATATTGGAAGGGCTGATCCAGGTTTCAGAACCTGATTCCAGCATTCCGTTATTCGAGAAGTATGCTTTGTTGGTTACTGTATTTTTCTTAATGTATGAAGGCTTTGAAGTAATTTTATAGCTTCCTGTGAAGCTATATTCCTCATCAGAATAAGTATCTAACTCATAGTCATACAGCTCAGTGGTCAATAGCACATTCTGTTCATCATAGACTTCTTTTTTAGATATAAGCCCCCCTTTTGTAATGCTGTAATATGGCCAGAAATATTCAGGTTCCAATGCAGTACCTCCATTCTGCTGTTTAGGGTAATCATCGGGCGTCTTGAAAGAATAGCGTACCGAACCTTTTCCGGTTTCAGATTCTTTTACATTTTTGTATAAAATATAATCTGATATGGGGTCATTATCAGAGTCCCGTTCATTATAATATGAATACCCGCTGGAACTGTTCGGTAAATCAAAGGAATCATATTCGTAATTAACCGTTCTGAAGGCAGAAGCATCATTAATGTTTTTATAGGTTTTGATATTTTTTATTCTTCGCCCCGGAGCATCAACAGCATTTCTAAATGGACCGGGATAAACTTTTATTTCCGATGCATTAAAACTTCCTGTTCCGGTAGCGCCTCCTGTAGAAGTAATTTCAAGGGTATATATTCCCGGATAATTGTTCAGTAAATATTCATTATAGAAATCACCGGTAGCAGTAATAGTAGGAATAATAACTTCAGTTCCTCTTTTTAAGGTAATTTTCAGATTATTGGGTTTTACAGGAAATCCGGGAAGAGGTTCCGGGAACAAATATTCTTCCAGATTAAGAATGAATCTGAAGTTTTTCATTTCAGAGGTATTTCCTGAAATCGTAATAGGATATGAAAGGCTCTGTGTTGTATCAATAGTTCCATCAGCTATCCCGGCCCAATACTGCATTTCCGGATAAGTAATATAATTAGTTCCCACCAACGATGCCAGGAAAGCAGGATCATTAAAATTACGGTAGATTTCACCTCCTCCATAATTGTATTCTGTGATTCCTCCCGTAGGCGAAATCATTTTGGTAAGAATTCCTTCTCCTGTAGAAGATTGATACAAAAAGCGGTTGTTCTCCAGTAAGGTTCCGTTCTTATCGTTTTTCACCACCGAATTAAGGACTCTCAGCTTCTTGTATGCTTCTGCTCCTTTTGAAACCATCGTATAATTAAAAACATAAGAAAATATCTCATTTCCCGCCGGATCTTTAAGGCTGATCTTCTGTAGGCTATAAGGATCACTTATGGCGTCCTCTCCATCGGTAGGCTCCAGCGTCTCATCATAGGTATAGCTGAATGCTACCTGCCCGTTTCTGCTGGTAATGGTTTTAAGTTTATTCTGAAGAGAAAGCAGATTGGTGGTACTTGTTCCTTTATACTTTTTTTTCTCATCATATTCCATGGTCACTATTTCTACTCCGATCGGGTTCAGGATTTTCGAAAGATAATAAGCCGTCTTGTACTCTTTTCCAGTCCAGAGGTCTCCACAATCATACTTTCCCAGATCGGTCTTATCAAAAATGTATTTATAACCATTGTCCGAAGTCACTGTAAAGCTGTCTGCCTTAAAGGTGGCGGTATTGCTGTTTCTCACATATTCTATCCTGGCATGATTCGGCGTAAGATTCAATAATTGAAAGGTGTTATTCACCGTATCTCGTTTGATCTTAAATTTTCCTGACAAACCGGGAATATTATAATAATACAGGTCATCAAATTCATTCTTTTTATAAGAGGTTGCTCCAGAATTATCATAACACTCATCCAGATAATTGATTACTTTTTTATAAATAACCCCCGCTCCGAAGAATGACCATCCATTTCCTACATCACTTGCTGTTTCCTGATTATCAACACCTCTTATATTATAGCTTAAGCTCATAGGCCAATTGATTCCACCGGAAACCGGGGCACTCATAAGCGACACCCCTATCTCAGGATATCCTGTAGACAACGACATGGGAACATCAGTATATTGGGACATGGCCGCCATAGAGGGTGATGCTACTGATGTAGTCACTACATCTCCTATTCCTATCTGTGCATATCCTTTTCCCGTGATAATCACTAGAAAAAAGAGTATTAAAAATTGTATTGATCTCATTCTTTTCATTATTTCTTAATCAGTTTCGCATTTGCAGTTTTATTCGTATCTGTTTTTATCGTAATAAGGTAAGCACCCTGAATCAAAGGCTGTGTATTGATCTTTGTGACCTTGTTCTTGGTTTTTAAACTCTGAAGCTGTCTTCCCGACATATCATACATCACAATATCCGCTTCCTTGAAATCAAAACCAATCTCTACATACGCATAATCCGATACGGGATTCGGATAGATCTTGATATCCTGCTTCTCGATCAATTGATCTACCTGCTGATCTCCCAGCTTTACGATCTTCCAGTTCTCCTTGCCTAGTTCTTCCGCGCTGGTTCCTGCCAGAATAATGGAACCATCTCTGTTCAGCTTAATGTCTGCCAGTCTTTCCTCTCTTTTTCTGGATTCTCCTTTTACGTGTTTTCGCCACTGTTCATTGCCGTTTTCATCTGCATACAGCATCCAAAAGGTTTCATCATCAGCTTCTATTCTGCCTTCTGCCTGGGTATAGCCTCCGAGTAAGATTCCTTTGGTTAAGTCTTTATTTTTTTCTCTTTCGTTGTGTCCTAAGATCACATGCATTCCCATTAAAACATCTCTGTTCTTAAAGTTGTAGGATTTCTGCCAGATTTCTTCGCCTTTTTCATTTAAGGAAATGAGCCAAAGGTCGGTACCTTCTTCTACGCCTACGGTTTTATTGCCTGATCTTTCGGAACGGCTTTCGCCTCCGATGATAAAGCCTGAAGTGGTCATGGCTAAAGTTCTTAAGTGATCGTCTCCTGTTCCTCCATAGTTCTTTTCCCATTCTACTTTGCCGTCTTTGTTGAGTTTAATGATCCAGTAGTCGCCTTCGCCGAAGTTATTTGTAGATTTTGGGTAGCGGGATACGGGATTCGGGGTGGTAGTTCCGGAGCTCGAACCACGAACCTCGGAACTTCGGGAATAGATTCCTAATAAAACTCCTCCCTCTCTGGTGGGAATCATTTTTTCTATTTCATCCAAACCTTTTCCGCCTAAAATGAGTTGGGAAAGCTCTTTGCCGTTCTTGTCTAATTTGGTAACAAGAACATCTTTGGAGCCATAACCTTGCGCAGAGTTTTGAACATTTCCTGCGACAACGAAGCCTAAGTCAGTGGTTTTGAATGACGGCTCTGGCTTCTTCATCGGAAATACTGCCTATGGTTTTCTGCCATACTTCATCGCCGAATTCATTGATCCTGATGAGCCAGATATCGGAGCCTCCTTTGGAATCGTCTTTTTTATCAAGGCCTTTGCCTGAGTAAGTGGTTCCTGCCAGAACAAAGCCTCCGTCCTGTGTAGAAAGGGACGCGGAAAGGTAATCATGGTTCTTACCTGCAAAGTATTTTTCCCAGACTTCTTCGCCCTGTTGATTGAGTTTCACTAAATGGAAATCGTAGCCGTTGTTCTGCTTGTTTTCTGTCGAAAGTTTCTGTGATTGAATAGAGCTTCCGGTAATTAAATATTGAAGGTCTACGGTTGGAGTCACCTGGCTTAGAAAATCCTGAGTGGTGGATTTGATGTCTTTCTGCCATAGGACCTCCTGAGCGGATAGGCTCAGAACTGTGCATAGAAAGTATGCACCGATATAGAGTTTTTTCATCTCGTGTTTATTTTTGTTAATAGTTCTTAAAATTTTTGCAAAAATATAGTTTTTAGTTCACACTATTTAGATTTATAATGAAGTATTTCCGGAATTCATTAGCTTATCATAAAGTGAACTTGCTTATGATCATCATAAAACAAAGGTATAGCTGCCTAGCGACAAAGTATGTCGTGTTTAATCAATAAATTTTAGAAAACATTTCATATTATCTGTCCATCCATGATGTTTTTAGAAACATTTTAGATCTCCTTAATTTCAAATCCTCTAAATAATGCCCCTTAAAAATCCTTTATTTTTTATAGATATTTTTGAAAAACGGTTTGGGATAAAATATTTTTCTCCGATTTTAACGTAGGGAATGTGACGGAATTTTCGGATCCGGAATAAAAAAACGGCAGTCTCAGGATGATTCGGAGCATAAAAAAAGCTGCCTTATAAAAAGACAGCTTCAAAGATTTTATAGTCTAACAATATTATTTCTTAGCTTTCACGTCTACTGCAATTTCGATGTCTTTGCTGATCATCCATTCTGCAGGATCTGCTTCAGAAGTTCCGAATTTGATTCCCCAGTCTGCTCTGTTTACTGTAAATTTAGCCTGGATAGCTGCAGTACCTTCTGCAACGTCTACTTTAGCCGGGAAGGTAACGTTCATTGTTTTTCCGGATAGAGTAAGGTTTCCGCTTACCGTTTTGTTAGCTCCTGCTACAGCATCTTTCGGTGCTTCTTTAAGATCTGTTACGCTGGTGATTTTAAAGTCAGAAGTTGGATTTTTTGCTGTATCGAAGAAGTCAGGGTTTTTCAAGTGAGCTTCAAGGTCAGCCGGTTTTTTATCTTTTTCAGTAACTGAAGCCGGATCTACTTTAAGAGAGTTCATATCGATCACAAAGTTCCCAGCTGCTACATTCCCGTTTTCGATGCTAAGATCTCCGGACTTTACCGTCAAAGTTCCCCAACGAGGAGCCATTCCTCCTTTGTGGAACGCTTTCCAGTTCACTACAGAAGCTACTGTATCTACTGCCAATACTTCTCCTTTGCTTTCTGCTACTGCCTGCTCCGTTCCCGTAGCTGCTGCTTCAGCTGATTTGTTTTTGTTACAAGATGCCAAAAGCAATCCTACTCCTACTAATGCAATTACACTGATTTTTTTCATATTATTCTATTGTTTAAAAGTTTATGTTCTAAATATAAGCAAAATGAAATATCCTGAAAGTATTCCATTTCCTGAATTATTGAGGACCCAAAGATAAGTCCATCTTCCATTGCTTTTATTAACATACATCAATAAATGATACCAATGCTGTTTATTTTTCTCATTCAAA
The DNA here is from genome assembly GCF_022488405.1 of Chryseobacterium sp. Y16C. Lineage (NCBI taxonomy): Bacteria > Pseudomonadati > Bacteroidota > Flavobacteriia > Flavobacteriales > Weeksellaceae > Chryseobacterium > Chryseobacterium sp. Y16C. The sequence goes on from NZ_CP092711.1 coordinate 930,680, forward strand.
TACTTAACCGCCTATAAACTGACCTCATTTTTAATAATATTTTAATATCCTTTAGACTGATTGCCATTGTAGTAAAGCATCAAATCGCGTACTTTTATCCTTAAATATTTCAAACAGATATTTTTGTTGGTATGTCAAAAAAACTCATCTCCTTTCTGTTTATGATAGTGGCAGCAACCTGTTTCCGGGCACAGGATAAGGCAGAAAAAGTGCTGGAACTGTTTTCAGAAAAATATCCGCAGGAAAAAGTGCATCTGGTATTTAATAAAAACAGCTTTATCGCCGGAGAAAATCTTTGGTTCAAGTCTTTTGTTTTCGACGGTTATGATATTTCAGACATTTCCACATCTTTGTTTGTAGAACTGTACGACAGCAACAAAGTACAGATCGACAAAAAAATTGTCCCATTAATCAATGGGCAGGGCAGCGGTAATTTTACCTTACCCGAAAGCCTGAAAGAAGGGATTTATTATGTTCGTGCCTACACCACCTGGATGGCCAATTTCAATGAAGACTTTCAGGCCGTAAAACCTTTCATTGTCTATAATCCTTCTTCGCCCCAAAAACTTGTGCTCAATACCGATTCGAAATGGACTGCCGCTGCATTTCCGGAAAGCGGAACTTTTATAGACGGAATCAGTACCAAATTTGCTGTCCGATTACAGTCTAAAGGCCTCACTCCGTCTGACTGGAGCGGCTATGTGGTAAATGCTGAGAAACCGGATGTAAAAATAACTTCTTTTAAAGGATTTGACCAGAATGTCGGAGCATTTTCAATCACTCCACAAACCGGAAAAAAATACCAGCTTATCGTCACTGACTCAAAGGGGAATAAACAAACGATAGATTTACCTCCTGTTGCTGATTCCGGAATTCACCTTAAAGTAACGAGCGGTAATGATGCCATAAAATTCTCTTTAGCATCTAAAAACATTGCTCCGGGAACGTTGTATAAAGTCATTGCCATGATCAACAATCAGCTGGTTTTCAAGGTAAATTCAGAAAAAATACTGGAAAAGAGCTATTCTATTCCTACCAGCCAGCTCATCAATGGTATATTGCAGCTTACCGTATTTGATGCCAAGGAAAATGTAGTCGCACAAAGGCTTTGTTTTGTACAGCCTGATCAGTTAAAAATCAAAAAGCCGGCACTTGAATCTTTATCCCTTAATGAATCCCCAAGAGCTTCCAATTCTTTCACCATCGCACAAAATCCTGATCAGGAAGGTTATGCCGTACTGGTTCTCGATGGGAATTCTGAAAACCCGGAAGATGAAAACAGTTTACTGAGCACCTTATGGCTTACCGGTGATATTCCTTCAAAAATATATTCTCCGGCTCAATATTTTGCCCCCAATCACAATTCTGAAGCATTGGATGCCCTTTTAATCACCGAAAAATGGAAAAGATTTGACTGGGCCACCATCATGGCAGGAACCTACCCTATTATCAGTTACCAGCCTCAACCTTACATTTCTTATAAAGGAAAAGTAACCATCCAGGGTAAACCCGCTCCTGATACGGATATGAATTTATTGTTCAGCATGCCGGATAAAGGAATGAAAATCTACCAGGTTAAAACAGATTCAAAAGGCTTCTTTTCTTTAAGAGGTCTGATCTTTGAAGAGGCCATCAAGTTTTCTTATCAGCTCAATGATCCCAAAATTCCCAAAGAGCAGGTACAGGTTATTTTTCAGCCTGATTTTTCTTTTGTTCCTTTAAAAGGAAATCTTCCTGCCCATACTTATAACCTGGTACAGCGTACCGGCGAAGAGCAGCCTGCCCCTGAAATCAAAAGGTATATGGTAACCAAGAGCACCCAAAACAGCATCAACGAGAAGGCAACGCTGATTGAGGAAGTAAAGCTGATCCAGTCTAAAAAAGATAAAACCCGTGAGCTTAATGAAAAACTAAGTGGTCCTTTATTCCAGGGAGCGAATGAAACCATCTTTGATTTTGTGAATGATAACAATAATTCTGCACAGGGATCTATGAACATCCTGCAGTGGCTGCAGGGAAGGGTTGCCGGACTGACTCTGGAGATGGATATGGGAAATTACGTTCCGAAAATGAGAGGAAGTACGGTAAACATCTACCTGGATGAAATGAGGATCGATCCTTCACAGGTAAATACCATCTCCACATCAGATATCGCCATGGTAAAAGTAATTAAAGATTTCTTCGCTGGTGGATTTGGCGGAAGCGGCGCCATAGCCATCTATACCCGAAGAGGTGGCATTACGGGCTCTGTAAGCAATTCCAGCATCCCTTCAAAACTGAAACAAATAACACTGAACGGCTTCGATAAAGAAACCCCATTGGTGAGCCCTATTTATGGGAATGACAATTTCAACAGCATTTCGCAGGATCTCAGAAGTACGCTTTACTGGAATCCTTATCTGCAGGTACAACCCAAAGAACCGACGACCGTGCAGTTCTTCAATAACGATAACGCGAAAAGCTACAAGGTTATTATTATGGGATTTGATGAGAAAAACTTCGCTCCTGTATACTACAGCGAAACGATGAAATAAAGTCTAGTGTTAAGAGAAAAGAGGCTGTCTCAAAAGTCAAATAATTGGCTTTTTGTCATTCTGACGAAGGAATAATCTTATTGATAGCCAAATACATGAGATTCTTCACTACATTTTATTTCGTTCAGAATGACACTTTTGAGACAGCCTCTTTTTTTTTGAAACTTTATGATTATAACCAGAAATATATTTTTAAAATACAGCTAAGTATTACACTACTTCTACTGAAGCAAATTGTTTTTCTGTTCAGTCTTTTAAGGTGGGTTCTGATACTTAAATTTTTTCTTTCTATGGAATTGGTTCCAAATCTTTTAGTATCATGAATTTCTTTTGGAATCAGATATTGATAATTCGGTATAAATCTTTTGCGGCTTTGAATGCATTACAGTTTTTATAACAGCATTTAGGGTCTTGTTTGTTCTTTTTCCAATATAGAATGCTGCGATGGTTTTGGTATTTTTATTAATGGCATACACCAGCCATTGAGGATTTGCTTTTTTCCTGATAAAGATTCTCATTTCATCAAGTTCATACTGCTGATGAGTATAGTTTTTAGGTTGATAAATCTTACCGGCAATGCGGATAATTCTTTTAAGCAAGGTTGTTGGAGAAATTTTTAATATCCTTGCTGTACTTCTTATTCCTAAGCCTTCCTTTGTCAGCTGAATAATATTTGAATTGGTAGTTCTCCGATAAGCATTATATGTGTAATATTCTATAAATCTTTTATGACAGTTTTTGCAGAAATACTGTTGTTTTCCTGTTCTTGTAGTCCCATTTTTAATAATATGTTTTGAATAGCATGAACAGCATATTTTTGTATCACTAACTCTGATACACGAGGAATGATCTTCAATCATTTGTGTATGTTTTTTCTTTAAAAATAAACAAGAGTAGGTGTTCCCCACTCTTGTTTTAAGATTATGTTCTTTAATGGATATTGAAAATCAATGATTTAATTTTTGAAAAATGTGCATCACTAACTTTGAAACACTACCAACTTATTACGAAAATAGGGTATTTGTAATACCCTATTTTTATAAAATAACTCTTAAGTTAGAGTATTAATTATTTATACTCATTATATGAATCTAAAATAATTTTCCTAAACTCATCAAATGAACCTGATAAATAAGTTTTATTTAATAATATGGGTGTTTGATATTTTTTAAAATTAAAATTTAGAACCCATTTTTTCAGGCCTTTTTTTTGATTAATATATTGTTCTGGGTTATTAACTAAAACTTTAAGGTGAGGAACATTATTGACATTGCATTCTTCTATTCTTATGACGTTTTCCCAATTTATGAAGGGGTAATCTAAAATATTAACTCCATCCCAAATACCTTTATTATTAATAGAAAACATTGCTTTTTTATTAAATAATTTTCTACAAAATTCATAAATACAAAACAGCGAAAGGATGATACTTATAATTCCTACTATGAATATAATCAGTCCATTTCGGTAAACAAAACTAGTATATTTAATTGGACTCATAATAAAAAATATTCCCAATATGAGTATCAAACTCATAACTACAATAATTAGAAATAGCTCCCGCTGTTGCAACTTGTGCATTTTTTCCAAATTTCCAACCGTCTTCATATATTCCATAGCTAACTTCTCCTGCTGAAATTATATTACCTACCATTCCTGCTCTATCTGCATATTTTGTAAATTTAGCAGTCGTTCTAAGATAATCACTTCTTAAACCTATTAAAGACCCTCTAGTTCTCCCAGCATAATTAGCACTTCGTTGATTCCCTAAATTATCAATCCAATAGCCCCTATTGTAAAGAGCTGAACGCTGTTCAGCTACGAGACTATACATACTCTCTAAGGCCATAGAACTTTTGTCCGCTCAACCTTTATAAGCATTCCATGATACATCCCCATTACCTTTCAATTTCATCAAATTAAAAGTTCCCACATTTCCCTCACCTTCATCTCCCAAGTTAGTCCACCATTTCAACCACCCATTTTCATTTATAAGACTTCCTTCACCGCCAGAATATGCTGCTGCCATCAAATCTTTATAGGCTTGTGTTTCTATAAAAGGCTTTCCTGGCGATCCTTTATCCCTAGAACCGTCACCTCCTCCATAAAGCCATTGGTCTAGTAATGAAGTTCGGAGCAATGCCCTTTCGTGCTTGTAGCAGGATTAAAAACAGTTTCATAAAAACTGGTTCTGGGATCAAACTCCCAATTAAATGCCGAATTTGAACCATAATAGCCTACAGCATTAAAAGGCTCCCTTCCATCCGGATCTATAAATGCGATCGGATTATTATAGGCATAGTTATAAGGAGAATACCTTCTCATCTGTTCTGTTAATGGATCGATCACACTCCATCTTCCGATATCTGCCATATACATTCTAGCTCCATAGTCATTCCACCCTGTTTCTTCCTGTAATTCTTTGCCATTGTACTGGTATTTGTAAGCAGGATTTCCTTCCAGTCCGTTATAGCCCTGATGCTTTAATCCAAATGGATAATAATTGTTTTCTTCAAGAACTTCTGCGCTGCCACTGGTAGTGTTTTTAAAGTAACTTAAACGAACATTGCCTAAGTGGTCTGTATATTTTGGTATATTATTGTTTCCCAAATAATCCATCACTAACTCTGATACACCAGGAATGATCTTCAGTCACTTACATATGCTTTTTCCTTCAAAAATAAACAAGAGCAGGTATTACCCTACCCTTGTTTTAAAATTATATTCTTTAATGGATATTGAAAATCAATGATTTAACTTTCAAAAAAGGCCCATCACTAACTCTGAAACACTACCAATTTCCTGTGAGAATAAAGTATTTCCAATCACAAGACATATAATAATTAAATATTTCATATTATTATTACTTTTAAATAATCTTGATTATCTCTTAATAATATAACATATAGTTTTCAAAACACCAATAGCCATCTGGGTCTTTTGTAGCTTTAAATAAGAACTGCATTGGATTAATAACCTTATATTCAGTAATAATATAAATGTAAGCTTCTCTATCATTCTTAAAATAAATATTACTACAAATTATTCTAGTTTTAGAATCTTTCCATTTATCTTTTTTATGATAATTCAAAGACCTGTCTTGCCGAAACTTCAAAATACAGGAATCAAGTCGGGCATGGTCAAATGTTTTTTCTGAATTTAATTCACCAATCTTACTTTCAATTGGATCCTTACTAATTAAAAGACTTGCTTTTTCATTAGGGGATAACCCCATGTGAAATTGATTAACAGGAAATGATAATCTATCTAATACCTGTGCATAGATTATATATTCGTCCTTTGAAATTTCCTGTGAGAACAAAGTATTTCCAATCACAAGACATATAATAATTAAATATTTCATATTATTATTACTTTTAAATAATCTTGATTATCTCTTAATAATATAACATATAGTTTTCAAAACACCAATAGCCATCTGGGTCTTTTGTAGCTTTATATAAGAATTGCCTAGGTTTTAAGTCTCTAAATTCATCAATACCATATATATAAGCCTCTGAATCACTTTTAAAGTAAATATTGCTGCACGTTAATTTCATCTTATAATCTTTCCATTTATCTATTTTATCATAATTCAAAGACCTGTCTTGCCGAAACTTTAAAATACAGGAATCAAGTTGGGCATGGTCAAATGTTTTTTCTGAATTTAACTCACCAATCTTACTTTCAATTGGGTTTTTTCTTCCTAAAAGACTTTCTTTTTCATTATTAGAAAGTCCCAAGTGAAATTTATCCGAAGAATAACCTTGCTTATATAATAATTATGCATAAATTTTATATTCGTCCTTTGAAATTTCCTGTGAGAATAAAGTATTGCCCATCACAAGACATATAATAATTAAATATTTCATCTAACTACTTTTAAATAATCCGAATTATCTTTTAGTAATAGAAAGTATAATCCTCAAAATGCCAGTATCCATCTTTTTCTTTTGTAGCTTTAAATAAGAATTGCATAGGTTTTAAGTCTCTAAATTCATCAATACCATAGACATAGGCCTCTGAATCACTTTTAAAGTAAATATCGCTACAAGTTAATTTTATCTTATAATCTTTCCATTTATCTTTTTTATGATAATTCAAAGACCTGTCTTGCCGAAACTTCAAAATACATGAATCAAGCCGGGAAAGGTTAAATGTTTTTTCTGAATTTAATTCACCAATCTTACTTTCAATAGGATCCTTACTAATTAAAAGACTTGCTTTTTCATTATTAGAAAGTCCAAGGTGAAATTTATCCGAAGGAAAATTTAACTCATTTAATACCTGTGCATAGATTATATATTCGTCCTTTGAAATTTCCTGTGAGAATAAAGTATTTCCAATCACAAGACATATAATAATTAAATATTTCATATTACCATTTATTTATAAATTGATTAGGATCTGACGGATAAAAATAAGACCTGATTGCTTCAAAATATTTTAAATATATATTAAACCCTTCCTTATTAATACTTCTAGGAGCATAACGTAGTTCAAAATCATAACCTCTTAGTTCCATGATATTATCATGAATTTTCCTTCTTTCATTAAAATCTACCTGTTTTGAGAACTCAAAAATAGAAATATTATTGCCCTTTAAAATATCCCATGCATGCCATGTTTCGTGAATAATATCAATTCCTAGTTGCAAATTACTTTTAAAAGAACCTGCGCCAAAAGTAATTGTTCCTGTATTAGACCTAGCACTATATGGAGCAGTTACAGGTTTTTCTTTTGTTAAATCGACAATTATTTCAAAGCTTCCACTGGTCTCATAAAGATGTTGCAGTTCAGGCACTTGTTTTAGAAGCTCAAGAATTGAATTTTTATCAGACCCCGGTTTCCCATCTGGATCCACTTTTGCTTTTTCAAACCAATCTGTAATAATCCCCAATAAAATCTTCATAGGATCTTCTTCTTTCTGGGGATCACTCTTGTCCTTAGAAGTATCACCGCTGCCTCCTGTAAAACCTTGCGCCAAAATCTGTGAACCTCCAAAGCCACTAAATTTAATGATATAATCAGCAAACCATGAAACTCCATTGACAGTAGTAATTGGGTCAAATTCCCAACGCATTACTCCTCCGTCACTGTAGATCATCGATTTTCTTCCATCCGGATCTATATAGCTGATAGGATTATTAAACGCATAATTATAAGGAGAATACCTTCTCATCTGTTCTGTTAATGGATCGATCACACCCCATCTTCCGATATCAGGCATATACATCCTTGCCCCGTAGTCATTCCAGCCGGTTTCTTCCTGTAGTTCCTTACCATTGTACTGGTATTTGTAAGCAGGATTTCCTTCCAGTCCGTTATAGCCCTGATGCTTTAATCCAAAAGGATAATAATTGTTTTCTTCAAGAACTTCTGCGCTGCCATTTATTATTACCTCAAATTAATCCATCACTAACCCTGATACACCAGGAATGATCTTTAATCAATTAACTATGATTTTTTCTTCAAAAATAAGCAAGAGCAGATATTACCCTACCCTTGTTCTAAGATTATCTTTTTTAATTAACATTGAAAATCAAGGATTTAATTTTCAAAAAAGGCTCACTAACTCTGAAACACTACCAAAAAAAATATTAGGAAATGAATAATAATATGATGAGATAAATAAAATAAATACTTATTATTATCAATGGGGTCAAAATAATTAATTTAATTACCAAGTTTTTATTTTTATATATTACCAAATTATAAATTGATGATATAATAAAAAATAATAACCCTGGTACAAAATAAAGTAATGTCATTAAAGCTTTGAGTTTTTTATATTTATAATCGAACATTTCAAAAAAGAAAATTGTACTGATTACAAATACTAAAAATAATATTAAGACAGTATATGGCTCAAGAAGTTTTTTAAATATTTTTTTCATATTATTTATTTTTATCTAAAATGTTAAGAAAATAAAACATAGCTCTTTGATCAGCAGCAGTATCTGGAACTCCATTATAAATTCTCTCGTACCAATTAGACGCTTTCTTTATCTCTAGATTTGTAACACCTAGAGACCGCATCCAAAGCCCCCACATTGCATTTCCAGCATCCATCAGGCTAAACATTCTATTAGAATTACCAAATCGAATATTATAAGAAGAGTCATTTTGATTAACATATCTTCCATCTTCTCCAATCTTACGAGATAGAAAATGAGCCGAAAAATCAGCTTCACCCATAGTAGATGAACTCCATATTAATCCATAAGCAGCTCCAGTTCCTGATGTATATCTAAGAAATTTTATTGCACTATTAGACCCGACACTATTAATTGCACCATACATCTCTTCTATGCTTACAGGATAATATATTTGCTCTCCCATTTGAAACTTTCGAGTCATCCAATTCTTATTTACACCTTGTGGATCATTAAAAAACAATTCTTTGCCCATTTCATCAAAAAATCTATTGGAACTATTTTTTGGATTTATACAAACCACTCTGCCGTTCTTTCCGATCGTTACATCATCGTCGAGCTGAGAAAAATCAAATTGGGAGAAATCGTAGGTTGGATTTAACATCTGTTGTAAGACGTCATATGCTTCTTGTCCAGAATAGGTAGTACCTGACGCAGGAGTACCAGTATCTTGCGAACCATCTCCGCCACCGCCAGTGAAGCCTTGAGCTAAAAAGCCTGATCCTCCAAAACTGCCATATTTAATTATGGAATCTTCAAACCATGAAGTACCATATATAGTAGTCATAGGATCAAATTCCCAACGCATAACTCCTCCGTCACTGTAAATCATTGATTTTCTACCATCCGGGTCTATATAGCTGATAGGATTATTAAACGCATAATTATAAGGGGAATACCTTCTCATCTGTTCTGTTAATGGATCGATCACACCCCATCTTCCGATATCAGGCATATACATCCTTGCCCCATAGTCATTCCAGCCGGTTTCTTCTTGTAGTTCTTTACCATTATATTGGTATTTATAGGCAGGATTTCCTTCCAGTCTGTTATAGCCCTGATGCTTTAATCCAAAAGGATAATAATTGTTTTCTTCATGAACTTCTGCGCTGCCATTAACATTTCTGAAATAGCTTAGACGCACATTTCCTAAATGGTCTGTATAGCTGTAAATATACCGATTATTTTTAAAATCATAATAGCCTTCCGAGGTCGGAACAAAGTCTAAAGAAACAGCTCCCGCATAATTAACCGTATATTGAAAACCTTCTAAGTAGTCGGTAGTAGTAGTGCGTTCGGTAGCATTTTTGATGAAGAAAGTCGTATATTTCTTTCTAAGCTTAGTTCCGTCTGCACGGTAGGTATAGTTGGTTCTTACATTTCTTATCTCATCTTCTCCCGTAGTATAATTTCTGATGGTATAGGTAGCACTGAACTTTATTTCTCCCGGAAGGCTCAGGTAATTGTACTTAATATTTAAAACCCCTTTATCTGTGTGGCTGATCATATTGCCATTATCATCATAAGAGATTACAGCTCCTGAAGTATCCGGATAGCCGGCATAATTGCCTGATCCGTCAACCACCGTCTGAAGCTTATTGCCATCATAAGTATACACCAGGTTGTCAATCTGTTCTTTCATTCCGGAGCCTCCCTTAGCATTTCTTTGCAGCGAAGTGATATTCCCGTTCAGGTCGTAGCTCGCCATTTCATTGTAAAAATCATTCTGGGGTACTGACGTGCCGGGCTCTGAGAATATACCTTTTTTCAGTCGGTTCAAAGGATCATACTGGTAGCTGTATCTTCTCAGGATATTATCGGTAGAGGTTTTCCAGTCTACTTCTGTAATATTCCCGTTGTATTTTCCGCTACTGCTTCCTGTGTTCTGGGGATTGAAGGTTTTCAGTTCATAGCCAAACAAGTGCAATCCCAGATTGGCAGGATCATTTACTTTGGTAATAGCCCCGCGAGCGTTGTAGGTATAATCGATACTCTGTAACGGAGAAGAGATTCCTCCTGTCGTCGGAATGACAGAGGCTCCTACTTTTTTGTTGGCAAGTTGGGAAAGTTCATTATAGGTATTCTCTGCCAATAGCTCGGTTGACAGACCATTTATAGTATGCCATTGTTTTTTCAGACGGTTCTGCGCATCATATTCAAAAGACTGGGTAATTATTTTTTCCGTATCTGCAGCTAATCTTTTATGATAGGTTTTCGTTTGCTGCATCATCCCGGCAAAATCCAGTTCCATTTCCGTTTTGGTATAGCCACCCAAATGATTGATGGAATAGGTAGCCACAGATCTGCCTTTGGTATCATAGTACACATAATTTTTCGTCCAGCTGTTATCTTCAATGTTTTTTACCAGACTTAGAGTCGGTAATCCTCTGGTGCTCACCGGGGCATTTTGAGTATCTGTCATAATTTCCTGCCCGAACACGGAAGCCGGAGCTGCAGGATTAAAGCTGTAGGAAGGATAGGTATCATAGTAGTTCACCGTGAGTACCGTCATATTTCCGGCAGGGAAAGCATTTTGTGTATAATATACTTCTAGCCCGTTCGCTATAAAGGAGGTAGTGCTTCTGGCCTCATTATTTTCAGCATTTACCGTCAGATTGCTCACATTATTCTGTAAGGTTGCTCTGGAATCTGTACTGGCAACAAAGCCTGTATAAGCAATTCTTCCCCACTTATCGTATTTGGTTACTAACCAGCCTTTGGCTCCAAATGTATTGTCAGCTGCCCGCAAATTAGCATCCTGGCTCATAATCAGTCTGTCCTGCTGATCATAGATCATATATTCCCAGCCTTTTCCCGGGAGTTTTTTTTCAACCAGGCGGTTCCAGCCGTCATAATGGTACTGATAACAGAGATTATCATAAGTCGTCTGATTCATGGGTGCATTGACTGCCAATGGAGGTATGACCATAGCCAATTGGTTGTACTCATTATATACATAATACGTATCGGTTTCCTCAGCAGTTCCCGCTCCTTTTTTAACAAGCAGTACCCGCCCCGCTTTGTTTTTATATTCTATGCTTGTATTTCCGTCCTCATCGGTTACCGAAGTTTTCACCAGGGTATTGGCAGGATAATATCCGGATTGGGATAATGCATCCTTTGTTCTTCCTTCTATCCAGCTTGTTGATACCGTATATTTCTTTACTTCATTCGCTTTATTGGCATTATATCCCATCGTTACGGGATGGTTTTGCCAGTCCTGTCCTACCGAAATGCTGCTTACCGGACGGCCAAGGGGGGACTTTTCCAATACGGTATGGGAAAAAGGGCGACTGTCTCCGTAGACCGACAGCGCAGTATTTTTTACGGCACTGGTATCCTGTACAGCACCTCCTGAAGTATTCACCGGTACAGGCATCCAGCTGTCAACACTTCTCCCGAAGCTGTCATAGGGGATATGCTGCACCACATCTTTTCCTGATGGGGTTGATTTGATGTTTATGGTCTGAAACGGTTTTCCGAAACTGTCAAAATACTGTACACTTTCAGCCGCTTTGGTGCAGTCTCCATTCAGACATGATTTACTGTATATATAGTTTTCGGTGGGAGTAAGATTATTTTGAGCGGAGACCGTTATCAAAAATAAGATCCCCAATATGCTTAATATTTTTTTCATTCTTTTATCATTTAAATAACTTAAAAGATCCAACCTTTAAGGTTTATAGTGGTATTGGTATTCTTTCAGGGTCTTCTCTACGATACTTCCGGCATTGTTCTTTTCCACAGCTTTCACCTTTTTCAGCCTTCCTGCGCTGTCATATTCGTAGATTTCTCTCTGACCATTTGGAGATGTCATCGTTGTAAGCCCCACCAACGGATCATAGGTATAGGTTGTGATCTGATAGCCTGCCATGGAAGAATCAGCACGAAGGCTTTCCAGTGCGGCAATAAGAGCACTTTCCGTTGAAGGGTTGGTATTATCACTGTCTGATGCGTTTACGGCAGCAAGAACGAGTGCATTGGTTTTGATATCATCATATTTTGCTCCCACTACTTTAGCAATCAATTGGGTCTTATTATACCCATATATAAAAGCCGTAGGAATTCCTACTTCCGAAGAGATTTGAACCGCATTTCCTTTATCGTCATAGGCATCCATTCTTCCTTTGAGTTTCATATTCCCGTCGAGGATATTTGCTGCCCATATTGAGGTCGGAAGCAGAGAAGAGTTCTCAAATTTAGTAACGGATTTTGAAAGGGTTTTTCCGTTCTTCTTTTCTTCCTGTATAACAGGAATCCCCGTCATAAAAGCATTTTCAAGATGGGTATATCCGGGTTGTCCTACGGCATATGTGATCAATTTTTCAGAGACATCTCCGTCGGCCGTACTTTTCACATAATAAGGCTTCATATTGGAAGGGCTGATCCAGGTTTCAGAACCTGATTCCAGCATTCCGTTATTCGAGAAGTATGCTTTGTTGGTTACTGTATTTTTCTTAATGTATGAAGGCTTTGAAGTAATTTTATAGCTTCCTGTGAAGCTATATTCCTCATCAGAATAAGTATCTAACTCATAGTCATACAGCTCAGTGGTCAATAGCACATTCTGTTCATCATAGACTTCTTTTTTAGATATAAGCCCCCCTTTTGTAATGCTGTAATATGGCCAGAAATATTCAGGTTCCAATGCAGTACCTCCATTCTGCTGTTTAGGGTAATCATCGGGCGTCTTGAAAGAATAGCGTACCGAACCTTTTCCGGTTTCAGATTCTTTTACATTTTTGTATAAAATATAATCTGATATGGGGTCATTATCAGAGTCCCGTTCATTATAATATGAATACCCGCTGGAACTGTTCGGTAAATCAAAGGAATCATATTCGTAATTAACCGTTCTGAAGGCAGAAGCATCATTAATGTTTTTATAGGTTTTGATATTTTTTATTCTTCGCCCCGGAGCATCAACAGCATTTCTAAATGGACCGGGATAAACTTTTATTTCCGATGCATTAAAACTTCCTGTTCCGGTAGCGCCTCCTGTAGAAGTAATTTCAAGGGTATATATTCCCGGATAATTGTTCAGTAAATATTCATTATAGAAATCACCGGTAGCAGTAATAGTAGGAATAATAACTTCAGTTCCTCTTTTTAAGGTAATTTTCAGATTATTGGGTTTTACAGGAAATCCGGGAAGAGGTTCCGGGAACAAATATTCTTCCAGATTAAGAATGAATCTGAAGTTTTTCATTTCAGAGGTATTTCCTGAAATCGTAATAGGATATGAAAGGCTCTGTGTTGTATCAATAGTTCCATCAGCTATCCCGGCCCAATACTGCATTTCCGGATAAGTAATATAATTAGTTCCCACCAACGATGCCAGGAAAGCAGGATCATTAAAATTACGGTAGATTTCACCTCCTCCATAATTGTATTCTGTGATTCCTCCCGTAGGCGAAATCATTTTGGTAAGAATTCCTTCTCCTGTAGAAGATTGATACAAAAAGCGGTTGTTCTCCAGTAAGGTTCCGTTCTTATCGTTTTTCACCACCGAATTAAGGACTCTCAGCTTCTTGTATGCTTCTGCTCCTTTTGAAACCATCGTATAATTAAAAACATAAGAAAATATCTCATTTCCCGCCGGATCTTTAAGGCTGATCTTCTGTAGGCTATAAGGATCACTTATGGCGTCCTCTCCATCGGTAGGCTCCAGCGTCTCATCATAGGTATAGCTGAATGCTACCTGCCCGTTTCTGCTGGTAATGGTTTTAAGTTTATTCTGAAGAGAAAGCAGATTGGTGGTACTTGTTCCTTTATACTTTTTTTTCTCATCATATTCCATGGTCACTATTTCTACTCCGATCGGGTTCAGGATTTTCGAAAGATAATAAGCCGTCTTGTACTCTTTTCCAGTCCAGAGGTCTCCACAATCATACTTTCCCAGATCGGTCTTATCAAAAATGTATTTATAACCATTGTCCGAAGTCACTGTAAAGCTGTCTGCCTTAAAGGTGGCGGTATTGCTGTTTCTCACATATTCTATCCTGGCATGATTCGGCGTAAGATTCAATAATTGAAAGGTGTTATTCACCGTATCTCGTTTGATCTTAAATTTTCCTGACAAACCGGGAATATTATAATAATACAGGTCATCAAATTCATTCTTTTTATAAGAGGTTGCTCCAGAATTATCATAACACTCATCCAGATAATTGATTACTTTTTTATAAATAACCCCCGCTCCGAAGAATGACCATCCATTTCCTACATCACTTGCTGTTTCCTGATTATCAACACCTCTTATATTATAGCTTAAGCTCATAGGCCAATTGATTCCACCGGAAACCGGGGCACTCATAAGCGACACCCCTATCTCAGGATATCCTGTAGACAACGACATGGGAACATCAGTATATTGGGACATGGCCGCCATAGAGGGTGATGCTACTGATGTAGTCACTACATCTCCTATTCCTATCTGTGCATATCCTTTTCCCGTGATAATCACTAGAAAAAAGAGTATTAAAAATTGTATTGATCTCATTCTTTTCATTATTTCTTAATCAGTTTCGCATTTGCAGTTTTATTCGTATCTGTTTTTATCGTAATAAGGTAAGCACCCTGAATCAAAGGCTGTGTATTGATCTTTGTGACCTTGTTCTTGGTTTTTAAACTCTGAAGCTGTCTTCCCGACATATCATACATCACAATATCCGCTTCCTTGAAATCAAAACCAATCTCTACATACGCATAATCCGATACGGGATTCGGATAGATCTTGATATCCTGCTTCTCGATCAATTGATCTACCTGCTGATCTCCCAGCTTTACGATCTTCCAGTTCTCCTTGCCTAGTTCTTCCGCGCTGGTTCCTGCCAGAATAATGGAACCATCTCTGTTCAGCTTAATGTCTGCCAGTCTTTCCTCTCTTTTTCTGGATTCTCCTTTTACGTGTTTTCGCCACTGTTCATTGCCGTTTTCATCTGCATACAGCATCCAAAAGGTTTCATCATCAGCTTCTATTCTGCCTTCTGCCTGGGTATAGCCTCCGAGTAAGATTCCTTTGGTTAAGTCTTTATTTTTTTCTCTTTCGTTGTGTCCTAAGATCACATGCATTCCCATTAAAACATCTCTGTTCTTAAAGTTGTAGGATTTCTGCCAGATTTCTTCGCCTTTTTCATTTAAGGAAATGAGCCAAAGGTCGGTACCTTCTTCTACGCCTACGGTTTTATTGCCTGATCTTTCGGAACGGCTTTCGCCTCCGATGATAAAGCCTGAAGTGGTCATGGCTAAAGTTCTTAAGTGATCGTCTCCTGTTCCTCCATAGTTCTTTTCCCATTCTACTTTGCCGTCTTTGTTGAGTTTAATGATCCAGTAGTCGCCTTCGCCGAAGTTATTTGTAGATTTTGGGTAGCGGGATACGGGATTCGGGGTGGTAGTTCCGGAGCTCGAACCACGAACCTCGGAACTTCGGGAATAGATTCCTAATAAAACTCCTCCCTCTCTGGTGGGAATCATTTTTTCTATTTCATCCAAACCTTTTCCGCCTAAAATGAGTTGGGAAAGCTCTTTGCCGTTCTTGTCTAATTTGGTAACAAGAACATCTTTGGAGCCATAACCTTGCGCAGAGTTTTGAACATTTCCTGCGACAACGAAGCCTAAGTCAGTGGTTTGAATGACGGCTCTGGCTTCTTCATCGGAAATACTGCCTATGGTTTTCTGCCATACTTCATCGCCGAATTCATTGATCCTGATGAGCCAGATATCGGAGCCTCCTTTGGAATCGTCTTTTTTATCAAGGCCTTTGCCTGAGTAAGTGGTTCCTGCCAGAACAAAGCCTCCGTCCTGTGTAGAAAGGGACGCGGAAAGGTAATCATGGTTCTTACCTGCAAAGTATTTTTCCCAGACTTCTTCGCCCTGTTGATTGAGTTTCACTAAATGGAAATCGTAGCCGTTGTTCTGCTTGTTTTCTGTCGAAAGTTTCTGTGATTGAATAGAGCTTCCGGTAATTAAATATTGAAGGTCTACGGTTGGAGTCACCTGGCTTAGAAAATCCTGAGTGGTGGATTTGATGTCTTTCTGCCATAGGACCTCCTGAGCGAATAGGCTCAGAACTGTGCATAGAAAGTATGCACCGATATAGAGTTTTTTCATCTCGTGTTTATGTTGAGTTTATTTGTTATTAATTTAAAAACGTTGCAAAAATATCATTTTTACTTCATATGGAGAGGATTTGTATTGAAATATTTCGGAAATTCAACATCTTATTTTAGTGTTAATTTATCCCTGATAACGCTAAAACAAAGGTATTATGGTGCAGCGACAAATCGTGTCGTGTTTAATATTTTAAAATATAAATTTTAGGAAACGAAATCAGAAAAATTTACTCTTAATAAATTGTTTATCAAGGGCGACATTATTACAAAAAAGCATAGTTAAAATAAAACCTGTGCTAAGCAGAACACAATACCATTCGTACTGCTTTTTTGTTTATAAGATCATTATTCTTTTATAAAAAAGTCTGTATTTTAGCCATTCAAAAAATTAAAATGAACACGACACGCTATATACAGCAAATTCTTACTATACCTGAAAAAAACATCAATGCCACTTTAGAATTATTAGCAGAAGACTGCACCATTCCGTTTATTTCGCGTTACCGGAAAGATAAGACCGGAAATCTGGATGAAACGCAGATCGAGCAGATTTCAAAGCTTAGCAAACAGTTTGAAGAAATTCTTAAAAGAAAGGAAAGCATTTTAAAATCTATTGAAGAACAAAATGCCTTGTCTCCCGAACTGAAGCAAAGAATAGAAGAAAGTTTCGATATTCAGGAGCTTGAAGATTTGTACCTGCCCTTTAAGAAAAGAAAGAAAACCAAAGCCGATGCTGCAAAGGAAAAAGGACTGGAACCTTTAGCCAAAATCATCATGAGCCAGAAAAACAACGATGTATTGTTTTTAGCTTCAAAATACATCAATGATCAGGTTCCTTCTGAAGAGGAAGCTTTACAGGGAGCGAGGGACATCATGGCAGAATGGATCAACGAAAATATGTATGTCAGAAAAAATCTTCGCCGGATGTTCCAGAGAAAAGCTGTGGTAACTTCAAAAGTCGTAAAAGCGAAAAAGGATGAAGAGGATGCTCAAAAATTCTCTCAGTACTTCGAATGGGAAGAAAACCTCAGCAGAACCCCTTCTCACCGATTGTTGGCTATGCTGAGAGCGGAAACGGAAGGTTTTGTGAAGACCAATGTAGGAATCGACAAAGAGGAAGCTATCGATTTTATTGAGAATGCTATTATCAAATCTAATAATGAAGCTGGTGAACAGATTTCATTAGCCATAAAAGACAGCTACAAAAGGTTATTGGAACCTGCTATTTCTAATGAAACCCTACAGGAAGCGAAAGAAAAAGCGGATAAAAAAGCGATTGAGATTTTCTCTGAAAACTTAACGCAGCTCCTACTCGCTCCGCCTTTGGGAGAAAAAAGAATTCTGGCGATCGATCCGGGGTATAAAAGTGGCTGCAAGGTAGTCTGTCTGGATGAAAAAGGAGATCTTCTTCATAATGAAACCATTTATCCTCACGCGCCCCAGAATGAAAGTGGAATGGCGATGAAAAAGATCCGTTCGATGGTAAACGCCTATAATATTGAAGCAATCTCGATCGGAAACGGAACTGCAAGCCGTGAAACCGAGTTTTTTATTAAAAAAATTGCGTTTGATAAGCCGTTACAGGTTTTTGTCGTTTCAGAAGCCGGAGCCTCGGTATATTCTGCAAGTAAAATCGCAAGGGATGAATTCCCCACTTATGATGTGACCGTTCGTGGTTCTGTTTCCATCGGGAGGAGACTGGCTGATCCGCTGGCTGAGCTTGTAAAGATTGATCCGAAATCTATCGGAGTCGGACAGTATCAGCACGACGTGGACCAGACTCAACTGAAAAACGAATTGGATTCTACAGTAATGAAATGCGTAAACTCTGTGGGGATCAACCTGAATACAGCAAGTAAGTCATTATTAAGTTACGTCTCGGGAATCGGAGAAAAGATGGCGGAAAACATCGTTAACTATCGTACTGAAAACGGTGCTTTTGAAGACAGAAAACAGCTGAAAAAAGTTCCTAGATTAGGTGAAAAAGCCTTTCAGCAGGCGGCAGCATTTGTGAGAATTCATAATGCTAAAAATCCGCTGGATAATTCTGCCGTGCATCCTGAAGCCTACGGAATTGTTGAAAAAATGGCTAAAGATCTGGGAATTAAAACACATGAACTTATTGCGAATAAAGAAAAGATTGCTTTAGTACATCCTGAAAAATATATTACAGAAGATATTGGAATCCTGGGTATTAAAGACATTCTGAAAGAGCTTGAAAAACCGGGGTTAGACCCGAGAAAAGCAGCCAAAGTCTTTGAATTTGATCCGAATGTTAAAAGTATTAAAGATCTGAGAACCGGAATGATCTTACCGGGAATCGTAAATAATATTACGGCTTTCGGCTGTTTCGTAGATTTAGGAATTAAAGAAAGCGGACTGGTTCATATCTCCCAGCTGAAAGACGGCTTTGTTTCGGATGTTAACGAAGTGGTAAAACTGCATCAGCATGTCCAGGTAAAAGTAACAGATGTGGATGAGACGAGAAAAAGAGTGCAGCTGAGTATGATACTATAAACTATTGCAGCGTGAAAATATCGGAAATTAAAGAAAGAAAAAACAATGAGCGGCTTATTGATTAAGCCGCTCATTGTTTTATTATTCATGAATAAAAAACCGGCTCAAATAAGCCGGTAAAGAAATTTTTATTTTTTAGATTCTTCAACAGAAACTTTTCTGAAATCTTTGAACAATTTGCTCAATTCCAAAGCTGCTTTACGAGCTCTAGTTCCAGCTGCCTTGTTTCCTTTCTCAGCTTGTTGGTTAGCTTCAGTTGTAAAAGTTTCGAATTCTGCGTTGATTTTTTCAATTAGTTCTTTCATGTATTTAAAATTTTAGGCTGCAAATATAGGCTTTCAGGCGGATGTAGCCTAGTCTGATTAAAAAAAATTAATATTTAATCCATAAAATTGCTCAAAAAAAGTAAAAACTCAAATAAATGCACTCAAAACCTGAGCCAACATTGAATTTTTTACTTACTTTTGGCACTTCACAAAAAAGACCAATGAATAAAAAAGTACTAAGTTTCGCATTCCTTATTTGCTGCATCACTCTTTTATCCGCTCAAATAACCAATACTCCCGAGAATACTGATTCCGTAACTACTACGATCACTCAAGGCGGAATCGGATTAGGATCTGTAATAGCTGTAGTTGCTTCCTGGGACAGAAACCGTTCTATTTTGTGGGCCATCATTCACGGATTATTAAGCTGGGTCTATGTCATCTATTTTGCTTTAACAAGAAAGTAAAACTATTTTAAAGATTCCAGGTAACGTTTCAGGATAATAGGATGGCAGTGTTTTTCATCTTTTGCCGCGTATACCAATGTGATTTTTTCCTGATTTTTATGGTGTTCGAGAAACTTTTTGTTCTCATCATTGCTTTGGAGCTCCTGCAGATATTTTTCTGAAAACTCCAGCCACAGATCCGGATCATGATGAAACCAAGTTCTTAATTCCGTAGACGGAGCAAGATTCTTGTTCCATTCATCAATCTCCGCTTTATCTTTAGAGAGTCCTCTCAGCCACAACGGTCTGCCAAGACACGGTAGCCATTTTTCGGGAAGCCTTTTCATATAATCGTTTTAAAGCAATATTTAACATCATATACTGTTTAAGATTTATTAAATAGACTAAGACTTATCTTTATGATAAGAATACCTGTAATTCATTTATCTTTGAAACAATGCAATCGATTACAAAATTGATCAGTCAATTTAATATGCAGACAGTGCAGGATAATTTTTAAGGACAATTATCTTAGATTGCGATAAATAAAGGAAAATATCTGAAGTACATTCTTTCAAGTCAGACATTATGAAAAAATACATTTTATTCTTTATCGTTTTTCTGTTATCAGCTAAAATTCCGGCTCAGTATAAGCCTTGGACCTCAGCAAAACAGCCTTTAAAGGAAATCAAAGCCTTAAAAAAGCAAATTAAAAAACCGGAATTCAGAAAGGTTGATTACCTGATTACTGATTTTGGAGCCATTGGCGACGGAAAAACAAAAAATACGGAAGCTTTCAAAAAAGCGATTGAAAAATGTAATGCAGAAGGTGGAGGAAGAGTGATCGTTCCTAAAGGAGTATTCTTAACAGGCGCCATTTATCTGAAAAGCAATGTCGAACTTCATTTAAATGACGGTTCTACCATTTTATTCAGTCAGGACAGCAACGACTACCCTATCGTTTTCACCCGTTGGGAGGGAATAGAATGCATGAATTATTCATCTTTAATCTATGCTTACGAAGAAGAAAATATCGCCATTACCGGAAAAGGAACTTTGGATGGAAATGCTGATTTGGACAACTGGTGGTTTTGGTGTGGTGCCACAAAATATGGTTACAACGAAAACCGTCCGGGAAGACAAAATCCAGCCCGTGCAAAACTTCACGAATATATGGCGCAGAGAAAGCCTGCAAGAGAAAGAATTTTCGGGGATGGATGGTATTTAAGACCCAATTTCGTTCAGCCTTACAAGTCGAAAAACTTCTATATGGCGGACGTTTTGGTTAAAAATTCTCCAATGTGGAACCTGAATCCTGTTTTGTGTGAAAATGTTTTAATCGAAAGAGTAAAAGTCATCAGTCACGGACCAAACAACGACGGTTTCGACCCTGAAGCCTGTAAAAATGTCTGGATTAAAGATTCATACTTTGATACTGGAGATGACTGTATTGCTATCAAATCCGGAAGAGACGAAGATGGAAGAGATATCGGAAGACCTGCCGAAAATCACATCATCGAAAACTGTGAAATGAAAGACGGTCACGGAGGAGTTGTAATTGGAAGCGAGATTGCAGGAGGTGCTAAAAACATTTATGCCATCGGAAATATAATGGACAGTAAAAATCTTGACAGAGCTTTAAGAATTAAAACTAGCTCAAGCCGTGGTGGAATCATCGAAAACGTGTTTTTCTACAACACCAAAGTTGGGGCTTACAAAGAAGCTGCGGTTCGTTTCAATATGCATTACGAAAAGCCGGGAAATCACATTCCGACCATCAGAAATATCTGGGTTGAGAATTTAACTGTTGACAAAGGCGGAAAATACGCGGTGTTCTCTGACGCCTACGAATCTTCTCCGGTAACGGATTTCACAATGATTAATGCTAAAATGGTAGGCGTTCAGATTCCTTACAAAGTGGATTATCTGAAAAACGTAACATTAAAAAATGTAACCATTAACGGACAACCATTAACTGAGCTAAAACCTTAATATAAATTAAACACATTTTTAATTCATATTATTCTGGTTATTAAAAGTCATCGACAAACTCAGACTGCCACATTATAAAAACGGTTAGTATTAGAGATGTCACACTGAGCCTGTCGAAGTGCCTTTAAATATATTAGTTATCAATTTTATATATCTAGTTCTATTATTACTAAAAAGACCCGTAAAATTATTTTAGAGAATTAAAATGCGCAGAAAAACCCTATTCGCCGGACTGATCGTTTTATCGGCAATTTCACATTCTTATTCCCAGTTGAAACATTGGCAGAATAACGAGCGTGAATTGCATTATAAAGAAGACAAAGGTGATTTTTTATTGGTCAACGGAAAATATCGTTTCAATCGTGCATTATACGGAGATAACCGCGCTTCCAGAGTTGAAGCGGGAGATTTGCCGGAATTTGCACTCTATCTTCCGGGGATGGGCGGAAATCTTCAGTTTATCATTCAGAAAGGAAATTCAATTAAAAAATTAATTAATGCTGATAAGATTGAAACCCGTTATCGACCGGGTTCGATGCTGTATGAAATCAAAGACCCAATTCTTGGGACCGGAATTTTAAAACTGACCGTTTTGGCTCAAGCTAAAGAAGAAGGTTTGGTGGTGAAAATGGAAACTGTCAATATAGATTCGTCAACAAAAATCTATGCAATTTACGGCGGAGCGAGCGGAACGACATTCAGCAGAAACGGCGACATTGGTGCAGACCCGGAATCCGGATTTTATCTGTTACCTGAGTATTGTCTGAATAATCAGTTTCAGGCTTTAAAGAACCAGTTTCAGTTGAATTATTTAAATAAAAAAAAGGAAACTCAAATGGTAAACGGGAACTTTTCAAATGTTCCTTTTTTGCAGATGACCGATGCAAAAACATTGGAAAACCTTCCTGCTTTTACTCAAAATAAAATAGACAAATCACCGATTATTTACGCTACTTATTCTTCGCAACAACAACCTATTTTTATTCAGGTTGCGAAAGGAAAATCGGGTAAAAACTTTTCAGATGAAGAATTAAAAAGCATTTTCAATGAAGCGGAGAAAGCCCGTATATCATTAACCAACAGAATTCAATTAAAAACTCCGGATGCAGATTTAAATAATTTCGGAGCCAATTTAGCCGTTGCCGCAGACGGAATCTGGGAAAGTCCGACTTTTCTTCACGGCGCTGTTGCCTGGAGAATGCGACTGAATGCTTGGCGTGGCGCTTACACAGCTGATGCGTTGAGTTGGCACGACAGAGCGAAAGAACATTTTGAAAGTTATGCCAATTCGCAGGTTTTGAAACCCGATTCTGCGCCTGTAGAAATGGATACTTTGCTCCATTTGGCGAGAAGTGCGGAGAAAATGGGAACTTCGGTTTTTTCAAGCGGATATATTTCCAGAAACCCGAATGACAACACCAAACCACATCATTACGATATGAATCTGGTGTTTTTTGACCAACTATTTTCGCATTTCAATTATACGGGAGACAAAGAATTTCTAAAGAAAATGTGGCCGACGATGGTTCGTCATATGGATTGGGAAAAACGAAACTTCAAGCGTGATGATTTGTATGATGCGTATGCAGCGATTTGGGCAAGCGATGCGCTTCAATATTCCGGTGGAAAAGTGACGCATACTTCGGCATATAATTACAGAGCCAACCGTGAAATGGCGAAACTGGCGAAAATCATTGGCGAAAATCCTCAACCTTACCAAAAGGAAGCTGATGCGATTTCAAAAGCAATGAAAAACGAACTTTGGATTAAAAACAAAGGCTATTTTTCAGAATATAAAGATGCTTTAGGTAATCAAATCGTTCACGACAAGCCGGGAATCTGGTCGATTTATCACGTTTCGGACGCGTTTATTTTGAATGAATTTGAGGACTATCAGAATTTACAATACATCAATAATCACACACCGAAAATTCCGATTACGGTAAAAGGTGCGGACAATAAAGACTATTTTACTTTAGCGACCACAAATTGGCAACCTTACGACTGGTCGATTAATAATGTTGCTTTGGCGGAGAATTTACAGACCGCTTTGGCGTATTGGCAAGCGGGAAGAAATGAAGATGCCTACCAGCTTTGGAAAGGAAATCTGTTTGAATCGATGTATTACGGCATTAGTCCGGGGAATTTCGAACAGCTTTCACATTACGATGCATTTCGTGGAGAATTATACAGAGATTTTGCAGACCCTATTGGCGTTGCTTCCAGAACGTTGACAGAAGGACTTTTCGGAGTTAATCCGAATTTATTAGAAAATAAAATCAGCATCAAACCTGGTTTTCCAAAAGACTGGAATTCTGCCGAACTGAAACTTCCGGATTGGGAATATCAGTTTAAAAGAAGTTCGAAAAAAACGGAATATTTATTTAAATCAAAATATCAGAATCCTGTAACGTTGGAAATGCAGATTCCTGTTAATCAGCCTAATATCAAATCGGTACAAGTAAATGGCAAAAATGTGAATTGGAAAGTTAAACCTAATTCTATTTTACAGCCAATTATTCAGTTTGAAACTCCGAAAGGAAAAAATTTTAAAATTGAAATCAATTATTCCGGAGAAAAATTGAAAAACGAACAAACAGATTATATCAATTATATTTCTGAAAATCTCCAATTAAATTTTGATTCAAAAAAGAAAATAAAACAGGTTTACGACCCACAAGGACTAATTAAAAATTCCCCTCCTCTGGAGGGGTGGATTCGACCAAAGGGAGAAGACGGGGTGGTTAACCACACAATCAATTTAGACGACAAAGAAAGAAAAGGAACTTTTTTCGTACAAATCGAGCAAAACGGAACGACTTGGTGGCAACCTATAAATGTAGATATCCGTTTTCCTTTGGAAACAAAATGGGCCAATAAAAAGCTGCAGATTCAATCTAAATCATCGAATCCAATTAATGGAAAATTGAATATTAATGGTTTAAATAAAACTTTCAATATTCAAAAAAATCAAAGTGTATCGATTGAAATTCCTCCTAATTATTTAAGCAAAGGAACTAACTCCATCGAACTAGAATACAATGAAATTAAACAAAATATTGAAATTACAGACTGGAAAATTGAAAATCAAGGTCAGTTCAACACGATCTCATTAGCCTCAAAATATAATGAAAAAGTCACTGAGATTTTTAATCAGAAATATCTTTCACCAAGATTGAAAGTCCCTACTCTGCAGCTTCCTTGGCAAGGAATCGGAAACTGGTGTTATCCATTAATCACGACTCAAATCGACGATAACGGATTGATGAATAAAAGAAAAAACGGGAAGGTTGATTTCCTTGGAATTCCTTTCCTTATTGATAAAGCAGATAAAAATATTGTTTTTACAAGTCAATGGGATAATTATCCGAAATCGGTTGAAATCCCTGTTTCAGGTAAAGGAAAGAAAATCTATTTCCTGGTGGCAGGTTCTACGAATCCTATGCAGTCGCAAATCATTAACGGGAAAATTACCGTTCAGTATGTTGATGATTCAACTTCCGAATTGGAACTGAAAAATCCTGTGAACTGGTGGCCGATTGAGCAAGATTTGTTTGATGATAATTTCGCTTTTGAGATTCCGGATGATAAAATTCCGTACCGTGTAAAACTGAAGACTGGAGAATTGTACAAAGGCGGAACTTTGAGTAAATATTCGAGCATCAAAGGATTTACAGACCGTCAGGTTGATGGTGGGGCTGCAACAATTCTGGATTTGCCGATTGACCAAAATAAAGAATTGAAATCTGTGAAATTAACAGCCGTGAGCAATGATGTGGTGATTGGAATGATAAGTGCGACGGTTTTAAAATAATTGTAAATAAAAATATAACTGACGATTTGTCATTCCGAGGAACGAGGAATCTATTAGAAAATTGAGATTCTTCACTGCACTTCTGAACTACGTTCGTAAACCTTCAGTTTATGTTCAGAATGACAAACGTGAAAACATAAAATAAAAATTTAAAAATGAAAAAAATTGCAATATATCTAAGTCTTTTCTGCATCGGGTTTTCGTCCCTGAATGCCCAGAAAATCGACCGTAAAAAAGTCGTTCAGCGACATAATATCGTTAATGTAAAAGCAGATACTTTATCAACTTTAACGGTTGGAAACGGAAAATTTGCCTACACTGTTGACATCACCGGAATGCAGTCATTTCCTGAATATTATAAGAATGGGATTTCTCTTGGAACGCAGTCAGAATGGGGCTGGAACAGTTTTCCGAATACCGAAAATTATAAATTTGAGGAAACTTTAAAACCTTATGATTTTAATAATGACGGTCGAAAAGCGTTGTACAGCGTTCAAATTAAAGAACCTGAACGTAACAAAAAAGCCGTTGAATATTTTAGAGTCAATCAACATCGTTTGCAGTTGGGAAATGTTGGGATTGAACTGATTAAAAAGAACGGTCAAAAAGCACAGGTTTCAGATATTCAAAACATCAATCAGAAAATTGATTTGTGGACGGGAATTATTACAAGTGAATTTACTTTGGAAGGAACTCCTGTAAAAGTCTGGACGGCTTCTTTCCAGAATTCAGATAAAATCGGTGTTAAAATCGAATCGGATTTGGTAAAGCAGAAGAGACTCAAAGTTTTTGTAAAATATCCTTATCCAAGCGGACAGTTTTTGGATGAAGCGGCTTTTTACGGAAACGCTGATAAACATTCGACAAGAATTGTTTCATCAAACTCAACACAGGGATTAATTGAGCATCAGTTGCAGACTGCGGATTATTTTACGCAAATGTATTTTACCGATGGAAAATTAAGTGAAGCAGGAAAACATTATTTCGTTTACGAACCTTCTTCAGCAAACAAAACGGTTGAATTGACTGTGGAGTTTTCAGAGAAAAATCAAAAATTAAGTAAAAGTTTATTTGCTGATGCTGAAAAAGAAAGTATTTCAGGTTGGAAAAACTTCTGGGAAAGCGGTGCAGCCGTTGATTTTGAAGGAAGTACGGATAAAAGAGCCAACGAACTGGAACGCAGAATTATTCTGTCTGAATATTTAACCAAGGTTCAGTGTGGAGGAAGCAATCCACCGCAGGAAACAGGGTTGACATTTAACAGCTGGTACGGAAAACCACACACCGAAATGCATTGGTGGCACGGCGTTCACTTTGCTTTGTGGGGAAGACCGGAAATTTTGGAAAAACAATTGGATTATTATTTCAGGTCATTTGATAAAGCTAAAAAATTAGCGGAAAGACAAGGCTACAAAGGAGTTCGCTGGATTAAAATGTCGGATAATGATGGTAATGAAAGCCCGTCTTCCGTAGCCGCATTTCTGATCTGGGAACAACCGCATTTGATTTACATGACCGAACTTTTGTACCGTCATAACAAAGACAAAAAAGTGTTGGAAAAATATAAGGATCTGGTTTTTGCAACAGCAGAATTTATGGCTGATTTTGCCACGTATGACAAAGAAAAAAATCGTTATAACTTAGGAAAAGGAGTAATTCCAGCACAGGAGGTTTTTCCTGCGAAAGATACTTATAACCCGACTTACGAAGTAGCATATTGGGATTGGGCTTTGAAAGTCGCTCAGCAATGGAAAGAAAGATTGGGTGAATCGAGAGATAAAAAATGGGATGACATTATTTCAAAACTGGCTCCGCTTCCGGTTCAGGACGGGGTTTATTTATCTACAGAATCCGCAAAAGATTCATTCACATTTCCGAAATGGATGACCGATCATCCTGCGGTTTTGGGTGCATTAGGAATGGTCCCTGAATCTCCGAAACTGGATAAAAAGATTATGAAAAATACGTTGGATATCGTCTGGGAAAGATGGAACTGGGAACATACATGGGGTTGGGATTTCCCAATGACGGCAATGACGGCAGCAAGATTAGGTCTTCCTAACAAAGCTCTGGATGCTCTATTTATGGATATTCAAACCAATATGTATCTGAAAAACGGACATAATTTTCAGGATGGAAGACTGAGAATTTATCTTCCCGGAAACGGCGGCGTTTTAACCACGGTTGCAATGATGCTGGAAGGCTGGGACAATTCTACCGGTGAATTTCCGGGCTTTCCAAAGGATGGTTCCTGGAAAATAAAAGCAGAAGGTTTTAAGAAAATGCCTTAATTTTTTTCACATTCATATAGTTCAAAGTCTGTTCTGAAAAGAGCAGGCTTTTTCATTTGTATCAATTCAAAGGTTTAAAACTGATAATTAAAATCCATTGATTCCCTTCTTAAATAAACATATTTCTTACATTAATTTTAGTTGAATAATTGTATCGTTATTAATTCAACATACCTAAAGAATAACTTATAAAAAATTCGTAACTTGTCTCCCATGATTGTAAGTCAAATTTTAGAGTTATTTCTTAATTTGATGCTAAATTCCTTTTATTTAAAGCCATGGCAGAAACATTCGAAATTTACATTAATGAACATTCAAGAGTGCCGAAATACAAGCAGATTGTAGACTCTATTCTGAATGGAATTGATGGCGGAGAGATCCAGATCGGAGAAAAAATCCCTTCCATCAATGAGCTTAGTGAATCCTGTTTTCTTTCACGAGATACAGTAGAAAAAGCCTACAAAGAGCTGAGGAAAAGGCAAATTATCGAATCTGTAAAAGGCAAAGGATATTACATTTCCCGTGTGAATAAAAATGATATCATCAATATCTTCTTTCTGATCAACAAACCGAGTACCTATAAAATGATGATCTATAATTATTTCGTCAATGCAATCGGTTCCAAAGGCAATGTAGAGATGTATATTTACCATTGTGATGAAACGCTTTTTATCAATTCATTAAAGAAGAATCTTGGCGGTTTTGATTATTATGTCATCATGCCTCACTTCCGCGATGAACAGTCAAAACATACGAGCTCCACACAGGAAGTGATTAATATGATCGAAAAAATTCCGAAGAATAAACTGCTGATACTGGATAATACCAAACCTAATATTTCAGGGGAATACGGCTCCATTTTTCAGGACTTTGAACATGATATTTATGACGCTTTGAAGGAAGGTCTGGATAAAATCAGGAAATACGAAAAAATTATCTTGGTATATCCTGATAAATCGATTCATCCCTATCCTTTCCGTATTGTACGTGGTTTTGAGAATTTTTGCAGGGATTTTAAACTGGACTATGAAATTCTGGATGAAATCTATCCTGATATGGAATTACAGAAAGATATTTTCATTATCATTCGTGAACGCGATTTGGTGAATCTGGTAAAGCAGGTAAGACAAAATAATTTAAAATTAGGCGAGGATATCGGAATTATTTCCTACAACGAAACCCCTTTGAAAGAATTGTTGGGAATTACTGTAATTACAACAGATTTTAAAGCGATGGGAGAATCTGCAGCGTACATGATCTTAAAAAATAAAAAGGAGTCTGTGAATAATGTATTTAAATTTATTCAGAGGGATTCTCTTTAAAATGTAATTCCTTACATAAATTCATTCTAAAGCGCAATCGATTGCATAATATGCTCTAACAATAAATACCTTTAAAACTATATTCAATTATGATTAAAAAATTAATTTTTGCCATAAGCTTTATATTGGCAATTACCGTTTCAGCGCAAAAAATCAATGATAAAGATGCAGTGAATGCCGTTGCTGAAAAATTAAGATTAGCCATGATCAGTGGAGAAAAATCTGAGCTAGAATCTTTAATTCTACCGGAATTAACTTATGGCCATTCCGGAGGTCATATTGATGATGCAAAAGAATTTGTAGAAAAATTAGTCAGCAAAAAATCTGATTTTTTAACTATTGATATTACGAATCAAACGGTAAATATTATTGGAAATACGGCAATTGTACGTCATCATTTTTATGCAACGACTGCTGATGAAGGAAAAGCTCCGGGTGATGTGACACTGGATATTTTATTAGTTTGGGCTAAAGTAAAGAACGACTGGAAATTGTTGGCAAGACAGGCGGTGAAATCTGAAAAGAAAAAGTAATCTCAAGATTCTAAAAATAAAAAACCACAAAGTTAGCTTTGTGGTTTTTGTCATTCTGACGAAGAAAGAATCTTTAAAAAGTTTAAGATTCTTCCTTCGTCAGAATGACAGACTGTATTACTTTTTTACTCTAAAGTTTTGCAGCTCTTCCGGCTTTTCACAACATACCTGTTCCATCACCTGTCTGAACTGCATTTTCAGCATTTCAATAATGTGATCTCCCCCTTTATCTCCTAAAGCTCCGACTGCATACATAAAAGTTCTTCCCATAAAGGTAAATTCAGCACCGCAACTCAAAGCACGGGCAACATCAGGACCGGTTCTTACTCCACTGTCCATCATAATTTTAATCTGATTTTTATACTTTTCACTGATTTCTTTTACCACAGCAATTGTAGATTCACCGGCATCAAGCTGTCTTCCTCCATGATTGGAAATAATCATCCCATCAAATCCTAAACGTACCGCTTCTTCTGCATCTTCATCAGAAGCAACACCTTTAATAACCAATTTTCCTTTCCATTTATCACGAATTGCTTTGATTCTATCTGAATTTAATCTACCTGAAAAAGTGGAGTTCATGAACTGTCCCAATTGTTTCACATTCATGTTTTTATCCATGTATTTTTCCATAGTTTTAAAACTCGGAACACCGTGTTTAAGCATTTCCAAACACCATTGAGGTTTTGCCAACGCCTGAGAAACATTTCTGAAATTCAATTGAGGAGGCATTGCCAAACCATTTCTGATCTCTTTTGCTCTGTATCCGAAAGTAGGAACATCCGACAACACACACAATACATCATAACCGGAAGCTTCACAACGATCGAGAATATCATCTCTCAACCACTCTTCTCTCGGGTGATACAATTGATACCAAGCTTTTCCTTCCGTCAGTTCTGCAATTCTTTCGATACTGCTTGTTGTAACGGTACTTAGAATAAAAGGAATATTATGTTTAAAAGCTGCTTTTGCTAAAATTTCCGGAGCGTTTGGCCACATCAGACCTTGCAAGCCAACGGGAGAAATTCCGAAAGGTGCCGAATATTTTACCCCGAATAATTCGGTTTCCATATTCGCTTCTGCATACGTATTATTCAAATAACGAGGACGAAGCAAAACGTCTCTCAATTCGCTTGTATTACGATCTCTGTTGATGTTTTCATTACAGCCTCCATCCAGATATTCGAAGGCAAAACGAGGCATTCTTTTTTTTGCTCTTTCAATCAATAATTCAAGAGAAGCGTAACGGGTATCGAATGGAAATGACATAATTAGTTGTTGATTGTTTGTTAATAGTTGTTAGTTTTTGAGATTTTGCCATCACCTGATAACCAACAACTAAAATATTTTATACATTAAGAATTAAAGGCTGAAGTACTTTCATCTGATAATGCTGCTGCAAAAAAGTATCATCGATTTTCTTATTTGAAATCACCATGGAAGCCCCCAGTGCAGAACCCAAAGGAGAATGCGTAGACATCACATGATAATCCTGGAAATGGTGAGACATCAGCTTCATGAATACATCATTATCGGTGAATCCGCCATCAATATAAATGGTTTTAATCTCTGAGTTTCCAATCGCATTTTTAATGGTATGAATCTGTAAATCCATTAATTCGATCATTAATTGATGATAGGCTTCTTCAAAAGTAGCAAAAGAATTTAAATCTGTTGCGCTGATCATTTTTCTTTTTAAAATAATGCCTTCAAAACGGAAATATACCGCTTTGTGTTTCATTAAACGAAGATACAACTCCTGATCGAACTGAACTTCTCTGTGGAAACCATATTCTTTTCCATAATGAGCACATAGTTTTTCAACCTGAATTTTGTACTCATTTCCCATGAAAAACCGGGAGGCTTTCACCCGTTTCCCATCTATCCGCATATAATTCAGACAGTTGTTTTCGATGTCTTCATCAGTTAAGCTTTCATCATTAAACGGATTTAAGGAAATGCTCCAGGTTCCTGTGGAAAGCAATAAAAACGGTTCTTTTTTACTTAAAATATAAGGTAAAAGTGCTGAAGAACTGTCGTGAATTCCAACACCTATTTTAATTTTCTTGTTTCTGTAAGAAGTATTGATGCTCGCAGAAGTCGGTACAATCGGTGGCAATAAGGCATCGATTTCTTCTTCGTATACCCAGTCATGATAATCGGCTTTGTCATAATCCCACAAATTGGTGTGGCAGCCTATGGAAGTAAATTCCGACACACAAATTCCGGTAAACAAATAGGATAAATACTGAGGTAAATGAAGACTGTAACGGATCTTTTTAAATACTTCAGGATGTTTATATTTTAACCAGAATAATTGCAAACCAGAGTTCAGCATTCCGGCCTGAGGAGAAGCCGTTTCACGGGCAATTTTCAGTTTGCTGCCGTGTTTTTCGTAAAACAGATCAAGAATTTCCTGATCCATCGGTTTGGTATAATTGTACAATGGTGTCAGAACATTTCCTTTCTGGTCCAGATGTACAAAACTTGCTCCATAGGTAGAGAAATTTATGGCTTTTACTTCATAATTTTCATCATCCAAAATGGCATTAAAATTATCTTTAATCCAGTTTTGTAAGGCAGCAAGGTCTTCTGTAGGATAGCCATCTTCATCTGTTGTGAGCGGCAGTTCTGTGTACTCGCGAACGACCTCTTTATAATTTTTATCAAATAAAAAGAATTTTTTATTGGTCTTTCCAATATCAAATACGATGGTTACCTTTTTTTTAGACATTCCTGAGATGAATTAAATTGTATATGATGAAACGAAATAATTTCTTTTCAGATTGGTTTTACATGTGTATTTCATTTTACACCATTAAGGAGTGTTCAGATATTAAAATTTATTAAGAAAAATCCACTATTTTCTGAGGCGTTATACCTAAAATCCCAATAATCTAAACACTTTCAACCTTAATGATTAAAAAAATAAGGATACATATAATTGAAAACTTTCGATTGCACCTGAAAGTTCAAATTATCAATTTTAAACAGATTATAATCCCGTCGCTTTTACATTCAGCCCTCTTTCAGAGATTAAATGTTCCCTTACTCTAAGGTTTCTGTAAACTGCGATCGGATCCAGTGCTGCACCTGTCTGTAGTCTTGCAGCTCTTAGTAACGGACGAACGTCTGTTCTGTACGCGTTTTGTAAAATCTCCTGCGCACGAACAACGTCATTATTCAATTGAGCATCTTTCAATGCTTTCTGATCTACTAAAAGTGCCTGCGCATAAGCAATTAAAATCGCTTCTAAAGACTGGATCAGGTCTTCCAACGGATCTTTGATGTTATGACTTGCGTCGATCATCCAAGCCGGGTAAGGGTTTTGAGGGTTATTCTCGATTCCGTATACCAATTCGTTAAAGATTAAGAATAACGCATAAGGCTTGATAGATCCTACCGTTAAATCGTCATCTCCATATTTACTGTCGTTAAAATGGAAACCTCCTAGTTTTCCTTTATACATCAATGTCGCAACAATTTGCTCAATGTTTGAATTGGGTAAATGATGCCCTAAATCTACCAATGTATATGCTCTTTCACCGCAAGCATTCGCCAACATGAAAGACGTTCCCCAATCCTGAATGGTTGTTGAATAGAAATTAGGCTCGTAAGGCTTATATTCGATGAATAATTTCCAGTCTTCCGGCATTCCTGCATAGATTTCTTTTAAACTCTGTTCTGTTTTTGACAAAGCATTCTGGAAATTCAACTGTCCCGGAAAACTTGCTCCGTCCGCTAACCAAACGGTTAAGCTTTTTGAGTCTAATTCTTTTCCAATTCTGATCACTTCTTTATTATGTTCCACAGCATACGCTCTTGAATCTTCATTTACGGAATTTAACGATCCAAATTTATAGGAATGTTTTGCATCCGGCTGATCCTGGAACGTGTTAGAATTCATCGCATCAAAAACAAGTCCGTGAAAAGCGGCTTTTTCTTTGATTGCTTTCACATCACTCGGAATATCCCATGGAATATGCAATGAAACGGCTCCTGCAGAATGCGTTAAAGCATGAATTAATCCAACATCATCAAGCTTTTGTTCTAAAGTTGCAGGTTCGCCACCGTAAGAAAATCTTCCGAAACGGGTTCCTCCTGCTCCTAATGCCCAACTCGGAATAGCTACCTGAAAATCGGCAATCTTATTGACGATTTCAGCAACATTTACTCCTGTTTTTGTTAGTTTATTTTGTAGAAAATCAAAATCTATATTAAAATTTTCAACTTCATTTTTATTGTACTGTTCAAGTATTCCTTTTTCTATAATCATGATTTGATTTTTTAAATTTTTAAACTGAAGATTTTATTACAGACTAAAATTAATTTAACCATTAAGATTTTTAAGTTTTTAAGGATAATTAAGAGAAATAAATTTCTTAAGATCCTTACTTAAATTTGCCAGCAAATCCTTACTCTTAATTAATTCCTAAATCATTCTTAATGGTTTAATTTTATTTATTTTCAACATAAATTAATCAGCAATTTAATAATTATCTGTTTTGCAATTTATCTTGGGAAAGCATTTGCCATTCCGCCGTCTACATTGATGATGTTTCCTGTACTCTTATCTAAAATGGCAACACAAGCAAAAACTCCATTGGCGATATCTTCAGGAAGAATAATTTCATTTAATAAGTTTCTTTTTGCATAAAATGCAGGTAATTCTTCAACAGAAATTCCGTTTGCTTTTGCTCTGCCTTCTGCCCAAGAACCTTCCCAGATTTTGCTTCCAACGATAACTCCGTCCGGATTTACAACGTTTACTCTGATCTTATCAGTCGCCAATTCTGCGGCCAATAATCTTGTCATGTGTTGTTGCGCCGCTTTTGCCGTTCCGTATGCCACGTTATTTGGCCCTGCAACTAAACCATTTTTACTTGCAATATTGACAATATCTCCTCCTAAACCTTGTTTTTTGATGATCTCAACACCATTTTTAATCATTAAAAACTGGCCTTTAACCAAAACGTCTTCTAATAAATCCCAGTCCTTTGTGGTAGTATCTTCTAATGATTTAGAAATTGCCAAACCTGCGGAATGAACGATGATATCTACTCCACCGAAAGCTAAAACCGTTTCTTTGAAGGCGTTTGCGATTGCCTGTTCGTTCGTTACATCACACGGAACCCCTACAGCCTGATCTTTGTTGTATTTCGCCGTTACGGAATCCAAAACTTCCTGATTTAAATCTGTGAATACTACCACTGCCCCTTCCTGAACCATTTTATCAGCAATTGCCTGCCCGATTCCGCCTCCGGCTCCGGTTACAACAGCGATTTTTCTTGACAATGGTTTTTCTTTTGGCATTCTCTGAAGTTTAGCTTCTTCCAGCAGCCAATATTCGATGTCGAAAGCTTCCTGTCTTGGCAAAGATGTGTATTCTGAAATTGCTTCAGCACCACGCATTACATTAATTGCGTTTACATAAAATTCACTTGCAACCCGCGTTGTCTGCTTATCTTTTGAGAAACTGAACATTCCCACTCCAGGATAAATGATGATCACCGGATTCGGATCGCGCATTGCAGGGCTGTTCGGATGTTTACACGTTTCGTAATATTCTTTGTATTCTTCTCTGTATTGTTCGAAAAGAGGAGTCAGTTTATTTAAAACTGCAGCTGAATCTGTCAAATCTTCATTTGGAGAGAGACTTAAAATCAACGGCTGAATCTTCGTTCTTAAAAAATGATCAGGACATGAAGTTCCCAATGGAGCCAAACGATCCAAATCGTTGCTGTTAATAAATTCTAAAACGGTATCGCTGTCTGTAAAATGACCTACCATCCTGTTTTCCGAAGAAGCCAAACCACGCAGCAATGGCATGATCTGAGCCGCTTTGATCTTACGGTCAACCGGAGAAAGAGATTCTACTTTCTGACCACCAAAAACCTGTCCGTTTTCTTCAATTTTTTTGGCAATATACTCAGAAGCCATTTCAATAACTTCCAAGCTGTTGATGTAGCATTCATAAGAAGTATCTCCCCAGGTAAACAAACCGTGGCTTCCTAAAACGATTCCTCTGATCCCCGGATTATCATTTAAACATTTTTCAAGTTGTAATCCTAAATCGAAACCGGGACGTTGCCAAGGAACCCATCCCATTGTATCTCCCCAGATTTCTTTTGTGATTTTCTCACTGTCTTTTGCTGCAGCTACTGCAATTAAAGCATCCGGGTGAAGATGATCAATATGTTTGAATGGAAGAAGTCCGTGAAGAGGTGTATCAATAGAAGGCGCTTTGCTGTCCAGATCAAAAATACAATGGTTGAATAGACCTACCATTCTGTCTTCGTCTGCTAAACCCTGATAAACATTTTTTAAGTTTCGTAGCCTTTCGGTATACAAACCTGCAATTCCTTTTCTTGTCAGAGTTCCGATGTCACCGCCTGAACCCTTCACCCACATTACCTCAACATTTTCATTAGTTAGCGGGTCTTTTTCTATGGTTTTGCAACTTGTATTTCCTCCTCCATAATTCGTGATTCTTAAATCAGCTCCCAGAATGTTTGAACGATATAAAAATAAAGCAACTTGATCATCTCCTAAAGCCGCCGCCTTATTTTCATCCCATAGATAGTCTACGTATTTGAATGTTTTTACTTTTTCCATTGTTTGTCTCTTATATTTCTAAATTATAACCCAAAAGTAGATGGTAATATTTGTTACAGCATCCCGTACTATACTGGTAAATACTGATTTTAAAGATAAATTAACGTTTGATTTTTTTTAGCTTAATTTACTTTGTATCAATATTATTGGATTATTATGATTCGTATTTTATGATTTGTTGATTTTTAAAACTTAAACATTAAGAAAAACTGAATTCTCTTAATGTTTAAATTTTCTATGTGGTATTGATTAATATCCAGGAAGCTGGGTCAGATTGGGGTTATCAACCAAAGGATGACCTGCAGATGCTGCGGCGAAAGGAAGTAATTCTGTTTTGTTTTGTACAAATCCATAGAAAAGACCGTCTCCTCCACCTTCGATCCAGTTTGGATAGGTTCCTCCATTTTCTGCCGAGCCTGTTGGTTTGGTATAAATGATATTTCCTATCTGGAGCTGTCCTGCAGAACCGCCTATAAAACCTGCCGTTTTTTTAGCGTTGGTATTAAATGTACTGTTATAAGCCTGGAACATATTGGTAGGATACCATTTGTCATTTATTGTTGTAGTTTGTCCATGTGCTGTTACAATAGCTCTTAATGCAGTCTGATAAGCATCGAAACCTGTAGAACTTGTTGGAACATTTGTAATTGTTGCAATTTCTGAAGGACTTGTAATATCAATATATTTTAAAGCTAAAAATGGATCCCCATACACTTGCGCATTCTTTTCAAGTTTATACAAACGGTAAACGGGAGTACTGGCATATGGTCCTGTTTTGTTTGATAAGTTTTTCATTGCCTGTTTTGTGGCTTCAATTTCACTTGCCAAACGATTCATTCTTATTAAATCTGTACGAAGATTAAACTCTCCTGCAAATTCCCATTTACGCTCCTGAACAATTGCATTTTCAAATGCCTGCTGACCGCTTGGTATAGGCAGTGAACCTATTCCAGCACGAGTTCTCACTTGTTGTAAAGCAGCTGTTCCTGCCGCAGTAGGTCCCCCATTTAAGTAGTTTTGTGTTTCTGCATACATCAATAAAACATCTGCATATCTTAGAATAGGAATATTCAAGTTACGTGCATCTGCCGCCTGAGGTGCCACACACCATCCCATTCTGAATTTACCAGCCATGATGCAGGAGAATGTAGTTCCTGCATTTACCCAGGTATCACTTGCCGTACCGTTGTTTAGGAAATATATACTGTATGAGGTACAAGACACATCCCTTCTCGTATCTCCCTGATTAAAAGACAAATAATAACTAGGAAGTACAAATTGCAATGCTTTTCTGGAACCATAGGTTCCTCCACGAGAGCCTTCATTAGCATATACTCCAAAAGCAGAATTGGTGTTAGCTCCATACTCAGCGATTTGCCACATGATCTCCGGATTGGTTACTGAAAATTTTCTCTGGCAGAAATTGAACCATAATGCCTCGAAGCCACTTTTACCACTTTGGGCCTGAACTAAAGAATTAGTTCCTCCGTTAATAATAGCTGCACAGGCATTATCTGCAATCTGATACAGCTGCTGAACTCTATTATTATCGCTGCGACGAGACATCATTGCACCACTTCCTGTATTAAGATCCCAACGAAGAGAATATCCTGCCGCATATAAGGCTATTCTCGCCAATAAAGCATTAACAGATTGTTTAGTTAAACGTTCTGTAGTAGAATATCCGCTTTGTGCAAAACTTGGCATTAACGACACAGCTTCCTGGAGATCACCAATGATACGATCGTAAATTTCATCGCGTGAAGAGCGTTTAGGGTATAGTGTACTTGGATCATTCGGATCCATCTCATCCAATGGTTTAAAAACTGAAGGAACATCTCCGTAAACACGGATTAAGTTATAATAACAAAATGCACGAATCGCTTTAACTTCTGCTAATAAAGCATCACGTTTTGTACTTGCTTCCATTTTGCTCAATCCGCTCACGGCAATATTGGTTCTTTCAATAACGGCGTACATTGCAGAATAAACTCCTGTTACTGTATTGGGAGTGTAGGCATCAAATTGGTAATTGCAAATATTATATTTTGAATTATTTGTTGAACCGTCTTCAGAAGAGTGAATAACTGTGTCTCCGGCTCCCAGCTGATAATACATTTCTGTTGGAATCAAACCTCTGTAGCAGCCTAATACAAACATTTCTGCCGTATCTATATTATTAAATACCGATTCCGTATCCAAAGAATTATAAGCAGGCTGATCCAGAAAATCATTGCTGCATGAATTCATCAATAGAGCCCCAACAAAAACCGAGGGAAATATGATTATTTTTTTTAAAAATCCGGGAGAATTATATATTTTTTTCATGATTTAAATATTACATATTAGAAAGTTAAATTAAGCCCAAGAACATAACTTCTTGAACGTGGATAAGTAGAACTGTCATATCCAGGGGTAACTGTCACCCCACTCGCTGCAGAAACTTCAGGATCATAGCCTGAATATCCTGTAATGGTTGCTACGTTATTAACTGTAAAATAAATGCGGGCATTGGTTAACATTACTTTGCTCAAAAAATCTTTAGGGAAAGAATATCCTAATGTGATCTGAGCAATTCTCAAATATGAACCGTCTTCTACATAATATGATGACGGATAAGCGATATTCGCTGTATTGGTATTGCTTAAACTCCAAAGTCTGGAACCTTCATCGGGATTAAGTTCTTTTAATCTCACCAAGTTTGTTGTTGCCAGTCCTGTATTGGGATCAATTAAATGATAGTAATTGTTTCCGAATTCTGAAGGAACATTCTGGAACATGGCATAGGGGCTCAAACTTTGTTTTGTAGCATTATAAATATCATTCCCAACGCTAAATTTCATAAATATTCCCAGATCAAAACCTTTGTAGGAGAAGTTATTGCTTATTCCTCCGATAAAATCAGGGGTACCATTTCCGATTTTCTGCATTTTTCTTGTAAACTGATCTCCGGCTGCATTATCTGCTGCAAACTTCATATCACCTGGTTTTGGGGTTCCGGAAGAAGGTTTTACAACCCCGGGCTTTAAAGTTAATGATCCATCAGCATTCTGTATAAAATCATCAGTTGTATAAATTCCTTGGTAAACGTAGCCATACATATCTCCTAACTCCTGCCCAACAGTTGCATAATAAGTTACCATCCCTGTTCTGCTACCTCCAACACTGAATGTTTTATTCAATTGTCCATCTTCAAGAGAAAGCACACGTGATTTGTTGAAAGAAATATTTAGATCTGTTGTCCATCTGAAACTTTCTGATTTTAAGTTCACCGTATTTAACGTAAATTCCATCCCTCTGTTTCTCATGGAGCCGATATTCTGATATTGTCTTGAGTATCCTGTAGAAACCGGAAGTAAACTTTCCAGCAACATTTTGTTGACGTTATTATTGTACCATTCGGATGTTAATTTAATTCTATTGTTGAAAAACGCAAGATCCACCCCAATATTCGTCGTTCTCAGCTCTTCCCATTGAAGAGTAGGATTTCCCCAGTTTGTACTTGTAACATAAGCCGGATATCCCTGAGTATTATTTATCGGATAATCTGTTAGTAAAACATTGGTTCTCCATAAATTATTGGAAACCCCATTATTTCCCGTTACCCCGTATTCAATTCTTAATTTAAAATCATTGATAAAGTTATTGATTTTGTGATCCTGCCAGAAGCTTTCCTGAGAAACACGCCATGCTCCCGCTACGGAAGGAAAATATCCCCAACGAACATCTCTAGCAAATTTTGAAGAACCATCGGCACGTATTGTTCCTGTAATTAAGTAACGGTTGTCATAGCTATAATTTACACGTCCGAAATATGAAAGTAAGCTATTGCTTGATCTGTCTGTATTTTTATCCGAGACCGTTGCATTTGAAATATCATCCAATCCAAAGTTAGGATAAGGGAATTTAATCAGTCTCATGCTGCTCCCCTCAGATTCTTCATACCATATTTCATTTCCAATTAAAGCATTTACTTTATGTTTTTCGCCAAAAGTTTTATTATAATTTAAAGTATTGGTGATCTGATAACGGAATGACTCTGCATTGGAAATGCTTCCGTTAATTCCTGTATTTACAGGATCCGTAAGGTAGGCACGGGAATTTCGGTCTGAAAACGAAGTTGCTTTACTGTTTGTCCAGCTATATTGCCCTGCAGTTCTCCATGTGAAGTTTTTCAAGAAGTCAAATTCAATACCTGCATTAGCGACGAAAGTTCTGGTACGTTTGTTAGAAGTTGATGCCTGGGTTTCAATATATGGATTTTCTGTATCAAATCCAGAATCTAAAGATGAAAAATCAGGAAAAGTCTGAATGTTGAATAGCTGGTCCGTTGTAAACAATGTTCCTCCGTTAATAGGCTGAAGAAGAATTTTTTTCATTCCTGAATAAGCCCCTCCTCCATTCAAAGAATTATTCGTAAACATAGTGTTGAAATCTACTCTTACTCCTTTATACAGTTCCGAATTGATGTTGGCACGAAGTGAGTTTCTTGTTTCACTGAAATTTTGAAGCAAACCATCCTGCTTATTATAATTATAACTGATGAATGCTTGTGTTTTATCGTTTCCTGCAGAAACATTTACATTGTGGCTTTGAGTTACTCCTGTTCCTCCCAACATTTTATCCTGCCAGTCTACTGCTGCTGCAGATCCGTAACGATTGGCAATTCTCTGGAATGCTCCGGAATAGAATCCCGGTGTATCTGTTCCTAAACCATTATCAAAAACATTACTCCATTGTGATGCTTTTGACTGAAGCTGCGCCAATTCGTACTGATATTTCACATATTGCTCCGGATTGGAAACCATATCAAGCTTTTTCGAAAGCATATCAAAGGACATAAACGTATTGTAGTTAATCACCGTTCTTCCTTTTTTACCGTTCTTGGTTTTAATCACGATAATCCCGTTAGAACCGCGCGCTCCGTAAATTGCAATTGCAGAAGCTCCTTTCAAAATGTCAATACTTTCAATATCATTTGGATTAATAACATTTAATGCATTATCTAACTGAAAACCGTCAACAATATAAAGCGGATCCGAACTTTGCGTAATTGAAGAACCTCCTCTTACTGTAACGTTGGCACCTGCTCCCGGAGCTCCACCCGCTGTCACAATATTCAAACCGGCTGCTCTTCCCTGTAATGCCTGTAAAGCATTCATAGCCGGCGTAGCTGCTAAGTCTTTTGCTGAAACTGAAGATACTGATCCTGTTAAGTCTGATTTCTTCACTTTACCATAACCGATCACCACAACTTCTTCAATATCTTTAGTCTTGTTTTTTACAGTGTCATTTACTGTCTTTTGTCCGAATACAAAGCCAGATGCCAGCAAAAATAGCGGTGCAATAAGCGGCTTAAAATTCTTCTGTTTGATTTTAATAGACATATATCAATTTTTATCTTACCAAAATACATCGTTACAGAAATTCCGGCATCCTGCCATATCCTGCATCAAAATATTCATATTTTAACTCAAATAAATACGAAAACCACAAACATTAATCACAAATATTAAAAATTTAATCACATTACATTGAATTAAATTTAAAATTCGCAAGAAATAGTATTACCAAAAACTGTAGTACTCCCCCCGAAAAGTTATTCCTTACATAAAAAGGTACTGAAAAATCAGTACCTTAAAAGAGTTATCAACTAACCCAGAAACTATATGAATAATAAAAAGTATATTAAATTTACCAGCCATCTATCGCAAAGAATTCCCGTATCCTACAATTAAGATAGAAATAAACATTACAGTCATCCCCATAACAATGGTAGAAATCGTTTTTTTGGAAACGCCTTTCCATTCTTTAATGATGACGCCCCATAGATTAGCGATCAAGATGATAAATGCCATATGTAAAATCCATGAACTCGGACCATTCCCCATTTTACTTTCTCCCATACCATAAAAGAAAAACTGTAGAAACCACATCGTTCCTGCCAATGCACAAAAGATAATATTTGCTAAAACAGGTACATTTTTTTTCTTATAATCAGTATACGATTTATTTTTAAATGAAAGATAAAGACAGCCAATCAGGTTAGTTGCCATTCCTCCCCAAAGCACTACAACATAGGTTACATTATTCTGAAAAAGGAATTCTCCCTGTCCCGGATTTGCAGCTTTCCACAGATCGTTAGCAATAATTGCCATTGGTTTTCCGGCTTCCAGACCAAAATTAAAACAGGCACTTAAAATTCCTGAAATAATAGAAACCAATAAACCTAATCCGAATTTATATTCTGTTTTTACTTCTGTTCCGTGAGGATCTAAAGAATCGGTTTGCAATTCCTTTTCCTTCATCATTCCGGCTTTTCCACTGATAATAATACCTACTACGCAGACCAGAAGCCCTAGTAAAACAAATTGTCCCCATGTATTGGAAAACATTAAGCCTATATTATCTTTTCCTCCTTGTGGAGAAAATTCATAATAAATAGAAGGAACCAATGACCCGAAAATCATACATAGCCCCAAAATAATGCTGCTTCCTAATGCAACGCCTAAATATCGGACACCTAAACCATAAGTAAAACCTCCAATCCCCCACAAAGCACCGAACAAAAACGTTAATCCCAATATTGATGAACTTTCATTCTGGATGATCTCCCAAAAATTCGGTATCGTCATAAAAGCAGCCAGTGGTGGTACAATAATCCAAGAGAATATTCCTCCTATCAGCCAATACGTTTCCCAAGACCAGCCTTTTACTTTTTTATAGGGCAGATAAAAACTCCCCGACGAAAACCCACCTAAAAAATGGAAAAAAACTCCTAATAATGCATTCATATTTTTAGCTTATGATTGAATTTGAAAATTAATACTATGGAATCGATTGCGCATCTTGTAGTGTCATGCACCTGATTTTATTATTTTCTTTTCGGTAATAAAACTAAGATTTTTTATCAATTCTGTTATATTAGTTGAATAAGGTCGTTTCAGAATTCCTAAATCTTATTTAATACACAGGTTTTCAATACAATAAATCATTAACTAAATGAATAAAGAGTGAATAATTTCATTCTTTTAAGCAAAAATTTTCAAAATACTTTTACCATTTTCACATCTGAAATGATAAAATTGGAGTTGAGAATATTAATCTTATACAAAAAAAATAAGGGCTTAACTAAAATTTTCTTTAATTTTAATTAAACCCTTATTAATCATGTAATTGTATTATTTCAATTTATAAACTTCACTAGCTGCAAGCAATAAACAACCCAATCCGTAGTCTTCAAAATCCGGAACTTTGTCTATAGCTAAAGGCTGTCCGTCTTTGGGTTCTTTTCCGGTTCCCTGAACCCAACCCAGAAATCCGTTCGGCTGGACAGAATCTTTTACAATCGCGTTCCATGCTTTGATCAGAACAGGCAAATATGTTTTTTTATCAATTAAACCTTTGTTAATCCCATGCGCCATTCCGTAAACAAATAAAGCCGTTCCTGTTGTTTCTTTCCCACCAAAATTGGTTGGATCATGAAGACTTACATTCCAGAAACCATCTTCTCTCTGAAGAGGAACTAATGCTGATAAAAGATCTTTATAATCCTGTAAATATTCCTTATAATGAGGATCAGATTTTGGCGTATCTTCTAAAGTACGGGCTAATGCTGCTACTACCCAGCCATTACCGCGGCTCCAGTAGCAGTCTTCCCCATTAGGCTCTTTATAGGGTGGTACAAAACTTTTATCCCTCCACCAAAGTTTATCTTTTGCATTGTACAAACCATTTCCGCCATGCTTGTATTTTGTAAAGGCATACATTTCATAATTTCTGTCAAAATACTTTTTGTCACCCGTAATTCTTCCCAACTTCGTAAAAATAGGCATCGACATTTGCAAAGCATCAATCCACCACCAGTCATCAACCTGCTTGGTTGCAATCATACTGTCGATAGAAGCTTTTACGGCTTTAATTCTTTCAGGGTTTTTCTTCCCATCAATTTCATAAAGATCAATATAAGTCTGTCCACAAGCCTGATGGTCTGCATTTCGTGTATATGTTCCGCGCATCAAATCCCAGTTGTGCTTTTGCGACCAATCCATGGCATAGTTATAATATTCTTTTTTAGGATCTACTTTGTATAAAGCTATTAATCCTTCATAATAAACAGCA
This sequence comes from Chryseobacterium sp. Y16C, assembly GCF_022488405.1. NCBI lineage: Bacteria > Pseudomonadati > Bacteroidota > Flavobacteriia > Flavobacteriales > Weeksellaceae > Chryseobacterium > Chryseobacterium sp. Y16C. The sequence goes on from NZ_CP092711.1 coordinate 975,184, forward strand.
CGCGTCCAGAGATTACTCGGCCATACTTTTTTTCCCACAATCTCTTTTCCCGGATCAGGCCATTTGTTCATAAAATATCGATTGGCACGTTCTGCAACTTCCAAAACTTCTTTTTTATTTGGAAGAGCCATTTTTTGTTTTTGAGCGGAACACGAAGAGAAGCCTCCGATCATCATCACAAAAAAGCTTGCCGTTAATAGTTTTTTCATAATATTTTATTTTATATATTTTTTTAATTCACATTTTTTCAGTTGCCTAATTCCTTTTGTTACCAACTCTGCATTTAAGATTGCTCCTTCCTTATTGGTATGCGTATGATCTTTTGGAAAGAAAATTTTCACTTTTTCCGGTCCCATTTTCTGATATCTTTCAATAACCATTTCATTCAGGTCAATAAAATAGGCTCCGGTTTGCTCTGCAACTTCTTTTGCCCAAACACCATATTTATCTTTTTCTATTTTCCCGTCTTTGTCAAAAATATTTCTTGGAATCGGTGAAACAATAATTGGAATGGCTCCTTTCTCTTTAGCTTCATTTGCATATTTTCTCATGTAATACCCATAAGTATACACCGTTTCGTTTACTTTCCGGATCGGATTGTAGATGTCTTTAGACTCTTCTCCGATACCTTTAATAGTTCCCCTTGCTCTTAAAGTATCTGCCAATTCGCCTCCATCATTGTGGCCGAACTGCATCAAAACATAATCACCTTTTTTAATAGTTTTCATAATGGAATCCCATCTTCCTTCCGTTAAAAAAGTTCGGCTGCTTCGTCCGCCTTTTGCGTGATTTTCAATTTCAATTTTATCCGTATTTAAAAACAAATCCATAAAACTTCCCCATCCCCAAAGTGAATCCGCACCTTTTCCTGAACCGTTCTGTACAGTAGAATCTCCGATAATATACAAAACAGGTTTGTCCTGAATCTTTTGAAATGAAACTCCTAAAAGCACAATCAATATAACAAACGGAATAATTAATTTGATTTTCATAAAATGATTTTATTTTTTGGGATTTACTATATAAATATTTGGCTTCGGAATTTCTTTCACCGATTCATCTAGATAATAATCCGTATGTGGCGGTTGGTTATATCCTACATTTTGCCAGACAATACTCAGCCGATACTGTGGATTATGCATCAGAGTATACAATCGATGTTTCGTCGGAATAGTCGTACTGAAAATTCTCAATTCCTGATTGTCGGCGGTTCTGTACATCACTTCTTCACGCCAGTCTCCAAATAAGTCGGCAACCAAAGACGGATTTTTCTTCGTTCCGTTATTCGATTCACATTGAAACTTTTTAGCATCAAAGATGACATTTGACTTCGAGTTTTTCCAGTCCCATTTCGAAACAACAGTTCCGTCTAAAATTTCGCTTAAAAAATCACCGTCCCAATAAGCTCCCATATTACAGGCCGGACTTTTTTCATCGATTTTATTTCCTTTAGCATCGTAAAGACCTTTCACTCCGGCTCCTGCAGCCCAACATTCCGAACCTTCATAACGGGGATCAATATTTAAAGACACCCCCCTTCCAGGTCCCTGAAACTTACTTTTTGAACTATATTCCAATGAAGGTAATTTCCATAGTACTTTTCCCGTTTTTCCATCCCTGAAATGGGCTCCTGCATCATCAAATCTCTCCTGAATATCAAAAATTTCCAATCCCGGATTGGATGGATCTAAATCTCCAACGTGTAAAGCGTCTCCGTGACCATAACCTGTACTGTTCAACACTTTTCCATCATCATCAACCGTCATCGCTCCAAAAATAATTTCATCTTTTCCGTCATTATCAACATCGGCAATGCTCAGATTATGATTCCCCTGCCCGCGGTATTGTTTGTTTTCCTCCGAACTTTCCGTATCAAAAAGCCAACGGAGACTGAGTTTTCTATCTTTAAAATCCCAGGCTGCAATCGCAGTTCTTGTGTAATAGCCTCTCGACATAATCACACTCGGCGTTTTTCCGTCGAGATACGCAACAGCTCCCAAAAACCGGTCGATACGGTTTCCTTTGGCATCGCCCCAAGTTTCGGTCATTTCTTCATTGGTAGGATTTAAACTGCCTGCAAATCTGGGAACCTGATAATTGACTGTGTTTATTTCTTCACCTGTTTCTCCATTAAAAACCGTTAGAAATTCCGGACCGGAAAGAATCATTCCGTTTTCGTTGACATAATTTTTAGTTGGATCTCCAATGAATTTTCCTTTTCCGTCTTTGCTTCCGTCGGCGGTTTTCATAACGATTTCCGCTTTCCCATCTTGATCTAAATCATATACCAAAAACTGCGTATAATGCGCTCCTTCCCTGATATTTTTGCCTAAATTAATTTCCCACAAAAATGTTCCATCCATTTTATACGCCTGAATAATCGGCGGGTCTGTTTCTCCTTTCTGACTGTTGTCGTGGGATCTTCCGGTTTGATGAAGGATGATTTCGTATTCTCCGTCGCCATCCAAATCGGCAACTGAAGCGTCATTCGGAGTGTAACCTTCAGGTGTTTTTAAAGGAATTGAAAAATAAGATTTTTGATTCGCTGTGTACTTTGCAAAATCTTGGTCAACGTCCTGATGTTGCGTATTTGATTTTACGAAATAAGTGTAATTCTTCCCTTTGTCAGCGGTTTTATCTAAAAAATTGGTCTCGTTGAGCAAAGGTTTTTCGTTCAGCTTTTTGGTCTGATTATTTTCTGTGCGATATAAATCAAAATGAGTATTCTGAGCTTCCGCTCCTAACAATCGCCAACTTATAAAAACGCCTGATTCGGCGGGAATTGCGACAATTCCTCTTTTCAGGTATTCCATTTGTCTTTGGGCAAAGAATGTTTGCGAAAGAAAAATGGCGGATGTAATGAAGATATATTTGATTTTCATAATTCTATACCAATATCTGATTATTTTTATGTTTTGGCTAAATGCTTTTATAAACTAATATTTTCACAATGTCATTCTGACGAAGGAAGAATCTCCTTAGTTTATTTGAGATTCTTCACTACATTTCATTTCGTTCAGAATGACAAACACTTTATCAATAATATCTGAAACGTTGAATCTCTCGCAGCCCGACTTGAGCGGAAATCCTTTTTTGCGTATTCTTTAAGTTATTTAGACTGAAATTTCTTTGCAAAAAAGATTGGGAGCGGAAGGCATAAATGAGAAAAAGCGAAGGCTTTTATCGAAATTTACGAACGAAGTTCATAGCTGCCCAAATAATAAATTCAATCGATTGCATAAATTCAATTATTTTTTAGAAACCTGCTTCAACAACCACTTTACCCACTCTTCAGTTCCTTCATAATTAGAAAAATCTTCGGTAAGTTTTTTGCCGTCGATATACTCGTTGTAGCACCACGGATCTCCCAATGCGAAAACGGTTCCTTTGCCAACTTTTGCAATCGCTCCAATGTTCTTGCCTTCTGCCGTCAAAATGGCTTTGGCAGGAGCTTTTACGTCCATCGAACTTACTTCTTTCATATATAATTTTTGCTCGGAGAAAATCTCATTTCCAGCCGGAACCATTACTTTTCCCTGCTCAAATTCCCTTTTCTGAACGCGGTTGTAACTGTCATCATTAAAATGAATCCCGAATTCTCCCGCTAATTTGTTGAAATGTTCAAACTCAGAATTGCCATTGTCGTTGCTCATCAAAACCAAAACACCGCCTTTTTTCACCCATTCTGTAAGGTTTTTGATGGAATTGACATCAATAAGATTCGCTTTTCCTCCGTACGCTTCTTTGTCGATATCGGGATCAACAATGATGTAAATATTAGCGTTTTTCAAGTCTTTTTTGGAAGGAGCCGTCGTCAAAGTACTGATTTCTGCACCTTGTTTCTGGAAAATTTCGCCCAACAAATAGAATCCGCCATTGGAAGAGTCGTTCCACGTGTAATGCCAAGATTCAAGGACTTTGGTTTCTTTATTTTCCTTTTTTTCGTTGTTGAAAAAGTTGTCTAAGACGACTTTCGGTTTGTTTTGGGCATTGGAAAATCCGAATGTGAGGAGTGTTCCTAATGCTAATGTTTTTACGATATTCTGCTTCATATCTATTTATTTTAAATTATTTGTTGGTTTTTCGCAAAGACGCAAGTTAATGAGAAAAATACTTTTTTAAGGCGCAAAGATTTTATCTTCGATAAAATTATTTTGTCACTTTTTCAACAAATAATGTTTCATTTTTTAATTTATTTTGAATAATGAATTGGAATTAATTGAATTTCGCCATCTAAACCTGAAGGTTGTACTTTCCAGTTGGAAGCATCGAACGTCTTGTAATCGATGTTGACAAAATTAATTTCGTGGTAATTTCGCCATTGGATTTTATTCTGGTCCATATAACGGATTCTGTTTGCCATCAGGTTGGAAACCTCAATCTGAATGGTATTTTTTCCTTTTTTCAAATATTTTCCGACGTTGATTTCAAACGGAAGGCTCCAGACAATTCCGGCATCCTGACCGTTGATGATTACTTTTGCACTTTCATACAATTTGTCGAATTTCAGTACAAAATCGTCAGCTTTTTTATTTAATTTAAATGAAGTTGTATAAACTCCGGTTCCCGAAAAACTCTGCGTTGAAGCATCTTCTGTGAAATTCGTCCAAGGTTGAAGTTTGTTCAAAGTTTTGGATTTCGGAAGTTCGGGACCACCTTCTTTGAAAGTGAGTTGCCAAGGTTGATTTAAAACAATCGGAGTATCTATTTTTTCAATATATTTCCATTTTGAAATTGAATTATCTGGCGTTTCTGAAGCTTTTATAATTAAAGATTCTCCTGATTTTAACTGAACCCTGACTGAATTATTCTGAATTTCGGCAATTCCAAAATCACCATTTTCAGGATTCATCAAAGCAACTTGTTTTCCAACAAAATTCAGCGGAATATTTTGATTGATTTCCTTTGAAGTATGATTGACTATGTAATAATATTTTCCGCCCTCGAACTTTCTTCTGACGAATTTCAATCCTGTATCCGTTAATTTTTCTCTTTCTATTTTTAAATATTCTAAAGCTTTTTCAACATCAGAACTCAAAACGATTTTTCCCTTTCCGAATGTTGATGATTTTAAATTTCCGTCTTGCTGAAAAGGAATTTCAGACCATAAAGACTGTAATTCAGTCCTTCTTTTTTCAAATTCAAAAAATCCCTGAACGTCTTTCGGCTCACTTTGGAAAATCACCGAAGCTCCGTTTTGAGCCAAATTTAAAATATTTTTCAAGGTTGATTCAGAGAAATAATTCAGTTGAGGAATCATTAAAACTTTGTAAGAACCACCATTTTCAGAAACCTGGATATTCTGATTTTCAAACTTCGCTTCAGAAATCATTTTATCTGAAATCATATCGAGAGAATAACCGGATTTCCCTAATTTTTCAAGGTTTTCGTAAAATACGGTAGGATGCAACCATTTTTCAATATTATGAATTTTGAACGCCATATCTTTCCCTTTCGGACTCGCCCATTGGTCGTAAATTGGCCAGTACATCAGGATTTCGTTGTCCGATTTTCCACTTTGTAGAACAGATTGCGTTCTTTCGATGTAAGAATTTAAACCTTTAATATTTGGCCATAAGGAATTTTCAGGAACAAAATTCGTCGAAGCATAAAACAGCCAACCCGGAAACTGAACATCAGCCGGCGTGTACGTCGTTCCGTGATAAAAAATGTGATTGATTCCAGACAAAAAAATCTGTTCGGCTTCAGGTTTTACTTGTGACCAAGATGTTTTGAAATGTTCCGTCAACCACGTAAAAGATTCATTGGAAATCAAAGGTTTTCCGGTAATGTTTGCCGCCGAAGAAGCAAATTTCAACATATTGATATCGGGAACTTCCTTTGTATTAATGTCTTCCAGATTTCGTTTTAAACCTTCAATATCAAATTTTGTACTTCCGAAAGTTTCAGATTCAGGAATATCGACTGCAGCATATAAATCCAGCAAATTCCCCGGAGAACCGTGTGCCTGATTGGTATTTTTTGAGTTTTTGGAATGTGCCCAATTAGTAAAGCTTTCTGTGAAATTATGCAAAATCAGTTCGCTCATGGTTTCACGATAATCCGATTTTATTCTTCCTGCCATCTCACTTTCACTATCCTCTACCAAATATTTGATGTAAGGAGCTAAATCGTAACCTCTTCTTTTCTTAAATTGTTCTTTAAAATCGGCAGTCCAGTCGGCGCCGTAAACCTCATAACTGTCATTGAAAAACGAACGGATTCCATAGTTTGAATTCCCAAAAGCTTTATCAAAAGTTTTCAGATAATCTTTCGTCGCGTCGGGAGAAAAATGGTCTAACGTATAGCCATCACCACCCGGAGCGGCACGTTTTACTTTCTGTAAAGTTTTGCCAACAAAAATGGCATAAATTGTCCATTTTCCAGAGGTTGGTTTCCAATTTAAAGTTCCGTCTGCATTGATTTTATCTGTAATAACTACCGCTTCATTTTTCTCGTTGTAAGCTGTGACAATATCAAGTTTTGTAGTTTTTAAATTCTTCTGTTTTTCGTCTTTTAAAACAATATTTTCAGAAAATTTTTCATTCGGCTGAATGTAATAAGTCTGAACAATCATTTTTGTTGCCGCATCATTTTCATCAACTTGTGGTCCACCAATTGGCCAACCTGTTCCGACTGCCATATCAACACCCATTTTCAGACTTTTGGCTTTATTTGTTGTGAACTGCAGCATCTTCATCCATTCCGGAGAAAGGTAATTGATGTATTTATTCTCAAACCCTTTTGCTCCGTAAATCGGGACAATCTCTACTCCACCAAAACCAGCATTGGAAAGGGTTGTCAGTTGTTTGTCTAAACCTTTTTCGTCAACGGCGCTTCCCATCCACCACCAACGCGTCCAAGGTTGAGCGGTGTTCGTTGCTTTTGGCCACGGATTCTGTGCGGAAAGATTTCCGAAGGCAAAATAGATGACACTGAGTTTTATGATATTTTTAATTTTCATTTTTTACTTTTTATTTTAACCACGCTTTAAATTAACCACAAAAGTCACAAAAGATTTTGGCACACTAGTTATTCTAAGTTTGTGATTCTACTTTTCAAAAGAACACTTAAGTTTTGAAAACATTGGTTTTCTTTTTCAAACCTATGATTTAGGCGTTTGTCATTTCGAGGAACGAGAAATCTGTTTATAGATAGATTCTTCACTACACTTTGTTTCGTTCAGAATGACAAGCTGCATATTATTACTCACAAAAATTTTAATTTCCATCAGGTTTTAAAGATTCCATAAAAACAGATTCCGGCCAATGGAATTTTTCAACATCATCGGGTTTATTGGGGTTAAAATTTTTATAATTCTTTGAAATGTATTTTTTTAAAGGCAAATTTTGGTCAACGATGGATTTTACGACACATTTTGCCAACTCATAAGCTCCGTAAGGATTGAAATGCGTATCGTCTGCCAAAACATTCGGTTGGTTTGGGTAAGCGTTTGCGGGATAATAGACAAATGCTTTCTTCGCCGCTTCCGGTCCCATCGCTTCGAACAATATTTTGCTTAATGCATTTAAATCAATCAAATTCACTTTTTCTTCTTTTGCAATTTCCCGCATCGCGTCAGGAAAATCGTCTAAAGTGTTGACAATTTTATTGTTTTCATCAAAAACTCTGCGATTCATAGAAGTGACCAAAATCGGAATTACTCCCAATTGTTTTGCTTTTTGAATCCATTCTTTTAATCTTTTTCTGTAACCTGATTTTGTACTGTTTCCCGCTTTTTGGTCATTGTGACCGAATTGAATGAATAGATAATCTCCGGGTTTTATTTGAGTCCAAATTTTATCGATTCGGTGGCGGTCTTCAAAGGCTTTCAAAGTTTCTCCACTTTCGGCATAATTGGCAATCACCACTTTGTTTGGAACGAAAAAATACGATAACATCTGTCCCCAAGAAGCCCACGGTTCATATTGCGCATCAACAACCGTCGAATCTCCCGTTAAATAAATAGTTTTCGCCGTTTTGTTGGGTTGAATGATGACTGAACACACTTTCGGAGCGTTATCATTAAATTCAATTGTCAACAAATTGTCCCAATGTAAATATTTTGTTTCTCTTGGTTTTAATTTTACAATTCCGATTTTTTCGCCGTTTTGATTTCGGATGATGCTGTCTTTTACGTGAACTGAAATTTGTTTTTCAACAATTTCGCTCTGTTTTGTTTTGATATCATTCAACATCAATCGGCGGTTTTCTACACGGACTGTTGTTTCCGAAGTTCCTTTTGTATCGCCTAAATTCAGTCGAATATCATAATTTCCTTCCGGAATTGCGACCGAAAAATAGAAAGGTTTGTCACTTGTGATAAAATCTCCCGTCAAAGCATTTCCGCCATTGTCAACAGATTTTAAGCCGGAAACATCCATAAATCCGTAACCTACCTTTCTATCAAATTTTGAAGTCGAAGTAATGGGAATAAAACCCTTTTCCACTCTATTTCCACCAAAATCAAATTTGAAACTGGTTTGTTGTCCAAAATAAAATGAACAGATAAATAGTATTAAAAATGACAATACTTTTTTCATCATTAATCCGTTAAAATATTTTCTTTTGGCATTGTGAACTGTTTATTTTCATCGCCCAAATCAGGCAATCCGAAGTAGAAATACAAAGTTCTTTTGAATGTTCCATTCAGATGATTGGGTTCGCTTTCTAATCCTAAAGATTCGGTTTTATCGTTAATGTTAAACGCCAGAACAGTTCCCAACGGTGGAATCGCATCTAGGAAAGAAATATTTCCGCTTGGCAATTTCGGATAACCTTCCGCTCCGTAAATTCCGTAAAAATCGAAAAGTCTCACGAACATTTTTTCCTCTTTGGTTCCTATTGTAATTTTGCCTTCTGCGGTATCCAATTGTAACCACGAAACATCATCAAAATAGCCTTTAAATTCAGGATAAATCCACGGCGATTGTCCGGTTCTGGTTGAATTTTTCAAATTCTGCCAAACATTGTAAGTCTGCCCCTCAGTTCTATTTTTCCAAACGTGATAAGGGCCTTTCCCAAGCCATTTTGCATTGATGACATAATTTTCAGGATAATCGAAACTTACACCTGAAAATTGGTAATCTCCCGACAAAGAATATTCATAATTCAATTCTAAAATCCCATTCGGATTGAGCTTCCAAATGATTTTATTTCCGTTTTTGTAATTGACTTTAATCAGTTGATTTTGTCCTTCTGCAAAAGATTTTATGGATGATAATTCCATTGTTCCGTTCACGAAAACAGGACCGTTTTTGAAGGTCATTTTTTTGCCTTTCTTATCAACAATGACTGATTTCAATAAGCCGTCTTTTTTTCCAATGGCAAATTCTTTTTCGTCTGATTTTAAAATAAATTCAGCATCATTTTCTGCCACAGAAACCGGAAATTCTCTAATTAAAGATTTAGAAAATTGCTTCGAAATTTCCTCATTCGAATTCAATTTCCAAGTCCAGGTATAAATTTCTTTTCCGAAAGCATCGGTTGCGGTTAGTAATAAACCTTCATTTTCCTTCCAGTTTGAAGGAAGATTTAAATTGATGGTTCCTTTTTCTGTCGGTTGAATATTTGGCGATTCTGCTTTTCCTGTTTTAATAATATCAAAACCTGATTCAGAAGAAAATGGAGTTTTAAACTTAATTAATTTCCATTCAAACTGACAATCCTTTAAATTCGTAAAATGATAACGGTTTTCCACAGGAATGATTCCGGTAAAATCATTCTGCAAGGTTTTCGAATCGATTTTTATAGGACTGTAAATTTCACGGATGGCATAAAAACTTCCTTCTTTCTCACGATGTGGTCCTAAAACTCCATCGGGAGCGTTAATCGAATTGACATCAATCTGATTATTGAAATCCGTTCGTACCAAACCTTCATCTACAAATGCCCATAAAAAACCTCCCGCTCCTTTTTTGGAATTCCAGTGCAGTTCCCAATAATCGGCGAGAGAAGTTCCGCCACCGCCGTCGTCTTGTGCGTGTAAAAACTCGGTCGGCATATAAATATTTTCGCCTTCAAGAATGTTTTTTGTACTGTAATAATCTTCGTAATGATTGCAGTCGATTCCGTTGAAAGCGTTTCCAGGTTTGTGATGTGCGTGAATGACGGAACGATTCGACAAGTCGTATTTTGCAAATTCTGCATCCAAATCAAAATTATGTCCGCCTTCGTTTCCGTTGCTCCAGAAAATAATTGAAGGATGATTGGCATCTCTCGTCACCATTTCTTTCACCAACTTTTTTCCGGCTTCTGTGCTGTATTTTTTTTGCCAACCCGCCAATTCATCCAAAACGTATAAACCGAGCGAATCGCAAATTTTCAGAAATGATTTATTCGGCGGATAATGAGAACAACGAACGGCATTCATATTCATTTCTTTGACGAGCTGAACATCCATTAAATCTATGTTTTCTGTAACTGCTCTACCCGTTTCCGGCCACCAAACGTGACGGTTGATGCCTTTCATTTTCACTTTTGTTCCGTTGATGAAAATTCCGTCACCTTTGCGGATTTCAATCGTTCGGAAACCGAATTTTTCTTCGGTTTGACTGATTGTTTTTTTGTTTTTATTTAAAGTGAATTTAGCTTTGTATAAATTCGGTGTTTCGGCCGTCCAAAGTTTTGGATTTTTAACGGAAAAATGAATCTGTTTTAAAGTATCTCCTTTCTGAATCTGAACCTGAGATTCGACAACCAAATTATTCTTAACATCAAATAATTGTACTTTTATATTGTTGGCAGAATTGATTTCATTTACATAAATATTTGAACGAAAAGTTCCGTCTGCTTTGGCTTCAATCGCCGTCCAAGAAATATGTTCTTTTGGAATGGCTTCCAAATAAACCGGTCTGAAAATTCCACCTAAAATCCAGTAATCTGCGAGACGTTCTGCATTGTTGACGGATTTATCAGCCGACATTTTGGAAACTTTTACTTCCAAAATATTCTCTTTTCCGAATTGAATTTTATCTGAAATATCATATTTGAATTCATAAAAAGCACCCTGATGAATTGCTCCCGCTGATTTTCCGTTGATTTTCACTTCGGTGTCGGTCATTGAACCTTCAAAAACGATGTTGACGGTTTTTCCTTTCCACGAATTGGGAACGGTGAATTTGTGTTTGTACAAACCAATTTCGTCGTGAAACTTGAAATTTTTACCATACGTCACATAATCCCTACCGTAATTATAGGAACCGAAACCTTGCTGTTCCCAATGTGAAGGCACATTGATTTTGCTCCAGCTTCCCGATTTTCTACCGGAGTTTATCCAAAAATCCCATTCTTTGGTGTGTTCAGCATCTTTCCCAGTTAAGAATTGGATTTCTTTAGACTGAGAAAACAAAAACTGTGAACAGACACATAACAGAGCTAATATTTTGAAAGAAAAACTCATTATTTTGCGGCGATGTCGGAGTCGTCTTTTTTATCGTAAGATTGCGTAAGAGTAGCTACTTTCGTCACATTGACTTTGGTTTGCTTCAAATTTTGAATGTTACTCAAATTTTCCATTTCGGGTTTTAAAGCTTTGATTTTTAAATTCTCAAAAGTGAAATCTTTTAAATCAAACAAATCAGATTTTTCAATTGAAAACGCTGTCTCGCAACTTAAATCTATATTTTTGATGGTAATATTATTTGCCAATCCTTTTCTCGGTCTTGCTTCGCCTTTCAAATCAAAAAACTGATTCCAACCTTTTGCGTAAATGAAAGTTTTTACGTTTCCTTTAATGTTATCTAAAGTGATGTATTCGTAATGCTGAGGTGTATCGGGACGCATTTTCAGGTGCAACAATCTTGAAGCATCTTTCACGGTAGAATTTCTGAAAATGATGTTGTAGTTGTGAATCGATTCGCTTCCGCAAGTGAGCGCAGAATGGCAGAATCCGAAAGTATTGTCTTCGATGATAATGTTTCTATTTTCGCCATTATTCGGGTCAACATCTGCTTTTGGACCTTTCCCTCCTTTTAAAGCAATCGCATCGTCATTCACCGACATATAACAGTTTTTCACCAGGAAATTTGAACAGGCATCGATATCAATGGCGTCTGTACTTGGTGCTTTTACAGGAGCTTTAGGCGCTAAAATCGTTAAGTTTAATAATTTTACAAATTGAGACTTGTAATAATGTGTACTCCAGAATGGCGAGTTTTTCACCGTAATTCCTTCAATCTGAATATTTTTTGAATTGGAAACGTAGATGATGCGTGGTCTCATTTCATCCATATTCGTACATTTAGGATTCCATTCTCTTCTTTTCCAGAATGATTTCCAGAATCTCAAGCCATTTCCGTCAAGCGTTCCTTTTCCTGAAATGGTGAAACCGTCTAATCCGTCTGCATTAATTAAAGCCGGAAAATATTTTACGGTTTGACCTTCCATTCTCGTTGTCACCACAGGAAAATCGTTGATATCATCGCTTCCTTTTAATTTTGCTCCGGTTTCTAAATGTAAATGCGTCCCTTGTTTAAAGAAAAGTGAACTGATGAGGAAGGTTCCTTTCGGTACGACAATTACTCCTCCGTTTTTTGAAGCTTCATCTATAATATTTTGAACTTGTTTGGTCTGAAGAATTGTACTGTCATTCTTCACCCCAAAATCTGTGATAATATATTTCTTGCCTAATTTATTGATGTCTGTTGGTTTGTTTTCTTTGAACCATTTCGGAATGGCTGTTCCGTCCGGGAATTTGTCCTGACTTTTTACTTTTATCGAAAAGAAAAAAAGTAAGCATGAAGTAAAGAAAAACTTTGATATATTTTGAAATTTCATAATCTTTCAGTAAAACCTGAATTTATTTTAATTAAACTAATTAACAAAATAAAAGTATATATTTTACCTGCTCCTGGCATCCTGCTCTTTCATGATATCCTGATAAAAATAAGACAAATCATCATTACGATCGATCTATTATGCACATACATAAAAATATTTTGCTTTTTTTTCAAAATTAAACACAATAAAGTGAAATATTTATTATATTCGCAACACTAAATACATTTTTAAATATTAATAATTATGAAAAAAACTTTTCTATCGGCAATTATTGCCAGCATTTTCTGTGCAGTTATTTCATGTTCAACAGAAAGAACATCTTTAGCTTCAATCGAGGATATGAAATCAACAGAAATGTCTTCTTTTGACAAAGCACTGAAAGACATCATGAAACCAGAGAATCTTTCAACCCCGGAGGAGAAAGCTCGATTGGGCGCTCAATTGAATGACAGAGCACTCAATATTCTTTTCAATGCTTCATTAAAACTTACAGGTAAAAATGGCAATAATAACCTAAGCGAAAACAGCAGCAGAGTAGAAAAAGAACAAGTAATTGTAAAGGCTACCGAGCTGTATTTTTCTAAGCTGAACGCCATAAAAGCTAAGCAAAAGGCAGAGAATTAAAATTTTTTAAGTCATGAAAAAAATATTTCTCTCACTTTTTGCCATGAGCACATTACAAATATATGCTCAGAAAACGATTAACATATTTAATTATACTAATTATAATTTAATCAATTATTTAGTTGGTGCAGATCAAACTAATAATTGTTACCCATCAATTAGTGGAACTAATTACCCAATTCCGGTACCTCCTTTAGGTGCTGTAAGCTATACAGGCTATTACAACAGCCAGCTTCAAAATCCTGGTATTAATAGCTGGGATGTAATACTTGCGCCTAATAATGGCAGCACGCAGCCCAGTACCTCTCCATTGCTTATCGCATTGGGAGCCAGTACAGACTGGATGATGAATAAATTTTATGTGTCTGACCCAAGTGGTGCTCCACTATACTACAGCGGCGCTTCTATAGGTACGCTAAGCTGTGGCGCTCCTTTGATCAGCACTTTAACGCCAACTTCTACAACACCATATCCTTTTGAGGCATTTTGGTTTGTTGCTGGTGGACAAACCTATTTTGTACTGCAATAATAATTAAATCTTTACACCACTCCTTCAGACATTTTGATTTGTATGAGTGATCAAACATTATTTTGTAACCCAACTTTAAAAGCTATGAAAAAAACTTTAATTATATCATCGATACTTCTTTCTTCAATGGCATTTGCACAAGGAAGCTTAAACATTTTTAACAATTCAAGTTATGATCTTGCTATGCGTGTTGAAGCAGGTAACACCGCCAATTGTCTGCCCTCTGTAATAACCAGTATGAATTTTCCGGCCTTAACAAGTGATGTTATCAATAATTTCAATGACTCACTGCCGTATGCTACAGGTTGGTCTGTGAGGTTATCTCCAACAGGCAGTCCAACGAATGTAACAGTTCCTTCAGGCCTGCTAACGACCGTTTCGTCACTTACTCGGTGGCAATTTTGCTGGTACCAAACCATGGATCCCGTTACAGGTAATACAGTCTATGATACAGTAGACTTCAATATGGGCGATCCTTCTGCATTTCCGAATTGCGGATGGAGCAGCTCGCCTACTGTTATAGGAACTGTTACCCAAGCATTTTGGTTTTATATTCCTTCAGCAAACGCTACTTATTTAGTGATTGATCCTGCTTAAATTCTGATAAGAGTTTCTTATTAAAAAAAATATTAGTAAACTCATTCAATAATTAAGTTTATAAATTAATTGAATGTAAATCCCTGAACTTTTGGTTTGGGGATTTCTATTATAAACTTCAAGGATAAAACAAAAAAGAAAACTTGTAAATATTTACAAGTTCTCTCTTGATTAAAAAGTGACCCCGGAGGGATTCGAACCCCCAACCGACGGAGCCGAAATCCGTTATTCTATCCAGTTGAACTACGGAGCCATTTTATAAATGATAATAGCTGATATGATAATCATCCATCTATTATCATTTATAAAAATTGTTTAGAATGTAATCTTCACCCCACCCAAAATCTGAGCACCAAGAACTTTATATCCTTTGTAGGTCTGGTATTTTGAGCTTAGAAGGTTATTTCCGAGTGCGAAAATACTGAAATTTTTGTGAATTTTATACTCTGCCGAAAGATTTAAATCTGCATACCCACCTACTTTATCATTGGTGCTTTCCGTAGACTGATACATCATCGGACTTCCAACTCCCTCAAGCATAAATGAATTCGTGGTTCTGTCGCTTGCAAAAATACCTTTGAAACCTAGTAATAATTTTTGATCAAGCATCGTATATTTTGCCCCAATCGTTGCCGTTAATAAAGGAACATTATAGATATCCGAGTAGTTTTTCAAGTCAAACTTTGTGAATTTAGCTTCAGCATCCAATACTAAATTAGCCAATGGAAAGTACTGTAAGCTACCTTTGATATCACTTACATTTCCGTCATCATACACTGCCGAGAATGTATTCGCGAAGTTATAAGCAGAACGGTTTAAAGTATAGTCATTATCGAATAAACTATTTGCTTTGAAGAACATAATGTCTCTCATTTTTCCATATCCTGCAGAAACATCGTATTTGAAAGTCTCGTCGATATCTCCTCTTAAACCTACATAGAAATGGTATTTTGTTTCTGTAGGTCTCAAATACTGGTCTGAAACAATGAACGGATTTTGCTGTAATAAATCTGCGTAGGTATTCAGTTTTAAACCTCCGTCAACTCCACCATAGAATTTAAATCCGTTGATGGCAGCATATTGAAATTCCGCTTGAGGAAACCAGTATGTTTTATTATTTTTCAGCTGTTCAGCCATCAGATCGTTTGAATTTTTCGCATTCAAAAACTCAAATGAAGAACCCAACATTAAATAAGAATCTCCTTTTCTGAATGTTACTTTCGGAGCTAAATTGGTATTGAAAAAATTAGCTGAGTTCTTATCCCTTATTGCAAATTCACTCTTCACAGCTTCTAAACCTACTCCTAAATCAGCATTCAGATTAATCCCGGATTTTCCGATCTCCACAGCATGCTTGGAAAGATTAGCCAAAACGGAAACCTGATTTTCCTGTGCATCAAAATGGTCTTTTAAGAAAGACGATTTTACTCTGATATCATTTAATATTTCATTAGAATAGAAATCGTAGTATCCATTTACTTTAAACTGATTTACCCGCTGATCCAAATCTACATCCCCAGGTTCTAATGCATAGATTCCGTAGTAATTATAACTGTTCAGATTATATTCTGCATTTAAATTGAATTTTCCTTTGTCTCCATAAGAATTAAGAAAAGCTCCCAACGTTGTAGCACTTTGTTTAGAATCCCAAGCATATTCTTTTTTCAATCCCTGAGTAGAAAGGAAATGTGCATCTGCTCCTACTTCGATTTTATTTTCTAATGTTTTAGAAATGTTGGCATCACCTAAAATTTTCCCGAAATTGCCCATTCCGAACTGGATATAGTTATTCTGGGCTGTTCCGTCAAATTTTGGGGTTACATCTGCTCCCTGAATGGTTGAAGTTTTGAAATCGGAGACCGCAGGAACATCTGTAATGGTATATTTTACAGGATTCTGGGATTTCTCTTCCGGCGGATAATTTTTAATCGTTTCCACAGAGGTTTTCTTTTTTTCGATCTTCTTTACTTCCGGTTCTCTTTTTTTATTAAGAATCAGTTTTTCTTCTTTGATCTGGGAAAACGCCACGGACGAAAACCCTAAAAATATGATGGATAATAATTGAATTTTTCTGTTCATTATTTTTTGTATTTAAGTATTTGTGTAAAAAGTATTCATGATTTTCAGTTATATAAATACATTTTACGTTAATACATTAGTACACTTTTACTTTTTAATCTGTTTTTTAACTTCTTTAGCTTCGGCTACAATCTCAGGGAAATCTTTATAGTTTTCAATAATCTGATCACATGTATAACTTGCCTGATAATTGTCTTTTAATCCCAGATAGTTTTTCGCCATCAATACCAATGCTTTTGCTCCCCAATACTCTTCCGAAGCATAGTTATTAGCAAGCTTAAAGATGGTTTCATTAGAAGATTTGAAAGCCTTTCCTTTATTCTGATAGAAAGCTTTTGCATAAAGTGATTCTGCCGCAACAGAAGTGTTCGACGATTTTTCAAGAGAAGTATAAGCTGCCTGTGCATCCTTGTCTTTTCCTGAATTCATCAAACTTCTTGCTTTAATCACTTTTGCAGTTTCAATAACAGCTGCTGAGTTTTTGGTATTTGCAATGACTGCATCTGCTAATTTTTCAGCCTGAGAGAAATTCTTTTCATCCGCATAAATTTTCATCAGTTCTACATTCGCATAGTTTTTAATGCTTACGTTTGATGAATTCTTAATATTTTCCAGATATTTCTTAGCCTCTTGAGTATCACCCTGTGTCACATAAATCTGTGCTAAACGGGTTTGTGCATCATCCTGATAATCATTCTGAACATTCGCTACTTCCTGTAAAACAAGCAATGCTTTTGTTGTATTATTGGTTTGATAATAACTTTCCCCCAATTCATATTTCGCCTGGTAAAGTCCCTCTCCTGTTGGGTTTTGTGTTAAATATTTCTCGTAATAAGAAATGGCATTCTTATAATCTTTCTTCGTGAAATACTGTTTTGCTGTAGACAGGTTGATTTCATCAATTTCCGCTGCATCTACATTGATACCAATGTTTTTTGCAAAATTTTCATATCCAGCAACATCACCGTTCTTCGTAAAAATCGGTTTTGCAGCCTGAACGATTTTCTCTGCATAAGGCGTATTTTTATATTGTTCGCCCAAAGATTTCAATTCTGATAATGCTTTATCATTCTGGTTAAGATCAATATAATTTTGTGCTCTGTAAATGGAAGCATTAGCTACCAGGTCTTTGTCAGACGAAGTTTTAATTACTTTATTAAAGAAGTCATTTGAATTATTAAAATCATCCTGGGCTGCATAAGCCGTTCCGATTTCATATTGAGCATCGTCATAGTATTCAGAACCCGGATATTTCGATAAAAGGCTATTTAAATTGGTAATTTTCGCCTGAGTATCTCCTTTAAATCCTAAAGCCATTGCTTTTTGGTATAAGGTATAATCTGTAGCGTCTTCATTTTTATCATAAATGGCAATCGCCTCATTCAGGTCATTATTTGCATAATGAATATCCGCTAAACGAAGTTCTGCATCATTTTTAAATTCAGGTTTCGGATTCGTCAAATATTGTTTAAAATAGGTTGCCGCCTGATCAAACTTTTTAGATTTAAAA
Source organism: Chryseobacterium sp. Y16C (assembly GCF_022488405.1). Lineage (NCBI taxonomy): Bacteria > Pseudomonadati > Bacteroidota > Flavobacteriia > Flavobacteriales > Weeksellaceae > Chryseobacterium > Chryseobacterium sp. Y16C. The sequence goes on from NZ_CP092711.1 coordinate 993,303, forward strand.
TAAGCATATCCTAAATCGTAAGGTAATTGCTGCTTTTCCGGGAAGCTTTCGTTCAGTAATTTTTCATAACGAACAATGGCAGACGGATAATTTCCTTTCTGATAATAAACCTGACCTAACCAATATAAAGCTCTGCTGTGAAATTCTTTATTGATGTCAAATTCCAGACTTCTCAATAGATATTTTTCAGCTTCGTCATAATTTCCTTTGTTAAACTCTTCTGTTCCTAATAAATAAGAAACTTCCTGATCTACTTTATCTATATCGGGAGATGAACTCTGCAGTTTGTCTATTGCATTCAGGGTTTCTTTAAAATTCCCGGAATACAGATAAGATTTCACCAGAAGTGATCTCATTTCCGATACATTTCCTGCATTTTGATTTTCGTTGATGTAATTCTGAATAACTGCAGAAGGGCTTTCAAACGGATTACCGATATCGTAACTCAGTTTTGCATATTGCTCATGCGCTAGTTTTTTCACCTTCGGATCATAGTTCATCTGGTAAGATGAACGGAATGCTGAAAGTGCTTCCTGTTTTTTATCAACGGCCAAATAAGCATTTCCGAGCTGATAATATGCATTTTGGGCCAACGCAGAATTACTGTTCAATAACTGGTTATAATAAGAAACAGCTTCATCATATTTTTTAAGCTGAGCCGCAACAAATCCCATTTCATACAGATCATTTTCAGATGGATTCTGCTGAACACTCAAATACTCTTTTAAATGTGGATAAGCCGAGTCATAATCGCTTTTCATAAAATAGCTTTCCCCAATGATCTTATGAACCTCTGCTTTATAAGAATCAGAAATATCTTCATTCAGCAAAGCATTACCTTCGGTAATTGCCTTATCATAATCCTTATCATTATAATACATCTGAACATAATACGGACGTACCAGTTTAGAATATTTCGATTGGTCTTTTACGGAATCAAAATACTGGAATGCCTTATCATTCTGTCTGTTTGAATAGTACAGATGTCCCAACATATAAGCAATATCGCCTTTTTGAGATTCATCCGCTGTTTTATAAGCTTCTTCCAGGGCATCTGTTGCCCCTTTAGAGTCTCCCAACATAAATTTAGCATATCCTAGCTTTAAAATATACTGCGTATTTTCTTCTTTCGAAAGTTGATACTGATTTACTTTCTTCAATGTTTCCAGAGCCTTTTCAAAATCTTTTTTAGCCAAATAATAATCCGCCAAAGGAAGATTGGCCTGTGCAAAGTATGCAGAATTAGGATATTCCTTCATAAAAGCAGTCAATCCTTCTTCAGCATGATTTTTCTGAAGGATTACTCCTATTATATTATCGAAAAACTGCGCAGCCTCTTTTCTGGATCTTGATAAGTTCTGATTATAAAAATATTGTCTCGCATATTCAAATTGCGAGGCATTATATATTTTGGTCTGGTAAAGATTTTCGGCTAGATTGAACCTGTAATTTTCTTTCTGGGTAAAATATTGGGACTGTTGAGCATCGGAGATTCCGAAATACAATACTGCAGCCGCTAAAAGTATTTTTTTTGATTTCATTCTTCTTGATATAAGAAAATTAGTCTAAATAAGTTAACGAAAATATTAAAAACTTATTGTTTAAGCAAGTTTTAACAGATTTAAAGATTGTAAATAACAATTTTATAACAATGACACTTTTTCTCACCGTCACATATTCAATTTTACTACTTTCATCTGATAAAATGTAAACAATTTTAATAAACAGTTATCAAAAACTTATTTTAATTTGATACTTTTTCAACAGCAGCCAAAAACATACCATAAACACACCAATACATGAAATTTAAGATACTTTAGCATTCATTTTTACAAACCTGATTAAAAACAATTTATATTTCATAAGTAAAAAGATTGAAAAAGGAAGCAAACTGCTTCTACTCGTCGGTGTTAATAAGAATCCTAACTGGCAGATCAATTATGGATCGGGGAAAGATGTAAGTGATGAAACGATAAAGGATTCCGGGGAGCCACTGGAAGTAAAATGGTACAACGACAGCTATGTAGAAATCCCTTTTTATAAGGAGTAAAGCCTTTTGTTTGAGTATTTTTGTCCAAATGTTCTTAACAACTGTTAACATCAAAATAAAAAATCATTACATTTGCTTTTTTTCAAATCAAATATAGTTATTGAATGAGTCAACTTTTTAGAAGGAAAATCTATTCAGAATCAGATACATCGACGAACCTTTTAAGGGTTTTGGGTGTTTGGGATATTGTGTTTTTCGGTATTGCAGCCATTATCGGCGCAGGAAGCTTCAGTAGTTTGGGAGAAGCTGTTTTCAGAGGAGGTCCCGGTGTTATTTTACTATATTTGATTTGCGGCTTTGCCTGTGGTTTCACTGCACTTTGCTATGCAGAATTTGCAAGCAGAATTCCCACTGCTGGTTCTGCTTATACCTATGCTTATGCCAGTTTCGGGGAATTAATAGCCTGGATCATCGGTTGGGCATTAATCATGGAATATTCTTTCGGTAATATCTATGTAGCTTTTTCATGGTCAGATTATTTTACAAGCTTTTTAGAGCGTTTGGGAATGCATATTCCGGATTACCTGACTTGCAGTTATACCGAAGCTAAAAAAGCCATCATGAACGGTTCTGAGAACAAAGAACTTTTGAATGCCTGGAAGACCGCTCCTTTATTAGGAAGCTTAAAATTCATCGTTGATGTTCCGGCTTTGGTTATTAACGGATTGATTACCTGGCTATGTTATGTTGGAGTAAAAGAAAGTAAGAATTTCAACAACTCTTTGGTAATCTTAAAACTAGCAGTCATTGTTTTGGTCATTTTAGTAGGTTATTCTTACATCAATACTGAAAACTGGACACCGATAAGCCCCGCAACGGGAACTCCTTCTTTCATGCCGAATGGCTTTGTAGGAGTGATGAGCGCCGTTTCCGGAGTTTTCTTTGCCTACATTGGTTTCGATGCATTAAGCGTGCTTTCCGAAGAAACTAAAAATCCTCAAAAAACATTGCCGAAAGGAATGATTATTTCTCTGGTTCTATGTACGGTTATCTATATTGCTTTAACTTTAGTATTGACCGGAATGGTAGATTATAAAAAGTTTGACGGTGTAGGAGATCCACTTTCATTTATCTTTGAAAAAGGAAATGCCAATGTTGCCTGGATGGAGCTTACTGTTTCATTTATAGCCATTGTTGCCATTACAACGGTACTTTTGGTTTTCCAGATGGGACAGCCGAGAATCTGGTACGCCATGAGCCGTGACGGATTAATGCCTCAGAAATTTCAGGAGGTACATCCCAAATACAAAACCCCGGCTTTTGCAACGATTGTAACGGGTATTGTAGTAGGTATCCCTATCTTATTTACAGATAAAACATTCATTTTAGACTTTACAAGTATCGGAACCATTTTCGCCTTTGTATTGGTATGTGCAGGAGTATTAATGCTTCCGGCAAAAGAAAAGATAAAAGGAAGATTTCATTTACCTTATATTAATGGAAAAATCATTTTCCCTGTTATTTTCATCGGAGGATTAATTGCTTTTTATCAATGGCAACCTGAATTTTTTCAAAACTTAATGGATTGGAAAGATCCTAAAGAAGGTGAGTTCAGGGCTTCGATTTTCTTTTTTATTTTGATTAATCTAGCTCTTTGCATCTGGACTTTCGTTAAAAATCTATCTTTAATTCCATTAATCGGATTGAGTTCCTGTCTCTATCTTTTAACAGGAATGAGCCACGAAAACTGGTTCTGGTTTGGATTATGGTTTGCCATCGGATTAGTTATTTATTTCTTCTACGGATACAAAAACAGTAAATTAGGTAAGGCTTAATTTCTCAAAAACATAAAAACAAAAAAAAGCAAAGTTGTACCTACAGCTTTGCTTTTTTTATCCTTATTAAAAAATGGCGAACTTATTGCTACTTTTCCCACAAAGATCAACGCCATGTCAGAAAGAATTAAAACCTTCAAAGAATTTTATCAGTTCTATCTTACCGAACACAGTAAAACCGGGACCCGGATTTTTCATTTTATAGGAACTCTTCTCGTATTTGTAGTGATCGGTTATGTTATCAGCTCCGGAAAAGAAAGATTCCTTTGGTATGTTCCTATTTTTGGTTATGGTTTTGCCTGGTTCAGCCATGCCGTAATTGAAAGAAATAAACCGGCCACCTTTAAATATCCGTTATGGTCGCTGATTTCAGATTTCAGATTATTTTTTGAGCTTTTGATAGGTAAGCAAAAGTTTAAAGAAATGAAGCCTAAAGAAAATAATTACCAAATTTAATAGGCTGCTTCTACAATATCATAATGAATAGTATTCAGCATTTTTTCTACTATTGCATCTTTATCTTTAATTTGCTCAGGAATATAACTTGAAAAAGTTGTTGTTTTATCTTTATTTAAAGTTACCACCACCTCTTCAAGAATGTTCTTATCATGCGCATAAAACTGAATTCTGTTATCGACTATTCTCCAAAAAGAAAGTCTGGGTTCTGATATAATACAGTTTCCGGTCTCTCCTTCTACATAATTGTAAATCGCAAAACCATCCTCTCGTATGGAATAGTTCCTCATTAAACGACATTGATTAAAAGCTTTCACAATCTTATTTTTTCCTTCATAGAAACCAGATTCTTTCAGCTTCCAAAACCCTATAACATCTTCTTTTTTCAGTTTCTGTGCATTTACCAAACTACTACAGACTAAAATAGAGAGTGAAGAAAGTAATATTCTCATCCTGTTTTATTTTTATTTACGTATGAACATTCATTTTTTACAGATCTGTTCCCGAATGTATTTACTTATTATGTTTATAGCCCAAAATAAACGATAAAAAAAATGTAAAGCAATAGAAAAACTGCGACAATTGATGAAAAGCACTTCGGCATGGTAATTGTGAGCTATGATGTCAAAATCAAGTATTATGAAAAGTATGGTAACAATTTTAAAAGGAACGGTAACTGCATTGGCATTATTTACAATGACGCAATGTACAACTACTTCCGGTGCATCCACAGCTGATGAAAAAACATTCATCGTAGGACCACAAACTGCAGATTGTACAGGAGTAGCCCCTATGAAATGCTTACAGGTAAAAGAAAAGCCAACCGATAACTGGAGTAATTTTTACACGAATATCGAAGGATTTACTTACGAACCAGGGTATGAATATGTAATAAAAGTAAAAACTGAAAAAGTAGAAAATGTTCCTGCAGATGCATCTTCCATTAAATATACCTTGATTAAACAGATTTCAAAAACGAAAAAATAATAAAAAACCTCCGAAAGTTTCGGAGGTTTTTTATTACTTATTAGGTCTGTTATGATCGTGATCTTTCGGAGGTGGCGGATAGTTCCCTTTGCTTGCCTCTCCTATTGTATTCGCAGTGGTCATGGCAGCAACAAGATCATTCAGCATTCCGCTTGCAGCGGTTGGCGAATTCGGTAATAACACCAGATTACTTCTGTTATTTGCCCCTACTGAATGTAAAGTATCATAATGCTGAGTAACGACAATTAAAGCAGATGCTTCGTGTGAATTGATATCTACATTATTCAGCATTCTTACCGATTCCTCAAGACCTTTGGCAATCTCTCTTCTCTGATCTGCAATCCCTTGTCCCTGTAACTTTTTAGATTCAGCTTCAGCTTTTGCAACGGCTACAATCCTGATTCTCTGTGCTTCAGACTCGTATTCTGCCGCTGTTTTTTCCCTTTCAGCCGCATTGATTCTGTTCATCGCATGTTTTACCTGTTCATCCGGATCGATATCTGTTACCAAGGCTTTGATAATATCATATCCGTAGCTGTTCATCGCTTCCTGAAGCTCTCCTTTTACAGCAATAGCCACATCGTCTTTTCTCACGAACACATCATCCAGCTTTAACTTAGGAACTTCAGCTCTTACCACATCAAAAACAAAAGAGGTAATCTGGTTTTCAGGATTTTCTAAACGGTAATACGCATCACTTACCTGAGTTCGAATCACTTGATATTGTACCGAAACTTTCATTTTAATGAAAACATTATCCAGCGTTTTTGTATCAATAATTACATCGAGCTGTTGAATACGCAAATTCAGCCTTTTGGCAATCTGATCGATAATCGGAAGCTTAAGATGTAACCCTGAATGCTTTACGGCTCGGAATTTCCCAAAACGCTCAATAATCGCTGCGGTTTCCTGCTTTACTACAAAAAACGAAGCGAACAAAATAATTAATCCGAAAAAAATAACGGGTGCTAAAAAAAGACTCATAGTGTTTTAATTTTATTAATATGTCGCAATAGAATGTGTTGTGTTTCATTAAATATAATAAAAATTATCGAGGTAAGAAAGTAAGGGCTAAAAGCTTGATAAGATTATTAAAGCTAAAACAAATAAATTTCGTCATTAAAGGAACTTCTGTCATTCACCTTCCTACTTCCAGCCAATTATTATTAATTTTGATTTATAAAATTCTCCGTTATGGTTGATGCTAAAGAAATACTAAAAGGGCATATTTCAAAATTCACCTCTCTTTCTGATGAGCAGTTTGATTATGTTTTCGGACATTTTAATCTGATTCATCTAAAGAAAGGGCAAAGTCTGATCTCCGAAGGCGATTTTGTAGATCATGAATATTTCGTTTTAGACGGCTGTCTGAAAGCATTTTACCTGAACGATACTATGAAGATGTTTATCCTTCAATTTGCTATGCCGACTTGGTGGGTAACTGATTTTGATGCTCTATACAGTAAAAATAGAGCAACAATCAATGTTGATTGCATCACAAACTCCAGTATTTTATCAATTTCTAATGAAGACCGTGAAAAGATCTGCAATAAAATTCATGAAGTTGAACATTTTTTCAGATGGCGAACCAATAAAGGCTATGTTGCCACTCAAAAGCGTCTTCTTTCTTTGATGAATAACGATGCTAAATTCAGGTATGAAGAGCTTTTGGCATTGTATCCACAATTATATAATCTGGTACCGAAACATTTGATTGCAGCTTATTTAGGAGTAACACGAGAAACTTTGAGTAGATTACATCAATAATTTACTACCACATTGTAGATTAGAGGTACTTTAACGCTATGTCGCTTAGGAATTCTTCAGCAAGTGATATCACAACAACTATCCTTAACTGAGTGAAACGCCTTTGCGAAAGTATTTATAGCATTTTCTTAATAATCATTGCGTCTTTGCGTTAAAAATATGTACGCTTTAATTTCAAATCAGGTTAATATCCCTAAAATTCAGACTCAACTTTCCCATATTTCGTGATGTACCTCACATAACTTTTTCTTCAAATCGACTGAACTTTGTCCTATAATTTAAAACCAATTAAAAATGGACACAAAAATTTTTAAAGTAAACAGCGAAAAAAGTTTAGTTGAATGGATCGGAAGAAAAGTAACCGGAGCCCACAACGGAACCATTGAAGTGAAAGAAGGAAATTTCACTTTTGAAAACGAAAATCTTCTAACAGGAAAATTTGTAATTAATACAAAATCAATTACAATTATTGATGTGGAGGACGCAGAAACCAACGCACAATTTGCAAGTCATTTGGCTTCTGATGACTTCTTTAATTCAGATCAATATCCTGAAGCAACTTTTGAAATCACTCACACAGAACCAGGCGACAACAATCTTTATTACGTAAAAGGAGATCTTACGATTAAAGGAATTACACATTCTATTGATACAGCTTTACAGATTGTAAGAACGGATAACGTTGCTGTTTTAGATGCTAAAATTGTCATTGACAGAACAAAGTTCAATATCAAATTTAGATCAGCCAATTTCTTCGCCAATCTTGGTGACACGTTGATCTACAATAATTTCGATTTGAATATCCACCTGGTTGCAGAAACAATTTAACCAACAATTTAAAATTTAACATCATGCCATTCATCACAATAGATGTTTTACGCGAAGATATTAACCGCGAAACAAAAAAAGAATTAATCAGAAAAATAAGTGAAGTTGTCACTACAGTTTTAAATAAAGATCCTCACTTAACACACATTATCATCAATGAAATCGAGGACGATAATTGGGGATACGCCGGAGAACAGGTTTCCGTATTGAAAGAACAAGGATTTTCAACAGCACCCAAAAATTAATTTAAAATGAAAAAACAAACAGTAATCGTAACAGGAGCATCATCAGGAATTGGTTTGGAAGTTGCCCGGTATTTCTTAGACAGGGGCGATAATGTGGTGATTAATTCACAAACAGCATCCAAATTAAAAGATATTTACAACGAATTGGGAGCGGGAGAAAATCTGGCAATGGTTGTAGGAGATGTTTCAAAAAAATCAACAGGAGAAGCTTTGGCAAAAATTGCTCTTGAAAAATTCGGCTCAATTGATGTTCTCATAAATAACGCAGGAATCTACGATAACAAGCCGTTTTTAGACGTAACGGAAGAATATTTGGATCAATTTTTAACAACGAATTTAAAAGGGACATTCTTCACAACACAGGCGATCATTCCACAAATGATCAAGCAAAAAGACGGGGTTGTCATCAATGTCGGAACACCGCTTGTTTACCATGCGATCGCACAATCTCCGTCCACTGCACCGATTTCGAGCAAAGGAGCAATTCACGCTTTGACACTGCAATTGGCAGCAGAATTTGGGAAAGATAATATCAGAGTAAATACCGTTGCACCGGGTTTAATCAGAACACCCATGCATGATGAAAGTATCGACAACAGTGCCGGAATACACCTGATCAACCGTATTGGAGAGCCGAAGGAAGTAGCACAAATGATCCACTCGATTGCTAAGAATTCGTTTATTTCAGGCGCTATCATTAATGTAGACGGAGGAATGGGTGCAGGTCATAGTTTATAAAAATGAAAGTTTTAATGGTAATGGCATGGCTGTTTATGGTACCGATAAACAGCTATGCTCAAAAAATAAATGTCATGAAAACATACAAAACAGAAGAAGCAAACATAAAAAATGCGATTGAACAATTGTATTTGAAAGGAATTTATGAAGGAAATACTGAACTTTTAAAGGAAATTTTCCATAAAGATGCTTTGCTTTTCGGAGATATCAAAGGGGTACCCTATTACAAAACCGCTATACAATATATTGAAGGGGTTGGAAGTAGGGTAAGTCCGGAAAAATCGGGAAAAGATTTTAAGCCAACCATCATCTCGATTGATGTGATAAATACAATTGCTACAGCCAAATTAAATGTAAAAATGTATGATTTCAATTACTATAATTTTATAACTTTTCATAAAATTGATGGTAAATGGCTCATTGTCAATAAAACATTAACCGATGTAGAACCTTAATCAAAAATCATGTGGAATAAAAACAGAATAACAAATTTACTCGGTATAGAATACCCAATTTTTCAGGGACCTTTCGGAGGTGGGCTATCAACCGTTGAATTAACAACAACCGTTAGTAAACTCGGTGGATTGGGAGGTTACGGAGCTTATACATTGTCTCCTCAGGAAATTTATGACGCGGATCAGCAGATAAAATCCATCACGGATAAACCTTATAATCTGAATCTCTGGGTAAATGATCACGATATTATCAATCAGGGGCACACTGAAAATCAATATCAAAAAGCGGTTGAAATTTTTAAGCCTTATTATGACAGACTGAACATTGAAGTTCCACCGCTTCCACCTTCTTTTGAATCAAGATTTCAAAACCAGTTGCAGGTCGTTTTTGATATTAAACCTAGGGTTTTCAGCTTTATGTTCGGACTTTTGGATCAGGATATTATTGAAAGATTAAAAAGCCAGGGAACAATCGTGGTCGGAAATGCAACGACAGTCGATGAAGCAATTGCTTTAGAAAATATTGGCGTAGATGTCATTGTAGCTTCAGGTTTCGAAAGTGGCGGTCACAGACCTTCATTTTTGGAAAAAGCCGAACTTTCAACAACGGGAACTTTTGCTTTAATTCAATTGGTTAAAGATAAGATTAAAACTCCGCTTGTAGCTGCAGGAGGAATTGCCAACGGTCGTGGAATCGCAGCAGCAATGACTTTGGGAGCAGAAGCCGTGCAAATCGGAACTGCATTTTTAGCAACAGAAGAATCCGGAGCATTACCGGTTCATAAAGAATTTTTGTTCTCGGAAGCTTCAAAATACACTACCCTTTCCAGAGCTTACACCGGAAGATTGGGGCGCGGAATTACTACAGAAATTACAAGAGAATTGTTAACTGCGACCGATCAAACATTGCCTTTTCCTTTGCAGACAACCTTTATTGCATCGATGAGAAAAGCAGCATTGGAACAGAAAAAACACGAATTGGTTTTCTTCTGGTCTGGGCAGATTGCACCAATCTTAAAACATAAAAGAACCTCAACTTTAATGAAATCTTTAATAGAAGAAGCGAACGAACTGATGGGGTGATTAGGTTGGGAGCCTGGAAAATGGAAGTTACAATTGAAGTGGTAATTTTATTGTAATTAATTTTTATACTAATTCAAATTTATTATCGCAGGGTTTGCCACCCTGTCAAGGATCTTTCCATAGTATTAGAAAATACGACGGAAAGATTCATGTTGAGATTCCTGCAGAATGACAAACGCTCTCAATATTTTCTAATGCTTAACCACAATAGCCCCGATTGAGCGGCATGTTTGAGCTCTTTTCAAGTTTCGGCGGCGGCAAAGCCGCCGCCGAAACTTGAAAAAGCGAGTAGCGAAAGCGGGAAAAAGCTTCAAATAAAAAGTTCAAGTCTTCAAACATTAAAAATTTCCCGCATTCATCTTCCAACTTCAAATCATATATTAAACTGTCATTCCAATATCAATTCCTTTAATTTTTCTGTATAAATCGGTAGCATAATTGTCGGTCATTCCGGAAACAAAATCAATAACCCCAAGAACTTTCTGGTAATCGGTACCGTCTTGATAAACAAACTGCTTAGGAAGAAGTTTCAACGCTTTTTTATCGTAAGATTTTCTTTCATCCTCATGTTTTAGAATAGAAGGAATAAAATGATCCAGCAATTCATACATTACATTGTAACCTGCATTTTCTATTTCTACCACAGCTTTATGATTATAAATTTTTTCAATCGAAAAGCTTTCAATATCCTGCAAAGCTTTATTTTCAGACTTATAAATATCAAGAAGTCCGTGATCTAAATTCCCCTTCAGAATAGTCTCAAAGTTGCTTTTATAAAGTTGAATCGATTTATTAATTAAAGCATTAATAACTTTTGCTCTTAAGTAAGAAATCTGCTCGTTTTCATTCCCTATAGAGTTCATTTTTTGCTCTACCCTGTTCACATCATCAGTTTCAGATTTCACCAGTTCAAAGAAAAGGTTTTTGCAGTCTGCTGTTGAAACAATACCCAATCGGTGGGCATCTTCCATATCAATAATATTATAGCAAATATCATCGGCAGCTTCTACCAGCCATACAAAGGGATGTCTTTTAAAAATATAAGGTTCTTCGCTTTCTGAAATTAAATGGGTTCCTTTTGCAATCTCTAAGAAAATATCTTTTTCATTTTGAAAGAATCCGAATTTCTTTCTATGGATAATTCCTTTCTTTTTAGCAATGGCTTCACACGGATATTTTGCGATACTTGCCAGCGTTGAAAAAGTCAGCTGAATTCCTCCTTCATCTTTCCCTTGTTGTTGATGCGCCAAAACCCTGATTGCATTGGCATTTCCTTCAAAATTCACCAGATCTGCCCATTCTTTTTCATTGAATTTAGACTTCAGATCATTTTCATTTCGTTCAAAATAACTTGCAATAGCATCTTCTCCGGAATGTCCGAAAGCCGGATTACCCACATCATGACAAAGACAGGCTGCAGCAATTACATTTCCTAAATTATGCAGGTAAAAACTTTTAGCATCTTCCGTTAAATCGTTTTTGAAATCATTATAAATAAATTCTCCAATGATACTCCCCAAACTTCTTCCCACCGACGAAACTTCAAGAGAATGCGTTAAACGGTTATGCACAAAGACACTACCCGGAAGCGGAAAAACCTGGGTTTTATTTTGCAGTCTTCTGAAAGCCGAAGAGAATATAATTCGGTCAAAATCTCTTTGAAAATCTGTTCTTGAAGCCTTTGTATGAGGATTGTTTCCTGTACGTTGATTGGTGAAAATCTGGTTTAAATTCATCATTTTTCAAAATTACTCCAAATTTTATTTTTATGGAATAGTATTTGAATTTTTATTGAAAACCGAGTTCTTATGCCTGAAGGTCCTTCCATCCTATTAATGAAAGAAAGCCTGCAAAAATTTGTAGGTGAAAAAGTTGTGGAATCTCAGGGAAATGCAAAATTTGACAAAGAAATTCTTGAAAATAATGTTTTGAAAGAAATACGGACTTTCGGGAAACAGACTTATCTTATTTTCAGTAAAGTCGCAGTCAGAATTCACTTGCTCATGTTTGGCTCCTACAGTGTGGATGAACAGACGAAACCCGATAAAAACCTCCGGTTATCATTAGTTTTTAAAAAAGGAGCAATCTATTTTTATAGCTGCAGTGTAAAGCTTGTAGATTCAGAATTCTTATCTAAAATTGATTGGGAAGCTGATGTGATGAGCGACCAATGGAATCCGGAAAAAGCAAAGCAAAAGCTGCTCGCCAATCCGAAAATAATGGCTTGTGATGCACTCATGAACCAGGATATTTTCTCAGGCGTCGGAAATATAATTAAAAACGAAGTTTTATTCAGAATTGGTGTGCAGCCTGAAAGTTTACTAGGAAATCTACCTTCTGAAAAGCTGGAAGATTTAATTACAGAAGCCCGAAACTATAGCTTTGATTTTCTAAAATGGAAACGGGATTTTGTTCTGAAAAAACACTGGCTTGTCCACACAAAATCAGTCTGTCCGAAATGTGGCGAAAAATTGGTTAAAAAACAAACCGGCTTGGGAAAACGCAGAAGTTTTTATTGCATTAATGACCAGAAATTATATTAATCAATATTCAAAGAACCTCCTGAATATTTTGTAAAAAATTCCGATCTGTATACCTCTCCCAAAGGAACTTCTGCATCACCGATGTAGATGTTATGGTTATCAAATGATTCAATATAGTCAATATTAACCACAAAAGATTTGCTTACCCGAAGGAAAATATTCTGCGGAACTTTTTGGTGGATTGTTTTCAGATTCATTGCTGTGATCAGCTTTTGAGTCCGGGTATGAATGACCACATAATCTTTCAATCCTTCTATAAATCTGATGTCTGAAAAATATATTTTATAATATTTCCTATCTGCTTTAATGAATAAAAAATCGGCTGTGTTAGATTCTATCGTGTTTTTTACGGTTTTGGATGAAAGCAGTTCCTTGTAAAGTACAGCTTTTTCAACTGCTTTTTTAAGCCTTTGTTTTTCAATGGGTTTCAACAGATAATCTACTGCATCCAGTTCATAACTTTTCAATGCATATTGTGAATAGGCTGTTGTAAAAATCACTAATGTATTTTCCGGAAGCGTTTCTGCGAATTCCAGTCCTGAAATCAGTGGCATTTCAATATCAAGAAAAATCAAATCTGTCTCTGAAGTTTTTAAAAATTCGATTGCAACAGGTGCATTTGAAAAACTTCCCAGAACTTCCAGCTGAGAAACTTCATTGATTAAGGATTTCATTTCCGCTCTTGCCAAAGGTTCGTCATCAACAATTATACAATTCATAAGGGGACAATTAAGGTTACAATATATTCTTTATCGGTTGAAGTAATGTTTAATTCATGGGTATTCTGGTAAAGTAATTCTAATCTTCGCTTAATATTGACTAAACCTAAACCACCGTATTTATTCTCAAAAGCAGAAAAATCTGAGTTTTTTGAATTGATACAGGTAAAATGAAGCTTGTTTTCTTCCATTTTGATTTCAATGTTAATATAATTTTCTTCCCTGTTGAGACTCACACTATGTTTTACAGCGTTTTCCACTAATGTTGTAAACAAGTTAGGTGGAATAAAAATGCTGTTCAATATTCGTTTATCCATGTCAATATGAATATCTACAGACAGATCTTCTCTTCTTATTTTTTCAAGGTTTATAAAATTGGAAAGAAAATCAATTTCTGAAGTAAGCAATGTTTTTTCCTCATCATTTTCATACAGCTGATACCTCAGAAATTCTGAAAGCTTCATGATCACAGCCGTTGCTTTTCCAGGATCTGTTCTGATCAACGCTTTAACGTTGTTCAACATATTAAATAGAAAATGAGGATTGATCTGATTCCGCAACTCATTCAATTCCATTCTTAATGTAAGATCATTAAGCTCTGTGATTCGTTGACTGTCTTTAATCCACTTCTGTAAAAGTTTAACCGTTGTTGTAGTCAAAATAATAGGAATACACATTAAAACTCCTTCATAAATTCCTCCTTTCTCACGAGGTAAATTAATCACACGATATTCTGAAAAAAACCGGTCGAAACAATATCCAATGCCATTTAAAGCTAAAACACCAAGTGCAACCAATAAAATAAAATAGGTTACATAACGGGTTTTAAAGAAAAATAAAGGAACCAGTACATATATATTAATATAGACCATCCCAATCAGTATACTATATACAAAAAACAAAATATAATACTTAGAATCTTCCGAGTACCAATTCCAAAACCTTGCATTGTAGATCAGCAGAAAAAAGAAAATCAGAAACAAAAGATGTCTCAAAAACCTAAATCGGTTTTCAAGCAGAAAATCCATGACAAGGGTTTCTTTAAAGTTCTGAGAAGAATATTTCATGTCTTACTTATAGCTTAATAACTTAACAAAAATAGGTAATAACGTAAGTTTCACTTAAAATATTATACCAACTCCCTATTTTATTATACTAATTTTAAAGTTCAGGATTTCGTATAAAATAACGGGCAATTTGTATAAAAAATAACTTTTCAAAACCCATTCTCCATTCCTTTGCTATGTAAAATTTTCAAATTATGGAACTGACCACTTTTCAGGAACTGACAGAAGAAATCGCCACAAAATGTTTTTATATGACCGATTGTGAACAGGAGGAAAAAGTAATACAGCTTATTGACCTCCATCACTTTATTGAGTGTTATCATTCTAACTTTAAAATCCTTGAATACATCAATCATCCTGTCAATATTATAGAAGAGCATGGAATAAAAAAAGGAATTTTATTTTACGATATAAAACACCCAACTCCGTTAGATTTTAATCTTTTTGAAGCATTTAAAAGACAAAATCACCTCAAAGAAATGTGGTTTGTATTTGTAGAAGAAGATGCTATTGTTCACTCTGAAAAATATTTCAGGTTCATTATTGAAAACTGTATTGAAATTTTTTATGACAAAATTTTCCTTTTCAATTTCTTCCAATCTACCATTAAAGAACTAAAATAATTATGAAAATACTCAGAAAAGCAATTCTGCCATTTACTATCCTTCCTTTAAAACATGTATATGCTCAAAAGAGAGACAGTATTCCTTTAAAAGTGAGAGCATTTGTAGCCTACAAATTTCCGCAAACAAGAGATTTTAACCTTGAGTTTACTCAGACTACACCTTATAAATTTTCTTCTGCGTTACAAGGAAACGATTTACCGGAAAATAAAATGAAAGAATTTTATCAGGTAAAAGCAAATGCCAATATCTATTTTATTAAAAGTAAAAGCTGGTTATTAAGTACTTCCTTAAACTACCGCTATACTTCGATGGATATGGAAAATTCAATTTTAAATTATCCTCAAAAAAAAGATTTTCATTACCATTCGGAAGGAATTAATGCAAGTTATTATTCTAAACTCTTTAATAAAATCGCCGTATACTCCGCCTCAGTTTCAGTCGACGGAAGTGATCAGCATTTTGAAAGAATTCGTGGGATTGTAACAGGAACTCTAATTTTAAAAGTCAATCAGAAAACAAAAATGACAGTAGGAATTGCTGCTTTCATCGATCCTAGCTCACAAGTTCCGGCTCTTCCTATTTTTACTTATGAGCATAAATTTGAGAACGGCTGGATGGCAGATATTCTTTTACCTAAAAAAGTCCTGATCAGAAAAAATATGTTTTCCAATGGAAGAATTTCTTTTGGAACTGAAATGGATAATACTTCTTTTTACCACTACTTATCAGGAAAAACCTATGAATACAGACAGGTGGAAGTTAATTCAGGAGCTATATATGAACATAATTTAGGCGGAAATTTTATCGGCACTTTAAAAACTGGAATCAGAGCGACACCTAATGCAAGAGTTTTCGAAAAGCAGGAATCTTTTAAAGATTATATTTTTGAAGCCAAATACAAAACTTCATTCTATTTCAATATCGGTGTATCTTATAATCCTTTTGGAAAGCCCAGAACTAAATAAACAGTTTCCTATTCAATAGTATAACTTGTTGATATTTAATCTTTAGTCTACCCATTTCGGTAGACTTTTTTATTTTATTAAAACTTTATCATCCTATCATTTTTTGAAACGTAAGAAGCAAAATAAATTCATCATCGAGTGATAAAAATTATTAGTCTTTGCATAATATTACCAACTGTTAACATTGCGAATCTCCAAACAACCAATATCAAAATATTAATAATTTCACATTTTTTTGAGAATAATATAATTAAAAATAATATTAAAAATATAAAAAACGTGCTATAAAACGAATCTAAAAACCATCAAAAGACACTGAAAATTAACATAAAATACTGATAAACATCATTATAATTTAATTTATATTCCCATATAATTGCCGTAATATTGCAAATGTAAAATTGATAATAAAAAGTCAAATAATTAAAAATAAAACAAATGGTAACTTACATCGGAATTGCAACATGTTTAATAGTATTCTCATCTTACTTCATGACCGTTAGAAAAGAAGGGAATTAATTAAATCTTATATAAGAATAAGTATCTTATAGAGCAGATTTACTAATTGTATTGTTATATGTTTTCAATCTCAAAGATTGTTCGCTCTTTTACTCAACAGAGTAAAAGGGCAAAAAAAACATAATGTAAGAAAAAATCAACGCAACAAATTTTAATTTTTATAATAGCCGATAGGGTCGAACTTTATGTTCGGCTTTTTTGCTTTATATGGTTTAGATATTTATGTTTGCTTTTAGATAAATCCAAAATCTAATGATACAGGAAATTGAAATCCTTCAAAATACTATTTTCCAACCATTACACTTAAATATTTCACAGATTCATCCAGATTCAGAATGTGAGGAATATTTGGGCTATAATTTTCAAGTCGGTCAATTTCACATAAAATTCAGGAAAGCAAAGATCACCCCTAAAAAAACAGGACAATTTGTAACCCTATGGAAAAGAAATTTCGAACCCCGGGAGACAGAACCTTTTGAAATTGAAGATCATTTTGATTTTTGTATCATTTTAACAGAATTCAGTAACCAATTGGGACTTTTTCTCTTTCCCAAAAATATTTTGTGTGAAAAACACATTATAACCACTCCATCAAAACCGGGAAAACGAGGCTTTAGAATTTATCCGGATTGGGATATACCAACCAACAAACAAGCCGAGAAAACACAAGATTGGCAGACTTCCTACTTCATTAACATCACAGAAGGTAACTTCTTCGAAAAATTCAGCACGATTTTACAGACTCCGTTCATCTAAAAAACAGCTTTAAGTTTTATCTTTGTAGAGATTTACTTTCTACATTTAAAGTGATTGTAACCCAAATTATCTGTTAAAAAATTTAAACGAAATGAACCTGTACAACCTTATTATTCAAGATAAAGAAGAAGTAACCCTGGATGATGTTTTTCTTGATCCTCAAAACAAGGAGCAGATTGTGCAGCTTATCAAAGAAAATACCTATTCTAAAGAATTACAGGAATATGGACTCCCGGTAAACAATAAAGTTCTTCTGGAAGGGAATTCCGGCTGCGGAAAGACCATGACTGCAAAAGCAGTTGCTAATGCTTTGGGGAAAAGTATTATCATTCTTAATTTAAGCAATATTGTTTCCTCCAGAATCGGAGAGACTTCACAGAATATTAAAATGATCTTTGATAAAGCTGCTCGTGAAAGATCGGTTCTTTTTCTTGATGAGCTTGATCAGATAGGAAAAGCAAGAGGAAGCGATGATAAAGATGTCGGAGAAATGAGACGACTGGTGAACACACTGATTCAACTGATCGATTATTATCCCGAAAACGCGCTTTTGCTATGTGCTACCAATCATCCTGAAATTATTGATACGGCTTTGATCAGACGTTTTCAGCTGAAAATCAATTACACAATGCCTTCTAATGATTTTCTGGATCAGTTTTATGATGTTTTATTATCAAAATTTCCGGAAGATGTAAGAACACTTGAACGTAAATACGGGATTTCTTTTGCAGAGGCGAAGGATTATACTTTTACGGTAGTTAAAGGGAACTTGATTAGAAAATTGGAAGGAAAGCATGAAATTCAACTATAAAATATATTGCCTATTATTTTTTATCAGTCGAAATTATAATTCCTATATCTTAATAATTAACAAAAGAAGTTAAGAACTTGCTTCGCTCGCAATGACAAATTAAAAATCCCCCTCATTACTGAAAGGGATTCATCGTAAAATTTGTATAATATGAATAATTAACTTTATTTATTTCATTTCACAACAACTTTAAAATTGCTGTTCAGATTTTCTCCTGAAACATTCAATATATAATTTCCGGACGCTTTTATATAAGAAATATTGAGATTAAAAACTCCATCTTTACCGGATTTTATTTTTTCTTTAATCACCACTTTTCCTGTCATATCAATTAAGGTAGCAGTAAGATCTGATCTTTTATACTCAGGAAGATTAATGAAAATCTGATCTTTTACAGGGTTCGGATAGACAGTTCCTACATTTTTACTGATGCTGAATTCGTCATTTTGCAACACATTTTGATTATACAAAGCGGTTATTTCAGACGGGGATAATGCATAATTGTACATTTTAAGCTCATCAAATGCACCTTTGTAAGGAGCCGGAGCATTGGCGGTCGATAAAAATTCCAGCTCTCCGATGTTTCCGATGATAAAATCACTTGTTTCACCAATACCTGTAACCGCTGTTTCATCTCCTTCAGCTGATAAAACACCATTGGTATAAATTCTCATTTTATGGGCTGCAATATCCCTCATGATCACGACATGCACCCAATTTCCTGTAAAATAATTGGCAATGGGTGATGTAATTTCTTTTTTCGTGATATCATCATCGATTGCATATCGCAGCTGACCTCCTTTTATCTCTACATTAAAACGTTTTCCTGTAGCACCAGTTGTTGTATTTTTAGTAAATGATCCTTTACATAATACATAAAGACTTGTTGAAGACGACGATGGGATCATGGTTGTCGGAGCCTTCATCCAGAAAGAAACGGTAAAAGAATTATTATTAAAGAAAATCTGATCCTGATGAGGAATGCTCGCTATATAGGTATTAGGAGCAGTCGCCAGATCAAGAGCAAAGTTTTCTTTTCCCGGAACCCTTACATTAGAATTATCATAAGCCACATTTAATGTTCCATGATTCGCGTAAGGTGAAATATCTGTAATCTGTTCTCCGGATAAAGGCAATTCTGAAAACGGCCAGTTTCCTACAAGACTTGGTGTTAACGCTCGGAAACTCCACACATCTCCAGTTACAGAACCAAGAGCATTGGAAGCATCTATTCTCCAGTAATAATCTGTTCCTGTATTTAAGTTCGTTAATTGATATGATGGAGTCGCACTATAAGCTACAGTACCGATGTTACTTAAGCTTTGAGGATTTGTTCCAAAGTAAACTGAATAGGTTGTGGTATTTGAGCTTCCATTCCATTTTAAAAGAAGATTTCCACTACTAAGTTCTACATTATTATTGCCATTTGTAGGGTTTGGACTGGTTGGTTTTGTAGGTGCTGAAGGAACTGGCGGTGTCGTTACAGATGCATTTGAAGTATACACAGAAGATTCCGTAGCGCTGATCGCTTTCACTCTATAATAATATTGTGTATTGGGTGTTAAACCTGATTCGTTATAACTTACCGTATTGGCAGGAAGCGTTGCAATCACTGTAAAATTAGTTCCGTCATTTGAACGCTCTAAAACATAATTGGTTTCATTAGTCGCATTGTCACTCCAGTTTACCGTTAAAGAGCTTGAAGCCGGAGTTCCTGTCGTGGCTACATTGGTAAAATTTAGATTTGTCGGCGGAATAATAAAGTCAGGTGCAGGTGTATTATGTAAGCCATTAATATATACCTCAATATTCAGGTAAGGAGCATGGGTTGTACTTACTGCTAAAGCATCAAAAACATTCGGATTCAACCCATTCGCAATTTCCCATGCATCCGGCATTCCGTCGTTATCCGTATCTAAAGGAGCCGGAGCACCATATACATGACCTGCTCCACCATTAGTGAAACCAAATTGAGTGGTTAAATCCGTTTGCACATAAACATAAGTCGCCGTTGTTCCTTTTGACATCAGATCCGAAATCATAAGCTGATCTACCTGATCACGTCTGGGATAAGATGCTCCAGCGCTTGCGATAATGTTATCATATGCGGTTTGAGCCGTTACCGTTGTATTTTTCATTGGATAATCATACGGAGCGGTCTGTATTGCCGCCACATCTCCTACAGGATATCCGGTTAAATTCTGAGGAACTAAAGTTCCGTCTAACACTCCGTTTCTGTTATTATCAAAATAATTTCCGGAGCCATATAAGTTAAAGTTGGCGTTTCCCACGCTGAACGGCGTTGTAACCGTAGTACTTGTATTAGGGCCTCCGATGAAATAATTGTTGATAATATTAGCATACGAAGGTCCCGCAGAGTCTCCGCCCATGATATAAGCTTCTCCGGATTGTGTATGCCCATAGATATTTCCATAGTTACCCCAGTTGTAAACCACATTATTAACAAACTCGTTGATTCCTTTTATCTTATTATTCCGAGTCTTATTACAGATATATAAATTTCCGATCAAACTTATTTTTCCTCCGGGAGGTGGCTGCATCAATCCACCTGCTGAATGATTATGACGGTGCATTCCCTGTCCGATAATAGAATTCTGAATGGTTATATTATCAGGACTCGTACCGTTGCCGTCCCAGTTAACAGAAAAAACCTCATCCGTTCCCCATGTAAAGGTCATATGATCCAAAATGATATTAGCTCCATTAGCAATCCCTGATGCGTCCTGATTTTGAGCAGTTCCTCCATAGCGAAGCCGAAGATACCTTGCAATCGTATTATTGGCTCCGGTAAATG
Source organism: Chryseobacterium sp. Y16C (assembly GCF_022488405.1). Taxonomy (NCBI): domain Bacteria; kingdom Pseudomonadati; phylum Bacteroidota; class Flavobacteriia; order Flavobacteriales; family Weeksellaceae; genus Chryseobacterium; species Chryseobacterium sp. Y16C. Next base: position 1,014,508 of record NZ_CP092711.1, read on the forward strand.
ATACTCTTGGTCCCAGGAATACAATTCCTTCTCCGGGAGCTGTTTGTCCCGCAATCGTTGTATTAGCAGCCACAGCAACCACCGATTGTAAATTCACAATACCTCCGACTCTAAAGATTACAAATCGGCCGGGCTGACTTACCGCATCACGGAATGAACCGGGCCCACTGTCATTTAAATTAGTAACCAGATAAATCTGAGGATTGGCAGCACCTCTGGCTCCCGTAGTATATCTACCAAAACCTGTGGCTTCCGGAAAGGCCAATGTCTGAGCATTCAGATCTAAAGTAGAAAATGTTAACCCGCAAAACAGTGAAGCTGTAAGAGTTTGCTTAGTGAGTAATGGTTTTTTCATAGGATTAATTTTGTGTTAACTAATCTAAACACAAACGTAAACACTGGCATCCTGTTGCATCCTGCTATAAACTATGTATCAATCAATTACAATTCAAATCATAATTTTAACACTGAGTAAAAAATGCTTCAATACATTGAAATCATTTGATATAGAGATGAATTTCCTAATATTTAATATATAAACTTTAAAATTTACACTTAATCGATCTATTGTCTAAGTCAAAATTTATTTAATTTTAGAAAGTATAAATATTCTGCTGAATAAATAGAAGCCCCTAAACCATGCTATTAAAAAAATAACATCTATGAAAAATATTTACTTATTATTTTTTTTATCATTTTTCTTTATGAATTGTGCACAGGAAAAAGATTCAAATATTAATAATAAAAATAACGACAATGAAATATTTGAAATCTCAAAATTTGACGAATATGATATTTCAATGTTAAGATTAATTGTCACACCAGAAAAATATCACAATAAAACAGTTCAGATTATAGGATATTTAAATCTTGAGTTTGAAGGTAATGCAATATATTTTCATAAAGAAGATTATGAAAATGGTTCTTCAAGAAATGGAATGTGGGTTTCTTTTAATGATGAATTTGCGAAGAAGAAAGACTTACAAAAGTTCACTAAAAAATATGTTATAATTGTTGGAAAATTTGACATGAACACAAAAGGTCATATGGGAATGTTTGGGGGATCAATAAAAAATATTACTAGACTTGACGAGTGGAAATAAAATTCTATAATATACTTTAGTATTAATTAAATATTATGAAGAAAGCACATCTACCAGTATACATAATAATAAAATACAAAGTATTTATTTGTTTTACCGTGATTATTTTAAACAGCTGCCATTCAATACAACAACAAATTGTTGGAACATGGAGGTTATCTGCAATAATCAAAAGTAATGATCCGTATGCAACTCGCTCATCCTTAGTTCCACAAAAAATCAAAAGTAATACCATCATAAATTTTAAAAAAAATGGCACATTCACTTCTAATGGAGAATATTGTTTTGACGGGATTAAAAGAGAAGAACCTTCTTCCGGAAAATTTTATATAAAAAATTATAATCGAACAGACAAAATATTTACACTCGAATCCAGCAAATGTCCCGGAATTGGAAGCAACCTTCATTTTACTTTAAGGGATAAAAAAATAGAATTAAATCTTCCATCCGTTACTGGTTATCAAATTCAAATTTTTGAAAAACAACAGTAAAGAACGAATTATTACAGTAGTATTACAAACAAGAATCCCTCTCAGTGATGAGAGGGATTTTTGTATATTTAAAAAACTTTAATTACATATAAGCTTCAATCGGCTCACAAGTACAAACTAAGTTTCTGTCTCCGTAAGCTTCATCCACTCTTGAAACAGAGGCAAAGAATTTGTGGTCTCTCACCCATTCTAACGGATAAGCCGCTTTTTCTCTGCTGTATGGTTTATCCCAAGAATCAGAAATCACGACCTGCTCTGTGTGAGGAGCATTTTTCAATACGTTATTTACAGCATCAGCTTCTCCATTAGCAATTTCTTCAATCTCTTGTTTAATGGCAATTAGAGCTTCTGCAAAACGATCGATTTCTGCTTTGCTTTCAGATTCAGTCGGCTCAATCATTAATGTTCCTGCTACCGGGAAAGATACTGTTGGAGCGTGGAATCCGTAATCCATTAATCTTTTTGCAACATCAGCAACTTCAATTCCTAAATACTTGAACTGTCTGAAATCTACGATACATTCGTGAGCCACTTTTCCGTTTTCGTTTGAATATAAAATCGGGAAATGCTCAGCTAAAATTTCTTTCAGATAATTAGCATTTAAGATCGCATGCTCTGTTGCTTTTTTCAATCCTGAAGTTCCAAGCATTTTAATATAAGCATAAGAAATATTCAAGATTAATCCTGAACCGTAAGGTGCTGCAGAAATACCGTCGATAGCATCTTTAGACCCGATTCTGATATTGGCGTTGGAAGGTAAGAAAGGAACCAAATGTTTAGCCACGCAGATCGGACCAACTCCAGGACCTCCACCTCCGTGAGGAATTGCGAAAGTTTTATGTAAGTTTAAGTGACAAACGTCTGCTCCGATGTTTCCAGGACTTGTATATCCTACCTGAGCATTCATGTTAGCACCATCCATATATACCTGTCCTCCGTGCTGGTGGATCAATGCTGTGATTTCTTTAATGTTGGCATCGAAGAATCCATAAGTTGACGGATACGTGATCATTACACAAGAAAGATTTTCAGAATGCTGTTCTGCTTTAGCTTTTAAATCTTCAAAATCAATTTCTCCGTTTTCAAGGTTTTTAACCACAACAATCTTCATTCCTGCCATTGCTGCAGAAGCCGGGTTTGTTCCGTGTGCAGACTGAGGAATCAATACTACATTTCTGTGACCTTCACCTCTTGAGATGTGATATTCTCTGATTACCATCAATCCTGCATATTCTCCCTGAGCTCCTGAATTTGGCTGAAGAGAAGTACCTGCAAAACCAGTGATTTCTGCTAAGTCTTTCTCCAGTTCACGGATCATTTCCTGGTAACCCGCTGCCTGATTTACCGGTACAAAAGGGTGAATTGCTCCCCAGTTTTCCCAAGAAAGCGGTAACATTTGGGTTGCTGCGTTAAGTTTCATTGTACAAGAGCCTAAAGAAATCATTGAATGTGTCAACGATAGATCTTTTCTTTCCAGACGCTTGATGTAACGCATCAATTCTGTTTCCGTATGGTATTTATTAAATACTTCTTCCGTAAGAATTTCGTCTTTTCTTAAATTCTCTTCAGGAATACTGTATCCTTCTTTAATTTCTAATTTGAAAGTCTGCTTATCTTTAAACTGAGCAAAAGAAGCCATTAGAATATTTAATTTATCTAATGTTGTACTTTCGTTGATTGCGATGCTCACAACTCCTTCTGTAAAGTAGTTAAGATTTAATCTGTGATCAAGCATCATTCTCATCAATCTTCCTTTCTCATCTTCATTCATCGTTATTTTTACCGTATCAAATATCGGCTCTTCAACGATTTCATATCCTAAAGCTTTCAAACCTCCTTTCAAAGCATTTGCTTTAAAATGAATCTGGTCAGCGATATAATTTAATCCTTTCGGACCGTGATAAACAGCATACATTCCGGCCATTACAGCTAGTAAAACCTGTGCTGTACAGATGTTTGAAGTTGCTTTTTCTCTCTTGATATGCTGCTCTCTGGTTTGTAAAGCCATTCTTAGGGCACGTCTTCCGTACATGTCCTGAGAAACCCCGATGATTCTTCCAGGAATATCTCTTTTATACTCTTCTCTGCAAGAGAAAAATGCTGCGTGAGGACCACCGTATCCTAATGGAATACCAAATCTTTGTGTTGTTCCAACTGCACAGTCAGCCCCCATTGAAGCCGGAGATTTTAATTTTACCAAAGCCATCGGATCACAAGCTACAACCACCTGAAGATCTAATTTCTTATAGTCAACAATGTTCTCTGTATAATCTAGAACAATACCGTTTTTACCAGGATATTGTAATAAAACTCCATAATAAGAGCTGTCAAACTCATGGGTTTTGTGGTCACCTTCTACGATTTCAATCTCTAAACCTTCAGCTTTTGTTTTTAATACTGAAATGGTTTGAGGTAAAACAAGATCAGAAACAAAGAATTTGTTCGCACCTGCTTTTTTCTGATCTTTAGTTCTGTTATTGAAAAACATATGCATTGCTTCTGCAGCAGCCGTAGATTCATCCAATAATGAAGCATTTGCCAAAGCAAAACCTGTAAGATCACACACAACAGTCTGGAAATTAAGAAGAGCTTCCAATCTTCCCTGAGCAATTTCTGCCTGATAAGGAGTATACGCTGTATACCAACTTGGATTCTCAAAAATATTTCTCTGAATTGCTGATGGCAACAATGTATTGTGATACCCAAAACCGATATAGCTTGTATAATCAGTATTTTTTGATGCCAACTCTTTAGAGTGGTTAAGCATTTCGTATTCTGAAAGCGGTTCTGAGATTTCAAGATCTTTTTCTAAACGGATAGAAGAAGGAATGGTTTGAGAAATTAACTCTTCGATACTTGAAACGCCAACTTTTTCCAACATCGCCTGTCTATCGGCTTCATTTAAGGAAATGTGACGGCTCACAAACTGTTCTGTATTCATTTTTATTTATTAGATTTTGTTTGTAAAAAAGATGGGTAAAATTACGAATTTTTGGAAAATTGTACAAGTAAGTCGAAAACCTAACCGAATTGCAAAATAAATCTATCTTATTCAATATTAACAACATTTCATTATATTTTACATCATAAAAACAGTTAAAGTACCTGTTAATATTAAATTAACATTATTTTTAAAAACTTCAGATTCTTGTAAAAAGAAAAGATTTTAGTTGAAAATTTCATTTTCATTGTTCACAAATGATTTTAGGCCAATATTTTTTAATTTTATACTTCAAAGCATTCCCTAAAAGCATTTAAATAACTAACAATCAACACAATAATATTTTAACAAATTTTATTATCTATATTTATTCTAAATTAATATATTTGCAACATGAATATGATTGTCCCATTCAAAGTTGCACCTTTAGCTCCAGCTTTTTCTATCAATACTGAAGAAATGTATTGTGGCGATAAGAAATCTTGCTGCAAAAAATTTAAAAAAGGAAAAAGATGTAAAAAGTGCCCGGGAAGAAAGAAAATGGCTTAAGGGCTACAAGCTTTTTATTAAAAAATAAATCGCCAAAATCAGCAGTAAAATCCCCGCGATTATTCTTATAATTTTTGGCTGACCATGCGGGTTTGCAACGGTTCTCGGTTGCGACCTGAATAATTCTTCTGCTTTATCTTTGAATTTTTCCGTATCGTTTTCAAACATTTCAGTAATGGTAATACCCTGAACTGCCGTTTTATGCAACAGGGAATTGGTTGCATGAAGCAAGATCTGAAATTTTCCGTCTTTGAATTCAGTAATTTTAAAAACTCTCTCTCCATACGGTTTTTCCAAGCCAAAAGGTAAAACCTTTACCACATCAGCATTTTGAGTCTGCCAATTGATAATAATCTCCTCTCCTTTTTTTGCATGAATTTTATTTGCCGTAAACGTTTTAATGGAAGGCGGAACATTGTATCTGAAGCTTTTCTGATGGCTTTCTAAATTCTGGTCATAGGAATGTCTTCTGCTTTTGTCGCTTAATGTTTCATAAGCTTCCTGAATTTCACGAAAACGGTCTGCAAAGAAATCGTCGTTCTCATTTTTATCAGGATGATATTTTAAAGATAATTTTCTATAAGCCTTTTTGATGTCCTCTTCTGAAGCATCGTAGGAAACACCGAGAAAATAGTAGTAATCTTTCATTGAACTCTACAAAAATAAGAATTTTGTTATTGCGAGCAAAGCGTGGTGTTAAATTACATAGTTTCAATAAAACGCTTTAAAATTCCCCTTCTTTGAAGGGGGTGGATTTTTGCGAAGCAAAAAGATGGGGTAGTTTATTATATTAGGACATAAATTTGTTACATACGTCTTAAAACCACCCCGTCAAAAATTCTTACGAACTTTTGACACCCCTCCATTGGAGGGGAATTGGTCATGTATAAAAAAGTTCCGGCGCAGGAAGCGAAGCTTCCCGCGCCGGAACTAACAATTTCATTTAGTTACTTTCTATATTATGCTTCCACAATATTTTCTTTTTTCTCAAAACCCCTGTGATGGCATCTTGAAGCAAATTCTTTCTTGAATTTTCCTTTCAGCTCCTGATATTCTTCTTCATTCATTTCTCTGATTTTATCTGCTAATCCGAAAGGAGATTTTTCTTTGATTCCGTATTCTTCAAAAATACCTTTTACAAATCTTTTTCTTTGGATCGCTTTTTTAGCGATTATGGCAACTCCGGCAACCGCTAATGCTCCCAAAGCTCCTTTTAATACTGAATTTTTCATTTTTTCAAAATTTTAAATTTTACTACTTTGTTTTTTATATAGACGAATAAATTTTTAATTTTACTTTACTACTTCTAAAATTTAATTATTCGTTTGTTCTATTATGTCTGTTGAAGAAACCGCCTTCACATTTGTTTCTCCATACTTCTTTGAATTTTTCTCTTTCTTCGGGAGATAAATGCATCATTTTTTCTCTCATTTTTCTTTCCTTAAAATCTTTCATCCCTTTTCCGAAATGGAAGCCTCCGAAAAGTATCTTACTTAAAATCAATATTCCCATTGCCTGCCAATATGTTATTGATTTTGCTCCCAAAATCTCCGGAAGAAGACAGTTCCACAGAGCCATGACAATCCAAGTGACTCCTAAAAAAATCAACGGGGGACATAGAATTAAAAAAATCCACCCTTTTTTATGTTTATGATTCATATCTTTCTTTTTACTAACTATTTAAATCTTCGTATAATTTTCTCAATCTGTTTCTCAAATGCTTTACGGCATAGTTTTTCCGACTGATAATTGTTTTTATGTTTTCGCCGTGTTCATCAGCAATTTCCTGGAGTGTTTTGTCGTTGAGTTCGTTTTCTACGTAAACCAGTCTTTGTTTTTCAGGCAATTCTTCCAACGCTTCAAAAAGCTTTTTCCAGATTTCATCCTGAAACATTTTCACTTCGGGTCCGGCGCTTTCATCCATCAATAAAATATCTTTGATGGAAAAGTCTCCGTCTTCATCTTCATAAACGAAATCTTCTAAATTTTCGGTTTTCTTTTTTCGGTATTTGTCTGTGATTTTATTAGCCGTAACCCTGTACAACCAACCGCCGACATTCACAATCTCAGACAAGTTCGTGAGACTACTGAACTGATACCACACTTCCTGCAGAATATCTTCCGCATCTTCCGTATTTTTCACTTTCGGACGAATATAAGACATCAGCTTTCCTCCGTACTTTGAAACGGTTTGCGAGATGATATTTTCCTTCTCCTTCTGTGGCATTATTACTTTTTCGACAACCTCCATATTGCTATGACGATTGAAATTTTTGTTTTACTTTAATAAATTTAAAATATTTTTTGGAATTTCCAATTTTTCTTTTATTCATCGGATTTAAAAACAGTTTGTTTTATATTGAAATCTGAAAACAAAAAAACGGAAAGTGAAAAATCACCCTCCGTTTCATTTATATAAAGTATTAGTTTTTATTTGTTGAAATTCTCGGCAAAGAAACCAAGCATGGATTTATATAGCTCCAGCCTGTTTGGTTCTTTTCCAAATCCGTGTCCTTCATCATATTTTACCATATAAGGTACTTCAAAACCTTTGTTTCTTAAAGCTTTTACAATCTGGTCTGATTCATTGATATTGACTCTCGGGTCATTGGCTCCCTGAACAACAAATAACGGCTTCTTGATTTTATCGATCTGGAAAACAGGGGAAACTTCTTTGGCGATTTTTGCCTCTTCAGGATTATCAAGATCATACCAGATCTGTTTTACCATTTCTTTATAAGGTTTCCAATATTCAGGGAAAGAATCGAAGAAGGTAAAGATGTTGGAAACTCCAACATAATCAACACCGCAAGAATATAAATCCGGAGTTTTAATCAGCCCCATTAAAGTTGCGTAACCGCCATGGCTTCCACCATAAATAGCCACTTTATCTTTATCTGCCCAACCCTGCTGAATAACATATTTTACACCATCTTCTACATCATCCATAGCTTTTCTTCCGATTTGTTTGTATCCTGAAGTCTGGAATTCTTTTCCATATCCACCCGAGATTCTGAAATTCACCTGCAAAGTTGCATATCCTCTGCTTGCAAATAATTGAGTTTCCGGGTTGAATCCCCAACTATCTCTGATTCCCTGCGGACCACCGTGAGGATTTACAATTAACGGAACTTTTTGACCTTGTAAAGCTGCTTTGGGTAATGTGATATATCCGTGAATCGTCAAACCGTCACGGCTTTTAAATTCAATCGGTCTCATTTCTGCCATATCTTCTTCTTTCAGCTGTGGCATTAGATCGAAAAGAAGTTTTAAGCTTTTTGATTTGGTATCGTACTCGTAGTATTTCCCGTACAATTTATCGCTGCTTACGACTACCAGAAGTTTATTTTCGTTATCATCTGAAGAAACAACGTAATATTGTTTGTCTCCAAATTCTGATTTCAGCTTTGCATATACTTCTTTGTAAAATGCGCTTACAGGAATCACCTCATCTTTAATTCCGTTATAACTAATATAGTCCAGTTCGTAATTCCTGTTTTTTTCAGCGGTACTTATTGAACTTACATCGAATGTCGGATTTGAATATACTTCTTTAATGATCACATTTTTCTTTAAATCATATAAAACGATTCTTGCCTTATCACTGTCCAAATTGGTCACCACATAAGCCTCATCCTTGTTTTTGGAATTATAATTAAAACTAATCACACTGAAAGTATCTTTCCAGTCGGTTGATTTTAAAAGATTAAATTTCTCCGTTTGTAAATCTTTATAGTACGTTTTTGTCGTTAAACCATTTTCAAGAACAGTGTAGCCTCTCAAATTTCCGTCCTTATCAAAAAGATAGTCATCTATAGGACTTTTAGTATCCTTATTTTCATACAGCTGGGTTATCTCCCCTGTCTTGAAATTGATTTTATAGGGTTCAAAGATCTGTTTGTTGTTTTTATTCATTGTTACAACAACAAAATCAGTGTCCTTAATTAACCTGACAGTACCTAAAGTAATTCCTTCAAAAGGTGTTAAATCTTTAAGGTTTTTACCATCAATATCTGCCGCATACAAATGAATATTTTCATTTCCTCCTTTATCCTGAGTATAGAAGAGACGGCTTTTATTGAGCCAGCCATAGCTCCTGATAAGATCTTCTTTTTCAACAAGCGCTTTTGTAATTTTTCCTGTTTTTAAATCTTTTACATACACATGATTTTTCATGTCTTTATCTTTCTCTTTGTAAGAAAGGTATTGTCCGTCCGGAGAAATTTTAAACTGTGAAGCTTTAGGTCTTGCAAAATAATCTTCAACCTTGTATTTAAAGTTTCCTTTATCATAAGAAATAAGCTTTTCTAAAGTGGCCTTGGAAGATACTAATGTAGGATCACCGGGTAATTTTGCGGTCGAGCTTTGTGCATTAATCATAATCGTAGATATTATAATGTGAGCGGTGGTTAGGATTTTGTGATTGAGGTTCATAACTTATATTTTGGTTAGGTTTATGATATTCATTGTGCATACAAATAAATATCTAAACAATAAGACAGTTAAACTGATCAAAAAGTTACATATTTTTCAAATATTTGTGAAAATAATATTTATATAAAACCCCGGAAGCTAACTTCCGGGGTTTATTTTCTTGTTATCTTAAGTTTAATTCAGGTAGATTCCAAAATACCAGGTCCAGCTTATTAAAATAAGCTGCATTAGGATTCTTTCTCGATATAGATAATTCATTCCCGGCCCTGTGTAATCGGCTTTAAAGATATTGATCTTTTTCTTTGAAGCATTGATATTGGCTACGAAAACCAATACATAGAAAACAATCAGTAAAACTGCCGTAATTTCACGTATTGAAGGAATCATCAGTCCAACTCCGGCTGCAATTTCAATAATTCCGGTAAAGTATACCCAAAAGATTTTAGCAGGAATAAAATTAGGAATCATCATCGCCATTCCTTTCTGAAATTTAAAATGGGAAAGCCCAGTAAAGATGATAAAAACAGCCATCCCCAGATTTCCGGAAAATAAAAAATTCAAGCTTCCCTGAAAGATCTTGGTTCCCAGCAAAGCCAGAAGAAATGTAGTAAAAAGAATTGTTAACAGCTTCATACTTCTTTATTTTTCAGCAAGATCTTTCACTACTTCCAGTCCTTTTATAAATCCTGTATTCAGATGATCCCGCCATTCTTTTTCTACCTGAACCTCAACATGAAGTTTGGTTTTATCTCCAAAATCGATTAGAATATATTTCTCAAAACAACCGCTCCACTCCATTACTTCTTTACTATGAATATCTTCGTTTCCATCTTTATCCACCATTCCCAAATGCTTAAAGATAATCTGGTCTGGTTTTTCAAGGCTGTCGATTGTAGAAACCATTCCTTCTCCTTCTGAATTTAAAAAGTAGGTCTTTCCTCCTACTTTCCAATCGGTTTTCATGATACTGCCCGGACTGAAAAATCGGGTCCACTCGCTGTACGTTTCTGCGCCCCAAAGAATATCCCAAACTTTCTCTTTCGAGGCATCGATTATTTTTTCGTAAGATAAAGTTTCCATATTTTAAATTTAAATAATTAAACTTTAAAGCTGATTTTCAGAAAGATTCTTCACAATCCCTAAAGCTTTCGGAAATTTTTCTTCAAAGAAGCCTTTAAATTCTGCCGGTGTCTGAATTTCACTTTTCAGTTTGGTCCCTTCATCATTTTCTTCCAGAATATAAGCTTCCGTCGCTTCTCCCCAATCCTGAGGAGCTTCTACTCCACTATAAATTTCTCCAAGATGCAGGAATTTAATTTCTTTTGCGGGAATGTTTTTTTCTACACGGCTAAACATTCCGTTGTTATTGGGATCTAGGAATTTGATAATGTTTCCCTCTTCTAAAGTACCCTGGTAAAAGGAACCTTCTGCAAAAGCTGTCGTCCACTGTCTATACGAAATATCGTCCCAAAGTACGCTCCATACTTTTTCAGGAGATGCATTTATTTGTATTTCAAAAACCAGTTTTTCCATTGTTCAAATATTTTAAGATTAATTTACCTCCATTTCGTAACAAATCCATTTTATATTACATCAAACAACAAGCCGAAAACTGAAAGGCATTTCTCTATGAATTATAAGCATTTTCTAAATCTGAAATAATGATTTTCTGCATTTTCATCATCGCCTGCACAACTTTCTGAGCTTTTTCCTGATCAGGATCGCTCATTAACTGGATTAACCTTTTAGGAACAATCTGCCAGCTGAAACCAAACCGGTCTTTCAGCCATCCACACATACTTTCTCTTCCCCCGTTAGCAATCAGAGAATTCCAGTATTGATCTGTCTGCTCCTGATCATCGGTCATTACAACCATTGAAATGCCTTCATTAAAATCGAATTGGTGATCGTAAGAATTATCCATGCAGAAAAAGCTGTAACCGTCAATTTCAAAGTGAGCATGCTGAATATTTTCAGCAGGTTCCGGGGTCGGATGTCCTTCACTTCCTTCTTCGTACCTCAAGATATTTCCGATTTTAGAATTAGGGAAAATACCTGTATATAATTCCATAGCTTCCATGGCCTTTCCATTATTTTCATGGATGAACATTAAGGTAGGAACCACTTTTTGCTCGCTGGCTTTCTCACCTAAGAAAATCTGCCACGTCACTCCATATTTATCCCGTACCCACCCATATTTTTTACTCCATGAATAAGAGTCTAAAGGCATCAAAGCCATTCCGCCTTCCAGAAGTTGGTCCCAGTATTTTTGAACTTCAGCTTCGGTATCACAAATGACCATAAAAGAAACGGAAGCATTTTTTGTAAAATGAGGTCCGCCATTTAAAAGCATTAATTTTTGTCCGAAGATCTCTATATTCATAACAACAGGAGTATCTGCCGTAATTTTCCCTTCAAAAATTTTACAATAAAAGTCTGCAGATTCTTTTGCATCTCCGTCGTACCAAAGACACGGAAAAATATCGTTATTCATAATTTTAAATTTTAAGTTGGTTTTAATTCTCATTAAAAGAAAGATTGTTTTCTTTCATATAATTCTTAAGCTTTTCCATTGAATTTTTCCCAAAACCATGCAGCTGCATGATTTCTGTCTCGGAATAGCCGGAAAGTTTTTCCAGAGAATCTATTTTTTCTTTTCCTAAAGCTTTTCTTGCAGACGCAGGAATAATTCCTTTTAAAAAATCACTTTCCACAACATGATTAACAGCGCAAATGGAGCTTAAACATTTTGCCATTATTACTAAATTTATCATGATTCTGAAAAGTTTTTTGTTAATGATTTTCTACATACTTGTGGAAATTATCCAGAATTGCATACCAACCATCTCTCTGCATTTCCACTGAATTCTGCTTTTCAGGATCAAAACTAATGTTAACTTTCGTTGTGTTTTCATCAATTTTATTGAAAGCTATATCAACATTTCTCCCATCTTCCATGTGGTATTTTATTTTCTGATCAGGTATAACTTCATCATAAACTCCTTCAAAATCAAAACCGAAGCTTCCGTCTTTCGCTTCCATTCTGTTTTTGAATTTTCCACCCACTCTCAGATCATTTTCAGAGCTTGGACATTGCCAGGATTCGTGGGCAAAATTCCATTTGGTGATATGTTTAGGATCGTTATAGTAATTCCAAACCTTCTGTACAGGGGCAAGAATAGTAATATCAATTTTAATAGGTTCCATATAAATTTATTTTTTTGTGGTCAGGAAAAGGGCAACCCAAAACAGTTACCCTCTTATATATAATTTAGTTTAAAGATAAGGTTATTTTGCGTATCCTTCGCTATAATTCACCATCCAATGAACACCATATTTATCCTGAAAGCTACCGAAATAGTCTCCCCAAAACTGGTCTTCAATAGGCATTTCAATATTTCCGCCTTCAGAAAGTCCTTTGAAAAGTCTGTCCGCTTCTTCTCTGGATTCCGGGAAAATGGAAACGTAATTATTGTTTCCTACATTCAGCTTCTGTCCGAAACTCGGGACAATATCTGATGCCATTAACAGATCTCCTCCAATCGGAAGGGCAATGTGCATTACTCTGTTTTTTTCTTCGTCTGACAGGTTTTCAGTTCCCGGAGCATTTCCCATTTTGTGAACTTCTCCTAGAAATTCACCCCCGAAAACAGATTTGTAAAAATTGAAAGCTTCTTCCGCTTTCCCGTCAAAATTTAGATAAGGATTTAATTTAGCCATGATTTCTATTTTTTAAAGTTTTTTAATCGTTGTAAGCAAAGTAATTGGCTTATTTTGCTTTCATATTTTGTTCTTAACGCAAAGAGCACAAAGGTTTTTCTTTAAATTTTTGAAAATACTTTTTGTTCGCAAAGGCGTTTCACTCAGAAAAGTGTTGAGATTTTCTTTTTTCATATTTTTTGTCATTCTGACGAAGGAAGAATCTTAAGTATTCAAGAAGAGATTCTTCACTTCACTCCGTTTCGTTCAGAATGACAGTACGACAATTATATCTTATTAAATAATTATGATTTTTTAATTCAAAAATTTTTCAACTTCACTTACTGTAAAATCAATCAGTTTCTCATCTACATTTCCGCTAAAGTCAGCCATCATATAGGAACCGTGAGTAGCGGGGAGAATCATCAACTTAGAGCCTTCCACCAAACGCCACATTTCGACCACATGTTCAGGCTTTATCACGTCTTTATCTCCCGATATAAACAAAGTCGGAGATGTTATTCCTTTCAGAATATTTTCGTTCCAGTCTTGAAAAGATTTCATTCTTCCGCTGTCCTTATTAAACATATTTTCAAGTGCTGAAAAGTCAGGATTCAAGTTCAGGAAATTAATTTTTAAAGGTTCCGGCATCGAATCTAATGTTACCTCCTCCATACTCTCGAAAAAACCATCCATCATGCCACTTCTTTTGAAAAGTGCAGATGCTACGATAAGTTTTTCAACTATTTCCGGATAAAGATGAGCAATTTGCATTACTGTGCTTCCGCCATTACTGAACCCCCAAAATGAAGCTTTTTCGATGTTGATCTCTTTCAGAAGAGCTGTAACGTCATGTGCATCCTGTTCAAAAGTTTCAGGAATATCACGATGCTCAGTCATTCCGTGATTTTGAAGATCAATTCCGATTAATTGAAACTGATTTTTAAGCCTTAAAATAATTTCCTTATAATCGAACAAAATTGAAGAACCTCCGCCATGAATCAATACCAAAGGTTTTCCGGAACCATATATTTCGTAATACATTCTGATTCCGTTCACTTTTTTATATCCTTTGTCTACAGGCTTCATTGATTTAATATTTCAAGTCTTTGTCAAAATCATATTTCATTCCTTCATATCCAAGAATTCTTCGCATTAATCCGATTTGTCCGCATAAATAGTCTTCGCGGCCAATGCACATTCCTACGAAATTCAACACTGTTTCCGGGAAAAAATCGATATTCATTCCCATAGGAAAAGTCTTATCTAATTCTTCATCTGTTGCTTCCAACAGTTTTTGATACACTAAAGGTGAAATTTTATGAAATTCTTCTTTCAATTCCTGTAAAGTCGGGTAATTAAAGCTCTCATCCAGTGCTTTCCCCTGAAAGAAAAAATCTTTATATTTAAATTCTTCGGTAAGGCCGAGAACAAATCCAAGTCCATAACGCATATCCAGAAAATTCCCAACCATCCAGATAATATGATTGGTTCTTCCTTCAATTCTTTTTAAAGCGTTTTCTTCAGAAATCCCGTCAAGAACAAGCAAGAAAGTCTGGCTGTGCCCCCGATAGGCAGGAATTATAATATCTAATTTTTTAGATTTCAGAGTATCCATTTTGTTTGATTTTTATTAGTTGCTGTATTATTTGATCGCCCCTGGCTTTCCCAGAATTCTTCTTAAATATCCTAATTGCCCACTGTGATAAATCTCGTGAAAGCAAAGAGTAGAAATATCTTTAATGTGTTCAGAATTAAAGCTATCTATCGTATTAAGCTTGGATTCCAATCTGTCCTGGGATACTTTTAAATAAGATTTAAGTTCATCGAAAGAAACAAACTCATCTTTTCTTTCTAAAGGAATCTCACCCCTGTTGTAGCAGGAAAATTTTTCACTGTTCCAAACTGGTTCTTCACCTAAAATATTCAGCAATGGATTTCTGATGTAGATTAAATGTCCTAAAACCCAGTTCAGACAATTGGCTTCACCATTGGGAAAGATCATAGCTTCCTCATTGGTAATCCCTTCAATATTCATCGAAATTACTTTATAGTTGCTCGATATTTGGATCTTGATAATTTCAATATCATTTTTCATATTTTTAGATTTTGGTGTCTAAATTTTCCCACAGTTTTTTGCAATAATTATGCTTATTGTGAGATTTTTTTAACTGATATGTTTTAACCACCCCGTCAAAAATTCTTTGAATTTTCGCTACCCCTCCATTGGAGGGGAATTGGGAGTACTTTCAATAATTCTGAGTGAGATTAATTTATACTGTAGGCAGTTGAGATGGATCAGCATATATAACGTTCCAGCCATGCCCGTTGATATCCCAGAAAGAATTCTGATACATCCAGCCATGATCCTGCGGTTCTTCTTGCTGGTAAGCTCCGTTGGCTACTGCAGCATTCACCACCTGATCCACTTCTTCACGACTGTCTAAACCGATAGCTACCAATACCTGTGTTGTATCTCCTTTCGGAACCGGTCTTTCCGAAAAAGTTTCAAAGAATTCTTCTGTTAAAAACATCACCTGGATATTGTCATTCAACATCACACAAACTGCTTTTTCATCAGTAATTTGTTCATTGATTGAGAATCCTACATTTGTCCAGAATTCTTTTGTTTTCTCAATATCTTTTACCGGAAGATTCACATAAATCTGATTGACTTTCATTTTGTAATTTTTTAGGGTTACTTGAATTGAAATTTATTCTGTCGGAAGTTTAGACATATCCGCAAACATAACCTCCCACTGATGACCATTCAAATCCGAGAAAGCATTCTGGTACATCCAACCGTGATCTTGTGGCTCGCTGTATTTTGAACCTCCGTTTTCAATAGCTGTTTTAACCATATTGTCAACTTCTTCACGACTGTTTACGCCAATAGCAAGGAGTGTCTGAGTGGTATCTCCTTTGGCAATAGGTCTATCTGTAAAGGTCTGAAAAAACTCTTCTTTTAAAAACATTGCATAAATATGATCTTCCTTCATAATTACACAAATTGCTTTTTCATCTGAGAATTGCTCGTTGATCGAAAACCCAAGCTGAGTCCAGAATTCTCTCGTCTTCTGAACATCTTTTACCGGAAGGTTTACATAAATTTGATTGATTTTCATTTTTTAATTTTTTAAGTGTTAAACTTTAAATCAAAATTACCAAGTCGCAATGAGAATCAACTTGCCATAAGGCAAGATTTAAATTTTCTTAGGATGGGAAACCAATTCCTTACGGATACGGCTTAAAGAAGTGTCTGTGACGCCTAAATAGGAAGCAATTTGCTTCAATGGAGCGAATTGTATAACGTGAGGTTTTTGTTCTAATAAATTAAGGTACCGTTTTGTAGCGGAAAGAGTAAACATTTCTACCGAACGCTGTTTGTATACAAAAAGCTGTTGAGACATCCATGCTCTTCCCCACTCTCTGAGGTTCGGGATTTTGTGAAATAATTCCTGAAAAGTTTCGAAATCAAATTTCCAGCATTCACAATCCATAATACATACAATATTTTCCTGTGTCGGAATTCTTTGAAACAATGAAGAAACTTCAATAATTATTTCATTTTCCACAAAAAAGTGGGTTGTCACTTCATTTCCGTTAAAATCATTGACAAATGAACGAGCAAGACCTTTCTCTAAAATATAATATTCATTGGCTGTTTTTCCTTCTTCCAGGATGAAATCTCCTTTCTGAAAAAATACTTTTTCATGAGACTGAAATATCTCTTCAAGTTCTTCTTGTAGAAAAAACGGGAAATCATAGCAGATTTCCAAGGCTTTATTGCTCATCAAATCGAATGTTTTTATAAGGTTTTAAATTTAGAATTTTTATCTGAGATGATGAAGAGAATATTAAACAAAACAATAAATACGACAACAAAAACAAATGTAATCCATTACATTTTAATACCATAAGCTATTTATAATGGTTATAAATTAATTAAACACGTTTAGTAATATACTGCTATTCTAAAGATTGATTTAAAGAAGTCTAACTAACGAAACTATGTCTGGATTTACTTTTAATTACAGTTTTCACTCCAACATCTACTATTTATCATCATTCGTTTCATAATATAATTTGTAAGTTCCTCATCATAAACATATTCTCCAATACCAACATTGTAAACAACACCATTCTTAACTGTAAAAATCATATTTATTTTTCTACCATTAAGAAATATGGTAAGATAGCCCTGATTATAACTGGTAGTGACTTCTTTTCCTTCAGAGAATTGATTAATTCTATCACAAATAAATGTCAAATCTCTCGCATCTGTTATTTTCAAATTATCTAATCCGCCGTTGTACTCATACCATCTGTTTTCTATTTCAATATCTGCATTATTACAGTCCACGGATTTATTTTTACAGCACATTAAAAACGTAAGAACGAAAAACATATTATAAAGATGGAACTTTCTCATCACTTCGGTTCAATTTAGTTTTGTTTTATTAATGTTTATACCAATTGTACTAGCAAAGTTGGAATATTACAATGTCATTACAACAGAAAAATGTTTAGACTTTTACGATTTCATCTTCAAACAATTTAACCAAAAATTTTGTTCAAAAATCAAAATAAAGAAAGCTGTATCGGTTTTGGAGGAGAAGGTTTCTGCGCGTCTCCAAAAACAGTTTTCCCGCCGAAACGCCATGAATTTTGTCTTTCCTCCTCAATAACCTGTTGAATATCAAAATCCGGGGTAAAATCTTTTTCTGTGGCCTCAATAATTTGATGAAGCTTATTTAACGTTTTTAATTTATCGGAATTTCCAAGCTTTGATTTTTCAATTCCTGACTTAATAATCTGAAGACTTTCATCATACACTTTTGTCGGAACAGGAAAAGGATGACCGTCTTTTCCTCCATGCGCAAAGGAAAATATCGCAGGGTCTTTGAATCTTGATGGCGATCCGTGAATCACTTCACTTACCAAAGCCAAAGACTGCATTGTTCGCGGACCAACTCCTTCCAACATCAATAAGTCTTCAAAATTTTGCGGCTGCTGTTCTCTTGTCACATACAAAAGGGCTCCAAGGCGTTTCAAATCAACATCAGAAGCCTGAACATCATGATGATTAGGAAGAATTAGTCTTGAAAAATCCTGCATAACCTCAGCAGAGTCGGTATGGGAAATTTCCAAAATTCCTTTCCTGTTTTCTGAAGCTTCAGAAGCGGTTAAATTCAAGATCTGACCTCTTGAAATTCCATTGATTCCCGTATGAGGTTCTTCAATAAAAGATTTTATGTTTTCTGAATGCCAATGGTAACGTCTTGCGGTTCCGTCAGATTCGTGCATTCCCTGCTGAACGACACTCCAGCTTCCGGTATCGGATAAAATAAAATTATGCAGATACAGTTGATAGCCATCCTGAATAGCCGTATTATCAACTTTTGCAGAAAGTTTACTTGCTCTTACCAGGTCATTTCCGTTTAAGCCTGTCTTATCTGCAATTTGAATCAATTCCGAAGGAGTATCTCTTGAGAATTTGCCTTTTCCTCCACAAATATAAAGTCCAAGAGACTGAGAATTCGGGTTAACCGATCTTTTCAAAGCTCCCATTACAGAGGTTGTAATTCCGGAAGAATGCCAATCCATCCCCATTACAGCACCAAAACTTTGAAACCAGAACGGATCTGAAAGGCGACGAATAACCTCATCTTTGCCATAATCCATCAGGATAACCTCAACGATCGAAAGTCCGAGAATCGACATACGTTCATACAGCCAAGGCGGTACTTTGCCGTAATGTAAAGGTAAATCTGCTGTTCCGGAACGTTTCATTCTGTAAAGGTAGGCGTATTGTTTTTAATTTTTATTGATTTGAGTCAGCAATTGTCAAGTTGATGTATATTTTTCCATTTATCGAAATGACAGTTTCATCATTTATGCTTAAACAAAAGTCCTGCGAAAAATTTTCACAGGACCTTCGTAGAAATTTTATTTCTTATCTTATTTTAAAGCTGCTAAAGCTGCTTCATAATTTGGCTCATGTGCAATTTCTGAAACCTGCTCCGTATAAATCACTTTATTATTTTCATCGGTAACAATTACAGCACGGCTCAAAAGCCCCTGCATTGGAGAATCAGTAATGGTCACTTCATAATCATCTCCAAAGCTCCCTCTGAAATCTGAAAGCGTTTCTACATTATTCAAACCTTCAGCTGCACAGAATCTGCCTAAAGCAAAAGGCAAGTCCTTAGAAACGTTAATGACAACAGTATTTTCTAAATTCGAAGCTTCTTCATTAAATTTTCTTGCAGAAGCCGCGCAAATTCCTGTATCAATAGACGGAAAAATATTGAATACTTTTTTCTTTCCATCAAAATTTTCCAAAGTTTTCACGTTCAGCCCGGAATCTACCAGAGCAAAATCCCTGATGGTTGTTCCTACCGATGGAAGACTTCCTATTGTGTGTATCTCATTTCCTTTTAAAGTAATCGTCGTTGACATAAATTTATTTTTTAAGTTTTTCAAATTTAATCAAAATGACGGGCTTTTTAATCTTACAGAAGGTTAAATTAATCTTAAAGTGGAAAATCTTATTTAGGATTAGTCTTAAAAATTTAATTTTTAACTAAATTTGTGAGTCTTAAAAAATCAAATAATAAATAACAGTATAATGTCAGACAAATCAAAAATCTATTACACCCTTACGGATGAGGCTCCAATGTTGGCAACACACTCGTTTTTACCGATTGTAAAAGCTTTTACAAAATCAGCAAACATCGAGATTGCAGTTCCGGATATTTCTTTGGCTGGAAGAATTTTAGCCAACTTTCCTGAATTTTTGAAAGATGATCAGAAAATCGGTGATGCTTTGGCTGAATTGGGTCAATTAGCTACTCAACCTGATGCAAACATTATCAAATTACCAAATATTTCAGCATCCGTTCCTCAGTTGGACGCAGCAATCGCTGAATTACAGGCTAAAGGCTTTGCAGTTCCCAACTACCCTTCAGAACCTAAAAATGATGAAGAAAAAGCGATTAAGGCTAAATATGCTAAAGTGTTGGGAAGTGCCGTAAATCCTGTGTTAAGAGAAGGAAATTCTGACAGACGTGCTCCCAAAGCTGTTAAAAACTACGCAAAAGCAAACCCTCACAGAATGGGTGACTGGGCTTCTGACAGTAAAACAGACGTAGCTCACATGAACGGAGGTGATTTCTACGGAACTGAAACTTCAACAACGTTGGAAAATGCTACAAAATATAGAATCGTTTTCAAAGGAAATGACGGTGCCGAAACTCAATTAAAAGATTTCGCCGCACTTCAGGCCGGAGAAGTTATTGATTCTTCTGTGATGAACTTAAATGCTTTGAAAGCTTTTGTACAGGAAGCTATCGAAGAAGCTAAAAACAGAAACGTACTTCTTTCTGCTCACCTGAAAGCTACGATGATGAAGATCTCTGACCCTATTATTTTCGGAGCTGTCGTAGAAACCTTCTTCAAAGACGTTTTCACTAAATATGCCGAAACGTTCAAATCTTTAGATATTAATCCAAACAACGGTCTTGCTGATCTTTTCGAAAAAATCAAAGGAAATGCTCAGGAAGCTGAAATCAAAGCTGATATTGAAGCTGCTTTGGCAAACGGACCAAGAGTGGCAATGGTAAATTCTGACAAAGGAATTACAAATTTCCACGTTCCTTCTGATATCATCGTTGATGCTTCTATGGCTGCTTTAGTAAGAGGCGGAGGTAAAATGTGGAACAAAGAAGGAAAAGAAGAAGATACTGTAGCAATTATTCCGGATCGTTCTTACGCAGGCTTCTATCAGGCTGTAATTGATGATATGAAAGCTCATGGGAAATTAGATCCAACAACAATGGGTTCTGTTCCGAACGTTGGTCTAATGGCTCAAAAAGCTGAAGAATATGGTTCTCACGATAAAACTTTCCAGGCTTCTGCTGAAGGAACTATTGAAGTTCAGGACGAAAACGGAAACGTTCTTCTTTCTCAAAAAGTTGAAAAGGGAGATATTTTCAGAATGTGCCAGACTAAAGATGCTCCGATTCAGGATTGGGTAAAATTAGCAGTAAACAGAGCTAGGCTTTCTGATACTCCTGCTATTTTCTGGTTAGACAAAGGAAGAGCACACGATAGAGAAATCATTAAAAAAGTTGAAAAATACTTAGCAGATCACGATACAAACGGGCTAGATATCAGAATTCTTGATGTAAAAGATGCAATGACAGAAACGCTAAGAAGAGCAAGAGAAGGAAAAGATACGATTTCTGTTTCAGGAAATGTATTGAGAGATTATCTTACTGACCTTTTCCCAATTCTGGAGCTTGGAACTTCTGCTAAAATGCTTTCTATCGTTCCATTGATGAACGGTGGTGGTTTATTTGAAACAGGAGCAGGAGGTTCTGCTCCGAAGCACGTTGAGCAGTTCCTTGAAGAAGGTTATTTAAGATGGGATTCTTTAGGAGAATTCTTAGCACTTCAGGCTTCTTTAGAACATTTAGCACAAACTCAGGGGAATACAAAATCTCAGGTTTTAGCGGATGCATTGGATGAAGCAAACGCTAAATTCTTAGCTACGGATAAATCTCCTGCTAGAAAAGTCGGACAAATCGATAACAGAGGTTCTCACTTCTATTTGGCAATGTATTGGGCAGAAGCACTGGCAAACCAAACTGCTGATGCTGAATTAGCAGCTCAGTTCGCTCCTGTTGCTGAAGCAATGAAAGAAAACGAAGAAGTGATCAACGCTGAATTAATTGGTGCTCAAGGTAAACCACAAAATATTGACGGTTACTACAAAACGGATACATACAAAACGTATGCAGCCATGAGACCGAGTACTGTTTTAAATGAAATCATCGACGGAATTTAATTTTCGGTTTTGATATAAAAATGAAAAGCTCCTTTTTAAAGGGGCTTTTTTGTTTGAAATTAGAATTTGTACACTTTAATTTATTTACCACCCGTCAAATCAAAGATTTGCCACCCCTCCAAAGGAGGGGAATTATAGAGATTTTTTATAATAAAACTACGTGGATTTTAACTCGGCACCTATTACCTATTACCTATTACCTATTACCTATTACCTATTACCTATTACCTATTACCTATTACCTATTACCTATTACCTATTACCTATCTCCCACAATTACTTTTCTATGCTCTCTTCCCCAATTGATCATTTCCTGAATGATGTTTCCAAATGTTCTGCAGTATTCGGTTGGTTCATATTCAATTAAAACAGGAGTTTCCGGGTAAACGGTTCGTTTTACCAATTTATTCAGTTCCATATCTTTCAATTCTTTTGAAAGCATTCTTGTTGTAATTCCAGGGATACTTCTTTCAATTTCACGAAAACGTCTGTTCCCGTTACAGATCGAATTAATCACCGGAATTCTCCACTTTCCTCCAATAAAGTAAAGGGTGTCCTGCAATGCTCTAAGTTCTTCGGTCTGATCTCTTTCCATGTCTGCAAAGTTAAATGATATCATTAATGATACTGATATACTCTGTGATACTGATTACAAAAGTATATCAATTTGAAATAACTTTGTCAAAAATTTTAAAGAAATGAATAAATTTAATAACAAACTAGCCATTGTAACAGGCGGTAACAGCGGAATCGGGTATGCAACCGCAAAAGAATTATTGGCAGAAGGTGCACAAGTAATCATCACAGGAAGACGAAAAGAAGCCGTTGAAAGAGCAGCAGAAGAATTGGGAGCAATCTCATTTGTGGCAGACCAAGCTAAGCTAGAGGACATTGATGCCTTAAAAAAAGAAGTTGAGGCGCAATACGGAAAAGTGGATATTTTATTTATCAATGCCGGAATTACAGGTGGTTTAATTCCTATTGAAAATATGTCTGTTGAAAATTTTGATAATGTAATGAATATTAATTTCAGAGGAGCCTATTTCACTTTAAGCAAATTCATTCCTTTGTTGAACGATGGGGCTTCTGTTGTAGTTTTATCATCCATTGTAGCTTCAACTTATAAACCCAACAGTTCGGTGTATCAGGCGAGTAAAGCAGCTTTAAATTCTATAGCAAAAACAGCAGCAGCAGAATTAGCACCACGAAAAATCCGTGTCAATATGGTAAGCCCCGGACCAACAAAAACCGAAATCATGAATAAAGCAGGCTTAGACGAAAACACTTTAAGTGGTTTAACGGATTATCTCATCAATGAAATTCCGTTAAAAAAAATGGGAACTGCAGAAGATGTCGCCAAACTCGTAATTTATTTATCCGACGATGCTCATTCAAGTTTTATTACCGGAACAGAAATCATTGTAGACGGAGGAATGGTGCTATAAGCAGGAAGATGGATGATGGAGGCTTGAAGTTAAGTATACGTTAAAAACTTCCCTCTTCCATCGTCCTGCTTCCTTTCTTTTTAATCCCTCAAAATTCCACATTCACCTTTCGATTTGTCCGGTTCACCTAATTTCGGATTTCAAAACCTTCTTCAAGCCCCTATTTTTGGTCCATAAAAATCAATATTATGGACTCAGTAAAGAAAAAAAGAAACGTAAATCCCATTGCTGTAGTTTTTTTAGCAATCCTGGGAATATTCGGAATTTTACAGCTTTTCAATAAGCCAATAGAAGGAAAATCTGTTTCAAAAAAAATCGAAGCGCCCCGTGAAGTTCTCGCTATTCTGGAAAATTCATGTTTTGCCTGTCATTCCAATGAACAAAAATTGAATTGGTATGATAAAATTGCACCAATCTCTTGGAGTGTGGATAAAGACGTAAAGAGAGCGAGAGAAGTCCTTAATTTTTCAGAATGGACAGATTCTCCTGGTGAGCATAAAGGAAGAATGTACGCCATTCTTAACATGATGCAAAGCGGAAAGATGCCGCTTCATGAATATACGCTGCTTCACCCATCAGCAAAGATCACTCCTGAAAATATTGAAACGATAAAAAAATATACGCTTTCACTTTCCGGCGTTGCTCCCACAAAAAATAAAGTGAAAGACATTCATCAGAATACTGAAACATCAGAAAAAATGATCCCATCAAAATTTCCGGTTTCTCCCAATGGTATACAATATACGGATGAATACAAAAAATGGAAGGTCATCAGCATGAGCACTCTTTTTGACAATTCAATCCGTGTTATTTACGGAAATGACATTGCGGTAAAAGCCATCGAAACAGAAAACTTTCATCCTTGGCCAGACGGAAGTGTTGTCGTAAAATCTGTGTGGAAACAAGAAAATTCAGCCAATGGAGAAATCAGAGCCGGAGACTTTGTGAATGCTCAGTTCATGGTTAAAGATTCTAAAAAATACACCGATACTGAAGGTTGGGGATTTGCAAAATTTTCAGGAAATGATCTCCATCCGACAGGAAAAACAGCCTCATTCGCAAAAGAATCGTGCATTGCCTGTCACAGACAATTAGCCGAAAAAACAGGCTACCTGTTTGATGTTCCTATGAAAGTAAATACCGAAAGATTAATTAAAAACCTACAGAAATAATGAAAAAAATATTCCTAATCATCGTATCAATTTGTGCCATATTCACTGCCTGCAAAATAGATGAACCCGATAAAGACTTAAAACGAATAGTTTTTGATCCCGGAAATTTACAATTCATCTCGACCTCATTAAATCCAACCAAAGAAACTTCATCCGCATTATATGGAAATCAGGAAGCTTTGAATTCTTTAATGAATGGAAATCATCAGCAAGATCCCAATTCCGAATTTAAACTGGTGACCTGGAAATACCATGAAAATCCGCAGTACATCGGAGGAACAATTACAGGTGAATTACTAAGTATAGAAACCCTTAGTGTTGATAAGAGCGGAAATATTTCCTATAGAATTCAAAATTCTTCTGAAAAGGAAAAAATCCAGCAAAATCAGGAGGAAAGAATACAATATATCATGAGCTACAAACCCGTCGTAAGACCGTGATCAGAGTGAATGGTGAATAGTCAATTTGCTTCGCTTGTGAATTTTTTACATTTTATAAATTCACAAGCGAAGCAAATTGACCATTGATAATTCACAAAATTATCCGTGAAAAACATTAATTTAATGCCTTCAAAATCCACAGTTGTCATGCAACAACAAAAAATAAAAATTTCACAAGCCGTCATTTGGATAAGTTCCATTTTTTTGGGAATATTATCTTCGGTTCCGCAATTGGCTTCCCACGCATTCAACTGGGAAGAAGCCGTTGTAAATTCAGCCATAACCGCTGCTTTCTCTGTGATCATGTGGTATCTCAACATTTATATGCTGAACCGGAATTCAGGAAAAAGACGTCAGAATATTTCCTATTCAAGACTGATGGTTGTTTTAGCTTTCGGGATGGTCGTAATGTTTGGCTTGGCATGGATACAGCAGCTTATTTTATCGCATATCAATTTTGGACCGACCATGTTAATGATCGAAGTTCGCGGAATTCTGATTAACCTAGTATGTTATATGTTCCTGACTTTATTGCAAAATAATTATGCCGGACAACAGGTTCAGCTGGAGTTGGAAAAAGTAAAAAGTGACAATCTGGGTGCTCAGTTTGAGCTATTAAAGCAGCAGATCAATCCGCATTTTCTTTTTAACAGTTTAAATACATTGAAATCTATGGCGGAAACAAATGATTCTGAAACTGTAGATTTCATCATGAAGCTTTCTGATTTTTACAGATTTACACTGGAAAGCAGAAAACTGGATCTTATTACCGTTCAGGAAGAAATGAATATCATCGATTCGTATATTTTCCTACAAAAAGCCCGTTTTGGCGAAGGAATTACACTTACTCAGGAATTAAATGAAAACGTTTTAAAAACATTAATTCCTCCTTTTACCTTGCAATTACTGGTGGAAAACTGTATTAAGCACAATATTGTTTCACAAAGTAAACCTTTGCACATCAAAATCTATAATTCTGAAAATAAAATCGTCATTGAAAATCCAATTCAGAAAAAAATGACCGTTGAAGATTCGTTAGGAATCGGACTGGACAATGTAAAATTACGTTATCAGCATCTGCTAGAACAGGAAATTGAAATTAATTCCGACGAAAAAACCTTTCAAATAAAACTTCCTCTTATCCATGAATATAATCATTATTGAAGACGAATTCAGAGCCGCAAAATCCCTTCAGAATTTAATCACAGAATTAAAACCTGAAGCAAAAATCATTGGAGTTTACGACAGCATTGAAATGAGCATTGAAGCGCTGAAAGACAGCAAACCCGATCTTATTTTCATGGATATCCATTTGTCAGACGGATTATCATTTGAAATCTTCAAGCAGGTCGAAATCACATGTCCAGTGGTTTTTTGTACCGCTTTCGATCAGTACATGCTCGATGCCTTTAAAAGTAAAGGAGTCGATTACGTGCTGAAACCCTTTTCACGCGAGGATATTGCCGAAGCTTTCCGAAAGGTTGACGAATTAAAGAAATTCTTCCAGAAAACAGAACTTCCTGAACTGGAAGCTCTCATACAGAAAATTACGCAGCCGCAAGCTCCTGCAAAATCAAGTTTTTTGGTTTTTAAAAATCAAAAATACACTACCATTCCAACGGAAAATATTGCGTATTTCTTTATTCACAATGAAATTACACATTTGATGACTTTTGATAAACAACAGTTTCAGCTTACCCAAACTTTGGGACAAATTGCCGAACAGGTATCTCAAAAACAGTTTTTCAGAGTCAACAGGCAATACATCATCAATTTCAGTGCAATCAAAGAAATGGAACATTATTTTCAGCGAAAAATCCTCGTGAAATTAACTGTTGAAACTCCTGAACAGCTCTTAATCAATAAAGAGAAATCCCACAGTTTTTTCACCTGGCTGGAAGACCGTTAAGATCTCAAACTTTTCATCTTTCAACTTCTTGCTAAAAATCTTAAGTTTATAAAATACAGGTTCACCATTCATTTTGTCCGGTTGAACCTTTTTTGTATTCTTTCGTCCCGGAAAGGTATCTACTTTTGAATCAAAATTAAAAGAAATGATACTAAAAAATCTAATAGGAACGGTAGTTTTCATAGCATTGATGTTCACCGTCTCCGCGTTCGTTTACCAAGAAAATAAAGAAACGGCACCACAAAGTACCTCAACAAGCAATAACGGATTTGCCGTGTTGGAATTATTCACATCCGAAGGCTGTTCAAGCTGTCCTCCTGCAGATCGGTTAATGGGGGAAATCGAAGAAAAATACAAAGATCAACCAGTTTATATCCTCTCCTATCACGTGGATTACTGGAATCATCTGGGCTGGAAAGACAAGTTCAGCAGTGCTGAAAATTCCAAACGCCAACAGCAATATGCCCGGACTTTGCATTCACAGGTTTACACGCCACAATTGATTGTAAATGGTAAAAAGGAATTTGTAGGTTCTGATCAGGATGCGGTTGAAAATTCAATTAAAACCGCTTTATTGAACTCTAATAACGCTAAAATCGATCTGTCTGCAAAGGTTTTTGAGAAAGAAATTAATGTAAACTTTAAAACTTTAGAAAGTAATTCTCAAAACAAATTGTTCATCACTTTGGTTGAAAAAAAATCCTCTACCAACGTACAAAGAGGTGAAAATGAAGGCCGTCATCTGATTCACTGGCAAATTGTTCATCAACAGAGTCAAATTGCTTTAAAAAATTCTACGGCAGGAACAACAAACTTCAAGCTTCCGGAAAATTTCAACATGAATAACTGGGAAATTATCGGAATGATCCAGAATATGAAATCAGGAGAAATTCTTAGTTCCGCAAAAGCTTCTTTCTAACACAACATCTCCTTTGTCATTCTGAATGGAGCGAGAGCGAAATGAAGAACTTCAAAAGATTCTTCCTTCGTCAGAATGACAATTGACTACAAAATTTAATACAATATAGCAACCAAAAAATCAACTTAAAAATATTAACAACTTAAAACAATAAAAAAATGGAAACAAAAACAGCAAAAATCATCTTTTGGTCAGGCGCAATCTTTATGTCACTTTGGTTTGGAGCAAGCGGCTTCTTTGAACTGACAAAAAATCCGGTAGTTTGGGATATCACACAGCAATTAGGTTATCCGGCTCATTTCATCTACATTTTAGGCGTATTCAAATTATCCGGAATTATCGTTTTACTGATTCCTAACAGATTCTTAAGATTAAAAGAATGGGTATTTGCAGGGATGTTCTTTGACATTATATTCGCCTTTTTCTCCAAAATTGCAGTGCTTGGTTTTCCGGCAACGATTGATGCGATTGTGGCCTTCACCGTGCTTTCTGTAACCTACTTTATGTTCAGAAGAATCTATGATCAGAAATTAGTATTAGAAAGAATTTAAAGTAAAAATAAAACTCATCCGTCTTTCATAAAACAAATGTCAACTTTTCAAATTACTTATGTAAAAATAAAACCTCTCAGATGTTGAGAGGTTTTATTGTAGAAAATTATAAATAGAAAAATATAAATATTGATGTAAACCATTAAAATTTATGCGAAATTAAGCGTGTGCTTTTCTTATTTTAATCATGCTTAAAATGATCAGTCCTAAAACACCTAAAATAAAATAACCTTCCGCCACCTGCAACTGAATCTGCGGCTTTATTACCGCTGCAATTCCATAGCTTATCGCTGATGTGATGATAAAGGCAATTCCGCCTGTCAAACCTCCCGCAATCCCAGCAGAATTAGGAAATCTTCCGATACAATAAGAAAAATAGTTATTAAAGATAAATCCGGCCGTCACATGAATTAAAAATGCAAATGCAACCAAACTGTAAATATTGCTTGAAAAATAAGAAGCCACAAACATCAAAATGATTAAAATCAATTGCATGAAATTAGCATACCGGATTTTAGGTAAAAACGCTCTATTAATTAATGCTTTTCCTAAGAATCCTCCTGTCATCCATGCAAAACCAAGGATAAGGGAAACGTAGCCTGCAACCACTTCTGAGTAACCCATTTTATGTTCAATGATGAAAGATCCACACAAATTGAAGAACATAATCATTGAGTAGCTTAGTCCGCACATCAGCATTCCGTAAAAGAAATCTTTTGCTTTAAACATCGACTCATATTCCTTTAATAAGAACTCAATATGAAAAGGATTTCTTTTTTTCAAGGTCTCTCCAGAGAATAGGAATTCTAAAATTAAAAGCAACAAACTGTATCCCGCCAAGACATAGAAATTGGACTGCCATCCGAAATTTTTCTGCAAATATCCTCCAATAAACGGTGCAATGATAGGTCCGACAGACCAGACAATGGTCATGATACTTAAATAATGTTTCCGTTCATCTCCTTCATAGACATCCACAAAAAAGGCCCTTTTGGAAACCACGGCAAAGCCAGACAAAATTCCTTGCAGTACACGCATCATATAGATTACAAAAATATTCTGAGTAGTTGCTGTTATTAAAAATGACACTACAAATAAAGCCAGTGAAGCCATTGAAACTTTATATCTTCCGAAAGAATCAACAATACTCCCTGCAAAAAACTGGGTGAGTCCGTAACTGATTAAAAATATGGATAAAGTAAGCTGAATATTACTTTCCGTCTGATGCAGTTCGGTCGCCATACTCGGCATGGAAGGCAGATAAATATCAGTTGCCAGACCCGACATCGGAATGACTGCAAATGCTAAGATTGTAGCAATAAATTTATTTTTTTCTTTAAGTGTTACCATTCTTCATTAAGAATTCAGATTCCCAAATGCTCCGGGAACCTGAATTTTCTGTATTTTTTAGTTATTTACCAGTTTCATAGATCCTTCATTGTATCTTTCTCCAGTATTTGGATATTTTTTCAGGATGGCATCAATAGTTTCCAAATCTGATTTGGAAAGCTCGAGATTAATGGCCTCTACATTTTCTTCTAAATATTTGATACGTTTTGTTCCAGGAATCGGGATAATATCTTCACCTTGGTTCAGTACCCATGCAAGAGCTAACTGAGTTCCCTTCACACCTTTTGAAGCTGCAAAATCATTGATTTCTTTAGCTAAATTTTTATTATTTTCAAGATATTCTGCCTGATAACGAGGTAATGATTTTCTGAAATCTTCATCCCCGAAATTCTGAACTTCATTAATATTAGAGAAAAGTCCTCTCGCCAGAGGAGAATAAGGAACTAAAGCAATTCCCAGCTCTCTGATTGTTGGCAGAATTTCTTTTTCAACATCTTTTGTTAAAATAGAATATTCTGACTGTAAAGCGGTAATCGGATGAATTTTATTTGCTTTTCGGATAGATTCCGCAGAAGCTTCCGACAATCCCAAATATCTGACTTTTCCTGCTTTTACCAGATCTGCCATTGCTCCTACCGTTTCTTCAACAGGAATATTAGGATCTACTCTGTGAGCATAATACAAGTCGATCTCATCAATCTTTAATCTCTGAAGACTTAGGTCAACCGCCTGTTTGATCCATTCCGGAGAACCATCAAAATAAGTTCCGGGAGCTCCGCTGTGACTTGCTTTTCCGTCTTTAAATCTGAACCCGAACTTTGTAGCAATAAAAATTTTGTCACGGTTTGGAACCAATACTTTGGAGATCAGCTTTTCATTTTCTCCGTTCGCATACATATCTGCCGTATCCCAGAAATTCACTCCTAGATCCAAAGCTCTATGTAATGTATTAATACTTTCCTGTTCATCTGTCGGTCCGTACGCAAAACTCATTCCCATACATCCCAAACCGATAGCCGATAATTGTTCTTCTGTGTTTCCTAATTTTCTAAATTTCATGATAGGTTGTGATTTTAAATTTACAGGACAAAATTATAACGGAAATGCAAAGATTCTGATATAGAATTCAAACGAAGAATTATAAAATTCAAACAACAGAAGTCCGAACAGCATTGGGAGTCATTCCCGTCTGTTTTTTAAAATAATTAGTAAAATAAGCTGGTTCTTCAAATCCCAGTCCGTAAGCAATTTCAGAAACGTTCCAGTCTGTATGTTTCAATAGTGCATTCGCTTCCTGGATAATTCTTGAGGTGATCTGCTGACTTGTTGTTCTTCCCGTAATTTCCTTTACGGAACGGTTGAGCGAATTGACATGAATGGATAAGTTTTCCGCATAATCCACCGGACTTTTCAATTTTAAAAATCTTTCCGGGCTATCGATCGGGAATTGTCTTTCCAATAATTCCATGAATAGAGAAGCTACCCGTTGAGAAGCATTCTGATAAGGTTCAAAATTTTCCGCAGGATGCATCTTCATGGTTTCATGGATCAAAAGATGAAGATAAGCGCGCAGCATATCGTATTTATGTAAATAATCTGACTGGATTTCCGTCATCATTTTAATAAAGATATCCGAAACGGTTTTCTGCTGTTCCTCATCAATAAAGAAAATAGGAGTTCCTCCAATTCTGAAAAGCGGTGATTCCTGAAGTGTTCCCAACCGGTTTCCATCATGTAAAAACTGATCGGTAAAAAGGCAGAAAAACCCTTTCTGATCGTCGTCATCCGCGTCCCATGAATAGGGAATCACAGGATTTGAAAATAATAAAGCAGGCCGATCGACGTGAATCCACTTATCTGCATAATGAAGCTTTCCTTTTCCAATAATTAGCGAAATTTTGTAATAGTCTCTTCTGCTATACGGCGTAATGGATGAACAGTTTTCACGTGAAAAAACATTGAAGTGTCCTACTCCCGGAGTTTTGATACATTGTAAACCTTGGTTCTGAGCATTTCGCTCGTAAAAACCTTTTATTGTTTCTCTGGATTCCATGGTTCAAAATTATAAAATTCAAACATAAGTTTATGTAAAAAATAATAACCATTGATAAAATAAAAAATGGCTAACCTTTCGATTAGCCATTTCAAAATTGAATGTATAGTTGATAATTGGTTTAATGATGATGCCCGTGGTTGTCTTTTTCCTTATAGATATAGACTTTTTTATTTCCGTGTTTGTATTTTTTATTATTATTCTTATTACGGTTATAAACTGCCACCGGATTTTGACCTTTGTAATATTTATTTTTGAATTTTAAATACTTATCAGGTCCTAAAATTCTTTCCAGTTCAATATATCTGTCTTCTCTCCATCTGTCAGGATTATTGACGTATACTCTATTCCATGAATTGTAATCATGGTATCTATCATTCAGAACATAAATCTGATTAGCCTGTGTCTGCGACAGCACCAAATCGGTAATTACGGATGCCCAGTTGATATCTGTTATACTTCTTCTGTAATCGTTATAATAATCTGACTGTGCATATGTTAATCCAAATGTCCCGACAAGCATTGCTGTTAATAATAACTTTTTCATTTCATGCGTTTTAAAATTAAACTACCTATTAATTTTCAATTAGAATGCCAAAATCAGTTTTAAATTCCGTTCAAAAATATAAGAATTTGATAATCTGCACCATAGTTTTCAATCAAAGTGAATATAATTTTTGAATTTCCGGGTAAATTAACCTCTCTGTTCTTTAAAAAAAATAGATTGTCAAGATTTTCAGTTCCTTAATTTCTTAATAATTAGTTTTAAAAATAGCTAAAAAACAATTATTTTTCATTTTAAATTTGTAATTTTAAGAAGAGAAAAACAATAAAACCTTATTTTTTTAACCGCCAAAAATCTCGATATTATGGAAAATATAAAATTTGAAATATCTCCATATCAGGACGAATTGCAGATATTGATTGATGAAAAAAAAGCCGGTTATATGTCCATAGAAATTGACGGAAGACTTCTTATTGTATATTATACCAAGCTTAATGAAGAGGTGGAGGGAAAAGGATACGCCAAAATGCTTTTAGACGAACTGGTACGCTATGCCGAAGAAAAAGATCTGCTCGTAGATCCAGAATGTGATTTTGTGAGACAGCAATTCGAAAATCATCCGGCAAGATATAAAGGAATCTGGCACGCCTGATCAATCTTCCCACCAGATTCTGAACTGCTGATCTTGTTTATTGAGGTCTACAGGTTCACCAATCATAGGTGTTAAAATATTCAGTTTTTTTTCTTTTCCAAGTCGCAGTACTTTTTCCAAAGGCTCATTCCATGGATGCAGTGCCAATGCAAATTTTGAAGAATGTACCGGAATGATCTTCTTTGCCTTCACGTCTATACTTGCCTGAATTACATCTTCCGGTAAGGCATGAATGTATTTCCAGGCTTCATTATACTGCCCATTCTCCATAATGGCATAGTCGAACGGACCAAATTGCTCTCCGATCATTTTAAAATGAGTATCGTATCCACTATCTCCTCCTAAAAATATTTTTTTGGTAGGCGTTTCCAACACATAAGAGGTCCAAAGCGTAACATTTCTTTGTGTTTTTCTTCCTGAAAAATGTCTTGCAGGGGTAAATATTATTTTAATATCATTCTTTAGAATAATTTCAGCTCCCCACTCTTCTTCAATCAATTGTTCCGGTTTATACCCCCATTTTTCCAAATGAGCACCCACGCCAAGAGGTAAAATAACTTTTCCTACTTTATCTTTAATTGCTTTTACGGTTGGATAATCCAAATGATCATAGTGATCATGAGTAATGACCAAATAATCGATGTTGGGAGTATCTTCCGGTTTGAAAATATCGGCTCCTGCAAATGCTTTATTGAAAAATTTAAACGGAGAACCATACAAACTGAGCACAGGATCAATTAAAAAAGAAACGCCATCGGTTTGAATAAAATACGATGAATGCCCCATCCAGATAAAAATATCTTTATCTTTTGAAAGGTTTTTCAGGTCTGTATGAATGGACGGAAGATTTTTTACGGGTTTTAAAAGTGGATCTTTCTTTTTGAAAAAGAAATTATACATTACTTTCGGCATCGAATAGCCTTCTGTAAGCGAAGGAGTATAGCTTAAATTCTGAAACTTTTTATCTTTAAAATGTTTTGACTGCTGCATTCTTTCAAGTCTTTCCCCTTTTGCTTCCGCCCCGAAAACATCCTGACTGGTCACTATAAAATACAGGATGATTAAAACCGTTATTGTAATAAGTATAAATATCATTTTCTAAATAGTCAAATGTATGACATTATCTTCTATGACGGATCAACAAAAAGAATACCTTTATTTTTTACTTAATTTTATGTAAAAAGCAAAACAATATTCTAAACTTTTATAAATTAGCCCATTGAAATTTCAAAAACATTGAGAAAGTTTTCCCCCATTATATTATTCGTTCTCATTCTTTCATCCTGTTCATCTGTCAGAAAGCATAATGAGCAGAGAAGTTCATGTATTCCTCCTGAAGAACTGAAAGAAGATGTAGACTATGCTTATACCAAGATTAAAGAAATGCATCCCAAACTTTACTGGTATATTCCCAAAAAACAGTTAGATTATAAGTTTGACAGTCTTAAGCAAACCATAGATCAGCCTCTTACCCCACTTGAATTTTATTTTAAGCTGCAGCCTGTAATTGCCAGTATAAAAGAAGGGCATCTTTCTTTAAGAATTCCGATAAAAAAATTTACAAAGAAAGAACTCAAATCTCTGGAAAATAAGAAGGGAATGTTCAGCCGGTTTGAATATTATGTAAGCGGAGAACATTTATATATCATCGAAAACAAAGATTCGATTGAAAATATAAAACCGGGAACTGAAATTTTAAAAATAAACGATGTTCCTGTACCTGTCTATTTAAAAAAATATAAAAATCTCATCAGCAGTGACGGGTACAATACTACTTTTCAGCCTTATTTTTTAAAAGATATATTCTTTAATTTTTACAGTGCCGAATTTGGCTTTAATGATACCGCAAAAATTGAAACCCTTTATGATAAAAAAATAAAAACCTACATTTTAAAAAGAGCCGAGAAATCTAAAACTGATTTCGAAAAAGATAAGGAACAAAAAAAGAAAACACTGGAAAGAAAGGTAAATGATTATGTTGCCTTTAATGATTCTTATAACCGTACTTTCAAATTCCTGGCTCCTGACAGCAGTACTGCCTATATTAAAGTCAAAAGTTTTTCGAGAACCTATTCAGAAAAATTCTATAAAGAGACTTTTGCCAAAATTAAAAATGCAAAAGCAAAATACCTCATCATAGACATCCGTAATAATTATGGCGGATCTCTGGATGAAATTAACAACCTGTATTCTTATTTGGCTTCTGAACCATTTACTTTGATCAAACGATCTCAGGTAACTTCAAAAAGCAGTCCTTTAAAAACCAATTATTTCAGAAAAAGCAATGCGCTAAACTACACTTTTAAAAGCTTGCTGTATCCTGCTTTTCTTGTAAGTCAGACGATGAGCACCTATAAAAAAGACAGTATTGTTTATTATAAAATGAAAGCGGACCGCGAAACCCAACCTCAAAAAGATGCTTTTCACGGAAAGGTTTTTGTACTCATTAATGGAGGTAGTTTTTCAGCGTCATCCATTATAGCTGCAAAACTTAAAAATGATAAACTTGCTACTTTGGTAGGAGAAGAAACGGGAGGTGCCAATGATGGCACTATTGCAGGATTTTATTCTTATCAAAAGTTACCTCATTCCAAAATAAGCTTACCGATCGGATTGGCTTTGGTACAGCCCAATATCTCTTTTACCAACACGGAAAGAGGAGTCATTCCAGATGTTACCATTACAGAAAACATTCAGGATATTCTGGATAAAAAAGACCGTCAGATGGAATGGGTGATGAAGAAAATCGTAAATGAGAAAAATGGAAAATAATCATTTTGATGAATAAAAATATTTTTAAATTCTTTAAAATTCTTGCTTCTGTAATCATCTTATGGTTTCTTGTTCATTCCCTATACATTACCATTGATGGCTTTTCTGATTCTGGACAGAATGCTGATCTTGCTGTTATTTTAGGAAATAAGGTGAACCAAGACGGGACTTTATCAAAAAGATTAGAAAAACGCCTGGAAAGCGGGATCAATCTATATGAAAATCATCGCATAAAAAAGATTTTAGTGAGTGGCGGATTGGGAAAAGAAGGATTTTATGAAGGGGACAAAATGAAGGAATTTCTTGTTGAAAAAGGTATTCCCGATTCTTTGATCATTGTTGATAATCATGGCGACAATACAAGAGCCACCGTTATCAATACGCTAAAACTGAAACCACAGTTAAAATTCAACAGCCTCATTATTGTCTCTCAGTATTTTCATGTGACACGAACCAAAAAACTATTTAAAGATCAGGGGTTTGAAAATGTAAGCAGTGTAAGTCCAAATTATTTTGAATTCAGAGATTTTTATTCGATTGTAAGAGAATTTCCGGCTTATTATACTCAATAACAAAGCTTCGGCAGGCTTTCAGCCCGCCGAAGCTTTGTTATTTTTTAAATTCTGTCATAAGATTTTCAATCTGTTTAATATATTTTCCGTAAAAACGATGAAACCAGTATTTTCCCATCAGAAAAAGTGCAGATAAACCAATCACAACCGAACCTATTAATAATACTGCTGTTTTAAGCTCACTCAAAGGTTTTGGACGTGGGATAAATTCAATAACGATAATCATTTCGCAAACCAGGAAAGGAACAAAGCTTAAATAGAATGAAATATAATATTGCTTATTGAGATAAAATTGCTGCAATAAATCTTTCAAGGAATCATAAGTGCTCATTTCAGTATTGCTAATTTCTTTATAAAGCTTAAAAAACTTACTAAAAAAGAACCCAATTACAAATGCCATCGAAACAATCAAAACGGATAGATAAAATTGTAATTTAAAAGTTTTACACGACAAAACAGCAAAAAAAGCGATAATAAAAACTACCAAAGTATACCAAAACTCTTTGTGCATATTCTTTCGCACTTTCTCCAGTGGCAAATTAATTTTATTTTTTTGCTCAATACTTATCTGCGGAGCTTCTTCAAAAGAATCGTCTGCATTCCAGGTATTTTTCAGTTCATCTATATTCATGATAATTGATTTAAAAAGTTAGTATTTATTGGTGTTCAGAATATCTTTCAGCTTATTCTTAGCTCGGTTCATTTTTACTCTTACATTACCTTCGGAAATTCCCATTTGTTCAGCAATCTGCTTTCCGGAAAAATCTTCTAAATAATAAAAAATAAATGCTTTATCAATCGGGTTAAGCTGATGAATAGCCCGATACATTTCCTTCAGCTTCTCTTCTTTGTCATGATCATATTCATCCTGTATAATTTTATAGTTAGAAACATTATTGTTTTCTATAAAGCTTCTTTTCTTTTCGGATTTCAGAAATATGATCGCGGTATTAAGAGCAATTCTGTACAGCCAGGTTGCAAATTCGCTTTCCCCTTTAAAACCAGAATATGCCTTCCATACCTGATATGTAATTTCCTGAAAAAGATCGTCGCGGTCATCCTTTTCATCCACATACATTTTGGAAATCTTAAAAATGATTCCTTTATGTCTTTCGATCTTTTCTAAAAATTCCTGTTCTAATGAGGTCATGATTTTCGTTACTCTAAAGAGTTAGTTTCATTTTTAAAAAATTGTTACAGCTTTTGTGAAAATAAATAAAAACCCGGCAGAAATATTTCTGCCGAGCTTCCATTGTGTGTTTTTTGATCATGAAAACTTATTCTACCACTATCTTTTTAGAAATAGCAGTACCATTGAAACTAATTTTAATTATATAAACTCCTTTCTGAAATCCGTTAACTGTAATTTTATTGTCCTCTTTATTTAATTTTTCTGAACCTCTTACTAACTTTCCTGAAACATCATAAATTTCAAATGTTGCTTCATATTTCCTGTTATTATTTATTGTGAATAAACCATTCTTTACAGGATTCGGATAGACAGTGATATTCTGTGCATCAGATTTTGTGATTTCATGCACTGCTAATAAATTTGCACAATTACCTAACCCTACTGCACACCAAGCATTTTCTACCTGCTGTAATTCGTTACTGCCTGTTCCATAAAGAGCTATAGCTGCTTGCTTTGAAGCATTATAAAGGTTTAAATAGGTTGCATTTGCAGTAAGATATCCTCCCGTTAAAGTTTTAAATGCTATTTTTTCGGCTTTTTGTATGGTAAGACCGGTAATATTATATGCTGTTCCATTATCATTCGTTCCGGCTCCCCCTACCGAAAGCAGATAAAACCATTTATTTCCTACTCCGCTATTGGTATGTACTCCTCCATTGTCCGCAGCTCCGGCAGCTGTACTTTGCCAATATGTTCCGTTGTATGTATCAGGCTGCTGTGAGCTAAGTGCTGCAGGTCCCGTTTTTGGTGCAGCCATATTTCTCAAATAACCTGGCGCAAAATTACACAGCCCTTCCCCGATTGTCCAGTTAGCTTGTGAAGGTGCTGCATAAAACTCGATACTGGTTCCTAAAATATCAGCAAAAGATTCGTTAATTGCTCCGGACTCACCTTGGTAATTAAGTCCTCCTGTTCCGTTAGTAGCTACAACTAAATGTGAATATTCGTGACCTCCTACGTCAATTCCGGCAAAGGGGTTGAAGGCTCCAGGACTGGATGGAAAATTTCCATTCCCATACGCCATAAAATGCACCTGTCCTCCGGTACTTGTACCGAAAGTAATAGCAGTTGCATTTGCTCCATATCCTGCAGGTGTAGGGTTTGCCTGACCCGGCTGATTAAAAATAGAAAAGTCTACATTATAATAATTGGCAATTGCAGTACCGTTTCCGTCAAAACTATTTCTGTTTAGTACAGTACTGTAAAAATCGTTGGCTTTTTGTATCGCCCAGTGAATCTCTACAGGAGCTTTAGTAGATGTAGCTGTAAAGTTAGCCGTAGAGCTAGTATATTCTACAGGACCAGATGCAGGAAGAACATATCCCTGTGCATCCAAACCGTATCCACCCGCACTTCCCAAATTTGTTCCATCCAAAGTCCATACTTTTCTTGTATTATCTTTTAGCCTATAGCTTCCGTTGTAAGAATCTACGGTCATATTTTGATTTCCTTTATAATAGGTGGTACTTAAAGATGGAGTATCTGCATTATGAATAAGAGACATTTCATTCACAACCTGTTTCGTAATATTGTCAATATAATAAGTTTTCGAAAAAACAGGCGCAATCATTGAAGATGCAGATACCATTGTACTGCTGTTTATTTTTAATCCTGTTTGAGTATTTGTTTTAGATATAACACTTTCCGCAGGTGATAATGTAATTTTCTCAGAAGAGGTTTTGGAAGCTGCTGCAATGGTATTTTTTAGTTCATCCTGAGAAAGAGGGACTACAACGACAGGAATATCTATATTTTTAACAAATTCTCCATTTACATATACAACCTTTCCATCTTTTTCGTGAATAACAATGATATCATCCTGAACTTTTATGTTTTTATAAAAATGTTGATACATTGTTTTTTTAACCCCTAAATCATCCTCCCACGTCTTTACAATTTTAAAGGTATCATTACTCTGGCAACCTAACCATTTTCTCAAATCTGTTTCAAGATCTCTAGAAGAAGTATTGTAATTGGTAAAATCAGAGTAGAAAGTTCCTAATTCTGATGTGTTCACTATTTTAGGTAAATTCTCAGCAGAACTTTCCGATA
Source organism: Chryseobacterium sp. Y16C (assembly GCF_022488405.1). Taxonomy (NCBI): domain Bacteria; kingdom Pseudomonadati; phylum Bacteroidota; class Flavobacteriia; order Flavobacteriales; family Weeksellaceae; genus Chryseobacterium; species Chryseobacterium sp. Y16C. The sequence continues at coordinate 1,054,160 of NZ_CP092711.1, forward strand.
TTCTTATATTTTGAGAATAAACCAAAGAAAAAGGCGCAACGCCAATCGAAAATGTAAAAATCAAAGCTTTAGCAATAGTAACTGTCTTTTTCATATTTTATTTTTGATTAAATCTGACAGTTAGTAGGAAAGTTTTAAAAATGTTACAAATTATTTATTTTTTTTAAGAATTTTTAATTCATATGATTAATTTTCCTTATTTAAAGCTTTTAAAAGAATATTTAAATTGATTAAATCCAGCTTTGCACCTACAATAATAATGATGCTAAGAATTATGACAAGCACTAAAATCATAAGTAAATACACTGAAACAAACCATAAGATTGTATTCAAAATGTTTCCTTTAACACCTAACTTATCAATAAAATACCTCTGAGACTTTTCAAACCATGTTTTGTTTTTGATTTTTCGGGGAAGTAATTCAATTCCGTTAAGCTCATCTACCAGACGTACAACATCCTCAATGTATTTCCCATACATATAGTAAATCCAATATTTTACAATAACACTGAGTAGTAAAATTGCAATCAGAAAACTTGTTGCGAAAATAGCAATATGGTAATCTTCGTTAAACTGAAAGTTGATCTGTTCTAAAGAAGAAACAAAAGCCAAAGGGATATAAGAAATATAATAAGAAATATAAATCTCTTTACACACCAAAAGCTGGGTTTTAATATTGAAAAGATCGTAATTGGTATTGGTACTGGTCTTTGTAAGCATTTTATAAATCCTCAAAAACCTGGAATAAAAATAAACAACTAGTCCGACAGTTAGGAATGTTACAAATATTGAAATTGTCCTCACATTAGAATCATTGGTAGTAAACGGAAAGCCGATGAAAACCATAGGCAACGTAACAACCATAAGCCAAAACTCGGTTTTCATATTAATCTTGATCATTTCCAGGGGAGAATGAATTTCATTCTGTTTTTCCAAAGAAATTTCCGGAAGATCATGATGTTCTTTGTTCCAGAGTTCTTTAAAATTATCTAATTCCATACTTTAGATGTTTAAAATTTAAACCGTTCTTTTTTCAATTATCTCTTTCAGCTTAGCTTTTGCCCGATTAAGCTTTACCCTTGCATTTACTTCCGTAATTCCTAACTGTTTAGCGATTTCTCTGCCCGGAAAATCTTCCAAAAAGAAAAAAATAAGTGCTTTGTCGATTGGACTTAACTGATGGATAGCTTCATACATCATCTTCATATTCCTGTCGTCCGTATCATTATAAGATTCCTGATGAACATTGAGATTTTCTATACTTTGATTCTGGATAAAACCACGCTTTTTTTCACTTCGTAAAAATACGATAGCTGTATTGAGTGCCGTTCTATAAAGCCATGTTGAAAATTCGCTCTTTTTCTGAAATTCGCTGTAGGACTTCCACGCCTGATAAATGATCTCCTGATAGAGATCATTCTGATCGTCGGGATTGTCCATATACATCTTGGAAATTTTGAAAATCACACCTTTATGCTTGTCAATTTTTTCCAGGAATTCTTTTTCCAGTAAAGACATTAAATTAGGCTATGTTTCAGTTAGTAGGAATTTTAAATATTTGTTACATTTTGACCTACATAAAAAGTAATTTACAATCAGATTTTAATATTACCTATCTTTTCCAATGCTATTTTGATTTTTATTAATCAAAAAAAACCGCAATAAAATTAATTATTGCGGGCTTTATTTTAGTGATCAATTATTTAATTAAAAAATATAATCGGTACTTAGGAAGTTAGAGTCATGATCTCTTATAATGGTATTCAAAAGTTCTTTATTGGATTCTGTCACTTTTGCTGCTACCAAAGAACGAATTGAGAATGAACGCAAGGCGTCAAAAACGGAAAGCGTACCTTCTGCACTGTCTTTTCTTCCTGTAAAAGGAAAAACATCAGGTCCTCTCTGCGCCTGACAATTAATGTTTACCCGACTTACCAGATTGACAAAAGGATCAATTAGCTTAGCCACTTCAACAGGATCTTCACTGAAGATACTCACCTGCATTCCGTGGTCGGCGTTCACCTGATAATCGATAGGTTCTTCAATATCATCAAATGGAACCACAGGAATTACCGGCCCGAATTGTTCTTCATGATACAATTTCATATCACTATTTACCGGATAAACCACTGCCGGAAAAACAAAAGATTCTTCTGTAAATCCGCCGTTTTCATTAAGCACTTTTGCACCTTTTGATATTGCATCTTCAATACATTCTTTCAGATAAGGAGGCTTGTTGACTTCCGGAAGAGGTGTGATCTTCACATCTTTTTCCCAAGGAAGCCCGGGCTTCATTGCCGAAACAGCTGCGGTCAGCTTTTGTATAAACGCTTCTGCAACATCTTTCTGAACGAAAATTAGTTTTAAAGCTGTACATCTTTGTCCGTTAAAAGAAAGCGAGCCTAAAATACACTCACTTACCGCTACATCAAGGTCTGCATTTTTTGTAACAATGGCTGCATTTTTAGCATCTAAACTCAGGATTGCTCTTAAACGATTAACTTTCGGATGCAGTTTCTTCAGTCCGTTCGCCACTTTACTGGAACCAATAAATGCTAAAACATTCACCTTTCCGCTTTCCATAATCGGAGTAATGATTTCCGAACCTTTTCCATACAATGTATTTACCGTTCCTTTAGGAAAAGCTTCTTTAAATGCATTTAATAAAGGATAATGTGCTAAAACACCATGTTTTGGAAGTTTAAATAAAATTGTATTCCCCATGATCAAAGCAGGAATCAAGGTGGTGAAAATTTCATTTAAAGGATAATTGAATGGCCCCATACTCAAAACAACACCAAGCGGAGCTCTTCTGATCTGTGCAATGGTTCCTTCTGCCTGTTGAAAACGTGAAGATTCTCTGTCTAAATCTTTTAAGGCATCGATCGTCTGATTGATATAATCTACTGTTCTGTCAAATTCCTTGGTAGAATCGGCCAGTGTTTTCCCGATTTCCCACATCAATAATTTAATCACCAGATCTCTTTGCTGAATCATTAAATACACAAACTTCTGCATACATTTAATTCTTCCTTCCACAGACATAGTCGGCCACTCTCCCAACCCATTATCATAGGCTTTTACACAGGCATCAAGAACTTTCATGGCATCATCAGGACCGATATTCGGGACGCTTCCCAATAATTTTCTTTCCAATCCGTTTTCTGTAGGAATGCAGACAGGAGAATAAATATGTTGAACCTCCCCGTTCCATTCTACCAGTTCACCGTTTAACAGGTAAACTTTCTGGTGAATTTCCGTAACTTTATATTCCTCCGGGATTTCATTTTCGGTTTTAAATATCTCATAAAATGATGCTGTATTTGCTGAATTCATAAATCTTTTATTTTTTTAATAGTATTAGTATAAACTTTTGATAGAATAAAGGTAGAGTGAAAAATCGACTTTAAAAAGAGGCGTTTAATAGATTTACTCTATTTGAAAGAAAATTAATATTGGAACATTGAAAAAAGAATAATTTTGTTTAAAAATAAAATTCATGTATTCAAAATTCGTTCTCGGTGCGTTGCTATTTTTCTCATCGTTTGCTTTGGCACAAAACTCTAAAACATCCAATACGGTTTTAGCCGGAGGAAAGCCCGTTCATACTTACGCCAAATTACCGGCAGTAAATAAACCTGCGCCCAAATTCACCCTTACAGATGTCACGATGAAAGACCAGACGCTGGAATCTTATAAAGGGAAATATCTTATTCTTAATATCTTTCCGAGTGTAGATACGGGTGTTTGTTCCGCTTCTGTCCATCATTTCAATGAAGATGCTGCCAGTATTCCGAATACGGTGGTTCTTTGCATTTCTAAAGATCTGCCATTTGCCCAGAAAAGATTCTGTGGAGCAGAAGGAATTAAAAACGTGGTCATGCTTTCTGATTTCCGTTCAGATTTCGGAAAAACATATGGCGTAGAAATTACAGATTCTGCAATGAAAGGATTATTGAGCAGAGCCGTTGTCGTGATCGACCCTTCCGGAAAGATTATTTATGAAGAGCAGGTTGCCGATATTTCCCACGAACCGAATTACGAAGCAGCTATTAAAGCTGTTAAAAATTAAAGCGATTTTACTTAAAAATAACTGAAAACTCCGGTTTTTACGGAGTTTTTTATGTAGAGATTATGCTAAACAAAGCCGAAGCATCTTAATTGGTTATCTCGTTTTGCTTTGAAAACCATTCAATTACTTTTTAGCCTTCCATTTCTTTTTCGTCGTAACGACGATGACACCATTTTGAGCTTTTGAACCACATAATGCGGTCGCAGAAGCGCCGTCAAAAGTATTTACAGTTTCTATCAGCGCCGGATCTATTTGTTGTAAACTTTTTAAATCACTCACTTTTCCATTCAGTACAACCAAAGGTTGATGATCTTGTCTCAGACTTGACTTGGCTCCTCCAATCCTTATCGCATCTTTTGCGTTTCTTTGAGGCAACTGATTCATCTGCAATCCGGTTGATTTTGAAGCACCTGTACTGGAATCATTTGAATGAACCATCAAATCAGCTTCCGATACAACAGTCGTGGTTCCGGTAAGACTGCTTGAGGCATGATGTCTACTAGGAATGAGTACAATCCCACCTAATTCTTTTGTCTTTAAGGTATCTTCTACCGCATTTTGTTGTGCCTGTACAGAAACCAGACCTCCTGTTGTAAGAATAAATCCTACGGCAAACTTTACCAAAACAGAATTAATGTAGGAATACTGCAGATTTCTGTTCAGTTGAGATTCATAGAAATGACCACAGATTTCCTCTGTAGAGCTAGAGAATACATCTATAATCTCCTCATCCGATGCAACAGTAAAATCTCTTACCTTTTTTGAACAGACAGAACAAAATCTTCCTTTTTCTTCGCGGGTCATGGTTTCCCAGTTTTCATGACATGGTTTAGGTATTGTAATTTTCATAATGCTTCTTTACTTATAAAGATGCTTTATTGCAAAAGAAGGTTGGAAAGTTGAATTATTTTATCGTTAATAAAATTTTCTTTCTGAATACAAAAACAATAAGCCCTGAAAAAATTAGCGCAAAGACAGAAACAAATATTCCTATGAGGCGAGCTTTTCTTGTTGGCTTTATCTGGTGTTTTATCTCTCTCATTGCTTTTCTTTCCAGATTATCAATAACCGGCGGAGAATACAATTCCATCCTTTCCTTTAAAATAGGCTGATCAAATCCGTATTCTTTCGCAATTTTATAAGTTTCCAACGCCTCTTCTTTCTCACCGAATAAGTAAGAAATATTTCCTAAATCAAATAAAAGCTGTGCTACGATTTTATCTTTGGGTTTTACAAATGAAATTCTCTCATTCAATTGATAGTAAATCATCCCCCTAAGCTTAAAAAGCTCTTCTTTTTCCAAATCCGATACAGGATATTTTTTATTGCCAAAGTCTTGCTCGATTAAAAACTTCGAGGTGATATATTTTTCACCTTTAATTTTGGCTTTTAAAATGTTTATATGAATCCATTCCGAACGAAAATGAGATATAGGATCAATTTTCACTGCCTTTTCAATCCATTGTAAAGCCTCGGAATTATTGCCTGTTAATTCATAAGCTGTTCCTATATTTGAAGCGGTAGAATATCTGTTGGGCTGAATCTGTTCAATTTTTTTATACAGATCAATCGCTTCCTTATACTTCCCCTGAATAATTAGAATCAGTCCTTTATCTGATAAATACTCTATTTTCCCAGTTTCTTTATAACTTTTTTCCAATGAAGCTAAAGTCTGCATCAATTCTTCATTATCCCTAAACTGATGACCATAAGGAACGTACCCTTCATAATCTTCATAAAGGACAGATCCATCTTCTAATCGTAAGCTCTCGCCGTTCAGACATCCAAAAACCGGAATTGAAAATAAAACACCGAAAATTAAGCTAAAAAAGAATTTTCTCATATTAACATCTCTTACTTTCTGATTATTATTGAGTTAAAAATAAAGAAATTTTAATGAAGTCAGAAGTAGTTATTCTTATAAAAAAATATGCAGTACTCTCGTCATTCTGACGAAGGAAGAATCTCTGCCATTCAACAGATTCTTCACTTCACTCCGTTTCGTTCAGAATGACAGTTTACCTATTGTTTTTATTAAGAATAACTGGATATTTAAAGATGAAAATATCTCGGATCAGGATACTGAAATTCAAAATCCAGCTCTGAGATGAGTTTTTCAGACGAAATAAGCCTTCCTTTTTCAGCACGTTCACCCGAGTATGGCAGGTTTTTCTGTGCGTTAATGATTTCTTCTTTATTCGGGTGGACCGGAGCTACAATATTATAGACTTTAGATTGCGAATGATTATTCAGCATTTTTTCAATAATCAAACAGATATCTGCATAATGAATATGATTCACCAACTGGTCAAGATTGGAAATATTGTAGTTCTTCAACAGTCTTTCACCTCCCATCAAACCTCCCAGTCTCAGAATATTGGTCTGGGGAAATTTCGCCAGAATAAAGCTTTCACTTTCCACTTCAGATGCAGGTTTATCGTCCTCCGTAAATTCCTTTTCGATATCCTGATATACCCCCGTTGAACTGGTATAAAAAATCTGCCCCTGAAAATCTCCAAGAAAACGGATCAGGTTCTCCCGTTTTCCGGTCATAGGAATTTGTGAACCCCTGAGTCCTGAAAAAGGAACAGCAATAATCACCGCATCCAGCATTGATACAACACTCCATGGTTTCATTTCAGCATCCGCTTCATCAGGAAAACTGACTAAGGTCGGGAAATATCCTTTAGATTTAAATTCTTGTATTTTGGATTCTGAAGTGGTAGTTGGGAAGATTTCATATTGGTCTGATAAATGTTCCGCAATATGATTCCCTAGCCATCCACAACCAATAATTCCTATTTTTTTCATACCAATTTTATAGTTATCCCTCGAGTTCAATCCCAAATAATTGATGCAACTGAATAAATTTCATCAAAGGAGAGCCTTCAGCACTGCATTTTGCATTATTTTTCGGCAAATAAACCATGATCGTATTTTGCTTTCCGTTTTGGGTGATCATGACAAAATTTTCCGGTGCATCGTCAATACTGTCTGTAGCACAAATCTGATGATTTTTTTCCGAATACCGGAAATCTGCCTGAGTATATTTTGTGAAATCTCTGAAAAATTCTGACTGAACAATGCTCTTTAAATCAGTTTTTTCTGATTCAATCATCTTCATCTTATTTCGTTCATGTTTTTTACCCCTTTTAAAATATATCTTGTCCTTGTAATGCAAAATATCGCCATTTTCCTTATAGATAAAATTATCGATAGTAAACTGATACCCCAATCCGCCATTGGTATAAAAAGAAACCGCAATTTCATTCCCTTTAAGCTTCAATAGCTTTTGAACATCATTACTCACATCGATATTATCATTCAAATGCAAATCAGGAAGGCTGTTTTGCGTAAAAATTAAAACCGGAAACAGTAAAAGGATAAGCTTTAAGATTTTCATTTTTTATGGTTAGTTTTTTAATCGTCAGTTCAGGCAATTTTCGAGGTAAATTTCCCAATAGGTTTCATTTTCACTCCTTACTCAAAGCGACAATTTGGGTTTAACTTTAATTAGTTTCATCTCCCAAAAATATCATTTTTAGTTATATGATTTCAAAAACAATCCGTCAGTTTGGTGAAATTCTGAAAGAATTTTTGTATCGGGAACTTGGGGATAATTTACATAAAAGTTCTCGATACATTTTTCCTCCAGAAAAACACTCGAACTGACGGAAATAAAACACTCAGCACAATGCTGCATTGTTTTTTTTTATCATCTAAGATGGATTTTCATCTTTTCTTTTAGTTCCCGAATTTTTTGCCGCCTTTACCAGCTCATTTGTATCGCTGTAAAGAAGCTCCCATCCCGGGACGTCTTTCATTGCGGTTAATAAATTAAGGTAGGATTTCAGGTTTTTCTCCAGTACTTTTCGAATAGCCGTTGCACTTGTCAACTGGCGAAGATCTGCATTGGCTTCTGCCTGGTCAGCAAAAATAGTTTCAAAAGCTTCATGCTTGGTTTTCATGTCTGCAAAAGCCACATCCAGAGAAAGAAGGGAAATTTTCTGAAGATTTTCGGGAGTTTCCAGTTCTTCGATCAGCTTTTTCATCTGAGCCGTCTGTGAGGAATAACTTAGCCGATCCAGATCAAGTCCGAATTTTTTAAAGATCCCGTACAGATCTTCTGCAGACTGATAATGAGCCGCCGTAGAAAGTTTTCTATACCCATTCAGGAAAGCCTTGAGATTGGTATAGGCAAGATCCCTTTCCTGATCTGCCATAGCAACATCTTTCCCTTTCCCGCTATAGACCTGTTTTGCGTACACTTTATCATACTCCGTAAATGAAGCCGCCAAAGTTGCAGTAAGAGGATGATTGGTAATCACAGGATATTTTCCTGACTGAATGTTGCTGAGAATTCTCTGAGCCAAAGTCGCAAGATCTTTAGTGCTCAGCTTCGTGAGTGTAATTTTCATTTCGTTTGTGTTTTATTTAATAAATTAGAAATCAAATATATAAAAACTTCTTTAATTACAAACAGTCATGTTTTAAACCAAAGAAATCCGCCGAACATTTCCCGCAACTTGCGGGAGATAACCGGAGCACTTCGGTCATTACAAACACCCTTGTTTCAAACAAATGAAGAAAGTCGAAGAGTTGTTTTAAGGTTATTTTGAATCATCGGAGAATTCGGATAATTAAAAGCATGGATGTTTTTAAAGAAGCAAGATATCTGATTATGGGAAACCGTAACTAAGCATAGTCTAGTTTTATTATATTTGAAAATTAAATGTATATTATACATTCTTTAGAAATTAATTATATAATAATAACCAAGATACCAAAAATAAGCATGGCACACGAACCTAAGTTATCGGCATATATAATAAAGTTAAAGCCAGTTAATAAACGTACAGAAAAAACAAATAGAAATTTATTCAGACATATAATTGGAGATACTTCTTCTGAAAATTTAGCAGATTCTTTTATCTTTCTAGAATTTTCAAGAAAATTTATTTCAGCAATAGATACCAATGAAATGTATTCTGATGAAAATACAAAAAAAAGTATTACTGCAAATCAAATAGATATTGAATCAGAGAATGTAAATACTAATATTAGATTTCATAGTGACTCATTTATTATTGAAGGGATAATAGAAGGTGGCGCTTATGGTAGAAAAAGAAAAAAAACTTCAACAGCAAATAAAAATAATAAATCTGAAGTTAGTGAAGGAGATGCAATTACAGATGATTTTTATTTTCTAATTTATACCCCTTTAAACTCAGATAAATCCATACTATTGTTACAATCTTATTCTGATGATAATATTGACAGTGTAATGAAGAAATTTTGGAAAAACTTGTTATGTTACCCTGCTGTATTTAATCAACCAGCCTTATCAAAATATATTCCCGCAGGAATTATACAAGACTTTAGAAATGGTGCAACAATTTCTAATCTAACTTATACAACTGAAATACCAAGCGATTCTTTATTGGGAAATACAGTTAATTTTGATACTAGAAATTTTAAAATTACAATAAAAATAGAACCAACTGATTCGGGATTTACATATGATGAATTTGATGAAGCAATTGCTCCTATTGAACAAACTACTTTTAAAAACTTTCGTTTAGGAATTTTCAATAAGAAAAAAGGTTCATTAAAAGATGTAGATACAGGGAAAAATGCCCCTTTTGAACTTGATAATAATTTTCAAATCAAACCGAGTATTATTTTATCTAAATACGTAACAATAAATTACGATGAAAGTGATTTTCCTCGTATTAAAGAATATTGTTTTCAATTATTAGAAAGTATAAAACAAGAAATCTATTTACAAAATGCAGTTCAAGAGCGTTAAAAAGATTCTCTTTCCTCTTATAAAAGGAGGTCAAGAATGGCAAAATATTAATATTAATGGTAAAGATGAAAAACCTAAGTTTTATTTAAGTGATGTTCAATGGTTTTTATTTATAATAAGTATTCTTATTATTTTTAAACTAACGAAAGGAATATCTAAGGATTTAATAGGCTACATAATGTCTGCATTTTCTATTTCAGTATCCTTATTTATGTCATTATTAGTAAGTATTTTTGATAAATTTGAAAATACTAACTTATCCATATTAGGGAAGAATGAAGAGGAAATTGTTAGATTAAAACAAAAGAAAAACTTCTTTAAGCGATTTATTTCAATCACAAGCTATTTAGTTGTTTTATCAATTTTTATAATCATTTTATGTAGTATAAATTATATATTTGATTTATCATTAAAAATTGATCTTAATCAATTTACCATTGAGTATGATGAAATTGATATTTATTTGACAATTAAATTTTCATTATTAATTATTTATCGAATCTTATTAAACTATTTTTTGTTGAACTATTTATTTTTAACATTATTTGTTACAAGTAGTGCATATGAATACTATATATCAGAAATTAATCGAAGAAAAATACAATAAAATTTCTTCTCTGCTATTGGCCATAAGAACTTTCAATTAAATAGAAACCCCTACCTTACGGCAGGGGTTTCAATATCTAAAAAGTTTTAAAATAAAGCTACTTTCGTGTTTTTTTCGTAGACAAACAGAAAAACTGTACAACCATAAAAAACAACATAAAATTTTGAATAAAGTTGATAAAATGAAATCTGACAATCCCAAAGCTTAAAAAATTATCTTTTCCAATTGATGATTTTTTCAAATAAAAATACTTAGGAAATCCGTACGTCTCAATTTTCCAATCTTTTGATACAGAAACTTCTGTATATAATAACCCTAAAAATGTAATGATCAGCGTGAATAAAATGATTTTCCAATCCAACAGCAAGTTCAAGCTCAGTTTTCTTTGTCTTATCACTACAAGATTAGCAATCATTAAAATACAAAGTACAATTAAAAAATATGCTGTTGTAAACTGATTGTGAAAATTCATTGCAAAGCTGATTTATTTAAATTATCAAATTAAAAAAGATTTTCATCCACAATATTCGGAAGCGTTACTTTCAGATTCGGTTCTATTTCCATCGCTCTTTTAATCGCGAAAATAGCGCCTTCATTTCTGGCCCAGCTTCGTCTTGAGATTCCATTGTTCACATCCCAGAACAGCATCGATTTTAATCTTCTGTCGGCATCATCGCTTCCATCCAATAACATCCCGAAACCTCCGTTGATCACTTCGCCCCAACCGACACCACCTCCATTGTGAATAGAAACCCATGTTGCCCCACGGAAACTGTCGCCAATTACGTTATGGATGGCCATATCTGCGGTAAATCTTGATCCGTCATAGATATTCGAAGTCTCTCTGTACGGAGAATCCGTTCCCGAAACATCGTGATGATCTCTACCCAATACTACCGGTCCGATCTCCCCGTTTTTAATCGCTTTATTGAAAGCTTCTGCGATTTTCATTCTTCCTTCTGCATCGGCATATAAAATTCTCGCCTGTGAACCTACCACAAGCTTGTTTTCCTGCGCTCCTTTGATCCACTGGATATTGTCTTTCATCTGCTGCTGGATCTCTTCCGGAGAGTTCTGCTGAATTTCTTCCAACACGGCACAGGCAATATCATCGGTTTTCTGTAAATCTTCAGGCTTTCCGCTCGTACACACCCAACGGAACGGCCCGAAACCGTAATCGAAACACATTGGTCCCATAATATCCTGAACATAAGAAGGGAATTTAAATTCTCTTCCCAACGTAGGATTTTCTGCCATTACATCGGCTCCGGCTCTTGAAGCTTCCAAGAGGAAAGCGTTTCCATAATCGAAGAAATAGGTTCCTTTTTCCGTATGCTTATTGATGGCTGCCGCATGTCTTCTCAACGTCTCCTGAACTTTTTCCCTGAATAATTCAGGGTTTTCCGCCATCATTGTATTGGATTCCTCAAAACTTTGCCCGACAGGATAATATCCTCCCGCCCAAGGATTGTGAAGCGAAGTCTGATCTGAACCGATATCGATTCTTAAATTTTCCTGATCGAATTTTTCCCAAACCTCAACCACATTTCCAAGGTAAGCCAGAGAAACAGTTTCTTTATTTTCCTGAGCTGTTCTTACTCTTGCTACGAGTTCATCAAGGTTTTCGTGGACTTCGTTCACCCATTTCTGATCGTGACGGATTTTTGTGATCTTTGGGTTCACCTCAGCACAAACGGTAACACATCCAGCAATATTTCCTGCTTTTGGCTGAGCTCCACTCATTCCTCCCAATCCTGAAGTCACGAAAAGTCCGCCTTTAGGTTCTTTATGTATTTTTCTGAAAGCATTTAAAACGGTAATCGTAGTCCCGTGAACAATTCCCTGCGGACCGATGTACATATAACTTCCTGCTGTCATCTGTCCGTACTGCGTCACACCAAGGGCATTGAATTTTTCCCAGTCATCCGGTTTGGAATAGTTCGGGATCATCATTCCGTTGGTCACGACCACTCTCGGCGCATCTTTGTGAGAAGGGAACAATCCCATCGGATGTCCTGAATACATTACCAACGTTTGCTCGTCTGTCATTTCAGACAGATATTTCATTGTCAAAAGATACTGTGCCCAGTTGGAGAACACCGCGCCATTCCCACCATAGGTAATCAGCTCATGAGGGTGCTGCGCCACTGCATAATCCAGATTGTTCTGAATCATCAGCATGATCGCTTTTGCCTGTTCAGATTTTCCCGGATATTCAGAAATCGGTCTCGCCTTCATTTCGTAATCCGGACGGAAACGATACATATAGATTCTTCCGTATTTTTCTAATTCTTCTTTAAATTCAGGCAGTAATTCTGCATGAAACTGAGGTTCAAAATAACGTAAAGCGTTCTTTAAGGCTAATTTTTTCTCTTCATCTCCTAAAATTTCTTTACGCTTCGGAGCATGATTGATATTGGTTTCGTAAGGTCTGGATGGTGGTAACTGGCTTGGAATGCCTTGTTGTATCTGTTCCTGGAAAGTCATATTACAGTTTAAGTTCAGTTTAAATTTCAAAGTTTTAAAGATATTCAAATTCAAAAATCCCTGCAACTAATTATAAAATTTTGCAATCCCAAAACATTCCCCTCCTCTGGAGGGGTGGCGAAAATTCGTGAAAATTTTTGACGGGGTGGTTTAGAATGGTAGTTGTTATAATAATTTTGTAGTATCCCTTTTGAACCACCCCGTCTTCTCCCTTTGGTCGAATCCACCCCTCCAAAGGAGGGGAATTTTGTTGCATGTAATTTTACTCATGGCCGTAATGTTCAATAATAAAGTCTTCTAACTCTTTCATTACAACACTCAAGTTATTTTTAATATCAAAATCGGTGATTCTGAAAACATATAATCCGAGAGATTCCAAATACTTTTGCCTATCCATATCATAAGGCTCTTTTACATCATGACTCCATCCATCAATTTCTATGACTAATCCAAGAGTTTTAGCATAAAAATCAACGATATAATTCCCAATAATTCGTTGTCTGTCAAAATCTATTCTATGGAAACTTCTTGCACGAACCTGTTTCCAGAACAGTACTTCACTGAGAATTCCCGCTTTCCTTTTTCCATTGAGTAATGGTTTTAATTTGGGATTGTAAGGTAAGTTTTCTACGAAGTTTCTTCGAATGGGAACTCCGTTGATTTCGGTGAGGATTTCTTTCATTATTTGTTGTTTTTTAAAATTGTTGTGTCATATTTAACCACCCCGTCTTCTCCCTCCGGTCGAATCCACCCCTCCAAAGGAGGGGAATTTCGTTGTGGATAGTTGGAATGATTTATTGTGTTTTTTCTTTTCAAAAATAAAAAGCCTCATCGAAAATTCAATGAGGCTTTTGTCTGTAAATATATCTTTAAAATTAATTATTATTTTTCACTAAAATCCATCCTGTAAAGGTTCTACTATCCGGAAGGGTAATCACATACCAATAACTTGATGTAGGAACAGGTCTGCCTTTAATTGTTCCGTCCCAGAAGAATTGTTTGTTTGAGCTCTGTTCGAAAATCAATACCTGGTAACGATCAAAGATTTTTACGGTCGACATTTTATCTCCGAAAACCTGAAGATTTTTAACAATCCAGTGATCATTTAATCCGTCTCCGTTTGGTGTGATGGCATTTTTAATATCTAAAATTACGCTTTGCTGTTGTACAATACAGTTGCTGTCTGCATATTTTATATAGAAAGTAATGATTCCGGTCTGCAGATTATAGAAAATATTACTTGCTTGCCACGTCATTCCATCGATAGAATATAAGATGGGTTTCGAGCCTGTTGCATGAACTGTTGCGGTTGTTCCATTAATTTCAATTTGTTCGATTACAGGAACTTCAAAATGCTTTATTTCAAAAGTTTCGGTGTAAGAACAGCCGTTGCTTGCCGTTACCGTAAGGGTGTAAGTTCCAACTGTTGTAATTCCTGTAATGGTATCCGTAGTGGAAATTACCTGTCCTGAAGGGTTTGTCCAAACATAATTTACAATGGTATATCCTTCAATATGAACCGTATAATCTAAGGAGCCTTCCGGACAGAAATATTGTGTCGGGATATCAAAAATCGGAGTTTTCTTTAAAGCCAAATGAATTTCTACAACACTTGGGCAAAAACCGGGAACACTCACTTTTACATAAACAATATTTGAGCTTGAAGCTTGATTATAACTAAAATTTCCAGGCGTTGAGATTGCATTTGTTCCTGCATTAAGATCAGCTAAAGTCGGATAATAAGTGAACGTAACGTTCGTTCCTGTATAAATTTGTGATTGAAATTGTGTTACATTAACAATCTCAATTCCATCATTTCCTGTATCACAGGTTTCTAACTGAAAAGGTCCATTATTTTGTAAAGTCACTTTATTTCCAAAAACAAAACTGATGGTCGCAATATCATCACAACCCGGTATATTCTGAACTTTCACCCAAATTTGTGCAGGGAAAGGATTTGCAGAATAATTAGAAGGATTTGTAATCGGATTTATACCGTTTTGTGCATTTTGTTGAGTCAGATAGAAGGTAAATGAATTCGCAGGATTCGGAATATCAACCATTAAATTTGTAAAATTCAATAAATTTACTTCATAGCTTCCATCTAAATTTTCATCACAAACCGTAATGGTAGAATTGATAGCTTTTGGAGGAAAATAAGTATTCAGCTGAATTGGTGCAACCGAATAACAACCTGTTGTCTGTGACTGGAATCTCGCCCAAACCTGAACCGAAGAAATACTCGTGGTAATCGAAGTTCCGATCTGATTGGCCGGATTTCCGGCGTTGGCATCAGCTTGTGTATTATAATATGAAATCGTCATATCAGACAATGGCTGTGTATTTTGTGACGCGATAAATAACTGCGGAATTGCATCATTCAGCTGAAAGGTTTCGCTTAAATTAAAATCTTCATCGCATGTATTTAAATTCGCACTGTTTAAAACTACTGGTGGTAAAAACGTCATTTGAATGTTGATCTGGGTAGCTGAAAAACATTCGCTATTATTCAATTTAACCTTTACAAAAACCGTTGCATTTCCTGCTGTAACTACAAATTGTGTCGGATTTGTGATTTCATTGGAAAAAGTATGCGTTGCCGGATCATAATTTACATAATACGTAAAACTTACATTTGCAGCAGAAGTAATTTGAGGCTGAGCCTGCGTTAAATCGTAAATCTCACTTCCGTCATTATTATTGTCACAAATATTGTTTAAAGTAATATTCACAGGAGAATTCACAACCGGAGTTGATGTTAGGCTTAGATTTACCGGATAAATCTGTTGGCAATTGTAAGAATTAATTTTAACGAAAATCTGCTGTGTTCCTGTAACCGTAAGGTTGGTAATCGGGTTTGTTCCATTGGTTGCATCTGCCAAAGTAGGATAAAAAATTGCTGATGCATTCTGGTTTCCGACAATTGCTGATGAATATTGAGATAATTGTACATTCTCCGAATTATCATTATTAAAATCACAGATTGCGAAACTGGACTGAACAATTACCGGATGAACCAAATTCACCGTAATTGGTCTTACTGTAAAACATTGATCTGAAATTTCAAACCGGACAAAATAGATCTTTGTCACAAAATTTCCGTCTGTCGTAATGGTTTGGTTCGGACTGATTGATCCTGTTCCCAAGTTTGCAGCAGCAGAACTGTTGTAAAATTCAGTCACAGGAACGGTTGCAGGAGAAATCAGCATTCCATTTGAGAGCGTACTTAAATTAATACTGATATCATCTGTTCCATTAAAACAGATATATTCATTCTTTTCATTAGCAAGAATTTTTGTGAAAGTAACATTCATATTCACTGTTGCAACTGCAAAGCAACCATTCGGAACCTGAACTCTTATATAGAGTATATAAATTCCTTCTTTTATAGTATTTACAACATTTCCGTTTCCGTTATAAGCTTCATCATAGGTATTGTAAACTATAAAAACGGCTCCGGTTTGTGTTGAAATTAACGGGCCAATATTTAATGCAAAATCAAAAGGTTCCTGGTTATCTGCATTAATATCGCAAATCGTATATGAAAAATTGATTGGTGAATTCAGATTTACACCTGGTTTAAACTGGAAATGAACAGGTCCCAGAATATACGTACAGGCTCCTTCCTGAAGCCTTACCCAAAGATTCGTGCTTACGGTAATATTTGCTGTAGTGATCGCATTTATATTATTCTGAGCATCAGATTGGGTATTGAAATAAGTAATTCCCGTTGTTCCGGTAACGAAAAGCTCAGGATTTAACAGGCTTAAATTATAGTTCTGCTCTACTCCGTCATTGTTGGTGTCGCACAGTTCTACAGTATTTTTAATTAAACTTTTACTTAATAAATTTAAAGTTAAAACGGCTACACGATAACAAGTTGGCGTTGTCGGATTTTGAATTCTTACATATAAAATGGTGTTATTGGCTAATGTAAAGTTGTTTGGCAAAGCACCGACATTATTCTGCGCATCCTGCAAACTCGAGTGATAACTAAAGGTAAAATTAACCGGATTTTGTGAAGTTACATTAGCATTGAAACTATTTAAAGTAAGATTAACGGACGTATTTCCACAGAAATTCTGGGTATAGTTTTTCGCAGCCGGATAGGTCGGATCAAAAGTTAACGGAAAATCATCGGTTATTGTCAGATCACTGTTTCCACAAATATTAAACTTAACATTCGCTGTATAAACTTCATTCTCAGTCGGGCAAACCGTTGTCTGAATTCCTGTCCCTACCGTCTGTCCCGCAGAATTTGTCCAGGTAATGTTGGGCTGAATTACATTTCCAAGCGGATTAAATTTCCAACCTTCCTGCATCGCCTGCCAAACTCCTGTATTTCTGCCCGCCGGAGAAACTCCCTGAGTTCCGTCATTATTACTTATGCCAATGAGTGCATTTTCAAACTTCCTCGTCGGACAAGGGAGTAATTTTTTTTCAACAAAGACTTCGATTACATTAGTAGTTTCATGCAAAACGATTTGTGATGAAGACCGGTCTGTACAACCCGAAACTCTTCCATCAAAAAAGTTGATAACAAACTTTCTGAAAGGCGCCGTTCCAATGGTTGAATAATAAATTTCCGAAGAATCTCCTGATGAAAAAACCATGTCATGATATACTCCGAAAATCGAATTTTTAGGAAGGCTCGTACTTGGATTCTGCCACTGAACATTCGGATAATTGATATTTCCCAACTGGTTCAAATTGAAAGTTACCATTCCGTTTGAACCTACAATAAGGGCATCGAAATATTGATTATAAAAACAAAATTTGAAAGGCAAATCCAATTTTGCAGCGAAAAGATCATCATAATTGGCATTTAGTGACGTTCCCTGATTCATCGGAATCGGAGGATTGTAGGTTTCCTGAATAGCTTCATAACTTGTAGTCTGCTTGAGCACAGGGTATTCCACATGAAGTGCTATGCAGCCGTTCGCATCGAGATCATTAGTACAGGTAACATTGAAACTTTCATTTCCTGCTGCATCTTTCACTTTTACATTTACCGGAGCCTGAGAGAAGCTTAAAGCACTAATGAATAAGAATAAAATTCGTAAAATATTCATCATAAGCTAAAATAATTAATCACTAACATATGATAAATTTACCACTTTTATTTATAGAATTTTCAATAATAAATATTTATTTATATTAAATAATATATAAAAAATCTATATAATTACTACATAATCATTTGTATTTTAAATAATAACAAAAAAAAGCCTTACTCATTAAGTAAAGCTTTTTTTATAATCAGTAAATTGTTTAAGTTAAAACATCATCATTTTCCTCTTCGTGATCATCATCATTATCACTTAGGCTCCAATAGTTATTTTCTTCGTCTTCACTTCCGATCTCCTCCATCTCATCGTCGTCATCTACTCCCGGAATATCCAGCCCTCTGTCTAAGCTGTCATAGAATTCATCTTCTTCTATGGGTTTTCCATCTCCATCGAGCGGAATATGTCTTTCACGGTTAAAAATATCTTCGTTTGATTTATATTCCCGCTGTTCTAATCTTCGATCTTGTTCTTGTTCGCTATTTTCAGGTATCATAATTCTTGTATTTAGTAGTTATATAAAGGTAAACAAAAATAATTCCAAGTTGCTAGGAATTCTGAGAATAAACTTCAGGGTTTGCACAGGCCGGCATTTTTTCTCCTTTTGAAAAGGCAATCAGGTTTTCTGCAGCTAATTTTGCCATTCCGTTTCTTGCTTCTATCGTTGCGGAACCGATGTGCGGAAGGACACAAACATTGGAAAGTTCCAGAATAGGATCCTCTTTAAAAATCGGTTCAGGATTCGTAACATCCAGTCCTGCTCCCCAGATTTTCTTTTCTGCAAGTGCATTATACAGATCCTTCTGATTATGAAAACCTCCTCTGGCTGTATTAATGAAGATCGCGTTTTCTTTCATTTTTTCAAACATTGAAGTGTTGAAAAGTTCTTTTTGCTCAGGTCTGAAATTAGCGTGAATACTTAAAACATCCGACTGTGCAATCAATTCTTCGAAGGAAACATAAGTTGCATCCAATTCATTTTCGGCTTCTTCATTTTTATTCCGATTATGATAAATAATATTCATATCAAAAGCTTTCCGGGATTTCTTTGCCATTTCAAAACCGATTCTTCCTAAGCCAAAAATTCCTAATGTTTTACCATATAACTCCTGTCCCAGAGCGTGTAAAGGGTCAAAATCTCCCCAATTTCCGGATTTTACTTTTTCAAAATTGTAGCTTGCTCTCCTTGCAACCGATTGCATTAATAAAAATGCCACATCTGAGGTCGCTTTACTTAAAACATCAGGCGTGTTTCCGACCGGAATATTTCTATGGTTTGCTTCCTGAATATCCACATGATCAAAACCGACAGAGTATAATGCAATTGCCTTTATATTCGGACATTCTGTAAAGAAATCTTTATCATATTTAAATTCAGCTCCAACACTTAAAATAGCATCGTGGCTTTTACAATAACTTAGCCATTCATCGTGAGATAAATTTTCATGTTCAGGGATAAAAACCTCCCATCCTGCATCTTTCAGCATGTGAATTCCTATTTCCGGAATCCTCTTGTTTACGAATACCTTCATTCTATTTTGTAATTAATTTTGATTATTTTTTCAAATAAAAAACCTTACTCCTGTTAAAAGCAAGGTTTTTCTAACTTTAATAGTAAAATTTATTTTTTGTCATCTTTAATGTTTCTTCCCAGATCTGGAATTCATTTCCTGAATTTCTGCCCAAACTTCTTTCACTGTTTTTGGAGCATGAGTCACGAAACCATTTTTTGATGATTCCTGATTTTGGTTTTTCATATCGGCTTGCTGAGAATGACTTGTCGCTTGATATCTTCTGTTATGAGAAAGATTTTTCTGGATATTGCTGAAGTCGTGTGATGCTTTAAATCTGTTCGTGTCCATGATAATAAGATTTAAAAGATTAGGTTGTGTTTTGAATCCAATTATCGTTCCGAACACATCAAAATTCATTTTTTTATTTGAATTAATTGACCTTTTCTTTTCACTATGTTTTTATAATCCCACTGAATTTTCTCAGATTTTTCGAGGCATCTTTTTACATCTTCTGTATTGATTTCAGAAACGTCATTATAAAAAACAGAAGCATCCTGAAATTTTCCTCCATAAACGTTTAAGAGTTCTTCATTAAAAGATTTTCCGCTCCAAAACATCAGCCGGACTCCTTTCTTTTGCTTGCTATATCCTACAATAGGATTTCCATCTAAAAACCAGACAGGATGTGCATGCCATATTTTTGATTCGGCTTCTATTAGATTTTCATTAATGATCTCGGAGAGTTTTAAACATATCTTTTGGTCGGATTCTGTTTGTGATTCAATGTATTGTTGGATATCAGAATTCATATTTTATTTATTAATGATCTCATAAAATTAAACAATTACATCAATAATAAATTCCTTTACAGAACTGATATTTTAGACCGGTAACTCAAAAATTCTTTTTTGTCATTCTGACGCAAGAAGAATCTATAATATTAAAAGATTCTTCATTCCACTTTGTTTCATTCAGAATGACAGAGAATATTTAAAAAGTAGTTATGTTTACCGCGAAAATTACTGATTGGTGCTTCCCAACATCGGTACAAATTTATACGCTCCGAATTCTTCTTTTTCAAATTCGGTAGGCGATACTTTTGTGAATCTGAATAAAACCTGTTCGTCGGTTGGTCCTAGTGGGATGACCATTTTTCCGCCCACTTTCAGCTGTTTCAGTAACTCTGTGGGTAAGATTGATGCTCCACAGGTTACAATGATTTTGTCAAAAGGTGCAAAAGTAGGAAGTCCGGCAAATCCATCTCCAAAACTTTGAAATTTCGGGAATAAGTGCATTTCACGAAGCTTTTTCTTTGAAAAATCGAAGAGATCTTTTTGTCTTTCCACCGTATATACGTGAGCT
Source organism: Chryseobacterium sp. Y16C (assembly GCF_022488405.1). Taxonomy (NCBI): domain Bacteria; kingdom Pseudomonadati; phylum Bacteroidota; class Flavobacteriia; order Flavobacteriales; family Weeksellaceae; genus Chryseobacterium; species Chryseobacterium sp. Y16C. The sequence continues at coordinate 1,075,077 of NZ_CP092711.1, forward strand.
TTCATCGCCAGTAAAACAGCAGTCTGATAACCGCATCCGGTTCCTATTTCCAGTACTTTTTCGCCCGGCTTTACCTGTAAAAGTTCAGATTGTTCCGCTACAGTAGACGGATGTGAAATTGTCTGATGTGCCAAAATAGGAAAAGCACGGTCTTCATAAGCGAAGTCTTCAAAAATGCTTTCAATAAAAAGATGTCTCGGAACTTCATTCATTGCCGAAAGTACATTTTCATCCGAAATTCCTATCCTATTCCGAAGATAATCAATCAAAATCTTTCTTTTTCCCTTGTGTACAAACGAATCCTGCATGTCACAAAAATAAGAAATTAGATATTAGATTTTCGTGATTCCGCAAAAGATTTATCCACAAAAAATTAAATTCTGCCCTTCGAAATATAACTTCTTTATTATCTTTACAAAAATTTAATACAGCTATGTTAAAAGCAGGTTTGGTAGGTGCCGGACATTTAGGAAAAATACATTTACGTCTTCTGAATCAGTCTGATAAGTATGAATTTGTAGGATTTCATGATAAGGATGTAGAAAACGGAAAAAAATTAGAAGCCGAATTCGGATACAAATATTTTGAAAATTTTGATGAATTGCTTGAAAAAATCGAAATGCTGGATATTGTAACACCCACCATTTATCATTACGATTATGCATTAAAAGCCATTGAAAAGAAACTTCACTTCTTCATCGAAAAACCGGTAACCCAGACATTGCAGCAGGCTGAAGAAATTCTTTATAAATGTCGTGAAAATGGAATCAAAGCTCAGGTTGGGCACGTTGAAAGATACAACCCGGCTTTTATCGGAGCTAAAGATTACATTCAAAATCCGATGTTCATAGAAATCCACAGACTGGCAGAATTCAACCCTCGTGGAACAGATGTTTCTGTAGTACTGGATTTAATGATTCATGATCTGGATATCCTATTAAGTATTGTAAAATCCAAGGTTAAAAACATTCATGCAAGCGGTGTTTGTGTGGTAAGCAAAACTCCGGATATCGCCAATGCAAGAATCGAATTTGAAAACGGATGTGTTGCCAATCTTACGACTTCAAGAATTTCTATGAAAGCGATGAGAAAGAGCCGTTTCTTCCAGAAAGACGCTTATATTTCTGTTGATTTCTTAGAAAAAAAGGCAGAAGTTATCCGAATGAAAGATGCCCCTGAAAACCCTACTCCATTCGATATGATTATTGAAAACGCTGATGGAGAAAAGAATCAGATCTTATTTGAATATCCGAATATCCAGCCTAATAATGCAATTCTGGATGAGCTTAATTCTTTCGCAGATGCTATCATGGAAGATAAAAATGTGGAAGTTTCTCTTGAAGACGGAACAGAAGCGTTGAAAGTGGCTTTGGAGATTATGAAGCTGATATCTTAATTATTTAAAGATTTTCTAAACAACATTATTTAAATGATATACAACGAGCTTCGGCTCGTTTTTTTATGGATGAAATTCAACATAATCCTCTTTTGAATGGAATAAAATGATCTACATTTCATTTAAAGCTCCTTAGTATTCTTAATACATTCAATAAAATTTTGTCGATTATTTATTTTTAGTTTTTATTCAACAATTTTTAAATATATTTGTCATTGTAGAAACTCTAATTCTTAAAACAATCCCTAATATTTAAATAATTAAACTATTATGAAAAGAGCCATCCTTCTATCCGCTTTTTTATTGTCTCAATTTGGGACATCACAACTTTTAAAGACCAATGGTCAGAAAATTGTAAACGACAAAGGAGAAAATGTTCAATTAAGAGGCCTCGGTTTGGGAGGATGGATGCTGCAGGAAGGTTATATGTTGAAAACTGCAGATTTTGCGGGCCCTCAATACAAGATCAAAGAGAAAATCGCTGAATTAATCGGTGAAGACGGAATGAATGAATTCTATGCAGCTTACCTGAAAAACGGGATCACCAAACAGGATATTGATTTTCTGAAGAAAGCTGGATTCAACTCTATCAGACTTCCGATGCATTATAATCTGTATACCTTACCTATTGAAAAAGAGCCTAAAAAAGGACAAAATACCTGGCTGGAAGAAGGTTTTAAAATGACCGATGATCTTTTAAAATGGTGTGCAGCCAACAAAATGTATCTGATTCTGGATCTTCATGCTGCACCCGGTGGACAGGGAAATGACGTTAATATTTCCGATAATGATAAAACTAAACCATCACTTTGGGACAGCGAAGAAAACCAGAAAAAAACAATTGCTCTCTGGAAAAAACTGGCTGAACGATATAAAGATGAACCATGGATCGGAGGTTATGATTTAATTAACGAACCCAATATCAACTTCACAGGAAAAAACCCCAACGGAACAGATGAAATGTCTAATGCTCCTCTATGGAAACTACAAAAAGAAATTACAGAAGCCATCCGTACGGTTGATAAAAAACATATCATCATTATCGAAGGAAACGGTTGGGGAAATAACTACAATGGCTTAACTCCGCTTTGGGACAACAATATGGCATTCAGTTTTCATAAATACTGGAATTACAATGACGATGCAACGTTACAATTTGCTTTAGATTTAAGAGAAAAGCATAACATTCCAATCTGGTTGGGAGAAACAGGGGAAAACTCAAACGTATGGTTTACGGAACTTATCCAGCTTTTAGACAAGCATAATATTGGCTATGCATTCTGGCCGATGAAAAAGATAGATAATATTGCAGGGATCACCAATGTGAAAATCACCCCGGAATATCAGAAATTATTAGACTATTGGAAAAACGGAGGTGAAAAACCGTCAAAAGAGTTTGCCAAAAAAACTTTAATGCAGATTGCGGATAATTATAAATTCAATAATGTTGAGATTAAAAATGATGTAATTGATGCCATGTTCAGACAGACCAAAGATGGTTCTACAAAACCTTTTAAAAATCTTCAGGCTCCGGGAAAAATCCTGGCTACAGATTACGATTTGGGAAGAATGGGTGCTGCTTACTTAGATAAAGACTTCACCAATCTTTGGGTAAGTGATCCGGCAAAAAGATCGGAATGGAATTCGGGAAATCAGTTGCGAAACGACGGGGTTGACATTTACAAAACCAATGACAACCAATATTATGTCGGAAAAACAGAAAATGGAGAATGGCTGCAATATACTATTAATGCAAAAGACAGTAAAGCTTATACTTTCGACATCAATTATGCAAGCAATAATACTAGTACAAAAATCAGGATTGAAGAAGCATCCGGAAAACAACTTGCAACCGTTTCATTGAATTCAACAGGAGGAAATGAAATCTGGAAAATAGTTTCTGTGAAAGAAATCAACTTTAAAAAAGGAGAAAATAAAATCAGAATCTATTTCGAAAATGACGGAGTAAACCTAAAATCTTTTGAAGTAAAATAAATTTAAGATTTATAGGGCAGAGTTAAAATAATTTTAATTATTTTGCCGAAAAATTAAATAATTATGATGGAAACAAATTCTCCTTTCGAACAATTTGAGGAGTTAAGAATCGACAGAATTTCAAGAGAGTTTCTTGCAGAAACCGCAAAATGGGCTAACTTTTTATCTATTCTAGGCTTTGTCGGTCTTGGATTGATGGTGGTTGTAGCTTTATTTATAATGGTTATAGGAGCATCGACTAGCTTTGGTCCTTTTGGAGGCGGTGTTTTTGTAGGTATTTTTTATATTCTTATTGCCGGTTTTTATTTCGTACCGATTAATTACCTGTATAAATTTTCGTCTAATATGAAGAATGCTTTGCGCACCAATAATCAGGCAAGCCTAACCTCTTCCTTCGAGTACATTAAATCGCATTACAAGTTTATCGGAATTCTTACCATTGTAATAATGGGAATCTATATTCTTATGATTTTATGGGGTATGTTTGCTGCCTTTGGACGTATGATGTAAATTAATTTATTTATATTTGAATACCATCCTTCTTAATTTTTAAGAAGGATTTTTTAATCTCTATTATTATGAAAAAAATAAGTCTGCTTTTCCTCCTTCTGATTTCAACGTTTATGTTCGCTCAGCAATCCGTTTTGGATCAAAAAATCAATTCCATTATCAAAGATAAAAAAGCGACAGTCGGTGTTTCCGTGCTGGGTTTTGAAAATGGTTTTAAATACAATAAAAACGCAGACAAAAAACTGCCCATGCAAAGTGTGTTCAAATTTCACATTGCAGCAGCAGTTTTAGATTTTGTGGATAAAGGAAAGCTTTCTTTAGATCAAAAAATAGTATTGGATAAATCTAATTTACTGGAAAACACCTGGTCACCTCTTCGCGACAAATATCCTAACGGAGGGGTAGAAGTTCCATTGAGCGAAGTTCTTGAGATGACCGTTGCAAAAAGCGACAACAATGGATGCGATATTCTGTTGAGGCTATTGGGAGGCACTCAAACCGTTCAGAAGTTTATGGATTCTAAAGGAGTAAAAGGCTTTCAGATTAAGTACAATGAAGAAACTATGCATAAAGACTGGAATGTTCAGTATGAAAATTACAGCACCATGAATTCTGCAACAGATGTCTTGAAAAAATTTTACGACGGAAAACTATTATCGAAAAAATCGACAGATTATTTGATGAAAATTATGTTATCTACCTCAACAGGACTCAACAAATTAATTGAACAGCTTCCTAAAAACACTCCTGTAGCAAGAAAAACGGGAGCTTCAGGAAAAAATAAAGAGGGTTTAACAGGGGCCGAAAATGAAATTGCGATCATTACTTTACCAAATGGCAAGCATTATACAATAGCTGTATTTGTCAGTAATTCAATGGAAACGGATGCTGTCAACTGCAAAATGATTTCGGATATTTCAAAGACTGTCTGGGATTATTTTAATAAGTAAAATTTAAAGCTTAATTTTAAAACCGACAAAATGAAAAAAACATTTTTAATATTAGGAATTTTCACCTGCACATTTTTCTTTGCGCAGAAGAGTAAAACGTATCTTTATCTGGATTATAACAGCGTGTGTTGCGGAACTCCATCTACAATCCCTGTAATGACTTATATTGAAACTTTTCAAAGCAGAAACAAAAGAAAACCCATTGAAGTCTACAGACAATCAGGGCTTGGAAGAGAAGGTGAGTTCAAGCTTTTTATCGGAATTGATGCACTTTCAAAATCCCAAAGAAAACAATTCATAAAAGGCCTTGAAGAAACGGTAACATCGCAGAATAATAAAAGAAGTCTCAACAGTGACGGATCTGTATTTTTCACACCGACTCAATCTTTAAGTAAAGAAAAATTAAACCAATTAAATAATTTAACTATCTATAAAAAAGAAAAATTAAAATGATCAAAAACATTGTAGTTATCGGAGCTGGAACCATGGGGAATGGTATTGCACATACTTTTGCACAAAGCGGGTTTAAAGTGAATTTGGTAGATGTATCTCAGGAAGCTTTAGACAGAGGGTTAAAAACCATTACTACCAATCTTGACAGAATAATTGCAAAGGGAAACCTTACAGAAGAACAAAAAGCTGAAACTTTAGGAAATATCACCACTTTCACAGCGCTTCAGGATGCTGTAGGATCTGCAGATCTTATCGTGGAAGCAGCTACTGAAAATCAGGAACTGAAGCTGAAAATTTTCGGACAAATGGATGAATTTGCCCCTGAAAACTGTATTCTGGCTACCAATACCTCGTCTATTTCCATTACTAAAATCGCCGCAGCTACAAAAAGAGCGGACAAAGTAATTGGAATGCACTTTATGAACCCGGTTCCTATCATGAAGCTTGTTGAAATCATCAAAGGATATTCTACTTCTAAAGAAACGTTTGATGCTATCTATGAAATGAGCAAAACGCTAGGGAAAGTTCCTGTAGAAGTCAACGATTATCCTGGATTCGTAGCTAACAGAATTTTAATGCCGATGATCAACGAATCTATCGAAACATTGTATAATGGTGTTGCAGGGGTTGAAGAAATCGACACGGTAATGAAATTGGGAATGGCTCATCCGATGGGACCGCTTCAGTTAGCAGATTTCATCGGTCTTGATGTTTGCTTAGCGATCTTAAATGTAATGTACGACGGATTCAAAAATCCTAAATATGCACCTAATCCATTATTGGTCAACATGGTAATGGCAGGAAAACTGGGAGTAAAATCAGGAGAGGGGTTCTATGACTATTCTGAAAGCAAAAAGGCTGAAAAAGTAGCAAAAATGTTCTCAAAATAAACTTTTAAGTTATGAGTTGTAAGTTTTAAGTTATAAATTTGGCTTATTAAAAGCTGTAATCTATCTAATAACTGCAACGTTGATAAAATTTAAAGAAAAATATATACAGATATTATTGGTCATCATTACGGTAATGGTGACCATTTTACGTTTTTTACTCAATGAAAACGGAAGAGTAAGCCCCGATTCTATACGGTATCTGAAATTTGCTCATGTACTTCCGGAGATCGATAATACCATTACGCCTTTAGGATATCCTTTGAGCATTAAGATCTTTACGTTTTTAGGCACGGATGAATTTTGGGCGAGTAAAATCGTAGGAATTGCGGCCATGCTTTTTATTGTTTTTTTCTCCTGGAAAAAGAATTTTTATTCCAGAGAATCTACTGTTTTAGTCGCTCTTTTCAGCTTTGTTTCTATTTTTGCAGCTACTTTGAGTGAAGGCTGTATTCTGCCTTTTGTTTTCCTTTTCCTGTTTATAGCTGATAAAATTATTAAAGAAAATCTTAAAGGATGGAAAGCTGTTTTTTATCTTTCTTTAAGCTTAATTCTTCTTTATAACATTAGATATAGTTCCCTTTTCATCATGGGAGCAGTAGGTCTTTACGGACTGTTGTTCATCAAACGTAGTTATGGACGTTCATTTTTAATTTCAGGGATTATTTCAGGAGTTTATATCGTTCTTTATAAGCTTTTATTTATTGATTATTTTAATGAAGATTACGTAAAACAGTCTTTGGAAATAGGATTATACCCTACTTCTAAACTTTTAAAGGAATTATTTGAAGGTCTTGCTACCACTTTCAATCCGTTCATCCATATGTCTGATCCGGGTGGTGGGATAATTAATTATGGAATTTACGGATTAGGAGCTTTGAATATTCTTATTATGATCTTCTTATTTACAAGATATAAGCTTACAAATTCAGAGTTTTTCATTGTTTTCACGAGTGTTTTCGGAATTATATGTTCATTTTTCATTCAATATTTTTATCCTGTAGATGCGATTGGTTACAGAATACTTGCTCCGTTCAGTTTTCCGCTATGGTTGGTGTATTTTAGAAAATTATTTCAGCTTTTTGATGTTAAAGTCTATGCTGTCGGAATTTTAAGTATTATGGCCGGAATTCTTTTCACATGGCTTTCCAAAGGAAATTATCTTGAAAACAGGAAAGAAGTGGTTCATTTTTTAGAGTCTGAAAAGCTGGATAAGGTTCCTTTACGGTTTTATTTAAAATCTATGGAAGATCTTGATAAAATGCAGGTTGCAGAACTTGTAAGCACGGTAAATTCTAATTTAGAAGTAACCTTTAAAGCTTCTGACACCTTAAAAAAGACAACCTTAACCTACTATAAAGTTTCTCAAAAAATTAAAATCGACAAGAACAAATACCAATAATTTTGTTATCTTTGATTTAAAGTTAAAACATTAGAAAAATGAAATTACCAAAGTTTTTATTAGCAGATAATTCAGAATTTCCGGAAGATCTTTTCGTAGTTCATACAGAATATCCAAGATTTATCTTAAACGTTGAGGAAGAAGAAGTTGAGTGGCTAGACGATCTAGAGGGTGATGATGAAGAAACGATGGCAGATGAAGCTACTAAAGTAGTAGAAGCTGCTTTCAAGTGGTGTGATGAAGAGTTGGCTAAGTACGATGAAGAAGAGGAAGATTAATACATAATCCTATTAAAACATAAAAAGGAACTCGATTGAGTTCCTTTTATTTTTATATTTTTTACTTTTATTCTGCCTTATTGAATTTTAACAATAAAAGATTGTCCTGATACAATTCTAATGTACTCCCGGAAACAACATATCTGTTTGCTTTTTGCACCATATCCAGGAAATTCTTTTCTACGCTCATATTGTCACACGCCATTTTGGTAGATCCCACCTGTGAAGCCGCGAATTTTCCTGAAGCTGTTTCCATCGTAACGGCACCGAAATATCTGTTACATCCGGAATTTCCGCTGATCTTCGCTCCTTCTACATTCAGGGTCGGAATCTGCCCTTTTACATTATCTGCTAAAGACCATTTTGTATTGGCAATCGAAGGCTGCGCTTTTCCCACTTTTGATGAAGAAGCCACTGTTCCGCATGATACCAAAACTGCTGCTGTGCATATGCTTAAAAAAAGGTTTTTCATTTTTCTCTTTTGATTTAATCCAAATTTACGGAAATTATATTATTTAAAAAGTGATCGGAAAATTTTATTGTTTTTTTAACGATTGTTTTCTAGGTTTATAAATCTATCACTGTTTTCCTTGGAAAAGATGCTTCGGCTTTGCTCAGCATGACATTTATACTAACTTTATACTAGAGATTAATGTGTCGCGATGTCATACTGAGCTTATCGAAGCATCTATAAAAAGAAAACGGACTTTTTACAAAGTCCGTTTCTGATATATCTTTAATGATAATTTTAAGATTATCCTCTCAATTCAGCATTGAATTCTTTCTGAAAAGATTTAATCAAAGATTCCATTACTGCTGCAATCTCTTTTTCTTCTAATGTTTTTTCTTCATTTAAAAGCTCAAAGCTCATTGCGTAAGATTTCTTACCTTCCGGAAGGTTTTTCCCTTCGTATACATCAAATAAATTAATGTTTTTAATGTAAGGAGACTTATTCTTTTTAGCAGTTTCATACAGATCTTCGTAGTTCACGCTCTTATCAATCAATAATGCTAAGTCTCTTCTGATCTTGTTAAATTTAGGAATATCCTTGAATTTCAATTCATTTTTAGAACGCAATTCCTGAGCAAATTCTAATTCAACTTCTGCATAGAAACATTCCTGATCGATGTCAAAATCTTTCAGTTGCTGAGCAGAAACTTTTCCGATTCTTACTAAAACTTTTCCATCCACTTCATACGCTAAAGCATCTGAGAATCTGTCGTCTGACAAAGCAACTTCTTTATAGTCAATTGCTAATCTTTCTAAAAGAACTTTTACATAAGCTTTTAAATTATAAAAACTCGTTGCAGATTTTGGCTGTAACCAGTTTTCAGCAACTTCTCTTCCTGAAACTAAAATTGCCAACTGCTTTCTCTCAGTATATTTATCTTTTTTATGATAGATTTTTCCGAACTCAAAAAACTTGATGTCCTGATTTTTTCTGTTGATATTGTAGATTGCATTCTGAAGAAGACCTTCCAATAAAGATTTTCTCATGAACGCCAAATCACCACTCAAAGGATTCAATAGCTTCACGGCATCCGTTTCATCTTTTACAGAAGTTAATGAATTGTTCATTACTTCATTGAAACCTAAGCTTTGTAAAGTTCTTGCCCAATTGTTCTCCAATTCATCCTGATCGTTTGCGCTCAGCTTTACAGGAGTAAATGAAATCTTTTGCGGAGCATCAATTTTGTTGTATCCATAGATTCTCAAAATCTCTTCAATAACGTCGATTTCTCTCGTTACATCTGCTCTGTAAGCAGGAACTGAAATCTCAAGACCGTTCTGAATTTCATTTAAAACCTGGATTTCCAAAGATTTTAAAATTTCCTTTACTTTTTCTCTGTGAATTTTTGTTCCTAAAATCTGCTCAATTTTAGAGAATCTGATGATCACATAGCTGTCTTCTATTTTCTTCGGATATTCCTCCAACAATTCTCCTACAAGCTTCCCTTCTGCTAATTCCGAAATTAATTTAATCGCGTGAGTAATGGCAGTTCTTGTAAGATTTGGATCTACTCCTCTTTCAAATCTGAAAGAAGCATCCGTATTCAGTCCGTGGAATTTAGCTCCTTTTCTTACTGCAACCGGGTTGAAATAAGCACTTTCCAGGAAAATCGTTTTTGTTTCCGAAGAAACTCCTGAATGAGCACCGCCAAAAACTCCGGCAATACACATTGGGTTGTCTTTTCCGTCTTTAATGATGATTTCAGAACCATTCAAAGTTCTTTCAACCCCATCTAAAGTCGTGAATTTTGTTCCTTCTTTTACCGTTCCCACTTTTACTTTTTTGTCTGCAATTTTATCTGCATCAAAAGCGTGAAGCGGTTGACCATAACCGTGAAGGATATAATTGGTAATGTCTACAACGTTATTAATCGGGCTCAATCCGATGGCTTTTAATCTGTCTTTTAACCAAGCCGGAGAGTCTGCAACTTTTACATCTTCAATTACTGCTCCGATATATCTTGGGCACAATTCAGCATCTTCAACTTCCAGTTGGAAATCGTGAGTGCCTTCGTTATTCAACACTACTGAAGAAACTTTTTCAAAAGTAGATTTCAACTGATTGGTAGAAAGGAAAGCATATAAATCTCTTGCAACGCCGTAATGAGACATGGCATCGGTTCTGTTCGGAGTTAAACCAATTTCAAAAACCTCATCGTTGGTCAGTTCGAAATAATCAGCGAAATTTTTTCCTACTTCATATTTTTCCGGATCTAATACCATGATTCCTCCATGATCTTCGCTCAGTCCCAATTCATCTTCTGCACAAATCATTCCCTGAGAAACCTCTCCTCTGATTTTTGCTTCTTTTATTTCAAAAAAGTTTCCGGTTTTATCATAGATTTTGGTTCCAACAACCGCTACAGGAACTGTTTGCCCGGCTTCTACATTCGGAGCTCCACAAACAATGTTCAACACTTTTCCGTTTCCTACTTCTACGGTAGTTTTCTTCAGTTTGTCTGCATTAGGATGTTTTTCGCAAGTTAATACCTTACCAACAACAATTCCCTCCAAGTTGCCTTTTACACTTTCAAATTTTTCAATTCCTTCAACCTCAAGACCTATATCAGTAAGGAACTCTCCTATTCTTTCAGGTTTTAATTCCGTTTTAATATAGTCTTTCAGCCAGTTATTTGATATCTTCATTGCTCTATTTTGAAAATTTTTAAATGAATTTTTGCGAGTACAAATGTCGTGTTTTTTTGAGAGATAGAGAAATTTAGAAGTAACTTTAAGATAAATACATCACTTTTTATTTCTCACGAAACGACCTATTTTACCAATTGAAAGTTGAGATATTTTTTATAGACTTTTCCCTTCAATATAATCCATTAATGTTTTCTTATAATTGGGAGCAATGACAATCTGCTGATTTCCGATAACAATATGGTTTCTCTCAATGGCTTCTATTTTATTTAAAGCAATGATGTACGATCTGTGAACCCTCATAAAGTCTTCGGAAGGTAATTCTTCTTCAAGTTTTTTCAGGCTCATCAATGTTAAAATAGGTTTAGGATTATCTTTAAGATATATTTTTACATAATCTTTCAATCCTTCAATGTAAAGAACTTCTGAGAATTCAATTTTAACCTGTCGGTATTCTGATTTTACAAAAATGAAACTTTGTTTCCTCTCTGTTTTTTGCGGTGTAGACTCTGGAACTGCCTCAAAATAAGTTCTTGCTTTTTGAGCGGCATTCAGAAACTCATTATAATCAAATGGTTTTAAAAGATAGTCTAAGGCACTCACTTTATAGCCGTCAATTGCATATTGATCGAAGGCAGTTGTAAAGATCACTTTGCTTGTTGCAGGAAGCAGTTTCGAGAATTCCAACCCTGAAAGATCAGGCATCTGAATATCCAGAAAGAAAAGATCAATCTCTTTTTCTTCTTCACACACCTGCATTGCTTCGATGGCACTGTTGCATTTTGCTTTGAGCTCCAAAAAAGGGGTTTTCAAAACATAACTCTCTATAAGATTTAAAGCCATAGGTTCATCATCAGCAATCAAGCAAGTAAGTTTTCTCATTTTATTTTGTTTTCAGTTTCATTTCTGCAATATACATTCCGTTATTGAGATGGGAATGGAATTCATGTTTTTCGGGATACAGCAAACTTAATCTTTTTTTGAGATTTTCAACCCCAATCCCCGATCCACTTTTATCCCTTTCAGTTTTTGGAAAATTAGAGTTGGAAGCGGTAAAATGAATTTCATCCTCCATAATTTCCATTTTAAAACTAATATCTGAATGTTGTGTTGCCGAAACCCCATGTTTAAAAGCATTTTCCACTACTGAAATGAAAAGTAAAGGAGCTATTTCAAGATTCGGAATCGTCTTCGGAAAGCTTGTAAAAACTTTGGTATTATCATTCAGTCTGAGTGTCATCAACTCTATATACTTGTTCAAAAAGTCGATTTCATCAACCAATCTTATTTTTTCTACATCTGTTTTGTACAGAAGATGCCGCATCAGCTTGCTTAAACTGTGAATACTGTGCTTTGCTTTTTCCGGTGCAAAATCAATCAGTGAATAGATATTGTTTAAAGCATTAAAGAAAAAATGGGGTTGTAACTGATATTTCAAGTGTTGTAATTCTGATTTCAATTTAATATTATCTGCTTCACGTTTAATTTCTTCTGCCTGTTTCATTTTCTGCCCGGAATTGATGGCGATTGCAAAAGCTACAGGAATCATATAGATCATAAAATCCATAAAATAGATAAAGCCTTCCGGCGGACGTCTTCCTCCTCCCCCTTTTGGTCTTGGCGTTTCTATTAATGAAAAAATCTGCTGCTTTAAAATGATTAATGCAATGATGAGTATAATGTTCGTGAATATGAAATAAAGTTTTTTATCGGTATACAACCAATTAATCAATACGAAATAATTGATATAAAAAATGATTGCTAAAAACATCAACTGCAGCCAAAAATGTTTGAAAAGTTCCAGCCAGTTTCCATCTGAGCCCAATGAAAAAGCAGCAGGAAGGAAGAACAGAACCAGCCAGATCAATAGATGAATGCTGACTTCCAGTTTTTTATTTTTTAAGGTAATCATTGTTTATTGTTGCTTGAGTTTATATGTATGTTGCGAAACTGCATTAATTCTTTAAAAACAAATGTTTTTTAATAAGATGAGTTTTTTCTCAATTAAAACTTAAATTTATTCAATCCGTTGAAAATTGAAGATTTATGAAATCTTTGGATTAGTGAATTTAAAATTTTTCCCAGCATTTTCCCTACAATTTTAAAATTAAATTTTTGCTTTATTCATATCTCAGCGCATTGATAGGATCCGCCTGAGCTGCTTTTCTTGCAGGATACCATCCGAAAAAGACTCCTGTAATGGTACAGACTGCAAAAGAAATAACAATGGAAACCATCGTAATACTTACCGGCCAGCCTGCAAACTGTTTTACACAAAACGTAGCGACCAACCCGATTATTACTCCTAAAACTCCTCCTGTGATACTAATCAGCACCGATTCTATGAGAAACTGCATCAAAATATCATTTCCTTTTGCTCCTATCGCCATTCTCAATCCAATTTCTTTGGTTCTTTCTTTTACAGAAACGTACATAATATTCATAATCCCGATTCCGCCTACAATTAAGGAAATACTTGCAATAGCCACTAAAAGCACGGTTAACATTTCACTGGTAGAGCTAAATGTCGAGATAAGTTCCTGCTGAGAAGAAACATTGAAGTCATTGTCTTCGTCAGGTTTTATCTTGTGTTGATTTTCCATTACGGCTTTAATTTCATTCACTGCCGCTTCAGAATTTTCTTCGTTTAAAGAGGATGCTACAATAGACTGCAAATAGGTTTGCGCCAAAATTCTTTTCTGAACCGCCGTATAAGGTGCAATAATGATATCATCCTGATCCTGCCCAAAAGTATTTTCTCCTTTTTCTTTTAAAACTCCGATTACTTTAAACGGAATATTTTTAAAACGGATCATTTTTCCGATAGGATTTTCATTAGGGAAAAGATTCTCCTGTACTGTTTTTCCTATGACCGCAACCTTTGCATATGCTTCCACATCATCTTCTGTAAACATAGAACCTTCTTCTACTCTCCAATCACGAATTTTCAGATATTCCGGAGATACACCGTAAATTGAAGTTGGCCAGTTATTGGACCCTGCAATACTTTGTCCGCTTCCATTTACCAGTGGCGAAATGTTTTTAATCAATTTCACCTGTTTTTTTAAAGCATTGTAATCTGCCAAAGTAAGGGTTTGCATTGCTGATGGATCTGAACGTACTCCCCCCATCATTCCTGCTCCGGGACGTACTGTAATCAGATTGGCTCCCATACTGGAAATATTTTTTTTGATGCTCTCTTTCGATCCTTCTCCTATTGCCAACATCGCAATAACAGATGCTACTCCGATGATAATTCCGAGCATGGTAAGCATTGCTCTGGTTTTATTAAGCAAAATTGCTTTCCAGGCTATTTTAAGTAAGTTTAAAAAGTTCATTTTTTTCTTTTTTTAATTAAAAACATTTGCAGACCTTCTTCTTCATTTCTCCGTCATTTTTTCTTTTCAACCTGTCTTCATTGCAGGCCTGCAAACATTACTGCATCTAATCCGCCTTCATTAAAACACACCAAACTAAATATATATTAGAACAAAAAATTCTCTGGCTATTCTGCTGGTGGGAGTTTTGCCAACTCTTCCGAAGCATACAATCTTTGAGTTACCTGTCGGTCTTCAGTAATCTTTCCATCTTTTAGCACCACCGTTCTTTTACTGAATTTTGCAATGTCATCTTCATGGGTCACAAATCCTATAGTAATTCCCTGATCATTTAATTCCTGGAAAAGATTCATGACCTCATAAGAAGTCCTGGTATCTAAATTTCCAGTTGCTTCATCTGCCAATAAAATGACGGGTTGATTTACTAATGCTCTTGCAATAGCGACCCTCTGCTGCTGTCCTCCGGAAAGTTGGCTGGGAACATGATGAATTCTACTTTCCAACCCTACCTGTTTCAATGCCTTTACAGCACGCTCTCTTCTTTCTTCTGCTGAAACTTTAGAGTTATACAATAGTGGCAGCTCTACATTTTCCAGCGCACTTGTTCTTGCCAATAAGTTGTAGGATTGAAATATAAATCCGATTTTTTTATTTCTTATATCTGCCAGTTGATTTTTATTAAGTTCTTTTACCAAAACACCATCCAATTCATACGTTCCTGAGGTTGGCTGATCTAAGCACCCTAAAATATTCAGAAAGGTAGATTTACCAGAACCACTGGTTCCCATGATGGTTACAAATTCACCTTCATTTATGGTAAGATTAATTCCTTTCAACGCGTGAACAATTTCATCGCCCATTCTGAACTCACGCTTCAAATTTTCTATATGGATAATGGGTTTCATTCTACTTTTATTTTAGATTATAAGGTCAAATTCAAAAGGCTTAAGTTCCTTTATTCTTGACCAAAATTTTAATTTAATTCTCCTGATTTTTAGTTTCCCGGAGGCGGACCTTGACTTGAACTTGATTTTTTATTGTTACTGTTTGGTCTTTTTGGCATAAAAGGGCTGCTTTCTGATCCGGATTTCGCTACAGCTTCCTGCTGTTCATCCAAAGCTGTTACAATTTGTTCATCACCCGTCAATCCATTATTAACCTGAACATTGATTCCGTCATTAATTCCTACAGTAATCTGTTTTTGAGAAAGACTTTTATCTTTATTGATGATCCAGATATATTTTTCTTTATTTTTCCCTGTTTTCGTTTCAGGAACTTTACCTGTCAACTGATTTTGCAGATAGTACTTCTGTAAGATTTCTGTGTCCGGACTAAAACTAATCGCCGCTGCCGGAACTGTATTGATATTCTTCAATTCCTGTGTGAAAATAGTCACCGTTGCGGTAAGCCCTGGTTTTAATTTTTGTTCAGAATTATCTGCATCAATAATTACCGTATACGTCACCACATTCGATTCTGTAGTCGCTGCTAATCTCACCTGACGAACCTTCCCGTTAAATTCTTCCTGAGGATAAGCATCCACCGTAAAGCTCACTCGCTGTCCTACTTTCACATCACCTATATCTGCTTCATCTACATTGGCTTCAACCTGCATTTTGGTAATATCTTTTGCAATAGAGAAAAGCGTAGGGGTTGTCATACTTGCCGCAACTGTTTGACCTTCTTCTACTTCACGGCTTAGAATAATCCCGTCAATTGGAGCATAAATATTCGCATAACTCAGGTTTGTTCTTGCCTGTGCTAATGCTGTCTTTCTTTGGTTTACGGTTTGTTGAGAATTTTTCACCTGATACGCTGCCTGCTCATAATCTGCTTTGCTGATCACTCCTGATCTGAACATATTATTCTGACGGTTATAATTCTGCTGATAATAATTAAGTTCGTTCAAAGCCGCTTCATATTGAGCCAATGCATTGTTCACAGATTCCTGAAGATTGGTTTTGTCCAGTTCTGCCAATAGCTGTCCTTTTTTGACCTGAGAATTATAATCAACATAAATATGATTAATGATCCCTGAAACCTGTGTTCCCACCTCAACCTGATCTACCGGCTCCACTGTTCCTGTTGCTGTAACAGATGTTGTGATATTCTGCTTCGCCATCTTTACTGTTTGTATGGAGATCTTAGCCTCTTTTTTCTGAGTAAAATATTGGTAGATAAAGAAGACTGCTACAACCGCAACAAGCGTAATAACTGAGTTTTTAAAGTATTTTTTATATTTTGGATTCATAGCTTTATATTTTATCCTTTATATTTATTTTAATTTGTTGTCAATGTTTTACCTTGGTAAAAGTTCAGAAGCTGAGTGTAGAGAACTGCCATATATTTTGACTGAATGTAGGTCTGTTCATTCGTGAGATAGGTATTTCTGCTTACAGCAAGCTCAGTGGTTGTCAATCCTCCGAATTCAAACTTTTTATTTGCCAAATCATACGCAAGTTTTGCATTATCTCTTGCCACTTTTGAAGATTTCTGTTGAGCCTGATTCGCCACCGCATTTTGCCAGGCTGTTTCAATATTAGAATACAATGTTTTCCCTGCGCTTATTTTATCCAGGTTATTCTGCTCTATATTGATTTTTGCCAACTGTACGTTCGTATCATTCTGCTTTTTAGAGAAGATTGGAATGTTCAGAGACAGCCCTACAGATTTATTGAAGTTATTTTTAACCTGATTAAAATAACTGTAATCCTGTGTACTGGTCAATCCGGTATTCAATCCTGCTGTTGCCGAAAGTGTCGGCAAATAGCCTGTTTTTGTGATTTCTAAACTTTTGGTAAGGATTTCATTCTGAAAATCATAGATCTTAAGATCCGGAAGATTCTCCGTTGCCAGTGTGTATACCTGTTGTTTATCCGGAATTTCATCCATTAAATCATTTAAGTTTACTTTTTCAATCTGAAAATCAATACCCGGATCTAATTCCAAAAGCTGTTTGAGTTTTAAAACCTGCTGATCATAAAGATTCTGACTACTCACTACAGTATATTGGTTCTGTGCATCCTGGGTTTCGACATCCGCCAATTCAAGTTTTGAAATGGCTCCGTTTTTATATTTTGTCTGCGTAAATTTCAATTCCTGTGCTGAAGAGTTTGCCGTTGTTTTAGCAATTTCTATCCCTTCATAATAATATAAAGCCTGCAAATAAGCATTCAGAACATTCAGAACAATATTATTCTCAGCCTGTTTCTGATACAGTTCTGACTGATCAGCAATCATTTTATTTTGCTCAATCTGAAGGTTTAATTTATTCCCCTGATACAAAACTGCGTTGGCAGAAATCCCAAAGCTGTTGGAAAGAATATTCTGATTTACAAAACTACTGGTAATAGGGTCTATACTCGATCCATTGGTAAGTCCTAC
The DNA here is from genome assembly GCF_022488405.1 of Chryseobacterium sp. Y16C. Classification (NCBI taxonomy): domain Bacteria; kingdom Pseudomonadati; phylum Bacteroidota; class Flavobacteriia; order Flavobacteriales; family Weeksellaceae; genus Chryseobacterium; species Chryseobacterium sp. Y16C. Next base: position 1,092,827 of record NZ_CP092711.1, read on the forward strand.
TGAAGAGGAACCATAAATAGTCGGCAATTTATTGTTTTTCTGTTGTTGATAATTAAGTTGAGCCGTAGTTTTATCTAACACTGTTTTCTTAATAGTGATATTATTTTCTACAGCATAATCAAGACAATCCTGAAGCGTCCATATTTTTTGAGCAGGCGCAAAAATGCCGACAAAGAGTGCTATAATAAGATACTGTTTCATTTTCTGTCTGTTTTACGAAACAAAATTGCTCAATCATGAAACCAATATCAAATGTAATAGACAAACGATGAAATTGTCTAGAAGAACAGTCGTTTTTTACGAAAGGAATATATATAGAATATTTTGAAAGAATACTAAAAAACAAAAAAGAGACCAAAAAATCAGTCTCTTTTTTATATATTTTTTTTTTTAATATTATTACAACCCGATTACCGGCATTGATAACATTAAAATGTTTTCGTTGTCTTCAAGACCATCAAGTGGCTCTATGATTCCCGGTCTGTTGGGTTGAGACATTTTCATAGTGATATCATCAGAACCAAGAATGGTTAGCATTTCCGTTAAGAATTTAGAACTAAATCCGATGTTGATATCTTCCCCGTTATAATCACAAGGAATCTGCATATCTGCTTTGTTTGCATATTCCGTATCTTCTGCATGAAGGTGAAGAATATTCGCCGACAATTTAAATCTTACCTGATTGGTAGATTTATTGGACATGATAGAAGCCCTTTTGATTGCTCCTAATAATAGGTTTCTGTTGATTGTTAATACATTCGGATTTTCTTTTGGAATTACCGCTGTATAGTTCGGATATTTTCCATCGATCAGCCTACAGATCCAGATATGCTTACCAAAAGTAAATTTAGCCATGTTCTCGTTGAAATCGATGGTAACATCATCATTCGAACTTGCCAATATATTTTTGAAAATGTTCAGCGGTTTCTTAGGCATGATGAATTCCATTGGTTCGGCATTCATCAGGTCTGTTCTTTTATAGACAACCAATCTGTGAGAATCGGTAGAAACAAAATTCGTTTCGTTCTCTCCAAACTGGAACAATACTCCCGTCATTACCGGACGAAGAGAATCATTACTTGTCGCAAAAAGTGTATTGGTAAGTGCTTCAGACAAAACTCCTGCCGGCATTGTCACACTTTGAGAAGCGTCAAATTCAGGCAATTCAGGATAATCATCCGCATTGTCCAATGCCACCGCGAAATTATCTTTTTCGTCTAAAATCTCAAGCTGACTTCCTGTTCCTTCTGCATTATCTTTTACAGCCAACGTAAGAGGTTGCTCTCCGTAAGTCTTAATAAAATCTTGAAAAATCTTAGCAGGAACAGCGAATTTCCCTGTATCATCAGACTTCACTTCAAGAGAAGTCACAAGAGTTGTTTCGCCATCAGATGCTGTAATGGTAACGTTTGTTCCGTCTAATTCAAAAAGATAATTTTCTAAAATAGGTCTCGATTGAGAGCTTGATATTACACCACTTACAGTTTGTAACGCCTTCTGCAGTTCACCACTTGAAATAATAAATTTCATAGATTTAAAAATAAGTTTCTACAAATATAATAAATAGAAAACAGATAGAAAAGAATAATTAGGTGAGTTATTAACAACCATCAAAAGAATTTTATAAATATTTCGCTTTCACTTTTGTTCAATATAGATTCTTTTGATTGGATCAATTAACTATTCCTTTTTGTCAATTGAGTATATTTGTCAATAAATTTTTACCATGCGAAAACCACCAATCCATAAAAGTTTTCTAAACGCTTTCCGAGGTGTGTTTTTGATGTTGAAAAACGAAAGAAATTTTCAGATTGAGCTCCTGGCTTTTTTCATTAACCTCTTTTTAATTTTTTATTTAAAGCTTTCTACCATCGATACCATTTTTATTCTGCTTGTTTCTTCCGGGGTCTTAATTTCAGAAATTTTCAACACTGCCATCGAAAAAATCTGTGATATCGTACAGCCCGAATTTGATCAAAGAATAGGTTTTATCAAGGATATTTCTGCAGGAGCTGTTGTTTTAATGACACTTTTGTCGGTTGTTGTTGGAATTTTGGTGTATTGGAAATATATTTTTACTTGATAACCCAATACGAATTTTTGAAATTAGTTTATCATTATTTGATTCAGTTAAAAACTTACTATATCCTAAAGAAAATACTTCTAATTTGTACTGCTTTTTTTGTATTTAATTTATAATATAAAAAGTAAGAAGTAAGGAATAGCTGATACCATTCAAAATCCAATTTAAATCTTGTCATTGCGGCCTGTCCGATCATATAAGGTACCGTAAAATTTATAAATAGTAATAAAGAGAAGAACAACAGTTTCCATTTTTTTTCCTTGAATAATTGGAATAAGCTTATGCATGAAATAAGGTTTAAAATAATAACATACAACTTACGCCCTAACAATATAGATAAAGAATTATCATAGAAATATCTAGATGGTACATACCACAGCATAAGTGCGTTAGCAAAGGCTTTCTTCAATGAAATATATGGATTCTTTTTTACAATATCTTTCACTTCCTTCTCATATATCTTTTCCATTGTAAATTCATCAATATTCATTCTCATTTCCCTTATTTGAGCGCTCCTTTGAGGAGATATTTTTTGCAGTGATTTAAAGACCTGTACATTGTAAAAATAACCAAAGTGTATATTTTGCCAGACCGGAGTTTTAGATATAATTACCTTGTCAAAAGTTAGATAATTACGTACAACCCAGGGTGAATATAAGCAAGCTGTAATACCCAGCAGTACAACCAATTGTTTTATATGGAGCTTTCTAAATAAGACTAAACAGAAAAGAAGAAGTATTGAAATAGGGACAGCAACAACCTGACTTAAAAAAAGTAATGTAGCACTTATCCCCAGTATTATAATTCTTACAACAGTATATCCTTTATTCCAAACAATTAAAAACCAGTATAAAAAATTCAAGAAAATAAGAATAAAAACATTGGTAATTTCCAACGTATTAGAATAGAAAAAATAAGAAGGTGAAAAGATAAATAAATATCCTGTCAATATTCCAACCTGCTCTTTATTAAAAATTTTAGCAATCAGGATGAACATACAAGGAATGAAAAAGCAGATAATATGCTGGGCAACAATCACTGCTTCTTTTGCGTGTTCATCAAAAATAGTAATAAAAAGGGATAAAAAGAAAGGATAAACCGGCAATTTATATGCAGTAGGTCCAATATTCATAAACTCTGCATATTCTCCATACTTGACCAAGTTATTTGCAATATCCCAGTCTTCGAATGTAAGCCCATCAAATCCTTTTTGATAAGAATAGCCAATCTTTGCAATAAAAACTAAAAAATTAAAAATTATGAAAACTTTGTATTTCAGTAAAAAATCAATTCCATTTTTCATCTTAAACCAGACATTCTTATTGCAGGCAAAATTAATAAATTAGATATATGCTTTTTCCATAAGAACATAATTGAGGTATTATAAATAGTTTTCAATAATTGGAATTACAATTTCAGCCATCATTCCATAGCCTTTTTCATTGGGATGAACACCGTCTGCAGAAAGTAAAACTTCTTTATCATCTAAAAAAGCCGAATGGAAATCAATATAATGCAATGAATTTTCAGCAGCAATATTTTCTAGGATTTGATTGTAAATCAAAACCTCATCACTCGACCTCAATTTTCCTGAAGCAACCTCTATTCCATCTATATTTTTCGAAATCGGCAGAATGCTCACCAAATAAATATCTTGCGTATATTGTTTTGTCAGTTGAATAGCTGTTAAAATATTAATCTTAAACTGTTCCGGGTTTACTATATAATTCCCTTCTTTTACAGCCAAATCATTTGCTCCATAACCAATGAAAATAATATTTCCATCTGCAGCATTTCTGGCCGCCATTTCGTGAGGCATTCTTTTTAAAAGACCTTCGGTTGTTTCGCCACCGATTCCAAGGTTAAAGAGAATCAACTCGTTGCTGCCTTCATTATATTTTTGCAAAGCATATCTTTTCAAGATATCCACCCAGCCTCCAAAAATGCCATCGTATTCTCCGTAAGTGATGCTGTCACCGAAGAACAGTCCATACATCATTTTCTTCATTTTTATCTAAATTTTTACAATTAAAACTAATCCAAAATTAGTCTAATATTTTTGTGCGACTCCATCATTTCAATTAAAATTTCAAATAAGGTCTGTCCTTTTCCCTCAATCAAATCATCCAGTTTTTGTTGAATTAATTTTACATTGTAAGGCTTTCCCATTCTGATTTTATTTTCATAAAATTCTTTAGTCAAATCAAAACCTAAATCTTCTCTCGACTTTTGGGAATTTTTCCAGGTTATGTCTGTATCTACGCCATACAAAATATCATCAAATCCGTCCAGAGTCGCGACATTCCAATCTTCATCTTTCATAAAAAGCTGGGAAACTTCTTCGTAGAAACCATCTATATTCGAAAAATGACTGCCATTGATGACAGTCATTTTCTTTTTATTGTTATTTGAAGTATTCAACTCCATTTTTAAAGATATTGTGATAATTCGCAGTTGGAATGTTTTTCATCAATCCTTCTGCAAAACGTTCAGGGTGCCCCATTCTACCGAAGATTTTTCCGTCCGGACTGGTAACGCCTTCAATTCCGAACAATGAATTATTTGGGTTGAACGGCATTCCGTGAGCAATATTTCCTTCTAAATCTAAATACTGCGTTGCAATCTGCCCATTTTCATATAACTTTTGGATTTCAGCTTCCGAAGCCATAAAACGACCTTCCCCGTGAGAAATCGGAATCGTGAACACCTGGTCTTTCATTCCTTTCAACCAAGGCGATTCGTCATTCACCACTCTTACATTTACCATCTGAGAAATGTGTCTTCTGATCGCGTTGTGAGCCAAGGTCGGAGAATTTTCATCCAGATCTTTAATTCTTCCGTAAGGCAATAATCCTGATTTTACCAACGCCTGGAAACCGTTACAGATCCCGATAATCATTCCGTCTCTGTCCAGTAATTCATGAACTGCATTTCTCATTTTTTCGTTCTTTAAAACGTTGACAATGAATTTTGCAGAACCATCCGGCTCATCACCTGCTGAGAATCCCCCTGAGAAAGCCAAAATCTGAGAAGTTTTGATTTCTTCTACCCACGCATCAATGCTTTCATCCAATAACTGGTGATTGATGTTGATTAAAGGCAGACTGTTGATTACAGCGCCTTCTTTTGCGAAAGCATTCAGCGTATCATACTCACAGTTTGTTCCAGGGAAAACCGGTGCGAATACTTTCGGCTGAGCAATTCCGTGTTTTTTAATGATGATATTTCTTGGGTTGATCGAGTTTAGTTTTTCGTCGATCTCAACTGTTATTCTTTCTTTTTCAATCGTTGGGAAGAGATTTTCAAAGGTGTTAGTGTTTGCAGCTAATAATTGGTTGATTGTTGTTGGTTGTTGGTTGATTGTTAAAACTTCGTCTGCAACAACTTTTCCTATTAACTGAAGGTTTACAGAGCTTAATTCTTCTTTAGATTCAATGATTAAGCTACCGATATTTTTAGCTAATAAAACAGATTCAGCAACTGTAATTTCAGCACCTAATCTGTTTCCGAAACTCATTTTTGCCAAAGCAACTGCAACTCCGCCTTCCTTAATCGTTTTTACTGAAACAATTTTTCCGGCTTTGATATTTTCGAAAATAAATTCATAAATATTTTTTAAAGCATCATAATTCGGAAGTCCGTTTTCCTGAGCGATATGATTGAAGAAATAGACTTTATTTCCTTTACCTTTAAATTCAGGAGAGATAATATTTTTCTTTTCTCCGTTTGCACAAGCGAAAGAAATCAATGTTGGCGGAACATTCAGATCCTGATACGTTCCACTCATTGAGTCCTTACCTCCGATCGCAGCCAAACCAAAGTTGATCTGAGCATCGTAAGCTCCCAAAAGCGAAGCCAAAGGTTTACCCCATTTTTCAGGATTCTGCCCTAATTTCTCAAAATATTCCTGGAAACTGAATCTGATATTTTTGTAATCGCCACCCATTGCAACGATTTTTGCAACACTTTCTACCACCGCATAAGAAGCTCCCAACAAAGAATTCTGTTTAGAAATTTCTGCATCAAATCCCCAACTCGCCAAAGAAACCGTTTCAATATCTTTTGCTCCGATGATCGGTAATGTCTGAACACTTCCTTCCATCAAAGTCTGCTGATATTTTCCACCTAAAGGCATCGCAACCGTAGTTGCACCAATCGATGAATCGAACATTTCAAGTAAACCTTTTTGAGAGGCAACGTTTTTATCACTTAATATTTTTAAGAAATTCTCTTCGTTAAATGCACGAGTTTCTTCTTTTACTTCATTAAGGTGAGTAATTTTAACTTCCTGACTTTTCGAACAACCGTTCGTATCTAAGAATTCTCTTGAAAGATCTACAATTTTATCGCCTTTCCAGAACATCTGCATTCTTCCAGAATCTGTCACTTTTGCCACTTCAACAGCTACAATATTTTCAGCTTCACAGAACTTGATGAATTTTTCTTTATCTTTTGGCTCAACCACAACTGCCATTCTTTCCTGAGATTCGGAAATAGCCAGTTCCGTTCCGTTCAAACCTTCATATTTTAAAGGTAAAACATCCAAATTAACTTCCAAAGAATCAGCAATTTCACCAATCGCTACAGAAACACCACCAGCTCCGAAGTCATTTGATTTTTTAATCAGTCTCGTCACTTCAGGATTTCTGAATAATCTCTGAATTTTACGTTCTTCAACGGCATTTCCCTTCTGAACTTCAGAACTCATCGTGTGGATAGAAGTTTCGTCCTGCTCTTTTGAACTTCCGCTTGCTCCACCAACACCATCGCGACCAGTCGCACCACCTAAAATGATGATAGAATCACCAGCTTCAGGTTTTTCACGTCTTACCCAGTCTACAGGAACCGCTCCGGCAACGAAACCAACTTCCATTCTTTTGGCTTTGTAACCTTCATCGTAGATTTCAGAAACCATTGTAGTCGCCAAACCGATTTGGTTACCATAAGAAGAATATCCGTTCGCAGCCTGTTTTGTGATTGTTTTTTGAGGTAATTTGCCCGGTAATGTTTTATCAACTGATTCCAAAACATCTGCAGCACCCGTTAATCTCATCGCCTGGAAAACGAAAGAACGTCCGGACAAAGGATCTCTGATTGCACCACCTAAACACGTTGAAGCCCCACCAAAAGGCTCAATTTCCGTAGGGTGATTGTGTGTTTCGTTCTTGAATAATAAATACCAAGGTTCTTTTTTACCATCATATTCAGCTTCAATTTGGATTGTACAAGCATTGATTTCATCAGAAACCACCAAGTTCTCCAGATTGCCTGTTTTATGGAAATATCTTCCGCAAACTGTCGCCAGATCCATTAAAGAGATTGGTTTCAATTCGCGTCCTAAGAATTTCCTTTTTTCGATGTAATCATTGAAAATCGTTTCCAATGTATGTTTAAACTGTCCTTCAAATTCAATATTTGACAACTCCGTTTCAAACGTTGTGTGACGGCAGTGGTCGCTCCAATAGGTGTCTAAAACTTTCAGTTCTGTTTCCGTAGGATTTCTGTTCTCAGATTTAAAATATTCCTGAATGAATTTCAAATCATCTAAACCTAATGCAAAACCGTGATTGTTAAAGAACTCTTCAAGCTGAACATCATCGAAATTGATGAAATTTTCGTGAACAATTACTTTTGACGGCGTTTCTTCTGCAGGAATATCTAAAATGGTTAAATCTTTTTCCTGAGATTCTACTTTATTGATTAAAAGATCTTTTATTTTAACTAAATCAGATTCAGAAACTCCTTCGAACTCGATTAATTTTCCGCTTCTTACTTTAGTTTTCTCATTTCCAGTCAGTAAAGCGATACATTGTTGGGCAGAATCTGCACGCTGGTCATATTGACCAGGCAAAAATTCTAAGGCGAAGTGGATTCCCTGTGCAGGATTTTCTTCGATTAGAATATCAGTAACCGGATCCACAAAAGTACTGTTCACCACTTTTTCGAATTCACCGTCGTTTAATCCAAAAATATCGTAAACATTGTATACTTTTACACTTTGGATAGACGGAACCACTGCTTTTACTTCATCAAAAATTTTTGGACTTTCCACATCGAAAATTCCTCTTTTTTCTACGAAAATTCTTTTGTTTTGAGACATTAGATGTCAGATTTTATTTAATATTAGATTTATTTTTCTTTCAATTTTATATCTATTGAACGATAACCATCTTCAGATACAGAGTGTAACAGTAAAAAACTTCCTCTATAATTGTCACATCGCTGATGCGGCAATCTCAAATCAACAAAGACAGAATTAGATTACCTCATTCTTCAGATATTTTTCAGAGAACCTATGTCAGATTGTTACTTTCTAATCATCCACATTGGTCTCATTCCAGAGTACAAATTTACTCTTTTTACTTTCTCTCACCACAATCTTTTTCTTATAATACCAATGCCAGATTATTATCTTTGGTACCATCATTATTGGATGTCCTTTTAGAAGCTCCAATCCATTCTTCTTTATTTAATACCAATCTGAAGGAATAAGTTTTTCCTTTTTCAAAACGAGATGCCGGAACCTCCAATTCATAGTGATTCCTGCCCTTTTTCACCATCTGATATTCTTTATTTTCAGCATCCCAATCATTGAAGCTTCCTGCTACGGAGACCGTATGAAGAAGGTTTGCGTCTAAATTTACGGGATGGGTATAAGAAAAAACGACTTTATCGCCTTTCACCGTATATCCGTATACCTGCTTTTCGTCTGAGCTTGAAATAAGATCTTCCACTAAACTGCTGGTTCCGTTATAAAGTGTCCCAAATGTATCGGCTCCGGTGATATTTACAATAATGCAGACTCCCAGATTCAATTCAGGAAATACTGTAAACAAGCTATTTATTCCGTAAGAACCACCATGTTTGTATCCTCTTTTCCCGAATTCGGTAATCAAGTATTTGTCCCAGAAATATCCGGTCCAGGCTTCTTTACTATTGTTGACATTTCTTTGAGATTCCTGTACTACTTTATTTTTTGGATCTAATTCTTCTTTTAAGAATTTCATCATATCTTCCATGGTAGATTCGGTTTTAGAACCCCCTGCTCCCCATAAAAGACTTGTTGAAATTGGCATCAGCCGGCCGTTTTCATAATATCCGTTGGCCTGAGCTTCATTTTTATCAAGTTCCAGTTTGGTATGATTCATTCCAGCTTTTGAGAAAATATTTTCTTTCAAAAGGGTTTCATAATTTTTTCCATAAATATTTTCCAGCATAAGACCGGTTAGCTCCAGACTTGTATTGCTGTATTTATATTTTGTCCCTGGCTTTGCATCTAACTTTACAGTAGACAGCTCTTTTTTAAAGTCGTCTTTTGTATATCCTTTATTAAGTTTCTCGTAAAGAAAAGGGGTCTCATCATTCATATTTTTTCTGAGCTCATCATCAATAGGCAGATTTCTAGGTAAAGCGGTTTGATAAGAAATTAAGTCACGGACTTTTATCGGAACTCCATCATATTCTAAGTTGGGATAAGAACCTTTCAGATATTTTCTTACATCATCATCAAGGTTTACTTTCCCTTCCAGAACTGCCTGAGCCAGCAATTGCCCTGTAAAAAGCTTAGTAATAGAAGCTATGGCGAAATAAGTATTATCGTTTGCTTTATTGCCTTTTCCTTTGTCTATTTCTCCAAAGTGTCTGGTATAAATTTTTCCATCTTTGATAAGCCCAACAGACACAGAGTATGCTTTAGATTCTCCCGCTACTTTCTGAGCCGCAGCATCTATGATTGAGTACACTTTTTTATCACTTTGTGCATGGTTCATTACAGACGCCACAGCAAAAATAAATACAAGGATATTTTTTCTCATTAAGTTTAATCTGGTTATTTTTTGAATTTATTCGGGTTATCAGGGTGTTCTTTTTGATATTGTTCTGCTTCTTTTATTTCATTTTTCAACCATTCTTCAAAAGGAACTTTTTGCTCATTGTATGATTTTATGGTATAAATTTTCTTAGCATCTTCTGAAACCAGGAATTTAAAGCGATAGAGCATTCCCAAATCATTCTTTGTATAGTCATAAGTATTTACCTGATAATAAGAGAAATTTTCTTTTGGTCTTTCTACAATTTCAAAATACAGTCTCTTTTCTTTTTCAGGTATTTTATTGTATTGGTTTACATAATAAAGGTCTGCCAGCAGCTTATTTTGTTTATCAAAAAACTGGAGAATATTTTTCTCTTTTTCGTTGTATTGAAAAGGGTATGGATAATATTTTCCAACAATTTTCACGTCCTTATCGGAATATTTGGTAAGCGGCTGAACCGTTTCTCCTTTGGTATTCATCATTCCCCATTTCTCGCCGGGTACTTTTATATATCCGCCCTCATCGTTCCTTTTACATCCGTCACAAAATGAAGCATATCCATACGTAAAATGGTCAACAAAATCATGTTTGGGTTCAATAACTGTTTTTCCGTTTCTATCCACAAAACCGATCTTTCCGTTTTTAACGAAACGTCTCAGCCCTTCTACAAAATAGTCAGGGCCATTATCATATAGGAATGGAGTATAAAGGAAATTCCCTTTTCTGTCATAGATATATCCCCAGGCATATTTCTGAGGCTTTTCGCCTTTTTTCTCGCCGTCAAAGAGAATGGTTTCTCCCTCTACCGGATCACCATCTTTAAGGTCTGAATAAATTTTAAATTGTGCAGGAACAATGATCTTCCCATTTTGGTTTTTAACTCCAACCAATGAATCTTTTGATTTAAAATACTTCAACACTTCTTTCTCCTGAGAAAAAGAAAGTACAGGCATTAATAAAATAGCTAAAAGTATTTTTTTCATTAATTGATTTGGTCGGGTTAAAATAAAATATGCAGCCGAAAAAGCTGCATACTTACATTATACTTTAAGATCTGCCTCTAATCCTATTAAGTCTTTGTTTTGATCAATAATCGGCTGGACTTCATTGGCAATGAATTCCTCCGTTTGAATGGGTGCAAAACCGATGAAATTTTTAGGATCAAGAACCTCTTTTAATTTTGATTTATCCAGTTTTAATGAATTGTCATTCAGGATTCTTTCGATAAGGTCGTTCTCCTTACCTTCTACTTTCACCTGCTTAGACGCTTCCATGGAATGAACCCTTATTACTTCGTGGATTTCCTGACGGTCGCCACCAGCTTTTACCTCTTCCATAATGATGTATTCCGTCGCCATGAAAGGAAGTTCATCCATAATATGCTTGTTGATTCTGTTCGGATACACCACAATTCCGTTCATGATGTTGTTCCAGATCAATAGAATTGCATCAACCGCTAAAAATGCCTGAGGAATTGTTAATCTCTTGTTTGCAGAATCGTCCAACGTTCTTTCAAACCACTGTGTTGAAGCTACCATCGCAGAACTTGTCGTTAAAGACATTACATATTTTGCCAACGCTCCAATTCTTTCGCTTCTCATTGGGTTACGCTTGTACGCCATTGCCGATGAACCGATCTGGTTTTTCTCGAATGGTTCTTCAATTTCTTTCAGATTTTGAAGTAAGCGTAAATCGTTTGTAAATTTATGTGCTGACTGAGCAATATTTCCTAATAAAGCTACCACTTTAGCATCGATTTTTCTGTCGTAAGTCTGTCCGGAAACTCCAAAAACTTTTTCAAAACCGAATCTTTTTGACAATTCTTTATCTAAATGTTTCACTTTAGAATAATCTCCGTTGAAAAGCTCCAAGAAACTTGCAGCAGTTCCGGTTGTTCCTTTTACACCTCTGAATCTTAATGTTTCCAAGAAGAAATCAAGCTCTTCGATGTCAAGAACTAAACTCTGTAACCAAAGTGTGGCTCTTTTTCCGACGGTCGTTAACTGAGCCGGTTGGAAGTGTGTGAAACCTAAAGTTGGAAGATCTTTATATTGAATAGCAAAATCTGCTAAGTTTTTCATTACGTTCACCAACTTTTTCTTCAAGATTAAAAGTCCGTCACGGATCTGAATTAAATCTGTATTATCACCTACAAAGGCTGAAGTTGCCCCCAAATGAATAATTCCTTTTGCTGAAGGCGCTACATCACCATAGGTGTGAACATGAGCCATCACATCGTGACGGAATTTTTTCTCATACTCTGCTGCTTTATCATAATCAATGTTTTCAGCATTAGCTTTCAACTCAGCGATCTGCTCGTCTGTAATTTCAAGTCCAAGGTCTTTTTCAATTTCAGCAAGAGCTATCCAAAGCTTTCTCCAAGTACGGAATTTGTTATTGTGTGAGAAGTTAAATAACATTTCTTCACTGGAGTAGCGCTCTTCCAATGGATTTTTGTAGGAATTCATTCTTTCTTTTACTTTTAGATATGCAAAAATACGGTTTTTCAGCGAGAGTTGAAAATGAGATTGATGTTTAAATTTATTAAAAAACAGGAACATTTGTTTTCAAAAATGTATCAGTCAATTAAAACCGGAATTTTTATATAACTATCATTGTACCATTTAATAATTAAAGGTTCGGATGCATCTTTTATCGTTTCGGAGCTTACTTCTTTTCCTGTTCCGTAATTGATCTGTGAAAATGGATTTTTATTAACATTAATTGCCACCACAATCCGGCTTCCTTTTTTAATTCGTTTACTCACTAAATGAGTGTTTGTGAACTGTATTGAAGCTTTTTTATCCGGCTCAAGCAGATTTCTTTGTGTGATATCATTTGCATAGCTGGCTCTTCCAATGTAATAGGATAAGTGGAAATATTTTCCTTCGGAAGTTAATTCATATAATGTCACCCCAAGATCCACATCTTTTTTATTAATTGAAATATTAAGTTCTCCTAAAAAAGAGCCATTGATGATCATTGATTTTTTAACAGGATCACTCATGAATACAAATCCGTTGTTTTTGTTTATTTCATCCTTTTCTATGGGATCCGGATAATAATCATTGTTGCTGGTTGTACGATCGACAAAGTCCACCGTTTGAATCAGATACGTATTCTTACGAGACATTTTGGGATCTAAGAAATAATATTCCTTTCGTTTTATATTCGAAAGATAAAATTTCAGGAAATCATTATGCATATTTTCTAACGAAGAAGCGCTTCTCCATTCATTATCCCCCATTACTTCATAATTTATTTTGTCTTTGAGGATGTCGGGCTTTTTCCCTTTTTTTAAAACATAATCAAACCAATCATAAGTAATTTTTTTAATATCAAAAAGTGAAACACTATCTACTTTATATCCATTAATAATTTTTTCTCCTCCGCGCTGCGTTCCAAAATGTCCATATGGACCAATAATCAGATAAAACGGTGTTTTGGAATTATATTTTTGTAATTCCCTGAGATAATAGAGTCCAGAATTCTGCGAATCATTGTAATAGCCATCAATGGCCAGAACAGGAATAGTAATCTGCTTAAAATCATTTTTATAGGGAGCCATTTTTTGCCAGTATTCATCAAAATCAGGATGTGCAATCCAACGTTGAAACCATTTGTTAGGACTCCCATCAATACTATCCATTTTATTATAGGCAACTCCTGTTTCCCACCATCTAAACATCATCCCTCTAAATCGTTTCCGGTCGTTTCCGGTTTCAGTATCGAGATATTTATTGTTTGCGACATAAAAAGCCCATTCATAATTTGGATTTATAAAAATATTATTCTCCATCGGCAATCCCATTCCTGGTCTGTTAGCAACATAGGGTACAATAGTTCTAAGGGCAGGATGCTGTGCTTTACAAGCTGCCCACTGAGTAAACCCGTTATAACTTCCCCCATACATGCCGACACTTCCATTACACCATTTTTGTTTACTGATCCAGTCAATCACATCATAAGCATCATTTCCATCAAACTCGTACGGAAAAATATCATTTGGACTATATCTCTTTCCTCTTGTATAGGCTATTACCCCTATATATCCTCTGTCGGCCGCATCTTTCAGGCTCTGAAGATCACGATCCTTATCACGGACATAAATTGTGAATTGAAAAATAACAGGAAGTGCATATTCAATATCCTTTTTTCTCACAACAATCGCAGAGACCATTGCACCATCTCTCATTTTGATCATTACACTATCCTGAATATTGTAATCATTTTCTTTCGGATCAGATTGTTGGGTATACACTAAAACGGGAATACTAAAAAAAATTATCAGCAAATATTTTATCATGTTTTTCAAGATTAAATCATATATAAATAACAAATCAGAAAAACATCTTATTACATCTATTATTTACTTACAAAAAAGCCATTCTTTACGAATGGCTTTTTTGTATTTCTGTTATTTCTGATTACTACTGGTAGATTACTACATTATCTTTTTTAATCTGGTATCCTGTTTTCTTGTACGGAACCAAAACATAGCTTTCTTTAATGTGTTTGCCACTTTTCCAGATCTTAGATTTTCCCTGTCTGTCGAGAATAATACTGTTTGAGCTTCCATCCGGAATGAAAATTTCAGCCTTGCTCATATTTTTACTGAAAATAACCGCCGTTGATGTGGTATAGCTTTTATCTGAATTCACTTCTTTCAGCTTTATTTTCTGTTCAAAAACTCTTACGCAGTCATTTCTGAGCTGTGAATAGGTATAACCCGCAGAACCTTTGCAGCCGTGAACGTCTTTGTCGCCTCCTACAACAGGAGTTTTTTGTGCAAACACTAAAAAAGTAAAGAACATTGCACCCAATAAAATTGTTTTTTTCATATCTAATTTTTTTGTTTTCTTATTGGTAAAAATTATGCCAAAATATGGTATCAGTTAATTTATTTCTAAGTTACAAAAAAGCCACTCAAATTGAGCGGCTTATAAAAAATTATTTTGTCCAGTTGATTTTTGAATGTTTCACATCAGAAGAATTCGTACCGATCATGATATCAAATTCTCCGGGTTCCCAATCGTACTTCAAATCTCCGTTATAGAACTTCAAGCTTTCCGGAGTAATATTGAAGGTAACCTTTTTAGATTCTCCTTTTTTCAACATTACTTTCTGAAATCCTTTTAATTCTTTTACAGGTCTTGTGATGCTTCCTACCATATCTCTGATGTATAATTGAACAACCTCTGCTCCATCGTAGTTTCCGGAGTTGGTTACGGTAACGGAAGCCTGAATGGTTTGATTTCCTTTTGGATTGGCGTTGGAAACCGTAACATCAGAATAATCAAATTTTGTATAACTCAACCCATAACCGAACGGATATAAAGGCGTATTACATTCATCCATATAGTTTGAACGGAACCTTTGATATTCGCATTTATCAACCAATGCCTGATCTAACGGGCGACCTGTATTTTTAGCATTATAATAAATAGGAACCTGTCCTAAACTTCTTGGGAATGTCATCGGTAATTTTCCTGAAGGATTTACTTTTCCGAAAAGAACATCTGCAATTGCATTTCCTGCTTCCGAACCGGCAAACCAAGCATTCAGGATTGCGTCAGGAGTATCTTTTACATTGGTTAAAGCCAAAGGACGGCCTGTGAAGAGCACCATTGCGATTGGTTTCCCCGTTTTTTTCAATTCGTTTAACAAATCTACCTGAGACTGTGGAATCGTAATCTCCGTTCTTGAAGAAGACTCTCCACTCATTTCTGCTGATTCTCCGATAGCCAAAACGATAACATCTGATTTTTTTGCAATATCAACCGCTTCTTTCAACAATTCTTCTTTTGAACGGTTATCTCTGTCGGTTTTTTTACCATGAGCCGCATAAATATCTTCTAATTTTGCATCGTAATCAATATTCGCACCCTTAGCAGAAAGGAATTTTACTTCTTTACCATAATTTGCCTGCAAACCTTGCATTAAATTAACAGAAATAGCGTGTTTTGTAGCCACACTCCAAGTTCCTGCCATATTCAGTGAATTGTTTACCAATGGTCCTATTACCGCAACTGTACCTGATTTTTTCAAAGGCAATACCTGGTTTTCGTTTTTCATCAATACCATTGACTGAGCTGCCGTACTTCTTGCGATATTACGGTTTTCCAAATTGTAAACCTCTTTTTCTGCCAGTTTTGCACTTCCGTATTTGTAAGGATCATCAAACAATCCCAAATCATATTTAGCTTCAAGAATTCTTCGTGCTGCCATATCGATTTCAGCTTGTGTAACTTTTCCTTCCGATAAAGATTTTTTCAAAGTTGTTAAAAATCCTTCACCTACCATATCCATATCTACACCTGCTTTTAGGGCCAAAGCCGAAACCTGCTGAAGATCACCCATTCCGTGGTCAACCATCTCGTTGATTCCTGTATAATCGGTAACAACAAAGCCTTTAAATTTCCATTGATTTCTTAAAACATCGGTCTGCAGCCATTTATTTCCCGTTGCCGGAACACCATCAACTTCGTTAAAAGAAGCCATTACAGAAGCTACACCTGCATCAACTGCCGCTTTATAAGGAGGAAAATATTCGTTGAACATTCTCACGTGGCTCATATCTACCGTATTGTAATCTCTTCCTGCTTCACCTGCTCCGTACAATGCAAAATGCTTCACACAAGCCAAAATCGTATTTCCGATAGAGAGATCTTTTCCCTGGTAGCCATACACCATATTTTTAGCAATTTCACTTCCTAAATACGGATCTTCACCGGAACCTTCAGAAACTCTTCCCCATCTTGGTTCACGAGAAATATCCACCATCGGAGAGAACGTCCAGTTAATCCCATCAGCAGAAGCTTCTCTTGCCGCTACTCTCGCTGACTGCTGAACTAAGTTCATATCCCAGGAAGCGGCTAACCCCAATGGAATAGGGAAAGTCGTTTCATAACCGTGAATAACATCCATTCCGAAAATTAAAGGAATTTTCAGGCGGCTGTTTTCTACTGCTACTTTCTGAACAGCTCTGATTTTTTCGGCTCCTTTTATATTGAATAATCCGCCCACTAAGCCCTGCTTCACTTTTTTTCCGATATCTGAACTTTTAGCCAGTCCTGTGGTAAAGTCCCCTGAACTCGGCAAGTTAAGCTGACCTATTTTTTCATCCAGCGTCATTTTAGACAGGAGATTATCTACAAAGGTTTTCTTTTTAGCCTGATACTGGGCTGTCTGATATGACTGAACGGGCTTCGTTACCATTTCCTGTGCCGAAAACACAGGTGCCAATGCTAAGGTGGCGATTACAATTAACTTTTTCATAAATCTATCTTCTTTAATTATCGTTCTATTTTTTGTTTTTTTCATAATGCATTTTAAACGCAAAGCTCGCAAAGATCTTATTTAAAATACCCTGCCTATTTTTCTTTCGCAAAGGCGTTTCACTCAACAAAGGCTTACTGTTTAAAATACTTATACTAAATTATTTCTCTTTTTTCTTTGAGAGCATCCATTCATACAATTTTGGATTGGAATATGTCGAATCCCACGAATTATGATTATCATTCGGGAAAATTGTCAATTCCGCAGACGGATTAACCGGATGAAGTTTTTGGTAAAAATTGAATGCATTTTCAGGCAAAACCACATCATCCATTCCGCCATGAAAGATTTTCATGTTTAGATTCTTGTACTGATGAATATTCGCATACATCACCCGATCTGTAGGTGCACAAACTGAAACAACTGCAGCAAACATTTCAGGATGTTCCATTGCCAGTTTCAATGTTCCCCAACCTCCCATAGAAAGTCCTGTAAGGTAAATTCTGGAAGCATCTATCTTATACTTTTTCTGAATTTCTTTAATCAAATGATAAACCGTCACCGTATCCCACCAGGTATTTTCCGGGCATTGAGGTGCCAAAATAGCCACAGGTTCCTTTATCAGATGTTTGTATGTAAATGGACTGTGCGCTTTTACGAGTTCTAAATTACTTCCTCTTTCACCGGAACCATGAAGAAATACAATCAAAGGAACGTTTCCTTTTGATTTCTGAGGGTAATCAAGAATGTAAGAAATCTTCTCTTTCCTTGTAACTTCTTTATTTAATTCCGCCTTAACCTCCTGAGCATTGAGACTCAGTGACAGTGGCAGAAATAAAAGCGGTAAATGGGTTAGTTTTAGTTTCATTTTAATATTTCAGGTTTGTTTGGTTTTAATTAGCCCCGATTGCAGCGGCATCCTTTTTTGTTGTGGGCGGAGTGAAACGAGCCCGTAACAAAAAAGATATAGCGGAAAGCGGGATTAAGCTTCTAAAAAACTATCTATTTAATATGATACTTTTCAGATTTGAAGCTTAGTTTCTTTAGTCCTTGCTGTATTTCAGGAGCATTCATGAATAGTTTCCATAAAAATCCTGTCCTGTAATTCTCAATCATCGGAGCGATTGTACCCTGATCGATTGCTAAATACCTTGGTGTTGTCCAGTTGTTATAATTGATTGAAGTCGCATCATAAGGTCCTGCAGAACCAATGAATTCAGGCTTTTGAGTATACATAAATCTCAGGAAATCCATAGATTC
Organism: Chryseobacterium sp. Y16C; assembly: GCF_022488405.1. Taxonomy (NCBI): domain Bacteria; kingdom Pseudomonadati; phylum Bacteroidota; class Flavobacteriia; order Flavobacteriales; family Weeksellaceae; genus Chryseobacterium; species Chryseobacterium sp. Y16C. Next base: position 1,111,259 of record NZ_CP092711.1, read on the forward strand.
TTTTGGCGAATAAGGGAAACTGCTTAATGCCGCCGTCGGAGTAATTACCCCGTGATCATTTTGTGGAAAATGTGCATCATAGCCCACACCTCCATCTGTATTTCTTGAATAACTAGCCGTTAATCCCCAATAATTGGGTCCGTATCCTTTCCAGCCTTTCGGATTTTCAACACAATATTTATAATCAATAAGGACCTGATTTTTATTTAAATCAAAATAGTTTTTAATTAATTTATCGGACAAATCCGTAGGATCTAAGCCAATGTAGGAATAGTGCGCCCAAAATAAAGGACCTCCATACTCTTCCGCTCCGTTATGTTTAACATACATCGGAAGTCCGTATTTTTCTTTATCTGAAAGATAAGTTCCGTTTCTTGTCCATCCTTTATAATACGTTTCCGCGTCTATAGAATAAGTAGGTGAGGATGCAGCCAGAATATAGGTAACCAAACACTCATTGTACCCCTGAAGTGGAAAATTCATTTCCCATTGATATTCCGGAGACCAGTGCCAGTAAAGGACTTTTTCACCACCTTTTGTATACCAGTTCCACTGAATTCCTTTCCAAAGCTCATCACATTTTTTAGCCAGTGCTTTTTCTTCAGCATTTCCGTTTTTGAAATACTCACGAACCATTAAAATTCCTGAAGTAAGAAATGCTGTTTCCACCAAATCTCCGCCATTATCTTTTTTTCCAAAAGGGACTGTCTTTCCGGTTTCTCCATTGATCCAGTGTGACCAGGCTCCTTTATAACGGTCTGCTTTTGCCAGAAAATCCATCATGGTTGTCAAGCGTTTCACCGCATCTTTTCTAGGAATAAAGCCGCGCTCAACTCCCACCAATATTGTTGCTAAACCAAATCCTGATCCACCCGTTGTAACAACGTGTTTATCATTATCCGGATAGATATTGTCTTCGTGATAGCGCTCTCTTCCCAACATTGAATTGGGTTCCGCGTAATCCCAGAAATATTTTAAAGCATCTTTCTGAACCCTGTTCATGAGCTGTTCGTCGGAAATATTGCTTTTTACAGCTTCAATTTTTGAAGCTTCTTGTTTAACACTTTGAGAATTCTTGCAGGAAACGGCAAATAGTGATGCTGCAATGATGGGTAATAGTATCCTTTTCATTGTATCATTTTTTATGAAATATAAAAGAAGAGGAGAACTTTCATTCTCCTCTAAAGTTTTATCAATAATTATTAGTAACCAGGGTTTTGAGTTAAAACACCATTACTTTGATTAATGGAATTTAATGGAATTGGAAATACTTCATTTTTCCCAGCTTTAAATCCATAAGAAGCTAAAACAGTTACCGCCTGACCTGTTCTTACAAGATCTACAAAACGGTCACCTTCTAATGCAAGCTCTACTCTTCTTTCGTGCCAAATGGCATTCCTTAAACTGCTTTGTCCAGATGCAGTTGTATTTGGAAGCTGAGCTCTTGTTCTCACTTTATTCAAACTTGTAGTAGCCACGGCAGTATTTCCTAATTCGTTTGCTGCTTCAGCATTGACAAGAAGAATTTCTGCGAATCTTAAAATTCTTATGTTCTGAATAGAACCATATGCACAGCTATTATTATTAAGAGATGTCGGGACATATACTTTCTGATTCCACATATCGCCTGCTTGAGGATCTCCTTTGTGAATCAAATCTCCTTCAGGAGTTGTTTCTCCTTCTCTTAAAATAGTCAACTCTTTTCTAATATCTCCCGGCTCAAATGCGTTTTCTAAAGCAGTTGTTGGAGTGAAGAACCCCCACCCGAATTGATTCCTAACGCCCTGAACTTCAGCATACTGACTACCGCCAAACTGCGAAGAACATTGACAATTCACTTCAATAACAGATTCTGACCCAAATTCTCCAGCTGGTCTAAACAAATGATTAAAATCAGGATCTAAAGCATATCCCATTGAAATTACCTGATTTGAAGTATCATAAGCTTTTTGCCAATCTTTTTTGTAAAGATATACTTTAGAAAGTAGCCCAAGAGCGCCACCTTTAGTAACTCTACCTAAGTTCGCTGCATCATAGGATTGAGGTAAAACCGCAGCTGCAGCAGTAAGGTCTGAAATTATAAAATCGTAGACTTCATTAACAGAATTTCTTGGAATGTTATAATTTTTGTCTGCCGGAAGCCCGTCATAAATTGGAACCCCTCCATAAATTCTTACTAAATTAAAATAGAAGTATGCTCTAAGCATTCTGGCTTCTGCTATTAATCTATTTTTAAGAGATTCATCCATATTGATTGCTGGTACATTTGTAATGACCTGATTACAACGATTAACAAACTGCCATTGCCCTATCCAATAACCTTCCACCCCTCCATCACTTGCTGTATAAGTAAAATTATTGTAAACATTAATAAATGAACCATCTCCTGGATTAGATCCTTTTTCTACGTCATCTGCCGGAACTCCAAAAACATATTGTGCGGGAAAAGCCGAATTCTCCCAGCTTCTAAGTGCTACATAAATAGCATTTGTAGCTTGCATTGCATCTTCTTGAGTAGTAAAAAATGTTGCTGCTTCTACTCTTCCAGGTTGTACGGTATCCAAATAATCATCCTTACAACTTACTACAATTCCTATTAAAGCTAATGCTAAAACTATTTTTTTCATGATTTTTAAATTAAAAAGTGATACTTGTACCCATTGTATAGATTGCAGACATCGGATAAATATTATTATCTACCCCCATACTTACTCTATCCGTGCTTGTAATCTCCGGTGAGAAGCCGTGATATTTGAATGATGTCCAAGGGTTTTGAGCACTTAGATAAATTCTTACTTTATTGAAATTAGGCCATTTTGAGAAACCCTTTGGAAATGTATATCCAATCTGAATATTTCTGATACGGAAATAACTTCCATCTTCTACATAAAAACTACTTGGTAAAATTACTGATTGATTGTTGGTAACCATTGGATATGCATTGGATGTACCTGCACCATGCCATCTGTTATTATAAAAATCTAAATCCCAGCTTTCATTACCATAACGCTGTTCCCTGTTATAATTATAGATTTTATTTCCAAATACACCTTGGAAATCGATTCCAAAATCAATATTTGATATATTCATATTAAATCCGAAACCGTAAGTTCCTTTTGGGACCGGACTTCCTAAGAATGTTTTATCTCTCTCATCAATAATACCATTTCCATCTTGGTCTACAAATTTAAACCAGCCCGCTTTTGCTCCCGAAGTCCCTTGTGCTGAAGCGGAAGCTTCTGCATCTGTTTGGAAAACTCCTGCAACTTGGTATCCATAATAGGAACCTACTGCTTGACCAGCTTCAAGTCTTACGATTTGGTTTCCAAAGAGACTTGCTCCCGCATTCTGATAGGATCCCCCAAAAACAGAAGTGATTTCATTTTTCAGCGAAGTGAAATTTCCGTATACTCCTAATCTCACTTTTTCAGAAAGCTTTGCGTCATAGTTTACAGATAGTTCCAAACCTTTGTTTCTAAAAGAAAAAGCATTGGTAATATAATTATTATAATTACTTGCTCCAGAAACTGTACCTTGAACTATACCATACACTACATCTTTAGTATCTTTATCAAAATAAGTAGCTTCAAACTTTAATTTATTTTTTAAAAAAGCCATTTCAACACCAAAATCCTTTCCAGTTGTAATCTCCCAACCAATCGTAGTATCAATAAATTGACTAATTGTTTGAGCTGGAGACCCTGTAGAACCATAATATGCTCCTTCCTTTATAGCAGTAGCAGATAACTGATAGGCGCCATATTGCACATTTGGATTTCCTGTTCTACCCCAGCTTCCTCTTAATTTTAATAGATCAAAAATATTCTGATTACTCATGAAATTTTCCTTCGACACTACCCAACCTGCACTCACAGATGGAAATATTTCATTTCTATTAACATTAAAATTAGAAGATCCATCTCTACGTATAGATGCGTTAATTAAATATTTTCCTTTATAATCATAATTAACTCTTCCAAAAAATGATTGAATTCGAGATAGGTAAGGAATCACATTATAATCTGGATTATATACATCTACTCCAAAAATCTCGTTTCCGTTTGAAATTTGAAGAGAGCCATTAGTACCATCATAATTTACATTACTTGCTTTCCAATAAGCCTGCGAATAATAGTTTTGAGTTCTAGAAAAACCTGCTAAAACATCTAAATTATGAGATCCAAATTTTTTCTTCCAATTTAAAGTATTGTCCCAAACATAATCTCTATTTCTAGAATCCCTTGTTACCAAGGTTGAATTCCCCGGCTTAGGCACATATGTCATTACAGGAGTATATTCATATAAACTTGAATTTAGATTATCATTAGTCAAACTGATTCTAAAAGTAAAGTCTTGTAAAAACTTCACCTCACCCCAAACATTATTCAACATTCTTTGCTGCCTGTTTTGAGATCTGAAAAGATCGAGCTGCGCTCTTGGATTGGTTATATTGGCCAAAGTAAAGTACTGATAATTTCCTGTACTCGGATTTATAGGTCCGTAGACAGGGGGTGCAATATAAGCATTCAATAAAGGGTTGCTTGCTATATTAGTAAGAATTTTAGAAAAAGTAAAATTATCACCTATGGTAATATTATCCGTAATTTTATAGCTTAAATTTGCTTTGGTAGTAAATCTCTTAAAATTACTTCCTGAGTTGATACCTTTATTTGCATCTAAATTTCCTTCATCCTGAAGATATCCTACACTTCCATAATAAGAAAGTTTACCCACTGAACCAGAAGCCGAAAAATCGTTTGAACTGATACTGCTTGGTCTTAAAATTTCTTTATACCAATCTGTATTTCCTGGATATTGTGCTTTTGTAATAAAGTCTGTTGGTAATGGTGGGGTTTTAGAATCATTAATCAATTTTTCATTGTATAATTCTATATATTGATCTCCATTAACCATTTTAGGAATATTAGTAACGGTCTTTATTCCTAAATAAGAATTCACATTAAATGTAGGTTTCTTACCTTTACCTGTTTTCGTTTTAATAATTACAGCCCCATTACCAGCCTGTGCTCCATAAATAGCTAAACTCGAAGGATCTTTAAGAATGCTCATAGACTCAATATCCTGAGGATTAAGATAGGATATATCTGTGGTAATCGAACCATCAACAATATAAACTGTGCTTCCCGTCATAGAGCCGATACCTCTAATATCTACTCTAGGAGATCCACCCGGCGTTCCCGAATTAAAAATTTGTACACCAGCTGCTTTTCCCTGCACCGAGCTTAATGCATTAGAATTAGGCCTATCTGCCAAATCTTTTGATGAAATAACCCCAATACTCCCTGTAACATTTTCTTTTTTCTGAGTACCGTAGCCTACTACAATTACTTCCTCAATTTTCTGTTCCTTAGTTACAGAATCTTTTTTAGGAGTAACCTGCGCATTGACATTCATACCAAAGTATAGAACAGCAATGAGACATGAATACTTTAAATCACGTTGTTTCATATAGTTTAATTTTATTCGTACAATCAAGTCAGGATAAAAACTTTTCAGTTTTTATAGTCTTTTATGGAGAATTCTTTATTCTCAAAAAAAGACATTAATCAAAAATAAAAAAATATCTTAAACAATGTTAAAGTTACTTAAAAAATAATATTAAATCATATTATATGAATAAAAAATTAAAAAAAATATTAAATTATTAAAAAAATCATTAAAAAAAATAAATATAATTAAATTATTCACATCGTTAAAAACCTTTGAAAATCATAAAAAACACCTAAAAACAGCTATCAATGCTTCATTTTAAAGCTTTAAGGATTTTTTTGTGCTAGAAAGGGAATAAATACTGTTATTTTTCGTTAAATCTTTACCTTTGGTGCAGTATTTGAAACCATTAAGAATAATTATTAAGATTCATGAAAAAATATATTATTGCCGCAAGTTTAATAATAGGGACGGGAGCGATCATATCATCGGTTACTCATTCCTGTACTTCTTTGGCAACGAGCGATATAGGATTATCAATCATCAAAAATATTTTGTTAAAAGGTATTGATAAAGGAGCGTTGGTCTACGGAAACAGAGATGCCTTTCTTCAAAACAACCTTGTAGACAAAGCTTTGCCGAAAGAATTGAGAGATATTAATTCAACACTGGAGAAGATAGCACCTTCTCTGGTAAAAAAAGAAAGAGAATATATTGCCGATGCTGCCGTATATACTGTAAACATATCAAAACCCATTCTTCAAAATGCAGTTCATAGCTTAAATGCTCAGGATGTTACAAGAATCATTCAGGGCGAGAAAGGCACGGCAACTCTTATTTTAAAGGAAAAGACCTCTCAACAGCTTATTGCAGCTATTTCTCCTAAAGTAGAGGAGGAACTTAACAAATACGGAATTGTAAAAACCATTAATACAGCTTTATCCGGAAGCAATCTTCTGGGAAGCCTTTTGGGTGGGAATCAATCAAACGTAAATGCCGGCGGACTGAGTACACTGGCTTCAGAACAATTGGTAAACGGGCTCTTCAACATTATCGAAGATTATGAAATCCAGAACTCTAAGTCGCTTTTAGGACCACTTGGCAAATAGAAAAAAAATTGCTATATTTATATATAACTTATAACTGCAGATGGATATATTACAAGGAAATCAACATGCAAGCCCGGAAGATTTTTATAATTCTTTAAAGGCTAAACTGGAAGATCACCACGATTTTCCGGAAGATTATTTATTCAAATTTATCATTCCTACAGATCAGGCGAAACTTACGGAAATATACAGGGTTTTTGATGGTATCAAATTTACATTAGGAAACCGTGAAAGCAAAAATGGAAAATACACTGCCTGCAACATCAATGCATTTGTGTTAGATGCAGAACAGGTCGTTTCTATTTATAAAGAAGTCGCAAGAATAGAAGGAGTAATTTTATTGTAAAATAGAAAGTCAGCATAACGCTGACTTTGTTTTTTTTAATATGATAGGCAGATTAATTGTTCTCTACAAAACTTTTTACATTCTCTAAAGGTCTTCCCAATATCGCTTCAGAACCTTTTATTAAAATAGGACGCTGAATCAGAGACGGATTTTTTGACAAAACTTCAATCCAGGCCTCATCTGATAGCTGTTTACCCACAAAATTATCCGTATACAATTTATCTGTTGCCCGGATAATATAAGAAACATCTTTACCCAGCTTCTTTAAAACGGTTTTTATTTCCAAAACGCTTAACGGATCCTTGATAATATCAATGATTTCAAACGGTATATTATTCTGCGCCAAATACTCCAACGCTGCATTTGATTTGGAACAATTTCCGTTATGTAGAATCTTAATCATTTTTCTGGTTTTTATTATGGTATTTTTGTTTTAGAATAAGCCATTCAGTTCAGCCTCTATTTTTTCCAAAATAAAGCCAAAGTCCTCAGGCTTTTCAACAAAATCCAAATCATCAACTTCTATGATAAGAAGCTTTCCTTCTGTATAATTGGAGATCCATTTTTCATATTTCTGATTCAGTTTGGATAAATATTCTATACTGATAGATGCTTCATATTCTCTTCCTCTTTTATAGATCTTTTTTACCAGATTCGGAACATCAGATTTCAGATAAATCAACAAATCCGGAGCAGAAACAAAAGATTTCATCAGATTGAATACGGAAGCATAATTATTGAAATCCCTATCCGAAAGAAGATTCATATCATTCAGGTTTTCCGCAAAAATATGAGCATCCTCATAGATCGTACGATCCTGAATGATATTTTTCCCACTTTCTCTGATTTCTTTTACCTGACGGAACCTGCTTCCCAGAAAATAAATCTGCAAAGCAAAACTCCATTTGCTCATATCGGCATAAAAATCTTCCAAATAAGGGTTATGATCCACATCCTCAAACTGAGCATCCCAACCGTAATGTTTAGACAACATTGTAGTTAAAGTCGTTTTTCCCGCTCCAATATTTCCTGTAACCGCAATATGCATCCTTGTATAGTATTTTAACTGATGATTATAAATTATCTATCCCTAATGACTGAACTTCCGAAACCTCTTCCATAAGCTTTATTAAATCCGGCTGTTCTTTTTTCTCTTCATGTTCCTTCGGATCTTTATTGTCCTTTGGAGTAGTTCCCGGGTCTGCCGGAGGTTTGGTTTCCTTGTTATTTTCAAGGGTGTAAAGATAGAGTTTGTTGGCTTTGATTTCAAAATAAGCAAGGGTGTTTTTATCCACAATTTGCGCGTCAGGATCATCAAAAATCTTAACTAATTCTTTATCCGGAATATATCTTAAAATTGTATTTTTAGTGATGATTAAGATCATATCATTTTCTCTCCTGAAACGTTTCCCGTTTTCCACCTCAGCTTCAAAGAGCTTTTCAAATTTCAGAGTAAAGACTCTGAATTGCTTTTTGGTTAAAACATATACCTTATTATCATATACCAAAAGATCGATAAGGTCATCAAAATTAGCATCAAAAGGATAAGAATTGATGGTGGTTTCGTTTCTGAAGTTATACTGAATAAGGCGCTTCATACTTTCATCCATCAGCCAGATCTGCTGTAAGTCTTCAGCGTACGCATATTTTATGAAGCTGAATTTCTGCTTAAAATCTACCCGCTGTATTTCGTTTAAATTCTGATCTACAAATTTCAGTTCCTGAGCATTTTCAGAAAAGAGAGCCACACTTAACGGGTTCTGAACATTTTGAGGCTTAAAAGGCACAGTAAGCATCATTTTCCCGATCTGCTTTCCGGTAGAATCGTATTTTGTAAAGCTGAAATCTTTGTTTTTATAAATATACAGGTTACCGTAATCATCAGCCAGCATATCTCCAGCTTCCTTGAGCTTTAAACTATCTAAAGGAAGAACCTTCTGTGCAGAAAATGAACAGAATAGGAAAAATATTATAAGATGTAGAAACCTCACCCAGCTTTTTTTAATACGGTCAATATACTGAAAAAATATAACTCAAAAGATTGTCAAAGGTAATAGAATCATTTTTAAGATCCCTATATTCAAGGAAATCATTTTATATTAATTTTTGATAGCCACTTCATAGATTTTTGACCAGTTTTTACCAGTAATCAGCATATTTTCTCCTTTAAAGGCAATTCCGTTCAATACATGCTCTGTATTTCCCGCCATATTTTCTTCCGTGGTTTTGGTAAAATCAAATTTCCCGACAACTTCTCCTGTATTGGGGTTGATTTTCAAAATTACAGGCTTAAACCAGATATTGGAATAAATAAAGCCATTATGATATTCAAGTTCATTCAGTTTATCATAAACCTCTTTGTTTCCGGCTACAGAAACTGTTTTTACCACTTTTGAAGGATCATTCACATCAAGAAAATACAAGTTGCTAGAACCGTCTGTGGCTATAAGACTTTTTCCGTCATAGGTTAATCCCCAACCTTCTGCAAGAGCATTAGGTAAAGGAAATTCGGAAATCTTTTTCAATGTATTTTTATCATATACAAAACCAAGTCTGTTTCGATAAGTTAACTGATAGATTTTATCACCAACAATAGCACAGCCTTCAGAAAAAATATTATCTTGCTGTTTTTCTTTAACTGTCGGAGCTTTATCACCCAATGTATATTTTACAAGCTGGGAAGAACCTTCAAGACCGTCACTTTCATAGATCGTATTTCCCTCTAACAGAAATCCTTCTACAAAATTATTCTCATCATGCGGATAGTCTGCTACGATTTCATAAGAAATAGTTTTTTCCGGATTAGCAGCCAAAACATTAATCGTGGCATCCTGGTTTAAAGTTTCCCCTCCTTTAGTCTTAATCACAAAAGTAACCTCATTATTTCCTAATTCAAAGAATTGCGGGTCAATGCTCAGATTGGATGTTTCTTTATCGCCAAAACTGATTGTAATTGCTTCTGCATTATCTGTAACTTCTTTCGGAAGCGTCAACTGATCTCCAAAATGATATCCTTTTGATTCCATTGTATTATTGTATCTTTTTAAAGAAGTTAGTAATTGTTCTTTATTGCTACAGGACATCAGGAATAACATGGATGTAAAACAGATCAGTAGATTTCTTTTCATTGAATTTTTAATCTTTATTCAAAAATAGTATTTTCTAATATAAAAAAGCGCTCCGGAGGAACGCTATATTTTATGTTGAGAAATTACCTCTTATTCTTTAATGGCTACTTCATAAATTTTTGACCAGTTTTTACCGGTTACCAACATATTATCTCCTTTGAAAGTAATTCCGTTCAGTACATCATCACTTCCTTTTGTGTTTTGCTTAGCAATTTCGGTAAAATCAAATTTCCCTACAACCTCCCCGTTTTCCGGGTTGATCTTCAAGATGATCGGTTTTTGCCAAACATTTGCGTAAATAAATCCATTGTGGTATTCCAGTTCGTTCAATTGGTCATAAGCCTGAGAACTTCCTGCAACAGCAATATATTTTACCAATTTGGAAGGATCATTCGGGTTTAAGAAATACAATAGCTTACTTCCGTCGGAAGCGATCAGATTTTTGCCGTCATAGGTCAATCCCCAACCTTCTCCCAATACATTCGGATAGGCAAATTCTTTTAATAGTTTTAAAGAACTTTTATCATAAATATATCCTTTTTTGCTTTGCCAGGTCAGCTGATATACTTTATCTCCTACAATGGTACTTCCTTCAGAAAAATCTTCCTGTGCCTGCTTTGTAGAAGCAAGAGGCGTTGTTGTGCCCAAAGTATACTTCAGAATTTGTGAAGAACCGTTCTGCCCATCACTTTCATAGATCGTATTTCCTTCAATCTGGAAACCCTGTACAAAGTTTTTGGGATCATGAGGATATTCTGCTACAATTTGATAAGCAATATTTTTTTCAGGACTTTTTGCAAAGACGTTAATGGTAGCATCCTGATTAAGAGTTTCTCCTCCTTTTGTTTTTATATTAAAAGTAACCGCATTATCGCCCAATGTAAAAAATTTGGGATCTACTGTTAAATCTGTAGTTTCTTTATCTCCGAAACTAACGGTAATACTTTCTGCATTATCCGTCACTTCTTTTGGAAGGTTCAGTTTATCACCAAAATGATATCCTTTTGCTTCCATAGAATTGTTATAGTCACTTAAAGTACTTAAGATTTTTTCGTCTTTATTACATGAAGCCAATAACAAAATTGCAGCAAAACCTGCTATGATATTCTTTTTCATTGAATTTCTAAATATTTCCCCAAAAATAGCAAAATTTATTCCTCTTTGCTAATTTCATCAATATGTTGACCAAATTGTAATATATACCCGTTATTATCATATACTGCAAATTCTCTCATTCTCCAATCAAAAGTTTCAATTTCGTAACAGACTTTTGCTTTTGTTTTCAAATCCTCCCAAAGCTCATCTATATGATCTACAGTAAAATAAAATGAGCCTGTAAAACCAATCCCTTTAAAATCTTCGTGCTGATTCGGCTTTGTAAGCATAATCTCCACTCCATCTTTCTCCAGCGAAGCCCATTGCCAATCATCATTTCTTTCCTGTAACGTAAATCCCAGGATGTGAATATAAAAGCCAATGGTATCATCAAGATTTTCTGTCCATAATATCGGACGAAGTGATTTATATTTTGACATATTTTTAGTTTTCCAGATAAGGTTTTAAACTTTGTTTTAAAATTCCGTTCCAACCGTCTGCAAAAGCTTCCCTGGAAAAATTAGCTCCTAATTCTTTCAACTGATCAATATCATTATGAATAAGCGTGACATTTGTTTCCTCACCCTGTTGTCTGAGTTCCCAGGTTACTGTGGTAATTCCGTCTGATAAGTCAGGATAAGACCAGCTGTGCTCCAGTTTTTTATGGGGAATGATTTTCAATATTTTGCCTTGATGGTGGAACTTCCTTTCTTCTCCGGGTTCATAGAAATTAAAGATCTTACCTATTTCTAATTCAAAATCGGGGATATCAAAATACCAGGATTTCATTTCATCTTTGTCGGTCAAAGCTTTCCATACTTTTTCAGCCGGAGCTTTCACTTTGTACTGAACTATTATTGGGATACTCATTGTATTCTTAATTTACTATTAATTATCCATGAGAAAAGCCTGTAATTTTTGCCTCATCAAAATCAAGCTGCATTTCGATGGTTCTCATGACATGATCATCAAATATTTTCTCACGTTTTAACCGGTGAAGCTCATTTCTCTGTGCCTGAATGATCTGCCTCATCACATCTTTATTTTCATTCATTGCCGTTACATAGTCTCCTGTTGTAGCCATACATTGTACTTTATCTGCCATCATCATCATTTCATTTTCCAGTTTATGTTTCTGATGTTGCACCAAACTGTTTTTTTCAGCCAACCCTAAAAAGTCATTATCAAGTTTATGTAAGGCCGTTTCTTTTAATTTTCTCATTAAAATCACTTCCTGCTTTTCTTCCGGCAATTCGCTTCCTGCATCGCTTATTTTCAAAAACTTTAAAATCGGCGTAAGAAGCAGGCCTTGACCAACTAAGGTAATCAATATAATCACAAAAGTGACGAACAAAATAATATTCCGGTGCGGAAAAGCTTCCCCATTGGGTAAAAATGCCGGAATTGACAATGCTGCCGCCAAGGAAACTACGCCTCTCATTGCTGCAAAACTGATAATAAACGGCTCCCTCCAGTCCGGTTTCGGAGCTTTCAGTCTTACTTCTTTTGAACAAAGTCTCGGAAAATACATCAGCGCATAACTGTACAAAATTCTGGTAAAGATGATGGCGCCTCCAATTACAATACTATAGAAAATTCCTTCAGAAATGGTATAATCTTTCATTCCGGCAACTACAACCGGCAATTCCAATCCGATAAGGATAAAAATAATGGTATTCATTAAGAAGATGAGTACACTCCAAACGTTTCCTGACTGAATTCTGGAAGTATGGCTTAAATAACAATGAGAGTTGTAAGACATCAGCAATCCTCCTGCAACTACAGATAACACTCCGGAAAAGTGGAAATGTTCCGCTCCCACATACATGATGTAAGGAACAATTAAGGTGATTATGGTATCAATATTTGAATTGGAGGGAATAATTCTCAGTAAAGCTCCAAAAAGCAATCCTGATCCTACGCCAACAGCAATACCTCCAATCGCCATCGTAAAGAAGTCCTTTACTGCTTCCCCAAATATGAACTGCCCGGAAATCACTGCTGCTAAAGCAAATTTGAATACAATTAAGCTGGATGCATCGTTAATCAGACTTTCTCCTTCCAGAATACTGGTGATTTTTTTAGGGATTTTCATGTGCTTCAAAACTGAAGTTGCGGCAACAGCGTCCGGCGGAGAATTCACTCCTCCCAACAAGAAACCCATTGCTACGGTAAGTCCCGGAATAATTGATGATGATAAATAAGCTACCACAATTGAAGTGAGAAATACCAGTCCGAAAGCCATAGAAAATATCTGCTTTCTCCATTTATGAAAATCCTGCCATGAGGTAAACCAGGCGGCTTCAAAGAGGATCGGCGGAAGGAAAATCAGGAAAACCAAGTCGGGTTCTATTTCAATATGAGGCATTCCCGGGATAAGGCTTATTAAAAGCCCTGCAATGACCAGAAATATGGGATAGGCTACTTTCAGCTTCTGCCCTATCATTACCAATATCATCACAGACAACAATACCGTGATTGATATTATGACATAATTGTGAATCATTTATTTATATTTTATGAAATTAATGTTTATCTAATTCCTTTTCTAAGGAAATCTTTAGTCTTTCGTAAAAGGAATATTGTTATAAAAACCGATCTGAATCTGTCCTCTGTTTCGGGTTTCCTGGATCTGATTCATATATCCCGCTTCTATTCTCATATTTTTATTAATAACATATCCTAAAGCACCATAAACACGGTTTCTGTCAAAGGTAGGACTGTTAAAATGCAGGAAAATCTCATTATACACAGACCCGTAAAAGGTTTTTGGCAGCATTTCTTTATTATTGATCGGAATGTTCAATCCTAACAGATATCGAAACCTCATCCTGAAATCATCCTGCAAAAAACGCTCTTCTAAGCGGTAACGGTGTTGAATATTAAAACGGCCGAACTTCTGCTTCGTAATATACTGCTGGAAAATACGGTGTTCGACATTTTCAGTTTTCTCTCCGTTTACATAAGGCTGGCTTAGTATAAAACCATATCCTAATAAAATGTTGTTATTATTTTCCGTTAAATCATATCCAATTCCTGTACGGATTAAAAGCTGCTCCAGATCTCCAACAGCATCAAAATTTCTGTATTGAATTTCATTGTGCCAGTTCAGCTTTTTACTTATTTTGTTATTTCCAAAATACATATACCATGCTCCTAAATCATTTTTCTGGGCATATGAAAATGTTGTTCCTAACAAGCTAATACCTATCGCCAGTATTTTTAAAATCTTCATTCCTTTATTTTTCAATTATTAAAATCGATCAAACTAATCAAATTCAATATCAATTATCAATAATAAGAAAAATATATTTTTTATGAAAATTTTCTTATCTGTTTAAAATCAGTCAGAAACTTTACACTCAAATTTAGAGATTTTTGAAATGCAATCTAATATAAAAGAAAACCGACAGTAACAATTACCGTCGGTTTATATTCTATTTTGTAAAACTATATTATGGGTGTTGCTGCATTTTCGCAGGATCGTCGTAGTTTACCATCCAGTTGATTCCGAATTTATCTGTAAACATTCCGAAATATGCTCCCCAAAATGTATCTGCCATTGGCATGGTTACTGTGCCTCCTTCTGATAATCCAGCGAATAATTTATCCGCCTCTTTTTTAGATTCTGCGTTGATGGAAATCGAGAAGTTATTTCCCGCTTTATAATGAGAAGCCCATTCTCCGCCTGTATCGCTTCCCATTAAAATTGTTTCTTTAGAGATTGGAAGAGAAACATGCATAATTCTATTTTTTTCCTCTTCAGGCATTTCTTTACCTTCTTCTGAAGGCATTTCTCCGAAAGTTCCTATATATGGATATTCCCCACCGAAAACAGATTTATAGAAATCGAATGCTTCCCTGCAGTTTCCATTAAATGTTAAATAAACGTTTACTGATGCCATAGTGTTTTAAGTTAGTTAAAATTTGTATCTAAATTATTTATCAAGTTTTTCAACTTTTATTCATCTGTGCTGATCAATTAAAATCATATTTCCATCGGGATCTTTAAGGAAAATATGCTCCGGACCTTCTGTGGTTTCATCTGCTTCTTTACTCAATTCAACACCCTGACTTTTTAAATACTTCTGAATATCACGAACATCATCAAATACCTCCAGATTCTGTGCGTTCTGATCCCATCCCGGATTAAAAGTCAGCATATTGCCGTCAAACATTGCCTGAAAAAGACCAATTAAATGATCTCCGTTTTTCATGATCAGGTAATTATGTTCCATGCTTCCGCCCATAGAGCTGAAGCCTAATTTTTCATAAAAATCTTTTGATTTTTGCAAATCCTTTACACTTAAACTTACTGAAAATGCTCCTAATTTCATTCCTTATTTTTATTTAAAGCTAATCGATATCCTACAAGAACAAGGCTCCAAACTACGATTCCCAGTACCCAGAACCAAGCCGGAGTTGGTAAAACCAACATATTGTAAATGGTAAAAAAGAGAAAGATACCTCCGCAAACAATAGCCGCTGCCGGTTTGTTATTGTTGCCCACTTTTGTTGCAACGAATCCTGAAACTAAAGCCCCTAAAGCATACCCCAGAATGACAATAAATTTGCCCATAAAAGGCAGGTTTTCAACATAGGCTTTAAACCCTTCAATATCATCGGGCTTCAAGTCTGCAGGAAAGGGATACAGTGAATGTCCAATTCTTTCCACCAGCCAAATACCGAGAGAACCGACAATAATTCCGGCGATCACAGCTAAAAATTGTCTTAACATGATTATTGATTTTTTAATCGGGTTTTAAAATCTAAGCTTCCGTCATAACTTTTCCAGTCACCAATCAACTCAATATATTGTCCTTCAATTTTTTCAGTTGTTTTATTCCATTTGAAGGTATAAACAAACTTACCTGTGAAAAGTCCGGAATGCTTTCCTTTATTTTCTTCTGCCAGTTCGTAAGTTCCGAAAACCGTTCCGCTTTTTTTATTGTCTTTATACTTGGTAATGGTAAATTTACCTTCAAATTTGGCATATACTTTATCTACCAGAGAATACCCGGAAACAAAATATTCCTGGTCATTTTTCCTGTTTTGTTCAGAAATATTGATCTTCAGTTTAAGAACCTCTTTCTCCTTTCCGATGGTTCCAATATAAGGTTTACTGCCATTCAACCAAACGGATGAAATATCCGGCATTTGAGCAAAGAAAAAGTTGGAAACAAGAATGAGGAATAATAAAGCTTTTTTCATGTGTTTTTAAATATTAGATTAAATATAATTTAAATGTATCCTCAAAATCCCAGCGCCATTTATACACCGAATTGTGCTAAATGGTGGTTCAGATGTTTTGCAAACATATTATTCCATTCCTGAGAAGACAGCTTACCAAAAGAATGGGACTCTTTTCCGTCAAAAGCAGAGGGTCCAAGCTGTTGGGTTTTCTGGATAAAACCAATCAGTCTTTTCTTTTCTTCTTCAAAATTCTTTCTTCCTTTAATTAAAAACTGTGGAGCTGTAGGAGAATCTCTGGGATAAGCTTTTTCCCCTACCACTTTAGGCTTTACAAAACTTTTTAAAATAAATTTGGCGATAGCACCCGGTTTTTTATGTTTTTCAGGCTCATAAACCATTTCATAAGATACGCAACAGTGTGCCAGCATCTGATCAACTGTCATTCTTCCCCAAAGACCATGAGTGTCTTCTACAAGTTTATTAATCCTATCAATATAATTCTGAGCATCTTTGATATCAAATACGTTTTCCATAGTCCATGTAATTGTTGAAAAACAAATATATCAGTTTTTTTTCATGCTTTTTAATTATTTTTAGAAATACCATCAAACGATTGAAAAACAAATATTTAAAACTCATTTCAGTATTACTGAAAAATATGGATTATATGGAATTAATTAGATATAAAAAGTCCCCATAAACTATGAGGACTTTTTATAAAATAAATTGGAATTATCTCTGCACCGCTTTCTTCATTGCATCAGGTCTAAGAACTCTGTAACGAACTTCCATATCTTTCGGTACATAGAAAACTAATGGTAATTTACTGTTATATCTTACGGTTTCCGGTTGAAGATAAACAAACTTCTTAGTCAGCTTCTGATCCGGACAAGCCATCAGTGTGCCGCCCGTTTCGCCTTTTGATTCTACTTCGTAATAGTTATATCCCCAACCTTGAAGATCCTGATTATTTACTTTTCCGATAAGGAAATGCTTGTTACAGTCTAACATTTTTTCTACCCCGACAAAAAACTCAACTTTTAGATCACCTTCATTTTTTGCAACAGGAAGCTGGATATAAACTTGTTTAAACCCTTCTTTTGCTTTCGGGAACATTTCAATCTGTAATTTCTCAAACTTTTCAGCTTTCTTTTGAGCGAAAATATTCGTTCCGATAACCAGCATGAATCCTAAAATAATTGTTTTTGAAAATTTCATAAATTTTGTATTTATTTTTTATATATTCTTTAAATTCAAAAACCATTCCAAAATTAAACAATTGTTTAATATAAAATATATCAGTGAGGAAACCTATAAAATAAAATGGACTAAAAAATGCTGAACGTGAAGATAATCTCTAGCTGGATTTCATAAAAAAACTGCAGTAAGATTACTGCAGTTTTTGTTTATTTACAAGGAAATTATTCCGAGATCGTCACATTGGTTCCTTTCGTATGACTGTTCATCTGCGGCGCATAATAATTCTGCATTGTAGTAATCCCATTTGAGAATTTTCCGGATGCATTCGCTACATAATCATATTCGAATACATATTTACCTTTTGGCATATATTGAATATAAAAATTGGTGGACGCATCTTTAGTAGACTGATAATATCCTAAGTTGCTTTTCCATTGATATCCGGACAATACATCTACAGGCTCGAATCCGGCAGCTCTCATGTCTTTGATATGAATAAATTCCATCGGTCGGTCGGTATTCAGAATCATTCTTACCGTCACTTTATCTCCTACCTTTAATGGTGTTTCCGATGAGATCTTTTGTAATTCCTCACCATTCACCGTTTTGATCTTCTTGTACAGCTCTTTGGTAATCGAAATGTAATTTTCAGAAGATTTTATTTTATCCAGATCTTCATAATACTGCCAGAACAATCCCCCCTGAACAATTCCCGGACCTGGTTT
This sequence comes from Chryseobacterium sp. Y16C, assembly GCF_022488405.1. Lineage (NCBI taxonomy): Bacteria > Pseudomonadati > Bacteroidota > Flavobacteriia > Flavobacteriales > Weeksellaceae > Chryseobacterium > Chryseobacterium sp. Y16C. The sequence continues at coordinate 1,129,506 of NZ_CP092711.1, forward strand.
TGTTACTGTAACAGTCGCTAAGTTCTTATCTATAACATCCGTTTTCACTGAAGATTTTACATATCCTGTTGCCTGAGTTTCGGGCTTCAGTTCCTTTCCACCCCAAACAACGGTAGCTTTATCACTTTCCGGACTCGTCCAGGATTTTCCTGAATTTAAAATGGTAAAAATTACTTCTGATGTTCCTCTTGAACTTCCCCACGAATTCACTTCTTTTTGGGTGATCAGCCAGATTTTCATGTCTTCAATAAATTTCTGATCGTTTGGCTTTAAGGTATTGAAAGCTTCCAAAGCACCTGCATGATTCACCACTTTTGAGCTGAACCAACCCCAATCATCAAGGTTCTGTTTCCAGTATGCTCCCTGAGTTTTTGAATCTACTGAAGTCTCTTTTAAATAAGTTATCAGCTTATCAGAAACCTCTTTTAAACCATAATTATTCATCAATAAAGCGGCTCTGTGCAGTCCGAAGAATGTAAATTCTGTAATTTTTGCTGTTTTGGCTTTTTGTTTTACCAATGATTTTAGAGTTGCACCTTTACCTTTTAAAGGATATTGTTTTTCCCAATAATTTCTGGTATCCAGATAGTCTAGTGCCCAATTGCTCCAAACATTTCCTTTCTTTACATCCCAATATTTACCAATCTCATTATCTACATATTTTACCAGATTCGCAACCAGTTCTTTCTGTTCCGAGGATTGATAGTCCTTCACATTATCTTTTAACCAGGAATTCATTTTCCCTAAGTTTTTCAAAATATACAACGAGGTTGAATAAGAGCTCGGATATCCCTGATACCACGAGAAACCTCCATCAGGATTCTGCAGTTTTTTGAAATCATCCCAATCTCCCTGAATGGTATTCCGCATCGTATTGATATCAAATAAAAGTGCAAGTTTTGACATCTGCTCATTTTCATTTTTACTTTCCAATACCCAAGGTGTTTCCTCCAATAGCAACTGCTTTAGTTCCTGATTTTTTTCAAGATTTGAATTTAACAATCCTTTGTTCTGATATTCCTCAAAGATGGTTTTCATTTTCGGATTAGCTTTGAAAATTTCAGAGGCCAACACATCAGCAAACCATTTATTAAAGATAACATCGGCAGAATTGTTCTGATCATTTTTAAGGCTTGGAAGCGCAAACATAATTTCCCAAATCGGATTGGTTGTCAGTTCCAGTGTATTGGAAACATTGGAAATCGTTGTTGAAGTGGTATTCTTAAGGTTCTCCAACTCAAAAGTCTTTGTTTCTCCTTCTTTCACAAAAATAGGAAGCGCATCTGTTACCAGCATTCTGTTGGGTAAAACCGCAATGGCTTTTTGCTCTCCGTCTGAATATTGCCCGGCTTTTGCAACCACTTTAAGAATAATTGAAGAAACATCTTTCGGAACTTTTATTTTCCATGTTAAAGCGGAATTTCCATTTTCATCTAATGAAAAAGCCTGTTCTTTATTGTATCCGGGAACCGCCGTCAATGTGCTTAGCCCGAATTTTTCTGAAACATCTTCATTGGTAAATGCATCAAGGATTTGCAATTGGGCAGAACCATTCAGTTTTTTGTTGGTTAAATTTGAAAGTTTTGACTGCAGGTTTAGTTCATCTCCTTCTCTTAAAAATCTCGGATAGTTTGGCGTTACCGAAAATTCTTTCTGGGTCACCACTTTTTTTTCCAATGTTGCAGCTCTTGCATCTTTTGTATGAGCCAGGAACATTAGCTTCCATTTTGTCAATGCTTCCGGAGAAGTGAATTCGAAATTTACATTACCTTCTGAATCTGTTTTTAAATCCGGGTAGAAGAAAGCTGTTTCGTTGAGATTCTGACGGACTGGAACTTTACTCAAATCTGCTTGTGAAGGGGTCTCTTTTGGTGCTTTTACTGCTTCAGGAACAACATTTTGAACAACATCTATCATAGCATCGTCCACTGTAGCTTCTTTCTTCATCATTGCAACACTTCTCTTTGCTCCTCCAGTTGGAGGTGGTGGCGGAGGTGTATATGCTGCTGCTTTTACACCTTCCTGATTCACTAAACCTGTAGTTGTTTCCAGTAAACGTGTATTCATCCATAACACACTTTCATCAAACCAATCAAAAGCAGGAGCTTCTACCTGTTGCCCATTAAAATATTCCAGTCTTTTTTGATAATATTTTTGACGAAGGTATTGTCTGATGTCATAAGATGTTACAATAGAAGCCGGAATATAGAAATGATCCCAGTTAAATCTGTTGGCAGCAAACTTATCGAGCGACATATCATACATATTTGCTAACAGTTCTGCACTGATCTTCTCCTTCCCGTTTCCTAAGACTTTTACAGACCATTTTTCTTTGGAATTAGGCTGGATTTTATCTCTAAAAGTAACCGTCTCTATTGCTAACTCTTTTTCTTTAGCATCTTTTATTTCAAGATTTACAGATTGTGTCTGAACATCATTAAACGCAACAATCTGGAACTGTACATTCAATGTCTGTACATTTTTATCTTTTGGAATTTCTACTCCATATTCCAGGATTCCGTTTTTTAGCTGGTGAACCTCTGAAATTGTTTTTCCTGAACCATCCTGCACAAAAACATTTACCAAAGCATCAGGAATCGAAGAATACAAATAAAAAAGAGCTTTTTCTCCTCTTACAAATTCTTTTTTAGGCTCTACAACAGTAAGAAATGTCTTCTGATTGGCCTGTAAAGAATTCTTATTCCAGACACTGAAATTCTGTACGGTTTTTATGGTGTCTTTACCTTCAATATTAAATAATTCAAGCTGATAATCTCCTGCTTCTAATTTTCCGAGATCTAAATTTTCAGATGACTCGGTTTTAGTGGAGAGTACTTGAGATTTCCAATTTTCCACCTTATCATTCTTATCGTACAGATCATGTGGAAACTTACTGATAAATTCTTCTTTTGAATATTTTGGAAAATCCTGAACTTCGGAAATAAAATTATTCCTAAAAATTCTGTTAGGTGACTGAAGCTTTGAAAGCTTTGCCTGGTAAGATTTTTTAAGAAGTTGCTCGTTATAATTTTTGGTTTCCACCTTTAGTTTTACATTTTCGCCGGAGAAAACATTTTTAATTTCTTCTGCTTGAATATAATGGGAAACCGAAGACACTTTCAGCTGCGTATCTGCAGTTTGTGTTTCACCATTAATATCCGTTACAGAAGCATTAATTTCATAATTATCAATTTGGATTCCATCCAGTTTTTCATCTTTTTTAAGATCAAGTTTGATGATAAATTCTCCTTTTTCATTAGTTTTTGCCTCACCTAGAATCGAATTTTCATTATCATTATCCTGTGGGTACCAACTGAAATATCTCCAACGAATGTTCCGTTTTCTGATTTCATAATTGACCGTTGTATTACTTAAAGCCACTCCTGAAAACATCATTGCTTTACCTTTCAGCTCGATAGTCTGTCCATATTTGTACTCTTCTTTTACCGGATCGAAAGTCACTTCGAATTTGGGTCTTTTGTATTCTTCAACCCTGAAATCGAAATAACCGTTGTTTCCTGAAGTTCTCAAATAAAACGTTCCGTTCAGTTTACCTTTTGGAAGAACAAAACTTCCGTGATAGGAACCAAATTCATTGGTCGTAAATGTTTGAAAAGAGACTTCCTGTCCATTAGTGTCTGTAAGCGTGATTTTTTGTTGTAATCCTGCAACTACAGACTCAATTTCTTTATCACGCTGAGTATTGATTACTTTAAAATAAACGGTTTGTCCAGGTCTGTAAATAGCTCTGTCTGTAAAGATCTGAGCTTTACTTTCTTTAGCGTCTTTATTTTGATCGGCTGTATTAACTGGTCTATTTCCATAAATCTCCATTATCTGGAAATCATTTGTTTTGGGTTGTCTGATCAACAAGGTTCTATAGTATTCTTTATTGGCCGTTGCTGGAAATTTAAAGACTCCTTTATCGTCAGTTTTCCCTTCCGCTTTAGTAAACGTTTTATTTCCAACAAATTCATAAAATGTAAGGTTTTCATTAACAGCTGGTTTTCCGTTCTCACTATTTACCAATTTCAATTCATCAGATAGCGGATTATTATTTGCTTTTTTCTGATAAATAATTTTATTACCTGAAACCAGGAAATAAAAATCTTTATCATCATCACTATCCTTATTGTTAATTCCGGTAACAGAATATTCCGCGACATAAATCCCGGAAGGAAGCGGCTTTATTTCCAAAGATGTTTTATGGGTTTGAAAATCTTGCGAATCGTTTAATGGATATGCTTCTTTTCTTACCAGACTTTTTTTAATTTTATTCAATGGGTTTCCATAAGAATTTTTTGCATACTGTAAAAACGATGTCAGATCCTCCTTCACTTCATAAATACTGATTGAAAATGCAGAAACATTCCTGTATTCAGCGATAAAGTGAATCGGTGTATTACTTTGTGTCTGTGCATCATATTTAATGTTCAGAGAAGGATTCAGAATCTGGCTTTCCTTATTTTTAATATTATCAATAAAGGGAGATTTTGGATATTGAGTCTTTGCCTGATTAATGAATTGAATCGCTTCCTTTTCTTTATTCTTACCTACTAATTCATCCACAATATCATCAATGATCAAAACTTTGTAATCGCCATTAACATCAGATTTCAAAAGAGTTTTAAGCTGCTTCAGTTTATCCTTGCATCGAGTAAAATCACAATTATCCTGCAATTCTTTGTGCATGAAATACAATTTGGGATTTCCTGTATTCTGAGCAATTAGCTCATCATAAATTCCGTTAATGATGGTATGGTTTGTTTCAAGCTCATTTTTAGTAAAAAGATCTCTACTGGAAAAAAAATCTATTTTTTTTACGGAATACCAATCCCATAAGGTTGGGAAATAAGAAATATAATCATTATATGAAAAAACCTGCTCATATTTTTTAAGAGCAATTTTTCTCATTTCAGCTTTTTGCTGGTCAAGCTCCTGATAGTTTTTATTCAGATAGTTTTTAAAATCAAGCTTACTCCAGGTTTCAATTTCTGAAGTATTCTGAGAATTGATATTCGTCCGGCTTCCAATCTCCCAGGAATGTTCATTATAATAATCCATGAGAAAGCTATTCAACAGTACCTCAAATACAGTTTTATCTTCTCCTTTCAGCTGTTTCTGAACCTCTGTCAGTTTTTTAAAAAGCTGGCTTACAGAATCGTTTTTTTCATCATCTCTTGTCCGATTCAAAATGTTGAATTCTGCCTTCAAAGACTGTATAAGCTGTACAATATTATTTTCTTTCATCGCCTGTTTTTGTATGTCTAAAATGATGGGAAGACTGGATTTGTAAATGCCTTTCTGGGAATTAGCGGATACTTTTTTCCACTGTTCATCATAATATTTCTGGGCAAAAACCGCAGAAAAATTCAATAGGAACAGCAAAAGCAGAAAAATCTTGGATTTTTTTTTCATAAATGTTATTTTTGATAAATGAACCTTCTAAAAATACTGAAAAAATCCATCATTGACAGTCAATTATATGTGTCTTTAATGGGAACTCTTTTTGCAGTGTTTTTCATGGAAGAGCAAAATACATTCCGTTTACCCAGTGTTGTTCTAATTTTCATCACCTATTTCAGCGGTTATCTTTATACAAAGTATCAGCACACTAAATATTTTTTTAAAATTTTGATGTTAAATGGTGTTGCAGGCATCATCTGCGCTTTTCTGATTTATCATAATCACAATGAAATAAGATTGGTGAAATGGTTTGTTATTGTTGTTTTGGGATTGCTTTACAATAGTTTTTTTCTCGATGTCTATATCCGTAAAATTCCTCTTTTAAAAGTATTTTATGTAGGCTTGGTCTGGGCTCTTGTCAATTGCTGGCTTACTTTACCCGAGTTTAATTTCCCTATATTTTTTATCAGCTTATTTTTTATTACGGCATTGGTTTTACCTTTTGACATTCGGGATATGAAACGGGATACAGTACAGACTTTTCCCATGCTGATCGGGGTTCAGAATACCAAATACATTGCTTATTTACTGATTTTTATGAGCAATATTATTGCTATATTATATTTAACTCCCCATTATTCCATTCCTTTTTTTCTGTCGGGAATTATTTCTTATATTTTTATTTATTTTTCTGAAAATGAGAGAAGTGACGCTTATTTTTCATTCGGAGTAGAAACCTGTTCTGCACTTCCTTTTTTATTTTTACTAATAATGGAGTATTTTTGACGAATGATTATTAAGAGACTTTCCCTGTACAATTTCAAGAACCATTCTGAGAAAAAATTTGAATTTTCTCCGCAAATCAACTGTTTTGTCGGAAACAACGGTGTAGGGAAAACCAACATTCTGGATGCACTACATTATCTTTCTGTGGGCAAAAGTTTTTTAGGCAACACAGATCTTAATAACATTCTGAAAGATGAAGATTTCTTCACCATTGATGCTGAGATCCAAAGTGAAGACAGTGAAGACAATATCAAAATCCTTCAGCCTAAAGAAGCTAAAAAAGTCATTAAAAAGAATGACAAAAGCTATGATAGAATGGCAGATCATATCGGATATTTGCCCAGTGTGATGATTTCTCCGTATGATTCCAATTTAATTTCAGATTCGGGGGAAAGCAGAAGAAAATTCTTGGATTCCATGATTTCCCAAACAGATTCAGAATATCTTTTTGATTTAATTCAATATCAAAAAGCAATTCAGCAGAGAAATGCCTTATTAAAATATTTCGCTAAAAACCGTGTCTGGGATAAAGATTCACTGGAAATTTATGATGATCCGATTTCTAAATTCGGGACTAAGATTTTTGAAAAAAGACGGACTTTTGTTGAAAAGCTGAATCCTATCGTTCAGAATTTTTATCAAATTATTTCCGGTGGAAAAGAAACGGTTTCTGTTATCTATGAATCTCATTTACTAAACGATTCTTTTGAAAGCCTATTAAAGGAAAGTCTGGAAAGGGACAGAATGCTTACCTATACATCAAAAGGAATTCACAAAGATGACCTTTTATTTGAAATGAATTCAGTATTAATCAAAAAAATCGGCTCACAGGGACAGCAGAAATCATTCTTAATTTCATTAAAACTGGCACAAATGAGTCTGGTAAAGGAATTAACAAATAAAACTCCGATCCTTCTGTTAGACGATATTTTTGATAAACTGGATGACAACAGAGTTTCTCAATTGATTGAGCTCGTAAACAGGGAAAGTTTTGGACAGATTTTCATAACCGATACTCACAGAGAACGTACGGAAAGTGTGGTGAAAAAAATAAATGAAGAAAGTATCATTTTTGAGATATAATATGAAGAAGAAAAAACGCGAATACCAATCCTCAGAACTTGTAAAATCTTTTGCAAGAATTCATGGTTTTGAAAGCAAACTGGTAGCTTTTGAAATTAAGGATTTTTTGGAAGAATATCTTGATGAAAGTCTTTTCCGTGAGATAAAAAGTGTGAATATTGAAGACCGCTGTGTAATCATAGAAATCAATTCACCTTTATTAAAGCATGATTTCCAGCTTCGTAAAAGCTTTTTTCTGAAAAAATTTCAGGCTCAGTTCGGGGAAGACAAATTTAATGATCTTCAGATTTTGTAATCGTACTATTTCTTAAATCATCTGCTCTCTGATCTAATTTTGAGCGTAACGGGATAAAGAACCTCAACGGGTTTTTCAAAAAGTATCTGAAGATTTCTTTATAGATTTCACTTACCTGACCAAAGTTCAATTTTCTGGATCTAAACGCTAAAAACATTGACAGTGTGAAACTTACCAAGAAATTAAAGAATCCAATAAGAAAAACCGTAACAAAGGAAATCCAGAATGTATAAGAATCTACTGAAAAGTCCTTGCCATAAAGACCTAAAGCAAAGTTTCCGGCTGCAAAGGTAATGTGGCGAATATCCAAGTCTAATCCTAAGAATAGCCCAACCGGAGCGGTTGCGCCTAAAAATACCCCAAACCAGAAATTAGATATAATTCCCGGCCAGTTTTTAGCATAATATTTTGAAAGACCTTTGGCAAATTTTTTCCCAAAGAACTTTCTGATGGACAGGTTTTTGGCAATACGTTCAGGAATCTGATAAAAGACAGAATTGTTCCCGATATTTCCGGAAATAATCCCCGAAATAAAAAGATAAAATCCGGCAATACTTGCATGCAGAATTGCTTTTGACTTAAATGGATCCAGATCTTTCAGCAGCTTATCTGCCCTGTCTACCGCCATATTCTGAGAGGTAAAAACATCTAACCCATAAATAATAGCCAATGCAATAGGAAAAGAAAGCAAAACGTTACCAACAAAAGCAATAAACTGACTTCTGAACAGTTGAGAAACAAGATGGGCAAATTCCGTATTATTTCTGGTTCCTCCACCTTCTTCAGAAAGCACTTTTGTCATCGTCGCCGCCGTCATGGCGGGCTGTTTGGTCGCCAGAGTGAATCCCATCAGATAAATCATGATAAATCCCATTGCATAATTCATTGAGTATAAGAAAGCATGGAAAAAATCACTTCCCGGAAAGTATCCGTAAAGCATTTTCAATACACACAAAGCTCCTACAATAATTCCCCCACCACTGGCTTTATAGAACATTTTCATATATTCTTTCCGGGAAGAAGTAATGTAATGACTTCCTGTTTCCGCTGTGTGATTGGTGATAAGGTGAGAAATCAGCCTTGTACTGTCATTGACAAGCTCAGAAATATTATTTTTATGAGATTTATACCTTATAATATTAAATATCAGTTGTTTTGAATTGATAAAAACATCTTTATCTTCATCAATGACCAGCAACTGAACTATTTCATAAATTCTATTGGTCTGCTGACGAATCTTCAGCAAAGACTGATTAATTTTACCCGAAATACCATATTTTGCCGAGTTTTTAAAGGCAATCGTTACAAATTCTAGACATTGTTCTGCGTAGATTTTTATCTGCTTATACCGGCTGTCTTTGGAATGAAGCTGTAATTCCGGATTATTATCAAGTTCTTCAGCAAGCCCTTCCAATTCATTTTGCAACGCCAAAAAAGGATTATCAAAATTCCTGTATTCCGGTGCCATTCTTACTACCTCAACTTCCATAGCCATTCCTGTAGCACGCCAGGAAAGAATATTCATGGCAAAGATCAGTTCTTTTTTGACTACAGGTTTGATAATAAAATCCGAAGCTCCAAGAAGTTTTAAAAACTCATCTACTTCATTTTCGGGAAGATTCTGGAAAAACTTAAGATCTTTTTGGGGACTTAAGCTTACATTATCAATCATATACCACACCGTATTTTCATTTTCTACAGGTGGCAGTACTTTATTTAAAATTCGCTTTTTAAGTTCAGGAAAAAAAGAGTTTTCGGATAAAATATTCGCTTCCGTTAACGACAAATTAAAAGGTCTTCCTTTAAAAATATTATGAATATAATATTTAAAATTTTCAGTAACCTGAGAATTGCTTTTAAAAAAATTGAGTACATCCGTAAAGTCTGCCCTTTTAATACTCTCTAAGAAGTCCGCAAAAGGTTCTAGAGAGAGGGTTTCGTTCTTAAAGGAAAAATATTTTTTAAGAACAGACTCAAAGTTTGTGCTGGAATTAAAAAGCTTCATCAGTACAAAGATACTAAACTTGTTTAAACTTCTTTATAACAATAAAAGAACCCAACTAAAATTCTTAAGCTGGGTTAAATTTTCACTTTTATTTCAGACTCACATTTCTCATCTGCCTCATGATCCAGTTATGTTTCCTGGTCAGATACGGCGAAGGATTTTTTGGGTCATATTTTTTGGGATTGGGCAATACAGCGGCAATCCAGGCTGCTTCAGAAGTTGTAAGATCTTTGGATGATTTTCCAAAATAATATTTTGAAGCGGCTTCTATTCCAAATACCCCCTGTCCCATTTCAATAGAATTCAGATATCTTTCTAAAATAATATCCTTACCCCAAACTTTTTCAATAATAAATGTATAAACAGCTTCCAATCCTTTTCTGAACCAGCTTCTTCCCTGCCAGAGAAAAATATTTTTTGCTGTTTGCTGCGAAATGGTGCTTCCCCCTCTTATTTTTTTTCCTTTCTCATTATGCTTCATTGCCTTTTCAATGGCAGAATAGTCAAACCCATCATGCATAAAAAACTTTTGGTCTTCGGATGCAATGACAGCTTTCTTTACTTTGTCTCCCATTTCATCATAAGAAACATAATCTCTTTGAAGTTTTCCATACTCAAAAAGTCCTCCGATCTGTGTAATGGTAATGGGTGGGTTGAAAAATCGTCCCCAAACAATAAATAAAACATTCAGAATAAGGATTATAAAAATAATCTGCTTAATTTTTTTCCACATAAGTTCTAAAAAAGAGACACAAAAATAAATAAATCCTTCGAGTTATTTTAATTCTTTCATATAAGTAAGCTGATAATTTGGTAATAATTCCGGATGAAAAATTTTAATATAATCTTTCAGTACCCAATCTGCTCTTACAATACCGCTTTCGAAGAAGTCGTTAGCTTTTTCTTTTTCTCTGCCTCCAATTCCGTAGACATAACCTTTATTAAAAACATCCAGTTTACCATAAAACGGATTCATATTCAGCATCTCTTTTTTAGAGATATGATTCCCTGCATTTACCCAGTATTTCACGCTTTTAGCTTTTGAAAACACTTCCTCAAAGCTCATTGTTACGGCCTTCTCTTCTGTATTATTATTCAGAATATATTGAGCATTCGCATCTGAAATATAATTAGCCACCGATGTTTTCCCTCCAGGCAGATACCAAACATCACCATACATTTCATTTGCCAGAACCAAAGGCTTTTCTTTTGCTTTTAAAGCTAATTGTCTGAGCTCATTATAATTTTTTTCTATTTCTGCGTATTCGGCTTCCGCTTTTTCATTCATTCCGAAAAGCTTTCCAAAAAGTTTTAAATAAGCAGTTTTTTCCAATGGTTTCTGTTCTTTATACTCATCCAGGAAAATCACCTGAATTCCATTGTTTTTCAATAATTGATAAGTATTGTCAAAGCTGGCAATATGATTGGTAAAAATCGCGTCCGGTTTTAGAGATATAATCTTTTCCACATCATATTTCTGTTCATTCCCTACATTCTGGATACTTCCCTTTTTTATTTTTTCCTGAATTTTTTCAGAAAAAATATATTCCGGGCTGGATACCCCAATAATCAGATCTTCAGCTCCAAGTTCCGAAATATAACCGGCCATACTTGCATTTAATAGAATCACTTTCTTAAAAGGAATCTGATTTTTCTTAAAATCGTAGGTGAAATTTCCCGATTTTAGTTTTAAAGCCTCTCCGGTTTCATTGTATTGTACATATTTTGATACAGAAATCCACTGTGAGGATGAAATTTTTGGGTCTCTTTTACAAGAGATTAGCGCCCAAATGGCAAATATTAGAAAAATTCTTGATTTCATGTTTCAAAGAAAAGAAAAAAGCACTATATTTGCAAACCTTTAAACAACAAGGAAACAACGGCCTCGTGGCGCAACTGAATAGCGCATCTGATTACGGCTCAGAAGGTTACAGGTTTGAATCCTGTCGAGGTCACATGACAGGGCTTTAGATTTTTAAAATCTAAAGCCCCTTTTTTTTGTCTAGATAACTCCTTCTTAATCAAGAAGATACTATCAACAAATGAATTAACTTTAGGTGTTTGAAAATGGTCTCCATCAAATATTATCTTTTCAGGATATATCAAACTCACAAGAACTCTTTTGTCAGCAGTCATCGCGTTTTTATACCGTTCTGAGATATTCGTAACAATATTTAAAGCTTTGGAGATTTTACCCGCTATATCATCCTCCTTTTCTGCAGCTACCAAAAGACTAAGTTTATATTCTAAATCAATCAGCTCACCTTTATATCTGTCTTTGATATCCCTAAAATCATCTTCATCTATCTTGTCAGAAAGGAACAGATCTCGAGCTTTGCTAATGCGCTCATTAATATCATTAATCTTTTTTCGAAGCACACCTTTTTCATCACTTAAATTGCCCGAGGTTGATTTAGTATTTTTTATAATAATCTCTTGTAAAATTTTAATTATTCCGCTTGGAAATTCATATTTAGATAACTCCTTCTGAAAAAGGTCATTTACAATTTCCGAATGTTGCCTGAATCCGCATATTGATGAACAGTGATAATAATAGTAATGTTTCGTTTTACCCTTTGAACTACTAGCCGTTAAATTTTTTCCACACTTAGGACATAGCAGAAGTCCTCTAAGTGGATATCGTTCTTCATTGATAATCCTTCCCCCAGGCATTCTAAGATCTTTAGTACCTTTCTTTTTCAAAACATACTGTACTTTTAAAAACAATTCCTCAGAAATCAATGGTTCATGCTTCCCTTTCACAATTTTTTCTTCCTCACTCTTATATGCCCGCAAGAGAACATTACCGTAATAGGCGACGTTTCTCAATGCTTCCATAAAAGCATTTTTAGAGATATTTTTTCCATCTCTTCTATTCATTGCTTCCCTTACCTTTGCAGTCGGCATATGGCCTTTTGCCACCTCTTTAAAAGCCCATATAATATTCGAAGCTTCCGGTTCTTTGATGGCAATATATTTTCTACCATCCTCTGTACATTTGTTGACATATCCATACGGAGCTATGCCCATTAATCTACCCTCTCTAATTGCACGTCTCATCCCGTTCATTACATTAATTGCTCGTCTTTCATTTTCTACTTCTGGAGTGGAAAGATAAATAGCGAGTAATACTTTATTTTCAGGTACGTTTAAATCTAATGGTTGTTCAATAGCCTGTGGTAATATATTATTTTTATTGAGAAAACTGATCATCTGGTATGCTTCCGCAGTATTTCTACTGAATCTGTCCCATTTTGTAAATAACACTAGCCTTTCTTCCCGATAACCCCTACTCCTTTTAAAACTTTGTAGATACTTCTTCCATTCAGGTCGATCAAAATTTTTGGCAGAATGATCTTCAAAAATCACTCTATCAATGGTGATCCCATTTCGATTGCAATGAGTGCGTAATCGATCTTCCTGGTCTCTTTGCGAATATCCTTTATCTGCCTGCTCATCGGTGGAAACTCTTATATATAAATCCGCGGTCATAATACATCTGTTTTAATTGGACATGCAATCAATTAATCACTATCATAGCGATTAGCAAATAACTGATTATTAAAAATTTAATGATAGTTTTGAAAGTATAAAATTACAAAAAGTTTTAATCAGGCGAGAAAATTTCTTTGATTGTCATCCTTGCTAATTGGTTTAAGAATGTCATAATCTTAGCAGCTTCATCTTCGTCAACATCCAGACCAGCTTCCTTGAGCATTTTTGAATACTGCTCGACGGGTAATTCATCAAGTACAATAAAATGATCTAAGTCCATCTGCTTAACAGTAGAACTCATACCCCTAGTACTTGTACCATTTTTTTTCCTTGCACCCATTCTAAAAATCTTTTCCGAACGGAAAAATATTTAAAGTCAGGGCCCCATCCGGAGCTAAAGCTTATACTTACCTTAGAATTCCTATAAATTCTCAACTGGTGATTGCAATATGAGCATAATCTACTTCATTACAAATTATGTTATGAAAACGAAAAGAAATATTCGGACTCAAATCCTCCTAAAATCTTTCTAACAGAAAATAAGATTTTTTTACAAATCTACTTCCTTAAACGACAGTCCCAGTTGTTCAATAGTCGATAGCGTAATGTATCTGCAGCATGACTACAATTATTTCTAGTAATATTCTGCAACTTTATAATGATATGCCATACTTTGTTTCAGAACAATCAAAACAAGAAATTATCAAGACATCCACTTAGTTATTAATTATTAATTTGATCAATTAATGAAATAGTAAATTTAAGAATTGTTACACATAATCATAACTGACATATTGACCTTAAATATTAGATAGATAAATGCGAAGAGTACAAAAAAAAACAAATATTAAGGTAAAGGATATTGTATATTAGGGACAATTTGTCTTTAAACTATTTAGGGCATAATTAGTGTAATCTATAAATCACAAATTATAAACATATGGCAACCAGTGTAATTGCAAGACAAAGCGGCGACGATTTCCAATCAAAATTCTTTTGGCTAAAAGCCTGTGGATTGAACCTTCCACATACATGCATCAAAAAAGTTGCTTGGGAAATGGACTCTACGTTTGGATTTGATGACGTGGTGGTGTATTATGAGCCGTCAGCTAAAGAATCAGGGTACGATGTGGCAGAAGAGTATTACCAAGTAAAATTTCATGTTGACCACAGAAGAGCATTTACATGTGAGGCATTAATGGACCCTTCATTTATCGGAAATACTACGGAATCCATCTTACAGAGATTGCAAAAAAATTACAATAATGACCCTTCCACTTTTGCTTCAAAACGGTACAATATCGTTAATACCTGGGGCTTAGATCATAATGATGAACTACCAAAATTACTTGGAAATAATGGTGGCATTCGTCTCGATATCCTATTTAAAAAAGGGCCTACATCAGCAAATGGTAAAATAAGGGAAGCTTGGAAAGCTCATCTTGAAATTGATAGCGATGAAAAATTGAGAGAAATTTTAGCTCCCTTGAGAATATTGCATAGCTTTGGAGATGAACGACATGTAAAGGATCAGCTAAATTCTAATCTGTTACTATCGGGTTTGAGACCTATCCCTGCCGACCAGCACTCCAGCAAATATAATGACCTAATTCAAAAATTGCACGCATCGGGCAAAAATGTCTTTACTAAAGATGAGCTTTTCAATATTTTGAAAGCTGAGGATCTTTATATTGGTAAAGTTACTGAGGAGGAAAACTACTTTAAGGTGGGTGTACGTAGCTTTAGAAAAGGTGCAGAAAATTTGCACAATGAAGTTGATCAAATAAGCTGTTTTCTTCACTGCTTTTCGAGTAGATTTATTTTGGAAGAATATGCAGGAATGGATTTCATTAACACAGAAATAAAGGCAATTGCAGAGAAAATAATTGAAAATAAAAAACCTGTCCTATTGCATCTGGATACTCATTTGTCTCTAGCGACCTTATTAGGATCTCAGCTGAATCCTAAATTTGGTGTTCCAGAAATTACGCTGGTACAAAAAACATTTAATGGCAAGAAGTTATGGAAAGCGGATACAGTTACCACATCAGCACTGACCGCTCCTTTCTGGACAATCACAGAGGAACAAATCAATGAACACGGTGACGAAATTGTTTTATCAATTAACGTGACACATAATATCGTCGAAGATGTAAATGCATTTGTCGAAGAAAATCTCAGCCACATAAAAGCACGTGTGCACGCAACCATACTGCCAAATATTGGAGCCACTTCATTAATCGATGCCAATCACGCAGTTTCAGCACTCGAAGAATTAATAAATACAATCAGAACGGTGAAACGTAAATGCTCCGCGATGGGCAAAGTTCATTTATTTATAGCCGCACCAAATGCAATGGCTTTCTATCTTGGGCAAAAGATCAGCCTGCTCGGAAAATCAGCACTATATGAATTTGACTTTGAACAACAACGAAATGGTGGGTATCATGCCATCTTGGAAATATCATAACTTAATATTAAACCTATATGAAAATCAATTCGTATTTCAATGACTTTTTGTCAAATATTAGACTCACATCTTCTCAAAAAGATGATTTAAAAAGAGGACATAAGACATTACGCGACCGTCTTGCTGCAGATGATGAACTTAAGGACATCATTATTTCAACATTCCTACAGGGTAGTTACAGAAGGTCTACCGCCGTAAGGCCTTTAAATGGTAAGCGCGCAGATGTTGATGTGATAGTAGTCACCAACCTAGACCGAAATGAAATTACACCTCAGCAGGCCATTGAAAAATTTATCCCTTTTGTAGAAAAACATTATAAGGGAAAGTATGAAATTCAAGGCCGATCGATTGGAATTGAACTATCTTATGTAGATCTGGATATTGTAATAACTTCTGCTCCGTCTGAATCAGATAGAGAACTTCTAAAATCAAGCAGTGTGACATCAAGTCTAATGCTTGAAGATTTTAACAACGATTATGAATGGCGTCTGACAAAAGGATGGAGCGATCCTGATCCTATGAAATCTTATAACTTTTTGGCAGAATCCGTAAAAAACCAAGCGGAGTGGAAAATGGAGCCTTTATGGATTCCAGACAGTGAAGCTAATTCTTGGGACCAAACTCATCCACTAGAGCAAATCCGTTGGACTAGAGACAAGAATAAAAATACAAATAAGCATTTTGTCAATATTGTTAAAGCACTAAAATGGTGGAGAACACTGAAGCTAACTGACCTAAAATATCCAAAAGGTTACCCAATTGAACATATGGTCGGTGACTGCTGTCCAGACGGTGTCACTTCTGTTGCTGAAGGTGTTTACAAGACACTGCAGGGAATTGTAGACAATTACAGTTCTCAGAGATTATGGAAGAATACTCCTGTTCTTCCTGATCGAGGTGTGCCAGAACACAATGTTTGGAAAAGGGTCTCCAATGATGATTTTATTTCATTTTATGATTCTGTAGAAGAATATGCATCCCTGGCTAAGGAGGCATTGGAGGCTGAAACTTTAAAGGAGCAAGTAGAAAAGTGGAGAGAATTCTTTGGTGATAAATTTCCATCATATGACGGAGATGACTCCAAAAATACGCTATCCTCCTCAGCGGGGTTCACAACAAGAAAGGAGAATACAGATGCTGGGCCAGGTAGATTCGCATAATTTGGAGCCTACCGAAATATTGAAAGCTGCTCGCAGGCAACTGGAGGATATTAAAGGTTATCAAATGCTAGAAGATATGGCTTGGGATTACGCCGTAAAAAAGTGGAGACTGACCTTTAAGATTTCCATTGAAAGCTATGATCAAGACTTAGTGCCAAACGAAACCGTTTGGCATGTTTTAGTTGACCACAAATATCCCGCAGGCAATATTTTAGTGATGCCTGACGGAAAAGATGGTATTACAACCACTTTTCAACATCAGGATTTTAATCATATCGTTAAAGATCGACCATGGTCCAGCGGCAAGTTATGTCTTGACGAGAGTCAAGGAAGCTGGGGAAGAAAACAATATCTTGCCGAACCGAAATCCGGAACATCGAGACTTTATTGGCATATCGATAGATGTAAAAGCTGGCTAACCGCCGCCAGCAATAATACTTTGGTTGAAGATGGTGATCCTTTCGAATTGCCAGCCTTCCCACCAAGACAAAAATACCAGCTTTTTTTTAACGAAAACCGGTCTACATTTGGTAGCTGGTGTAAAAGTGATCATAAGGAAGGAACTTTCACTTATAAGCAATTGAGCAAGGATATTTATGCTGTCCTTCAATTCAAAAGCGACAATTTTAGCATTGAGCCTAACTGGGGTAAATACATTACGAATAGTCAAAACGGGCATCAGCACGGCATTTGGATAGTTCTTGACAATATTCCAGTTATTAGCCCGTGGCAGATTCCCACTACTTTTGGAGAATTAATTGAGATATTAAATCTCCAAAAGATTGATCTGCTATCCACCTTTGTAAAGCAAACGCAGAATCTAAAGAAACAAGGCTCATTTCCTAATGTTGTATTTTTAGGTTTTCCTGTAGCAGAGCGGATCGGACAGGGACATCATTTAATGCATTGGTTTGCGTTCTCATATCCACAATTACCAAAAATAAAAGGATTCCGTCCCAATGCCACCGGATTATCAAAACATCTTATCAAACTGGCCTTACAGCCTAATAAAAAAATAAACTGGATCAAAACAGATAACTGGAATCAGGAACAATTGACAAATAGAGGTAGAATGATAAAAGATACGTCAGAAATGAAAGTATTGTTAATTGGAGCAGGATCTGTCGGCTCAATTTTCATTCAGTCACTAGTTAGACTTGGTATCAATAACATTAAAGTAATTGATCCTGATACGGTCGTAGCAGGAAATTTATCACGCCATATTTTGACGCTTGATTCTGTCGGTTTTCCGAAAGCCGAAGCATTATCAAATCATCTGAACAGCATATTCCCATCTGTACATAGCACATATGAAAATTCTTCACTTGAAGAGGCCATCAGTGAAAATAAGGTAACCTTATCAGATTTTGATATTATAATTGAAGCAACTGGTCAAGATTCCGTCATTACTTTTCTCAATGACAGTTTGGTCGGTAGCAAATGTTTCTTTACATCCATATCAACAGGCTACATGGCAGACACTTTGTACCTCTATACGATTCGCCTCAACAGGGGTAAACAAAATTTTTCAAGTGATTTTAATGCAAAATCTAAAAAATGGCTGGAAAATGATGCAAAAAAAGTAAGCGGAGAAGAACAATTAATCGAAGGTATCGGTTGTTGGCATCCCTTATTCCCTGCTAGAATAGATGACATACAAATGCTTGCAGGTGCAGCAGTAAAAAGTTTTGAAAAGCAAATTTTTGATGGTGATACAGCTAAATTAACCGTCATCCAAAAACAATATAACAACGATACATTTACTGGTATCAAAATATTCGAAGAATAACGATGGTCTACGCTAATATTGAAAATAATTTAAAAATTCATCTTTCCGAAGATCTACTTCTTGAACTACAAACTTATTGCACCCAGTCCGGACATTTAGAAACGGGAGGTATACTAATCGGACATTACGAAGACAATAATATGTCAGCAAAAATTACAGCTGTCATTGGCCCACCCAGTGACTCCAAACATGGTAGAACAACATTTGTCAGGGGAACAAAGGGATTAAAAAAAATCTTAGATAACAACTGGAAAAAAGGTAGGTATTACCTCGGAGAATGGCATTATCATCCCTATGCATTACCCGATCCAAGCTTCCAGGATATCAACCAGATTAAGAAAATATCCACAGATTATAAATATCATTGTCCAGAACCATTGATGATTATTATCGGAATGGACGGAAAAAACTTCATAAACCGAATTTTTGCGTCTTTAAAAGGCCAGAATTTAATTGAGTTCCATCCGCTAGAAATCATATCCGCCTAACTAAATCAATATATTGTTTTCGCTTTACTTGGATTTAGCCATGAACTTTAAATTACTTTCATCCTTTAATATTTTGTGAAGATCACTAACCAAACTTTCTTCTTTTTTTAAATTTAGGAAATCGAAAAATGGGCTTATAATTTAGTTTGATTTATCCATACATTTAAAAATTCATTGATATCCAGGACATATTGCTCAGCATCAACTTTTGATTTTAGCTGCCCAGCATGTGCTACGGCATTTCTGCGTATCCTGAGATCATCAATATTTTCAATCAGCAAATCTCTCGGTCTATTGAAAATATCTGTCAATACGGTTACCAAAATGGCAAATTCGGTTGAAGAACAGCCCGGGCCTAAAGTACTTCTACCGAATTTAAATTTTTCTAACGACGATTGCATACCTCCTACCATCCACTTTTTTACAGGATCGACTACGTTAAAGACTTTTTTTAGCTCGTTTTCAAGAGCTCTGCCATATTGTAATATAACTGGAGAAAAGTCACTTGACAATGTAATCGTATTTAATAAAAACTGACCTGATGCTAAATATTTGACCGTTGTAGCTTCGAGCTTTGACGTGTCGAATAAAACTTCTAAGTCTGCTAAATAACGGGATATATCCATTCTCGCGTCAAACTCGTCAATCTTTTCCTCCAATCTAGAAATTTTCTCTTCACTGTCCTCCAAATTGGTCTTCATAGATTCAAATTCCAACACAAAGTTGTCTCTCCTAATATTTAGTAGGCTCAACTGTAAATTATTTGATTCGTCGAAGAATCCACCATCAAATACTTCGAATGGTATACTTCCATCATTTTGAATTTCAAGGACTTCAACCTGTTTATTTCCACTGTTAATATTCTTAAAATGTCGAAGATAAAAAATTTTAACAAGGTCAACCGCATTTTGCGCTGCGACCAAATTTTGAAACTTACGAATTAAATACTCACTGTGAGTTTCGATAACCAACTGGATATTGAATCGCTTGTTGGCTTCAAAAAACATTTCTGCAAGCAGTGACTGCCATTTTGGATGTAAATTCGTCTCAGGTTCTTCGATCAATAACAAGCTAGGCTCAAAAATGTCCCTCCAATATTCACCCTCATCATCATATTCATGGACTTCCCTCTTATTTTTTTCGGCCAGAACACAAATCTGAATCAGCAATAAGATGAGCTGTTTTATTCCGTAACCAAAATCTACAAGTTCGCGCTTATCCCCATTCACATCAATTACAGAAACAAAAATTAACTGGTAATCTTGCTTAAAATCTATATAAAGCCTTTTCCCGATCTCAAAAGCTTTTAGGTATCTATTTAAAAATGAAGTGCTATCCCCCTGTAATGGAAGGAAGCCCTTTAATAGGTTAATGAAAGGAGTATTTAACGATGCATTATAGATTCTTACATGCTGTTCCCTAACTGTAGAAAGGTAATTAACCGAAAACAGACGTTGCTCCAAGCGAGACATGCTTTGTATAAATGCATGCTCAATAACATTATAGTTGCTTTTATTATTAGTATCAACATCAATCCATTTTAGATTATCCCTTAAGATCTCAAGACAGCTTGAGTAAAAAACACCCTCAATCTCCAGTTGCGGATAAAAATATTCAGGGGGTTCAAAGTCTCGATCTGACACTTTTAAGGACCCCCGAAGTACTTTCTTCTTTAAACCCTTATTAAGAAAACTTATCCATGATTCTCGATCAGCCACTGGCTTGAAGGAGCTCATTAATATAGACGGAATAACTCGAAACCTCTCCTTCTCTAAAACTTTTTCCAACCAAACTTTATCGTTCTGATTATCTTGATGATAATCATAAATTTCCAAGCCGTCGCTTAAAATGGATTTTAATTTTTCAGTATTGATACTCCAATTAACAAGACCTGTTGGAGGTTCTCCATCGGGCTTCCCAAAAATTCCGTATTTAATATAAAAATCCCTCTTCTTGTAGGTTGGATCGGCTTTCAGCTTTTCGTACTCTTCAATATCTTTTTTATACTTTCTCAGATCTCTGGCTTTGTCAGCTTTAGAAGCATTCTTATAAGCAAAAGAAAGTAAAATATCACCATCCTGAGCGTCAGAAAGCTGCACCTTTCTTAATTTCGCCCTGTACGGATCAGCTGAAAGCACCACATATGTAAGTGAGATATGTCCATGCCTCATCCCAAGGAAATTGAAGGGCAGTGAAACTGTTATGTTCTTATTGTTTTTTTTGTAAAGTACATTTTCTAAATTTCCTAACAAATGTTCCTGTTCCGTGAGATCGAGTTCGTAGGGAAAAACTTTTGTACTAACGCTATTCTTTAACAGCTGTAGTCCTTTTATTATTGAACTCTTCCCTGAATTATTCGTACCTGTCAATAAATTTATTGCAGAAAAGTTTTCAAGAATTCCATGCTGATCATCAAAAATTCTGAAATTTTTAAGACCAAAGATGTCTACTGGTAGCATTAAAAAATTTTTAATTGTATGATTAATTCTCTGCTACCTTAGTAGTTTTCCAAGTTTTTACCTCAAATAAAACAGCCGCATCACCTGAGTTATTCCAAACGGAACTCTTTAAATCCCAGTATATATGGTATTTCTTGTTTTTTCCACCATTGATATCTGTTGATCGCTTAATGCCAACTTTTGAATAGAGTACCACCTCGTCCCCTTTATTTACTTCCTGTGGCTTAAACCAGAAAGTATGCCTCATTTTGTTGGAAATTTTACCTTCATCAAGATATGTTGTGTCGGAAATGATAAAGTAATACAGATTTGTATCTTCCAATACCGACAATTCAACACGCTCGCTTTCCAATGTTCCAAAGTCCACGACCTGGTTGATTTTTAATTTCATAATAGATTATATAGCTTTTAAAGCAATTTATGAATATTTCAAATTATACGAAACACATTTAAATATTTTGTAAATATTTTTTTAAATTTAAATAGGTCTATAGAGACTTCGTAATCACAAAATATGTTTGAAATTGAAATTCAAGGCTTAAAAATTGCTGTAATTGAATATACTGTCAAAGATCAGCAAGTTTTTCGTCTAACATTTAATGATGGTCGTCCCCCCTTGAATATATCTCGTGCAAAAACTTGGAATGGTGAAATGTGGATGAGCATTCCACAAGGGCGACAGCAAGAAGCTGATGTATTTGGCAACGAAATTAGTAAACACTTAAAGGAATAGAACTATGTGTTATTATAATGGACAACGCGTATCACGGGAGGAATTCATAAGATTAATGGATCTTGAAAAAGCCGTTATCAACTATGACTTTCTGGATCAGGAAATACATGAAGGTTTTAATTACGGAAATATTGCGGTCTTAAGACCCACAGAGGACAGGTGCAATTTTGATATCGTACAGATGGAATGGGGATTTATACCATCTTATATCAAAAATAGAGAAGATGTAAAAAAGATGCGTTTTGGCTATAAGGACGGTACAGGAAAATGGCATCAAGCTTACACCACGTTAAATGCCAAAGGTGAGGAACTTCTTTTGAAAGATGAAAATACAGGGCGTGAGAAAATGTTCCGCAAGGCTGCGCTTGAAAGACGATGTTTAATTTTATCCAGCGAATTTTATGAGTGGCGACATATTTACCGTCTAAACAAGAAAACAAACCAGCCCCTAAAAACAGCCGATAAATATCCGTATCATATCGGATTAATAAATAAAGAATATTTTTTTATCGCTGCGATCTGGCAGAACTGGACTGATAAGGATACAGGTGAAACAGTTGACACAGTTGCGCTTGTAACAACGGAGGCGAACTCCCTCATGAAGCAGATCCACAACTCAAAAAACCGTATGCCTACAATGCTTCCTGATGAACTTGCCTGGGAATGGATGATGTCAGATCTAACCGAAGAGCAGATCACTGAACTGGCAACTTATCAGATCAATTCAAACGAGATGGAAGCTTATACGATCGAGAAGGAATTTAAGACCACCGGAACGCCAACGAAAGCTTTTGTGTATGAAGGTGTGCCTGAACTAACTTACGAAGTATAATCAATAAAAAAGGAAGCAAAAATGTTCTACAACACGCTTTTGCTTCCTAAGTATATAAAAAAAAACAAAAGCAGGAAATCCTGCTTTTGTCATTAAATATCTAAAGTCCTAAATACATTTTGAAATCAAAATGCTTTCTTGTCTTTGGTTCTAAAAGACGATAATAACTTTGCGGTTTGCCGTCCCTTCCGACATACAGAGGAACGTAAAAGGGATTGAAAGTATTAACCTCCTCAAAACTCCAATTAGGAAAGTTAAATTTACGTTTTGTAACCTCCGTCATATAAAAATTAAGCAGAAAACGACTTTCCTTGTTCCACAACGTCTTTCTGACGTTTTCATTAATTGTCGAAAAGTCAGATTCATTTGGATCATAATCCACCTGCAATTTAAATACTTTGTTAAAACGTGCCAGAAATTCGGCAGATTTTTCATTAATATTTTCAGCGGTGATCTTTTCCAGCTCCTCCTGCAAGTCAGTTTCCAATATTCCATAGTCGTGACGTTCCGTAGAATTCAAAAATTCCAAAGCATTATCTTCGTTGTCAAACTGTAAAAAGAATTTCTTATTATCATCAGCCATAACTCTAAATTCACTTTTCTCCTTATGCTTGGTACAAGTCTTATGCGTATTTAGGTTTTGCTTGAAAAATTCATAATTCTGCAGTTCTTTCCTGATTGCCTCAAAATCAGTCAGATTATAATTTGTTTCGACGATTTTAAAATTCTGTTCTGTCATCGTTATAAATCTTTATCTCTTGCACTTCCTTTAGAATTCTTTGCTGATCAAGTTTAAACTCTCAATCACCTTTGACATTTCCAAAATCCCACCACAGTTCTTTCTCCTTCATAAACTTTTTTTCAACCTTCTGATAGATCTGCTTAAAGGATACCTTCTTATTCCTGATTAGTTTGTCCTCCAATAACAGGTTTAGATCATAAAATGAAAAATTACGTTTTTCATAATGAAGACCTGCTTCAGCAAAGGGCTTAAAATAATATATCGTATTAAATTGCCACTCTGCATTAGGACAAAGCTTATGTAAATCTTCGCCAATAAAATATAGTGCCGGCCCAAAAAACTTCATTTTATCATCTTTAGAAAGCCCCTTGACAAACCGTTCTGCGTCGTCATAAAACGAATCTTTTTTATAACTGAAATCTAATTCTTGCAGAACTTTCATCATATTTTCCTTGGTAAAACCTTCCTCATTCATGACGTCTTTTAATCTATAGTATGGTGTGTCATTTTCCGAAAGCAATGGAAAATTATTTCCATCAAAATCAGAGGTACTAAGAATAATGGAATGCTCCGCAGCAGGAACGTTGGGTTGTACTAGTAAGTTATCTTGATCAATAAAATATGCAATACTTTCATTATATGATGACATTTTATAAAACTTCAATTTGCTAAGATCATACTTAGCTTCCTCCTCTCGAGTTAATAGAGTTACTTTGTTTTGTCCTATCATGGTAGTACATTTTAAGATTAAGATAGTAAATATTAAATTTTTCATGGTTAAATTATTTTAGGTAAGTAGAACTGGTCGGACTACTCATCCATCCTTGGATAAACCTTACCTGCATCTCCCCGGAAATCATTCTATATTGACTGGTCATGTGTAGGATAGTAATGGCACTTTTCCCAAAGCTTGCCCCCAGAGTATAAATGTTCGGCGATATAACGGTATCTGAGGTCGTTCCGATCATAAACTGACCTCCGTATGTGCTCACCCCACGATTCATATGCATAGATGTTATCATAGCTTCTAATTGACCCTGATTTGAACTGGTGTATAAAGTACCATCCATCGCCTTAACTTCTGCATATTGTACACCATAAAATCGCAACGTATTAAGCCCATTTGGAATTGGAATCCTGATATTGAAAGGGCCGACCCTCAGATCATTTGTTCTATATTTTATCTCATCCCTTACCAGATCAAATACTCCATCCGGCACAGTATTTCTAGGTCTACCTTTGTATAACCCCGCTATTTTAACGTCATTTCCAGTATAGTTAAATGAAGCTAGATCTAGACCCATAATTGAATTAAAAGCACTTTCAAACATTTTACCTGCTTTTTGTTGCAATTTTCCGTATGAGCAAGATACGCAAAAATTAGTTTTAACATAATTTAGTAATATACTTTTTGTTAAATCTTCCCAACCTCCACCAGAACTGTTTTCTTCAGGAGAAACAATATACTTATATCCAATGCTAACAGCATCAGTAGAAGTAATCTTATTGTTGAAGAGGTTTGCCGAGTATGAAATACCACTGGCAATTCCACTTAAGAAATTAGATCCCGTAAAGGCAGAACTTAACCCTCCGGAAACAATGCCGGGAAGTACAGTTTTAATAGCTCCTGGATTTATGGCAATATTTCCAAATGCGCCTGAAATAGCCGCGCCGCCAACAGCTCCGCCTACTACTGCTCCCCATGTGTTCTGCCAGTCCCATTTTATCGGATTCCAGTTACCGTGGTTAGCTGCAACACCATTTAAATATCCACCGATCAAGGCGCCAGCAATGAAGAACCATATCTCTCCATTGGGATCGCTGTACATCATTGGGTTATTTAACACATAACCATATTTATTATAATTCTGCGTATTTGATGGATCTTGGATATTCTCGTCAGCATTCAGAAATCTTCTTAACAATGGATCGTATAACCTTCCATTCATATGGACTATACCAACATTCATGAAATGCTCATGGCCTGTATAACCCCGATCAATCAGCAACACTGCTGCTATGATACTGTTTTTATCCGTAACTATGGGACTACTTCCGATCTTAAGGTGCGTAAAATTGCCCCAGGCGTCAAAATGCCGTTGTTCCAATTTATTACCCGCTTCATCACTGATCGCCAGGATGCTTCCTAAATAGTCCTTGTGCAGGAATTTATATCCACCAGCAGTTTGTCCAAAATCCTTTAAATAAATAACATTTGATTCGTAAGGAGTTCCTTCGATGTATATTATATGTTTTTCCTGATCGGTATTCTGATTTCTGATAACCTCGAAGCTGTTGTCTTCACTATAGAACTTTGCCTCTATATTTTGCCATACTGGCGCAACATAATCGGAAGTTTTAAATTCGCTAATCGGCGGATCTCCTCCACTTACAGGATTTTTAAGTTTAATGATGTCTACACGCTGCCTCATATTTCCCAATCCATAATCAAACGATACCCTGTCTTTCTCTCCGTTGATCTGAACTGGGTCATTGTTTTCATTATATATAACCGTCTGAATCAAATCACCATTATAATTCTGCACTCCATTTGAATTTAAAGTCATACCCGATGGTTGGTAAATCTTTGACGGATTTTCGAACTTCACGGTTCCGATCTGATCATTTTGTTGTATTCTTCCCTTCACGTCAAATACATTACGATTTGCCATTGGTTTGAT
This sequence comes from Chryseobacterium sp. Y16C, assembly GCF_022488405.1. Lineage (NCBI taxonomy): Bacteria > Pseudomonadati > Bacteroidota > Flavobacteriia > Flavobacteriales > Weeksellaceae > Chryseobacterium > Chryseobacterium sp. Y16C. The sequence goes on from NZ_CP092711.1 coordinate 1,155,930, forward strand.
TCCCGTTACGGGATCTGTCCAGTTCACTAATCGATTATTGTCATCGTAATCAAAAAATTCCGTAATGCTAAAATCTCCTCCGGTTGTCCTGGTTTTTAATTCATTTTTTATAGCATCAAATGAATAAGATATCTGCAGGATGCCAGGTTTAGCCGCAGAAGAATGATTTATATTTGATAGGTAACCATTAGCATCATAACCATTGTTTATTTCAGTAGCTCCTAAATTTGATTTTTTTGCCTGCCCCTTCGCATTGACCTCTTTTAGTTCCCATAAAATCTTTCCGGAAATTTTATCCTTTATTTGGGATAGTGCTCCGTTCCAGGGGCTATAAATATTTTCAATGGTTACTTTTGTGGTAAGTCCAGATGATTGAACCTCCTTTTCATATGAACTTATTCTTCCCTTATCGTCATAAATCAGACCTTTTTGAGAATAGGTTTTTCCAAAGCTGTTCTCGACCGTCGAAATCATCCTACCATATGTGTCATAAGTTATAGTCGTGCTAAAACTCTGTCCTTTGACAACACCTGATTTCGAAGATAATAAACCTTTTGTGCCATAAGAGAGCGTTATGGTCTTGTTGGTAGTTTGGCCCGAGTCAATTGTGGAAAATTCTTTCTGAGTAATAACCTGCCCCAGATTGTTATATATGTTTTCTTTTTCTCCTTTAGGACTGATTGTTTTTCTGATTCTGCCAAATCCGTCATACTCGTATTTATATACGCCATTTGAAGGGTCATTAAATTCTGACTTTCTGCCCCACGTATCATATTTGGTTAAAACAACATTTTCTCCAAATTTCGCCTGTATCTGTTGCCCCGCAGCATTGTACAAATATTGAATCGTACCGCCCTTATCTGTGGAAGAAATTATATTACCTAACGCATCAGCGGTTTTAATAGTTATCCTACCGTTATCCGATAGATTTGTTTCTTTAACCGTTGTTGTAAGGCCAGAGACGATAGTTTCTAACTGCTTACCAGTAAAGGCCGTGGAGGTTGCCTTTGCAGGATAAACTGAATCATCATAAACAATTGTATTCCACTTATCGGCACTCTGACCCTCAAAATAAGGCTCTGATTCCTTTATTTTACGTCCAAGGGCATCATACTGTATTTCTTGCGATACATATTGTCCCTGCCCATAAGACTTGGTTGTGCTCTTGTATAACTGGCCCAACTTATTCGTAAGCTTTTTAACTATGTTGCCGTCGGCATCATTCTGAGTAACAGTGACATTGGAATTACCATCTTTTTCATAAAGATAACTTGTCGTGCCTCCAAGAGATTTTGTGGATGTTAACAGTTTGCCCCAATCGTCATAACTATTTGTAATGAGATTATTAAAAGGATCTTTATTTGTTAACTGTTGCCCCCAATCCCCAAACGTACTAATGGTTTCTAAACCTAAATTATCTATCTGTTTTTCTAAAAATCGACCTGTTGCATCATATACATAACCTGATGTTATGGTTTGTGAATCTATACTGTTAGTTGAAACTTTCTGTTTTATATTACCAAAGTCATCATATGTGAAAGTGTCCAGTGTATAAGCAGTATTATCCCAATTCCACTTTTTTAATGTTTTTATACGGTTATTTTCATAGGTATACTCCTCTTTGTCATTTTTCGTGTCTAAATATGCCTGAACAGATTCTGTTTTTGACTTTAGACGTCCGATGTAGTAAGCATTTCCAATTCCGGCTGGATTATGGTCATATTCGTATTGTGTGGTTTTTATTGCAAAAGAAGTATTGATCTTAGAAATTGTCTGTGCAGGAAGGTAATAAGTTCCATATGTATTGGAATTTTCTGCAAGAGTATTTGTAAGAAAATCTTTGGCTTTTATTGTTTTTGGAAGAATTGCTGTAACAACCTTTGCCTTATCAGCATCTGCGACACTTGATATCACCTGCCCGTTCAGAATTTTATCCGTTTGATATGTAGTGGATTTAAAACTTAATAACTGGCTGTTATTTTCTGAAATATCTGCCGGGAAAATATTCGTCTCAATGTTGGTTCTTATAGACCATTCTTTTACAGGCACCCCTTCGTTTACCGGATCTATTTCTAATCCTGACCAGATCTTTGTGTTTTCTAACCCATCCGCATACCAGGATGAACTTGCAGTCCTCCTGAAACCGATCATGCCTCTACCAAGGATATTGGACGTTAACCCTCTATATCTGAAATCCTGTTTTAAAACTTTATCCGTTGTCGTACTTTGACGGAGCTGTGATACCACAAACATTCCCGTAGACTGATTAATTTCAACATAAGGATAACTTTCTGTTTGAACAGCATCGTACAGTCCGGGATTTACTTCTTTGTCTAATTGCTTATAAGTAACAGTTGTGGTAATTCCACCCTGTGTAATATTTTTAATTCGACCCGCTCTTGCAATGTCATAATATGGATGTGAAACAAGACGTTGCTGATCACCGATAGCACTGCCAGAAGTTACGGCAGACACCATAACCATTTTTCTTAACATAGCACCTGCCCACTGGTTTACAGGTAAGCCGATCATATCTCGGTAGTTTACTGCAAATTCAGCATCAATATTACCACTGTTAAGGTACAAGCTATATGAATCAACCCTGTATTGTGTAAAATGCTCATAATAGCCATCTGTTGTATACTCTCCACCAGTTGGCGACCAAAAAGTAGTTCTGATTTCAGTCATTGTGCCATACTTAGCATTTTGATTGTTATCCTGAACACTTGCATAATAATATCCCCTGATGGACTCAAGCGCCAACACCTCAGCTTTACCATCATTATTTATATCATAGGAAACAAAAGTTCTTGGATTCTTAATTTCAAAATTTTGACCGTTGCTCCATAGATTTCTACCGCGGGGCTCCAAGAAGGTGACAACTTCTTTCTCAAAACCTATTCCCTTCGATGTATACTTGTTCCACTGATTTGAAGCACCTGACTGTGGTAGCATAATATCACTTAAGCCATCTCCATTAAAATCACCAATGGTACTATAATCCCAGGCACCTTCTATGATTTCGTTACCTGTCGGATTAAAATAATTTATACTGGACTCGTACTTTCCATCTTGATTTTTCTGAAAGGTGATCAATAGCGGCTTCTTATTCTGATCTAACTTTAAAAAATCAAAAATACCATCTCCATTAAAATCTCCCGATCTATAGGTTTTGAACACATCCTCATTTGTATCCGGATATAGGTCGATTGTGTAATGCCAGTCATCATTTTGTATGGATTCGTCCGGATCTATTAACACATATTTTTTAAGGTTTTCACAGACTGTACCCGGTGGCTTAAGAGTACCGTCATTAGGAAATGTAGGGTTCGGATCAATCGTGCCAGGTGTACAATAATTAAAATTCATCTGTAGAACTAGCTCATTCAATCCATCTCCATTAAAATCAAAATTATCCAATCCCAATATTGTATGTATTAAATTACCGGGCGGTTCAAATTCGTTGGGATCGTCACTAAAAGTATCAATGTTTGGAACAGTCTTACTAAAATCAAGTACCAAAGTGTTTCCGGTGTCCGACAAGCTGTAAAAAGAAAGTTGAAGGTCTTTTTTTGAAGTTGATGGATTGTTCACTTTTTTGAACCCGATTATTCCCTGACGGTTTTTGATAATATTCGACTTTTTAAAATTCGAGGGGATGAAATCTTTCAAACTCTGTAAGGAACTGTTTATAAACTGTGGACTTTCACTTTCGTAAGTTTTCGAATAAAAGTCCCTGAATAGATACACTCCAGGTTGTGGTATTCTCCCGTTTGTAACGGAAAAATATCTTAACATATCAAGTTTACCGTCACCGTCAAAGTCTCCGACAACATCGGTATCTTTGTTTGGTCTTAAGGATGTGGTAGTGGTGGCATTAAGTGATAGCCAACTTTCATTAGTCCAATTTGGAGATGAATCATATTCAAATATTACTGGATTTGCCTCTTCATCTTTACTGTTTAATACAGTTATTTTGTCCAAATACGAGTAGTTTGTCCCCTGAGCGTCTTTTTTATAGGAAACATTATATTTTTTATATTGCTTGTTATTGGTAGAGACAACAATGGATTGAAGCAGCTTTGTCTGCGTAAAAGCAACACCTCGTATGAATGCCTTTTCAGGTTTCGCCCGGGCTCCAAAAACAAAATCTATTTTATTCTTCGGCTGCGTACCCGCATTCTCGTTTCCGCCCCATAAAATACTGCTGATAAGAGAAACATTCCCGTCCAAAACATAATTATATGAGATGATATTTCCGTTGGTATCTTTAGATTTTACAATATTATAATCAATTGGACTTCTGCCAGAACTGTTACCCGTCGCTATTGCTCCATACCACGCCTGGGAGCCATCATCAAATGTGACTTCCCAAAACTCAGGTCCTTGCCAGCTAACGCCAGAAACAGATCCGATAGACTTAATCTTAACATTGGAATACTTTTCTGAAACATACTGAGCTCCATCTTTACCATATTCACCAGACTTCAGGATCAATCGCTGGCCATTAAAGCTGTAATAGTCAGTATAATCCAGTTGAACTCCTTTGGTAATACCGTCTTTTTCAAGGTTTTTACCTGTTCTTGAAATTGAACTTAGCCCCAAAATATTCCAGTTATATCCTGCTAACCCATTTTGTCCTCCACTGGAATAAACCAGACTGATATTGGGTGCAACCTCTTTTACGCCAGGTGGCAGATCAATATTTAGAGTATATTGGAGCTGACCGGATTTGTTAACTTCAATATTTCCTTTTGTATCATGAAATTTAGGTGGCGTCTGTGAAAAGCACAGCGCGGAAATAAAAGATAACAGAACCGATGAAAATAATTCTATTTTTTTTTGATAATACTTTCTCATATCGATTATCTTTTAGTAATGTTTCGGCTGAATATTCTTCCGTCCTTTAAAGTAAAGCGCAAAACATATACACCCCAGTCATAGCCGGTCATATTAATTTTGAGTTGCCTGTTTAGCGATGGAATATTCTGCTGTTGAAATTTCCAATGAACTGTACTATGTTGATATAGGGAGACTGATTCAATTAAACCGTCAACCTTTTCAGACCAGTCAATACTTAAAAAATCATTTACTGGCACAGGATAAATCCGTATCTGCTTCCAGAATTCCTTTTCATCCAAAATTGCTGTTTGAGTTAGAGAAGCTGTTTTGGCCGCTGTCTCGCTAGAGTCGGGGGATGACTGCTTAGCATTTAGGTCTGGACCGCGGTAACGCTGATTACCAGCCTCATCATACTTAAAGTAGACTTCGGATGTCTGAGAAAATCCGAAAAACCCTATCGATAATGATAATAAGGGTAAAAATTTTCTTTTCATAGATTCAAAATATTATTAGTTAGTAGTGTAATTTATATAGACGCCCGGGCAGGCGTTTTACTATTTTTGTAGAAAGGACACTGACATAAAGGAACCTTCTATGCGTGTGATAAATCGTTAAAAACTCACTTTACAAAATCTTAAAGTGAATTTTAAGGGAAATTTAATTTTAATAAATCCCTTGATAAACAATAAATATGACGGTGAATATGACGGTAAATTCAGTGATAAAAGGCTATACCGCCACCTTGCTACATTTTGGAAATTTTGCATTTTGGTTATTAGGTTTTGTGGCGGAAAGGTATAAAATATCAAAAGTCAACAAATAAGTGATTCCACTATTTATTTAAGGGGTTTTTACGGATTGTATAGTATGAGAAATTTGCATATCAAACTGATTATAATCCTCTTCGAATATGTAAAAATTTCCAACTTTACTTAATATTTCTTTGGATAGGATAACCCTATTCAAAACCGCAATTAGTTTGAACTGCTTTAAGAAATTCACTCAGATAACCCTATAATGTGCGTGCCTGTTAAGAATTTAGTTCTAGGCTGAAATCCTACAAATATTTACAGCTTAAAGAAGCGCCTAATCTTCTCTAAAATAGATGCCTTTTGTTTAATTAAAATTTGAATATGACTAGCCTGCTTATGGAGTTTTAAATAATTTTCAAAACTAAAACCGATATCCGCCCTATAAAATTCTTCAGTGCAATTGAGATAGAAATTATTTTCCAGCTCATCAATAGCTTTTTGTTCATTATCAATGATATCTGACCACTTATAAATTTTTTCCAGAAGGTTTCTCTTTAGTACATTTTCCAGCGGATCACCCAGATCCTGGTCCTCCAGAACTGTTACGCAAGAATCAATGACTGCCGTGTTCAGCATGAACTCAAATTCCTTGTTTTGTTCAAACTCATCAAAGAAAAATGCGAAATGTCCCTCGCCCACATACTTTTTTTCTACTGGATGCATTTTTAAATATTTATATAATAACCCAGCTTCAACGTTGCTGATGCTGACATTAATACTGATATTATAAAATACTTCCATGATAATTATTTTATCACAATTTACTTCTTTTTATAAAACTTATTATGTGCGGAAATATTACTGCTCAACAGCTTCGTTAATCTGTACATGCTTATCATGCCAAAGCTTAAATTTAATGAGATCTGCTCGGCCTAGGGTTGTATATGATAGCCATTCATGATTTAAATTTTCAAAAGCTACATCAGCTTCAGGAATAATTCCCTGCAAATATTCACTCAGTTCATCCAGCGCAGATTCGCGCGTATCAAAAACCATCAGCCTTAAAAGTATGTCAGCAACTTTATCATCAGCTATTTCCTTATCAAGATTATATTTTGACCTGGTTTTCCTTACTGTTTCAAAAATAAGTGTACTTCGCAAAGTATGGGATATAAAACCCAGCCAATTGGAAAAAATCACCTTATTTTCCTGTTGTTTGAGGTTGCTTAAAATTCGTAAAATAAGTACAGCAGCGTCATGCATCATAATTGGCATAAAGGTAGCTGTAACAGCAAATGCGCCAGCCTGCATAAAAGCATCTGATAAGAATTTCACGTAGCCATAATTTGGCATTGTACTGCAGGCAGAAATAAATACCAAAGGAGCGCTAATACCCCGCGCGATGATCTCTTCTCCTGTTAGCCTTACATTGTTTTTGTCATCGACTATAAGGAAGCTTGACAGATCTTTTTCATCAAAATCACCGTGGCAATCAAATATTAAAAAATGAGGATTTAATGTCTTCACAGCATCTTCGATTTCATCAACGGTTTTGCAGAAAACGCTTTTAAACCCTAGGTCCTTTTGCATAGCTGCAATTCGCCCAAAGTAATGGTGCATGTCCTGATCTTCTTCACTGGCACAATGAATAATTAATGTATGTTCCAAAATATCTGATCCTATCGCAAATGTCAACCGCTGGTTGTGCACATAGTTATTGACAAGGCTACTAAAATTAAATTCAGGTATCCGACAAACATCATGGGTCAGGCAAATGGGATATCTATCCAAACGTAACCACTCCATTGGTAGATCGGATATAAAAACAATCTGTCCATTTCTTTCTTCCAAATATTGTTTTAATGCTGGAACGACCATCTTTTTCCGCATCAATTCCCCTATTGTTTCAATTTTTTTTATAGCATGTTTTCTGGTTGTAAAAGCATTTTCAAAATGCGATAGGTCCATATTGAGCGATTTTCCCACAATAGGCATCCTGAAAATCGGCGAATACGTTAGCTGCCCGTGAAGGTAACCTGCGTAATCGAGCATATTCAATCTATTTGTCAGAAAACTGAACGCCTGCCCGATCAGCTCATGTCCCAAGATCTTTTGCGTGTCTTCCTCAATTTCAAATGTATAATCAAGATTCTGTTCGGTCTGCGAAACCTTAAATAAAGCCTTTTGCCTCCTGGTTTCAAATGGTTTTGCTCGAAACTTTTTGAATCGCGGAAAATGAAATGGTGCAATAATAACAATCGGCGGGTAAAGGGGTTCTATAAGTGCCGCCGGTTCCTTGATACGCACAACTTGAGACAATCCATCAATAACAGCCGCCTGTCCCAACTGAATGGTCGCCCTCTTTTTATTGAACATTGGCATCTCTTCCTTTTTAGGCCATTGATGTTTCTTAGCCCAATCGTTTGCTAAGATCTGATTAAGAAGAAAATAATTGGAATGGCTGTACATGGTCGGATGGAAAGGATTTAGCTCATCGGCCTTTGGGTTGGTCTCAAAATTAAAACTGTCGATTTGAAAACCGTAATCTTTCTGCAATACGATATTAATCTGTTCTAAATCCCTTTCGATAAGCTTTATTAGACCATGCGCATCCGCAAAGAAATTATTTTCATCATAAAAGGCAGCATTTTCTTCTCCTGGATCATTGATCATCATATAATAACCAAAGTTCATATCACTAACAAGCTGCGCAATCTCCTTATGGTTGGGGATATTGCTATCGATTAAAAATACCTTCACCAGATCTATATTAAAAAATCCTGAGTATTCATTGAAAAAAGTACTGTTCACTACCCGTTCAGCAGTAAACAATCCCGGTTCGAGCAGGTATAAATTTATTCCCTGATTACGCCCCGTCTGAAAACACCAGTTATAGAATCCTGCCGGATCTGCCAATTGCAGAAGATCTTTAGGAAATTCCCTTAAAATTTTCAGTGCAACGCTATGGAAATCGTTGTACTCATTTGCACCTCCTCCACTGAAAACTGTGTACTGTATCTGTGTAGGGGCAACAATTGAATTAGCAGTATTATAAAACATCATAATTAAGTTTGGCATGTTAATATAATAATTATTAAGGCAAGTAAAAAATCACACAAATGTCGTCCGGATTTTTCAGTATACTTAAAATCATGCTTAACATATTGAAGTTATCAGCACATATTTAAAATAAACTATAAATCGATAGCAACTAAAATTGGGCGTGCCCTTCACTCATTTTCACTAAATGACCGGAGGACCGCGCTATCCGCTATATCTTTTGCCCAGGCAAAAGGATGTCGCTTCTATCACTCACGCAAGATTATGTTTCTTTTATATCCCTATTTTTTTAATAGTTCTATTCTTTTCCATTCAAAAGCAAAGCACATTTACTCAGCCGCTTCACCACTCCGTAAAAGAGCTTTCTGCTCCCCTCACATAGCAAATCGCAAGCTGTCCACACCATACCTCCACAATCATCTCACAATTCCCTATGAAATAACAATGCCTTTAACCCCATAAATCTTTTAAAGGGATAAGATTGGGGGAATCAGTTTTATCAAAAGAACAGTCGAAAAAGACATTCAAAAGTACATCGGGCAGCCAACCCTCAGCCCGCAAAAGACTACGGCATAAACACATGCCGTCGCACTCACCCATCCTTTATTCCGTTTCCTTTTGCCTTACCGCAATTCCCCTATGTACGGATTGACTTTCTTTTTTTTCCTGTTTTTTCTTTTGAAAAAATGATTTGGGGGCGAGCCTCAGCAGGACTGGAAAGGGAGCAAATGTAACAAGATTGTATAACAACTTAAAAACAAAAGTTATGAACATTTCAGGAAGGCTGACACAAGATGCAACGGTCAGCAAAACAACATCAGGTAAGGAAGTGGTAAACTTCAGTGTAGCTGTAAATGACGGCTACAAAAACAAACAGGGGGAATGGGTGGACAACACCGCATTTATTGAATGTGCCTACTGGCGAAGCGCAAAACCAGTTTCATGGCTCAAACAGGGGCTATATGTCGAACTGACGGGACAGATCAGCGCAAGGGCGTGGACGGGAAAGGACGGCAACCCAAAAGCGGGGCTGAACTTCACAACCTCCAATATAAAACCCGCTTGGGGAACAGCATCGGAAAAAGATTCCGTACAGGCCAGTAAAAAACAGGAACCTGCCAATACTGCGAAAGAAGACGAGAAAGACGACCTCCCATTCTAGGCAGGACAGTACAAAAACCAAAACATTAAACCCATTTAAAAAATAGAAATCATGGCACATAATTTAAATTTCAACAATAGAACAGGTAGATATTCATTTTTCGCTGTAAAAGAAAAGGCTTGGCACGGTCTGGGGCAGATCGTACAGGATTACCCGACAAGTGCCGAAGCAATCAGGCACGCAGGATTGGACTACGAAGTAGAAAAAAGCCCTTTATTCACCAAAGGATCAGGAATCGTACAGATTTCGGACGGTATCGTCATTCAGGACACTGAAATCGAAGTACCTAACTATTTTGCCAATATCCGCACAGATAACAATACCGTTCTGGGCGTTGTGGGTAGAGATTACCACATTGTACAGAATAAAGACGCCTTTACGTTTTTTGATTCTATCGTAGGTGGTGGAAGCGGTATTCTGTACGAGACCGCAGGCGTACTCGGTAATGGCGAACGCATATTCATTACCGCCAAACTCCCAAATTACATCCGCATAGGAAGTTCAGACGATGTCATTGAAAAATACATCTTCCTGACCACAAGCCATGACGGAAGCGGAAGCATTACAGCAGCATTCACCCCTATCCGAATCGTTTGCCAAAACACCCTGAACGCATCACTCCGCAATATGAGTAACGTGGTACGCATAAAACATACCGCAGGAGCAAAACAACGTCTGAGTGATGCACATAAAGTCATGGGACTAGCAAACACCATGACCACGCAGATGGACGGCATTTTTAACCATTGGGCAACCATCAAAATCAAGGACAGCGAAGTTAAAAAACTGATACAGCTTGCTTTATGCCCCAATACAGAAGCCTATAACCTACTTAAAAAAGGAGCTGAGGACGAACTTTCGACCATGTTCAAAAATACCGTTGATGATGCCTTTGCATACGCCATGATGAATGATACACAGCAACTCGAAACCACCAAAGGCACCTTGTTCGGGGCTTACAATGCCGTAACTGGCTACTTTCAGAACGTACGAAATTACAAGGACAATGAATCGAAGTTACAGAGCATTGTACTTGGCGGTACTGCACAGCTCAAGTCACAGAAAGCATTTGACCTATGCACATCTTTCGAGAAAATCGGAACAGACATTTTCCAACTGAATTAAGCACAGCCAAAAGGTGGCAGGCTTGTATAGAACTGCCACCATTTTAAAATCAAAATATCATGAAATCATTACAAGAAATGAACAATACCGAAAGGGCATTTGCCGTTGCAAGGCTGTTTCCCGATCAGCTCGGAACGTTGACCGACTTTATTAAAACCGAAATAGCACACTTACGTGAGAAAGAGCAGGATATTAGAAAAGCATGGCCACCAAACTGCATTGTAACAGCCGATTATTGGTATAGCCTTGTGCAGAATGCTGAACAGACAATAGAAAAATTCGGTGTACTGCTATACCGCAATCCGAGGATTTTTGCTGACCATTTTTTCTATCAGGATAACAGCGTTTTCGGGATTCACTGTATGATAAGATTTGCAGGTTCCTCAGTGACACCCACAATGCTGAGACTGGCAATAGAACTCTATTTCGGTGACGATAAGGTAGTAACTATTGATTTTAGAAAGAACGAAACCTCAAATTAAAACTATATGAAAACCTTACATCACATGAACAACCTTGATAGAGCCTATCTGCTCGCAAGACTGTTTCCCGAAGAACTCAAACCACTGACCGAATTTATCAAGAAGGAAGCGGAACTGTGGCACAACCATAGAACCGAGATTGAAGAAAATTGGACTGAAAAAGATATTGATGTCAGCATGTGGTTTGACTACATAGCCAATTTTGAGCGCAGATACCTTAAAAACGGTACAAGGCTGTACAGAAATAAAAAGACGTTCAGAGATCAATTGTTTGACGGTTACGATGCGCTTTTCTCCATGCACGCAACGATACATTATACCGAGCAAAAGGAATGTAGCCGAGACTTTAAATACGCCATTTATATGCTGTTCGGTAACAGAAAAATAGTAGACATAAACTTAAATCCTTAGTTATGAAAAAATCAGATAAAATGACTGATGTCATGCTCATCAAGGCATTTAGCGAAACAGGTCGAAACAACTATGAAGTAGCCATTATCCCCCTTTGGGGGGACTGGCTAAAAAAGTCGCTTGAAACAACAGACCTGCTCGAAGTCCTAAATGTAGAATACTATTCGGGTTATATCACACGGAAAGAACACGGTATTTCCTTTCTGCTGTGCAGGACAGAAAAAGTACCATTCTACGAGCAGTGGTTCGGTGAAAAAGAACTGGCTTTTTTAGATGCCAAAGCGGAGGAAATCGAGCAGTTATGCAGGCACTTTGACTGCATTAAAAGCGATTCGCTGATAGTTCATCCCTCTGGAATGGCAAATTATGAAGCTTTTGAAGATGTCAAATTCAGAACAGTCGATTTTGACATCACATTGATACAGGAAATTTTAACCGCTAAAAATTAAAAAAATGACACGTTCAAACTTACATATCACCTTATCAAACGGACAGCAGATTATCTGTGTTGCCGATAGTACGAGCGCACCCGAACAGGGCTATATCGTAGAAGAAGTATTCACCCCGCTTCTAAATTTCAATAACCACAGCGAGGAAATGGACTTTCTCAAAATGCACTGTACAATGGATGAAAGAAGGGTCAATGCCATGTATAGATATTACATAAATCTTATAACAAAAGACATCAGAATGTACGAGGAAAATTACAACTATCGTGCTGACCGATTTTATAAGGGTGAAGATCTGACCGAGCGTTATACAAGCTACGCAGAAACCCTAAATAAACAAGATAGTGAAGAACCAAATTGAAACAGAACTAAAATTAAGTAACAAACTCATAAATATTTAAAAATGGATATACTGGCAAAATATAAGTTCGCAGACTGGCTCTATAACAGGTTTGTACAGAACTATAAAAATCAGAATGTAGTGGAAGCGTTCATTTTCTTAGATATTCTTTCACGATACCAAATGTTCGCAATGGAAGTCCGTAAACTTTCAGATCAGCGAAGACACATCAAGGAACTATACAGGGACATTACCAAGGCTCTGAAAAATGGAACCGCACATAAACTTTTTCTCACAGGAGAGGAAGGTACAGCGGAATTTAAAAGGGAAATGAAAGCCTACGAAGACTACCTACGGGAACAGGGCTTTTCAGAATCATATATCACTGAGTGCGTAAGCGACAAAGCAATGAACTACTATGGAAACAGCTAATTTTTTCAGACAGATTGCACAGATGGACATCAACAGCAAATTGACGCTATCTATTACAAAAGCAACAGAAAACAGGATACTCGTATCTATCTTGATCGAGAATGATGGTTGCGCAGATAAGGCAAAAAATGTCATTCCTCCTTTTAATCTGAAAGGAAGTCCCGAAGAACTGGATATCGGATTCTTTGAACATATCAAAAAACCCGTTCAGATGGCAGACGCACTCATTTCAAATATGCAAAATTTTCTAAAGGGACTGGAAACGGCTCAGGCTAACTCTGCGATGGAAAAACAGAAATCAGATAAGGAAAAAGCTAAGGGCAGAAAGTATAGCGAAGCACTACTGAAAGCCGATGCCCTTGCCAAAGTTGGGAAGTACAAGGATGCATGGACGGCACTACCGAAAGTCGGTGATTATCCCGAGCATAAAGAAGACATCCGAAAGAAACAGGATGAGTACGAAAAGCAATTTGTTCCCGATCTCTGGTCAGCTTCCGAGCAGAAAGCAGAGCAGGTAAATGAGCAGGAAAAGATCGACCAAGAAGAATATAACCCCTAAAATGCAATATTATGTTAGTAGCAACAACACTTCAGCGAGTTTTTATCCTCAAAGAAAAAGAACATGAAATCAGGCTCGATGATCCCGAGCCAAAATGGAATCTTCAGGCGGTACTGAATTTTTATTCAAACAACTACCCTGCCCTGACAACGGCAAAAATTTCACGTCCTACAATTGTGGACGACATTGTGGAATACCGCTTTGAGACAGTTATCGGAACTAAAGGTTAATTAAAATTCAAAACCCATGAATCATGCAAAAGAAATATCCGCAAACGGTAAAACTGCCCACAGCAGTAAGCCAGTCACAACTTCACCGCCAGTTGTGCGGGTTCGGGAACTGGATGAAACGTCCGAAGGATGCAGGAGAAATTCGCAAGGACAGACGGCAGTCCGCTCCGCACACGATGTTACCAATGCCTTTTTAGGCATGCAGTTCCATGCAAGATTGCAGGAACCAGAAATTGGCGAAAATTACGACAGTTCAAAATTGGAGAGGGAGTTTTTTAAATCTCTCTCCAATATCTCAAAAAAACTGAATGTAACTAAACTGGACTGTGCAGGTCTGCCCTACCCGTATAATATTTCGGAATCATTGGCACACCTGAAAACACAGCTTAAACTTAGCACCGAGGACTGGCGCGAAATCAGATTGGTAAATGATGGAAAATGTACATTTTTTGCCAAAGAGGACAGATACAACACAGGTTGTACACTTTATTATATCCCTGTGATTCCACTTTACACAATCCTGCACAATAGAAAAACCGTAAAAGCAAGTAAACTTTTGGTCTGTGTTTACGCATATATCTATCAGGTACTCGCTGTTCCCTATTACAGAAATGACGATTGCTACCTGAACTCCATGTACGATATGCTCGAAAACTCTTATTTGGACGATGAGGAGGAAGATTCAAATTCAGATGAATATTTAACTGAGTTCAAGGATGCAGAATTGATAGGAGATCATATAAAAGAACTAATCACAGAACCTACGAATCTACAGTCTTTTAAAAAGCTCTTACACAGATTTAAACCAAAAAATGAATTTGAAAAAGATGTTCATTCGATAGCCAGTTCATTTTATGAACTCTTTACCACCTATCCAAATGTCCGCATTGATCGTAAATATTTTCCATTACGGTACAGGGAAATGACCGAAGAATCCGAACGCCCTGTCACCCTTGACAACTACGTTTCATTCTGCGCTTCCATCGAAGGAAGCCTTTTTCACACCCTTTGCGATTTTGTAAATGGCGACCTGCAGGAATTTTCGGAGATAGACGAACCGACACGATTTATTCCATTTGATAACAGAAAAATAGAAAATAATGATTTCGATTTTGAAACAAAGGTATTTGACAATATTGACAGGCTCATTCAGCTATGGCAGGAACATAACTTTTAATAAACAGAACTCATGGAAGATATAACCAACAGCTTCGCAAATTATTTCGACCCTACCTGCGCATTGGTGTTTTATCAGTGTAAGACAGGCTTTAATGAAACGTATGTCGAATATTTTGACATGGAAAATGGTATACCCATCAATCCGCATCCCCTATCTGTGAACGAGGGCAAAAGACTTGCGACAGCTTTACAGGTGGATGAAGAAAATCTTAACCTTTTAAAATCCAGTGGTATTCTTAACAGCAACCTGCTATCTTTCGATGCTAAATCCGCTACCATTGTCTGGTACACAAAAGCACAGTTTCGGGATCTGCACTTTAGTAGCCATCTTGGGATAAAGTCGGGAAAAGCACATACCCCTCCAATGGTATGGGTTGCAGACAGGGAAACGCTGAAAGTTTTTGCACTTTCAACATCGAGAAAGCCCACAATCAATACACCGCTTTACAACGCACCATATTTTAACGTCTATGCGGATGGCTCCGTATGTATGGGGACTGTGGATATTTCAACTGCTGAAACTGGTTCCATTGACCAGCTGATGAAATTATGGGAAAACTACTTTTTCAATAGCTACTTTTCACACCTTATGTCTGACCATAATCCTGTTAAGGGAAACTGTGTGATGCTGTGGGAAAACCTTATCGATAACGGTAAACTATTCCCTACTGAAATGCTTGTAAAAACATCACAAAAACTTAAAGACATTTTATTATGAGAACGCCAAAGAAAAATATCCATTTCTTGGACAATTATCTGTTAAGTCCAACAAATCCCATTCGTGTAAATGTAATTGGTGCGGGCGGAACGGGCTCTAAATTTATGACCGCACTTATGGAAATCAATCATAGTTTAATGGAACTTGACCACCCAGGATTGGACGTACACCTGTGGGACGATGATATTATTACAGCTTCCAATATCGGACGGCAACGGTTTGCTGACTCGGAACGGAATCTTTATAAATCGCAAGCCATCATCAATAGGCTTAACAGGTGGGCTGGTACAAACTGGAAAGCGGAAACAAGAAAATTCGAGCGTAATGCCGATGGACAAATACCCGACTATGCAAGCGCATCAATTTACGTAACCTGTACAGATACGGTTGCATCAAGAATTGAAATAAACAAGATATTGCAGAAGTTAACCAAAGATTATGGTTACCACAGGGACAAAGCAAAGTATTGGCTAGACCTCGGCAATACCAAATTTTCAGGACAGGGCATACTTTCAACTATCGGAAACATAGATCAGCCGACCTCAAAAAAGTTCAAAACATTTGAAAACCTACCATCTATTATTGAGGAATATGGTACAGCTATGCAAATCTCGGAACAGCAAGATGATACCCCGAGCTGTTCACTGGCGGAATCACTTGAAAAACAGGATCTTTTCATCAATAGTACCATTGCGCACTTGGGGGCATCGCTTTTATGGAACCTGCTAAAGGACGGTATGACAGAAAACCGTGGATTTTTCCTCAATCTGAAAAATTTTAAATCACAACCCATTACCGTCGGCAGTTGAAAAAACTGCCGGCGGCCAAAAGCCTTCGGCTTTTGGCGCGAAAATCGGCTGCAACGGCTGTAACCTTCTACGCTATCCCCGCTTCGACAGCCGTTGCGGGTTATTTGTGGGATACAAAGTATCCCAGTTAGCTTCGCAGATATGTTATTTATCGTTTTATATTCTTTATAAGTTAAATAATTCAGAAATCGAATTTTATAATTAAACAGAGAAATTATGTCATATCATTTTTCGTGAAATCAATCCCCGTCTAATAAAGAAAAGTTCCTTCCTGGTCTTTTCCGGTCACGCTCAAATTCCTCCCACTCTTCAAGTGTATATTTTTTCCCTTCGAAGATCTTGTGTACATTTCCTTCATAGCTATCAAAATCTGTGTGGACCTCATAAGTAATTTCCTCCAAAAGATCCTGCTCACCTTTAACAGTTAAACTGAAACTTATCTGTTTAACTACGTCAGCAACGGTATCTTTAATAACAATTATTTTGGAATCTATGGAAAAGTCTCTGGATACATGGTAATCCTTTACTTTACTCCTAAACCCCTGATCAAGAAGTAGGTTATCAAGAAACTGTTCGTTTAACGTAACCCAGCCTTCGAGCAATATTTCCCTTTCATCCGCTTTTTTGCAGACAAATACAGTATCCAAGGGTATATCCAGTGGCATTGACAAATATTGCAGCCCCCTGTAATTTTCGCCCTCAGTATAAGTGCCATTGGAATCTATAAAGAAAGGTAAATAGACACCATTTGAAAAGGTATCATGTTCCATCCCTAATGGTGAATTGAAATATAATTTTTCAATGACCATCAATAGAACTCTGTTTGATGGATTACGATGTTTATCCCTAAAACGGTTCCACTTGGGTTTAAAATTCTTTTTATTGATAATTGCAGCAATCCCTAAATCGCGGGAATACTTCCATTCGACAGGACTGAACAATAAAGGATCGTTCGTGTTGCTGCTTTTATAGCTAAGATTGGTAAAGGTAAAATTCGATTCTGCTTTATCACCATCCACTTTTTCTAATGTGAATGTACCAGAGGATTCTATATTGAATAACGATTTACCTTTATAAGAACTCTTTTTGTGAAATGAAAATCTATATTCCACTGCGTTCAATAGATCGGACATGATTTAACGGCGGATGATGGCCATCCTATAATTTACTGTTTATACGGCATAATTTTCGGGGTTTGCACTTTCCAAATACCCCTGCTGTGCATCTTTCTTCATCGAATCTATCATACTTTCAGGAAGCATATAGTGGTTGAGCATCTTTTCTGCCATCTCCTTCATTTTTTCTTCATCGTTTAAGGCATGGTACAGTTTAAACAGGATCTCATCTTCGGTAAGGAACTGATATGGATCATTTACATAGTTAGCTCTGAAAGCAATAAATTCTTTGATTTTATTAGCTGCCTTTTCATATTGACCAATTCGTATAAGGGACGAATAGAGCCTATTATACGCAAACGATAGCCATTGGGCAAAAATTTGACGTTGCTCATCGGCTGAATACTCATTCCTACCTATATCAAAATTGGCAAGCAGATATTCAGCTTCCTTTATTGCATCTTCATATTTTTCCAGTTTGTAATATAATAATACAAGCCTAAGATGCCCCATTTTAAAGGGAATGCCCGTTGAAATGGATTCCTTATAGTATTTTTCGGCCAGTTCATCATCGCCCCTCTTCTCTGCAATAAGACCTTTGAGCTCGAATATCTCCGGATAACTAGGATCTATTTCCAGTGCTTTTGCGCAATATTCCTCCGCCACTTCCACGGAATCGGCATCAAGGTAAGAACTTGCTAAAAGTGCTAAGTACTTCTTTTCTTTCGGGAACTCATTATTTAAAATATGTAAGTTGGCGATTGCTTTTTCTGTTTCACCAAACATTTTTTGATTGCTAATTTTCTGCAATAACTTCTCTATTTCTTGCTCATTCATTATTCAAATTTTATAATTGTGTAAAAAACTAACCCCTAAAAGTATTACCAGGAGGTAGCTTACCATGCGTTGCCGTATATGCATCGATCAAAGAAACTTCCTCAGCGTTGGCTGTAGCATAGTTCACATTCTGTAAATACCACTCATAAGGTAATAATTTTCCTGAAGATAGATTATTTAAAATATATTCATCTTTATCACCATGATATAATTGGAAAATTACTAAATATCTTGCATAAACCGACTTAAAAGAAGTTAATCCATATTTCCAGATTGCTCCACTCATCATAAATTGATTTACGAACCCAGCTCCAAACGTGTAATTACGCATTAGTCCGGGTGTTCCCACATGAAGGTCATAAACATTATAAATATCTTTCTCACGCCTTCTTGTTCGAGGCTTTACCTGTGGAACTGTAATCGGCGGTGCTATCGGAACTGTAACGGGTTTATCCAGGGGTATGTCTATTGGAGGAGGTACTGGTTTTGGCAGATCCTCATCTATTGCTGGAGGCGGAGCAGGTATAGCTGGACTAGAAACAAATTCCCAGATCACTTTTGCTGTTTCCGCTACTGCATTGCCTACAGCAGAGAAAAAATCACATATATCGTCCCAGAAATACCAGATTGCAGCAATCGCAACAACTGCCAGAATTATCCATCCGATAGGATTCCACGACATCGAAGTCCCTGCGGTGGTTGCGCTTGCAAAAAAACCACTTGCTCCACCTGCTATTGCTAACTCCATAATTTTTTTTTATAGTTGTCCTGAGTTCTTACAGCTTATAATACCACCATAGGGACATATACATTTTGATACGTCTGATAATGGTTTTTTATCCAATATTTTGATCTTTGGTACAGCCTTGATCCAAGTCAATGGAACACCTGAAAGTTCAAGATTTAAACGGCAGATTCCTTTCAGTGCGCACAATCCAAAATGAGGGATATTCAATCCTGCAACATTGTCTTTATCAGTTGCAAACTTTCCCTCCCGGAGCTTGATCTTCGGATTGGAAGTAACAATCAACGTTGATGTCAGTAAGCCCTTGTCACAATCCAGAATCGCCTGGTCTTTTAGATATTCCATTTTAGGTCAATTTAACTTCAATTCCACCTTTCACATTTATATTTTTGTCATTGCTGATCGTAATATCACCTCCTTTGGCCGTGATGTCGATCGTACCTGAACCACCTCCCTTTTCAGAGGGCGTAGCATTTATCGCCAGATTGTTGCTTCCTGTAACAGTGATGTCCTTTCCGGTCAAGCTGATTGTACCGTCTTCTTTCATTTTCAGAGAACTGTTTCCGATAGTAATTGTTAGGCTCTTTTTTCCCTTAAAATTGATATTACCCTTATCATCCATTTCAAAAACCGAAGTCGCAGGACTGTTTTCTTTTGCACCTACATTGATGGAACTTGTACTGCCAGCATTGACAACATGATTTAAATTAGCATCAGTAGTGGCATTGCCCGTTCCGTCAAAATACATATTTGCGCCACCTTTGTCTTTAAGATTTATTGAACCTGCACCATTATCATATTTTAGTTCTGTTCCACTCCTTCCACTAAAAGACATAATATTGTTTCCTGTTCCTCCACCAGCTCCAATGCCACCGTGAAAAAGACCACCCATCACAAAAGGTCGGTCAGGATGCTGGTAGACGAAATTTACCATCACCTGATCTCCTACCTCTGGAACTGACATAAAGCCCCTATTCGTTTTCACATCATCACTGCTTCCTGCATCAGGTGACATGACCCGGATAAACTCGGAGCAATCCGTCCCCTGTTGCCAGTCGAATTGAACCTGAACTCTTCCCTGGTTTAATGGATCTGTATTGGATACCACCTTTCCAAATTGCGGTTCAGCTTTTGGGGCAATAAATTCTGGTCGGGGGATATAACCCGAATCAGCGGCTATAGCCTCAAAACGCCCGCTATAGTATCCCCTTGCATCAACTTCATGTAAGACCTCCGTTAATAACAATCGGGTAAAATATGACGTCTCGCTGGTTTCTGCTTTTCGCATTTCAATGTCCGCTATACAACCCGGATAGAGGAACGGTACAGTGGATATTCCGGTAGTAACAAATACCTCCGCAGCCTTGCTGCCAGCAGTACCCTTCTGTGAAGCTTCAACATCCAAAAATGAATTTGCCTTTATCGGTGCTATGCGCAATGAAGGAGTTTTAAAAGTGTTAGCAGAGATTTCATAGGCTCGCTGAGCGATATCTGAAGTATGTTTAATAGCTGGATCTCCTCCGGTCAATTTCTCATTCTTACGGCTATTGTAACCGTAGAAAGAAGGCTTGACATGCTGGGCTTTCATCCTTATTTTCACATCACTGAGATTCCTGCCGTATACTAGCTTCACAGGGTTTTCAGCTGGCGGAAGCTTTCCGAAATGCAATACCTCTCCATCATAGAAGAACTGTTCTCCATAAGCCTCCGCCATCCGCCCCAAATAGTTATAATGCGTTTCTTCATATTGAGAACTGTAACTTATGTTCCCGTAGTTCGCATCAACCCTGAAATCAAACTTATTGGGATCAAGTCCCTCGTTTATAACTTGCTGGGCAATACTATTGAGACTAATTTCCTGGCTTCCCCCAAAACTTTGCGTATGGGGTGCAGCGTCCAACAAAATTGTCGGGCTTTCACCAATAAGGACTATATTACCCAAACTTCCCTGATCCTGACTGAAACCGACCTCAGTCACAACCCCTACAAAATTTCTTTCAGGGCTTTCTTCTACATCTTTATATCTGAAAACAACGGTAATCCGTTTTCCAAGGAAATTTTGAGCCTCTTCCAAATTGTGGTTTTCAGCATCGCCCAATGTGTCGTGCGCTAAGGTCAACTCAAAGGTATGGTGCTTTACCGCACTCTGTGTAAGCTTGAAATGCTTGAAGAATCGAATGGTGGTGCCTTCAACCACGATTTCAAGCTTCACCAGCCTGTTCAGCCCATTTACTTCATTTTCCGAAATCGCTCCAGCATTATAAATTTTTGAAGTAGGCTGGTTCTTCCATAGCTTCCCTTTAGTAAGTGACCTTTCGTTATTCTGCATTGGCTTATCAAAAAAAGTCTTTGCCCCTGCATTCTCAGGCTGTGAAGAAAAAACAGTAGTTGAACTGCTACTTTCTCCTCCTCCTGTTGACGAATCTATATGATCCATGTCTTTCTGAAACATACATATCTATTTTTTCATTTATATAATTACGGTGATATTCTCCCTGAGCGCGGTGAGACTTTTTGTTCAGCTACGTCGTCCGATCTATTTTTTTCCTTATTTGGGATAAAGGAATTAAGTGACTGTACTGAGATGAATTCGTACAAATTTCAATAGGATTGAAACTCCATTCTATGTGCAGGGTTGCACGTCAATACTAAATATATATATATTCTTTTTCATAAATTAATGTGATTTTGGTTTTGCAATATAGTATATTGAAAAATCACGGCAAAATGATTTACCCACTTTTTTGAAAAGTGTCGTAATTTTACTATGCCCTATCTATCAATGATTTCAATCCAAAATATTGGAGTTAATTGACAGCAATAGGCTATTTATATAGGTCTATTTTGAAGCTGCTCCTTATCCTTTTCAATTTTTTCAACCCTATATACGTAAACTTTGATCGGCTGTCCTAATTCGTCCGTTCCTACATATTCAAAAAGTTCAAAATGACGGGGTATTGGTTCCTTCACAACACGACCAGTCCATGTGATAGTGCATTGATCTTTCATAAGAGGCTAAATATATTATATATAAGATAAGGATAATTACGGAAATCCGTAAGGTAAATTGCGAATTTTATTCATTTACGGATATAGGAACGCTACCCAGTTCAGATTTGACTTTGTGTAGATATTGTGTAAAACTCATACCATTTATCTGCTGGAATACTTTTGAAAAATTAGTCCTTGATGAAATTCCACACATTTTTGAGAGTGTGTCACTGGTATACTTATGGTATTCTTTATCGGTGTCAAGTTTCTTAGTAATGTAGGAAATCCGCAACTCGCAGAGGTATAGATGAAAATTTGCGCCCCTATGTGCCTGAATAATTTCGGATAGATAATTGTGGTTTACACCAAAACTTTTGGCCATTGATTTGAGCTTGATATGCTCATTAAGATATTCGTGATTTGCTTCAAATTCACTCAGCTTCCGAAGAACATCCTCAACAATACCATTACCTATATCGGTTTTCCTGTACGTTCGCATCCTGAATGCTCCTTCCTCTTCCATATTTAAGGTACCACCTGCGAGGTTAATCCCTAAAACGCTATTCCGACCAATAACCGTCTTTCTGGACCTCAGCCTTAAAAGCAGATAGAACGCTCCAAAGGAAAAAATAAATAATAGGATCACATATACAGTTCCTCTAATCCAGGATATCCGCTGTAATTTGTCCTTCTCCTGTAAAAGTTTATCAGCATCATACTCATGATGGATTTTTGAAGACAGATAAACGAAATCCTCTTCAAGAATTTTATCGACTTTAAGAAGCTGCCTGGTATAGTATAATGATTTTGCACTGTCTTTATTATCTGCATAATAATTTATCAGATCGACATATATATGTCTTACTTCCGGCAGAACAAAATTATGCTTTACGAAAATTGAATCTATATTTTCAAAATCCCTGATCGCTTCTCCGATATTTCCCTGCTCCCACTTGGCTCTGCCGAGGTACGAGTATGATACGGTCAACCACGCGAAGTCATTGACCTGGATAAGCGCTGCTAAAGAATTGTTCAACATTTTGACCGCATTGCCATAATGCTTGTTTCGGAATTCACGAATGCCTTCTTCTTTGAGGAAATAACTGTGTTCCTGCTTGTAATCCGCATTTTTCGATGATCCTGCAAGCCCTACCGCTATCAGCGAATCAGCCTTTTTATTATCATCCAGTTTGCGGTAACATACGATCATTTGATGGATCGTATTCAAATACCCTCTTTGATTCCCATACATCAAATTAGGGTGCTGATACTTCTTGATTTCACCCTCAAAAAAAGCTCTGCCCTCCTCAAAATTATTAAGAGCCTCCTTATAATAACCTATATAGCTTTTAACAACTCCTATGTGGTAATTAAGTTTGTTTCTGTAATATGGATCTTTATTGCTTTTATTCTTCTCAAAAGCTTTCAAATATTCATTTAGGGCGAGCTTATATTTTTTGAGATAAAAGTAATAAACCACTCCTTTACTCATGTACGCACTGCTCAATAAACTATCGTTCCTAATTGCCTTTGCGACATAAATTGCACTGTCTGCATATTTCAGTTTGATCTGCGGATCAGCCGAGTAATAGCGGGCGTCCTTATAACCAAGAAACAGCTGGGTATGATCATTCTCCGATTTTGCCTTTTGGATAAGCTTTCCTACCAGCGGAAGTGCTGCTGCATCATTTTCCGGTAGGTTCTCGTATTGACGTTGGATGAGATAAAAATCGCTCAGCTTTTCTTGCTGGGCAAACAGCAATTCGCACAGAAAAAGTAATATGATTGATAAAAAATGAATTTGTGGGCGGTTCATGGCTAAGTATTACTATAAAATTAAGAAAATTTCTCATATACCACACACCCCAAATTCATCGCTACGTGAAAAAGCGTTTTACAAATTAGCGAACTATATATCAACGCATTACGAAATTAAACATCAAAATTGCAAGTGTGAATTTGCGTTCTAATACATGTGAATGGTTTCTAATACACTTCAAAAATGCCCCCAAAACCACATTTTTTTTCAAAAATATTAGGTGACTTTTTTTCAATTATTTACATCTGCTGCAGTGGGTAATTCATTGGTGTGCATTTGATAACTGAGACCACAAGTTGTTTTAACCAATCCCAAAGACTGATAATTTGGACCACAGAATTCAACCACGTCTCGGCCGAGATAATCTAAAAAATTTTACAATGAAAAAAACAACGGTTATCTCAATATCGATAATCCTTTTCAGCCTTTGCACATTACAATCTTGCAGACAGGATGAAATGGAAATAGTGCCAGAAGAAAACAGTCTGGCAGAAAAAGAAAATCAGCAAAAACTCTATTTAAAAACAGAGAATGACACTTTGCAAACGACGTCAAACTTAAGTTTTGACGCCGACGGAAATGAGATCAAAGATCCACCACCAAAAGATAAAGATCAATGGAAACATTAAGTGTGAATTTTTTCTAATACAGTGTGCATTTGCATTCTGAGACAACAAGTTCTTGCATTTCAGCCAAAATGCATTCTAAATTTGATGAAATAGAAATTTTGAAAATAGATTTTTAAATCCTCGAAAATGCATACGACCAGTTAAGGCATTTATGACAACCATCAAATAACCACATCATGAGCATTAAGAACATCATTTCAGAACTGATCATATTTATCCTCATTCTTGTATGGGCGTACACGTTCGCCAGTAAAATCTTTGATTTTGATACATTCAATAGACAGATAAAAGGTGCTTACCTGCTATCTGCAGTTGGAGCTGTCCTACCATATATTTTACAGGCTGTACACCTCGGGATTGTCATACTACTACTAAAAAAGAACTGGAGAAGATTGGGATTATTAACTTCCCTTTCTGTCCTGATCCTTTATACTGCTTACCTAATTTACATTTTAAAATTTGCACCGAGCATTCCATGCTCATGTATTGCAGTTTTCAAAGGAATGAATTGGAATGACCAGCTGTATTTTAATTTCATTGCCCTTGCAATTAACATTATTGGTCTGATCACTTTTTTTTCGCTAAGGCGAGCCCCACACAATAGTGTTCAGACCACTTATAACTAAACTAATAACCAAACAGGAGAAGCCGAAAACCTGAAACCAAGAGTAGGCAAAAAACTAACCAAAGTTTAGCTTTTTGATTTATAAAAGCACCAAACATCATGAAATCACTAAGAATTACATTAGGAGTTGCAGCAATTGCAATCGGAAGTTTCGCAGCTTTCTCTTTTGCGCCGGCAAGTAGCAGTGCAAAATTAGCTTTACAAGAATTTTACGTGAATCCTGACGGTTCACGAGGACCACAAGTAACCGGCGAAAATCGTTGCCAAGATGAAACAAAGATTTTATGCTCCCAAGAATATGATACATCTACCGGTTTGCCAACGGGAAATGCAAGCAAAATGCATAACGGGCCACAACAATAACAAAAAGAGACTGCCTAAAAGCAGTCTCTTTATTTTTGTAATATTGAATATACTATTTGTAAAGAATGAATACACGAATTCATAATCTACAAGTAATTGGTTAGATATTGAGGTGAAAAGACAAGCCAAAAATGGCCGTCTTTTCTTATAGATACGGCTCAAGAAACCTCTTAAAAGCCTCTCGTTTTCCTGTTGGATTAGGAGGTACCCCAATTAGTTTCCCCTCCTTATCTATTGCAACCAAAAAAGGATATCCATTAGGATTTAAAAATTTCACTAACTGATGATTAGTTTCAAGACCCTCAGTATAAAGTTGTAATGAACTTTTGCTGCAGTATTTCCCAATACCTTTTAACCACCAACTTCGATCACTATCAATACTTACCGAAATAAATTGAATATTTTTATCTAAATATTCCTTCTCCAAATCCTCCATGATTGGTGCTAAAACCCTGCACCCTCCGCAACCGTTAAACCAAAAATCTAGGATAATAACCTTACCTTTAAAATCGGAAAGATTATATTTTTTTCCAGTTGTATCAGGCAATGAAAAAGCAAAAAAATCCATTCCTCTTTTTAATCTCGACATGACAATTTGATAGCTGTCTCTTACTGTACTAAAAAATTCCGAATCGTGTTTTACATTATCCGAATATATTTGGTATATCGCCCGTGTGTTCTCGCTATCCTGCTCATTTGCAAAAACATTTAAAGCAGCACTTGCGAGTAGATATTCTTTTGCAGCAGGATATTTCGATAAGTGTTTTATTACTAATTTACAGTACTCTACTGGGTTGTCCTGTCTTATCCGCATACCTCCATGCTTGGCGGGGTTATCGAATTCGGAAAGTAACACAAAGTCGCGAAGAACAGTCATTCCATCATTATTTATTACATCATTTTTTAAAAATATTTTTATCCTATTTTTCTTTACTATATAATCTTTAAATAATGTGCTTAAAGAATCACTTGTACTTTGAATGCTAGAATACATCAACAAATTTAATACTGATTCGTACTCCATAGCCCTTATTAGGTCAATATCAGATTTTTTAAAACTATTTTTGTACTTTCTACAAATTGAATCAATAACATCTAATTTTTTATCTGTGCTAATAAACTTATAGCTTATAGATTGAAAACTATAAGCTGGATCTTGTTTATAAAGGGCAAGTAGCTTTGCTACTATTGCCTGTTGCATAAAAACTTTTTGGCTTCCATTACCAGAAAATTTAAGATTCATTATACCTAGTTTCTTTGCATCGGGTATTTCAATATTAATGCTATCTCCCGGATTAACTAAGATTGCATATGCACCAGGAAAAATCATATGCTTTTCATTTAAATTAGCGCTAATTGATAAAGGTTCATTTATTTCTATTTCAAATTCGAAACGACCATTTAAAGTCTTAGTCTTATAGTCAGCCTTTCGGCCGTTTCCAATGATATGTGGGTAAAATACATTTAGTTCTACATCTGCTCTATTCTCTTTATATTCAGGAATAAACCCTGTTATTTTAGTTTTTATTTGACCAAAGAGGCTCAGGCAAAAAAATGAGAAAGCTATTAAAAGAATATTGTTTTTCATTTCTAATATTTGTTTTGTTCGATATGATTAAAATCTATTACAAATTGTGGAATTGGCAAAACATAACGGGGATCATTAGCAGGTAATGTGAATATTTCCGTCCCAATAGTTCTAGTCAAGTTTATCGAGTATTTTGGATCAATATTTAGCCTTTTCAAATCTTGCCATCTCAATCCTCTTGCTAACAGCTCTTTTCTTCTTTCTTTAAGAACAATATCTAAAGCATTTGCATTACTTGAAGCCGAAAATGGAACAAAATTCTCCTTTTTGTATCTGTTGAGCGCCAATTTATTCAGAGCTTCTAGTGAACCTTTGGTGTCATTTAGTCTAGCCTTCGCCTCTGCAAGAATTAAAAGTACCTCAGCAGTAGTCGTTCCTGTGAAAAGACTACTTAAAAAACTACCTTTAAATGTGACTTTTCCGTCCGCTTCACTTCTGAAAAAAAGTACCTTTCGTAAATCATCATTGGTGTATTGATTATAAAGCATCGTATTAATACGGCCAGTTGTAGGATTACTTGACGATTTAACCATAACACCTCTAACATGAATTTCTTTTGATTGAATATTTAAGGGTCGACTAGCAGAAGTATTGGTAATCTGGTTGAAATCTTGAACAAAAGAATTATATTTCAACGAGGAATCAGCTGCACTTTTAGCATCATTAAAACTGTTCATATAAAGGAACGTTCTAGCTAAAAGGGCGAAGGCACCTGCCTTGGTGACCTTCGTGTAATCAGGTTGTGTGATAGGAAGATTCTGCGCAGATTGTCGTAAATCCTGAATAATCTGTTGATAAGTTTGCTCAACTGTTGCCCTTTTGACATTTTCATCAATATCGTCATCGAGCTTAATTGGTATTCCTAAGTCAGTATTAGCGGTACTTTGCTCATAATTTTTACTAAAAGTCATAGCCATATTTAGAAATTGCTTTGCTCGATGATATTGAGCCGTACCCTTTATACGATCATACTCAATCTGATTAGAATTGTTTCTTTCTATTGAAATTAGTCGCTTCAAAACTACATTACAAACCTGAATCTGGCTATATGCACATTTCCACTCATTTTGTTGAACAAGGTTTAAGTTCTCATAATTTCTATCTTTTTTCCAAATAATAAAATCCCTATCAAAACCAAAAGAAATTTGATTATATTGTTCAATTGTAAATTCATAATCGTCACAGGAGGTTTCTATCCCACCTCTCCCGTCATATTGGAATAAATCAGCATTCAAAAGTAGATCTAAATCATTGAGGGTGGCGGGAACAATCAATTTAATATCCTGCTTTTCTTCTAACCATTTATCGGAGCAGCCTATCACGAACGAAATTAGGAATATTGATGTGAGCATAGTAATTAACTTTTTCATTTCTATAATTTTTAAAAGTTAGCATTCAATCCAATAGTAAATGTTTTTGGAAGCTTCGATGTAGGAAAATCAGGATCTAATTCTACATTATTAGCTCTCCACAGAATACCAATATTATTTGCGATTGCAGAAACTCGTAAATTTTTTAGGGGAAGCGATTTTAAAATTTGTGGATTCAAACTATAAGAAATAAGTATATCCTGAAGACGGACGTGATCCCCTTTCTCAATCAAGACCTCAGAATTTTTGTAGTAATCATCTGCAAGGATATTTGCTGGATAACTCATTGCAGGAACATTTGTCTGAAGTTCGTCTCCCGGTTTTTGCCATCTATTATAAAAATCTCCATGCGAACCATAATAGCTATATAATGCAGAATACATTATACTATTCCTTTTAAAGTAATAACCAAAACGATAAGTGATATTAAATGATAGCTCAATACCATTATAATTGAAAGTGTTTCTAAGGGCTCCAAAATATGGTGGTAGTGCATTACCATTGTATATCAAATTTTGTTCTGGATCTAATGCTAATTGTTGTGTAATTTTTGAATAATCAGTAGATGCAAGACCATCAATGTAACCCCGCCCTTGTCCGGTTTGTGGATCTAGCCCTGCCCAAGGATATGAGTAAATACCGAACAAAGGTCTACCAACAACAGGTGAATACGTTGAGGGATTTCTATAAACACTGTTATCGCTTAGAAAATTACTTAACGAGGTTGGGCGTTGATATGCTGTGATTTTATTTTTGGCAATTGAAAACAGAGCTGTCGTATTCCATTTAAGCTTCCCATTGATATTATTGGAATTAAGCTCGACGTCTATTCCATTTCCTGACATATCTGCAACATTTCCTCTATAAGATGAAAAACCAGTAGTTGGATCGATTGCTCCGTTGCCAATCAAATCGTCACCTTTTCGGTTATAGTACTCGATACTTCCAGTAAAACGATTATTTTTTGTTCCGAAATCTATTCCAATATTCCACATTCTGTTTTTTTCCCATCTTAAATTTTTATTAGGAGGATTTAGTAATGTTGCCGCAGGAAGACGATTAAAACTATTGTATGTAATCATTGCGGTTGTATAGGCTGTTATAGATCTATCCACGTTACCACTATAACCAAATGTTGATCTTAAACTTAAATTTGGAAGCCATTTTACATCATAAAATTTTTCTTTGTTAATATTCCATTTTCCACCAACGGACCAAAGCGGTACAGATTTTTGATTTGTTCTTACTCCAAAAAGATTAGATTGATCAATCCTTGCACTTGCAGATAAAACATAGCGTAGGTCATAATTATAACCTGCATTGATATAATAAGATCGCAATCGATTTAGCGTTTCTGAATAATCATTACCTTGCGGAATAAGGTTGGTAAAGCTTGTTCCATATAATGGAAATTCATTCAGGTAATCGACTGTAACGCTTGAACCAACATTTGGATCGAAACCATATAAACTAGCCGAAGTGCCATTTGATCTAGTTTCTCTAACTTCAAAACCAGCAATAGCATTTACCTGATGTTTATTCCATCTTTGATCAAAATTCAACTGAAAACGACCATTCAGGGCATTTAATTCACTGTTAGTATTATCAAGCTTACCTCCTAAAGGTATATTACGTTTTATTAAACCATTGGAAAAAGTTGTATATTGATTAATCTGACCCCGCATAAAATAACTCCCTTCATCATAAAAATTACGAATCTTGCCAAGCTGATTCTCGTATTGAAATCTCGCTTCGGCAGTTAAAGACTGTAAAATCATGTATTTCACTGCTACATTAATCCGTGTTTCAGATTGCTTAATTTTATTCTCTTGATAATTCAGTTCATTCAACGGAATAAAATCCCAATTAAGTAAGCCATCTGAAAGTGCTTTTTGCTTTAATACATTACTAAAATCTTTTGTTATAATTGAGGGATTTCCTTGATCATCGACTAACCTTGCGTATGGATACATTTGTTCCTGTCCCATATTGCTAAGCATCGAAATAACATTAGAAGCAGACTGGTTATTTTGGTTATAGGAAAGCCCTGCCGAAAGCTCCAATTTTTCAATTGGTCGGAAAACCTGATTACTGTTAAGGCTAACACGGCTAAAGTCGTTACCCTTTTCTGAATTTTGATTTTTATCAAATCCTGCTGAAAAATAGTAGGTATATTTATTTGTACCGCCGTTTAAATTTAAGGCATACTGCTGTTTAACACTCTGCTGGTACAGGTATTTACTCATGTCTCTTCTCAGATCGCCACTGCGTAGGGCATCAATCTGTGTGTTTGCCTGCTGTTCCGTTATTAGCCCGTTTTTCTGATCATTCAAAATACTTACAACTGGTGAATATGGACGATTGTCAGCAGTATTACTGATAATGGTATTGTAAAAACCCTTGTCAAAAAGCATCTTTTCAATATCAATGAAGTCCGTCGGTTTGATCTGTGGAATATAATTAAGGTCCGGTTTCTGTCCTATGGTAACATTTGAGGTAAAACCAATATTCATCGGTTCGTCTGCTCGTCCTTTTTTAGTTTTAATCACGATCACACCATTACCAGCCCTTACGCCCCAAATGGAAGCTGCGGCAGCATCTTTCAAAATGTCAATATCCTCAATATCGTTCGGATTGATATTGTTGATGTCCCCTTCATACGGAAAATTATCGACAACAATCAGCGGTTGATCGTTTCCAAATATAGTAGCCTGTCCCCTGATAGTAAGCTTCGGAGAACCTGAACGCTCATCGAATAATATTGATGGCGCTATACCCTTTAGTCTGCTGATAACGTCAGTTGAAACCTGACGGTTAAAGGTCGCATTATCGATTTTTGAAAAAGAGCCTGTTGCCCTTTCCTTTGGAATGGACTGATACCCACTGGCAACAACACTCACCTCTTCGATCCGGTTGTCATTTGTTGTCAACACAATGCTGCCCGCATTTTTAGCAGCTACCTCAATACGTCCATATCCCAAATAGGATATCAGTAGTTCAGATCCTGAAAATTCATCTGGTATCTCAAAAAAACCTGAACCATCAGAAGTTGTGACAAAGTTGGTTCCCTTTACCTGTACCGTAGCACCTGCAAGCGGATTACCATGTTCATCGACGATCCTGCCTTTTATTGTTTCCTTTTTTTTTAAATCTGAAACCTTTTTTTCCTTTAAAATGATAATGCCGTCCGCAATCTCGTATGTCACGGGTTGATCGGCAAAAAGAGCTTTTAAAGTTTCCTCTATTGAGGCTCCTCTTAAATTTACAGTTATCGGCTTGACCTTTTTGAGCAGATCTTTATTGTACGCAAAATCATATTTTGTCGATTTCCGAATTTCGGACATTGCAGTAGATAGCGGCGCTCTCTGCAATGAGAGATTGATCTGTTGCGCCTTTATCGCAGTACTGCTGGCAAGTAGCATAAAGAATAACGTACTCTTTATGCCAGTGCGCAGAAGTTTTCTCCGATTGGAAAACATATCCATCGACGGAGGGATGTTTTCCTTCTTGGAAAAATCATGTTTTTTCATAGATTTGTATAGGGTTAAATAGTATTTTAGTTGCTCAAAACTTCGATATAGACCCAATCGCCGGAGTGCGCTAACACTCCGGCATCTTTTTTTGGGCCAACATATGAAACTATAATTCTTTAATTTTTGATCTGGACCCTCCTTCCCGTAACTTTAAATTGTAAATCTGTAATTTTTTCAAGTGTATGTAGCACGCTTGACAGTTTTTTCTCCCTGTTGATGGTTCCGACAACTTTGGTATCTGGAATAGTGCTAAAATCCACATCAATATCATACCAGCGTTCAAGCTGCCTAAAAACCTCTTTCAACGAAGTACCGTCAAATTGAAAATCACTCACAGTCCAGGCCGTGAACGCTTCGGTATCCACATTATTGATGGTAAATACGGATGATTGTGCTGTTAACTTCCCTTGCTGCCCCGGTTTTAATAGGACTGGTTTATCATCCTGCTTACTCGTGAGTACAACACTTCCACTTACCAAAGTAGTAATGATTGCAGGTTCATTGTCATAAGAATTTATGTTGAATTTTGTCCCTAGGACTTTCAATTTCTGATCTCGTGATATAACAATGAAAGGTTTATCTGGCTTGTGCGTTACTTCAAAGTACCCCTCTCCCTGAAGCTCTACTGACCTTTCTTTTCCCGTAAACTTTGTAGGATATTTTAACTTTGATTCGGCATTCAACCAGACCTGTGTACCATCCGCTAATACCGTTTTGTACTGTCCTTTTCGGGGTGTCGTGAGCGTCGCATATTGCACAGAAGCCTGTGAAACAGTTTTCCCATCAACGTAGGTAGTACCATCTGCATCAATTTTTACTGTTTTACCATCAAGGTCGATAACTCTCCCATCGTCAAAAGTCAGTGTCGCCTGATCCTTTCCTGGATCAATGTCAGCCATTGCCACATCAACTTTTTCATCACTAACATTTCTGGACTGATAATATCTGTAAAGAAGTATGGTAAGCGAAAAAAACAACAATATCGAAGCAGCCGCAGTCCAGATAGTGATCCGTCTGTAACGGGATTGACGTTGTTTTAAGCGACCATGTAATTTTAGAAGTTCTGAGGAAGTCGTAGCACCTGCAGCATCCCTTTTTAGAAGTTCCCGAGCAACGTGCTCCTTATCTTGTAATTGCTCAAAGAAAGTACGGTTCGCACTGCTCGCGTTGAGCCAGATCTCAATCGTTTTCTCTTCAAGGATGGTCAGATCCTCCCCTCTGACAAACTTCGTTAGAAGCGGAACAATCTTTAACTCCTCAAGGATTCTGTGCTCTTCCATTGGTTTCATTTTAAATAGAAACCGGAAATGCCTATTTGTTGTCTCAAAAAAGTTAAAAAATTATGAATAAATTATTAAAAGTGCAATTCCAGCACCTGAGAGGGATTTTTTTAAAATTGAAAGCGCTCTTGATTTTTGGGTATTTATTGTACTGACAGGGATACCGAGCTCTTCGGATATCTCTTTTGGCGTATCGCCGCTGACAAGCCTGCCCATGATAAGCCGATATGGTTCAGGCAACAGATCAATCGCTCGATAGAGCTCTTCATATACTTCGGTCTGAACAATGTTATCCAGTACATTTTTGTCAAACTCATCCAAATTCTTCGTATACAAATCAAACCGCTTCTGATTTACTTTCTGCTTTTCAATAGTTTTGATACAGCTGTTTCGTACTGAAATATAAAGGAAAGCTTTGATATTTGACATGGTTTCAAATCCTTCCCTTCTGTCATATAGCTTCAGAAATATATCTAGTACAATATCCTTGGAAATTTCCATTCCGATATTCAGAAGTAACCTATCTGCGAAAAATACCAATGAAGAGTGAAACATTGTGAAAATCCGATCAAAAGCCAGTTTATCACCGCTTTGAAACTGGGAAAGCAGTGCCCTTTCGTCGATCAAATTTCGGGATGTCATAACAGGGCAATTGGTAACTCTTGAGTAAAGTTAGAGAATTTTAATTTTATTCAGAAATCTTTATTTACAGATATTCCTGCGATAGAGCTTTTTCAAAGCTTGCTAATTAATAAAGATCCCGTTACTATCTGTATCGATTTTTTGCCTTTTGTCAAAAGTTTTAAGTTTTTATAGGCTTAATTTAGTTTCGATAATTCATTGGACAAAGAAATACAGCGACACTAACCTTTAAACCAGATAACATGTTAACAAAAATTTTCAGAAAACTAATTTGTGCAGTATTTGCAATTATGCTGCTACAGTCATGCGAAAGGGATATGGAAAATTATCCTCAGAACGATCAAACCTCGATAGCAAAAAAATGGTACGAGGATCACGGGAAACCTTTTCCCTTAGATTGGAAAAAAACACAGCTCATAAACGGAAATAAAAGTACCACGCTCGTGGTTCCCGTGCAGGACGGCACAATCCTAGGTTGGGGATATTCCATGCAGCAAAACCTGATTTTTACCATTGAAGGAAATAAAGTAGCCAGCGCCAATAAGGTGAGCCTTTTCGCAGATACAAGAACCGTGGCGGAATTTTCCGAACAGGCTGTTTCTAATTTTGTTAAAAAACAAGTGTATCGAGGTGAAGAGCTTGGAAAAGTATATTATATGGTATATGATCTTAATGATACCTTGTTGTACAGCCAATCACTTGACTCAAGTGGGCTGAAAATGGTAAACCTTCAATTGAAGACTAAGGATGTCGATACCAACGTAAACAAAGAAAACAGCAAACCTGACACCAGTAAAAATATACCTGTTGTATGCAGCGAGTGGTATCTGGTACAGTACTACGATGATGGTACCGAATATTGGACTTATCTATATACAACGTGCAGCGGTACAGCAACCGGAGGTGGCGGCGGAGGAGGCGGTGGTAATCATGGAGGTGGTAGTGGAGGCACTTCAAGTACATCTTTCGTGGTAGCTGCACCTATAACCACTATTGACATTCAGGAGCGATTGAAATGTTTCAACAATGTGGTAAATGATGCTAATACAAAATACAAGGTGACTTTAAATGCACATAGAATAGACCTTAATTCTGATAAACCTGGTCACGCTTTTCTAACAATTGAAAAATCAAACGGTACTCAGCTTCAAAGGCTTTCTTATGGATTCTACCCGCAATCTGGTCCATCGGCGGCTACCATGCTGCCAGTTACCAGTGCAATGGGGGAAGAATCGAGTGATTATAAGCGAAAAAGTGATGCAAGATATAGTTTGTCTGTCACCAAGGCGCAATTCGACGCAATCATAAGCCAATCTATTGCCCTATCGAAAGTCCCCTATGACCTCAATGATAACAACTGTACACATTATGCTACCGATGTTTTTAATTTACTTCTACCAAGTAACGGACAGTTAAACAATAATGGATTTTTAACACCAGATGGCGTATACACATATTTAGCAAATTTAAAACAGGCGGGCAATCCAAATGTCACATTAGGTCGGATTGATCCTCCAACTAGCACGAATTGTCAATAAAGGATATGAAAAGAAAATTTATTATAGGAATTGTACTATCTGTTCTGGTGATACCCAATACACCGGTTATAGGTACGGAGATACTTAAGGCCATTGATGGTGACCATTTTCGGTATGCTAATGCAAACGCTTCTTTTACCGGTATAGAGTACATGGAGGTTTTTCACCCTTGGATGAGCAAGTGGGTAACATTTGGATTTATCGAGGCTACGAGACCGGAAATGGCCAATATGGAAATTTTTAGGTTGTATAGAATTAACCCGTTTTGTTTTTGGCGTTGGCGTTATTATTTAACCGTAAGCAAAAATTTCGAATACCGCGACTGGGAAAAAATAAAGCCGAACAGAGTTCCCTTTAAACCATTGAATAAATGGCAGGACTTCTGACTTTTTCTAATAAAAACCAGTCAAAGTAATATCATGCAATAAATGAGCTCAATGGACTTTCAAAACTCAGATAATGCAAATCGCCCGCAACTGAACTAAAAGCTATGAAGAGGAAAACAATTAGAATGATGAGGAAAACAATTATTATAGTGCTAGGCATTATGATCCTACTTCCCAATGTGCCTTTTATTGGAAAGGATATTCATCGCTGGTTAGATGAGGGATATTTCAGATACTCCAATCTTGATGGCTCATACAGGATAACCACAGATTTTGGTTTTAAAAGCCCCGGATTCTCAACTTTTGGTTTTGAATATTGGATTAAAGAGACATCTCCAGCCAAAGAGAACCAGAGGCTTTACAGATTGTACAAGATTAATCCACTGTGTTTTTGGCGATGGAGCTATTATCTTAGGCATAGTATCCATTTAGATTATATGGACCCCAGTGTCATTGAAAAGAATATCGAAAAAAAACAGACAACGCCAAAGTAATGTGGCATCGGGCATCATCAAATATTAGCTAGATCATAATCTTAAAAACTCCCAAGAAATGGGAGTTTTTTATGTGATTAGCTCCATAAAAAAATGCACCTTTAAAAGATGCGTTTAAAAACTAATAACCATGAAACGTATTAAAACCATAAGTGGCCTCAAACGTGTATTTGAAATATACTATATTTTGTATGTTGACAAATAATTATTGACCATTGAACGACCTGAGCGAAGGTTCTCAATTTTCAGGTGCAAATTTAAGCATTAATTTCAGATCAGCCTACGGGTTTCCGTAATGGCATTAAAATCATTTTTCTTTATCAATACCTTAACATCCTTTTTCCGGGAAGACCAACCGCAATCTCCTACGTTTAAGATACCCGAAAGGTCATGCTAACATCTTCCTTTTCCACAAACCATTTCCTGAAATTATGTCTCGGACTGACAGACAAAGTGAAAAAAAATAGACTAATCTCACGACTAGTCTACAATATACTATTAAGATGGTTAGTTAACACATTACCAATATAAGAAATTTAAAGCTTAATCGTAAATTCCATCGCTTTTTTTGGATATACGGTTGTAGAAAGATATCCATTTGCAGGATTACGTACATACTCAAAATAGTCTTTCATGGAAGGTTGAAATCCCTGAACATCATCCACAAGGATCACGGCGCCCTTTTTCAATTTCGGCTCGATCAGCTTGAATACCGCATATACCATGTCCGGCCATCCATCAAGAAGAACAAAATCCCATTCCACATCCAGATCCTTTAAAGTCTGCATCGCATCCCCTTCCAAAATCTCTACATGCTCATGGACACCTGCTTCAATGAGGTTTTGCCGGGCAATTTTAACCTTATGGGGTAAGTACTCCGTTGAAATAACTCTACCTCCGTTGTCCTTCGCGGCTTTTGCAAGATAAATCGCAGAAATTCCAAAAGATGTTCCAAATTCCAGGATATTTTTCGCATTCAGTGCTCTCGCCTGCATATAGATAAAGGTACCCTGATACGGTAATATCGGTATATATTTATCCTCATAAAAGCTTTCATTTTCTGTTTTCCAGTCTATTCCTTTACCAAAGAACTTAAATGCTTTGGGCATGAAATGAAAAACCATAGACCAGCCCTGCTTGAGAGCTTCCTTATACAGCCTAGCCAATGTATTTTCAGCTCTGCTATCGTGTAGAACTTCAAAAAGTTCTGGGGTTACTTTGGGCATATCACTTCCTTAAATTAAGTTATTAAGAACTATTCTAAATAATAAAAGTAAAAAATATAATGCAGATAATGCTTATATACCCTAAAAAGTCCTTCTAATCCGCTTACATCATCATTAGGGTCTGAAATAGATCTATTGTTGCTGTATTCTATTTGCAGTAACATTAACTCTCTAATACACACAATCATATTCTGTATAATCTCCTAAAAGAAAAAGCTGTGTTAATAAATAAACACAGCTTTTCAACCATTTTCTATACAATCTAATCCTTATTTTTATTTGCTCAAATCTCTGAGAGCTTTGACCGCATCATGGCTCGCTTGGATACCACCCTGTTGTTTTAATAAAACTTCACGAACATCTTCTCCGAGCTCATTTTCCTGCAGTGCGTCTTTGTATGCCTTTTTAATCGCATCTTCCCCACGTTCACATTCTTCCAGAATACTGTGAAGGTCACTACCGCCAAAAGTTGCCTTTATATCGATCCAAGCGCGATGTAATGTTCCAAGGACCGTATTCCCGTCTTCGGGAACTTCACCCTTGCTTCCCACAAGTCCGGCAAGCTCTGTAATATTGCTTCGGCTTTGTGAGGCGAATTTTTCAAAGGCAGCTTTAAGATCTATGTTTTCGGCATTAATGTCCCTGATAGCTTTTTCAAAGCCTTCAGCTCTATCATTGTTGATCTCTATTAAATCATTTAAGACTTCTATAATTTTGTGATTTTCCATTCCTATCTGTTTTTCTAAATAACCAATCCTCAAAACAATTTGTTTAAAATTTCTTCAAAAGAATCTAAAAACGTTTTCTGGGAAGTCCTATTTCATGCTCCTGCGGATAAGGGGCCCTGAAAGTCATACTTACATCTTCCCGAATCCGCTGTTGCGCTTCATATTTCTTCTCTTCATCATGGGAATACCGCGGGTCAGGTATAAATGGCATCTTTGCCATTTTGGTGATCGTAATTGTCGGAAAATGGAAATCAACTTCCACAATTCCCAATAATAGATAGCATCCCCCACCCTGAAATGGATATTTTTCAAGGCAGTCAGCAAAATGAGCTGTATCAAAATAGTTTCCCTGAACATCTATCCAGGTACCAAAGTACATTGTTCCCCTTTTTGTAGGAACATGTTTCCTTGAAATCAGATAGGCAAGCATCTTCACCTGCTTTTTGTGATGTTCTGTAAGATCTTTGGCCATAACAGTTCCCCTGTACTTCGTCTGAAGTAGATCGAAAGGTGTACAGGATACCGGAAAACTTAAAATCTCGATTTCATCGAAAGCATCCTCAAACACATTTCTTTTTAACTCCGGAAATTTGTATTCCTTGATCGGTTCTTCAAAAAGAGTCTGAAATCTTTTCTCTGGTTTAAAATCCCCCAGTAGAATGCGCGCTTTGAGCAATAGTTCATTCTTTGGAACACCTGAAAAACGGAATGCTCCAATAAAGATCAACGTCTGCAAAGTCTCAATACCAATTGGAACTCTCTTGATAAAATCTTCCATTGACCTATACTCCCCATTTGCCTTTCTTTCCTTTGGTATCAGCTGAGCAAATTTCGATTCAACTTTTTCAAGCAGCATCAGTCCCAGATATATTTCCTCTCCATAAATCGTTGTTTCGTACTCGCTTTTATTGACACATGGATTCAATATAACACCCCCTGACATCCTTGCCTCGTGTACATAGACCTCTGTCCTATAGAAACCGCCCATATTATTTATCGCCGAAACCATAAACTCCAATGGATAATAAACTTTCAGGTACAGCGATTGATAACTCTCTACTGCATAAGAAGCTGAGTGAGCCTTACAGAATGAATACCCTGCAAAAGATTCTATCTGTCTATAAATTTCCCGGCTCAGTTCCTCTGGATGCCCTTGTTTTCTGCAAGATGCAAAAAAATCGTCCTTAACTTTTTGAAGTGCACTTAAAGACCTACCTTTTCCGCTCATAGCTCTTCTCAGTATATCTCCATCGGCAGCAGACACCCCACCATAATGAAGCGCAATCTTGATCACGTCTTCCTGGTATACCATGATGCCGTAAGTATCTCCTAGCTGCTTCTCAAAGACAGGATGGAAATACTCAAACTTGTCAGGATTGTTATGTCTAAAAATATACTCGTGCATCATTCCCGATTGGGCAACACCGGGACGAATAATGGAAGAGGCGGCTACCAAAACTTTATAGTTATTACATTTCAATCTGCGCAATAATCCCCGCATTGCAGGAGATTCAATATAGAAGCAACCTATCGTTCGCCCTTGGCTCAAATATTCATTACATTTTACTTCATCTTTGGAAATAGTGGTATCCTTAATATTTACCTTAATTCCCCTCTTCTCTTCTAAAAGCCTGACCGTATCGTTGATGGTACCTAGCCCTCTTTGAGATAAGATATCAAACTTTTCAAAACCGATCTCCTCGGCAACGTGCATATCCCACTGCACGATAGGAAACCCTTTGGGAGGCATTTCAAGGGCCGTAAAGTTTGTGAGTGGTTCCTCGGAAATAATAATCCCGCAGGAATGCATACTCCGCTGGTTAGGAAATTTTTCAAGCAGCTTCCCATACTTCTGCACCTGCTTTACTATATCGTCCCGAAATACACGCTCTGGATATTTGCTGAGCTCGTCAAGTTCCTCCTTTGGAAGTCCAAATGCTTTTCCAACTTCCCGAATGATCGAACGGTATTTGAATTCGACATTGGTTCCGCAAAAAGCAACATACTCCTTACCATAACGGTTAAAAATATAATCAAGGATGATATCACGCTCCTGCCAGCTCCAGTCAATGTCAAAGTCAGGCGGACTTTTCCGGTTAAGATTCAGAAATCGTTCAAAATACAGATCGAGCTCTATGGGGCATATATCGGTAATTTCCAAGCAGTACGCAACAATAGAGTTCGCTCCACTCCCACGCCCAACATGCATAAAGCCCATACTGTTGCTATATCGGATGATATCCCAAGTGATAAGAAAGTACCCACTAAAGTTTAGTTCATCAATTACCTTTAGTTCCTTTTCGATTCGCTTAGTTGCTACCTCGTGATTTCTACCGTACCGTCTTTCCAATCCTGCATAAGCTAAACGGGTCAGAAGTTTAAGGTCATCGGCCTTTGTACCTGTATAATGTTTTCTATTTCTGGGTGTGGAAAACACAAAATCAAAGCTGCATTTTGAAAGTAATTTTTGCGTATTCTGAATAATTTCAGGATAGTGACGATAAATTCTATGTATTGAATCCACAGAACGAAAATATTCTGATTTCCTGCACACTTCTTTTTCTGCAAGCTTGGAAAGCAAGGTATTGTTATCAATGGCGCGTAAAATCCGATGTAGGTTATATTCTTTTTTTGTGCTGAAAGTAATGGGACAAAGAATAACCATTTTAGATAACAGCTTGTTATATTCCGGTCTTATCAACAGATTTATTTCATCTTCATAGATTCCTACATATTCATTTTCTTGAAGGTTGTCCGGAATATTGCTCAGTGGATATAGGATAAAGTTGTAGGCTAATTCCGGTTGCAATGGTAAATCAATCTTATCGCAATTATAAGAAGTCAGCATTTTGTTTACTTCGGCAAGCCCACTAAACTCTTTTGCAATTGCTATATAGTATAATTCACTTCCGTTGCGCACCTCAACACCAACAATCGGGCGGATATTATTTTCTTCGCATTTCTTTTTAAATTCATAAACTCCGGTCACCGTATTTATATCTGTCAGAACAAGTTCCTTTACCCCCAGTGCTAAAGCCTGAGAAATAAGGTCGTCTATGGATAACGTGCCATAACGAAGACTGTGAAAGGAATGACAATTTAAAAACATACTTGTACATGCTAACGTGAAAAATTGAACCCAACAGCCCGT
The DNA here is from genome assembly GCF_022488405.1 of Chryseobacterium sp. Y16C. Lineage (NCBI taxonomy): Bacteria > Pseudomonadati > Bacteroidota > Flavobacteriia > Flavobacteriales > Weeksellaceae > Chryseobacterium > Chryseobacterium sp. Y16C. The sequence goes on from NZ_CP092711.1 coordinate 1,197,540, forward strand.
CCAACCGCATCTTTACCAAAACGGTTCTTGATATTATCCATCGCCTGGTATAAGCTGATAAGCTCCGCATTATCTTCAAAAAGATTCATCTGATAACTCCCGTGAACAAGGTCCGTAAATCGCAAACCAACCAAACGGAGCCGCATACGTCTTGTGTAAATCTTATCAAATAGTTCCAGTGCAACTCTCGCTAAGGTGTGGTCAGAGGATGTGTAACTCACCCTGCATTGTTTGGATTCGGTGTCAAAGTTTGAGTATCTGATCTTGATCACCACGGTTGAGGTCAGCCATTTCTCCTGCCTGAGCTGATGGGCAAGCTGCTCCGCCATTCCTGATATCAGACCTTTTACCTCATAGGTATCCATTGTATCGCTGCTAAATGTCCTTTCTTTGGAAATGGATTTCCTTTCAGAATATGGAATGACAGGAGTTTCATCAATACCGTTTGCTTTCTTCCATAAGTCTGTACCATTTTTGCCGATCATCTGCTGCAGGATCTCTACAGGCATTTCAGAAAGTGTGCCTATGGTTCTAATTCCGACCCTCGAAAATAATTGAAAAGTCGCATTCCCCACCATCGGCATTTTTTTTATTGATAGCGGATTTAGGAAAGATTGTACACCTAAAGATGGTATTTCCCGATGTCCGTGAGGCTTTGATTCGCCAGTTCCTATTTTGCTCACAGTTTTGTTAGTCGATAACGCATAACTTATCGGTAAACCTGTTTCCTTTTCGATCTTTGCCCCAAGCTCATTTGTCCACTTATAAGCGCCGAAAAACTTATCCATTCCGGTCAGATCGAGATAAAATTCATCGATTGAAGCTTTTTCCATCACAGGCGCACTTTCCTCTATAACTTCAGTAACCGTATGGGACATTCTGGAATATAGTTCCATATCCCCTTTGACAACCTTCGCCTGTGGGCAAAGGCGGAGCGCCATTTTCATGGGCATTGCTGATCGCACACCAAAAGTTCGTGCCTCATAGCTACATGAAGAAACTACACCCCTGTCCCCACCACCAATAATCAATGGGATTCCGTTTAAACCGGAATTAACCAATCTCTCACAGGACACGAAAAACGTATCCAGATCTAAATGTACAATCGACCGCTCCATTTTTTTACTAAATTATTTAGCAAATTTGATAAGATTATTCACAAATTACAGTACATTTGTTGTGAAAAATATTCACAAAATGTCAACACTCTCAATTTTAGCGGATAACATAAGGTATTTAAGACTACAGCAAATTCCGGAAATTTCGCAACAGCAGATCGCGGATAGACTGGTTGTGACTAGGGTATCTTATGCAAAATATGAGACCGCAAAGGCTTCACCCCCGTTAGATGTATTATTGGCAATTTCCAGATATTACCATATCAGCACAGATTTATTGCTCACTGTCGATTTAAGAAAATATAAACTGCAGGAGATGTTAAATCTCCCTGATAATAGGATCTTGCTACCTATAAAAACGGATTCAGTTGGGGAAAATAAAATAGAAATAATACCTTACAAAGCTTCAATGGGATACTTAACAGGTTATGCTGACCCTGAGTATATCGAAAGCCTGCAAACTATGTCACTACCTTTCCTTCATAATGGAAAATATAGGGCATTTCCTGCAGAAGGTGATTCCATGCCTCCTTATCAGGATGGCACATATGTGGTGGGTAAATACATTGAAAGTATTGTCGATATCAAAGTCGGTAAAACCCATGTGCTGGTGACCCGATCAGGATTTACCTTCAAACGTATTGAAAGCATAAATACTGATTCCATTACCGTTAGATCAGATAACGAATTTTATGATAGTTACAATATTTTATTTGCTGATGTGTGGGAAATTTGGCAATATGCTGGCAGTTTTTCATCCAAGGAGCAGGAGATTATAGACTTCACTAATCAAGATGTAAAATCAATGCTCATAAAAATGATGCAAGAAATTCGGGAATTAAGAAATATAATAAAACAATGATTTTAGTCTACGCTTGCCTTAAATTAACTACTCCTCAAATTCAGGATTGTAAAAACGTAGATCATGTGTAAAACGTTTACCTTCGATTTTTCCATTTTCATCTTTAACGTAAGATGCATTGTATCCTATTTCTATTAAATGTTTTATATAATTTCTAAAGTTGATACGCCCCATCTTTCCATGACGTCCATCATAAGTAGATGGAGTTAAATTGTAAGAAGAAGTTTTTTTAAATGCAACCAACCGTGCTCCACTGAGTCTGATTACTGTGCGATAGTCAGAAGGAACATAATTTTCTCCGTCATCATACTTTTCATAATAACTCTCAATATAATCATAAGGCTTGTATTCTCCAGAAGCTAATTCAATTAGCTGCTCACTTCCATTATGTGAATAAAATATATGCTCAATATCACCTAGTTCCAGATAAAAATAATTCCACTCAAAAGCGTCACCAAAAGAACAAAAAGACAATCGTATAGGTTTTACAATGTAAGCAATTCCAAAATCAAGCTCCAAAAATCCATCTTCACGCGATGGCTTTGCTCCTTTCAGATCAAGACCTCCTCCATTACTAAAGAACATGTGATTTAACGCTTCAATTCCACCTATTATATTAAAAATATCACAAATGGTCTCTAAATCTGTCCATTCAGCATAAGCAGGCATATTCATTGGAAATAATTTAAATTGAATAGTTCTCCAATCCAAATCATTCTTTTTATAAAAGTCAGCTTGAATAGCATTCCATTCTGTCAGAACTTCAATAAATTTATCAATATCAGGCCTTGATTCTGCATCATTTTCAGTACAAGCAACTAATAAATCTTCAAGTACATTCAAATACATGTCAGGGACATGTTTTCCTAATCCAACAGATCCAGAAGGAGAATACTGTCCCTCAAAACCTTTCTCCCTACCTGTCAATAAGATCCACAAAGTTTTCGCAAGACTATAAACATCAGCCGAAACCCCAAGAGCATTCTCAGGACTATTTCTCATTTCTGGCGCAATGGTCCATCTAGGTCCCAGTGCATTACCAATAATAGTTAGACCTTCCTCCTTATCAGGATAATCAACTAACCCAAAATCACCAACAATAAACCTATCTTGAAAAAAAAGATTTTGTGGTTTAATATCGCGATGTGACACACCTTTTTTATGAAGGACAGAAAGTACTTTCGCTATTTGTAAAACAGCATTTACTTTAACTATTGATGGTTTATCATGCAAATACTTACTGATAGGTTGAACTTTTGGCATTACGTACCACAGATCTTCATCCTGGAAAGTTGCCTGATCAATTATCCGCATTACACCATAATTATCCTGGTTTTCAGTTATAATTTTTATCTCATCTAAAAATCTCTTCCGAGCTGTTTCATGATCTTTTTTTAGCAACTTAATTACTTTTTCGTCACCACTCACTTGGTTTTCAACGGTCCACACTACACTATTGCCTCCGTGAGCAAGTTCTTTAATTAGTTTCCAATTTCCGAAAATTTGTTCCTTGTCGAATACTTTTTTAGGCATTGATTTTATGGCATTATAATTAGTTCGAATCAAATATACACCATAAAACTTTTACTAACATATAAATAACACATATACGAACTTTTTCATTACCTACCTACTCTCACATCCTCGTATTTTTTTCTTTCCGTTTTCAAAGAAACGAGCCACTCTAAATACATCCCTTGCGGCATATTTCTATACCCGATTTTATGGATATGATTGTATTCTTTATTTAATGATGCCAGAAGCTCTTTTGATTTAGGATCAGAACGTTCCACTTTCTGATATTGTTCTTTGTGGGTTTCAGCGCGTAAAATTAACGCTGTTACTAAATTAGGACTGATCTGCAGAGCCCTTTCAGCACACTTGATTGCAAAGGTGCCGTCATTATCCGGAAAAGAACGCTTATAGGCATTTGCCAGATCAACAAGACATAACCCAAGGCTCTCACGATTGTCTAGTGCTTTCATATATACTCCATTTTCAATAGCATTTAAATGGATAAATCCCGAAGCCATCAACCAGGCATCCTGTGGAAAAATACCACTTGTTAACTCTGTATTGTACCAACCGATGGATTTTATATGGTGTTTAATATAAATATGATTTGGAGCCAATGCAAGATTTGCTTCCACACCTAGTTCCTCTGCAAGAATTTTATATAAGTAAGGTAATGAATTACAATTACCTTTTTGCGTTGCCATCAGTTTAGAAACAAAAAGACTTGTCAGATCTTTGTGCCCGAAAACGTCTTGAAAATCATAGGAAAATGGTTTATATTTTATTGTGTCCTGATCTATTAAAATTGGAGTTTCTTCACAAATTACCGAAAAGATTGCAGCATATTTACTTACTGTTTCCTTATCTTTTTCATTATAGGTCAGATCGCGGTTACGAACGATAGTTTTGCAAAAGTTGGCGATAAATTTTATTTTTCTGTCAACTTCAACCGTATCTAGCTTTCCCTGATAATATGCATTTTCTACACTCAGTACAGCAGTCTTAAAACTATATTTCTGTTTATCGTTCAGCATATTATCAATAGTCACATATGCTTCATTATAAAATCGATTTTCCTGTGACTTGACAACACCGGCAACCAAGAAAAATAAAAAGATATAAAAGTGTTTCATAATTTTGATGCCCAAAAAAGAGCAGATTTAAAAATTTGGATCATCTAAATGATCGATGATATCTATTGCAAGTATGTCATCTGGCTTTCGATCATACTGAGAAAGGTAATAATCTATCAAAAAGCCTAATTCTTTAAGTGAACAAAGGCGTTCGTAGGTCATTTCACCATCTTTAACTATGTTTCCCATTCCCCTTTTTGACTTGAAGAACCTGTATATTGTATCAACTCCCACCGAGAACTCTCCATATAGGATTATTTTCTCATAATCTGTATCGCTGAATTCTTCACCGAGTAAATCGTTAATTGTATTTCTTCTGATCGCTTTAATAATTTCAACTAATTTCATGGCTATCTGCATTTTAATTTTTAGTCCACTAGATTCAAATAAAAGAAAAATTCCAATTTGTGCTTGGAATCTTTCACAATCCCATTTTTATACAGATCATTCACTGCTTTAGCATCTAATTCTTTGATAGCAACCTCATTATAAGATTTTACCATTACAATAATATTATAATCTACAACTTTAGATGATTCAACATTTGGTTTATCACTTTTGTATTTACAGGACAAGAATTGTAAGAATCATAAGCGCAATTGTAACTTTATTCATATTACACCGTTTTTTATTCAAAACCCGGATAAATAAAATTATAATGGCCAGTCTTTATTCTATAAACGATTGCGAAAGGGGGTATGACAACTCCTATTTCCGCGTTTTGATTTTCGCCTTCCAGTTTACCTACTTTTGTGAAACTCTCATCATTAATTTTCCATACAAACCAATTAACGGAAACTTTTATTGGTTCCTCTCCAACTTTTTTACCATAATCATTTGTGTCGCGGAATAATACATCGTTTAAAGCTGGATAAACAATGCTTTTTCCTCCCTGTTTAAATAAATCTTGTTTTACTCCAATGTTGATCATAGTATGCGCATGAAAGTCAATATCACCCGCTAACAGTTCGGAAAAAACAGGAATTTCATCAGCGGGATATTCTCTTTTAAATGATCTAATGACATCGCTGTTTAATTGGGTATGGTCATTAGCAACGTATTGAAAATATTTTTTATTTCCATTGTCCAAAGTCACTGAGAATATATCTCCAATCTCTGTTTTTACTCTTTTAGCCATTAATAATAGTGGTATTGTCAGTGTTATTTTGAATACCTAACAATATCAATTTTTGAGAATTACTTATTTTAAACTATCTTTTATCCATTGCGCACATTTCAAAAATCTTTTTGCAGTATCATCGCTCCATTGTACCCCATAATCAAACTTATAGTTTATACAATTTTCATTTTTCAAAACTGTCTTAGCAAGTTGTAAAAGTTTGGAACTACCGACTCTCATGGTTAGTTCATCTAACTTTGTTAACCAACTCGATGTAGTTTTGGCACCTCTCGATGTATCAAAGAAATGAATTAGCTGAACTTTAATTTCAAAGTCTTTCCATAGATCTGCTGCTATTCCAAAATTCAGAATGTCACTAATAATTTTATAACAGCATTGGTTATTTTCCACTTTATAATTTTTCAGATAATCCATTAATCCAGTGTCGTTTGCTGTTACTAATTTTAAAATCTTTTTAAAACAAATTACATCATGGTGAAAAGTTTTCTGATTTAGAATATCCAATATATTTTTCGAAGTTGATAGCTTAACTTCCACAGTGGCTTTTTTGAAAATACTTCGGGATTGTTCAATTTTTATAATGTCTTCCAAAATGTTGCTATTCGGTGAAACAAAATAGTTATGCTTAAGATAAACCGTAATATGAAAATAATCTTCCGGTGAATAAGTAATCATCTTGTCCTTCACAAAACTTGGGATAAGAATATTTCCGAGCAAAGCTCCCAATCTGGCGACATATAAAGACCTTAAAAAAGCTCCATGAAATTCATTATTATAATGCAACAGTTTTGGCAGGATGTACTTATAGCTATTCTTTTCAATTTCTGATGAGATCAGTTCCTGGAAGTTAATCTCCAATTCCTTTTCTGCCTTCAATTGGTCTTCCCTATCATTAGTTAATTCTTGATGATACAGAAGTAATTGGTCAAACCAATCTTGAATTTTAAAAAAATCGATTTCAGAAATATTTAATGCTTCGGCTAAAACTTTAGATTCCTTCAGGTCATCATTTTTAAATTTTAAATATGGATTGTCCATCATAAATCTGAATTTAGATCATTTCCCCAAATTTTACTTTTTTACCATCGATAGTATAGGGATATATTTGCTGAAATTTGCTTTCAGGTGAAAGTATTAAATCCACAACCAATACATCTTTACCTTGATATTTTCCGTCCTGAGCAATAGCATAAACCCGAACATTCCCATCTTTTAAATCATCATATGCTCCAGCCAATAAAATATCATACATTTCTTTTGAGTCAGTTGATTCCGAATAAGCAGAGATATAAGCTAGGTCACCATTTGCTCTGACATAGGTAGCATAAGGGGCAAATTCTCCACTTTCTGATAAAAATTTTTCTGCTTGCTCCTTAATAGCGCTAAGCAATATTTGAACATTTGTCATCTTTAAATATAATAAAATTGGAATTATGTGCAACCTGGTACGCCAGCACAAGGATCTTTAGGTTTTGGCACAGGAATTAGTTTTGGGGCCGGAGCTGGTGTAACTCTAAGGTTATCAATTTTAGGCTTTGCCGGAGGCGTATATCGTTGAATATTAATGCCTGAATTTTTAAGGGGTTCGCTTAATTTTGCAGATTCATTAATTTTCAAAATTGCTTCCTGCCCACTTGCTTTTGAAATTTCCTGCTGACCCCTAAGCTGTTTGGTAAACGATTGTTTGGCAACGTGCTTTATTTCCACTGTTCCTCCTTCTTCTGTCATTGCATCTGGAATAGTTTTTCCTGTCTTTCCAGTCTTGGGATCGGTGTATTCATAGGTTTTGGTATTTTTCTCTTTTCCCATTTCGGCAAGCTGTTTTTCTTCAACATATCTACCAAAATTGAAATGTTCTTGCTGAGCTTTTGTTACGGCTTCACTTTGCTTGGTTCCGACTTCACCAGTCTTCGTAACTGTTTCAATTAAGTTTGGTTTTATTGAAGATTCTTCAAATAACGGCATTAGACGTAACCACCAACAACATTCGGTAGCGTCTTCTGGTGCTAAACCTGTGGGATCTTTAAATCTTACAGGGTTATTGAACGACATGCTATAGGGACTCCAACTTGGGAATTCCTCACTTAAAGGATCTGGACTGATCCACCTGCCGTGTGTATCTCCAATCGGTTGTGCGTCCGGATCATCAAGGTCTATTTCAATAAAATCAACGATTTCCCCTTTTTTCACATTAAACCTTACAGATCCGATTGTGACTATGCTATCCTGATCGTGGAATTCCAGATACTTTCCTTTGCTTAGCGTCGCTACTTTTGGATAGTAACCGTACTTTTTGAATGGGTTTCCCGCCTCAATGTTTTTTCGCCTCCTCTCAGCTTCCGTAGGGCTTAAGCTATCCCTGGTCTTTAAAACCTCATCCATGTAGGGACGAGAATGTTCTTCCTTTGTCAGTCTGACAGGATTAACCCATTCCTTTTTGTTACTTATCTTTTTGTTTTGCTTTACCTGCCCCTGGCTAAAACCAATAAAAAACAGTAAAACAAAAAATAAAATCTTTCTCATTATTGTAGTTGTATTTTGAATTATCTGGTTATAAAAATTCCTTCGGAATTGCATATACTTTTGGACTTTCCTTCTTAGGCACGATAAGTTTTATTTTTTTTGCAGCTTCCCTTTGTTTTTGTGCATTCAATATCCTCAAACGTTCTGCAATCTCCTCACTCTTTTGCTTATTCTCCGTCGTTTGTAGAGAACCCAGCCATTTTTCATACTGTTCCGCAGGCATTTGGGCAAAACCTGACTGGTCTATGTAATCAAATCCAGCCTTTATTTCCAGAAATTGGTTTTCCAGCGGAGGGTAATTCCTGATCTTTTGCAACTGTTCCTTATTTTCAGGGTCAATATTTACCCGGTTACAGGCCTGCATAAAACGCATCTGATCGGTGTTACTTTTCCATAATGTCGCATTTATATTATTTGGATTGAGCTCCAGTGCTTTTCCTAAAACTTTTGCAACAAACTCATCATACCCAAACTTGTGGATATATCCACTGGCAAGGTCGACATAAGTCTGTGAGAGAACTTCTTTCTTTGATAGGTTCTGCATATAAAGCTTGTTCTTTAGAGCTTCAGCTTTAATATATCCGGAATTCAAAACAAAAGAGTTTGCAGAAAACATTCCATTGGTAAGCTCAACACTAAGAACTTCGCCGTCCCCATCTTTAAAGCGTATATAAGAATGATTGGGTGACACAACAAGAAAGGCCTCTGCACCAATCTGTTCTGCTAACATCAAATACAAAAGCGGCATGGAATGACACTGCCCAGTATTTGTTTTCATCAATTTGGAAACAAACATCTTACTGTAATCCTTGGCACCCATATAGTCTTCAAAGTCATATTTGATTGCCTTATGGATAACTTTTCCATTCTGCTTTGTATCCTGCGCAAAGTATCTGAATATTGCAAGATTCTTGGCCACATTATCAGAATCATCTATCACACTCCTTTTCATCTGTTGCCTGATCATGTTAGTAGCTTTCTGAATCTGCGTTTGATATGCTGACTGAAAATTATGGTCATTGTTGTTGTATGCATTTTCAACCAGAAAAACAGCGTCTGTAATGGAGTAGCTGTCAGGGTCGAACTTCATTAAGTTATCAAAAGCCCTGTAATAAGAGTCGGTTCCTTTTCTATCAGATAAAGAAGTAAGCATATAATTTTTCACATACGATTCTTCCCTGATCATTGCCATTTGCCGATCTACCTCTTTATTGATCTCATCCTGATCATCTCGGGGTGTAACCTTTTTATAATAATTTGAAGTCGCATTAATATTTGGAGAGTTTGGTCTATGGCTGGGTTGATTATTCAGACTTTCAGGTACACTGTATAAATTGGAAACACCTGGTCTTTGCGGCAGATTTGGAATCTGTCCATATATATAATGATAGCATAAAAACAAGCTAAATAATAATATTTGTCTCATCTCACAGGTGTGTTTTTCAAGGTTAATTTTGGCTTCGCAATATATTTTATTTTTAATAGTCTGGCTTCCGTGTTTTCACGGAAATTTGAATTAAATTCTCAGGCCAGGTATTTATTATCAATGATTTAAAAGCGAAACTAAACTCTCAAAACGTCAAAACCTGTCGTATAATAATCTAAATTATTACGGCTTTGCACTAAAGTATTCTTGGGTAAATACAAAAGGCATGGAACAAGGTGCTATTGCTAGAGAAGGTACTGCGAAGAACCCAAAACCAAAATAGACGACCTAGCCCATGCCCATATTTTGAGACACAGGCGTAAGTCTGTCAATATTTTTGGTTTTTTTAGAAGTTCGCAGTTTCTCTCAGCCAAATTTGACAGCTTACGCTTTTTTTTCCGATAAAATTAGGGTGCTAATATATAAATATTTTTACAAACGAAAATTATTATCACTAAAATATGATATAAAATTCAAAATTAAATTATAATCGGTATATACTACAATTTAGCATAACATCCTTTAATTTTTATACCATAAACGTACAAATATATTGCTAAAATAAACAATTTTAATAAAATATACTTAAATTTGTGTACTGCGAATTATCCTAAATAACCAAAAATGCCATTATTCTCACGCAATAAGAATAGTTACGATGTTATGTTTCAGAAAATTTATGAGACATATTGGAACCGTATGTTCGCGATGGTATCCCGAAAAGTGAAGGATCGTGATGATGTCTTCGATATATTACAGAATATTTTTTTCCATTTATGGAATTATCGAAAATCATTAACAGAACAGAATGCGGAAAGCGTCATTATAAAAACCTGCATTCAGGAAATTTCAAATTTCTCCGTACAGCAGAAAAAAATTCCTTACATAATAGAAGTCGCTGACCTTCATTTATCCGATGATTCATCTGACCAATTACAGGCAATTCTTGAAGAAGAAAAAGAGCTTGAACTTTTAAGGATAAATATTGAACTGCTACCTGCAACACGAAAGAAAATATTCACCATGAATAAATTTGAGGGCATGACACAGGAAACAATTGCCAATAATCTCAATCTATCATCCAAAGCTGTAAAAAAACAGATCTCAAAAGCAATGCTTTTCTTGCGTGAACACCAAAATAATAGTTAAATTGCGTTAAAACTTCTTAATTTTAGTTAAAATCCAATTTTTAGGGGGGGCTATTGCAGCTACTTTCAGGTATACATAATAAAGCCCCTTTATTATGGACAAGAGAAAACAGCCCGATCAGCTTTCTTTTGATGAAGCAAAAGAATTATGGAATGAGCTCGGAAATAAAACAGATGCCGAGCTGGAAACTCCGACAGAGCAGGAAAAAAGAGAGTTCCATCAAAAACTTTACGCCAGAATAGAAGCTCACCAGGCGAAAAAAAGAAAGATAAAAACTATTCGATATACTTCCCTGATGATTGCTGCCGTACTCGTGTTAATCGGTAGCGTAATTTCATACCGCTCTCTGTACCTTCCAGATGTCTATCAGGCTACTCAGAATGTCTTGACATTAACCCTAAAAGATGGCTCCATAGTAACGCTGTCCAAAGGCGCAAAATTGACCGTTGAAAAGTCTTTTCCAGCTGATACAAGAGAAGTAATTCTTGAAGGTGACGCAGTTTTTAATGTGACCAAATCAAAAATACATCCCTTCATCGTTCATGCAGGATCTTACCAAACTAAAGTTTTGGGTACAATCTTTAAAATCACACAGGACAATCAACGGTTTAACGTAGATCTTTACGAGGGCAAAGTTCAGGTTATAAAAGCGGAAAAACCGACAGAAACCTTTATAATTAAACCCAAACAGACATTTTCCAACTTCGGCTCAAAGGATGTAGCAACCATTGTTGCCACTAAAACTACTGATACAACGCTAAAGAACAATACAGCGACAATCTCATTTACGGATTTAAAGCTTATGGATGCCATAAAAATTTTAGAAGATACCTACGCCGTAGAAATTCAGTACCCTTCTACCGCTTCAAATTCAAAACTTAGTGCTACAAAAGAAAAAGCCACTGCAGCGGATATGATAAGACTGATCTCCCTAAAACTAAACCTAAATACAAAAAAAATAAATGATAAAACATTTCAATTGGAAGAATAGACTTTGGTTAGTCCATACTTCTGCACTGATCCCCTACTCCTAAAACAAACTGACCTGGATGAATAAAATTAAAAAGACCGACGGGTGCAACCGTCGGCCGCGTATTCAACCAATAACTGTTCGATCCATTATTAATTTTTAAATACTATGCAAAAATAATGAAAAAAGTTTGCAGCGCAGTACTATTGATCCTAATACTATCAATAACCTGCCAAGGGCTCTATGCTCAGGAAAAACTCTCAACAAAGAGGGTAAATTTTGAAACCGGAAAAACAACTGCTTCACAAGCAGTCGAAAAATTCCTCTCCGAAAATGTAAAAGATAATATTTACTCAAGTGATGATCTTAAGGGTTACACTGTTCAGTCCACCAAATGTAAAAACGAACCGGTATTAGACTGTCTGAATAAAATTTTGAAAGATATTCCAGTAGAAACTTTAATTGACAATAACAGTGTTATAATTAGACCAAAAAAAATCAAATCGAAAGCTTCTAACACAGAGTTATCTGCAATATCAATCGCAAAAAAGGATACCATAAGCGAATCATCTGATATTCATACCATTGATGAAATAACCCTTAACGCCGGATACTATAGGGTATCCGACAAAAAGCGAACAGGAAGTATTGCTAAAGTATCCGCAAAAGATATAGAAAATCAGCCTGTCACTAATGTATTATCCACAATACAAGGTCGCATGGCAGGTGTCAATGTAGCCCAAAACAGTGGTGTTCCCGGCGGAGGATTTGAAATTCAGATCAGGGGACAGAACAGTTTACGTACCGGATCTTTTACAACGCCTAATGGAAATATCCCTTTATATGTTGTTGACGGTGTACCCATCAGCGAGATTCCATCTTCCCAAATATCATCCGTAACCATGCCTAATGGAACTATAAACCCTTTAAACAGTATTAATCCCAACGATATTGAAAGCATAGAGGTTTTAAAGGATGCCGATGCCACTGCTATTTATGGTTCTAGGGGTTCGAACGGAGTAATATTGATAACAACAAAAAAAGGGAAGACAGGAAGAATACGTGTAAATCTTTCCTCAAATTATGGGATTAGTGAAGCAATATCTAATCTCAAGCTTCTAAATAAGGATCAATACCTACAAATGCGCAGGGACGCCTACGCAAACGATGGTATTTCAGCTTACCCTGCCAACGCATATGATATCAATGGCACTTGGGATCAGGAACATGAGACAGACTGGATAAAAACCCTGATCGGAAAAAAAGCAACGCTAAGTAATACCCAGCTTTCATTAAGCGGCGGTAATCAGACAACAAACTTTATGCTGAGCCTCGGACATAATGAACAGACTACTGTTTTTGGGCAGGGTTTTAAGTACAGCAGCAATACTTTTAATTCCAACATTTCACACCGTTCTGCTGACAATAAACTTTCCATCAGTGTTTCCAACATGTTTAGCCAACAGAAAAATAATCTGGTAAGAACGGACATGACAAGAAATGCATATATGTTAGCTCCTATTACACCTCAGCTTTACATGCAAGATGGCGGCCTAAACTGGCAGAACAATACTTTCACAAACCCATTGGCGGCGTATAATGCTTCTTATGATAACGACACAAAATTGTTCCAAACCAACTTGAATGCAGAGTATCGCATATTAAAGGATCTTAAGGTTAAATTGAATGCCGGACTAAATTATACTGCTGTCAATGAACTTTCACTGACACCAAATACCGTTTATAGCCCTTATTTAGCAACGGGTATGTCAAGTTCAAGCTCTCAGGCAGACAAAAAATCGCAGCAAATATTTTCCTTTATAGCAGAACCTCAATTAAATTGGTTAAAAAAATGGGGACGACACCAGCTAGATGCACTAATCGGTGGTAGCTTCCAAACAAGCAGGAGAAATGCAGATGAGAGGTTAGGAATAGGCTTTGAAAGCAATCAGTTCATTACAAATATTGGGGCTGCTAAGTCTGTCATGACCTTAGAAGATTCCAATGTTGAATATCGGTATGCGGCTTTATTTGGCAGACTCAATTACCAGTTTGAGAACAGGTATATTGTAAATTTAACTGGAAGAAGGGATGGGAGCAGTCGATTCGGGCCAAATAATCGTTTCGCAAATTTCGGGGCCGTAGGAGTAGCCTGGCTTTTCTCAAACGAAGCTTTTCTAAATGGTATTAATTGGTTAAGCTTTGGAAAACTCAGGGGAAGCTACGGTTCTTCAGGAAATGACAATATCGGTGATTTTCAGTATCTTGATAACTATACCGTCAACTCTACATTAATCTATAATAATGCTACTGGAGTTGCTCCTTCGCGTCTTTATAATCCAGATTATAGTTGGGAGATCACCCGTAAAATGGAAGCAGCGCTGGAACTGGGCCTTTTAAAAAACCGGATAAATCTCACCACCGCATGGTACAGGAATCGATCTTCCAACCAATTGGTTGGATATCAGCTTTCAGCAGTTACGGGATTTAACAGTGTAATTGCAAACCTTGCAGCAACAATCGAAAATACAGGCTGGGAATTTGAGTTATCAGGGCGACCTATAGTTGAAAAGAACCTGCAATGGGAATCCGCCTTCAATATCAGCTTCCCGAGAAATAGATTAATCTCATTTCCAGGTTTAGCCGGATCAACTTATGCCAACCAATATATTATAGGACAACCAACAAATATTGTACGACTGTATCAATTACTTGGAGTTAATCCCCAAACGGGCCAATACCAGTTTACAGACTTTAATGGTGACGGGAAAATAACCACACCAGAAGACCGACAGGTTATTGAAGATATAAGTGTAAAATATTTTGGAGGTTGGACCAATACGTTACAATATAAAAACTGGGATCTTTCCTTTCTTTTCCAGTTTGTAAAAAAGAAAGCACGGAATTATATCGGTATAATGACCATGCCCGGAACAATGAATAACCAACCAGTACAGGTACTTGATGTCTGGTCACCCGAAAATCCAAATGGTACTTTCATGCCTTATAGTACTGTCAATACGAGTAGTCATAATCTACTTCGCTCAAGTACTGCGGCATATACGGATGCTTCCTTCATCCGTTTAAAAAATGTACAACTCGGATATAGAATTCCATTAAAAAGTGGACCTTTTAAAGATGTTAAGATTTACTTTCAGGGGCAGAATCTCTTCACATGGACGAAATTCTTCGGAGTTGATCCAGAATCTTCATCGCTAGGTTTTCTTCCACCATTAAGAACATATTCCTTTGGTATCCAATTTAACCTCTAAAATTTATAAAAATGAAAACTATACATTTTATTATATTAATTATTGTGAGCCTTGCAATTACTTCATGCGAAAAAATGATCGAAGTAGATATCCCCAATGATCAAATTGATAAGGAAACTGTCTTTAAGGACGTGCAAACTGCCAATGCAGCATTAGCTGCCCTCTATGCTGATGCCATGAAAAGTTCACCAATAGCAGGTGGAGATCTCGAAACCTATCTAAGCGCTTATACTGATGAATTGGATAACTTCACCACCGTTTCCTCAGACAGCAGGGATCTTTTCCTTAACCAACAGATAGATACCAATAGTATTGTATATAATGTCTGGGCAACGGCTTATAAACATATTTATTCTGCCAATTCTATTATGGAAGGGGTTACTGCTTCAACAGGAATTTCTGCATCAGACAAAAGATATCTGAGTGGGGAGGCATTGTTTGTAAGATCAATCATGTTGTTTTATCTCAGCCAGCTTTACGGTGACATCCCATACCCCGAATCAACTGATTACATGATCAATAATACCATAAATAAAACAAATTTTGCGCAAGTACTTTCAAATCTCGAAAAAGATCTGCTAAAAGTATCGTCTCTACTTGAAAATGACTATAGAAATTCAGAGCGTATTTATCCGAACAGGTTAGCAGCAAGATTGCTCCTGGCAAAAGTTTATATGGCAAAACAGGATTGGAATAAGACAGAAAACATATTGAAAGAAATTGCACAAAGTGGACTATATCAAATAGAGCCTGACATTACCAAAGTCTTTCAGAAAACTGGCAAACATATCATTTGGCAACTTAAACCAAACAATAATCTATCATTACCACAAGCTGGAATTTATTATTTTAATAATTCAGCACCTTCAAGCTATGCCCTAACAAATGCGCTGATCAATTCATTTTCAAATGACGATTTACGTAAACAGAAATGGATTGCACCTGTAGTCTTCAATGGAGTAACATACTATCGAGCGGAGAAATATAAAAACCGTGGAGGCAACAACCTAACAGAATACTCCATTATATTCAGATTGGAAGAAGTGTTTTTACTATTGGCAGAGGCGTTGACACAACAGGACAAGATTGTAGAAGCATTGCCTTATGTAAATGCGACAAGACAGCGTGCACAGCTAAATCTCCTGACATCATCCATTACAAAAAGTGCCCTACTGGATGAAATTCTGATAGAAAATAAAAGAGAATTTTTTACTGAGGTGGGACACAGATTCATCGACTTAAAAAGAATGGGAAAGCTTAATAACCTTCAAACAACAAAGCCCAACTGGAAGGACATACATAAACTATGGCCAATTCCCCAAAAAGAAATTCTACTAAACGATAATCTTAAACCACAAAATCCTGGGTATTGATAATGAAAAATATACTGCAATTAGTTTTGTTACTTGTAGGATATCTCGTGATATCTGCGCAAAAACAGCAAGACACCTTATCCAATTGGAGAGCAAAATTTGCTACTCTGTCAGATTTTGTAGTTCAATCAAAAAGTGCGAACTGGATTGGAATCAGAAAATTAAGCAAAAAGAACGGAGACAGTGTTTTTCTCGTTAATACGAAAGACCATGCACAAAAAGTATATAGGATAATGAATTCACAGATTACATTCCTAAATGATGAAGGCGTATTGGGAAGACAGGGAAATAAAGTTGTATTTCTCAATCTTATTACGGGTAAGTTACTAAACTTTGAGAATGTAATTGACTTTTATGTCCTAGAACAACAAAATAGCTATGGATTGTTATTCAATGACCATCATCTCAGGTTCTATGATATTTCGGGAAAGCAGCTTCTTGAAATATCAAAAGTAGATAATCTTGCTGCCACCGATTCTAAAAACACAATATATTTAAGCAAACAATATGATGGTAAATCCGAAATAATAGAAATAACGGGTTCATTGCATAAGGTTATTTACCAAACGGTTAATAAAATAAGGAAAATATCACTGGCCGAAACCCCAACACAACTTCTAATAACAGAGGCAACATCGGATAATGAACACGATAGGTTAACATTTTTGGAAACCGGATACTACAGTAAGAAAATATTGAGACTAGATATACCAAAAAATGCAGTGATCAAGTTTTCTGCAATACAGGACGGCAATTCTTATCTGATCAGCTCACGCGTTGCTGTTGAACAACACAGGGATTCTCTTGTGGAAATATGGCATGGAAACGACCCCTACATAAACGAACATTTTAAAATGTTTTCTAAACGAAGTTTTTGGATCTGGCACCCTAAAAGAAATAAACTGCAGAAAATCCCTGTACCCGATAATATTGAAATTAATTCGATCAACAATGACCGCTATTTCTTGACCTATGCTCCACGAAGGGGACACAATTTCATTACCAGTGAACCGGAACTAAATGCCGCCCAGATTTACGACCTAAAATTAAATTCTTATACTGATATTGGAGATATTAAGCTGGTACGGAAAATGGGAAGAGAATGGCCGCAACTACTTAACCATTCAGTCTACGTATCTTCTGACGGCAAATGGTTTTTAGCCAGCCACGATGGCATAAAATGGTCGTTATATAACTCAAATGGAGAAAAAGAAACCGTAATTGAAAAGACGGGGTTGGAACAGCCCGTGTTCTCACAGAAATCAGATCATATTTATTTTGAAAGCCCTGATGATCTGTGGGACTTTAAAATACATCATAAAAAATTAACAGCGTTGGAGATCGGCGTGGGAAAAATGATAAAAATCAAAAATTATAACCTTGAAAGTGATGGTTATACGGCTGTTTCTTTTTTATCTAAAGACAAATTTTTAGCAGAAATATACGATAGGGAAGAAAACGTAATATCATATCACCTCTTACAAAGGGCGAAAGGTTACGAGACAATATCCCCGACAAAAAATAGAATTCATAAGCTGATTTATAATTCCGCAATGACATCCTTTTATACCTTGGAAGAGAATTTTAATCTTCCACCAACACTGTTTTCCTATAAAACCAAAAATCAGAAGACCTTGCTTTTTGATGGTGATATTAAAGACAATGGAGCAAAAAAAATAAAGCAGGAGATTTATAGGTATTCTGCCGTAGGAAAGAACCTAAGCGGTATCCTGTTTTATCCATCCAACTTTGACCCGAAAAAGAAATACCCGATGATAGTTCGCATTTACGATATCCAAAGACATCTTTCAAATTCTTATCTTTCACCAAACAGGACATTTCCTGAAGGCTTACAATTCAGGACATTATTGGAACAGGGATATTTTGTTTTTTTACCTGACACAACGGTGGGGGAAAAAGGCCCAGGTTTATCAGCACTGGAATGTGTTAACAATGCTTTGGATGTGGTGTTGAAAAATCCTTACATTGACAAAAAAAAGATAGGTCTATGTGGGCAGTCCTATGGCGGTTATAAAACGGATTTCATCGCCACTAAATCGAACCGTTTTGCCGCTTATATATCCGGTGCAGGTATAAGTGATATTATTAACAATTTTTATTCATATAGTACTGACTGGAATAAACCGCTATATTTCATATACAATACCGTATATCAGATGGGAACAACCCCAGCCGATGATAAGGAAAGATATCTGGCTAATAATCCTATCCTTAGTGTTAAAAACGTAAATGCTCCTATACTTTTATGGGCAGGTAAAAAGGACGGGAATGTTCCCTGGACACAAGCGATGGAATTCTATACAGGTCTTCGACGTTATAAAAAAGATGTAATTGCCTTGTTCTACCAAAACGGCGGACACTCTTTTATAAATGACACTCCCGAACAGAGAGATTTGAGTGAAAAAGTAATGGACTGGTGGGATTACTTCCTGAAAGGTAGAAATGATATCGATTGGATCAATAAACAAATGAAAAAGGATGCCCTATAGGCATCCTTCTTTTTTACTGAATACTTCTACTGAGTTCTTGAGAACAGGTAGTTTCATCAGAACTACGAAACTTGTACAGCTGAGAAGACGAATCCTCATTCCAGGTACAAACTTCACCAGGTTGCTCATTACATTCCTGTTGAACGACATCACAATGGCTTCCGTTGATACGGTAGGTTGGCATTGCGGTCTTCATTGTACTGCTAGCATAAGCACCCCCTAGTCCCATTGCTACAATAAGACCAGGTAATAACAATTTTTTCATGCTATCATAATTTAATTGGTTACTGCCTAATCTATTCAGGGTTTTCGGCAATTCCCTATATATCCCTATCCGCCAGTGCCTCCTTGAACCACTGGTTTCGTTGAATGTTAAATTTAAAAGCTCCGTCTCTAATCCTATAACGCTGTAGCTCGTTACCGATAAGTACATATAAATAATGTCCGTCACAGATCATAGATGACATAGATTTACCTTCTCTATTGCGTATATAAAAACTTCCGATATAATGTTGCTCGTCTGTACTGTAAACATCAATAATAGATGAATTCTTCCATGAACTTGATGGTTCATGCTTCCCTTTAAGATTAGAACGGTTAAAGATTAAGCCACCGTATAGCGCAAAACTTTTGTTTACACTCACCGATGGAGCATTCATCTTGTTGCGTCCATCGGAAAGTCTGATTACTGAGATATTAGCTCGGCTTGTTGTATCAATAGTGTTAAACCTATTTTTAACGCTTAAATCGCTATCCATCACAATGAACTGGTTCCGATAAAAGTAAGTGTAAACAATTTTATCATTTACAGGATCGTAATTCAATGACCCATCCACATCAAAGACACCATCTATCTGCTTTTTTAAAATTTCAGTCTTAAGAGATAACTTTGGATCTCCATTAAGGTCAAGAGAGGCAAAAGTATACTGATTGTCAGAACGTTTTTGCGTACGAATTCCGAACTTCATCGAATCTAGTACAATTAGCTGATTGAAATATGCATCACCATTGCTTATAGTATTTGCTGTTGAATCGCCCAGTTTACCTCTATAGATAACCGGAACATTTCCATCAAACAAATAATAATAAGGATACTTGACCTTAAGCTGCACATTTCTAAAGGTATGATCTAAATTATCCAAAGTAATCTTTGTACGGCGCATAGCAGCAAACCCGGTATCGATCTCAGTGATAAATAATGGTGTCGTCAAATTGCCAAGATAAATTTTACCATTTGTGATCCCCGCAAAATAATAGGAGTTAACGCCAAGATTATAAACCTTATCTTCAAAAATTGGATGCTGCAAAAAACGTCGTGTAAAGTTATTTTCCTTTTTAATAATATTTTCCGAGGAAAGAAACATCATAACGACAACAAGACAACTGACAATTACTGTTCCTGCCGAAAAGGATAATATTCTGGTAATCCTTGTTTCCCTGTTTCTCTCCAATAGGAAAATTGCAACAGCAGTTAATATAACAACGCAAATATTAAAGATCAGATGCCCTGTCCATCCCATTTTTTCTAGAATTCCCCCGCAGCTGCAGGGGACAAATTCACTATAAGTAAGGATAATATAAATGTAAATTGTAAAAGCGGCCATTAAGCCGAGCGATAGATACAGTCCCAATAAACGAGTATTTTGCAAACAGAGCAAAATCGCTACAATGAATTCAATGGTTATGATGCTATAAGAGACTACACCGGCATACGCACTTAATAAAGGGGATTGAGCAAGCTGCACCTGAAAATTCTCAAAGTCGAGTAACTTACTTCCAGCAGCATATACAAAAAGTAAGGCCAAAAGAATGCTGACCGTTTTTACAAAATATTTTTTTACGAAGCCTATCATAATCATTGGCATTGATTATGACAAATTTCGCTATTAGGGTAAAATTATATATTGACAATATTAACAATTATATACCAATATGTAATAAACTTATACCAATATGCAACAAAAGTATGTACAATAGTAACTTAAAATATTATAAATTAGCTAATCGAGGAATTGTTGTCAAACCAATTCCGTGACGAATGAAAGCCTTGTACATATTCTGATAGTCAAGAAATCTATTTTTGAATGCAACCTGCTTTAAGCTCATCTTCGTGAAAACAATATCCTGAACAGCCACTATCATCTTCTTTTTTAACCAGAAGCTATAAAAGGAATCCCCAAAACATACTTTACAGTCCCGTTGGAAATGATTGTAATTATATCCTTTTTTTTCTATAAATGTTCTCAATGTCTGCTTTTCATCAGAAATATAAGAATCAAGTAAGTCCTTAACATAGGTTACCTCAGATGGGATATTTTTTATTTCGCTTTTAGGTAGACATAGATCAACTATATGCAAAAAGCTTCTCTTAATATTCTCTATCCGGTATAAACCTACAACTAAATGCATATTATCCTTATCTGTATATCTCGTTTGAACTGGTATTACATCTTTAAACGGCAGTTTTTTGTGACTAAGGGCGCGCAAGATTTCGTTTACTGGCCGCTCATATATATTAGGCTCTGTAAAATTATAATAACCCAAATGATTTGTAATAGAAGCTTCGTTCGATATAAAATTTAGTTTTTTTAAAAAGGAGAAATAAAAATCTGTAACCACTTTGAAACGATTGGAAATTTCATGTAGGTCTGAGAAAAATCCAGCAGATTTTACGAAATTAAGATCGCAAAATATAGATAGGTTTTGCTCCGCCATAGCGTCCAATAATGAAACAATATAAAAATTCATCACAATCTATAAGTTGACATCAAAATTAGACCGATCTCAGGGATAGCAAAAATAAGTTTCCGTATAGTGTAATTTATGGTCTATAGTTTATATAAATCTAACATTTTTACCCTAATAAAGAAATATTTCCATGTAAAAAAATCATCTCACTTTCTCGCGCATACATTTACTAATTAATTGTAACAAAAAAGGACAGCCATTGGCTGTCCTAATGAGCATGCTCTCACTCTGGTAGTGTAAGGCCTTCGCCCTATTTTTACTGTAATACTTTTATAAATATAATATTATCTAACCGGACCGATAATGATCGGACCCAATTTTTTGTTGTTAAATTGAAAAGAAATTTGCTTTTCATTACCAAAACTGTCTACTATCCACACATCAAATTGTTGTGAAACTAAAGATTGTGAGGTATAATACAAGCGAAATTCTTTCTCGGCCAAGGGATAAAGATCGTTCGGTAAATAAGGTTTATAACCTGAATAATTTAAAATGCCCTGTCCATCGTTCTGAAAATAACGTATCCGGTAGGTATTACCTGTATAATTTCCGTTTGAAATGATAGAAAATCTGATCTCAACAGTTTCACCCATTCCGATTTCCTTTGGTACTGGCATCACCTTCACCTCAAAAGGGAAAACTTCCTGTACATCCAAAACCTCTTTATCACATCCGGAAAGTAACGTAATTCCCAGCATAGCAATAAAGCCTAGAAAAAGCGTTCCTATCGACATTTTCCACTTATTAATTAAATTTTTCATTTTATTCGCTGATTTTCAAAAGTTAAAACGTAAACCGACACCCGTTGAAGGTCTGAACCGCTCAAGATCTGTTCCCCAAAGCACCCTTATGCGACCTTGCAGCATAAAAACAATCCGGTCTGAAAGGTATGTCTCGAGCGACAATCTGCCGCTGCTCCCAAAAACAAATCCATTATTACTTTTTAGAAGCCCCCCATCCAAAAGGAGACTGTCTCCCCTATTGACAGATTCATAGCCCAGAACTCCAGTTACACCTCCATTCAGCGTAATAAATTTTCTTGAATCCGAGAGAAGCTTAACACTATAACCAACCTCTCCGATGAAGTCTTCTAAAGGAATTTCCCAATTTTTGTAGTCTACGGTCTTTCTTTGATATTCCACTCCCCAGATCCAATAGTTGCCATGTTTCGCAAAACTGTTCAGTGTCAGATTTAGATAGAAATTTTTGCCTACCCTTTCTGTATTTAGAAGTCCCGTATTAATTTCCAAAGATTTCTGTTTATAGACCATTCTCTGTGCATGTAATTTGATGCTCAAAATCGCCAGTACCAAAAAGATGATATATTTTTTCATAATTCGCTGCTTTATTGAGTGACTTTAATCTTCATTTCAGATACGGGCTTTGCGGCAACCAAATCCGAATTTTCAATTTCCAGAACCTGGTTCCTTGCGCCATTCCTTTCAAAAATTTCAATTCTTAGCACCTGTTCATCGGTGATTGTGAACTGATCCAGAAGTATGACGTTGCCAGCGATTGAATTATCCGAGATTACTTCAAGACCGGGATATTGCCTTACCGGAACCAATTGCTTTTCCTGAGATACTGTTCTTTTCGCAATCTGCTTATCAACGATTTTGTAGGTACAGAAGTCAACGACAAAAGGTACATTTGATCTGTTCTTCACTTCAAGATGAAAATAAAACTTTCCATTGTGGACATAGATTCCCTTAAGAATTGACTGAATGCCATAGGATCTGGCAGCGATATGCCGTACATATCTTTTATTCTGCTGATAGATGGTTTTAAGTACAATTTCCGTTAAAGATGGTGGATTAAAACCGAGCTCTTCAAACTGAACGTTTCTTCCTTCCTCACGCTCAACATCAGTTTTCATTTTCTTTAGATCATAACTCAACGTATAAGGATCAGCATTATAAATAACATTAAAGCTATAAAATTGCCCATCCTCTGTGATCACGCTGAAATTGGTTTCCTCTGCAAAGTCCTTAACCGCGGCCTTTATACGCAGGACGTTCTGCGCATCCTCAGCTTTTTCCGCAATCAGATAATTCGATCCCAGGTCTGTGTACCTGATCGCTACCGGAAAAATCAGGTGGCAGGTTTTATTATAGGTAACTTCCAGCCTATAAGCTTCGACCCTTCCCGCTTCAAGAGACTGTTGTCCAAAGGTCTTGATGAACAGTCCTACAAAAAGCAGGATCATAAGTGTATTTTTGATTGATATCATAGTATGATTATTATTGTTGTTATATTACTTTTTTGTCAACAGGAGTACCGGATACCCTGATCTCACTGTTACATTAACAGCTCTCAGCTTCTTAGAAAAAAAACCGGAAACTCCCTGAATCAAGCCCCTGCTCAGATCACTGGCAACCTGCTGGCCCGCAGAACGTGACATCGAAATATTCATTCCTGAACTTTGGCTCATGTTAGCCGCTATTTCTCCTGCGGCATTGATCTCATCTGTTCGTGGGACAAGTAGCCCAAGCTGACCGTCCGTGCCATAGACTAGAATCTCAACCGGAACTATATTTCCGGATACTTCAACTGCATTGATCTTTAGCTGCAGCCTGTTTCCCTGAAATTTGGTATCGGCAACCAGTCCGGTTCCTTTGGGAACATAATGACCGCCAATAGTGGCATTTTCGGATAACCTCAACTTTAGTGACCCGTCGCCTGATAATGTTTTTGTTTCCATTATCATTGCACGTATGCTGTTCCTGACAACATCGCTTTGAACAACTTGTCCTGGCGTTATAAAACCCATGTTACGATCTCCGATCCCATTTAAAATCTCCGATGCGTCCTCTTCCCGATAGAGGGCTGAGACGACACTCTTTTTCAGCACCTTCAAACTTTCGGTTTTCCCTTTTTTGCCCGGTAAAACAGTTGTTTTAACTGCAGTTGAATCCATATTCTGTCCAACATTCACCGTAGGGCTTGCGGGTCCACCATTTGCTGACGGAAGATAGCGCGAAGCCATTTCGTATGATTTTTCCATTAATGCGAGCTGATCCTTATAGGTAGGTGCCTGCGGGACATCTTTTTCTGAAAGCTTATCTTTGAGTTCATCTACCTGTTTACGAAGTGCCAATTTCTCACGGTCATCATCCCTGTAAAACGAGCCAAGCGTTTGCTGCGCATTCTGATAACTGCTCAACGAACTATTCTGTGCACCGCTCATCCCATATCCCCCTGAGTTTCCTGCAATAACCTTCGAAACTGGAGTTTCAGCGTTAACCGATGTGTCTGCACCACTCCAATAATCTGACAAAGACATCAGGGAATTACGCTTTGCCGCTTCCCTTTCCTCAACCATCTCTTTTTCATATGCCTTTTGTTTATCGGCCTGCAGTCCTTTATCCGTTGCCTCGGGTACGGCATTTTTTAAACCTTTGTCTTTATTTTCCTCACCACTATTTTTAGGCTTAAATATTAAGTAAAGACAGGCGATGAAAACAATGGCCATCAGGCCAAAGATGATGGGCTTTTTAAGCTTATCATTTTTTGAGAAACTACTTTCCGGATTTTCTGTAGAATCTTCATCCACAATTAAACTGATCCTCTTATTCTCTTTCTCTTCCATTGTGTATAGTTTTAGGATTTCTAACAGAATCTTTCAAAGAAGATTCATTATGAATTACTGCGGGCACCTCGATATGGCTTATATCGATTTTATCCCCTTTTCCCAGATCATAAAATACCTTGACCAGTACGCCTACGCCCATAAGTAGGTAGAAGGCGAATAGATAAAGTACATATCTGATCTGTTTACGGACGGGTAAATTCCGCCATCTCAGATCGAGCTTCTCAAGCTCATTATCAATTGTTGTTCTAATATTTTTCATTTTCTAAATTTTGAACCATAACGCCTCCCCCTTTTAAGGAGAGAACTAATTTTATCTACCGCTCTATCACTTCCTCATCCTTATTGGAAAGGACTGAAAATTTTAAAATCTGGAAGCCCTGTGGATTGCTGTCTGACCGGACGCTATTGAGCAGATTGCATGATGTGACAAGGCTCCTTCGGGTAAGATTACTGGACCGGATGATAAACTGCTTGGCGTAGGTGGTGACAGAATATGGATACGAATTAAAATCACAGACCACACTGTCCACTTCAACTCTTTGCTGAATGTTCCCGGAGATAATCCTGTTATAATACCCCTTTTCAGAAAGGTCACGATAATAATCAAAAGCACTTTTATCCGCCAGGTCGAACGCCCGTTTCATATTGCTTTCAATCGCAGCTTTATCTGGTGCCAGCGTAAAAAAAAGCTCGTGGAACCTCCTGACATGCTCACGTGCCTCAACGGGGCGGTTTATGCTTGCATCCTGTGAGAGTGCCAGCATCAGCGATTTTCCCTGATCAAGAACATAAATTTTCTCCCGTTGTACCGATGCAAAGGAATATGATTTCCAGACTGCAAAAGCTGCTACCGCTAAACACAATATTGCAAAGACAATTGCGTATAGCCTGATCTGCTTGAAACTGTTTTCAATATTTCTTAATGTTTTGAATTCCATAATCAATTGCTTTTTTGTCCTTGTCCATTGCTTTTATTATCCAGCAGTTCACCCCCGATATTCCCCACTGCTGCTCCAGCCGCAGCCGCACCAACATTTCCTGTACGCATGGCCGCCTGGCTGACATTACGGGTAAAGTTTCCGGCACCGCCAGCCTGAATAATCCAGCTTGTAACAGTTGGAATGGTAAAGTATCCAACAATTCCTATGATCATAAAAATCAGGTAAACACTATTCTCGGGATCTGGAACAAATGAGGGATCACTTAATAGTTCTATATCCCGCTGTACACTCATGGCGTTTATTTTCGCAAGCATTGCACTGAAAAGATCGGCCACAGGAAGCCACAGATAAACACTTATATATCTGCTGAGCCACTGGGTAAGAGTGCTCTGAAATCCATCCCAGACGGAGATGGCAAATGCAATCGGACCCAGTATCGAAAGAACGATTAAAAAGAAAGTCCGGATCGTATCTACAACCAGCGCCGCAGCCTGAAAAAGCAGTTCGAGGATTTCCCTTAATTCTTTTTTGATTTCCTGCTTGATATTGTAGACTGCCTGATCCCGGTACATGCTGACCATCGTTGCGATATCATCAAATGACCATCCCAGATCATCAAGCTTTTTGTCAAACTCCTCATCTGATACCAAATAGGCTGTAGCAGGATTCCGCAACATCGCTTCTTTTTCCAGTACATCTTTTTGCTGTTGCAAGGTATTGAGATCCAGAACCTGCCCTTCCAGCATCGAATGAGTACCTTTAACAATTGGACTAAGTACTCCGTTAATTGTCCCTAATACGATTGTAGGGAAAAACATAATGCACATGCCTATCGCAAATGGTCTTAACAGTGGAAAAACATCTATTGGCTCTGCCCTACTTAATGCCTGCCAAACCTTTAGCGCCACATAGAACAGTGCGCCCAGTCCCGCCACACCTTTTGCTACCACAGCCATTGTTTCCGAAAGTGGCATCATTTCATCATAGAGACCTCTCAGGATCTCATGTAAATTGTTAAATTCCATAACTTTGAGAATTTATTACCAATATTTTTGACTAGCAGTTCCATATAGGTCCATGACACGCTTCGTGTCATTTTGCTTTTTAGCTCGTAGGATGCTCACAGAGATATTTTTATTGGTGTAATATCTTACAAGGCTGTGATATTCCTTAACCTCCTTATAGACACGGTCTATAATCTCCATACGCTCCTTATCATTCAATGAAAGGCTGCTAGAACTCACGATCTGTTTTAACTCTTTGAGTAGTTCGGTACTTTCGTTTAGCAGTGACGAATACCCATTTCCAATGGCCACCAGTTCCGCTGCAGAGAAGTTTTTGTCGTTCAGCATACGGGAGAAATTATTAACGTACATATTACTGACATCCCCGACCAAAAGGACGGTCTGTTGCACTTTTCTTGCATCTTTAACCAGGTTGTTCACCGCTTTCAGTTTGTCGTAATACTCTTTACCCTGTTCATACACCTTTTTGACTTCGTTAAAATTCTTCACGACATTACTTACAGTATTTGAGGTCTGTACAATCTCATTGGCGCTGTTCAGAACACCTGAGATCAGATTGCCCGGATCAGTTACAACCCATTGTGCTTTTACTTTTTGTGTTATGGTAATTGCCATTACCATAAACACAGTCATTAATAAATTTTTCATTTTTCTAAATTTTTAAGATTGTTTAATTATTGGGATGATCGCCGGACGTTAACCCTTTGATCTTTTTCAGTGATATTTTTTTTATGGCGGCTTCAACATCCCCGCCCATTTCATGGGCTAGATCCATCACTTCCATTTTCTCCGATTCCTCCGTAGTGTATGCCAAATACTCCTGCTCGCTCACTTCTGTCGCATAGACCGCTGAATGCGTTCCTCCAAGTCCTATCCATACTTCCTTATATTTGCGGTTCGGATCATTGTCCTGATTGATCGAAAGTATCTGCGATTTTTCCCGTTCTGTAAGCCCGAGCATATTCTGGATCTCATCAAACTTATTGGCGTATTTCCGCTGGTCGAGCAGGATCTTGCAGTCACTGTTATTGATGATTGTTTCCTTGACTATGGGAGATTGTATGATGTCGTCCACTTCCTGTGTGACCACTATTGCCTCACCGAAAAATTTTCTGACGGTTTTAAACAAATATTTTAAATATTCTGCCATCCCCTCTTTAGCAATTGCCTTCCAAGCCTCCTCTATGAGTATCATCTTACGGATACCTTTTAACCGACGCATCTTATTGATAAAGACCTCCATAATGATGATCGTAACCACAGGAAACAGGATTTTGTGATCTTTGATCGCATCAATTTCAAAGACAATAAATCTCTTATTAAGCAAATCAAGCTCTTTTTCTGAGTTTAGTAAGTAATCGTATTCACCACCTTTGTAATAGGGTTCCAGCACATTTAAAAAGTTCGCCAGATCAAAATCTTTCTCACGTACTTCTTTGTCCTGCAGAATCTTTTTGTAGTCCCCTTTGATATATTCGTAGAAAGCATTGAAACAAGGTCTTTCAGAACTATTCTTAATTCTTTCGATATATCCTGCGACTGCATTGGACAGTGCCACTTCCTCACTACGTTTGGGAGCTTCGTCATCCCTTTTCCATAATGTGAGGATCAAGGTCTTGATACTTTCTCTTTTCTCGATATCGAAGACATTATCTTCGGTAAAAAAAGGATTGAATGAGATCGGGTTTTCCTCGGTATAGGTGAAATAAACCCCGTCTTTTCCCTTAGTCTTACCTTTGATCAGTTCGCAAAGCCCCTGATAAGAATTACCCGTATCAACTAATAGCACATGAGTTCCTTGCTCATAATACTGTCTCACCATATGATTGGTGAAGAATGATTTTCCACTTCCATTTTTTGGGTGGGCTGGCGGGCTACTCAATTAAGAATAGCCCGCCAACCCCCAGATGGCCCTAAGATGAAACGGTTTCTATTCGTGATAATCCCCTTTTTCATGGGAAGATCACTGATATCCAAATGCACCGGTTTCCCAGTCAGCCTGTCCGCAAGCTTGATCCCAAAAGGAGAAAGTGAATTCTGATAGTTGGTCTCCTGCGTAAAAAAACACAATGCCGGTTCGATGAACGTGTAAAAAGATTCTTCGGCTGGAAAATCACCGGCATTGCCCGGAATTCCCGCCCAATATAAAGTGGCGGCATCAACCGTATTATGACGGGGTTTACATTCCATAAGAGCAAGTGCACTTCCGACATCATTTTTCAGGTTACGCAGATCCTGTCGGTCTTCACTCCACGCAAATATATTATAATGGGCCCGGATCGATGGTGAACCGTGGGAGTGTGCTTCATTCAGATAACGCTCTATCCATTCTTTATTGATCTGGTTCGCCCGGCTATAACGTGCCAATGAGTGCATATTTCTGGCGGACTTCTCAAATTTCTTAAGGTTTTCAGAACTATTATCGATGAACAGGTACTGGTTATAGATATGGTCGCAACTGAGCATCAGTCCCACAGGACTGGCAAAAGACAACATACAGTCACTGCGATCTGTGGAAAGCCTATCATAGCGATTGCAGTCTGAAACAGCTCCCGGAAGATCGTCCGTACTGGATAAGGTATGAAGTACCATCCTCTTACTTCCGATCCTAAGTTCCTCTGCTCCCAAAGCCATATCCTGCAGAACGGGATTGGTATCACGTGACAGTGTAAAATACTGTTCAAGGATTCCGGTTTTCCCTTCGCTCCCCAATATTTCAGCTTCACCCAGCTGATCCATTGTTATATGACCACTGTCATTGATGATACGCTGGAACTGGCTTACCGATTCCAGGAAACGCCGCATTCCTTCCTTATCCCGTATTTCTTTTGGAACAAGATTGCCCCTGCACAAACTGCTAAAATTGCTCTGGGACTGCATCCTTGCTTTTGTGGTCTTTGTAAGGAAAATATAACAATAGTGATTCAGAAATGGCCGCTCATTAAAATGCAGCTGGAAAGAACGCGACAAAAAACTATGTTCAATTCTTTCAAGATCCGGCTGATAGTTCTCCTTTAAATACCAGTCCTGTTTGTGCAGGATACTATAATCCGGCAAAGTCTTGATCGCTTTACTCCATGAGGAATGAATGGATTCGTACACATCCGTGCCCACCGTAAAAATTTCCGGTAGCCTTACACGGAAACACACCGTAAGGTCTCCTTCTTTCGATATAATACAATCGTTCTCAATTGCAAGGAGGGGAAAACGACTTTCTAACGTAGTTGTTTTAGAGATATTTCTCATGATGGCCTTGAAGATTTAGTGTTAAAATTTTGGATTTTCTCACCTTTTGCAACCGAGTATTTAAGGTAAGATTGGACAGGTTTACGGGTGATGATAAATTGTGGATGCTTTCTTTTCGCACCTAGCTTCATCAGCCCATGTTCACCGTACTTGTTGTTCAGACTGAAAGTTTTCCAAACAATCAGCGATGCAGAAATACAGCCGACCGAAAGGCAGATATACATATTTACGTCAGCCATGTACAGCACCATAACCAGGATCAGGACCAATAACAATCCTCCGGCAAATCCGAAGAGATACTGTGCTTTCAACCCTTTAAATTCGACTGTACAGCCGATACCTTTATTGATGTTATAGGTTTTCATGTTCTTGGGTTTTAAAGTTTAGGGTTCCCTGCACGATAGCAAGGTCATAGTTGGCGGTCAGCACTTCGATCTTTTTCTTGGGTACTTTTCCTGAATGTTTATCGACCAGCACATCTTTCTGCATTTTGACGGTATGCCAATTAAGATCCCGGCTAAATTTGTTCAGGAGATCACTTGGATAACTGCTCAATAGAAATTTGCCTTTTGCACGGGACAAGCATAATAGAAGAGATTCAAAATCATGTTTGCTGTACCCATCGTAATGACCACAATCACTGTTAAAGTAAGGCGGATCACAATAGTGGAATGCCTTTTCATGATCTCTTGAATTAATAATCCGAATGGCATCCGTATTTTCGATCTGAACATTCTGAAGTCGTATAGCATATTCCTCGGAGAATGATGCCCGCTTATTACTCAATCTTCTAGTGGAAGTCTGATCCCGAACATCATAACCCCATGAATCACCGATCTTTGCGCTGAAAGACTGATTGCATAGAACCCAGACTGCCCAGGCTCGTTGTAGTCTGTCAAAGAGATGAGGATTGTTATAGATCACCAGCGCATCGCTATGAAGGGATCTACTGTGGAGCGTTATTCGGATCATTTTTTCCAGTTCAACAAACTGATTTTTGACCATCTCGTAAAAATTGATCAGCTCACGGTTGTAATCGTTGATCACCTCAACCTCAGACCTTGGTTTTGACCAGAATATCGCTCCTCCCCCAACAAACGGTTCAACGTAAGTATAATGGGGTGGAATAAGCGGAATAATGATCTTGGCCAGCTGTTGCTTTCCGCCATAATAGGTCAGTGGCGTAACCATCTTATTTTTTGCCATAATTGAAAAAAATTAATAGGGTTAGCCTAAAGGAAAAATGATCGCAAAATGGTCGCAGCGACAATCAGGAATATACAGGCGCCGAACCAGCTCGCCGCTGTCTTTGAAGTGTCAGGGTCACCCGAACTGAATTTGTTGTACACTTTAACACCTCCGATCAGTCCGACCACAGCACCGATAGCATAGATCAGCTTTGTTGCCGGATCAAAATAGCTTGTAACCATCTGCGTGGCTTCCTGAATACCTGCAGCACCATTTCCCTGCGCAAAAGTCCCATTGCTGCTAAGCGAAATAAACAGCAACGCCAGCAGAATTTTTTGTCTTGATTTTTTCATGTTTCATTACATTTTAAGTTTGTAATACCCGCCAGTGCGGGCTTGGAAACAAAGGTGTTGCAGGTAGTATAGGATTTGGGGGCAGGTGGTATCAGAGGTAGTAAGTTTGCCGTTGTTTTCCTAATTTGAGTTCCGAGAAATAAAAAACCGCCAGGCTTTAAAAGCTGGCGGTTATGCATTATTTTAAAAATGATTCCAGTAATTTATTTTTCTAATTCTTATCTTATTTATTCGCGTTTAGTATTCATTACAGATTTGGTTATCCCATAAAATAAAATTCTGGTAAGTCAATATTCCCAAGCATTACTGGATAAATTTTATACTAAAATCTTACAAAAAATAGGTCTTGCTCCATAAATTATAAGTGCCTTAAAGAGCTACGTTTCAACTACTCCCATGATAATTGGATCACAGCACAATAGAACGATCCTTGATATTAGAATAAGCATTCTCCGATACTGAGTTCAACATGTTTTACCGGGCTAAATATTGCTTAATTTTAATATATAATCCTCACAGAATGAGGGAATACAAACATTTATAAACCATCAAAATAAAACATTATGGCTAGTAACAGAGGAGTGGTCTACAAAGGCCCATGGAACTTAGAAGTAAATGAAATTGCCTATCCCACATTCCAGAACCCCAAGGGAAAGGACATTCATCATGCGGTAATCATTAAAGTGGTCTCCACAAATATTTGTGGAAGTGACCAGCACATTTTTAGGGGACGTTTCTCAGTACCTGTGGGACACGTATTGGGTCATGAAATCACAGGCGAAGTAGTTGAAATTGGAAAAGACGTAGAATTCATCAAGGTGGGTGACATCGTTTCAGTGCCTTTCAACGTTTCCTGCGGACGGTGCAGAAACTGTAAAAACGGAAATACCGACGTCTGCGAGACCGTTAATCCGGATGCCCCTGTTGGCGCTTATGGGTTTGACCTGGGAGGCTGGTTAGGTGGCCAATCTGAATATTGTCTTATCCCCTATGCTGACTTTCAGCTCCTTAAGTTTCCTGATAGAGAACAAGCACTGGAAAAGATTTTAGATCTCACATTAGTATCTGACATCCTTCCAACAGGATACCATGGTGCATACGCTGCTGGTGTTACAACAGGATCAACCGTTTATATTGCTGGTGCTGGACCTGTGGGACGCTGTGCTGCAGAATCAGCAAAGCTTCTTGGAGCTTCCTGCGTAATTGTGGGAGATATGAACAAGGAGCGGTTGGAACTTGTCAAACAGGCCGGAATGGAAACCGTTGATCTTACCCTTGATGCCAGCGTAGCAGAACAGATCGAACAGATTCTCGGTGTACCCGAAGTGGATGCCGGTGTGGATGCCGTAGGTTATGAGGCACATGGACATGGTGATGAAGACTACAAAAAAGAAAATCCCAACGCAGTTATCAATGATCTTTTCGATGTTGTCCGCGCAAGCGGCGGTATAGGGATTCCAGGTATCTATACTCCTTCTGACCCAGGAGGACGTGATGAGAACGCCAAACACGGAAAACTGACTGTCGACTGGGGAAAAGGTTGGCTTAAGTCATTGCATATTCAAACGGGAATGGCTCCAATTGGACGTTACAATTATCAAATTATGCAGGCTATTCTATGGGGCCGTATCTCCATGAAAACGATCATGAACCCGCAGGTTATCAGCCTTGACGAAGCACCACAAGCCTATAAAGACTTTTCGGATGGTTCAAGCAAAAAGTTTATTATCGATCCACATGGCATGATAAAAAACCGTTCTTAAACTCACGTAGAGCGAAAATAAAAAGTAAAGGTGGGACATTGAATAAATGTCCCACCTTTTTTTAATTTCTCAGCTTCACCAATTACATACCTATTTAACGCGCACGTTGCGTTAATCAGTGTCTATATTGGCCCGGAGAAAGTCCCTCAAGCCTTTTAAAAATTTTAATGAAATGATTCACATTATTAAAACCTGATGCGTAACAGGCTTCAGTCACAGTAACGGAACTGTCAGCCATTATTTTTTTTGCATGGTCTATGCGCGTGCGCAGAACAAATTCCAAAGGAGTTATGCCCAGTATATTTTTAAAATATTGATAAAAAGATGATTGGCTCAAACAGCATTCTCTTGCCAATTTTTCAACAGTTATTTTTTCCGTAAGGTGCTTATGCACGTAATTGATCGCCGGTTGAATTCTATTGTCATACATTGGTTGATTGCTGTTCACTGACAAACGGTTTTGGGTCTGAAGAAGCCTTAATAGAAGTACTTTAAGAGATAGGTCCGCAATTGCCTCTTTTGCAAAACCTTCCTCCATACTAAGGTTAACAAGTTTATTGAGACTTGTTACCAGCTCCATGCTATTCTCGAAATGCTGATGCGAAAAATCAAGTTTCCATTCAAAAGGTGCCTGATGATTTGAATATCTCTCATTTAGATAGTCAAGATTTTTGTGAACAGTATCCCAGTCCAGTGTAAGAGTGATACATTGCACGGGACGATTTTCATCTGCGTCTGGAAAATCTACATTCATGGTTAGTCCGTCAGGAAGGATCACACTTTGACCGGGCAGAAAGTCAAATGCCTCCTGACCATCCACGGACATCACTTTTTTACCTCTCATCATACTTGAAACCACCAATCCACCACTATATGAAAGTATTACATTGTCACTTTTATGAAATGTTTCAAATATGTTGAGCTCACAGTTCGGAAGATTAAAAGTCCTCCGGTGCTCCAGTCTGGAATCCAATTTAGAACTGTCGCTTAAATTTACGGGAGTTATCCGATAAGATTTCATACTTAAGTCTTTATATATTTACTATTGACCAAATAAAATTTACTTAATCCTAATTTTTGTAGCCGCTAGATTTGATAGCAGGATGCCATACATTTCGGATCTGCACCTGTTAAATCATTTTCTGGAAATAATACAGAAAGCCAGCAGGGATAAATTGACCAGAACGGCAAAGGCATTCGATAGGATGATCTGCCAATCTTCTTTCATGATTCCATACCAGACCCAGAGGGAAAGGCCTGAAAGTAAAACAATAAGTGTTAAGATTGAAATGTCATCCGCATTTCTTGTTCTTATCACCTTTATTAATTGGGGCATCATTGCAAATGAAGTTAAGACACCTGCAATGAGTCCAATTAAGTCTGTATTCATACGACATATTTATTTTGTTAATAGCGGACCTCGCGTCCTTTAATTTTCATTTTTTAAACATAGGCAGCCAAATATTTAGCTGTTTTGCTTTGCTTATTCTTAGCTACATCCCTGGGTGCTCCTTCGGCAATAATCTTTCCACCATCTTTACCCGCACCGGGTCCCAGATCTATAACCCAGTCACTGGAAGCCACAACATGCATATCATGTTCAACCGTAATCACCGTATTTCCGGCATCAACCAAAAAATTCAGCTGACCTATCAACTTTTCCACATCAGACGGATGTAGTCCTGTCGTTGGTTCGTCCAAAACGTACAAGGTTTTCCCTTTTTGCGTACGCTGCAGTTCCGATGCCAATTTGATACGCTGTGCTTCTCCCCCGGATAATTCTGTGGCTGGCTGTCCAAGACGTATATAACCCAAACCGACCTGTCTGAGGACTTCAAGACTTTGCCTTAAAGACCTGTCGCTGCTGAAAAAATCCCAGGCCTGATCCACAGTCATGTCCAAAACTTCGGCAATATTTTTATCGTCATACTTTACTTCCAGTGTTTTGTCATTATACCGGGTTCCCTTACAGGTCGGACATGGTGTATAAACACTGGGAAGGAATAACAGTTCTACCATAACAAATCCTTCTCCTTTGCAGTGTGCACATCGTCCCTTGGCTACATTAAAAGAAAAACGTCCCACATCATATTTCCTTTTTTTGGCTAGCTCAGTTTCAGCGAATAATTGCCTTACCCTGTCAAACAGCCCCGTATAAGTTGCCAGATTTGAACGTGGTGTTCTGCCGATTGGCTTTTGGTCAACTCGTACCAGCCGTTTGATGTGTTCCATGCCGGCTGTGATAACGCCTGAAGTATGAATATTGGTTTCCTGTGATAGTTCAGGCTGTTCATCACTACTTTCCTCCATATCCTGTCCCAAATAATCCGATATCAGCTCTACCAGTGCCTGACTTACCAGACTGCTTTTACCTGACCCTGAAGTACCTGTAATACTGGTGAGAACGCCCAAGGGAATTGACACGTCCAGGTTTTGGATATTATTTCTGGTGACATTGATCGCACGCAGCCAGTGTTCAGCTTTCCTGACAATCTCTTTGGTGACAGGAACCGGATCAATATAATGACGGGTTACCGACCTTTCTACAGATTGCAGTCCTTCCAGGGGACCGCTATATAATATTTCCCCGCCATTGGCTCCCGCCTGTGGCCCAACATCCACAACCCAGTCACAATGCCGGATAATGTCCACCTCATGCTCTACGATAAACATTGAATTGCCTGCATCTTTCAATTTTATCAAAACAGCCAACAAGGCTTCTGTATCTGCAGGATGAAGACCCGCAGAGGGTTCATCCAGAACGTAAATTACGCCAAACAGATTTGAGTGTACCTGTGTCGCCAGCCTTAACCGCTGTAACTCGCCGGGGGAAATACTTGGCGTGCTCCGCTCCAGCGAAAGATACCCCAGACCGAGATCAATCATGATTTTTAGCCGTGCAACGAGATCGATCGCAATATTTTGGGCAACGATCGCTTTCTCAGGATGTTTATCCTTATCTTTAGATAAAAATCTACCTTCCGCATATGGAGTAAAAATGGCCATCAGCTGAGATAACGACTGATTGGATAGATCAGCGATGTCGAATCCCTCAAATTTTACAGCCAAAGATTCTTTTTTTAATCTCTTTCCGTGACATTCCGAACATTCCGTATTCAGCATATACTGTGATACCCGCCTCTTCATCATCTGACTGTTGGTATTCGCAAATGTTTGCAGAACATAGCGTTTGGCACCGGTAAAAGTTCCCATATAACTTGGCGGCAATTTCATTTTCACTGCCCGGTTTACCTCCGCTGCAGACAGCCCTGAATAAACGGGTACTGTAGGTGTTTCATCGGTAAACAGGATCCAGTCCCGTTCTTTTTTCGGCAGATCCTTCCACGGCTTATCGACATCAAATCCTAAAGTCATCAAAATCTCCCGGAGATTTTGCCCTTGCCAAGCCGAAGGCCAGGCAGCCACAGCCCGTTCACGTATTGTCAGGGAATCATCCGGTACCATCGATTTTTCTGTGACATCGTAGATGCGTCCGATACCATGGCATACAGGACATGCTCCTTCCGGCGTGTTGGGAGAAAATCCTTCTGCATAGATGATAGACTGTTTGGGCGGATAATCCCCTGCCCGGGAATATAACATCCTCAATAAATTGGAAATAGTCGTTACACTTCCCACTGTAGAGCGGACGGTAGTTCCTCCCCTGCTCTGTTGCAGGGCAACAGCCGGGGGAAGTCCATGAATGGCACTGACTTCCGGAACATTCATTTGATTAAATAAACGTCTTGCATAGGGTGAAACTGATTCCAGATATCTTCGCTGTGCTTCCGCATAGATCGTACCGAATGCAAGAGAAGATTTACCCGAACCCGATATCCCCGTAAACACGACAAGTTTATTTCTCGGAATATCGACATCAACATCTTTTAGATTGTGTTCCTTGGCTCCCCTGACACGTACAAAACCCTCGAAATTCTGTTCGCTTGGACTTTGATCTGAAAGGCCTCTCTTATTAGAGCCTTCTGTATTTTTACCAAAAATTTTCATAAAATAATGCTTTAAGGTTACATAAGATAAAATCCCTGCGGCTCAATCGGATCTGGGATTTCCTTCTCATTTAATAGTTGACGGATATTGATCTCTATCGTTCGTGAAAGTGCGGTCATAGGCGTATCCGTAGGGCTGTTGCTGAAAGGATCCTGAAGCCTATGCGCTAGCATTTCCAAGAAAAAAAACATCATCGAAACCGAAATAAGAATGACAACCTGCAGCACAATGTTTAAGTGGAACGAGGATGACAGACTCAGAAAAACGGCAAACAAATAGATGGCGGCATGCAATATCTGCCCAAATGTGGGTGGAAAAACGGTATTTTTAATCCGCTCTGCCCTCCCCATCGATGCTACCAGATCATTTAATGTTTTTTCTATCTGAAGCAGAGCAAATTCATTCAGCAGCTTTTCATCATAAAGTTTTTTCAAGCATCCATTCTGTAATTGACTGATCGCAAGGGGAACATTTGAATGTTCTCGGAGCTTTTTAATTTCCTCTTCGCTGAGCAAATCTTCCAGAACAGGCCAAATATCCTGCCGCCTCAATGATCTTTCTAAGGCTCTGGACCAGCCAATCTGATAATGGGAAATTTTAGCCACATCTACGTTTTCAGTTTTCACATAAAGCTGGAGCTGCAGGATCAGAGAACGGCTGTCATTTACGATTGCTCCCCAGATGGTACGGGCTTCCCACCACCGGTTATAGGACTGGTTGATTTTATACGATAACAGAATCGAGATCGCAATACCCAACGTTGTCGCTATCTGAATGGAAATATCCGGCGCATAATCTGGTAAATAATATGGTAATAGACCAAAAGTAACCCCCAGAAGGGCAACTGTAAACAATTGTACCTTAATTTCATTTAATAGAAATTTAAATGGAACTCTGCGGTTTATAATCATGGGATTTTCTATTTAACATTATTATTACTATACAATTCAAAATAAGAATTTCCGATTCCAATTTAATAAATATAGCTCCAAAATATCAAATGGAGGAAAGTGATCCACCCTAAATTAAAGGGTAAACCACTTTCTTTATCAAACTTGTTTAATTCTGATAGATATCACCTTCAAAAGAAGCATTGTAAAGATCTTTTAAGTCCTGTAAAGTCGGTTTACGCGGATTGAAACCTGTACATGGATCTTCTAAAGCATTTTTGCTGATGAAATCCAGATTTTTCTCCCAGTCTTCACGGGAAATACCGAATGCTTTAAGTGAACCTATGTTATTGACAGACGCTCTAAGTTTCTCAATTTCCTGAGCCAGCTCCTCTGCTGATGTCCTGCCAACAATTTTGGCCAGATCAGGGTATCTGCTTGTTGCTGTCTGATTGTAACGGATCACATTTGGAAGGAATATCGCGTTGGCTGCACCATGGGGAATACCATAAAGGGCGCCAACTTGATGCGATAATGAGTGTACAATACCCAACCACGCATTATTAAAAGCTAAACCTCCCATAAATGAAGCATCGTGCATGTTTTGACGGGCCTTGATATTGCCCGGATTATTCACCGCTTCTTCCAGATTCTGAAAAACAATTTCCAGACCTCCTTTTGCCAGTACATCTGCATAGTTGTCTTCAATATTCGACACATAGGCTTCCACACAATGTGTCAAAGCATCCAGACCCGTATTTGATGTAATGTGAGCCGGCATTGAAGCACATATTTCTCCATCTACAATTGCAATATCCGGAGTTAACTCATAAGAAACGATCGGATACTTCACCCCTTTTTCTCTATCAGTGATAACCGCCAGACCTGTTGTTTCTGTTCCTGTACCACTTGTAGAAGGAATCGCTACAAATTTAGCCTTCTGGCGTAATGTCGGAACAGTGAAAGGCTTTGTCATTGCCTCAAAATCGGCATCGGGATATTCATAGAAGACCCACATCATTTTTGCCGCATCGATTGCAGAACAGCCCCCAAGACCAACAATCCAGTCCGGTTCAAAATCACGCATCACTGCAGCTCCCTTAAGACTTGTTTCCGAAGACGGATCTTCTTCAACACCGTCAAAAACAGCAGTTTCAAGTCCTGCTTCGTTTAAATAGGAAAGTGCTCTATCTAAGGTCCCACTTCTTTTCATTGATTGTCCACCAGTTACAATGATCGCTTTCTTTCCTGAAAGGTTCTTTAATTCTGATAAACTTCCAGCTCCGTGAAATACTTCGCTGGCAACAAATAACTTGCTCATATTTTTATTTTAAATTTCTTATACAAAATTACTGCAATGGCAGACGCTGATGTTATACATTGAATATTATATGATATACATTTGCTCCCTTATAAATAAACAACTGAAATTAAAACAAAAAGGCAGACATAAACCATTATACTATTGAAAATCAAACACTTCATACTGAACACAACATTCATTGTTATACATTTAATCACTGACATACAGCATATATGGTACTGTATTAAGTATAAAAAGCAGAAGTAATAAACTTCTGCTTTTTATACTCGGAGTAAAACCTATCCTGAATCAGCGCCAGGACTTATATTGATTGATCAACCCATTGGTAGATGAGTCGTGGCCCTGAACCTGGTGATCCTCCTGAAGTTCAGGTAAGATAGCATTAGCTAATTGTTTACCAAGTTCAACGCCCCATTGATCAAAGCTGAAAATGTTCCAGATGACCCCTTGCACAAAAATTTTATGTTCATAAAGAGCGATCAGTTTACCCAATGATTTTGGCGTTATCTTTTTCAGCAAAAATGAATTTGTCGGACGGTTTCCCTGAAATACCTTGTATTTACGCTGCTGCTCGATTTCATCAGCTGATTTTCCAGATCCCTGCAGTTCGGTTATCACTTCCTCCGCCGATTTTCCGTTCATCAGTGCTTCAGTCTGCGCAAAAAAATTGGACAATAGTATTTTATGATGTTCTCCCAGCGGATTTAAACTCTGAGCAGGCGCGATGAAATCCGCAGGTATCAGCTTCGTCCCCTGATGAAGTAACTGATAAAACGCATGCTGTCCATTGGTGCCAGGTTCGCCCCAGACTATAGGTCCTGTCTGATAATCAACCATATGACCGTTACGGTCGATATATTTACCATTGCTTTCCATATCCCCCTGTTGAAAATAGGCAGCAAAACGGTGCAGGTATTGATCATACGAAAAAATACCCAAGGTCTCAGCACCATAAAAATTGATATACCAGATCCCCAAAAGAGCCATGATCACGGGAATATTCTTTTCAAAGGGAATATGCTGAAAATGCTCGTCGGCCTCATGGGCACCCTCCAATAACGCCTGGAAATTAGCATATCCTATTCCAAGACTGATGGACAGTCCTATTGAGGACCATAATGAATATCTTCCCCCTACCCAGTCCCAGAACACAAACATATTACGCGTATTGATTCCGAACTTTTCCACCTCAGCTTCATTCGTGCTCAGCGCAACAAAATGTTTTTCGATATCTTTTATTTCAGCCCCCGCCTCAAGCAGCCAAGAACGCGCACTATGGGCATTGGCCATGGTTTCCTGGGTGGTAAATGTTTTGGAAGCAATAAGAAAAAGTGTGGTTTCAGGATTCACTTGCTTGAAGACCTCAGAAATGTGCGTACCATCGACATTCGATACAAAATGCAGATTCAGAGGCGTTTTATATGCTTTTAAAGCCTCCGTTACCATGACGGGGCCGAGATCTGACCCACCGATCCCAATATTGACAACATCAGTTATCGCCTTTCCCGTATATCCAGTCCAGCTTCCCGAAAGTACATCCTGTGTGAAATTTTTCATCTGGTCCAATACTTCATGAACCTGGGGTATGATATTCACTCCATCAACAGTAACTACCGCATTTTTTGGCTGGCGCAGTGCTGTATGCAGAACAGGCCTGCCCTCCGTTGCATTGATCTTGTCTCCAGCGAACATTTTATCAATCGCCTGGTCTAGTTTCACCTCTTTTGCCAGCTCCAGCAAAAGATTCAGCGTCTCTTCTGTAATTCTGTTTTTTGAATAATCAAACAGTATATCGCCCCATTGCACTGAAAACGTGGAGAACCGATGGGGATCTTCTATAAATAAATTGCGGATCTGCACATCTTTTATCATCTGGAAATGTGCTGTAAGCTTCTGAAAAGCCGCTGTATTTTTTAAATTAACCGTTGGTAACATATGTTTAAGATTTATGTTACAAACCTAGTTCAATTCTCCGGCGGTCACGCAACCAACTTATACCTATGTCTTATACATTTGCGCCAATTGCTGCTGCAGGTCCGTGGGTGTTTCATCAAGCTTAGCCTTAACAAACTTATTAAGTGCAGCGGGTGAGTTGAAGCCAAGTTCGAAAGCAATTTCCTTATGGGAATAGCTGGAGAGCAGCAACAGCTGCTTGATCTCATTCATGATCCTTGCGTGGATGGTTTCGATCGAGGTCAGCCCCGCGGTTTTCTTGGTGATCTCATTTAATTTTTTTGGTGAAATAAGCAATTTTTCCGCATACCAGCTTACTGTACGTTCTGTCTTGTAATGCCGCTCCAGTAATTCTAAAAATTTCCCATAGAGTTTTGTATTTTCATTGGTCAGTTTATTCTTGTCCCACTTCGTGTGGACAAACTCGACCAGTTTAAGTAACGTTATCTTGATGTAAAACCGTGCCTGTTCTTTCTTTACCGATGTCAGGTCATGGTATAATTTTTCTATCTGATCCAACAGCAACTCTACTTCCTTGGTCTCCGCTACGGGCAGTTCAATATGATTGAGTTTGACAGAAATGTTGTGATTGTAAATACTCAGCTCATTTTTAAGGATATCCGAACAGAACAGCACTTCATCAAACAGGATCATCTTGCCCTCAAAGTTGCTGCTGATCTGTTCTTTTGATGATAGCTGTCCAGGAAATATAACACAGATGTTATTTTCGGTCACATCGTACCGGCGGTCCTCCACCTGCATTTTCATTTTGCCTTTTTTAACAAATAATAGACAAAAATGGTCTTTTGTATGCGGTTCCCTATATTCCTCCAGTGCATTCCTGTCCAATTCAAAAATATGAAAGGGCGTGATTGCCCTTTCAGAATTATGCTGAATATCTTTCAGATGATGTGTGATCATATTTATTTTTTATATTAAATATTGCCGTGCAAATATTTTGCTGCTTTTTTGTCTACCAAAAATAATAATTCTCCCTGAGATGGCGCAAGCAATTGTGCCGGGTATATTCTGGGGTTATAAGGCCCCTCGATAACCTCTTTGAGAGCTTCTGCCTTCGTTTCTCCAAAAGCGATCACGAGCAGTTTTCGTGCCCTGTTAAGAAAAGGGGCCGTCAGTGTAATCCGGTACATCTGCTGCTGTTCCAGATAATACGCAGTGACCCAATTTTCTGTTTCATCCAGCGCCACGGTTCCCGGAAACAACGAGGCAGTATGCCCATCTTGTCCCATTCCAAGAAGGATGAGATCCATTCTGCCATCACTTCCCAGCATTTCTTTTAATAATACATTATATACAGCAGCGAAATCCTCTGCTGTTATACCGTCCCGGTACATGGGAAAGACATTGACCGGCCGAACAGGCACTCTGTCCAAGAGCTGCTCATAGGACATCCTGGCATTGCTCAGGTCATTGTCAAGTGGCACCCACCTTTCATCTCCCCAGAAGATCAGTACTTTGGTCCAGTCGATCTGGTTTTTATACTGATCTTCCGATAATAACCTATACAGGCCTTCCGGTGAAGATCCGCCCGTCAGTGCAACAGCAAAATATCCTTTCTGCATAATCGCTTCATTTGCAGAACTGATAAAAACCGCTGCGGCTTCTTTGAAAATTTCTTCTGTGGTCGCAAATATATTAAGCATCTTGTTCCTTTTTAAATTTTTCGGCAGAAGTAGATAACCAGTGATGCCCCTGTCTCTTCAATAAATCATCCGCAGCTGCAGGCCCCGCACTTCCAGCAGCATACGTGTCCATCTTTGGCGAATTTCCGCTTTCCCAGGCGGTCTGAATATTGGAGATAACATCCCAGGCCTCCTCCACCTGATCCGAACGCATAAAAAGAGTAGAATCCCCGTCAAGAGCATCCAAGAGTAAAGTTTCATAAGCTTCTGGAGTTTCCGATGAACATTCAAAATAGTCGAATACCATTTCAGCCGGTTTCAGCTTCATGTCCAGACCTGGTTTTTTGGTCATGAACGACAGCCTGACGTCCATTTCTGGTTGGATATTGATCACCAGCTTATTGGGGAACAGCATATTCAGATCATCTCGAAATGTCGTGCACGGGACGTCTTTGAAACTGATCACGATGGAAGATTTTTTTTCCTGCATGCGCTTGCCCGTCCGCATATAGAACGGTACCCCGCGCCAGCGCTCATTGTCAATGTAAAACTTCATCGCAACATATGTTTCGGTATTTGAGTTTGGATTCACTCCGGGTTCTTCCAAATAGCCAGCTTTCTTTTTACCGTCAATCTCTC
The DNA here is from genome assembly GCF_022488405.1 of Chryseobacterium sp. Y16C. NCBI lineage: Bacteria > Pseudomonadati > Bacteroidota > Flavobacteriia > Flavobacteriales > Weeksellaceae > Chryseobacterium > Chryseobacterium sp. Y16C. Next base: position 1,241,845 of record NZ_CP092711.1, read on the forward strand.
CCTCGGTATACTGTGCTCTTACCGTATAATGTCCGATATCCTCAAGATTGATCCTTCTGACGCTTTTGAGCACGTCTACTTTACGGTCCCTGATCTCTGACGATTCAAATGCAGCCGGAGCTTCCATGGCAATCATGCAGAGAATCTGCATCAAATGGTTCTGGATCATATCACGGAGAGCCCCTGACCCATCATAGTATCCGCCCCGGTCTTCAACGCCGACAGTCTCCGCAACGGTAATCTGTACAGAATCGATATAATTATTATTCCACAATGGTTCAAAAATGGTATTTCCAAAACGGAAAGCCAGGATATTCTGTACATTCTCTTTTCCAAGGTAATGATCGATCCGGTAGATCTGCTCTTCCTTAAAAGTCTGCGAAAGGAGCTTATTGAGCGCTACGGCCGAAGCCTTATCATACCCAAAAGGTTTTTCAATGATCATCCTGTCCTGATCAACATTCTCGGTCAGACCTGCATTTTTTAAGCTATTCGATACCTTTTCAATAAAACTGGGTGCCACTGAAAGGTAAAACAGACGGTTGGATCTGATCCCCAAGTTTACATCAATGGTATCAAGTTCATTTTTCAACCGGATAAAAGATTCCTCCTGTGTTATATCAAATCTGATAAATTTAATTTTCTCACTGAAATTATTCCATTGTTCCTGGGAGAATTTTTGGATTCTTGAAAATGTCCTGATATTTTCAAGGATATAATTCCTGAATTCTTCCTGTGTCTGTTCCGTTCTTCCCAGTGAAAGAATTTCAAATTCCTCGGGCAACCAACCCTCCAGGAACAGATTGAAAAATGCAGGAAATAATTTTCTTTTCGCCAAATCTCCTGTTGCCCCAAAAACTACGATCGAGGTTGGCTTTTTATCATTATTTTTCATTTTATTTAATTTTAAGATTCCCAACGGGTATGGAATACGCCTTCCTTATCAGTTCTTTCATAAGTATGCGCGCCAAAAAAATCCCGCTGTGCCTGAATAAGGTTCGTAGGCAAATTTTCTGCACGGTAAGAATCGAAATATGACAGTGCATTCATCCATGCCGAAACAGGTGTACCATTCTGAATGGCATCCCGAATGATAGACCGGATACCCGCCTGTGATGCATTTAACTTGGCAGCAATCTCCCTGTCAAGCAGAATATTTGCAAGATCCGGCTGTAAAGCGAACGCCTTTCGGAAGTCTTCCAGAAGTGTCGCACGGATGATACAGCCCCCACGCCAGATTTTACACACGGTCTCCAGATTCAATCCGTAACCATAGGTATCGGATGCCATCCTAAGCTGGGCAAGTCCCTGTGCGTATGTGCTAATAATCGCGAAATAAAGACCGGCCTTCAGATGTTCCAGATCAACAGGATCAACTTTTGACGTATTTTGCCAGGTCAGCAGCTTCGATGCGTGAATCCTTTCCAATTTATATTTGGACATGTCCCGCATATTCACAGCAGCGTCGATCACAGGTACGGGCACCTGAAGATCCATTGCATTTTGAGATGTCCATTTACCTGTCCCTTTGGATTTAGCCCAGTCTGAAATCAGATCCACCAGGAAAGTATTCTCTTCTTTTCGCTTTAGAATAGCTCCGGTAATTTCAATGAGAAAGGAATTCAGTTCTTCCCTGTTCCACTGTTCAAATGATTCCTGTATCACTTCATGCTCCAGATGATAGACATTCTTCATTATATCATAGGTCTCTGCAATAAGCTGCATAATTCCATATTCTATACCGTTATGGACCATCTTCACATAGTTGCCCGCTGAGCCGTTACCCAAAAATTCAACGCATGGTGCATCATCAACTTTTGCAGCAATTGCTTCAAAAATGGGGCGTAATCGCTCATAAGCTACCTTATCACCTCCGGGCATCATACTCGGCCCCCTTCTGGCCCCGCTCTCACCACCTGAGATTCCCATACCAAAAAAGTGGATTCCCTTTGACGAAAGTTCCTGATACCTCCTGTCGGTATCAGAAAAATAGGTATTGCCCCCATCGATTATTATATCGCCCTCATCCAGCAAGGGAAGTAAAGTTCCTATTGCCCCGTCAACAGCAGAACCCGCAGGAACAAGGAGCATTATTGCTCTCGGACTTTCCAGAGATTTAACAAAGGATTCCGGATCAACGGTTGCAAAAATCTGATGGTCTTTCTGTGCTTCATTCTGCAATGAACCTGCCTTCTCCTGATCCATATCCAGCCCGGCCACAGCAAATCCATGATCCGCCATATTGAGCAATAAATTTCGGCCCATCACACCCAGGCCTACTATACCAAAATTATATGTCTTCATTTTCTAAATCTTTAAATATTCTATATATATCGTTCTTCACTACAGTAAATAATTGAGCAGATTAGATTCGCAGAATAAAGTCTTCCCTGTTAGTACAGAGAAGACTTCAAAGGATAATCCGACTTTCTGATTTATGCTGTGATGGCTTCTTTCAGGGCTTTAGCTGCTGCAGCTGGATCCTGGGCACCATAGATGGCTCCTCCGGCAACAGCTACTGCTGCACCAGCAGCCACGACATCTTTAATCGTGTCAAGATTTACACCACCGGCAATCGAAAAAGGAACCTGTGCCTCACGGCCCTCACCGATAAGTTTTTGCACGTTATAACCCGGCTGCGCCTGTTCATCAAGGCCGGCATGCAATTCAACAAATGCCACACCAAAGGCTGTAACTTCTTTGGCACGTTGTACACGGTCTTTTACACCGATCGTATCAACTACTACTTTTTTACCGGCTTTTTTTGCTGCTTCTACCGCACCTTTGATCGTGGAATCATCAACAGCACCCATTACGGTTACCAGATCCGCACCTGCATTGAATGCCATTTCTGCTTCTAATGCACCTGTATCAGCTGTTTTCAGATCCGCAAAGACCAATTTATCGGGATGCGCGGATTTCATTGCGGTGATCACTTTTAGACCTTCAGCTTTGATTAAAGGTGTTCCCAGTTCGATGATATCCACATAAGGTGATACTTTTGCAGCCAAATCAAGGGCTGCTTCTGTAGTCAATAAGTCAATCGCTACTTGTAACTTAGTCATAATATAAAATTTTAATATTTATTTAATTGTATTTCTCGTTATTCAAGATTGGCATGTTTCGGCCAGAGTTCCTCTTTTGTCAGGCCTGAATCTCTCCACAGTGTCATAAATACAGCATCAAGGACCAAAAGGACAGACTGTTCAAAGAGACTTCCGGCATACTGACGGGACGCTGATTCTCCAAAGTCCGTCTTCACCGCCGCGTTAACAAGCACCACTTGGTCTGAAAGGCCAGCAATTTTGCTATTCGAATCCGCTGTAATGCCTATTACAGTTGCATGCTGTTTTTTTGCCTTTTCAGCTGCGATTACAAGTGTCGGCGTGCTTCCAGAACCGGAGCCTACCAGCAGAAGATCGTTCTCTAAGATGGCGGGCGTAGTTGTTTCACCCACAACATATACATTTAAGCCTAGATGCATAAATCTCATGGCAGCCATCTTCAGTGCTAAACCGGTACGCCCGGCACCTGCAAAAAATATACGGTCCGCTTTCTTTAAATTGTCCTCCAGTGTCTGTAGCGATACCGGATTCAGTACTGATGAAATCGCTTTAATTTCATCCAGGATTATATTTAAATTATTTATTGAACTATTCTCTTCCATTTTCTCTAGTAAGGATATTTTATCATCAGATCCTCTGATTTGATAATACAAAGTTATGCTGCCTGAGACGCCTGATATTATACATATAATATTATATAATATACATTTGCGACCTTCCTGACCACTGTAAAAGAGCGGGTTATATTTTAATAATACTGTATTGTATAGGGAGTGGTGTCGCTGACCCCAGCATAAAGGTAACTGTGCCTGATCAATAACAGTCCGACGCACATTATTGCCTTACCAAACTATTTTACACCTGCTGGTCAATCATTTAATTCCGGAGGTTTAGTTTGCGGATAAATGAAATATTGATTTTCCCTGAACACCGGCAAACCGTGAATCAGTTTTTTAATTATATTTGTGTTACAACCAACTAACAGGAAACTTATGTCAAAAGGCCTTTTTATATTGCACTCAAAGTATATTCCAGCAGGAGACCAGCCGGATGCTATCGCAAGACTTGTTTCGGGAATTGAATCTGGCGCTACCCACCAGACACTCAAAGGTATCACAGGTTCAGGAAAGACCTTTACAATGGCCAACATTATCCATCAGCTAAAGCGTCCGACCTTGATTCTTGCACCTAACAAGACCTTAACTGCGCAGCTATATGATGAAATGAAGCAATTTTTCCCAGAGAATGCTGTTGAGTTTTTTGTCTCATATTATGACTATTTTCAGCCTGAAATGTATCTGCCCGGCAGTGACCGTTTCGTTGAAAAAGACTCTTCCATCAACGAGCATTTGGAAAGACTTCGTCTTTCCACCACAAAATCCCTTATTGAACGCAGGGATACTATTGTGGTCGCATCGGTTTCGTCCATTTATGGGCTTGGAGCACCCAGCGATTATAGAGCATTACAGGTTCGCCTGTCACTGGGAATGACAGTGCAGATCGACCAGCTGGAGCAGGGCCTGGCACATTTACAGTACAGCCGTACGGAACGTGCTCTCAAACGTGGTAACTACCGGATCGAAGGAGATATCATAAAAATTTTTCCCGCTGATTCAGAATACAGGGCCATACAAATCGTTCTTAGCTACGGGATAATCACTTCCCTAAAGTTTATTGATGCCGCTTCAGGAAAAGAGCTTGAAGATATAACAGCGTATTCAGTATCGCCCAAAACCCTATTTGCACCTTCAAAAATACAGGCAACAGCAGCAGCGGACCAGATTATGACCGAACTTGATGAGCGTGTTGCACAGCTCAACAATGAAAATAGACTAGAAGAAGCTGACCGTCTTTACCAGCGTATTACCGATGACGTGGAAATGCTCCGCACTGCCGGATACTGCTCAGGTATGGAGAACTACGCAAGCTTTTTTAGTGGCCGCGATCCCAAACTGCCGCCCGTTACCCTTCTGGATTATTTACCGAAGGACGGACTTCTCTTTATAGATGAATCACACGTTATGATTCCGCAGATTTCGGCGATGTACAAGGGCGATCAGGCGCGTAAAGATACCCTGATAGATTACGGTTTTAGACTTCCTTCATCAAAAAACAACCATCCCCTTAGTTTTGAAGAATTTGAGAAGATCAAACCGCAGACTATCTTTGTTTCGGCCACCCCCGGTAATTATGAACTGAAAGTTTCAGAGGACCGCGTTGTTGAACAGGTTGTCAGACCCACGGGGCTTCTCGACCCCATTGTGGAGGTACGGCCATCAGCAAATGATATTGACGATCTGCTGGGCGAAATAAAAAAATGTGTGGATTCAGGCAACCGTGTTTTGATCACCACGCTGACAAAAGCCTCCGCCGAAGAACTCAGTGGCTATATCCAGAGCGAAGGTTTCCGCGTGAGATATCTCCACTCGGATTTTAAGACCTTAGAAAGAAAGGAAATTCTCAATGATCTCAGAGCCGGAGAATTCGACATCCTGATAGGTATCAGTCTGCTTCGGGAGGGACTGGACATTCCGGAGGCTTCACTGATTGCAATACTTGATGCTGACAGGGCTGGATTTCTGCGGTCAGCAAGTGCACTTATACAGATGATTGGCCGTGTAGCACGTAATGTCAGCGGAAAAGCTATTATGTACGCCGACAAGATCACTCCGGCAATGAAAGCAGCTATTGACGAAACCGAAAGTCGCCGAAAACGCCAGATTGCTTTCAACGAAGAAAATCATGTTTCTCCCGTTTCCTCCGGCCGTAGACTACATGCAGAGGAAACCCGGGAAGGGAAAAACTTCACCCACACAGAAGCTTTTTGTGAGAATCTTGAGGAGCTCTGCGAAAGGATAACTGAACTGGAACGTCAGCTTGTTGCTGCATCAGACGATCATGATGAAAAACTGACAGATGAAATCCGCCTTCAATTAGACGCTCTCTATAGACAGTTCATCTATATCTAAGTCTTCGCATCCGATAGTTTTTAACGATACTGGGGGCCTAGATCCGGCTAAATATTAATATAAAGATGCAATAACGCTGCACTATATAGAATTGCACATTATATTTTAATGTGCAATTCTATTATAGTACTGAATTAGTTGTAGGATACTTCTACACGATCAAGTTTAGGAATATTATTTTTGCAAAATGGAAGAAAAATTTATTTTTTATCTGATCCTTGCAGTATTGATTACTCTTTTGATCATTCTGGCAAAAAAGATCAGGATCGCTTATCCTATTTTACTGGTATTGGCAGGTTTAGCTGTAAGCTTCATTCCCAGAGTCCCGGTTATAACAATTGATCCCGAGCTAATTTTCATTATATTCCTACCTCCCCTGCTCTACGAATCAGCATGGAATATTTCATGGAAAGAGCTGTGGAAATGGCGCAGGATTATCAGCAGTTTTGCCTTTTTGGTTGTATTTTTCACTGCCTTCGCAGTTGGAGTTACCGCTTGGTATTTTATTCCCGGTTTTACCCTGGCTCTGGGTTTTTTATTGGGTGGAATTGTATCGCCGCCGGATGCCGTAAGTGCAGGAGCAATTCTTAAAAATGTGAAAATACCCAAAAGTTCCGCCGCTATTCTGGAGGGCGAAAGCCTACTGAATGATGCTTCGTCATTGATCATATTTCATTTTGCCATAGCCGCAGTAATGACCGGACATTTTGTTTGGTATGAAGCTTTGGGAAGCTTTTTCTGGATGGTGATCGGTGGCGTGGGAATTGGAATTCTGACAGGAAAAATCTTTATGGAAGTACATAAAAAATTGGATACCGATGTTAATATAGATACCATTTTAACGCTCATTGCTCCCTACATTATGTACCTTGCGGCTGAAGAAACTCACGCTTCCGGTGTATTGTCTGTTGTATCGGGAGGACTGTTTCTGTCCTATAACCAGCATAAGTTTTTGAGCAGCTCTTCCAGATTACGGACCATAAGTGTCTGGAACTGCCTGGGCTTTATACTAAACGGTACAGTCTTCATGATGATCGGTCTTGACCTTCCCCAGATTATTGCAGAGCTTGAAAATGTAAGCATTTCAAAAGCTATCGGATATGGTGTTTTGATCACCGGCGTTGTAATACTTGTCCGGTTTATCTCTTCTTATGCCGCAGTAATTGCGACATTCGTTGCAAGAAAATTTACGACGGTCGCAGCTGCACAGAACCACGGATGGGAATTCCCGGTTTTCTTTGGCTGGTCGGGGATGCGCGGAGTGGTTTCTTTGGCAGCCGCACTTTCTATTCCGGTTTACATGGATAACGGACAGCTTTTTCCGGAAAGAAGCCTCATCTTGTTTGTCACGTTTGTAGTCATCCTATTAACCCTTGTTGTTCAGGGACTAACACTCCCCCTTCTCATTAAAAAACTAAACCTACCTTCCGAAGAAAACGAAATGTCCGAAGAACAGATCAGCGCCAGTCTTTTCAAGGAAATGACAGCGGAGACAGTACATTACCTCCAGGACAAATACGGTGATAAAATCCAGGATTATCCCCATGTCATGAACATGGTAGCAAAGTGGGAGAAAAAATATAATGATGTCGAAAATGTATGCCGAACTGCTCCGTCCAAAAATCTCTATATAGATCTTTTAGAATTTCAAAGACGTTGGCTGCTGAAAAAAAATGCAGAATACAAAGATCTGGATGAGGATATAATAAAAAAACATCTGATGCGTCTTGATCTTGAAGAAGAAAGACTACAATATTCATCTTTCTAGAATTGTAGTATAATTGAATATTTATTGATCTTTTTAATTGCAGGAATCAGTGCTCAACTGATTCCTGATAAGTTGCCGTCCACGGCTTTAACCACTTGGTGTAAAGCAATATCTTCAAAGCTTCTATAATTTCCGCCCTTTCTTATGTTCTTGTCTTTTATTTCTTTCTTTACCTACTTCAATAATGGGTTGTTTAAGTCTATTTTCCGAGATAATTTCATCAATTCCAGATTTATTCCACGGCACCAACTCAGCTTTAAAGTCAAGTCGGAGACCAGTTTCTTTCAAACCTTCCATTTCCTGCCATCCATTTCTTCGGTTCAATCCCACCGGATCAAGGGTTCTTGCATAAGGAATTTCAACAAAAATTAAATCTATAGGGTAGTCCAGTATTTTATCCCATTCTCGATCTCCTATTTCAAAATTTTTGGGATCGTAAGGAAAAGCATAGACATTTTTATCCTCAACATACCAATACTCCAGATCATCAAAACGTATACCCATTGTTGAGAGAACATCTTTAGGCCTTAAAAGATCTATCCTTGCATCTGCATAAAAGATGTGACCTCCAATTTCAACCGTTGGAAGTTCTCCATGTTTAATTCGTCTTGTCAGTACCTCCTGATCGACCATAAGTTCAAAATCGGTCAGCAAAAGAATTTCCTCAACAGCTTTATTATATTTTTCTGCCATCTGCTGTGGAGCCAAAGTAACAAATTGAGGAGGCTTTATACAAATGGTCATCCCTGTTGATTTATCGAAATGATCAAAAAAGTATCCTTCTTCACCCAGATCACTTATATCCTCTAATGTGTAACAATTGTCAGGGTTGGCTCTTTCTCGAAATTCGAATTTCTCTACATCAACAATAAACTCGATTCCATAATCAGGATCTGTGTAGATCAGTAGTTCTTTTTCCATAGCTCAGCTTTTATCATTTTTATTAATTTTATTGCTGAGCTAAATTCAGAGTGAAATCGCCTACTTTTGAAGACGACAAACAATCGCGACACTATTATTCCGAACATTTCCTATCCAATTTCCGAAATTGAGAGGTTCAAATCCCCCTACCTTTTTTTCGGGATTTAATTGGGGACTGTGCCTCTTTATTTTCCAACCTTTTCAATGCGACCTCAGATAAAATCTGGCCAACCACTTCTTTTATCGGTAAGGGAACAGAAACTGACCGATCTTGCTGTATGCCTTTTTTATTGGTCACTTCTGATAGCCAATCAATATAATTTCTGGCATCTTCCATATTAACAGGTTCCATTTTCCGGTAGCCTATGTTTTTTGAATCATCAAGTCCGATGTAAAATCCATAATCGGGAAAATCAAGCTTATCGTAAACAATGATAATATTGTCCATTGATTTTTGTGACACATTACTTTTATGACTGGCTATTATCCGGCCTTTGTATTCTTCTATTATATAGTCAGGATCATCCATTGCTATCATAGCTGCTTTTTTTATTATTACTAATTAGTGCATTAAAAATTCAGTATCAGATAAAGTCCCCGATATCAAAATTGTCCAGGGCATTATTCTGGTTCTCTTTTGGAATAACATTATGTTTTTCAGATAACGACTTATCTAAAAGTCTGGCAATCTTCTGAGAAGCCCCATCAATGGACTGTTGCATCATCGCTAGAAATTCTGTTCCCTCAATTTTTTGGATAATGTCACTTGTTTCCTTTTCCTGGGCTGCATCCAGATTCTCCTGCTGCAACAGGTTTCCAACTTTTGTCAGTTCATTTAAAGAAACTGCCTGTCCAAACCGATCATCATCTGCTGGAATATTATCGGTATCGTCAGGTTCCTCTTTATTAAAGTTTGAGGCACTTTCTTCTTCCTGGTCATTTCTGGTTGGATCTTCGTTGCCCTGATCCGCCTTGTTTGCCAACATTTGTTCGATTAACTTTTTCCTATTGGCAAGCCAGACGGGTGCTTTTGCTTTTTCAGGAATTGTGACCTTCCCTATGACATCCGGTTCAGCTATCTGCTCAACCTTTCGAAATATTTTCCGCTGTGGTTTTATGAACCTAACCTTATCGACCAGCAAGAGAATAATCACGACAATTAGGCAGAACAATATTACGGTCTGTATTAAAGTTTCCATGATCTTAAAAAAGTGGCTTTGATTTGTCCTTGAACTCCCTGACGAGCATTTCTTCAAAAAGCGTGAAATGATGTCTTAATATATTATCCAGCAGCGCATATAACGGGATTTTATCCTCACCGATCACACTGGCGATTCTGGATAATCTGGTATGATGCTCTCCACTGACATAGATGCTCTTATCGCCACGTTTTTCCATCAAAGTATCTGAAAGGAAAAGCGATTCATAACTCACATTTTCATAAGTTACCTGCTGATGAACTTTAACAGTAACTTCAACCTTTCTATTTTGCTTTTTCATCTTATAAAATGGGTTTAAATTTTTTATTGAAATAATCGGTAATCTCATCACCATATTCTCGGAAATGATTCTCCAGGATATTGTCTATATAAGAATACAGCGTTATTTTGTCCTCACGGGTTAACTGCACTATGCGCAGGAGCCGTTCGTGATATTCCGATCGGATATAGACAACCTTTCCACTCCTCCCCGTTGGAAAACGGTTGACAAGAAACAGTTCTTCGTAATCCATTTTTTTACCGGATCTTGTTCTGGACTTCTCAACTTTAGCCGTGCGAATTAAATCTTTATCGGTGCTTTCCTCCGGATTTGCCGCTGGTAAAGGCTCATCGCCACTCATAATGTTCATCAGGTACTCCTCATCTATGACGGGTTTCTCAAATTCTTTACGATCTTTCTTTATTGCCATCTCAGATATGAATTATTTTTAAAAACTCTTTAACAAATTCATCTACACGCGTAGCTTTCAAAATCTGTAAGTCGGCAGGCAGCAGCGTGGACTTGAAAACATAGCTTCCTGTGTCATCAATTTCTTTCCGAAACCGCTTACTGTCCATGATCCTTGTTGTCATACTCTTTAGCGATAATCCCTCTATTACAGTTTGATAAGAATCATAAAGACCTGTCTTTTCCCTGCCATCAACCTGATTCCAGAATAGAAACAGTGATTGTTCAAGGGCATTTTTGTTCTGTGCGGGAAGTTTCAGAAAAACCTCACTGAATGCCAATGTACTCTCAACGACCAGTCGGTCTGCGGTTATTGGCGAAAAAATAAAGTTCATGCCCTTTAAAGCACCGATAACACCCTGCGTATTGGCAGTTCCGGGGAGATCGAAAAAAATAATATCCGGCTGAACGGAGCTACTCTCACAGTAGTCAAAGGCTTTTTCAAGTGCGTTCTCCGCCTTACACTTAATGATCGGATAAGCCTTCTTATTGATCGTATGGAATTGTTTTACGGCCAGCCGCTTATGAAAATCACTTTCCATAATGGTACGCTTATCTCTTTCACGCATACCGAGAAGGCTGTGCTGCGGAAAATCGCAATCCATTACCACGATATTATATCCAAGACGATAATGCAAAACGCTCGCAAGAAGAATCGTCATTGTCGATTTACCAACTCCGCCCTTTTGCGCATAAATGCTTACCTTTAAGGTTTCTTTCTTTTTTTCCATATTATATTATTTTATAGCTTCTTAATTTTACAGTTGTATCAAAGTGCAAGAACCTACGTTTACAGATGCGTCGTAAAATATATGTATAGTCAGAATTACTGGTTTAAAAATGACCTTGCATAAAGGCTCATATCTTATTTGTAAATCATTTGTACTTCTTAAAATACAGTAGGCTGGTAAAAAAACTTCCCCTATTTATGACCTTATATTTTACCAGCTTTATGCTTTTACGCTTTTATAGTTTTATGCTTTTATAGTTTTATGGTTTTATGGTTTTAAAACCTAATACTTTTATGCTTTTACAATTACTTGCTTTGTAAGAGGGTAAATTGACCATAGTTCTTACCGACATGCTCTATGCAAAAGAATGCAACTGTAGGGGCTGTAAAGCAGAAGCTTTACTACCTTTCCTCTTTTTACCTACGGTTTCCGAAAGCTCTTTATGATGCGAGCTTTATTCTATTCTTTCTCATATCTGTTCCCAAGAACAGAGCAAGTTGTGTTTTGAGTGCCTCAAAACTCGTTTTGTGCCCCAAAACTACTTGCTCTGCCGAGGGCTAGGTAATCCTCCGAAGTCGGATATACCTTTTATGTTGTCTGAGATATCTTATGAATCAGTAGGAAAAACTAGGTTTTTAATAGCTCATGAGCTTGAATGTTCATCGCTTTCAATTAGGTTTTGAAAAAAAGATATGACAGCAAATCGGAAAGGAGGTCGAAAACCCAAAATCGACAAAGCTACCCATCGCTATGTTTTCCGCCTCACGGATAGTGAAAACGCAAGGTTTTTATCGCTATTGGATCAATCAGGACTTGACAATAAAGCTAAATTTATTGTATCACTATTGTTTGAAAGGAAGATAAATTCGGTGATTATAGATAAAGGAGCAATGGATTACTGCACAAAATTAACGCAGTTTTTCGCTCAGTTCAGGGCAATCGGGGTAAACTATAACCAGATCGTAAAGATCCTGCACACACATTTCGGTGATAAAAAAACAGTCTTTTATATAGGAAAACTTGAAGCGTTGACCATAGAACTCGCTAATATCTGCCGGGAAATTTTGATCCTCAGCAAAAAATTCGAAAACGAACATCTTGCTAAAAAACAACATTTATGATCGCAAAAATAGGACGTGGCTCAAAAATCTATGGTGCGCTGCTTTATAATCATAGCAAGGTATTGCAGGACAATGGCCAGATTTTACACATGAACAATATGCTGCAAACACCTGACGGAAACTATACGACCGGACAATTATTAGCCTCGTTCGTCCCATACCTTGCCGCCAATAAGAACACAGAAAAAACTGCAATCCATATTTCGCTCAATCCAGATCCACGAGATATTGTTTCAGATGAAGACTTTATCAACATTGCAAATGAGTACATGACCAGAATGGGCTATGGCAATCAACCCTATGTGGTTTTTAGGCACAACGATATTGATAGAACACACATCCACATTGTATCAACAACAGTCGATGAAAATGGAATAAAAATATCTGATGTTTTTGAGAAAAAAAGATCAATGGAGATTTGTCGCTATATTGAAAAAAAATACCATTTAACTCCTGCGGATCAAAAGATAAGCTCTGATGACGGTTTTACTTTCACCCCTGTCGATCATAACAAAGGAAATATTAAAAGTCAGATTGCGTCGATTGTACGCTACCTACCAGATCATTATAGCTTTCAGAACCTAGGTAGCTACAACGCTCTTCTTTCACTTTTCAATATTACCGCTGAACATGTAAAAAAAGATTATAAAGGTGAGATCAAAGAGGGACTAGTATATAGCGTTCTGGATACTGGCGGTGCTAAAATAGGTAATCCATTTAAAGCATCCCTTTTCGGAAAACAGGCGGGACTTATAGCTCTTCGATCACATTTTGAAAAGAGTAAAATACTACGTCCCGAAATTAAAGAGAAAACCAGTCTGATTATTTCTGCGGCCTTAACAATAACCAGCAATGAAAAGGAGTTTACCACTTATTTAATAGAGCACGGAATAAATACAGTAATCAGAAGAAATGAACAGGGCAGATTGTATGGAATTACCTTTATAGATCACAATACCGGTCATGTATTCAACGGTTCACATTTGGGCAAGCAATTCTCTGCTAACGTATTCCAAAAGCTGTTTGCCGACAACAAACTCAGTGAACCGCCTAGCAACAAACAAACCACACCTCCAAATCCCACGAATATAAATATGACATCTCTTAAAGATGAACTCCATCCGCTATTCGATTTTATGATAAACAGCGGAAGTTTAATAGGTGAATGGGGACTGTTGGATTCACTTTTGTTAGGTGGAATGTCCGAAGATCCAGAGGAACAGATATTTGAGTTCAACATGAAAAAAAAGAAGAGAAGGAGAAGGCAGAGCAAAAACTAAGGCGTAAAAACAAGCAAAGCGCTGATACAAATATGAGCATACTAAGAAAGATTGAAACTCCTTAGCTTCGCTTAGGTCGGAAATATTTTAAAAAAAAGAGTGCGATTAAAAAAAAATTAATACATTTACTAAAGAAAAAAGGAAATGGTGTTCTTCCTTACCCAACCGCTCTAAAGAGCTGATGACGCCTGATTAAATTAGATGTATAACATTTTAATCAGGTTGAGCATGCTTCTAAAACAATCTTCAAACGCCCATAACAATTTATATTTTGTTTATCATAGGATGATAAACCATCTTTATTTGCGTCGGATGATCTGGTGTAATCCTATCCCTATATACAATTTAAAGCAACCTTACTTTTCGGGAAGATATCAATCTGTTTCATGTCTTCAGCCGTATTCAATCCCTAATTTATATCTAATAACAATTAAATCCAAAATACTATGGAATCAATAAAAAAAATCTTAATCATGGTTGACGAAACTCCTTTGTCACAAAATGTTGTAAAATGTGGCTATACTTTAGCCAAGCAGTTGACAGCTGAAGTTGCTTTGCTGCATGTTGAAAATTCCAAAGAATATCATATGGATATGCTTACAGAAGTTAACCCCGCCGAATCCGATAAAACATTTATGCAAAACATGCACTATCTGGAAAACCTTTCTATGAAATTCTCTGATGGAGTACAAACAAAAATCTTTGTAATGGACGGACGAATAAAAGAGAGTGTTCTATCTGCAGCCAGAGAGTGGAATGCCCAACTAATTGTTGCTGGCACGCACGAGCGTAAAGGTCTTGGAAGACTATTCAAGGAAAGTGTAAGCGAAGATATTCTACATTCATCACCTGTTCCAATGCTGATCGTACCCGAGAAAAATAAAACAATGCAAAATATGTAGATCATGGGTATAAGACAATTATTACTGGATGTCGATAAAGCCAAGGACCTTCCCGATATCACTGAAATTGCCACGGCTATAGAAAGCATAGAGCAGGTAGAAGGACTGAGCATTGTGGTCAACGAAATAGATATGGAGACAGTCGGTATGGAAATTACTGTTGAAGGAATCGATCTCCCCTATGACGACATCGTAAATGCCATCGAAAAAACAGGAGCTGTTGTACACAGTCTTGACCAGTTGCTTGCTGGCAAAAAGATGATCACACCCGTTCACCGCACGCGATGAAAAATCTGTTTAAAAATAACCTTTTTGCATTGCTGTTGGGATTGATAGATGGAATTCTCACTGTTCTGGCACTGGTGACCGGTCATGTCCTAACATCTGAAGGCATGCCGATCACTTTATCGCTGGCATTGAAAGTAGCATTTGCCACCACGGTATCAGGAGCCTTTATCTATTTTTTTTCAGAATATTCACGCCAGCACACCCACCTGATCCATGCTGAAAAACAGCTTAATCTTGCATCGCACGGCAAACTTGCCACAACGCAGCTCGGAAAGCGGATACTGAAAGATAGTCTGCGGGGCGTTATTATTTCTTCCATTTGCAACTTTTCAAGTGCGATGATACCAATGATTGTTGCACTGATTTTTCCTACTATGCAATGGATAGCCCTTATAATAGCCCTTATCATGCTCGTGACCGTAGGCATCGGTATTGCCCATCTTACTTATGGAAGCGCTACAAAGTGGTCAATTTCACTGCTGGCAGCAGGATGCTTTGTAGCCTATATCGGATATAAACTAAATGTAATTTAAAATGTCACATAATCTCATCATTTTAGGTCTAGCTGTTCTTTCAGACTTTTTTGTAAAACTCAAAGATTTAGATAAACGTTTGCTTCTTTACATCAACCATGCACATAATGATGCACTGGATGAGGTCATGTACTGGGCAAGTAATAAATGGTTCTGGGTCCCACTATATCTGGCCCTTGCGTTATTTTTAGTAAAAGTATATAAAAAACGGAGTTTGTACATCTTTGTTGCGATCGCAATAGCCATTACATTAGCTGACCAGATATCATCAGGACTGATTAAACATCTTGTTCAGCGTCTCCGCCCTTCACATGAGCCCTTGCTCATACCATTGATACGTCTCAGTAAAGCAGGTCCCGGTGGTCTTTACGGTTTTGTATCCTCCCATGCTGCCAATGCAATGGCTTTAACTGTACTACTTTCCATAATTCTACCCCCTCATCATAAAGATATAAAAGTCAAACTTTTCATCTGGATGTTACTGGTGAGCTATAGTAGGATTTATAACGGTGTCCATTACCCCTCGGATGTCTTAGGCGGGATAATCGTGGGAACTGCTGTAGGACTTATCATCGGATTGCTTACCAAACGATTTGTACTCAAAGAAGTTCCCGAATCTAAAAATTCACTCCTTTCATAAGATTATAGACTATCACAAAAATCCAGAAATTCTCCAAAATTCAGATTTTACCTTTAAGCCATGAAAATTTTGATTATCGAAGACCAACAGGAACTTGCAGAAAATATTTCGTCCTATCTCAAGGGTGAAAATTATGTCTGTGAATTTGCATCTGATTACCAGGAAGCTATATTTAAAACGGAAGAATATAATTACGACTGTATCCTGCTCGACCTTATGCTGCCCTCCGGAGATGGACTCAGCATCCTGGAAAATCTTAGATCGAGAAGCAAACAGGATGGCGTGATCATCATTTCAGCAAAAGATGCTATCGAGGATAAAATAGATGGTTTAAAACTTGGTGCAGATGATTACCTGGCCAAGCCCTTTCATCTTTCTGAACTTGGTGCACGCATCTACTCGGTTATCAGACGTAAACATTTTGGAAGTACGAATGGTATATTTGTTAACGAAATTTACATCGACCTGTTGGCAAAAACAGTAAGAGTCAATAGTCTGCTTTTAACATTGACAAGAAAAGAATTTGATCTGTTGCTTTTTCTTGTAGGTAATAAAAACAAGAACATCTCGAAAGTTGCCATTGCGGAACATCTTTCCGGTGAAATGGCCGATATGATGGATAATCATGATTTTATATACTCCCACCTTAAAAATCTAAAAAAGAAACTGACTGAAGCAGGATGCAAAGACTATATTAAAACAACCTACGGTATGGGTTATAAATGGGAATCATGAACAGGTTATTACATAAAACGTTAATCTATTACTCTGTTTCAGCAATTTTTATCCTATTGCTCAGTGCCCCATTTATCTATTATACGCTTGAAAAGCTATATCAGGAGGATGTTGATGAAGCTATATTTCTACGTAAAACAGAATTCGTTGTCAATAATCAGAAAGACCTATTCATAAAAGATATTCCTCAATGGAACAGGTTTAATAGAGATACCAGAATCTTTTCTTCCATCCCGGCCAATTATTCTAGAAACCGGATACTCCAGCAAAAGTTTTATGATGAACTGGTACCTGAATGGGAACCATACCGGGTTTTATATGCGGATATCCACATCGAAGGAAAACCCTTTATACTGATGATCCGGTTGAACCTTGTTGAATCCGAAGACTTGATAAAAACGATTGTCTGGATCTATCTCGGAATTTTGGTTATACTACTCACGGTTATCTTCTTTATCACGGTGCTGATCTCAAATAAACTTTGGAAACCCTTCTACACAACCCTTGAAATAATCGAAAACTTCAATATCGAAAAAGGAACAAAGGCAAATTTTCCCGCGACGAAAATTATAGAGTTCAAACAGTTGAATAACCGGCTTTCAACACTCATCGACCAGAGTATGCGCTCCTATTCCATGCAAAAAATGTTTACTCAAAATGCTTCTCATGAGCTGCAGACGCCTTTGGCGGTATTCCAGTCAAAGCTCGATCTTCTCCTTCAGGATAATACGCTTAGCAAAGAACAAATCACGATACTGCATTCGCTGTATCAGTCAGTGTCAAAATTGAGCCGTATCAATAAAAACCTTTTACTGCTCTCCAAGATTGAGAACAACCAGTTTGCTGATCATCGCAATTTCTTGCTCAACGACATCATTTCAGAAGTCGTTCCTTATTTTACCGAACAGGCAGGAGCGAAAAACCTGTTGATTGAACTTCAAATCGGTGGGGAGCTTCACCTAAATGCCAATAAAGTCCTAACAGAAATTCTCATCAACAACCTATTGCTGAATTCCATAAGGCATAATATTGAAAACGGCCGTATTGATATCCTAATCGAAAAAAAATCCCTTACCATTACCAATACCGGGCAACGGAAAGGACTTGACCATACTGCACTATTTCAGCGTTTCGGTAAAAAATCAACCGATAACAGAAGCAGTGGCCTCGGACTGGCAATCGTAAAAGAGATCTGTGACCAAAGTGGCTGGAAAATCAGCTACGTTCATTCGGGGGGATCATGGCATACATTTAAAGTTGATTTTATACCGCTAGATAATCCTTAATTATTTTCTCCGGTTACCGCCATTAAATCCAGAATTTCTCCAGAATCTCAAAAGTATTTTTGCCAGAATAAATTATATGGAATTATCCACCAAGACAATAACAATAGTAAATATATGGTAAAAAAAATCCAACTTTTATTTCTGATACTGGTTGCTTTTAACCCGCATAAACTTATGGCCCAGCGGAACCTGAACGACTTTATCAGGATTGCGACAACGAATGCACCTATGCTAAAAACCAATATTCTGCAGTCCAAAGCCAATGAAATTGAGACAAAAAGGATCGTTGCAGGTCTGACCAAACCACTGGTTACAGCTCAGATGGATTATATGATGGCACCTGTATATGCAAATGATGCAGACAACCGCGGGATCAAAATAAACCCGTCCAAAAGTATCACCGACTATTATGGACTGGATTTCTCTGCAACCAACGGAGGTTTGTATAAAGGGGTAATCACATTGGATCAACCGCTGTTTAATAAAAAACGTATTGACATGGCCCAACAGCAGATGAAAATACAGAATGAGCTCCTTGGCAACTCTTCAATTCTCGCTGTTCACGATATTGAAAAGCTTATTACAGATCAATACATCCTTTGCCTCCAGGACATTGGTCAACGGGAAGCGATGCGACACACCAGTGAAATTACCCAGCAGCAAATTGCAATTGTCCAAAAATTATCCACAAGTGGTCTGTCCAGATTAAGTGATGCCAAATTATTGACAATAGAACTTTCACAGCAGCAGACTGCTATTAAAACGCTTCAGAATAGTTATCAGGTACACCTATTGGAACTCTACAGTCTCTGTGGAATTACGAAAGCGGATATCATTGAACTTGATCCGTTAGCTATAGAAATCCAAAATCCGCCCAAAATAGACAGTTCAGGATTTATTAAACAATACAAACTAGACAGTCTCAGTCTTGAAACCAACCGCAAGATATTCAACCTTCAATACCTCCCTACCGTTAGTCTCTATTCTACGGCTGGATTACATGCAGATTACCTGTCTGATATCCCCAAAAGATTCGGAATGCTAATAGGAATACGTTTTACACAAAAAATTTTTGACGGAAATCAACGGAAACTAAATGATGAAAAACTACGGGTGCTCCAAGAGGCGACGACTATAAACAGTAATTTTTTCAAGTCAAAAAACGAAAACAGAAAAAAAGCTTTTATGGAACTGATCAATTCACAGCAGGAGCAAATTACCTCCATTGACAGACAGATCAATGAATATGAAGAACTTCTGAAATATTATCAAAAACAGATCGCCGCAGGACAGGGGTCTGTGATCGAATACCTGACCACCCTCCGGAGCAACACAGCATTGCTCAACAATAGGGTTTCCCTACATACAGCCCGCCTGTGGACAATTAATAATTATAATTACTGGAACTGGTAAAACCTCTCAATTTATTTAAAGACATGAAACTTTCAATCATACCGATACTATCTGTGGTTCTTATCCTACACGGTTGTGTACAAAAAAAGACCGATGAAGAAAAAATCAGGGCAAAATCACTCGTAAGCCTTACTTCGATTCGCAGGGGTACCATGGCTCATATTGAGCCTTTACCTTCCATCGCCCAATACCTGCGCCATACTACAGTAGAGTCCCCCATCGCGGGAACAATTAAGTTCGTAAAGATCAATTTTAACGACCGGGTACATAAAGGGCAATTGCTCTATACAATTGAGACAAAAGAGCGGCGCGCACTTGGAAATCTCGGAAGCGATATACCGCTCGATAAAAATTATGGGCTTGTTAACGTATATGCGCCTATGGATGGAGTGGTGACGTCCCTTCCACAATCGCAACCGGGAATATTTGTTCCGGAGGCAGCTGTACTATGCGACATAACAGATGAAAAAAGCCTCTATTTTCAGGTCAATATCCCATATGAATACAATCGATATATCGCACAGAACACAAGCGGTAAGATTATTCTTCCCGACGGTACAGCCCTTAATGCCCGTCTCCAGACACCGGTTATACAGGCAATAACTGCATTACAGACTATACCCTATATGGCCAAATTGGATAATGCCCATTATATACCGTCAGGAACCATTGCAAAATTTGAAATGGTGGTTTACAAAAATAAAGAAGCCCTCCTTCTTCCCAAAAAGGCAGTACTGAGTGATGAACTTATGGAAAAATTCTGGGTAATGAAACTTCTTAATGATTCTTTGGCCATAAAAGTATTCATTCAACCTGGAGATCAGGATAGTGAAATGATAGAAATTAAAAGCCCAAAATTCACCGGACAAGACAGAATTTTGGTAAGCGGAAATTACGGTCTTGGAGACAGTGCACTGGTGAGTATTAAATAAAACGATATCAGAATAAGATGCATAAAAACTATTATAAAAAATACAACAAGCCCTTTTTTTTTATAGGTCTGTTATTAATATCCCTAGGACTGTTCACCTTTAGCAAAATGCAGACGGCTCTATTTCCTGAGGTTATGTTTCCAAAAGTAAAGCTCATAGCGGACGTGGGTTCAATCCCCATAGACCGTATGATGATTACCGTCACAAAACCCATTGAAAGTGCTGTGAAGCGAATAAAAGGTGTTACTGTGGTCAAGAGTGTCACAAGTCGGGGAAGTTCAGATATACAGATATACTTCAATTGGGGAACTGATGTAAACAATGCTAAACTATTGATAGAAAGTAGGCTGAACGAAATAAAAAACCTTTTGCCCAGCGGAACGAATATAGCTGTGGAAGGCTATAACCAGTCCCTGTTTCCTGTTTATGGCTTCACCCTGGAGAGTGCAAGTGATGAAATCGGACTAGTAGGACTGAGGGACCTGGCCATGAATACCGTTCGACCTCTATTCTCCCAGATAGAGGGAGTTTCAACCGTTATCTTACGTGGCGGAAAAACAAAGGAATTTGTGATCGTTCCCGATATTATTAAGATGTCTTCTCTGGGAATACGCCCTGAGGATCTGGTACAACTCTTCAGGCAGAATAATTTTGTACTCTCCAATGGTAAAATTTCAGATTTCCGTAGACTATATCTCACTCTCACGGATAATCGTATCAATGATGCCGAATCACTGAAGGATATCATTGTCAAAAATAGTGGCCAGCGTCTTATACGTCTCTCTGATATAGCCAGAATAGAACTTCAGCAACAGGTTGAATTCAATGCCATAAATACAAATGGCCATCCCGGAGTTATTGTCGATCTTGTCAAGCAGCCGGGAGTCAATCTTGTCCAGTTCGCCAAAGATGCGGATGCCAAAGCTGGTGAAATTAAAAGACTCCTGCCCAAAGGAGTCAAATTGAGGCCATATTATAATCAATCAGCCTTTGTTGGTGACAGTATTGACAGTGTGGTCCATACTATTCTGGAAGGATTACTACTGGCAATCGTGGTAGTCATCCTATTTTTGCGGTCTTGGAGAGCCAGTACGGTTGTAATATTGACTCTTCCCGTTACACTTGGCTTTACCCTGATTACACTACATATTTTCGGTATTACCCTCAATATCATGTCCCTGGGTGGAATTGCAGCAGCTGTGGGCTTATTCATTGACGATATCATTGTCATTGTTGAACAGATCTACCGTATGCATGAAGACCATCCCGAAAAGGACAGGTTTGAGGTCGTAAAAGATGCCATAACCGATCTTTATCCTGCAATGGTGGGTTCTTCCCTCAGTACCATCGTTATATTTCTTCCTTTTGTTCTTATGGGCGGGCTGGCGGGAGCATTCTTTAAGGAACTCGCTGTAACGATGGAACTGACACTGATATGTTCATTTTTCGCTACATGGATCGTAACACCTGTTCTGCATCTTTTGATCGGATACAGACCGCATAAAAATTCCCACAGCCATGATGAACAAAATGTAAATAAGTATACCTGGCTTACCAAACTCTATAGAAAGCCATTTTTGGCTTATTCTTTTATATTCTTTATAATTTTTGCGGGCTGGTTTTCTTCCCGTCAGTTACAGACAGGTTTTCTTCCTGAGCTGGATGAGGGAACCATCGTATTAGATTATTTTTCGCCTAGTGGAACCGCGATTGAGGAGACAGATCTGCTCTGCCAGAGGATGGAAAGAACGATCCTTTCAAACCCCGATGTGGAGAGCTATTCCAGACGTACAGGCTTAAGGCTGGATTTCAGGAACGTAGCACCTAATTATGGTGATTATCTTATCCAGCTAAAAAAAGACAGAAAACACGATACTAAGGAGGTTATCGACCAGCTCCGAAAAAGTATACAGACTTCCGTACCCGTTATGAACATAGAATTCGGACAGCGTATACAGGATCTTCTGGGCAATCTGATGAGTACGCCCAGTCCAATAGAAGTAAAAATTTTCGGAAGTGATCAGAGAGAACTCGAAAGGCTAGCAAAACAGGCCGACAGTATTATGCGACATACGAAGGGACTGGTAGACATATCAAGTGGAATGATTTCTGCAGGCCCCACCCTTGTTGTCCGTCCAGACAATGCCAGGCTTGCACTTTATGGAATTAGTCAGACTGACTTTCAGAATCAGCTCCGTATGTACACCGAAGGTATCGTACTTGGAGACAATGCCGCTGTTACAGAGCCCTCTCCAGTTCAGTCATCTATGCTCGGAAACCTACAGGTGGGACAGATCCAGGACGGTGAGCAGATGCGAAAGATAAGATTACGCCTGACCGGCTATCAACAGAATGATGTCAATAAGATATTAAAACAGATGATTTTTTTGCCAGATGGAAGTCTAAGACCTCTTTCATTTTTTTGCAGTATAAAATCTGAAAAAGGTGAAATCGATTATAAACGTGAAGACCTGAAACTTTGTATCGTATTGACTTCAAGATTAGCCGGTAAGGATCTCGGAACGGCCGTAGCGCAATTGAAAGAAATTTTTTCAGCGAACCTCCATCTACCTTCAGGTTATTATGTCAACTTCGGCGGTGCCTATGCAGAACAGCAACAGTCATTCCGGGAGCTGTTGACCATTCTCATTGCAGCATGTCTTTTAGTATTTACAGTTCTGCTCTTCCTCTTTAGACAATGGAGCATATCGCTTCTCGTCCTGCTGATTTCCATACTGGGAATACCTGGGTGTCTGATCGCACTTTACCTGACAAACACACCCCTGAACGTGAGCAGTTATACCGGGATTATAATGATTGTTGGGATTATAGCTGAAAACGCCATTTTTACAGTCAATCAATTTATGTTCAATATGGAAAAATCCAAAGGAAATGTAGAAAAATCGGTCAACTATGCCCTTGCCCTGCGTATACGCCCGAAGCTCATGACCGCAATCGGTGCCATCCTTGCACTGCTGCCGCTTGCCCTCGGTCTTGGAATGGGTGCCCAGATGCAGCAGGCATTAGCCATTGCCGTTATCGGTGGATTTATGACAGGTATCCCTTTGCTCCTGTTTGTTTTCCCAACATTGCTAAAGGCCATTTATGAAAGACCGACGTTTGCGAAAAAATATGATTGATAAAAACTTTAAATTAATATAAGATGACAGCACAGGATAATAATTTTGAGAATACCTTTGAAAGCGGGCAAACGGGACTTTCAGATATTGCAGTCAGAGATGCCCTGAACAAATTCGGCTATAACGAAATACCCGAAGAACATACAAATAGTCTTAAAGGTGTACTAAGACGTCTTTGGGGGCCCATTCCCTGGATATTGGAGATGGCACTGATACTGGAGATTGCACTGGGCAAACTGCTACAGGGATCAATCATTGTAGTTCTACTTATTTTCAGTGCTATCATAGGGGAACTGCAGGAACGACGCGCACGTAAAGCACTTAATTTTTTAAAGCAAAACATACAGGTAAGGGTGCGCGTGGTAAGAAATAGCAAATGGCAATTTTTAATGGCAAAAGAAATTGTGCCCCAGGACTATATTCACCTTAAAGCTGGTGATATCGTACCCGCTGACTGTATTGTGATTAAAGGAGCACTTGAACTGGACCAATCTTCAGTGACAGGAGAATCTGCTTCTGTTTCCTATAATGAAAATGAAAATATCTACAGTGGTTCTGTTGTCCGCTCGGGCGAGGCACTGGTTAAAGTAGCAGCCACGGGTAGCAGCAGTTATTTTGGAAAAACAGCGGAGCTTGTAAAGACAGCTTCCGCACCGGGGCATCTGGAAAAGATCCTTTTCAGCGTTGTACGCTATCTGGCTGTAATAGATCTCTTCCTTGCTGCAGTTCTCCTGATTTCTGCAATAATTAATGGACTCGCGCTATTACCCCTATTGCCTTTTTTTATTGTACTGGTCATTGCTACAGTTCCGATATCAATGCCGGCAAGTTTCACTGTTGCAAACGCGCTTGAGGCCCGTTCTCTCGCCAAAGAAGGGGTTCTGGTAACCGGTCTTACAGCTCTGCAGGAAGCAGCCTCGATCCAGGTGCTGTGTGTTGATAAAACCGGAACACTTACTGAAAACCGACCAGTCCTTTCAGAGATCACAGCATTATCCACAGAAACCGAAAATGAGGTGCTGCGATATGCCGCTGCATGCTGCGATAGTTCATCCTTAAATCCTGTGGATATTGCCATTCTAAAAGAAATAAAAAATAGAAATATTCAACCTTTAAACCGTCAAGAATTTATGCCGTTTAATCCGGTCAATAAATTTTCACAGGCAACAGTATCGGACATAAATAAAGTCCAAAGAATCATTCTTGGGTCACCAATGGTGATGGAACAGTATACCTCATCACCTCAGCTGATAAACGAAGTTTATCACAGGATGGCTAAAACAGGTAACCGTGTCCTTGCAGTCGCAGTTCTCGGTGAGGAAAACACAATGATATGTGGCCTTCTATCACTTGCCGATTACCCGCGAAAAGACGCTTTCCAGCTAGTCCAGACAATCAAGGGAATGGGCGTTAAAATAATAATGATTACCGGTGATACTGCAATGACCGCGCAAGCCATAGGTGAAGATCTGGCTATCGGCAACAGGGCAGGAACTCTGGATCAAGTGTTGCAATCACCAATGGAATATGATTCAGTGGCCAATATATATCCCGAAGATAAATACCAGATCATCAAATCCCTTCAACAAAAAGGGCTGATTACCGCAATGACCGGTGATGGAATGAATGATGCTCCTGCACTTAAGCAGGCAGAGATAGGAATTGCTGTAAAGGATGCCACCGATGTGGCCAAGGCATCTGCCAAAGTTATCCTGACCCAACCCGGACTTTCGGATATCATTAAAGTAATCCAGGGAGGAATGAAAGTTTATAGAAGGATGCTAACATGGACAATCACGAAGATTTCCAGAACGATCGAGCTTTCCGTGCTGCTGACCGCAGGATATATACTCACTGAAGATTTTGTTATTCCGCTAAACCTTATTGTGCTCGTTGTCGTATTCAATGATCTGGTTACGATCACGCTCGGTACAGATAGGGCTGCCATATCGCAAAAGATTGAACAGTGGGATATGAAACGAATTTTAAAGATATCCGGTATATTTGCACTTGGATGGACCACATTGGGAGTAACGCTTATTTACCTGATGCAGAGAAAGATGAACGTTCCAATGCAGCAGATTCAGACCTACATGTTTCTATACCTGATATTTTCGGCTCAGCTTACCATTTACTGTACCAGAGTTAAAAATGCTTTCTGGAAATTCTGGCCGAGCAGAATGGTCATCGCTGTCACAACCGGAAATATAATTATATCAGCAATCCTGGCAAGTGCTGGTATCCTAATGCAGGCCGTTCCGCTGGCTCACATTGTAATATTATTTACGATATCGGTAATGTTTACAGTTCTGCTGGAGTATTTAAAAATACTTTTTTACAGAAGGAAAAGCTAATAATTATAGCCCTTCTACTAAAGAATTCACGGATTGATAAAAAAGTTGTATATTTACTTTAGTAAAAGGAAATGGTGTTCTTCCTTTCCCAACCGCTCCAAAAAAAGAGCTGATGACGCCTGATTAAATTAAGTGTTTAACATTTTAATCAGTTCAGTCATGGATTTATTACAGCTTTTCATCAAAATCTTATTTTTCATAGCTTTTTTTGGGCCATGGTATCCCATAGGTCTACTTTGTCTTCACACCGTTTCCGTATCTAAGCATTTGCTGTTCTCCATTTTCATAATCTTAAAAAAGTCAGCCTATGTATTTTAAAAGCTTATTGTACAGGTCTGGGGAAACTCCTGCTTCCAAAACCAGTCCCCTAATGCCCCAATTTATGATCGATCTGAATATAGACCAGATTATCAGTGAGGTAATCCGCGGCAAGGAAGAATATGAACTTCGACCAATTTTCTCCAATTGGCCATTGGACATTGATACCATAACCTACCGGCAGCAGATCATGCAGGAAATAGACACTCCTGAATTATATGAAATATTACTGGGCTTTTCCGCTGCAATGCGGGACATGCGCATGATGCTGAAAAATGCAATAAATTGCCGTTATCAATTCCAGAAGGAAAGATTGTTCATGGATTCCGTATATGCCTATTGCACCATCGTACAGACCCTTTACGAAAAATTGGGGACACTGAAGCTTCAAAGCGAAGGATTCAGCGCTTTTTTTCAGTACCTATCCAAATATGTAGGTTCCTCTGAGTTTATAGCCGGCCGCGAAATGATCGAAGAGCTGTTTTCAGAAATAGGGAAAATCAGATACGATCTCATGGTTGAGGGTCTGCTGGTCAGGGTACTTCCCTACAGATCACAGGATGATTACGATAAAGAAACCAGAACGCTTTTTTCCAGGTTTTTAAGTGGTAATAATAAAAACTACCTTGAAAAATTTCCGGTTTCCGTCCATATGAATGATGTGGAGGCTCAGATCCTCAAAGGAGTTGCCAGCCTATATCCTGCTGTCTTTGATAAGATCGTACTTTTTTATCTTAATAATCAGGATTTCCAAGATGAGATTATTCAGGATTTTGACAGGGATGTCCATTTCTACCTTTCTTATTTAGAATATTTTAAAAAAATTGAAGTTAATGGCTCCCCTTTCTGTTATCCGGAAATTACACCGGTACAGGCTGATATCTTTGCCTTTGATACGTTCGATACCGCACTGGCTTCACATCTTGTTACCCTTGAAAAAAAACCTGTACTCAACAATTTTTCTCTTTCCGGCAAAGAGCGGATCATATTTGTATCAGGCCCTAACCAGGGAGGTAAAACCACTTTTGCAAGAACTTTTGGCCAAGTCCATTACTTTGGCAATCTTGGGCTTCCAGTTGCCGGAAGCAACGCAAAAATACTCCATTGTGACAACATCCTAACTCATTTTGAAAAATCAGAGGATATCCAGCTGCAACAGAGCAAACTTGAAAATGATCTCAACAGGATACATGCAATTATACAGCGAGCATCTACCCGGAGCATCATCATTCTTAATGAAATATTCTCTTCCACAACACTCCTTGACAGTAAGTTCCTTTCTTCAAAGATTATAGAGCAAGTAGAAAAGATTGGTTCGTACTGCGTTTGGGTAACGTTTATTGAAGAGCTTTCTGCAGCCACACAAACCTCAATAAGTATGTCAGCAACGGTTAACCCGGAAAGTCCGGATGCCGAGAGAACCTTTAAGATCATTAAAAAATATCCTGATGGAAAAGCATATGCACGATCACTGGCAGAACGTTACGGACTATCTTTTAACCAGCTCTTAAAACGCATTGACTCATGAATCCTTATCTTTTATATCCTGACCGTGATTTCAATATTGGCCAACCGCTGGTATGGAATAGTGATGAACTTATGAAGGACCTGGAACTACAGGTACTGCTTGATGCGATGTCTGACGGAAATAATGTCATTGATACTGTTGTTCCCAAGGTCCTGCTTCAGGAAGATATAAATGACATTCCCACAATCCTCTACAGACAAAATATTTTGAAAGATTGTCTAGCAAATAGTGCGATTATAAAGTCACTGTTTGACCTTTCCTTAAAAGCTATTGAAAGCAAAAAAATAAGTTGGTATGGTATTTTTATCAAGCATCCTACCTCGCTGTTGCACAGTTCTGTTGCACTTATGGAAATTTCTATGGATTTTTTACGTCAATTTCGCGAAATTACTTCTCAGGTTATCTCGCAATTTCAGTCCGATGGAATGCTCCGCTTCTTCCGCATGTTCATAGAACAGACGGATGATGCATACTTCATACAGGTAATGGAAAATTTAAAAAGTCTGAAACTGTACGGCCGAATCCATACCAGTGTAGAGCTGGGAAGAGCTAACAAAGGAACACAATATACATTGAGAAAAAATACTCAAAAAAAACATACCTGGTGGAACTGGCTTTTTCCCTCAAAGATCGAAGGCTATTATTTTGAGATCAACCCCAGGGATATCGGTGGGTGCAATGCACTCTCCAGTCTCAACGATCAAATGGTCAACCGTACCGCAAACACACTTGCACAGGCCAATGACCATCTCACTGATTTTTTCACCCTGATACGGGATGAGCTGGCTTTTTATTTAGGGTGCATTAATCTTCATGACAGGTTAAAGAATCTAAAAATGCCGGTCGGATTCCCTGAACCTGTACCTACAGACCAGGAATCATTTGATGTCACTGGACTATACGATCCATGCCTTGCTCTTACAGCCGGACATCAGCTGGTTGGAAATGATATCTCCGGTGATAAAAAACTGCTCTTTATTATTACGGGAGTAAACAGGGGCGGCAAATCAACATTTTTAAGAAGTGTAGGTATTGCCCAATTGATGATGCAAAGTGGAATTTTTGTTGCCGCCACAAAATTTAAGAGTAATCCTGCAGGACACATCGCCACTCATTTTAAAAAAGAAGAAGACAGGTCAATGAACAGCGGAAAATTTGACGAAGAGCTTCATAGGATGAATGAAATTGTCCGTCATTTGAAGAAAGGAGACTTTGTTCTTTTCAATGAATCTTTCGCTGCAACCAATGAAAAAGAAGGATCGGATGTCGCCACGCAGATTGTTTCTGCCCTTCAGCTCAGTAATATTAAAGTCTTTTTTGTCACGCATCTCTACGATTTCGCATTTAGTTATTATCAGAATAAAACAGACAGTATATTGTTCCTTCAGGCATCTAGAGAAAAAGATACACAGATTGGTAAACTTACCGAAGGATTTCCACTGCCAACAAGCTTTGCAGAAGATCTCTATAATAAAATATTCGAGTAATTGATCAATAAAAAAACAATCAAAACCATAAGAATAGATGAAGAATCCAATGATAAGCGCGCTGGTTGCCGTATCTTTCTGTTACTTAATGACATCATGTGCCGGGCTGAGGAATGAGCAGCTTAAAATACAGCTGGAAAAAAGTAACTGTAACCAGCTCAGTATCTATTCCTATACCGCACAGGATATTCCGACTCCGATCGAACATTTAAAAATTGATTCAGATCTAAAGAAAAACTTCAGCAGAAAAAGCCTGAATATAGCCAATGCTATCGGTGCCCTGCACCTATTAAAAAAGTATGCTGACCTTAAAAAAGATTACGCGGAACACCCTTCTACTGAAAAACGTCTGGAACTGCTGGAATGTACACAAAAAATTAATCAGCGTATTAATATAGCTTCACTGGAAATTTCTGCGGTAGCATCTGAAATGGACTGCGAAGAAGAAAGGGCTGATCAGATCGCCAGTTATCTAAAGGATAAAGAAGACTATATAGAAACCAAATTAACAGTAGGCGGATTGGTAATAGGTGCTTCAGGGGCACTCGCATCTGGATTTCTGGTCAATAAAGGAAATGCCAATGATTATCTGGGAATCGGTACGGGTATAGCTGGAGCAGTTGCCGGAGTACTGATATTGACAAACAAAACCAAAGTGGAATTTTATCATAAAAGAAATCCGTTGGGTGATATCTGGCATGCAGGAGAAACTTCCACCATCTTTCCTCCCGCCGTCTGGTATTATCTAAATTATGAAGATAGCTCCGACTGCCTCCGGGGTTCACTGAGGAACCAGATAAAACAAAAATGGATGGATCTTGGAGAGATTTCAGGGATTAAAGCCGAGCGAAAAAGAAAATCACTGGATCTGTATTTCGGAGCGGGAGGTAAATACACTGCTGAGCAGCTCAGTAAACGGGCAGACATGCTTGATCAGATTGAATCAATTGTCAATCTTATGAAACAGGATCTGAAGGAGTTTGCCTTAGCTTTTGAAACAATTGATACGCCGGTGAGATGATCCCAATATCTTCTTTATTTTTCTCCGCATAATTTCCCTAAAAAAATAGGTTAATTGTCAAAAAAAGTCTATATTTACTTTAACAAAAAAGGAAATGGTGTTCTTCCTTACCCAACCGCTCTAAAAGAGCTGATGACGCCTGATTAAATTAGATGTTTAACATTTTAATCAGGTTTGTTATGTATTTAAAATTCCTTCTACACTACAATAAAAGCAGCTTTAAACTTTTACCGGACAGCGATTGTTATCCCCACGTCGGTCGGTTTGTTATGCCTTTCATCATCCCGCTTCATCTATTGTCGGGCGCTCTATTCGTTGTTCCCACAGTTACCCTACATCAACCAATAAAAAATAAAATATTATGGAACCTTTGACAAAAATATTGATCATAGCGGATGAAACCCCATTTTCGGAGAAAGTGATCCAGTACGGTTATCTAGTGGCTAACCAGATGCAGGCAAGAGTAGGCCTGCTGCTCGTCGATGATTCCAAACTTCATCCAATTGATACTGTGATGCCCTATGAAACAATTTATGGGGACAATACCTTTATGCATGCAAAACATTTTCTGGAAAGCATGCGGGAAAAATATGCCCTTGGTATAGATACGAAAATCTTTGTGGTAGAGGGAGAAATAAAGGAAACTGTCATTTCAACGTCACTCCAGTGGAATGCGCAATTGATCGTAGCAGGAACACATGCTCGCAGGGGAATCAGTAAATTTTTTATGGGGAGCATTTCAGAGGGAATCCTCCATGAAACAACGATTCCCATGTTGATAGTACCCGTAAATAAAATGGAATAAACAAAATAATGAATCATTATCAATTAATTCATCCTGTCAACTTAAAGAAGTATGGAACTTATCTCTAAAATTTTAATTGCCGTCGACGGTTCGGCCTCTTCGGAAAAAATTGTTGAATACGGTTACAACATGGCCAGGCAGATCCATGCCCGGGTAGGCATACTCATGGTGGAAGACAGCGATATTAACCTGGCGGACACTTTGGTTGAATATGTCAACAGCCTAAATAAGGATCAACAGCCTGTCGAAAGCGATTTTCTTTACAAAATGAAAAGCATGTTTGCTAAAGGCACACCTACAGAACTTTTTTTGGTAAAGGGTCCAGTAAGGGATGTCATTTTCGATACCGCGACTGCATGGGGAGCTCAGATCATCGTAGCCGGAATACATCACCAAACAGGTATTAGCCGCTTTTTTGTTAGTAGCACCGCGGACGATCTCCTGCACAGTACAAATATTCCGATAATTTTGGTACCCCTTTCAAAAACAGAACAATAGAATTTAAAGTTTATTTAAAAATAACAATAACACATTAAAATATGACGATAACTAAAATCATTTCCAGAGAAGTATTGGACTCCAGAGGAAATCCAACAGTAGAATCTGAACTTTGGCTAGATAACGGTCATGGCAAAGCAATTTGTCCCTCAGGCGCAAGCACCGGAGAGAAAGAAGCGGTTGAATTACGGGATGGTGATCCCTCCAGGTATGGTGGTAAGGGTGTACTGAACGCGGTATCCAATGTAAATAATATCATTGCCGCCGCCCTAAAAGGTAAGCATTTTTCCGGTCAGGAAGAATTCGATAGATTCCTGATTGACCTTGATGGCACAGATGAAAAGTCAAATCTCGGTGCCAACGCGATACTATCGGTTTCCATGGCTTTTGCCCGGGCATCCGCAAAGCAGCAGGAAATTCCATTATACAGCTATCTTAATACCAGTGGTAGTCTGGTCCTTCCGGTTCCTTGTATGAATGTGATCAATGGTGGGAAGCACGCAGACAATAATATCGATTTCCAGGAATTTATGATTGCCCCACACAATGCTCCAACTTTTAGGGAAGCTATCCGCATGGGTGAAGAAACTTTTCACTCCCTAAAAAGCATCCTTAATAAAAAGGGATATTTTACAGGCGTGGGCGACGAAGGAGGATTCGCTCCCAATCTCAGATCCAATGAAGAAACTATTGAGGTTATTCTTGAAGCCATCCACGCTGCAGGGTATAAACCGGGACAGGATATATCGATCTGTCTTGATCCCGCAACAAGTGAAATGTGGCAGGATGGTAAATACTGCTTTTTCAAATCTACTAAAGAGCTCGTTTCATCAGAACAGCTTTTAAATACTTGGAAACAGTGGCTACAAAAATATCCGATTATCTCGCTGGAAGATGGCATGGGTGAAAATGACTGGGACGGCTGGAAATCCATGACCGAAGAACTTGGGCAACATACGGAACTTATAGGCGACGATATCCTGTGCACCAATCCCAAGATCCTTCAAAAAGCAATTGATGAGAAGGTCGCAAATTCGATCCTGATCAAGCCCAATCAGATAGGTACAGTCTGGGAAACCTTAAATACGGTACAGCTTGCCTACCAGAACAATTACGGATGCTTTATCTCTCATCGCAGCGGTGAAACCGAAGATACTTTTATTGCGGATCTGGCCGTAGCAACAGGCGCAGGAAAGCTAAAAACAGGAAGTGGCTGCCGATCTGAGCGCATTTCCAAATTCAACAGATTGCTCAGAATAGAGGATGAACTAGGCACTGGATCACAATTTGCAGGCATAGCGGCTTTTAAAAATAATAATATATAACTCAACAATGATAGGAACACAACATCCATGGCACGATCTTTCTCCGGGAGAAAATCTGCCATTTGAAGTGACGGCGGTAATAGAAATACCGGCTGGAAGCAGGACTAAATATGAATTGGATAAGCCCTCCGGCCTGATTAAAGTAGACAGGGTTCTATTTTCCTCCATCCATTATCCTGCAAACTATGGACTGATTCCCCAGACCTATTATACCGATCATGATCCGCTGGATATACTGGTTATCTGTACCGAAAACCTGGTCCCTCTGACAATCGTACAGTCAAGGGTCATCGGGATGATGGAAATGATCGATGGCGGTGTTCAGGACAATAAGATTATCGCGGTGGCTTCACATGATATTTCATTGAAACACATCGCAAATATAGAAGATCTTCCACCCCATACGTTACATGAGATCAAGAATTTCTTTGAAGATTATAAAAAGTTGGAAAATAAAAAGGTTGAAGTATTGGGGTTCAGCAACCGTGAATCTGCTTATAACTGTATCAATGACAGTCTGATCTCCTATACCACGGAAATTGTACCTCAGCTAAAAAATAAATAACGTATATGATGAGAATGGAACATGTCAGTATATTCCGGCAGCTGGTTCGGTGGAGTGTCATTGTAATTCCTATTTCGGTTGCTATAGGTAGTATCGTAGCCTTTTTTCTATGGATATTGAACCTCGCTATCCATTATAGGTTTGACCATACTTATCTGCTATATCTTTTGCCAGTGGCAGGACTATTGATTCATTTCCTTTACCAATCTGTCGGTAAATCCTCAGAGAAAGGAAATAACCTGATTATGGATGAAATACATCAGCCGGGAGGTGGAGTACCCAAAAGAATGGCTCCCATTGTCCTTTTCGCTACCGTCATAACACATCTTTTTGGCGGATCAGCGGGTCGTGAAGGGACAGCGGTGCAGATTGGTGGAAGTATTGCCCAGATGTTCGGCAAATGGTTCCGTCTCAATCAGCGCGATACCGGAATTGTATTGACAGCAGGTATAGCTGCCGGTTTTGGTGCTGTTTTTGGAACACCGCTTACCGGAGCCATTTTTGCACTGGAAGTATTGGCTATCGGAAAAATAAAATACGATGCCCTCCTGCCCTGTCTTATTGCCGGGACTGTCGGTGATATCACTGTATCCGCATGGAAAATCCACCATACCCATTATCATATCGATGCGATACCTCCAATGGACCAGTCATTCTGGCTTTCACAGTATATCCCATTTGATCTGCTTCTGCTCGGAAAGATTATCATTGCATCAATTGCATTTGGGCTTGCCAGTTTTATTTTTGCTGAAATGGCACATCGTATCAAAAATGTCATGGTCGCCTCCGTTTCAAAAAAATGGCTTATTCCTGTTATAGGTGGATGCGTGATCATTTTACTGACTTTCATTAACGGTAAGCCTGATTATCTCAGCCTTGGAGTAGACCCCGAATATCAGGGGGCGGTTACAATTCAATCTGCATTTCATGCGGGAGGTTCAGATCCATGGAGCTGGCTCTGGAAAACGGTCTACACGACTGTCACTTTAGGAACCGGTTTCAAAGGCGGCGAAGTCACCCCGCTATTTTATATCGGTGCAACGCTGGGTAACACACTTTCTGATCTGATGAACGCGCCGGTAGGACTTTTTGCGGCACTTGGATTTATCGCTGTATTTTCCGGTGCGACCAATACGCCGCTTGCCTGTACGCTGATGGGGATAGAACTCTTTGGTGGAGAGTATACACTTTACTATGCAGTAGCCTGCTTTACCGCCTATTTCTTTAGTGGCCATTCAGGAATCTACAGCGCCCAAAGAATTGAAGTACCCAAAATATTTGATTCCTATTTTTCTTCCGATGGATCGCTATCCGAGGCCGGAAAAAGAAGGGAACATTTTCTGAAACACCATATCAGCAGATACAGGAAGATGATCAAAAAAAAATAATCCGTCCCAAAGTAGAACGTGAATAAAATAGTACAATATGAAAGAGATCATAAAAAAATCGCTGGGAAAACTCAAGATCTACATAGAGCCCTCCCATAAGGTCAAAGATAGCGAAGCTTCATTTTTTAGAAAAATGTTTCCAAAATCAGCGTATCTTCATATTGTCTCTGACGCTAAAAAAGATGGTATCCTGAATGCATCTGTTTACCAGACGCATTCGGGATTTTCCCGAGAGGGAAAAGTCCAACGCTACCAGCTTGAAGGAAACAATACGAACCTGGCTATATGTATCGAGCTTATCGACGAAAGGGAAAAACTGGAAAACTTCTTTTTAAAGCATCATGTCCTGCTAAAGGATAAGATCATTATCTACAAAGAAGTGGAATTCTGGGAAACATAAAAAAATAAACCAATGCTAAAAGCGATACTCATAATTTGGATAGGAAGCGGGATCGGTGGTGTATTCCGCTATCTTGTACAGGATCTTGTTGCAAGAAACTTCCACATTACATTTCCGCTCGGAACATTTCTGATCAATGTCTTGGGATGTTTTTTGATCGGGATCTTCTTTGGACTGACTGAAAAATTCAGCTGGATGACTGCGGAATGGAGATGGTTTTTGATTACCGGGATATGCGGTGGTTTTACAACATTTTCAAGTTTTTCTTATGACAGTATCAGTCTGCTGAGACAGGGAGATTATCTCTACTGTGCACTCTATCTGATCTTCAGTGTCGGCTTAGGGCTTTTAGCTACTTACTTGGGAACACTAACAATTAAATGAAAATATCATGAATTTCAGTAAAATACTCATTGCCGTTGATGACAGTGCCTACGGCATGAAAGCTGCGCGTATCGGCTTTGAACTGGCACACCAGATTTCAGCATCAATCGCAATTGTTTTTGTCATTGATGCTGTAAAAGAATTGCCCAACCCCGATCTTGGTATTAATGAAGGGCAGCAGCATGCGATCTTATTGCAGGAAGCAGAGAATACTATTCAGCAATATATAGAATTATATGATGGAGTTGATAAAGTATTTCGTTTTACCCCCGAAGGAGAACCTCATAAGGAAATACTTAATGTCGCTGAGCAATGGAAAGCTGAGCTTATTGTAATGGGAACTCACGGACGTACTGGTTTAACCAGACTTTTAATGGGATCAGTAGCAGACTATGTTTTAAAACATTCTAAAATACCGGTTTTGATTACGCCGCGTGAAATGACAAATTAAGAATTATGTTTAAAATCTCAAGTTATGAAATTAGCATTTATCAGCGATATACACGCCAATCTTCCTGCTTTATTAGCGGTAATGGGAGATATACAAAAACATAAACAGGACGACATTTACTGTCTTGGAGATCTGGTTAACTTTGCAGGATGGGATAATGAGGTCATTGAAGCAGTCCGCTACTACGGCATCACATGTCTCCAGGGAAATCATGATGAGGGAATAGCGTACAAAAAATCTTCTTTCCCATTTTCATTTAAAACAGAAGCCGAAGAAATGTTTGGTTATGAATCAATCAAACTGGTAAATGAAACCATTACTTCGGATAACAGAAGCTTTCTTCTGAGCCTCCCTTTTATGTTGCAGATACAGTTCCGTTTCCCTTTTCAGCAGATAAAAGTTGCAATGGTACACGGCAGTACACTTTCCAATACAGAATATATCAAAGAAAATTGTGATGAAGAATATCTTTTGGAAATGATGGATAGCGTTGAAGCAGATATTTTACTGATGGGACATACCCATATTCCCTATCATAAAAGTATATTCTGTGAAGAGAATAACCGGAAAATTTACAGGCACGCAATTAACGTAGGATCTGTGGGCAAACCAAAACACGGAGATAATAAATCTTGCTATACGTTATTGGAAATAGACCACAATTCTGATCTATCATCGCCTGATACGGTTAAGGTTAGTTTCCATTATGTAGATTATGATGTACAAAAAACCATTTCTCACATCCATGAAATTGGACTATCTACTGCTTATGATGATTTCCTGAGTAATAAATAAATGTAAAGACTATATATTCATGTTCAAAAATTAAGTTTCCAATTTAGATTTATTTACAAAGCTGGACTTAAATATTGTCTAGCTTTTCTTTTTAAAAAATGTTTAAAACATAAAGTATATAAGCCCTACAGCTGCTGCCGTCATCAATATAAAGGTCATCGTTCCAAGAATATTGGAAAGTCTCGTGTTTGTATTCTTGCCCATTATCTTTTTATTATTTGCGATATGCATAATGACTGCGATCATGACCGGAGCTGTCAATCCATATACAATTGCTGTGTAAAGCAGCGCTTTAATTGGGCTTACACCAAAAAAGTCAAGAGAAAGCCCCACAAGAAGGGACACTATAATTGATCCATAGAAAGGTTTTGCCTGAGAGAATTTTTTATCTAATCCTGCCTTCCATCCGAACGTTTCAGCAAGCATATAGGATTGTGAGCCTGCAAGAACCGGAATTGCGAGCAATCCCGTCCCCAGAACTCCTGTAGCAAAAATAAAATAGGTAAGCTTTCCAGCTAATGGTTCAAGTGCCTTGGCTGCCTGATCCACTGTATCAATCTTATGGATTCCACCATTAAAAAGTACTGTTCCTGTAGTAAGGATCATAAAGAACATGACCATATTGGACAGGAGCATTCCCAAATTTACATCGGTCTTCATTTCACTTAATACCTGCTTATCCACTATTATTGCGCCCTTATGCGCCTGATCTTCTGCTTCCATCGTAGTCTGCCAAAAGAATAAGTAAGGGGAAATTGTGGTTCCAAGAATTGCTACTATGATGGAAAGAAATTCTTTATCAAATTTTACCGTGGGTATAAAAGTTTTTTTCGCTACCAGAACCCAGTCCTGACCGACCATAAAAGGTACGATTATATATAATAATAAACTTAGACATAGCCATTTCAGGATCATTGATATTTTCTGATAAGAATAATTTATGATGATAAAAAGAAGCAGAGCGGTGATAATAACACAAAAAACTGATACCGGTATGTTAGGACATATCATATTTGCCACCGCTCCCATTCCCTGTATATCGGCTCCGATATTAGGGTAATTGCCGGAAAACTAAAAAACAGCATGCTATAGAGAATAGGTTTTGAGTAATGTTTTTTTAACGTTACTGTAAGCCCTTCGCAGGTTACAAGACCGATCCTCGCACACATACCCTCTATGGCTGCCATCAGCGGGAAAGTAAGCAGAGCGGTCCACAAAGTAGAAAGCCCAAATTGTGCACCTGCCTGTGAATAGGTCGCAATTCCTGAAG
Source organism: Chryseobacterium sp. Y16C (assembly GCF_022488405.1). Classification (NCBI taxonomy): domain Bacteria; kingdom Pseudomonadati; phylum Bacteroidota; class Flavobacteriia; order Flavobacteriales; family Weeksellaceae; genus Chryseobacterium; species Chryseobacterium sp. Y16C. The sequence goes on from NZ_CP092711.1 coordinate 1,280,105, forward strand.
GATCGTCGTCACTGGCACCAGTGATCAGCCCGGGACCTAATTTTTTAAAAAATCCCAGGATTTTGGAGTCATTCCTTTCTTTTGACATAGGTTTATTTTAAATCGGTTTATCCCCGCAATTAATTGTATTAAAGATATTAAAAATTACGCCTCATAAACTGGTAAATAAAGCTAGCGCAAATTTAAATAGCTATTTGCCAACAAAATTCGTGACCATACCAAGATGCTGCATTCTGACTGTTTATTTTAACTAGAGTTTTTTGACTATTCTCCAATTGTCATTCTTCTTATTATATTGCAAAAACCAACTTCCTCCGGGAAGCTTTTCCTCCGGTCCCACTGAGTATTCACCAACTTTAATTACTATTCTATTTACATGGACTTCGGAAATTTCAGCATATGCTTTTTCACCTCCGCGAAATTCAATAATTGCTGGGATGGATTTTTGCCCAATCTCGGGATCAAAAAAAAATTGTGCAGTACCACCAATCTGAATTGTGACATCGTCAAAAATAAGCCCGTTCATAAATGTAAAAATATAAGTTCGATAAATTTCGGAATGATCTTTCAGATCAGTCGAAAGATCAATAGACCACGTATTTTATTAGCGCATCTTATAAACAATTGTTCAATGAATTTGTTTTTGAAATTTGTTATTATACAATAAATAATACCTTATCAGAATTTCTTAAAATCTAGCTGAATTTGTATTCCCTTCATCGGTCCAATATTTGTATTCTCACCTTGCCGGCTCAGGTATAATGAATTCTTATTTGTTAAAAAATCTTTTATTCATGGTCATTGATGAGAATATTCTGTTTAAATACGGTGCTGTTTTTCACCATTACGCTGGAAAAGAAACAATTTTTAGCCGGGGTGATAACCCAGCGGCCTATCTGCAGATCAGTAAAGGAACTGTAGAGCTCAATAACTATCATGAAGATGGAAAGGAATTTACCTTAAATATCCTATCAGCAGGTCAAAGTATCGGGGAATCACTTCTGTTTGGAGGGAATCATTATCCAATGAACGCTGTAGCAAAAGATGAATGTACCATATTGTATCTACCAAAGACACAATTTCTAGAGCTTCTGGATGAAAATAAAAGTATTGTATTCAGCCTTTTAGGATATCTTTCAGATAGATTGTTTTATAAATACACCATGCTTTTTGGCAACTCAGCAAACGAGCCGATCCCTAAAATACTGGCTCTTCTAGATTATTACAAAAGATCTGCGTCTGTGGAAGGACAGTTTTCATATTCTTTTCCCTTGACAAGACAGCAAATTGCAAATTTGACGGGACTGCGTGTAGAAACTGTAATCCGTACCGTTAAAAAAATGAATGAAGAAGGACTAATACTTGTTAAGGACAGAAAGATCTTTTATTAATGTCTGATAAAAAAAGTGTGTTAAATGAAAAGAAATCAATCGAATTTATATCGCCTGATGTTATATAAATATTTGATTGCCAGCTTAAGGTTTAATTAAAAATCGAAATACTGAATTGTAATCTTTTAAACTATTATTATGACAGACAACAAATCAAAAAAAGGAAAATCCGACAGAAATAAAGTAAGCGGATCGGAGAATTACGAAATCCAATATTTTAAGGAAAAAATGGGTGTGAGTTCTCAGGCAGTTACAGGAGCTATACGGGCTACCGGATCAAACGATAGAAAAGTGCTAACAGATTATTTGAAAAAGCGTCACGGAAAGTAAAACTTTGTTTTTCATTAATTCGAATAACATTTAAATTATAAAGCTATGGGATTATCTAAATATCGCCAAAAGCGTTCGGAGGAGAAAACCCCTGAACCTTTTGGCGGGAAGCCGAGTGGGAAAGAGTTACGCTTTGTAGTACAAAAACATGATGCTTCCCATTTGCATTATGATTTTCGTCTGGAAATGGACGGCGTTTTAAAAAGCTGGGCGGTTCCAAAAGGGCCATCGTTGGACCCTGAAATCAAACGTCTGGCCATGATGGTCGAAGATCATCCGTATGATTACCGCAATTTTGAAGGCATCATCCCTAAAGGACAATACGGTGGCGGAACAGTGATTGTGTGGGACGAGGGAACCTATGAAGCCGTTGATTTTGAAGGGGAAGATCTTAAAAAGATGGAAAAAAGTCTGCTCCATCAGCTCAATTCAGGAAAAATAAAATTCAAACTCAATGGCAGTAAGCTAAAAGGTGAGTTTGTTCTTGTGAAGGCCCATGGAAGGGGCGAGAATGGATGGCTATTATTTAAGCTTGATGACAAATATGCCACAACAGATGATGTTACACTTAAAGATAAATCCGTTATTTCAAAAAAGACCATTGCCCAGATGGAAAAATCTCCGGACAGGGTGTACGGGAAAAATATCATCAAGAAAGATACCACAGTAAAGGATAAAAAGTCCACCGCAAATGAGGCCGCTGAAATAATAACAGATCAGTTGGAGGCTGTATCTGCAGACGGAATAAATGCCTCGAAAAAAGTTGCCGAATTATTAAAAAAGGCACCCAAACAGGCTTTTTATACCAGTGTGGAACCTATGCTTGCTACGCTTGTCGATAAACCTTTTGATGACGAAGGCTGGATTTATGAAGTGAAATGGGACGGCTATAGGGCTGTAGCATTTATGAAAGATAGTAAGGTAGAGCTTAAATCGCGCAATGATAAAAGCTTTAATGAAAAGTTTTATCCGGTATATCACGCGTTAAAAGATATGGATCTTGATGCCATCATTGATGGTGAGGTTGTTGTACTCTCCAAAAATGGTACCGCGAATTTCGGTTCATTACAGAACTGGCGAAGTGAAGCGGACGGCGATCTGGTTTATTATATATTCGATATCTTATGGTACAAAGAGAAAGATCTTACTGAATTAACACTTTGCGAGCGTAAAGCCATATTGAAAGAAATCCTGCCTAAGAGCAATAATATATTAGTAAGTGAACATTTTGAAACTTCGGGTATTGCTTTCTTGGAGGAAGCCAAAAAACTCGGTCTTGAAGGGATTATGGCCAAACGGAAGGACAGCATATATCATATCCATAACCGTTCACGCGATTGGCTCAAGATAAAAGCCAATAAGCGGCAGGAAGTAGTCATTGGCGGATTTACCTTAAACGACGATTCCAGCAAACTCTTTAGCAGTATCCTCGTTGGCGTATATGAAGGTAAAAAACTGGTCTATACGGGTAAGGTAGGCACCGGGTTCAATGAGAAAATGCAGAAAGAAATGATGGCGCAATTCAAGCCTTTGATTTCAAAGAAAGTGCCCTTTACCGAAGAACCCGATGTCAATAAACTTTCGCGGTTCAGACCCAATCCACCCCATGCGACCGTAACATGGCTTAAACCCGAACTTGTCTGTGAGGTGAGTTTTACGGAAATGACCAGCGATGGGGTAATGCGGCATCCATCATTTGATGGTATGCGGGAAGATAAAAGTGCTAAGAAAGTCGTGCTTGAAAATGAAGAACCTATTGAAGAAATAATCGAAGAGGATAATACAAGGTCAATTGTACCTTCACGGTCTGACAGTGGCCGTAAGACCTTGCTGAATCCTAAGGATAAGACGCAGGTCAGAAAAATCAATAAGCACGAACTAAAATTTACCAACCTGGACAAAATATTCTGGCCGAAAGAAAAAATCACGAAAAGGGATCTGATCAACTATTATTATCAGGCAGCACCCTTTATCGTACCTTATCTAAAAGGAAGGCCACAGAGCATGAACAGGTTTCCAAACGGAATAGAGGACGAAGGTTTCTATTTTAAAAATGTCACTGATACAGCACCGGAATGGGCCGATACTTACTTGTATCACAGTGATTCTGCTGATAAAGACAGGCATTATCTCGTCGGAAAAGACGAGGCGACATTACTGTACATGGCCAATTTGGGATGCATCGAAATGAATCCCTGGAACAGTACCGTCAAAAAGCCGGAACATCCCACCTATTGCATCATCGATCTAGATCCTGACAAGAATTCGTTTGATCAGGTAATTGCAGCTGCACAGGTTACTAAGCAAATTCTTGATGACATGGGCGTACCCTCATATTGTAAAACGAGCGGCTCAACAGGATTGCATATATACATCCCATTAGGTAATAAATATACCTATGAACAGTGCAAGGAATTTGCACGTGTTATTGTAACGCTGGTGCATCGAGAGCTACCTGATTATACCAGTCTTGAACGTGCTATTAAAGATCGTAAGGGGAAAATGTACCTTGATTTTCTACAGAACAGGGCGCATGCCACCATTGCCTCGGTTTATTCCGTTCGACCAAAACCGGGTGCCACTGTATCAATGCCTTTGCATTGGGATGAAGTCAAGAAGGGCCTAAAAATGTCTGACTTCCATATTTTCAATGCGATGGAACGAATGGAGTCTGAAGGTGATATTTTTAAACCTGTTCTTGGTAAAGGCATCGATCTTAAAGCTGCAATAGAAAAATTTTCGGATAATCAGAAATTTAACAAATAATAAAGAAATTATGAACGTAAAACGGATATTCGGAACTATTCTGACAATATTAGGAATAGGAGGATTAATTTACACAGGCTATGAGCTCATCATGAAAAGTACCGCTTATACAAATTTGGCGGTAGTCGGTATTTTGGCGCTTATTTTCTTCGCTTCTGGAATAAGTCTTGTCAAGAATACGAAAGATGAGTCTTAAGGGTGAGTTAATATAAAAGTTATGAGACATATAAACTTTGACAATACACATATTTATATAGGTAGTCTGGGAAAGTTTAATTTTCGACCGTTAATGGACTGCGTGTATATGGAGGTAATTATCGATTTTTCAGGTGGTGCGATTTCCACAGGTGATATCGAGGTAATTGAGCCGGATCAAATTAATATGTATGTTGCTCCCTATACAACTGTCGCTGGAACTGCCATAGCTGCCAAAGCATGGGTTTTACAGAATATTGAAAAATCGGATGTTTGGAAGGTTACTGAAAAATATATCGATAGATAACCAAAATTAAATGCATTAAACACGCAAGTCATCCAAAGGATCATGAGTAATATTTGTTTCTGGACAAAACATTGTTAACGAGGTACTGCGCGGGTGAGGAAATTCTTTTATTTTTTTCCAGATCCATCTCTTAGATTAAGATCACCGTACTCCTACATTGTCTTCCATAAGCTTTCATTTTTGTTAGAATCACAATTTAAAATATAGATTGGCGACAGGCTAACCTTTTAAATCATATCTTATAGCGGAAACCAAGAATAAATTAGTTAATACGTCTAAGTACGGTCGAATGTTACGACTATTACCTGAACCTTACTTTTAACTCGAGAAGAGCTTAAATTGGTATATTAATTGTATTTTTTGCATTCAGTTATTTATAAACCACTTAAAATATATATACAATGTGCAACGAAAAAAATAACAAAACGGGCTTGGTTCTGGGAATAGTGGCAGGTGCTGCTATTGGAGCGCTTGTAGGGCTCCTATTTGCTCCAGATAGTGGACAGGAAACCAGAAAGAAAATAAAAAAGAAATCAGAGGATTTAAAAGATCAAGCGAAAAATAAATATGGTGAAGTTACCGAAGCTGTAAAAGATCAGTATAACAATGTTTCCTCAAATATTAAAGATACCGCAAATAATGTTGCCAGTACGGTTGCCGACAGTTTCGATAAACTTAAAGGCAAAGTGGCATCCAACCTAGAAGATGCTAACGTACAGGCCGAGTCAAAAGAAAATGATCTTAAAAAATAGTATTTACTATTTCTGGGCAAGTGGATAACGATATGTTATCCACTTTTTTTCCTCGTTCATATGCAAGAATAATCACATGAAGATTCGATACCGTAATGAAATTGCACGCCAGATATCATTGGCCAGCTCCCGGTCATTACCATGTTCAAAACGCCACTTTCCCTCCTCTTTAATCATTCTCTGAACAACACCATCTAAAAGTATGCTTATTTCCTTAAGATCTTTTTTCAGATCCTTTTTAAGTAGAATAACCTGATAATCCTTTAATTTATAAGTTACCCGGAATACCTGTTTGTCAAAATGCTCCTCATATTTTCCAATTGTGTCCTGCATAGAAAAAAGTTACGTGTAAAATTCTCCCTAATTATATGAATTTTACAGCAAAATATAAATACTTTAATCGATTACTGATTCCGAAAAGTCTATTTTAAAAAATTGGTGTGTAGAAATTTTCAGGGCAACTGCGATATTGTCACATCTCATGTACCTGAAAAAAGAATTCAGCGACTTGTGGCCCGTTATCTTCATCAAGTCGAACGGACTTATTCCCGCGAGATAACCATTAGTTGCAAATGTTCTCCTTGCAGTATGACTACTTGTTAATGATGAAAGCTTTACAATTTTTTCCGTTTTCTTCCCGCCTTGCGTTCTAAAAAAGGCAACTTCTCTTTCAATGGTAGACTTTTCCACAATTTTCTTAAGCGTACTATTATAGTGCGATTCCGAAAATCCTTTTTGTAGGGAATTACCGTATTTTTTAAAAATCTGCATAACGATTATTGCTGCCGGAATAACGACAGGAGTACCTTTTTTGCCCGTCAATATTTCGAAAAAAATATGGCCATCCAATGTACGTTGCCTTACAGCGATATTTTTCAAAAATTTAAACATATCTCCAACTCGTAGCCCTAAGAAACACTGACAAATAAAAATATCGAGGTCTTTTTTCTGGCCATTTGGAAGTGATAAATTATACAATGTCCTTAATTCCTCAATACTTAAAGCAATTGCTGTGGTAATTTCCATCGGGTATTTACCACGTTCGCCACAGTAATCAAGTAATTTTTCACCGCAAAATCTTCTTATCCAAAATCGAAGTCCGTTAAGTCTTCCTGAAATAGTATTTTTAGCCAGATTTTTATCAAGCAAAAATTGATGGAAATCGGCTACAAGTTCTTTATTTACGTCCTCCATTCTAAGTACACCACGCGTAGCAACTACAAAACTTTGTACCACACGGATGTTACTGCGCATACTCCGAATTGTGAATGCACTATATAGATCCCCGTCTTTCTTTTTCACAATTCCTAATTCCATATCATCCATCACTTTCCGACAGCGATCAATAAAACATCCCATTATCTTCTATTTGGTAATATTTAAGCCCAATAAATTCTTCCTTAAAATTTAACGGCTCCAAAGATATAACGTGGGTACAATATATGCAATGCATAGCATCTGATATTAATCATCTATAAATCAATTAACTAATCAACAAAATTGAGACAATATAGGTCATTATAGGTACCTGTAGTTCACATTGGAAAATAGTCATAGCCATCCTTATATCTATGCCGAAAACAGTTAATTATGCAAGAAGACGATTTACGGGGATTGGCCAAGATCATGGCCTTTATGCGCGCAGTAAGTATTTTATTGCTACTGATGAATTTCTATTGGTTCTGTTATTCTTTCTTTTATGTACAGGGATGGACCCTTGAAGTTTTGGAGAGGATATTGAAGAATTTTCAAAGAACCTCAGGCCTGTTCTCCAATTCCTTTAATAGTAAGTTATTTGCCCTGATTTTATTGGCACTAAGTTGTTTGGGTACAAAAGGAGTAAAAAATGAAAAGATAAAATGGACAAATATCAATAGCTGCTTGATAATAGGTTCAATACTTTACCTTTTAAACTTTCCCCTTATCCAAATTTCTGCTTTGCTCTATATGCTAACAACCTCTGCTGGATTTATCCTACTTATGGTTGCAGGACTATGGATGAGCAGACTGCTGAAAAGCAGGTTAATGGATGACCCTTTTAATAACGAAAATGAAAGTTTCTTACAGGAAACCAGACTTATCGAAAACGAATATTCCGTCAACTTACCTACCAAATTCTACTATAAGGGTAAATGGAACGATGGATATATTAATGTGGTCAACCCTTTTCGTGCAGCAATAGTTGCTGGGACCCCAGGATCTGGAAAAAGCTATGCTATAATCAATAATTATATCAAGCAACACATCGAGAAGGGATTTTCGATGTATGTTTTCGACTTTAAGTTTGATGATCTTTCTGTCATTGTATATAACCATTTGTTGAAGCATTATGATAAATATAAAGTCAGACCACAGTTTTATGTCTTAAACTTTGATGATCCACGTCGCAGCCATCGTTGTAATCCTTTAAGTCCATCATTTTTGACAGATATATCAGATGCATACGAATCAGCATATACTATAATGTTAAACTTAAACAGAACATGGATTCAGAAACAGGGCGATTTCTTTGTTGAATCTCCCATAATACTACTTGCTTCAATTATCTGGTTTCTTAAGATTTATCAAGATGGCAAGTATTGTACATTTCCGCACGCTATTGAACTTTTGAACAAGAAGTACGCCGACCTTTTTACCATTCTTACTAGTTATCCTGAACTGGAAAACTATTTAAGTCCTTTCCTTGATGCATGGGAAGGCGGAGCCCAAGATCAGCTCCAAGGCCAGATCGCGTCGGCTAAAATACCATTATCAAGAATTATATCTCCCAAACTCTATTGGGTAATGAGCGGAGACGATTTTAGTCTTGATATTAACAATCCTGACGCTCCTAAGATCTTATGCGTTGGAAGCAATCCTGACAGACAAAATATATACTCCGCTGCTTTAGGTCTTTATAATTCGAGGATTGTCCGTTTAATCAACAAAAAGAAGCAATTAAAGTGCTCCCTAATTATCGACGAGTTGCCACAAATATTTTTTAGGGGCCTCGATAATCTGATAGCCAGTGCCAGAAGTAATTTGATTTCGGTATGCCTGGGATTGCAGGATTACTCAATGTTGACACGGGATTACGGTGATAAAGAGTCCAAAGTAATCCAAAATATTGTGGGTAATATATTCGCTGGCCAAGTTGTTGGAGATACCGCAAAAAACCTTTCCGAAAGATTTGGGAAAATTGTACAAAAAAGACAGTCAATCAGTATCAATAGAAATGATACAAGCTCATCCATTTCTACGCAGCTGGATAGCCTGATACCCGCATCTAAGATTTCAACTTTATCACAGGGAATGTTTGTCGGAGCTGTCGCTGACAATTTTGGGGAGAAAATAGAACAAAAAATTTTCCATGCCCAGATCGTAGTAGATAATGAAAAAGTTGCCAATGAAACCAAGAATTATAAACCGATTCCACAGATTCGGTCCTTTCTTTCAGAGACTGGTGATGATATTATGGAAAAAGAAATTGACGAAAATTATCGCAAGATAAAACTTGATGTTTCCTTCATAATTTCAAATGAGCTATCAAGAATTAACAACGATCCTGAATTATCTCACTTAATCAAAATAGATAAAAAGTAGATTTTTCACCTATTTCTTTTGCTTACATATTAAGTTAAAAAGATTGTCATATCCTCTTTCCGAACAATATGAAGCTATCCGACTTGGATAGCTTCCTTTCATTTTGATCTCCGCCAATAGAATGTATACACCTCCATCTTATATCAAAAGAGATGACTTTAGATTTTGAATTGATTGCTTTTTTTTGACTTCTCCTCTTCAAGTACTTCAACTTTTTCATCTTCCGCCCCATCCTTTTTTTCTGTTTCTAAGGATAATTGTATTTTACGTTCAACAGAAGCTAATTCCGTCTTAAGCGACGCGAGCTGCTTCTCTTTATTCCAGCTTCCAGAAACAATATCGTTAAGCACAACCTGATCCTCTTTCAGTGCCTTCAATTTTTTCTCGTCTTCCTCGATAAGTCCGGGAAGTTTCTGCAGTGCACTGATAAAATTTAGACTCGCCCGCTCTGGATCGCTTGCCATGATACCATTGTTATGGGTGTATTTGATATTACCCTCACCGCAAATGAAAAACCTGTTATCTCTTTCCACAAGGCTGGAACTGTCTTTTTGAGTCATTTCTGTTTTAACAAGTAAACGGAAACCATATAATGCCCCTATTTCCTCATAATCTCCTCCAGTTCTTGATACAGCAGCCAGCTTACTGAGTCTAGCACCTATTTCCTTTATACTCGCATCTTTAGAAAGCCCATCCAGCTGTATTGGATTTAATATATTTCCATCCTTAGACCTCTGTACCCGGTTCTGAAAATTGTTCCAGTCGGCATTGAGCCTTTCTAACCGCGAGGATCTTGTTTCAAGTTCTTCTGTCAGGTTTTCAAGTTTGGAGGAAGAACTCCATTTTGAACGTAAAAATGCATGCTTCTCGCTTTCCAGAACAGATATCTTCTTTTCAACCTTCGCCTTTTCCAGCAGATCGGTATTGCCGGAAAGTAAAGCTACATATTCGGAAAAATTCATTCCTGACACTTCATCCATACCTCCTTCATCAAGTGTTCTCACCGCAATCGTATTGCTTTTTAATTGGCCTATAAAGCGTTGTTTATTCGCCAACGTATTAAATTTATACGCATCAAGGGATTTTTCAACAGCATAAATAAAGACATCAACCTTATTTCCAGCAAAAAATTTAGCAATCTCATTCCCTTTTCGTACCGCACGGCCATCCCGCTGTTCCAGATCCGACGGCCTCCAGGGAATGTCAAGATGATGTACAGCAACCGCCCTTTTCTGCGCGTTTACACCTGTTCCCAGCATTTCAGTAGATCCAAATAGAACCCTGATCCTGCCTTCATTCGTAGCCTTTATCAGCTCCTTACGCTGATCTTCGGTCTTCGCTTCCTGAATAAAACGAATTTCATCTTCTGGTATACCATGATCATGAACAAGCTTTCTTTTTATTTCACTATATACGTTCCATTCGTCCGTCTTATAGGTTCCTAGGTCAGAAAAAACAAACTGTGTCCCCTTTTGTGCATTGTAATCTCTATAATATTTTGCAATATTACCTGCGCAAACCGAAGCCTTGTTTCCGGGGTCGTCAGCATATCGTGGAGAGATCAGACGCATATCCAGGGACATTTTCCTTGCGTAATCCGTTGCAATAAGCATTTTCGCTTTCTGCTCAGTCGGTGACAGAGGCGGCCTCCCAAGTAATTCAGCATTGCCGGTCTTCGCAAATTCCATCAATTTTTTAATAAAGATTTCCTGCTCGGCAGTTGGGGGAATATGGTAAAGGATCTCATTTTTTGTGGGCCGGTCTATACCGATATCTGCTGCTGTACGATAATCGGTAATTTCAGTATAGAACTGTGAAAGTTCGGGAACCTTGATAAAATGCCTGAACCTTTCTTTTTGCACAATATTGTTCGCTACCGAGAATTCATAGTCTATGGACTTTCGGGCATAGATAGCAGCCCAGGCATCAAAACAGTTTATTCCCTGTCGTTCCAGCGCATTGGGTCTTAAAAACTTAAACAGACAGTATAGCTCAGTCAGTGAATTTGAAATTGTCGTACCGGAGAGGAATGTGGCCCCGAGATCCTTTCCTGTTCTTTCCTGAATAGTGCGTATCGCAAAAAGAAGGTTGAGCGCCTTTTGGCTTCCCTGAACATTTCCAAGCCCAGCGACACGCTCATGGCGCGTGTTGAACATCAGATTCTTGAATTTATGGCTTTCGTCCACAAACAGGTGATCAATTCCCATCATCTTAAAATCAACCACATCATCTTTACGGTTTTCAATGTCATGTTCCAGCGTTTTCAATTTTACGCTCAGGTTCCTCTTTCTAATTTCTACACCCTTAAGCATTGCACCCGATACATCCTTACCCTGATTGCGCAGGGCATCTAGGTTCTGTTCCACAGAATGAAGTTCTGCCTCTAAAATTTCTTTCTGTAACTCGGGAGACTGGGGGATCATTCCAAACTGATCATGCGTTAGTATGATACAGTCCCAGTCATTATTTTTGATATCACCAAAGATTTTTAACCTTTTCTGTGGTGTAAAATCTTTTTTACCCGGATATAAAATTTTCGCAAATGGATAGGCCTTTCGATAGGTTTCGGCTATTTCATGGACATTGGCTTTCAGCGCAATGATCATCGGTTTATGAACAAGGCCCAGCCTTTTCATTTCCTGTGCGCCCCCGACCATAATAAGTGTCTTTCCGGCTCCTACCTCGTGGTCGCAGATACCACCATTGTTGCTTTTAAGCATATAGATGGCATCTTTCTGGCTGTCATATAAATCCTCAATATCTAGTGCTGCACGGTCCAGTCCTGGAAAGGTCTGGTGACCACCGTCGTAATAAGGTCTTACATGACAGTTAAAAAGGTCATTGTAGCGTGCTGTCAGCTCATTTTTAAAATCATCATTCTGCTGATATAACCAGTCCGTAAACTCATTCCGTATCTCGTCAATTTTTCCGTTGGCCATCTGGATGGCATCCATATCTTTGACTTTTACGGCAGTTCCGTCCGCGAGATAATCTGTTTTGGTAATATCGGGGGTCGTATTGACCAGGGCATGGCGCAGTAGATTCAATCCGTCAAATGTTCTGCTCTCCGACTTTATCGCATATTTTTCAGTGATTTTTATATTGCTGGCTTTCGCATTGACCGAAAAGTCATCACTGCTTTCCGAATAGTAAATTTTGATTTCCGTATCAAAAAGGTGGCTGGCAAACCTGTTGTAAATATCACATCCGATCCATCGTTCGCCCAAGTTAAAATCCAGTTCATCAAATTTTATGGCCTCAGGCCGGGCTTTTTCAAGCGCCTCTAGGCTTTTTAGGGCTTCTGTGTCTTGTGGATGCAAGGAAATATACTCGGTTAGCTGACGGGCCTTTAACACGACATTTCCAGCCAAAAACTTTTGGGAAACCTCCATTTGGCCTGAAAGTGGATTGTAGAATATCTGACCCTGTAAATTTTCACGCAATTCACTTTCAGTAAACCCGCTGATCTCTTCCATAAACCCCAGATCAACACTACCCAACAGGTTAAGCGACGCAGATAGAGCTTCAGAAGCACTTTTTACCACGACTTCTCTTGTCGAAAAGCTGACCGGATGGTCAAAAATATCAGACTTATGTATTACACCGCCAACCACCCGCTCCAGATAGGGAATTTCATTCCCCGAAGCATCCATTTTTATAAATTTAATGTTCTCTGCCGTGTTTAAATTTCCAAACCGAGCCACAAAATCATCATAGGTCCAGTTTAAAAGTTTTCTGGTCTCTACATCCTCCTGCCTGTTATTGGCTTCAAAATCATAAAGTAGTTGATAACTGTCCCGCAGCTTAATATAACTTTGGATACGTTTATTGTCCGTTACGGATAATTCAATCGGCTGAAAAATAAAAGCTCTGTCCCGACGGTTCATTTGTAGTTTACCTACCCTACCGTTTGAAACAATCAGCGTATTCTCCCGATAAAAAGATTTTACTTCTCCTGTAAAAGTTTCCGGTTCATTTTTGCAAACCTTACTATCGTCGATTTCATGGAACAACGAAAGGGATTCAACCCTTTTCTTTGAGGAATTGGACGAATGTTTTTGAATATTGGCTTTCTTTTCATTATGATTAAATTCAGTATCCAGTTTATCTTTCTGATCCACCGTGCCGGTTTCTCCGGAATCAAAAAAGGAAAGCTGTTTAAATTTTGTAACATTGCTTTTAGACGTCTTTTTACCTCTTCTCTTGGTCTTTTTAACAGACATTTCTCCTAGCACTTGATCGGAAAAAAGATCGAGTTGTATAGCTCTTTCATCACCACCTTTATGAATGATATTTTTCTCAGGAATGTTATCAGCAGGTTTTGATAAAACTTTAGTGTCAATCGCTGTCACTTTATGTTCATTAAACAATTGAAGGTCGAAATACCGCTGAAATTCCTCAGAAAGCTTTCGGTGAAGATCTTCTGCAATTCTTTCAGTCCCACCATCATGTAAATGAATTGTTGTAGGCTTTCCATATTGGTCAGTATCTTGAAAAGATCGTGTCGCAATGATATGATTTGGGTTGTAAAATAGCAGATTACAATTTTCGCTGATCCCCATAAAATCAAGTGCACGCCTGGACAATGACCGAGGCCTGCTGTTCTTCTGTAAAACAATCAGGTCGGTTCCAACGGAGGTACCGCTCTCCTCGAATAGATTGTTCGGTAAGCGCAAAGCACACACCAATTGATGCTCCTGCATTAGTGCTTCACGGATCGAAAGGTTGGACTGACTGTTTAGAACTCCCTGCGATGTTATAAATGCAAGCAAGCCACCTTCCCTTAACTTATCAGTTGCCTTCAAAAAGAAATAATTATGCACGCTCTGTGCAGCAAATTTTCGTGCTTCGTCCTTTCCTCTCGAATAAGAAAGATCAAAAATAGAAGTTGTTCCAAAAGGAATATTACCTATAATCAGGTCGTATCCCCTATCTTCTTCGTTTATATTTTCAAAGCTATCGATGCGGATATCCGCACTGGGACCATATAGTGCATTCAGGATTTTCCCTGTAAGAAGATCCTGTTCATAAGCACATATACGGATGTCGTCGATGTCTGTAAATGGTGCGAGAAACGCTCCCACCCCCGCCGAAGGTTCAAGCATTCGTCCAATAGAAATTCCAGTATCTCTGATTGCTGTTGCAATACTTCCCGTAATTTCGTTAGGCGTGTAAAACGCATCAAGGATCGATCCCTTTATTTTGGATACATACTCACGGTAGCCGTTTTCACTTTCAGAATTGTCCCTGATAAGTGCGAACAATTCCTGTGTAAGCAGAAAATATGGCATATCGGAAGCCTTCCAATGATTGATATCGTCAGGCTCCCCTACTGGATTCAATATGAACTTTAACCCTCCAAATCCAGCATACTTCTGCAGTATGGACATTTCATCTTCTGTTGCGGGGCGCCCTTCTTTTTCAAGGGAGAAAACAGTCCCGATCGCATCGATATTCTGGCGGATGATAAGCTTTTTATCGAATGCCATTACCTTCGATCCAGATTGCAATAAAGCCAGTTAACTCCGTATATAACAGATCGTAATCAGTTGTATAAGCGAAATCATCCGTCAGCTCATAATCACCAAATATCTCCTCACATTGTGGAAGGATCTTCAGTGCAAAATCACGATAATCGAGCTCATCGAAAACATCCGAAAATTCATAGGTCAATACCTCAAACAGTGTATCAAATCTGGAAAAATGCAATCCTTCGTAGAGAATGTAATCAGCAATCTCATTGCATTTAATAACATGGTTCCCTGAACGGAACGCTCCCTCATAGGCATTTGCCGCCCACCTTGCACGCTGGCTGATAAATTTATTATCTCCTGATCTCTCGGGAAAACTGGAATCGATGTGATCCTGCAACTTTAGCTGGTAGTAGGAATAGTCCTGGTTATGATTTTTCATATCGCTATATTTTTTTTTAAACTTTATAGCGGTAAACCTAATCAGCTAAGGGAGTAATCTTTGTTTTGATTCCTAAGCTTTCCTATTCTTGCCAAGATATTCCCATTACACAAAAAAGCCCGGAACCATTGCAGGTCCCGGACTTCACCAACCAAAATCACATCATGAACTATTTGTATTTTCCTTTCTTTTTTTGTTCAAACTCAAAGGATGTTGAACCCGACCCGTCCAGCAGTATGTAGGCATTAAAGGATTTCCCATTTCTGCCCATCATCTTTTTTATCAATGGGGTTCTGCCTTTTACAAGAAGGGCATCAATTTCCCGATAACTTAGCTGAACGCCACAGATATTGCGAAATAATACCCAATCACAGGCTTCATCTCTGCATTTAACAACTTTTTCGCGCAGGATCACTTTGCCCTTACATTTAGGACAGCATAGATCCGTATTATCCCCGGAAGCTCTTTTTACGCCCAGTAATTCATTGGTTATTTCATGTACCGCGAGCTCAACCTCCGCATGAAAAAGTTCCGCATCAATCTCACCATTTTCAATTTTTTCGAATGCAATCTCCCACTGCGCCGTCATCGCAGCATCAGCAATTTTCTTGTCACCCACTATTTCATAAACAAGCATGCCTTTATCGGTGGGAACGATACTCTTTTTCTCCCGAAGGATATATCCCCTATCAAAAAGAGTTTCGATAATAGCGGCCCTTGTCGCAGGTGTGCCGATACCGATGCTTTTTAGGATTTTTCGTTCTTCCTCGTTTTCAACTGTACTGCCTACATTTTCCATTGTCGCAAGGAGGTCTGCCTCCGTATAGAGCATCGGGGGTTTTGTTTTTTTCGCAAGTACATTTACAGCATCAATGTTCAGCTGCATTCCGCTCTTCAGATCAGGAAAATCAGTGACAAGATCCTCACCTTCCACCTCAAAATTTCCATTGATCAATTTCCAGCCAGCAGAAGTGATCCTGATCGCTTTCAGTTTAAAATCATAATGAAGTGCTGAAATTCGTATGTCTGTGATCTCCCGGTGGCAGGGCGGGGAAATAGATTCAAGAAGTCGTTTTGCGATCATATCGTACAAAGCATCTTCGCTTCCTTCCAGCCTGGTAGGAATATTTTCAGTAATCAATATGCCGTGATGATCCGTAACCTTCACATCATTTACAATATACTTATTATAGCGTTCCCACTTGATATGATCAACAGCTTCCTTACAGGATGTCCGGGAACCTAATGCCAGGATTAAACTGGGTATTTCTTGCCAAATGTCCTCCGGTATGTACTTAGAACCCGTTCTGGGATAGGTAATAAATTTCTTTTCATAAAGCTTCTGAGCAATCTCAAGTGTCCGTTCGGCAGAATAACCCAGCTTTTTATTAGCCTCTTTCTGCAATCCCGTCAGGTCAAAAAGCAGCGGAGCCTGGATCGTACCCGATTTTTTTTCAACCTCCTTTATCTCTGCAACGCCACAGCGTTCAATTGTCCGCATGATTGATTCGGCCTTTTCTTTATCATGCCATTTATCCTCGGATTGGCTTCTGAAACTTATTCCTTCTTTTATCAAGGATAGTTCCAGCTGAAAATAATCTTTGACCTCGAATGCTTTATGCGCAAGAAAACGCTTACAGATCAGTGCGAGCGTAGGCGTCTGCACCCGTCCCAAAGAAAATAAGCCATCACCCATCGCAATGGTAAGCGCCTGTGTCGCATTGATTCCTACAAGCCAGTCACATTGTGACCGTTCTCTGCCAGCCACAAATAGACCATCAAATTCACTTCCCTGTTTTAGATTCTGAAATCCCTGGATTATAGCCTTTTCTGTAAGGCTGTTTATCCACAGACGCTCAAAGGGCTTGGTACAGCCCAGATATTGATAGATAAACCGGAAGATCACCTCTCCTTCCCTTCCGGCATCCGTCGCCACAATGATGCTGTCACTCTTTCTAAATACAGAGTCAATAATTTCAAGCTGCTTCTTTGAACCCTCATCATACACATAGCCATTCCCAGATTTCACTTTTCTTCCATTCAATTTGAATTCTACGGGGATTATGGGTAGGGATTCCCTATTGAATCCCTTAATCCCATATTCCTCCGACATCGCCAGTCCTACAAGATGTCCAAAGGCCCAGGTTACAAAAAAACCTCCACCTTCAAAATAACCGTCCCTCTTCTCTGTCGCCCCAATAATGCGAGCCAGTTCGTTGGCTACTGAGGGCTTCTCTGCTATAATCGCTTTCATCAGATCAGGGCTTAGTGCATTTTCGGCCCTCTGGCATTTTCCTTTTTAGCAGCATTTTTCTGCGCGTTATTAGCAGTATCATCCTGTTTTTTTGCCTGTCCCTGATCAGATCCCTGAGTTTCGGCCTGTTTCTGAGTTTTCTCCTGCTGAGGGTTGTCAAAATCGAATTCCAACCTACCGGTTTGCTTATTCTGCCACACATATCCATTGTAAACCTTTGTGGCCTCTTTATTAACAATACCTTTCATAAAAATAACTTCACCATCCTCCAGACGTTTTCTATCCTTCTCATCCAGGACCTGACCTCTAAATTCATTCGGGATGACATTATTCTGCCCCTGCTGCTGTCCTTCACTTTGCCCAATAAAGACCAGCTTTTTAGCATCCGCGTTATACTGCAGCTGCTGGTTAAAGACTTCACCTGTCTTTGTATTTACCATACCTTCGACAAGAACTGGTCTTCCTTCAAGAAGTTCGGCTTTCTGTTCAGGATTTAACTTAACTCCCCCAAACTTTTCACTGATCTTGATACGCTCCACTGGAAATGACACGACCTCATTGGTCAGTTTATCAATGCTGATAAGCGACTTCACTTTAGTACCATCGGAATAGTTTGTGAGTTCTGCAACTCGCCCCATGTTCCCAGTCTTTAAAAGATTCTCTTTATCTTCAGGGGAAAAAGAATGCCCATAAAACTGGTTTTTAAGATCCGGTTCGATTCGGACACCATGCGTCATGACTTTTACCTGATCACTATCTTTTGCTTTTCTTAGTGACAATCGGGCATCTGCTTTCACGACTACACTGTCAAAATTTCCTTCGATCCTGTAAACTCCGTCTGATTTATACCCTTTTAACATTTTGTCCAATTGTCCATTCTTTTCAAGTAGTGCACGATTCAGGTTAAATTTTTCAAGTGTTGTCCAGTCAATATCCTCGACTTTGTATTTGTAAACCGATTTGGTTTCAGTTGCTGGCGCTGCGCCTTCTGAGTTTTGATTTGTATCCATATTTTTTTGATTTAATTTGTTGTCATACTTGATCTCAAGGGCATCCAAAAGTTTATTGCCCTCCGGCGTAGGATGGTCTATTGCTTTCTGTAATTTTTTTGCAACCTCATTCAAGTCAATTTCAGGAGCCCTGAAAAACCGGAATGATATCGGGTCATTAAGCCTGCGCCAGAAGTTGGAAAAGAAATTACTTATTGCATCTCCCTTATCAATTCTCATAAAATCCAGTAGATTTGACTTCTTTGGCTCAGTTGTCTTTAGATTTCCTTCTTCATCCACACCTTTTACTGCCTCAATACGGTTTTTTTTCTTATCAAGTACCAGGAGGATATCCGATAATGCTTCCAGTACCTGCTGTCCGTTTTCTTTAGAAATTGTTTGTTCGCTCATAATAAAAAGTTTTTACATTGTTCGAATCTATCCTTTGTTGAATGTCATCTGCGGTAGCTATCCGCTGTTTTCCTACATAGGCGTATATTTGCCACCGTGATAACTGTCGCGGATAAACTGGTGGACATCGGAACTTTTGTAGAACACTTTGCCGCTTATGGTAAAGTATTTGATCTTGCCAATGGTACGATAGCGCTGCAGACAGCGATAAGTTATCTTTAACATCTGAAGGACATCCTGATTGTCCAGCAGCTCTTCCCCGTCAATACTCAATCGTTTCTTTTCTCTGCTTTCAATGTCTCCGGCAAGGATGTCAAAACGCTTCATAATGCGCTCCATCCAATTCAAAAATTCAACTCTGTCAATATTCATAGCTTTTGCTGTTTGTTTACAGAGCCAAAATTGACCTAGTTTTTCCGGCTATTTCTACCAGTGGGTCTACCCATATTGCAGTCATATTGAATTTTTTTTTCTAATTATAATTGCGAAAAATCATTGATAAATTTATTTTGAGGCTGACCTTATGGGTACAGTATGACTAGATATGGGTAAAAAAAAAGAGGGTAATCTAATAGATTACCCCTCTCTGAAAAAATTGGCTTATTTTAATTACAAATCATTATCCATATACTGTTCAAGTGAATGTTTCAGAAAATGTAAATATCGGGCTCTCTGACCTGCCCTGAATTTCATTTGGTAAAACGCATGATGGATATCCCCAAGACTGACCTCAAAAATATCTTCAAACATTTGGCTTATCTTTCGTAACCCCAGCCTTCCATTTGAAACACTTCTCGAAATATGAAGCGCATAGATAAGTTCTATCAGTGCATTTTTTGAATCAGTCCAGGAAAACTCAGCATCTTCATTGATATCAAAGTTAGTATTGTCCGTTGGTTCCTGTCGGTTGAATTTTCCTGAAAGATAGGAATGATAGAGATCATATGCTTTGATCTGTGCAATCTTGTAATCGTAGTAGGTCGAAAACTCACGGTCAACTTCAAAGAAGAAACTGTCCACACCATCGAAATAGTTGATGTTACCGAGCCTAAAGTAGTATTCATCCTTATCAGATCGACCTGTACGGTAATAACTGTAAAAGTCAGAAGAAGCTATATGCTTTTTGTATTCCTTATTGAGTAACCTTACCTGTTCTGTATAATAAGGCTCCGTGAGCTCTGAATTTATCGGGCTATATGCCTCTATTTTTACAACTTTATTGTAAAACATCAGCATGCCCAAAATTTCAGGTTTCACACGTTTGAAAAAGATGATTTCATCAAGGATACTCTCAAATCCTTTAAGATTAATTTGTGCTTTTAATTCCGTTAAAGTTTTATCGAGAAAAGAGACCATGTGATAAGCTTCATCAATTGCACTTTTCTTGCTTCTTGACACATTTATCTCTTCTTTCTCGATAGATAATAAAATGTTTTTATATGCCTGTTTCATATGATTTTTTTTAAAGTGATTATGCCCCACACTTTAAAATATATCCCATCATATTGAGATAAAACAAAATTAAATATACACTATAATTTATTTCTTATGTATTGGTTACAAGGGTGCTTAATTATTTGCAGTAACACAATTGGTATCTGCTCGTATTTTGCAAAAATCCGGTTTATCAACAAGTTTAATTATTGCCACATGGGAATTCATAGTATTAAATAAAATAATATTAATACTACAAAGAAATTAGACTACTATTTCAATAAAAGATAAGATAAAATTATTACCTGATTTTCTTATTATCATTCCTGGCTGTCAAACATTCTTAAAGACTTTTCAACAAAAAAGCTAATACTTATAATCCTTAATTACAACTTGTGCTAGTTGGCGGAACGATTCGACCTAATTGAATATTTGGATTGCCTTCCTGTTTCAGATTTGCCAAATAAGTATAAACGCCATCTGGTGTCAAAAATCCATTATTATTTAATTGTCCATTACTCGGGAGGAGTAAATTAAATACATCGGTAGCGTAATGTGTACAGTTGTTATCATTGAGATCATACGGTACTTTTGATAAGGCAATAGACTGGCTAATAATTGAATTAAATTGTGTCTTGCTAACATAAAGGCTATACCTTGCATCACTTTTTCGGTATTCATCACTCGATTCTTCACCCATAGCGCTGGGAGTAGGTTGCATGGTAGCTGATGCTGCACCTGATTTTGGGTAGAAGCCATATGATAACCTTTGTAACTGGTTTCCGTTTGATTTTTCAATAGTAAAATAAGCATGCCCCGGTTTATCAGAATTTAGGTCTATCCTATGTGCGTTCAAAGTTACTTTATATGTTGTATTTATATTATCTACAACATTGTTGAAACAGTTCAGTCGGTCCTCCAGGTTGATTGTTGATACTGGTGCAATTGCCGAAAAAGATCCACCCGAATTTCCTCCTGTTCCACCCCCATCAGTACCTGGGTTTGTCCCCGGAGTAGTACCCGGACTACCACCGCTCAGGCGTAGCATAATTGCTTCCGTCGGGCATTCCGGCTCACAGACACCACACATAATACATGTATCAAGTTGAACATATAATGCCCGGATATTCAATATTTCATTTACATAACCTTCTACAAGTGTCAATGCTTCAACTGGACAGATATTCACACAATAACTGAATCCTTCGCATCTCTCTTGGGAAATTTGGAATCCATCCTGTTCGTAGTCAGGATCGGTTGTTCCATATATCGAGTTATTCATGACTGTACATTTAGTTCGTTAATATGAATATTTTTATTTTCGTTCAGATCCTTATCAGAAATGTAATAAATCGTTTGTCCACGTCCTAGAGGTCTTGAAAGTGAACTCGGGGTTTTATAACTGATCATAACTATATCATCACTCACTAACTCAAACAGGTGACCAAATCCCCTATTAACTAAAACATCCACATTCACCTCCTTTTTGAATATCAATGCAGCAATTATATCTAAGTTAGTCCTAGCTAATGGCCTAAATGTTTTTTTAGTTTTATTTTCAACAAGTTTAGGATCGAGTTCAACCCGCACAATTTTCACATTTTTCCTGGCTTCCCCATGCTTTGTGGGCGAAGTAACGTATATAGTACCATTTGCTAACAATAGGTTGCGAAGATTACTAAGCTCACTTTCCGAAATGCCATTTCCATGCACAGGCACGAAATCTTCCTCGGCACAGGACAATAGGTTAAAACCTAAACATAAAGAGGCATTGAGTAACAATACCTTTTTAATAAATGTACTTCTTTTCATAAATTAATTTTTGTAATATGGTTTTCAGAATAACAAATTAAACACTATTTACAGGTAATATTTTTGATAAAAGGCAAAAAAAAGCGTGTTTAATTAAAATTTTTCACGTATATTCCAGTATCATTACTAACTATACATTTAATCTTTCCAGAAGTAAAATGAGAAATATTGTAAATGCAGTGGAAGAAGATACAGCTAAGGAATCTTTATTGGAATTTCTCGGAAGTATCCATTCCATGTCACCAGAACTGCGTGCTGCCTTATTTTCAAATACACATTTGGTAAAAGTAAACAAGAAGCATATTCTACTCGATATAGATGAAATCCAAAAATCACTTTTTTTTATTGTTAAGGGGATTGTTAGATCATACTACTTGGATAGCTATGGTAAGGACACAACTTCTTGGCTTCTTTTCGAGGGTGATCTTGCCATTTCAGTATATAGTTTTTTTAGTCAAAAACGATCTTTTGAGGTATTAGAAACTGTAGAAGATACAAGTCTCTTGGTGCTTAGCTATGATAAATTAATAAATCTCTATCATTCGTTTCCAGAGTTCAATTTTATTGGAAGGATTCTTACCGAAACATATTACATTAAAGCAGAAGAGAAAGCTAACGAATTACGTGTTTTTACTGCGACGGAACGCTACCAACATCTTATTGAAAAATATCCAAATATTATTGCACGTATTCCTTTAGGTATGATCTCTTCATATCTTGGAATCACACAATCAACTTTAAGCCGAATAAGAGCCAAAAAAGAATATTAGAAGGTATTAATGTAGCATAATCAAAAACATTAGTAGGAATTAATAGGAAAGAATAAGACTATGATAGTTTTACATATTTTTTTTTCGCTCTAGCCACCGAATTTTACACAAAAAACCCTAGATAACAACACCATATATTTTGCAAAAAACTACATATATTTTTTCTGAAAGGACAAATATTGGTTTTTATAAATTGATTTAAAAATTAATTCTCAAATTACGCAAAGTAAGTGGCAAACGAAGAATTTATAGGCTTTAAAAATATATCTATCGTTCAGTCACCAATGACCAAATTTATAAACAATTAAAATTAAGAAGATGAAAAAAAAATTAAAAAGGCCACCACCTGTAAGTTGTGCCATCAAGTTGCCCTTAATAATTAAATCAGTTACAGCCCCACTAAACTGTTAAAGAGCAACTACAAAGACGATCAATAAAAATTTGTAAACAATAAAAAAAAGTATGGATAATTCTTTAAAAATATCATCCAAAAATTTTGAAGATAAAACAAAAATAGAGTTGGCATACCGCCAACTCTACCAACTCATCTGCGCTAATAAAGATGAGTAAAACTTCAATACCTAACAGGAATCAAACTCTTCATCATATTTAAAAATAGGTTGATTTTCAACGATATACAACTGAAAAATTCTCAATGTCGGTAAAATATGAGTTTGGGTAGCGTCCTGTCAAGTTCACAAGACCGACATTTGAAGATTTCACTCTTCGATGTCGGTTTTTTTTATTTCCTAATCCGTTGTTATACTGGTAGATACACTGAGCAACAATATTCATTTTAGGTGTTTGAAAACTTTTTCCGTCAAATTCTACTTTTTGGGGAAATATCAAACACCCAATCGTCCTTTTTGTTTGAAGATCTCCCTGCTGATAAAGGTTTGCAAGGTTTTCCATCCCGTCAAGTGCATTTTCTATTTTTGTTCTAATGTCAAGTTCCTTGCTATCCGAAACCATTTGCTGAAGTTCCTGTTCCAATTGCTCAATTTGTGATTTTGTGATCCTTTTGATCTCTTTATAATCCTCTTCATCTAATTTATCGACAAGATATTTATCTCTTGCATTAGCAACCTTTTCATTGAGTAAATTGATCTCTTTTGAAATTGACTTTCTTTTAGCTTCTATATCATAGGTGAATTGTTTATAATTATCTAAAAGTATCTCCTTCATAAGTTCTTTGATGATTGGATTGTATTCTAGTTTAGAAATTTCAAGTTCAAAGAGTTCATTTAACTTTTCAGAATCAAACCTGAATCCGCACTTATAATGGCAATGATAGTAATAATAGGTTTTAGACTTTCCTTTTGCACCGCTTGCCGTAAGATTCTTTCCACACCTTGGACAGACCAGAAGGCCTCTAAGTGGAAAGCGCTCGTTTCCAAGAACCCTTCCACCAGGACCCTCTACTTTTCTTTTTTTGTCCATAATCTGTTGAACCTGATTAAACAATCGTTCGCTAATCAATGCTTCATGTTTTCCTTCTGTGTAATAAGCTTCCTCTTGTTTATAGTCTTCAATATAGATCTTCCCACAGTAAACCGGATTTCTCATCGCTTTGGCGAAAGCGCTTCTTGACATTGATACTCCCTCTCTTTTATTCATTTGTAGCCTTACATGGTCAGCGGGAATATGACCTTTGGAAATCTCATTAAATGCCCAGATAATATTGGAAGCCTCCGGATCCTTAATTGCAATATACTTTTTACCATCCTCATGACTTCTGTTGATATAGCCGTAAGGAGCTATTCCCATCAATCGTCCCTCTTTTTTTGCTCTTCGCATTCCATGGAAAGTATTTAATGCTCTTCTGTCATTTTCCACCTCTGGTGTGGAAAGATAGATAGCGAGCATCAACTTATTTTCAGGTACAGACATATCCAATGGCTGTTCAATCGCCTGAGGAATGATGTGATTTTTTTGAAGGAGACTGATCATTTGATAGGCATCACCAGTATTACGACTAAATCGATCCCACTTTGTGAACAGAACCAAACTGCTTTTATGGCTCTTTTTTTTGATTTCGAGAAGATATTTTTTCCACTCAGGACGTTCAAAGCTTTTAGCTGAATGGTCTTCATAAATTATTTTGTTGATCGATATATTGTTATTAGCACAATACTTCCGTAATCGCTCATCCTGATCTCTTTGTGAATAACCTTTTTCAGCTTGTTCATCGGTCGACACCCTTATATACAGATCTGCAATAACCATAATTGTAATTATAAATTCGTTAAAATTGAGTTTTAGATTGGCATCAAGACAAAACTGATGCGGCAGAAATTCATCATTCCGATATATTGCTAAGGTACAAATTATCAGTCAGATGTAAAAAATTCTTTTAAGGTAAGTTTTACAATAATATATATAAATTCCATTATTTCTTCGGATTGCTCTTCATTAATATCATAGCCAGCTTTTCTTAGCAAATGCAATGCTTTTTCAGGAGGAATCTTTTTTAATTCAATAGATGGGATATATTTTTTACTCTGAGAATATGAAATTTTATTCTTTTCTTTATGATGATTTTTCATAATGATTGGCTTAATGATTATAAATCACCATTAATTTAAAATCATCATTTCTGGCATGTTTTGAAGTGTCTTTGTAGTGTACTTGATGGCGTTCTATTACAGGTATTTAACGACATTATTTTTTATTAAAAACTTCTAATTTTTGTACCTTTGAAAATATGAAAGAACAAGAACGGCAGCCTAAACAAGAACTTTATCATTCAATTGCCAAAATTATTGTCGATTCAAAATCAAGTCTTTACAGAACAACCAATACCATATTATTAAATATGTATTGGGAAATCGGTAAACTTATTGTTCAGGATGAGCAAAATGGCGAAAAACGTGCAGGGTATGGAAAACATATACTTAAAAACTTAGCGAACCAGCTATCTCTTGAGTTTGGCAAAGGTTTCAACGAAAGAAATCTGAATAATATGAGGGCATTCTTTAGCTCTTTTCCAATTTGGAACGCAGTGCGTACCGAATTGAGTTGGACTCATTATAGGATTATTAGCAGAATTGACAACCCTGATCACAGAATTCAATACGTAAATCATGCCATTGAAGGTAACTGGAATACAAGAACACTGCAACGAAATATTGACAGTAAGTATTTGGGCAGATTATTAAAATTTCCAGATAAGAATGATGAGAAAGAAGTTTCATCTTTCATCAAAGACCCCTATATATTTGAATTTCTCGGATTGCCCACTGATACCACACAGACAGAAACTCAAATAGAAACAGCACTTATCTCTCACTTGCAAAAATTCCTGATGGAATTAGGAAAAGGTTTTGCATTTGTTGCAAGACAACAGCACATTGTTACCGATACTTCCGATTTTTTCATAGACCTTGTTTTCTATAATTATTATCTAAAATGTTTTGTCCTTGTTGATTTAAAAACACATAAATTAACCCACGAAGCTATCGGACAGATGGATATGTACGTTAGAATGTATAATGATCTTAAAAAAGGAGATGATGACAATCCTACTATTGGTATAATCTTATGCACGGAAAAAGATGAAACAGTGGTAAAATATTCTGTTATGTCTGAAAATGAAAAACTGTTTGCAAGTAAATATAGAACTTACCTACCCGATGAGATAGAATTAAAGCAACTTATTGAAGCTGACCGATTAAAACTTGAACTGGACGACCTGACATAGAATAAACAATAATTCTATAATAAAAAATTATAACCTCTTAAAGTTTAATAAAATTCTTTCTATGATTCCTTTTATTATTACTGATAAAGTATTAATAAAGTTCTTTTGATCTGAATCAGAATTACGAGACACCATTGCGTATTTCAATAAGTTCATTATTCATTTGTACACATTAGTAAATTAATACGATTTGATTCGTCCAGGGAAGTTACACAATTATTTATTTTCAAATTCTTCCATCAGTTAATCTCGATTATCTGGCGATTTTTATGATAAACCATATTAAAAAAACTCCCGTTTACAAATTAGATCACCCATCTTGTTACTATAACGAAATTTTATATCCTGTATTTTTTACAGGATTTTTTACAGGATTTTTTATTTAATGTTCTGATATTTAAAAAAAAACCGGTAAAAAGGCAGCTAAGGTATTGTTGCCAGCCAACGCTTTTCCCACCAAAAGACTACGGCATAAACGGTTTCCTCCCTAAAGGTACCTTCCAATTATTCCGTTTCCTTTTGGTTTTTATTCTTTGGCAACACTTCATATCTGCTTTCTTTTTTCCGGTTTTCTTTTGAAAAATATTCAGCGAAGCCTGAAAGGATTTTTAAGGAATGAATTGGAAAAGAGACTGAAAACAAGTCAAAAATATAACAAGTACGGGAAATTCAAGTCTCTGCCGTATAAGAGCAATCACATGGATTTTAATATTGTCAATGAAATAAAACTAAGCTATTCAAGAAAAGGCAACTCTGAGAAATTAATAAGCTGTTCACTTGATGCTGTTGATGTATTCCGTCAATACTTTGACCTTGAAGAAATAGATTACAGACAATCATTTTTTGCACTATATCTAAATCAGGCAAACAAAGTTTTAGGGATAAAGAAAATATCCGAATCAGGTATTTCTTCAACAATAGTTGATGTAAGAATCATCATGCAAGCAGCCCTTTTGTGCAATGCAACTGCGATAATTTTAGCACATAATCACCCGTCTGGTAATTTAAAACCCTCTTCAGAAGACTTGAAAATTACTCAGAGCATAAAAAGTGCATCAGAATTTTTAAATATCAAATTACTGGATCATTGCATTTTGACCTCAACAGATTACTTATCATTTGCCGATGACGGTCATCTATAAATCAAAAGTATCATTACTTAAAGCAAGCGATAATTTACTATTATCGCTTATTTACGTATCGGCGAAAAGACAATTCCTTCCTTTGGTCGAAAACGTCTTTTCGCAAATTGTTAGAGTAACCCTATTGAAAAAAAATCTAGGTTAATTTTTTTCAAAAAGGTTACGATTAGTTTCTCTGGCTATTTCTTATAGCTTTGAATGGCAAACAATAAAAGGCTATTTCTGATGAAATAGCCTAAGTATATTACATTTTACATAAAATCTATCTACAATGCCCCCGTACTTTGAGGATTAAATTGAAAATTGACTTGCTGCTTATTCCCCATATTATCTGAGATCCAAATATCAAAACTTTGAGATACCGTGGATTCAGAAGTATAATACAACCTAAATTCCTTCTCAGTTAAAGGATAGAAATCATTTGGAACAAAAGGTGGATCATTAATTAATCTGAGATTACCCGCTCCATCGGATTGAAAATATCGTATCGAATAGGCAGTTCCGGCATAATTTCCAGCGGATATAATACGACATCGGATTTCTACTGTTTCACCTTTAGCGACGTACTTCTGAACTGGCATCACCTCTACCTCAAATGGAAAACTCTGTTGAATTTCTAAATCATCATTCTGACATGAATGTAATATAAAACCCACGACGAATAGCAGTAAGCCATACCTGAACAGTATCTTAAATGTATGATCAATTATATTTTTCATTTTATATTATTTTAAAAATTATATCTTATTCCAAAACCGAATAGGGAGTGAATCTGCCCCTGCTGACTGTTCTTTAAAAAGCGCAGCTGCCCATTGATCAGAAAAACCCAATGTCTCGTCAGATAACTTTCAAAAGAAAGCTTACCACCAACTCCATAAATGAAGTTATCTGTTGAGTCAAGCATTGAACCATCATCAATCACTTTATTACCTCTATTTACCTGTTCATAACCAGCCAGACCTCCAATTCCAAGATTAAGATTGACATTTCGCATAAAGTCTCCCCACAAGTAAAAACTGTAACCTCCGTTGAACAGGAACATCTCTATCGGGATTTCGTAGTTGGTATATTCATAATACTTTCTACCATATTCTGCCAATCCAAAAAAGTAACTGCCATTTCGTACGTAAGAAATTATCCCAACGTTTAAAGCATAATTTTGCTTTTTGGGGGATTGCGGAAATACTGAATAAGAAAATTCAACACCTTTTTGCTTTGGAATCATTTGCTGGGCAAATGTTTTAATACTTGCTGTAAGCATAAAAATTACTGTTAAAAATATTTTATACATCTTATTTCGTTTTTATGTTTAAACTGTTAATGAGCCTTGCATGAATCAGGTCTTTATTTTCAAGCTGCACTTTCTGATGTCTTCCCCAATTCTTTTCCAGAATTTCGATTTCCAAAACCTGATCCTTTAGGAGGGTAAACTGATTTAATAGATAAATTCCTAACATGTTCGAATGATCGGAAGCCGTCATTGTAGGACAATACACACGAATCGGTTCTAATAGCTTATCCTGAACAACCGTACGTTTTAAGTTTTTCTTGTCAACAATCTTGAAGTTGACCCATTCAATAGTATACGCCACATTACTGGAGTTTTCAATCTCCAAGGTGAAATAAAACTTGTTATCATTGACATATAATGCCCTGACTGAGAATTGAATTCCATAGTTTTTGGAGACAATATGCTTAATAGTTCTATTGTTTTTCCGGTAAAGATTTTCCATAATAAGCTCTGTCACCGTAGATGAGCTTCCTTTAAGATCTTCAAATAAAACATCTGTTGAATATTGTCGTTCGATATCTCTCTGCAGTTTTAATAAATCATAACTGAGTACTGCCGGATAAGCACTGTAAGATGCATCAAAACTGTAAAATTTTCCGTCCTCAGTAATGACTGAAAAATTAGTTTCTTCTTCGAAATCTCTTACTGCGGACTTAACCCGGAGAACATTTCCAATAGGTTCTGCCTTATTGGCAACCAAGAGATCGCTTCCAAGATCAACATATCGAATAGGTGAGGGAAATAAGAGATGTGATGTTTTATTATAGGTAACCTCCATTCTGAATGGGATCAATCGTGCTTGCTCTAAAGGAAGATAAGAAGCAAAGGAATCCTGAGCAAATGACCTGCTGCTTATGATGAGCAGGAGTAGAATTCCAAAAGTATAATGGTTCTTTAGTGTGTTCATTTTTTATTAATTTAATTAGTTATTCTTTGGCACAAGTAAAATCTGATGACCCGCCTTTACCGTTACCTTCTGTTGTCTGACTTTTTTCTGAAAATAACCGGACACCCCTTGTACCACTCCCCTGCTTAGGTCCGATGCAATCTGCTGCCCGGCTGATTGGGTCATCATAATATTCGTTCCTGAAGTCTGACTCATATTCGCTACCATGTCATTGACTGCATTTTGCTCAGGTGAATAAGGAACATTCAGCCCTGGCTGGCCATCATTGTCATATACGTTAATTTCCACAGGATAAATGTTGCCTCCATATTCAATTGAACTCACTTTCAGCTGAAGTCTTCCCCCTTGAAATTTACCTGTGCCGATAAGCACTGTGCCTGATGGAATATCTATCCGACCCAACTGCATACCTTCTGAAAGCATGATTGATAATGAACTTTCATTCACTAATGTTTTGGTTTCAGAAACAATGCCCTTTATCACATTCTTAGATTGACTTGATTTTTTTTTATCACTCGGTATGTCAAAAAATCTACTATGATTCAACCCTAGAATAAAAGCGCTGTCAGATGGTTCTCTGTACAACGATGAAACTATTCTGGAATGAGCAGCTTTCACTGCGGTAAGCTTAACCTTCTTTTCATTTGATAGCTTTGTTTCTTCTTTTTCTTTTGGTATAGTCTCTTCTTTCGAAGCGGAAGGAAGGTATTTAGCTGCCATCTGGTAGGATTTTTCCATTAATTCCAACTGATCGTTGATTCCGAGGCCTGCAGGAACAGAATTATTCTGTATCGCATCCTTTTTTAATCTGGAAATTTCCTTTCTTAAATCATTGACTTCCTGATTATCCTGCTGATAGAAAGAACCTAAGGTCTGTTGTGCATTTCGATAACTGTTTACCGCATTCTGGTCTGAACGTGATAAATCACCTGATTTATTGGCAGATAAGGATGTTCCGGAATTTTGATTAACATCACTTTCATCTGTCCAATAATCAGATAATGTAGTGAGGGCATTTTTCTTTTCTTCATTTTTTTGTTCCAAAAGTTGCTGCTCGTAAGCTTTCTGCTTGTCCGACTGCAACTGACCGTCTTTTGCCTGGGGAATTGCAGCATTAAGACCTTCCTCTGCAACAATCGTATTATTTGTTTTTGGTTTAAAAATCAGATATAAACAAACCATGCATAATAAAGCCATTAAACAATAGATCATTGGCTTTTTAAGGTGCTCCCATTTTGCTTTGGGATGATCTCCTACTCCATTATCATTCTGAGGTAGGTCATCTTCTGTAATTTTTATTTTTTCAAAATCTTTCATCCTTCTACTTCTTAATTAATGAGTTAATCTTATCAGCTTGTAATGTATCCTCCGTTTGAGGGCTCCTAGAAATTCCATCAATATGATTGATCGATATTTCGTTATTCCTCTGACTTGTCGATATGCAGATGCTAACAATTACCAGTAAAGTGAGCAAAGTATATCCTCCGAAAAAAAGCTTGGTTAATAATCTTTGTCGCTTAACAGGAAGAATTTTCCAACGGTTATCTGCTTGCAAGGCGTAATATTCTATTTTATCTCTTATTCTTTTCATAAGGTGACTTTTAGCGTTCAACGGTTTCAATATCTTTGTTTTCAAGGACGTTGAATTTCTCAATGGTAAATCCCTGAGGATTGCTGTCAGATCTTACGGAATTAACCAATGAACAGCTTGTAATCAGCCTTCTTATGGTAAGGTTGCTTGATCTGATGATAAATTGTCTGGCGTATGTTTTTACGGTATATGGATAACTGTCAAAGTCTGCAGCTAAGCTGTCTACCTCTACTCTCTGTTGGATATTCCCCGAAATAATTCTATTATAATATCCCTTTTCCTGAAGGTCTTTATAGTAATTAAATGCAGATTGATCAGCAAGATTGAACGCTCTTTTGACATTGCTTTCAATAGCATTTTTATCAGGTGCTACCGTAAAAAACAGTTCGTGAAATCTTCTGACATGCTCTCTGGCTTCAACAGGCCTGTTGATCGACATATCCTGAGAAAGTGCCACCATCAGAGACTTACCATTATCCAATACATAAATCTTCTGGCGCTGCTCTTCGGCAAACTGATATGATTTAAATACAACAACTCCTACAACTCCAAAACACAGGACGATAAAAACCAGCGTAAACAGACGGATCTGCTTAAAACTACTCTCAATATTCTTTAATGATTTAAATTCCATAGTACTGTACTTTTATTTTAATAACCTTCCTGAAATATTACCTGTTGCTGAGCCTGCTGCCGCTCCCGCAATATTTCCTGACTTTGAGGCGGTCTGATTGACATTGCGCATGAAGTTTCCTGCCCCTCCAGCTTGTATAACCCATCCCGTAACCGTAGGTACGGTGAAGTATCCTATGATTCCGATCACCATATAAATGATGTAAACCGTATTGGAAGTGTCAGGAATAAAGCTGGGATCTGCCAGCATTTCAATATCCCGCTCCAAAATGAGTGACTGTATTTTGGCCAGTATAGAACTGAAAATGTCAGCAACAGGAAGCCAGAGATAAACACTGATGTATCTTGTCAGCCATTGGGTTAAAGTGGTCTGAAAGCCATCCCAGACTGAAATTGCAAAAGCAATGGGACCTAATATGGAAAGTACAATCAGAAAAAATGTCCTTATCGTATCAATGACCAACGCGGCTGCCTGAAAAAGAATTTCCAGAAATTCTCTGAAACCGTCCCTTATGTCTTTCTTGATGGCGAACATTTCTCTTTCGATATACATCCCGGACATGGTGACCAGATCAGAAGGTGACCATCCCAGTTCTTCCAGCTTTTTATCAAACTCTTCATTGGAGATCAGATAAGCCATCTCCGGATTTCTAAGCATGGCTTCTCTCTCCAGAAGGTCTTTTTTCTGTTGTAATTCATTCAAATCCAAAACCTGATTTTCTAACATCGAATGACTTCCCTGAACAATAGGGCTTAGAACTCCATTGATACTTCCCAACACCAAGGTTGAAAAAAACATGATACAGATCCCTATGGCAAATGGCCGCAGCATCGGAAACAGATCAATGGGCTCAGCACGGCTTAAGGACTGCCAGACTTTGATGGCTACATAAAACAAGGCTCCTAAACCCGCAACACCTTTTGCTACTGCTGCCATATCAGCACACAAAGGCATCATTTCCTCATATACCGATCGTAGAACTTCATGTAAATTCGTAGGCTCCATATTACCAGTATTTTTGGTTAGAGGTTCCGTAAAGATTTAACACCCTTTGGGTGTTGTTCTGCTTTTTAGCTCTCAGATAGCTCACTGAAATATTTTTGTTGGTATAGTATCTTACCAGATTATGGTATTCCTTGACCTCTTTGTAAACCCGATCAATGACATCCATTCTTTCTTTATCGTTTAAAGAAAGACCATTAGAGGTAATAATTTCCTTCAGTTCTTTAAGCAGTTCAGTGCTCTCAGTGAGTAAAGCAGAATACCCATTGGCTATGGAAGATAATTCCTGTGCATTAAAATTCGGGTCATTCAGCATTTTACCGAAATTATTGACATACATCTCGGAAACATCCCCTACAAGCAAAACAGTCTGCTGCACTTTTCTGGCATCTTTTACCAAATTGTTGATGGCTTTCAGCTTATCATAATATTCCTTGCCTTGATCGTAAACTTTCTTTACTTCATTAAAGTTTTTTACGACGTTCGATACCGTTGATGAAGTCTGCACAATTTCATTGGCAGAGTTTAAAATACCAGATGCAAGATTAGCAGGATCGGTAACGACAAATTGTGCTTTTGCAAAGGTGAAGGTAGCGAAGAATGCTACCACTACTATTTTAATGATTAAATTTTTCATGGGTGTAAATAGGTGTTGATTAATTGTCTTTGGTTGATTTAATTTTCTTTAGAGAAATCCTCTTAATCGCATGCTCTACATTGCCATCAAGTTCTGATGCAAGATTCATCACTTCCATCTTTTCCGTCTCTTCGGTGGTGTACGCAAGATATTCCTCAGTTGACACTTCAGTGGCATAGACCGCAGAGTGCGTTCCACCTAATCCGATCCAAACCTCTTTGTACAGTCGCTTCGGATCATTGTTCATATTGATCGATAATACCTGAGATTTTTCTTTATCCGTTAGTCCGAGCATTGCCTGAATGTCATCAAACTTATTCATGTATTTACGCTGATCCAGCAGGATCTTACAATCTGAATTATTAATGATGCTTTCCTTCACAATAGGTGACTGAATAATGTCATCAACTTCCTGAGTCACTACAATGGCTTCTCCGAAAAACTTTCTTACGGTTTTGAATAGGTATTTGATATACTCTGCCATACCCTCTTTGGCAATTGCCTTCCAGGCTTCTTCAATAAGGATCAGTTTTCTAATTCCTTTCAATCTTCTCATCTTGTTGATAAAGACTTCCATAATGATGATGGTCACAATGGGAAACAGAATCTTATGATCTTTAATGGCATCGATTTCAAAAACAATAAAACGCTTGGACAGCAGATCCAGCTGCTTTTCTGAATTGAGCAGGTAATCATATTCCCCACCCCGATAATAAGGCTCCAATACATTGAGAAAGTTGGCAATATCAAAGTCTTTTTCCCTGACCTTTTTCTGCTCCAACACTTTTTGATAATCCTCCTTGACATAATCATAGAATCCATTAAATGAGGGATGCTGCTCCTTGGCTTTAATCATTTCAATATAACCGCTTACGGCATTGGACAATGCTACTTCTTCTGATCGTGTCGGCGGTTCATCATCTCTTTTCCATAAAGTGAGAATCAGTGTTTTAATACTTTCACGTTTTTCGATATCAAAAACTCCATCATCAGTATAAAATGGATTGAAGGCAATTGGATTGTCCTCTGTGTAGGTGAAATACACTCCATCCTCGCCATTTGTTTTCCCTTGGATCAGTTCACACAATCCCTGATAGGAATTTCCTGTATCGACAAGCAGAACATGAGCTCCCTGCTCATAATACTGTCTAACCATATGGTTCGTAAAAAAGGATTTGCCACTTCCTGAAGGTCCAAGGATAAACTTGTTCCTGTTCGTTATGATTCCCTGTTTCATAGGAAGGTCAGAAATATCCAAGTGGATTGGTTTCCCTGTGAGACGGTCTGCCATCTTGATTCCGAAAGGAGAAGGAGAATCCTGATAGTTCGTTTCTTCAGTAAAAAAGCAAAGTGCCGGCTCAATAAATGTATAGAAGCTTTCCTCACTCGGAAAATCACCTGCATTTCCGGGAATTCCTGTCCAGTAAAGAGTGGCTGTATCTGTTGTATTGTGACGGGGCTTACATTCCATCAAAGCTAAGGCACTTCCTGTATCATTCTTCAACTGTTTTAACTCGGCAGGATTGTCAGACCATGACATCACATTAAAATGAGCACGTATCGATTGCAAACCAAAAGAATGTGCTTCATTCAAATACTTTTCAATCCATTCCTTATTGATCTGATTGGCTCTGCTATATCTTGCCAGGGAATGCATATTCCTTGCAGATTTTTCAAACTTAGACAGGTTTTCATCACTGTTATCAATAAACAAATATTGATTATATAGGTGATTACAGCTTAATAACAGCCCGACCGGAGATGCAAAAGACAGCAAACAGTCACTACGGTCCGTACTTAGCTTTTCATATCTGCTGTGAGATGAAACGGTACCAGGCAAATCATCGGTGTCTGACAAGGTATGCATGCTGAGACGGT
The DNA here is from genome assembly GCF_022488405.1 of Chryseobacterium sp. Y16C. Lineage (NCBI taxonomy): Bacteria > Pseudomonadati > Bacteroidota > Flavobacteriia > Flavobacteriales > Weeksellaceae > Chryseobacterium > Chryseobacterium sp. Y16C. Next base: position 1,315,793 of record NZ_CP092711.1, read on the forward strand.
TGTTGCCGATCCGCATTTCTTCTGAACCCAGCTTAATATCCTGCAATGAAGGATGGGTTTCACGAGATAAAGTGAGATACTGTTCCAGGAGTCCTGACTTTTCAGCAGTCCCTGAAATTTCGTCCTCGATCATTCTTTCCAAATGGATATAACCACTATCATTCATAATACGCTCAAACTGATCGACAGCCTCCAGAAAACGGCTGATTATCTCTTTGTCCTTAATCTCCTTCGGAATCAGCTTGCCTTTACATAAAGATGAAAAATTGCTCTGCATCCGTATTCTTTCCTTGGACGTCTTCGTAATGAACAGGTAACAATAATGATTTAAAAAAGGTCTTTCATTGAAATGCCTTTCAAAAGATTTGGAAAGAAAGCTTTGATCCTCTCTCGAAAGATCAGGATTATAATTTTCCTTGATAAACCAGTCCTGTTTATGAACGACCGTATAGTCGGGAAGCGTTTTAATCGCCTTGAACCATGCTGAATGAATGGCTTCATACTCAGCCGAGGCAATCGTAAATAATTCCGGAAGTCTGACCTTAAAACAAACCGTGATGTCTGCATCTTTTGAAATAATGCAATCATTTTCTATAGCAAGCAGTGGAAATTTACTCTCCAATGTTGCCGATTTGGAAGAATTTCTCATGCAGAAGCTTTTTTACGGTTAGTTTGCAGATAGCGGTATATGCTTTTGCGGCTGATAATGTATTTAGGATGCTTTTTAAGAGCACCCAATTTCATCAGGCCGTGTTCTCCGTATTTTCCATTCAGTGCGAAAGTCTGCCAGATCAAAAGACCACTGCTGGCACCCCCTATGACAAGGCACAAATAAGTATTAACTCCAGCCATATACATGATCATCATGCAGACCAGCAATCCTAACAGACCACCTGCGAAAATAAACAGGTACTGTGCCTTCAACCCTTTGAATTCGACAGTCCGTCCTATTCCTTTATTAATATGATATGTATTCATAATCCAAGATTTTTAAAGGAAGAATGAACGCAGGATGGTAGCAGCTACAATCAGGAATATACACGCACCAAACCAACTGGCAGCCGTTTTACTGGTGTCGGGATCTCCACTGCTGAACTTATTGTAAACCTTGACGCCTCCAATCAATCCGACGACCGCACCAATAGCATAAATTAATTGGGTAGCCGGTTCAAAATAAGAGGTGACCATCTGTGTGGCCTCATTGATTCCGGCACTGCCATTACCTTGTGCAAATACCCCTGTACTTAGGAAAAGTGCCAAACTTGCATACAGCAGTTTTTTTCTCTGTTTTTCCATTTTTTAAATATTTAAATTGGTTAATGAAACCCGCTCCCTGCAGGATTCAATAGCAAATGTGCTTTGGAAAAACCGGCTAATTTTTAAGTGTCTGCAATAGGTATGATTTGGCTTTGGATGACTTTTTTTTCAGTTTTTTGCATAAAAAACCAGACTTTTCAGTCTGATTATACAAATACAAAAAAGGGAGTCTGTTTAAACAAACTCCCCAATATCAAAACCATCCAGTCCTTTATGAAGATGAGAAGAGATTGGCGTCCCATCATTCTGATAATTTTTACTCAATAAATGATCTACTCTTCTTGACGCCTCTCCCAATGATTTTTCTAAAAGATTGAAAAGCTCGGTTCCTTGAATTTTTTGAATAATATAGGCTGCTTCATTTTCAACATCAGGATCCAATACATCCTGTTGGAAAAACTGACTCACAGTATTCAATTCCTGAAAGGTAACCCCTGTGGCAAAACCGCTTTCAACTTCTATTTCCATCTCATCAACCCAGTCCTCTTCCTCTTCTTCCCAGACTTCACTTCTGCTCAATATTTGATCCAAATTTTTCTTCAGATCGTTATTGTCAAATCCTTGACTGTTGGTTTCTGATTCAAAAATAGACACGCCCATTTTATTATTTTCACTCTGGCTTTGATCAGCAAATGATGGCACTGGTTGTCTCTCTTCTTTTTTTGTATCTCCTATAATAGAAGGCAAATTAAACTGAGTATTCTTTTTTTCTTCCTGAACTTTTCTCTGTGATAACTTCTTTTCCAGGAGAAGTAAAACTATAATGATTAATAAACCTATGATGATGAGTTGTTCCATAACTATTCATATTAAAAAATGGGACGGTATTTACTATTGAAATTATCTGTAATTTCTTTTTCAAACATTTCGAAATGATAGGCCAAAATATTATCCAAATACGCATATAAAGGGATTTGGTCATCTGCAATGATTTGGATAATGCGGGAAAGACGTTCATGATATTCTGGACGGATATAGATACTTTTATCCCCACGCTTAGTCATCGTGTGATGGGTTAGAAATTGCTCAACATAAGTAATTTCCTCATTTTTTTTGTTCCTCGATTTCTGCCTTACAATCTGTTTTTCTTTTGGCTGTTCCGATTCAAGGATTGGCGATTCTTTCTTTGTATTACCAGCCATGATGGACATCAGATAGTGTTCATCTATACTATTATCTTCCATCTTCTTTTTTTCATTTTCCATACTCTTATACCTTGATAATTTGTAAAAGCTCTTCCATAAAGTGATCAAACCGGCATAAAGACATTAATTTGGGATCAGCCGGCAGCAGTGTAGAACGAAAAACTGTTTTAGCCTGAACCTCACCCTCTTTACGAAATCTTTTGCTATCAGTAATGGTAGTTTCCATGAGTCGCAATCCCAACTCTTTAATCACTTGGCTATAATTATTATATAAAACACTCTTTTCTCTTCCATCAACCTGATTCCAAAATAGTTGAATACTTTTAATCTCTGTATATTTTTCTTTCATTAAAACATTCATCAGAACATCTGTAAAACTTAAGGTACTTTCCAACACTAGCCGATCTGCTGTAATGGGTGAAAAAATATGATGGACACTCGCTAATGTTTTTAAAATACCGGCAGTATTTACTGTCCCTGGTAGATCTAAAAAAATAAAATCAGGAGCAATATCCAACTCATCTAAATATTTCTCAATCTCTTCCAGGACTGTATCAGCTTTTGATTGAAAAATCGGATAGGCTTTTTTATTAATGGTTGTAAATTGCTGATGAGCCATTTTCTTTAATGCTTCATTTTTCATCACTGTTTTTAAATCCCGTTCACGCATTTGTATCAGACTGTACTGTGGAAAGTCACAGTCGAAGATCGCAACGTTATAGCCTAAACGGTAATGAAGAATACTCGCTATAAGTACTGTAAAAGTACTTTTTCCTACTCCTCCTTTTTGAGTGGAGAAAGCAATAATACATGGTCTTTTTTTTGTGGTCATATTTCCTGATTTTATGTTAAACTTCAATTAACTAATTGTTTACTATTGTACTAAAGTGTAGTGATTGGATGCCATCAGCATCACTGGCTGGCTATCTTGATCGACTTAAAACAACCCATCACTCTATCCAGATTTAGATCAATCAATCAATCAATCAATCAATCAATCAATCAATCAATCAATCAATCCTGAAAGAAAGCTGTATTTCCAGCCCTATATAAGTTCTGACGGGTGTCGTGCCTGCCCTCTTGATTTCAGGCCTGCAGGCTTTCAGGAAACTGAGCAAGACCTTTTGATGGCACTCCGGATAACTTCCCTGTACAAATAACACGTATAAAATTGCTGCTAAAAGGTGATATTCTTTCTTTGGCGTGATATGTCATTGTTTGGCTTTATGATATACAGAGCATTCATTATCAATTGATTGTTACTTTGTAAAAGAAGCCGATGTTGATTTAGAATTAAAGAGACTTTACAATACACTCCTTTGTAATATGCGGTTTCAAGAGATCAAATCCACTATAATCTTAGGAGATATCCTTTCACCCGAAAGGGGCAAGTTGTGTTTTGAGCATCTCGGAATCATTTCCGATGCTAAAAACAACTTGCCCTTGCAGGGAGCAGAAAAACAACCTCCGAAGTCGGTGTTTATATAGTAAAGTAGAAGATTATGAATGATAAAAACAGTAAACAACAGAAAAAGGGAGGGCGACATCCTAAAGTTGATCCTGCCAAGATTAGATATACCATCTCTTTGAATGAAGCGGAGCATTCCCGATTTCTTGAACTTTTTGATCAGTCGGGAATGAAAGTTAAAGCTCATTTTATAACGTCCTGTATCTTTAACAAACCCATAAAAACGATAAAAATTGATAAGGGAAGTTTGGATTTTTATATGCGGCTGACCTCTTTTCATAGCCAGTTTCGTAATGTAGGTGTTAATTACAATCAGATTGTGAAGATTCTTTACAATCATTTTTCTGAAAAAAAAGCAGCATCTTTTCTCTATAAGTTGGAAAAGCAAACGGTAGAAATGATTGAAATTTTTAAAAATGTCATTAAGATTACCGAAGAATTTCATCAAAAAAATCTACAAAATAATAAGGTAGAATGATCGCAAAAATTGGGAGAAGCAACAATCTTTTTGGAGTTTTGTCATACAATAATACCAAGATACAGCAGGAGAAAGGAGAAATTCTTTTGACCAACAAGATGATAGAAACCCTGAATGGACAATATTCTGTGCCACAGTTGATGAAATCATTTGAACCTTACTTGATCGCTAATCAAAAAACTGAAAAGCATACACTGCATATTTCTCTTAATCCCGATCCGGGAGACCATGTTTGTGATCAAAAATATAAAGAAATAGCAGAGCAGTATATGCGTGAGATGGGCTATGGAGAGCAGCCTTTTGTAGTGTTCAAACACACCGACATTGACCGTTCACATATCCACATCGTTTCGGTATGTGTAGATGAAAATGGTAAAAAGATTTCTGATCAGTTTGAAAAAGTAAGGTCGATGAAAATCTGTAGGGATTTGGAAAAAGCATTCGGACTTCAACCCGCAACTGAAAAACAAAGTCAACAAAATGAGAAAATTTTTCGTGCCGTAAATTACAAAAAAGGTGATGTTAAAAGTCAGATTTCTTCTGTCATTCGCCATCTACCGGAATATTATCAATTTCAAACATTGGGAGAATACAATGCATTACTTTCTCTCTATAATATTACTACCGAACAGATAGAAGGTGAATTGCATGGGAAATTGAAAAGGGGTTTATTATATTTTCCATTATCTGATGATGGAAAAAAGACAGGACATCCCCTTAAAGCTTCTTTATTTGGGAAAACAGCCGGGCTTGAAAGCTTACAATTACATTTTGAGAAATGTAAACTTAATCTGAAAAATAATCCTGCACAAAAAATTCTAAAATCTCTTATTCTTAAAACTTTTCAGTCCACAAATAATGAGTCAGATTTTAAAAGAAAATTAGCTCTTCATCATATTGATACTGTCATTCGGAGAAATGAAAAAGGAAGAATCTATGGGGTAACATTCATAGACCATCATTCTAAAACAGTTTGGAATGGATCACGGTTAGGAAAAGAGCTTGCTGCCAATAACTTTAATGATTGTTGGAATAGGAATATCAAGCAAGAGGCAAAAGTTCCGCGAGTATCAAATACCAAACTAGCAACGTCAGATCCTGCTGATATGCCTCTAAAAAAACCACACCATCTGTTTGAATTCTTAACGACAGGTAAACAAGAAGACGACTGGGTTGAGTCACTTGGAGGTCTATTGCCCCAATTACAAGGAGAAGATTACGAAGAACAAATCTTTGTCAACGAAATGATGAAGAAACGCAAACGCCAAAGAAGTCAGAAATAATATATGGCCAAGCAAGGCAACCAAAAGCCAGATACTGCCAGATTACAATAGCAATTTTGTAAAGCCTTTAAATTCATTCCTGAACAGTAAAACATGAAATAATGCAGGGAGAGGATGATTTAAGGGGGCTCGCCAAGATAATGGCATTTATGCGTGCAGTCAGTATTCTTTTGGTACTGATGCATCTTTATTGGTTTTGCTATCGTTTCTTTTTGGAGCGGGGTTGGACATTGGTAATCATCAATAAAATATTAGCAAACTTCGACCGAACGGCAGGTCTGTTTTCGCATCCCCTCTATACCAAAGTATTTGCAGTGGTTTTGCTGGCTTTGAGTTGTTTAGGAACTAAAGGAGTAAAAAATGAAAAGATAACCTGGTCAAAAATTTTCTTGGCAATATTTAGTGGCTTTGTGCTTTTCTTCCTCAATACACCGTTGCTACATCTTTCTCACGAAACAGCAATATTCCTCTACTTCATTACGATCTCATTAGGCTATATTGCCTTATTAATGGCAGGCGTATGGATGACCCGATTGCTCAGTACCCATTTAATGGACGATGTATTCAACAACGAAAATGAGAGTTTCTGGCAGGAAACCAAACTGGTCGAAAATGAGTATTCCATCAATCTCCCTACTCAATTTTATTACAAAGGAAAATGGAATAAGGGATGGATCAATATTGTCAATCCTTTTAGAGCTTCAATTGTGCTGGGTACTCCAGGCTCGGGAAAATCGTACGCTGTTATCAACAATTACATTAAGCAACATATAGAGAAAGGCTTTAGCATGTATATCTACGATTTTAAATTCGACGATCTTTCTTCCATTGCCTATAATCATTTATTGAAGAATAGCGATAAATATAAAGTAAAGCCGAAATTTTACATCATTAATTTTGATGATCCACGAAAAAGCCACCGATGTAATCCGCTAAATCCAAACTTCATGACTGATATTTCTGATGCTTATGAAGCGGCCTATACCATCATGTTGAATCTCAATCGAAGCTGGATACAAAAGCAGGGAGATTTCTTTGTCGAAAGTCCGATTATTCTTTTGGCCGCCATTATCTGGTTTTTAAAAATTTACAAAGAAGGGATCTATTGTACATTTCCGCACGCTATTGAACTGCTGAATAAAAAGTATGAAGATGTATTTACAATACTAACTTCCTATTCAGAGTTGGAAAACTATCTGTCTCCCTTCATGGATGCCTGGCAGGGAGGCGCACAGGATCAACTTCAGGGTCAGATTGCATCTGCAAAAATTCCATTATCGAGAATGATATCTCCACAGCTTTACTGGGTGATGACAGGAGATGATTTCTCTCTGGATATTAACAATCCGGAAGAACCCAAAATATTATGTGTAGGAAATAATCCTGATCGTCAGAATATTTATTCTGCAGCCTTGGGATTGTATAATTCCAGGATTGTAAAGCTTATTAATAAAAAAGGCAGGCTTAAAAGTTCAGTGATCATAGATGAGTTACCTACTATTTATTTTAGGGGGCTTGATAATTTAATCGCAACCGCAAGAAGCAATAAAGTCTCAGTTTGTCTTGGATTCCAGGACTTTTCTCAACTGACCAGAGATTATGGGGATAAAGAAAGTAAGGTTATTCAAAACACCGTTGGAAATATTTTCAGCGGCCAGGTTGTAGGTGAAACCGCAAAAAGTCTTTCGGAGCGTTTCGGAAAAGTACTTCAAAAAAGACAGAGCATGTCGATTAACAGAAATGATACGTCAACGTCAATTTCAACACAATTAGATAATTTAATTCCTGCTTCTAAAATTTCAACCTTAACTCAAGGATTTTTTGTGGGTGCTGTTTCAGATAATTTTGATCAGAGAATAGAACAGAAAATATTTCATTCTGAAATTGTTGTAGATCAAGCAAAACTTTCTGCCGAGTTGAAAGATTATCATCCGATCCCGCAAATTCGTTCTTTTGATGATGAAGATGGTGAAGATCGTATGAAGACAGAAATAAACAAAAATTACAAAAAGGTTAAAACCGATATTCTTAGTATTATCACGGATGAGTTAGAAAGAATTAAAAATGATCCCGATTTACAACACTTAATCCAATAAATGGATTAAAAAGCCTCTCACTATCTTTCCAAGCTCTTGAGGCTTTTCAAATACAGAACAACTATTCACTTTCGCTGTTGACAAAGTGCTGGTTTAGATTATCACTGACCAATTGCAAAAACTTTGTAGGCCCCTGTTTTCTATTCCTAATTTCGAAAATTGTTTTATGAAAATTTCCCAGATCGGTATCCAAAGATTTTTCTACAAATTTGACCACTTCGCTTAATTCAATATTTCCTCCATTGAAACAACGCATATGATATAATGCATACACCAATTCAATTAATCCTACTTTGGATGCAGACCAGGCCAATGGAGAAATGGCTTTTCCGTTCACAGTATCAATCAGATTTTCAATCTGTTTTTTTAAGTATTGATCAAACTGTTGATTGGCAATAAAGCGGGCAATCAGATGATCGTGGGAGGTGGTAAAACTGGCATCGAAATTATAAAATCCAAATGATAGCTTCATTTTCAGATCATAAGAATTGCGGACAAATATCTTATGATCAAGATAAGACGCATTACGTTTGTAATAGCTGTAAAATTCGGATTGTGAGATATAGAAATTTTTGAGTTTTTCCTGCTCTGCTTCATAATATTTCTTGAGCACCTTTTTGCCGGCTGCCGGTTTATGCGATTCAAGATCTAAAATGGTTGAGTAATAAATAAACTTAGAAATAAACTCAGGCTTCAATTTCTTAAAGAAATAAACCTCTTCAGAGAGACTCTCAAAATGATGCTTTGAAATCATTTCCTTAAGCATTCTGATAGACTCATCGATAAGAATCAAAGACTTTTCTGAGACTTTCACCATATCCTGATCATCGTCATAGACTTCATTAATTTTTAACTCTAAGTCATCATGTAATTTTTTAATTTTTCTAAAAAGAGTTTTTGTTACCATGTCCTTTTTTTAGAAATTTACAAAAAAACGTTTAGTAGGAATATAATCAACTGATTCCCAACTCCTGTTTTCGTTTTTTAATATAATCCGTCGGACGTATACCGTTAATTTCATAAAACAGATTGGAAAAATTTTGACGTGCAGCGATGCCACATTCATCTGCTAACGCTTCAATTCGGTAGTTAAGATATTTATTGTTTGTATTCAGCAGGTCTGTGATATAATTGATCCTGAGTTCTGCCATATATTTATTAAAATTCATTCCTTTATTTTCGTTGATATATACTGACAGATAATGAGAATTGGTTCCCAGTTTCACAGCAATACTATTCTGTGTAAGCCCTTTCTTTTTAAACTGCAACTCCTGCTCAAATTTTTCAAGCTTTTCCCTTATTTCTAAAGTCATTTCAGGAGTTAGGAAGGTTTTCCGAAGTGAATGTTCATCGAGTTCATCCTTCTCAATATCACTAATTTTGTAAGTGCCATCTGCTATCCGCTTTTGTAAAAGATCATATTGCTTTTTAATTTTTTGATCCTTTCTGTATTTTACTACAAAGAACGTAAGCACAATACTGCCGGAAAAGATCAAAATTTGAGCATATTTCATCTTTCTCTTGCTCATTTTTTCAATATCATCTTTTTGCTCGATCAGCGTTTGACGGTCGTAATCTTTATGAAGCTTCGAAGAAAGATAAGGGTAATCTTTAGAAATAATGCTGTCTGCTTTAAGCAATTGATTGGTAAAATGCAACTGCTTATTGACATCTTTATTTCGGTAATATTCAATGAGATATTTATAGCTGCTATAAACTTCAGGGAGTACAAATTCATGCTTTTCAAAAACAGAATCTATTCTGTTATAGTATTTAATGGCAATCTCCGGATCATTTTCAGCTTCGGAAATTTTACCCAGATAATAGTAGATCACCGTAGACCAGGCAAAATCATTGCGTTTTAAAATAGTGGGCAGAGCCTTTTCCAAATCAACCCTCGCCTCCTTAAAATTTTTCTTTTGAAATTTTGAAATCCCCATACATTTTAAAAAGTAACTATTCTCCAGAGCAAAATCGTTGTCCTTTTCAGTAAGACTATACCCTAGCTGGCTCAGACTGTCGCTTTTAGTAAAGTTCATTAAATAACGATTAATAATCGTGATTTGATGAAGGGTGTTCAGATAACCTTTATTGTAGTTAAACTGCTCATTGACATGATGTTTTTCTTTTAACTTTTTGTCATAATAAGCGAGGCAGTCTTCAAAATGCTCAAGAGCTTCTTCATAATATCCCAGATGTCCTTTAACAATTCCCAAATGGTACAAGACCTTGTAATGAAGATATTGATCGTCGGAATCTTTTGAATACTTATATGCCTTTAAATATTCGTTTAAGGCTAGTTTATATTTTTTCTGATAAAAATAATAGATGATTCCTTTGCTGAGATAATCTCTGCTGATATCATCTTTCGTTCCATGGGTAAGACTAATACTGATAGCACTGTCAGCATACTTAATTTTATTATTGTAATCAAACTGTCTTCCGTCCCGGTAACCCTGAATCAGTTTTACATAATTTCCCTCTTTTTTGGCTTTTGAAATATATAGCGTCACAGCAGGTAGCGCATCCCTGTCATCGATCGTCATTCTTTCATACGTTTTTCTTATTTCATTGAAAGTCCGTTCGTTTTGCTGTGAAAATACAAAATTGGAAAAAGCAGAAAAGAGGACGAGAAAGTAGTTTAACTTTTTCATATACTGATTATTAGAACCTCACCATCTCAAAAATAGACATTTTGTTTTGAAATAAGTCAAATTTTAGAGAAATCAAATTTCTTAAAAACAAATACTAAACAACAATTTGATTATCAACAAATTACACAACAAATAAAAATGTATCAATTTTAAAATTGAGACGTACCTATTTTAAAATTGCACCGTAGAGCAGTTTTTTTTGACTTCGCAGCCCGATACCTTTGGCTAAGAATTCTAAATCAATCCGGCCGGGATAACCAAATTAAAATCATTACTATGAAAAAGTTTATCCCAATTTTAAGCCTTGCTATAGGCTCAGTTTGTTTACAGAACTGTATAAATCGAGACGAAGATATTGAGTCAGATTACAGAGTGTCCCCAGAGGCTCAGAAGACCATGATGATGCGGCAGGATTCTGCTAAATCAATAGAAGGGACTATAGATCCTAATCCTCCTGATCCGCCAGTAAGAGACGGAGATAATTGGCGGCTGTACAAAAATAATTAATCCTTCATCATAATCCATGATTCCTCATACCTCCATATCAGCTGTTACAGGCTTACCATGTCCAAAAAGTGGCATCTGGGAAAGTATGGGGAATTTCAAAACAACTGTAACCCTATCGAAAGGTGAAATGATGCCTGAGTACTGTGGAAAGAAAGCCAAATGGAAGTTAATTATTGCCTGTTAAAACTATAAACATCAGCCATGAAAGATTATAAAAGCATCTTAGTAAAAGGTATATCCTATTTCTTTATTCTCCTGTTCATTTACGCAAGTGTAAGTAAGCTTTTAGAGTTTGAAAACTTTCAGGTTCAAATCGGTCAATCTCCGCTTTTAAGCGCTTATGCTGGACTTGTTTCTTACGGAGTTATTGCTTTAGAACTCGTAATTGTATTACTGCTAATGTTTACGAGAACCAATCTTTTGGGATTGTACGCATCAACAGCACTCATGTCAGCATTTACAATTTACATTTTCCTCATATTGAACTATAGCGAATTTGTTCCCTGCTCCTGTGGAGGAATTTTGGAAAAGATGGGATGGACTGAACATCTGATTTTTAATATTCTTTGTGTAATGATGGGAGGTTTATCAGTTTTCATCATTGAAAAAGCAGTTCATAAAACTCACCGCCAAATAGCATTAATCTTAGGAGTTTCCAATATTTTGAGTTGTATTCTTGTCATTGTCCTGTTTTTTAAGTCAGAACACATAATAAAACAGGAAAACAATTTTACCAGAAGGTTTCTGATGCATCCCATTTTAAAAATAAAAAGTATGAATTTAGATAACGGTTCATTTTATTTTGCCGGTGCAAAAAATGAAGAACTTTACTTAGCCAACCGAAGTCTCCCTCAAAATATATTATTAGTTGATTCACTTTTAAATAAAGTTAAAAACACCAAAATTGATCTGGAACTCAACAAATATCCATTTAAAAAAATAGAGATTAAGGTTAAAGATCATAATTATTATATCTATGATGGAAATGTTCCCATCATATTAAAAGGTAAGTTGGGTGGTACGCAAAATAAAGTCATCAGTCTTAACGATGCATTTTTTAGCCAACTTGAAATTATTGACAGTAATAAAATTGCGATCCGTACCCTCTCATCTAAAACCAATAATTTAACGCTAGGAACCATTTTAATCAATAACAATGTCAAAAATCAAGTGACACTGCATCCTGGTTTACTTGAAAAGCAGTTGGACGGTTTTTTTGATTCTGACGGCTATCTGTCATCTGATCCTACAACACCGACTGTAAGCTATATCTACAGTTATAGAAACCAGTTTCTTGTAATGAACCATTCCATGCAGCTTATTCACAGATGGAGAACTATTGACACGACTAAAATTGCACAGATCAAAGTATCCCCGCTCTCCAATGGAAAATCTAAAATGTCTAAACCCGCATTAAAAGTCAATGGACATGCAATAGTATACAGAGGTCTGTTATTTAACCCTGCTCAGTTAAGAGGAAAACATGAATCTTTAAACAGGTGGAAGGAAAGCAAAGTCATCGACATCTATAATACAGCATCTCAAGAATATATTGGCAGCATGTATATCGACAATATTCAAAATAACAGTATGTCAGATTTTAGAGTTACCGATGAGCATTTGTATGCAATTGTTGGTGATCAGCTGGTACAATATAAACTTACCCAGCCCTTGAAAAAACATTTTAAAAACGGGGAAGCCGAAAACCGTGTTTCAGAGTAGGCAGCAAATCAAATATTTTTTTATTATGAAAAAAATTCTTTTTCCTGTCATCCTAGTAGCACTGGGAACAGGGTCAGCTTTTGCCACCATGCTGGCAAAGAAGAGTACACAAGCTTTAGAGCCGGCTTACAGAATAGTAAGCTTGGGCGGAGGTCAGTTCCAATGCGAGGATGCTGATCAGGAATGCAGCAATATCGTTTCCGGAGATGTCTGTGAATGGGCACTGGACACCAGTGTTGAACTGCATAGAATCGGTTCAGGCACGATGTGCGGAACACCGCTTTATAAAATTCCTTAGTGCTTTATTGTATTAAGTATTAAATCAGGGACGCTATTCAGCGTCCCTTTTCATTTCTTTATCAATCCATGCTATATCTTTCCGGTTTTTCAGGTGATAGTCCCACCACTCTATGATTTTAGTATTAAGATCCTTGATGTCATCGGAATTTTTCCTGACCGTGTGTTCCTGATTTTCATACATCAGTACCACCACCTTTTTTCTGTTTCTTAATAATCCCATGTAAAAGCTCATGGTTTGTGTTGGTGGAATATTCGTGTCTCTCTTACCTGCCCAAAGCAATACCGGTGCATTTACTTTTTCAATATAATTGATGGGATTATTTCTATAATACAGATCCTTATCTTCTGAAAAAGGAATTCCCATTGAAAACTGCCCGGTTTCAAATCTTGAATAGTCTGCTATTTTAAACAGTTCATTAAATGAAAAGTAAGTATTCATAATGTCACTGAGACCTGCCCCTGAGACATAGGCTGCGAACCTTTCCGAATGGGTAGCGATAAAGTTGGTTTCATACCCACCAAATGAATGTCCTGTCAAACCAATACGCCTGAAATCAATATTGACATTTCCCCGAATCGCATCCAGTCCGGAATGAACACAATCAAGCGCCGAAATTCCTGGACCCCTGTGGTCTGAAACAATATCTGGCCGAAAAACCATGTAATCGTTCTCAAGCAATAGGCGGATATTGAATCCACTGGGTCCCCAGGCGGGATACAGGTATTTGTTGAACTCATCATGCTGAATACTGTATACCTGTACCACCAAAGGATATTTTTTTGTCTTGTCGAATTTAATGGGATAATATAGAACCCCTTTCAGATGCTTACCTTCACTATTGGTATATGAAATAACATCCTGCTGTAGGTCTATAGCTTCTTTATCATGAAGGTTGGTTGCATAAAGTACCTTCTTTTGACCTGATGACTTGCTTTTGCTGTACAGCTTCGGAGAAAGGTTGTAGTTTTCTTCGATCGAATACATTAAATCATGCCTATCCTTATACGAGAACATTTTGATCCTGTTGCTGCTGTACGGCAGCATTTCTTTGAGTTTACCTTTATCATAAGAATAATATCCTGAATCATTATGGTCTTCTCTCCTGATATGAAGCATCAACGGTTGAGACATTTCAATAGTTCGTTGTGTTATCTTAAAAGATTCCATCTGATGAATCATTTTTCCAGTGTATTCATGAAAGCTGATTTTGCTGTTCTCTTGCTTGAAAACTGTTTTTACCACACCTGTTTCCAGATGATAGCTGATCAGTCGGTCTCCTCCTGTAAAGAGCAAACTGTCATCCGACATAAAGATCGGATAGCTCAGTGTTGTATTATAATCAATAATTTTTTTCTGCTCTAATTGATGATCGTATACCATCCATTGATTCTTATACATCAGAAATCCAATGGTGTAACGACCATCCTTTCCTATCACCATTTCTGAAGCATTCTCAAAAACAAGTTCAGATTTATTTTCGAAAAGGTCATATCGGTATATATTCAGGCTTCGGAATCCCCGGTAATCATTATCTTCTTTAAGATTATACGTCCAAAAATAGCGTGGATTGTCTGTCGCTATATAGACCTGCATTGCATTATGAGGAATTGAACGAACTTGATTATTTTTAACATTCCATAGGCTATACTGATGATCGGTCCATTCTTGGTCCTTATTACGCAGATACTTGTCTCCCCCATACCATATTTCTAGTTTTTCTATTTTCTCAGGAGTTTTCTTGACGGAAATATCAATCAAAAAAGTTTCGGAATGACCTGCTTCAGTTACTTTAATGCTTTGGGCTTCTCCTAGGCTGATCTGGTCGTTATAAAACAGTTGTCCGTCTGATATTCTTAACAATCTTGCCCTGATCTTTCCATTGGAATCTGTTTTTTCTTTTTCCTTTAGGACAATAAATCTCTCTGATTCTAAAAGATCCATCGCAACAATGTTAGCTGCAGTAGAATAAAGCAGTTTCATAGCGCTGCCATTCCATTTCAATATTTTATGAAATCCTCCACTTTTAGCAAGAATATAAACCTGTCCTTGCTCCGAAATAGTATAGTTCAATGTTCCTGCCTCATCGTGACGCACTTTTCCTTGGGAATTATAAATTTTCAGGTTTTTATCAGTACCCAATATTACATATTGCTTCAGGGGTTCATTGGCGTTGCAGCGCTGTACACTACCATAAATTTCTCTTTTTTTTGACTTCAGATCAATGAATTCAGCCCTGCCCGGTCCTGAAGCAAAAACAGCATGATTATTCAGAAAACTGATGTTGCTCTTTTTTAAAATGGTATCGGATGGGCTTACTGCTGATTGACGGTCAAATACAAAAACTGAATCAGAATTATTCGCGTACATTTTGGTCAGCAAAACGAATCGCTGATCATCGGATACTTTCATCTGACCAATCATTGTTGAGAACCGTGACATCCACTGGTCCAATTCCTTAATCGTTCTCTGCGCTTTATAGCAATGCAGAGAACACAGCAGAATAATAAAACAATACACTCTCATTAATAACCTAAATTTTGAGGATTCAGATGGGTATTGAGCAGCAGTTCCTGTTGTGGAAGAGGCCATACTTTGTGTTTATCCTGCCAGTTGGGCTTAGTCTGCTGTAGTTCATTAAGCTTTCCTGCTCTTTTCAAATCAAGAAAGCGATGTCCCATTTCTGTAAAAAACTCTTTTCTGTTTTCATTAAGGATTTCTTCAAGAAGCTGCTGTTGTGTAACAGCACTGCCAAGCAATGGCTGTCCCGCTCTTTGTTTGATCGGATTAATAAACGGTAAAGCCTCCGTCGTTTTATTTTGCTGTGTCAGAGCCTCTGCCAAAAGCAAATAGGCTTCTTCCAGTCTGAAGACAATGGAATTTTCTGTGGAGTTGGCAGATCTTGCTTTGTATTTTTCTGCTCTGTACCAGGTGTTACCCCCTACAGTAACCACTCCCATCCAATATTGCTTGCGAAGGTCTCCATTCTGAAATGAGCTGACCAAAGATGCGGAAAGCGCCATAGAGGTCGGAGCAACATTAGCAAAATAGTAAATCGTTGCTTCCCTTACCGCATCCCCATTGTTTTTAGGTCTGAGCTGCCAGATAATATGGCTGCCATTTTTAAGAAAGACCTTAGTAATATCATTTTGAAACTGATAGAGCGGACTCTGAACAACTGTTTTCAAGGTGGCTTCTGCCTCCGTCCATTTCAGCTGCTGCATCTGAACCTTGCCGAGAAGAAGCTGCGCTGCTTTTTTATTGATATAGATGCGTTCATTATGACGGTAGGTATCGGAAAGCAGTTCAATAGCTTCTTTTATATCAGATTCAATTCTCATCAACACTTCTGCAGAAGATGTTTTTGAAATGCTCTGATTGATCATGTAATTGGTTGTCACAGGATACGGAATATCCCCGTAAACCTGCTGAACGTAGAAAAAGAGTAAAGAACGGATGACCAGGGTCTCCCCTTTTATCCTTGCTTTATCAGCTTCCGGAATATGATGCGCTTCTTTAAGCCCTTCAAGTATGGAATTGCTGACATATATTTTCTGATACGCAGCATTCCAGAACGAACTTACAAACTGATTGGAATCAATCTGTGTATTATTGGACAGTTCAGGCAATCCATTGGTGGCACTGACTGCATAGTAGGTCAGGTCATCAGTGTAGAGACCCAAAAGCCTTCCGCTTTGATCACCCGTAACAGGCGATGATTCCCACAATCCGGCATACAATCCTGATAATACTGCGTTGGCAGTCTGGGTATCACTGAAGACGGTTTCTGACAGTATTTGGTTGTCAGGCAATTCCACTTCAAGAATTTTTTCACACGATACGGCGATGCTCATCAGATAAATGAGCGCTGCCGTTATTATAATATTAAATATTGATTTCATTGCTTTTATATTGGATTAAATAATGTGACGGTCTTCGGTTTCCGTTAAGTATTCATCACAGCGTAAGCTGAATACCAAATGAGTACGTTTTCAAGGGAGGCAGGAATCCAAATGTGGTCATCTCGGGATCAATTCCAAAGAACTCCGTCCACGTCAAAAGGTTCTGCCCCTGAAAATAAAGCTTGACTTCCCTGAAAACACCTGAATCCAAAGAAAGATTATAGGTAAGCTGCACATTTTTAAGCCTTATAAATGAAGCATCAGAAACACTGGCATCACTATTTTGAAAAAGGCTGTGGGAAGAATTGGACGTGGAGCGGTATGGCATATAAAGTCCGTTGGGATTCGAAGGCGACCATACATTCAATGCCTCTACAGGGAGATTCGCCATGATGCCCGGAGAAGACATTGCAGAATTATAGTTTCGGCTCTGTTGCTTTACAAACTGCAGCAAAAAAGACAAGTTCCAGTTTCGGTAACGTAATTCATTGCTTAGTCCTCCGTAAAACTGCTGTCCAAGGTTTCTGATTACCTGCCTGTCATCCGGTGATGCGATCTTTCCATCGCCATTGAAATCGGTAAAATCATAGACGAAGGTATTGGGGTTTACCCCCTGAAGCTGGTAGATTTTAACAATGTTCACAGGCTGTCCGATAACATAGGTATTGGCATAGGATGAACCTTCAAGTCCCGGAAAGGAAATCAGCTTGTTTCGTGGAATGGTGATATTGAATGAGCTACTCCATGAAAAATTTCCTTTACTGATAATTTTGCCGCTGGCCTCAAATTCAAGTCCTGTATTCTGAATGACTGCATCCAGATTAGCCAGTACACTGCTGAATCCCGTTACCGAGGAAAGCTGGTAGCCTACCAGTTGATTTCCGGAACGGTTTCGGTAATACGCAGCGCTTAGGTTAAGCCTGTTGTTGAACAATCCTAGTTCAAGAGCAGCTTCTGTTTTGATGGTTCTTTCCCAGCTGAAATCAGGATTGTAGAGTTTTGTTGGAGCCAGTCCGGTGCTGCCATTATAGATGAGGTTGGCGGTGGCAAAAGTATCCAGGTATTGGTAATCTCCGATATTATCACTTCCTGATGAACCATAACTCCCTCTCAGCTTTCCAAAACTGAGCCATGAGATGTTCTTCATAAAGTCTTCTTCCGAAAACAGCCATGCTGCCCCAATGGCACCGAATATTGCATATTTATTATTCGGACCGAATCTGCTGCTGCCGTCTCTTCTTCCTGTAAGATTGAGGATATATTTTTTATCGTACTGATAGTTGATTCTGCCGAAAAAAGCACCGTATCGGTATTCTGTACTGATCTGGTCAAGGACGACTTTATTGATTGCAGCCCCTATATTATAGATTAATGCATTACTTTCAAAACCTGATCCCTGAATTTCACCCCGGTCTGAAACATCTCTCTGATAGGTCCCTCCCACCTGTACATCAAATTTATGGTTACCTGTTTTGTACATCCAGCTTATCTGTGGCTCTATCACCATAGACAGTCTGTTCTGATTGGATTTTGAAGACATCGAATTGAGGGATGTTGCTCCTGCAGAAGGACTATACGCCGTACTCGGACGAAGTGACCATTCTTCAAAAGTCTGATAAGTCAAGCCACCGTTGAGCTTAAGCTTAAAGTTTTTAAAAGCTTCATATTCCATGCTGATGTTGTTAAGGAATTGCAGATTGTTATTGGAATAAGAGTTCTCAAAGGCAGCTGCGGGATTCGTAAACGTATTGTTCTCCCAGTTAAGGTTACCTTCTGAATCATAGAGAGCAGGAGCATTGGGAGCCAGAATATACGACTGTCTTGTTGCATCAGAGGTAATCAGGTTATTGTCTGTTGCTGTAAAAATATTCGATGAGTTGAAACTGAACTTCCTGTCAGCAGACCTATGGCTGATATTTCCTGAAATGGTATTGGTTCTGTACCTGAAATCCCTGCCGAACACCGTGGTTTGTTCATGATGACCAAGACTGAGCAGGAAGTTAGTATTTTCGCCTCCCCCACTGAGTGACAACTGGGTATTAGACAGGGCGGCATAATGACCAATCAGTTCTTTTCTCCAATCCGTATAACGGTTGGAATCCCAGGTTCCATTGATGTCATAGGCATTAGCGGGGTAGACAGAGATATTGCTGTTGGCAAATGCCTGCTTTCTCATATCAAGATACTGAGCAGTATTCATCATTTTAAGGTTTGAAATGGCATGGCTCAGTCCATATGAAGAGTTCAGGGTCAGTTTTACCTTTCCCCTTTTCCCTTTTTTGGTGGTCACCAGTACCACTCCGTTAGCACCCCGTGAGCCATAGATAGCAGTAGCATCCGCATCTTTCAGGATCTCGAAACTTTCAATATCGTTAGGATTGATACTATTCAGCGGATTGATATCTGCATTGGGAAGGATACTTCCTGCATAGGAGGAACTGATTCCCGTACCCACCGGAACACCGTCTATAATATAGAGTGGCTGATTGCCATCAATGACAGAATTGCTTCGGGTCCGAAGGCTGTTTCTGCCTCTGATCTGAATATCAAATCCCCCTCCGGGAGTTCCTGAATTTTGGGTGATACTGACTCCTGCCATTCTTCCCTGCGCTGCTGACAGGACATTGTTGACCGGCTGATTTTCTATATCTTTTGCTGAAACCTTGGCAATACTACCAGTTCTTTCCTTGTCTTTAACCTTGTAGTAGCCAGCGTTGAGAATAACTTCTTCGATTCCCTTTACTTTTTGTTCTAAGCTGATATTAACGACTTTCTGATCAGTGAAGGTAAATTTCTCTTCTGCATAATCAGGGTGTCTGAACAATAGGATGGGATTTTCTGCCGAAACCTGTAAGGTATAGGTTCCGTTGTTGCCGGTTGTGGTTACCTGATCACTACCATCTTGGGAGATGATGACTCCTTGTAAAGGTTTGCCGGATGTGGTAACGGTACCGGAAATGGTGCGTGTCTGGGCTTTTGTATGGATGCTTACAGTGGTAAACATAAGCCCAAAGAAAATGCCTCCTATATGGTAATAGGAATTTTTCATAAATTTGTAAAGGTTTTTAATTTTTAAAGATTAATTACTGAACTACGCTCTTTCCCGTTGGTCTGCAAACTCTATGGGAAGGGCTTTTTTCTTTCTTCTGATTTTTAAGTTGAGTAGTTTTTTGATTCATTTTTTAGATAAAGACTTTCCTGATGCCCTTTGGTATGAAAAAGGACTGGTGAGGTTCTGTAAGCAGTGACCTTAAGGCACCGGAAAGAATGTAATATGAATGAAATCTGTGTTCCCGTGTAAGCTTTTTAAAGCCGCAATAGGTTGTACCCTCCTATTGTATCGTGTAGTCTGATACTTTATGCGTAGAGCGGGCTTAGATTTTTATGTAGAGATAAGGCGAACAGCATTGAAAAAAGACGGCGTGGGAACTCTACATTATCCGTAATAGGGGTACTGGTATACCTTGGAAACAGATAAGAGAGCCCACGCCTAGGTCGTGAGCTTAATACTTATCCTCTTGTTTCCTTAAAATTACCAGTTTTCTATTACAAGATTCTAAGCAATAGCTTCTATATTTCTTTGAAGTATCGCAAAGTTACATTTATTGTAACTTATTTTACAAATATAATAAAAATTTAATTGGTAAACAAAAGCGTACCGAATAAAAATTTGAATAGTTTTTAATTGCATTCATGTTTGATGATGTTGAAAAAATCATAATGATAAAGACTGCTATTGCATTACGGCTATTACTTAGCCGCAATAAAAGTCATTCTCAAAGCTATGATTTTGACATCATTGATAGTTATGAAAAAATTGCTATAAATTCTAATGCTGATATTAGAAAAGCAACTGTAACAAATGCTTTTAGTGGTAAAAAAAGATCATCAATGGTAACAATAACTCTTATTGTCGAATCAATGGGATTTACAATGTCAGATTTTGGTCATCAATACTGCAATATATCAAATGAAGAAATTACAGAATTTCAAGAAAAGCATTACAAATAAAATACCAACTATAATTGTAATTTCATAATTTACAAAAAGCTTAATTACTTCTATATTAAGACTTTTTTATCTTAAAAATTTATATCAAACTTATTACTCTGCTAGACACTTCTAAATCATTTACTTAAAATTGATATCTAAAACATAAAAGGTAATATGTAGTATTAAAAGGTGTTTTCTGCCTAAAAATGAAAATTGTAAATTGCAGAAGATTTAAAAGGAATTAGATGTCCAAGAATGAAAGAATAACAGAAAATATCGTCCGCGATAATCTTAGAGATTTAGATTACTACAACCCTGATAATGGAATAACAATAGAAGAGCAAAAGTCAGAAATAATAAAAGTTAAGAATTTATTGTCAAAAGCTAGTAAAAATTCTAAAGGAAATATTGGTTACCCTGAATTTATTATATCAAATAAATTGGATCCAAATTTCATTATTATTATTGAATGTAAGTCTGATATTAAAAAACATGAAAGTCAAAATTACGATAGACCAGTTGGTTTTGCAGTTGATGGAGTGATTCATTATGCAAAGCATTTATCAAAAAAATATACAGTTTTAGCAATAGCAGTAAGCGGATATAGCAAGGATAATTTAAAGATTTCAACTTTTCTATTTCCTAGTGAGCAAGATTCCTATAGAAATTTAGTTAATGAACATGGCTTGGAAATTGAAATGCTACTTAAATTTGAAGATTATTATAGATTAGCATCTTTTGACCCAGAGGTTTCAAAAAAAAGGTACTCGGATCTAATCTCTTTTTCAAGAGAATTGCATGAATTTATTTGGGCAAAAGCAAAAGTATCTGAAGAAGATAAACCTCTTTTAGTTAGTGGTACTTTAATTGCCTTAATGAATGATGCGTTCCAAAAGTCATATAAATATTTAAATGCTGAAGACGTTCAAGAAGCCTGGATCAATGCCATAAAAAAGGAGTTAAATAAAGCTGAAATTCAACAAGGGAAAAAGGACACAATGATTCAGCCCTATACCACTATTGCAGTTCATCCAAATTTAGGTAAACCGGATAGTCGTACTGAAAAAGAATACCCTGATGGTGTTTTTAAAGAGGTAATTGATAGAATAAATGATAATGTATGGCCTTTTATAAGTATATATCACGATTTTGACGTAGTAGGCCAATTTTATGGAGAATTTTTGAAATATACAGCAGGAGATAAGAAAGCTCTAGGAATAGTTTTAACTCCAAAACATATAGCTGAATTATTTTCTCTAATAGCAAATGTTCAAAAAACAGATGTCGTCCTAGATATATGTGCTGGAACTGGTGGATTTTTAATTTCAGCCATGCAACAGATGTTGAAACAAGCTGTTACTGATGACGAACGAATTGACATTAAGAGAAATCGTTTAATTGGAGTTGAAAATTCACCTAAAATGTTTTCACTTGCTGCAAGTAATATGATTCTTCGCGGTGATGGCAAAGCTAATTTACACCAAGGAAGTTGCTTTGATAATGCAATAACAAGTGCAATAAAAAAGACTAAACCAACAATAGGCTTATTAAACCCTCCTTATTCACAAGCTAAAAGTGATGTGGAACTTCATGAGTTATATTTTGTAAAACACATGTTGGATCTCTTGCAAAAAGGTGCTACTGGAGTTGCTATAATTCCAATGAATACAGTAATATCACCACATTCTGCAAAAGAAGAACTTTTAAAAAAACATACATTACTGGCTGTAATGACTATGCCTATTGAGCTATTTTATCCTGTTGGTGCGCCTACTTGTATAGTTGTATTCGAAGCACATATACCACACAAAACATCAAATAAAAAAACTTGGTTTGGATACTGGAGAGAGGACGGTTTCGAAAAAACTAAACATTTAGGCAGAGTTGATTTAAATAATAGGTGGGCTGGCATTAGAGACTACTGGATTGAACAGTATAGGAACAAAGAAGTTAAAGCGGGTGAATCAGTTATGGAATATGTTACATCAAATGATGAGTGGGTTGCAGAGGCTTACCTTCAAACTGATTACTCAAAAATCACTGAAGATGAATTTGCCAAAGTAGTAAAAGACTACTCAGTCTTTAAAATGTTAAATAAACTTTAATAATGGTACCATTAAATAAAATTTTTGATATACAGTATGGGCACTCACTTGAATTAAATAAATTAGAAGAATGCAATCCTTCTGAAGGTATTGCATTTGTTTCACGAAAATCTGGTGAAAATGGTATAGCAGCCTATGTGAAACAAATTCCTGAAATTCAACCGGCACCTGCTGGAGAACTAACCTGTGCTTTAAGTGGAAATGGAGTATTGTCTACATTTATACAAAATCGCGAATTCTATACTGGTTATCATGTTGCTAGATTAAAACCGAAGTATAATATGGATCAATCAGTTTTACTATATTACTGCTTATGTATAACTAAAAACAGATATAAATATAGCTGGGGGCGACAAGCAAATCGAACTTTAAAAAGTTTATTAGTTCCTGATTTAACTGAGGTTCCAACTTGGGTAACCAACTACCATAATGAATCGTTTGATTCCAATAGTCAACCAATAATAAAAAATGTTGATTTACAATTAAAACCTGAAAATTGGAAATCTTTTCGTTACGATGAGATTTTTGAAATATGTAAAGGTTTTTATAACAAAAAACCTCCTGTTTCCGAAAAATCACCAGATACTATTCCGTTTATTGGAGCTACAGAAAAATCAAATGGAATAACCTCCCACATCAAAATTTCAGATGTTGCAATATATAACAAGATAGGGAAAATTACTGATGTAGATTTTAGCGGCAAAATATTTGAGGGAAATTGCATAACCATTAGTAATAATGGTTCAGTCGGTGAGGCATTCTTTCAAGAAAAAAGATTTACTTGTTCACACGATGTAAATCCAATCTACTTAAAAGATAAATCTATTACTCTTAATAAATATATTGCAATGTTTTTGTGTACATTAATTAGGAGAGAAAAATATAGATGGGGATATGGTAGAAAATGGAGACCTATTAGAATGCCTAATTCAATAATAAAATTACCAATTAATAAAGATGGTAATCCAGATTGGTTATTTATGGAAAACTACATTAAGAGTCTGAACTTCAGCTCTTCAATTTAAATTCATCAACTGTAGAGTAAAATATCTTTCCATTGGATAAGAAAGGTATACTTTCTTAAGAAGTAGCTACTTAATAACAATTTTATAAGCTCCAAAGCATTTTGCTTTGGAGTTTTTCATGTGAGTTTTTTAAATTATCTAAAATCAATATAAACATTAAAATCAGCAAGAAGACTTAATTAAAATCAGTGTGACTTTTAATTAAGTATGGTAAACCGTAATATAACGAAAGAATTTTTTTTTAATTTTGATAAAATCTGTTCTTTAAATAAACAGATTGACACTAATAACCATAGAAAAATGAGCTCTACCCCAAATCCATTTAATGAAAAGCTAAAGACTTGGCAAAATATAATCCAAGATTGTAATGTAAATTTTTTAATAGGTTCTGGCCTTTCAAATCCTTTTTTTGGAACGTTAGGAAATATTGAAATTTGGCTCACTGAATTAGAAAATGATAATTCATTAAAAGCAGATTTAAGAGATTATATTAAAGCGAGTTTATATGCAAGTTATTTTGTTGTAGCAATGCAAAAAAATATTATCTTATATGATGAAGTTTCAATTAAAGATGAGTTAATTTCAGCACCAAAAAACGATATTGAAAAACTTCAAAACACTTACAAAGGTTACAAGGATTTTCTTCGATTAATTAATCAAATAGTTTATCAAAGAAGGAGTAATACAGTAAATAAACAGACAAATTTATTTACAACAAATATCGATATATTTTTAGAAAAAGTGATCGAAGATCTAAATCTGCATTTTAATGATGGGTTTAATGGTGTTTTCAAGAAAACTTTTAGCTTGAGTAATTTTAAAAAATCTTTTTATCAGAAAAGTCTTCATTACGATAATATTGCCGAAATCCCTGTTTATAATCTATTAAAAATACATGGATCAATTACGTGGAAACTTGAAGGTAATCAATTAATGTTCAATAATATTGATACAATATATTCAATTGAAAAAGAGTACAATAAAATCAAATTTTTAGACATAATTAAGTTAGATAATGATTATTGGAATAAACACAAAAAAAATATTCCCTTTAAAGAAATTGTTAAAGAAGCACAAAAAACAACAATTATAGATACTAAAGATTTCGTTTCAGCGTATGAAAAACTTCAAGTTGTAAATCCAACAAAAGCAAAATTCAAAGATACGACATTCAACAAGTCATATTATGAAATGTTAAGGCTTTATGCGAATGAACTAGAAAAAGAAAATAGTGTATTATTTATTTTCGGCTTTTCAATGGCAGACGAGCATATCCGAGATATTACTTTTCGTGCCATAAGATCTAATCCTACTCTAAAAGTTTTTATTTCTTCTTACACCAAAGCTGCAACAGATATAGTTAATAATCTTAAATTGGATAATATTGATTTAAAAGATTTTCATAATGTGGAATTATTAAATGAGATTGACAATTTTAATCTTAACGTCATCAATGAAACCATCTTTAAAAAAATGTTGGATAATATTAATTGTTTGTAAGAATGGAAAAAGATTTACAAAAAGATTCTATTTTTAAAGTTGGTAAAGTAGTTTCTGTTGAAGGAAGAACAATAAAAATTGAAGTTGATAAAAGTAAGAATAGTTCACATCTATTGTACAATGGTGAAATAATTAGAAATATTTCGGTAAACAGCTATATTAAAATTACAAAAGGATTTAATCGTATTATTGGTAAAGTTGACGGCGAATATATTTATGAAGATTCTTATTTTACTGATAAGAATTATACAAATGAAAAAAAGAAAATCAAGCGTATTTTAATAGTAAAACTCTTAGGCTTCTTTACGAAACGTGGCTTTGAAAGGGGTATCAAAGAGCTTCCTCTGATTAATAATGAATGTTTTCTGCTAGATAAAAAAGAATTTCAAGATGTACACCAATTTGTAGGAAAAGCAGATTTACCATTAAATATTGGAACTTTAACTCATGAGCCCAACCAAAGTGTGGAAATTGGTATCAATGAACTTTTTGCCAGCCATATTGGTATTTTTGGAAACACAGGAAGTGGTAAATCATATACTTTGGCAAAAATATACTATGAACTTTTCACGAAATTTAAACACGAAGAAAAGTTTAAAAAAAATGCAAAATTTCTTTTATTTGATTTTAACGGAGAATATGAATCAAAATACAGTATAATTGAAGAAAAAAAAGTTTATAATTTAAGTACTCGTGCTATAAAAAAGAAGGATAAACTGATTTTTTACGAAAGCGATTTACTAGATAAAGATCTGTTCAGTATAATTGCAAATGCGACGGAAAAGACGCAAAAACCGTTTGTAGCAAGAACATTAGAGTTTTATAAAAAAATTTTCTATTCAGAAGATCCTTTAGAATATTTTCAGAATATCCTTAGAAAAAGGGTCAAAGATGTATATAAAATGGCTGATAAAATTAAAGCTGAGCTACTCCTTGATTATTTTAGAGAAATTTTACCTTCGCTATACGACGATGATAATATCGAAATTGATTTAGCGAGCGATGTTGATTTCAACAATAAATTTGGTGAATTTGTATTTGACGGCACATATTTACGAAGTAACCCAGAAAGTATAGAAGATACATTACTTTATCAACAAGTAAATCGATATGAATTTAGCGAAGACTTTATTTCGAGAATTATACATTTCCTTTATTTACAATTAATACATGATATCTTTAGCAATAGAGCTGCAAACGAACATATTTCTCCTGTAATAAATAAGCTAAAAAGTTTCCATAAAGATATTGATGCTGTAATTAAAGTTGTAGATGATTTAGATGAAGAAGACTTTTGGGATGATAACTTTTTTTGTGTTATTAATTTACATAAAACTAACACACATATAAAGAAAATGATTCCGCTACTTGTGTCACAAAAACTTTACTCGGAACATAAAAAACACAATAGAAAAAAAGAAAAATCCTTAAATATAATAGTTGATGAAGCTCACAATATTCTTTCATACATTTCCGAAAGAGAAAGTGAAACATGGAAAGACTATCGACTAGAAACATTTGAAGAAATAATAAAAGAAGGGCGAAAATTTGGTGTTTTTATGACAATAGCCAGTCAAAGGCCTTCGGATATTTCTGCAACTATTATTTCACAACTGCATAATTTCATTTTACACCGATTAATTAATAATAATGATATTATTGCTGTTGAGAGAACTGTATCATATTTGGATAAAGTTTCTTTTGAATCATTACCCATTTTGCCGACTGGCACATGTATAATTGCTGGACAGTGCTTACAAATACCCATTATGGTTGACATTGCTTCTATTGATAAAGCAAATGAACCAGATAATAAGACAATTAGATTAACTGAAAATTGGATTTAGATAGGGAGTAAAAAACTCCACAATTCCCTCTAAAATTTATCCAAACTATAATTATTCTTCAAAATTAAAAATTCAGATTATATTTTCTGTATTTTTAATGCAATACTTTATAATCATGAAACAGGTTATTGCCTTTGCCGACGAATTCGGGAATAATTCATTTAAATTTTCTACGGAAAGTTCTCACTTTATTATTGCCAGTGTAATTGTAAATTATGAAGATCTGGAAGAATTTTATATAGAAGTTGAAAAAATCCGGTCAAAATATTTTCAGACGGGAGAAATCAAATCATCTAAAGTAAAAGATAATCACAAAAGGAGGCTGCTTGTCTTAAGTGAGCTTTCAAAACTCAAGTTTAATATTTACTCTGTTGTAGTCGACAAGACGAAATTATATGGCGAAGGTTTTAAATATAAAAAATCTTTTTACAAATATCTAAACGGTATTTTGTACAAAGAATTATACAAGACATTTCCAAAACTTGAACTGAAAGTAGACGAACACGGAGGGAATGAATTTATGCTTGAATTTAAAGAATATGTAAGACAGAACCACATTCGCACTTTATTTGAAGGCTCAGAGTTTTTTGTCAATAAAAGTGATAAAGAACTAGGAGTACAGATTGCTGATTTTGTTGCGGGAACTTTGGGATATATTTTTGATGAACATAAAAAAAGTGAATATTCTGTACAATTTTTAAAAGCATTATCTGGAAAAATTATTAGTATTAACCACTTTCCTAAGATTTATAAGCTTAATGAATATAATGAGTCTAAGGTCGATGAGTTTTACAGTCAAGCAATTACAGATCTCAGTTTAAGAAGCATTTTTGATTATCTTGATACAACTTCTTCCGATACTCAACAAAAGCAAGATTCCATTAATTTTTTGAAGGTATTAGTTAGATACCACGAATCTAATCATTACAAAAATTATACAACCGGACAGGAATTTATTGAACATCTCAATGTAAACAGAGATTCTAAACTCAGTAAAGAACAGTTTGTAAACATGGTTGGAGGTTTGAGAGATAAGGGTATTCTTATTGGTAGCAGTCGTGAAGGTTATAAAATCCCTACAAATTACGATGAAATTAAAAAATATGTGCAGCACGGAAACTCTATAGTTATACCACTTTTAAGAAGAATTAATGTATGTAGGGAAGCTATATTATTAGCAACAAATAACTCTTTGGATATTTTGGATGAACCAGAATTTGAGACCTTGAAAGATATAATTTCAGGCATGATTAAATAATTAGGAGATTTTATTACAGGTTTGCAATGAAATTAATAACAACACCAAAAGATTTAAATAATAATTTTAAACGATTAATAAAAAACTACAATTTTTTTAAATGGGCAACTGCGTGGGCAAGTGCGGGAAATGAAATTTCATATGAATTGCTCAAAAACAGGCACAAAATAGTGAAGATTACGGTTGGAATACACTTCTATCAAACTCATCCTAATTTTATCAAAGAATTTATAGAAGACCCAGCGGTTCATTTTTTAGAACAGCCTGATGGAACATTTCACCCTAAAGTATATTTGTTTTCAAATGATGAAAATAATTGGGAACTTATTATAGGTAGTGCCAATTTTACAACAAGTGCTTTTTCAAAAAATTGTGAGGTTTGTGTTTTGGTTACATCTAAAGATAGTAATGCCAATGAACTTTATAAAACCACATTACAACTTATTGATGAATCATTTGAATATGGAAAAACATTCAGTGAATTAGATTGGGAAAACTATAATAAGATCTGGAATATTCAACAATCCAAATTAAACAGTTTATCTGGGCAATACGGGGCATCCAAAGATAAACCTAAGCCTATCCATAAAATTGAGTTACAAACAAAATCTTGGGATCAATTTGTTGTTGATGTCTACAAAAAAGGTTCAAGGGATGTACGAAGAAGAATTAAAGTGATTGAGATAGCAAGAGAATTATTTAGTAAAGCCAAACACTTCAACGAACTGGATGATGACGAGAGAAAATTTATTGCAGGAATTCCAAATAATTTATTGTTAAAAATTGAAGGAGCAGAAGATTGGGCATTCTTCGGAAGTATGAAAGGTGCAGGCAAGTTTAAAAAACAGATAAATGATAACAGTGAATTGATATCAAGAGCCTTAGATCAAATTCCGCTCAATGGGCAAATTACTAAAATGAATTATGACAATTTTCTGGAATACTTTCAAATGGCATTACCTGGAAACTATTTAGCAACCAGTACAAGATTACTTGCCATGAAGAGACCTGACATATTTATTTGCTATGACAGCAAAAACAACTATGGACTCTGTAAAGATTTTAGGATTACTAGAAATAGAATGGACAACGAGAGATATTGGAATGAAATCATTTTAAGAATCTATGACAGTGAATGGTGGCAAAAGCCTAATCCCAAAAATGAAATGGAAACAAAAATTAGTTTAGCGCGTTCCGCATTTCTCGACAGTTTGCACTACGAAGGATAAGACTTTATATTTAAAGGATAAGACTTTATATTTAATTATGTTTTCAGCAAGAATTAAGTTAAATGAACAATATAGAGAGAGAAGTAAATTCGGTTTTTAATATTGCCGTATACCTGAAGATGATGGCTTCATTTCTGCCTGATGCGAATTTTGAGGAGGTCAACAAAATGGTAAGCGATATTTATGTTTTTTTTAAATCTGCCAAGGAAGATGATATATTAGAAAAACTTCCATACATCAGATCTAATTTGGAAAAAATGGCGGCACCGCTTTTAAAAAGTTTTCCTCTCAAGAAAAGCTTAGATGAAATTGTTGCAGACTGGGATCAGTTTTTTAAAAATGATTCTGAAATTTATTCTTACGGATTGGAATATGGATGGTTGGAAGATCGGATGAATATTAAAGGGCTTGTATTATACAACCATATTCCCTATCATTTTAGGATCGGATTATATGCGCATAAGGGTAATTTTGGAATTGAAGAAGAATTTTTGCTTAAAGATGCCTTTAATATACTTGTAAAAGCTCAAAAAGCTTTTGATCAGCTTAATAATTATGGGGACTTTAAGCAGAAATTATTGGAAAAAGAAAGAGAGGAGGACTTTGATGAACATACGATCAGAAAAATAACAGATCTGAAGTATGAAGTTTCGGCTAACTCGAGACTATCAGTTATTTCATTTTACGCATTTGTTGAATGTTTTGTCAACAGTTTGGGGTATAGTCATGCTAAAAGAAATGTTATGGTTTTATCTGAAATGGACTCCGAAATACTGAATGGTAAAAAGAACGGGAGATTTTTGCAGCTTAAATCGAAGATTGAACGATACCATAGG
This sequence comes from Chryseobacterium sp. Y16C, assembly GCF_022488405.1. Classification (NCBI taxonomy): domain Bacteria; kingdom Pseudomonadati; phylum Bacteroidota; class Flavobacteriia; order Flavobacteriales; family Weeksellaceae; genus Chryseobacterium; species Chryseobacterium sp. Y16C. The sequence continues at coordinate 1,346,456 of NZ_CP092711.1, forward strand.
CTAATAAGAAATGATGGTAAAACTATTATTATAACATCTGATGAAAATCAAATCAAAGAACCTTTTATTTCATTTTTCAATATCTATGAAAGTCTTAGAAACTCAGCAGTACATTTCTCTCCTACAAAGGAACAAATTTGGTTGAAGCCTGCAGATTGGATTGAGAAGGCAGAACGTTTTTCGAGAATGGCACTCCAAGTGGCTTTAGAGTTCTGGAGATCATGCTATCCAGAACGACCGTATCCTGATTATATTGGCAGACTAGACTATGATATTTTTATGAATAAAGCAAAATTATATATCCAGAATCTTGAAGAGGTATCTATTGAGTTGAAATCTAATAGTTAGAAATTTCTATTGCTTTTATCGAAATCTGGGTTCTACTGCAATAACACTAAAAAAGCCTAAACATTCTGACTCAAAGTAACAATTCATTAACGTAGAAAATACTAACTTAACATCTTTATATAACCATGAAAAAGGATATTAGACAACTCATTAATAGCTTAAATTTCTATTTCGATAAGACACATTATGTCATAAAAAAGAAACGAAGTTTAAATTCATTAGAAAAAACTTTAATCTATAATTCAGAGAAATATAAAGATAGAATTAATACGATTCAGGAGCTCTACTCATCTAAAAAAACTAGAGTTAAATTAGATCATAGAAACTACGAACTGGTAGCTTGTTGCATTGCAGCTAAGGGTGTGAAGTATGCAAGTTTTGGCACCTCACATAGACTTTTGTCAATTAATAGTTATTTGAAACCCACAAGGATTCTTCTAAGATCTTTAGGAGAAATTGGTAAAAAATCGTCACAGACAACAAGTACTAATATTATTGGTAAATGTGCGGAGATAAAGGCTGTAAATAATATTTACAGCGTAGAACCTAAACTAATTGTCACGGATATTAGTTTTACTAAGGCAATACGTCCAAGGACAATGGAAAAAATTTCTAGATGTGAAAACTGTACTTATATTTTTGGTGATGAGAATAAATAACTCTTCTGATTTTGACTTGGACTTGTTTTTTAAAAGCGAACTTTTCTTGATGCATTTTGCTACAGCAGGATTGCAAATTAGTGACGAAAACTTCTTTGAAAATAATCATAGCGACTTTAGGTATTTTCTGAAAAATTTATCTGTACCTCCTTTTAAGTATGAGTTAAATCCAAATCTAAGAGAGATATTATCTTTTAAACGGGAAATTGACAAAGAGTTTAATATTGAACTTTATACGATAGATTTCATATCCTATGCTCAAAAGGGAATGTTTTCATTTGATCGTACGTTTATAGAAAACTCTACTGATATTAATTTTCACTTGGTGGCATATCCCATTTTAGATGAGAACTACAACGATTTTCTGTATCATTTTTTCAAAATTAAGAATTACGTGGATTACGATTATATAAACAAATCTATCACAGAAATCGTTAATCGTTTTTTCAGAAATAGTTTTAATTTAAAATTTTAAAAATATCTAAATATATTTCATAATAATATGAGTGATAGAATTGAAGACAATTCTTCGTTTGAAGAATTTAGAAATAATCTCAAGGGAGGAAAATCAGTAAAAAAGATCGCATCATTCTTTGCTCCCTTTAGTTCAAGAGCCAAAGGAATTTTGGATGCTTTTGAAAACTTTGATGAGATTGAAAAGCAGTTTGAAGAAATTTCAAAAAGTCCTGATCAGTTTAACCATTATTTTAGCGAACGCGGTTGGATTGCACATGAGTCCGGAAATCATGATTTGATCTTGGAGTGCATTGCTTTGGCAGAAGCAGGAAATATAAATGAAGCAGAGGAAAAGCTTGCCGATCATTACACATCTGAAGCGATGCAATGGATGATAAGTTCAACCTACGGTATTCCAGAATTTAGATTGCGTAATGTCTTGATTAAAGCCGCATTTGAAGATACAAAAGCTCAAAGATATTATTCAGCTGTCCCCTTACTATTAATGATTATTGATGGTACTGTCAATGACATTAGCAAAAGTAAAGGTTTTTTCGTGGAAAATACTGATCTAACGGCTTGGGATTCTATTGCTGCTCATAGTTCAGGCCTCTCTAAACTTAGAGATATATTAAATGTAACAAGAAAGGCCACGACCACTGAAGAAATATTCTTTCCTTACCGTAATGGTATTTTGCATGGAAGGGATCTTTCATATGCTAATAAATATGTTGCAGGGAAAGCTTGGTTAACATTATTTGCCATTAATGATTGGGCAAAAGCTCTAAAGAAAAATAAAGAACGTCCCCTTAAAGAAAAAAACACTCCTACTTTAAAAGAAACTTTTTCAGATCTAAAAGATACCATTTCCAACTATCAACAACACAAATTGAAGATGAAAGATATGGATAAACATATGGATTACTGGAAAGATAGAAAACCTATAGTAAACCAAGATTTTCCAGCTCAAGGAAACGAAGCAGATTATGAAGAATATACTCCGGAAAGAGATGCTGTCCGCTTTTTAATAAATTGGAAGAAAAACAACTATGGGCAGATGGCTAAACAGATTTGTTCATTTTCAAATGAATTTAATATAGGTAAGGAAGCGGGAAGAATTCGAAAAGTCTTTGAAAAAAAGAACTTAAAATCTTTTGAAATATTATCCGTCGAACATCAGGCACCAGCAATTGCAGAAGTAAAAGTAAAAGTGATTGTCTTATTTAATGAAACAGAATATGTAAAAGAAATAGCTTTGCGCATGCTTTATCAGAATGAACAAGGGGAAAATATGGTGTATGGTCAGATCGGAGGTATTTGGAAATATATGGATTCTTTCTTTTTTCATAAAATAGATATGCTGGACTGAAATTTCTAGGATTATAACTTTCGTTAACCATTAAAATTATGACTCCCTCAATAAAAGATCAACTTGTACGTGATATTCTTGTTTTAGAACATTCTATAACAAGTCCAAGAGACGATCGGGAAATTTGCTTTACATTTCATCAAGTCATTTCAAAATTGTTATCAAATGATGGTTTTAAAACTATACTTAATCCAAGTCCTGATACAAGTAAATTTGATTTCATGTGCACAAAGCAAGATTCTCGAGACAGAATGTGTATTTCTCTTCAAAAGTCAGGTAAAAGTGTTCATGAAGAGCGAGTACACGAGAGGGTATCATTTGCTTTCAACTATCCTTATAACCGTCTTATTTTGTTTGCGCCTCATGGTTTCACTTCAGCATGCTATCATTTTATAAATAGTACTGATCCATTAAAAGTGGAACTATTAACCTTAGATGACTTGAAATCTTGGACATCTAAAATAGAAATAGAGTCTAACCTAAATACCCATGAATATGAAGATATCATCAAAATTGTAAGCAAAACATTTATAGAAAAGATAGCGGAAGATCCCAACTTTTTGTTGAAAATAGAATGGAGAGAATTCGAGAAAACAATAGCCGAGTTATTTGAAGGCTTGGCATTTGATGTGACCCTTACATCACCAAGCAAAGATGGAGGTAAGGATATTATTTTGGAGCTTGTCAAAAAAGGAATATCCATGAAATATATTGTCGAGATTAAGCACTGGAAATCCAAACAACTGGTAGGACAAAAATCTGTAAAAGAATTTTTAAAAGTAATTTGCAATGAAAAAAGAGAGAGCGGTTTGTTTTTATCAACATACGGCTTTACCTCAAATGCTTTCGAAGGTTTAACAGAGTTAGAAAGAAAAAAAATTAGATTTGGAGATCAACAAAAAATCGTCTCACTATGCAATACTTACCTGAAAGTTAAATCTGGAATCTGGACCCCTTTACAGGATTTGCAGGAAGTTCTTTATGAACAAACTTTTTAAAAACCATAACGAATAGTTGAATACAGTAATTCAAAATCTTACGCTTTAATATTAAACAATTTCTTCACTATGCTGCAATCGTGCTCAGAACTCTATTATGAGTGAACGTTCTTAACTTTATTAGCAATATCTTCTATAGTAATTAATCCTAATAATTTTTCATTTTCACTACCGCTGTTTGTAATAAATAATACATCGAGATTTCTTTTATGGATATTTATTTGATCAATAAACAAATCATAGGCAGTATAAATATCGCAGTCTCTCGATATAAATTTAAAATTTTTCTTAAACTCAATATCGACTATCAATTCTTTGATAATAGGATTTTCCACCATGATTTCATTCTGATTAATATTTTTTCCTAACCATCTTGAAATTGTATTTGTATTAATTAGCTCCGCAACCATTCCACCTTCGTCAAATACAGGAAATTGCGAAAAAGATTTTTCCCTCATTAAGTTCAAAATTTTATCTAGTCTCTCGTTTTCGTTAGCTCCAATCACTTCAAAAGAAAATAAAGGAATAACCTTTTGTGGATTTAATAATTTTTGTAAAATCATGGCAAACTCATTAACAACTTCTCCCAGAGGTTCTGCAATATAATTGCCACCTAATTTAGGTGTGTGTGTTATAGCGTTTCTAAGTTCTCCATAATCTATCAATTTATCTCGGTACGATTTTATAATTGAATTTTTGCTACTTTTTATTTTTGAGGCAAAAGTTTCATGATTCTGATTGTTACCATTTTTTAGAAATTTATCAAGTTGATTATAAATATCTAAAAATTTTTCTGCATTTGTCATATTATTATCTTTTTAACAAGCACTTTGTATAATTCAAAAATTTACTGGCAAAACCTGCATTAAGGGTAGCATCATATATGTACAGTCTAAATTTTTTTATTCGCTTAGTCGAAAACAGCTTAAGATCATTTTGAGATAAAGTTATAAATACTGAGTATTCATAACTATCTTTATCTGCTTCCACATCTATCTCTGCGTTTTTAATCCATTTAGTATTGTCTTCAAATATTAGAATTACCCCTCGTTCATTTACATTAACCGTATTGCCATAAGCTCTTAAACTTAGGTAATAAGCAGATGGTCTTCCTTTTTTTGAAACCTTTGTTAAAGATGCGGGAGCTAAGTTGTTGCCTTCCGTCATTGGGGTTCTAATAGTTTTTTCATTGGTAAAATCATCATCATTTTCTGAGAGTTGGGAGCAAAAAAAATCTACCGGGTAATTTATATCAGCAACTAAAAAAGGGAAGTTATGTTCAAACTTTTTATCGTATTTATAGTAAATGGTTTGGGCTTTTACTTCATCTTTCAAGATAAAAATAGGAGAATCAAAATAACCTGAGTTTTCTGTATTAAATGTTTTTCCGTCTTTGCCAATAATATTTTCAATAATGAAAACTCTATTTTTTAAAGAATCTTTTTCCGTTTGAAAATTATATGCTACTGAGGGATATAATACCTTATTATCATAATCTTTTTGAAGATCTTTTAGATCACCATAAAAATTGTGACTAAAGTTGACTCCAATGAGATCTTGTTTTAATTTTACCTTTGTATTTTTATAAAGTACAAAATCGTTAGCTAAAAATATATCTTCAAATTTTTGGGCGTATGTTTTGATACATGAAATAGTTGAAAATACAATAACAAAGCAAAGTTTCAAAAAGTTAATTTTGATTTGTATAAATGTCTTCATGGTTTTGAAATATTCTTAAATTTAAATAATAAATCTTACTTTACAATACTATAAAAAAAATATTATTAAGTTTTTTTTAATCATTACGCCATAATACTTAACTATACTTTTTAAATAATTGTATTACATTATTATAATCTAATTTCCTACTATATCACTATCATAATGGCTAACAAAATTCAAAAAAAAGTAGTAAATATTTTAGACTTTATTTTAAGAAATAAAAAGAATTGGATAAGATGTAGAATAAAGAAGCAGCTCATTGGCTGCTTCTTTAAATTATTATTTTTTTGAAATTAATTCTTATTTCCAAATTCAAATGATGTACTGAAATCACTTCTTAGAATGATAAAAGCATCAAACTTTTTCCCGTTCTTGCTTTTCATGTTTTTGATTAATGATGTTTTGTTTTGAGTTAATAGTAAAGTAAGATCTTTAATACTGAGTTGTATTCCGCATATGGTTCTAAAGAGAATCCAACCGCATTGTTCATCTGGGCATTTTACAATTTTGCCTTTGATGATAAGATGATTTTGTTGACATTTGGGACATTTTAGTTGGGGAACATTTTCTTGGGGAATATGAAGTGATAAGAGTTCGTTGGTGATTTCAGTTGTATAGTGTTGAATGTCGCTTATGAATTGGGTTTTATTGAGTTCACCTTTTTCAATTCTATCCAGTGCTATTTCCCACTCTGCGGTCATTTGGACATTGGCTATTTTTTTGTCTTTGACCAGATTGTAAACCTGCAAGCCTTTTTCTGTAGGATGTAGGGTTTTGCTTTTCCTGATGATATAGTTTCTGCTGAGCAGCGTTTCGATAATGGAGGCTCTGGTAGCTGGAGTTCCGATGCCGATATTGGAGAGTGCTTTCTGTTCTTCTTTGTTTTCAACAGATCGGCCTGCATTTTCCATGGCTGATAAAAGGTCAGCTTCTGTATAAAGCTTGGGAGGTTGCGTTACTTTTTCCAGTAATTCAGTTTTTGAAACCTTCAGTTCATCTCCTATTTTGAGTTCCGGAAGTTCAGTAAGGACTTCTTTTTTATTATTGGAATTTTCATTGTCAGATAGAATTCCTTTGATGGCTCGCCAGCCATTGTTGAGTATTTTTGATCCCTTGATCTGGAATTCATAATGATGTACTTTTATCATGATGTGGCTGACTTGTTTTGTACAGGCATGGGATAGGGATTCCAATAAACGGTAAGCAATCGTATCATAAATGGCTTTTTCAGTAGCTGTAAGTGCAGATGGAACTTTCGTAGTGATAAGTAAACCGTGATGGTCCGTTACTTTTACATCATTAACGATTCTCTTGTTGAAGTTTCCGAACTTTAAAGTAGATATGGCTGATTTAAATTGATCTGATGTATTGAGGATTCTGACCAGTTCTGGGATCTCTGGCCAAAGATCCTCAGGAATATATTTGCTACCGGTTCTGGGATAGGTAATGAATTTCTTTTCATACAAACTTTGGGCAATCTGTAAAACCTCATCGGCAGAAAGTCCCAATTTTCGGTTGGCTTCTTTTTGTAATTCTGTGAGATCGAAAAGTAACGGAGACTGTTCCTGTACTGTTGTAATGGATACATCTTCTACAACAGCTCTTCCCTCCCGTTCTATGGATTTTTGGATTTGTTCTGCCTGCTTCTTTTCTTCCCATTGTAATTGTGAAAGACTGCTAAAGTCTGTATATTCTTTTCTATGGCTCAGCTGGATTTGAAAGTACTTTTGCTTGGTGAAGTTTTGATTTTGTAGGAATCTTTGACAGATCAAAGCAAGAGTTGGTGTCTGCACTCTGCCTAATGAATAAAGATCTTGGGTTCCTGCGATGGTTAATGCCTGGGTGGCATTAATTCCCACCAGCCAGTCCGCTTCGCTTCTGGCTTTTGCTGCCTGATACAAACCGTCAAAGGCATCGCCTGGTTGCAGTTTTTTAAAACCGTCCTGTATGGCTTTTTCGGTCAGGGAACTGATCCAGAGTCTTTCGAAAGGTTTGTTGCATTCTATGTAATGATAGATATAGCGGAAGATCAACTCTCCTTCCCTTCCAGCATCTGTAGCCACAATAATACTGCTGCATTGATTGATGACTTGTTTTATGGTGTTGAGTTGTTTTAAAGCCGAAGGATCAGGCTCATAGCCTTTTGCTTTCTTTAGTTTTTTGGGAGTCAGGATAAAAGGATTCGGGAAGATAGGCAAAGAGGCTTTATTAAAGCCCCTTATACCATAATCCTCCGGCATTCCTAACGCAATCAGATGTCCTAATGCCCAGGTGACACAATAGCCGTTACCGGATAAATAACCATCTTTTTTTTCATGGGCTCCTAACAATTGTGCGATTTCTCTTGCTACACTCGGTTTTTCTGCGATGATTGCTTTCATATTATGGATTTAGATGATTATTATAGTTTTTGTCCTCTTGGCTTTCTAACCTTTTTTTGCTGATCCTCCTGCTGTTTATTGGCAGGCTGTTGCTGTTTTAATTCTAAAGGCTCTTTCACATTTTTTGTAGCTTCATTGGTTTTACCCTGAGAATTAACTGCAGTTTGGGTGTTGTAATCTTCTGTAGGTTTTGCCTCTTCTTTAAGTTTGTTGGGGTTATTGAAGGAGAAATCGGTTTTGGAAGTTTCTTTGTTGAAAGTAATATACCCCTGATAGGCTTTGCCTTTAGCATCCTGAAGACCATCGATATAAATGGTTTGTCCGGCTTTGAATTTTTCATACTGTGAATCATCCAGCTCTTTACCTCTAAATACTCTGGGAGCTTCTTTATCCGTAGGTTGACTTTGCTGTTGATCGTGTTGTCGGCTTTGTTGCGGTGCCTGATTATTGCCAAACAGAAATTCTACATACCGCTTATCTGCATTGAATTGTACAGTGGCATCGAAGGATTCTCCTTTTTTAGAGGTCATGCCTTCAAGATACAATGGTGCTCCTTCCAGTAGGGTTTGTTTCTGATGTTCATCAAGCCTAATTCCTTTAATTTCATCAGGAATTTTCATGTACTCCGCTCTATAGGCCACGAGTTCATTGGTTAAACGGTCACGGCTGATCACTGATGGAATGATTTCATCGGTTTTAGGATTAACCAGATCTACTACCCTTCCCATATTTCCGGTTTCTTTTAGGTTCTTTTTGTCTTTATCAGAGAACTCATGACCCAAGAATTTATTATTGAAATTAGGCTCTTTGCGGATGCCATGCAAATGAACAGCAACCTGTCCTGTATCTCCTGTTTGAAGAGATAATCGGACATCCATTTTGCTGATGGCTGTTCCCAGATTAATGGTAATGGGAATCAATGTATTGGTTTTAAAACCTCTGAGTAATGAATCCATAGCGTTCATCTTTTCAAGCTTCTCCTGATTAAGTCCGAACTTTTCCATCGTTTTCCAGTCGATCTGTTCTGGTTGAAAACGATATTCCTGATTTTCTGTGTTGTTGTCCATTGTATTTTGATTTTTAGGATTATTATTATTTTTAGGCAAAACTTCATAGTCTTTCAGTTTTTCTTTTTCTTCAGGAGATGCCTGATCAACATACTTCTGAAGATCCTTGGCGGTATTGACAGCATCATATTCCGAAACCTTGAAAAAGTTGAAATGAAAGGGATTTCTGAGCTGTCGGTAAAAATTGGAAAAGAAGTTGGAAAAGATATCGCCGTGCTTATCAACTCTGATCAATTGATCATTTTCCTTTTTATCCTCGGGAGGAAACTTTTGCAGATTTCCCTCTTGATCAACTCCTTTGACCATTTCTATCTGATTCGTATGAATGTTCAAAACAATGAGTGTGTCTGTTGATGGTTTGATTTCACTGGTTTCCTGAGAGTTTATTATTTCATTTTCCATTGTATTTTATTTAATGGAATGAAGATATTTACTCAATCAGGAATTCATAAAATTTGGAATTACAGTAGTGTATTTGGCTGCTAAAGTCTTGATCATAATGAAGAGCTCAAGCTCTCTCTGATCAGTTGATGAACATCCGAAAGTTTATAATACAGTTTTCCGCTGATGGTATAGTATGGCAGCTTTTTATCAGTCCGATACCGCTGTAATGATCGGGAACTTATCTTTAATAGCTGCAAAACATCTTGGTTATCCAGGAGTTGCTCCCCGTCTATTTCTATAAATCTGGACTGGTTCTTAATCATCTGTTCTTTCAAAATGTCAAATCTTTCCATGATTCTATCCATCCAGGCTATAAATTCTGTTCTCTCAATATTCATAACTGTGATTTTTATGATTGTTGGTGATGTAAAATTGAACAACAGGAATGATATAAAATCACTACTTTTTCGTAGTAACGAAGATTATTTGTAATAAACTCAAAAATTTGTTTTTACAAGACTCATGAATTATTGTTAAAAAAAGATTCAACACAATACATAATTGAGGAATTTTTAATTTTACAATTAAAATAGTACATGCCAGAAAAGTCTAACAGATTTCTAATATTTGCAAAATTATGAGCTAATAATAAAATTTGTAAATTTGAAAAAACTTAATACCATAAGCTCGTCAAATTAGAATGGAAATTATTTATTGGAATATTGGCAAAGATGTAGGACCTGAAAAGCTTAAACACAAAATACTTGAAAGTTTACTTAATGAAATTAAACCAAATGTTTTGTGCATAGCCGAAGGAACTAGAAGTAAAGACGATTGTGAAAATCTTATTTCAACAATTACTAGTTTAGGATATATTGTTTATTACAGTCCAACTTTCACTAGCGATCCAGAATATAACTTAAATTACCCATATAAGCCAGAAGGTCTTAAAATTTTTATTAAAAACAAATCAGATTTGCACGTCCCTTTTACTTTTGATTTACAAAAAGAATATGGAAGAATTGTAGCTGTTCATACAGTGTTAAATAAAGAAATAGTTACATTATTATTTGTTCATAACTATTCAAAAAATGGTGATAAGGTGGTTACAAGTGATCAGATAAGTTTTATTTCCAATCTATCCGAATGGATTCATTTGAAAGGAGGTATTGTCAAGAAATCTCATAAACATTCAATTATTGGCGACTTTAATCTTGAACCTTGGGATCATGTTTTACGACGAGATCACAATAAATCTATTAATAGTTATTTTTTTACAAACCATTTTGAGCAAGAGAAAAAAAGACGTTTACATAAATCTCAAGGAAGAGAGTTTTACTTTAATCCTCTCTTAGAACATTTAATCCATAATGATCAAACTAATTTAGGTGGCACATATTACAGTTTAAACTATGGTTGGGCATTGTACGATTATGTAATGTCATCTAAAAATTGCTCCACAAATATTAAAGTTATCACCCAAACAAAATCTCATATATTTGTAGATTCAGCAAAAGAGCAAGCATCAAATTTTTTAAATCATGGATTTGATCATTTACCAATTCAAATTACTATATCATGAATAAACTTAATTTAAATTTTTTAGACGAAGACAGTGGATATGATCATGAACTGACAAAAGTCTTATATTCCTACGGAAAAGAAATAGCAGATTACTCTCAAGGATATTTTGACCATTTAGTTACTACCACCTCAACCGAGGGGCAATTTTTAGGTGCATCTTTATACATTATTGTTCCTGAAATAAGTAATCAATATAAAATACTCGACATTAATTTAGGTGATTCTTTAGATGAGATTATTTTAACCTATATTCCATTAAAAACTGATCAAAGAGCAGATTTCACTATAAATATAAAAAATGGGCTTAAAGATCTAACCGATAAGATTGAGGAGATACTTAATTCTAGTTTAGTTCAAGCTACTTTTAGACACCTAATTAGCTTGGTGAAACTTAAGGAAGAGGCATTGGAAAAATATAATAGAGAATCTGGAAAAGGAAAATAAGCTAGAAGAAAATTCCACCTATATCTAATAAAGCCTTTCAAATAGAACTTATCAAAGTGTAAAATGTTGTTTAATGTTACTCACTCATTTTTTGAATATAGATTATAAAAACTCGCTAATTAAAAGCTATAAATTCTTTATTAATCGAAATGTGAGATTAATTCTTTCTTTCATTGGAACAGTAGACTTAGCGATCCGGTGCTCCCAACTTTCCTGAAGATCACCTTTCATAATAAGGAGTGAGCCATTAGGAAGTGGCAAACTATATTTGCTTTCATGATGATTTTTTTTCCTGAAATCAAAGCTTCTGGTTTGGCCAAGGCTGATAGATGCAATGAAAGGACGTTTTCCATATCTGCTTTCCTTATCCCGATGCCAGGCGACGGAATCATTATGATCACGGTAAAGATTGAGTAATACGCCATTGAATTGATAACCGAACTCTTTTTCTATTCTTTCTTTTAAAGCATACAGTTCGGGAGTCCATTCATTTCTTTTAGTGGTATTATTATCGGCAGAATCGTAGGATTTTGCATCGCCATACCAAGCAGTCAACCGTGGAGTAAGCACCATCTTATCGTACATTTTCTGGGTACGCTGTTCCCAGGGAGCCGTTTCTAACAATTTATTTTTAAGCAGATCAGCTTCTTCCCTACTCAGGAACTTCTCTCTGTATTCCAAAAGATCTTTGGGAAACTCATACAAATCTTCTGCATCAAATAAACTAAGCTGACTCATTGTAATTTTTCTTTAAATCATTTAACTTTGTCTTATTCCGTTTCTACAGGAATAATTTTTTTTCATCAATTGTGTTTTTGGCTTCCCTTCGGGGAAGTTTTTTGATTATGCTATGTACTCAAAATAAATTCAATTCTTATCTCCCATTTTTTCTTTGATCTGTTTGATATCGGTTTTAATTTCTGTGATAAAGTTTTGAATATGATGTTCTGCAAATTCATCAGGCTCATATTCTTTGGTAGTAATACTACAGGCAAATTCCCAGATTTCTTTAATTTCAGGTAATGGAATTTTATAAGGCTCATAAAATTGATTGTCAGCCTTAACCCAGATACCATCTGCTTCATGAAACTGAAACCTTTTGTAACTGATACCATCATTGGTGGTAATGAAAACATACGTTCTGTCCGTTTTCAGGTCCGAAAGATTTTCTACATATTTTCCCACGATATAGGTTCCGTTCTTATAGGGGGGCATTGAATCTCCGTCAGCAGGAAATGCCCTGAACTTACCCCCTTTTAAAAAAGGTAATGATATGGTCTCCAGACTTTCTATGTACTCCGGATCTCCATAACCATTCAGGTAGCCCATAGAAGCTTTTTGGGGGATTATCTCAATCTGGTTGTTTCCATCCTGATCAACCTTTATAGGCAGAACGATTCGATTGTCAGGAAGCTCCATAATCTCATCAATTGAAAATTTACTGAGATCTACAGTCAACAATAAGTCGATGCTGATGTTATAGAATTTTGAAATTCTAAGCAATATTTCAATTGGAGGTTCTGTTCTGCCATATTCATAGGCGACATATCTGGATCGGGTAAGAATTAATAGATCTGCCAGTTCTTGCTGAGTCATGTTTTTCTTTCCTCTCAAAAACACGATGTTATCAGAGAATTTCGACATTGTTACAATTTTAGACAACAAAAATACAAAATATGTTTCAAAACGTGACTAATTTTGTCACATGGAAAGAGCAATTGTACATATGGATTTGGATACGTTCTTTGTTTCCTGTGAAAGGCTGAAAAACTCCGAATTGGAGAAAAAGCCTGTGATCATCGGAGGTGGAGACCGTGGTGTAGTGGCGTCCTGCTCTTATGAAACCCGTTTTTTCGGAGTTAGGAGTGCCATGCCCATCAAAATGGCTCTGCGGCTATGTCCCGAAGCAAAAGTCATAAAAGGAGATATGGAAATGTATTCCAATATGTCCCATATGGTGACTGAAATTATCCAGGAAAAAGTTCCTGTTCTTGAAAAGGCAAGTATCGATGAATTTTATCTTGATCTTTCCGGAATGGATCAGTTTTTCGGATGCTATAAATGGACCCATGAAATCGCAGAAAGCGTACAGAAAAATACAGGATTACCGATAAGTTTTGCCTTATCCACCAATAAGACCGTATCCAAAATCGGAACCGGAGAATCAAAGCCAACCGGAAGATTAGAAGTCAAACAGCATGACATTCAGCCGTTTTTAAACCCACTTTCGGTAAAGAAGATTCCTATGGTCGGCGATGTAACCTTTCAGCTACTCTCAAGACTGGGGATCAGAACCATACAAACCCTTTCAGAAATGCCTGTTGATGTGCTTCAGCAGCTGATTGGTAAAAATGGAAATGAACTTTGGAAAAAAGCACACGGAATTGACGAAAATCCTGTGGTTCCTTATTCGGAACGAAAATCCATTTCTACAGAAGATACCTTTGCTCAAGACAGCATCGATATTCAGGGTATCCAAAGTATTCTTTCCGGAATGGTTGAAAAACTCTGTTATCAGCTCAGAGCAGAGAAATGGCTGGTATCGGTAGTGGTGGTAAAACTCCGCTATTCCAATTTTGATACGGAAACCAAACAATGCAGGATTCCTTACACCTCAGCTGACCATACCCTGCTCAGGTATGTTTTAGAACTCTTTAAAAAAGTATATACTAGACGTATGAGAATAAGGCTGGTTGGTGTAAAGTTTACCGGACTGGTTCACGGGTGCCATCAAATGGATCTCTTTGAAGATACGGAAGAGTTGATATCTCTGTATCAGACAATGGATAAAATCAAGAACAGGTTTGGAGCATCAAGTGTAGGAAGAGCCTCAGGTCTATTAAAATAATTACAAGATGTTTCTGAATTGTCATTCTTATCACAGTCTTCGGTATGGAACCATTTCTATTAAAGAACTGGTTGAGCAGGCCGTACATTTTAATATTAAAACCCTGGCCCTTACAGATATCAATACCATTACCGGGATCTATGATTTCTATAAGCTTTGCCAGGAGTATAATATCAAACCGATTGTTGGAGTGGAAATACGGGTTCAGAATGAACTGTATTATATTTGCCTGGCCCGAAATCAAAAAAGCATTGCAGAAGTTAACAGGCTTTTAACCGCATACAACTGTGAAGACATTGAAATTCCTAAAGCCAATCCTGATTTTACAGATACTTTTGTTATTTACCCACTGGAGAATATTCCTGAAAAATTAGCAGATCATGAATTTATAGGCATCAGACAGAACCAGCTCAACCTTTTGATTCAACCGGAATTAAAACAATTCATTCATAAAATGGTTATTCTTCATCCGGTTACCTTTACAACCCCTGAAGAATATGAGCTTCATAAGATATTAAGGGCTATTGATCACAATACATTGATCAGTAAGCTTACAGAAGCTGATTACTGTAAAGACAACGAAATGTTTACTGATAAAAAAGAGCTTCTGGCTAAGTTCCAATATGAACCACAGATTATTGAGAACACAAAATATATGGTCAATAGTTGTCATTTTGATTTTGATTTTTCAACCCCTAAAAACAAAAAGAATTTCACAGACAGCAAAGAAAATGATTCTAAGCTTTTAAAAAAGTTAGCATATCAGGGACTTTCAAAAAGATACGCCGGGGATAACCTGCAGGCCAAAGCAAGAGTAGATAAAGAATTGGGGGTTATTGACCAGCTTAATTTCTGTGCTTATTTCCTGATCACCTGGGATATTATACAGTACAGCAACCGGATGGGATTTATGCATGTAGGAAGAGGAAGCGGTGCCAATTCCATTGTCAGCTACTGCATCGGCATTACCGATATATGTCCTCTGGAGCTGGATCTGTACTTTGAGAGGTTCCTCAACCTCAACCGTAAAACGCCTCCTGATTTTGACATAGACTGGAGCTGGCAAACAAGGGATATCATCTTGGAATATATTTTTGATAAATATGGTAAAGACCATGTTGCTTTCTGTGGAACTAATGTTGAATTTAAATACCGTTCTATTTTCCGGGAAGTAGGAAAAGTTTTCGGACTTCCGAAAGATGAGCTTGATATACTGGCAACAAAACCCATCCAGGAACATGATACTAATTCGGTATCCAGACAGGTTCATTACTACGGAAAATTGTTGGAAAAGTTTCCTAACCAGAGAAGTATGCATTCCTGTGGAATCCTGATCTCCGAAGAACCTATCACCAATTATTCCGCATTAGAAATGCCTCCCAAAGGTTTTCCGATCGTACAGTTCGATATGTATACCGCCGAAGAAATTGGTCTTGAAAAATTTGATATTCTCTCACAGAGAGGATTAGGAACTATAGATGACACTGTAAGGCTGATTAAGGCAAAAAGAGGAATTGATATTGATATCCGGGATACTTCGCTCTCAAAAGACGAAGCCCGATGCAATGAATTCTTAAGTTCCGGAAAAACCATCGGCTGTTTTTATATTGAATCTCCTGCTATGCGTGGATTACTCCGCAGGCTGAAATGCAACAACTACAAAGTATTGGTTGCTGCCTCCTCCATTATCCGGCCCGGGGTGGCTCAAAGCGGAATGATGCGGGAATATATTTTCAGGCATAATAACCCTACAAAATTTGAGTATTTCCATGAGGTTTTTGAAAAGGAATTAGGAGAAACTTATGGAATCATGGTGTATCAGGAAGATGTCATTAAGGTTGCCCTTCACTTCGGAGGATTATCCGCCCCTGATGGTGACGTACTAAGAAGAGCGATGAGCGGTAAAGGCCGTTCTTTATCTGCATTACAGAAAGTAAAAGATAACTTCTTTGAGTCCTGTAAAAGATTGGGACACCCTGAACAGTTATCTATGGAAGTATACCGGCAGATCGAATCCTTTGCTGGATACTCATTTTGCAAAGCACATTCTGCTTCCTATGCCGTAGAAAGTTACCAGAGTTTATATCTCAAGGTCTATTATCCAATCGAATTTATGGTTTCTGCTATCAATAACGGAGGAGGATTCTATAGAACCGAAGTCTACATTCATGAGGCCAGAATGTCGGGAGCTGCAATTCATAATCCCTGTATTAATCTAAGTGAATATCAAACAACGGTTCATGGTTCGGATGTTTATTTAGGCTTCATGCATATTGAAAGATTGGAAACAAGGTTAGCAAAACTGATTCCTGAAGAAAGAACCCTGAATGGAGAGTACACCTCTCTTGAAAACTTTGTTAAAAGGATTCCTATCGGTATCGAAACATTGCAGATTCTAATCTTTATCGGAGCATTCCGCTTTACCGGAAAACAGAAGCATGAGCTGCTCATTGAATCAAGATTTCTGTTGGGAACTCATAAAGTTGCTTTCAGGCATCTGACTTTACTGGACGAACCTCAGAAAGATTATCAACTTCCCACCATAGAAAGAAATCCATTTGAAGATGCTTTTGATGAAATAGAGATATTAGGATTTCCTGTTTCTTTCAGCCCTTTTGATTTATTACAAACCCGGTACAGAGGTTCCGTTTTAGTAAAAGATTTATTGAAGTTTCATAAACATCAGGTTAAAATGCTGGCCTATCTGATTTCAAGAAAGCATGTACCTACCAAGAAAGGAACGATGTATTTCGGAACCTGGATTGATGCTGAAGGACAATATTTTGATACCGCTCATTTTCCAAACTGCCTTGAAGAATATCCTTTTCAGGGTGGTGGCTGTTATCTCCTATTGGGAACCGTAGAGGTCGATTTCCATTTTCCTACTGTTACCATTCATAAAATGGCCAAAATGCCTTTTATTCCGGATCCAAGATATTCAATGGATAAAGAGAAGTCATTGGAAGCCCAACGTAATTTGCATGAGGATGTCAGTATGACTTTTAGGAAACCGTATCCTCAGGAACATGAAATTGGATTGCCAAGACAAAAGATGTAGCATCCGAAATTACTTTTTAAAAAAAACATATACTTAATTGCTTTTCAGTATCTATTTAGACTTTGATTAGTCTTAAATAAAAAAGGAGTTATCTTTCGATAAACTCCTTTAATCTGAAATAGCAATAAAGTATTAGTGAGAAGTAACATCTGATGAAGCCGGTAGATTCTGATCCCAACCTCCACCAAGAGCTTTATATACCGCTACACTTGCCTTCAACTGGTTAACTTTCTTTTCAACCAATTCAAATTTAGATTCCAAAGCATCACGTTGTGTCAAAAGCACTTCCATATAATCAGCACGGGCATATTTAAACAAATCATTAGAAATGTCGATGGATTTTGTCAAAGCATCCACTTCCTTCGTTTTGATATCCAAACTGTTTTTCAGATTCTTAATTTTTGAAAGCTGATTCGCCACTTCAATATAAGCTCCCAAAACAGTCTGCTCATAATGATAAACCGCCTGAACCTGCTTTGCATTGGCATTATAATATGCAGCTTTAATGGCACTTCTATTGATCAACGGAGCAGTCAGTTCACCTGCTAAAGAAAACAGAAACGATTCAGGTTTAATCAAATAGGTCGGATTAAAGGCCTGTAATCCAACACCTGCACCAATATCTAAAGAAGGATAAAATCTTGCTTTTGCAGATTTAATATCCAGTCTTGAAGCTGCCAGTTCATATTCAGCCTGTTTGATATCCGGACGGTTTTCCAACAGCTCTGAAGGGATTCCTGCGTACACAGCCTGTGGTACAATCGAATTAAAATCCTGGCTTCTTTCCACAGGCTGAGGAAATCTTCCGACCAGATAATTGATCTTATTTTCAGTTTCTACGATCTTCTGCTGAATATCATACTGCATTCCCTGTGTTTTGAGAACCTGTGCCTGAAATCTTTTCACGGCAAGTTCATTGGAACGGGCATTCTTTTTTAATTCTTTAATAATATCCAGTGCATCATTTTGAATCTTAATATTTTGATTTAGAATAACAAGCTCATTATCCAAAGCAAGCAGTTCGTAGTAAGAATCGGCAATTTCAGAAATAAGGTTCGTGATCATGAAATTTTTTCCTTCTACACTTGCCAGATACCTCTGAACCTGAGCTTTTTTTGCATTGTGAAGTTTACCCCAAATATCGGTCTCCCATTTTGCCTGTACTCCCAATCCGAAATCAAATAAAGGATCAGGCATTTCTTTTCCGGGTTCCATTTCAGTATTGGCTTCCATTGCTCCGATATTGGTATAACGGCTTACCTTATCAACTCCCGCTCCCGCTTTTAAGCCTACAGAAGGTAAATATTCTCCTTTCTTCGCTTTAATTTCATTTTTAGAAATCTCAATTTCCTGAAGGATGATATTGAGTTCCTGATTATTCTGTAATGCCTGATTAATGAGTGTCTGAAGATGAGGATCACTAAAATATTCGTTCCATTTTAATTTTCCTGTGTTGATAGTGTCATTCTCCGCTAATGTGTATTTTTCAGGCACTGTTCTGTTTTCAGTACGTTGCTGTATGTCTATAGGTTTGCATGCGGCGAGGCTTAATAAAAAGAATGCTGTTCCCGCATATTGATATATTTTATTCTTATTCATAATAGATCATGTCTTCGCTTAATGGTGATTCGTCTTCGTCTTTGATCATTTTTCTGCCATCTGATAATTTGGCAAAAATGTAATAGAGCCCAGGAATTACAATAACTCCGAACAGCGTTCCTATCAACATACCTCCTAACGCAGAAGCACCAATGGTATGGTTTCCGATAGCACCTGCTCCACCTGCGAAAACAAGAGGGACCAATCCTGCAATAAACGCAAATGAGGTCATTAAAATCGGTCTGAAACGGGCTCTGGATCCTTCGATGGCTGCTTCCAGAATAGAATCTCCTGCCTGTCTCCTTTTCACAGCAACTTCTACAATCAATACTGCATTTTTACCTAATAACCCAATGATCATAATTAAACCAACCTGTGCATAGATATCATTTTCAAGCCCCATTGCTTTTAACAATAAGAAAGATCCGAAAACTCCGACCGGTAATGAAAACAATACCGCAAACGGAATAATGAAACTTTCGTACTGTGCCGCCAATACAAGATAAACAAATACCAAAACGACAAGGAATACATAGATTGCTTCATTCCCACGTTGTGCTTCGTCATAAGACAACCCTTCCCAAGCTACTTTATAGCCGTGAGGTAAGGTTTTTGCCGCCACTTCATTGATTACCTGAATCGCATCAGCCGTTGTATATCCTTCAGCCGGAAGTCCACGGATTGCTGCAGAATTGTACATATTATAACGTGTAATTTCGTTTGGTCCCTGCGTTTTTTTCATCGTCATAAACGCTGAATAAGGAACCATTTCTCCATGATCATTTTTCACATATAATCCTAAAATATCTGAAGGAAGCCTTCTGAATTCGGGAGAAGACTGAACATATACTTTGAAGAACTGACCGAAACGGATGAACCCTTGTTCGTACGTACTACCAATTAAAATATTCAGATTTTCCATGGCTGTTCCGATGGAAACACCTTTCTGCATCGCTGCATTATTATCGAAAACCAATTCGTATTGAGGATAATTGGCTGCAAAGAAGGTGAAAACCCCGGTTAATTCTTTGCGTTTTTTAAGCTCAGCAATGAACGCTTTATTCACCTTATCAAAATCCTGATAATTGGTCGTTCTGTTCAAATCAAGCAATCTCATGGAGAAACCTCCCGAAGATCCGAAACCGGGAACTGCAGGCGGTTCGAAGAATTCTATTGTAGCGCCAAGATCTTTTGATTTTTCTTCAAGCTCTTCCATGATTTCTTTTACATTGTGCTCACGGTCGTTCCAGCTTTTAAGGTTAATCAGACAGGTTCCCGCATTGGAACCACGACCTTCCGTCATGATCTCATATCCCGCCAATGACGAAACCGACTCTACTCCATCCACACCCTGACAGATTTTCTGTAATGCTCTTGAAACTTTATTCGTTTGCTCTAAAGTTGATCCTGGCGGAGTCTGAACAATCGCATAAATTGTTCCCTGATCTTCATTGGGAATGAAACCACCCGGAAGCGCTTTATTAACAACAAAAATTCCCACACAGAAAGCAATCAGAATTCCCCATGTAACCACTTTTCTGGTAACAATTTTCCTAAGGAATGCGGCATATTTTCCTGTTACTTTATCAAAGCCTCTGTTGAAAGAGTCTAAAGCTTTCGTGAAAATATTTGATTTTTTAGGTTTTCCGTGGTGATTTTTCAATAACATTGCTGCCAGAACAGGAGTTAATGTTAACGCAACCACCGCAGAAATTACAATTGAACTCGCCATCGTAATCGAAAACTGGCGATAGAACGTTCCCACAGGACCTGTCATAAAGGAAATCGGAATAAATACGGCAACCATTACCGCAGTAATTGCGATAATCGCTCCTGCGATCTCTCCCATTACTTCTTTCACTGCTTTATAGGGGGAAATATCACTTTCCTCCATTTTTGCGTGAACAGCTTCGATTACAACAATCGCGTTATCGACCACGATACCGATTGCTAAAACCAACGCAAAAAGGGTTACCAAATTGATTGACATGCCAAACATTTGAATGACAAAGAAGGTTCCAATCAAAGAAACCGGAACGGCAATAATCGGAATTAATGTTGAACGCCAATCTCCAAGGAAGATAAACACTACGATTGCCACCAAAATAAAGGCATCTCTCAACGTGTGCATTACCTGCTCGATCGATGCATCCAAAAACTGTGAAACGTCATAACTGATCTTATAATCCACACCGGGAGGGAAATTTCCTTTCATTTCCTCCAACTTGGCTTTTACATCTTTAATAACGTCATTGGCATTACTTCCGTAGTTTTGTTTTAATACAATAGAAGCGGAAGGATGTCCGTCAAGATTTGAATAAATATCAAAAAATTCGCTTCCTAATTCAACTTTTGCAACATCTTTCAGCTTAATATTTTCTCCTTCTGAATTGGAACGGACGATGATATTTTCATATTCTTCAGGTTTATTATACTGCCCTTTATAAGTAAGAACATATTCTAGGGATTGCGCTGCGATACCGGAACTCTGCCCTATTCTTCCGGGACGACCGATGATACTTTGCTCGCCAATTGCTTTCATCACTTCATCCACAGAAATCGAATACGCACGCATTCTGTCAGGATTCAGCCAAATACGCATTGCATATCTTCTACTTCCCAGGATCTGAGATTTCGCAATCCCATGAATACGGTTGATTTCAGGGATAATATTGACCGTTGCATAGTTATAAAGAAATTTTTCATCCATGCTTTTGTTGGTACTGTACAAATTCACGTACATCAACATACTTGGCTGAATCGGGTTTACGACTACCCCTTCTTTCTGTACCAGTTCAGGAAGCAACGGCATTACCTGGTCCACTCTTGTCTTCACCAGAACAACGGCTGCATTGGGATCGGTTCCGGGATCGAAAATAACATTTACTGTTGCTTCTCCGGCACTGGTCGCATCGGTTGTGATGTAACGCATGCCCTGAACTCCGTTGATGGCATTTTCAATCGTAATTAATGATGATTTTACCAAAACATCGGCACTCGCTCCGGGATAAGCAATGGTAACAGCAACGGTTGTAGGAGCAATTTTAGGAAACTGTTCGGTTGGAAGCTGCTTGATCGCCAAACCTCCTATAAACAGGATGATAACCGATATCACAATAGCGAATACCGGTCGGTGTATTACTTTTTTAAACATAATCTTGCTTTTTAATTACTCGGCATACAGATCCAGATTCGACATTACTTTTTCAGGAGTCTGGTATTTTGAACTGATCGTCTGGTTTTCCTGAACCATTCTAAGACCATCCAGAAGAATTCTTTCGTCCTTTCCAAGACCTGAAGCTACAACATACAGATGCGGTAATTCGGCAGCAATCTTTATTTCTCTCGCTTTTACTTTGTTGTCTTTTGTAATAACATAGACATATTTCTTTTCCAATTCTTCAAAAGTTGCTTTTTGAGGAATCATCAAGGCGTTTGCATAAGATGATGTAATAACCACGTTTCCTGTCTCACCAAATCTTAATAATCCTTTTGGATTCGGGAAAGTAGCTCGGTAAGCAATATTTCCGGTTTCATTATCGAAATCAGACTCGATGGTTTCTACAACACCGTCCTGTGTGAATTCTTTTCCGTTGGCCATTCTCAAACGAACATGCATCGGATTATTCGTTGTTCTGTCACTCATCTGATTCAGATATTCAGCTTCCGGAACATTGAAATACACCCACATTTTGCTGTTGTCAGATAATTCAGTAATCAACTCTCCGTCATCTACAAGACTTCCTTTTCTTACATGTAATCTTCCAACAATTCCTGTAAAAGGAGCACGGATTTCAGTGAAACCCAAATGGGTATTCGTTGAAGCAAGTTCGGCTTTCGCTTTTTCGTATCTTGCTTTTGCCATAGCCATTTCCTGAGGAGCCACAATGTCTTTAGCCGCAAGATTTTTAGTATTCTGATATTCAATTTCCGCGTATTTTGCTTCTGCTTTTGCGCGGTTTACATCAGATTCATATAAATTAGGCATGATTTTAAATAAAAGCTGTCCTTTATGAACAAATTGTCCTTCATCTACATAAATCCCCTGAATATATCCTTTTTCCTGAGCACGAAGCTCGATGTGATTAATAGAACGGATTTGCGCCACATAATCTTTGTTAATTAAAGTATCCTTTACAAGCGGACTTGTAACATTGAAAGATGTTGTTTCTTTTTTTTCTTTTTTCTCAGATTGGCAGCTGAAACACAAAAGAATAAGGCACAAGCTTATATACATGAGACTTTTCTTGACCATGATAATAAATTTTATAATATTTTAAATTTGAAAAATAGAGTCATTGGTTTTCAGAACATGTCATGAAAACCTTAAATTGTTTCGTAAAAAATAGTATAAAATCACAGTCGGATGACCCTGTATTGGATATACAGATCATCGTAAGGTATAATTAAATGTTCGGAATGAGCGAGTGAAACCGCATTTTGTTTATCGTGAAACGTAATAACGAAACCTGAAATTAAACGCCAGAAATCGCCTCTTAAAAGCATGGCCAATTCTGAAGACGCTGATGTTTCTAGATTTTCGTCATTTTCACTGTCATTTTCAGAAAGATTTGCACGAAGTTTATTGTAATGGGGACGGCTAATATTATATAAATCCTCACCCTCATTCTCTTTAGTCAATACGAATGATTTCCCAGGACTTTTATCACACGTACTACAAATATCTGTCGTGAAATGAAAACCTAACTCATTATTATTCTCTACAGATACATATTGCTGAAGTTGCCCGTAGTACCATCCCAGGACGGTTAACAGAGCAAATAACAAACTGCATAGATATTGATAAAATTTTCCTTTCATCGCAGGCACAAATGTAAGTAAACTTCAAAATGATTACAAATAATAGAGATTAAAAAAGTGTTAAAAGAACGCTCTTTTTTTCTCCTGTAAACAAAAAAGCCGTCCCATTTCTGAGACAGCCTTACTAACATATAAAATCAACTAACTAGCATATCATTATAATTTACCTGCTAACGCTTTAAATAACAATACATTGTTTCTGGTATTTTCATGTTGAAATTTCAAAAGATCTAGCTCGGCTTGCAGCTTGCTTTTCTGGGCATTGATCAGTTCAAAGTAGTTTGCATAACCCGTAATATATAAGTCGTTGGATACCTCTATTCCCTTATCAAGATAATTGACTTCCTCTTCTTTAAGTTCTAAAACTTTATGAAATATTTGAGTCTGTTTCAGAATAGACTGCAGCTCATTGAAGGCAGTAGTAACACTCTTCTGATAATTCAGAAATGCAATTTCCTGTTCTACGCCAGCAACTTTAAATTCATATTGCAACTGGCCTTTGTTAAAAACAGGGACCATCAAACCTCCTAAAATCTG
Organism: Chryseobacterium sp. Y16C; assembly: GCF_022488405.1. NCBI lineage: Bacteria > Pseudomonadati > Bacteroidota > Flavobacteriia > Flavobacteriales > Weeksellaceae > Chryseobacterium > Chryseobacterium sp. Y16C. Next base: position 1,370,731 of record NZ_CP092711.1, read on the forward strand.
TCCCGCCAAAGAGGCTGGTTTGAAAAGTGTTTCGGCAGAAAAGGAATTGATTCCAAATCCTGCTCCAATATCAATTTTAGGATAAAAAGCAGCTCTTGCAGCCTTGGCATCAGCATGTGAAGCCTTAAGATAATAGTAGTTTAAAATCACATCCGGCCTGGAATGGATTATCTTATCAACATTGATATTGGAATTCAGGATATTGAAATTCGTAGCCAGAAGCATATCGCCTCTCCGTACATCTCCATCATATACCCCTGTTAATGTTGATATGGCTTGCTTCACCGTCACTATTTCCACTTTAATATGTTCAATCTCTGCCAGCCAGTTATTGTTCTGTGCCTTAAACTGCTGTACAGCCAGTTCAGTTACCTTACCGACTTCACGCTGTGCTTTGATAATTTCAAAGGCACGCTTCTGAAGATTGTAATTATCCTGGTAGATTTTTAACCGCTTGTCTAAAGCGATCAGGTCATAATATAAATTGGCGATATCCCTAAAAAGATCGGTCTGAAGAAGCTTCAAACCTTCTGTTGATGCCAGGAATTTGTTCTGGGCTGAAAGTTTCTTATTTTTTAGTTTTCCCCAGGCATCAATTTCCCAGCTACTTCTGGCGCCCATCCAGTAATTCAGGGTAAAGGAAGTATTGATCTTTTGTTCTTCTGTGATATTGGAGGAGAGATTGGTATCATAATTCCCAACCCCTTCCATTGTATATTTTCCATACCGGTCGCCGGAAACCTGAACTCCAACTTCCAGAGAAGGCAGTAATTCTGTTTTTGACCGCTTTAAAAAGCTGTTGGCTATTTCTACCCTTTGCTGGGCTATTTTAAAATCAGGATTGGCTTTTTTTACCTCCTCGAAAAGATATAATAAATGGGGATCCGTAAAATAACCTTTCAGATCTATTCCAGAAAATTCCGATCTGCCGGTAGCTGAATCCGCTGCAACGGCATCCGGTAGTCTATTGGCCTCCTTCATAGAAGCTACTTTAGGAACAGCACAGGATGTCACAAGTAGTCCTGTAATCCCCCAAAATATAAGTTTTAATTGAATTCGTTTCATGCTTTTTTTCTATTTTCAAGGGTTGCAAAGAAAATGTATAGGCCAGGAATGATGATAAGACCGAAGACAGTACCGATAAACATTCCTCCTGCTGCTGCAGTTCCCCATAAGCATATTCTTAGCACAGCAATTCCTATTTTTGAACCTCCTGTTTTAGCTGAAATTACCCCTAAGATCATTAGGAAAATAATTGAAAATCCGTATTGGAAATATACCATTTCCTTAATCGGAGCAAAAAGAGAAACGCCAAAGGTAATAATGCACCTAAAGCAAATGAACCCAAAGATGCAAATGCAGCCTGCAAAGGTTTTGCCTGAGTAATTTCATTGATTCCCAATTCATCGTGAACATGAGCAGCCAAAGCATCGTGATTACTTAATTCAATGGCGACCTGTAAAGCAGTTTCTTTGCTTACACCTCGCCTTTGATAGATTTTGGCTAATTCTCCTAACTCCACTTCCGGCATTTCTTCAAGTTCCCGTTTTTCCTTTAAAAGCTCAGCTTTTTCTGTATCCTCTTGTGAGCTAACTGAAACATATTCTCCTGCAGCCATAGACATCGCTCCTGCAATCATTCCTGCTAATGCAGCAAGAATAATGGTATTTCTATCGGGATTAGCTGCAGCAACACCAATTACAATACTTGTAGTAGACAACAATCCGTCATTTGCACCTAAAACCGCTGCACGAAGCCAACCGACTCTATTGACATAATGTTTTTCCAATTGATGATGCATAAGCTTTATTTTTTTGTTAAAAATAACTTACAAAGATCTTTAGCAAGTCAAATTTAAACTGATTTTATTTAAATCTCAAATTAAGGGAAAGATTATCTGATTTGATTCTATTATAGAAGAAAGCATAATACTGAAAAACAATCAGTTTATAGATAAACAAAGCCAATTAAAAAGTTTCTTAGCAGAAAAAAAGTCTGTAGTTTCTATTTCACTTGGCTCAAACAAATAAGTAATCTACAATAGTGTTTGAAGACATCCTCGTTACTTGACAAATAGACAAATGGTGCAACTAAAGAAAGTTGTTAACTACTGCCATTGATTAAATTAGCTTTATCATCAAATTTATAATTTACCAGAAAAATTTCTTTTACAATTTTTACTTCATCGCCTTCTCCATCAGCCCAAATAGTGTTACTGTCATCTGCGAAGTAAGCGTGTCCTTTATCAAAAATTACCGAATCTGAAGGACAGTACAATGATTCATGCGGTTCCTTATAATCTGTAATGGTCTTGCAATTCAGCTTATCTGAAATAATTTTTGCCAGATACTGTCCCCGTTCTAGTGCATTTTTATCCGGAGTTCCTGCTATTTCAATCATAATGGGAAATTCACTTTCATTTTTAATAAGACTGAAACAAATTGAATAATCATCAAGTTGTTTTGCATCCTCAATTTCCCAAGTGTTTCCCTGATCAAAATAATGAATTTTACATCCTTTAAAAGTATCAGATAGAATGCCTTTAATGACGTCTTTATTAATGTGTCTGTCAATTCCAATTTGTTCCATAATATTATCTTGTTTGGGTTGTTGATTTTGGGTTGCTGCTAGGCGAAAAATAGCAGCACTTCAGTTGACGCAAAGAAGCCAAATTAGTATTTTTTGATGATTTTTTTAAATTCAGTAATCTTTTAATTAATAGAACTAAACCCTTTATATTTCAACACCGAATTTAAATGAAGCTTATAATCATACCATCACGAACCACCATAATGTTTTATTAAGTCAATATTTTTCAGGATTTTCAAAATGTCATTATAATTTTCAACCGATAAAGTAATTGATCGTTCTAGAATCTGATTGATTGAGAAGCTTCAAATTCTGGTAAAAATTCCGGATACTTTTCTGAATTTGACTGAAAAGATTTTGACATCATCTCTATTTTCTCAATTTGTACTTTTAATTGTTCTTCGTCATACCTATTTGATCAAAGTTTTCTTACCCTTGTAAATGTTTGTTTTCAAGGATATTCAAATCCAAACTCAAATTGCTCTAACCTATCATTCCATAATTTATAACTTGCAAAATATTTGGGCATATTGTTCTTTTCCAAAATTTTTGATTTACTGTCTTGCGGTTGTTCAATGACATAATAAAGTTCTATGTAATTTTTTGTACTGTCAATTGGTGCATAACAATCCCCCAATTTTTCAATAATTTGCTTTTTTGTCAGGCCTAATTTTATTCCTTTTCCTGTTGCAAATGTATCAAAGTTTAATTCTTTAAGTTCACCATTGGGTTTATCCGATTTCTGAACTTTAATTATTGAAATCTGGTTTTTACTATCTCCGGGATGTCTTGTTAATGTTAGAATTTCGCCTTTAAGTTTTGAATAAAAACGATAATGGCCTAATGTATCCATATTATTTTCCGAACCAATAATTTTTGTGGCACTTTCTGAATTTCTTAAAATTATTCCGGAAAGTGATACATCAGGCTCATCAAAAATACAATTTGATTTTTTTAGTTTTTCAATCGCTTCAAATTTTAACCTTTCTGCTTTGTCCGGCTCGGGAACAAGTTCAGTTCTTTCATGTTCGCCTTCAGTTTGTTTTTGTATTTTATTGCAGTTATTCAACAATATTAATGTCAAAATTATAATTAAAGTATTTTTCATTTTTTCTGTTTTGAAGTTTCATTTTAGCCTGCTAACGTCTACGTGATTGGCAAGGGAATGGCTAAGAAATTAAGCCGTCTGCTTCTAATTCTCATAGAGGTTTTGAGTTTAGTTTTTTCACATCATCTATATATCCACAGTCACAATAATGAATTCCTACAGTATTATATTTACTGAATGTCTCGTAAAGGTTCTCTATAGCAATTTGCAGATTGTTCATTTAAATAAAAAGCATAATAAAAAATAATTTTTCAAAGATATATTTTAGATTTTCATTGAAAATACTGTTAGAAAATCTTTTTTTCATCAATAATACTTAATTTTAGATCATGAAAAATCATAAATTAATATTGTATTTCATGGTGTCATTTTTCATCATTTCGTCAACTATGATTATTCTAAAACATCATTTATCGATCTACTTTCCCATAGTGTTTTTATTCTTGTTTTTTCCTTTTTTAATCTATCTCGGCATTACTTCAGCGATAGTTTCGTCAACTTATATTAAAAAAATCATTTTGTTTTTTATCTTAAATATAAGTCCATGACACTTGGTTCAGACGGCAATATTGTGAACCTTCTGTCTGTGAGCGATAAAGAAATTATAGAACTTCAGGATCAAAAAGTTTTAGTTTTCAAAAATGAAATGAGAAGTATTGTAAAATCAATTCTCGTATGTTTTTTGAGCTTTATTTTGCTCAGTATTCTTACCGTTTTTCCGGTGTAAAAAGGAGTTTTATTTTATAAAAAACATTCTTCCATCCCAGGAAAACTCTCCGCCTCTTCCCCATGTCGCATAATAAATAATACTCAAACAAATAATGGAGCTTATCACAATAAGTGGAAGCCAATATTTATTGTTATTTTTCTTCTTGAGCCGTCTTGTAATTAAGACATGTGCAACAGTTGCCAAAATAATCGGAGGGAAATAAATAATGTTTCCTAGCCCATAACCAAAGTTTAAGAGCCCAAGCATTGTCAAAACACAAAGTCCAATCAGTATCCACACAACGATCCTGTTAAGTTTTTTTAAATTTATCTTTATAACTTTCATGTTATTGCATATAAGAAGAGGTTAATTATTTTTTAAGGTAATAATCTGCTGAAAAATTTTTTCTCCCAATATTGTATCCCCTACGAATTCATCCCATTGACAGATTGGAGCAAACCATATAAATAAATCTTCCAGAACGGCTTTGTTTCCATTTTCCAATTCAAAAATATGATCTTTTAAATCTTTGTAAAATTCTTCAGCAGAAAAATATTGACCTGAGTATCCGCCTGAATATTCAGACAATATCCTTTCAGCTTGTTTTAAGTCACTGATTAAAGATTGGGTGTCATTTTTGAAGTCATTTTCCATTTCAAAAGATTTCAACCGGATTTACTTATTCATGAGTTCCTGCAGTTTACGGAAATCACCACAACTTCCGAAATTTTGGATATTTCTTTCAGTGCCTATTATTGTCGCAAGATGACAGCTATAACAGATCTTAGCAATTCCCACAATCTGATCTTTTTTTCTGAAAATAAAGATATCTCTAAATGTAGGAATGCAAAAACTTCCTAAATTATCGTTACATGGCTTTTCGCTGAAAATAGTATTTATTTCTGGGTATCGTTTTTTATCAATATCAGTTTTCTTAAAACCGTATTTTATAAGTTTTTCAGGAAAATCCTCTTGTATTGTTTCAGGATAGTTATTTCTTAATAGTGACAAAAACAAGGAATCTTTTTTACTTATTTTTTTATAGTCGAATGAGTTTTTCTTTCTCTGATATTCTATGTCGGAAATATCTTGAGTACTAATATCTATCGAATAATAATCAATCTGGTCAAAATCATAAAATGGTAATTCCTGAGCATGGATTGCAGAAGAAAATAATAAAAGTAGAATAAGAACCGACAGTAATTTGAATGAGAATTTCATAAATATTTCAAGGGTAATTTAAATTTTTACGTTCAGTATTCTTCTAAAAAAAACAATTCTAATAAATATAATAGTTTATTTCTCTTCATCAAATGTTTCATGATATTCTACAGTGTTTTGATTTCCGTAAGGGTAATCTCCAAAACGTTTTACAATATCATGTGTTGCCAATAAAAGAAACTCATTGATTGCCATTTCATCGTTGCTGTGTGTATTGATGTAATCAAGAACAGTTAACGCAGCCTGCTCTCTCACTTTATCATATGTATGATTCGGAATATCAGATGTTTTTGAAATTCCATAAACAAACTGCTGGCTAACAATTCTCCATTTTAACCAAGCTTCAAAAAGATAAATGCTATACTTTTTTTGGTGTATAATTGATTTGTAAATCTCAATTGCTTTATTAATTGAATTTTCATCAAGACTTTCAGCGTTCCTTACATACTGATCTGCGAGTTCAATTTGATAAACAGAATATTCCTGAAAGTCTGTTGTCTGTTTTGAAATTTTCTCAAGCAGAACCAGAGCATCTTTCAAATTTGTTGTTTTTAATTTTTTGTATTTTTCATAATCGGCCGATTTAATATAATTGTTCTTATCAATCGTTTTCCAATACATTTCCTCGTTTATGCTAATAAAATTGTGAGTTGCAAAAGTTGAGTAAAAATAATTCATATATTTGTCACTGAATGCTTTATACTTTTCAAAATCCTTTTTAAAATCAGGTGAATTAAAGCCTTTATTCCGGGAAATGCTGTAACTCTGTTTGGTCAACACTAAAAAATCGGAAATATAAGTGTTAAGAGTATCATTTTTAAAGTGAATCTTTTTTAAACTGTCACAGACTTTAATATAATCACCAAGCAACATTTTCAGTTCTTCATCCGAACTATCATCGATCGTAAGGTTTATCATTTCTTTTTGCTCAGCAATGATATTGTTTATATGAAAGGCTCTATAACAATCCTTTAGTCTAATGACTAATTTTGAATTGCTTTTAACCTCATCTAACAAATTCTGGCTGTAACTACTGTTAAAAATTAAAAATAATAGAATTAATGTCAGTAGTTTTGATTTAAAATTTAATCTATTCATTATTATTTGATTAAATACACACTATTTGATAATTTTTTGTTTGTATATAATAAGCTTATAACGATTCAGTTTTACTCAGGATATAATTTGACTTATTTTTCCATTCACCATATTCCGCTAATGGTCTAAATCGCAATGTTGTGAATTCAAAATGAAAATCTTTTCTATCCTGTTCTTTCATCGCATTGATATGTCTTTTGGGTTTTGGCATTTTACTATGACCATGTACCATATCTGTCATTGCTTTTTGTGTTTTCCAAATGGAAAAAGTAGAAATAATGTTGGGATATCGAATAGAAGCCAAAGACAGAGTCGTCCTATTATCATCTCGAACTTGTTTTTCAACAGGCCTACCCCAACGAAGAAATCTTGGTATTTGCATATACTTCATTCGAGCGATAGTAACCGCTACTACAGAAGTATTTTCGTTTTCTATTTCCATCCCTTTTTTCGGAATTTGAAATCCTGAGATTCTTCCCCATTGTCTTAAGAATTCTAACCTTACGTGCCATCCTTTTGCTATTTGCCTTCCCCTTGAGGTGGATTGTAAAAAAACATTTAGGTCATTTTCATTTTCCCACTGAGCAAAAAATACAATTTCTCTGTTAAAAAATCTGGACTTAGAGAAAATAGGTGAACCTAGTATCATCGCAGACATGGTTTCCGCATAAATCAATCCTTCTATTTGTTTTGATTTAATGGGGAAAAACATAATTCTGATAGCAGTGATTAATGGTAGCTTCACAAGATGATACGAAAATATAATCATTTTTTTGTCAGTCCAATTGGTTATGAATATTCTATATTTTTTTCTAAAAATATTCGAAATTTTCAAATTAATATCCGTTTTAACACATTATTATTCCTTATATCCTTTCCATTCGTGTTTTTAATTTTAAATATTTATCTAATTCTGCTGCTAAGGGTTTTGCCTGATTGTATAATTCAGTCTCCAGCCTTTTAGAAAAAATTTGGAAAAATCGGTTGGTATGATAATGAATAGCTGTTTACTACTTTTATCCTTCAGTTTTATTGTTATATCACAGTACGTTCTTATCATTTGATTTTCACTACCCACAAATAATTTTTCTTTCTGCCCTTTTACCACAATTGCTTTGATATCTTCTAATGGAAATGTTTTTGCTACAAAAAAAATTTTCTTTGAAGTAAGGGTTTTCTCTTTCCAGTCAATAATCAAAATATTTTTTGAAGACTGCAGAATTCGGGAAATGCCAGAAGTTGTTTGCAAAACTGCCTGAAAAGCAAAAATAAGTCCACCTCCAATACTTATATAACTGTTTGTTTTAAATCCCTGACTTATTAAAAAAAAGTAGCTATGGAAAGAAATAAACCAATAGCGAGTGTAGCAAAAGCATCAAACCAGTCTTTTGCTGTTTTTTTATAATTTACTACAACTTCTCCAGCTTTTTCGATAATGGTGAAATTTTCAATTCTCTTTTCTGAATATTTCATAATATTTTGATCTGTCCCGTTATATTTTGATTAGTTTCTTAATCTCGAATACCTACTCACCACATTCATTCTAGAGTCCCCTTGTTTTATGGTCAGAATATCTGCTTCTTGATTATAATTAACGGTGTATTTGTATTTCTGATTGCCTTTTTCATCAAGAATTATGTTTCCTTCTACAAGTTTATATTTTAAGTTAATTTTTGTTTGATCTCCATCAAATTTATAGGCTGTAATGGTGTTTTCATTAATATGAAGCTCAGCGGTTTTAAACTGATTATACAATTTTTCACCTATTCTTTTCTTTTCCTCGGAATCTTTAAGATTGCCTAATGTTTTCTCAAAATAATTAAGGGTATATTTTTCAGCATTTTCATAATAAATAGTATCTGAATTCATTGTATAGAGATTAAGCTTCCATGTTCCGGAAATGTCTTTATTTATTTCTTTTTCAGAAAGAAATAACATACTGGTTATCATAAAAATAGAATAAATAAGAGTTTTCATTTGAAAGGTATTAGTTGGTTATTTGGTTTCGTTTTTTTGTTTTCTTTGCTTGAGGAAAATGCTCCACAATATAAAGGTGACTATTCCAATGAAGAATGTAAACATGAGCGCTACATTAAAAAAACCGGAAGCCTCATTGCCCATTGTTCTCCCCCAATAAGGAACCATCATCGCAATGCACACGCTAATCATGGCTAAGAATGATAGTGAAGATAATATAACAAGTATTATGAGTAGAATTCGGGTTATTAGTTTTAGTTGTTTCATGGAATTATTAAAGGAATCTCTAATTTAATATTAAATTAGAATATATTATTCAGATTTAGTTTTTACAAATCGTATAGTTTCAGCATTTTGCTTATTTGGATTCTCAAAATATAGACTATAATTATTATCATTGTCATAAGGACTTGCCCATTGAGATAGATTGCCGTTTTCGTCATAGAATTGAAACAGCCCGTCAATACCTCCAGTTTTCCAAGTTCCCTGCTTTTTTAATCCTATTTTTTCATGACCATCAAATAAATAGGTTCCATCATCAAATAAGATTAATTTATATCCATTTATTTTACTTTTACTTGGTTTAAATGATTCATTGCCAGAAGAATTTAAAGTATAAATACCCGCAAAATTTTCCATTTCACTTTCATTGATTGATGGCAATGTTTTAAAATACCAAACAGCAATTAATCCCCAACATAAAATAGGAATAACACTAATTTTAAGAGCTGTTTTTTTTAACGCAGAAGATTTTTGAATAACCGCTATCAACATTACAATTAATAAAATTACTATAAATAATGCACTGACTGAAAGTAGCAGTATGAATAATAGACTTTCTAGCATATTTCAATATTATTAAGGAAAATTATATGATCCCCAAATGATAAAAATATGGTCAGGATGATAGAAGTTAACGAACCCAATAGCAGACCCCACCCTATTTCTTGCATTTTTGACTTTTTCTGGTATCTTAAATTGATGATAAACCCTGATATGGTACAACAAAGAAAATATGAATATTATTAAATCAAAACTATCTAGTAATTGCAGTCCTGTAATCAGTAAAAATCCAGTGAAAATTGTTAGAACAAAAGAAATTAATTTCAATTTTTTGCGTTTTTTGTAAATATAATAAAAAATCAACTATATATTCTTCACATTTTATATACTTTCATTTTACAATTCAGTATTTTCTAATTCTATATTACAGACAGATAACGCAAAACAAGAATGCAAGATACTAATATAACTTTATATTATAAACCGAAACTAAATTGTAAAAAAGTTGGATAATTAAGGTACCAAAATTTGTCTACAAAGCATAACGATTCAATTCTCTTTTAAATTGGCTCAAACGAATTAAATCATCGATAAAAGTGTTTGAAGATACACTCGCCTTGGTCACAAACACCCAAAATGGCTTCAATTTAATCCAAATTGAGCCATTTTGTTTGCTTTTGATTCCAAAATAAGCCAAATCAGAATTTTTATTGTTTTAGTAAATCCATTTTAAGGAAATAAGAAATGGCAGTAATATATTTAGATGTATAAATCAAAAAAACGAACTATACAATTAAATGTACCATATAGATGATATTTTTAAAGGTCTCTTTCTAATATTATTTACCTTCAATAACACTATCATAAAGGATTTTGCTGAAATCTACTTTTCCTATGTTCAAAAGGTTTTTTTATGAACCAAACTCATTTAATGATCCGCAGCCAATTTTCTCACCATCCCTTTAAAGATCAATCCATGAAAAGGCAATACAGAAAACCAATACAACCTTCCCCACAATCCTTTTGGTCGAAAAACTGCCTTCTGCCAGAGTTTGCCCTTATATAGCTTGAACATCAGCCAAGCTTCTCCGGGCAGTTTCATTTCAGCAATAAGAATTAATTTACCTTCTTCCCTACTGGCATAAAGCACACGCCAAAAATCCAAAGCGTCACCTTCGTGAAGTTGCAGCGGATGCGTTCTTCCTCTTCTCAATCCAGGACCACCAACCAAGACATCCATATAACCTCGTATTTTCCAAAGGTTTTGTCCGTACCATCCGTTTTTGCCGCCCAAACCAAACACACGGTCGAGACATTTTTCACGGTCGTCATATTTTTCACTTCGAACGTCTTTAAAACAGCCAAAATGTGGAACTTCAATAAATTCCTTCAGGGAAGAATCATTTCTGCTGCTTATAAAACTGTCTTTCCAGCTGGAACGAATTTCGTTGGCCTGAATCTTTGCCATCGTTCTCTCCAAAGCCTGTGTGTAAGAAAATGGCTGTATTCCGGTTATTTTTTTAATCTCTGATAAACTTTCTTTGTTGCAGACTACCTCAATTTTCATACTTCCAACAAGTGAACTTGCCAAGCTGTAAGTGGTTGAAGTAATGAAATATAACCAGTAGGAAGACAATTTTGGGGTCATTACCGGCATTGTAATAATGGTTCGTTTCAAACCTCGGATTTTCGCGAAACCCAGCAATATTTCTTTGTAAGTCAAGACATCATCACAGCCAATATCAAAACTTTTACGGTATGTTTCTTTTTTGAACAAAGTAAAAATTAAAAAATCTAAAACATTCGCAATTCCTATGGGTTGACATTTGGTATTGAGCCATTTTGGCGTAATCATTATCGGTAGTTTTTCAACCAAATCTCTAATGATTTCAAATGATGCACTTCCGGAACCGATGATAATCCCAGCTCGTAAAACCGTTGTTGGAATTTTAGATTCAATTAAGATCTTTTCAACATTAAATCTTGAATTCAAATGCTTTGACAATTCTTTCTGATTGACTAATCCTGATAGATATATAATGTGTTTGCAATCCGTCTTTTCAATTGCTGAAACAAAATTCTGAGCACAGATTTTCTCTGATTCTTCGTAATCACCATTCGCACTCATAGAATGCATTAGATAATACGCCCCTGAAATATCCGCCGGAATATTCTTTAAAGATTCCTCTTTCAAGAAATCAACTTCTATAACTTCTATCAAATCATCTTTGATTCCTGCAGGTTTAGAAAACCGGCTAACGTCACGGCAGCAGCAGAGCACTTTGTAACCTTGCTCTGTAATCACACTGACCATCCTTTTCCCGATATAACCTGTTGCTCCTGTTAATAAAATTTTTTTCATGAGATTAATTTGAATCAGTTAAAGATTTTTTTGAATTTTAAATCTTTTCTAAAAGATGCCCGAAATAATCTTTCTTTGTCGTAAGATAAGACAAATTGACAGGATTTGATTCAATTTCCAAAGGAATTCTTTTATTAAGCAAAATTCCGCTGTTGTAGAAAGCTTTCAGTTTTTCTGGATTATTGGTCAACAAATTTACTTCAGTAACTTTAAGAATTTTCAACATCTCGATTGCGACATCAAAATTTCTACCGTCCGCCGGTAAGCCTAATCTCAAATTAGCTTCTACTGTATCAAAACCTTTTTCCTGAAGAGCATAAGCTTTTAATTTATTGATGATTCCTATATTTCTGCCTTCCTGTCTGAGATAAATAATCATTCCTCCGTTTTCCGACATAAACTTCATTGCGGCATCAAGTTGTTGCCCGCATTCACATTTCCTCGAATGAAAAACTTCTCCGGTAATGCACTCTGAATGGAAACGTACGTTAACAACTTCGTTAAAATCTGTTTTTTCAGCAACCCAAACCAAATGTGGACTCCAGTCATTTTCATTTTCTGAAAATGCATAGACGGTAAACATTCCAAAATCGGTTGGTACATTAGATTGAGCCTGTATTGTAAGCATTAGTTATATTTTAGATCGTTATAATAGTACAAATTTATACTTTATTTAATTAGTAAAATTAATTACTAAATTTGTTGATAAATAATATCAATAATGGAACAAGAAAATATAATTACAGAACACAAAATATTTGAATTGTACGGCGATTATATCTTGAATCACGGCGAAAGACCAAAAAGCATTTACTGCTTCGCAAAAGACAATGAGTTCGAAGAAAAAGACTTCTACGATTACTTTTCAAGCTTTGAACAGATAGAAAAATCAATGTTGGCCAATCTCTTCGATAAGTCTGTAGAGCTGGCTTCGGAAGTTAACAGTTCTGATGAAATTACTTCCAAAGAAAAACTGTTGAATGTTTATTTCATCTTTTTTGAAAATATGGCGATGAACCGTTCTTTGGTTTTGATGATTTTAGGAAATAACAAATTACATTCGGCAAAAATGTCAAATCAGCTTAAGGAAACACATCGGCAATTCATCAGAACTCTCGGTTTTAATGATTGGGAAATGATTCAAAAAGCAAAAGATGATGTGAAAAATTTCCATCAAAAAGCTCGTGAAGAAGCTTTGTGGTTGCATTTGGTCTCCGCCATCGAATTTTGGAAAAAAGACACATCTCCCTCATTTGAAAAGACAGATATTTTCATTGAAAAAACAATTGATACAGGATTTGAACTGATGGATAATGAACCTTTGCGAAAAGTAGTTGATCTCGGAAAGTTTTTATTTAAAGAAAAATTTAAAAAATAGTAGATGAAAACACTCAGTAAAATACCAACCGGAAAATTAGAAAGAACCAGCAGTTTGCTGAAAGCGGGAGCAAAAGTCGGTGTTAATTATATCAAATACTACGGAAATAAAATCACGAAGGATAAAAATGAGGACGAAGCAAGAAAGACTTTGAATGAAGACAACGCCACCGACATTTATGATTCTCTGAAAGAACTGAAAGGTTCAGCCCTGAAAGTTGCCCAGATGTTAAGTATGGAGAAAAACATTCTTCCGCAAGCTTATGTTGAGAAATTTTCTTTGTCGCAATTTTCGGTTCCGCCGCTTTCCGGCGCTTTGGTAAAAAAGACTTTCAGAAAATATTTTGGAAAAAATCCGGAAGATTTATTTGATGAATTTACGAATGAATCCGTCAACGCGGCAAGTATCGGACAGGTTCATAAAGCGAAAAAAGACGGTCAAAACTTTGCCGTGAAAATTCAATATCCCGGCGTGAGAGAAAGCATTTCAAGCGATTTAAAAATGGTAAAACCGATTGCGATGAAAATGTTTAACATCAAAAAAGAAGGTTCAGAATCTTATTTTCAGGAAGTGGAAAATAAACTGTTTGAAGAGACGGATTACGATCTGGAACTGAAAAGAAGCAAAGAAATTTCTGAAAAATGTGCTCATCTTCCGAATCTCGATTTCCCAAAATATTACCCTGAATTTTCGTGTGAAAGAATCATCACGATGGATTGGATGAACGGAAAACATTTCTCGGAATTCACAAAATTGGACAATTCTAAGGAAGATTTGAACAAAATCGGACAGACACTCTGGGATTTCTATATGTACCAAATGCACGTTTTGAAACTGGTTCACGCAGACCCACATCCAGGTAATTTCCTGGTTTCAGAAGATAAAAAACTGCTCGTGATTGATTTCGGATGTATCAAAGAAATTCCAATTGACTTTTACAAACCCTATTTTGAATTGGCTCAACTTGAAAATCTGAATAATCCTGAATTTTACAAAGAAAAATTATTTGAGCTCGAGATTTTGAGTGCTAATGACTCTGCAAAGGAACAGGAATTTTTCATCAAGTTATTCTACGAACTATTGGAACTGTTCACAAGACCTTTCAACAAAGAAATTTTTGATTTCTCTGATGAATCGTTCTTTCAGGAAATTGCTGATCTGGGTCAGAAATATGCCAAAATCAGCGATATGAAAGGAATGAATACCAACAGAGGTTCGAAACATTTCATTTATCTGAACCGTACATTTTTTGGTTTGTACAATATGATGCACGATTTGAAAGCGAAAAATATTGTGATCAGTCAATATAAAAATTTTATCCAATAAATGCCGGCCAACTTACCTTCAAAGATTTGTGAGGTCTGCGGACTGCCTTTCAATTGGAGGAAAAAGTGGAGGAAAAACTGGGACGAAGTAAAATATTGCAGCGAAAAATGCCGGAAAAACAAAAAATCAACATCCTCTGGTTCGGGAACAATTTAAGAATCAGAGACAACGAATCGCTTTTCAAAATAATGCGAGAAGATTTGCCTTTCCTTGCGGTATATATTTTTGACGCAACTTTTTTCAATTCGACACAATTCAGTTTTAGGAAAATTGGGAAATTTCGGGCTAAATTTTTGCTGGAGACGGTTTCGGATTTGGAAAATAATTTAAAGAAAAAAAAGATTCCGTTTCTAAAAAAATTTGGTCAAGTTCAAGATATTTTTAAGCAGATTTCCGAAGATTTTGAGGTTGAAAAAATATTCTGTCAGAGAGAGTGGACGAAGGAAGAACTTGAAGTTGTGAATCAAATTAAGGCATTTTTGCCTGCTGTAAAATGGGTGAAATCTTATTCTCAACTTTTGCTTCAACCACAATTCGTAAAGGTAAAATTAGATGAAATTCCTTTGTTGTTTACAACATTCAGACAAAAAACAGAGAAAGATTTTAAAATCAGAAATGAGTTTGATTCTGAACATCTGGTTTATAATAAATCCATATTAGATTTAAAAATAAACAGCGACAATATTTCATTACAGACTTTAGGTTTTGATGAATTTGAAATGCATCAATCCACGGCTTTTCCATTTTCAGGTGGAGAAACTGAAGGATGGGAACGGTTGAATCATTACTTTTTTGAAACTCAAAATTTAGGCTGTTATAAAGAGACAAGAAATGGTTTAATTGATAAAGACTACAGCAGCAAATTTTCTGTGTGGCTTGCCAATGGAAGTTTGTCTGCAGTACCTGTTTTCCACGAAATCAAGAGATATGAAGCGGAATTTGGAGAGAATGAATCAACGTACTGGCTTGTTTTTGAATTACTTTGGCGGGATTTTTTTAAATATACTTCGATGCAGTTTCGGGAGAAAATATTTCAGAAAAACGGAATTTTAGATCGGGATTATGAGTGGAAATCTGACCAAAATTTAATCAATCAATGGATCAACGGCGAGACAGATTCCGATTTCATCAATGCGAATATGCTGGAAATTAAAAATACAGGCTGGATGAGCAACCGCGGACGACAAAATGTAGCTTCCTATTTTTGCAAGATACTGAAGCAGGATTGGAGAATCGGCGCTGCTTATTTTGAAGAAATGCTCATCGATTACGATGTTCACAGTAATTACGGAAACTGGATGTACCTCGCCGGAGTTGGAAATGACCCGAGAAGCAGAACTTTTAACGCTGCAAAACAGGCTGAACAATACGATTCGGAATATAAATTCAGAAATTTATGGCTAAAGTAAAATTTTCAACGGCACAATTGATATTTCCGCATCAGCTTTTTAAGGATACGGATTATCTGGATAAAAATCAACCGGTTTTCCTGGTGGAAGAATTTCTGTTTTTTAAACAATACAAATTTCACAAACAGAAAATTGCCTTACATAGGGCGAGTATGAAATTTTATGAGGAATACTTGACCAAAAAAAAATTCAAAGTTGGATATATTGAAAGTACTTCCCCACTTTCTGATGTACGAAATTTAATTAAACATTTAGAAAAAGAAAAATTTAAAAAAATCTTCATTACAGATGTTTGCGACAATTGGCTTGAAAAAAGAATCAAGGAAACGAAACTAGAATTAGAAATTCTTGAAAGTCCACTGTTTATCAATACCCGGGAAGATTTAAAAGATTATTTTGAAGATAAAAAATCGTATCATCAAACTGATTTTTACAAGCAGCAAAGAATTTCCCGAAACATTCTGATGAAAGCCGGAAAACCAATCGGTGGAAAATGGACTTTCGATAAAAAAAACCGTAAAAAATATCCTAAAAATAAAAAAGCGCCATCCGTTCACTTTCTTGAAAACAGCAAATATTATGAGGAAGCGAAAATTTACACCGAGAAAAACTTCAGTGGAAATTATGGCAATTTGACATCACACCAACTCTATCCTGTCACTTTTAAAGAAGCAGAAAATTGGCTGAATCAATTTCTGGAACTGCGGTTTGCTGATTTTGGAATCTACGAAGACAGCATCGTGGAGCGTGAACATTTTCTGCATCACAGCGTGCTTTCTCCATTGTTAAACATTGGACTTTTGACTGCCGAAAACGTTCTAAAAGAAGCGATTGATTATGCAGGAGAATATAACACTCCCGTCAATTCTCTTGAAGGTTTTGTGCGGCAGATTTTGGGCTGGAGAGAATTCGTGAGGGGAATTTATCTCTATCAGGGAACTTTTCAGCGGAATAAAAATTATTGGAAACATCATAATCCACTACCCGAATCTTTTTATACTGGAAAGACAGAAATTAAACCGATTGACAGCACAATTAAAAAGGTTTTGGAGACCGGTTATGCGCATCACATCGAACGTTTAATGATTTTCGCCAACTTTATGAACTTGTTGAATCTTAATCCCAACGACGTTTATCAATGGTTTATGGAAATGTTCATCGATTCTTACGATTGGGTAATGGTTCCGAACGTTTATGGAATGAGCAGTTTTTCTGACGGGGGAAAAATGAGTACAAAACCGTACATCAGCGGAAGCAATTACATTAAAAAAATGAGCGATTACACCGATCGCGACTGGACGGAAAAATGGGATGCCCTCTTTTGGAATTTTGTGAATGACAAACAGGAATTTTTCAAAACAAATCTGAGATTGGGAATGATGTTGCGAACTTTAGACAAAATGACGGATCAGAAAAAATCAGAATATTTTAAAATTGCGAAACGTACGATTAAAAATTTAAAATAATGGTGAAAGAATTTAATTTAATACAGACAGACCGTATTATTGAAATGGCTTGGGAAGACCGAACGCCGTTTGAAGCGATAGAATTTCAGTTTGGTATTTCTGAATCTCAAGTGATTGAAATGATGAGGACAGAACTGAAACCATCAAGTTTTCGGCTCTGGAGAAAGAGAGTGAATTCGGGAATTAGCCAGAAACATCTGATGAAGAGAAATCCTGAGATTAGCAGGTTTAAATGTACGAGACAAAAGGCAATCAGTCATAATAAGATTTCAAAACGGTAAAATATTACAAAAATGAAAAACATAGTCATTATCGGTTGCGGACAGGGAATTGGGTTTGCTGCTGCAAAAATACTGTCGGAAAATCACAATGTGATCGGCATTTCAAGAACAGAAAATCCTGAAATTAAAAATTTAAATATTCAATTTCATCCAATGGATATCCTTTCGGGGAATCTGAATGAAATTATATTCCCTGAAGTTATTGACGGATTGGTCTATGCGCCGGGAAGCATTAATTTAAAACCATTTAACCGTCTTTCGATTGAAGATTTTGAGAACGATTTCGAAGTCAATGTTTTGGGTGCAGTGAAAACGATTCAGAAACTGTTGCCTAATTTGAAGAAGTCGGAAAGTGCTTCTGTTGTATTGTTCAGTTCAGTGGCTGCAAAGCTGGGAATGCCTTTTCACGCCTCGATTTCTGCAAGTAAAAGTGCTGTTGAAGGCTTAACGAAAAGTCTGGCCGCAGAATTGTCTGCTCAGAAAGTAAGAGTGAATGCAATTGCACTTTCTTTAACGGATACCAATCTCGCTTCAACACTTCTTTCAACACCTGAAAAACGGGAAGCATCCGGAAAGAGACATCCGTTACAAAGAGTGGGGACTGCCGACGAAATCGCAAAAATGGTAGAGTTTTTATTAGATGAAAATTCATCGTGGATCACAGGACAGATCATCGGGATTGACGGCGGAATTAGTAGCATCAAATTGTAACCATTCCCAAAAACTAATATCTTTACCATAAATTACAGCGATGCAAACTGATTTTATCATAGAATTACTTCATCAAGTCAAAGAATTTGAAAATTCTGATGCTTGCAAACCCAACTCTACCGTTGATGATTTCCGCATTTGGATGAATGATAAAAAATATTACGACGAGAGTCCGACCAAGCTTTTTAAGAATGAAAAACATCAGGTTTCATTTACCGAAAATGAAATTTGCAAACAGGTTCTCTTATTAGGACGATATTCTAAATTACTGATAAGAAAAGGTTTGGGAGATTTTCCTGAGTTAGCGAATGAAGAATTTACTTATCTGTACCGATTGAAAGACGAACCTTTTTTAACGAAAATTCAGTTGATCGAAAAAAACGGTCACGAGAAGCAGACCGGAACTCAAATCATCAAAAGACTTTTGGAAGCAGGATTTTTGGAGGAGAAAAATGATAAAGACGATAAGCGCAGCAAACGACTTAATTTGACTAAAAAAGGCGAAGAAATTTTCCACGCCTCGGTATCAGATGTGAATTTAACTTCAAAAATTTTATCCGGAAAGCTTGAAAAAGATGAAAAGAATGAACTTCTGAGGATTTTGAAAAAACTAAATGAATTTCATTCGCATATCTATGCTGACTATAAAAGCGCTGATATTAATATGATTGTTAAAATTTTCGGATGAATTTTAGTTAATAATATACTTAGATATCACTTAATACCTTCAAAGTATTATCTATATCTTCCAACAAATGGTTTGCATAGAGTCCTGTCAAGTTCACAAGACCAATATTTGAAGATTTCACTCTTCGATGTCGGTTTTTTTATTTCATAATCCGTTGTTATACTGGTAGATACACTGAGCTACAATATTCATTTTAGGTGTTTGAAAACTTTCTCTATCAAATTCGACTTTTTGGGGCATTCTTTAGCTCTTTTCCTAATTCTTGTTTAATTTGGCTCAAAAGAACCAAATCATCGATAAAAGTGTTTGAAGATGAACTCTTTAGGGTCAAAGAACCGACATTTGAAGATCAATTCTTTGTTGTTTTTTCCGCCACGTAATCATCTCGTCTCAATTATCCGCCTGTATTTAATATATGATTATGTTGATTCAAAATTTTGGACAAAATCGCTCATAGCAGCTTTTACAGTATTTTTTTAGAGGCCTGTATAAAATAGCATTATATCCGTAGGAAACTCCTTTCTTCACGATTTAAACCTACCTCTAATAATATAAGAAAAAATTAGTATGATTTCTAAAGTTTTCTAAAACAAAATCTAAAGCAAGAAAGAGGATTGAAACAGCTATTTTCAAATGAGGAGGACAATCTCAATCAGTAATATTTTGCGAAATTATTCCACACGCGATTACTAGAACTGTTTCCCCAATAACAGCTGTTATAATGATCCAATATATAATTTTTTCCATTCAAAAGAAATCTGAACAAAATAAAACTAAACTTAATCTAAATACACACCTGACTAATTTTAATAAATGTCTATTTAATGTATTTATTTTCAAATTGTTTGCCATACAGTTTTCTAGCTAGTATGACAATGATGTGGCCGATCATTGGATAGATTATAATACAAATCCCTATGATTAAGCCAGTTCCAAATAAGCCAAATATAATATGTAAAACTTGCATAGAATCCTGAAACATACCAAAAGAGATCTGATCTGAAAAGTAAATCCATTTTGAACGTTTAACTCCCATCACCAGCAATATAAGCCAAAATCCTAAGAATGAAGCATTAAAGATCCGG
This sequence comes from Chryseobacterium sp. Y16C, assembly GCF_022488405.1. Classification (NCBI taxonomy): domain Bacteria; kingdom Pseudomonadati; phylum Bacteroidota; class Flavobacteriia; order Flavobacteriales; family Weeksellaceae; genus Chryseobacterium; species Chryseobacterium sp. Y16C. Next base: position 1,390,922 of record NZ_CP092711.1, read on the forward strand.
CTTCCCAGAAAAATAGTCTTTTTAACTTTTGGTCTCATTCCTTTTACAATTTCCAGGATAAAACTTACAGAAGACAACAGAATAGTGGTATTAATCCCGATGATAGTTCCCATAGAATGAGCCACCGTAATGTGTGTTCCATGTGTAAAAAGATTAATGGCAGGAATGGAAATCAACAATGCTAAAAACAGGTTCAGAAAGATCCATAACTCTGATAACATCAGCATACGGTAAGATACTGAAAACTGTTTCTTACTTTGTGCCGGAATATCTTTTTTCCAAAGATAGATGATTCTTAGCAGGATGATCCATTCCGTCATACTGATGATATATGCTAAATAACGGATCCATTCTGCATTCGGAACGGGATAAATGTGATGTGCCCAATTGAACATCACATTAATAAGACCGAGGAAGAAAAAAAAGAATCCCGTTTTTGAATGGCTGTAACCTGACTTTCCACTGTTTCTTTCCATTACATACATAGAGGTACCGTATACCAACATATTCCATGCCCCTACATAGGCACCGCCTGCTTTCCACTGCATCGTAAGGTTTTGAGTATAGTGTTCTCTGAAGTAAGGCAGGATCCAGAGGTGAGCTTCTGTAAAATGAAAAATCATCAATACGATTCCCGTTCCCCACATCCAGTAATATACAGGCCAACGGGAAAAAGTACGCCACATCACACGAAAATAATAAATTCCGAACAAGATCCATCCTAAAAGAATAGGTACATAGAAACCATGAGGAAATTCAAGGTATTCTTTTCCTTCAAATTTCTTGAATATATAACAAGCCGCTATCAATATACCCGTAAATGTAAAGACCCAAAATTGCCACTTCATAATCCCTGAGCTTGTCTTATCATTCTGGATATACCACATAATCCCGCCAATAGCTGTCATAAAGATCCATGAAAGGGCAAAAAGAGTATGTAACGGCCGAAGAACAGTAAATGGAAATATGGTTTTAGCAAAATCCGGAACCGCATACTGTACACCAGATAAAAAACCAACTAAAAGACACAGTACCAGGCTCAGCAGCCCGATCAGTATATAATAGAAAGGATAAGCGTTATTTTTCATTTTTTACTTTTTGTGGATAGTCTACCCATCCGCCATAATTGATCACAGCATTCTGTGTTGGATAATACCCCGTTCTATCAACTTCTTTTAAAAATTGTAGGATCTGGTCCTGCTGATCAGGCGAAAAATCGAATTTGGGCATGGATTTGATCCCGCTGATCATCATTACCTTTAGATATTCATCACTTTTATCAGGCCTGGACGTAACATTAGTAAGATCCGGGCCTAAATATCCCCCCAGACCATACAGTTGATGACAAGCATTACAATTATTTTCCAGCCACAGTCTCTCACCGTTCAAGGCTTTTTCTGAAAGCTTAAAATCACCGTAATCTGCCTTTTCAGTATAAATTTCTCTATTGTAGAATGCGTAGATGAAAACCATGAAAAGAAAGATGCCCGCGTAGTATTTATTCATCTTCATTGATATTATGTTGTATGAATCTAAGTCTGTAGTGATCTCCAAATAAAACATTCTTCCTATTGGGGACGTTAGGTACCGGGATCTGCCGGAATAAGGCTGAGTAAAAATGTGTACTTTTTTTCTGCTTCTGAACATATAGGATAATTTCCATCCGCGTAATACTCCTCATAATGAATATTTTAATTACTTGAAATGATGATAATACAACCTCGAATCATATACTCCATTGATCGCTTTATGTATAGAATAACATGATTTATGACACAAAAATAGAAAAAAAATCTATAATAAGACAAAAATGTCTTATTTATAATATCTTTGTGCAAGTAAACTAGATTATTAAAAAAAACCGAAACAATGAACGCAAATTTATCTTCCGCCCACAGAATTCTGTTTCTGAATACTTTGGCATTTACGATCTGTTTTGCCTGTTGGACTTTAAACGGTGTTTTAGTTACTTATCTTGTTGACAACAATATTTTCAACTGGTCTGTGGTAGAAACAGGCTGGCTTTTGGGAATCCCTATTCTTTCAGGCTCTATCATGAGACTTCCCTTAGGGATTTTAACAGATAAATATGGAGGAAAACCTGTATTCTCAACTTTACTTTTACTTTGCAGCATACCTTTATTTTTATTATATTTTGCAGATTCTTATTGGATCTATTTGTTATTAAGTGTCCTATTCGGAATGGTGGGCACAGCATTTGCCGTAGGTATTGCCTTCACTTCTGCTTGGTACCCGAAAGAATGGCAGGGACGTGCATTGGGAATATTCGGAATGGGAAATGCAGGAGCTGCTCTTACTACATTTTTTGCTCCTACTCTGCTCAATTATCTATCTGCTGATGATCCGGAAAACGGATGGAGAATGCTTCCCATCATCTACGGAATTACGTTAACGATCATCGGATTTATATTCCTGTTTTTTGTTGAAAATAAAAAAGCAGCAGTTCAGAACAAATCAATAAAACAGCTTCTTAATCCTTTAAGCAAAATCAGGGTTTGGCGATTCGGTCTGTATTATTTTCTGGTATTCGGCCTGTTTGTTGCTTTCTCACAATGGTTATTGCCTTATTATGTAAGTGTTTACCAAACTTCATTGGTTTTAGCAGGACTTCTTACTTCCGCATTCAGTTTACCGAGCGGTGTGATCCGTGCATTTGGAGGCTATCTCTCAGATAAATTCGGGGCCAGAAAAGTCATGTACTGGGTACTCTATTCTTCTCTGGTCTTAAGCGGATTATTGATGCTTCCTAAAATGGAGATTTTGACACCGGGAAAAGGAATCACTGCAAAAAAAACAGGAACAGTTCAATCCATTGAAAAAGATAAGATTATTCTTGATAACGGAGAATTCAGCATCAGTTCAAAACCTGAAATACCTCAGCAAACCTCTGTATTACCCAAATCATTTTCATGGCAGGAAGTTTTGGTAAAACACAATGAAAAAGTACAGAAAAAACAACTTTTAGCACAGGGCGTTACCCTCATCAAATTTGAAGCACATATATGGGTTTTCTCCATTCTTGTCATTCTTATTGGCATTATGTGGGGAATCGGTAAAGCGGCCGTCTACAAACATATCCCTGAATACTTTCCGAATGAAGTGGGTGTTGTTGGTGGAATGGTAGGGCTTATCGGTGGTTTAGGAGGCTTCATTGGACCTATTTTATTTGGTTATCTCCTAGATTTTTCAGGATTATGGACCAGCTCATGGATTTTCGTGTTCCTGGTTTCAGCCATATCTCTTTTCTGGATGAATACAATAATCAAAAAAATGACACATAAAGAAGCACCACACATCAAGGATAGAATTGAACATGTCAATTGCAACAAAGATTAACATTAAACCCAAAAATAAACAACTAAAAAGATGAATGATTCACATTGGCTCACCAACTATGACTCTTCCAACGAAGAATTCTGGAAACGCAGCGGCAAAAAAACAGCATGGAAAACATTGACCATTACAACTGCGGCTCTCACCTTATCTTTCGCGACCTGGTTTTTATACAGCGTCATCGTTATCAAACTTCCTCACATTGGCTTTCAGTTCACAGATGACCAGCTATTCTGGATGGGAGCAATGCCCGGATTAGCGGGAGGGCTTCTAAGAATTGTCAATACATTTCTAATTCCTATCTATGGTACCAGAAAGGTAGTTTCTGTCAGTTCACTCATCAAGATCATTCCTGTGGTCATGCTTGGATTTGCCGTTATGAATCCTGAGACATCCTTTACTTATTTTATGGTGATTGGATTCTTGTTGGGAATCGGTGGTGGAGACTTTTCATCTTTTATGCCTTCAACATCCTTATTTTTCCCGAAAAAAGAAGCCGGAACCGCACTCGGTATTCAGGCTGGAATCGGTAATTTTGGAGTAAGCCTGGTACAGTTGCTTTCACCACTTGTGATCAGTTTAAGTATCTTTTCATTCATGGGAGGTGGCGAGATCATTGTGGAAACAGGTAAAACCATCTACTTGGAAAATATTGCGTTCATCTATGTTATTCCACTATTTATCATTGGAATCTGGGCATGGTTCTCATTAAAAAGTATTCCGGTAAAAGCATCTTTCAAAGAGCAATTGGACATCTTCAAGGATAAACATACCCTGTACTGTACAATGACCTATATCATGACCTTCGGGATTTTTGCAGGATTTTCGGCATCCTTCCCTATGATGATCAAAAACCTGTATGTTCCTTTAGACAAAAACCTTGATCCGCTACAGTTTGCATTTTACGGACCGCTTATTGGTTCAGCATCCAGAGTGATCTTTGGAAAAGTTGCTGATAAGATCGGAGGTGCATTACTTACACAGGTTACCGGAATAGCATTGATCATCCTGATTTGCAGATTGATTCTCGGAGGATATTTAACACCTACTTCTCCCGATCAGTTCGAGGGTTTCCTATTTATCGTTTTAGCCATCTTTTTCTTCACAGGAATTGGAAATGCAGCAACGTTCAAGCAATTCCCAGTCATTTTCTCAGATTCTCCGAGAAAAGCAGCCGGAGTTATAGGCTGGACTGCAGCAGTGGCCGCTTTCGGACCTTTTGTGTTCAATGTTTTGATCACACAATCCAGAATGATGACAGGTGATTCAAGGCTCTTTTTCTGGTTTTTGGTAGTGGGTTGCGTAATGGCTACAGCTGTCAACTGGCATTTCTATACCAAATCGGGATGTGAAAGACCTTGTTAATAATAAAAACTTAAAAAAAATGAAAAAAAACCTCATGTTACTGATGATGATGATATCCATCATTCTGAATGTTGTTCTGGTCTATAAATTCTTTTATCAGGGCGAAAAAGTGATCATTAAAAAAGACAGCAGATCCGAGATAAAAATGACCAAAGAAAACCGTGAATATGTGATGGCAGAAATGCGGGGTTTCTTGGAAAGTGTACAAAAGATCAATGACGGAATTGCTAAAAACGATCCCAATATGGTCGCCGGTGTTGGTCAGCAATCCGGAGCCTGTAAGATAAATACCATTCCTCAGGGATTGGTAAGATCTTTACCCTATGAGTTCAAACAAATGGGCTTTCATACCCATGAACTTTTTGATGTAATGTCAAAAATGGCCAAGCAAAAATACGACAGACAGGAAATTCAGGTGAAAATGAATGAACTTCTCAACAACTGTGTTGCTTGTCATCAAACTTATAAAATAACCGCTGAACCTTAATGAAATGTTTAAGAACAAAATTACTTTAGGCATTTTAAGCCTCGCTTTCGGATTGGCCAATGCACAAATGGATAGTCTGAAAATGAACATTGATCTGCGAACACGAGCAGAACTGGATAATGGAGCAAGAACCCTCATTCCAAAAGGGAAATCTGCAGAGACAACTGTTCTTTCCCGTGCTCGAGTCGGAATAGATTATTATTATAAAAACCTGGAAGTTTACCTCAGTGCACAGGATGTAAGAACATGGGGAGAAACAGCTTCCAATACAGGAAAAAATCAGAACTTCACCATTCATGAAGCCTGGGCAAAATATCAGTTTTCAGGCCAATTTTCTTTGAAACTAGGGAAACAGATTCTTTCCTACGACAACGAACGTTTACTTGGGACATTGGATTGGATGATGCAGGGACGAAGTTTTGAAACTTTGAAAGGTATTTATACCCTAAGTCCGAATTCTAAAATCGAAGCTGCAATCACCTACAACAATGATGATAATGATACCAATGATTTGTCCGAAAAAGAGATTTACAGCATTTCGGAGGGTGGAGAAATCACAAAATCACTTCAGGTTTTGCATTATCAATTTACCGGAAACAACAAATTCCAATTCTCGGCCATCGCTCTAAATAATATTTTGCAAAATCCATCAGGTACCCATTATGATATGTTGACAATGGGAATCAATGCGAAAAAATATTTCGAAAACATCGGTTTTTTCGGTTCAGCATATTATCAAACGGGTAAAAACACAAGCGCTCAGACCAAGTCTGCTTATCAGTTTTCAATCAATTCAGATTTTCTGATTCATCCAAAGATTAATATTGTTGCCGGGACGGAATGGCTTTCCGGTAGGAGTTATGATACTTATTCCGGAGAAAACAGATCGTTCAGCCCTTTGTATGGAACCAATCACCTGCATAATGGGTTTATGGATTATTTTTATTTTGGAACGAGCCATTTTAACGGTTTCGGGTTGAATGATTATTATCTTAAATCTACTTTTAAGTTTAATTCTAACTCCATAATTACGGGTAACCTGCACATTTTCACTACAAACGGAAAACTGGGTGAGAATAATCTGGAAAAAAAATATTCATCTTATTTAGGAAGCGAACTGGATCTGGTTCTCATCCAAAAATTCTGGAAAGTGATCACGGTAAACCTAGGTCATTCCTTTATGTTTGCAAGTGACAGTATGAAAGTCCTTAAAAATGTTTCAGAACCAAAAGATCTGCAAACGTGGACGTGGCTTGCTCTGAAAATTGCGCCTAATTTCAAACTGAAATAATTTGTCTTGATCGATGAAAGTCATTAGAATTTTAGTGGCTTTCATTTTTTTAAGCTTCACTTCAACTTTATACCAAATATGAATCTCCTAAAATCTATGGTTTCGGCGAGGTTTTTGTATTTTTACAACCAAGTTAGTAGTTTAATCATTAATAAGAATAAATGTTGATATTTTCGAATACATGTCAGTATGCAATAAAAGCATGTATTATACTTGCCATTGAAAGGCGGAAGATTGGGATCGCAGATATTTCGGAAAAAATAGGCACCCCTACCCCTTTCACTTCTAAAATTTTACAGCATATGACCAGAAAAAAACTGATTTCTTCAGGAAAAGGAAAAGGTGGTGGTTTTTATCTCGATGATGAACAATTTGAGAATCTGACAATCAAAGACATCTATGAAAATTTTGAAGGTAAGGAAGTTCTTACCTCATGTCTTTTAGGGTTATCCTTATGTAATGGGGAAAATCCCTGTCCCATTCATCACCTTGCTGTTGCTGTAAAGGAAAAAGTGATGATCATGTTCCAATATAAGATCAAAGATCTGAAAGATCTTGGAAGTGTAATGAAGCTGATGAATGAACCAGGAGTATTTTAAATTCTACAGCTTATAACTGCGGAATCTGGATCTGATCAATTTTTGATCTGTATGATTTCAGTTCAGAAAAAATACGGTCTACTTTTGATCTGAAATAGTTTGTATGGGCAAAAAGATCTTCATAATAAGCAATTCCTTTCAGTAAATTAGCTTTGAAGCTCTCCCATTTTTTCACCTGAGATTTGGTGATCTCTTCAGAAAAATCGGCTATTTCGTTTTTAAGATGATCCACATACAGTTTCAATTCGTTGATAAAGACATTTGGACGGCGTTCATCCCGCAAAACATTTTCGTATCCGTAAATATGGCGAACCATTTCCGAAAGTGAAAGTTCTCTGTCGAAAAAGCTAAGATTAGGTCCCGGGCAAATAACAACTCCCTGTTTCTCACCTTTTGTCGGCAATCCGTGTTCCAGATAAGCGGAATTGACAAGACCTACACAAAGGCAGGATTTATCGGTGATATTTTTTCTGCTTTTTTCGTATTGTTTATCTGTAAGATTTGCTCTGTTATTTTCCAGCTCATCCATTTTGATATCCTGATATTTTTTTGAAGCGGTACAGGTTCCTTTCGGATCAAATTCTTTGCTTAAAGCCAAAAGTTTTTTAGGACATGAACTCCCGAACTTACTTTTTGCTATATTTTTTTCCTTGATGATCTCATTGCTTGTTCCTTTGATTGTATTGAACGGAACTCCCAATGGTGATATGTTGCTCAGATAGAAGTCTTCTTCTTTTCCTTTCACCAGAAGATCTCTTGTTTCCTGATCGAGAGAAGTAGCTTCCGGAACCAACAAAAACGGAGAACCCCATCCTACACTGTCTGCATTATAATTTGAGAGAAGAAATTCGTGTTCTTCAGAAGTTCCTACACCGCCTTGTACAGAAATTTTAATGTCTAAAGGCTCGGAAGGAGCCGTTTTACCCTTTTGTTTCAATGCTTCGCTCCATAAAGAATATGCCGAAGACTGGAGTTCACTCTTTTTTTGTTTGAATTCCTCCATGATTGGACCCATCAAAAGTCCGTCCGTAGCAAAAGCATGACCACCACAATTCAAACCGGATTCTATTCTGTATTCCGAAACCCAAAGTCCTTTTTTTGCAAGAAAATTTCCCTGGATCATCGCTGAACGGAAATCACTTACCTTGATGATGATCTTCTTTTTCAGTTCTCCGTTTTCATTAGGAAAAAAGTGTTCAAATTCCTCCAGATAGCTGTATAATCTGGGATTCATCCCTGCTGAAAACACTACAGATGAGGACAGTTTACTCTTCGCAAAACCACGCAGAGAAGCATGGGCATCATTATAAATCGTAGGAAGCTGTACATCCTTCACGAAGTTGTCCTTATCTACTTTGGTCATGATGTTGACATCAATTTCGCCCGGAAAAAGGTTTTCATCAATGAATTTTTTAATGTCTGCTGCGAGATCGTTTTTCTTATCGAGAATGTTCTGTAATCCTTTTTTGAAATCGGAAGTACTCGGCAACATTCCGACAAACTGTTTTAAGCTTTCTGTGTTTTTGGTAATTTCTTCTTTAAAATCTTTACATTTTTTCGTAACAATATCATCCATCATATCCAGATATGCCGTGATTCTTCTCGCTCTGTGATCTTCCGATTTTATGGAAATGGCAGAATAATCAAAATTGAATTTCTTACTGTAAAAATCTCTCATTCTTTCCACGATCTCATCATCGATAATAGACACTACGGAAGAAATTCCAAACTGGGCAACACGGATCGGACTGTCTATGGTATAAGCCAGTCCCATTACAGGAATATGAAAATTGTGTACTGGTTTTTTGTTCATTATTTATTAAATTGGTTTAGATTGATATTTTTAAATTCTTTATTGATGTAATTCTTTATTCTTAAAGCTCTGATAAACATCCCGATCGAGATCATAATGACCACCGAAGCAAAAAGCAGCCAGTATTTTGCACTTAAAAATGGAATGTAAACGATGGAAAAGAATCCCGAAAGTCCCAAAATAACCTCATTACATATGATCCCGAAGATCATGATCACAATACTGGTCTGAAGGAATTTGTTGATCTTGATATTTTCCAGATGCAGCATTTTCCAGATCAGGAAAAGACTCACTCCCATCAGTAAAACCAAGTGCAAATACCCGATCACGATATTGATATTGCTGAAAGCGTAAATTCCCAGTTCAGGAATTGCCGATAAGATCTGAAGAATGAATTTTCCTAAAAATGCAAAGCCTACAACCACAAGAAGCCATTTTTGTATGACATGCTGTTTTTTGAATAGTTTGGTTTGCTCGAACCATCTCCAAAGTTTAATTGCTCCTATAATCTGAAGGATAGAAATCACACCGAAAAAGATGTGAAGGAGCTCCGGCATATCTATCCATAAAATGGAAAGTCCATATCCGAAAAAACATCCAACAGCCAATAAGCGGAAAATGGTTTTATTCAGTTTTTCCTGAATTTGAACGCCGTATTTTTTCAGGGAGATCAAAAACAAACCTATGGAGGAAAACAGGAAAAATCCGTTATACTGAAAATGAAGATAAAAATAGGTAGAAGCTCTGAACAGCACATCGAACTCGTCTTTCCTTGCCGAAAAATATCCCAACCCGAAAATTCCGATCGCCGACAATGTAGCAAAGAATGCTCCTGACTTCAGCCAAATGGTTTCAGGATTCTTATTTTTCCTAAGATCAATCAGTAAAAATAGATAATAAGCAAAACCGGTAAATAAAGCTACTGAAGAAAACACGATGGAAAGCCAGAAATACCCTCCATAAAGAAAAGTAATCAGCATTCCGTATGAACCGATCTGATTAAAAATCTGCAAAAACTGATACTTTGAAACGGCAATTCCAGCATCACTTTCAGTCAGGTATTTCGTAACAAAAAGATAAATCGCTGCCGAAACCCATCCGTAAAATGCAAAATGAGAATGCGATTCCTGCATGAATTTATGAGAAAATCCCGGAAGTGAAAATGCGAGATTATACCTCATCATAACACCGACCACCGATACTATGAAGAAATTGAACAGGCAAAACTTCAGCCAGAAATTAAAGTTTTTCATTACTACATTATTTTCATTTAATCATCAATTTTCTACACGGAAAAGCACTGAGTTCCTCTTCGCTATGATTGGTCATAAAAACCGTCGCTCCATTATTTTGATGTTCAACGATCTCCGTCATCATTATTTTTCTCATTAAAGGATCCACTGCGGAAAGCGGTTCATCAAGGAGAATGATCTCAGCATCCTGAACCAAAGCTCTTGCCAATGCAATCCTCTGCTGTTGCCCTCCTGAAAGTTTTGATGGGAAAACATTTTCAAAGTTTTTAAGGTTAAATTTTTCCAGTAAACGATCGATTTTTTCAGTGTTTTTTTCCTTCTGTGCAAAAGTAATATTCTGTCTTACCGTCATATTCGGAAACAAAGCATAATTCTGAAACATCAATGCTGTATTACGTTTTTGCGGAGGAAGAAAAATCCGGTTTTCAGTATCCAATACCGTTTCGTTGTTGATGTTAATCACCCCAAAATTCGGAGTAAGCAATCCTGCCATGATCTTAAAAAACACAGTCTTTCCAATCCCCGAATCTCCGGAAACGTGTATAATCCCACCTGTTTCCAGCTGTTCATTAACCTCTAACATTTTACTTCCCGAAGAGGTAAAAATCTGATGTTTTAGGTGGATCTCAATCATCGGAAAGTTGTAAAGTTAATTTTGCGGTTAATACTGTAAATCAGAAGCAAGATTAAAAAAGACAGTATGAAAAGGACAAATGCATACTTATTGGCTGCTTCAAAATTAAGTGCCTGAACCTGATCGTAAATAGCCACTGAGGCAATTCTTGTTTCCTTCGGAATATTTCCTCCCACCATGATCACAATCCCGAATTCCCCTATACAATGCGCAAAAGTGAGCGCAATAGCTGTAATAACGGAAGTCTTTATATTGGGGATAAGCACGCGGAAAAGGGTAACCAATTTTGATTTTCCCATCGTGTAGGAAGCTTGTCTAAGTTCATCAGGCAACGCTGAAAATCCATTCTGTAAAGGCTGGATCATAAACGGAAGGTTAGCAATAATACTCGACACAACAATTCCATTGAACGAAAAAGCCAACCGGACATCGAAACATTCCTGAAGATATTTCCCGAACGCATTTTCCGGACTGAAAGCCACCAAAAGATAATATCCCATTACGGTAGGAGGCAGTACCATTGGCATACAAATAAGAGTTTCCAGAACAAATTTCAGCTTGAAACGGGAATAGGTGAGCCAATATGCCACAGGAATTCCTATGATGATCAGTATCAAAGTGGTCACCAATGCTAATTTTCCTGTTAGGAATAATGTGTAGATAAATTCCTGATCTAGCATTTAGTGTCGTATTTCAGTTTGGTATCCGTATTTTTGCCAGATCTGTGCTGTTTTTCGGCTTCTTATAAAATCAAAGAACTGCTTGGCTTCTGTCTGTTTTTTTCCTTTCAGCAGGATGCCGCTTTGTGGGATTGAAGCTGCTTCGTTCTCCGACAAGAGATAATAATTCCCTTTAGCTTTCATTTCTTTGCTCATAGCTGTAGAAAGGGCTATAAAAGCGAGATCAGCATTCCCTGTAGCGGCAAATTGTGCAGCCTGACCAATGTTTTCCGCCCAGACTATTTTGTGTTCGATCTTTGGATAGATTCCTGTATTTTTCAAAGCCTGAACGGTATTTTTCCCATATGGAGCCAATTCAGGATCAGCAATTGCGATTTTTTTTATTTCGGGGTTCAATGATGTTTGCAAACCTTCTGAAAGATCAAATGCCGAGCTCCACATCGCTACTTTTCCTAATGCATATATTTCGGCTTTACCGAAATTCCTGTTTTCGTTTTTAATTTTCTCTATGAAAGAGGAATCTGCGGAGAGAAAGAGATCAAAGGGTGCTCCATTGACGATCTGCTGAGTCAATAATCCTGAAGATCCGAAGGTAAGTTCTATTTTTTTACCGGGATTTTCCGTTATATAAAGTTTTTTTAATTCTTCCAGAACATCTCTGAGGTTAGCCGCTGCTGCAACAGAAACAAATGAATTTTGTGTGCTATTTTTCTGATGGCCAGATTCTTTTTTACAGCCAAAAAAAAGTAACAAAGTGAAAATGGTAAAAAATAAATGTCCGAATCGAATCAATCTGTCCATAAGTAGCACGAAAAGAAAGATTTATAATAAGATTTTCTTATCTCTTTTCAAAGATAAGGGTATAAGTTGAATTATTCAAATAACATTTCGTGAAAAATGAAGATTAATCCAGTTTTTTCAGGGTCATGCATTTTTCTTTTTCTCCTGTTTTTATCACAGAAATGTCAACATATTTTACCAATCGTTTGCTTGCCAATTCAAACTCTTTTGCCTTTTTATCAGCATATTCGTAGGTATACCCTACTCCCATCACCACTTTATGGCCGTTGCAGATCCCCATTGCCAAATAGAGGTACTCGCCTATTCCTGCCTGTTTATAAGTAGTCATACTGTTTAAAATTAATGATAAAAATCATTTCCAGAACTGATCCGGATAGTTGTCCTGCTCTTTCTGATGGATAAGGCTCAGTTTGTTTCCTATTTCCGTCATTTCATCATCTGATAAATGGTTTTCCAGATGTGGAAAATACATTCGTTCTTCAAAACGTATATGCCCGCTCAAAGCATCTGCAAAATCTTCTAAAAGTCTGGGATTCTGAGATTGATTCACAGTATTAATCAGCTTTCTTATTTCAGAATGTTCTTTCTGCATCTGAAACTGAAGGCTTTCATTTTCCGGTTCCGGCAATACGGTATCCTCTATTTCAAAATGTTTGCTCAGGCTTTCCTGCCAAAAATAGTTGATATATTTTTTGATCCTGTCGTAAGTAATATTCTTTCTAACCCCTTCACGGATCTTCCAGCTGCACAACAATCCGAAATGATGATCTCTTGATAGTGGTACTAAATTTTCATTCCTTTTCATATCTTCAAATTTTAAAAAGAACTGCCGCCTTTCAGCAGCAGCTCAAGTTGATTATATTATCTCTTTTCTTTTAATGACCATCCTGTTTTAAGTCCGATAATGAAAATGACGATCAACAGTTCTCCCACAGCAAGCAACACATCCCCGGGAACGCGCAGCCAGCGTAAGGTATGCATCATATCGGTTTGCATGAATTCTGCGGAACGGGCATACCAATATCCTTCTTTAATAGATGCAACAGACTGCATGATGCCGATAGGAAGTAAACTGATGGTAACCATGACCAATAAGCCGATGTTGGTAAGCCAGAATGCCCATCCAATGAGTTTATCATTCCAGTGCCTGTCCGGATACAATCCACGCAATACAAACATCATCAATCCGATTCCTAAAATTCCGTACACTCCGAATAATGCAGCATGACCATGTACAGCTGTTGTATTCAAGCCCTGAATATAGTATAGCGCAATCGGCGGATTAATCGCAAATCCAAAGATCCCTGCTCCTAAGAAATTCCAGAAACACATAGCAATGAAGCAGTAGATCGGCCATTTGTAAGCTCTGATCCATTTTGTGGATTTACTGATCTTATAATTTTGCCATGCTTCAAACCCAATCAATACCAACGGAACAATTTCCAATGCACTGAATGTAGCTCCTAAAGCCAATACTGCGGTAGGTGTAGCACTGAAATACAAGTGGTGGAATGTTCCTAAGATACCCCCTGCAAGGAAAATAATGGTAGAGAACAATACGGCATTGGTAGCGGATTTTAATCCTAATAATCCCAATCTTGTAAATAAGAATGCTGCTACAACGGTTGCAAATACTTCAAAGAAACCTTCTACCCAAAGGTGTACGACCCACCATCTCCAATATTCGGCAATTGCCATGTGTGTTTGTCTTCCGTACATTAATCCTGCTCCATAGAACAATGCGATCGCTACTGCAGAAAGCGTGAATAAAAGTAGTAAATGTCTGTTGGCATCTTTTTTCTTCAAGGCAGGTAATAAGGCTCTGATCATCAATACCAACCACAAAATAAGCCCAACCAATAGTAAAATCTGCCATACTCTACCCAATTCTACATATTCGTATCCGGAATGTCCCCAAAGGAAATTATCAACATAACCTAATTTCTGCATTACTCCGAACCATTGTCCTGCCAATGAACCTAAAACCACGATCAGCAATGCCCCGAATAAAACATTCACCCCAAGTACCTGATATTTTGGTTCGTATCCTGAAACGGCAGGTGCAATATATAATCCTGTTGCCAACCATGAGGTTGCAATCCAGAAAATAGCCAGCTGAACATGCCAGCTTCGGGAAATGGATTGTGGCAGGATCTCATCCAGCGGAAATCCATAGAAAGCACTTCCTTCTACCCCGTAATGTGCGGTAACTACCCCTGCAAGCATCTGAACCAGGATCAGAAGAGCAACAACCCAGATATATTTTAACGTAGCCCTCATGGAAGGAGTTGGCTTCATATTTCTTAAAGGATCTTCCAACGGAAGTTTCTCGCTGAGTTCTTCTTCTTTATGACGGGCATGATAAAATACAAGTAAACCTACACAACCCAACAGCATCAGGACACTGAAACCTGACCATAAGTGCAATGAAGGCGGCGGAATATTACCGATCATCTCATCATGAGGCCAGTTATTGGTATATGAAACCTCATCGCCGGGACGATCTGTGATACAAACCCACGCTGCCCATGAGAAGAAGGCATTCATTTTTGCCATTCTTTCGGGAGTCTTCACTGTATTTTTCGGAATAGCGTATTGATCTCTCAGCTTTGCCATTTCCGGATCATCCATGAATATTTTTGCATAATACTTAGCCAGTTCTGCCTGTACTTTAGCACGTTCCGGACTGATCACAATGGTGTTTGTGGCTTCGTCCAACGTATTTTTGCGGATTTCTTTTTTCAGAAGAACCTTGTATTTCGCCTGTTCATCGTCGGATAAATCTTTATAAACTTTTCCATCTTTTTTAGCCAGTTCTTCCAGAAGAAGAAGTGATTCGCGGTGAAGATAGTCGGCACTCCAGTCAGGCGCGATGTATGCTCCGTGTCCCCATATACTTCCAACGGTCTGTCCCCCGATAGATTGCCAAACATTTTGTCCGTCTTTGATGTCCTGTCCGGTTGCTATAATGGTACCATCTGTAGTTACAATTTTGTCGGGAACCGGCGGAATCTTTCTGTAGATCTCCACGCCATAGAAAATAAGTACCGCAAAGGAACCCAGAATGACCGCCGTGAGCCAGATCCATAATTTTTTAGGTGTCATATACTCAATTTTTAATGTTGTACTTTACTGAAATTCTTTTTCCAGTTTAATTGCTTTCGGGAAAAGGATGTTATTTTCCAGATGAATGTGCTTGTGAAGATCATTTTCAAAATCCTGAAGCATTGAGAAAGTTACTCTATATGTGTTGCAGGCATCAGCCGGAGGAGTGTATTCATCAGTAAGTTCTGCAATCTTTCTCAGTCTTTCCCCTTCTACGGTGTGTTCATGCTTCATCATGTTCACCGGATTTTCCACTGTTCCGAATGGCGGCTGTGGAATTGCACTTCCGTCAATCTGTGCTTTAACCATGTTTTTAATGAATGGGAAAAGCATAAGTTCTTCTTTCTTCATGTGTGCTCCCAGATCCTGTGCAGAAGCATCAAACAGCTCTCTGATCTCAAACAGTTCGGGATGACTTCCACCATGTACCTTACAAAGCTTGTCTAAAAATGCCTGAAGAACAGGTGTTTTCTCTTCCACGTAGCGGTGATGTGTCTTCTCTACATAATCTGCGAGTAAATCTAATGGCCAACTGTTGAAATCAATAGAATTGTCATCTCTTTTTGAAAGGTTTTCTATTTCTTCGTAGATGGGTTCTGTATCGATCTTTCTGTTTTCGCAGGCTTCTTCGATGGTTCTGCCTCCTTTGCAGCAGAAATCGATTCCGTACTTTTTGAATATTGCAGCAGTTCTAAAATCTTCCGCCACTATTTCGCCTATAAAATCTGTCTTTATATTCATAATTTAATACTTTTTTATCTTTTATTGTTTTAAAATTTTTTTGTTTTTTTTAAGGATTTATATTCTTATGATTTTTTTAATGAAAGAATATATTTTACCATTTTCTGTGCATTTTCTTTACTCATTCCGGCATGTGGTGTCATAGGAATATCTCCCCAAACGCCTTTACCTCCGTCAATGATTTTCTGTGCAAGCCGATCAATATCTGCTTCTGTATATTTAGCAGCCACTTCCTGATAAGCAGGACCTACTAACTTTGAGTCTAGCTTATGACAACCAAGGCAGTCTGTACCTTCCACCAATGATTTTCCTTCTGCAATTTCAGCTTCAGGACCGCTTGCTGCAGCTGTGGATGTAATCTCTGAAGAGTCTGCCGGTTTAGGTTCATCAAGCATTATATTGGATTCTGTAGCGTTTGTTGTATCTGTTGCTACTGTTTCTTTTTTGTCTGAACAAGCGGTGATGCTAAGTGATAACAGTAATGCTGCTAATAATAATTTTTTCATTGTTAAATACTTTTCGGATTATAATTCTAATTGTTTTTTGATTTCTTTTACAAGGGCTTCATTATCATTTCCTAAGCCCTCTTTCTGGAAAGCGAGTATTCCTTCTTTAGAATAGACACTGATGATATTGGAGTGAGAAAATTCTATCGGTGAAATTTCTTTATACTTCACAGCCATGATATTAGCCAATTCCCTTGTTTCTGCTTCTGTACTTCGGATGAAAGTCCATTCATCATCCTTAAATTTATTGATTTCCATATAGGCTTTCATAACTTCCGGCGTGTCTGTTTCAGGATCGATAGAGATCAAAACATATTGGATGTCATCACTGTCTACTTTTCCTACCATTTTAGAAATGTTTCTCATTTCATCAGCCAGTCTGGGGCAAGCCGTTTTGCATGAGGTAAAGATCATGGTGGTAACAATTACTTTTCCCTGGAAGTCGGAGAAGGTTATTTTACTTCCGTCCTGTTTTTCCCATTCAGAAGCCAGATTGTATATGGAATCAGGTTTCAAAGGTTCGTTTTTTTTGCTGCAGGAGAATAAAACCAGTGCCAACAAAAAATATAATAGACTTTTCATTTTATTTAAACTTTAATTAATCTTTCGCACATCTAAATCCAAGGTTGTTGAGACAGTAATCGGCTTTCAAGCTTCCTCTGAGTGCATACCGGACAAATGCCGCATAATTTCTGAGATCCGCTGATGTAACTGCCGCGCCTGCACAGAACATAGATTCGTTGGTGGTATTATCTTTTCTGGATTCCCCGCTCATCATCACCGAATTGAAATCATAGGTCCATTCCCACACCATTCCGTACATATCATAAACACCGTAATAATTAGGTTGTGAATGCTTTACAGGCTGTTTGCTTTTTTCTTTTTTCTGATAGGATTTCAATATAAATTCTGTAAACTCCGGCTTTTGGGAAGCATCTTTGGAATCTCTGTCCGCAAGTGCTGTATATTCCCATTCATCTATTGTCGGAAGTCTTTTCCCTACACTTTCGGCATACGCTTTTGCGGCATACCAGGAAACATTGGTGACAGGCGTTTCCGGACCTAAGTTTTCAGGAATTTCAAAATCGCTCTTCCAGTTTTTCAGATAGGTTGTATCTGCATATAGTCTTAGGATCTTACTTTTGGCCCATTGGGGATTTTTCTTCAGGAATTCGAGATATTCTCCATTGGTAACAGGACTTTCGTCAAGATAAAATGTTTTAACTTTTACGATTCTCCCTGAATCTTTACCAATAAAGGCTTTATACGTTCCCCCATCTATTTTTACCATTTTTTTTGAGCTGGAGACTTTGTTCGGATGGTGTTGAACGTGGGGCTTCGTATCAGAAACATCGCGGTGACCGGAACAGGAAACCTGACTGATAACAATTATAAAAAATATTACTAATACACCTTTCATGATTTCCCTTTTTATAATCCCCAATGAGACCTAAGTAATAACACCCTTTCAACTATATATTTACTTTAATTTAATTTTTCTTATAAATGGCCGGATTTTCAGGACCCGTCACTTTTATTTTTCCCAAAGCTCCTTTATTGAATGCTCTGAAAATGGCATGGTCTACGATCACATATTCTCCCGGAACGGTTGCTTTAAATTCTACGATTGTAGCTCCTCCCGGTGGAATCAAAGTAGTTTGTACATCTTCATTGATCTTGCTTCCTCCTTCTATGTATACTTTGTCAAAGATCTCACCGATAACGTGGAAAGAAGAGGTAAGGTTGGGTCCTCCGTTTCCTACATAAAAACGAACTGTTTCTCCAACTTTAGCCTGAAGTTCCCCTTTACCTAGCAAAGCACCTGTATGTCCGTTGAACACTACATATTCAGGATGTTCTGCAATGGCTTTGTCCATATCAAATTCCTGTAATCCTTTATCCCCGAATTTTCCTTTGGTGTAGAAATCTCCTTGCATGATGTAAAACTCCTTGTCTACTTTCGGTAAACCTCCTTCCGGTTCGATAAGGATCAAACCGTACATTCCGTTGGCGATATGCATTCCTACAGGTGCTGTTGCACAATGATAGACATACAGTCCGGGATTCAAGGCTTTAAAATTGAATACTTTCTCTGTTCCTGGTGCTACAAATGTGGCTTCTGCTCCTCCTCCGGGACCGTTCACGGCATGAAGGTCTATGTTATGAGGAAAATTGCTGTTTTCATTGTTTTTAAGGTGAAGCTCGATCTCATCTCCTACTCTTGCGCGGATAAAACTACCGGGAACTGTTCCGTTGAATGTCCAGAAGTTATATTGCGTTCCATCTGCCAATTCACCGACTTTTTCAATAATTTCCAGTCTTACAATGACTTTTTTGGCAGCTCTCTCTCCTACAGGAGCAGGTACATAAGGCGGAGCAACCAGTTTTTGTTCTTCTGATGAACCGTCTGTAGCTATTTTTTCGGCATCCGCTGTTTTATCTGTGGCAGCGGATGGATTTTGTTTGCATGAATTCATACTGATGAACGCAGACAAAACGGCAGTGATGAAGATGGATTTTTTCATTTTGATTGGTTTACGTTTTTTGGCTTAAAATAATTTTATTCAATTTAACAAGATATAAATACCTTTTAGTGTTTTATTTGTCACTGCTTAAAACTTGATTTTAATTGATTCTGATAAATATTTTATTTTTTTAAAAAAGTCAGTTTCAAATCTAAGTTCTTGACAAACATTCTGATCTTGGAGTTTTCCAGCATATCTCTTATTTCTTTACGGATATGTTTGAAATCATTATGGATAGGACAAGGATGATCTTCCGAGCATTCTCTGAGTCCTAAACCACAACCTGAAAAAAGTTTGTCTCCGTCTATCTCTCTTACAATATCTGCTATAGATTGCTCGAGGTTATTTTCATCCATATAAAAACCACCGTTGGGTCCTTTTGCAGATTGTACAAAACCTTTTCTGCTGAGTTCCTGTAGTATTTTGGCAATGAAATACTCCGGGGAATCTATTCCTGATGAAATATCTTTGATCCCTACTCTGCTTCCGTCCTTGGACTTCTGCGCGATGAAGATCAGTGCACGAATGGCGTATTCACAGGTTTTAGAAAACATTTGTTATTTTTATATTACAAAGATATATATTCGAATTTATATAAAAGAGTTTTTGGTATTTTATTTTTCATGATAATTATCACTCCCATTCCAAAAGTCTTCTTTCTCCCTCGATCTTTTTGATCCCCGAAATATCCTGAGACATTTCGATAACCCCTCGATAGTTCTTCTGTGCGTCTCTTACGGCAAAATATCGTACATAGATTAGCTTGTCACGATAATTGAACCAGAACGATGCTTCATTTTGCTCTCCTTTTCTGAAAGCTTCCAATATTTTCAGAACGGTATCCACACTTTTCGGAGGATGGCAAAAACGCACTTCTCTTCCGATAATTCCTGCACTTCTCGGGAAAACACGAATGTCTCCACGGTTATAGAAAATCACTCTGTCGTTTTCATCCACATAGGTAAGATCCAGCGGCAATGTTCTGAATAAAAGATTCACCTGTTCCACTGTCATATATCCTTCATCAAAGTGTGATGCATTTTCATCAAAACTAACATCGGTTCTTATGGTTTTATCTTCGGAAGGATGTACATACTGCTCTTCTTCCGGATATTTTGCGGGTGGCTGACTCAGCATCCAGCCGATTTCATCTTCGCCTTCTCTCATTTTTATCCATTCTTCATCGGTAAGGATCTCCATTGCATTCGGGAAGAGAACCATTTTTTCCACCTGCATCAGATTTCTTAAGTTCTGACCCGCATATTCTATGTTTTGTTTTGCGGAATCCAGATCTTTTTCTTCAATATTTTTTCTGATGATCCTGAAAATATCCCGGATCGTATCATGGAAAGACCACATATTTCTGGAAGGTCCGGTCCACCTTTTTTGCTCCAGAAAAGGAAACAGTTGATTTTCTTTTCGCTCAAATCTCCTCTCAACGGTTGACAAGTGGTTGAAAAGGTTATAAAATTTCTGAAATTCTTCCTTCGGATCTGTTTGAAGCAATTCTTCCAGTAATGTATCGATCAGCTCCTCTTCCACCAGATAAGTGTGAACGGGATGTCCTGCTTTTAATTGATTTTTATCCATTTTAGTTTTAATAGAATATTAATACCTTTTTATCTTTTATAGAACAAAGGTAAGATTTCAACTTCAATTAAAAGAGTTTTTTATCTTTTATTATACTGATTTTTATCAGCAATCTTTAATGCTTTCCGCCGTTCAGTATTTTATAGATGTGCAGAATCCCCGGGAATATAGAATCCATCGACTCTTCGGCTCCTTTTGTTGAGCCTGGAAGTGCGATCACCAGAGTATCACCGATCATCCCGGCAAGACTTCTCGATAACATCGAATAAGGAGTTCTTTGCTGACCATAATTTCTGATCGCTTCGGCAACTCCGGGAATTTCTCTGTCCAACAACGGACGAACAGCTTCGGGAGTGACATCTCGTTTCGAAAGCCCGGTTCCGCCTGTAATCATTACCAACGAGATTCCGTCTTCTGCATACAGCCTGATCTTGCTCTGGATCTCAGCAATTTCATCAGGAATAACCACATAATCATTAATGTTTACCTTATTTTTCTCAAGGGATGAAATAATGGCTTTTCCTGCTTTATCTTCTTTTTTACCTTCAAAAATACTGTCCGAACACACAATTACAGATGCTATGATCCCTTCACCGGAATCTTTGATATCGGATTTTCCGCCTTTTTTCTCAAGCAGCCTGATGTTTTTGATCTCAATGTTTTTATCGATCGGTTTCAGCATATCATACATGGTAAGGGCAACGATTGAAGCGGAATGCATCGCCTCCACTTCTACCCCGGTTTTATAGATCGTATGAATTTCTGAAGTGATATGAATATCCAAATCCATAATCTCAAACTGAATAGAGGTATATTCTATAGGAAGCGGATGACAGTCCGGAATAACATCACTCGTTTTTTTGGCTGCGAATAAGCCTGCTGTTTTGGACATTTCAAAAACATTTCCTTTCGGAACTTTTTGATTCACAATAGCATCGATCGTCACCTGTGAACTGACGCTGACAACGGCTTCTGCAATAGCTTTCCTGAGTGTATTTGTTTTATGTGTGATATTAACCATACTTTATTGTTTATTTTCTTTCCAGGAGTGAGATTTATCCTCCAAAATTTCTTTTCCCCACAACGGAACTTCCTTTTTGATCCTGTCCACCATTTCGTCACATGCATTGATGGCTTCCTTACGATGTGGAGCTGAAGTAAACACAAAAAGACAGATCTCCCCCACTTTGATGTTTCCCAATGAATGATAGATGTGAGTGCAGGTAAGTCCGTATTTGGTTATGATCTCTTCACGGATTTCATGGGCTTTTTCCACTGCCATCTCCTGATAAGCTGTGAATTCTATAGATTCAACTTTCTTATCATTGATTTTGTCTTCCCGAACCTGACCCAGGAATATGCTATGAGCACCAATACTTGTTTTTACCGTGTGTTTAGCAATACTTTCGGCAACGAATGCAGGATCAATAGGACCTTCTATAAATATATTCTTAATTTTTTTCATGATAAACTGATTTTGCTCCGGTCGGAAAATGCCTGATCTCTTTTTCCGGAAAATAAGTTTTTGTGATCTCCACCGCTTTTTTGCTTCGGATTCCTGAGGCGCAAATGAAACAGATGTTTTGATAGGATTTTAATGATTGTAAATGTTGTTCAAGTGATGCCAATGGAATTTCCAGAGCGTTTAAAGCTTTCAATCTCGGTTGTTCTTCAGTTTCTCTTACATCAATAAGAACACTGTTTTTCTGATTCAGAAATTCTTCTAAAGCTGAATGCGAGCTGATGTCATCACCTTTATGGATATTACAGAATACATCATAATTGAAATTTTTGAATTCCTCTATGGTTTTCGGTCCTGATCTTTCTTTATTTTCAGTAAAAGTCATTTTCAGAGACTGGTAATTTTTGGTATTAAAGATCAGTAACTCATGTACCAAAACCTCATCTGAGCCGATCAGCAATTTGATGACTTCATTAGCCTGAAAAGTACCAATAACGGATGAATGGGACGGCAAAACTCCTGCTTCATTACAGTTCGGAACTTCATTAGGATTTGGCGGTATCGGAAAAAGATCCCGGTATTGTGTCACCGAATTTACTTTTTCAACATTGAAAACCGCCACTTGACCTTCATATCTGAAGATAGAAGCATACACCAAAGGTTTTTTCAAAAGAAAACAGGCATCATTCAATAAGTATCTTGTCGTAAAATTATCGGTACAATCTACGATCACATCAAAATTATGGATCAATGAAAGAACATTTTGTGTGGTGACCAGCTCCTGAAAAGCGACTATTTCGGTTTCAGAATTCATGGTATTCAAATGTTCGAGGGCTGCAACGACTTTTGGAGTTCCCACATCTTGCTCGTCATATAAAAGCTGACGGTGAAGATTGTGCAGATCTACTTTATCAGAATCTGCTATTCCTATCACTCCGATTCCTGAAGAGACCAAAATCTGGAGAACAGGGCATCCCAATCCGCCTGCTCCAACCACTAAAACTGATGAACGGGCAAGCTTTTCCTGTGCTTCAACCCCAAAATTCGGAAGTATAATCTGTCTGCTATATCTGTTTATATTCATGGTAATGTATTTTTTTAACCTCCTGAGTAGGGAGGTAATAATGCAATTTCTGCTTCACCTGAAATCAAGTGCTGGTTTTCTGCTTTCACTCCATTCACAACGACTAAAAAAGTAGTTTTCCCCAATTCAGGAAATTTTTCGAACAATTGCGATCTGAGTTCAGCAACACTGGCTGTATTGTGCAATGGAAGATCATATTCTTCTACTTTAAAGATGTCTGTGAGTTTGCCAAATATTTTAAGTTTCATCTGTCCTGATTTTAAGTAATTCTAATTTATTTATCATACGTTCTGCCTCCCAAAAGCTTTCCGGTGTATTGATATTCAAAAACTGTGGTCTAAAGGATTCATCATACTGAATATAATGAGCATCTTGCTGTTCCAGAAATCGGGTCATTCTCAGGCGGTCATTCTTAATTGAATTTGCTAAAACATCAAGAACCACATAAGGATAAATGCCTAAAACCGGATATACTTTACCTTCACATTCCGCGATACTGATCTTATTTTCTGCTCTTCTTTGAAGAATATCTTTCATCAATTCCGTAGAAACAAAAGGCATATCGCAGCTACATACGAAAATATCTTCCTGACAGTGCTCTAAAGCAGACCGAATTCCTTCCATAGGACCTTTTTGCTCATATCGATCCTTAATCACATTCATTGGAACAGGATCACCTGAACGGTTTCCGGAAATAAAAACCTCATCGAATACTTTCGCCAAATTATCCACAACATGTTGTATCATCGTTTTTCCACTCATCTTCATGAGGGCTTTATCCTGTCCCATTCGGGAACTTTTACCACCCGCTAAAACAACTGCTTTCATTTCTGATCATTTTCAAATCCTCCAGATCTTTATTTTTTCACCAGGATTTATTTTGGTTATATTTTCAGGAAATTCAACCAGACAGTTTGCCTGTGCCACAGAATTCATTTTGTATGATTCCTGACCATTGAGGATATGCACTTTTCCCTGGGAATACCAAGCTTTTAAAAACTGTGTCTGCTCACTGCTTTTTTTCATTACGAAAGATTCTGAAACCGCCACATCCTGACTTTCATTAAGGTTCTTTCTTCCGAAACATCCCAGTACAAACGGTTTTACATACTGATGGTAACAGGAAAATACAGATGCTGGATTTCCCGGTAACGCAAAAACAAATTTTTCGTTAAATTTCCCGAAGAATAAAGGTTTTCCTGGCTTTTGTCTTACTTTATAAAACAATTCCGTAACACCCAGTTTTTCCAGAGCAGGTTTTACATAATCATAATCTCCCA
Source organism: Chryseobacterium sp. Y16C (assembly GCF_022488405.1). Classification (NCBI taxonomy): domain Bacteria; kingdom Pseudomonadati; phylum Bacteroidota; class Flavobacteriia; order Flavobacteriales; family Weeksellaceae; genus Chryseobacterium; species Chryseobacterium sp. Y16C. The sequence goes on from NZ_CP092711.1 coordinate 1,415,492, forward strand.
CGGAAATTCCGCCTGTAATCAGTACAATATCTGCATTTTCAAAGGCTTCTTTAATCGCAGAAAAAGTTGTTTCTTGTCTGTCTTCGGCATGTTTTATGAAGGAAAATTGATGATTGATCTCCGCTAAAGCAGCCTGTAAAGTGTATGTATTGGAATTGTAAATTTCTCCATCGGATAAAGTTTTCCCAACTTCCACCAGTTCATTGCCGGTAAAAACAAGACCGATCTTTAACCGTTTATAAACCTTAACTTTTTCTATTCCAAATCCTGCCAGAAATCCGATCACTGAATGATTGATAAATGTGTTCTTTTCCACAATCACAGTTCCTTTCTCGGTTTGTGAAGCTTTGAGACGGATATGGTCCCCTTTTTTAATTTCATCTGTATTACATTGGATATAATCTCCGTTGCGGACTACTTTTTCCTGCATCACCACAGTATCTATACTTTCCGGAACCTTTGCCCCAGTAAAGACCCGTACAGCTTCTCCTTTACCTAAAATAGGGTCATTTGTTGAAATTCCTGCAGGAATTGTATTGGTAACTTTTAATTTGGTAGAATCTTTCAAATCATCAAAACGAAATCCATACCCATCCATCGCAGAATTATCGAAAGACGGCACATCTAAGGTCGCCATGATAGGTTCTGCCGTATAAAAACCCAAAGCTTCCAACAGAGGCAATATCATATTCTCTGTCGGGAAAATATGGTTCTCTATGATTTCTCTGGCTTCAGAAACACTTATGTATTGATTCATTCTGATTATGCCTTGCTATTGCACTCTTGTTACTTCTATGTTTTTCAGCCATTTTACGTGACGAGGACCCGTTTTGGTATCAGACAGACTCACGAGGATCATTTCGCCTTTTTCTTTCAGGGGGTTTCCGTTCTGTTCAAATACTACATACACTTTATCTCCAGTAGGGTTATTGAACAATTCTGCCCATGAAAAGGTAGCTTTGTAATCATCTGAAGCTCTTGCAACAATGTAGAAATTCCTGTCTGTGTGATCCTTCTGTGCAATTTTTGCCTTTTCCACAATTTCTGTAAGCAGAACACCTTTAGTAGATTCTATATGACTTTTGGATATCCCCGACTGACAGACAATATCAAAATCTTTAATTTTCTTTACATTCATTTTTTTCAAAGAATCTACAGTGAGTGTCAAGGGCTTAACGACATCTCCCATTACGGTTATCTCTTTGTTTACATAGATCCAGTCATCATCATCGTGCTTATGATTTTCTTTTTCCGAAATGTTTTCTGAAATATGAGCCATACTTTGCACTTCAGGTTTTGCTGCTTCAGATTTACTGCATTGCAACATTGGGTAGGTCATCGCTACCACCCAAATGAATTTTAAAAATTTTCTCACGGTTTGATTTATTAGTGTTTAAAATGATTACAGTTTTTTAGTTATTATTAATTTTTGTTTTTATTTTTTTCCAAATATAAAACTACCCGCCGATTTTTATCATACTCCGATTAACAATTGATTGATTTTTTACACTTCCCATTTCAGAAAACTGTCCACCTTTCTCTTTATGCTTTCTGGTGATGCCTAATTGAATCAGTTCCAGAAGGTCTTCTTCGTTTCTGAAAGCCTTCAGCAAATCAAATTCATCCGCTCCGAAAAGACAGTTTTTCATTTTCCCATCTGAAGTGATCCTGATTCGGTTACAGTCAGCACAGAAAGCATTGCTCATGGTAGAGATCAGTCCGAAAACTCCTTTGCTTTCTTCACTAATCCGATATTTTCTGGATGTATCATTTTTCTGATCCGTTATTTTTTCAAACGTAAAGTGCTGTGAAACCAAATCAAGCATTTCCGCGACCGGAATCACTTTTGCTTTTTCCCAAGAATTTCCGGTGAATGGCATAAATTCTATAAACCTCAACTCTATCGGATAATGATGGGATAAGGCAATGAATTCCGGGATCTCATCATCATTGAAACCCCGCATTACCACCATATTCAGTTTTACATTAAACCCTCTTCTGATGCTTTCTTTGATATTGTCCCAAACGGGTTGAAACAGGTCTCTTTTGGTAATGTATTTAAACTTTTCGCGATCCAGAGAATCAATACTGATATTGAGATTTTTAACGTTACATTCTTCCAGCGCATCAAAATACTTATGAAGCAAAACCCCATTGGTTGTAACTCCTGTATTGACATTTAACTTGGAAATCTGTCGGATGATATTTTCAAAATCATGTCTTACCAAAGGTTCTCCCCCTGTGATTCTGATCTTGTTAATCCCATAATGATGAACAAAAACCCTTGCAATTTCGAAAATTTCGCGGCTGCTCATCAGTTCTACGGATGATGTACTTTTGAACGGTTCATCGGGCATACAGTATAGACATCTGAAATTACAGTTGTCCGTAATGGAAAGCCTCAAGTAATCGTGTTTTCTGCCAAAAGAATCAAGCAAATCAATAGGCATTGTCATTCTCCTCTTCTGATTTTTTAATCTGTCCTGTAGGAATATCCGGTACATATCTCAAAAAGAAAAGTGTACACAGAAATATAATCACTGATCCAATTGCCGAATAGGCTGCAAAGTCCAGGTTTTCTTTATCCAAAGCCTTGTTGATCGTTCCAAACAAAAGCCACATTTGCAGACTTACCAGCAGAATATAGACGCTGATAATGGCAACAAGCATTTCATTGATTCTGAATGTTACTTTTTTAATAGGTTTCTTTCGTACTGACATCTCGGTAATTTTTTGTGTTGAACTTATCCGTGGCTTTCTTCGGTTTCTTTTTCAAAATCCGTCACATATATTTTATCCTCTTTGATCACGACCTTTAACTGCGGAAGCGGTCTCGGTGGCGGTCCCTGAATAACAGATCCGTCATCCGGATTGAAAAACCCGTGGTGACAAGGGCATTCGATCAGCTGTTCATTATGATTGTATAGCACAGAACATGACAAATGGGTACATTTTTGTTCAAAAACTTTCCATGTATCTTCTGCGAGACGGATAAGCATATAGGGATTACGATGATCTTCATTGATATAGAACGTTCTCATTCCTCCCACCTGTAGATCGGTCGTTAATCCTATAAAATAGGGTTTTATTTCTTTCTCTTTTCTGAAAAAATTAAACAATGGAACGGCTACATTGGCAAATGCCAAAGTGCCTGAGAAAAAAGTGATCAGTTTGATGAATTCTTTTCTGGAAACATATGCTGCCTCACGTTTTTTAATAGGAAAATCGGCTTTCCAGGTGGGGATTTTTTTATGATTTTCTGACATGTTAGTATGATTAAAAAACTTTTAATTCTTCGCTGCCTTTCGGCATCATTATATTTACTTTTGTATTTACGACTTCTTTCCCGAAAATAAAGCGGTTCACAGGTGTGCTGTTCGGTCTTTTCTTCGCTACATTCTCTCTGGTATCAAAGGTTAAGGCCCCACTGGGACAAACTGTTGCACACATAGGTTTAAGACCCGTACTGGTCCTGTCGTAGCACATATTGCACTTCATCATTAGCATCGCACTTTGATCCGGAATCTGCGGAACTCCGAACGGACAACCAATAACACAATTCGCACATCCGATACATTTTGATGTATCTGCGGTATGCACAATACCATATTCATCTTTTGTAATAGCATCTGCGGGACATACATTCGCACAAATGGGATCTTCACAATGCATACACACCTGCACGGTGGTCTGAACAGTTTCTGCCCTGTCTACATAATGAATATGAATCATCGAGGTTTCTCCGTTAGTCTCACATTCTGCACAAGCCATCTCACACGAGTGACAGCCGATGCAGCGCTGCATATCAACGAAGAATTCCATATCATTAAATTTTTCAAACTGTTCCGCCATAATCTTTTTAAAATTTAATATTGAATATCTCTACTTTGGTTAGCCAATTCTTTTGAATTTTCTCCTTTTTTACGCCCTGTTTTCTCCAATTTGCAGGCACAAACTTTAAATTCCGGTATCTTTGAAACAGGATCTAAAGCATCAATGGTCAACTGATTGACAGAATTCACACCGCCCCAGTGATAGGGGATGAAAACAGTATCTTCCCTGATTGTTTCCACCACATTTGCAGGGAACAAGGCACTTCCTCTTCGGGTAGACACTTTGATCAGGTCATTTTCCTGAATGCCATATTGTGCAGCCAATTTAGGATGGATCTCAAGTAATGGTTCTGGATAAATATCTACCAGCTTTCCAATTCTTCTTGTCTGTGAACCACTTAAATACTGACTTACTACTCTTCCTGTTGTCAATACAATCGGATATTCTTCATCCGGCTCCTCCATTGGTTTTTTGTATGGAGTCGGATTAAAATGTGCTTTTTTATCATTTGTATTGAATTGTCTATCTTCCCAAAGTCTTGGAGTTCCGGGATGTTCTTCACTAGGGCAAGGCCAGAAAATCCCCAGATTTCTTTCTATTCTTCCATACGTGATTCCGTAATAGTCTGCCGCACTGCCTTTGGAAGCTCTTCTAAGTTCATTGAAGGTTTCTTCGCTGTTTTTATAGCTGAATTTATCGCCTTCACCTAATCTTCGTGCCAGTTCCATAATGATTTCGCTGTCACGCTTAGCTTTTCCCGGAGGAGCTACCACAGCTCTAATTCTAATCACTCTTCCTTCTGCCGATGTAGTGGTTCCTTCTTCTTCTTCCTGCAAGGAGCCTGCAAGAATTATATTGGCGTGACGTAAGGTTTCTGATAAAAAGAAATCGATTCCTGCATAGAATTCCAGTTTTTCCAGTGCTGCACGAACGTTATTGTTATTCGGTAAGGAAACCAATGGATTGAAACATATCGATAATAAACCTTTGATCTCTCCACGATTGATGGCTTCAATGATCTCATAAGCACTCAGGCCTTTTCCCGGCATATCTTCTTCTTTGATGCCCCAAATATCAGCAACAAATCTTCTGTGTTCTGGATTTTCAATGTCTCTGTTTCCGGGAAGCTGATCACATTTATGACCATGCTCTCTTCCGCCCTGCCCATTTCCCTGTCCTGTAATCGTTCCGTAACCGCAATACGGTTTCCCGATCCTTCCGGTTGCCAACACCAGATTGATACAGCTGGAAACATTCTGAACACCTTTAGAGTGATGTTCTATCCCACGGGCATGCATCAAAAAACTGGTTTTAGCTTTTCCCCACATTTCTGCAGCTTTGTAGATCAGTTCTGCAGGAACACCGGTTACTTCTTCTCCCCATTCCAGAGTACAGTCTTTCACGGCTTCGGCAGCTTCTTCAAATCCTGAAGTGTGATTATTGATAAAATCATGGTCGAGCCAATTGTTATCAATTAAAACTTTCAGCATAGTATTGGTAAGTGCTGAATCTGTTCCCGGTTTAATTGGCAAATGGATATCTGCAGTTCTTGCAATCGGGATCTGACGCGGATCTATCACTATTAATTTTGCTCCGTTATCGCGGGCTTCCCAGATTTTATGTGTTAAAACAGGAAAACATTCGCTTACATTGGCTCCAGTAATGATGATTACTTCTGCATGAGCCAGATCAGCCCAACTGTTGGAAGATCTATCCATCCCAAAAGCTTTTTTATTTCCTGCTCCGGCACTCACCATACAAAGGCGGCCATTATAGTCAAGGTTGGCAGTTTTCAGAGCGACACGGGCAAATTTCCCTATCATATAGCTTTTCTCGTTGGTAAGGGATACCCCGGAAAGCATAGCAAAAGAATTTTTTCCGTATTGTTCCTGGATTCTTCTAATCTCTTTCACCACTACGTCATACGCTTCATCCCATTCGATCGGAACAAAACCTTTTCCATCCACTCTTTTGTAAGGTGAAAGCAAACGATCGGGGTGATTGTCCTGCATATATCGCTGAACTCCTTTCGGACAAAGTCTTCCTTCATTGAACGGAAAATCATTCCAGGGTTCAAAGCCAACAACTTTTTTGTCTTTTACTTTTAGTTGAATTCCACACTGCAAACCGCAAAAACAACAATGCGTTTTTATCAATGCATCGGGATTTTGTGGATTTGATCGTACAGTTCCTTTGTTAGGATAGTGTTGATGTGGGCCAAATATATTGATGATCTCGTCAGCTGATACGGGTAATTTTGCCATTTTATTCTATTTTAACCAAAATATTTTCCTGATTCTTGTCTTGCTTTAAGGTGCGCTTTGGCTAGCATTGCTCTTTTTCCTTCGGGGCTGTAATCCAAATAGCTTTTGCCATCTTCGCGTACTAAATCAAAGCCCATTTTTTTTGTGATTTCCTTCAGGTCATCAATATGCATTTTTGTGGTGTATTCGTCGCCTGTATGCGGACAAACCTGCATTCCCCTTCGTTTTCCTTCAATTTTATAGATATTTGCTCCCACTTGTGCTGGTCGCTGAAAGATGTGAAAGAACTTTCCAAAAGGGATCCACATAAGGAACATAGCTACCGTAATGGCATGGGTAATAGCCATAAACTGACTCATTTTTCCTTCGAGATAGGTATAATCAAACCAAATTCCCAATCCTGTCACAGAAACAGCTACCAATAAGATCAAAGGAAGCCAGTCTCTTTCAAACCATTGGGTAGCGATAAGACCTTCATCTACGAATCTTCTGTGCATCATAATGAGACAACCCACGATAACCATGATCGAGGTCCAAACCAGAATATGGAAAAAGAAAACGGCTATGGCAGTATCGAGAGGAAATGTCATCACAATAAAGCCCATCATATGGGTTTCATACTGATCTATGGTTCCTGGTTTTAAGGTGAAGTGCAGCCATCCAAATGTAAGTCCGAATGTGACCATAAATGAGATGAGACATCCTGTAGCTAAAAGGAAATGTCCTAACCAACGCGTTTTACCTCTTGGAGCGATGAATTTCTGAAAAATGATGTTACGAACAGATAAACGGATCACTTCTTTTACATAAACCGGGTAATCTTTACTGAAAATAAATTCCCAGGTACGCTTCCAGTATTTCTGTGTTGCCGGACGCTGTTTCCATACCGAATGATGATAGACAACTCCGAAAGTCATGCTGATCGTTCCGAAGAAATAAATGATCAAAGCGGCATCAAAATTCTGTAGATTTACCGATCCTATTACCGTAACGGCAATGACCACTAATGTGGCAATGATGGCATTAATAAATGCTTTTTTATTGATCTTTGTGAAAATGCTGAACATCTGTATAAGTTTTTAATGGTCATTCACTTAGTTGCATGCAGAATTAATCTCTGTAACAAAGATACAGTAATCAGATATTAAAATAAGATAAAAATATCTTATTTTAATTCATTCAAAATAATTTTTGAAGAATACACACCGTATTCAACTGAAAATCAAATATTTAATACAAACATGATTTACATCATAGATCTAAAATCCAATCTAGATCCATAAAAAAGTACTGTAAAACAGTACTTTTTCGATTTATTTATTGTTAAGGAAATAGCCATTCAAAATCCTTCCCGTGGTGAGATCTTTTAATACCTGATTGGTGCTTATGCTGTTAAGTCCTCCCAAGTCTGCGATCCACTTCCCTGTTTTTAAGTAATCCAGATTTTCCAGTAAAATCGGATGTTTCCTTTTCATTTGTTTTTCGTTCAATCCGGTATAAAGACCGACTTTTAGCTTTTCTCTTTTTGTCATGGAAATCAGAGCAATGAGTTCAGAATCTGCCCATTCCCCTCCCATAAAAAGAACACAGGTAATCGTTTTTTTATATTTCGTGATTAAATTCCGAAAAATATCATGAGTAAGCTCTGTTCCGTTTTCAGGATTCCACAGATGTTCTGAATGGCAACCTTCACACGCTAATTGACAGCCTGTAATGGTAAGACATAGTGAAACCTCATCAGGAATTTCCTGCAGAACAATATCATAGCTATCATACTTCAGCATTCCCGTAATATCTTCTTTTTTCTTCTTTCTGGCGATCTTTAGAGAAGTTGGTGACTTTTTTCAGATAACCGATCACACGTGTAGCGTAATCAATATCATCAGACTGACATTCTGTACAGTGATCCATCGTTTTTTTGTTGATATAACCGCAACTATTGCAAACCGTCACTTTTATATTGAAGCAGAAATAATTACATCCTGTATACGCAGCCACATTCAATAGTTTTTTAAAACCTTCCTGGGTAGGATATTCTTCAAGATTGCAATGATAAGCAGAGCCTCCGTCAAGATACTGTATATACTCGTTTCCGTGAAGGAAGAATTTATCGATTAGGTTTTGGCTTTCATCTTCAACAATATAGAAGTAAGAATTGTAGCAGTCTCTCGGAACGTACAGCCAGTCTTCTTTATCCCATTTGGCATTTTTTACACCCAGGTTTTCGGCAGGAACAAATTCTGTATTGAACATATATCCATATTTTTCTTTGGCTTCTTTATTTTTCGTAAAAATCAGTTTAAGATTTTCATTGATGAAGTTTTTGTAGCGCTCATTATCTGAAATTTCAATGCCCAGAAATTCTGCAGCTTCCACCATTCCGTTGATCCCAATGGTAAGGAACTGTTTGTCAAGAGAAATGAAACCCGCATCGTATACCGGAAGCATTCCCGCATTCTTATAATCCTGAATAAGACTTCTGAAAGCCACTTGATATTTATGAATATTATCAATCATTGTCTCTAACGGAATTTCTTTCTGATAAAGACGATTCATATTGATGGTGATTACATTGATGCTTCCTGTAGATACTCCTCCTGCCCCCAAAGAATAGCTGAATGTATTGTCTGATATTTCGTTTCTCAGTCTGCAACAACTTGCCAGAGAATCAGCGTTTTCGGACTGATAAATGAAGAATGAATTTCCTTCGCTCAACTCTTTTGAACAGAAATCTGCAAAGGCCTCATCATAGACTTTTTTGTCCCTAGTGAGCATTGCTGCCGTAATTACAGGGAATGTGAGTACTGCTTTGCAACGTTCTTTATTGAACCATTGCATGAAAAATTGCTGAAGTCTGTCCAAAAAGAAATAATCAGGCTTGCTTCCATCAGGAAAAAAGAATGTTCCGAACATTGAATCGAAGTAAGGTCTGTCGTACAAGGAAATATTCCAGAAAACGGACTGGTAACCGCGGGCTGCAGCCGGCTGATTGATAGCGTATACAACGTGTTGAAGCTCATTTTCAATCATTTCGGCATGTGTTTGAATATAATTTTCACCAAAATCTTTTCTTGCAAAGTGATCGAAATACAGCAGAAATTCCACGGTCGCCACAGCACCTGCGAATTGTGAAGATACTGAAAAAAGAAAATTCACAAAGGAGCCACAGAAACTGCCCAAATGTTTGGGGGCTTTAGACTCGCCACCAAGCTTTGTCAATCCGTCCAAAAGCAACGGATACATGGATACACTTACACAGTATGGTTTTAGACTTGTTTCATCATGAACATAGATTTCATGTTCTTCCAACTGTCTTATATATTCTTTGGCAAGGCTTGCTCCAAAGAGTTCTTCTATCTTATTACCAATAAGATTGCGATTGATCTGGATGTTGATATCTTTGTTCAATTCTGCTTCCATGGTTGCAATATTTTTGGTGGAAACATTCGCGTTCGAGTCAAATATTGCTCCACTTGCGGCATTTTGAGATGCCAAATAGTTTTCAATGAAATTGCATTTGCTGGCCAACTGTTGTTCTGTAAGTCTTGTGAATTTGTTTTTCATAATATTCATTTAATAAGATATAAAGATGTTAATGTCTTTTATTTAGATAGAAGAAAGTTACATTGCCAAACAGGAAAATCCAGTACAAATGAAACAGGCTTCCAAAATATCTGCTGACAAAAATATAAAATAGTTTACATACTCTTTATAAACACAACTATTTTCATTAGATAATTTAGTAAAATTTGCATCCTTTAGATTCGATCTGTAGATATTATTATTAAAAGAATTTAATTTAAAGAATTTAATTTAAAGTATAACTAGTGTGTTAATAAACCAATCTTATAGAAACATCCATTACAACGTAAAAATAATCCATTTTTAAAGACCTTGTAAAGATCCAACTTTGTAACAGATAAAATTGATAAATAAAACCATAAAATTTATACAAAATGTCTGTTTCTGATTTATTTAAACCCCTCACTTTTCTGCACGGTTCGCCGATGAGAAACCGTTTTATGTTGGCTCCCCTGACCAGTCAGCAAAGTCATTTTGATGGTACAGCCTCCAAATACGACCAAATATGGATGGAACAATTGGCCAAGGGCGGCTACGGATTAATCCAAACCAGCGCATCTACAGTAGAAGCCGGAGCCATTGCATTTGAACGGCAGTTGGGAATTCACAGTGATAAACATTTACCTGGATTAACGAAAATGGCAACAGCTATTCGTGGAGGGGGAGCTTTATCGGCTGTACAGCTTCATCACGCTGGACACCGAGCCAAACCAGAGTTTGGAGGAATTCCGGCTCCTGCATCAAGCAAAACATTGAAAGATATTAAAGCAATCTCAACCGAAGACGTGGAAAAAATTCGTGACAGTTTTATTGAAGCGGCAAAAAGGGCGCAATTATCTGGTTTTGATGGCGTTTCTGTTCACGGTGCTTTTGGTTGGATTTTGTCTGAATTTCTCTCACCAAACCTGAATGACCGAACCGATAAATATGGAGGAAGTATAGAAAACCGGGCACGATTCACCATTGAAGTGATTGAAGGAATTCGCAAAGCTTGTGGAAATGATTTTCAGATTGGATGGCGCTTGTCGATTGAACGATACGGACTTCGTTTGGAAGAATTACGTGAAATTACCACCGAAATTTTTGATAAAGAATTGATTGATTATCTGGATTTGGCACTTTGGGATTCGGCTCAGCTTGTAAGGGAAGGAAGTTTTAAAGGCAAAACGATGTTGAGTGTTTTTACAGAGCTTCCAAGAAAAGGCGTTCGCCTGGGTGCAGCCGGAAAAATTATGAGCGCACAGCGGGCCGGAGAATTACTGGATGAAGGTTGTGATTTTGTGCTGATTGCCAGAGCTGGAATCCTTCAGAGGGATTTTCCGCTTCAGGTAAAAGCGAATCCGTTGTATGACAGTCCACAGTTGCCTGTAACAGCCGATTTTCTTCGTGAAGGCGGACTGAGTGAACGTTTTATTGAAACGATGCGAGGCTGGCAAACTTTTGTAAAACCCGGATCATAATAAATTTGAATTTTACTTTGAGCGAACTTTTTAACTAAAGTTCGCTTTTCTATGAATATTAAAGGACCAACTAAAAAAAATCTCCATTACAAAGTAGAAATGATCCATTCTTTAGCGTACTTTATTCCCACATCTTTGCAGTGTAAATTAAATTTTTATACAATGAAAAAGACAGCAATTATTATTCTTTCTGACCCAAAGTCTGGATCGGAAGAAGCTTTTATCAAAACCCACCTTTAAACAAGTAATTATCTTCTGATATGACGATATTATTTTTTTCCATTAACATCTTATTGTCGGGGGTTCACTAGTTATTTTATAACTATAAACATAATCTTAATATAAATCTCATAAATCTATCAAAACAATTAGTTTTTCTGAGTGGCAATGCATTCTATTTCGATGCTTGCATTTCTTGGTAATGACTTTATCTCAACTGTACTGCGTGCCGGAAAGCGGTTTTTGAAATAATGATTATATATCTTATTTACTGTTTCAAACTGTTTCATATCAGTAATGAATATGGTGGTTTTGACAATATGATCAAAATCGGAATGATTGTCCTTGAGAATAGTTTTTAAGTTTTCAAAAATCTGTACTATTTGTTCTTCAAAACCTTCTTTTAAGCGGTTTGTTTTTGGATCTATTCCTATCTGGCCCGATACAAACACTAAATTTTCATAGCTGGTTGAATGGCTGTAGGGACCTATGGCTTTTGGTAAATCCGTATGTTTTACTGCTACAATCTGTTTATTTGTACTGCATGACAACAATGTCAGGGCTAAGAAAAGTAATATAAATCTGTGCATTTTAATTCATTTAATATTAAAAAAGAGGTTAGCTTTTTAGACTAACCTCATACTATAATTATCCTATTTTTTGATGAAGTTTAATAATTCGGTATTAAATTTATCCAACTCTTCGATGAACAAGGCATGACCGCTTTTTTCAAAAGGAACTAAAGTTGAGTTTTTAAGCAAAATATTCATTTGTTCCGCAAGATCATAAGAACAGATTTTATCTAACTTACCGTGTAAGATTAAAGTAGGAATTGTTATTTTCTTCAAATCATTACGCAAATCGCTATCTCTCAGAGTTTTTAATCCTTCAGCCATTGCATAAGGTGATGCCTGAGCCTGAATGCCTCCCAACCAAGCGCCATGACCTTGAGAAACGCTGGTCTCATTGGCTGGAAATATCTTACCGAATGTAGCAAATAATTCTGGACGGTTAGTGTTGTTCAGATTGATCAAACCATTAACATCTTCTTTAGTCCACAGGCCATAATTAAAGTCTGCACGTTTTGTCCAGATCGGTGCTGCCGCTCCAAATAATGCCATCTTGGAAACGTGGGCAGCATTGTATTTGGCCACATAGTGAATCACTGTAGCGCCACCCATGGAAAATCCGCCGATAGTCGCATTTTTAATATTCAATTTGTCCAAAACAACCTTGATATCATCTGCAAATACATCATAATTATATTTGCCTCCCGGCTTATCAGATAACCCGAATCCTCTTAAGGTGATACCAATCACACGATATCCTTTTTGAATAAAATCGGCATACTGATATTCGTACATGGCATCACTCAAGGGCCATCCGTGGATCAAGACAATAGGTTCTCCCTCACCAAGGTCGGTCACATGTAGTTTCACATTTTTCTCTACTTCAATATATTCTTCTCTGCCATAAGATGCAGGCGTTCTCTTCGTTTGTGATAAAACTGTATTTGAAATTAATGTTGTAAATAATACGACTGCTAAAATTAAATTTTTCATGTTTCTTTAAATATTTATTATTGTTGTTATTTTGACACTACAAAGTTGCTCTTATTCCTCAGGCCTTCCAATGGACGGCTTTCGCTTTGAATTGTACTTTTTGCCTCTCTTGATTTCTATCCTTTTATAAATGATAGGATATCCTCGTTGATGACATCGGCATTAATAGTGGGCATTCCGTGGGAAAAGCCCGGATATATGATCAGCTTGCTGTTTTTCAAAAGCTCAGCGGCTTTAACAGCTGTGGTTGCATAAGGCACAATTTGATCATCGTCACCATGCAATACCAACACAGGTATTTCTACACTTTTTAGATCTTCAGTAAAATCGGTCTCCGAAAATACTTTGATACAATCATACTGCGCCTTGATACCACCCATCATTCCCTGTCTCCACCAGTTGTCCTGTATTCCTTTTTTAATAACCGCATCTTCCCTATTGTAACCATAGAACGGAACTGTAAGATCCTGGTAGAACTGTTGTCTGTTATGACGTGTATTATGGCGAATATCGTCAAAAACTGCAAGTGGCACCCCTTCCGGATTATTGGTATCAGCAATCATATAAGGTGTAATTGCGCTGATCAAAACCACTTTGGATACCCGGTCTTTTCCGTTTTGGGCGGCATACCTGATCGCCTCGCCACCACCTGTTGAATGCCCTACATGGATAACATCCCTTAGATCCAGGAACTCTACCAGTTCTGCAACATCAGCTGCATAAGTATCCATGTCATTTCCCTTATAGGTTTGAGTGGATCTTCCGTGACCTCTTCTATCATGGGAGATTACTCTAAATCCTTTTTCAAGGAAAAACATCATCTGAGCATCCCAGTCATCGGATGATAATGGCCATCCATGGTGAAAAAATATCGGCTGTCCTTCACCTAAATCTTTGAAATAAATTTCTGTTCCGTCTTTTACTGTAAACTTGTTCATGTCTTTATTATTTAATGTTGTTTTATTTTGACATTGCAAAGTTGGGGTAAATTCAGGGGCCTATCAATGGATGGTTTTCGCTTTGAATTGCACTTTTTCCCCCGACGAAGGTTATTTGGTGTTAGATAGCATTATCTACAGTTCGAAAGGGTATAATAATGCAAAAAGCACAACCCAACAGGTTGTGCTTTTTGCATTATTTGATAACGCTCTATTTAAACTGTTTTCTAAAGTTCGTTGGTGATATTCCGGTATGTTTTGTGAAAAAACGGACAAAGTACGCATCGTCCTCATAATTCAGGCTGTAGGCAACTTCTTTCACATTCATGGTGGTATGTGCTAAAAGGCGCTTGCTTTCCAGAATTATCCGGTTTTTTATAATATCATTTGGCGTTTCTTTACTGACCATGCTTATTTTTTTGCTGAGGTTCTTTGGTGTAATACAGAGCATGTCAGCATAGTCGGCCACAGTGTGATGCGTTTTAAAATGCTGTTCAACCAATTTGCTGAATTTCCGCAAAAACTGTACGTCAGCCTGTTGCACGCTGTCAGATAATTGGTGCTGTTGCTTCCAGATCCTTGTCGATTTTAATATAATCAGTTTTAACAATGTTCTCAGCATCTCTTCAGTACTAGAATCTTCGTTCCCCAGTTCGGACTGAATATCGCTTATGATCTTTTGGATCTCAACAGACTGCTCTTCGTTTAAACTGATAAAAGGAATCTCAAATACATTATTGTATAAAATACCATCGCAGGCAACTTCATGATCGTGAATTTCTACACAATAAAAATCTTTGTTAAAATGCATCAGCTGTCCACCTATAGTTTCACAGGGCTTTAAAATCACATGTGGATTAATAAACAATAAGGCATCGGTTTTCATGGCTATCTCCTGAAAGTCGACCTGGATGATTGCATTTTTTGGGATAAACAGGACTTTAATATGCTCGTGTATTTTATTCAGGGAATCGTTCTGAGCCGAGGTTTTGCTGAATTCCAGCTTACCAAATTTCTTATATGAAAATTCTTTTATCATTTAATGATTTAAAAGATTATTATGTAGATATCTTTAGTCAAAAACTCTGCTGTAAAAATAGATAATAAAATATCAAAAATGCGATAGTATTTCGTGTTTACTCAACAATGCAAGATGTTTTAGTTTACATCCAGCCAATTAATGGACATTAAATAGATTATTTCACTGTAACATTGCTCATTTACACACCATTGACCAGATACTATTACCTTTTGCATACAAGTAATGGTTTATCTTTTTTTACAATATAGGTAGCAAGTTCGGAAGCTCTAACCTTGCCAATATTTTTTGCGAAATGATTTTTTCGTGTCGGAACGAAAAGTACTTCATCTACTGTCAGGATAATAGTTTTTTTGCCTTCCAACTGATATATTTAAATATAGCTTCTAGCACTTATACGAAGGAATATAATACCGTAACTATACAAACTGGAAAAAGTATTACTGCAAAAGATTACAGTAATACTAAAAAAAATACATAATATTCAGACCTATGTATTCTGCCGGCAAATAAGATTTCTCAATATTGCCATTTTATTTTTCTTTGATACACTAAATATTGTTCAGGAGTATTTCATTTTTACATTACTTTTTCCCAAAAATTCAATAATTTATCACAGGCGGTATCGATTAAATTAAAGCTATTGGGAATTTCATCCCACTTACTCCAATAGGTAACCAACCGAGTTCCTATGGGTGTTGCATCAAGCTGTTCTCTCACATATGCTGAATAATCGTAGTATAAATCTCTATCATGAATAATTGTATCATCAATTGAGCATGACGTATCTATATTTTCATAAAAAGAATTAAAAAAATAGAATGCTTCGTACTCTAAAAAGGAGATTTCTTTTATGTTTAAATTAATAAAATCAACATTAGATATATTATGTTTATCGGCTATTTTTTTTGATATTTTAGTTAGGGATGCCCTTTGTTCAACTCCGTAGAATATCCCATCTGTAGAAGCTGCCCCTACGAGACAAAATTTACCTGCTCCGGATCCTATATCCAAAACTTTTCTATCGGTATCATCAACTAAGTATTTAGCAGCCATCTTAGCAACATCAACAGGAGTCCAATGACGTTGTGACAAAGCTTTTATATGTTCTGGATAGATCTCATTAAAAGTATTATCATCAATATCCATATTTAATTTAAGGTATTCAAAAATCATCCTATCATTTCGTTATACTCTTCACAGGTTAAGAATTTATTTTTACCAATCACGGGTAAATAAAACAAAATCCAACAATTAAAAAAATTGATACAATCGGATTAAGCTATTTTACATTAATAAAAGGAAGAGCCACTATTATTGCTTTAGTCGGTTTATTTCTAATATTAATAAAAATTTCATTTCCTGCAGCTGAATTTTCAACGGAGATGTATCCCATCCCAATTGCTTTCTTAAGGGTTGGTGACATTGTTCCGGAAGTAACTGTTCCTATGATCTCATGGCTCTCATTCCAAATTTCGTAGCCATGACGAGGAATTCCTTTATCAGCCATTTCAAACCCTACCAACTTTTTGGATACTCCTTTTTCTTTTTGGATTTTTAAAAATCCACTATGAACAAAGTCTTTATTAAATTTAGTAATCCAGCCTAGTCCAGCTTCTAAAGGAGAAGTATAATCATCAATATCATTCCCATACAAACAGTAGCCCATTTCCAAACGTAATGTATCTCTGGCTCCTAAACCTATAGGTTCTATTCCTTCTTCTTTTCCAGCTTCAAAAAGAGCTCCCCATACATGGGCAGCATATTTATTTTCCATGTATATTTCAAATCCTCCTGACCCTGTATATCCTGTGGAAGATACTAAAGCATTAGGAACACGAGCCAGTTCACCGATGGTAAAGGTATAATATTCCATGTCTTTTAAACTGATATCTGTCAATTTTTGTAAAACCTTCTCTGCTTTTGGTCCCTGAACCGCCAATAATGAAATAGAATCTGAAATATTGCTAACTTGTGCATCAAAGGAATTCTGTCCATGAATCCAGTTCAGGTCTTTTTTTATATTTGATGCATTAACGACCAATAAGTAGTCATTCTTACTGATCATATATACTAAAAGATCATCAATTATTCCTCCGGTATCATTAGGCATACAACTGTACTGTACTTTTCCCGGAAAAAGTTTTGCTGCATCATTGGAAGTAATTTTCTGGATTAATGACAAGGCTTCTTTTCCCTGTATCAGAATTTCCCCCATATGAGAGACATCAAATACTCCCACATTATTTCTTACAATTTCATGTTCATGGTTTATACCCCTGTATTGAACAGGCATTTCATAGCCTGCAAAATCGACCATTTTTGCTCCAAGCAGATGATGCGTTGCATTAAATGCTGTTTTCTTAATTTTTACTGTTTCCATCCTGTTATAAACCAATTAAGGAAACATATGATTCAGCTTTCAAGAGTCCCTCTGAATCAGACATATTATTAATCTTTATTTTAATCATCCATCCCTCTCCATAAGGGTCAGAATTTACAAATTCAGGATTTGATTCCAATTTCGGATTGATTTCTAGTACTTCACCTGCGAGCGGCAAAAAAAGATCTGATACTGTTTTCACTGCTTCAACTGTCCCAAATATAGCATGTTGTTGTAAATTCTCTCCAAGAGTTTCAATTTCAACATATACAATATCCCCCAATTCACGTTGTGCAAAATCAGTTATTCCAATATATGCAATATCATTTTCTATTTTCACCCATTCATGGTCTTCAGTATACAAAAGGTTTTTAGGAATTTCCATTTCTATTTGCTCTTTATTTTAATTGATTTTTTTTTGAATAGGCCCCCCTTCTATAATTTTATTACTGGCAAAAGATTCAAACTCTTTAAAGTTCTCCGTAAATTGATTAGCTAGATGTAGGGCTTTTTTATCATATTGAGATGGGTCTGCCCAAGTATTTTTAGGATTCAGGATTTCAGAAGGAACACCTTCACACTGTACAGGCATTTGAAGACCAAAAACAGCATCACTTATAAAACTTACATTTTCGAATTTGTTTTCTAATGCAGCAGTAATCATAGCTCTCGTGTAAGACAGTTTTATACGTTCTCCTACTCCGTAAGAGCCTCCTGACCAACCTGTATTAATCAACCAAACGTTTACATTATTTTCATTCAGCTTTTTCCCTAAAAGTTCAGCGTATTTTGTAGGATGAAGGGGAAGAAAAGGTTTTCCGAAGCATGCTGAAAATGTGGTCTGTGGTTCAGTAATTCCATCTTCGGTTCCGGCTACTTTTGCCGTATATCCCGAAATAAAATGATACATCGCCTGCCGAGTTGTTAGTTTTGAAATCGGAGGCAGTACACCAAAAGCATCACAGGTCAAAAAGAAAATATTATTGGGAATACCTCCAACAGAAGGATGGATTGCATTATCAATAAAGTCGATCGGATAAGCAGCTCTGGTGTTTTCAGTGACAGAAGTATCATCATAATTAACAATGTCTGTTCCCTCAAAAAACCGTACATTTTCAAGCAAAGTACCTGGACGAATCGCAGCGAAAATCTGAGGTTCTTTCTCTTGACTTAAATTCACACATTTAGCATAACATCCCCCTTCAAAATTAAAAACATTGTCGTTATCCCATCCATGCTCATCATCTCCTATTAATTTTCTGGCCGGATCTGCTGAAAGTGTCGTTTTTCCTGTTCCGGAAAGTCCAAAAAACACAGAGGTATCTCCATCCTGGCCAACATTGGCTGAACAGTGCATTGATAAGACTTGTTTCTCATGTGGAAGAATATAATTCAATACCGTAAAAATGCCTTTTTTAATTTCACCGGTGTATGCACTTCCTCCGATAAGAATGATTTTTTTTGTGAAATTGATAATCGTAAAATTATGCTGACGGGTTTTATCAGTTTCAGGAACAGCTTTGAAACTTGGTACTGCAAGGATGAGCCATTCGTGTTTAAATACTTCAAGCTCTTTTTCATTAAGCCTTAAAAATAAGTTGTTGGCAAATAAGCTTTGCCATGGATTTTCAGTAATAACCCTGATATTTAAACGATATTCAGGTTTTGCACAAGCATAAACATCTTTAACATAAATTTCACTTTCTGAAAGATGAGCAACTACACGATTATATAATCGGTCGAAATCTTCAGGCAAAAACGGATGATTTACTTCTCCCCACCAAATCGAGTTTTGGGTATTTTCATCTAAGACTACATATTTATCTTTTGGGGAACGCCCCGTAAACTCACCAGTATCACAAGCCAGTGCCCCTGATTCTGTTGTAATACCCTGCCCTTTTCTTAAGGTTTGCGAAATTAACTGGGCTTCTGATAGATTCCAAAAGATCTCTTTTGAGTATAAAATTCCGATTTCCTTTAAACTTTCCAAATGATTCATTTCAAGATCACCTTTTTACTTTCAGGCAAAAGTAGTCTCTTTGTGAACAAAATTTAATGATCTACATCTTTCCAAAATTTGATTTAAGTCAAACTTTCAGATAATCAAAATAACGTACTTTAATAAGAATTTTTCACTAGATTAATCTCGAATTAAGATCAATGATACATATAAAAGAAGAACTTGCACAAACAGGATTCAGTATTAATCCGTTAAGCCATATTATTAAAAAGAAACAAGGAAAATCAGATTTTAATACATTAGAATATTTTTGTATTTTATTTGTACTTGATGACCTTACCATTACTATTGAAGATCAAACTTATTATGTAAAAGGAAACAGTGTTGTTTTTATGGGACCTCATAAGACGCTCTCATTTAATGATTATAAAAGACAAGAAATTTATATGGTTTCTTTTTCCTCTCTTTTTTATGAACATTATTCTAATAACCCTGTTTGTTTATATTCGATCTTATTTTTCAATTCAAGAAGCAATATTTTTATTTTCCCATATGCTCATGCACCCAAAAATATGATAAGATATTCATTGATAGACCGACTTTTCAATTTTCAAAGTAAAAATAAAAAACTCTTTATTTCTGCAGTTTATACAACAATTGAATCCTTAATTCTTGATGCATCATTAGCTCTCAATAATAGAATAAAAAATACAGCTGAAACCTCAGAAAACAGTACTGATATATTAACTTCTTTCAATATGAAAATTAGCCAAAACTAGCTTTCAAAGGAGCTCATTCATCTTAATTTTCTTTTTAGCACATAATATCTATATAATATTCTATCGTACCAGATGACGAAAAAAAGTACGCCTACAGAAAACAATAATGTTTTTAAACGAAAGGCTTCGTAAATAAAACCTCCTGTTACACCTCCTGAAAAGAAACATAGTACAATTACAATTTTTAACATAATACTTTTTTTTAGGTGGTTGTATACAATTCCCTTACGGTAAAAAAACAATTTCGACATTTCAATCCCTAAGTCAGTGAAAATACCTGTAAGATGTGTCGTTCTTACAACTGATTGAGATACTCTTGTAACTAAAGAATTCTGCAATCCCATTGCAAAAAGTAAAAGACAAGCAATTGTATTCGGACTGATTGCTATTTTTAAATCAGCTGATAGTCCAATGAAGCACAAAATAAAAATTTCTATCAGTAAAGGAATAAGATGAGATCGTATTTTTCTGAACCCGGATACAAATTCTACCAGAAGGCTCGAACAGAAAGCTCCTAGCAAAAAACATGCAATAAATAATAGGTAGACAACAGCTGCATAATAATCTTTCAGCACTACTTCTTCAGAAAAAAAAGCAAAATGCCCAGTAATATTCGTTGTTAATACTTTAATTGATAATACTCCAACAATATTAACTGTCCCTGCAACAAATGAAAGAAGTGATGCTAATTTAAGATTATGAAAATAAGTTCTGTTTTTTCCTCTATGTCTAAACATATCTACCCTAATTTTAACAGTTACAATAAATACTTCAATATCTGTTACAGGATTCTCTCAAAAAATCGTAAACTTTCCTTTTATTTAATGAATTCTATTTTCGATACTTCGTTATAATTATGAACACAGTTGTTGACGAATCCCTGTTCTGCCATCCATTTGTCGCTATACACTTTGGTAATGTATCTTGAACCATGATCAGGATATATTAAAACAACGATATCGTTTTCAGAAAACTCATGAGATTGTGCATATTGCATTAATGCCTGAGTAACTGCTCCTGTAGTATAACCTCCCATAATTGCCTCTTTTAAAGCTATTTCACGGGTTCTGTAAGCAGACATTTCATCGTTTACTCTTACAAATTCATCTATTTTATCAAAAAGCAGGGCAGAAGGGATTAAATTTTTTCCCATTCCTTCGATCTGATAAGGGTGAACATCTTCTTTATGAATCTCACCTGTCTCATGATAGCTTTTGAGAATAGAACCATCGGCATCAACACCGATCACCTTGATATCAGGGTTTTTCTCTTTCAAGAATTTTGCTGATCCCGATAAAGTTCCACCAGTTCCAGTGCAGGCAAAAAGGTGAGTGATCTTACCTCCTGTCTGCTCCCAAATTTCAGGTCCGGTAGTTTGGTAATGGGCATCAATATTTAGCTCATTAAAATACTGATTGATGTAAACTGAATTTGGTGTTTCTGAAGCGATTCTTTTAGCAACTTCATAATAAGATCTTGGATCATCTGCTGGAACATTAGCAGGACATATATAAACTGTAGCTCCAAGTGCTTTCAGATAAGCTATTTTTTCCGGCTTTGTCTTATCACTTACAGCAAGTATACATTTATATCCTTTAATGATGCAGACCATTGCAATAGAAAAACCTGTATTTCCGGAAGTAGTTTCTACAACTACAGAATCTTCTTTTAATAAGCCTTTTTTCTCAGCGTTTTCTATAATGTGAAGTGCAATTCTATCTTTAGTGGAATGTCCAGGATTATATGATTCTAACTTGGCATAAACGGTTGCAGGAATATCTTTTGTAACAGTATTAAGCTTCACCATAGGAGTGTTTCCTATTAGGCCAAGGATATTATCGTAAACATTACTCATTATTTGTTATTTTCAATAAAAAACAACTGGATAAATAAAAGATTAAAAAAATTTAGCTATATCAGTATGTATATGAAGAGTACATGTTTATTATTTATCCAGTATATTTGAAAAGTCGTTATATAATAATTTATCTCTAGATTCTTCATTATATTTGGTTCATTTCTTAAAAAAGACTTTCTTTCCCATTTCAAGAGCAATTTTCTTACTTTTGCAAAAATAATCTGTTTAGAAAGAAAACTTGGTGATTTAAGTAGGCTTAAAATGTGATTTAGGTTAAATTTTGAGTTCTTTTTCAATATTTAAGAAGTAAAAAATTATGATTTCAAAATTTATTTTTAATAATCAATATCTTTTTAACGAGCTTCCTGAGTATGATAAAAATTTACTCGTCACTGCGATGAAAAGTAAAAACTACCGTAATCATGAAGCTATATTTACAGACGGTACAAAACCCACCGGTATTTACTATTTAAATGAAGGTAAAATAAAGAAGTACAAGGTAGATAATGATGGCAGAGAGCAAATTATTTACATTTACAGTTCGGGGGAATTTTTCGGATATTCTGCTATTTTAAGTAATGAGACTTATGGAGATACCACATTAACCCTTGAAAATTCTGTAATCTCATTTATTTCAAAAGAGGATTTCTTACACATCCTTGATCAGTCATCAGTTTTTTCAAGACTATTACTAAAGTCCCTTAGTCACGAGTTTAGTGTCATGGCCAACCTCATGGCTGTATTATCACATCGAACCGTTAGAGAACGGGCCGCTCTCAGCTTATTGATCCTTCATGATAAATATACATCTAACGAGTCCAAGGAAAATGTTTTTATCACGCTATCCCGAATTGATCTAGCCAATATGGTGGGAACTGCAAGAGAAACATTAGCCCGTATTCTCAATGATTTCAAGCAGGAAAAACTAATCAAAATTGAAGGACGTAAAATTCGTTTAATCAATATTGAACAATTAGTCCGTATTGCCAATTTTTAAAAGACTATCTGCTTTTAGTATTATTTAAGCCATCAACGAAAAGAGATTTACCCTATTTTTGAAATAAAATTTGGTAACTATATAGATTTTACTTTACATTTTTTTACCCAATCGCCTAGTCAAGGTAACAAATAGCCAAAAGGCGCCACTTGTTTTAAGTAGCGCCTTTTTCAATACACATCTTAATAGGAGTTTAATCTTGATTATTATAACCAGAAAAGATTTTATTTGAATCTCAGGTTTAATGAAATAATATCTGATTTCATTCCAACAGATTTTGTATAATGCCCATATCTGATTTCCAGCATATTCAGCCTTTCCACTCCAAATAAACCATTTTTCGGACTGATTCTGATTCCTGCTCCATAAAAGTTACTGTTAAATTTCGAAAGGTCATAATTACTCGTATAAAAGTCATCAAAAGCAGTATGCTGCTGATAAGGTGCAAAATATTTAGCTGCTGTCTGAGAATAATATCTGTAAAACGGACTTACCGAAACAAAAGGCGAAATTTTCACCGGTGTTTCCAGACTGAATGTATTGGACTTCAACCCCCAATCGTCGGTATAATAACGATAATACGCTCTCAAAATAACTTTATCCCCCAGGAAATAATTCGCTCTTATCCCCAAAGGAATTTTAAATCGTTTATCAGGCAAAGCTTCCTGATGAACTGAATTGTCCGTAAAGTAAACACGATGGAAAGGCAAACTTAAATATCCTGTCTGCTGAACTCCATCCGCCAAAAATTCAACCTGAAAATTCTGGTTGATGATCTGTGAATAAGATAGGGACAGTGCAAAAGTATTTCTTCCGCTGGTTCCGTAGTTTTCGTGTTCCCCTCCTGTGCTTCCATTTGTTCTAAGCTCAATCGGGGCAATCAGTTTTACCTGATCGAGATAAGCCTGAAATTTCGCTGTAAACTCCCCCATTCTATTTTTTGTTTTTTGCGAAAAGCCGATATTGGCGCCATAAGACTGATAATCAAACTCTGTTGAAAACGAAACTCCAGCCATTAAAGTGGTTCCCTTCGTATCATTTTCCCGACTCCAGCTAAGAGCAGGATAAATTCTATTGTCTGCATGGGAAGCGGATGAATTGGCCTTTAAATCTATCATATCGGAAGAGGCGGAAGTATAATGATCTATCCCCACGCTGAAATTGAATTTATTTTTTCTGGCATTTTTATCATATTTTACCATTGTTACATCAATGGTATTAGAAATGTCAGTTAATTTTTCGGTTCCTATTCCGCCCGTAACCGCCGAGTTATTTCCATCCTGCTTATAATAACTGGACACCAAATTAGCTTCATCAAAACTAAGCTTTTTAGGCTGTTCATTATTTGAGTTTTCCTGTGCTTTTGCGTTGAAAATTCCGAAAAGAGCAAAAATGCTTATTATAATTTTTTTCATTTTAAATCACACTTAAATTTTACTTTAATTACAACCGCATCCGCCTCCCACTTTCCCTGCATTGGCTCCCGAAGAACCTTCTCTGTAGGATTGAAAGCTGAGTTCTGTTTTTTCAATGGTTCTGTTTCCCAACACCATTTCAGCATCATTAAGTTTATTTTTTTCATATTCTTTTACGGTTGTGCAAGAATGCATTGAACCAACCAGGAAAATAAAAAAGCCTGTTATTATTATTTTTATAAAATTTTTCATTTGAATTGAATTTGTTTTAGTTATAAAATGAAATCTAAAACTTCATTTTAAATTAATATTTTGAGAGGAATATATATTGTCCTGATCATCGATAATGATGCATTCCAGATGATTGATCTGGTTTACCATATTAAGTGACGCATCAATTCCCATAATGCTTACAGGAGTTGCCATTGCATCAGCAATTTCTGCATTAGGACAAAAGATTGTAACACTTTTCACCCCCGAAACAGGCATTCCTGTTTTTGGATTAATGGTATGAGAATATTTTTTCCCGTTGATGACCACGAATTTTTCGTAATTCCCAGATGTTGCTACCGCCATATCAGTAATATTCATGTAAGAAAATGGTTTTCCGGCGTTATCAGGATCAGCAATTCCAACCGTCCATGGTTTTCCGTCTGCCTGATTTCCCCAGGCTGTTAAATCCCCTGATGCATTTACAATTCCTGATTCTACACCTCTATTCTGAAGAAGTCTTTTTGCCATCTCCGCTGCATAACCTTTCCCAATTCCCCCAAAACCTATTCTCATTCCTTTTTCTTTCAGGAAAACTGTTTGATTGTGATGGTCAAGAATGATGTTATGATAATTAACCAATTTCAGATGTTTTTTGATCAGTTCAGGATCAGGAAGTTGTTGCATCTGCCGGTCAAAATTCCAGAAGCTTTTGTCGATTCCACCGTAAGAAATATCAAAATATCCGTCTGTAATTTTACTGATTCTCAAACTTCTTTCAATTAAACCAAAGATTTCCCCATCTACTTTCACAGGCTTTATGCCTGCATTTTTATTGATAAGATGGGTTTGGCTTTCGTCGTTGAAAGTAGTTAAAAGTCTTTCAATCCTCCGAATTTCGTCAATAGCTGCATCAATATGCTGATTAGCCAAATTTTCATTGTCACTTACAACGGTAATTTCAAAAGCGTTCCCCATTAATTTCTGAGGTCTTTTGAATTCTCTCAACATATGATCTTATTTATTTTGGTTTTCTTTAATATCCCGTACTTCTTTGGTGAAAGCTAAAGCATTTTCAGATGGAAGCCCTTCCCAGCTTTTCAAAACCTTTCCCTCCGAATTCAATAAAAGGGTGTAAGGAAAAAGTCCTTTCGGATTATATTGATCAGCAAGCGATGCATTTTCTTTTTTCAATTCCGGAGAAAGCTGATTCTTTTTGTTTCTTGGAAAATCTGCATTGATGTAAACAGCGATATTTTCTGTTTCCAGCTTTTTAAATTCATCGGTTTCAATGATATTCTTATGAAGTTTGATGCATGGAATACACCAATCTGAACCTGAAAAGTTCAGTAAAATAAGTTCTTTATTTTGGGACGCCAGTTTTTTGGCACTTTCCCAACGACTCTGCGCTTGAATGCCAACAGCGAATACAACCATTAATATGGCTGAAAATAGTGTTTTCATTATTTAATTTTTATAATGATTTTAGAGAATAAGATGTTGTTTGATTGTAGATCAATCAAATTAAATAGATTATATGGACAAAGATTTCGGTGGTTCCCAGACCGATCCTGTAAATCCTTTGTAACAAAAATCTTCATCTTTTGAAGGAATTTTATGAGATTGTAATGGTCTGAAACTTTCAGCCTTTGCTTCAAAACAAAAGCCTGGGTGAATCGTGAATATCAAAGTTAATGGTGCTGAATGAATTACAAACGGCAGTTTCTGATCTTTGCCATAGTCTCCGTCTTTAACGGGATTTTCATAATGGGTTTTCAGAAACGCTGTAAGAGACATTTCCGGATTCAACTTTTTGTGTTCCCAATAATGTTCTATCAAAGTCGGAATTTTCAACAGCTGATATACTTCAGTTGTTGAAATTAAATACAGTGACAATAACAGTATGGAAATCAATTTTTTCACAAATCAAAATTATAAAATATTTTATTAGGAATCATTATTTTTTATTTCCTTTCCAAAAGCCTTTTTAGAAGCTTATAAATCTCAAACCAAAGCACAGAAACTGCAGCAGTAAGGAATGTTAATCCTAATTCTTTTACTGTAAGAGGCGCTACACTAAAGAATCCTGATACCGGCTTCACATATAGAATAACAAACAATAATACAAGAACCAACGCGGAAATACCTACTAATAAATAATTGCGATTTTTAAAACTTTCAAAAATACTGTAATGGAAAGATCGATTTACCAAACTCAGTAAAATATTCGCAAATATTAAAGTACTGAACACCCAAGCTCTTGTTGTAGGCTCATCATTCCCCAGGTGGACAGAATGTTGATATATCCATAGTATTCCTGCTGTGATAACCAGTCCCTGAATAATACTTACCATAAGCTCTCCCCAGTTCAGAAATGTATCTGTAAGCACTCTTGGAGGCCTTTGCATTGCATCTTTTTCAATAGGCTCATTTTCATACACAATGGAACAGGTAGGTCCCATTACCAGTTCAAGAAAAATAACATGAACCGGAGTAAATATGTGAGGGAATACCCATCCCAGGAATAAAGGCAAAGAAACTGTAAGGATAATGGGAATATGAATAGAAATAATATACTGAACAGCTTTTTTGATATTGGCATAAATTCTCCGCCCCGCAGCAATTCCTACTACCAGCTTTTCAAGATCATCATTCGTAATGACGAGTGCTGCTGCTGATTTGGCAATTTCGGTTCCTTTATTTCCCATTGCGACTCCTATATGGGCAGCTTTTAATGCAGGTCCGTCGTTCACACCATCTCCCAACATGGCCACTACGTTACCTTGTGCTTTCAGCGCATTCACCACTTCAAGCTTTGCTTCAGGAAACATTCTTGTAAACAGAGTCGTTTTTTCAGAAAGCTTCATTAAATCATCTTCTGAACTTGCGGTGACCTCACTCCCATTAACAGCCGGAGCATTATTGATAATCCCGGCCTGCAATGCAATGGCCTTTGTGGTATCCGCATTATCCCCTGTAATTACCTTTACCTTAATCCCTGCGTTATAAATATGCTGAAGAACTTCTTTTATTTCTTTTTTTGGAGGATCATAAAATGCGGTCAGTCCTAAAAATTCAAAACTAAAATCCTGCTGGTTTTCAGGGAAATTATTTCCTTCGAAATGAGATTTGGCAACTCCAAGAACCCGATATCCCTTTTCACCAAATTCTTTTACAATATTTCTGATTTTATTCTTTTCCTCTTCTGAAAGTTCAGAAACAGTAAGAATTGCTTCAGGAGCACCTTTTGCCGCAATAATTCTCTCTTTTTGTTCATTTTCAAAAAGATGGGTCATCATAGGAGGTTTTCCTTCCAACGGATATTCATGAAATAACTGATAATTTTTTCTGTCGTCAGAATCCTGAGTCTGCTCATACACCTTATGTAAGGTTATTTCCATCGGATCAAACGGAACTGGCTCACTGCTCCACATCGCATAATCAATAAGTTCATCCAGCTCTTTTGTCTTGAAATTCTCCTGTTCATAAATCGTATCAGACTTATAATCATAAAGATGCTTTAGCTGCATTGAGTTTTCCGTAATTGTTCCCGTTTTATCTGTACATATCACTGTAACACTTCCCAACGTTTCGACAATACTGCTTCGTTTAATAATAATTCCTTCCCGCATCAGCTTCCAGGCACCCAAAGCCATAAAGGTGGTAAAAGCTACAGGAATTTCCTCAGGAAGTACAGACATCGCCAAAGTCAAACCACTTAATAAGCTGGTCACAAAGTCTTCCGTTTTAATATAGCTGAAAATACATACCGCCAAAAAAATTATCAGTCCAATAATGGCCATACCTTTTACAAAATTCCGGATCTGGAGCTGTAAAGGAGATATTTCTTCTTTTATTCCTAGTATAGACTGCCCTATTTTTCCTACTTTGGTTTCTTTTCCTATTTGTTCTACCTCAAAAACGGCAAGACCGGAAACAGTAATTGTTCCGCTGTATACTTTATTATCTTCTGATTTGCTGTCTTTAAAAACAGAAAAGCTCTCCCCTGTAAGTGAAGACTGATTAACGGAAAAATCATTGCTATGTACAATGGTACCATCTGCATTGATCAAATTTCCTTCTTCGGTAATACAGAGATCTCCCACAGCAATTTCAAAAGTGGGTACTTTAATAATCTTTGAATTTCTTATAACCGTACTTAAAGGCTCGTTCAATTTTTCAAGTTCTTCCAGGGCCTTTTTACTTCGGTTATCCTGATAGAAAGAGATAGCCGTTACTCCTATTATCGCAACCAACATAAATAAAGCCTCACCATAGTCACCTATGATTACATAGATAAGTGAAACACATATCAATAAAATAAGCATGGGTTCTTTCAGAATATCAATAAGCATATCTGCCCATGTTTCTTTTTTAACCGCTTCCAGCCGGTTATATCCGTATTTTTTTCGGGAAGCTTCCACTTCCGCTTCTGTAAGACCTTTGAGATTTTCAGGGATATTATAATTCATGTGAAATGGATGTAGTATTAAAATTACTGAATGTTTTTGTCATAACAGAATAATATTGATGATTTTAATTATTAATTGATCTCCTTTTTAACCTGAACCACCCATTTTTCTATTTCCGATTTATCCGTAGAAGATAATTTTGCATTATGATGGATTATTGTATACGAGCTAAGCGGCATTTCTCCCTCTTTAACGGTTTCGACAATTTCATCTAATTTCTTCAATTTTCTTTCTTTAGTATAGGTATTAAATTCATCAAAATTCAAATGCCTCTTCCCTGAATTGACGTGATCTGCCAACCACCATTTTACCGGCTGTATATTACTATACCAGGGATATGCCGTATTATTAGAATGACAATCGTAACAGCTTGTTTTTAATAAGCCCTGTACGTGGGATGACACCTGATAATGTTTTTCAATTGCATTTTCAGAAGGAGTGGCTGATATATTCTTATCAGTATCAAAAAATTGGATAACGATGAGAAACAGAACTATAAAGCCTGCTCCTATTTTTATTAAAGATGATGTTTTCATAATTTGTATTTATCTATAAGTTCTTTTATTATTCATCTGCAGTGTTCTTAAGTTTCATAAGAAGGGTATAAGCATTCTTGGTGACAATTTTCTTATTTTTAAAATCATCGGTATTAAGTATCTGTATGAACCCGTTCTCTGTTTCACCCAATGTTACAGGTGTCAGGCGGTAGGTACGTGTTTTCTCTTCCACAAAAACAAAGCTTTTTCCTTCAAAATTGACAATGCTTTCTTCAGGAACCGCATTGGAAAAAGAGGTACTTGTTTCTATTTCTGCATTCATATACATTCCCGGTACAAGGCTCTGGTCATATTTTTCAAAATGACAGTGTACTTCAGCCATACCTCCCGGGTTAACATCCTTACTGATCAGAATAATCTCTCCGTAATATTTCTTATCAGGAGCTGCATTCGTGTAGGCCGTAAACCGTTGTCCCATTTTGAGGTTTCCAAGATCTTTTTCATATACTTTAAGGTTAAGATGTATATCATCCGGATTGATGAGTTCAAAAAGGACATCCGAAGGATTTACATATTTTCCGATATTCACATTTACTTTACTCACAAACCCATTGATGCTGCTGTAAACCGGAACGCTTTTTTTAATATTCCCGGAATTCAGCGATGCTGGGTTAATATTGATAAGGCGGAGCTGCTGTGCCAGGGAGTTCATCAGGATTTTCTGGCTGTTCATTTCAGACTGGGCTTGTTGCATAACTTTATCACTGGTAGCCTGACTTTGATTAAGGGTCTTCTGACGGTTGTAGTCCAGTTCGGCAAAATGCATTTTAGACCTTGCCATTAAATAATCCTGCTGAAGCTGGATAAACTGCGGGTTTTCAATAACGGCAATCACCTGTCCTTTTGAAACCGGCTTTCCTGGCAACAGACTGCTGGATTTGAGATATCCGCCCAGTGGAATACTTACTGAAACCAGGTTTTGCGGAGGAACATCAATCATTCCATTAAGCTTTAAAAGCGAAGATATCTTCTGTAAAGAAAGGGTTGTAGTTGCTATAGGAGCATTTTTTAATTGGGCTTCAGTAAGCGTTACTACGTTTTCATCTTTGGAAGAGACTGCTGCTGGTACCGGCTCCGTTTTTCCATGGTCTTTACACTCATAAAACATGAGCAGTCCTATTATTGGCAGAGAATATGATATGATTTTAAATTTACGTTTCATTATTATGGGTTTAAAGTAAGATATTCCAATTCTATAGCACTCTGATTCAGTTTCCAGACTGCATCGGTATAACTGTTTTTTAAGGTGACTGCCTGGTTGACCAATATTACAAATTCGAGGTAGTTGATCTCTCCGGCAAGAAACTGTTTTTTAGCTGTTTCAGTGATAACATCAGCGTTTTTAAGTTCTGCGCTTTCATAGCGGGAAACAATGTCAAGATTAGCCTGATAAATCCCGGATGCTTTTTTACGCTGATTCTGCAGGTTGAATTCCATATTGGAAATATCATTTTCAGCAACAGATTCTGCAATTTTAGCAGCCTGAATTCTGGCTTTCTGTCCGCCTGAAAAAACAGGAACCGAAACACCCAGCTGTACGGAATGAAATTGTGGTGCAGAGCCGTACACTTTGTCATCCGCCCCCGTTCCTTTAAAACTGTTAAGATTGTAAGCAAGCTGCAACCCCGGAAGCAGCTTAGCTTTTTCAAGAGCTGTCTGCTGTTCGGAAACTTTTTTCTGCTGCTGCAATACCTGGATTACAGGATGTGAATTAAGCTCTTCTTTAAGTCCTCCGCTAAATAACTTTTTATCTTCAGGAACAAAATCTGTTTCAGTATTCAAAAGCCATTGCAGCTGATATTTCAAAACTGAAAGCTCCTGATTCAATTGCGTCAGCTGGATTTCAATAGCAGATTTCTGGTTGGAAGCAGTTGTTTTTTCTAAAATATTACTTTCTCCTGCTTTCAGACGAATGCTTGCTTTATCCAGAAAGTCGGTATACAGCTTTAATGTTTCCTGCAGAAGCTTTTCTTTTTCTTTCCAGTAGAGAATATTATAAAAAGTAAGGCTTACGGCTTTCTTTAGCTCATATTCTTTAAGGGAAACATTCAGCAGAGACTTTTTCCATTCTTCCGTATAAAGATTCTTTTGTTTTTTATATACAGTAGGAAATGCTATATTCTGAGAAATACCGAATTTCATATCTGTCAGGGCACTGTTGATTTGGCCATAATCCATCGTAACTCCTGTCTGAGGAATATCTGATGATGATCTGATAAGTTCCTTTGAATACTCAGATTTTAATTTTTCATTTTTAATAATCCGGTTATTTTTCAAAGCTACATCAACGGCTTCCTCCAAAGTAACAGGGGTTTGGGATTTTACTTCAAGTCCAATAAAACAGAATAAAAATACCAATACGGAAGCTATATTTCTGTTTTTCATTTTTTTCATTTTGATTCCTTTTTCAATATTTACATAAAGCAATGGTAAAACAAACAGAGTAAGGAAAGTTGCCACTATTAATCCTCCGATAACAACTGTAGCCAGTGGCCGCTGTACTTCGGCTCCGGCCCCGTTACTCAATGCCATCGGGATAAAGCCCAGCGAAGCAACAAAGGCAGTCATAAGGACCGGGCGGAGACGTGATTCTCCTCCGTCAATAACAATTCTTACAATATTTCTCATTCCGCTTTTGTAAAGACGGTTAAACTCAGATATTAAAACAATTCCGTTCAGTACAGCTACTCCGAAAAGCGCAATAAATCCTACTCCGGCACTGATACTGAAAGGCATTCCTCTCAGAGCCAGAAAAAATACTCCTCCAATGATGGAAAGAGGAATTGCAGTATAAATAAGTAAGCTTTCCTTTACAGATTTAAATGCAAAAAACAGCATTACAAAAATAAGTGCAAGTGCAATAGGAACCGCAATCATGAGGCGCTGTTTGGCATTGTTGAGGTTCTCAAAAGATCCTCCATAGGTCATATAGTAACCCGTAGGGAGCTTCATTTTCTGATCTACTTTTCCCTGCAGCTCTTCAACAATGCTTTGTACATCCCTGTCCTTTATATTAAAACCTACAACAATTCTTCTTTGGGCATTTTCTCTCTGAATCTGGTTGGGACCATTCTTCACTTCCACTTTGGCAAGCTGAGACAGCGGAATCTGATTTCCAAAAGGTGTGGGAACCAAAAGATTCTTAATATCGGTAACATTTTTCCGGTCTTTGGTATCCAGGCGTACTACCATTTCGAAGCGTTTTTCACCTTCAAACACCAGCCCTGTACTTTGTCCGGCAAATGCCGTATTGACAATTCTGTTAATATCTGCAACAGATAGGTGGTACTGGGCAATTAAAGGGCGGTTGTATTCTATAATTACTTGAGGCATCCCGGAAATAGGTTCGATGTAAAGATTCTGTGTTCCTTCAACAGTTTCTATAATTTCACCAAGTTTCTGAGCATTCTGGGCAAGAACATCCAGATCATCACCAAAAATTTTCACTACTACATCCTGTCTTGCTCCGGTCATCAATTCATTAAAACGCATCTGCACAGGATATTGAAAGCTGGCTGTAATTCCGGGTACTTCCTGAAGCTGTTTCCCCATTTTATCCGCTAATTCGGGAAAAGTAGAGGCAGAGGTCCATTCTTTTTTATCTTTCAGGATAACCATCATATCCGAAGCATCCATCGGCATTGGGTCTGTAGGCACTTCCCCGCTTCCGATCTTTGTAACGACCTTCTGCACCTCAGGAAATCGGGATTTGAGAATGTGTGCCGCTTTTTGGGTACTCTCAATTGTTGTGGTCAAATTACTTCCCGGAAGCACTCTTGTGTCTACGGCAAAATCTCCTTCTTCAAGGGAAGGAATAAATTCACCTCCCATTTTGGATAAAATGAAAACGGCTGTTATAAATAAGACTGCCACTACCCCAAAAACTATTTTAGGTACTCTGAGAAGTTTGAGCAAAACTGCAAGATAGATCTTCTCTACCTTTTTCATCATTCTGTCTGATAAAGTAGGTTTATTGCTTCTTTTTCTCAGCAATACCGCACTCATCATCGGAATATAGGTCAATGAAAGTAAAAATGCTCCAAGCAGTGCAAAAGCTACGGTCTGTGCCATGGGTTTGAACATTTTCCCTTCAATTCCCTGCAGGGTAAGAATTGGCAGATAAACAATCAGAATAATAATCTGTCCAAAAACAGCACTGTTCATCATCTTTCCGGCAGAATCAGTAACTAAAGCATCCATTTCTGTTTTGCCCACAGAAAATACTCTTTTGAATTTTGAATTATGGGTAAACTGATGCAGAACAGATTCCACAATAATAACTGCCCCATCAATAATAAGCCCGAAATCCAAAGCCCCAAGGCTCATAAGGTTCCCGCTGACTCCAAAAAGGTTCATCATGCAGATCGCAAACAGCATAGCCAGTGGAATTACTGAGGCTACCAAAAGCCCGGCGCGGACATTTCCTAAAAACAGGACCAGTACAAAGACTACGATCAGGGCTCCTTCAGTAAGGTTCTTTTCTACCGTTCCAATAGCATTATTTACCATTTTGGTACGATCCAGAAAGGGTTCTATGACAACTCCTTTAGGAAGTGTTTTCTGAATCTGGGTAATTTTTTCTTTTACATTTTTTATAACCTGATTACTGTTTTCACCTTTAAGCATCATCACCACAGCTCCTGAAACTTCTCCCTGGTCATTAAAGGTCATGGCTCCATAACGGGTGGCAAAACCTGGTTTCACTTCAGCAATATCTCTTATGAACAGAGGAACAGTATTTGTTTTTGTTGCAATAGAAATATTGTTGATTTCTTCAATACTTCCTACCAAGCCTTCACTTCTGATGTATAAAACGGTAGGCCCTTTTTCAATATAGGCACCTCCGGTATTCTGATTATTTGCCTGTAACGCATCAAATATATCATTGATCGTTATTCCATAGGCATTAAGCTTGTCTGGATTTACGGCAATCTCATACTGTTTCAGCTTACCGCCAAAACTGCTGACTTCCGCTACTCCCTTTACTCCCAGCAGCTGTCTTCTTACAACCCAATCCTGGATAGTACGAAGCTCTGTGATATTGTATTTTTTTTCATATCCCTTTTCAGGTCTTACGACATATTGGAAAATTTCGCCAAGTCCTGTAGAAATGGGACCAAGCTGGGGATTTCCTATTCCCTGTGGGATAACAGCCTGTACCTGCTGGAGCCTTTCAGCAACCTGCTGCCTGGCCCAGTAGATATCAACATCATCTTCAAAGACAATGGTGACCAGCGATAGTCCAAATCTGGAAAAGCTCCTGATTTCCTTTAATCCTGAAATATTATTGTTGGCCTGTTCTATAGGAAAAGTAACAAGCCGTTCTATATCTGTTGCACCAAAAGACGGGGCCATTGTAATAATCTGTACCTGATTATTAGTGATATCCGGAACAGCATCTATAGGCAGTTTGGTGACCTGATAGGAGCCTATTCCGATAAGACCCAACATCAACAATGCAATAATGAGTTTATTCTTTACAGAAAACTCAATGATTTTTGTAAGCATAATGATTGATTATCTTAATTATTGTAATGAAATTCTGGTATCCTAAAACGTAACCCCAAGTATCTACATTTCATGTAAACACCTATAAGGAAACAGAATACCTTCCCAATCAAAAAATGACTGAGAAAACAGATTAAGATTGACAGAATCTTGGCGGCTGCCAGATAGAATTGAGGATTTCTTTATTGTAAAGAGCACTCTTATAAAAGACCTTTTTGATCTCGATAGGGCTAAATACTTTCCCTATACAATGAAAATCTAAGGAAGGATTAATAGTGAAAACCACAGATAACAGGTTTGCATGTGAAACAAAAGGCAATTTCTGGTCCTGATCGTGGTCACTGTCTTTCACAGGATGATCATAATGAGTCTTCAGAAATGCAGTAAGTGACATTTCAGGACTCAGATTTTTATGCTGAATATAATGCTCAATAAGAAGCGGCATTTTCAAAAGCTGATACAGTTCGGTTGTAGAAACCAAATAGAATGATAATAACAATATGGAAATCAGCTTTTTCACAATATCAAAATTATGAAATATTTCATTAAGAATGATTTTAAATAAAAGAATGAGAAATTGTTTCGGCTTATATTAACTTATAAACTGCATTCTTATTGAGATCGGTACCATTGATCTTATTGACATAAAGAGCTTTGTGAAAATTAGAAATGGCGGCTTGATAATTTTTCTTTTTCTTAAAATAAAGTCCAATGACTGAGTAATTAATCATCATAGACTGATCGTCCAGAAAATTTTTAGCTTTTAACCGCATCGATGCCATCGCATAACGATAAGCCGAATCTACATCCAGCTGAGAATAGATATTGCTGAGATTGGAATAGTTTAAATATTGAAATCTCTTTTGCTCTTCAGTATTCTTAATCTCGCTTCCACTCTGTACTTCTTCAAATACCTTTTTGGCAGCATTTCTGGGTTCGTTTTTGTCTAAGTAAATGTTGGCAAAACTGCTCAAGACGTTTGCCTTTGCATAAAATATTTTCTCACTTTTCGGATTTTCCTTTTGCAGCAGGTCATATGCGGAACTTAAATAACTTATTGCTTTATCATGAAACCTACTATTTATAACATTGAAGCTTATGAAGACACCGAAATACTGATGATTTCGCAAGAAGGCATTAAAGAAATGACAAAAGTTACTGCTTTCAATGAATTGACAAAACGACTGGACATGAACCACGGAATTGCAATGCAAAACCGCGTTAACAATGCAATTAGCCTGCCTGCAGTTGAGCGTTACAATAATCTATTTAAAACTCATCCTGCATGCATCGTATCTGGGAATTACAAAAGAAACTTTGAGCCGTATCCGAAAACAAAAATAATTTTCAAAATCTTAATTAAACCATTTCCTGATTTCCAAAGGTGAAACTTTGCTTTTGACTTAAAAACTCAAAACAATTCTTCAAGCTTAATCAAAGTTTCCTAGAAAATATTTTCCATAAAGTTCAGCTTACCATTTTAATTAAAAATGCAGACCAACTAGATCTGCATTTAAATTTTAGAATTATCGAAAGCTAAAGTATATACTTAAAGGTTTAGCTTTTAAATGTTTCAAGTGCCCAATCCTCAAAAAGTACCTGACCAACGGAGTACTGACCAGCGGGGACTAAAAGTGAAGTAGGAACAACAAAATGCATATACTTATTTTCATTGTCTATAATCACTTTTTTATCCTGACCGGTAATTTGAATATACTCAGAGACAAAAGCCTCCATTTTGCCTCGTCTTGGTCCTGCAATTTCAATGGTGTTATTTTTAGGTTCTTCCAAAGAAAATTGTACTATGAACTCGGCAACATCATCAAGTGCAATTGGTTGATAGTCTAAGTTCGAAACAAAAACTTTATCCCCTTCTCCCTGAACCTGGATGATGGCTTCCACATGTTCGTGAAATTGTGTTGACCTAATTATAGTGTAAGGTATACCTGAGTTTTTAATAGTATCCTCTTGAAGTTTTTTTGCTCTAAGATAACCGATTTCCAATGCATCATCTGTTCCTACAATTGATAGAACGATATGATGCTTAACACTAGCATTCAATTCTGCTTTGACAAGATTTTTTCCCGCAGTCTCAAAAAATTGAAGTGCATTTTCTCCTTCGGGAGAAGATGAATTTGATAGATCGATTACTATTTCAGTTCCGGTCAATGCTTCCTGAAGCCCTTCACCAGTAAGGATATTTACACCTTGTGATGACGAACCAATTACTACTTTATGACCAAGTTTTTCCAATTTGTTAGTTACAAGCCTCCCTGTTAGACCTGTACCCCCTACTACTAAAATTTTCATATCTGATTTATTTAATATTGTAAAGTTTTTAAAATAAGCTACGCACTTGAACACCAAAGGGATTTTCAAACCAATATCTCCAATATCCATCGGTTCCTCTTTTAGCATAATCATTAGATGTTCCTCGCATACATATTTTTTCACCATTATTCGCAATACCTGCTATATTCCAGTCCAAGATTAGTGATGCTAGATTACCATCTACATAAACATTCCTTGTTGTAATTTTGATTGGCAATCCGAATTTAAAGAAGCAGTCCAATTCTCGCGCAATCTCCAATCTTCCTCTCCGAGGCTCACCGTTATCATTAATAAAGATTGCATCTTCCTCATAGAAACGAAGCATAGTCTCCGTATGGAAAGAATTCATATGAGCAAGAAAAGAGTCGACTATTCCCTCGGGAGTTTTTGACAATGAGAATAATGAGCTTTCAACAAAATTCTGTCCAATCATAAGACTTAAATTTTCTTTAGAAGTAATTTTTTGTCTTACAAAATTGAGCAATTGGCATATGCAACGCCACTCACAAATTAAGGTAAAAGGTGGACAAAATAAGGAACAATCTTAATGAAAGGTTTGGTCTGAATTTTTAGCGTATTTCTTCCGATATTCACTTGGTGAAAAACCTGCATTTTTACTAAACAGCCTGATGAAATATTTGGTATCTTGATATCCTAGCTGATAGGAAATTTCCTTGATGCTTATTTCCGTATAGTAGAGCAATCTTTGCGCTTCATTCATCACTTCCTTTTGTATATGTTCGGAAGCGGATAAACCAGTTACTTTTTTTACTGTATCGCTTAGATGTCCAACAGTTATATTAAGCATTTCTGCAAATTCAGATGGACGCTTTATACTCCAGAAATGTGATTTTACAAGATTCCTGAATTCCTTCGTGAGACTGATAGAACGTAGACTGATAATTTCGGAATTAATGAATGATTGGCGTTTGTAGCATAAAACTGCCTGTTCAATAAAAGCTGAAAGCAATGGTTCTTCAACTTGCCTGTAAGCGCTATCGTTCAGATCTTGTAATTTCATCATTGAATCAAAGATTGTTCTAAACCAATCACGCTCATTATTAGAGAGAGCGATAATCAAGGTTTCCTCTAACAAATTATCCAATCTGGTTTGTGCCGTTCTACCGATATGACGGCTTTCAAAAGACAGATAACAACCGGTTGCGCTAAGAGTCTCTAGAATCTGATGAACTTGTCCAGGAGGAGAGATAAAAAGTGTCCCCACCGGCATTGTTAAATGCTTAAAATCAAATACAACTTCAAGCTGACCAGCTTCGATTAGCATGCAAGTATAATGGTCGTGCCTGTGAGGTGAAAGTGCTTTTATAATACCTGGTGTAGATCCATTCCAAATACCAACAGCAATCCCACTGCTGTAATCCATTCTATTTAATGTAATTGAATCGTTTTTAGGCATAACAATTTCTTTGTACAACTAATTTAGTTTTTCTTTATTTAATAGTGTGTATTATTCAAGACTAAAATTAAAGAAGCTAACTAAATGTGCAATTTTTTCATCCGTCACAAAATTAAAAAACATCCATTTTTAACAGTTATCTAAAATTCCAACGTTGCAAACAGACAGAATTGATAACTAAAACAAAAAATTAAGTATATCGTTGCCTTGATCGGTTGGACCTTCAGTTTATGAATCAATGAATTATTTAAATTTCATTTGGATTGTTTAAATAAAAGCATGATTAAACTATAATAAAAACAGGTAGTATATAGTAACAAGCAACTTTTACTATTTCAAAAAATAACCATTACCTTTACATCTTCTTTAAAACTAAAATAGTTATGCAAGGCAATACAGCGTACAGAAAGAAAATAATAAGATCCAGCTATGTCAAATTAATCGGGATATCTATTATCGTTAGTATTATCTGTTGTCTTATATCTTATACTTTAAAACATTTGACAGGACAGGTACAGGAATACCTCTTTGAAGAAATTATAACCACGGAAAACAAATTGTTAATCTTTTTACCAAGTGTAGGCATTACAGCAATCTATTTCCTACGTAAATATTTCTTTCAGAACAGAAAAAATAAAGGAATTAAAGAAATATATACAACCCTGGAAACAAGAAATGATCATCTTCCTTTTTTTAAAATACCTTCTCATTGCATTAATGGCTTTTTAACGGTGATTTTTGGAGGATCTACAGGAGTCGAAGTATCAACAGTAGTTGCCACCGCAACAGTTGGTAATCAGGCCTACAAACATTTGCATAGTGCATGGGCCTACAAAACGGAGCTGATATGTGCAGGTATTATAGCGGGTGTAACCGTACTCTTTGGAAGTGCGTTGGGCGGTTTTCTATTTGCATTTGAAGTTATTGCACGTAAATACAATAAAACCTTACTGATCAGTGGAATAAGTTCGATGATTGTAGCTCATCTATTTGTACATTTTTATGACTCAAATCCACTATTTACATTTAAGGTACAGGACTGGCGGTGGCAATCCATACCTTTTGCTGTGATACTAAGTTTAATCGGAGGTATATTTGCCCTTTATTTTACAAAAATTGTCATCTACGCAAAAACTTTTTTTGGTGGGATTAACAACAATTTCATCCGCGTAAATTTAGGTGCCATAACTGTTGGGGTATTTATATTTTTTCTTCCGGCTTTATATGGTGATAGTTATCACGGACTTGGTAAAATCCTCGAATGTAGTTCGTACGACATTGTTAATCTCGCATATTTAATTCCTCTGGTTTTGCTCATCTTCATAAAGCCATTGGCGGCTTCCCTCACTCTCGGCGCAGGCGGTGACGGCGGTGTATTTGCCCCGAGTATTGTTACAGGTGCATTTTTAGGGGTATTTTTTGCCCAATTCTGCAACCATTATTTAGGTACCCATCTTGTGGTTATTAACTTTGCGTTATTTGGAGCCGCTGCCATGCTTTCCGCAGCTATTCATGCCCCTCTTACTGCCATGTTTATTATTTCCAGTATCGTACCGTCTGGATATCTATTGCTGTTTCCTTTATTCATCAGTAGTGTTATTTCTAAAATACTGGCAAAGAAAATCTATCCTTACAATGTGTATACTTACAAAGAATTTTCAAGCAGCCCGAATGTAGTAAATTGATTAAAAGTACCGTACGGTATTTAAATATAACAAATCATAACAATAAAATCTTTTTTGTTTATATTGGATTATTACATTTACTAAAAAAGTAATTTGCAAAAAACTTTACAACTAGAAGTATTTAAATATTAAAATCGGAATTACTAATTCCTTTTTGATTTGGCTCAAACGAAGGAAATCATAAATAAAAGTGTTGGAAGATATGCTCGTATGGGGAGCACAAACAGACAAACGGCGCCAAGTGAAGAAGGATGGCGCCATTTAACTTAAATCTTAGAAAGTTTCTGAACTATTAGAATAAACCATCAGTTAATCAATTTCTCTCGGGCGCTCCAAGATAACTTGGGTACTTATCATTAGGGTTAACTATAATACGCTCCAATACGACTTCAGGATCGATCATATAAATTTTCAAAGTATGAATACCCGCTTTTTTCACATCCAGTGCTGCATCCAGCAACGCTGGTTATCAAATACTTCAGTACGGCGGGGCTTTTCACGGGAAATTAGAGCGTAATTATGACCGAAATCCGGCAGTGGTTTGAGGTTTTTTGAACGGCTGAGATTCTCAGCTGTATACTCTTTAAATTCATCGTGGTATCCCTTTCTGGCATCGAGTATAACAGGGTCACCGTTATCAATAGAAACCGCTATTCTTAATCCGCCGCCCGGGTTGATATCCTGAGTTGGTAGAATTCCAAGCAATACTGTTGTGGAACCGGACTCAGGCAGAAAAATCTGATACTCCAATCGAGGTGTCTTTTCAGGGGTTGAGCTTGGTGCTGTTGTAGGATAAATACCCATACAGGCTTCAGCTCTTCCCAAGCCAGGCAATACGATCCATTCTGCATTATCACCTGCTATCTTTAAACTGAATTTATTCGCGGGAATAGAAAACTCACCGGAAAATCCACCATAATAATCAGTTTTGCCTGCTGGTGTCACTTTTTTCAACGTATTTATAACTACCGGTACTTTAGTATTATTCTGATTAATTTCAATCAAGCCGCTTCCTTTGCCTTCAGGAGCTTTTTTCCAGTCGATATCTACATATAGGCGTTGTTCGGTTTCTGTGCTTCCTTTAGCATTACTTAATCTGATCCACGGTTTATCCGCTTTGGCTGTAAAGTTTAGTAGCCCTTTTCCACGGTTAAAGATGTCGATATAATAATGCTGCTTGTCAAGAATGTCAAATTGGGGCAGCTCTGCTTTTCCTTCTGTTCCTGGCCAAGCATTTGTACTACCTTCCACTGCAACACCCAATGAAGGTGAAGCCAACAGGGTAACCTCATCAAGTGGAGGCAAACTATTCTCCTTCGGCATCGACCAGTGTTGGTAACCCAAATGTACGTCGCTCATCATATTTTTCCATTTGCCGCCAGCAATAGAATCATTGTAACGGGTGCTCAGTTTTTTATCCAGCTCAAAAA
This sequence comes from Chryseobacterium sp. Y16C, assembly GCF_022488405.1. Classification (NCBI taxonomy): domain Bacteria; kingdom Pseudomonadati; phylum Bacteroidota; class Flavobacteriia; order Flavobacteriales; family Weeksellaceae; genus Chryseobacterium; species Chryseobacterium sp. Y16C. Next base: position 1,457,392 of record NZ_CP092711.1, read on the forward strand.
GTTCGCGGGCACGATTGGCATAATCATTAGCACTTACCCGACCTTGCTTAGCATAAAGATTATTACGTCCTGCTGCCAGATAAATCTCTGCCACACCAGCTGAAGCTTTAACAGGATAAAGCACTAGTTGATAATAAGCATCCAAAGCCTCTTTCGGCATTTCCTTTTCCAAAGCTTCTGCTCTTGCGGTAAGATCCTGCCACCTCTTTTGTACCTTTTCGGCTTCGTGGTAATTGACAAAACTGAAAATACTCGGATCCTGTACTTCCGGCTTTCTCATCAAATTATATTTTGAATATTTTGATACTAGCTCTGCAATTTCTGTAGTGTGTTCTTTTCCGAAAATTCCAGTTGCCCAATCGGTCATGTAATCAGAAGTTTGATTAGCGGAGAGCAGTGGTTATACTGTCGATTTGTTTTTTTGTGGGATTTTCCTGAGAATAAAAAAAAAACAGTACTAAAGATAAGAAACAATAAGAATAATTTTGTTTTCATTGTTATTAATTAAATAGTATAAACAGCAAAAATTTATTTTACTTTATGGTATAAAATTAACAAATATATTAAATACAGGTTGTGCGAAGAAAGTGAAAATAAATAAGGATACTGATAGATAGCCATTCACCTTTTTTCTTTTTTCAAGCCTTTTTCCAAATCTTCCATTAAATATTTCGATATTTATTTGGTTATGATTAAAAGACCGCAACAGCCAAATAAACACTTACTATTTAAATACTAATTTCTAAAATTTTCGCTTATTAAATTACATTAAACAAAAAGTTTAACAGAATTTGCTTGATAAAATGGTGGGCTATAATTCATTTTTAATTTGACTTAATCTAACCAAATCATCTATAAAAGTGTTTGAAGATACGCTCGTTAAGGTCACAAAAGTCAAATACCTCCAATTTAAATTGGAGGTATTTTTTTATTCTCGATTCCAAATAAGCCAGAGGTTTTGGAAGCTATATCAAATATTCATCACGACTTCAAAAAATTTCAGTTTCGAATGCCAATGGGTCATCACTTAGAACTGATTTCAGCTCTGTAGCAGGACCAGAAAGGTGAAAAAAAAGCAGCATAGTACATAAATATGATCGAATCACATCAATTTTTTTTGATAGAATCTCTACTGATTATACAGCCTAAGAATCTCTACCAATTCGGGTATGGATCGTATTTTCAGCTTCTCAAACAACCTATTTTTATAAGTACTGATTGTCGATGAATGGAGATTCAATTGATTAGAAATTTCTTTAAGAGGAAGACCTTCCGCAAGCTTATTGGCAATTTGCAATTCGCGGTCTGATAGTGCTTCAAAGGGAGAATTTTTACCAGTACCAATTAATGATTCTAAAAAAATAGCTTCTTTTATACTATCACTAACATATCGACCCTTACTGAACATCGCAGTTAGAGCAATTTCAATTACTTCAGCAGAGCTTTGTTTGCTTAGATAACCACCAGCACCCATTTTTAGGTAGCGTATCCCATACAATTCTTCATCCTGTGAAGAAAATATTAGAATTTTTAGTTCAGGTCGGTGAATTTTTATATAATCTATTGCTTCGTGAACAGTACCATTAGGCATATTAACGTCCATAATGGCCAGATCCAATTCTTCTTTCAGAATGAGTTTGTACAACGATTTATAATCCTCTACTTCAAAAATTATGGCATTAGGCATGAGTCGTTTGATTGTTTGTATCAAACCCATCCGGACAATACCATGATCATCTGCTACAGCAATATGAACGTTTATTTTTGAATCCATCATTCTATAAATTTACGTAAAAATAGGGAAACCGTAGTACCTTTACTTTCAGCGGAAATGATTTGGATGTCTCCATGCAGCAAGGATATAAAATTTTTTACAATTTTCAAACTTAACCCAACTCCTTTCTCACCGGCAGTTCCCAGGAATATAGGAATGTTATAAGTGTAAATCTCAGATAAATATTTTTCATTCATTCCCGTTCCGAAATCAATCAAAGAAAGTTCCACCTGATCATCTTTCGTAATGGCTTGTAAATATATATCTTGTCCAGGCAGAGAGTATTTTACTGCATTGTTAAATATTTTGTCTAAAACATATTCGAGTAACACTCGATCGCCCGCAAGAAATGCATTGTGCTCTCCTTTAAAATAAAAATTAATATTTTTTTCTTTTAATTTAGCTGCATATCTTTCTTCTAAATAGTGAAAAAGATCCGTCACCATAATTTTAACGGGTTTAATCTTAAATTCCCCGTACTGTGCTTTTAGCCAGGTAACACTGTCCTGAACAGTTTGCAGATTCTTTTGGGCATCTCTTTTTATCTGGGGCAACAATTTAAAAAAATCTTCCTCACTTATGTTCTTTTGCTCTAGCTCTTCTATAAGCAACAAAAATGTTCCAAACATTTCTTTTGAATCATGAGACAATATCGAGATCAGTCCGTTTTTGAAATTGATTTCGTTTTCCAGTCTTTCGATTTTTGCTTGCAATTCGTTGACAAAATTACCCATAAATGTAGTATTAATGCTTAAAAAACCAACTACTATTTTTTAAAGTATGGTTATTAAGGTTAATAAAATCCCTGATATTCATGTTCGGAGACATTTTTTTCTCATAAAGATGATTTAATGCCATCAATGCAATAATAGGTAATTCGCTTGTCTTTTCCAAAACTATTTTTTAATTTGATCCCGAGAGACGGACGGCTCTGATTATCCTATAGAAAGTGGTAACATCTGAGCATACTTCTGAAAAAAAGACTAATTACTGGAACAAAAAGATAGGCATATTCTTCGCCGTACTTACAATGCGAAGTTATGTTAGTTATCTGGCAGCACACAAACTGATAAATTAAAAACAGGAAAATATTTTTTCCTGATCAATTAGGTCTCTAATTCTGTTCCTATGACTGATTTTAGAGTATATTATCTTCAAAAAGTATCGTTAAATTGCGGTAAAGCTATAATAAATATTAATAGAGTAAGTGGTATTTTCCTTTCCAACCAAACTTTGAGCATCTGCAGCTGGTATAGTGTATTGTACGTTCAATCCCCGATCCAAAACCGGTGTTCCGTTTAAGAGTATTTTTTGAGGAGTTTTGGATAAAGGAATGTTTGGTGTGATGTATTAAGATTTTGAATTTTCTCCATATTGGTATCAATACATACAAAATCAAAGGCCTCCTATAGGAAACCTTTGAAACACCAAATCACAAAATATTAATATGAAAAATATTTACTTTTCAGTCAGGAAATAAATTTTGCTGACATCCTGATTCCGGATGTGGAAGCTGCAGATCTTTTAAGCCAACAGCTTGCTAACAAATAAAATTAACCTTTTGATACTATTTAATCCCAGCAGATATGCTTTATATACTATTCTATTATCTACTTACTTTAATAAATTCTGAACGTGATAATGATAATGAGCTGAGAAAAGTTATATTTGTACGGCTTCCATTTTCATCTACTTTCAACATAATTGATTTACAGCAGGGTGATGCTTTAAAATAGTTCTTATAACGTGTTCCACATTTGAAGCACTCTGTTACTATACTTTCATTTTTTTCCATAATATATCTGATTTAAAAAATAAATAATTTTATTAAAACTCAGTAATTATAAAGCTGTTGCTGTATAAGTTACTGCTTGGGTATATGTCTTCTGAGCCTGAACATTGCTAGTTCCTAATATGGTGGCTAGAAAGTTAAGGCTGCAATTACGATTTGTTTTTTCATGATGATATTATTTTTAATTTTTATTCTTGTTGAATTGTTCTCTTTTGATATTACAAATCTACAGCGGTGAAAAAAGTTTCTTTGTAGTGGAATATGGAAGTTCGTGTAGTAAAATAACTACACGGCATATTCATACGATTCAAATAGAAAGCCCTCAACACTTTCTCGTATTGAGGGCTCATATAAAATTTATTGTTTTACTTAGAGTACTGTTGCTGTATATGTTACTGTTTTAACTAGTTTATACATCAATGCCTTTCATTATAAAAATGATTATTAATTTCTAAAATTCTTTCCAAATCTTGCACCCAATGTTTCGATATTTCTTCGGTTATGGGTACAAGACCGAAACAGCCAATTAAAAACTTACTATTCCATCCAATATTGGATGCTAACAGTTTTGAAAATTAAATTGTATTAAACAATAAGCTACGAGAATTTGTTTAATAAAATTGAGGGATATAATTCATTTTTGATTTGACTTAATCGAACCAAGTGTTTGAAGATATGCTCGTCTTGATTACCAAAAAACCAATAACACTACTTCAAGACAAGTAGCGCCATTTTTATTCTGTCAAAAAGCTTCCTTTCCGAGTGTATACTCACAATGGGACAAATCAGACTCTTGAAAGTTAATATTCTACCAGACAACAAAAATTGATAAAACCCCCAATATTTAAATTGGATAAGAATTAAATTTGTATTCTATTAAAAACAATGGACAAGCTCAACTTTCTGCATCTCGTTTCCGCTATTGGGATTTTCATGGTATTTTTGCTTGCCCTGTTTTTGATTACCGTAAAATCTAAGCACAGACTTTCAAACTGGCTTCTTGCTTTCTTTCTTTTTGCCAATGCCGTAGATGCAGTCAAATTTTTGACGCGAGATTTCCCAATAAACCATATCAACCTCGAGGCTTTTCGCTGGAGCATTGTCTATCTGGTTCCGGCAACATTTTATCTCTATGTGTTGTCTGTTTGTTATACAAATTTTCGATTAAAACCGAAACATTTATTGCATGTGATTCCTTTTGTTGCTTACAATTTGTACTTAATGTGGGGAATTTATTCAGTAGACAGAGTCTCGAAAATACGCTTTATAAATGACATCTATGAAATGCCTATAACGCAGTTTTTTTACTTTCTGTTCGAATTCCTGTTTCAGGCCTATTTTATTGCTTCATTTCTTGTGATTAGAAAATCCAAAACGGTCTATCTTGAGAATTATACAAACCCCAATATTTCTTCACTTCACGCACTTTACAAAATAACAATTCTATATTATGTCATACATTTCATAGTCCTTATAAGATGGCTGGTTACTTTTATATTGGGCCCGGGTGAGATTCGAGCCTGGATCGTAACGCTTGATGGGTTTGCATTTTTATTCTGTACCTGTTGGTATCTGTTTGTTGCGTTAAACAATCCTGAGTTTTTCCGAGGAGTAAATTCAGACCTAAAACCAATTACAGAAGCTGTTCCGAAACAAAAAACCAGCACGGTAATCGTTGATGAAAAAAATAAGGAAATTGAACTTTTAAAAAGCTTCATGGTGGAAAAAGAACCTTATTTGGATTCTTCATTAACGATTCAGGATTTGTCGGAGCAGGTAAAAATGCCTGTCAAAGATTTGTCTACTCTGATCAACTTGTATATGGATAAACATTTTTTTGATTTTGTTAATGAATATAGAATTGAAAAAGCAATGCAAATCCTTAAAGATCCCTCTCAAAAAGAACTGACTGTTTTGGAAATTTTGTACCAAGTTGGTTTTAATTCCAAATCTTCATTTAATACTTCTTTTAAAAAATACACAGGAAAAACACCGACTGATTTTAGAAAACAGGCTTTGTAAAATAAATTATTTTCAAAAAATGAGTTCGATTTTTTTTAATCGGTCGCGTATTAATGCATTCTGATGCATTTTTGCAGCAAATAATCGTAAAATCAAACTCAAAAATTACTAATGAAAAATATATTTGTAATCATTCTTTGTCTTTTTTCAATACATACCTTTTCTCAAAAAAGTGCAAAAAATATCCGATTCGCTAAGCAAACAAAAACAGATATCAAAGTTGATAAAACAAACAAAAAATTAATCAATCAAATTGATTCTGTTATGGCAAAATCCTACGAAAGGGGATTATTTAACGGGAACGTGCTTATCGCTAAAAATAATAAAATCATCTATCAAAAATCATTTGGATTTACTGACGAAACTAGACAAACGCCTTTAAACAACAAATCAATATTTAATATAGGTTCTATAGCAAAAGAATTTAATGCGGTTGCTATTATGATTTTGGTGGAACGTAGACTACTTGATCTTGATGATCCTATTTCTAAATTTAATTTAGGGTTACCAAAATGGTCTGAAAAAGTTACTGTAAGACATCTTATTAATTATGCGAGCGGCATTCCTCGAATCGACCCAATTGCACCTAAGAATGATGAAGAGGCTTGGAATATTTTGAGAAATAATGATAGTTTACTCTTTGAGCCGGGGACTGGTTACAAGTATGACAATAGCAATGTCTTTTTACAAAGAAGAATCATTGAAAAGGTTACCGGAATGTCATTTGAGAAATTTGTTTCTAAAAATATAATTGAGCCTTTGAAAATGACCAATTCGGTCTTTGATCCCAAATCGGGATATAAAAACCGAACGTCTTGTTATGATTTTGACAATGTTAAATGCCCTGAAATGCAATTTGTAAGCGGATGGCTTTGGGTGGATATTAATGATCTTTATAAATGGATTGAAGCAATGAATTCTAACCGATTAATATCCCAAGAATCCTTTCAGACTTTACTGAATAATCCATATGCAAAAGACGAAGGTGGATCGCTTGGCAGATACTTTGAAAAAGAAGAGCTACAAAGGCACAATGGTGTATCGTATAAATTTGAATCCATTTTTTTAAACGATTTAAAAAACAATATCACAATAATTCTAGTGTCCAATAATCTGAATAGAGTTTGGGATTTAGGACATATTATTTATAATCTGATGTTAGGAAAGGAGTACGAAATTCCTAAAAAATCTATTTATCAAACGATAAGAAAGGAATCACTCAACGATGTAAATAAAGCGATGGAAACCTACTTTTTACTCAAGAAAAATGCTAAAAATGAATATAGCTTTGAAAATCCGGGAGAACTTAATAAGTTAGGATATGAATTATTAAGAGTTGGAAAAATTAATGAATCCATAACCATATTTAAATTGGCTATCAACGAGTTTCCTAAAGATGCTAATCTTTTCGATAGTTTGGGAGAGGCTTATTTTACCAATAAGCAATATGATTTGGCCTTAGAAAGTTATAAGAAAGCAATCAGTCTTGGCGGAACCAACGGTAATGCTGAAAGAATGATAGAAAAAATCGAGAACGCAAAAGATAAATAATTATTTTACGATTTAATCTAAAGGACCTAAATACTAAAAATTATATTGAAAAAATTTAGTCTACAAGAAATTGCTTTATAAAAATAAGCTTTGCAATTCTTATTTAATTTGATTTAAAAGTAACAAGAAGAAACATTTATAATTGCTGATTCTTTTATCCTGAGGACAAAAATTTTCATTTAATCAGATAATAGATAAGTAATTTGTAAGCATTTCTTCTTGTACTTTTTGGGACTATGACTATGTTATTTTTGTTTATAATTTTATTTTTTTAAGATTAAATTTCATTAATGGTCTGTTGATGCAATCACTAATTTTTTATTACCATTCTTCCTGGAGAAAAATAACAATAGCGGTAATGCCAAACCAAATGCCGCCCCGATAAAAAGATAAGCATCGATATAACTTAAAATGAAAACTTGTTTCTGAACAATCGCATCCATTAGTCCGATGGCTCTATGGTGCGCATCACCTAGGCTAAAACCTTTACTTTGAAAAAGGGATGTATACTTATTCAGTCTTTCTACCACTGAATTGTTGGTGTATGTAATGTTTGAAACCAGATCTGACCTGTGTTGAGCCATTCTTCTGACAATAAAAGTATTGATAATAGAAATGCCAAAAGATCCTCCCAGCTGTCTCATCATATTATTTATTGCTGTTCCCTGCGGTATATCTTCGGGTCTTAATGAAGAAATAGCAAGCGTAGAAAGAGGAACAGTCAGTAATGCCATTCCCAGTGCCCTGAAAATTAAATTAACAGAAATTGTAGCGAATGAAACCTCTAAAGTTACCTTGGACATTGACCAATTGAAGTAGATGAAGCAACAGAAACCAATAAGTACAATTATTGCAGGTGGCACACCTTTCTGTAGCACGCGCCCTGTAATAATTAAGGCAAATACGGCAATAATAGATCCGGGAAGGAGCATTAAACCAGCCATTGATGGTGTAAACTGTAAGAGCCTCTGAGCAAATACAGGAGTAAGATAAATAGAAGTAAACATCCCCATACCGGTAATAAAGGTGAGCAATGCGGAAATACTTAATGAAGGGGATTTTAAAATTGATAACTTGACGACAGGGTATGCAGTTGTAAGCTCCCTGTAAACAAAAAGAAGAAGTGAAATAAATGCAGTAACCGCAAGTATCGTAATATAGCGGGTTTCAAACCAATCTTCTGTTTCTCCACGTTCCAGAATGGTCTGTAAAGAACCGACTCCTATGATCAGTAATATGATTCCCATCCAATCTATTTCTTTTATCTTTTTTCTTGTTGGAGATTCAGGAAGTATCCGATAACAGATAACAGCAGTGATAATACCGATAGGAATATTAATATAAAAAATCCATTCCCAGGAATAGTTATCAATTATGTTTCCGCCAAGCGTTGGTCCAATCGTTGGTCCGATAAAAACACCGATACCAAATAGGGCGCTCGCTATATTTTGTTTTTCTTTCGGAAAGCATTCGTAAACAACTGTTGCAGAAACAGAGAGTAATGCACCTCCACCGATACCCTGGAAAAAGCGAAAAGCTACCAGTTCCCATATACCGGAAGCATTCCCACACATAAAAGAACAAAATGTAAACAGCACAAGAGAACCAATATAGTAATTTCTGCGTCCCAGATTATTTACAAGAAAACCTGTCATCGGGATAATGATAACATTTGCGATGCCATAAGAAGTCACAACCCACGAAGTATCTTCCAAGGTTGCTCCCAGACTTCCGCTCATATGATTGATGGCCACGTTGACAATGGATGTATCAATCAATTCCATAATAGCTGCCGATATTACGGTAATAATCAAGAGTATTCGATTCATTTTTTATATTTTTCCTTTTTAAGATTAAATATACCGATCGGTATATTTAATCTTAAAAAAAATCCTTGAAAATAGTTATGATTTTTATTATTGTATGTAGTTGTGAAGAAGCTTTTTGCGAACTACTCAAGAGCAACATCCACCACATTTACAACTACCAGAACCGGCTCAGGCTGAAGACTTGTATTATCATAATTACGAATAAATACCTGTCTTTTGCTCGGAAATTTTATCCCCTGTACCTCTATATAATCATACAGATAGTGAGCACTTGCCACATTCTCAGAAATTTCCACATTATAATCATGCCTACGTATTAGACCATTTTTGTCGATATAAAATGTCTGAATACGGCTGTGGCTTTCGACTGCTTCAGGAAAAATAACCCTCAGTCTACGGAATGCTTCGCCATCTTCTTCCCAAGGATCAATTTCTGTTACCTCAAAAGCAGGATTTGCAAAGCAAAACGGTGCGTTGAAGTAAATCCATATGGCATAGCTTGCAAAATAAAATGCCTGTAAGCGCGTCCAAGGTGTTTCCCTCTTGTGATTAATAAATGACTGTCTGGGATTTGAAAGTTCCTCAATTATTTCATTATTCAGTGTTAAAGCAGCGACATGGTCTGGTTCAAACGATGTTTTCCAATCCGCATAAACCGGCTGAAAAGATACTGATTGCTTTTTGGTACTTACAGAAACATACGTATCATTTATGATTCCCGGTTGTTGTTTCCTGATCCAGGTTAGCCCATCAACTTTTAGATGTGCCGATATGTTATTAAATTTGTTCCAGTTTTCAAGACCACCATGTGCCTCGATCGTTAATTTTAAGAGATCATTCATAAATTATTTTTATAGTTATTCTTGGTTATACTGTTGATGATATATAAAACAGGCTATAATTAGTATAAAATAGCGGTCATCTTCAGTATAAGGTTTTTAATTGTTGTGGCCCTCAATAATTTATTTATGTATTATTGAAGGTTTCGGTGACTTTAAGTAACGCGTTAAACTCATTAACTACTATCTATATATCTTTTTTTCATTTTTTAGCAATTTTAAAATATACCGATCAGTATATTAATATTAAAAAAAATACCCCTTGTAATTCTTGTTTAACAATATGTTAATTCTTGATGCATCTATTTGTAAATATTTGGATTATTTAATTTTAAAAGTAATACATTCCTCTAAAACACTGTTAATAAGAGCAATATATTTCCCAACAACTATATCTTTTTAAACTCATTGTTTCTCCTGATTTCTAAAAATAAAACTTTAATTGCTTGCAAATATAAATAAAATAAAATACCGATTGGTATATTTTTGCTATATTTGTACATATTAGATTCACTTCAAAATAAACTGGATAGAAAATTATAAATATCAATATACTGATCAGTATATTCCAAAATATAAAATTTATGAAAGATGTATTTATCGTATCCGCTAAACGAACTCCTATAGGCAGCCTATTAGGTAATTTATCAGGATATACCGCTACGCAATTAGGAAGTATCGCCATCGAAAATGCGCTGAAGAGTATTGCATTCCATCCTGAATGGATTGACAGTATTTATATGGGAAATGTGTTGAGCGCAGGAGTTGGACAGTCCCCGGCCAGACAAGCTGCAATTTTTTCAAAAATCCCTTATGAAAAAGACGCTACCACTGTAAATAAAGTGTGTGCATCAGGAATGAAGGCAACAATGCTGGGAGCGCAACAAATCCAAACCGGACTGGAGAACATTGTAGTGACAGGCGGTATGGAAAGCATGAGTAATGTACCCCATTATGCATTTTTGCGGAAAGGTACAAAGTTAGGGAATGTTAGTCTTATCGATGGTATGACCAAAGATGGATTATGGGACGTGTATAATGATTTTCATATGGGAAGTGCAGCTGAATTAGGAATTAAAAAGTATGGACATACCAGACAAGAAATTGATGCGTATGCATTACGCTCTTATGAAAATGCACAAAAAGCCACAGAACAGGGTAAGCTCAAGAATGAGCTTGCTATAGTAACTATTCAGGAAAAGAAAGAAACTGTTATCATAGATAAAGATGAAGATATTTATAAGTTAATTCCAGAAAAAGTAGCTCAGCTAAAACCTGTTTTTGAAGAAGACGGACTACTTACTGCCGCTAATTCGAGCAATTTGAATGATGGTGCGGCAGCTTTATTACTTGCTTCTGAAGATGCCGTATTGAAATATAATTTACAACCATTGGCTAAAATTGTATCATATGCCGATGCAGCCCAAGCTCCAGAGTGGTTTACGACCACACCGTCCATTGCGATTCCCAAAGCTTTGAAACAAGCAAACTTAAATATTGCGGATATCAGTTATTTTGAAATCAATGAAGCTTATGCTTCTGTTATTCTTTCCAATCAAAAAATTTTAGGATTAGATATAGAAAAAATTAATGTTTACGGAGGGGCCGTTGCTTTAGGCCATCCAATAGGAGCTTCCGGCGCAAGGATTATTGTGACACTTCTAAATGTACTACAGCAAGAAAAAGGGAAATATGGAGTAGCTGCCATATGCAATGGTGGTGGTGGCGCCTCTGCTATTGTTATCGAAAACTTGGTTAGATAAATAGCAAAATATTAAAAATGCTCCGGATAATCCGCGCCATGGAATTAATAAAAGATACGGATCTGAATATTACCGAAATCGCATATGAAGTTGGTTATTCAAACATATCAGCGTTCAGTAATAATTTTCAGCAACTGACAAATATGAGACCCAGTGAGTTAAAAATAAAGTAAAAGGATGTACAATCAATTATAGAACCTCATGGAACTTCTATGAAAATCTTAATTTTTTTGTACTTATTTTAGTTACCAGCTATTGACCCCGTCCTGCAGTGCCTTTTCATAATTTTCCTTATCAAAAGAATATAGCTCCTGTGCTTTATGAGCACCACCCGTACGCAGTTCGTTTAATTTTGTTAAGATTCCCATATTTTTGATCTTTCTATAAAAATTACCCCGGTTAAGACTCCTTCCCAATATCGTTTCATACAACTTTTGCAGTTCCGTCATCGTAAATTTCTCTGGCAACAGATTGTACCCTATAGGTTTATAAGTGATACGCTCTCTCAGAGTCAAGAGCGCTTTTTGGATAATTTCCTTATGGTCCATGGTAATACTATATTGGTCCAGATTGTTAACATCCAGCCAGTCAAATTCTTCACTCATTTCATCTGCTTTGGGAGAAACATTATGATAGTTGACCAGTGCATAATACCCAATGGAAACAAATCTTTGCTTATGCCACAAACTGTCTTCATAATCCGCAAAAAAATCTTCGCTTCGTCCATACTTTCCGAATACCGCAAACTCCTCCAGAAATATATTGGTTACCCCAGCACGCTGGGAAAGAATTCTCACAGCAGCATCATCTATATGCTCTTTCTTTTGAAGATAACCACCGGGAAGAAACCATTGCTGGTTAAATTTCATCTTAATCGCAAGTACCTTAAGCTCATTTTCGCTAAAGCCGAAAATAACTGTATCGATGGAAATATGTGGTAAATATAGCTCATAGGACTCAACTGATTTCTCTAAGATCTGCTTATGGGGATTCATCTATTTTCTATTGTTTGACTGGAACAAATTTAAGATCATATTTAGCAAGAACCAAAATTTGCGCCTCCAGATTCTATTTTTGGGTAATGTTCAGTTTACGATTTTTTAATATTTCCAAAGCTTTCCAACAGTATTCGCAACAAAAACAGCATATAAAAAACTAATAATCAATAAAATACACGATTGTTAATTTTTCCTAACATTTTTTTTGGCCGTATCAAAAAAAGAATGTAATATTGGTTGCTTCCTAATGAAGCAACCAATATTTATATGAAAATATCACTCCCCTACCAGATATAATCCTTGTAGAAACCATTATTTATGATGCTAAAAATCAATTATTTAAGATACTGCATATGTAATTCTATATCTCCTTGTAAAAATTAAACTTTAATAATAGATTGATTGATAATTATGAAAAATCCAAAACTGAAAATTTCCGCATTGGGACTGCTGCTTTCGTTCAGTGGGGCGTTCGGGCAACAGGTCGATAGCCTGGCAGTGAAAAATGCTGTGAATACTGCTACAAAAGGTGGAGAAGGCGTAAAGACTGTTACCACCAAAGAAGATAATAACAGAAATGTAATGTTAAATGCGGCCAACAATACAAGTCCAAGAGACGTGAATATCGGTCTGCCATCAACCGTTGGAGGAATAACGATCCTTGAAAACGACCTTCCCGTGGTTTATTTTTTCTGGCCTGAGTTACCCAATAAAACATGGAGACAAAGTGTAGGTTTAGAGAAAACCGGATTGTTGAAAATGGACCAGCTGGCTAATACAATGGGCGACCTTGGTTTTGCGGTGAATTCTTATTCCCAAACTGGAACCAAGGATTTCAAATTAAAAGGAAAATTCACAACAAGTACTTTTGGGTGGCTGCAGGGAGATGTTAATGCTTCCGGACCGATTTCCAAAAACGGCTGGACTTATACAGTGGGTGCTTTTGCCAACTTTGACCCAAGTACGTACAAACTAGGCTTTGCAAGAAATGCTGATGAAACAAAGATTTTCAGGGCAGGTGTCACCAAATATTTCAATAATGATAAAGGTAAAATCTCAGTTTTATACAAATATGCGGATTCTTACAGCATAACCAATTATGCAGTTTTCCAATACGGCGAAAATGGGAAAGTAACAGAACTTGATAATTTCAAAATTGGTAGAGATTCCTATGTGGTAAGAGACGGGCAGATGAAAATTAAAGATATTCTTACGGGAGAATCTTATTGGGCGTCCATGAGTGGCAAAGATAACAGGTCAACATCTCACAATATTGATGTTTTCGGTAATTATCTTTTAGACAACGGATGGAATTTCAAATTCTCTACGAGGGCTCATTTTTCAAAAGTGAAGATGGCCAATATGATTCCTTTAAGTATTTTCAATGCTAATTCTACAGCAGGATATACTCTGGCTTCAAACGGGCAACCTTATACTGGACAAGTAGGAACTATTTTGGGGATGTACACACCAGAAACTCCGATTACCAGTGTTGCCGGTCGTTTTTCTTTGAATAAACAGCTAGGGAATCATAACGTGACATTGGGAGTATTGGAACAATACTATCATGTTGACAAATTCACATCCAACCGTACTTTTTTCTTCCAGAGTGTTGAACCACAGCCTCAGAGACTAATTGGTCCAAATACGGATGCTGATGGATTCTACAACTACAATGCAGGTGGAGAATACCATAGTGGAACAGAAAACAAACTTTCACTGTATGGTACGGATGAATGGAAAGTTACCGACAACTTTAATCTGAGTTATGGTTTACATTTGAGAAACCACATCCTTGACGGAGAATATTCTTTGACGCCGAGAACTGTTGGTTTCAGCTTTACAGACCCGAGTCAGTTCAACCATATCAGTCAAAGTTTCTTCCAGATCGCAGGAAGTTTGAATGCCACATATAACATTACTAAGAACTTTGGAGTTTTAGCCAACTTCTTGTATACTGAAGAAAACAGAAGGTTGGAGAGTTATTCACAAGCTTTTGAACCGAACACTAATAAAATTAAAAGTCCGTTGGGAGCATTCGGGGTTTTCTGGAATACCAACTGGATTCAATTGATTTCCCAGGCAACTTATCTTAAAAAGAACAACAACCTGAACCGGTACAACCTTGTAAATCCTGCCAACAGTTCTCAGGCACAGACTACAACGGTTTATTACGATATTCAGACTTTGGGCTGGACGACGGATTTTGTTTTAAAACCATTCAAAGGATTTAATTTACATTATCTCGTGACGTTCCAAAATCCGGTTTATAAGAAATTTAATTTCAATGCCTTCGGAAAAGACTATAATTACAGTGATAACAATGTGTTAGGCGTTGCTAAAGTATTGATGGAAATCGACCCTAGTTATTCTATTGACAAATGGAGGTTCTGGGCAAGTTTCAGGTATTTCTCAAAACAATATGCGAACCTTACGAATGCCTTATACTTCGCTCCAAGATGGGAAACATTCGGAGGGGTAAGTTATACAGTTAACAAAAATATCAACATTGGTGCAACGGTCATCAACTTCCTGAACCAAAGAGGAGCCAGCGGAACCATCAACGGTGCTGAATTAATTACCGACGCAAGTCCATATTACGGAAAACTGTTAACAGGGACATACATTATGCCTTTAACGGGACAATTCTCAGTAAGCTTTAATTTCTAAAATATAAACAATGAAAAGAACGGTTTTAAATGTTGCTGCATTATTTTTGGGAATAACAGCATTTTCGCAAAACATTCAGACAGTTACAAATTCTAAAGGTCCTGTTTTGGGATATTCCTCAGATTCAGGAGTGAAGATTCTGACAGTTGGCGGAAATAAATTCAAGGATTTAAATAAAAACGGAAAACTCGACAAATACGAAGACTGGAGACTTCCGGTTGACGAAAGAGCAAAAGATTTAGCTTCAAAAATGACGGTCGAGCAGATTGCAGGTTTGATGTTGTATAGTGGTCATCAATCGGTTCCTGCACCTCCAGATGGCATAAGAGCAGGAAAATATAACGGCAAATTTTATAAAGAAAGCGGCGCAAAAGCCTCTGATTTAACAGACCAACAAAAGAAATTTTTAAAAGAAGACAACCTTCGTCACGTTTTGGTAACAACGGTTGAATCTCCTGCAATTGCAGCACAATGGAGTAACAATATTCAGGCTTATATTGAAGGTTTGGGATTGGGAATTCCTGCGAACAACAGTACAGACCCGAGACATTCCGCAACCGTAACAGCCGAATTTAATGAAGGAGCCGGCGGACAGATTTCTCTTTGGCCGGATGGTTTGGCAATGGGCGCAACATTCGACCCGGAATTGGTTAAAAAATTCGGAAATATTGCCGCTCAGGAATACAGAGCATTAGGAATTTCAACGGCTTTATCACCTCAAATCGACTTAGGAACAGAACCGCGTTGGTACAGAATCGCTTACGTTTTTTCCGAAAGTCCTGAATTGACGGCAGATATGGCAAGAGGTTACATCGACGGTTTCCAAACGACCATCGGAAATAAAAATGGTTGGGGAAACAAAAGTGTAAATGCAATGGTAAAACACTGGCCGGGAGGCGGACCTGAAGAAGGTGGTCGTGATGGTCACTGGGCAATGGGAAAATTCGCGGTTTATCCGGGAAATAATTTCCAAAATCACATAAAACCTTTTACAGAAGGTGCTTTCAAATTAGCTGGCGGAACTAAAGAAGCTTCTGCAGTGATGCCTTATTACACGATTAGCTTTAATCAGGATACTAAGAACGGCGAAAATGTTGGAAACGGTTACAGCAAATATTTAATCACAGACTTACTTCGTGGAAAATATAAATATGATGGTGTAGTTTGTACCGACTGGTTGATTACAGCAGACGAACCAAAAACGCCAGGCGGATTTGCCGGAAAACCTTGGGGTGCTGAAAAACTTTCCATTGCGGAACGTCATTATAAGGTGTTGGAAGCCGGAGTTGACCAATTCGGAGGAAATAATGATAAAGGGCCTGTTTTGGAAGCCTATCAAATGGGCGTGAAAGAGCATGGCGAAAAAGCATATCGCGCTAAATTTGAGCAGTCTGCAGTCCGTTTGCTGAGAAATTTCTTCAGAACAGGATTGTTTGAAAATCCTTATGTCAATGTTGAAGAAACCAAGAAAATCGTTGGTAATCCTGAATTTATGAAAGCAGGCTACGAAGCTCAGGTAAAATCTATCGTACTGTTGAAAAACAAAGCCAACATTCTTCCGATTAAAGAAAGAAAAACGGTTTACATTCCGAAGAGATATTCTCCGGCGACGTTCAACTGGTGGGGAGTTTACACGGCTCCGTCTTTAGAGTATCCTGTTGATATCGAAAAAGTGAAGAAACATTATAACGTAACCGAAGATCCTTCAAAAGCTGATTTTGCCTTAGTTTTTGTGAAAAGTCCGCACAGTGAAGAAGGTGGTTACAGCGATATTGATGCGGCAGAAGGCGGAAACGGCTATGTTCCGATTTCTCTTCAATATCAAACTTATACAGCAACGGAAGCCCGTGAAAAAAGTATTGCAGCGGGAGATCCTGTTGTTGCACCCAATGTACACGACAGAACATTTAAAAACAAAACTTCGACAGCAACCAATTTCACAGATTTATTAGCCATAGAAAATGCATACAAAGCAATGAAGGGAAAACCTGTGATTGTTTCTGTAACGGCTTCAAAACCGATGGTTTTCAATGAATTTGAAAAGCACGCTGATGCGATTTTAATGAATTTTAATGTATCGAATCAAGCCGTTGTGGATATTGTAACCGGAAAATACGAACCTTCAGGATTGCTTCCGCTTCAGATGCCTGCGAATATGGCGACCGTTGAAAAGCAGAAAGAAGACGTGCCTTACGATATGGAAACGCATAAAGATTCCGAAGGTCACAACTATGATTTCGGATACGGAATGAACTGGTCTGGCGTCATTAAAGATGCGAGAACTGAGAAATATAAAAAATAATTGATAATTCTGAGTCTGTATTGTACAGGCTCAGAATTTTATTTTTGAATTAACAACTGTCTTTTAATAACCATAAAGTCACAAAAGATTTAAAGCTATAATTAATACTCCGAAAAAGTTCACAAAACTGCAAATCAAAGATTCTCAAAACTTTTGTGTTCCAATATTTTCAACATTTTAAACTTAAATCTAATGTGTTAAAAAACTTTTGTGGCTAAAAAAATAAAAAAACAATATAATATGAAAATCAGATACACAATTTATTCAATGATGCTTGGTTCATTAATGTTTGCCCAGGAAAGCCTTGATTTCAGCGGAAAGAAAAATTTAATTTCTCCCGAAATCAATGGAAAAAATATTACGTTTCGATTATTGGCACCTAATGTGAAGAGCGTAAAGCTTCAGGGAAACTGGTTTCCTTCACAAGGAATGGATCCGGGTTCCGTGGATTTGCAGAAAGACAAAGACGGTGTTTGGTCGTTTACTAAAAATGATTTCACACCCGATTTATACACGTATTCATTCGTTGTGGATGGCGTGAAAGCCAGCGACCCGAACAATTCTTATCAGGTTCGGGATGTTTCCTCGGTGATGAGTATGTTTTTAGTTGACGGAAAACAATCCGAAAATTATAAAGTTCAGAATGTGCCGCACGGAACGGTTTCCAAAAGATGGTACAAATCAGACGGACTGAAAGAAGATCGCAGATTAACAGTTTATACACCTCCAGGTTACGAAAACTCGAAAGAAAAATTCCCTGTTTTGTATTTGCTTCACGGAATGGGTGGCGACGAAGAAGCGTGGATGACTTTAGGTAGAGCTTCTCAGATTTTAGATAATTTAATTGCCCAGGGAAAAGCAAAACCCATGATTGTTGTAATGCCAAACGGTCATACAAGCAATTCTGCAGCGCCGGGCGAATCTTCGAAAGGTTTTTATAAAATCGATATGAGGACACCGGATATTTTCAGTGGCGATATGGAAACGTATTTTAAAGAGATTATAAATTTCACAGAATCCAATTACCACGTAAAAGCTGATGCCAAAAACCGTGCAATTGCAGGACTTTCGATGGGCGGTTTCCACTCGTTATACATCTCTGCCAATCAGCCGAAAACCTTCGATTATGTAGGGCTTTTTTCTCCTGCAATTCTTCCGCCAGACGAAAAGAAAAGCCCGGTTTATCAGAATTTAGATCAAAAACTAAAAACTCAGCAAAGTAACTCGTACAAACTGTACTGGATTGCCATCGGAAAGACCGATTTTCTATACAAAAATGTAGCAGAATACCGTCAGAAGCTCGATAAAATGAATTTCAGATATCAATACGTAGAGTCCGAAGGCGGTCACACGTGGAGCAATTGGAGAACGTATTTAAATGAATTTGTTCCGCAATTATTTAAATAAAATAAATATTTGACTACGTCGAACCATTATGTTAGGTTTGGGCAGCTATTTCTGCCTTCCGCTCCCAATCTTTTTTGCAGGACGATTTCAGATTAAATAGAACTTTTGTATAAGCAAAAAAGGATTTCCGCTCAAGTCGGGCTGCGGATTCAGCATAAAAAACGTGACAATATAAAAAAACACGGTTTTGTCATTCCGTAGGAATCTAAGCATAGAATTTTACAATCATTATTGAGATTCCTACGGAATGACAAACTAACTGTGAAATTACTATCGTCTTAGCTGAGTGCTAACGCCTTTGCGAACTTGAAAACAGTTTAATAATCAAAAAAACTTTGCGCTCTTTGCGTTAAAATTTTTACAAATCAAACAATTTAAAAATGAAAAAATTTATTATATCAAGTGCATTAATTTTTGGTTTAACTACCATTAACGCACAAAAATCAATTCCATTGTACCAGGGAAAAGCTCCGGGATCAGAAAACTGGACGTATTCTGAAAAAGAAATGGACTCAGATTTATTCAAAACTCATCTGGTGTACAATGTTTCCGCTCCGGCAATAGAAATCTACGAAGCGCCAAAGGCAAAAGCCAACGGAACAGTAATCGTAATCGCTCCCGGTGGCGGATTTCAGAGTCTTTCCATTAATAAAGAAGGAAGAGATTTAGCCAAAATTCTTCAGGAAAAAGGAATTACGGCAGTTGTTTTAAAATATCGTTTGCTCGAAACCAAAACCGGCGATCCGGCTCGTGAAATGATGGAAAACATCAAAGACAGACCAGCTTTTGATGCCAAAACAGCTCCGATCAAAGTGATGGCAGGAAATGATATTAAAACTGCCATTTCTTACATCAGAAAAAACGCAGCTCAACTCAATGTAAATCCAGAAAAATTGGGTGTTATCGGCTTTTCAGCGGGTGCAAGTGTGATTCTGGAAAGTGTACTTCACAGCGAAGATGCTTCTACCATTCCAAATTTTGCAGCTTCCATCTACGGCGGTCCTAGTGACGTGGTTTTAGGTTATCAGGTTCCTGAACAAAAATTGCCTTTGTTCATTTGCGCAGCAGACGATGACCAATTAAAACTGGCTCCGAAATCTATTTTACTGTACACCAAATGGCACGATGCAAAGCAGCCTGCTGAACTTCACATTTATGAAAAGGGCGGTCACGGTTTCGGAATGGGAAAACAGAACCTTCCTGTTGATAAATGGTCGGATGTGTATTTGGATTGGTTACGGTTTCATAAGTTTTTATAACATTTTAATCAAAAAATCAATCATATAGTTTCTTTTTACGGCAGTAGTTGTGCCTGCACAGCTTTCTGCCGTAATTTCAGAAATCCTCAATAATAACAAAAAGTAAAACATATTATGAACAAGAACGAAACTACTTTGCTGATGCTTTCGAAAAAAGCAAAGTTCGCAGGATTGTTCCTGGCTTTATTAGCAGCTTCGCCTTTTGCAAAGGCCCAAAATAATCCGACGGTTACCGTTGGCGGAAAGATATTCAAAGACCTCAACAAAAACGGTAAACTCGATATCTGGGAAGATACAAGATTATCCGTTGACAAAAGAATTGATGCCATCATCAAGCAAATGACCAACGAAGAAAAAGTAAATCTTCTGATCGGAACAGGAATGCCCGGAATTGAAGTTCTGACCGGACCTGTCGGAGATTCAAAGCAGGGTTTGGTTCCCGGAGCGGCGGGTGGAACAGCGAATTTCGACCGTTTCGGAATTCCTGCGACGGTGGTTGCAGACGGACCTGCCGGTTTGAGAATTGCGCCAACAAGACCGAATGATTCAAAAACGTATTATGCAACCGCTTTTCCTGTGGGAACAGCGTTGGCTTCGACCTGGAATAAAACACTTTTGGAGCAGGTTGGAAAAGCAATGGGAAATGAGGTGAAAGAATATGGTGTGGACGTACTTTTAGCGCCGGCTTTAAACATTCAAAGAAATCCATTGAACGGCAGAAACTTCGAATATTATTCTGAAGACCCTTTGATTTCAGGAAAAACGGCTGCCTCTATTGTAAACGGAATCCAGTCTCAGGGTGTGGGAACTTCCATCAAACATTTCGCTGCGAATAATGAAGAAACCAACCGTTTAACAATCAATGCCCACGTTTCTGAAAGAGCGATGAGAGAATTGTATTTGAGAAATTTCGAAATCGCTGTTAAAGAATCTCAGCCCTGGACCGTAATGTCATCTTACAACAAAGTGAACGGCGTTTACACATCAGATTCAAAAGATTTATTAACTCAGGTTTTGAGAAACGAATGGGGTTTCAAAGGCATTGTAATGACCGACTGGTTCGGTGGTTTCCCGGGATTTGAATCCATCAGAAGCGGCGGAATTTCTGATGTTGTCAAGCAGATGAACGCAGGAAACGACCTTCTGATGCCGGGAATTCCAGCGCAGAAAAAAGTTTTATTGGCGGCTTTAGAGTCAGGGAAAGTATCTCAGGAAGTTGCCAACCTTAATGTGAAAAGAATCCTGGAATATGTATTCAAAACACCAACTTTTGCCCGACACCAATACAGCGACAAACCTAATCTTGCAGAACATGCGGAAGTAACCAGAAACGCTGCAACAGAAGGAATGGTTTTGCTTAAAAACGAACAAAATACTTTGCCTTTTGATAACAAGCAGAAAGAAGTTTCATTATTCGGAGTGACTTCCTATGCGTGGATTACGGGCGGAACAGGAAGCGGAAGCGTAAATAACAAGCACACGGTTTCTCTTTTGGAAGGTTTGAATGCGGCAGGTTACAAATTAGACAAAGAATTGGTTGATTTATACCAACCACACGCTGAAAAAGAAGTAGCCGCCGAAAAAGAAAGAAGAAAAGCAAAAGGAATTTTGGCTTTACCAGAAAGACTTCCCGAAATGAAACTGGATGATGCGTTCTATGCTAAAAAAGCAGAAACTTCGGAAATCGCTTTCGTGACGTTGGGAAGAAACTCAGGAGAAGGCGGTGACAGAGTTGTTGATAATGATTTCAATCTGGCGACGGAAGAAATCGAAATGCTGGATAAAATCTCGAAAGCTTTCCACGCCAAAGGGAAAAAAGTGGTTGTGATTTTAAATATCGGCGGGGTTATCGAAACCGCTTCGTGGAAGGATAAAGTCGATGCTATTTTATTAGCTTGGCAACCGGGTCAGGAAGGCGGACATTCCGTTGCAGATGTGATTTCAGGAAAGGTAAATCCTTCCGGAAAACTAACGATGACTTTCCCTGTGAATTACGCAGATCACGCTTCGGCAAAGAATTTCCCGGGAGTTCCTGCAGATAATCCGAAAGATGTGACGTATCAGGAAGGGGTGTATGTTGGTTACCGTTATTTTAACACGTTTGGCGTAAAACCTTCGTATGAATTCGGTTTTGGGAAATCTTACACGGATTTTGCGTATTCAAATATTAAAACGAACTCAAAGACTTTTAATAACCAATTAGAAATAACTTTTGATGTAAAAAATACCGGAAAAGTTACCGGAAAAGAAGTCGTTGAATTGTATCTTTCAGCTCCGGGGAAAAATATCGACAAACCAAAATCTGAATTGAAAGCTTATGCTAAAACCAAAGATCTGAAACCTGGAGAATCCCAAACCATTACTTTGGTATTAAATCCGAAAGATTTAGCATCATTTGAAACCGCAAAATCTGCGTGGGTTGCAGAAGCCGGAAATTACAAAGTATTTGTCGGAGCTTCTTCTTTAGACATCAAACAAACAGCAGAATTCTCTGTTCCGAAAGAATTAGTGGTTGAAAAAGTTCAGCACATTCTACCTGCGGATGAAAAGTTTGAAGATCTAAAGCCTAAAAACTAATACATCATTTCAATTATCAGAACGACCTAATTTGACTGTATTGCGAGAAATGATATTCAGGAATTAGGGATATTTAATATTTCATTGTTTGACAACGCCAATACTTTTTGTATTGGCGTTGTTTTTAGTAGAAAGCGCAAAATCTAAAATAGATTCAAAGATTTGATTTGATCAGTGACATAATGCTGGATTTTTATAATGCAAATTTCCAACAACGCACACAAGAAAAAGTATCTCAATTCCCGAAATATGTAACAGAATCTCTGTTCGTATCTAATTGCATGAAATTTTTGAAGCTTCTTTTTTTTAATCAAAGCTATTTTTATGATTTTTTGAGCCAATGACGGAAAACTTCAGACAAAGTAAAAATATGATAAGATTCTCCTATTTTCTTTTTAGTACATAGCATTACAACCATTTGTTAATTACTCCATTTATGATATTGATTCCATTTGTTAATTTTTAACAAAAATTTAATTTATATTTAATAATTTACATATATTTATGCAAAACTAATAGATAAATCAAATGAAAATTAAAAATTCAACAAACATATCATTTGTTTACATTTTCAAAAATATTTACTCCGAAAGTAATCTCACAGAAAGATATTTATATTCTACATCACAGTTGCCCCAAGAAAATCTTAAGGATTATACTTTTTTATAAAACGGGTAATCAATTATTATCATGTTCACAAGGATAAAAGCCAGGAAACTGATAGCTAAAAACGACATCATTAATCACCTTTAAATATTTAATTATGAGAACAAACAAAATGTGGCTCCTAGCCTTTCTGTTAATCATTCTTTCCAGCTGCTCTACGCTGGAAGAAAAAAGTTTAATGGAAGAACCTGAAACAAATCTAGGTACCGGTGCAAGAGCATTGGCGGCAACACCAACTCTGCATGTCGGAGGCAGATACCTCAAAGATCCGTGCGGCAATAACGTTGTCTTACATGGGGTTGCCATAACACCTAGCCCTTGGTTTAACGGGTGTCAATATGGCGCCAATTCCGGCTACTGTACCTGGGATAATTATAATGTTCAGGGGGCTTTGAATTATAACAAAGCTGTCATGGACAAACTCAGCAACCCTACCGATGGCTGGTATCTCAATTACATCCGTCTTCATATCGATCCGTATTGGACCAATGATCCCGGACCGGCTATTCCTGAGAACGATATCTCAAGATTCAATTATAACCGTCTGGTCACCTATACGGATCAGGTGATCATTCCACTGATCAACCATGCCCGCAGTCTGGGAATGTATGTCATCCTGCGTCCGCCAGGCGTATGTCCAAATCGTATTGCTGTGAACGATGCTTATCATAGCTACCTTAAAACCGTATGGACCTTTTTGTCACAACATCCGGGTCTAAAGAACGCTGACAATGTAATGTTCGAATTAGCTAATGAACCTGTTGAAATCCTGGGAACAAACGGCACATGGGGATCTACGGGTAACGAACATTTTGCAGCACTTAAAAACTTCTTCCAGCCTTTAGTTAACATTATTCGTAACAACGGAGCGAATAATGTTTGCTGGATACCAGGTACGGGATGGCAATCACACTATCAGGGCTATGTCAATAATCAGATCACAGGGGGAAATATAGGCTATGCTGTTCACATTTATCCTGGTTACTGGGGTGGTGTCAACAATTATCAATCCTTTCAAAATGCATGGAATATCAATGTTAAACCAATCGCAGACATTGCACCAATCGCCATTACAGAGACTGACTGGGCTCCGCAGGGATATGGCACTTTCGGTATTGGTACAACCGGTACTGCGGGAGGAAACGGATTTGGCGCAAATTTAAAATATATCGTGGATCAATCAGGCAATGTGAGCTGGAATGTCCTTGCCCCGGATGATCTGCTCCACAAAGGTGACCCCAATGCCGGAACAGCCTTCAACAATGATTGGGAAGCTTGTGCCGCCCCGGTCAAACAATGGTTTCAGCAATACGCGTCCTCTAACTATCCTGTTGGAAACTGTAATACCACCAGCAGTCTGGTCAATAATGGTATTTACGAGATCGAGTTCCAGACCGATGCCAACAAAGTACTCGATCTAAAAAATGGAGAAGACGCCAATGGCGCAGTACTAAGACCATGGACAAGAAATGGGGCTAATGCACAGCGCTGGGTTGCTATTGATGCCGGCAATGGCTACTGGCGTTTTGTATCTAAAGCGAGTGCTTCCAATCGTTGCATTGACCTGACTAGTAATAGCAATACACTGGGAACATCAATCCGGCTTTGGCAGAACTATACTAATGATGCGCAGGCGTGGCAGGTAGTTGCTGTCTCCAATGGTTATTACAAAATCCTGTCAAAGGTAGATGCCACACGTGGTTGGGATATTCCCAACTGTACCATGGATGGTAATTCAAACCTACAGCTTTGGGATTACTACGGGACATCCTGTCAATTATTTAAGTTCAAGTTTATAGCAATGAATTAAACACATGGACGAGAATAAACATTGTTTTAAAGAACTTCAAGATTTAGGTTATATAAAATAACCATGTTGGCGTCAACTACCTTCAGTTGACGCCATTTTTTATATCAGAAGGGACTATTCTTACTTCGGTTCCATTATTTCAAAGTCTTTTTTATATCGTTCAGAAAATCAAATACAGGAAAGACATGCCCTTGATTGGTCAATGCAATGATCGTATTCCCGTTTTTCAGATCTCTCCAGAACAGGCTTCTGAAACCGGCCAATCCACCCGTATGTTGAGCAATCATCGAACCGTCAGATTTCTCGATAAACCAGCCCGATCCATATTCAGAATGGGTACCGTCTTCCAGAATGGGAGGAGTCTGATAAAGTAATTTAGTGCTTTCTTCTGATAATAGTTGATTGGTTCTTAGTGCCTTGTCCAATTCGTAAAGGTCTTCCGCCGTAGCATAAATACCCCCGTCTCCTGTGGTAAGAATGGAATAGTCATCCACTTTTTTATCCTTGTTATATCCTATAGCTTTATCGGGAATGACTGTATTTGATTCAAAAACTGTGGTATGATGCATTTGTAGGAGATCAAAGATATTTTCTTTCAAAAATCGGGCATAGGAAACTCCGGAAATCTTTTCGATAATTAAAGACAGGATAATGTAACCGGAATTGCTATATTGAAATTTTGTTCCGGGTTTGAAGGCTAATCCGTCCTGATTTTGAAGCCAATGGATAACCTCATTATTGATCAAATCTTTTTTTGTAAGTCTATTTTCATAATCTCTTATTCCTGAGGTATGATTCAGCAATTGCTTTATGGTAATATGATGGGCATAGGAAGGAATATCGTCAACAAACTTTACGGCATCATCATCGAGTGAAAGAAGTCTTTTTTCCGCCAGTTGAAAAATTGCAATGGCAGTGAAGGGTTTACTTAATGAGGCAATATAAAACGGGGTTTCTTTTGTCAGCTCCACTTTTTGATCCAAATCCCGGTAGCCGAAAACGGTATCTATAATGACTTTATCATTTTGAGCGATTAATATGCTTCCATTGAACTTTCCTTTCCGGTAATAGTTATTAATCACTTCATCCGGAGTCTGACTCGTACTCTGACACCCCATTACTATTAAACAGAAGATAAAATAAAAATGTTTCATATAAACCCTAGACTGTATTATTTATAGATGTAAGAATTTCTTAGCTTAAAGATTTGTACTGGATGTAATAATAGCTGGTTTCATTTTATTTTGTCCTATTGATCGTTTCTTCATACCCATCATCCCAATACATTTTAATAGCATTACATACATTGTTGCTATTCGTTATAAACTCTACTTGATAATCAGTGTCTATCTGGAATAAATTAGCTGTTATAGCTATTGCTTTTCTTGGTTCGTTACTTTTTTGATTGGTGTCTCTAAACATCAATTGATTCTCCGAAAGAGTAATTTCAAATTCCTGAAATCGCCCGATTAACTTTGTTAATTCTGTTGGATTGATGATTACATTTGAAGATTTTGATTTATTAAAATTGATTTACCAGTTAATTTTCCTTTTCTCATTTTCATCTTTTTCGGTCAGTAATTTTTGATTCAGGAAGTGATTTTGAGCGGTCAAAATACAATTTTGCTCTTCTGTTTCAATGTCCGGAATTACGCCAACACCTTCCCAATCGGTTTTAGTGATAACATTTTCTTCACGTGAATATGGAATAAATGCTACAAAGCCATTTCCCATGCTGAAACTTCTTGTTGCATGAGCACCGCCTCTTGATGTATTTCCAATGATAACAGCCTTTTTCATACTTTGTAAAGTGTAAGCAAAACTTTCAGCAGCCGAAAAGGTTCTCCTGCTTGTTAGAATATATAAAGGCATTCCTAATTTTAAACCATTTGTTATTTCCTTTTTATTTTCAATATAAGAATCTGTCCATTTATTTTCGATTCTGTTATAGGTTTTCCCTGTGTAAGTTTTTGTAGGAAAAAAGTAACTTAGAATTTCACCTAACATTTCACCGTTACCTCCGAAATTATTTCTTAGATCAATGATCAATCCGTCAGTATGGGAAATAAACTGCATTGCTGAATGTACTGTTTTTCTTGCAGAAGGACTGAGAACAGCGAAGTTTGTAAATTCTATGTAGCCCATATTTGAAGGCATAATTTCTAACTTTTTAAAATAGAAATTTTGTTTTTCATCTTTTTTAATTTGGTCTGCTAAAATTGCATTTGACCCTTTTTTATTTGCAAGAAATTTTATGATGTCTTTTTCTAATCGGGGATTATATTCAATTCGCAAATGATTGTCTTCATTTACTGAACGAAGTGCTTTTTGAATCTCATTGGCGAATTGGTTGGGGTTTGTGACAGACCTAAATATATTGTTTTGAGTTTGTTGCTTCAAAAGTCTGTCATCATTTTTGCCTTGTCAGGGAAAACATAATTATTGATCAGCGAATTACAAATGCTGTTTACAACTTCTATTTTCTTTAAACTGTCAATCTTTGGCGGCTCATTATTTTGAGCAAAAAAAAAGTTGTCCAATGAAAATGAATAAGCCATTCAAAATGTTTTTCTGTATCATTTACTGTCCGTTTTTAAAACCATTGATAAACTTTCTGAGCTTAGGTTAATTACGCTGTTTTTTGTAAACATATTCATGTCTTTTAATCCATGCAGTTTCTCCGGAAAAAAGGACATCTTTCTGTGTGGATAAAGACGTATTGCCTAATATGTAAGTCTGTCTTATGGTTGCTTTCTTACCATCGTTTCCATCCTTGCCTTCTTTTTCAGTTATGATTCTTATATCGCCGTTGGAAAGTTTTGTCCTGGAAACCAGCTTTTCTTTACCGATGTATTGCCCATCTTTTGAAATAGAAAGAGTATCGGTCTTATTCGCACTTTTTTCTTTGGGATAAGTGTGATCGAAAAGGAATTCATTGGTGTTGGAAATTCTTTTTATCTCAAGATCCGCAGACATCGTATAAGGTTTTCCGGAGCTGTAATCCAGATAGATTAATCGACCTGTCCAGTTTCCTTCAACCTTCATAAAATCATTGATTAGCCGACTCGGTTTTTTCTGAGCCTGCATTAATATTACTGTCAGTAAGAAGAACCCAATAAGTAGAATGTTTGTTAATTGTTTCATATTATTTTTTTTTGATTAATTAATTTCACTTATATAAATCTTTCAACATTTTACCGCCTCAGAATAAGAAATTGATTGTGTGAATTTTAGTTTATAATTAAGACAATTATTATTTTAGAACTATTACATTTCGGTTTGCCCGTATATGTTTTGCCTGATCTAAATTCAATCAATTTCTATTAATTAATTGAATGGTATAATCCAGTTCCACATCTTCCTTATTGATCCAATTTCCGAATGTAGTTGCTGTTTCGTGATCCGGTATTGTGCCGCGGCCGAAGTTTTTATTCAGATCAACTGCATTGGTGTATTTCTGCAAAGGTATAGTAATAACCAGCCCGGTAGGAATTTTAGCCCTGCTCAGCATTCCGCTTGTATTTCCCTGATAACCACCACCCGTTTCCTGCCCGATCACTAAAGCTTTTTTGTTATGTGACATTACTGCCGTAAAATCAGCACAGGATGAAAGGCAAAGACCGTTGGTTAAAAGATAGTTATTCCCTTTAAAATTCATCTTGGCAGGTTCTTGTGGTTCGTAGTAATCGAATTCTTTTGTGATCCATGATTTTTTCCAGAGATACAATCCGTTATTTTCTTCAGGTTTTTTGTAGAACATCTTATTGACACCTTTAATCTCTTTTGCGACAGCTTCTGTAACTTCAATCTTATCCCAGTATCTGAACGTCTTGTCGAAGAAGAAAGAGGTTAGCAAAGCAGCATTATCATCTGTCCCTCCAGTATTGTTGCGTACATCAATGATAAGATCCTTAATATTCTGCTGTTGTAAGGTCTGGAATACTTCCTTGATAAATTTCTTAAAATTCTGCCCGCTTTGCTTTATTGAAGTATCGGCAAAGGAATGAATTTTTAAAATAGCTATACCATTTTTCACCTCAAACTCAAGTGGCAAATCATAGTTCTTTTCAAGCTGTTCTAAAGGAGGAAAAACATCTTTGAAAGCTCCATTTAGCTCAAAGGTCTGATCAATGCCTTCTGATCTCACAACCACTTTAAAAACTTTTGGCTCATCTATTATTTCCTGATACCAAAATGGAAATCTGTAATTCAGCAAAAGAATTTTTTCCGTTTGGTTATATCCGTCTGATGGAATAGCATCGAGCAATTTATTTAATATCGCTGAAATCGGAGTTCCATTAATTGAAACCAATTCTACACCCCGTTTAATATCTTTATTTTCAGAGTAATTCTTTGAGATTAATACCTTCTGATTCTTGGCATTTACGAAAATTTCTAACGGCAACAAAGTATTGGAAGCATTAATAGAAGTCTTGGATTCTTCCGGCAGCTCAATTCCGGTATGGAGGCACCCGATCTTAGCAAACAAAGGTTTCAATTTTCTGTAATATTGCAGTTGGGTCAAAGAATCCTGAATGCTCTGTCGAGTGGAATCAATTAAAAATCCAAATTTTTCCTTGTCTGTATATCTGTAGAATCCGGGATGTTTTTTGCTGATCTCATCCATTAATCCTGTTGTCCATTGACGTAAGCTATCTGCCGGATATTTTCGCTCAGGTTTAAATTCCTTTGTCTGTCCAAATAAATTTAGCGTTGAAATTATCAATAGCATAATTATCAATAGCATAATTATTAATGCCGGTTTGACAAAATAATTTCCTTGTTTTGATAGATGTATCATTGTCAGGCTCTACAAAAAGATTTAAGTTTAATATGAGTTAATTTTTCTTTCTCAAAAGTCCTTCCAATACTTTTTTCCCGTTTTCGTTATCGGGATTGAGTTCAACAGACTTTTGATACATTTTGATAGCTTCTTCTTTTTGTCCGTCTTCCAGAAGTGCTTCCGCATAACTATCATAGGCATTCCAGCTGTTGGGGAAGAGATCAACATTTGTTTTTAATGTTTCAACAGCTTGTTTGTAGAAATGTTTTTCCGGCAAATGATAAGGATTACTATTCCCCATAAAATCATATCCTAGTGTATTCATTTCATTCTCAATGAGGTAATAATTAAGCGTATCTTTTCTTAAACTTTCCAATGTTTCTCTCGCTTCTGTTGCCCCTTTGTTAAGTAAAATATTTCCATAGATCTTGGCAATATTTTTTTTGGGTGTATCCACTTTTTTGCGGTTCAGAAGCATCATAACTTTTGTAGCATTTTCGTGGGCATTGAAATGAGCATTGTCAAACAGGATGACGGTTTGATGTTTGGTGACGTTTCTGAGAATATTGGAGCTCAGTCCCATTGCTGCCCCACTGTGGTACACCAATTTTCCCATTGTAGAATCTTTTTCAATTTCCCAGCCTAATCCGAATTCATCGGGATTATTTTTCCCGTTGTTTAATTTTACCGGGACAAATGCTTCTTCCAGAGTCTCTTGTTTTAGCAAAGTGTTATTATAAAGTGCTTTGTCAAATTTCCATAAATCCCGGATCGTACTTATATAATCGGCGAACCCTCTGAAAGCATAAGAATGCCAGTATCCTTTCACATAAGGAATTGAATTGGATTTAACAGGATTATCATCATACAAATGAAGATAGATGTGAGGAAATGCAAAATTTTTTATTTCAGCTCTGTTGAATTGCTCAGGTAAAGGGAAAAGCACAGTTTCTTTCATCTTTGCCGGTCTAAGAATATTTCTTTTAATGTATTTTTCATAAGATATTCCCGAGACTTTTTCAACAATCAAAGCCAGAATAAGATAGTTGATATTATCATAATTTCCTTTTTCGCCCGGTTGATAAACGAGTGGTTGTTTGTTTGCAATAACTCCCGGAAGAAAATCTTCGTTGGTGAAAACTTTATCCGGATTTTCTTTTTGTTCTTTGTCAAAAAAAGCATTGTAAGGCGGCAATCCGGAGGTATGTGAAAGCAAATGTCTGATCTTTATTTCCGGGTAAGGAAATCCCGACAGATACTCCGTAACAGGATCTGTTATTTTCAGTAAACCCTTTTCCTTGAGCTGCAAAATAGCAGTTGCTGTAAATATTTTTGAGATACTGGCAATGGGAAAGGTAATATCAGGTGTATTGGGTTTTTTGGTTACGTAATCTGAAAACCCGAAAGATCTTTCGTACGCAATCTTATTGTTATCAACCACTAAAACATTGCCACTGAATTGTTGATTTTTAACCAATGCATTGAAATAATCATCGATTATCTTTTCTTTTGATTGCCCGGAAATTTTGACCAATAATAAAAGAAGAACGCTGGTTAAAAGCAGTTTTTTATGCATATCCACAGTATTTATATTATTGTATATCCTGATATTTCTTATAAGACTCATATCTAATAATAAAGCCTATCCAAATGGCAAGTAAAATTACAATTAAGATCAATTCAGTCTCATGAAGGCCATTTCTGAAAAAATTATTCAGCGAATGAAATCCGGCTACAGCCAGTAATGAATAGGTTTTACTATATACTTTGCCGATTCCCCATGTACCTAAAAACAATACACCAAGAAAAATCATATTGGGAGTAGTAAATTCAAAATTCAGATGCCAGATAAACCATAAAACGGCGATAAAGATGATGCTTTGAAGTTTCGGCAGATCTTTTAATTGTTCCTGCAAAAATCCGCGCCAACCGATCTCTTCCAATAAACCATACACCAAAACTGTGGAAAGCAGCACAAAAGGAAATTGTCCCTGCTGAATATAGCTGACTGTTCCAATCAGCAAGACCGGAACAATCCAGAAAACAAGAAAAGGCAAAAATATGTTTCGATAATTTCCTTTCAGGGAAAGCTTTAAGGTAATATTAAACAACTTAACCGAAACAAAAGCACCAATAGCAGGACCAATCCCACGGAGTAAAATTTTTATAAATTCGTTATCGGTAAAATCGAGCAGATTGGTTTTCACCGCCAAAAAGCGAAACAGAATGGCAATAGCATAAAAAACGATAATGCTTCCAAGTCGTTTTCTTTCTTTCATAGTTTTTGAATTAGAATCATCCAAAATTAATTATAAGAAAGATAAATCCACTTGACGATGGGTAAGTTTTACTTCCCGGTAATTCTTTTTCTGAGGCGGCTAAGACTTTCCGCAGTTAATCCCAGGTAAGAAGCTATTATTTTGAGAGGTGTACGCTGGAAAATTTCGGGGCGCTGGCTGATGAGATTGAGGTAACGTTCTTCCGGACTAAGGGTCAGAAGGTTGATCTGATCCTGTTGTTTTCGCAGGAACAATATTTCGGGGATCGCTTTGCCAATCCTTAATCCTGTTTCATTACGAGAATAGAGCTCATTAAGGTCTGGATAGCTGATCGACCATAAAGTACAGTCTTCCAATGCCTGTGTTTTAATACCTGAAGGTTGTTGTTTGAGGAAAGAAAAATAATCGCTCATAAAACTGTTTTCATACAGCAAATTGATGCAGATATCTTTTTTCCCGTTCCAAACGAATAAGCCGACAGAACCTTTGGCTACAATATTCAAATATTTTTCTACACTCTGATAATCTTTTATGACCTCATTTTTCTGAAATTCTCTGACCTCTATTTTTTCTGAAAAACGCTCCCATATATTGGTCTCAGCATTATAAAATGGAGAAAAAACATTTTGAATTTCTTGTGGTGTAGGCATATATTCAGTTTATATACGCAAATTTACTATTTCCAGCCATATTACTAATTGGAATCATCCTATTCTCCACCTATTCTTTGTAAAATTACCCGTCTTAACCGTTCTTCATGCTGATCTCCCCACTGTCCCAAAGCACCTACAACAGGAATCAGACTTTCACCAAACTCAGTCAAGCTATATTCTACTTTTGGCGGTACGACAGGATAAATTTTCTTCGTAACCAGCTCATGGTCTTCCAACTCTTTTAGCTGGATATTTAAAACCCTTCGCGATGCATCCGGAATTTTACGCTGCAATTCGCTCGGTCTTTTATGTCCCTGATAAATAAACCAAAGAAGACGGATTTTCCATTTGCCGTACAGCACTTCACCAATCAGGTCAAGACCACAATTCAGATTCGGAATTATTTTTCTCTCATACATAATGTAAAAGTAAGCGTATGTTCCGATTTGTACAATAGGGGAATAATTTATCCCTATCTGAATCGTAATTCCGTACTTGTATGAACTGTTTTTATACCCCAATTTTGTCCTATAAAACAAATCTAAAAAATGGAACAATTTAATTACAACAATGAACTATCTGGCAAAATTGCATTGGTGACAGGAGGTACAAAAGGAGCAGGTAAAGCCATTGCAGATAGACTGCTACAAGCTGGCGCAACGGTTATTATTACCGCAAGAAATACCCCTGAACAAGAAAACAGTAATCTGCATTTCATTTCAGCTGATCTGAGTACAGCAGAAGGCACCCAAAAAGTAATCAGCGAAGTGCTTTCAAGCTACGGAAAACTGGATATCCTGGTTAACAACCTTGGAGGATCATCTACTCCGGCAGGCGGGTTTGCCGCACTTAATGATGAAGATTGGGAATCAACACTACAGGCTAATCTTTTGGCTCCGGTTCGGCTGGACAGGGGATTTTTACCGCAAATGATCGAGCGAAAAACGGGTGTTATTATTCACATCGCTTCTATCCAAGGTAAACTTCCTTTATATGATTCCACTTTGCCTTACGCAGCTGCAAAAGCAGCATTGAGAAACTACAGCAAAAGCTTATCGAACGAAGTTACTCCTAAAGGTGTTCGTGTACTGACGGTTTCGCCGGGCTGGATCAATACGACAGCATCGGAAGCCTGGCTGGGCGAAATTGCAAGAAATTCGAACAGTACAGTAGAAGAAGCGCAACAAGGTGTAATGGATGCATTGGGAGGAATTCCTTTCGGAAGACCTGCTGAACCTGCCGAAGTAGCCGAATTTGTAGGCTTCCTGGTTTCACCAAGAGCCAGTTATTTAACAGGAACAGAATATGTAATCGATGGCGGAACAGTACCAACCATTTAATAATCATTTAAAAAATAGAAAATATGAACTTACCAAATGTGATCAACGAGTTAGTAAAAACACAGAATAATTTTGATAGTGCTGCTTATGCACAATGTTTTGCAGAAACAGCCGTAGTTTTTGATGAAGGTAAAACCCATACAGGGAGAAAAGAAATCGAACAATGGATTGACAAATCCAATAAAGATTATAAAGCCACAATGGAGCCGGTAGATTATGATGAGAAAGAAAATATTTTGTCAGCAAAAATTTCAGGAACATTTCCGGGCAGTCCAATTATTTTAAAATTTCATTTTGAAATTACTGACGGAAAAATACAGCACCTAAAAGTGACAGAATAAAATACACAAAAATGTATTTCTAAAATCTGATGGTTCAGTCTGAGAATCGTTTATTAGAAAACTTTTCTCTGAAATGAGGATTAATAAAATCAAAAAAAGTCCGTTATCACGAGTTGTGAGACGGACTCCTTTTAATTCAAAACTTAAAATAATATTTCAACAGTATCAACCTTTCATATTCAGTCTTTCCTCCTGCAAATCCAATAGTCTCAGATGCTTCCTGATGATATTTTCATCCAGTAAGAGTTCTTCACGGTTTTTGTTAATAAGCCAGCTTCTTTGAGTGTCGAGAATGTCAATATAAATACGTCTGTATTCCTCATAATTCAGAATAATTTCAGAACTGCTCAATTGATTCTCATATTTTTGTAATTGATCTTTTAACGCCGGAAAACTTTCTACTTTATCAGCATAGTCACTTCGGATTTTATCAATGGCTACTTTTGCCAGATTGTTTAGAATGTCATAATCTATCTCTTTTGCACTTCTTCTGAAATCCCTGTCTACCGGCGGAAATCTTTTAAGTAAAAAAGGAAGAGTAAGCCCCTGTAAAAGCAGCGTTAACAGAATCACGATAAACGTAATAAAAAGAATCATATTTCTTTGTGGGAACGGAGAGCCATCATCTAAAGTCAGGGGAATGGAAAGCGCCGCTGCTAAAGAAACCACCCCTCTCATTCCGGTCCATCCAATAATTAAAGGCGTTTGCCACCCAGGTGATTGCGGATCGGCAACGGTAATGAAATTTCTCATAATTAAGGTTGTAATCAGCGCTCCGTACCCTGCTAAAATCCTGACAATAATAAGCACTACGGTAACTGCAATTCCGTAACCAATGGCAGTATAAATATCTGTGTCGCCCAAGCCTGAAACAATTTCCGGCAGGTCTAAACCGATGAGCATGAAAACAATACCGTTCAACAGGAAACAAAAACTTTCCCAAACGGTTACCGTACGTATTCGCGACGCACTGCTTAAAAAATCATGACTGCGGTAAGAAAGAAATAGTCCGCCAGTGACCACTGCCAGAACTCCGGATGCATGAAGCTGTTCTGCCGCCAGATACATGGAGAATGGTGCAATAAAGGTCAGCAGTATATCTATATTGGGATCAGTAGGCAATATTTTATGCATTTTCAAAAAAACATATGCAATCCCAAGTCCGATTCCCAAACCTCCGAAGCACATCCATACAAAGCTTCCGGTCGCTTCATGCCAGACAAACTGTCCGGTTGCAGCAGCAATCATCGCAAACCGGAAAATGATCAAAGAAGAAGCATCATTCAGTAAACTTTCGCCTTCCAGGATGGAAGCCAGCCTTTTCGGAACTTTTACAAACTTTAAAATTGCTCCGGCGCTCACTGCATCCGGTGGCGAAACAATACCTCCCAACAAAAAACCAAGAGCAAGAGAAAATCCCGGAATAAAATAATTGGCAAAAACAGCAACTGAAAGTGCGGTAAAGAAAACCACTACGAAAGCAAAGCTGAAAATAATCCTGCGCCATCGCCAAAGCTCCTTCCAAGAGGTCGACCATGCCGCTTCATACAGTAACGGGGGCAAAAAAATGATAAATAATAATTCGGGTTCTATCTTAATGAGTGGTACTCCGGGAATAAAACTTATAACAAGCCCTGCCAACACCAGTAAAACCGGATATGCAACTTTAATCTTATTGGCCAGCATGATGAGCATGGTAATTAAGAAAACCAAGAAAAGATAAAATTCAAAGTTTTTAAGCATGTACTAAATTTAGATACTTAAATATAGATTAAATTCTTAAAAATTTTACACTTCTGCGGAATTTTCCCTCTTAGAAAATTAATTATTTTCTTCGTTTATATTTCAGCTGCACCAATCCTGTTTCAAATGTTTTTGCCGTAATGAATTCAAGCGCCTGTTCCGGTCTTCCGTCTTTAAAAAGCCTTGTTCCGCCACCTAATAAAATCGGGATCACCGAAATTGTAAACTCGTCGATCAGTTGATGTTTCAGTAGTTCATTTATAATTTGGGCACCACCGTCACAATATATATTTTTTCCTTTTCCGGACTTTAGATGGTTGATTAATTCTGTTATATCTCCTGTATAGAAAGTCGTTCTGCCTACTTTTGGTCTTTCGGTTCCTGTGATAACGTAAACATCCCTTTGACCATTGTCATAGTGAGACGAGCCGATTTCCTTAAGTACATAATCATAGGTTTTTCTGCCGATAATTATTGTATCAATTTGGGAATTGAAGTCCGCGTAACCGTAATCTTCGCCTTCTTTTTCTACAATTTTCAAAAAGCTTAGGTCATCATTTGGTTTTGCTATGTAGCCATCTAAACTCATAGCAATGAAAAGTGATAATTTTCGCATGATTTTAATTTTAATATTTCTGCAAATTTACTTTTACACAACTACCCGTACTTTGTAAAAATGCGACAAATTAAAGCAAGGATGGTGTAAGTCCGGTATTTCGCTTGATGTCATTACTAAGATGCGAATGATCATAATAGCCGCATTCAAATGCAATATCCAATAAGTTGCGGTTTTGACCTGAATTTTTAATCAACTGCAATGCATGCTGAAAGCGGATAATATTTGAATATTCTTTGGGTGATAATCCGATCAGCTTTTTAAAATTCCGTTCAAGCTGTCTTACTGTTGTAAAATTTCTTTTGGCTACCTCATCAATGCTTAACTTTCCGTTTGCTGAATGTATATCTTCAAGTGTTGACTTCAGCCGGATATTTTTACTCTTTAGTCTCTCAGCAAAGAACAAATCAAAATAATTGAATGGATTATCCAATGTTTTATCGATATTAAAAGAATTGGATTTTTCAAATTCAACAGTATCGTTTGTTAATTCATTTTGTGAAGCATAATAATAGAAATTGGCAAAAGTTGCAGGTTTTAGACACACGCCCAGTAAATGAGTATCCCTGTCAATAATGCTGTCTTTGAAAGAATTCATGGCACCTACGACATAGGTTTTTCCAAATTCCATTGAAAATGAACCGTTATCCGTCAAGCATGTATTTCCTAAATTTATGAGTACACCTGCACAGCCATCCGGAAAAACCCGCTCCCACTGTTTTTCTATCTCATTTCCTTTCAATTCCCAATAAAAATGGATAAAAGGCTCTAATTCTCTGTGAGGTTTTATCTTTTTGTAATGCATGGTTTTATAAGGTGTTTTTGACTACCTATGTTCATTTTCCAATTCTTCAAAATACCTCATCACTTTTTCTTCAGTGTTGATTTGCAAATTTACCTTACTGTCAAAAAGTTCTGTTCTTAAATGTTTATATAATAACACTCCGTCTCTAAGGCTTTGCAATAATGACTGTCTTTCATAACTTGGAATGGTAAGCTTTAATTTTTCAAAGTCTGAAGTTTCTAAAGTAGTTTCCACTTTTCTCACACCGCGAGGTAAATTCCCATTCTTGATATGGAGTAATGGTCCGAAAACAATACTGCGCAGAAATCCCATAAAATCGTAAGCTTCAAAATATTCTCCACGCCCAATTTTCAACAGTACATAATGGATCCATGTCCAAAAACGATCTTCGATCCACTGATAATCCGGATAGGGAAACCTGGCTTCCGTATGATGAATGATGTTCGCAAGTTTTTCACCTTTGTCAATGAGAAGAACCGGAGATTCAATACGGCTTTCAAATTCTTCAAGGGTTAAAAACTTTATATCCACATGTAAAAGAGGATCATCATACAGGCATATCAGTAATCTTGGCTCACCGACATGCTCTCCTGTAAACCCCGACAAAAAGTTTCCCAATTTTTTTGCATATTCAAGCATTACATTTTTATCGTTAGAAATTTTCTGTTCGGTGACAAGAATAAGGTCTAAATCCGAAAATTGGTCTATTTCATCAGTAAGCCAGGAACCTACTACAGCTAAGCCAATAACATTGTCATCTGACTCTAAGATTTTCTTTGCATTGTACGCAAATTCCTGTTGTATCATTATTATTTCGTTTCTTTTAGGTTATATGTAACTGCAAAATCCAAATGGTTTGCCTGAATTTTTTAAAGATACAAAATAAGATAATGATATACTTTAGTGCAAGAAACTATATTTCAAACAGATCAATTTTTAAAGTTTTTGGCAAACAGCATAGTCATCATTAATAATAGATTCTTCATTTTTGTAATTGAATTGATTGGATTTTAAATTTTAATTCTAAACACTTTAAAAGGCTTTTTAAACTGTTCTTTCCCATTGTGAAACCAAGGCATCAGCTGAATCTGAGAATTGGAAATGTATAAATATCCATCATCAGAAATACTGTAACTGTCCGGCCAGATCAGTTTTTCATCATCTTTTATAATCGTCTGCATTTTCAGATCCGGAGTAATTTTCACGATTGAATTTTTCTCCAAATCTCCCAAATACAGGTTTCCTTTTTTATCGAAAATCATCCCGTCTGTGGTGATAAATTTCCCTAAATCTTCTACACTTTTGTTTAAAACAGCTTCATTAGTTTTAAAATCTCTCAACAAATCGGTTTTAATTCTGTACAAACGGTTATCTGTAAGCGGTTTGTAGTATAGATATTGATTATCGGGAGTCAGCGCAATACCATCTGAATTCACTTTCAGCAAAGAACCGTCGCCTTTTTTAAGTTCTGTACCTAAAGGTGAGAAATGGTAGTTCGGGTCAGATTTCACGGATGGAGAATTGGTTAAAACCAATCTTGAATCTCCTGTATTAATATTCAAAACCACGATTCCGCCTGTATTTGAATTGCTTAAATACGCAAAACCATTTTCATTATCCACGCGGATATCATTGATGTAAACATCTTCGCTCACCACATTTTCAGGAAATCTGTAGATTTTCTCAATTTTATTGTTGGCTAAATTGATTTTAACCACTTTACTGCTGTGTTGGTAAACTTTTCCAAGTCCGATTCCTGCGGCGTCTACCACCCAAAGAAATCCTTTGTCATCGGCAACTACAGACTGTACCGTTACAAATTTGTTTTGTCCGTCTTCGCCTTTTTTGAAGCTGTTCCATTCCGCATCAGGATAAGGAACCGGTTTTCCGTCTTTAACCTCAATCACGGAATAAGAATGTGTGTCCAGCCAATAAGGATAATTCACAAAGACCCTGTTATTTTTTGCCACCGCAACACCCGTTAACTGATATGTGCTGTCTGAGAAAACCTCTTCTAACTGTGCATTTTTTTCTTTTGAAATTTCATTCTCATACTTTGTATTAGCCTGATTCGGAGATTTTTTGCAGGCGGCCAAGGAAACCAATACCATTGCCAGTACTGCTATATTTTTTAAGTTCATTTTTGATGATTTTATTGTTAGTTTTTAAAACGTAGAATTGCAGCAACCTGACTTGAACGGAGCTCTTTTTCTTTTGAAAAAAGAAAAAAGCGGGAGTGGAAGGCGGATTAGTTGCCCAAACCTAACAAAGTGGTTCAACGTAGTCAAATAAAAATTATGACCTTACAAAGTCACCACGATTTTACCAACTGTTCTGCCCGTTTCCTGTTCCAGATGTGCTTCTCTCATTTGCTCGAAAGGAAAAACCTTTGAAACGTGAGGTTTTACAGCACCGCTTTCCAGTAAAGAAGCAATATGTTTCATATCTTCACCGCTGGATTGCACGAGAATGAAATAACCTTTTACGCCTTTAGATTCTGCTTTTGATGTCACCTGCTCATTCAAACCTGTCGGAATACTGATGATGGAACCGCCTTCTCTCGTCACTTCAAGAGAATGGTCGATGTTGTCGCCGCCAATCGTATCCAACACAAAATCAAAAGTTCTGCCTGCTGATTTCCAGTCGAAACCGTGATAATCGATATGTGAATCTGCGCCTAAACTCAGGACAAAATCCTTATTTTTTGCGGAAGAAGTTCCCGTTACTTTCGCTCCCAAATGTTTGGCTATCTGTACAGCGATATGTCCCACTCCACCTGAAGCCGCGTGAACCAAAACGTTCTGCCCTTCCTGAATTTTCGCATTGTGAACCAAAGCCTGATAGGCCGTAAGCGCAACCAAAGTGGAAGCTGCAGCGTCTTCAAAAGAGATATTTTTAGGTTTTAAAGCCAGTTGATTGGCCGGAGCTGCGACATATTCTGCATATGCTTTTCCGTGTCCGGGGAAATTAACCATTCCGAAAACCTCATCGTCTACTTTAAAGTCTGAACTTTTAGTTTCTTCTATAATTCCTGAAATATCCCATCCTAAAATCAATGGATTTTCTGTTTTGATTCTTCCATAAACACCTTTTCCTGCGCGGCTTTTCACATCTACCGGATTGATGCTGATGGCTTTTACTTTTATTAATACTTCGCCTTCTTTAATGGTTGGTTTTGCCAATTCTACGTATTCTAAATTGTCTACGCTTCCGGCTTCTTTTAATACAATTGCTTTCATAATGTTGGTATTTTTTAATGTTATTTAATTTTCAATGATTTTGATAGTCAAAGGTAGAAGCATTACAGCTTAATAAATAGTCCATTTCGGGGGAAGAATAGCACAGATTTACAGTACAGAAATAAAAAGAGACCGTTCCATTTTCTGAAACAGTCTTTTCTAAAATATGATTATTTAAAATTTAATTCATCTGCAACTTCCTGAATTCCAAAGGCTTCATTCCCGTCTGTTTTTTGAACAATCTTGTGAAATAAGAAGCATTTTCAAAGCCTAATTCGTAAGCGATTTCAGCGACTCCTTTTTCTCCCAACCTCAACAGGTTTTTTGCTTCGGATATCATAAAAATGTGAATCAGTTCCATTGCGGTTTTTCCTGTTTCCTGTTTTAACAAATCACTCAGATATCTTGGCGACACAAAAAGCTGGTCGGCTAAAAAAGCAACATTCGGAAGTCCGTTTTTTTCCAATAAACCTTCGCCGATGTATTTTCTCAGTGCGTCATTGAATTTTGAAGCCGTCTTTCCTGTCACTTGCGCTCTGTCGATAAACTGTCGTTTGTAATAGCGTTGCGCATATTTTAAAATTGATGAAATATGACTTAAAATAATGTCACGGCTGTATTCATCAGGATTATTAAAATATTCGCTCTGAATTTTCGAGTGAAGTTCCAGGATAATCTGCTCTTCTTTTGGCGAAAGATGCAAAGCCTCCGTTACTTCGTAATCAAAAAAGCTGTATTTTTCAATTTCTTTAAAAAGCTCGTGGCCGTTCAGGTAATCTTCGTGAATCATCAGCATATAGCCTTTTTCTTCAAACTCAAGATTTTTCATCTCGATAATCTGTCTTGGTTTCGCAAAAAACAGACAGCCGTTGTCGTGGTCATACGGTGTGCGGCCGTACATAAAAATCCCTGATTTTATTTTTTTGAAAGCAATCACATAACAATCTGTGGTAAACTCTCTGTTCCCCAATTTGCACTCCGACTGGCAGCCAATCATACTGAAAAGCGGATGTTCCGGAGCGTCCCAATGATTTCCCAAATGTAATTCGGTGAGGGTTTTGTAATGTTGCATCGGTTTAATTTTATCTAAGTTAAATTAATTTTACCGAAACTAAAACAGAAATTATACTATCCTAAAAAAAGGTTGATATATCCTGCCGTAAGCTCCGGATATTGATGTTGAGGACCGTGTCCCGCATCATTTAAAATAATATGCTGCATTGTAGGTGCATTTCTCAACAGCGGAAACCAGTTTTCTGTTGCAAAGCTGATGTCGTGGTCCCCGGAAATAACCAAAACGGGAGATTTCAGGGTTTTATAGCCTTCTCTGAAGTTCAGTTTATCTTCTTTCATTGTTCCTGAACCTGCAATATATCTCTGGAAAACTTCCATTGTAGAAGGAATTAACGAACGCTCTAATCTCTGCGCTATTCTGTCGTGAGATTCCTGGGCTGCCTTTCTGCTTTGTTCTGAAGCCGGCTCAAAGAACAGATAATATTCATCTTCCAAATCGTTAATTGGTTTTAAAGCGTGGTCAAAAAACACCTGCTCAATTGGGATTGCATTTTCTCCCGGAGGATTGGTTCCGATTAAAACAGTTTTTAATACTCTTTCCTGATTCTGAAAAGTAACAGCCTGCGCCACCAATCCGCCATAAGACCAACCCAACACATTAAACTTATCGATTCCCAAATGGTCTGCCAAAGCCGGAACTGTATTTGCCACTTCTATAACATCCAAAGGCAGCTCTCCTTCTGAACTTCCGATGCCCGGATAATCAAAAAGAATGACGGTATTTTTTTCTGCCAAAGAATCTAAAAACAATGGGTCCCAAGTATCTATAATTCCTCTGAATCTGTTCACAAAGAACAAGGGAGCCCCGGTTCCGAATTGTCTGTAAGCAATTTTGTTATTGTTGATTTCTGCAAATTGTGTTTCTGCGTTTAAGGCTATCGTTTTCATAAATATTAAGATTTTGTTTGTTATTTAATGATTCAAAGTTGAGAATATTGGGTTGAAATTAATTTCACAAATCAGCGGAACATTAGCACGAAAAAACGTTGTAGCTTTTTACTAAGTAATTTCTTTTGAGATTAAATTTCAACAAGTTGTCATTCTGACGAAGGAAGAATCTCCACATAATTTGAAAGATACTTTAATTGAATAATAGAGATTCTTCAATCCGCTTCGCTCCTTTCAGAATGACAAAAAACTTTTAAATTAATGACCGTGAGCCGCAATACTTACTTCTTTCCAGTTTTGAATATCATTTAATCTTTTCGTGTAAACTTCATTCACAACGTGATAAGCAATTTTACCAAACAATAATCTTTGCGGAGGATTTGGGTTGTCGATAAGGTTTAAAACAGGTTCTACTGTTGCTTCCGGTTTTCCCCAAGTGTCAGGATTATCGCCCGTTTCTGCAAATGCTTCACGCACCGGATTATAATCTATAATATCCGAAGAAGTCTGAACTGCTGAAGCTCCCGCCCAATCTGTTGCAAATCCGTTAGGTTCAATTAAAGTGGTTTTGATTCCCAAATGTGCTGTTTCCGAACCGATGGTTTCAATTAAGCCTTCTACTGCAAATTTTGATGCGTTGTACAATCCTAAAAGCGGTAAAGTCGTTAATCCCAAAAAGCTGGAAATCTGAACAATGTGTCCGTTTTTCTGTTTTCTCATAATAGGTAAAACTGCTTGTGCCACCCAAAGTGAACCGAAAAAGTTGGTTTCCATCTGTTCTCTCGCCTGTTGTTCCGTCGTTTCTTCCGTCGTTCCGAATAAACCAAAACCTGCATTATTAATCAAGACATCAATTCTTCCGAAATGTTTTTCTACCTGTGCCGTTACTTCAAAAACTTCTGTACGGTTATTAACATCCAGTTTTAAAGGAAGAATATTGTCTCCGTATTTATCTTTCAAATTCTGCAGTGCAGCAATATTTCTTGCTGTTGCCGCTACTTTGTCACCTCTTTCCAAAAGTGCTTCTGCCCATAATTTTCCGAATCCTTTTGATGCTCCTGTGATAAAAACTATTTTACTCATTGTTTTAATTTTTTAGTGTTATTGAATGAAGCAAAGTTATCATCAAACCCAACGGAATGGGTAGCCCATTTTAGCTGAAAAATAGCACAGAAATACGTTTTGGAATTTAAAATCGATTAA
Organism: Chryseobacterium sp. Y16C; assembly: GCF_022488405.1. NCBI lineage: Bacteria > Pseudomonadati > Bacteroidota > Flavobacteriia > Flavobacteriales > Weeksellaceae > Chryseobacterium > Chryseobacterium sp. Y16C. Next base: position 1,501,615 of record NZ_CP092711.1, read on the forward strand.
TTTTAGATATAATAATTAAATTTGCTCTATAACCATTAATAAATGTTCGAGATTTTCCTAAAATACCTTACCGACAAAATAGAACTTTCCGATCCGGAAATACAATTAATAGAATCTGTCTGCAAAACCAAAAAACTCCGCAAGAAACAGTTTCTTTGTCAGGAAGGAGAAGTTTGGCATTATAACGCATTTATTTGCAGAGGTTTGGTAAAAACATTTTCTATTGCTGAAAACGGAACAGAACACATCATCAACTTCGCTCCCGAAAATTACTGGACAGGCGACCGGGAAAGTTTAATTAATGGAACACCTTCTCGTTTGAATATTGATGCCATCGAACCGACAGAATTGATTTTAATAGATAAAGCGGATTTTGAAAAGCTTTGTACAGAAATCCCTCAACTGAATCAAATGGTCAATCAGATTATCCAGAAAAGCTTTATTGTTTCACAGGGTAGAATTTTAGCTAATATCAGTTTTACGGCGGAAGAAAAATATCAGAATTTCCTTGAAAAATATCCTCATATTGTCAATCGTATTCCTCAACATATGATTGCATCTTACATCGGAATCACTCCAGAAACCCTTACCAGACTGCGTAGGAATATGGTTAAGAAATAAAAACACTTCATTTTCATTGACATTTGTTTGCTTTTTTTTCAAGCTTTTGTCAATGGAAAAAGGCCTTATCTTGTAACATCTTTGCCTTATTAAAATAACAATTAAAAATAAGACAAAATGAACAAAACAGTTTTTATCACAGGAACAAGCACAGGCTTTGGAAAATTAACAGCAATCACTTTAGCAAAAGCAGGATACACCGTAATTGCAGGAATGCGCGGCGTTTCAGGAAAAAATGAAGCCGTAGCTAAAGAATTGGGAGCACTGCCTAATTTAGAAGTCGTTGAAATCGATGTAACCGACGATGCTTCTGTCACCAATGCTTTCGAAAAAGTAATTCAAAAATATGGTAAAATTGATGTGTTGGTCAATAATGCAGCCGTTTCAGGTTTCGGATTATTGGAAGCTTATAGTCTGGACAGAATCCGTCAAATGTTTGAAGTAAATTTCTATGGCGTTATCCGAACTTATCAAGCTGTACTGCCTTCTATGAGAGAACATAAAAGTGGTTTGATTATCAACATTACTTCCGGAGCAAGCGCTCATACCTCACCTTTTATGATTCCCTATTTTGCATCGAAATTCGGCGTTGAAAGCATTACAGAAGGCTTGCAGGACGAATTGAAACAATTCAATATCGACAACGTTTCCATTCAGCCCGGAGTTTATCCTACAGAAATGAATACAGGCGAAAAAGCTGGAGTTAATGCCGATAAACCTGAAATTGCTACACTTTATGACCCTGTTGCGACAGAACAGTTCAACGCCATTGGTGCGGCATTATTCGGTAAGATGAAGGAATTCAATATGAATCCACAAACCATTGCAGACGGAATTCTGGAACTAATTCAAATGAAAGAAGGTTCTCGTCCGTTACGTTTTCCGTTGGATGCTGTTGCACAGGGAACAGATTTGGAATTCATCAATGCAAGAGCCGAATTGAAAGCAAAATGGTTGGCAAAATACAGCGAATAACTAAAGTTTTTTAAATCATAACTGGTAAGGTTGGAATATTTCGTTCCAGCCTTTTTTATTTGGAGCTATTTCCCGCTTTCGCTACTCACTTTTTTCCAGGTTTAGGCTCGGCGGCTTTGCCGCCGAGCCTAAACCTGGAAAAAAGCTCAAACACGTCGCTCAATCTGGGTTATAATGAAAGTTTGGTACTCGAAATCTTCCATTTCATTGACATTTGTTTGCTTTTTTTTCAAGCTTTTGTCAATGAAAGAAGGCTTCCGAATGTTAGACATTTGCTTCATACAATAACAATAAAAAATGATCACAATGAGTAATTTAAAAAAACAAATTAAAGCCAACGCAACAGCAGTAGCAAGTGCCCTTTTATTATCAACAGCAGTTTCAAACACTTCAGCACAGGAAAAAACAGGAATTCTTGGAGTCGACCACGTGGGAATCAACGTTCCGGATATGAAACAGGCGGTAAATTTCTTCACAGACGTTTTAGGATTTTCAGCAGTAACCACTTTAGGTCCGATTCCGTTGGATAATGCCTGGAAAAAGAGTAATCATATGAATGCCCAAACCGGCCCGGTAACGATCAAAATGGTAAAAGCAGGTACAGGAGCCAACATCGAATTGTTCGAATATTAAGACAACAAAGGCAATTCTCAACAACCGGGAGGAGACGACATCGGAGCAAGTCATATTGCTTTTTACACCAATGACATCAGCAAAAGTGTAGCGTATCTTAAAAGCAAAGGTGTACAATTTTTAGGAGATCCTTTTTTGATGCCTTCAGGAGATACAGAAGGTGAAACTTGGGTGTATTTCGTAACACCGTGGGGCTCTAAAATGGAACTAGTTTCTTACCCGAATGGAAAAGGCTATGAGAAAAAAAATCCGGCAACAATTTTATGGTCACCGAAAGATGCAGTAAAAACTCAAATCAAAAAATCAGATGCCAAACCGGTTTCTGAGGCAGAAATTAAATCTTTAGTAGAGGGACATTTAGCAATCTGGAACGAGAGAGACCTTAAAAAACGAGAAGCATTAATGTCAAAAATTTACGCAGATGATATTGAAATGGTCGACAGTCACTTTATCGCAGTAGGTCACAAAGAAATCAATGGTTTTGTGGATGGATTGCAGCAGAAAAGTCCAAATTCTAAGTTTTCCCATATCAAAGCAATAGACGTTAATCACAACATTGCAAGACTCTACTGGCAAAACGGAACTCCTGAAAAACCTGACGCTGTTACTGGAATGGATTTATTCGTTTTTGAAAACGGAAAAGCTGTGAAACTATATGTTTTTGTAGATAACAAAAATTAAATCCTCTTAAATTTTTAATTTCAACTTTACAGACTGTCATTTTGAGCGAAACGAAGTGAAGTCGAAAAATCTCAAATTATTAAAAGATTCTTCATTCCATAATGCTACGCAAAATTCCATTCAGAATGACAAAAAGAACTTTTGAAAAAATTAATCAAACTTAATCTTTAACATTTAAAATAAATATTATGAAAGCATCAGTAATCAATCAAAATTCAGCCAACGAAACATTAATCCGTGAATTGTACAGAATCGCAGAAGAACAGGATACACAAGGTTTTGTAGATCTTTTTGCAGAAGACGGCTATTTCTGGAACGTATCTGCGGGAACAAAGTATTATGGACAAGACATCGGGAAAACGGTGGATATTTATGCAACAGCTTTTCTGGATATGCACAGGGAATTGTATGATCTTTACGTATTGGAAAATGAGAACACAGTAGTAGTAGAATTATCTTTAAACGGAACTCATAAAGGCCCGCTTGAGTTACCTTCCGGAACTATTCCTGTGACAAATAAAACCATACAGACCCCTTGTTGTGATGTTTTCAAAATCGAGAATGGAAAAATAAAATCATTTCATTGTTACACGGCTGCAACGATACTTTTAAGTCAATTGGGCATCTTCTAAATACTTTAAAATTATCAAGGCAAGTGATACCTCATCATTTGCCTTGATGTTAAAATCAAATCAAATGAAAAATATCATAGAATTACTGAACTGGAGATACGCCACAAAAAAAATGACGGGAGAGAAAATCTCTTCAGAAAAAATCAATAACATATTGGAAGCGGCTCATTTAGCACCTTCAGGAATTGGATTACAGCCTTACGAAATCATCGTTATCAGTGATCCCGAAATTAAAAAGAAAATATTACCGATAGCAATGAATCAGCCTCAAATAGTAGAGTCATCGCATCTTTTAGTTTTCGCTGTTTGGGACGAATATTCCAAAGAAAGAATTGATAACGTATTCGATTATATTACAGAAAAACGCAGTGTAGATTCTGCTCATTATGATAAACAAAGAGCATTTTCAAAACAATTTTTCGGAAATATGAGCATCGAAGAAAACTTTCATCACGCAGCAAAACAGGCGAACATCGCGCTGGGTTTGGCTATTATTGCGGCGGCTTCCGAAGGAATAGATTCGACACCAATGGAAGGCTTTGACCCGTTTGGACTTGATGAATTTTTGCAACTTTCATCCAAAGGTTTACGAAGTTCAATGCTGTTGGCTTTAGGCTACAGAGACACAAAAAATGACTGGAATCTTAATCAGAAAAAAGTACGCAAACCATTTGAGGAGTTTGTGACTTTTCTTTAATCATTAATTTTAATGAAGCTCATATTTATAAAAAGCCTTCCGAAAATACATCCGGAAGGCTCCCATTTAAAACTAAATACTTATTATTAAAACACTTTTTAAACAGCCTGTGCCAAAGGAAAATCAATAGGAATCTGAGTATTGGCAAACACATAATTGGTAAAGCTTCTCAACGCCACCAAAGCAGTCAGTTCAATCAAAGCTTTCTCATCGTATCCTGCGTTGAAAAAATTTTCTAAAGCTCCGTTTCCTGCATTGCCTTTATTGTTTGCAATGGAGTGAGCCAACTTAATCGCAACGTCTAATTTACCCTCTGAAAAATTTCCTTTTCTGATTTCCAGCGTATCTTCTTCTGTAAAGCCTCTCATTTTCGCTAAAGTCGTATGCGCCGCCAAACAGTAATCACATTCGTTGACTTGTGAAACGATTAGATTGATAGCTTCTCTTTCTTTTGCGGTAAACGATGAATCGTGAGCCAGAGACGATTCGGTTTCCAACATTGATTTTAAAGCGGATGAAGAATAACCGATGGTTGCATACAGATTAGGAATTTTCCCCATTTTTTTCTCTACAGATTCTAAAATGCTCTGCGTGCCAAAACTTAGCTGTTCCTTTTCGGGTACTGAAATTGTTTTCATTTTTTTATGATTTAAAATTGTTTCATTTTGTTGATACAAAGTTAAATCTGCTTTAAGCCTAAAGTGTAGCTCATTTCAGCGGAAGAATAGCACAGAATTACAATATGAAAAACGAATTATAGTGAAGCAGTTTGTTTTTCAAGAATATTTTTCGGGCTAAATCCAAACTGCTTTTTAAAGGCATAAGAAAAATGAGAAAGATCTTCAAAGCCTAAATCCACATAAATTTCCGAAGGCGACTGCTGTTTTTCTCTCATTAAAAAATAAGCTTCATCCAGCCGTTTCTGCAAAATCCATTTGTGCGGTGAAGAGTGAAAAATCTTCTCAAAATCGCGTTTGAAAGTTGCTAAGCTTCTTCCTGTGAGATAAGCAAAACGTTCGAGATTGACGTTGTATTTATAATTTTGAATCATAAAAGATTCCAAATCAATTTTAAAAGGCTCTGAAAAATCGAAGAGAATATTTTTGAGCTCAGGCTGAATCTCGATTAAAATGAATAATAACTCTTTAATTTTAAGGTCAATAAAATCTTTGGTCAACAGTTTCGGATTTTCAAGAATGGTCTGCAATGAGGTGATGTAATTTTGAAGCACAGCATTCACTTCTATAGAAACCATAGGTTTTGAAGTTTCAGAATGGTTGGATGAAAAATGATATTCTTTTGCCATAGTCTGTAAAACCTCCTGATTCAGATAAATATTCAGACTTTCAAAACTTCCGTTTTCGGGCGGACATTTGGTAAATTTCACCAACTGGTTTTTCCGGATTAAATTAAAATCACCTTCCTTCGCAATGTATTTTTCCTGACCGTCAGATAACACAAATTGTCCCGAAATTTGAAAAGCAAGGACGTGCTGAGGAACAAAATTTTCACCTTTCCGGCTTACCTCGTGATAGCAGGAATAGACAATATCAGATTTTTCCATTTTAATTGAATGCTAAAAAACAAAGCGTCATTTTTTGAAACAACGCTTTATCAAATGTACAAAATATTATTGCAGAACAGCTTTAGGTTCAAGATAAGCTTCCAAACCATACACACCGTATTCTCTACCAATTCCAGACTGTTTGAAACCGCCAAAAGGAACCATCGGATCGTGCTTGAAACCGTTGATACAAACTCTTCCGGCATCAATCTGCGAAGCTACTTTCTGAGCTTTTTCAACATCAGATGAACTGATGTAAGCCGCCAAACCGTAAGGTGTATCGTTTGCAATTTCTATCGCTTCCTCTTCCGTCTTATAAGGGATAATGGACAACACAGGGCCAAAAATCTCTTCCTGAGCAATTCTCATTGTATTGCTTACGTTGGTAAAAATGGTCGGTTTTACAAAGTTTCCGGCTTCCAATCCTTCAGGCTTGCCTTCTCCTCCGGCTAATAAAGTTGCCCCTTCTTCCAATCCTATTTTTATGTAATTCTGAACTCTTTCAAATTGTTTTACACTCACCATCGGTCCCACATTTGTGTCATCATTTTGAGGCAATCCTACCACCACTTTTTCTGCCGTTGCTTTGGCGATTTGATTTACTTTATCAATCTGATTTTCAGGAACCAGAAGTCTTGTCGGTGCGATACAGGCCTGTCCGCTGTTCATATACGCTCCGAAAACCGCTGTCGGAACAACTTCTTCAAGATTGGCATCATCCAAAATAATATTGGGTGATTTTCCTCCCAACTCCAGAGTTACTCTTTTCATTGTATCGACCGCTGTTTTTGTAATCAATTTTCCAACTGCCGTCGAACCTGTGAAAGAAATCTTGGAAACATTAGGATTAATAGTTAATTCTGTCCCGACTACATTTCCCAAACCTGTCACAAAGTTGATAATTCCTTTTGGCAAACCTGCATCGTGAAAGGCTTCCATCAAAACCTGAGTCTGCAAACCGCTCATTTCACTTGGCTTGATAACTACTGTACAACCTGCCGCAATCGCTGTGGCAACTTTGCTGCAAACAGAACTGTTACTGGCATTCCACGGGGTGATGATTCCCACAACACCCACCGGTTGTAAAAGAACTTTTGAAGAATTAATCGTTTGTTCAAATTCAAAATCTCGGATAGAATCTATCATTGAATCGAACCAGCTGTTGGTGTTATTACTGCTTAAAATGACAAACTGTTTGCTTCCTCCGTATTCTTCGATCATTATGTCAATGAGTTCCTGATTTCTTTTCTCTACCGCTTCTTTAAGTTTTTCGAGATAAGAAATTCGCTCATCCACTGTAGACTTTGAGAAGGTTTTGAAAGCTTCCTTCGCTGCTGCGATGGCGTTTCTGGTATCAACTTCGTCGGCTAGAATTATCTCTCCTATTTTTTCGTTATTAGACGGATTGATTAACTCTAAAGTTTCTGTTCCGTGAGGCGTTACAAACTCGCCATTGATGTAAATTTTGTTTACTGTTTTCATTTCTAAAATTTTATAGGACAAAGTTAGATGAGAAACGAAAGGTAAACTTTGTAAAAAAGCTCAATGTTAGTTTGTAAAAAAGTTCAGATTATCATCCTGAATTTACTTAACCGCTTCCTTTTTATACTGAACAGGCGTTACCCCCACCACTTTTTTGAATAATCGGGTAAAGTAAGACGGACTTTCGAAGCCTAAATCGTAGGCAATTCCTGCGACATTATTTTCTGAGCTCAATAACAGATTTTTTGCTTCTTTAATTAAGTAAATGTGAACGTGCTCCAATGCTGTTTTTCCGGTTTCCTGTTTCAGGATATCACTTAAATACCGGGGTGAAACAGCTAATTCATTCGCCATAAAATTGACGGTAGGCAAACCATCTTCAATGTGTTTATTTTCCTTAAAATAATTATCTAAAACCGTAAGGAATTTTTTAACCATTGTTCCGGAAACGTTGGAACTGCGATCGATGAACTGTCTTTTGTAAAAACGATCAGAATATTTTAAAATAGAATCGATATGCGAAAGAATAATTTCCCTGCTGAATTCATCAGAATTTTCCTCATATTCTCTTCTGATCTTTTCATACAATTCCCACATAATCACTTCTTCCGAAGGCGAAATATGAAGTGCTTCATTGATTTCATATTCAAAATAGCCGTATTTTTTGATTTGCTCATTCAGCGGATGTCCCGACAGGTAATCTTCGTGAAAAAACATTACAAAACCCTTTTCGGCAAACTGTACATTTTGCACCTCAATAATCTGTCTAGGCTTCATAAAAACTGCGGAACCGTTGTTGTGGTCGTACTTGGTTTTGCCATACAACACGTAACCGGATTTTATTTTCTTTAAACCAATCATATAAAAATCTCCGGTAAAACGGTCTTCCCCGACAGAGTACGTCATCAGTTCTTTACAGGTCATCAAACTCAAAAGAGGATTTTTCGGAGGCTCGAAACCGCTTTTCTCGTGCAGCTCTGTGATACTTTTATAGTGATTGATTTTTTCCATATTTAAATGTTTTTAAAGATTTATTTCAATAAGGTTATTAGTAATTATCAAATTTAATAAATTACAAAACAGAAATGACAAGCACTTCTGTTTTGTATAGTAACTGATTTATCCATGCGCCGCTTCTGAAACCTCTTTCCAATCGTTCCAGACCTGAAGTTTTTCTGCGTATACTCTTTCTGTTTTTCTTAATCCTACTTTTCCTAAGAATAAACGAAGTGGCGGGTTTTCGCTGTCAATTAATTTCAAAATCGCAGGAACTGTTGCTTCCGGCTTTCCGTAATCTTCCGGTAATAATCCTTCAGCTTCTCCCAAGCTTGATTTCAAAGCATCATAAGCCGGAATGGCATCTCCGTGAACGGCTGAACTTCCACCGAAATCGGTTGTATATCCGTTAGGCTCAATCATCGTTACATTAATTCCGAATGGTTTTACTTCTGTTGCCAAAGCTTCGCTGAAACCTTCCACTGCAAATTTCGTAGCATTATAAATTCCTAAAGTCGGCAAGCTCCAAACACCCAACACACTTGATAGCTGAATCACGTGACCACTTCCCTGTGCTCTGAAAATCGGCAAAGCCGCCTGTGTAACCCAAAGTGTCCCGAAAACATTGGCTTCAAAAACATCTTTTGTCACTTTCTCACCCACTTCTTCCACCGCTCCGAAAACACCGTAGCCGGCATTATTAATAACAACATCCAGATTTCCAAAATGATTCTTGGCTTTATTTACCGCTTCAAAAACCGCTTCTCTGTTGGTAATATCTAAAGAAATAGGAAGAAAAGTGTCAGGATATTGTTCTGCCAAATCCTTATAAGCCTCAATATTTCTTGATGTTGCCGCTACTTTATCGCCTCTTTTAAGGAATGCTTCTGTCCAAAGTTTTCCAAATCCTCTTGATGCTCCTGTGATAAAAATTGTCTTTTCCATTTTTAAAAATTTTAATTGTTTTGTTTTTTAATTTTGATAAGACAAAGCTATCTCGCATCAAAGCTAAACCTGTAGCTCAAATCAGCGGAAGAATAGCACAGAATTACGGAAGCTTTTGACTATTTAATAAGTCTGTTTAAACTTTTTATTTAACCACAAAAGTCTCAAACGATAAGCTAAACTTTTATTTAAAGTTGGTAACTATAAAAGAAAAAGATCACAATAGTTAAAAAAAATCTTCGATTTTTATTCTTTTGAGAGCTTTAAATATTCTACTCGCTGTCGTAATGATCTTTTGTGACTTTTGCGGTTAATTCTGAAATCAGTTTAAATAAATTTATATATGATTTCTAAGATGTTCCTCAAAAGAAACCAGTTCCTGTTCGATATTCGGATTTTTGAAAACATCATAAAAAGCAAACGTCGGTAACGGCTGAACGCCCACAAACTGAAGTGTCGCTGTGAAAGGTCTGGTAAAGTCTTCCATCGAAAAACTTTCAAGCAGCTGACCTGCATTTCCAAAAGTTTCTTCGGGAGCATTCCAGGTATTAACGATGATTCCTTTAGATTTCAGAAGACCGCCAGTTCCGTAGTTTCCGCCACTATTCCTGCCATCTCCGGCATAGATTTTTCCGTAGCCGCTCATCAGAACTTTATCGATATAATCTTTTGTTTTTGCGGGCATTCCAAACCAGTTGATCGGGAAATGAAACAGGATAACATCGGCATTTGTCCATTTTTCGATCTCCTGTGGAATTTCGTAACCATTATCAATGACCGTTTCCAGAATTTCGTAGCCTTTTTCGTTGAAAGCCTGTTTACTTTTTTCAAAAATGGTTTTATTGAGATTTCCTTCTGCAATTTGCGGCCATTTGATGTGTCCGTTGATAATTAATGCTTTCATTGAATTATAAATATTTTCCAAGATTAAGTTCAACATCGCCATAAGTTTGTAATCCCTGGTCTAACAGTTTTTTAATTCTGGTTCTTGCTTCAGGCTCTGTTAATGATGTGAAGAAGGCTATCTGTGTTTCCATAATATGTTCATTTTTTGGGATAATCACCCTTTCGTTCATCGTTGCCTTTATTTTTTTGATGATTTTCAAATCAAATGAGTCGATTCTTTTGGCTAAGTTTTCTACGAATACATCCAGTTCATTATCAGGAAATGCACGGTTAATCCAACCATAATCTGCGGCAGTTTGGGCATCATAATCGTCACCACTTAAGATAATTTCCAAAGCTCTTGCTTTTCCTGTCAATAAATGGAGACGTTCCAGTCCGCCGCCGCCGGGAAAAGAACCGATTCCGATCTCCGGTTGTGCAAAAACGGCTTTTTCCTTGCTTGCAAAACGCATATCGAAAGCCTGAATAAATTCGCTTCCCAACCCTCTCGCTCTTCCTCTGATCGATGCAATGCTTACAAACGGAGCCTGTTCGAGACGTTTGGCAATATCGGGCCAAGATTTTGAAAGTCCGGTTTTTCCCTCACCTTTCGGAAAATCAAAAATATTGACCAATTCTGCGTGAGCGACATAAAATTCTGGATTGGCGCTTTCAAAAACCACCACTTTTAAATTTTCGTTGGCTTCCAATTCATCCATTAATGTTCTTAACTGAACCGAAAATTCAGGGTCAAATACATTTACCGGAGGATGATTAATGGCTACTTTCCAATAGCTTTCTGTTATTTTCTGTGTTGTAAAAATCATAATAATACTTTTAATTGATGTAAATCTTAAGACATAACTTTTTTGTCTGTTCAAAATTAATTGCACAAATGCTGGATTTTTAACACAAATCGGGGAATATCTTATCCTTTTCTCTGATTTCTGACTTCTGTAGGAGAAATACCTTTAACCTTCTTAAAGAATCTTGAGAAATAAGGAACGTTCGTAAAACCTAATTGGTAAGCTACATCGCTAATATTCATATTGGTCTGAAGCAATAATATTTCGGCCTGCTCAATGACAAATTCCTGAATGAAACTGATGGTACTTTTCCCGGTTTCTGCACGGATAAGGTCTGTAAGGTAATTGGAAGACATATTAAGTTCTTCGGCAACAGACGAGACGGTAGGAAAATTTGAAACGGGTTTTGAGAGATCGTTATAATGGTTTTGCAGGAAGCTTTTTAATTTTGAAGAAACTGAAATGGTCTTTGTTGCTTTGTCTTTAAATTGTCTTTCATAAAAAACATCGGCGTAAGAAAGCACGGCATTTAACAGCGACAGAATAATATTGATGTTGGCATTGGCTTTATTTTCCACCAATTCCATATGAATTTTTGTAAAAAGCCAGGTAATAGTCTCTTCTTCTTCCGCAGTCATAAACAACGCATCATTGATCTCATAACTGAAATATTTATATTGATGGATTTTGGCAGCAACAGGATTTTGCTTGATGAGATCAGGATGGAAAACAAATGCGTAACCGTCCCAGAAAGTCAGACTATCCCAGGAAACGACCTGTCCCGGCTCGCTGAAAAGCATCAATCCGTTCTCGGTATAATATTTATTGTTTCCGTAATTGATATCTCCGGTAAAGTTTTTCTTCAGCGAAATTTTGAACAAATTAACCTGAATTTCACCGCTCGTCTGCGGAAAATTGGGGATGGCCTGCTTGCAGACCCTGCTGTCCATCAATGGATGCAAAGGAGCTGTGAGATTCAGGTATTTATTGTAATTTGTAAGGTCGCTGAAAGTTTTCATAGGAACAAAGTTGCGAAATTATTATATCATTTACTTTTAATTTAGAAAAGTAATATTTAAACCGTAATCTCCTAAAATTTTGATAATGCAGATCTGGATCGGTGTTATCGTCCGAAATCATCCTGCACTCTTATTATATCTTCTTCATCTGAATGATTATCTTTATCTGTATGTAGCCATATTTCAGCAACAATACCCCAATCTTCCAAACCTATCAGGCGATGTCTTTCTCCTTGTTGAAGTTTTATCTGATCTTTAGGATGATATTCTATTAAATTTCCCTCTTCATCGTTATTACTTTTTTTCACACCGACTATTCCTTCCACCACCTGCCATATTTCGGCTCTTCTATTGTGATATTGCCAGCTTAATCTTGTTTTTGGGGCAACCAAAAGAATTTTAGGGCTCAATTTTCCGCCTATTCGCAGGTTTTCTACATCAATTTTATCAAAATACTGATTGGCAAAATCCTGAGCCTGGTTTTCATCAATTACAAAAAAACCGCCCCAAGGTCTTGTGTCATCTTTCGTAACGATGTTAAAACCTTGTGATGTCAGCATTTTTTCTACTCTTTCAAATATTTGTTGTTTTTCTGCACTCATTTTTTATTTCTTTAAATATTGCTTCTGTTTATTTATTATTTTATTTTTCTTTTGACATGGAATACGGGAAATCTTTTTCCTGCGAACCTCTCTCTTTATTGGGCTGGTTATTCATTTGGAATTCTAACACTGCTCCCTGTATCAATTCTTTATGGCTCAACCAGTTTTTGGAGTACGGCTGAAGATTCATGTTTAATGATTTTACATAAAAGTTTTTAGCACTGTTTTCAGGTGCTTTTATTTCAATTTTCTTACCATTTTCCAGATGAATTGTTGCTTCCCTGAATAATGGTGCTCCCAGAACATACTGGTCCGTTGCCGGTGTTACCGGATAAAATCCTAATGCTGAAAATACATACCATGCGGAAGTCTGCCCATTATCTTCATCTCCGCAATATCCATCAGACGTTGCATAATATAATTTATCCATTACCTGTCGCACCCAATATTGTGTTTTGTAAGGAGCTCCGGCATAATTGTATAAATAAATCATATGCTGGATAGGCTGATTACCGTGCGCATATTGTCCCATGTTCATAATCTGCATCTCACGGATCTCATGAATGACGCTTCCATAGTAACTATCGTCAAAAATTGGCGGTAATGAGAAAACCTCATCCAGTTTGGCTTCAAATTTCTTTTTTCCACCCATTAATTTTGATAATCCGTCAATATCCTGAAAAACAGACCATGTATAATGCCAGCTGTTTCCTTCGGTGAAGGCATCCCCCCATTTAAAAGGATTGAAAGGTGACTGAAAATTCCCGTCTTTATTTTTCCCCCGCATTAACCCTGATTCCGCATCAAATACATTTTTATAGTTATATGCTCTTTTTTTATAGATTTCAATTTCAGATTCCGGCTTTCCTAAAGCTTTTCCCAATTGATAAATGGAAAAATCATCGTATGCATATTCTAAAGTTCTGGCAGCATTTTCATTGATCTTTACGTCATATGGAACATATCCTAATGAATTGTAGTACTCCACTCCTTTTCGTCCCACTGCACTGATCGGACCTTCATTGTTGGCTCCATGTTTTACCGCCTGCCAAAGAGTTTCGATATCATAACCGCGAAGTCCTTTTATATAAGCATCTGCTACTACGGAAGCTGAATTGTTTCCAATCATGATATCAGAATATCCGGGACTGCTCCATTCCGGTAAAAGTCCTCCTTCTTTATAAGCATTAACAAGCCCTTCCTGCATTTCAACGTTGATACTTGGGTAGACTAAATTCAGAAAAGGATATAAAGCACGGAAAGTATCCCAAAAGCCGGTTCCGGCAAACATTCTTCCGTCTACTATTTTGCTATTGTAAGGACTCCAATGTTTTATTTTATTTTGAGCGTCAATCTCATAAAGCTTTTGCGGAAAGAATAAAGTTCTGTATAAAGCGGAATAAAAGGTCCTCATTTGCTGGTCTGTCCCTCCTTTCACCTCAATTCTTCCTAAAGCTTTGTTCCAGATATTTTTAGCATCTGCTTTTACCTGTTCAAAACCACGTTTTCCGATTTCTCTGTTTAAGTTCAATTCTGCCTGTTCAAAACTGATGAATGAAGAGGCTGCTTTTGCATAAACAACATCTTTGGTTTTAAGCTTAAATCCAACAACTGCTCCTGCATGATCACTTGTAATTTCCAGTTGGTCATTGATAAATTTATCATCCTTCCAGCCTCTTGTTACATCAAAATCTTTATCAAACTGAACAACAAAATAGTTTTTGAAGTTTTCATATTTACCTCTGGAATATTTGGTGGTATAGCCTATAATTTTTTTTTCTTTGGGAAGAATCTTTATGTAAGAACCTTTATTGAGAGCGTCGATTACAACGTACGCGCTGTCCGTTTTAGGGAAATCAAATTTAAAGTAAGCAGCTCTTTCTGTAGGCGTGAATTCTGTAGTCACATTGATGTCTGCCAGATAAACACTATAAAAATAAGGTGTTGCTACTTCTGCTTTATGACTGAACCAGCTCGCTCTATCTTCTTCTTTAAATTTCAATTTTCCCACTCCTGGCATCATGGCAAAAGCCCCATAATCATTCATCCAGGGAGATGGCTGATGTGTTTGTTTAAAGCCTCTTATTTTGTCTGCATCATAAGTATAAGACCATCCGTCACCCATTTTACCCGTTTGCGGTGTCCAGATATTCATTCCCCAGGGAAGTCCTATTGCCGGATAAGTATTTCCGTTGGATAAAGATGGTTTGGACTGCGTTCCCATCAAAGGATTTACATAATCAACAGGAGAAACCTCCTGACCAAACACCCAAATACTGAATACAATAAAGAAAGTTGAAAATAGAGGCTTCATTATATATTTTTATTAATTCTTTGTATTTTCTTCAAGACGTAACTGGCTGCACCCAAAATAGCAGCATCTTCAAAAATAGCAGAAATTTTAACAGGCATACTGATATTATTTTTCACTAAATTCTTATTAAATTTTTCTTCAAAATAAGGGTATGTTTTCGCTATATTCCCTCCTATAACCAAAACATCAGGATCATAGAACCTAACATATTTTATGACAAACTCTGCAAGAGAGTCTGCATATTCATCAAACATTCTGGATTGTATTTCTTTTGGTTTTTCCAATAAATCTTTGGTTCCTGAGATTTGCTCACCTGTTAATGCTGTATAACGGTTGATAAACCATCGTGTTGCCAAATAGTCTTCGCAGATGGAATCTTTTAGCTGAAAATTCCATAAGGCTTCATCAGTTGCTTTATTCCCGTCATAAAAAGTGGTTCCAAATCCCGTCCCCAAAGTTACACTAAAAACTCTTTTATAATCCTTGGCACAGCCTCCTAATACTTCACCCTTCAAAAAGGCTGCAGCATCATTCACAAAATGGAACTGATCTTCAGAAATGGATAATCTTTTAGCCAATTCTTCTTTAATATTAATCCTGTAAATATCAATATATTTCCCTTGCCGTATAAGAGAAATCCCTTTTTCATAATCAAAAGGTCCGGGCATTGCGATACCTATCAAAAGCCCTTCTTTTGTGAGACCTTTAGCTCCTCTTTCTATTGCGGAAACCCATTTGGAAAATATAACTTCCCTGCATTCAAAAGAATCAACATGTTCCCTGATATAAGTTGAAGCAATAATTTCACGTTTTTCAGGCTGCACCTGAGCAATCGTGATATGTGAACCTCCAATGTCAATTCCCAGTATATTTTGCATTATTTTCTTAATCTGTTTTGCTTAGCAGTTTATTATGAAATTAAATAAATAGACAAACAAGAAAGCAAGTTAAGTATTTTAATGCAAACATTGCTTATTGTCGCCTATTCCAGACTGAAACTCTAAATCCTAATTTTAGTTTTTCCGTTATATATTCTTCCGCCTTTTATGATTAAAATACTATTTGAGAGACCAGATAAAAATTATGTGACACTATTACATATCAATAGTGCCACATAATTTTTATAAGTGTCCAAAATTTTATATTTCATTATCGTCAGACTAATCCGTATTCCATCGCTAATTTTACTGCAGTACTTATATTTGTGGTTTTGAATTTGGCAATCAGGTTTTTGCGATGACTTTCTACTGTATGTGGACTGATGCACAGCTTATCCGCTATTTGAATTGTGGTAAGACCTAAAGATGCTTCCTGCAAAATTTCCTTTTCTCTACGGGTTAATTTAGGTATCGTATTTAATCCGGAATTCGCTTTCATCTCTACAATTTTTTTAGTTTGATTACATAAAAACTTCTCCCCTTTAAGTATGGTCTGTATTCCTAAAATGATTTCTGAGACCAAAGCATTCTTCTGTATATATCCCATAGCACCTTCTTCCAGAGTACTATTGATCACTGCAAACTCATTATGCACACTCAAAATCATGATCTGAATAGCCGGATATTTTTTTAATATGGGTTTAATCAAATCTATACTATTGCCATCGGACAGGTTAATGTCTAGTAATAAAACATCTAAAGCCTTGTTTTCCATTCCTTTAAAAAGTTCAGTTGAAGAGGAATAGCAGCCAACAATCATAAAATTCTCCTGCTGGGAAAGAATATTTTTTAGGCCTTCCAACAGTAATGGATGATCATCGGTTATAGCAATTTTAATCATAATCTTTTTATTTGGGAAATTTGATTTCAATATTGGTTCCTATATTGATTTGAGATTCTATCTGCATTGTTCCTTTCAAAAACTCAACCCGCGAACGTATATTGTGAAATCCTGCAGAATGCAGATGATTCAGAATACTTGTGTCAAATCCTTTTCCGTCGTCTTCTGCAATAATGACGTAATCGGATTCATTTTCGATGAACTGAATAATAATTTGCTCTGCAGCAGCATGTTTTACAGCATTATTGACCAATTCCTGAACAATCCTGTACACCAACAACTGACTTTCCGGCGGCAGCTGGTTTGTATAATATAAAAACTGAACATCAATATCCAGCTTCGGGGTGGTCATTCGGGACACATATTCCGTCAACGTTTCCTGAAGTCCATACTTCAGCAGCAGATCCGGCATAAGATTATGGGCAACGCGGCGCAGTTCGTCAACGGCAATATCAATCTGTGCCATTGACCTTTCTATTTGTGGCTGATCTTCATCCTTTGATTTATCTTTTAATAAAAATAGATTCATTTTGGTTCCGGAAAGCAAACTTCCGAGACCGTCGTGCAGATCCCTGGCAATTCTTTCCCTCTCCTGTTCCTGGCCTTTTAGCATCAATGTAAGATTAGATATTTTCGAACTCTGCGTCATTTTTTCCATTTCAAGAAGATGTAATTTTTCTTTTTGCCTGATGCCTTTTGTTCTCTGAAAATAAGCATAAAGGAGAAGTACAAGCAATAAAGAAACTGAAGCTGTCAAACCAATATAAAATGTATTGATTTTCTCTTTATAACTGATCCGTTCTTTATAGAGATCCACTTCCTGTTTTCTATTAAAGGATTCCAGATGCGACAAACGAAGTTCCTGGGCTTTTTTACTGTTTTCTATTTCAGTAAATTTCAGTTTTCTAAGCTGATTTTCTTTCGTTAATTCAAGATTTTCCAATTTCTGAGCCTGCCGTAAACTTTGCCAGCTCATTTCTTTAAGCTGCTGTTCCTGCTTTTGAGAGGCTAACTGTAAGCGGAGCAATTGCTGCTTTTGCTTCTCCCTTTCATATTGCACCTCCAGTTTTTTGCCTAAAGCCGCATTCTTTTGATCATAGATTTGTTTAAAGATTTCTATATATTTCTTTTGGTAGAATATGGCCTCTTTAAAATTATTTTCATTTTGGAAGAGCTGGGAAAGGTTTTCAAAAATGGCCAGCTTGATCTGCGGATTAGTATCATTACTGTATTCTGATTCTGCAAGTGCTGTTAACAGATAATCTTTTGCTTCTTTATTATTCCCATTCTGTAAGGCTATTTCTGCCAGAAGACCGCTTGCGGAAGCTACATGGTCATGATTTTCTGTAGCAATACCCTGGGCTTTAGCTAAATTGGCATAATACAGCGCTTTGCCTTTGTAGGATTCAGGGAAGTAATTTAAATACAAATTAGCCAGATTTATCGCCACAAAAGAAAGATGGGAAGGAATCGGCATACGTGTCTTATTGGCATTATAAGTATCTATCGCTTTGATATAGTATGACTCTGCACTGCGGATAAAAGCTTTATTTTCAGTAGATTCATACCGCTTTTCATACACGTATCCCATAGCCATATAAGCCTCAAACAAACCCATCGGGTCATTTTGCTGCAAGGCAATTTCCAATGATAACTTACTGTATTTTTCCTGCAGCTCATACTCATTCCAATCGGCATAAATACTATTAAGTTCCCGGTATACAGATGCTTTTCTACCGTTTAAGCTTTCAGAATGAGTGGATTTTTCATAGAATGATAAGGCTTTTAAAAAGTAGCGGATTGCTTCGGCTTCTTTATTATTACGGGCACAGATCCAACCCAGTCCATAGGCTACATATCCTTTTGTTTCCTGATCTTTTGTTTTTAATTCATAGAATTGGGCAAGCCTGGACGCATTTTCAGAGGCTTTAACATTATCCAACAGCTTATAATTTATTGCCGCAACTGTATATAAATAAGCAGCATATTTTCCGTCTGTTTCCTTTTTGGCATAAGCAATATTTTCATTTAAAATGGCAAAAGCTTTATTTTCTTGTTTATTAAAGAAAAGGGCTTGTGCATATTTTCCGGTTATCATCATTCGCTGGATGGTTCCCGGCTTGTATTTTTGGTATTGCTGTTCCAGGTTATTGGTCAATTTCTGTGCCGATGCGCCATGGCCTGTTAATACAAGACATATAAAAATAATGAAGAAACGAAAAAAAGAAAAAATTTTGATCAGCATTTTTTAGGTGATGAAAGGGTGCAAAGTTATCACTTTATCATTTCTTCCGGGTTATTTTTCATATTTCAATTATAATATGACAGTATATACCGTCAATAGAGTGATGTCAAAAATCGTTATTCTTATTCAATTTTTCAATCCCTGATTTCAGCTAATTTGCCCTTCCTATTTCATTCATTAAAAATTAGCTGAAATCAGGGATTTTTTTAGAGGTTAATTTTCCTCAAATTTGCCCAAGATATTTCTAAAAACACAAATGATGAAGAAATATAAAATGATATGTAATACCAATAATTACAAACACGAATTAGAATTTTAGAGTCCCAGGATTTGCGTATTTTAAGCATATCAAAAAAGTAAACAATGAAGAAGCGAATTATTTTTTTATCAACCCTGATTGTACTGTTTTCCTGTAAAGATAAAACAGAAAAAACCGAGCACCATACGAACAATGATAAAAAAGAAAATCATTTAAATAATAAAACTACCGAACTCAAACCCGCAGTAACTGAAAAAATAAATGATACTTTCGAAATTCTCATTCCTAAAGAATATCGGGACCAAGGGGAAGAAAATGAAGTCAATGAATTAACAAAGAACTGGCTCGACTTATACAAAAAGAATGGAAAATATTATTTAGGTAAAGCAGATTATAATATTGTCAGAGGTTTTTCCGAATGTTCCGGGGATTCTACAAAAATTATTCATTCTAAAAACAATTCAATTTTACTGATGAACAGTCCTCAACTGGCACTTGGTGAAGTAGAGACCATTACAATCGGGAAAAATAAAATTTGGCCAAAAGAGAAATTGAAATTCCGTTTTGCCAATCAAGAATATACATTGCGTGCAGAAGGTAAGGTACTTTCATCGGAAAAAATAACCACCGATAATGGTGAGGAAATATTTCAAAATGTAAAAAATTACAAACTGTATATATCAACAACTAATGCTCCGGAACAGCTTTTCTTAGAAGAAGAATCATTTAATGACACTTTTGTTGAGCTTCTTTTTATCGGGGATATTGATAAGGATGGAAAACCTGACTTCATTTTTGGTGCCAACAGAGATTACGAAGAAGAACAAGTGATTTTATACCTTTCTTCCAGAGCAACCAAAGGGAAATTAATTAAAAAAATATCGGAAGCAGATATCCAATTTGATTGTTAAAATATCAACTGGTAACATTTACTTAGTTACAATAAGCCCTAAAAGCAATTTCTTTCGATTATTTAATAAAAGCACATATATTCTTTATGGCTTTTTTATATTCCTAAATCTTAAAAAAACATGAAAAAATTATTTACATCAGCGATTCTTGCCCTGATCATAAGCATTCACGTAAATGCACAGGAAAAAATCTATTTTGATGAATACTGGGAAAAAACCACCCCAGGCAAAATGGAATATTATCGTGAAACAGAAAGCAAAGGAAAACTTACTTTAATCAGAGATTATTATAAAAATGGAACGCTTCAAATGGAAGGTCTTGTTTCTGATGCCACACCGGGAAGTGAAGTCTTCGAAGGTAAAATTACATGGTACAATCCTGAAGGTAAGATATTGAGTACAGGGACATTTTCCGGAGGCAACCAGATTGGGCCGGCTAAAACTTTTGATGAACAGGGAAGAATTCTGGAGGATCTGACTTATAAAGCAGACGGCACTTTTACAGGTAAGATTTACATGTATAAAAATCCGGAAGAAATGTCTTATAATAATACGGTTACAACCTATGACACTCCGGATAATTTCAGGTCGGTGGTTTATGACGAAGATATAAAAGGAATACGTTATGAAATCATCACCGATAATAAAAAAGGGTCGTATGAAACTAAATTTTATGGTGAAAAAGGAAAATATATTGGCTCCAATAACTCTGGAAATTCCGGGGATAATGTAACGGTAGAGTATTATTATGATCCGATGAAAGTTGCTAAAATTGAAAAGCAAAATAAAGACGGAATAGTAACGGAAAGTATCATCTACTCCAAAAAAGGCGGCATACTACAGGAAGAAAAGAAAAGCAGAAAAGACGGCTTTAAGAAAACCTATGACGAAACCGGTAAGCAAATAGGTAATCTGACTTACATCTACGACAAAGAAAACGATTTCTATAAACCGTTTGAAGGCGAGGATTACCAATTCAATTATCTGTATTCAGGTTTTACTTCTATCGATACTTATAAAAACGGAGCTTCCGTTCTTAAAAAGTTTTTTGATGAAGATGGAAAATTGTCTTACGAACAGACATTAAAGGATGAAATGATCCAGGACATCAAATATTATGATCCGGACGGAAAACTGAAAGGAGCAATAACTTATAAAGATGATATGCCTGATACGGGTACTCTTTACGAAGGTCTTATCGAACAGCAATATAAAGATGGCGTTTTAGTGAATTCAAAATCTCTCAGAGAAGATGGAAAATTAAAAAAAGAAACAAAGATCAATAAGGATCAAACTGTATACAATTCTACTGTTTATGATGAAAATGGAACTGTTGCCTATACGTATAGTCAGCCGGTTGACCAGGAAAGTGGTTTCACAGCACAGATTGTACAGTATGTTAAGGGAAAAGCTGCCAATAAAGCAGTTGTAAAAGATGACGTACTTCAAAGCGGAAAAATTAAATATAAATGTCAACACGGTTTAAAGGAGCTCGAGCGTAATGGAAAATGGGTGTTGATAAAGCTTTTCAGCCAGGAAGGAAAATTAATTCAGGAATCTAAAGTTCTTGCAGAAATGGAGGAAGACCAGGATCCTTACAATTCATTAAACACCCAGATTACAGAAGATGATCTTCAGTATGAATTTTATGAATCTTTATAAATATCTAAATATATAACAGATGATTTTAAGACCAACCAATCGCAGGAAGTATTTCACCAAATCAAATTAAATACAAAGGGCTTTATAGTTTTATCTCCAAAACAACAGTCCAAATTCAAATTTCTGCGATTTGGGTGGCAATTATTCACTTGATATTTATCTTTTTGTATATTCATAAATTTTAGACTTTAATCTTCTTTCATAATCAAAGCTGTCTAAGTAAAAAGAACCTCAACAGTTATTGATGAAGCAAATTAAATTACATCAAAAGGCTGATCTTACGATCAGCCTTTTGAATTTCTACTTTATTTATCAAAATAAATATTACCAGCTTTTAATTTGTTATCTACTATTTACCAAACAAAATCACACGGCTGCTGTCTTTCTTGGGAAGCCTATTCTTCATGGACTTATTGTCCTTAAATAGAATTCTAGATTTTTTTTGAACAATTTTCGATTATCATAATAGTTTTTTAGCCTCCTATTCTGTAGTTGCAGTATCAAGTATTTTTATGATAAATAATTATTCGATTCAATCTACTCATTACTAAATCTCGTCTGTCTCTTATACGATTTTTACCTCTTTATGATTTCTAGCAAAAGTTTAAAAACAGTACGTACATACTTCTTAATTTAGATATCATATTGCTTTGTATAAACTGGTTCTGCATCAAATCTGAATCCTTTATTAGCGGCTATACCTGTTACTTTACAAAAACCAGGAACCTTAAACATTGTACCTACATTACTATGAGTTACTTCTATATCACTGTCACTATAATTAAAGATCTCAATTCTTTGTCCTAATATTGGTTTGTCTGGTAAGGTTACAGCATTTCTTGTTACAATATAAATATGAGCATTTCTTGAATGTCTTACATCTCCATCAGTATTATACACAGGATTAAGAATCAACTGCCTAGAATTGTGATTAATATCAATAGTATCTACTGATAGATCTCCTGCTAATTGAACTTTGTCTTCGTGGTTACCTAACTCTCTTCCTATACCAAGTAACTGTTCATCAAAATGAATATTTAATCCTTCAAACCCGTCAATTGATGAACCATATTTAAGATATTCATTTATTCTACCAGCATAAAACCTTTTATTACTTATATCAACTAATCCTGATTCTCCTCCTATATTCCCTTCTCCAAGAACTAATTGACCATACCCAAAGGCATCCATTAAAAAAACACTGTTAAATCTTGGTGCTTGACCTACTCCTAGCCATTGATCAATATTATTTAGATAAGACAAATTGGAATGTGTATGAGAGCTTCCTGATGCTGCTGCATTCCATGAATTAATATTTGCTTGAGTTATATTATATACAGGATGTGACTTAGGAATGAAATTAGTATTAACCCATGTTCCAGTTGCATATCCTGCATTAGCATGATTACCCCAACCATAAGCTATATTCCAGTTATTAATAGTTGCTTGAGAAAGATTCTCTTTATCCCAAACTTGAACCCAACTATAATCATTACCATTTTCATATCTTTTATAATAGAATCCATTTGCACTGGTCATTTGTATAGCAATTTCACCATAATATCCTCCTGTATTTTGATGAAGAAATTTCATTCTATAAAACCAATTATCACTTGGATTACCTGATGCTATTCCATATTCATTAATATATCCAGCTACTTGACCATAAGTTGCATTTCTTAAATCAGATTGACCATTTGTATTAAACATTTTTCCAACTATAGTTGGATTAGTTTGTAATCCATTAGCTGAATTTACCCAAGTATCAGTAGCATTACCACCATTTCTATCAGCTTTATCATTAAGCTGATTTAAATTAACTGCATGAGTTCCTAAAGTACCATTTGGAATAACAGGACTTTGTGAAAATGTGTTAGTATTAGTAAAAGTCTGTATTCCATTCAATGTTGCATAATTAGCTAACTGTGTATTTAAAGAAGTTTGTGTAACATACTGTGCCGGATTAAAATTCCCTGTATGCCATGTATAATACCATTGTGAGTAAGCTCCACCTACATACTCTCTAAAGGCTAGATTTGCACCTAATGTTGAAACTGCAATTTCTCCGCCTTCATTATCATCTCTCATCATTTTCAGAACTGTACCATATTGAAATGGTGCGTGTAAGGAAACATTCAGAGAATAAAATCCTGTATTTCTTCCAGAGTATGTATCAGCATCAGCCAAAGATTCTAAATAGAGTTTACCTAAACCATATTGATGATAGTCTTCTAAATTTATATCGTCCCAAATTTTTCTAAAAGGATAATCATTTGGATTACCAGCTAAATACCAGTTCCTATGATATAAATTCCCGTCATTTTGATGAACAAATTCAGACGTAAATGATCTACTTGACATTTTCAGAAAATTCCCATAACCATAAAAAGGAAAATTGGTATTTCCTGAACCATTACCTGTTTCTATTGAAGTGATTCCTGTCTCATTAGCTAAATTATTAGCGTCAACATTAGATACAAAAGCAACTCCTCTATCAACTAAACCATGAGTATATGCTCTTCCCCATTGATTAGAATTAGTATTATAATTAGAAATAACTTTTCCTGATGTTATATACAGGTCATTAAGGAATTCAGAATAAGATGGTCCAACATAAAACATGTTATTACCATTAGCTTGTAAGCTTATACCTAAACTAGCATTTGCATTAATTGTTAATGGTGAACCATAGTTTTCTATGTTATCATAAATAAGTTTATCCGTAGCATTCTGAGCAGAAATTGTAAGAGCATTTAATTGGCCTGTCATAGTATCTCCTGACTTATCTACTTTATTACTAACTTGTTGATATGCATAATTCCAAAGATTTGCACTTCCAAAACTTTGGGTTGTTATATTACCATCGGGTTGGATTCTCACTTTCTCAGTATAATTTGCACCACCGTCATTTGAAAATTCAAAAGAATAACCTAATGAATCAATACTATCACCCCTTTTATTACCAACTTTCCATCGAGTTGAATAATGCGCATATTCGAATCCTGCAACAATCCCAACATTACCTGTTGTCTCTTTGTAAGATTGAATCCAGTTAGAATCTGCACCATTAATTCTGATATTTGCACCATTAGTTAAACTTAAAGTACCTGTCATGTTATCACCAGACTTACTTACTTTATTGTTTAAACTACCAAGGGTAGCAAAAGTATTATTAACCCATCCTTGTGTAGCTAAAGCAATAGCACCTCCTGCAACAGAATGGTACATATATGGATATTGTGAACCATCATTAGTTGGTACATTTCCACCACTAAATCCTATTGCTGTAGCATTATCCCATGCATTAGCTTTTGACTCAGGATTAAAGTTATGGGCAGTCCAAATAACACCTGCAACACCATTTTGGTAATGCGTTAACTCGTACTTTGATTGAAAGACCAAATAATCCAACCCTGCCGCATTACCAACATACATTATATCACTAAGTGCTGCAATGATTTGAGAGCCATTAAGAGTTTGACTGTAAATACTATTAGATGATAGAACAAGATTAGGTACTGTTAAATTCCCTGTCATAATATCACCTGACTTATCTACTTTAGAATATGGATCAAAATTAACAGAATCCCATTGCTTTCTCCAAGGAGTAAATCCATATGCATCTGATTTTCCTCTAGTAAATAATTGCCCTGAGAAAATTTCTGTAGCCAATTGTGTAAACTCCGTTGCAGATTTTCGATGCGTCCATACTGAACCATATCCTACGCCTGATGGTCTATTTGCTGTACTATCATTAATACCTAATATTGAAGTCTTAGATACATTATCTATATCTGTAGCTCCAACTTCTACTACTGTACCTAATCCATATTGATGGTAATCTTCTAAATTCTCTGAATGCCAAACATTATTTCCATTTATTGAAAAATTTCCATTAGGTGAAAATGTAAATGTATCTGTTGATGCTGAATTGTTAATACCTAATGTAACATCATTACCATTTAAACCAAAACTCCAATTAGTAAGTGATGCATCATTTTTAAATCCTATTCTTGGATAATACTGACCTCCGCCATAATCTCTATAACCTAATAGAATTCTATTGCTTGAAGGAGTAGTTGTTCTTAATGGCTTTGCATTAACATCAAATAAACCATCTGGTGTATAAGTGTCATATCCTGTTAAAAATGTTTTCTGAGAATTAATATTTTGTTCTGTAGATAACGTAACATATCCTGATAAATTACCAGCTAAAGCAAAGTCAGAGATTAATTTATGGCCTCCTCCTCCCGTTAGTACATATGAATCAGATGAACCATTCTTTGTATATCCATTTGCTTTAACTGGAAAATATCCTGTACTATTTGTATTTATAAATTGAAATTCATATCCACTAAATGATAACTGTGCATTATCTACACCATCTTTAGTAAATGACATTGCAGGGTTTGAACCATCGCTAGATCTTACCCATAATCTGTTATTCCCTACATCTCCACCTAAATAGGTATTAAATGATTTAATACCTGTTATATCCTGAAATGAAGTTTTATCAATATACTCTGTACCATCTAAAGAACCATCAGCCTTTAAAAAGTGGACGGCTGTACCGCCCAATACCCTATAGCCTTTAGAGGTATTATAATATGCGTATTTTATGTCCATGTTAAATATCTTTACGGGTTACTGTTACTGACACAGTATTAGGTAAAGCAGAATCGAATTCGATATCTATTTTATTAGGATCGGTTAATTTTATCCTGCCTTCAATTTTGTAAAATGTTACAGTATCATACATTACAACATCTACATTTCTAGTTCCTAAATTGTGCGCTATACTTGCCGTTCCGGAAATAGCAGTCGTGTACGATTTTAAAGTATTACTTCCGGCAGTAACTCTACCTTTAGCATCAACAGTAACCTGATCATAAGTTCCGGCGGTTACTCCTGTTGCTGCCAATGTCAATGCAGAGGTAACATTTGCTGATCCGTCAAAAGTTGTCGTCCACGAAGCATCACCTGTAGCAGAAATTGTTCTGGTTGTTGTCAGTTTTGCAGCTGATCCGGTTGTATTGATTGCTGCGGTTCCCGTTAATAGTGTTGCAGGAACTGCAGTAATAGGGATGGTCACACTTCCGGAACCGTCAATGGTTTGTGCCGTTGCGGTAACTCCGGAAAGCGTAATGGTTTGAGCTGTAGTCCATTTTGTGGCGGAAAGGACATTTTTCGCGGCGTCTGCCGTATTATCAACATTGCTTAAACCTACGTGAGATTTGTTTAAAACTACAACACCTGTTAATCCATTTACAGAATCTACAGCTCCTGAAGTGATATAGACGAACGTTGTACCGGTCCATCGATAGGTTTTATTATTATCAAGAGACACATAAATCTTTCCTGTCTCACCGGCAATAAGATTGGTATATGCTGCTTCTTTATAGAACTTTCCGTCAGCAGTTTTATAATATCCCTCCAAAACATCATCCACGTAAGATGGTAATTGAGAGGCCGGAACCTGCCCTGCTCCATCCAATGTAGCAACCCCGTTTGTAGCACCTTTCTGAGACAATGGAATATAATTGGCCAAATCAGATGAAGTAGGCATCGAACCAAGATTCACCGTTATTCCATTGGTGGTCTGGCTAATTCCTGTAACTACATTCCCTGTACCTGAAGTAGCGACTGGCAAGGAAAATGAAGTTCCTGTTAATGTCAGACCATTACCTGCGCTATACGTTGTATCGGTAGCAGCTAATGTGATAGTATTCCCGGTTTGATTAATCGTCACGTTAGAACCTGCTGCAAGGGTCACATCTCCAGAAACCAAAGATCCTGATGCACCACCTTTCAGACGCGTAATTGTGTCCGGTGTTGTAAATGATCTGTTTGCTGACAAATCATAAGAGGTACCGTTAATTGTTAACGTTCGTGTTTTGGGTACATAATCCAGCGGATTTAAGTTTCCGTCATGCCAAAAAGAATTGATTGATCTTGTACCTCCTCCTGCGGTTAAAATATCATTGTCTGTTTTTCCTTCGATTTTGTATCCTACGGAACTACTGTAATAAGCGTATTTAATGTCCATAATTATATTTTTTTGATTGTTAACTGAATTATATTGGGTGGTACAGAATCAAACAGTACCTCAATAGTATTAGTGTCTATTCTTCTCACCTTAAGGGGTATTGTAAACATGGTAACCGTGTCATAGGCATCAATCACAAAACTTAATGTATCAAGATTATGTTCTATTCTAGAGTCTCCCCTAATTCTCTCTTCATATTTGTTTTTTTCGGAACTGGTGTCGTCTTCGATCGTTTTAATTTTATCATACAACAAATCGTTGAACTGATTTTGATAAGTGACCGGTCCCCAGTTTGAATAACTTCCAATAAGGCGGATTTTATCATCTGAACTGTTGATAACAGCCTCTTTAAGCAATTCTATCTGTTCCTTATTTTCTTTGATATAGTTTACGATTTCCTGAAGCTCATCCAAAGAAGGATCATTGGAAAGGAGTAACCTTTTGATCTTTTCGATCTCCGATGTTAAGTCTTTATCCACATCTTTCAACTTACCTACAAAGCCATCTACCTGTATTTTGGTGTACACATTACCCAGTTGATCGGAACTATCAATCGTGGCAATATTGCCAATGCCGAGCTTACTCTTCCAACTCTCTATATGAGCCGGGGCTAGATTACTGGCATCAAGCAGAGCCAGAAATTCCGAATGAGCCTTTGGATCTGTTAAATGCTCTTTAAATGCTTCTGCACTCGCAAACAATTGAAACATTTCTTCAAACCCTTCAATATTCTCTATAGGAATTAAGCTATCCTTATGATAAAAGGATGAAAACGTTTCTTTAAATTGTGCCTCTGTTGGAAAATCTCCAGCTTCAAACCAACTGAAAATTATATCTAGTGGTGTACTCATTTGATTATTTGATAATTAGTTTTGATAAAAATTGATAATTTGAGAGGTTCAATAGTGGGTTACAAAACCACCTGCGTTTTTTGCGAATATTTTTGAACTCAATGATGACTCATCTTTTTTTAAGAATTCAAATTTTATATTTCTTCGGCTTTTATAAAAGTTTTTTGACCTCTCTATTCTGTAGTTGCAGTACCTTTTGTTTTTTGAAATTGAATGGTACTGATTGTAATTTCAATGCTCAAAATTCACTTTTTTTTCGTTCCTGTGAAAGTTTTTTGGGGTCTCTATTCTGTAGTTGCAGCAAGTCCCGAATCTCATTTTGGTAAATTCAGAACGATTTTTCTGTACAAGGGTTCAACAGATGAAAAACTATCATGTATTCCATCACACTTGTACCCGGATTTTTAGAGGTCGTGAAAAAATGTAAGAGCAATTGATTAAAAATTTTAAAAACATAAATTTTATTTTCTATATTTGCCCAGCAAAAAAAAGAAATGATATTATCTAACTTAAAAAAGGGAAAGAAACAGTACTTACGTCGAACGTCGTGAGTCATTTTCCTTTGGTTAGAACCCACATACAGGAGCTTGTCATCACGACAAGCTCTTTTTTTTGTTTTAATAATTAACATTTTTACCTATACTATGAAAGTTTTAAAATTTGGAGGCACTTCGGTTGGAAGTCCGGAAAGGATTGAGCAGTTATTACCTATTATCAGTTCTCAGGCAGCAAACAAACACCTGGTTGTTTTATCAGCCGTATCAGGAACCACTAATGATTTGGTAACTTTATCCGCATTATATGCAAAAAAAGACATTCAAGCCGCTTACGCACACATTGACAAGCTTTATGAGCAATATAAAAAATTTGTTCATCAATTATTTAAAACGGAAGAAGGTATTTTAGAAGCTACCGAGTTCATTGACAAAATATTCGATTTATTTTATCAATTTAAGAATAAAAATTTCACCTCAACTGCTGAACGAATCATTCTGGCTCAAGGAGAGATCATTTCAACTACCCTTTTCCATTTGCATTTAAAAGAAATTGAAGTCACTTCTGTACTGTTACCGGCGCTGGACTTTATGCTGATTGATGAAAACAACGAGCCCGATATCGAATATATTCAAGAGCATCTAAGTGTGGAAATTTCAAAATATCCTGAGGAAAAACTGTTTATCACGCAAGGTTATATCTGCAAAAATGCTGAAGGGGAAATTGATAATCTTCGCCGTGGAGGTTCTGATTACACTGCTTCATTAATAGGTGCGGCACTACAGGTTGAAGAGATTCAGATCTGGACAGATATTGACGGATTTCATAATAATGATCCGAGATATGTACCAAATACAAAATCCATCGCCAAGCTTAATTTTGATGAAGCCGCAGAGCTGTCCTATTTTGGAGCTAAAATCCTGCATCCCCAAAGCGTTTTCCCGGCAAGAAAGTACAATGTTCCTGTAAGATTACTGGATACAATGAACCCAACAGCACAAGGCACGTTGATTTCAGGAGAAACCAGCAATCAGAATCAGATTGTAGCCATCGCTGCTAAAGACGGTATTACAGCGATCCGTATTCAATCTTCCCGAATGCTGATGGCATATGGATTCTTGAGAAAGGTTTTCGAAGTTTTTGAACGTTTCAAAACTCCTATTGATATGATCACAACTTCTGAAGTAGCCGTTTCACTTACCATAGATGAAACCGGCTCTCTTCCTGAAATTATAAAAGAACTGGAACTATTTTCTGCCGTTGAAATTGACAATGATCAATCGATCATCTGTATTGTCGGAGATTTCAGAAAAAGCAATCACGGATATGCAAGCATTGTTTCGGATGCCGTAAAACATATCCCTATCAGAATGATCTCTTACGGAGGAAGCGAAAATAATATTTCATTGCTGGTTCCTTCCACTCACAAAATTGAAGCATTAAGATCTTTACACAACAGATTATTTTAACTTATTTTAACTTATTTTAACTTATTTTATCAAAAATCACTTTACAAGTAAAGTGATTTTTGATATGTATGTTCTATAAAAATAGTACATAGCTATATAATAAAAGTGGAACATAAATATTCGTAAAGTTTAAAAATTCTTTTCTAGCTTTGCTTTAATGAAAAAACTTCCAAACTTTAAAGCGCTAATTAATTATTACTCCACTGAAAAAGGAGGACTGGTAAGTCCTGTATCTACAGGATTTCGGGCAACATTTCTGTTTCCTTTTGAATTGCAGACTTATATTGGTGCTCAGACTTTTGAAGAGGAGGAGCTTATTTTTCCGGGAGACTCTGTTAGTGTGGATGTTACACTGATCAATGCGGAATTATTTCTGGATAAATTGTATACCGGAATGGATTTCGAAATTTCCGACAATACCGGCACGATTGGTAACGGGATCATCGTTGCTGTTTATTCTTAATTTTTAGGCAAATCAACTATTATCTTTATTCTGAAAAGCTTTATTGGCAATTAAATTAGTCATTATTTTCATCTTTCTTTACTCTTTCATTTCACGTAAGTTGGATTTAGCCGTAAGTTTTCTTATATTTAGGCAGCAACGTACTTCTATGAAAAATCTAATATTTTTAAATCTTCTTTTATTGTTGCTTGTAAACTGCAATAACAAGGATAAAACGAAAGAATTAGCTTTAAAAGAGCAGCAGCTCTTGGAAAAAGAAAAATTATTTGCCCAAAAGGAAGCAGAATACAATGCTCTGCTGAAAATGAGAGACAGCATTTTTAATACACAACATGCAGATTCAATCAAAATTATTAAATGGCCTGATAGTATTGCTGGGTCATGGACCGGAAAAGTGGTCTGTACTGAATCTAACTGCAGCGATTATGTTGTCGGAGATCAACGAACCGATATTTGGGAATTTGCCAGTGACTCTATTCAGCTATTCACAAAAATCATCAACAATAATAATTTGGTAAGATCATATTCCGGTAATTTTGAGAATAACGAGATCAAGCTTAATTTCAAAACGGATTCTACTGCTAAGAAAAAGGTGGATATGAATGTTTTGCTCAATGATATTTCGGCAGATAAAATCCGGGGAACAAGAACTATAGCTGTTGACAATTGTATGGCAAAATTCTCAGTTGAGCTGATACGTTCTAAAAAATAAATGTTCATGACTTTACTTACCCTACATACGAGTCTTCCCGTTGAAGATCCAGTACTGAAATTTCTTTTGGTTCTTATCATTATTCTGGCAGCACCACTTTTATTGAATAAGATTAAAGTTCCTCATTTATTGGGTTTAATTATAGCCGGAGCAGTTATTGGTCCCAATGGATTCAATATTCTGGCAAGAGACAGCAGTATTGTTGTGACCGGAACAACCGGGCTTCTTTATATCATGTTTTTGGCGGGTCTGGAAATAGATATGGGAGATTTTAAAAAAAATAAATGGAAAAGTCTCACTTTTGGAATCTACACCTTTACTGTACCGTTTATTTTAGGGTATCTGGGAGGCGTCTATATTCTGAATTTCTCGGTACT
The DNA here is from genome assembly GCF_022488405.1 of Chryseobacterium sp. Y16C. Taxonomy (NCBI): domain Bacteria; kingdom Pseudomonadati; phylum Bacteroidota; class Flavobacteriia; order Flavobacteriales; family Weeksellaceae; genus Chryseobacterium; species Chryseobacterium sp. Y16C. The sequence goes on from NZ_CP092711.1 coordinate 1,533,736, forward strand.
GACTTCCATACTTTTTGCAAGTTTATTTTCATCACACACGTTAATAGCTTATCCTTTAGTCAGCAAATTAGGGATATCAAAAAATTCCGCAGTGAACATCACCGTGGGCGGAACAATGATTACCGATATTCTAGCACTCTTGGTCCTTGCGATTATTGTAGGAATGTCTCAGGGAGATGTTAAGACAGAATTCTGGGTCAAACTTTCAGTTTCTTTTATTGCATTTGCGTTGGTTGTACTGCTGATATTCCCGATTATCGGACGATGGTTTTTCAAAAAGGTAGATGATAAAATTTCCCAATATATCTTTGTTTTGGTAATGATTTACCTTGCTGCCCTATTAGCAGAATTTGCAGGCGTTGAAGCAATCATAGGCGCATTCTTTGCGGGGCTGGCTTTGAACAGGCTTATTCCGCATACTTCTTCATTGATGAACCGCGTAGAATTTGTAGGGAATGCGATATTCATTCCGTTCTTCCTTATCAGTGTCGGAATGCTGATTGATTTTAAAGTTTTTTTTAAAAGCTGGGAAACTTTAGAAGTGGCGGCAATTATGCTTATTGCATCTATAGGAGGAAAATATCTTTCTGCTGTTATGACCCAAAAAACTTTCAGGCTTAGCAAAGAAGAAGGTCTGTTAATTTTCGGATTAAGTTCCGCATCTGCTGCTGCCACGTTAGCTTCTGTAATGGTTGGATATAACATTATTCTTTCTGAAAGTGAAACAGGAGAACCCGTCAGATTATTAAATGAACACGTTTTAAATGGGAGTATTCTATTAATTCTCATCTCATGTACTATTTCATCATTTATATCGATGTCTAATGCACAAAAAATTGCAGAGCAAGATAATGAAGAGACCGTATCCGGAAACAGCCACGAACAGGAAAATATTCTTTTGGCACTGAATTATGAAACAACAGTGGAAAGAATGGTTAATCTTGGGATTTTAATTAAAGCACCTACCAATCTGGAAAGCCTGTTTGCTTTAAATGTCATTAATGAAGATAAAAATGAATCGTCCGTAAAAAATGCCGAGAAACTATTACATCAGGCTACTGATGTTGCCGCTGCCGCAGATGTAAAAATACAGTCTTTAAAAAGATATGATAATGACGTGATCAACGGAATAAACAACGTCATTAAAGAACAAAATATTACAGACCTCATCATTGGGCTGGAAGATGATAAAGGCTTCTCTCCGTCCTTTGTCTATAATCTTTATAATGGATATCTACAGAATGATGATGTGAATGTAATGGTTTACCACGCCGCACAACCTTTATCTACCATAAAAAGATACGCTGTTATGATTCCGGAGAATGCACACCGCGAAGCCGGATTTTTCCATGCTTTGCTCAGAGTATGGAATATTGCACGCAATTCCGGAGCAACCATCACTTTTTATGCTTCTGAAGAAATTATAGCAATCCTGCAGAGAATTATAAAAAAAGCCAATATTGAAGCGGAATTCATCATCCTAAATAAATGGAAAGATGGCGAAAAAACGGCAACGGAACTGAGAGATAACGAAGCGCTTATTATTTTTATGGCAAAAAGAGGAATGAGATCTTATATTCCTCAGATGAGACTGATTCCTGAATTGCTGAACAGACATTTGATCGATAAAAATTATCTGCTTATTTTTCCTTTTTCTGAATTTGACAATACTAATACTGAAAAAAGGTCGGTAGGAAATCATGTTGACTTTATAGAAATCGGAAAGATCATCACTAAAATTTTTAAATAACATTTTAATGAATTTTTAAATTGCTCGTTAAATTAACGATGAAAAATAAAAGGTAAATAGCAGTTTGCTATTTACCTTTTATTTTGACATTTTATACTTGTTCTATGATATATTTTGCCACTTTTTCTTCAAGATCATCCAGATCAAAAGGTTTTGAAATATAATCATCTGCCAAAGCTTCCGATGCCAGAGCAGCAATATTGTTATTTGCTGTCATGTAGATCACCGGAATATGCTTAAATTCTTCATTGTTTTTAAGGATTTTGGTAGCTTCCACGCCTCCGATCTTCGGAATCCAGTTATCCATTAAAATAACATCCGGTCTACATTCAGCTACTTTTTCAAGAATATCGTGTGAAGTCTCCGAAATCCTGACTTCGTAGCCATTTTCTTCAAAGATGATAGTAACTACTTCTAAAATAGCAGCATCATCATCAAATATTAAAATTTTCTTATTCTCCATATTTTTATGTTTAATTCATTTGATATATTATAATTGATTGATATCATTCGCTAAACTATCCGGTCTTATGATGAGATCATAATCAATTTCTTCCATGGCATGCTTAGGCATATAATCCACTTCTGCTGTTTCAGGATCCTGGATCCAGATTTTTCCTTTATACTTTTTTATGTAGCTCAATCCTTCGGTTCCATCAGCATTTGCCCCTGATAAAAGAATTCCTATCATATTTTTTCCATAAATTTCTGCCGCACTTCTAAAAGTAACATCAATGGAAGGACGGGAATAATTCATTTTCTCCGAACTGTCCAATGACATATATTTTTTGCTTTCAAACAGCAAATGATAGTCTGCGGGAACAATATATATGACATTATTCTTAATCTCAGTTTTGTCCTCAACTTCAACAACCGGTTTTCTTGTAAACTGCTCCAGCAAGGTACGCAAAATATCACCAGATTGTGCTTTGCGATGAACAACCAGTACAATGGGAATATCTACTGTGTCATCAAGATTTTTGATCATTTGTATAATGACCTGCAAACTCCCTGCTGATCCTCCGATAACAATTAACTCTATGGTACCCTGTGATTCCAATCTCTAAATTTATTTAATGATGATCAATTTTTTTCCAGATTTTCTGTTCTTCGACCTGATGATAGTTCCTCTCTATAGTAGAAAACCTAAGGGTTTCTTTCGCTCCCAGCGCCAAAAATCCCAGATTTTCCAAGCTATTATCAAACAAATTGAAAACTCTTTCCTGTAATTCCCTGTCAAAATAAATCAAAACATTTCTGCAAATAATCAGTTGAAAGCTGTTAAAAGAGCTGTCCGAGACCAAATTATGGGTAGATAAAATCAATTTTTCCTGTAAACTTTTGTCAAACCTCACACTATCATAATTAGCGGTATAATACGTAGAAAAATCTTTAATTCCTCCTGAAAGCATATAATTCTCAGAATACTGTTTCATCTGCTGTAAAGGAAAAACACCCGCTCTTGCCGTTTCCAAAACAGAAGGATTCAAGTCCGTACCATAAATAAGAGATTTATGATAAAGCCCGGCTTCTTTCAGCAAAATGGCTATAGAATAGGCTTCTTCACCTGTTGAACAGCCGGCAATCCATATCCTGATCAGCGGATAGGTGCCAAGCTGCGGTAATATGTCTTCTCTTAAAGCTTTAAAAAAAAGAGGATCTCTGAACATTTCTGTGACATTTACAGTGATTTCTTCTACAAAACGCGTTATATATTCAGGTTCATTCATAATCGTATATCTGAGCTCTGCGAAGCTGGTAAACCTATCCAGGAGACATATTCTATTCATTCTTCTTTTAAGGGAAGCTCTGCTGTAGCCCGAAAAATCATAGCCATACATCTCATAGACATCATGAATAAGGTATTCTACCTCCTGATCTTTTATGATATTCGGTTCCAGCATTTAGATAAGTTTTTCTATTGCAGTTAACAAAAGATCTACATCAATCGGCTTTGAGATATAATCATTCGCACCCACTTCAATACATTTCTGACGGTCTTCAGGCATTGCCTGTGCAGTCACTGCAATAATGGGAATATCTTTGATTTCAGGAGTGTTTCTTATTATTCTGACGGCTTCATAGCCATCTATTTCGGGCATCATCATATCCATCAAAATAACAGAAAAATCGTATTCAGACTTCAGAATATCGAAAGCTTCCTGAGCCATTGCACAGGTCTCAACGGCATAACCACGTGCTTTAAGGGTTAGCTTTAAAGCAAATATATTACGTGGATCATCATCCACTATTAAAATCTTCTTATTCATCAGAATTTTATCTGTTTAACTTTCATATAACCATACTCGAAGCAATGACAAAAGCTGATCAATATCTACCGGCTTTGAAATATAATCTGAAGCTCCTGCATTAAGACATTTTTCACGATCTCCAATCATGGATTTAGCAGTCACCGCGATAATAGGTAGCTTTTTGAATGCCGGTATTTTCCTGATTTCCATAATGGATTCATAGCCATCCATTTCAGGCATCATCATATCCATTAAAATAACATCTATATCCGGATTGTCACGAAGCTGCTGAAGCGCATGCTTTCCATCCATTGCTACAATAACGTCAACTTTATATTTTTCCAGCGCTTTGGTCAAAGAAAAGATATTTCTTACATCATCATCCGTGATAAGAACTTTTTTCCCGCTTAGCACTTCCGTCAGAGATCCCAGAGCTTTTCCTCTGGTACTCTCAGCGGAGTTGTTTTTCTCTTCTACCAAATGTAAGAATAATCCCACCTCATCCAAGATTCTTTGATAAGAATGCGCCGTTTTTACCACAATAGAATCAGCATATTGCTTTATTTTCAATTCTTCTTCTTTTGATAAATTGTGTTCCGTAAAAATAATAATCGGAAGATTCTCCAAGCCTTCATAACTTTTTATGGATTCTATTACCTGGTATTTATTTCCTTTTAAGCTTCCGATGTCCAGAATAACGCAATCAGCTTGATTGGAAGTCAACGCTTTGACACTGTCTTCTACATTGTGCTCTACAGAAAGAGAAATATTAAAATTACTCAGATAATAAGATAATGCACTGGCATGTTTGGCATTTTCTTCAACAATAAGAACTTTTTGAGGGCCCTTTTTTAAAGCTTCTTCAATTTTTCTAAATACATCGGTCATTTTATCAAGAGCTACCGGTTTACTGATGAAGTCAACCGCACCTTTCATTAGACTTTCTTTTTTAACGTGCAAAACAGACATCATATGCACCGGAATATGTCTGGTCTCTGTATGAGATTTTAGCTCATCCATCACCTTCCATCCGTCTTTTACAGGAAGCTGAACATCCAATAAGATGGCATTTGGCTTAAACTTCTGAGCAGCTGAAAGCCCTTGATCTCCTCTTACCACAACAACACCTTTATAATCCTGTAAATGGGCATATTTTAATAAAGCTTTCGCAAAATTGATATCATCTTCGATAATCAGAATTACTTTATCCCCATCCTTAATATTTTCTCTGTCGTCCTCTACATCTTCAGGAATTTCAAGCTTACTTACCTGAGCTGTGTCTATTCCGGTTTCATCAAGTATATGTTGAATTTCTTCAACATCCTCACGGATAATCTCTACCAAATCATTTTCTGTTTCAACCTGCCTGTTTTCAGGTACAGCATTCACAGGAATAATAAAGCTGAATTCACTTCCTTTATTAAGCTCACTCTGCAAAGTAAGTTCGCCTCCGAGAAGTTTTGCTATTTCGCGGCTTATTGATAACCCTAATCCTGTACCTCCGAATTTTCTTTTTGTAGATCCATCCGCCTGTTGGAATGCTTCAAAGATGATTTTCTGTTTGTCTTTTGCAATCCCTACTCCAGTATCTTTCACAGAGAAAATGATAAACCCAGGTTTTTCAGAATGGTTTCTGATATGTAAATCAATACTTCCTTGGGATGTAAATTTCAAAGCATTGGACAAAAGATTTCTTAATACCTGATCGATACGAAGGCGGTCTCCCTCAATAACCTTTTGAACATCGGGTTCAATCTGAATTTTAAACGGAAGACGTTTTTCCTGAAATACAGGATTGAAAAGACTTTTCAAATCTTTAACCACCTCTTCAATATACACATCCTGATATTCAAGAGTCATCTTACCGGATTCTATCTTGGCCAAATCAAGAATTTCATCAATCAATGTTAATAAACTCGTACCGGAACTTTGAATAACCTTAGCTGATTCTACCTGGTCTTCATTAAGGTTTTTTTCCGGGTTTTCGGCCATTAATCTTGATAAAAGAAGGATCGAATTAAGAGGAGTACGCAATTCATGCGACATATTGGCTAAGAATTCAGACTTGTATTTGGTGCTTAAAGCCAGCTCCTCTACTTTTTTCTGAATCTCATTATTACGTTCGGCAATCAGATGATTTTTTTCTTCCAGCAACCTTGAACGTTCTTCCAGCTCAACATTTGCCTGCATCAGTTCTTCCTGCTGTACTTTTAATTCCTCTTCCGAAGCCTGAAGTTTCTGAGTCTGAGCTTCCAGTTCCGTATTCAGATTCTCGAGTTCGGAATGTTGAACCATAAGCTCTTCAGACTGAGCCTGGGTTTCTTCCAACAGCTGCTGTTCTTTTTCTCTGCCTCTTGCGGCGCTCAGTGCAATTCCGATGTTTACACAACATTCTTCAAAATAGGCAATTCTGTCCTCTTCAAAGTTAGACGTGGATCCAAGCTCCAACACACCTATTATGTGCCCGTCTGCAAAGATTGGGAGCAATATAATTCCATAGATTTTGATCGTACTGCTGGCAAAAGTTACGACAAAATCATCTTCATGAAGATTATTATAGACCTGAGTTTTAGCGTTAATAAAAGCTTGGCCAACCATTCCTTCTCCTGGCTCGAAAGTCTTTTTCATATTGGCTTCCAACCCGAATGCTTTATTAAGTTTTAAAACGCCTTCATCATACAAATACAAAGAACCATTGATACATTTACCATATTCTATCAATTGCTTTAAAGCCCTATTAGAAACCTCTTTCACCGACTTGTTCCCAACAAGAGATTCATTGAGTAAAGCGAGTCCCTTCTGTCTCCAGTCACTTTTATTAATTTTTTCAAAAGAATTTTTTAAAGATTCGGTCATGTAATTGAGAGATTCTGCAAGATCGCCAAGGTCACCTCCTGCATTATCAACAACCTTTTCGGTATAATCACCGTTAGCTACTCTATTGGCAATCCTCTGGATAGCACTTACACGACGTGTCATTTCCTGGTCTTTTTCCTTGAGCATTCTTTCTAGCTTATCTCTTCTGATAAGATCTGCTCTCATTTTAATATAGAAGAATGCAGTGACTACCACAGCAGCTATAGCAGAAAAAAGAATGAAAAGAACAGTAGTATTGGATGAACGGTTTAGGTCTTTATTTTTAATTTCAAGCTGGCTCTCTTCATACTGTACAAAATCATTGACAATTTTACGGCACTGGTCCATATAATCTTTACTCGTAACGATTTGTTGCTGAGTCATTATATTACCTCTCCGCCTCTGTTCAACCAAATATTTCAGATTATCTGTTACCTGATTAACTGAAACTTTTAAGCTATTAAGCCTGTCCTGCTGGTTCTTATCATCCAGGCCCAATGATTCTGCGCGAACCATAGCTTTAGGATATTCTCTCATGCCCCTCTTGTAAGGCTCAAGAAAATCTTCTCTTCCGGTCAGCTGATAACCTCGGTTTCCTGTTTCTGCATCCAGTAAGGATACCAAGACATCTTTTACTGCTGTCATTGCCAACCTGCTTTTGGAAAGATTCTCCCGATGATTCATCTGGTTCTGGATACTCCAGTAGGAAGCGAGTGAACTGGCTATCAAAATCAATAGTGAAAGGCCTACTCCAAACTGGAGATTTCGTATAATTTTTTTTGGCATAAAACTAATTTAATGGTAAGGTGAAATAAAAGGTAGAGCCCTCATTTAAAACGCTCGAGACCCCAACAGTCCCATGATGTTGTTTAATGATTTCGGAACAGATGAACAATCCTATACCCATTCCCTGAAACTGGAGTGAAGATTCTTCCACACGATAAAACTTTTTAAATACGGCATCCTGTTTAAAATCAGGAATTCCGATTCCAAAGTCGGTTACACTTACTCTTACTTCCTGTGCTTCTTCATCCACAAAAGTTGTAATAATCACCTGATTGTTATGGGGAGAATACTTTATGGCATTCGTCAGGAAATTGATCAGTACCTGTTCTATACGAATTTCATCCAAAGGAATTAAAATATCCGGCTTCACCCCTTCGCGTTCAATCTTCACTTTTCGTTCCTCATGGGTTTGCTGAATGGTATCAATAGCGTTACTGATAACGGTTTCCAGGTTTACGGGCTTTTTATTAATCTTTAATTTTCCGTTTTCAATTTTGGAAACATCCAGCAGATCCGTAATAAGTGCATTTAACTTTTCAATCTGGCCCTGAAGCTTGGTTACAAATCCCGCTTCTGAACTTTCTTTATCAAGCTTCAGCTTTCTTTCTAAGAGCTGTACATAGGCTTTAATGCTGGTTAAAGGAGTTTTTAATTCATGACTTGCAATACTTAAAAATTCATCTTTTTCCTTTTCTATCTTCTTCTGGTCATCAATATCCGTAAAAGTTCCGACCCAGTTTTTAATCCGGTGTTCATCGTATACCGGAGTTACCCTCAACAAATGATAACGATAATCAAGAGATATAATATTTTTGATTCTAACCTCCAGTTCAAGAGCTTTTCCTTTTCTTTTACATCTTTCAAATTCTTCTCTAATATTAGCATCATCAGGATGACTTTCCGGGAAATTCTGTTCGTTTTCTGAATACTGATACCATTTACCATTCACAAAATCAACAATTCCGTCTTCATTGAGTGTAAATGCAATCTGGGGAAGAGATTCAAGCATTAAATGGAAATGATCGATCTGAGATTTCATCGTGACCTGCGATTCCCTTCTTCCTTTCACTTCCAGCTCAAGGTTCTGCTGCGTTTTTTTCATAGCGATATTCTGCTCCTGGAGATTATAGAAAGTTTTTACCTTCAGTAAAAGTATTTCCGGATCTACGGGCTTGGTCACATAGTCTTTGGCTCCGGAGGCATAACCACGTGTGATAAATTTTTTATCCGTGTTTACAGCAGACAGAAATATAATGGGAATATCTTTTGTTTTGCTATATCCTGATAATGATTCTGCCACTTCAAAACCATCCATGTCCGGCATCTGAACATCTAAAATAATTAAAGCATAATCGTTTTTTAATGCTTTACCAAGTGCCTCTTCACCGGAACCGGCTGTTTCAACTTTGAAATCCTTGGATTCAAGTAATTTTTGTAGAGAATACAGGTTACTTTGATTGTCATCAACAATTAAAATCATAGAAGTTAGAATGAATTATGAGTTACGCGTCGTTTGATTTCAAAAATACTTACAATATTTTAAAAAACGGCAATTTTTCAGGGATTATCCAAGGTTTTACATTTATTATTTTCTATAATTAAAAAATATTAAAACCTGATTAATTATTTGGGCAAAAAAGCAGTATAACCATCCTGTCATCCTTAAATATTTATTCATTAAATTTACTCTATGCAAAATAAGATTATTGATAAAGTAGCATTGATCAGCATTTCTGACAAAAAAGTTCTTACCGCACTTTCCAAACTGAAATCAAAACTCTATTTACCGGGTGGCAAAAGAGAGCCCAATGAGTCTGATACTGAATGCCTGAAAAGAGAAATCATGGAGGAGCTCAACGTTGAAATCAAAGAAGATTCGATACGCTATTTTGATACCTTTGAAGCTCCGGCTGATGGTAAAGATGAAGATATTCTGGTAAGAATGACATGCTATTTTGCAGAATATTCAGGTACACTTCAAGCTTCAAGCGAGATAGAATCTTTTGAATGGATCGATTTTAATGACCGTCATAGAACCTCAGCGGTTGTTGCTCTTATATTGGACCAGTTAAAAAGTCTGGATCTGATCAGCTCTTCTTAAATTTCAAAGGAAAATATTGTTTTTCCAAGCCTATTAAGCTTTCAATATTAAGATATTATTTCTTTAATTTTTACGCTTCTAATTGACAGTCACTTCTTCTACCTTTAATTTCCTCTTCCCCTCACTTCCACGTGTGCATTCGAATCTCTGGAATAGAAATTCTACAAGAACCTGGATATTCTTTTTTGATCACAGTGATTGAGATCATATTTTTTATGATAATTCTTCCCGAATTTAGGGTTAAAAATTATTGTAAAATTCACATTAGATTATGAAAAAGAATTTTTTTGATCGATTTGCTGATCAGGCTGCATACTTTGCAGGAAGTCCGGGCGCATTCATCGGGGCAAGTCTACTGGTAATTATATGGGCCGCTACAGGGCCGTTTTTCAAATTTTCCGAAGTATGGCAAATGGTGATCAATACCGGGACAACCATTGTAACTTTCCTTATGGTATTTCTGATTCAGAAAGCCCAGAATAAAGATTCAAAAGCAATCCAGATTAAACTGAACGAACTTGTTGCAGCACACGAAAATGCCAATAATCGTATTGTAGATATAGAAGATTTAACGGAGGAAGAACTGGATCAGATTCACAAATTTTATGAAAAACTGAGGAATTCTCGCAATAGAGATACCTCCAAAGAAGAAGAATAAAAAATATTTTTGGAAAGTATGATTTTGTAGAGTATGTGACTTGAATCATACTTACAGGAAAAGTTTCTTTTTATCTTTAGCTACCTTTCATTCACATTTTTTTCCATCATCCCCCTCTTTTTAAGGAGGGGGATTTAAACATAAATAAAAGTAAACTCATTACTTATGTAATGAAAGATCTTAATCCAGAGGTTTTCTACCAGTAATGATATTATATAAAACCACAATTATAGCAATTACCAGTAATATGTGTACCAAATATCCAGTACTTATCCCCGGTATTACCCCTAACATTCCTAAAAGCCATACAGCAATACAAATGACTGCTACTAACCATAATATACTTCTCATAACTGTCAATTTTTTAATTATACAATTACTATCTGCATATTTTATGCCTTTTTTTATGCAAAGCTTATTAATTAAAGTTTTATGCTGTATGTTTTTTCTCAACATTCTTGTTGGGAATTTTCTTTAAGTATTACTTTTTTTAGGTCTTAAAATCAACCTAATAGAAGGATTATTTGTTATAAAAAGCCTTAACCAGTCAAAGGCCAATCGAATTTTATTACGAAAGCCTACCAGAGGAATAATATGAATAAAAAGCCAGGTAAGCCAGGCCGGAAACCCTTTAAAAGAAAATTTAGGAAGGTCCACAACCGCATTGAATTTTGAAATAATTGCCATACTTCCCTTATCATTATACCTAAAAGGAACTAAAACCTTTTCGTCTTCAATTCTCTTCAAATTTTTTCCTAAATTTTTCCCTTGCTGAATGGCTACTTGTGCCAACTGAGGGTGACCTTTAGGATATGTTTTTTCTGTCATTTGCAGACAAATATCTCCTACAGCATATACATTATCTAATCCCTGAACTTTATTGTATGCGTCTACTAAAATTCTTCTTCCCTTTCCTATACTTTCCTCGGGGAGACCTTTTACTTCCCTTCCGATTACTCCTGAAGTCCATATTAATGTTTCTGTTTCGATAACCCTTCCGTCTGCCAATATTACTTTTGCATCGGTATAGTCTTTAACAGCCACATTTAAAATAATTTTAACTCCCAATTTTTGCAATTTAGTATAAGCGGCTTCCTGTGCAATCTTACTCATAGGAGACAGCAGAACCGGAAGAGCATCAATAAGATAGATATTGGAAAAACTCCGGTTAATTTCAGGATATTCTTTTTCCGCAATATACTGTCCCATTTCCGCGATCATTCCCGCAAGCTCCACTCCGGTAGGACCACCACCGGCGATTACTATATTCTGCAGCTTTGGAGCTTCTTTAATGCTTTTATTCCTTGCCGCTTCCTCAAGGGTCAGCAGAATATAGTTTCTCAGATACAAGGCTTCATCAATTGTTTTCATGGGCAATGCACATTTCTGAACATTTTCCATTCCAAAGAAATTAGATTCTGTACCTAATGCCAGAACCAAATAGTCATAATCCAGTTTTCCGTTATCTGTTTCTATATTTTTTGTTTCCGGAACTACTTTTACCAGACTTCCCATATAAAATTGTACATTTTTATAGTTGGAAAACAATCTTCTGAACGGATAGCTGATATTAGAAGCTTCAATGAAAGAAGTGGCAACCTGGTAGATAAGCGGCGGAAAAAAATGGTAATTATTCTTATCTACTAATGTTATTATAAATCTATTATCGTTTACCAAAGATTTCACCAGATTGATCCCGGCAAATCCTCCGCCAACAATGACAATGTGCTTTTTCATATGCAATGGATAAAACTTAAATAACAAATAGTGTTCATTTAGAAAACAATATATCTGAACCTGAGTTCAAAAAGTATTGGTGTTTTTCATTTCAGCTAAAAAATGATTTTCAGCATAATTGTCTTATGTCTTGTTAACAGGCTTCTGCATTTCTCCCATTCTGTGTGCTGCCATACTGTCTGTGGACATATTGGTCATAGCTACAGATAATTTGTTTTTAAATCCTGAAATTATCTTATCATCACCGTTCATAAGGGCATTATATCCATCAAGGGCTACCTCTTCAGGGGAAGCAAGGTTGCCCGGATCTTCCAAAATTTTACTTTCATTCATATCAGCTTTATTAAAGAAATCAGTATCTGTAGGACCTGGCAATAATGCTGTAACGGTAATACCTGAGTCGATCAGTTCTTCTCTAATGGCTTCAGACCACGATAAAACAAATGCTTTTGTCCCATGATATACCGAATGCCATGGTCCCGGAGCTTTACTGGCTACTGAAGCGAGATTGAGAATTTTCCCGGATCCTTTTGATAACCGATCTTTTAAAAACAGCTTAGTCAGTATAATAACAGAAACAATGTTTAAATTAATAATATCAACCTCCCGATGGATATCCGTTTCCTGAAACTTGCCATATACGCCCTGACCCGCATCATTAACAAGAATTTCCGGGCTAATTCCGTTTAATTTCAGTTCCGAATACAATGAAAAGACATCATCCTGCAGGAAAAGATTTTTGGCCATTGTGATTACATTGCCTCCAAAACTTTTGAACTCATCTGCTTTCTCTTTTAGTTCATCATGATTACGGGCAACAATTACAAGGTCGTACCCATTTTTTGCAAATAGCTTTGCCAATTCATAGCCGATTCCGCTGGTTGCCCCTGTAATAAGGGCATATTGATTTTTACGTTCCATATTTTTTATTTTAATGTGGGTGAATATTTTTTCAAATTTTAATTTTTCCAGGGATCAAGAACTACTTTGACACAGCCGTCTAACTTTTTATCGAATATTTCATATCCTTTGGCAACCTCATCCAACGACAGTCTGTGCGTTATAATATCGTCTAGCTTTACACGTCCATTTACCACATGATCCATCAACTGGTCGATAATGGCATGAACATTACATTGTCCTGCTTTCACCGTAATTCCTTTGTCAAATATCTGCCCTAACTTGAAATTGTCGTAATTAACAGGATACACGCCAAGAACAGAGACAATTCCGCCACGTCTTACAGCACTCATACAGGCTTCCAATACCTTAATGGAACCTTTTTCAAAGTTTAAAACTGCTTTAGCTCTGTCTATAAAATCTCTGTCGGGTTCAAAGCCTACTGCTTCAATGCAGAGATCTGCTCCTCTTCCGTCAGTCATATCCCGGATCTGCTGAACTACATGATCTGCATCTTCCCATAAAATGATATCACAGCCTGTTAATGCTTTAATTTTATCTAATCTGTATTGTTGGGTATCAATAACGATTACTTTTTTTGCATTGTGCAGAATAGCAGTTTTGGCCGCCATTGATCCAACAGGTCCTGCACCAAATATTGCCACTGTCTCACCACCTTTTAATTCGCCCCACATAACCCCGGTATAGCCTGTAGGAAAAATGTCTGTAAGAAATAATACCTGCTCATCAGTAAGATTTTCCGGTACTTTTCTTGGGCCAATATGTGCATACGGCACTCTTACATATTGAGCCTGTCCTCCATCATATCCTCCATACAGATCTGAGTACCCAAAAAGAGCACCGCCTTTATCCGTCAGTATTCCTCCTTCCGGTCCATAGTGTTCAGGATTGCTGCGTTCACAGGCTGTCGGAAGATCATGTTGACAGAAAAAACAAGTTCCGCATGAGATGGGAAACGGAACTACTACTCTATCTCCCACTTTGAGATTGGTAATATGCTGCCCTACTTCTTCCACGATACCCATAAATTCGTGCCCCATTACCATAGGTCTTGCCTGGGGAATACCTCCGGAATACATATGGAGATCACTTCCGCAAATAGCCGTTGAAGTAACTTTCAGAATGATATCATGAGATTCTTTAATCATTGGGTCATCTACGGTATCGCATGTAATGACTCCTGGTGAATGAATAACTGCTGCTTTCATATTTTAATGTTTTGGTGTGATACTGGTGTGTCGCTATATTCTGACATCTATTGTTACTCAAAATTACAACAGGCTGATTTTTTTCACTATGACTGGAGTCATAATTGGATACATTATCATCATTATCGGTTCCCTTTGGAAATTTTGACGGTCAACCCTTCATTTTTTCAGAACCGCTCATCATTTCTTTTTATTACCCCATGCTCATAATATATTTCAGCTTACTTTATTTCCAACTATTTGGCTTATTTTTTGATAAGTACAACACTAATCCCCTTAAAAACCACCTACAAAACATTAACATATGATTATCAGTGAAGATCTTTTAATAGCTTTCGGTGGCGAATACGAGACCTACCCTGCTAATACAGTTATTTTTAGTGAAGGAAGCCAGCCGAAATTTTATTTTCAGATTGTGAATGGTAATGTTGAATTAAACAATTATCATGAAGACGGAAAAGAATTTACACAAAATATTCTTTCTGACGGTCAAAGTTTTGGAGAATCTCTGCTTTTTAGTGACCAGCCTTATCCCATGAATGCTATAGCTACCACAGAGTGTCGCATTATAAAACTTTCAAAATCGGATTTCCTTAACCTGGTCAACGAAAATAAAAAAGTATCTTCTGACATGTTCAAATGCTTATCGGACAGGTTGTATTACAAATATCTGATGCTGTTTAGCATTACTTCTTCAAATCCTGCATATAAAATCAGGGCACTCATGGATTATGTGAAAGGCTATAATTCTGCCATTCCCAAGCGTTCATTTTAGTTCCCTTTACCCGTCGTCAAATAGCAAACCTTACGGGGCTTAGAATAGAAACGGTAATCCGGACCATTAAGAAAATGGAAAAGGAAAAGATTTTAAAAATAGAAAACAGAAAAATATATTATTAGTATTATCTACTCTTTTTTAACCCAAACGGAGACCGAGGCGGGTTGACACAAAAAACAGCTTTTCCGGTTTCGTCCGTCTTTACCTGCTCTTTTCTTTGTTCCAAAAAATCAATATATATGGTATTGGAATGCTGTGTTCCTAAATCAATTTCTTTGTATCCATCTTCACTATTGGATAATATGACAACACAACCGGGGTTGTCCGGAGTTCCTCTTCTCACCCATGCAATACAATTCGGGTGATCAAAATAATTTACCTGTTCCCCATAGGCAAAGTATTGCCTTACCTTTAATAGCTTTGGTAAAATTTCTACTTTTGGGATAACGATATTTATTTCTTCTCCATCTTTCATATCGGTATATTCTGCCCCAAAAAGATCCGGATAAAATACGCATGGATATGCCTCTTCTGATAATAAAATAATTGCATAAGCGATTGGCTTGAACCAGTTTTGAACTGAAGACTCCAGAGCCTGTAGCTGCTGGGTATCATGATTTTCTACGAAGGAGACGGAAAATACGGGCTTTTTCTCCAGGAAACTTCCTTTCAAAATCTGGCTAAGATCATAATATTTTCCTTCTTTTGAGGCTGTAAAAAAATTATAATGCAAAGGCGCATCGAAACAAGAAACCAGATCATTCATATGATCTGAAAAAAAGGCTATTTTCTCCGCTTCATCTTTCCAAAATTCACCTAATATATAACAATCGGCTTTGAGCTCATTCTTTATATAGGAAATCCAGTCTTGTAAAAAATCTGAAGAAATATGCTTTAAAGCATCTAAACGAAAACCATCTACTCCAGTTGTTTCCAGATACCATTTTATCCAGTTTTTCATTTCCTTTACTACCTCAGGATTCCGATATTCTACATCTGCGCCCATCAGATAATCATAATTGCCCAGCTGATAACTTACATCTTTCGCCCATTCGGTACTATATCCATTGTGAATCTTAAAGATCCCTTTTCGCTCTTCTCCATCTTTATTAATAATATCTATACCGCTAAAGCACATGTAATTCCATATAAAACCAGAATATTTTCCTTGTCTGGCAGGAAATGTGAACTTGGTATATGCAGTTGCCTGGATGGGATCATCAATTATTTCATTCCGATTTTCACTATTTGCTTCGTGTATGGTGATCTCTTCTTCTTCATCTCCTCCCATTCTGTGGTTGAGTACAATATCAGCATAGACAGAAATTCCCGCTTTTTGCGCTACTTTTATTGCATTAAGATATTCATCCTTTGTCCCATATTTAGTTGCGATTCCTCCTTTCTGATCAAATTCGCCTAAATCATACAAATCATAAACATCATACCCTCTTCCTTCTTTTCCTAAGCTACATTTCATTGCCGGAGGCAGCCAAACAGCCGTAAATCCCAAGTCTTTTAAATACTGTACGTTTTCTGAAAATTCATTCCACAGTTCACCAGAATGGTACCAATGAAAGTATTGTATGATCACTCCGTTCATAAATTTTTTCTATTAAAATTCATCAAATAAATTTCCTACATAAAAAATTTAAAAAAAATGATTCCAATCATATTGTTTACTTTTTAATCCATAAAAAACAATTCGGTCTGATATGACGCCAGTCATAAAACTACATTTCTTTCAATTTCTATCTTTGATCAACACCAAAAAAATATAGTTATGAAATCATTATTCTTATTCATGGTATTTACGTGCTGTCTTACTTTTGTCAGCTGTACCAAAGATCCCCAACCCAGAGCTACCAACATTGACAGTTTAAATACAGGAGACAGCATGGTTTCGGGTACTGCTCCTATAACGCCTGATTCCGGGGATCAGACACTTCCTATGGATAGTGTCTCTTACGATGTAGATTCCATTAAAAACAGTAAATAGGAATTCGCCCACGTTTTTCTTATTATGAAAACGAAATTGATGCTCTATCTCTCAAAGGCACCTATGATTTAGAAACTCTCCGTACCTTCTATACTATTTCGTTATGGCAGAAACCTCATTATTTAATCAGCCCGGAATTCAGATTACCATTGTTTTACTGCTGATCATCATTATTGCTGGTCTGGTTATCGTTGTGCTGAAGTTTTTATCCGTCTATTCCCAGATATTACGAAGAAAAGAATATTCAGAAATTCAAAAAAAAATAAAAAATCTCAGCCCTGAAGAACTTAATGAATATGAACGAAGAGAAAAAGAGCTTGATTTTCAGCAGCCTGAAAATCAACTTTCCGGACATGTTCCTGCTACTGATGAAAAGGGAGTCATCCGGAATATTAATTCGGTAGAAGAATTTCGTTTTTTTCCTACTAAAAGGAGAACCTCATCTTTTCTTAATTATGTATCTCCGGAGCTTACCCGGCTTATTCTCTGGTTTTTAGGAACTGCCATATTTTGGCTTCTTATAGGGACCTCTTTCGGATTGTATGCCGGAATAAAATATGTAGCTCCTGATGTTGAGCACACGAGCTGGCTAAGCTTCGGAAGGCTCCGTCCGGCACATACCAATGCTGTATTCTGGGGATGGGCTTCTCTTGCGATGGTTGGGCTATCCTATTACGTTGTAACCAGGGTCAGCAATATTGAAAATTATAATATTAAACAGGGATATGTTTCATTAATTCTCATGAATACTGCCGTTCTTGCCGGAACAATATCGTTGCTTTCAGGAATTAATAATGGCGGAGGAGAATACCGTGAATATATTTGGCCTATTATGATCACCTTTGGAATAGGAGTAGCTACCTCGACACATCATCTTTTTAAGCCTGTTGCCAAAAGAATTGTTAAAGAAATTTATATTTCAAACTGGTATATTATTTCCGGCTTTATGTTCATTGTGGTCGTTATTTTAGTAGGTTATATTCCTGTATGGCAGAACGGCGTCGGAGAAACCATTACCCAGGGATATTATATGCATCAGGCGATCGGTATGTGGTTTATGATGATCAATCTCGGTCTGATGTATTATTTTCTTCCCCAACAGCTTAATAAGCCTATCTACTCTTACAGTCTTGGAGCATTGGCATTCTGGACCCACATTTTGTTCTATACTTTGATTGGAACACATCATTTTATTTTCAGCGCCATTCCCTGGAGACTGCAGACCACCGCTATTATTGCCAGCATGGGAATGCTGATTCCCGTTGCAGCAGGAACCACCAATTTTCTTCTGACCTTTAACGGAGCGTGGTATCAGCTAAAGACCAGCTATACCCTGCCTTTTTATTTCATGGCTATCATCTTTTATTTTACAGGTTCGTTTCAGGGAACTGTAGAAGCTTTCCGGTACACAAATCTTCTGTGGCATTTTACAGATTTTACCGTTTCACATTCACATCTTACCATGTACGGAATTATCACCTTTATGATCTGGGGATTTTCTTACACGCTAATTCCGAGACTTACAGGAAAAGAACCACCCAAATTATTGGTTGGTATTCATTTTTGGTTAGCCCTGATCGGATTATTGATGTACGTGATTGCTCTTATGATAGGGGGAACACAGACCGGCCTGATGTGGATTAAGAAAAAACCTTTTATAGACGGAGTTATCAATATGTTTCCTTTCTGGCTGTGGAGAGCAATCGGCGGAACATTTATGTGGATTTCCCATCTCATTTTTGCTTACAATTTTTACCGGATGGTAAGGATAAAGGAGAATCTCCGGATTCCCCGAACTCCTGCCGAAATTTTGGCCACCAAAAGACAGCTTGGAAATACAGAGTTTAAATCTTAAAAATTACAGTTATGATGCTTCTCAATGACCATAGAATCCTTTTCGGCTCGGCATTAGGCTTGTTCTTATTTCTTACGTTCTATATCGCGATTATTCCTGCTATGGAAAATCAGAAGATTAATCAGCCTTTACCCAGACAGGCAAAAATGCTAACAAAAGATGAGAGAGCCGGAAAAATGGTTTATATAGAAAATGGCTGTGTTGCCTGTCATACCCAGCAGGTAAGAAGTGTGGAAATGGATAATGTTTTTGGTAAAAGACCGAGTATTCCTGCAGATTTTGCCATTAACAGAAGAACCGATTTCTGGAGAAACACGGCCAACCTTATGGGAACCCAAAGAGCCGGCCCCGACCTCACGAATGTAGGAGAGCGACAACCCAGCTCAGAATGGCATCTCATTCATCTTTATCAGCCCAGAGCGGCGGTAGAAGCTTCTATTATGCCTTCTTATGAATTTCTTTTTATCGAAAGAGACTATTTACAGCCAGGAGATGTAGAAGTAAAAGTCCCGGAGAAATTTTTAAAAAATAAAAGGAAAAAAATTGTAGCCACCCCAAAAGCTCTATGGCTGGTGGCTTATTTGAAATCATTAAAACAAACTGATTATACGGACAAATCAATGGTTCCTGCGTTTCTCTATAAACAGCAGAAAAAAGAAGCTGGAGGAAGTCAGGGAGGAGAAAATCTGCCTGATGGCGGAGAACTGTTCACAGCCAATTGTGCATCCTGTCATCAGGCAAACGGTGAAGGTGTTCCCGGAGCATTTCCACCATTAAAAGGAAGTCCTGTAGTCAACGGCGGAGATTTGGAACTATATGTCACTATCATTATGAAAGGTTACGATCCGAGACCCGAGTTTGCAACCATGCCGCCTGTAGGGACAAATGCCAATTTCACCCCGGAAGACCTTACGGCCATTATGAACCATGAACGGACAAGCTGGGGCAATAATGCCAAAAAAGTGACTGTAGAAGAAGTAAAAGTAATCATGGATAAAATTAAATAATTATGAAATTTTCTGTAAAATACCTCATCACGTGGATCTCGGTCTTTTTTACAATCTATACGTTTGCCTGTGATGCATGCAAGCTCAGACAACCGAAGATAACTCAGGAATATACCCATGGAACAGGCCCTGAAAGCGATTGGGACTGGTTTATCATAGGTATTGTTGCCCTGATAACAATTTTAGCTTTTTTTTATTCGGTAAAGTACCTGATTAAACCCGGAGAAAAGAATAAAGACCATATCAAATATTCTGTTTTACCCTAAAAAATGAATTATGACTAAAGACAAAAGTAAGGTTTTCCTTTTCATAGATAATGATCCGGCACCTATTGCCGAGCTGGACACTCCTATTGTCTTTGATCTGGATACTAAAAAACTGACCGACGGAGAACATATTCTAAAGATTATAAGCCATTCGCCTACAGGAAGAGAGGGTATCAGAACCATTCATTTTACAGTAGCCAATGGGCCGGCCATAAGAATAGAAGGGCTAAAAAATAAAGATGTTGTAGATGGCACCCTGTCATTAATGATTAACGCTTATGATAAAGGGAATCAAAAGAGTTTCCTCATTAACGGAAGCGAAACTCCACAAACAATCCCTTTCTGGATATGGATAATTATTATTTTATTTATCGGCTGGGCTCTTTATTACGAAATAACCAGTGCCAATATCCAGTAAATTATGACATTGATAACTGCCTATTGTAAGAATAATCTTAAGACCATACGGTATGAAAAAGTTCAAAATATTTCCTTGCTTTCAGGCAATTTATTATTTATTTACCTTGATATGGCCCCTTATCCATATGAAAAGCTTTTTGATGATAACCGGTGAAAAAACAGATTTATGGCTAGTAAAAACAGTAAGTATTTTACTTCTTCCTTATTGCCTGCTTATTTTCTATCTTACGTTTAATGATAAAAAAATCCGGTTATTATATTAAGCATTATATCCTGTTGTCTGGGACTATTTATTATTGATATTTACTATTATTTAAACGGTGTTATTAATGGAAGTTATCTTATTGATGCCGGATTTCAACTCCTGTTTATGGGATACTGGCTTTATTTTCTATCTATAAGAAAAATTCGGTAATTTTTTCTTTATAATCCACTACAGTTCAGTAGATCTTTAGAAGATTTTCAATCCTGTATTCTGATTGGAAATTATTTTTTTCAATAACTAATATCTTTGTCTCTATTTTATTAAATATTCAATCTGCATTAGAAATCCAGAAATCCATTTACTAATGTCTTCCACTGAATCTTTGAAATTCCAATCATTCCGCCTGCAGCAATCAGGAGATTTCTTGCCTTGTCTATAAACTCTGCATCCATATTTGGTGTTTCATTTCTGCCATAAATTCCGGCCTGGATAAAATCTCTTCCTTTAAAGATTCCAAATGTAGAGGTAGCCTCATCTGAGTAAAAGTGTAAAATATGACCAGAAGTTTTATCCTGTGGATTTTTCGAAGGTCTGCACGTCATCATTACAAAATCAAGGCAAATACCATGCGTACGTTCTTCAAACAGATCTGTAATCTCTACCCAGTCATAACCTTTGGCTTCAACCGTTCCCGGACCCGGAATATCTATTCTTACATAATCTCCAATTAATGGATACCTGTCCACCATTTCACCTTCTGAATCAAAAAGTTTAAAATCGGCGAAGCCTTCACCACAATAGCTTTTCCAATTGTTTATCAGCATGAATCTTTCTTTTAATCTATTGAATCCTTCGTGTACTTCTTCCGGATTGGCATAGTCTTTCTTAGCTTCCGTATCATGGAAGCTTCCTTTCTTATGAACAGGTACTCCAAATATTTCTTTAGGTTTCATAATCGTATTATTTTTAATTTTCATCGTAGGCCATATCCACCGGTTTAGATTCCGGAGAGCCTTTTTCCCGCAGCCATATGGATAAAATCACCAGAGATGCCACGGCTAAAAATTCGCTTTGCCAATTCTGGAAAGATTCGAACCAGAACCTGGATTCTGAAATATACTCCAATGCAGAAACTACAGGTTCATTCTTTGAAATCTGCTCCGTATTATAATCTTTAAGACTTCCGTAGAAATGCAGGATAAAACTTATCAAAAACAATATACCAAAGGCTAATGATAATGAATGTTTATATATTTTGAGCCATATTCCTCCTTTCTTTACGGGCCATGGAGCATTGGGATGAGGTTGAGGTTCTTTATCCACCTCCTCTTCTCCTTCCAAAGGCTTGGATTCGCTGGAGCCTTTCTGTCGTAAAGAGACTGTGAGTAATACATACAGCATCATCTGTAGAAATTCACTTTCCCAGTTTTCAAATGTAGCCTGAATAAAATGGCCACTTTGAAGGTATTGCGTTATATTCAATGCTTGTTCTCCATTTTCCATCAATTCCTTATTCTCTGTTTTCCAACCTGTTAAAAACTGTGCTAACAGGAATGAAAGCATCAAAAAGAGTAAAACTATACTCAAACTATTACGGTAAAAAAAGCTTTTGGAATTCATTGTTTTACTATTTAGAACAGTTTAAAATCTTATTCGCTATTTTCTTCAATGTCTATTCTTTGCAGGTCTTTCACTGTAGGTCCTGTAAGCATTTTTCCATTAACATTGAATCTGGAACCATGGCACGGACAATCCCAGCTCAGTTCGGCACCGTTCCAACGGACTTCACAGTGCACATGCGGACAGGTACTTTTCAGCACATGAATTTTCCCTTCTTTTTCTTTATATACTGCAAATGATTCTCCTTCGTGTTTTATCACTTTAGCCTCACCTTCTTTAATTTCTTCCCATGAAGCAATTTTTTCTGCCGTTATTTTATCTTTAACAAAATCGCAGGCAACCTCAGCGGTTTCCTTTACAAATTCTGTAAATCCTGCCACCGGTTTTATTCTTGACGGACTGAATATTTCTTCATATTTACTTTTCCCATGAACAATAATATCCGTTAAAATTTGTGCGGTTATTGTTCCGAAGATCATTCCGTTTCCTCTAAAACCTGTCGCCGTAAATACTTTTCCTTTACTTCCCGGAAGCTTTCCGATATAGGGAAATCCGTCCACCGGCTCATAATACTGGCTCGACCAGCTGTAGTAGACTGTTTCAACATCAAAATACTGCCGGACATAGTTTTCCAATCTTGAAAAACATTCTCCCGTATTTTCTTCATGGCCGGTTTTATGATCTTCTCCTCCCGCAATCAGCAAGGTTTTTCCGTCTATTTTCTGAGTTCTGTAATAGTGATATGGTTCTGTAAGATCATATCCGAGATGCTGCGAATACTCATCATAGTTTAGGCTAAAAGCCATTGCATAGCTTCTGTAAGGAGCTGTCATGAAATGAAGGATATTGACTCCCGGAGGAATATGGGTAGCATACACAAGATTTTTTGTTCTTATTTCACCTTTTGATGTTTTCAAAACAATGATTTCATCTTGTTCCTCATGGCTCTCACAAATACAATCTTCCAAAATATGTCCGCCTAGTTGTAAAAAAGCGTCACACAATCCCTTTATATATTTGATGGGATGAAACTGCGCCTGGTTGGGAATAATCACAGCTTCTTTAAAAGGAATCGGAAAAGAAATTTCTTCCGTATACCTCATTTCATGTCCCACTTTAGAAGCTCCAGCCACAATATCTTTCAGCTTTTCAGCCTGTCTTTCGTCTAATGCAAAAAGAACGGCCGCTTTTTCTTCAAAATCGCATTCCAGTCCATATTTCTTAATATTATTTTTAATATGATCCTGTGCTTCTTTTCCTACTTCAGCAAATAATTTTGCCTGTTCCAGGCCAAAATCATTAATAGCCTCATCGAAAGTGGTATCAAAAAAATCATTGATATGCGCTGTTGTTCCTCCGGTGGTTCCGAAACCAATATTGGCCGCTTCCAGAAGAATGCAATTTTTGCCGTTTTCCTGCAATTTTAAAGCTGTAGAAACGCCTGTAATTCCCCCACCAACAATTACAACATCAAATAACTGCTTATCATCTGCTTCTGAAGAAATCCTTTTAATTTCTTCCTGCCATATACTTTTTCTTACTCCATCTCTGTACATGACTTTATTTTTTTAATTATCGGATATTCAAAGTATCATTTTCCGAATTATTTCCGGAAGTCTTCTTTTTGGTATTTTCACTTTCTGTAGTATTTTCTTTGGAGTCTTTTTCATCAATATCACACCGGCAAGAAGTGAAAGTACATACACTAACTATTCCTATTATTAAAGCTGCTGTTTTCATATTTTATAATTTTGGTGATTTATCCGTTGACAATCAAGCCTCCGTTTGGATGGAGAACCTGTCCTGTAATCTGAGCTGCTCCCTCTGACGCCAGAAATAAAAAGCTTTCCGCCACTTCTTCCGGTGTCGCGTTTCTTTCCAAAGGAGGTTTTCTTGGATCTTCTTCTTTTTCATCAAAAGTTTCCTTGGTAAGCGGTGTTGCCACAGGTCCGGGTGCAACGGCATTTACTCTTATTCCTTTTGGTTTTGCCTGTAATGCCAGAGACCGGGTAAAAGAAACGATGGCTCCTTTTGTTGCTGCATAGTCCAGTAATTCCGGATGTCCCTGGTAAGCTACCGCCGAAGTTGTATTGATAATGCTGTCTCCTTCTTTTAAATACGGAAATACTACTTTGGACAGTAAGATCATCCCGATGATATTGGTATCAAATGTTTTCCGGATGTTTTTTTCTTCCAGATCCTCAATACGCTCTGCCGGAAACTGGGTCCCTGCATTGTTGATCAGAATATTAATTTTACCCCATTCAGAAATTAGATTGCGGACTGTTTCTTCACAAAATTCATAATCATTGATATCTCCGGAAAATATCCTGCATTTTCTTCCTAATGATTCAATTTCCGTTTTTACTTTTTCAGCATCTTCATCGTCTTCATGATAAATAATGGCCACATCAGCTCCTTCTTTAGCCAAAAGTAACGCTACCGCTTTCCCGATTCCGCTGTCGGCTCCTGTGATGAGAACCGATTTATTAGCTAACTTTAATTCTTTCATTTCCATTTATTTTCAATTGTAATCTTGATTGTACTTCCCTATTTTTACTGACTTCTGTTTTAAAGCACCCCAAAATGAATTCAGTGTAATATAATTGGGCATTCAGGGCTTGGGTTTTGGGGTGCAGTTCCAGCTTTCCGGTATGGATGATTTCACCTTTATAAGAAAATGAAAAGAAAGCGAATATTTTATAGGATGAATTTCTGATAGGTGTGCAATAGCCTGTTGTGGCAATCGACCAATCGGTTTCGTAGAGTTTGGCGACATTAAGAGCCATTGTTTCCGCTATATTTTCCGAAACACAGTCGCATTTTTCTGCTTCTTCCTGATTCACGTTCAGTAATTTTACTTTCATGGGTAAAGTATAGGCTGTCATTCCTCCTTTATAAACCAATGATGCATTAGGCATCTGAGAGAAAGCCAGCTGTAAACATCCTGAGGTTACACTTTCTGCAACCGCTACCGTTTCATCTGCAGTCATTAGGGACTGACCGATATATTCCAGAAGTTTTTTATGAAATTCCATTGCATTCTATTTTTAAGTGATTGATTATTTATACATTAAGAGTTCCTTTCCTGCTCCAGCTCCCACACTCTGTGCTTAGCAATTGCATTGATGAACTTTTCTGCACCATTCTTATCTTCCCAGGTGATGATTGCAGGATCTTCATGTGCTCTTGCTCCCACATTACTGTTCATGTACAAAGGCAGGGTTCCTTCATCAAAGTAAATCGCCTTACAATGTTTATAAGCTTCGTTGATGAAATACAGAACCAGATGCTTGTTTTCGGGAATTAATAGTTCTTTGACAGCATCTTCTCCTCCCGCTATATATAAAGCATCAAAGCAAACACTTGCTGTACTTGTCAACGAATGTTTGGGAATCAGAGTAGAGCCGTCACTGGTTCTTAAAGACGCCAAACTAGGAGCGATTAGTTCCACTGTTGCTCCTTTTTCTTCCAGTTTTGTTTTTACCTCATTGCTGGTTCCCGCATCTACACCACCGGCAACGATGAAACCAATTTTTCTGCCTTTAATCGTATTTTTAATCGTGTTCTGCATGCTCAAGGCTTCAGAAATTTTTACTTCAGGCTCTTTCTCTTCACTCTGCAGATTGATCGGATTGGCATCCGCCGGAAGGCTCTGATTCGGAAAATCCAGTTCTTTTACCTCAACTCCTATTTTTTCTGCTACCCGCCAAGCTAAAAATTTATCGATATAGACTAATTGCCCTACCAATCTTTCTCTAATTTCCGGGATCGTTACTTTTGACAATTCAAAAATCAGTGCATTCTGAAGATGGAATTTTTCCGGAGTAGACTGGCTGTTGTAGAACAATTTAGCCTGAGAATAATGATCTACAAAGCTTTTGCTTCTCTCCCGAACTTTTTTTCCGGAAACTCTTTCTTCCTGCGAAGTGAAGCCACCTTCTTTCATCATCGCCTGAAACGGACAACCTCCTCCTATAGAATTAGGTTCGTAGCTCACCTTTCCTTTTACGATCTGCTGTCTCATGTGCCCGTCTCTCTGGTTATTATGAACCGTATTAATTGATCTGTTAATAGGAATTTCATGGAAATTGGGCGATCCTAATCTTGACAATTGAGTATCGGTATAAGAAAATAATCTTCCCTGCAGCAAAGGATCGTTGGTAAAATCAATCCCGGGAACAAGATGTCCCGGATGGAATGCTACCTGTTCCGTTTCTGCAAAAAAATTATCCGGATTTTTATTTAAGGTTAATGTTCCCACAAGCTCTACAGGAACAACTTCTTCGGGTACAATTTTCGTAGGATCCAGAAGGTCGAAGTCGAATTTATGTTCATCTTCCTCAGGAATCAGCTGTACGCCGAAATCCCATTCGGGAAATATTCCTTTTTCGATGGATTCCCAAAGATCGCGCTTATGAAAATCAGGATCTACCCCGGAAATCCTTTGGGCTTCATCCCAAGCTACGGAATGTACTCCCAGTTTTGGTTTAAAATGAAATTTTACAAAATGTACTTTACCTTCTTCATTAATAAACTTAAATGAGTGAACTCCAAAACCTTCCATTCTGCTGAAACTTCTCGGAATTGCCCTGTCACTCATCAGCCACATGATCATATGCATACTTTCGGGCATTAATGAGATAAAATCCCAAAATGTGTCGTGTGCAGAGGCAGCCTGAGGAATTTCATTGTCAGGTTCAGGTTTTACAGCATGCACAAGATCAGGAAATTTGATGGCATCCTGAATAAAAAATACGGGCATATTATTCGCAACCAGATCATAATTTCCTTCTTCTGTATAGAATTTTACGGCAAACCCACGAACATCCCTTGCCAAATCTGTACTTCCTCTGCTTCCCGCTACTGTTGAAAATCTTACAAAAACAGGAGTCTCTTTTCCTTCTTCAGTTAAAAATTTAGCTTTTGTATATTGAGCAAGGCTTTTATTCAGTTTGAAAACCCCATGTGCTCCGGAACCTCTTGCATGAACCACTCTTTCCGGAATTCTTTCGTGGTCAAAGTGTGTTATTTTTTCTCTGAGGATAAAATCTTCCAGCAAAGTAGGCCCTCTGTCACCAGCTTTTAAGGAATCCTGATTGTTATTGATCCTGAGTCCCTGGTTGGTAGTCAGTTTTTCATTCTCATTCAGGGTAGTGTGTACTTTCAGCTGATCTGTTTTCTCGTTGATGTTCTTATTGTCTTTCATATCTATTATTTTTGAGTTTGATGTTTCTAATTAAGGCTTTGTTCGCAGGTCACATTTTTTCAATATTATTTTTTTCTAAAGTGTCCAATAATCTGCTTAGGCATTCTTCTTCTTTTAACACTTTATTATAAGCGGTCTTTGCGTAAAGAATAAAGGAAGAGCCCTTAGCCGAAGTTTCTTCAATCCCATTTATTATTGTATCACGGTTATTATCTTTTATATGAAATAAATATTCCTCTATATAGGTATCTATCAGTTTTCTAAGAACCTCAGATCCTGTATTTTTTTTTATTTTTTCCAAAGATCTTATCAGGAAAGCCGCTCCATAAGAGCCAACCTCTTCGGGATAAACAATTTCATTTTCGGGATAGTTATTTTTATAATGCAACACAGTAGATTTCAATAGATCATTTTCTCTCATCTTTATATTTATCGGTTTTCAGATATATGTATAAATTTTTCAAAATAGTGCATATCTTCATTGTCTTTAAAAGACATATAAAACATGGTTTTTATCGGTTCTTTTTTTCCTATATTTCCCAAAGAATCAAACTGAGCAATAAGCGCCTGAACGTTTTCTAGATCGGCATCTTCTTCAATTACAAATACCAAAAAAATATTACGATCGATTTCTTTTGCATATATTGAAGCTCCCTCATTGAACAGTTCTCCATGGTTGGGAATTTTTATAAAGCATTGCTGCTTTAACGTCTTTAAAATTTTCTTAGCATTCATAATTGTTAACGTTAAAAAGCCATATAGATCGCCTCTATATGGCTTTACTATATTTAATGGAATATTAATCTTCCTGTTCTGCGTCAAAATTGATAAATGTCTCTGCAATGTCTGTAAGATCTTCATCGGTCTTTTCTTCTTCCTGAAGTGTTTTTTCCAGAAGATCTGCAGCTTTATCATGTCCCATTGTGATAGCCAATTGAGCTAACCCTCCATAGGTAGCTATTTCATAATGTTCCACTTTTTGCGCTGCAATAATGAGTGCTGCATCTCTTGTCATAGAACCTTCTTCGGTAGATTTTATAACTTCTTCGCATTCTTTTATGATCCCTTTAATCGCTTCGCATTCTTTTTTCTCAGGTTTTTCATCTATCAGTTTAAAAACCTTTTCTAATCTGCTGATGTGTTTTTTGGTCTGCAGCTGATGATCTTCAAATGCATCTTTAAGCTCTTCGGTTGTTGCTGCTTCCTGCATTTTTTCCAGCGCATCAACAATTGCATTTTCTGCATAATAAATATCCTTAAGTGAGGATACAAAAAACTTATGAAGCGGAGCATTTTTCATCTCTTTTGCATCTACAGATGCATTATCTACCTTCATATTTTTTTTCTCTGATACTGTTGTTGTACTGCTGTTATTATTTTCTGCTGTTTTTGTTGCCATGATGTGAATGATGTTAAAAAGTGAATAAAAAGATTACCCCTTTATTTTATATCGATAAAGAGGCAATCATTGAAAAAAGAATTATGAATTTCGTCTACCGCCAAATCCTGATCTACCTGAACCTGAAGATCTGCCGCCACCATGAGAAGCCTGGCCTCCCATACGGGCAATTCTTGTACGTTCTGCCTTACTCATGGAAGCAAAACCTCTTCTTGATGTTCCTGAGCCGGAATTGGAGCCTCGACCTGAACCGCTGCTGTTTCCTGACCTTGAGCCAGAACCTGAATTGCTTCTGCTATTTCCTGAACCAGATCTGCCTGAATTTGAATTTGAAGATCTTCCGCCGCTATTTCTGCTGCCTCTTGGCCTTCCTGGATTGTCATGTCTGTGGTCGTAATTATCGTCTGATGATCCTGAAGAAGACCTTCCCCTTCCCCCTGATCTTGATCCCGAACCGGAACCTGATCTGCCGGAATTAGAACTGGAGTTTCTCCCTGATCCGCTACGGGAACCACCTCTACCTCCGGAAGTAAATCTTCCCTGGCTGTCTCTTTGCTGGTTTCTGTTTCCGCTTCTACCTCTGCCTCTATTATCGTCGTCATCTTCATCATCGTACTCATCATTATAATCGTCGTCGTCATCATAATCATCTTCATTATCGTAGTTATCGTAATCATCATCGTCGTCGTCATAACTATTTTCATAGTCTTCATCGAAATAGTCTTCATATTCTGTGAAATCATCGTCATAATCTTCATCTCTTGATGCATCATTATAACCATGATCATACCCTAGTTGGTAAACTTCTTCAAGATTGCTTGATGAACTTCCTCTTGAACTACGATTTTTTGAATTTCTAGTGTTCATAACTGAATTTTTTATAATTAATATTAAGTGATGGCTATTGCCGGCCGTGACTAGTATTAGACAGCAATCAGTTTAATCTTATGGATATTGAACACCGAAGCAATGCTTCGTAAATGATACCTCAAAACGAGGTTAGAATAATTTGTATACCAAATGTACAGCTTGATAATTCACTAATTTATGACCTGAATCATATTAAATTTATTAAGACATTTTTAATTTAATTTTTATCTTTTTAAAGGGTTTCATTTCTCTGTTCCAGTTTTAAAAGAGTATGTTTCTTTAGTAACTTTTTAAGATAATTCACACGATGTCAGAATTTCGTAAAACCTGAAAGAATCAGAGGAAAACCAATCCTATTATTTTTTTACTTTTTACGATTCGCAGAATCTTTCGGATAAGAGATTGTATCGGATGGCTGTCGTTTTATTAGGGTATCCCGAACAGGAATTGTGTCCTTTATGGTATCAGGGGTAACAAGAGTATCCTGAATCGATGCATTCCTATATTCTGTCTGCTTTTTACAGCTCATGAGTGCACCTGCCAGTGCACACGAGAATAATACTATAGATTTCATAATATAAATTTTTGTGATGTGACTTCAAATTTAGAACATTCTTTTTCCCATGTGTTATGATCTTAGTCATAATGGCTGAAAAAAGTAAATTATTTCTAAAATAAAAATCCCCACTTTAAAGTGGGGATTTTTTATTTGGAAAAGAACAAATCAGCTTCAGCTTTTCTTCTCCGGATCAGTCCATTTAATAGCTTACCACCTGCGGTAATGTATTTAGAAACAAACCAATTTTTAATGGTTTCGGGATCTGTTTTTTTATTAATAAAAGAAAATAATGTGTCAGATCCTCCTGTATTATAGGTATGAGATACAAGAGCATCAAATTGATTTTGGGTAAGTGCTACTTTAATTTTATTATTGACAATCTTTTCATAAGTTGGTAAAACAGATGAAAATAACTCTACTCCTTTTTCTTTACTAATTGAAGGATCTTTCAGAGTCACTTTTTTCCCCTCAGGATAATATGTATTTCCATAACCTATGGTGGGAATTCCTGCTGAATCCAGATAGGGTTTAGCACTGAAACCTTCAAATGATAAAATTAAATTTATTCCTTTTTGTGATGTTTTCATTCTATAAAACGTTTAAATATGAAAAAGACCAATATTAATATGATTGCCCCCAATACAATAACAATCAAGGCTCCTGCCTGAAATCCGTTCGACCGTATTTTTTTGGTGTCTTGAGATATAGCCGAAGAAATTTCTTTATCTGTTTCTTTGGAAATAACATTCTGCGTTACATCCTGAATACTATTAACAGATTCAATTTTTTTAACATCTGACTGGTGATGATCTGCCTTTGCGTAATGATTATTGATTAAGTATTCCGCATTTCCTATGATAGAAATACTCTGAATGGTATCTTTTCCGATCACATTATGAAAAACGAATGGATTGGAGACATCAGATTTTCCTTTAATCAATACCTCTCCTGACGTTTCATCTTTCTTTTCGTTCAGTAATACATCAGCAGATGAATTCTGAACTAATTTCAAGCTCTGTATGCTTAAAGAATCAGCTTTTATTTTCACTGTTTCTTTTTTATCTTCTTTGTAGCTGGTCGTTATTTTATGTTTACTCCGACAGCCCAATATGAGGCTGCTCAAAAATATCAGCAGCATAATTTTCTCTTTCATAGGTTTTGTTTTTTGAAATTAAAAAAATGTAAATTCTCTATTATCTAAGTTTTTTTCGTCTTTTTAAAGAATGTCGGTTTTTATGAAAATATCTTATCTTCCTTTACATACTCTTTTTTGATACTTTCTAATAACATTTCCAAGCTAACCCTGTAATCCGGTGCTTTCGATGCAATAGCTTTTAAACTTACATCCTGTATCACGTTCATAATATTAGAACCGGTAAGTTCGTACCGTCTGGCAATCTCTTCTAAATCAATATCTTCAAGCTGTAATTGTTCGGGCAAATTGTGCTGCCAGATACGCAGACGCTCCTCCTGCTTTGGATTATTGAATTTGATACAGCTGTGAAAGCGTCGCGTAAAGGCTTTATCCATATTGTTTTTAAAGTTGGAAGCCAAAATAATAAGCCCAGAAAACGTTTCTATTCTTTGCAACAAGTAAGAGACTTCCTGATTGGCATATTTATCATGAGCATCGCGCACATTGGTCCGTTTTCCGAAAATAGCATCTGCCTCATCAAAAAATAAAATCCAGTTTTTATTTTCCGCTTTATCAAATAATTTTGCCAACTGTTTTTCTGTTTCGCCGATGTATTTCGAGACCAGCATAGAAACATCAACCCTGAAAACAGGTCGCTTCGTATATTTTCCTAAAAGGCTGGCTGCAAGCGTTTTTCCTGTTCCCGGATCTCCGTAAAACAATACTCTAAAACCTGGTTTAAGTTTTTTCTGCATTCCCCAGTCTTCCATAAGAATCTGGCTGCTATTATACCAGGCTTCAATAGTCTGAAGCTCATTTAGTGTATTCTGAGGAAGTATCAGATCAGTCCAGGATCGGCTGGTGTTTATTTGTTCCGCCGGAAAATCGTTACTCATTTTTGGCAATAATTCAACTCCAAAAATGATGGTATTAAAAGCTTCCTCGTAAACATGAATCGGGCTGTTTATTGATGCATAACCCTGAACAGCAATGAGTTCATTTTTAATTAGAACCGAATCCGGATTGAAATGATCCAGCGCTTTTAACCGTTCTGAGATACTTTCTCCTCCTAAAACATACTGTACAGCCTGAACTGTCGGATAAAAGAGCCTTCCGTTTTCATTGGTTGCACAATAATCAAACAATGCACTCGTTGGGAGTTCTAAATAAATCCGTTTCAGCAATGATGGATCCAGCTTTGGTAATAAAGCCATTAAGAGAATAACAACTTCCTGATGGGTAAATTCTTTTGCTGAAATATACTCTCCTAATGGAAAGCCTTCATAATCCATGGCTATAAATTCAGGTGCTCCTATGCTAAAATCTTCTGAAGGATTGTTTATACGCCATGTAATAACCTCTTCTAAATGTGTAAATAATTTTTGTATCTGAATGAGTTCCATGGGTTTTTAGTCTTTTTTATTTTTTAAACAGGCAGTAATGGATCTGGTCTCACACTACATAATTTATTTACTTCTATTCCATCTACGTTGAAACTTATTGAAAATCCAAATGTATTATACGTGTACACATTAGCCAGATGTATGCTAACTCTCTTAATTTTAAGATGTATTTTCATATTTGTAACTGCATTTCCGTATCCACCTCCAAATATTACAGAATAGGTAACATCAGACGACCGAACTCCTGCTGAACCATTAGAACCAGTAACATATGTATTATTAGTATCTACAGTTACTACCGGTTTATTCCCCCAATCCGGAGCTTTTAAATATTGAAAATCTATATCAAATATGACATAATCTTGTTCTGTATTTCTTTCCAATATTGATGAAAATACACTGAATATTTGGGGGATTGTAGTTTTAGGTTCATACCCTACTGTACCATCGTTTTTCTGTACTAATTGTCTTGTATAGCTTGTATCTCCTTGTACATTAGGTATACTATCACAAATAAAATTTTTAGTTGTGAATCTAATTCCATCCTCTCTAACAAGGATTCTATTAATAGGATTCTTGGGATCCTCCATTATAACCCTGCTGGAAAGCTCTATATCACCTGGAGATAATGTAAATTGACTGTCATAAGGGTAACCGTCCCGATAAACATGAAATGATGCAGTCTGAGTCCTGAAAGATCCAGCTATCTGCTGATCTGGATCGGTTCCTGATGCTCTTAAATAGTTCGCCTGGGAACCATTGGATTGTTTAGATATTACTCCTGTATTGTCTACAACATATCGATCGTGGGATAAGTCTTCATTGGGAACTAAATAAATATCCAAAGGCTGAACAGGTTGAGTATTACCCGATAAATCTACGTAGGTGTTGTCAAAAACATTGACATATTGTATAATTATTTCTTTAAATTTTGGCATATCTTTTTATATTAACTACTTATTGGAAAAATCCAAACTCCACCTTCATTTCCGCCTTCTATGTTTGCTATAGCATCATCAACGTATTTCTTTTGGACATAATCTAAGTCCTCAAGCCCATCGATTTCTGCAATTGAAATTTTTGTGTTTTTATGCCTAAAAGAAGAGAATGTTTGCTTAAATTCTTCTGCTGTAGGCATGTCGCCGGTTTGAAACCAACTTAATATTGTTTCTAAATCTGTCATGTATTGAAAATTTGATTTTAATGAAAAAATGATGATTTGGATATGGATTAAGAACAGTAAAGATTAAGAGCTTTCATCCGTTGTTGCTGTAAGCTGAACACCATCGACTTCTGTCAATTTAAAATGCAGTTTCTCAAATTGTTCATCTTTTTTGAAGATAACCTAATGCTTATTATCTGAAATTTTAAATTTTCGAAAACCTACTGGCTTCTCACTTAAAAAGAACCTCAACCGAAAAGTAGCTCACATTGGGGAGTCTTACCCAACTGCCGTAGCTGCTGTTTTAAGAAAGTCTCTCTCTCATTGGAATTCCTATTTTTAAGGAGTTAATCCGGCTCTTGAAAGAAAATAATCCATTGATAATTTATTATTTTACTTCGTGGAAGAGATTCTCATGTTCATACATCAAAAAATTCCAGTATTCCAAAAGCTAAAGGCTTCCCATTATTGAGTATCTTACTCGATTGAGGGTATGGTTAAGTGTTTTTATGTTTTATGTGTTAAAATACCGTATTTTAATTATTTATAATTTTCTACTTGTATTTTTAATTATTCTTTAATAAACCTCAGCCGAAAAGTAGCTCACATTGGAGAGTCTTACCCAACTGCCGAAGCTGTTGTTTTTAAGAAAGCCTCTCTCTCAACGGAATTCCTACTTTTTAAGGAATCAATCCTGCTCTTGGAAGAAAATAATACAGCAATAATTCATCATTTTACTTCGTGGAAGAGATTCTCATGTTTGCACATTAAAAAATTCCAGTATTCCAAAAGCTAAAGGCTTCCCATTATTGAGTATCTTACTCGATTGAGGGTATGGTTAAGTGTTTTTATGTTTTATGTGTTAAAATACCGTATTTTAATTATTTATAATTTTCTACTTGTATTTTTAATTATTCTTTAATAAACCTCAACCGAAAAGTAGCTCACATTGGAGAGTCTTACCCAACTGCCGAAGCTGCTGTTTTTAAGAAAGCCTCTCTCTCAACGGAATTCCTACTTTTTAAGGAATCAATCCTGCTCTTGAAAGAAAACAATACATTGATAAATTATCATTTTACTTCGTGGAAGAGATTCTCATGTTTGCACATTAAAAAATTCCAGTATTCCAAAAGCTAAAGGCTTCCCATCATTGAGTATCTTACTCGATTGAGGGTATGGTTATATGTTTTAAAATAACATGTTTTAATTATTTATTAATGTTCTACTTGTATTTTTAGTTATTCTTTAATAAACCTCAACCGAAAAGTAGCTCACATTGGAGAACCTTACCCAGCTGTCGCAACAGCTGTTTTAAGAAAGTTTCTCACTCATCAGAATTCCTACTTTTTAAGGAGTCAATCCTACTCTTGAAAGAAAACAATACATTGATAAATTATCATTTACTTCGTGGAAGAGATTCTCATGCTTGCGCATCAGAAAATTCCAGTATTTCAAGAGTAAAAGGCTTCCCATCATTGAGTATCTTACTCGATTGAGGTTATATATTTTTATTAATCAATGATATAGTTGATTACATCATTGTCATCCCGCCCTAAAATAATTTTTACATTAACGGGATTCGACCTTATTTTTGTTCCGTTTACATCAATCTCCAAACACATTTGAATGAGTGAAAATGGTTTTCTATGATGAACTGTATATCGAAATGAACCTGGTCTGCTAAATGTACCGGCAGGATAGAACTCTGCCTCTCCCTTTCTATTTTTGTAAGGTCTGAAATAGTTAATAGGATTAATATCTATATCCATTTCATTAGACTTAAGAGGATATTCTGATCTTCTGTCCCATTTTTTTGCGTCTTCCGGAAGCTCCTGATAAAAACCTGATGGTTTTAAGTAACCACTTTTAAGCCTTTTTCTTTGCTTATAACGTTTTATGATAATCTTAGGCTGATATTTATCTATATCTAATTCATCTGTTAATTTGATATGTAGGCATTTATATCCCACATATCTACTTAAAACATGGGTGTATCCAGGTATCTTCTCAGGATCATTTTTTTCTTCATTTTCAATGTTTCTATGTCCTTCAGCTCCTTGAACTTCTTCAGCCACATAAAAATGATAGAATTTTCTTTTATTTCTTCCCGTTGCCTTGACATCGAATCCAAAATTAAACTCTTTTAAATGGACATAATTATCTATGAATCGACCAAATTGACTTTGTGTCGGATATTTACCTGTTTCAAAATAGGTTTTTAATTCCTCTCTTTCGGTTAATTTATTTATTTTTTCCATGATATTTTAATGTTCTGTTTGTTTCTAGGACTCAGTACTCAAGTTATTATCTGAGGGTTTAATTTGTTTGAAAATCTATTGATTTGTCATTGAAAAGTAACCTCAACCGAAAAGTAGCTCACATTGGAGAACCTTACCCAACTGTCGCAACAGCTGTTTTAAGAAAGTTTCTCACTCATCAGAATTCCTACTTTTTAAGGCGTCAATCCTACTCTTGAAAGAAAACAATACATTGATAAATTATCATTTTACTTCGTGGAAGAGATTCTCATGCTTGCGCATCAAAAAATTCCAGTATTTCAAGAGTAAAAGGCTTCTCATTATTGAGTATCTTACTCGATTGAGGTTTATATTTTCCAGTTATAATGGATTGTGTTTGCTCGTCTTGCAATCTCCAAATAACTTTTATATATATGGGATTTGACTTGTATTTGATGGGACAAAATTCATGTTTTTTTTCTTATTATGAAAGTTTTTCAGGCTTCCCATTCTGTAGTTGCAGTGATCTTTATTTCTTTAAGAATTAAATAATTCAGCAATTAATTTGAGATTTCAAAATTCATTTTTTTTTCTGATTATGAAAGTTTTTTGATCTCGCTATTCTGTAGTTGCAGTAGCTCCTGAAAGTTTTAATCTACATTTAAGCTCAGTGTTTTAAAAATCTCGTTTGCTTATTTTCCAGCTGCGTAATGGCATTCAATTCTTATATTTCTGATTTCCCTTAAGTTTTGACCACCACCCCAATAGCTACTGCTTTGTCCGGCCAGCAGTGAAGTAGTGGATACAAGTCTATCGTTATCTACATCATAGATTTCGCAATTTACAGACTGACTGCTACCACTAAGATCTGCCTCATAATAAAAGGATAAATAATCCCATAGATCATAATGATCGGTAACAGCATCTTCTGCTTTAAATCCATCACTCCAGTTTCCTGACTCTATTCTGTACCGGATAGGTATCTCTGTATTGTTAATAAACTTAATACCCGTGTTTACAACATTGATTTGTTTCCCAAAATTTTGTTTGAAAATTTGTATCGGCATTTTTTTCTCATTCAGTACTCCAAGCTCAAATCCATCAGGAATTGTTTGAAGGTTATTTCCAAACAGTCTGGTAATCATATAAGCCGAATTGAGCTGATATCCTAAAAAATAATATTCATTTTCGTTTAATTTTCCTTCTGAAAACTCTTTTACTCTAATCGTATAAGGAGGACTTCCGTATAAATATCTTCTTTCCGAACTTCCAAAAGTTTCTTCAACAGTGATCATTTGGTCTTCTTCATCCTTCGAACTGATCACAACCGGCAATTTTAAATCCCCGACTTCACTTGTATAATAGTAAATAAATGTGTTCTCAATGGCTTCCAAACTATTGGCAAGGGTTACCAGTTCTCTATTCGTTAAAATATCATCCTTAAGTCTTAAAAGGTCAATAAGATCTGAAAATTGACTTTGTGTGGGATATTTGCCTGTTTCGAAATAGGTTTTTAATTTATCCCGGGTTGTTAATCTGTTTTTTTCCATATGCTTTACTGTTTCTGACTGTTTTATTAATATAATCGTCTTTTATTTTAAAGCTCAAAATTCACTCTTTTTTCTTTCTTATTAAAGCTTTTTACCTTCCCGATCCTGTAGTTGCAGTAACTAGAATAAACCGCCGAAGCAACTCCCAATTCACACCGAATATTTTATATATATTCACATTCATCCAAAAACAAAGGCTCGGATTTTTATAATCCGAGCCTTTGTTTTGACTTATATATTTTAACGAGAATCTTCCCTCGATATACTTAATCCACCTTAAAGAAGAAAAAAGCCACCGCTGCCCATTCTTTTTTAACTCCTCTCGCATAACCAATCGTGCCATGACTGCTGCCTTCCACCGTTCCATCATCTTTGATATAACCAATGGTGGAATGACTGCTGTTTTCTACTGTCCCATCTTTTTTAACATAACCAACAGTTGAATGGCTTTTGTTTTCAATCGTACCATCACTCTTGATATAGCCAATTGTACTGTGGCTTTTGTTCTCTATCGTACCATCAGTTTTGATATATCCTACTGTGGAATGACTGCTGTTTTCAATTGTTCCGTCTGATTTGATATAACCTGTTGTATTATGGCTTCCTGATTCTATAGTTTGGGCGCTTATGAAGGAAAAACTGAATAGAAGGGTGCAAATGAATAGTGTTTTTTTCATTATTTATAAATTTTCAGGGTGTTATTATAACTTTTCAACGTTATCTAAAGATAGTGAGTTTTATTGAATACAAAAAAGCGAAATTTCTATTTCTAGAAACTTCGCTTTTAATTTTAATAAGCTGATTAAATTTTGTCTTTATAGTGATTATAAAATTCTAATTGATCTACTAAAACCTCATTAATTTCTGTCCAGCCATGCTTTTCAGATAAATCAATAGCTGCTTTCCAAGCATTCATATTAGGACTTCCAATATTTACACCACTCCAATATCCCGCACTTACTAAAGCGTCCCATGCCATAATAGGGTCTTTTAATTCTTCATCAATTGTTTTAGCGGCTTCTATATGAGCATTTCCATTGTATGTACTTTTGTTTTTACTAAGAATTTGACCTACTTCATATAATGGATGATTACTCATTTTTGAAAAATAACCTAATTCAGGTTTAAATTTACTTATTACACCACCTAATTGAAAACTGGATGATGTTGCATAAGGTATAAAATCAAAGTCAACTTCAGTGGAATCAAAGCCATGTGGTTGGATAAAACTTTGCCAAAAGTGATTTTCTTTTTTTTCTGTTTCAATATCAATCAAATTATAAGCTCTATGACCAATAGCATTATAAACTCTCGTATTCCAAATACCATAATCCTTTATTTCAAAATCTGGAAGATAAGATTCATTTTCAATCATCAAACTCATTAATTGAACGTATTCTTTCTGTTGTAAAGTATTATAGTAATGATTCCAAAAATCTAAATATACTTTGGTGTAATGGTCTGATGGATTTTCAAAGTATATTAAATTCTCTTTTCTACTTATATATTCCTTTAAAAAATTCAAGGAATCAAGATTATCCGTATATTCTCTATATGGCAATGATAGTTTTTCCAGCAACTCCCATTTTTCTTTGATTTCCTCATTTATAATGTCAATATCATTTAAAAAACGAAGCCATGACATTGTGATAAAAGAACTTAAATTAGGTGAAACTGTCCAAAAATCAACATTACTTTTTGCAACAATTTGCGAATTAAATAATTTATTATTTGGGACTAGCTTTATAGCAAAACTATTATAAGATTCAAAAGCGAAAGGAGCAACAGACCAATATCCTGAACGAAAAATATTCACACATCTTTCAATCTCATTTTTATTTTCAAATTCAAAACCTAAGCTAAGATACACCTGTTTTTTTTCTTTGTATGCTTCTTTTAAATCTTGATGTATTTTATTTAATTTCATAAATTTATTTTTTTAACAATATGATTTTCCCATATTCGTCTTGCTAATGATTCCAATTTATCCAATGCCTTTGGATGCTCTGACTTATCTCCATCTTTATCACTTTTACTAAGTGCTGTAGCTACGGTTTGAAGTCCTACGGCTAAAGCGTTTTCATAGCTTTTCATTGCCGTATTATTAATCTGCTCTAAAATTTCCACTTTTTGTCTTACAAGTTGTGATCTTGGCACTGTTCCTTCAGCAAAATTATCAAATAATTCTTGAATTTGTTTATTAATATCTTCTGAAATTACATTAAGTGCTCCATCTTTATTTCCTGATGATTTTATGACAAAACTATTTTCATTTTCTTCTACAAAGTTCTTAACATTAATATTCTTATTTTTTAAAAAAAGATATACATCTTTAATAAAATTATCCCAATGTTTAAAACTCATTTGAGCCCGTTTAGTTTTTTTAGAAGCGTCGTATCCCATAAATATAAGTTCTTTGTCTTCTGTAGCCTTCGTCTCTATATTTTCTGTAACATCCTTTTGTAATTCTCTACTATGAACAGCTATAGTAGAATGTATATGAGTTTTTTCATATAACAAAATTGCAGATAAATTGTTTCCATCTTTAAACTTAGCTTTTATATCCTCTTCCCTTTGCAAAAGTTTATTACCAATATCTTCAAAGTGTTTAACCTTTTTAGAATCTTCTACTTTTTTTAGATTTTTTCCATTATGTCCATAAAATTCCTGCACTCTTTCCATAAATTTATTTTCAGGAACGTGATGTGACTGTCTACCTTCTCCTACTACTGGATGTTCTCCAACAACAAGCAAAGACTTTTTTTCTGTGTTTTCTAATTCAGTTCCCGTTTCATGTATATTTTCTGGACTCGCTGTATATCTATAGATAATTTTATCATCTTTACTTTCAGCTCTTAAAGAACTGAAAACAGGATATTTTGCTTTTGTTCTTTTAGCAGCAATAGTCGCCTGTTCAAGGGTAAGCTTATTATTGTGGTTATCATCTACTTTTTTCTCTTCTTCCTTTAAATAGATAAATCCGGCATCAATTTTCTTCTGCTTTTCTGGCTCATGGATATTATCTTTTTTACTTTTCCCCATAAATTTCCCAAGCAATCCTTTAGCCTTCCCTTTAATAAAATTCCAGAACTTAACAATCGCATTCTCAATACGCTGGCGTATTTTTCGGATAACCCCAACCACTTTATCTGCCAATCCACCAATTCCTAATAATGAAGCTAAAAAACCAATCAGTACAGGAATCGCTCTTCCCAATGCATTTTCTATTGATTTGGCCACTGCGCCTACATTTCCGCTTGCAATTGCTTTGATACTATCACTAAAAGCTTTCACCAGTTCCATAATTTGTGCAGCTCGCTGGATGAAGAATTTCACCACATCTATAATTGCCATTGCTGCTTTTATAAATGCTCCAACCGGAGTCAATAAGCCCATCACCCATTTGATTCCTGCCTGTATTACCTGCGTCTGGACAATATCCATAATAGTATCCATCACCGTAGCTTTAAGGTCGGCAAACTGATCTTTCAGGTATTCCCATAATCCGGCAGCGCCATCTTTACGGACAATCGGGATTATTTCAAGACCTTTCTCAGAAGCGGTTTCAAGAACTTTCATCACAGGTTCGCCTATCACTCTTGCACCAATGCTTCTGATACCGTCCCACGTTAAACCAAGCACCTGCGTGGTAATGGAGAAAATACCTTTTAACGAGAATACATCTTCCGGCATTGTTAAAGAAATACCTTTCATTGCACCGGTTAACCATCCAAAGAAGCCCGTTTTAAAGTGAGTCCAGATATTGGCTCCGAAATTGGTAAACCCTTGCGAAACTCCGGCAATAAGGTTTTTGAAGAATCCTATCGGATCCATGATAATCGCCTGAATGGCACTGATAACACCCGACAATAAATTGGTAAGCGTATTTTTAATTTCAATAATAATAGCAAACACGCTGTTTTTAAGCACATCAAGAACCTGATTAACCAATCCGCTATTTTGTGCTTTTAAATCTGCAATTCTTGTATCAATACTTGCAATATTATCAGCATACTTCTTAGCCAACACATCAATTAAGGCATCTTTTTTATTGTTTACGCTTTCTTCCAATGCATTGAATTTACTTTGGATCTCTGCAATGGCATCTTTTCCTATTTTTCTTAAACTTGGTGATAAACTGTTCACATAAGTCTGAACGTCTTTTTTACCTTTGGCAATTCTTAATTTAGCTGCATTAAGTTGGGTTGTAACATGGCCTGCAATATCATCGATATATTTATCCATTGTTTTAATATACAGAGCCTTACCGCTTACAAAGTATTTATTGACTTCAGGCGGTAAACCGACAACCTGGTCTTTCACCCATTTACCAGCCAAACCTAAAACACCATATTTCGCATATGCATCTCCGTAACGTTTCTTTTTATAAGCCTTCATTCCTTCATCAACATGAATTTCAAATGCTTTTTTAGCATCCACACTACCTCTTGCAAATTTATCCGCAACCGTTTTATCCAAACTATTTAAAATGGAATTCACGTCCGTTTTAGAACTTTGATAAATACTATTGATATGATCTGCAATTTCTTTTCGTTTTTGGCTGTCTTTTCCGGAGGTTTGCTTTTGCTCACCATGTACATTGCCTAGTCCACCTTTTCTTACATTATGCATTCCACTAATGTGACTTGCCGCTTGTACCTGTGCATCAGTACGAGTTTTTGACAATTCCTTATTTTCTTTATCTCTAAACTGTTGAGTTGCTTCAACACTTTGGGTTTTAGCTTTATTCTTTTGTGCCAAAGCATCTGTAAATGTAGGTTCATTCGATTTTGCCAGCATATTATCAGTCACTCCATTCGCTTGCATTTCATTGTCGATACTTGCTGTTTGTTCCTTAATAGGCTGTTCTACACTTTCTACAGCTCTTTTCACAGGCATTGCTTTCGCTGCATTTGGTATCCCTGGAGCTTTACCAATGTTCGGTGTCGGCATTTTGGCAACAGTACGAGTTGGCTGAGCGGCAGTATTCGGCTGTGCAGAAGTTGCGGAAGCAATATCATTAGATGCTATGTTTTTTTCTTTTTTAA
Organism: Chryseobacterium sp. Y16C; assembly: GCF_022488405.1. Classification (NCBI taxonomy): domain Bacteria; kingdom Pseudomonadati; phylum Bacteroidota; class Flavobacteriia; order Flavobacteriales; family Weeksellaceae; genus Chryseobacterium; species Chryseobacterium sp. Y16C. The sequence goes on from NZ_CP092711.1 coordinate 1,576,724, forward strand.
CATCTCCTACTGCTTTCTGATTAACCTCATCTATATTGTTATGCTTTTCAAATTCATCTGCTTGTTCTTCATTTTCCGGAAGTGTAATACCCTCTATTTTTTCAGTCAACTGCGCTTTAAAATCTTTTTTGCTGAACATCCCTGCTTTCTGCTCGTCCATTGTGTTCACCTGGCTCGCCTGTGCCATACTTTGGCGTTCGTTGGAAGGTGATGGTGCTGCAGCCTGTGCATCGTTGCTTGCTTTACTCGATGCTTCATGCTGCTTTTGCGACTTAGCTGTATTACTGATTTTTCCGCTTAATGCTGCAAATTCAGGATTGCTATTTGCATTTGGTGATACTTTTTCAATTTCTTCTGCTTCAGCTTTGTCAGGATTGACTGACTGAGACTGGTTTGCATCCGATTTAATTGGTGTAACTTTTTTATCTGCTGGTTTTACTGCCGGATTTGTTTCTTCAATTTTTTTACTTTGCTGATGAACCCTTGCCTGCTCTTCCAGCGTCTTCGGTAAATACGTTCCCGATTTAAGATCGTTATAATTCTGTGCCTGATTCGTATTTAATGTGGTTAAATAGTCTTTTTCGGTTTCTTTTGTATCAGGATGATTGATATCCCCTGTTTGAGCTAAATTATCCTGATGTTTTTTATACATCATTTGCGAACCTTGATCATAAATCGTTTGCGAACCATGAACAGCCATCACATTACTATTAAGATTAAACTGATTCGGATTTACCGATCCAGCCGTACCTTTTAAATCTCCAGAATTTTGTGCCTTTGCATTGGTTATTTCCACCTCAGATAGAGGGACCACCGATTCTTGCTGCCTTTGCATTCTGCTTGGACTTTGGTGGGCATTGTCTTTTTCTACAGGAGTTGCTGCTTTCATTGACTTAGTTTTTTAATTTCATATTGATTTTTTGAAGGCATACAAAACGCAATTAATACAATTGCGTTTTATACTACCTGTTGAATGTGAAAATCTGACCGCGTGAGGGTAGATTTTTTAAAGAATTTAAGTAATCGGAAGTGGCATTTGGCTGGTGATGAGAAACAGGTAATGCTGGAACCACTTCAAGTTTTTCTCTTGTTATCTATTTTCGAGTTTTCAGTTTTTCTAGTTCAAATTTGACTCTTTTTCGGAAGAATTCATTAGTTTTTAAGTGATGGATTCTGTAGTTGCAGTAAAGAGTTTTTCATGATTGTTTTACTTAAATGACTTTGTTTTCGCAAGCACTTTCAAATTATCGTTTCCGGGTATGAACTGCCTTCAATATCATTATTTACTTATTTTTTATTGAGCCGGATTATCTGTATTTTCTTCTTTGTCAGCTTGTCTTTCTGTATTTACGCCATATCGGTTTTCAATAAAAAGGTTCACTGCTTTATCAATCCAATTGGGCAGGTTTGTTGTTATCATTTTCAGAAATTTATCATAACCATAGCCGAGTACAAACAGTACGCCTGTTGAATACCATTTATCGTGCAGTTCAGCTCTGTTCATTAAATAACTCATAGTAAAACCAACAATTATCACGATCAACAATGTAATAAAGTGTTCCCATGGCTGTTTTTTCTCTTTGTTTTGTATAGAGACCAATACTCTTAGTAATCCGCCTGAAAATGCAATTGCAGTTCCTATTAACAGGGCTTTTATACTATCCAGATTCATTCTTTTTTATATATTATTAATTAAAGATTTTTGATTTTTTCGTACTTCTAAATATCCTGATCCAGTATGTACATATCATCTAAAAACCTCTTGCTTTTTCGAATATTCCCATTTTTATTTACGTAAGCCAGCTCATCGATAAGATCATAAATGTCCTTCGTTGGCTTTTCTTGTTTTTCCTTATTTTTTTTCTTTTTTTTCTTTTTCATGGTTCTAAAATTTTTGTATGAACAATTCTTTCTGTTTTTTGTAATTGATATTTTTCATCATCCAGGTTAGACGGCTTCTGCTTTCCGGTTCATATTTCACCCGAAACAACAGGTCTTAAAAAGCAGAAACCGTTTTTACCTTAGTATTTACCTATAAACTTAAATTTGGGAGGTATCGAACAGTCCATTATGATGCATGGGTTAGTTAGGAGAATAACTTTGGGTCCTTTTACCTTTTTTAGAATGTATAATTACAAGATCTAATTTCTGAGTATATTGTTCAGCAAGGCTGAACTTTATGCCTGAAGAATAATATTATATATTGTTCTTTCGGATAAAAACAACATTTCTGTTAACTCTGTGACAATCACTTTCATCTGTTTGTTTTGATTACGTTTTACATATTCAATAACAAAATCTTTTCTTTTTTCTACTAATTCTTTGCTACGTTTCATTTTGGTTAGGAGTTTTATATATTAATGTTTTATTTTTTTTACATTTTTATTCTTTAATTAAGTCAATACGAGTCCCCAAAGACAATATTTAAGTCTTTGAAAGGGGTGTTTAATCAGGTATTAATTTTGATTTTAAGAAGTTGATATCATGTGTTTTTCAATAGAAACAACACACCAACTTATTACTGTTACTTTTTAGTAGATGACTTCCTTATGTTTACAAAAAATCGATATTTTGTTAACATTAAGCATCACTACTTAATTTGTTTAAAAGAGCTCAACATTTAATTTATTTTTATCCTTAGATATTTAACAATTTTACTGCTAATAGTAATTCATTGATCATATTATTCTAAACAGCAGTTTTACGTTCCTGGTTTTAAGCCAGCATCTTATTTAACCATATAAAAAGCGCATTTTTATCAACAAAAAATATTTAAAAACGCACAAAATTCACATAAAAACCATCTTAAAAAATGCAATTTTTACACTTAAATAGGTTAAAAAATTTCTTATTTCTTTAATTTATGCTGTAAAAAGCTAAAAAAACAAGATCCAGATATAAGACACTCGCAATACAAACCAATTATCAAATCCCTGTAAAAAATCGCAAACAACTATAAACAGGACATTTAAAAATCAAATAAATATTAAATTATAAATATAATTTGTATATTTGTGCTGTACCATTTTAACAGCGAAACAAATATACGAACATTGTTCGTTTTTCAAAATAAAAAAACGAATTTTTTACGTATTTATTTTTTAAAGTAACCCTAAACATATCAAAATGAACTATTTAGAATTCAAAGAAATCAGGAAGAAGCTAAACATGAAGCAGGCTGATATAGCAAAATCTATAGGAGTTGGTACTAGAGCTGTACAATATTGGGAAAAAGGCGAACGAAAAATACCAGAAACAACTGCTTATTTTGTGACCAATCTACTTCAGGAACAACAAAAGAAATTAAATAACAGTGCCTCACCCGTTGTTTTTTCAGATTTAAAAATCATGAATGTTCCTCTTGCGAATCAATATGCACAGGCTGGTTATTTGCATAACTTTGCAGATGAAGAATACATCGAGAGCTTACCTACTATTCCTTTTACCGATGATGTGGAGCACCGAGGCGAATACATGTGTTTTGAAGTAAAAGGGGACAGCATGGATAACGGATCCTACGAAAGCTATCTTGAAGGTGACATTATATTATGCAGAAATATAAGACAAGATTATTGGCTAAGTAAGCTCCATTATGATAAATGGGATTTCGTGATCGTTCACAAAGAAAAAGGAATTTTAGTAAAACGAATCATCAACCATGATGTTGAGAAAGGCATTATTACTCTTCATTCTTTAAATGAATATTATGAAGATTTTGAAATCCACCTGAAAGATGTTGCCAAGCTTTTCAATATTATAAGTACAAGGCGTAAAAATAATAGAAGATAGAGTGAATAAAATCCTCAAAAAAAATTGAGGATTTTTATTTAGTCTTTAATTAATTTCACAGTGGTACATTGATGAAACACCAATGATCCGACCATCTTTTTCTACCTCATAGATTTTATTTTCATTATCATTTGCAAATCTCACCCATCTGATTCCATTTTCATTGAATCCTACACTTGCTCCACCTGTATCAAAACTACTTAAGTATGGGGGCAATGCAGGGGTTGTACCATCAGTCAAATAAATAAAACTTCCCACTTGCGGAGTAACTGTATTAAGATTTATCGTTTTGAGTAATGTGCTTCCTGTCAAACAAATTTTAGCATCTGTGTAAATCGGGTCTTCAAATTTTCCCGATACACAATATGCATCGAAAGTATAAGGAGCTTTTTGCATAGACCATCTTCCGGATGTAAAGTTAACCACATTAGACCAACCGGAAACACCTGAAATCCCTACAGATTTAAAGAAACAATGCTTTCTTACCCTAATGTATAATTCTCTTGAATAAGTATAATTTCCATTATTCATAAAAACATTTTCGATTGGAGTATAATCAAAGTCTATTTTCATCTGAATAATATTGTTGAAGTACTGATCTGTTGCTATCTGATATTCCGGTGTAGCAAGATCCGTAGGGTCAACAAAATAATCCATTACGATCTGGCCATTGTTTTTTATTTTTATTTCATTAATCTGTGGTTCTTTACAGGATAACGAACTACAATTTCCTATTGTAAAGGAGCCAGTTTTGGTAGCAAGAACTCCGCCGGCGGACAATTCTACTGTCAAATCGTAATCGCCAGGAGTCTGAATGACAGGAAGCTCTACCACACTATTGGGATCTATATTACTTATAACTGTCGGATTTCCAGATCCCTGAATTCCGTACGACACAGTTGCAGCCGTATTTGTTACTGGCACGGAAGATGTATAATCTATTCCAAATGAAATTTTGCATTCTGCTGTTGCCATTATTTTATTTTTATTGTTATTATATTTTTATTGATGCATAAGAGGTGATTTTAATTTAAATTTCATAATCACCCCTTTTAAATGCAGTATCTTATCATTCATACACATGTACTTCTACTTCCTGAGTAGCAAATGCTCCGCTATCAGCATCAACAACCGTAAGCTTGAATTTATATGTTTCAATACGAAAATCTGTTACCAATAGATCTGGTTTAGTTATTCCGGAAAGTGTTACTACCGGACCATAGGTCTGAACCCATGAATAAAGAGGCGTTTGCACTCCCGGATTTTCCCCTTTTAATGTAAAGGAATTACCTTGGGACAGATAAAATTCCTGCGGACTTTTTAGATTAAGCTTAATAACAGGAGGAATACTCTCGCAACATTGGACACCTCCTGTGAAGTCAATATTATTTATTACAACAGAAGGAGCAACAGGAACATCATACCAATTGTTGATATTTACGCTTTGGGAGCATCCGCTTCCGCCCACATTTATTCTTATTGTCGGAATTTTTGCAGGAGACAGATTATAAAAAGTATAGCTTACCAATCCTTTTGCATCCGGATTCTGGGTAACCCAACCGCCATTATCCAGGAAATCCCAACTATACGTATAGTCTGCAAAATTTTGCCCGCTTTTTCCCGAAACTTTAAGGATTATGGTTGTTGCATTAGAACCGGCTTCCGGATAATAAACAGAATCTACAACGATATTTACATCTGGCTGTGAAGTAACTTTTATACTGCAAGTGGTAGGTTTCCCGTTTACAGTAAAGGTAATTTCCTGACCATATAATTCAGGACTTACTAATTGGGGATCAAAGAAATACAATCCGTTTCTTACTGTTACACCTCCGTTTAATTTAGCATCCACAACAGCTTTTACTATTCCATTCGTAGGGAACACCGTAAAAGGTATAGGTTCAGATTTGGCACAGATAACCGTATTCGGTAAACTCAATTTAATTACAGATTTCGGAGTACAACATATATATGGCAGTGAAAAATCTGCAATAACTGTTGAATCTCTTCCAATAGTTTCATAAACCATTACAAAGGTACCTCCTCGCTCCACTCCGCGTTTATGTTCCAATCCCGGATGTTCTTCCACATAATCATTGAAATATGCTTTAAACAGATCTTTATTATCTACCAATTCTTCCAGAGACAAAACCATAACATCAAATTCCAGCTGCTGCTTATCCCTGATTTCTTTTATTTGTTGAAGAGCATCCTCATAAAACATTCCCTGATGACCTTCAATATTATAAAATGAATTTTTATCTATATTAAAATTTAAAGGACTATCAGGCATTTGTGTATTGGGTGAAAAGAAATCAATAGCATATCCTAAATTATCTGCAGCCGATCGATTGCTTGTTTTATCAAAATTCCAGGCTTTTAGCAATTCTCCTGTAACCTGATAGTAGAAAGGAACTGCTTTATTACTTAAAGGATTTAATTTTTGTGATGGAATAATTTTAATTCTTGCTTCTTCCTCATAACTAATTGAAAACCTAACATTCTGTGCCTGCTGAACGAAACGACTGATTAGCATTTTAACTCTTTCCATTGCTTTTTCATCATCTAAAACAGGAGAATTATAAAACTGATGCCTAAACGAATCTAGGTGGATATCTGATGTTAATTTCCCCAGCAAAACGTGTTTAGGAAAAGAATCTAAATCCGGAAAGCCTTTAGTAAAAGATTTGGGAAGCAACTTTATAATTTCAGAATAGGTATCCATTACATCTTTCACAACATCATAAGCATACTGAAATCCAAACCGTTGAACAAAAAACTCCTGCAATCTATTTTTAAAAGATGCATGATCTGCACCCTGAACTCCTATTATTTCTGAGATTTTATTGATTTTATCAAATACAAACTCACCATAATTAATTTTTTCCAAAGCAGCAACATACAGCTCCTTTACATCTGAAGAAGTAAATTGTGTGTCAACTCCTTTTTCTAAAATAAGCCGCTCTACAATCACCCGTTCTTGCTTTTCAGCCTTCAATACTTTATCTATAAACAAAGGATGAGGATGGATAAGATCTTTTATTTTTTTCGGAATTGTGCCATCTATATCAGGTAATGGCAACAAGTTATCTCCAATAATATTATTAATTCCTGCCGCCGAAGTAAGCAATACTTTAAGGTTGCGAATTTGTTGAACTCCATGGTTATCACAATCCACTCCTCTACAAGGCTTAACTTCTTTTTCATAATTTTCTAAATACAGCAACAGGTATTTGTCATCCAAATCTGAAAGGTTACTAATGGGCTGAAAGTCCGAATTAGCTTCCTGAGCCGTTGCCAATTCCCACAGCTCAACCTGGCTTCCTCTGCCGTTGTTAACATGAAATGCAGGATAGTGTACTTTGAAATTATCATATATTTTAAAATGGGTATATTTTTTATTTTCTATCTTGATGGTTTTCAAATCACTTACGTACAATTCTTCACTTACCACACTCGTATTATTCAGTGTCAGTAAATCTCCATCAGTAGTGAGCGCCACTCCCTGAGAAAGCTGTATACCGCTCAACAGCCTATTTGAATACGTAAGACTGGGCTTGAGACCACATACCACACCCACTCCCTGCAACATTACCCTTGATAAACGGTCCTGGTCTTCAAAAAAATCCAAAAACTCGTTGAACTGGGTATACTCTATATATTGTCCTTTGCTGAATTTGCGGTATTGAGTCGATATATTACGCAGAGATGATATATCACTTAATTGATTATTCATTATTATTAATTTTTTAATGATTTATTAAAGTCTTTTAGTAAACTTCACAGGCAGAATGACTGCCCATGAAGTTATACACTTACTCCTTTTTAGAATTTCTTATCTTGTTACTCCCGTACAAGGATTTATTTCTAAGAAGTTACCATTCGGATAACCTGAGTAAATAGGTGTTGTAGCATTTGCCAGGAAAATCTGAGTAAAGGCAACACCTGTATGACAATAATCTAGTGCACATTCAAGAGAGAACTTAACAAAACCATCTGGTGACAGCAACGCAATTTGCTGTGCTTCCGCCTGTGTTATAACAATTGTATTTTGTCTGCTAAACCCACTTGTTGCATTTGTAGGATAATAATTTTTTGCATCCTGGCTTCCCAATGTATTACTTAAATGGATATTTCCTTTGATAATTCCTCTTGGATCATTGTAAGGAGTTGCACCTTGAATTAAAATACCGTTTCCTTTTAAATTAAAACTAGCATCATTACAAGTATGCCCCGGATCTATACCATCTCTATAAAGAATCACCACCTTCATTCCATTTAAACACACAACCGTCATTTGCCCTTTTAATTTTAATGGAGCTACAGCAACTGTTTTACTACAGCCATTTGCGTTAGTTACAGTAAGCGTTGGATTGAAGACATCCTCCTGCCCCGCAACAAGATTGTATTTATGCTGAACAATTCCATTACCTGGTAAAGCACTTAGAGATAACGGTGCTGTTCCGTCCCCAAAGTTAAATACATAAGTAAGCCCTGAACTGCCACTAGGAACACTCACATGGAAATCTACCGTAGCATCCGGATCTGACGTATCTACTCCGTAGCTTATATTTCCTGTAGTTACAGATACGTTTGGTTGTTCGTAGACAACCAATTGTGCCTCAACCTCATCATCATTAACCGTGAAAGTAATGGTCTGTCCGAAATACGCTGCATTCACCAGAGAAGGATCTAAGAAGCTCTGACCTCCGGATTGTGTAATTGCCGGTATCTGAGTACCATTTACAAAAGCTTTCACCTGACCATCTAACGGAACAGTCGTAATAGCCATTGGAGCATCGTTTTGACATAATTTGCTTTCCGGTAACGCCAGGAATACAGGATCTTTTTTAGAACAGCACAAGTATGGCAATGAGAAATCGGCTAAAACCTGATTGTTTGTTTCTGATTCATAAATTAAAACAAAAGTTCCCCCCGGCTCTACACCAGCCACATGCTCTAAACCTGACTTTCTCTCTAAAAATTCGCTTAAAAGCTCACTTACAACATCGTCTTTTTTAGGATCCTGTCTTACAACCGTAACACTTTCTGATGATGTTTCTTTTGCGAATTCAACCTGATTCAGCAATCTTAATTTATCGTCTAACTTGGAGATGTTTAGTAAACTTTGTGAACTAATTTTTTGATTACTAATATCACTGGAAATGGATAGCAATTGCTTTCTAAGATCTTCTATTGATACTGTTTTTTCTTTCACCGGCACTTCTCCACCAGGTTTTTCCCCTTTTTGCAATACCAATGCAATAACATCAAAAGCCAATCCATATTTTGTTTTAAGATCGTTGATGTTTTGTAATGCTGTTTTATATGGCAACCCGAGATGCCCCTCAATTCTATAGAAATCATTGTCATCAATATTATAATTCAACGGATTCTGAACAAAGTCGTCTCCCGCTAAATTGGCTGTATGATAACTTAAATTATAGGCTTCTCTATCAGTTTTTGTTTTTTCATAATTCCACTGAACCAATAGTGGCTTATCAACACGGTAATAATACGGTATTGCTTTATTACCCAATCTTACATATAGATTAGAAGGAATAATTTTAACAGGCCCAATGAATGATTGAAATCCATTAATTTTCTGTACAAAACGATTGGCAAGCATTATAACTCTTTCGTAGTTCTCATCATCATTTGTAGTTACAGGTGAATTATAAAAACTGTGACGGAAAGGAGTATGATCTCCTAATTCCAACCTTGCACCGACAGGACCTAACATGAGATGCTTAGGGAATGATGCTATACTCGGGCAGCAATCAACATCCAGATACAATATCAATTCTTTTATTTCGTTGTATGTATCGATTAAATCTTTCAGCAAGTCATATCTGTATTGATATTCATCTAATACCCCTGCCGTTTTAGGATACATTAAAGAATTCAATTTGCTAAACAATGATTCACCTCCTAAATTAACACTTATATTAAAAGTTTTCGCAATGGCACCAAAACCATCAGCCAGATCCGTAACAGTTCCAATAGCATTTTGAAATCTTGATTTTAAATCGGATGCTTTTGTAATACTCGGATCTAAAATAACTCTTTTAGCTTCTATTTTAGGTAAGTGATCAAAAAGTTCTTCGTAAGAATTGTGAAGTTTATAGAGGCTATCTTTTGCATCACCTTTATCCATAAGATCAACAACAGACTGCGAATCCGCCAGAAGCACTCTAAGATTGGATACCTGCTCTGCTCCCGTATTGTCACAGTCAGCATCCTGACATGGTGTCTCTTCATTGGAATAGCTTTCCAAATACAGAATAATAATTTTATCATATATATTCTGAATGGTTCCGAATAGCTTAAAATCTGCCGCATTAGCGCCTCCTGCTATCAGCTCGCTATATTCTTCTTCAGTGATCAGCTCTATAAGAGGTATTTGCTGACCGCCAATACGGAAATGCTCATATCTGACGACATCCGTATAATCTCTATAGTATTTATATCTTACATCGCTGAAGTCGATTAAAACTTCTGATGCATTCGCTCTTTTTTTACGCAGCGTTATCAGATCTCCGTCTGTAGTAACTCCGGCTCCCTGTGCAATTAGAATAGTCTGAAGGAAAGGATCATCTAATCCTGCTTTTCCCACCATATCAATTTCAGTCGGCAACAGCAGATTCGTGTATTCTGATTTAAAACCACATACCACTCCTACACCACTCAATCGTGTTCGTGACAGCCTGTCCTGATCCTCGAAATAATCGATAAATTCATTGAGTTGCCCCTCGGTTAGTACCTGATTTTCGTTGAACTTCCTATATTGCGTTGTTACATTATCTAATTTAGTATTCATTGTTTGTCAATTTTTATATGTTTGATTGTCCTAATATGATTTTTTCGTCTAAGTCGTCATCGTCTTCCATTGCACAGTCCAAAAGTCTTCCCGGTCGGTAAATATTGTTCAGATTGGTAAGAGCAATCAATAAATCATGAATGCTGTTTCCAAGATTAGCAGTATTGTTTTTCGACTTATCTGAAAGGTATTTTTTAAAGGTAACTTCAAATTCCGCAAGGTCATTCTGAGCCGCTTCTTTTTCGCTCAGCCGATCTCCTACCCAGCAAATTTTTGCCAGAACATGGGCCGGAATTTCTTGTCTGATAACTGTTTCTGCATAGCGTCTAAAATCAGGATCCTGAAAACGATAAGCAAACCCCGGAAGTACTACACTTACTCGATAGGAATAAGGATCGAAAACATCTGTTTCGCAGTCTTCTTCACACGAAGACATGAACGCTTCCGAATATTCTACCGATTCCGTTGCAGAATCTTCGGTTTCAATATCGTACATCACTTTGAAGGTTTCTTCTATCGACATACAACCAATACCACCCACGATTTTATAATCTTTAGCTGTTGGTTTCAGCAATAAATGCTCAACAAGAAAAATCCCCTCTTCGGTAAAGTCATATTTAAAATATCTTACAATCTCTCTGATTCCATATTTCAACTCTTGCAGCGTGGAATAAGGATTGGTCATTTTATGAGTGGCAATCACATTTTTCTCAACGGTATCATCTACAATTTCAAAATAGTAGTTACCTCCTGCCGAAACACGGATTTTAATATTGCCAATCAGACAGTAACCATCCTGACAGTTTTTTAGTTTTTCTATGGTATTAGGATCATCTTCATCCAATTTCTTCAATGCATTTTCCAGATCTTCCTGATCAATCTGAATCGTTTGATAAATTGCTTCATTAAGATTTTTGGTTGCAGCATACTCAATCTGATAAGTATTGACAGATGATAAGATAATATTGCTCTCTGCATCTTTTATTTTCCAGGTGTAACTTGCCTTCCCTTCACTATTTTCTGTTTTGATAATCGAAACCGGCGATTGGGACAAACTTCTTTGCTGATAATTTTTAATCCCCAACAAACGGGCTATTCTTTTCTGTACCCCGGAAATATTATTTGTATTCCAAAGATCTGAATCTGCAAACAGGGTATAATTATAACCTAATCCGCGATCTTTACTTAATGATTTGTATTCGCTCAGGAATTTTTCTTTGTTGCTCAGTACAATTTCATCGGTAGATTTTCCGTATAATGATTTCATTAAGAAAGTATAGTCACTAAATGTTTCAGCAAAACGGGAAATCAAATGATCCAAAATCTCATTTCGTCGCTCTACACTATTATCCAGTTCCTCATACAGGGAATCAGTAAGTTCATCATCATTTTCAAGATAGTCAGGAACCAATTCCTCAAAACCTTTAATATTTTTGAGAGCCTGTGTAAAGAATGTTCTTTTTAAGCTTCCATTAACACTCAATACTTCTTTCACTTTTTCAAGATGTTTGAAGTAACCCGCAAGTATTTGATCAAAAAACAATAAATATCCTTTTAGCTGCTTTGCCAAAGCTTCTCTTTCGGGAGTCTTATTTCCTATAATGCCTGATATTCCTACTCCGTAAGTATCCGGAAATTCATTTAAGATCGTAGCATAGTTTGCTATATCATAAGATGTTCCCTGTGGTAAAGCCAATTCTTTATTTAATCTGGCATTATCTCTCAGTAGCTCTTCTTCTCTTTGAAGGGTTTCTAAATACTCCTGAACTTTTTTGTCATTGATATTTAACGGAAGAGAACCTTTACTGTAGCTAAATGAACTTAGCTCGCACAATTCAGGTTTTCTGCCTTTTTCAATACAAATCAACCAGTCATTGGTCTGCTTGATCACGTTATCACAACCTGCAATAGAGATTTCATGGATTTCCTTAACCCCATCAATTTTCATAATTTCACTGATGATATCGGAAATACGGACTTCTCTTCTCAACTGGCTGTTTTTAAGTTCTTCAGTATCAATAAAGCCATTATCCAAAAGCGGTCCTTCAAAAATCTGATCCGTAGTCAGTCCTTTTTCCAACATTTGTTTTAATGAATAAAAATGAACTTCCGGAGATAAGTAATTATTGATTGTTCGTATTACTTTGGCATGCACCAGCTCTTCATCAGCCTTGTTTACCAGTCCGATACGGGCGCATACAGCGACTTTCTGGATTTCCACTTCTTTAATTTCAGCTAAATCTTCGCAAAGGCTTCTATTGGCGTGATAGCGGTCTAATATCTGAGTTTTGATATTAGATTTTTCGCATCCTGTACCTACTTTATCAATATCTTCAGCATAATCCACATACAGATCATACAGTCCTTTTATATTGAAGTACTGCGTTTTTTCCCCGATAGGATTGAAGTCTATCTGCCCTGTTTTACAATCCACATACAATGTTTCATCTTTAGGAACCAGCCAACAGTTGCGGATGGGTCTTTTATGACCCGCTACTGAACTGATATCTATAAATAGCTTTCTGTAATCAAGCTCATTTAAAGGTCTTGAAGGCAAAATTTCTGTAGCTTTTAGAAACTGCGTATGAATATCTTTGTCTACATCTTCGGATGCTAAGATATCTTCCATATTCAGATTCATTCTCATTCCAAGATCTGTTATGGCATAACTCAACACTTCCAGAGTGGTAATACCGGGATCGTGGGAGTTATAATCTGTCCAAAGTTTTCCTCCCAGTTGTTCTATGTATTCAATACCTGTTCTGCGTAGAAAATGAAAATCGGTCTGATCTCCGGTTTCTATATTTTTTGATATACTAATGTGCTTATTTTCTGACATAATTATGTTCTCTTCTTTTTATTATTAAATACATACCTGATCTGTAATCGTAATATTATGCTGTTTAGCAGATACCAGGATAGATTTCGGATCCACTTCAATTAGAGATTGTCTTTGTAAAACATTATTTACCAGTATTTTGATCTCATCGATATAATCCACATAGTACAGCTGTTCCAGGTAGCTTACCAGCTGATTGACATTCAATTCTACATTAAAATCAATGTCTTTAGACTCTGTAAAGGCCCATGGAGAGATATATTTTTTAATATCTTCATCCAATTGTCTGATATAGAATGTTTCGTCGTATTGTTCGAAGAATTTAACCCTTGCTTCTATTTTGGCTTCTTTATAATTAGGGTTGATTACCTGAGCAGTAACATGCATGGTATTTAATTCATTTACATAATTTTGAATTCTATTCAGACTCGCTCTACTCACTCTTGGCTGGTAGATATCAAAAGCATTTTTATTTTTAATATTCGGTACCACCATCAGGGTAACATGACCGGGAGCCATATATGAGGTTTCAGAAGTATGGTTTAAGCATTTTACCTTAAAGACTTCCGGAAATTCCTGCAATACTAAACTTTCATAATCCCATTGCGTGATTGCCCTGTGTTTATGTCTCAGCCGTTCACTTACACGTCTGTAAAACTCTGCATCTGCTTCCTTGTATTTACCATCGAATGAATTATAAGGCTGATTAACCGATTTTACCTGAGGTACTCTGGTAATAAGCTTCTTAATGGTATTGGCTTCTAAGCCGTTATTTAAGTGGGACAAATCATTCTCCTGATTCTGGAATGTTGCCAAAACAGCCTGAGTATATATCCCCTGAACTTTACATACGGCATCATAGCTTCTTCTTGATTTAGCCCTGATCCAGACTAACCCATCAGTGAATCTTGTGTGGGTGGTATTGATATCTTTTGGAATTTTAAACTTTACAATACCTGATTCCAGGAACTTTCTCGTTTCGTTTTTCAGCATATTTTGTGAAAGGTCGATCCATGTATTTCCGGACAGGATATGCCATTCGATGAACTCTTTTTCATCAAAAGTATCTACTAAAGGGTTTTCACTTCCTTCCAGCATCTGGATCAGCAGGGAAACGGTAGTTTGCGGTACCGCTTCGAGGCCAATGTACAATTCGCCTCCATTTTCATGCACGGGAACGATGCTTTTCGTTTCAGTTTCTTTTTCATATTGTCCGAATGCATCTTCATGATACACCTGTACTCCTTCACTTTTTGTAGATATCCCGTTAGAGTCCTTCCTCAAATATGAATACGCATTTTCTTTGGCACTATAGCTTAGTTCTATATCTTCAGCAAACGGAATATAGGGTTCGTTTGGAATAAGCTTTTTATATTTCGGCTCACTTGATAATGCCAATGTGTACAGCTTAGGATATACATCATGCAATGACGATTGGTTCAGCGTTAATCGGATAGATTCACTCGTTCCTGCTTCATTATTCGTATTATTGATAGAAAACTGAGTTTTATAACTACCTTCTACTTTTTTGAATAACTCAAGATCATTAACTTTATCATACCATACTTCTTTTTCCAACAAGGCTGCATCTGCTTTAAAATAAGCATCAGAAGTTACAATTGAAGAGGTTTCCAATGTTTGAAAATCTCCCAAACTAATGTTTTGGCCAGGCTGGATTATGTATCCATTATATAAATCTTTTATAGAATCAGGAGTATTTTTCCAGTTGATGGTAATATTTGCATTTAGCCATTTTTTGGAAAACATTTCAGGACATTTAATATAAAAATTAGATCCTTTAATGGGTTGTGCAGTAAATGGGTAATAAGGTTTTTCTGAATTTAGGGTATCACTATCATTTTCTAACTGAACAGACTTTATCCCTTTTACATCAACCGCTATCTCTATGTTTTTTATTAGTTTTTCTGAAAGGGCTTCGTAGATATCGTAATACCTTGATCCTTCAATCATAAATCGTACAACAGGAAAATCGGTTTGGAATTTTTCTAACAGTACTTCCTTATTATACTTTACAACTGCAGGAAACTCTTTAGACAAGGTAAAGGAAAGCTCCAGTCGCTCTTCTTCATTTTTGTTACATTTTAAGACAATTCCTGATAACCACTCTTTTTCTCCGCTACAAAGCACTTTGATATTATTTTCAATATCAGCTTTTGAGATATTCTGTAATTTTTGAGTTGAATTTTTATTAAAGTCTATGGTAAGCGTCACTGTTCGTTCGCCTTCCTTCAATTCAAATAATGAAGATGCCACCGAAAAGCCCAGTTTAGCTGTTGGAAGCTCTTTATAAATAGATTTACCTGAAATTGTTTCATCAGAATTATATCCGAATGGCCACCAATAGTTGCTGTCTTCCGGCAATTTATCACCTAGACCATCGGCTGTATTGGCAACCGCAGCCATTTTCAGTTCTCCTTTTTCAACGTCGTTTAAGAAACTTTTGATCTCGACTACTTTTGCCTGATTGGCAATAAGTTCTTCGCCTGTTTTGTAAATACGTTTTTTTCCGTTCGCATCTTTATCACCATCCAACAATGTTCCGGACGGGATTCTTTCCTGAATTGCTTTTTTGGCCAATTCAAAAATCACATAGACTTTGTCTTCTTTAGCATCATTTTTTTCAATCTGAAGAATTTCGTTATAATAGAAATCCAGATGTCTTTTTGTTAAATTATTGAAAGCTTTTTTTGAGAAGTCCAATAATTTTAAAAAACAAACAAATAAAGTGAGGTGAGGCGTTAAATTACTGTCTTGTTCAAACTGGGAAATAAGGTCTGCAACCTGTTTTTTCATACTTTTATACTCCACGCTTTCTCTGCGCGGAATCGTATCGGCATCGTCACCTAAGAAGAAGTTTCCCCATCTTCCTTTTGGTGTTGTATGATCGCCTTTGTCAAAATAGTTTACACGCTGTGCAAAATTGTTTGCGAATAATAGCCAATCAAACAAATCGAAATCGTGTAATTCAAGATTGCCAGGATCTAATTCTGCTAAAAAACGCTGCATTTGTGATTTTCCTTCACGATAATGTGAAAATGTATCTGTTTTTTTCATTTGTTTATATTTATCTTTCTATGGTCAGATGCAATACTTATGTTGGTAGTATTCAAAATGGCTACAGACATCCCGTAATCAGTATATTTCAGTAGCTTCCTCTTTATAAAAAGGAAAAACAATATTGCTTCTTGTATTCGTATTTCTTACTTCGTAGTCAATTTTTATCAACACTTCACCTTCAAGTTCCTGCTGGGTATCAATATCAATACTTAAAATGTTTATTCTGGGTTCGTGATATAAAATCGCACGTTCGATGATTCCTTTCATCTGGGTAATAAGTGTTAAATCTAAAGGCTTAAAGAGCATTTCCTGCAAATCGCATCCGTAGTCCGGAAACATTACCCGTTCTCCAGGACGTGTTGACAATAAAATAATAAGGCTATTATTGATGTCTTCCACATCCGTAGTCATTGCCAGTTTTCCTTCAGTTTCATTAAACTCAGGCGGAAAGCCCCAGCCTATTCCTAAAAAATCTGTATTTATTTTCATACGTTATTTTGTATTATATTTAGTTGTAACATCTTGCATCTGTAGCATAGAGTTTAGTTGTTCTAACCGTTTTATTATTGTTGTTTATTTAAATGACGGTTATTCTCATATGAAACCCTTCTCTTATTATCCGCCTATTAAAACGGTAGCTTCACCTGCGCTTATTACTCCTCCATGAGCAGTGGAATCCCCCATTCTTGCGGCAGGTTTTCCGCCTATCAAAACACTTGAAGAACCTGATGCAATAGTATCTATGGGACCTGTACACACTGCTTTGTCTCCTACTCTGGCTGCGGGTTTTCCACCGATAAGCACGGTAGGTTCTCCTGCAGGAATGATGGGCCCGCCTACATGCGGAACATTTCCCGTCACCATAGGACAGGTATGCATATCTGTAATTCTTGCTGCCGGTTTCATGATTAGTTAATTTTTACCTGAGATCCTTTTATTACTGTTACTGCTCCGGATTTTAGTTCCGAACCTGAGCTTCCCTCTGCTTTCAACTGGGCACTTGCTTTGATACTGATATTAGTTCCTTCCATCTTAATGTCACCTTTTGCTTTCATCTTGATATCTTTCCCACTTTCTATACTAATGCCGTCTTTATTAAGCGTAAGGATATTGGAATGTTCATCTTCTATTTTAATGATGTCTGCATCTTCGTCCAGGATCACTTTTTTTCCTTTTGGTGTTTCAAGGGTGTAAGAGATTTTGTCGTCATTAAAGATCATTTTCATTTCGCTTCGGGTAACAAATCCTTTTTCGTGATTATCATCAGAAGCTACAAGGGGAGCAGGTTTGGTACTGCTGTTTAACATTCCCAGCACCACTGCATCATTGGGATCATCGTTAATGAAACCGATAATCACCTCATCCCCGATTTCCGGTCTGAAAAATGATCCTCTGTTTTCTCCGGCATCAAGAGTGGCTACTCTTGCCCAAATTCCTTCTTCTTCGTTATTAATGATTGGGATTTGTACTAAAATTCTGTCTTCCCCATCCGGATCCGATTCTAACTGTGATACAACACCGATATGCAATCCGCTTATGGAAGGAATAATTCCTGAGCCCGGCATTTCGCTTACATCATAAGTTTCTGAAAACCATGTTGGAGAAAGTCCAAACTGGGCATCTACCAGCCAGTTTCCATCGGCTATTTCATGACGGACACCTGTAACGTATATTTTTCCGTTAAATCGGTTCCCTACTCCCTGGAGCGTTAATGAAACTCCTGGTTTTACAGATGGGATTCCCTGGAATTTTACTCTTCCTCTTGTTTTAGCCAATTGCTGAAAGGTTGCTTTTGCATCACTCCAATCTTGTAATTCGTTTTGAGTAAGATTTCCGCCGTGTTTAAGCTGAAGATCTTCAATTCCGAAAACTTTCGCTAAATCTCCGGATGAAAGATTTCCATTCAGATTAATAGCCGGATTCTGAGCTTCCACTTCTGTCAATTCCTGATCGGTATAGCTCCAGGTTTTAGCTGTAATTTTGTTGAATTGATCTCTGGCGTCAATTTCACCATCAAACTCATGTACAGAAGATCCGTAAACAACTGTTTCCACTTCTTTTCCACTAAAATCAGGTTTCGCTATTTTTACCGTTCCGTCTTCAACAAAACACAATTTACCGTTTGCCTGTGCTCTGGTTAACATAAAATCCCAATCAGAAGACTGATACTGAACCAGTTCTTTGTGTGAATTTGAAGTAGCTTCAACATCGGCAGTCGCACCGCTATTACCAATCAATTCTTCAATAATATCACTGTCTTTGCTGTCGTAGAAATATTTACTTTTTCTTCCTAAGGTCATTTTTACAGCCTTATCTCTACATTCGATGATCAGATAAGAAGAGCCGCTTCTGACTTTTATATTATGCTTTACAACAACCCCTTTAAAAATGGTTTCTTCTTCGGAATGATATCCTGCTGTAATTTCAATTTCTTTTCCGGGTATTAACAGTTCTTCATTACTTAGTTCAAAATCCTGCTCCGGTACGCTTCCATCTAAAATAACGATGCGGGCATAAGGAATTCTGTTGACTTCTTTTTCTACAACAATGCTTTTAACTCCGTATTTACCAGGCAATTCGGCATCTCCGGACATCACCTTAAAAGTTATTAAATCGGAAGTCCTTGCTGTTTGTATGTATCCGCTATTGTTCATGTTATGATGTTTTTTCTATAGGTGGAAAGTAGAGCTCGCTCCCGGGTTTTAACTGTCTGAAATTGATAAGGTCATTTATTTTAGCGACTTCCAGATAGTACTTAGAATCTCCATAAATTCTTTCGGTCATTAGAGGAAGTGTATCTCCGTCTTGTACAGTTCTTTTATGGGTAAGGTCTGGAGAAGTTGTTTTTGCAATTTTTGCGGCAAGTTCTTTACTAATTGATCCGCCGAAATTTGCTTTTCCGATAGCTCTTAAAGGAGTCCCATCATTATTAAATAATTTATAATCTATTGTAAATTCGTTAAGGATTCCCTTAAATTCAAATTTTCCCCAAATAATGATGACATTATACGGTTTATGAATTGTACCATCATATTGTCCAGTTGCTTCGTAGAAATCATACAATTGCTGAGTAACAGATGTTTTACTAAAAGGATCTTTTTTTCCTAAACCTTCCTTTATCTTATTTATAAGCTTATTACCAGGGTTATCTTTTACTACTCCTGTACCGTCAAATAAAAATTCCAATTGTAAAGACGGAGCGGAAGTCTTATCAAATTTTTGTTCACCATCACTTGCTCCGCTTGCCTGTTCCTTATTAAAATCGTTTTTACGTGTAAAAGAAAACCCAGTTGGATTAATAAGGGCTTTAAAAGCCCCTCTGGTTTTTATTTTTTTATAACTAGAATCCTCATAAGAATCTATTTTTACTTTCATAATTTCTCCTCCCATTATCTTTCTTTTTTACGTTTTTCAATATTTGACATTTGTTCTACGCTTTCACTAATTGCCCGCATAATTTTTGCTTCATCAACTGATGTTGCATTTGTTGTTGTTGCTGCTTTTTCATCCACATTTATTTTAATGTGAAGCTCTTTTATTTCTATTGGCATTTCGTTTGTTTTTTAATCAATTATTAATATCCAAAAACACTAATAACCAATGATTTAACATATTTATTTAAAAAAAAATCTAAGCACATGGAGAGTGCGTTCAGTCTTGCTATAGACCAATCTTTTGTTATTTATCTGAAAAATTTTGCTGAATGTTATCTGAAAACTACCACACTTTTCGTGCTTAGATTAGATTTAGAAATTACAAGCCTAAGCTTGCTAATGATGAGGGTATTGTGAAATATCTGTATTTCAGTTCTATGGTTTCAATAGCAAGTTTGCTTTCTTCTGCGTTGAATTCTGAGACTTCCCATTTTACAGGATACGCTCCAACTACATTCCAAACCATTAAAGGTGCTGTAGATTGCAGGCCTCCCGAAAGGGTAATGATCAGATCTCTGGGTTCAAACTCGAAGTTTTCCATCGCATTTCTGCACCAGCTGATCAATCCAGAACTTACGATTAATCCACGTTTAAGAACTAAATTAGGATATTTTGGTCTCAAAGGAAGCTGATGAGTAAATCTGTTTTCGCCTCCTTCGGCATATTCTTCAGTTGGAATTTCTGTTGATAAGCCGGAGATCGATTGAAATCTGGAGTCAATACCCTCTGTTGTTGAGATCCCATTAACAATAAAAGAGAAACTGGTTGGAGGATATAAAAGAGCCATGATTAGTTATTTTCGATAGTTAATCCTTCGTGTGCAATTTCCAGTGTTTCAATGGCAACTTCATTACCTTCTGCTTTCAGATCTGTTGAATTCACTTTAAGAACGAATGCATTTTTCACTTTCCAGGTTACTGCAGGCTCCCCATTCTCATCCAAAAGAGAGATTGTAATCGATCTTCTCTCTACCGTATTCAATTGAATTGTCTGGAACCATTCAAAAAATTCGTTATCTCCTTTGAAAGTTCCTCTCTTCAATGTAAGGTTGCTGTAAGTTTTCAATCCCGGCATTTTAATCTTGCTGAAGTCCGGGCTTGCTCCGTGTCTGTATTCAATTAAAGCTGCTTCGGCATTTAATCCCGATACTTCCTGGAATCCTACTTTTGTTCCGCCCCAATCTACTTCAAAGGCAAACTTTACTAATGGATATGTACTCATAATGTATGTATATTTATTGTTATTAATTTATTTTATGCTTCCTGTAGTTTATGTGAAAAGCGTAATACGATAAATTCAGCCGGACGCACTGCTGCCATACCGATCTCGATGTTCATTCTTCCTTCCAGGATATCCTGAGCAGACATGGTTTTGTTTAAACCTACACTCACGTAATACGCCTCTTCAGGCTTGCTTCCTGCCAAAGCTCCGTCCTGCCACTGCTGATTCAGGAAATTCTCGATCATAGTCTGTACACGGATCCATGTATTGGCTGTATTCGGCTCAAAAACGAAACGTTCTGTTGCTTTTTTCACAGATTCTTCCACCATGTTGAAGAAACGACGTACAGAGATATATCTCCATTCATTGCTGTTTCCGTCCAGTGTTCTTGCTCCCCAAACCAAATTTCCTTTTCCTGTGAATGATCTGATAGCGTTAATTGATTTTCCGGCAGTTGGATCTACGTTAAGGCTTTCCTGATCTTCGTGAGAAATTTTTACGGTAGGAGCTACTACATAGTTAAGTCCAACATTAGCAGGAGCTTTAAATACTCCGGAAGTACTGTCTACTTTAGCATACACTCCCGCCATTGTTGATGACGGAGCCATTATCACTCTGTTAGATTCGATAGCATTTTTAGCCAGGTTATACAATTCAGAATCATGAGTTTTCCAATGCTCTAAAGTTTGACCTTGAACCATAATAGCTGGATCATAGCTATAAGATAAAACTGTTTCTAATTTTGGATAATAAGCAGCACCATATTTTAAATTTTCGCTACTGTCCAATTTATCTCTAAAATCAGCAACTGCAGTATTAGTATTTCCAACAACATCCATGATAACAAATCTGTCTTTCATCAATCCTGCATGGTCTAAAGCCAAACCATATAAATCATAAGCGTTGTCTAAACTTAAACCTTCAGCATCCGGGAAAACGATAAGAGTTGGTTCGTCTTCTTTTTCTAACGTATCAAGACCATCTTCTAAATCTCCCTTATCAACTGAAGTTGGATAACCAGTTGCCAAATCTCCTACAGAAACAATATAACATGGTCCTCCACCATTGGCAAAATACATTTGCATAGCATAATACATTTTAAAAGGACTAGGTGTTGCTAAAGTCGCAGTAACAGTTCTTGGCTTAATTGGAGGTGTTGTAGTTGCAGCAGCTACAGCAAATGTGAAAGCTTCATTTTTTGCTTTTCCGAAAAGCGTTTCGTACTCCAATATAGAAGAGATTCTCGTCGGTTCATTTTTTTGTCCCTTTTCAGTATATCCGATAAAAGCAGGAATAGCTGTTTCTACTTGTGCTACAGAGGGTGGGAATTTTGCAATTTCCTCTACGTAGACTCCAGGTGTTTTGTAATTCATTTTTTTTAATTTTTAAGTTAATAATTAGTTATTTTCGATAGTTAATCCTTCGTGTGCAATTTCCAGTGTTTCAATGGCAACTTCATTACCTTCTGCTTTCAGATCTGTTGAATTCACTTTAAGAACGAATGCATTTTTCACTTTCCAGGTTACTGCAGGCTCCCCATTCTCATCCAAAAGAGAGATTGTAATCGATCTTCTCTCTACCGTATTCAATTGAATTGTCTGGAACCATTCAAAAAATTCGTTATCTCCTTTGAAAGTTCCTCTCTTCAATGTAAGGTTGCTGTAAGTTTTCAATCCCGGCATTTTAATCTTGCTGAAGTCCGGGCTTGCTCCGTGTCTGTATTCAATTAAAGCTGCTTCGGCATTTAATCCCGATACTTCCTGGAATCCTACTTTTGTTCCGCCCCAATCTACTTCAAAGGCAAACTTTACTAATGGATATGTACTCATAATGTATGTATATTTATTGTTATTAATTTATTTTATGCTTCCTGTAGTTTATGTGAAAAGCGTAATACGATAAATTCAGCCGGACGCACTGCTGCCATACCGATCTCGATATTCATTCTTCCTTCCAGGATATCCTGAGCAGACATGGTTTTGTTTAAACCTACACTCACGTAATACGCTTCTTCAGGCTTGCTTCCCGCCAAAGCTCCATCCTGCCACTGCTGATTCAGGAAATTCTCGATCATAGTCTGTACACGGATCCATGTATTGGCTGTATTCGGCTCAAAAACGAAACGTTCTGTTGCTTTTTTCACAGATTCTTCCACCATGTTGAAGAAACGACGTACAGAGATATATCTCCATTCATTACTGTTTCCGTCCAGTGTTCTTGCTCCCCAAACCAAGTTTCCTTTTCCTGTGAATGATCTGATAGCGTTAATTGATTTTCCGGCAGTTGGATCTACGTTAAGCGCATCTTGTTGTCTGTCAGAAATTTTTTCTGTTGGTGCTTCTACAAAGTTAAGTCCTAAGTTAGCGGGTGATTTCCATACTCCGGAAGTACTGTCTACTTTAGCATACACTCCTGCCATTGTTGATGATGGAGCCAATACTACTTTTTTAGATTCAATTGCTTTTTTAGCCTGATTATAGAAGTCAGAGCTGATTGATTTCAAATCTGCTAAATTTGTAATACCAGATGCACCAGTAACTAAAACATCAACTTCATTATAATTATAGCTCAAAACTGTTTTTAATTTTGGATGATAAGCAGCTCCGTATTTTAAACCTTTAGCTATTACTTCTTTTCTGAAATTAACATCATTACCCAATACATCCATAATAACGAATCTGTCTTTCATTGATTCTGACAAATCTAAAGCAGCATTATATACAGAATAAGCCTCAGTAATAGCAGAAGCTATATTAGCATCAGAAACATTATCAGCATTTTGAGAAGTAAAGCCGGAAATAACCGAAGCAGTAGTAAGATCTGCCTTATAAGCATCTGCAATGATTTTAGCAGCAGCCTTAACTGTAGTAACACTAGAATTTGCAATGGTAGCAGCGACTTTAGCAGCGTCTATAACCTCTTGCGCAGCCCGAGCAGCAGCTACTTCACTAAGGTCATCAGGATTAGTAACTTCATAATCCGCAGCTACAGCATCGGCGGCAGCTACAGCAGCAGCTACATTAACACCGTCAATAGCATCTAGAACAGCTTTAGCAGCAGCTTCAGCGGCAGTAGCTACATTCACATTATTTATAGCATCTTGAAAAGCAGCATCTGCGGCAAGAACTTCAGCAGCCGTAGCAACTAAACCTTGAAGATCCGGGAAAACGATAAGAGTAGGCTCGTCTTCTTTCTTTAATAATTCCAGACCTGCTAATAAAGTTTTATCTGATGTAGTAGATTTAGCAAGTACAGGATCTGAGTAATTTCCTACTGATACAATATAACAAGGACCTCCTCCATTTGCAAAATACATTTGCATAGCATAATACATTTTGAAGTCGCTGACTTTGGTTTGTGTTGCCGTTGCAACGCCATCTTTGAAAGCTACAGCAAAAGCTTCAGGGTTTGCTTTTCCAAAAAGAGCTTCATACTCCAACATGGAAGAAATTCTTGTCGGTTTGTGTTGCTCTCCTACTTCTGTATACCCAATAAAAGCAGGAATAGCTGTTTCAACTTGCGCTACGGAAGGCGGAAATGTCTCCTTCTCCTCCACGTAGACTCCAGGGGTTTTGTAATTCATTTGTTAAAAATTTTAAATTAATATTAATTATTCCTCGAAGTACACCTTCGAATGTTCATTCATAGTTGAATGTTGAGAATTATTGTAATTGGTGTGAAAAGTTCAGTACGATAAACTCAGCCGGGCGTACTAATGCTATTTTGACAGTTACGTCCATTGTTTTAGGCTCATCTTTATTGCCATCTACTTCAACATGGTAAGCTTCTTTCGGAATACTTCCTGCTAAGGCACCATCCAGCCATTGTTGGTTTAGAAAATTCTCCAGCATTGTCTTTGCCCGTAACCATGTATAGGAGATATTAGGCTGATCAATGAACTGTTTAAGAGCTTCCTTTATTGATTGTTCAACCATATCATAATATCGGCGCACATGCACATATTTCCATTCGTTATCTTCCTCTTCGTTTTTATCTTTTCCATCCAATGTGCGTGCTCCCCAAACCAAAATCCCTTTTCCTGTAAAGTTTTTGATAGCATTGATCGATTTCCCAGTATCATGGATGTTTAAATCTGACTGTTCTTCTTCAGAAACTTTTTCTGTCGGAGCAGTTACATAATTAAGACTTACGTTTGCAGGAGCTTTCCATACTCCTCTTACACTGTCTACTCTTCCATATACTCCTGCCATTGCTGATGATGGTGGCAAAACAATATGTAAGGATCTTATTTCTTTTTTTACCTGATTATAAAGTTCTGAATTGGATGATTCTAAATTTTTAAGTGTTATTCCGTCTGCAGCTCCTTTTTTGTCTTTTACGTTGAGAATTGCAGCTTTTAACGCATCAAACTCTCCACTGAAGACCGGTGCATTTTCGTCTAAATCATCAGGGACAATAAAATCGTCTATTGTTCCATCATATATAGCATCCAGTACAATTTTAGCTTCTTCAATTGCTTCCGTTAAAACAGCTTTTGTATCAGGGATCTCACCATGTGTTTCATCGGCTGCCTCATTAATTTCTTCTGCAATTGCAACAGCCTGACCTAACAAGTCTGCAAGAACAAATCCATTTGCTGATCCGCTTGAGATTTCTTCACTTGCCAGTCTTTTTAATTCGTCTAAAGCAGCAATCTCGCCCGAATAAAAATCGGCACTGGTTTGTCCTGCATTTTGTAAACCTATATGGGTAATAGGGGTTTCAGTCTCATCAAAAGTATAATTCAATATGGTTTTTAAATGCGGAAAATAAGCGGCTGCATAGCTGGATGAGGTTACTTTATCTCTAAAATACGCAATCGTATTAAGATCTCCCGAT
This sequence comes from Chryseobacterium sp. Y16C, assembly GCF_022488405.1. Lineage (NCBI taxonomy): Bacteria > Pseudomonadati > Bacteroidota > Flavobacteriia > Flavobacteriales > Weeksellaceae > Chryseobacterium > Chryseobacterium sp. Y16C. The sequence goes on from NZ_CP092711.1 coordinate 1,602,744, forward strand.
GTCGTTGTAGAATCTCCGTAATAGGTATCCAGAATGACAAATCTGTTTTTTACCCGTTCTGCCTGAGCTATTGCTTCATTATAAAGAGTATAAAATTCCTCCTGGTTTGTTAATGATATGGCATCAGGAAAAACAATAAGCGTAGGTTCATTTGAATTTTCAATCTTATCTAAACCTGTTTTTAAATCGGTATATTTTACTTCTGCTGATGTATAATTTCCTACTGAAACAATATAACATGGTCCGCCACCATTCGCAAAATACATCTGTAAAGAATAGTACATTAAAAACTGTACCGGAGGTGCCACAATAGTTACTCCTTTACCTTCTACATCTTTTAACTGAATACTTTCTTGTTTGGCTTTTCCAAAATATTCTTCATATTGCAAAAAAGAACTGATTTTGTACAGCTTATTGTAGCCAACAGTTGCAAAGTCTGTATACCCGATGAATGCAGGTATAGCTGTATCGGCTAATGCAACTGAATAAGGAAGTCTTGTAATTTCTTCAACTGAAACACCTGGTGTTTTTAGATTTAACATGTCTTGAAAATTTAAATTGATGGTTATTTGTTTTGTTTTTTATGATTAATCGACTTTAATACTTTCTATATTTACTTTATCAATTAATTTAACAGGAACTTCGTCTACGGCCTCGATTTTTATCACACTGATCTTGTATAAAACAGAAGGCATCACTTTTCCTCCTAGTAATCCCCAGATATAACTTAGCTGATCAAAAGGAACAGAGTGCAGTTCTATCCTGAACCTGAAATTTTTTTCCACATCAGAATCAACATATTCCAATACATTGTTTGTCTGGAAAATCTCGATGACTTTTGATATGTTTGTCAAAGCTTTGTCATAGGCAGTTCTGTTCGCGGAGATCATCAGGTATAAGTTCAAATAAGCCGGAGGATTCTGCTTTTTCATGTCATAAACAGGAGGATTTCCACTTACTGTTTTTCTGGTGTACCAAGATTTGTTCTTCAATGTTGATTCTTCCTCGACGTTTAGTAGGGTAATTACTACTTTATTATCAAGCTCTGAGGTATCATCATCATGTTTTGCTATGTCATCAACAACTGCTATTTCGCCGTCATCATCCATCAAGCCTTTTAACGGATCATTCAGCTTATTTTTTAAAATCGTCAATACTTCTTTAATCATAATTTTGCTCTTTGTTATTATGGTGCAAACATACAATAGCCCCCATCCAAAAGACAAATATTTTGAGGGGTCAAACCTGTCTTTGCAGTAAATATTATTTCCAATATTTATGAAAAAAATTAGAATTAAATTAAACAAAATACTGAAAATCAAATATTTAAAATTAAATAAAATAAATACAATATTCAAATAATCTAATTTCAGTGAAATACAGCTTCCCTATTGAAGTTTAATTTTGTCATTAAAGACAAGCATATCTGTACACCCATGGCAATAATTTAATTGTCATTTTTTGTTTTTTGAAACCAATATATATTTCCAATGATTTTACTTCAAGATTAGGTATTATGTGAAATATTAGTTCTCAAAATATCTTTGAATATTTCCTTAATCAGAGGACCCTAAATTATGACCTGTATATTAACACTTTATTTTATCTTTTACTGCAAAGACTGAATAGACAGACCTCATAATTCGTAAAAGGATTTTTCTTCTTCTAATTTTGACCCCAATAATTTTAAAACTTTAATCACATGAATATCAAAAAACTTTTTAGCAAGCGTAATGAAATTATTGGCGGGCATTTCAACGAACTCCGCTCCAAAATGGGTATGGCCAATCAGGATGAAGAATTTATTTTTTCTGTAAGAGAAGAAATCTGTAATCAGTGTCCTTTGAAAAGTGGTAATAATTGCAACGCAATGAAATGGATGAATCCGGAGACTCTGGAAGTTTCGGATTCTTCAAAAGATGGGTTTATAAGAGGTTGCGGATGCAGACTGAGCGCAAAACAAAGATCAAAACTGAGTCTTTGTCCTGCAGGTTTTTGGGGAGGTGAATTTGATAAAAAATAAGCAATTCAGTATTTATAAATATTGTATAATTAAACCCATTTGATGTGAAGCAGGATCATATAATTCAGAGAGTTTTTGTCGAAATTGCAGTCAACAACAAAGAAAAAGCACTGAGTATCAAAGAAGGTATTAACAGCTTTTTGTCTGTTGATGTCTTTCCACAAATAGAAAAGTATATCAATGCTTTAGAATATAAATTAGAGGACTATACCTTACAAATTCCCCGGCTGGAACTGGATCTGAATATAAAAAGCAGTTCATTAAATGCCGAATTAAAAGATAAAATTGTTCAGCTCTTTGAAGAAAAACTGTCAGAAATGACCGGGCCTATTGAAATTTTAAATCAAGAAGCAGAAAACGATTCAAAAGCTTATTGGATCAGCAATCAGGAGAAGATGGTTAAGACTTTCATCTATTTTTTAGAGAAAGGAGATATGCCCTGGTGGAATCCTGATAAAAAAGGCTTTTCTTTTTTGGATCCTGAGGTTTTTGATGCCATGATTCACTCCACTAATTTTGAAAAAAGCATAATAAATATTCTGCCAAAACAATATGTTCAAAATCGAATAATCAATCAGCTTTCCAATGAGCAGATTGCGGAGTTAAGTCTGACAATCTTAAGAAATAAGGAATTAAAAATCAGCTTAGAATCCGATATCATCAATTATATATCAAAGCTGGATCATACCAACAGATTGACTATTTGGAGCCTGATATTAAATGTAGTATCAGAATATCTGACCTCATCAAATAACAGCCTTCAGGATTATATTATACAGCAAATATCAAAATTAGAAGCGGCTAATTTTTTACAGATAAAAACCAACCGTCAGAATTTAAAATCCATCATTAAAATTTTCCCTTTTATTAAAGAAAGTGAAATTATTGAAAGCATAAAAAATAATGTAATAAACCATCCTGAAAACGCGGAAAATTCAATTAGGACAATTGATGAAGAGGGCAAAACAATTCACGAAGATTTAAGCCCGAACGAAGGGCTGTATATTCAAAATGCAGGACTTATTATGCTACATCCTTTCCTCAAAACCTTTTTTGAACATTGTAATCTTGTCCATCCGAAAACCCAGCAACTTACAGATCCAGAATTATGCGCCCACTTATTACATTATATCGCTACCGGAGAAGCAAATGCCCCGGAATATGAGATGGTTTTTGAAAAATTCTTATGTAATATTCCAATGAATCAAAGTATTAACAGACATATCAAGCTTTCGCGAAAACACAAAACACAGGTTAAAAATCTAATAGAAAGTGTTCAGCAAAACTGGAAACCAATGAAAAAATCATCTGTAGCACTATTACAAAATGAATTTTTTCAACGTTCGGGTAAATTAGTGATTACCGATCAGGATTATACCCTCACAGTAGAACGAAAAACACAGGATATTTTACTTGATAAACTTGCGTGGGGATTAAGTCTTGTTAAACTGCCATGGAAAGAAAATTTCATGTTCGTGAATTGGTAATAGACACTTATTCTCAAATACTTCAAGGCTGATTTTGAATCAGGAACGATGTCTTTACTATTGAAGTATAACCAACTTACCAGCTTGAACTTTGAATCTGTAAATCAAAAAAGTAAGAAGAAAAGCCAGAAATAGCTTAGCACAGCCTGTTTCTCCTAATAAAACTGAACACTACTCCCAGCTACTCAGATTCTAAAAAAATCCACCATCACAATCTGTTTTTCACATTCAATAGGTAGTATAAAACGCAATTAGATTAATTGCGTTTTGTATGTCTTTAAAAAATCAATATGAAATTAAAAAACTAAGTCAATGAAAGCAGCAATTCCTGTAGAAAAAGACAATGCCCACCAAAGCCCAAGCAGAAAGCAAAGGCAGCAAGAATCTGTGGTACCCCTATCTGAGGTAGAAATAACCAACGTAAAGGCACAAAATCCTGAAACATCACCTATTAAGCCTGGATCATCTAACACTGATAATAACCGTCTCGGTACTAATGGCAGTATTGCAGCGGTTCATGGTTCTCAAACTATTTACGATCAAGGTGCTGAGCTCATGTATAAAAAACATCAGGAAAGTTTAGCCGAAACCAATGATGTCAACCATCCTGATACAAAAGAGACCGAAAAAAATTATATAGCAAGTTTAAATGTCAATCAGGCACATAATTATAATGACGTTAAATATGGTACGTATCTTCCGCAGACGGTACAAGAGCAAGCGGTAGCTCATCAGAAAAACAAAAAAAATCAAGAAGCAAAGCAAAAACCGATTGGTAAAGGTAATGCTGATGTATCTTTAGCTGATTTGTCAGCTACTCCGGCTACACAACTGGCTGATCATCTTAATACTGTTCAGAATAATAGTACTTCACTTTTAAATAGTCAGTCTGAAAAAGCAACAGGAAAGCTTCCGAAAGTGAATGCTAAGATAGGTAGCGCTTTTTCAGGATTTAAAGCAAAAAGTAAATCTGGTGCGGGTAAAACGGTAGCAAAATCAAGTAAAAAAACAGTTAAATCTACTGGGCTAAAACCAAAGCAAAAAGAGATTTCCTTCCCACAAAATGAACCGTTGAAAAAAACAAGCTACTCTTTCAATGCAGCAGGAAATAAAAATGGTGAACTGGAAAAACAGGCCACACAGCAATTTAGAGCTATTAGTCTGGATACTTCTTCAATTCCTACAACAATGCAGCAGAATACAAGAGTAGATCTTACGGGAGAAGCTGATACAGAACATCTGGTGATTGAGCAAAACGATGTTGCACAAGACATGAACATCAAAAAAAATCAGGCGGCAAAAGATATTCATAAAGATTATGGCGAAAACAGCATTATCAAAAAGCCAAATGATGAAATGCTAAAACCATCTCGAAAAATAAACTCCAAAGCAATTAAAAAGCAGCCTATTGATGCTTTGAAGCTGGAAGGTATGGATGAAGCAAATATCAATACTCAGTTTGAACCAATTATTCAATCTAAAATAGGTGCCGAAAATGAAAAATATCAGGCTGCTGAATTAGAACACGATCAAAAAGTGCTTGAGCAGGAAAAAGCTGCTGAAACACAAATAGGAGCCGAAAAAGACCAATCTCAAGAGAAGCAGCGAAAATCAGTAAAAGATGCCCAAACAGATGTTCACAATTCAAGAGTTGAGTGGCAAAATGCACTTGATAAAACAGAATCCGATTTTGCGAAAAAATCTGGGGAACAGGCCAAAACTACTCTTGGAAATATAAAGGCAGAAAAGAGTAAAGGTGAATCTGCAGCTCAGGGGCATATTGATTACGCTAATAAAGAAGCACGTAAGAAAAAAGAAGTCGCAGATAAAGATGCCAAAGCAAAAAAGGATGAAGAAGAGAAAAAGAGCGGAGGCTTCTTTGGTTGGCTTGCCGATAAAGCTAAAAATTTCATTGATGTTCTCAAAAGCGCTTTGAATGATATTTTCAAAAAACTAAGAGATGCTGTAAAAGTTATTTTTGATACTGCCAAAAAATTAGTTTTAGCAGCATTAGAGGTCGCAAGAAAGGCAATTGTAGGTTTTATCAAAGGATTTGCTTCGTTGTTAAAAGGTTTCTTAGACTTTGCTCTAGCTGCTTTCCCTGGTATCAGAGACCGACTGAAAGCCAAAATAGACCAATATGTAGCTGTCGCCGAAAAATATGTGAATCAAGTCTTTGAAATCTTCAAAATAGCGGTTATTGCAGTAATTGATTTCTTGGCAGATGTGGTAGATAAATTGATTGGTGCATTACAGGATTTTTATAATTTAATTCTCGATGCGGTCAACTTTATTGTAGCCGGAATTCTAAAAATAATGGAAGGTCTAGCGAATTTAGTGAGTTCGGCCATGGTAATGCCTGATAACTTTATGGGGCAAATTTCTGAAGAGTTTTTAGGAATGGATGTAACACAACCGTTACCGTTTGAAAAAACAGCAATGGCTGAGGTAGCGGGTTCAGGATCAGATTCAGAATACTCTGAATTGTTAGGAAGAAACTCTTACAATGAAGACGATTTTCATGTTGACCCGGTTGCCAATGATATGGAATTGAGTCCGGAAATTCTTGCACAATTACAAAGCAGCAATGGTGAAATTGATTTCGGAGCTAATGGAAATACACTTGACATGTTCAAACAGTCTGCTGTTGGATCAGAAGCATCGGAAGATAAAGAAGTGACAACAGGAAATCAAAATATTCCTGCAGATCCATATGCTCAGGCTGATTGGTTTATCAATTATCAAAACAGCCAATCCCCGCCGAGTACGGATACAGAAAGTTCCTCAGGAAAACAGGCCGCAACTGCAAATTCAATGCCTGAAGAAATGAAACTGGTTGGGCCATGGACTCCGGGTGTTCGTTTATACTATTTAAAAGAGCAGATGTGGGCAGGAATTAAGAAAAACTGGGCAGAAAATAAATGGAAATACATTGGTATTGGAGCTGCAATTGTTCTTGGGATAACCGCATTGGCAATTCTTACAGCAGGAGCTATTTTTGCATTGATTCCACCTGCACTCGAAATCTTTGCTGCTATAATGATGGCACAAGCTGTTGCAAAAGCCAGTGGTTTCTTCAAGACATTTATGACTGATGGCTGGCTAGGAAAAACAGCTACTGCAGGAAAAGCTTTAGCAAGAGCCATCGGGATTATTTTAGTTGAATTAATTTTCATACTTTTATTCGATTCTGCTGCATTGTTTAAAGTATTAAGAACAGCAGCGAAAGGCGGAGTAAAAGGAGTGGTCAATTTAGCCAAAGCAGGAGCTAAAAGTACTCTGAAAGCCGGTAAAAATGTTCTTGTTGCTACCGGAAAAGGATTTGTGAAGCAGGCTGGTAAAGCGAAGTTCTTTGTCCAAGGTATAGGAAAAGGAATCGCTAAAGGTGCTAAAAACTTAGACGAGTTAGGTGAAAACTTAGCGAAACGTTTTAAATTTAAAGGATTTTCTTTGGAATTAAAAGGAAGATGGTTTACTTTGTATGGTATAATTAATCCTAAAATTCCTTTAGCGAAAGGTAAAATTGATGATGATGCAGTTGAAAAAGAAATAAAAGATGCTTTACAAAAAGCTAAAAAAAGATCAAAAGAAATAGACTTTGGAAAAGGAAAAATCATACGTGGCTTTACATCTTCAGGAGAGTTAGTAGAAAGATTAGGTAGATTAAAAAATTTATTGAAAATTTATGGAAGAGAAGACATAAAAGTAGGCTTACGAGGTAGTTCCTTATCAGGAACGTCTTCCAAAAATGGATTAGACTTCTTTTCTAACCCTAATGCTGATTTAGATTTCTTCATCATAGACACTAAATTTATAAACAAACATAATTTATTTGAAAAAATGGATAATATTACAAATTCATTAAAAGAAAATCATTTAAAAGAAATTGACGAAAAATACCTGGAAATGATTAAAGACTTTTCTAAAGAATCTCAAAAACAGTTAGGTAGAAAAAGTTCTGTTCGTATTATATCAGAAAATGTATTAACAGGTAAAGAAATAATATTTTAGATATGAGTTTGCACACATATGATTTACCAAAATACCCTTTTAATATTGAGAAATATTATTGGAAATTGACAAAGAGTCATTATGGTATTTTGTTTATTGAAATCAAAGGTAACTTACATAGTAATGAAATAAACTTACTATTACACTTTTTAAAAGAAGAATTATCATATTTATATGACAGTAGTTATTTTATTATTGATTTGTTGGAACTAAATTTAGTAGAAAATTATATTTTAGATTTAAAAGATGATTCATTTGATAAATATATTTTTATTGGAGATCTTGATCATATTAAGGCTAAGCATATTTTTAATGATACAATAGAAAGTATTAATTATTGTTCTTCGTTAATGAGAAAAAAATATTTTGATGGGAAAATAAGAACCTATGATTATAAAAAAGACATTCCTAAAATCTTTAAATATAAAGATTTTATTCATTTCTTGTCCTTTGAAATGATGCACGACAAAAAAAATGAGTTAGGCTACTTTAAAATAAAAGGAGAATATCCAGGATTTACTAACGATCTCGATGACGATATATTAGAAACAAAAAGGTTTTATTCTACTCTAAATAAATTTTTAAAATTTTCAGAGGTAAAACATGTTATCATTGATATTACAGATTTTAAGTATCAATATTTAGATAAGTACTTACAAGATTTTATGCCTAGTTATCAAGACTTTGATAGTAATCCAGCTAAAGTAAGCTATATAATCAATAAAGATACAGATACTACTTATGGTTTTGTAAAAAATTCTAAACTTTTTTTTAGCTTAGATGAAGCGTTAGAAACTTTGAAAATAGAATAAGCAAAATTTTATAAGAAGTACTGTTAAAAACACCATTATAAAAACACTGTCATAAAAGCTCTGCAAATGTCAAAAGACGTTTGCGGAGTTTTTTTATAATTTTTTCATTATATGAAAGTAAAGAATAGCGAAAGGCGCTAAAAATTTAGATGAATTAGGTGAAAACTTAGCGAAACCTTTTAAATTTAAAAAATTCTCTTTAGAATTAAAAAGAAGATGGTTTACTTTCTATGGTATAATTAATCCTAAAATTCCTTTAGGAAGAGGTAAGATTGATGATATTGTTGAATCAAAAACTCAGGATTTACTCAGAAGGAAAATTGTTGCCAAATTTATTAGGGGGTAAAGAATTTGAAATAATTGAAAAAAAGGCAATAAAGGAGATATTTGGATGTTCAAAAATAGCACTTAAGCCTGATGCAACTGTCGCCATTACTGGTGTTGTGAAGAATGTAAATGCTATAAAATACTTAAGTAAAAATAGTGTTCGATTTGTTAGTGATCCAAAATCAATTGATAAATTATTTGTGAAGATAGATAAGGATTTTATACTAGATGAATTAGGAAATCGTATTCCCACTATTTTTAGTCAAGAAATTGATGTTTTATTAAAAAATGGATATAAAATAGAAGGTAATATTGCAAAAAAAATTAAATAAAAATGGACGAAAAACGATTTGAGACAGAAGAATTCTTCAGTGCCTCATTGGTAGAAGAGATTATGAAAGAATTTCTATGGCCTACATCTTACAAAGTAATTGACAATGGCCTTAACCTTTTTGCAGAGGTTATTTTTCCTAAATGTACATTTCTAATATCAGATGATGGTCTTGGTGGAACAGATTTAGATTTTACATCATATAAAGGAGAGGATTTAAGGATTAATATTTCTGTTGCTTTATGGGTTAGAAATTTGAGGGCTGCAGATTTGAATTTGACAAAGCGATTGAGCGTTTGGCCTAATGAAGAAGATATGAAAACAGATTTAAGAAATACAATGATAACTTTACAAGCCTATTTCCTGCCTTTCATTAAAGGAGAAGATGACGATTTGATAGAAGATGTAAAGAGCTTTCATTAAATTATAGGGAATACAGTTGTTAATCTCATAAAAACTCCGCAAATGTTTTTGACATTGCGGAATTTTTTTAAATCGGTTGAAGTAAGCATGCTAAAAATTTAGACGAGTTAGGTGAAACTTTAGCGAAACGTTTTAAATTTAAAGGATTTAAATTTATCTTTACGGAAGCGTTAATCCTTAGGTTTTACTGGTGAATGGAGAAATAAAAACTATTTACCTAATGAAAATCAAAATAATCGAAGAGTTGAAAGAACGATTTTAATTCTTTATAATTGTTTTTGCTTAGCTATCATACGAAGTGAAATTCAATTTGGACAATCTTTTCATATGGCAAATAAACAAAAGCGATTCGAATTTTGTTACGAATCGGTTTTGTTTATTTTTATAAAAAAAGTCACTACCATTTTTTACTACTTATAAAAGGTCAAAGTTTATTTATTTAAAGTAACGCTTTCCCGTTATTATTGTTAAAATCTCCTTAATTTTTGAAATTAGAAAACTTTAAAGTCTTTAATTGAGTAATTTAGCATTGGATTAAAAAATGCGTTAAGATTTTCTATGAAAAACATCTTCTTTTTATTGCTCATTTCAGCGGTACAGCCTGCATTGGCACAAACCAAACTGGAAAAAGCAATTGCCAGTCTTGAAAATAATTATGAACAGGAAAAAGTATACATCCTTACCGACAAATCACAATATGCTGCTGGTGACCACATATGGTTCAAAAGTTTTGTTTTTGATGGTTACAATCGTTCTGCATTGTCTACTACTCTGTTTGTTGAATTATATGATGTCGATAAAAAATTAATAGACTGGAAAACGGTACTTCTCACGAATGGTGAAGGCAGCGGAGATTTTAAACTTAAAGAAGATCTTCCTGAGCAAATTTATTTTGTAAGAGCTTATACGCCTTATATGACGAATTTTAACGAAGATTTTCAGATCGTTAAAACCATTCCGGTTTACAATCCCAGTTCTACTAAAACATTAGAAATTGCAAAAAGTACAGACTGGTCTGCAAAAGCTTTCCCGGAAGGAAGAACTTTCATTAATGGAGTACCAACAAAATTTGCCGTAAGATTATCCAGCAATACTTCTTTACCGGAAAACTGGAGCGGAAAAGTAATAGACACACAAAATCCGAATGTCCCTGTAACTACCTTTACAGCTTTTGATAAAAATGTTGCCTCATTTACAATAACTCCGGCTTCTGGAAAAAAATACCAGGCTATCATTCAGGATAATGCAGGAAAAAAGCAAACCATAGATTTACCTGAAGTCGTAAACAATGGTGTCAGTCTGCAGGTTTCCAGCTCTAAAGACGGGATTAAGTACAGTTTAAAAGGAGTCAATTTAAAGCAGCAGCTTCAAAATTATAAAATTGTAGGAACCATCAACAACCATTTGGCATATAGAGCGAATATCAATCAGCTAATTAATGAAGTTTCAAGTCTTATTCCTACCAAAATAAGCAACGGAGCCAACGGTATTTTACAATTAGCCATTTTCGATGAGCAGGACAATCTAGTCGCTCAAAGGCTTTGCTTTATCAAACCTAATAATTTAAAGATTGAAAAGGCAGATATTATTAGTAAAAATTTAAAAATTACGCCAAGATCTTTCAACAGTATTGATCTTTCCCCGGAATCATATTTTAAAAACTATACCGTTTTGGTAAGCGAAAACGATGGCAACAATACACCGGAAGAAGAGAACCTTCTGAGCAGCCTTTGGTTAACGGGAGATTTTACTTCAAAAATAGACAGTCCGGCGCAATATTTCTCCAGCAATGCCAATAGTGAAGCTTTAGACGCTTTGCTTATTTCTGAAAACTGGAACAGATTTGACTGGAATTCTGTTCTTAACGGATCTGTGCCATCCATTAAAAACAATTCTCAAAAATTTCTTTCTTATAGGGTAAAACCTCTTAAAAACAATGCTATGCTGAAAGATACCAATGTTACTTTAGCATTAAAACTAGGGAAGAATGAACCTACTATTAATTTATTTAAAACGGATCAGAACGGATATGTCTATCTGGATAATCTCAGCTTTGACGAGCCTTTAACTGTCTCCTTATTTGTAAATGCAGAAAAAGATAAAGAATCCAGTACGGATAACTTATTCATCACCGTAGAACCACTGGTACTTCCTACACCATTTAAAGGCAACTTTCCAACCACAAAATACAAATTGGTAACAGCCAATGAAAACAGAAAGCTTGCTCCAACAATTTCCAGAGCTATCAATACGCAGAAGAATATTAAAAAAACTGAGAATGTTGATGTACAAATTGAAGAAGTAAAATTAATAGGAAAGAAAAAAGATCCCAAAGAAGAATTGGATAAACAACTTTCTACAGGAATGTTCAGTTCTATAAATTCTACTATATTCGATTTTGTAAATGAAGACCAGCATGTTGGAGGATCCAACAATATTTTTGACTGGCTGCAGGGAAGAGCGGCCGGTTTAACATTTCAACGGGACAATTCAGGAGTGAATGTACCCTATATTCGTGGCAGTCAGGCAAAACTCTATTTAGATGAAGTTCAAACCGATCCCAGTATGATTGCAAGTCTCCCCGTAACCAATATTGCTATGGTGAAAATTATTAAAGGAGCCGGATTAATAGGTGATGCCGTATTAATCTATACCATGAAAGGAAATATGAAATCCAAAAGCAATGAAAGTGAAAAAGCAACACAAAATAATAATCTGGCCATAGTAAAAGGATACGATAAACCTTCGGAATTCCCTATTGAAATGATTGATAATGATTCTCCGGCTAAAATTGAAAATGATACCCGAGAAACATTGTACTGGAATCCTAATTTGTTTGACAGTGATTATGTTCCTCCGAGAATTAAGTTTTTCAATAATGACTCTGCAAAACAATATAAAATGCTTATCATAAGCTTTGATGAAGACGATAACCTTCTTTATGATCAGGAAATTTTAAAATAAAGCTAAACGGCATTACTATCTTGAAAGTAATGCCGTTTTAATTTTATAATTAGAATCACTGATAACAATCTCCTGTCCATTACAAGAACTCATCATTATGGAGGAAATACATAAATGTTGTCCAACTTTAAACAGTAATCTGCAATGATTTCGTTAAATAATCTATCAAAACACAGGAGTTTTGAAAAATAAAGTATTTAAAATCAACTACAAATGTTTTTATGGCAATAACCTAGCATTCTTTCCAATAGCAATATTAAAAAAAGTACTATTTTTGTGAAGAATTATAAATGTTGTCTAATAGAAGATTTATTATTACATTAGACATACCAATTTATGAAATATTAAAATTCACCCAAATGAAAAAATTAATTCTACTCCTTACTTGTTCGTTCGGTATTTCGGTTTTTTCGCAAATTAAAGTACTAAAAAACGAGACTTTAGTAGAAATTGGAAAAGATAATTCTGTAGGTTTATTCAAAAAAGACGATAAATTCACTATTAATTATCAGGACCTCAATACGAGTAATCTCAATACATTCAGATCATTTTCATTTTTAGATGTCAATGGGGATGTAGAAGGCCTCTATAAATTAATTACCGATGGCCTTATAGATCAACCAACAGGAAACATTACTCTGGAGCTTCCTAATGATATTATTGAACTGCACTATGAAAAAAACTACGGACAGCCTACTGTTCAGTTTATTCAGTACATCAATAAGAACAGGAAGTATGTAGGGAAATCCCAGTTTTTAAATAAAAAGCAGGTTGACAAGATCTTTGGTATAGGAACAACCAAATCAGCATTGTATAAACCTGTTGCAAAGAACAATCTGACCCCTGTGAATCCAATGCCTGCTCCTGAAACAGCAAAACCGGCAACCACAAAAGGAAAGAAATCAAAAAAATAATCAATAATACTTAACTCATTCTCTTAGGATGAGTTTTTTATTTTTATTTTTGTAAAAAAAGATTCTCATCAGATTATGTCCCTTCAAATAACTCAATTAACGAAAAAGTTTGCAGAACAAACTGCGCTTAACAATATTAATATTTCAATTGATAAAAATGAGATCATTGGTCTTCTGGGCCCAAACGGTGCCGGAAAATCCACACTTATGAAATCCATTGTCGGTGCACTTACCATAGATGAGGGTGAAATTATTTTTAACGGGAAAAACATTACAGAAAACGAGATAGAAAGCAAGAGAAAAATTGGCTTTTTACCAGAGAATAATCCTCTTTACCTGGAAATGTATGTAAAGGAATATCTGCAATTTGTAGCCAATATTCATAAAATTCCTGTATCAAGAGTAGATGAGGTGATCGATTTAGTAGGAATTACTCCGGAAAAATCTAAAAAAATAGGACAACTTTCTAAAGGATATAAACAAAGAGTAGGTCTTGCACAGGCCATCATTCATCAGCCGGATTTATTGATTCTGGATGAACCTACCAACGGTCTTGATCCCAACCAAATCATTGAGATCAGAAATGTGGTAAAAGAAATCGGTCAGCAAAAAACAGTTTTACTTTCTACCCACATCATGCAGGAAGTTGAAGCACTTTGTTCCCGTGTAATTCTTATCCATAAAGGAAATATTCTTCAGGATTGCCCTATTGAAGAGTTTAAAGGTAAATTTGAAAGCCTTGAAGAAGCTTTTGCAAGCTATACCGCATAAAAAGAAGAACGCCCGAAAAATTTCGGGCGTTCTTCTTTTCTTTAACAATTATTAGTCATAAAGTTTCTTGTAAAAATAGGATTAATTAGCTTTAATTTGATAAATTTAACATCACCAATAAAAATATTAAAAATGATCAAAAAACTTTTATTTACAGCGCTTTGTATTGCTCAGTGTTCATTATTTACAGCACATACAATCCATGAGAATCCTGTTTCAAAAGAAAATTATAAACAGGAAAAAGTACCAAAATCAGTCATTATTAAAACGAAAAAGTTCAAGCTCAAAATAGATAAGCAGCCCAACGGGAAATATCTTTATCAATCTTGGGCAGCGACCGGAAAAGTAACTTCAAAACCGAGCATGATTATTTCTGACGGAGAGTTGATTCCTGACGGAACCGGAGGAAACTATTACTATGAATTTAACAATAATGGCTATACTTATCAGGTCTGGAGAAATTATTTAACCGATTCGCCTAAAAAAGCACCTTATACTCTTGTGGTGACTGATCAAAACGGAAAAACAATCGTTAATCAGGATGGACAAATCGTAAAAAATTAAAATAAAAACTCTCACATAAACAGTGAGAGTTTTATTTTTATGTACCTGCTGGTTTTATTTTCAAATAAAAATTACTTTCATCAAAACTTTCTTTGGCTGCATTATATCCTATATTGAAAATCTGCTCAAGGCGGTCTTTTTTTCTTTCAAAGGTTCCGAAACTGGATAATTTTTGAGAGGAAATGAACCAGTCACAATACTCGAATTTTACTTTTTCAATTCTGTAAGAAAGAAGATCATAAGAACGTGAAACTATAGCTTTTATCGACTTCAAATCATTGATTTTAATATCATGAGGCGGAGAGACAAAAACCCCGATCAGCTTATCACAGTCATCCCGAATAATATCAGCAGGAAAGTTATTAAGGACTCCCCCATCACAAAACATTTCTTCCTCCAAAATATAGGGTGTCGTAATTCCCGGAATAGAACAGGACGCTATAATGGCATCGGTAACCAGGAAATCATCATCAAAGATCTTTTCAGTTCCGGAAACCAGCTCGGTAGCCACAATCTTAACCTGTTTCTCTAAATCCCCGATTTTCATATCCTGAAAAATAGGTTTCAGATAATTGTTAAAAATAACAGAAGAAACCAGCCCCGGCTGATTGAACGTAAAATGTTTCCAGTTAAAGAAATAAACCGACTGAAAAAAATCAAGGATTTCTTCCGGTGTTTTCCCTACTGCATAAAGGCATCCCACAATAGAACCTGCGCTACAACATGCCAAAATATCTACATCAATATTTTTTTCAAGCAAAAATTTTAAAACTCCTGCATGAGCAATACCTTTGGTACCACCACCCGATAAAACCAATCCTGTTTTTTCAAAGTTCATTGAATAAATTTAAGAAAACATCGTTACACAATGTATTTAATAATCTAAATATTTTGTTAATTTTTCGGAAAATAAAAAAACCACAGAAAATCTGTGGTTTTAATATTTAAAATAATAACCTCAGATTAAATGTGGATCACTTCTCCGTAAGCAGCGGCAGCAGCCTCCATAATAGCTTCAGAAACTGTCGGGTGCGGGTGAATAGACTTGATGATCTCATGCCCTGTAGTTTCTAATTTTCTAGCCACAACAGCCTCAGCAACCATATCTGTAACTCCTTCTCCGATCATGTGGCAACCTAACCACTCACCGTATTTAGCATCGAAAATAACTTTGATGAAACCATCCGTATTTCCGTTCGCCGTAGCTTTTCCACTTGCAGAAAGAGGGAATTTACCCACTTTGATTTCATATCCTTTTTCTTTAGCCTGCTTTTCAGTAAGACCAACAGAAGCCACTTCAGGATGACAGTACGTACATCCAGGAATATTGCCGTAGTCGATTTTCTCAACGTGCATTCCTTTGATTTTCTCAACACAAGTAATCCCTTCAGCAGAAGCAACGTGTGCTAAAGCCTGAGTCGGGATGATATCTCCGATTGCATAGTATCCTGGAACTGAAGTTTCGTACCATTCGTTGACCAAAACTCTTCCTTTATCTGTCTGGATTCCCACTTCCTCAAGACCGATGTTCTCGATATTTGCAGCAATACCCACAGCAGATAATAAGATGTCTGCCTCAAGAACGATATTTCCTTTAGCAGTTTTTACAGTAGCTTTCACTCCTTCTCCGCTTGTATCAACGCTTTCTACAGAAGCATTCGTCATGATTTCGATGCCTGATTTTTTCAAAGATTTCTCTAAGTGTTTAGAGATTTCCTCATCCTCTACAGGAACGATGTTTGGCATAAATTCAACAACAGTCACTTTTGTACCCATTGTGTTATAGAAATCAGCAAATTCCACTCCGATAGCTCCGGAACCTACAACGATCATAGATTTTGGCTGCTCAGGAAGAGATAATGCCTGTCTGTATCCGATTACTTTTTTACCGTCTTGTGGCAAGTTAGGTAATTCTCTTGAACGGGCTCCCGTTGCGATAATGATGTGAGTACCTGTATATTCGGTTACTTTTCCGTCTTTATCCGTAACAGAGACTTTTTTACCTTTCTGTACTTTAGCCGTTCCTAAAATAACATCGATTTTATTTTTTTTCATCAGGAATTCAATCCCTTTGCTCATTTTGTTGGCAACACCACGGCTTCTCTGAATTACGTTCGGAAATTCAAAACTTCCTTCCACTTTGTTCAAACCATAATCTTCAGCATGGTTAATATAATGAAAAACCTGAGCCGACTTCAACAAAGCTTTAGTTGGAATACATCCCCAGTTAAGGCAAATTCCCCCTAAACTCTCTTTCTCGATAATTGCAGTTTTGAAACCCAATTGCGCCGCTCTAATTGCAGTAACATATCCACCAGGACCACTTCCGATGACAATAATATCGTAATTCATTAGTTTAAAATTTTTATGCGAATTTAAGGAAAAATATTGGATGAAGCACGTTTCTGAAAATTCGTGAAGCGATGCATAGTAAATGTTGTTTCTTTTAATTTAAACTAAAAAAGAGAACACAAAAGCATTCTCTTTTTAATAAATTTTATTTTACTTTAAAAATTTCATAAAATCGAATCTACAACAATAAGTTTCTTCAATTTTAATATTTTTGAAAATTATTTGATATTACATCTTTTTAAGTAATCGTTTCTGTTCCTGATATTTTTGATTTAAAGCTTTTAGCTGATCCCTTTTCATTTGCTTGGTTGCCAATGGATGGTTCAAAATTGCCTTTTTTTCCTGATTATATCTCTTATCAAGTTCTTTCGATTTTATAGCGATCAGCTCGCTTTTCGAAGGATGCGGTGGTACAGGCGGATGTTGTTGTGCAAACGCACTTGTTGATAAACCTATCAATAAAATCGTTGATATAAAAAACTTTTTCATGACATTTACTTTTTATGAATGCTTTTAATTAAATAACAATCTTCAATTAAATTCATTCGAATTCAAAGTAAATATTACATATATCGTACCACAATTATTTTTGCTAATAATTTATTCAACATCAACATTTTGTTTTAGAGGCAGGTTCTTAGATGAATTTCCAACAAAAACCCTGTATGTTCCCTTTTCAATACCCCAGTTCATTGTTGAATCTAAAAACTGTAGTTCCTTCACAGGAACTTCAATTGAAATTTGTTTTGATTCTCCCGGCTTTAACTCTACTTTTTTAAATCCTTTCAACTCAATGATCGGTCTTGAAACCGAAGCTAACAAATCTTTGACATACAGCTGAACAACTTCACTTCCTGCTTTTGAGCCTGTATTTTTCACATTGACTTTTGCGATGATTGTATCATTTTCAGCAAATTTTGATTGATTTAACTCTAAATCAGAAATTTCAAAAGTCGTATAACTTAATCCAAAACCAAAAGGATATAAAGGTTCACCACTTAAATCGTAGTAATCATTTCCTCTTCCAGTCGGATGATGATTGTACGTCAAAGGCAGTTGTCCTTCTTCAATAGGAAAAGTGACCGGCAATTTTCCCGAAGGATTTTCTGCACCGAAAAGCACTTTTGCAACGGCATTTCCACCCTCTTCTCCTGGATACCAAATGTCTAAAATCGCACCGACTTTATCTTTCCAGTCCGTAGTTTTTATTGCTGAACCACCAACTAAAACTACCGTTGTCGGCTTATTTAGTTTTGAGACTTCATGAATAAATTTTTCCTGATTTCCCGGAAGACTCAACGAGGAACGATCCTGAAATTCTCCCTCATGAATCCCGGCTGTAACGATGATGTAATCCGCATGTTGAGCGAGTTTTAATGCTTCATCAAAATCTTTCTGATAGTCGTTTAAACCATAATTCCAGATCAGTTCGATATTGGCTTCTCCCCTGTTTTCGTGGAATTCCACAACGATGTCATATTTTTGACCTTTAATGAAATCAATATCGACAGTTTTGGTCGAATAACTCAGCTTTTCCCAATTATCAATTACCAATTTTCCGTTTAAATATAATCTAAATCCGTCATTTCCTCTCAAACCTAATTGATATTTTTCAGAATTAGGAGCTTCCAGTTTTCCTGTCCAACGAATGCTGTAATTGTCGGGTTGCAGTTTATCCGGATTTGGAGAGTATAATGTCCATTTGAAATTTAATTGTTCGTCCTGTTTTTCAAACGCCGGATTTCCTTTTAAATCAACATTGGAAAAGTAATTTCCTTTCAATCCTTTTTGATTTTCTGAAGATAAAAACTCACTGGGAATCGTAACAAAATTCTTTACATCCCAATCTATTCCTTTTGAATAAGTGATTTCAATATTTTTATTTTTAACGTAATTTTTAATTCCATCTAAAATACTCACTTTCTTATTTCCCGGTCCTGAATAACCGCCCAATCTGGCATCGACAGCATCGGTTCCAACTACTAAAATCTTTTTATATTTTTCTGAAACCGGAAGCGTATGATTACTATTCTGAAGTAAAACAAAAGATTCGATAGCCGTTTTTTCCGCCAAAGGTTTATTGAAGATTTTCTTTAATTCATCAATATCTTTGCTTGAAACATAGGGATTTTCAAATAAACCGAGCTCAAATTTTGCTCTCAAAACTCTTGCTACTGCATCATCAATTCTCTCCTTCGAAATCCTTCCATCCAAAAACGGCGGAATAAATAATTTATAATGCTGATATTCGGTCTGGAAAATCACATCGAGACCAGCATTGATCGCCTGTGCGGAAGCATCATCATAATCTCTTGCCGTAAAATGCAGAACGTTTGCTCCACCAACCGCACTTGCATCGCTGATGATAAATCCTTTAAAATTCCATTCTTTTTTTAGTTTTTCAGTCAATAACCAATGATTTGCCGTTGAAGGTCTTCCATTCAACAAATTATAAGAAGTCATCACCGAACGGCTTTTCCCTTGTTGAAAGGCTTTTTGAAAAGGAATCAGATGCGTTTCTTCCAAATATCTTTTGCTCCAATGGATTGGATAAGAATCTCTCCCGCCTTCACCAACATTTGCTAAAAAATGTTTCGGAGTTGTAATAATTCCCTGATTTTCAAAAGAACTGACAAAATTCACGCCCATCACGGAAGTTAAAAACGGATCTTCGCCGTACGTCTCCTCCGTTCTTCCCCATCGGACATCACTCGCCAGATTCACAACCGGAGTCAAAACCTGACGGATTCCTCTCAATTTTGATTCTTTGGCAATCGCTGTGGAAACTTCTTTCATCAGCTCAGGATTGAATGTCGCCGATAAACCGATCGCCTGTGGAAAAGCAGTCGCGCCTTCACGCATCAATCCATGTAAAGCCTCATCAAAAGGGATAATCGGAATTCCCAATCGGGATTCTTCCACGAAATATTTCTGAATAGCGTTTATTTTTTTTGCTAATCTTTCCGCATCTTCATTCGCATTGTACTTCAACAATTGTCCTGCAACTCCACCTCCTTGATTTCCCGCACTTACCTGCAACCCGAAAATTCCGTGAGCATATTGCCCTTTCGGGACGTTATCCAAATCTCCGGGAATCATGAAGCATTGCCAGAATTTTTCTTCTGGGGTCATTCGCTTCAGCAAATCCTGAACTCTGGCTTCAATTGGTTGTTTAGGGTCTTTGTATAAAGGTTTTTGAGCTGAAATAATTACAGAACTAAATATTAAAATTGATATGGTTTTAAAACGGAATTTAGAGCACATAAAATAATTTGATTTAATTATTGTTCTTTTGTCTTGAAACAAAAGAACCAAAAGTTCAAGACTTGGAACTCTCCGCTAAAAATAAAATCTGTTCACTAAAAATTCTAAAACTCGCGCGAATTTGATGTTTGTCTTTCAATTCAACATTCGTCTCGCGCTCAAACAGTAGAATTTTCTTAACGTTCACAGAGTTATTTTCTTAACGCTTCGATTTCCTAGGTCGTTTTTAAAGACTGTTTATAGTTATTGTGTAATTTGAATTACGGTTGAATATTTTAACTGACTTCTTTCTTTTGGTAAATTAATTTCAATTGAATTTCCTGATTTTTTCCATTGAATTTTATTGGATAATCCTAAAACTTTCAAAGATTTTGGCTTAAAATTATCAGGAATTGCAAAACTTAATGTTGATGGAGATTCATAATTTGTTTTTTCATCTAAATGAAAAATATTCACCGTTTTTCCGTCTTTGCTTTGGGTGTAGTAAAAATTCCCATCGTGATAAGGTGCAACACTTCTCGTCGCAAAAACTGCTGACTGGTTTTTATCCATCCAGCCTGAAATTTCCTTTAATCTTTCATAAACAACAGCATCATATTCTCCGTTGGGTCCCGGAGCAATATTCATAAGATAATTTCCACCTCTTGAAATAATTTTCACCAATGTTTCAATGATTTTTTGAGAGGATTTGTAATTGTCATTCGGAACATACGAAAATGAATCACCCATTGTGATGCAGCTTTCCCACGGAATTGAAAGTGCTTTTTCAGGAACGGCCTGTTCTGGAGTGACATAGTTTTCCCATTTTCCGGGAACCGTGCGGTCTACAATGATAATTCCGGGTTGATTTTTTCGAGCCATCATTCCGATTTTATCCATATCGATATCCTGCTCAACTTTAATAGTTCGCTGCCATTCAACATTTGGATCAATCGTTTTGAAGGGACGAACCCAGCCTCCATCTAACCAAAGAATATTGATTTTACCATAGTTTGAAGTGATTTCATTTAACTGATTGAATGTAAAATTCTTGAAACTGTTCCATCTTTCAGGGTATTTCTTCGGATCATAGTTTACATTTCGGTCTTTTGGAGGAAAATAGGACCACCAATAATCGTCGGAATGCCAATCGGGTTTTGAGAAATAAGCACCAATTTTAAAACCCTCTTTTCGGAATGTATTGAAAATTTCTTTTGTTACATCGGCTTTTGGATTTTTGGAAAAGGGTGTTTTTATAGAAGTTATTTTATAATCAGACTGTTTCGTGTCAAACATAGCAAAACCATCGTGATGTTTTGTTGTGAACACCACATATCTCATTCCCGCCTTTTTTACTGCATTTGCCCATTTCTGAGGATTGAACTGAGTCGGATTAAAAGTCGTCTGAAGATTTTCATAATTTTTTACATATTCGTAGTACGATTTTCCGTATTCCGGTTTTCTCTGCGTCCACGATTCATCTTCCGGACAAATGCTCCAACTTTCCACAATTCCCCACTGGCTGTAGGTTCCCCAATGCATAAACAATCCGAATTTAAGATCCTGCCAGTTTTCAAGGTTTTGAACGACCAACGGATCTGTCGGTTTTTGGTAACCTTCCGAAACATTATGAGCCTGTGAAAAAAGTGTGGCCGATGTAAATAATGATGAAAGAAAAAAGGTTTTAGCTTTTGGTTTGATGAACATTAAGATTAGTTTTTGCTAAATTAATGTTTACTGTTTAGTTTTACCACAAAAGGAACAAAAGTTTTCTCTATGTTATTTTAAAATTTAAATTTTTGCTTTTGAAAAGTTCAAAAAAGGTTTGAAAAGATAAAATAGATAATTCTGCACAAATCTTAAACACATAGTCACATCAGTTTATAATTTACTACTTTTAAATATTTTAGAACACATAAGTTTGAAAATCAAAGATTTTCTGTTGAGTTCAATACTATTCTTTACAATTGATCATAAAAAATCTGTGAAATCTGCAGGAGATTTTTATACATTATCACTAATTACTCTGTTAGTTTTATGTTAATTAAACTAAACTTCGAAAAGCCTTTTCAATCGTAGAAAATTGAAACTGAAAATCATTTTGAATCAGTTTTTCAGGATAAACATTTCTGCTTTTTAGTATTAATTCTGTTTCGGTTTTTAAGAATATAGATGCGATTTCCAACTGCCAAACAGGAGCATTCAATCCAAACGGAATTTTTATTTCTTTTCTTAATTTTCTCATGAATTCTTTGTTGGATAAAGGATTTGGAGCTGTAATATTGATTTCTCCCACAATATTTTCATTATTGATAATATATTCGATAGCTCTGCAGAAGTCATCAATGTGAATCCAGCTTACATTCTGATTTCCTCTTCCCTGTTTTCCGCCTAAACCTAGTTTTGTGATCGTTTTCAGCTTTGGAAAAGCGCCTCCGTTATTTCCCAAAACGATGGAAGTCCGCAAAGCTACTTTTCGCACATTTTCTGTTTTTACTTTAAAAAATTCTTTTTCCCAACTTTTACAGATGTTCATAGAAAAATCGTCGCCGATAATTCCGTTCTCTTCTGTGTTTAAATGAGTTTCTGAATGAATATAAATGGTTGCCGAACTTGCATTTAGCCAAACTTTAGGTTTATTGATACATTGATCAATTGCTTGTTGAAGAACTTTTGTGCTTTCAATTCTTGAATCGTAAATTTCTTTTTTGTTCTTTTCTGTATATCGGCAATCAACAGATTTTCCGGTGAGATTGATTAAAACGTCAGAATTTTCAAGTAGATTTTTCCATCCACCTGACGTTTTTGCACTCCAGAAGATTTCATTTTCACGTTTTGGATTTCGGGTTAAAATATAAATCTGATGTCCCTTTTCTGAAAAATATTTTTCAAGATTTTTTCCGAGGAAGCCGGTTCCTGCGGCTATGATTATTTTCATTTTGGATTGATGGTATTTAGTTGATGGTTTATCTTTATGTGAGATGCTTCGACAAGCTCAGCATGACATCGCTAATACTAATACTAATACTAATACTAATACTAACTGTTTTGAAACTTTTTACTTGATTCTTTTTACTTGGCTCTTGATATACGTCTTCGTTTTCACTTCAATTTCAGAACCTTCTGCGAGCATAACGGAGATAGGTTTTTGATGATTTAAACATTCAAAATCATTTCCGTAGACTTTTTGAAAATCTATTTCAAGCTGATGATTTTTGACTACATAATACTCCCATTTTGGATGACAGACTTCGTATTCTGAAGTTTTATTTTCTTTTTTCGTGAAACCGTAATAATGCTCGGTAATAAATTCAAATTCAGAATTGGTTTCCATTTTCAAAGGCTGATTTTCAGCAGTGATTTCTATGGAATTCCATGTTTTATCTTTCCATGAATATTTTATTAACAATTCCTGATCTTTCTGATGCATTTTATTTTTCATTGGCTTCGTTATATAATTTTCTTTATAAACCGAATTAGCAACAAAACTCAAAGCCGGTTTCGGAACAATTTCTTTGATAAAGACGACTCCTCTTTTCCAGTGATTTTCTTCTTTTTTCTTTACATAAAATCTCAGATTCACTTCTTCAAAATTTCTGTGAAAAGGAATGGGAAGTCCGAGTAATTTGGTATTTAAAAACATAAATCCTACGACACTTACATAACATTTTCCCTGGTAAAAATCGAGTTCTGTTCCTTTGGGAAGATATTTTTCTAAAATCTTGGGATCGATTTCATAGTTGATGATCGCTAGTTTTCGCCATTCGGCTTTTAGGAAGTTCATTGTGTTTGGTTTTAGTTGATTGTTGTCGGTTGTTAGCTTTTAATGTTTGAGATGCTTCGACAGGCTTAGTATAACATTGCTAATACGAACTGTTTTATTGATTTAATAGGATTAAAATGATTATCGTTGTCATTCTGAAAATCATCCACGAGAGTGTCGGAAAAGAGTTTAATTTTAAAATTCTACATCTTATTATGTGTTCGAGAAACATTATGAATACTATAATTCCGAAATAAATCACTGAGAAAACCTGATTTAGATTTAAAAATAATGCGGGAATTAAGAGTAAAGTCCCTATCAAAGAAACAGTCATCATATTTCCCAGATAATTCCAGGTTTTATCTTTTAAATAAGATGTTAAAAATACAGTCTGCCAAACGACTTGTCCAACACAAATTGTAAGTTCTCTCCAAAAGTTCAGCCTTAAACCTAATCCTAATTTTACTGAAAATAAACTTAAAATATATCCTGAAATAATTACAACAAAAGCCATGTAAGCAATTCTGTATTTCAAGTTAAAATCAGGAACACAAGCTTCTTCTGTATTATCTTTTTTTGAAGGAATAATTTGTTTTCTGTTGTAAGAAACAAAAGAATACAGCTTTTTGAAAAACCAATACAGAGGTTTTATTCTGGCAATCTTTTCTAATGACGGAAATGAATTTCCGATAATTAATAATAAACTATCCAAACCATAAATCACTTTATTTTTTTCATGATCAACTAAAGCGATCTCGTTTCTTGCACGATTAAAATCGATCAGATTTTTATTTTTTAAACTCAGTTCTGTAAAGGCTTCTCTTCCGTTATCATCCAACATTTCGGATTTTATAAAACCTTTTGAATAGATGTTGCACATCGGACATTCGCTGTCGTAGATGAGCGTGTGATTTTTGAGGGTTTTCATTGTGTTTGTTTTTAAAATTTATAGAGCTTATAACAATCAAAAGTGTAGAGAAGTGCTAAAATCGGACTGTAGAAGAAACCAAAAAATGGAATTGCTATGAATAAATTAGAAAGCTCATAAGAATATGATCCAAAAAGCAAATATAAAATCAGAGAAATCCAAACTGGTATAATAAAAAATCCATAAATAAAAAAATTAAAGATTTTTTTACATCAAAGAAGAGCTTAATTATATAACTGACAATTTGCGGAATTCCCACTAAAAAGTAAAATGATAAACCTCTAATATAAGATTCGTCTATAAAAACTGAAACAATTCCTGTTATTAAAAATAAAATCTGAATGTAAAAGTCATATTTTATGAAAGTTTTCATGGTTTTTGTTTTTGAGATTTATAAAAACTGTGACAATCTATGAGATAGAGAACCGCCAATATTGGGCTATAAAAAAAAGAAATTATAGGGATTACAATAAAAACTCCAGCTGCAGTATCAATATTTCCAAAAATAGCCAGTAAAATCAATGATGGAAAAATAGGCAAGATTAAATAGCCATATATTTTAAAAATCAATGATTTTTTATAATTGTAAGAACATCTTATCAAATAGCTTACAAGCTGTGAAATTCCTATTCCAAAATAAAAAAGCCAAATAATTTTTTCATTTCCTGCCAATAATGCAATTATAACTGTAATCGAAATAACAACAAAAATTGTTAACTGAAAGTAAAAATCGTTTTTAGCAAAAGTTTTCATGGCCATTAATTCTTTAAAAGTTCAAAAAATCTCCTCTTGTTCTTTTATTCCGTATTTTGAAAGTGAAATACATCCAGATTTTAAATATCAGCATTTTCATTTTTGATGATTTTATCTTTATTCATAGCGTGTTTACGGCCTTTTAGGAAAAGTAACAGATTCAACAGCATAATTATTCCAAGGTAAATAGAGAATCCGCCAATTTTCTTACTCAAAGCAACGACTAATCTTTCTACTGTTTCAATCTGAAAAAATTCAATTATGCATAGGGCAAAACCAATGTTTAAAAGATAAAAACCGATTTTGAACAGTGAATTTGTTGCCATCGCAATATCTTCTTTTTGGTGGAAAATATCGATCATGAAAGTTTTAGAATTTTTAAACAAGAATTGAGATACACAAATCGTCAAGATAATGACAATAGGTAAATAGATCATGTAGGCAGAAAAATTATAGGTTGCTGTGGTTAAAATTGTTGCATTCATAGTAGTATTATTTTATAGTTAAATTTTTTCTTAAAAAGTAAAGGGTAAAAATGTTTATAAAGTGTAAGAAGCAAAGGATTAAAGTGATATATCCTATTTTGATGGCGGTAACTGTAAAAACCTGCTCCAAAGAATTCACCTTATCCCAGTTGCTAAGATTAATTGAAATATAACCGAGATTGATCAGGTAATAACATCCCAGCAGTATTCTGTTGATTGTCAAACAAAGGTTTGCATCGTGAATGAGATAATCCAAATAATACTTTCCTGCATTGTAACATCTTCTCCCCACATCAATCGTGATGTACGAACTGACGGAAAGAAAAAGTATATATGAAATTATATTGAACATTTTAAAAATATTATATTTTCAATAATTTATGAAATATAGATTCAAAAAAATTTATTCTGCTATCTTATTTTGTTTCATCGTTTTAATAAGACAAAAACCATAAACCAAATAATAGACGTTAAAAAGCATTCCTCCAATTCCCATAAAATATATCGCAAATTCTGTGTGGGAATCAACTGTTAAAGAAGTTATGCAATATAAAATGAGAAAAAACAAAATAACCCCAAAGAAATAATAGCGATGAAATTTACTTGGAACGAGAGAAATTCTCAATAAAAAACCCAGCAAATTTGAAACGCCAATAAAGAAAAGTGCAATAAAAAATTCTGTTCCTTCAGTTTTTTGAACATAATCAAAAATAACATATGCAAGGCTTATGAAGGTTAATAGAGACTGAAATACCACTTCCGTTTTTAAAATATTTAGTTTCATTTTTAAAGTTTTTAATATTATAATATTTTCAATATTTTTTGAAAGTTAATTTGAAATAAAAAAGGATTTGAAGTCCTTTCTATTTTAATAAATTAGTAATTTTTCCAACCAGCCAGTGATCATCACTCTTTATGGCAAGATCCATGATATTGAATACTTTTCCCGTCACGTTTTCCATTTCCTCCATTAAAGCGGAAAATCTTTGAGCTTCTTCGGTATTTTCATCTATATTTTTTAATTCGGAAATTGAACTTAAAACAGGTTCGATTTCTCTTTTCTTACGTTCTTTCACCAACTGTTTAAAAAGATACCACATATCTCTTTCGGCAAAAAAATATTCTTTTCGGTCACCTTTCATCAATTCTTTTCTTACCAATCCCCAATCCATAAGATTTCTTAGATTCATATTGGCATTTCCTCTTGAAATTGCAAGCATTTCCATCACCTCATCTGTAGAAAGCGGTTTTCCTTCAGCCAAAAGCAAAGCATGAACCTGTGCCATCGTACGGTTGATTCCCCAATTGGTTGCCAAAGTTCCCCAAGTCTGAATATATTTTTCTTTAGCTTCTGAAAGTTGCATTTGTATTACTTTTAATTTCTTATACAAATATAATTATAATTTTTGAATTTTCAATAATTTTTGAAAATTAAATTTTAAATAAAAAAAAGACATCCTTTCGAATGCCTGTTTTATTATCATTGTTGTGTTTTATAACTTTCCACCAATCTGATAAACTCTGCTCTGTAACCTTCATCATCTTTACCTCTTCCTTTTTTTGCAAGACTTTCTACTTGTTTCAGATCTTTATTTTGTATCAATTTTGAATTTCTTAAAATCAAACCGAACCATGCTACAGAAGAAGCAAATTTAAAATCGTCACTCGCTCCGGAAATAGAAACATCAGATTTTTTTACCACCTGGGTGATTTCAGTACTTTTGTCACCATCCGGCTTTTTATATCTGAATTTTACGGTTGCCAGTTCATCTCCAAAGTTTGGTCTCGAAGTTTGATTGCTATATTTAAGCTCAGTTTCTTTAGGGAGAAAATCAGACGATACATCATTCGGGATGATTTCGTATAAAGCCGTTACCGTATGTCCACTTCCCAATTCTCCTGCATCTATAACGTCGTTGGTAAAATCTTCATTTCTCAGCTTTCTGTTTTCATACCCAATCAATCGGTAAGATTTTACATATTGCGGATTAAATTCAATCTGTATTTTTACATCTTTGGCTATTGCGTACATACTTCCTGCAAACTCTTTTGCGAGAAATTTATTCGCTTCCTGCATATTGTCAATATAGGCGTAATTCCCATTACCTTTGTCTGCTAAAGTTTCCATACGGTTGTCTTTAAAATTACCCATCCCGAAACCTAAACAGGTAAGAAAAACTCCTGATTTTCTTTTTTCTTCTACCAGAGTTTGAAGATCTTCCGTTGAAGAAGCACCCACATTAAAATCTCCATCTGTTGCAATAATAACACGGTTATTCCCTCCTTTTATGAAATTTTCCTGAGCAAGCTTATAAGCCAGTTCAATTCCTTCTCCTCCCGCAGTACTTCCTCCTGCCTGAAGCTTGTCTAAAGCTCCAATAATCTTATCTTTTTCACCTGCTGAGGTGGGGGAAAGAACCATTCCTGCACTTCCTGCATATACTACAATCCCAACTTTATCTTTAGGTCTTAACTGATCCAGCAAAACTTTAAAAGAAGACTTCAGTAGCGGTAATTTATTGGCTGCATCCATTGAGCCGGAAACATCAATCAGGAATACAAAATTGGACGCAGGAAGCATATCTTCCGGAATATTTTTCCCCTGAAGACCTATCTTTAGCAATTTATGTTTAGGATTCCATGGAGTGTCACTATATTCTGTATTGATGGAAAAAGGCTGATCGTTTTTCGGCTGTGGATAGGAATATTTAAAGTAATTGATCATTTCCTCAATTCTTACTGCATTTTTATCTACCATTTCCCCATTATTAATCATTCTCCTGATATTGGAATAGGCAGCATTATCAACATCTATTGAAAATGTAGAAACCGATTGGTTCTTAGTCAGCTCAAAAGGATTTTCTATAAATGCATCATATTCTTCATCATTTTGCTTTTCAATAAATTTTGCTTTTTTAATGCTGTCCTGAGCTTTTTGAAGTTTTTCGTATGCTTTTCTTTCTTTTCTTGAAAGCTTTTTAGTCGTAATGACAATAACTCCGTTTGACGCTTTGCTTCCATATATTGCTGTTGCGGAAGGACCTCTTAATACATTGACACTTTCAATAGTGTTTGGATTCAGTTTTCCAAATGCTTTAGCATTTGAAACTTTCCCATTAATCATATATAAAGGTTGTGTGTTTCCATTTAAACTAGCTATACCTCTGATAGTAACTTGTGAGTTTGCTCCAGGTTGCTCGATTCCTGAATTTATATTTAATCCTGAAACATTTCCTTGAAGAATATTTATGACACTAGCACTAGGAAGAATATCTTGCTTCAAAGAGTTTACTGTCTTATTGTTATAGGGCTGATTGTCAAAATATCCTTTATCATTACCTGCAATATAACCTCCAGTAGAAACTTTTGAATCATTATATTGTTTGACTTTATTGGCCGTAATAACAGCTGAACTTACAACAACAGAACTAGATGTATAATCTTTCTTTCGTACTGTTGAATAGCCCGTCACAACTACTTCTTCTATACTTTTTATCAAATTAGTGTCACGCTGTTTTTGGTACTGCTTATTCTCAATGATCCCAGTTTCTATGTTTTTACTTTTTTCATTCGAAGTCTCAAAAAGAGAATTATTATTCGGTTTTGACGATACATCTTCATAAGCTAAAACTTGAGAAGTCTTTTTTGATATATTCTCTCCTTTAACCTTTTTTTCTATATTAGATTTCACCATACTATCAATTGTCTGAATATTTGGGTTTGATGTTGGAGAAACCGTCTTCTGAACAATTGTAGTTTTTTTTATTTCTGAAATATTATTTTTATTAATAAAATAAAATGCGCCTAAACCGATGATTAAACTTGCTGCAATTCCATAAGGAAGCCAAATCGGGATAATTCTTTTTTTATTTTCTTTTGTATCTAATTTTTCTTCAACCTGAGCCCAAACTTTATCAAAACCAGGGAAAGTCGCTGGCTCTTCCGCTTTAGAAGCCTCATTGAATTTTTTATCGATATCGTGATTATTTTCCATTGCTGTAAAGTTTTAAATGTTGTGATTAACCAAGAGTTCCTGAAGCTTTTTTCTGGCGAAATTCAGTTGGGATTTTGATGTTCCTTCACTGATGGAAAGCATGGTTGCAATTTCCTTGTGAGGATACCCTTCAATAGCAAAAAGATTGAAAATTGCTCTGCAGCCTTCCGGGAGGAAATTAAGTAACTTAAGAATATCTTTTTCGAAAGAGATGCTTTCTGCGGGTATATCCGAAGATTCAACTAAGTTTTCATCCAGAGAAATATGAAGCGCTTTCATTGCTCTCAATTTCTGCAAGCATTCATTCACTGCGATTTTTTTTGCCCAGGCTTCGAAAATATCATGGTTTTGCAGTTGATTGAGCTTAGTGAAAATTTTATAAAAAGTATCGGCCAGTACTTCTTCTATATCTTCATCATTTTTCAGGTAACGTCTGCAAACCGAGTAAAGTTTGCCCGCCATATTTTCATAGACTTTCCGCTGTGCGTTGCGGTCATTCCGTTGACATGCTATTAGTAATTCGTGTTCCATAGATTGGCTTTATATTCTAATAGATGCAGAATTTTTGAATCGGGTTGGAAACATGTAAAACTTTTTTTTAAATATAAAGTTCTTTTTTAAGACAGTAATTATCCGTTTACTTAAAAACTGATCTTTTAAGGTATTTTATATTATGAATTCAAAAAATATCGATTTTACTATATTATATTCCAAATACTTCACACAATCATGATTTCAAATACTTTTATTTACTATCTTCGAAAAATATTAGCATTTAACCATGAAAATTATTAATTCAGGAACAAATCAGAAAAAAAACTTTACTCAATTCCCCATCCAAACTCAAAGTAAAAAATGGTGGATGCTCTTTTTAATACTACCTACATTATTTTTCAGTCAAGCCTATCAATGGCAATGGGGAAAACAAGCAGGTGGGCAATCTGGTTCTGCCGATCCAGGGTTTAATTACCAATTTGATGAATCTATCCGGGATATTGTGGTTGATAATAATAACAATACCTATTATCTCGCAAGTGTATGGAATGGAAATCAAAACCTGAACGGTTTATCTGTTCCCAGTTATGGACTTCGTGATCTTATTTTGTTTGCTACAGACTGTCAGGGTAATACATTATGGTCTACCGTCATCGGCGGGTCGGAAGATGGAGAAAATGCCTGGAATATAGAAGTAGATAATAATGGTGGTTTATATGTAATGGCTACTCTTTATAATAACTCCTATAGTGGAGATCCAACTGCTGCTCCCATGCATTTTGATACTACCCACACAATGCCCTTGTATACCTATTATGATCAGACGGTGGAACCTGCACATAAAGCAGGCTATCTGCTCAAATATAAAACTGCTGATGGAACACTAGATTGGAGCAAAGCTTTACAGGGAGACGTCAATTATCTCAGCAGACGTTGTGATGTACAGATGATGTATATGGATTCATCCAAAAATATTCATGCTATTATGGGATTCAGGGCAGGTACTCATTTAAATGGTTTAATTACGGTGCCTTCAACATTTACTACATCTTTTCAATATTATCTGGTTAAATTTAATTACGACAATGGGAATATGACACCTGTAACTCCTTTGTTGCTTCCTCTTACCGGAGGATTAACAGCCGGAGGAACAGATGGGAAAGTGAACCTGCTGTATGATGAAACTTTAAACAGATATTATCTGGCTGGTAAAAGAATGATTGGTAACTATACCAGCAATATGGAAAGCTTCTCGTACAATAATGTCCCGTTTACGAAAAATGCCTATTTGCTTGCATTTAACGGCAGTACCGGAGCGGAGCTATGGAGGAAAGAATTTGATAACAGCTTATCCGGGTTTATGGATGACGAAATTCATTCCGTTATCAAAGCTGCAGGTTCTTCAGATATTTACATTTCAGGGCGTTATTTTTCAGGAACTGTTCCTACAACTTTCGGAAGCTATTCCTTTCCTGTACAAAATTATCAGGGGCAGACTCCTTTTGTGATGAAACTTAATGCTGATGGAGTAGTACAATGGGCAAAAGTTCCGGACGGGCTTACCAGTTTTTCTGCTTACCGTTTCATGAAAGGAAAAATTGCACTTAACGGGAATGAACTGGCATTTGCCAAAGGAAGCTGGAATGAAATTTGGGGAGCTTTTTCAATGACACGTCCCAATTCGGATTTGTCAGATCCTTTGCTGGTGCGTTTTAATAAAGATACAGGAACGGTAATTGGTACTGGTGAAATTCACAGCAACTTTCAGGTTCAGGATGAATTTACAGCCATTGCTGTGGACAAAAACGGGAATTATGTTTTAGGTGGTCTTTTTCATGACCAGCTGTTTACAGAAACCAATGATAATGTCAACACGATGACAGTGAATGTAACGGGAGGAAAGTCCCAGTCTTTTATTACAAAATATTCGAAATCAGCATGCAGCCAGATGTCGGTAGAAGAAACGGCTGCTCAGGCAGGAATACAATTATACCCGAATCCTGTACAAGATGTTCTTCATATTAAAAGTAAAGAATTATTAGTTTCTTACGAGATCTATGGAGCAACCGGGCAATTTATGAAGCAAGGTAACTTCAGCTCGACACAAGAGAGGATAGTTCTCTCCAATCTGCCGACAGGAATATATTACATAAAACTTAAAACCAAGTCTGCGACTGTTACCGAGAAAATCGTAAAAAAATAATGACGTATACATAACCTTATCATAAAGTGCTTTCTCTGGAAGGCACTTTTTTTATTAAAAGACACAAATATTGATGAAATGATGATGAATAAAATTTCCTATAAATAGTAAAAAAATTAAGTATTAATTTAACCTTTCCCTTTGTAACAAATCTGTAATATGAACGACTATTCATATAAATAATCTTTTTTATAGTAATGAAAAATACCAAAATTGTGTCATTACTTTTTGTTTTGTCTGCAGGAAGTATGATGTTTGCTCAGGATGACTTAATCAACAAGTTAAAAAACAACCAATCTCAAAATGCTAATTTCCAGTTCACAACATTGAAAGATGTAGGAGCAACTTCGGTAAAAAATCAGGGTTCTTCAGGAACTTGCTGGAGCTATTCAGGAAACTCTTTCCTTGAATCTGAAATGCAGAGAATGGGGAAAAAACCTGTCGATTTAGCGGAAATCTTCACTGCAAGAAATTCTTATCATGATAAAGCAAAATTATATGTTTTAAATAATGGCGCGATCAGCTGGGGTGACGGAGGAGAATTGCACGACGTTATTAATATGTATAAAAAATACGGAGCAGTTCCACAAGATGTTTACACTGGTTTAAAACAGGGACAAACTTTAAATAACTTCTCTGAAATGCAGGGCAAATTAAAACCCGTTTTAGATAGCTTGGTTCAGGCTGGTTCCAAAGGAAAATTAACCGATAACTGGATGGCTTCTGTTGATGCTATTTTGGATGAATACTTAGGAAAAGTTCCAACCAACTTTACGTATGAAGGAAAATCTTATACTCCGCAAACCTTTGCTAAGGAAGTTGTAGGGATTAATCCTGAAGATTATGTAGAAATTTCTTCTTATAAAGATTATCCTTATTACCAGAAATTTGTAGTTCCGATTCCTGATAACTGGAGCCACGATTCTGACTGGAATGTCCCAATGAAAGATTTAACTGCAATTATTGATAACGCTGTCAACAAAGGATATTCCGTAGGTTGGGCAACTGACGTTTCTGAACCGTATTTCTCTTATAAAAATGGCGTTGCTTATGTTCCGGATATGGATTTGGATCAGATCACCAAAGACAACAAAGGAACTTTATTTACAGAGCCTAAAAAAGACAAAACGATCACTGAAGATATGCGTCAAAAGGCCTTAAATAATCTTTCCACAACGGATGATCACGGGATGCACATTGTAGGATTGGCAAAAGATCAGTCTGGTAAAGAATATTATATGGTGAAGAATTCTTGGGGAGTTACCAATGATTTCGAAGGATATATCTATGTAACAAGACCTTATGTTGAGTACAAATCTACAGCAATTCTTCTTCACAAAGATGCGCTTCCAAAATTTATTAAAAAGCAGTTGAAGCCAACTAAAAATATTGGATTGTAAGAATCACTTTTTGCCTTTTACCGGCAATTTAGATATTTAAATCTGTTAAGACCGTTTTCAAATTGAGAACGGTTTTATTTTTTCAATCAATAGAGAAATATTATATTTGATCTTCATCAAAATTATTGACTATGAAAAATTTAAGAAAATTAGTAAAATCAGACTTAAAAAAGATCAACGGAGGAAATGCTCCGGAATGTCCGGTGGATACAGTTGAATGCTATTATCCGCCTAAAAATGGAAATCCCGGATACTGGAAATGTATTTCAATAACTTTTGGCTGTCCGAATTAAAACTAAAAAAACCGCTTTAGGAATAATCCTGAAGCGGTTTCGTTTAAAAATAATTGATAGGTAAAAATTTAAATATAAAAAAGTGAATTGCTAAAAGTTATTTTATTTTTCCTACGTCAAGCCAGAAAAGTTGTAAAAAATTGAAGGCAAAACAAAATCACGATTTACAATCCACAGTATTTTTTTAATAAAGAGTTGCCATACTTTCAGCTTTGAAATCCAAAAGATCTTCCGTTTTTCCTTCTTTCACTTTTCTCACCCATTCCGGATCCTGTAAAAGCGCTCTTCCTACAGCAACTAAATCGAAGTCACCTCTTTCTAATCTTTTCGTTAATTCAGTTAAATCTGCTTTTCCTGTCCCTTGTCCGGCAAATGCTCCCATAAAATCTCCTTCAAGACCTACAGAACCTACAGTAATTGTCGGCTGACCTGTGATTTTCTTTGCCCAACCTGCAAAATTCAAGTCAGAACCTTCAAATTCAGCTTCCCAGAAACGTCTTTGTGAGCAGTGGAAAATATCAACTCCGGCTTCTTTTAATGGCAACAACCATTCTTCCATTTCTTGCGGAGTATTCGCTAATTTCGTTCCGTAATCCTGCTGTTTCCATTGAGAAAGACGGATGATAATTGTAAAATCCTCTCCTACTGCAGCTCTGATTGCTTTCACCACATCTACAGCAAATTTGCTTCTTTCTTTCAACGTTTTTCCTCCGTATTCATCGGTTCTCGTATTGGTAACTTCCCAGAAAAACTGATCGATTAAATATCCATGTGCTCCGTGAATCTCAACAACATCAAAACCGAGGTCTTTCGCAAATTTTGCAGAAGCCGCAAACTGTGCAATCGTATCCTGAATATCCTCCAACGTCATTGTAGAAGCTTTTTCCATATCTATCAAAGGATAATCTTCAGACATTCTCGTGTCTCCGACATGCCAGATCTGAGGTCCCATTTTTCCACCATTTTCATGAACGGCATCAATTACGTTTTTCCATCCTTTTAATGCTTCAGTTCCGTAAAAATCAGGAATATTCTGCATATTTTTTGATCCCGGTCTGTTGATTACAGTTCCTTCCGAAAGAATCAATCCAACTTCTGAAGCCGCTCTTCTTGCATAATAATCTGCAATTTGCTGAGTCGGAACTCCATTATCAGATTGAGCTCTCGTCATCGGAGCCATTACGATTCTATTTTTTAGTTCTAAATTCTTGTATTGAAAAGGTTTAAATAATGATTCTGTACTCATTTTTAAATATGTTTTTATAATTGTTACACAAAGTAACTAATAATAGTTCACTTTTGTATCTTTTACATTTAAAAAAGTGGTAACTTTGCAGTAACTTACATTAGTAACGTAAAAGTAACATATGAAGCAAAATGAATTAATGGCTTACAGCTGTCCTTTAGGAAAGGCAATGTCTGCTTTAGGAAGCAAATGGAAACCGATCATCGTATTGGTCATTAAGGACCGAAAATTACGTTTTGGAGAACTTGCGGTACGCATTAATGTAATTTCAAGAAAGGTTTTAACCGACCAATTACGCGAAATGGAAGCCGACGGATTGGTCATTCGTGAAGAGTTTAAAGAAATTCCTCCAAGAGTTGAATATTCCTTAACAGAAAAAGGATTGGCATTGTTGCCCATTTTATATCAGCTTGAAGAGTGGGAAAGGAAATACCATGTGCATGATCCGAATAAAGAGAAAGACTGTAAAACTGTTTTAGAAGAAAAGAAAATAAAAAAAGCTGTCGTTTGACAACTTTTTACCTTCATACATTCTTTTAATTCTAAAATTTTATACAGTAATTGATTTTCAAAACCTTACTTATATTGGTTTTTAAGGAATTTTAGTATTCTTCCAAAATAAATAGGATTAAAACCTTTTATTGTTTTTGTCATCTCAACTGGAATATTCCAATTTAAAATTTGATCATCCTGAATCTCAAAATCCTCTTGAGGATTATAACTAAATAACGATCTTTTAAATTTATTGGATTTGAAAGATTCTATAATTGTTTTTAATAAATGATTAATTTCCCTTTCATAAACTTCTAATTCGCTTTCTGTTTTTTCAAAGTAATAATCCGGACAAGCTCTCCAAAAAATCATCAAAGCTGTTGCTTTATCACATTTGGTAGAGTTCACAATCCAAAATAAAACTTCAACACCATCATCCCAATTATAAATATCAACAAGATAATGGAGTTCGGCAGAACTTAATGTTTTAAATTTTTCAAAATCTGGTTTTTCATCTCGAAAAGACAATTCAAAGAAATTTTCTTTAATAAAATTTTCACGGCTTGGTTTGACAATCATTTGTATTAGTTATTAATTTTAAACAATTTACAAATTTTAAATATCTAATAATAAAAAAACCGCCTCCAAAAAGAAAGCGGTTTAAAAATTTATCTAAAATCTCAATTAAAATATCGCAGGATATTTCTGAGGATTTGTTTCATTAAACATGGCATAGATTTTTTCAACCATATCATCTGCAGATGGCTTAGAGAAATAGTCTCCGTCACTTGCATATGCAGGTCTGTGATCGTTTGCAGAAATCGTCAACGGATCAGAATCTAAGAATCTGAATGCCTTTTGTTTTTCTAAAATCTGCTGAAGGATAAATGCTGAGGTTCCACCTTCCACATCTTCATCGATGACAACTAATCTGTTGGTTTTCTTTACCGATTCAGCAATTTCATGAGTCAAATCAAAAGGAATTAATGACTGAACATCAATAACTTCTGCAGAAATTCCTAATCTTCCTAATTCTTCTGCTGCTTCCATTACAATTCTCCAGGTAGAACCGTACGTTACCAATGTAACATCACTTCCTTCTTTGGTAACCTCTATTTTTCCAACAGGAACAGTAAATTCACCCAAGTTATCCGGTTGTTTTTCCTTTAATCTGTATCCGTTCAGACATTCAACAATTACGGCAGGATCGTCGCTTTGAAGCATTGTGTTATAGAATCCGGCAGCTTTTGTTAAGTTTCTTGGAACCAATACTAAAATCCCTTTTGAAAGATTAAGAATTCCCGCCATTGGAGAACCTGAATGCCAAACTCCTTCTAATCTGTGCCCTCTTGTTCTGATGATTACCGGAGCCTTTTGACCTCCTTTTGTTCTGTACTGAACGGTTGCCAAATCATCGCTCATTCCTTGTAAACAGTATAAAATATAGTCTAAATACTGAATTTCAGCGATTGGTCTTAGACCTCTCATTGCCATTCCAATTCCCTGACCTAAAATAGTTGCTTCACGGATTCCTGTATCGGCAACACGAACGTCACCGTATTTTTCCTGCATTCCTTCAAGAC
This sequence comes from Chryseobacterium sp. Y16C, assembly GCF_022488405.1. Classification (NCBI taxonomy): domain Bacteria; kingdom Pseudomonadati; phylum Bacteroidota; class Flavobacteriia; order Flavobacteriales; family Weeksellaceae; genus Chryseobacterium; species Chryseobacterium sp. Y16C. The sequence goes on from NZ_CP092711.1 coordinate 1,640,601, forward strand.
CCTGGTTTACGTCACCAATATTTCCGGCATCTTCACCAAATACTAAAGTTTCAGGATATTTTTCGAAAATTTTATCGAAGTTATTTCTTACCACTACTCTTCCGTCAACATCTTCGGAAGCATCAGAATAAACTGGTTTGATTTCCTGTACATTCTCCGCTTTCCACTGAGACTGAGAATATAAATGAGAAGAATAGTTGTCTTTTTCAACCTCAAAAATCTCATTATATTTCTGCATCAATTGGTTTCTTTCTGCAGAATTTGTTCCTCTAGTTGCCAATAAAGATCTTCTTACCAAATGGAAAACATCTTTTTTAGCTTTTGAAACTAATTTATTGAACTGATTGATATAATTTTCAATTTCAGCATTTTGACCTTTTAAATTTTCAACTAAAGGTAACACTGAACTGATTAAATCTGTGATTGTCTTCTGATAGTTTTCCCAAGCCTGTTTTTGTCCGGCTTTTACCGTTTTTTTAGCTTCTTCATCAATGGCATCCAACTCTTCCGCAGTTGCCAAAACTTCTTCTTTACCGTCAATTTCGATGGAATAATTTAAAATCCATTCTTTGAATTTAACTAATCCGTCAAACTGAGATTCCCAAGCCAAACGTTCTTCGTTTTTATATCTTTCATGAGACCCCGAAGTTGAGTGACCTTGAGGCTGCGTAACTTCAATAACATGAACCACAACCGGAACACTTTCAACTCTCGCAAATTGTTCTGCTCTTGCATAAGCATCCAATAATTCAGCATAATCCCATGCTTTTACCTGAATAATTTCACAACCTTGGTTTTCACCTTCTTTTCTTTGGAAACCACTTAACATTTCAGCAATATCAGCTTTTGCTCTCTGGTTTTTTGTGGGAACTGAAATTCCGTACCCGTCATCCCAAATCGAAACAATCATCGGAACCTGAAGCGCACAAGCTGCATTCAAAGTTTCCCAGAAATGTCCTTCTGCAGTAGAAGCATCCCCGATTGTTCCAAAAGCGATTTCGTTACCTTCTTTTGAGAATTTTTCAGAACCTTCGAATTTAACTGATTTATATATTTTTGAAGCCTGAGCCAACCCTAATAATCTCGGCATTTGTCCTGCTGTAGGAGAAATATCCGAAGAAATATTTTTCTGGGCTGTCAAGTCTTTCCAACTTCCGTCCTCATTTAAACTTCTTGTTGCAAAGTGCCCGTTCATCTGTCTTCCGGCCGATGCAGGCTCTCTTTCAACACTTGTATCTGCATATAACTGTGCAAAGAAGCTCTCTACTGTCAACGCATCTACAGCCAATGCAAAAGTCTGATCTCTATAATATCCTGAACGGAAGTCTCCATTTTTGAAAACCTTCGCCATTGCAAGCTGAGGAAGCTCTTTACCATCCCCAAAAATACCAAATTTAGCTTTTCCTGTAAGAACTTCTCTTCTTCCTAAATAGGACATTTCACGAGAAATTCTCCCTAACTTGTAGTCTTCAAGTATCTGATTTTTAAAATCTTGAAAGGAAATTTGCTGTGTTTCAATATAGGTTGTTTGCATAGCCAAATATAAAATTTTTAAATTCTCGAAGTATTTTGCTAATATACACTTTTTAAATTAATTTTAATTTTTATTAATCTTTTTTAAAAATTTGATAATAAAAAAAATTGTGTTTTATTTTGGTTAAATTTGTATGGATGGAAAAAAAATCTACACATATCTTAAATGCATCGAGCAATCTTTTGGGGTTTTCTTTATTGATAATAACGTCATTGAAGATCTCCAGAATCAGCCACAGCACCTATTTAGATGAATTTGCCGGGGTAGCATGCTTATGTTTTGCCTTCAGCTGCTTTTTTTCTTTCCTATCGATCAGAACAAGGAACGAAAAGCGTGGAAACAGGTTTGAAACCATTGCGGATTATTTATTTTTAACCGCTTTATTTTGCATTGTTTTAGCCGTTATTATTGTAACAATGAAAATTATTTAATTAAAATTTTCTTTCAATTACATACTCAAGCATCAAATGTAAAGCTTTTTTAGCCTCAGAATCAGGAAATTCATCAAGAATATCTTTTGCTTTCTGCTGAAAATCTTTCATCACAGAAATAGCATAATCAAGTCCTCCTGAGGATTTCACGAAATTTATCAACTCTTTTACACGTTTTTGGTCGTTATTATAACGTTTTATCGTATTAAAATAGTATTTTTTATCTTTTTCGTTAGCTATTTTTAAGGTATGAATCAAAGGAAGCGTCATTTTCTGCTCTTTAATATCAATTCCCACAGGTTTTCCGATTACATTTGAGCTTAGATAATCAAAAAGATCATCTTTAATCTGGAAAGCCAATCCAGTGTAAGTTCCGAAGTCCATCATTTTTTTAGCTAAATTTTCATCAGCATTGTTAGATAACACCCCGATCTCGCAACAGGCAGCAATTAAAGTAGCTGTTTTCTGGCGGATAATTTCGTAATATACCTCTTCTGTAATATCTAATTTTCTGGCCTTTTCCAGCTGAAGAAGCTCACCTTCAGACATTTCACGGATGGTTCTTGAAATCACTGCAAGCAGATCGTAATCTTTATGATCCGTAGAAAGTAAAACTGCTTTTGACAATAAGAAATCTCCCACTAAAACCGCAATCTTATTTTTCCATAATGCATTGATGGAGAAAAAATTACGCCTTTTAAAACTTTCATCCACCACATCATCGTGAACCAGAGTCGCAGTATGAATTAGCTCGATCATCGAAGCGCCACGATAAGTTTTTTCATTGACATCCCCGATAAGCTTTGCACAAAGGAATACAAACATAGGACGCATCTGCTTTCCTTTTGTCGTAACGATAAAACGAGTGACTTTATCTAATAAAGGTACTTTGCTCTGCATTGATTCATAAAACTTCTGTTCAAAAAGTTTTATTTCCTCATTGATCGGTTGCTTGATTTCTTCTACGATGTTTGCCACAATCTGCGAATGATGGATAAATAATTATTAATTCTCACAAAGATAATTTTTTTCAGGCAATTTTAAGAGAAATTAATCTTTGAGTTTATCTTCAGGAATAAAATATAAGCATTGTTTTGCCCCTCCCAATGGAGAATGGAATTTCTCACCTGAAATATAAATACCTGACTCATCGGCAGCAACCCCCTCAATCTGACCTATTGAAAGTGCACTTCCCAGATAAAAACGCTCCGGATCTTCTTTAAAGAATATTCCGGGTTCTGTTTCTCTGAAAATATTTAAAAAGACTTCTGTTTTCTTTGTATAGCCTACCAAATACAGTTTTTTATCAAAATAAGCAGCATCTGTTACTACAAAATTGATTTTAAAAGCCTCGATTTTTTTGGCCTCCTGCTTTTCCGAAATTGTGGGATCTACAGTATAATGTGTTGTAGATTTTGATGCCCATTCTTTAGTAAAAACATGAATTTTACCGTCTAAAAAAATCATAGCCTCTGCATCGAAATCGGTTTTTAAATTCTTGGGTGTAAAATCGGTTTGCTCAGAATAGAAAAATGGGATTGAAGTAGCATCTAAAACTGTTTCTGAGAAAGAACTCTGATTAGCATCATGAAGTTTTTTATAAGATATTTTATAAATGGTAAGATCTTTTCTTGTACCAGCATTATTACCGAAATCGCCTATATAGAAATTTTCACCATCATTCGTTAAAGCCTCCCAATCAGTATTGGTTAAGTTTGTTTTGAATATCCTGATTATTTCACCATTATCTTTATTGAGTTCAAAAAGATCAGGAGTATTGCCACTGTCGTTAAAGGTGTAAAGCTTTTCATTTAGCATACTTAATCCAGATGTTTCCTGAACTTTCGCATCCAAATAGTTCACCCTGTATTTTCTGATTTTAAAAATTCCTGGTTGCTGAGAGAGTGAAAATATGGAAACTAAGAGAAAAACAATTGGGAAGAATTTTTTCATACAGCAAAATTAGCTTTTTTCCGATAAAACAAAAGACAGGCAAAAGCCCGTCCATTTGATATTATAGTTTTTCGTTACGCAGATTTCTCGTGAATCTGTTCTTTTTTCCTGTTCTTTTTCTCCCAATATTCCCGTTGGTAATCTTTAACAGTTTTTCCTGTTCCGTCATGTCTCCATCCCGGCGAATTGAATATATAATTAAAGCGGTCTTTAATAGTAAGATTGGGTTGCTTAAGATCTTTTGCTATTTTCTGCCATTCATATAGTAAGGTCGTTATCGGCCCATCATCCGGCATTTTAGGATAAATTCCGAATTTCACAGGAACTTTAGGGTCTTCAGGTTCAAAAGTCCCGAAAATTTTATCCCAGAATATAAAAACCATTCCCATATTTCTATCCAAATATTTGATATTACATCCATGATGAACCCTATGGTGAGAAGGCGTCACCAGAATGTATTCTAAGAAACCCATTTTTTTTACAGTCTGTGTATGCACCCATGTTCCGTAAACCTGACCAATAGCGTAACAAACCATGATTGTCCAAGGATTAAAGCCTAAAAATGCCAAAGGGGAGAAAAACAGATAACGATATAAAGGCTGAAAAACCGGGCTCCGGAAGCCTGTTGTTAGGTTAAAATATTCGGAATTATGATGAGTAATATGTACTGCCCAAAAAGCCCTGGATTTATGATCTACCAAATGATGGAAATAATAGGCCAGATCTGTTGCAAGGAAACACAATACCCAATAATACCAGGTTCCCATATCAAAATCGAACAGTCTGAAACTAAAGAAAAAGAACATTACGCCCATCGCAAAAGCCTTCATCACCAGATCCAGACCGAAGTTCATCAGTGCAAGATATATATTGGTAAAGAGATCTTTTCGACTGTACAAATGCGCCTGTGCTACGCTGCTATAAATCATTTCCGCTAAAATAACGGTAGCATGAACAGGAATAGCCCAAGCATAAACACTTTCCAACCCATTCTCACTCATAAAATAATCCATCATCTGTTACTTAGTTTAAGTACAAATTTAGAATTTTAAGAGATCATTAAGAATATTTTTTGATTTTTTTAATGAAATTTTAATCTACAGTCTTATTGGCAAGCTGACCGCAAGCAGCATCAATATCACCTCCACGACTTTTTCTCACTACACAAACAATTCCTGCATTTTCTAACTGACGAATGTAGTTTTCTTCTGCTTGTTTGTTGCATTGATCATATTTTCCGTCACCAATAGGATTGTACTGAATAAGATTTACTTTAGAAGGAACCTGTTTACAATATCTGATTAAAGCTTTAATATCTTCATCGCCATCATTGATTCCTTTCCAGACACAGTATTCAAAAGTGATTACAGAACCTGTTTTCTTGTACCAGTATTGAAGAGATTCCATGATTTCCGTTAAAGGAAATTTATCCGAGAAAGGCATGATCTCGTTACGCTTAGATTCAATTGCCGAGTGAAGTGACAAAGCCAGTTTCACTTTCAATTCTTCATCAGCCAACATTTTGATCATCTTTGGAATTCCCGAAGTAGAAACGGTGATTCTTCTCGGAGACATTCCCAAACCTTCCGGCTGGGTGATTTTTCTGATAGCTTCCACAACATTTTTGTAATTCATCATCGGCTCTCCCATTCCCATAAAAACAATATTGGAAAGCGGCCTATCGAAATACATCTTACTCTGACTGTCAATGAGAGCAACCTGATCCACGATTTCTGCAACTTCAAGATTTCTCATTCTTTTGAGTCTCGCTGTTGCACAAAATTCGCAGTTCAGAGAGCAGCCAACCTGTGAAGACACACAAGCCGTTGTTCTGGTTTCCGTTGGAATTAAAACGGATTCTACCATTAAACCGTCATGAAGCTTTACTCCGTTTTTAATGGTTCCGTCAGAACTTTTCTGAAGCAGATCAACTGAAACAGGGTTTATGGTATATTCTTCAGAGATTTTATCCCGAAGCTGTTTTGAAAGATTCGTCATCTCATCAATCGAATGGAGGTTTTTACTCCACAACCAGTCATACACCTGCTTCGCACGAAACGGCTTTTCTCCTAAAGACACAAAATAGTCTTTAAGCTGGTCTAATGATAATGTACGGATATCTTTCATATTATTTAAAGAGCCAAGTTAAAAGTAAAAATTAAAAAGTTTTAAAGTTTGGTATTATTAACTATTGCAGCTAAAATATTCTTTAATTCAGCACTTTCATTTAATAAAGCTTTAAATTCTTCAGAATCATAGCCTTCTAATTTTTCTAAAATCCGAAGCCAAAAATTACTTTCTCTGGCTTCTCTTAAAGCAATTTTCACTTTATTTTTAAAATCTGCTTTAGAAGATCCGGCTTGTGATTCTTCATAATTAGCTCCTATTGAAGTTGCTGATTTACCAAGTTGAAATCTTATTAACTTACTTTCAGGATCATTTGGAAGTGATCTTAAAAACTTAAGACAATTCACTCCAAATATAAAAGTTCTTGTAAGTAAATCATTTTCTTTCATCTCAACGTATACTTTTTACTTTTAACCTGGTTCTTTTTACTTATTTTGTTATAAAATCAACATTGCATCTCCGTAAGAGTAGAATTTATACTTCTCTTTTACGGCTTCTTCGTATGCGTGCATTACGAAATCTCTTCCTGCAAACGCAGCAATCATCATAATTAATGTAGATTTTGGCGTATGGAAGTTGGTGATCATACAGTTGGCAACTCCGAACTCGTGTGGAGGATAAATGAATTTATTCGTCCAGCCATGGAAAGCAGAGATTTTCTTGTTGGAAGAAACTGAAGTTTCCAATGTTCTCATTGTTGTAGTTCCAACAGCACAAACTCTTTTATTCGCTTCAACGGCATTGTTGATGATCTGAGCGTTTTTCTCATCAATGAAGATTTCTTCAGACTCCATTTTGTGCTTAGAAAGATCTTCCACTTCAATCGGGTTGAAAGTTCCCAAACCAACGTGAAGCGTAACCTCAGCAAAATCGATTCCTTTGATTTCCAATCTCTTCATCAGATGTTTTGAAAAGTGAAGACCTGCAGTAGGTGCAGCAACCGCTCCTTCTACTTTTGCGTAGATCGTTTGGTATCTTTCTGCATCTTCCGGCTCAACATCTCTTTTGATATATTTTGGAAGCGGAGTTTCTCCTAATTCCTTTAATTTGGCTCTGAATTCTTCGTAAGAACCATCGAATAAGAATCTCAATGTTCTCCCTCTTGAAGTCGTGTTATCAATAACTTCTGCTACCAAAGATTCATCTTCTGTGAAGAATAATTTATTACCAATTCTGATTTTTCTTGCAGGATCTACCAAAACATCCCAAACACGAGTTTCTTTGTCAAGCTCTCTCAACAAGAAAACTTCAATCTTAGCTCCTGTTTTTTCTTTATTTCCATAAAGACGCGCCGGGAAAACTTTAGTATTGTTGAAAATAAAAAGATCCCCTTCATCGAAATAATCAACAACATCTTTGAACAATTTATGCTCAATAGTTTCGGTTTTTCTGTTCAAAACCATTAATCTCGCTTCGTCTCTGTGCTCGGATGGGTGTTCTGCCAATAATTCTGCAGGAAGATCAAAATTAAAATCTGATGTTTTCATTTTTTAAATTACGGTTTAAAAATTATTGAAATTACAAGGTGTAATTTTCGAGGTGCAAATATACGACATGAGACACCCCTTTGTCAAGTATTATTTAAATAGATATTAAATTAATTTTAATTGAAACAAAAAACCGTGATTTTACGATAATTTTTGACACTTAAAAACGCTACTTTTGGGAACATTAAAATTTACACTATGAGCAAATATTCAATTGAATCTTTTGTAGACGAAACAAAAGAAAATTCGCAAGAAAGAGATTATTTTGAACTGGAAAAACCCGCACTTTTAGAAATCAACTTAAACAACCAATCGGTCTGGACAAAGACAGGAAGTATGGTCGGCTACGTTGGGAACATCAATTTTGAAAGACAGGGAATGCTTTCTGGAGGAATCGGGAATTTATTGAAAAAAGCCATTAGCGGAGAAGGGTCCAAACTGATGAAAGCTGAAGGAACCGGAAAATTATATGTAGCGGACGAAGGAAAAAAAGTCCGTATTCTTTATCTTAACAACGAAGCTGTTTGTGTAAACGGAAACGACGTTTTGGCACACGAACAGAGTATAAAAAGTGACATCACGATGTTAAAAAGTATCGCCGGGGTTATGTCTGGCGGACTTTTCCAGGTAAAACTTTCAGGAACCGGGCATATCGCTATCACAACTCATGGTGAACCGTTGACTTTAATGGTAACCCCAGATGCTCCGGTTTTCACAGATCCCAATGCGACCGTTGCCTGGTCCGGAAATTTAAGTCCGGAGCTAAAAACCAATGTTTCTTTCAAAAGTCTGATCGGAAGAGGAAGTGGTGAAGAATTTCAGATGAAATTTTCAGGAAGTGGCTGGGTTTTGATACAGCCTTATGAAGAGGTTTATAGAATTGAGAAATAATGATAATTAGATAAATTTAAGCAGAAATAGTTTTTATTTCTGCTTTTTTATTCTAGAAATTCTAAAACCCTTTTCCATTCCTCCAATTTCTTTTCAAAAGAAACTGTATGTAGCGGGCTCGTTGATGGCAATAAAAATATAGGAATTTTATAATTCTTCCCTAAAATTTTCTGCAAATTCTTATAAAATTTCCCACCATTACAAAAGATTGCGTGGATATTCGGATATTCTTCCAAAAGTTCTTCAATCTGATTTGCTTCTTCATTTCTTATTTCTGAATCCAGACTTCCTTTTCTTTCACAGGAATCGATAACATCCCAAAGTGCAATATGGTGTTTTTTTAAAACATTAATCTTTTCCTCATAATCATCAGTGAAGCTTTCATTAAATAATTCAAAGATAATTTTCCAGAATTTATTTTGAGGATGGCCATAATATTGTTGTTTTTCCAGAGATTTCACTCCAGGAATTGAGCCTAATATTAAAATTTTAGAATGATCATCAATAATGGGTGAAAAAGAAAAAATTCTGTTTTGCATAGATCAAATTTATATTTTTGAATTCGAATTAAAACAAAAAACGGACAAAAATGCCCGTTTTTATTTATAGTTTCTGGTAATTTCAAAATATTACCTGGTTTTAACCATCCCGTCAAAAATTCTAACGAATTTTCGACACTTCTCCAGAGGAGGGGAATTGGAATTACAAAGTTTCTTTCAACCAGTCAAAGAATTCTCTCTGCCAAACCAACCCATTTTGTGGATGAAGAACCCAGTGGTTTTCGTTCGGAAAGTATACCAGTTTTGATTTCAACCCTCTTAATTTAGCAGCCTGGAAAGCTTCCTGACCTTGTTCGTAAGGAACTCTGAAATCAATTCCTCCCTGAACAATCATAATTGGCTTATTCCATTTCTCTACATAATTACTCGGATTGAATTCCGTATATGCTTTTGGCAAAGGTTTTTCCCAAGGAGAACCTAAATCCCAGTTCGCAAACCAAAGTTCTTCAGTCGTTAAATACCAAGATTTCATATCAAACAATCCGTCGTGAGCGATAAATGTTTTGAATCTGTTCTCATGAATTCCCGCCAACATAAATACACTGTATCCTCCGTAACTTGCTCCAACTGCTGCCACTCTGTCTCCGTCTACATAAGGTAACGTTTTTGCATAATCGGTAGCTGCCAAATAATCTCTCATTGGCTGTCCTCCCCAATCTCTTGAGATCTCTTCATTCCATTTCGTTCCCCAACCCGGCATTCCTCTTCTGTTTGGAGCTACTACGATATATCCGTTTGCTGCCATTAATGCAAAGTTCCATCTTGTACTGAAAAACTGTGTCAATGCAGACTGCGGACCTCCCTGACAATATACCAACGTCGGATATTTTTTATTCGGATCAAAGTTTGGTGGGTAATGAAACCATACTCCCATTTCTTTCCCATCGGAAGTTTTCACCATTTTCAATTCAGATTTTCCCTGAGCTAATTTTGAATACATATCTTTATTTGCTTCAGTGATCTGCTTCATTTCTCCGTTTTTAATATTGACAGAGAAAATATCCGTTGCATGGTTGATGTCAGTTCTTCCTACTAAAAGTGAGCTTTTCTGATCTGCAAAGATTTCATTCACATCAAAATCACCTCTCGTAATCTGCTGCACTTTAGCGCTTTTAGGATCTAATGAGAACAATTGTTTTGTTCCTCTGAAAGCTGCAGTGAAATAAATCGTTTTAGAATCTCCGCTCCAGAAAACATCTCCGGAAACGCTTTCATCCCAACTGCTTGTTAAGTTTGAAATTTTTCCTGATTTCCAGTCCATGATTTTTACATCATTCTTGTCCGCTTCATAGCCGTCTCTGGCCATACTCTGCCAGATTAAAGATTTTCCGTCCGGACTGAATTTTGGGTTTACATCATATCCTTTATTAGCTTCTGTCAGATTTTTTGTTGTTCCTGAAGCAAAATCATACGCGAAAATATCTGTATTGGTACTTGTAGAATATTCCTTACCGCTTTTCGGTTTCGTTACGTATAAAAGTTGTGCAGAATCCGGGCTCCAGATGAAATCTTCTGCTCCGCCGAAAGGTCTTTGAGGAGAATCCCACATTTTTCCTTCCAATAAGTCTTTTGCAGCATCCACCTTATCTGAAGTGTTGACTACAAAAACATGATTATATTTCCCTTCGTTAAAGTAATCCCAATGTCTGTGGTTCAAATCTGTATACACTTGCGCTGTAGTCTTGGGAGTATCGGAATATTTGTCTTTTCCCATTACTTTTTCCACCAAAACCTGCTTACTGAAAGCAATTTTTTTACCATCAGGAGAAATTACCACATTATCAGCTTCCCCGATTGTGTAAAATTCCGACCATGTTTTACCATTGTCTTTGGAAAGAAAAATCTTGTCACCTTCCTGGGCATAGATTCCGTTTTTATCCCACTGGATAAGCGCTTTCTTACCAAAATCAATTTTTGTGGACTGATTATTAAGAACATTTAGGAAATAGTTCTCACTTTTTGTTTTTTCGGTTTTAAGATCAACCTGCCCCACTTTATAGATAAGTGAGGACTGATCCGGTGAAACTGCCTGTACTCCAACTTTTTTCAAAGTCCATAGGATTTCAGGCGTCATTACTTGTTGTGCATTCATTAAAAGCGGAGCTGCCAAAGCCAGCAGACTGTACTTAAGTTTCATATTCTGATATTCATTTTTAACGGATCTATAAAATCTTACTCAATTTCATACTCCTAAATTCAAAGATTGCCAAAGTTAATATTTAAAATAAAAATGAACGAAAGAATTAACATTTAAGTTATTTCTTATCTCAAAAGAAAAATCCGTCGGTTAAAAACTGACGGATTTTATATTGTTTAAGGGATTTTTTTAATCTCCATCTGAAAACATTGAGTTGGCCAGAGAAGTAATGATTGACAGCAAAATACTGAAAAGAAATGCCCACCAAAATCCATCGATTTCCATGCTATCAATAAAATAATCTGCTAATAAAATAATTAAAGCATTAATTACCAAAGCGAAGAAACCTAATGTAATAATAGTAAGTGGCAATCCGAATAAGCTTAGTATCGGTTTTACAATTACATTCAGCACCCCTAAAACGATGGCAAAAATAATGGCTGTGCTAAATCCTTCAAAATGTACTCCCGGCAAAATTTTAGTGAGAAGATATGCTACAATGGCAGTGATCAATAATCGGATAATGAAGTTCATGTTATTTATTTTTATTATTTGTAGTAACTAGTGAACAAAACTCATTCCACTTTCATGTGAAAAAGGTTTATCACCACTTATTTTATTTTCATCATGGTCACTAATGAAGTTGCTACATGGCTTTCATTTTCCCCATTTTCATCTACAACATAAATCTCTGTTCTTACAACACATATCTTTCCTCCTCCTTTTATCACATAAGATTTTGAAACCAACGCCTCTCCTATAGCAGGTCTTAAATAATTGACTTTCAGCTCAACCGTTACCACATAGCAGTCTTCTTCATAGTGACTTACAGCAGCATATCCCGAAGAAACATCCACCAGAGAAGCGATCATCGCACCGTTAAACATTCCTGCTTTTCTGGTCATCATTTCCATTTTAGGAATTTTGATGGAAATATAATCGGTTTCTACCGCTAATAATTCTGCTTTGTAAAATTTGAGGGTTTCGGAGCGGCTGAAGCTATCTAAGATGAGCTGTTTTTTTTCTGAAGTCATTATTTTAATTTAAAACAAATGTAGCATAACCTTAAAAAACGTGAAAATTTTCAGACACTATTCATCTATAAAAACAATAAACTGTAAATTCGTTCAACTGAAACAGCTTAGAAATATTCCATGAGCAACGAATTAATCTATCAATTCATGAAACCTGAAAAATCCCTTACCGATTTTGTGTATGGTTATTCTTCGCTGCAGAATCTGTCAACATTTAAAGAAGGCGTGATCATTCCCAACGGAAAAATCGATCTGCTATTCTGTAAAACCACCGATAATCGGTTTCAGATTGTTTTGATGGGACTGGAAACTCAACCTAAACCAATGCCGGAAACGGAATTTTCAGATTTTTTCGCGATCAGTTTCAATCCTCTTGCATTAGAATATATTCTTCATCAGTCCATTGCAGAATTTGTGAACAGCGGAAAAGAATTACCCAATAATTTCTGGGATTTCAGTATTGATGATCTTAACGATTTTGAACAATTTTGTGCGAAAGCTTCTCGAAAAATAAAAACCTTATTGCCTGAAGACATTGATGAACGAAAACGCAAATTATTTGAGCTTATTTTTTCGACTCATGGAGAAATCACCGTTAAAGATCTTTCAGAACAGATCGTTTGGAGCGAACGCCAGATCAACCGCTATTTTAATAAACAATTGGGAATCTCTTTAAAGTATTACTGTAAAATTTTACGTTTTCAGGCTTCTCTTCATCATATTAAAGACGGAAACCTTTTTCCGCAGCTTAATTTTACAGACCAGTCTCATTTCATAAAAGAAATCAAAAAACTTTCCGGAGTTTCTCCTAAAGAACTATTTAAAAATCAAAACGACCGATTTTTACAATTTTTGGTGTATCACACCTCCTAATTTTGCAGCATAAAATTTAAAATTATGCTTATAAAAGATAAATCAATTGCCATTGTGGGCGGTGGTCCGGGAGGATTAACATTAGCAAGACTGCTACATCTAAAAGGTGCCGATGTAAAAGTATATGAAAGGGATCTTAATAAAAATGCCCGCGTTCAGGGAGCTCCTCTTGATCTACATGACAACTCAGGATTGGCTGCAATCCGTAAAGCAGATCTGCTGGAAGAATTCAAACAGAATTATCTTGTGGGAGCCGACAGAGAGCTTATCGTTAATGAAAATGCAGAGATATTTTTCAGTGACCATGAAGGCAAACCTGAAGAAAATTTCGGGCATCAGCATTTCCGCCCGGAAATCGATCGTGGAACCTTAAGAAAGATCTTACTGGAATCTTTACAGCCTGAAACCGTAGTCTGGGACAGCCATTTCGTTTCTATGGAGAAGCAGAATGAAGGATGGCTCTTACATTTCAAAAACAATACAACAGTATACGCAGATATTGTGATTGCCTGTGACGGAGCCAACTCAAAAATCCGTCCTTATATCACGGACTACAAAGCTTTCTATACCGGAATTATTATGCTTGAAGGAAATATTCTGCAGGCCAAAGAGAATGCTCCAAAAGTTAATGCCTTATTGAAGGGCGGGAAAATAATGGCCTTCGGAAACAAAAAAAATCTTCTGATGGGTCAAAAAGGAAACGGTGATATTGGATTTTACGCAAGCTTTAAAATTGATGAGAGCTGGGTAACAAACAGTGGTTTAGATTATAATGACAAAGCTCAAATGCTGGATTGGTTCAAATCTACTTATCCCGAATGGAACCCTATGTGGCTTGAATTATTTGAAAATGCAGCCCCCCCCTTTATTCCACGTCCTATTTACTGTATTCCTTTTGACCAGACCTGGGAAGCGCAATCCAATGTAACCCTAATCGGAGATGCTGCTCATGTAATGCGTCCGTTTGCCGGAGAAGGTGTTAATATGGCGATGCTGGATGCATTGGAATTAAGCGAATCTTTGACATCAGATCAATATAAAACTTTACAGGAAGCTATTTCCGAATATGAGATCCAGATGCGAAAAAGAGCCGCCCTTATTGCAAAAGAATCTCTCGACAACGGAGAATTGATGCATGCTGAAAACGCTCTTGAAAATATGCTGAATTTTTTCAACGGACCTCATGAATAATAAAAAAGAAACGTTAATACCGTTTCTTTTTTATGTTGTATATATTTTGACTTTAAGGAATAATGACAGTAAACTGATCATTAAAGGATAAAACTCCTTCTGTCACACTTTCAGGATGTGAACTGAACCCTTTTAGTTTTGATGTTTTGCCTTTTAATACTAAATCCATCAACTGTTTATCCGATAATTTTTTTCCGAAGATTTCAAAATTTACTTTAAATCCACAATTCTTAAAATCTGAGCAACCGACAGCCGTTTTCCCTTTCATTAAATGATGAGCTTTGCATTTCGGGCATTGGGTTTCTTCCCAGGATTGAAGTTCTTTTTTAACGGCAGGTTCCCTCTTTTTCTTTTCTTTAACCTCCACTTTTTCTTCTTCCAGGGTAATCACTTTTCCTTTTCCGTCCACTACTTTTTTAGTGAGTTCGGTTACCATCTGGATCAGTTCTTCTTTAAACTGATTGGCTTCATATTCACCGCTTTCTATTTTGCGAAGTTTCAATTCCCATTCCCCTGTCAGTTCGGGACTTTTCAGCAATTCATCTTCAATCGTGTCAATTAATTGAATTCCGGTATGAGTGGCAATTAAGTTTTTCCTTTTCTTTTCAATATATTTTCGTTTGAAAAGGGTTTCGATAATATTGGCTCGCGTTGATGGTCTACCAATTCCATTGGTTTTTAGCAATTCCCGGAGTTCTTCATCTTCCACCTGTTTTCCGGCCGTTTCCATAGCTCTCAAAAGCGTTGCTTCCGTATAAGGTTTTGGCGGTGAAGTTTTCCCTTGATGAATCATCGGATCATGGGGTCCGGTTTCTCCAACCGTGAATTCCGGAATCGTTTGTTCTTCTTCCTTCTCTTTTTCTTTATCGTTGGATTCTTCTTTGGGTTCTTTAGCATAAACGGCTCTCCATCCCGGTTCAAGAATCTGTCTTCCACTGGTTTTGAAAGGAATTGTTCCCACTTTTCCTTCTACCAAAGTATTTGAAATTTTACATTCAGGATAAAAAACAGCAATGAAACGTTTGGCAATCAAATCATAAATCAGCTTTTCTTCTCTGCTCAGATTTTGAGACGGTGGAACTTCAGTTGGAATGATCGCATGGTGATCGGTAACTTTGGTATCATCGAAAACCGCTTTTGACTTCGGAATCGGAGCTTCCAGCAGAGGTGATATTAAATCCTGATAGAAATACATTTTTCGCAAAATCCCTTCTATTTTAGGATATAAACTTTCGGATAGATAGGTTGTATCAACACGGGGATAGGTCACGTGCTTTTTCTCGTATAAACTCTGAATATAATTCAATGTATTCTCTGCAGAATACCCATATTTTTTATTGGCTTCGACCTGAAGTCCCGTCAAATCGAAAAGTCGCGGATTTTTTTCTTTTCCTTCTTTAATTTCGAAAGAAACGATCTCAAAAGGATTTACTTTCAGATATTCCAATCCTTTTTCAGCACGTTCCAAGCTTTTTAAACGGTCGATTGCCGCGTTGAAAATAACGTCCCGGTATTTGGTTTTAAGTTCCCAATATTCTTCGGTGGTAAAGGCATCAATTTCTTTTTGACGCTGAACCAGCATCGCCAATGTAGGCGTCTGAACTCTACCGATGGAAAGAACCGCTTTATTCCCTCCGAATTTTTTCGTAAAAAGTCGTGTCGCATTGATTCCCAATAACCAATCTCCGATCGCTCTTGCATTTCCTGCTAGATACAGATTTTTGTAATCTTCAGCTGGTTTTAAGCTTGCAAAACCTTCTTTAATCGCTTCTTCGGTAAGGGAAGAAATCCACAAACGCTGAACCGGTTTGTTACATTTTGCTTTCTGCAATACCCATCTCTGAATCAGTTCTCCTTCCTGACCGGCATCCCCACAGTTAATGACCTCATCACATTCTTCAACTAATCTTTCAATCACTTTAAACTGGTTTTCAACGCCTTTATTGGGAATTAGTTTGATCCCAAAGTTGTTAGGAATGATCGGTAACAAAAACAAATTCCATGATTTGTACTGCGGACCGTAATCATGAGGTTCTTTCAGGGTACAAAGATGTCCGAACGTCCATGTCACGCAATAACCGTTTCCTTCCATATAGCCCTGCTTCGGAGTAGTAGCGCCCAATACTTTAGCAATATCTCTGGCAACACTGGGTTTTTCGGCAATACAAAGTTTCATGAATTTTCGGAATTATAGAGGAGGGCAAAAATCGGGATTTTTTTTGGATTTTGCTAATTTGTTAATAGGTGTTGATTGATAGTTGTTAGTTGATGGTTTAGAATGAGTGTGATAAATTTTTAGTTAAGTAAGGCTTTACGGTTATAAGTATATATCTTAATCTATAGTTTCTACTGCATCATCCTTTCCTTAATCTGATAATCGGTAATTTTACTTTATATATTTTTAAAGCTGATATTAGGATTTTTTTTCTGGGCATTTTTATTTAGGATTTTTTAGCATTTCATATTTTAATAATGCCTCTTTATCATCCTGCTCTTTTTCAATATAGATTTTCAGAAATTTTATTGCTTCATCCTTGCGGCCGGATAACCTGTAGGCCTCACTGATATTGTAATAACCATAAGCAGAGCCTGGAAAACTATATATATTCAGTTTAAACAAATCTATTGCCTGATTGTATTTCTTTTCGAATAACAGCTTATATCCGTATCTTTCAATAAGGTTTTCTTTTAAATATTTTTTCGGGTTGCTTTTTATTTTTGTTATGGCGGCTTCATAACCTTTATTACAGGCTTCCTTAATCATTTCTTTAGTATAAAAAAAACTATCAATGGAAGGCGTTGAACCGGCTAATTGTTTTTTAATAAGATTGCTCACTTCCCAATAATTTTCAACCTCTCCATTGGTGAGAATTACAACAGTATAGCCTGAATCAGGAAAAATCATCAGTTCATTTGCAATACCCAAATGCCCGCCGGTATGCCCGATCATCCGATGGCCGTTTATTTTGTTTTCTATGATTCCGTAGGCATACATCCCTTCCCTATATTTTACTTTGCCTGTAGTATAGAGTTTTATACTTTCTTTATTTAAAAGGATATTGTTTTGTAAGGCGTTGGCAAATTTCAATAGATCGTCGGCAGTGGAATAACCTCCTCCGGCAGGGGTTCCTTTCACAACATTTGAAAAGATATTGTTTTTCCATTGCCCCGGCTTTTCTGTCGACATGGTATATCCTGTAGCTAAATTGGGAACAGCTTCATCCAGCTCATAAGCATCTGTATCCAGCATTTTTGCAGACATATAAATATTTTCCTTTACAAAATCAAAATAACTTTTGCCCGTTATTTTTTCAATAATTAATCCAAGCACCATATATCCGGAATTGCTGTACAGGAAATCGGAACCCGGCCTGAAAGCCAGTTTTTGATCAACAAACAAAGGAAGATAATCTGCAACTGTTCTGAACTTTTCCTTTGCTGATTTCTCATGCTCTGCCCAGAAGTTCCCCATTCCTGAAGTATGAGTTAATAATTGATGTATTGTTACCGAATCAGCAATGGATTTGTTGGGAAAATCCGTAAGGTATTTACCTACTTTATCGTGAAGCGAAACTTTCCCTGCTTCCGCTAACTGCAAAACAGCCATAGCCGTAAACATTTTATTCATTGAAGCTAGGTTGAATTTTGTATTCGTTTTGTTAGGAATACTGTCCGCGAGATTTGCAAAGCCGAAAGCTTCCTTATATACAGGCTGCCCATTTTTAGCAATAAGAACAACCCCGCTCAGATAATTTTCTTTCTCAAGCTTTTTTAATTGCTGGTTGAGCTCAATTATATTAATGCCAGGTTTCTGTGCATATACGAAATGAGCAAAGTTCAGGCAAAACACAATGATGACAGGCAGTAATTTTAGTTCATAATTTCTCATGTTCAGCTTTTTGAGAAAACAAAATTACTCGCCGTTTCTATAAAAACATTGTAAAAATGTAAACCGTTATATAAAAAGCCAAAGATTGCCGGACTCCGTGTCGATATTTTTAAAAAATCATCCGAAAAATACTGTACGCCTAATGGTCTGAAATACATTGTAATTTCATTAATCGGTTTTCATAAAAAACTTATGTCGGAAAAGAAATATTATAAAAAAAGTCGGATGAAATATTTTTTGCTGCCAGATGGAATGATCCGAATTTTATTGTTTTCAGAAACAATATTTGCATTCTGGCATACAGTTACAATACAGTTATTACTGGGGAATGTCAAATATTTATTTGATTTCGGGGAATCTTTTTCGGATATAAAATAATACCCTTCAATATATTTTTTTAAATTTCGTTTTGGAGTGTAAAAAATTGAACCTCCATTTTATTAATACTTATTCTTTTCTTAAATCTCAATAATTAATTCTTTTTCATAGCCGTTATATTTTTCATCAATATACCCATGCGGATTACAAATAATTTTCGTATTCCCGATTTCATACTTTGAAGGTGTGTGAATATGACCGTGAATCCAATATAAAGGCTGATATTCCTGAACTAAATCTTCAAGATTAGAAGCATAAGCTGACGTTACCGGATCATTTTTATATTGTTCCGGAACTGAGTGAATACTTGGAGCATGATGAGTCACCACAATATTTTTCATTCCTTTTGCTGCTTCTAAACTTTCCTGTAACCATAATTTAGATAACTGATGAATCTTAAATATGTCAACAGTCCTCATTTTCGAATAAGAAGGATCACGTTTTATTTTTTTGTAATCATTCATGACTGACTGACAAATCATTCCGTATTCTATCGGATTTCCGAAAATTGAGAAGTCTGTCCACAACGTAGCTCCATGAAAGCGAATTCCTTCAATATCCACAAATGAATTTTCCAGTACAAAAATATTGGAATCTAGTGCTGCCTCTTTTATTTTATGTAATGTTTTTGGATAGGAACCTTTATAATACTCATGGTTTCCCAGAACATAGATTACAGGCTTACCGGGAATTTTAGACTTAATCCATTCAATCCCTTTTATTCCTAAATTTACATCTCCTGCTAAAACAACTATATCAGCATTATCAAATAGTATATTGGTATATCCAAATTCCTGATGCAGATCACTTATGATTTGTATTTTCATTTTTACAAATTACAGAAAAAACTCCCTTAAAGAAGAGAGTTTTCTAACAATATTTATAAAATTAATTAATTTCCATAGGAACTTCCATCAAAAGAATCTCCGTGTTTTCTGAAGTTGTTTTAATCTTTAATTCAGAAATATCTTGGACTCCTAAGCCATCTCTTTCTTCCAGTTTTTGGCCATCAATTTCTGCGCTTCCTTTAATGATAAAAGCATAAACGCCATTCTCTTTTTTCCTGATCTGATATTGGGTTTCCGTAGTATTTTCAAAATTTCCTAAATGAAACCATGCATCCTGATAAATCCAGACTCCCTCGTCATCTGCGTTGGGAGAAAGGATCTGCTGGAATCTGTTTTTGCTTTTTGCTGGATCCAGCGTAATCTGATCATATCTCGGGCTCACATTCCTTTTTCTGGGATAGATCCAGATTTGCAGAAACTTTCCTAGTTCCTCATCACTTTTGCTGAATTCACTGTGCATCACCCCGGTTCCGGCACTCATCACCTGGATTTCACCACTTTTTATAACCAGTTTATTGCCCAGACTGTCCTCATGTTCCAAACTGCCTTCAAGAGGGATGCTTATAATTTCCATATTATCATGCGGATGCACTCCAAATCCTTTTTCTGCTTCTAAAGTATCATCATTTAATACTCTCAAAGCACCAAATTGAATTCTTTCAGGATCGTAATAATCACCAAAGCTAAAAGTTTTTTCACTTACCAACCACTCATTCTCAGTTTTTCCTCTGGAATCAGCTTTATGCAAAACATTTTTAGTTTCATCCGGTTTGGAAAAAGCAATATTCACTTCACTCTGTAATAATCCACTTCCTCCTCCGTAATGTTGTATTACCTTAATTTCCTTGCCTAAATTTTCACAAAAAGCTTTAATATCTCGTTCAAACTGATCTTCCAGCCCGGAACTCAATAAAACAATATCAACTTTATTATTGCTGATATAATCATAAGCTTTATTTTCAAAGCTTAAAAGTTCTGCTTTCCAGCCTTCATTTTTTTCTATAATTCTTTTTAAGACATCAAGAATTTCCTGATTTTTTCCGAGGACTAAAAAATTAAGCATTTTCATTTCAGATAAATTAAGGATTAAAATTAGAGTTCAGTTTCTTACAATGTTTCTTTGAACCAAACATCATTATATTCTTCCGGATGACGCTTGAACTGAGCATGAACGTAAGGACATAACGGAACAATCATTAAATCATTTTCTCTGGCATAAGAAACCAGTTTTTCCAATAATAATTTTGCAAATCCTCTTCCTTCATATTCGGGATTCACTTCTGTATGGTAAACCGTTAATTTATTTCCAATGACTGAAATATCCATTTTTCCGGCTTTGTTGTCGTCTGAGAAAAGTTGAACTTCTCCTCTTACGTTTCCTAAAACTACTTCTGTTCTTTCCATTGTTTTAATTTTTAATAATAACAAAGTTAAGACCTCCTACAAGATTATATCATGATCTATGATAATTTCGGTAAAAGTTTTTCATTTTTCTAAATTATCAACAAACACAAATAACACACTATAAATCAATATATTAAAAAATAAACTCAAAATTATTTTCAAAAAGTCTACTTTTTTAGTGGACTAATGAAAATTTATCCCTTATATTTGCAACCGTAATCAGGACATTAAAAATAAAATGAAATCGAATTTTAGAAATCAATCCATTAAAAAGCATACCATCAATACTATGATGATGTATTGCTGTATGCCTGGATTACGAAATTGCTGTGGTTGACCTTACTTTTATATGACATATTTTTAAAGGCTTTACCACGTTGTAGAGCCTTTTTTGTTTAATAAGAATAGCATCAAAAATGATAGAGATAAAGAACATTTCAAAAACATTTCACCATACAAAACAGTCTTTTAAAGCGCTGGATAATGTAAGCCTGACTATTGAAAAAGGCGACATTGTCGGAATCATCGGATTTTCAGGAGCGGGAAAAAGCACTTTAATCCGAACGGTGAATCTTCTTGAAAAACCGGATAATGGTGAAATTATTATTAACGGAAAGGATTTCACGAAATTAAATTCCAAACAATTAGCCCGAGAAAGAAAAAAAATAGGAATGATTTTCCAACATTTTAATCTTCTTTCTTCAAGAACGGTTTTTGAAAATATTGCTCTTCCATTGGAACTGGACCATGTCAACAAAACGGAAATCCATCGAAAAGTCAATGAACTGCTGAAAATTGTAGGTTTGGAAGATAAAGCCTATGACTATCCTAAAAGTCTTTCGGGCGGACAAAAACAAAGGGTTGCCATTGCAAGAGCCTTAGCCAATGATCCGTATCTCCTGCTTTGTGATGAAGCAACAAGTGCGCTAGACCCTGCAACCACTCAATCCATTTTACAGTTGTTGAGGGATATTAATCAAAGGTTGGGAATCACCATTTTGCTGATCACCCACGAAATGGAGGTCATTAAAACAGTCTGTAACCACGTTGCTGTCATTGACAAAGGAAAACTGGTAACCAAAGGAACTTTAAATGAGATTGTCTCCAACAAAGAGAATCCTATCATTAAACAATTTTTAAACTCTAGTGTTATGACTATACCACAGGAACTGAATAAAAAACTACAAAAAGAACCGCAACACGGACTGTTCCCTCTTGTTGAGGTTGAACTTAATGAACAAATATCTGTTGAAGAACTGCTTTCAATAGTGTATGATAAATATAAAATTCCTTACAAACTTCTAAAAGCTGATGTTGAATACTTAGGAGATTCCAACTTCGGAAAGCTATTATTGCAACTTCAGGGTGAAGAGGAAAAAAACCAGCAGGCTATCTATTATTTCAACCAGAATAAAATTCAAAATACGGTAAGAGGATATGCTTAGTGATACGGTGATTTCTCTTTTATCAAAAGGAATTTGGGAGACGGTTTATATGACATTCGTGTCAGGATTTTTTGGATTTGTATTAGGTTTACCGGTTGGAATTCTATTATTTTTAACTAGAAAAGGACAGCTTTTGGAAAATGCAGTTTATAACAGGATTTTATCTGTTTTGGTGAATATTTTCCGATCCATTCCTTTCATCATTCTGATTGTATGGATGATTCCGTTTACAAGAAGTCTGGTCGGAACATCAATTGGTATAAATGCCGCTTTGGTTCCTTTAAGTATTGGAGCCGCACCTTTTATTGCAAGATTGGTAGAGAACAGTTTGTTGGAAGTTCCTTACGGATTGATTGAAACCGCAAGAGCATTGGGAGCTACTCCATTTCAGATCATCCGAAAAGTGTTGTTACCGGAAGCGCTTCCGTCTTTAATTAACAATGCTACGATAACCTTGATCACTTTGGTAGGGTATTCTGCAATGGGAGGAGCAGTCGGAGCAGGAGGATTGGGACAAATCGGTTATCAGTACGGATATATTGGTTATGATGCAGTGATCATGAATCTGGTATTGGCTTTATTGGTGGCTATCGTATTTATTATTCAGTTTTCAGGGGACCGATTAGCCAAAAGATTTGATCATCGTTAATTGAAATTTAAACAAGAATTATAGTGTGTAAGCACTTTAAAAATATAGTGTGAATGTGAAATAGTGTGGTGGTTTGATGATTTCAGCCATCGATCCGGCGAAAAAGGTAATTCAAAAAGGTATAAAGCCATATTTTATTATTATCAAAGAATTTAAAGATTGCCTTTTTGCTTTTTCGCCATTTTTTAAGAAAATAGTTGACAATGAAAAAAATAAAGATTTTAGGAGCATTAGCAGCGGGATTGTTATTATTTACAGCCTGCAGTTCACCGAAAAAAGATAATCCGAATGTGATTAAAGTCGGCATCACTTCCGGTCCGGAACAGGAAATTGCCGAAGTGGCTAAAAAGGTGGCCAAAGATAAATACAACCTTGATGTAGAACTGGTTTCTTTCAATGACTATGTTGTTCCGAATGAAGCGTTGAATAACGGAGATATTGATGCAAATGCTTTTCAGCATGTTCCTTATTTAAATGAACAGTCCAAACAGAGAGGCTACAAATTAGCTGTTGTAGGAAATACTTTTGTCTATCCGATTGTTGCCTATTCAAAAAAAATTAAAAACATTGGTGAGCTTCAGAATGGAAGCACTGTTGTCATTCCTAATGACCCGACAAATGGAGGACGTTCTTTACTTTTATTACAGAAAAATGGATTGTTGAAACTGAGAGACGGAATCGGTCTCCTACCTAAGGTAACTGATGTTGTTGACAATCCTAAACAATTAAAAATCCTTGAAATAGAAGCTCCACAATTACCAAGAGTATTGGATGATAGGGAAGTTGTAATCGCTGTTATTAACAACAATTTCGCAGCACAGGCAGGATTGGATGCCGAAAAACAGGGAATTTTTAAGGAAGATAAGGATTCACCTTATGTGAACGTAATTGTTTCCAGAGAAGACAACAAGACTTCCGAAAAAGTAAAAAACTTTGTAAAGGCTTATGAATCCGATGAGGTCGCGAAAAAAGCGGAGGAGATTTTTAAAGGAGGGGCCATTAAAGGCTGGAACTAGTTTAGTGAATTGCCTATGAGTGAATTTTTCCATTATTCTGCAAAATTCACTATTCACTTTGACTATTAAAGAAGTCTATTATTATATATTGTTGGCATTGTTTCATATTTTTTGAAATGATGCCTTTTCTTTTAATTTCATTTTCCCATTTGATTTACTTTTTGATAAAAGCTGATGATAATTAGACATTTATTAAAAAAATATATTTTCTCAATTTGAGATAATAATTTTTTTTTGCTATTTTTGTTACCAATCAAAAAAGAAGGCTTTTATGTTAAAGAAAACCGCCATTGTAAGTTTATTTACTCTTATTTCTGCTTCGTATATGGCTCAAAATACTACTCTACCTGTTTATTTAGATGAATCAAAACCCGTTGAGCAACGAGTTCAGGATGCACTTTCCAGAATGACACTGGAAGAAAAAGTGGCCATGCTTCATGCACAGTCGAAATTCAGTTCTCCGGGAGTTCCAAGACTGGGAATTCCTGAATTCTGGACAACAGACGGACCTCATGGAGTTCGCCCTGAAGTAATGTGGGACGAATGGAACCAGGCAGGCTGGACGAATGACTCCATTATTGCTTATCCTGCTTTGACGGCACTTTCCGCAACCTGGAACAAAAAAATGTCATGGAACTACGGAAAAGCGCTTGGAGAAGAAGCCCGTTATAGAAAAAAAGACATTCTTCTGGGACCCGGAGTAAATATTTACAGAACTCCACTGAACGGAAGAAATTTCGAATATATGGGAGAAGATCCTTATCTGACTTCAAAAATGGTGGTTCCTTACATTAAAGGAGTTCAATCCAATGGCGTTGCAACTTCTGTGAAACATTTTGCATTGAACAATCAGGAAATGTTCCGTCATACAAGTAACGTGAAAGTGGATGACAGAACCTTATATGAAATTTACCTTCCGGCTTTTAAAGCGGCTGTAACGGAAGGAGATTCATGGACCATCATGGGAGCTTATGATATGTACAAGGGCCAATATGCAAGTCAGAACCAGTATCTTTTGAATGATATTTTAAAAGGGGAATGGAAATATAAAGGCGTTGTTGTTTCAGACTGGGGTGCTGTAAACAATACTGAACAGGCTATTCACAATGGACTTGACCTAGAATTCGGAAGCTGGACCAACGGACTTTCAGCAGGAACAAAAAACGCTTACGACAATTATTATTTAGCAAAACCTTACTTAGATTTAATAAAATCCGGTAAAGTGGGAACAAAAGAGCTTGATGACAAAGTTTCGAGACTTTTAAATTTAGCTTATAAAACAACAATGAACAGAAACAAGCCTTTCGGAAATATTGCTTCTGAGGAACATAAAGCGATTGCTAAAGAAATCGGAGAAGAAGGAATTGTTTTGTTGAAAAACCAGGGAAATGTACTTCCGATCGACATCAATAAAGCTAAAAAAATTGCAGTAATTGGTGAAAACGCGATCAAGATCATGACTGTTGGTGGAGGTTCTTCTTCATTAAAAGTTAAATATGAAACGCTTCCTTTAGACGGAATTAAAGCAAGATTTGGTAAACAATCCGATGTACAATATGCAAGAGGTTATGTGGGAGATATTGGCGGAGAATATAACGGTGTAAAATCCGGACAGGATTTAAAAGATGATCGTTCTCCTGCTGAATTACTGAATGAAGCTGTTGAACTGGCAAAAAAATCTGATTACGTCATTTTCGTCGGAGGATTGAATAAAGCCGATTTCCAGGACAGTGAAGGAAATGACAGAAAAAGCTACGGATTGCCATACAATCAGGATAATGTAATTGCTGCATTGGCAAAAGCAAATAAAAATCTTGCAGTAGTTTTAATTTCAGGAAATGCAGTGGCTATGCCTTGGATCAAAGAGGTTCCAACCGTTTTACAATCCTGGTATTTAGGCTCAGAAGCAGGAAATTCCATCGCTTCAATTTTAGCCGGAGATGCTAACCCTTCAGGAAAATTGCCGTTTACTTTTCCTGTAAAGCTGGAAGATAATTCAGCCCACCAATTGGGAGAATATCCTGGAAATAAAGAGGAATTGGCAGCCGGAAAAGGAAAAGATCAGAAAAACCCTATCAATATTACGTACAACGAGGGAATTTTTGTAGGATACAGATGGCATGATACGAAAAAAATTAAGCCATTATTCAGTTTCGGACATGGTTTGAGCTACACTACTTTCGAATTTGGAAAAGCAAAAGCTGATAAAACAACAATGTCTCAGGACGACAAAATTACGTTTACAGTTTCTGTTAAAAACACAGGAAAAAGAGCCGGAGCCGAGGTTGCTCAATTATATATTTCTGATTTGAAATCTTCTGTGGAAAGACCTACCAAAGAACTGAAAGGTTTTGAAAAAGTATTTTTAAATCCGGGAGAAGAAAAAGAGGTCACATTTACTATTGACAAATCTGCTTTAAGTTTCTTTGATCCTCAAAAACATGATTGGATAGCTGAACCGGGAGATTTTGAAGCGCAAATCGGAAATTCTTCTGATGCAATCAAGACGAAAGTTAAGTTTACTTTGAAGTAAAATTTTACTTATATATATTTCTAAAACGAGAAGAGTCCAATTGCTGGACTCTTCTTTATTTTAAATAAGTTTCATACAAATCTGTCCTTCTATCTTTCAAAACCTGTACAGAACCATTATAATGCAAATCTTTCAGAAGATTAAGATCAACATCAACAATTAAGGTCATTTCCGTATTGGGTGTTGCTTCTCCTTTTACCGCATTGGAAGGAAATGCAAAATCTGACGGTGTGAACACCGCTGCCTGTCCAAACTGAATATCCATATTATTAACGCCCGGAAGGTTTCCTACACAGCCTGCAATGGCAACGTAACATTCGTTTTCAATTGCTCTGGCTGCCGCACAATGCCTTACCCGGATATAGGCATTCTGAGTATCGGTAAGATAAGGTACAAACAGAATTTTCATTCCCTGATCGGCTAATATTCTTGGAAGCTCAGGAAATTCGACATCGTAGCAGATTACCAGTCCTATTTTACCACAATCAGTATCAAAAACTTTGATCTCACTTCCTCCTTTCATCCCATAATACTTTCTCTCATTCGGGGTAATATGAATTTTTCGGTATTCATCAATTCTTCCGTCCCTGTGCAAAAGATAGCTTACATTATACAGATCATTATTCTCAAATACGGGCATACTTCCTGAAATAATATTCACATTGTAGCTGATCGCCAATTCGGAAATTTTGTTTTTAATACTTTCAGTCATTTTTGCCAGCTCAATCATGCTGTCTCTTCCCGATAAGTTATTGAATGGCGCTAATAAAGGCGTATTAAAAAGTTCCGGAAACAGAACAAAATCCGATTTATAGTCTCCCATTACATCGACAAAAAACTCTACCTGCTCATAGAAGGCATCAATATCCTTAAACTGTCTCATCTGCCACTGCACGAGACCGATCCTTATGATACTGTCCTGCATCGTATTCGGCTTTTTACTGTAATAGATATTATTCCATTGCAGCAAAACAGCATTTTCTCTGGACGATTCATCTTCCGGAAGGTATTTTTTCAGCACCTTGATAGGCAGAAAGTTATTGGACAGCTGAAACGAAAGAACCGGATCATATATCTCTTTATCTCTCACCTTGCGAATATAATCTCTGGCAGAAAGTTCGTGGCTGTATTCGTGATAGTTGGGAATTCTTCCGCCCAATACAATAGATTTCAGATTAAGCAATTCACAAAGCTCTTTACGTGCATCATAGAGCCTGCGTCCCAGTCTCAGTTCACGATACTGCGGATCTACAAAAACTTCGATACCATATAAAACATTTCCTGTAGAAGAATGGGTATTGAACGTATAATTTCCTGTAATATCGCTGTAGGTATGATCATCTCCAAAATCTTCATAATTTACTATAATCGAAAGAGCGACTGCCGCCAGTTTTCCGTCTACTGTAATACAAATCTGGCCCTGAGGAAAAATTTTAGTAAGCTTGGCAATGCTTTTCTTCGCCCAAACATATTCTGACATTTTCGGATAGGCAAGCTTCATAACTTCTACCAGTTCATCGTAATCTTCAAGCTTTAACGATCGTGTTTCAATTTGCATATTATTTCTTTTTTATGATTTGTAAAAGTGTAATAACTATTCCATATACGGCTAACTGCTAATACAACTAAAATATACGGAATTTTTGATTTTTAAGAGTAATATTCTTGTGTTCTTTTTAATTATTTGTTAAGTTTAACTTACTGAAATTTATTTATTGAACTAATACAAAATGAGTAATCAGGTTAAAACCTTCAGAGAACAACAGCATATGACCCAAGCAGAGCTTGCTGAAAAATCAGGACTTTCATTAAGGACCATTCAGAGGATTGAAGCAGGAAGTACTCCTAAAGGTTTTACTTTAAAAGCTATTGCAAAAGCCCTAGAAATTGAAACCGAAAAGATCGTGCCATCTGTTCAGGAAAAGACCCCAAACAATAGAGCTAAACTTATTAATCTCTCTTCTTTAGTTGGTCTCATCATTCCATTCGGAGGAATTATTATGCCTCTGATCCTAACCCATAAAACCCAAGACCCTAAAACCAAAGAAATCGGAAAAGATATTATCAGCATACAAATTTTATTAGCCGCCGTTCTGTCTCTTTTTATGATTATCAGTCCGTTTATTCAGCATCTTTCAGGAATCCGGTTTCCTCTTTTTCTCATTCCTCTTATCAGTTTACTCGGTGTAAAACTGTTCATCATCATTAGAAATGGCATCAGTTTAAACCAAAACAACACTTTGCATATCAAACTGAAAACCAATTTTTTATAGTTTAAAAACTTTAATTGTCGTAAAATTGTCGCCTTATTTTTGTAAGAATTCTGATTGAAATCCACGAATCTTGCAAAAAAAATAACAATGAAAATTTTTAAGAAAATTGTACCGGCTTTTTTAGGCCCTTTAATTCTGGTATTGATTGGCACATATTTTTATTTCGATCAAAAATTCACTCCCGAAAAAAATTATTTAACGGTAAAAAACGAAAGCGGAAAAGTTCCTATGATATGGTTAGGAAATGATAAAAATATTTTGCTTGTCCCTATTCATTTTCCAACAGATTCCACTACTTATTATTTACAGTTTGATACCGGTTCTCCTTCAACAGTGCTGTACACACAGGCTATTAAAAACATTAAAGCAATACAGATCAGTCATGACCACGCAAAAGCATTCTTCACTTTAGGAAAAACTGAAATATCTTCAAATTGGTTTAAGCTAATCAATCAGGGTAAAAACTATCATAAAGACACTCTTCCTGTTATCGGAACTTTGGGAGCTGACATCCTGGAAAACAACAGAACTCTCATTAATTTTAAAAACAGTTATCTGGTTTTTAATCTTACTAAGGCTCCCTCTCAATATACTGACCAACTAATGGATTTTAAGTTTAAAAAGAGAAAGATTATTTTGAAAGGAATATTGAAAGGAAAAGAAAAACAATTTCTGTTCGATTCCGGAACGAGCGCTTATGAATTGCTTACCCAAAAAGAAGAATGGAAGAATTTAAAATCTCCTCATTCCGGTGTGGTCACCGAACAAGCCCAATCATGGCAGAATATCCTGACCACCTATACTGCGACTTGTGATCAGAATATTGAATTTCAAAATAAAAAGATTCCACTTCGCCATGTTACCTATGTAGAAGGATTTTCACAAATGCAATACGCACTTATGAAATTTTCAGGAATGACAGGAATGCTCGGGAATAAAATTTTTCTGAACAATGTTTTATATCTCGATTGCAAAAATGAAAAAATAGCTATAGACTGATTAAAATCTAAATACAACTTGGCGAAATATGAAGTGCGAAAAATAAGTTTTTATCACAAATGTAAAGCTATAAATAACATTATTATGTGGACCCTACAACAAACAAATTTTGAACTCCACAACAAAATGAACGATTAAAATAATCCTCAACTTTGTCCTGTAAATTTTAAAAAAATGGAAAACGCACAAAAAACAAAAGTGTTGGTAACCGGCGGAACAGGGTTTTTAGGAGTTCATACTGTTCTGCAGTTATTACAGCAAGGCTATCAAGTCAGAACAACCCTTCGTTCACTTTCAAAAAAAGATCAGATAGTTAAAGCATTGGAAGAATCAGGAATTACAGATTTTTCACTTCTTTCTTTTATTGAAGCCGATCTAACAAGTGACCATAATTGGGATGAAGCTGTAAAAGATTGTGATTATGTCCTTCACGTTGCATCCCCCTTCCCTGCACAGGATCCAAAAGATGAAAATGAGCTTATAATTCCTGCAAGAGACGGAGCATTACGGGTTTTAAGAGCATCACGAGACGGAGGAGTAAAACGGGTGGTATTGACTTCTTCATTTGCTGCAGTCGGTTACAGTACTGATATTGAAAATTATATTTTCACGGAAAAAGATTGGACAGACACGAATATTGATCTTCCTGCTTACATTAAATCTAAAACTGTAGCTGAAAAATCTGCATGGAAGTTTATCGAAGAAGAAGGAAATAATCTGGAACTGTCCGTCATTAATCCTGTTGGAATATTTGGTCCTGCAATTGGGGGTATTACTTCCGCTTCCCTGGATGTTGCCGTTATAAGAATTTTAAACGGAAATCTTGAGTCGACACCTCATTTTACTATGGGTGTAGTGGACGTGAGAGATGTAGCAGACATCCATATCAAAGCAATGCTTCATCCTAATGCTGCCGGTGAACGTTTTATCGCAACTTCAGAGGGGACAATGAGTTTTTATGATGTAGCTGAACTATTTAAAAAAGAAAGACCACAATTCACCAACAAAATGAACAAACTGGAACCTATTGACAGAGTATATTACAAACAAATGTCCAACGAAAAGGCCAGATCTGTACTTAGTTGGAACCCAAGAAGCCGGGAAGAAGCGCTCTTGGCAAGTGCAGACAGTGTAATGAATGTTTGATGAAATTTTGTTAGTTTTAAACAGCAATAAAATTACTGTATCGGAAATTTTGATGAAACACTTAATTTTTCGGTACAGTTTTCCAAAAGCTATAAACAATTATGCCCGGAACCTTATTTCTTTTAACTGGTCGAAGAAAATTAACATCATGAAATTAAATAATCTACAATCCTGCCATTTAGGGCCAGAAATATCACCCGAACAGTTTATTCCGGAGCATTTCTTTCTGTTTTTACTTAAAGGATCCATGATTTCATATGACGGCTACAAACATTACGAGATGAAACCCGGAGATTACTGTGTTGCAAGAAAAAATCATTTTGTTCGTTATACCAAACACAAAGACGAGGGACAGTTTGAAAAAGTAATTATTGCTTTTGATGAAGTCTTTTTAAAGAAATTTCTTGCACGCCACCCTTATCAAACCGAACCATCTACCAGTAATGACGCATTTCTATTTATCAAGGAAGATAAGCTGATCAATAATTTTATACAGTCTCTAGAGCCTTACTACAATGGAACCGAACAATTGGATGATGTTTTTGTTGATATCAAACGTGAAGAATTGTTGATGATTTTGCTCAATAATAATTCTGAGCTGAAAAATATACTTTTTAATTTCAATGTTCCGTACAAAATTGAACTGGAATCTTTTATGAATCAACATTATAAATTCAACATCAGTATGGAAAGGTTTGCATTTATGAGCGGGCGGAGCTTATCAACTTTCAAAAGAGAGTTTAAAGCTATTTTTAATACCACTCCAGGAAAATGGCTGATGAAAAAACGTTTGGATGAAGCATATTTTCTTTTAGATAAAGAGCGTAAAAAGCCTACTGATATTTACACTGAACTTGGCTTCGAAGATCTTTCCCATTTCTCTTTTGTTTTCAAAAAAGAATTTGGAATATCTCCGTCAAATATCGGAAAGATTAAAATTACATAGAGAACCATTACTTTCAGATATACAAAATTAGATTTAATTAATTTCTTGTTTTTACAAACTGTAAACAATGCCTATTTTTCGAGGCAGTTGCGTATATTAAGGGCAGATAAAGTTTTAATCTCTATAACTCAACTATATCAAAGATATAAAAATTGGAAAAATAGATCTATTTGTGTATCGGACAATACTTTCAAAAAATATATCCGACATTTCATCATATTGATGTATAACTTTTCACTTGACCAGTAGAAGATAAACATATTCAGCAAAAAACTATAAGATCTTCCGTTAAAGGAAAAAATATCTTTCAAATAATAATCCGCAATAGAAAAACTAAAGCGGATTTTTGGATTCCTGAAGTATATCTCCTTTATAAATAAATGCGGGCCTTATCACATAAGCCTTTTTTGATACTTATTCCATATCCATTGGGTTTTTACCGGCCATTTTCGCAAAACCCATGCGGTAGAGGATATCGGCTCTTGTTCCTTCCTTATGATGAAAATTTTCCATGGTATTTAATATATCTTCTTTAAAACCCTGTCTTGAATAATGCCTGTTTACGTCATCTATATATTTTTTGCTTAGTTGGAACCTGTTGCCCCCAACAACATCCATAGCTGCTCCTTTAGAAAGACTGTAAGCTTCATTTCCATATTTATGTTTATTCACAATAGGGTAAAGATGTAGTTCAATGATCTGTTTAACAGCTGATGCTTTTTTTTGGTCCTGACCGTGTTCTAAACAGAATTGTTGACTGAACTCTCCTCCATAATTTGCAAAACATTGTTTTGAACAGATATGATTGTGATTATCAGTAAGTCCTATATCATGTAAAAGAGATGAAACAAAAAGCAATTCAGCATCCACTTTCAGATTTTCAGATAAGGCAAATCCACTACTCCAGAAATAGGTTCGATAAGAATGGTAAAATAGGATAGAATTACAGGTTTCCTGAGCTTCTTCAACAGCTTTTTTTGCAAGTGGGGAATCTGGTATTACAATATTTTTAAAATCAGTTTTTGAATATTGCTTCAGTTTGGCCACTGACAGTAATTTATTAATATTTTCCTGTAATTTGGACTGTATCAGCATGAGCTTAAACTTCTGAACTTCACTCTTGCTTAAAATGCCGGAGGCTGGTAAAATAATTTCCATATAGAAAGTTTATTTGATTATATGATTTTAATGTAA
Organism: Chryseobacterium sp. Y16C; assembly: GCF_022488405.1. Lineage (NCBI taxonomy): Bacteria > Pseudomonadati > Bacteroidota > Flavobacteriia > Flavobacteriales > Weeksellaceae > Chryseobacterium > Chryseobacterium sp. Y16C. The sequence goes on from NZ_CP092711.1 coordinate 1,673,539, forward strand.
ACAACTGATATTTTTTATGTTGTTTTTAAAAAAATACTAATTAGTATGTTTTTATCGCAAAAAAAATTTATTTTAAATTTTCCAGGAAAACTTTTAGCTCATTCAGGTAGTATTTATATACCGACTTATAGTTTTGGAGTTTACCAAAGTTTCAAATTCCTCAATATTGATATGAATGTTGATCTTAATACTTCATTAACAACAGCAACTATCATTTCATCTTTATTCTTGAAATGATAGTAAAAGTACTTTTAGCGACTTTTGCCTTAAAATAATCTCATCAATACTCGTTGCCAGATAGCTTTTTTATAAATAAGCTCATAGGGCCTTCTGAAAGATGGTTAATCTTGTGAGTTCACCTTTTTCATAAACATACTAATTAGTATCTTTTGCAAGGTAAATAATTTTTTTATGATCTGCAAGTCTTAAAGAATGGTATACTAAAATTATTAAAACAGAAAAGTAAGTGCTGTTATTGCAAAGTTATTTTATATCAATTTAGCCTTATAGATCTAAAGCTTTAAAGTTTGGGTCAAAAACGTAAAGGGAACATGAATGAGCAAGCCTTATCAAGATTTAATTTTCAAAACGAATTAAAAGAGAAATTAGCAGAGCTAGTGTAATATAAAAAGTGTCGGCAGAACAAACTGCAAAAAAAGGACTATCCAATCCAATGATCTCAATCAATTAGATAAAAATTATAAACGAGAAGTGAGTCATAACATTAGTATTTATGAAAAGGCCGGGAGTGGATTTGAATCACTGTAAAGGGTTTGCAAACCTTTGTCTAACCACTACTACCCGACCTATTATAGGCGAACTGAATTTGAGTCCGCCTTTTCTTTTTATTTCCACCAATAGTAATAATTGTGGTTGCCATCGTACTCAAATCCGCAGCGTGGGTATAACTTGTTGCCTATGTCGTTTGTTTTTTCGGTTTCCAGCATCAGTCCGCAAGCATCTGTTTCACCGCACCATTGTTTAGCACGGTCTATCAACGCTACCGAAAGTCCTTTGCCTCTATAATCGGGGTGAACAAACAAGTCGCTCAACAACCATTGCTTTGCCAATCTGATATAATGATACAGTTTGTACAACTGGACAAAACCAACTGCTTTACTGTCTGCATATACGACAAAAATATTCGATTGGTCATTGTCTAATCGCTCCTTAATAAACTGTTTGCACTTTTCGTAATCGTCTTCCTGACGGTAAAATACCCGATAAAGGTTAAATAATGCCGCGGTGCTGTCTAAATCGTTTAGACCTACTTTTTTGATGTTGTATTCCATTTCTATAAATTATTTTTATTGATGGCACAAAAGTATGGCATTGCAGGATTAGCTGTATGGTGCAGTTTTTAGATAAGTAGGCAGTCCAGAAAATACTAAACAGCTTTAAAACTCTTCATAGTTTATCTTAAATAGGAACAGACACACAAGCTAAAATTAAACCTTGATGTCTATGAACTTCAGATAGGACAAAATTCCGTTTTAAACATACTTCGCCCTTCTCCAGTTTGCATACACAAGTGTCACACGTACCGCTATTTGCTCGTTTTAACTTACTACTGAAAGAAAACTGTATAAGCCCGAAAGTTTCCTATCGCTTTCGGGCTTTTTAGAATGGTTATTTTAAATCTTCAATAGAAGCTCCAAAATTGATTGGGTATAACCAATGCAGGAACAGATTGTACACCTGCAATTTCTGCATCTCTTACTTTGGTTTTGTCTATATCCAAATGAATTACTTCAACCTGATTTTCAGGTATAAGATTTAAAATATCTTTTTCTGCTTACACAAATAGGATAGCATAATAAAAATTGCTTTTGCTATTTTATTTTGTTTTAATTTCATAATTAATACTGACAAACTTCGTTCTCAATAGCCGAGAGTATGCTATCCAGTTCGGCTATTTCATGTTCGTTGAGTGGTTTTAAAGGGCTTTTGAAACCACCTCCGCCTACTCCCAAGAGATCCAAACCAGCTTTGATGGAGCGCGGCAAACCTTTTGCCACAATGAATTTCAATAAATCAAACTGTTTATAGAAAATGCTTTGGGCTTTCTCCAAATCGTTTGCTTGGATGGCTTGGTAAAGAGCGGAGTTGAGTTCGGGAATCAGATTGGGAGCGGCGGTGCACCAGCCTGTAGCTCCTGCCGAAAAAGCAGCCAATGCCAATGGGTTCGAACCGTTGAAAAATGCTACATCCTCACCCAACTCTTTTCTTAAATAATGCATACGTTGCACATCGCCTGAACTTTCTTTTATCATCGTTACGTTCGGAATTTCCAACAAACGTTTCAACAATACTGGCGACATATCCACTCCGCCTGTTGCGGGATTGTTGTATGCCATTATGGGGATGGAAATTTTGGAAGCAACGGCATCATAGTGTTTTACAATTTCGTCATCGGTTAGTTTCCAATAGCTCATCGGGATGATCATGACTGCCGTTGCACCTTCTTTTTCGGCAAATTGCGCATGGTAAACGGTTTTGTCCGTAGTAAGGTTGGAAACACCTACCAATGTAGGCACTCTGCCAGCAACCTGTTGCATCGTTGCTTCGGTTATGGCTTCTTTTTCCGCATCATTGAGGTAAGGCATGACGCCTGTGCTTCCCAATGGAGCAATACCGTGAGAACCTGTTGCAACCAATCGCTCAACCTGTTTTTTGAATAGTGGAATATCCACATTTTCGTTGTCGTCAAACGGGGTAACCGGGTAGGCGATTACACCTTTAAAAGGTACTTTATTCATTTATCTTCCTGTTTTAAAAATTAAAAATCTCTTCCTTCTTCTTCACGCAAGGCAACGCCTAGGTTTTGTAGTTGTGGGGCATTTTCGCAAGCAATGTATTTTGCGGATTCAGTTTCGCTTAAATTCTGGTGTTGATGCCACGCCCAGGACGGAATATAAACAGCATCACCGGCTTCCCATTCTACAATTTCATCTTCTACACGTGTCGTGCCTTTTCCCTCAATAACATAAAGAACCGTTTCGTAGGTGTGGCGGTGCAGGTGTGTTTTCTGTCCCGGCAACAAGCCGCCAATGGTCATACTGACATTTTTACTCGGTAAATCCACAAAGAAAACAGGGTGTTTCCTTTCTTCCGAAAACTGGTTGTGCACGCCTGCATTTTCAACGTTCTTGTGAATGACATGGGAGGGCTTCACATACGTTGGTCTTGCAAATGTTTGATGAAAATCTTTTGAGCTGAACTGTTTTTGCTCTACATGGATTGACTTCTTTACTGCTGTCGCAGTTTCTAATTTTGACATAACTGAAAATTTTTATTGTTCTGTTGCATTATTGCAATACAAAAGTATCGTATATTTGGACCATCAAAATGATACAGTTTTTACAAAAATAAACAGTCCAGATGTTAAGAGGTTGGAAATTTGAAATACAGTTAGACGATCAATCGGATAAGGCTATTTATCTGCAAATAGCCGATGCCATAATAAAAGACATCCATTCGGGCAGGCTAAAGCCCGGCGATGCCTTACCCGGCAGTCGAAATCTTGCACAACTTCTGAAAATCAATCGGAATACAGTTGTAGAAGCCCTTAGTGTACTACTCATTGAGGGTTGGCTGGTTTCCAAAGAAAGGCAAGGAACTTTTGTTGCCGAGACATTGCCCGATTTCAAAGAGGTACAAAAAAATAATCCTGTAACTACCGTAGTAAAAGAGACAGCAAGCAGGCATTATCACATACAATTTGATGATGGACACCCCGACAGCAAAATTGCACCCATTGCGGAATTAGCAAGGGCGTACCGCCAAATATTCAATCAGAAAGCAAGGTGGCAGATGATGGGCTACGGAAATGAACTGGGCGATTTGGAATTTAGAAAAGCTATTGTTCAAATGCTTAACCACCAGAGGGGAATGCAAGTCGATGAGCAAAGTATTTGCATCACGCGTGGCAGCCAAATGGCAATGTACCTGACAGCTCAATGCCTGTTTACAAAAGGTGATTATGTGCTGATTGAAAACCCGGGATATAAACCTGCCTGGTCTGCGTTTGAAAATGCAGGTGCAACATTATTACCTGTCAGCATGGATAAAGATGGTTTACTGATTGACGATGTCATTTCGTATCTGAAATCCCACAAAAAGATAAAGGCAATTTATGTTACGCCACACCGCCAATACCCGACGACGGTAACGTTGAACCTAAAAAGAAGATTGGAATTGATATGGCTTTCCAACAAATACGGTTTTACGATTATCGAAGATGATTACGATAATGAATTTCATTTTGGTTATCGTCCGATATTACCGTTATCAAGTTTTACAGAACTGAAAAACTACGTTTACATTGGCACAATGAGCAAGGTGATTGCCCCTGCTTTGCGTATCGGTTATTTGGCAAGTAATGACAGCTCTTTGATTGAAAGAGTGGGCAGTTTACGAAAAATTATTGATGTGCAGGGCGACAGCATAATGGAGCAGGCAGTTTTACAACTTATCAAAGACGGCACAATCAAAAGGCATATCAAAAAGGCAACTAATCACTATAAAGCCAAAAGGGAATTTATGGCAACGATGCTGAATAAACATATTACGAACAAAGCCACTTATACTATTCCTGAAGGTGGTTTGGCTTTTTGGGTTGTTCCTAATAAGTGCGTGGACTGGATACAAATTTCCAAGAAACTAAAAACCAAAGGCATCAAAATCATTACTCCGGATACTTATAGCTTCGATGAAACCTTAAATGGTATAAGATTGGGCTATGGTTCGCTTTCTGAAAAAGAATTGGAAGATGGGATTATTACTTTGGCTAAAATGTTATGATAATCAGATTGATTATGGCGAAAACTAATTGATGTACATACCTATCGTTTTGGGGCTTTACAATTAAAAAGATTATTCTGGATTATTCTGGATTAAAAAGCGATTTTCATTGAGTTCAAAAAGAAACCGGAATTTTCATAACTCGATATTTAATTCCGGAATAATCTCGGCAGCTTCTTTCATTTTACTATCCATAATTTTTGCATAAATCTGCATTGCTTTTAATTCTCGATGTCCCAATCTTTTAGAAATCGTATAAATATCTGCACCGTTTTCCAGCAATAGAACTGCGTCCGTATGTCAGGCTAAGTGAAAAGTAATATGCTTAGGGAGCTGCAGCTCGATTGAACCAGCGAATAATTTCAGTATTATAGGTCATTCCATATTTCAAACCTTTGAAAACTCTTTCTTGCGAATCTTGTCTTTTGCCTAACAATTCTCCGGCTTTTTTTTAGATATAGAGATATTCTACACCATTTGGCTTTCCGCTTCTTCAAGGAATTGACTTTTGATGCGTAATTTATTGTCAAATATCCATCGAAAGTATTTCGGAGTGCAGCTTCGAACTTATTGAAATAAGAATATTTTGAGTTTTGAGAAAGTGGCAGTTCACTTTTAAAAGCATCCTTTTCAAAATATCGGTGAACTTTCTTGACGAAACTTTCATCAATTTCATTGAAAATCATATTTTTAGAAAATCTTTTTGAGATGTTGTGGAGTAGAACCAATTATCGTAATTGTTAGAATTGTCTTGCTTTTGCTTTTCTTCTGCTAACTCCTCAAAATATGTTAAAAAAGTTCTTTTACTTTTTACAGTGTCTTTCAGGTCATAGCGTCATTGGACATATTCAGCTTTTTTAATTGCCAAAATACTTTCGGCAAGAGCCTTAGTTTCTTTGCTTTCTTTTTCTTTCTTTTATTTGAAGTGTACATTCGTACACCTTTATACTACTTTTGATAGCTCAAGGTGTACATCAGGCGTACAAATATGAAAATAACCGCTAAAAAATAGAAAATAAAATTTATATAAACGCCCTGATAATCAAATTAAAAAGATCTAAGAAAACTTGAATTATTTACCGATACAAAACTTAGAAAATATATTCCCCAAAACCTCATCGTTGGTCACTTCACCGGAAATCTCACCAAGATGTTCCAAAGCATTCCTAAGTTCATAGGCCAATAATTCCGTAGAGATTTGGAAGGTAATCGCCTCTTTTACTTTATGTACAGCATCCAAAGATTTTTGTAAAGCTTCGAAGTGACGTTGATTGGTAATTACGACGTTATTTTCAGATGCTTTTAATTGTTCAACATATGAAGACAATTCATTTTTAAGATCCTGAATATTTTGATTTTCTACCGCAGAAATTTTAATGAAATCGAAATCGTGTGCAATCTCATTTCTGAAAATATCTTCTACTTTTTCATAGATTGACGGGGAAACCTCATCAATTTTCGTTGAACAGATAATCAGTTTCAGATCCTCTCTCAACAAAGATTTTATCATCTCAATATCTTCAGAGAAATCCTCAGTTCCTGCATCTGCCAAGTATACAAGAATGTTGGCATTTTCTACTTTTTCTTTAGCTTTTTTTACACCAATCGCTTCAATTTCATCCACTGTTTCACGCAATCCGGCCGTGTCGATTAATCGGAATGCATGACCTTTAATGTGTAACACCTCTTCAATCGTATCTCTTGTGGTTCCCGCAATATTACTTACGATCGCTCTTTCCTCCTTCAACAAAGCATTAAGCAACGTAGATTTTCCTGCATTCGGTTTTCCGATAATGGCTACTGCAGTTCCATTTTTAATGGCATTTCCGTACTGGAAACTTTCGATCAATGAATTTAATTTCAGTTCGATTTTATTCAATAGCTCTACCAATGCCGATCGGTCGGCAAACTCTACGTCTTCTTCAGCAAAATCCAGCTCCAGCTCAATTAAAGAGACAAAATTGAGTAGATCAGTCCTTAAAAAAGAGATCTCATTGGTAATTCCTCCTTTTAGCTGATTGATAGCTACTTTCCTTGAAGCCTCATTTTCAGAAGCAATAACATCAGCAATCGCTTCAGCCTGGGAAAGGTCTATTCTTCCATTGATAAAAGCACGAAGGGTAAATTCCCCTGCTTTTGCCATTCTCGCTCCGTTTTTAATCAAAGTCTCAAGAATACGTTTCCCAATGTGCGGAGAACCGTGAAAAGCTATTTCCAGAGAATTTTCCGTAGTAAAACTTTTTGGTGCCAGAAAAATAGACAGCATTACCTCATCTATCGCTTCTTCTCCATCTACAAAATATCCGTAGTGAATGGTATGAGATTTCTGCTTCGCCAGCTTTTTTGCAGGAAAAGACTTTTGAACGACTGATAAAGCATCGTCACCTGAAACTCTGATAATCCCTAAAGCTCCTACTCCATTGGCTGTAGCCAACGCACAAATGGTATCGTTATTCATGCTGCAAATTTACGTTTTTTTAATTGCAAAGAATTATACAGATTGTCTATCATGCACATTTCACCTTTATTAATGGATAAGAGCAGGAAATTCCTGCTCTTACTTTATAATTGAAATTTTTTTAATTCACCTCTACCCATGCAGTGGAAATATTAGAAGTATTTATTCCTTTCAAAACATGGACATTTCCGGAAGTATCAAACCAAATATATTCTTCTCCAATAAATTTAGGTAATTGCATTGGTGCAGAAGTATTCTTCATAAATTTTGAATCCGGGATATCAGTATAAGTAATTCCTTCTTCTACAGTAAATCCATTTTTTACCTTAATGCTGTTGTCATCAATACTATTAAACCAATGGAACGTAGGTGTTCCGGTATTAAGAGCATCTTTTTTAACATCTACATTATCTAAGCTCAGCTTAGTGAAGCCCCATCCATAGCTTACATAACATACAGTAGCAGTATTTAGACCTGTGAGATAAATAATACAGTCTTTTATTGATACTTCATTGTCAAACCTGGAAGGATTATTATTATAAGTACCCACCAAGCCAACGCTAGAAAATTGTGCATCAAAATAATTACTCACTCTGTCATTACCCAAATAAATTTTGGAATTAATAAAATTTACTTTAGGAAAAGTTCCATTTGCCGGACTTCCATAGCAACCGTTGAAGTGATATGTTCCGTTTTTAATAATACAATCTATATAGTTTACAGATTTCAAAAATACAGCATGATTATGAGCAATAACCACATTATCTAATGTGCAGCCAATAAAGTCTATTTTTCTGTTCGTCGGAATATTATTAATTGTAAAAAGAAAGTTTTTGAAAGTATTTTTATAAACAGTAATATCCGATGAATAAGCTATAAAATAAGTATGAGACAGGTTTTTATTTTCAAATATATTGTTATATGTTTTAAGTCCAAATTGACTGGATGAAATATTACAGTCAACAAAATGATTTTCTGACATCGTAGATTCAGAATCGAAATCCATTCTTCCATCTTCGAAATAGTTTGATTTTAGTTCTACCGGATTAGAGGCTACTACTGCTGTGAACTTTCGGACATAATTGTTGGAGAACAATACTTTTCGTTTACTAAATTCAGGCGAGCTTTCAAGCGATAATGGTAATTCGATGTTATTGAATTTATTATGATGTACATGAAGTAAATTTATAGAGTAAGCAATAACTCCATATCCTAAATTGTAAAATCTGTTGTTGCTGATAAATGCATTATAGGTACCCGCTAGTATTCCATGAAAACCATCTCCGATATCACAGTTTTCTACAGTCATTCCTAAACAATAACTGTCTTCAAAGTTTATTTGATAGCGGGTAGAATCCGGAAATCCCGGTGCTGATTCTTTCCAGCCTACTCCGTTATTATAAATTCGGCAGGATTGGATCAAAGTATGATTTGTTCCTCCTGAAATGCCACCACGGTGAGAATCACTGAGATCGCAATTCTTAATTGTGAAATTTGTACATGGATTGCTTGCCAACTGAATACTGAAATACGCATCGGCATCATTGGAAGGCTGATTATCTGTAACAATTCTTAGATATTTCGCACGGTCCGGTCTTTTAGTTTCCTCAAAAATTTGATTCACTTCCGAGCCAATAACATTATGGTTATCATCATACCAATAAAAAGTAACATAACCGTTTTGAAACGGAGGAATTCTCGTGTATCCCACACCTGTAATGATACATACATTACGATAGTCTTTAGCATCGCCGGGTAAGCTGATGAAATCAGTTGTATAAGAATTATTTAAATTTTGTGATACATATCCCGTATTATCAGTTCCATCTGCCAATAAATTTCCAAGAAGAAATTTAGGATCCCAGCCAGTTCCTTCACCAGTACCGACTTCCGGATAATTTCCTATGATAATATTATCTCCCATAAATCCGCGAATAGTGGTCCCATCCACTTCGCAATATCTTGATCCTAAATTATGCATTACTCCATAAGTAGATTCAACCCAGGATTCTCCTGAAACAAAATCTCTTTGATAAAGATCTCCCAGAATTTCTCCTCCTATTAATTTTGATTTTACGGCATGGAAAAAACCAAATACATTGCCTTTAAAAAGATAAGCAGGATCTGAAGATATATCATATGGGCTTTTATTAACGCTGTCATACATCATTTCGATACGACAACCACTAATATCAAGCGTCGTATGGGACGGAATCAGAACACACGTTGTATTTTCATAAATATGTCCCTGCCCCATTGACCTGTTCAAATAGGTAAACGTATATTTTCCAGCAGGTAATTTCACCATATTTACATGTAATGTATTTACAGCATAGTCTATTGCCGCATTTATACCGTCCACATTAGCTTTTGCCGTTTCGTAATCTGCATTGGTATAAGGTTTTTGTGGCACCCAGTCTTTGGTAATATTAAAAGCATCTAGCTGTATAAGATAAGTTGCCGGATTTTCTGTTGGTGTTGTTGACACGATTTTTGTAATTTGATTGGTTATTTAATTCGTCTTGAAAATTATTTTACTAGAAATCTCTAGTTTTTAGCCCTATTTTTTAAGGTGGTTAGGCCAAATCCCACCCAAATTCTTGAAATCAATTTTCATCTTTTACCTTTTTATTATACTGTAAATGTAGATACTGAAGGCGCCAGAACTCGTCGTATTAAAATGAAAATAGTATAGAAGAAGAAAAATATATGAAACAAAACTCGAAGCAGATTTGAATAAAAAAGCTCTGAAATTAAATCTTTCTAAATTGTAAAATGTTCTTTATAGAATTTTATGTTGTAAAACTTTTCGAAGCCAGAAAAATCGAAAGCATGACTTAATCTATCGTCTCTCCCCATCTAAAAAATATCCGTAGTGAATGGTATGAGATTTCTGCTTCGCCAGCTTTTTTGCAGGAAAGGATTTTTTAACGACTGATAAAGCATCGTTCCCCGAAACTCTGATAATCCCTAAAGCTCCTACTCCATTGGCTGTAGCCAACGCACAAATGGTATCGTTATTCATGCTGCAGATTTACGTTTTTTAATGGCACTGAGCTATAACGTTTATCTATTGTCACGATTTTATAAACTCCAAATTGATCTTCCCTATTTTTGTTTTTGTCCCAGTAGTTTTATTTTTTCAAGCCATTTCATGCGTTTTGGCTTATCCGATGTTTTTATGATACCTACGTAAGTAACTTTTACAGGTTTTACACCACAAAATTCTAAAGTAGATTTTTTCAGCTGATTGACACTTGGACGACCATAGAACAACCAGTAATACCATCCTGGTTGATCTAAGGTTGTAATAATATGTGCCGTTTTATTTTTCAGAAGTTTATCCCACCAAACAGAATTCTCCCTGTATTTAAAAGCCATTCCTGGAAGAAAAAGCCGGTCAATAAATCCTTTTGTTATAGCAGGAAGTCCGCCCCACCAAACGGGATGAAACCAAACTAAATGATCTGCCCATTGTATTTGTTCCCATGCTTCCAGCAAATCAGACTCAAGCTCCATTCGCTTCTGATAACCAAACTTTAGATTGGGATCAAATTCTAAATCTGCAATAATAATTTCCCTTACTTCAGCCCCCGATTTCAATGCCCCATTCTTGTAAGCTTCTGCGATCCCAAAATTGAAAGACTCTTTATTAGGATGCCCATTAATAATGACTATTTTTTTCATGAATCCATTTTGATATTAATCGTTCCATAATCTTCTAATGACTTTAATAAAGATTCAGGTTGATGAAGCTGATGGCTGAAATACACTTTATTTTCAAATTGATTTTTCAATAATTCCTCAATATGCAAAACTGTTGATAAAGCAGTCAGTTCCGCCTGACCTTTTAAACTTTGAAGGCTGATTTTTTTAGTTTCCGATTTATTCTTAATGATAATTTCAAAAACAGACTGATCTCCATTTCCGCTCGACCCAAAAATCATCTTCCGCTCTTTTAAAGATAAAATATTAAAAAATCTTATGCTCTGAAAAGCTCCCAAAAGCCATGTAATGAACTTTGAATTATAGGTCATTTTCACATTTACAGTTGGAATTTTTTCAATAGAATTTAAAATATACAAATCGGGAACATCGAAATTATAAGTTTGTCTTTTCCCGATTCCAAAAGAAAAATCAAAGTATTCGGAGTCCAGGAAATGTTTTATGGAAACAGGCTGATTATCTTTATAATTCACAAATGGTTTCGCTACATTCTCCGCCATAAAATGAGCTGAACTTTCACCCGCCAAATCTTTCACCGAATAATATACAAAAAGCTTGACCTCATCTATTGTATTCATTTTTTTGGATGCAAAACCTACTAAACCTGCAACGATTCCGCCCATCCACCCTGAACTGAAAACAATTCTGCTGTTAACTTTCTTCTGGATTGCCAACTGATAGGCTTTCCTCAAATCCGGAGTTGGTTTTGTGATATCCAGATAATCTATATTATTTTCAATTGCAAAACGAAGGACCTGATCCTCTTTATCATTTACAGAAAGAACAATGAGATTAATATTTTTCTCTACAATAGTTTTGAAAGTTGAAATTTTGGTAACATCAATCAACAAATCGTTTTGTGATTTACCACCTTTTCGGCCTCCGATAAAAATGTTTACTTCAGGGTTTCTCGATCCTAAAATTCGGGCAATAGTTCTCCCAACCAATCCGTTTCCTCCGATAATTAAAATATTTGACTGCATTTATTTTTTTTTACAAAACTATTCAGTCAGCATCTCAATATACAGGACAAATGTCTAAAAAGAAATTTCTTTTCTGATTCGGCTTAAATGTCTTTGCGTAATTCCTAAATAAGAAGCAAGATATTGCAGAGAAATATCCTGAATATAGTTAGGTTGATTTTCAAGTAATGACTGATAACGCTGTGCTGCAGAGTCTCTCTGAAGTTGAAAAAAGCGTTTTTCCAGTTCAAGATATTCCTGTTCGGCAATTGTTTTTAGGAATTTTATCCAATTGGGATTTTCGTCCGTCAGCTTCTGAATTTTATCTTTTTTAATAATCAGTAACTCAGCGTCCGAAATCGCCTGCATATTTTCCATGCTTGGTTTTTCGGATATAAATGAAGAATATGAAGCAATTAAATCATTTGGAAATCTGAAACAATACGTGATATCTTTTCCTTCATCAGAAACATAATAAGAACGGAAAACACCAGATTCTATGAAAGCTATTTCTTTACATTTTTCACCTTCATGTACGAAAAAGTCATTTTTACTTAACCTTTTTCTTTCAAAAAGCTGTAGAAAATCTTCAATCTCACTGTCCGAGAAAATACCGAATTTTTGAAAGAATTGATGAATCATTTTTAAGATTAATTACAATTGAAAATATTTCTGAAACAAGCAAAAATACAGAAAAACATTTATGCAAATAAAAAAATCACCCCAAAAGGGATGACTTACTGCTTTTGAATTTACTAATGTATATGAAAGGTGTGATTTGGTATTTTTGCTACACAAATATAATATTTATTTTTCACAAATTAGAGAAAAATAAATAAATTATTATTATCCCTATTTCAATTAATAAAAAAGCCTTGTAAGTATTATTACAAGGCTTTTTTATTATTTTTAATGTATTAAAGCGGGCTTACCAGGTTCAGGAACCATTCTTTAATATCACCTTCCAAAAACGGAGCGAGCTTATCTTCACAGGTTTTATGATAGCTGTTCAACCAGTTAATTTCACTTTCTGAAAGTATTTCTTTTACAATCGTATCTTTAAAGAAAGGACAAAGCGTCAATGTTTCAAACTCATAGAATGTTCCGTGGATCGTTTTTTCTGCTTCCTTCACTGCGATCAGGTTTTCGTGACGGATTCCGTAGTCTCCTTCAAGATAATACCCGGGTTCGTTTGAGCAAACCATTCCTACCAAAAGATCCTGTGGATTCATATCTTTTCTGATATTCTGCGGTCCTTCATGAACATTCATAAAGCTTCCTACCCCATGACCCGTTCCGTGGTTAAAATCTTTTCTTTCCATCCATAAAGGCAATCTTGCTATAGCATCTAAATGAACACCTTTTGTTCCTTTTGGGAATTTAACCATTGATAAACGGATCATTCCCTGCAAAACCAAGGTAGAATTTCTTTTGAATTCTTCAGAAACTGTTCCTAAAGCCAATGTTCTTGTAATATCAGTAGTTCCTTCAAGATACTGACCTCCGGAATCTACCAGAATACTCGCGTCATTCGTTACTTCTTTGCTTCCTTCGCTTTTTGCAGAATAATGCATAATGGCACCATTGTCTTTATAACCTACGATGCTTCCGAAACTCTCTCCTACAAAATTTTCTCCCTCAGCACGGAACCCTCTCAGTTTTTCACCGATTGAATATTCGTTCATCGCTTCTTTTCCGGCACTGTGAGTCAGCCAATACAGAAATTTCACCATGGCAACTCCGTCTCTCACCATTACTTTTCTGAAACCTTCCAGCTCTGTTTCATTTTTCTGAGCTTTCATTAAATTTCCGGGAACCGGAGCTTTAATAAATTGATTATCGGATTTTAGTGCTTCAAAAATAGATTGGTTGCTGTTTGGGGAAACCAAAACTTTTTCATTTTTGAATACCTTTAAATGGTTGTAGAACTCTTCATAAGGCATCATTTTTACAAAAGATTCATCCATTTGTTTTCTGGCTTCAACTTCTAATTTCTCCAGACCAGTAAACAGGATTGCATCATTTTTGGTGATAATGATATATCCTAAAAATACAGGATTGCTTTGTACGTCACTTCCTCTTAAGTTCAGTGTCCAAGCAACATCATCCAGACTTGAAATAATGTGAACGGTTGCTTCCTGTTCTTCCATTTTCTGGCGGATAGCAGCAATTTTATCGGTAACCGATTTCCCAGCCCATTTTACAGGATGCACAAAAATCGGATTATTTGATGGTGTACCTCTGTTAACCCAGATTTGCTTCAAAAGAGGGTTATCAACCAGCGTTATATTTTTTGAATTTAATCTTTGAGTTAAAATTTCCCAGTTGGCATGTGCTGTTGCCAATGCATTTACAGCTACTTTTCCGTTTGCAGGAATTTCGGAAATAATCCAGTCAATATAATTAGGCGTTCCTTCCATACCGTCTTTGAAAAGATCAATTCCTGAACCTTCCAACTCAATAGCTGCTTGTGTAAAATATCTTCCGTCCGTCCAAAGTCCGGCTTTATCTTTTGTAACCACTACAAAACCTGCAGAACCTAAAAATCCGGACAGCCAAGCCCTTTCCTGCCATTCTTCGGGCAAATATTCGCTCATATGTGGATCTGCAGAATATACTATAAATGCATCAACATTATTTTTCTGCATTTCTTCGCGAAGCGCAGCTACTTTTTCCTTTGAAGTCATTTTTATGATTTTTAAAGAGGGAAAGTTACAAATTTTTAAGGTTCTAACATTAAAGTTCAGCGTCCAATTTACAGCAGGTTATTATCAAATCAATTACGTATTAAAAGATGAATATCTAATTTTTATTTTTTTGGAAAGATTCTTGCAGTATTCACAGTATGGAAAGACAGAATTACAAAAATCACAAAAAATTTTATCCACCACACCATTTTATCTATCTACCCGTTCTCATTATTTTAGAAATTCTGGGTATTTATAAAGTTTTTAACGACAGTACGAATCAGCTGCTCTGGATACTATTTTCAATTATTATTTTCCTGCTTTTCTATCTGGCTCTCATGCTGAGACAACATTATGCTTTAGGACTTCAAAACCGGTTGGTAAGACTTGAATTCAAACAGCGGTATTTTGAAATTTTCGGAAACAGATCTGATGAGGTTGAAGAAAAACTGAAATTTGATCAAATTGCAGCATTGAGATTCGCTTATGATGATGAATTTAAAGAATTGCTCTATAAAGCCCTTCATGAAAATATTTCAGGAGATGAAATCAAGAAGTCAATTCAAAATTGGAGGCCCGATCTGCATAGAATTTAGAATACTAAACACCAAAATAAATTATTATGAAAAAATTAAGTTTATACAGTCTCGCGATGTTCAGTTTGCTATCATTAACAAGCTGTGAAGCAGTAGAAACCATCTTTAAAGCCGGAATGTGGTGGGGAATTATTTTAGTAGTCGGAGTTATTGGTATCATTTTATGGCTATTCTCCAGAGGTAAAAACTCTTAAAATGATGCAGAATGGATAATCCAGACTTAGATATCATTTCTCATCTGAAACCTTCTAAGATCCTTAAAATCCTGAAAGACCCGGAAGCTTCCGCGAAAGCAGTAAATCTTATCTATACCTCAGATACGGAATCAGCAGGTATTATCAGAAAAAAACGGGGTAAAAAATATTCCTATTTCAAAGATGGGGAAAGAATAAAGGATAAAGACGAGATCAAAAGAATAAACGGACTGGTAATACCTCCAGCCTGGGAAAATGTATGGATTTGCGCATTGGATAATGGTCATCTTCAGGCTACTGGTTTTGATGTAAAAAAGAGAAAACAGTACCGTTATCATCCGCTTTGGAATGCATTGAGGAATCATACGAAATTTTACAGAATGTTGAAATTCGGATACGCTTTACCTGCTATGAGACTTCATATTGAACAGGATTTAGCTTTAAGAAATTTTGAAAAGCGGAAAATCCTCGCTTTAATTGTCAGCCTAATGCAAAAAACAAACATCCGAATTGGCAATAATGTCTATGAAAAATTGTACGGTTCGTTTGGCTTAACAACTTTAAAAGATAAACATGTAAAAATCAAAGGGCAAAAAATCACCTTTTCATTCAAAGGAAAAAAAGGCATTATGCACAATGTTGATCTTAAAAGTAAAAGACTTGCAAAACTGGTTCAGAAATGTAAAGATATTCCGGGAAAGGAGCTGTTTCAGTATTATGATGATGAGGGTAATCATCATTCGATCGATTCCGGAATGGTGAATGAGTATATTAAGGAAATCAGCGGTGAAGATTTTACAGCTAAAGATTTCAGAACATGGTCGGGAACGGTGAATGCTTTAATTGCTTTTAAAGAAATCGGGTACGCTGAAACCAACACTGAATATAAAAGAAAAGTGAAGGAAGCTCTCGAAATGGTGGCTTCCCATCTCGGAAATACAAGCACAGTCTGTAAAAAATATTATGTCCATCCTTTGGTCATCACTTTGTATGAAAACAACAGCATCAAAAAATATCTTGATGAGCTGGAAAAAATAGAAGAAAATGACGGCAAAGCGGGCTTAACTCAGGAAGAAAAACTGGTTCTCAAAATATTAGAAAACGAAAAGATGTAAATAGGTGCTATCGATTTTTTGTCAGGATTAAATGTTGTAAATTTGTATCATTAGCAAATTAAAAAATAATACAACGTAATATGTCTAAAGCAATTTCGCAAGTACCATTTGCAGTAAACGAACCGGTAAATTCTTATGCACCGGGAACTCCGGAAGTAAAAAGCCTTATCGCTCAATACAAGAAAATGTGGGCCGAAAAAGTAGAAATCCCAATGATCATTAATGGTAAGGAAGTAAGAACTGATGATAAGGTCCAACTTCAGTCTCCTCAGGATCATGCTCATGATTTCGGATTTTACCACAGAGGAACAATACAACATGTGGACGATGCTATCAACGCTGCATTGGCTGCAAAAAAAGAATGGAACGAGCTGGGTTGGGAACAACGTGCAGCAATTTTCTTAAAAGCTGCTGATCTTTTAGCGGGTCCTTACAGAGATGTAATCAACGCTGCTACCATGATCGGACAATCGAAAAACGTACACCAGGCCGAGATTGATTCTGCTTGTGAGTTTATTGATTTCTTAAGATTCAATGTAGAATTTATGACGGAAATGTATTCTGAGCAGCCGGTTTCTGATGCAGGAATCTGGAACCGTGTAGAATACAGACCGTTGGAAGGATTTTGTTTTGCAGTAACTCCGTTCAACTTTACGGCAATTTCAGGAAACTTGCCAACTTGTATGGCCATGCTTGGAAACGTAGTGGTTTGGAAGCCTTCTGATAAGCAAATCTATTCTGCAAAAGTAATTATGGATGTTTTAACTGAAGCGGGACTTCCTGCTGGGGTAATCAACATGATCTTTACAGACGGAAAAGAAACTGCTGAGAAAGTTCTGGCACACAGAGACTTTGCGGGTCTTCACTTTACAGGTTCTACAAAAGTATTCCAGGGAATGTGGAAAATGATCGGTGATAATATTCACAATTACAGAACATATCCAAGAATCGTTGGGGAAACCGGTGGAAAAGATTTCGTTATCGCTCACCCTTCTGCCAACGTAGAAGCAGTAGCTACAGCTTTGGTGAGAGGAGCTTTCGAATATCAGGGGCAGAAATGTTCTGCGGCTTCAAGAGCTTATATTCCTCAATCTCTTTGGGCTGATGTGAAGAAAGTAATGGAAACCCAGATTGCTTCCATTAAAATTGGTTCTCCGGAAGATCCATCCAACTTCGTAAACGCAGTAATCGACAAAAATTCTTTCAAAAAATGTAAAGGATATATCGACAGAGCCAATGCTTCAGGTGAAGCCAATGTAGTAATCGGCGGACAGACAGATGATTCTAAAGGATGGTTCGTAAATCCTACTGTAATTGAAACTACTAATCCTCAGTACGAAAGTATGGTAGAAGAAATCTTCGGACCAATCTTATCTGTATATGTATATGAAGATGCAAAATGGGCTGAAACTTTACAATTAGTGGATTCTTCTTCTCCTTATTCATTAACGGGTTCTGTTTTCGCTCAAGACAGATATGCCATCAATGAAGCATTCAAGGCATTGGAAAATGCATCCGGAAACTTCTACATCAATGACAAACCAACTGGTGCAGTTGTTGGTCAGCAGCCTTTCGGTGGTGGCAGAGCTTCTGGAACTAATGATAAAGCAGGTTCTAAAATGAACTTACTAAGATGGACTTCTGTAAGATCTATTAAAGAAACTTTTGTTTCTCCAAAAGATTATAAATACCCGTACTTAGGGTAATCAGCAATACATAATGAACAATGATTACTTGTTGTTCATTTGAAATACAGCCTCGGAATTTCGGTTTCGGGGCTTCTTTTTTGTAAAGCAGGAAGAAATGTTTTATAACTACATTCAAATAAAGGCATCAATAAGAAGATTTTGTCCACTTTTAACAAAATTTAGTCTATTTTATTGATATTTAATACTATACCATCCCAAATCGGAATAATAATTGGACTTTATCATCTACACCAAAAAATAAAATAGTATGAAAAAGTTTTTGTTACTAGCCATAGGGTTAGGAATTTTTGTCGTGAGCTGCGGCACCAAAGAATCATCTATGCAGAATACCAATCTGGATTCAGCTTCTGTAGATACTACAAGGTCAACCCCTGCAAAAATTGATACTCTAAAGGTTGATTCTACCGCAGTACCACCTGCAACAAGATAAGGATAAGTTTAATCTTAAAATAGCTCAGCCGCGGAACTTCGTTCCGCGGCTGAGCTATTTTTATTGCTTCAAGCCATTGTCTTTTATAATTATTAAACATTTATGTTTTATTATTATATTTGAGTAACATTAAAACAATCAATATGAAAAAACTATGGATCGTTACCGGTTTAGGCTTACTGTTTTTGGGAAGCTGCGCAGACAAAAAAGAAAACAGAGAAGAATTTAAAGAAGCTCACAATAAAGATTCTATCAGGAACTCTATGGGAGACAGCGCCGTAGCCAATTCTGAACCTTCACAGACAACTCTGGCTGACTCAACCAAAGTGTCTAAAGACAGTCTTACCCCTCCAAAGAGATAAAAGTTTAACTCCCTCAAACAGAAAAACATTAATATAAATCCGTAATACATATTGCGGATTTTCTTGTTGTTTTATCTTTTTAATTTCCTTTCCGTAAATACTTTACAATATTTTTTAAATAATCAAATAATGTAATGCTCTTAATGATTACATTTGTAGTGGTCAAAAAAATTTAAATGAAAAAATTAGCAATATTATCTTCCCTGTTTATTGGAGCATTAGCATTTGCTCAGGGAATGAAATTTGAAGAAGGCAATTTCGCAACTATTTTAGCGAAAGCTAAAAAAGAAAAAAAATTGGTGTTCATAGATGCATATACTACTTGGTGTGGACCTTGTAAGCTAATGGCAAAGAATATCTTTCCACTTCAGGCTGTTGGTGATTATTATAATAACCATTTTGTGAATGCAAAAATCGACATGGAAAAAGGGGAAGGAATTGAGCTTGCTAAAAAATACAATGTAAAAGCTTATCCAACTTATCTTTTCGTAGACGGAAACGGAGAACTCGTGCACAGAACTTTAGGTTATGTAGAAGAAAAAGATTTCATTCAGTTTGCAAAAGATGCAGAAGATCCGAGCAAAAGATTGACCGCTTTGAAACAAAAGTTCGAGAACGGAGAAAAAGATCCTGAGTTTTTGAAAAACCTTGCTGGTCTTACAATTTATAGCGACGCTGAATTTGCAGGAAGAGTTTTAGAGCGTTATTTTGCTGCTAAGACTGAATTGGACAGAGATGACGTACAGATGCTTCTTTCCGGAGCTCAAACATCAGACAGTCCGTTATACAAAATTTTCCAGTCTAAAAAGACTGAGATCACAAAGGTTATTCCGACTGAACAATATGATGCGATTGATAAAAACATCAAAGTAAGTACACTCTTCAAAAAGTCATATAATAAGGATACTAAAACCTGGAATGATAATTATTTCCTGACGGAAGCTCAAAAATTCATGTCAAAAGAAGAGGCTGAAAAAACCCTTAAGAAAGTACAGGCAGGAAGAGCGCTAAGAGATAAAGATTTTGCAACCTATGAAAAACTGACGATGGAGCTCTACAAAGATACTTCAGCTCTCTCTTCAGAAGAATTGAACTCTATCGCCTGGAATTTCTTTGAAAACGTAAGCAACAAATCTTCTTTGGAAAAAGCATTAGCATGGGCTCAGGAGTCTGTAAAGAAAAATGAAAACTATGCCAATACGGATACCTTAGCAAACCTTTACAATAAAATAGGTGATAAAAAGAATGCTAAATTGTGGGCGGAAAAATCAATTGAACTGGCAAAAAGCACAGGACAGGATTCTGCAGATACTGAAAAGCTTCTAAAAACTCTTTAAGAGTACAAGAAATTATAAATAAGAAAGCCGAAGAAAATTCTTCGGCTTTTTTTATATTGTGTATAATTAATATTCAAATAAAACGCTACCCCAGGTAAATCCGCTTCCGAAAGCGGAAAGAAGTACCAAATCTCCTCTTTTGATCTTCCCTTCTTCTATCGCTTCACTTAAAGCAATCGGAATAGAAGCAGCCGTTGTGTTTCCATATTTCTGGATGTTGTTATGAATTTTTTCATCCGGTAATCCAAACTTCTGCTGAACAAACTGAGCAATTCTCAAATTTGCCTGGTGCGGAATAAACATATCCAGGTCTTCTATGGTTTTTCCAGCTTTTTCCAAGGCTTCCTGCATTGTTTCAGGAAATCTTGTTACCGCATGTTTGAATACAAAGTTTCCGTTCATAATTGGATATACCTCTTTATTCGTAACATTTTCCGGTTCCTTTCTCATTCTGTCGCTCCAACCGAATTTAGAACCCGGAAACTGGGTACACAGCTCATCGGCATACTTTCCTTCAGAATGCATATTGAAAGACAAAATATCTCCCGCATTTTCATCTTCAGTCGCAGAAAGTACGATCGCTCCTGCTCCATCTCCGAAAATTACGGAAACTCCTCTTCCCTCATCAGAAAAATCTAATCCGAAGGAATGAATTTCTGCACCAACCACCAGAATATTTTTGTATGTATTCGACTTAATAAAAGCATTGGCAACGCTCATGGCATAGACAAAACCTGAACATTGATTTCTTACATCCAATGCTCCAATGGTATCACAACCTAACATATCCTGCAACAGCACCCCACATCCCGGAAAATAATAATCCGGTGAAAGCGTTGCGAAAATAATATAGTCGATATCTTTAGCGGTCAAACCTGCATTCTTTAGCGCTTTCTCAGACGCTTTAAAGCCCAAATATGCCGTGGTTTCCTGACTGTCATTTCTGTTTTTTCTATGTCTTCTTTCTTTGATTCCCGTCCTCTCCGTAATCCACTCATCATTGGTCGTCATTAATTTTGCTAGATCATCATTCGTAACAACGTTGTCCGGAACATAAAATCCAATCCCTTTTATTGTACTTTTAATCATATAGTTTTTTAATTTTGGCAAAGATAAAATTTATTTAATACATAGGATTTCAAAATATTACTATTTTTACTTATGCCAATTAACACAATATATAGAGACTCCCTGTGCGAATGGGTAGATGTGGAAGCTCCTACCGAAGAAGACCTAAAATTTCTTCATGAGAGGTATGAAATCAACCATCTGCTATTGGAGGATACCTTAGATCCGAACCACTTACCAAAGTATGAAGAAGACGGAAGCGTAAAGTTTTTTCTTCTGCGGGAAAGTACGGAACTGGAAAGAAAAACGCTCAATACAATAAGTGATATCAGTACCAAAATAGGGATTTTTCTTATCAACAATACCATCATCACCATTCACCGGATGAAGACCAAAAGTATTGTTCATACCAAAAAAGAGCTTTCTTCCACAGAGGGCAATACTACTCCTGACAAAATTGCTTTAATGATTGCTTTACTGATCATGAAAAGTTTCGATGATGAATCAGTGAGTCTGATGGAAACCATGGATAATATTGAGAATGAAATTTTCCTTAAAAATACCAACCACACCAATCAGATCAGAAGACTTTATAAATTAAAAAGAAAATCAGGACTTAATTCAAGGGTGCTGACAATTTCTACGGATGCTATTGATAAATTCAAATTACTGAATTTGCAGGATTCCGAAGTAGTGGATTTAAAGGATAAGCATAAGGATGTTGTAGCAGATTTCGACCATTTAAATATTCAAATCACCAACCTTATCTCCATGTTTTTGGCTCTTTCTGATCAGAAAGCCAATCAGGTCATGAAAGTTTTAGCGATATATTCGGTCTACTTTTTACCTATCACTTTTATTGCCGGAGTGTATGGAATGAACTTTGACCATATGCCTGAACTGCATCATAAAAACGGATATTTTTTCACCTTGGGACTGATGGCTGTTGTAGTGATATGCACTTTTATTTATGCCCGCAGAAAACAATGGTAACTTCTCTCCAAAACATTGTGAAAATACTAGGATTAAATATTTTAAATATAATGAGCTTTGAATGATAAAACAAAATATATTGTTGTAATTAAATGTCATTCCGACAAAGGAGGAATTTCGTAAATGTTCTCAAGATTCTTCATTTCACTACGTTTCATTCAGAATGACAGAATAAACACTATTAAACATGAAACCTGAAACTTTACACAAAATTCTTGAGGAAGATTTCCTTTCCAAAGATTCTAAGGAAAAACTTGCTACATTGTATGATAAAATCTCCTGCAAAGAATTTTCGGATCTGTTGGATGCTAATGGCAATCAATATGTGGAATTCGTACAGGAAGGAGGCGGAGTCTGGGGAAGTGCATTGGTGGGCTATCTGTATGGTCTTGAAATCTTCGGGATCCGTTTTCTGAAAGTTGCAGGAACAAGTGCGGGAGCTATTAATACGATGCTTATTGCCGCCTGCAAAACTAAAGAAGAAGCCAAAAGCGAAGTGATAAAAGGCATCCTTTTCAACTGGAATTTTGCAGATTTTATGGATGGAAAACCCTATGTAAAGACAACCATCCACGCCATGCTGAATAACAAGAATTTTATTAAAATAAATGCAGTCTTAGCTGTCATTCTCATGCTCATTCTTGTTATTATTCCCTTTGCTGTTCCGTCAGAAACTACCTTACGAGCCAAACTGCTTTTTTTGATCCCTTTAATCCCCATACTTATTGCTTTGATCTGTTTGAAGAAACTGTATAATGACTTTAAAAAACAAAACAGCGGCTTCAATCCGGGAAATGCTTTCTTAAGCCAGATGAAAGAAGTTCTCAACAACTTTGGAATAAAAACCGTAGCAGAACTTAATAAAAAGTTTATTCAAAAAGAAGGAGAGCTGGGTCTGGATTACCGCTATGGCAACGGACAGGAATATTATAATAAAGCTTTACAAAGCATTGAAAACATCAAAGAGAAGAACTTAGAACATATTGATTCTACCCGGTATAAAATATTCTATGAGAGTTCTGTAAATAATGACTATTATAAAAACAATCCTTTTTATCAGCTAAAATCTGAATACGTTATTGTTACGACAGATATTAATGCTAAAATAAAAGTTGAGCTTCCTACCATGGCCAATCTTTATTGGTCTGAAGAAGAGCTTAAACACATCAGTCCCGCAGAATTCGTACGGGCTTCCATGTCGGTTCCGTTCTTTTTTGAGCCCATGCAAAAACGCATTAACAAAGATGATGATTCGGTAAAATATGCCTGGAAATTCTGGATGAACACCAAAAAGGAAGACATCAATCCTGTAGGTGTTTTTATTGACGGCGGAAGTATTTCCAACTTTCCCATTGATCTCTTTCATGCCAATGATGTTTTCTATCCAAGAATGCCTTTGTTCGGAGTACAGCTGACCAGCGATTCTGATATTGCCTCCGAAAAAGGAAAAACCAGCGAAGAGATTTTAAAATCACCGTTTTCCTATGCCGGAAATATCATCAGCACTCTAAAAGGATTTAATGATAAAACTTTTCTTACCAAACACTCTTTCTACCGTCTTTTCAGCATTCAGACCGTCAATTGCGGAACAAGCAGCTGGCTGAATTTCTTCATGAAAAAAGAGGAAAAAGAAGAGCTTTTCAATCGTGGTTTCCAAGCTGCTCTGGATTTTCTTAATCAGTTTGACTGGGAAAAATATAAATACGAAAGAATGATGCTGTCTATGAAAGAAAAAAAGATTTTGAAAGAGGAAGATACACCGACAGTGGGATAAGGAATTTTGAGTATTTTAGTTATTTTTTAACTAAATACAAACATGAATCCTTTTCATAACTATAAAACAGACCTCCTAGCTTATCTACTTTTTATGGATAAAACCCATTATAATGAGGATTCTTATTCCCAAATGAAAATGGAATTGAGGGACAGAAATTTCAATTTTGACAATTTCAATCAGAATTCGTATATCCGTTTGGTAGTAAAGGATTTATTTTCCGGATGGGAAAGAGAAACCAGAAAAATGTTTGCAGAACTTATTGTCAACGGATGGACTTTTCAGCAACCTTTGGATTATAAAGAATCTTGGGGCCGTATGACTTTTCGAGGATTTCATACTGAAGTCAGTCCAAAACTTGAACAAATCTTAGAAAAATATATCCTGATTTTTGAGTCTACATGCGGAAACTGTGGAAGCAGAAGAAATGTAAAAGGTTATGGTGATTCCTATTACTGCAAAAAATGTTATTTAAAATATTTAAAAAAGTTCAGGATTAGCAATATTGATAAGAATGGGTTTTCCTATTTTGATAAAAAAAGACATCATGTTTTTTGGTCTGAAATAAATAACGTGGAATGGAAAACAGATAGTTACGATAGTTTTCATATTATCTTAAACAAACTTTCACCTGAAGAACAAATTACTAAAGACTATAACGGAAGAGATTACATTTCTTTCTCTAATGAATTCTTTAACTTTTTTAAGCTGTTACAAAAATTACCTGCCAGTTTACTAACAAAATTTCAGCATGAAGAAATACATGAGCTTTGTAATAGTTTAAAAAAATGTTTGATCTGTGGCAGAAAATCAGTACTCAGTACTGTGGCTAATAAAAAATGTCTTGTTTGTAACACCCTTACTGAAAAACTGGAAAATCCAACGGAGAGACTTCTAAAAAGATTTGAAACCCAACAAGGTATAATTAATTATAATAAGAAAAATTTTAGACAGGATCTGGAAAATAGTGCTATTTTAAAATATCGCTATAAAACGGATATGTCTTTTAAATAATATTATAAGGCAAGCTATAGATTTTTAGAAATTTGTAGAAAAACATATTAAAAAAATAAAAAACAATATTTATTTTCCGTAGTTTTAATAACACAATCACAAATATAAAACTATGAAAACTTCAATTTTATCATTTTTTCTTTTTATCGCAATAAGTCTTGGGACGTCCCTAAATGCCCAAAAAATATCAGACGGACAATCTGTTGATGTCAACGGGATGAGTGTCACTTTTAATATTTTAAATAAGGAAAGTGTTGAAGTCGGAGGAAAACCTTTTGACCGTTATAAAGTTTCGGCAACGGTAAAAAATAACTCGGACAAGTCTTATAATATCAGACTTTCTTCATTTCCTCAAATCGTAAGCAATATCGGTATTGTAGAACTGGACTGCATCAATGCTACCGGAGCTAAGCTGACTTCAAAGAAAATCCAGCTGAAAATGAAGGCACAAATCATCAATGTAACGTATTCAGCGTATGATAAATCCGGAAAATTCACCAACTCTACCATTCCTGTCACCGGAAGCTATTATTTTGATGCAGGAGATTCTATAAGTGATAATGCTATTTTCATTGTTCCACAAGGTGAAAAGCCCGATGTTTCGGTGAGAAGTTTAAAATAAACTAACCTTAAAAATTTATCGATCATCTCAACAACATACAAGTATTAGTGTCGTGACTGTCATGCTGAGCGAAGCCGAAGCATCCCAAGTTTTACACGAAAGATTTCTCCGTTGTCGAAATGACAGCAGCGAATGTTTTCAGAAGCCATTACTTCCTTCGGCTCTTTAGATAGAAAATATAGAGAACATATTCTAATCCATCCAAAGTGTTAAAGCCGAGCGTCTCTAGGTGTTGAAATCGTCCATCTAAAGATGTTAGGATCGCTCGATTCTAACGCTTAGAATTTTTATAGTTATCAGAGTCAAACTTTTCTCAATTGAAATAATAGCTTAAAGTTGTCATGCTGAGCGGAGCCGAAGCATCCCAAGTTTTATACGAAAGATTTCTCCGTTGTCGAAATGACAGCAGCACGACACAACTATTCTGTCAATCATTTAAGCCTTATATTGTCACTGTCATGCTGAGCGGAGCCGAAGCATCTCACTATTTTACATGTACAGATTTCTCCGTTATCGAAATGACAGTGTGAAATGAAACTATTCTGTTAACCACTTAGGTTTCTGTTTCAAAACAGTATGGTACACCGGACAGCTTTCTGCATGCGAGCCTTTCAGATAGCCGATGCTCATCAGGAATTCATTCACGATTTCACCTCCTGTAAACTTAAAGGTTTTCTTAAAAAGCTTCATCCATTCGGGTAATGTTTTGGGATGATGATGCTCCAGCCATTTTTCAAATGAACCGAATTCTTCCTGCAAACTGAGGATCGTTTTTGCATTTTCAATAGCAGCGTTTACCTTCAGTTTATTTCTGATAATTCCGGGATCATTCAAAAGCCTTTCTCGATCAGCTTCTGTATAATAGGCTACTTTTTTAATTTCAAAATTGCTGTACGCCTTTCTGAAGCTTTCCTCTTTTTTTAGAATTGTTTCCCAGCTCAATCCAGCCTGATTGATCTCCATAATCAGCCTTCCGAATAATTCATTATCATCATGAATCGGGAAACCATAATGGTTATCGTGGTAATTTTTGTGAAGTTCCCTCCTGCTTTCAGGCTGCATTCCGTCGATCGCTAAACAATAACTCATTTTTGTTTTGATTATAATTTATGTTGTAAAGATAATGGTAAGGATTGACAACTGTTTGTCAGGAATCAATTTCAAGTCTTCAATTTCTATTTTTAAACAGAAACAGGTTAAAAAAACACCCACTTCTTGAAGTTCTTTTCCATTGCAATTTGCATATAAGATCATTTAATTAGCCGATCTTATTTATTATTTACAGTCTTTACCCCAACACCGATTGTTTATTTTCATCAATTTCAGAATACGATTAGTAAGCTCTTCATCATGAACATATCTTCCTACACCTACCCTATAAACAACACCGTTTTTGTATGTGAAAATAGCCTGAATTTTCCTAGTATTCAGATATAAATCAATCTCACCATAACTGTAGGCAATTCTTACTTCTTCTCCTTCAGAAAACTGATTAATCCTTTTACAGATAAATGCCAAGTCAGTCTTATTTTTTACGTTTAGAGTTCTTATTCCGCCATTGAATTCACACCACGGGTTTTCTATTTGTATATCTACCCCTTCACACTCTATAGGTTTATTTTGGCAATTAATCAGAAATAAGAGGATAAGGATAAAGGATATATAATTATTCATTCTTCTCATTATTTTTGGTTTGATTAAATTATTTATTTCTCCTAATAAGTAAAATTATTTTATAGATTTTATTTTTAAAATAAACATTGTTATACTGCCACATCTTTTTGTAATCTGAAAATTTCTTTTGCATTGAAAACAATGACCGCAAGGAATATGATTGAATAAGCGAGAACCTGAATTCCTCCAAGTGCTTCATGATAAACCGCTCCCGCCAGAACAAATGCGATAATCGGATTGATATTCAAAATCATTCCTACTTTTGAAGAAGCAATTCCGGACAAAGCATATAAATTTAACAGCAAAGGCACAATGGTATACATAACCGCAATGATTTCAATATACAGATAGAATTTGAAATCGGTAGGAATAGCCCCTGAATACGACGGAAAGAACGGCAACAGAATGAGTGCAGCCAAGATCATATGGAAATTCAGAATCAGGAATTTATCAAACTTGGAATTGACGCTTTGTGTAATCAAATAACAGGCGTAGGTGGAACCAATAATACTGCTGTACAGCATATCTAAAAGGTTAGAATAAGATAATAGAATACATCCTAGTCCACTCAGAAAAACAGACAGCCACTGAAGTTTAGTTAACTTTTCACGCAGAATAAAAAACGCAAGAATAGTTGTAATAATAGGGCATACAAGATAAGCCACCGAAGTAGCTCTTACACTCACATGATTCATAACATAAATAAAGGAAAACCAGTTCCCGGTGAGCAGAATACTGCTCAGAATATTGAGTCCTATTATTTTCTGTTTATTCTTTTGATCAAGGCTTTTAAAATATTTAAAATTATCTTTTAATTTCAATCTTCTGAAAAGCACCGTTACCAAAGTCATAATAATCGCGCAGCTAAACACCCTGTAAAACAAAATATCCAATGAAGCATAAGTATGCAATGGTCTCAGAACCAAACTAAAAGTCCCCCATGTCGCAAAAGCAAAAATAGCAGCTAAATAATATTTCAGGTTTTTCAAGTGAAATTGGATTTTTATGAATTTAAAATGTAGGCAAAGATAGTCGATTATTAGCCATTCTACGTTCTTTATCACTTTATAATGCATAACCCGTCACTTCTTGATAAGCACAAAAAACCCTCTGAAATATTCAGAGGGTTTATATGATTAAAAATAAAATCTAGTGTACGCTACTTAAATCTATTTTCTCTTTACTTTTTCTTTCTTTAATGAAAAGGATAAATGGAATACAGATCAGGAATATCACCCCTAAATAAAGGAATACATCCATATAAGATAATACCGTTGCCTGTTTTGTCACCGATAGATCAAGCATTTTATACGCTGCATTCAACGCTGCATCCGGAGTCATTCCTTTTGCTACAAAACTCGCTTTTAATGCATTCACCCTCTGCTGAACATCAAAATCGGTAGAATCTAAATGGGTAATCAGATTCACCCTGTATTTCTGGCTTGCATTAGCAATAAATGTGGTAATAGCTGCGATCCCGAAAGATCCTCCCAACTGTCTCATCATCCCTGTGAAAGCCGCTCCCTGACCAATTTCCTGGCCTTTCAGTGTACTTAAAGACAATGAAGTAATCGGAATGAATAATAATCCAAGACCTGCTCCCCTTACAATCAGCATCCAGAAGAAAGCATCTTTACCGGTATCGGGTGTCAGAATTTTATAGCCCCAGAAACTGTAAATAAAGAATATAAATAATCCTAAAGAAACAAGAATCTGTTGTTTGGCACCTTTGGATAACAATCTACCAATGATAGGCATCATAAAGGCGGTTGTCAACGCGGCAGGAATCATCAATGCTCCCGATTGAAGCGCCGTCCATCCTAAAATACTCTGGGTATACAACGGAACAATAAAGGTAGAACCATACAATCCAAATCCTAATACAAAGGACATCACGGTACCGATCCTTAAATTACTGTTCTTCAATACTCTTAATTCAACAATCGGATATTTGAACGTAAGCTCCCTCCAGATAAATAAGATAAATCCTAAAGCGGCCGATATTGTGAATATGACAATCCATTCACTGGCAAACCAGTCTTCTTCATGACCTCTTTCCAGAATATATTGTAATGATCCAACAGTAATTGCCAATAAACCAATTCCTATCCAGTCAACATCTGAAGCTTTACGCTTTTCAGCATATTTCGGACTTCTCACAAACTGAAGCGTCATTAAAGTTGCTGCAATTCCGATAGGAATATTGATATAGAAAATATACGGCCAGCTGAAATTATCTACAATATAACCTCCAAGAGGTGGTCCTAATGTGGGACCAATAATTACTCCCAGACCATAAATCGCCTGAGCCATACTTCTTTTTTCAATCGGATAAGATTCCGTAATGATCGTTTGAGAAGTTACCAGTAGCGCTCCTCCTCCGATTCCCTGCATCAATCTGAAAAATACCAATTCCCAAATATTCGTTGCGTTTCCGCATAAGAATGAAAATACGGTAAAGATGATGATGGAAGCCGCGAAATAATTTCTTCGCCCGAACTGCTGGGAAAGCCAGCTCGTCATAGGTACAATAATTACGTTACCTATGGCATACGCTGTAATTACCCAACCTACTTCAGAAAGTGTAGCTCCCAGATTTCCCTTCATTTCATTGAGGGCAACGTTTACAATCGTGGAGTCCACAATTTCCAGTAGTGCACAAAGAATAGCCGTAATCGTAATGATTACTCTTCGGGCACCGTATTCTACTAATGAATCCTGCATAGTTATTTTTACGATGTAAAAAGTGAATTGTCAATGATCAGTCTACTTTGTTGTCAATTTTACTACTTCATTTCACACTGCATCACTGACCTCTCTTACAAAACCTATCTCAACTTCATCTCAATTTCCGGTCTTCATTTCATGTTCATCATTGACCTGCCTTCGCAAAATTGACAATTCACTTATATATTATTTCAAAGAAACTTCTGCTTTCACGTTCATTCCTGTTCTCAATCTTTTTGCAATATCCTTATCAAGATTTACAAAGTCAATTTTTACAGGAAGTCTCTGAACCACTTTTACGAAGTTACCACTTGCGTTATCCGGAGGCAAAATTGAGAACGTAGCTCCTGTTGCAGGAGAAAATGAACTTACAACTCCTTCAAATTCTCTATCAGGAAAAGCATCAATCTCGATCTTCACTTTCTGGCCTTCCACCATTTTATCCACCTGAGTTTCCTTGAAGTTGGCCACTACCCATTTCTGGTCATTTTTAACTAAGGCAAATAACTGAGAACCTGCCTGTAAATATTGTCCTGCCTGAATCGGAACTTTTCCGACATATCCGTCTTCCGGAGCAACGATTACTGTATAAGACAAGTTTAATTTTGCATTTTCTACATCTACTTCTCTTTGTTTTGCAACGGATCCTGCAACACTAATCTGTTGAGAGCTTGCTGCCGTCTGAGAAGACGCAACGTTAGTTTGCTGAGCAATCTGATTTTTCTGGTCAATTAAAACCTGTAACTGTCTGTCGGCAGATTGTTTTGCTGCTAAAGCCTGCTCATATTGTTGCTCGGTAATAGAATGATCTTTTACCAATACTGAATATCTTTTTAAATCCTGACCCGTTTTCCAAACATTTACTTTTGCTGCTTCAATTTGCGCATTGGCAGTAGTAACTGCTGCTTCTGAAGTATTGATGTTTTTAGAGGTTGCTGTAGTAGTAGCTTCTGCGTTCGCGATATTGCTTTTTGCCGTTACCAAAGCAGCCTGAGCTTGTTCAAGCGCCATCTTCTGATCTCTGTTATCTAAAATAACCAAGGTATCTCCTTTTTTGACGAATTGGTTATCTTTTACTTTAACTTCCGTTACATATCCTGAAATTTTAGAAATTACAGGGGCTAAGTTTGAAGCGATTTGAGCATCGTCAGTTTCTTCGTGAACCTGCCCGTAAGAATAAGTTCTATATCCGTAGATTCCTCCACCGATTAAAACAACCGCCAAGATTATTGGGAAAACTAAACTTTTTTTCTTTTTAGGTTCAGTCGCTTGTGTAGTATTATTTTCCATTGTTGGTATCGTTCTTAATTATTTAATTGTTAAAGTTCCTGTAGTTTGTAATAGTTTTCTGTATGCCAACGCAGCATCTGCCTTTGCATTGATTACTCCAACATTAGCCTCAATCTGAGCCGCATCTGCATCCAGTAATTCCGTCATGGTAGCCAGACCGTTGTCATATTTATTTTTTGTGATTCTGTAATTTTCATTAGCTTGTTCCGCAGATTTTTCGAAAACAGCAATTCTCTTTTTAGAATAATCTGTATTCTGATATTCTCTGTTTACATCAAGCTTGATGTTGTCATTTAACAATTCGTTGGTTGCTGCTAATTGCATCTCTCTTGCTTTCGATTGCTTATAAGCTGAATTTTCTTTCCAGATATTGGATAAGTTATAAGAAATTCCAACTCCAACGTTTACGGCATTATAAATTGTTAAAAACTTAGGAATATCAGCTGCAACATAGCCTCCTGTAAATGCAAGGGAAGGAAGATTTTCCGCTTTTGCTGCTTTTGTTCCCAATGCTGCTGCCTGTCTTTGCTTCTCAAGAGCCTGAAGATCCTTACGGTTTTCTTTGGCTGCGTTTACATAGAAATCTACAGGCTTTACGTCTTCTCCTTCCTCAATATAGTTTTGATCTACTTCAATTTCTGTAGTTTCAGGAAGACCCAATAATAAGTCCATATTGATATTGGCAATATTGTAGTTATTTCTAGCTTCTAACAATTGCAATTCAATATTTGATGTCTGAAGGTTTGCTTTTAAACGATCGTTTCTTGCAATAACTCCATTATTTTCAAGTTTAAGGAAAGTCTCGTCTCTTTTTTGAGAAGCGGTAAGATTTTCTTCTAAAACTTTAATGGACTGATTGGCTTTAAATAAATTATTATATGCCTGAGCAACGTTATAAGCAATTGCTGTTTTGTCATTTTCAGTCGTTAGTTTGGATGCTTCCACCAAATATTTTGCAGATTGGATTCCGTATTTTATTCTTCCACCGCTGTAGATCGGAACGCTAAGATTAGCTGATCCGTAAAGAACCTGATGTACTTCCGGACTACTGCTTCCTCCTTCTGATGAAAGCCCCGGAAGTTTTATGTTCACATTGGGTTTATTCGGAAGGTACATATAGCTTCCTGAAACCTTCAGTTCCGGTAATTGTCTGTTTTTTGCTTCCAAAAGGTCTGCTGTAGCTTCTTCAATCTTTGCAGCATCAATCTTCAGATTTTTACTGTTCTGGATTCCCAATTGCACAGCTTCATCAAGAGTAAGTGTTTTTTTCTCCTGAGCATTTGCGTTTGCAAACCCTACGAATAGAGCTAATGCAAGGACTGAGTTATTTATTTTCTTCATAACCTAAAAGGTCTTTTAGTAAATATTTAATATGTTTATTAAGTTCTGTGTAATATTTTTCATCGAAAACTTCTTCATCCTCAGTATCATTCAGGAATTCTTTATACATTTCTTTGGCATTGGATGCATAAAATAAAGTTCCGCTCACTGTAGCATGTAAAAGATATATAGGAGGATTCTTTGTAAAAATTCCTTTTTCTAATCCACTTTCCAGGATTTTAGAATACATCGCAATGAATCCCATTTTTGTCTGCTTCAAAAACTCAACGATCTGAGGATTCTTTGTATGAAGCTGTTCCCGCTGCATAATTCTGTAGAAACATTTATGGTTTCTTACCCTGCCAGCAAACTGATCTACAATTTTCTCTATTTTTTCCCATTCGTTGATATCAGTTCTTTCAAGGATATCCTTCGAAAAGAATTGCCCCTCATTCATCCTGTATTCAACTAATTTTTCATAAAGCTTTTCTTTTGAACCAAAATAATAGGAAATCATAGAGATATTCACATTTGCTGCTTTTGCAATCTCACGGGTAGAAGTACCTTCGAACCCAAGCTCTGCAAATAATTTTTCAGCAGCATACAATATATTTTCTTCTTTTGATAACATTTCTATGTTCTATTTTCAGGCTGCAAATATACTACCGATTTTTGATAAATCAAACGATTGATTGATTTTTAATTTAATTTTAATTTTTTTTTAATAAATGAAATATTAAAATCCTAATAATCAAATATTT
The DNA here is from genome assembly GCF_022488405.1 of Chryseobacterium sp. Y16C. Lineage (NCBI taxonomy): Bacteria > Pseudomonadati > Bacteroidota > Flavobacteriia > Flavobacteriales > Weeksellaceae > Chryseobacterium > Chryseobacterium sp. Y16C. The sequence goes on from NZ_CP092711.1 coordinate 1,707,161, forward strand.
AAATTTTATTCAAAAATTAATTAAAATGATAAATTTTGTGTTTATTATAATTTTAAAGACAAAACAGCTTTCTAATTCAGGCTTCAGAAAGAGATTTTTAAGATAAAAAGAAAAAGTTTTCGATACTTATTTATGAATTCTTGTGTATATGTCTTGATAATTTTATTCCTAAATCTGTCCAGACTATTTTAGGATTTCCGTTTCTGGTAAGGTGCAGATCAGCAGTATTGATTTCTTCCAAAATACTTTCAATATTGGCTCCGCTTATATATTTTGAAAATCCTTTCCAGTTAAAGCCATTGGCATCAATCTTCTTATATACCAAAGCCTCAGATTGATAATTTTGAAGCAAGGCCAATCTGAAAATCTCAGAACAGTAATTTAAAAAGTTTTTCTGCTTCTCTCTGTTCCATCCCGCAATTTCTCTTGCCCAAATAATGATACTTCTCAGAAATTCAGGCTTCTTTTTCACCATAAAGGCATCACGAACCCATTGAACAAAAAGTTTTTCAAACTCTTCGTTCTTGTTTCCGGATTCTAAAAGTTTCAGAGCATCGTTCAGATCTCCCTGAGCTTCATGAACGATCTCCCTTATTTTTTCATCAGAAACATTAAAATTAGTTTTCAGATACACTTGAATATCTTCATCATTAATTCTTGGAACTTCTACAATCTGGGTTCTAGAAAGAATAGTCGGAAGAATATCGTTGGAAGACTCTGCTGTCAATAAAATAACTGTTTTTGCAGGCGGCTCTTCGAGGAACTTAAGAAATTTATTGGAAGCGGCCACGTTCATCTTATCAGCTCTCCAGACGATCAGAATTTTGGTTCCGCCTTCAAAACTTTTAAGGGAAAACTTCTGGTTTTGATCATCAATTTCATCTGCAGAAATAAACAGCTGCTTATTTTCAGATTCAAGAAAAGCCGTCCAGTCATCATAGCTTGAATAGGGAGACTTAAGAATCATTTCGCGGAATTCTTCAAACTTATTTTTGCTTAAAGAATTTTTATTATCCGTAAAAACGGGAAAACTGAAATGCAAATCCAGATGATTTAAATGCTCCACCTTTGAAGCAGCGTGTTCATTTTCACGGCTCAAAAGTTCTTTTGCATAGGCTAAAACCATAGGTAATGTACCATATCCTTCTTTTCCTACGAAAAGCTGGGCATGACTTACTCTGTTTTCGGTAATACTATCTCTTAGAAGTTTTTTCAGATTTTCTTGTCCGGCAATGTTCTCCCAATTCATGGCCCAAAGATAAAGAATTTTTAGAACGGATGATTTGTGAAATGTGAATTTTACTTCGCAAATAAATCATGAATTTCATGTAAAAATCAACAGCAAAGCGAATTGGCAACTCACTATTCACCATAATTCTCTCTATTCATCCCCTTAACAAACTTTAACCTCTTATAATTTTTACAATTCATTAATATTTAAGATATTTGCGCATTGTTTTAAAAATATAGAATGAAAAAAATCTTTGTACTATCATTCATATCAGTTGGATATTTCTTACAGGCGCAAAATCTAGGTAACTCACCTTATGCAGCTTATGGAATTGGAGATGTAAAATATGATAATACGATTGAAACTTCCTCTATGGGAGGTATATCAACAGCTTATATCAGTGATTTCACCAGCAGCTTCAACTTTGCAAACCCTGCTAATAATGCTAATTTTGAACTGACAAGTATTAAACTTGAAGCGACTAACGAAAACAATTATTTTAAAACTGATTACAACAGTACAAAGTCTACCAAACATTCTACGTATCTGTCTAATATCTCTTTAGCGTTTCCCTTGTCTTCTAAGGTAAAGATGGGATTATCTTATCAGCCATATAGCTCTAAAAGCTATGATATTACAAACAGTTATGAAGTTACTAATCCTCAAACTTTAGAAAAAGCTACCTATACCAACCAATTTAAAGGAAGCGGTACATTAAATACAGCCCAGATTGCTTTGGCTTATAAAGTTGCTCAGGAATTCTCAGTAGGTTTAAGAGCCAACTATTATTTCGGAAATCTTTCTGATCTGGATGAATTCCACACTTCTAATGCTGAATTATACAATGGATATGAAACGACTACCAATGTAAGAAACTTCAACTTCACTTTAGGAGCAAATTACCAGCATCTTAACACAAGTACAGATAAAAAGTTAACCATTGGAGCAACTGCTACTTTTGGAAATACCAGCAATATGATTACCAGCTATAAAAATAGTACTTATTTTTATACAGATGCTTCGATGGAAACAAAAAGCTACGAAACCATTATTGAAGAAAAGCAGTCAAATGCTAAAAACCTTTTACCTTTACAGGCTTCTTTAGGAGTAGGATATGGAAGTGAAAACCAATGGTTTGCCTCTGCTCAGGTTGACTACAAAAAAGGAGAAGAAACTTTATATTTTGGTCAGACAAGACAATTCCAGGATTCTTACAGAGTTTCTGTAGGGGGGTGGTATTTGCCGAACTATAATAACTTCAGAAATTATTTTTCAAGAGTGGTTTACAGATATGGAGCATTCTATGAGAAAGGAAGTCTTTCTATAAACGGACAGGGTGAGCTTGATCCAAACGGGAACAGCATTAATAAGTTCGGTATTTCTGCCGGTGTATTGCTTCCATTCAAAAACAGCAGTATTACAAGGATGAGCGGTCTTGAAGTAGGAGTAGAATTAGGGAAAAGAGGAACATTAAAAAACAACTTGATCAATCAGAATTATATCAATTTAAAGATAGGATTCAATTTTGCGGATAAATGGTTTAGAAAATCATTGTATAACTAAAAAATGAATTTGAATTCAAAAATAAAATTTAAAAATATAGCATATCTTCTCAGTTGTGCTATATTTTTTATTATGACATCCTGTGAAGAGGATCTCACAAAAGGAAACGATAATAAAAATAAAAACTTTCCTTCACAAATCATCAATAACGCTCATATCATACAGAGAGATTCGGGGATGGTCACTTTAAAAGCAACCGCTCCTATAATTGAAAAGTATGAACTGATAGACAGTCCTTATATCGTAGCTAAAAGGGGGATCAATATTGAGTTCTTTGATAAAAAGAAACCTAAGACTCCGGGAAGGATTACGGCAAAATATGCGCGCATTTTTGAGTATAAAAAATTCTATGAGGCAAAAGGAAATGTAAGGATCACCACCAATGAAGGTCAAAGATTTGCCATGCAAAGTATTTACTGGGATCAGAAGAAAAACAGGATTTATACACGGGACACTGTTTTTGTAACCATGGAAGACGGTTCCACTTTGGTTGGAGCTAAAGGTATGACGGCTAAAGATGATTTCTCGGAATATACTTTCTTTAATAGTTCCGGAGATATCAATTCTAAAAAATTATCAGAAAATCAGAAATAAATCTCTACTATGATTTTTCAAGCCATTGGATTAATGTCGGGAACAAGCCTGGATGGTTTGGATATTTGCTTTGCAAAGTTTGAAAAGCAAAAGGCGTGGGACTTTGAAATCATAAAAGCCGAAACAATACCCTACCCTAAAGCATTGGAAGATCAGCTTAAAAACTCGATCTACCTCTCACCTGAAGAGCTCCTGGAACTGAATTCGGAATATGGCTTTTATCTAGGGAAAACTGTAAAAAACTTTATTGAAAAACATCAGCTTCAACATATTGATTTAATTGCTTCTCACGGTCATACTGTTTTTCACCAGCCACAAAAGAAATTTACTCTACAGATTGGAGATGGAAGAGCCATTAAAATAGAGACCGGGCTACCCGTAATCTATGATTTCAGAAGTCAGGATGTTTTGATGAACGGAAACGGCGCTCCCCTAGTTCCTATTGGTGATGAATTATTGTTTTCTCAATATGATGCCTGTCTAAATCTTGGCGGGTTCTCCAATATTTCTTTAAAAGTCAATAATAAAAGAATAGCTTTTGATATTGCTCCGGTAAATATTGTTTTAAATAAATTTGCGCAAGAGTTGAATAAAGACTTTGACGAAAACGGTGATCTGGCTAAAACAGGTAAAATCCATGAAAATTTACTATCTCAGTTAAATTCATTGGAGTTTTATCAGAAGCCTCATCCAAAATCTTTAGGAATTGAATGGTGTAATGAAAATATTTTCCCAATGTTCCGAGATGTTGAGGCAATTGATATTCTGGCTACTTTTACGGAACATGCAGCACAACAAATTTCCAATGTTTTTAATAAAAATCATTTAAAGAACGTTTTGTGTACCGGAGGCGGAACTTTTAATCAATATCTGATTGAAAAAATAAGAAACAAAACAACTACAGAAATCATTGTTCCCAAAAAGGAACTGATAGAATATAAAGAAGCTTTAATCTTTGCTTTCATGGGCGTTTTAAGGCTCAATAACGAAATTAATGTACTTTCATCTGCAACAGGCAGTTCTCAGGATCACAGCTCCGGAATTATTGCATAAAAAAACCTTCATTACTGAAGGCTTTTCATTTTATTTATATGCTTCGATCTTATCTGTCAAAGTATTGATAAAGTTCTGAAGAGGTTTTTCTACCATCATTTTGATAAACGGATTGAATTTCCCTTCAAACAACATTTGTACTTCCGTCTGATTTTCGTTGATAGGATTTATAGTTGCCGTTAATGCAAAGTCCAAACTAGAACTTGCAGATTTCAAAACTGCTTTTTGATCATTCACTTCATCAATTTTTAAAGCAATTTCCGGCATCCCTTGCAACCCGAATTTAAATCCGTCTTCTCTGGTTTCAAACTTTTGAAGACCATCTGGCATAAAATCTTTATAGTTTTCCGGAGATTTCAGGAGTTCTACCAGTTCTTTGGATGATTTATTGACAATAATCTTTCGTCCTTCTAAATTCATTTTTTATTTTTGTATTTAAATTCTTAATTATTACAAATGTATAAAGTTTTTGTGAACGAAAAAAAATTATTGCTATCTAAGCAACCTGAAAACCTGGAAAAAATGCTTGGTTATGAAAACGTCACATCATTGGAGATTGCGCTTGATCTTCTTGAAAATACATCTGTAAAAGAATTGAATGTTTTTGGAGAAAATATAGATGAGATCTGGACTGAATTTCAGAATTTTTTCAGAATCATTGAAGCTGCAGGAGGAATTGTAAACGACGCCGATGGAAACATTCTGTTCATCAAAAGGCTCGGAAAATGGGATCTTCCAAAAGGTAAAATGGAAAAAGGAGAATCCCGCGAAGAATCTGCAGTACGTGAAATTGAAGAAGAAACCGGTCTGAAGGATGTAGAACTGGTACGATTTATCAATACAACTTACCATATTTATATTGAAAGAAATGGGGATAAAGTATTGAAATGTACACATTGGTTTGAAATGAATTTCAACGGTGAAGACACCTCAAAACCGCAAATAGAGGAAGGAATTACTGAAGTTGCATGGAAAAACACTTCTCAGATTGAAGAAGAAGTTTTCCCAAGTACTTTTAAAAATATTAAGCTCATTATAAAAGAATTCTGGAATACAAGAGCTTAAGTCTCTTTTTACATTAATAAAAGTTCACATAATTTTTCTTATGTGAACTTTATTTTTTGTACATGATGCAAATCTGCTTAAATAAAATCTAAGGATTTTTCCAGTGCGATACCTCTTGAGCCTTTTAAGAGGATATTTTCAGACTGGATTTTATGTTGCTTTAAATATTCAATCAGTTCCAAAGTATTTTCAAAAGAAACTGTAGACGAATTGATCTGTTTGAAGTTTTTCCCTACTGTGATAATTTCATCGAATCCTAATTTCTGAGCTAAATTGAGAATATTCTGATGCTCTTTTTCGCTCTCCTCTCCCAGCTCAAGCATATCACCAATAATAATTGTTTTTGAGCCTTCAAAAGTGATGAAGTTCTGCAGAGAAGCAGTCATTGAACTTGGATTGGCATTATAGGTATCCAGTACCAACGTTCTGCCATCTTTTTTAACGATCTGAGAACGCATATTGGTGGGAGTATAGTTTTCTATCGCATTTTTAATTTGGGTAAAACTGATCCCGAAATGAAGTCCTAAACTCGCAGCTGCACATAGATTGGTAAAATTATACTCCCCTGTAAGCTTTGAAACTGCTTCTTCATTCTTGTAGAGTAAACCCACAAAATGCTCTTCAGAAAATGATTCAAACTCATAATCCGAGCTTTCTTTTCCAAAAGTAATTTTAGGTAAATAACCTTCAGTTTTTTCTACCTGGATAGGATCATTCTCATTAACAACAATGGTTTGCTGATGGTTTTTAAGGTAATCATACAATTCGGACTTTCCTTTGATCACTCCTTCAAAACCTCCAAAACCTTCCAGATGCGCTTTTCCGAAATTGGTAATGTATCCGAAGTTAGGTTGAGAAATTGAACATAGAAGCTCGATTTCCTTTTGATGATTAGCTCCCATTTCAATTACCGCCATTTCATGCTCCGGCTTGATGGAAAGAATCGTTAAAGGAACTCCAATGTGATTATTCAGATTCCCTAAAGTATACTGAACATTAAATTTCTCTGAAAGAACTGCATGAATAATTTCTTTTGTAGTCGTTTTTCCGTTGCTTCCTGTAAGACCTATAATGGGGATCTGTAACTGACTTCTATGATAAATTGCCAGCTGCTGCAAAAATTCTAAGGTTGACGGGACATAAAAAATATTTCTATCTTTATTTTCAAAATCCTTTTGTTCTATAATAACTGCCAAAGCTCCTTCATCAATAGCTTTTTCAGCAAAAGTTGCCGCATTGAAATTTTCACCTGAAAAAGCAAAGAAGATATCATTCTTTCCTATTTTTCTGCTGTCAATAATCGCCTTTTCAGATCTTAAAAATAAAGGATAAAACTGTTCTACATTCATACATCAAAAATAAAAAAACCTTCCAGAATTCTGGAAGGTTTTTGAAAATTATTTTGATAAATATTATCTTCTAGTTCTATTCTTATCATTAGTTCTAGCATCCTGAGCTACACGGAATCCAATCCAACCATAAGCTGTATTTTGGTCCTTATATCTTCTTTGTCCCGGATCTAACCAATAAGCAGTATCTTGCCAAGAACCTCCTTTTACTACTCTTACATCGTTTGAGATAGCAGATGTTCTGTCTTTAGTATCCTTCTGCATGATTACTTTACCATTTGCATCTACAATAAATCTCTTTTTAGGAGAGTTGTACATATCAAAAGTAGTAGCAGAATCTGATGCATTTCTATAATCTAGAGAAGATTGTCTATCACCATCTCTAAAGTTTCTATAGTCAGCAATAGTTTGTCTTTCAAATTGACCAGGTAAATTTTTGTAAACTAATCTACCATCAGCCAATGTATCGTATTTAATATTACTTTCATCAACCACTTTGTAAGTACCGTCTCCGTTTCTTACAATTGCTTGAGGCATATTACCTCTGTAGTAGTTGAAATCACTGTAATCTTCATCAATAATAGGTCTGTAAACATCTGCAGTCCATTCAGAAACGTTTCCGTACATACCATAGATACCTAAGTTGTTAGATGGATACTTTCTTACATCAGCTGTTAATGCAGAACCGTCATTTTTCCATCCAGCAGGTCCGGAGTAGTCACCTTTACCTTGTTTGAAGTTTTCAAGCAACATTCCTTTTTCTCTACCTTTTGTACCTCTTAAAGATTCAATTCCTGGAGCTTTACCTTGATAGTTGTTATATTCTCTGTTTTTCTCCATTCCTAATGCTGCATATTCCCATTCAACTTCTGTAGGAAGTCTGAATTTCTGAACCATTGCAGAACCAGGAGAAGCGTTTGCAGCAAGAAGTCTTTGGTTGGTAGTTTTCATACCAGATTTCTGCTGTCTTCTTTGCTGATTGATATATCCCTGCATCTCAGGATCATTCGATTTGAATTTATCCATATTGAAAGCAGTACCACCTTGATTATTAGACTCGTTGATATACAAATCCTTTGCGATGATACCAGCATTCATCAATGCCTTTTCATTTGCTCTGTCTGTTAACCACTCACAATATCTGTTGGCTTGTGTCCAAGAAACTCCTACTACCGGATAGTAGTCATATTCCGGAGAACGGAAATAAGTTTCATTGAAATCATTTCTAGATAGTTTGTTGTCCCACAACAAAGTATCCGGCAATGCGCCATTGTAAATTTCTTTGAAGCTTGGATCACTTGGTGGGAATACATACTTCAACCATGTAAGGTATTCGCGGTATTCGTAGTTAGTAATTTCAGTTTCTCCGATAAAGAATGAACTTACCTGCATTCTGCGAGGCGTGTTATTCCAATCATGCATAACATCATCTTTCACTAATCCCATTGTAAAAGTTCCACCTTCTACATATACCATTCCCGGCCACCCTTTCTGCTGCTGTTGCTTTCCTGCAAAAAACCAACCTTGTTTTTCGTTTGGTTTCCAACCTGTCTTGCTGACAAATTTTTTAGTACCACCTCCTTTGCTGGTACCTGACCCTCCACAACTGGTTAATGCAAGTGTAGAACTTAATGCTATTAATGAAAACAACTTTAGTTTTTTCATAGTCGATTTAAATATTTTCAAAGTACAAAGAAAAAATAAATTATTCAATAAATCAAGAAAGATTTGATTTTTTTGAAAAACGATAACAAATTAATTTTATTGTATCACAATTTAATTATAAAATTTTCATTTATTTTGTAATTCAGAAATTTCAATAATAAATATGAAACAAAAAGTATCGATTTTATTCCTATTCGCTTTTGTATCATCATTTTGGGCTCAAAGAACAACCATTGAATGGAACGGCTCTAAAATCCAAGATTTTGGTGAAACAAAACTGAATCTCCCAAATTTCAAAAACGAGGGGTTTTCATTTGGCCAAAATAATATTTTTATATCAACTAAACAAAAAATAGGAGAAAGAGATTTAAAAGTTTCAAATCTAAACTGGGAAGCCGTTTCGTATAAGGAATTGTATGAAATTAAAAAGGACCTTCTCCCCAATCGTGATATTGCCGATATCAGTTATTATTATTTTGAAGGAGAAAGATATGCGAGCATTTCTGTTGCTTTATTTAAGAACGAAAAGGGAAAAATACTAAGGCTTTCTTCATTCGACGTTAACGAATCCACTGTCAGTACAAAAAATATTGCTGCTAAAGTAGGAACTACTATTAATCCTCTTTCTACCGGCACTTTTTACAAGATAAAAGTAGACAAATCGGGTATTTTTAAAATTACTACTCAATTTTTAAAAGATAACGGAATCAATCCTAGTTCGATAAACCCTAAGAACTTCAGAATTTATGGAAACGGAGGAATTATGCTTCCTGAACATAACCAAGATGTAAAATATAGTGCTCTTCAGGAAAATGCCATCCAGGTTGTAGGAGAAGATGACGGTGTGTGGAATGATAACGATTATGCCATTTTCTATGCACAAGGGCCTAATGGATATAATCTGTATGATAAATCCAACGGGAATGGTTTTAAGAGATACGAAACAAGAAATAATGTGAGTAATAACGTAAAAAATATCTACGAAGATTATTCTTATTATTTCATCAATTTTGATAAAGGAGCCGGAAAAAGAGTTCAGTCAGCGGACATCAACCTGCCTTCTACTCCACTAATTACGAGATACGATAGTTATCAGGTAGTTAATAATGACCAAAAAAACTTGTTAAAAATAGGTAGAATCTGGGTTGAAGATTCTCCTTTTACTACCGATAAAACTGTAACATTCACCACCAACTCACCAATACAGGGCGGAGATATAATACGATATAAAGCACAGGTAATCGGGTTTAAGTCCCAGCAGAATTCAGTTGAATTTAACATTAATAATCAAAATTTCGTAACACGTTTGGTTCCACCAAACGATCCAAACTATGTATATGATTATCTTCCATTGAAATATGAAGGAACCTTAAATAATTTACAAGGAAATCAAATTACCCTTACCTGCAAACCTAACATCAGTACAAATCCTAACGGAGTATTTTATTTTGACTACCTGGAAGTTCAGTATAAAGAAAACTTAAGTTTCAACGGTTCACAAATGAACTTCAGAGATTTTTCTCTTGTAAGCGGGAGCAATACATCATACGGGTTTAGCATTAATAATGCATCAGCTATTGAACAAGTCTGGGATGTTACCGACATTACAAATGCAACAAGGAGAGTAAATAAAGCCACAGGAAATACTATTTTTAATTTTGGATATGTTGCTTCTGACCAGAATTTCAACAATGAATTTGTCGCTTTCAGATCTGATGCAGCTTATTCTCCTCAATTTGTTGAAAGAATCGGAAATCAGAATCTATCAGGATTACAAAATGTGGATTACCTGATCCTTACCACTCCTGAAATGATGGGACAGGCGCAAAGATTAGCGAGTTACCACCAGACAAAAAACAGTTTTAATGTACAAATCGTAGATATTAATAAAATATACAATGAATTTGGCAGCGGGAGCAGAGATCTTACAGCGATCAGAGATTTTGTCACTAAACTTAATACTCCGCTGGGAAGCTTAAAATATGTTTTTTTATTAGGAGATACTTCTTATGATTATAAAAACAGAATTCCAAACAACACCAATGTTGTTCCAAGTTACCAAAGTGAAGATTCTCAGGATTTTGTAAGCTCGTTTGTAACAGACGACTATATTGTGATGACCAGCCCGCAGCCTCCAACAAATTTATTAATTTATAACACCTTGCCAGACCTTCCGGTAGGTAGAATTCCTGCCGCAAATGTAACCGAAGCTACCAACATGATAGACAAAACGCTGGCTTACTATAATTCTTTATCCGGTCAGTCCACTCCTTTCGGAGAATGGAAAATGAAGCTTGATTTTGTAGTAGATGACGACAACGATGGTGGCACTCCTTTCCATACTGTAATGAATAATACACTGGTAAATACATTTGAAACAGGAACGCTCCTTAAAGAATACAATGTAAGAAAACTGTATTTAGATGCATTCCAGGCTCAAAGTACCGCGGGGGGACAGCGTTATCCACAAGTAAACCAAGCTATCTCTAATGATATAGGAAACAGTCTGTACCTGTTCTATTTTGGGCATGGAGGAATCAATGGCTGGTCACAGGAAAGAGTATTAACTTCTGATGAAGTACAAAATGCCAATAATTTTTCTAAAGTTTACAGCAGATTCCCATTTGTTTCCACTATCACCTGTGAATTTACGCTTTGGGATGAACCAAGTACTTTTTCTGTAGGAGAACAATTTATAAAGCTAAAACAGGGAGGAGCTGCTGCTATGATTACTTCCAGCCGCGCTGTTGGTGTAGATTATGGAATCCAGTTCACCAATCTTTACACACAGCAGATGTTTAAACTTACCAATGATGATTTTATCACTATTGGGAATGCACATTTAAATGCAAAAAAACTAAAACCCGGAGATTCGAACCATTTAAAAGTAAACTTTCTGGGAGATCCGGCTATGAAATTGAGCAGACCTCAAAGATTATTGGTAATAGATAATATAGAAACTCCTGTTCCGGGATTAATAAGAGGGCTTGATTTTGTTAAAATAAAAGGACACATCAACAATCCTAACGGAACTACCAATACTACGTTTAACGGAAGGGTTGTTATTAATATTTTCGATAAGAGACTCAATAAAGCTACCTTAAACAATGATGGAAACCTAACTCCTGTATTAAACTATACTGAAGAAGGAAGTGCTATCGTAAAAGCTTCAGGAATGGCTGTAAATGGAGTTTTCACTATTGAATTCTATGTTCCGAAGGATATCAATTATGCAGTGGGTGAAGGAAGGCTATTAGGCTATGCAGACAATAAAGCGACTGATGTTTTCAATAATCAGGCTGTACAGGTAGGTGATATTAATCCTAACGGAATCAATGATAATGAACCGCCAAAAGTAAAGTTATACATGAATAACACTAACTTCGCGGATGGAGGTATTACAGATCAAAATCCTATGTTGCTTGCCTGCGTTACTGATGACACAGGAATAAATTCTACAGGATCTGGTATTGGTCACGATATTACCGTATATTTAGACGGTCAAATTATTAATACCGTTGTATTGAATGATTTCTACGCTTCAGGAGAAGGAAATGGATGCTTAAGTCCTAGTTTGGCAGATTATCAAAAAGGAAATGTAACATATCCTTTCCGGAATCTGGCAATAGGGCAACATCAATTAACATTTAAAGTTTGGGATATAAACAATAATTCGACAACTGCTACGTTAAATTTTGAGGTTAAGGATGAAGCCGACCAGCATTTAATTATCAACAGACCATTAAACTGGCCAAATCCGTTTACTAATAAGACCTATATACAATTTGAGCATAATTGTGATGATATTTTAGATGTACATGTTCAAATTTATACCATAACAGGAAAATTAGTAAGAACTTTGTCTCAGGCAGTGGTTGCAGAACCCTTCTTACAGGGCTTTAGAACACCTCGTCAAGCAATAGAATGGGACGGAAAAGACGATTTTGGTGATACAGTAGCAAAAGGTACGTATATTTTTAAGATATTTGCAAAAAGTCAAAATCAAGAAAAATGTAAAGGAAGTGCTACAGCTGTAGAAAAAATGGTACTTTTGAAATAATTTTAAAATGACAAAAACAATAATATTAATAAAAAACTGATAATATATTAAAAGACAACATATGAATTTAACTACTAAACTGCTATTAGGAATAGGTTTAAGTGCTGGTTTTTTAGGCTATTCACAAGATTTGAGCAAGGTGAATCCTGTATTAACCGGAGCTCCTTTTCTAAGAATTGCACCAGACGCAAGAGCCGGAGGTATGGGAGATCAAGGGGTTGCTACTTCTCCAGATGCATTTTCTCAATTTTGGAATGCCGCAAAATATCCTTTTAGCAGAACAAGTTCTTCCTTTGGTATAAATTATACACCATATATGGGAAAGCTTACGAATGATGTTTTCCTTCTTTATGCAGCTTTTCATAAGTTTTTAGGACAAGAAGAAAGATCTACTATCTCTGCGAGTATTTACTATTTCAATATGGGAGAAGTTAATCTTACCTCTTTCGTAGATAATCAGGTACAGTCTAACGGGGTTTCTAAACCAAACGAATTCTCTATTGACGTAGCTTATGCTCTAAAGCTTTCTGATTCTTTCTCAGGAGCTGTTACCGGTAGATTCATTCGTTCAGACTTAGCCGGAGGATTCAATACTGATACAACGTTGAAACCTGCTAACTCTTTTGCAGTTGATATTTCTGCATATTATACCTCTCCTAAGTTTTCCAGCTTTGGAGGTATGGACGGAAAATTAAATGCTGGTTTCGCATTACAGAATCTTGGTCCAAAATTAGACTATACAGGAAACGAAGAATCCAGATCTTATCTTCCTACAATGGCAAGATTAGGGGTAGGTTATGATATGTATCTTGATGACATGAACAAAATTGGTCTTAGTGTAGAAGGTTCAAAAATTTTGGTTCCTGGTTCTGAATTTACAGGTCAGTATGATGTTAACAGAAATCCAATCTATGCAGTTCCAAATGTAGGACCTATTGCAGGGATTGGAAAATCTTTCAAAAACAAAAACTCTATCATGTATAGCGGTGCATTAGAATATTCTTATGACAACGCTTTTGCAGTGAGAACTGGTTATTTCCACGAAAGTGAAGAACAGGGAGCAAGACAATATGCGACTGCAGGTATCGGATTAAAATACCGTTCTTTCGGACTTGACGTATCTTACCTGATCAATATGTCTAAAATTAATACGGCTCTAGATAATACGCTTCGTTTCGGTTTAACCTGGAACATCGGAGAAGAAACATCCAATGTAGATTATTAAATAAACATAATATAAAAGCTCAAAAAAGTCTCATTTTTATGAGGCTTTTTTATTTTTCAATAATTATTTTTGTAATATGAACTATTCATCGGAGCTCAAAAAATTCGTCACCAGCCAATATGTGTATTCTGCCATCAGGATTACACTGGCGACAGTTTTACCATGCTTAGTTCTTGCGCATTTCGGAATCTTAAAAGAATACTTTTTATTTCCTCTGGGAACCAGTTTTGTAGCTTTAACAGATCAGCCCGGTCCCTTTATTCGTAGAAGAAATGCTTTAGCTTTTGCTATTATTTGCTTTGTTGTCGTTGCTCTTATTGCCAGTCTGGTAATGACCGTTAAAATCCTTGTTTTTGCAGAGATTATTGTTTTCGGAATGTTTTTCTCTTTAATTGGAGTTTACGGACAGAGATTAGCAGCGGTCGGTTCTCTTTCCTTAGTTGTACTCGCTATTTTTATTGACGGGCATCTTACCGGAACTAACATCCTTAAAAGTTTACTGATCTTCGCTTCAGGCTGTATTTGGTTTTTATTGATATTCTTAATTGTAACAACCATTCAGCCTTATAAACTGGCAAGCCAGATGATTGGGGAAAACTACCTTCAACTTGCCGAGTTTTTAAAGATAAAAGCGAATTACTATCAAAAAAATCCGGATTTTGATAAGCTTTCCATTCAGGTAATAGCCAAACAGATTGAAATCAAAAATCTGCAGGAAGATACCCGCGAAACGGTGTTTAAGACCAGAACCATTGTCAACGAATCTACCACAACCAGCCGTTTGCTGATGTTGATGTTCCTGAATTCAATGGATCTCCATGAAAAGCTGATGACTTCAGAAAGCGATTATCAACAACTTCAGCAAAGTTTTGATGACAGTATGATTTTGGTAAACATTCATGATTACCTGAATCTGCTTGCCGAAGAGATCACCAATATCGGAATCGCCCTTCAGATCGGAACAAGAGCAAAACCTATGTTCGATCTGGAACTCGAATTAAAAAAATTAAATCACCTTTATTTTGATCTGAGAAACGAGCGAATTTCACCTGATAACTTTGAGAATTTCATGATTCTGCGCCAGATATTAATGCGTATTGATGAAATCACCAAAGAGATCAACGAAATCTATAAGGTCTTTTCCCAAAATGTAAAACTGGCAAAAAGTCTGTCTACCGGCTTAGATCTTAGAAAATTCATGCCGAATGAAGAGAAGATTAATTTTAAAGTTTTAAGAAACAATATATCACTTTCTTCCTTACACTTCCGTCATGCTTTAAGAATCACCATTGCCTTATTGCTCGGATATTCATTTTCTTTATTTCAGTTTTTGGGAATCGGTCATACCTATTGGATTTTAATTACGATTACGGCAATTTTAAAACCCGCCTACTCCATCACCAAACAAAGAAACCTTCTCCGTTTGTACGGAACGATTGCGGGAGCTATCATTGCGTATGGAATCCTACACTATATACATATTAATGAGATTTTGTTTACCATACTTCTTTTAAGTATGGTGATGTGTTTCAGCTTTTTAAAAGGAAAATATTTCTGGGCAGTTCTATTTATGACCATTTATGTTTTTCTAAGCTTTAATTTTCTAAGTCCTGGAAATGTAAATATTATCTTTAAAGACAGAATTCTGGATACGATGATTGCCGGAATTATTGCTTCTTTGGTTTCTTATGTTGTGCTTCCTGTTTGGGAGCATACCCAGAATTTAGAATTAATGAAAAAATCAGCAGAATCCAATTTCCTTTATTTTCAAAGCGTGATTTCCAAATTTTTAGATGAAGATTTTGATATTGAGGATTATAAAATGAAGCGTAAAAATGCGATTATCTCATTAGCCAATCTTTCCGACAGTTTCCAGAGAATGATCTCAGAACCCAAAAATCAGCAGAAAAAACTGGAAGTGGTTCATCAGTTTGTAGCAACTTCACATCTGATTACCGCTTATACTGCTTCGCTTTCCCAGTATGTAAAAAATGATGAAAAATACCCTGAAATAGATTCGGAAGGATGGGGTAAAAAAATAGAAGCAGAGCTTCAGCAGATTTCCAATCTTTTGAATGGAGATAAAATCAGCGAATCCCTAAAAATGAAAAGCCGTATTGAGCCTGAAGATTCTTCTTTTGACGATCTGATCTTAAAAAGAAAAACTGAGCTTGCCGAACACGAAGCCAGAAACTACAGGGATCCCAGCAAAATTTCACATCTAACTGAGTTGAAAAACGTTCATGATATCCTGGAGCTTATTTATGATGTGGCCAAAGAACAGCGAAAAGTGATTGAAAAATACAGAAATGAATCAGAAAGTGCAGCAGCCTCTGAACCTATTCCTCAACAATCGTAAAGCAATACTCATCAAAAAATTCTACTCTGGCTTTTAGTTCATCCGAGATATGATCATCATGTACTCTACATTTAATGTGATGAAGATGCTTTAATTCGAATGGTCTTACTTCATAATGTTTTTTCAAAGACCAGTGCTTGGAATGGTGAATTTTATACATACTTTCCTTTACACTCCAGATAATGGTATAAAAAGTAACTTCATTATCAAAAGGAATAAATCCCCGCTCATTTTCATAAGTGAATTTGTCAATTACCCTTAAAATCTTAGGATTAAATTTTTCCAGATCAATCCCTATTTTATTTTTGGAAATGGCAATGGCAGCAAAAGGAAAAGAATGGGTAATGGAAATTTCTGCATCTTTAGGAGAAAGAAATGGTTCTCTTTCTTTATATAATATTTTAGAATGTGGCTTCAGACCTTTCAATAATTTTCTCACCATTAATACTTCCAATAATTTTTTCGGATGATAATCCTTTACTTTTTCGGCATTTTCAGGCTCTAAAAGTTCATCAGGATTCAATTCTTCGTTTTCATCATATTTCCAAACAAGAATTGTAGCAGTGTCATCAGAAAAATCACGATAAAGAGGCATTCTTTTTTTCGATAAAAATAATGAAAAGAAATTATATGAAAATAAAGACCAAGAAAACAAAATGAGGCCGTTTAAAAACATATAAAGATTATTGAAAACTTGAATAATTTCTTCATTTAGCATTCGGTCTACTTATTTTAATATTTTTTCATCTCAAAACAAGATGTTTTATATCTAAATTATATGTTGTAATTTTGCAATTCGTTATAAACCGAAATAAAATTATTCATCAGATATGAGTACTACAACACAATACATTCCTTACAAAGTAAAGGATATTTCCCTGGCAGAGTGGGGAAGAAAAGAAATTACCCTTGCAGAAGCAGAAATGCCTGGTTTGATGTCTATCCGTGAAGAATACGGACCATCTCAGCCATTAAAAGGTGCTAGAATCGCTGGATGTCTTCACATGACAATTCAAACTGCAGTTCTGATTGAAACTTTGGTTGCTCTTGGAGCTGAGGTTACCTGGTCTTCTTGTAATATTTTCTCTACTCAGGATCACGCTGCTGCTGCTATTGCTGCTGCAGGAATTCCTGTTTATGCTTGGAAAGGTCTTAATGAAGAAGAATTCGACTGGTGTATTGAGCAGACTTTGTTCTTTGGTGAGGACAGAAAGCCATTGAATATGATTTTGGACGATGGTGGAGATTTAACAAACATGGTTTTTGATAAATATCCTGAACTTACAAAAGACATCAAAGGACTTTCTGAAGAAACAACAACAGGTGTTCACAGATTGTACGAAAGAATGAAAAACGGAACTTTGGTAATGCCTGCAATCAACGTAAATGATTCAGTTACTAAGTCTAAATTCGATAACAAATACGGATGTAAAGAATCTGCAGTAGATGCTGTAAGAAGAGCTACAGACGTAATGTTGGCTGGAAAAAGAGTGGTAGTTTGCGGATATGGAGACGTAGGAAAAGGTACTGCTGCATCTTTCAGAGGAGCAGGTTCTATCGTTACGGTAACTGAAATCGATCCGATCTGTGCTCTACAGGCTGCAATGGACGGTTATGAAGTAAAAAGATTAGATACTGTGGTTGATAACGCTGATATCGTGATCACAACAACGGGTAACTTCAATATCGTAAGAGGAGAGCATTTCCTTAAAATGAAAGATAAAGCGATCGTTTGTAATATCGGTCACTTCGATAATGAAATCGATATGGCTTGGTTAAACAAAAACTACGGTCATACCAAATCTGAGGTTAAACCACAAGTTGATCTTTACACAATCGAGGGTAAAGAAGTAATCATCCTTGCTGAAGGAAGATTGGTAAACTTAGGATGTGCTACTGGCCACCCAAGTTTCGTAATGTCAAACTCTTTTTCAAACCAGACTTTGGCTCAAATCGAGCTTTGGAACAATTCTGCAGCGTACAAAAATGAAGTGTATACGTTGCCGAAACATTTGGATGAAAAAGTAGCTGCTCTTCACCTTAAGAAATTAAGCGTTGAATTGGAAACTCTTTCTCCTGAACAAGCTAAATATATTGGTGTAGAGGTTGAAGGACCATTCAAACCTGAATATTACAGATACTAATATTTTTTAATATTATTACAGATAAGAAGACTCTTCAAAAATTGAAGAGTCTTTTATTTTTCGGGAAATATTATTAAAAAACAATATATTTGACCTCACTATACAAAAAAATATAATTAATGAAAAAACAAGGAGTATCGAATGCATTTGTTGCCGCATCCTGGATTGCTTTAGGAGCAGGAATGATTGGCTTTATCGTAGGTTTGGCAAGAGCAGAAATGCAGCTTAATGAAAAAGGGTATTATTTTACCATCTTATTATACGGGTTATTCGCCGTGGTTTCTCTCCAGAAAGCCGTTCGTGACAGATTAGAAAATATCAAAGTGACAGATATTTATTATGGTATCTGCTGGTTTGCAACCTTATCATCTATTGTTTTATTAGCAATTGGGTTGTGGAATGCTACTATTCTGCCAAGCGAAAAAGGCTTCTATGGATTTGCTTTTTTACTGGCTTTATTTGGAGCCATTGCTGTTCAGAAAAATACAAGGGACAATATGATACAGGAATAAAAAACGAAGCTCTCCAAATTGGAGAGTTTTTTATTTTAGTGAGCTTAAATTATCAATTCAAAAAGACAACACTCACTTCTATTACAAAATAATGGAAAACTTGTCGGATTTATTATTTTCAGTATCTTTATTTCACAAAATATTGATATGTTTAAAAAACTTCTACCTTGTATTCTTTTTACTTTTTTATTTCAATTAAGTAAAGCTCAAAATGAGTTTATCACGGTTTGGAAACCCAACATGAGTTCAGTTGCGCTTGTCAATCCCGTTCTTCCTGTTGCAGGTCAAAACCAAATATGGTTCCCCGGAATCGGAGATAATTATACCATAAGCTGGGAGGAAGTGGGCTATCCTCAACATACAGGAATACTTAATAATGTAACTTCTACCGACCGTGTTCTCATCGACTTCGGGACACCACTTAATCCTTCTCTTTCCGATGCAACATTCAAGGTTAAGGCTTTTAATGGGAATGGTATTTTCAAGCAGATAAAGTTTGCGAATACTAATGTAACTTCATCTGCAATTCTGGATTTTGTAACCGTACAAACTTCAGGAAGTGCAGATAAAATTGTAGAGATTGCACAATGGGGAAACATCCATTGGCAATCCATGAATAGTGCCTTTACACAATGTATGTATATGCAGCTCACCGCAACAGATGCTCCTGATCTTTCCGGAGTCCAGGATGTCTCCATGATGTTTCATAATGCCTATAACTTTGCAGGAAATCCAAGCATGGCAACCTGGAATACTTCAAACATTCAGAATTTCAAATATATGTTCGGATATATCAGTTCACCTCTGGGCTATACATTGAATGATACCTTTAATTCACCCATCGGGAATTGGAATATGTCTTCAGCACAGGATATCAGCTATATGTTTATGAGAAGAAAAATGTTTAATCAAAACTTAAACAGCTGGAATACTTCGAACGTAACCAACATGTCCTACACATTTGCAGAATGTATGGCATTCAACCAGCCTTTAAACAATTGGAATACTTCTAGTGTAACCAATATGACCTTCATGTTTCATTATCTTCTCTATTTTAATCAGCCTCTTGATCAGTGGAATACTTCGAATGTCACCAATATGAGTCATCTTTTCCACGGATGCGCTTCATTTAACCAGCCTATCAATAACTGGGATACTAGCAAAGTAACGGATACCAATACGATGTTTTCAAGCGCAGCTGGTTTTGATCAAACCTTACAAGACTGGGATTTGAATACACTTATTTCTGCCGACAATATGTTTTTAAACTCGGGGCTCAAGTGTGCGAACTATAGTTATATTTTAACAGGATGGGCAGATAATCCGGTAACAGCCAACAATATTTATTTAGGGTCTGTTTCACCTTTAAAATATTCAACTGCAATTACCTCTAAAAGAAATATTCTGCTCGGAAAAGGCTGGACCATCACAGGAGACTCAGCAACAGAATGCGAAATACTTGGTCTGCACGATAACCACTTAGAAAATAATAAAGCTGAAATCTATCCAAACCCTGCAGAAAATATCATTCATCTGAAAAATGTTTTTAATGTAAAGAATTATATCATCTCGGATGCCAGCGGCAGAATCATTGTGAAAGATATTCTGTCAAGCGATTTCATAAGTGTTCAGAATCTTGCGCCCGGAAACTATGTTCTAAGCATAACTGCCAACGACAAAATACATACTTTCAAATTCATTAAAAAGTAACAGAAAAGCCTCATCGCAATGATGAGGCTTTCTTTTATATAAGGCTAATAATTACAAATCATACTGATTAGGATGCTTGGCTTTAATATCATCCACAGTTCCTAATACTTTATCTTTTAAAGAATCCTGATATTTTTGAAGATTTTCTGCAATCTTTTCATCTCCTGTTCCTAAAATCTTCACTGCTAAAATCCCGGCATTCAAGGCTCCGTTCAAAGCAACTGTTGCTACGGGAATTCCTCCCGGCATCTGGAGAATCGACAAAACCGAATCCCATCCGTCAATAGAATTGCTAGACAAAATAGGAACGCCAATTACAGGCAATGTTGTACAGCTTGCTACCATTCCCGGTAGATGTGCCGCTCCTCCTGCTCCCGCAATAATCACTTTCAGTCCTCTTTCTTTTGCCGTTTTTGCGTATTCAAACATTCTTTCCGGTGTTCTGTGAGCCGAAACTACCGTTAGTTCATACGGAATGTCTAAAGATTTTAAAAAATTTGCAGCCTGTTCCATAATTGGCAAATCACTTTGACTGCCCATAATAATTCCTACCATCTTCAATTTTATTAGATGTTCAAAGATAAAGAATTAATAAGTCTGAATACAAAAAGCCAAAGTAAAATTCAAGTTCTGTTCCCTAAAAAACATGATCAACTGTACCCATTAAATTGTTTCTAAAATAAATATCTTTGTTATTACATTGATATCACAAATTGAAAGATTATAAGCTTCTTTTTGCCGTTCTCACCGTTGCTATTGTCTGGGGTACGACATTTTTATCCATACGTGTGGCTGTAGAAACTATCCCGGCCTGGTTTGTAGCAGGTATACGTCAGTTTTTGGCCGGAATAATTATGTTGATTATTCTTATATCGAGAAAACAGTTTCACTGGATCGGATGGAAAAATCTGTCTTATCAGCTGATGATTTCTTCATTAATGTTAGTGATTGCCAACGGAATGACTACTGTTGCTGAAGAAACCGTAACCAGTAGCCTGACATCATTGATAAGTGCCTGTTCTCCTATCCTCATATTTCTTGGAAGTGTTGCACTTGGTTTGCAAAAATTCAGTATAAGAGCATTGATAGGAGTTCTGATGTGCTTCAGCGGAATTGTCGTTATTTTTTGGGATGGTATTCAGGATCTCCAAAACCCGGATTATGCAATGGGAATATTATTTTTATTCATTGCCATTGCTGGTTGGGCTTCAGGAACTCTTATTACAAAAAAAATGAATATTAAGAGTCATAATATTTCGCTGAGCTTATTTTACCAGTTCATATTTGCTGGTATTGTACAGATTATTTTTGCCTTGCTTTTCTCAGAAAATTACAATTTTGGAAATTGGAGCATAAAAAGTATTTCAGCTATGCTGTATCTGGCTATATTTGGTTCTGTAGCTGCTTTTTTTGCCTATCATTATGCGCTCACAAAAGTTTCTCCTGTTCAGGTTTCAATTTTAGCTTATATCAACACCATTATCTCCATATTTTTAAGCTGGCTGATTTTGGGTGAAAAAATTTCCGCTCAATTTATTATCGCAGCTGTTCTGATTATTGTTGGAGTATTTGTGACGAATTATAACAGGGAAATGTTTAAGAAACAGAGGATTGGTGATGCAATATAAAAATAAGAGAAAAATTTTATTCAATTGATCACCAAAAATTTATACGTAAAAAAGACTGCTTTTCGGCAGTCTTTTTCAATATCATAAGTTATAATTACTCCGCAATCACTCTCACCATACCTTTTACCTGTATCAGCTTTTCCATCAACTCTTCTCTGGAATCTGCCAATACATTGATGTGCCCCATTTTTCTTCCCGGCTTCGTTTCTGTTTTTCCGTAAAGGTGAACGTAGGTTTCTGGCAATCTCAATACATCTTCCATTCCTTCATAAACCACTTTCCCTGAAAACCCTTCTGCACCTACTAAATTTAGCATTCCACTATAAATAATCGCATCGGTATCTGCTAGAGGTAAATTTTTCACGACTCTGTACATTTGCTCGAACTGAGAATTGGCATTTCCTTCCTGACTTTGATGTCCTGAATTGTGCAATCTTGGAGCCGTTTCATTTACCCAGACTTTACCTTCTTTATCCAGGAATAATTCGATCGCAAAAAGCCCCGGAGAATTGATGGCGTTTAAGAATTTTTCCGTGATAGAATTAATTTGCTCCTCAATATCCTCTTCTAAAAAAACCGGACAAACATTAAAATCCAATAAGTTTAATTTAGGATCGGCAACCATTTCCGTTACAGGGAATGTTTTGGTTTCTCCGTTTTCGTTTCTGGCAACAATTACGGAAAGTTCTTTATCGATATCAACCAGTTTTTCAATAACAGAATCCTGTACCCAAAGATTTTTCATGTCTTCAGCAGTACGGATTACCTGTACTCCTTTTCCGTCGTACCCGCCTGTATTCATTTTCTGGACAAAAGGAAGCGACATTTTAATCTCGTCGGAGCTCCCATCCATTACTTCAAATTCCGGACTTGGAATATCGTGAGCTTTATAAAATTGCTTTTGAAGAATTTTTTGTTGGATGGTTTTAATGATTGTAGAATTCGGAACCACTTTTATTCCCTGGCTTTCCAGTTCGGCCAAAGCATCTGCGTTGACGTGTTCAATTTCGATTGTTACGACATCTTTATCTTTTCCGAAATTCAAAACGGTTTCATAATCATTGAAATTTCCTTGCGTAAAGTAAGAAATATTATGGCAGGGCGCATCTGAAGCCGGATCCAATGTATAAAATTCATCATCATATTTTAATGCTTCCTGAATCAACATTCTACCTAACTGCCCTCCTCCTAAAATTCCTATTTTCATTTTTTTACTTTTATTTTTCTATTAAATTTATTTTAATTTAAGCTTACGATTGTCATTCCGACGCAGGAGGAATCTCTAGAAGTTTATTGTTGAGATTCTTCACTTCATTTTATTTCATTCAGAAGACATGAAACTTTATATTTTATTAATATTTAAATATCCTAAACCCATCGGATTTTCCTGGTTTTCCGCATTAGATTTCTTCAATATAATAGAATATTTTTCCTTCATTTTTTGAGGAAGAATATCCGTTACATTAAAAATATCATCGATATCAACCCCGTGTTTATCATCAATATGACTTACCGCACCTTCAAATCCCATCGTCTCATAAAATTCGGTTGCTTTTGCTTTTTTCACAATGTCCCCCATCGAATTTCCAACCATTAAATGCTGCTCATGAAATTCTTCAAAGTAACCTTTTTTATATCCTCCAAGATTTATAAAATACAGCTGTTCTCCAGAAGTCTTTTCATTCTTCTCAACAATTTTCACCTCGTATCCGTCAGCAAATCTTACTTCCTGATAACAGTCTATGTGAATTTTACCATCTGCCTCTTTCCAGAACTCTTTCATATCCGGAATCAGATCTTTTAAATTTTCCGCAATTCCGAAAAACACGTCGTGTTGCTCAATATTTCTGCCTTTAGGCGTTGCACCAAGAATAATATAGAATAATTTCAGATCATTTTCCATGCTGCAAAAATACGTTAAATTTATCTTTTTTAAACGTTTGGCAGACTAACGCAATAGTTTTATATTTGTAACATGTCAGAAATCATTATTCTCTTCCTTGGAGCAATTTCGGCAGGACTATTAGGTTCACTGACCGGTTTAGGAGGAGGAGTCATTATTATTCCTTTATTAACGCTGGGTTTCGGCGTTCCTATGCATTATGCAATTGGTGCTTCATTAATCTCAGTTATCGGGACTTCTTCGGGAGCTGCCGTTGCTTTTGTAAAAGAAGGTTTTACCAATATGAGAATCGGAATGTTCTTAGAAATTGCCACTACAGCCGGAGCAATTATCGGAGCCTTAGTTTCCGGTATGCTGAATCCGAATACCATCGGGATTATTTTCGCCAGCATCCTTCTTCTGACTGTTATTCTGAATTTAAAAGGTAAGCCGGATCACCAGGAACCTGTGATAAAAGGTAGTCTTGAAGATAAATTAAAGCTATACGGAACTTTTCCTGATAAAGGGGTTTTAAAAAGCTACTCCGCAAGAAATACAGTACCCGGATTTTTAATGATGATGTTCGCAGGTGCCATGTCTGGTCTTTTAGGAATTGGATCCGGAGCTCTGAAGGTTTTAGCGATGGATAACATGATGAAGCTTCCTTTCAAAGTTTCTACTACTACAAGTAACTTTATGATTGGAGTAACGGCGGTTGCGAGCTCGCTGATCTATTTTCAGAGAGGTGAAATTATTCCGGTTATTGTTGCTCCTGTTCTGATTGGTGTTGTGGTTGGAAGTTTTATCGGATCAAAAACTTTAATGGTTTCAAAAACTAAAAAGCTGAAGACCTTTTTTGCAATTGTTATCACAATTCTTTCGATTTATATGATGTATAACGGTATTAGAAGCAATTTCTCATGAGAAAGAATTTTACAGATGCTGATCTTAACCGTTCTGTTGGAAATCTTCTCCGATTGGGTGTTATTTTATCGGTTGCCACTTCACTGATAGGCTTTATCAAGCTTTTCTCAGAGGGCTTCCAAATGCCTAAAAAATACAAACTTCTCGATATAGGAAACTCTTCCGAAAAGGTATGGGGACACTTTTGGGACTCGCTTTGTAAAGGGGAAGGAATGGCCATTATTCAGCTGGGAATTTTACTATTAATCTTCACCCCTTTAATGAGGATTATTTTTGCTTTAATAGGCTATATGAAAGAAAAAGACTACGTATATGTAATTATTTCTTCTATTGTTTTAGCAATTATGGCCATCAGCTTCTTTACAGGGTACGCGCATTAATTCACATTTCATAAAACTCTAACGGGAGTTGATCCGGATCTTGGGTAAAGAAGAATTCCTTACCTGTAAATTCGTCTATTCTAATCTCCTCACAGTTTAATCCTTTTTCAATTAATTCCTGACGTTTTTCATCTACATTTTCAACAGAGAAAGCCAGATGCCTCAAACCGCAGGCTTCCGGACGTGAAGGTCTTGCCGGAGGATCTGGAAAAGAAAAAAGTTCAATCGCATAATGATCTCCGATAGCCAGATCCAGCTTGTAAGACTGCCTTTCTTCACGATATACTTCACGAATGATATCCAGTCCTAAAATCTCAGTATAAAATTTTTTGGACACTTCGTAGTCAGAGCCAATGATGGCAATATGATGGATTTTCATTTTTAAAAATTTTTAAATTTACTGGTAATTACACTTTTATAAATCTCTCTGAGCCTGTCCCCCACTTTATTTTCATCCAGATTTTTATCAATTTGAACCCCATGGACAACAATCTGACTGTTCTTTTTAGGGTTCATGGCCATGAAAGCCGGCTTAATCGAAAAACGAAGATTCCTGACCGTTCTGTCTCCGATTTTTATTTCCCGAATCTTATAGTCTGAACTGTTTTCAATTTCTTTAACCAGAGTTTCTTTTAAATCAGCATTATCAATTTTAAAAATATCACCTCCGTTTTTAATGGCATTCTGATCAAATTTCCCCATTCTCGAAATTTCGTATCTCGAAGATTCAAGAATATAGGCTGTATCTTTCTCCAGTACAAGATTTTGATCTTGAATTTCTTTTAACAGATCAGCTTTTGTTTTTTTAATTTCAAACTGAACATCCATGAACGTTAGCGTTCCTGTTTCCGGAGAATAAATATAAGTTCTTGACTGTGAAGTCGACATTAAAACGAAAAGCGTTGGCAATAGAACTGCGAAAGCATGTATTTTTTTTAAACTAAATTGCTTTAAAACCGTATCGTTTTTAATCAAAAAATAAGGAACAGGTAAGAATAGAAAAACCAGTAAATCTGTATAATCAACAACTCTATGAATTGAAATAGGAGAAACCTCATTATAAATACTAATAAAGTTTTCAGAAAAAGGTGATTTCCAAAAAGCAAAAAACAATCCTGCTACAAAAACAGAATTTTGTTTAAGTTTAGGAAATAAATACGTTAGAAGCATCGGAAATAAAATAATCCCCACAATGTCAGATAATTTTCCCGTAAACCAGCTTGTATACTGAAATTTAAAGAAGTGATCATTAAAAAATAAAACCGTCAGACAACCTAAAAAAAGGTAATTAAGAACCAGATGACTATTTCTCATTATTTAATTTCTTTACAGTTATCTTTTCTTCTTGTATCAATTATATATTGGATTTTCCATTCTCCGTTTTGTTTTATCAATTGGAAACTGTTAGCTCCACAATGTGAAAATTTTCCTTTAAAATAAAACGAATACGGAGTAAAAACACTCGCCAGGTTTCCATCTATATGAATAGCTTCAATGGTGATCCTTTCATCCAGATCATTTTTCTCCATTTTAGAAACTGAAGCTACAAAATCTTTTATCTCTTCAGTTTTTACTCCTGTTTTTGTAATCGTCTGAAGAATTGCCGTATCGGAAAAAGCTGAATTCAATAATTCCGGATCAGCATTTTTCATTCCTAAAAATAAGTTTCGAATCGGCTTTTCAATTTCCTGATTCTGATTTTGCTGTCCGAAGTAAAAA
The DNA here is from genome assembly GCF_022488405.1 of Chryseobacterium sp. Y16C. Classification (NCBI taxonomy): domain Bacteria; kingdom Pseudomonadati; phylum Bacteroidota; class Flavobacteriia; order Flavobacteriales; family Weeksellaceae; genus Chryseobacterium; species Chryseobacterium sp. Y16C. The sequence continues at coordinate 1,734,224 of NZ_CP092711.1, forward strand.
CTTCCAAATAGCAAAGCAATAACAGCTATTTTATTCATACTATATATTTGCTAAGTGAATAATAAAAATGACGAAAACTACCTTTTAAACTCAAATTTAATGAATAAACTTTAAAGCACAATCCATTTGAAAACTTATAAAAATTAATTACATTTATCTGCTTATTAAAAAATATGTGGATATTCTACCTGAGTCTAACTGTTTTGTTACTTATCTTAACCTTATTGCCTAAAATTCAGCATTCTCATTGGGTTTTTCGTGTTCCTGAGTTTGGGAAAATTCAAATCACTTTTCTTATACTTTTTACCATAGGATTAGGATTTACGATTCATTCATCCGAAAAATTCTGGTACTATCAATGCCTTCTTTTTGTGATGTTTATTCACCATAGTGCCACTCTTGTAAAATATACACCTCTATATCCTGTTAAAAAATATTCCCGGAAACACCATTCATCTGAAAAACTGCATTTTATCTCGGCAAATGTTTATCAGTTTAATAAAGATTATGATCGTTTTATTCAGCTTGTAAAAGAATATCAACCTGAAATGTTCCTTACCATGGAAAGTAACGGAGATTGGGAACAAGCACTCAAAACATTGGAAAAAAATTATCCTTATCAGCATAAGGTAACTTTAGAAAACACTTATGGAATGCATTTCTATTCGAAAATAAAGATAGAAAGTTCACACACCCATTATTTTGTAGCAGACGATATTCCCAGTATTGAAGCGCATCTTAAAACTAAAGACGGGTTTTCTTTTGTTTTTTTTGGCGTCCACCCTCCCCCTCCAAGTCCTACTGAAGAAAAAACTTCTAAAGAAAGGGACGGGGATCTTTTAAGTACCGCAAAAAAAGTGACAGAAATAAAAAAACCGGTTATCGTTGTTGGAGATTTCAACAATGTGGCATGGTCAAAATCATCTATTCTTTTCAGAAAAACAAGCCACCTCATTGACCCCCGAATCGGAAGGTCATTTGTATCCACTTTTCATGCAAAATATCGTTTGCTAAGGTTTCCAATTGATTTGATGTTTCATAGTGAAGACATTTTTATTGAAAACCTGAAAACACTAGATAATTTTGGATCAGATCACCTTCCGGTATATTGTGAATTTTTTATTGATCATGAGCAGGAAAAAAAACAGGAAGAAAGAATAGATTATGCCACACAGGAAGAAAAAGCTGAAGCTAAAGAAATGATCGAGGAAGGTAAAAAAGAAGACGGACAACGTGATGCCATCGTAACAGAAGATTAATTAACCTATTATATAAAAAAAACGGACTAAAAAGTCCGTTTTTTTTATATTTGAATTATCCTTAAAACCTCATCACATCCTTCACCACCCCATTTTTCTGGGTAAATGGTAAAAGTTCCTGATTGATAAAATCCTCAATTTTGTTTTGTTCCAGATCATTTGGGAACAGTAAATGTACGTTTGCACCGGCATCAAGCGTAAAAAACAATGGTAAACCTGTAATTCTTCTGAAATCCCAGACTCTGTTGATTACTTCCAGCGTTCCCGTTTTCATTAGAATAAATGCAGGATCACTCATCATCATCATCGCGTGAAGTGTCAATGCTTCGTGTTCTACCAATTTGATAAAACTCTCCATATCTCCGTTGGCCAGAATTTCTTTCATAGGTACGAAATTCTCTCTCGCCTCCTGAAATCTTCTTTCCGCATAAGGATTGGTATTCATTAAACCATGTCCTACGGTAGAAGAAACGCTTTTCTGCCCTTCATGAATCAGTAAAACCCAGTCATTAAAGTTTTTGAAAATATCGTGAATTTCATCATTCGGATATTGTACCGCAAATAAATCAGAACTTCCTTTTACCTGAGATTCTCCCCAAACGACCAGCCCGTTGTATAAGCTTCTACAAGCACTTCCGCTTCCTAATCTTGCCAGAAAAGATGCCTTTCTTAATGATTCTTCTTCTGAATCTTTTCCTGAAAAAGTTTCATCCAATTTCATCAGACATTTAGCAATCGCTCCAAATCCTGAAGCTGAACTTGCAATTCCAGAACTGTGAGGAAAGGTATTTTCAGTTCTAATGATATATTTCCCCTGCAAAATCCAAGGAAGATACTGTTCTATATTCTTGAAATATTTTTCTATTTTTTCAGCAAACTTAATTTCTTCATTCCCTGCTAAAAAAGTCTGCACAGAAAATGGCTCATTCGCGAAAAACTCAAGAGTGGTATTCGTTTTACAATGATTTAATGTATAACTTATACTTGGGTTTGCAGGAATCTGATTGTCATATTTCCCCCAATATTTGATCAGGGCAATATTTGACGGACAACTTTCCGAAACCGTCTGATTATTTATTATAAAATCTTTTTTTCCTAAAAATTCTTGTGTCGTTACCATGAGTTTAAAATAATAAACTTTATTTTTAATCCCACCTCAAATCCTTGTGATTTTTGAGGTTCTTTTAATACATTTTCTCAATCACATCCGCATATTTCTTTAACACTACATTTCTTTTTATTTTCAATGTAGGAGTGATCTCTCCGGAGTTAATTTCAAATTCTGCAGGCATTAAAGTGAATTTTTTCACTTTTTCAAAATCTGATAAATGTGACTGTAATTCTTGTATTTTCTCTTTGTAAAAATGAAGTACTTTTTCATTCTTCACCACATCTTCCCAGCTCGTAAACGGAATATTATTTTTCTTAATAAAATCCTGTAAAAATTCAAAGTTGGGAACAATTAATGCCGAAACAAACTGTCTTGCTTCTGCAATTAAAACAATTTGCTGCACGAAATTATTATTCGTTAGTAAATTTTCAATCTGTTGTGTGGCGATATATTTTCCATTGGAAGTCTTCATCAGATCTTTCAATCGGTCTGTAATGGTAAGGTTTCCATTCCCATCAATTTTTCCTGCATCACCGGTTTTAAACCATCCGTCTTCGGTAAAGACCTTTTGAGTTTCCTCTGGTTTGTTGTAATACCCTTTCATGATTCCGTTTCCTCGGGCCTGGATTTCATCATCCTGACCAATACGGATTTCTACTCCCGGTAAAGCTTTTCCGCTTGTTCCGTGCTCGAAATGAGTTAAAGGAAACAACGTTAAAGTTGCCGTAGTTTCGGTCAATCCATACCCTACCGTAACATGAATTCCTACAGATTCAAAGAATTTGGTTACCTCCGGTGATAAAGATGCACCACCACAAGGCAAAAACCAAAGCCTTCCTCCCATTCTTTCTTTTATTTTACTAAAAACAAGCAGATCCGCAAAGGTTTCTTTTATTTTTAATCCGAAAGGAATTTCCTTTTCGTTTCTTCTTAATTCCGCCGTCTGCCATCCTATTTCTCTTGCCCAGTGAAAGATTTTTTTCTTTAATGATGAACCTTCTTCTGCCTTTTCCAGTACTCCTGCATAAATCTTTTGAAAGAATCTAGGAACAGCACACATCATCGTAGGTTTTACTTCTTCAAGAGCTTTGGCTATATTTTTCGGATCTTCAAGGAAATAGACACGAGCTCCTCCGTATAAACATAATAAGCTCCAGCTTCTTTCGAAAACGTGACTTAACGGTAAAAATGCCAGCGAAAGTTCTTCTTCAAAGTTTTTAAATTTAAAAAATTCAAAATGAGCATCGAAGGCTTTAATGAAGTTTCCGTGTGTTAACATTACGCCTTTTGGAGTTCCTGTTGTTCCTGAAGTATAAATTAAAGTGGCAACATCTCCTTCCTCTTTTTTACAAAATTCAAATTTTGGAGAAGATTTAGCAATAAAGTCCTCCAGATAAAAACTGCTGAGTTCTTTTTTGATCCAGACTGCTTTTTTAGAAATAATAATGGTTTGAAGCCGGTTGTCGTCCTTTTGCAAAAGCTCTAAGCAAGCATCATACTGAGCCTGGTTGCCGACCAAAATGACTTTTGAATCGGAATCTTTAATGATATACTCTGCCTGTTCTGCATTATTGGTTGAATAAATCGGAACCGTAATGGCACCTATTGACATTGCTGCAAGATCAAAAATCATCCATTCAGAAGAATTATCAGAATAGATCGCTACTTTATCATGCTCCTGAATTCCCGCTTCTTTAAGTGCATTTGCCGTTTTATAGATAATTTCACTAAATTTTTTCCAGCTTAATTCTTTCCATGCGGCTTCCTTCTTTTTGAAGCCAATAGCAGCTTTTATAGCATGTTTCTCTATATTTTTATGGATAATTGCTTCTGCAAGATTCATTTATTCTTCAGCGTTTTGTCGTTAATATAATTGTTCAAATGAAAATCAACACTTTCCGATAAAGGAATAAATTGATAGTCAAGCCTGTCTTTAATTTTCTGGTTTGAAATCACATTCAATGCTGATATAGATTCGATATTGGATCTGGTAATAATTCTCAGCGAAGGAATCAGCCATCCGAAAAATATATTGGCTAACCAGCCTATGTTTAATTGAAATTTCGAAAGGATTTTGGCTTCCTTCAACCCTAGTTTTGATCTGATCTGACAGCCCAGTTCAGCGTATTTTCTATTTTCAGAAATAATAACAAACCTTTCCCCGAAAATATTCTTCTCCATCAGTTCTACAGAAATTTCAGCAACATCTCTTACGTCTACATAACTTGTTCCACCGGAAAAAGTAAAGCTGTTTTTCTCAAAAGTTGGGAAAATATCTCCACTGCTGTTTCCCCAGTTTCCACTTCCTATAATCATCCCGGGATTGATGATGATTGTGTTTAATCCTTCTGCCGAAGCTCTCCAGACTTCCATTTCGGAAAGGTGCTTTGAAATTGCATAGGCAGAATGTTCTTCTTTAGGATTAAAGTCTGATGTTTCGTCTAACTCTCCTTTTTCGTTAAAATTATCCAGTACTGCAATGGAACTTACATGAAGAAACTTTTTCACGTCCGAACCGTCACAAGCATATAACAGGTTTTCCGTACCTTTTACATTCGTATGATACATTTCTTTTTCATCTCTGGGATGAAAGCTTACCTTTGCAGCGCAGTGATATACTTCCTCCACATCTTTCAATGCATTCTGAAGCGAATGGATGTCATCAAAATCTACATCTACCCATTCAATCCTGTTAAAGAAATCATCAGGATTTTCCGTATAATAGCTATACGAATGTTTTACTTCATTTAAATTGCTTGCCGGTCTTTTAGAAGCACGTATATTTTTTCCTTTTTTAAGAAGTTCCAAAACGATTATTCTGCCTAAAATTCCGGTTGCCCCCGTTACAAAAACCATCAGTTATTTTTACTTGATTGCTGGCTAAATTATGATAATATTTTCAATTGTAATTCTTCATTTCTAATAAAAAAATGAAGAAAAATTATGTATTGCAAATTTGCGACTTTTAAAACATATAATAGAAATTTTCCCCATATTATTAAAATAAAAAAGGAAACTTATTGCTAAGTTCCCTATAAATATAATTTGTTAATATGTTTTCCTAGAAATTTTACAGCTACTATACATTTATTTGTTTTTTATCAATAAGTCTTAAAATTCATTTTATTTTTTATCACAATAAAAGATTATTTTTAAACTTTTAATAAAACTAATTTAGTTCTTTTTTCCCACATTAAAGAATAAATTAAATTTTTAAGAAAATTTTAACAAATATTAATTCTTGAAGGCATTAGTGGATTTGTAAAAAATCTTTAACCACAGTCATAAAATCAACAGGATTATCTGCCTGAACCCAATGAGCTGCATTTTTAATGATTACAAACTGTGCTTTAGGAAACTGTTGTTTTATCGCAAAATGGTCCTGAGGAAGGATATAGTTAGACTTTTCACCTGCAATAAAAAGTGTTTCTCCATCAAATACACCATATTTTATAGCATTAGAGACAAACTCATTGTACTTTTCTGAAAGCGTTTTAAGATTAAACCTCCAGTTCAATTTTTTATTTTCATCCCAATACAGGTTTTTGGTAAGAAACTGAATGGTAGATCTTTCAGGAATATACTGACTTAAAACTGCCTCTACTTCACTTCTTGAACCAACCGTATTAAAATCAACGGTTTCCAAGGCTTTAATAATTCCCTGATGATGTGGAGGATACGCTTTTGGAGAAATATCAACCACAATAAGCTTTTCTACTTTTTCAGGATATTTTATCGCAAACTGCATTACAGCCTTTCCTCCTAATGAATGACCTAAAACAAAAGCTTTTCCCATCCCATAGTGATCCATATAATTCGCAATATCATCTGCCAGATCATCATGAGACATATTCTCACAGTGAAAGCTCCTGCCATGATTTCTCAAATCGATAAGATGCACTGGCAAAAACTCTCCCAAATCTTTCCCGAAACTCCCCCAATTATCAAGCATTCCAAACAACCCGTGAAACACTAAAAGCGGTGTAGACGAAAGGTTTTCGCCAAATATTTTTGAATTTAAAATTTCCATAATTTTATCTATCAAGTTAGAAGCTAGCAAATATTCTACTCTCAATAATCTACTGAGTCCATTTCGCCAATCTCTTCAGATACGCCTGAATCGTATTTTCCAATCCCATATACAATGCCTCAGAAACCAAAGCGTGGCCAATAGAAACCTCCAACAGATTTGGAATATGATCTGCAAAATATTTTAAATTGTCTAAACTTAAATCATGACCCGCATTTAAACCCAATCCATAATCAGCTGCAACTACTGCGGTTTCGTAATAAGGTTTAATAGCCTGTTCTTTATTTAACGTATAATTTTTTGCGTAAGCTTCTGTATACAGTTCTATTCTGTCCGCACCAGTTTTTGCAGCATATTCTACCAACTTAGGATTCGGATCCAGGAAAATAGAAGTACGGATCCCGGCATTTTTAAATTCTGAAATGATTTCAGTAAGAAAATCTAAATGTTTTATGGTATCCCAACCTGCGTTTGACGTAATTGCATCATCCGCATCCGGAACCAAAGTTACCTGCTCCGGTTTTACCTCTAAAACCATATCAATAAACGGGCGATGAGGATTTCCTTCAATATTGAACTCTGTAGTCACCAGAGGCTTCAGATCATACACATCTTTCCTTGTAATATGTCTTTCATCAGGACGTGGGTGAATGGTAATTCCCTGCCCACCGAATTCCTGAATTTTAACGGCTGCTTCCGTCACACTTGGCGTTACGCCTCCTCTGGCATTTCTTAATGTCGCTATTTTATTGATATTGACACTTAATTTTGTCATTTTTACTATTTTAAATTTTAATATTAACCTGCATCACTTCCAGATCAAATTCTCTGGAAGCTACCAGCAGATGGTCAAAAATATCTGACTGAATCTGTTCAAAGTTTTCCCATTTGGAATCGTTGGTAAAACAGTAAATTTCCAGAGGTAATCCCTGCGATGTAATTTCCATCTGCCTTACCAAGACAGTTCCATCCTGATCTATATTTTTGTTATGTCTGAGATATTCGTATGCGTATTTTCTAAAAGTCCCAATATTGGTGAGCTGCTGTCCGTTAATCAGTTTTTCTGCATGACTGAGGCTACTTCTTTGTTTATTGATTTCTTCTTTCTTTTGCAGAAGATAATCTTTCAGTAAATTAATTTCCACCAGCTTATTAAACATCTCATCATCTAAGAACTTAAATGATTTTATATTGAAAATAATAGACTTTTTTATTCTCCGGGTATTGCTTTCAGACATTACCTGCAGGTTTTTCACTTCCGTACTCATCAAATCATACGTCGGAATAGTGGAAACCGTTTTATCAAAGCTCTGGATTCTGGTTGTAAGCAGAGTGATATCTTCGATGGTTCCCTCCAGATTATATTTGGGAATTCCGATCCAGTCACCCACTTTCATATTTTTAGAAGTCGCTACGTGAATACCTGTCACAAATCCCAAGATCGTATCCCGGAAAACCAAGACCAAAACCGCAGTAATTGCCCCTAAACTCCCTACAATTGTAGTTCCTTTTATTCCAAAAATAACACAAATCCCTACGATTGAAAAAATGAAAATCCCGAGAATCTTCATAGTTTCTGAAATGGCATTCAGTGCCATGATCTTGTAAAAATCCTGTTTGATGCTGAAATAATTTCTAAACGCAGTTAATCCCCGATACAACATTCCTGCAAAAATCAAGACTACCCCTAAATTAATAGATCTGATGATAAATGTATTAGTTATAGGGATTGCTCTTGGAGGAAATATAAAAGCCTGTATACTTGCCACAACTCCTAAGGCAACAAAATGTGCTACGGAATTACTTACTTTGGACTCATAAATGGACTTAATTATCGGGTATTTTTTTTCATTCTGAAAAAAGCGGAAAATAAAATTAATTACCGGCTTTAAAATAAAATCTACCAACAGAAACAAGGTTACAAGTAATGCCAGTTTTACAATTAAATGAACAACCCAGTCAAAACCGGCAGGGGAAATCTTGCTTATATAAATATAAAGCTGATAGCTAAGATCCTGTATAAAGTTTCTTGTTTCTTGTAGTTGATCATTCATCACAGCAAATTTAGGAAAATTAAGACTGAGTTCTATTACAATTTTTCTATCAATTTTCGTCCCAAAACTGATTATTATATACTATTTATTTCAGATAATTTAAAAATATCAAATTCACTACATCAACGACAAACAAATAGAAACTTAACTAAAAATAAGCAATATAAATTAATTATTGTAAAAATATTTAAACATTTAACAATTTTATATTAATTATTTATTTACATTTGAATAAAACTAAACAAATCAAAATCAAATACATATGAGAAAACACTACTTACTTATTATGCTGTGTGTATTCACACTTTTAACCAATTGTTCAGGAAACGACGATTCGCCATTAACTTCAGAAAGTACAACTCCTGCAACTGTAGAAACTGGAAAACTTTCAGGAAAAGTAATGTCACAAAACGGAACAAAGCCTATTGGAGGGGCATCGGTTTTTACATTTGATGACAAGTATAAAATCTACTACACCACATCGGATTCAGATGGAAAATTCACATTGGATGCCCCTGTTGGAAACCACACTATTTACATACAGACCGGAAATGGAAGTAACTTCCGTACGGAAATTTCTGCAACGGTAAAAAATAATGAAACTTTAAATCTTGATGTAAGCCAAACCAAGCTGAATCAGGTGGCAAAAATTGCCTACGTAAAAGGAACTTACGACAAGATTGAAGATATTATACAGACTTTAGGCTATACAGCTACCGAAATAACCAATAACGATCTTGCTAATCTGGCAACAATTGCACAATATGATATTATTTTTCTAAACTGCGGCTCAAGAAGTAACTATTCTTCAAACCCAGCACTTTTTGCAACAATCGACACCAATCTGGCCACTTTCGTTGCTAACGGAGGAAGTATTTACGCTTCAGACTGGGATGTTGCTTACTTAGTCGGCGGAACAACCAACACTAACAATTGCTCACTTGCCGGAGGATTTGTGCCTGACACAAAACTTTGTTCTAAAAACATCGGAACAGTGGGAATGGTAGGTGCTACGGTAAATAATGCGGGACTTACTACTGCTTTAGGATTCAATACCCTTAATATTGATTTTGACTTAACGGCTTGGCAAAAAATAATCAATTACGATCCGGCTTATTGGGAGGTTTTAGTGAAAGAAACCTCTACAAATGATGCTTTAATGATCAGAACCAACCATTTTACAGCGACAAGTACAACAACTATACCGATTGGAAATGCTCCAACAACAACATTTGTGACCGTTTGCATTACGCTTCCGGGAAACATCCAGATCAGCCTTTCGGTTCCTCAAGCTTTGGTTCCTTATTTAGTTGCGTTAGGAGCAACAGTAGGACCTTGCTCAGGATCTTCAACAAGTGGATATATCTATTATACGGCTTTCCATAATCATGCTTCAGGAAACATTGGAAACGCAGGTGTTATTTTACAATATGTAATCTTAAATCTTTAGTCTCATCATAAACGTAGTGTAAACATGCGAAGTGGCTTTTTCTTTAAAGCCACTTTTTTTTATATCTTGCATAGACAATTAAAAAAGATGGATACAGCATTAATCAATATTCTTTGTCTAATTTTATTGATCATAGGAATTTTAGGAACCTTTCTGCCTGTTTTACCGGGATTGCTACTGAGTATCTGCGGATTATTAATTTACAAATTCGGAACAGATTCCGACTTACCGATGATCTACATCTGGGCTTTTGGCATCTTAACAGCCATTTCAGTAGTTCTGAGTTATGTAATTCCTGCAAAAACCACAAAAAAATACGGCGGAACACGTTGGGGAAGCATCGGATCTGTGATAGGAACCATTGTGGGAATGTTTTTGCCCATTCCTTTAGGCTTTTTAATCGGAATGTTTGCCGGAGTGTTCATAGGAGAATTATTGCATGACAGTAAAGACATGAATAAAGCCCTAAAATCCACAAAAGGAGCTTTCGTTGGATTTATTTACGGAACTGGTTTTAGCTTCGTAGTAGGTGTGGCAATGTTTTTGGTTGTAGTTTTGGATATGCTCAATATCATTTAAAAATAAAATTATGCTTAATAAAACCATCATACTCTGTTTAGGATTATTGTTTTTAATCAACTGCAATACCCAAAAAAGAACCAAAACCTCAACAAAAGTGAACACTGACGAAAACGGAACAACTAAAGTAATCAATAAAGACGGTGAGGTCATCTATTTCAGCGAAGGCGAAAACAAATTCCTGAAAGAATACCAAATGAACGTTACCTTCAAAGGAATTTCCGAAGACAGCCGTTGCCCAAAAGATATAAATTGTGTTTGGGAAGGAGTTGCCGTAGCGCAGGTTGAAGTAATGGGAACTGCAACGCGTCCTATGACTCTGAATCTTGCAAGTATTGATAACAAAGGTAGAAATTACAGTACATCAGCAGAATTCAATGGGTATACGATTTCATTAATCGATGTTCAGCCTTATCCCGGAGCAGCAGAAGGAACAAAAGCGCTCAACGGAAAATACAAAATCGGAATTACCATCAAAAAAGCAGGAGAAAATCCTACCACGAAATAGGTTTCTTTCCTTTTGAAACCAGATATTCGTTAATTTTTGAAAAAGGTTTGCTTCCGAAAAATCCTCTGTGAACGGAAAACGGAGACGGATGCGCAGACTTTAAAATAAAATGTTTAGCCGGATCGATGAGTTCGGCTTTTTTTTGTGCAAAAGCGCCCCACAACACGAAAACCACATTTTCTTTTTTATCTGAAATTTCCTTAATGATAAAATCTGTAAACTTTTCCCAGCCTAAATCTTTATGAGAATTCGGAGAATGGGCACGAACCGTCAATGTAGCATTCAACAATAAAACGCCCTGTTTTCCCCAATCGTCAAGTTCTTTTGAAGTTCTTACCACTCCCAGATCATTTTTTAGCTCAATGAAAATATTTTTAAGGGACGGTGGTGCAGCAACCTGCTCGGAAACAGAAAAGCACAAACCATTTGCCTGATAATCGTTATGATAGGGATCCTGCCCAATAATTACCACTTCAATATCGTCAAAAGGTGTAATTTCCAACGCTCTGAAAATTTGATTTTTTGGCGGAAAAACTTTTGTAGTAGCATATTCTTGTTTTACTTTTTCCCAAAGATTGGTAAAGTACGGTGTGCTTTTTATTGGGGCTAATATTTCTGTCCAGGTCATTTTTTAATTTGAAAATTTGAGAATGAACTAATAGAAAATTCAAATCTATCCGCTTGTCATTCTGAATGAAACAAAGTGGAATGAAGAATCTCTCATCAGATACCAAATTTAACAATAAAAATTTAGATTCTTCCTTCGTCAGAATGACAGAAGGGTCTTATTTCTTCAAGCTAAACACCAAATTATCAGGAAAACCCTCATCTTCCCTTCCTTCTTCTAACACAAAATCATATTTTAAAAGAAGGCCTTTAGAATTTTCATTGAATTTATTGGTCATAGCAACCATCTCCTGCAAATATAAATCATCAAAAGCAAAATCTAAAACTGCTTTCAACGCTTCGGACATTATTCCCTGTCTGTGATAATCGGGCAATAGTTCGTAGCCAACTTCAGCTACTTTCCGATCTTCAGAAAAATTATACAGGCAAATTGTTCCGATTAAACTCGATTCATTTTTAAGCGAAATACCCCAATAAAAGGATTGATCATCCTTAGTTCTTTCTTTAATGGTTAAAATAAACTGAAGCGCATCGTAATTATTTTTCGGAGAATTTCTCTGCACATATTGATTGATGACTTCATTACTTCGTATTTTAAAAATATCTTCAACGTGATTTTCGTTGATTTCTTTTAACTGTAATCGCTCTGTTTCAATCATAAATTTTGTAAATATCTCAAATATACATAATAATCACATTTTCTCACTAAATTTGCAGTGTGTATATAAATAAAGAAGATTTAAACGAATTAGAGTTTCCGCAATTGCTCGCGGAAATTTCTCCCTTTGCGTATTCTCCGAAAACAAGAGAAAAAATTCTTCAACTTCGTCCAATGGAAATAGACGAGGCAGAACTTTCTTTGAAAAAAACTTCCGAATATTTATCGAGTTTTGAAAGTTCAAATGCAATTCCTTTTGATGAATATGAAGATATTGAAAGTGAGCTGAAACTCATGCTGATCGAAAATTACCGTTTGGAAAACAGCGCTTTCATCAAAATCAAAACCATCACGGAACAGATCGGGAAACTGCAGAAGTTCTTCCCAACCATGCCCGAAACCTTTCCTACTTTGATTCAGGATGTTTCTGTGTTGGAATTCAAAAAAGAAATTATTGATAAAGTTGATAAAGTTTTTAACCGTTTTGGTGAAGTAAAAAGTGAAGCTTCGCCCATTTTAAAAGCTTTGAGAGCTGAAATACAGGTTGCCAAAAAAGCAATTCAGGAAAATTTCAACAAAGCTTTGTTCAACTATGGACAGAGTGACTTTTTGGATGACATCCGCGAGACGATCATTGATGACCAGAGAGTTTTGGCAGTAAAATCTGCCTATAAGAAAAGAGTTGCGGGAAGAGTTTTAGGACTTTCAAAAACGGGTTCTATCACCTATATGCAGCCGGATTCTGTAGTAAAACATCATTTTAAGCTTAAAGAAAGCAAAGAAGAAGAGAAAAAGGAAATCGACAAAATCCTTAGGAAATTAACAGCCGAGCTGGCGGAATTCCAACCTCAGCTTTGGAGATATCAGAAGTATATTTTCGATCTTGATTTAACAAGGGCTAAAGCTAAATTTGCTGAACTCATCAACGGAGTTTTACCGAAAATCAACCGTCATAAAACCTTACGATTAAGAGAAGCTTTTCATCCTTTGCTGTTTTTAAGAAACAAAGCAGAGAACAAAACTATTTTTCCTCAAACCCTGACTTTAACGGATCATAACAGAATAATCTGTATTTCCGGACCGAATGCGGGAGGAAAATCGATTACGTTGAAAACCGTTGGTTTGCTTCAATTGATGATCCAGAGTGGAATTCTGGTTCCGACACACCCGAAGTCCGAAATGTTTTTCTTCGATAAAATAATGACCGATATTGGTGATAATCAATCCATTGAAAATCATCTTTCGACGTATTCATCAAGACTGAAGAAAATGTCGGGGATCATTCGTGAAGCGGATGCCAATACTCTTTTATTGATTGACGAGTTTGGAACGGGTTCCGATCCTGAATTGGGTGGCGCTTTGGCGGAAAGTTTCCTGGAATTCTTCTACGATAAAAAAAGTTTTGCGATCATTACAACCCATTATACCAACATCAAGCTGGTTGTGGAACAGCTTCCGAATGCTCAGAATGCAGCGATGCTGTTTAATGAGGAAACACTGGAACCGATGTACAAACTGGAAGTGGGACAAGCCGGAAGTTCATTTACTTTTGAGGTTGCGGAAAAGAATAAAATTCCAAGATTCATCATTCATTCTGCGAAGAAAAAAGTAGAACATGACATCGTAAATCTGGACAAAACGATTGTTAAGCTTCAGCAGGAAAAGTTTGAAGTTGAAAAATTGAAATCTGATCTTGCGGAAAGAAAAGAATCTGTAGAAGACAAACGTGACAACCTGCAAAAACTGAATGAACAGCTTCAGCAGAAGTTGTACAATTTCCAGAAATTATATGAGGAAGAACACCGTAAATTGCAATTCGGAAACAAGATTGAGGCCTTTATCGACAGCTATGTAAAAGGAAAATCGAGGAAAGATGTGGTGAAGGATTTTGTGAAGATTCTGGAACAGGAAAAGTTCAGGAAAATTGGGGCAGATAAAGATGAAAGTAAGAGACTTCAGGTAGTGAAAAGGAAAATCACGCAACAATTGAAGAAAGAAGAAGTTATAGAAAAAATCACTGAAACTAACGAAAAGCTTGAAGAAAAACGTAAAACCGACCGTGCTCTTTGGATGAAAGTCGGGCAGCGTGTTCGTATTTCGGGAAGCACAAGTGTAGGAACGATTGAAAAGATCTCCAGAAACAAGGTGATTGTGAATTACGGAACTTTCAAGACCACAATTGATGCCGATGAACTGGAAAGGATCTAATGAGAAATGATAACGGTAAATACGCATATCACTTTTAAAGATTTCCTGATGTTCAATGTGAAAAATTCATTGACAAGGATTCTTGTTTTTCCATTATTAGCTTTGATCTTTCTTGTTGTAAGGCTATTCATGGAAGAAAGCAATGAAAGAGATATGTTAAGATCCGCTTCAATATGGTTTCTTTTTGTATTTATTTTTATTATTATCCGTTCGTATTTCCGTTTAAAAAATGCTTTTTATTCCAATAAGAAAATTCAGGAAAATATTTCTTATACATTTACTGATGAGAATATTCTGAATAAAGGAGAAACTTTTGAGGGAGAATTCGGCTGGGATACGGTTTATAAGGTTAAGGAAAACAAAGAATGGTTTTTAATTTACCAAAGTGCTCATGTGATGAATATGGTTCCAAAGAAATATTTCACAAATGATCAGATTTCAGAACTTAGAAACACCATCCGAAATAATCATGTGAAAGCAAAGCTTAGAAACGATTAAAAAATCAATTCAATATATAAAGAGAGCGTCATAACCGGCGCTCTCTTTGTTATTTTTTAATGAATTTTAGTTTCACTGCGTTTTCATTTTCTTTTATCTGAATAAAATAAACTCCTTTTAGCAAATGGCTTACATTTATTGTTTTATTTTTAATTTTTCCTTCAGTTAATTTTTGCCCGGCTGCATTGTAAATTTCAAAACCTGAATCGGAGGTAATTCCTGAAATATTTAGAATGTCAGCAACAGGATTGGGGAAAATACTAAAGCTTTCGAATTTGGTTTCATTTGTTGATAAAACTTCAGGTCCTAATTTAACCACCCAGAAATCCGGATAGGTTGGAATTCCGTAATGAAGAGAGACATCACCGTCGTTAGAATATGAATATCCCGTCATGATAAAGCCTCCATCGGATGTCTGGCTCATTGACTGTCCGAAATCACCTAAACTGCCACCCATTGATTTTTGCCAGATTACATTTCCGTTATTATTAATTTTTACAATCCAAAAGTTTGCTGAACCTGCAGGATTTCCTGCTGCATCTCCATCATCCGATGAAGAATATCCGGCAAATACATATCCTCCATCCGGCATTTCTTTAATAAAAGTAGCAACATCATTACCTGTTCCTCCCTTAGATTTCTTCCATATAATATTGCCGTTTCCGTCCAGCTTGATGATCCAGGCATCATTAGTAAATAAATTTCCGTAGTGATCATGTACAAGGCCATTCCCCGACCTTGAAAGTCCTGCAACCATATATCCCCCGTCTGATGTTTGTATTACAGATTGTGCATTATCAGTACCACTTCCCCCGAATGTTTTCTGCCATTGTAAATTCCCTGTACTATCCAGTTTTAGCACCCAATAGTCATATTCACCATAGAGCTGCGTTACATCACCACTGTTAGAATCTGTAGCTCCTGCAACAATATATCCGCCATCAGAAGTTTGTTTGGCATCAAAAGCCAGTTCTGAATTATAACCACCAAATGATTTTTGCCACTGGATGTTACCTGTACTGTTAATTTTTACAATCCAGAGATCTGTATTATTATAAGGCAAATGACCAACAGCATCCCCATCCATAGAAGATGACTCACCTGCTACGATATAGCCTCCGTCTGAAGTTTGCTTGATTGAATATGCTACATCCTCACCATTTCCTCCAATTGCTTTTTGCCATTGAATATTTCCGTTAATATCTAGTTTAACAATCCAAAAATCAGAATAAACACTTCCATGATATCCGGTTACATCACCGTCATTTGAATCAGTCCTTCCGGCGACAATATACCCTCCATCTGAAGACTGCTGTATAGAATAAGGATAATCATAACCACTTCCTCCTAATGATTTCTGCCACTGGATATTTCCACTGTTATCCAATTTCACTACCCAATAATCACCTCCGCCGTGATTTCCTGTCACATTACCGTCCGTTGAAGGAGAATAGCCCGCTACAACAGAACCTCCATCTGTAGTTTGACATACTGAAGCTCCCTGATCCCAATTGCTTCCTCCAAGGGTCTTCTGCCATTGAATAGCAGGAGCCGTTTGTGCCGTTATTACAAGTGAAAGCAAAAATGTCAAAAGTGAAAATATATTTTTCATTGTTAATGAGTTATGAAAAGTAATGTTGAACTTACTTTCTTCATGATTAATTGTGGTCAAAAATAAGTTTTTTACAACAAAATAAATAATTTGAAACGGATCAGAATCAGAGTTTGAAAAATTTAAGTAATGGTTTTCAAAGCAAAAAGTGTTGTTTCTATGAAATATCTAATTTATATATTTGAATGATAAAAATCAAAAATGGTCAAAAGTCTAAAGATTTTATGGATTTTCTATTTTAAATTATTAATTCCTGCTGTCCTATTTTCTTTGCTCATAAATACACAGCTTGGTTTCACGCTCGGTAATTTTGGATTATGCTTTCTGCTCTTTTTACCGGCATTCCATTTTTTGATATATGAATTAAGGTTAAAAGATGAATATTACTTTTATGCTAATTTCGGATTTTCAAGATTATTTCTTTGGGGGATTACAGTTATAGCAAGTCTAATTATAAATATAGGTTGCCAATTTTATGAGTAAACTACATATAGACAGTCTCACAAAATCTTTTAACGGAAATATAATCTTAAGAGACATTTATCTTGCTTGTGAAACAGGAAAAATAGTTGGAATTTTAGGAAGAAATGGCTCCGGGAAATCTACTTTACTCAATATAATCTTTGGAACAATAAAAGGGGATCATCAATATATAAGAGTTGATGATAAAGTTCTCCAAAATCAGTGGGGCAGAAAAAATAAGATTGCCTATTTGCCACAACATTTTTTCCTTCCAAAAGGTATCAAGATTAAAAATTTGATTCCAATTTTCTGCAATAAAGAAAACTCAGAAAAGCTAACTGAGTTGGATTTAATAAAACCCTTATTGAATGAGACTTCAAGAAATCTTTCCGGAGGTGAGAAGAAAATTGTTGAAGCCTTACTGATTATTTTCTCCGAGTCAAAATTCATTTTACTGGATGAGCCCTTCAACGGACTTTCTCCGAAAATGACAAGCGAAGTGCAAAAACTCATCAAAGAGCAATCCAAAGAGAAAGGAATAATCATTTCAGATCACCGATATCAGGAAGTATTGGATATTTCGGATGAAATTTATCTGCTTTCAGATTCTCATTTAAAACCTATTAAAGATTTAAAAGAATTGCAACGCTATAATTATCTTCCGAAAAACATTTAATTTATATATTTGAACTATCAAAAAATTTTCAAGATGATTTCTCTGAACAAAGCATTTTATATATCTATTTTCAGTCTTTTTTCTTTGGCTTCTGTAAGGGCTCAGAATAAAGTTCCTTTCGGAGTGGTAAAAGCAGAAGAAGGCTATGCAATGGTGCGAGTTCATAAAGATGATTATCGGAAAATCGTTGATAAAATCCGTATGAAAACCGGTGATGTATTTGTCTATGTAAAACCTGCTCCGGGTGAAACAGAATGGATCTGGATCAAATATCCAGAAAAAGATGATACAGACAAACCTTTCGTAAGATACGACAGCATTACCAAGGAAGGAATGGTAAATAAAAACCGTATTGTTTTTGTAGACCAGTTACCTAAATTCACTCCTTCTAAATCTAAAAACGGGAAATCTTTAATTTTCACGGACGATACCAATCCTAAAATACCCGGAAACCAAAGAACCAAAGTTATTATTGACATTTATCCTTCTTATGCTCACATTAAGAAACAGGAAAAAGATGCTGAAGGAAATATCATTAAAATTGATAAACAGAAAACCTGGGGAATCGGTAAAGAACTTCCTGAAGGGATGACTGAAATAAAGTCTATCCGTGTACAGCAACCGGGAAGAGGCTCCGTTTTTGTAAGGGATGCCATCAAAAATCTGTTTCAACCTACGATGGATTTTGATAATGTAGGAGTCACCGCTTTAGATCAGGATCATATCTTCTTATATATGATTAATGGTTCCGGAGAAAACCGTTATGTCACCTTCTGGTCTATCAAACAGGGAGCGGCAATTAGTCAGATTATTTACAAAAACCCGGAATAATCTCTTAATTATTCTTATTTTTGCCTTCGAAAAAGTTTAACGACTTTATTCATCATAGAAATTGGTTCTGCTTAGCTGCTGATTAAAAGGGAATCGTGTGAAAATCACGAACTGTCGCGCAACTGTAAGTAACTGAAGTCTTTATAAAATATTCCACTGTGCTACCGCATGGGAAGGAAATAGAGATGTTACAAGTCAGGAGACCTGCCTTTTTCTTTAAACAAAAAACTTTCGCGATCTGAAGTTTATTGATCTGATGGATTTTAACAGGTATATTTTATGTCCCTGCTATTCTTCTGTTATTTTAATCTATTTCATTTCGCCTTAATTTAATAATGAAATATGACTACAGAAGAAAGAATTGAAGCATCAGAAACACGAATTTTCAAAGCAGTTTTCCCCAACACAACCAATCATTACGATACGCTTTTCGGAGGTACAGCGATGCAGCTGATGGATGAAGTGGCTTTTATTGCAGCTACACGATTTGCAAGAAAACGTGTGGTAACGGTAAGCAGTGATAAAATTGATTTTAAAAGGTCTATTCCTGCAGGAACGATTGTAGAACTGATCGGAAAAGTTTCTCATGTCGGAAAAACAAGTATGAAGGTCAATGTTGAAATCTATACGGAACAGATGTATTCCTATGAAAGAGAAAGAGCTATTGTAGGGGATTTTACTTTTGTAGCTATAGATGAATTTAAGAAACCAATCTCAATATTATAAAAAAGGTTGCGGCGACCTGCGGTCGCCGCAACCCTATATTTTCAGCATGTTTATTATGAGTTTCGGCGGGCTTTGCCCGCCGAAACTTTTTATTCTTCGAAAGTTTTTAAACATCCATTTTACAAATCACCTCAACACCTTCTCAGATTCAAGGCTAAGGTTCAATAAATGATGGAAAGCCTCTCCCATTTCATCGGAAGCTCTTACAATGGCATTCTCCAACATATTTCTGATTTGTTTTTCCGTTACTCCGGCTTCCGTCCAGCTTTTTCCTGAAGTATGGGAATTCAGGATGAAAGGCATGATTCTATCGATGGCACAGGCAAAAATGGCATCCGGAGTTTTTTCTTCCTCAAATTCGAGCCACAAATTAAAGAATTCCGTACGCAAAGGTTCATCTAAAATCCCAAAAATCTTTTGAGCAGAAATTTTCTCTCTTTCAAATTTCCCTACCATTGCAGCTTCATCAAATAAAAAGGTATCTCCTGCTTCAATTTCCACCAGATCGTGGATGGAAAGCATTCTTATGACTCTTAACAAATCAATATCCGCTCTGTTTTTCGCATAAGGAAAAAGAATCTGAGCTAAAATAATAATTTGCCATGAATGTTCCGCCGTATTTTCTCTTCTGGTATCATCTGCGTTATAATTTCTTCTTTGTACATTTTTCAAGGCATCTACTGCCAGGATAAAATCAATCTCCTTCTGTATTTTCATTCTTTATTGTTATTTACATGATCATATTTTGAATTCATTTATAAAATGTCGATCAAAATTTCTGACCTAAAAATACGAAAATTTAAAATTTTTGGAAAATTTCAAGGCTTAAATAAAGTTAAGACAAAAATCAATAAAAATTTATTTTATTGATTATCAATATATTAAATGATTAAATTAAAAAATTACACTACTTTGTATTGCATAATACCATTTTATTTACATATCTTTGTAATGTAAAATCGAAATAGGATCAGCTAGCTAGGTTCCGAACTTCGAAAATTATATAACTAATTAACAAAACTTATTAAAGATGAATACTGAAAATACCAAAGCGCAAATGCGAAAAGGAATTCTGGAATTCTGTATTTTAAGTCTCATCAATCATCGTGAAATGTATGTTTCCGACCTAATAGATGAACTGAAAAAAGGAAAACTGGATGTAGTAGAAGGAACACTCTATCCTCTTTTAACAAGATTAAAAAACGGCGAGTTCCTTTCATACAGATGGGAAGAATCTACAGGAGGACCTCCGAGAAAATATTACCAAATCACCGAAAAAGGTAAATTATTTTTAGATGAACTTCAAAATACCTGGAATGAACTAACAGATTCCGTAAACCAAATCACTCAAAAAAATTAAAAAACAAAGCTATGAACAAGACACTCTCAATAGGACTCGCAGGTTTTTCTTTTACCATAGAAGAACACGCATATATAAAGCTTAGCGATTACCTGAATGCACTGAGAAGCTCGCTGGATGCTTCGGAAGCTGATGAGGTAATGCATGACATAGAAATCAGAATGGTAGAAATCTTCAGAGATTCTTTAGGAAAACGTGAAGTAATTAATGATACTGATGTAGAAAAAGTAATTGCTCAGATCGGATCTCCAGAAAAAATCGAAGAACAGGAAGAAGCTTATTATTCTGAAAAAAACACAAAAAAAGCATACTCATCAGGAACTGAATATACGGATAAAAAACAATTGTTCCGTGACCCTGAAAGACAAAAAATAGCAGGTGTTTGTGCAGGTTTGGCTCATTATGTAGGAATGGACATTACAGCAATGAGAGCGATCTGGTTAGGAATTTTCATCTTAGGAATTTTCACAGCGGCCGTTTCTTCAACCCTTGTTTTCTTACTTTACGTAATCCTTTGGGCGGTATTACCAAAAGCTGAGACAGCAGCAGATTTCCTGAAAATGAAGGGAAAGCCTATGAACTTCGACAATCTTAAGAATGAGTCTAATAAATTGGTACAGTTTGCCAACGAATCTACTCAGAGGGTCGGAGAAATCTATAACGAGAACAAACCTTATATCAATAACGCCGGAAGCGGACTTTGGAATGTATTCCGTTATATCTTAGGTGGAATCTTCGCATTCATGTCTTTATCTTGCTTGATCGGGGTATTTGTAGTATTCGGTTTCATGGGAGCAGACAGCGACTTCCCTCCTGTCAGCGAAATGAATTTCTATTTTGACAATGACAGTATGAAATACATCATCATGGCATTGATCACCTTAGGAAGCTTGATTCCTGCAATGATCTTCGGGTTATTAAGTATCAAATTAATTTCTCCTAAAACGAAATTAAGAAACACAGGATGGGTAATCGGAGCATTATTCCTTGCATTGATATCCTTAGGAACTTATTTCGGAGTTAGCATGGCAAGACAGGAAATGTTCCTGAAAGGTCATAAGGAAGACACTGAAGAAGTTGCTATCAACACACAATCAGACAGCATTTATGTAGATGTAAAGCAAGTGACTATTCCTCAAAATTTCAAAGGATACGATAACGATCTTTATTCCGATAAAATCTCTGTATTCAAAAAAGACTGGATTCATGTGGATGTAACAAGAAAAGCAGATATCAAAACTCCATATTTGATTATTAAAAAAGAAGCTAAAGGATATAATCTTCCATTAAATGTAAGTGTTCCGGTAGAGGTGATTAATAACAGAATCGTTCTTCCCAACTTTGTAAAATATCCTTATGAACACAGATTCAGAGATTACAGCATCGATTATGAATTGGTAGTTCCTTTGAAAACCATTGTACTTCCTGCAAAACATGATCTTATCAACTTTGATGGAGACTTAAATGCAGACGGAATCAATGATAACGATCAGGAAAAAGACGAAGACGGAAACATCAAGATTGAAAAAAACAAGATTACTGTAAACGGCTCTACCATTGAATATAATTCTGATGATGAAGACAGCATCATTGTAAACGGTAAAAAAGTACCGAGCAACCAGGCTGACAAAGTAATTGATTCTATGAAAAACAGCATCAAGAAGATGAAAGGAGGTAATCTGGACATCAAAGTAAACGAAGGTAAAAACGAAATTTCCATACAAACTAAATAATTAACTGCAGAGAGTGGCAGAAGGTGTGAATGAATAACACAACCGTTTGAAATTCACACTCTT
This sequence comes from Chryseobacterium sp. Y16C, assembly GCF_022488405.1. Classification (NCBI taxonomy): domain Bacteria; kingdom Pseudomonadati; phylum Bacteroidota; class Flavobacteriia; order Flavobacteriales; family Weeksellaceae; genus Chryseobacterium; species Chryseobacterium sp. Y16C. The sequence goes on from NZ_CP092711.1 coordinate 1,756,669, forward strand.
CTTCTCTCACAGCAAATAAAAAATATAAATATTTAGTTTTCTATGTAAATAAAAATCTTTACATTTGTATAACAAAAAATCATAACCAAAACACTCAATAAAATATCAATAATCATGGTACAACTGGCACTAGAAATTGTAATGAAAATCGTTGATTTAATCAGCAGTTTATTTTAAGAGCGATAATATTTCAATATATTTGTAAAGTATAACCACTTTGGTTATACTTTTTTGTTTTTAATTCAAACGATATGAGAAAGCTGATTGGCAAACTGATGTTAAAACTAATGGGTTGGAAAGTTGTCTTACAAGGTGATGTAAACAGCCTGAACAGATGTATTCTGGTGGTTGCACCCCATACCCACAATATGGAATATATCCTGGGAAATCTTGCCTATTGGTCATTGGAAAAGCCTTTAAAAGTAATCATTAAAGATGCTCATACAAAAGCATGGTATGGCGGATTGGTAAAGGGGCTGGGAGGAATTGGTATTGACAGAAGTCAAAAGAATGATCTGATAAATTTCGTGGCCAAACAATTTGCAGAAGAAGATTTCAGTCTGGTAATCACCCCGGAAGGTACAAGAAGCTGGGTTCCAAAATGGAGAAAAGGCTTCTACCATATGGCTTTGGCGGCAAAAGTCCCTATCGTTTTAGCAGCAGGAGATTTTAAAAGAAAAATAATTTATCTGGGTTACACGATTCCTTATGAGAGAATTGCTTCAACTCCTTTTACTGATATTATGGAAGAAATCCAGAATTATTATATTAAAAATGATATAGTGCCGAAAATTCCTGCCAACTGGAATCCGAATATTATGGGAAATGAATCAGAAGTTAGAAGTTAGAAGTTAGAAGTTAGAAGTTAGAAGTTAGAAGTTAGAAGTTAGAAGTTAGAAGTTAGAAGTTAGAAGTTAGAAGCAAAATTACTTTTTACTTTTTACTTTTTACTTTTTACTTTTTACTTTTTACTTTTTACTAAAAAAATACTCAGAAAAATGTACATAAAAGATAAAACTAAAGAAGAAATACTAGCATTCATCAATAACTGGGGAGGCGAAACATTTGCCAAAACACTCGAAATAAAATTCACCGATATTGATCTTGAAAATGAAACATTAACGGCAATCATGCCCGTTTTGCCAAGAATACATCAGCCTTTCGGAATTATGCACGGTGGAGCAAGCTGCGTGCTGGCTGAAACAATGGGTTCTAGCCTGTCGAATATCTTCATTGACGGAGAAAAATATTATGGCGTAGGCACAAATATTAATACCAATCATTTAAGAAGCAAAAAAGACGGTATCGTAACAGCTGTTGCCCGCTTTATCCGAAAAGGAAGAACAATGCATGTTTCTGAAATTGAAATTCGTGATGAAAAAGGCCAATTGATAAGCCACACTACAATGACGAATAATATTATCAGCAGATAAGAAATTTCAAACAAAATACATAAAGACTCAAAATATTGAGTCTTTTTTTATATACTTGCTGCAACCTTTTTATTTTTCTGCATCTTATATATAGAAATTAAAAATCTATTTATATGAAAAAACTATTATCCCCTTTTCTTGTCTTTGCTTTATGCATTTTTAATTCTTGTACCAATAACGCAAGCATAATGAATGACGAAGTTGCCAAAACACTTACACCATCTTATGATGTATATGTCGCAGGTAAAGAAAACAACAAAGCCAGTTATTGGAAAAACACTTTAAAAACAGAACTTACGAATGGAGAAGATATAACACCTTTGGAAATAATTGTTCAAAACAGCAATGTATATGTAACAGGATCTAAAGGTTCAACCCCTACAGCAATTATGCCTATCCATTTTTTCTGGAAAAACGGAACGAGATATGAGGTTAAACAATACCTTCATCTTCCCGCTTCCGGACTAAGCGATATTACAGCCTTTACAGTATATGAAGGTGATGTCTATTTTGCAGGTTATGTGGAAAACCCTAACGCAGTTAACCCACTAGAGAAATATGAACTTTGCTACTGGAAAAATGATGCTAAAAACATTCTTCAGAAAAGTCAGTATATCCCTACAGTAAAAGGCATTGCTGCAGTAAATTCAACGACAGGTACAGATGTTTATGTATCTGCTAGAATTACCGACAATAATCAAAATACAGACAGAGGATATTTTAAAAATTTAACCTTCAGTTCTCTGGGCCAATCCAATGAGGTATATAATTTTGCAAAAAATAATAACGGACTTCATCTTTTATATCTTAAAAACGGCGTCCAATATTACTCCAAAAACATTTTCACCAATTCAGATATATATATTGGAAATAATATAAACCCAGTAGGGGCTCTTGGTCATTTAGTAACCGATAAAGCATCGAACGATCTCTACACTTATGAATTAGGAAATAATTATTACAAAAACAATACTTTAATTTCTACCAATTTTTCATCTCTAACTAATATTCAAAATATGTTTGTGCTCAATAATAATATTTATATGATTAAATATAGTGTTTCTAATGGCACTTATACCGGAAAAGTATATGTAAATGGTGTGGAAGCCCAAACGATTACGAGTACACAAAACAGTTCTCAAAATTTCACTGGAACCTTCAATGCAGTGTACGTTGTAGAAAATTAAATGAATGGCAAAAATAAAAACTGACTGGCAAAAAATCTATCTCGACTATTCCCCAAAACTTTTGGGGATTTGTCGCAGATATATCCAGGATATTTACATTGCGGAAGATATCATACAGGATAGCTTCATTACTGCCATGCAGAAAGACCATCAGCTTCATGATGAAAAAGCTCTTTTTGGCTGGCTAAAAAAAATTGTGATCAACAATTCTTTACAGTACCTAAGAAAATTCAGCAAAGATAATTTTGTGAATACCGAAGCTTTAGAAATTCCAGATACATACTCAGAAATGGAACATCATTCCCGGGAAGAGAAAAACATCTTCATTTATGATTTCTCGAATGAAGAATTATTGTCATCTATAGACAATCTTCCACCTCACCATAAATCTGTTTTCAATTTATACTTTATTGAAAACCATTCTCATGCAGAAATTGCCGGTTTATTAGGAATTACGATAAACACTTCGAAGTCTCACCTTTTGCGGGCGAAGAAATCTATTCAAACGTATTTACTCAACAATATAATCAATCACAATACTCCTAAAAATAAAACAGCACAACTGCTTGTTATTTTAGGATTGGGAGGATTATTGTGGGCACAAACCTTTAGGAGTAAATTTTCAGATTTTCAAATTGCAACCTCTAAAAAATTAGAAATTCCTGAAAATATTACAATCAAAACCTTCGCATTTCATCCTTATCAATCAAGTCTGAAAAAGAAGGTAGTCATTGCTTCAACTTGCATAATCATTATTCTTTCCTCTTTATTTTTATTTAATACAAAAAGTCATTTCTTTTTCCAGAAACAATCAATTCCTCAGGATTCAACACAAAGAAAAAATAACGAAATATCCAGAAGCCAATATTCAAAAGTGAAACCCGCTTCTGAAAGCAATGTATCAATAAATATAATTAACTCTTCCATAAAAACGAATCAGGATGCATCAGAAAACCTTGATAGTACCGAGGAAAAAAGTATTAAAAACAAAGGAAAAACACAAAAAATACTTCTTAAAGACACCATAAAAGAAACTTCCCAAAAAGTGATTGTTGTAAAAAAAATCATCAAAAGAGATACTATATTTGTAGAAAGATAAACTTATCGAGCCATGTTTTTAAAAAAGATTATTTTCCTCTTTTCTCTCATCATAATCAACTTTTCATGGGCGCAAAAAAAGAAAAAAATAGATACGGTATATATTTATGAAAAAGTGATTGTACACGATACGGTTTATCTGGAAAAACCTTTGCGGCTAAAATCAGCCAATCTGGCTATAGCTCCGTTAATGATTTCTCAAAAGGAAATAAAAGACATATACCAGGAAAATATCAGCAAACAAGAGTCCGAGAAAAAGATAAAACGTAAAGTCTTCAATACATTCCAATATGGTGTGGAAGCCGGGATAGGATTTAAAAACTCCGACTGGGCAGCATTTATATCCGAAAATAAGCAACAGTTCGGCGAAAATTTGGGACTCTGGATTTCCAGGAACTTATTTGCTTCTCCTTTATCTCTGATACTTTCCGCAAATGTTTATCATTGGAATTCCTCTTTTGATCTGGATGCCAATAAAGAAGATACCATTCTCAATGGATTTTATTTTACCAAAAACCAACAGCCTTTATTATTTCAAAGATTCAACAATAAACATTTTGAATACGCTTTACAGTTAAAAATTACCTATGAATGGAAAAATATTCGCCCTTTTGCCGGTATTTTAGCCAATCACAATGTATATAAGATGCAATTTCTGGTTCCTGAAAATAATGTTTTGAATTCATTGGAAGACTTTAAAAGTCAGCAAACCAACATCGGATTTTCATTCGGACTACAATATAGGGCTTTAAAACGTTTTCTTTTTTTTGTGGAATATCAACACTACCAAATGAAAAACATTTCGCTAAAAAACAGCACATTTGATTTTGACATTTTTAAGACTAATAATACCTTTGCAGAAAGTAAAATCAACTTCGGAATTTCCTACATCATCTCCAAGATCTGATTTTAAAAATGTAGTACATAATGATCTATTTCAAATTTCCATTCGACGAAAAATTCTATTCGACAGACGAAAATTCAAGTGAAAACCATATCAATTTTTATTCTTTTGACGGATTAAGGCAAATCGACTGTAACGGAAAAATTGTTGAAATAAATCAAGGCAATTTCGATAAGATAACAATTTCAAGTAATGATTTAAAAGAAGATAATAATAAGTTTACGCCAGAAACCAAAGATGAATATCTGAATAATCTGGATCAGGTAATTGAAGTTATCAAAGACAACCAACTTCCCAAACTGGTTTATTCCAGAAGAAAAATCTTTACCGATTTTAATCAGATTGCCCTTAAAGAAAGCTTTAAAAACATTTGTAATGCTTATCCAAATGCATTCAGCTATATCTTAATCAATGGTGAAAATTCGTGGATGGGCGCTTTTTCAGAAGTTTTGGGAAAATTCAATAAACAAACCCATATTTTTGAAACAATGAGTCTTGCCGGAACACTTCCTGTCTCAGAAAGCTGGTCTGAGAAAGAAATTGATGAACAAAAGCCTGTTTCAAGCTACATCAGAGATATTTTAAAAAAATATTCCGGAACTCTTGATGAATCTGAAACCTATGATCATATTTCAGGAAATATAAAACATCTCAGAACAGATTTTAAAATAAAAATACAACCAGAAGACTTAGATACTATCATTCAGGAATTGCACCCTACCCCGGCTGTATGTGGGATTCCGAAAGATTTCTGTAAAGAAAACATCCAGAAATTGGAAAAATACCCACGCGAATTGTATGCAGGTTATATCAAAATAGAAACCGAAGAAAGTATCCAGTATTTTGTTAATCTCCGTTGTTCCAAACTTTACAAAAATGCCGTTCATCTTTTTGTGGGAGGTGGAATAACCGCTCAAAGCAATCCGGAAAAAGAGTGGATAGAAACCGAACTGAAATCGGAAGCTGTGCTGAAAAATCTTGTGGTTTCTTAAATTCACATTTTTTAAAGATTCACATAATAAAATTGAGAGAGATTCTTCATTCCATTCAAAATGGCAAGCTTATATTTAGTGATAATCATAAACAAAAACCTCTTTCAGACTGAAAGAGGTTTTATATTTGATGGTATAATTAAAAAATAATTATTTTCTTACTCCGATTTTACTCCAGGTATTCATTACAAAAAGTAATATTAACCCTATAACTCCTGCTCCAATAGAGAAAACGAACTTCAGATTATCTTCTGATAAAAGATCTGTGTTAAAATCTATTGCATATACATTGATTCCGATAATGATAACGAAAACGATCAAAAATACTTTATAAAACTTCTGCATAATTTTTAAAAATTAATATAATTCTGCACCAATTGGGCAAAGTTTGCGGTAAATAATTTGATTGAAATCGCCAGAAGAATAATTCCAAAAACTTTCTGTAAAATAGCTAATGTTGCTTCCCCCATTTTCTTTTCCAGCCAAGTAGCAGATTTCAGCACCAAATATACGAAAATTGTATTGAGAATGATTCCAAAAATGATATTAATATCATGGAATTCAGCTTTTAAAGATAAGGTGGTCGTTAAAGTCCCCGCTCCTGCTACCAGTGGGAAAGCAATAGGAACAATAGATGCCGACTTTGCTTCAGATGTTTTATTAATTTCAATTCCTAAGATCATTTCCAATGCAATAATAAAAATGACAAAGGCACCTGCAATGGCAAACGAATTGACATCCACTCCGATAAACTTCAGAATTTTGTTTCCTACAAAAAGAAAAACAAGCATAATTCCACCTGCTGTAATGGATGCTTTTTTCGCTTCAATCTGTCCGAATTTTTGCTGTAAACTTACTACAATAGGAATAGAACCAATGATATCAATCACGGCAAAAAGTACCATAAAACAGGTAATAATCTCTTTAATAGAAAAATCTTCAAATACTCCCATGACGTTAAATTAAGAATTTCGCAAAAATATGAAAAATAATTAATTATTTGCTAATACTGGAATATAATTTAACAATTGTATTATATAGCTCATCAATTCCTTCTTCAGATTTTACCGGAGCATATTTTTCTATCTGAATCTTCTGTGAAAGAGTTCTGTATTCCTCCGCAATATGATTTCCTTTATAGTTCTCTAAAAACATCGTAAAATCCTTTGTCGAACTCTGAAAATATTGATTTCTGACTTCTGAGTCAAGTTCTTCCACCGTTTCAAAAAACTTAATATAATCGTTGTTTTCCTTCAGGTTTTTCAAATAGTTAAAATAATCCGTAATATCTGTTTTCAGCATAGTCCGGATTTCTTCCTCCGTTTCTGCCACAGAACCTAAAGACTGTGTAGATGTTGTTTTGCTAACCAAAGAACGCTTTTTTTGCCAATTTCTAAATACCAGATAAGCAATAAATAAACTCAGCAGAATGGCAATATTTACAAATAGGACATTCCAGTTAAACTTATTTTTTTCTTTTACTTTAAATGAAGTTGTTTTTAAAACCGGAGTATTTACCGTCTCTAAAAAGTTATTGGTATATTCATTAACTTTTTCTACCGTAGAGCGGGATTCCATCATCTGCTCATGAGAAAATGAATGAATACTTAATTGTGCAACAGGAACTTCAACATATTCTTTTTTTTCAGGATCAAAAAACGAAAACTCTTCGGTTTTAATTGAAATTGCCCCCTGTTTTTTAGGAATTACAATATAATTTGCGAAAATTTCGCCTTTCATTCCCACTTTTCCAGGGTAAACCTTTGAAGTAATTTTCGGATTAAAAAACTCATAGTCCTGAGAAACTTCAATACCCGGCAATTTCATATCCATGATATTACCTTCTCCTGAAACTTTTACCACTACATTCATCGGTTTTTCCACCTCCGTTTTTCCTGCGGTTGGACAGTAAACATCTACCTTAAAGTTTCCGACAGCATTTTTAAAACTTCCGGGAGCTCCTTCAGGGAGTTTCTTTACATTGAGCTTTACCTTATTGGAAAGTATTTTATTCTTGCTTGAAAGTGTATTTACAGAAGCAGAAACAGCTGGTACTTCTACATAACCTGCATGATTAGGAAAAACCATAAAAACAGCAATTACCTGTGAAGCCATACTCCCTCCCATATCAGAAGGATCGATCTCTGACTTTCTAAAATGTACCGGATGTACGTTGATATTGTCCTGTTGAGGAAGCTGTATATTCCTAACCTTTCTTAAGTTGTCTATATTTCTTGAATATACTTTTAACACTGCAATAGTAGGCTGATCCTGATAAACTTCCCTATCCTCAATTTCCATATTCAGAAACACTTCATTCTGTGCCGCAATATGAGCAGAAGATTTTTTATCAATATCCTTTATAACAATATCAAAAGGTTCTGTCTTATATATTTTGTTACTTACCGTAACGAGAACCGACCCAATTCTTATTTTTCCTTTCTTTTTGGGTTCAAGCGCCAATCGGGTAATTTTTTCCGTAATGACCGTATTGGTCAAAGGATCCATAAAGCTGTTGGTTACAGATCCGCTACCTATAATGGTAAATTTGGAAAGATCCGGCAATTGAAATACAGATTGCTGTTCCAGATCTCCGCCATTTAATTCCAGCACAATGGTAAGATTAATAATTTCTCGTCCATTATACTCGGCTTTATCAGATTCCAGAGAAAGGTTTACCTGTCCATAAGAAATTATGGAAACAAATAGGAGTAATATGTAGATAAGCTTTTGCTTCATCACCAATCTTTCTCGTTGCTTTGCGGCATCGAATAAGAATTTTTATTTAAAATTCTTCTGGCGGTTTCTTTTTCTTTTTCGCTTACTTTGTTTAATATGGCATTTTCAAGATCTTTTGGAATTTTGCCTTCATTACTCTGGTTCTGATCAGGATTATTTCCTTCCTGATTTTTCCCTTTATTTTGCTGGCCTTTTCCCTGATCCTGTTTTTGATCTTTAGGATTTCCGTTTTGATCATCATTTTGTTTTTGGTCACCGCCGCCTCCTTTGCCTGAGTTATTCTGCTGGTTTTTCTTTTGTTGGTTTTCTTTTTCCTTCAGTTTGGCAATTTCATAGTTTTTTCTTGTTGCCTCGCTTTTCGGATTTTGTTTTAAGGATTGCTTATAATAATCGACCGCTTTTTCGGGCTGATTCATTTGCATATAAGTGTTTCCTAAATTATGCAGAGCAGCTGCCTTATCAGGAAGAGTCTGAGAAAGCGCTTTCGCCTTTTCAAATTCTGCCTTTGCTTCTTCATATTTCTTGCTCTTATATAAAGCATTTCCCAGGTTATAATGAGCTGTAAAATCTTTATTATTCTGTTTTACCGCTTCCATATATTTGGAAGATGCACCCTCATAATTTTTATCATTAAATTTTTGATTGCCTTCATACACCAGAGTTCTGTAACTCTCCTGTCCGAACAAACAGCCTGAAAAGCTTAAGACAAAAATAAACGATAAAAAAATGATTTTAGTATTCATCAAATGCAAAATTATTCCTTTATATGTTAATAAACAGATTCTAATTTGTTAAAATTGGGTTAAAGTACAACTTAATAGCCTGTATACTAAACAAAAAATTAAACATTAAAATCTCTTTTAGGATTAAATATATAAATTAAAAAGAAGAATAAAATTGAAACTCCCAAGAAATATTGATAATAATGATTAGCATTTTGCGATTTCACAACCGTTTCCGAAGAGAATGATTTTTTACTCAGAATATCAAGGATCTTATTGGGGGTTTCATTGATATTATTTCCGTCAATATAATCTCCACCTGTCGATTCAGCTATTTTGTGGAGAGCTTCCGTTTGTCTTTTAGAGATTACGGTTTCTCCGTTTATGTTAGATTTATACCCCATTAACTGCCCAAAAGAATATTCAGGAACAGGAGCTCCTTCTTCTGTTCCGATTCCTACAGTGGTTACCACAATTCCTTCTTTATTGGCCAATCGTATGGCAGCTGCATCGTTGCCTTCATTATCTTCTCCATCACTTAGTAAAACCACTTTTCGAGCTCCTTTACTTACATTTTTAAACTTTTCTGCAGCCACTTCCATCGCTTTCAGAAAATCTGTTCCCTGAATCTGCATAGAATTGGTCTCAATGCCGCTAATATACGTTTCCGCAGAAGAATAATCGGTTGTCAAAGGCATGATAGAAGTTGCTTCCCCGGCAAAGATCACTACTCCAACTTTATCGCTTTTCATTTTCTGCATCGTGTTTATTATCACGTTTTTAGCTTCTGTTAAACGGTTGGGTTCCACATCTTCCGCATTCATAGAATTGGAAACATCGAGCATAAAGATCATGTTATTCAACCTTTGCTTGGTTTCAACTTCATTGGAACCACTTAGCAGATCAATGATAGAAAAAATAAGAAACAGAGTTCCTAAAAGATATAAGGCGGGAAAAAATTTTGTAAATCCGGAACTTTTTTCAAATAATTGTTCATGAAACTGAGCCTCGGCAAATACCTCTCTCCTTTTCTTTTTCCATTTAAAAAAACGGATCAGCAGTATGGCCAGAAACGGCAATAGCAAAAGCAACAACAAATACCAGTAATTTCCTAAATACCAATCCATCAGCTCAATAATTTATAAAACACCCATCTCAACAAAGCATCAAAAAACAACATCCCCAATGCAATCCAGAGAAAAAACTTAAAATATTCTTCGTAATTGTATAGTTTGGAAACCTTGATATCAGATTTTTCCAATTGATTAATCTCATCATATACTTCTGCCAATCCAGAATTTGAAGTTGCTCTGAAATATTTTCCTCCCGTCATTTGTGCAACTTCTCTCAAAACAGGCTCATCAATCTTAACCTCAGTTTCTGTAAATACCAAATCACCAAATATATCAGTCTGTGTAGGCATTAAAGCATATCCATTTGTTCCGATCCCAATAGAATACACTTTGATATTATTATTTTTGGCAAGCTCAGCGGCAATTTGTGGCGGCATCGCATTTTCAATCGTATTGACACCATCTGTCATTAAGATAATGATCTTACTCTTTGCCTTACTGTTTTTAAGATGATTAACCGCAACGGAAAGTCCTTCTCCGATTGCTGTTCCCGGCTGAAGCTCCATTGGATTCAGATTTTTCAGCTCATCTATAACAACCTGATGATCGGAAGTTACAGGTACTTTGGTAAACGCTTCTCCGGAATAGGCAACCAACCCTATTCTGTCATTCGGTCGTTTTTCAACGAACTTAACTGCAATATCCTTTAAAGCCGTTAAACGGTCCGGAGTTAAATCCTTTGCCAACATACTTAAAGAAACATCCACGGAAAGCATAATATCGACTCCTTTCGTATCGTCTCTGTCCTGAGAAATGGTAAAGGTTCTAGGTCTTGCCATAGCAATGATCAAAGCGGAAAGAATGATATACTTCGATATTTTCAATAAAAAAAGTACCGGCAGAATACCATTGTTACTGCTCATATTTTTTACGGTAGGAACTTTAATTCCTTTTCTTTTCTGCTTTCTTATATCTTTAAACAAAAGAGGAATAAACAATAAGAAAAGAAGTAAGAACCACGGACTATAAAATTCAAAATCAAACATCCTTTCTCAAGTTTTCAAATTCCAGATCTTTTGAAGATCTTTTCACAAATTCTCTGATATTTGCAAAATCTTTCTCCATTGCTTCCTGATCGGGAAAGGTTTTGGCAAATTTCACCAGATCTCCGCGCAAGAAGACTTCCTCCACGACTTTTTCGTTTTCCTGAGAAATGGTATTGTTTTTCTTCATCAAATCAATTAAATCATCCGTCAATAACACATCTGCAGGCAAATGGTATTGTCTGGAAATAAATTTTCTGGAAATATCGATCAGCTCCACATAGAATGAACGGTAATCTCCACTTTCCACATATTTTTTCTTTTTTAAAGAATCAAGCTCTTTCAAAGTCTGGTTGGTCGCTACTACTGGAGAATCTTTCGTCTTTCTGCCCCATTTAATGAACATAATAATAGCAATGATTAAAGCAATAACCGATAAAGCGGCTAAAATATACCATTTATACAACTCCCAGTAATCTTTTACTTCCAGATTTACCTCCTTGTTGTTCATAATATCATTAATCTGATCGCCTTTTTTCGCCGTATTAATGACATCTATTTCATAAGGAATCGTTTTTAAAATCTTTCCATCCACTTTGAACTCCAGTTCAGGAATTTTAAAAGTCCCTTCTTCAAATACTGCAAATTCAATTCTTCGGTAATAAATATCCTTCGTCTGGGCAATACTGTCTTTTACTTCTTCAAAATGAAAAGGCAGAAGCTCATTCTCGGGAGCAGCAGAAACTTTTTTATCATGTAAATTATTAATGGTGATAACAATATGATTGAGTTCTCCCAAAGCAATGGTTTTCTTCTCAACACTGGAAGAAAGTATCTGTGAAAAAGCATTTGCACAGATTAAAAAACACAATATGAATAGTAGTTTTTTCAATTTTATCTTTAAATTTTAACCTTTCATCTGTCGTTCTGACGAAGGAAGAATCTTTCTTTTACGCTACATTCAGAATGACAATAGAACGTTTATTTTTTATTTCTTTTGAAAATAATTATACAATAATTTTGAGTAGTCCGAACCTGTATTGATATTCATAAAACTCGCAGAACTATTAGCAAAATCTTCTTCTAAAGCTCTTAATTTCTGTTTTTGAGCTTCTGCGAAATTATACCTCCATCTTGCGCTCGAAGTATTTGCCCAAACCTGCTTTCCTGTTTCTGCATCATATAATAAAGTATAACCAACATCAGGAATTTCATTATCCTTTTCATCAAAAATCCTCATTCCCAGCAACTGATGCTTTTTGGAAGCCACTCTCAGCATTTTGGAATCATACTCATCTTCAAAATCCGAGAAGAGAAATACCAGGGATTTTCTTTTGAAAATTCCCATCATGTATTCCATGGCTTTGTCAATTCTTGAAACCGCAGGAACATAATCTGCTGTCAGAATATTACTGATAATGGAAAGAATATGTTTTCTTCCTTTTTGTGGAGGAATTACTTTATATACCTTATCTGCAAATAAAATCAATCCCACTTTATCATTATTCCCTGCCGCCGAAAAACCCAAGCTTGCCGCAATTTCGGCAACATATTCTCTTTTTAGCTGAGTTTTTGTTCCATAATCCATCGAAGCAGAAATATCTACCAGCAACATCATCGTCAATTCCCTTTCTTCCTCCATCACTTTTACGAATGGTTCACGGAAACGTGCTGTTTTATTCCAGTCAATTCTACGGATCTCATCCCCAAACTGATATGGACGAACTTCCGAGAAAGTCATTCCCTGTCCTTTAAAAGCACTGTGATATTGCCCCATCAAAGTAGCTTCCGTCTTCTTTCGGGTACGGATTTCTATTTGCTTGACTTTTTTTACAATATCTTTTATCTGCATACATTATTTTTTAAGGTTGAAACTAAGGCTAAGTTTGAGAAACTTACAGCTCATTTCAACCTATTTAAATTCTATTGAAACATTAAACCATTCATCATCAAATTTCGGACTGTATTTTTTATAGAAATTAATCGCCGGTTCATTCCAGTTCAACACTTGGAAAACCATTCCGCTGTATTGATTGGATTTCCCATGTTCCATAGTTGCTTCAAATAATTTCTTTCCGATTTGTTGGCCTCTCAGTTTTTCCGTCACCACCAAATCTTCCAGATATAATCTTCTTCCTTTCCATGTTGAATATCTGTCATAATACAATGAAATCCCAACGATTCCCCCATTATATTCAGCCACAAAAGCTCCCCAAACAGGAGAATTTCCAAATCCGTCTTCAGTAAATTGCTTTAAAGTTAAAGTAACCTCATGCAAAGCCTTTTCATAATCAGCCAGTTCTTTGATCAGCTCCAACATGGGAGCACAATCTTCCTGAACTGCCTTTCTAATCTTCACTTCACTCATTACGGAGCCTGAATTTTCGCTAAAATTCTATTGATGATTTCTTCTGTTGAGATTTCTTCCGCTTCCGCCTCAAAGGTCAAACCGATTCTATGTCTCAGTACATCTTTTGCCAATTCTTTTACGTCTTCAGGAATCACAAACGCTCTTCCTTTAAGGAATGCATACGCTCTGGAAGCAATCGCAAGGTTGATCGATGCTCTTGGTGAAGCTCCGAAACCGATATAATTTTTAAGTTCCGAAAGACCGTAATTTTCAGGAAAACGAGTCGCAAAAACCATATCCAGAATATATTTTTCAATCTTTTCGTCAAGATAAATCTGATTGATAAGCTCTTTTGCATCTACAATATCCTGTAAAGAAATCACAGGCTTTACTGTAGGTTGATGCGCAGTTGAAACCATTCTCATCACCGTTCTTTCATCTTCAAATTTCGGATAATCAATGGTACATTTCAGCATGAAACGGTCACTTTGAGCTTCCGGCAAAAGATAAGTTCCTTCCTGATCGATCGGGTTTTGCGTTGCCAATACAAGGAAAGGCTTTGGAAGCTTCATCGTCTCATCACCTATTGTCACCTGCTTTTCCTGCATTACTTCCAGCAAAGCCGACTGCACCTTTGCCGGAGCACGGTTGATCTCATCCGCCAATACAAAATTGGCAAAAACAGGTCCTTTTTTTATTGAAAAATCATTGTCTTTAACATTATAAATCATTGTTCCAACAACGTCTGCAGGCAACAAATCCGGCGTAAACTGAATTCTTGAAAAATCACCATGAACAGCATCTGCCAATGTTTTGATTGCCAATGTTTTTGCCAAACCCGGAACACCTTCCAAAAGAACGTGGCCATTCCCCAGAAGTCCGACTAATAGACGGTCTATCATATATTCCTGGCCGATAATCACTTTATTGATTTCCTGTCTCAGAAGAGAAAATAAGTAGTTTTTTTCTTTTACTTTTTCCGTCAGCTGACGGATGTCTTCTGCTTGATATGTATCTGACATAACTTAATTTAAAATAATTGGTAAATTTCTAATAAATACTTGCATTAATCAACACAATAGATGCCATTTTTGAGTTAAAGTTTGTTAAATATTCCAGCACTGATGCGAGATTCAAAATAGTTGAAACCTTAAAACTCAATATAATTATTCTATTTTTTCATAAAAATATATAAATTTTGCTTCAATCTACCGTACAAAAATTGTCATTTCCAGTTTATTAAACTATTTTTGGTGATTAAAATTTTTGCAAAATGAATTATCATTTTCAAGCTCACAGACAAGTAAGAAAAAACCTTCTGGAAATCCTCCAAAACACTTCTCACGAAGACCTTTTGCTGATTCCTGACGGTTTCAACAATAATATATACTGGAACATTGCGCATACTGTTGCTACCCAACAGCTTTTGCATTATTATCTGAGCGGAAATCCTTTCAGAATAGATAAATACTGGATCGAAACCTACAAAAAAGGAACATTACCAAATCTGGATGTACAAAAATCGGAGGTGGAAGATCTGGAATTTTTACTGACTGAAACTTCAAAGATTTTAATGAAAGATTATGACAGCGATTTCTTTTCGGATTACACACCTTACACCACAAGTTTCGGGATGGATCTGAAAAGCATTCAGGATGCCATTATTTTTAACAATATGCATGAAACCTTACACTACGGATATGTAATGGCCCAGAAAAGAGCAATTTTAGGAGAAAAAGGAAGATAGTTAAAAAGGCAATTCTGCTGCGAAAGTCAATAGTGAAATGTGAATTTTAACACTACCAACTTGACTTACGAAGTAAAATTGACAATTGACATTTATTATTTAAATTATCAAAATGACAGATAAAAAAGACGATTTTATTTTCGGGCTGCGTCCCGTGATTGAAGCTATTGAAGCGGGAAAAACGATTGACAAGGTCTTCGTGCAAAATGCTTTGCAAGGACCTATTTATG
Source organism: Chryseobacterium sp. Y16C (assembly GCF_022488405.1). Taxonomy (NCBI): domain Bacteria; kingdom Pseudomonadati; phylum Bacteroidota; class Flavobacteriia; order Flavobacteriales; family Weeksellaceae; genus Chryseobacterium; species Chryseobacterium sp. Y16C. The sequence goes on from NZ_CP092711.1 coordinate 1,772,187, forward strand.
CTGAATTAAAAGCCATTTTAGCTAAAAATAAAATCCGTCCCAACTATGTGCCGGTTGAAAAACTGAACCGTTTTACAAGAAAAAATCATCAGGGTGTTGTTGCTTTTATTTCGGATGTTCCGTTCCATAAAATCGAAGATATTGTTCCTCAACTTTTTGAAGAGGGAAAAATTCCGTTTTTATTGATTCTGGACCGACTAACGGATGTAAGAAATTTCGGAGCCATTTGCAGAACGGCGGAATGTGTAGGAGTTGATGCTGTGATTATCCCGGAAAAAGGAGCTGCTCCAATTAATTCTGACGCGATAAAAACTTCTGCAGGAGCACTTTATAATGTAAAAATATGTAAAGAGCCGAATTTAGCGCACGTGGTAGATTTCCTTCAACAGAGCGGAATTTCCGTATATGCAGCAAGCGAAAAAGCCCAAAAGCTGATTTATGATGTAGATTTCAAAGAACCTTGTGCCATTGTCATGGGAAATGAGGAAACAGGAATTTCTAAAGAAGTGCTTCATCATGCAGATGATAAAATTAAACTTCCGATTGAAGGAAAAACCCAGTCTCTGAATGTTTCTGTTGCATGTGGAGCCATTTTATATGAAGCGGTGAGACAGAAATTCACAGCAGCAAATTAATTCAACAACACTTAAAAAAATCTGAAATGAAAAATATAGCAGCATTAGCGCTAATTTCAACTATAGCATTGGTTTCTTGTAACAAAAAAGAAACCGCAACCATCACAAAAGTAGATCCTAAAACTGGCAAAACCGTTACTGTAGAAGTTCCGGCAGACTCTGTAGTAAATGTAGAGGCAAATCCGGCTATTAAAGACTCATTAGGAATCTTTAAACAATCTTTTAAATTAGAAAAAGGGAAAACCTATCCGCTTACTACTTACCAAAGAGATGTAAAGACGATGACGGATCCACAAGGAAAGTCGATCACTGCAACCAGTGAGTCTACTGATGAGATGAATTTTGTAGTGAATGACATTAAAGGAAATGTATATGATATGACTCTGAATCTTGTCGCTAAAAGAAATTCACAGTCAGCTCAGGGGAAAACATTGGTGGTAGATACCAAACTTCCGGAACCTAAAGAGGAAGAACTCAAGATGCTTTGGATTGTTAACAGAGCCCTTACCAGCAATAAGCTGAATGTAAAAATGGACACCAAAGGAAATGTGATCTCAATTACAGGTTTCGAGCCTATCTACACAAAAGTAGCTAATGCAGTGGGAGCCTTAGTGAAGGATCCAACTCAGAAAGCGGGTGTAACAGCCAATTTAAAAGAAAGCTTTAACGAAAAAATATTAAAAGACCAGCTTTCAAAAAACCTAACCCTTATTCCTAAAAAAGGGGTAAAAATAGGAGAAAAATGGACGAGCAGTGAAAACGCAGATCCTAATGGTAAAATAAAAGTAACGTCTAACTACACTTTGAAAAGTGCAGGAAACGGTATTGTAGAGGTTTCTATTTCAGGAGGAATTCCTAAAAAGACAGAAAAACAGGCTCAAGGTCCTATTACGCACAGCATGAGCAGCGAGCTTGTTCAAAACGGGACTATTAAGTTTGACCAAAATACAGGATGGATTACCAACCAGAACATCAATGTAAAAACATCACAGATTGAAACAATTTCAGATGGAAAACAATCTCAGTCGATGAAAAGCGTTTCAAACTCTTCTGTAATGGTAAACCCTTCCGGTAAATAAGAAAAGAAAGAGTTTGAGGGAAGTGATTTTTTAAATCATGAATTTTAAACTTTGAACAAAAATCAAAAATTATGAAGTACATTCTTGAGTTAGTACTCTCTGCTATTATTATTTTCTTTGTCTGGAACATTCTGAAAAGAATTTTCTTTAAAACTTTTTACAGTTACAGATTTAACAATAATAATGGCTCAAACCACAAACAGCAGGACATTCATAGTTCAAACAAAGGAAAACAGAATCTTAACTGGGATGCAGAAACCGTAGATTTTGAAGAAGTAAAAGAGAGCAAAGATAAAAGGTAATAATTCCGAAAATAAAAGATAATAACCATCAGCATGGCGAAAAATAAAAACTTAATTTATATTGCAATTTCATTAGCTGTCTTTATAGTTTTAGCATTTTTATACTCCACTCCTGTTTTCACAGGAAAACAGCTTTTCCAGCATGACATTGTACAATACAGAGGAGGAGCAAAAGAGCTTTTGGACTGCAGAGCAAATACAGGCAATGAAACCTACTGGAGCGACTCCATGTTCGGTGGAATGCCTACTTACCAGATGGGAAGTAGATTTAATGGTGATATCATTAAGAAAATTGACAGTTATCTGAACATTCTTCCCAGACCCGTCAATTATATTTTCTTACTTTTTTCAGGTTTTTTTCTTTTAGGAATGGTGGTAGTCAGAAACTGGAAATACGCCCTTCTGGGAGCAACATTCTTCGGGCTTTCTACCTATTTTTATATTGCCATTGCGGCAGGGCACAATGGTAAAATCAATACACTTGAGTATTTTGCGCCACTCTTAGCTGGGATTTTACTGGTTTACATGCGGAAACAATACATTTGGGGATTCATTGTCACTACGCTTTTCATGGGGCTTCAGATTGCGGCAAACCATCCTCAGATGACCTATTACCTATTCATTGCATTAGGGTTCTTATTTATTTCGGAATTAATAAGAGTTATTCAGAAAAAAACTGAAGTTAAACACTTCCTGATCTCTTCAGGAATCGTTTCAATATCATGCTTAATTGGAGTAGGAATGAACTCTCAAAGAATCATGGCCAACTCTGAATACATCAAAGAAACGGTTCGTGGAAAACAGATCTTAACCAACGACAGCCATACTGGAGGAAATTCAGGAATGGATAAAGAAAGTATGCTGATGTGGAGCTACGGAAAACTGGAGACCTTAAATCTTTTTATCCCAAGATTAATGGGTGGCGGAAGTCAGGAGCCGGAAGGAAAGGAAATGATGGCCAAAATCCAGGAACTGGTTCAGCAAAATGTAGATTCTCAGGCAGAATATGACAGAATTTCCAAAGGATTCGGAAGCCTTACCTATTGGGGAGATCAGCCGGGAACTTCGGGACCTGCATATCAGGGAGCTATTGTTTGTTTCTTAGCTGTTTTAGGGTTCTTTTTTGCCTCTAAAAAATACCGTTACTGGATTTTAGGAGCTTCCATTCTGACTATATTTTTGGCGTGGGGAAGCAACTTCATGGCACTTTCAGATTTCTTTATAGACTTTGTACCGTTTTATAATAAATTTAGAGCCCCATCCTCTATTTTAGTCGTTGTTGAATTATTGTTCCCGTTAATTGCAATTATAGGGCTGTATAAATTCTTTACGGACGAAAAACTGACGGAAGAATACAAACAAAAAATTCTTACATATGTAGGTGGAGGAATATTAGGATTGATCTTAATCCTGCTTGTTTTTGGTAAATCTCTGCTAGGATTCCATACCGATAATGAACAGGCTTATTTACCTCCATTCCTGCTGGATTATCTTACAGAAGAACGATTTAAATTATTCAGAATAGATGCGATTAAAGCATTTATTTATGTCGCAATTACTGTTATTGTTTTATTCTTAAGCTTAAAGAAAAAACTGAATCAGAATATTGCTTTAGTTGTTATTGGAGTGGTAAGTTTATTTGACCTATGGTCAGTTAACAAACGTTATTTAAATGACGAAAACTATGTAGACAAGATTTTTGCAGAGAATCCTTTCCAAACTGAAAGTTCAGATCTTCTGGCTGAAAAAGTTCAGGGTAACCCGAATTTGGAATCGATTATTGCCAATGTAAATGTCAACAAAACGCTTGAAACTATTGCTGAAAAAGACAAAACGCATTACAGAATTTTCAATAATATTTTAGGAACATTCAGCGAGACCAATACTTCTTATTTCAAATCTTCAATCGGAGGCTATCACGCCGTAAAACTAAGAAGATATGATGATGTCATCAACGAATATTTCCAGGTAATGGATTCTGTAAAAGTTCCGAATATCCTGAACCTTCTGAATGCAAAATATTGGGTAGTGGGATCACCGGAACAGCCTCAGGCGATTCCAAATCCTACAGCCAACGGAAATGCATGGTTTGTAAGTGATTTAAAATTTGTAAACAGTCCGAATGAAGAAATCAAATCTATTGGGATTATTGATAACAAGAAAACAGCGGTAATCGCTTCTTCTGATAAAGAATATTTCAACAATAAACCTGTTCAAGCAGACTCTGCTGCAACAATCAGCTTAACGGAATATCAACCGAATGAACTTGAATTTAAATCCAAATCAAGAACGCCTCAGTTGGCCGTATTCTCAGAGATCTATTATCCTCATGGATGGAAAATGTTTGTGGACGAAAAAGAAGTTCCATACATCAAGGCAGATTATCTTCTTCGTGCGGTTCATGTTCCTGCAGGAAACCATAGCATAAGAATGATCTTTGAACCGGAAGTTATTGAAAAAGGAAAATGGATCTCTTTTCTGTGTTTCGGTATGTTCATCATACTAAGCGGACTCGGAATTTTCCTTTTGAATAAAAACAAGAAGAAAGAAATTATTGAAACTGTTTAGAACTTAATGGAACAGAAAAAAATATTGATCATCACCTATTACTGGCCTCCTGCGGGAGGTCCTGGTGTTCAAAGGTGGCTGAAGTTTGCAAAATATTTACCTGATTTTGGATGGAAACCTATCATCTATACTCCGGAAAATCCAAGCTATCCTTTACTGGATGAAAGTCTATTAAAAGACGTTCCTGAAAATATTGAAATTGTTAAAAAAAGAATCTGGGAACCTTATCAGCTTGCAGAAAAGCTGAATAAAAGCAATAAAAAATTCAAAGCCGGGCAATTTGATGTGGGTAAAAACCAAAGCTGGAAATCAAAGCTTTCGATCTGGGTAAGAGGTAATTTTTTCATTCCCGATGCGCGTGTTTTCTGGGTAAAACCTTCGGTACAATTTCTTGAGAAATATTTAAAAGAAAACAAAATTGATGTTGTAGTGACTTCCGGTCCACCACATTCTTTACATTTGATCGGTTTAAATTTAAAAAAGAAACTCCCCCATTTAAAATGGATTGCTGATTTCCGTGATCCATGGACGGAAATTTCTTATTATAAGCATTTAAAACTTACCAAAAGTTCAGATCAGAAACACCGTCAATTAGAAAATCAAGTTTTCAAAAATGCCGATATCACTTTGGCAACAAGTTATACCGATGCAGAAAATTTCAGAAAAAATGGAGCCAATGCAGTTTGTATTACCAATGGATTTGATGTTGAATTAAATGTTAAGTCGTTACATCGTAAAGATGCTCAAGCGACTGTTGAAAACTCAATCTCTCAACAACTCAACAACTCAACATCTACAACGAAATTTACACTAAGCTACATAGGTGTTTTAGAGCAATTAAGAAATCCCGAGAATCTTTGGAAAGCACTTGATGATCTAGTAAAGACAAATTCAGATTTTGCCGAGAACTTTAGTTTAAAATTTGCAGGAAGGGTCGATGATAAAATCTTACATCAAATTGAAAATTCAGGTTTAAAAACGCATATTTCAAACCTGGGTTATCTGTCTCATGACAAAGCTATTGAGGAAATGGCGAATTCATCGCTTTTATTGATCACCAATTTCCCAAAGGAATCATCCAAAGGAATTATTCCAGGGAAAATTTTCGAATATCTGGCAACCGGAAAACAGATTATTTCATTTGGACCGGATGATGCCGATGTTTCAACAATTTTGAATGAAACCAAAGCGGGAAAACATTTCAGTTATGATGATTCCGAAAGTATTAAGAGCTTTATTTTAGAAAAGTTTGACCTGTGGAAAAGCGGAAACCTTGCTGAAAACACTCAGAATATTGAGCAGTTCTCCAGAAAAAATCTGACCAAAAAATTGGCTGAAATACTGGGTTAAAAATTTTAAAACGCAAAGATTTATCAGATTAAATCTTTGCGTCAGTATTTTATATTGTCCATTGATCATTTACTACCGCAACCAGATAGTATTTTCCGTTAAGCTTTTCTAAAACCAGACGAAGACTTTTCCAATCCATCTCAGCATTAGCTTCTGATCCTTTCATATAATTCTCCGTAAAGTCTGCTTTTGGATAGATTACCTTCAGATTGTTCAGTGAATTCCCCTTCCCTAAGAACTCATTAAAAGCAACCTGCCCTGTTGCAAAATCTTTTGAATACACCCATTTTGTAAGGTAACTGTCTATGGTAGCTTTATAAAGCTCACCAGAACCATCCAATGTTCCCCATGTAAAGAGAGTTTTAGTCGGTTGATATTTTATAAAATCGGATTTGGAAAAATTTTTATCTTCCTTAGGGTTTACAAAAGCATACATCGAAAAACGCACTCCTTTTTCCGGATGAATAAAATCGGAAAACCTTTTATAATCCTTATCCTTTAGAGCCTGAATAATCTCTTCATTAAGCTGTTTTAAAGCCTCATCTTTACTTACCTCAACCTGAGTAACTTTTGTAGTATCCATTTTTACAGACTCAGTAGAATCTGTTTTGTCATTGATAAACTTTTCGGGATTTTTCTTACAGGCAATTACGCCCAGAATAAGTAATGAAGCAAATAGTTTTTTCATATTTTTTAATGTTTGATGTAAAAAATTCACCAAAAGCAATGCCATATCCGATCGCTGGACGATAAGATACAGATCGATGATTACTTCTATAGTTTTTTTATATATCACTGAAAGTGGTTTTTTGTACTTTTGTTCTATGGAAATTTTGGATATTCTTATTATCGGCGGAGGTCCCATCGGACTGAATTGTGCATTAGAAGCTCAAAAAAACAATCTTACTTATTTAATTATTGAAAAAGGGACCATTGTAAATTCTTTATATAATTATCCTTTATACATGAGATTCTTCTCAACCGCAGAAAAACTGGAAATTGATAATATTCCTTTTATATCAACGGCACCAAAACCCGGCAGACAGGAAGCTTTGGAGTACTATCAGGGAATTACAAGACAACGAAATTTAAATATTAATTTGTATGAAAAGGTTGAAAAGGTGTCTAAAGAAAATGAAATTTTTAGAATTGAAACATCCAAGGGAAAATATTTCTCTAAAAATGTGATCATTTCAACGGGATTTTATGATATTCCGAATCTGATGAATATCCCGGGAGAAAATTTGCCTAAAGTAAAACATTATTATACGGAGCCTTATCCATACGCCCAACAGAAAATTGTGGTGATAGGATCTAGTAATTCTGCAGTAGATGCAGCATTGGAAACTTATAGGAAAGGAGCGGAAGTTACCATGATTATCCGTCATTCTGAGATTTCAAAAAGTGTAAAATATTGGGTAAAACCGGATATTGAAAACCGGATTGCTGAAGGAAGCATTAAAGCTTTTTTTAATTCAGAAATGATGGAAATTAAGGAGCATTCTGTCATTTTTAAAGATGAAAAAGGAAAAATCAATGAAATTGAAAACGATTTTGTATTGGCTATGACTGGCTATCTTCCTGATTTTAATTTTCTGAAAAACTCCGGAATCGAGCTACAGGGTGACTCCCAAAATCCACTTTACAATCCTGAAACCATGGAAACCAATGTTTCCAATTTATATCTTGCCGGTGTGGTGTGTGGCGGAAAGGATACCCATCTCTGGTTTATTGAAAATTCAAGAGTACATGCCGAAATGATTATGAAACACATTCTTTCAAAATTCTAACCTATTTATAAAGTTTAGATAACATCAAAAAGACAAGCTTTAAAAAGCTTGTCTTATGTATAAAGTTTAGTTTTTATCCTTCAATTTCCAGTTCTTTTTTATCCTTAATCAGCCAGGGAACAATAAAATAAAAAGCAATGGCAATAATTGTAGCCAATATTCCCGTTCCAACCCATAACACATTGAATCCGAATTTTTCAGCAATTAAAGTTCCCAAATACGGAGTGACAATAAATGCCACGGAAAATGAAATTCCATTTAATCCCATATAAGCTCCTTTATTGTTTTTGCCGGATCTCAACGCTGTAATGGTCGACATAAAAGGCAAGGTCCAGATTTCTCCTATACAAAGCAATGTCATGGAAATAACCAAAGTAATCATGCTGTAATCAAACGCCATCATGGCATAGGAAAACCCACAAATAAAGGTTCCCAGTAACATTGTTACGGCCAGGTTAAAATACTTTTCGGCAATCTGTACAAACCCCATTTCGAGCAATACAATCAGAAAACCACTATATCCTAAGATATATCCTATATTCTGCTGACTCAGTTTCGCTGTATCTTTATAGAAAATCGTTAATGTACTGAATAACTGAAAGAAGCAAATAGAGAACAGCATACAAAAGAAACAGTATATCAGGAATTTACCATCACGGTACGGCGAGTTCTCTTTCTTTACTTCAACCGCTTCTTTTACCTTCTTAGCTTTTAATTTAGCAATTTTATTACGTTTTCTGAAAAATATAATATAGAGTATTCCTGCTAATAAAGCCGCCAATGCATTGGAAAAAAATAAAAATTCATAAGAAATTGCTGACAATATTCCACCCAAAGCAGGACCTATTGAAAATCCTAGGTTGACCGCCATTCTGTTCAATGAAAATGCTCTGGTTATATTTTCCGGTTTTGCATATTTTGTAATTGCTACCGAGTTTGCCGGGCGGAATGCATCACTTATGATACTCTGAAGCAAAATAATTGTTGCTACCCCAATTTCTGTTTTAAAAACAGGAATTAAGCAAAATAAAGGAACGCTCAGCAGCAAACTTATATACTGAACTTTATATTCTCCGATTTTATCAGTAATATAGCCTCCCAGCCACGATCCAATTACAGACCCTATACCAAAAAAGCTGAGAACGATTCCCGTATTTTCTATACTGAATTTCAAATGATCAGTCATATAAACTCCCAAAAACGGAAGTACCATAGAACCTGCCCTGTTGATGAGCATTACCAACGCTAACATCCAACTCTCCTGTGAGAGTCCTTTGAAAGAACTCGTGTATATGTTTATTAGTTTCACAATAATATTTTGAGGGAAATTTTGAAAATTCAAAGTTAGGTAAAAATAGCCTCAAACACCTTTTTTAAAGTTTTTTATAAATAACGCTCATAAAAATAAACAATGAACTGCATCCTATAAAACGAATATTTCAGATATAATAAAGTTTAAAAACATGTATAAAAATTCGTAAATTGCAGTGTTAGCAGTCTTTTTCAGTACTCAATCTAAAAAAACAACCAAACATAAATGGTAACCTACGAGAACTTACACGATACTCTTTCCTTTTACAATATCGATTGCCGACAATCCTACTATATCTCGTCCGGCAAACCCATTTTTGAATTCCCTAAAGTTCCTTTCAGAATGGATTACTATGCGCTCTGCGTCTGTACCGCCGGAGAAGTTAGTGTTGAAATAGACCACCATCAGTATAAAGCAGGTGCTCATAGTATTCTGATTGCAGCTCCGTCAACTATTATAAAATTCCTGGAAACCAGTCAGGATTTCATGATGAAACTATTGTTCTTCGACAAAAATTTCCTGATTAAAAATATATCGAACCCTTTTATCATTGAGAAAATGAACCTGTTTTCCCAAGGTTCATACAGTATTGTAAAGACCACTCCTAAAAACTCTCTGATACTTCAAAACCTTTTAGCTTACCTCAAAAAAAAATCCAAAAAACAGAGCAAATTTACTGAAGAAATTGTTCGTACCATTATTTTCAATCTTCTTTTGGAAACTGCAGAAATCCTCGATGCTAAACATTCTACAGATCCTGAGAAAGAAGAAGGTAAAAAAGATCTTTATCTGAAGTTCAGCCGCCTGATCCGTGATAATATCCGGCTACACAGAACAGTTCAGTTTTATGCTGAACAGCTCTGTATCTCCAACAAATACCTTATTGAGATCATAAAAAAATCAAGCGGGAAGACCCCTCACGAAGTTATAGATGAAGCGTTACTGAAGGAAGCTTACGTGATGTTGGGAAATCCGGAACTCACTATTTCTGAAATTGCTTTTGAACTTCAGTTTAATTCTGCCTCTGCTTTTGGCCGTTTTTTTAAAAAACATACTTCTGTTTCTCCTTCTGAGTACAGAATAACTGAAAATATCCAGTCTTAGGAATTTCGGGATACTAATTCTGACATTAGGGATATATACCGCATTTTGAATAGAAGTACCTTTATAATGTTCATTAAAAACAAGATAAAATGAGTACGATCAATTCAAAATTCGACAAAGTTTTAAAGACCTCTGACCAGTTTGGAAAAGTAAATCACGAACCGGATTCAAGCAAGGAAGTTCAGATTAATACTCCTGAAAAGACAATGCCTTTTTCAGACCAGATCGGAAACTATCAAAGAAATAAAGGAATTCCTTTACAATCCTACGAAAACAGTAAAATCTATATTGTCGGAAGCGGCATCGCAGGGATGTCTGCTGCCTATTATTTTATTCGTGACGGGCATGTTCCCGGTAAGAATATTATTTTTCTTGACCAGCTTTCCATAGAAGGAGGTTCACTGGATGGGGCCGGAAATGCAAAGGATGGATATATCATCCGTGGCGGACGTGAAATGGATATGACCTACGAAAATCTATGGGATATGTTCCAGGATATTCCTGCTCTGGAATTACCTGCTCCTTACAGCGTTTTGGATGAATACCGTCTCATCAATGATAATGACCCTAATTATTCCAAAGCAAGATTAATTCATAATCAGGGACAGATCCAGGATTTCAGCAAATTCGGATTGGAGAAAAAAGATCAGCTGGCTATCATCAAGCTTTTACTAAAGAAAAAAGAAGAACTTGATGACCTCAGCATTGAAGATTATTTCTCAGAATCCTTCCTGAATAGTAATTTCTGGTTCTTCTGGCGCTCTATGTTTGCCTTTGAAAACTGGCACAGTTTGCTGGAGCTAAAGCTTTATATGCACAGATTCCTTCATGCTATAGATGGAATGAAAGATTTTTCATGCCTTGTATTTCCTAAATATAACCAATACGATACTTTTGTTACGCCTTTGAAAAACTTCTTAGTAGAAAAAGGTGTACAGATACAGTTTGATACGTTGGTAAAAGACCTGGATGTTCATATCAATACTGAAGGAAAAACAGTGGAAGGTATCATTACTGAACAAAATGGAGAAGAAGTAAGAATCCCAATCGGTAAAGATGATTATGTGATTGTAACTACAGGATCTATGACGGAAAGTACTTTCTACGGGGATAACACAACGGTTCCTGAAGTAACCATAGACAACAGCAGTGCGGGACAAAGTGCCGGATGGAAATTGTGGAAAAACCTTGCCGCGAAATCTGAAGTTTTCGGAAAACCTGAAAAATTCTGTGACCATATTGAAAAATCTTCATGGGAATCTGCTACCCTAACATGCCGCCCTTCTGCCTTTACAGAAAAATTAAAAGAACTATGTGTGAATGATCCTTATTCCGGAAAAACAGCTACCGGAGGTATCATCACCATTACAGACTCTAATTGGGTGATGAGTTTCACCTGCAACAGACAGCCACATTTCCCTACACAGCCTGATGATATTCTTGTAGTATGGGTATATGCATTACTGATGGACAAACAGGGAAATCATATTAAAAAAACAATGCCGGAATGTACCGGAAATGAGATCCTTGCAGAATTATGCTATCATCTTGGAATAACAGACCAATTAGATAACGTTATTGAAAATACAATCATCCGTACCGCATTTATGCCTTACATCACTTCTATGTTTATGCCGAGAGCCCAGGGAGACCGTCCGCGGGTAGTTCCTGAAGGCTGTACCAATTTAGGTCTGGTTGGGCAGTTCGTAGAAACCAATAATGATGTTGTCTTTACTATGGAAAGCTCAGTAAGAACAGCCAGAATAGCGGTATATAATCTTCTTAACCTCAACAAGCAGGTTCCGGATATCAATCCGTTGCAGTATGATATCAGACATTTGTTAAAGGCTACCCAGGCGTTGAATGATTATAAACCATTCCTGGGAGAAGGGATTCTGAGAAAAATCCTGAAAAATACTTACTTTGAACATATACTGGTTGACCGTCCTGAAGAAAAAGAAGAGCATGAATCTTTCTTTATGGAACAGGTTGGTAAATTCCAGGATTGGATTAAAGGAATAAAAGGGTAATTAACCATTATAAAATTAAAACAACATTCTTAACACAAAGACCAAACTTATGGATTTTAAAAATATAACAATAGCAGGAAGTGGCGTATTAGGATATCAAATTGCTTTTCAGACCGCTTATCACGGATTTAAGGTTACAGTTTATGATATCAATGATGACGTATTGGAAAAAGCCAAAAGTAAGTTCAAGGCTTTAAGTGAAGCCTATCAAAAGGATTTACATGCGACACCTGAACAATTGGAAACAACCTTCAAAAACCTCAACTATACTTCTGATCTTGCGGAAGCGGTAAAAGATGCAGATCTTCTGATAGAAGCAGTTCCTGAAGACCCCAATATTAAAATAGATTTTTATCACAAACTTTCCCAAGTGGCTCCGGAAAAAACAGTATTTGCAACAAACTCTTCCACTCTTCTTCCGAGCCAGTTTGCCGAAGCTACAGGAAGACCTCCTCAATTTGTAGCTCTTCATTTTGCCAATGAAATATGGAAGCATAATACCGGAGAAGTAATGCGTCATCCTGAAACTTCGCAGGAAGTATTTGATTCTGTGATCAGATTTGCCAAAGCTATTGGTATGGTAGCATTACCTATTTATAAAGAACAGCCGGGATATATCGTCAACTCACTTCTTGTTCCGTTGCTTGGTGCAGCTGTCAATCTTTGGGTGGATGGAGTTGCAGATGTTGAAACAATTGATAAGACATGGATGGTAGCTACCGGAGCTCCTACAGGTCCGTTTGGAATTTTAGATGTTGTGGGAATTAACACAGCTTATAATATCAACAAAATGGAAGCTGAAGAAACAAAGGACCCTTTAAAAATAAAGGCCGTTGAAAAATTAAAACAAGATTATATTGATAAGGGAAAATTAGGTGTTCTGAGTGGTGAAGGATTTTATAAATATCCTAATCCTTCCTATCAAGACAAAGATTTCCTGAAATAAATTTGATAGTCATATTTTAAACCATAAAAAAGCAGGACTTAGAAATAAGCCCTGCTTTTGTTTTTTATTTAATTCCTGAAATTATTCAGGTTTATAAGAATCTTTCAGAGTAACTGTACGGTTAAATACCAATCTATCATCCGTAGAATCCTGATCCTTCGTAAAATAGCCAATTCTCTGGAATTGAAGAGGTTCTCCAACCGCCACATCTTTTAAGCTAGGCTCAGCAAATCCCTGAACTGTAGTTACAGAATTTGGATTGATGAAATTCAAGAAATCCACATCTTTCTCGGCATCAGGCTGTTCCACAGTGAATAATTTATCGTAATTTCTTACTTCCACAGGAATTGCATGTTTTGCCGAAACCCAGTGGATCGTACCTTTTACTTTTCTTAAACTTTCTTCAGTTCCACTCCCCGACTTAGATTTTTCGTCATAAGTCGCATAAATTGTCGTGATTTCTCCGTTTTCGTCCTTCTCCACTCTTTCACCTTTAATAATGTAAGCAGATTTCAAACGAACTTCACCACCCAATTTTAGTCTGAAGAACTTATTATTCGCTTCTTCCTTGAAGTCTTCACGTTCAATATATAATTCTCTCGAAAAAGGAATTTCTCTGGTCCCTGCATTTTCCTGCTCAGGATTATTTTCAGTTTCCAGCCACTCTTCCTGCCCTTCAGGATAATTTTCAATGATTAATTTAACCGGATCCACTACTGTCATCACACGCTTCGCTACTTTATTCAAGTCTTCACGAACGCAGAATTCCAATAACTGAAGTTCAATTAAGTTTTCTCTTTTGGCAACTCCTACTTTTTCAATAAAATTCCTGATAGCAGTAGCAGTATACCCTTTTCTTCTCATTCCGGAAATCGTAGGCATTCTTGGATCATCCCAACCGTTCACTACATTTTCAGCGATCAGCCTTTGCAGCTTTCTTTTGGAAGTGATCATATAAGAAACGTTCATTCTTGCAAATTCTCTCTGCTTATTTCTTACTTTAGTTTCATCATATACCTGATCCAGATACCAGTCATAAAGCGGCCTGTGGTTTTCAAACTCTAAGGAACAAAGCGAGTGTGAAATTTGTTCAATATAATCGGATTCACCATGTGCCCAGTCGTACATCGGGTAAATTTTCCAGTCTGTACCGGTTCTGTGATGAGGTTTATTCAAAATTCTATACATAACAGGGTCACGCATATTCATATTCGGCGAAGTCATATCGATTTTCGCACGAAGAGACATGGAGCCACTTTCGAATTCACCATTTTTCATTCTTTCGAATAAGTCTAAAGACTCTTCGACAGGGCGGTTTCTGTATGGAGATTCAATTCCCGGCTCTGCTGGATTTTTTCTTTGTTCTGTAATTACTTCAGACGGTTGCTCATCTACATAAGCTTTTCCGTCTTTAATTAACTGAACTGCCCAATCGTAAAGCTGCTGGAAGTAATCGGATGCATACAAAACTTTATCCCATTTGAAACCCAACCATTCAACGTCTTTCATGATAGAATCTACGAATTCCTGCTCTTCTTTTTCAGGGTTCGTATCGTCGAAACGAAGGTTTACGGGAGCATTGTATTTTTCACCCAAACCAAAATTGATGCAGATTGCTTTGGTATGACCTACATGCAGATAACCGTTTGGTTCAGGCGGAAAACGGAAACGGATCTGATCTCTTTTCAGACCGTTTGCCAAATCATCTTCGATAATTTGCTCAATAAAATTGAGTGATTTTTTTTCTTCTTCCATTAAAATTCGCTTTAAGATGTCGAATACTACGACAATTTGCAAATTTAAGAAAATTTAAGGGTAAAAAAAATTGAATCTCATTACATAGAACTTAAAAAATTCACCAATTTGTTATTTTTTCTTAACCTTAGATAAAAAACCTTAAATAATTGTTCAAGTAAAGATTTTTAATCTTATTTTTGTACTTCAAGAATAACACGCACAGTGTGGTACCGTTTTTGAAAAAAATATCACTATAACATGAAAAAAATAAAATCTAAATTCTCACAGTTTGTTGATTATATCAAAAAAGTCATTTTTGTAGAAAACGTAGTTTAAGATTTTAGGCTTTTTGGTTATTCAATTTTAAAATAAAGCTCTTCACCGCTCAATTTTAGCTGTGTATCGAAGTTATTTGTGAACAACCCTCCAGTTCCCAATCCTTGAGGCATTTTATTATTTTTGGTAAATGTGTACTGAGCAATTGCATTTAAGCCAATATTACTTTCCAGAGCAGACGTAATCCACCAACCTATGCCTTGCTTTTCGGCAAGAGAAATCCATTCATTACTGCCCTCAAAACCACCAACCAACGCCGGTTTTAAAATAATATATTGTGGCTTAATGGCTTCTAATAATTCTTTCTTTCTATCAAAATCAATAATCCCGATCAATTCTTCATCTAAAGCAATCGGGGTCGGAGTTTTTGCACATAAATCTGCCATATCTTTCCAATTTCCTGCCTTAATAGGCTGTTCAATAGAATGAATATTCAAATCCGCCAATTGCTGCAAAACAATTTGCGCTTCTTCTTTTGTGAACCCGCCATTGGCGTCAACACGAAGTTCCAATACTTCTTTTGAGAATTTTTGTCTCAATTTCTGAAGAACTTCATGTTCGGATTTCCAGTCGACTCCTATTTTCAATTTAATGCAGTGAAAACCTTTCTCCAGCTTGTCCTGAATCTGTTCTTCCATATAGCCAACATCTCCCATCCAGATCAAACCATTGATGATAATCGGAGTTTTTCCTTTTGTAAATT
This sequence comes from Chryseobacterium sp. Y16C, assembly GCF_022488405.1. Lineage (NCBI taxonomy): Bacteria > Pseudomonadati > Bacteroidota > Flavobacteriia > Flavobacteriales > Weeksellaceae > Chryseobacterium > Chryseobacterium sp. Y16C. The sequence continues at coordinate 1,788,079 of NZ_CP092711.1, forward strand.
CACTTGGAAAATATAGGTTTTCTCCATGTTTTAAATTTAAAATGGCCTGCTCATATCCAAACCAGATAGACGGAAACTCTTTTAGTTTCTCTTTTAAAAGCTTTGGATCCTGATTAATATTTTCACAAAGCCATTGCAGTTTTTCCTCATAATCTGGTCTGTCATCAAAACTTAGCCCCCTGAAAATCGCGCACTCTCCTATTCCTTTTTTATCATTTTCAGAAACTTCCAGGATAAAGGTTTCCTTTTCATGCAAAACGCCGCGAGATGTTCCACTCGGGCGTTTGAATTGTAATAAATATCTTGAATATTCTGCTTTCATTATTTTACGCTATCGATTCGCATAAACTCTTCTGCTTTCTCAACCATTTCAACGCTTCCGCAGAAGAAAGGGATTCTTTGATGAAGCTCTGTTGGTTCAATTTCCAGAATCCTTCTAAAACCGTCTGTAGCTTTTCCTCCAGCCTGTTCCGCTAAGAAAGCCATCGGATTACATTCATATAGTAATCTTAATTTTCCGTTTGGAGCCTGTGAGTAAGACGGATAAATATAAATTCCGCCTTTCAGCATATTTCTGTGAAAATCTGCTACCAATGAACCAATATATCTTGAAGTGTATGGTCTGTCTCCCTCCTCCATCTGGCAATATTTAAGGTAATTTTTAACACCTTGAGGGAATTTAATATAATTTCCTTCGTTGATAGAATAAATTTTCCCTGTTTTCGGGAAAGTCATATTCGGATGAGAAAGATAATAAGTTCCTAAAGAAGGATCAAGCGTAAATCCGTTCACTCCATTTCCTGTCGTGTAAACAATCATTGTTGAAGAACCATAAATTACATATCCTGCCGCAATCTGATTGATTCCTTTTTGTAAAAAGTCTTCCAGCTGAACCGGAGTTCCCGGTTCGGTAACCCTTCTGTAAATTGAGAAAATGGTTCCTACAGAAACATTTACGTCAATATTTGAAGAACCATCCAAAGGGTCGATCAAAACAACATATTTACTTAAATGCCCGTTTTCGCCACATTTAATATCAATAAAGTCATCATTTTCTTCCGATGCAATCCCACAAACTACCTCTCTTTGAGATAATGCTGTAATAAAAATCTCATTAGCAATCACATCCAGTTTTTGTTGTTCCTCTCCCTGAACATTTTGGTTTCCGGCAGCACCTGCAATGTCTACAATTCCTGCTTTGTTTACTTCTCTGTTTACAACTTTTGAAGCCAATCTTATTGCACTAAGGAGACGAGAAAACTCTCCTGTAGAATACTGAAAATCATCTTGTCTATCAATAAGAAACTCTCCTAAAGTTTGTAATGGTTGCTCTGACATATTTTTCTTTTTACGTTTTCTCCAAATTTCGTAAAATTTATCACAATTAAAAAAAATTATCAACAAAAGACCTTACCATCTGTTTATCAATCCAATACGACCTTATCTAATAGATATAACAACACCTTATCATAAAAAAAGCCTCCCTTTTTCCTGAAGCAATCTGAATGATTTCACCCAATTCTTAATTTTAATAAAATCTTAAGCCTGTACAAAAGCAAGACTATTTCATATCTCGCCGTAAATGTATAATTTTGTCACCCGTAAAAAACTCTCATAAATTTTTATCTAACAATTTTATTATTAACAATTTAATGAAGATTTTCAAGTTTGGTGGAGCATCGGTAAAAGATGCTGAAAGTGTAAAGAATGTCTCTATGGTATTAAAAAGCCAGGGATTTTCAAAATGTCTGCTGGTAATTTCAGCAATGGGCAAAACAACTAATGAATTGGAAAAAGTGGTAGAACTTTATTTCAAGAAAGATAACTATCAAACTGAAATTGAGAAGATAAAGCAAAAGCATATAGAGATTGCTGAAGGTTTGTTCCCCGAGAAGCATGCGGTTTTCGCAGAGATCAATCTGTTTTTTGATGATATAGACTCTTTTTTAAGAAGAAATAAATCTCCTAACTACAATTTTGTTTACGATCAGGTAGTGAGCTGTGGAGAAATGATTTCTACGAAAATCGTAAGTGAATATTTAAATGAAATTCAGTTTACCAATCAGTGGTTAGATGCAAGAGATTATGTAAAAACAGATAACTCTTACAGAGAAGGGGTTGTAAACTGGATAAATACCGAAGAGTTAATTTCACATCTGAATAAAGAGAACTGCTACGTTACACAAGGTTTTATCGGATCAGATGACAACAACTTTACAGTAACATTAGGGAGAGAAGGTTCTGACTACTCTGCTGCCATCTTCGCGTATTGTCTTAATGCAGAGGCCATGACGATATGGAAAGATGTTCCGGGAGTTATGACCGGAGATCCGAGAAAATTCCAGGATGTTTCCTTACTGTCAAATATCTCTTATGAAGAAGCTATAGAAATGGCATATTACGGAGCAAGTGTTATACACCCGAAAACATTGCAGCCACTTCAGCAAAAAAACATTCCATTCTATGTAAAATCTTTTGTAGATCCTACCAAGGAAGGTACAAAAGTAGGAGCTTCGGACAAAAACCAAAACGAAGAATCATATATTTTAAAAGAAAATCAGACTTTACTGAAAATCTCTACCAGAGACTTCTCTTTCATTGCAGAAGATCATATGAGTTTAATTTTCGGGTATTTATCTAAATACAAAATTAAGGTTTCTTTGATGCAGAATTCAGCTATTTCATTAGCTTTATGTCTGGAAGATAAATTCAATACCATTGATGAGCTTAATAATGAACTTCAAAAAGTATTTGAAACTGAAGTTGTAAAAAATGTATCTTTATTTACTGTAAGGAATGCGAAGATGGAGAACATTGATAAATTTTACCAGGAAAAAAGTGTATTATTGGAGCAGATTTCGAAGAATACACTTCAAATGGTAACAAAATAACGCAAATTGCGACTAAACACACATGAGTTTAATATCGAAAAACGATTTGATTAAAGCTTCCGGCTTAAATAAAATGGGGTTCCTTAAGAATCCTATTGCAGCTGCTGTAATGAGCATTGCAAAAATAAATGAAGTCAACAAATTATACGATAAACTAAAAGACAAGGAAGATAAAGACTTTTTCGACTCATTTGTGAGAGAAAGAAACTTAAGTTATATTGCTTTTGAAGAAGATTTGGCAAAAATTCCTAAAACAGGACCGTTTATACTGGTTTCCAACCATCCGCTTGGTGCCATTGACGGAATTTTAATGTGTAAAATCTTATCAGAAATCCGTCCCGATTTTAAGGTTATGGGGAATTTTCTTTTGGAAAAGATCAAACCGATGGAGCCGTATGTGATTTCAGTAAATCCTTTTGAGAACAGAAAAGACGCTTACAGCAGCTCTTCCGGAATGCGTGAATCATTGAAGCATTTACAAAACGGAGGCTGTATAGGTATTTTCCCGGCAGGAGAAGTTTCCAACAAAAACAATCCATACGGAGAAATTTTAGATAAGGAATGGGAAAAACCGGCATTAAAGCTTATCAGAATGGCAAAAGTACCGGTAGTTCCTATGTATTTTCATGCAAAAAACAGCCGTTTGTTTTATCAGGTAGCAAAACTTCATCCGAATTTGCAAACCCTGATGCTTCCTGCGGAAATGATGAACGACAGGGAAAAGCCTATCAGAATCAGGATAGGAAGACCTATCACCGTGAAGGCAATGGATGATATGGAAACCATTGAAGAATTGGGTGAGTTTCTGAAACGTAAGGTTTATATGATGAAATCTTACTATGAAAAAAGGAAATCGTTGGCTCAAAGCATTAATCTTCAAAATCTGTATGTAAAATTTCCTTTACTTAAAGAAGAAAATATCGTTCAGAATATTATAGACGAAACTCCAAAAGAAGATATTCTTAAAGACATCAATAAACTGAAAGGCACTGATAAAATGTTTTTCAGTAATGGAAATTACGAGGTATATTTCACTTCTTACGAGGAGATCCCTTCTATCATGAGAGAAATCGGACGTCAGAGAGAACTCACTTTCCGTGCAGTAGGCGAAGGAAGCAATCTTCCTTTCGACTTGGACGAATATGATAAGCACTATCATCACCTTTTCCTTTGGGACAATGCGGAGGAAAAATTAGTCGGAGCTTACCGAATGGCTTTAGGAAAGGAAGTGATGAAAAAATTCGGTATCAAAGGATTCTATACCAGTTCTCTATTTGAATTTGAGCAGGACATTCATCCTTTCTTTAAAAAGGTTATTGAAATGGGACGTGCTTACATCTGTCAGGAATACCAGCAAAAGCCACTTCCGCTTTTCCTTTTATGGAGAGGAATCGTGCACGTTTGTCTGAGAAATCCGGATCATAAGTTCTTAATGGGAGGAGTAAGTATTTCCAATAAGTTTTCCGAGTTTTCAAAATCCCTGATGATTGAGTTTATGCGTTCCAATTATTATGATTCTGCCGTGGCTCAATACATTACTCCAAGAAATGAATATAAAGTAAAGCTTAGAGACAGAGATAAAAATCTGTTCTTTGATGAAATGGAATCTGATTTAAATAAATTAGATAAGATTATTGATGACCTGGAACCGGAACTAAGGCTTCCTGTCTTGATAAAAAAATACATCAAACAAAACGCAAAAGTAATTGCTTTCAATGTTGATCCTAACTTCAATGACGCAATTGACGGGTTGATGTATATAAGAATAAGTGATCTTCCCGAAAACACGATAAAGCCTGTATTGGAGGAAATGAGCGAGCAGATAAGAAAAGAACAGGAAAATAATTCATCTGAGAATCAATAGGTTTTTAAGTTTTGTTAAAAAAAGTCCGGTTAATACTTGCTTTGTATACCAAAACTTACTACTTTTGCATCACTTTAAAACAACGAAGTAAGTCAAATAAAAATATAATGGTTTCTTAGCTCAGTTGGTAGAGCAATGGATTGAAAATCCATGTGTCCCTGGTTCGATTCCTGGAGAAACCACAGAAGTTAAACACAACTTAACTTACTCAATCAAGAAAATCCCTTTTAAACAATGTTTAGAAGGGATTTTTGTTTTAATGATGTTTAATAGCGTTTCATCAAATTTAGTCCTTTTTTGTCCCTATACTGTCCCTGAGGACAATTTAAAAAGATTTTCAGTTGTATCACAGACTAATTTTGAAACAAAAAAATAGAATGAACATTGCATTTTTCTTAAAAGAGCCTAAAAAGGCAACCGAAACAATGGTATATGTTTCAGCAACCGTAAAAGGTCAGAGACTGAAACGCTCCACAGGGGTAAAAGTAAAACCCTCACAATGGGCGGGGACAAAAGTGAGACAACTTGCTCCCGAATCAGCCACTAAAAATCTGAAAATCGAAAACACTGTCAAAATCTTAAAAGAGATTGAAAGGGAGTATTTATTAAAGGATCAACCTTTATCTAAAGAAATTTTGGAAAAAGAGTTTGAACACAAGATTACACCCGTCAACACAGCAACTGCTAGGAAAAAAGGCGTATTAAGCGTTTTTGATGAGTTTATTGATGTTAGAAAACAACACGTATCAGAAAATACCATTAAGACCTATAAAACGTGTAAAAACCATCTTCAAACGTTTTCAGCTGAAATGAAATTTGATATGTCATTTCAAAACATTACGCTTAATTTCTATGATGAGTTATTGGCATATTTCATTGAAAAGAATTACTACAACTCTACTATTGGAAAATATGTAACAATATTTAAAACGTTCATGAATTGGGCAGGAGAAAAACGATTTCATAATAATATGGAATTTAAAAAATTCTTAGTTTTCAAAGATGATTCTGAAAAAATAAAACTTACTCCTGAAATTGTAGAAAGATTGAGAATAACTGATTTTGAAGATGATTACAGTAATATCGTGAGGGATATTTTCATTTTTAGCTCATATACAGGTTTGAGATTTGTTGACATACAAAATATGAGACCAGAGGACGTTACAGAAGACTTTTTACGTTTACATATCAAAAAAGCTAAAGAAATGGTTGATATACCTTTATTAGATGTACCAAAAGAAATAATTAAAGCTCACACGGAACGCTATGGTAGGTTAAAAGTACCCACTAACCAATTTTGCAATAGAGAAATTAAAAAACTTTTTGAAACAATTGGTTTGATGATAAGATAAGGTTTGTAAAGTATTCAGGTAAAAATGAGATTACAGTAGAAAAAAATGCTCACGATTATTTAACAATGCATTATGGAAGGGTGTTTTTCATTACTAACTCATTGATTAATGGAATGAATGAAGAGTTTATCCGAGAAATTGCAGGTCATAAAGATTACAAGTCTTTCAAAAAATATGTTCAGTTTTCCCGTGAAATGGTAGCTGATAGTTTACATTCTGCGTGGAAAAAATAAAATCCTATCTTATTGATAAATTCTTAATTTATTCAAAAATAGAATAACAAGAATATTCATATAGATATTTTAAGAGCCTGACTATTACAATTCCGTAAATCAGGCTCTTTTTCATAGATTATCCATATAGCTAAAAATTGTGGAATTTTATTATTTTGAAAAAACTAAATAAAGTACCATTTTAACCATATAGAATTTTAAAAGGAATATATTTCAAATCTTGCTTAAAATAGTAGCTTTTCAGTTACTTCCAGACGTGTCGATAGTGGTAATTTTATTTTCGTTGAGTGGTCTACCCTCGTTATTTTTCATTTAATAAGTATCTTCATCCTGAACAGTACAATTTCTTTCTCTCTCTTCCAAAATATAATCTAATGCTAAAGAGTAGTTTTGCATATTGGTATAATTTCTTTTTTTATCTTTAAAACTATCTCTTACTCTAGATATAATTATCAAGAAAATAGGACTCATCAAAATAATAGATAAAATAATGATTTTACTTTGCTCCTGCCCTTTAATTCCAAAAGCAACGAAAATAAATCCTATCAAAGGTACAAGGGTTGTAGCAAGAAAACTTAATAATGGAACATTAATTGAAAACTTAGGCTCAACGCATATCTCTAATTCTTTATTGATGAATAATTTATAAGACTTCAATTCATTATTTGTTATTAACCTATATTTTGAAGCCAATTCTTCAAACCAAAAATACTTAAGTACAATTGAGTTCCAGCTTATCCCAAATAAAATTACACTCAGTCTATTTTGATTCAAATGACCTGCTTTATCACGAATATGTTCATACTGTCTTGTTCTTTCTATAATCAAGAGTATATAAACCGATAATAAACAAGTAATCATTAAGTAAAAAGACCAAGTATCAAATACTTTAAAAAAACTCTTTTCAGTCTTAGAAACAGTAGTTGAAAAGCATAATAAGCTAAAAGATGCAACAATAAATATCCCAATTAAAATACTATTAATAACCTTACTTTGCCCAACTCCTATGGTCTTATAAATATTATCTTCTCCTAAAAAACGACTATAATGTTCATGGAATTTCATCTTTGATTTTTTTTTTGCAAAAATAATAATTACATAGAAATTGCATTTTTCACTTTCTGAACAGTTCCAATACTGACGTTACAAATTTTTGCCGTATCTCTGATCGAATTTCCTTTCTTTAAGTTCTTAATAACCTCTTTATACTTGAATAGGAAATCTTCTATACTTTCAGTAGAACCTTTCTCACGCCCTTTGTAAGTTCCTCGAGCCTTTGCAAGTGCAATGCCCTCCCGTTGACGCTCTAAAATGGCATCACGTTCCATCTCGGCTATGTTAGCCATAACAGAAATAATAAGTTTGAACGCTTGATTCTCTTTTCCTTTAATTAGGCTTTCTATTCCAAGATTATCAACTTTAAGAATAACACCTTTTTCTTTGAAAAATTCTAAAGTTGTAAGAATGTCGTAGAGGTTACGCCCTAACCTGTCAATTGAGCTCACAGAAACATAATGGATTTCATTGTTATTAACTGCTTTTATCAGTTCTTTTCCCTGTTCTCTATCCTTAAAGGGAGTAAAACCGCTAACAATGTCAATAAATATTCTTTCTCCCCGTGCCTGTTTCTCTTCCTGTCTTGCGGTGTTCTGCGCTCCTGTTGAAACTCTTATATATCTTGCTTTCATTTTTAAAATAGTTATAAAGCACCCTGCATTTAAGCAAGGTGCAAAGATTGTTATTGTTGTTAGTTTCGGAAATAATACCCGTTAGAACTCATATAATCATACATTAAATGTCTGGCGGTTGCTTCCCAATCAATGTAAATGTAAGAAGGTAGGTTTTCAGGAATTGAGCCGTCCTGCTCTAAAGTACACTGCGCAAAATCTTCATCCGAACTGTACTCGCCATAATAAGAACCTGAAAGGCTCTCTAATAGGTCACTTACGTCCTCATGATAATAACTCATACACTCTGCATAGGCTTCTATAACCTCTAAATTATAATCTGAATTATTGATTTGTTCGGCTATTTCATAAATGTTTACTGAAAGATGGCATTCGCTGATTAGCTTTTGTTTGATAAAGAACTCTGAACATTCATAATCCTGAAACATATATTCGGGGTCGTCTTCGTCTTGGTGAAGTTCCTGCATAGCCTGTAAAAGATCGTCATAATTTGAATAATCTGAAAGTTCAAGCCATGCACCGTAGATGCTTCCTGAATTGTACTTGCCATAAGTACCGACATAGATTTGGAAGTCCTCCAAACAATTTTGTAACTTTGTCATTGTAGATAAGTTTTAATTAGCGTTAGAATTTTTTACACTGCCCCATTCAATATTAGTAGTATTGATGGGGTTTTTCGTTGGTTTATAGTAGCCGAAAACTGTGCCAAATGTGCAAATTTTAGGGTACTTTTGAATGAAACAGAAGAAATATTTTAAACCTGTACAAAATTCTCTCAAACCTGTTCTAAATCTGGATTGTAGTCTAAAAATGTTCAAAAAAGTGTTGAGGTTTTTAGAACGTCCGAAAACTTTTGCCCGACTTTAAACAGGTGGGGGTACTATCAAAAACTTGCCCTATGGCGGGGTGTTTTTGTTTAGATACCTTATACATTGATATATATAAATGATTTTTAAATTCTTTAACTTTAACAATTAAACAAATAACTGCAATATAAAAACACATGTATAGTGAAAATTTTAAAGCTCTTTTAGCCGAAGCACAGTTTGTTAGTGATATTTTAGGAACAGGGCTAACACACTTAGGAAGAGTTAATTATGCAAAAAGAGGTTACTACTTTACTGCATTAACAACTTTATCAACAGGTATCGAAAGAATCGGAAAAATCTGTTATCTTATTGATTTTTATTTAAATCATGACTTTACATTCCCCGATTCTAGAACATTGAGAAACGATATCGGACATGATATTGAAAAGTTGTATGATTTTTCCAAGGAAATTGTAACAAGGAATAATGTTAAATTTAGCTATCTAGAAAATTTAGATACAGGTATTTACCCGAAAATTTTAAAAATCCTTTCGAAATTTGCTAAGGGAGATAGATATACAAATATTGACTTCTTAACAAATGATAGATACCAAAGTTCACCAATTGCGGATTGGTATAATGAGATCGAAGTTTATATCTTTCAAAATAATGTTTCAGAAAAGAAAAAAGAAAAAATCCAAAGAGATGCGGACCTTGCCAAACTACTTTTAGGGAATTCCAGCAGTACTTTTTATATTGATGAAACTGGAACACCACTCGAAGATATTGGAATAAGCTCATTTAGAACAGGAATGGCAGAAGTAAATACTATTTATAGACAATTATATATGGCTCAAATTATTAGATATTGGGTTGAAATTTTATCAGAATTACAAAATAAAGCACATTCTGAAAAGAATCGGGATATTCCCTTTTTAAGCGAAGTGTTTACTCTTTATTATAATGATGATAATTATTTGAAAACAAGAAGAAATTTTGAAAAAATCCGCTAAAAATAAAAACATGAAATTAGAAATCGAAATTAGTGAGTTTCAATCAACTGTTGAAACTTTTATAAGTCAGGGAGAAAATCTAAAAAACACATATAGGGATCTTAGTTATGATGTATTAAGTGAAAATTTCACTGAGTGGAAATCCGTCGTAATATCTTATTTAGACAATACTTTAAATGAGCCTAATAACATGTTTACTAAAGGGTTTAAACAAGCCAAGCCTATTTCTTATATGATTCAAAATTTGACAAAGGTTGACAGCAATGAAGAGCTTAAAAAGTCAATGTATAATGAAGTATTAGAAAAGATTTCAATATTAAAGTATTTTAATAAACTCATTAAAATTTCAGATGCTGTTACAATTCCTGAATCAACAAAAGTAAAAGAAAGAGTGAATTATACTACAAAGCAAAAACTAGATTTAATTTTAGAGAAACTTTATGATTTAAATGGTAATAGGCACTATCCTATTGAATTGATTTTAGAGCTTAATGGAATTATACTACAATATCAGGGAGAAGGTATGGAATTGGCGAAAGCTTTGAAAAATATGGGATTGATTGATGTTATTTACAGTAGAAATCAATCTGATGGCAAAATTAATTTAAATGGTAAAATGTATGTAGAAGAAAAAAGGGAAGCTACAACTGAAAATTATGATAATATAAGTTCAAATCAACAAGAAATAAATGAAAAAATAAATGAAGTTTTGGAGCATCTTAAAAAATTAGGCTATGGTCAAGAAATAATTTTTGAAGAAATTGAAGAACTAAAATCGCTTCATACAAAATTAAGTAAGAAAAATTGGGGACAAGTTTTGAAAGGAAAGCTATTAGACCTTGCGTTATCCAAATTAGTTGAAAATGATACAATAAGTTATGTTTATGAACATCTTACTAATAATCATTTGAGACTTCCTTAAGCTTTCTTTATTATTAGGCACAAAATTTGTAGTTTTGTGCAAATATTTCAACGAAAAAAGAAAAGTGTAACAACGTTTGTCTTTTGTTCTGTGAATCGGCAAAATTTATAAGAACCACAAAATGCAAACAGTTTAACACACTTGTCATACCTATGGCAAGTGGTTATCCTGTTTTTATGTGGTACAGGCTTTGCCGAGCCTTCAGAACTGAAAGCATGTGAGAATCCACTTGCTTTTTTTGTTGCCCAAAATCAAATAAAATTTATAAGATATGAGCAACACAAATGACAGCGGATGTTTACCTGTATTCGCGTTTATTCTTTACGCAGTCGTTATTATTGGTTCGGGGGTTCTCTCTTGGAATTGGGTTGAACCGAAATCTTTTGTCGGAGCAATCGGATTTATGATTCTTTGGGGGATTCTTTCCTACATCGGACATTTTATTATCATTGGAATTATCGCATTATTATCTGAAAAATAAGTCATTATGAAAAAGATTTATTTATTAGTAGCTTTTTGCGCAGTTGTTAGCTGTAAAAAGCGTGATACATCGGATGATATTTATTTGAACTCCGATTCTATTAGTACTGACACCACTTATCAGGCTTCTATACCTGTTTTTAATGATTCTACAAGCATTATTCAAGACACAGTAACTCTGCCTGAAAAACCCAAATACGCAATTATATGGGCTATAATAGCACCCAACAGTGATTCTGTACTTACTAAAGAGAATATGTCTCGCTATCAGAGTATCGGAAGTGATGTTATTGAAATGACGGACGTAAGCGAAGATGCCAGGTACAAAAAAATGGACGAGTTCGAGAAAACACTCTATAAGGACGGTGCTGTTCCCACAGGAATGAATATCAGGAAAAGAAAAATACTTGTATTTGACAGTTACGCTGAAGCCTCAAAACAAAGAGAAGAATTTATCAAATAGACATACATTATTAACAATTCAAAATAATTACAATGAAAAAATTAATTTTTACTTTAATGTTCGCATTACCAACATTTTATTTCGCACAGGAAGAAAAGGCAAAAGAATCACAAACCGCTAAAGAATGTGATTTACCAAAAGATTTTAAAGAGCCAATCAAAAATAACAGATTAAGGAAATTTGTTGCCATTGACAATGGAGTTGATGAAAAAGAGGTAATCATAATCAGAGCGCAAAATGGCTTTGGAAGGGGGATTTATACAGCCTGTGTGAAGGGGCAACCAATCCAATATCAAAAAATAGGGACTGTGTTTATGCGCGAAGGAAAAGATCCTTTTAATAACGCAAAATGATACTACAATTACAAGCGCAAACAACTTGTTTTCCAGCAATTGAATTTAAACCATACAGTATTTGGGACGATGTATCGCTTATTTTGATGCTCACGGCATACCTCATTTTGTATATTTTGGGTGCTTATTTCTTTATGCGAAGTTTGAAACTCACAATTAATATATTGAAAAAGTATTCCAAGAAAGAAAAATGTTAAATACTCCAAAACCTGTTTTAATAGACAGGTTTTGGAGTTAATCAAATTCTCTTTTCAAAAGAAACATATATTTAAAAATAACTAGATATGCTGAACTTTAATTATCCCCAATTACGTATAAAATCTAATAACGGCTTACCCTTTGTTGGTTGCAATGAAAATAATTTTATATGTTTTGCTGGTAAGGAGTTAATTCTTAAAACAATATTATTATCTTTCAAATCTTCAATACTTTTTTCGTAATAAACTTTATCTTGTTCATTTAAAACAAATAATTTATTAATTAAAACCAAGTCTTTTACCAAAACTTCAAATAATTCTTTATGATTATTACTATAATTTATTCCATCATAAATAAATTCATTACCAATAAAATTAGTATATGTTAAGAAGTCAATTTTTTCATTTGTATCAGCTAAATTTACTTTTACTTTTTCTTTGTATAGCTCGGTCATAATTGACGAAACAAAAACAATATGTTCACACTTATTTAAATTATCATTAAACATTGATATTTTATCAATATCATCAAATAAAAAATATCTTTCTTTTTTGGGAGACTTTGAATTAATTTGAGCATTATTATATTCCCTTAATAATTCGTTACTATCATGTGATTTCCTGTAATAATTAAAAGCTTTGATAGTTTGAGTACCAGAAAGAGCAATATCAGTCACAAAAACGATTTTTTTATACACTTTTTTTTCTAAACATAATTTGTCAAAATTCTTCTCCCAGTCAATTTTGCGATCTAGTAAATTACATTTTTCCAGTAATCTTTTTAACCCGTTTTCATCATTTATAGGATTTTTAATAGAAAGGATAATTGTATCCTCATTTTCATTTTCAGATAGGAGCTCTTCGACCTTTTCTTTTATAAAAGTAATCCTATCATCGGAAATAAATAGATGTTTATCAAGGACCATAAGGATACTTTTATGGAGATCAGGGACCCCAAAACCTTTTTGCTGCATAAATACCTGCAAATCACTCCCTTCTATACTTTGCTCATTTAGATTTGACAGCCAGTTGATAATTCTACTTTCTATATCAGTCGTAATTTTGTAATGTGATTTAAGTTTTTGTAATAAACTTATCCTTGTAGTGAAATTATCGTATGTGTGTTTTATAGAATTATAATTTTTATTATTAGGATAAAGGGGTTTCAAAATCTCAATATTGATTGTTTGACTGGAAACATCAACTGTGTTGAAAATTTTATCGTATAAATCTTTTCTCTTTTGTATTCTATTAAAACATTTTAAAAGCTCATTTTCTAAAGTATAAATAAAAATATCTTCATTGTCAATTAAGATAAAGTTTCCCCCATTACTTCTTATCAACCCCTTCAAATCATTTATATCTCTTAAATGAAATTTTTTTGATACATGATTAAAAAAATAAATCTCGTTAAATTCTTTAATCTCACCTTCTATATTTAATTTATAGACAGGTTCATTCGTAAAAATATCACGAGGATTATCTACTGTAATATTTATTTTTTTTAAATCTGCTAAATTTATCTTCTTATTAGTCCCATCAATTTCTATCTCATTTAAATAATCATTAGCAAAAACGTCTTCAAAATTAATATCTTTAATTTGCACTTGGTTCTGAAAGATATTTACTGAAGTAGTAATCGTCAAATAAAAATCCTGCAGATTAGAGTCATTAATTTTAAAGCTATCATCAATTGAGAAAAACAAGTCCATTCTATCATCTTCTTCAAAATGTTTAAAATGAACATCTAAATAACTAATTAAAGTACTAACATCTGTGCCTAATTTTTCACATTGCTTAAAAACAGTTTTTGACCAAGAATATTGATATTCAAAAATTGAAAAATTTTCTAAATTAATATTTTCTCTAAACTCTTCAATAAAATTTAATTTATCTTCTTCTCTTGAAATTATTGAAGAACCTAACTTAGGAAAAAATCTCTTATCAAGTTCGGTTATATTAAAGTTAAATATTGATTCTTCTGATGATAATTTAATATTTTCATTATTATCGATATTTTTAATTAATTCTTTTATTGTCTCCCAATAACTTGACTTTTCAATTTTAATCACATTGCCATTATAATCTATAACTTCATTCTGATCAGAATAATAAGGAACAATAGGTAATGAATTATAACTATTAAAAGGTTTGTAAAAAACAGGAAATTTTGTAGAGTGATCTTTGGAAAAAGACTTGTGGATTTCTATTAAATCACTTATTTTAATTATAAAATCTTTCAAATCTTTAACTTCCAATATTGAAGATAGCCTTTCATTGGGTATAGAATATTCTAATTCTTCCGTATTTCCATTCTCTAATTCTATATTAAGATAACCATACTTTTTAAAGTTAATGCTAGAGTTAATATCTTTAATGAATACTTTTTCAGCGTCTTTAAGAACAATAATTCCATTAAGACCTATATTTTTAAGTCCAATACCGTCAAACTCTGGATATAAACTTGCTCCTGGTTTTTTTATCCATTTTATGAAAAGAGATTCCTCTTTAATATTTACTAATATATCGTCATTAAATCTAGAATAATGGTTTATTTCATCTTTTGAAAACAATAACATGATAACTAAATTTCTATACTGCTTCAAAAATTCATTTTTACAACTAATTTCACTAAGATCAGTCCCTGATTTATCAGATAGAATTAAAGTATACATATTATTAGAAAAATCCTCGTATTTAAAATTTTCTAATTTACTGATCCATAAAAATTGATGATGTTTATTTGATATATCTCCAAACTCTTGAGATTTATTCAATAATAATCTCCAAGACTCGATAATGACTGCATTTTTAGGTGATATTTCAAAAAGAGTTAAAAAGCACAATGCTTGATAATATAACTTTAAAGTGCTTTCATCTTTTAAAAATGATGTTTCTTGTTTTTCCTCCCATAAAGAGAAACGACTAAATGAATATGTTGCAAGTTCATTTAAGAATTCCTTCGTATAAGTATTTTCATTTATAATTCTATTAAGTTCTTTTAAAAAAGAAATTGATTCTGTTTTATCTTGTAATGCTCGGTTTTGTAAGTCCCAATTCTCAATTGACAATTCAAAATCTGGAACTTTGATTGCTGAATACATAATTTTCTCTGAAAAGTTTAGTTTGACTTGGTTATTTGTTTTTAATGCTAATGAAATTACTAATAATTGATCTGCATCTGAAAGATTACTTCTTAAATGCACCTTTTCGATAATATCATTAATATTTTCTTTATTATACTTTATGATATCTTCGTTTAATAAAATTGTATTAAGAAAGTGAGTCAATGACAGTCCCTGTATTTTGTCTACGTCTTGTTTTAAATTCCAAAATTCGTTAGGAAAATTTGAAATAAGATTATTATAAAAAATAAAATACAAAGTACCTCTACCATCATTTGTAAATGGTAATTTTTTTGCTAAACTTTTTTTTAGAAAATCTAATCTTTTATCATCTTTAAAATTACTATAGAAAAATCGAAGATTATCTTTTAGTCCAAACTTAAACTCTTCCGTTAGGTTTTCTAATTTAAATAATGCTTCTTGAACATCACTTTCTGGTAAAACAGATTTATTTTTGTTAGCAAAGTTTATATCATATTTAATATTGTCTTTGAATTTATTGTACTCACCCGATTCAGCATATTTTTTAACATTAATAATTTTTGTCTTTTGAGTATTAAATTCTAAATCATTAATTACTAACCAGTCTTTAATTTTTGAAAAAAGATTATTTGCTCTTTCCTCCGATTCTACAAATATGAATATGTCATCTACAAATCGATTATAATATTCTCGTTTTTGATCCTGAATAAATCTATTTTCAATTAGTCCGTCTAATCCAATTAAATAAAGTTCAGCTAAGTATCTCGCATAAGCTGGCCCTTGAGGCAATCCTTTTAAATCATCTCCTGTTGTAGTCTTCGACAAATCAATTAAGTAATCTAAAATATTTTTATACTTAATTATATCTTGTTCTGATAATTCTGATAATTTTTCTTTAATTGATGTAGGAGCTTCTTCGAAAAGTCTAATCTTTAATCTATTAAGATTAATTTTATCATAAAAGTTTTTTATATCAAGTTTTATTAGGAAATAATCTTCATATTCAGAGTTAAAAAGAATAGTTTCAATTTTCCGTGTATACTTTGCCCAGTTTATAAACCAATTATTAAAAATATTATTTTTATAGAAACTACTTGAAAATTCATATCCATATGAATTACCTGAAATTTCACTGAAAAAAATTGAATTTAAAATAAATGTGAAATAAATTGATACAAAATTATCAAGAGGATCAATATTATAAAGTCTTCTTATTTTTGTTGTCTCATTTCTATCAAAACTAAAACTTTCTCTATTTTCAAAACTAAAATTCCCATTATATATGCATGAAACAAATTCCTTAATATTTTCAAAGTTTATATTTTGTATAATTTTTAATTGATTAAATAAGGGTACTTCATCATTTTTTAAAGAATACTGATATAATGATTTTTTTATTTTATCAAAAACATATTCATCAATATTTTGAATATGGTAGTCAGGTAATTTTTCAAACTTAACCCCTTCTATTAATTCGATAGGTGAAACAATAGAACATTCTTTACAAACCGTACATTTTCCTAAACTTTTACAACTAATTGGCTTAAGATACTTTAATGTATCTATTTTTTTTAATGTAATCTCTTCGTTAAAATCTTTAATTTTAGAAAATATTTCTATCAATAGATCTCTTCCAAAATTATCATTATCTTTAGTTTTAAGCTGTCCTAAAAGTCCAACAAGAATACTTCTTTCTTTATTACTTAATCCTTGTTCATAATTATCAAGGATTTCATTTAAGTTATCACATTTTTTTAGAGAATTCATTACAGAATCTAAATCTATTTGATTTGTTAAATGAGAAGTTATTCTTCTATTTTTGATATATGAAATTGAATTCCTATAAGTATCGGCATATTCATTAATATATTGTGAAACTAACTTATAAGAGATTGGTTTAAAATTTGATAATATTTCAAACTGTTTTTTAAGAAAGGCCATATTAGGACTTTTCAGCCATTTATCTTGTTCAAATTCAAAAGATTCATTTTTTTCAAGAAAAAAAGATAATTTATTACTGACCTTATTCTGAGATAATGGAAGTTTAACTCCGTAACCTATACCTTTAGATCTTTTGTTTACATATGGAGTTTTAGGAAATAGATCAGCTGTGATATTTTTCTCAAATTTATCTCTTGTATTTTTATAAATATAGTTAATAAGATTATAGCCTTCTTCTTTAGTAATATTTCGTTCAAATACAATCCAAATATGAAATCCTCTTCTTCCAGAAAATTCTACCAAATGTGGAATATTTATGCTATCAAGATAATCTGATAATAAATCTGTGGTTTTTTTTACAGCTCTTAAATTTTCACTATTAACTTCATTTGTATCAATTTCTGATTTAATAATGTCAAGATCAATACATATCCATTTAATAAAAGCATTATCAACAATATGTAATTCTTGATATGTTAGTAAGCTTTTCTGATGTTTCAGCATATCTTCAACCGTTACTGGTGAAATTTTTTGCTTAATTAACTTATAGCTACCATTATCCTGTTGTATCCCATATTTATGAGAATCAACATAAAAAATATTGAATAATTTATCTGAGATTTTTTTATAAAGATCATCAATATTCATACACTAATTATTTCTTTCTCCAAAGATATAAAGTTCCCTAATTTTTATTAATTATTTGTAAGTAAATATTGAGATTCATCCATTTGAAATATTTTTAATAGGATTTAAATTTCCATTTGTGAATTCTTAAAAAGAATTTCATTTGAATCATAGTTAGAAATCTACTTAAAATAAATTGCTCCTCACATCTTTTTGTAATAATAAATAAAAAACATGAATATTCATTCAGTATTTTCACTGTACTTAATATTCTAAAATATCTCAGCAAAAAATTCTTATAAATAGCTTATTTAAATCTAATTATTTATAAAAATTAAACACAATAAAGTAGAAGAATATTATTCTCCTACTTTATTTTTTAAGCTATCAGCCTTTAATCTTTTGGCTGTATTAAGGACGTTACGGTAGTATTTTTCAACTGTTTTTTTATTTTTGTCCGATACCTCTATTAATGATTTTTGAGTGATTTTTGGATGCTTTTCATAATCCCAATTCATTACACAATCTATTAGTTCTTTGACGGTTTTTTCAGACCTATTATTTCCTAAAACCCTACCGTTAATCTTTTGTTTTTCAGATAAAGTTTTTATTTCATCACTATATATAACTCTTCTTTTAGCATTATTTCTCGGTTCGACATTTCCTCTCTGATTATAGATTTTAGTAGCTATTTCGTCTATTTCTTCCCATTCAAGAGGTGGATTACAAGATTTAGAGTTATATTTTTGTAAATAACGTTTAAAGTTAGTAAACCTTGCATCAGGATTAATTGAAATAAGACAATAAGCGTAAGAACTTACTCGCTGATTCCTTAATCCTTCAGGAACAATTTTACGTGGGACAAAACATTTACAATATTCCACTTTTTCTTTTCCAAAATCATAATATCCATCTTTATTAAATTCAAAATCTTTTTCTTCCAATATGTCAGATAAATTATTAAATCTAATATTACCCCCATTGAGAGAGTAACCTAAATTTTTATTTTTATTACTATTAAAATGGGGGAGTTTTTTAACAGCATGTATAATAGTTGTATTGAATTCTGATAAATCAATTTCAACAGCATTTTCATTGTAGTGTGCTTCTGTATCAAAACTGATAATGTTCACACGACTACAATCATTGCATGATTTATCATAAGGGATACCCAATATATCTACTATATGCTCATAGCTTTCCTTGAAATTCTCCTTTACAAGGTTTCTTACTTTTACTAATAACCCAAAACCATTTCCTCCAACACTTTTCCATAATGCTGTGATATAAGTTGTATCATAGTTAAAGTCTTTTTCTCCGTCTATATCAAAATACAAAAATCCCGTTGATTCATCTGCATTTTCAGAATTAACGTAGTTATTCTTAAAAGTGTAATTAAAACAAATTGAGGGTAATATTATTTTTATTGCCTGATATTCTTTACTTTTTTTATCTATTTCTCGTAATTTTAATATTTGGGAGACTTCTACCCTTTTTGCATCTTTAAGATGTTCAACAAACCCAGCTACAGAGTTTATTTGTCCGATAATATTTCGGTTTTTTACGTTTTGTATAATTGAAAACATAAGTTTTTTTAATTTTTAGGCAATGGAAAACCATGCAAAGGAATTTCCACTGCGGATTAATACTTGTTTGATAAAATTTGTTTTTTAAAAGTCTTTAGGAAATAAGACTTTGATATAAGATAAACAGCGCTGTTTAGAAAGTAATTTTACTTGAAAAAGTTATTCAGTTTGTTATTTTTAAGAATTATAAATATAATTCAAAACATCACTTCTTCTGTAAATAGGGCTTTTACCAGATTTACCAATAGGCTTTAATAAACCTTTTTTGTTCCAAAGCCAAATAGTTGTTCTCTTTTTTTTGGTAAGCTCACAGACCTCAGAAATCAAAATATGTTCGTCTTGCTCTGGTTTGTGAGAATCATTTTCTTTACTTTCTAATTTTGAAAGTAATAAGTCTAATTTCTCGTCTGTTTCATTTTCTGACGGAAAGGCACTCACTAATTGAGTGATAATCTCTAAGAATTTTTTTTGTTGCATGATATTGTTGTTTAAAATTATGTTACAAAAATACTTCATACGATTATCCTCAATCAATGCCTGTACTTAAATAGGGACAAAAAAGGGACTCAAAAAAATTAAATTAGATATTTAACCTCTCTTTTGGGAGGCTTACAATCTCTCATTAAAGTTTTTTGAATAGTATCTTTTTTAAACTTTTTGTAATCCTCTTCATCGTAAAACATAAAATTTTTAATTATCCACTCCGATATCTGCTCTTTGCTATCAGCAATTAGATGACCACCGTCATAAAGTTGTTTGAAAAAATAGACAAGCATATTAGAACTCCCCCTAAAAGTAATTTCCTTATCTACATTATTTTTTTCACCAAAGATTAGTTTTCTCAAGGGTTCGATAAATTCTTCATGAATATATGGCGAAAGTGAATCAAAAACATTTTCTGGATGAAGAAATTTTATAGGTTCTTGGCTTTTAACAGCTTTCTTTACAAACGTATCTTTACTACGTAAATAATCAGGATATTCAAATCTCAGATTCAATGCTAATTTTGTAATATTCTCTTTGTAGTTTACAAGTTCTTCTAATTTAGAATAATATTTATCTGCTACCTTTTCAATTTTTCCATTTATATCCCCATTTTCCAAAGATTTAAATTTAGTTATTTTAAGGACGAAATCATTTTTTGCGTAGATATATTTTACGTAATTCTCTACCATATCAAAATGAAACGAAAAATAATTTCTAATTTTTAATGTAGCATTGTCATTATCTAAATCAGGAATTTTTTCACTATAATCATTTAAAAATCCTACTATAATTTGTTTTTTTTCACCTCGACTTTCATTTTTTCTACCATAATACCAATAGTAGATACGAGAAACATAGGCAAAATAATTATAGGACAGCAATTTGCTATAATAGAATAGGTCTTGAAATTCTGTAGGCAATTCAGAATTTCGGAAATACTGATAATCTAATTCTATAAACTGTTCGTAATTGTAGTAAGATTCTTTGAGTTTATCCCAAAATATCAGTTCCATTTTATCGGGATTTTCTGTATACAAGTCCTCAAATGCTGTCTTAATATCAAATGGAAATTGCTGTTTATTATTTGAATAAATAGATTCTAATAATAAAATTTCATCATCATAGCTTTCAGGTTTTGACTTTAAAATTCGTTGAAAGGTGTATCGAAATTCATTGAGAAGATTGTAAAAATTGTTTATCTTTGCTTTCATAGTCTACTAAACAGAGTTAAACAAATATCGGCAAAAAACATTTCATTTATTATTTTTTGTCTCTACTTTGTCCCTCTCGAAAGTAAACAAAGTTTTAAATCATTGAAAATCAGAATAAAGGGATATTCCTGGAGAAACCACTTTAAAACCTCTAATTTATTTAGAGGTTTTTTTGTTTATATCAATACAGTAAAGGTTTATAAATTTCTATAAAAAGTTAATCACAGTCATATCGGACTGTGATTAACTTTTTATGAAATAATGATTATTACTCGGAAGAATGCTCAATAATTCCCTGTATCCTCATTAAACTATCTTTTAAATCGGGAAGGTCATAATAATTATTCTTTTGAAATACTGAAATAATATTTCTATCTTTTACTATGCTATTGTAAAGAACGCTCTCAGCATTCCATACAGCATTTCCTGAATTTACTCCCGCAAAATTCAGATAAAAAGGATCAACTGTATTTCCAATGTAAGCAAGTATCTTATATTTTTCATCTGGCGTAAAGCTATTGTTGTCTTTCAGAGCATATCCAAAATTCTCTAAGGCAGTCAAAAGCCTATTTTCATCTGACTTTGTATGCTCTTTTATATATTTCAATAATTCGGTTCTTATTTCTAATTTTCCATTACAGTTTTTTGTAAAAATAACATCACCAATATCGGAAGAGGTTTGATAATTATTCAGATAATCATTCATTGTAAGATCATTGAATTTAGACTCTTTAGTGTATCCAAATTGCTTAACCAGAGTTTTAACAAAAGTCGGATCTTGAGTAACCAACCATGTTACATATGTTTTATTATCATTGAATAAATACATATTACGGGCAACTACAATTTGGGTATTTTTCTTTTGCTGCTCTTTTAGATTAGGGATATCTTTCCATCTATTTACCTTCAATCTTCCCTCATTTGTTTCTACTTCAATGGGAACCTCTTCTATTTTTCTAAGACCTGGATAGGACTTCTGATAATCAATAAGCAATGGAAGAGGATAAAAATATGAAAGCAATTTATATTTTTTGGAAATATAAATATTTTGATATTCAGCTGATAAGGGAACAAAAGACAATTCTTTATCACATTTGTTATATGTATCAACTTTCAAAAAGTTATTTGAAGTAGTGTAATCAATTTTTCTTCCAAATATTTGTTCTATTTTTGCCGCAAACTGATCATTGGTTATATTCTTATAGCCATTAGATTGTAGAATAGAATCCTCTAACTCAATTAAGGCATTAAGATCCTTTTCTGAATAATTACTAAAACTTCCATATTCTTCAGCAGCTCCTTTTTTTAATTGTTCTTCCAGTATACTACTTATTTCCGTTTTGTGCATCGTATTATTTTTTGTAGATAGATTTCTAGATTCCTGTTTTTTTTCCTGACATTGTAAGAGACAAAAAAAACTAGAGGCAATTAAAATTTTTGTCACAATTAGCTTACCTTGAACTTTCCCCATTTTCATCGGATTTAATATCTAAATTTAACGCTTTTTTACTTGCTTCATCTGCTGATGAATAATTATCATTATTATTTAACTTATCTATGTCTTTAATGACATATCCTTTCGGTTTATAAAAACCTCTGAATATTTTATAATGTTCTGTTCCGTTTTTCTCTTTCCAAGATACAAAAACATTACCACTACAATTATACGATGACATCTTAAGCTTATCGGATTGATTTCCACCAAGACAGGCATAAATTTCAGTTCCTGGCAGTTTTCCAAATACAAATGTAGCATGGCCCGAAGTTTCAATTTTTGTCCCCGTTGAATCACAGTCTGAGAATACCGCAACCGCTCCAAAAAATGCTTCACATTTTTCTGCTTTAGAACTTTCCATGAACATTCTTGAGCCAGCAGAATGAGGACTCGGCAAACCTTTTTGCTCAATACACCAGCATACAAATGATGCACACCATGCTGTACCACTTCCAGCATCTGTTCCTCCCCCTTCCTTATGATAGGTTTTTATTCTACTATCAATGGTACTCTCATGCTTTCCTCCATATACTTTAGCCTCTGCTACAGCAATTTCCATCCAAGGACTTCTACCCACCAAATTTAAATCAGTTGCTTTTCCCCATTCACATTCAGATGTTTTGAATGTTTTGGAAGTATGCTCATCAAACGCCGCTTGTTTCTCCGTATAATTATCAGATGCTTTTCCGTTTTCATCTTTTGTAGCCACCATTTTACCAACCTTTTTACTTGCAGGTAAAGTGTCCTTAGAACCATTTACAATTGTATTAATACCCTTCCATTTGAAAAAAGCCATTGAAGATATTACTGCTACAGAAATGTTAGTGATTACCAAATCTGGATCTGCAATTATATCAGCTCCTTCTTTTTTTGTATAAGTATTTGCATAAGTATATGCTGTTCTTCCCGTAAGCTGAATAAGTCCTTTACCTCTAAAATTCCATCCATCATCTGCTTGTGTATTTCCAAGCTCTTTCCCTTTATCACTAGTTGGAGAATAAGCCCAATTAGCAATATTTTTCTGGTTCTCTACACTTACTCCCGGTGAGCTTGGTTTTTCTACAGCCCGTCCCCAAAGCTTTGCATTATCTCTACCTTCTTGAGTTCTGAATGCAGCAAAAGTTCCTGGCAGCTTTTCCCAAAACCAATTGAAATTTTCACCATCTTTCAAATGAAGTGTTTTTCCTGTTTCTACTCTGGCTTGGGCAAATAAATGTGCTTTATTCCAACAGGTATTCATTCCTATTTCCTTCATATATTTTGTATAGGCAGCCGCAACCTGTGTTAAAACACTGGGATCAGCATCTGGAAATATTTCTTTTAACTGTTCAGCTGTTACGGGAGCATTACACCTCGGACATCCATTGCCCTCTTTCTTCACTTCCGCCATTTCCACAACCACAGGCATCACATCATTCTCAATAGCTTCTGGAGTTTCTTTCTGAGACACTTTTAAACAACCACTTTCGTAAAAGATAAATTGTTTCCGTAGTTCAAGCATCTCGTCATTCGTAAAGGGAGTTCCATCTTTTTTATAAGCTTTAATTCCCAGCTTTTCCATATCTTCCGTTCTAACAAGATCTGCAGGAAGTGTACTATTAATCGTAAACTGACTTTTTTCTATTTTCCAGACTTTCTTTTTCGGATCAGTGGGATCCTGAACCTGGCGTGAAACCTGTGCTATATAATAATCAAAGTTTTTCGGTGGATTTTTCCATTCTTCTTTAGGTGTAAAAGAAACTTCAAGTAAACCATCTTTTCCGGTTTTTTCTTCGTTATAACTTTGTTTGCTTTCGTGAGTATAAGTGATGTGATTATTTTCATTCATCCCTTCCTTAGGAATTTCTTTCAGCACATCAATTTTAAGGGTTTCTTCCGTCATATTAACAGTATGCACCCAAAGTTTATGAGTCTTCCCATAGAAAGTCTGCATGCGCTGGATATCTTTACCATCTTCCGTAGAAAACATTATGGAAACAATTTTCTGTTCGGAGGTGATCACCAGTTCTTCATTAGAATCCAAAACTTCCAGATAAGTTGTGGTTCCGTCTACCACTACCGGACGTGTTCCCTGAATAGAAATAGCAGATGGCAATATAACTTCTGTGGATGATCCAGGCTGAAGCTCCACTGTGAATATCAAATGATAAGACGGATTAGGATTCTCAGTTGTCTTAGGAATAGCTGCCTCCATTTTTTTCTTATAATCATCATTGGTAGTGATCATAAAAGACGCCTTTCCTTCATTATTAAGAGTCACATTTTTCTCCTCCAACATGTATTTATCTTTCTCTTTGTAAAAATCGTCTCCCTCTCCTTTCACCCAAATTTTCACTTTTAATGTCTGATTCTGGAGTCCATCAATTTCCAGGAAGCCATATGTTTCTTCTGCAAATCCTGTTTCGGTACGTTTCACACCGGTTCCGTATGCCCAAAGTGCTCTTTTTACAGACGGTTCTGATACTTTTATTTTAGCTTCAATCTTTTTATTGTCGGTATAATCTCCGGTCAAATAAGCTGAAATGGTATACTCGCCGAGTTCATTAAAGGTAAGGGTACCATCTCCGTTATCGGTAACATTCTGCGGAACTTCTACTTTTATAGCCTCATTTCCGGCAAGAGTGGCAATTCTTGCAGTGGCAGTATATTTTACTTTTGTTCCTTTAGGAATGTTTCCAGCCGGAAGAGTAAATTTATCTACAACATTTTTAATGACTTCAAAATTAAAACAGTCGGATCCTGAAAAAGCAGGCTGTTTTCCACTTCCTAATGGATTAGCATAAGCTTCGAGTGTATATTTACCAAAATATTGACTATTATCAAGATGAGCGTCATTATAAAGCAATTCCGAAACTTTCTTATTGATAGCCCCAGTTTTAAATGATGATGAACTTTCAAATGTAGTAAGCCTTCCAGTCCCTTCTTTTTTTAGATACCAATACACAGAAGTTGCTGCAGGCATGTAGTTAACATTAAACCTTGAGGCTTTGACTTTGAGCATATCGCTAAACCTCAACAAACCTGCATCTCCCGTAACGCCCATTACACCTAAAGAGTTTTCTATTTTAACCTGTATAGATTCAGGTTTCGGATCGGAAGGATCTGTAAATGCCTCTACGGTATAGGTTCCGGCGTTCTTAAAAGTCAGCAATACTTTTCCGGCTATATTACTTACACCAACAAGGTGAGAAGCAGAAACACCCGTGGAACTGTTATACAATACTGTTGTTCCTTGCTTTACCCTCCATTGAGCCGAGGTCACAATAGGATTGAAAACATTTCGATTTAAGATTTTCAACTGATCAGTACTTGTATTAAGCTTCAACTCAACAGATAAAGGAAAAGGAATATTAACCAAAGTTGAGGTACCGGGAGACACAATTTTTTTAACAAAGTCCTTAACAACCTCAATAATAATGGAGCAATTATTATCACCGGGCTTCTTTCCGTACGCTTCGATGCGGTATTTTCCTTCTTCAAGCCCGCTAAAGATCTTACTCATAGACTGATTAAAAACACTTCCCAATCCAATGAAGGTTTTGATTTTATCTTTAGCCCCATCACCTTTAAAAAGCGCCCAGATAATCTTTGTACCATCTCCTTTAAACTGTGCAGTAAGAGAAAGATTATCAATTGCTATAGGGTTCATAAATGAATTGAAGATCCCTCCTGTCATCTGAATATAGTAATAAGTTCCCGACGGCTTGGCTACAGAAAAGGGCAAGGTCATAGAAATGGAAGCTACAGATATAGCAGAGGCAGAAGCAGATGAGACAGACCATTGTGGTGAAGTGTTGGCTACCGAAAATTCGTCCGCTTCTTTAACATCAATCTGTGAAACGTTATTCGCCTGCCCGGTTGTTGCAAAAGCTATGGTTCCCGGAACTCCATATCCTGGACAGTTGCCCGTAGAAACATCCAGCAGGATTTTCATGCTTTTATTGAATTCTACATTTTCATAGTAATCTTTATACTTGATATTGCATTTACCTTTACACGGATATGTTTTTCCATCTGATCCTTTACAGTTTCCAAAGCCGTTTCCGCCACCGAAGCTTTCTGCTTTATCATCCAGATAAGTAGCCACAGGTTTACTCTGAGCAAAATATTTGTTTTTACCTAATTTTTTTTTCTGGCTTTTCACTTCCATCGGAACAGCCGTTCCGTTAGAATTATTGGTTACAGAGCTGCTACAGTACGCAGTGGCTCCTTCTATAATGATATATCCTTTATCTGCCATGTCATTTGTTCATAAAATTAAGTCATTGTAACCGTTTCCCGGTATACTGTTTTTTCTCCGCCCGACAATATAAACTCAGCTTTCTTCGTGAAATATTGCTTTTTTCGGGAGTTGTATTCCATTTTAATAATTAATTTTACCTGATACTGCTCTGTCTGATACTGGTATTTTTTATCTAATTCTTCTTTTATGGCATCTGAAACTTTGATTTCTGATGTAAAAAAAGCTTCAAAGCCATAATCTCTCTGTTCGGCACTGATTGTTCCTCTACATTCTATATCACCAATCCCTTTGATATTCCATACAATGGACTCGTAAGTTTTTTCACCGTTGTCTACGTAATGCGGTGCAAACAACAGTAGATTCCAGAAAGGTTCTTTTAGTTTGTTTTTATAAAAAACCGCTTCATCTTCAAAAGTCGTCAGATATTGGTTTCTGAAAACATCTACATTATTATATTTCTCCTGAAGACCTGAAGTTTTTGATTTCCAGCTTTCCATATTTTTCTGATGATCTACAGCTCCTAAAAAATTGCCTTTTTCATCAACTTTTATTTCTAATGGATAAGAACTTTGCTCCAATACATGAAGGATTTCCATGAATTTATTTTCAGACGGAAAAGAAGAATCTTCCACTTTGTCTATCAACCAGCTTTTCGTCTGGTTTTCATTTACTTTCTCCTGTAATGTGATTCTATAAGATGAATAAAATCCTTTTGCTTCTCCAAACTGTATTTCAAGAGCATTTTCCACCTGATAGTAATGCATTCCTGAAGAATATTTCTGAAAAGGCTGTACTCTAGTTGCTACCATGTTTTATGATTATTAGAAAACCAAACGATACTATTTATCACAATTTTTGCTTGCCACAGTCTCTTCGGGAAGATTGTAGAGATATATTTTTTCTACTGTACCGCTTCCACACTTGCTTATCAGATAATTGGCTATAAAATCCTGCTGGTAATGTGATATTTCTTCTCCCAATAGTTCTCCAGCACTGTCTCTATGTGTTATAAAGTATGAAGTATCATCTGTTTTTCTATAAAAAACAAAGTTGAGTGAGGATATTTCCGGCTTTGTTAATGCTTTATTGTTTTTCAATCTGTTTTCCACATATTTTATAATTTCTTGTTTCAGCATACTTTCAGCAGGTTCCGGATTGTCTATAAGAATATAGTATGAAATCTTGACAGCATTCTTGTAATAAGCATTGGTAAACGTCATATGCTCAAGTGGAATAAAGTCATTTTTTTTCCTGTCACAGCTCATCGCTATTAAAAGAAGGCATACTATCGTGATCATTTTTACAGATTGTAAATACTTCATTTTATGTGTAATTCCTATTAAGTTTACTATTTGATCATTTAATATTCTCCCGGTCTCCTTCTGCCCATATTACGAAGACGATCTTCTCTTTCTTTTTCAGTCCGCCTTTTACTTTGACGTTCCGCTTTACCGTTATTAATACTTTCTTTAAAAGTTTTTTCAAACTCCACTTTCGTGATGAAAGGTTTATACCCTCTTATATGCTGCAAAATAAACCAATATCTGAAACCAAGCAGATAGTAATATTTCTTTTCTATATCCGGCATATCCAATCCAAAATGATCATACAAAACAACTTTGTAGGTTGCATCATAAGTACCATTACCCGATTTATTGAATTTTGTCAGCTGTACCTCATATGCCCAGGTATCGTTCATACAGATGGTGAGTCCTCCCATAAAAGTATCTTTCATCGTTGAAAACTGTGGATGTCCCCATCCTCTTCTTCCAAACTTTCCTATCTCGTCATCTGTGAAGTGTATTTCATTATCTTCAATGGATGCTATACTTCCATGGTTTTTCTTAATCCTGTCGGCAATTTCATCTTCCATACTTAAACAGAATCTTTGGTTTGAAGGATGTTGTAACACATGTTTTGTAAGGATAGGACTGGTGTATTCACCGCCTTCACTTCGTTTAAATTTCTCAATCATATCAAAGGCAACAGTTTCTAGTTCACCAACTGAAAAAAGTGTACCTACCATGCGTTTAAAGCCAGTCCACAATTCTTCATCTGTCTTATCTCTTATCTCCGACTTAATCCAAATCCCTTTACTTTCCACATCCTGCAAAGTATACCGCGAAGGATATTGATTGGAAATTCCCAGACCATAGCACATATCATCTGCCATATTAATTCCCTTCCTGTCTTTTCCTTTAATTTTAAATCTGTCAATATAAAGAGGTAATGGATTGGCTATTTTAACTTCAACACTGGTTTTGTCAATTGGAGTTTTAAAATAAGCATATACGCGCATATCATAACACCGAAGTCTCACCTGAATCGTTGCTGTATTTCCCGTGAGTGAAGAATAATCAAAAAAGAAGGGAATAGATATTCCGTTTATCTTTTCCTGCCATTGAAGTTTTTTATACTCGCTTTTTGTTGCAGGCCTGTTAAAAGTTGCTTTGAACCAATATTTTTCTCCTTCTTTAGGTTTTGCTATTTTTTCACCATTATCATCTAAAGGCCCTTCAACTTTTGTTACGAGTAATATATTGTCTTTTTTCGGCTGATATTCATCAAATTTCTTACCTCCTTGTTTCCCATAAAAGGTATTTTCCTGAGGAGATTTGAAATCCAGTGTTCCTTTGGAAGCATCCTTCATGATGTGTTCAGCCTCTTTATAAGACTTTCCGAAGACATTTCGTACAATATTTCCACCCTCACCTGCCATATTATTGCATTTTTACCTGTTTCCCACTATTGATAAGAACTTCCTTGGCACTTTCCACATTGATGGCATCTTTTGTACTAATGTAAGAACCAGCTTCCATATTTTCCGTAATGTTTTTTGCTCTGGAGCTTCTTCCTACTTCCGCAGTTTCAATAATGTTACTTGCCGTCAGATTATAATCATCATTAGCTGTTTCTGTAATATCTTCTCCTGCCATAATATTTATATTTCTCTGAGCGGAAGCAATAATATTTTTTCCGGCATTAATCTGTACATTTTCTCCGGCAGTAAAGGTTATATTTTTAGGTGCATTAACGGTAATATTACCCTTTCCGTCCATGAGATAGGTATTTCCGCTTGGATCTTCAATAAAAATACTTCCCTCCTGATCGTTAAAGATCACTTTATTACCGCTTCTTGTCTGTATTGATTTGATGTGGTTGTTAATACTCCCCCCTAAAGCTACCTGTCCATGGAACATTCCTCCCATAGCGAAAGGAAAGTCAGGATGATTATACTCAAAGCCTACCATTACCTGATCCCCTACTTCTGGAACCGCTACAAAACCTCTGTTTTGAGTGATCATATCGGTTCCTCCTGCATCCGGACTCATCATTCTTATGAAATGAGTCGTATCAGGATTTTTCTGCCAGTCAAACTGCACCTGAATACGTCCTTGATTAAGTGGGTCCGTATTGGAAATCACAGTCGCTACCTGTGGCTCTGCTTTAGGCTGTATAAAGTCAGGTTTAGGCATAAAACCAGTTCCATCGGCAATAGCTTCAAAACTTCCGGTGTAATCTCCCCGCTCTTTGACTTCATGATAAACTTCCGTAACAGTAATTTTTGTAAAATAAGAAGTCTGATTGCTATTAGGCTTTCTCATTTCGATATCAGCAAGACAACCTGGATATAAAAAAGGAACTGTAGTATTCCCTGAAACAGTAAAAACTTCTACAGCGGCACTTCCAGCGGCACTTTTTTGGGAATCGTCCACATCAACAAACATATTGGGATTAATGGGAGCCGGAGAAAGTGAACGGGTCTTAAAGATATTATTATTAAGCTCATAAGCTTCAGAGGGAATCCCTCCTATATGGCTAATATTATTTTTAGAACCCTCCATTCTGGTATGGCTACTGCTGTTGTATCCAAAAAATTCAGGATTGATATGTACTGCATTCAATTCAACCTGAACATCAGTTGCATTACTCCCATATACGAGTCGAATCGGCTTTTCAGAAGGGGGAAGCTTTCCAAAATGAAGAACTTCACCATCATAGTAAAACTGTTCTCCGTAAGCTTCAGCAGTTCTTGCAAGGTAATTGTAATGGGTTTCGTTATATTGCGAGCTATAGTTAATGTAGCTTTTGTTCTGAGCTTCCACCCTGAAATCAAACTTGCCTGCCTCAAATGCATCTTTAATTATTTTATTGGCAATAATACCTGTATTAACAGGCTGATCTCCTCCAAAACTTTGCGTATGTGGAGCGGCATCCATAAGAATAGTTGGGCTTTGGCCTTTGAGCACTATATTTCCGAGGCTCATTTTTTCCTGACTGAAAGCTACTTTGGTAATAACACCTACAAAATTCCTTTCAGGACTTTCGCTTTCATAATCTTTATATTTAAAAACAATTGTGATACGTTTTCCCAGAAAATGCTTTGCCTGTTCCAACGTATGATTCTGAGATTCTCCCAAAGAATCATGAGCAAGAATAAGCTCGAAGTTGTGGTGTCGCCTTACACTTTGTTGCAGACGGAAATACTTGAAGTGTTTGATAATCTTGCCTTCAATCACAATATCCAGTTTCACCACTCGATTGATTCCCGGAATATGATTCTCAGAAATCTTATCAGAATTCGAAGTATTTTTTTTCATAAATAATGTGAGGTGTTTTCTATATCACCAAATATAGATGTAATTATAGATTAAAAATGAAATTTCTCATTAAATTTTAAAAAATGTCGTAGTTCTACGACTAACAATTATTAGACAACACAAATCCTAAAAATCAGTTACTTATACTCATCTTTGAAAACTTTTATATTACTATATAATTTGAAAACAGTATAGAAAAAAGATTTTTCTTGAAAAAAAACATTTAAAACTTGTGTGATATTATAAATTATTATACTTTTGCACCACTTCAAAAAAGAAGTAAACCTAATGGTTTCTTAGCTCAGTTGGTAGAGCAATGGATTGAAAATCCATGTGTCCCTGGTTCGATTCCTGGAGAAACCACTTAAAACCGTCTCAATTGAGATGGTTTTTTTGTTTTTAACATCAATTTACATTCATTTAAAATAAGTATCTTCGCTTTTTTAAATTCCAAATTAAAAATGAAAAGTATCGTTACCGGACTATTTATATTTATTTCTCTTTTTAGCTTCGCTCAGGATGGAATTCAATTTCAGGAACTTCCTTTTAAAGATTTAGTGGCAAAAGCAAAAAAAGAAAAAAAATTGGTTTTTATAGATGCTTATGCCTCTTGGTGCGGACCTTGTAAAATGATGGAGAAAAATGTTTTTGTTACAAAATCAGTAGGTGATTTTTTCAACAAGAATTTTGTAAATGCCCGAATCGATATGGAAAAAGGGGAAGGAAGAGAAGTTGCCGCTAAATTTGGTGTCCATTCATACCCTACTTATCTTTTCTTAAACGGTGACGGAGAACTGGTTTATCAAAACTATGGATACATGGAAGAAAGCATGTTCCTGCTCATGGCACAAGATATCAATTCTCCCAACAACGCTAAGGGTTCCTTAAAAGAGCGATTTGCTAAAGGAGAAAAAGACCCTGAATTTTTAGTTAATATCATTAAACTCAACTCGACTTCTGATTTTGAATTTGCTAAAAAAGCATCCGAGAGATATTTTGAAAATAAAAGGAAAACAGAGGAACTTACTAAAGACGAAATTGGTTATTTATTGTACTTTTTAAAATCTACAGAAGATCCCAATTACAAAGTATTTGTTTCAAGAAAAGCGGAAGTAATTAAATTCTTACCTGAGAAAACCTATTCAGATTTTGATCATCAACTCATTTTATCTAAAATTGTTGCACAGTCTATAGATGAAAAAAGCAAAAAGATTAATGAGGATTATTTCATGAAAACTGCTGAGCCTTTAGTTGGTAAAGAAGAAGCAATAACAAAACTAAATCAGACCAAATTAGCGTATTACGAACAGGCGGCTAACTTTGCGGAATATGAAAAAACAGCACTGGAATATTATAAAAAAACAGATTCATTTGATCCTAACGAACTTTTAAAAGCAGCATGGATTTTTTCTGAACATGTAAAGAATAAGCCCTCACTAAAAAAAGCAGCCGAATGGGCGGAACAATCCGTAATGCGTGGTGAAACGTCTGAAAACACATATATTCTAGCTAAAATTTATTTCTTAACCGGAAACAAGGAAATAGCTAAGAACTTCGCTGAAATGTCCAGAAATATGGCTGTTCAAAATAACAAAGATGCCAGTCTTGCAGAAGAATTATTAAAACAAATCAAATAATAAAAGTCTTGAAAAATAAAATTCTAATCTCCTTATTTGTATTATTTGCTTTATATACAATAAGTGCACAAACAACTGAAGTACCTGAAGAAAAATCTAAAACAAAAGTATATATAAAAGGAAATGCACTATTCATTCCTATTGGTATTGTAAATGTGGGGGTTGAACATCAATTAAACAAAAAAATAACATTACAAGGGGATGTTTTTATTTCTCCTTGGAAATCATTTTCAGGACATGAGCTCCAGTATTACTCTGCCTCTTTTGAAGGTAGGTATTACTTCGATGAAGCTTTCAAACACTGGTTTGTAGGAGCAAACATCGGAGTCTCTTCTTTTGTTTTACAAAAATGGAGCTATTGGAATGACGACATACATTACGACCAAGAAACAATGTTACCTACTAAATACATAAGTTCTCAACTTTATCAAAAGGGATATTCAATTCTTTTAGGAATTACTGCCGGTTACCAATTTAACCTTTCAGAAAGATGGAATATGGAATTGTATGCAACTGTAGGACATTCTCAAGATTTTTATAAAGGTTATGTTCGTGGAACCGACGAGAAAGAAAGGTATGACCGTATTGAAAATTATAATAAAAGTGGAGAAATTATTCCTTACCGTGGTGGTATAATGATCTCTTATAAATTAAAATAATTCTGTATGAAATTATTTGGAAGAAATCATATCCTGGTTTGCGTGTTCACTTTCGTGATTCTGTTCTTAATGAATTATTTAGGAAATGAGGAAACGGATAAAATAGAACGGGCTTTAATGACTGCTTCGGCAGGAGTAATAGGACTAACGATAGGCCTTCTCATTATGAATAAAGGAAAAAATGATAAAAATCCGCCCCAGGATTTTGATTAAATAAAAGGTCACTTGTAAATTTTACAAGTGACCTTTTTATCAGTTTTGGTAAAGGATATACTTAGTTCTTATCTTTTCAAAATCTTCCAAATCAGACTTCCAAGATTCCTTGATCTCTTGGATTGATTTTCCTGATATAATTTGTTTTCTCAATTTATTCGTTCCGGCCAAAGTATCAAACCATAAATTCTTCAGAAAAAAATCCAGTTCCTGATTTTTATAATTTTTATATGCTTTAATTAACCATTCTAAATTGATCTCTCTTAAATCAGTCGGATAATTTGATAGGTTTTCACCATAACATAATTTTCCGTTTAGAAAAGGATCTTTTGCTCCAAAATTAGGTTTCGGGGTAAATTGATATGGCAAATTCGGCGTCCATGGTGAACCGTAAATTTGAAACGGTAAGTCTGTTCCTCTTCCTACAGATACCTGTGTTCCCTCAAAAAAACATAAACTTGGGTACAGATTAATGGCTTTATCATTCGGCAAATTCGGTGAAGGTTTATCTAAAATCGGGTAACGCTGTTTTTTATGATAATCTTTCATTGGAATCACAGTATATTTTGCCTGGACTCCATTTTTCAGCCATTTTTCTCCATTTACCATTTTCCCATATTCTCCTATCGTTAAACCATACACAACAGGAACTTCATGCATTCCTACAAAACTTGCCCATTTTTTCTTTAAAACGGGACCGTCTGTATATCCATCATGCGGATTGGGTCTGTCCAAAATCATAACTTCGACATTATTTTCTGCTCCTGCTTCCATCAAATAGGTCAATGTTGAAATATAAGTATAAAATCTTACTCCTACATCCTGAATATCAAAAACAACAATATCAATACCCTTCAATTGTTCCGCAGTTGGCTTTTTATTTTTACCATATAAAGAAATGATAGGAATCCCGGTTTTTACATCTACCCCGTTTTTCACCTTTTCACCTGCATCTGCATCTCCACGGAAACCGTGTTCAGGAGCAAAAATAGTCTGAATCTTAATCCCGTTTTTAACTAAAAAATCCACCAAATGCGTCCGATCATTCATAAGTCCCGTCTGATTCGTCACAACACCGATTGTCTTATTCTTCAATAAAGGAAGATAAAGCTCCGGCTGATCCGCCCCAGTTTTGAAATCTGTTTGAATCTGAGAAGAATAATGATTGAATACTCCTAAAAAAATTAGGCAAATAAGAAGTAAATTTTTAATTTTGAAATCTAAATTCATAAGCTTGAAATTTCCTTTATATTTCTCTAGAAAAATAGCGTTTTCCAAAGATAACAAAAATAATCTCTCAAGGGTTATCATCTTCATCGGCAGACTTTCCGTAGCTTTAGGGATTATTGTTTCCCTCATTACGGTTTCTACGGGCTTTGGTTCTAAGAAAGCCATCAAGGAAAGACTGGCAGATTTCAGTGGGCATATCACCATAAAATCTACCAAATCCAATTCATCTTACAATACTTCAGTTCTGGATAATCAGGGACTGCAGCTTCAGAAAATAAAGGAGCTTCCGGATGTAGCAAGCGTACAGAAATATGCTACCGTAACCGGGATTATGCGTAATGAACATAATTTTGCCGGAATTATCTTTAAAGGAATCGGAAAGGATTTTGACAGTCTGCGTTTCAAAAAATTCTTAATTGAAGGACGTACTCCCATTGTTACAGAAATAGGCTACAATCACGGAGTAACT
This sequence comes from Chryseobacterium sp. Y16C, assembly GCF_022488405.1. Classification (NCBI taxonomy): domain Bacteria; kingdom Pseudomonadati; phylum Bacteroidota; class Flavobacteriia; order Flavobacteriales; family Weeksellaceae; genus Chryseobacterium; species Chryseobacterium sp. Y16C. The sequence goes on from NZ_CP092711.1 coordinate 1,823,849, forward strand.
ATTTCCCAAAAAATCGCCAATGATCTTCATCTCAAACTGAAAGACAGCATCGTTACAGTATTTTCTAAAGTTGATCAAAAACCAATTTACAGAAAATTTGAAGTGGTTGGAATTTACAAAACTGATATTAAAATGATTGATGAACAATTCGTTATCGGAGGCATCAATCATGTAAGAAAGATTCAGGATATGAAGCCTGATGAAGTGGGCGGAATCGATATTTTCCTGAAAAATGTGAATGATATTGACAAGGACTATCCTGAAATTGAAAAATTGATCGGCTATAAAAATTATGCCGAGAAAGCAACCGAAAAGTTTCCTCAGATTACTGACTGGATAAGCATTTATGACACCAATATTGCTCTTATCATTATCATCATGCTGATCGTGGTGATTATCAATATCATTATGGTTCTTTTAATTCTTATCATTGAAAGAACAAATTCAATTGGTTTACTTAAAACTTTAGGAGCAAGCAATTCTCAGATCAGAGCAACATTTATCAATTACACTTTAATTATTATGATTCCCGGACTTTTGTATGGAAACGCAATCGGTCTCGGATTGATCCTGATTCAGAAGTTTTTCGGGGTGATCAAACTTAATCCTGAGAACTATTATGTAAGTACAGTTCCCGTAGACCTGAATCCTATCGCAATTATATCCATTTCAGTGGGAATCCTGATTATTTCGGGGTTGGCGCTAATTATTCCCAGTTATCTGATCAGTAAAATATCACCTGTTAAAGCGATTAAATACAACTAAGCATTTTCTCCTTATAATTATCCTTAAAATTTAAAATCCTATCTTTGCAGGGCTTATAAAACATTTATGAAATACGCAGAAAATATTCTTGAAACTATAGGAAATACCCCATTAGTAAAGCTTAATAAAGTTTTAGGGGAAGACTTTCCTGCATTAGTTTTAGCAAAAGTAGAAACTTTCAATCCCGGAAATTCTGTAAAGGACAGAATGGCTCTTAAAATGATTGAAGACGCAGAAAAGGATGGAAGATTAAAACCCGGAGGAACCATCATTGAAGGAACTTCAGGAAATACAGGAATGGGACTGGCTCTTGCTGCAATCATCAAAGGATACAAATGTATTTTTGTGACCAATTCTAAACAATCAAAAGAAAAATGTGATATTCTTCGTGCTGTTGGAGCTGAAGTGATCGTTTGTCCGACAGACGTAAAACCTACAGATCCGCGTTCTTATTATTCTGTGTCGAAACGACTGGCAAAAGAAACGGAAAACGGATGGTACGTGAATCAATATGATAATTTATCCAACAGAGCAGCTCATTATGAATCTACCGCTCCTGAAATTTGGGAACAAACGGAAGGGAAACTGACTCACTTTGTAGTGGGAGCCGGAACAGGAGGTACCATTACAGGCTGCGGAAAATTTTTCAAAGAGAAGAATCCTGAGATTAAAGTAATTGGTGTTGATACATACGGTTCCATCTTAAAGGAAATTCATGAAACAGGAGAAGTAAATTTAGGACATGCTTACACCTATATCACTGAAGGGATCGGTGAAGATATTCTTCCTGAGAACTATGATATGTCTGTCATCGATCATTTTGAAAAAGTTACGGATAAAGACGGCGCTGTGTACGCCAGAAAACTGGCTAAAGAAGAAGGAATTTTCTGCGGATATTCTGCAGGAAGTGCGATTGCTTCTCTGGTACAGATGAAAGATCAGTTTACAAAAGATGATGTGATTGTTGTTTTACTACATGATCACGGTTCAAGATATGTTGGAAAGATCTACAATGATGATTGGATGAAAGAAATGGGCTGGTTGGATTAATCAGCTTTTCATGATAAAAATAAAACTCAGAGTATTTTGCTCTGAGTTTTTTGTTTTATTCTTTAATATTTTGCTTTAAAACCTGTTTTAAAATACTGTAATCTTTCTCGCTCATCGATTTTCTGGGAAACATGTAACTGTACTTCCCTTCAACTGTAATAAATTCATTATTGCTATCGAAATATTCAAAATCTTTCCATTCACTGGTTTCTTTTTCATTATCAATATTTACCGTGAAGAAATTTTGATCGAACCGAATTTCATATATGTTGCAGTTTTCAAGTTTGTTTAAATAGGCATTTACCTGTTTTTTCCATCTTGAAACTTTATTAATGCTTACTGAAAGAAAAATGGCACAAAGCAAAAACAGAAAGCTTACAAAATATAAAATCCCGAATTTTTCTTTGGTGAAATCATCTTTAAAGAAAAACATAATCATTAAAATCAACCCTACAACCATTGTTGTAATTGTTTTTCCTCTTGTTGTTGATGAGAAAAACAGACTTCCCTGGTTTCCGCTAAAGTATATTTCCTCGAAATCCTGCCTTTTAGGTTTTAAAACAACTACTCTTTCTTCACTCATACTTATTAATTTCTGTGTACAAAGATAGGATTTTCAATTTACCAACATCTTCACCCTACTTCATTATTCCTTATCCATCTTCATATTTATCGCTAATTGCAGAAAGCTTATTCATCAATTCCCGGTTTTTCTGTTTTAAATCTTCCATTTTTTTCAGCATATCATGAATAACTTCCAAGCCCGGAAGGTTGATCTCCAGATCGTAATGCCAATTGGCAAACCTTTCAAAAGAAGGTAGATCTTCATACCTCAGATACCTGATTTCATTTTCGGTCTGAATATGCAGCAAACCCGAATCTACCAGTTCATCAAAAAAAGTGACTTCAATATTATATATTTTTACGAGTTCTTCTCGAGATATTCTTTCACTCATGACTTAGGAATTTTTAAGTTGTTCAAAAAGTTCTTTTTGTTTTTCGGTGAGATTTGTCGGCAGTTTCACTTCGTAAGTCACAAACAGATCACCAAACTCGCCTTCTTTTTTATATACCGGAAAACCTTTTCCTTTCAGCCTTACTGTCGTTCCGTTTTGGGTTTCAGGTTTTACTTTTAAATTAACACTTCCTGTCAATGTATTTACTTTTACATCACCACCTAAAACAGCAGTATATAAATCTATCGAAACTTTCGTTTTCAGATCATCACCTATTCTTTCAAAATTCGGATCGGCAGGAATAGTAAAAGTGATATATAAATCCCCATGAGGCCCTCCATTAAAGCCTGGATTTCCATGACCTTTTAATTTAATTTGCTGGCCGTCATATACTCCGGCAGGAATTGTAATTCTTACTTTCTTACCATTAATATCAAAAGTCTGCTGATGTGTTGTGGCTGCATCTTTTAAACTTAAATTCAACTCTGCATGTACATCCTGTCCTTTAAATTTTCCTGAAGCACTACCTCTCGAACTTCTCCCAAAACCGCCTCCAGCTCCGCCAAACATGCTCTGGAAAAAATCTGAAAAATCTTCCCCTTCTCCAAAATCAGCACCGGAAAATCCACCTCCGAAATTTCCGCTTTGACTTTGACTTTGATATTGTCTTTGCTGTTGCTGAGCTTTCTCGTATTCTTCCCCATGCTTCCAGTGCTCCCCATATTTATCGTATTTTTTACGATTTTCAGGATTGCTGAGCACTTCATTGGCTTCATTCAGTTCTTTGAATTTTCGCTCGGCTTCTTTGTCATCAGGATTTAAGTCTGGATGCAGCTTCCTCGCTAATTTTCTGTAGGCTTTTTTAATGTCATCTTGCGTCGCATTCTTATCTACACCTAAAATTTTATAGTAATCTATATACGCCATAGGAACGTTTTTACTCAAATTTAAGGAATTTATGACTGAAATTAATACTATTGAATGTTAAAAATAAACCTATCTTTGATTAAAAAGCACCCTATGAAAGAAGTGTTGAAAAACTATTCAGGAATCATCCTTTTACTGCTAGGAATCACTATTGGAAGCATTATCGGAATTGTTGCTCCCGATGTTGTTTATTATATCAAACCTTTAGGTGATATTTTCCTGAACCTTCTTTTTGTGAGTGTGGTTCCATTGGTATTTTTTGCTGTTTCCAATTCTATTGCATCATTGGAGCAGCAATCCAAATTCGGAAAGATCATGGTAACGATGGCTTTTACCTTTCTGTTCTTTATTTTAACAGCCGCTGTTTTTACCATTTGTGCAGTTTATATATTTCCTGTATCCGGAGTTTCCGGAAGCAACGAAATTGTTGAAGAAGCAGCGAATAACGACAGCTGGGGAAATAGAATTGTAGGGTTCTTTACGGTTGGGGAATTCACACAGCTTTTTTCAAGACAAAATATGTTAGCGCTTTTAGTTTTTGCTTTCATGATAGGTTTTTCAGCCAGAAAAGCAGGAGAAAAGGGTTCAGTTTTCAGATCATTTATTGCTTCGGGGTACGAAGTGATGAAAGAATTGCTTTTATTAATAATGAAAATCGCTCCAATTGGTCTCGGAGCTTATTTTGCCTATCAGGTGGCAACTTTAGGACCTCAGCTTTTTGGATTTTACGCAAAACCTTTAGGTTTATACTATATTGCAGCAGTTGTTTATTTCTTAGTCTTTTTCTCACTTTATGCTTTTATGGCAAAAGGGCAGAATGGAGTGAAAAGTTTTTGGACCAATGCTATTTATCCGACTTTAACCGCTTTGAGTACCTGCAGTAGCTTTGCAACAATGCCTGCTAATTTACAGGCCGCTTCAAAAATTGGAATTCCAAGCCAAATTTCGAATATTGTGATTCCGATTGGAACAACCTTGCATAAGAATGGCTCGTCAATGTCTTCAATTATTAAGATTTATGTGGCTTTTTTAATTATCGGAAGGGATTTTTTTGATCCGATGAATCTACTTTTAGCGTTAGGAATTACGGTTTTTGTAAGTATTGTAGCCGGTGGAATTCCGAATGGCGGATATATTGGAGAAATGTTGATGATTTCCGTGTATAAATTACCGCAGGAAGCCATTCCGGCAGTGATGATTATCGGAACACTCGTCGATCCTTTAGCTACAGTTCTGAATGCAGTCGGTCAATTAGTAGCTTCCATGTTTGTGAGTAGGTTTGTGAAGGTTTGATTTTTTTGTTAAACACAAATTACACCAGTAATTTTGCTAGTTTTATGAATAATTTTAAAGCAAACATCTGTGTTATCTGCAAATCTGCGTGAGTTTCTAAAAATATTATTTAAGTTTATATTTATCTCACAGATTTTGCTGATTGAGCAGATTTTTATTCACTCCGCTTTACAGGTTCCAAGTTTCCCAATTCTTCAGGCGTGAAAAGTCTATAATTAACTTTAAATGTTTTTCCTAAGGGTGTTTCCAAAGAAAACCCTCCCGGTCCGAAACCATCTACAGCATCTAATGTAAAATGCGAATATTTCCAGTATTCGAAGAGATCTCGGTCGATCCAGAACTCATGGCCGTTGATGGTGCCGATCATGGCATCATTCATTCTTGGGAAGAATCCTCCTTTCTCGAAACATTGAGGTTGTGTTCCTTCGCAACAGCCTCCTGCTTGATAAAACATCAAATCGCCATATTTTTTTTCTAATTCCCAGATCACTTCTAAGGCTTTTTCTGTAGCTGAGAGGCGTGATATTTTGGTTTGCATAATTTTTTTCTTTTGTGATCAGTTAATATCGATATTATTCCTAATTTAAGGTACGATAACAATCGAAGTATAAAGTGTGTAAAGTTTCCAGCCTAATTTTTCATAAAGAAACTTCCCTTGCTGGGTAGCTACTAAAAAATTCTTTCGAATACCATTGGATATTGCAATATTTTCCAGTTCTTTCATTAGAATGGTAGCAAGTCCTTTCCCCCTATATTCCTCGTGTGTTACAATTCTATCATAAATTGCCAAATCATCAACAAGTATAAGACGACCTTCCGTGGCAATTTTATTTTTATTCGTCAGAATTTGAGCGATAAATACTGAATTTAAAACCTGAACTTTTAGATTATAATCGTCACTTAACTCAAGATGAACAGCTTTCATTGGTTCAAAGCAATACATCATGTAACCCTGAGGCTGGATTTCCCACTTTGCCGGAATCTTATTTTTTTATGTCTTCCGGAGAACCACAGAATTTAAGATAAATCCAAGTATCATCAATTTCATTCGATAATTGAAAAAAATCATCATTAAGTTCTGGAAAAACATAACGCTGTTTTTGATCCGGATATCCAACATCTACCTTAAACCCTGATTTATACTCGACTGGCAAAGGCAAATCGCGTGATATACACCAAGCTTTCAACCAATTCAAGATTAAATCTTTTGAAATTAAATCTCCCATCGTGCTTTTAATTAGAACTTCAAAAATAAAACTTCTCCTAATATAATATTGGAAAACTCTGCGTGAGTTGACGTATTGTTACATTTATTCTTCTTGATAATCCTTAGACAGTTTAATTTCGTACAATTTAGCTATTGCTTTTTTTTACCATTTGACTACAGTAAAGTTAAAAAAGTTCGGTGAAATTTCATTTCGCCGAACCCACACATCACAATTTAATTTGAGCCTGCAATATCGAGAACGATTCTGCCATCAATCTGCCCTTTTTTCATTTTATCAAAAACATCATTGATATCTTCTAATTTTGCAGGAGTTACCGTTGCCTTTACCAATCCTTCATTGGCAAAGTCCAGGGCTTCCTGAAGATCTTTTCTGGTTCCTACAATTGAACCTCTTACAGTTATTCTCTTCAGCACCGTTTCAAAAATCGGTAATTCAAAGGAGCCCGGAGGAAGACCATTCAAAGCAATAGTTCCTTTTCTTCTAAGAACATCAATCCCCTGTTTAAAAGCAATGGGAGAGACCGCCGTAATCAATGCGCCGTGCATTCCGCCGACTTCTTTATGAAGATATTCTCCAGGATCTGTGTTTTTTGCATTGACCACTAAGTCTGCTCCCAATTTTTTCGCTAAATCTAATTTGTCATCTGCAACATCAATCGCCGCAACGTGCATCCCCATGGCTTTTGCATATTGTACCGCAACGTGCCCCAATCCTCCAATACCTGAAATAGCCACCCACTCTCCGGGTTTTGTTTCGGTTTCTTTCAATCCTTTATAAACGGTAACTCCCGCACACAGAATTGGCGCTATTTCAAGGAAGTTGACATTTGATTTCAAATGGCCAACATATCGTGAGTCTGCAATAACATACTCTGCAAAACCTCCGTCAACACTATAACCTCCGTTTTTTTGGGCTTCACAAAGGGTTTCCCAACCCGTAATGCAGTAATCACAACATCCGCAAGCGGAATACAGCCATGGAACTCCTACCGCATCACCCTCCTTTACATAAGCTTCCGGTCCGCAAGCGACCACAATTCCAACTCCTTCATGTCCGGGAATTAATGGCATTTTAGGCTTTGCAGGCCAATCTCCGTCAACAGCGTGTAAGTCTGTATGGCAAACTCCACATGCAATTACTTTTACCAAAATTTCATATCTTCCGGGCTCTCTTACCGGAACTTCTTCTATTTTTAAGGGTTGTCCATAGCCTTGAACAACGGCAGCTTTCATTGTTTTTGGAATCATATCTTGATTTTTTGATTAGTTTTTAGTTTAATTTTTCATCTTTTAATTTGATGATTTTTTAACGCAAAGGGATCAAAGACTCTTTTTGCCAATTAGGCTGCGTATTTTTAAGCCCGCAAAGGCGTTTGACTACGTCGAATCTTCGATTTCACTTAGCTAGGATCACTACGGGTTTTATCTTATGAATTTTTATAAGATCTCCGGCTCACCTGAATTTCAGGGAGTACTATTGTTTGCGTGAGGGATAGGAAGGGTCTCGTTTTTTCAAACGAGAGTGCGAAGCACCGAAACGAAGTGAAGCCCTGGATAGCCCGACCGTTTTTCCCCGTTGCCGAGACGGGGAAAACGGGCACGCCCTAATATTTAAAAATTAAAAGAAACCTAATTTATTTTTGTTGTATGAAATCAACATGTTTTTGGTCTGACGGTAGTGATCCAACATCATTTTATGGTTTTCACGGCCGATTCCCGACTGCTTATAGCCTCCGAAAGGCGCCCCTGCCGGATAAGAATGATATTGATTTACCCAAACTCTGCCTGCCTGAATCTGGCGCGGGATATTGTATAGCTGGTGTGCGTCTCTTGTCCAAACTCCAGCACCAAGACCATAAATAGTATCGTTTGCAATTTGTAATGCTTCCTCTTCATCTTTAAACGTGGTAAAAGCTAATACTGGTCCGAAAATTTCTTCCTGGAAAATTCTCATCCTGTTGTTTCCTTTAAAAATAGTCGGCTGGATATAGTATCCGTTTTCCAAACCTTCACCAACATTGTTCACATCTCCACCAACAAGCACTTCTGCTCCTTCTTCTTTTCCTAACTGAATGTAAGAAAGGATCTTATCTTTTTGAATCTTAGAAGCCTGAGCTCCCATCATTACGGTTTTATCCAGTGGGTTACCTACTTTAATCGCTTTGACTCTTTCAATCACTTTTGCAATGAAAGCATCTGCAATATCTTCCTGAACCAATAATCTTGACGGGCAGGTACAGATTTCCCCCTGATTTAGAGCAAAAAGAACCGCTCCTTCAATCGCTTTATCTAAAAATTCATCATCGGCATCCATTACCGAATTGAAGAAAACGTTCGGAGATTTTCCTCCCAACTCCAATGTTACAGGGATAATATTTTCTGTTGCGTACTGCATTACCAAACGACCTGTAGCTGTAGAACCCGTAAATGCTGCTTTTGCCACTTTTGGATTTGTCACTAAAGCCCTTCCTAATTCTGCTCCGAAGCCGTTCACAATATTTACAACTCCCGGAGGAAGCAAATCGCCAATCAGTTCCATCAAAACCATAATGGAGATCGGTGTGCTTTCGGCAGGTTTTAACACCACACAGTTTCCTGCTGCCAAAGCGGGAGCCAGCTTCCAAACCGCCATTAAAATTGGAAAATTCCATGGAATGATTTGAGCAATAACGCCAAGAGGTTCATGTACAATAAGAGAAACCGTATCTTTATCCAGTTCATTATGAGAGCCTTCTTCAGCCCTGATTACCGAAGCAAAATATCTGAAATGGTCAATTGCCAAAGGAATATCTGCTGCTAAAGTTTCTCTTACTGCTTTTCCGTTGTCTATTGTTTCAACCGTTGCGATGTACTCTAAATTCTGCTCGATTCTGTCTGCAATTTTGTTTAAAATAATACTCCTTTCTGTAGAAGAAGTATCTTTCCAGGTCTGAAATGCTTTTTCTGCAGCATTTACAGCCAATTCCAAATCTTCTTTTGAAGAGTGAGCCGCCTGTGTGAAATTTCTGCCATCAACAGGAGAAACTACGTCAAAATACTGCCCGTTTACAGGTGCTGTAAATTTTCCGTTAATATAGTTATCATATCTGCTTTTAAATTCAGGCCACTGTAATAAAGTACCTGATTGTAGTTGTGCTGTAGTGCTCATATTTATATAGTTTTAATTTTTCTGTAAAGCCAAATTACACTTACCAGCAACATTCATATAGCAAAATCGTACAAAAAAATATCAAAATCGTGCAGAGTGATAATTTTATTATTTCATTAACATTTATTTAAGTTGATTATTTTCTATATTTGAGTAAACAGGTTATAAAAAATGTTTAGAAATGAACAATAACAAGATTTTATTAGAAACTCCCGAATTAAAAAGGGAAAGCCAGCTGTTACACCTGGTTGAAAATCAGACAAAATTCAATCTAAACAATTGTGAATTCAGCATTTATGAAACCCATAGGGCTGCATTTGACATAAAACTGCATTTTGAAACGATTGCATTCACCGCAATGCTCCGTGGAAAAAAACATATGAAACTGGATAATAAAACGAATTACTTTGACTATTATCCGGGAGAAAGTGTGCTTGTTTCACCGGGAGAAACAATGGTGATTGATTTCCCTGAAGCTGATGAAACGCCGTCACAATGCATTTCTTTGAGCCTGAACCCTGAATTCATTGAAAATTCTCTGAATCATTTAAACTACCATCTTCCTAAAGTAGATGAAACTTCCCGATGGAATATTGAGCTGGATGAATATTTTTTGTTTAACAATCAGTCTTTAGCTTCGGCTACCAATAATATCATGAGAATCGCGATGGACGATAATTCCCAAAAAGATATTATGGCTGATTTCGCCTTAAAAGAGCTTTTAATCCGTCTGATGCAGACTCAGGCAAGAAGTATGGTGGAAAAGAATATTGCAAAGAATAAATCCAGAATCGGCTTTGCTGTAGATTATATCAGAAAAAATCTTCACCAGAAATTATCGATTGAAAGTATTGCCAAACTGGCCTATGTAAGCAAATCAAATTTCTTTAAAATGTTTAAAGATGAATTGGGTACTTCTCCGAATGATTTTATTTTACAGGAAAGAATTAATAAGGCAAAAGAATTGTTGGCGAGTCAGAACAGTATTAAAGAAACGGCTTACCAGACCGGTTTTTCGGATACCAATTATTTCACAAGAGTATTCAAGCAACTGGTAGGAGTTACCCCTAAAAACTACCAGGATAAGGTTTTATTTTTAGAATAAAAAAAGACCTCAAATTGACATTGAGGCCTTTTTATAATTTTAATTATCCTTGATAATCGTAATATCTTGCTCCTTTCAAAACAGGGCTTTCCAATTCTACAGATTGTAATCCGAAACCTTTATAGTTGTTGTTCACAGAATTTTCCAATTGCTTTCTGTGAAGTTTTTCATACGTTTCAAAATCGATTGCTTTTCTGTTTTTTAACCCTTCAAATAAATCCCATTTTGCCACAACATTTTTCCAGTTTTCGGAAACTTTTCCTGCAAAGACTTTAGATTTTGAACCGCTTCCATAACCTAAGAATCCAATTTCCTGACCTTTTAATTCTTCATTTTCATTAAATGAGGTCTGTAAAGCAGAAAGTAAAGCCATAAAAATAGAAGCAGTATACATATTTCCGATTTCTGAAGAAGCTCTTTGGGATTTTTCAATTTTATCATTAATAAACTGAATATAGCCTTCAGATTTTGCAACCGATTTTTGCTCGTCAGGAGTTTCATAAGACAATCCGTTTTCTAAGCTGTAAATCTCCGTGAAAACTCTTTTTCCGTGAAAAGCATAAGGAAGATGGAAAATAAGATATTTCCAGGTCTCATAAGGCTTATTTTTTCCGGTAATCTCTTTATAATGATTATAAGCTTCTCTGATTCTGTTCTGATAACATTGGTTGGAATATTGTCCGTCAAAAACAGGTTCATCCGTAAAAACTTCAATTTTCTCCGGAAAATTTTCAGGAGCATTGTTCAATTCTTCTTTTTTGAAATGACGTCTCGGTTTAAAAAAGTCAAAAACAGATTCTGTAGCTACTCCCCAATTGTTTTCAATTTCTATTAACTCAGGCTTAGAAGATACCAAAACAGCAACAGCACCTCCTCCCTGCGTATATTCACCGGAGGAAGCCAGTTCATATTTTGCATAATCACTCGCAATGACCACCGCTTTTTTGTCAGGATTTGCTCTTACGAAATCTAAAGAATTGTGAAGCGCGTCTACTGCTCCGATACAAGCAAAAGTCATATCTACCACATCACAGTTTTTGAAACATCTTTCTCCAAATTCTCCTTCTAAAACTTTTTCAACCATCTGCATGGCGTAAGAAGCTGTTGGTTTTGCCGCATCCAGAGCACTTTCTGTTCCCAGATAAATTCGTGATATTTCTTTTGGATTGATATTGTAATCTTTAATCAGTTTCAGCAAAGCTTCGGCTGCAAAAGTTGCTGCATCTTCATGAACATCAGGAAAACCCATTTTATGCAATCCTAATCCTTTTTCCAGTTTTGCAGGTTCAATTCCTCTTTTTTCTGCTAAATCCTTAATTTCCAAATATAAGGAAGGTACATAATAGCTTGCTGCCTCAATTCCAAAAGTCATATTATTTTAATTTTATACGAATTTAAAAAATGTAAACGTTTAATGAGTCATAGTTTTTGCTAAATATTTAAAATTTTTAAGTAAAACAGTAAAGTCATAAAATTTTCATCTGTTTTTTTAAGTAAAATTCTGAATCTGATAAATTATTTAAAAAGCACCTCTGGGGAGAGATGCTCCGACTAATAAAAAATTTAGTTTTTATGCAACCTTATTCTTTATTTTTTTATCATTTTAAATGTTTTTATTTCTCCATTCTTAGTTTTACCTGAAACAATATACATTCCGTTACTTAAGGCAGAAACATTGATACTTCCCTCATTACCTTCAATGTTATTGGTTTGAATCTTTTTCCCTGATTCATCATAAATACTGATTTCCTGGATTCTTTCATCTCCTTTAAAGTTAAGAATATCCTTTACCGGATTCGGGAAATATTTAATCTGTGTATTCGACAGCTTTGAAATTTCTTTGCTGCTTAAAACATCATTACTTATGGTAACATTATCTATTAATGTAGAATATCCCTGAGCATTTTCACATTCTATAGCAACCTGATAAATATTGGGAGGCATCCCGATATTGGCAAAAAGATACCAGGAAGCAAAAGGAGGCTGAAATCCCATCAATGTTGACCAAGGATCTGTAGCGGACATTCTATAATAAATTCTTACCCAGTTTGCATTGCCATTCTGTTGCGGATTGATAAGATAGAAACTGATTTTCGGAGAAGTAAGACCTGCAGAATTTAAGGGCGGGCTTACCAGTTTGGTTTTGTCAGCAGAAGTCGTATTTGCCGGAAAGTTGGCAAATTTAGTTCCTGCAAAGGCTGTAACTCCTATACTTCCCGTAGTTGCCGCAGAAGTATAAGTCCAGCTCATATTATTCGTTTCATATATTTGCGTCCAGCTTGCTCTGGTTGGCGAACTGTCTTCAAAAGTTTCTGTCCAAGGAAATGTAGAAACCTGCGCATTAAAACCAATTGCAAAAAGCATCAATAAAAAAGAAAAAAATTGACGATTCATCATCAATCTAAAAAATAGACTTGTTTTCATTTTCAGTTATTAAGTATTAAATTCACAACAAATCTACAAATTAACAATTAAATAAATACCATAATTAATAAATATTTAATATTAAATCAATAACAAATCATCAATAAAAAATTAAAATTAATTAAAAAACCACTATAAAAATAGTGGTTATCATAATTTAAAACAATATCTTATCTTGAATATTTATTTAAAATCTTCAATCGTTTTATTAATTACATCAATCTGCTTATTAATGCTCGAAGCACTTTGTGGATTCTGTTTCAAAAGCTCCATTTTTTTACTTAAACCATCTTTTAACATCTGGCTTATCATCATTTTCGCCTGTGGGTTATCCCCTAATTGTCCTTTTGCATGTCCCAACATCTTTATGATACTTTCTGTTGCTTTCAAATTATCGGAACTCATGATCCAGTTATATCCTTCTTCCGCAGATTTTCCCAGTTCCGGGTTCTGGAATTTGACAAACGGATAAAAAGCGGCCACCTGAGCAATATTTGACATTTGAGGAGTCACTTTATTCTTAACAATAATTGGCAACAATTTTTCCAATAAGTTATCCGGAGCACCTTCCAAATCGATTTTATCAGCTAAAGCATTAGCTCTTGACGGATCAACATCAATAATTGCGCTTACAGAACTTGCCTTTACCGCATTCGAAACCGCATTCACTCCTTTCTCAAAAATCGGAAGGTATTTTTTATCTTTTGTTTTTGCCAGGGCAGAAATTGCTGACGCCTGAACCAATGTTTTCGGATCACTTGAAGCCAGTTTCTCAACTTCAGCTCCCATTGCTTTGAACTGCTCAGGATTGGATAAATCCATTAATTTTAAGGCCCTCATTCTTGTTCTGAAAAAAGGGTCTTTAACTGCAGCTGTCAATAATTTTGTTGCGGCAGGGTTTTTCCCCACCTGATCTTTAATTCCGTTCAATGCATTGAATTTGCTCAGGAATTCTTTAGAACCCAAGAACTGCATTAAGTTTTGTTCAGGAGTCTTAACATCAGTTATATCTGCCAATAACACGCCATCTGCATTAATGTTAACCAAGTCTGCGTTTTTAGAAACATCAAAATTGAATGTATTTTTTGCCTCTGCATTCACCCAAACATTATATCTTTTTGGCTTCCCATTATCATAAACATCAATTGCCAAAGGAAACTGGAATGGTAATTCCTGAGTCTGCTCAATAACAACTGCCACTTGTTTTTTAACAGGTTCGAAAGTGTAAGAATATTTAATTTTCGGATTTCCGCTTCCAAAGTACCATTGATTAAAGAACCAATTCAAATCTTTCCCCGAAACTTTTTCAAAAGATAATCTCAACTGATGAGCCTCTGCATTCTGATATTCGTATGTTTTCAGGTAATCATTCAACCCTGCAAAGAAAGCATCATCTCCCAAATAATTTCTCAACATATGAAGAATCACCCCTCCTTTCTGATAAGTTACCAAATCAAAAACATCTTCACGGGAATCATAATTGAATCTGACTAAGTTTTTATCAAAATTTCCGGGTGTTGTAAGATACAGATTAGCATCTTTCATCTGGTGATAATCCGCCTGATCTTTTCCGTATTTGTATTCGTTCCAAAGGTATTCCGAATAGTTTGCAAAAGATTCGTTTACAGTAAGGTTACTCCAGCTTTCCGCAGTTACCAAATCTCCAAACCAATGATGGAACAACTCATGAGCAATTGTATCTTCCCAGGTATTTTCATCAATCAATTGTCCCGGCTTTTGTAAAATATCGCTTCCATGAAGTGTTGCCGTAGTATTTTCCATCGCTCCACTCACATAATCTCTTCCGGAAATCTGCGCATATTTTGCCCACGGATAATCATATCCCAGTTTTTTAGAGAAAAACTCGATCATTTCCGGAGTATTTCCGTAGATCTGTTTTGCATAAGGTTCATATTCTTTTTCGATATAGTAGTCAACCGCAATATTTCTCCACTTGTCCTTCACAATCGCATACTCACCCACTCCCATGAAAAAAAGATAAGTAGAATGTCTCTTATCCATTACCCAATGATCTGTCCTCAATCCATTTGCTTCTTTCTGAGAATCTTTTAAAAGTCCATTGGAAAGGGTTACATACTTATCAGGAACCGTCATATAAATTTCCTGAGTTGTTTTTTGGTTGGATTTATCAATGGTAGGAAACCATGCGGAAGAAGATTCCGTTTCTCCCTGTGTCCAGATCTGAGTCGGCGTATCCGGATCTTTTCCCTGAGCATTAATGAAATACAATCCTTTGGCATCATTAATTGCCGCACTTCCCTGTTGCTTTACTTCATTCGGACGTGCTGTATATTTAATATAAACCGTGTAATCCTGATTTTTCTGGTAGGTTTTATCTAAAGTAATCTTCAGAATATCATCCTTATAATCATATTTTAAAGGAGACTTCTTACCATTTGTATCCAAAGCGACTTCATGAATCAACATTCCTTTTGCATCAAGCGTCAATTCGTTGGTAGAATAAAAAAACGGAGCAGCAGTCAGCCATTCTTCACCATTCATCTGTTCTTTCTGATAATCGAAGTTTACTTTTAGCTTGGTATGCTTTAGTTCCGTTACTTTTGTATGGGTAGCTCTGTACACCTTTTCTCTGCCTGAAGTTTCGGTTTGCGCTGCTATAGTTGTGGGAAAGAAAATCCCACTCAAAAGAGCAATCGATAAAATGGCTTTTTTCATTAGTATTATTTAGAGTTATTTTTATTTAAATGTTGAATAATTTTCTTTTGTTTTATTCTTTCGTAAACGTATTTTTTGTTCCTCTCTGAATGATTACAAACTGTTTTTTCGCAGGGTAAAAATCGATGACAATTCCTGCCATGTCGAATTTAAAGCTCGTCTCTGAAGTTGCCTCCAAAGGAAATGCACCTTGCCCTGTTGCCTGCGCCATTAGTTTTTTGTCCTTGATAAAGATATTAATTTTTAGAGGAACATCCGGGCTAGAATAATTTCCTACAAACTTCTGTAATTCGCTTTCCGGGATTTCCAGAGTTTTAAAGCTAGGCATTTCAAAATCTTTTCCCGTTGCAGTTTCCATCATTTTGATGGAGATTTCGTTAGTGTCCATATCTGCCTGGTTCGTTGTAAAGCTTACCGCTGTTTTTACATCCGGAAAATAAAACAATGCCGATCTGAAATTATCAATTCCGCCGGTGTGCCCAAATCCCGAATATTTGCCAAACGGAACTTTTACCAATCCATATCCGTAATTATCCACAAAGTTTTTCATTTTTTCAAGGCTTTCCTTCTTAATTAATTTTCCTTGCTCTAACCCAAGAATAAAACTCAAAAGATCTCTTGGAGTCGAGATAATATTTCCCGCTCCGATCGGAATACTCATGTCGGTTTCATTCGAAACTTCATATTTCCCGTTGGTAAACTGATAAGATTTTGCCTGGTCTTTCGAAGTATCAATTTTTCCTCCAACTTCAGTTAAGGTCAGCTTTAAAGGTTTGGTAATTTTAGCTTTAATTAATTCCGCATAAGATTTTTTGTACACTTTTTCAAGGATAAAACCCAACAGTATATAATTTGAATTGCTGTATTCGTGTTTTGCACCCGGTTCAAAATCACTTTTATATTTTTTAATAATATTAACCAAGCTAGTCTCTGTCTGAGGTTTTGTATTGTATTGCCAATATTCGGCCTCGTTGGTTAAGTTGTGGATTCCCGTTCTGTGCTGGAGTAAATTTTCTATGGTGATTTTATCCGCATTGGGAATTTCGGGATAGAAGTCAGAAAGTTTTTGATTTAAAGAAATCTTTTTTTCCTCAACTGCTTTCATAATCAAAACGGCCGTGAAAGTCTTACTGATCGATCCGATTCGATATTGTGTGTTTACATTCGCCTTTTGCTTTTTTTCAACATCGGCAAATCCGATTACTTTCACAAAAGTCGGGCGGTCATTTTCTGCAAATGCAAAACTCCCCATTACTTTATGATGTACAAAAAGAGAATCAAAATAATTCCCCAGCTTTTCTTTGACATTGTTTTGGGAAAATGCAAGACCAGAAATACTGATTGCCGATAGAAAAAATAACTTTTTTAACATATTCTGAGATTTAATGAATAAGTTGAAAAACTTCCGTAGATGTTACAAAAAAAGTGAAGTTTACACTTCACTTTTATATCTATTAAAATAATTTCAATTTGTCATTCCGTAGGAATCTCGGCTACAATATTTAAAAATTAGTCTGGATTCCTACGGAATGACAAACTAAATGAATATAAAAATCTAATTTCTTTGAATCTTAAATCGCAACAGGAGCTTTAATTCCCGGATGCGGATCATAATTCTCCAAGGTAAAATCTTCAAAATCGAAGCCGAAAATATCTTTAACTTCAGGGTTTAATTTCATGGTAGGAAGCGGTCTTGGATCTCTGGAAAGCTGCTTCTGAACTTGTTCAAAATGATTGTTATAAATGTGAACATCTCCAAAGCTGTGAACATAATCCCCAACTTCAAGATCACAAACCTGTGCTACCATCATCAATAACAATGCATAGCTTGCAATATTAAAAGGAACTCCCAGGAAAACATCTGCACTTCTCTGATACAGCTGAAGCGATAATTTTCCATCCGCCACATAGAACTGGAACAAAGCATGACAAGGTGCCAAAGCCATATTGGGAATTTCAGCAACATTCCAAGCGGAAACAATCAGCCTTCTGGAATCGGGATTTTTTTTGATCTGATCGATCACTTCAGTAATCTGATCCACAACTTTTCCGTCTGCTCCATGCCAGCTTCTCCACTGAGCTCCATAAACAGGTCCCAAATCTCCATTTTCATCCGCCCACTCATCCCAGATAGAAACCCCGTTATCTTTTAAATATTTGATATTGGTATCACCTTTCAGAAACCACAACAATTCATAAATAATAGATTTCAAATGCACTTTTTTGGTGGTTACCAAAGGAAATCCTTTTGACAGGTCATATCTCAGCTGGTATCCGAAAACACTTCTCGTTCCCGTTCCCGTTCTGTCGGTTTTGTCTATTCCGTTATCTAAAATATGCTGTAAAAGGTCTAAATAATTTTGCATTTTGAAAGCGATTTATAGAGTCCAAATTTAGAAAAAACTTAATGATTTTTTGTTATCATAAGCTATAAAAAAGCATTCATGAACATGAATGCTTTCTATTATTTTTGTAATGTTCTTTATCTTACACTATTAAGAACAAGAAGCTCAAGGTTACACTGCAGTATATCCTCCATCAACAAGATAATATCCTCCGGTCATAAACGATGATTTGTCAGAGCTTAAGAACAGTACAAGTTCTGCTACTTCCTGAGGTTTTCCCAGTCTTCCCATCGGATGTTTTGCAATCAGTGCCTCTTTCATATCTCCGCTTGCACTTTCCAGAAGCGGTGTTTCAATATACGCAGGACCGACTGCATTACAACGGATATTTTTTTGCCCGTATTCGGCTCCGATATTTTTTGTAAGTCCTACAACCGCATGTTTTGCTGAGGTATAAGCGGACGAAAGCGGTGCTGCAACCATACCGTGAATGGATGCAATATTCACAATCACTCCGCCTCCGTTTTTATCCATGTGTTCCAGTTCATATTTACAGCCGTAAAAAACACCATCTAAGTTTACACTTAATACTTTTCTCCAACTATCCAGATTATAATCTCCCGTCAGTTCCTGTTCTCCACCAATTCCCGCATTGTTACAGGCAATATCCAATTTTCCGTATATCTCAACTGTTGATTTTACCAGAGCTTCCACTTCTTCAGGTTTCGAAGTATCTGCTTTTACAAATGAAGCCTCCCCTCCTGATGATTTTATTTTTTCCACTACCTGTTTTCCGTGTTCTTCATTAATGTCTGAGACAATCACTTTTGCCCCTTCTTTCGCATACGTTTCTGCAATAGCCAATCCAATTCCTGAACCGGCACCTGTAACAATAGCTACTTTATTTTCTAAAATTCCCATATTGATAAAATTTTATATACTTCTTTAAATAACTACTAACAAGTTACGAAGAAACCATACACGTCTTAAAATTTTAACAATAAAGTTTTCTTAATTTTACAACAGTTACGTTAATTTCTCTAAAACTATTTTATAAAACCCAATAATTTTTTCCAAGAATTAAAATAAAAAACAGTATTTCAACCATTTTAATTACAATAAAATAAATAACATTCTATTACCAGATTTTCTCAATAGTCTGTTGCATAGTATTGATCATAAATTGATCGCCTTTTGTTTTTCCGGACATCGCTTTTATTAATGGAGATTCTACTGAAACGGTCATGATTTTTTGATCATTGAAAGTAATCTCACCTACTGAAACCGAAACGTAGAACAAACCTTTATCAGTTTTCACCAATGCGCCGTTCTGTACTTTCAAAGAGGGTTCTGAAGTGATTTTCTGAAGTACAGTCTGCTGATTCAATGTTTCGTTGAGCTGTCTCTGAAGATTATTAATTTCCTGCTGAAGCATTTCTCTTCCCGTTTCGTACTTATCTCCCATGGAACTTTTGGTATCATTATTTGATGCCCTGGTTTCCGCGATAAGTTTTTCGAAAGCATGAACTTTCTCTTCTACCTTTATTTTTATTGTATTTAATATCTGTTCTTTATTCATTTTTTTCTTTTAAGGACAATAGCTCGTTAGACAATATATAGTAACGAGCTCTCAAGCTTTCATAATCATGTTTCCAATTGGAAGTACCTCCGAATAAAAACAACTGTATTTTTTCTCCCAATGTAATTTTCTGAAGGATACTGAACCACCTTGAATTAAGTATATTAAAAGATTTTGTCATAAAAGTTATTTCTCAAAGACCGTGTAATCTGAAGTTTGGAAGTGAAAATTCTTTCCTTGATTAAAATCACGCTTTGTCCCTTCAAAAACATTGGTAAAAACACCTGATAAACGATCGTCTTCAATAGTAAAGTCAACGGCTTCCTTTGACATATTTAATACCACTAAAACTTCATTTTCCCCATTTTTTCTGAGATAAGCTAAAATTTTATCATTTGCTGTCGTATTCAGAAGCTGGGTAGAAGCTGCAGGATCACCACCTCTTAAAGCAGGATTGGAAGACTTTAAATTGAGTAAAGTTTTATAGAAATCTGCATTTTGATAATTATTAGTCCATTTTATAGGGTCTTTTTCAAAAAACTCCAACCTTTTGTTATTAGGCAGCTCCTGTCCTGAATACAACAACGGAACACCATTCCAGGTTGCTGAAAAAACTGCCATTGGCTTGGTAATAACCCCATATTTTTCATATTCTGTTCCATTCCATGAGTTTTCATCATGGTTAGATGTAAACCAGGCTCTCATCGAACCGTCTCCTATTGCTGTATATTTTGCCAGTAAATCTTTAAGATTCTGCAAAGGCTGGTTTTGGTTGTAGTAATCATTCGAAGCATGCATCCATTTCCAGGAATAGCTTGCATCAAAGACTTTTCCGTATTCAGGGTTTTCGAGTTCATCAAATTCACCTAACCAGAAAAGAGGCTTTATGGTTTCTACTTCCGGTCTTGCCTGTTCCCAGAAATCTACTTCAACCCAGGATGCCAAATCACATCTGAAACCATCTATATTGGTTTCCTTTACCCAAAACTTCATGGCATCAATCATGGCCTTTCTCATCTCCTGATTTTTATAATCCAGCTCAATGATATCATCCATTCCTGAAGCAATATGAAATTTTCCATCCGGATCTTTTAAATAAAATTCAGGATGAGTTTTTGTCCAAATATGATCCCACCCCGTATGATTGGCAACCCAATCTATAATAACTTTAAAGCCTAATCTGTGCGCAGCGTTGACCATATGTTTAAAATCTGCCATTGTTCCAAATTCGGGATTGATGGATACGTAATCCGAAGCCGCATAAGGACTTCCCAGACTTCCTTTTTTATTTTGTTGGGCAATAGGAGTAATAGGCATGAACCAAAGTGTTTTTACACCCATCGCTTTCAGTCTGGGCATTTCTTTTTCAAATGCTCTGAAGGTTCCTTCTTCTGTATATTGTCTTACGTTTACTTCGTAAATATTAGTAGTATGCTTCCATTCTTTCGGGAAATCCATAGTGTTCTTATTTATGTTTTGAGTAGTACAGGAAGCCATTCCTATACCAGTTAAAGCCGATAAAATCCATTTTTTCATTTTATCTATTTTTAACAAAAATAACGAATTGAGTGATAATAGAAATGAACTGTAAATGATAAATTTTGATTAAAAACTATTTTCTGCCTCTGTTTAGTGCATAAAAAACCCTGAATTTTCATTCAGGGTTATTATATTGTTTAGATATTTTATCTTTCATCATCGTTATCATCTTCATCATCAAAAACATCATCATTGTAGTCTTCTTCCTCATCGTCAAAGTTATCATCATCTTCATCCACAAAGTTGCTGCTTCCTCCAAAATCATCATCAAAGCTGAAATCATCATCCATCAAAGGCATTGCAGATTTTTTCTTTGATCCTCCGGAAGTACCGTTTTTGCTAGGAGCTTTTAAAGGTACATTACCAAATCTGTATACAGTGATAGGGTAATTCACTCCTTTTGTCTCTTCGATTACTTCTACCAATTCACAGAAGAATTCCCAAAGATCAAGAAGCCCGTATTGGAACTGTGCTTTATCTCCTGAGTTTTCGAAGGCTTCATCAATGTATACATCAGACATAATTTCGCCATCACCGTCGTCACTCATATCTTCCAGCGGAACACTTTTCACTATCGTTCCATCTTCTTCAAGTAAATTAAAAGTAGAAAGCTCGTCACCCTGCAAGCTGAATGCACTCTTAATACCTAAATGTAAGTTCCATAGCGTCTGTTTCCCTTTAACTTCGATATCACGGAAAATATCTTCTTTCGCATCTAATATTACGCGGATTTTGTAAACCATATCAGTTTTTAAATTACTTTTTGCCTTTTTTATTATGATAAATCTCTGCTGCAAATATATAATAAATGACATGTGACAAAAAAATATTTCAGAATTTTTTAAAATATTTTTTTTTCTTACATTTTGCCGGAGTTATTTACTTTTTTCAAGCATAAAACTGAACTTTGTTCCTTCAAGATATACACTTTCCACCGTAATGTTTTCGTTATGAGCTTCCAGAATATGCTTCACAATTGCCAAGCCCAGACCAGAACCTCCTTCCCTTCTGCTCCGGCTGGTTTCCACACGATAAAATCTCTCAAAAATCCTGGGTAGGATTTCGGATT
This sequence comes from Chryseobacterium sp. Y16C, assembly GCF_022488405.1. Lineage (NCBI taxonomy): Bacteria > Pseudomonadati > Bacteroidota > Flavobacteriia > Flavobacteriales > Weeksellaceae > Chryseobacterium > Chryseobacterium sp. Y16C. The sequence goes on from NZ_CP092711.1 coordinate 1,845,974, forward strand.
TTATCCCCATTCCGTTATCAATAACTTCAATAAGAACTTTATTTTTAAGGATACTTGTTTTCACCACCACTTTGGCTTCCTGCCTGTTGGCATAGTGAATAGCATTGGAAATTAGGTTAATAAAAACCTGTGATATTTTTTGTTTGTCAGCATCTACAAAAATCTGAGGATGCAGAGTCTGAATCTGTAATGTAGTATTGCGTTTTTCCGCTTCAAGATCGAGTAAATCAAAAATTTCTTTAATCAGGAGATTTACATCGAATCTGGAAATGGTAAGGTTGATTTCACCTGCTTCAAGCCTATTGATCATATCCAAATCTGTAACAATGGCAATCAGCCTTTCAACAGATTTATCAATTCTTTCCAGATATTTATCCCGAATGGCAAGATTATCGACTCCTCCGTCTCTTAATGTTTCTACGTAACCCTGGATTGAAAATAACGGAGTTTTAAGTTCATGGGAAACATTACCGATATATTCTTTACGGTAGCTTTCCATTTCTTTCATCATGTCAATTTCAGAAACTTTCTGCTGATTAAGATCGGAAAATCTCTCCCCCAATTCTTTAATGGTAATATTCTCATCATTATCCTGAACAATTTCCTGAGGTAAGAGCTGAGAAAGTCCACGAACCTGCTTTTTTCCATAATAATTGAAAAGCAGCTCCAACACCAGATAATTGATAATGAAAATAAGAATCAGACAGATCAGAAGTCCTATTCTGAAGAATGGAGTCTGATCATAAAGATCCTTTAGCCAATCAAAAGTGATGACCAAAAGAAACATCACCACTGTAAGTAAACAAGAGGTGGCGAGAGTAAGTCTGTAAAATTTCAATTTTACAAATATTTAATAATTAGTTGTATATCTAAAGTTTCAGATTAAACAATAAGCTTATATCCTATTCCTTTTAAGGTCTGAATAGTATTAATTCCTAATTTTTCTCTTAATCTACGGATGTGAACATCGATCGTTCTTTCCCCTACAATTACATCATTTCCCCAAACTTTTTCAAGAATCTCTTCTCTTTTGAATACTTTTTCTGTATTGGAAGCTAAAAGATACAACAAATCGAATTCTTTTTTAGGTAATAAAAACTGTTGCCCGGCTTTTGAAACTCTGAAATTATCCTTGTCAATTACCAAATCTCCGATTTCAATTAATTTAGTATTATCCGAAACCTGAGAAGTGAGTTGTAATAATGCATTTACTTTGGAGGTAAGGATTTTCGGTTTGATTAATTTCACAATATAATCATTGGCTCCTGCCTGAAATCCTGCTAATTGTGAGAATTCTTCGCTTCTTGCAGAAAGAAAAACAATTAATGTTTTTTGAAGTTCTTTTATTTTACGAAGTTCCTGACAGGTTTCGATACCGTCTTTTTCCGGCATCATGACATCTAATAAGATAAGATCTGGAATAATTTCCTTGGCTTTGTCAATTCCTTCGTTACCATTGGTAGCGGTATAAATATCGTAGCCTTCTTTTTCTAAATTGTAAGACAGAATCTCTAAAATATCCAGTTCATCGTCTATTAAGAGGATTTTCTTTTGGTTCATTTTTAATTTTTACGAGTCAAAGTTAATAATTTTTAAAGCACAGATTAACAAATCACACATCGTTCACATAAAGTTAACAATTATATTCTTTTCTTAATGTTTAGTTAAGAAAAATTTAAATTTTACTAAACCATTTACCCCGGCAATCTTTTATTCCTTTGCACCGAAAGAATATAGTAAAAGAAATGAATTTTAGAAAACTGAGTATCGCAGTTTTGTTTTTAACAACATCGGGAACTGTACTTTACGCTCAATCGACCAAAAACGACACGGTAAAGAAAGAAAAGAAAATTGAAGGTGTTATCATTAAAGGATCTACCAAGAAAGGCACTGAAGCTAATCTTATCAGCGTACAAAAGAAATCTGTAGAAGTTATAGAGCGTGTAGGTTCTGTACAGCTTGCAAAGCAAGGTGTAGGAGATGTTGCAACCGCTGTAACAAAAGCTACCGGAACTATTAAGCAAGAAGGAAGCGGACAGATTTTCGTAAGAGGTCTTGGTGACAGATATAACAGTACTACATTAAACGGATTACCCATTCCGTCTGACGATCCGGAGAACAGAAACATCGATCTTTCGATTTTCAAGACTTCAATGATCGAATATATTTCATTAGATAAAGTATATAACCCCAAATTATTGGGTGATTTTGGAGGAGCAAGCATCAGTATTGTTTCTAAAGAGTTTACTGGTAAACCGTATTTTAAGATCGGTTTAGGAAGCAGCATCAATCTTCAGACTTTTGATAGCAATAATTTCAAAGTACAAGATGGAGCTCCAGGATTTTTCGGATTTAAGGAAACTACTTTTACTAAAGGAAATCCTTACCAAAGCTATCCTTTTAAAACAAAATGGAATTTCAAAAATGCAGACAATCCGTTCAATACGGATATGAATATTGAAGGAGGGGCAACTTTCGGAAAATTCTCTGTCTTTGGCTATGCAGGATTTGAGAATGCCTATGAATACAGTGAAGGACAGGAAGGATTCTATTTTGCAGATAATACACCAAACAAAAAATTCAATGTAGAGCGTTCTAATTATAAAACGAATACTACGGCTTTAGTTAATTTAGGGTATAAATTCAATTCAAGCAACAAAATTAACTTCACGTCAAATTTCATTCACTCTTCTGAACAGACTGCCAAAATATTCAAAGGATATTCTTATGATGTCGACAGAAATGTAATCATTAACAGAGGTGATAATAAACTTACCAGCACTTGGGTAAACCAATTATTAGGTACACACAAGTTAGGTGATACATGGACTGCAGACTGGGCGGTGGGTTACAATATGCTGAACAGCAAAAGACCAGACCGTATGCAGAATACTATTGATGCAACAACGATGCAGCTTATTTCAGGAAGTGCGATCAATAACCACAGATATTTTGACGAGTTAAAAGACAATACGGTTTTAGGTCATGCTTACCTTTCTAAAACTTTAAACAAATTCAAAATTACTGCAGGATACGACGGACAATACAAAGACAGAAAATTCAACTATACTACTGTTGGTATGAACTTCGGTCTTTCTCCTCAGGTAGATCCTAATAACATTGATGCTTTCATTAACGCTACAAACAACAGCCTATTCACCTACCAGACATTCCAGCCGACAGCAAAATTATTTACGCCTTTCAACTATACGGCAAAACAGAATATCCAATCGGGATTTGCCAATGTAGATATTACGCTTTCTGATAAATTTATCGTACAGGTAGGAGGACGTTTCGATTACATCGATATGCAGATGAAGTGGATTGACCCTGTTCAGGGAGAAGGTAAAAAGAATAAGCAGTACAATAAATTCTTACCGGCTTTAAATGCTAAATATAGTCTTAACGACAAGCAAAACTTAAGATTATCTTTCTCTAAAACCTATACATTACCACAAGCTAAAGAACTTATTCCTTTTGCATATTATGATGTAACGACGAATACATACGGAAATCCGGATCTTGCTCCTTCTGACAACTATAATGTTGACTTGAAGTGGGAATTATTCCCTAAATCCGGTGAGTTGGTTTCAGTAGCGGCTTTCGGAAAATATATCCAGAATCCAATCGCAAGAACCACTTATGCGAGTTCTGCACCAAGTGATATGACGTATTTTAATGCTGCAGATTCAGGATATATCGTAGGAGCTGAAGTAGAGGTGAGAAAAGACATCTATTCTTGGAGCAATTCAAAAATCTATACTTTCCTGAACGGTACGTATATGCATTCTGAGCAAAACCTTAAGTCTCAGGCTGATATTGCAAAAGAAAACAAAGGAAAAACGGTTGTGTTTACTAAAGATAAAAATGCCCTTCAGGGAGCTGCAGATTTTATTGCCAACGTAAACTTAGGCTACAATTATAAATGGAACAGCAACTTAAATTCATTAGACTTTGTGGTTGTGTATTCTCACATAGGGAAAAACCTTTATGCTTTGGGAACAACTGATATCGGAGATTTTTATGAAACTGCAAGAGATCTTTTAGATCTTAATTTAAACTTCACTTTGGATAAAATAGGAATCGGAGTTTCTGCTAAAAACCTATTAAACCCTCACAATAAAATAGAACAGGAAAATAAAACAGCTACATTGATCAACAGAGACTATACAAAAGGACGTCAGGTTGGTTTAAGCTTATCATACAAATTTTAATAATATTAAATCTAATATAAGGTTATGAAAAAAACAATCTTAAAAGCTGCTCTTTTCTTTTCATTAGCTGCGGCATTCTCTTCAACTGCAATCTCTTGTAGCAGTTCTGATGACGATTCATCTGAAAACATCTCTACAATTGATCCAAGTAACTTTAAAGGAAGTATTGCTGCCGGAACTACAGTAACTTTAGATCCATCAAAAGTATATACAATTACTGGAAGAGTATTGGTAGAAAGTGGTGCAAACCTTGTTATTCCTGCAGGAACCAGAATCACTGTAGCGGAAGGAGCTAACTATCTTATTGTTGACAGAGGTGGTAAATTATACATCAACGGTACAGCAACCAGCCCTGTTGTATTCGAAGGAACTTCACACAAGCAAGGACATTGGGGAGGTATCGTAGTTCTAGGTAATGCACCTTCAAACAGAAGTGCTTTAGGAACTTCTACTTCAGAATTAGGAGATCTTACTTATGGAGGAAGTGACAATAATGATAACTCGGGAGTTATTAAATATGTGGTAATTAAAGACAGCGGATTTAAATATAACCCTGAAAAAGAATTCAACGGACTTTCTCTTTTCGGAGTGGGTAGCGGAACTATTCTTTCTTATATCTATGTAACTGACGGTGCTGATGACGGTATCGAATGTTTCGGAGGAAGCCCAAATCTTGATCACATCGTAGTAACAGGTGTTGGAGATGACGGTTTCGACTGGACAGAAGGTTACAAAGGAACGGCAAACTTCCTTTATGTAGCAAGAAAAAAACAATATCAGACTGCTACAGAACCAGGAAACAGAGGTATTGAAGCTGATACTCAGGATACAAACCCGAACACAACTTTCGGAAACGGAGTTTCTAATCCTACGATCACCAATGCTACTTTCTTAGGTAACACTGGCGGATCAGAATCTCAGGGGATGAAAGTAAGAGCAGGATCTAACGGACAATTCGACAACATCGTTTTGGCAAACTATACTACAGGTTTAGATTTTGAAACAGACAGAACGTTAGCTTGGTTCCAGGGAGGATCTTACATCAAAAACTTAAGATTTATAAATGTTGCCACAAAGTCTAAAGCTAAAAACACTGCAGGAACAGCTGTGGATATCACTTCTGTTTACTCTGAAAATTCAGCTGCATTAGGAGCAGGAAACGGAACAGCTTTACCTGATTGGGCTAAAGGATGGACTGGTCTTACAAGCTTCGATACAACTGATGCGATGAACTAAGCATATAGTAACAATTCTTCATATCAAGTTAAAAAATAATCCATCTCGTCATCGGGATGGATTATTTCATTGATAAAAACAAGTATTAAAAAAACACAACTATATATTATATTTACTTTTTCCAAAATAGATTTCCTTTATTCATCAAACCTTCCACATGGGAAATCCTCGAAACTGCTTCTGCAGAACAGCTTGCATCCACTAAAACCACATTGGCTTCATCACCGGTTTTCGGCCATTGCTGCTCTCCTTTATTATTTAGCGGAAGAACATTTTGAGTCGCAAATTCCAATGCTCTGGAAAGCTCAAATTCAGATTCGTAGCCATAAAGCTCTGCAATTAAATTGGTTTTCTGCAGCATATTTCCTGATCCGAATGTACTCCAGTAATCCTGAACGTTATCATTTCCGATCAAAACATTTACTCCATATTTTTTCAATGTAGGAATTGGCATTATTTTTCCCCTAAAAGGTACAGAAGAAGCAATTCCTACTTTTGCAGCGGCTAATTTTTCAGCAATCTCTTCCGCTTCTTTTGTATTTAAATAAGCTAAAGCAAATGCATGGCTTACAAAAGTTTTCCCTTGAAGTTCAGGATTCTCAATGGCTTTATCTATTAAATAATTGATTGTTTTCATACCCGATCCGGCTTCATGCAAATGAATATCAATTCCCTTTTTGTTATCCAAAGCCAGTTGAACCGTAAAATCCAGCACCTTTTCAATACTTCCGTCAATACTTAAAGGATCCAGACCTCCAATAAAGCCTACATTTTTCAGTTTTGCCGCTTCCTTCATTAAAGGAGCCGACTCTGTATAATAAACGCCATGCTGAGGAAAAGCTACCAACTCTGCACTGAATGAGCTTTTTTTATTTTCTAACGCTTTTTCTAAATTTTCCAATGATTTTAGCCCCGAAGTAGGATCAATATTAAAATGCGTTCTTGCAAAATTCGTCCCGTAGTTTTGTAACAGATCAATCAACTGTTCCGCTCTTTCCACAGAAGTTTTCAAGAGCCCCGGAATGATTTCCTGTTCGTAGGCAATCATATCTTTTACTGTTCTTCTTTTAGGCGAAAGCGCCTGCCACGGAAGTCCGTACAAAGTTTTATCCAGATGAATATGCATATCTTTAAAAGCAGGAAGCATCAGTTTTCTCTTTGCATCGATTGCTTCTAAATCAGGATTGTTTGGCTTTACCGATTTTATTTTCCCATCTTCAATTTCAATACAAAACAGATCTGTCTTCGTCCGGATTACAACTTCATTATCATATTCAAAGCCTGTTTCCAGACGGACATTTTTCAGCGAATAATTTCCTTTTGCTATAAATTGATAAGACGATTGCATAACTCTCATTTAGTCATACAAAATTACACCGGGATAAATTTAAACAGGTGTATAAATTATTTCAGATTTTGTACAGATTATTCTTTGAATTGTGAAGGCGTCATTCCGGTCTGAACTTTAAAAAATTTAGAAAAACTGGCATGATCGTAAAACCCCAGATCATAAACAATATCTTTTACTGACATTTCGGAAACTTTCAGCAACCGTTTTGCCTCCAGTAGAATTCTGTCCTGAATTAATGAAGATGCCGATGTATTAAGAGTTTTCTTACAGACAATATTGAGATAATTTGCTGAAATATTTAATTTATCCGCATAAAAAGAAACCGAACGTTCCGTTTTAAAATATTCATTAATTAAATTCAGAAACTTCGAAATAATAGGATTCGAATTATAAGTTTCAAAATCTTTAAAAGCCCCTTCTACTGATTTACTTACCAATAAACCGATAAGTTCGCTTCTTTTTTGAATGAGTTCCCAAAATACTTTCTCTTCACTGAGTTCTTTTTTTATGGCCTGAAATTCATGTAATAACAATGCAAAAATTTCTTCCAAAACTGTAAAAGCAGGATGCTGGAAATAATAAGATGAAGAAAACCGTAAAGCAGGAAGAAAACTTTCGTACCACCCTTTGCTGATCATCAATTGATAGCCAACGGTTTCTTTTTCAATTGTCCATTGATGAACCTGATCCGGAAACACCAGATGAATCTGATGATCATGAATTGGATATTCCACAAAATCGATGATATGGAATCCTTTTCCTTTTTCAAAAAGATTGATGATAAAAAAATCATGTTTATGAGGCTCATCAATCTTTCTTTCACCGCTCAATTCATTAAACAAAAGATCACAGGTTTTTGACTGCTTCTCTGCAAATTCATGAATACTGAGAATAGGAAAATAATCTGACTGATGGCTCATTCCATAATAATTTACCCTAAAATACGTAAATTTTATCAGAATGAAATTCTTTTTAAAACACAATATTCCCTTGATGAATCAATGATTCCACATGAGAAACTCTTGAAACAGCTTCCGCAGAACAGCTTGCATTTAAGAAAATCAGATTTGCCTGATCGCCAGCTTTTGGCCACTGCTGATTCCCTTTATCATCCAATGGTAAAACATTTGCTGTCGCCAGTTTCAGGCTTCTTGATAATAAGAATTCTGTAGATTGTCCATACAACTGTGCCATTAGATTAGCTTTCTGCAACACATTTCCCGTCCCGAAAGTATTCCAGTGATCAACAATACTGTCGTTCCCGGTCAATACTTTCACATTATGTTTATATAAAGTCGGAATCGGCATAATTAAGCCGCCAAAAGGAATCGTAGAAACAATCCCGATTTCTGCATTACCCAACTTTTCTGCAACTTCTTCCTGTTTTGCTTTCTCCAGTTTACCTAAAACAAAACAATGACTTAAATAGGTTTTTCCTTTCAATGAAGGATTTTCGTTGACTTTATCAATTAAGTATTCGACCGTCTTTAAACCGGAGTCTCCGCTTTCATGCAAATGAATATCAATTCCTTTTTTGTTATCTAACGCCAACTGAACCGTAAAGTCGATTGTTTTTTCTATCGCTCCATCAATAGTAAAAGGATCTACTCCACCAATGAAATCAATATCCATTTTCGCGGCTTCCTTCAGATACGGAACAGAATCTGTATAGAAAACTCCATGTTGTGGAAAAGCCACTAACTCCGCTCCGAAAGTTTTGTTTTTATGCTCTAAGGCTTTCTGCAGATTCTTTAAAGATTGTAATTTGGATGTAGGTTCAATATTTACATGGCTTCTTGCAAAGGAAGTTCCTTTTGATTGCAATAACTCAATCATTTTTTCCGCCTTAAATGTTGAATTTTTCAATAACTCAGGCATCATTTGCTGTTCGAGAGCAATCATTCCTTTCACTCCGCCGACTCTTCTTCTTACAGCCTGCCATTTTTCACCATAGAAAGTTTTATCCAGATGAATGTGCATATCTCTGAAAGCCGGAAGCATTAGAAATCCTTTTGCATCAATAACCTTTGCATTAGGTTGATTGGGAGAAATCTTTGTGATTTTCCCATTTTCAATTTCAATATAAAATAAATCGGTTTTTGTAGCTATCACTTCACCTTCTTCATATTCAAAACCTGTTTCAAGCCGAACGTTTTTTAAAGCTAATTTTTCCTTTGAAGAAATAGTTGCATCATTAAAAATTGAAGTTGCTCCCATCATATTTGAAGTTAAAGCCAATCCTGCCATTGCTAAAGCTGAGTTTTTAAGAAAATCTTTCCGTGATATGCTGCCTGAAGTGTTCATTTCCAAATTATTTAGAACAAATCTAGAAAGAATGAAAAGGAATTAGTGGTATGAATTATTGTATTCTCTGTACGATTTATCAGAACTAAATTTTTCTTTTTATAAAAGATATACTAATCAATTATTTTCAGAACGTATTATTGCTCATCATAATCTTAGAATCAGTAACTGAAAATAGTAAGAGTTTACAAAAGAAGAATAGCCTGATGATCTCTGGCAACAGTATTCCTCAAGTCAGATTTAAGATTTTTTGAGAAATAAATGTAAAGCATAAAAGAATACTTCTCATTGAAGAAGTATTCTTTTTTACTCTGCTTATTATAAAAGATTGAAATACTTCTAAGATATAACTACAATATAGTCATTATTTGTTCCACCTGTATAAAAAGAAGTTACAGATAGATTAGCATCAGAATACGTCATCGGGTAAGTTAGTATCATATGCGTTCCACCAGGCGATTCTATTCTTGCATCATAGTTCACAGAAAATCCTCCTGATGGCAAACCATTATTAGGTTCCCAGTATTCCACTTGCATACCTCCCCAACCCGTTAAAGTTCCAAATGGAGTGTTTAATGCCGGGCTTATAGATGGTAGAGTTAAATAAGATGTTGTAGCAGCTGTTGCTATCCACCAATTATTTATTGGAACAGATGACAGATGAGAATTCATATATTTTCTGTAAGAAGTTATATTACGCCCCAAAGGATCTCCTACAGGATAAATATTATCACTAAATGGGCCACTCAACGCAGGAAAAGAACCGTTATTAGTAGCACTAACGTGCCCACCCATCATAAATTTACTATAATTCAGAATCTGCATCTCATCGGTCGCAGCATACGGAGGACCTTGAGCATTAATAAAATAAATTGAACCTGATGCCAGCAAAAGTGTTAATAGCTTTTTCATAGTAGTATTTTAATTATTTGATTTTACTTTTGTTCTATATATTGCGATATTTTCCTGATAAATTCTTAGACCTTTTTCTATTACATCCCTTTTACTAAGTCTTTGTAATTCCACCTCAGAGATCCCTTTATCCAAAGCCAATTGTGTAGCAGCAGGTAAAAGAATCTTGATTCCCTCTTCATTAAGCAACTTATTTTCGCCAACATATCTTTCACCTCCTTTGCTAATAGCTTTTAAAGCACTTTCAAAATTATTGACAGCATCAGCTTTAAGGGTTTCTACCGTTTCTGGTGTTTCTACAGTTTGCCTTTGTTCATTTTGACAACTCATCATTAGTGTACTGCCAATTAAAGCAATAAATGCGATTTTTTTCATGATTTTTAATTTTGTAATTAATATTTTTTAAAGTTCTATTTTTAAAAGAATGATGCCTTTTATTTATACTAGGATAATTGACAAGCCAAAAAATTAGAGCTTACCATTGCAACAAAATTGTTAGTGGAAAATTTTAGATAAAGAAAGATTTTATTAAAAGATATGTTGTGATTCTCAAGTAAGGAATCATCTTTCGAAGCAATAAAAATTAGATATAGTTTTTTACTATACAACTTAAAAAAAATTGCATTTCTCATATTGTGATATGGTTATGGATATTAAAGTTTTATCATAAATAAAACTCTTTTCAAAAATATATAAAATAATTCACTTATGAGTAAATTATTTTATTTTTAAACAAAAAAAACTCTAAAGGAGCTTTGTACCAATGCATAGCAAAGAAGTGCATAAAAAAGGATGAAGTAAAAACCTCATCCTTTTAATATCTTAATTAGAATATTCAAATTTTCTGACTGCTTCCAACGTCATATCAATTTCTCTGTCTTTTATTGCATCACTAACGAAATACGTTTCATAGCCACTTGGCGGAAGATAGATTCCGTTTTGTAATAGCTGATGGAAAAAATTATTGAACAGTGAATGATTCGCATTCTGAGCTTCATCAAAATTGGAAACTCTGTTGATATGGAAGAATACAGACATCATAGACCCTTTTCTGTTGATCTTATGCGCGATTCCTTTTTCATTTAAAATTTTCCCGATTTCAAAATCTAAGGTTTCTGTCGTTTTGGCTAATCTGTTGAAGAATTCAGGATCGTTTTTGATAATCTGCAAAGTTTTCAAACCAGCTCTCATTGCCAAAGGGTTTCCACTCAATGTTCCTGCCTGGTAAACTCCTCCTTTAGGTGCTAAATGATCCATAATTTCATTTCTTCCTGCAAAAGCACCAACCGGAAGTCCGCCTCCGATTACTTTACCATATGTTACCAAATCAGCTTTTACATTGAAAAGCTCCTGAGCACCTCCAAAAGCCAATCTGAAACCTGTCATTACCTCATCGAAAATCAATAAAGTACCATTCTCATCACAGATTTTTCTCAATTTCTGAAGGAATTCATTTTCAGGAAGAACACACCCCATATTTCCGGCTACAGGTTCTATAATTACCGCTGCAATCTCGCCCTGATTATGTCTGAACAGATCTTCCACCTGCTCAAAATCGTTATATCTTGCTAATAAAGTATCTTTTGCTGTTCCCGCAGTCACTCCCGGAGAATTCGGATTTCCAAATGTTGCTGCTCCACTCCCTGCCTTGATCAAAAATGAATCTGAGTGACCGTGATAACAACCTTCAAATTTTATAAATTTATCTCTTCCTGTGAATCCTCTTGCCAATCTGATGGCACTCATACAAGCTTCGGTTCCTGAAGAAACCATTCTGATCTGATCAATATTCGGAACATTCTGAGTAATAAATTTTGCGATCTCAGTTTCCAGTTCAGTCGGTGCACCGAAAGAAAAACCTTTTTCTGCCTGAATTTTCAGTTCTTCCAACACTTCCGGATGGGTGTGTCCCAAAATAGCGGGTCCCCATGAATTTATATAATCAATATATGTATTATCATCAGCATCTGTAAGATAAGCGCCTTTTGCAGATTTCATAAAAACAGGAACTCCTCCTACCGACTTGAATGCACGAACCGGAGAATTGACTCCGCCGGGAATGTATTGGTAAGCTTCATCAAATAAAGCCGAGCTTCTTTGGTATCTCATATCTTTTATAGTGGTAAAATTAATAATTGCTAGTCAGTGGCCAATATTAACCATCAACTAGCAATCATCAATATATAAATTAAATTAGTTTCTGGGTTTTTTATCAATTAAATAAATCAACTGTCCTGCTGAAGGTTTCTGCCCTTCATCCATTCTGTTTTTTGCATATAATTTATTCAATTTAATTCCGAATTTCTGAGCAATATCATGCATATTTTCGCCTGATTCTGCCTTGTAGGTAGGAGTATTTCCGTCTGAGTTTTTGGATTCAAGGAAAATAATATCGTTTTTATGCAGCACATCAGATTCTAGTTCATTCCATTTTAAAAGCTTACTCTCGCTTATTTTAAATTTATTGGCAATAAACTGCACATTGGTATCTTCCGGAATGATGATATATTTTAAGCCGTCATTGGGATGGCTTTTAATCAGAATTGAATTAAGGATTTCCGCTTTTGTTTTAATCTTCTCTACCCTTTTCTGCTGCTGAGCATAAGAAGTTGCCTTATAAGGAACCTCTACCGTAACCGGCTCTTTTGATTTTTTTACCGCTTTTGAAGGCTCAAGCTGTGCCATAAACGTTCTGTCATCTTTCAGATCCGGATACATTTTCAAAACAGCGTACAGAACTTCTTTAGAATTAGTATCATCAAATTCGTATAATCTATACTTTTCAATTTTCCCGATCAGGATTGAAGCATAACGTGGATTGGTAGCATAGCCTGCTTTTTTCAAACCTGTTGCCCATGCTTTATAATCTTTCATATCAAGATTAAACAGATTCGCATAATATTTTCTTGTTGACAAAAATATGGAGTGATCTTCGTATGATTTCCTCGGATCATCGTATACACGAAAACATTCGTTGGGAGCATCATCGGTATGCTTCATTGTTTTCCCGGTCCAATCTTCTTTACACTTTATTCCGAAATGATTTTTTCCCTCCTGAGCCAATCGGCTTTGGCCGCCTCCGGTTTCCAAAAGTCCCTGTGCAAGAGTGATAGAAGCCGGAATTTTATATTTTTCCATTTCCTCTACCGCGTATTTTGCAAATTTTTGGATATATTGATCTTCAGTTGCCCAGGTCTGAGCTGAGAATTTTGATAAAACTAAAAGGCTAATTAGTAAGAAAAGTCTTTTCATGTTTTTCAATTTTACTTATATAATTAAATTTCTATTCTGTTTTCGTAAAAGCAGATTTGCTCCCTCAATTCCCTGCAATCCACCGGTATGAAAGCACAAAATCCTGCTATTTTCAGGGAAATATCCTTCATCAATCAGTTCAAAAATCCTCTGCATCATCTTTCCTGTATATATCGGTTCCAAAGGAATTCCGTATCGCTCTTTAAAATCATTGATAAAACGGATGTTTTCATCATTTATTTTACCATAACCTCCAAAACTTGAATCTATTAGATCAAAATTTCTTTTCAAAGTTAATTCAAATATTTTATTCTCCAATAAAGAATCCTTTACCGCCTTAAAACCTATAACTTTCTGATTATCTTCACAAAATTTCAAAATTCCGGCAATCGTCCCTCCGGTTCCAACGGCGGTGCAAAGATAATCAAAATCTTTTGTTTCATCATTCAGCATCATTTTCACCCCGTTTACGGCATCTTCATTGGTTCCTCCTTCCGGAATAATTAAAGCTTCGGGAAATTCTTCCTGTAAAGATTGGATAAGCCTTTCTTTATCCCGGTATTCTTCTCGGGTGATAAATCTGAAACTCATCCCGTTTTTCTCTGCAAAAACTAAAGTCGGATTATCTCGCCATTTATCCTGCAGCTCTTCTCCTCTGATAATTCCCAGAGAAGGAATATTCAACATTTTTCCTACTGCAGAAACCGCAGAAATATGGTTGGAAAAAGCCCCTCCAAAAGTTATTATAGCTGGATTTTCAGGATTCTTTTTTATATAGTTGTTAATATTAAAAAACAACTTCCAATACTTATTGCCCGAAATCTGAGAGTTGATAAGATCCTCTCTTTTTATAAAGAGTTTCACCTTTTTCTCAACAGGAATTTCAAGAATGGGAATATGTATTTCCGGGATTTTCATTTACTGCAAATTTCCTGAATTTATTTTAAATGATAATTTTTAAATTAGTTAAACAAAACTTAAAAATGTAATTATGAAGAAATCTGCTGTTTCCATTCTTACCGTACTCATTATTCTTTCTATTACCGGAGCAATTTTCTATATGGTTGTGGGAAATTATTTTCCTTCGAATTCGGAACTGGATAGTCCCGATAAACAAAACGATAAAATGATCAGCATGTTTAACGCTGAAATTGCTAAAGAGATAGAGGATCATACTCAAAGCACCATGCATCCGGGTTATATTCCCGAAGCCAGACAACATACAATTGATTATCTAAAAACCATACGATCTATTGAAAGCTATGCCCGCCACGGTGCAAAATCTACCCAGCCCAGAAATTATATCGAGTTAAAAATCACTTTTACCGATGGAACTGTTGTAGAAGACGTTTATACCGGTCATCCATGTATTGCTTATATGGGGCCTTGTTTGGTGATGAAGGTAGATATGCAAAATGGAAAAGCAGTGAAAGTCTTTACAAACGGACAAGAGAAAAAAGGTTCGCCCGACTGGGTAAAGCCTGATATTAACATCATGATTGACAAAGCAATTTCATATGACATTGACAGAAATCACGACCATTATTTTGAACCTCAAAAGACTCAGCAAGATTTTGATAAGGAATGGGAAAATCAGAAGTAAACTGATTACAAATATTTCCGGAATCCCCACAACCTCCTTTTACTAAGATAAGCCAAATCTGACTCATTCGCATAAGCTTCCCTCTCAAAAGAGATTCTTCTGTAGGCTAAATCCTTATTTTTTAGCTTGAATAGCCAGTAATAATATTCAAATACATAAAAAATATAGAAAAAAAACACCAAAAGCTCTATTTGTTGTCTTAAATGGATTTTTTCATGGTTGATAAGTATATTATTTTGTTTATCTTCGGGTTTCCTAATGAAGATAAAGGGAAAAAGAGCAATGCCATTAATTTTTAATCTTTTTAAAGGCTTTTGGCATATAATTATCATAATAACAAATATAAAGTTTTTTGACTTAGAGATTTAACCTATGGCACTTTTTGACATCAAAGAAGGTGAAGATTTTTACTACAATGAACAAGGGTACAAAGTTTTTACAGAAAAATTTCACCTGAAAAGAGGATATTGCTGTAAGAGTGGCTGTAGACATTGTCCTTACGGATACGATAAAAAGACCGATACATTCATTAAAAACGATAAAAAAAATAAATAAAATGAAAAAATATATTTTTATTTTGTTAGCCACGGCTACTCTGGGCTTAACATCTTGTAGTCCGTTCAACGTACGTTCTGATTATGCTGATACAGCAAATTTTACTTCATATAAAACTTATAAATTAAGAATTGATGATCTAAAATTAAATGACATTGATAAAGACAGAGTTTTGAATGAATTATCAAGACAGCTTCAAAGCAAGGGTCTTCAGTCTGGTGAAAATCCTGATCTTATCATTAATGTAAAAGCAAACCATAAAAAGATTACCGACATCACGAACAATTCTCCTTACGGAATGTATGGTTGGGGTGGTCCTTTCGGATGGGGTGTAGGGATGAGCAGAACCTGGACCAGCAATTATAATGAAGGTGCCATTATCGTAGATTTCGTAGATGCAAGAACCAACAAATTGGTTTGGCAGGGAATCGGAAGCGGAATTTCTGTAGATTCTCCGAAAGCAAAACAAAGACAGATTCCTGAGATCATGGCAGAAATCATGAAAAACTACCCTCCTCAGAAAAAATAGATTTAAATCAATCAAATATAGTAAAGTCAATACAGCTTTTGTATTGACTTTTTAGTTTTACGACTAATGATGTCGCACTCCTTTGTGATGATATTCAACATTCCTGGGTTGAATATTGTAATTTTCCGGGATGAAGCCTGATTTAAAATTTATTTTTGGAGGCGTTTCATCATTCATTTCCGGTGTTTTAAAATGCAATTGTTTTCCGTTTTTATAAATCTTTCCGTCGGATGTAAAATACGTTTCATTTTCCTGATATGTATTTTTACCTTCTTCCGTAAAGGTTTTCGGCTCACTACTTCTATTTTTCATTTTTCGCCCTAAATAGATCAATGCCCCTCCTGCAATTAAGGTTAATGCAATTTTTATTTTGTGATTCATAATGGTGATTTTAATTGAATAAGACAAAATATCTGCCAAAAATAAGAGTCATTGCTAATACAGTTTGTAAATATTTCTTCCACAGATTACACCGATAGTCTAGGAATCATAAAAACATTTGTAGAATTTGTATTTACAAAACTAAAATTCTCTGCATAATGAAAATTAACAATCCCGTAATTTTTTATTCATAAATTTATTCTAATCTTACATCTTAAATATTTGACATGAAAAAATCATTATTACTTTTGGCATTTGCTTCAGTTTTAGCAAACGCCCAGGCTCCGACCGGATATTATAATTCTGCCAATGGCTTAACCGGGGCTAATCTAAAAACGGCTTTAAGCACCATTATTACCAACGGACATCAGGATAAAGGATACAACGGGCTTTGGACAGGTTATAAAACCACTGATATTGATAAAAATTATGAAAATGATGGTTCTATTTTAGATATCTATTCAGAAAAACCGACTACGACAGATCCTTATAAATATACACCGGTAACCAATCAGTGCGGAACATATTCAGTAGAAGGAAATTGCTACAACAGAGAGCATATTGTTCCACAAAGCTTATTTAATGAAGCTTCACCAATGGTTTCAGATATTCATTTTATCAGAGCTACAGATGGGAAAGTAAATGGGATGAGATCCAATTATCCGTTCGGAAAGGTAGGAACAGCTACTTTCACTTCTAAAAACGGTTCAAAACTTGGCAGTTCTGCTTCTTCGGGATATTCAGGAACTGTTTTTGAGCCTATTGATGAGTTCAAAGGGGATGTAGCCAGAATGATTTTTTATTTTGTAACCCGTTATCAAAACAAACTTTCATCTTTTACTTCAGGAAATATATTAGGAAGTTCTGCTTATCCGGGACTACAGACCTGGGAGCTGAATGTGCTATTGGCTTGGCATAATCAGGACCCTGTTTCTCAGGCCGAAATTAATAGAAATAATGCCTCATATACTTACCAGGGAAACAGAAATCCTTTTATTGATAATCCGAGTTATGTAAATTTAATCTGGGGGTCTCAGCAACCTGCTACGGACACACAAGCTCCAACCGCTGCTACAGGTCTGGCTGTTTCAGGAACTACATCAAGCAGTATTTCTCTTACGTGGAATTCTTCAACAGATAATGTGGGCGTTGCTTCTTACAATATTTATATGAACGGAAGCCTGAAAACAACTGTAAGCTCTACTTTAGCAACAATTTCAGGCTTATCTTCTTCCACTACGTATAGTTTTTATGTTGTAGCTAAAGATGCTGCAGGAAATTCTTCTTCCAACAGCTCAGCCGTTTCAGGGACGACATCAGGAACCATAACTCAACCTACCAATTGTGTGAATGAAACTTTTGATAGTATTCCAACTTCAAGCTCATCATCTTACCTGACTAGAACATGGACAAACAATGGAATTTCATGGACAGCCACCGATGCAAGAACGGATCAGACAATATCTAATTTAGCAATTACGGTAAGAGATGGTTCTCTAAAATCAAGTACATCTGCCAATGGAATCGGCTCATTAACTGTGACTACCCAGCTTAAATTTACCGGAACCAACGGAACATTTAATGTTCAGGTAAACGGCGTAACGGTAGGAACAATTCCTTACAGTACAACAGCAACGACGACGACAATCAACAATATCAATACTTCCGGAAATGTAATTGTTACTTTAACTAACAGTTCATCCACCAACCGAGTAGCCATTGACAATTTGAGCTGGACTTGCTATAGCGGAACTTCAAGAATAGCAAACAGTAATACACCTAATTTAACCACTGAAAATAATAGTTTACAGATTTCTCAGAATCCTATTTCTAATCAGGAAATTTTTATAAAAGGTGAAACGGAGAATATTCAAAAAGCGGAAATCTATAATCTTCAGGGTAAACTTATGCAAAGTATTAATCGACCTTTTCAAAATAACAGAAGCTCAATTAAAATTAAAAGTCTGGAACAAGGAGTTTATATTTTAAAGTTAGATCAGTCTCTATTAAAGTTTATTGTGAAATAATACTAGACTCAAGAACTAATAACCTTTTAACATAAAAAAGACTGTCTATTTCTAGGCAGTCTTTTTTTATGAATGTTGATTGTGGTGTGTATGTCTTAAGCTGATGGCCAAAGTCCTTCATAAGCAGAGTTACCATAGTTGATTTTCTCTGCACTTACTGTAAAGCTAATCAGCATAGAGTTTTCATCTACTGCATCAAAGTCTACTTCATGCTGAATTACATACCCGTTTTCCCAGTTCAAAGTAATCAGTGTTCCTTCTTCGTGAGATTTGTTGAATGTAATTTCTCCACTTGTAGGCTTATATTTTCCGTTCAGTAAGCTTTCCAGAATATCAGATTTTTCTGTTGCTTCTACAGTAAGCTTAATAAGTGCATTAGAAGGATCTGAAGCTACTCTTCCCGATACATCTGTTGATCTGGATACGCTGTAGTTCAGCTTTAATAATTTTTGACCTTCTCCTCCGTTGAATTTTAAAATTCCTCTTGAATTTGCTGCCATGATCTGTAAATTTTAATCGTTAATATTTCGTGATTTGGTGATTTTAATGAGACAAAGATATAGTCACTCATCTGATCGCGAAAACTTTTAACCATCAATTTCAAATTTTGTAGTAATTCTACGATTCTTTGTAGTAATTCTACGATTGCACACTATTCCGGTTATTTGGGGAGTTCGGAGCTACTGTTTTTAACAACAAAAGACCACAGTGAGTGGTCTTTTGTTGCTAAATTATAATTTAAATTAACGTCCCTGTATTTCTCTAATCCTTTCTTGTAGCAGCTGCGGATCAGAAAGTGCATCTACGCCAATTACAGTAATAACATAAATAAAATAAATAATTGAAAGAATGTTTAAAACCAGTCCAATTATACAAAGAATTCTACCTGTATTTAAATTACTATAGTTATCATATTCGCCGGGATTCTGTTTATACAGCTTCAAATCTTTTCCGGCAAGTACAAGTCCGATGATTGAAGCAATAAGTCCTACAACACCATAACAGCAACAAGTTATGATAGATACAATTCCTAAAACAAGTACTGCCGTAGCATTAGGTAATTTTTGTTGATTCATAGTTAAAATTTTAATGTTTGTGTTATATATAAATAAAAAAATGTTTATAAAAATAAGCAACCACCATGATTACTGAATTAATAATTGCTAAAGAAATAATTGCAGTGCCATAATTTCTTTTCTTATCAATAAAATTTACCCCAACCACGCACAAAAAAAGTAATAAAGTGTACACAGCCGGGAACATATGAAAAGCATCAGCAAACCGACCTTCAAAAACCATTACGATTGCTCTCTGAGCACCACAACCAAAACATTCTATTCCCAGAATTTTTTTGCTTGGACAAGGCAACATAAAGTCTTCGATTTTCATATTTAATTTATTTTGACGGCTCTAAATTAAGAAGAAATTTTTGCCCTCAAATACTGATGTGGAAAAAAAGATTCTTCATTCATTTCAAACGAACCTTGTACTGCAATATAAGGATTCCTAAGAATTTCCCTTGCTACGAATATAAGGTCAGCGTCTCCTTTCTGCAGAATTTCTTCAGCCTGTTTTACTTTCTTAATCAGTCCTACTGCTCCTGTTTTTACTTCCGCTTTGTTTTTAACTTCAGAAGATAAGGGAACCTGATAACCATCAAAAACAGCAATTTTTGCTCCGTGAATATTTCCTCCACTGGAAACATCAATCAGATCTACATTATGGAATTTCAGGATTTTTGCCAACTTTACACTATCTTCAATATTCCAGCCGTTTTCAGCATATTCTGTTCCTGAAATTCTGACAAAAAGAGCTACATTTTCATTTAATTCCTCATTTACGGCTTCTACAATTTCAAGTAAAAACCGAACCCTGTTTTCAAAGCTTCCACCATATTCATCTGTTCTGATATTAGAAAGCGGTGATAAGAACTGGTGGACTAAATATCCATGAGCCCCATGAATTTCAACAATGTCAAAACCTGCTTTCACAGCTCTTCTTGCCGCATTTTTAAAATTCTGAACCTGCTCCCTAATTTCATCCACTGTCAAAACATGAGGAATTCTTTCAGTAGGATGATAAGGAATAGGACTTGGAGCTACGGTTTCCCAACCTTCTTCCACCGGAATCTGAATATTATTCCAGGTAGAGCCTTTTCTCCCTGCATGAGCAAGCTGGATTCCGATTTTACTTTCAGAATTCTGATGCACAAAATCAACGATTTTCTGAAGTTTTTCGGCCTGCTCATCATTCCAGATTCCCATACAGTGATTCGTAATTCTTCCCCGAGGTTCTACTCCGGTTGCCTCCACCATAATAAGTCCTGTTCCTCCTTGTGCACGACTGCCATAATGTACAAAATGAAAATCATTAGCCAATCCGTTTTCGCAAGAATACATACACATTGGAGACATTACCCAACGATTCTTCAATTCCACATTTCTAAATTGTATTGGTGAATATAACATTGTTTATTTTTTAAGTTTTAAAATTACAAATTTAGTCTAGTAAAAATGTATTGCCTACGTTATGAAAAAGGATTAATTTTATCCCCCTTTTTTAAAGAAGACATGAGAAAAGATATACATATTGGTTATGAGCATTTCAAAAACAGCAATGAGCTGAGTGAAATCGAACAGGCGCTTTTTGAAAAAGCCAAGTCCGCAAGAGAGAAAGCTTATGCTCCTTATTCAGATTTTTTTGTGGGATGTGCCATACTTTTGGAGAATGGAGATATCTTTTCGGGCAGCAATCAGGAAAACGCAGCGTTTCCTTCGGGTCTTTGTGCGGAAAGAACGACGCTTTACTGGGTTGCCGCAAATTTCCCCAATGAAAAAATAAAAAAAATCTTTATTGTAGGAGGCCCTAAAGAATTTTCTGAAAACAATCCACCTATTCCACCTTGCGGATCATGCCGACAAAGTATTATAGAATATGAAACCAAGCAAAATGAAAATATTGAACTTTATTTTGCCAATTTAAACGAAGAAACCATCAAAGTACATTCTATAAAAGATCTTCTTCCTTTTTCTTTTGACGGAACTTATTTATAGATTTTTTAAACAAATTTTTTTGAATAGGGAGATTCTCTATTTGAAGCTATTTCCTGCTTTCCGTTGCAATCTTTTTTTTCAAAAAGGATTTTCACTGCAATCAGGGCTAGGAAATTGTGACTATGAAAAGAAAAACCCGTACTACAGAACCACCCCGGCGAAAATTCAAAGAATTTTCGCCACCTCTCCAAAGGAGGGGAATTCATTGTGAATATTTTTATCTTCGATTTTTATAGCTTTTCATCTTTTTTGCATTTTTGACGAATAAGTTTATCTTTGCAAAAATTTTGGTTTCCAATTATTTGGAATGAAAAGGGAATTGGGTGAAAATCCTAAACTGTCCCCGCAACTGTAGATCGCATTAGAAAATTTCTACGAGAAACCACTGTGAAAACGGGAAGGTGTAGAAAGCGAAAGTCAGGAGACCTGCCAAAATATAATCAAATAAACATTGCTTTCGGAGGAAAAGTAAAAGAAAATGGATATTAAAAGATCTTTAGTACTGCTTTTTGCGTCTTACGGTGGTTTTCTTTTTGCACAAGAGAAAACGATTGATACTGTTTATGTCTTCGACAGCCAGATGAATAAGGTTAAGCTTTTTCATAAAGTCAATACCCTTAAAGCTGAGGACATCGAAAAAAATTCTACCAACCTTTCCGAAGCTTTACGTTTTCAGTCTCCCGTTTATATTAAAGAAAATGGTCGTGGTGCGGTTTCTTCGCCTTCATTCAGGGGAACAACAGCGCAACAGACTGCTTTTGTATGGAACGGAATCAACATAAACTCTATGTTTTTAGGACAAGGAGATATCAACAATATTTCTTTATCCGGGTTTGAACAAATGGATATTAAGGCAGGCGGCGGAAGTGTGATATATGGAAGCGGTGCCATTGGAGGAAGCATACACTTAAACAACATTTTGGATTTTAATAAAGGGATTCATGCATCATTATTTTCTGAAGTTGGATCTTTTGATACGTATAATAACTTTGCAAGGGCTTCTTTTAGTAATGATAAATTAAGCTTTAAAGTTTCCGGAAATTATTCAATCAGCCAAAATGATTATGAAGTTGAAGAAGTAAATTACAGGAACAGAAACGGACAATATAATAACTCAAATATCAATATTGCCGTTGCTTATAAAATTGCACCTCATCATCAAATTTCCTGGATCTCGGAGTTTTTTAACGGAAATCAGCACTACCCTGTCTTTTTCGCAGATATTCAGACTAAAACAAAATACGAGACTCAGAATATCCGAAGCCTGATTGCCTGGGACTGGAATACTTCCAGATTTACAAATGCCTTTAAAGCGGCTTATACAGAGGAAAACTTTCAATATTTCAATAATATCGACCAACCAAAATCCAGTGGCGGAACAGGAAAAAATTATATCTTAAAAAATGATTTTAATTATTTTCTTTCATCCAAATGGAATGTAAATCTCATCACAGAATTTCAGGTAAATGACGGAGAAGGCTATCAGTCAGGGATCAAAAAAGTCAGCAGAAATATCGGCTCCGTTTCAGGGTTAGTCCGTTATTTTGCTACTAAAGAACTTCGTTTTGAAGGCGGAATTAAAAAGGATTTTGTTGAAAACATTACCTCGCCGGTCTTATTTTCTCTTTCAGGAAACTGGAAGGCTTTGAAATGGTATGAGACTAGCCTTAATATCTCCAGAAATTTCAGATATCCAACATTTAATGATTTGTACTGGCACCCAGGAGGAAATGAAAATTTGAAGCCTGAAACGTCTTATCAGTTTGAATTAAGAAATCAGTTTAAAATTTCAGATGTAAAATTATCTGTAACTCCGTACTATATGAAAATTTACGATATGATCCAATGGCTTCCTTCTTCAATGGGATATTATTCTCCTGTAAATACGGATGAAGTGGAATCTTATGGTCTGGAATCTCAGATTGAATATGCGAAGAAATTTGGAAATCATGCCCTGAAAGGAAACCTGGGATATTCTTACAGTAAATCCGTCAATATGGAAACCCAGAAACAACAGATGTATGTTCCGCTTCATAAATTCTTTGGAAATATTGATTATCAGTATCAATTCTTAAGAGTATATGTTCAGGGTATGTTCAACGGACTTACCTATACAGATACCGATGAAAAAAGAAGCACTGCTCTTGATCCTTACTTTGTGATGAATGCGGGAATTTCCGGAACAGTTTTGAAGAATTATACATTAGGATTTAAAGTGAATAATATTTTCAATCAGGTTTATCAATCGACCGCATATTATTATATGCCACAAAGACATTACAGCATTAACCTTACTATTAATTTTTAAATAAATAATTATATAATGAATATCAGAAAAATTTTACCTCTGGCTTTAGTATCAACATTTCTTTTCAACATAGCTTGTAGCAGTGATGATGAGATTATCGAAACACAACCAAAAGGCGCTTATCAGGAAGGAATCTTCATCAGTAATGAAGGAGGCTTCACTACTCCGACTGCCGAAGTTTCTTTTACAAGTAATGACCTGTCCACTGTAGGAAATAAAATTTATTCTGCTAACAATAACGGAGAGGTTTTAGGAAATGTTTTACAGACAATAGGCTTCAACGGAGATTACGCTTATTTGGTATCAAACGTTCCGAATAAAATAGATATCGTTAACAGATATACTTTCAAAAAACAGGCAACCGTAACATCTAATCTGGATGGCGCAAGATATATTGCTTTTTCAGGAAATCAGTATTATGTTACCAACAACAACTTTAGCAATTCTATTAAGCTGAATGTTTACAGCACAGACAATAATTCTTTTGTAAAAAGCATTAGCTTTAACAGAGCTGCAGAAAAAGTAGTGGAAGCCAATGGAAATATCGTTGTACAAACAGACGGAATTACCTATGATGCCAATTATAATGAATTGCCAACTGGATATACTATTACCATCGTAAAGCCTTCTACAAATACAGTTGACAAAACAGTTACCTTACCAAGCAACGGAATTATCAGAGACCTGGTTTCTTATAATGGTGATGCTTATGCTCTGGCTTCAGACAACACCAATTCTTATATCTATAAAATCAATTCAGCTTCAGGGGCTTTTACGACCACTACGCTTACAGGAATTCCTAAAGTACAGAGATTAAAAATAGAATCTAATAAATTCTATTTTGTAAACAGTACCAACAAAATTTATTCGATGGACATCAATTCCACTACGGTTCCAACTGCTCCACTTTTAACTGCACCTGGCTATCTGTATGGTTTCAATGTAATTGACGGCAGAATTTATACTTCTGATGCAAGTTTTACAACAGACAGTAAAGTATATGTTTACAGTGCAAGTAACGGATCTCTAATTAAGTCTTTTAATACAGGAATCGGAACAAACGGTTTCTATAAAAATTAATATTCCAATCACTAAGCGAATAAAAATTTTTTATTTTTATATTATGTTGTCCGGGCGGTTTCTTCGAAACCGCCCGGATTTTGTTTGTATAATTAAAAAGCAACAGATTAATAAAATCCATTGCCTTATAATTTATTTAAATTCTATTTTAAGCTAAAGTCAATCCCAGTTTTTCAGCTTCTGCGATTACAAAACTTCTGGCCTCTTCACTGTCATTTCCAATTTCACCTTCAAGAATGGCTTCTTTTACTTTTTCCTTTAAAATACCGATTTCGCGACCGGGTTTCAGATTAAACATTTCCATAATTTCTTCCCCTGAAATAGGCGGCTGGAAATTTCTCACCTGATCTTTTTCCTCCACTTCTTTGATCTTCACCGCAACATATTCAAAATTTTTCTTGAATTTCTCCTGTTTTTTAGAATTTTTTGTGGTAATATCCGCTTTACAAAGTGTAAATAAATCTTCAAGATCTTCTCCGGCATCAAACAATAATCTTCTCAGGGCAGAATCTGAAGCATCATCTGTAATCAAAGCGATCGGGCGCGATGATAATTTTACCATCTTCTGAACATATTTCATATCCGGACCTAACGGTAGTTTTAATCGCTGGAAAAGAGTTTTTACCATTTTTGAACCCAAAAATTCATGTCCGTGAAAAGTCCAGCCTGTTCCTTCAACGAATTTTTTGGTCGGAGCTTTTCCTATATCGTGAAGCAATGCCGACCAACGCAGCCACAGATTATCCGTATTTTCAGAAATGTTATCAACAACTTCTAACGTATGATAAAAATTATCTTTATGAGTCTGTCCCTCCACTTCTTCTACTCCTTTCAGATCTATAAGCTCAGGAATAATTAATTTCATCAAACCTGTCTGCTCCATCAGTTTCAAGCCTATCGAGGGTTTTTTGGAAAGCATGATTTTGTTGAATTCAACCATAATTCTTTCCATAGAAACGATCTTGATCCTTTCTGCTTCCTGCTTAATGGCTTCCAAAGATTTCTCTTCAATATGAAACTGTAACGTTGATGCAAAACGGATCGCTCTCATCATTCTTAAAGGATCATCAGAATAGGTTTGAGCTGGTTCCAAAGGAGTTCTTAAAATCCCTTTTTCCAGATCATCAATCCCGTTAAAAGGATCAATCAGTGCTCCGAAATTGTCTTTATTTAAGGAAATCGCCATCGCATTCACTGTGAAATCTCTTCTTTTCTGATCGTCTTCAATAGTCCCTCCTTCCACTTCCGGTTTACGGCTGTTTTCAGTATAGCTTTCCTTTCTTGCTCCTACAAATTCCAGTTCAAGATCTTTATATTTGATCATTGCCGTTCCGTAGGTTTTAAAAACAGAAACTTTCATTTTAGGATCAATTTCCTTTCCTACATTCTGAGCGAGTTCAATACCACTTTGTTCTGTCACAAAATCAATATCCGTTGAAGCTTTTCTTTTCATCAGTAAATCCCGGACATAACCTCCAACAACATATACAGACTGGTTATTTCTGTCTGCAACCTCAGAAATTATTTTGAAAAGTTTTAAATTTTGATTTTGATTTAGATTGATTGTCATTATTAAGGATATAGGATTTCAGATATTAAAATGAAATTTTTTGCAAAGATAACAATTAGATTAATCTTTTAGTAATTACAAAATCGTTTATAAATTTTACTTAACTTTATACAATTACTAATACCTAAGGCCATGAAAAAACTATTCTTACTTATTTTGCTGTATTCTTTTTCGATTCTTTCCTCTCAGGCAAAAAATGTCCATTATACAGATTTTATCGATTTTACCGACAATTCGGGAGTAAAATATAGCGTAATGATGGTTACAGATGAGCATAATGATAACGACAGACGTGCAGATGCTACAATAAGAGTTCTTTATACCACCGAAGGAAATGAACACTTAGTAGAATTCTATTCCGACTGCTACGCAGAAAAATTGAAAAACGGGAATACAAAAATTTCTTTTATCCCTGTAAAAAACAGCAAAGTGCAGATCATCAAAGGAAAAGACGTGAGCTACAGTCCCGATACTTTTGTTTATGAGGTTGATCCAAAAACAAGTAAAATAACAGGAACACAATCTGATCAAAACAGTACAAATCTTACACCGATCATTCACAGAAATGCATCACTGCAGACACAGGACAGGATAGATGAAATCGACAGGTTTTATTTCCGGACAGAGCCGATGTACAGCCTTCTTAAAGATTTCTATAATAAAAAGCTTGAAGTCGCGGAGAAGCCATATTATGATGTAGTAGGCTGGTTTGGAAGCGACGGAATTGCATATCAGGCATTTATTATTTCTTATCTTAAAGAGAAAGGAAACCTGGATTCTGTAGTTAGGGTACGTTACGAAAAAAACGGTCAGATTAATATTGTACAGTTCGATACCCTATCTGAAGTTATTTTACAAAAGGATGATACAGTCAGTATTTCCATAAAACCTAAAAATAAAACGGTAAAGAATATAAAAGGCAACTCCACTTATAATCCGGATAGCTTTTCCTACACTTTGGATACTAACGATGAATTTATAAGCGGAAAACAGTATGATGAAAATTCTTCGGCAGACCTTTCTTATATTAAAGTAATTAATAACAAGGAATTTGCGCTGAAATTCTATTCAGAAAATGACGAAATCTACCAAAAATATTTTAAATAATCCAAAAAAACGCTGTTAAACAGCATTTTTTTATTCTCTCAAAACTTTTATCCTATTATCGCTCCAGATTTTTATTACCGAAGAGCCGGAATATTTTGAAACTTTCTCTCTTTCTTCTTCCACCGCATAATCCACAAGACTGATGATTTCCGGAGAAATATCTGAAAATTTCAATGGGCTTTTATCACCACTGAAGTTGGCAGAGGTTGAGACCAACGGTTTATTTAATTTGGTAATTAATTTCTTACAAAAATCATTCTTCACCAAACGAATTCCTATGCTTCCATCTTCAGCCAGTAATTCTTTTGGTAAACCACGTGGATTTTCATAAACGATTGTCACCGGTTTTTCACTCAAGTCAATAATTTCCCAAGCCATTTCGGGAACATC
The DNA here is from genome assembly GCF_022488405.1 of Chryseobacterium sp. Y16C. Lineage (NCBI taxonomy): Bacteria > Pseudomonadati > Bacteroidota > Flavobacteriia > Flavobacteriales > Weeksellaceae > Chryseobacterium > Chryseobacterium sp. Y16C. Next base: position 1,873,846 of record NZ_CP092711.1, read on the forward strand.
TACCAATTCCTGCAATCTCTTTTCAGATTCCACCAAAATAATCATGGATTTATTCTTTTCACGCTTTTTGATATCAAAAATCTTGTTGACCGCTTCTATATTGGTTGCGTCACATCCGATTCCCCAAATTGTATCTGTTGGGTAAAGGATTGTTCCTCCGGATCTTAATATTTCTATGATATTTTCCATTTTTATAAGTCGCTGTTGAAGCTATAAATTTATTTAAATATTAATAAGAATCATTAAAAACCTATCGAAATAACCTCTTTTCTTCGTTAATTCAAATTTTGTCTGTCTCAATATTCTTTTAAAGTCATTCCTGATAAAATACTGTGAAAACAAAACAGGAGGATTGATTTTTCGACCTTTTTGAATTAAGGTATAAAATATAGTATGATCTTTAAAGAAAATAATGATTGTCTTCTCTTCGTCCCATCTACTAAATCCACTTGTAGGTTCATTAAGAAAAATTAAATCTGCTGATATTTTAGAAATCCTAAATTGATATTTTTTCCCATACGCTAAAATTCGCTTTTTAGCTTCTTCTTTAGAAATAGTAAATTCAATTTCTTTTAATTTCTTTTCAGTGAATTTACAGTAAATATAGTAGATAATAAATCCTGAAAAACATAATAAAAAAAAATATTCTAACTTATTATCTGATAATGGATCTAATCCTTTAAAAACAAGGATGGAATAGAACATCAGTATAGAGAAGATAAAGTAGTTAAAAACCGTATCAAATCTCTCAAACCAACTTTCATTATAGCTAATTTTTTTTGATTCAATACTTTTTTTAATATTCAAATTGCTTAAACTACGCATTCTTTCTCGTTGTCATTTTCAAATAAACTGAAGAAAAAATTATAGATAAAATTGAAATTAGCCAGATAAAATATCCTGCATTCAAATTAATAATTTCTGCTGTCCTTCCGTTTTCTGCCACCAAAACTTCCTCACAAAAAGTGAAAGATCCGGCAATTAGAAAAGCAATTAATCCTGAAATAATTGAAATTAAATAATACTTTCTAAAAACACAAACAATAGAAACAAGAAACCAAATATTTGCAGTCCATGTCAAAAATTCTCTTCCAGCACCTCCCAAAAAACTTATCGGTCCGACAAGGAAGACTTCAAATGAAGGATAATTTATTACCTTCCCCATATCTCTGATGGTAAAGGCATCAAAGAAAAGAGAAACCATAAAAATTAATAAGGTTATAAGAATTAATCTATTGTTTAATTTTCGCATCACAAATTCGGTAAATATCTTTCCTCAATAATATTCAGGTGATGATAATTGTGTCCGATAATCAGTTTACCGATGGTTTCTACGGAAATCTGATTTCCGTTAGCCGTTCCTATATTATTTAGAACTGACGGATCCAATGTTTCCAGTAAAATTTGTGAAGATTTTCTAACAGTTTTATATTCTTCCAGTAAAGATTCCAAGCTTCTTCCATTGGCAAAAGATTGATCCGCATACAATTCTTCATCAAAACCCGGTAATTCATTTTTATCACCCCTTGCGAATGCCAAAATTCTGTATTGAAACACTCTTTCTGTATCTGATAAATGTAAAAGCAGTTCTTTTAGAGTCCATTTTCCATCTGCATAAGCAAAAAGCGACTGCTCTTCCGTAAGATTTGAAAAAATTTCAACTGTTTTTTCTCCCGATTTTTTTAATTCTCCCAACCAGTCTTCGGATGGAATATTGTCTAAATATCTTTGTACGTATTTTTGAAAATCAGTCATTTTTTAGTTATAAGTTATTAATTATGAGTTATAAGCAACCAAAATTAACAATTGACATTTGACATTTATATTACTTATTTGTCCATTCGTAGAAATTCACCTCATCATAAATTTCAAATCCGCAAGATGGGTATAGTTTATTTCCGATATCATTGGTTTTTCCTGTTTCAAGAAGAATCCCCGCAGCATCAGTTAATTTTGCAAGTTCTTTAGCTTCTTCTATCAATTCTTTTGAAAAGCCTTTGCCGCGATAATTTTCATTGACATATAAATCATTCAGCAACCAATACCTTTTCATTCTCGTGGATGAAAACGATGGATATAACTGGACAAAACCCACCAGTACATCTTCATTTTCAGCAACAAAAATTTCAGAATCTTTGGTTTGAATTCTTTCAGTTAAAAAATTTTTAGCTGCCGAGATATCCGAATCTTTATGTTAAAAAATCCTGTACTGGTCAAACAATTCAGCCAATTGTTGCAAATCCTGAATTGTAGCTTTTCTGGTATTTTTCATATGAATTATAAATGATGATCGTAGCTCAGCACGCGTTTCATTTTCCAGTTCTTTCCGTCCAAAATCCAGAGAATGGTAAATTTAGCCCGGCTTCCTTTATTCCATTTTCCCTGATAAAGTTCAGCAAAATCATGTTCTCCTTCCTGGATAAAAGCATACAACGTGTTATTGCTATACAAAGGATACACTTTCATACTGTTCGGAACCAGCTCCCGTTTTACCTTGTTAGGTCCACCACATATATTATTCTTAATAGAAGCTATAAAAGCCTCCTTTCCGGCAGTGATTCCACCTTTATCGTGGTAAAACTCAAGATCATCACTCACGATAGAATCATAATGAGAAAGATCACATCTATTGAATCCGACATCAAATATCAGACTATCTAACTTTTTTGCTGTTTTATACAATTCATCAGAATTTTTTACTTGAGCGTATGCAATCTGACCTAAAATCAATAACAATATAATCTGAATCTTTCTCATGATGTTTTATTTTAAATATTTTCAACACCTTGTCATTCTGATGCAAGTAAACGTATAGATTCTTCACTACGTTCAGAATGACAAGGTGCTACTTTAAAAATTAAGAAAAAGCTTTTTCCAAATCTGCAATAAGATCTTCCGCATCTTCAATTCCAACACTTAAACGAACTAAATCATCAGTAATTCCCAATTCAGCACGTTTTTCAGCAGGAATAGAAGCGTGTGTCATCAAAGCGGGATGATTCGCTAAAGACTCTACTCCACCAAGAGATTCTGCTAAAGTGAAAACCTTTACTTTTTCCAGGAATTTGATCGCATCTTCTTTTTTACCGGATTTAAAAGTGAAAGAAACCATTCCTCCAAAATCTTTCATCTGAGATTTTGCCAGTTCATATTGCGGATGAGATTCCAATCCCGGATAAATTACTTTGTCTACTGCGGGATGAGACTCCAAATATTTCGCTACCGCCATTCCGTTTTCAGAATGTCTCTGAACTCTTAAAGCCAATGTTTTAATTCCTCTTAATACCAGATAAGAATCGTGTGGACCTAAAATTCCACCACTCGCAAATTGGATAAAGTGAAGCTTATCTCCCAATTCAGCATCTTTTGCAATCAAAGCTCCAGCAATAACATCAGAATGACCTCCTAAATATTTAGTCGCAGAATGCATTACAATATCAGCACCCAAATCGATCGGTCTCTGAAGATACGGCGTTGCAAATGTATTATCAACCGCAACTAAAATATCTTTTCCTTTTGCAACTTCTACCACCGCTTTAATATCAACCAGCTTCATTAATGGATTGGTCGGAGTTTCCACCCAGATTAATTTCGTTTTATCGGTAATGACATCAGCAATTTTTGAAGCATCATCAAAATTCACGAATGTAAATTTCAACTGATATTTTTCGAAAAGTCTGGTAAACATTCTGTAAGTTCCTCCATATAAATCATCCACCGCAATAACCTCATCACCAGGATTTAATAATTTCAAAACACAGTCGATGGCTGCCAAACCTGAACCGAAAGCCAACCCTCTCGCTCCGTTTTCTATGCTGGCTAAAGAGTCCTCCAAAGCCTGTCTTGTAGGGTTCGCAGCTCTTGAATATTCATAACCGGAATGTACTCCCGGACTTTTTTGTGCGAATGTAGACGTTAAAAATACAGGAACATTCACAGAACCTGTAGCAGATTCGTGGTGTTGTCCTCCGTGTATAACTTTTGTATTAAAATTCATTGCTTTATAATTTATTAATTTGAAAATGTGAGAATTTGAAAATTACTTTCACAGCTTTCATTTTCAAATTGTCTCACCGCATTTTCAAATTGGTTTTACATTTTTATTGCAGACTTAATGGCAAATTCTTCAGCAATCTGCTCCAGCCATTCTGCCACGTCTTCTTCTCCTGTCGCTCTTTGATACGTATTTCCAAGAGAAACCAAAACCTGATGAATAAACATTTTCATTTGGTCAACCGGCATTTCCTTAGTCCAAAGATCAATTCTTAATGCTTCCATTGCTTTATCATCCCAAACAGAGATCATGGTTGCTTTGGTTTCCTCTTTTTCGATTCCTCCATCCTGCGCATTCCAGGTAATAGTTTCCGGAATGTGGTTTTCATCCAATTCTACATCTATCGTAATCTGAGTTTTTCTCATTCTTTCTATTTTTTCTAATTCTTTAATTAATTTTTAGGCTTATATCCTGATTGATTGAAAATAGTCTGTGCATCCATTTTTAAGAAATCCACCAGTTTCGTTTCCGGATTTTGTTTTAAGTAAGATTTACAAATCTGCCACCCAGTAAAAATACCGATCTGAGGAGAAGATTCATTATCTATTTCTGTATAAAATTTTGAGAACGGTCCCGGAGAAATAAAACGTTCTACCAATCTGGGATCATCACTGAATACTAAATTACTCTCCACAAAATAATTCCAGATATTCGCTTCATTGGTAACCGCCCAATCATATTGTTTTTGAGTATAATTCATTTTAAGATAATCCGGGAAGTTTGGTAAGAAGGCATCCTGAAGGGTCATAATCTTCCCATTAAGAATCAGCTGATCTACAAACTTCTGTTCTGTTGGGGCCGTTACAATATTCTCTGCAAAAATTTGGGAAACTTTCGGGACAATATTAGCCGGGTTCATAGACTTTTGGAAATACAGCTCCAGTCCCTTATAATTAGGATTTCCATCTCCCATAAATCCCGTAATATCAATAAATAAAAACCCTGTCTTCTCGTCGTAAATAATCGGATCCTGAACCATCTGCAATGCAGACGAAAATAAATATACTTTCGGGCTGTTAAATTTAGGATAATAGTATTTGATATGTGAAAATAATTCCTGAAGCTCAGTCTGAAGTTTGTTAACATCTATTTTATGAATTGCCTCATTGTAGATTTTAATTTCATTCGCATCCGTTCTTCTTTTTGCAAAATCTTCATCAGGTACCGTCCCCTGAAACCATGGAAATTGAGTTTTAAACTGCTCCAACGGAACGTTTTTATCATAAAACATTTTAGAAATATCCACCACCTGCACTTTTTCTGCCGGCTTTTCGATTTCTACCTTCCATTGTGATTCCTGCTCTTTTTTACATGAATCTAAGCTTAAAACTAAAATGGAAGAAAGTATAGCAATTCGGAAAATCTTCATTATTTTTACATGAATTTTAATAAGAACACAAAAATAGTGAATAATACATTGATCCGGAATTTTTCATCATTGTTTTTATTTTTTGGAATGATAACAGCTTCCTGCCAGGAACTTATTTTTAAAGATAAAGAATTTGAAAAAGCATTGATTTCAGAGAGATTTGATCTCAACCGAAATAAAAAAATTGAAAAAGAAGAAGCTGAAAAGATTGAAAAAATCTTTAATATGAATGGTTTTGATGTTACTTCTTTAGACGATATCGATTTGCTTCCGAATTTGATTTTTTTCTCTATCAATAATAAAAATATTAAGAATATTTCTTTAAAAAACCATCCAAAATTAGAAACGTTCAAATGTTGGGATGGTAATCTCGAAACTGCAGAATTTGTTAACATTATTAATCTTAAGGAAATAATACTTACCAAAAATAATTTAAAATCACTATCTGTAAATAATAGGAATACAATTAAAAAACTAGATCTATCTGAAAATAAGCTCATTAATTTTGAGCCTAAAGTTTATCCAAATTTAGAATATCTAAATATATCATTCAACAGTTTAAAAACTATAGATTTATCATTTAATAAAGTATTGGAATGGTTTTCAGCAGCCGGTAATGAATTGACAACCTTAGATTTTTCTAAAAATCCTCAATTATCAATAGTTACTTTGTACAGAAACAAACTTAAAACTATTAACATAAATAAAAATGTGGACCTAAGGATTTTAAATCTGAATCAAAATCTTCTTTCGAAGATTAATATTACTGCCAATAAGAATCTCAAAGAATTGTCACTTACTGATAATTTATTGACGGAAATCAATACAGATCTCAATAGTAATCTTATTAATTTAAACCTGAGTGGAAACAGGATTTCTACTCTTAATGTCAGTAAAAATGCTAAACTTGAGTATCTTACAATTTCTGACAATCCTCTTAAAAGTTTAAATATTTCAAATAATTACAACTTAAAAAGTATTGATTTGATTGGAAATCCCCAAACTGTTGATATTAAAAGAACCGCTGGAGCCAATACAAAAATTTCATTTGGTTATCCCAACAATGTTCCTCCACCAACGACAAATGTTCCAAAAAAATAAATAAAAATTAAATATAATGCAGACACAAAAAGTAATAGATCATCTCGTAAGCTGGCTGAAAGATTATGCAACCAAAGCAAATGTAAAAGGATATGTAATAGGAGTTTCGGGCGGTGTAGATTCCGGTGTGGTTTCTACCTTATGTGCCATGACCGGGCTTGAAGTTTTGCTTTTAGAAATGCCGATCAGGCAAAAGCAGGATCAGGTAAACCGAGCTCAGGATCATATTGAAGATTTAAAAAGAAGATTTCCAAATGTTCAGGGAAAGAGAATTGATCTGACTCCCGTTTTTGAAACTTTCGAAAACAGTGTAGAAGACCATGTGGAAGGAAGATGGAGCAACAATTTATCTTTGGCCAATACCAGATCCCGCTTCAGAATGGTTACTTTATATTATTTTGGTCAGCTTCACGGACTTTTAGTTTGCGGAACAGGAAATAAAGTGGAAGACTTCGGGATTGGTTTTTACACCAAATACGGAGATGGTGGTGTAGATGTTTCTCCAATTGCTGATCTTTATAAAACTGAAGTTTACCAACTGGCAAAAGAATTAAACCTTATTGAAAGTATTCAGAATGCAATTCCTACGGACGGACTTTGGGATGCGGAAAGAACTGACGAAGATCAAATTGGTGCAACTTATCCTGAGCTTGAAAAAATTCAGAAAGAATACGGAACCAAAGCTGTAGAAGACTATGAAGGTCGCGATAAAGAAGTTTTTATGATCTTTGACAGAATGCATAAAGCGGCAAAACATAAAATGGTCCCGATTCCTATCTGCGATATTCCGGAAGAGTGGAGAGAAGGGTAAAAAATACATGGTCAATTGTGAATTCTTATAACTTGTTTTTTAATATTTGAAATTAATTTTGGACATTCACATTTGACTTACAAAGTAAAATTAACAATTCATTCACCTAAGTGACACTACAATATGAATGGTAAAACAAGATCACTGTTTTTTATCTGCTTAGGACTCCTTTTCGGAATGTCCGTTATGTATGTCTATAATAACTTTATTAAAGATAAAAATTCTCCTCAACAGGAAAAGATAATTAATAATGAAAGTTATTTTCAAACGAAACAAGGGAATACACCTGAAAACAGTAGTGAAATTTACTCTATTACAGAAGAAACAACAGTTATTTCTTATGTAAAACAAAATCACAAGCTTCCAGATTACTACATTACAAAAAATGAAGCTAAAAAGCTGGGATGGAATCCTTCGAAGGGAAATCTTTGTGACGTTTTGCCAGGAAAAGCTATTGGCGGAGATCATTTTGGAAACAGAGAAGGTAAACTCCCTAAAGGACAACAATATTTTGAAGCTGATGTAAATTACCATTGCGGAAGCAGAAATACTGACCGTATTATTTTCACCAAAAATGGCGATGTTTATTTAACGAAAAACCATTATAAAAGCTTTGAGAAGCAATAACAAAAATTAAAAAAGTAATATGCAAACAATATATATAGATTTTACGGACATAGGAGATTATGAAGATTTCTATGCTCAATTAAAAGAAAAGCTACCGCTTCCCGAGTATTTTGGGGAGAATCTGGATGCGTTAGCTGATGTCATTACCGGAGAACTGGAAATGCCTCTTCATTTAGAGTTTGTGAATATGAGTATTGACCAACTGGAGATTTTCGAAGATTTATTAGCAACATTGGAAGACATCGAAGATGAGATGGAAGATTTTACGTTCACTTATTATCTGGAGCAATATGAAGATGATGATGAAAACAACGAAGAAGAAAAATAAGGCTAAATATAACAAAACTCGCAGATTGCTCTGCGAGTTTTTTGGTCTAAGGTGTCAAAGTGAATCTGTCTAATACTTATTTACCGCTTTATGAATTTATAATTCTGTTGTTTTCCCCCCTTAACAGAATATTGCAATAGATAATCTCCACTTAATAAAGACGACACGTCAATCTGATGATCTACCGAGTTGAATGATTTCACTTTTTGCCCGACCATATTATAAATTTCAGCCTTATCAATTTTTTCAACACCTTTAAAATAAAGGATATCCGTTACCGGATTTGGATAAATTCCTATATCATTATTATCCTTCACATGATCCTTCACCGATAAATATTGTGTAAGATCTAAATAAAAACCTACGATTTGCCCCGATGCATTCAAACCTGTTCCTGCAATTTTTTTCCCGTCCTGGGAAATTGCCAAAGGTAATCCCATCGTTACTCCATTGGTTGCTATTCCCAATGATGTTGCATAATCGTTAAGGTTAACACGCCCATTTGCCGCAGTCCAAATAAAGCCTTCTCCAGACATCGGAGGTGCAGAAAACGCCCTGAAAAACCCTACTACAGTTGTTCCATCAGCAGATATTCCTGTTGCACCACCCCTGAAGAAGACCGAGGAATTTGGATGTGTTATATATGTTACCCCTGATGTTGTATTCCAAACATAAGGATTAGGTAATGCTGAACCTATAATTGTATTTCCATCCGCAGAAACTGCTCCGGCTTCACCTAGATTATTTCCACCACTATCCGTAATAAAGCTCTCCACACCATTTACCCATCTTGCTCCGCTTCTCGTTCCCGTTGATTCATCTTGCCAGCCAACAATTACAGTTCCGTCAGCATTCACGGCATTTGCTCTTGAGCTTCTTCCTGAAACGGTACTTCCTAAATCTACCACTCCACCTGCAGCATCCCATTTTACCGCGTGCGCAGTAGCCGCAGTAAGCCAGCCCAAACCAACCAATATAGTTCCATTCGCGTTCATTCCCCAAGTGGAACTTACAGATCCGTCCCAACCTGTAGGAACAAGTCCTCCCTTGTTCGTCCACGTAGAAGTAGCTACATCATAAGTGGCTATTTCGTTAAACCCTGTGGCAGAGTTCGTTGCTGTAGATGCAATTTTAGTCCCATCATTGGAAACAACCGTTCTTCCTGCTGCAGGATAACCATTTGTAAGCGCTCCTATCTGTACAAGCCCACCGGCTGCAGACCATTTATAAATTGCACCTGCACTGGTATGCATACTTACAACCCCATTATCAGAAACAGCACCTACATTGTAATTGCCAGTTCCCATTACAGTAAGCTGTGCTTTTGTAATTCCAAAATTCAGCAAGCAATATCCCGCCAATACTTTAATTGAAAGATTGTAAATTTTTTTCATACTTTGTTATATTTAATATTTTGAATTGGTGGGAACAATATTAATATTATATTTACCCAATTAAAAGAAATTGTCTTTTATAATTCGTGAAATTCAAAAGAATAAAATATATAAAAACCTAAAAACCAACCACATAAACGAATAACATATTGAAGATAACTTTTAACAAGATTATTCACAAAAACAAAGAAAACAATTTATTGCTTCAGAAAATGCCGAAAAATAAAAGGAATATTTTACTGTTAATTGTCGTTTTTTGTTCCATTTTTATAAACGGGCAGTCCGGCCCCGACTTTACGATTTTGGCAGATAAAGCATTTCAAAAACTGTATCAAAATCCCGACGACTGTATCAGCTATTCACAAAGTCTTCTTCTCAGTGATCAGAATATTGAACATAAAATAGTACTGCAAAATATCATCTCGCAAGCGTATGCCATGAAGGGAGATTATGTACAATCTGTAAGCACCTCTATCCAAAAAGAAGATTTTCAGCAGAAAAATCTTTCTTATTTTATGCAGGTTTTTGGAGATTATAACCTTGCCGAGCAATATCAAAACCTGGATTTATATAATCAGTCAAAAAAAATCATCACTCATCTTCTGTCTGATCAACGTCTTTTAAAAAGCAATGATCCGAGGTTAAGAATCACAACGGCCAAACTTTATCAGTTGCAAGCTCTTAATTTCGGAATCAACCGAGAATACAAAGCTGCTTTACAATACCTCAATAAAAGCGATAAGTATACTAATAACAGTAACGAAGAAAATACCATAACAAAAATTGAGAATAAGATTTTCCGTTCAACATATTTGATAAAACTGAGCCGTTTAGAAGAGTCTAAAAAACTAATAGACAGTTTGATTTATAGTCTTGAAAAATATAAAGACCGTCCGTTTTTATTAGGATTAGCTTATGAAACTTTATCCCGATATTATTTCCTTAAACAGGATTATAAAACGTCGATTGCCAAATCAGAAACAGCACTTTCGCAAATTGTAAATCTCCCTTTCAATAGCTTAAAAATTAAAATTTACGAATCGTTATCCAGAAATTATTTTACACTGCATGATAATGTTAAATATCACCAGTACAATAAACTTTATACTGATTTAAAAACACATGAAGATTCTAATACCAAAGAAGGAATCCGCTATATTGTAAAGCTTGTAGAGACCAATCTGAATAAAAATATTGAGTTCCAAAAACAAAGTTATTCACAGTCTTTTTGGATATTAACATTAATCTTAAGCTTTTTAATTCTTGGATTGCTTATTTATTTGCTCATTATTAAAAATAAAAACAGAGATTTAAAAAAACAATTTGACTTTTTTGAAAAGCAAAGAAGACAAAAACAGAAAATTGCCTCTTCTTTGCCGGCTATAAAAACAATTCCGGCTGTTGAAAAGAATGCAGAAAAAGATTCTAATAAAATTTCAAAGGAAAAAGAAGAAGAAATCCTTCAAAAGCTTGAAGAATTTGAACAATCCGACCGGTTTTTAAATAAAAATATGTCACTTTCCTTACTTTCCTCTCAAATGGAAATCAATACAAAATACCTTTCGGAAGTCATTAACAACAGTAAAGAAAAGAACTTCAACGGCTATATTAATGAATTAAGAATCAATCATATTGCTCATTTATTGAGAACCAATCCTACATTCCTTAATTATAAGGTTAGCTATTTAGCAGAATATTCAGGATTTTCATCTCACAGCACATTTACAACCATATTCAAATCTGTTACAGGAATGTCTCCCAATGCTTATATCCAGGAAATCAGTAAAAGTAAGTCATCATGAAATTCACACTAAAAATACTTTCGTTTTTATTCCTGAGCTTCTGTATTTATATAAATGCTCAAAAAAATATTGCGGATTCTCTGATGAAAAAGGCTTATAACGCAATCTATGATAATCCGGAGAATGCCATTAAAATAGGAAAAGACCTGTTGAAAAAAGACAATGATATCAATACTTCTATTAAGGTTTACATGCTTCTTTCTACAGCCAATATTGCCAAAAGAAATTTTGATGAGTCTTTGAAATATATTTTAAAAGCTAAAGAACTCTCGCAAAAAACAAATGATGCAAAAAACCAGGCAAGCGTTCTCATTGCTGTTGCCATACAATATCAGCAAATGGAACTTTTCAGCAAAAGCCTTGAAACTCTCAACGAAGCAGATACATATCTAGCGAAAACCCCTGATTCGCCTGAAAGATATCTGGAAAACGCCAGAAGCTATGCTATACGGGGGATGATTTACAAAAGCCAGTCCAACTCTGAAATTGCTCTTGAAAAATTTCTGATTGCTTTACAAAATTTTGAAAAAGCTCCTTTAATTAAAACCACTTCTTCTAATGTAAGTGTAGTATATTACAATATTGGCTATTGCTACCTTAATCTCAATCAAATAGACAATGCACAGAAGGCTTTTTTACAATCTGTAAATTATGCCCGGAAAAACCATGCAAAAAGTCTTGAAGCCTTTGCTTTAAAAGGAATGGCAGAAATGTACAAACAGAAACATGAATATCAGACCGCTGTAGATCTTTTACAGAAAGCAGAAAACCTAAGTAAAAATACAGGTGATATTGTTCTGAACGAAGGAATTTATAAAGAAATGTCAGATAATTATCTTGCTTTAAGGAAGCAGGATCTTTATCAGCTCTACAACAGAAAATATTTTGAAATGCGCTTCAAAAGAAAAGAAAATGAATTAACCTCCATCAATAGGGTTATTGATAATCATAATAAGGATACTTTGGCCAAGAATAAAGAAATTAAATCTTATTATATTTATCTAATGATCATTTCGTCTGCAATAAGTTTAATCATCATAGGTATTTTTTTATACCTGATCTCAAAAATAAAAAAACAGAATAAAAAGTACCAACGAGAGATACAGCAGATTATACGCGCTTCATAAATAAAAAAAAACATTCCAGATCGGAATGTTTTTTTTATAACAATAAGAATCTATTTACCAATAGCTTCTGTAATCGGGTTTCCTACATTTCCGCTGGGAAACTGAATTTTCAGTAAAGATGAAACAGTAGGAGCAATATCCGTCATATAATAAGGTCTATTACTTTCTCCATGCTGAATTCCCCACCCCATAAAGATTAACGGAATATGAGAATCATACGAATTCCATACACTGTGTGTAGTTCCTGTTTTTGAATACGGAGGCAACATAGAATCATGAGAGATCAACTGAATATCTCCACTTCTCTGTCTATTGATCCCATTGATAATTCTCTGTTTGATAGGCTCCGGAATTGTCGCTTCCTGAACTTCCGTTACTGAAACAGCATACAGTACAGTAGGGTCTTTTTCCAATTCTTTGATGGCAAATTCTCTTACATCATCCAGTTCCAGTTTATTATCTTTCAGCAACTTTCGGTCAAAATACACCTGGTAATTATCTACTGCATTAATCAGCTTATCAACCCCGAATTTTTCTTTCAGCTTCTCATTGATATTTTTTTCCATTCCTTCCCCAAAGAAACCTGTTGCGATTTTATGTTCCTGTAAAAATCCTACAGAATGTGCTCCTCCGTGATCTGCAGAAAGGAAAACCGTATACTGACCTTTACCAACTTTTGAATCCAGATAATTGAAAAATTGGGCTAAATCCTGATCTAACCTTAAATACACATCTTCAACTTCAATAGAGTTCGGACCGAATTTATGACCTGCATAATCCGTTGAAGCCAAATTGATGGCTAAAAAGTCTGTAATATCGTCTCCACCAAGTCTTTCTCCTTCTACAGAAGCTTCTGCCAATTTCAAAGTCAGAGTATTTCCGAAAGGAGTGTAACGGATATTATCTTTTTTCGCTTTATAATCAGCCGCTAAATTACTGTAAGGGAAAGTAGGCGTTTTCGCACTTCCCAACAATCCCTCCCAAGGAGAATTGTCCGGAGAACTTTCTGTGTACTGACTGATCGGCAATAAAGTATTCCAGCCATTTTCCACCAATTTATCCGGCAAATTCTGAGAATTGAACGTCTTTACCCATTGTGGCAAATCATTCATATACCAAGTACTCGTAATAAAATTACCTGAAGAATCATCAAACCAGAAAGCTCCGTTCGGATTGTGACCCGCCGGAAGAATAGATGCACGGTCTTTTAAAGAAACTCCGATTACTTTTCCTTGAAAATTGGTTGCTAATCTCAATTCGTCCGTCACTGTAGTCGACCAAAGGTTTTTCGGAGAATGGCTTCCAATTTTTGTATTGGTTGTTCCTACCGGTTTTACACTCTCATCTGTTGTACAGTATACATTTTGCCCGGTTTCCTTATCCGTCCAATCATTCCCTGCAATCCCATGAATTGCCGGAACCGAACCTGTATAAATACAAGTATGCCCTAAAGCTGTAACGGTAGGAACATAAGGAATATGTACATTATTCAACGAATAACCTGTTCCCAATAGTCTTTTGAAGCCATCATTACCATATTTATTATAAAAACGATACAGGTAATCCCACCTCATCTGATCTACCACCAAACCTACTACCAGTTTTGGTCTTTCTAATTGTGAATTTTTGTTCTTCTGCGCATTGATTGTAAAAACGGACAAAAAAGTAACCGCCGCAATCGAAATTTTCCTAAGCATTCAGTAAAATTTTATTGGGAACAAATTTACGGGTTTTGAAAACTTTGGTGTGTGAAATTTTGATTAAATTTGAGATAATACTGTTGATATATAACATTATAGTTTAATACTCATTTTTTACCGTTTAAATGGAAATCAAAAAACTAGAAAAGCTTACCTTCAATCCGACTATAAACTGGGGGTTCAACGGCTATGAAACTGATAAAATCTTTACCGTCTCCACTATAAAAATGGGAAAATCTTTTGAATTCAGTTTAAGAGAAAAAAAACAATATTATCAAAAAATCTGGGAAATAAATACTGAAGACATCAATGATCTGAATGAAATTATTAAACAAGGGAATTCTTTCGGAGTCTTTGAAAATGACGAGTTAATCGGTTGGGCAATATGCGATTTTAGAAAATGGAATAACAGCCTATTTATTGAAAATATTCTGATTGATGAAAAATTCAGAGGTCAGAATATCGGAAGATTACTCATCAAATATATCAATCGTAAAGCCAGAGAATTACAATGCAGAATGATAGAACTCGAAGTTCAGAACACCAATTATCCCGCCATACAATTTTATCAGAAGGCAGGATTTTCCATCACCGGGATTAATACAAAGCTGTATAAAGATTCTTCAGAAACCGCTTTATTCATGAGTTTTGAGGTATTTATTTAGGTTGATTTATTCCGTGATAAGCAACGGATAATAAGTACATACGAAATACTACCAAAAATAAAATCTACTTGGTAAATCTGTTCAAAATTTATCGGAAAACGAAATTTTATCCTGACAATTCTCAATCAGCAAATGGAATTATATGAAAATTTTACCTTTAAAAGTAATAGAAAGATAGTTGTTTAAATTTGATCAGTTTCATGGAATAGTTAGTTTTTAAGTTTCAAAAAATCAAATGGAGAATGGAAAAACACAGCTGACAAGGCTTCGGAATTCCGTAGGTTTTTTCCCCGTATGCTTTTTAATGAAATTCGTAAAGTTGGCTTCATCCGAAAATCCTAGCTGGTAAGATATTTCAGAAATCGTAAGTGTTGTATATTTTACAGACTTCTCAAATTCGCTGACCAGCTTATCGATAATCATTTCTTTGGCGGACTTCCCAGCTATAAACTCGGTCATACTGGTGAGTTTTCTCGTAGTAATATGAAGAGCATTGGCATAGTAAGAGACTTTTTTCTGTGTTTTAAAATCTCTTTGGAGCATAACTCTAAATCTATTAACATAAGATACATATTCCAACTTTTCATCTTTTTCGATCTCTTCATGATTAGTTGCCAATAATGCATCAAGTATTATAGTTTCCACGGTATTGTGTGCCGCCGAAACAAAAAGTCTTTCATCTTTTTTCTGAAACTCCTGAAGTCTGGTGATCAGAAAATACCTCATGATATCTCTAGGGACATCGCCTGTGTAATGAGAAATAAAGACATCTCTTCCATAATTAAAAAATAAGGCAGAATTTAAAAAAACTGAATCGGTAGAACACTGTTCATAAAAAATAGATGAAAAAGAAAAAGCATAAGCCTCTTTCCCTTTACATTCTCCAAAAACCATACTTTTATGTGGTCCAATAAAAACAGTACTAACCCCTTTTATTTCATAACTCTGTCCTTCTATGATCATTTCAAGATCATCAAATATAAACCAGATATTAAAATACTCTAAGGTATTGAAATCTCTTTTGCCCCCATTTCTTTCTATAACATAACTTAACGGATTCATGCTGAAACCCGTTTTTTTTAATCTATCTGTAATTGTATACGTCATTTTCCCTCTTAAAACTATTCGTCTATTAAATTAATAAAAAAATATAAAAATCCCAACCTTTTTCTCAGCCATCCTTATTTTTAGGAACCAAACAAAAGATTTTTTGAATTTTGGCTAATATATAACGTTTTTTTATTATAAAAGCTTATTTTAATTTTCCTTCACAAAAAAGCCGCGCCCTTCGGGCGCGGTTTTATTATAACTAAGCTTAATAATTAAAACTTCAAATCACCATTTACATCTCTTACCGCCTGAGCTGCTTCTGCAAATTTCAATTGCTCTTCTGCAGTAAGGGTAATATTTACGATTTTTTCCACACCGTTTGCTCCAATAATTGCAGGAACACCTAAGCAGATATCGTTTTGCCCGTATTCACCTTCTAACATCAATGAGCAAGGAATCATTTTCTTCTGATCACATGCAATCGCCTGAACCATTACAGAAACTGCAGCACCCGGAGCATACCAAGCAGAAGTTCCTAATAATTTAGTAAGAATAGCTCCTCCTACTTTAGTTTCCTCGATTACATATTTTTGTTTTTCTTCGTCTAAGAATTCTGTTACAGGAACACCATTTCTGGTTGCTTTACTCAATAAAGGAAGCATACCTGTATCACTGTGAGCCGCAATTACCATTCCATCAACATCAGAAATAGGGCTTTCCAACGCTTCTGCCAATCTGTATTTGAATCTTGCAGAATCTAGTGCACCTCCCATTCCGATGATTCTGTTCTTAGGAAGTCCAGAAGTTTTGTGTACAAGATAAGCCATTGTATCCATTGGGTTAGAAACCACGATAATGATTACTTCAGGTGAATGTTTTACTAAATTTTCAGTAACTTCTTTTACGATTCCCGCATTAATACCGATTAACTCTTCTCTTGTCATTCCAGGTTTTCTTGGAATACCTGAAGTAATAACCGCTACATGAGAACCTGCAGTTTTGCTGTAATCACCTGTTGTTCCGGTAATTTTTGTATCAAATCCGTTCAACGATGCTGTCTGCATCAAATCCATTGCTTTTCCTTCAGCAAATCCTTCTTTAATATCTACTAAAACTACTTCTGAACAGAAGTTTTTCATAGCGATGTATTCTGCACAGCTAGCTCCTACAGCTCCTGCTCCTACTACAGTTACTTTCATAATGTATACTTTTTTAAAATTTATTTTTAAAGTTTAGTTCAAAATTTTAACTCCCAAATTTAATGATTCCTGAAAAAGTGGGCAATTTTTCAGGAATTTTAATTGTATTTTTAATAAATCCGTTAATGCTCACCAAAAAGTACTCACCACTTTGTTAGATTTCTTTATTTATTAAGCACTTTTTCTCAGTTAATAATTATTAACATCAATATTCTTTACTTCAATAATTAATTAATGATTATTAACAGGTATTCATATAAAATTTTAGAAAAAAAGTGTTAATTAAATAAATTTTCATTAAATTTATATCACCAAATTTTGAAAATTATTGAAATTTCATCGAATGTTTTTCTTTTAGAATTCAAAAATGACTCAACCCCACAAAAAATATTATCATGAGAAAATTTCCCTTAATTCTCTTTTCATTAATTCTTTCAATAGGATTGTGGAATCCTTCTGAAGCATGTACAAGAGTTGTGTACAAAGGTCCTGAAAACACTATTATTACAGCCCGTTCTATGGACTGGCGTGATGAAATTCCCGCCAATTTATGGATTCTTCCAAAAGGAATTGCAAGAACAGGAGAAGTAGGATCCCTTTCTGAAAAATGGACCTCCAAATACGGAAGCGTGGTCAGTACTTCCTGGGATATTGCTTCTTCAGACGGAATGAACGAAAAAGGACTGGTCGCCAATCTTTTATGGCTCGGAGAATCAGAATATCCGAAATTCGATCCTAAAGGCCGGAAAAAAGGCATTGCCATTTCATTATGGGCTCAATATTTTCTTGATAATTTTGCTACTGTAAAAGAAGCGGTGGAACAGGCCAGAAAAGAAAAATTTGTTATCGTAAGTGACTATATTCCAGGAACCGAAAGATTCACAACCGTACATCTTTCTCTTTCGGATGCTTCAGGAGACAATGCTGTTTTTGAATATCTCGGCGGGAAACTTATCATTCATCATTCTCCGGAATATACTGTAATGACCAATTCTCCTGTTTTTGATGAACAATTAGCTTTAAATAATTACTGGAAAGGAATTCCGGGAACGGTAATGCTTCCGGGAACCAACCGTGCTGCAGACCGGTTTGTAAGAGCCTCATATTATATTGATGCAATTCCGAAAACGGCAGACACAAGAACAGCAGTAGCAAGTGTTTTCAGCGTGATCAGAAACTGCTCTGTACCTTACGGGATTACTACAGAAAACGAACCTAATATTTCGTCTACAAGATGGCGTTCCGTTTCCGACCAGAAAAACCTGGTATATTATTTCGAAACGGTTTTTACTCCCAATACGTTTTGGGTAAACCTTAAAGAATTTGATTTAACCGAAAAAGGAAAAGTAATGAAATTAGATTTAAGCAATTTTCAAACCTACAACGGAAAAGCAAATTCGAATTTCAAAGAATCTACACCATTTAAGTTTTTAGGATTGAATTAATTCAAAAAATACGCTCATCAAAACACAAACAATATGACTTTTTTTTCAATAAAAAAGAGTCTGTTGCTTTGCTTTATGCTATTTTGCTGTAATGCAATCGCACAGATTCCGGATTCTATACAAACCGAAACGAAAGAAGATAATGTGAAATATCCTATTCTCCAGATCAAAGGTCTTTTTCAGGCAAGATATCTCGTCGGAATGTCTAAAGATGTTGATGTCAACGGTCTTCATCATTCCGATGAATCCGGAGTCAGCAATAATTTCATGGTAAAATATATGAGGGTTCAGGTTCGTGCACAAATCAGCAAACGTACAGAGGTTGTTGCCCTCGCCAATTTAGCCGATTTTAAAAACGATCCGAAAGGCAGGGTTCTTGAAAATGCCTACTTAAAATACACCTTCAATCCTAAATTAGCTTTTACTGTGGGACAATTCAGGCCCTGGTTTGGAATTGAAGAAACCTATCCTATTGATATTATCAAATCTTTGGACTGGTCAAATCAGTACACCGAATTCGGAAAATTGGGCTGGACAAGCTTCCAGATCGGACTTTCTGCAACCGGGCAGTTACAATTAGGACAAATCCCATTTCAATATGCAGTTTCTGTAGTTAATGGAAATGGGAAAAACCAAGTCAATGACAATGATAACGGAAAACAATATTCAACGCGGTTAGTTTTTGGTTTAGCTAAAAAATATAATTTAAATCTTGGTTTAAACGGTGGTATTGGTGAGGTTTTAAGTAAAAAAGTCTATGCCGTAGGAATTGATTTGAGTTCACTTGTTCAGTTTGATCCTAAATGGAGTTTAGATATGCAGCTTGAAGCCAAACAGGCAACCAATCATCCTTTATATTTTGCGGCAGATCCTGAAACAAGACCATCAAATCCCGATGCCTACCTGATTCGTGGAGCCTATTTTCTTCCAAATTTACGGTATGAAATCAACCATAGAAATCTGAGTGCTTTCGAATTATCTTGTCGTTATGAATATTTAGACACTAATTTCCGGCTAAATTCTAATCCGAGACAGACCATCACACCAATGTTCGGCTTAGAATTCTTGAAAAATTACGGGGCGAGAATACAGCTTGGAATGCAGTTCGACCGCTACAAATATCAGATAGAAAACACCTCTCAATACAATAACAATCTATTCATTGTTCAGGTACAAAGTAGATTTTAAACATTAAACTGACTATTATGAAAGAAATCAATATTAAAGCTATCGCAATTACATTTGCCATCGCTCTTATCATATGGTTTATTCCTGCTCCGGAAGGTGTTGCAGAAAACGCATGGCATTTATTCGCTATTTTTGCAGCCACCATTTTAGGAATCATTTTAAAAGCCGCTCCCATGGGAACCATGTGTATGATGGCTATAGGATTTACAGCCTTAACGCAGGTTGTAGCTCCGGGAGACGCAGGAAAATCAATTACAAAAGCACTTTCAGGGTTTGGAGATAAGGTAATCTGGCTGATCGGAATTTCATTTTTCATCGCAAGAGGATTTATCAAAACAGGTCTGGGTAACAGAATAGCTTTCCTGTTCATCAGAATTTTTGGAAGAAGTTCATTAGGTTTAGCCTACGGATTAGGTTTGGCAGACGTATGTTTAGCTCCTGCCATTCCTAGTAATACGGCAAGGGGTGGTGGAATTATTTATCCGATCATGAAATCTATGGCTATCAGCTTTGATTCTGTACCTGATAAACCCGAAACACATAGAAAACTGGGATCATATCTAACATTAAATAGTTATTATATGAACCTCATCTCCTCATCTATGTTTCTGACAGGAACAGCAAGTAATCCAATGTGCCAAAAATTTGCAGCAGGTTTCGGAATAGATATCACCTGGATGTCTTGGGCCGCAGCAGGTTTTGTACCTGGATTGGTAGCTTTCTTTGTAGTACCGTTAGTATTATACAAATTATATCCGCCTGAATTGAAGAAGACAGGGGATGCTCCCAAAATGGCAGCTCAGAAATTAAAAGAAATGGGGCCAATTTCCAAAAATGAGTGGCTCATGTTATTAGCATTCTTCATTTTACTGGTACTTTGGATCTTTGGCGGAACATTATCAATTGATGCAACCACAACGGCTTTCATAGGTTTAACCTTACTGTTATTAACCTCTGTTCTGACCTGGGAAGATGTAAAATCCGAAAAAGGAGCTTGGGATACAATTGTTTGGTTTGCCGTTTTGGTAATGATGGCAAGTTCATTGAATGAGCTAGGATTTATAGGCTGGTTCAGTGATTTAATTAAAGCTAAAATCGGTCATATGACCTGGACTGTGGCTTTTCCCGTTATTATTCTCGTTTATTTTTTCAGTCACTATATTTTTGCCAGTGCTACAGCCCATGTTGCAGCAATGTATGCCGCTTTATTGGGAGTTGGTGTTGCTGTAGGAATCCCACCGATGCTATTGGCCATGATGCTCGGATTTTTAGGTTCTATCTATGGAGTATTGACCCATTATGGACACGGTCCTGCTCCTGTATTTTTCGGAAGTGGATATGTTGACCTGAAAGCATGGTGGCTTCGAGGTCTGGAAATAGGGATTGTTTTACTCGTTATCTACATGGTAGTGGGTGGACTTTGGATGAAAGTATTAGGCTATTATTAATTTTAAAATAAAAAATATGCTATCAACATTGTCAAGAAAAATGTGGATGTGTTTTACAGGTCTTTTTCTGAGTTTCTTTCTGTTGATTCATTTTTTAGGAAATCTTCAGCTTTTTTTGCCACAGCAACAGGCTCACCTTCAGTTTAATGCCTATTCACATTTTCTATCAGGAAATATTATGATCAAAATAGTTTCCTATATTCTGTATTTAAGTATTATTATTCATGCCTTGGATGGATTAATCCTTACTTTGATAAACAGAAAATCAGGAGGAAGTTATCAG
The DNA here is from genome assembly GCF_022488405.1 of Chryseobacterium sp. Y16C. Taxonomy (NCBI): domain Bacteria; kingdom Pseudomonadati; phylum Bacteroidota; class Flavobacteriia; order Flavobacteriales; family Weeksellaceae; genus Chryseobacterium; species Chryseobacterium sp. Y16C. Next base: position 1,895,437 of record NZ_CP092711.1, read on the forward strand.
TCCTATCATCGTGGAAGAGCCAGTAAATGGTATTCAAGAAATATGGGAATCTTAGGAACTCTGATTTTAATTTTCCTTGTCATTCATTTTCAGAATTTCTGGTATGTCTACAAATTCGGGAATCCCCCATTGGACGAAAACGGGAACAAAGATCTTTATATTTTGGTGGTAGCTGTCTTTAAAGAATGGTGGTATGTGGTTATTTACATCATTTCAATGATTGCTTTATGCTATCATTTAATTCACGGGATTCACAGTGCAGTCCGAACCTTGGGCTTATTTCACCCGAAATTTGTAAAATGGTTTAAAACTATTGGAATAGCTTATTCTGTCATTATCAGCACCGGATTTGCTTTGATGCCGATTTATGTATTCTTCACTTACCGTTAAATTGAAAAATCATGATTTTAAATTCAAAAATACCGGAAGGTCCTTTAGAAAAAAAATGGGACAATTATAAAAAAACGGCCAAACTCGTTAATCCAGCCAACCGAAAAAAACTTGATGTAATTGTTGTCGGCACCGGATTAGCCGGAAGTTCAATTGCTGCATCATTGGGCGAAATGGGATATAATGTAAAATCCTTCTGCTTTCAGGACAGTCCGAGAAGAGCACATTCTGTAGCCGCTCAAGGTGGTGTAAATGCTGCCAAAAATTATAAAAATGACGGCGACAGTGTGTATCGAATGTTTGCAGACACCTTAAAAGGCGGAGATTTCAGAGCCCGTGAAGCCAATGTATACCGAATGGCTGAATGTTCCTTAAACCTCATCGACCAGGCAGTTGCACAAGGCGTTCCTTTTGGCAGAGAATACGGAGGCTATCTGAATAACCGTTCTTTCGGAGGGGTCCAGGTAAGCCGGACTTTCTATGCGAGAGGGCAAACCGGACAGCAATTGCTTTTGGGAGCCTATCAGGCGTTGATGCGGCAAGTAGGTAAAAAAAGTATTCAACTGTTCTCAAGACATGAAATGCTGGATTTAGTTACAATAGACGGAAAAGCAAGGGGAATTATTGTCAGAAATTTAGATACAGGGGAAATTGAAAGACATTCTGCACACGCTGTTGTTTTGGCAACGGGTGGCTACGGAAAAATTTATTATTTATCAACATTAGCGATGGGATGTAACGGTTCCGCCATCTGGAGAGCTCATAAAAAAGGAGCCTTAATGGCTTCTCCCAGCTGGATCCAGGTGCATCCTACTTCCCTGCCACAATCCGGAGATTATCAGTCAAAACTAACCTTAATGTCGGAATCTTTACGGAATGACGGCAGAATCTGGGTTCCGTTAAAAGAAAATGAAACCCGAAATCCTAATGATATTCCTGAAGACGAAAGAGATTATTATCTGGAAAGACGATATCCTGCTTTTGGAAATTTGGCGCCCAGAGATATTTCGTCAAGAGCTGCCAAAGAAAGAATAGATGCAGGCTTCGGAATCGGCCCTTTAAAAAATGCGGTATATCTTGATTTTTCTAAGGCTATTAAAGAACAGGGAAAAGAAAAGATTAAGGAAAAATATGGTAATTTATTTGATATGTATCTTAAAATCACCGGATATGATGCCTATAAAGAACCCATGATGATTTCGCCTTCCGCACACTTTTCGATGGGTGGACTCTGGGTTGATTATGAATTAATGACCACCATTCCCGGGTTGTTTGCTTTAGGAGAAGCTAATTTCGCAGACCACGGAGCTAACCGACTGGGTGCAAATTCTCTGCTTCAGGCGTCTGTTGACGGATATTTTATTGCACCTTATACCATTGCCAATTATTTGTCCAATGAAATCCACACCGGAAAAATTTCTACGGATGATATTGAATTTGAAAAAACGGAAAATCATGTGAAACAGCAAATCGAAAGTTTTATCAATATTAACGGAACAAAAACAGTTGATTATTTTCACAAAACACTCGGAAAACTACTTTATGATTATTGTGGATTAGCCCGAAATGAGCAAGGATTAAAGTTTGCTATTGAAGAGATCCGAAAACTGAAGCAGGAATTTTATAAAGATGTAAAAGTTTCAGGGAAGGGAAATTCAATGAATACCGAACTAGAAAAAGCAGGCCGCGTTGCGGATTATTTTGAAATTGGTGAATTGATGTGTTATGATGCTTTAACCCGTAATGAATCCTGTGGAGCCCACTTCCGTGAAGAATATCAAACACAGGATGGAGAAGCTTTGAGAAATGATGCAGAGTTTCAATTTATTTCTGCATGGAACTGGACGGGTGAAAATAATGAACCCGAGCTCATCAAAGAACCTTTGATTTTTGAAGAAATACAGCCAACCGTAAGAAGCTATAAATAAATTTTTATCTATTAACCTAAAAACGCAAGATTATGGATTTACATCTGAAAATATGGAGACAGGAAGACCATCAAAGCAAAGGAAAACTGGTAAATTATGATTTGACAGGTTTAAATCCTCATATGTCTTTCCTTGAAATGCTGGATACGCTGAATGAAAAACTCATCATTGAAGGTGAAGAACCCGTAGAATTTGATCACGACTGTCGTGAAGGAATCTGCGGACAATGCGGAATGATGATTAACGGATTGGCTCATGGACCTTTGGAACACACCACAACATGCCAGCTTCATTTGCGTTCTTTTCAGGATGGAGAAACTATTGTAATTGAACCTTTCCGGGCAGCAGCTTTTCCTGTAAAAAAAGATTTAAAAGTTGACCGTTCTGCTTTTGACAGGATTATTTCTTCAGGCGGTTTTGTTTCAATAAATACCGGACAAGCTCCCGATGCTACAGCAATTGCGGTTACTCATCAAACCGCTGAAGAAGCCTTTGATTCAGCAGCATGCATTGGTTGCGGAGCATGTGTTGCAACATGTAAAAATGGAAGCGCTGCTTTATTTACCTCAGCAAAAATTACCCATATGGTACTTTTGCCACAAGGCAAAGAAGAACGAAGCGAGCGTGTTCTCAATATGGTAAAACAAATGGACTCTGAACATTTCGGCCACTGTTCCAATACTGAAGCCTGCGAAGTAGAATGTCCACAGGGAATTTCCGTGCTGAATATTGCAAGAATGAATTATGAATATAGCAGAGCCTTGTTTTTCAATAAAAAATAAACTCCCAAGAAAAACCCTCTGTATTCCAGAGGGTTCCATAAAACTGAATTGTAGAATAATAAGAATTATTTTCTTATTATAATCTTATATGATTTTTCAAACTTAGAAGCTTTTACGGTTAAAATATAAATTCCTTCCAGTAAACTATAGTTTTGATAGCTAATCATTACCCTGCTTCCATTTCTTGAAACATTTTTGCTTAAATCAGCAACCATTCTACCGCCGGAATTAAACAGATAAGCGCTCACATTTCCGCCTTCTGCATTTTCAAAACTCAGGTTAATATCCCCCCTTGTCGGATTAGGATATACTTTGGAATCTTCATTTGTAACAACATTAGGTTTATCCAATGAGGCTCCGCCTTCTGCAGAATTTCTTGCCAATGAGCTTGTAGGAGAAGAGGTACAAGGACAGCCTAATATTCCTAAATTTACGGTTCCATTATCATAATTGTTGTTAATTGCATCAACTATTGAATTCATCTGATCCGGAGAATAACTTGATGCTACTCCGCCCAAAACATTATTAGCTTCTGCTAATACCTGACTAACAGTCCAGCCTGTAAATGTTCCAGAAATTACAATAAGATCGCCTAACCATGTTGATGAAGGTGAGAATGAAGGGTTTACCTGATCAAATCTAAGAGTAAGGGTTAATGCAACAACCTGTCCTGCCAACACATTTTTGTAACCGCTTCCTGGATTTACAAGTGTTCCTGCATTTAATGCTCTGGCTGTAGTTCCGCTTGGTAAGAAGTCGTCTACAGCTTTTGCAGTGGTAAGTTTAAGGAATCTGCTTCCCGCACCAATTGTTAAACCGGAAGGGAATGCTGACGCAAAGTTTAAGTCGCGATATGTACCCCAATTGTTTCCGGATGCTTTTGCACCCCATCCTCCTTGTGTAACGGTGGTAAAGCCATTACAAGTAAGCATTTTCACTTCAAATGATTGAGAAATTGTACAACCATTAGCATCGGTTACTGTCACAGAGAAATTACCTACCGGTAAGTTTACTGTTTGAGTCATAGCACCGTTAGACCATAAATAGGAATAAGCAGGAGTACCTCCCGTTACATTAGCACTTACTGCGGCAGTTCCACCTACACAGGTAACATCTCCTTTATTAATAATTAATCCTAAAGATTCCGGTTGGGTAATAGTTATTGATGCATTGGCTGAACATGAATTCTGATCTGTAACACTTACGGAATAAGTACCGGCAGAAACCTGAATACTTTGAGTAGTTTCCCCATTAGACCATAAATAACTGTAACTACCTGTTCCTCCGCTTGCATTAGCAGTTAATGTAGACATACCTCCATGACATAAAATCGGAGTGCTGCCAATATTAACAGCCAACTGTTCAGGTTCAGAAACTGTGACGGAAACAGAAGAGCTACATGAGTTTGCATCAGTCACGCTAACTGAATAAGTACCTGCAGAAGCCTGAATACTTTGAGTAGTTGCTCCATTAGACCATAAATAAGTATAAGTTCCGGTTCCTCCACTTGCATTTGCCGTTAATGTAGACATGCCTCCATGACATAAAATCGGAGTACTGTCAATATTAACAGCCAATTGTTCCGGTTCAGAAACTGTAACAGATGCTGAAGAGCTGCAGGAATTTATGTCAGTAACACTTACAGAATAGGCACCCGCTACAGCCTGTATGCTTTGAGTAGTCGCTCCATTAGACCATAAATAGCTGTAACTACCGGTTCCTCCACTTGCATTTGCCGTTAATGTAGACATACCGCCATGACATAAAATCGGGGTACTTCCAATATTAACAGTCAGTTGTTCCGGTTCGGAAACTGTAATAGACGCTGAAGAATTACATAAATTTGCATCAGTTACATCTACTGAATAAACACCTGTACCTGCCTGTATGCTTTGAGTAGTTGCTCCATTAGACCATAAATACGTATAGCTTCCGGTACCTCCGCTTACATTTGCCGTTAATGTAGACATGCCTCCATGACATAAAATCGGAGTATTTCCAATGTTTACTGTTAACAGAGAAGGCTCTCCTATAACAATTGAAGCAGTATCCGTACAGTTTCCTTCAGTGATTGTATAAGTATAAGTTCCCGCACCTACAACAAAATCGCCAACTCCCTGTACATTTGAACCTCCTCCTGTTGCTGTTACATGTACTGTAGTTGTTCCACCATGACATTTGATCGGATCATAGGAAACATGAATTTTTAAAGAACAGCAAGACAGATATCCCAGATCGACATTTCCTTCGTCAAAATTCTGATTAATAGCAGTTGCTGTTTCATTAAACTGTGATGCTGTATATTGAGATGTTCCGCATCCTCCCATAAAGTTATTAGCCAAAACTAAGAACTGAGAAACTGTCATTCCCTGAAAAGTTCCTGAAGTAAAAACAAAATCGCCTAAATTGGCAGCTGCAGAAGAAAATCCTTCGTCATAATTATCAAAACCTACCGCAAGCATTACCGCAGCCAATTGACCGGCCAATACATTGTTATATCCTGATCCGGGATTCACATAGGTATTATTTAAAGGAGAAGCTGATCCTCCTGAAGGAAGGAAATCTGTAACAGCCTGTGGAGAGGTCAAGGAAAGAGTGTTTCCAACCGAACAACCAACTACAAGTCCGTTAGGAAACGCACTATTAAAGTTGGTATAAAGATAGCTCACATTAGGATTGGAAGTATTTGATGCCCCCCAACCCCCAATGGTTAATGTTTTTCCCTGACAGTTTTGTGCAGAAACAGGGTTGGCAATATATGTGAGCAATACCATGAAAATAAGAATTTTACATGTATGTTGAATGAGTTTAATTGTTTTCATTGAATTAAGATTTAAATTCGAACCGAATAAATAGTAGAAGGAATTTTTTACAGAAATTATCTGTAATTCCATAACGGTTTTACCAAATCAATGAACATTCGTATGTTATTGATTTAGCTAATGAAAAGTCGCATGACATTATAGTCACATTTTATAAAATCTCTGAAAAAGTCATTAAAAATGCCTGCTTAAATAGTAAGTTTTCATTGTCTTAATCATATAAAAATTCACAACGAAACAGAGTATAGAAAAGTAAATCTTCTACAGTGGTTACTATAATTTCAACTTCTCATTGAATCAACAAGGCAACGAATCATGTTCATTGAATCATCAAATAAGAGTCAGGTAAAATTATAGTTGAATCTTACGAAATCTAAAAAGATTTATTCCAATAAAAAGTGGTTAAAGAATTGATTTTTCATTGGCTTTAGTTGTTTAGTTTAGACAAATGTATGACAAAAAAACATACAAGAGTTTAAAAAAATAACATTTTTTACTTTTAAAATAAAAAATATCCATAAAAATACCACCAATAAAGGATTTATTAAAATTAAAAACAAAATAACTCAAATAAAAAAAATTAGAGTTATTATTAAAAAACATGGAAAAACCAATACTTATAAAATGTAAAAAGCACCAATAACTCTAATTTTTTCGTTTAAAGTTATTGGTGCTCTTATCACTAAAAAATGATTATTTATGCTTAAAAAAATTTAGACTTCCTTATCAAAATATAACATATAATATTTTCCTTTTTCATCTTCACCTGTAGCGATCTTCTGGCGATCTCCATGAATATAAATATGGAAGTTTTTATCCAGTTTAATGATACTTTTGAAATGTCTTTGTGTTTTTTTCACCGCAGCTTCACTGATGGGGAATTCTTCCGCAATATTAATCTGCATATCCTGCTCATAATCAGTTTTAAAATTATTAAAACTTTCAATTACATGCTCATCTCCCAATACTTCATTGGCAAATTCATCCAGTTTGAATTCTTCTTTTTCTTTAAAAAAGTTAATCGATTTATTTAAAAAGTCGGCCTGATCTGCTTTGGAAACTTCAAATTCCTGGGGTAATTGTTTTGTGATATAGTCTTTGTATACCATTAAAGCTTCCTGTGTATGAAAATATTCATCGTCACGCTGCTTTACTTTTAAAAAATCTTCGAACCAATAGTACATATCCCCGTTTTTGTTGTTATCAACTACAGAAAGTACATATCCGGTTTCCTTATCATTATTGTAAATGAGAGCTGCTTTATCAATTTTCGATAAACCGATTCCCATATCTTTTTCAATTTCAAAGCCTTCTTCCTGAGGTGATATTTTCAGAAAAGATTCTCTTTTTTCGGTTTTAAAAATACCGATTTTGTCTACTTTTTCACCATTTTCTCTTTCATCTTCAAAATAAGCCACAAATAGTTCTCCTCCTTGAACTCTTGGGTTTTCCGCGGCTTCAAAAAGGTGCTTTGCGATGTTTTCAGATTCCCAAAGAAATTTCGCTTTATCATCAAAAATTTCAGATACCGCACTATAAACAGGATTGTTTACCAAATAGGAATCACTATAGAAATGGAAAGTCTCTTCAGATTTGAACGAACCCAAAAAGTAATTCTCCAGCAATTCTGACATTCCTTCATCCAGCTGCAGCTCTTCCTGAGAAAGCATTAAAGATTCTCCATTGATTTTATTTCCGACTCTGTGTACTACGATTTTTGAAAACATTTTCGATTTTTATGGATTGCAAAGATATTAATTATCTCAGATACTCCACAGTTTTTCATTTTTGGAAACCTTATCATTCAGATATCTTAAAAAAATTAATATCATAATTTATAAGTGATTTTCTGTCAGATTTTTTTTGGAACAATTTTACACTTCTGCCATATTTGCTTTCATCACATTTTTAACCGGTTATATTACAAAAACAAGGAAACAAGAAAGCTTAAAGCCGAATTAAATCAACAATTTATAGAGCGCGAACAATAATCAAAAAACTTAGAAACTGTTATAGACAGGGAGATTGAGATCTTTTTCATTCCAAGTATTATCGTGATTATAAAAAATAGTTAATTATTTATTCTGTCTTTATCTTGGTATGCTTTTCGCTGCAATACTGATACTTGAAAAATATAAATTATGGTGAACGTGAACATGCAAGCTATTAATCAAAAAACAGCTATGGAGTATTTAAAATTTTTCTATCCCCCTCTTCGAAACGAAATCACGCAATTATCTTTACAGGATAATTTTGCCGGGGTCATTCAGGCAACGATTAATTATTTAAAAAGGCTTTTACAGGAATCTAAGGTCAACATCATTGCCCATCACATCAAGCTTATGGATATGATTTATAAAAACGGTGATTCTTATGTAAAAAGCATCATAGAAAATATTTTTGTAAGATCGTTTGAAAGCTTTAAAAAGCACGGGAAAATCCAGCACTGGAAACTTCTTTATCAGAATATGCCCGTGAGCTTTCAGATCATCTACAATGAACAGAGAAAACAGGATAAGATATTTTTTGGTAAATAATAGTTAATATAAGATTTTCGGCGGCACCAAAGGTGCCGCCGAAAATCTTATTAATTCTTTTTGGTAAAAGCCGTTTCTATAGTTTGGAGTTCGCTTTTATTCATTTTTGAAGATTTCTCCAGTTTTGCAGTAAATGTGGCCACCTCTTCTGCTGTGGATGGGCAGCCCAGATTATCTCCTTTCTGATCAAAAGAATCGGTAAGAACTTCCCCTTTAGGGTTCAAAACCAGCCAGAATGGAAGCCCCGCATTTTCCCCGTTGTATTTATTCATCAGTTCCTGACCTCCGGGATTTTCAAGTTTTTTCTTTTCTCCCATTTCCTGCACATCTACATAGGCTGTAACGAATTTTTTTTCAAAAATAGGTTTGGTTTCCGGAAGGTTCATATTCTTTTCCATCACATGACACCACTTGCACCATGAGGCATGGAACACCAGAAGTACGTTTTTATTCTTTGATTTTGCTTCACTAATTGCCTTATTTAATATGACATCAGCTTTTTCCTGTGCGAAATTTAATTGAAAAAGGAATAACCCCAGTATTATAAGTATTCTAGAAAACTTCATATAATTTTGTTTTTGATTTAAAGTGATACGAATGTAAGATTTTTATTCTCAAAATAAAGCAACTATATATAATTTTACACCATTGTCATTTTGACGCAGCAAGAATCTCATGATAGCTTAAATTCTTCATTTCACTTCGCTACATTCAGAATGACATAGTCATAATAATTACGATAGCAAGATTAATGTAAAATTGTAATAATTATTCAAAATAAAATTCCCCTCGCTCTCGCTCGGGGAATTCAACAAAAACTAGATAAAGGATATTTTTAAGGATTCTGTTCATATCCTGCCACCTGAATTTGGGATAAAGGGATCTGATACAGATAATCATTGGTTGTAATGGTATAATTATAATTAAGATCTGCTGCGGCCTGATTGATAACACTCACTGCAATATTCCATCGTACCAGATCATGCCAGTACACTCCTTCTCCTGCAAACTCAACCCTTCTTTCTTTGCGGAGTGCGGTCGTAAAATCCGAACTTGACATCGAAGTAGGAAGTGCTGGAAGACCGGCTCTCTGGCGAATTCTGTTTAAATAAGGAACTGCTCCACTGGTATTCCCTTCATAATTTAAAACTTCTGCATACATTAAAAGAACATCTGCATAACGGATAATCGGGAAATTAATAGGCCAGTCGTAACGGTTGGTGATAACAAGACCTCCTTCACGGAATTTCACAAAATAATTGGCATAATCCACCTGTCCGTTTTGTGCGATAAACTGAGTTTTAACCGTTACTGCTTTTCTCACATCTCCGGCTTCATAAGCATTAAGTAAAGATTGAGAAACTCCCAATTCACTGGAACTGTATAAACTTCCTTGTGCATTATATAAAGGATCGGCAGTCCCAAATGTCGGTGAAACATAACTCGGCAAATAGGATCCCTGTGAAAGGCCACCACTGATATGCTGAATTTCAAAAATATGGTATTTATTATCATTAGTGCTTTTAAACAAGTCCGCATAATTGGGTGCAAAAGTTACATACTGTCCTTCCCCCTGAATTACAGCGGATAAATGCTCCTTTGCTTTTGCCAGATAAGAACTGTTATTAAGAGGATAACCGTATCCTGTAAGATACATTCTGCCCAACATCGCATGAGCCGCCGATTTGGTGATCCTGCCTTTATTTTTTGAATCATACGTGTTTTTTAAACCACCTATGGAGGCTTCAATTTCTGAAGTGATAAAGCTATAAAGAGTACTTAGATCCGTTCTTGGGATAGAAGCCGCCTCCGACGGACTTACCGGATGATCTACCAACGGAACTTTTCCGAAATTACGCATAAGCTCAAAATAAGCATATGCTCTTAAAAAACGGGTTTCAGAGCGATATTGTTCTTTTGTGGCAGGATCCGCAAAGGGAACTGCATCAATTCTTGCTAAAATATTATTTGCGTAAGAAATAAGCTGATAAGCATCTTCCCAAAGAATTTCCACTTCCTCTGTTGAAGAAGTATCCTGAAAACGGTTGATGGCATAATAGTCCCTGTTCCCGTTTTGTGAAATTGCGTTAAAATTATTCGAACGAACTTCCGATGCCAGTAAATAAAAGTTAACATCGAATCCTCCTCTGGACGAGGAATTAATCATTGCAGAATACACTCCTGACAGTGCTTGTTGGATCTGAAGCTCCGTAGTGTAAAAAGAGGTTTGGGTAATATTATTCTCGGGTTCCAACATCAGATCTTTTTCACAGCCCATCATTCCCAATAGAAATGCTCCCAAGACTAATGTTTTTCCAAAGGTTCTTATTTTTTTATTGTAAGTTAATTTCATTTTCAAATTTTTAGAAGTTAAAGTTTAAGCCCATCATATAGACTTTTGCATTGGGATATGCTCCGTAATCAGTTCCGTCCGACTGTACGGATTCAGGGTTGTAACCGCCATAATAATGATCTTTTCTCCAAACATTTTCCAGGCTGACATAAACTCTCAGACTAGAAATTTTGAGCCTGTTCACCAGATCTTTTGGAAAATTATATCCTAATGTTACATTCTTAAGCTGGATATAAGTGGCATCATAAAGCCATCTTGTATCTAATAAACTTCCCGTAGTTCCATCTAATCTGGGAGTTTTCCCATCTCCCGGATCAGCATCGGAACGCCAGCGGTTCGTCCAGTTTCCCATTACGTTTGTCGTTGTACCCATTCCCGTGCGATCGATTGCACGACCTAGCAAAGCATAGCTATAACCACCTTTTTGTCCCTGAAAGAATACGGAAAGGTCAAAGTTTTTATACGAAAAAGTATTGGTAAAGCCCCAATAATAATCAGGAGTCGGTCCTCCGATAATATGACGGTCATCTTCGTTGATCACCCCGTCTCCATTGAAGTCTTTGTATTTAACGTCCCCGGCAATCGCACCACTTGTTTTAGCAACATTCGGGTTATTGATGTCTGCTGTAGAAAGTACTCCTATCGCTTCATAAAGATAGAATGCATTCAGCTCCTGACCGACCTGTATGATATTTGTACTATTGCTGAAACCTGTATAAATAGGCGTGTTATCGCTGCCTAACTGTAAAACTTTATTCTTATTGAAAGCAATATTGACAGAAGTATTCCATCTGAATTCCCCGATTAAGTTTTTTGTATTTAATTCTAATTCCAATCCTTTATTTTGAACTGAACCTACATTACTCCACATGGTAGTATAACCGGTTACAGCTGCTACAGGCTGTTCCAAAAGCAGATCTTTAGTTTTTTTGATATAATAATCTGCCGTAAAATCAATTCTGTTAAATAAACCTAATTCAAGACCAAAGTCAGAGGATTGCGTTTTTTCCCAGGTTAAATTGCGGTTTTCAATGGTGTTGGGAATTAAGCCATTAGACAAATTTCCTCCGAATGAATAATTTCCGCCTCCTAATGTTCCGAAAGCCCTGTAATCTCCAATGGAATTATTTCCGTTCTCTCCCCAACTGTATCTTAACTTAAGATTATTAAGCCAACTTACATCTTTTAAGAAATCTTCCTTATCTACTTTCCACCCTGCCCCAAATGCCGGAAATATTCCCCAAAGGTTATCCCATCCGAATCTGGAAGAACCATCTCTACGAATACTTGCCAACAACATATATTTCTTTTTATAATCATAGTTTACACGTCCGAACATTGAAATCAGCATCCATTCTGACGCCGTATATTCCGAATTAAGTACAGATGCGGATTGTGTAAAATTGAAGGTTTTTAAATCGTCATTCGGGAAACCTTTGTTCCGGTTGTACTGGGTCGTAGTCCTGTAATTTTCGGCGCTGTACCCTGCAATAGCTGCAATACTGTGGTCTCCAAAAGTCTTTTTATAATTTAATAAGGCTTCTCCCAAATATCTGTTGTAATTTACCGTTCTACGACTCGCAATACTCACCTGTCCCGGAGTATTGGTGATTAAATCAAAAGTTGGCGTGTAACCGTTATTCAGATTAAAGTTATTGGTAGCTCCTCCTGAAATTTTAATATTTAAATCCGGTAAAATATCGTAGGAAACATATAAACTTGATAATAAGCGGAACTCATTGGTATTATTGGTTGTATTTTCCATCACTCCAATCGGGCTTTGAGTAGAACCAGCCCATCTGTATCTTGTATTTTTCCAGAAATTGGTGTATAAACCTGCACCCAATTCCGCTACAGGAACCATGGAAAGCATTTTGTGAGCTAAATTATCTTTTCCGTCAACGGTTGCTCCATAACTTTTTGAATAACTCGGACGAAATGAAATTCCCGCCTTCCATTTATCCGAAATATTAAGATCAATAACAGCGCTTAAATTGAACCTTTTAAAGCCTGTATTAATTGCCAAACCTTCCTGATCAAAATAGGCACCCGAAATGAGATACTTCACATTTTTATTCCCTCCCCTTGCCGACAACTGATAACTTTGAACGGATGCTGGCCGATAAAATACATCCTGCCAGTCAATATTAGCCACTTGATTGGTTCCCCATCTAGGATCAATCATGTAATTGATATTCGCTAAATTATAATCTGTTGTATTGGCGAGATTAAAATAGTTCGCCCTCACTGCATAGCTATCAGATGCAGAATTACCCGGAGCGAGCGCTTCCCATTTTTTATTAATTGCTTCTGTCGCATAATCAATCCATTCCGAACTTGTCATGATATCCAGCTTTTTTTCGATAGTCTGAATTCCATAATACTGTGAAAAGCTGAAGGCAGGCTTTCCGGATGCCCCTTTTTTGGTGGTTACAATCACAATTCCATTGGATCCTCTAGATCCATACATGGCAGTAGAGGCGGCATCTTTCAAAACTTCAATCGATTGCACATCATCGGGAGAAACATTGGCCATATCGTCGACAACCATCCCGTCAACTACATAAAGAGGAGAATTACTTGCCGAGATTGAAGCGGAACCTCGAACTCTTATTTCTAAAGGTTCTCCTGGTTTTCCCGTAGTAGACCGGGTTTTAACCCCGGCAATCTGCCCCGTTAATGCCTGATCTACTCTTGCAATAGGACGGTCCTTGAAGGTTTCAGCATTTACTCTACCTACAGAACCTGTGACTTCACCCTTTTTCTGCGTACCATAAGCAATAACAACAACTTCCTCGATATCTTTAGTTTTATTCGTTTTTGCACTATCCTTAGCGGTGCCGGTAGTTTGTTTTTCCTGTCCGAAGATAAAAGCAGTGGTACTTAGTAAAATACCTAAAGTAACTATGGATTTCTTCATTCTATGATTCGTGATTATTAATTATTGATTTATCCGTGAAATCAAAACATTAAGAAAACTTAATCTGAAAAAGACATGATATTTCTCATGTTTTAATTTCATAAAAGTATACTTCTCATGAATTTCTGCTATCCTGTAGTAACCTGTGAATTTCTCTTACTAGAGAAATGTCTGAATAAAAAAGTGAATTGAGTATTTCTTTTAATAAAAAATAGCCTCCAGCGGAGACTATTCATAATACAATATAAGTATTTTTGATACCTATAAAGTCAAATTCCAAGTTTTGATTGATTCTCAACAAATCAATCAACTTTTGAAATCTTCTTGGTTATTAATTCTATTTTTCAGCTGAAAACAGCATTTTTCTAATAATAAAATATAGTTGCAGCATTTACTAGTAAAATTTCGTTAATCATTTTTAACTACAAATTTTCTCAAGTTACTCAACATTATATTATTCTTTTGTAAGGTTAAAGTATCAGTATTACCACTTATTTTTAATGAAAATACATTTTGTAAATCAAAAAATAAAGATTGAGATTCAACCGATAAATTTATCTGACCGCAGTTTGTAATTTTAAGCTTAATTGTTTTAAAACTGGCTTTATCTTTAGTTTGAAATGATCCTATATTTAAGGCATTTATTGAAATATTTTCATTTTTGAAAGTGATATAAATATTATAATCATTCCTTTTATTTTCCTCAACAGCATGTATTGATTTAATAAATACTATACCGTCAAGTATTTTGAAGTCAATCTTGTTATTTTCTGAATTCCTTTCTAAAACAATAGAATTTTTATTTCCTTTTGAAAGAAATACATTTTCTACATTTTCAATTTTAATCTCATTGAAGTCATTGCCATTTAAATCTAATTCGTTTTTTATCATCTGAGAATAAGATAACAGTTAATATAGTTCGTCAAAGTAAATTACACTACACCAAGCTCATTTAAGATCCTGAAAAACCTGTACTCACTTTAATACTGTACTAAATTTTAAATGAGGATGAATATTACCATTTAATTTCGTCCTTTTTTGGTGGTGGATCACCTTCTGGTCCATCAAAAGCTCCGGTTGGTTCTATATCCTTAGATTGTATTTGAATAGAATCATTTTGGATTTTTGCATGTATTGAATGATTTTGCATTTCATCAGAAGTTGCTGATAATTCTTCTGTTTCTCTACAACTAACCATTGAAACTAAAACAATGGTTGCTGATACCCAAGAGATAAACTTTTTCATAATTATTTTTTTGAAAGTTTATTCCGGCGCCGGGATTTTATTTACTTTGAATTCGGATGCTAAATTATTCGGGTAAAACGTTTTTTCCTAAAAAAGCAAGTCTTTAATCAAAAATTGACAAATAAAGACGTCCTAATAAAGAAATTAGGACCATTTCTGGAAATTAGTTAGTTTTGCAGCATATAATATTTGAACCAAGATGTTCTCTAAAAAGATTCCGTTTTATTTTTTTTATCTTTTTTTGTTTTTTTCTTTTGAAAAAATATACAGTCAGCAGAGTTATGAAGAATTACGAAGTAGATATGATACAAAAAATGAAAATGATAGTACTGCATTAAAAGGTATCAATCTTTACCTTCAGAAAGCAAAACGGGAAAACAATTTGGTCGAACAAATCCAGGGATATAGGGATGCTACATTTTTCTCTCCGGATAAAGGAACAAAATTAAAATATGCTGATAGTGCCATAGCTATCGCAAAAAAAACGGATAATAAAGAATTAACATCTACAGTCTATCTTCTAAAAGGCAGTCTGTATTATTTTTACTATAAAAATTATCAATCCGCTTTAGCAGAATATTTAAAAGCTTATCAATATTCTAAAGACAGTAAGGATGATTACCTTACTTATAAGATTATTTATCAGATGGGACTGGTAAAAAGTTATTTAGGATATTATCATGAGGCCATTGAACATTTTAAAGAGAGTATTTCCTATTTTGAAGCAAAAACAAAAGGAGACTATCATCCTAATGCGTTGTATAATGCCAAAAAAGGCTATCTCAACAGCTTACATCAACTTGCAGTATGCTATAAAAATACACAGGATTACAAGAAAGCAGATTCTATAATCAATATAGGATTACATATTTCTTCCAAGTCAACAGACTTTTCTTTAGAAAAAGCATACTTTCTGAAATGTAAAGGCATTTCTGAATTTAATCATAAAAACTATAATGCCTCCAGCAGTTTTTTACTACAAGCATTGCCCGTATTAAATAAAAATGAGGATTTTTATTGGTCATCCGTCTCCGATTTTTATATTGGAAAAAATTATCTGAGCTTAGGAAAAGAAGATTTTGCAATAAAACAATTTGAAAAAGTGGATTCTATTTTTCAAAAAAGAAAATTTATCGTCCCCGAACTTCTTGAAAATTATCATTTTCTGATTAAATATTATCAGAAGAAAAAAAATGTTGAAAAGGAACTTGAGTACTCAAAAAAACTTTTGAAAGCAGATAGCATTTTTAGCAAAGATTTCAATTATTTGTCTGCAAAAATCCATAAAGATTACGACAAGCAAATCCTGGAAGAGTCTAAAACTAAATTGGAAGCCCGTAATAAACTGAGTATTGGAACAATCATACTTCTTATTTCCATATTGATTTTGTTAGCTATACTGGCTTGGAGATTTTACAATAATGCACAATCAATAAAGCTGAAATACCATGAATTGGAAAAAAAACTTCAACAGCAAACAAAGCCCGTTTTACCTTCTTACGAAAATATAACCAATTATGGAAAGTCTGTATTGAGTGAAGATATATTTATGGATTTACAGAATAAATTAAAAGAGTTCGAAGCTACAGGAAATTTTAAGGAAAATGGGTTAACAATTGACCAGCTTGCCACTACTTTCCGTACCAACAAGTCTTATCTTTCACAATATATCAATGATGTAAAAGGAATGAATTTCAGCAAATATCTTTCCACTCTTCGCATTAATTATATTACTAAATTAATGTATGAGAATCCCCAGTATCTGCGCTTAAAAATACAAGGATTAGCAAACGAGTGCGGAATAAGTTCCCGTCAAAACTTTTCAGATCTCTTTCTGGAAATCAATAATATTCGTCCTACAGATTTCATTAAGCAAAGAAGAAAAGAATTGGAGGAAGGGAAAATATCCGGTTCAGCCGAATCTTAGATAAATTAATATTATGCAACTTCTGCTTCTCATTTGATATCCTTAACTCACAAACTTTAAAAATAAAGCGGCTATAAATATAATATTTATAGCCGCTTATTAAATTTATAGATAAATTACTTTTATTCAGTAATTATTTTACTTCTTCGAAGTCTGCATCCTGTACATCATCACCTCCTGCATTTCCAGCATTCTGAGCTCCTGCATCTGCACCTTGAGCACCTTGTCCTGCTGCATACAATTCTTCTGAAGCTGCCATCCAAGCTGCATCTAAAGCTTCTGTTTTAGCTTTTACATCGTCAGCATTTTTAGCTTCGAAAGCTGTTTTCAATTCTCCGTGAGCTGCTTCGATTGCTGCCTTTTTATCTGCAGATAATTTCTCACCAAACTCTTTCAATTGTTTTTCAGTCTGGAAGATCAATCCGTCAGCTTTGTTGAAAATCTCAACTTCTTCTTTTCTCTTAGCATCTGCTGCAGAGTTTTCCTGAGCTTCTTTTTTCATTCTTTCGATTTCTTCTTCAGAAAGACCAGAAGAAGCCTGGATTTTGATGGACTGCTCTTTACCGGTTCCTTTATCTTTAGCAGATACACTTAAGATACCGTTAGCATCAATATCGAAAGTTACTTCGATTTGAGGAACACCTCTTGGCGCTGGCGGAATATCTGTAAGGTCGAATCTACCAATCTCTTTATTATCGTTGAACATTGGTCTTTCACCCTGTCCTACTCTGATGCTTACAGCCGGCTGGTTGTCAGAAGCTGTAGAGAATACTTCAGATTTTTTAGTTGGGATCGTAGTATTCGCTTCAATTAATTTAGTGAAAACAGAACCCATTGTTTCAATACCTAAAGAAAGTGGTGTAACGTCAAGAAGTAATACGTCTTTTACATCTCCTGTTAATACACCTCCCTGAATAGCTGCACCAATTGCTACAACCTCATCCGGGTTAACTCCTTTAGATGGTTTTTTACCGAAGAATTTTTCTACTTCTTCCTGGATGATCGGGATTCTTGTAGAACCACCTACCAAGATTACTTCGTCGATATCAGAAGTTGATAAACCTGCATCTTTCAATGCTTTAGCAACCGGTTCCATAGATCTTCTTACTAGATCTGCAGATAATTGCTCAAATTTAGCTTTAGTTAAAGTCTTCACTAAGTGTTTTGGACCCGTAGCTGTAGCTGTAATATATGGAAGGTTGATTTCAGTCTGTGGAGAAGAAGATAATTCAATTTTAGCTTTTTCAGCAGCTTCTTTCAATCTTTGTAATGCAATGGCATCAGATTTTAAGTCAACACCTTCTTCAGCTTTGAATTCATCAGCCATCCAGTTGATGATCACATCATCGAAATCATCACCTCCTAAGTGAGTATCACCGTTTGTAGACAATACTTCGAATACACCGTCTCCCAAATCCAGGATAGAGATATCGAAAGTACCACCACCAAGGTCATACACAGCGATTTTCTGATCTTTATGGTTTTTATCAAGACCGTAAGCTAACGCAGCAGCTGTAGGTTCGTTGATAATTCTTTCTACTTTAAGACCAGCGATTTCACCCGCCTCTTTAGTAGCCTGTCTTTGCGCATCGTTGAAGTATGCAGGAACAGTGATTACCGCTCTTGTTACTTCCTGACCAAGATAATCTTCAGCAGTTTTCTTCATTTTCTGAAGGATCATTGCAGAAATTTCCTGTGGAGTGTATTCTCTATCGTCGATTTTTACTTTTACCGTATCGTTTGGTCCTGATACTACTTTATAAGGTACTCTTGAGATCTCAGAAGCATCATCTTTAAAGTGTGTTCCGATAAATCTTTTGATAGAATAAACAGTTTTTGTAGGGTTTGTTACCGCCTGTCTTTTTGCAGGATCTCCCACCTTTCTTTCGCCATCTTCTGTAAATGCTACAATAGACGGCGTCGTTCTTTTACCTTCTGCGTTAGGAATTACAACAGGGTCTTTACCCTCCATTACAGCAACACAAGAGTTGGTTGTTCCTAAGTCAATACCAATTATTTTACTCATAATATTTATATTTTTTCTAATTTTTAAATTAATTTACACTCTCAATTTCTCAATATCTGTACCATTCGAAAGGATATGACAAAATGACACAATACAATATAAAGAGACCTATACATCTTGTAAAGACTGCACTATTCAAGACACTTTGGACATTGACAGTTGTAAAAATTAATCAAAGTTTAACCTATTATATAGGAATCATAATCTCCTGAATTATTATTTTTGATAAAATATAAACCAGAGAATGTCATTACACTTCAATCCGAGAGATATTACATGGCTTGCTTTCAACGAAAGAGTTTTGCAGGAAGCTATGGACGAAAATGTGCCTTTACATTTAAGAATCCGTTTTTTAGGAATTTTTTCTAATAATTTAGATGAATTTTTCAGAGTGCGTGTAGCGGGACTAAAGCGCGCGATGGATTTTAAAGAGAAAGTAATTGCAGAATCGTTCTACCAACCTCCGTCAAAAATCCTTCAGAAAATTAATGACATTGTTATAAAGCATCAGCAGAATTTTGACAAAACCTGGAAGAAAATTCAGGTTGAAATGGCTGATCATAAAGTTTTTATTAAAACCGCAAAAAATTTAACGGCCAAGCAGAAAGAATTTGTAAGAAATTATTTTGATGAAGTCGTGGAATCCAATGTCATTCCTATCCTTCTGCATGAAAATACTCCAATGCCTTATATGAGAGATAAAAGTCTTTATCTGGGTGTTGCGATGAGAAAAAAAGACTGGCAATATTCCAGCAATTATGCAATCATTGAAATTCCGTCAAGGTTTGTAGGAAGGTTTCTTTTGCTCCCAACGGAAGATCCTGAAGAAAAAGATGTCATGCTGTTAGAAGATGTCATTACTTTCAATTTACCGCACATTTTCTCCTATTTCGGGTATGATGAGTTTGCTGCCAATGCTTTTAAGGTAACCAAAGATGCAGAACTTGATCTGGATAATGACATTAGAACCAATTTTGCCGAAAAAATAGAAAAAGGATTAAAAAACAGAAGAAAAGGGAAACCCACCCGTTTTGTCTTTGATAAGGATATGGATAAAGCTCTTCTGGAAATGCTGATCCGAAAACTGAACCTAACGAAGAAAGACAGTATCATTCCGGGAGGAAAGATTCATAACTTCAAGCATTTTATGGATTTTCCGGATGTTTTTGAAAAATACGAAAGACCTGTAGAAAGAACCTCTTTTATGCATCCTGCTTTTGAGCATGGAGAAAGAATAACGGATGTTATTTTAAAGCATGATGTTCTGCTTACCTTTCCTTACCATAAATATAACCCGGTAATCGATCTTCTGCGTGAAGCGGCAATGGATCCTGATGTAAAATCTATTCAGATTACCGCTTATCGTTTGGCTAGCAGCTCAAAAATCATCAATGCATTGATTAATGCTGCAAGAAACGGAAAAGAAGTAACCGTGATGCTTGAACTTCAGGCTAGATTCGATGAAGAATCTAACCTGGAATGGAAGGAAATGCTGGAACCTGAAGGAATAACAGTTTTAGTTGGAATTCCTGACAAAAAAGTACATGCTAAATTATGTATCATTAAAAAACGGGCTCATAATAAAACAATCCAATATGGATTTATAAGTACGGGTAATTTTAATGAAAAAACGGCCCGAATTTACGGAGACCATCTTATTATGACTGCAGACAGAGGAATAATGGCAGATATTAATAAAGTTTTCAATGTTTTGAGAAAGCCGAAAGAAGACTATCTTCCGGTATTAAAAACCTGCAAAAACCTTTTGGTCTGTCCTCAGTTTATGCGTGAAAAAATCATCCATCATATTGATAAGGAGATTGAAGAAGCGAAAGCAGGAAGAAAGGCAGAAATGATCATTAAAGCCAATTCTGTAAGCGACCGTATTCTTATTACCAAGCTTTATGATGCTGCAAAAGCGGGTGTTGTAATAAAAATGATCGTGAGAGGAATTTACTGTGCCGTCAATCAAAAAGATTTCAAAGAAAAAATAAAAGCGATAAGTATTGTAGACGAGTATCTGGAACATGCAAGAGTGATGTATTTCTATAATAAAGGATCAGAAGACCTGTATATTTCTTCTGCAGACTGGATGACCAGAAACCTTGACTACAGAATAGAAGCAGCCGCAAAAATCACAGATAAAAATTTAAAAACCGAATTGAAAGATATTCTTGATATTCAGCTTCGTGATAATGTAAAAGCAAGAATACTGGATAAGAAACTGGGTAACGAATACATCCGGAACAATAAAGAGGAATGCCGTTCTCAGGTAGAAACCTACAAATACCTAAAAGCAAAGGCTACGAAAAAGTAATTGTTTCCTAAAATCTTTGTTTTCAACATAAGTAATAATATATTTTTGTAAATTCAATTCATTAACTGAAATTAATAGAAATACGTACAAATAATGATCATCGCAGCGATAGACATAGGAAGTAATGCAGCCCGACTTTTAATAAACGAAGTAAAAACTCAGCAGAAAGAGCCTGAATTCATCAAGCTTAATCTTCTAAGAATCCCTTTGAGACTAGGTATGGATGTTTTCACTATGGGAAAAATCGGTGCCGAAAGAGAAAAAATGGTGCTTGATGCTATGAAAATCTTCAGCGATCTGATGAGAATTTACAATGTACAGCATTACAGAGCATGTGCAACAAGTGCAATGCGAGATGCAGCAAACGGCCAGGAGATTATTAAAGAAGTAAAAGAAACTTCAGGAATTAATATTGAAATTATTTCAGGGGACGAAGAGGCAACACTAATTTATGAAAACCATGTCGCAGAAGGGCTCGACAAAAATTTCGCCTACCTGTATGTAGATGTTGGTGGAGGTTCCACTGAACTTACTTTCTATGAAAATGGCAAAATGATGTATGAAAAATCGTTCAATATCGGGACTATACGTCTTCTCAATGACCTGGTGACAGAAGCGAACTGGAAGGAAATGAAAGAAGAGATAAAGGCCAATATTATAAGTAAAAAACCTATTGTTGCTATTGGTTCCGGAGGAAACATCAATAAAGTGTTTTCTTTAAGCAAAACCAAAGACGGAAAACCTATGTCTGCTTCCTATCTGAAAAAAGCATATAAAGAATTTGCGGGGCTTACCATAGATGAAAGAATGACTCAATACAATTTGAGACAGGATCGTGCCGATGTTTTGGTTCACGCTTTGAAAATTTATAATAATGTAATGTCATGGTCAGACATCAACCGTATTTTTGTCCCGAAAATATCTGTTGCAGATGGACTTATCCATAATATTTACAGCAAGTTACACGCTAAATAATCAATTTCTTTAATTCATAAATTATAAAACCGATCAAAAAGATGATCGGTTTTTTGTTTTTAAACCATAATTTAATTGAGATAAGAAATCATTAAACATTAAGAAATTAAGCTTCATTAAGATCAATATCAAACCTATTTTAATAATTTAATGAATAAATTTTAATTCTCTTAATACCTTAATGGTGTATATAAATTAAAAATCTATTTGGAGCACTTTTGTTCTGCCAATGAACTTATTACTATAAATTTAATTTAAAAATTTTTAAAGTAAAACTTATTCAGGGAACGTCATTAAGAAAAACAACAGAAATGGACACACTCAAAATAATTCTAACAGGAGCAACAGGAATGGTAGGGGAAGGAGTTTTAATGGAATGTCTTGAAAACCCCAATATCTCAGAGATATTAAGCGTAAGCAGAAAACCATCCGGAAAGAAACACGCAAAACTTAAAGAATACATTGTTTCCGACTTTTTAACCATCGATATGAATGATGAAAATCTGAAAGGCTATGATGCTGTTTTCTTCTGTGCCGGAATCAGCAGTATAGGAATGAGTGAAGAAGAATATATTAAAACAACCTATGACGTAACATTACATTTTGCAAAAGCCGTTTTAAACCAAAACCCGAACATGGTTTTCAATTATGTTTCAGGCGCTCATACCGACAGTACGGAAAGTGGAAAAATGATGTGGGCAAGAGTAAAAGGAAAAACTGAGAACGCCTTAAAGAAGTTGGGATTAAAAGCGGCATACAATTTACGCCCCGGATTTATGAAACCTGTTGAAGGTCAGGAAAATGTAAAATGGTTTTTTAAACCGTTTATTTGGCTGTTCCCTATTTTTTTACCATCAAAATCATTAACTTTACACGAGGTGGGAAGAGCAATGATCAATGCTGTACAGAAAGGATACCCAACTTCAACATTAGAAATTAAAGACATTAAAAATCTCGCAGTATGAAAGATATGTTAAAAAGAATTTTCCTGGTTATCTTTGTATTACTGGTTCTGACGGCTATTTCAGGGTTTTTCTTTATGCAGAAACATCCTTTGGGAGGGAAACAACCTGTAACGAAAACTCATACTCCATCAGGACAAACGGTTAAATAATACAATTATTTACCTATAAATATATCATACCATCTTTACGGTATGTCTATTTTCCTGCCCATCTTATAACATCGATTTTATATTAAATACAATTACCTATTTATTAAACATTTATTAAAATTACCTTAAAATGTTTACAAAGTAGAAACTTCATTTTTGCATAAACTTAATATCAGTAAAAATGATTAATAACTACTTGTTAAAAGGGTCTGTCATTGCTGTATTTTTTCTTCAGGGAAATATTTTCGGGCAAACCTCTCTTATCCACTACTGGAATTTCAATAACAACGCTTCTGCTGCAACCATCATTACCCCGACCTCAACTTTGACAGGCGGTTCCATGACTGCATTTACAGGAGGAACCACTGAAATCGATTTCGCAGGGGGAACAGGACAGAACTTCAATGTTGACAATTTAAATGCAAGAAACGGAGATGCTTCCGGTACGCATTTGAGATATAATATTCCTATTGGAGGAAATTTACAGTTCAATTTACCAACAACCGGATACAATAATGTAGTTGTAAAATTTACAACAAGAAGATCCGGATCTGGAGCTGGAACTCAGACCTGGACTTATTCTACAGACGGAACAACATTTTTACCTTATCAGACAGTCTCCCCGCTGGATGCAAATCCTCAATTAATTACTTTTGATTTTTCCGCAATTGCTAGCGTTGCCAATAATCCGAATTTTAAACTTAAAGTTGAATTTTCTGCAGGAGCAGGAGGAACGGTAGGAAACAACCGTTTTGATAACTTCACTGTAGATGCAACAGCAGTAAGCGGAACTGATACTACACCTCCAACCGTAACCTATCTTCCCGCAAACAACACAAATAATGCTTCCACCACTGTAAATCCTACCATTTCTTTTAATGAAAATGTAAGGTTGACAGACAACTCAACGATCAACGATTCTAATGCACAAACGCTTGTTGATTTCCGTCTCGGAAATGCTTCAGGCACGCAAGTTCCCTTCACAACTACTTTTTCCAACAACAAAATCACTGTAATCCCGACTTCCGGTTTAGTTCCCAACCAGACTTATTATTTGGCTTTAAAACCCAATATGGTAGAAGATACGAGTGATAATGCTGTGACGATATCAACTTCAACAACCTTTACTACAGCAGGAACTGCAATTTCTCTGGATAAAAACTTTATTAAAGTAAATGAAAACGCAGGAACTTTAGCATTTAAAATAAATATTGCCAATCCTTCGAATTCAACCGTAAATCTGGTAGTAAAACCAGCCCCTTTCAGTACTGCGGACAATAATGATTTTACTTTAGCCAACCAAACGATTACCCTTACTCCGTCAATGACAAGTTACACGGTAAATATTCCAATCACTGATGATACTTTAGAAGAACAACAAGCTGAATATTTTGTGATAAGTCTTGAAAATCCTACCGGAGCAAACATTTCAGGGGATAATAACGCAACGGTTTATATTGTTGATAATGATAAACCTGCACCAGTTCCTTCCAACCAAATCTCATTAAACTATATCGGAAGCTTTGACCCTTCCGGAACAAATACAAGCTCTACGGAAATTGTAGTTCACGACCCTGCCACTCAAAGGCTATTTACGATCAGCTCGATTACTGATGTTTTTGATATTATTAATTTCAGCAACCCAGCCGCACCATCCGTAATAAGTACTGTCAACATGGCACCTTACGGAGGAATCACGAGTATTGCCGTGAAAAACGGAATCATTGCAGCCGCTTCTCCTAATGCAAATCCTCAGCTGAATGGTTCCGTCGTATTTTTTGATACCAGCGGAACATTTTTAAAGCAAGTTACAGTAGGTGCATTACCGGATATGATCACTTTCTCTCCGGACGGAACCAAAGTAATCACCGCTAATGAAGGCGAACCGAATGATGCTTATACAGTAGATCCTGAAGGTTCTATCAGTATTATTGATATTTCCGGTGGAATCAGCAACCTTAGCCAAACTAATGTCACAACGCTTAACTTTAACGCCTTCGATTCTCAGGTTGCCGCTTTAACAGCCACTGGTTTAAGAAAAGTAAGAACTAACAATACACTTTCTCAAGATCTGGAACCTGAGTATGTAACAATAAGCTCAGACAGTCAGAAAGCCTGGGTAACACTTCAGGAAAACAATGCCATCGCAGAAATCAATTTAGTCACAAAAACGATTACCAACATCTGGGGGTTAGGTAAAAAAGACATGAGCATTCCAGGAAACGGTTTTGATGCTTCTGATAATAATGGAGAGGTTCTCATCGCAAACTGGCCTGTAAAAGCTTATTTTCTTCCGGATGGTGTTCAGAATTTCAAGGTAGGAGGAACAAACTATATTGTAACGGCTAATGAAGGGGATGAAAAAGATCTTTCAGGATTCAGTGAGAGAACTACAGTTGGAGCAAATACTTATACCTTGGATCCTGCTATCTTCCCTCAATCAAACATTCTCAAAGCCTCTTATAACTTAGGAAGATTCAGGGTTTCCAATGCCACAGGAAATACGGACGGAGACGCTGATTTTGAAGAAATCGCTGCATTAGGAGCACGTTCATTCTCTATCTTCAATGCAGACACAAAGCAGATCGTTTATGACAGTGGCGACAGATTTGAAAGATATATTGCAGCCAATCATCCATTGATTTTTAATGCCGACAACGAATCGAACGGGATAAAAAATAGAAGCCGAGCAAAAGGTCCTGAACCTGAAGGAGTAGCTTTAGGAGTTATTGGTGGTCAAACTTATGCTTTCATCACATTGGAAAGAACAGGTGGTGTAATGGTTTATAATGTAACGGATCCTACTAATCCTACTTTCACAGATTATAAACATTCCCGAACGACTTCAGCGTATGGCGGAGACAACGGACCAGAGGGAATTATATACATTGCCCCAGAAAATACGACTACAGGAAAAGGTTATGTAATCATTGCCAATGAGATCAGCGGAACTTTATCTATGTATGAAGTAGCCAATGCACCAACTTTAGCGACAGGGGAAGTAAAAACTGAAAAAGCCACCTTCAATATATTCCCGAATCCTATTACCAAAGGAAATACACTTTACTTCAACAGAGCGCAGGGATATGAGTTGTATGATATGTCCGGAAAACTTATTGGAAAAGAGAAAAATGCTTTAAGTATAGACACTTCAAAATTAAATACCGGGATTTATTTAATCAAAACTTCTGAAGGAGAGGTGAAGAGAGTGATTGTAAAATAATTTTACTTAATAAATTGATACCTGGAGCCTCGGAATTTTTCGGGGCTTTTTATTTATCTGCTAAAATAAAGGCCAATCAGCTGCTACAATCAGTTATTACAATTTTATTAAAAACACTACTAAGTCATATTTAGTATAATATTTTTTATACTTTTGATATCAAACTACTAATCAATAACAAAATAACTATGAAAATCAAAACAATTCTCAAGGATCGTTTTCATTACCCCTTTCCTGATCTTATTAATCCTTTTGCCAGTGATCTTCAAATGGTAACAGATCATCAATGGATCGATTCCGAGCTTAAAGATTTAATTCCCGTTTCAACAAGAGATAAGTATAAACGAACTAAAACAGGCTATATGTCTGCTCGTTGGTGGCCCAAAACCAAAAGCTTTGAACGTTTGCGACCATTGGGTAGATTCATGCTGTGGTCTATGTATAATGATGATATGTATGAACTGGCTAGTCTTGATGAAGTTAAGAATGCACAAAATATGTCAATTGCCATATTGAAAGGACAAATTACAGCTGATGAAGCCCTGATTCCACTTGGATATCAACTACAAAGCATTCGGGATGGATTTCTTAATTTTATTCCTCAATCGTCTGTAAATCGGTTTGCCGATACACTGAATGAATATTTTGATGGCTTGCAAATGGAAGTGTTATATAAACAAAATAAAGTATTTCCGTCAGTAGGTAATCTTCTTAATATTAGGGTTAGAATATTAATGATCTGTGCTTTTATTGAGACCATAGAAATACAGAACGAGGTCACATTGCCAGATCATATTTATTCGCATCCTATCATAAAAAGAATGTATGATCTTACCACCAGAATTATAGGTTATTTTAATGATGTTCAATCTTTATTAAAAGATGAAGAAAGTGGCGATGTATATTTTAACATCGTGAAAGTATTGCAGCACCATTACGGATTATCCAAAGAAGATGCCTTGGAGGAAACTATACGTTTACACGATAAAGATCTTGAGGAGTTTAAAGAACTGCAATCTATTCTTCCTGATTTCGGAGAATGGAATAATGCTGTTGCTGATTTAATTGAAGGAATGGGATTCTTTATGAAAGGATGGCAATCCGTTTCATTATTAGAGACTGAGCGTTACGGTATGGGTGGTTTTCCGCAAATGGAAGAACTTCCTAAGGCTTAATAGTAACTTATATAATGTGATCAAAAATAGCTGGTGTTTTCCACAAAATAATTCGTAATATTTTGCGGTTTATGGGAAGAGGAAGTAAGCAAGCTGGGAGCAACTTACCAATATAATAAGTGCTGTAAACAATAGTTTAAAGAATCATTTTCACCACACTTCTTTTTGTAAAATTATTGGAATAGCTTTATGCTAAAATATAGTTTTACAAATAGCTTCTGGTTCATGGCTGTATGATTTTTCATTCAAAAATTGTTTATGTATCTCATCAAATTCTTTGATACAATATTGTTTTTAACTTCATTATCAACAAAGTGTTGTATCTTTAATTTTACTTAATAATTATGAGAAAAACCCTTTCATTAACCTTTTTGCTATGTAGTATTTTTCTTTTTTCACAAGAAAATAAAAACAGTAATTTCCTTCCACTTCCTAAGTTAGAAATTCAAGATTTAGTAAAAAAAAATAAAGCCTAATAAAAATTATACAAATTGGGCTCTTGTTTATTATGATTTTACTTCCAGCAATATTTTATTTCAAAAAGGTAAAAAGAAATTATCACCATTGAGATCTGAAAATGATTTTTACGGATTTTCCCTTGTATTCCCGGTGGCTGTTATTCGTATTTTTATGCAATTAATAAAAATAATCAGGAAGAATATATAACAAAAGAAAAAGGTGTAATTAATTTTTTTGGAGAAATTGACACCATTGAAGAAGCACTGTTTATTGCTATGTTACATGGTTATGGCATTGATGAAGACTATAAAAATGGAAATGTCTACAAGAAATTGAGTGATGAATTTATATTGCATTTATCAAAAATTTCACATTCACCGTACAAAAAGGAAGCATTTATCATAACAATTAAAAAAGATGGATCATTCAGCGCAAAATCAGATGGAATATATCATGATTCGAATGTTCGGATTGATATTTAATTGATTGAAAAAAATTCAAAATTTCATTAAATACTTAAAAAAAGACAGACTCTAAAAGTCTGCCTTAAAAAATATATCGTCTTATTTTTTACTCTACATTCACTACCTTTTCAATTTCAGGAGCATGCTGTTTAATGGTATTTTCAACACCTAATTTCAACGTTGAGAAATTAAGCGAACACCCTGAACAGTTTCCTAAAAGTTTTACAAATACTGTACTTTCCTTTACATCGATCAGCTCAATATCTCCTCCGTCTTTATTAAGAAACGGACGAATGCTTTCCAACGCTTCCATTACTCTCGTTACAGTCTCTTCGTGTGTTGTATTTATCTCCATATTTGGGTTTGGTTTTCTTATTTTTTAGGTGAGCAACCCGCCATTGTCGTAATTTTTACTGCCTCAGTCGGAGGAAGATTTTTATTTCTTTCCACAAGGCTTTCTATCATTTTCTGTACAGTTTCAGTATAGATATCAGAAATTTTAGAATTTTCCTGTAATGCGGCAGGTCTTCCTACATCTCCCGCTTCCCTGATACTCTGAATCAAAGGAATTTCTCCTAATACAGGAATTCCCAAATCATCTGCTAAATATTGTGCTCCCTGGTTTCCAAAGATATAATATTTATTCTCAGGTAATTCTTCCGGAGTAAAATAAGCCATATTTTCTACCAATCCAAGTACCGGAATATTGATGCTTTCCATCTGGAACATCGCAATTCCTTTTCTAACGTCTGCCAAAGCAACATGTTGAGGGGTACTTACAATTACCGCTCCTGTTACCGGAACTTCCTGAATAATGGATAAATGAATATCTCCTGTTCCCGGAGGAAGATCGATCAATAAAAAGTCAAGCTCTCCCCATGCTGCATCTCTGATCATCTGGTTCAACGCTTTTGAAGCCATTGGCCCCCTCCAAACAACCGCCTGATTCGCTCCTGAAAAATATCCGATCGAAAGCATTTTTACTCCGTAATTTTCAATAGGCTTCATCAAACTTCTGCCGTCCACTTCTACTGTAACCGGTTTTTCTCCTTCTGTATCGAACATCGTAGGAACTGAAGGCCCATAGATATCTGCATCTAAAAGTCCTACTTTAAAGCCCATTTTAGCCAAAGTAACTGCGATATTGGCAGAAACCGTAGACTTTCCTACTCCACCTTTACCTGATGCAATAGCGATAATATTTTTAATCCCAGGAATCTGCTTTCCTTTGATCTGGCTTTGTTGAATTTCACTTGGTTCCGGTGAAACTATCTTAAGTTTTAAATTAATCTCTTCTCCGAATTCACTGGCAAAAGCCTGCTTCATCGCTGCTTCCAGTTTCTTTTTTTCGTGCATTGCCGGTGAATGGGCAGTCATATCAATATATACTTCTGTACCCATAATCTGAAGATTATTCACCAGGTCATCTACTTCTATCTCTTTAAGGAAATTTTGTACCTTTTCTTTAGTCAACATAAAAAAATAAATTGTCTACAAATTTACGGAAATTTTAGCTATTTAGAATAAGTAAACTTACTGATAGATAAATTCTTTTGCAGAATAAAATTTTGTGGTACTTTAGGGGAATTTTTAAACTTAAATCTGAATGAAAAAAATAATATTCGTTCTTTTAGGATTGGCAGCCTATCATTTGTCTGCACAAAATTATTCACAATATGTAAATCCATTTATAGGAACGGGCGGTCACGGACACACATTTCCCGGAGCCATAGTTCCTTTCGGAATGGTACAGCTTTCTCCCGATACAAGAATTGATGGAAGCTGGGACGGATGCAGCGGGTATCATTACTCAGACTCTGTGATCTACGGATTTTCTCATACCCACCTGAACGGAACAGGAGTTTCTGATTATGGGGACATCATGCTGATGCCAACCATGGGAAAACCAAGCCTGGACAGTAAAGATTATTCATCCAAATTCTCTCATAAAAACGAAAAAGCAACAGCAGGATTTTATGCTGTTAAACTGGATAAGCATAATATTGATGTTCGTTTGACTACAACAAAAAGAGTCGGTTACCACGAATACACCTTCAACAATGCCGGAAATGCAAATATCATTTTAGATTTAAACCATAGAGACAAGCTCCTTGAAGGTGAAGTAAAAGTCATCGATAGTAAAACAATTGAAGTTTTCAGAAGAAGTGAAGCCTGGGCAACCAATCAATACATTTATGCCCGAATTGAGTTCTCCAAACCTATGAAAATCTCTAAAACCAAAAAAGCAGGAGAAAGCACAGATGGAGATCAAGCAACTTTCACCGGAAATGAAATAGCATTAGCTTTTTCAACTGCTGTAAAAAAAGGAGAAAAAATCAGCTTAAAGGTTTCAATTTCTCCAACCGGATATGAGGGGGCAGAAAAAAATATGTTGGCAGAAGGAAAATCCAATGACTTTAATGCTATTCAAAAACAAGCTGTAGCAGATTGGGATAAAGAATTATCAAAAATTGAGGTTAAATCTTCTGATAAGGATAAACTGACGGTTTTCTACACAGCCATGTATCACGTTTTCACACAACCTAATATCAATATGGATGTTGACGGAAAATACAGAGGTAGGGACAATAAGTTCTATTATGCTAAAGATTTTGATTATTACACCGTCTTCTCGCTTTGGGATACTTTTAGGGGAGCTCATCCTTTAATGACATTAATCGAGAGAAAAAGAACAGCTGATTTCATTAATACCTTTATCAAACAATACGAACAAGGCGGAAAACTTCCGGTTTGGGAACTGGCTTCCAACGAGACAGAATGTATGATCGGCTATCATGCCGTTTCTGTAATTGCAGATGCAATGGCAAAAGGAATTACCAGTTTTGATTATGAGAAGGCATTCCAGGCTTCAAAAAATTCTGCCATGCTGGATATTTTTGGATTAAATGCTTACAAGCAAAACAATTATATCGCTATTGATGATGAACACGAAAGTGTTTCCAAGACAGTAGAATATGCTTATGACGACTGGTGCATTGCTCAAATGGCTAAAATTTTAGGCAAAAAAGAAGATTACCAATATTTCATGAAACGCTCACAAAACTGGAAAAATTTGTACAATCCAAAGAACGGATTCATGCAGCCCAGAAAGAACGGAAACTGGTATGAACCATTCGAACCGAGAGAAGTTAACAACAACTATACGGAAGGAAATTCATGGCATTACTCCTACTCTGTTCAACAGGATATTCCGGGATTAATTGCTGCTCACGGAGGGAAGGAAAAATTTGAACAATTTATCGATGCTATTTTCTCTGCACCCGATAAAACAACAGGTAGAGAACAGGTGGATATCACAGGTTTGATCGGACAGTACGCTCAAGGAAACGAACCGAGCCACCACATTGCTTATCTTTATAACTATGTAGGAAAACCTGAGAAAACAGATGCCAAAATCAAATATATCCTAGATAATTATTACAAAAACGCTCCGGACGGATTAATTGGAAATGAAGACTGCGGACAGATGAGTGCGTGGTATATTTTGAGTTCACTGGGAATTTATTCTGTAACTCCGGGATTACCTGAATGGCAAACGACAATACCTTATTTTGATGAGGTTAAGATTCATCTGGAAGACGGAACAACAAGAACCATCACGAAAAATACGGGTAGAGAAGAGCTTAAAAAATTAGGTTTTGAAAATGCCAAATCATTTAAAGATTTCAAATATGATGAATTAACGGCAACACCTGTTATTGCTGCGGCAAGAATTTTTGATTTAAATACAAAAGTAGAAATCACTGCTTTGAATCCTGATGATAAAATTTATTATATGACATTGGATGAAGGGGATGCCAATGTAAGAAAGACTTTCAAAGCATACAGCGGACCTTTTACCATTACAAAAACAACTCAGGTTTCAACATACGCAGAAAGAAAAGGTGAGAAAAGTTCAATCGTAACGGCAAACTTTAACAGAAGACCTAATAACTGGGACATTACAGTAAATTCAACACCTACTCCTCAATACACTGCAAGTGGAAAATTATCTTTAATCGACGGAATTTTAGGCGATACCAACTGGAGAAAAGGTGAATGGCTGGGTTATCAGGGGCAGACTTTTGAAGCAATTATCGATATGAAGTCACCTCAGCAGATTACGCAATTGTCTTCATCATATCTTCAGGACAGCAAAGCATGGATTTTAATGCCGAAAAGAGTAGAATATTACGCTTCCAATAACGGAAAAGATTTCATTTTATTAAAAACGGTTGACAACACGCTTGATCCTAAAGACGAAACCGTCCAGAAGAAAGACTTTACAGCCGAAATTCTTCCGACACAGGCCCGTTATATCAAAATAAAAGCTTATCATTTCGGGAAACTTCCGGAGTGGCATCAGGGAGCTGGTGGTGAGGCTTATATTTTTGTTGATGAGATTTCTGTAAAATAATATTTTACTGGTCAATATAGAAGAAGCGTTTCGGAAAAATCCGAAACGCTTCTTCTTTTACAGAATTTTCCGTTTTAAACATAAAAGAAAAAATTAAGTTGGTTTCTTTCCATTAAATTATTTCCCTAAAATTCATAAATTTATCTATAAATGACCGATGTTAGTCGAAAATATTTCGTTTTCCTCTTCTTTATCAGTTATTTTGTAGATTGATAGTAAAGATGCTTATGAAGAAGGAAAAAACAAAAGTTTCCCGTTTATCCAAGATTCTGAAAATTTCCGGAATAAGTTTAGGCAGTGTTGTATTGATTCTGTTTATAACTCCTTATTTTTTCAAAGACACCATCAACAGTGGCATCAAAGAAGTTTCCAAAAGCTATATAAAAACGGATGTAGATTTCAAGGATTTAGATATTTCCTTCTTTACTCATTTTCCTAATCTTACCGTTACTCTTACTAATTCTTCCGTAAAAGGAAACAGTCCTTTTCAGACGGAAAATTTGATTGATGCAGAAGAAATTGGCTTAGGAGTGGATATTACCAGTCTTTTTGACGAGAAGATCATTTTCAACAAACTCTATATTGAAAATGCAAATATCAGAATGAGGGTGGACAGTTTAGGAAGAAATAATTTTGATATCCTGGTCTCTGAGGAAGAAGCTAAGGAGAAAAATGATTCTAAACTGGCGTTGGCTTTACAGAACTTCAGAATTTCCAATTCTAATTTTATTTATGATGATCAGCTGAGCAAAACTCATTTAAAATTAGACAATTTGGAATATAATGGTCTGATCGATCTTTCGAATGATATTTTGAGCTTAAATGCCAATACAGACATTAAAAATACCCTTTTCAGGTTAGATAAAAATATTTGGGTTAAAAATTTACCCTTAAAAGGAAAAATCAATACAAAAATCAATATCAATCAGTTAGGATTTTATTTTATAGATAATCCTTTGATTTTAGGTGAATTTCCGTTTAATCTTCAGGGAAGTTTAAAAATGCCGAACGAACAGCAGGTCTATGATCTAAAAATCATAACTAAGAATGCTGACTTAAAAGCCATTCCTGCCATTATTCCGGAAGCATATCAAGAATATGCAAAACAGGTTGAAATGAAAGGTAAAACCGATCTCCTGTTTACCATGAAAGGTATTTTGAATCCATCGAAGAAACAAAGTCCGGATATCCATGTCGAAACCAACATTCATAATGGATTTTTCAACTATCAGAAATCTCAATCTCCTATCAATAATCTAAGTTTAACTTCTGTCATTGATATTCCTGCTCTGGATGCCAATCGGCTGAAAGTAAAAGTAAACGAACTTGATTTCAGTTTATTAAACGGCTATACCAGAACCAATTTTGTTTTTGAGAACGGTTCTACGATGTTTTCTAAAGGAATAATCGATTCAAACGTAAACCTTGAAGCCTTAAAGAATGCAACCGGATATAAAAAAATTGATGCCAGAGGAAATCTTAAACTGAATGGGAACTGGAAAGGTTTTATCTCACTGTCTGCGAAAAAAAAGCTGCAAAAAGTCCCGTTATTTGATATAAAAGCAGATTTGAAAGACGGATATTTCAAGATGAGGGAAATGCCTGCTGCTTTGGATCATATCAATTTGGATATGACGGTTCACAACACAGATGGCAATTTTAAAAATACAGCAGTTTTAGTTCATTATATTGATGCAAAAGCACTGGACAATTATGCAAAAGGAAAAATTGAAGTAAAGAATTTAAACAATTATCCTATTGATGCAGATTTTACCGCAAAAATCCATCTTCAGGATATTTATAAGATCTATCCGGTAAAAGGCATTGAGCTTCGCGGCGATCTTTTTGTAAAATCTAAAGCCGTTGGAACGTATGAACCGAAACGTAAGAGAGTTCCTGTAAGTAACAGTACTTTATCGCTGAAAAACGGTTTTATAAAATTCGCCGATTATCCTGAGCTTCCTTTAGAAAACATCAACGTAGAGACTCATGTAAAAAGTGGAAGAGGCTCTTTTAATGATTTAGATATTAGCGTTCTTCCTATTTCATTTACATTAGCGGGAAAACCTTTTACCGTAAAGGCTAATCTGAAAAATCTGAACAATCTCAATTACAGATTGCATTCCAAAGGACAGCTTAATTTAGGTGACATCTACAAACTCTTCCCTATTGAAGGTCTGGATATTAACGGTGTTATTTCCACTGATGTCGGATTGAAGGGGCAAAACGGAGCTGCTTTGGACAATATTCAGAACAGAGGTTTTGTGAAAATTGAAAATATCACGATTCATTCTAAATTTTTCCCAAGCAACTTTGTAATAAAAGAAGGTTTGTTTAAACTAAACGGAAGTCAATTGACATTTGAAGATGTAAAAGCACGATACAAAAAGAATGTATTTGTTTTTAACGGAAGCGTGTCTAACTACATCAATTATATTCTAAAAGATCAAAACCTGAGTGGAAGCATCAATTTCACTTCAAAAAAAGTCAATATTGATGACTTTATGGCTTATAATTCGGGAGTATCTTCTAATTCCACTTCTGCGGAAGATGGTGTTATTTTACTTCCAAAAAACCTGGATATTACCATCAATGGCAATGCGAATGAAATACTATTCAAGGATATTAAGCTCAATAACTTTAAAGGAAACCTGTCTTTAAAGAACGGTAATTTAGCCCTTAATGAAACGGAATTCGGAATGATTGGTTCTACTTTTAACGCTGACGGAACTTATTTTCCGATCAATGCTAAAAAAGCAAAATTCAGCATTAATACAAAAGCTAAAAACTTTGATATCCAAAGAGCATATAAAGAAATTACGTTATTCCGGGAAATGGTTTCTGCCGCAGAAAAAGCACATGGGAAAGTTTCTCTGGATTATCATCTGGAAGGCGATCTGGGTGCTGATTTCTTCCCAAGACTGAAGACAATAAAGGGAGAAGGAGTCTTGACTTTGGAAGACATTCAGTTTCATGGGTTTAAAGTATTTAACTCTGTGGCTGAAAAAACCTCAACCGATGCACTGCATGATGCTAAAGTAAGTAAAGTCAACATTAAAACAAGCATTAAAGACAACGTAATCACCATTGAAAGAACGAAATTTAAAATTGCAGGTTTCCGACCGAGAATTGAAGGACAGGTAAGCCTGGATGGGTATATCAATGTCGGAATGCGTTTAGGGCTTCCTCCTTTCGGAATTATTGGTATCCCGATTAAAATCACAGGACCTTCAGATACATTTAAAGTAGAAACAGGAAAATATCAGAAAGAAGACCTTAATGAAACTGATGATGACTACAAAGATTACCAAAAATCTTTAGAAGAAGAGGCTGCTAAAAAAGCAGAAGGAGAAAAAACAGATTCTAAACCGAAATCATAAAGAAACCTCATCACAATGATGAGGTTTCTTTTCACAAAACTAATTTAATCGAGGTATCTTTTTGTAAACCATGTATCTAAGAAATTAATACTCAGATTGAGCATATGATAATTCTCCCGTATCGGAATATTATTCTGAACGCCATGAATTCCGTAGCCGTAATTTACATTCAGAATAATTTTATTGAAAGGGATTCCCAGTCCCACCGTAGCTTCCATTTTATCGATCTTGGCATTATTTACCTTGTAATATCCTGTATCATAATTAAGTCCGAAACGATAGATAAGTGCTTCTGATAATGACTGTATTCTTTTTCTTCCCGGAAGAATTTCAAAACCTAATCCATAGGTATTCTGCCTGTAGTATTTTTCAGGAGTTACGGAATTGACCACCTGATCCCACTGGCTTTGCATAAAGTCAAAAGTTGCACGGTATCTGTCATTTTTCAGAATACTGATTCCGGCTCCAAACTCAAAAGGCAAAGAAGAATCTTTTGTTGAGAGCTTACTGGTAACGGTATTGGCGTAATCTTTATTTTCAGTATAGCCTACTTCTCCTTTGGCCACCAATTTACTTTTGAAATTTACTACCGCACCCAAATTCAGCAGAAGCCCGCTGTCTTCAAATTCTTTTCTGTACTGTGTTCCCAAGCCATAACTAAATCCTGTATAACGTATATCCCTGCTTAGCTCTATTTCTGAAGTAGTCGCTATGGTTTCTTTACGGATAATGGTTCCGAAATTATTTTTCACTTTTCCCCCAAAGCTCCAGTTATCATTAACTTTATATCCAAAACTGGCTCCCCAATTGGAAAGTCCTCCGCTTCCTTCATAAGTGATCGGATATTCACCTGCCGTTCCTTCGATAGGAATACTAGATGAGATTTTATAATCCGAAGAAGTTGTAGGCTGCATACTTAGCCCTACAAAAGCATTTTTTGAAATTCGTAAAGCAGCTGAAAAGTTGGTAAAATTGGAGCTCAGCCTTTTATCTGTTCCTAAATTACTGGAAATGGTATTGTATTTCATAAGGCCACTTACATCAAAAACGACATTTTTTGTAGAAATACTGGTCATGGCTGCAGGGTTTTTAGAATTGATATAATCCGGTGCTTCCAAAGCAATTCCCGTATTTCCCAACGCTATGTTCCTGGCATTATCTACATTGTTAAACATTCCTATTCCAAAATAGGAATAGGGTGAAGCATTTTGAGCCGAAATCTTCTGACCTCCTACGCAGGCAAAAAGTATAGCAATGAGTATTGTTTTATTCTTCTTCATAAATACTTAATTAATATCCCAACATATAAACTTTCAGCTTGGCAGGATTTGTTTTATTTTTTTGATCACCAAATACTACTTTTCCTGATAAAACATCTGTATAGGAAGAAGGATAGATCAATGTATTATAATTTGAATCCGACGATTCGGATAATATGGTATTCACATAAGTTTTGAAAGAGAAGTCATAAGAGTGCTCATTTTGAAACTCACTGGCATTAGAAAGACTTGCCGTAATTTCACTGGATCCGTCACTTTGTGAATATGAACCTACAATATGGTTAAGCTTATCTCCCCAATAGTAATACAATGCATCCGGATTATAGAAATTATTAGAATAATATCCCGCAACCGGGCTTAATGAAAGTGTAGCATCTATGACTTTATAATTTTGATACAGATTTTTCAGTGACTTGAGATAAAGAACTTCAACCTTAGTAAATACTCCGATCCCGGCCATGAGATATGTCTTATTTCCTAAATTTTGGGAAGGTATAGGCGTTTTGGGAGTAAGATTAGCAAGTTCAGAACCCGAAAAATCATATCCAATTTTATTGTAACTATAGGTTGAACTTGGTTTCAAATCTAAAGTATATTTTAGCAATTCTGTTCCGTTTTGTGAGGTTGTATGATAATATAGCCTTACTGTATTTGATACTTTTTCTTTAGTACTTTTATTAATCTGAACTTCATAGGTAGAATTCATCTTGAAACGCATCATAGCATTATTGTCGCTGGAAGGAACAAGTGCCAATCCTTTAAAAAAGTTCAGGAAATTTTCCTGAGTCGCCACATCATTATTTTTCAGCGTATTAAAAATACTCAGTCCATAAGACTGGTCAAGACGCATCTTCACATAACTACTGTCTGTTCCGGGTCTTGGATAAAATTCAGCACTTCCTACTGAATTGGGAGAATAGTTAAAATTACTTTTATTATATAAATATCCGTTGTTTAGCTTTATTCTGTCTTGTAAAGGATAAGCATTCAGTTTAAAACTTTTCAGTGTATCTCCGTAATAAAAATCAGTATTAGTAAGATACATTACGATAGAATCAAAAACGGCTGATGAAGGGGAAGTTATTCCATAGGTAGAAGGAGTAAGCTCAAAAAGAGAAGAAGAAGTTACCTTTCCAAATGTTTGATCCTTTATGTTTCCGATCAGCATCACATTTTTTCCTGAAGTCGTCACAGAATCCATTATGATGGTAGACATTTTCATGGTAAGGGTATCAATCATTACCATCTTAGACTGAGCACTCGTCCAGGAACTCCCTACTTCATAAGTATTGCTTTCATCTTCACAGGAAAAAAGAAACAACATTAAAATACATAATAAAAGGTATTTGTACATTTTTTTTCCGCAAACATATAATGAACAAGCAATGGCTTAAAATTTTTTCTTCCTTTCATCATGAGTTGTAGACCATATCAAAATCTGTGTCGATATTTAATATATTTAAAATCAGCATCATATTTATCTAAAAAAAACAACCGTTCGCCTACAAAAAATATGTGTTCGTCTAAAAAATTTTCAAAATACAATGAAATGAAATTTTTTTGCAGCAAAAAGAATGAATAATGAATCGTAAACTTTCAATCTTCGCTCTTACTATTGTAGGAACATTTTTAGTAACAAGCTGCAAAAATGATGATGACGAGGAGCTAATGGGGAATTGGGTAAGAGTATCTGATCTAGATGGTAAACCTCGATCTAATGCATCTGCTTTCGTAGTAAATGGAAAAGGATATATCACAGGAGGATATGATGGGGAATATTATTATAATGACTTATGGAGTTATGATCCTTCTCTGAATGCGTGGACACAAAAGGCTGACTTTCCCGGTTCAAAAAGAAGCTCTGCAGTAGGTTTTGCGACTAATTCTTATGGATATGTAGGAACAGGATATGACGGATTGAACAAGCTAAAGGATTTTTACAAATACGATCCTTCCTCTAATACCTGGAGCCAGATTGCAAACTTTCCGGGAACAGAAAGATATGCCGCGTTAGCTTTCGGGATCAATAACAAAGGATATGTAGGAACAGGTTATGATGGAAGTGAGCTGAAGGATTTTTATAAATATGATGAATCTTCTTCATCTTGGAGTGCTATCACAAGTTTAGGAGGGTCTAAAAGAAGAGACGGGGCTGTTTTTGTTATTAACAATATTGCTTATGTAGGTTTTGGAACCAACAACGGAAGCCTTGTTTCAGACTTCTGGGCATTTGATCCTAACGCTGAAACATGGACGAGAAAAGTAGATACCAGCAACGATGACGATTCTCAGAACCGTACTTCTACAGCAGCCTTTGCAGCCGGAGGTTTGGGTTATGTTTCTACAGGATCTACAGGAGGAGTTGTCAATACAACCTGGGAATATAATCCTGCAACAAATGACTGGACAGAAAGAACAGGCTTTGAAGGTTCTGCCAGAGAAAGTGCTTGTTCATTTTCAATAGGAAACTACGGATATGTGCTTACGGGGAACAGTGGTTCATCTTATTTTGATGATATCTGGGTTTTCCATCCAAACGAAAGTGAAAATGATGATGATTAAAAGATTTAGGAAGTTCCTTTTTGTTTCGGGGATTATTATGGTTGGCTGCCAGAAAAAAAACAGTGATTTTGAGATCAAGATTACTAAACAGGACGCCGGATATGGTTATCAGATCATTAAAAAGAAGAGGATTCTTATCAACCAGCCATATATTCCCGCTATCAATAAGCAACTGCCTTTTAAAAATAGTATGGAGGCTCATAAAACAGCCAATCTTGTGATGAGTAAAATAGGAAAACTTTCTTTACCGAGGGTTTCCGTACAGGAATTGGACTCTATGAATATTACGTACTGAATTCTATATTTTTTGTAAAACAATGGATTCCTTCAATACCAAATTGAAGGAATTTTGTGCTCACAAGCCATAAAAAAACACACCACCTATGACTGCATTTTTTAAAACTTTCCGAACCATATACATTTACCACTGGGTAATATGGATTATTCTCATACTCTTTAAGCTGTGTATGGATTATGCCGTTTTTGGGAACTTCCTGTTTTTCATCAATTTTAAAATTTTTCTGGTATTTTTTATTCTTTTTTACCTTAATTATAGTGTATGCTTACCTTTTATCATTAAACAAAAGCCCAATACGATACTTGCCATCACTATTTCATTTATTGTAATATATGTGGGTTTAATGATCGCTTTCTTTCCTCCTTTACGAAAACCTCCGCATTTTCCTCCGCCGGGAGGCTTTATGAGGCCTGGAAGAATGATGAAATTTAATCATGATCTTAATTTTTATGATATTTTCTTCAAAATAGGTCTTTTCTCAATTGTTTTCAGCACCCTGCTTTTCTTTGTCGATAAGTGGACGGAAAACGGCAAAAAAATAAAAGAATTGGAATTCGAAAGACAGTCAAGTGAATTAAAGATCCTCCGCGAGCAAATCAATCCTCATTTCTTTTTTAATGCTTTAAACAGTATTTATTCGCTTTCGATTGTGCAATCTAAGGAAACACCGAGAGTTATTCTTATTCTGTCTGATATTATGCGTTATGTGCTGAGTACGAAAAACAGGCAGAAAAACAATCTAGAAGATGAAATAAATAATATTAAAAAATATATAGAAATACAGTCTATCCGTTTTAAGAAATATAACAATATCCATTGTGTATTTGAAGGCAATTTCAAAGCGTATGAAATAGAACCTCTTCTGCTTTTAACCTTTGTAGAAAATGCATTTAAACATGCAGATATAAGAAAAGGACCTCTAGATCTCTTTGTCTATATGAAAGATGATATATTAGGTTTTAATATCAAAAACTTTTATGAAAAAAAGAATGCAGATACCTTTAGCAGCAATAAAATGGGAATAAAAAATACCAAAATGAAACTTGACCTGATATATCCTGAGAAATATCAGCTTTACATTAATGATAATGGCTCCGAATATCAAATTAAATTAAAACTTCAACTGAACTAATCATGAATTGTATTATTGTAGACGACGAAGAACTTGCCCACAACGTCATCGAAGAATATATCTCGAGAATTCCTTTTCTGAATCTGGTAAAAAACTGCTACGATATTCAGGAAACCATTCAGGTCTTACAAAACAACAGTGTAGATCTTATTTTTCTTGACATTAATCTTCCCAATATTTCCGGAATCGAATTTTTAAAAAGCTTTAATAAACTTCCTAACGTGATTATCACAACTGCTTATGACGATTGTGCTGT
Organism: Chryseobacterium sp. Y16C; assembly: GCF_022488405.1. NCBI lineage: Bacteria > Pseudomonadati > Bacteroidota > Flavobacteriia > Flavobacteriales > Weeksellaceae > Chryseobacterium > Chryseobacterium sp. Y16C. Next base: position 1,937,420 of record NZ_CP092711.1, read on the forward strand.
TCAGGGGTTTGAAATGGATGTTATCGATTATTTACTAAAGCCATTTTCCTTTGAGCGGTTCTTGAAAGCGGTTTATAAAAGCTATAACCTTCAGAATAACACAAAGATTTTGCAGGAGAAAAGTAGTCAGAATCTCTTTAATGACTCTTTTATTTTCGTACGTTCCAACAATGAAGATGTGAAGCTGAATTTAAGTGAAATCATAAGAATCAATGCATTGAAAGATTATATCATTATCTTCACGGAAACCAGAAAACTGATCATCCATCAAACCATGAAATCTATTTCCGAAAAAATAGATTCCGAGAATTTTATCCGGGTGCACAATTCGCATATCATCTCACTCCGTCATTTACAGAGCATCGGAAAAAACAATCTGTTGATAGGAAACGAAAGAATTCCCGTAAGTGAAAAATACAAGGCTTATCTCAACAAAACAATTGAAAAATATAAATAATATCTTTTTTTAGATAAAAATCTGTTTTATTCCACATTTTCTTTTTCAGACCATTGAATTTCCTCAGGAAGTTCTCGATCTGAGAATTCTATGTGAATTACTCTTCTTTTCTTTCCATTCGTAGTCCGGTTGGAGCCATGAAGAATCAATGGTTTCATAATCATCACTCCTCCTTTATCCACATTACAGATATGTTCGGTTTCCGTATTCCAGTCGATTGTTTCAGGTCGGTAAATTCCTTTGGCATGGGACCCCGGGATAACTTTTAACGCGCCATTTTGCTCATCCGTATCATCAAGATGAATTCTGAGCGTATAAATATTTTCAAGTATATCTAATGGAGGTTGAACGGCAAACTGATTCTGTTTCGTTGTCCACGGTCCAAAATTTTCCAGTACTGTTTTATTATCCACAGAAATCGTTAAATCCTGATGATAAGCAACATACCAATTTGATTTTTCAGGTTTATCAAAGTAGATACTTTTTACCACAAAATATTGCTCTCCGAAAACTTCTTTGATGAGTTTTTTAATATTATCATTAAAAATCAGGTCTTTTATTTCCGGGATTTCCTTTAAAAACTGTCTGATGGCAAAAAGGTCCTCAGACTTTCGGAACGTTTCTTTTGAGGTATCAATCTGATCAATTACCTTACCTATCTTCTCGATTTCCTCCTCAGAAAAAATATTACTGATAACAGAAAACCCATTATCAGCAATGTCTTGTTTATATTGTTGTAAATTCAAAATCAGAATCTTACAAAATTACTCATTAAATATTCCCGCCATGATTTTCCAGCTGACCTTCCCATTTAGAAACCGCTGAGGTTGCCAAAGCATTTCCTAAAACGTTGGTCATACTTCTTCCCATATCGCAGAAATGATCAATTGGTAAAATAAGTGCAATTCCTTCCGGCGGAATTCCGAACATGGAACACGTTGCCACAATAATTACCAAAGAGGCTCTCGGAACTCCGGCAATTCCTTTTGAAGTAAGCATCAATACTAAAAGCATGGTAATTTGCTGTCCGACTGTCATTTCAACCCCGTAAATCTGTGCAATAAAGATCGAGGCAAACGTCATATACATCATACTTCCATCCAGATTGAATGAATATCCCAAAGGTAAGATAAATGATACCACCCTATTATTACATCCGAATCTTTCCAGTTCTTCTACCAGTTTCGGGAAAACAGCTTCAGAACTCGTGGTAGAGAATGCAATTAACAAAGGCGCTTTTATTCTTCTCAATAAATCGAAAAGACGGTTTCCCAGAATTAAATAACCAACCAATAACAAAACCAACCACAAAATAGCTAATGCAAAGAAGAAATCTCTTAAATAAATAGCATATACTTTAAAGATCTCAAAACCGTTGGTTGCCACTACGGCTGCAATAGCTCCCAACACTCCAAGAGGAGCAAACCACATGATATACCCCACCATTTTAAGAATTCCATGCGCAATAATATCAAATAACTTGATGACCGGCTGCGAGTATTCTTCACCTAAATTAGCCAAAGCAATCCCGAACATAATGGAAAATACCACAATCTGAAGTACTTCATTGGTTGCAAAAGCTTCAAAAATACTTTTAGGAATTACGTGTTTTACGAAATCTTCCATAGAAAATCCTTTGCTGCTCTTCAACAATTCTTCAGCAGAAGCAGCATCCTGTATCGGAAGTTTAGTAACATGTCCCGGTTCAAGCCAATTCACTAAAACCAATCCTATAAAAAGAGATACTAAAGAAGCAGAAATAAACCATAGCATTGCTTTCGTTCCTACCCTACCAATCATTTTAATATCACTCATCTTAGCAATACCCACCACAAGCGTGGAGAAAACCAAAGGGGCAATAATCATCTGAACCAATCTGATGAAAACAGTTCCCAGCAGTTTTATGTTTTTTGAAAATGGCTCTGCACTTTCAGGGTAGTTCAAATGAACGAAACCACCAATTCCTACTCCTAAGATAAGAGCAATAATGATTGCAAAAAATAGTTTATTTTGTCCTTTCATATATATAATTCAAGTTGCACAAATATAATGTTTTTAAACTTTTACCTGTATTTATTCTTTTTCAGGCATTATCATGAGATTTTGGTGTAGGGCTTTTCCGTTTTTCATGATGAATCTTTTAAGGAAATAAAAAATAATTAGCAGAATTTTAATCTTTTGGTATAAATTTTATTATTACATTTACGTATAACATTAAAACCTAAACAACAAAAAATAACTCTATTATGAAAAAAACAATCGCAATGGCTGCGTTGGCAATCGCAGTATCTTTCGGATCGATTTCGTGTAAGAAAAAAGTCTCTGATGCAGAACTTCAGACTCAGGCAACGACTATTGTAACTTCAAATCCAAATGCTTCCGTTGAGGTAAAAGACGGTGTAGCACATTTAAGCGGAACTTTTGCCGACGAACAGTCTAAAAATGCTATGATTGCTCAGCTGAAGACCGTAAACGGAATCAAGGATGTAATGGATATGACAAAAATTGAAGCTCCGGCTCCTGTGGCTCCGGTTGAAACTACATCTGCGGTAGATCCTGCTGTTCAGAAAAAAGTACAGGATGCTCTGAAAGATTTCCCTTCAGTAAAAGTAGAAGTTGTAAACGGGGAACTTACTCTTACAGGAAACGTATCTTCATTACAGGCCAGAAAAATCAAAGAATCAATAGATGCTTTGAAAATCGGGAAATACAACAATAACTTAGTCGTAAAATAATTAATATGAGCACATTACAAGACAAATATTCAAGCGTGGTTTCTGCTGCCCAGTCTGCAGGAATTTCAAATCTTCAGGTTCAGGAACAGGACGGAATTTTATATGTTTCCGGAAATGCTGCTAATACTGCTGCTAAAGATGCAGTTTGGAATGCTTTAGGAGCAATAGATTCTACTTATTCTGCTTCAGATATCAATATCGATGTACAGGTAAGCGGACTGGCTTCCGGAGCTTCATTAACAGTTGCTACTGAAGAATCTAACTTAAATATCAGACAGGAACCATCTACAGAAGCTGCTGTTGTAGGTAAAGCAGCAAAAGGAGCATCTGTAACTTTGGTTGAACAAACTTCCGACGATTGGTGGAAAGTAAAAACCGCTGACGGACAGGAAGGCTATGCTTATTCAAGATATTTAAAAGCTTAACGTAAGACTTTTAACATTATTTAAAATACAACATCCCTATTCAGGGGTGTTTTTTTATATTTTAGCACCTTCAAAAGAAACATTTAATGAAGAATGACAAGCATCTCTTACAATGGGCATTTAATTAAAAGCATTTTTATGTTTAAATTAGTGCCAAATTTTATGTAATGAAGATTCATTTTTCAATTGTACTTATTTTCCTGTTTGTTTTTGGAAATTCACAATCGTCACAACCTGATACTTTTGTAAAAGATAATTTTACCAAAAAGGAATTCTATATTCCCATGCGTGACGGAACAAAGCTCTTTACTGCGGTTTATATCCCAAAAGATATTTCCAGTAAAAACAAATATCCGTTTCTGATGCAGAGAACGTGCTACAGCATTGCTCCTTACGGTGAAAACGAATACAGAACCAAACTTGGCCCGAATCCTTATATCATGAAAGACAAATATATTTTCGTGCTTCAGGATGTTCGTGGAAGATATATGAGCGAGGGAACGTTCACCAATATGACACCACAGGTTGAAAGAAAAACAAAAAAAGACATTGACGAAAGTACAGACACTTATGACACGATAGAATGGCTTTTAAAGAACATTAAAGACAACAACGGAAAAGTAGGGCAATACGGAACTTCATATCCTGGATTTTATACTGCTGTCGGAATTTTAGCTCAGCATCCTGCTTTGGTAGCTTCTTCTCCGCAAGCTCCTATTTCAGATTTCTGGAACGACGATTTTCTTCACAACGGAAGATTTATGTTAGCTTATTTCAGAACATTCCCTGTTTTCGGGGTTCAGAAAACAAAACCTGAAAATAAGGCTTGGTATAACGATTCTATGATTAAAATAACTTCTGAAGATGGTCTGAAATTTTACAGAGATATGGGAACTCTGAAAGATGGGTATGAAAAATATTATAAAGATAACTTCTTTATGACAGAGATAATGAACCATACCAATTATGATGAATTCTGGCAGAAAAGAAGCCTTTTACCTCATCTTAAAAATGTAAACCATGCCGTGATGACTGTTGGAGGCTGGTTTGATGCAGAAGATCTTTCAGGACCTCTAAATATTTATAAAACCATTGAAAAGACAAGTCCTAAAGCCAAAAATACGATTGTAATGGGACCTTTCTCCCATGGAGCCTGGGCATATGAACAGGGAAAGCATTTTCATAACCAAATTTATTTTGGAGACAGCATTGCAACATACTACCAGAAAAATATTGAAACGAAATTTTTCAATCATTATTTAAAAGGAAATACAAAACAGGATGCTGGTTTACCGGAAGCTTTAATGTATGACACCGGGGCAAAACAATGGAGAGAATTCGCCACATATCCTCCGAAAGAAGGAAAAAAAGTAAATTTCTACTTATCTAAGGGAACTTTGAAGAATGTGGCAGGACAAGGTTCATCGGAATACTATAGTGATCCGAACAATCCGGTTTTAAGTTCTGATAATTTAAAAGACTTCAACGGTTTTACTCCTAAAAATTATATGTCGGAAGACCAAAGGTTTGCAGAAGGAAGACCTGATGTTTTGACATTCACAACAGATGCTTTAACAGAAGATATCACTTTCGCCGGCGAAATTATGGCTAAATTAAATATTGCTTCCACTTCCACCGATGCAGATTTCGCAGTAAAATTAATTGATATTTATCCTGAAGATTTCAAACCTGCTGAGAAAAAAGATGGTGTAGTCTACGGAAATTATCATCAGATGGTAAGAAGTGAGATCATGCCTGCCAGATTCAGAAATTCGAGAGAAAAAGCTGAAGCTTTGGTTCCGAATCAAAAAACAGCAGTGAATTTCAAATTACAGGATGTTGTTCATACCTTTAAAAAAGGGCATAAAATCCAGATACAGATTTCTTCTACATGGTTCCCTTTATTTGCTGTCAATCCACAAAAATTCTTGGATAACCCAAATTTTGCCACGAAAGAGGATTATACGAAAGCATTTGTCAGGGTTTTTGATGATAGCGCGATTGAAGTTGAGGTTTTAAAATAAATTTAAAAAGCTGTTCGGTTTGAACAGCTTTTTTGTTTTTTGCCTCTCGCAGATTGTGCAAATTAGGCCGATGATTGTGTTGAAAAAAATCTGCGGCATCTGCAAAGTCTGCGAGAGATAATATACCTTATTTTATTTGTCATGTCTTAGGAATCTAAACAAAGTATTTTTAATCTCCAATTTCTAATAAATGAGCCTAGATTCTTACGGAATGACAAACTTCATGGATAAAGACCGAGTAAAAAAACTATTTCTCAATTGTTCTAAAGGTAAGATTTACTCTTGGAGTTTTTATTTTTGTTGTTGGCGGAAGCCTGTGAAGCCAATGGTCCTGCGTTGTTCCTTTCATTACCAATAAGCTGCCGTTTTCCAGAAAAATTTCTACTTTTTCTTTTGTAGTTTTATGTTTAAACAGAAACTTTCTTTCTGCACCAAAAGTCAGGGAAGCAATTGCACCATGTTTTTTCAAGTCTTTTTCTGCATCGCTATGATAAGCCATCCCTTCACTTCCGTCATGATATAAATTCAGCAAACAGGAGTTGTAGGTTTCGCCGGTAATTTCTTCACATTTTTGCTTTAATGCCAACAATTCGGGAGTCCAAAACTTGGCATATTTTGTTCTTTTTGAATACGTATATTCAAATGGTTTTTCGCCGAACCAGGCTACTTTTCTTTTCGTTAAAATCAATTTCCCGAAAATCATTGCTTCATCATTTTCCCAGGGAATCTGATTGAATAAATACTCATAATAAAAATCCGACTTTTCTCCGGAGAAAATTTTTCCGTAATAGTGAACAGTTCCGTCGTTGGGAAGAATATTTGAAGGGTAATCTGATATGTCTTCGAATAGATTCAGCATGGGAATTTGTAGTTTAATATTTTTATTAAAAATTTAATTTATAGTATTTTTGTCATTCCGTAGGAATCTAAGCAAAGTATTTTTCAAATTTTATCTCTAATAAATAAACCAAGATTCCTACGGAATGACAAAATGGTGTTGATTTTTTATACTGAATAATAAGTTTTGGCTAAAGCCAATTGATTGAATCTCTTATTTATTTAAACGGGCTAAAGCCCGTTCCTATTTATGGAATAATTTGATTTATGAAATTTTAAACAAAGTATTCGTGTTTATTCGTGAAAAAATTCGTGTAATTTGGTTTAAGAATCAGAGTAAATTCGAGAACTCTCCCACCCTACAATCAACTGTTTTCTCTCGCTTCCCCATCGATATCCTCCCATATGTCCGGAAGATTGAATGACACGGTGACAAGGAATTAAAAAGGCAACAGGATTGCTTCCGATTGCTGTTCCGACTGCACGCGAAGCGTTTGGATTTCCTATTTTCTCAGCTAGATTTCCATAGGTTGATAATTTTCCCATCGGAATGGTCAAAAGACTTTCCCAAACTTTTAACTGAAAATCAGTTCCTTTTAAATGTAATTTAATGGTATTAAGTTTCGTCCAGTCTTTATTAAAAATGGATAATGCGTTTTTTTGAAATTCGTCTTGTCCTTCAAAAAAAGAAGCATTAGGAAATTTAGCCTGTAAATCTCCCAATGCTTTAGTGGTATCGGTTTCAAAAGCCATATAACAGATTCCTTTTTCTGTAGAAGCTGCAATTACATTTCCAAAAGGAGTTTCTGAAAAACTGTAATTAATATGAAGACTTTTTCCTCCGTTTTTATATTCTGCCGGAGACATTCCCTCAATTTTCACAAACAAATCATGCAGTCTGCTTGTACTCGAAAAACCTGTCTCATAAGCGGTATCAAATAAACTCGCTTTTTCTTCCTTTAGTAAATTTTTCGCATGTTCAAGACTGATGAACTGCAAAAATTTTTTCGGACTCGTTCCTGCCCAATCAGAAAACATCTTCTGAAAATGAGCCGGACTCAAATGAATTTTCTCCGCTACTTCCTCCAAACTTGGCTGAAGCTTAAAATTGCTCCGGATATACTCTATAGCTTTTGCAATTCTTTCGTAATCGATCTGATTTTGTGTGGACATAACATTGAATTTACCTCACAAAGTTCCAAAGAATATACGGCAGAAAAAATCCGATTCTTGCGGAATTTAGTTATTGTTATAAATATGATAGTAAGCAAGCATCTTGTAATATAATTTTGCAGCCAGGAATGCACTTGGTTTTGCCATCGGAGAATCCATTAATTCTACAATATCAAACGCTACAACATTACATTTTTCGAATACTTTTCTTAATAATTCCAAAGTCGGATACCATTGTAATCCACCCGGTTCAGGAGTTCCTGTCGACGGACAAAGTGAAGGATCAAAAGCATCAAGGTCAATGGTAATATACACGTTACCTGAAACTTTCTCCAATACATCATTTACCCAGTTTTCATTATTGGCAATTTCATGAGCAAAAAATACTCTTCCTTCCGGTAAATATTCAGCTTCTTCGATATCCATTGAACGGATTCCCACCTGCACCAAATTGTGTTTCTGATTCGCTTCAAAAACTGCACAAGCGTGATTAGAAGTAGAACCATGGAATTCAGGGCGTAAATCCGTATGTGCATCCAGCTGAAGAACCGTTAAATTTTCAAATTTTTCCCCAACTGCACGAATAGAACCGATAGAAACAGAATGTTCTCCTCCGAAAAGCGTAAATAATTTACCTTCATGGTTTAAAAGCTCTTTTGTTTTTTGGTAAACGGCTTCTGTCATCGCTTCCGGTGTTGAGTTTTCAGCAACTTCTCCAGCCAGGTAAACTCCTTCCAAATAAGGCTCAGTCTGAGTTTCGATATCATAAAGCTCCATGTTTTCAGAAGCGTTCAAGAACAATTCCGGACCTTTATCCGCTCCTTTTCCCCAGGTTGAAGTTCCGTCGTAAGGAACCGTTACCAACATTACTTTTGAGTTCTCTAATGATGCATTTTCTTCAGGAATTCCTGCGTATGTTTTCATATATAATTTATTAATTAAAAAATTAAATGATTGAAATAGTAAAAGATTCGACAAAGATACAAAATAGTCGTTGAGTTATAAATGATGAGTCATGAGTTATGAAATTTGGCATCATAATTTTTTATTTTTAAATCTTTCACTCTTTGAATTTTAAAGGTTATTTTTGTAAAAAATTCAAAATATGCCTTTAAAAGCTGTTCTTTTCGATATGGATGGAGTGATTGTAGACACAGAACCATTGCACAGGAAAGCTTATTTTAAAACGTTTGATGAACTGGAAATTGCTGTTTCCGAAGAATTATATACATCCTTTACAGGAGCTTCAACAAAAAGAGTTTGTGAAACATTGATTAATGAATTTAATCTAAATCAAACTCACGAAGAAATTGCTAAAAGCAAAAGGGATTATTTCAAGGATTATTTTTACAATGATGAAGAATTTGATTTGATTCCCGGTGTAAAAGATCTTATTCAGCATTATTTTGAAAACGGAATCAAACTAATTCTGGCTTCTTCAGCCACCATGACCACCATCAATATGGTTTTTGAAAAATTTGACCTTGAAAAATATTTCAGCGGAAAAATAAGCGGTGCCGATTTAAAAGAATCAAAACCCCATCCGGAAGTATTTTTGTTAGCGGCAGAAATGTCGGGTGAGCCTGTTGAAAACTGTATGGTCATTGAAGATTCCACCAACGGAATTTTAGCAGCACACCGGGCAAAAATTTTCTGTGCGGCATACAGAAGCCCACATTCTAAAAATCAGGATTATACTTTGGCAGACACCGTAGTTTCAGATTATGAAGATCTTCAATTGGATAAGATTTCAAAATATTTTTAAATAGAAAAAGCTCTCAAAATTTGAGAGCTTTGTTTTTTATTGAGTCTGTCATTCTTAATAAAATAAAATAAAATGAATGAAGATTCTATTTTTAGATTTCTCCTATCGTCGAAATGACAGTGATATGTTTAGGTTATTTATAGCCAAGAATTTTCAATACATCTTCCGGTTCCTGTTTTTCACGGAAAATTTCATATTGTAATTCGCCATTTTCATCTTTCTGAATCAAAATGTGTCTTGGCTGTGGCATCAGACAGTGATGAATTCCCCCAAATCCACTGATGGTTTCCTGGTATGCTCCTGTATGGAAAAACCCTATATATAAAGGCTTTGTATCACTGAAAACAGGTAAATAAATGGCATTGGTGTGCTGTTCAGAGTTATAATAATCATCCGAATCACAAGTTAATCCTCCTAAAAACACTCTTTCATAAGTATCTTCCCATCTGTTCAGCGGAAGCATAATGAAGTGTCTTGAAATCGCCCAGGTATCAGGAAGAGTGGTCATGAAAGATGAATCGATCATGTTCCATTTTTCTCTGTCATTCTGACGTTTTTGGGAAATAATTTTATAAATATTCGCACCACTTTCTCCAACCGTAAAGCTTCCAAACTCAGTATAAATATTTGGTTCCTCAACGCCTTCTTCTTCGCAGAATTTCTTGATCTGAGAAACGATTTCCTCTACCATATACTGGTAATCATAGTCGAAATTCAAAGAAGTTTTGATCGGAAAACCGCCACCAATATTTAATGAATCAACTTCCGGAGCAATTTTTTTCAAACGTGCATAAACACGAAGGCATTTATACAATTCATTCCAGTAATAGGCCGTGTCTTTGATTCCCGTATTAATGAAGAAGTGAAGCATTTTCAGCCTTGCATTAGGGTGTTCTGCTATTTTCTGGCTGTAATAAGGAATAATATCTTTATATCCGATTCCTAATCTTGAGGTATAAAATTCGAATTTAGGCTCTTCCTCAGAAGCAATTCTGATTCCGATATCGAATGTTGTGTCGATGCTTTCTGTAAGTTTATCCAACTCCCGGTAATTATCCAGGATTGGAGTAATATTTTCAAAACCGCTGTTAATCATATCCGAAATTTTCGCCAGATAATCATCAGTTTTAAAACCGTTACAGATAACTTCAATATTTTTATCTACTTTTCCGTTTTCGTAAAGAGATTTTACGATATCCATGTCATAAGCAGAAGAAGTCTCTATTGAAATATCATTTTTCAGCGCTTCTTCCAGTACAAATTTGAAATGACTTGATTTTGTACAGTAGCAATAGGTATAATTCTTCTTATATTCGGTTTTCTCAAAGGCTTCCTTAAACCAGCTCTTGGCTTTCTGGATATTTTGAGAAATTCTCGGCAGGTAGCTAATCTTTAGCGGAGTGCCAAATTTTTCAACAACATCCATCAACGGAATGTCGTGAAACAACAAATTGTTCTCAGAAACATTGAACTCCTCAGTAGGGAAATACAACGTCTGATCAATAAGTTCCGAGTATTTTATTTTCATTTCTAAACAAGTGAATTAAGAAATGCAAAATTGCTAAAAAAGTTTGATTTTTTAACGTTAAATTTATTATAAATTTTCAGGCGTTTTGTAATGAAAATTTCACTCTGATTATTAATATGTAAACTTCTGAATATATTCTTGTCGCTTATTTTCATAAATTCCTAAAACCTTTTGAATATAGTTATCAAATGAACCATATTCTTTATTAATTTCGTTAAAGGCAGCATCCAGATAATCTGTTTCTACCCAGCTCAGTTTTTCTAACACTTTGACATCCATTTTCGGATAGAGAAAATGGAGATTATTAGCCAGATTCAACCTTTTATTCACTAATTTTTCCCTGTAATTGTTAGACAAAAGGTAATCATTATAAATTGTTTCTTTATCGAATTTTAAAATGGTCAGAATCAAAGCCGTTATAATTCCCGTTCTGTCTTTTCCTGCGGTACAGTGGTATAAAACAGTCTGATCCGAATCTAAAATTTCAGTGATTACTTTTTTGATAATTTCAGGATTTTCCGTCACATAATTCCTGTAAAATTCAAGCATTCTTTTATCTGCATCCGAACCATCAACTTTTCCTTTTAAAACGAGTTTTTTAGCCTGATCCAATTGATCGCCTTCATCTTCAAAAGCAGAATAGTTCTTATAAACAATATCACCTGGAAGATTATCAGGTTTCTGAGCAATTTCTTTTGAATTTCTGAGATCAATAATTTCTTTGATTCCTAATTTTTCAAGTTCGTCAAAAGATTTTTTCTTCAGTTTATGCAGGTGTCCGCTTCTGTAGAACTTTCCTTCTTTTAAAGTACGTCCGTCGATATTTTTAATATTTCCAACAGTTCTGAAGTTATGTGCCTTTTTAATTTCAATATCTTTTTCTATTTCATTTTTTCCGTATTCCGGTACGGAAAATTGCTGCATTTTACAGGAGAAAACACAGACTGATACAATGAATAGAAATGATATTTTAATAATTTGTTTCAAAGATTATAAATAATTTTTTCCGATAAAAATTAACAGATCTCCATTTTCATATTCAATGGAAACCTCATCTTCAATGGCGAAATTTCTTGTTCCGATTCTTGAAGTAATGCTTAAGTTTCCGTTTGTTAATGGCCAGTTTAATCCTTTTGTGGTAATGTTCTCAACTGCCGGAAACGGGTACAGTGAAATCATTTTATCTTTTACGCCCTTTACGCTATATCTTTTAGGGATAAAATAATATTCGGAAAACTCGTCATAAAACTTTATATTCAACTGATCTTTAAAGCTAAAGGCAACGGTAAGATTTCCTAAAAAATGATCCTGCTCTCCTCCGCTTCCACCAAATACATCAATATGAATAAAGCCTTTTTCCAAGATGATCTCCAAAGCTTTGTAAAAATCTGTACTGTTCTGATCTGGTGTATGAATGAACCTTTCTTCATAAATATTTTCATCGGCACCAGAATGGGAATCAAAATCTCCGGAAATAAAATCCAGTTTTTCTAATGGAAAATTTAAGTTTTTCAAATAATGAAAAGCCCCGTCAGTACAAGCGATCAATCCATAATTTTCAAGACTCGGAAAAGATTTCGGAGCATCTCCGTTGATGAATAATAATGCTTTATCTTTCATTCGGATTCCAGTATTCTTCCGGTTCGTTATTGATTTTTGAAATGTATCTTGCCAATACAAACAGGTAGTCTGAAAGTCTGTTCAGGTATTTAATCAATTCCGGACGTACTTCTTCCGATTCATTTAAGAAAACTAAAGAACGTTCCGCTCTTCTGCAAATCGTTCTTGCAGCATGTAAAAATGTTGCAGGTTTTCCTCCGCCCGGAAGAATAAAATATTGTAAGGGTTCCAATTTTTCATCAAAAGCATCCATCCAGTTTTCCAGTTCTTCGATCTCAGTTTCTGAAATGATTATGGGTAAACGTGATTTTCCATTCGCCAACATAAGTTTATCAACGGGAGTTGCTGCTTCTGAACCTACCGTAAATAAATCGAACTGGATTTTCTTTAATTGCCTTAAAACTTCCTGATCCTCAATATGGCTTTTGGCAATTCCAATGAATGAATTCAGTTCGTCTATATTTCCGTAGCTGTCAACTCTTGCACTTGCTTTTGAAACTCTTGTTCCACCATACAAAGCGGTCTGACCTTTATCTCCTGTTTTCGTGTAAATTTTCATACTACTAAAATACTTTATTTTGGACAATGTAAAAAGTAAAAAATCATGAATATCCTCGTTCCGGCTTCCGATATTGTTATTTTAAAAAGAGGAATCGAACAAGCATTACAAAAAAAATGACCGAATAAATCGGTCATTCTCAAATTATTTATTTACCTCTACGTATTGTAATACGGTCTGGTTCTTGGGATTGTAGATAATCGTACTGCTATTCGGAAATCTTTTTAACCTGTAATATTCAATACTGTTATCATTTTTAATATCATCCAGAAAGCCGGAATCAATTGTATTTTCCGGGAGAAATTTTTCTACGAAACTGATTTTATCGATGATGCTTTGTCCGTCAATTTTTCTGGCAGTTTTATCAGATTTATTCTCGTCAGTAGTGTGCTGGCTTTCCAAAAATGGAATTAAAGTCGCTTTATCAGCCTTATATTTGAAAACAAAACCTTCTGAACCATTTGGAAATTTGAATTTCTTTCCTGTTCCTTCTGAAATTATTGCTTTGTCAGCTCCCGGAAAAACTTGATTAAACTTAACATCCTGAGAATTAGTTAGGGAATTTATAGATTCATTGACGGTCTTTTTCACTGTTTCTTCCACTGCATCCTGTGCTTTCTGCTTAACGGTTTCGGTAGTCTTCTGGACAGTCTGGTTAATTTTTTCTTCAATTTTATTACATGACACTAATAAAAATGCAGGTACGATCGTCAAAATAAGCTTCTTCATATTTTTAAATTTCGTTACAATTTACAATTTTATTAATTCATTTTGTTTATCTAACGGAAAAGTACAAGCAGATATTTTAGTAAAAAATAAAATATTTTTCCATAGTTAAAATCCTACTGACAAACTGTTGTCATAAACCCGGTTTATCTTTGTATCAACAATAACAAACAATATTAAAATTATGACAACTACAGCAACCATCACAAAACAATTTATGACCTCTGAACAATTATTAGAGCACTGGCAAGGTCACAGAAATCTGACAAGAAGGGTGATCGAAATGTTCCCTGAAAAAGAATTATTTGAATTTTCAGTGGGGGGAATGAGACCATTTGCAAAACTGGCGATAGAGCTAATCAGCATCGGAGGACCGGCTTTGAAAGGAATCGTTGACAAGAATATGGAGGCTTATAATGAAGAGGGTTTTGTCCCGAAAACAAAAGAAGATATTCTGAAAAAATGGGATGAAGAAACTGAAACTATCAACACTTATTTTGCTCAGATTTCGGAAGAACGCTTCCAGGAGACTTTTAATTTATTTGGTCAGTATGAATTACCAGTGTATCAGAATATTTTGTATTTCGTAGACAATGAAATCCATCACCGTGGACAAGGGTATGTATATTTAAGAGCTTTAGGAATTGAACCTCCTTTTTTTTGGGAGAGATTTTAGGACCTTTAATGTCTTTATGGAGACTAAAATCTTTAATTAAATTTAATCTTAAAAATCAATCCTGATGAATTAAAGGGCGGAGATGCATGCTATACATTAAATTTTGACAAACCATTTTGTAATTGCAGATTCGCCTTTTTTGCTTGAAAGCCATCTTCAATTTAAATAATATTGCTAAAAAACCTCAACAGTCTTTGTTGAGGTTTTATTGATGTTTACCGGATATCTTGATTAATAACTCATTCAGCTTTTCTTTCAGACTCTCCGGCTCCAAAATGGTCGCATAATCAGCAAACGTAATCAGCCAGCGAGGAAATCCATCTTTAATCGACTCTGTTTCGAACGTCAATTCCACCATTCCATTTTCCGCATCAGTTTCTTTAGTTAATCCATAATATTTTTTAGAATTCACCAAAAATCCCATGATTTTTTTCTCGACTAAAAGTCTTACAGTCGTTTTATTCCCATTATTGTTTTTCCTGTAATCGTTGATTTGTCCATACTCACCCAGGAACGGATTCTGCGTTTTTGAAATTTTTAAGATTCTGTCAACACGGAATTGTCTGAAATCATTTCTCAATGTACAGAAAGCCATAATATACCAATAATTAAATTCAAAGAAAACACCGACCGCTTCGATCGTTCTTGTTGAAATGTTATCGTCAACCGTTTTATATTCTATGGTTAACTGGTGTTTTTCTGCAATACTTTCCAAAATAGTCGGAATCACATCTTTTATAGTGTCTTCCGTTTTTGCATGATACTGAAAGATATCAATCTGTTTTTCAATATTCTGAATTAAATTTCTATCGGAATATTTTAATACGGAACGTACTTTTTCCATCGCTGTCTGATAATGACTTCCCAAACTCTGATGGGAGAATTTCTGCATCAGTTTTTCTGCAGTAATGAAACTCAACACTTCTTCTTTGGTGAACATTACAGGCGGAAGCTTGTAACCATCCATAAGAGAATAACCGCTTCCAGCTTCTCCAACAATTGGGATCCCTGCATTTTCCAATGTTTTTACGTCCCGATAAATGGTACGGACACTTACATCAAATTTTTGTGCAAGATCCTGTGCTCTTACAATCGGTTTTGATTGTAATTGAGTGAGAATAGCAGTAACCCGGTCGAGTTTTTTTAGGTAATGGTCGTTCATTAACTGTTTTAATATATAGCAAAAATAATTTCTAAAATTAATTATCTTTAAAAGTATTCACCAGTTTATCTAAATTAAGACTTCTAGCCGAAGCATCAAAAATTTCTCTGTAAGTTCCATTGATTTGTACCAGCTCATCATGAGTTCCGCTTTCCACTACCCTTCCTTTTTTCATCACGTAAATTTTATCGGAATCTAAAATCTGAGATAAAGAATGAGAAATAATGATCACCGTTCTGCCTTCTTTTATAGCATCCAGAGAGTTCTTAATCTGTTCGGTGGCAATTGCATCAAGACTCGCAGTAGGCTCATCAAGGAAAATGATCGGTGGATTTTTCAGGAATAATCTTGCAATGGCAATTCTCTGTTGCTGCCCTCCTGAAAGTTGGGTTGCATCATGATTGTAGCCTTCAGGCAAATCCAGAATTTGTTCATGAAGATAGGCCTTTTTTGCTGCCTCTTCAATTTCTTCAAAGGTTGCATTCATATTTCCGTAACGGATATTATCTTCAATACTTCCCTGAAAAATATGGTTTTTTTGAAGTACCAATCCGAGATCATTACGCAGAAATGTATTATCAAAATCATTCAAATTAACTTCATCCAGAATAATCTCCCCCGAATCAGGCAGATAAAATTTACATAAAAGATTAATGATGGTTGATTTCCCTGCCCCGCTAAGACCAACCAGAGCAGTAGTTTTCCCGTTTTCAATTTTCATAGAAACGTTATGTAAAGCCTGTGTCCCGTTGGGATAGGAAAAGCTGACGTTTTTTAATTCAAAATTCCCTTTGATTTCTTTTTCTACAAAAGGCCCGTTAGGTTCTTTTTCATCGTCTGCATTTAGAATATCAAAATACCCTTCCGCATAAATCATCGCATCGTTCATATCATCATAAATTCTGTGAAGCTGACGAATGGGGGCAGAAACATTATTGAAAAGCATAATATGAAGCATAATAGCTCCAATGGTCATTTGCTGATCCAACACCAGGTAAACCGTTAATAGAATAATTAAAACCACTCCAAACTGTTCGATGAAAGTTTTCAGCCCATCATAAATAAAGTTTGTTTTTCGGGTGAACATCTGGCTTTCCATCAACTGCATCTGTAAATCATACTGCTTTTTACCTTCAAATTTTTCGCGGACAAAACTTTTAATCACCATGATAGAGTTAATTAAATTCAAAAGTCCCGAAGTTTTTTGCTCCCGCTGGTTTCTCAATGTTCTTCTCACTCCGCTCAGTTTTTTTGCCTGCAATGAGCTTACGTAAAAATAGATCGGAACAATAACCGTAGAAACAATTCCTACATACACATTTTGCAAGTACATAATGATCAAAGCAATAATGGCATTGGAAAATAAAGGTAACATATCGATGAAAAAATTCTGAACCAGTCTTGTCAGACTCTCAATTCCACGATCAATTCTTATCTGCAGCTTTCCGGACTCGTGGTTTTCATCATTAAAATAAGCCACTCTGTATGTTAAGATCTTATCGATAGCTGATTGAGCTAAAACCGAACTTACATTGATCCTGATTTTTTCTCCGTAAAATTTCTGTCCGAAGTTGATAAAAATATTCAATAATTCTTTCCCTAGTAAAATTACAGAGATCAATACCAAAACGTGAATTCCTTCTGACATAGGATGCGGAAGATGGGTCAGTTTCGTAACCTCATCCACGGTATATTTTAGTACCAACGGATTGACCTGTGCCGCCAGAGCTCCTAAAAATGTAAGAAACAGAGTTCCATAAATCATTAATCGATAAGGCCTGATAAACGGGACAAGCTGTTTGTAAATACCGAATAAAGTGATGGTTCTGTTGAAGGGTTTTGCCATGGGAATTATTTTAATTAAAAACGTACCGTTTTTACAGAGAAAAAGGTACGTTTTATTCTATTTTTCAGCAAATATTTTGCTCGTTTAAATTCTGTCTTTTAAGCTTCCATCATCATTAATGTACCTAAACTGATAATTTTGATCAACAATTTCCCCTCCTATTTGGATAAATGAAAACCACATGGAACACCAGTCTTCAAAATCGTTTTCTTTTGGGGTATCCCATCGAATTATTGTTGAATTTTCATGTTCTTTAAGATCAATTACCACTCCGTATCATCGTCTAAGAAAACTTTTGTTCCTATTTTAAATTCTTCAAAAACAGACAATTCCGACACTTCTATCCTTCGTATAAATAAGTCGTCACATAATGCAGCTCTGGTTTAGCCGCCTGTTTCGATTCCAATTCTGCCTGCTCCAATGAGTAATGGGAATTAATTTCTTTTCTCTGAAACACATAAGAATTATTCGCATTTTTATCAAGAACGTCATTGAAAATATGCTGGATTTCCGAATTCCCCAACGATGCAAAACTAATATCTTCAAAACCGTACATTAATCTAAGATCATCAAATTGAGATAAACTATTATCCACAAAGCTTTTGAACTGGGATTTTGAATCAAAATTTCCAGCCCAGATATTATAAGCATAGCTTTTCTTTTTCGGTTTGTCGAAAATACTTTGGTAGACGAAATTCTCACCCAGATAAGCTTCTCTCACCTGCGGATCGTTTGCCAGCTCTTCCGGAAGACCTTCTTTCAGAATTCTTCCTTCGAACATGATGTATGTTTTATTGGTAATTGCCAACGTCTGCTGTACATTGTGGTCGGTAATCAGAATTCCGATGTTTTTATCGGTAAGGCTTCTTACAATCTTCTGAATATCTTCCACCGCAATCGGGTCTACCCCCGCAAAAGGTTCATCCAAAAGAATAAAACTAGGGTCTGTCGCAAGACATCTTGCAATTTCGGTTCTACGTCTTTCTCCTCCGGACAAAAGGTCTCCCCGGTTTTTACGGACGTGCTGCAAAGAAAACTCTTCAATCAGCTCATCACATTTCATCTGCTGTTCACGTTTTGAAAGTTTCGTCAGCTGTAGAACACCCATAATATTATCTTCTACAGAAAGTTTTCGAAATACGGAAGCTTCCTGAGCCAGATAACCGATTCCCTTCTGGGCTCTACGGTACATAGCATCTGTTGTTATCTCCTGTTTATCGAGAAAAATTTTACCGGAAGTGGGCTTAACCAATCCTACAATCATATAGAATGATGTTGTTTTTCCTGCTCCGTTGGGACCAAGCAATCCAACAATCTCACCCTGCTGAACCTGTACTGAAACACCTTTTACAACCTTTTTAGGACCGTATTCTTTGATTAAGTTTTCTCCTCGTAAAATCATAGCAGCAAAGATAAAGTTTTTTTGAATGTAATTTTTAGATTAGCGTATACCGATAAAAGTTTTATGATATTTTAAAATTGAACCCGATAATTTTTAATTAATTTTATAAATTAATCAACAATCACAATACATATGGAAAATAATCAGCAGTTAACTGAACTTTTAGCCTTGGATCTGGGCATCAATATTACCAACCGAAGGCCATATGCAAAAGAGGTTTTCAAATGGCAGGACATCGATCTCCTTCCGCATTCTTCTGCAGATACGCTGCTCTGTGAAATTTTTGAATGGAACGGAAGAAACTGGAGGACTACAGGAAATAATCTTATCGGCTTTTTATTCTCAGATACCAATCTTAATACTATTAAAAGCCAACTGATCAATGCTCCCAAACATCCGGCTTTGATTCCTGATTTTGAGTTTACCAAGGACAGCATGATAGAATACGGACTTTCGCTGCCATCATTATTTAATATTGGTGTGAATGGAAATATTAAAAGTGCCAAAAGCTTTTCGGTACGGGTAAACGGAGTTACCAAATCCAGAATTACCAATATTGATTCGCCGGGAATTGAAATTTTAAGGAATTATTCTGAATTCACGCAAAACAAGTCTAAAACGTACCGAAAAAATATCAAATTCAATTATTTAAGCACCTCTTTATTTTATGCGGAAAGCGTGGAAATTTATCTTGAAAAAGAATCCGGAGTAGGATTAGACGTAAGTTTTCAAACCCAAGATGTAGAAGTAGATGCGAAAATTGATACGGATACCAAGAAACATTTTGTATTAAAATATTCAGGAAACCAATCGCCTTTTGCTGCAAAATTTACCAAAGGAAAGGATTTCAATATTATGTGACATATTTTTATTATCTTAGTTTGACTAAACAATAAATATTATCATGAAAAAATTAACAAAAAAAGATTTAAAGAAAATCAATGGTGGAAATATGAGATTTCCTGACGAGAATGGGAATTGTCCTTCAGGCTGGTATTTGTGTCCAACCAACATTTGTGTAGATGATAAGGGAGGCGAAGATCCTATTATGCCGGGAGATCCTTACTACACTGCATGTTTCGGATAAAAAACAAAAACACCTCGATGAGGTGTTTTTGTTTTATTTAGTCTTAAATTATCTGTTCAAAATCATTGCAGCTTCTTTCGCAAAATACGTAAAAATCATATCTGCTCCTGCTCTTTTAAAACATGTCAAGCTTTCAATAATCGTTTTATCATTATCCAGCCAACCGTTTTGAGCCGCTGCCTTTACCATAGCATATTCTCCACTTACATTGTAAACCGCTATCGGAAGATCAATTGCTTCACGAACTTTCGAAACGATATCCAAATACGGAAGTCCCGGTTTGATCATAATAATATCTGCTCCTTCTTCCACATCTTTGAACACTTCGTTCAGTGCTTCACGGGAGTTGTGAAAATCCATCTGATACGTTTTTTTATCTTTCGGAATTTCCATATTATCTTTTGGAGCACTATCTAAAGCACTTCTGAAAGGGCCATAGAAAGAACTGGCGTATTTTGCAGCATAACTTAAAATCCCCACATCGGTAAATCCGTTGTCTTCTAATGCCTCACGAATCGTCAGAACTCTTCCATCCATCATGTCACTTGGCGCCACAATATCAGCTCCTGCCTCAGCATGAGACACCGACATTCTTGCCAATGCATCATTTGTAGCATCATTCAGGATTTTTCCGTTCTCAATAATTCCGTCATGTCCGTAAATTGAATAAGGATCTAAAGCCACATCAGGCATTACAATCATTCCTGGAATCGCATCTTTAATTGCTTTGATCGTATTCTGCATCAGCCCGTCTTTATTCCATGCCTCTTTACCTGTATTATCTTTAAGATGATCTGACACTTTCATGTACAAATTGACAGATTTTACTCCTAAAGAAAACAACTCTTTACATTCTTTTACCGTAAGATCTATGCTCCTCCTAAATATTCCCGGCATCGACGGAATGGGTTCCTGCTTGTTTTCGCCCTCCATTACGAAGATTGGCATTACAAAATCATCGGTGGTAAGTGTATTTTCTCTTACTAAACTTCGGATAGATTCGTTTACTCTAAGCCTTCTGTTTCTTGAATGTATCATTTTTTGGAATACTTTTTGAATAAGTTTATGCAAATTTAATACAAGTTCTATAAAAAAGTATTGCAAGAGATTATAGAATTAGTTATTTTTGTTATGATATATTACGAGAAATTATAATTGAATGAAAAAATTTTTACTTTTATTTATATTCCTAGGCGTATTTGTTGGATTTTCTAGCAATTTACAAGCTCAACAAAGAGAGCCTTCTTCCATCTCACAAAAGTCTGATGATGGTATCATCGTAGCCTATCCAAATCCTGCTAAAGATTATTTGGTAGTAAGAGCAAAAGATGCATCTCTTAAAGTAAAGAATGTAACTTTTTACTCTATCCTGGGAACTCAGGTAGCCAGTTATAGCATAAATATGAACTCCGGAGAAATCAATATTGAGAAATTAAAACCCGGAAAATATCTGATCCGCTACATTCTAAGCGATAATACTCAAAAGGTAACACAAATAGTAAAACAATAATAGTAAATCCTGATAATCATCAGGATTTTTTCTTTTCCCATTAATTCTGTTTTAATAATTCCGTAACTTTCGGAACTTTATTATACTAATTAAGTAAAAACAAATTAATGCTAAAAGCTGAACATATTAGAAAGACCTATAATGCCGGTAAAAAGGTAGCTTTGGATGATTTCAGCATCCATGTTCCGAAAGGAAGTATTTATGGTCTTTTGGGCCCGAACGGAGCCGGAAAAACTTCTTTCATCCGTATCATCAACCAAATTACTCAGGCTGATTCCGGAGAGATTCAAATTAACGGAGAAAAGCTGAATCCCAATCATATTAAAAACATCGGTTACATGCCTGAAGAAAGAGGGTTATACAAAAACATGACTGTTGGTGACCAGCTTCTGTATTTCGGAGAACTGAAAGGGATGAGCAAAAATGACGCTTTAGCCGAAGCAAAAAAATGGTTTGACAAACTTCACATCGACCAATGGTGGAAGAAAAAACTGTCTGAACTGTCTAAAGGGATGGCTCAGAAGATCCAGTTTGTAGTCACTGTACTTCACAGACCACATCTTTTAATTTTAGATGAACCTTTTTCTGGTTTTGATCCTGTAAATGCCAATTTGATTAAAGATCAGATTATCGATCTTAAAAATAACGGAACGACGATCATTCTTTCTACCCACAGAATGGAAAGTGTGGAAGAAATGTGTGATTATGTTGCACTGATCAACAATTCTAAAAAGATCATTGACGGAAGAGTGTTTAATGTGAGAGAAAAATTCAAGAAAAATATTTTTGGAATCACACTTTCTGAGGTCAATGATACTCAACTGGAGAGTTTCAAAAATAAGTATGGAATTTTTGATATTACCCATGAAAACAATCTGGTTTCTTTTGATTTAAAAAATGAAGCCGATCAAAACAATATTCTTTTAGATCTTGTGCATGTCGGAAAGGTACGTGCTTTTGAAGAGAGAATCCCGAGCATGAATGAAGTGTTTATCAATGCCGTAAGTAACCATTCTTAATTTTATGAATAATATTTTTTTAATTACTAAAAGAGAGTTTCTTACTCAGGTTAAGAAAAAATCTTTCATTGTACTGACTTTGCTGGCTCCTATCCTATTAATTGCATTTGGGGCGGTAATCGGACTGATGTTCAAAGCCAATGAATCTCACAATATCATTGAAGTGGTTGATAACAGCGGTCTTTTTAAAAATGAACTGAAATCTACCGACAAAATAGAATATAAAATCATCCCATCTTCTGAAGAACAGTCAAAAGTAAATACTCTAAAAAGCAACGAAGCAATAGATGGAATTCTTATTCTTCCTCAGGTACAGAATGGAAATTATGATGAGTTTCAGAAAAATACAAGACTGATTGTCAATACCAAAATCGGACTCGATACTAAGCAGCATATCATCTCTGATCTTAGTGATGTCATTAAAAAAGAAAAAATAAAGCAGCTGGGAATTGCAGAAACCCAGATTGATGATCTTGATAAAGGTTTTACCCTTAAAACAATCAATGTTTCAGAAAACAATAAGGAAGATTCCGATCTTGCTTTAGGGGTAAAAAGCGTATTGAGCATGCTCCTGATGTACGTTACCTTCATGTTTATCATTATCTACGGGGTAAGAGTGATGAGAAGTGTTTTGGAAGAGAAAAACAACCGTGTTGTGGAAATTATTATTTCTTCGGTAAAGCCTTTTGAACTGATGATGGGGAAAATCCTTGGGGTAACTCTGGTTGCCTTAACTCAATTTATCGTTTGGATTACGATGTCTGTAGTTGGTGCTTTGGTTTTAAATACAGGATTTTCTTCCATGCAGAAAAATATTCCGGGAGGTGAGGATGCGGTGATGAGCAAATTGGACGTTACTCAAATTGCCACTCAGGTATCACATAGTTTATTAGAGTTAAACTTCCCTTTAATTATTTTCGTATTTATCATTTTTTTCCTTTTAGGATACATCTTTTATAGTTCAATTTATGCAGCCATCGGCTCAGCTGTGGATAATGAAACGGAGACACAGCAGTTTACTTTATTTGCGGTATTACCTTTAATGCTGGGAATGTACGGGAGCTTTTCTTTCATCAATAATCCGGACGGACCTCTTGGTTTCTGGCTATCAATCATTCCGTTTACGTCTCCTGTGGCTATGATTGCAAGAATTCCTTACGGAGTTCCTGTATGGCAAATTGCTTTGTCTATCGTATTGCTTTTAGGAACTACTCTTTTCATGATATTCCTTGCAGGGAAAATCTACAGGGTAGGAATTCTGATGTATGGAAATAAAGCGACTTTAAAGGAAATCTGGAAATGGATTAAAAGTTAATCATAAACATATCTTTATCTAACAATAAAAAATCCCGGAAATTACTTTCCGGGATTTTTTATTACTTGTTGAAAACAAATTAATTAAAAATATAGCTTAGGCTTAAGCTCAATACTTGTTCAGATTTTTTCTTCGAGGAATTGGGATCCAATTTTGATTCATTTAAATCAGGATATGTATTAGACAATCCTAAATCATATTTAAAAGCCACTTCCAGCTGCCTTTTGTAGCTATACCCTATTCCAAGCCCAATTCCAAAGTTAAAGGAATTCGCTTTTCCTTGTGCGTCTTCTCTATAAATATCCTTGGATTCATTTTTTACAGTTTGATCTATCAAGAAATTAAATCTCGGGCCCACCAATCCAAAAAATTCTGATTCTGATTCTGAGAAATACCCTTTAAAAAATACAGGCACACTCAGATAATTATTGGCATATAATGCATCATAACCTTTCATTCCTTTAGCGTCTTTATCTTTTCCTGTCTCTCCGGCGCCATAATATAGCACTTCAGGTTGAAGATAAAACTGATTCGCTTTTCCAATAGGAATAAGGGCTAAAACACCGCCCTGGAATGTAAATCTTGGTCCGGAGGGATTATGTGCATTTTTAACTCGGGAATAATTAAGTCCGCCGGTAACTCCGAATCTTGTACTACTGAAGTCTATTTGCGCAAAAGATAAAGTAGACAGAGCCAGTGCTGAGGTTAATAAAAGTTTTTTCATTTTGATATTGAGTTTTTGTATCGTTTATTTTTTAATTGTTTAAAGATAGTAATTATTCTAATTTTCTGTATAAAAATTCAAAAAAAAGCCTCGTAAAAACGAGGCTTATACTTTATTTTTAAAAAGAAATTATCCTAATATTTTTGCTACAGTGGCACCAATATCAGCAGGAGAATCTACAACGTTGATTCCGTTTTCTCTCATGATTTCCATTTTAGCCTGAGCTGTATCTTCTGCACCACCTACAATAGCACCTGCGTGTCCCATTGTTCTTCCTTTAGGAGCAGTTTGCCCAGCGATAAAACCTACTACCGGTTTTGTAGAACCGCTAGCTTTATACCATCTTGCCGCTTCAGCTTCTAATCCACCACCAATTTCACCAATCATTACAACCGCTTCAGTTTCCGGATCGTTGATGAACAATTCTAATGCTTCTCTTGTTGTTGTTCCAATGATTGGGTCACCACCAATACCAATTGCAGTAGAAATACCGTAACCAGCTCTTACAACCTGGTCAGCAGCTTCATAAGTAAGAGTTCCTGATTTAGAAACGATTCCTACTTTACCTTTTTTGAAAACAAAACCTGGCATAATACCAATCTTAGCTTCTTCAGAAGTGATGATTCCAGGACAGTTTGGTCCGATCAATCTGCAGTCTCTGTCAGCAATGTAAGATTTTACTTTTACCATATCTGCTACAGGGATCCCTTCAGTAATACATACGATAACTTTGATACCTGCTTCTGCAGCTTCCATAATTGCATCTGCAGCAAATGCAGGTGGTACGAAAATGATACTTACATTAGCTCCAGCTTTTGCTACAGCATCAGCAACAGTATTGAATACAGGCTTTCCTAGGTGTTCGCTGCCTCCTTTTCCCGGAGTAACACCACCTACTACGTTGGTTCCGTATTCGATCATCTGGCTTGCGTGGAAAGTACCCTCGTTCCCTGTAAATCCTTGTACAATTACTTTAGAATCTTTGTTTACTAAAATTGACATTTTATTGTTGTTTTAATTTATTTTTATTTTTTATTAATGCTCACAAATTTACAATTTTTGTTTGAAAAAAGATGATTTTAGATTACAAAAAACGATTGCAAATTTGCAATCGTTCAAAAATTATAGATTTAAGATAGTCTTTAATTCTATACACCATTTCTACAAAAAAACCTAGTGTATTAACTCTATAGGATTGTTATATATTTTTTGTTTTTCGATCATTTTTTTGCGCATAGTTTGAATCACATTCGGATCTTGAAATGTAAAATCTCTATACTTATAATCTACATCAAATTTATTTTTAAAGACTAATTCCCAAAATTTTTCTTTTGTTGTTTTTGAATAATCATTTTGAATGTTAAAATTTACTAATGTGTTCTTTTCCTTTTTAATATAGTATGCATTAAAATGATAATAGTTTTTTGAATCATATAATTCAAGAATTAAACCTGGTAATCCATTGAATTTATATGGACCAAAAGGTAGTGGATATTCTTCTGTAAACCAAGCAATCCATTTTCTACCAAACATTTTTGCAGTTGCTTTTCGACATTTTAAATTTAAAATTTCTTTTGTTTCTTGTTCGATCTTCCACTGTATTTTATAGTTCGTAGAATAATATATATTGGCACCCAAGTTTGGTTGAAAGTGACTTAACACCTTGTCTTTCGAATTATAAATTATATAATAGTCATTTTCTGTACCGTATTTAATAGCTATAGCTGCTTGATCTTGATTTGGTTGTTTTGATAATGAATCTTTAAAATATTTTGCTATAGATTCATACATACTTTTTTCTTTATTAGCAAAAAGAATAAAATTTTCCTTATTTACTTTTTCCGATGTTGAATCTATTTTATAAGTTAATTTATAAGAAATTGAAATATCAACTTTTTCTTGAGAAAATGAAAGAATATTAAACAAAACTAAAATAAATGTTACTACTTTACTTTTCATATAAATAAAATTCGATTAAAAAAAATTCAATTTCATCCAAAAATGAAATTGAATTTCAAAAATAAGTTAATTCCTTACTATTTCAAAATCTTTTGGACTACCAGATGTATTACAGAAAGCTTCTTCTAGACCAGCGGCTGCCGTTTGGAGTTCAGCATCAGTATATTCTTTTTCAGTTACGCAATATACATTCTTACAAGAAAGTTGAAAAGTAATTGTATGAGTTTTTAGAGTTTGAACATCACTATAACAATTCTCACTTGATGTATAAGTAACATTAGCACTTGCAAACCCTACAGTTAGGAAAGACAAAGTTAAAAATAACTTTTTCATAATATAATATTTTTTGTTTAACATTACAAAAATACCAAACACATTTATAAAAAATAGTAAAACCTATTGCTTTTTTTATTGCGCAATTTGCAAATATTTATGCATTTTTTATAACTTTGCAATATATCACAAAACAATGATTAAAGAAAAATTGAAAAATGCACGCATTGCCAAAGGATTAACACAAAAGGAAACAGCTAAAGCAATACACAGGACAACAACCAACTATTGTCGTAAAGAAAACGGAGAAATAAAAATATCTAAAATCGAATGGAAAAAGCTTGCTGCATTTTTAGAAGTTTCAGAAGATGATATTTTCCAAGAAAATGAACAAAAAGTAGTAATTAATGTTGAAAATCAAACTACAGGAGAAAATTTTGGCAACTACAATTATTACAGCAATGTAAACGAAGAAATGCTCGCTCATATTTTGGATTACATAAAGATTCTGAAAAAAGAGAATGACGAGCTAAAGGAAAATTGGAGCAAAAATAATTTTACTCCAATTTCCTCAGTTTAACTTCTTTTTTAAGATACGATCTGTAATCTTCTGCAAACATCCCGATATAGGTTCCTTTTTCAAGATCTCTGTTGACCCCGGTTTTCCCTAAAAGTACAGATCCGCTCTCAATTTTATTTCCGGAAGCAATTCCTACCTGTCCCCACAATGTAACCTCATCACCGATTACACAGCATCCTGCAATTCCTACCTGTGAAGCGATCAGACATTTTTTACCAATAATTGTATCGTGACCGATCTGAATCTGGTTATCTAAAACAGAACCTTCACCAATAATCGTAGAATCTGTAACTCCTCTGTCAATCGTACAGCCGTTTCCGATCTCAACATTATTTTCGATGACAACATTTCCTACGGAAATCAAGCGGTCGAAATTTCCATTTAATTTTCTGTAATAGAAGGCATCACCACCTAAAACGGTATTGGACTGAATGACAACATTATCACCAATAACGGTTCTATCACCGATCACAACATTTGGGAAAATAAGGGTATTCTTTCCGATCTTCACATTGTTTCCGATCATTGCAGAATGGTGAATATGTGTCCCTTCTCCAATTTCGGCATCATGAAGCTCTTCCCTGAAATTATATATTCTCGTAAAATGGGTATTAATCTTATTGAAATCTCTGAAAGGATCTTCAGAGATTAAGAGAGCCTTCCCTTCCGGGCAGTCTACTTCTTTATCAATTAAAATAATTGTTGCCGGAGAATTTAAAGCTTTATCGTAATATTTAGGATGGTTTACAAAAACTATTTCTCCCGGTTTCACCATATGAATCTCATTAGTTCCTAGTACTTCAAAGTCTTCTGAACCAACAAATTTTGAACCGATAAGATCCGCAATAGTTTTCAGTTTTTGTGGAGAATGAAATCTCATAACAATTGATTTTCTTATAAAACAAAATTCGGAATGCAAAGGCAAACCGAATTGATGTAAATTTTATTTAAAATTATTCTTTTACTCTTTCAAGGTAAGAACCATCTTCAGTGCTTACTTTGATTTTGTCTCCAGGTTCAATGAACAAAGGAACCATTACTCTTGCTCCGGTTTCAACGATAGCATTTTTAAGGGCATTTGTTGCTGTGTTTCCTTTTACTCCCGGATCTGCTTCTACAACTTCTAAATAAACAGACTGTGGTAATTCAGCAGAAAGCGGAGTTTCATCAGCTTCTTTCAGGATGATTGTAACTTCTTCACCTGCTTTCATCAGGTTTGAATTTTCAATCATTTCTTTATTTAAATATAATTGAGAGAAGTCATCATTATTCATGAAGTGGAATCCATTCTCATCATCGTAAAGATACTGATATTTTCTTGTGATCACTTTTACCTCATCGATTTTGTGTCCTGCAGAGAAAGTGTTATCAATTACTTTTCCGTTTGTTACAGATTTTAATTTTGTTCTTACGAAAGCAGGTCCTTTTCCTGGTTTTACGTGAAGGAACTCGATTACTTTATAAATATCATTACTGTACTCAATGCACAGACCTTTTCTGATATCGTTACTTGTTGCCATTAATGTATATTATCTTTTTGTTTTTATATTTAGTTTTCCTTTCCTGTTCCGTATCCTTTCACGATACCTCTAGGTGAGTTTTGAATGAACTGAAGAATCTCGTCTCTTTCAGCAGTAGGAAGCATTTCTTTTTCAATATGAGTGATTGCCTGAGAAACATTCATCTTCATTTGGAAGATCGCTCTGTAAATCTTTTGAATTTCGAAGATTTTTTCATTGGTAAATCCTCTTCTTCTTAAACCTACCGAGTTAATTCCGGCATAAGACATCGGTTCTCTTGCTACTTTTACGTAAGGGGGAATATCTTTTCTCACCAAAGTACCACCGGAAATCATTACATGTTTTCCAATTTTACCAAACTGGTGTACAGCTGATAGACCTCCCATGACCGTATAATCACCAATTTCAACATGGCCTGCAATACCACAACCGTTTACAATGATAACATGATCTCCGATTACACAATCATGAGCAATGTGAGATGTAGCCATAATCAGACAATTTTTTCCGATCTTAGTATGTCCTAAAGCTTTTGTACCTCTATTGACTGTTACACACTCTCTGATCGTAGTATCATCACCTATAATAACCTGTGTATCTTCACCATCGAATTTTAAATCCTGAGGGATTGCAGAAATTACAGTCCCAGGAAAAATCCTACAGTTTTTACCAATTCTTGCTCCATCCATGATGGTAACATTGGGCCCAATCCAGGTTCCTTCTCCTATTTCCACATCTCCCGCAATGGTAGTAAAGGGTTCTACGATTACATTTTTGCTGATTTTCGCACGTTTATCTACGGCTGCTAATTGATGGATCATTTAATCAACTTTATTTTTTGCAACTTGGGCCATTAGTTCTGCTTCTACCGCTACTGTATCTCCAACATAACCGTAACCTTGCATATGTACAATACCTCTTCTGATAGGTTCAATTAATTCAATCTTGAAAATAAGGGTATCTCCAGGAATTACTTTTCTCTTGAATTTTACTTTATCAATTTTAATGAAATAAGTAGAATAGTTTTCAGGATCCGGAACACTTGCCAGTACAAGAATTCCACCTGTCTGCGCTAAAGCTTCTACCTGAAGAACTCCCGGCATTACGGGCTCTTTCGGGAAATGTCCAACGAAGAAAGGTTCATTCATTGTCACATTTTTAAGACCTACAACGTGAGAGTCTGAAAGCTCAAGAACTTTATCAATCAATAAGAACGGTGGTCTGTGAGGCATCAATCTCATAATTCCGTTGATATCAAAAACAGGCTCTTTTGTTAAATCAAAATCAGGAACGTTTTTCTTTTTCTGTAATTTCCACTGGCGGTTCAGTTTTTTTGCAAACTGAGTATTTACGTAATGTCCTGGCTTATTAGCAATTACTTTACCCTTTATTTTCACACCAGCCAAAGCCAAATCTCCGATTACATCAAGTAACTTATGTCTTGCGGCTTCGTTTGGATAGTTTAGATTTAAATTATCAAGAATTCCGTTAGGTCTTATAGAAACATTGTCTTTCCCAAAAGCTTTCTTTAATTTTTCTGTAGTTTCAGGAGTAAGATCTTTATCTACATATACAATGGCATTAGAAATATCTCCACCTTTGATCAAACCGTGATCTAAAAGCATTTCTAATTCGTGTAAGAAGCTAAATGTTCTTGCTGATGAAATTTCTTCTTTAAACTCAGAAATATTTTTTAGTGTAGCATTTTGAGTTCCCAAAACTTTGGTCCCAAAATCTACCATAGTAGTCACTTCGTAAGTATCTGAAGGAATGATTGTGATTTCTGATCCTGTTGCCGGATCGCTGTAGGTAAGAACTTCTTTTACAACAAGGTATTCTCTCGCAGTATTTTGTTCTACCACTCCAACACTTTCGATGGCTTCAACAAAATACTTCGACGATCCGTCTAAAATAGGAGGTTCAGAAGCATCCATTTCCAAAATGGCATTATCGATATCACAACCTACTAAAGCCGCTAAAAGATGCTCACAGGTATTGATCTTTACTCCTAATTTTTCTAATGTTGTTCCTCTTTCTGTCGCTACTACATAATTCACATCAGCTTCCACCTGAGGATGTCCTTCCAAGTCTGTTCTTACAAATACAAAACCTGTGTTTTCTTTTGCAGGTTTGATGGTTAGTTTTACTTCTTTACCCGTATGAAGTCCGATTCCGGAAAGTGTCACTTCTTGCTGAAGTGTTTTTTGCATATCACTCATTAGTTTTATCTTTTGAGTTATTCTCAAGATTGTTTATTCTGTTTACAATTTCAGGTAAATTTCTGAAATGTACATAACTCCTTAAATAGTCGTTATAGCTGATTGCCGGCGAACCATAAATAGTTTCCTTATCATTCACACTGGAGTTTACTCCGCTCTGCGCCTGAATTTTTACCTGATTTCCTATTTTAATATGCCCTACAACACCAACCTGACCTCCAATCTGGTTCCAGTCGCCAATGATTGTAGATCCTGCAATTCCGGCCTGTGCCGCAATCACATTGTTTTGTCCGATTTTTACGTTGTGTGCAATTTGAATCAGGTTATCGATTTTAGTTCCTTTCCCGATTATAGTAGAACCAATCGTAGCTCTGTCTATACTACAGTTTGAACCAATCTCAACATCATCTTCAATGATGACATTTCCTAGTTGGGGAATTTTTTTGAAACCTTCCGAAGTCGGCTGGAAACCAAATCCGTCACCTCCAATTACGGTATTGGAATGAACAATGCAGTTATCACCAATGATACAATAATCGTAGATTCTCGCTCCACTGTCAATTTTGCAGTTTTTACCGATTTTTACCCCTTTTCCTATGTAGACATGAGGATAAATCTGAGTTCCTTCTCCAATTTTTGCCTTTTCAGATACATAAGTAAAAGCACCAATATATACCTTGTCTCCGACTATAGCAGTATCATGAATTGAAGAACCATCTTCAATCCCTTGCTTTTTACCTTGCATTTCCTGGTACAGATTCATTAAAACCTGAAAAGAAAGGTAAGCATCCTTTACCGCAATCACAGTAGGATTATATATATCTTTTGATAAAAGTTTTTCTGAAACGATGATAACGGAGCATTTGGTCGTATCCAAATAATGGGAAAATCTATCTTGTGCTATAAAAGAAAGATGTCCTGTTTCCCCTCCTTCAATAGGTGAAACTCCAGTAATAAGTGCATTCTCATCACCTATTATTTTCCCGTCAATAAAACTTGCAATTTGCGAAGCTGTAAATTCCATATTCTGCAAAGATAAGAAATTCTGTAATTCGCAAACATTTTTTAATTTTCGGATTGTGAATTTTAATATTCTTTAAGAAATTATGTGCTAAATATCTCTTGGAAACATAAGAATATATCGGGTGGTCTTATTAGTAATTAATCCCGATAGAAGCTGGTCTTCCGATTCTTCAAGCCTTATCTTTTTTCCATTTTTCTGCAATAGAAAGATCGGCTGTTTTTGAGTATCGTAAGGCAATAGTTTTCGTTTAATTTCATGCACCAATTCATTTCCGTTATCGATTCCGAAAAATTCATTGGTATTTTTTACTTTTTCTTCAATAAACTCTGCTTCAAATGCGTGTGACGAAATAATGGTCTTGGGCAGGTTTCTCTGGATTACACATTTGCACCAGTATGACAGAATAAAATCATCAGCCGACTGCCAGTTTTTCATCGCCTGAATAACATCGTTATCGTCTAACTGTGTAAACCTTTCCACGTCTTCGTCTGTAGCAGAATTTTTACCTCTATGTAAAAAATATCTCAGATTTTCAGTTGCCGGAAGATCAACACCTTGTGAAACCAGATATTTTGCTCGTTCCAAAATTTTCACCAAAAGAAATTCAGCCAACGCCGAAGTTTTATGGTAGTAAACTTGCCAATACATAAACATCCTGGCGGTAAGAAAATTCTCGATAGAATAAATACCTTTTGCATCGATTACCAATTCACCTTCTTCACAGACATTCATCATGGAAATAATTCGTTGTGTATTAATATTCCCCTCCGAAACTCCTGTAAAAAAGCTGTCTCTGTTCAGATAATCCAAACGATCGACGTCCAATTGTGAAGAGATAAGCTGATTAAAGAATTTTCTATGATATTTCCCTTGAAACATTTCAATAGCAACAGATAGTTTACCTTCAAACTCATCATTCAGTTTGTTCATCAAAAGCAGTGAAAGGTTTTCGTGATGCCAATCATCCATCAACATACTTTCTAAGGCATGGGAAAACGGACCATGTCCTATATCGTGCATTAAAATCGCCAACATAGCGCCTTTTTCTTCGTCCTCAGAAATCTTCACACCTTTTTGTTTCAGTGTTTCCAGTGCTGTAAACATCAGATGCATTGCCCCTATCGCATGATGAAATCTTGTATGGGTAGCCCCGGGAAAAATCAAATTTAAAAGACCGGTCTGTCCTATTCTTCTCAATCGCTGGAAGTAAGGATGCTCAATAATGTCAAATAATATTTCGTGTGGAATTTTGATAAAACCGTGAACAGGATCGTTGATAATTTTTAGCTTATTCTGCATTGATGTCGATATTGTAACAAAGTTAGGGAAAATTTAACTTTAGCTTTTATTTAAATTTCATTAATCTTAAAACCTTATTTCTATCTTTTGCTCCTTCAGTACAGTTGCTATCGGAGTGGATGATTCTATCCTATAAGTAATACAGAAAGAAAAGACGAAGTCCTCGAAAGAGTGCTTGACTATGTAAAAACAGGGAATTAATAAACAATATTTTGATTTAACTAATATTTAACTATTAAAAGCACTATTTTTATTGTTTGAAAAGAAATTTGGTCGAAATTTTGATACAATAACCATGAAAAATAAATATTATGTCGGAAAAGATATTATGGATAGATGATGAAATAGATTTACTAAAACCTCATATCGTATTCTTAGAAAAAAAAGGGTATCAGGTAACCCCTGTTAATAATGTAAATGAAGCCTTGGAATTGATGGATTCCGAAAAATTTGCACTGACCCTTATTGATGAAAATATGCCCGGAATTTCCGGACTTGAAGCCATTCCTATGATTAAAGAAAAAGATAATTCTTTAAAAATTGTAATGGTTACGAAAAGTGAAGAAGAGCACATCATGGAAGAAGCCATAGGTTCTCAGATTGCGGATTACATATTAAAGCCTGTAAATCCCAACCAGATTTTGCTTTCTCTTAAAAAGAATCTTCAGGAAGATAATTTGGTTGAACAGAAAACCATTTTACAATATCAGCAGGAATTCAGAAACCTTTCTATGGAGCTTTCTTATCTGAGAACATACCAGGATTGGGCAGAATATTACAAGAAAATCGTGAACTGGGAACTTAAATTTGATAAGGTTGCCGATAATGAATTTGCTGATCTGCTTCAGTCTCAAAAGGAAGAAGCCAATATTCAGTTTGCAAAGTTTATAGAAAACAATTACGAAGACTGGTTGAACGGTTCTGAAAAACCTATGATGAGCCATACTTTATTTAAAGATAAAATAAAACCTGAAGTAGAAAAAGAAAAAGTTCTTTTGCTGATGGTAGACAATCTGAGATATGACCAGTGGAAAGTGATTGAACCTTTATTCACCAAACATTATAATAAGGTTTCGGAGGATTATTATTACAGTATCCTTCCTACCGCAACCCAATATGCCAGAAATTCATTTTTTGCAGGTTTAATGCCTTCTGAAATAGAAAAACGTTTTCCGGATAAATGGTTTAACGATAATGAAGAAGGCAACAAAAACGAATTTGAACGCGATTTCTTAGAAGATCAAATGAAAAGAATTGGTTTAGCTTCTAAATCAATGAAGTATTTGAAAGTTCTTAATGCAGATTTTGAAAGAAAAATCTATGATGATTTTAATCAGCATAAAAATAATGACCTTTTAGTGATTGTTTATAACTTTATTGATATTCTTTCTCACGCAAAAACTGACAATCATATTGTAGATCAGCTGATCAGAGACGATAAAACTTTCCGTTCCCTCACCTTAAACTGGTTTGAAAATTCATCTTTATTAAAAATAATTAAGGTTGCCGCCGAAAATGGTTTCAAGCTGGTGATTACTACTGACCACGGAACGGTGTATGTGAAAAAACCAAGCCGTGTAGTGGGTGACAGAGAAACTTCTACAAATATCCGTTATAAAACAGGAAAAAGTTTAACATATGACAGCAGTGATGTCTGGGCAATTTCAAATCCGGAAAAGCTATTCCTTCCTAAAGGAAATTTGAGTTCGAAATATATTTTTGCAAAGAACAATATCTTCTTAGCCTATCCAAAAAACTATAATCACTTTGTAAATTATTATAAAGAAACATATCAGCACGGAGGAATTTCATTGGAAGAATGTATCATTCCAATCAGTATTTTAGAGCCTAAATAATCTTTTGAATCAAATACACCATTAAAAATATAAAAATGAAAAAATCAATTTTAATTTTACCTTTATTGGCAACGTTATCACTTGTTTCTTGTAAAAAAGAAGGCAGTAAGAGTTCAGAAACTTCATCAGATTCTACAACGGTAATCAATTCAGATTCTATAAAGACAAATACTTCAGACCTGTCTGCAGCTACCCCAACAGATTCTGCTGCTGTAAATAAAAATCCTATTATAAAGGCAAAATCTACTGATGCTGGCGGAAAAAGTATTGATATGACCTTTGATAATAATAAAAATACAGCAACCATTGTCTATGAAGGAGAAACTATTGAATTGAAAGGGCAGCCAACCGGTTCAGGAATTTATTATAAAAATGATCATTGGGAGTTAAGAGGTAAAGGACCGGAAAACGAACTTTCGAAAGACGGAAAAGTAGTTTTTAAAGGAATTAAATAAAATTAAATGTCGGCTTTGAGCTGACATTTGTTTTTTAGACCTGCTTTTGATATATTTCAAATATGAAATTAATTACTTATAACGTAAACGGAATACGTGCCGCCTTTACCAAAGATTTTTTAGGATGGCTGAAAACTGCTGATCCTGATATTATCTGCATTCAGGAAAGTAAGGCAGGTAATGACCAGATAGATATTGAAAGCCTTGAAAAGTTAGGATATCACAGTTATTGGCATTCTGCGATAAGAAAAGGCTACAGCGGGGTTGGAATCGCGTCAAAGATAAAACCTAATCACGTAGAATTTGGCTGCGGAATCGAAAGTTATGATAATGAAGGGAGAATCATAAGAGCTGATTTTGATGGCTACTCTGCTATTTCAGTCTATGTACCTTCTGCGTCCAATATTGAACGACTGGATTTTAAAATGCAGTTTTGCCGCGATTTTTTAGATTATATTAAAGATTTAAAACAAACAATCCCTAATCTAATTATTTCGGGTGATTTTAATATCTGTCACGAAGCCATTGACATTCACGATCCTGTACGTCTAAAAAACGTTTCCGGCTTCCTTCCTATGGAAAGGGAATGGATGAGTGATTTTATCAATGAATGTGAACTTATAGACAGTTTCAGGTTTTTCAATCAGGATCCGGACAATTATACATGGTGGAGCTACAGACAAAATTCGAGAGAAAAAAATAAAGGATGGAGACTTGATTATAATTTTACAAGCCACACATTAAAGGATCAACTTACAAGAGCGGTTATTTTAAAAGAAGCGGTACATTCTGATCACTGTCCTGCTTTGGTAGAATTAAATGTTTAAAAAATATATTCTAACCTAATTGATTTCTGAAAATCATAAAAATAAAAAGCCAACTGTATTCAGTTGGCTTTTACCTTTTAAAATCATAAGTTAATCGACAATTTCATATTCAACCGGAATAGTACCATGATTAGTATTTCCGATCTCATCGAACGCGGCTTTAGACATATCTAATGCTCTTGATGAATGGTAAGGTCCTCTATCATTTACTCTCACTATTACTGACTTACCGTTGTCCAAATTGGTCACTTTAATATTAGTTCCAAATGGAAGCGTTCTGTTTGCCGCTGTGAACTTTGAATTATCAAATACTTCACCGCTGGCTGTTTTTCTACCATTAAACTTATCGTGGTAGTACGATGCATAACTTGTTCTTTTCGCATCTGTGGTATTGCTCGTAAAAGAGAAAATACCAAAGGTTGAAATCATCATTATGATTACGAGAATGAATCTTTTCATCATTTTGAATATTTTGGGGTTTATGACGGAGCAAAAGTAACAGGATTATCTATACAGACCTATTCAAATTGTTAAAAAACGTTAATGAAAAATTAATAAAATGTTAATTAAGCCTATAACTCCCTATTTTTAGGGACTTTAGATCATAGTGTTAAAAAATGTTAAAAAAAAGAGTAAAAAGTTAATTTAATTAACTCGCTACAGCATAATTCATTCTACACAATGCAACAAATCCTTTAATAATCAACAATTTAAAGTATTAAAATCTTTATTATAATTAATAAAAAAAACCAATGAAACAATCATTGGTCTATTTGTATTAAATATTCTATACCAGTTCTCCGTACAGATCAAACTCTTCGGCTGAGGTAATTCTTACATTGGCAAATTCCCCGATAGAGATATAAGTATCTTCAGCGGACACCAAAACAGTATTATCTACATCCGGAGAATCATATTCTGTTCTTCCGATAAAATAGTTTCCTTCTTTTCTGTCAAAAACACATTTGAAGGTCTTTCCGATTTTCTCCTGATTCTTTTCCCAAGAAATCTGTGATTGAAGTTCCATAATCTCCTCTACTCTGGCTTCTTTTACCTCCTGTGGAATATCATCTTCCAAAACATAAGCTGTAGTATTTTCTTCATGTGAATAAGTAAAGCATCCTAATCTATCAAACTTTTGTTCTTTTACCCAGTCTTTTAGCTCCTGAAATCTTTCTTCAGTTTCTCCAGGATACCCTACAATAAGCGTAGTTCTGATTGCCATATCCGGAACTTTCTCTCTGAACTTAGCCAATAAGGCATCCGTTTTTTCATGAGTCGTGCCTCTTTTCATGGATTTAAGAAGATCGGAATTAATGTGCTGCAAAGGAATATCAATATAGTTGCAAACTTTAGGCTCTTCTCTGATAATATCTAATACATCCTCCGGAAATCCACTTGGGAACGCATAATGTAATCTGATCCATTCGATTCCTTCAACCTTTACCAATTCTTTCAGAAGGTCACCCAATGCTCTTTTTTTATAGATATCTAATCCGTAGTAAGTAAGATCCTGAGCAATAAGGATTAATTCTTTTGTTCCTTTTTTGGCAAGTTTAGCCGCTTCATTCACCAATTTTTCGATCGGAGTGGAAACATGACCTCCTCTCATTAACGGGATAGCACAAAACGAACAAGGTCTGTCGCAACCTTCGGATATTTTAAGGTAAGCATAATGTTTGGGAGTAGTTGTTAATCTCTCTCCGACTAACTCATGCTTATAATCTGCCCCTAAATGTTTCAAAAGAACCGGAAGATCTCTGGTTCCAAAATATTGATCTACATCGGGAATTTCCTTAATTAAATCCGGTTTATATCTTTCAGAAAGACATCCGGTAACAAAAACCTTTTCAACCTCTCCTCTGTTCTTTGCATCCACATAGTCTAAAATAGTATTGATAGATTCTTCCTTGGCATTATCAATAAATCCACAGGTATTGATCACCACGATATCTCCTCTGTCTTCATGAACTACTTCTTTACCATTGGCTTTCAGTTGGCTCATTAAAACTTCAGAATCGTACACGTTTTTAGAGCATCCCAGTGTGACTACATTAATTTTCTTCTTACCTACAGATTTTGTTCGCATCTTTCTATTTTTCAGGGTGCAAAGATACAAATATTAAAAATGATATTTAAAAAATAAAACCACCTTTAAAAAGTGGTTTTAATATTCTGTTTATTTTCTTTAATCTTATAATTCCAATTACAAAATCAATAAGCTTGTTCGTCTCCCCTCACTATATTATATAAGGTAAGAAAAATGATCTTTATGTCAAGGAAAAAAGACCAATTCTGAATATACCAGATGTCTTTTTCAATACGCTTCTCCATATCTTTATGTGAAAATATCTCCCCTCTGGAACCCATTACCTGCGCCCAACCCGTAATTCCAGGTTTTACAATATGTCGGGTCATATACTTTTTAGTAATCTTTGAATACATTTCGGTTTGAGATAACATATGCGGTCTTGGACCAACAATAGACATATCACCTAGAAAAACATTAATAAACTGAGGCAATTCGTCTATACTCGTTTTTCTCATAAATGCCCCAAATTTTGTTACTCTTGCATCATTCTTTGTGGTTGTTATAAAATCAGCTTTTGCATTTGTAGTCATGCTTCTGAATTTAATACATTCGAATGGTTCATTATTCAATCCTGATCTTTTTTGTCTAAAAAACACAGATTCATTACTCTCTAATTTTATAATTAGTGCAATAACAGGTATAAGCCAGGATAGGATGAATACAATTACAAAAAGTGAAAATACAATATCAAATGTTCTTTTTAATATTTGTTTTTTCGGATTTGCCAATGGCTCCCTTATAAGTTTCAGAAATGGAATCTCATGAACGATATCATAATAATGGGGCACAAGATTGACGTATTTAAAATCCGGAGCCATATAAATTCTTACCATTTTATGCTCAGCCACCTCAACGATTTGTTTATATAGACCGACGTCAATTTTATTATCACAAAAAATAATATTATTTATTTTGGAATTTTCCAAATCTTCAAATAATTTATCTATTCTGCCTAAGTATTTATTTTTAGTTTCCGTATCTCCTGATGTATAAGTTCCTCTTATTCCCATAGACCTTCTCAAATCATCATTTGACAACAATGATGTCGCCAGCTTATTCTCACCAACAAGTACGGTATTGAAAGAATAAAATTTTCGTCCAATTTTAATCCTGTTCTTTTTTCGATACAGAAAAAGTACGAATCGGGTAAGCGTCATGAAAAAGCCTATAATCAAAAAATAGAACACAACATATCTATAATTGATTTTTACAGGCAGAATAAGACTAAAATAAATGGCAGAAAACACAGCTAACAAAATAAAAGATTTTGTTAGAGCATTAAAATGTAATGAAGATTCTTTTATTGCAAGGCATTTATAAGGTTTAGTCATCGACGTGATAACAAACCAAGAAATATTAAGAAGAATGAACTGAGTAATATATCCCTGAGCAAAATCTTTATCCAAGTTAAAAAAATATAACTTTCCCAGAATCAAAAAAAGATTGATAATAATATAATCCCCAATAAGAAAAATTTTGGGTAAATGTTTAAAAAAATAAACTAACATAATCCGGTAATGATTCTTCTAAATTTTTAAAGTTGCTGCATATTCAACGTAAATTAAAAATTGGGTTATTAATTCTTATTCTGTTTTCGAATATATTAAAAATTTTTCAAAGAAAACATAGACTGAACTTTATCTTTTTCTGAAAGTATAATATCTTCTAAGGGTAACTGCCAATCAATATTTAAATCTGCATCATTCCAAAGAACACCGCCTTCAGAAGCTTTATCATAATAATTATCGCATTTATAAGAAAATATGGCTGTTTCGCTCAAAACAGAAAATCCGTGCCCAAATCCTCTGGGAACATATAATTGTAATTTATTTTCTGCCGTTAATTCGATTGAAAACCATTTTCCAAAAGTTGGCGAATCTGCACGTAAATCAACTGCCACATCAAGAACTTTCCCTTCCAAACAAGAAACCAGTTTTGCCTGAGCCTTAGCTCCTTTCTGTAAATGCAGCCCCCTAAGAACTCCATAACTAGATTTTGAAATATTATCCTGAACAAAATGTCCGTTCATCCCGGTAAGTTCCTTAAATGTTTGTTCATTGAATTTTTCGTAAAAATAACCTCTGTCGTCTTCAAAAACAGTAGGTTCTATAATATAGCAGTCTTTAAGTGGTGTAGATTTTATTTTCATAAATATTGAAAATTTTTATTTATTGATTCTATTCAGTTTTGGAACAGTTACAAATATAAATCTTAACATTCTATAAATAAAATTTCATTTTATTACTTTTATAATAAATTATTAAATAGAAATTTTTATCATTTTGTATCTGAGATTATATTTTTTCTTCCATTAAATTACATTCTGCTAAATAAGACTTAAATTTCATTTTAAATACTTCCACACTAAATTTTCGGGAATGTTCTCTGATTAGAATTGGATTGAAATTGAATATTTTATTTTCAAATTTCTTTACAGCTTCTTCTATTTCCTGCACATTTTGAGAATAAAATAAAACACCTGTTTTATTTTCTAAAACTGTTTCTAAAGTTCCTCCTCGTCCATATGCTATTACAGGAGTGCCACAAGCTTGTGCTTCAACCGGAGCAATTCCAAAATCTTCTAAAGATGAAAAAACAAAAGCTTTTGCATTGCTTATATAATGATTAATTTCATTCGAGTTTAAAAATCCTTTAAAAATAATATTCTCATTACCTTTTGATAATTTTTCAAGTTTTGATTTTTCTGATCCATCACCGATAATAATTAATTTTTTATTAAGATTGATAAAAGCCTTAATTAATAAATCAAACCTTTTATATTGTACCAACCGTCCTACCGTTACATAATAATCTGAATCCTGTATTTTTGTAGTCCGTAAATTAAAATGATCAACAGCAACAGGAGGATAGATTACCACTGACTTTCTATTATAATGTTCTTCAATCCAATCCTGAACATATTTAGAATTAGCAATTATATAATCAGGGTTCTGAGCCGTCCGTTTATCAAAAGACTGAAGATATTTTCTCAATGGCAGAAAAATCACTCCCAAAATACCTTTAAAATAATTATCATATTCATCCCAAATATATTTAAAGTTTCGGGCTTGTATATAGCTAATATGTTTCTCATTATTAATCCTAAAGCCTTTAGATAAGCACCAGGAAGAGCTTATTATCCAATCAACAGGAAGATTTGTAAATTGTTTGTTAAATAATTTACTCACAATAGGAAAAAATGGTAGTGCATAACGAAAATTTTTACCCAAAAGTTTTAAAAGCCGACTTGTTAAAACTTCCGGGGCTTTACCATTAAACATTTTTAGCTTGTCCACATCACTCATTATGTCTGCATAGGCAAAGTAATAATCAAAATCAATGAAATCATCCATTGAAGTTACAACCCGTTCGGCCCCACCATATTTATCCAGCCAGTCATGGATTAAAGCTATTTTCATTGAATAAATACTTTATTTAAAATTATTTGAAACGGTCAAATAATAAACTGTTTTAGGAGTCATACTTGGTATCTTGAGTGCTATCATATTTTTCCCAATACTAATTTTCTGTTTCTGGATCAAAATCATACTTTCCAACACAGATTCATTAGTATTGGGTACCTCATAAACTTTCAATTCCAAAGTTTTGCCGTTTTTATAGAACTGAAATAAATTTTTCAGATTAATTTTCGTATTGATAACCTTATTACCACTATTATTATTAATTATTACATATTGACCTTTATTATCATAAGAGGCAAATGCAGAAACATATTCATAATTGGAAATATATTTCACTCTGTTTTTAATACTTTGGCCGTATAGCTTATAAGCCCACCAAACAGATCTGGGATTTCCGTTTTTATCTAATAGTCCATTCATTGAATTATTACAATTAAAAACGCCATTACTTTCTGCCCAACACCCTTTACATGCACCATCTATACCGTTATTTTCCAGATATCTAAAAACTTCCAGTATTTCCGATCCTGAAAATTGTGAATATTGATTAATAATTTCACCTAAAACGATTTTCTTAATTCCCACTTTAGGATATTTAGGCAAAATTACTTCTTTTAATTTCTTAACATCTTTTGCAAAATTTTTCAGATAATCCTGATCCCTCCATTCGTGCCAGGATAAAACATCAACTCTTATATTATTTTTATTACAAAAATTCAAAAATCCTTCTATTTCTTTTTCATCATAACGGTCAAAAGAAGGTCCTGTAATCAGAGCTTTATCTCCTCCAGGTAAAGATCTAATGATGTCATGAGCCTTTTTAAAAATCTGATAGTATTCGTCCGTATCGAAATCACCAAAACCTTCCTGATGAAAAGGTTCATTCCAAATATCATAGATGACTGTATTTTTGAATTTCTGATACTCGGCAGTTACTATATTCTTTAACCTATCTGTGTATAAAGGATGAGACCATTCCTTATTATTTTTTTTTCCAGGATATGCATAAATATCCGACAAAACCAAAATGGGAGTAATATTAAAACTTCTCAGATAATTGATATCAGAAATAGATTTGTACGACCAACCTATCCTCCAATACTTTGGTTGTAATGCCATGATATTATTCTGAAGTGCTCTGATATCATCATAGTGTAGGAAACCAGACATTGATTTTACATGCAAGCTTTTTTTATTGAAATCAATATCGACACTTACCGAGTCTTTTATTCTTTGACTGTTCATCATACAAAAGATAAAAACAGAAATGATCGTAAAAATCATTCTCCGTTTTTTGCAGCTCGTGTTTAATTTCATTTATTAATTTAGTATTAGATTATTTTTTCAGCCCTACTTTATGCAAAAAAGCAAATTTTAATATGGAAGTTAATAATATCCATCTTTTATAAAGCTTCATAATGAATGGCCTATCACTTCTATTCAATAAGCTTCCCAACTGAGTGACCGTATTTTCTGATCTTCTATAGAGTAAATAAGGCTGCTCTATAAATTTCACTTTGCCTGTCACTTCCGCAACTAATCCCATCCAAAGGTCAATGGCCACTTCCTCATTTTTAGGAAATGGCATAGAATGGTTTAAAACTTTTCTGTTAAAAGCCATACAAGAACCATAATAGGTACAGCAAATTATAT
Organism: Chryseobacterium sp. Y16C; assembly: GCF_022488405.1. NCBI lineage: Bacteria > Pseudomonadati > Bacteroidota > Flavobacteriia > Flavobacteriales > Weeksellaceae > Chryseobacterium > Chryseobacterium sp. Y16C. The sequence goes on from NZ_CP092711.1 coordinate 1,981,189, forward strand.
TTTTCAGAATACCTGTTCCGGAATTGTATAAGCTGAAAAAAGAATGATTGGTAACATTCAAAAGCTCATCTGTAACCATAGAATTCGTTACCACCAAATCATTTTCCTTTAAACTTTCTAAAACAGCATTATATTTACCCGGCATCCACACATCATCCTGATCTGACAAGAAAATAATATCTCCAACTGATGCCCTCAATGCGTTCTGAAAATTTGGAGTATATCCTTTCTTTCCTTTGTTAATTACCATCTTTATTCTGCTGTCATTAATATTTCTGATAATTTCCAATGTCTTATCAGCAGACCCGTCATCGGAAACAATGATTTCATCATTTTGATCAATTTGCTGCAGTATCGAGGTAATTTGCTCCGATATAAACTTCTCCCCATTATAAGTCGCCAAGCATACACTTACTTTCATTTCTTTATTAGTTTTGTAAATGCCTCCATAAATTGATTTGCCGAGCTACCCCAACTTTTTTCTCCAAAAAAGTATACTTTCTCTATATTTCGGGACATTTCTTCCAATATATTTTTATTATTGTAAAGCTCCAATATAGCATTGTAAATAGCATCGGAACTTTTGGGCTCAATTATTAATCCTGTTTTCTTATCTTCCACCATCTCGGGAAGTCCTCCTACATTAGTTGCAATCACAGGCTTTTTAAACGCATAAGCAGACATAATCACACCGCTTTGGGTAGCATCTATATATGGGCAAACGACTACCGAAGCCTGAGAAATAAGATCTGCTAAACTTTCAGGGTAAATATACTCATTAAGGATATTTATTTGAGGATATTGTTTATAAACTTCAATATCAAAATCAAAATTTCCGCTTCCAGCAATTGTGAGTTTCATATCTATATCCGGATGAGATGAAATAATCTTTACAAAAGCATCCAGCAAAAATTTGATTCCTTTGTAAGGTGAAATTCTACCAAAAAACAAGATATTAAATTCTGGCGAAGATTGTGAATTATTATCTGTTTTACAATATCTTAAATAATCATATACGCTTAAAAAAGAGGTAAAAATAGTATTTGGATTGTATTGGTAACGTTCTATAAAGTCTTTTTTCTGATTTTCATTTAACAGTATTTTGTTATTTATAAGATTAAACTGTAACCTGCGTAAAAATCTGTCAATAACGAAATTTTCACCAGAATGTAAGAACGGATCATGCACAATGAAAAGCATTTTCTTTCGGTATCGTAATGTTGAAAAAAAATACGTAAGCATATAATTATCAATAATAATCACATCAGGATTGATTTTTCTGAGATATTGATTTATTTTATATGAAACATAAAGCTTTCTGAAAATATTTACTGTGCGTGTCCCCTTTATGACATATGTCTTATCAAGATCTATAAGCTCATGGAAACGGATGAGTTCACCAACTTCTGTCCCCTTCGAAATATTTTTTGTTAATTTATCTTTGTTTAAAAAATTATAAACCTCATGAAGCGCTTCTGTAAAAAAATATACATCATTTTTTTTCCTGAGTGCATGAATCAAAGAAATATTGGCATCTAGAGCGAATGTAGATAAGAAAGCAACTTTCATTGTAAAATTTTCCTTTTTATATCCTATTTATTTCTTTGGAGTAAGAATCTTATCTATATGCTTATTAAATATAAAGTAAGCTCTACTGATAGTAGGTTTATTCCACAAAATATTTTCATATTTTCTGATAATAAAATTATTTGCTTTATACATCTTCAAAATCCCAAATAATAACAATACAAAAGTAAAGATAATTTTTACCACCCGATTGAGTACAACATATAAATAAGGATACAGTATCCAATAGGAAACTACAAAAAGTGTAGTCATCCTGTCAATCAGAACGGAATATTCAGATAAAAACAAATAGGTTGTCGTAAATATAAAGAACAGGTTGAAGAAAATATTAAGTAATTTTTCATCTTTTATATATTCCCCTATTTTATCATACGATTTGTAAAATATTATAAAGGTTAAAAATTTTTCTAGGTATCCTATTGTAATTCCATAACCGCTACTGTATATACTACTTTTTGAATAGGCTTCTGCCATGATAGCATAAAATCCTCCAAAAAAATTCCCGATTGCAATAACTATTGGTGTAATAAATTTAATCTGTCCTAAATACAATACATTCCCCAGTATAAAAGTTCCCCAAACAAACGCAGTCGCCAACTTTTTGTGCAGAAAAAAATATAGAGGAAAATAAAAAATGGAAGAAGAATGGAAAAGCAATCCTATTCCGTTGCATATAAAATATTTAAGAGCATTCCTCTCTTTAATAAACTGTAAAGAATAGATAAAAAGAAATATCGCTTTTGAATTTCTAATCAGATTAATCTCTATGACCAAGCCTGAAAAAATCAAAAACATTATAAAACCCAATATATACTGAGGAGAATATTTCTTAAAAAAATAGTTGAGAAACAATACATCTATAAAAGAAGAAACGATTTGAAGTAAAAAATAACTTTTATTAATACTCTTAAGAAGAACCAATATGACTTTAAATCCTGGCTCCACTTTCAAAAGAAAATCTTCACCTCCGGAGAAAAAATCTGAGATTCCACGAAAGTCAGAAAGGGTAGGCGCTGTTTCATATAATGGATAATAAACAGCAAAGTCCGTATCAATATATCCTCTAAATCCAAAAAAAATAAAAAATATAAACATACCCAGGTACCTGATTATTTTTATATCTCCGTCGCTATTTCTTAATTTATTTTCCCAAAGAAAAAGAACAAAATAAATCAAAAAAAGAATAATGTATGGTATTGAGTATGTAAAACTAAAAGTAGGCTCCATGAATTATCACATTTTCAGATATTTTGTTAATTGCAAATATAAATAAATGAATAACAATCAATTTCTATAATTAATTTAAAAACTAGCATTCTTTTTTGAAAATTTATTATCTAAATATAATTTCAATCCTTCTTGATAGGCTTTCAATGCGATAAACCTCTGATGTCTAGAGTATCTAAAGTATAATATGATTAATATATATAAATAATTATATACTATAACATATGCTGCATATAAAGGATTATAGTTTTTCAAAGCGAAATAAACTAGATTTCTCCATAAGAATCTCACTGAAAAATCACTCATTTTACCGGTTGAAGTAGATTCGTTGTGATAAATAGCTGTATCTGAGATATACCACAACTTTTTTTTATGTTTGTTGAGTGCTCTATGTACAAAATCTGTATCATCATAATATACGAAATAGTTTTCGTCCATCATTCCGACATTATCAAACACCTCTTTTCTCACAAGCATAAAACAAGTAGGAGCATATGCTATTTGTTTATCTATATTAAATTGGCCATTATCCTCCTCTTCTTGTCCATATTGTATAGTAATACCATTACGTTTATTGTATCCCCCTCCAGCTGCCCAAATTTTATGTGTTCCATAAAAATATATCTTAGGTACTGCCATATCTGCATGGTGCTTATGTAACCCTTTCAGTAATTTTCCGATGGTTTCGTGCTCAAGCGCAATATCATTATTAGATAGGAGTACAAAATCACACTGGTCTTCAATAGCCTTTGTGATTCCGATATTATTACCTTTTGCCACCCCATAGTTTGCTTCATTTTTAATAATTACAGTTTCAAACTGATATTTTGAAGCTAATTTTATACTTAACGATAAAGAGCTATCCGGAGAAAGATTGTCTACGACATACAATACAAAGTTTGTATAATCCTGTTTACTTAAGGTCTCAAAAAATTCTTCAAGAACAGATTCGCTATTATATAAAACGGTTACTATACCTATTTTTTCATTCATTTATATAAGCCTTTGTTTTTCATTTCCTCAATAGATAAATCATACCTATCTTCAGGAATTTGTTGCTTATTGACCCAACCTGTAAACGCTTCTATACCTTTCTCAAAACTCCACTTTGGCTCAAATCCTAATTGTCGCTTTATTTTGGAAATATCCGCATAATTGTGCCGTATATCCCCCAATCTATAATTCCCTGAAACCAGTATGGGTACTTGTCGTTGATAAAACACCGATAACGTTTCAGCTACTGTCATCACATTTATTGCAACACCAGTTCCTACATTATAAACTTCACCATTGGCTTCTTTTTTTTCCAATCCCAAAATGGTGGCTTCTGCAACATCATCTATAAAAACAAAATCTCTTGTTTCTTTCCCATCTTCAAAGATATTAATTGAATTTCCATTTTTAATCCGGGTTGAAAAAATAGATAGTATTCCTGTATAAGGGTTCGATAAAGATTGTCCCGGCCCATACACGTTTTGAAACCGATATCCTACTGCTGCAATTCCTAAAGACTTACATACTGTTAAAACTAACTGTTCTTGATTTTGTTTGGTAATACCGTAAACAGAAGTGGGATGAACTTTACTATCTTCGGTAGTGGGAAGTATTTCAACAGTTTGGCGGCATATAGGACATTTACATAAAAAATCTCCCTTTGCCATATCCTGATCTAGCCTTTCGAACGGATATACAATCCCATGCTCTCGACATTTATATTTACCCTCTCCATATATAGCCCGGGAAGAAGCAATAATGACTTTTTTCACTTGATGAGATGTGTTCGTAAGTATATCGAGCATAAGAGCGGTTCCTCCAATATTTACATCAATATATTTTTGAATTTCATACATCGACTGCCCTGTTCCTGTTTCTGCCGCTAAATGAATGATTGCATCTTGTCCTTTTATAGCATTCATCCAATCTTCTCTTAAAGTGACAGAACCTTTGATAAATCTGACCTTATTAAGTATACTTTGATAAAGAGGTGAAGTGATTTCGGGATTATCACCATGAATTTGTGGTGACAGATTATCTAAAACCGTCACATTCCATCCTCTTTTTATAAGTTTCAACGCTATATTTGAACCTATAAAACCTGCCCCTCCAGTAATTAATATATTTTTCATCACTCAATAAAATTGCCTTTAGCATCTGTTTTTAGCCATGCCTGTTTTTCAAATGAATAACGCTTTATAGTTCTTGCTGGTGCGCCAACGATAACACAGTAATCTTCAAAATGACCAGAAATTATACTATTAGCTCCTATTGTACAATGCTTTCCAATTTTTGTTCCCTGCATTATTATAACATTATTATAAATTTTACAATTTTCCCCTATATAAACAGGCTTGGTTGTTATATTTTGTTGCTCTATTGGCAAATGAATATCATCATAAGGATGATGGATATCCGTTATAGAAACATTTGCTGCAATAGCAGTATTTTTTCCGATCTCTATAAATTCAGCACAAGTAAGATGCAAATTTTGTTGAATAGTTACTCCGTTATTAAAAATAATTTTTGGAGTAAATTGTTCAGTTTGATATTGCTTCACTCCCTCTATCCTTGCTTGCCATCCTATAGAAACATTATCTCCTATTTCTATTGATTCTGGTGTAATAAATATAGGTTTTAATATTATACAATGTTTTCCAATTTTTTGAAAAAAAAATTTATACCAAAAAATCGTTTTAAATCTATACCATTTAAAACTGATTGTTTTTATTAGTGTATATATTGATGACATTATTATATTATTTTAGTATTGAAGTTGCAAAAATCTTCAATATCGAGAAAAATATCAGAGTTTTTCTCTATCCATTCAATATCCTTATTCCACCATTTAGATTCACTTAAAATACTTATTTGATCCTCTTTGAATCTATTTCGAATAAATTTTGCAGGAACTCCTCCAACAATTGTATAAGGCTCAACATCAGAAGTAACTACAGAATTTGAAGCAATTATGGCTCCATCACCAACTCTTACACCGTCAGCAATAACTGCATTAGCACATATCCAAACATCATTTCCAATAGTAACATTTCTATTAGGATTATGATGATCTTTTTTTTGGAAATTTTTCAAGCAATAATCTGGATTGGAATATATTGCTGGATGTGTGCTTACAAATGTGTGTGTCGGATGTTTTCCAGGCGCCGTTCTAACATTAGGACCTATCGAACAAAACTTTCCCATGTTAGTTTCACAAATTACCGAATTATCAGAAATATATGAGAAATCGTCAATAGACGAATTTATGATAATCACATTATTTCCAACCCAATTGTATTTTCCGAAAACAACATTTATTAATCTAGACATATAACCCAGTCTAAAATGCTCATACTTAGATTGGTATTTTATTTTCGTTATCAACCATTTCAAATATGTAGAAAAGGGATTTTGCAAATAAGATCTATCAAACATTCCTTTTATTTTTTTATGGATGAAATTAATTGCCTAACATTTTCATTTTTAAAAATAACAGGTAAATATAAAAAAAGTGAAAATATACCTAAAATCATTTTCAGACTATTTCTTTCAGCCGAAATAAACTGATATGAAAGAATATTTAAGAAAATAATTAAAAAGCTAACCAATAATAATTTCGCTTCTTCTTTTCGGAAAATATCAAAAAAACTAATTTTTAAAGATTTATTATAGTTAACAATAACAACTAGTGATCCTATAGAAAGAGCAATAGCCCATGCTAAAATAATTCCGTAACCTTCTGCATATAAGCCTAAAATTATTCCTAAAATAATATTAATAATAGCCATGCTTACATGAACTATTACTAAAACATTAAGCTTACCTTCTCCCATTGAGCTAAAATAAGCCGGCCCACACATAATATTAATAAAAGTGGATATCACCAAAACAAACATTGAAAAAATAAAATCAAAATTAAAGCTACCAAGCCACAATAAAGAAATTATGGGAGTTGCTAAAATTAAAAAAGTAGATAAAGGTAGATTAAATAAAAGTAAAATACGATTCATCTTTATGTAAAAGCTTTGTAAAAAAGAAGAATCTTCTGTTTTAGCTTTTTCTGCAACAACAGGTACCACAACCTGGTTAGCGCTTGTTAATAGAGCACGAAACTGATTCACTGCTTTGGTTGCCATTTCATAATGGCCAAGCAACACAAGTCCACCATACTTACTCAAAAGCAGTTTGGTGGCCGGTTCATATAAAAGCTGGCTTATTGAAACAAACTGAAATTTATAACCGTAATTAAACAATTCTTTAAAAGATTGTTTATGCCATTTCCAATAACGGATTTGATTATTCGGGCTAATTTTCACTGTAAATACTAAGGCTGCAAAAAAAATAAAACCAGACTGTATAAGCTGTGCAATAGCAACCCCTTTAAGATGATAGGTCGAAGTTAATAAAACCGTTCCCCCAAACATAATAATTCCAGAGACGATATAAATAAAATTTCTGATATAGTTTTTTTGATATCCTTCTAAAACTGAAGTAAATACCCCTCCTATTGCGTTAATGCAAAGTGAAGCCAAGGAATAAGGAAGTATTTCTAATGCAATATTTAAAAAATGTTCATCAATTACATATTGTAAGAAAAATTTTGCGCCTAAAAGAATAATCAGGCTTAAACTTACAAAAAGAACTGACATTGATAGGACAGAGGTGAAAATCAGTTTTCCCAGTTTGCTCTTATCATTTTCCAAAATGTATTCTGCAACAAATTTTACTAGTCCCGAAGTCATTCCTAAATTCGCCAAATTAGCAATGGAAGAAAACGATAATATTAATGACCATATGCCTAATTGCTGTACTCCAATTGTAGCCAATAAATACTTATATAAAAAAAAATACAATAAAGCTGTAAATACAACTTGTATTACTGCTGAAAAAGCATTTATTGTAATTTTTTTGGAAGAAAGCATTATTTAAATTTCTTTTTGTTACAGATGTACAACTTTCATACATTCTTATAAAGATAAATCTTTTTAAATCTTATTAAAAAAATTTATGCCACCATTTTTTTTCTTCAGCGTGATATCCGTATCCATGTTTATTTCCGTATCCGAAATTAGATTCTTTTATTCCGTTTAAGACAATTCCCACATTTTTAAGCTTATTATCTTCAACAGAATGATTTAAAAATTCTATATAGCTTTTCTCAGAGACTTCAGACCTTGTAACATATACAATCGCATCACTTTTATCAGCTATCAGGAAAGAATCTGTTACCAATAAAAGAGGAGCAGTATCTAAAACGATATATTTATATTTATTTTTTGCCTTAACAGCCGTTAAGAGTTCATCCAGTCTGCCATTCTGTAAAAGATCTGTGGGGTTAGGTGGTATAGAACCTGAATAGATAAAATCACAATTCTCATTGTATCCACTTGGATGAATAATTTCATTAACATCCAAAACATCTTCACTTAAGAATTCAGTTAACCCTTTTGCTGATTTCATGGAAGGATTATAACGCTGAAGCTGCGGGTTTCTGACATCTGCTCCGACTACCAATACTTTATCTCTCGAAGAAGCCAATATAATTGAAAGATTGGTAGAAATAAATGTTTTCCCTTCTCCTTTTACGGATGAAGTAACCATAATAGTATATGGAGATTCTTTACCAGGTAATAAGAATCTTAAATTTGTGACAAAGATCCTGAATGCTTCAGCCATAGGTGAAACATCGTTAAAGCTTACGAGAGTATTATCCTTGCTTGTCAATTTTGGAATTTCAGCAATTACTGGCAGGCCAGTTAATTTTGTAATATCTGTTCTCTTGACAATTGTACTTTGAAGAATACTCCTTAAATAAATCCATGAAAATGGTATTAGCCCTCCTATTAAAAGGAATACGCCCAATATCATTAATTTTTTAGGAGCAACCGGTTTTTTAAATACAAATGCTTTATCAATCACTCTAGCTTTTTCCGCAGTAATTTCCATACTGATAGCGGCTTCCTCTCGTTTTTGTAAAAGTAATAAATAAAGATTTTCTTTTATTTGCTGTTGTCTCTCAATACTTCTAAATAGTTTTTCCTGAGTCGGTATTTTACCTATCATATGCTCTGAACCTCCTAATTGACTTTCTACCTTTCTTTTTGCCAATTCTAAAGTAGTAATGTTTTTTTGTAAAGATTGAGATAAAGAAGATTTCATCTCCTCAATTTGTTGATTAACATCTTTTACCAAAGGGTTATCCGGAGTAGCATTTTCTAGATATTTATTTCTTTGTAAAACAAGAGTATTATAATCCTGGATTGACTTTGCAGCCGCTTCACTTTCTAATCCTATATTGATTGGTAAAACATCTCCCTTACCTTTTTTATTTAAAGTATTTTGAAGAATCTTATTAAGTTCTAACTGGGTACCTAGTTCCAATATTTGAGCCTTGCTTTGCTCTTTTAATTGAAGATTAATTTTAGCTTCTGTAGGCAAATCAACTATATTATTACTCGCCTTATACCCTTCTTTCTGAGTTTCAACATCTCCTAATTCGTTAGAAATAAGTGCAATTCTTCTATCAATAAAATCTTTGGTTTTCTTAGATTCAATATTCTTATCATTAATTGCATATACATTATATTGTCTGACCAAACCATTAAGAAAGTCTTTTGCTTTTGCTTTATTTTCAAAGTCTACAGAAAGACTTATAATAGTACCATCTTTATCTAATAAATCAACTGCTAAAGCTTCTTGAAAATCATTTACTGTGTTATCAAAATTATTATAACTAAAAAAAACCTCTGTTAAATTAACTTTTTTAGGAGCTTTATACATCGGGTTTTTTCCTATCATTATCGTTGCAAAAGGTAAAATCGTTGTTTTGTTAAAAGACGTTTTTATCTCATCTTTCCATTCATCAGACGATAATATAATTCCTTCTCCTTTCGATTTAATAAAAATAGGTTTTTGAGGTAGCTCGGCATCTTCTTTTTCTTGAATAATATGGATGATATAAGGATTCGTAACACCATAAAGCTCGAGATTATAAAATGTTTGCTTAGCATATACTGGCGTCTGAAAATTATGTTCTTTCAAAACATCTTCTACAATCGCTTTAGATTGAAAAACTCCCACTTCATTTTCAATACTATTAGTTCCCATTCCACTCAATCCTCCTAAACTTTGAAGTACTCCAATATCTCCAGAAGCAACGGACATCTTTTTAGCATCTTTAATGAGGACCGAAGTTTGAGCTTTATAAACTGGAGGTGTAGACTTTATATACAGAACAGCCAGAATAAACATTAATATTCCTGAACCAACAAAATATTTCCAATTTTTTAAATATGGAGCTATAAGCTCTTTTACGTTAGTCTCTTCCTTTAAATATTTTTTATCCATTTTTCCGGATTATCACATCAATTTTATATATTTTCAGAATTTCATCTGAAATCCTGCAAATATATATTTTTTTTATAAAAAGCCTGTGCTATTCTGCTTCTAAATTGTTTTTTTAGTTATCATTTCCAAAATTTGATTTATCGAATAAAAGATAAGAGTATTTTACTGATAACAATCTATTCTGCTTACTCCAATTTATATGTCAACATCACTCCTGCTCTTGTGGGCAAAACCTCCCCGCTTTTATTCCATTTTTTGGCTCCGTCGTACCTTTCATTATTATCTTCAAAATAGCCTTTGTATAGTGACTGAGTAAAGCCTGCACCTGCAAAAACATCCAGCCCCCATTTTTTGTCTAACACAAAATGATAACCCGCGCTTATTCCCCATATAAATGCTAAACCTTTCTGATATCTTTCCGTAAGACGGACACTTCCATCCGGCAATAGTTCAGGGATACCATTTTTATCTTCTACTGTTGTTTTGTTCCAATAATTCCATTTTTGAAGATTGAAAGCAGCCATAGAAAGATAAGTTCCGACATACCATTTATTTCCAGCTTCTTTAAAGTAATATCTTCCCTCCATTGTTCCCATATAAATCTGAAGGTTTTTTCCAAGAAATGATTTCCAGGGAGACACAAAAACTTCAGCTTGTAAGGAAACTTTAGAATTTACCGGTTTTTCAATTCCTATATTATAAATTCCCATAGGAATAAACACTGTATTGACTTTTAGTTCGGTTTGGGCACTTAATAAAGTAGTGGAAAACAAACCTATAATTAACGAAATATCTTTCAACATAAAACTCATACCCCTAATAACTTTTTTTTCATATAAATATTATCCTTTGAGAATCGAAAACGTTTTGAGCAGAATAAGAATATCTGTTTTAAACGAAAGCTGATGATAATACTCCAAATTCATTTTCACTTTATCCGGAAAAAGCACCTCATCATTATACTTCAGTGGATCTGATTGATTGTCAAGAATTTTTGATTCATTTCTGTATTTAATACCTGCTTCGGAGGTAAGTCCCGGCTTTAATCCTAACACCAATCGATCCTCACCTTTCAGTACATCATAATAACCAGGTATATCAGGACGCGGACCAACAAAAGACATCTCTCCTTTAAGGATATTGAAAAGCTGAGGAAGCTCATCCAGTTTGGTTTTACGCATCCACTTTCCAAAATTAGACTTTTGAGAAGTGTATGAATGATAGGTCTGGAATTTATAGATTACAAAAAGTTTTCCTTCACGTCCAACTCTTTTTTGTGTAAAAATTCCCGGAAAGCCTGTATCAATAGAAGTTAAAATAACCAATATTACAAACAAAGGAAGAAAAAGCACTCCCATTATTAATGCCAAACCATAGTCCATTAAAGCTTTCCACCAAGGATATTTTTTCACCATTTTCAAATTACCAACAAAGATATAAAATATGGCAGATATAGTTTTAAACGCTATATTAAATATCAACCCCATCTGAGAAGATGAGGTTGATAAGATATAAATCTAATTGCCGAATTTTTTCACCCGGATATTCTTTTCTTTTACTTTTATGACGAATGGATTCAGTACAGTGATTTTACCCGCAATACTTTCCATATCTGTATACGTTTGTTCACAATATGTATTGACAGGAAGTGTACTTTCATTTAATGAAATTCTGTACTCTCCGGTTCTCAGAAATGCTAAAAATTCCCCATTATCATCTGTAGAAATTCTTTGTAAGAGTTTTTCTCCCTGAAAAATATTAATGATAATACCTCCTAATTTTGGATTGAATTCCTGTGCGGTTTTTGCATCGAAGTCATACGTTATTTTTCCACGAACGGTTCCGTTTCTGTGAAGCGGTATTTCTAATGAACGTCGGTGCGAGTCCATTTCTATATCCATATCATCATAATACCATCCCTGCTGAATTACCTGCTTCAAACGGTATTTTCCGTAAGGAATCTGTTTATATTCGATATTCCCTTCTTTATTGCTCTTGAATGAAATAGTATTAATCATAATAACATATCCGTCAGCTGCTTCATCCCCTTCATCATATCTGTTATTATCATTATTATCGTAATAAACAAAAGCTTTTATACTTCCTTTTTTACCCGGATCCAACGTATTGGTTGGAAGATTAAGCGTAACGCCGGCTTCAATCGTCAGCATATTAGTATGTAAACTTCCTATAGAATATTTATACCAGGATGAGTTTAAATAAAGCCCATATTGCTTTCCTAAATATTTCAGGTTAAAAAACGCAGATGGCGCTTTACCATACAAAATATCATCCGTATAAGATACTCCTGAAATAACGTTAATCTTATTCTTAAAAAGAGTCTTATTATAAAAAGCGGATAAAGAAAGTTTTTTATAATCTTCCGTCTTGTTCATCACTTTTGAAAAAGCATATTCGGAAAGGAAATAGGCTCCATACTGATAAATATAACTGAAACTGAATGCCTTATATCCGTAATTTCCTGATAATTTCATCTGGAGTCTCGGTTTTTCCATATCCGGATAGGTAACCAATCCTGCTTCAATTCCTAAAATTGAGGAATGTTTTTTATCCGGACTTGTCCAGTTCGTATATTCTGTTAATCGCTGAGCTTTTAACTGATTCTGCTCAAAAGAGTTAAATATCCCAAGAAAAGAATTATAATTATTCGATGTTTCTTCCTGATACTGATACCCTATTCCCCAACCGAAATCTCCTTTTTTAGCAAAATTAATTCCGGTATCCAACCTCAGATTCTTAGATCTTGTATTGTAATCATAAGAAAAATATTTAGGAGAGAAATCGGAAACCAGAATGTTGGCATACCAATAATGTTCTTTAAAAATATTCTTTGAGAAACTTTGCTGTATCTGCAAAACCCCTCTTCTGTTTCCCGGATAATAATCTGTACTGTAGAAATAACTTCCATTAAGATTTATTTTACTAATCACTCCCGAATATTGAGATTCCACTCCAAGGGAAGGTTTCGTAGAACGATCCGCCTCATAAAAACTCATTCCGGAATACAGCTTAGCATTCAGTCTCCAGTCTTTACTGAAAAGATATTGAACATCTGTACCCAAGAGATTATGATCTGCTTTTTCGTAAGGATCATTCCTGAAAACATAGACTCCAGATATGCTTCTGGAAGTATTTTGAGCTCCAATAGTCCCTTTTGCATACAAACCATAACCATTTTGTAGGAAAGGCGTTTTTTCGATCAGGTTAAAACTTTGATCAATAAATCCAATCTCTACTTTTTTATCTTTATCTGCAGAGGTAAGACTATATTCTGCACCTCTACCAAACAGAGGCATTTCGAGCATTCTATTCACATTTCCCAATGTGACTGCAGAATTTCCCCTATGATAAGAAATATAGGTATTATTCACTATCGGATCATCCTGATTGTTCATGGTATATATATTTCCGCTAATGAAAATATAACCTGCAGGAAGATTAAATCCCCCCGATCCAATCAACTGATACATATCCGCATTATCACCAATTCTTCTGTAGCCTGCTGTAATACTGTTTTTTGCATAACTAGAATAGCCCATCAGAGGCTGCATATCACGATAACGCTGTGTAGAAGAAATATTCTGTACAGAAACGGAAGTATTTCCGAAAATTTCTTTTTCAGGTTCTCTAAATCCGGCTATGTTTATTGTCATCTGTGTCGATTTCAGAATATGGGCAGGAATAAATTTAAAGCTGAACACAGTATCTTTCAATACATCAACACTTCCCTTTCTCTCCACAAAAATAGTTCCCTGAGCTGTTTCGGGGATTTTAAACACCACTGTAATATCCTGCCTCTTGTTACCCATATTGGTTACTCTTGCTTTTATCTCTACAGAATCGTTGATATTATTCTCATTCATGTAGATAAGAGGGTTTTCGGCATTCAGTCTAAGAGTATTATTCTCCTGAACCCTATAGATGAGCTTCTTTTTTACGATGAGTTCGTTTGCTGAACTTTTACAGCTAAAGACAATTTCTTCATCTCCGTATCCTGCATCATTGCTTACCAGTATCTTTACAGGTAAAAACCTTTTTTCTCCAACGTTCAGCTCTAGTTTTATCTGATTTCCGGAAACACTTCTAAATCCTTTAGGAACATCAATATAAATGTTACCCTCAAATTTTGAAGAAGTTTCATTTTTCACCAATACCACAAGATCTACAATATTGGGTTTATCTGCAGTAGATTCATTACGGATTTCCATGTCTATTCCGGAATAGACCTGTGCCGAAGTAAAAACAAAAGAAATTGATATCAAAAAAATAAGAACTATTTTCCTGAATAAATAATGAAACATTTTGGATTAGTTTTTTTATTGAGGAGTTATCTCATACTGAAGAGTAGTAGCATAATCCTCCATTTTCGCCTGAACAAATCTATTGTCGTTGGCTGATGTAGAATATTTTATATCGTAATATACATCGGTACTTTGGGTAGTTCCTCCTTTCGCAACCAGCTGAGAAGATGTACTTAATGATACAGGAAAAACACTTCCTGTATTTCCTGAAACAGGGCTCAATACCATCTTTACAGCATCTAGCGGCAATGTGCTTCCTGCTGCAGAAATAAACTGGCTCTGCAATGACTTTACTTTTACCTGATAATTAGTATTACTTTTTACAATAAGTCCGCTTGGATAAGACACACTTACCCCGTTGGTATAGTCCTGGATTGTTTTAAACTCTAATGTTCCATTCACGGCATTAGATCCGAGCTTCAAAGACATTTCAGTGGACGTAGGTGGTACCCCCGAAAGCTGTGCAATCTGAAGCTTAAAATAAATGACCGATTTCCCCATTAAGTTATTATACTGATCATACGCCGCCATTTCTACAGGAACCATAAATTCCGTCCAGGTTGGATAGTTTCCAAGATATGCTCCACCGGCAACAGTCAGGCTAAATCCCATTTCCATATAGAAGGGGCCATTTGAATTAGAATTATTTGACAGAGGAGCATTTGAGCTCGGCACCAGATATTTCTCCGTATTCACCTGTAAAAACACACTTGCAGGCATTCCGATCTGCTGAATGGTAGGAATCGGCCCCGGACTCGCTGCTCCTGTTGTAAAAACCGGCTGAAGAGAAACTTTATCTGCAGGAAATGTATATGCTCCGCTAGTAATAGCACCCTTTAATTGTGCAGAAACTCTCCATTTCGGTTCATAGATATTTCCATTTCCGTCAAATCTTATTGTACATGCATTCTGACTCATGTTCCCGTTATAGGAGTTAATCTGAAGAAAACTATTATTCTCCCAGGATTTAAAAGTCACATTACCTGCAAAGCATTGAATTGAAATGAACAAGAATATAATAAAATTTTTTTTACTCATAATTAAAGTTTAATTCTCCAACTTCCAAATTATTGGCATCGCCATAGTCAATCATCACAGAGGCTGTATATTTTCCTTTCTCCAATTTTGTAGGAAGAACAATATCCATTTCTCTTTTATTTCCGGGCATGGTATAAAAAATAATATTATCCAATGTGGTCTTTTTACCGGTTTGCGTATTAACCAAATCAGTATACACCTTCCCGTCTATCCATACATTTCCCTGATTTTCAAAAAACAGCGAAAGCTTATTTTTGGCTTTATCATAAATCAGATTCTGAATTTCCACCTTTTTGATATTTGCAGAAGACAGTTTATGAAAAAGTTTAATTCCAGAACGGATGCTTACTTTTATGTTGGCTCCTTTACTATCCACATCATCTACCGGATTCATCTGACTTACATATAAAACTGCAGTATGAGCAGCCAGCTTGTCCGACAATGTATTGGGAACCGTAATGGTAACATCAATATCCTTTCTTTCCCCTGGAGCCAGAGTAAAATAAGAATCCTCCTTTTTTACAGAAATCCAATTGGCACAAGAAGTAGGTAATGTATTGGCAGGATACATCAAGTTTTCACCTTTACCGTCATATTCCCAATCTCCTAAACTTACTGCTAAGTCTAAAGAGTTTTTCACACTTACATTAGTAATGGTAATCTGCTGTGTATTGCTACGCCCTAAATCTGACTCAAAATACAATCTGGGAGGAGAGACTGAAACACCGGTTTGTGCATTTATTTTACACAAAACTGAAACCATAAATAACAAAAAAGTTACAACCCGTATTTTCATTAAAATATTTTTTGTAATAATACAGAAAAAGTGCCACATTTCTCTGCAACACTTTCCCCTTCATATCCTAATTATATATTTTATTTTGCAAGAATTGTATATGTTAGTGTAGTTGTATATGTTGTTGGCGTTTGACCAGCGATATAGTTATTAACATAAGTATCTGCACCTGCACCTGCATAAGTAACGTTAATATTTTTATTTACACCTCCTGTAGCAGAAGTAGCAATCACCTGATCGTTATTAGAAAGCGATATCGGTGTATAAGTAGCACCTGTAATTGAGTTATTTGATCCGTTACTAGCTGTAATAGTAATTGTATTTGCTGCAATATTTTTTGAACCGTTTACTATGTTAGCATCACCACTTTTTACTTTTACTTCAAAACCACCTGTACTGTAAACTGTTAAATGATCTGCCTGAGTAGAAGAAACACCTCCTGAATAATCCGCAGCCGTTGTATAGAGTAAGTCTACTTCTTTTTGAGCCGGGTTTACTAAAAGAGTCTGGATTGGCTTTAATTTAACGTTTAATGTAACTTGGTTATTTTGAGCGTTTACTGTTGCAAATCCTAAAAGAGCGAATGAAGTTAAGATAAATTTTTTCATTGTGAAGTTATATTTTCTGTTTATTAATTATTCATTAAATTATCGGTTGCAAAAGTAGAGGCAATAAATTAGAGTTATTTTGTAAAAAAAGACTTTAAACTTGTAATTTTAAACAAGTTTTCGAATCTTATCTCACAAATAAAAATTGAGAATAATTAAGATAAAAAGAAAAATTTAAAGACAATTTCACAATCATAAAAATTTACAAATGCGAAATCATAATGTTATCATCACAAAACATTAGATATACAATAAATAAAAAATCACAATATTATTATTCTACGCATAATTAATGTGCATAAAAAATTAAAATTTTATTGCGAAATAATCGTATACACTAATGTGTGATATATAGAATTTGAATCTGAATTAATTTTTTCAACTTCATTTCCTGAAAGAAAATTACTATCGATAGCAATTCTCTCATCAATTCCGCCTTTACGTTGATCAATAATTGCATATCCATTATTGTTATTTTCTCTGGTAAAAGCTTTTTTTTCGGCATTGTATACTTCCTTATGCATTTTGACCTGAAAACCTGAAAGGCTTGATACTTTAATATATCTTGATTCTGACACTACAGATGTTTTATTTTCCACTGGAGCTTCAGAATTGTTGCTGGGAACTGAAATGGTCTGGATAGGATACAACTTTATATTTAGTCTCACTGATTCTTGTGCAAGGCATTTCAGCGATGCAAGCAAGAAAAATATCAATACAAAGTGTTTACAGTACATATCCTCCAGATTTTTCACCAATTAGATACTTAGTAAATATAGGAAAAAAAAATTACTATTTCATATTTTAGGGATATTTTTATTCATCTTTTTTAACACTTTTTTTTAAATCCTTATTCAACACCAATTTAGTTTTCAAAAAAGACATCAATAAGTTGAGAATCTACCTAATCTTTATTATAATTTCTGTAAAATATATTAGCTTTACGGTATTATTTATTTCTATGATGAAAGCATTTTTTAGTTTTTTACTCCTCCTGTTATTACCTTTTACCTTGTACGGCCAAGAAAATCTGACTTCAGATGACTTGTTTGCTAAAGCCAGAAAAGCAGCTTTTGAAGAAAAAGACTATCCTACTGCAATTAAACTTGCCCAACAAGCACTAGAAAAATCTCCAGACTACACAGATATTTCAGTTTTTTTAGGCAGAGTATATACGTGGAGTGATGATCTTACTTCGGCACGACAGGTTTTCGAAAAGCTTGACCAAAGAAATGTTAAAGATGAAGATTTTTTTATCGCCTATGCTTCTCTTGAATACTGGAATAATCAATATGATAAAGCAATCAGTATTATTGACAAGGGGCTTGGTTATCATCCTCAATCAGAAGAATTGTGGATATTGAAAGCAAAAGTGTACAACAGCAACAATCAATATGCTGAAGCTGAAAAGGCTACCTCATCGGTCTTGGAAATCAACCCTAAAAATACTGAAGCCAGAACCCTTTCCAACAGAATCAAAGATTTAACTTCTAAAAATGCTTTGGGAATTACTTATAATTATTCCCATTTCGATAAGCAGTTTGATAATGACTGGCATATAATAGGAGTCAGCTACAAAAGAGCGACCTCTATAGGTTCTTTTATCATTAGGGGTAATTATGCTAATAAATTTGCACAAAACGGAACTCAAATTGAACTGGAAGCTTATCCCAGAATCTCAAAGACATTTTATCTGTATACAGGAGCAGGGTATTCTAATGATGTAGGCATATTCCCAAAATACCGTACCGGAGTTTCTCTTTTCGCCAATCTTCCTCACAGTTTTGAAGGAGAACTTGGATACAGACAGCTTTATTTCAGCAGTAATATCTGGATGTACACCGCTTCTGTAGGAAAGTATTACAAAAACTTCTGGTTCAATCTTCGTACTTATATTTCTCCGGATCATAAAAACATTTCCCAGTCTTATACAGGAACAATGCGTTATTATACCAAAGGAGCCTATGATTATTTTGGGTTCCAGATCGGGACAGGAATAAGCCCGGAAGAGAGCATCAATAACCTTTTGGAAAACGAGACCTATAAATTAAAAACGTTTAAGGTGGGTGGAGAATATAATTTCTCTGTTAATAAATCCAATCTGTTCTCGGTTTCAGCCACCTATTACAACCAGGAATACCGGCCGGACGAAAAAGGAAATCAATTTGATATTAATATAGGATATACCAAAACCTTTTAAGGTTTTGGTATTTTTTTATTCATAAAGTTCGACACTACAGAATCCGGAAACAATTTCTTAGAAGAATAGAACCTATTGTTTTTAGCTTTAAATACGTTAAAACGTTTGGTCATATCATTTTTAGCAGATTCGTTATTTATCAAATCTTCGTCAAGATTAGGCTGCAATTCAAACAATTGATTATCTACAAAATGGTACTTTCGATATACATAGTCAATCAGCTTATCTTTGGTCTCCATTAAAGGAGTCTCTTCATTATTATCTTCATCATCATTAGTCAGTCCTTTTCCGATCCATGCTACAGAAGATGGAGTATACAGCTTATAATTTGTTCTGTAGTAAGCCAAAATAGATGGAGTGAGATCAAAATGACTGACACGTTTTTTAAAACGTTTCGCTTCTTTTAATAAAGGCGAGTAAATAATCAAAGGAACATGATACCTGTCAATTTTTGTTTCAAAAGGAATTTCCGGCATACTATGATCTCCGGTAATCACAAAAATTGTATTATTGAAATCCTGACGCTTTTTATAGTTTTCAAAAAATTTCTGTAGTGCATCGTCAAGATTGAGCACAGAAACCAGCTGCTTTCTGTTTTCTAACGCCCATTTTTTCTGTGATACTGAAATCTGACCTGATTGCAGCCTTTTATCAAACAGCAGTTCGTAATATTTTGAATTGTTAATTAAAAACGGATTATGAGTTGAAAGCGTAAGAAGCATATTAAAGTAAGGCTGATTCTGCACTTTTTGTACTTCTAACATTTTTCCAAAAATAGCCTGATCTTCATATCCCCAACTTTCACCGTTATTCTGAGGTAACTTACGATAGGGAGCTTTAAACGACTGCTGATCTATGATATGATCTACTTTACTATACTCTAAAAACTCTCTCATACGATCAAACGAAGAATTTCCGCCGTAATAAAAGCCGGTTTCAAATCCGTTCTTTTTCAGAATATTGAATAGGTTGAAATGTTCAGGAGTTTTCTCAATTTCCAGAAATCCGTTTTTCCCAAAAGGTAGGGAGCCTGTAAGAGTAGGAATTGCACCAAATGTTCTTCCTGATGAGCTCAAATTAAATTCCCAATATAAACTTTTACCTGCCAAAGAGTCTATAAATGGTGTGAAATTACCAACATATCCGTTAGACGAGCTGTAAGCATGACCAAGCCCTTCTACCGTAATGAATACTAAGTTTGGAGCTGTTGCCGCCTGATTAAGATAAGTACCTAAAAAGTCTTTGGTCTTTTCTTTTCTCCAGAACGGAAATGCCTGATTGAGCATTTCAGGATCCGTAGCTAATGTTTCTGAACCATTAATAAGGTCTGATATTTCCGGATGGTCACTGATAAAATTATCGGCATTCGAAGTAAGAAAATAAGCCCATTTACTTTGCCCTGCTTTTTGTTCAAATTCATTCTCATTTTTTGCCTCTAAAGAGAACAACGTTTCTTTGGGAATAAAAAATGCAGATAATCCGATCACTAAAGTGATTGCCCCAATATAAAATGATTTAAAACTTGATTTGGCTGCAAACCAGAAAGGAATAAATACACCTACTATTAAGAGGCACATTAATGCAATATTTTTAGTATTCAGCATCCCACTTGCCTGAAGAATCTGCTTCATTTCATCTTTACTGTAGTACAGTATATCTGCCCCTAATATATTATGAGACTCAAAGAAATATAAAAACAGTACATATTGAACGACTACAATCGCTGTACAAAGTATAATTATTAAAGTTTTAGCCCATTTTTCTTTTATAAAGTTCAGAATCAAATACAAGATCCCCATTCCGAAAATAATCTGAAATACAAATAGTAAATTGTTTATAAAAAGGCTTTTTATTAATAAAAAAGTATCGAAAGTTTTAAAATTATACCGGTACCAACCCCATTCTGCCAATACTCCTAACAAAAATAAAAACAAAAATACTACAGCAAATACTCCCCACTGTCTAAGTCCAAGTTTAAATATGGCCACAACACGCTTCTTCCATGGTAAGTTTTTATCTTCCTGGCTAAAGCCCTGCCTTGCCATTTCACCCCAGGCATGGGATTTTTTAAAATAATCTACAAAACCTTTCACTCCTGCTTTTACCACTACCGGATGAAAATAGAAAGGTTCTATTACGGCCGTAAAAATTAAGGTAAGAAAATCCTTTCTTTTGGTATAGACCTGCCTGCTTATAAGATCTACAAGAATGGCATAGATAGAATAAAGGATCCCGGTGGAGATGACTAATGCAAAAAGTACCATAAAGAACGGCCAGTTGACTATTCCAAGAATTAGAAAAATAAAGAATATAATAATTCCTGAAAATTCTACCAATGGTCCCAAAAATTCAAAGAAGAACCAATATGGAAGACTTACCATTCCCAATTTCCCATAATTAGGATTGAACATAAGCTTTCTATGCTTCCAAAGGGTTTCCATTGTACCGCGCATCCAACGATTTCGTTGTTTTTTCAGAATATCTTTGGTTTCCGGTACTTCCGTCCAACACAAAGGATCCGGGATATTCACAACTTCATAGGGTTCTTTCTTTTCTTCCATGTACCTTCTCATCCGCACTACCAGCTCCATATCTTCTCCAACGGTATTTTTGTCATATCCTCCGCAAGCCAATACAATACTTCTGTCGAAGGCTCCGAAGGCCCCTGAGATCAAAATCAGTCCTGAGGCTCTGGACCACGCCATACGACCTAATACAAATGCTCTGATATATTCTAATGCCTGACTTCTTCCCAGCCAGGTTTTAGGGATATTCACATCAGTAACTTTACCATTTTCTATTTTACAATTGTTTGCTAATCGGATTACTCCTCCACAAGCAATTACTTTTTTATCAGTCTGCTCAAGGAATGGTTTTGCCAGCCTCAGAACTGCATCCTGCTCAAGAATACAGTCGACATCTATACATACAATATATTCTCCGGAAGAAATATTAACTCCCACATTCAAAGCATCGGCTTTTCCTCCGTTTTCTTTATCTACAACAATAAGCTTTTTAAAAGCCTGATTTTTACTTTTATAAATTCCACGAATCGGTTTTGTTTCGATATCCCCCTGTACAAAGAAGGAAACGGACTCCAGTTCATATGCTTTAATAAGCTTTTCCATGGAATCGTCTTTGCTCCCATCATTGACAATAATTATTTCCAGGTTATGATAATAGAGCGACAATAGGGATCTTACATTATCAACAATGGTCATCCCTTCATTGTATGCTGGAGCAATAAGACTAAAAACTGGAGCATTCGGATTGGCTGCTATGATACTGTAATCTGTAAAGGTATTTTCGTTTTTATACCGAACAACCGCCCCAAGTGCATAAATTCCTATCCAAGCATAGATGAGAAAAACAGCAGCCGAATAGAGTAAAAACAGCCAAATAACAATCTCATAAATAATATGGGAGAATTCTATCATATTTTTTCCTGTAATGCGTGTTTAATAATCTGAACCAATTGCGGACACGAAGCATCATTTTCAATGATTTCAAGAAGATAATCATGATACCCTAAAGCAAGAAGTGCTTCAGCTGCAGCAATCTTTACTCCCGGAAGATTTGTTCCGTTCAGTTTTTCTTTATAAAAATTGGCACAGCGAGGATCATGAGACAATTTCATAGCTTTCAGTATTTCTATCTGGACCTCAAGAGGCTGCTCTTCATAGATTTCTTTAAACTCGGCAATGGTAGAGGAAGTTTCCAGTGCCTGCAATGCTTTTACCGTTTCTATACGAACATCAATAGCCGGATGCATTAGTAATGCTTGTGCTTTATCATAAAAAGCCAGCATCTGGAATTTTCTCAGCAACCGCAATGCAAAAATAATCACTGAAGTATTCTGGCTGTCTAACCAAACATTCACAACCTGCTGACACTGATCGGGATCTAGATTGATAGACCGGAGTAGACGAAGCTGCTGCCAGTCTGAGATTATATAAGGAAAGTCATTAAGAAAATGTAACCCCTGAAACCCTTTAAAAACTACCATTGCATACTGAGCCTCCTGATATACCTGAGGAGAAGGATGCTTAAGAAACGGCATAATTTTAGGAACCGCCGATTCTACTTTCATCGCTGTAAGCTCCTGTATACCTTCTGCAATAAGATGAGGCTTTTTTTGTCCTAACTTTTTGAAGGCTTCTTTCTGAAGGTTATAATCCGTAAAAATTTTTTTGATCTCATCCTGTGCTCCTCCTGAAAATTTTTTCTCCGAAGCCACCAATCTTTCTAAAAACAGATTTCTGAATGAGGATTCCCGGGAATAGGTATTAAAGATTTCATTATCTTTTTGGTCTTCGGGGCCATACACAATCGCTTCTGAAACTTTTTCATCTATCATTTCAGACCATTGATGAATATGATTCAGGGTTTTATACTGATAGAAGCTGTACGAGAGTACGACTATAATTAATATAAGTACCAATATTAATATTCCTAAAAAAGTAAGGAACAGCTCATGTACCGAAACATATAGAAATAGTGTGGTCATTTTTTCTATTTAGCGGTGAGTCTTTTTATACGTAGTATTAATTCATTAGGACTAAAAGGCTTTACCATAAAATCTGAAGCGCCTAAATCGAAGGCCTCCAATACCACTTCTTCCTGTCCTAAACTGGAAAGCATGATCACCGGTATTTTTTTACCGAACGATCTTACTGCCGCAAGTATTTCCGTACCTGAAGCAAAAGGCATCATAATGTCTGTAATGATGAGGTCTATTTCTCTTTCTTTAATGGCATCAATAGCGTCTTTACCATTGCGTGTAACCACTACTTCGTACCCTTCTTTCAAGAGTTTGTGTTCTATTGTTTTTAATATCAGCTCATCATCTTCAGCAATCAAGATTAACATACTTTATTTATTTTTAGTTTTTATTGATTTATTAGTTTATTTATTAAGTTTTCTCCTCTTGTTATTTCCTCCATTATGTCAGCTTCCATCACTGCGTAATCAGAATTCTGATCTATATTTTTTTCCCAGTCTGCTGCTAATTGTGCCAGTTTGAATAATCCGGCGGTTCCAGAGGTTCCCTTTAATTTATGTAAAAAGGCCTTTGCTGCATCCAAATCCCTTTTTTCTGTAATCTTTTTTAGTTTTTCTGAGGACTGGGTAAGCTCCTGAATGACCAAATTTAAGAAGAATGTTTTAAACCCTTCATCGTCTCCGATCTGCTCTTTCAGCATATCCATATTCAGATATTCTTCAATCGGTAGATCATCCTCTTTTGTTGCTTCTCCTTGTTCATGAGCCAAATATTTTTTCAGCATATTCAGAAGATCATTCTGTCTAAGAGGTTTAGGCAGAAAATCTGACATTCCAGATTCTAAGCATTTTTCTTTTTCCCCCGTAATGTTTCCTGCGGTTACCCCAATAATCGGAACGTTTTTATAGTCTGGCAATAAACGGATGTGTTTTGTTGCTTCAATTCCGTCCATTACCGGCATTTGAACATCCATCAGAATAAGATCGAAAACCTGCTGCTTGCTTTGATCCAAAGCTTCTTGTCCATTCACTACCTCGACCAATTCTGCATTAGGAGTAAGTGAATTCATCATTCTTAAGTTGAGAGCCATATTCACAGGATTATCATCTGCCAGTAATACTCTAAGACGCTGGGTGAATACAGATTGGTCGATATCTTTTTTAGCAACCGGGATTTCAGAATTCTTTTTGGTGTATTGAATTGCCCGGCTTAATGTTGTATAGAGTTCGTCAGATTTAATAGGTTTCAATAAACAGTATGATTTTTCATCCTGTCGGAAAGAGGAAATCACCTCATGTTCTTCTGAAGAGGTATGAAGCACAATAAGAGGAGTCATTTCACCCTGTTTTTCAAACAATTTCTTTATTTTTTCTATTGTTTCAAGCCCGGATAATATCGGCATATGATAATCCATCAGAATCACATCAAAACGTTCACCCTGCATCAATAGCTGAATGGCTTCCATTCCGTTTGCCGCTAATTCGGATTGTATGTTTTTATATTCCAACATGTGCTTAAGGATCATTCTGTTATTTTCATTATCATCCACAATAAGCACACGTTCTATGTCTAAATCTGAAAGGTCTTCAAGATCTTCTATCTCATAAGGAATTTCAAGATCAAAGAAGAATACGGAACCTTCTCCCATTTTGCTGCTCAATGACAGGTTGCTTCCCATATATTTCAGGATATTGTTGGAAATGGTGAGTCCAAGACCTGTTCCTCCATATTTTTTACTTACCGAACTGTCTTCCTGTGTAAAGGCATCAAAAATACGCTGCTGTTTTTCCAAAGGAATTCCTATTCCTGTATCTCTTACAGAAAAACGAATTGTGATCATCTTCTCGTCATTCTTCAGTTTTTCAATCTTAAGCTCGATTTCTCCCTGTCCCGTAAATTTCACAGCATTCCCCAACAGATTGATCAGTACCTGCTTAATTCGGGATTCATCCAGCCATAGTGTTCTGGGTAATCCCTGCTCTATATTCAGAAGCAGCTCCAGGTCTTTTCTTTGTGCCTGATACAGCACCACATTCACAACCTGGTTTGCCAGATCATAGATATTATATTTATCAATTAACAGTTCCAGCTTACCCGATTCTATTTTGGAGAAATCAAGGATATCGTTGATGATGTTTAGCAGACTATTCCCTGATTCGTTGATATAATTCAGATACTGAACCTGTGTCTCATTTAACGGAGTTTTTAGCAAAAGATCTGAGAATCCTATCACTCCATTCAGAGGGGTACGGATCTCATGACTCATATTGGCTAGAAATTCAGATTTTGCTTTGCTTGCAAGATCTGCGAGCTGTTTTGCTTTTTTCAACTCCTCATTAATTTTAACTGAATTTGTAATATTCTGTGTAAAAATAATTACTCCTCCTGTTTCACCGTCATTCATATTCCAGGGAATTACTTCCCAATTAAAATGCTGAGGTTCATCAAATCCTACGATCTCAAATACCTGGTTTTCATTTTTATATGGAATACCCTTTAATGCATCTGCATAGATCTTTCTTCTTTCTTCTGGTACATTAGGATAAATACTAAATAGATTTTTGCCAATAATATCCTGGGTTTCCTGGTGGAACTCTTCCTTCCACCTTTTGCTTACTGAAACATGATTCAGATCTTTATCAAACATTGCAACCGCTGCAGGTACATTATTAACAAAAGACTGAAGCATAGCTTCTTTACGTTCCAGTTCCAGATATGTTTTTTTAGCTTCATCAATATCCTGAATAATCCCGAAAATCCTTACACAATCATCTCCCTCAAATTCAGGAATTCCCTTTACTCTTACCCAAATAATTGTTCCATCTGCCCTCTTAAGCTGAAACTCTTCATCAAAGGAAATACCTTTTTCTATTGCTCTTGTCAGCAAAAACCTCATCCTTTTTTCACTTTCCTTTTCATAAAATGCAATCAGGTTTTCAAAATCCGGAGTAAAGTTTTTATCGACTTTATAAATCTCCCTTGTCGATTCCGACCATAGCATTACACGTGATTTAAGATTCATTTCCCAGCCTCCCACCTGAGCGACAGAACTCGTTTGTTCCAGTATTTTTTTTGTATTGATTAAATCTCTTTCCAGCTGTATACGTTCAGTCATATTGAGCGCGGTACTTACTACATATGGAGCACCTGTTTCGTCAGTCTCTACCATATTGTGGTACATCCAGTAGATCTGATCCCCATCTTTTGCCTGAAGAATCATCATGCCCGAATCTTCTTTATTAACGGTGATACGTAATAAATACTGATCCAGTAAACCCCGATGATCAGCAGGTACCAAATCTTTCAGGTTTAAAGAAGTAACCTCATCTTTGGCATATTTCAAAACTTCCCGCCCTTTTTCATTAACGGACAGAATATTGCCTTCCATATCATGCATGCTCATCAACCCAATGGCATTTTCAAAAAAGTTTCTGAATCTTCTTTCCGAACTTTCTAATTTCTGACGTTCTTGTCTTTCTTGGGTAATATTTCTTCCAAAGCAGAAAATCTCTGTTTTACCTATATTCTGCTTCAGCTGCCATTCTATAATTATATCTTCATCATCGGTTGCTGTACAAGTGGTATAGTCTATTCCATTTTCATTTGCCGGTAAATCTCTGTATAATTCTCTCAGTTTTTCATTATTTACTCCCAACAGACTTATGAAATCTTTCTCAATAGCCTCACTTTTATTAAGTTGAAAGGCATTTTCGAATGCAGGATTTACATTCTTCAATTTAAATCCGTTATCCAGAACACAAATAATATTATTGGTAATGGCAAAGGTTTCAGAAAAATACTCTGCCTGAATATTCTTTCTTTTGCTTATCAGTATTTTGGTAACTGCCTCTCCCAGTTTTTTCAAGGAGTGTATCTGCTTCTCAGAAAGGGTTTTCGGCTTGTAGTCTATCACACAGACCGTTCCCAATATAAAACCCATATCATCAATCAAAGGAACTCCCGCATAAAAACGTATTCCTCCTTCTCTAATAATTTGATTAGAAGAGGAACGATCATCTAAAAAAGTATCGTTAATCACCAACACCTCTCTATCCATGATTGTATATTGGCAAACGGTATCTCTACGGGCTACAAAATCCAGAGAAATTCCCACGCAGCTCTGAATGGTCTGCGTTTCCAATTCCATCATAGCAATAAGTGAAGCAGGACAATCAGCAATAAGACAGGCTGCTTCTGCAAATACATCCAGGTCTGGATCTTTTCCCAGATTTAAAAGATCATATATCTTCAGTCTTTCCAATCTTTCTGCTTCATTTTCAGGAACAGGATATTTATTCATACAGTATAAGTTTGTATTTTATTCAATTTAAGCATTAAAATTAAACATTAAAAATTGCAAAAAGACTAAAAACTCGTTTTAGAAAATATCAAAATATTTTTATGAAACATAATTTCTCAATTTTGTATAAAAATAAGGAATTAAAAAATATCACTGTATCAATCATTATCATGATACTTTTACATAAAAAAATCCGCAGTTTCCCACAGATTCTAGTATTTAACGCTAAAATATTTTAGTTAAAGAAATTTTTTATCACATTGGCTATCCTTTCACGATCCTTATCAGACAAATTAGACCCCGAAGGCAAACACAGCCCATTATTAAATAATTCTTCCGCTACATTTTCACCGTAGTAAGGAGCATCTGCAAATACAGGCTGCAAATGCATTGGTTTCCATAGCGGACGAGATTCAATATTATTTTCTAACAATGCCAATCGTAATTCCTCACGGTTTCGTCCTGTTATTTCCGGATCAATAATAATAGCAGACAGCCAATGATTGGAGTAATAATCAGGTGTTGGCTCCGAAAAGACATCGACTCCGTTTATTCCACTAAATAGCTCTACATAAAATTCATGCATTTTTCTGCGAGCTTCGATTCTATCTGGCAAAACTTCCATCTGTCCACGACCAATTCCTGCTACAATATTGCTCATACGATAATTATATCCTACATGAGAATGCTGATAATGAGGTGCATTATCTCTTGCCTGAGTAGAAAGAAATACCGCTTTATCTTTATCTTCTTTGGTATGACAAACCAAAGCTCCTCCACCTGAAGTGGTAATAATCTTATTTCCGTTAAACGACAGAATCCCGAAACGTCCCAAAGTTCCACAAGCCTGTTTTTTGTATTTTGAACCCAAAGCTTCCGCTGCATCTTCAATCACCGGAATGTTATATTTTGTTGCGACTTCATTAATCTCTTCCATTTTCGCTGGCATTCCATATAAATGCACAACAATGATCGCTTTTGGCTTTTTCCCTTTTTCGATGCGATCTTCAATAGCTTCCTGTAATACTTTCGGGCACATATTCCATGTCTCTTTTTCTGAGTCTACGAATACGGGAGTCGCTCCGCAATAGGTAATGGGATTGGCTGAAGCAACAAAGGAAAATGTAGAAGTAAGAACTTCATCATCTTGTGTTACATTCAACATCACCAATGCCAAATGGATTGCGGAAGTAGCAGAATTTAATACCACCAATTCATGGTTATTCCCTAAGTATTGTTTTAAATCCTGTTCGAAACCATCAATATTTTCTCCAATTGAAGTTACCCAATTTTTCTCAAAAGCATCGTTTACATAAAAAAGTTCTTTTCCTGAAAGATGGGGTGAAGAAAGCCATATTTTATCCTGCATTTTACTGTTTTAAAGTAAATTTAATTGATTTAAAGCAAAATAAGAAAATTATTTTTGGATTCTATCTCCCTGACCTTTTCCGCTAACGGTTGCAAAAATATACTTAAAATAATCTGAAAGTGTGAGGTTTTGAATCATTTCAGCATCTTTAATAGCGAGTTCAACAGGAGTTGACATATCAATTTCATTGATCTGCGAAAGGCCTGTAATTCCAGGTACTACACTATAAACTCCTCTTTTATCTCTCTCTTCAATCAATTCAGTTTGGTTGAATAAGTTAGGCCTTGGTCCAACTAAGCTCATATCTCCGGTTAAAACATTAATCAATTGCGGAAGTTCATCGAGTTTAGATTTACGTAGAAAGCTTCCGAATTTTGTGACAGATGCCTGATTCGAAAGATGGGTAGCTACAGATTTAGTATTGACATGCATCGTTCTGAATTTAATCAGTTTGAACGGTTTTTTATGACGTCCCACTCTCTCCTGCACAAATATCGGCGAACCAGTATCAAACAATCCTATTATATATAAAATTACAAGAATTGGCCAAAGAAATAAAAGCCCGAAAAATGAAAATAAAAAATCAAATATGCGAATCATAATTTAAGTGTAATAGTTTTTAAAGTTTACTTTTCTTTTTTAAAACTTTTAATGGTTTTAATAAGACCTTCTTCTGCTGATAAAGGAAGCTTTTCAATGCCAAGTGCTGATTTTATTTTTTGGTTGGAAACGACGTAGGATTCCGTAAGTTTTTTTAATCTTTCTGAATTTAAAGGTAGCTTTAATTTGTCACCTAATCCAGCAGTTTTCTCAATTAAACCTTTAGAAACCTTCCAAAGCTTTGCTTTTTTCCCTAGAGCCTTATTTACAGTAGAAATTAGTTCATTGGTAGATAAAGCTTTATCATCTGCAAAATTATAAACTCCTGATTGTAAATCATTTTTTATTAACATTTCATAGATCAGATAATTCAAATTATCTATTCCAAGAAAAGATCTTTGATTATGAAATGATGCGAGAGGCCAAGGCAGGCCTTTTTCAACAATTTTATAGAGAAGATTTAGATTTCCTTTGTTTCCTGGACCATGAATCATACAAGGTCGAATAATATAAACTTTCTTTCCTTCTGGTAAATTCTGACTTAAGATATATCTTTCCGCTTCGATTTTTGATTTTCCGTAATGTGTTACAGGGTTTGCAACTTCATCTTCCGTTAGAATACCCTCAACAGAATCAGCCACAGCTTTTACAGAACTGAAATAAAAGAATTTTTTTATATCTGAATTCAAAAACCCATTAAATAGTTCAATGGTTAAATCTCTATTTATTTTATAATATTCATCAGAATCTGAAACATTTGAGATATCATGGGCTTTACCCGCTAGATGAATAATTGCGTCGACAGATTTTAGAAAATCTGCTTTCCAATTTTCATTTCTTAAAGAAAGAGCATTTGTCTTGCACTCTTTATTTTGTAAAAAAGTTGAAAGATTTTTTCCAACAAAGCCGGACGCTCCTGTGACTAAAATATTGGTAGCCATATACTAATATTCTAATTCCTTATTAATGGTATTCCAAATAATTGACTGCTCAAAAAATTCTAAAACAAATTGACGTCCTTTTTCACCATGCGTTTTACATAAATCATATTCATTATAATATTTTTTAATAGTAACTTCAATATCCTTTGAACTATTATTAATAAATATTCCTGTTTCATTTTCAATAATAGCTTCTTCACACCCAGTTGCACGAGTTATAATAACTGGTAATTCCATAGAAGATGCTTCAAGAGAAACTGTAGGAAATCCTTCTCTATAAGTAGCTAAAACAAAAATATTCATGAGTCTGAAATATATTGCTGAATCAGGGACATAATCTGTATATATAACATTACTGTCTGATAATATTCTTTGTTTCGTCAAATCATTTACAGAATCTTTATCTTCAAAAGGGCCTACAAGTAATAGTTTCATATTTGCATACTGCTTCAGCTTTTGCCAAGCCTCTAATAATTCATCAATACCTTTATCATGCACAAGCCTTCCTACATAGCCAATAACAAAATCTCCAGCTGCAATATTCAAAGTGTTTCTAAGTTGGTTAACGTCTTTCTCGGAGTATTTTCCCGGATTAAAGCGTTCTCTTGCATCGATACCATTACATGTCCCTTTTTTTAAAATCAAATTTTTATTTTTTTGATTTAATCTATCTTGCACTGCAAACTTTTCAACACCTTTGCTAACATTAACAACTTTTGTTGCCAAATATCCACTGATTCTCTCAATATTTTTCAGAAGATTTCTTTTAAAAGCTTTAGATGTTTCATAAGCAATACCATGTCTAAAATAAATCCTCTCAGGGACTCTACATAATGCTGCAGAAATCATTCCAACAAGCCCACCTTTTGGTGTATGAGCAACTACAACATCTATTTTTTCTTTTTTAATAAATCTAATAAGTTTATAAATTGCAATTATATCTCTAAACGGACTTATTGATCTAGTAATTTCTATTGGGATAGCATGATAATCAAAATCATCCTGCCACGAAACAAGTTCTTTGGATGGAGTACATGCTAAATAATATTTATTACCCGTTTTATTTTTTAAATATTTAAACTGATTCCCAAAAAAATGTTTTATGACAAATGATATCGTTATCACGTGTAAAACTTTCTTTGCCGATTTCTTTTTCATAAATTTAATTCTGTCTATACTTTGCTCCTGTTAATGTGAATAAAGATAATAAGCCTATGGAATAGTTTATATGCAAAAATTGCAGATTCAGTATATTTTCGTAGATATGATTTCATAATTTTTAATATCTATTGTGTTTCGTAGGACGTAAAATATTTATAATAAAAGCTTTAATTTTTGGAATATTATATTTTTCAGGTATACAGAACTTAATTCTTATAGATCTTACGATATAACTTAATATGTTTATCCACCATCGTATGAATATCAAAATTCATGGAGCGCACCTGACATGCTTGTGCGACTTGATTATAAAAAGAAGGATTATTTTCTAGTTCTAATATTTTTGTCACTAATTCTCTCACATTACCTTGTTCAAACAATATTCCAGCACCATCCACTAATTCTTTTAAACCAGGTACATTGGATGCCAAGAAAGGCCTACCTGATGCCATACCTTCGATACTAGATAGCGACAACCCCTCATATTTTGATGATAAAACTATATAATCTGAAGATTTCAATAATTCAGGTACATCCATTCTCTGTCCTAAAAAAACAATACGATTCTCTAAATTTAATTTTTTTACTAAATCTTGACACAATGACTTTCTTTCACCATCTCCTACTAAAATCAATTTAATATTTTTTGGCAATTCAACTAATGATTTTATTAAAGTGTCTTGATCTTTTTGCTCTCTGAATGCTGAAACTTGAATAATTAATTTATCAGTCTCCGAAATTAAATTTGAAATCTGAAATTTACTGTATTTTGTCGCTTTTTTAATTTTCTGTAAATCTACTCCATTTTCAATTACCTTGTAAAACTTTACAGGTAAATTATATTCTTTCTGAAATATATTTTTTATTTCATCTGTTATAGCGATCTGTAAAGTATAAAGTTTATAAAAATATTTGTCAATAATTTTATAAAAGTAATTTTTAATTCGATTATTAGTTGTGTTATGCTCTGTAAAAATCAACTTTGTTCTATTACCATTCATAATATTTGCTAATGGTACAAAATATTGCGCAGGAAACAAATGTACATGAGCAATATGGTATTGCTTTAAATACCTTCTTAACTTTAAAATATTAGCAACTGAATAAATGTCTTTGTTATTATATGATTTATTCAATACATAAACTTTACAGCAGTTCAGTTTCTTTAACGCCATCGTAAAAGGATGATCATTGTCCCATAACAAAAGTATATCCATTTCGATACCAGCCTTTCGGTATAGTGGAATTGTTTCTAATAGCAACTTTTCTGCGCCACCACTTTCTAAGGAATTAATTATCTGTAATATTTTCATTTTTACTATTGAACTAATTATTCAAATCAGCTCTTTGATTGCAAATTTAATTTTATTAAAATTAGAGTTAACATTTATTTACTATACAAAACTTCCATTTCAACCTTTTCTGAGTATCAATGCTATTTATATTATGTTCGTTTTTCGAAATTAATAATCTTATATTTAAAACTATACTTTTTCATGGCAACTTAAAATTTTATAATCACTTTTTCCATTTGATTATGTAGAAATATTATTAATTTTTTCATCTAATCTTCTTTTTATTAAATTTGTTATATTATGTTCTACATTATTCCAACAATAATTTCTAGCTAAAGTTTTATTTTCTTCCTTTATCTTTAACCTCAAAATTTTGTCATTTTGTATTTTTTTAATTGCGTTAATATAATCAGTAATTAAATATCCCTCAATTATAAAGCCATTTTTACCATTCTCCAAAACCCTATTAAGACCACCCGCATTACTAGAAACAATTGGTAAACCACATGCTAAAGCCTCCAAAATAGAAGTTGGTGTACCTTCACCTAGAGAAGTCATAAGGAAACAATCTGACAAATTATAAAGTTTCTTAATTTCATTTGCAGCTTTAAATCCACATAATTCTATATTCGTCAATTTAAAATGATTAATTTTGTTTTGTAAACTTTCTTTTTCAGGACCTTCTCCAATAATCATAAATTTAATATCAGGGAGCTGACTTGCAATATTAATTATAAGACTTATATTCTTTATAGGTAATAGATTAGCAACCGTTATTACAGTGAATATTTCATTTTCAATATTCTTTTCAGGTGAGTCAAAGAATATTGAATTAATGCCGCTAGGTTGAACTATTACTTCCTGATTTCTAACTGCCAGCCTAAGCTTTGCTGCAGATTCATAACCCGTTGTAAAAATTAGATCTATACCTTTAAGCGTAAAAGGCAGTAATATTCTATGTTGTAAACTATTGGTTATTAAACCATGGTTGGTATATGCTATGATTTTTGCATTTGTTAATCGCTTTATTATTTTTGCAAAAAGTAATGAGCTCCAATCTCCATGTATGTGAATTACATCAAATTTTTTTCTATAAAGTAGTAAACTAAAAATAATTGACATATAGAAAGCAAATATCCCTATAAATGAAGGTTTTATTTTATCTAGTCTCACAACCGGCAAAATTTTCTTATCATTTAAACTGATCTTATCACCCTGATTAAAGAAAACAGAAACCTGTTGTGATTCATTCTGATATTTAGTTAAGAAATAAATATGCTTTTCCATTCCTCCCTTTACGGGAGGAATCTTATAATATATTCTTAGTATGTTCAGTTTCGTTTTCAACTTTGATATATAAGTTTTTAAAATCATTAATTACATAGAAATAATCTCCGATCTATATTTGTAGAAGACTTTATTCCATTCATATTTCTCAACAACATCTTTACGTCCCTGTTTAGCTAACGATTCTCTCAATGATTCTGAATTCACCATTTTCTTAACAGCATCGATGATTGCAATTTCATTTGGCTCGACTAACAGTCCATTAACTTCATTTTTTACTACTCCACTTATCGAACCTACATTAGTAGAAACTATTGGTAACTGTAAAGCCATTGCTTCAACAATTGTTCTTGGCATACCCTCGCTAATTGATGATTGAATATACAGATCGCAACTGATTAAAATATCAATAAATTCTTCTTGTTTAACCCAATCCAGAAGAAGGACATCATTTTCTAAATTTAATTTTTTGATTAAAGTATTATAATTCTCTTTCAATAAGCCACCACCTATCAATGTTAGATGAAACTTTATTCCTGAATTTTTCAGAAACAATATTAAATTTTCATAGTTTTTTTCTTTTACAAAACGACCTACTGATGCGATCTTAACTACATCACCTCTTTTAAAATTTTGCTTTACTTCATTAAACAATTCTAAATCTACTCGATTATAAATTTCAACTACATTTTCTACAATACCATGTCTTTTCAATTTTTCAGTCATAAAGTCATTCAATGATCTAACTTTATTAGCATTCAAATAGATTTTTTTTAAAAATATTCCAAAAAATTTTATAATTTTTTTGGGGGATTCCATAATTCTAAAATATTCTTCACCATGTATTTCGACCATTACTGGTATTTTGTAAATCTTCTGAACTAAGATACAAGCTGCGCCACCGAATATTGCACTTTGGCATAAAATATGAGATATTTTATATTTACTAACATAATAAAATATAACAAAACTAGAAAGAATAAAAATACTTGATTTATCAATTATTTGGGGGATTAAAATTAATGTAATATTATCTTTTTTATACTTTTCAAACTTATTATTTCTTGATCTTCCCAAAATGTAGTAATTATCAAAACCTTTCGAGAGCTCTCTCCATATTTTATAAGTGTGTCCTGAACTTTCAATATCGCTAAATTGATTAGCTGAAACATGTAATAAATTATTCATTAAAAATTGTATTAATATACATTAGTGCAACCTTTTCGGTACTATATTTTTTTACCATTTCAATATTTTCAGATTTTAATTTTGCAATATCACTTGAAGACAATTTAGCCATCTTTATTAAGTTGTTAGTAAAACTGTCAATATCATTTACATCTGACATATATTTTTGCTGTTCTACTCCAAGTATATCTTTTATTCCCCCAGCGTTGGTAGTTACAATTGGTAAACCACATGCCATTCCTTCTATAAGAACACGTGGAAAGCCTTCTGCAGCTGTCGGATTTATAAAAATGTCAGCAATTTGGTAATAATTATGTACAACAGCATTAGGTAAAGAACCTAAAAAGAAAACCTTATCGTTTAAACCCATGTATTGAACTTGTTCTTCAATTTCTTTACGATCTTTACCTCCTCCTATAAAATAGAAATTAAAATTCGTAAGTTCAGATTCAGAATAAAAACTCTTTAAGAATTTACCAATATATATGCCTGATTTTCTGACAGGCGAGAAATTATGTACAAATAATATAACTTTAACGTTTAGGTCAATTCCTAAACCTTCTTTTAAAATATTTTTATCTTTTTGTGATATAATCGAAAAACGTGATAAATCAATATCGTTATATAAAATCTTGATTTTTTCTTTACTAACCCCCACAATATTTACATAATAGTCTTTCATACTTTCGGGGCCGGTAACAAAATAAGTTGTATGCTTTTTTATAAAATTAAAAGGGATGCGTGTTTTCAAATACCATTTAATTTTTTTTATATTTAAAGGCTGTTGATTATCAAATTCAAAAACAGTTCCACTATGCCAATAATAAACATTTAACTTTGAAAAAAATGATCTGAAAATAGCAGTGATAGCAGCCCAATTTGAAATACGAACAAAAAGCGTATTATAATCTTTCTTTTGAGCTGCGGCTATTAGTTTATAAATTTCTATCAAGCGCCCAATTCCAGAATTTTTTATACATTTGACCTTTATTTTAGGACTTTTCACAACAGGAATACCATCTGATTTTTCAATAAGCAGTAAAATATCAATACCATTATCTGCCATTTCTTCTAATAAATTCAAAACATGAAAAAAATGTTCTGTACTATTAACCGAGTAATTATTGAGTATATAAATTAATTTATTATTTTTTATAATCATACAATTTATTTATTTTATAACAAATGCCTACTATAATACATATCAATATCCAAAGAAAGCTCCCCGGTAAAAACCATGTTGCACTTTGATTACAGATAAAAAAGACTATGAGCCACGTATAAGAAGATTTCTTGAAAGAATATAATTTATTATTAATATTTATTGCCGAAGGACGAACAATTTTCATAATACTAAAAATAAAAAAAATAAAAAAAACAAAACCTATCAAGCCGTAGTCGCATATAATCGCTAGAATTTGATTGTTCGGTGTTGTTAAATAGGTTAATTTCCCTTTTTCCATATCTGACAATAAATGATCATATTTATTAAACATTGCCAGAGAATAATTTTGGAATCCCCATAAAGGTTTTTCACCGATATTCACTATTGCGGTATTGATGGCATTAAAGCGATGTCCAGTAGTTTGAGAATTTGCATCAGCGAAATCTCCTTGATTAACTCTTTGTAACAATCCAATTTTATCGAAGATATTCGGAGAAATTAACAAAACACCAATAAAGATGATGCTGAAAAATCCAGCCTTAATATATAATGATGCGCTTGCACGTTTTTCTTTTATATAATAAATGAGAGTAGCAATTATTAAGACTAAAGTTGCTCCAAGAGATGCGCACATTAAAATAGCTACTAAAAAAATTAAATATTGAATTCTTTTTCCATTATAAAGTGCATATATCGAAAAGAAAGAAAGAAACCATGCAACCTGGTCTCCCATTAAGCCAAATGCTCTTGTAATGTTACCAGATTCTGACACTTCACCAATCAATGATATCTTACCAAAAAAGAAAGTATAAAAAACTAGAATTGCATTTAGGCTTGCAAAATTTACTAATGCTTTAATAATCTTTTGGAGTCCCAAAGAACTTATATTAATAGTCTTGAAATCAATAAAAATTAAATAAACAAAAAAAAGCTGTATGTTCACTGTAACTACACCAGTGGCAATATCTGGAGATAGAAAAAATGAACTAATCGTAGAAATAAAAATAAAAATCCAGAACAGACTAGCAGCCTTGTTTTTCCCGAACAAATTAATTTTCAGAATGGTTAATTTAAAAACAATTCTAAAAAAAACTACAAAAAGTAAAATCAAAGACAATGTTATTCCAACACCTTGAAAAGAAAATATAGGCTGTATA
Source organism: Chryseobacterium sp. Y16C (assembly GCF_022488405.1). Lineage (NCBI taxonomy): Bacteria > Pseudomonadati > Bacteroidota > Flavobacteriia > Flavobacteriales > Weeksellaceae > Chryseobacterium > Chryseobacterium sp. Y16C. The sequence continues at coordinate 2,019,272 of NZ_CP092711.1, forward strand.
AAAAATAATTTTACATACAATAGCAGGACACCTATATATGCCGAGAAAAAAAACTTATTTTGTTTTAAAGAGGGGTTCATTGATTCAAAAATAACTATCAAATATCTATATTTCCTTTTTTCATACTTTTTAATGATGTTATTAAATACAATTGAAGTCCCAAAGTAGCAAAACCATAAGTAAATAACATTCCATAAATAGATGTAATTTTGAATATATAGCACAGTAATACACCAATCAATACTATTAACATATTTGTTCCTTCACTGATATTCACTTCCTTATTAGAATACTTTGAAAGCATTTCAGATCTCGCTACTAAAAAAAACATATGTGGATATACTAGAAAACTCAAAATCAATATTTCAACGAAAAAAAATTTATTAATAAAAATTTTAAAATAACCAATTCCTACCAATAGGAATATGAACTGTAATAGAATGGCAAAATAAATAATTTTTTGATAAAACGTTTCCTTGTATTTACCAATATTTTCTCTGTTCATAAAAAATGCTTCCATTGTTCTACTAAGTCCGAATACAAATGATGAAATTTTTACAAAAACTGAGAACAAACCTATCGTTTCGTTTGACATAAATTTACCGAATAATAGCACTATCAAATTTTCTCTTAATCTTTTTAAACAAGTATTCAAATAGTATGGTGTAAAACTTGAGAAATTAATTCTAATAAATAAAAATGTTTCCTTAAATAACTTAAAATCTTTTATAATAAATTTAACGTCTTCTTTATCATCAAGTAAATAAAATATTATGATCATTATTTGAGAAACTGTAACAGTCCATAATAAATTTGTTAAATTGTTTAGTTGTTTAAAATAATAAAAAAGAACTAAAAATATAATTTTTAAGATTGCAGTAATAAAAAGCATTATAAAATACTGTTTGAGCTTACCCAATGCTTGGAATTTAATATCAAAATATCCTAAGAAGAATGTACTGATTCCAAAAAAATAAACAGTGAAAAAATCAATATTTACAATTCCAGTAATATTTGTTATGAAAACAAAAATAGAAAAAGCAATACTTGACAATATAAAAAAACTCAGCAATTTTGATTTATATCTATTATCATCTTGTAACTTAAAAATAGAATAATTAGTTGGTATTATAGCATATAGTAATCCTCCGAAAGCTAAAATAGAATTAAAAATAGCGAACTCTCCAAATATCTTTAATGACATCAACTTCACAGTTATAAAACTTGCGAAAAAGTTCAACCCGGCGGTTGCAGCATTTATTATAGATGTTGACAATAGCTTTTTATACATATATCCTGATTATGTAAGCTATAATTTGCCATCAACTTTACCATTCAAAATACCTTTCACATCATACAGAACTGTATTTTCATGTTTTAATACTTCTAAATCCAAATTTAAAAACTCTTTATGTGCAACACCTAGAACAATGGCATCAAACTTCTTTGCAGGTAATTGGTCTGTTGTAATTAAGTTATATTCATGTTCCACTTCTTTAGGATTAGCCCAAGGATCATAAATAGATACCTTAATTCCATAGTCTGTTAGAGCCGAAATCACATCTACAATTTTTGTGTTACGAACATCCGGACAGTTTTCTTTAAAAGTAATTCCCAACATAAGAATTTCCGCACCATTAACATTGATATTTTTCTTTATCATCGTTTTTACAACTTGTGATGCAACATATTCTCCCATGGAATCGTTCAGTCTTCGTCCTGCCAAAATAATTTCAGGGTGATAGCCAAACTCCTGTGCTCTCTGCGCTAAGTAATAAGGATCAACACCAATACAGTGCCCACCAACCAAGCCTGGTTTAAACGGTAAAAAATTCCATTTAGTTCCAGCCGCTTCTAATACCGCATGGGTATCAATATCAAGTAAATTAAAGATCTTCGCCAATTCGTTTACGAAAGCAATATTAATATCCCGCTGAGAATTCTCGATTACTTTAGCCGCCTCGGCTACTTTAATTGTAGGTGCCAAATGAGTCCCCGCAACAATTACAGACTTATACAAATCATCAACAATCTTTCCAATTTCTGGTGTGGAACCAGAGGTAACTTTTAAGATTTTCTCAACTGTATGCTGTTTATCTCCAGGATTGATTCTTTCCGGTGAATATCCTCCATAAAAATCTTGATTGAACTTTAATCCTGATTGTTTTTCTACTACAGGAATACAATCTTCTTCTGTTGCACCAGGATAAACAGTAGATTCATAAATAACGATATCTCCTTTTTTTATGACTTTACCTACCGTTTCACTTGCCTTGATAAGTGGCGTTAAATCAGGACGATTGTTTTTATCAACAGGTGTAGGAACAGTGATTATATAAATGTTTGCCCCAGAAATATCTTCTAAATTTGAGGAACAAAACAAACCATTTTTTTGTTGAATCGTTGAGTTGTTAAATTGTTGAGAAAACGGGTTTTCCTGTATTAAAACCTCTTGTAATATATTGTCATCTACTTCAAGTGTAAGATCTTTGCCAGAATTAAGTTCTTCAATTCTTTTTTGATTAATATCAAATCCTACTACAGGATATTTTGTCGCAAATAAGCGTGCTAAAGGTAAGCCAACGTATCCTAATCCTATAATCGCTATTTTATGTTGAGTATTCATCTATGTATTTATCTTAAGTTTTCCCAATACCATTGTACAGCCTCTTTTAAGCCTTTATCAATAGTATGCGTGGGTTGATATGTTAATAATTTTTTTGCTTTTTCTATAGAAGCCAATGAGTGCGGAATATCCCCTTGCCGATTTGGACCATATATTATCTCAATATCAGCAATTTCTTCGTCGAAGTTGCTTAAATACTGTTTTAGATATTGAACCAGATCATTCAATGTTGTTCTGTCTCCAACAGCCGTATTATATACTGTATTAATTGCATTTTTATTTTCTGTTAACATTGCCAATTCATTCATTTGAATTACATTGTCTATATAAGTGAAATCACGAGAGTAATCTCCAGTTCCATTTATTACAGGTGATTCGTGATTCATTAATTTTTTTACAAATAAAGGAATTACTGCTGCATAAGCTCCGTTTGGATCCTGACGACGACCAAATACATTAAAATATCGTAATCCGATGCATTCCATTCCATATGTTTTAGAAAAAACATCTGCATATAATTCATTAACATATTTTGTAATTGCATATGGTGATAGCGGCTTACCGATTACTTCTTCAACTTTAGGTAGAGATTCAGAATCTCCATAAGTAGATGAGGAGGCAGCATACACAAAACGTTTAACATTAGCATCACGAGCTGCTGTTAGCATGTTTAAAAAACCGGATACATTTACCTCATTACTTGTAATCGGATCTTTAATGGAACGAGGTACCGATCCTAACGCAGCCTGATGCAAAACATAATCTATTCCTTGAACCGCTGCATGACATGTCTTTAAATCACGAATGTCACCTTCAATCAATTGATAATTTGGATTTTGAAGAAAGGGTTTTATATTATGGCGGTGCCCGGTTGCAAAATTGTCTAAACAACACACTTCATATCCTTTATTTAAAAAATATTCGGTAAGATTAGAGCCAATAAATCCGGCTCCTCCCGTTATTAAAATTTTTTTCATTTATGTTTTAACGTTTCTTATATTTCTCAATTTAACTTTTTGACTCTACTTGGAGTAATCTATCTATACGATTATAAGAATCTATTCGAAATGATGATCACGATATGTATATGTTTCAATTAATTCATCAATCTTTTCCACCAAGGCTTTTTTATATCTGCATTATAACCATACCCATATTTATATCCATATCCATATCCACTATTTCTTTTTGAAACATCATTCAATACAAAGCCTACATTATGGATTTTTTTGTCTTTAATCTGGTGGTTGGCAAATCTAATCAATTCTTTCTCGGTGTGTCCTGATCTTGTAACATAGACTGTAACATCTGCTACATCAGCAATCAGAAAGGAATCTGTTACCAACATTAATGGCGCTGTATCTAAAATAATATAGTCATAATGAGGTTTTAAACTTTCTACCAATTCCTGATACCTGCCATTTGACAACAATTCAGTAGGGTTGGGTGTAATAGCTCCTGAATAAATTACATCACAATATGGATTAAATGAAGTAGGATGGATAATCTCTGAAGTTTGCATCTGATCATCATACATAAACTCTGAAAGACCAATCAATCCTCTCCTGCTTTCATTATATCTTTGTAGTTGAGGATTTCTTATATCAGAACCAATAATGATTACTTTTTTTCTAGGAGTAGCCAATGTTAGCGCTAAATTCACAGAAGTAAATGTTTTTCCTTCTCCTTTTACTGTGGAAGTAACAAAAATAACATTTCCTTTCTTATTTTTAGGCAACATAAAATTAAGATTGGTAATCAAAATACGGAAGGCTTCTGCTAATGGAGATAAATCATTCAGCTGTACCAACTCAGGATCTCCTTTTTCCAATGAGGGTAATTCTCCAATTACTGAAGCTTCCTCAGATAATTTTTCCAAATCATGTTTTGTCTGCACCTTATTATTAAACAACTCAATTAAATAAATAATTCCGAACGGAATCAATAATCCTACAATCAAAGCGGCTAAATAAATAATCATTCTTTTAGGTGAGACCGGAATAGGATTCGTTAATGCATCATCTACAATACGTGCTTTCGGAGCTGCAATTGCTAATGAAATGGCAGCTTCTTCTCTTTTCTGTAGTAATAATAAATATAACTGCTCTTTAATATTCTGTTGTCTCTCAATGCTCCTGAATAATTTTTCCTGAACCGGAATTTTAGAAATCATTCCAGAAAGACGGTTCTGCTCCATCTGAATATTGGATCCCGCAATCTGTAATGCTGATTTACTTTTCTGCAAGCTTGCTCCAATTGCAGTCCTCATACCGTTGATCTGTTTGGTAATATCCTGTACTAATGGGTTTGCTGTGGTAGAATTCTCCAGCAATCTGTTTCTTTCAATAACCAATTGATTGTATGCTGCAATATCAGAAGCAGTATTTGAATCTTTTAGTCCTACATTTAATGGTAATACCTGAAAATTACCTTGTCTGTTCAAATAATTTATTAAACTATTTACTAGCTCCAATTGAGATTCATTTTCTAGTTGAATATCACGTGTAGCGGCAACACTTTTCAGAGATAACTCTGCCTCCGTTTGGATATCTGCAATATTGTTTCTAACTTTAAAATCTTCCTTTTGATTTTCAACTTTTCCTAGCTCTTGCCCTATAAGCCTGATTCGATCATCAATGAATGCTGCTGTTTTTTGAGCTTCCGAACTCTTATCATTAATAGCTTCTTTATTATAGTTAATGGCTAAATGATTCAGAATATTTTCTGTTTTTTCCGGAACAACATTGTTCATTGAGATCTTCAATACGGTTGCCTCTTTCTGTACTAACGTTACATTTAACTTAGACAAAAGATCCCGTGTACGATTCATTCCTGACATAAACTGTAGGGCATACTTTCCTTCATCTTTAGCAATCTTCTTAAAACGCGGATTTTTCTGAAAAATTACAATTCCAAAAGGCAACCTGACAGCTTTATTGAAAGCTGCATATACATCCTGTTTAAAAGACTCTGATTTTAATACGATACGTCCATTTTGTATTGTTGCTAATACTTGTTTAGCTGGATACTGAACTTTAGGAAATTCTTCAATCACTCTTACCGTGAATGGCGCCGTTTCTTTATATAATTCCGTGTCTTTTACATTTCCTTTAGCATAGATACTTGTTTCCAATCCCAGTTCTCTCACCACGGAAAGCATCAGCTTTTTGGATTTGAAAATCTCAATTTCATTATCTACTGAGTTCGTACCCATTCCACCAATTCCACCCAATTCGGAAATTACTGACAATTCAGGCTGTCCAGAGGTTGATTTTTTTACTTCTTTAATAAGTAGTGTAGCTTCTGTATTATAAACGGGAATACTATATCTTAAAAAAAACCAAGCCGCTATAATCGCTATAATAACACCAATGATAAACCAGTACCATCGATGAAGATAAGGCTTAAGTATTTCTCTTAGGTTTAAAGACTCTTCCTGATTCTGATCCAAATAATTCTGATCCACTATAAATGATTAGGTGTGTAAAAATTAATTTTTTGTTAAAGCTAAAATACCGATGGCCAAAGAAGCAATCACCGATGCTACAGATATATACAGCCCTGTATTAGGGTCTACTCTTGCTGCTTTTTCCCTGTTGGCATTTGGTTGTACATAAATGATGTCGTTTTGTCTTAGATAATAATACGGAGAATTTATAAACTGGGCACTCGTAAGGTCAACTCTCTCTTTTGTAAACTGGCCATCAACATTTCTTACCACCAATACATTAGTTCTGATTCCAAAAGCTGTAAGATCACCAGCTAACCCTAAAGCACTTAATAGTGTAGCATTACCATCGGGAACCAAATATGTTCCTGGTCTCGCAACTTCTCCTAATACAGAAACTCTAAAATTAATTAACTTCACATCTACCACTGGGTCTTTGACATACTCGCGAATTAAATCTGTCAGTTTCAGTCTGAAAGTTTCAATATTTTCATTTTTGGTATTTACCTTTCCTATTTGCGGGAATATGATATTCCCATCCGTATCTACGTTATAGGTAGGTCCTGAAACTGGGATCTGCTGAGGAAGATTATTAGAACTTGGAGTAGAATACTGCGTAATCGTAGAAGCTGAAGAATAGACCTGATTAAAAGGCTTAACCACATCCATATCTTTTGCAGACACCGTAATTACCAGCTGATCTCCCGGCTGCAGCGTGCTTCTACTGTTTTTCACTGAATTGTCTAATGCCAGGTTTTCAATATCTTTCATATAGTTGATCTCCTGTCTTGTCCCACATGAAAACAATAACACCGACAACGCACCGGCCCAAATACAATTTTTCCAATTCATTCCTGATATATTTTTCACAAAAATATGATTATTATTTTTAAACTAAAATCTCAATTTCTAAAACAAGAATCAAAGTCTAAAATTATTTGATCCTTTTTTCCTTTTATATATTATCAGCTTCTCTATGGAATTATAAATTCCTCATCTTTACTATCCAACACCTCAAATTCCGAATTATTACTAATAAATTCAGGTACAATCTTCTTCAATATTCGCACTACCTCTAATCGATCTCTCTTAACCGCCGATTTAATAATCTGTATGCACAATATATCAATCTCATCAAACTCTATTGTCGGATCTTTAGAAATCATGATTTTCTCATGATGCGTATGAATTGTTGTTGCATTGTCACTTAATAATTCTTCGTACAGTTTTTCTCCTGGTCTCAACCCTATAAAACTAATCTTAATATCCAAATCCGGGGTAAATCCTGACAATTTTATCATTCTTTTTGCCAAATCCAAAATTTTAACAGGTTCTCCCATATCAAAGACATAAATTTCTCCACCATTCCCCATTGTTCCAGCCTGCAACACCAATTCACAAGCTTCAGGAATTGTCATGAAGTAACGTATAATATCAGGATGAGTAATGGTAATAGGCCCCCCCTTTTCGATCTGCTTTTTAAAATGAGGGATAACCGAACCATTTGAGCCTAGTACATTTCCAAAACGTGTTGTAATGAATTTAGTTATGTTACCTTCCGAATTCTGTAGAGATTGTACAAAAAGTTCTGCAGCTCTTTTTGAAGCTCCCATAACATTTGTAGGATTTACCGCCTTATCTGTAGAAACCATTACAAAACGGTTAACCTTATATTCTTTTGAAAGCTGTGCTACATTTTTAGTTCCTAACACATTAACAAAAATTGCCTCGTGAGGATTATCCTCTATTAAAGGTACATGCTTGTATGCTGCAGCGTGATACACCATTGAAAACTGATACTCTTCAAATATTTTTTCTAATCTATATTTATTTGAAATATCTGCTAATATAAATTTAAAATTCTGATCCGGAAATTTTTCTACTAATTCCAGTTCAAGCTCATATAAGGGAGATTCCGCCTGATCCAATACTACAATCAGTGATGGGTTAAATTGAGCCACCTGTCTTACAATCTCACTTCCAATAGACCCAGCCCCTCCTGTAACCAAAACATTTTTACTGAAATGTCTTTTTTTCACTTCTTCATTTTCAATCTTGATAGGCTTACGGTTCAACAAGTCTTCAATCTGAAGCTGACGTATTCCGCCCACCAAGTCAGAATCTCTCATTTTACTTAATGAAGGAGCTTTCAATACTTTTAAGCCATTATCTAATGCCAAAGTCATCCATTCTTCAAGCTCCTGCTTGGTCATGATTTCCTTAATAATCAATACTGCATCAAACTTTTTGATCAGATTTTCATTTTTAAAGAAATGTTCCTGGTTATATATTTTATGACCTAATAACATTGCCCGGTTAGAATCTGATCTTTTTGTTAAAAAACCATAAAGTCTATAAGGATAACTAGGATTATGCATAATAGCTCTCGCTACTGAAACTGATGCATCACCGACTCCTACAACAGCAACTTTTACTTTATATGAAAATCCTTTATAATCAATCAGCATATTGAAAAACTGTTTAGTCACCATTCTAAAAAAGAACATCGCCGAAACAGAAATAAAAAAATATAGAAATAGATTAGGATAAAGATATGGAGCTTTTCCTACCAGTATTTCCGTACAATAGTTAATTGTAAGAAGTGTTACCAGAGTACTCCCTGATGAAAACATAATTTTAAAGAAATCAAAAAAAGTTGAATGCCTTATAATTCCTGCATATGTTTTATATACAAACATAAACAGTAAGTTAATAAGAATAATTCCTCCTATTTTTTGAAATGTATATTCCGGAAAACTATCTCTTACATGTAGCTTCTCTAAAAACAGAGAAGAGAGCACTATAGAAAACAGTACAATAAGAACATCTATAATAATAACTAACCAACGAGGGACATATCTTAATTTAGTAATCTTCAATATGTTATCCCCATCGTACAGTACCCTAAAAGCATCAAGCAGCTTTTTCATTCAACATCAATTGGTTTTATAATTTTGGGACAAAGATAATAATATTATTCATTCTTATCACTTAGTCTTGAATTTATTTTTCATTTGGTTAATATAATATTAAAAACAATAAAAAAATCTATATAATAATAGAAATTCATATCTATTTCAACATAAATTAATTAGTTATTTTGGTTATTAATTTAGATCATAAACAATATAAAAATCCCAAAGCTAGGAAGCTTTGGGAAGTAAATATCATCATTAAAAAGAGTCAACTGATTTCTTGCGTTTGGCAAAAACAATCGCCATTCCTATAGCTGCTACCATCAAAAATGGAACTTGCTCATCTATCGGTGCAGAAGGATCGCCGGGTTCTCCCGGACTTTTTTCTACTTCCGAAGTTTGTGATGGCTCATCATATATATAGGGATTATCTGAATGCTGTGCAAAAGCAAGACCTGAAAAAACTATTGAACCTATAATTATTATCTTTTTCATATTCTTTCTTATTTAATTAATTTTTTGGTATACTCTTTACCCGCCGATAATGCTTTCAGAATATACATTCCTTTTGTTTCTAGTTTGAATTTAGCAGAGCTAGTGTTTGGTTTTAATTCTACTATTTTTCTACCTGAAGCATCAAATATTTCTATTCTCTCAATATTTTTAGAATTTCTAGCAACAAAATCTTCTCCGTCTCTGTATACTTCAAAAGTCATTTTTTCAATTTCCTGAATTGCTAAAGTTCCAAGCTTATATACAATTTCGAATCTATTAGTGAATTCACCTGCGTTAGCTGAGAAACCATAGTTTCCGTTCTGAAGATTGGTGTAAGTACCTAATTCTTTATCATGAAGGTAAATTGCCTGTCCATTATTGAAAATACCTTCTTTTTGAGTCAGTGAAATGACAAAGTTACCTGCTTCAAAATGTTTATTTCCTAGTGGTACAACATCATCAATAGTAAATGGTGATCTTCCCTGAATTACTAATTTTTCAGCCCCCACAATACTATAGAAGGCATCTGATCCCATTCCCATAGCTCTTGAATCAAACTTATCAAATGTATTTTGTGCTCCTGATTCATAATTAACCGCTAATGTAGTATGACTTCCATAAGGGGTTGCCAGTTTTAACCAAAACTTACCTGTATCATTAACATTCAATTTATTAAATGTATTTCCAGTAGTGGAAACCCTCATTACGTTGGTAAATGTTGCTGTGGTCCCTGTTGCTTCAACAATGAAACCTTGTCCTACCGCAGCCGAACTTCCTGAATGTGATGCTAAAGAAGACGGTGCTTCTGTCCATGTTCCGGATCCTGCCGCATTGTACGTAGCATATCCAACATTGGTTGTTGTATTTCCCGTTTGTGTAGTTACATTATTGCTTGTATTATCCCAGAACCAGAATGTAGAATTCACAGAAGAGGAGTTTGCGTTATAAAATGCATTCAGATCAAGATTTGACGGATATGGATTTCCAATCAAATTATATTTGTTTGTAGAAGTATTATTTAAGGTAACTGCTACATTTCCGTTATTTGGCTGTGCAGTAGCACCTCCAAAAGTAGCTATAGCATTTGCTGCCGGCATTTTCACTGAATATCCTACTCCAGGTGTAGAAGTTGCGGGATTACTCAAAGTCGTATAAAAGTCTGTATCGCTATTATAAGTCATTACATACTGTGGTGCAGAGGTATGAATTCCGTACATATTTTGAGAAGCCGTTGGCGATGCCCAGAATACATATTTATTAGCAGCACTTGTCGTGTTTTTCAAAACGTTAAAAGCTCCTGTATTAGTTAAAGTAGAACCATCTCTTTGAATAAAATTACCACCGTCTTCTACCGTAACTGCTGTCGCTGAAATAGTATTTCCAGAAGTTATTTCTAAAATACCTCCATTTTTAATGGTAATATTCTTAGCAGTAAAAGCCGGTTGTGAAGTTGTTGAATATACCCCTGTAATAATAACATCTTTATTTCCTGGATTTCCGTTTGACCATGCGGAGCCGTTCCAAGTTGTAGATTCAACCATTTTGTAAAGCTCTAAATCAAAATAAGAGGATCCATCAACATTGCTTGTGGCATATTTTCCAAATACAGAGCCATTGTAAATCAGAGCTCTACTTGTATCCGCTTGATTTGTTAATCTAAATAAACTCGAAACAAAACTTGCTCCCCATTTTTGCCCATTCCCAGATACTGAAGCAACTAATGACAAATCTGTATTACTTGCCCCATTAGAAATATATTTATTGACTGCTTCATTAAAAATTGTTTTAATATTTCCTGCATCAGTTTGTACCTTCCAAACAATAGACGTTGCTGGATTGGCAATTTGATTACTTACAACACTAACTGTAGTCGCTTGCAACTTGTTACTTGCAACTGTTGTATTCATAGCATTTGTTCCGTCGCCCACAATTACGTAATAGCCATCTGTTAAATCTGCTAAGGAAGTAATTTTCTCAAATCTTCCTACTCCATTATAGGCTACCGGATCATTAGCAACCGTTAAAACAATTTGTTGACTGAAAGCATTCCAATTATTGTCACCAGCCTGAGTAGCTGTAATATTTGATGTTCCTACACCTGTAATTGTAATTATATTTCCTGAAACCGTTGCCACTGCAGAGTTGGAGCTTGCATAAGTTACCGTCAAATTAGCATTGGTTGTATTTGCAGGAAATGTGAAAGGAGTACTGCTCAAATATTTTGATTGATCTGTAAAACCCGTCAACGTTTGAGTTCCTTTAGCAATTGTAAAATTAATTGTTGCAGGTGCAGAAGTTCCAGCTCCATTCGTTGCTGTAACATTTGTCGTAAAACTACCTGCTACTGTAGGCGTTCCCGAAATAAGTCCAGTTGTCGTGTTCAGTGATAATCCTGTTGGTAAACTATTTCCACTAACAATTGCATATGAAGTGGGGTTTTGAGTTGCCTGGATATTTTGAGAAAAAGAAGTTCCTATTGTTCCGGTAAATGATGAAGCAGTAACACTAGGAACATCCACAACATTTCCGTTAACTGTTTTAATAACGTCAGATGCTCCTCCTCCTGAAATTGTAATATTTCCTGGATAATTACCTGCAACAAGTCCACTTTTTAAACGAGCAAATATGTTTTGGTTAGTAAATGTATTATTTGAATATGAAATTGTCTGGTTGTCTGCAAAATTAGTTCCATCTAAAGAAACCTCAAAACCAGAAGAAGCCGCTACTGTAACAGGCGTTACACCATCTAAGTTACTTCCAGAGGCTGTGATTGATTGATTTACAGATGGTCCATTGCCTTGGAAGTATGTAAAAGAAGAAAACGCTCCCGAAGTAGTTAGATTGGGAGTTGTTTCATACGTAATAACAATAGAATTAATATATGCAACATTTGCACCTTTTTTTAAAGCAAAAAAAGTATAATTTTTAGAAGATAAGTCACTCGACGTCCAAGTAGTTCCTGTCACTGTACCTTCTGATGTACCACCAGTTACAGTGTAATTACCCGTAGCAGAATTTACTAATCTTGTTGAAACTCCTCCATATAAAGTAAAATTTGTTGAAGCACTTTGATTGATCTGAATAGTTTTAATTTTACCAGGTAAGGCAATTGTATTATAAATAACACCATTACTTGCTTGAGCTTGTATAGTTCCTAAATTTGGAGATATAGCAGCTGTAATAGCTTTACCCCCAAAAGAAATTCCATTCTGTGTCCAGGTTCTTTCTGCTCCACTATCATAAGCATTAGAACTAAGGTTTGCAGAACCTCCTGCAGATGTTAAGTTAATTGTAATAGTTTGTCCCCACGTCCAAACCGAAAAGAGCGCCATCAAAAATGCCAAGGTCATCTTTGACAGAGGTTGTAATTTTGAAATCATAGTTTTATTTTTAAGTATGTAGCAAAACTATATATTTTTTCTTAAAAAGCAAGAATATCAAAATTATATAAATGTTAAGTATCAATAAAATGTAAAATTTCATCATATTCAAATCCTCTACTTAAAACATATTTAATAGTTTTTGCTTTTTTTTGAAATTCTTTCAACCCTTTTTGTTTACTGTAATAATCTTCATATATTTTTCGAAGAGTTGCTTCATAATCCGTTTCATCAATTTCATCAAAACAGGAATTGATGAGTTTTTCGGAAATCTGTTTCTGCTTGAGATTCAACCTGATTTTATTCCTGCCCCAATGTTTGATATAAAATTTTCCACGGATATAACTTCGTGTAAATCTTTCTTCATTTAAATAATTTTCTTTTAAAAGATAAAGCATAATTTCCTCTTTTGCTTCATCTATCAAAAGGAACTCCTTCATTTTCTGTTCCACTTCCGCATGGCATCGATCCTGGTAAACGCAATAATTTACCAGTTTCAGCTTAATTTCATCAAAAGTAAAAGACTTCTTTTCCATAGTTTAGGGATAAAAAAAGAATGAGCAATTGCCCATTCTTATATTTTGTTGACGAAGATAAATATTAATAATTGAATAATGCCTTACCTTCCATTAATTCATTAACTTTCTTTCTTACAGAAGTAATTACTTCTTCATTTTTGATGTTATCAACCACTTCAGAAATAAATCCGGCAATAGTATCCATATCATTTTCTTTCAATCCTCGAGTTGTGATTGCTGCAGTTCCCAATCGGATCCCCGAAGTCGTGAATGGTGATTTATCATCAAACGGAACCATATTTTTGTTACAAGTGATATCAGCAAGAACCAAAGCTTTTTCTGTTTCCTTACCGTTTACATTTTTATTTCTAAGGTCAACAAGCATTAAGTGATTGTCTGTTCCTCCACTTACAATATCAAATCCTCTGTCGATCATTGCTTTTGCCAAAGCCTGTGCATTAGACTGTACCTGTTTTGCATAGGTTAAGAACTGATCATCCAAAGCCTCACCAAAAGCAACTGCTTTACCAGCAATTACATGCTCTAACGGACCTCCCTGAATTCCTGGGAAAACAGCTCCGTCAAGAACCTGGCTCATCATTTTGATCTCTCCTTTCGGTGTTTTGTGACCGTAAGTATTTTCGAAATCTTTCCCCATCATAATCATTCCTCCTCTTGGACCTCTTAATGTTTTGTGAGTCGTAGTGGTTACTACATGACAATGTTCGAACGGGTTATTTAAAAGACCTTTTGCCACCAAACCTGCAGGGTGAGCAATATCTGCCCAAAGTGTAGCTCCTATCTCATCTGCAACCTCTCTGAATTTAGCATAATCCAGATCTCTTGAATAGGCAGAGAAACCAGCGATAAGCATTTTTGGTCTTTCTCTCAAAGCCACTTCTCTCATTTGATCATAATCAATAAGACCAGTCTCTTGCTGAACTCCGTAAGAAACCACATCATACTGAATCCCAGAGAAATTCACGGAAGAACCGTGAGTAAGGTGACCTCCCATAGAAAGATCCATTCCCATGATTTTATCTCCAGGTTTCAAAACTGCCAAGTAAATTGCCGCATTGGCCTGAGAACCAGAATGTGGCTGAACATTTACATAATCTACTCCAAAAAGCTCTTTTGCTCTGTTGATCGCCAAAGTTTCAACCTCATCTACTACTTCACATCCTCCGTAATATCTTTTTCCGGGATATCCTTCTGCATATTTGTTAGTCAATACGCTTCCCATTGCTTTCATAACGTTATCAGAAACAAAGTTTTCTGATGCAATCATCTCAATTCCATGGGTTTGTCTTTGTCTTTCTTTTTCAATCAGGTCGAAAATAATGTCCATTTTACTTTTTAGTTTTGAAATTTTTCACGTCAAAAATACGAAATTTTCAGCGAGATTAGTATATCAAATACGATTAAAAAACTGTATTCTAAATTATTACTTATAATATCTGTGTTTAAAGTACAAACTTATCTTTACTAAAAGAATAAGCACCGGAACCTCTATCAGTGGGCCAATAACACCTACAAAAGCCTGAGCTGAATGAATTCCAAATACAGCAATACTTACAGCAATTGCCAGTTCAAAATTATTTCCCGTGGCTGTAAAAGCAATCGAAATATTTTTATCATAAGGAACTTTAATCAACCTGTTTATAAAAAAGCTGATAAAGAACATTATGACAAAATAAATAACCAGCGGGGTTGCAATTTTTATTACATCCATTGGTAATTCTAATATTTTATCTCCTTTCAAACTGAACATCAACACAATTGTAAACAATAATGCGTAAAGAGTAATTGGTGAAATCATTGGAATAAACTTCCTGTTATACCATTCTTTTCCTTTTCTCTTAATAAGAAAATAACGTGACAAAAAACCAGCTATAAAAGGTATTCCTAAGTAAATCAGCACACTTTCTACCACTTCGTATATCGGAACAGAAACAGTGAAACTTCCCAGTCCTAATTTCTGAGGAAGAACATTAATAAAGAGCCATACAAAAAAACTGTAAGACACAATTTGAAAAACACTATTTAATGCCACCAGTAAAGCCGCATATTCACGATTGCCTTTTGCAAGGTCATTCCAAACAATTACCATAGCAATGCATCTTGCCAAACCAATCAGAATAAGCCCTATCATATAATCAGGTTCATCTCTAAGAAAAATAATTGCAAGTACAAACATTAAAACCGGACCGATAATCCAATTTAGAAATAATGAAATCGATATTACTTTTTTATCTTTAAAAACCTGCGGTAGTAAGCTGTAATCCACTTTTGCCAATGGAGGATACATCATAAGAATGAGACCGATCGCTAAAGGTATATTGGTTGTTCCGGAAGAAAATGATTTTGTAACCAGTGAAATATTAGGAAAACAATATCCTAATGCCACACCGAAAACCATTGCCAGAAATATCCAAAGTGTTAAATACCTATCAAGAAACTTTAACTTAGGCTGCATGATGAATTATTTCTTTATTTGTGAAAAAACATAGAACATTTCTGAGGCGATCTGTAAACTTCTCTCATTATACACTTTCGTTTGTTCAGCGGTATTGTCCGAAATTTTTGGATCTTCGAAAGTAATCGGAATACGTTTTTCAGCGCCTGGGATAAAAGGACAGCCTCCGTCAGCCTGTGAACAGGTCATAATTGCTGCAAAATGGTTCACAGGATTAAATGTATCATCATATTTTTTAGAAAACCCAATAATAGGCAATGCATTTTCATCGTACTTAATAGCATAGATAGAATTTTCAGCCTCACTTAATTTCCACACCTCAAAACCTGCCTCTGAAAATGTTTCTGCAATTTTCGGAAACATAGCTGTCGTTTCTGTACCTCCTGAGTAACACTGAGTATCAGAAATACCATAATAATGACTAGCAACCTGAGACCAGACCTGAGCTAAATGACTTCTTCTGGAGTTGTGCGTACAGATAAAATTAAGATAAATAGGTTGCATACCTTTAGCCTTCTGTTGAATATAATTGATTAAAGGCTGTAAAACTTCTTTTCTATCATCGGTAATTACCTGTTGGAGGATAATTTCTATATAAGTTGACAATTTTGAATTCATTATAGTAATTTAAATATTAGCAACAACCGGAATTAGGAGAACAAGTATTTTGTTTATTTCCTGATAGCTCATTCAAATTCACTTTTTGTTTTAGAGGAGGAACTCCGCATGCATCCTGAGCAAGACAAGCTGTTAGTTTATTTTTTAAAACAAAATGTTTTCCGTTGAATTCAAGATCATATTTTCCGATCGTTGTATCCTGATATTCTACTTCGATTTCAAAATCTCCGATGCCTAGTTTTTCTTCTGAAAGCTGAATAATACGAAGTAGCTTTCCGGGTTTTAAACGATGTTCATAATCGTTGGCATTCCAAAGTTGGAAATTTACTTTTTCTTCTTTTCTGATGGTTCCGCCGCAATCGATGAAGTTTTTAGTAACCATTCCTATTTCTGTTACATGAAAATGTTCGGGTACGAATTGCCCGTTTTCAAGCTCAAATTCTACATTGTCTAATGTCGGAAGAATTTCTTTAATGTCTCCAAGTGTCATAAATGTATATATTTAAATTGCAATATCGCAATATTACGATGTTTGGTGTCAAAAAATTTTTTAGCAACAGTTTTGCTTTTTTACGGTCGAGATGATATTGGAGAAAAATACATTCAAAACTTCAAATGCTTTCTCATCTATACAATAGCAAATTGAATTTCCTTCAATATTCCCTTTAATTAGCCCTGCATTTTTCAATTCCTTTAAATGTTGAGAAACGGTAGGCTGTGCCAATGGAAGCTCATTCACAATATCTCCGCAAATGCATTCATTCACTTTCATTAAATATTCAATGATCGCAATTCTTGCAGGATGTCCTAATGCTTTTGCAAGCATCGCCATTTTATTTTGCTGTTCGGTAAAAAAATCGGTTTTGGTGGCTCCCATATTCAAAACTATATCGCAATATTACGATAATAAATTTTCACAGCCAATTAAATTTCAAAAAATTAATTCAAAGGTTGATAGAATCCTAAAATTATACTTTTTTAAATCAGTTTAAACAGATTAGATATGTAAAATTCTAAAACTCCTCTTCAGAAAGCTCCTTATTCACAACAGCTCCGGCAAAATTCCCCTGTGCAACAGCATTCGCAACCGACCTCATCATCGTCACATTGTCTCCACACGCAAAAACTCCCGGAACATTTGTCTTTTGCATCATATCTACTTTAATGAAACCATTTTCATTTAATTCAATTCCTAAATCTTCTGTATTGATATTCTGTTCGAAGCCGATTTTTGCATACAATGCTTTTAAGGAAACTTCTTTTCCGCTTTTAAAAATCACTTTTTGAATGTATCCGTTTTCATGTAGAATATTTTCTATCTCATCTTCAATAATATTGATTTTATTCTGATGAAGTTTTTCAGTCTGTTCTTCGGTTAAAGTTGATTTTCCATTGGTAAACAAAGTCACATCTTTCGTTAAATTATAAACGAGCTTAGTAAAATCAAAAGCCAGGTCACCATTTGCCATAATTCCCGTTACTTCACCTCTCACTTCGTATCCATGACAATATGGGCAATGAATCACAGAAATCCCCCAACATTCTGCAAATCCGGAAATATTGCGCATCAGATCTTTAATTCCTGAAGCGAGAATCAATTTCTTAGTATTAAATTCTTCTCCCGTTTCAGTCTTTATTGTGAAGCCTTCAGATTCTTTTTTCATTTTTGCCACTGCTCCGTTATGAAATTCTACTGTTTTATATTCTAAAACCTGGGCTTTAGCCAATTCAGAAATTTCTTTCGGAGTTTTCCCGTCATGGGTAATAAAGTTGTGCGAATGTGGAGTCTGCCTGTTACAGGGTTTTCCGCTATCAATGATTAAAACATTCCGTAATGATCTTCCTAAAGCCATTGCCGCTGATAAACCGGAATAGCTTCCTCCGATGATAATGACGTCAAACTTATTTTCCATAATATTTCTTGTTGATAGTTGCAAAGGTAAAATAAATTTTCACTAATGCGACTTAATCGCAATAATAATTTTTATATTTGCAACATGGCAAAAAGAAACACCGCTACCAAACAGCTGATTCTAGATTCATTAAAAGGTTCAAAATCAGCAGTGAGTCAGGAAATTTTACAGAAGCAATTGGGAGAAGCTGTAGACCGAGCAACGATTTACAGAGTGTTGAATAGTTTTTGTGAAGACGGAATTGTTCATAAAATCTTAGGGGATGACGGGAAATATTATTTTGCAATTTGTTTAAATTGTTCAGAAAAAAGACATAAACACAATCATTTCCACTTCAGATGTTTGTCATGTGGCAAAATTGAATGCCTCCCAAATGAAATGGAAGTTAAATTACCCGAAGGTTATCAATCGGTGAATTTTAATGGCTTTATTTCGGGATATTGTAAAGATTGCTCTTGATCGACTGGATTTAGATATTAGCTTTCAACGTTAATAACCGTTTTTCTCTTCATTAATTTCATCCTGTAATCTCTTCCTTATATCAATTTTTGCCCCTTCAAAACTGAAAATGGTTGCTCCTTTTTCTCTTGCAAAAGGATTGGTCACTGAATCTACTATTTCAGATTTTCCGAAAATCGGACCCGTTTCCTTCAACTCATTTTTACCATTACCCGGTTCTTTTACCCGAACTACGTTGGAATATTTTTCACTTAGATCAAACCAATTAAGATAATCTGCATTGAAAGAAACTGCTTTTACGTTTTGTTTGGAATAATAATTAATTGCTCCGGCTTGCCCATAATTATCACAAAGAACTAAAGTTTTTCCGGATTTCGACAGTTTTAAATATTCTTTATCCACTTTTTGAGCCAGCTCTTTCCAACCCAGCATATCTGAGAAATCTTGTGGTAAAGCATGATCTTTTCCGTCTTCCCAGCGCAGCAATCCGAATTTCTTATAATTCTCAGGATGCTCTACAATGTATTGAGGGCTCTTATTGGGGAAAGCTAAGTTGTATAAAGGCAAGAATAACAAAACGGGAAT
Source organism: Chryseobacterium sp. Y16C (assembly GCF_022488405.1). NCBI lineage: Bacteria > Pseudomonadati > Bacteroidota > Flavobacteriia > Flavobacteriales > Weeksellaceae > Chryseobacterium > Chryseobacterium sp. Y16C. The sequence goes on from NZ_CP092711.1 coordinate 2,038,705, forward strand.
TAAAATACTAACCGGCTCTAAAATGCGTCTCTTCCAGCCTTTATCAAAAAGACGAGCCAGAAAAACCGAACCTATAGCAATATAAGCAGGATACAGTCCTATCGCATAATAATCTTTGGCCCTGAAAAACAAGAACAGTGCAATCGTAAAAACATATGCCCAAAACAGAAATCTGATTTTTTCGAAAGGCTTATAAAAAATAAGTGCATAAAATCCTGCAACAACCACAAAAATCACCCCAAAGAAAAACAGAATCTGAGATTTCACAAAACTAAAACGGTCAACATTCACCAGCTGTCTTTCCGAAAGCTGCTTCATATGAAGAATGACCGGAAAATTATTATGATACTGCCATAAAATATTAGGTAAAATAATAAGCAAAGCCAATAATGCGACAAAGTACAAATGCTTTTGAAGGAAAATTTTACGTTGTTTGGTGATCAACATCGCCGGAATTAATCCTAAAACCGAAAATGTAATATTGTATTTATTCAGAAAACCTATGCCGAAAATGATAGCAGCCATGTAAAGCCATTTTACTTTTTCCGAATTAAAATATTTAATTAAAACATAATATAACATCGTCCAAAGCAAAACTTCGAGAGATGTCGGCTGAAAAAGCATATTTAAACGGAGCAAAACAGATAATAAAATTCCGGTTGAAGCTAGAATTTTAGCATATAAATTTCCTTTTAATTCCTCAACAATCTTCCAGACAACAACAATTGTTAAAGCTCCGAACAATGCCGGAAAAAATTTAACCCAAAATACAGAATTGCCTAAAGATTTAATAATAAAAGCCAACACAGAATTTACAGGCGGAACCGACAAATATCCCCAAGCTAAATGATCACCTTGGTCCAGATGTAAATATTCATCACGGTGAAGTTCGTATTCAGGATCGATCAGGGAATATTGTAAGATGAATTTTACAAGAACAAAAAGAAAGAGAATCAGGTAATCTTTTTTCATGGAACCGGTTATTTATAGATTTAAAATTAAGACATTTTAAATTGTGTTTCTGTTACATATTATCAATGGAATAAAAAATCCTGAGAAGATATCCCAGGATCACAGTTTAAAATTTATAGTGTTAGTTTACTATTTTTTTGTTTTTTCTTTTAATTCTTCTTTGTCTTTATCGGACGGATTCCAAACTTTCACTTCAGAATTTTGGTCAATTCCTGATCCCGGAAGAATCTGAACATTGATACCATCACTTGCTCCCAGTTTAATATATGTCTTTTTGAACTTTCCGTCTTTTTGCTTCACTTCTACAAAAGGAACATCTTTTCCGTTCTTCTTCTCATACTGAACCAAAGATTCATCCAATAACAAAGCGTTCTTTTCAGATTTCAAAACAATCTCTCCGTTAGCAGAAAAACCGGCTCTGATATATTCATTATTCGGGTTTTCAACATCACCTTCTACCGGAAACTTTATCGTTCCGTTATTATCTTTTCCTTTAGGAGCAATCATCGTAAGCTTTCCAGGAAAAGTTTTATTCTGTAAAGCACCAATTACGATGTTCATACTCATTCCCTGCTTCAGCTTACCGGCTTGTGCCTCATCAATTTCTCCCTGGAAAATCAATGAATTAAGATCAGCAATAGAACAGATAGTTGTACCTGCGTTAAAAGAGTTAGCTTCAATCACCTGGCTTCCGACTTTTACCGGTACTTCAAGCACAGTTCCTGATGCTTTGGAACGAATCTGCGTAGTTGCTAGTCCCTGCAATTCGGGGGTGGAACCTGTTTTGGCAATCTGCAATGTTTTTTGTGCAGTCACCAATTGTTGCTGAGCATTTTTAAGGGTCTGTTCCTGAGAATACAACTGCTGTTGAGCATTTAAATACTCCTGTTTTGAAGCCACTCCCTGCTTATATAATTTAGCCTGCATTTCAAACTGCTTTCTCATATTATCTACATTCAGCTTGGCATTGTTGATCTGCAGCTGCGAGTTGGCAACATTTTGCTGGGCATTATTTACATCAGAAAGATTCGGAACGATTCTCACCGTTGCGATCAGCTGTCCTATCTCTACTTTATCACCCTCATCTACTAAAATTTTATCTATGATACCGGCAATATTCGGTTTAATTTCAATTTCTTCTTTTGGAACAATTTTTCCGGTAGCCATCACTTTATCATCCATATTCTGAATGATAGGTTTACGAGTAAGGAAAGCTTCGCTCTCTTTAGAATTTGATTTCACCAAATACCCGATTCCCGAGAATAACGCCACTACAAATAAAAGCCCCAAGAAAATGTAAATGGCTTTTTTCCAAGTGAATTTCTTTTTCATATGTATAGTTTATTTTTTAAATTTTATTAAAATGAAAGGTTACTTTCCATTATCAAATTTTCAAATTGACTTATTTTCAAATTATTCTGTTCTTAAAGCTTCAATTGGTCTGATTTTTACAGCTCTCTGCGCCGGAATCATTCCGATGATTAATCCCAGAATAACCATTACCGCCATTGCTGCGAAAACGTTTCCGTAATTTACTGTCGGATTATAAAACGGAAATGAATCCTGTCCCTTTGTAGCAATATCTAAAATCATTAATACGAAAATTCCCGACATGAATCCGAGCAATCCGGACGAAAGCGTAATGACCACACTCTCCAGCAAAATCTGGTTTCTCACTTCAGAAGGTTTTGCACCCAGAGCTCTTCTGATTCCAATTTCTTTGGTTCTTTCTTTTACCGTAATTAATAGAATGTTCGAAATAGCAATTACTCCCGCAAGAATCGTTAATGTTCCAACAATGATTGTTAAAAGCTGCATTCCCGATAAAAATCCGGTCAGTTTTTTAAATTCTTTTCCAAGATTAAAAGTTCCGAAAGCATTCGTATCATCCGGTGACACATTATTTTTGGATTTCAATTGTTGCCTTACTTTTTCCTCTACCTTATTTACATCTGCATTTGGTTTGCTTACAATAGCAAAAAAATCCACATTATCACCATTATTATACATTTTTGTAAAAGTTGAAAGCGGGATAAAAACCGTTTGGTCGTTTTCCATTCCTCCTCCTTTTTTCACCCTGAAAACTCCTATCACATTAAAGAAAATACCTTTGATGTTAATGGATTTTCCCAATGGATTTTCATTCTTTTTAGCATCAAAAAAGTTTTTGTAAACCTCTTCTCCGATCACTACAACATTTTTATTTTGTGAAATATCCGCATCGTTGAGATATCTTCCGAATATTAATTTTTTCTCTGAGATTTTATTTCCCAAAGGATAATCACCATTCAAAGTATAGGTGGCAGATTTTCCGTTTCTGGACATTTGCTCTCCTGCATTTCCAAAATTTCCTCTTGAATTCTGAGGAGAAATGTAGTCTATTTCCGGAATTTTCCTTTTTAATATTTCAATATCTTCAAGCTTCAGATGAACCTGTCTTCCTTTCGGGAAACCATCGTAAGGAATCGATGTATTCTGAGCCCAAAGGAAAATAGAATTAGTTGCAAATCCTGAAAACAATTTATCGAAACCGTTTTCCATCCCTTTTGCTGCTCCAAGCAAACTTACATACAAAAACATACCCCAACCCACACCAATCATGGTAAGGAATGTTCGAAGCTTATTATTTCTTAATGAATAATAAATTTCCTGCCAAGTATCTTTTTTAAATATTATGTTCACTTTTTATTTAAATTATTGATGATGAATTATTAATAATCACTTACAGTCTAAACTATTCTGTTCTTAACGCTTCAATCGGCTTAATTCTAGATGCTCTATATGCAGGTACAAACCCTGCAATCAGCCCTGAAAAAACCAACGCGATGAATGCCATAACAATCGTTCCCCATCCTACACTCGGACTTTTAATAAAATATTCTTCAAGATTATTTCCGATTAAATTTAAAGCTAAAACACCCAATCCTACTCCTACAAAGCCTGAAACTACTGTTATCACAACACTTTCCTGAACGATTAAAGCAACAATACTTCTCGGTTTTGCACCAATAGCCTTTCGAACTCCGATTTCTTTGGTTCTTTCTTTCACGATATAAACCATAATATTACTGATTCCGATAATCCCCGCCAACAATGTTCCCATACCTATAAATCCTACAATTGCCGTAAGAACCGCCATGAAGGTAAATGTATCGTTCATGTTTTGAGCATTATTCCAGACTCTTACACCATTTTCGTCGTTAGGAGAAACATTTTTTCTGGCTTTTAATCTTTCTTTTAATTCGTCACCATATTTTATAGCTTCCTGCGGACTTAGCTTATCATTATAAGCGATATAATTTATACTAACTGTATCAGAACCTTTTTTCATTTGCTGCAATGTCGTGATAGGAACTGTAATATGCCTTTCATCCCAGTCACCGCCGTCATCGGAGAAAACGCCTACAACTTTAAACATCGTACCGTTTATATTTAATTCTTTTCCAATCGGACTTCCGTTTTTAATTAAATCCCTTTGCACCATTCTTCCAATTACCGCAACATTTTGCTTTCTTTCCAAATCCGTTGGTGTCAGATAGCGACCGTCCAGCATTTTCCGATTTTCGATGATTTTCTCTTCAGGTTCTGCTCCGTTAATTTGATAATTCCCACTTTCTTTACCATACTTTACTAATAGGTTTGCTGTATACCTGGGTGTAGAGCTTCCTACTTTTTCTTTATCTACATTTACCAGGAAATCGTAGTCAGAATTATTCATCGTGACAGTCCTGTCAGATTGAAGCCCTTTATAGGCAATGGTTGTTTTTCCTGTAACAATTGAAATCAAATTCTGAGCATCTCTCGCAAAACCTTGTGTGAAAGCATTCTGAAGTCCCGTTCCAATTCCGAAAAGCACAATAAAAATAAATAACCCTAAAGCCACGGTAAAACCGGAAAGCACCGTCCGCAATACATTACTGCGAATTGAACTGAATATTTCCTGCCAACGATCTAGGTCGAACATTTTTTTATTATTAAAAGATTAAAAAATTGAAATATTAAAGCATCATGAACACGTTTAATATTCAAGCTCTTTCATTATTAAGTTTTTTATAAAACAACTTGCTTTATAAACTCATCACTCTCTATGATCCCGTCACGCAGAATAACATTTCTCTTCGTCTGCGCAGCTACATCAGGTTCATGCGTTACAACAATGATTGTTTTTCCCTCATTATTAATATCCTGAAGAAGCTTCATAATATCGTGCGTCGTTTTAGAATCTAAAGCTCCAGTGGGTTCATCCGCCAAAACGACTTTTGGATTTGTGATTAAAGCTCTCGCAATGGCAACTCTTTGTTTTTGTCCCCCGGAAAGCTCATTCGGAAGGTGATTTGCCCATTGAGCCAAACCTACTTTCTCCAAATATTCCATAGCTTTCTGATTTCTCTCTTTTCTCGATACATTCTGGTAGTATAAAGGAAGCGCGACATTATCCAATGCGGTTTTATATCCGATCAGATTAAAAGACTGAAAAATAAATCCTAAAAACTTACTTCTGTATTCTGCAGCTTTCACTTCAGACAGGTGTTCAATAGGAACACCATCCAGTTCATAAGTTCCCGAATCTTTTTCGTCCAAAATACCGATGATATTAAGGAGAGTGGATTTTCCAGAACCCGAGCTTCCCATGATAGAAACAAATTCTCCTTCATCAATATTCAGATTGATCCCCTTGAGAACGTGCAGTTTACTCTTACCTGTATCGTATGATTTATGTAAATTCTGAATTACTAACATTAAGTGATTTCATTTAGTTTTCTTATAAGTAGAAGATATTTTTATTTTGTTACAAGAATTACAATTAATTAAAATATTTAATTGTTTAATATTTATATAATTAAAAATCAACATTTTAAAATAAAACGTTTAATTAAAAACATGCTAAATCATTTAATTTTTAAAGCTAAGTATCTCGAAACCAATGATAGAGCAGGTTCCTAACAAATGTGGAAAACTTTTAGCTTTAAAATTCAAACATTTAAGCTTTTCCCCTTTCAAAATAGATTACCGTTTTCTAACTTTGTGCTTCGCAGGTCACAAGAGATGAAGGGAAAATTCAGGTGGATAAGTTTATTAAACAACCATTTGACAATCAATCCATTATTTATTTCTTGAATGTTATTCACACGGATCGTTTTTTGTAAAATTTTAAAGACATTATTTTAATATGGGAATTTTTGATAAAAGAGTAAGTTATAAACCATTTGAATATCCGGAGGTTCTTCAATTCGTAGAAGCGATCAACAAATCGTTTTGGGTGCATTCGGAAGTAGACTTTACTGCAGATGTTCAGGATTTTCATTCACAACTTGAACCTCATGAAAAACATGCAGTAAAAAACGCATTGTTGGCCATTGCACAGATCGAAGTATCAGTAAAGACATTCTGGGGAAACCTGTACAATCATTTACCAAAGCCCGAACTGAATGGCTTGGGAGCGACTTTTGCAGAATGTGAATTCCGACATTCAGAAGCTTACTCAAGACTTTTGGAAGTTTTAGGGTATAATGAAGAATTTTCAAACGTAGTAGAAATTCCAGCTGTAAAAAAGAGAATTGACTTCCTGTCAAATGTTTTGAAACACGCCAATTCCGCAACACCTAAAGAATATGTGTCTTCTCTTTTATTATTCAGTATTCTGATTGAAAACGTTTCGCTTTTCTCTCAGTTTGCCATCATCCTTTCTTTCACAAGATTTAAAGGGTATATGAAAAACGTTTCCAATATCATTGCCTGGACTTCTGTTGATGAGCAGATTCACGCCAATGCAGGAATTTACTTAATCAATAAAATCCGTGAAGAGCAACCTGGTTTATTAACCGATTCAGATATCGAAGACATCTATACTTTGGTTGATCAGTCTGTAGAATTGGAAGGAGAAATCCTAGACTGGATTTTTGAATTGGGCGAACTAAGCGTTTTCTCAAAAGAAGACCTTCTAAACTTCATGAAATACCGTGTTGACGACAGTTTAAAGAAAATCAACATGAATACAAAATACAACGTTTCTCCAGAACAATACAGACCGATGGTTTGGTTCGAAGAAGAAGTATTCGCTAACTCTATGGATGATTTCTTTGCAAAAAGACCGGTAGATTACACAAAGCACGATAAGAGTATTACTGCAAACGATCTTTTTTAAAATTGAATCGAAAGGCGCGAGCGAAGCGAGCGTCAAAGCAGTTAGTATTAGCGATGTCATGATGAACACAGATTGACTGTAAATCTGCGAGCGAAGTTCACGAAGCATCTTTTAGATTCCTCGTTCCTCGGAATGACAGTTCGTTTTTAAAACATAAAATACAACACAAAAACATGATCAATGTAATGGTAACCTATACCGTAAAGCCGGAATTTGTTTCAGAAAATAAAGCGAATATTCAGAAGTTTTTGGATGACTTTAAAAAACTAGATCCAGCTACTTTTGAGTATAAAGTATATCTGAAAGAAGATGGTGTTACATTTTTACATTCTTCAAACTACATCAATGAAGAGGTACAGCATGAGGTTTTGAATGTTCCTTCTTTTAAAGAATTTCAAAGATTAAGAGATGAAAGCGGGCTGAACGGTTCGCATACAATAGAAATTTTACAATCAATATAAACAACAACAAAATTCCTGAGCGTGTAAAAGCATTCAGGAATTCGAAAATATAAAGACTATGGAAGAACAAAACGCAAATATATGGTGGCTCAATGAAGAGTCTGAGCAAATGCTAAACAGAGGCTATTTGCTGAAAGGTGAAACCGTGGAAGGAGCCATCGACAGAATTACTACTGCTGCTGCAAAAAGATTATATAAGCCTGAACTTCAGCCGGCATTCAAAGAAATGATCACAAAAGGATGGATCAGCTTCTCGTCACCGGTTTGGGCCAATATGGGAACACAGAGAGGTCTTCCTATTTCTTGTTTCAACGTTCATATTCCGGACAGTATTGAAGGAATCACGCATAAAATGGGTGAAGTAATCATGCAGACAAAAATCGGAGGCGGAACTTCAGGATATTTCGGAGAACTTCGTAACAGGGGAACTGCCGTAACAGATAACGGAAAATCTTCAGGAGCAGTTTCTTTCATGAAATTGTTTGATACAGCAATGGACGTTGTTTCTCAGGGAGGTGTAAGAAGAGGAGCTTTTGCAGCTTATCTTGATATCGACCACGGAGATATTGAAGAATTTCTATCCATTAAAGACATCGGAAGTCCGATCCAGAACCTATTTACAGGAATTTGTGTTCCTGATTACTGGATGCAGGATATGATCGATGGAGACATGGAAAAACGTAAAATCTGGGCAAGAGTGTTGGAAAGCCGTCAACAAAAAGGACTTCCTTACATCTTCTTCACCGATAACGTGAACAGAAATAAACCACAGGTCTATAAAGACTTAGGATTACCTGTAAATGCAAGTAACCTTTGCTCTGAAATCATGCTTCCTTCTTCTATGGAGGAGTCTTTCATCTGCTGTTTATCATCCATGAACTTAGAATTGTATGATGAGTGGAAAGACACAGATGCAGTAAAATTGGCAATCTATTTCCTTGATGCGGTTTTATCAGAATTTATCGACAAAACAGAAGGTAATTATTATCTTCAGGGAGCAAGAAACTTCGCAATGCGTCACAGAGCACTTGGATTGGGAGTTTTAGGATACCATTCTTACCTACAGAAAAATATGATTCCGTTTGAAAGTTTTGAGGCAACTCAGTTCAACGCAAGAGCTTTCAGACATATTAAAGAACAGGCTGAACAGGCATCAAGAGAATTGGCGAACATCTACGGAGAGCCGGAATTACTGAAAGGTTACGGATTAAGAAACACCACCACAATGGCGATCGCTCCTACAACTTCAAGTTCTGCTATTTTAGGACAGACTTCTCCGGGGATTGAACCATTTGCTTCCAACTATTATAAAGCGGGGCTTGCTAAAGGAAACTTTATGCGTAAGAATAAATATTTAGCAAGATTATTAGAAGAGAAAGGCCTTGACAACGAAGAAACATGGAGAACCATCATGTTGAATCACGGATCTGTTCAGCATTTGAAAGAATTGACTGACGAAGAAAAAGCTGTATTTAAAACCTTTAAAGAAATCTCTCCAATGGAGATCATTTCTCAGGCTGCACAGAGACAGCAATATATTGACCAGGCTCAATCATTGAACTTACAGATTCCTTCCACCATGCCTGTAAAAGATGTAAACTACCTTTACATCGAAGCATGGAAAAAAGGAGTAAAAACATTATACTATCAAAGAAGTTCTTCAGTTTCTAAAGAACTGATGGTAAACTTTGTTACTTGTTCAGCTTGTGAAGCATAGCAAATAATAAACAATTGAAAAACTAGGGAACCGCAGAATATTCTGCGGTTTTTATTTTCACAAAAAGTAAAAATAAACTTTACATTTTGTAAAATATTTATTACATTTGGATACCAAAAATAGATTATGAAAAATACATTAAAACTTTTCCCGAACCGTTTCAAAAAAATAGGATGGTTTATTTTTATTCCTTCTTTAATTATGGGAATATTAACGCTGACAAATCTTTTCGCTTTTCCTAAAATTTCTTTACCTGTTTTTTACAATTCAGGATTTCCCCTAAGCAATGAAAAGTCCGGATTATTTACAAAAGCGGAGATCGATCTCTTTCCGAATATTTTTGGAATACTCATCATTATAGGAGGAATATTAATCGGATTCTCAAAAGAAAAAATTGAAGATGAGTATATTTCAGGTTTAAGGTTAAAATCTGTATTCTGGAGCTTAGCAGTGACCTACTCTCTTATTTTACTCTTATTTCTGACCGTATTCGGGATCGCATTTTTTACCGTAATGATTCTTATTATATTTTTACCACTGATTCTGTATGTTTTCAGATTTAATTATGTATTGCTTAAACAATGAAAAATACGATTAAAATAGAAAGAGCGGTAAAAAATATTACTCAGGAAGACCTTGCAAAAATAATAGGTGTCTCAAGGCAGACCATCAATGCAATGGAAGCAGGAAAATATATTCCTTCTACAGTTTTAGCCTTAAAAATTGCAAGATATTTCGAAAAAAATGTGGAAAATATCTTTTTACTTGAAGATAATGATTGATTATTATTTCATCTCATCCGAAAAATAAACCATAGAAATTCTATGTTTTTTTGTTTATGATTATCTTTTAACAAACATTTTTTACAGAAAAAAAGAACTAATTCACAAATATTAGAATGAATAAATAATGCTATTACCCCCTTAAATTCTTAAATTAGCTATAGACTAAAATGTTATTCTTATGAAATTCGGACAAGTAGAAGACCCCTCAAAAATAGATTTCACTTTACCAAAAGATCACCCCAGAACGAAAGACATTTTGAAGCAAAATAAAAAAGGGCTTGAAAATATCTCAATCGGGTGTGCTAAATGGAACAAAACCGATCTTAAAGGATTTTATCCCAAGGGAACTAAAGACGAGCTTTCTTACTATTCTATGCAATTCAATTCTATTGAACTGAATGCTACTTTCTACGGAATGCCCACTCCGGAACAGGTAGAAACCTGGAAAGAAAAAACACCGGCAGATTTTAAGTTTTTCCCTAAAATCACCAATACAGTTTCTCACTTTAGAAGATTATTAAATGTTGATGATGTGGTCACACAATTTGCTTCAGCCGTACTGAATTTTGATAAAAAATTAGGAATGGTTTTTCTTCAGCTTCATGACAACTTTAAGCCAAAAGATTATGAAAGATTGGAAAAATTCGTGAATAACTGGCCACAAGAAGTTCCGTTAGCCATAGAATTAAGAAATACAGACTGGTTCAGTGATGAGGAAATTCTGAATAAAACCTGTGACCTTTTTGAGAAAAACAACATAACCAATATCATTGTAGACACAGCCGGAAGAAGAGATATGCTTCACATGAGGCTTACTACTCCCAACGCTTTTATCAGATATGTGGGCGCGAATGCAGAGAGCGATTATGAAAGATTGGACGACTGGCTAAAACATCTTACAGAATGGAAGAAAGAAGGACTCCAAAATCTTTATTTCTTCGTCCATCAAAATATTGAAAAAGCCTCTCCACTTTTATCGGCTTATTTTATCAAAAAAATGAATGAAGAATGGAAAACCGAGCTTAAAGTACCTCAAATGGCTACCGAAAGCATGCAAACTTTATTTTAATAGCCAACGAAAAATTTATTAAAACAACATTATCAATAAAAAATATCTAAAAACACTCTCCTAAAAGCACAAAAAAACACATCGAAAAGCACAAAAAATCAATACTTTAAAATATTTTTAAATATTTTATAAAATTCACTATATTGTGACAGATTAAATCACACTATGTAGATTAATTAATAAAACTAAAATAATGGAAAAAGAAATTTGTACCATCACCCTCACAGGAGACCAGGCGGAACAGTATACATTCTACAATGACAATACAATAAAAAAAGTAGAAAATAATGATACTAGTCCATTAATTGAATGGGTTACCCCCAATCAGATCAACAAACATAATAAAGACAGAATCATCAGAAACTGTCCGGAAGATGTGAAAGAAATCGTAATGCAAATATTAGATTATCCTTAACAGGATAATCTAATTTATTTTTTTCTTACGAATAAAGAAAGATTTAAAAACAGAAGCAGGAGATTTAAAGTAATTAAAACTCCAAGTTTAGTGTTTTCCTGATTATAGGCCTCTATTTCTTTTTTGGCAATGCCCGAAAGTTTTACACTTTGATTGATGTAATTCTGTACCTCGATCATCTGATCAATATTTTTATTAGGAACCGAATGCTGAGAAAAATAAACAGCATTCTTTTTACCCAGATAACCAATAATCCAGTATTCATCCGAGTTGGTCATTTTCAGGTATTCAACTCTGTAATATTCGGGACGAATTTTACCCAGGTGCATAACTTCTAACGCATCATTTTTATTGTTATTAATATTTAACACATAAAAGTCCAGCGGTTGGGGAAGTTTATTGATAAGCTGTAAAGCAACGGCATTCTGCACAACACCAATTGAACTTTTTTTAATAAACCAATACGTAAAAAGAGAAATGGAAAAAACCAATATTACAGCTCTGAAAATCTTTGCCCACCCAAACTTTACCTTCGATAAAAGAAGCGAGATGATCAAAGTAATCAATATGATAAAAAGAAGATACCCCATATTACAAAGATAGTCAATTAAGAAATCATCTAATCAACATTCCATTCTTTATAGAATTGATCAAGGAATTTCAGCATAAAATCATGTCTTTCCTCTGCTATTTTTTTTCCTTCAGAAGTATTCATCAAATCTTTCAGTAAAAGGAGTTTTTCGTAGAAATGATTAATCGTTGTGCCATTAGACTTCTTATATTCTTCTTTCGTCATATTCAGATTAGGCTTACTATTCGGATCATACATCGGGTTGTTTTTAAAACCACCAAAATTAAAAGTTCTGCCTATTCCAATCGCTCCGATTGCATCAATTCTATCTGCATCCTGTACGATCTTAAGTTCAATCGGAAGATTTTTAGGTGCTTCACCTCTATTCTTAAATGAAATATTTTTAATCACAAATAAAACCTGTTCTATGATATCTTCAGGAGCATTCTGGCTTTCTAAAAATTCACGGGAAATTTTTAAAGCTAATGTTTCATCTCCGTTATGAAACTTAGGATCTGCAATATCATGCAACAATGCAGAAAGTTCTACCACTTCAATATTACAATTTTCCTTTTCCGCAATTTTTCTGGAAAGTTTCCACACTCTTTCAATATGGAACCAGTCATGCCCTGCTTCCGCTCCTTCCAATTTTTCTTTTACAAATTCTATCGTGTTTCCAATTAAATTATTCATTTACCAATTCTTTTAAAATAATTTCCCAAAGTTTTTTATTATAACTTCTAAAAAAATTAATGTGCCCTATTTCTCCTTTTTCCGATTCAGAGGTTTTTACAATTCTATACGTTGGCTTAAGATTCGGATAAGTGTCTTCCAATAAACTTTTTACGCCTTTTTCGGTTAGCCATACATCATCTTCTGCACGGATCACAAATACTTTTTGAGTTAATTTTTTAGAATAGTCCTCTATTTGATCCAACAATCGGTTGGTAGATTTCCTGTTCAAAATTAAGGTTCTCCAGTCATAAGCGCAATTTTTTGGAAGACTTTCTCCCAAGCCAAACCAATTTGCAGGAAAATAGCCAAAAAGCTCCGTAAATAGTGGTTGCGCAACACCAAATCCGAAAAATGCCTCTACCTTCGTTCGCCATCTTAAATTCCCTACAAAAGCATTCTGTGTACCCACAAAGACAAATTCATCAAATATCTCAGCATCCCGGTTCATTCCTAAAATCAATGCGCCAACAGAATGTCCTAAACAATATTTTTTATAGGTCGGGAAATTCTCCTGTATATAATGGGTAAGTGTTTTAAAATCCTTTGTTCCCCAAGTTCTCATGGAAGCTTTAAAATTCTTCATCTTTAAAGGTTTTGAGAGACCAATTCCTGCATAATCATAGGTAATGACCGTAAACCCATGTTCTGCGAAAAAGTGAGCAAATGAAAAATAGATCTGCTGCTTTACTCCTGTTGCAGAATTAATCAGCAAAACTCGATGATTACTTCTTTCGGGAATAAAAACATGAACTGCCAGATCTACATTATCTTCAGTTTTAAGAATAATTTTTTCCATAAAACAATAAAAAGTCCACTTCAAAAATGGACTTTTTATTTTAAAATATTTTATCTGAAAACTTTATTTCAGTATGCGGTAAATAGTTATTTAAATTGATTAACTCACAAGTACTTCTATAAACTCGGTTACAATTTTTACAGGTTCACCATTTTTGTTGTAAGCTATGTAGCTCGCATAAAATCCTTCTCCATATCCGGTTTCAAAAGCAAAAATAGTTCCCGGATGTTCTTCTGAAGGCTTCAAGAATGCATACTGATCAATCGCACCGTTTTCATCAAAGAAATATTCATGAAAAAATTCTTCATAAATCCCCATGAAGTCTACTCCTTTGCTTTTGTATAATTTCTGTTCGAGCTCATTAAGACTGTTTTGGGTATCAACATCCATAAAGCAGCCCATTCCACTTTCTACAGGGTAACCAAAAACTTCTCCTTCAGCTAAATCTTTCACATTTTGTCCGACTGTTGTCGCCATTTTCCACTCAGCAATCTCTGAATCACTGAAAATAATTTCAGCATAGGCAACACAATTACTTTCTCTTTCTTTGTGCAGTAAAACAGAAAAATCTCCTTTTGGAAATTCTGTTGAGAAAGGCTGCATATCGTTTGTAATCAGAGGATCACAAGACACAAGCTTTCCGCTTGAAAGGTAGATTTTCCCAACTTCGAAGCTTTCCAGTAACGGACTTTCCACGAAGTTCTTAGAGAATAATTTCTGTATATTTTCTAGGTGTGTCATTTTATTTTTTAGGCTAAGATTAAGGTTTAGGCTAAGCTTGAGACTCAACCTTAACCTAAACCTTTAAATTATAAACTTTTCAGCTTTTCTTCCAAAATCGCAATCTTATCAAGAGCATCTTTTTGTTTTTTGCGCTCAACTTCTACAATTTCCGGTTTTGCGTTGGCAACAAACTTTTCGTTTGAAAGTTTTTTATCAACTGAAATTAAGAATCCTTTTAGATATTTCAATTCTTCTTCCGTTTTGATTTTTTCCTCCTCCAAATCTAAGTTTTCACTTAAAGGAATTGAAATTTCCGTTGCACCCACCAGGAATGTAAAACTAGGTTTATCAGTTTTCGTACCAAAATGAATTTCAGAAACGTTTGCTAATTTTTTAATAACAGATTCATTCGCAAATTCTGATGCGTTAGTATAAATTTCAGCGGTCTCTCTTGGGGAAATTCCTTTTGTCTGACGATAGTTTCTAACTCCCGAAATAATTTCAGATGCTGTTTCGAAGTTTTTAATAATATCTTCACTGAATGCATCTGCTTTTTTCTGCTGAGCAATAATTAATGCCTCTTCAATACTTCTTTCAGAAATTGTTTGCCACAACTCCTCTGTTAAGAACGGCATGAAAGGATGCAATAATTTCATTAATTCCTCAAAGAAGTAAATTGTTTTATTGTAAACCTCTTTAGAAATTCCTTCACCATAATTTGGCTTAATCGCTTCCAGATACCAAGCACAGAAATCATCCCAGATGAGTTTATAAATCAAATGCAAGGCATCAGAAATTCTGAATTTTTCAAACTGATCATTAATTTCAACAATCGTTTTATTCAATTTATTTTCAAACCATTCGATCGTCTGAATTTCCGTTGTATTGGCAGGTTTATCTTCATGATTCCACATGTTGATCAAACGGAATGCACTCCAGATCTTTGTCATGAAGTTTCTTCCCTGAAGCATCAGATCTTCATCAAAAAGAAGGTCATTTCCAGCTGCAGAGCTCAATAAAATTCCTACACGAACTCCATCCGCTCCATATTTGTCCATCAGTTCCAACGGATCAGGTGAATTTCCTAAAGATTTTGACATCTTTCTTCTCTGCTTATCTCTTACAATTCCTGTGAAATAAACATTTTTGAACGGAACTTCTTTTCTGTATTCCAATCCTGCCATGATCATTCTTGCCACCCAGAAGAAGATAATATCCGGACCTGTTACCAAGTCTGAAGTCGGATAGTAATAATTGATGTCTTTATTTTCAGGATCGAGCAATCCATCAAACACTGACATTGGCCATAACCATGATGAGAACCATGTATCAAGAGCGTCTTCGTCTTGTTTTAGATTCGAGATTTCGAGATTCGGGTTTCCAGTTTTTTCCTTAGCTAAAGCTAAGGCGTCTTCGAGATTTTCGGCAACTACAAAATCATTTTCTCCATCACCGTAATAATACGCCGGAATCTGCTGTCCCCACCAAAGCTGACGGGAAATATTCCAGTCACGGATGTTCTCCATCCAGTGTTTGTAGGTATTTTTAAACTTTTCAGGATAGAATTTAACCTCATCATCCATTACAACATCCAAAGCCGGTTTTGCAATTTCAGACATTTTTAAGAACCACTGAACGGAAACTTTAGGTTCGATCACCGCTCCTGTTCTTTCAGAAGTTCCAACTTTATTTACATAATCTTCTGCTTTCAACAAAAGATCTTTTTCTTCTAATTCTTTTGCAATTTGCTTTCTTACCTCAAATCTGTTTTTTCCGGCATAATGTAAACCGTAATCATTCAGATTACCATCATCATCCAAAGCATCAATCATCTGAAGATTGTGTTTTTGTCCGATTTCGTAGTCATTGATATCGTGAGCCGGAGTAATTTTCAAAGCTCCCGTTCCGAATTCAATATCAACATATTCGTCTTCAATGATCGGAATGACTCTGTCAACAATCGGTACGATAACTTTTTTACCTTTTAAATGAGCATATCGCTCATCATTGGGATTGATACAAACCGCAGTATCCCCGAAAATAGTTTCCGGACGTGTTGTAGCTACCGAAAGGAATTCTTCCGAACCTTCGATCTTATATTTAAGGAAATAAAGTTTTCCGTTTTGCTCTTTGAAAATTACTTCTTCATCTGAAATATTGGTTTTCGCTTCAGGGTCCCAGTTTACCATTCTGTAGCCACGATAAATCAATCCTTTATTGTATAGATCAACAAAAGATTTGATAACCTGCTGAGAAAGTTTAGGCTCCATGGTAAAACGGGTTCTGTCCCAGTCACAAGAGCAACCTAGCTTTTTCAACTGCTCAAGGATTGTTCCTCCGTATTTATCTGTCCAGTCCCAAGCGTGTTTCAAAAATTCCTCACGGGTAATATCAGACTTGCTGACCCCTTCTGATTTCAGTTTAGCAACAACTTTGGCTTCAGTAGCAATTGAAGCGTGATCTGTTCCCGGAATCCAACAAGCATTGAAGCCCTGCATTCTTGCACGACGGACCAGAACATCTTGAATGGTATTGTTCAGCATATGCCCCATGTGTAAGATCCCCGTAACGTTTGGCGGAGGAATTACAACAGTGTAAGGCGGCTTGTCATTCGGCTCTGAATGGAAATATTTGTTTTCCAACCAGTAATTGTACCACTTTTGTTCTGTTTCCTGTGGATTGTACTTTTCTGAAATCTGCATAAATTCTATTACTTTAATTTACAATTTGCAAAAATAGTCTAAAGAAAAAAAATTTTAAGTATGAATTAAAATAATTTTTAACTTTGTTTCTTAATATTTATCTAAACAAACGTATTAACATTCAAGAATATGAAAAAATTAATTGCAGGAATTGCATTATTCGGGACATTTGCTGTTGCATCTGCACAGAGCATCACTTTCGACACTACAACATTTGATTATGGTGCTATTAAACCGGGAGCAGACGGAACAAGATTTTTTAATGTAACGAATACAGGAGATAAGCCTTTGATTATTTCAAACGTAAAACCATCTTGCGGATGTACAACTCCTGAATTTAGCACAGATCCTATTCTTCCTGGAAAATCTGCAAAAATCAAAGTTGGATACAACACAGCTAATCCTGGTGCTTTCAACAAAATGATTGAAGTATTTTCTAATGATCCGGTAAACAGCAGAAGCGTAATCTATATTAAAGGTAATGTAGATCCTAATGCTCCTGAGCCAAAACCTTTGACTCCTGAAGAGCTAAAAGCAAAAGCAAAAGCTGAGAAGAAAGCAGCTAAGATAGCTGCCAAAGAAGCTAAAAAAGCTGCAGCAGCAAAATAAATCTCTACTCAAAAAAATTAAAACCGTCTCCATTGAGACGGTTTTTTTATTACATTTATACTACGTTTACTCATTAAAATTTAAACACATACAATTTATGGATAAAGATTTTTCAGACAATTTTCTCATCAAAGGAAGTTTTTCTATAAAAAAAGCTTCAACTCAATATAAAGGGAAACTTACAAAAGAGGAAGGAGAAATTCTTCTGGTTCAGGAAAAAGAAAAGCTTCGCGAGCTGCAGGAAAAATTGTATTCGGATGGCAGCCAATCTCTTCTCGTTGTGCTGCAGGCCATGGATGCCGCAGGAAAAGACAGTTTAGTAGAACATGTTTTCGGAGGAGTGAATCCGCAAGGCTGTAATGTGACAAGTTTTAAAACTCCCAGTTCAAAAGAGTATTCCCACGATTTTTTATGGAGACATTATTTAGCATTACCACAAAAAGGGATGATCGGGATTTTCAACCGCTCACATTATGAAAGTGTTTTGGTATGCAAGGTACACCCTGAATATAATCTAAGTGAAAAAACCTGGAAATCGGTCAAAGATTTTGATAAAAAATTCTGGGAAAACCGCTATGAAAGTATCCGAAATTTTGAAAAACATCTTTCTCAAAACGGGACCACTATTGTAAAAATATTTTTAAATGTTTCCAAAGATGAACAAAAGAAAAGATTCTTGGACAGAATTAATGAACAGGAAAAAAACTGGAAATTTTCTATGGGTGACCTTCCGGAACGGGCATTATTTGATCAGTATATGAACTGTTATGAACAGGCTATCAACGAAACGTCAAAGGATTATGCACCATGGTATGTTTTGCCAGCAGATGATAAATGGTTTGCAAGAGTAGCTGCTATCCAGATCATTATTGATACTATGGAAAAAATGAATTTAAAATATCCCCAACTTTCGGAAAAAGATAAACAGGAACTGAAAGATGCAAAAAAACAACTGGAAAACGAGTAAACATTAAAGCTCTTTCAATAACTGATTGCAAGTTTTGTGATTAAAAAATACACTAAAAAGTGAATAATTTCATTTTAGTGTATTTTTTTTATTTATATTTATAACACTAAATTATTAAACTTTAAACATGAAAAAACATTTATTGTTATCAGCCTTTCTAATATTAGGCTTAACATCTTGCAGTAATGAAAGAGCGGCAATCGACAATGTGGAAAGTATGAAAAGTCCAGAAATGGAAAATTTCAACAAAGCATTGAGAAGTGTAAACCAACCTAAAAACAGACCTACTGCAGAAGAAAGAAAACAACATTCTTTAGAAATGAGCGATTCAAGAAAAGAACTTTTAGTTCCCGCTTCAAAGGATTTAATTCTTTCTACAGGTATTTCCGAAAAAGAAATGATGCATGAAACCGGAGGTGATAAAACAAAAATAATTGTTTGGGCCAATAAGATTTATTTTGAAAAAAAGAAGCAAATCAATAGAAGTCTGAAGCTTGAAAATTAATTCATTTATTATTATTTAATCCAAACAAATGTATTCACCATGAAAAAACTAACACTATTTATATTCCTATTCTTAGGAATTTTCGCATTTTCTCAAAGCCATACTTTAGTCATTGTTAATAATACAGGACTTGATGCTGTAGGCAGACTTATTACAGCAAGCCGTACAACTCCCGGCGGACCTGCAATGTTTGCATTTCCTAATCCTCCTTATGGCACATTCACAGTTCCTTCCGGCCAAACTGCAGATTATGATCATTTTGATACAACAGGAGGCTCTTCCGTATCTTTTCCCATTCCCGGCTGGAATATCATCAATAATCCCAATCCTGCATACAACGGACCTCAGGCTTATAACTCTCCTGCAGTAAGTTCAATGACCACATTAAATGAATGGGCAGGGTTTCTTTTTAACTTAGTAGATCCTGCAACAGGAGACTCTATTGATAGTTTTGCAATTGGAAATCCGGTAATTGCTGCCAATGCAAGTTTTGTTGTATATACAAATCAACTTGGAGCTAATACCGGTATTCCTGTAGAATGGGCATATGTAGGTTCTATTGTTTATTTATTTATAGGATAATTAAAGACCTTAGATAACAGAAAAAGCGGAGATAATCTCTCCGCTTTTCTATTTTATGCAATTTAAATTTTCAGAAAAAAAAAAACGAGAAAATCTATAAGCCGGATTTTGTTCTTCAAAAAGAAGCGCCTGTTATTTATCTGCGTCGTGCATTGCTGCAAAACTTTAGCTGATTACCCCTCGGCTTTCAGAGCGAGCAACCCCTATTTTCATTACTGAAAAGAACCGATATACTTATCATTGCACCACAAAGAGTTTACCTGATTTCACTACAGCCGAACTGTACATCCTTTCTGTTGCACTTGTCCTACCCTCGCGGGTGACGGATGTTATCCGCTTTGCTGCTCTATGGTGTCCGGACTTTCCTACCCTTACCGAAGTAAGAATCAACAAGCCGATTTTCTCGTGGCTGCAAAGATAGATAATTTGAAAATGTAGCAGTGTGATAATTTGAAAATTTTCAATTCGCAAGAAGATTTATTATTCCTGTTTCACATGATTCATTCATTTTCAAATTACTTAATTTTTAAATTCTCAAATTATATCATATATTCGTGCAACTAAACAACACATCCTCATTGGGTTCAAAAGAAAAAGAATTTGCACAGCTTATTAAAGATAATCAGGGATTGATTATCAAAGTTTCGCGTCTTTATACCAATTCTCTTGAGGATGAGGAAGATCTTTTCCAGGAGATCGTCTTACAGCTTTGGAGAAGCTACGGTTCCTTTAAAGGAAATTCTAAAATTTCTACCTGGATGTATCGTGTAGCTTTAAACACAGCCATTACGCTTTTCAGAAAAAAAAGCAAAAGCCCGCTTACGAACGAACTGGATATTAATCACAAAGATTTTGTAGAGGATGACGATGAGAAACAGCAGCAGATTTCTCTTTTATATACCGTGATTAAAACCCTTCCCAATATAGAGAGAGCCATCGTCATGATGTATCTGGATGATTTGCCTTATAAGGATATTGCAGAAAACCTCGGGATCACCGAAGTCAATGCGCGTGTGAAAATGAACAGATTAAAGAAAACCCTTAAAGAAAAGATGGAAAAACATGCCTGAATTTGATTTAGACAGCTTTAAGAAAACATGGCAAGAACAGCCTGTTCAAGAAAAATACGACAACACTGAGATTCTTCAGATGCTGAACAGAAAATCACGTAACTACGTTAAATATATTTTCTGGATCAGTGTTGTAGAGTTATTATTCTTTTCCGGAATAGGGTTATTTTACATCATAAAAGGTGATGAATCCAATAGTTTTTTAAAACTTCTGGAGAGATTGGGAGCACAAAAAACCCCTGAAATCATTGCCAATTTTGACACCATTTATCTGGCAATAAAGGTTCTAAGTTTGCTCGTTACAGCCTATTTTGTATTTAAATTCTATCAAAATTATCATAAGATAAAAATCGAGGAAAACTTAAAAGGTCTTATCACCCGTATCATTAAGTTTAAGAAAACTGTAAATGCTTTTATTTTAATAAGCATTGCCATATTACTTGTTTTTATTTTGACATTTACAGCATTTATTTTTTACGCACTGAATTCCCAAAACATAGAGCCTAAAGGTTCAGACCTTATGATCGTTATTGCCATAATTATAGTTAGTACAGCATTATGTGTGTTGCTTATCTGGCTGTATTACAAACTTGTTTATGGAATCATCATCAGAAAACTGGATAAGAACTTAAAACAGCTGAAAGAAATAGATTCTCAGGAAATTTAATTCACCCATCCGTTCCAAGATAAAGATATAATTGTTAATTTTATTTTATCAAATCTTAATCTATGCCTTTATCTTACGTTCATGGAGCTTCTGATATTCCATTGTTGGGACAGACTATTGGAGCCAATCTAAAAAATACCGTAGAAAAATTTCCACATCAAGAAGCATTGATTTGTGTGCATCAAAATTACCGTGCCACTTATCAGGAATTTTATAATCAAACCACTGCTGTTGCAAAAGCTCTTATATTTTTGGGAGCAAAAGCTGGCGACAGAATCGGAATCTGGTCTACCAACCGTTACGAATGGGTTCTTTTACAATATGCCACAGCCAGAATCGGTGCTATTTTAGTGAATATAAATCCTGCGTACAGAACCAGTGAGCTGATTTTTGTGATCAATCAGTCCGAAATGTCACACCTTTTCTCTTCCCTAGCTTTTAAATCAAGTGACTATAAAGCAATGATTACCGATGCAAGAGAATTCTGCCCTACTTTAAAATCAGAAATTTTCTTTGATGATAATTGGGAATATTTTTTAAATAACGGACAGGATATTTCTGACGATGTGCTACATAGCTATGAAGAACATGTTCAATTTGATGATCCGGTAAACATTCAATATACATCAGGAACAACCGGATTTCCTAAAGGCGTAACGCTTTCCCATCATAATATTTTAAATAACGGATATTTTATCGGAATACGATTAAAATACACACAAAATGACAGGGTTTGTATTCCCGTTCCATTTTACCACTGCTTCGGAATGGTGATCGGAAATATTTGTTGCACAACTCACGGAGCCTGTATGGTGATTCCTAACGACAGCTTTGATCCGGATATTACACTGAAAGTGGTTTCGGATGAAAAATGTACCTCTTTATATGGAGTTCCTACCATGTTTATCGCTGAATTGGCTGTAAAAGATTTTGATACTTTTGATTTTTCGAGCTTAAGAACTGGGGTAATGGCTGGCTCTGTCTGTCCGCCTGAA
Source organism: Chryseobacterium sp. Y16C (assembly GCF_022488405.1). Lineage (NCBI taxonomy): Bacteria > Pseudomonadati > Bacteroidota > Flavobacteriia > Flavobacteriales > Weeksellaceae > Chryseobacterium > Chryseobacterium sp. Y16C. The sequence continues at coordinate 2,061,191 of NZ_CP092711.1, forward strand.
ATCATGAAAAAAGTGGAAAGCCTCATGAATATTAAAGAAATGAGCATTTGCTATGGAATGACGGAAACCTCTCCTGTTTCTACCCAGACTTTAATTGGAACGTCTTTTGAAAAGCAGGTAAATACCGTAGGAACTGTTCAGAATCATTTAGAAATAAAAATCATTGATGAAAACGGCAAAATCCTTAAACGCGGGGAACATGGAGAGCTATGCACAAGAGGATATTCTGTTATGCTGAAATACTGGAACGATCCTGAAAACACTAAAAAAGTTATTGATGAGGGCAGATGGATGCATACAGGAGATATGGCCGTAATGGATGAGGAAGGCTACGTTACCATTTCCGGAAGAATTAAAGATCTGATTATCCGCGGTGGTGAAAATATTTCACCCAAAGAAATCGAAGATTTTTTATACACCTATCCTAATATTTTAGATGTTCAGATCATTGGAGTACCCAGTGAAAAATTTGGAGAAGAAGTTATGGCCTGGGTAAAAGTAAGAAAAGGCTTCAATGTAACAGAAGATGAACTTGTAAATTATTGCAAAGGAAGAATTGCCCATTATAAAGTTCCAAAATACTGGAAGTTTGTAGAAGAATTCCCGATGACGATCTCAGGAAAGATAAGAAAAGTAGAGATGCGGGAAGTCTCTGTGAAAGAGCTTGGCCTGGAACATATAAAAGAATAATCCGTAAATAAAAAAAGCATTTCAGATCGAAATGCTTTTTTTTATTTTTTTAGAGTTCTTTTCTTAATCTTGCTACAGGAATATTCAGCTGTTCACGATATTTTGCGATCGTTCTTCTTGCAATATTATAGCCTTGCTCTTTCAAAATTACCACCAATGCATCGTCTGTCAATGGTTTTCTCTTATTTTCCTTATCAATAACTTCCTGAAGGTGGGTTTTAATTTCTTTTGTCGAAACTTCTTCACCATCATCATTCGTTAAACTATCAGAGAATAAATCTTTAAGATAAACAATTCCATTTGGAGTATCTGCATATTTACTTTTTACCACTCTGGAAATTGTGGAAATATCAAAACCGGTAATATCTGCGATATCCTTTAAAATCATCGGCTTTAATGATTTCTCATCGCCTGTAATGAAATAGTCCTTCTGGAATTTCACAATGGCAGTAATGGTCTGCAATAAAGTATTCTGACGTTGGTTGATGGCGTCAATATACCATTTTGCCGCATCCAGTTTTTGTTTAATAAATAAAGCGGCCTGCTTATGTTCTGCAGAGTTCTTATCATGGGAATACGTTGATAAAATATCCTTATACTCTTCAGAAACTCTTAAAGTAGGCGCATTCTTACTGTTCAACATCGGAATTACCTGTCCGTCTTTTACCTGAATGACAAAATCGGGAATGATCTCCTGATTAATAGTAATCGTCTGAGTATCGAAATTACCTCCTACTTTCGGTGATAGTTTGGATATTTCATCCAGCGCATCCTTCAAATCTTCTTCTTCAATATCATACTTCTGAATGATCTTATTGTAATGCTTATTGGTAAGTGCATCAAACTGATGTCTTAAAATATTGGCAGCCAAAGAAACTGCTTTATCAGAGCTTACTTTCTTTTCAATCTGTAAAAGAAGGCATTCCTGCAGGTTTCTGGCTCCCACACCGGATGGATCAAGCTTCTGAATATAATTTTCAAGAATATCTTCTACTTTTTCTTTTGTCGTATAAATTCCCTGAGAAAAGGCCAAATCATCCACAATCGACTTGATTTCCCTTCTCAGATAACCATCTGTATCCAGGTTTCCGATGATATATTCTGCAATTTTCACATCTTCATCCGAAATATTCACCAAATGAATTTGCTCCATTAAGTAATCATATAAAGACTGCCCTTCTGTAAGAAGACTTTCATTATCAAATTCTTCATCATCAGGAGAGTAGTTGCTGGATGCTGTTTTATAGCTTGGCTCATCATCATAAAGATATTCGTTCACATCGAAATCTGTTTCAATGCTTTCTGTACCCTCACTCTCGTAAGAATCTTCAAGAGAAGAATAATCATCTTCCTTAGAGTCTTCTTTTGCTATTTCCAACGCAGGATTTTCCTCTAACTCTCTTTCCAATTCCTCCTCAAACTCCAGAGTATGAAGCTGAATCAACTTCATCAACTGAATTTGCTGAGGCGCCAGCTTTTGTCCTAATTTGAGCTGTAAGTGTTGTTTAAGCATATCTGTCTTTGTGTTTTAACATACATATTCTACGAATTTAATAAATTTATTTGTAGAATAATAATTTTTAGCACGATTTTTGTAGTATAGATCTTTATAATAAACTATTTTAAATAAACGAAAAAGCCTTAAAAATTACTTTAAGGCTTTTTATTTTTAGAATTCTGCGTTTTTCGGAGTCCTTGGGAAAGGAATTACATCCCTGATATTGGTCATTCCCGTTACAAAAAGTACTAACCTTTCTAGCCCCAATCCAAATCCTGCATGTGGTACAGAACCGAATTTTCTGGTATCCAAATACCACCAAAGCTCATGTTCATCTACGTGCATTTCGGCCATTTTCTGTTTCAGAACATCTAGCCTCGCTTCTCTTTCGGAACCTCCGATGATCTCTCCGATTCCAGGGAAAAGTACATCCATTGCCGCAACGGTTTTATTATCATCATTGAGTTTCATATAGAATGCCTTGATTTCTTTCGGATAGTCAAACAGAACTACCGGGCTTTCGAAATGTTTTTCAACCAGATATCTTTCGTGTTCAGACTGAAGATCAGTTCCCCAGTTTTCCACCGGATAAACAAATTTTCCTTTTTTATTTTCTTTAGAGTTCATTAGGATCTCAATAGCTTCCGTATAAGAAACTCTCTTGAAACGTTTAGCAACAACATTTTCAAGTTTTTCGATCAATCCTTCTTTTGCTCTGTCTTTTTCTGCTTTTCCTTTTTGTTCTTCAGCAAAACGCTTGTCCAAGAACTCTAAATCATCTTTACAGTTATCCAACACATACTGAATCACATATTTCAGGAAATCTTCTGCCAAATCGATGTTATCTTCAAGATTGTTGAAAGCAACTTCCGGCTCGATCATCCAGAATTCTGCCAAGTGACGGGTTGTATTTGAGTTTTCAGCACGGAAAGTAGGCCCGAACGTATAAATTCTTCCCAATCCCATTGCTGCAGTTTCCCCTTCAAGCTGCCCGGAAACCGTTAAGTTAGTTTTTCTTCCGAAGAAATCCTGAGAGAAATCGATATCTCCCTGCTCATCTCTTGGGATATTATTTAGATCAAAGTTAGTAACTCCAAACATCTCTCCAGCTCCTTCCGCATCAGCTCCCGTAATTACAGGGGTATTGATATAAAAAAACTGGTTTTGATTAAAGAATGAATGTACCGCAAAACTTACTGCATGACGCACTCTGAAAACCGCTCCGAATAAGTTGGTCCTGAATCTTAGGTGAGCCTGCTCTCTCAACGTTTCCAATGAATGCTTCTTAGGCTGAAGAATCGTTTTATCTCTTTCCTCAGTAAAGTTGTCTCCTAAAATAATAATCTTTTTAGCGATGATCTCTACCGTCTGTCCCGCTCCCTGACTTTCTACAACTTCACCTACCACTTTCAAAGAAGCCGCAGTACTGATTTTACTAATAATCTCTTCGTCGAAATTTTCGAAATCAACAACTATTTGCAAATTATTAATCGTAGAACCATCATTAAGCGCAATGAAGCGATTTGAACGGAACGCTCTTACCCAACCGTAAACCGTAATGTCATGATGTAATACTTTCTTGTAATCCTGTAGGATTTCCTTAATTGTCTGCTTTTTCATTTGTTGATTAAAATTTTTATATAAAAATTAATGTCCGCAAAGTTACAAAAAAACAGCGCAACTTGATGATTGCACTGCCTTAATTAAAAAGTGATTTATCAATTACTTAGCGAAAAACTATGCTTCAAATATGAATTAATTAAAGAAAATTGACTTTTTACGCTCTTTCCCATTCCGGATTTTCCACGCATGGTAAGAGCTGGGAACATCATACTGCCACTTTGGAAGGAATAAAATAATCATGATAACATCAATATGAGAAATAAAACCTAATATAACTGTCAAATAAAAAGCCCAACCTGCCTGCTGAAATCCAATTAAATAAGTAAAGGCAATCAGCAGACTTATTCCCCACATTTTCGATAAAAAAGCATGAGTACAGGTTTCCTTACCAAATTTCAGAATACTTACAACATAGCACAAAGCTTCCATTAACAGGATCAAAAGAATTCCTTTCCATTCGCTTTTTATCAATTCTGGATTCAGAAAATAGGCTGCAAATCCTAACGAAAGCCAGAAAACCAAGTCAGTCTGACTGTCTAATCTTCTTAATTTTTCCGAAGAAGCTCCAATTTTCCGGGCAATAATGCCGTCGAAAATATCTGTTAACAATCCAAAATACATTAAAGAGAGAAGTAAGAATCGTGTTTCTATACCTTGAAAATAAGCCAAGAAGAGAATAATTGGAGCAAGAAGAAATCTTATGATAATTAAAATATAGGGTATTGTTTTCATGATTTTAAAAATTAATTATGGGTAAACTTCTTTTTCCATTTTTGTTCCACAGACCAATTTGCAGCCCTTTCAATTTTTTAGATGTATTTACTAAGCCAATCTGCAGCCCTTTTACGTCATCACCAGCATTATATCCACCAATCTGTATTCCTCTTACCATTTCTGCATCATTGAAAACTGAGAGACTCATTCCATTGAGTTCCTTTGAATAAACACCCAACGAAGAGACAAAAATTCCGTTTCCTTTTTCAATATAAGTTGTAAATAAGGTGCCCGATATACCATTCATCGTATGACCATAATTGTAAAGAGAAATACTCATCCCGTTATGACTCACTCCTCGTAAGTATCCCGCAGCAGAAATATTAAGTCCGTTAATCTTTATAAATTCTGTATTTTCGCCTTTTGCAGGATCGTAAAACATCCACAATAAAAATCCTAAAGCATTAACATCTATATTTAATCCATTCACTTTTTGGAGCAATTTTACATTTTGTTCTTTAATAATATGTTCAGAATCAAAACCCAATCCGATGGCCAATCCATTCACTTTATCAATTCTATCATTTAAAGGAGTTAAAGCAATCAATCTCGTTTTTTGCACTTTCAAGCTATTTTGAGCATGAAAAAAATTAATTATCAAAAAGCTCATTATTAATAAAATCCTTGTTCTCATAATTCATTATTCTAAAATTATGTTTCAAAATTATCCGCGAAAAACACAAATCCGAATGTGAAAAAAAATTAAAATAAATGTCTAAATTTGTGAAAATCACAAAACCATGCATCAGGAATTTTTACTGAGGGAAATCCGAAAAAGAATTGGCGACAAATCATTGAATGATGAGATTGCCAATATCCTGAATATAAGCTATGATGCTGCCCACAGAAGAACCTCACAGAAGGCAAAATTCAGTTTTGAAGAAGCTTTGGAGCTGGCTAAATATTATCAGATTTCTTTAGATCAGTTTCTTACTTCCGACCATCAGATCCTGGTTCGGAAAACTTCAGCAGTTACCCAAACGGAAGATTTACAGTCTTTTTTTCAGAATAACCTCAGTATTTTTGAAAATTTGCCGCTTTCCGATGAGATGACTATTTATTATTCCGCGAAAGACATTCCGTTTTTCTATACACTTTCGGATACCTTACTTTCCCGTTTCAAAATATATGTATGGATGAATCTGCTGAATGCTAAACAGGTTTTTGTACCATTTTTACAGTTCTCCCCTCCTCAGTTTGAAGCTGACACGAAGGAACTAAGAAAAAAATACGAAGAACAGCATGTTGCTGAATTATGGAATGACATGACTATTTCCAGTATTTTACAACAGGTCTTATTCTATTACGATACCCGGCTTTTAAAAAGAAATGAAGCACACATCATTCTACAGGAGCTGAATGAATTAATAGAGTTTATTGAGAAAAAAACTGAAAACAATCCGAAATTTCATCTCTATGAAAACGAGCTGATGCATCTTTCCAATGACATCTTTTTTCATCACCCTCAACAGTCACTTTTTGCTTTACCAACAAATATGTTCGGATATATTTTGATTAATGATGCCAAAACCTGCAACGAAACGCTAAATTATTTTGAGCATCAAATCAAAAATTCAAAATCACTGAACACTTCAGGAAATCGCGATAGGAAAATATTTTTCAATAAAATGTACCAGCAAATTGAAAATTTAACCCAAAAACTATAATATGAAAAGCCTTCGTCATGGTGAATTTTTCGGGCAGACTAACGAAACTCTCAATTTCGATGGAGTTACTATTACGGATACAGAATACACCCATTCTTTTGTTGATTGGCATTATCATGAAAACCCTTATCTTACGTTTCTGCTACAGGGAAATATGACGGAAGGCAACAAAAAAGAAATATATGATTGCTCAGCAGGAACATTGCTTTATCATCATTGGGAAGATGCACATTACAATATAAAGCCAGATGTTTTTACCCGTGGATTTCACATCGAAATTACAGAAGATTGGTTTGAAAGATTTCACGTTCCGAAAACTCAAGTTGAAGGAAGCTTTACTATTAAAAACCCTGCCATAAAGTTGTTGATGCATCAGATTTTCAAAGAAACAAAATTAAATGATGATTTCCCTGATCTTTCTGTTCATCAACTTTTATTAAATCTTTTTGATCAATTATCAAATCAAAAAAGCGATACAAAAAAGAAGCCAGCCTGGGTAAAACAACTTGATGAAATTTTGCATGAACATTTTACAGAAAAATTGAATTTAGTTGAGCTTTCCCAAACATTAAATATTCATCCAGCACATTTGAGCAGAGATTTTCAGAAGTATTTTCAATGTAATCTGGGAGAATATCTGAGAAAATTAAAGGTTGAAAGATCCTTACAACTTTTGAATGAATTTGAGTCTTTATCGGAAGTTGCATTGGAGTGCGGATTTTCAGACCAGAGTCATTTTATCCGTTGTTTTAAGGCAAATATCGGAGTTACACCTTGGAAATATCGGAATATTTTGAAATAGTCTTTCCCACAGATCTTCACAGATATTGCACATATTTTTTATATTTCATTTGATTCAGTTGTCATTTTGACGAAGAAAGAATCTTACCTTTCAGTAATAGATTCTTCACTGCGCTTCGCTTCGTTCAGAATGACAGTGTGTATTAGCAGTATATATTAATATGTAGTACAAAGGAAAATTAAAATGTTAATTTCATTCTATTTTTTCTAAAAACTGATATCTATTTTTGTTTAGATAAAATTGACAATGAAACCCATCTTCTTTTTTGTGTTATTTCTTATGTCTTGTTTGTCTTCTGGACAAATTGATAACATTGTGGAACCAGAAACAATTGAAAACTCCGTTCAGAAAAATAATTTGAGCAAGATTATGTTTTTAGACAAAGTCATTCCTCTGGAAAATATAAAAGAGAGTGATTTCCTGAAAACCATGACCTTTCAGGAGGATAAGGATTTTGATATTCGTGTCTTCCTCAGTAATTCACTGGTCAATTATTTACATCAGCTCGAACCCCATTTATCTGCAGATGAACTCTTGAAAAACGGAAATTATCAACTTAATTTCATCATTGACGGAAAACTGATATATACTGAAAATCTGAATCCGGGAGCAGGAACCGCAGAAAGCAAAAAAATCAAAACAAATTTTAGAATTCCTTTTATAAGCACGACAAACGAAGATTCCTGGGGAAGATATTTATGGATGCGGTTTTATCTTGCAAACGGTGGAATTGATGCACTAGAACCTGGAAATCATATCCTGAAAATTGAAATAAAACCTTATTTAAAAACATCAGCCTTGAAGGTAGGAAATGTAATTGCTCAAGGAGAAATTCAATTAATCATTCCTAAAAAAAGTATTTCTGAACAACAAATTGCGGTCCAGAAAATCAAACCCGGAAGTGACTGGAAGGTTTCTGAAGAAAAGTTCAGCACTGAACGGATAAGAGCTTTAAATCAAAAAATAGCAGAAAACAGGTTTCGGGATATTACCGGAATTGTTGTAATAAAAGATGAGAAACTGCTATTGGAGGAATATTTTAACCGGTACAACAGAGACAGTTTAAATGATACCCGTTCTGTGGGAAAATCTTTTTCATCCGCATTAATGGGAATGGCGATACAAGATGGCTTTATTAAAAGTGAAAATCAAAGTCTGAAAGAGTTTTATAATGTAAGACAATTCAAAAATTATTCTTCTAAAAAAGACAGCGTTACCATTAAAAGTTTACTCACTATGAGCTCCGCATTTAACGGCAATGATGACGATTACGAATCTCCCGGAAATGAAGAAAATATGTACCCTACAAAAAATTGGGTAACATTCACCTTAGATTTACCGATGACTCAAAATAAAATAGGGAAAAACTGGAATTATTTCACTGCCGGTGTTGTAGTAACGGGTGATATTCTGGATAAATCAGTTCCCAACGGCTTGGAAAATTATGCCGATAAAAAACTTTTTCAACCTCTCGGAATTAAAGAATACAAATGGCAATTTACACCTCAACACAAGCCTTCTTTAGCGGGAGGACTAAGGATGAAAGCTTTAGATCTTGCCAAATTCGGACAGCTTTATAAAAACACCGGAACCTGGAACGGTAAGAGAATTTTAGAAAAAGTATGGATCAAAAAATCATTTACCAATTATTTCACTGAAAATAAAAATTTTGAAGGTTACGGATATCTGTTCTGGAGAAAAGTCTATAAAGTCGGGAACAGAAATTTTGAGGCCTATCAATCCAGCGGAAATGGCGGAAACAAAATTATCATTTTTACAGAAATACCAGTGGTGATCGTTATTACAGCCAAAGCATACAACAAGCCATATGCCCATTCTCAAGCCGACAAAATTGTACAGGATTATTTATTACCCTCGATTTATGAGTAATGAAAATTGGTAATAAAGTATATGAAAAAATGAATGGTCAACAGGAAATTGGTCATCACAAAAGAAAAAATAATTATTCGTCTTTCTTAGAAGGAACTAAAAAGACATCAATAAGACCTTCAGGAAGTTCCATTTTAATAAATCTTTCTTCTCTGTTCACTTCAAGAATCCAGTCTTTAATAATAGGAATTACCACTTCTTTTCCGTCAAGATTGGTAATGAAATACACTTGTGCTGTCTGATCATTTACAGATCTGATTACGCCACAGTCATTTCCGTTTTCATCTAAAATATTATATCCGATGATTTCGTGATAGTAGAATTGCTTTCCTGATAGTTTTGGCAGTGAAGTCAATGGTAAATAAACATTTTTACCCAAAGACTGGTCTACCAGAGCTTCTGTAGAGTTTTTAAAAGCAATGTTAAGAGCATCCAGTTTGCTCCATGATGATTTAGCAATAAAAAAAGGAACCAATAATCCGTTGATTTCAACGAATATTGATTCCAGTTTATTGTAAAGCTCGGGTTGGTCTGTATCCAGTTTAAGGATTACATTTCCCGCAAGTCCGTGTCTGCGTGTGATTTTTCCTAATAAATAGCAATCTTCTTTACGCATACAGGAGTTTTCTTAAGCTTCAGTGTTTTCTTCTGTAGATTCAGCAGCAGCTTCTCCTTCTGTAGCAACTTCTTCAGCAGGTGCATTAGCAGCTTCTTCAGCAGCTTCAGCTTGTGCAGCAGCAGCGATTCTAGCTTCATTTACTTTTACTTCAGCTTCTAAAGCAGCTTTCTTAGCATCAGCTTTAGCCGTAGCCAAACCTTCTACTTTACCTTGTACTTTAGATTCTTTAGCTTCTACCCAAGCATTGAATCTTTTTTCAGCTTCAGCCTCATCAAAAGCTCCTTTAGCAACACCACCTTGTAAGTGTTTTTTGTAAAGTGCACCTTTGTAAGAAAGGATAGCTCTTGCAGTATCAGTTGGCTGAGCACCGTTGTTTAACCACTTCACAGCAGAATCAACGTTCAAATCGATAGTTGCAGGGTTAGTAATTGGGTTGTAAGTTCCTAGTTTTTCGATGAATCTACCATCTCTTCTTGATCTAGAATCTGCAACCACGATGTGGAAGAAAGGTCTCCCTTTTGATCCGTGTCTTTGTAATCTGATTTTTACTGACATAATGTTTGAATTTTAAGGGAACTCGTCCCAGTTAAATATTTAAGAGTGCAAAGATAAACAAAATTTTCAATTCAATGGTTTGAAACTAAGATATTTTTACATCTTTTTAATAAAATAAAATGAAAGGCAATACTGTTGATAGGATTACGGAAATGAAAACAGCTAAAAATACAATAAGATTGTCTCTGGTTTTTCCTGTAATCAATCGTATTACCCAATAATTTACGATATAGAGAGGAATCAATAAAAGAAACGAAGCATCATTGGTTATTGAAACTAAATCTCCTAATACCAAGATTCCGATAAATGTTGATATTAAAATACCCAAAAGGCTTCTGTAAATAGTTCTTTTGTCGATTATATTATTTTCTTTGTAGGATGAAAATTGATAGTATTTTTCGATAATAAAATGTTCCAATTCCCTTTTATTAAGAATATCAGATGAAATATTGCTCTCAATAACATTAAAATCATCTCCCTTCTGAACCCTATTATGAACCTCAAAAGAAATTCTTCCTTTTTCTTTAATTAAAGCCGTCCTGAAATTAGCTTTCTTTACAAATTCATTATAATCGAATTTCTGACTGATTGCCTCTCGCATTTCATCATTGATCTTCCCCGTATGCTCTACCATCGAAAGATAGGCAACGATTAAATCTTCTTCGTTATAGTTCCTGTAAATATTTTTCATTTCAAATTTGTCCCATGTAGAAAAGTCCAAGGCACTTTTGGTTTTCTTCGATCGTTAAAGATTCTTTCAGATGATCTACAATTTTCGGAGAGCTCCAGTAACATCCTATTTCATTGGCTGTACAGGTAAGATACATATTCTGAACCGCCATAGAAATCGCTGCGATTTCTTCCCATTCCGGAACCATACCGCTGAAGTTAACCACAATAGAAACAACTGCATTAGCTTTATTGATTTTAAAACCGATATCGTTATATTTTTTTTCCAGAAAAAGTTGTTCGGGTTGAGTTGCCTTGTAAATAGACTGCATTTCTAAAGCCAGCTTGGCTTTTTCCTCTCCTTTGAATATTTTGAAACGCCAAGGTTTTGTACGTTTGTGATTGGGAGCTAATGTTGCTGAATGTAAAATTTCATCAATAATTTCCTGAGGAATTTCATTTTCATTATAATCTTTTGGAAAGATACTTCTTCTTTGCTCTATGATTTCTTTTAAAACTTCTGCTTTATTCATGAAGCAAAATTACAACATGAAATTCAATATACTTTACTTATTCTAAATTAAATAAGCTTAAAAAGCTATTTGTTATTCTGACGAAGGAAGAACCTCAGCAATAACAACAGATTCTTCTTTACGCTTCGCTCCACTCAGAATGACAGTGAGGAACCATTATAAAACCTCAACGATCTCCTGATGGATTTTATTTAATGTAAAATCATCACCGGATTTCATCCCCATCATTTTTTTAGCCATCGGACTTTCCGGGGAAATCGCATAAAAACGATCACCCTCAAAGAAAAACTCACCCAGTGAAACCGAAATATAAAAACGGGCTTTATTGGTAATTACCAGAGAACCCAGCTGTATACGTTCAGTAGAATTTGTTAAAACCTTCGCCATATTTCTTCTCAAATCATTCAAAGCTCCAAGCTGTCTTTGCATCTGGTAGATTTCCTCCTGCATTTCTTCTCTCATACTGTCATATTTCGGAGTTTTTTTGATATCGCGACTTGCTTCCTGGGTAAATTCAATGAAGTTTTTAAGCTTCTCAATCTTTTCAGCAATCACGCTTTTCACATAATTTCTTATGTCATTTTTTTCAAATACTATCTTCTCCATACATCGAATCTTTATATAAAGATAATATTTTTATATAAAAAAGCCTTGTAAAATTTTCTACAAGGCTTTTGATTTTATTTTTCTACCAATTTCTTCAGATTATCCAACCCTTCTCCATAAGATTTACCCATCTGATAATCCATCATAGGTCTCATTATTTTCATCATAGGATCCTGTTCGGTATCCATACTCCAGGTTACTTTTGTAGAATTGCCTTCAGGTGTTAAAATAATATCTGAAGTAGCCTGACCTTCGAATGGTTTTTTAAAGATCATTTCCGTTTTCTGCTTTTGATTCGGAATCAATTCTTTAATTTCCTGGCAGCCTGCTCCGGCATCTTTATTCTGACTGTCCCAACAATACTTATCTCCTACTTCTCCAGCATTTCCTGTATAATTAAGTGTCATACTTTTATCAAGTTTAAGCCAAGGATTCCATTGGTTAAAAGCTTTCATAGAACTTACCTGTTCCCATACTTTTTCTTTGGGAGCATTAATAACGATAGATTTTTCATAATGATAGTTTTTGCCGAAAGCCAGTATGGCAATCACAGCATACACAACAATCAGAAGGATAAGTACACCAAGAATTTTTAAGATCGTTTTCATAGTCTAATTTATTTAAAGTTAAAATTTCCAAACGTAAAGCTGTTGCCAAAAGTAGTCATTCCACCTTCATTTTAACTTCGCCTATGACAAGATTAATAAAGATAAACAATTTTGTCACATCTTTTCACTCGGGCATCATTTTTGAGCAATTCCCTCACGAATCACTATGATTCCTTACATTTACAATTATTAAAAATCAAAAAATGAATATTTTAACAGAACGTTTTAACACACCATATCATTCCGCACCGTTCAATGCTATCAAAAACGAAGATTATCTCCCGGCTTTTAAGGAATTAATTCAAAAATCTGAAGAAGAGATCAATGCTATTGTCAATAATCCTGAAGAACCGACTTTTACAAACGTCATTGAAGCATTGGCCTATTCTGGTGAACAGCTGGATGTGGTTTCCAATATATTTTTCAATCTGAATTCTGCTGAAACGAGTGATGAACTACAGCAAGTCGCACAGGAAGTTTCCCCGATTTTAACGGAATATTCTTCAAAAATCTCTCAAAACGAAGCTTTGTTTAATAAAATTAAAAAAGTTTACGATGAGAAAGAAAAATACAACCTAAATGAAGAACAGCAAATGCTTTTAAATGAAACGTATAAAGGTTTTGTAAGAAGCGGAGCTCTATTGAATGAAGAAAACAAGGAGAAATTAAAGAAAATCAGCATGGATTTATCTTTAAAATCGCTGCAATTCGGGCAAAATGTACTGGCTTCAACGAATAATTATTTCAAACATATCACGAATAAAGAAGATTTGGCTGGAATTCCTGATGCTATTTTGGAACAATATGCTGAAGAAGCTAAAGAAAGAAATCTGGAAGGCTGGGTGGTAACCTTGCAATATCCAAGCTATATTCCTTTTATGACCTATGCGGAAAACCGCGAACTGAGAAAGGAAATCGCATTGGCTAATGGTAAAAAATCTTTTGACGGTGGCGAATTCGATAATCAGAATCTAATTAAAGAACTTCTTAGTTTAAAACAGCAAAAAGCTGAATTATTAGGGTATAGTAATTATGCAGAATATGTTTTGGAGGAAAGAATGGCTAAATCCCCATCAAAAGTTATTGACTTTTTAAATGAATTATTGGTAAAAGCAAAACCTTATGCAGACAAAGAAATTGAGGAATTAAAATCTTTGGCAAAAGCAGATGGAATTGAAGAGATGCAATCGTATGACCACGCTTTCTATGCAGAAAAGCTTCGTAAAGCAAAATATGATTTAAATGATGAGGAATTAAAACCTTATTTCCCATTAGAACAAGTTCAGGAAGCTGTTTTCAGATTATCAAAACAACTTTTCGGGCTTACTTTTGAGGAAAGAAATGATATTCCGAAGTATCACAAAGACGTAAAAGTGTATGAGGTAAAAGAAAATGGTGATTATAAATCTTTACTGTATGTAGACTATTTCCCGAGAAAAGGCAAAAGAGCGGGAGCCTGGATGACAAGTTATAAAAATCAGTACAAAAAAGATGGAGAAAATTCACGTCCACATATTTCTATCGTTTGTAATTTCAGCAAACCTACGAAAGACACCCCAAGTTTATTAACATTTCAGGAAGTAACCACTCTATTCCATGAATTTGGTCATGCGCTTCACGGAATGCTGGCAAATACGCAGTACCCTACTCTTTCCGGAACTTCTGTGAAATGGGATTTTGTGGAATTACCTTCTCAGTTCCTGGAAAACTTCTGTTATGAACCTGAGTTCTTAAAAACATTCGCAAAACATTATAAAACAGGAGAAACTCTTCCTGATGAAAAAATCGAGAAAATTGAGCATTCAAAAAACTTCATGGAAGGTTATCAGACTTTGAGACAAATTGGTTTCGGATTATTGGATATGAACTATCATACAAAAGTTGCAGAGTTGGAGAATGAAACCGTAAAAGAGTTTGAAGATGAGTACACGAAAGCGACGCAATTGTATCCTACAAACCCTGAAACCGCAATGAGCACTAGTTTTTCCCATATCTTCCAGGGTGGCTATTCTGCAGGATATTATTCTTACAAATGGGCGGAAGTTCTGGATGCCGATGCTTTCCAGTATTTTAAAGAAAACGGAATTTTCAATCCTGAAATTGCAGCAAAATACAAAGTCCTGCTTTCTTCCGGCGGTACCAAAGATCCTATGGAATTATATAAGAACTTCAGAGGAAGCGAGCCGAAAGTGGAGAGTTTACTGAAGAGAGCGTTTGGATAAATTTTTAAAAAAGCTTTTGATATTTCAAGAGCTTTTTTTGCATTTTTATATTTCTTGATAATTCAAGTTCACTAAAATCTCAAAAACACTATGCATAAAAGAAAAATTGAACATAATCTGATACTCCTTTTATTGATAATCACAATAAATCAAACTTTTGGACAAAAGAAAGAATTTCGCGACACAACAGTTGACAGTCTCACATTTTTAAACAATAGAAAATTATTAAATAGTTTAAATACCAGTAGTTTTCAAAAGAAAATTTTTTTAGAAAATGACATTAAAATCCCTTACAGACTTCTAACTCCTAAAAACAACCAAAAAGACAAAAAATTCCCATTGGTTATTACATTTCATAATTCTACAAGAATCGGAAACGATAATGAAAACCAACTTGAACCCTTCGCAAAAATATGGCTACGAGATGAAATTTATGAAAAATACCCATGTTATGTTGTAGCGCCACAATTTAACAAACGCTCCACAAATTACGAAATCAATGAAGAAGGCGTTCAAATTTCAAAACCATCAAATGAAGTTTCTGCTTTGTTGAATTTGATTAAAGATCTTGAAAAAGAATATCCTAATATTGATAAAAACAGAATCTACCTGATTGGTTATTCAATGGGAGGTTCAACATCTCAAAATCTTATGAATTTACAACCCAATACATTCGCAGCAGTTGTTTCTGTTGCCGCTGTTCCTGATTTGTCAAATCTTAATAAAATTAAAGAAAAAAACATCTGGTTAATTCACGGCAAAAATGATGATGAAAACCCATATATCGGAAGTGTTGAATTGTATGACAAACTTTCATCCAACAAAAAATTGATTTTCACCACTTTTACAAATCTTAATCATAACAATATTGTAATTCCATTTTTGATAACGGATGAAATTCCCAAATGGTTATTTGAAAAACACAGGTAAAAGAAAATAAATATTGGTAATTCTGTAATTTTACAACATGAACAATATAACAAAAAGATTAGAGAACATAAAAAAACTCCAAGCCAAAAGATGGGACAACGAAGAAGAATATTGGGATGAGATCAGCGATCTTTTACTCAAAGAATTGGAAGAAATTTTACAAATCGAGCCTGAAAATACAGTGGCTTTAATTAATCTGGGAACTATTTATTCTGATCTGGGAGAAAATGAAAAAGCCATGTATTGTTTAAAACAAGCATTAAAATTAGGTTCTGAAGATAAAAATCTTTACATCAATCTCGCTATTGTCATGGTTGGTATGGGAATGCATGCGGAAGAATACCACGAATATCTTGAAATTGCAGAGGATAAAGAAGAAGATCCGCTGACTTTTAAAGCCTATTTTGATCCACAATCGCATTAGTGTATTGATCTTTAAATCATCTTACCAGTCTCTTATCACTCTTATCCGTGGAAAAGTTAATCAACCCATCAAGAGAACGAATATAATTTTAATAAAAAACGATAGCCAACTATGTTCCATTTTTTCAAGAAAAGCAAACCCGCTGAGCAACCGGCAACCATAATCCCTGTTACCATCCAATCCGTTACCATTCCCAATTTTGGATGGAATAAAGTAGAAGAAAACGATTCCCGGATTGTTTGGGTAAATCCGGAAGAAAACGCATTGATTTCACTTTATTTCTTTAATATTCCTCCGGATTTGCCTACTATAAAAGATGTTAATTCCTTGAGAGATTTTTACCGACAATCGATTGCTGCTTCTGGTGGCGGACTTATTGAGGTATCTGCTTTCGATCTGCAGAATTTTCCAAGTGTAAAAACCATTTTTAAAGTTCCTCAACAGGAAGGCGGAATGACTTATCTCACAGCCGTAACAATTCCTTTTGAAAATTGCAGTTTTGTAATTAAAACCCAAGCCGTAGAAATCGGAACCACAGGAATTAGAGATGCTTTTGTTTTGAATAGATTTCTTGAAAACGGTAAGGTATCTTTTGATGAAAACGGACTTAAGAACTGGTTTGAAGATCCCTACGATCCTGTATTTAAAGAAGGAACTCTGATGAACAAATCCGAGCGAGAAGAATACGACACAGAGTTTCCTCAGCATCCTTTATCGATCGCAAGAGCTTCAATTGATAAGGCTATCCGGGAAATAGATTTCAAACCGGAAGTAATAAAGCTTACAGGTTTTAACAAATAGCAAAATCTATTATTACCTGAAAAAAGCAACAGTTAAAGGAAAATTATCTTATCAGTATTTTTAGAAAAAGTCGTATATTTATACATAGTAAAGAAGTTTAGAGCTCATCCAACAACCTTGATAATACTTGAAAGTAAAAACAAGCAGAAACTAAATTTTTTGATCATGCCCAAGTACGTCATTGAACGGGAAATTCCCGAAGCTGGTAAATTAACTGGCGAACAATTAAAAGGGATCTCACAAACCTCTTGTGGGGTACTTAGTAAAAGGGTTCACAAATTCAATGGTTACAAAGTTATGTGACAGGTGATAAAATCTATTGTGTCTACATCGCGCCAAACGAAGAAATGATTCGGGAACACGCAAGACAAGGAGGATTTCCTGCCAACTCTGTAAGTGAAGTTGTCGCCGTCATCGATCCTACAACTGCTGAATAAAAATTAAACATTGTTATCCAACATTTAATTTTAGCAGACAGTTTATAAGCAAAGTCTAGCATTTGATTGAGATAAACTGTAAGGAAATCTTAATCAGATGCTATTTTTTGATATTCATCCGTTATACTATTTGAAAAACTTTTATTTTAACTATTTTTTGCATTGATTTTTCTCTATTTTAGTTCATAGAAAACTATTATAACTGTAAAACAATCATTAAAACACAGTATATGATTAAGTCAGTAAAAACAAATAATTTAGCGAATGGAAAATATTGAATTTAATTTTGGCGAATATCACTTCTCCACCGATAAAAATAAAATGGACATTCTTGCAATTCATGATTTTTTATCAAATCATTCCGGATGGAGCAATGGTATTCCCATTGAGAAAGTTGAATTATCTATTCAAAACTCACTTAATTTTGGTGTTTTTCATGACAACCGTCAAATTGGATTTGCAAGAATAATTTCAGACTTTTCAACCATTGCCTATCTGGGAGATGTTTATCTTCTTAACGATTATCGCGGAAAAGGCATCTCCAAAAAACTAATGGATTTTATTATGTCTCATCCCAATTTACAAGGACTAAGAAGATGGATATTGTTAACATCCACAGCTGATTGGTTATATGAAAAATATGGATTTGAAAAAATACCTAACCCGGAAATCTATATGGAATTGTATAATCCAAACGTTTATAAAAGTAACAAATAGTTATAAATTACAGATTTCAGTTTCACAATTATGTAAAACATAATAAAAACACGAATGATATAGTCTAAGAAAATTAATAATATTTGTATTTTAGATTAGAAAAACAGAATGTAAAAGCTAAAAAGCTATCATCATAATTCGTATCTTTAAATAAGCAACAGCAATTTAAATTATTAATAAAATATGGCAGAAGAACTTTACTTTCTAAAAACCAATCCTCTTGTTGCCAAAATTAATTTATATAATAAGCTGTGCAATGAAGAAGATGATGTTTTACGCTTTCTAAATGAGGATAAAAAAACAAACCTTGAGGTTATTAAAAATAAATTACAGGATTCTATCGAAACCCTTAGTCCTGAAGAGCTTCGACAGCTCTTTGACTGGTTTAAGTTTCAATATAATTCAGCTTCAGTCAATGGAAATCTGAATAATGACGAAGTAAAAACCCAACTGTACATCAATGGGATTGATTTGTTTCATGAAATTCCATCTGATCTTTCCCAAACATTTGACAGCATTCTCAATGATTATGAAAAAGTAAATCAAACTCATCTTCAGTATCTTTCGGATGCAGAAAAATTTAATAAGTTTTTACTCTATGCTCTTTTCTACACAAGCTTTGCTCTTGAAGACGATAGTGAGAAACGTATTTTGACTGACTATTTAAAATCACAGCATCCTTCAATTTACGAATCGGCCCAATCCGTATTTAAAGAAAAAATAAACCATACGGGTTTTACAGAAGATTTAAATACCAAAGGAATTATATTATTTGACAATTTCTCTGAGCTGTATGACTCAACTAAATTTTACAAGGGTTCTATTATTCAGATTACAGATGTCTAAAAAAATGACCGGAAGAAAAACTCTCTCCCGGTCAATTATATCTAAACTAAATAAGTAAGTTTTATTTAAACTCTTTTTCAACAACTACTTTATTTCTTGCTTTTGCCAACATAGGAATAGAAATAAGTCCCATTACCAACATAATAATAATCTGTAACGGTAAAGAAATAAAAGAATAGGTTAATCCTACTTCTCCTCCCAATTGTCCGCTTTTTCCCATTGAAATGAACAAAGCCATAAAACCATATTTCATAGCCAGGTTAAAAGCACCAATTCCGCCACTTGCAGGGATGATCATCCCGAATGTTCCTACTACGAGAATCAAAAAGCCATCATCGAAAGTGAAGTTTGAGGTTTCCGGAAGTGCAAAACATACAAGAAATGCCGCAAAATAATAAGAAATCCAGATTCCTATGGTGTAAAGGATAAATTTTCCTTTTTGTCTCAACTTAAAAATTGAGGTTAAACCTTCTATAATTCCATCAATGAATCTGATAATCTTATCCAGAACCGGAACATTTGCCAATCGTTTTTTAAAAACAAAAAACAAGGCAGCTCCTGCAATTAAAACTCCCAAAACAAGTATAATCTTACCGGGATTAATATCTATTCCTGAGCTTTTGTAGAAAGACAGAATTACATCTCCCTTAAATATCAAAGTCAATGCTAAAAAAGCGAGCATACAAACCAAGTCCACCACTCTTTCAAGGATAATGGTCCCAAAAGACTGATCGACAGGTACTTTTTCCACACCATATAAAGCAGTTGCTCTTGCCACTTCCCCACTTCTCGGGATCGTAAGGTTCATTAAATACCCAAACGAAATGGACCACAATGAATTGGAATTTGAAATCTGGTGTCCCATAGGTTCCAGCATCAGGTTCCAACGGATTGCTCTGAACCAATAGGCGGCAATTCCAAAGCAGGCGGCAAATAAAACCCACCAGTAGTTTGCTTTGGAAATCGATTTTTTAAAAGATATATAATCAAAATCTTTAAGAGCCAGCCACAAAAAAAAGCCTGCAATCGCAAGCGAAATTACCATGGTGAGTATTGATTTTAAAGGATTTTTTACTTTTTTCTCCATCAGATTACGTCAAAAGATTGGTTTTCTCGTCCGGGAAAACAATTTTCGGCTGAAAATCTTTAGCTTCTTCGGGAGTCATTTGCGCATAGGCAATAATAATGATGATATCGTCTTTTTGTACTTTTCTTGCGGCAGGACCGTTCAGACAAACTTCACCTGATTTTCTTTTTCCTTTAATAACATACGTATCGAAACGCTCTCCGTTATTCACATTCACGATATACACTCTTTCACCCACTACCAATCCGGCAGCTTCAATAAGCTCTTCATCTATCGTAATACTTCCAATATAATTAAGGTCTGAAGCCGTAACTCTTACCCTGTGAATCTTAGACTTAAAAACTTCTATTAACATGATGCAAATTTATTAATAAAAATTCAGAAAACAGCCTTTTAAAATGATTTTAAAACTAACAGATATACAGGAGTTTAATTTTAAAAAAAATATTTTTTTTGAATTTTAATTAGCAAATATTCAAACATATTCTCAAAAACATTGAGACTTTATCTTAAATTTAGGATTTAATAAATACATAAAATAAAATACCATTTTTGCTAAAGTCAATATACATAAGCAATTGGCATGATTTTAGTAACGGCTAACGTAGATTTTTCGTGAAATGTTAAATTATGATATTTTAATCATTTTCATTGAATTTCAAAAAAATTGCACAATATTTAATAAAAAAATTGCACAATTAGAAAATAGTATTATATTTGCTATAATAACGAACTAACTTTAATATTAAAAATTATGAACAAGTCTGAATTAATCGACGCAATCGCAAAAGATGCAGGAATTACTAAAGTTGCAGCAAAAGCTGCTTTAGAATCATTCATCGGTAATGTAACTTCTACTCTAAAGAAAAAAGACGGAAAAGTTTCTTTAGTAGGTTTCGGAACATTCTCTGTAGCTGAAAGAGCTGCTAGACAAGGTATCAACCCTGCAACTAAAAAACCAATCAAAATTGCTGCTAAGAAGGTTGCTAAGTTTAAAGCTGGAGCTGACTTATCTAATGCAGTTTCTGGTGCTAAGAAAAAATAATCATTCAGATTAAAAGATCAAGGGCTGTTTCGATTGAAACAGCCTTTTTTTTATATACTGAGATGCTTCACATCGTTCAGTATGACAAATACTAATTTAACTTACAAACAGGTAGAATGTCATACTGAGCGAAGCCGAAGCATCTTTAGATTACAACTTTACGGAGCTAATCTTGCTATTTTCCAATCCAAATCCTCCAAAGTATAAACAATTCTGTCATGAAGTCTATTAGGCCTTCCCTGCCAGAATTCTATTTCATAAGGTCTCGCAATATAACCTCCCCAGTTTTCAGGTCTTGGAACTTCAGTATTTTGGTATTTTGTTTCCAAATCCTTCAATTTTTCTTCCAAAAACTCCCTGTTCGGAATTTCCTGACTTTGTGGAGAAACTACTGCTCCAAGCTGACTTCCTTTAGGTCTTGAATGAAAATACCCGTCACTAAGGTTTTCTGCAATTTTTTCCAGTTCAGCTTTAATAATAATCTGCCTTTCCAAGCCCGGCCAGAAAAAATGAAGACAGGCTTTATGCGTTCTTTCTATTGCTTTTCCTTTTTTACTGTCATAGTTTGTATAAAAAATAAACCCTTCGTAGGTATATGACTTCAGCAAAACCATTCTTGTACGCGGGCATCCGTCTTCTTCCACTGTAGAAACCGCCATAGCATTGGCTTCAGAAATACTTGGAGTTTCACTTGCTTCCAGATACCAGTCTCTGAATTGCTCGATAGGATTTGATTTAATCTCACTTTCAATAAGTTGGGATTTATCGTACACTTTTCTCTTATGGTGCAGGTTTTCCATAAATATTTTTATTAAATTTGAGTATGAATTACTCTTACAAAGGTAAAATATTAATTTCCACACCTGATATTTCCGGTGACATTTTTTCAAGATCAGTAGTCCTTATTATTGAGCATAACGAAAATGGTGCATTTGGGTTGATTCTGAATAAAAAAAATAACCAGATGAGCGGTAAATTTAAAAGTCTTTTTGATTTTCCGATTGAAGTTTATGACGGCGGACCTGTAGAAAATGATAAAGTTTTCTTCATTGTAAAAGGAAAAAAAGTAACGGAAGTATATTCTGAAATAACGGATGAGTTTTACCTTACCGAAGATATTGAAAACATCATGAGTGCTATTCTCAGTAATGAATTAAAGATCGAAGATATAAAAATATTTTCGGGATATTCCGGATGGACCGCCCAGCAATTGGATAATGAGGTTCTCAAAAAACTTTGGACGGTGGTAGATATTTACAATCTTGATTATACGTTACCCAATGACCAGACTCTTTGGAAATCGATCATGCAAAATCTAGGGGGAGAATATTTACTTTGGGCGAACTCACCTGAAGATATTTCTTTAAATTAAACTTCTTTTTCTATAATTAGTGATTTAACAAACTTTAAGATTGTTTTAACCAATTTTTAGGAAAGAATTGCCGTTATTTGATAAATCAAAAATAACAGTATGAAAGGAACTAAACTACTTGTTGTATCTCTTTTTTCTACAGTATTTTTATCTTTTACTCCTGTCAATAAAAAATATATTGTCATAGATCCCGGACATGGCGGAAATGACATGGGAGTTAATCTTAACGGACAATCTGAAAAAGAAATCACACTTACCATCGCTAAAGAAATCAAAACGATTATTGATTCTCAGGATAGATATGAGGTGGTTTTAACCAGAGATTCTGATACCAACAGCCAACTTAAAGAAAGAACTGACTTAATTAATAAGCTGACTCCTGAAATGGTAATCTCTTTGCATGTGAACGGAAGCCCGCAAAAGGAATCCACACAGCAAGGACAGGAAATCTATTTTCAAAATTCGGACCCTTCAAGAATACTCGCTGAAAGAATATCTCAAAAATTCACTTCCAGTAAAGTAATAGGCGAACGCAATCTTCATATACTAAGAGAAAGCAAATCTCCGACTGTATTGGTAGAGCTTGGGTTTATCAATAATTCAAAAGACAGGGCTTATATAACCAGCAGAGAAGGTCAAAGAGAAATCGTACAAAAATTTGTTGAGGTCATCAACGAATCTAAATAAAAAACAATTTCTGAAGTATTCAGAATAAAACCCGGTAAAGGACTTTGGGACTTTGTTGTTTACCGGGTTTGTCAATTTTAAAAACTTTCTTTCCAGCTTTCCACCCATTCTAAAAATCGGGAAACTTCAAAAGTCTTATTTCTTATTTTACCTACAGAAAATATACCTTTTTCTTCGGAAATCATTAAAATCTCTTCGGCTTTCTGAGATTCAAAGGCGATAATCTCGTGTTCCTGAATATCTGCAAGGTTATTTTTATGCAAGAAAGTAACGAAATTTTCCATTAATGGAGAAATGTAAGCTCCTTCCGTCTGTTTCGGAACTTTAATAACATTTCCTTCCAAAAACAAAAGATTCCCCGATGTGGTACGTGCAATTCTTTTATTGGGATTCAAAAGAATAACATCATCCAGATCATTTTCCTGGGCATAAATTTCGCCATAGATATTTTCCGGAGAATGTACTCTGATATTGCTTAAGAGATTATTATTGACGTTGATTTCCTTAATCAGATCCAATTCCAAAGGTCTCTTATTAACGGCTAAAACATCATCTGTCTCTGTAACATCGTAGAAGTAAGATATGCTAGATTTAGATAGCGTAATTCCGTCATTATTTCTGAACACCTGAAAGTTGATGATCCCGTTCTGTATTCCCTTCTGGTTAATAATTTCTTTTTGAAAAAGAGACTGGAAAAATTCCAAAGTATACGTTAAAGGAATATTCATTCTCATCTTTCTCATGGATGCCATTAAGAAAAAATAACATTCTTCATCCATTATAAGTTTAGCATCTCTCACAAAGAAAGAAACCTTCACTGCATCTCCTGCAAGAAACGCTCTATTTTTCACAGGTATTTCTCCTGAAGTAAAATATTGATTTTCCAATTTTTATAGTGATTATGTTATAAAAAAATAATGAACGATAAATCGTTCATCAGTTTTGTTATTTGGTTCATACTGCATTATGCAGCACCTAATTTTATTCTTAGATTCTCTATCAGATTTTCCCAGTACATTGCATTTTCATCTTCATCTCCATCTTCGCAGAAGTCGGTAATATTCAGAGCCAGGTCTTCAGTAATATCATCAATTACGATCGTCATTTCAAAGAAGTTTTTGGTTCCTTCATCTTCTTCCCATCTGAAACGAACGAAACCTTCAGGCTTATATCTGATTAAAGTGGCTTTCTCAGCAGGACCTCCCCCCCAGCTGAAAAAGAAATCATCACCCTTCTCTGTTACCTCATCCGCAAACCATTCAGATAATCCTTCTGCAGTGGCAAGATATTCATATAAAATCTCTGACAGACAATGCATTGGAAATTCATAATGGACTTTATGTTTCGCCATATAATCTTTGTTTTAATCGTGACGCAATATATAAATTAATTTTTTGATTACACAAAAATGTATTTACTTTTTTACATAATCTTCATGATATTTATCAGAGATTTTTAAATAGTTGTTTAACTCTGTTTTCATGAAAAAACGCTTCAAAAGTTGAAGCGTTTTCTCTATTAATTTTCATTTAAAACATCCAAAATAATTTGGCATCCCTCTCTGATTTCATCCAGAGAAATCGTTAACGGTGGAGAAATTCTTAAATATTCGTTTCTGTACAATTGCCAGAAAACAATCAATCCTTTTTCCATACATTTCTTAGCAACATCCAAGGTGTAATCCGGAGAACCTAGGTTTACAGCAAGCATCAGTCCTTTCCCGTTGATATTTTGAATTTTAGGATGAACCAACAATTCCCTGAATAGTTTTTCTTTTTCCTCTACTTCATTCATCAATCCGCTTTCCAAGACTTCTTTTAACGTAGCATAACTGGATGCGGCAATTAAAGGATTTCCTCCAAAGGTGGTGATATGACCTAATTTTGGAGAGTGAGCCAAAGTCTCCATAATTTCTCTAGAACTCATAAAGGCTCCTACCGGAACTCCTCCTCCCATTCCTTTCCCCATCACCAAAATATCGGGAACAATTCCGAAATGCTCAAAAGAGAATAACTTTCCTGTTCTTCCGAACCCAGGCTGAATTTCATCAAGAATCAATAAAGCTCCTACTTCTTCACATCTTTTTTTCAGCTTTATCAAATAATCATCATTGGGAACCAAAAAACCAGCTGCTCCCTGAACGGTTTCTAAAATTACACAAGCTGTTTTTTCAGTAATTTTAATAAAGTCTTCTTCATTATTAAATTCAATGAAGGAAACCATTGGTAACAAAGGACGGAATTCTCTCTTATGAGTTTCATTTCCCGAAACACTCAGTGCTCCATGTGTATTTCCGTGATAAGAATTTTTAAATGATACGATTTCTTCTCTTCCTGTATATCTTTTGGCAAGTTTTAAACTTCCATCAATCGCCTCTGCTCCACTGTTCACTAGATAGGTAATTTCTAGCGGATCCGGGGTGGCTTCTGCCAATAATTTACATAAAGCAACCGGTTTCTCCTGTGCATATTCCCCATATACCATGACATGAAGATATTTTTCTGCCTGCTCTTTAATTGCCTCTACGACTTTTGGATGTGAATGACCTAAAGTATTAGCCGAAACTCCTGCTACAAAATCTAAATATTTTTTTCCGTCGGTTCCATAAATATAGCTCCCCACTGCTTTTTCAACTTCAAAACCCGCCGCAAACCGTGTTGTTTGAGCCTGGTATGTAAAAAAATCTTTTTGCATTTCCATTATAAGAAAAATTTCAGCAAAGCTATAAAACATTCGTTAAACCCTGAAATTAATCTAAATAAAAAAGACCAGCTTAAAACACTGGTCTTTATATTATTTTCTTACTCTTTTCGGCTTTTTGGCTTCTTCTTTTGCTCTTTCCGCCTCTATGGCTTGCTGTGCCTTATCATAAAGCTCATTATCTGAGGTATACTTTATCTCTTCATAATTCGGAGTATCGACGAGAATATCCTGCCATTTCCTAATCCGGTCTTTCGTATTCCAGTTGAAGTCCTGAAACTTTCTCTTTTCAGGTTCTATCATACTCATGGGATATGTTTCAGAAGCAGCTCCAATACTACATGAAATAATATGCAACTCTCTTTCTGAAAACAAAGTACTGATAATACCACAAGAAGACAGAGTAATCCCTATTCTTTCTGTTTTTTTAGTTTCTTTATTAGTATCGTCTGTATAAGCAATTGCCTGAGCATTGCCGATTACCGATGCTTCTTTAATCTCATTATTCTCATAATGGACTGTCATAAATTTTCCTTTCACCTGATTGAATTCATCTTTCAGAGTCAGAGAATCTACTTTACTGATGGCCAAAGCATTTCCTATTACTTTTAGTGAATCAATATTTTCATTTTGAGTATTGAAATAGGCTTCCACTTTATCTCCGGTCACCTGTTTCTCTCCACTCCAAAGAATAGGTGCTGTATACATATGCATAACTCCGTCTGTCTCATTAAAAGCAATGGAATCAGCCCTTCCTTGTGCATTTGATTTATAAAACCTGGCTTTTTTAAACGCTCTTATAAAGCTTTTCTTTACCTTCGGATCTATAGAATCCGGTCTTTGATAAGAGATTATTTTTTCCGATGCAAAATATAGAGAATCTTTTTCCATCGCTTTTACTGCATATGGATTTTTCGTCATCATTGCAGAATCTTTCTTTTCAAAAATTTCTCCATATCCTCCCTTTATCCATCTTCTTTCATTAGGATCATCCAATGTTACATTTCCCGTCGCTTTTCCAAAACCGGTAAGCTGATTGTAATACATTTCATCACCGGTAAGAATCTTATCATTATAATATACCCTTGAATTTTTCGTCAGAAAAGATTCTTTGGTATTCATGTTATGAGTTCCTTTTTCAGTAATGATTCTGTTTTTAGGATTTTTATTATTGGTAATGGTAGTATAGCCATTAATTGTAACAATATTGGTATTTTGATTCTGAACAACATTATCACCTTCCAATGTATAGTCACGATCTACAATTTTCACTCTTCCTGTAAGATCAATAGTACGAGTTGTTAAAAAATAGGTTGCCGACTTGGAATAGGTTGTGCTCTTGCCGTCATTAATAGTACCTCCCGTATTATAATATGCCTGATTGGTAAGTCTGTCATAATACATCGTTTCCGTTGTGATAACAGTTCCTTTTGGGTCCGTAAGCACAACATTTTGTTTGGCAACACCTTTTTGGGTGGTACCATTGTACTCCATTTCTTTGGCCGAAATTACGGAGCCATCTGCATTCACAAGCTTTACATTTCCAAAAGCTTTTACTAAGCTTCTCTCATTATAAAGAACCACTTCATCAGCAGTTAAAACCGAACCCTGATGTTCAATAATCACATGCCCAACCATATATTGGTTTCCCTCATATTTGGTGTCTTTCTTAAATTCATCAGCATTTTTAATTCTCACCTTATCTTCAGGACGAACCGGTTGTTGCGCAGCGCTAGCTTTAGGCTGTATATAAGGATCCATCTGCACAGTTTTTTTATCCTGTGCAAAAGAGAATGTAGAAACGAAAAATAACAGAAAAAGAATATATCTCATTGATTAGTCATTCTTAGTGCCATAAAAATATAGCGAATGAGAATCAATTTTTACGCCAAAAGCTTCTTCAATAGCCTCTTTAATTCCCTGAATTCTAGGGTCGCAAAACTCGATAATTTCTTCAATCTCCTTATCGGAATCTTTTTTATAAATGACCAAATGATCATGCTGCTTATCAAAATAAGACTTTTCGTAAGAAGAAGAAGTTAATGTTTTTTCACCAAACTGATGTTTACGGATCAGTCCTGCATCAAGGAAAATCTCAATTGTATTATAAATTGTAGCTTTAGATACGTGATATTTTTTCTGAAGCATCAGTAAATACAGATCATCCACATTAAAGTGGTGATCCATATTATAGATTTCTTCTAATATAGTATATCTTTCAGGCGTATTTCTGAAACCTTTCTCTAATAAATAGTTTCTTAAAACATCCTTAATTAAAGTTATATTTTTTTCTTTTTGTAAAGTATCCATCAAAAAAATTATCTACAAATTTATTGATTTTTATTTAATTAATATCAGAAGGAACTGTTAAAGAAGTCTAACTATTGTGTCTTAAAAACCCAGCCTGTTCTATTTTATGATCATAAACTGTTAGTTCCGTAATCGGCGCAGATTCCACCACCACGTTGTGTGATGTCACTCCCCATGCTTTGAAATCATCGCTTCCTATATACTTCACAAAGTTGTAAATATTAAGGATAATCTTCTGTTTAACAGTCAAAAGTATATCGTTGATATAGGAGTTATCTATAATTACGTATTTCAAATCCGGTGGAATATTATATGATCTTAAAGAAGGATGACTGCTTCGTGAAGGTATCGTTCCGTCTGCCATCAAATCTTTTAGAACCATGCTAAAATAGTCATTTATTCTGCGGTCCACCTTAAATCCTAAAAGGAAATTGATCTTATAAATGGTACCTGGCAAAATCTCATCCACAGTATATTTAAAGGTAAACGGATCCTCCTGATTGGTAATGGTAAGGATAAAATAATGATCCGCTCTCTTTGGCTGTTTTTTTATGATTGAATAGATGATTTTCGATTCAACTTCATCACTTCTTTTCGCCCTGCTCAGATAAGCTAAGTTAGTAGCATATTTAGGAATCGTTTCATCCAGCTTCATATCTTTAATAATTGGAGTATAATTCTCCAGCTTTACAAACTGAATAAACTGAGTCTTTATGGATCTTCCGTTGTACCATGCATACATACAAACTCCTATCGATCCGGCTAATACTACAGTAATCCAACCTCCTTCCATGAATTTGATAATATTCGCGCTGAAGAACCCAAGCTCTATCGCCAAATACACGAAAGCAAAAAGAAGGATCAATAACTTATTGATTCTGTGTTTCAGTAACCAGAATACAAGAAGTACTGTTGTCATGAGCATGGTCACTGTAATGGAAAGACCATAAGCTGCTTCCATTTTTCCTGATTCTTTAAAATGAAGCACTACAATAATGCAGAATAACAAAAGTCCCCAATTGATTCTTGGAATATACATTTGTCCTTTTACTCCTGAAGGATAATCAATTTTTTGATTAGGCCATAAATTAAGTGCCATTGCTTCGGAAAAGATGGTAAAAGATCCTGTAATTAAAGCCTGACTGGCAATAATTGCAGCAGCCGTTGCCAAAATTACCCCTGGCAAAACTGCCCAAGGCGGCATAATTCCAAAGAAAGGATTTATTGTAGTAGAGAATCCTGGGTTTTGATAATTTGTCAACAACCAAGCTCCCTGTCCAAGATAATTTAAAATCAGCATGATTTTAACGAATCCCCAGCTTACTCGGATGTTTTTTGCCCCGCAGTGTCCAAGATCCGAGTATAAAGCTTCTGCTCCTGTTGTACAAAGAAAAACCGCGCCTAGAATCACTATAGCACTTGGTGAGTTTACAATGAGCTTATAAGCATAGTAAGGATTGAATGATCTTAAAATTTCAAAGTTTTCTCTTAAATGAGAAACTCCCAATCCACCAAGCACCAAAAACCAGACCACCATAATTGGCCCAAAAAACTTACCTATAAAGCTTGTTCCGAACTGCTGAACAACAAATATAACAATCAGAATACCAATAGTAATAGGCACTACAGGAGTATGTGGATTGTATATTTCAAGACCTTCAATTGCAGACATCACAGTAAGTGAAGGTGTTATAACACCATCGGCAATAAGTGCCGCAGCTCCTACAATTGCTATAAGATAGAGCCAGCCTTTTTTAAGATTTTTTACTAAAGAAAATAATGCTAAAATCCCCCCTTCTCCTTTATTATCAGCTCTTAAAGCAATAATTACATATTTTACGGTAGTCTGGAGTGTTAATGTCCAGATAATACATGAAAGAGCACCTTCAATATATTCATTAAAAGGCATAGTACTTCCCTGGCCTCTTGCATTAACAATTGCTTTCATTACATAAAGCGGTGAGGTTCCTATATCTCCGAAAACTATTCCCAGAGAAACAAGAACTCCTACAAATGAAAGTTTTTTAAGGTCAAAATGGTGACCGCCTTCTGTAACTTCTGACATATCAGCTAATTTTAAAAGCGCAAATTTATATTAATTTTATGACCTCAAGAATAATTCTTCATGAATATAATAAATGAAAAAACTTCCTTTCGGAAGTTTTTCTCTATAATTATTTAACGTACATCGCTTTTTTAATTTCCTCTTTTACTTTTTCAAGCTTAGGGAACCATTCTGCAAATAATGCAGCAGAATATGGTGCAGGAGCATCAGGAGTAGTAATTCTCTTGATTGGAGCATCTAGATAATCAAATGCTTTTTGCTGTACCATATAAGTAATTTCAGAAGAAATTGAAGCAAACGGCCAAGCTTCTTCTAAAATAACCAATCTGTTTGTTTTTTTAACAGACGCCAAAATAGTATCGAAATCCAAAGGACGAACCGTTCTTAAATCAATAACTTCTACAGAAATACCTTCTTTTGCTAAGTCTTCAGCCGCCTGAATAGCCAGTTTCATGATTTTCCCGAAAGAAACTAGTGTAACATCTTTTCCTTCTTTTTTAATATCCGCTTTTCCTATTGGTAAATAATATTCTTCTTCCGGAATTTCCATTTTATCTCCGTACATCTGTTCAGATTCCATGAAGATTACCGGATCATTATCCTGAATAGCCGTTTTCAATAATCCTTTTGCGTCGTAAGGGTTTGAAGGGACTACTACTTTTAACCCCGGACAATTGGCATACCAGCTTTCAAAAGCCTGAGAGTGAGTCGCTCCTAATTGACCTGCTGAAGCAGTCGGACCACGGAAAACAATTGGGCAGTTCCACTGTCCTCCACTCATCTGACGAATTTTTGCAGCATTATTGATAATCTGATCAATCCCCACTAAAGAGAAATTGAATGTCATAAACTCTACAATCGGTCTGTTACCATTCATTGCAGCTCCTACCGAAATCCCTGCAAAACCAAGCTCTGCAATTGGAGTATCTATAATTCTTTTAGGACCAAATTCATCCAACATTCCTTTTGAAGCCTTATACGCACCATTATATTCCGCAACTTCCTCCCCCATCAAGTAAATAGATTCGTCTTTACGCATTTCCTCGCTCATTGCCTGTGCAATTACCTCACGAAAAGTATATTCTGCCATATTTTTTTGAAAAATTAGAGTACAAAAATAGTGTTTTTTTATTATACACATAACAAAAACGACATCTCATTTATATGAAATGCCGTTTATTGATTTTATTTAAAATCTGATTAATTTACTTTAGACCAGGTTTGTGTTCTTCCTATTAAAGATAATCCTATATAACCTCTTACGTTCAGCTGATCTCCATTTCTTTTAATGGTACATTTATACGTTTTACCGGTTTTAGGATCTGTGATCGTTCCTCCTGAGAATTCTTCACCGTCTTTTACCAGACCTCTGATAATTTCCATCCCTAAAATAGGCTTTCCTTTTCTGTCATCTTTACATCCTGTACAATTGGGATCTGCAGGTTTGATAAGCAATTGGGAAACTTTTCCATAATACTTGCCATCAGATTTTTTAAAGATTTCTACAATAGATTTAACTTGTTTTGTTTCATCATCTACTGTTTTCCATTTACCTTCGATTTGTGCAAAAGACATTACGCCAAATAGTGAAAGTACGAATGTTAATAATAGTTTCTTCATATTTTTATAGTTTAATTTCGATAAATCATTTTTGTTGTCTATCCTTTGCTAAAAATATAAATTAATTTTAAACAAACAAAAAATTTTATTATCCTAGGCATATATAACAATAGATATACCAAATTTCAGAATTAAACATAAATTAAACATCTTCATGAAGACGAACCGTAAATCGACTTAATTGGAAAGCGATCCCCAATAAAGCTACAATAGCAGTAATAAAGGAAAACAACATGGCAGTAGATACTGATACATCTGCATCAAATGTAAAATACTGTGCTGCTTTCATAAACAACCACTCTCTTACTCCGATACCTGAAAAAGAAATTACACTCAATACCGCACTTATCAGGAATACGATAAAGTAAATCCAGATATCTTCTATATAAGTAAATGATTTCAAAATAAAATAAATAGATAAGAGTTGGGTAACCTGAACTCCTAAAGAATATACCAATGTTTTATAAAAGACTCTTTTAAATTCCGGAAAGAATTTTACAAAAAATATATTTGCTGTAATTATCGTAATAATAATCGCAGGAATAATGAATAGTTTATAAAATCCCGGAAGCAAGGGAAATGATAGGGCTTCAATCAGAATAATAATCGCCAAAAGTCCTGAAAGTCTATCGCAAAATACGGCTTTTGTCAATTTTTTAGTACTCCATTCAAATCTTTTATTAAGCAGATAAACTTTATAGGCATCTCCTCCTATTCCACCCGGAATGAAGAAATTGTAAAACATTCCTATCAGATAAAGTTTAAGATTGTCTATTTTATGAATAAAAAACTGATTCGCATGAAAATACAATAATAATCTTTGAGAAGAAATAACCTGTGACACCACGAATGTCATTAAAGCAATCAGTAAAAAATAATACTTGCTGGTTTTGATCAGCTCCCAAACAT
The DNA here is from genome assembly GCF_022488405.1 of Chryseobacterium sp. Y16C. Classification (NCBI taxonomy): domain Bacteria; kingdom Pseudomonadati; phylum Bacteroidota; class Flavobacteriia; order Flavobacteriales; family Weeksellaceae; genus Chryseobacterium; species Chryseobacterium sp. Y16C. The sequence goes on from NZ_CP092711.1 coordinate 2,093,897, forward strand.
CTTTGAATGGTACTTTCCTGAAAACAAAATACAGTAATAATAGACTAATGCCTATTTTCAGAGAGGTGATGAGAATTTTCCTGAACTTTTTCAAAAAACAGATACTTTACGGATATTGAACGGACGTTTTTTCTGTGATTCGTAATACGTTTTCATCAACAGATCTATAATAATCCCCGTTGTAAATAACTGAATTCCTACAAAAACCAAAAGAATCCCCAAAATAAGTAATGGTCTTCCTCCAATTGAATGCCCTAAAAGCTTTGTAACAAGAAGATAAATATTAATCAGCATTCCTAATGCAAAGGTTGCGATTCCTATATTTCCAAATAAATAGATCGGTTTTTGAAGATATTTCTGGTTGAAAAGCAATAGGATAAGGTCATTGATAACTTTAGTGGTTCTTCCGATTCCGTATTTAGAAACTCCGAATTGTCTTGCATGGTGTTTTACGGGAACTTCGGCAATTCTTGCTCCGTTAATATGAGCATGAAGGGTAATAAATCTATGAGATTCACCATACAGATCAAGATTTTTAGCAGTATCGTTAGTGAAAACTTTTAAAGCACAACCATGATCTTTTACATTTAATTTAGTAGTTCTCCTGATAATAAAATTAGCTACTTTGGAAGGAAAAGTTCTTAGAAGATTATCTTGTCTTTTCTGACGTTTCCCGATTACCAGATCATATTCTCCTTCATCCATTTTATTTACCATCATCGGAATATCGGAAGGATCATTCTGCATATCACCATCCATCGTAATAATATAATCTCCTGTAGCATAATCTATTCCCGCCATTAAAGCCGAACTTTGACCATAATTTTTTTTCAGTTCTATCAAAACTACATGAGGAACTGCAATATCTTTAATGACTTTTACTGTTTTATCCGTAGAAAAATCATCAACCAAAATAAGCTCATAACGATAATTTTTCAGAACACTTTCAATAGCAGAAATAAGCAAAGGTGCATTTTCTTCTTCATTATAAAGCGGAACTACAACTGAATAAAACTTGTCAGGATTCATAGTTTAAAAATATTTGCAAAGATAATCGAAATTTCACATTACCTGTAAGATATTTAATGTTATCCATGTTGGTTTTAAATATCTTTGCAAAAAATATCCGAATTATGAAGAGCCAAAAATATTCTTACTATTTGCTTCTTATTGTAGGTGCTGTACTACTTTTTGCCCATTTGGGGAAATTGTATGTCGATATTATGGAGGCCAGAAATTTTGTTTCCGCAAGGGAAATGGCAGATGAAGGACACTGGATTTTCACTACCATGAACGGACTTCCCCGATATGAGAAACCCCCTTTACCTACGTGGCTGAGTGCATGGATGGGAGAAATTTTCAGTTTCGGAAACATCGGGGCATTAAGATTTCCTGCCGCTTTATCAAGCTTTCTTTTGGTTATATTTTTTTATAGAATAGTCAATTTCCTTTCAAATAATGCACGTCTTGCATTTATTTCTTCGATGGTTTTAATTACTAATTTTTTGGTAATCTATGTAGGAAGAAGGGCAAATTGGGATATTTACAGTTATAGTTTCATGGTGATTGGTATCTATTATTTTATTTTGGCTCTAAAAGATGTTAAAACTATTCCCAATTATCTTTTTGCCGGAGTTTTATTTGGTCTGTCTGTTTTAAGTAAAGGACCCACAGGACCATATGTATTATTAATTCCTCTTTATATCGGATATATTATTGTTTTCGGATGGCCAAAATGGAAAGAAATTCGGGGAATTGTTTTGTGTGCCGTTGTTACAGTTCTAATTGGTTTTTCATGGTACATATATATATATCTTGCTGATCCTGATACATTTATTACTATCATGGAAAAGGAAGCTACTGCAAGAGGAAATCGTGACGTAAAACCTTTTACTAGATATTTAAGTTTCCCTGTTCAGACCGGAGTCTGGATTTTATACAGTGTCATCGGACTTATTTTCCCAATGATCAAAAAAAGAACCGAACAGCCTAAAATCTATATGCTTTTCTTTTACTGGACATTATTTTCTTTAATTTTACTTTCATTAATTCCTTCGAAAAAAGAGCGTTACCTTTTCCCGATGATGGTTCCTTTGGCAGCTACTACAGGCTATTATCTTTATTTCTTATTCCAGAACTTTAACTTAAAAAGATGGGAGCTTAATTTAAATAAAGTCATCTTTACCATTCTGGGAACTGTAGCTTTAATGATTGGTATTGGTGTTTATTTTCTGCCTTTGGAAATCAGCTTTTATACTGTTTTATTTTCAGTTTCGGCTTTGATTGCAGCCGCCGGATTGTTTTATTTCATCTATATAAAGAGAAACTTTGAAAGTGCTTTTTACTCCGTCATTCTATTAATGACTGCAACCGGTATTTTCGGGATACCTGTTTTAGATAAAATGCTAAGTAATAATAAGAATTTTAAAAGCTTAACCAATATTAAAGGGAAACTGCAACATGAAAATGTAAAATTATATTCTTATTCGGAGTATTCTCCCGAAGTCTGGTTCAGATATCAGGAAATTCTACCCGAAATAAAAACCGAAGACCCTAAAACATTTCCCAAGGAAAAAGAATTCTATGTTGCGATGAACACGAATCAACCCGAATTTATAAAAAATCTTGAAGAATTAGGCTGGAAGGTTACTTATGTAGATACTTTTGATGATAATGAAGAAGCTCTTCCGTCAAAAAACTATACAGACCGGAAAATTCACTATGTTTATAAAATTATTAAATAAATAAAGCGCCGATTTCATCGGCGCTTTATTTATTACCTGTTAGTTTCTTTAGAAAAAATTTCTTTTACATTCAGAGGATTATAAACAATCAGGAACATAATGAGTGCAAATGCATATTCCCAAATCTCCCATTTTCTTGAGTGATTAATTGGCAGTAATATTAATGCCGTAGCAATAATAAATATAACGATGTGAACAGGTCTTGCCACTGAAATTCCAAATTTATCCAGTAATATTTTAATTTTTGGAGATCTGTTCCATAAAATCGGAAGAACCAAAAAATAAATTCCGAAGCAGATGGACATTAAATTGGAAAAGATCAGTTTATTCAATTTCACATCTCCTACTACCATATTGTGAAGGTTTGTTTCTTCCTGTGCATTATTTTCCTTAAAGAATTCAGAGGATTGTATATGGAAAATCCTTTGTCCCCAGGAAATTTCTTCACCACCACCGAAAAACAATCCCAAAGCCATTAAAAGCACGCCTACTTTCCATAAAGCGCCATAATATTTCTGATATTTAAAGAACTTTATCAGTAATGCAAAGCTTGTAAAAAATAAAAATGCCGACGTAAGATTTTCATAAAATCCATCTTCCTGAACCAGATATTCAAAATATGCCGAATCTGTAAAGTACACATAAATTGCATAAATAACAGTAATTAAAAGAATAAGAGAAATAATTTTCTCTAAAAGACTTAAATTTTTCATGAAGCAAATATAAGTAATCCTGAAGTTTAATTTATTACTTTTGTGGCTATGAATTTTATTAAAAATAATCTGGCAAATGCGATTACATTAGGAAATCTATTTTCCGGATGTATAGGAATTATTCATTTGGTTACCGGTGATTATCTGATAACTGCACTTTGCATTATCATTTCACTCGTTCTCGATTTTTTTGATGGTTTTGTGGCAAGGGCTTTGAAATCCAACTCCAATCTTGGTATTCAGCTCGATTCTCTTGCGGATATGGTAAGCTTTGGATTTTTGCCAGGACTAGCAATGTTCAAAATCCTAGAGCCTTTTAGAAATGATTTTTTTGGAATTGAATTACCTTTTGACATAAAATACTTCGGTTTTCTCATTACACTTTTTTCTTGCTTAAGATTAGCGATTTTTAATCTTGATGAAGAACAAAAATATTATTTCAAAGGATTAAATACTCCATCCAATACTATTTTGATTTTCGGAATTTATTTTGTGCTACAGACAGGCATTGGTTACCTACCACAAAGTGATCTTGCTTATCCTGTCCAAAATCAATTTGGAGGATTGAATATTAGTTTTAATTTTGGGCTGGAAATTTGGTTATTGTTGACCATCCTTTCATCCTGGCTTTTAATCAGCCCCATAAAAATGATTGCCATGAAATTCAAATCCATGAAGCTACAGGATAACTACCCGAAACTGGTTTTGCTTATTGGCGGAATTATTATTTTGATTGTATTTAAAACTGTCGGGATTCCATTACTTATCATTTATTATATCTTAGTATCTCTGATTTTCCAAAAACAGCTTAATTAAACATAGAAAACTGAAAATCAGTATATTTTATTATCAAATTAACCTATTCAAATAAAAATATGAATTTAAAACTCCATAAACCTCTTTGCATCTTTGATTTAGAAACTACCGGAACTAATATAGGGAAAGACAGAATTGTTGAAATCTGCATTTTAAAGGTGAATCCTGATGCATCCAGAGAGAGCAAAACATGGCGTGTGAATCCTGAAATGCCGATTCCTTTAGAAACAAGTCAGATTCATGGAATTTATGATGAAGATGTAAAAGATGCTCCTATTTTTAAAACCATCGCTCCAAAAGTAATGGAAATGATCTCCGGAACGGATTTGGGAGGTTTTAACTCCAACAGATTTGATGTTCCTGTTTTAGCTGAAGAACTTTTACGTGCCGGAATCGATTTTGATTTAACTAAATTTAAATTAGTTGACGCACAAACTATTTTTCATAAAAAAGAGCCTAGAAATCTTGGGGCAGCCTATCAGTTTTATTGTGGTAAAACCCTTGAAAATGCGCATTCCGCAGAAGCTGATGTAATGGCTACTTTTGATGTTCTGGACGCACAGGTTGGCAAATATGATGACATTCCGAATGAAATTGCAGCATTAAGCGAATATACTTTTTATAATAAAAATGCAGATTTAGCAGGTTTTATCGGGTTTAACGAAAAGATGGAAGAAGTTTTCAATTTCGGAAAATATAAAGGTCAGGGTGTGAAAGCTGTTTTTCAGAAAGACCTTGGCTATTTCGGATGGCTTCAGAATGCGGATTTCCCACTTTATACAAAGAAGGTTTTTACAAAAATCCAACTGTCCGGTAAATTTTAACAATGAGTGATTTAGTTAAGTTTAAGTTCTATGAAACTGCTCTTCAAGCTAACAGAGATAAGCAGATTTTAGCAGAAAATGGTATTAACAGCTTTATAGCAAACGAACTCCTAATCCAATCGGATTGGCTGCTTTCTCAGGCTGTTGGCGGAATCCAGCTGCAGGTTTTTGAAAAAGATCTGGAAAAAGCAGAACAAACCTTACGGGATTACAATGAAAATCAAGAATTTTCTTTAGAAGTGGAACATACCATTGAGAATCCTGAATTTGATTTTGTTTGCCCGAAATGTGGCTCCAATCATATTTACAGGGATGAAAAGCCAGGCGGTGTTTTTGGCCTAAGTCTCTTGTTCATAGGTATCCCCGTAAAGGTCCCTGCCAATTTATATCACTGTTATTATTGCGGGAATGAGTTTACCCATTAAAATAGGACATATGAGAAAACTATTGCTCACGATACTTTTTTTCATATCCATTTCAGTTTTCAGCCAGATAACAAAAGCTGATACATGGGATGAAGCACAGAAAATTGCCCTTTCAGAAAATAAAGATATTCTTATAGAATTTACAGGTTCCAGCTGGTGCAAACCATGCATCAGAATGGAAAAAGAAGTGATTAGTGATCCTAAATTCGAAGAGTTTGCAAAAGATAAATTTGTTCTTTTTGTTTTAGATCTACAAATGCCAATAAAAGTTGATTCTGAAAATTATCAAACTTTTGAGCGCTATAAAAAAATACATAATGTTAGCTTTTACCCTACTTATATTCTTACCGATTCCAATGGAAAAGAAAAAATAAGATTAAAAGGATATTACAGCCTAAACAATTTTATTAAAAAATTATCTAAATGAAAATAATCTGCATAGGAAGAAATTACAGCGAACACGCAAAAGAACTAGGAAACGAAATTCCTGACAGGCCGGTAATTTTTATGAAGCCGGATACAGCCGTTTTAAAGGGAAACGATTTTTACATTCCTGAATTCTCAGACGATATTCATTATGAGTTGGAAGTAGTGGTTAAAATTTCGAAAGGAGGAAAATACATCCAGAAAGAATCTGCCTATAAGCATTATGAGGAAATCGGTTTGGGAATAGATTTTACAGCAAGAGATCTCCAGAGTGATCTTAAATCGAAAGGTTTACCCTGGGAACTGGCAAAAGGCTTTGATGGCTCTGCCGTAATAAGCAGTTTCTTCAAAAAAGAAAAGTTCAATCTTGAATCGCTGAATTTTTCACTATTAAAAAATAAGGAAAAAGTACAGGACGGAAATACACAGGATATGATGTTCAGTATTGATGATATCATCACGTTCGTTTCACAGTACTTTACTTTGAGAGTGGGAGATCTTATTTTTACCGGAACTCCGAAAGGAGTCGGCAAGGTTAACGAAAACGATATTCTTGAAGCTTACCTGGAAGAGGATAAAGTTTTAGATTTAAGAATATTGTAATTTTTAAATTTTTCATTTATCTATTTTTTTCATACCTTTAAGAGACAAAATATGAAAATATGATAAATATAGTATTACCCGTAGATTTTGGGGAAAAAACAGATCAGCTGATAGATGGAGCCGTAAAGTTTGCAAAACAGGTCAATGGAAAAATAAATCTGATACATGTTGCTCCTACTGATATAGGTTTTGCTATTGGCGATATGGGATATCAATATTTTCCTGAGGTTGAAGAGAACGAAATCAGAGAAGAATTGGTACAGCTCAACAAACTTCAGCAAAGAGTTCTTGCTCATGATATAGATTGCGAGCACCTGTTGAAACAAGGGATTGCAAAAGATATCATTCTGGAGTATGCAAAAACCAAAAAAGCCGATTTTATTGTGATGGGATCACATGGAAGAAGCGGAATATATGACGTTTTTGTGGGAAGCTTAACTAAAGGACTTACCAAGAGTTCCCCTATTCCTGTCCTAGTTTTGCCTATTCATGAGTAATTATTTTAATCGTTAATAAAAAAAAAACCGATCAAATAATATATTTGATCGGTTTTTTACTATATAACCAATTAATTAACCTTCTTTTTTGTAGATTTTTGGATCGTAATAAGGATGTTTTCCTTCTGTAGGAGAAAAATATTCTTTGTCTTTATCTCCACCTAATTTTGCTACTAAAACATAGCACCAGTAAGTAAACAAAACACAGCAAACGATAAATAGTACCCAGTTCAAAACATTCCCAAACGCATCATAAAAACCGAAAGACCATTTGAAAACTTTACTTAAGAATAGAAAGAAAGACGTCATTATTTTCCTTTTTTAAATTAACTTTGCACAAATTTATAAAAAATGTTTAAATTACTTTCAAAAGAAAGCAATATTTTTTCGATTCCGGTCTATATTGTTTTTCTTCTTTTTATAGTAATCATATTTAACATACTGAATTTCAATACTTACGAAGCTATTATTGCCGGGATTACCTTCCTGGGAATTGCGTTGGCTTATTTTTGTTTTCACTCTATTGCACTTAATTATCAAACCCACCTCCCTTTATTTTTATATACATTTTTTATTTTCGGATTATATCCGGGCGGGCTGGACATAGGTATTGCCGTAGCACTGCTCACGAATTCATTTCTTTTGCTTCTTCTTACAAGTACGAATGAAGATTTAAGAAAAAAATCTTATGTACTGGTAGGTTCCATTGTAGCCCTTAATTTTATATTTCTTCCTACCACATGGCCCATGGCTATTTTCGTTATGATACACGTTATTGCAACTTCAGAACGAGTGGGCTTGAATATTATCAGATTTTTACTGGGAATCCTTCTTATTGCAATCAGTTATTTTTCTACGATGTACTTCTTGGATTTCACTACCTGGAACCCTGATTATTTCCCTTTTGGAAAAATGAAGATCATTACAGATTATCACGATATTTTTCCTTTAATTCCTATTGCGTTGCTTCTTATTTATGCTATATATGACCATTTCAGCAATTACAATAAAAAAAGTCCGATAAGCAGATATAAATATACGTTCTTACTGGTTTTTTCATTAGCGCAGCTGGTGACTATTATTCTGTATATGAATAAAAACTATGAGTACTTATTATTATTGGCATTTCCCTGCAGTATTATTTTAAGTAGAATGCTACGTTTCCTCCCGAAATACTGGATGCGGGAAGCGAGTTTGTGGCTTATCATCATAAGCCTGATTATGTTTAAAGCAGAAACATATTTTGATATATTTTAAAAGATTATGATTCAGATAGACGATAAATTAATTTCAGAGGATATATTTTCCGAAGAGTTTGTATGTAACCTTACCAAATGTAAGGGGGCATGTTGTGTGGAAGGAGATGTAGGTGCTCCGCTAGATAAAGATGAGCTTGAAATATTAGACAGTATTTTTGATAAAATAAAACCTTACTTAACACAGGAAGGAATAAAGGCACTTGAAGAACAAGGGACCTGGACCACAGATCCGTCGGACGGGATGTATGTAACCCCAATGGTTGAAGACCGTGAATGTGCTTATGTTACTTTTGACGAAAAAGGAATTACCAAATGTGGGATTGAAAAGGCCTATGAAGACGGTGCCATAGATTGGCAAAAACCTATTTCTTGCCACCTATACCCGATCAGGATTACAGAATATTCTACTTTTTCAGCTTTAAATTACCATGAATGGAATGTATGTAGTGATGCCTGCACTTTAGGAAAAGAATTGCAGGTTCCTGTTTATAAATTTTTAAAAACTCCGCTTACAAGAAAGTACGGTGAAGATTTTTACACGACTTTAAGTGAAGTTGCAGAAGAGTGGAAAAATGAGTATGGTTCTTAATTGATTTTGAGAACTAAAATAAAACCGCAGAAAATTTCTGCGGTTTTTTAATTGAATGTAAATCTATTGTTTAGTTGGCAACACTTGCTTTAATAGCTGCAGGTTTTCCGTCTTCTTTTTTAGTGTTTTCCCATCCGTCTTCCGGCATTAATGTAGCAATTACTCTGTTTTTCGTTAGATATTTTTTAGCAACATCCTGCAGATCTTTTACGGTAAGTGCCTTTACTTTCTCCTGATAGTTAAGGATGTCATATTTATCACTTCCATCCAGCTGATTTTTAGATAAAGCATTCACCCAGTAATTGTTGTCTTTTAAGTCCGTTTTATAGTCATTCAACTCCCCTTCTTTATATTTATCCAGGTCTTTTTGTTCAGGGCCTTTTTCAATAAGTTTCTGAAGCTCTGCAATCGCACTTTTCGTCAGTTTATCAGCATTTTCCGGCCCACAAGGGAAACTTACACTGAAGCTGTAATTACCGTAAGGAACTTTATACATTCCTCCTCTTGCTCCACCACCGTAGATACCACTCTCGTCTTCTCTCAGTTTTTCGATTACTTTAATTGTAGCTACTTCCCCTAAAGCTGAAAGTGCCAAAGCTTCCTTCTCATTGTAAGGCGTTTCTCCTGAATACACAATCTGCACCATACTTTTCGGATCTTTACCTTTTTTGTAGACTCTGGTATGATCTCCGCTAATAGATCTGTATCCTGTATCCTTAAAATTGGTAGTTTTTCCTGTGGTTGGTAAGCTTGCTATATATTGTAAAACTTCATTTTTAAATTTAGCTTCATCAATATTCCCTACGAAATAGAAATGGAAGTTTCCTGCATTAGCAAATTTCTCTTTGTAAATATCATACGCTTTTTTGTAATCTGTAGCCGCCCAATCTTTTTCCAGCGGAAGAATTCCTATGAATCTTGGATTTTTCTGGTTTGTAAACTTAGCATGTTCACTAGCAAAATAAGTCTGCGGATTTGATAAAAGATTATTCAGCATTGCAGACTGTTTCATCTTATAAGCATTAAAGGCTTCAGGGCTGTAGTTTAGACCTGTAAAATATGCGTAAGTAAGTTCTAGTGCCGTGCTTAAATCTTTTTGGTTTGTTCTACCGTATATACCTTCCAATGTACTGCTGATATATGGAGTAACACTCACCTGCTTTCCAGCAAGATAATTCGTAAGATCTGCTTTAGAGGCACCGCTAACGCCGGCTTCAGTCAAAGCCTGATAAGCAAACTGTGTCTTATTAAAATCCGCATCAGGAATTAAAGAGTTTCCTCCCAAACTTCTTGCTGAAAATACGATTTCATCATCTTTGAAATCTGTTTTTTTAAAGGTAACTTTTACTCCGTTGCTCAACGTCCAGGTTGTTGTTCCCAACTTTTCATCTGTTTCAGTTTTCGCGATCTTACCTTCTGATTTAAATGGTTTTACCAGGTTTTTAATCGTTGCTTTTTCTTCATAAGGCTTAATATCTGCCATTTTTACAGATTCAAAAGCATTAAGAACCATTGCTTCGGTAGGCATTTTAACATTATCCTTTTTAGGACCTGTGATTACAATAACCCTGCTGTCATCTTTCACAAATTTCTTGATGATATCGTTGGTTTGTGCTAATGTAACACTTGGTAAAAACGCTTTTGTATCTTCATATTCCCAGGTAATTCCCGGCATAGGTTCCTGCTCCAAAAAGTTTCTTACATACTCATCTACAAGCATATAACTTTCTGTCTTATCCCTGTTATTATAAGAATTTTCAACATTGGATAAAACCTGAGATTTTGCCCTGTCAAGCTCAGATTGGGTAAATCCGAATTTCTTTGCTCTTTCCACTTCTGTTAAAAGTACAGTAAGCGCATTCAACTGATCTCCCTCTTTCGTCATAGCAAACCCCTGAAAAGCTTCTTTTGTTCTTGCATAAGTTCCTCCATGATAAACCGAACCGTAAGTGAAAGGAGGATTATTTGAATTGATCAGTTCTCTCAGCCTGTTATTCAACATTGTAGTCGCCAGATTCTTAATCAGGCTCTGATTGTATTGTTCAATCGTTACATCAGGCGTATACGCTTCCGAATCTTTCATAATGAACTGAACTCTGGAGCTTGTAGCATCCGGATCCGTTTCTATAGCCACTAATGTTTCTTTGTGATTAGGCAGATCAAAAATCTTTCTTTCTTTTGGTTTAGCAGGATTTTTATATTTGCTAAAGTTGTCTTTTATCTTTTTTTCAACTTCATCTACATTGATGTCTCCTACCACTACAATTGCCATTAGATCAGGTCTGTACCAATCCTGATGAAATTTCCTGATCACATCTGGCTTAAAGTTTTCCAACACCTCTTTTTTTCCTATCGGAAGTCTGTTGGCATATTGAGAATTGTATAGCAGTTTAGGCAGGTATTTATCAGACATTCTTTTATCCGCACCCAAACCTAGTCTTAATTCTTCCAGTACCACGCCTCTTTCTTTGTTAATTTGTTCATCAGAAAGTGTCGCATTGAAAGCCCAGTCTTCCATCACTTTAAGACCAGAATCAAGATTACCCGGCTTATCTAAAGGTACAGGGAGCATATACACTGTTTCATCAAAACTCGTATAAGCATTAAGGTGTTGCCCGAACTTTACCCCTATTGACTGTAAAAAATCAACCAGTTTATTATCCGGAAAATTTTTAGTTCCGTTAAAGTTCATGTGCTCCATAAAGTGCGCAAGACCTCTTTGGTTTTCGTCTTCCAGAATAGATCCTGCATTGATCGCCAATCTGAAATCTACTTTCTTTTCCGGTAAATTATTTTTCTTAATGTAATACTTCATTCCATTGGAAAGAGTCCCGATTCTCACAGAAGGATCTGCTGGAATATTCTGAGCAAAACCATTTGCAGATGCGAAGAAGATCACTGCAAATGAAAATAACATTTTCTTCATTGTATTAATTATTAATTTTTTTCGGGGTAAAAATATCAATTATTCACAACGCTAGGAAATGTTTTATTCTTATTTAAAGTTAAAGTTGAGTTAAATAGAGTTAATTTTTAAGCCCACAAAAAAACCGGACAAATGCCCGGTTTTATTATGTTAAGTGCAACTATTCTTATTTAAAATCTGCGTCAGTAACTCCTGAATTAAGGACAACTTTCGTTGTCTTAATAGCAACTTTCTGTCCTCCTCCTTCTGCTTCAATATCAGCAGGGAATTGAATTCCGTCAACCGTCATATAGCTTTTTACGAATGCATTTCCTTCTTTGGTTTCAGACTTATACAATAAACCTGTAGCCGCATCGAAGTAAAACTTACCTTTGTCTGAACTCAATACGTTATAATCTTTTCCGTCAATTTTCTCTGTAGTTACAGTCTTAAAGGTAGAAGCGTCATATCCTAATGCATCAATCACCTTGCTCTTTTTAAGTTCGGCAATTTTATCAGCAGGAATATCCATTTTCTGCCCCATCTGGTCCATGTATCCTTTTTCTCCGTCAAAAACCTGAACCATTTTTTGCCCCATCACAGATTGCTCAGATCTGAATTTGTTTCCCATCTTTTTAGTGGTCATTGCAACCTCCATTCCTTGTACAGAAAGAGTATTGTCAGTAATCGAGCTTTTTACAGCTTCTAATTTTGCTTTCCCTCCTAAAGCTTTAAGGTAGTTGTCAATTACTTGTTGAGAGCTCAATGCAGATTGTGCCGCAGCCGCCTTTACAGGAGCTGATTTTTGCTGAGCAGCTACTGAAGTAGAAACAAGCACTGCACAGAAAAATGGAATTATAATCTTTTTCATATATTATATTATTTTTTAAAGTGTAAAGATAATAATATTGGAAAGATACCAATACAAAAGCCACCAATATTTTGGTGGCTTTTAATTTTATTTAAGATTTAGAAAATTATTTCTTAAGTTCTTCTAAAAACTCATCGTGAGAAATAGCAGTTTCTTTCTTAGTTGCTTTTTCAAGGATTACATCCTTCAATTTAGCCATTGCTACTTCAGAAGAAATTTGTCTCACCTGCTCCTGATCTTTCAACATCTCAACAGCATATTTCTGGATTTCCTCATCACCTAAGTGGTGAATTCCGTAGATAGCTAATTGGTTTCTTACCAATTGCTCAGCTTGTCCTAAAACGTCAGCATAGTCTAACTGAATTTCGTTATCTGTCATCAATTTTCCTTCGATGATCTGATATTTCAACTGGTTTTTCTCAGCTTCAAGGATTTCTTTAGCCTGCTCTTCAGACTGAATATTCTGATTAGAGAATTGCAACCATTTTACCAAGAACGTTTCAGGAAGCTTTACTTCTTCTTTTTCAGAAACCTGCTCCAATACTTTATTCACAAAGTGAACATCAGCATTTTGCTGGAAATATTCATCCAATTCAGATTTTACTTTTTCTTTCAATTCTTCTTCAGACTTGATGTTTCCTTCACCATATACTTTATCGAAAAGATCCTGGTTAAGTTCAGCTAGATTAAGTGCATAGAAATCTTTTACTTTTACTTCAACCTCAGCGTGGTGTAAATGCTCAACTTCTTCTTTAGAAAATCCTAATTCTTTAGCCAATTCTTCATTTTCAGCAAGAGTTTCTTTAGAAACTTTTACAGATCCGTCCATTTTCAAAGACTTTACCAATTTGAAAGCTTCTTTGTTTTCAGCAGTAATGGTAACGTTCTTTGGATGGTGGTGGTGCTCTCCTTCAGCATCTTCCTCAACAACCTGAGAAATTTCTAAAGCAATGTAAGAATCTTTATTGATTTTGTCTTGAGGAGCCTGCTCAGCAAAACGCTTCTGCATGTTCTCAATACTCTTGTTGATTTCTTTTTCAGAAGCCTCTACTTTATAGTGAGGAGCTTCATATTTAGATAAGTCGATAGTGAATTCCGGTTCGTATCCTACTTCAAAAGCAACTTCTAACTGATCAGCATTGTAATCGAATTCGTTTACTGGCTGAGGAACAGGCTGACCAACTAATCTTAGTTTGTTTTCATTTACATACCCGTTCAAAGCATCAGAAACCTGCTTGTTGATTTCTTCAAAAGCAATTCCTGCTTCATATTGTTTTCTAACCATACTCAAAGGCACTTTTCCTTTTCTGAATCCAGGAACTTGTGCATTTTTAGCATAATTAATCAATTGTTTCTCAACTTTTTCCTTATAGTCAGATTTTTCCAATGTCACTGTAAGCAATGCACTTACATCATCATGGTTTTTTGCAGTAACCTTCATTATTGATTAAAATTTTAGGTTGCAAAAATATGAAAATTTTATGAAAATCACTCATTTAAAATCAACTTAAAAAGCCAAATAGTGTTAAATAAAAAACCACCGAAAAAATTCAGTGGTTTCTTAACAAGATTAAAGGATATATTAATTGATAATATTATAGTTTGCCTGTGCGTCTGTCTCTCCTCCTGTATGGGTTCCATAAACAACACCGTTTCCGCTAACTGAAGACGCTTCAGATACTGTTACCGGCTCGTGGTATAAGGTAAGAACCAGCTGAGCAGCTGCAGAAGTATTTTTAACTGCTTTATTCACGACCCATTTTGTTTTTATTCCTACATGATTACCATCTGCTCTTACAAATTCAGGATCATCAGTACGGGTAAGCGTGATATCAGAATTAGGGAAATTGTACACTAAGAAATGTTCATCTACCGCATCTTTTATCTCTTCTGTTGCATCTTCGTCTCCATTTTTGAAAATAACCTGTACATCATAGGTGTGGCCGTCGATAAGTTTAACATTCGGATTCGTTGTACTATTTACCTGATAGTCATATACCACCGGAACTCCGGTAGCTTCATCCGTCACTCTTAAAAGAACGTCTGAAAGTTCTTCCTGAGGAAGATCATCAGCTTCGTCATCACTCCTGTTACATGATGTTAAGCTCAGCGAAACAGCTAAGAATAAAAGTCCTAAAATAAGCGTAGTATTTTTAAAAATGTTTTTCATTTTTTGATTTTAAGTAATTAAAATTGATATTTAAGAGTTAAAATAAAGTTTCTTCCCATTTCGCTGGAAAAGAAACGAAGCCTGTTCAGATAATCTCTGTAAGACTTATTAAATACATTTCGAACTGAAAAATCAACTCCGAAATTTTTAGACAGATTCACCCCTGTCTGAAGGTTCCAAAGCGAATATCCACTTGGTGGCGTAGAAATATCTACTTCTTCATTGTAAGCGTTTCCATCAGAATCGAAGAGTCTGATCGGAACATTATAAACAGGAAATCTCGTTTGTTTTAAATAAGTATTGTTACTTACATTAAAATAAAAGTTTTTCCATTCTTTTTTATTGAACTCCAATGAATTGTTAAAATTCGGAGGCATCATCAGGATAAGAGGAACATCATTCGTAAGATCCTGACCGTATACATAAGAACCACTTCCTTTATAGTTCAGGTGATCTGTGATCTTAAGCTGCACATCAAGGTCTATCCCATACATTTTAGCATCGATCTGCTGATAGTTGTAGACTACAAAAGCTCCTCCCCATTGTGTATTCTGGTATCCCGTAGGAATTTCATTAATGAAGTTTTGAGTATAAAAGAAATACGGATTTACAGAAACATTCAGCCCTTTTAAAACATTTGCTTTCACATCAGCAACCAAATTAAACTGATTTCCCGTTTCACTTTTCATTCTCATATCTCCTCTTTCAATAATTGCCGCAGAATGGTGAAGCCCATCCGCAAAAAGCTCTGCTACATTGGGAGATCTTGAAACTCTTGCGTAATTAAATTTCAGGTCAAAATATTCAGAAGGATGGTAAACAATCCCTGCATTTACCGAAACATTATTATAGCTTAATGAAGGTTTTGTAAGAATTCTGTTTTTATTTACTCTTACTTCAAAATCTGAATAATCTGCAGCATAAAGCTTGTTCCAGTCGCTCAAATCATACCATTTTGTGACTTCATAATGATCAAAATCGTATCTTCCTCCCAATTCAAGATCTAATGTAGGAGCTATTTTATATTTAAATACAGAATAAATTCCCGCATAGTATCTGTCATAGTTGGGAACAAGGCGTCTTGCTTCAGTCTGAGTATTAGAATAATTATTCTGATATCCTGCATTAATTCCGGTTTCAAGATTCCATTTCCCTCTTTCTATCAAATGATTAATATTTAAATCATTAGTTATCAATTCAAGATCTAAGGCTGGTTTTTTACTCAACTCTTCCGTACGTCTTATATCATATTCTTTTCTATGATTGTACTGGAAGCTGTAGGTAGCCGTAATCTTTCCAAAATTTTCAAACCTTTTGTAAGCAGAAACCTTGGCAATATGATGTTCAATATCCTGTCTCGGATTATCAATGTCGTAGCTAAAATCCCTTTGATAGATCGGTTCAGGTGATGTAAGAGCCAAACGCAGGTCCTCAGAATTTCCGACGTGAGAACTCCTAAGAATCCCAATCGAGCTTTTCGTAAGATAGTAATCAAAAGAAAAGCCTTTATTAAAAGTCATTTTCTGAACGCCAAAATTGAATCCTGAACTTTCAAGTCCGGTATTCATCAAACCGTAATCAGGAGCCTGAAGATCTCCAAGTTTCTTATAACTTCCATTGGTTTTTATTGCCCAACCGTTTTCCCATGTTTTAGCCAATTTTACATTAAGATCAGCGCCTCTTCCGTTAGAAATTCCTGAAAGAGCCACATTTCCCATAATGGTATCTTTTTTAGGCAAAATCTGTGGCTGCAATACAACAACTCCACCTACAGCGCCACTCCCATACTTCAAGGCGGACGCTCCTTTTACGACATCAATATGTTCAAAATTATTGACATCTACATTCGGAGCATGCTCTACTCCCCACTCCTGTTCGGCAAGTTTCACTCCATCATTAAGGATGGAAACCCTGCTTCCGTAAAGCCCGTGAATAATCGGTTTTGCAATATTATTTCCTGTTTTAAGAACATTTACTCCCGAAATATTCGTCAATAGATTTCCAAGATTTTCGGTAACATTTCGTGAAATCATCGATTTATCAATCGTTTTCACCACCATGCTTCCATTATTCTTGTGGCTTCCATGAAGGGTTACCGTTTCAATATCCTGAATATGATGTTCAAGAGTGATTGTCAAATGCAAATCCTGAGTAATTCCTATATTTTCAGTATAATCATTACAATCGGGATGTTTAGCAATGAGTATATATTTTCCTGCAGGAATTTTATTAAATGAAAACTTACCGTTTTTATCGGTTTTTGTAGAAAAGTCTCCAATTTTCACGACTGCATTTTCCAGCATCGTTTTATCATGAAAATCCTGGACAGTTCCTTGCACCGTGTAAGTCTGCTGTGCGTTTGTAAATACAAATCCGCAAAGGATCAGCATAAAGCTATATATCAATTTCATTGTTAAATAGATTGATTGCGTACATTTTAAGTTGCTCATTATGAGTAAATGATTAACTTAAAAATACATTTTCGTTAAAATTTGAATTGGATTTTGTTAACTTAAAATTGTAAATCTATACGCTCAATTTTGAACCATTAAGATTTTATTTAAGCATTTTAGAAAATTAAGTTTAGCTTTGCTTTTTAAGAGATACTAAAAATCTAGGTGATTTTTTTTAACGAAACTTAACTCCTACATTCACCTTAATTTAAAGCACGAGGTTAGCTTAATTAAAATACTAGTATTTAAAGCAAAAAAATCCGAAAAAGAATCTAAAAACTAAGAAATTGCGGGCGGACCGCGAAGCTGAAAGGTAAATTTGGTCTGAGACCAGATTTTCTCCTGAACAGCAATGATCTGCTTTACCTCATGGGTATAGTTTTCAAAAGAAAAACTGAATTCTTCAGGAACTAAAGTATGTCCTGTAGCCAAGAAATGACAGGCCAAACAGTCGGCTGCTTTTTCTTTCGCTATATTTTTTGTAACCGTATTTTCTGTTTTTTTAAAGCTGAAGTTTTTAAAAACTTCCTCAGAGCTGTGACTGTGAAAATTTTGAGAAAACAGCGCAAGAAAATAGATTCCAAACAATAATTTGGAAATAAAATTCTTCAGATTTCTGCTTTCTTTAAAAATCATACGTCAAAATTATAAAAATAATTTAAGCTTTTGGATTAAAGTTTTATTAAAATACTTTGATATGTGTAGAAATGATTAAGATTTTGTTACAATTTCTATTATTATTTGTCTAAGATCCTTCGACTCCGCTCAGGATGACACCGCTAATACTAACTACACTATTATGTTTTGATGCTTTGAGAATCTCAGCATGACATTGTTACAAATTGACCGCTAATAAAACAGCTATGTCATGCTGAGCCTGTCGAAGCATCTTTATATCATATACTAATTCAAAAAATTAATCCAATTGAGTCCCCAAATATTCCCATTCCTGCAATGCAAGATCCAACTCTTCTTTAGTTTTGTTATACTTTTCTAAAGTTTCATCAGATGGGTTTTCCTTTGTAAAAGAAGCTTCAAATTCCTCCACTTTGGTTTCAAGCTCAGAAATTTTTTCTTCTACTTTTTTTATTTTATTCTGAATATTTTTCTGCTCTTTGCTTAGGATCACATTCGATTGACTCGCTGGAGCAGACTTTTCCTCAGCCTTTTTTTCCTCAATCTTTGGCACTTCGTTGTGAAGTTTTGCCTTTTCCGCAGAAATCTCTCTGATGGATTCTTTCTGTCTGAATTCAAGATATTCGTTGATGTCTCCTAAGAATTCCTTCATTTTACCATCACGGAATTCATATATTTTATCACAAAGACCTTGTAAGAACTCCCTGTCGTGCGAAATCACAATTAATGTCCCTTCAAACTTCTGAAGAGCCAGTTTGATAATTTCCTTAGACTGAATATCCAAGTGGTTCGTAGGTTCGTCCATAATCAGTGTATTGAAAGGACGCAACAACAATTTACAAAGCGCCAAACGGTTTCTTTCCCCTCCGGAAAGTACCTTCGTTTTTTTGTTCACCGCCTCACCCTGGAACAGGAAAGATCCTAACAAATCACGAACTCTCGGTCTGGTTTCTTCTGTTGCAGCATCTTCCGCTTCTTCCTGAACCGTTTTATTCGGCGTCAGAACTTCCTCCTGATTCTGGGCGAAGTAACCGATGTTTACATTATGCCCGAGATTCCAGGTTCCTGAATAATCTTTGATATCTCCCGCGAGAATTTTCGCCAAGGTTGTTTTTCCCTGACCGTTTTGCCCCAAAAGTGCAATTCTGTCCCCTCTCTGAACGATAAAGTCTACATCATCAAAAATCTGCTTGTCTCCGTAAGCTTTTCCTAATTTTTCGGCTTCGAAAATAATTTTTCCCGGAACCTGTGACTGAACGAAACGGATGTTGAATTTGGAAACGTCTTCATTATCCACTTCGATACGCTCAATTTTATCTAATTTTTTAATAAGTGACTGTGCAAAAGAAGCTTTGGTAGCACTTGCACGGAACTTATTAATATTATCTTCCATCTGCTTGATTTCCGCGTCCTGATTCTTTTTAGCCTGAATCAGCTTTTCACGGCGGTCTTCACGCATGATCAGATATTTGGAATAATTAGCTTTATAATCATCAACCTTTTTGTTGTTGATATCAAAAGTTCTGTTACAAACTGCCGTCATGAACTGCTTATCGTGACTTACCAAAACAATTGCCCCAGGATAATCTTTCAAAAAGTTTTCCAGCCACATGATCGATTCCATATCCAAGTGGTTGGTAGGCTCATCAAGAAGCATGATATCGTTCTTTTGAAGAAGCAGTTTTGCCAATTCAATCCTCATTCTCCAGCCTCCTGAAAATTCATCGGTAATTTTTTGGAAATCATCTGCTTTAAAACCTAAACCAAACAGCACTTTTTCCATATCGCCCTCAAGATTGTAGGCATCGTGGTTCATCAAAAGATCGTTTAGCTCGGTCATCTTATTAATCAAATCGGTATAAGAATCACTTTCGTAGTCGGTTCTTGTTGCCATCTGATGATTCACCTCTTCCAGCTCATTTTTCCATGCATTGATCTGTTCGAAAGCCTGCATTGTTTCTGCCCAGACTGTTCTTCCTTTTACAAAATCAAGATCCTGCTTCAGAAAACCTATAGTAATATTTCCTTCCGGAACCACGTTTCCTTCGTAGAAATTAATTTCTCCGGAAAGCATTTTCAATAAAGTGGATTTCCCCGCCCCATTTTTACCAACCAAACCAATTTTATCATCCTTTTTAATCGTGAAATTCACGTTTTGAAACAAATATGTTCCTGAATGATGTAATCCTAAACTCTGAACCGAAAGCATGTTAAATAATGATTAATAGTGAATAATGAATTTTCGGGTGCAAAAATACGGAAAAAGAAATGAATTTAATGAATAGAAAATTTTCAGGGAAATTTGCACCTACATTACCCACTATCAATAGTTTCTTACAGTAATATGAAAACAGCTTTGCTGCCTTTCTTTGATGTAATAAATCCTTCCCAAATCGTAATAATATTTTAAAACTTTCTCTAAAGCCACTTCCATTTTAGGGTTGTTTCTTAAAGTACTATTAAACCGCACATAAGAAATATCAAAAGAATTTCCGTAATTATGTGAGCTAATTCCCATCGCAGCATTAGCATTCACTCTTCTCAAACGACATTGATCTTCCAATGTTCTTGTAATGGATGAAACCGTAAATGTATGTCCTTTTGTCTCCTTGCTAAAGCGGGTTCCAATTTTCTCGAGCATTAATTTGCCTTTTGAAACCATCCAGGCTCTGCTGTAATCTAATTTTTGTACACGATAACCTTTTCCCGTCTTTTTTATTTTATGAAATTTCCCGTTATTAATATATTTCTGTACAGCTTTAGAATCTTGAAGAAGCTTTACCCCAAAACTTTTAGAAGCATCCAGGTGAGGTTTATACAGAGGAGTAGGTTCTACTTTCATCACCTGCCCCAGATCATAACATGGTAATGTTTTTTTTATAGACTGAGCATGATAAGTATACCAATTAAAAGACAAAAAAAACAGACATACACACTTTTTCATTCAACTGATTTTTGAATTTATAAACAAAAATTACTACTTATTTTACAGCATTCAAATTCCGTGCTACCATTCTTATCGGCTTATCTTCAACGATTTTATTAAATTAAAAACATTATTTCAAATTACTACAAATATTTTTTATAATTTATCTTAAAGTTTAATATTTTAATTATAAATTTGAGATAACTTACAAAATTAACATATGATAAAAAAACTTTTCGCTGAATTTTTCGGCACATTCTGGCTTGTTTTCGGAGGTTGTGGGAGCGCAATTTTTGCTTCTCAGATCGCTCCTGCCTCTAATGGTCAAATGGGTATACTTCTTATAGGAGTTGCTTTAGCATTTGGACTTACTGTACTTACCATGGCATACGCTGTTGGACACATTTCCGGAGGGCATTTCAATCCTGCGGTATCATTCGGGCTTTTGGCAGGAGGAAGATTTCCTGCAAAAGATCTTATTTCATACATTGTAGCACAATGTTTAGGCGCCATCGTTGCTGCAGGAGCCTTATACACCATTTTAAGCGGTTCAGGGACGCCCGATTTTTCAGGACCCGGAGCTTTTGCCACCAACTTTTACGGAGATGCCGTCTATTTTGGGAAAGGCTATTCTATGGGAGCAGCTTTCCTTACGGAGTTTATCTTAACAGCATTTTTCCTGATCATTATTATGGGAGCAACTGATAAGTATGCTAATGGAAAATTTGCCGGTATTGCTATTGGTCTGGCCTTGACTTTAATCCACTTAATTTCAATTCCTATCACGAATACTTCTGTAAACCCAGCAAGATCTCTATCTCAGGCTGTTTTTGTAGGTGGTAATGCCTTATCACAGTTATGGTTATTCTGGGCAGCGCCTATTTTAGGAGGTGTTGTTGGTGGACTGATTTATAAATTCTTGCTTCAGAATAATCAGGAAGAGGAACTTGCTCATTAAACAGCAACTAATCAATACATAATAAAAAAAGTCCTGTTATTCACTAACAGGACTTTTTATTTTTTATCTACTATTTTCTAAGAAACAAGAAGACTGCATCCCCGAATATCCGAATGATCTATTCTTCCCAACACCTGAAATTTGTTTCCGATTATTTTACCCAAATCCTGAGTGGCTATAAATGAACACGAATGAATATTCGCTAAATCAATAATATTAATAGCCCCTGTTCTTCCTTCCTTTTCGTAAGCAAAGGGATCTTCAGCATTTCTAATCATCACTTTCATCCAATTCGGACAATTATATTCGTTGTTTCCTAATGAATAAGCCTGAGAAAGAAGCTCAGTCATAGAATATTCCGAATAAATTTTATCTGTTTTAAAACCGCTCTTTAAAATCTCAAGCAATTCATCTTTTGTCATTTCTTCTTTTCTTCCTTTCATTCCGCCGGTTTCAATGACGATGAGATTTTCAAGAAGATTCAGAGATTCCTCACTTCGCTCGGAATGACAGTAATCTAAAAAGTCCAGTAACGCAAAGGAAACTCCAAAAAGAATTACTTTCTTATTTTTTATAGTATTTAATAATTCAAATAAATCTGAGTGATTATAAAGAAAATATCCGTTTTCAGGTTTGGCAGATTTTTTCATTAAGTAATCTACCATATAAATCAATGACGAATTTTGTCTTTCAAGATAACTTGGCAGCAATCCTAAAAATATAAAATCTTCCGGCTTTCCGATAAACTTTTCAAAACTTTTATAAATACTTTCCTGATATATACTCTCGTCGGCAATGAAATGTTTTGACAAATTCATCTGAGTTGTTCCGGAACTCTGAAAAAAAAGATCAGCCGTTACATTTCTATCAACCACTTTATGATTTTTAAACATTTCTATGGGAAGAAACGGGATTTTCTCTAGGCTTGTCACCTCATCGGGCTTTATATTGAGATAGCTGACAAAATTTCTATACACCTCTATATTTTCATATTGGTAACGGAAAACTTTTAAAGATTCAGCCAAAAAGTCCTGTTCTGTCTGTATGTCAAATATTGTATGCAATTTTATAAAATTTATTATTAACTCAAAATGAGACACTTACATCTACGAAGAAAAATTTTAATCATTTATTAATATTGAAAGTAAATTTTGGTAAAATTCTTGCAATTAATTCACCGGAATATGGATTAAAAACAGGATGAATTAACGTTCTATCCGAAGATTACCTCAGTATGAGGTAATTTTTTTTATTTTTTCTCAAAAGTTTTTAATTCAAAATCTTTTTCAAAAACACCGTAGGTGAAATACGATATCCAGTCTCCCAGATTGATATACTTTGCTTTTCCCTGCAGGTCCAAAACCATCGGAAGGTGGCGATGACCATAGATGAAGTAATCAATATTTTCGGTTTCCAGTTTCTTTTTAGAATAGATAATTAAAAATTCCTTGTCTTCTCCTAAAAACTCTTTGTCTTCATCCCCAGAAATCATTTTGTTTTTCTGTGACATATACAATGCTATTTTCATTGCAATATCCGGATGTAGCCATTTGAAAAACCATTGAGCCACAGGATTGGTAAAGACTTTTTTCATTCTCTTGTACCCTTTATCTCCCGGTCCCAAACCATCTCCATGGGCTAAAAGAAACTGTTTCCCACCCATTTCAAAGTATTGCTTTTTATAAAAAACCGTACATCCTATTTCTTCTTCCAGATAATCTTTCATCCACAAATCATGATTGCCAACAAAGAAATAAATATGAATTCCGCGATCTTTTAATTCAGCAATTTTCCCTAAAACACGGACATAGCCTTTTGGAATTACATGCTTCCATTCGTGCCAGAAATCGAACAGATCACCCATTAAAAACAAAACCTGAGCATCATGCTTGATCTCATCCATCCATCTGATAAACCGCTCTTCACGAATTTTGCTTTCCTTAGGATTGGGCGCACCAAAATGCTGATCTGAAGCGAAATATACTTTTTTTCCAGGCTCTAAATTGATGGTCGTCTTTAACACCGTTTTCGTTTTAAATTACTGATTATCTTCTGCAAACCACTCTCCGTAAGAGTTTTCTGTTTCATGAAGTTTAAGATAAGCCAAAGAAATTCCTTCCGGAAGTCTAGACTTTATTTTTGCTGCAATAGCGTATAACATATTTTCGCAAGTTGGCTGGAATGAACAATAAATCACTTTATGTCCCTGATTTTCCAACCCTTCTCCCAATTCTTTATGGGGAGAAAGTGCATTAATCATTACCGCATGATCCCAAACGTCCACAATTTCAGATTTTACAATTGTTTTAATATCGCCAAAATCTACCACCATCCCATTTTTAGGGTTTTCCAAATCATTAATCGGCTTTCCTTTCACTGTTACGAATAGTTTATAGGAATGCCCATGCATATTTTTACATTTTCCGTCGTAATTGTACAGCACATGAGCTGTTTCGAATGTAAAAATTTTTGTAATACGTATCATGGTGCAAAGATAAGGAATTTGAGTTTTGAATTTATCTTATCATTTACGAAAGCATCATTCTTACAATTTATCCAGCCAATCACTCTCCAATCTTTTAATCCTTTGTGTTTCTACATCTACCAAAACCCAAAGCGTACTGGAATCCACCACCAGCTGATCATTGCAGTAAAACTCAACTTTTCTCGGCTGACGAATTCCTTCAGGAGCTTTCGGATAGGTTTTTATAGTGACAATATCGTTGAGATATACCTGTTTTTTATACTGAATATGATGATCGAGAAGCATCCATGCGAATTCTGAAAATTCGGTTTTATGTTTTACGAAGTCCCAGTGTTCCCCTGCAATTTCTTCCACCCAATGAACATACTGCACATTGTTAACATGATTATTTCCATCAATATGCTCTTCCGTAACTTGTATTTGTTTTTCAAAAATCAAACTCATCTTCTCCAAATATTTACTCAAAAATAAGACATAAAAAGCAAAACCTCCCCGAAATTGAGAAGGTCCTGACAATAAAATTTATTTAAAAAATGGAACTTTCTAATGAAATTGCGCCGTCTCTGTGGAATCTTTCATTGCCACCGTTGCAGAAGAACCATTGGTTACAATATTCTGAACCTCATCGAAATACCCTGTCCCTACAAAAGATTGGTGTTTTACCGCTCTGAACCCCTGTTTTTGCAAAGCAAATTCACGTTCCTGGAGCTCAGAATATCCTGCCATTCCTTTTTCTTTATAAGCTAAGGCAAGTTCAAACATTGCTGTATTCAATGCATGGAAACCCGCCAAAGTAATAAACTGGAATTTATAACCCATTTTCGCCAACTCTTCACGGAAATTGAGCATTTCATCCACACTCAATTTTGCTGCCCAGTTGAAAGACGGTGAACAATTATAAGCCAGCATTTTATCCGGGAATTTTGCATGAATTCCTTCTGCAAATCTTCTCGCCTGCTCCAGATCAGGATTTGAAGTTTCCATCCAGATCAGATCTGCGTATGGTGCATAGGATAATCCTCTGTCAATTCCCTGTTCCACTCCATTTTTCACCACATAAAATCCTTCGGAAGTTCTTTCTCCTGTCACAAATTTTTTATCCCTGTCATCGATATCCGAAGTAAGCAAATCTGCAGCATCAGCATCTGTTCTGGCGATAATTAAAGTAGGAACTCCCAAAACATCTGCTGCCAAGCGAGCCGAAATTAATTTATTCACCGCTTCCTGGGTTGGAACTAAGACTTTTCCACCCAAATGACCGCACTTTTTAGCAGAAGACAATTGATCTTCAAAATGTACCGCAGCAGCTCCGGCTTCAATCATTTGCTTCATTAATTCATAAGCATTTAAATTCCCTCCAAAACCAGCTTCTGCATCAGCAATGATCGGGACCAAATACTCTTTTTCACCGCCTCCATTCAGCGATTGAACCTGATCCGCTCTTAGTAAAGCATTATTTATTTTTTTCACCACTGAAGGCACTGAGTTCGCCGGATACAACGACTGATCAGGGTACATTTCTCCGGATAAGTTTGCATCTGCAGCCACCTGCCATCCTGAAAGATAAATTGCTTCCAGTCCCGCATCAACTTCCTGTACCGCCTGATTTCCGGTTAATGCTCCCAATCCGGCAACAAAGTCCTGAGTGGTTAATTTGTTCCAGAATTTTTTTGACATTTCTGTTGCAATCGTATAATCTAATTTATAAGAACCACGAAGTTTCAGCACATCTTCTGCCGTATAAAGCCTTTTCACACCTTTCCAACGTGGATTTTCAAGCCAGTCTTTTTCTATTTCCCGGATTTGTTCTTGTTTTGTTTTCATATTATTTTAGATTTAAAGTTTAAGATTGTTAGGTTTTAGATTCGAGTTACGAGATTCGGGTTATTTTGTTCCGTCAGTTCGAGTAAAATTATTTGTAATGAAATGAAGAATAATTTTGTATCGAGAACTTTATTTTTAAGCCTTTTTAAACTTTTTATTAAAAACTTCTCGATACGATTTTTTCAAAATCTACTCGAAGTGACGTTGTGGAAAATATTTCTTCTTACCAACCTATATAAAAGGATAGGCTTTCAGCGTAAGAAATTCTGTAAAGTCTTCACAGAAGATCAATTCATTAAAAAGTTCTTTTGCCAGACCGAATTTTCCATTTTTAAATCGTTCTGAACCGACATATTTTTCAATACGTTCCAGTTCTTCAAATTCCCATTGGAGAATCATTTCTCTCGTCAGCGTTCTGTCATCACTTAAAACTGCTTCATTTTTCAGCCATTGCCAAACCTGAGTTCTTGATATTTCCGCTGTTGCTGCATCTTCCATTAGATTATAAATCGCAGCCGCCCCAACTCCCATCAGCCAGGATTCGATGTACAGGATTCCCACATTGATATTTTTCCGAACCCCTTTTTCTGTAATTTCTCCTTTTGGAATTTCAAGCAAATCATTTTCTGTAATCTGATAACTGAATTTTTTATCAATCTGGTTTTTAGAAGGCATAAACTGGTCGAAAATACTTTTGGCTACGGAAACCAAAGCAGGATGCGCCACCCAGGTTCCGTCGTGTCCGTTTTTTACTTCCCTTTCCTTATCGCTTCTCACTTTTCCGAAAGCAATACTATTGGCTTCGTAATCGTTTTTAATCGGAATTTGTGCTGCCATTCCTCCAATCGCGTGAACATTTCTTTTATGACAAACTTCGATCACTCTTTTTGAATAAGCACTCATAAAAGGAGAAGTCATCGTCACCTGGTCCCTGTCCGGAACAATAAACTCAGGAAGGTTTCTAAATTTTTTGATGTATGAAAAAATATAATCCCAACGACCACAATTCAAACCAGAACTATGTTCTCTTAATTCAAATAAAATTTCATCGATTTGAAACGAAGCAGTAATGGTTTCTATTAAAACAGTTGCTTTAATGGTCCCTTGTGAAATTCCCAGGTAATTTTGCGAAAACACGAAAACATCATTCCACCAACGGGCTTCTTTGTAATGCTCTAATTTTGGAAGATAAAAATAGGGGGCACTTCCATTTTGCAAGAGCTTTTTCGCATTTCTGAAAAAATAAATTCCAAAATCAATTAATGAAGCCGAAACCTGTACGTCATTAATTTCAATATGTTTTTCATTTAAATGCAGTCCACGTGGACGAACTAATAAGACCGCTGTTTTTTCATTCAGCTGATAAGATTTCCCATTTTCATTTGTAAAATCAATTTTTCTGTTGATGGCATCGGAAAGATTAAGCTGCCCTTCCATACAGTTTCTCCATGTGGGAGAATTACTGTCTTCGAAATCTGCCATAAAAGTGGAAGCTCCGGAATTCAACGCGTTAATAATCATTTTACGATCAACAGGTCCTGTAATTTCCACTCTTCTATCCAACAAATCTTCAGGAAGCGAATCACAGACCCAATCACCATTTCTGATTTCTTGAGTTTCTGATAAAAATTTCGGAAGTATTCCTTTATCGAATTCCTGCTGAGTTTTTTTCCTTTCCTCTAACAGCTTCAATCTTTCCGGATTAAAATTCTGATGAAGCTCCACCAAGAAATCTATTAAATCATTGCTGAAAATTTCTTCAAACCGCTGTTCTGCCTTTATTTTTAGTTGAGTTTTAGTTTCCATAACATACTGATTTTGTGATTCAACATTACAAACATAAATAAAAATTTTCACAAATAGCGAACGTTCGCTAAATTATTTTTAAAAAATATTATGCGAAAAATCGCTTTTTACTTTTATATTTGAATTATGAATTCAGACAGCGACTTTATTAAAACGGTTTTCGGACTGAAACTAAAACAGCAGAGACAAAAGAAAAACTGGTCTTTACAGGACCTTGCTGTGAAAACAGGATTATCCAAATCATATCTTAATGAAATCGAAAACGGGAAAAAATATCCGAAACATGATAAGATCATTCAGCTTTCTGAGGCATTGAGCTGCACTTTTGATGATCTGGTTTCCACAAAGCTGGATAAAAGCTTAGCACCATTCAATGAAATTCTGCAATCTGATTTTTTTAAAGAGATCCCGCTTGAACTTTTCGGAATCAATAAAAACAACCTAATCAGTATTATTAGCGATGCTCCTAAAAAAGTAACGGCTTTTATCAATGCTCTGATTGAAATTTCACAGAATTATAATTTAGGAAAAGAAAGATTCTATTTTGCTGTTATGCGTTCCTTCCAGGAATTGTACGATAATTACTTTCCGGAAATTGAGGAAAAAGTTGTACTGTTTGCCAAAGAAAATCAACTGGAAATCAGTAAAAATTTACAGTCAGATATTTTAGAGAACATTCTGACTGAAAAATTCAATTACAACATACAAGCAGAAGATTTCGAACGTTATGAAACTTTAGATAAACTCCGTTCTCTCTTTGTTCCTGAGAAGAAATTATTGCTTTTAAACAGAAAACTAGAGCAGGATCAGAAAACTTTTATTCTCGCCAAAGAGATTGGATTTAATGTTCTGGAGCTGAAAAACCGTCCGAATACGTATTCATGGCTGGATTTTGGGAGCTTTGAAGAAATATTGAATAACTTTTATGCTTCTTATTTTGCAGGAGCATTATTGATTTCAAAGGAGGAAACCATTGAGAAAACTTCCGAATTTTTCTTAGAGAATGAATGGAAACCTTCCAGTTTTGAAAATTTAATCGAAAATTTCACCCATTCTCCTGAAACCTTTTATTATCGGTTAACCAATATTCTTTCTTCCGAATTAGGAATTAAAGATCTGTTTTATTTATGCCTGGTTAAAAAGAAAAATTCAGACAAAATACAGATCTTAAAGGAATTACATTTAAACCATCAACAGGCTCCACATGCTAATGCCACCAACGAACATTATTGCAGAAGATGGATTGCCGTAAAAAACCTTCATCATCTAAAGGAAAATGAAACATTGACAGATGCTCAAATTTCACATTACAAAGATCAGGGTTTCAGTTACCTGGTAATTTCTACCTCCCAGAAAAATCCATTTTCTGATGGAAGCAACAGAAGTTATTGTTTAGGAATTTTGCTGAATTCACAAACTATTAAAAAAATTAACTTCATCAAATCGCCTACCCTGAAAACCATCAATGTGGGAGTAACCTGCGAATCCTGCAGTATCGCCGACTGTGAAGTAAGACAAGCACCACCTGTTCGCCTGGAAAAGGAATACTTCAATTCAAGCATGAAGAATTCAATTGAAAAATTGAGGAAAGATATTTTGTAGATCTTTGTTCTGATGTTCTATCTAAAATTTATATTTTAGTGTCTTAAAACACACAAATGATTTTAGATCTCTTATTTCCGAATCGTTGCATTCATTGCAACCGGATTATTGGTGGCAATTTACTTGTCTGCAATCTTTGTTTTGAGCAAATCCACTTTACTCATTTTAATTATTTTGAAAACAATCATCTGAAAGAAAGATGCAAATTACTATTTCCTATTGTGAATGCTTTTGCTTTGATGCAGTTTGAAAAAGAAAACTTAAGCAGAAAAATTGTGCATGATCTGAAATATAAAAGCAGAGAAAAGATCGGAAAAATTCTTGCAGACTGGACTTTTGAACGGTTAGATTTTAAAAACGAAAAACCGGATGTATTCGTTTCTGTTCCTTTACATCCCAAAAAACTGAAAGAAAGAGGTTATAATCAACTTCATTTATTTACAGAAACTTTATCTAAGTTTTATGAAATTCCATTTAGTCATGATTTAATCAAAAGAAATCATTATTCAAAGGCTCAGGCTTTGAAAGACAAGCAGCATCGATTGGATACAGAAAATATTTTTTCTATTAGCAAAAGTATTTCAGGGAAGCATGTTTTATTAATTGATGATGTTTTCACCACGGGAAATACTTTATCAACTATTGCATGGGAAATTTTAAAGGCAGGAGATAATACAGTGAGTATTCTTGTTATGGCGATTGATGTTTAAAAATTATGAGTTTCGTGTTTCGAGATTAGAGTTTAATTGGTAAGACATCAATTTCAGCTCTATTTTCTGAAATCTTTTTCTTAATTTTCCAACAAACTAATGATAATGCCAAATCTTATTTTATTGCACGGAGCTTTAGGTCACAGTGAAGTTTTTAAACCTATTAAAGAAGAGCTTTCAAAATATTTTACCATTCATACTCCTTTATTTTCGGGACATGGCAACACAGAACTTCCTGAAAACGGAATCAGTATTGAACAATACACACACGAATTAAAAGAACTTATTGAAAAAGAAAAATTGAACGATGTTTCAATTTTTGGACACAGCATGGGCGGTTACGTTGCCCTTTGCTACGCCATGGAAAATCCTTCTGCTATAAATTCGATCATGACTCTGGGTACGAAATTCGACTGGACAGAGGAACAGGCTCTGAAAGAAAGTAAAATGCTCAATCCTGATGTAATTGCAGAAAAAGTTCCGAAATACGCAGAAGTATTAGAGAAGCAGCATGGTTCACAATGGAAGCAGTTACTTCCTGCCATTGCAGATATGATGGTTTCTTTAGGTGAAAATCCGCCTTTGAAAAATAATTTATCCGGCATTAACATCCCGGTGCAAGTAATGGTAGGTGATAAAGATAATATGGTGACCCTTGAAGAAAGTTTGGAAGTATACAGAAGCCTTCCGAATGCAAAACTGGCCGTACTTCCCGATACGAAACATCCTATGGACAAAGTACGACCAAAATTATTATTAGATTTAATGAAAGATTTTTGGAATCTGTCTTAAACTATCTCTGAAGTTTTTCTCCGTAGCTCAAATCTCCTGCATCTCCCAATCCAGGTGTGATGTAGCCTTTTGACGTCAAGTTTTCATCAATGGCTCCAACCCATATTTTTGCATTTGGGTATGCTTTTTCTATGGTTTCCACTCCTTGTTTTGAAGCAATTGCCGCCACAATATGAAGTTGAGAGGGATTTCCGTTCGTTAATAAATCTTTAATCGCTTCAATTAAAGATGCTCCTGTTGCTAACATAGGATCACCAACAATTAATGGTCTTCCTTCGATATTCGGGCAGGTTAAATAATCCTGCTTGATCGAAAAATAATCATTGGCGTCATGTTTTCTGTAAGCAGCAACAAAACCGCAATCAGCTTTATCAAAATAATTCAAAATTCCTTCAAACAAAGGAACTCCGGCTCTCAAAATCGTTGTAATAACGGGCTGAACAGCAATTTCCTTAACTCTGATTTTATCCAAAGGGGTCTGAATTTCAATTTCTTTTTGCTCCAATCCCTTACTAATCTCAAAGGCTGCAATTTCCCCGATTCTCTCCATATTCCTACGGAATCTCATTCTATCGTGCTGAATTTCAATATTCCTCAATTCATTAATCCAGGTATTCACTAGAGAAAATTGTTCTGATAATACGACTGTATTCATTATTTTGAAAGCTTTATCTAAAATTATAAAATTTAATCAAGAATAAAAACCCTCTTAGAAAATCTAAAAGGGTCTGTTATTTATTTCTGTCTGAAATATACTTCGATCGGAACTCCGGTAAATCCGAATTCTTTTCTCAATTGGTTTTCAGTAAATCTTTTGTATGGTTCTTTTACGTATTGTGGTAAATTACAGAAGAATACAAACTGTGGTGACGGCGTTGGAAGCTGTACACAGTACTTGATTTTAATGTATTTCCCTTTATTTGCCGGCGGCGGTGTTCCTTCGAAAATAGGAAGCATTACTTCATTTAATTTTGAAGTTTTAATCTTCTTCTTACGGTCTTCGTAAACCTGCATTGCCATATCAACAGCCTTCAGAATTCTCTGTTTCGTCAATGCTGAAACAAATAAAATGGGAACATCCTGAAACTGCCCGATTTTATCTTTAATTGATTTTTCGAAATCACGCATGGTGTTGGTCTGCTTATCTTCGATCAAATCCCATTTATTGACCAGGATTACAATTCCTTTTCTATTTTTCTGAGCCAATCCGAAAATGTTCATATCCTGAGATTCCCACCCCTGTGTAGCATCTACCATGATGATCACTACATCTGAATATTCAATAGAACGAATCGAACGCATTACGGAATAGAATTCCAAATCTTCGTTAACCTTAGATTTTCTTCTCATTCCGGCAGTATCTACCAACACAAATTCATGTCCGAATTTATTGTAAAGTGTTTGAATACTATCTCTTGTTGTTCCTGCAATATCGGTTACAATATTTCTTTCCACATCAAGCAAAGCATTCGTCATGGTAGATTTTCCAACGTTCGGACGACCTGCAATCGTAATTTTTGGCAATCCTTCAAACGGATCTTTATATTCTGTTGTTGGGAAATCTCTTACGATATCATCCAATAAATCTCCCGTTCCTGAACCTGTTGCAGAAGATAAAGTATAATATTTATCAATCCCCAATTGATAGAATTCCGTAGCCGGAAGTTCTTCTTTTGCAGAATCTACTTTATTGATTACAATATAAATAGGCTTGTTTGATCTTCTTAACAACCTGTAAATTTCATGATCCGTATCGGTAAGACCTTCTTCCACATTCATCATAAAAATGATAGAAGTAGCCTCATCTACCGCTAACTGAACCTGCTTACGGATTTCTTCTTCAAAGATATCATCCGTTCCTACATCATAACCTCCGGTATCAATTACTGTAAAGTCTACCCCGTTCCAGTCAGATTTTCCGTAGTGACGGTCTCTGGTAACCCCTGCAGTAGAGTCTACAATAGCTTCTCTCCTTTCTAATAAACGATTAAATAAAGTGGATTTTCCTACGTTGGGACGCCCAACGATTGCGACAATATTCGACATAAAAATGTTTAATAATTTAATTATTAATGGGTTTCTCCAACTTTTGGAGCCCAATTTTTTGCAAAGATAAGGTTTTTATTTTACTCGGTTGATTGGGCCAAGAAAGCTGAAATGGTAAATAAGCTAATCTGCCAATGCTTCAACCCTTAATTTTTGTTTTTAATTTTAAAAAATTTTCATAAAAATAATTCTTTGAATATCAATAAATAAAACATTTGCGAGCATTTTACATGCATTTATCTTTCAATATCATTTTTATTTTTGAAATAATTTATATAATTTCGCGACATAGAAATACAGACCCATGGTGTAGCGGTAACACTACTGATTTTGGTTCAGTCATCTGGGGTTCGAATCCCTGTGGGTCTACTTATTGGGACAAATCTAAAAAAGAAAGATTTGTCCCTTTTTTATTTCCTCGAATTTCCTTCTCTTTAGAGTATATTAGCTGAACTGTCTAATTACCCCGCGGTGTTCGATGCCTTTCTCCGTCAAACACCAGATTTTCAGTAAACATCGCCCAGATCAAACTCCAATCTTTTCAATTTTAGCGTTAATATTTTATAAGAGATCTTTAATATAATCGTCATTATAAATTTGGGACTTTTTTAATAATTTCGTTGATTTAATCTTGAAGATTGTAATATTTGAGAGCTATAGAAAAAAGTATGTCTTCTGAAAATCCTTCTATCAAAGGACGCATGTTCATCCAAGTTAAATAGATTTGATTCTTTTAGATTTGAAGAACTTAGAGCCAGATAAGGATAGGTGGCTTTATCAAAAAAATGGTCAAACTCAAATCTGGTTCCTTATTTCAAATCACTTCCTACTAAAAATGTATCGCTGCGATTACAATATTCACAAGTCCCATTGATGGTACTCATATAAAACATTGATGAATTGATTATTAATTCACACCGTCCTATTTGGGTTAAAAATACTTGTTACTGCAATTACAGAATAGCGAGGTCAAAAAACTTTTATAAGGACCAAAAAACAATGAAATTTGCATTCTGAAGAAAGTGAATGATTATTGGAGTCAAAAAGAAAATATACCAAGAAAACAGTATAGAAAAAATGTAAAAGAATGTAGTTGATTTTAAAATAAACTAAAAAAACATGTCGAAAATATATATTTTCTAAGTTGTGCCCCTATTAATAATTCACTAATTGACAGTACGAGAAAAGAGGTGGAAATCAATAATTGTTCAAAAGAAATAGAATTCTATTTTACTACAATAAGCCTCTCAAGAATAGACTTTCCCTCAAATCATCAATTTTATAAAAACTAATTTCCAATAATAATGAAAGTACCATTAAAAACAATATTTAGCTGGTTTGAAAAGGGTGATATGCCCACAGAAACTCAGTTTCAGCAGACCTTTTCTTCATTCCGCCATTTAGATGAAAACATCAAGATGGATGAGGTAATGGGTTTAAATGAAACTTTTCAAAAAACAGTATCCAGCACCACTTTTACAAATCATCTGCAAGATGAAAGCGCCCACGATTTAGTGCTCGCAAACCTTAATGCATCCAATCTTACTACTAAAAATGTAGAAGAATGGAAAGAAAAATTAAAGATCAAACTAGCAGCCACTATAGACGATGATGAAGAGACCGGAAATGTCTATACAAAGGAGCAAATCGAGGAAGTTGTAAATATACTTCAGGAGCAGATAGAATTGCTTAAAGGTTCAGGAGCAAATTCTTCCTTTGGAGGGATTTTAAGGCCTACTGATAATATTATTGTTAAACCGGGATCAGCAAAATGGTTTTGGGCAGGCAGTGGAGTTTACGAAAATGCTTCAGGAGTTAAGATTGAAAATTTCGGAATAATTTCCTTTGACGGTTTTGTTTGGTCTGTCATGGAGGTTAATATGCCTGGAGGTGGAGCAGATGGTTTTATTGATTTAACACAAGAAGATTAAAATGAGATATACAGGAAGAATTTATTTTACAAATTATGAAAGATCAGATAAAGAAGTTGCAGATAACTTTATTTATCCCGTGATGTTCTTCATTAAAAATGAAGATGGAAAAATCATTAAACAGATTGCCTATTCAGCTTCAGGAAAAAAGTCAGAAAGTGAATATGGAACTGGTGGAGGAACCGGAGGAACCAATGGAATTGTTTTCCGTGCAAAATCTGAAATACCGGCATCGTTCGTAAAATCATTTGGAAGTGAAGTTAGAATAGTTTTTTCATGGTTATCCATCGACAGCGTTGATGGTAGTGAGACCGGCGGAGGAACTGCAAGTATTTTAAAAGGAAATACGATTCTATTTAACAAAAGTATTAATCAGGGAGTCAATGAGATAGATATTACGTCATATATTCTGGCGGGAGATAATACAATAACGCTCAGTATCACCGATAGTTATGGAAATAACAGGAAATTAAAATATGATATTCAAACAATAGCACTTGCTTTAAGCACTACATACGACAAGACCACTATTAATTCGGGACCAGTCATTTTCCGGTATATTCCAACCGGGAATGTCGAGAAGACGATTCATTTCAAATTAAATGGATCAGATCTTCCGCCGGTAGTTACTTCAATCAATAACAAAGAGCTTCTTTATGAAATACCTGCACAGCCGCATGGAGTTCATATTTTAGAAGTGTATATGACCGCTGATTTGTCAGGAGAGATCATTGAAAGCAATCACTTATTTACAGATATCATCAGTGTTGTTGCAGGTAATTTAACGCCTTTAGTTTCTTCAGCAAATAATGTTACTGCTAATCAATATGCTCCAGCTTCGATTGAATATCTGGTGTATTCACCATCATCAAATTATAGCGATATTGAGATTTTAGTGGATGGAGTGAAGGTTTCTGAATTACTTGTAAATAGAAGTTTGCAGAAGTTCACCTATACATTTGCGGACTCAGGTGCACACACTGTAACTTTTAAATGTGGCAATGTCACGAAAAATACTTCAGTAGTTGTAGCAGCATTTGATATTCAAGTTGAAGCCGAAACGTTAGGCTTGGAATTATTTTTAAGCAGTCGAAACAGAAGCAATTCAGAGATTAACAAAAACGAGTGGAAATACAAAAACCTGTCATGTACTCTTACAGATTTTGATTTCAGCACCAATGGATGGATTCAGGATTCAAAGGGTTCTGTGGCGCTTAAAGTGAGCGGAAATGCAAGGGTTGAGATTCCTTTTAAAATATTTGATAACGATTTTAAAACAGGTGGTAAAACATTAGAATTTGAATTTTCAACTTCAGATATAAAAAACAGTGACAGTACTATTTTTTCTTGTAAAAATGGAAATGTTGGATTTGTTGCTACCTCAAATTCGTTTTCGTTCAGTTCTGAGCAGGACGGTACGTCCATATTTTTTAAGGAAGAGGAAAGAATCCGTGTAAGTGTAGTCGTTACAAAGGTTGCAGATCAAAGATTGGTATTTGTGTATATCAATGGAATTATATCCTCACTATATCAGTATAATTCATTAGACAGCTTTTTACAACAAGCTCCTCAAAACATTACCATTGGAAACGATGACTGTACTATTAATCTATATAATATCAGGGTTTATAATAATAATCTAAACGCTGATCAGATGTTGTCAAATTACATCGCTGACATGGATAACCTGGTTGAAAAAGTCAACATTTACGAGAGAAATAAACTGTACGATGCATTCGGAAATTTGTCCTACGATAAATGTTTACAATCAATTCCATGCTTAACCATTATTGGAGATCTGCCAACTTATAAAGGCGATAAAAAAACAATTGTTGGAGAGTATGAAAATACTCAGGATCCTACAAAATCGTTTTCTTATGTAAATGCGAGTGTTGATGTTCAGGGTACATCATCACAATATTATCCCCGAAAAAACTTTAAAATAAAATTTAATGGAGGCTTTAAAAATGGTGAATTAGTTTCTTCCAGGTATAAGCTTCGTGACAACTCATTAGCTGAAAAGACATTTACTTTTAAAGCCGATTTTATGGAGTCTTCCGGTTCTCACAATATTGGTTTGGCAAGGCTTGCACAGGATTCTTTGAATCAGCTAGGCTACTTAGTGCCCCCTCAGTTAGTGGATCCTAACGTTCGGACGACAATGGACGGGTTTCCGATACTTATTTTTCACCGTGCTACACCAGATTCTGAGCGTATTTTCTTAGGGAAATATAATTTTAACAATGATAAGTCGAATGAAGCAACAACAGGTTTTACAGGGGGCCAGGAATGCTGGGAATTCTTAAACAATACGTCAGATAATACATTATTTATTGCTACAGATTTTCAAAGTGTAGACGAAAATGGTAAGCATTTATGGAAAAATGATTTTGAGGGAAGATATCCGGAAAATAATGAAGACACTTCGAATCTTGAAGCTTTACATACGTGGATTGTGAGTTGCAAAAATAATCCTGCAAAATTCAAGACCGAGGCTCCGGACCATTTTAATATTCAGTTTTTACTGTTTTATTATGTCTTTACTGAGTTTTTCGCAATGGTCGATCAGCGTGCTAAAAATCAGATGTTTGCAATGTATCCAGACGCTGCAGGAAACAAACGTTGGTATCTTATTTTTTATGATAATGATACGGTTTTAGGACTTAATAACGAGGGCCACAACGTATACGATTATTGGGTGGAAGCTCATGACCAAGTAGGAAGTGGTTTTGTCTGGAATGGCGCACTTTCAGAGCTTTGGAAATTGGTTGAAGTGGCTTTTGATACTGAAATTACTGCCTTGTATCAGAAAATGAGAACTTCAGGAATTCTGACTTATGATAAGTGCAATACTTACTTTAACACATTAGAATCTGACAAATGGGCGGAAAGTATTTTTAATGAAGATGCGAAATATAAATATATAGACCCTTTGGTTGTTGCCGGGAACGGAAGTTACTTATACCCCGCACAAGGCTCAAGAAAATCACACAGGAATTATTGGTTATTAAATAGATTCAGATATATGGATGGAAAGTATGACACGTCTACTTTCTCATCTGATTATATCACGATGAGACTTTATACACCTTCGGGCACACCTGTAGTTGCTCCCAATGCTAATTTTTTACTAACTGCTCAAAAAGACGGGTATACGAAAATTAAGTTTGGTTCCTATATCAACCGTGCGAGGCTTAGAAAAAATGTTTCATCTTTAGTTCAAGCTCCGGCTATTACTTTTAACGATACAGAAACCATTATCTATGGTGCATCCGCAATTAAAGATCTTGGAGATTTGTCAGGAAAGTATCTTGGTACTTTAGATGTTTCAAAAGCGTTGAATTTATCAAAATTAAGAATCGGGAGTCAAAACGTTGGATATTCTAATCAAAATTTGCGAAATATTTTTGTCGGAAATAATACGTTGTTGGAAGAGTTGGATATTTCGAATTGTCCTAATCTCACGCAGGCTGTTGACTTGTCGGGATGTACAGCAATAAAGAGCGTGTACGCGGAGGGGTCAGGAATAAGTGCCGTACTGTTGCCGAAAGGTGGTTTACTAAATTCATTAGTGCTCCCTACGGCTGCCAATACTCTTATTTTAGACAATCAAAATTTTATTTCCAATCAAAATTTAGTTTTTACACCAACGAATATCACCACACTTTATATTAAAAACTGTTCAAAAATAAATGTAGCTACTATTGTCAATAGTTTAACAAAAATAAGTAGAATTAGTGTCAATAATCTTGTGGGAAGCAGTGATACTAGCGATTCTTTTTATAAGCTTATTAGTGCAAAAGGGATTGATGATAATGGAAATACAATACCTCATTCTATTGTAGAAGGAAGTTGGAAATTTACTTCAATATATAATGATGATAAAATTTTTATGGAAGCCAATTGGCCTGATTTTCACTTTACGTATACCAATATTTTGACCTATATAGAATTTTCATACGTTGGTCGGGAAACTGCATTAGCTTCCTTATATGATACTACAGGTGATGGACATATAAGTTTTGATGAAGCTAGGGCTGTGAAAGTTATAGCCAATGATACTTTTAATAAGAATTTATACCCTAGCAAAAATTTTGGCGGGACATTTCCTGAATCTAGGTTTTTTACCAATTTAGAAGAAATAGGAAATCAAGCTTTTTATGGTCAGGAATTTAGGGTTTTCGTTGTGCCTGGAAGTGTGAAAAAAGTAGGAGACAATGCTGTAGGTATGCTTTCATCGAATTATATTCCAACAGGCGATTTTAGCAATATTGAAGAATTAGGCAATTTCCCATTCAGCTCTGCTGCTTTAGATATTAATTTATTTAAAAATGTGAAAATTTTTAAAATAAATTCATTTACCCATATGTATGGTTCCAATGGGATTTATTCCCTTCCATTCATTACAGAAATTGGTAATATTAGTGGTAGTACTTTGATTAATATAAATAAAGATAAAAGCTATGTTAATTTTTTTCCAGATTATCGAGCAGATATTCTTGATTTTAGTGGATGTGTTGCATTGAAAAAGATTTATAAAAGAGGTATTTATATTGATCCTTATAAAAATGGGGATAGCCTCAAAATAATTCTACCAGCTAGCTTGGAGTATCTTGGAGATACTGCAATATTTGTTTATCCATACGGAAGTTTTAAATTTCAATCAAGTTCAATAACTATTTTAGCGGTGGTTCCTCCTGTCCTATTAAGTGTATCGCTAGGACACGATACAAACTTAGTTACAATTTACGTTCCCGCAGCAAGTGTAAATGCATACAAGACGGCAACCAACTGGAGCTATCACGCTGCAAGAATTTTCCCAATTACATAAAAAATAAAAATATGATACAAAAAGACAATGTAATTACTTCAGAAGAAGGTAAGGTTTTTAGAAGAAAAATAGATGGGGTTATTTTCGGCTCCGAAATCTATTTAGGAACAACTTACTATCTCGACGGTATACGGCTCGAAAAACCAATTCAGGAAACTCCTGATGATTTTGAAGAAATTGATATCGAGGTTCAAACAGAAGAAATTAATTAAAAAATGATAAATTTTATTACCTATTTCCCGAACGGAAATTTATAACGAGTCCTGACAATATGATAAAGATCTTAGGACAAAAATAAATAATTAAACCGGAGCAGAAACTTTTTTGCTCCGGCTTTTGTTTTTATAGCTTTTGAATTTTTATAACATTCCGTTTAATAATCAAAAATGCTGAAAGTATTCAATTCTTTTCATCAAGATTAGCTTCCATGAAAATGATTTTAGGATCAAAAAAGTCAAATAATATTTCAATTTTAATAAGAAAATACAATAATCCCATAAAGAAAATTTTAGCCCTGATTTCTACTATACTCTCATTCATGTTATTCGCATTAGGAATTATTCTTTTATTAAAATGATTTTCAGAATATATTTACTAAATATACGTCTATAAAAAAACCATCCTTTACATAAGGATGGCTTTCATTTATTGAGCCAGATATTATTAATTACACTAAATCAAATCTGTCCGCATTCATTACCTTCACCCAGGCAGAAACGAAATCATTCACAAATTTCTCTTTCGCATCCGAGCTTGCATAGACTTCCGCAATAGCTCTCAATTCAGAATTTGAACCGAAAACAAGATCTGCACGGGTAGCTGTCCATTTTTTCTCACCGGTTTTACGATCTACACCTTCATACAGCTCATTGTCATTAGAAGCAGCCTTCCATTGCGTATTCATATCCAAAAGATTGACAAAGAAATCGTTTGAAAGAACTTCTGTATTTTTAGTGAAAATCCCATGAGAAGAACCATCAAAGTTCGTATTCAAAGCTCTCATTCCTCCCACCAATACAGTTAATTCCGGAGCCGTAAGATTTAATAACTGCGCTTTATCAATCAATAAAGACTCCGTAGAAACGGAGAACTTTTTCTTTAAATAATTTCTGAAACCATCTGCTGCAGGCTCAAGATACCCCATAGATTCTACGTCGGTCTGCTCCTGAGAAGCATCCATTCTTCCCGGCGCAAAAGGTACAATCAGATTGCGCCCTGCATTTTTAGCCGCTTTTTCTACTCCAGCACATCCTGCAAGAACAATCAGATCTGCCAGGGAAACTTTTTTACCCCCTGTCTGATTTTCATTAAACTCCTTCTGAATATTTTCCAGAACAGACAAAACTTTTTGAAGCTGGGTTGGATTATTCACCGCCCAATATCTTTGTGGAGCCAAACGGATTCTCGCTCCATTTGCCCCTCCTCTTTTATCACTTCCTCTGAAAGTCGAAGCTGAAGCCCAGGCTGTAGAAACCAATTCAGAAATGCTTAGTCCTGAGTCTAAAATCTTTGATTTTAATGCTTCAATATCTGAATTATTAATCAGAACATGATCTACTTCCGGAATAGGATCCTGCCAGATTAATTCCTCTGTCGGTACTTCCGGACCTAAATAACGAGCTTTCGGCCCCATATCTCTGTGGGTTAATTTAAACCAGGCTCTGGCAAATGCATCTGCAAAAGCATCCGGGTTTTCATAAAATTTTCTTGAAATTTTTTCATAGACCGGATCAAACCTTAATGATAAATCTGTCGTAAGCATTGTTGGTCTGTGCTTTTTAGAAGAATCGAACGCATCCGGAATAATTTCTTCTCCGTTTTTCGCTACCCATTGATGAGCACCTGCAGGACTTTTAGTTAATTCCCATTCGTTTTCAAAAAGGTTTTTGAAGAAATAATTACTCCATTGTGTCGGAGTTTCCGTCCAGGTAACTTCCAATCCACTTGAAATTGCATCCGTTCCTTTTCCTGATTTATAAGAGCTGCTCCATCCTAACCCCTGAAGCTCAATTCCCGCTGCTTCAGGCTCTTTTCCTACATGATCTGCTGGTCCGGCTCCGTGGGTTTTCCCAAAAGTATGCCCTCCTGCAATTAAGGCTACCGTTTCCTCATCATTCATCGCCATTCTTCCGAAAGTATCTCTAATATCTTTTGCAGCCGCAATAGGATCCGGATTTCCATCAGGACCTTCAGGGTTTACATAAATTAATCCCATTTGTACCGCAGCCAAAGGTTTTTCTAAATTTCTTGAATGAATATCTCCGTCAGCATCATCATCTGTAGGGAGAACTCCCCTGTTTTCATCAACTCCTTCTGAACCATGA
Source organism: Chryseobacterium sp. Y16C (assembly GCF_022488405.1). Lineage (NCBI taxonomy): Bacteria > Pseudomonadati > Bacteroidota > Flavobacteriia > Flavobacteriales > Weeksellaceae > Chryseobacterium > Chryseobacterium sp. Y16C. The sequence continues at coordinate 2,136,063 of NZ_CP092711.1, forward strand.
GCATAACGTAAATCTCCTCCTAACCAAGTTTTTTCTGATCCCCAATATACATCCATATCCGGTTCCCAAACATCTTCACGGCCACCAGCAAAACCGAAGGTTTTAAAACCCATCGATTCTAACGCCACATTTCCCGTAAGAATCATCAAATCTGCCCAGGAAATTTTCTTTCCATATTTTTGTTTGATTGGCCACAACAATCTTCGCGCTTTATCCAGGCTTACATTATCCGGCCAGCTGTTCAGAGGAGCAAAACGCTGTTGCCCGGCTCCGGCACCACCTCTACCATCACCTACACGGTAAGTTCCTGCACTATGCCAAGCCATACGGATAAATAAAGGACCATAATGTCCAAAATCTGCCGGCCACCAATCTTGCGAATCAGTCATCAAAGCATGAAGATCTTTTTTTACTGCATCCAGATCGAGACTTTTAAATGCTTCGGCGTAATCAAAATCTTTATCCATCGGGTTTGATAAAGAAGAATGCTGACGAAGAATATCTACCCTCAACTGATCCGGCCACCAATCCATATTTTTGGTACCTCCACCTGCTACACTTTGTTTTTTCATTGTCCCGTTATGGAACGGACATTTACTGATGTCATTCAAATCGTTTTCCATTATCGTTTAATTTTTTATGTTGATTACCTCTAATTTTTCTTTATGAACTGAGCAAACTTACAATACTTTTAAAATAAATACAATCTATTAAAATTATTTTTACAATAGCTAAAAGCTATTATTTATCTTGAATTAAATTTCAGAAAATAGTATTTGCGCAAACTATATTAACCTGCAATTAAGTTAGAAAATTTCCGTCTTATTTTATTAAAAAATAAACTTCAGTAAATCTATTTAGAATCATTCAAATTACTAGAAATGAAACTCTTAGCCAACCACTCATTATTAATTTAAAATTCACTATCTTTATTCATTGGAGAATTTCTGATATTAAAAAGACGAATTATGCAAGGGGACATACAACATAAACACATTGTTTTTTTTGACGGAGAGTGTGGAGTCTGTAATTTTTGGGTTCAGTGGATTTTGGAAAAGGATAAAAACGATGAGTTTTTGTTTGCTTCATTGCAATCGGATTTTGGACAGAAATTTCTTACAGAACGCGGCCTCGAGACTAAGCAATTCAACACTCTTTATCTCTGGAAACCTCAGCAGTATTATCTTATAAAATCTAAAGCCGTATTGAAGATTTCTGACATTTTGGGCGGGTTTTATACAATAGTAAGCCTACTCGGGAAAATATTTCCTACGTTTTTCAGTAATGCCATTTACGATATGGTTTCTAAAAACAGAATGAAACTTTCTTCCCAGAAGTGTTTCTTGCCCGACCCCCATCAGAAAAAGAAATTCATAGAAGTATAAAAAAACAGTTTCAATTTTTTTTTATTAAATAATCATAAAGAATTAAGTTTTTCGAAACGATTTTTCTTTTAATGCATATATTTGCAAACTATGGAATATAACACCCAAAAAACACAGCTTCATTTACCGGAATACGGTAGAATCATACAACAGTTGGTTGAGCGTTGCAAAGAGCTTTCTACAAAGGAGGAAAGAAGTGAAATGGCAATGGCGATCATCGATTTTATGGGTCAGAGAAACCCGCAGCTTCGTGACGAAGAAAATTATAAGCATAAACTTTGGGATCATCTTTTTATCTTGGCAAATTATGATTTGGATGTTGATTCTCCTTATCCTTTCCCGACAAGAGAACAGCTTGCCGAAAAACCAAAAAAGATGGAATATCCTAAACTACAGGGAGATTTCAAATTTTACGGAAAAAGTATTCTTCAACTTATAGAAAAAGCAATTGAACTTGAAACCGGAGATGAAAAAGAAGCTCTGATTGAAGTAATTGCAAACAATATGAAGAAATCTTACAATGTCTATAATAAAGAACACGTAACTGATGATGTTATTTTCCGCCATTTAAAAGAACTTTCCGAAAACAGACTTGATCTTACGGGAATAGAAACATTGGAGAAAAGTAAGATTTATTATACAGGAAACAACCGTAATAATAAAGGTGGCAATAACAACAACAATAATAAAAACCAACCCAACAAGAGAAGACATAACAATAATCACAAGAACAGAAAATAATGAGTGGAACATTTCAAATAAGAGGAGGGAAAAGATTACAGGGTGAAATTACCCCACAAGGAGCCAAAAATGAAGCTTTACAAATTTTATGCGCTGTTCTGTTAACGGATGAAGAAGTAAGAATAAAAAACATTCCGGACATTCATGATGTTAACAGGCTTATTGAAATTTTAGCTGATTTTGGTGTAAAAGTGACGAAAAACGGACACGGTGATTACACGTTTAAGGCTGATTCTGTGAATTTTGATTATGTAAAATCTGAAGAGTTTAAAAAAGATGGTGCTAAGCTAAGAGGGTCTATCATGCTGATGGGACCGATGCTTGCAAGATACGGAGAAGCCTATATGCCTACTCCGGGTGGAGACAAAATCGGAAGAAGAAGACTTGATACCCATTTTCAGGGATTGGTAGAGCTGGGTGCTGAATTCAATTATGACGAAGAGCAATATTTCTATTCTCTGAAAGCTAAAGAGCTTAATGGTAAATTTATTCTTTTGGAAGAAGCTTCCGTAACAGGAACAGCCAATATTGTAATGGCAGCCGTTTTAGCCAAAGGAAAAACAAGAATTTATAATGCGGCATGTGAACCTTACCTGCAACAGCTTTGTAAAATGCTGAACAGAATGGGGGCAAATATTTCAGGAATTGGTTCCAACCTTTTAACGATTGAAGGGGTAACTCACCTCAAAGGAACTGAACATACCATGCTTCCTGATATGGTGGAAATCGGATCCTGGATTGGTCTTGCTGCCATGACAAAATCTGAAATCACCATAAAAAATGTAAACTGGAATCAGCTTGGAGTAATTCCTAATACTTTCAGAAAACTGGGAATCCAATTGGAACAAAGTGGCGATGACATTTATATTCCTTCGCAGGAAAATTATAAAATCCAGAAATTTATAGACGGTTCTATTCTTACCATTTCAGATGCTCCATGGCCAGGATTTACTCCGGATTTGCTTTCTATTATTTTAGTGGTTGCCACCCAGGCTAAAGGAAGTATTTTGGTACATCAGAAAATGTTTGAATCCAGATTATTCTTCGTTGATAAATTGATCGATATGGGAGCACAAATCATTTTATGTGATCCGCACAGAGCAACCGTAATCGGTTTAAATCAGGAAACCCCGTTAAGAGGAACAACAATGGTTTCTCCAGACATCAGGGCCGGAAACGCGCTTCTTATTGCAGCGCTTTCTGCTGAAGGGAAATCAATCATCCATAACATCGAGCAGATCGACAGAGGATATGAGAACATTGATGGTAGACTAAAAGCGATTGGTGCTGACATTGAAAGAATTTAATTGATTTTTTCATTAATCATATAAAAAAGCGTTCAGGATTTCTGAACGCTTTTATTTATTAAGACCTTGAAACGGTTTACCAACCGCCGCCGCCACCACCTCCTCCGCCACCTCCGGAGAAACCGCCACCTCCTGAACCAGAACCGCTGCTGGAATTATTGGAAGGCTGTGTTGATGAAGACTGTATTGAGCTTGTAAGACTTGAATTAAGCGAACTTGCAAAAGCATAACGGTTTAACGTAGAACCAACATACCAGTTATGCTGATATTCGGTCGACATTCTTGAAAGCATGGCATCAAATTTTTGTCCCCAAATCTCATCCACTCCTAATACCATTGCAAAAGGAAGGTATTTTTCAAAAACCTCGGGAGTCATTTCAGGCGGGTTATGAAATTTAAGCTGTTCGTTCTCCGCTGCTCCCATATACATCTGGAAACCTTCAATAAGAGATTTTATTTTTAATTTTTCCTCGGAAGGTCTTTTGATCAAAAATGCATAGATGATAAGTGAGGTAAACCCTAATACAATAAAAATATAACAGATATTAAAATTATTATCAATGGTAAAATCACTGCTTTTATGAATAAATACTCCGATAAGAATAAAAACAAGAACCGGAAATCCTAAAAAGAGCTTAAAGAGAGCCGGAAAGTATTTGAATAATAATCCCGCAATAAAGAAAGCAATAAACAGCCCTCCATACAAAAACATTCCGATAACAATTTTTTCAAATTCGGGGAACATTCTGAAGCTTAAAAATAAGCCTGTAAAATACACAAAACTAATCAGCAAAAAAGGCAGAATCAGTTTCTTGGTATTATTTCCCTCATTTAAAAAAGCATCATACTGAAACTTCAATGCTTCTTTACAATGTAAGACAGCCTGTTCGATTTTAGAATCATATTTTCCATCAAAATCAATGGTATCGCGATAGCTTGAAAAAAGATGATCCATCAGTTTTTTTTCTTCTTTGGGAAGGTTTTCATCAGCCTGCTTCAATTTTTTAACAGTATAATATTTTGATTTAAAAAGTCCCAAAAGACCAGAATCATCTTTTTCAATAATCTGAATATAGCCTTTAATAGCAAGGTTGACCAATGCCGCGGTTACATATTTATTTTTGAAATTTTCTGTTTTCAAATACCCTAAAGATGCCGGTGAAAAATCATTAGGTACGTTAAATTGAGGATACACAATAGGTTTTTCAGGATCAACCCCATACTTCCTCCAGGTTGAATAATAGTAATATAAAAGTCCTAAAAACACAAGAAAACCACCTATCAATATTCCGAATTTTTCCAGGAAGCTTGGTGGCGGTGGCGGAATCATAATTCCTTTTTGAAAGCCTACAGCAACAGTAAGTCCATCATTAGCCTGAAAACCGGAAGCACTCCATTCTATGGAATAATTTGAAAGAAGTTTTGAACTGCAATTTTGATCCCTGCTCCCTGCAAAACCAGTATAGCAGGAATTCTGTAAAATATTTGCTCCCATCGGAAGATGTACTATTGCAGAAATGGTATCGATAGGAAAATCCCAATAATTTCCATTTACATTCCAGTACAGTTCATCATATTTATCAAAAAAGCCGATTTGATTTTCTGTTTTATACTGAATTTCGTATTCATAATTTCCAGGTTCAAGAATAATATCCTTGTTTCCGATATAGATCTTAAGAAATCCATCTTCTATTTCTTCATGATAGTTTTCCTCTACTCCATTTTTCTTTATTGAAATGATATCATATTTTACTTTCTGAGTTCTGTTATTCAGATTTCTTGACAGCGGTAAAGTACGGAATATTCCTCTTTGAATTCTGTCCCCAAGGCTGTGAACCTTGATATTCTCTGTAACATTTAAGGTTGAATGGGCGTCTACATTAATATCCGAATGAAAAGAAAGAATTCTTTCAGTCCCAGATAAATTTTCGTTTAATGAGTTGTCTTCCTGAGCAAGGTATAAAGTAAAACACAGCAGAAAGAGAAATTTTAGAAATTTCTTCATTGTTAGAACTTTACAGTTGGAACTTCCCGTTCTGCAATATTGTCCAGCTCGAAATAAGAAACCTTTTCAAACTTGAACATATTAGCAACTATATTACTAGGGAATGATTCTACCAATGTATTGTTTTCACGGGCAGTTCCGTTATAATATCTTCTCGATTTTTCAATATCATTTTCAATAGAGGTAAGTTCTCCCTGTAGTTGCTGAAAATTAGCATTGGCTTTCAGATCAGGATACTGTTCTGCAACAGCAAAAAGATTCATCATCGCCTGGTTAAGATTTTTCTCGGCAGCCTCTTTAGCCTCTAAAGAATTAGCTCCTACCGCCTGATTTCTTGCTCTAGTTACACTCTCAAGTGTTTCTCTTTCGTGAGTGGCATATCCTTTCACCGTCTCTACAAGGTTAGGAATAAGGTCATGGCGTTTTTTCAGCATCACATCAGTGCTGCTCCAGGCTTCCTGAACCAAATTTTTAAGCTTTACCAGGCGATTATAAATAGAAACCGCATACAGAAGGAAAATTGCTATGATACCGATAATAATAAGTGCAACCATAATTTTGATGTATTTATTAGGATAAAAATAGTCTTTTTAACGGAAAATAAATAAAAAAAGCGCTCAATAAATGAACGCTCCTCAAACTATATGGATCTACACAACTAGGAATACTTTCTGCAGACATATTCTACAGTAGTATTCAAAAGTTTATTTTTATTCAGGAAAAATTCAAGCTGCTGAAAATCTTCTGAAGTGGCATTAAGGTATAATTGAAATGATCCGAAATCATTTCCGTTGATGTATTCCACATCTGCATTCAAGAGCTTATAACACATTCCCATCTGCTGATAGATAATATTGAGTAAATGATCAAATTTCATTTTCCCGTTCAATTCTATTTCTAAAATCAGTTCTTTCTTGATTAGGTTTACGTTATTAGGCAGTGATTGCAAATTTGTTATCATAACATCTCATTTTTTGATTAAATAGTTATTTTCTGAAATACATACTGTTGTTGTTTGTTTAAATACAGGACAAAAATATAAAAAAATATTAGTCTACCAAATTTATAGACTAGTATTTTTTAATTTATTTTAAACAAAAAAAGAAGCAATGACGCTTCTTTAGTATATTATTTAAGTTGTTGAATTCTTTCTATTTTCGACGATCCCGCTAAACCATTCGGGTTACAACCTAATTCTCCTTCGGGAACTTTAAGATTTTTCTCCTGATAAAATTTTTGCCAGAATTCATTGGTTTTGCCTGTCTGCGGATCAATAAAAGTCATGGGTTCTAATGTGAAAACATGATCTTTTCTAAAAATCCTTTCAATAAAATCCGAACAATAATAGGAATCTTCATTCAGAATATAGTTAAAATTATATGGTTTTCCCAACATTGAATTTGCTTTTACAATAGCATCAGGAATTGTATTTTGATATTCAGGCTTCAGTCTATAAACAAAAATATCCTGCCCATCTTTCTTCTGATCTTCCACAAAATCTTTAAGTTTCTGTTTGTCCGAGCCTCTTTTTGGAGAAGCATGAAGTACAAAATAATGACCATCAACTTTTTCCAGAATTCCAATATGATCAAAGGAGGCATTTTTTTCTTTTTGGGTCACATTATTAATTGCTCCGGATAGTCCGGAATCTTTTGCGGTAACAAAAAGCAAGTCACCGTTTTTTAATCCTGAGCTTTTAACTCCTGCACATTCAACAGCAATGAACAGAACTATAAAAAGAAGTAAAAATGTGGTAAAAAATTTATTTTTTAAAATTCTTTTCATAAGTTTCTATCCATTCATCCACAGTCATCTTTTTACTCAGTTCAGCAATAAGCTCAAGAGGAATATCATCAACTTTTTTAAACCGGATACAAGATTTTCCCATATCCAACTTTCTTTTTGAATATTTTGGAAATTCTTCTACAAACCAATTCAACAATTCAGGCTTTGCATAGATTCCCATATGATACAATGCAATAAAGTTTTTCTGGGAAGCCAGGCCTATAAAAGGAAGCGGCGTATTGGGCGTACAGTGATATCCCGGAGGATATGTTTCAAGCGGAACTCCCCAACCCACCATACCGTAACTGATATTTTCTGAAAAACCTTTGGGTAAATTATTGTTTACTGTATCAAAAAGCTTCTTAAAAGCATCCTGCCTTTCTTCAGGAATCTTTGAGATATAGTCATCTATTGAAATTGCAGAAATTTGCATCCTAGTATAAATTTAATGCTTAAAATTAGCAATTTTAATATAAAACAAAAGCGACTTTACAAAAAGTAAAGCCGCTCAATAATATTTAATAAAAATAGATACTATTTCTTAATTGCTTTTATAGTCTGCTTAGAACCGTCGTTCATGTTCAGAACCACTAAATACAATCCCTCTTTTAAATCTCCCAGATGAAGAGTTGATGAAGGTTTTTCAATGTTTTTAATAAGTCTTCCCGCAATATCCATTACTGAAACAGATTTTACATTTTTGATATCGGAAATATTTAAAACATCTGTAAATGGATTTGGATATGCCTGAACAGTATTCTTATTTGCTGAAACTTCAGATGTTGCCAAATTTGCATTATTAACACTAATATCATCAACATATAAATAAAACTGATCAGCAATTGAATAAGCATTAAACCCAAAATAGTAAACTCCTGTTGTTGGTACTGTAAAATTAACAGTCGCTGTATGAGCTGTTTTATCATTAATAGTCGGATAGTCAGCTATAGCATTAACCATGGCTGCAGCAGTTGCAGAAGTACCGAAGGCTACTTTTAGCTTTTCTACAAATGTAGTAGAATTATTCCCATATTTATAGGAGATTGTATACTGAGTACCTGCAGTCAAGTTTAACCCTTGAGTGAAAAACCATGTATTTGCAGCGCTTGAACTATTCCAAGCATATCTTAATACCTTAGTTGAAAGTCCCGGGCAATCTGTAGGAGCATCTGCTGTCGTCCAATTATTTCCTGATCCTGCGTTCACAATATACGTACAGCCAGGAAGTGCAGGTGTTGTTACACTTTCAAAATCTAAAACATATGGAGTACTTGTACTTGTACATGCAGTAGTGAAATTATTTTCTGTACAAGATGATGAAGTCTGCCCTCCAACATAAGCATTAACAGTATAATAATACTTTGTATTAAATGCTAAAGAAGTGGTAAACGGATAAGTAGTGACATTTCCGACATCTACGTTATTTAGAATATCTGTTCCTCCTGCCGTAGTACCTACCGTTAATCTATATCCTGCTGCTCCGGCAACAGCATTCCAGGTAATTGATGGTGTTACGGAAACTCCTGTTGCTCCAGCTGCAGGTGCTGTTACCGTTGGACAGAATGATGGAGTCGTAATAGAAATTGGTCCTGTCCAAGAACTCTTATCTGTAGAACTACAATTTGATCTCACCCAAATATAATAAGTTGTACTAGACGCTAATGTTGTCAATTGAGCGGAAGTCGTAGTAGCAGGTACAGAATTTGTAGAATTTAAAACTGTACTTGAAGTAGGAGCCACATTCGACGTACTGTAATATACATCATATCCAATTCCAGGAGGTGTTGATGGAGCCGACCATCCGATTGTAGCAGAAAACGAAGCCACATTAGATGAAGTAATTGCAGTTGGCTCAAGACAAGAAGGAATTTCCTGAACGGTAATATCATCAAGATAAATACTACGAGATGTTGCTGTTAATCCATGCTTAAACGCCAATTGTGCATCAGAACCCGTAGGAATATTAACAGTATATTGCGTCTGAGTAGTTGTTAATGTAATAGCAGAACCAATTTGTGTAAATGTAGTAGGGTCTGCAGCATTTGCTAAAGTACCAACTAACAAAGTAGTACCAGCTGTACCGGCTTTTGCATAAAATCGCACACGTTTTGTGCCACTTGAAAGGTTTGTAGTTGGAGGTGAAACTAACATCTGACTGCCTGTAGTAGCAGTAGAATTATTCAAATAATAAGAATTTGGAGTAGAAGATGAATTTCCTGATGTAACATATCCATAACCGGCAAACGATGCGCTTTCAAGATACGACCAACAGCTTGGTACAGTAAGATTCGATGAATTACCTGTACTTGTAGTATCAAAGTTCTCTGTATATGGAACTGTAAATACAGAACAAGCTGTTTTAAATGTACCGCCAAAAGACCATGAACTCTGGCTTGTTCCTGTACTGCAATTGGATCTTACCCAATAATAATAAACCGTATTGGAGTTCAAGCCCGGAATAGTTTTGGAAGTTCCCGTTTCTCCCAGAAAATTCGGAGTAGCAGTACTTGATGGAATTGTATTCGAGGTACTATAGTAAATATCATAACTTGCCGGAGTCGATCCTGTAGGAGCCGTCCACGAAATTGTAGCTGAATTAGCTGTAATTGTCCCGGCTGCTTGTAATGTAGGAGGCATACAAGTGGAATATGCATCTGCTGAGAAAGCAAAAATATTGGGTAATCCCGTACCTGCTGTTTTTGTTACGGTAACACTTTGAATAAGCTTAGTTTGGTTAGCAGCACTTATCACAAATTCATTCTGATACAATCGGGGATTGGTCCCTCCTTCTGGCGACGGAACATCATCGCCTGCTGCAGGACTTGCTCCTGGCTTTTTAATTCTACCAAAACCTTGAAGAGCGATATTAGTTCCGGTATACCAATCCGCAATACTAATTCCTGTAAACTGCTGATTTGTGCCGTCTGAAAAATTTACCGTTACAGAAACTGTTGAAGCACCACTTCCACTCGTAGAAAGCATATACAATTTAGTAGCTGCTTTTGGTGTAGTAAACGTTAAAGTTCCGGTGTCATTTACCGCAGCTAATCTCAAGGAATTGTTCGCACTTAAGCTTGCTAATTGATAGCTCAATCCAGGTGTTGTCGTCACTATTGAATTAATAATACCATCCACAGGAAGACCGTAAGTAATTGGTGTGCTTGTTGATGTTAACAGGAAATCTTTAGCGACAAAAGCATAAGAAACTCCGTCTACATCATTATTGGTAGTCACAGCTGAGGAGCCTGTCCCATTGGCAACTACATCTGCCGTAAATCCAGTTTGGATAGGCATCTGCTGATAGTTTTGTGCTAAGGCAAAAGAACTGGCAAATAGTCCTAATGCACCAAGCACAAGAGCTGGTTGATTTTTTCTCATAAAAATTTTTTATTAGTCTGGCGTAAAACTAAGAATTTAATCTAAAACCACAATGAATATTTTGATTATTTTTCAATATTTAAATCAAAACTAAATAAATTGAACAATAAACAAACGTTTAATTACAAAAAATATACACCAAAAAAAACAAAATACGAAATATATCATAATTATTATTTAATGCATAATATATTGGATTTAGTCTCACGCATTCAATTCTTAGATAAAATATTTTGCTATTTTTGTGCAATCAATTTTTAGATAAAAAATAATGCCTAATATTTCAAACAGAGCACAGCAGATGCCAGCTTCACCGGTGAGAAAACTGGTACCTTTTGCATTGAAAGCAAAACAGAAAGGAACTAAAGTATACCACCTTAATATCGGACAACCTGATATTGAAACTCCTGAAACAGCATTAAATGCTTTAAAAAACATTGATTTAAAAGTATTGGAATATGCTCTTTCCGAAGGAAATTTAGACTACAGAAAAGCTCTTACTGAATATTACCATTCTTTAGATTTCACAGATCTTACCCCAGACAATTTCATTGTAACCAATGGAGGTTCTGAAGCTTTAAACTTTGCTATTTCGACGCTATGTGATGATGGAGACGAAGTGATCATTCCTGAGCCCTATTATGCAAACTATAATGGATTCACAAGCACATTCAATGTACATGTGGTAGCAGTTCCGTCAACCATTGATACAGGTTTTGCCCTTCCTCCGATTGAAGAATTTGAAAAGAAAATCACAGAAAAAACAAGAGCAATCGTTATCTGTAATCCGGGAAATCCGACAGGATACCTTTACACCCGTGAAGAATTACAGAAATTAGCAGAAATTGCCTTAAAATATGATATTGTAGTAATCTCTGATGAAGTATACAGAGAATATGTATATGACGGGAAACAGCAAATCTCAATGCTTGCTTTCCCTGAACTAAGCGAAAACTGTATTATTATTGATTCGGAATCCAAACGTTATTCTATGTGCGGAGTAAGAATCGGGTGTATGATTACGCGTTCTAAAAAAATTCACGATGCAGCCATGCTTTTTGCACAGGCAAGACTGAGCCCTGTTCTTTTAGGTCAAATTGCAGCCACTGCCGCGCATCAAAATGATGGAGCTTACATCAGAGCTGTAAGAGAAGAATATACTCACAGAAGAAATGTATTGGTAGATTTACTGAATGCTATTCCGGGAGTAATTTGTCCGAAACCAAAAGGAGCTTTTTATTGTGTGGCTGAACTTCCTGTTGACGACAGTGAAAAGTTTGCACAATGGTTATTAGAGAAATATTCCAATAACAACGAAACCATTATGGTTGCGCCTGCAGGAGGGTTCTACAGCGATCCTGAACTGGGTAAAAAACAGGTAAGAATAGCTTATGTGCTTAAAGAACAAGACTTAAGAAGAAGCGCAGAAATTCTAAAAGATGCTTTACAGCAATACAAATTAGAGTTCAACCTTTAATACATAAAAATGTCAGCAATAAAATTCTTAGGTTTGAAAATATTCTTTTCAACGGTTTTATTGCTGATTTTTTTATCCTGTAATGAAGAAGCTAAAAAAAACATTTCTGAGAGCAATAAAATTACATTTATCAGTTTCTCAAATGTAAGCGGAAATCTGGGAAATTACCGGATCATCAAAATCACCCAGGACTCCATTACATCAGAATCGGGAAATACCGCCCGACAAACTCATAAGCAATGGGCCTCCAAAACATCTCCAAAAATTTGGAAAGAACTAACCTCTTCTTTTGATCTTAAAAGTTTAGATCATATAAAAAGTTCAGAAAGCATCCAGGCCAAAGGAGGAACCGATGAAGTTTTCCAGATCAAAACTTTAAAAAAGTCCCATGTATATGTAAATTCTTATCATGATACTCTTCATTATAAGCAATTTGAAAGATTCAAATCACAATTAGAAAAAATTCTATCAGAACATCCATAACTCATGCAAGAAAATTTTTCATTAAAAGCTTACAATACTTTCGGAGTAGAAGCTAAAGCAAAATATTTTGTTGAAGTCTCCACCATAGAAGAACTAAAGGAAGCCATAAGTTTTTCAAATTCACAAATACCCAAAACTCCCGTTCTGTTTCTTGGAGGCGGAAGTAATATTTTATTTACCAGGGACTTTGACGGACTTGCTATTAAGCTGAATCTGACAGGCATTTCAGAAAAAATTATTAACGAAAATGAGGTATGGGTAACTGCTAAAGCAGGTGAAAACTGGCATAATTTCGTTATGTACTGCCTGGATAAAAACTATGGCGGACTGGAAAATCTTTCTCTTATTCCCGGAAATGTAGGAACTTCACCCATGCAGAATATCGGAGCTTACGGAACTGAAATAAAAGATGTCTTTGTGAGCTGTAAGGTTTTGGATCTGGAGAGTCTGGAGCTTAAAACATTCGATCTTGAAGAATGCAGATTCGGATACAGAGATTCGATTTTTAAACAGGAAGGAAAAGGAAAATATGTGATTCTGGAAGTTACCTTTAAACTTACCACCAAAAATCATATCATTAAAACAGAATATGGAGCCATTAAATCTGAATTGGAAAATTTAGGCATTGAACATCCAACGATTCAGGATGTTTCAAAAGCTGTTATTAATATCCGTCAAAGTAAACTTCCGGACCCAAAAGAGACTGGAAATGCAGGAAGCTTTTTCAAAAATCCCACGATTCCTTTGGCTCAATTTGAAAAATTAAAAGAGAAATTTAAAAATATTCAAGGCTACCCTAACGGAAACTTCGTTAAAGTTCCGGCTGGCTGGCTGATTGAACAATCCGGCTGGAAAGGAAAACAAATTGGTAATGTTGCATCTCATAAGCTTCAGGCATTAGTAATCATCAATGCAACAGGGAATGCGACAGGAAAAGAAGTTTTTGATTTTTCTACTGAAATTATCAATTCTGTGAAAGAAAAATACGGAATTGAACTGGAAAGGGAAGTGAATATTATATAATGATTTCAAAATGGCAAAAGATTTAAACGAAAAAGAATTTAAGAAGTTGATTCAAAAACATATTAATAAAATTAATTTTGTCAGAATCACTCTTGAAAACGAATCTTACATATTTGGGTTTATCGTAAAATTTTCTGAAAACTTTGTCATGATTGAAGAGACAGGTGATTTTTTATTAGCAGGAATTAAGATTATTCCTTACGAAAGTATTAAAAGCATTCGTCATAACAAGTTTGACAAAATATCAAAACATATTTACTCCGAAGAAGGATTGATTAAATTTAATCATAAAATCATTGATAATACTTCTTTAAAAAACTTCGAATCATTATTCAAATCAATCAAAAAACAAAATTTTCATTGTATCGTTGAGAGTTCTAAAAAAGATACCCATATATTCTCAATCGGTGAAATTTTGGAAGTTAATGAAAAGTCAGTAATCATCAAAAATTATGACGGCGCTGGAAAAATTGATAAAAAACCGAGTAAAATTGCTTTTAAAAACATAGATTTAATTAATTTTAATGATAATTATTCTTTAGTTTTTAGAAAATATTTAACAGAATAAAAAAACACAATATGAAAATCACCATTCTCGGAGCAGGAAATATGGGTTTATCTTTTTCAAAATCGTTTTTGAAATATGAACTCATAAAACCTGAAAATCTGCATTTAATTACAAGAAACGACTCCAAATTTTCAAAAATATCGGAAGAATTTCCAAAATCAAGGATTTCAACTTTTGATGAGGTGAAAGAATTGGATGCGGATTTAATTATCATCGCCGTAAAACCTCAGGATTTCCCACATGTAACAGAAAATCTCAAGTTTCAGCTGAAAGAAAACCAGATGGTTTTATCGATCATGGCAGGAATCAAAATTGAAAAAATTCAAACCTTATTACACCATCCATTAGTAGTCAGAGCCATGCCAAACTCTCCGACACTCCTAGGAATGGGAATCACAGGATATACAGCAGCAGAAGGAATTTCTTTCAGCCAATTAATTAATATCGAAAGATTATTAAACTCTACCGGAAGATCCGTTTATCTGGAAAATGAAGAATTATTAGACGGCGTTACAGCTCTTTCAGGAAGCGGACCTGCTTATTTTTATTACATCGTTGATGCCATGATAAAAGCCGGAGTTGAAATGGGAATCGAAGAAAATCTTTCCAAACTTTTTGTAAAACAAACCATGTTGGGCGCTTATCACCTGATGAATAATTCCGAAAAAAGCCTCGAAGAACTGATTAAGGATGTTGCCTCAAAAGGAGGAACAACTGAAGCTGCTTTAAAGACTTTTGACGAAAACAGTTGTAAAGAAATCCTGAAAAAAGGAATTCTGAATGCAGAACAGCGTGCCAAAGAGCTGAACGGATAGTTTTAGAAATATGCTAAATCCAATCCTTACATTTCTTTTCCACAAGCCCCCTCATCAGGAAGCCTAAAAATACTCCAAATGTATTCAAAATGATATCATCCACTTCAAAAATCCCCATTCTTGTAAAATACTGAATGGCTTCAACAATGGTAATTGCTGAAACAAAGGTAAAAAGCAGGCTTTTTAATTCTTTAAGATTAGGGAAAATCCACCCCAGAAATCCGAAAGGAATAAACATCACGACATTTCCTACAACGATGATTATAATATCTTTCCAGGAAATACAACCTTTAATAAAATTTATTGTAGAAAATATAGGTTCGATGGTCAGTAAATTATCTTCCATCTGGGTTCTTCCCATCCCGAAAAACATCAGATAGAGTAAAAATAGAACATACGGAACAATAATAATTTTATAAAATTTCTTTAACATCGATTGCAAATTTATTCATTTCAAAAACATTAAATTTGTGTGTTAAATTAATTTAATGAAATACGTTTTACTTACGCTCATTTCAGCGATGCTCTTGTCCATTTCGTGGCCCACTTACGGAATTCCGTTTTTTATATTTTTTGCGCTAGTTCCTCTTTTAATGATGGAACACGGTGTTTCGAAATTTTCGGATTACAAAAGAAAAAGCTGGGTTGTTTTCGGACTCTCCTACTTATGCTTTATTATTTGGAATATTGTAACGACAGGCTGGTTGTACGGATCAAAAAACCCTGACGGAAGCCATTCTTTAATGGCGGTTTTATTTCCGGTTTTAGTCAATTCCTTACTGTATTCGTTAGTATTCCAATGTTATCACTGGTACAAAAACGCACAAGGAACGTATTGGGGATTGGCATTTTTTGTAGCTATCTGGATGAGCTTTGAAAAGTTCCACCTGAATTGGGAATTAACCTGGCCTTGGCTGAATCTTGGAAATTCATTTTCAGAATATCCGAAATTAATACAATGGTATGATACATTAGGTGCTACAGGCGGAAGCTTCTGGATCTTGCTAGTCAATGTTTTACTTTTCTACACCATAAGAACCTGGGAAGCCGGAAGAAAGAGAAAAGATTTGATTAAAAACTCTTCTATTGCTGCAGCTTTAATAATTATTCCGATGATTATTTCACTAGTAAAATACAACAGCTTTAATGAAAAACCTATCGGAACTGTTAATGTTTTAATGCTTCAGCCAGATCTTGATCCGTACGCAGAGAAATATTCCAAAGATAGCTTAACAATTGAACAGGATCTTTTGAACCTTGCAGAAAAAAATACAAAAGGAAAAATTGATTATTATATTGCTCCCGAAACCGCACTTCCCGGAAGAGGTTCTATTTCCGAAACAGCCTTTGAAAAAAGTATCATTTTAAATAATCTAAAGGAATTCCTTGCCAAACATCCCGGTTCTGTTTTTTCGACCGGAATTTCATCACATAAATTTTACACCAGTTCAAAAGACCTGCCCACTGAAGCTTATCAAATCAACCAAGGACTTTGGGTGGAAAGCTTTAACTCAGCAATACAGGTTATTCCTAATCAAAAAGTCCAGGTATATCATAAAGGCAAATTGGTTCCCGGAGTGGAAATTTTCCCTTATATGAATTATTTAAAACCCCTTCTTGGTGATGCGATGATTAACCTGGGAGGAACCGTTGCTTCTTTAGGTTCAGATAAAGAAAGAGTTGCCTTTTCAAATCCTTATAACAAAGGGAAAATTGCCCCTATTATTTGCTACGAAAGCATCTATGGAGAATTCGTGACAGATTATGTAAAAAAAGGAGCCAACTTTCTGGGCATTATGACCAATGATTCCTGGTGGGGAGTTTCAGAAGGACATAAGCAGCTTCTGTCCTATGCAAAATTAAGAGCCATAGAAACCCGAAGAGAAATTGCGCGCGCAGCAAACAGTGGGATTTCAGCTCATATCAATGCTCAAGGAGAAATTGTGGAAGACACTTTTTATGGAGACAAAACAGCTTTGTTTGCCAGGATAAACTTATATGAGAACCAAACGTTTTATGTAAAGGCCGGAGATCTACTAACTAGATTCTCTATCTTCGCCTTAGGATTTTTATTATTTTATTTTCTGATAAAAAGGTTTCAGAAAAAGTTCACTAAACAACAGGCTTAATGGCCGTATTTCTGAAAAAATATTATAACTAATTGAAAAATAAATTTTAAAACATTTGTCTATCTAAAAAATTCTTCGTTATTTTGCAACCTCAAATATTATACAAATAAGAACATCGAGATATGTCAAGAATTTGCCAAATAACAGGAAAGCGTGCAATGGTTGGTAACAACGTTTCTCACGCTAATAACAAAACGAAGCGTCGTTTTGAAATTAACTTATTGGAGAAGAAGTTTTACCTTCCGGAGCAAGATAAGCACGTAACACTGAAAGTATCAGCTCATGGATTGAGAGTGATTAACAAGATTGGAATCGAGGAAGCTATTGAAAGAGCTACTAGAAACGGATTGATTAAAAAGAATTAATAAATCATGGCAAAAAAGGGAAATAGAGTTCAAGTAATTCTTGAATGTACAGAGCATAAAGAAAGCGGAGTAGCAGGAATGTCTAGATACATTACTACTAAAAACAAAAAGAACACTACAGAAAGATTGGAGCTTAAGAAGTACAATCCGGTTCTTAAGAAAGTTACCGTTCACAAAGAAATCAAGTAATTTAGAAAATATAATTTACCATGGCAAAGAAAGTAGTAGCAACCCTACAGAGTGGTCAGTCAAAAAAAATGACTAAAGTTGTGAAAATGGTTAAGTCATCTAAGTCAGGTGCTTACGTTTTCGAAGAAAAAGTAATGAATGCAGACGAGGTAGACGGTTATTTGAAAAAATAATCTACACTTTATTTACAATATAAAAAACTACTCAGCTTTTGGGTAGTTTTTTTGTTATCTTTGTTCTAAAGACAGATAACACAACATCTTATATTATAAAATTCTATGAGTTGGTTTAAAAATATTTTTAAAAAAGAAGAAAAAGAAACTTTAGATAAAGGATTGGAAAAATCCAGCCAGGGATTCTTTGAAAAAATGACGAAAGCCGTAGTCGGCAAAAGCAAAGTAGATGATGAAGTTCTGGATGACCTTGAAGAAGTACTTATTGCATCCGATGTGGGTGCCTCTACAACCATCAAAATCATAGAAAGAATTGAAGAACGTGTTGCCCGGGACAAATACATTAATGTAAACGAACTGGATAAAATCCTCCGTGAAGAAATTTCAGGACTTCTTCTTGAAAACCCTCATGCGGGAACAGGAAATATTGACACTTCTAAAAAACCATATGTTATTATGGTTGTAGGAGTAAACGGAGTCGGTAAAACAACAACCATTGGAAAATTAGCCCATCAGTTTACTTCCGAAGGAAAAAAAGTCGTTCTAGGAGCTGCGGATACCTTCAGAGCGGCCGCTGTAGATCAGCTAGTAATCTGGAGCCAGAGAGTCGGCGTTCCTATCGTAAAACAGGAAATGGGATCAGATCCTGCCTCTGTAGCTTTTGATACTGTACAAAGTGCCGTTGCCCAAAATGCAGATGTTGTAATCATTGATACAGCCGGAAGACTTCACAATAAGATCAATCTAATGAATGAGCTTTCTAAAATCAAAAGAGTAATGCAAAAGGTTATTCCCGATGCTCCTCACGAGATTTTACTGGTTCTTGACGGATCTACGGGACAAAATGCTTTTGAGCAGGCTAAACAATTTACCGCAGCAACCGAAGTCAATGCTTTAGCGGTAACAAAACTTGACGGAACCGCAAAAGGCGGAGTTGTAATTGGTATTTCCGATCAGTTCCAAATTCCTGTTAAATATATTGGAGTGGGCGAAAAAATGCAGGACCTTCAATTATTCAATGGTACGGAATTTGTTGATTCGTTCTTCAAGAAAAGATGATATTTATCATGTTTTCCCTTACATTAGCAAAAATCAATTTCATAAATATTAACAATTAAAAAATTTGCAACTATGGGAATTTTAACATGGATTTTATTCGGACTTATTGCTGGAGCAATCGCAAAAATGATCATGCCGGGAACTCAGGGAGGAGGATGGCTGATTACAATCATTTTAGGAATTGTAGGAGCTTTTGTGGGTGGAGCTATTGGCGTGTATATTTTACACTGGGGTGATGTCACTTCTTTCTGGAATCCAAGAAGCTGGATTTTAGCTATCGGAGGAGCACTGATCGTCCTCTGGATCTACGGAATGGCAACGAAGAAAAGTAGCTGACAAATAATTAGCATAAAATAAAACGGCGGATTTGAAAATTCAAATCCGCCGTTTTTGTTACAATATATAATTTAGTTAATTTTTATCTGATAAGGCATTTCCATTTTCACTTCAGACTTCAGCTTTTGGTTAGTAACCTGCTCAAGAATTTCATAATTGGCTTTCCCTATTTTATTCTTAATTAATCTTGCAGAAATATCATCTTCATTCATATCATCAAAAATCTGTTCAAATGCTGTTTTTCTCTTCGGATATGATGTTACCCCGTAAGATTTCAGGCCTGCCTTCTGCGCTGCAAATTTCACAGCATCATTCAATGTTCCCAAATCATCTACCAAACCAATTTGCTTGGCACGTACTCCACTCCAGACTCTTCCTCCCCCTACGTTATCAATTTGCTCAAACGTTTGTTTTCTGTTTTGTGTTACAAAATGAACGAATCTTTTATAAGTTCCCTCAACACTTCTTGTAACCTGTGCAACTCCATAAGGTGTCAATCCATTTAAAGCAGAGTAATAAGCAGAATTGGCATTCGTAGCCACAATATCTGAACGTATTCCGTTTTTATTGGCAATCTCTTTATAATAAGGCATTACTCCAAAAACACCTATTGAACCTGTAAGGGTATTCGGTTCAGAATAAATTTTATCCGCAGACATAGCGATATAATATCCTCCCGAAGCAGCATAATCTCCAAATGACACTACAACTGGTTTTACTTTTTTAAGTTGTTGAAGCTCGTATAAAATTTCATCTGAAGCATTTGCGCTTCCTCCCGGAGAATTAATTCTGAAAACAACAGCCTTTACTTTATCATCATTTTTAAGCTCCTGAATATATTTCACATATTTTTCCGAATAAATATCCCCGTACTTATCTCCATTATTAATCGAACCTGAAGCATAAAGTATTGCAACACCATCTCCAGAGCTGTCCTTATCAGAATATGAATTGATATAGTTTGTAATAGATACTTTATTTAGCTTTTCATCTTTAGATGTACCTATCTTAGATTTGATAAAATCATCATATTCTGATTTCTGAACTAATTTATCTACTAATTTATACTTTAGACTCTGCTCGGGAATCATTCCGTAAAGACTATCTACCGCAGTTTTAAACTGATTGGCATCTATCTTTCGGGAAGCCGATATTTTTGCAGCAGTATTTCCCCAAATATCATTCAATAAAGTACTTAGCTGTTCCCTATTCTCATCAGAAATATCATTTCTTATAAAAGGTTCTACCGCAGACTTAAA
The DNA here is from genome assembly GCF_022488405.1 of Chryseobacterium sp. Y16C. Classification (NCBI taxonomy): domain Bacteria; kingdom Pseudomonadati; phylum Bacteroidota; class Flavobacteriia; order Flavobacteriales; family Weeksellaceae; genus Chryseobacterium; species Chryseobacterium sp. Y16C. The sequence goes on from NZ_CP092711.1 coordinate 2,156,540, forward strand.
TTTACCGTGTCTGATTACTTCTATTCCGATTCCGTATTTATCAGCAAATTCCTTAAAGAAGGTAACTTCAGTAGCAAGCCCCTTCAAATCAATCATTCCTGAAGGGTTTAGGAAATACTGATCCGCCACAGATCCTAAATAATAGGTAGATTGGGAAACTCCATTTCCATAAGCATATACAAACTTTCCACTCTTTTTAAAATCTTCTAAGGCAGCTCTAATATCATCCAATTGAGTAATTCCCGCATTTAGGTGATCAGTTTCAATACTGATTCCCTTAATATGATCATCGGTTTTAGCTTTCTTTATGGCCTCTAAAACATCATACAGCAATATGCTTTTATTTTTATCACTTACGTTAAATATACTGGTCTGTTCTTCTGTAGGGCTATCTATAATATCTGTCTTTAAATTAATGGTTAAAACTGAATTCTTTTTTACCACAACAGATTTTTCTCCACTCATTGCACTGAAGAAAACAACGACTATAAAAAAGAAAAAAAACACGGCACATAGTATTACAAATGCAACTATATTTGCCAATACATTTTTAAAGAAACTCTTCATAAAATTTATATTTAAACAATATGTCGCAACATACTGTCATTTTGTTACTCGGAAGTAATCTTGGTGATACAAAAAAAAATATTGAACTGGCTATTGACAAACTCAATAAGGAGGTAGGAAATGTAATAAATTTAAGCGAATTTTTAATTACTGAACCCGTAGAATTTGTTAGTTCTAATATTTTTTGTAATATTGCATTAGTAATATGTACACATTTTTCACCTATTCAGTTACTTAAACATATCAAAAGGATTGAAATTGAGATGGGAAGAGCACATGATTCTAGCACTCTGGGAGTATATACGGACAGAGTAATAGATATTGATATCGTAAAGTTTGACAATCTGAAATTTGTGTCAGAAAAGCTAGAAATCCCTCATCAGAAACATCTTTTTGAAAGGGAATTCTCCAAGATAATCTTAAAAGACTTTATCTAAAACATAAAACATATTGTATGAAATTAGGTTTATTATTATTGGCTGCATTGCCTATTGCAACATATGCACAGGACAGTATTGCTGTTAGTTCCTACGATGAATACCCTAATACGTTCTCCTCTGGTTCTGCCAATGTACAGCCTTTCAACAACAAAGCAAGAAAATTCAACGACTGGTCTATCTCAGTCGGTGGAGGTGCTGCTTTCATGGTTCACGCTGACTTGAGATCTTTTTATGATAAAAAGGTCAACTGGGGATATAACTCTTACGTGAGTATCGACAAACAGATTACTCATGTTGTAGGAGTTAGCCTTATTTATCAGCGAGGTGAAACAACACAGAAAGCTCAGCTTGACGGAGCTGCTGGAACTGCCGCAGGAGTTGCGGAAGCCAATACGAAATTTAATCAGATTGCCTTAATGGGAGACGTTAACTTTTCAAATCTTTTGAGAAGAGTAGACAACCTTTCTCCTTACAGATGGGCTTTCCATGGTTATGCCGGTATTGGATTGATGAGCTATAACACATCTTTACATGACAATAATGAATTCAGATGGAATACCACTCCGCCTAGAATTCCTTTATTCATTAAGCAAAAAATGGATATTAATTCAATTTATTACCAGTTTGGTGTTGGATTGAAATACAATGTCTCCAAACTTATTGATATAGAGGCAAGAACAATGTATATTATCAGTGGGGATGACGAATTTGATGGAGGAGGAAACGCAGGACCTGCCGATTACGATCCAGCATCCAAAGTTTCCAAGTATAACATGATCAGTAAAAGAAGATCTGATAATGCCTGGACAGTTAACTTAGGAGTATCCTTCAAACTAGGAAAACATTTGACACATTTGGCTTGGCACGATCCATTACAAGAAACATACTCCAGAATCCATACTTTAGAAAATACCAATGTAGATTTTGTTGTATGTGAAAAAGGAGATCAAGACAATGACGGCGTTTGCGACGACTGGGACAGACAGCTTGACACTCCTGCAGGAGCAAGAGTTGACGGAGCCGGTGTTGCACTTGACATGGACCTTGACGGTGTGATTGATCTTTATGATAAATGCGTAACTGTACCTGGACCGGTTGAAAATGCTGGTTGCCCTAAATAAATAAATCATTTAATTAACTAAATAATAAAAATACACTATGAAAATAAGTTTAGCAATTGTAGCATTAGCACTGGCTGTTCCTGCCATAAGCTTTGCACAAGATTCAACAGCAGTTTCGGCTGAAGAAAAATATCCTAATACTTTTTCATCAGGCTCAGCAAATGTTTCTCCCTTCACTAATCAATCTAAAAGATTTAATGATTGGGCTATTTCAGCAGGGGTCGGTGTACCATTAGTTCAATCGGCAGATTTAACATCAATAAAAAATGGTAACGGTAAAAATCTTTTCGGATATTCTGCATATATTAGTATTGATAAGGCGATTACCCATGCTTTCGGTATTAACTTACAATATGACAGAGGAGAAACCAGACAAGGATGGTTCAGTACTAAAAAAGATGCACCAGTAAATGCATCTGTTTACCAGCAAGTAGGAGCAAGAACTCAATATGATGCAATCTCTTTATTGGGAGATGTTAATATTTCAAACATACTAAGAAGAGTTGACAATAAGTCTCCATACAGATGGGCTTTGCATGCTTATGGAGGTCTTGGAACATTAGCTTATAGAGCTTATCAGAAAGATGAAAACGGACAAAGATTGATGACAGAAATTAAACCTTTCAAATTGGGTTCAATGTTCGCTCAAGCTGGTGCCGGTGTTAAATTCAAAGTTAACAGAAGACTTGACATTGAAGGTAGAGTAATGTACGTTATGACCGGTGATGATGAGTTTGATGGAGGAGGTGACAAATACAGCGCTATCAACCAGCGTGAAGAGCAAGTTTCAGACAACTTCTTTAATGCAACTTTAGGGGTAAGTTTAAAATTAGGAAAACACGAGTCTCACTTAATGTGGCATGACCCTCTTCAAGAAGTATATTATAAGCTAGACGTTTTAGCTAATAAAAATCAAGATATTGAGGTTTGTAAAAAAGGTGATTTAGATAACGACGGTGTTTGTGATGATTGGGACAGACAGCTTGATACTCCTGCAGGAGCAAGAGTTGACGGAGCCGGAGTTGCCCTTGATACAGACTTAGACGGAGTAATTGACCTTTACGATAAATGTGTAACTGTTCCAGGACCTGTTGAAAATGGTGGCTGCCCAGTTGCTCCTGCAACAACCGGACCTGTAACGGATGATACAAGAACGTTGGAAGGAATTGAATTCGATCTGAACTCAGACAGAATCTTACCATCTAACACTCCTATCCTTAACAACGCTGTAAATTATATCAACTCATCAAGTGGTACTTATACAGTAGTAGGAGCTACGGATACGAGAGGTACTGATGCTTACAACCAGAAATTATCCGAAAGAAGAGCAAATAATGTAAAAAATTATTTAATTAAAAACGGAGTTGAGTCTGGAAAATTAAATGCAATTGGTAAAGGTAAAAAAGACCTGAAATATCCTGAATGTGACCCAGCTACAAAATGTCCAGAATGGAAAAACAGAGCTAACAGAAGGGTATATTTCGAAGCTAAATAGTAAACTTTCTATTATATTGAAAAGTCACGCAATGCGTGACTTTTTTTGTTTCAATACTTTCCTTATTTTTACCTTATGATTTCTCCACAAGACCTACAAAAATTAAAATTTGATACTCTGAAATATTTTTGGAGCTATGACACTTTCAGGGATTCTCAGGAAGAAATTATAGATTCCATACTTCATTCAAAAGATACATTGGCCTTGCTACCTACAGGAGCTGGAAAATCACTGTGTTATCAGTTACCTGCACTTCTTCGTGAAGGTGTATGTCTGGTTATTTCACCGTTACTCGCGCTCATGAAGGATCAGGTCAATCAATTGAAAAGCCGTCAGATTGAAGCAGAATACCTATCTTCCGAACTGGATGAATTTGATGCGGAAGTTATTTATAACAGATGTAAAGACGGTCTCACAAAATTATTATATGTCTCTCCCGAGAGATTGACAAATACTCAGTTTTTACAGAATATCGAAGAAATACAGCTGTCCTTCATTGCAGTTGATGAAGCACACTGTATTTCGGAGTGGGGGCAGGATTTCAGACCCAGCTATCAGAATATTAAAGAATTTAGAAAAAATAATCCTGAAATTGCCTGCTTAGCTTTAACGGCGACTGCAACACCAAAAGTGCTGGATGAAATCAAATCTAAGTTGGAATTAAAGAATCCTGCTGTATTTCAAAAAAGCTTTAAGAGAGAGAATATCAAGATCTTTTCAGAAGAAGTTTCAGATAAATACCAAAGGGTTTTTGACATCTTGAAATATGCTACGAAATCTGGTATTGTGTATGTAAGAACAAGGAAAGATGCGGAACAGTTGACTGAATTCCTTCATAAAAACCAATTGAAAAATATTGATTTTTTTCATGCAGGGCTTACAACAAAAGAAAAAAACACCAGACAAAACATTTGGAATAACAGCGACCAGCATGTTCTAATATCCACCAACGCCTTCGGAATGGGAATCGACAAAGATAATGTTCGCTTCGTCATTCACTTCTCTCCTTCCCCTTCTATTGAAAATTATTATCAGGAAATAGGAAGAACCGGAAGAGATGGTAAAAAAAGCTTTGCATTCTTGCTTTGGGACAAACAGGAACTTTCAAATTTTGATCAGATCTTAAAAAACCAGATCCCGAATAAAGCAGAGTTCTTAAGAATCATTACTTATCTCTACTCTGTTTTTCAGGTGGCAGAATATGAACTTCCTGAGAAAGTTTTTCAATTGAATACGGCTGGAATTCAGAATTTCACAAAGCTGTCGAAAGCAAAAATCAATAATGTACTGGGCTTTCTGCATAACCAGGAAATTATTTATTATAATAACAATAAAAGCCTTTCATCTTTGCAGTTATTGATGAAAGCAGATGAAATTGATCAGCTCCCTCAAAAAGACGCTTATTTTATTGAACTTTTATTAAGAACAGTATCCGGAATTACCACTCATAAAGTAATGTTCAGCGAACAGCAGGTCAGCAATAAAATCGACGTAAGCGTTCCATTAATCAAAGAAAGATTAAAAGAATTACAGCAAAAAAACTATATAGAATATGTTGACGGAGCTCTAGCAAGCATTAAGTTTTTAAAACCACGAGACGAAAGACTTATTAACAGCTCATACTGGAAATTGTTTGAACATATTCAGAAAAACAAGATCCAGAAATGGGAAGAAATGAAATTTTATCTTGAAGATAACCAATACTGCAAAATGAAGCTTATTCTTTCTTATTTTGGAGAAAAGGATACTAAAAATTGCGGTAACTGTTCTGTCTGTGAAAAAAAGAAACGGTCAGTTTTCGGACAGAATATTTCTCTGGAAATCATTAACATTTTAGCTAAAAAACCGGCAACGATAGAAGAACTTTCGATACAGCTTACTTATCATCCGAAAGATAACATTCTGGAAAACCTCATTTATCTTTTAGATTCAGGAAAAGTAAAGATGCTGAATTTCAGAACATATATGTTAGCTTAAATGTCATTATCATTTTAACAACAGGAATCTATTTCAATTCCAATAGATTCTTTACTTCATAACGTTTCTTTCAGAATGACAGAAATAATTTTTAAATCTTTTAATCCTTTAATAAAGAACTTATCTTTGCAGCATGAAATCATTGAAAGTAGTTTTTTTAGGCACTCCGGAGTTTGCGAAGACTTCATTGGAAGCCATTCACCAATCACATCATGAAGTTGTAGGCGTTGTTACCGTTGCAGATAAAGCGAGCGGACGTGGGCAAAAAATCAGCCAGTCTCCTGTAAAAGTTTTTGCCGTAGAAAATAACCTTCCCGTTTTTCAGCCTGAAAAATTGAGAAATCCTGAGTTTTTAGAAGAATTAAGAAAGCTTGATGCTGATGTTTTTGTAGTGGTGGCTTTCAGGATGATGCCAAAAGTTCTTTTTGAAATGCCTAAAATGGGTACCTTTAATTTACATGCTTCCTTACTTCCCGATTACAGGGGCGCTGCTCCCATTAATTATGCAGTGATTAACGGTGAAGAAAAAACCGGAGCAACCACATTTTTTATCAATGAAAAAATTGACGAAGGAAATATTTTATTACAGGAAGAACTAGCTATTTTACCTGATGAAAATGCAGGAAGCCTTCACGACAGACTGATGGAAATGGGTTCAACATTAGTAGTGAAAACATTGGACGGATTAGCAGAAAACTCCATTATTGAAAAACCTCAACCTAATGTAGAGCATCCGAAAAATGCCTATAAAATCTTTAAAGAAGACACCAAAATCAACTGGAATAAAACGTCAAAAGAAGTTCACCAGTTTATTTTAGGAATGTCTCCTTATCCTGCCGCTTTTACAATATTAAAAATCGGAGAAGAGGAAAAAGGATTAAAAATATTCGGTGGTAAATTTGAGCTTTCCAGTCACAATCAGCCTGCAGGAAGTATAGCCATTTCCAAAAATGATTTTAAAATTTATACAAAAGACGGGATTTATTTTCCTTTAGAATTACAGTTGGAAGGAAAAAAAAGAATGAATGTAAAAGATTTTCTGAATGGTTTCAGAAACTTTGACGAAATAAAAATGGCCTGAGAAATCAAGCCATTTTTTTATGTGAAATGTCAATAAGTCAATTTTGCTCTGCAAGTGAATTTAAAATCGAATCAATAAATTGACAACGAAGTTAATTCACAATTCACCATTCACATTTATAATTGCACCATCTCTGTCACCTCAACATCATATCCTCCCACTTGAGGTTTGATATTAGGATTTTGAGTGATTACTTTAAACTTATTGATTCCAAGATTCTTTAAAATCTGAGTTCCGATCCCGTAGTCTCTGTAATTATAGGCCAATGTAGGATGCTGTTCCTGACCGTCCTGGTAATTTAAGAACTGTTGTAATTTTCTCAATGTATTTTCAGAATTCGAAACGTTATTGATGAAAATAATTGCTCCTTTTCCAGCTTCATTCACCATATTGGTTACTTTCTGCAATAAAGGTTTTTCGCCGTTATTTAGTCTTGTCAAGACATCAAAATAAGAATCAGAAGATTGAACTCTTACTAAAACCGGCTCATCAACAGTCCAGGAACCTTTTGTTAAAGCAAAATGAATCTGATCATTTGAAGTTTCTCTGAAAGCAAAGAAATCAAAATCTCCATAAGCAGTTTTCACTTTTCTTTCCTCCAACCTTTCGATCAGATTTCCTTTTTTAAGCTGATAATGAATCAGATCTTCAATAGAAACGATTTTCATGTCATGCTTTTGAGCAAAAACGTGTAAATCCGGTAGACGTGCCATTGAGCCATCTTCATTCATAATCTCACAGATTACACCACCTTCCTTCAATCCAGCCAAATGCGTAAGATCGATCGCCGCTTCAGTATGTCCTGCTCTTTTCAGAACACCTCCTTTTCTCGCTCGAAGCGGGAAAATGTGTCCGGGTCTCATGAAATCTGTAGGCTTAGATTTTTCATCCATCAAAGCTAAAATGGTTTTCGCTCTGTCACCTGCAGAAATCCCTGTAGAAGTTCCGTTCCCAAGAAGGTCAACCGATACGGTGAAGGCAGTTTCTTTCGGATCGCTGCTTCTGCTTACCATTACTTCCAATCCAAGTTCATCACATCTCTTTTCAGGAAGCGGCATACAGATCAGTCCTCTTCCGTGAAGAGCCATGAAATTTATGATTTCCGGTGTTGTTAATTCAGCAGCACAAAGAAAATCACCTTCATTTTCTCTGTCTTCATCATCTACTACTATGATTATTTTACCATTTTTAAGGTCTTCAATAGCCTCTGGAATAGTATTTAATTTAATATCAGACATTTTTACTTTTTAAATTTCTGCAAAGATACTCATAAAAAAAGGCATCTTCCAATTAATCTTATGCTTTGAATATCGTGTTTTTAGCATTTCTGAAAATATGATAAGACTCCAGTCTTTTTTGATGATCGTAGATATGGGAATTGATCATTAATTCATCCACTTTGAATTTTTCCTGGAAGCTTATAAGCTTTTCTTCAATTTCTTTTTGATCCCCAATCAAGGTATATTTTAATTTCTGTAAAACCATTGATTTTTCCATTGCAGACCATATTTCATCCATATCATCAACCGGCGGAGCAAAAGGTTTTCTGTCATTTCTTACAATATTAATGAAAGCCTGAAATAAAGTCGTTGAAATTTTATGAGCTTCCTCGGAAGTTTCAGCTGCAATTCCATTGACACAGGCAATAATATAAGGCTGATCTAAATATTTTGAAGGCTCAAAATTCTGTCTGTAGATATTAAACGCCATTTCCATTTGTTCAGGAGCAAAATGTCCGGCAAAAGCATATGGAAGTCCCAATTCCGCAGCTAAAAATGCACTGTCTGTGCTTGAACCTAAAATATATAACGGAATATCCAGTCCTTCTCCCGGAATTGCACGAACCAGGGCATCGCGATTTTCTTTGGAGAAATATTTTTGTAATTCCAGGATCTGCCTAGGAAACTGCTGATTAATGATGGCAGGGTTTCTTCCCAACGCCTGAGCAGTTAATCCGTCTGTTCCCGGCGCTCTTCCCAGTCCAAGATCAATTCTTCCGGGAAAAAGGGACTCCAGTGTACCGAATTGCTCGGCAATCACCAATGAACTGTGATTCGGCAGCATAATTCCTCCTGACCCCACTCTTATTTTTTTAGTTCCGTTCGCAATAAAACCAATGAGAACAGAAGTTGCAGAACTCGCAATACTTTCCATATTGTGATGTTCTGCAAGCCAAAATCTTTTATAATCTAAATTTTCAGTATAGTTGGCTAAAGACAAACTGTCCTGAAAAGTGTCGTGAATGCTTTTTTCCTGCTTTACAGGGGCAAGATCAAGAACCGACATTTCAAAATTTTTCATATCGAGGTATTTATTTTTAAAGGAGATGCAGAACCTCCTTCGTCCATTTCATAATTAAAATTTTTATTAAAAAAATCAAGCAAATTTAAAATTAATAAATTGCATTAGTTACTTTTTGTAATTGATAGGATTGATCGATTAGCTCAGGAAAAAACTATCGGAAGAATTCATTGTTATGATTATATATCTTACAGTTTAAAAATAATTTATTGAAAGTTCATAAAATAATATTCACTTTATATAGAATAATTTGTAATTTTAATGTCATCATAATATAAAAATTATGATAAAACCGACTAACCGTTAAACATAATCATTAAAAACCCGTATGCGAATGAAAAAATAACAATAAAACAAACCCAAAACCAGAATCATGAACAACGAAAAATTTAACACGCTTGAGCTTCTTCAAACGAAGTTCAGGTATCCGTTCCCTACCCTAAAGAATCCTCACGCTGATCAATTACAGGAGATCACAGAAACCCAGTGGATTGACGGAGAATATTTGTGGCTCTTCGAAAACAATCCTGATCTACGGAAAAAGTACAAAAAAACAAAAACAGCACATATCGCAGCGCAGTGGTTTCCCACAGCATCTGTTGAAAGGTTCAGGCCTATTTGCCGGTTGATGCTCTGGACTTTATATAATGACGATCTCTATGAAGAGAGTACGCCCGAAAACATTCAATACATCCGCGACCAATCTCTTGCAATTCTGCACGGAGAAATTACCGCTGAAGATTCCGGAATACCGCTTGGCAAAATGCTGGCTTCTTTAAGACAAGAATTACTGCTGTTCATTCCAGAAGTATCTCTTTCCCGTTTTACCGAAATGATTGAAAAATATTTCAACGGCTTGGAAAGAGAGCTGAAATTGAAAAGAGACAAAATTTATCCATCGGTAACGGAATGTATTGCTTTACGTGAAGACTCTATCTGCCTTTATCCTTTCTTACAACTTGTAGAGGTAGAAACCGGGATCATTTTACCACAAGAAATTCATGACCACCCTGTCATCCGTCGTTTGCAGGCATTGGCTTGCCACTTGGTAACTTTTTTTAATGAAGTTCAGTCGGTCGCAAAAGATGAAGCAACAGACAGTGTTTACTACAATATTGTAAAGGTAATCCAGAATGAGCATAAAATAACTTTGGAAGAGGCCTGTATGGAAAACCTGCGTTTGCATAATCAGGATTTGAAAGAATTTGTCGAATTACAAGCATCTCTTCCTGATTTTGGAATTTGGCATGAAGCGGTTGTCAACTGGGTACATTATATGAGTATGGTGCTAAGTGGCTGGAAAAGTATATCTACAAAATTAGCCCGCTACACAGCTGCAGATTTCCCGGAAGCTAATGAACTGAAAGACAAACTAAAACAAATGTAATAATAGCGTATTTATAGAAATGGGGATTCAATGAAAACCCAATCCCTGTTTATCTTTATGTATTAGTCTATCTGATTATTATTAAAAATTAAAAACAAAAAAATGAAACAAAAAGACGTTCCCGTTCTACAATATCCGTGGCCTTATGAAGTTGGCCCGTTTTCCCAAAATTTTTATGAAGAACAAAGCAAATGGCTTGACGATGATTATCAATTCATGTCCGAAGCCACACGAACAAAATATAAAAAACACGGTTTGGTAGAAGCAGCTTCCTACATGTTTCCGGCAGCTTCCACTAAAGAACAAATAAGACCTATTGCAAGATTTATGGTATGGCTTACTTTATACGACGATTATCATGAATTGTGTCCGGTTCATAAACTTGCTGATATCAGAGATCATATCATGGACATTATGATGGGTGCCCAACCTAAATCTGATGATATCGGACTGATGAGACAAGTAGCATTAAGCAGGCAAGAATTCCTTCCATACGCTAATGATAATTGGTTTGAACGCTGGACAAAAAACTTTTATGATTACACGACCTACGGAATTATGGAAGAAACACCGTATAAGTTAAAAAAAGAATTTCCTACTCTTAATAATCTTTTACTTATACGTGAATATTCTATTTCAATGTATCCGTATGGAGATCCTGTGGAGCCAGCCATCAATTATATTGTTCCGAATACAATATCAGAACATCCAGTGATCAAGCGATTAAAAATGTTGATGTGCCGCATTATGGCCATTCAAAATGATTTTGCCTCCATAGAAAAAGAGCTAAGAATAGAGACTGAAACCTTGAACATTATATTGGTAATAAGGCATCAGTACAAAGTTTCATTAGAAGAAGCCATTGCAGAATCTATGCGTATTCACGACGATTATGTAAAGGAATTTGTGGAATTACAATATAACCTGCCTGATTTTGGCTCCGAGCAGAAAAATATTGAACGTTTTGTTCATAACGTGGCTCTAATGATCTCAGGATTGGGAGCGTGGTATCACAAAACGGCATCTACCCGCTATAAAACTCCAGGAGAATTTCCGAAGCCTGAATATGGATTGTCTTTGTAGTAAATGATTACCAATAAAGTACGTATATAAAAAACACGGATTCAATTAAAACCGAATCCGTGTTTATTTTATACATTCCAGTATTTGATTATTACCTAAATTATGAAATAATTAATGTCAAATATATCTATTGTTTATTGCTTCGCTTTTTCTTTCAAATAAGTAAAATGATTAATTAAAATCCTGATTTCGTTAAATTCAAAATTACTCGGCAAGGCGTTTTTCCATTCTGTCAAAGTTTCTTTTGGATCTTTATAGAAAACATCTTCAAAGGCTTTGATTTTATCGGAAGTAATGACTCTTGAAATATCTAGCAATCCTTGCTCGGCAAATTTTGCTAAATGACCGATCACCGTCTCTTTTACCAATCCTCTTTCCAAAGCAATTTCTGAAATAGTTTTCCCTTGCTCAAACAACTGAAAAGTAAGAACCTGGGACGGAACTTTTGCAATTTTCATGCTGACTTCCTTATCATTTTTCTCATCAAGAAGTTTAGTATCCAGTAAATGAATTTCTTTTAAACTGTTCAGATATTCTTCTACATCTTCCAGCCAGTTTTTAAATTCTTCATTATACTGCTTCAGCCCTTTTACACCTTTTATCTCGGCATAGAATTCTTTCAGGGGATTAAAAATTTTATCTCTGATCTCGGTAAAGAAGAAATTAACCGCACCTTTTGTTTTACTTTCAATCTCCGACCACTGTTCCTTCTGTTCGATAAAATTATTCACCTTCTGTGAAATCACTCTTTCCAGCTTTTCGAAGATCTTTCCAAGGTTAACAATTTCGTGTTTTAGCTGGAGGTATAATTGATTGGTCTTTACCTTATCAATGCTTTTGGTAGAAATTGATAATTTATTCCACTCCTCCACTTCATTCAGCAGCCATTGAGAATCTACAGCACGAAGAACTTTCCTGATGCTGTAATCGTACTTTTCCTGATTTAGAATTGCTTCTACATTATCATTCGCATAAGTTTCACCCTGGAATTTCAGGATTCGGTTGTCTTTAAAAATAACTTCAGGCGTAATTTTCGATTTTAAAACAATTCCTTCCAGTGTTCGGCAACGCGATAATGCTACATACACCTGTCCTGCTGTAAAACTTTTCCCAGCATCAATAATGACTTTATCAAAAGTTAATCCCTGGCTTTTATGTATCGTAACTGCCCAAGCCAGCTTTATCGGAAACTGTTCGAAACTTCCCAGGACTTCTTCCTTGATATTCTTATCCGTATCCAGGAAATATTTTTTCTGTTCCCAGACTTCTCTTTTTACGGTAATTTCTCTTTCGCTTCCTTCTAAAATAACTTTAATTTCATTTTCATCCAGTCCGGAAATCTCACCCAATTTCCCATTGAAATACTTCTTCTCTCCCGAAATATCATTACGGATAAACATAATTTGAGCTCCGATTTTAAGCTCTAAAAACTGTTCGTTGGGAAACTGGTTTTCTTTGAATTCTCCAAAAAGTTTGGCTTCATAAGTTTTGGTGTCAACTTTTATCTCCGCTAATTTTTCCTGATTGATTTCATCCGCCATTTTGTTGTGCGAACATAAGTAAACATAAGATTCTTTTCCCATATCAAAATCGGGATCATATCTTTCATTCAAATGATCAAAATCGATATTGGCAATATCACCGTCACGGATTGCATTTAAAATCTTCAGAAACTCTTCATCAGACTGACGGTATACTTTCGTCAACTCAATCGTAATCAATGGAATTTCCTTAATCGCTAAGCTGTCAAAAAAGAAAGGAGAATTATAACACATTTTCAAAATATGCTCATCTCTCACTACTGGAGGAAGCTGGTATAAATCACCAATGAACAACATTTGCACTCCACCAAAACGCTGATTATTTCTCCGGATAAATCTTAATGAAAAGTCCATCATATCCAGAACATCAGCACGAAGCATCGAAACCTCATCAATAATGATGACTTCAACTTCTCTTAAGAGTTTAAGTTTATCTTTACGGTATTTAAAATGAGGCATCAGATCGGCAATATTATTTGCCAAACTCGTATCAATTCTTTCCGTGGTCGGTAAAAAGGTTCTCAGCGGCAACCCAAACATCGAATGAATAGTAACACCTCCTGCATTGATTGCTGCAATTCCTGTCGGTGCAATTACAATATGTTTCTTACGTGTCCGCTTGACAAAATCATTGAGGAAGGTGGTCTTTCCTGTTCCCGCTTTTCCTGTTAAAAATACGCTTCGGTTGGTATGCTCTATTAAGTCAAAAAAATGATTGTTCATCGTTGTCAAAATTACGGAAAATGTCGTTAAGGCATAAACTTTGATTGTAGTTAAAAAAAATTTTATGAAAAATAAACTGTTTAAAATATCTTCCGCTTTACTTTGCCTATCTCTTTTTGCAGTATCATGCAAAACAGTTGTTAATGATGATTCCACCCTACCTAAAGACATCTCTGAAAGACCTGCTGATGAAAACAGTCAAAAATATGACCAGGCCAGACTGGATAAAATAAAGTCGAATATTGAGGAGGAAATCGCAAAAGAAGAATGCACCAATGCTGCAGACTGGGCATTTTCACCCATCGGATCAAAAGCTTGTGGCGGACCCGTTTCTTACATAGCCTATCCTAAAAAAAAGGAAAATGAAATTCTTCCTAAAATTAAAAGCTACACCAATATCATGTCTGAATATAATAAAAAGTACAACATTACTTCAGACTGCATGATGCCTGCGGAGCCTACCGGAGTGAAATGTGAAAACGGAAAAGCAGTTTTAGTATATCAATAAAGTATCACTTAAATAAAAAGCTCTCCTGATTTATACCAAGAGAGTTTTTTATTACTTTTGAAGTTCATTCTTATCCTTTAACGTGCTTTACATTTTCTTTATACCAGGAAGAATATTTAACATAATTATCCGCAATCCTGTTGACTTCCCCTTCTAATAGCTGTGCATTAATATCCTTAATTTTTCTTGCAGGAACACCTCCCCAAACTTCTCCGGATTTAATATGCGTTCCCTGCGTTACCACAGAGCCTGCACCCACAATAGAATTCTCTTCCACCAGACAATCATCCATCACGATAGCCCCCATTCCGATTAAAACATTGTCATGAATGGTACATCCGTGAACAATCGCATTATGACCAATAGATACATTGTTTCCTATATTTAAAGGATGCTTTTGATAAGTACAATGTAGCATTGCATTATCCTGAACATTTACCTTGTTTCCCATTTTAATATAATGAACATCTCCGCGAATCACCGCATTGTACCAGATACTACAGTCTTTCCCCATCGTAACATCCCCAATAATGGTCGCTGTTTCAGCCAAAAAAGTATTTTCGCCTATTTGTGGTGCTTTTCCTAAAAGTTCTTTTATAAGTGCCATATTTTTTAATTTGAAAATTTGATAATGAGCCGGTTTGAAATTAAATTTTATCTCTCAAAATTTTAAAATGATACCGATAGCGAAAATCTAACTCCAGCTTCTGACTTCTAATTTCTAATTCCGTATTTTTGTATCTCAAATTTAACGAAAAAATGCATACTATCCTTATAGAACCAACCGAAAACCCGAAAGTGATGAAATTTGTAGCAGACTACAACCTGATTCCGGGATCTTTAGAGTTGGACAGAGATTCAGATATTTCAGAAATTCCTTTAGCACAGGAACTTTTCAACTATCCGTTTGTAGAAAGAATTTTCATTACGGCGAATTTTGTGGCGGTTGCCAAACAAGATACTGTGGAATGGGAACATGTAGCTGAAAGCCTTAAAAATGTAGTAGAAGATGAATTGCTGGCTAACCCGAGAATTTATCTTCAGAAGAAAAAAGAAATGTATCAGATTTATGCTGAAATGACCCCAAACCCGAATGTGATGAAGTTCGTTTCCAGCAAATTATTACTGGATGGTTTTGTTGAAGTAAAATCAAGAGATGAGGCTGAAGGAGTTCCTTTGGCTCAGGGAATTTTTAAAGAATTCGATTTTGCTACGGAAGTTTTTATTTCTGATAATTTCGTAGCAGTAACGAGAGATAATTCTGTTGAATGGCATCAGGTAATGATGGCTGTTCGCGGTTTCATTGCCGAATATCTTCAAAACGGAGGTGAAATTTCCAGTATCGAAGCTCAGAAACATGAAAACCCTGTTGAGAAAATCATCAACAGAGAATATACAGACGATGAGCAGAAAATTTCTGACATTTTAAATGAATATGTTGCTCCTGCAGTAGAAAATGACGGCGGAAAAATCTCTTTGATGGAATACGATAAAGAACATAAAACAGCCAAAATGCTTCTACAAGGTGCTTGTTCTGGTTGCCCAAGTTCAACAGCTACATTAAAAGGTGGAATTGAAAATATTTTAAAACAATTCGTTCCTGATTTGGTAGAAAGAGTGGAAGCTGTAAACGGATAACTTTCTGTAAAATGTCTGATAGAAAGAAGATAATCATCATTATTGGAAGCGCTACAAAAAATTCCAGCAATTTAAAATTAATGGAAAAAGCATTGGAAACAAAAACCAATGTTGATTTCATAATATATGATGACCTTTCTATTCTCCCTCATTTTGATACAGAACTTACAAATAATAATACACCTGCTGAAGTATTGAAAATCCGTGAAGATATCGATACTTCGGCAGGTGTACTTTTTTCTACGCCGGAATATATTTTCAGTATTCCGAGTAGGGTAAAAAATTTATTGGAATGGTGTGTTTCCACTACTATTTTTAGTGAAAAACTTGTCGGAGTTGTTACTGCTTCTGCAAATGGAGAAAAAGGACACGAAGAATTATTATTAATTCTGAAAACTCTTGGCGCAAAAGTTGATGACCACCAATTGCTGATAAAAGGTATAAAGGGCAGATTTGATAAAAACGGCTCGATAGAAAACAATACCTTTACCAAAATTTCAAAGTTTATGACAAATTTTGAAAAGTCTATTGATAATTAAAATTAAAAATTTTGGCTAAAAAAGGAATTTTACTCGTAAATCTTGGTTCACCAAAATCTACAGCGGTAAATGACGTAAAAGAATATCTGGATGAATTCCTGATGGATGAAAGAGTGATTGACTATCGATGGATTTTCCGTGCACTTTTGGTTCGTGGGATTATCTTAAATACCAGACCTGCAAAATCTGCAGAAGCTTACAAAACAGTCTGGACGGATGAAGGATCACCTTTGATTGTCATCACCGAAAAAATTCAGAAAAAACTTCAAAAGCTTGTAGATGTTCCGGTAGAAATTGGAATGCGATATGCTGAACCCAGCATTGAAACAGGAATTAGAAAATTAACAGAGAAAGGCGTTTCTGAAATTGTTCTTTTCCCACTGTATCCACAATATGCGATGAGCACAACAGAAACAGTGATTGAAAAAGCTGAGGAAGTAAGAAAAGCCAAGTTTCCGAACGTAAAGATCAATTATATTCAGCCTTTTTATGATAGAGACATCTATATCAATTGTCTGGCGGAAAGCATCAAGGAAAAACTTCCTGAAAACTTCGATGCTCTTCAATTCTCTTATCATGGCGTTCCGGAAAGGCATATTTATAAAACCGATCCTACCAAAACGTGTAATTTAAACGATTGCTGTTCGAGAGAGAGTAATCCGAGTCATAAATTCTGCTACCGTCACCAATGTTTTACAACAACCAATCTGGTGATTGAAAAGCTCAATTTACCTAAAGAAAAAACAATTGTCTCTTTCCAGTCCAGATTAGGAAAAGATAAATGGATAGAGCCTTATACGGATGAAACCTTGGAAACTATTCCGAAAAAAGGAGTAAAAAATCTGGCCATTGTTTGTCCAGCTTTCGTTTCAGACTGCCTGGAAACTTTAGAAGAAATTTCTGTAGAAGGAAAAGAACAGTTTTTACACGGAGGAGGAGAAAATTTCCATTACATCCCATGCCTGAATGACGAAGATCGGTGGATTGAAGTGGTAAAAACGCTTTGTGAAGAGAAGCTCAATGAATTTTATCTGGTTTAAAAATAGTAACCTCCATTTGTGGAGGTTATTTTTTTTAAATATTTTTTAAACACCCCCCTATTTTTTAAAAAAAATTCTGATAAAATATATTTTATTTCAAAATACCCCCTATTATTTTAAAATAAAAATGTAAAATTTAATTATTTTTCTTACCTTTACCCCATCAAAAAAAACATCATTAACCCTAAAAATTAAAAATGATGAATGCAACTGCCGAAATTTTAAAAACAAAGATCGAAAGCTTCAGCCCCGAAACTCTGGAAGCATTTGCTAAAATGGTGGAGAGTTTTGAAATCAACAACAGACCTGCAATTCCTCAATTTCAATTGGATGAAGTGCTGTACAGAATTCAGTTTCATAATGAAAACCCGGCTACAAAACTTGATTTTTACAAAAATATATCCGAATTGAAAAAGAATTGTGCATAAAATGAACGTCTTCCTTTCTTCTATTGCCAAAAACGATATAAGGCTTCTTATGCGGGTATTCAATGCGGAAAAAGAAAATATGGGAATGGACTTTCTTGAAGATTTGAAAGTAACTATCGGTGAGATCCTACAAAACAAAAAAAACCATGAAACAAGACATAACGAAATCACCGTTAATACCATGCAGAATTTCCCTGTGAATATTCATTATATATTTGAAGATCATGAAAATCTACTGGTAACTGCTATTTTTAAAATATAAAAAGAATTCCTAAACTATTATTATATGTGAACCCTTACAGAAACATCTATAAGGGTTTTTATTTACATTCTAATCTGTTTTATTATTTTATCGTACAGGTGTTCTAAATTCTCCATACCCCATCAAACCGTCATAATTTCTGCCAAAAGGAGCATAATATAAAAAGCCCTGATAAAGGTTCTCCGTCTGCCAGAAATTCCCGTTAATTTCTCCTAAGTTTAAAACTCCGTTAGCATCTTTCGTTGCCAGGATATAATTATAGAAACCCTGCTTCAGATATATTTTTGCTACATATTTTTTAGTAGCCTCATCATATTGCATCTGATATTCTTTAGAAGGTTTAAAACCGTTGAAACCGCCTAAAACATAAAGTTCCTTATCCATAGGATCCGAATCTATTGAAAAATACACCCACGAATAATCCGCTTCTCTCTCCGCGTTTCTTTCAATTCCTAAATCACTCCTTCTGTAATACCAGGCTCCGTTTACATCCGGCTGATACTGGTAATTCAGAGGATAAGCCCAAACCGGGTGAAGATAAGTATTGTTCACTCCGTCTTTCACTTCGGTTGCACGAACCATATCTGCAGCCATATTCATGTTCTTATTATCAAAGTAATAAAACTCATTATTTCCAGGAAAGGCAATATTTAATTGTTGAAAAAGCAGCTTATTTCCTAAAGTAGTACTTGGTTTTAAATTTTTAATAACCATATCAGGATTATTATTCTGCATTACATTCATGCTCACAGAGTTGACGTTGGAAGTAATATCTCCTCCTTTTGAAATTACCTGTACTTCTACCCTTTGATTGAGATTCGGATTTTTATCTACAAATCTTGAAACATCAAGCGCTACACTGGCATTATCTTCCACCACATAGAATCTTCTTTTAAAAAGAGGCTTCTCAGCAGAATCTTTATAAACGATCAATTCAAAATTACCAGAAATTTTTGGCTGTATTTTATCGTTGGGAAATACCAGTTTATAATGGGTATAAGCCTGTAATGTATTAAATGAATACTGGAAGTTATCCAAAAGTCCATTTAGGCTTCCATTCGCAAATTCAGTAAAGAAAAGATTGTCATCTTCCCAGTTTCTGTCATAATGCTTAATGGTGTACCTGTAAATCTGATTAGTATTGGCAAGATCATCAAAACTTAAAACCAGCGTCTCATTCATTTTGATTACTGGTGTCTCATCGTTGGTTTGAGGATTAAAAAGCTGAATACTCTGGATATTTTGTCCAAACATCAGTCCGCTCAAAGAAAATAAAAGTAATTGCAAAGTTTTCATTATGACGAAGATAACGAAAAATACCCATTTTCTACATAATATCGTATTTTTGAAAAAAAATTCAATTATGCTTCACATTCAGAGATTCGTATTCAATTTTGCAAGCGAAAACACATATATTCTTTATAACGATCATAAAAATGCATGGATTATTGATCCGGGAAACATGAATGAGCAGGAAACTTATGCCATCAGTAATTTTATCACTGAAAACAAGTTAAATATTCAGAAGATCCTTTTAACACACGCTCACATCGATCATGTTTTAGGATTGCAATGGGCTTTTGACAAGTATAAAGTTCCTGTTATTTTACATACAGAAGATCAGGAAGTATTGGATATGCTTTCAGCAAGCGGGGCAAGATTCGGGTTTCAGGTTCCTCCCGTTAAAGTTGAAACTACTTATATTAATGAAGGAGATGAACTTGATCTTGATGGGGAAAAATTCAAAATTTATCATGTTCCGGGACACTCTCCGGGAAGTGTAGTTTATCATAACGAGGCAAGAAAATTCATGATTTCCGGTGATGTTCTTTTTGAAGGAAGCATTGGAAGAACAGATTTATACAAAGGAAATTATGAGCAACTAATTAATGGCATCAAAACAAAGCTTTTCATTCTTGATGATGAAACCCAGGTTTTTTCCGGTCATGGAAATGCCACAACAATAGGATTTGAAAAACAACACAATCCTTTCTTAAAATAAACGTTGATGATTTGGGAAAGTAAGTATCTATAAGAAAAAAAGCCGTCCTCTAAGACGGCTTTATATTTTCAAAAATTCATTAAGAACTATTTCCATTTAATATTGCATCCCATACTCGGTCTCTGAATTTCTTCCTGTGGCTCACCCAATAAAAGATTTTCAAAAGCAATGATTAAATCTTCACCTGTTACATCCTTATTGTTTCCAGGTCTTGAATCGTCCATTTGTCCTCTGTAGATAAGATCTAATTTTTCATCAAAGAAAAAGAAATCAGGTGTACAAGCTGCATCGTAAGCTTTAGCAATAGCCTGGCTTTCATCATATAGATAAGGAAAATCGAATTTTCTTTCAATCTGGAATTCAATCATCTTTTCCGGAGAATCCGCGGGATATTTTTCTACATCGTTTGAGTTGATGGCGATAAATTCAATCCCTCTTTCATTATAATCTTCATACAATTCGTTTAACTTGTCAATAACATGAAGAACAAACGGACAATGGTTACACATAAAAATCACCAAAGTACCTTTCTCGCCTTTCAGATCATCCAGTGACTGAATTTCGTTGCTTTTTGAAGGATTCGGCAGCTCAAAAAAAGGGGCCTTAGTTCCCAGTTCAATCATATTAGAAGGAGTATTCATACTTTTTATTTTAAGGTACAAAGATAAAGATTTTCCTGAGTAAACGAAGCGTGAAGCAGGATGTTAAAAGCTTAATATTTCTTTAATTGAAATGGACTATACACTTCATTAATTTTTACAATGACTAAATAAAACCTTGCTCAATTGCTTTCAGCACTCACTTTTCAGCAGTAATATATTACATGTAATGAGCAATTAAAAGTTAAAATCTAAAAATTGTTTGGAAGATATGTTCAAAAGTTTGTAGTTTTGCTAACACTGTTAGTAATATAAAATCATGGGGTTACATGAACGCCGACAAAGAGAAAAAGAAAATATACGTGCCAGTATCCTGGATGCGGCTTTTTCTTTGGCTAAAACCGAAGGCTGGGCTTCACTTTCCATGAGAAAAATTGCCGATGCTATTGAATACAGTGCGCCGGTAGTTTACGATCACTTCGAAAACAAAGAAGCTATACTATACGAGATTTCACTCAATGGCTTCCATTGTTTACACATCGAATTGCTGAAAGCTCAGAGAGGACACGACAATCCCGAAGATCAGTTGAAAGCTATTGTAGATGCTTACTGGAAATTTGCATTTAAAAATAAAGAGTACTATCAATTGATGTTCGGACTGGGGATGCAGTGCAGCGGAAAAGGAATGATGAAAGAAGAATTCTCATCCTTTCAGGATATGCTGTACGACTGCACGTATGAAATTATTAAGAAAAACGGATCAAAAACGGAAAATGCCTGTCATATGTCTCACGCCTCGTTTTCGGCAGTGCATGGACTAATCTCTATCATGATGATGCGTAATGATGATATCCCTTCAACGATGAATAAAACGACTTTAGATGAGACCGTTTCTGCTTTCATTAAGTCTTTGTAATTTTTTTTTGAATTAAATATTAACACCGTTAGGAATATTAACACTGAATTAATGTAAATTATTCATTCAAAAACAATTAAAATTAAAAACATCATGTAAAATTTCAGATTATCGTAAATTTTTTTTCACCTTAAATTAACACTGTTAGTAAAAGTAACACGCTTTAATTCTATGTAAGCTAAAATCAATAATTATGAAAATGCCTGCTTAAAGCTCATATTAAAAATTCTGTATATTTTTTTTAAACATCATTAACGCTGTTAGGAAATATAACAGATTTCAGATTAACAACAACATTATTTTATTTAACACTTCATTAAAAAATTTAAACTCAAAATGAAAATATTTGGAAAAACGAGGATCATCGTACTTATCACCAGTATTATCCTTTTACAAAATTGCACCAAGGCAGCAGAAGGATCTAATGCAGCTCCGCCCGCTCCTGAACTTCCGGTGTATACCGTTATCACATCTCCTGCTACAGTTTATCAGGAATTCCCTACCGCTTTGGAAGGAAAAAACAATGTGGAGATCAGATCTCAGGTGGATGGATATTTAGATAGAATTTATGTGGAAGAAGGTGCCTACGTGAGAGCCGGACAGCCCTTATTCAAAATAGATTCAAGAAGCTACGGCGAACAGATGAACATGGCAACAGCCAATTTACAGGTGGCCAACGCCAATATTCAGAAAGCAAAAGTGGAAGTAGACCGACTGGAACCTCTTGTTGCCGCAAAAGTAGTTTCAGAAGTACAATTAAGAACCGCCAAAGCCAACTACGCAGCCGCAGTGGCAGCCGCTTCACAGGCAAGAGCTTCTGTAGGAAGTGCAAAAATCAATGTCGGATTTACCACCATTACAGCACCGGTAAGCGGATATATCGGAAGAATTCCTTACAAAAAAGGAAGCCTGATCTCAAGAACAGATCCTAGTCCATTGACCTTATTATCAGACATCAGTGAAATTTATGCCTACTTCTCTTTAAGCGAGCTCGATTTCATTGCTTTCCAGAACAAATATCCTGGAGCTACTTTAAATGAAAAACTGAAAAATATGCCGATGGTAGATTTGGTAATCGCCGATAACAGTATTTACCCAGAAAAAGGAAGGATGAGTATTGTTGACGGGCAGTTCGACAAAACCACCGGAGCCATCAGCGTTCGTGCCGTATTCCCGAACTCAAACGGCGTGTTGAGAACCGGAAACACCGGTAGAGTGCGCATGCCGCAGTTGTTTGATAAAACGTTGGTAATTCCGCAGGAGTCTACTTATGAAATTCAGGATAAAACCTATGTTTATGTAGTAGGAAAAGACAAAAAAGTAACAGGAAAACCGGTAACCATATCCGGAAAAACAGACAGCTACTATTTTATTTCTGAAGGATTATCTAAAGGAGACAAAATCGTATTCACCGGAATCGGAGTCTTAAAAGATGGTGCTGCCATACAGCCGAAAGCTATTTCTTCTGATAGCTTACTGAAAGCAAGACCGTTGTAAAAAAGCATCTGGCTTCTAGCTTTTGGCTTTCAATATAATATTTAAAAAAAAATTATTTCTGAGCATCTTTTTTAGCCAATTGCCAAAGGCTAATCGCTATAAGCCACTTAAAAATTAAACTTCTTATGTTAAAACAATTTATAGAAAGACCGGTACTTTCAACGGTCATCTCCATCATACTTTTATTATTGGGTGCCTTGTCGCTCTTTAATTTACCTATTGCTCTCTTTCCGGATATTGCGCCGCCGAGTGTTCAGGTAACCGCTTTCTATCCGGGTGCGAATGCGGAAGTGGTTGCTCGTTCGGTAGCGACTCCGATTGAGGAAGCCGTTAACGGTGTTGAAAACATGACCTACATGACTTCCAACTCCAGTAACGACGGTACCATGACACTGAGCGTATTTTTCAAGCAGGGGTCCGATCCGGACAATGCGGCAGTAAACGTTCAGAACCGTGTATCGAAAGCGATGAGCCAGCTTCCGCAGGAAGTGGTACAGGCGGGAATTTCCACGCAGAAAGTGCAGAACAGTATGATCATGTTGATGGGATTAACGAGTAATGATCCTAAACAATATGATGAACTTTTCTTACAGAATTATTTAAAAATCAACATCATTCCACAGATCCAGCGTATTCCGGGTGTTGCCCAGGCGCAGGTTTTCGGAACGAGAGATTATTCCATGAGACTCTGGCTGAAGCCGGACCGATTGGCTGCCAACGGACTTTCTCCACAGGAAGTGCTGAATGCCGTAAAAGATCACAACTTAGAGGCTGCTCCGGGACGTTTGGGACAGGGAAGCAAGGAAACATACGAGTATATCTTAAAGTATAAAGGTAAATTAAACAAAAACGAAGACTACGAAAATATTGCCATCAAAGCCAACAGCGACGGTTCATTCCTGAGACTGAAAGACGTGGCGAGAGTAGAATTTGGTTCCTATACTTATACCGCAGCCAACAGAGTGGACGGCAAACCGGTTTCAGGTTTTGAAATTATGCAGACCGCAGGATCCAACGCCAATGAAATCTTAACTGAAATTGAAAAACAGGTAGATCAGTTTAAAACTACTCTTCCAAAAGGCGTTGAGCCGATCATCATGTACAATTCCAAAGACTTTTTGGATGCTTCCATTCATCAGGTGGTTGAGACATTGGTCATTGCATTTATCCTCGTATTTATCGTTGTATATATTTTCCTTCAGGATTTCAGATCCACCTTAATTCCGGCGATTGCCGTTCCGGTGGCAATTATCGGTACGTTTTTCTTCCTGCAGCTGTTTGGATTCAGTATCAACATGTTGACCTTATTCGCTTTGGTACTTGCGATCGGTATTGTAGTGGATGATGCGATTGTGGTGGTGGAAGCCGTCCATTCCAAAATGGAGCATACGGGAATGCCCGTTGAGCAGGCCACAATGAGTTCCATGAGTGAAATTTCGGGCGCGATTATTTCCATTACCCTGGTAATGTGTGCCGTATTTATTCCGGTAGGTTTCATGCAGGGTCCTGCGGGAGTTTTCTACAGACAGTTCGCCTTTACATTGGCAATTGCAATTATGATTTCTGCGGTTAATGCATTAACATTAAGTCCTGCTTTATGTGCGATGTTTTTAAATGATCCTCAGGGTGAACATGGAGAGCACGGTAAAAAAACAGGTTTCGGTGCAAGATTCTTCAACGCATTTAATGTAAGCTTCAATAATTTAACCAAAAAATACATTTACAGTCTTAAATTTTTAATTAAAAATAAATGGGTTGCCGTTGGCGGATTGGTACTGATTACCGCAGCAAGTATTTTCTTGATTAAAAAAGCGCCATCCGGATTTATTCCTACCGAAGACCAGGGGTTCATTTTATATGCCGTGAATACTCCTCCGGGAAGTTCATTGGACAGAACCCACCGAGCGACTGAGCAGATTGACCAGATCATCAACGGTGAAAAAGCGAAAAACCACCTTTTGGTAGTAGACGGACTGAACTTCATCAGCAACGCCAATGCATCACCTTATTCTGCCGGTTTCATTAAATTAAAAGATCACGACCAGCGTGGTGAAGTAACCGATCCTGATCAAATTGCAGCAGGATTAACAGGTAAAGTTTCACAGGTGAAAGATGCGAGTGCATTCTTCTTCAACTTCCCTACCGTACAGGGATTTGGTAACTTTTCCGGTTTTGAATTCATGCTTCAGGATAAAACCAACGGTTCACTGGAAAATTTAGGAACAACCACTCAGGCATTCATTGGCGAATTGATGAAACGCCCGGAGATTGCATTTGCTTTTACAACCTATGCCGCCGGAAATCCGCAATTCACCATTGAGGTTGATAATGATAAGGCCAATCAGCTTGGCGTTTCTATTACTGAATTAATGCAGACAATGCAGATCTATTATGGAAGTAGCTTCGTTTCAGATTTCAACAGATTCGGAAAGTACTACAGGGTAATGGCTCAGGCAGATATTCCTTACAGAACGGATGCCAATTCATTAGAAGGAATTTATGTTAAAAACAAATCAGGAGAAATGGTTCCTGTAAAAACATTGGTAACGTTAAAAAGAGCGTTCGGCCCTGAAACGGTGACAAGAAATAACCTGTTCAACGCAGTAACCATCAACGGGACGCCCAAACCTGGCTACAGTACCGGAGATGCGATCAAAGCCGTTGAAGAAGTGGCAGAAAAATCTCTTCCGAGAGGATTCGGATATGAATGGACCGGGATTACCCGTGAGGAAATTAAGACCAGCGGACAAACGGCATTTATCTTTATGTTAAGTATTTTGTTTGTGTATTTCCTTTTAGCAGCTCAATATGAAAGCTACATCCTTCCGTTTGCGGTAATCTTAACGATTCCGACAGGGATTTTCGGGGTATTTGCTTTCACAGGACTGGCAGGAATTGATAACAACATTTACGTTCAGGTTGGATTGATCATGTTGGTCGGATTATTAGCGAAAAACGCGATCCTTATCGTAGAATTCGCAGTGCAAAGAAGAAATGCGGGAAGATCATTACTGGAATCTGCTCTTCAGGCTTCAAGACTACGTTTAAGACCTATCTTAATGACCTCATTTGCCTTCATCATCGGTATGCTTCCATTGGTTTGGACTCAGGGAGCTTCCGCAAAAGGTAACCACTCGATCGGTATGAGTACAGTGGGTGGAATGTTGACCGGAGTTGTATTCGGAGTATTTATTATTCCTGTAATGTTTGTGATTTTCCAATACTTACACGAAAAAATGCCAAGCAGAAAAAAGAAAAGACTTCAGAGACAGAAATTAGAGAATGAACTTTTAAGTCCGGCTCACTAATATAATGATTGACAAAACTTTGAGAATTTTAACCACAAACAGCACAAATATTTTCACAAATAACACAATCATCTGTGAAATCTGGGAAATAAAATAGAGAAGAAACTATTCAAACTAACATTATAAAAAGCAAAGTATTTTCTCCTACTAAAGACATCTTTGCCATAATAAATTCTCAAAGTTTGTGTCATCAAATTAAAATTTTATTTAAAAATTATGAAAAAAATATTCAACATAATCATCGCTTTTGGATTGGCTTTAGGTTCGGTCTCCTGCGTGTCGAAACTGGCATACAAGGAGCCTGAGCTTGAGCTCCCCGAAACGTTCAAATATACTGCAACTGCAGATACGGCAAGCGTTGCCAACTTAGAGTGGAAACAATTTTTCAGCGATCCGATGTTGCAAAGCTTAATTGAAAAAGGAATTAAAAACAATTACGATTTACAGATTGCTTTAAAACAGGTAGCTTCTTCACAGGAGAAATTAAAACAGGCAAAATATCTTCAGTATCCTGATGTAGGTTTCGGCGTTTCTGCACAGATTTCAAAACCTTCTAAAAACAGCATGAACGGGCAAAGCTTGAACCTGTTTTTAGGAAAAAGCTATGTTGAAGATTATAATGCAGCCTTCAATCTTTCCTGGGAAGCCGATATTTGGGGAAAAATCAAAAATCAGCAGGAAATTTCAAGAATGCAATATCTTCAAACATATGAGGCAACAAAAGCAATCCAGACTCAGGTTGTTGCAGCAATTGCCCAGGGATATTATAATTTGTTGATGCTCGACAAACAGTTGCAGATTGCCAACTCAAATTTAGAATTGAGCAAAAACACCCTCTCCTTGACAGAAAAATTATGGAAAAGTGGTGATACAACTTCTTTGGGAGTTCAGCAGGCAACGGCTCAAAAGCAGTCTACAGAGTTGTTGATCACTCAACTGGAGCAAAATATAGCCATTCAGGAAAATGCATTGAGTATTTTAATCGGAGAAAATCCAGGCAAAATCAGCAGAACGATTGAAATGTCAGAAACTTCTTTACCTCAGGATATTTCTGCGGGACTTCCAGCAGCAATGGTGAGCCGCCGTCCGGATGTACGCCAACAGGAATTGGCATTATTGGAATCCAACTCAATGGTGGGAATTGCTCAGGCCAATATGTATCCTTCATTGAAAATCACAGCAAACGGAGGGGTAAATTCGTTTAAAATTGATAACTGGTTTCAGATTCCGGCATCGTTGTTCGGGTCTGTTTTAGGAGGAATCACTCAACCTATTTTCCAGAAAAGACAATTGAAAACTGACTTAAATGTGGCTAAAATTCAGAGAGAGAAAAACGTATTGGCTTTCCGTCAATCGGTTTTAAATGCAGTGGGTGAAGTTTCTGATGCCTTGGTTTCTAATGAAAGTCTAAAAGTTCAGGAACAAAAGGCAACGGAACAGGTAGCAACATTAAAAGACGGAATCAAAAGTGCCGAAATGCTTTACAAAGGCGGAATGGCAAACTATTTAGAAGTAATAACAGCTCAGGGAAATTCTCTACAGGCAGAACTTAATCTGGCGTCTGTAAAAAGACAGAGATTAAGCAGTATTGTAGACTTGTACCGAGCGTTAGGAGGCGGTTGGAAGTAGTAAATTAAATTATATTGTTTAATGGAATGCGGTCTTTCGGGGCTGCATTTTTTGTTTTTAAATAAAAAAACATTCACACTGTCATTCTGAACAAAACAAAGTGGAGTGAAGAATCTAGAATTATTCGTAGAGATTCTTCCTTCGTCAGAATGACAAAAATGCTGCAAAAAGTATTCATAAAGTTTGTCATTCAGAGCGAAACGCAGTGTAACGTGGGATCTAAGCAATATATTTTAAAATTCTTGCCGAGATTCCTACGGAATGACAAAGTGTACGTAATATTTTCACTCTTGAAATCGCTCATTAATATACTCAATCAACCCCTCAAAGTCCTCCTGAGAATACCCCAACTGCAAATAATGAATATCATCCGCTTTTCGGTACCAGGTCAATTGGCGTTTTGCATATCTTCGGCTATTTTTCTTAATTTCAGAAATGGCAAAATCCAACTCCCATTCCCCATCAAAATATTTGAATAATTCAGAATATCCAACGGTCTTCAGAGCCGTTAAATCTTTAAATTCTTCCAGATTTTTAGCTTCTTCCAACAAACCTTTCTCCATCATAATATCCACTCTCCTATTGATTCTGTCGTACAATTCTTCTCTTGACGCTTCAATGCCAATCCTGATCGTATTAAAATCTCTGGAATCTTGTGAAACAGCAATTTGTTCCGAATACTTTTTATTCGTTTGCCAGATAACATCAATTGCACGTAAAAGTCTTCTATGATTATGGAAATCAACCACAGCAAAATATTCGGGATCTAATTCTTTTAGAATTTCCTGAAGTTTTTCAATGCCTTCGTTTTCTAGAATATCATGTAATTTTTTCTGATTTTCTTCATCAGCTTCGGGTAAATCATTCAATCCTTCAATCACCGCTTTTTCATACATCATACTTCCACCCACCAAAATGACGGTATCATGATTTTTAAAAAGTTCGTTGAGCTTTTTTAAAGCATCTTCTTCATATTGCCCAATGGAATAGTATTCCTGAACTGAAAGGTTTCCGATAAAATGATGAGGTACCTCCGCCAATTCCTCAGCAGAAGGCGCTGCAGTACCGATTTCCATTCCTTTAAAAAACTGACGAGAATCACAGGAAATAATTTCTGTATTGAAATGTTTTGCCAAATCAATTGCCAGTCTTGTTTTACCAATTCCGGTGGGTCCTACTACAGAAATCAAATTTTTCTTTTTCACAGCGCTAATTTACGAAAATTGATTTTTTTGTTTTAACGCAAAACCCGGAAAATAAAGTTGCTATTTTGTTTTTAAACCATCAATGACATTTAAATAGTAAGTCTAATTGAGTGGAAAATCAAATAGATTTTATAAGTATTATGCTAAAGCGAAGCCGATCTTTATATTCTTAACTTCTTAACAGGAATCTTAATGGTTTAAAATTAACAGGAATCTTAATGGTTTAAAATAAATGTAAAATTACATCATTAGGCGTTAAAACGTTGAGTTTTCATCTTGTCACATTATAGACTTAAATGTTTATCTTTGTACGACAATAAAAAACTATGATTTTATCAATGACAGGCTTTGGTAGAGCCGAAGACGTTTTTGAAGGAAAGAAAATTACAATAGATATTAAATCACTGAACAGCAAAAGCTTTGATTTGAATATTAAAATTCCTTTGCGTTATAAAGAGAAAGAATTTGAGATCAGAAAAATTCTTAATGATAGACTCATCCGTGGAAAAGTAGACTGCTACATCAATATAGAGAATCTTGAAGAGACCAATGATGTAAAAATCAACAAAGGATTGATTGATTCTTACATTAATGAACTTCGAAATATTGCATCTGATGGACCCGATTTCGAATATCTGAAAATGGCGGTTAGACTTCCGGACGCGATCACTTCCAGACCCGATGAATTGTCTGAAGGTGAATGGGAAGCTTTAGCAAAGATTGTAAATACTGCAATTGACCGTTTTGAGGAGTTCAGAAAAACAGAAGGTAAAATTCTGCATGAAGAATTAGAAAGAAACATTCAGAATATCGATAAGTATCTGAACGAGGTTATACCTTTTGAAGAAGAAAGAATTGTAGCTGTACGGGAACGTTATCAGAAAACATTGAAAGAATTTGAAAATGTCGACGAAACCCGTTTTTATCAGGAGATGGCTTATTTCACCGAAAAATTGGATATTTCTGAGGAAAAAGTAAGATTAGCCCAGCATTTGAAATATTACAAAGAAGTAATGGACAATGAAGATTTCAACGGAAAAAAACTTGGGTTTATTTCTCAGGAAATCGGCCGTGAAATCAATACTTTAGGTTCAAAAGCGAACCATGCTCAAATTCAGAAACTGGTAGTGATGATGAAGGATGATTTGGAAAAAATTAAAGAACAAACGCTCAATGTTCTGTAAGAAGCAAGTAAAAAGAGCCAAGTAAAAAGAAAGTATTTAGTCAATCAATTATCATTCATCTCTTATCATTTATGAATAAGGTTATCATATTTTCAGCACCGTCAGGGAGCGGAAAAACTACATTAGTAAAGCATTCTCTGGAAGTTTTTGATGAATTGCGGTTCTCAATTTCTTGTACAACAAGACAGCCTAGAGGAAGTGAAGTTCATGCGGTGGATTATCATTTTTTGACACCGGATGAATTCAGACAGAAAATTGCGGAAGATGCATTTGTAGAATTTGAGGAGGTTTATACGGATAAATATTACGGTACTTTAAAATCTGAAGTTGAAAAGATCTGGAATCAAGGAAAAGTCGTTATTTTTGATGTTGATGTAAAAGGAGGAATTTCCCTGAAAAAATATTTTGGAGAAAAAGCATTGTCAATTTTCATTGAACCACCTTCCATTGAAGAGTTGGAACGAAGATTGATCTCAAGGAACACAGATGATGCAGAGACCATCAAAACCCGCGTAGCAAAAGCAGAAGAAGAAATGTCTTATGCTAAAGAATTTGATAAAATCGTCATCAATACTGATTTGAACGAAGCAAAAAAAGAAATAGAAAGTTTAATAAAAAATTTTATAGAAGAAACTAGAAGTTAGACTTAGTTTTAAACACAAATTTTAACTAATATCAAATTTCTAACCTCTAACTTCTGTAATCAAAAACATTGAGGTTGATATGAGTACCGAAACATTAGAAAAAGCTAAATCTACCATTCCTGTAAAAGGATTTCTGGATATTAAAGATTTGGTAATTCCTCAAGGAGAAGAGCTTGTAAAAGCAATTCTTAAATTGAAAGAAGAAAAAAATGCGGTCATTTTAGCGCATTATTACCAGCCTGGAGAAATTCAGGATATTGCCGATTTCCTGGGAGATTCTCTTCAATTGGCAAGGCAGGCAAAAGATACGAATGCGGATATGATTGTATTCTGTGGAGTACATTTCATGGCTGAAGCAGCAAAAATTCTGAATCCGACTAAAAAAGTTGTCCTTCCCGACACAATGGCGGGATGCTCTTTAGCAGACGGCTGCTCAGGAGAAGGTTTAAGAAAAATGCGTGAACAGCATCCGAATGCCTTAGTTGCAACCTACATCAACTGTAACGCTGAAACGAAAGCAGAAAGTGATATTATCGTCACAAGTTCCAACGCCGAAACTGTCATTGAAGCCCTTCCAAAAGACAGACCAATCATTTTTGCACCGGATAAAAATCTGGGGAGATATTTATCTCAGAAAACAGGCCGCGATATGATACTTTGGGATGGAAGCTGCATCGTTCACGAAGCCTTTTCCATGGAAAGAATTGCAAAACAATTGGCAGAGAACCCAGATGCAAAATTAATTGCTCATCCGGAAAGTGAAGAAGCGGTTTTGAAACTAGCTCATTTTATCGGTTCTACTTCCGCATTGTTGGATTATGTACAGAAAGACGATTGTCAGAAGTTCATCATCGCAACAGAGGAAGGAATTTTACACGAAATGAAAAAACGTGCTCCTCATAAAGAACTGATTCCTGCTTTGGTATTTGATGAAAGCTGCAACTGTTCAGAATGTTTCTACATGAAACGCAATACAATGGAAAAATTGTATTTATGTATGAAATATGAACTTCCGGAAATTATTATCGACGAAGAATTGAGATTAAAAGCATTAAAGCCAATCGAGGCAATGCTTGATCTTTCTAAAAGTATAAAATAAAATTAAAGCACTGTTTTTACAGTGCTTTTTTCTTTTTCAAAATTTTAGCACAAAAACTTTGGTGTTTTAAAATAATTTGTACATTTGTTCAAGTAACAATGAACTTTTTAAGAAACATATCTGATATTTCTATTCCGGATTTCTCTATCCCGGAAGGAAACTTTGTTTCTATTATTGCTACAACAACTACGACTACCCCATAACGGGGTAAATTTTCACATATCATTCACACGCGTGTACTCTTTTTTTGAAGAGTAAAACTTCACTTTTCATAACCTAAATAAAATATAATGAAAGTTTTAAAATTTGGCGGAACTTCTGTCGCCAATGCCCAAAATATATTAAAGGTCGAAGATATTATAAAAAAAGAATCTCTGAAAAACAGAGTCGTAGTTGTGGTTTCTGCACTTCATGGCGTAACAGATCAATTGATAAAAGCAGCAGAATCAGCTTCCCAAAACAATGAAAATTATTTTCAAATAATTAAAAATATTGAAGAAAAACATCTGGATTTAGTCAAAGAATTAATTCCGATTTTGGATCAAAGCTCTTGGCTGAGCTTCGTTAAAAAACATTTTAATGATATTGAAGACATCTGCAACGGGATTTTCGTATTGGGAGAATTTACTGACCGAATTAAAGATAAAATAACCTCTTATGGTGAATTTCTTTCTTCAAATATAATTACCGCAAGATTAAAATCTGAAGGACTGAATGTTCTTTGGATGAATTCTGCAGAAAATATTACTACCAACAGTAATTTCACAAATGCAAAAGTACATTTTGAAGCTACGGAAAAAAATCTGCTTCAATTTTTAAATGAAAACCAAAACCAGATTATTATTGCCCCAGGATTTATTGCTAAAGACGAGAAAGGAAATGTCACAACATTAGGACCGGGCGGTTCAGATTATACTGCCTCTATTATTGCTTCCGCTATCAATGCTGATGAACTTCAAATCTGGACAGACGTTAGCGGAATGATGACCTCTGATCCCAGATTGGTTTCCGATGCAAAACCAATTCCTGAGATTTCATATTCTGAAGCCATGGAGCTTTCGCATTTCGGAGCAAAAGTTGTGTATCCTCCTACCGTACAGCCCGTCATGGTAAAAAATATTGATTTAAGAATTAAAAACACTTTTGATCCTGAAGCTCCGGGAACATTAATATCTCACAATCTGAAAAAAAATGACCCTGAAAACGAACCAATTGCTGTTGGGATTTCAAACATGAGCAATATCGCTCTGCTGACTTTAGAAGGAAGCGGAATGATCGGAATTCCCGGATTTTCTGCAAAACTATTCCAATGCTTAAGCAATGAAAAAGTGAACGTAATACTCATCACTCAGAGTTCATCCGAACATTCCATTACTGTTGCGATTCATGAAAAAGATATGATAAAAGCTAAAAATGCTATCGATTCGGCTTTTGAAGATGATCTGAAACTAAAAAGACTTGAACCTGTAAAAATTGAAACCGGTTTATCCATCGTAGCATTAGTTGGCGAAAATATGAAAAGCCGAAGTGGTGTAAGTGCCAAAATGTTTGGCTGCCTGGGAAATAACGGCATCAATATCAGAGCGATTGCACAGGGATCTTCAGAAAAAAATATCAGCATTGTTATTTTAGAAAAAGATATTAAAAAGGCTGTCAATGTTCTACATGAAGAGTTTTTTGAATCGGAGATAAAACAGATCCACCTTTATATCTGCGGAACAGGAAATGTAGGAAAGAAATTAATCCAGCAAATTTATGATCAGAATGAATATCTTAAAGAAAACCTCCTGATCAATTTAAGAATCGCAGGACTTTCCAACAGCCGGAAAATGATTTTCGCGGATAAAGGAATCCCGGAAAATGATTGGAATGATTGGAATCAACATGGCGAAGAAACTTCTGTGGAAAAATTTGCCAGGGAAATTATTTCACGGAATTTAAGAAACTCTGTTTTTATAGATGTGACGGCCAGCTCCGAAGTTCCGAATATGTATGAAAAATTATTAAAAAAGAGCATTAATATTGTCGCCTGCAACAAAATTGCGGCTTCTTCCGGTTTTGAAAATTATAAATTATTGAAATCCATTTCCAGAAACCACAGCTGCAAATTTTTATTTGAAACGAATGTAGGAGCCGGACTTCCGATTATCGGAACAATTAATGACCTGATAAGAAGTGGTGATAAAATAACTTCCATCCAGGCAGTTTTAAGCGGAACTCTGAATTTTGTTTTCAACAATTATAACGGCAGCAAGACCTTTTCCGAAGTTGTAGCCCAGGCTCAGAAAGAAGGTTATACCGAGCCGGACCCACGACTTGATTTATCCGGAACCGATGTTGCACGAAAAATTTTAATCCTGGCAAGAGAGGCCGGCTATTCCCTTGAATTTAGTGATATTGAAAATGAAAATTTTCTTCCGGAGGAATGTATGAAAGGTAATGTACAAGATTTTTATCAATCGCTTACAAAATATGAAGATCATTTTAAAAATATATTTGACAGAGCCAAAAATAATGGTAAAATTTTAAAATACGTGGCAGAATTCAATGATGGAAAAGCCAAAGTCGGGCTGCAGCATATTGCTCCTGAAAGCGATCTTTTTCATCTGTATGGGAAAGATAATATTGTAATCTTTAAAACTTTGAGATATTCTGAACAGCCTTTGGTTGTAAAAGGTGCGGGAGCCGGTGCAGAAGTAACCGCAAGTGGCGTTTTTGCCGATATCGTTCGTTCTGTTTAAAATTTTAATTATGGGAAAAATTAAATTAAAAGTACCTGCAACTATTGCCAATCTGGTTTGCGGGTTCGATATTTTGGGAATGGCAATTCACGAACCTTATGATGAGATGGAATTTAAACTCCTGGAAACCTCCGAAATTATTATCAGACATAAGGATAGCTTCAGTTTACCCGAAAAACCAACAGAAAATGTTGCCGGAGTCGTTTTATTAAAAATCCAGGAATATTTAAATTTGAAAACAGGCTTTGAAGTCATCATTAATAAAAAGATAAAACCAGGAAGCGGGCTAGGCTCCAGTGCGGCTAGCGCCGCCGGAGCCGCCATCGGAGCCAATGAATTATTGGGAAATATTTTCACTAAAGAAGAACTGGTTTATTTTGCAATGTTTGGGGAAGAACTGGCTTCCGGCGTAAAACATGCAGATAATATTGCACCTTGCATTTTTGGAGGAATAACTTTAGTGAAATCATCCAATCCTATTGATATTACTCCCCTGAATTCTCCTGATTTATTGGTGACCGCAGTTCATCCGCAGGTTGAAGTAAAAACTTCTGATGCAAGACAGATTCTGAAGAAAAATATTCTTCTGAAAGATGCAATAGAACAATGGGGAAATATTGCAGGATTAGTTGCCGGAATTCAGAATAATGACTTTGGATTGATTGGCAGAAGCCTGAATGACGTCATAGTAGAACCCATACGAAGCATTTTAATTCCGAGGTTTAACGATATCAAAGAAAATAGTCTGGAATTAGGAGCTTTGGGCGGAGGAATTTCAGGTTCCGGGCCGTCAATTTTTATGATTTCGGAAAAAGAAGAAATTGCACAGAAAATCGCAGATATGATGAAATCTGTTTATAATGAAATTGACATTGAAAGCTTCGTGTATGTTTCAAAAATAAATCCGTCAGGAATTAAAATCATCGAAAATTAAAATTTAGCCCAATGAAGTATTACAATTTAAAAGATAAAAAAGAAGCTGTTGATTTCAAAACTGCGACCATAAAAGGACAGGGAAAAGAAAAAGGTTTATTTTTTCCTGAATTTATTCCAAAATTTGATCTGGATTTCATTGAAAATTTACATCAATATTCCGATGAAGAAATTGCTTTTCAGTGCATGAAAGATTTTATTGGGGATGAAATTCCTTCTGATGTTTTAAAAGAAATCGTTTCAGAAACCATTAATTTCGAAATTCCTTTGAAAAAAATTAATGAAAATACTTATTCACTAGAACTTTTTCATGGACCTACTTTGGCATTTAAAGATGTTGGAGCAAGATTTATGAGTCGTATTCTTTCCTATTTTCTGCAGGATGAAGATAAAAAGGTAACGGTTTTGGTTGCAACTTCAGGAGACACGGGAGGCGCAGTTGCCAATGGGTTTTATCAAACTGAAAATATTGAAGTTGTTATCCTTTATCCTAAAAATCGTGTGAGTGAAGTTCAGGAAAAACAATTAACTGCTTTAGGTGAAAATATTTCCGCCCTGGAAGTTGACGGCAGTTTTGACGATTGCCAAAGTCTGGTAAAACAGGCTTTTTCGGATAAGGAAATAAATTCAACTTTATTTTTAACCTCCGCGAATTCTATTAACGTCGCAAGATGGCTTCCTCAGCAGATTTATTATTTATTAGCGTTAAAACAATGGCAGAAACTGGAAAAAGAAAACCCTGTTATTTGCGTTCCCAGTGGAAATTTTGGCAATATTTGCGCAGGAATTTTAGCTCATTTCAGAGGACTTCCTGCTGAACATTTTATTGCTGCCTGTAATGAGAATGATGTAGTTCCGCAGTATTTAAAAACACAAAAATTGGAATCTAAAGAAACGGTTGCTACGCTTTCGAATGCAATGGATGTCGGAAATCCGAGCAATTTTATACGAATTTTAGAGCTTTTTGAAAATCATTTTGAAGATGTAAAAAGTAAAATTTCAGGCTATTCCATTGATGATGACAAAACATTACAGACCATCAAAGAAGTTTATGAAAAATTTAATTATTTGCTGGATCCCCACAGTTCAGTCGCTTATACAGCAATGGAACAATATTTGAAAGAAAATCCAGGTAAAAAAGGTTTTATTTTGGCAACAGCACATCCTGTAAAGTTTCCTGATGCAGTAGAAATGGCAGCACAAGCCTCTATTGAACTCCCCAAGTCTTTAAAAGATTTAATGAAAAAGGAGAAAAAAAGTCTTGAAATACAAGCTGACTTTGCAGAATTAAAGCGAATTTTGCTTGATAAAAATTAAGAAAATATGAGCAAGATTTATCTTGAAGACGTAAAAATATATGCCTATCACGGCGTTTTACCTGAAGAAAATGTTATCGGAACATATTACATTCTCCATGTGGAACTTCACACCGATTTGTGGAAAGCAGCGGAATCTGATGATTTGAACGATACTATAAGTTATGCAGACATCAACCACATCATCCATGATGAAATGAAGATTAAATCTAAATTACTGGAGCATGTAGCAGGAAGAATCATTTCTAAAATTCATGATAAATTTTCCCAGATTGATTATATCAAATTAAAAATTACCAAAACTGCTCCTCCTATGCAAGGCGAAATGAGAGGCGCAAGTATCGAGCTGGAGCAAAGTTTTAAACCTGAAAATTAAATTTACTTCGTTTTCTAAAATTTTATACATTGAAAATCATCAAAATATTATTTCTAGTAGCTTTTATCAATGCTTTTGGACAAACAAATGTTGAGAGTCAGACTGTCGTATATAATTTCCCAAAGATAAAATCCAACATTACCATGCCGGTAACGATTCCACTTTCGGAAATCAGTAACATGATTAATGCTTCTGTAAAAGAGCTTATTTATCAGGACGACTCTTATACGGATAACAATAATGACCAGTTCAAAGTCAAAGTATGGAAAACCCGACCTATACGTTTAGTAGGAGGAACAAATCAAAATATTTTAATTGAAGTTCCTTTAAAGATCTGGGCAGAAAAAGGTATCGGAACATTAGGCATTTACACCTATCAAAATACAACTTTTGAAACCGTGATGTCTTTTAATACCACATTAACTTTCCAAAACAACTGGACCATTACAACCAATACAAAACCCAATGGTTTTAGATGGGTAACTAAACCTGTTTTAGATTTTGGGAAAATTCAAATTCCGATCACGTCTATCGTTGAAAAAAATTTAATCGAACAGCAGCAAAAATTCTGTAAAACCATTGATCAGCAAATGGCATCTCAATTGAATTTCCAGCAATATGCTGTAACGGCATGGAATGCTTTTTCACAGCCTTTTAATATTTCAGAAGAATATAATACCTGGTTGAAAGTCTCCCCTATTGCCGTAAATATTACTCCGTTAAAATTTTATGCCAATCAGATCAATACCAATATTGGAATTGATATATATTCTGAAACCTTTACAGGCACTAAACCGGAGGCTTCACAACCTATAAAAACAGCCTTAAACTTCAGCTTCTCCCCTAGCTTAGGAGATAATTTTTTATTACAGACAACAGCCAATATTCCTTATACGGAAGCCAGTAATATTGCTAGAAAGACATTTTTGAATAAAGAATTCGACATAAGGGATTCGAAGGTGAAAATTACTGACATTAGAGTATACGGAATAGATGATAAAATTATGATTGAAGCTCAAACTGAAGGCTATGTAAAAGGAACCTGTATTATTTCAGGGATTCCGGTATATGATGAGGCCAAAAAGAAAATTGTCCTTTCAGGA
Organism: Chryseobacterium sp. Y16C; assembly: GCF_022488405.1. Classification (NCBI taxonomy): domain Bacteria; kingdom Pseudomonadati; phylum Bacteroidota; class Flavobacteriia; order Flavobacteriales; family Weeksellaceae; genus Chryseobacterium; species Chryseobacterium sp. Y16C. The sequence continues at coordinate 2,195,223 of NZ_CP092711.1, forward strand.
ACCAAATTCAAACTTAAAACTTCTAATTTTTTACAGAAAACAGCATCTGTATTATTTCAGGGAAAAATCGTAAAAATGATAGAAGAGGAATATGGAATTCCTACACAAGACCTTGAAAACAGCTCGAAAAAAAGTATTGAAGAAGCTTTCAACAAAGAATATTATAAAGGACTAAAAATGAGTGGAAAGGTTTTTAATCTTAAACCTACAAAAATACTCTTAACATCAACAGCCATTACAGCCGTTATTGATACCAACGCATCCTTAAAATTAATTCTTGCCGGAATTTGAGTTATACTCTACTCTAAACAAGCTTTTTTAAAAAATTTATCCCACTGATAAACAAGATAAAAGGATTCACAATACAGAAATATAGCATAAAGTTTTTGCTAAATAATAAATTTTACTATATTTGCAGACGTAAAAAATGGTGCTTTGGCCGAGCGGCTAGGCAGTGGTCTGCAACACCATCTACAGCGGTTCGAATCCGCTAGGCACCTCCAAAAACTCAAATCTTAAGATTTGAGTTTTTTTGTTTAATACTGGTCCAAACATCTAATCTGACCAAGAGACAATTCTATAGCCACCATTGATCTGGATTAGAATATTTTATAAATGAAATTTAAAAATATTTATATCATTTAACTCCTTCTTTGGAGTCCAGGTCTTTTTTCTTAGGATCCATATATTTTTTGTAATGGGGAAAATCATAACCGTAATACCCGAATCCTGATCTGTTGCTACTCTTCCGAAGAAATAGGTACAGGCAAACGGTAAAAAACATGAGTAGTACAAACAGTAAAATCAGTTTGATGAATGAATAATCAAATAAGTCCATGGCAAGTTTTTTAGTTTATACAAATCTACAAAAATAACATCATTATAAAAAAACTAAAAAAACTGTTTTTTGAAGTTTTTTTTTCGTAATAAAATCAAAAAAAATGTAAAAAAATCACCTAAAATAGATTTATAATTATTTCATCACTTTTTGACTTAATACAATATTTTTTTCACCAAAAAGTCCATATGAAAGCACAAAACCTAGTGTTTAAAGTACTTTTAAGCATATTTTTTCAGGAATAAAAAAAGACTTTTATTTTTCCCTCAAGAAAAAGTGAAATAAGTATTCAAAAAACATTACAAATACTGAACAATAAAGCAATTTAAAATCTGGAATTCACTTTTTGTAATTGAAAAATTCAAAGTATCGATTTCCTTCATTCCACTAATTTTAACACTTATTAACATTATTTGGCTTTAAAATTGAAATTATCATTACAACCATTGATAAATCTTTGTCAATAAAAAATTGAATTATGAAAAAGATAGTGTTAGCAAGTTTTTTGTCAGTATTTTTAATGACAGCTTGTAAAAAAGATGATCAAGTAGCTGAAAAATCTCTGGAGCAACAAAAAATAGAGTTTCAGATGAGACAGCTAGAAATTGAAAAACAGAAATTAGCTATTGAAAAAGAAAAAATGGCTTACGAAGCTCAAAAACAAGCAGACAGCATTGTTGAAGCTAAAAAAGCAAAAGAAGCCGCTTCAAATTCAAATAATTCAAGACCACAGGTAACCAGAGAGAAAACCATCTATAGAGAAAGTTCAGGCTCAAACGGAAGTTACGCCAATAATGGAAGTAACAGCACCGCTTCGCAGGGAACAACTCAGAAAAAAGGGATGAGTAAAGCAGCAAAAGGGACTATCATCGGAGCCGTAGGTGGTGCAGCAGCAGGTGCCATTATTGCTAAGAAAAACAGAGGACTTGGTGCTGTAATCGGTGGCGTTGTAGGAGGCGCAACCGGATATACGATTGGTAGAGCCGGAGATAGAAAGGACGGTAGAGTTCAGCCTAGTAATTAATTATTTTTCAATATAACACTAAAAGATTGCTTATTTTTAAGCAATCTTTTTTTATGATTTTAATTTTACTTTCAACAATTTTAATTATTCCGGTTTTAATCGGTTGGGGAAGAATTTCAGAACATTTATTAACTCCTCTATTCAAAGGAATTTCAGGAAAAATATTTTCCGGAATTTTAACCGTCAGTTTGATTTGGACTGTTCTTTCCTTCTTTATTCCGTTAAATATTTATATTGAAATCCCTACTCTTATTTTGGGATGGATTTATTTTATTAAAGATAAATTGTACAAAGAATTTACTCTTTCAAAAAAAGATTCTCTGTTAATTTCAGTTATTTCGTTGATCATTATATTTTGTGGTTCTTTCTATCCTTTTATTTTGGATCATTTTGGATACTATGTACCTACTATAAAATGGCTGAGAGAGGTTGGATTAATCAAAGGGATTTCAAATCTTGATCTTACACTTGGGCAAATGTCGGTCTGGCATATTTTCCAAGCGGGTTTTTCAAATTTTTCCGATCCTTTTTTAAGAATAAATTCAATTTTATTAATTGTTTACTCCTTATATACCATAGAAAGAAAAAGCTGGATTCATTTATGCTTTCTTCCCGTTTTATTATTATTTACTCAATCTCCAAGTCCGGATTTACCAACAATTATATTCTCTCTGGTTCTCTTAAATGAGATTTTACGAGAAAACAAAAATTTCTCTCTTTTATTTACTTATTCTGTTTTTGTTTTTTTAATTAAACCCACTACAATCTGGCTCCCAATCTTATGTATCTTATATTTTATTTTTATAATAAAATCAAATGTTAAACAACTTATTCCAGGAGCAGGGATTCTTATTTTATACATCTTCAAAAACATCTACACTTTTGGCTATCCGGTTTTCCCTATTGCCATAGGAAATTTGGGACTTGATTGGCAAGCTAATCCTGAAATTTTAAAGAATTCTTCTCAATATGCTCTTCAAAAAACATATGATATGCAATATTCCTATATGGAAATCCAGCAATTTTCCTCATTTGAATATATTAAAAACTGGTTATTCGTAGATGGAATAAAGTCAATAATTAATATTCTTTTTATTTTAAGCTTAATTGCATTCTTTGTATTTACAATTATCAGAAAAAACAAAGTTATCACTTTACTTTTTATTTCAATTCTTATTAAGAGTTCTCTGACTCTATCATTTTCAGCTCAATACAGGTTTTTCATAGATGTTTTCTTTGTAGTTTTTTTTATAGTTTTTCTCAACTTTTTCAATCAAAAAAGATCAATTGCTTTTTTTTCAACAGCAGTTTTATTTTCAATAGTTTTTTTATCTTTTCCGAATATTCTTAAAAGATACCTACCCAGCTTTAGCTTAGGAAGTACTATGGGAAAAATTACAACCAAACAATTCTACAAGCCTTCAGTATATAAAGCTATTGAATTCAATACTTTTAAAATCGGTAATTTAAATTTCAATGTTTCAAAAAAATATCCGCTCAACTACAGCACTCCCCTTCCCGCTATTTCCGAAGGCTACGTTTTTGAGTATATAAAAGCCGGAATTTTCCCTCAGCTCATCGATGAAACCAATATCAAAAGTGGATTTATCTGGAAAAAATTAAATTCAAAGGAAAAAAACGAAGCAGAAAACGTGATCAATTCTATCAACAATCTGTATAAACAGAAGTAATGTATGAGCCTTTTTATCTGAAGAAAAAGCCGTAAATTTGTACCATGTTAAATACTTTAGGTAATCTTCTCAGTCTTACAACATTTGGAGAGAGTCATGGCTTGGCTTACGGTGGAATCATCAATAATTTTCCGGCAGGTTTAACGGTTGATTTTGATAAAATTCAATACGAATTGGATCGAAGAAAACCCGGACAATCTGCAATTGTAACCCAAAGAAAAGAAAGTGACACCGTACAGTTTCTTTCAGGAATTTTTGAAGGAAAAACAACCGGAACTCCCATTGGTTTTATTATCGAAAACGAAAATCAGAAATCAAAAGATTATGACCATATTGCTAACTCGTATCGTCCGAGTCATGCAGATTTTACGTATGATCAAAAATATGGTCTGAGAGATTATCGCGGCGGAGGAAAGTCATCAGCAAGAGAAACCATGAACTGGGTAGTTGCCGGAGCTTTAGCAAAACAGCTTTTATCAAATATTGAAATCAACGCTTACGTCTCTTCTGTAGGCGATATTTTCTGTGAAAAACCTTATCAGGCTTTGGATTTTTCTAAGACAGAAAGCAACGAAGTTCGTTGTCCTGATGCTGAAACAGCAGAAAAGATGATCGAGAGAATCAAAGAAATCAAAAAAGAAGGCAATACAATCGGCGGAACAATTACATGTGTGATCAAAAATGTTCCTGTCGGAATTGGTGAACCTGTCTTCTCAAAACTGCAGGCAGAATTAGGTAAAGCAATGCTGAATATCAATGCAGCAAAAGGTTTTGAATACGGAAGCGGATTCTGTGGTGCAAAAATGACTGGAAAAGAGCATAACGATCTTTTCAATGAGGATTTCACTACAAAATCTAATCTTTCCGGTGGAATCCAAGGCGGAATTTCAAATGGAATGGATATTTATTTCCGGGTAGCTTTCAAACCAGTGGCTACTATTTTAAGACCTCAGGAAAGTGTGGATAAATTTGGAAATCCTGCCATTGTAGAAGGAAAAGGACGCCATGATCCTTGTGTTCTTCCAAGAGCTGTTCCCGTAGTGGAAAGTTTGGCAGCTTTTGTCTTAGCGGATTTATTTTTGATTAACAAAACAAGAAATATTAATAATTTTTAATACAAATTTTAAGTAATGGAAAATTACTGGGCTCAAGGAATTTCTTATGAAGAATATATTCAAATCGCAAAAGAACGATTAGAAAATCCTTCCACTCAACAGGAAATTGACTATAAACAGTACTATGAACTGGGACTTCAAAGAATGGACAGAACTTTGAAAAAATACGTTCCGGATGAAGAACAGCTGAAAGAACTTGCTGCTAAAAATTTTGACGGAAAGATTTTAATCATTTCTGAAGCGTGGTGTGGTGATGCAAGCGCAACAGTTCCTGCTTTGATTAAATTTTTTGAAGGTCATAATGAAGTAAAAATCTTCCTAAGAGACAGCGATAAAAGTTTAATCAATCAGTTTTTGACCAACGGAACTGAATCTATTCCTAAAGTTATTATTTTGGATAAAGACTTCAACGTAAAAAATTCATGGGGACCTCGTCCAAAATATGGAAAAGAATTACTGATGAAACACAAAGCCGATCCTGAAGGTTATCCAAAAGATCAGTTTTATAATGACCTGCAGCTGTATTATGCCAAAAACAGAGGTAAAGATGCCGTTCAGGAAATTTTAGATCTTCTTTAAGATATTAGGTTTTTGCTGATATTTAAAAGATACAAATTTTAGGGTAAATTAAATAAGTAAAACTCATGAAAAAAAACATAATTTATCTTGTATTAATCATCATTATTGCTGTGATCGCACTCGTTCCGGGAGTGAAAGAAAAATTACAGGATACTTTTTTTCCAATCGCTACGATTGAAAATGCGGTTCATGTAAACGAAGAAGATTATGATATTGATTTACAAGGAATCAATGTTCCGAGTACCAATCTTAAAGCTTTCAAAGATAAAGCTGTCTTTCTTAATTTCTGGGGAACATGGTGCCCTCCATGCAGAAAAGAATGGCCTTCGATCCAGAAATTATATGATGCTAAAAAGGATAAGGTCTGTTTTGTTTTAATAGCTATGAACGATCAGGAAGATGCTGTAAGAAAATTTTTGAAAGAAAACAACTACGACGTTCCTGTTTATATTGCACAGAGTCCTATTTCAGAGAAAATACTTCCTAAAGTTTTCCCTACCACTTATCTTTTGGATAAAAACGGAAGAATCCTCATCAAAGAAGATGCTTCAAGAGATTGGAATTCAGAATCTGCACATCAGTTTATCGACAGCACTATCAAATAATTTTAACTAAATTTTATATCTATTTGGTACAAAGTTTGTGAAATATACACAGAGTTAAAATTATTTTAAACTATAAACACAAAATGAAATATTCGAAACTGAGTCTTGCAAAAGAAGCCATCAATCACAAAGGCTTCATTAAAAAGATCCCTGATATTTTCAGAATGATAAAAATGTGGCGGAAAGGAACGTATCCAATCAAGTCTATTGATATTATTCTTCCTCTATTAGGTGTTCTTTATATACTTTCACCCATCGATCTTCTTCCAGAAGTAGCTATCCCTGTTTTGGGTGTAATGGATGATCTTGCAGTATTATATCTGGTAATTCCAAAACTCATTAAAGAGGTAGATAAGTTTTTACTTTGGGAAGCCCAACAAAAATACAGTAGCGGAGAAACAAAGATTATTGATGCAGAAATAATAGAATAAAATCAAACATTCCCAAAAGGAATGTTTTTTTATTAACATGAATTGTTATTCTAAACGAAAGCGAAGTCAAGAATCCGTTGATTATAAAAATTAGATTTCTCCTATCGTCGAAATGGCAACCTTTTAACTACAACAAAAAAACTCCCAATAACGTTTTAAAATATCATCAAAAATTTGAATGTAAATTCACTATTTACTTTACCAGATAAAATTGATTTTGAGTTTTTTCCCATTTCGCTTTCAAATCCTTAAATTTGCACCATCTAATAAAAAATAATGGAAAGTAAAAAAGAATTCTTTTTGGAGTGCTACAAACTGGGCATCATTAAATTCGGAAGATTTACATTAAAAAGCGGTATTGAAAGTCCGTTTTATGTAGATTTAAGACCGCTGGCTTCAGATCCTAAAATTTTGAAAAGCCTGGCTAATTATTTATTGGAAATGCTTCCTTTGGATAATTTCGATTTAATATGCGGAGTTCCTTACGCTGCACTTCCTATGGCAACAGCAATGTCTTTGGAAAGCTACATTCCGTTAATTATTAAAAGAAAAGAAGCAAAAAATTACGGTACAAAGAAACTTATTGAAGGAATTTATCAGAAAGGGCAAAACTGTCTTTTGGTAGAGGATGTCATCACTTCAGGAAAATCTTTGATCGAAACCATCGCAGAAGTAGAACAGGAAGATCTTAAAGTTGCAGATATCGTTGTTGTTCTTGACAGAGAGCAGGGCGGAACACAACTTTTGGAAAGCAAAGGGTATAAAGTACACACGCTTTTCAATATTTCAGAAGTTTGCGAAATCCTTCAGGAAAATGGAGAATTATCTGATGAAGAGGTAAAAAGAATTCAGGATTTCTTACAGGGAAACCATATTCAGTTTGAAGAAAAGACAAAATCTTCTTACGAACAAAAACTAAGCAGTACACAACATTCTGTTTCTAAAAAATTATTGGAAACCGCGATTGCTAAACAATCGAATCTAATTGCTTCTGCTGATGTTACGACCACTCAGGAATTATTAGATCTTGCTGATAAAGTTGGACCGCACGTTATTGCATTGAAAACTCATATCGACGTTATTTCTGATTTCGAATACGAAAAAACAATTACACCGTTAAAAGCATTAGCTGCAAAGCACAACTTCTTATTGATGGAAGACAGAAAATTTGCAGATATAGGAAATACTCAGGAGCTTCAGTTCACAAGCGGAGTCTTCAAAATTACAGACTGGGCAGATTTTGTAACCTCACAGGTAATTGGTGGCTTTGAGTCTCTAGACTGCTTTAAAAATGTAGGGGTGGTTGCCATTATCGGAATGTCTTCTAAAGGAGCTCTGACTACGAGCAGCTACAGAGAAGAAGCTTTAAAAGTAGCTTTATCTCATCCTAATGTAATCGGAGGAGTTTCTCAGAATACACTCCCTGAAGAACTGTTATTGTTCACTCCGGGTGTGAATCTAGCTGATTCGGGTGATGGAAAAGGACAGCAGTACAATACTCCGGAACATGTATTCAGAACGCTTCACACTGATTTCATTATTGTAGGTAGAGGAATTTATAAAGCTGAAAATCCTGAACAGGCTGCCATCACTTATAAAAATGAAGGATGGAAAGCTTACCTGAATTCTTTATAAGAAACAATTCAAAATATTTTTTAACCACAAGAGGTACAAAAGAACTTAGGTTTATTATATCTTTTGTGGTTAATTTTTTATCAATTCCTTGCTCAAATCTTTACCAAATCTATTCAAAATAAGTTATATTTGGTGCTTTATCAGGAATATTGAAAAGAATTAGTATTTGTCTTATTTTGTTTTTAGGTGTTGTAGAGATTTCTGCACAGAAAGACAGTATATCTGTTGAAGCCAGGCTATCTGCAGATCATAAAACATTAACAGTGAATCAGGAATTGGTCTATTTTAACCATTCCGAAAAAGAACTGGACTCTATAAAACTGCTAAACTGGATTTCTGCTTATCATAAAAGAGAAACTTCTTTAGCCTACAGAAAGCTGGAAGACCGGAATACTGATCTTCATTTTGCTAAAGATGAACAACAGGGAAAGCTTTTAAACTTACATATTAAAAATTCTGGTCAGGATATTCCCGTTCAAGATCTCTCAGATGAAAATCTTTTCCTGCCTTTGCAGCAAGCACTGAAACCGGGAGAAAAAATAAAACTACAACTGCAGTATCAATTGCAGCTTCCTGATCGAAAATTTACAGGATACGGAACGTCCGATAATAATATAATTTTAAAATATTTCTTTATTGTTCCCGATCACTTTGATCCGGATAATAAGTATCCAAAAAAATATCATGATATTGAAGAGTCTGTAAACTTCAATACTTTTTGGGACATTAATCTCGCAGCGGAAACAAAATATTATATCCAAAGCAACATCACCCAATCTTCAAATGGCCATTTCACGGATGATCTGGATACTGATCCTGAATTTATTCTTTCTAAAAAAGAGTTTCCGGTGATCAACATCAATTCCGATGACCTTAATACTGAAATTAAATTCGGGTACAATCTGAGTCCACAGGAAAAAGAAAATCTGGAATTTTTCTTACCTCTTCATCTAAGATTTATCAAAGATAAACTTGGATTTGTTCCTGAAACACTTTTTATTTCTGAGAAATTCAGGAATAAGGAAGATTTTTTCGGGAACAATGACATTAGTATCTGGAAGTTTAATTTTCCTCTTTTTACGGATGCTGAAAAAATAGATTTAGACTATTTTGGAATTATTGCGAAGAAAATTCTTGACGAAACCATCATAACCAATAAGCAGGATAATCATTGGTTTAAAAACGGCTTAAAATCTTATTTAGAAATTCAATACCTGAATAAATTCTATAAAGAAACCAAACTTTTAGGAACACTTCCTGAAACTAAAATTTTTGGAGTAAAGCCTTTAAAATTATTCCATGCTTCCAAGGTGAAATTGGTTGACCGTTATGGTATTGCCTATCAATATATCATGTCGCAGAATCTTGACCAGAAAGTCGATGAAAAGTTCACGGTTCTAAGCAACTTTAATGATATGGCCATCAGTAGTTTTGAGACGGGAAGTTTGTTCAACTATTCTGCTGATAAAATGGGATATGAAAATTTTAATATCCTTTTAAAAGATTTCATACTAAAAAACCAACATCAAAAGATTGATCCCAGAGATTTTTTAAAAGAACTTGCTGAAAAAGATGAGAGAACAGAATATCTGGCTGATTTTCTGGAGCATAAAAACAGAGTTAATTTCAAATTAAAAAGATTACAGAAAGAAAATGATACACTGAATATTAAAATTCATAAGAATACATTTTCAAATATCCCTGTAAAATTAAAAACGGAAGACAAAGAAGGAAACAAACAAGAATACTGGGTCGAAGCTGAAGAGAATGCAAAAACAAAAACTTTTTCGCTTCCTGCAGATGATATTTACAAAATCACCCTGAATGAGGATTATATATTTCCCGAGTCTAAATACAGAGATAATTACCTGTATGCCAAAGGTTTTTTCTCTAATACCAAGAAAATTAAATTCAAATTTATAAAAGATATTCCCAATCCGGAATTCAATGAAATATATATAAGTCCTAAGATCAGATTTAATAATACTTACGATAAATTTTTATTTGGAGTCAACTTTAAAAACCAGTCATTTTTTGACCAGAAATTCCTGTATTCATTGACTCCGATGTACAGTTCCGGAACAGGAAAAATGACAGGTTCCGGGGCAATCTCGTACTCTTTTTTACCTGCTGAAAGCATTATCCGAAGTCTGACTTTCGGAGTTTCGGGCTCCTATTTTCATTATGACTACAATCTTGCTTATCGCAAATTATCTGCTTTCTCCAATATTAATTTCAGAAAAAACCCAAGAAGTACAGTAGGAAGAAGTTTAGCTTTTTCATACAACTATTTTGAAAGAGATCTCAGTCCGGCAATGATTGCCAAAAAAGATTATGACAAATACAATCTTTGGAGTCTTGGATATGGATACAGCGACAGCCAGATGATTCATGAGAAAAGCTTAAGCATCAGTACTCAGGGAATGGAAGATTTCAATAAAATAACTGCAGAAGGCTTTTACAGATGGGAATTTGCTCCTAAGCAAAAATTAAGTTTACGATTATTTGCCGGATATTTTGTAAGGAACGATACCCGGAACAGCACATTCAACTACGGGATTTCAAGGGTTTCCAATTATTCATTTTCCTATACACTCCTAGGTGAAAGCGCCAGCAGCGGAATTTTATCCCAGCAGTTTATTCTGGCAGACGGAGGTTTCAAATCTTTCCTACCAGGAAGTGTAAACCAATGGATCACTTCTTTCAATGTAGATTCAAGTGTATGGAAAATTTTCCATGTATATGCGGATGCCGGATTTTATAAAAACAAAAACCGACCGACTCAATTTATCTGGGACAGTGGAATAAAAGTAAGAGTAATTCCTGATTTTCTTGAGGTTTATTTCCCTGTACAGTCTTCTTTAGGTTTTGAACCTTCTTTCAAAGACTACGCAAAACGTATCCGGTACACTTTGGTTCTCAATCTGGGATCTATTATTAATGCTGCGAGAAGGGGTTGGTATTAGAAATAAAAAAACAGCTACGGATTGCAGCTGTTTTTATTTATTCTTATTTTTTTATTATTGTTTTACTTATGTTTCTTTTTGCCAATTTTATTTTCAAAATATAAGTTCCCGAAGGCAAATGTTGAATATCAGCTTTTTCTTTTTCTCCTTCTAAAACTTTTTTACCTGAGAAATCATACAACTCCCATAATAAAAGTTTTTCATTCCCTGTATCAATTGTAAATAATGTAGAAACAGGATTAGGGTAAACATTAATATTTTTTTCTTCTACATTTTCCTTTGTACGTAAATCTAACGAGAGTTCAATCGGCTTTTGAAATAATCCGGCATTTCTTCCAGAAGACTGATCATTAGAATCACCAACTCTACATCCTTCTATTTTTGCCAAAAATTCACCTTTTATATGTGTATTTGGATTCAACGAAATATAGGATCCTGCTTTCATTTTTATATTTTGATTGGAAGCAGTTGAGTAGTTTGTCTGAGTAGTAATAGAATTAGAGGCTCTATATGTAAAAGTAGTATTAGTTTCTGATGACGTAAGCAAAATATTTGGAACACAATCTCCTATAGCATTTTTAGTTTGCACCAACTGAGGAAGATTATTATTCGTATTCTTACCCTGTAGATATACATTATTAACATCAATACTTGCATTATTGAAACTATTGATATTTAAAATTTTAGCCAGATAACCATTACTATCCTCGAAGGGCATATAAATATCCCCCCATTTATTTCTTTGCATATCTTTTGGCCCAGCAGTAGATGATGAATAATTGATAGGCAACAAATAAGAATTTACCGAGCCGGAAATATTAACCATATCAATACCATAAACTTTAGAATTTCCATTTGCACCAATATACAAGATGGATCCATTATTATTAAATTCAGCAGTACTTGATCCACTAGGATTTGTACTAATATCAAGGACAAAATCATTAGTTACTTTTCCTGTAGTATTATTAAATGACAAAACCTTTATGCTTGCCCAGTTTCCTGCACTTACTTGCCCCCAATGAGAAATATATAGATAATTAGAAAAGTTGTTACTTACACTCACTTTAGGAGATATTTTTAAATATGCACCATGTGTTGTAGGAGAGTAATTGGGTATATTTAAGGGCATATTACTGACTACCGGAGTATTAATTAAACCTTGATTATTTACCAAATAACTATACAGTTTTGTTTTGTTGGGTACCACTACCCAAAATGAATTATTATCGGAATGCCTAACAATATTTACATTGTTTGCTGAAAATGACGCTCCATTTTCATCTACTAAAGGTATTGAATTACTATTAGGCATAACATCACCTAAGGGCAATCCATTACTTAAATTACCTAGTGACATATCAATAATGGTATAGGAACTTATTCCACTATTGTTATTATAAAAAGCAACGGGAGTGAAAATATAATATAAATTAGGATTACCGGGATGTGGTAAAATACAAAGCTGAACTCCATAAGGATTCCAGCCATTGGTATTTAAAATTCCGTTTGGCATGATTTGATGATCTCTATTCCAAACATATTTTCCATCGGTGTAAAAAAGTAAACCACCATTGATATCACTTATACTACCAACAGGCTGTTGAATTACGCCCATAGCACTATTTAATAATGGATTCGGAGTTACATTGGAAAAATTGACACCCGCAAACCCTCCAAAATACCAATTATCATTTTCCCCCTGAGAAAACAATAATAATGGCAGCGTAAGTAAAAACATTATATAAAATCTTTTCATAGCTTTCAGTTTTATATAATTATTATTTTACTTTTTTCTCCAAAGCTTCTATTCTCTTTTGCTGCTCAATAGTATATAAGGTAAGCTCTTCTATTTTTTTAAGTAAAAGAATGTTCATTTCCTTAAGCTCAATACCATTTTTAATCGCCTCTTCTGTAGAAGGAACTTCCGGAAGATGGCCATTGTTAGTAATGAAATGTTCTACTTCTTTTAATGGCATCAACTTATAATCTTTTTTGAATACATAATCTGCCCAGCCATTATTAGCAGCGATATCTACTTTTACCTGTTCTGTTCGAATACCTCCTTTTACAAAAAGTTTATAATTATTACAATCAGAACAATTAGCTAAAGTTTTAGAACCTATGACAACTTTACCATAATCTTCCTGTAAATAATCTATCATATTATAGCCATCCACTCTAAAATGAATATAATCATTAGGGTTATTATAAATTTGAAATACAGATGTTGCCATATCATCTACATTAAAAATAGGATTTCCCCAAAATGAAAAATCATAGTTAGGATTAATGGCAGAGCCCGTTCCAAATCTTATTTTTCCATTCTCACCAATTACAATTCTATTTAAGTTATTTGTTTTAAATATCAAATTCTGGTTATCTGTTGTTCCTATAAAGTTAGTCCCTGGTGTTGTTCCAGAATTCCCTGTTAATGACCAACTACTTTGTGCATTCACAAATAACCCACTTAAAACTGCTAAAAAAGCCAATTTTTTCTTCATGATAATTTTTTAATTTATATGGTTGTTAATTTTTTCTAAATTATGTGATTTTTTTGTACCAACAAAAAAAAGAGCTATCAAAAATGACAGCTCTTTTAAAATATAATTCTCTGTTAAAATTAATCTTTCAAAATCTTCTGAGAAATAGCTTGATTGTTTACAGTACCTGTAACGATATAGTTTCCTTTTGCCAAATCAGCAATATTTAAAGTTCCATCAGCTTTTACCGATGCAGTTTTTACTACTTGTCCGAACATATTGTAAACTTTTACATCTTTTGCATCAGCTCCGAAAACAATTTCATTATTCTTTACAAAAGTGTTTTTTACAAAAAGAGATTTTTCTTTTCCGAAATCTGCAACAGCTAATGAGCCACTAGCAACAGTTTTAATTACAATATTATCTAAATAAGCTCTGAATGATGTTGTCGGTGTTTCAAACGTTACAATTGAGTTTGCTTGTCCTCCAGTAAATGTAACAGTTTTTGTCTCAGCCGATCCCGACATTACAGCCGAATAAGAAACAGTTTGATCCGCTAAATTTGTTACTTTTACTAATATTGTGCTTGGGGTAGCTGTCCAACCTTTAACATCAAAAGTAATTACTACATTTCCTCCGTTACTAGATAAATCTAAAGTTTTAGAAGTCATAGTTCCAATTGCCGACGATGTTCCTAACTTAGCCATTCCACCAGCACTATAAACTTTAGATCCGGTAGGAAAGTTTGCAACCGGAGCAATTGGATTCGTGGCAGAACCTGGATTATAGACATCAGTTCCACTTGGTGCCCCTGTACCAGTTGAAGCTGTATTACCACCATCAGTATACGTAGCAAAATCTTCAGATAAAACAGTCGTTTGCTGTGCATTCATTACTGCAGACACAGCAACAATTCCTAAAACAGTAAATATTTTTCTCATAATTTAATTTTTTAATTATTTATAATTTATAGCACAAAATTACATCATTTTTTTAATCAAAAGCAATAATTGAATTAATTTTTTGTTAATACTACTAAAACCCCAAGTATAAGTATTTTTTTAGCTATTTTTACCAATTATTTTTAAAGAATTGCGGAATTATCTTTTAATATTCGTATTGTTTTTTATGGGCATATTCCAGGGAAATGCGCAGATTTTCTCGTGGAAAAATCCTAACCTGCCCAAAGACACTTTAAAAAAAGACAGCATTCTCTCCGCAAAGAAAGACAGCATCATTGCGGCTAAGCTGGAACAGGATATTTTCGCAAAAGATACTCTAGATTTTGTAAGAACCAGCAACAGAATCCTTGTAGACGAAGCCGTTTTGGCTAAAAATGACAAAAAGAGATTTTTAGGGGAACTAAATTCCAAAGGTTCTATCATTCGTGGAATTACTTTTGGTAACAACCAGGGACAATCTGTACAGAGTTCCATGGATCTTCAGATCTCCGGGAGGCTTTCTAAAGATGTAACGATTTTAGCCAGTATTTCCGATCACAACCTTCCTATTCAGGCGGATGGATATACCCAAACCCTGGAAGAGTTTGATAAGATTTATATGCAGCTTAATATAAAGGATAAATCTATCCTTAGAGCCGGACATCTCGATCTGGCGGAAACCAAAAATTACTTTGCGAAATACCAGAGAAGAAGTATGGGACTTCAGTTCCAGACCGAAATGGGAAAGGAAAATAAAACTTTCGTGGATGTGTCCATGGGCGTAGCACGAAGTGAATTCCACAGAGTGCGCTTTCAGGGAGTGGAAGGAAATCAGGGTCCTTACAGATTGACAGGTAAAAACGGAGAACAGTTTATTACGCTGATTTCGGGTTCTGAACAGGTTTTCATTGATGGGATTTTAATGAAAAGAGGGGAAAACCAGGATTACATCATCAATTACAACACCGGTGAAGTTACTTTTACCAGTTTCCGACCTATTTTCCAGCAAAATTTCATTACCATTTCCTATAACTATACCAATAGAAATTATTCCAGGTATTTATTTACCGGAAAGATAGAACACGCAAGGGAAAAACTTAAGCTAGGATTGAACTGGTTCATGGAAAATGACAATAAAAATGCTCCTCTTGCTCTAAATCTTTCTAAGGAAGATGAACAAATTTTAGCAGATGCAGGAAATAATCCTGATTTAATGTATGCACCATCAGGAGTTGTCACCGAATATGATGTGAATAAAATCCTGTACCGACTAAATCCTAATGGAAATTATTATGAATTTTCAACAGATCCCAATGAAACCCTTTATCAGGTATCTTTTACTTATTTCGGAATCAACCTTGGAGATTACAAACTTACTCAGACTACCAATAACGGACGTGTTTTTGAATATGTAGGAACAAATTTAGGAGATTATAAAGCCGTAAGAAAACTGCCTTCTCCTGAAAAATCCCAGGTATACTCATTAAATTCTGAATATGCGCTTAAAGACGGTAAAATAGGAGCTGATTTCTCTTTAAGCAATTATGATGTCAACTTATTCTCCTCAAAAGATTCAAGATTGAATACAGGATATGCCTGGCGTATATTCGGAAACAAAATTTTCAAGAAAAACAACTGGAGCGGTACTCCGACTTTTGAATATCAGTACATTGATAAGCAATTCCATATTTTAGACCGTATCAATGATGTGGAATTCTCCAGGGATTTCAACTTGGCCCAGGAATTCAGCGGAAGGACCCAGAACAGATTTATTTTCAGCTTTTTAAACAAATGGAATAATAAATCGACTTTAAACTACCGGATCAATTATCTGGATGAACAGGATTCTTACAAAGGAATTAAAAATGATTTAGATTTCGCCTGGACTAAAGGTAAATTTTTAACAAAAGGAAATTTATCTTATCTGGATACAAAAGCAACGCTTCAAAACACAAAATTCATAAGAGGGGGAGCTTCTACGGAATTCACCGGACAGAAAGGAAGCTGGGCTGTAGGGGGAAGTATGGAGCATAATGAGAAAACCTACAATGATACTCAACTCATGGATGTTACCAGTTTCAGCTGGAGAGAACTTTTTGTCCAGAAGAAAATCGGAGACAGCACCAGAACCAAATTATTGGCAAAAGTATATATGAGGGGCAATGACTCTGTGCGTGAGAACCGCCTTCAAAGCATGAATAATATTTTAGGATTCATGGCTGAAAGTCAAATTATTAAAACAGAAAAAACGACACTAAATGCGCTGCTTCACTACCGAAAGTTTTTCTATCAGAATCAGGATGCTGATGTAACCCAAAACAATGATTTCGTTGTCGGAAACATTCTTTATAATCAGCAGCTTTTCAGAAATGGAATGCGCCTACAGGCATTTTACGAATTAGGAAACGGACAGGAAGCTCAAAGGGAATTCCAATATTTAAAGGTAACAGACGGACAAGGTATTTATAAATGGACCGATTACAACGGAGATGGCGTTCAGCAGCTTGATGAGTTTGAAATTGCGGAATATTCGGATTTGGCACAATATATCAGAGTTTACACCAATTCCGTACGCTATCTTCCGTCTAATAAAAATAAGCTTCAGTTAGCATTATTTGTTAATCCGGCTATTGTTTTTAACTCCGAAAATAAATTTTTAAAACGCTGGAATTTTAATATTTCCCTGAATTCACAAAATTCATTTTATAAAAAAGATAAAGTATTAGTGCTCAATCCTTTTGAAAAAAATGATAATCAGATTCTTAAAAATCAAAACATCTTAACGTCCGTACAGTTCAACCCTACCGAAAAATCCGGCTGGAACGGAAACTACCGTTTTATCTCAAACGATAACCTCATCAATGCCAATTTCAGTAATGAGGAAAGAGAGCAAACTTCCCACTTCTTAAACATTGGGTATTGGTTTAATAAAGAATTCAGGGTAGATTGGGAAAATTCTGTCCATGATATTAAAAACTCTTCCCAGCTGTTCGCAACAAGAGATTATCGCTTAAACAATTTTGAAACCAAGCCTAAAGCGACTTATAAATTTACCGATGCTATACAGGCGGAGCTTTCTTCTGCTTACAGAGAAAAGCAAAGAGTAGATGGTGAAGAATTATTAAAAGCTTTCGACATTACCGGAACAATCCAGTGGGAACGTAAAAAAACGTCCATCAGAGGGAATTTTTCATTCATTAATAACGATTTCACGGGAAACAATTTCAGTATTGTGGGAAATCAAATGCTTGACGGATTAAAACCTGGAAAAAACCAAGTATGGAGTGTATTTATCCAGCAGGCGATCAACTCTTTCCTTCAGCTAAATTTAACTTATGAAGGAAGAAATTCAGGGGACAGAACCATTCATATCGGAAGCATGCAGGTGAAAGCCAGTTTCTAACATTTTCTTATTAATTACAGTAATAGATATTATCATATTTTCAAAAGATTAGAATTTCGTAAATTTGCGCCATGATAAAAATAGGCAACATAGAACTGCCGGAATTTCCGCTTTTGCTGGCTCCGATGGAAGATGTAAGTGACCCTCCGTTCAGAAGGTTATGCAAAATGCATGGTGCAGATTTGATGTATTCAGAATTTATTTCTTCTGAAGGCTTGATTCGTGATGCCATCAAGAGTAGAAAAAAGCTTGATATTTTCGATTATGAAAGGCCAGTCGGAATTCAGATTTTTGGAGGTGATGAAGAAGCAATGGCCATGTCTGCAAGAATTGTGGAAACAGTAAATCCTGATTTAGTTGACATCAATTTCGGATGCCCTGTAAAAAAAGTGGTTTGTAAAGGAGCAGGAGCAGGAGTTTTAAAAGATATCGATCTTATGGTTCGTTTGACCAAAGCCGTGGTAAGCTCCACTCATCTTCCTGTAACGGTAAAAACCCGTTTAGGTTGGGACAGCACTTCTATTAATATTGATGAGGTTGCTGAACGTCTTCAGGAAACCGGTATCAAAGCATTAACAATCCACGCAAGAACGCGTGCCCAAATGTATAAAGGTGAAGCCGATTGGGAACATATCTCAAGAATCAAACAAAATCCGAATATTGAAATTCCAATCTTTGGAAACGGAGATATTGATTCTCCTGAAAAAGCTTTAGAATATAAACAAAAATACGCCTGCGACGGAATCATGATCGGTCGTGCTGCGATTGGTTATCCTTGGATTTTCAACGAAATCAAACACTTCTTTAAAACAGGAGAACATTTACCTGCTCCAACTATTGAAGACCGATTATTAGCTGTTCGTCAGCACGCAGAATGGAGTGCAGAATGGAAAGGTGAAAGATTAGGATTGGTTGAAATGAGACAACATTACAGTAATTATTTCCGTGGAGTTCCGCATTTCAAGGATTTCAGAAAGAAATTCCTGGAAGTTTTCACTTTAGAGGAAATGGATGCGTTAATTAAAGAAACTCAAGAATTTTATAACGAATATTTTGCTCAGCAAGCATAAAATAAAAACCCATCAAATTGATGGGTTTTTATTTTTGTATTATTTAAAGAAATACCTTTTTATTAATATCCTTCAGAAGCAGACTGGTTTTTAATTAATGCTAAAGCCGAAGAAGTACCTATCCTTTTTACACCTAGATTAATCATTTTTTCAGCATCTTCCGGAGTTCTTACTCCTCCTGCGGCTTTCACAGGAAGCTTACCTGCATTATCCAGCATAATTTTTATTCCTTCAAATGTTGCTCCGTTAGCTTTTCCATTTTCAGTTTTATAAAAACCTGTTGAAGATTTTACGAAAATTTTCGACAAATCATTCTCAGAAAAATTCTCTTCAGCCCATGTAGAAATATGTTTAGTAAGATCTGCAATCTGCGCATCCGTTAAAGCTGCAATTTCGATAATCCATTTTGCAATTTTATAATGTTGCAGACATAATGCTGTACATTGTACAAATTCTTCTTTTACTAAACCTAAATCTCCTTCCAGATAAGCGTTATAATTAATAACAAAATCCAGTTCATCTGCTCCGTCTGCAATTGCTTTTGTAGCTTCAGCCAGTTTCTCATCAACGGAATAAGTTCCTTCGTGAAACCCAATAACAGTTCCCACCACAACATTAGATTGTTTTTCCTGAATATACTTTTTGATTTCAGATACATAATCAGGGCGAATCATTACGGCAAAAATACCGTTATCAATTGCTTCCTGTGTCAATTCTATATCTTTCTGTAAAGTTTCTTCATCTGAAAGTCCGGACTGTTCCGGAGTTTTCAAATACGTGGAATCCAAATATTGTGCAATGTTCATAATCTGTTATACTTTCAGTTGTCTGTAAATACCTTGTTCCAAAGATATGAAAGTTTCAGTTCTGGTCACTCCTTTTAGCTTCTGAATTTTGCTAAGAATTTGCATCAGGTGATCATTATCTTTACACAGAACTTTTAGGAAAATAGTATAGTTCCCGGTTGTATAATGTGCTTCCACCACTTCATTAATGTCCCTCAAAGCTTTTACCATATCCGGATAATGACTTGGCTGGTCTAAGAAAACGCCGATATATGAAATTACTTTATACCCTATCTTTTTAGGATTTAAAAAAGATATTGAGTTTTCAATAACTTCTGCCTGCTCCAATTTTTTTATCCTTTGATGCACGGCTGTTGTAGAAATCCCTACATTTTTTGAAATATGTGCTAAAGAGGTTTTGGCATTATCCATCAGCATATGGATAATCTGCTTATCTATGGAGTCTAGATGATACGTTGTGTTTTCAGCGTCTTTCATTTTTGTTAAACTTTTACTTGTTTACTTTTATTTTTATTTATTATGTTTTCTTAATTCTATGATTACAGGATAATGATCACTATAACCACCTAAATAACGGGTTCCTGCATAGGTTCTAAAAGGTCTCCCGCTAAACATTTTATCCCGGCTACTGATTTCTTCGACATTAAAAACATATGCCTCTTCAAAGCCGAGCTCCATACTTTTATTAAAAAAAGACATGGACAATATTATCTGATCGAACAAAAGACCAGATTTGTAATGATAAGTGGAGTACTTTTTCTCGGTAAATAACTGCCGAAAAGGATTTTCTAAGATTTTACCTGAGGAGGAATCAGATAACATCTCAACTAGATTCTTTTCATCCGGATTCTCATTGAAATCACCAAACAAAATCACAGATTCATTACGGTTGCTAATAATTTCTACAATTTTGCTTTTAATCTCTTTGAGAATAAAATCTCTTTTAGGCTTATTGACGTCTTTTTCTCTTTTGGAGGGTAAATGAGCAACAAAAACGTTGATAATTTCATCACTATATTTTAT
Organism: Chryseobacterium sp. Y16C; assembly: GCF_022488405.1. Taxonomy (NCBI): domain Bacteria; kingdom Pseudomonadati; phylum Bacteroidota; class Flavobacteriia; order Flavobacteriales; family Weeksellaceae; genus Chryseobacterium; species Chryseobacterium sp. Y16C. The sequence continues at coordinate 2,215,833 of NZ_CP092711.1, forward strand.
TTTCGAAAAAAGAACATCTCTTGTAGTGTCATAATCTTCCCTACTCGGATTTCCTCTTTCAAAAAAAAAAGTAATGGCTTCGGAATCTAAAATTTCCACTTTTGATTTGTCATACAGCAATGCTACATCTACTTTTCTTTCATCCATAGAATTGTAATGAACAATTCCATAATTTGAATTAAAAGGCTGCATCTGTACAAGTTCTTCTAAAACTTTTCTTCCTGAAATTTCAGACAAACCAATGAGGAATGGCAAGGAACCTTTCTTGTCTTTTATAAGCTGAAAAACATGAGAAATTTTGTGTAGCTTATTTTTATATTTCCGCTCGTCCCAGTTTCTCAATCCTGAATTCGTTGGATCAAGTTTATGTGTGGGGGTCGGATCAGGTAAAAATAAATTTTCTACATTATAAAAAGCTAATAATTCCATCAACATTCATTTTCAAAACACGGTTCTCCACCTTAAATTCCGAATGTAAATTTATCACTTTTTTACAAATATTATTACCTATTTCACAATTATTTTATGAAAAACAAAAAAAACAAATCTTCATAATGTGAAAATTAACAATTTAATCATCTGTAGCAGTTTAAATTTTACTTAAAATAGCCAAAATTTTAAATTAATTTTTCTTCGATCCGATATAATTTTTCATCAATTTTGACGGTCCAGAAATTTCGTAAAAAAATCAAAAATTCTACCTAACAATCACAGGTTTTGTGGTTTTTTAATCTAAATCAGAGCCTTAAAACGGGATTATTTTACGTTTTTTAGGCTGGATTGAAACTTTAATCACTTTTTATTAATTTTTTTTAGAATTTGTTTCAATAAAAAACCGGATTTATAATAAATCCGGTCGTTTTTCTTTCGTTATTCTTACGGCTTCGTCATGCCGCCACTCTTCTATTTTACCAAAATTACCACTCAGTAATACTTTAGGGACTTCTAATCCTTTATATATTTCCGGCCTTGTATAAATAGGCGGTGAAAGAAGGTCATCCTGAAAACTATCCGTTAAAGCACTTTGTTCGTCATTAAGAACTCCCGGTAAAAGACGGATAACAGAATCTGCAAGCACGCATGCGGCAAGTTCTCCCCCGGTTAAAACATAATCCCCAATAGAAATTTCTTTAGTGATATGAAGATCCCTTACTCTCTGATCAATTCCTTTATAGTGACCACAAAGGAAAATCAGATTGTTTTTTATAGAAAGTGTATTGGCAATTTTCTGATTCAAAGTAATACCATCGGGCGTCAAATAAATCACCTCATCATATTCTCTTTGCGATTTCAGCTCAGAAATACATTTATCCAATGGCTCTACCATCATTACCATTCCTGCTCCTCCTCCATAAGGCTCATCATCGATCTGCCTGTGTTTATTGATCGCCCAATCCCTAAGATGATGAAAGTGCACTTCTACCAATCCTTTATCCATTGCTCTTCTTAATATAGAGGTTTGAAATGGACTTTCCATCAATTCTGGAAGTACGCTTATGATATCAATTCTCATTGTAATGTTCCGTTTTTCTTATTAGGTAAAATAATTAATCTTAATGCTGAATCTTTGTTGAAATAACTCCACATCCAGTTAAAAAACACAGCAAGTTTATTTCGAACGCTCAAAATTAGCATTAAGTGGAGGAACATCCAAAAATACCAGGCCAAGAATCCCTGAAATTTTATAAATGGAAGATCAACAACCGCTCTGTGCTTACCTATTGTTGCTAATGAGCCTTTGTCATCATACTCATACTCATTCCATTCGCTTATATTTTTCTTCAAAAAGTTTTTCCCGAGATTTTTTGCCTGATTTATGGCTACATTGGCTACCTGCGGATGACCTTGAGGATATTTCGGAGTCTCCATATAGGCAATATCTCCTATCGCATATATATTGTCGTACCCTTTTATTTTATTGTATCGATCAACAATATATCGGTTTTTCATTAAATTTTCGGCAGGAAAACCATCAATTACATTCCCGGTAACTCCGGCTGCCCAGATCACATTATTTGAAGGAATTTCTTTTCCGCTTTTCATGTACACTTTATCACCATCATAATCTGTCACATATTCTTCGCTCAGGAAAGTTACTCCCAAATCTTTCAGATATTTTTCAGATTTTTCCTGAGATTCATTGCTCATTACTGCAAGCGGCTTTTCCGTAGAACTCACCAGGATAATTTTAAGATGATCAAAATTCATATAAGGATAATCTCTCGGGAGAATATCTTTTTTCATTTCTGCAAAAGCACCTGCAAGTTCCACTCCCGTTGGTCCACTTCCTACGATTACGATATTCCAGTTTCCGTCATCACTTCTGCTTTTTTCCAGGATCAGCTTTTCAAACGTCATCAGAACATGGTTTCTGATACTGATGGCTTCCTGGGTATTTTTCATCCCGAAAGCTTTGGATTCCAGATCTTTGTTCCCAAAAAAATTGGTCTTACAGCCCGTTGCAATAACTAGTTTATCATAAGTAAATTCTGCTCCGTCTGTTATTACTTTATTATGAGCAGCATCAATCTCCTTGACCTCTGTCAAACGAAATTGTGTGTTTCTGGATTGCTGAAAGATTTTTCTGAACGGAAAAGAAATATTGGAAGGCTCTATCCTGCCACATGCCACCTGGTAAAAAAGCGGCTGAAACATATGATGATTTACCCTGTCCAGAACAATAACTTTTTTATTTTTATTGTTCAGAGTTTTTGCAAGTTGCAATCCCGCAAAACCGCCTCCTATAATGATGATCTTTTCGCGTGTTTCCATATTACACAAATTTACTTATTTTATTTAGTATTTTTTCGCTTAAAAAGCTAGTTTTGCAAAACTTTATGAGCCCTAAAAAGTACACCAAAAAGACTGCCAAAAAGATCCATAAAAACCGGCGAAGAAACTATTTTTTTCGTCGCAAAATTGTATTGGTATTGCTTCTTATTGCTCTTATAGGAACCGGATTGTATCTAAAACATTCCATAAGCTATTACTATGCCTTATATTTTAACAAATTTAGGCATAAAAAGCTTCATAATACGGAAGCAGAAGCTTTAAGAATCCAAAAAATCCTTTCGGATAACCTTGATAAAACGTATGGTTTTGATGTTTCTCATTATCAGAATAAAGAAGATATCAGTTGGGACAGCTTAAGTATCGGGAATAAAACCATTCCTTTGGAGTTCGTGGTGATGCGTGCAACTATGGGAAACCGTCATGCAGATAAGCATTTTGATGAATTCTGGCAACAGGCTAAGAAACATGAACTCATACGGGGAGCTTATCATTTTTACAGAGCGGATGAAGATCCGGTCATTCAGGCAAATAACTTTCTGGCAAATGTGCATTTAGAAGAAGGTGACTTACCTCCAATTTTAGATATTGAAAAAATTCCCAGACGAAAATCCAACCAAAAACTGGTAGAGGATTTAAAAGTCTGGTGCAAGATTGTAGAGGAAAGATACGGAGAGAAACCAATCATTTATACTTATTATCATTATTACAAGGATTTTTTAAAAGGTGAATTCGATGATTACCCGCTCTGGCTTGCCAATTATAATGATGTTCCCGCCCCGTCTCCCGATGACAGTTGGGATTTCTGGCAGTTTACGGAAAACGGAATTGTACATGGCATCAACACTAAGGTGGATCTAGATATCTACAATGGAAATTCCTGGTCTTTAAAAAGACTAACCCTGGATTAATTTTTCAAAAAGCTAATAACGTCTTTGTTCACATCTTCTGCAATTTCAAAAGGAAGATAATGTGTTGCTTTAGGGTAAATTTTGAGCTTGGCTTTGGGAATTTCTTTGGCAATCATTTCCGTATGCTCTGTTTTTATCACATCGTTTTCTCCGGCAAGAACCAACGTCGGATTTTGAATTTGCTGTAATGATTTTTTATTGATATGAGGTTCATTCAGCATTAAGGTCAACAATCTTTTTTCAGTTTCATTTTCCGGCTGATTGGCAAGCTGCATCATATGAACTTTACTTTTAAAGTTTTTTAACAGATCTTCATCTACCCCTTCCGGAAATGCATTGGCTCCGATAATGATGAGTTTGTTGAGATGTTGAGGATATTTTAAAGCAAATTCAAGCCCTGTATTTCCTCCATCGCTCCATCCTAAAATATTGGTTTTTGAAATGTTCAAATGATCCATTAAATTTTTAAGGTCATCCGCAAAAATTTTGTAATTCAAATTCCCTTTGGTAAAGTCCTTGCTTTTTCCCTGAGCTCTTGTATCAACAGCAATGACTTTAAATTCTTTTGAAAGTTCGGGAATCTGTTTGTAAAATTCTTTGATACTTCCCCCGTTTCCATGAAGTAGAACAAGAGGCTCACCTTCTCCATAGATTTCATAATACAGTTCTGCATCATTCAATTTCAGGGTATTACCTACAGCATCATTTTTACCGTAAACAGAATTTTCAGACTCCATATTATATTGACTAAGATCCGGAGCTAAGATTGAAGTTTTATCATTATTATTCTTCACGTCGTCTTTACTATTCTTACCGTTTTTATCCACTTTTACATCAATATTAATTGCCGGTGCCGCAATAGTCATTTTCTGCCAGTCGCCATAAAATTCTCTGATATAACCTGTTCTGAACAAGGCAGCGCTAATCGTAATTCTTCCCTGAAATCTTTTCAAAAACTGTATCCCGACGAAAAATTTTCCCTGAACCCAGATATTCCGGTCATTGACATCTAAAGTAAAGGTACCGTCTTTTATCATATCTTTCGTGAGTTCAACCGTAATTTCTTCGTCTAAAATATTTTTATCCGGAAAACCGTTTTTCTCTGAATAAATGCTGTAACGCATCAGAACAGGCTGATCCGAAGTATAGCTTGAGATATTCAGATTGATGTTTTTAATTTTTGATTTTTTACTGGTATTAAATTCTAAAGCTGTCTCACCCAAAAAGTTCTCATTATTTATATCCGGATTCACATTGTACATCACGCTTTTTGTCTTCGTATTCACTCCCCAGTTTTTATCCACCAGTTTTTTAGGCTTGATACTTACTTCATCAATATTTTTAACTTTCTCTTTTAAAAATATCTTTTGTCCGTCAAGATTTTTAAAATCTTGAACAGATTGAGAATATTTTTCATATCCGGGAACTTCAATCAAAATAGATCTGGTAGCATTTATCTTGGAAAGATCAATGGAAAAACGGCCGTTTTCATCTGAAATCACTCCGGTTTTCTCTTTCTCTACGCCTACTTTTACATAAGGAATCGGCTTGTTCTCCTCTTTAGAAAATACAGTTACCGAAACAATCTGGGCATGGAAAGAGATAACAACAAGTGAAAGAAATAGAATGCTAAGTTTTTTCATGGTAAAAATTTGAAACAAAATTCTTTATTTATTCTTTCAAAAGCTCATAACACGGTATTAAATTTGACAATAGAATTGTTAAATTTATTGTAAAACCTTAGCTACAGGTGAAATTAATTATTAAAAACATTTAAAAACCTTTCTACAGCAAAATATATTTTCTCTCTTGTAAAGCCTTATATTTTCGTATTTTCGCGCTACAAAATTTTTATAGAAATGAATTACGTTGCTGCTGAAAACCTTACCAAATCTTACGGAATAAAAGTTTTATTTGAAAATATCTCTTTTAATATCAATGAGGGTGATAAGATTGCCATTGTTGCCAAGAACGGAAGCGGAAAATCTACCCTTCTGAAAATTCTTATGGGAAAGGAAATTGCAGACAGTGGAAATGTAATCATTAATAAAGATATTCAGGTTGTTTTATTTGATCAGGAAATAGATTTTGATCCGAATCTTACCGTAGATGAATTTATGATGACGTTAGATTCGGCTCCGATTGCAGCTCTTAAAAATTATCATAAATCGCTTCATTCCACCGACAGTGATTTCATCGAAAAAGCTCTGGCCGAAATGGAAGTTCATAAAGCATGGGATCTTGAAAATGAAATGAAACAGATTCTTTCCCAGCTTAAAATTACCAATCTTGAAGCAAAGATGGGAACACTTTCAGGTGGTCAGATCAAACGTGTGGCACTGGCGAAGCTGTTAACTGAAACCAGAGCCGAACACCGCCATACTTTATTGATCATGGATGAGCCTACCAATCACCTGGATGTGGAAATGGTAGAATGGCTTGAAAATTATTTAAATAAAGCAAAAATAACTTTACTGCTGGTTACTCACGACAGATATTTCCTGGATAGTGTTTGTGATATTATCTGGGAAATGGAAGACAAAAATCTTTACTTTCACAACGGTTCCTATGCAACGTATCTTGAGAATAAGATGATTCGTGAGGACAACATGAATGCAACCATCGACAAAGCCAACAATCTTTACAGAAAAGAGCTTGAATGGATGCGAAGACAACCCAAAGCAAGAACTACAAAATCCAAATCGAGAATTGATGCTTTTTACGAAACTGAAAAAGTTGCCAAGACAGACACAAGAAAACAAGGCCTTGAACTGGACTTTGAGATGAAACGTTTGGGAAATAAAATTCTTGAATTAAAAAACATCGATAAAAGCTTCGGAGATAAAGTATTGTTTAAAGATTTCAGCTATCAGTTCCAAAGAGGAGAAAAAATAGGAATTGTTGGAAAAAACGGTGCGGGAAAATCTACCCTTCTCAACATTATTCAGGGATTTGAAAAAGCAGATAAAGGAGAAATAGAAACCGGAGAAACAATCTCTTTCGGATACTTTTCACAAAAAGGCTTAACCTATAAAGAAGATGAGAGAGTTATAGATTTCATTAAAGAAATTGCCGAATTTTACCCTTTGGCAAATGGAAAAAGCCTTTCTGCCTCTCAGTTTTTAAGATTATTCTTATTTGATGATCAAACCCAGTACTCTCCCATTTCAAAACTTTCCGGCGGAGAGAAAAGAAGGCTGCATCTGATGTACATTCTGTATCAGAATCCTAATTTCTTGATTTTCGATGAGCCTACCAATGATCTTGACCTTCCTACATTGACGGTTCTTGAAAATTTCCTGCAAATGTTTCAGGGATCATTGATTATCGTATCCCACGACAGATATTTTATGGACAGGATTGTAGATCACGTTCTTGCTTTTGAAGGAAACGGAAAAATAAAAGATTTTGTAGGTAATTTTTCTGAATACCGCGAAGCAAAAAGCCGCGAAGAATCTTTAGAAAAAAATACGGTTCAGAAACAGGAACCTGCAAAAGAAAACGTAACTGCTCCAGTTCAGACTTCTACGAAAAAGAAAAAACTTTCTTTTAAAGAGCAAAGAGAACTTGAACTCATTGAAAAAGAAATGCCCGAACTGGAAGAACAGAGGGCAAAAATTTTAGATCAACTTAATAACGAAGCTGATTATGAAAAAATTTCCAAACTTTCTGCAGAATTGGAAACGATTTCCGAAAAGCTGGAAAACCACGAAATGAGATGGCTGGAACTCCAGGAAATTCTGGGAGAAGCATAAAAATAAAAAAGGTTCATGAAATTTCATGAACCTTTAACTTTTAATCCAGATGAATAACTTTACCTTCTTTAGAGCTTTTCTCTGCCGCCTCAATAATTTTCATATTCTGGATAATCTCATATCCTGGTGACGGTAAAGCATATCCAAAAACAATATACTCATAAACCTGCTGATAATAATTCATATAATTACCGGCTTCACTGGAAGTCAGGATTCTTTCAGTTTCTGAACTCTCGTTGATATAATTTAAAATCCCATCAGTTTCTTTTAATGGCTTTGTCCACTCTTTACCATATACAGGAATGGATCCTGCCACCAGTTCATTTTCCTGATCGTCACTTCTTTCCTGCAAAAAACTTCCTTTATCTCCATGAAGAATATAAGCATAATGGGCTTCTTTGCTAAAAACCGAAGACTTTAATCTTAGTCTAAGGTTATTGGGATAATATAGAAGGATTTCAAAGTAATCATTGGCAAATTCATTTCCTTTCATAGAAAAGATATCCGCAAATAGTTTCTCAGGATAGCCAAAAAACTGTGTTGCCTGGTCAATAAGATGCGATCCTAAATCATGTAAAGAACCAGAACCCATTTGTTCAGGGTTTTCCTTATGTTGCTTTCCGCTTGCTTCCGTTCTGAATCTGTCAAAACGTATTTCTACTTCTTTCAGATTTCCCAATCTATTTTCCTGAATGATCTTCTGTACCTGTAAATAGTCTCTGTCAAACCTTCTGTTCTGATACACACTAATGAACAATCCTTTTTCATCTGCCAGTTTCACCAATTCTTCGGCTTCAGCCAACGTTACGGTAAAAGGTTTTTCTACAATTACATTTTTACCTGCGTTCAAGGCCATTTTTGCATATTCGAAATGAGTTTGAACCGGTGTATTAACTACAACCAATTCGATATCTGCATTAGCTAACATTTCTTCAACAGATCGATAAATAACAGCATCAGGATATTTCTCTTTGGAATCTTCTTTACTTCTCTCTACTACTCCCGACATAAAAAAGCCGGGATGTTCTTTTAAAAACGGAGCATGAAAAACTTTCCCACTCATTCCAAAGGCGCAAAGCCCTACTTTTACCAATTGCATACCATTATTTTTTAACAAAGATATTTATAAAAACATTTTAGAGATATTGGTTGTTGCAAAATTTTAACATTTATTATGATAAAAATCAGCAATATTATTTTTAATAAATCTAAATAAAGACAAAAAAATATTTAGCTTTGCACCTTATTTAAAACTACTCTAAATAAAAATAAGAATGAAAAAGCAACTGGTAACTTTAGGACTATTGTTTACAGCGATATCTTTAGGTGCACAAATGAAAAACACCGAAGCTGACACAATCAAAATTCAGACTATTGAAGACGTGAATCTTCATAAAACTGGAAATCCCAATAAGGCAAAATCATCATCAATAAAGTCTAATCTGACCGTGATGGAAACGCCTCAACCAATTGCTATCGTTACCCACGAAATCATTGAACAGCAACAGGCAAAACAACTTAGCGATGTTATAAAAAATGTTAATGGTATTTATTTAACATCTGCAAGAGGTGGCTCTCAAGATAGTTTCGGAGGACGAGGCTTTACTTTTGGAAATGATAATACTTTTAAGAACGGAGTAAAAGTAAATAGCGGAGTCTTTCCTGAAGTAAGCGGTTTGGAAAGAGTTGAAGTACTTAAGGGAGCTAATGCTATGCTTTATGGAAACGTTGGTCCTGGTGGGATCGTAAACATGATTACTAAAAAACCTAGATTTAATTTCGGAGGTTCGGTTGGATTTAATGCCGGAAGCTGGAATTCTTATAAACCGACTGTAGATATTTATGGCCCACTTTCAAAGAATATTGCATTCCGAGTAAATGGTGCTTACGAATATGCCGAAAGTTTTAGAGACGTAGTTGAATCTAAAAAAAACTACTTCAATCCATCTTTTGTATTTAATCTTAGTGAGAATACACAGCTTATTGTAGAAGGAGATTATTTACATCATACTTTCACACCAGATTTTGGGATTGGGAGTGTCACAGATTATAATACAGGCATTTCAAGACTTGCAACAGAAGTTGGAAGAAAACAATTTCTAGGAACAAATTGGCAATATCAAACTAATGAACAAGCTACAACCGATGTAATCTTAAATCATAAAATTAATAACCAATGGTCTTTGAATGCAGTTGCATCATATCAAAATTACACTAAAGATTATTTCTCTACGGAAAGAGTACAATGGCTATATAATAAAAATAATCCTTTAGCAGATCCAAACCGTTTATCTTGGATTACTCCGCTCAATAAAACTTACAATGAGCAAAATTTTGGTTCTGCACAAGTAAACCTAAATGGTGAATTCAATACCGGAAAGATAAATCATAAAGTTTTAATTGGAACGGATGCTGACTATGGCCAATCAGATGCTTATACTTATACTTTAAAAAATGCACCAACAAATGTATTATATTTAGATGATCCAAGTTCTTGGGACAACGGAAGTTTAACGATGCCTGAATCTACTTTAGCGACTAATACAAGAACAAGAACAAGAAGAATCGGTGTATACGCTCAGGACTTTATCAGTCTTACAAAACAATTTAAAGTAATTGCAGGTTTACGTTGGTCTTATATTGAAAATATGCCAACTATCAGTACAAACTTTTCAACAGGAGTTAAAAAATTTACAGATAATTCAGCAACTTCAGAACAAGCTATTTCACCAAAAGTTGGTCTAGTTTATAATCCTAATGATAACCTTTCTGTTTTTGCAACCTATACCAATTCATTCTCTCCCAATACAGGATTTGATGAAGCTGGAAGTGCATTGAAAGCTTCTACTGTTGACCAATATGAGGTAGGAGTTAAGAAAAATCTATGGAACAATGCCGTAGCCGTGAACTTAACAGCTTATCAAATCAATAACAGAGATACTTATACTGCTCCCTATTTACCAAACGGAAATGTAGCTCTTTACAGAATTTACGCAGGAAATATCCGAAGCAGAGGAGTTGAATTAGATATCACTGGAAACCCAATGAGTAACCTATCTTTAATAGGAGGAGTTTCTTATAATAATGCTGTTTATACAAAAACTCCAGATAATGGGTTTGTAGAAGATCAACGATTAGTAAGAACTCCTGCATTTACTACTAATGCATCAGCATTTTATACTTTCACAAATTTTGCTAAAGGACTAAAAATTGGAGCAAGTATCTTCTATACTGGAGACAGAAAAGCCGGTTGGAATGATGTAAAAGGTCAAAAGCAAGTCACAAGAATGATTGACATTAATGGCTTCACAACGGTAGATTTCAGTGCTGGCTACGAGTGGAAGAAATTCTCAATTCAAGGAAAAGTTGGAAACTTATTTGATGTTGTCAACTATAACGTTCACGAAAACTATTCTGTAAACCCTATTACACCAAGAAATTTCTATTTCACATTGACATATAAACTGTAAGATTAAATAATTTTTCAGATAAAAGTGGAAGTTGCATTTTTGCAGTTTCCACTTTGAACTTTATAAACAAAAATAATTAAGATATGGATAAGATTAAAGACACAAGAAGTTTCATGCGGGTTACCCACCGTTATCTGGGGTTCTTTCTTGCTGGCATTATGGCAGTTTATGCAATAAGTGGAGTTTTATTAATTTACAGAGACACTGATTTTCTAAAAAAAGAGAAGAAAATTGATAAAGTCATTGCCAAAAACCTTTCTGAAAAAGAGCTTGGGAAAGAATTAAAACTTAGAAACCTTGAAGTAGAGAAAACAGAAGGCAGCGTTTTAAAATTCAAACAGGGAACTTACGATGCAGCTACTGGACAAGCAAAGTATACTAAAAAAGAGCTTCCTTTTGTACTGGATAAAATGACAAAACTTCATAAATCTCAATCGAAAGACACCCTTTCTCCATTAAATGCTTTCTTCGGAATTGCTTTATTTTTCTTTGTGATCTCGAGCTTCTGGATGTTTAACCCTAAAACAAAAGCGTTTAAACGCGGAATGGTGTTTACTATTGTGGGGCTTATCGTTTCCATCATTCTTGTTTTTATATAAATTATAAAATCAACAAAAAAACGTTCAAAAAATTATTTGTAATTTTCACATGAGTTTGAGTAAATAATAAAAAATCACCTTAAAATGAGTTACATGGCATATTTATTGTTTTTAACAAATCATTAAGATAATAAACATTAATTATTAAAACGATAAAGTATGAAAAAACTAATTTTAGCAGGAATTTTTGCGATCGGTGGACTCACTGCAACAGCGAATGCTCAAATACAAAAAGGGAACTGGCTGGTAGGAAGCAGCCTTCTTTCCAGCAACTTCGGACTTAATACAGGAGGTGGTTACAACATCTCTATTCAGCCGAAAGGAGCTTATTTTATTGAAGATAATGTAGCAGTCGGAGGTTATGTAAATCTTGGGATAAGCAAGGTAACGAACGGAAGCCCAACAAGATTTGATTATGCAGTTGGAGGTTTAGGACGTTATTATTTATCACCTGGAGAAAAAGGTGTTGATAATTTATTAAACCACGGAAGATGGTTCTTTGAAGGAAATGTGGGAATTGGAGGATCTTCCGTAGAAAACGGAAATTCTACTACAGGTCTTGACTTTGGAGTTGGGCCAGGATATTCTTACTTTATTACCCCTAACATCGGGTTAGAAGGTTTAGTAAAATATCAGGGACAGGCAGGATTCGGAAATGAAGGATTGAATTCCAATATTACTTTTAATGTAGGATTCAGTATTTATATACCGACCTCAAAAGCAAAACAGGTAATCAGAGAAGCCAACTAATGCTTCATCATTAAAATATAGTAAAGCGGCCCGGAAATTTCCGGGCCGCTTTTCGTACAAATTAAAACTAAACTATAAAAAATCAAATAAATCATGTATTAGGTTGGGGTGTATATCTCAGATATGGCTTGATTTCCCTTACCCCTTTTGGGAATATTTTTTTTGCTTCCTCCGTAGAAACCGCGGGTGGAATAATGACATCTTCCCCGTTTTTCCAATTAACTGGAGTGGCAATCTTATGAGAATCTACCAATTGTAGAGAATCTAAAACCCTGATAATCTCATTAAAGTTTCTTCCTGTAGACGCAGGATACGTAATAATCAATCTTACTTTTTTATCAGGATCAATAATCAATAAAGAACGAACCGTGGCTGTTGCCGAGGCATTCGGATGTATAAAGTCATACAGTTCTGAAATTTTCCGGTCTTTATCCGCTATAATGGGGAATTCCACTTCTGTATTCTGAGTTTCATTAATGTCTTTTATCCAGTTGTGATGGTCTTCTACTCCATCCACACTTAAAGCAATCGCTTTTGTGTTCCTCTGTTCAAACTCAGATTTCAGTTTTGCTGTAAAACCAAGTTCCGTTGTACATACCGGTGTATAATCTGCAGGGTGAGAGAAGAGGATTCCCCAAGAATTTCCAAGAAAATCATAAAAATTCAAATTCCCGATGGTAGACTCTGCATTGAAGTCTGGTGCTATATCTCCTAGTTTAATCGACATATTAATTCGTTTTATTAGTCTACAAATTTAGTAGACTTTTTGAGACTGGCAAAATTTTTGTTGAAAATTTCTAAAAAAAATTTAATTTTGAATTTCTATGGAGAAAACAGGCTTAAGATATATAGATGTTGTATACAGGGTTTTGGAAAACTGGTATTTAACTTTTGCTGAACTCACCCCAAAACTGATCGTAGGAGTTATTGTATTTTCCTTTTTCCTTTTTACCAGTAAATATCTCAGCCAAATAGCGGTAAGACTTTTCCATAAATTTTTCCCAAAAAGCCAAAAAGAAAGTTCCCTTGTCACTTTAATCAGCGTTTTCAGGTTTTTAATTATGGTGATGGGAACATTTATCGCATTAGAAATCATGGGTTTCAGCGGTTTTCTTTGGAAGTTTATCGGAAGTTTAGGAGTAGCCGGGGTAATTGCCGGGGTTGCATTGAAGGACTTAGTTTCCAGTATATTTTCAGGGATGCTGATTGGAATTGATAAAGCGTATAAAGTAGGTGATTATATTACTATAGGAAGCCATTCAGGAACGGTGCAGGAAATTGGTTTTTTAACCACTAAAATCCTTACTGATGACGGAAAAAAGGCATACATTCCGAACCAGGTTGTCTTTAATGCCCCATTTTACAATATTACAGCTTCTCCGCAGCGAAGAATTATTTTAAATTTCGAAATTCCTGCTGATGAAGATATCAGCAAAGCTCAAAAAGGAATTTTAGAGGTTGTCAAAAATCTTGAAAATGTAGATCGCCTGGATAGCGTGGAAGTCATTTTCACAGACTTAAAACAGGGGATTTTTAATCTGCAGGCAAAATTCTGGATGAAGATAGGGGCTAATATGGTTCAGCTCAAAAGCGAAGCTTATTTAAAAATAAAACAGCGCCTGGATACAGATGGAATTCAGCTGGTAACTCCAACAAGCATAAGCATAACAAATGGAGAAGCCGGTATCAATGAAAATCATGATAAATAAAAAAAAGCAGTCAAACCGACTGCTTTTTTTATTGAGGACCTAAATTTACTTTCCGATAATTAGCTTTTCAGTTATTTTTTCTCCGTTTTCTAAAGCCATTGAAATCAAATAATTTCCACTTGAAAGATCATTAACTTTCAATTTTGTTTCACCTTTAAAGCTTCCATTTTTCACCAATCTTCCCGAAGCATCAAATAATGAATAATCCGCTTTTTGTGATTGATTTTTTAATTTAATATTTACTACATCGTGAGAAGGATTAGGATAGATTGAGAAGCCACTCTTTACTTCAGATTCTGAAGTTCCCAACGATTGAGTAATTGAGAAGTTTGAAGAATTCACCGCAAAATAGATATTATTAAGTGCTTTTACCATAATTCTTGCTGAGGCAACATTTTCATTAGGCAGTATCACAGATGCAGATCCGTTATTCGGAACACTTGCAGCCAACACTGTATTAAAAGTCAAACCACCATCTTTAGAAAGTAAAATTGTTACATTTTGAGTATTGATCGTTCCCGTATTGGTTCCTGCAACATTCCAAGTAACATTGGTTGCTGTTCCTCCTGTATACGCTACATTACTAGTATGTGAAGAAACAGTGAAAGGTCCATCACTGGTAACAGTAACCACCATTTCATCTCTTGCTGCCTGATTTCCCGTTGCTTTATTATCATTAACAAGCAAAGAGAAATTCAATGTTCTTGCTACACTTGGTGTAACTTCCCATTTTGGGATCAGGTTATTGGCAATTACAGAGCTTAACACCGGAAAATATCTTGAAGGAGAAGTTGTTGGTAACAAAGAACGATACACAGGACCTCCTGTTGCGGTAGAAACCGGAGGCTGAGTATTTGAAGCATTATCGTATTGCTCCCATAAATAAGTGATCGGATCTCCATTAGGGTCGGTTCCTGTTCCTGTTAAAACAAAAGCGGTTCCATTGGGAATAATATAATCCGCTCCTGCATTTGCAGTTGGAACCAGGTTATTATTAGAAACTTTCACTGAACAATCTGTCGATCTCTGTAGCACAGCATACATTTCCTGCACGTTTGCAGCATGAAAATAAGCATCGCTATTATTTTGAACATTGTTTGTTGATCCACAAATTCCTGCATAAGCCATAATAGTGCTTCCACTACCTGGTTCATACGCTGTAGCGTTGTTGGCATTCCCGCTACATGAACCTGTATTGGCTCTGAACGTATGGTTCCCACCAAACTGATGCCCCATCTCATGCGCAACATAATCGATATCAAAAGGATCGCCAACCGGAGCACCTGACCCGGTAACCCCTCTTGCTTTATTTGATGTACATACCGACCCTAAATAAGCAACACCACCTCCACCAGTACTGAAAACATGGCCAATATCGTAATTAGCAGTTCCAATGACTGTGTCAATATTAGTCTGATTTTGACCTAACATTGTAGATCCATCGTTATTGGTATAAGGATCAGTAGCAGCATTAGTATAAATCAATAAACTATTATTGGCTATCATTACCATGGTAGAGGATATCGTTTTTTCGTAAACGCCATTTACTCTCGTCATTGTTGTAGCCATTGCAGCAAGCGCGCCTGCCACTGTTCCTCCATGAAAGGTCGTATATTCTCCTGTTGCCGCTAAAGCCAATCTATATGTTCTGAATTGTCCATCAGAAACCAAGGGTGCTTTACTGGCAGATCCATTATTTTTTAAATTATCAAGTTCATTTTCAACATGACATTCAAAAAGTCTGTCATTTTTAGGTAAATCTTTTCTTTTATACAGGATGAAGGAAGAATGATCTTTTGTGTAACTATCCAGGTAACTTATTTCCCAATTGTCAAAATACATTACACTGATCCCTGTCTGCGGTGTAAGACTGAAACGGATTGAGTTTTCCGGGTGACCTTTTTGCCATCCAACATACGAGCGAATCTCCGTAAATTTAGCCTGTAACTCAGGCTCCATTACAGGAGCTTCCTGAACAATATAATCTCTTATTTTTCCGTCTGAATCGGGAAATTTAATAACTAAACTTTCGTCTTTGGAAAAACGTTGTGGAGCACTTTTAAGATCAGCTTTTATTTTGTCTAAATCCAGCTGATACAAAGAAAAAGCAGTAGGTGTCGTCCATCTTGGACTTAAATCTTCTCTACTTACTTTTTGATCTTTGAGTTTTGTCCAATAATTCTGCTGGCTAAATGCCTGCGCCGCTATTAAAAGACACGAGACAATAAATGGTTTAGTTTTCATGATAATTTATATATTAATATTAGGGCTGATTTGTTTATCTTCTCTTAAAAGATTAATTACTTATTATTATGGTTTAATAAAAAGAAAATCGTTGCTTACAATAAAGAGAATAATTAGGAAATAAAAGAAAAAACTATAAGTATATTCATTTTAAAACCCAATTATTGTAAAAATAATAATTTAAAAATGAATACGTTACATTTTAACAAAAAAACCGTTCCAAAAAATGAAACGGTTTTTTGTTTTATATAAAAATTTTAGATTACGCTAAAACTTCTTTTACTTTGTTTGCTGCTTCTTCTAAAGTAATTGCAGAATGAACAGGAAGTCCAGATTCGTCAATTAATTTTTTAGCTTCAACAGCGTTAGTTCCCTGTAGTCTTACGATCAATGGAACAGGAAGGCTACCCATAGCTTTGTAAGCATCTACAACTCCCTGAGCAACTCTGTCGCATCTTACGATACCTCCGAAGATATTGATTAGGATCGCTTTTACGTTCGGATCTCTTAAGATGATTCCGAAAGCAGTCTGTACTCTCTGAGCATCTGCAGTACCTCCTACGTCAAGGAAATTAGCAGGGTTACCACCAGATAATTTGATGATATCCATAGTTGCCATTGCAAGACCAGCACCGTTTACCATACAAGCAACGTTACCATCTAGTTTTACGAAGTTAAGACCTGCTTCACCAGCTTCAACATCCATTGGATCTTCTTCTCTTGTATCTCTAAGCTCAGCTAAATCTTTGTGACGGAATAATGAGTTATCATCTAAAGTTACTTTAGCATCTACCGCGATAATTTTGTTATCAGAAGTTTTCAATACCGGGTTGATTTCGAAAAGAGACGCATCAATACCTGTGTAAGCATTGTAAAGAGAACCGATGAATTTTACAAATTCCTTGAAAGCATTTCCTTCAAGACCTAGGTTGAAAGCAATTTTTCTAGCCTGGAATCCCTGAAGACCTAAAGCAGGATCAATGATTTCTTTGTGAATTAAATGAGGAGTTACTTCAGCGACGTGCTCAATATCCATACCACCTTCAGTAGAATATACGATTGTATTTTTACCTTCAGCTCTGTCTAATAGAATAGAAACATAAAATTCTTTAGTTTCTGACTCTCCCGGATAATATACATCCTCTGCAACCAAAACAGAATTTACTTTTTTACCTTCAGCAGAAGTTTGTGGAGTGATCAACTGCATTCCGATGATGTTCTGAGCGTTTTCCTTAAGCTTATCCATGTTTGGAGAGAACTTTACACCACCACCTTTACCACGACCACCTGCGTGGATCTGTGCTTTTACTACCCACCCTTGAGCGCCAGTTTCAGCCGTTAGTTTTTCAGCAGCAGCTACCGCTTCATCTACGTTGTTTGCTACGAAACCACGTTGGATTGCTACTCCATACTTTGATAAAATCTCTTTTGATTGATACTCGTGAAGATTCATATTATTTTTATTATTTTATTTTAAAATTTAAAGGTTGACAAATTTACTAAAAAGACACGGAAGTTCAAGTTTATTGACTTAAAAATTAAAGCTCGTCTGACTTGATTTTTAACATATCCTTTAAATTCACTTTATTCTTCGGATAATTTCTCAGATTGAGATCCGATAAATGGAATTTTTGGCGCCAGAAAATAACCGGTTAAGCTTGCAAAAAGCATAGTATGAAATAGGTAAAAACTGTTAAAGTTTAACATGATATCACTAATACTAAATGCTTTGACACTCGCTTCGCTCGCTCCTCCATTTTAAATTCTGCCTTTCGCAAAATGAAAAATAAGCATCAACCAGCTTAGAATCATTAATAATCCTCCGAGCGGTGTAATCGGTCCTAAAAATTTAAGATTTACACCCAAATAATCCTGTAGACTCAGGAAATAAATACTTACTGAAAATAAAAATGTTCCGGCAATCATTAAAATTGAGGTCCATTTTTCTGATGAAGTTTCAAACTTCAAAATGTAGCCGATAATTAATAAGAAAAATGCAGCATACATTTGATATCTTACTCCTGTTTCAAAACTTTCCAGTCTCTCCACAGATAAAATTTTCTTCAAGGCATGTGCTCCGAATGCACCAAGAATTACGGAAAGCATTCCATATACGGCTCCAAAAACTAAAGTAACTGTTTTCATTTTATAATTCTTCTAATTCTAGTTTCAAATATTTTTTTGTTTTGTAATCCTGCCAGGTTCCAACAATAGTGCTTCCTTTCAGCTCCGCTTCTACTAAAGCTCTAAAAATCCATTGGTTGGTTTCTTCACTGTAATAATCATTTTCTATTATGGAGATATGATTTCCTTTGATGTCGCCATTCCATTCAATCAGCTTTTTAGTTTTATCATACCAGTACTTTGCAGAAAAAGAACCATCTTGATACACTTTGCCGATCAAAACTGTAATAGGGTATTTCCCATCAATTTTTCCTTTATATAATTTATTGCTAAAGTTTGTTCTGTCAGTTTTTTCCAAACCTGACAGCAAATTTTTCGCATAAGGACTCCAGTATTTTTCTAACTGTTTATAGGGAAACTCTACAACATGACTTCCTAAATCATCCAACGCTCTCATCGCATGATTCGAACATCTTCCGGCAACAAAGGTTAATTTATCTTTGCCGAAACAATATTCAATATCTTCCAAAGTAAAATCCGTGAAGCAGTCTTCGTAAATAGCAATCTGATCCGCCACTTCTTCCGACGGATTCTTCTCAGATTTTAACTGAACAAGAAAATCACCGACCTCTTTTTTAATACTTTTCTGAATTAAATTTTCAACCGTTTTCACGGAACCTGATTGAAATAAATCTTTAGCATTAATGAAATTTCCCGTTCTCAGATCAAAATTCTTCCAGATTGAAAAACCTTCCGGATAAGCTCCTGAAGCTTCTCCATCTAGCGCAAGACTCAGAATATTTTTAGGTGTCTCCAGCTTTTCCCAACTATAAAAATAGACATAATTGGAATAGGAAGTCTTTCCCGTAGAAACCAGCTTGAAAGGATTTCCTGGCGATCCGGGAATGTATTCCAGTTGATCAACCTGCAGAAAAGTATTAATTTTATTTTCCACTCTGGGATTTACAGCATAAGAAATCACCGGAAAAACAGTGTCTTCAGATTTTGGAGGCAAATCCTTAATGGTTAAACTTTTCTGTTGTGAAAAACTTAAACCGGAAATCAGCAGAAAAAATATAATTTTCTTTTTCACTATGCAGGATGTAAAAAATATGAAGTTAGCTTGCCAATCAGTATTACAACTCCTAAAATGATAAACATGATAGCAAATCTTTTAGAACTTCTGAATCCGGGATGATTGGTTTTCTTTAAAAACAAACCAAAGATTAAGAAGACAATGGCAAAAATAATTTGTAGCATTACTGACCTCTCATTCTGTTAAACTCATTGATCACTTCGTGATGGCTCACCGTTTTATCTTTGAAATACGACACAAAATGCTGCTTTTCTTCTTCTGTTGCACCTAATTGGTTCAAAATATTCAATAAGTGCATTTTCATATGACCTTTCTGAATGCCGGTGGTGATCAAAGAACGCAGTGCTCCAAAATTCTGAGCCAACCCTGAAACCGCCAAAATACTCATCAGTTCCTGCGCAGAAGGCTTTCCAAGAAGTGCCAAAGAAAATTTAACCAACGGATGAAGATTCGTTAAGCCACCTACAACCCCAACAGAAATCGGCAGGTCGATCCAGAATCTGAAAATCCCATTGTCGATTGTACAATGCGTTAAAGAAGAATATTTTCCGTTTCTTGCTGCATAAGCGTGTGCACAAGCTTCCGTTGCTCTAAAATCGTTTCCTGTAGCAATTACAACAGCGTCTACTCCATTCATAATTCCTTTATTGTGAGTGGTAGCACGGAAAGGCTCAATTTCAGCAATGGTTACCGCCTGCTTGAATTTCCAGGCAAATTCTTCATTGGGAATTCCGCTGTCGTCTTTTAAATCTTCAATTTTACAGGAAACCTCAGCTCTTACGATACAATCCGGTGTAAAATTGGAAAGGATATTCATCACGATCTGCAGAGAATTCTTCTCTTCCTGTGAAAAATCTTCACTGATCGCAACTTCCTGTTTCAATGTTTTCCCGAACTGTTCCAGACAGGAATTAATGAAATTCGCGCCCATAGAATCTACCGTATCAAAACTTGCTTTGAGCTGATAATAATTCGGCATTTCGGAAGTTTTGTCGACTAATTTTATATCTAAAATTCCACCACCGCGATTTCTCATATTCACAGTAATATCGTTGGTGGCCTCAATTAGTTTCTTCTTTAAATTAAAGTTGAAAAAATGAAGCAGTTTATGAGGTTCAACATTAAAAATAAAGTGGGTATGACCTAATTTTTCGTTGTTAATAATTGTCGTTTTAAAACCGCCTTTATCGATCCAGAATTTGGCAGCTTTGGAAGCCGCTGCAACCACCGAACTTTCTTCAACAGCCATTGGAAGCGCCAGAAGTTTTCCATCAATCAGGAAATTGGGGGCAATTCCGTAAGGCATATAAAAATTGGAAATCGTATTTTCCGAGAACTCTTCGTGAAGTTTTTGCAGGTCGTGGTTATTATTCCAATATTGTTGCAAAATCTGCTCGTAACTTCTGTCATTACTCAGATATTCTGAAATAAGCCAGTCGATTTTTCTTTGTTTGGAAAGTTTTGAAAACCCTTCAACAGGTTGATGATTCATAATCTGTTTTTTTGATTTGTAAAGATAGATATTTGAGTTGAAAAGTCGAGATTCGGAAGTGGGAAGTTTGTAGATTTGTGCCATATTAAGATTCGTAATTAATAAGCAAAAATGAAAAAGGAGATTATAATAATACTGATATTTTTATTAAGTTTTAATGTAAAAGCACAGGTATTTTCTGATAAAATAGATAGTATCAGAACTCAATATCAGATTCCTGCATTAGGTGTTGCAGTTTTATCTTCTGATTCAATTTTGGAAATGAATGTCTATGGAACTGATAAAATTCACTCGGATTCAAAGATTGGGTTAAAAAATAGATTTCATATCGGCTCCAATACCAAAGCAGTTACCTCATTTATTGCCGCAGATCTGGTTTCAAAAGGAAAAATTAGTTGGGAAACTGGTTTTTTCAGTTTATTTCCCGAGCTTAAGACAACTCAGAACGAAGCGGACTTTACTTTAATTAATCTCATTAATTTCAAAACTCCTTTAACTTCATTTTCTTATGATACCGAAATTCCTGAGTCGCTGCAAATAACAGGGACTAATCAGGAACAGCGATATAAAATTGCAAAATACCTTCTGGGTAAAAAAAGCGTAAATAAAAATGAAGACAATTTATATCTGACTAATCTTGGATATGTTTTAGCAGGTTTGATGCTGGAAAAAGCAAGTCATAAAAGCTATAATTTGCTGGTTGACGAGTTAGGCAAAAATCTAGGAATTATTTTTCAGTTCGGGAGTCCGAATTTAAAAGACAAAATGCAGACCTACGGACACGATAGTCAATTAAATCCAATCAATACCGAAAATGTAAAATTAAATTGGCTTTTAACAGCAGGCAATCTTAATATCTCGCTTCCTGATTATTCGTTATTTATCCAAAATTACTTGCTGGGAATCAAAGGAAAGGGCAAAATATTGAAACAGAATGTTTTTGATATGCTTTTGTTTGGATTCCCGAAATTTTCATTCGGGTGGTTTAATATGACAGGTGATAAAGGAAATTTTTTCGTGCAAAATTTTGGAAATGCCAATGGATTTATGTCCTCAGTAACTATAATTAAAGAAAAAGATTTAGCTATAATTATATTGGGAAATGTATCTTCAGATCGCGCTCAGGAGGGAATTGAAAAGATTTTTGAAGTCTTAGAGAAAAAGCATTATAAATAATATAAGATTCTAAACTTTAACACATTTTGTTAATAACTTAATACATACAATTCTTGTCTTTTCTAATTTATGGAATTATTTTTGACACTAATTTCTTAATTAATTCCATTTAAAAAATTAGCTTTCAAAAATGAATTTCGACCGTATCAAAGAAAAACTCGAAATACTTGCAGATGCTGCAAAGTACGATGTTTCGTGTTCCTCAAGCGGTGGAAAAAGAAAGAATAACGGTGGTTTGGGCGACAGCTCAGCCAGCGGAATTTGTCATACTTATACGGAAGACGGACGTTGTGTCTCGCTTCTCAAAATTCTTTTGACCAATCATTGCATTTACGATTGCATCTATTGTGTTTCCAGGAAATCAAATGATATCAAACGTGCCGCTTTTACAGTTGAAGAGGTCGTAGATTTAACCATTAGTTTTTACAGACGAAATTATATCGAAGGCTTATTTCTGAGTTCCGGAATTTTCAAAGATGCCGATACGACAATGGAACGCTTGGTTCGGGTTGCCAAAAAACTTAGAACCGAACATAATTTCAATGGCTATATTCATTTGAAATCAATTCCCGGAGCGAGTGACGATTTGATGAATGAAGCTGCACTTTACGCTGATAGACTTTCCGTAAACTTAGAAATTCCAACTGAATCTGGATTGAAATTATTGGCTCCTGATAAAAACCGTGAAGATATGCTTCAGCCTATGCGGATTGTTCAGAAAGGAATTCAACAATATAAAGATGAAAAGAAGATCATTAGAAGCACGCCAAAATTTGCTCCAGCCGGACAATCGACTCAAATGATTGTGGGCGCAACTAATGAAAATGATTTGCAAATCATCAAAGTAGCTGATCATTTTTATAAAAACTACGGAATGAAACGGGTTTATTACTCAGGTTATATACCTGTAACTGTCGACAATCGCTTACCGGCAATTACGGCGGAAGTTCCCGTTTTACGAGAAAACCGTTTGTATCAGTCAGATTGGCTGATGCGGTTTTATGGCTTCAAAGCGGATGAAATTTTAGATTTCAATATGCCTTTTTTAGATTTGGAAGTTGACCCCAAACTAAGCTGGGCGTTGCGGCATCTGGACCAGTTTCCTGTTAATCTTCAAACTGCAGATTATAAGATGATTCTCAGAATTCCGGGAATCGGTGTGAAAACGGCACAGAAAATTGTAAGTGCAAGAAAATTCCAGGTTCTGAGTATAGACCATCTTAAAAAACTCGGCGCAGCAGTCAACCGTGCTAAATATTTTATTGATTTTACTTACGGAAATCCGTTTCTGAAACATTTAACCGATTTGAATTTGAGAAAATTAATTCTCAGTGGAAGTCAGTCGAAATTTCAGAATCAGTTTTCTCAGCAATTGACATTGTTTTAATTAAAATGACCATTCTTCTCTACGACGGCAGTTTCGACGGACTTTTCACAGCGATATTTGAAGTTTTCGAGTATCGTTATCAGGACGTGGAAATCGTTAACAGAGAAAATTTCCAACAGAAAAATATGTTTGCGGAAGTTCACGAGGTTGTGACGCAACAAGAAAAATCTGAAAGAGTTCTGAATAAACTGGAAAAGAGCATTGGCAAATCAGGAATCAATGATTTGCTGCGCGTATATCTTTCGGAAGATAATGAATTGGAACAGTTGATTTTATCGGTGGTGAGACAATCTGTGAAATTCCCGAACGATAATGTCCTAAAAAACTTCGCTAACGATGATATTTTGAAAATCTCCAAAATCTGCAAATCCGTAAGCAGAGAAAGGCACAGAATGACCGCCTTCGTAAGGTTTGAAAAAATGCAGGATGATGTTTTCTTTGCAAAAATTGATCCTGATTTCAATGTGTTGCCACTGATTCGGAAACATTTCAAAGACCGATACGCAGACCAAAAATGGATGATCTATGACCTGCGAAGACATTATGGTTTATTCTACGATTTGGAAAACTGTGAATTCTTTTATCCCGATGAAAAATTAGATTTAAATCAATACCAGGAAAAATTCCACGACGAAGAAAAAAAATACCAAACGCTCTGGCAAAGCTATTTTACCAAAACCAATATTAAGGAACGGAAAAATATAAAACTGCATATTCAGCACGTTCCAAAAAGATATTGGAAGTATCTTACGGAGAAATGGTAGCATGGAATTCCGCGGTAATTCTTACTTTTTAATCGTTCGCAAAGCTTTTTTAACGATATACTGCGTTTCTTTTGTCGGGCTTTCCCGAAGCCATTCATCACAGGTTTCCACTACAAATTCAGGCTGCGATTTACTGGCATCATTCAGCCAATTACCAACGCTGTCCTGCACATACCGGGATGAATCGGATCTAAGGGTTCCAGAATTTCCAGTCCCAGCCCGGGATTTTGTTTTAAGGCATCAATATGCTCGCACCAGACTCCTCTCGGCCTTGTGGATTCGCTGGCAAAGCGTCTCACATTTTCATTATTATGCTTTGTCCATCCTGACAAAATAGATAAGCTTTCATCAAGATTTCTCGCAATATCCGGTCGTACCGTCATCCAGCAGATTTCTCTCACTCCAAAATGGGCATCAGAAGCAAATGTCTGTATTCTGTCTAGTTTTTCCTCAAGCTCTAAATTACTATTTCTTCCAATGGTATAAGCTGCCCAGCAACGTACAAGATCTGCAGGATGAACCGACAACTTCAGCAGAAATTCATCATCTTCATTTTTTACGGCCAGATTAAGTAAGCCAATTCCGATCGTTTCATTAATGGTATTCACGGTTTGCTTTTTAAGCTGATTCACCTGTTCTAAAACAGGCTTCAAATATTCCGAACGGTTATTCTGCTGAAGCAAATTTTCCAACAACAACCTCTGATTTACCGCCAACCATTCTGTAAGGTTGACTGTTTCAATTTCCCCGCGGTTCAGTTGCTCTAAAATATCTGCTGGTATATCTTTGATGGAGCGTGCCCCTTTTCGTTTTTCTGTCATAAAACCTGTATTAATTCTTCTACATTTACTCTGTTCATGTAATTTACATCTAAAAATTTATATAAAACCTTACTATTTTCATCCACTACAAAAACTGCAGGAACAGGTAAAGTATTCTCGTTGTTTTTATTGAAAATCGCAAGATCAATTCCTAATTTCTGATAATAAGGTAATACAAAATCCTGCAACTGAAAGACAATGCCCAGCTTCTTCGCAAAATCATTGTTATGATCAGTCAACACTTCAAATTCAAGATTATTCTTTTCCACCATTGCCAGAGAATGATCAGGACTTTGAGGAGAAATCGCGATTAAAACAGCATTTCGCTCTTTTATACCGGAAATATTATCCTGCAAAGCTTTCAATTCCAGATTACAGTAAGGACACCAGCTGCCCCGGTAAAAGGCCAGAATTATTTTTCCATTTTTAAGAATTTCTGTAGAATTTACTTTTTTACCATAAACATTAGGCAGAGAAAATTCAGAAATCTGCTCACCAATCTGAATACTGCTTTCTTCAATATTTTTTGTTTTTAAATCTTCAATTGAACTTCCAAACGCACTTAAAACTTCCTGTGGAAGCTGTAAAGAAAGTTCGTCATTTAATTGCTCAATCTGCATGGCCAGTGTATTCATTATTTTTAAATTTATTATTTTTACAAAGGTCTAAAAGCCTTTAAGAATAGACAATACCGCATATTTTTCACCCATAGGGATAAAAAAGTCAATTTTATGGAAATAAAGGAAAGAGCTGAAGAAAATAAAATTTGTCCGTTGGAAGTCGCTGTGAATACCATCAGTGGAAAATGGAAAATTCCTATCGTATGGCAGATTAATGAAGGGAAGAAACGTCCCAGTGAATTTTTACGTGGCATAGCTAAAGTAGATCGCAGAGTTCTCAACCAGCAACTCAATGAAATGGTTGCAGACGGGATTTTAATGAAGGAATCTTTTAATGAGCTTCCTCCCAGAGTTGAATATCGTTTAACGGATCTTGGTGAAAAACTGGTAACAATTCTATGGCAACTGAACGATTGGGGAAAGCTGATCGCTCCAAAGAAGTAAAGCTCTGCATTATACGCTGTATTTTTTCAATCTTTCAAATTTTAGAACTTTTTAATCGTTTATATTCAAATCTCCTATAAAGTTACTGCAATTATCTGAACTTGTTTTTGTAAATTTGTGTTCGAAATTTTTTACTAGATGAAAGAGAGTGCTGTAAAAAAAATTGCAGTTCTTACTTCAGGAGGAGATTCTCCGGGTATGAATGCAGCATTAAGGGCGGTAGTAAGGACCGCAAATTATTATAATATCGAGTGTTACGGAGTAAGAGAAGGCTATAATGGGCTAATCAATGATGATTTCCTGAAAATGGGACCTCGTTCCGTAAAAAATATAATCAACCAGGGTGGAACTATTCTGAAATCTGCCCGTTCCATGGAGTTTAAAACGAAAGAAGGCCGTCAAAAGGCTTATGATAACTGTGTAAAACATGGTGTCGATGCTTTGGTATGTATAGGAGGAGACGGAACTTTCACCGGAGCAAAAATCTTTAACGAGGAATTTGGAATCAGGGTAATTGGTGTCCCGGGAACTATTGATAATGATATTTTCGGAACTGATAACACCATCGGATATGACACTGCCTTGAATACGGCAATGGAAGCAATCGACAAAATCCGTGATACCGCAACTTCTCACAACAGGGTTTTCTTTGTGGAAGTAATGGGTCGCGACGCAGGTTTTATCGCTTTGAACAGTGGATTGGCTTCAGGAGCTTTGGATATTTTAATTCCGGAAAGAAAAGACAGTATTGATGAACTTTTTGTTAATTTCAGAAATGCTGAAAGAACAGGAAAATCCTCCAGTATCGTTGTAGTAGCTGAAGGAGAAAAATTAGCCAATATTTATGAATTAGCCGAAAAAACCAAGGCTGAATTCCCTGATTATGACATCCGTGTTGCCATCCTAGGACATATCCAGAGAGGTGGTTCTCCAAGCTGCGCCGACAGAGTTTTAGCAAGCAGACTGGGTTATGGTGCCGTAACAGGATTAATGGAAGGACAAACCAATGTAATGGCAGGAATGCGTTCCAACGATCTGGTATACACACCCATCGAAGAAGCCATTAAAAAACACAATGAAATCAATAAAGATCTTTTACTGATTTCAGAAATTTTAGCAATCTAATATTTTTAATATAATTTAAAACAAACTATTATGTCAACAATCAAAGTAGGTATCAACGGGTTTGGTAGAATTGGACGTCTTGTTTTCAGAGCAATGACTGAAAGAGACAACATCGAAGTAGTGGGAATCAATGACCTTATCGATGCTACATACATGGCTTACATGTTAAAATATGATTCTGTACACGGGATTTTCCCAGGTGAGGTTTCTGTAGAAGGAAACGACCTTGTTGTAAACGGAAAAAGAATCAGAGTAACAGCTGAAAGAGATCCTAACAACCTAAAATGGAACGAAATCGGAGCTGATTATATCGTTGAATCTACAGGTTTATTCTTAGATAAAGAAAATGCTGCAAAGCACATCAACGCAGGTGCTAAGAAAGTAATTCTTTCTGCTCCTTCTAAAGATGATACTCCAATGTTCGTAATGGGTGTAAACCACACTGAACTTACAGATGATATCAAAATCTTATCAAATGCTTCTTGTACAACCAACTGTTTAGCTCCTTTAGCTAAAGTAATCCACGATAACTTCGGAATCGTAGAAGGTTTAATGACAACGGTACACGCTACAACGGCAACTCAAAAAACTGTTGACGGTCCTTCAATGAAAGACTGGAGAGGTGGTAGAGCTGCTCTAAACAATATCATCCCTTCTTCTACAGGTGCTGCAAAAGCGGTAGGAAAAGTAATTCCTTCATTAAACGGAAAATTAACAGGTATGTCTTTCAGAGTACCAACTGTTGACGTTTCTGTAGTAGATTTAACAGTAAGACTTGAGAAAGCTACTTCTTACGATGAAATCTGCGCTGCGATCAAAGCTGCTTCTGAAGGTGAATTGAAAGGTATTCTTGGATACACTGAAGATGCTGTAGTTTCTCAGGATTTCGTAGGAGATAAGAGAACTTCAATCTTCGATAAGGATGCAGGTATCATGCTTTCTCCTAACTTTGTAAAACTTGTTTCTTGGTATGACAACGAAATGGGATATTCTAACAAGTTAGTAGATATGTTAGTACACGCTGCTTCTTTGTAATTAGCAAATAACAACAAATACAAAACCTTCCAAATTGGAAGGTTTTTTTTGTTGATTCGCTTACAACTCTTATCTTCAAATTCATATCTATAAGAATTATCTTAATTAAGCTATTAGCGATCCTATTCCGAAACCTGTTTTACAGTTCTACTTCCTATAGAAAACTTATAACCAAATTGAAACTGATAAAAAGCCTGATTATAACTGTTCCCGGCATCATTGTATGTTATAAGTCTTGTGAAAATAGCTTGATTCGGGTTTCCGTTAGGATGATAAAATATTTCTGCTTCGTGTTTTACCACAGGAATCCAGCTCGGTAGTTTAGACTTTTTATTTTCATCTTCTAATTTAGCTTCACCATTGAAATCTAGATAATTAAAACCCGAATATTCAAATTTGTAATTAAATCCAAAATTATTAAATCTCTTCACATTCACATGAATACCTCCACCATATTTTAATGCTTTAATAGTAACTTCATCTGGCTGTTCTTCAGTTCCAAGATTAGTTTGTGTAAGATTATAATCTACAATTCCATACAAAGAAATACTAACCGGTGAATTTTTGTGCTGCCATTTCAAAGTTTCTAAATGAAGTCCCATCGTAAGGAACCGCTTCTCAACCAATTCAAAACGATAATCAGCTATTGTATTTAGATTTACATATTTCGATTTATCATCAAACTTAGAGTAATTAACAAAAGGAGAAACACTGGGAATAACTTCTAACTGTCCCATAACTCTTTTACTGCCAAAAAATCTGAAAGGATATGGAAACAAATAGAATTTTGCCTTACCTTCAATTTGAGCTAAACCATTTTGAGATTGCCCAAATAATGCAAGAAAATCTGTATATGCTCTGAGTTCAACGATCTTTTCCAAATAAGTATCTTGCTTTATTTGGTAAGTTGCTCCACTTTTACTATTAGTTTTTTTACCTTCAACATCGTCCTGCGGAAGTTCTATTGCCAAGTCTTGCGGAATATAATGATTACCTATTTTATAGCTATACCCCATAACATCAGTAACTTTTATCAACAAATCTTCCATTGCCTCATCAGTATACCTATTAGCCAAATTTTTATTCGTAAAATCTTCTTTTCTTACAGAATATAGGTAATACATAAATCTTCTACTTCCATATTGAGAATAAAATAAAATGCTCAATCCTACTTGATTTGTAAACACATGCACATCTCCTGAATCATCAGCCACATAAACTACAATATCGCTAAAATAACCGTCTTTAATTTCCACTTTCAACTTTTGAAAACTATAACTTTGGTTTGGACATATATCCATTCCACTGTTATAAAAAAGAAACTTTTGTCCAGCTTTAGGAATAGTAATATCTCCTAAGTAACTTTCTTTACCCACATTCAAGAGTAAACTTTTTAGTAACTCTGTTTCTGTACTTTTTTTATTAGCAAATAAATCCTGGTCTATTATTTTATTCTCACCAAAATAGAGATATGTTTTAGTTTCCATTTTTTCAGATTTTACCGCTTCAGGAAAGCAACTTTTGTCTTCTTCTTTGAAGAAAGCGAATATATCCACAGTATCTTTGTTTTTCTTTTTTGTATTTTCTAAAACATTTTTATAACTTTCCACAAGCTGATATGTATTCTTGAACGACTTTTTCTCTTCTTGAATTTTCTCTTGTGTATTTTTTATTTTAATATTTAAATCTTCTGAAACAGTTGCAGTAAGCTCTCCTTTTAATATTTCAAACTCTTTTTCCAGTGTATGAATTTTTGTTTTGGACTGGTTATATTTTTCTTTTAAGGAATCAATTTCTTTTTGAACATCATAAACTTCCTGCCCGAAAACCATTCCCACCCATCCAAGCAGGAACAGCAATAAAATTTTTGTTCTCATGATTATTTAGTTTTAGTTATTAGTCTAACAAATCTCGTCTTTATTTCAACACTAAAAAATCACACTTTTGTGGTATTTTTAATAAAACTTTGGAAAAGGAAAGCCATTAAGTTTTTATTTCAACTGACAAATCTCACAACCTCGTTTAAATGAAAAACTTGTATTTTTATAGGAATGGAAAACACAATTTTACAACCGAGATTTAAGAATTCATCTCATTTCAAAGAATTTTGGACAAAAGGCAACGGAAATCAGCTTATTGAATTTTCCGGTGCAGAAGTCAGTTTTAATGATTTTGAAAAATTCGCGCCCTATTTTTATCATGTAGATGAAATCGGTGATGAGGTTGTAAGAGACGTTTATCTTACCAAAAAATTCCATGAAGCTTCTAAAGAAATTGAGCAGTATATCAGAAATGGCATTTCTGAAAATGATAACACACCTGAAAGTGTGAAAAAACTTTTTCTTCAAACCCAAAAAATCCCTGACTGGCTTGATTATGATTTAATTAAATCCGGTGCAGAGTTATGCATGAGAGCTAATCTCGATTCTCTGATTTCTTTAAGAGATTATTGTTTAATTGGTGGTTATGATTACGCTTACCTCAATAAACCTCTGATTGCAACGGAAGCACTAAAAAAAGGAGCCGTAAAACGTCTTTCAGAAACTTTGGACTTCTGGGTAAATGTTACAAGATATGACGCATTGGAAGTTCATAAGAAAGGATATGAATTTGCCATAAAAACCAGACTAATTCACTCTTATGCCAGAGTTTCCATCAAAAAATATTATAAAAACTGGGATACGGAAAATTGGGGTGAGCCGATCAATTCCTGGGATATGATGGCCACTTATATTGGTTTCAGCCTTGTTTTCTTACATAGCCTTCATAAATTAGGAAATACTTTTTCAGAGAAAGAGGAAAAAGGAATTTTTCACCTTTGGAAATATGTAGGCTATTTACTGGGAATTCCTGAGAGCCTTCTTCCCAACGATAAAAAACAGGCTACAGAATTTTTTTATTTATGGACTTCCATTCAGCCACCTGCTGATAAAGATTCTGTACTTCTGGCTCATTCTCTTCTCAATGAATCGCTGGAAAATCCCATTTTAAAATATCAGTTTCAAAGAAAAAATTTACGTTATCTTCATATTTGCTGTACATGGTTTCTATTGGATGATGAAGTTTGCAAGAGATTACAAATTCCTGATGTTTCTAACAAAAATGTTTTCCCGAAAGCAAAATGGCTGATCAATAAAATTTATGATAAACTAGTAAGCCGACAAGCCAGAATAAACAAAGGAAATAAGGACCAGATGAAAGTACTGAGCGATTATTTAAAGATTACCCACAACTCAAATTTTCATTAAGTACATCAAAATCCGAACTAACACATTCTTTTAATTTTGAATAAGTTAAGTATGAATACCTTATATTTTCATCACTTAAAAAATGATTTTCTGCAATAAATAATATTAGCTTTTCATTGAGAAATTATGTATTTTTGAGAAATTATAATTATACAGATGAGCAACGCAGACGATAAAAAGAAAGCACTTGCCTTAGTGCTTGAAAAACTAGATAAAACATACGGAAAGGGAACTGTAATGACTTTAGGAGACAGTTCTGTGGATAATACCATTGAAGTAATTCCTTCAGGATCCTTAGGATTAGACATCGCTTTAGGTGTTGGTGGTTATCCAAGAGGAAGAATCATTGAAATCTACGGTCCGGAATCTTCAGGTAAAACAACTTTAACACTTCATGCCATTGCTGAGGCTCAGAAAGCAGGAGGAATTGCTGCATTCATTGATGCTGAACATGCATTCGACAGAACCTACGCTGCCAAGTTAGGAATTGATTTAGAAAACTTAATTATTTCCCAGCCTGATAACGGGGAACAAGCATTAGAAATTGCTGATAACCTTATCCGTTCAGGAGCGATAGATATTGTAGTCATCGACTCAGTAGCTGCACTTACTCCAAAAGCGGAAATAGAAGGGGAAATGGGTGATTCCAAAATGGGTCTTCATGCAAGATTGATGTCTCAGGCATTAAGAAAATTAACGGCTACGATTTCAAGAACAAAATGTACGGTAATCTTCATCAACCAGTTGAGAGAAAAAATCGGAGTAATGTTCGGGAATCCTGAAACAACAACCGGTGGTAATGCTTTGAAATTTTACGCTTCTGTGAGAATTGATATCAGAAAAGCTTCTGCTCCA
Source organism: Chryseobacterium sp. Y16C (assembly GCF_022488405.1). Classification (NCBI taxonomy): domain Bacteria; kingdom Pseudomonadati; phylum Bacteroidota; class Flavobacteriia; order Flavobacteriales; family Weeksellaceae; genus Chryseobacterium; species Chryseobacterium sp. Y16C. The sequence continues at coordinate 2,248,248 of NZ_CP092711.1, forward strand.
ATTAAAAACGGAGATGAAGCGATCGGAAGCCGTGTAAAAGTGAAAATTGTGAAAAACAAAGTAGCTCCGCCTTTCAAACAGGCAGAGTTCGATATTATGTATGGTGAAGGAGTTTCTAAAACAGGAGAAATTCTGGATCAGGCCGTAGAACAGGGAATTGTAAAGAAAAGCGGTTCTTGGTTCAGCTATGAAGAAACAAAATTAGGTCAAGGTCGTGATGCGGTGAAAGACGTATTAAAGGACAATCCTGAACTTTCTGAAGAGCTGGAAAATAAAATTAAAGAAGAGATTGCTACTAAAAAATAGTAATCTGTTTGCATAAAAAACCCCGGCGGAGCCAAAGGCTCCGCCGGGGTTTTTTATGCATTTTTGGTAGCGGCGGCAAAGCCGCCGCTACCAAAAATGCAATTAAGGTTTATCCTCCGTCAACTCAAATCCCCAGTCTTTCCCTTTTTGAACCGCAGGTATACCTTTCGTCATCCAGACCGGAGCTTTAGCTCCTTTCAGATAATAATCAAAAAACTGCTGTTCACGAATCTGAATATCTTTTCTGTTCTGGCGCTTTATAAGATTATGATCATCACCATTATAGTTCAGAAGCCATACCGGTTTCCCAAGACGTCGTAAAGCTGTAAACATTTCAATCCCCTGATACCAAGGCACAGCTCCATCTTTATCGTTACTCATGATCACCACAGGAGTTTTCACCTGATTGATTGTAAAAAGTGGTGAATTTTTAATGTACAATTCAGGTGCTTCCCAAAGATTTTTCCCTAATCGGCTCTGCGATTTTTCGTACTGAAACTGACGGTTCATTCCTGAAGACCATCGGATTCCACCATATGCGGAAGTCATATTAACAACCGGAGCACCACTCCATGCTGCAGCATACATATCCGTATGAGCAATAAGATAGGCCACCTGATAACCTCCCCAGCTTTGTCCCTGAATTCCTATTTTAGATCCGTCAACCCAAGAATTCTGTTTCAGCTTTTCTACTCCGGAATTGATATATTCCATGGCTGATTCTCCGGGAAGACCATCAGCATATGAAATATCAGGAGTAAAAACCAAATACCCATTACTCACGAAATAAGAAATATTCAGTCTTGAAGGCGTTGGAGCCGGAGCTACATATCGATTCAGGTTATCTGAAAGCTTTTCATAGAAATATACAATCATAGGGTATTTTTTATTCGGATCGAAATCTTCCGGTTTATACAAAACTCCTGTAGATGCATTCCCTTTGAATGTTGTCCAGTTTATCAATTCACTCGTTCCCCAGTTATAATTACTTTGTTGTGGATTAGTATTGCTTAATTTTTGTTGTTCAGAAAAATCTGATGTGGCAAAAATATTGGGAGAATCTGTGTATGATTCTTTTACTAAAATATATTCTTCCGCGTTTTTCGCTTTCTGAAGACTTCTATATCCCCAGACATTCTCCATTTGAATTTTCACCGGATCAGAATTCGACTGAATTTTTGTTTTAAAAATCCCGTTTGCCTTGGATGTATTATCAAATGCTGATAAATAAATGAGAGCTTTACGGTTTATATTTTTAATATCTTTATCTAAATCGTAGGTATCAAATGTTATTTTATTTTTACGTCCGAATCCATTCGTAATATTTCTTGGCTTTTTTGATCCGTTCAGGAAAAATTCCCAAAGGTCATAACGGTCTTTGATAATCACCGACTCATCGTTGTCTGTCCAGGCTGCAATCCCATAAGCACCCGGAAAGTCCGGCATATCAAACTCTTCATCCACAAAAGAAACTTGTAATCCATTATTCAATGGAAGTGTCTGTTTGGTCTTAACATTATAGCTAAAATACATTCCTTTTTCCCTATCAAAAATCACGACAAATTTTCCGAGTGGAGATACCTCAACCGAACCGTTCAGATTTTTAATAATTTCCGTTCTGTTCCCCGTTTTATTATCAATAAGGAAATAGGTTTTCTTGGTTGAACCTTCCCATTGTGAAGAAATGCGGTTATTTAAACTTGTAACACCGATTACAAAATCAGCATTTCCATCGTTTACCAATCGTAAAGTATCCAAATCTTCACCATCAATATTTCTGAAGAAATCAGGCTTTTCCGTTTGCAAGACTGCAGCATAGGATTTTTTCAGATCATTTTTGAGTTCCTTCAGCTGTACTGTTTGCAGATAATCATCTTTATAGTTCCAGACATCCACAACAGCGTGATCGTTTGCAATCATGGCAGTATCTTTGGCAATAGGCTTCGGAGCAACCCCAAAATACAATTGTTTTCCATTTTTACTGAATATTGGGAAACGGTTTTCAGAAATCACCCAATTCTTTTTCATTTGGGCATTTTCGTTGGTTACCATTTCTTTTTTGCCAGTCTTAAAATTAAAATAATACAACTGATACAGTTTCACCAGGTCATTTTGTGCAGAAGAAGTTCCTACAAAAGCTAATTGGTTTCCCTCTTCATCAAAAGACAGCTGTGAAAAATCACCTTCCATTTCAGCAATCTTAATCACTGTTCCTTTTTGGAGATCAACTATCTGTACCGTTTCAAGGGCGTATTTCTTCGGTTTTGATTTATCATTATCCTTTTTTTCCGCAGCTTTTTCATCTTCTGAATCCTTCTCTCCTTTTTTATCTTTAGTTTTTTTCTCCTCCGGCTTTTTCGTTACAAAAGCTAGCTGTTTTCCACTTTTACTAAATTCATAGCGGATTACATTATCATATGTTGTACTTTTTCCATCCGGAAGATTTCGCACAACCAACTGCAAAGGTTTTGTATTTTTATCTTCATCTTTCTTGTCGTCTCCATCCTCTTTATCAGAAGCATCATCCGAAGATTTATCTTTCATATTTTCCAAAAGATAAGCGACATAAGAACCTCCCTTTTCAGGAATTTTGAAGTTTTTTACATTGGGAATTTTTTCTGTTATATTACTGAAAAGATTAACTATGGCAAGGCTGTCTTTTGTTAATTTATCCTGTTTCAGTTTTTTATCTTTTACCGCTTTTATATCTTTATATAACGGACGGATCTGGAAAACAGCAAACTTGGAATCATTTGTAAAATCTGCTTTTGTCGCTCTTGCAAACTGCTTTGAAATTTTATTTTTAGCGGAATATAGAAAAAGAGTTGAATTTCCTTCCTGCACGTCCACAGAATAGGAAATCCATTTTCCGTCATTGGAAATTTTCCTTGCTCCGATATTTTGCCAGTTATCATAAACCGAATGATCTAAAGGCTTTTTCTGTCCATACACAAAATAGCACATGATGAACAGAATAAAAACTGTACTTCTCAACTTCATTTTTAAATACTTTAAAGTTTAAAAATAAGATATTTCTTTGATAAAATTTTTATCAGTAGATTGATCATTATAAAAATGTCAAAATGTCACTTTTCATCAAACGGTATTTTTTTTGAGAAAGATTTGAAAGAAAAAATTAAAACTAAAAATATTATGACGAAAGGAAATATTAATGTATCTGTGGAAAATATTTTTCCGCTTATTAAGAAATTCTTGTACAGTGACCACGAAATCTTTTTAAGAGAATTGATTTCCAATGCAACGGATGCTACTTTAAAGCTAAAGCATTTAACGAGCATTGGTGAGGCGAAAGTTGAATATGGAAATCCAAAACTTGAGGTTAAGATTGATAAAGAGAATAAGACTCTTCATATTATCGACCAGGGAATCGGAATGACGGGTGAAGAAGTTGAAAAATACATCAACCAGGTTGCCTTTTCCGGAGCAGAAGAGTTTTTGGAAAAATACAAAGACTCTGCAAAAGATTCCGGAATCATAGGTCATTTCGGACTTGGATTCTATTCTGCTTTTATGGTTGCAGAGAAGGTTGAGATCCTAACCAAATCTTATAAAGATGAACCTGCCGTTCGTTGGATCTGCGACGGAAGTCCTGAATTTACTTTAGAAGAAACTGCTGATAAAACGGAAAGAGGAACTGAAATTATTCTTCATATCGCTGAAGACTCCGTAGAATTTTTAGAAGAAGGAAAAATCCGTGAATTGTTATTAAAATACAATAAATTCATGCCTGTTCCGATTAAATTCGGAACAAAAACCCATACATTGCCTTTACCGGAAGACGCCCCTGAAGATGCGGTTGCAGAAACTGAGGAAGTTGATAACATCATCAACAACCCTACTCCGGCCTGGACGATTGCTCCAAGTGAACTGACCAATGAAGATTATATGAAATTCTACCACGAATTGTATCCAATGCAGTTTGAGGAGCCTTTATTTAATATTCATTTGAATGTTGATTATCCGTTCAATTTGACAGGAGTTTTATTCTTCCCAAAACTGAGCAATAATCTAAATATTGAAAAAGATAAAATTCAGCTATATCAAAACCAGGTATTTGTAACGGATGAAGTGAAAGGTATCGTTCCGGACTTCCTAATGCTTCTTCGTGGGGTAATTGATTCTCCGGATATTCCTCTGAACGTTTCCCGCTCGTATTTACAGGCAGATGGTGCCGTGAAGAAAATCTCTTCTTACATCACGAAAAAAGTTGCCGACAAAATGTCATCTCTAATCAATGAAAACCGCGAGGACTATGAGAAAAAATGGAATGACATCAAAGTGGTTATTGAATACGGAATTGTAACGGAAGAGAAATTTGCTGAGAAAGCAGACAAATTCACATTATACCCTACAACAGACGGAAAGTATTTCTTGTGGAATGAATTAGAAGAAAAAATTAAATTAAATCAAACCGATAAAGATGGAAATTTAGTAGTTCTTTACGCTTCCAACGCTGATGAACAGCACAGTTATATCCAGTCAGCAAAAGATAAAGGGTATGAAGTTCTTCTGTTAGATTCACCAATCATTCCTCACGTGATCCAAAAGCTTGAAACTTCAAAAGAGAAAATTTCTTTTGTAAGAGTAGATGCAGATCACATCAACAATCTGATCAAAAAAGACGAACCAATCATCGCTAAATTGAACGAAACGGAAAAAGAATCGTTGAAGAAAAATGTTGAAGAAGCAATCAATGATACAAAATTCACGGTTCAGCTGGAAGATTTAGACAGCAATGATGCTCCGTTTACGATTACCCAGCCAGAATTCATGAGAAGAATGAAAGATATGCAGGCAACCGGTGGCGGCGGAATGTTTGGAATGGGCGGATTCCCTGAAATGTACAACCTGGTAGTAAATTCCAACAGCGAATTTGCCAACCAAATTTTAAATACAGAAAGTACTGAGGAAAAAGCAGGTTTAATTAAATATGCTCTAGATCTGGCAAAACTTTCTCAGAATCTATTGAAAGGAAAAGATCTGACTGACTTCATTCAAAGAAGCTATCAGAATCTGAATAACAAATAAATTGGCTATTTATATTGAGGTTTCGGGGCGGCTTTGCCGCCCCGAAACTTTTGTTTTAAAGTTCATCCATAGGATTCCAAAACAGTTTTTTAAAGTTCTTGATCCTAAAATTTTCTACCTCAATTCCCTCTGCTTCTAATCTTACCTGAAATTCCGGAACAGATAAAGTTCCCGAACTTGAAATGACCCGATGAGCCGGAACATCTTTCGGGCAGCCTCCCATCGCTTTTCCTACGTGGCGCGAATGATTGGGATACCCTACTGCTTTTGCAATCGCTCCGTAACTCGTTACTCTGCCTTCGGGAACTAACTTGGTAATTTCCCATACCTGTTGTTTAAATATTTCGTCCATAAAATAGCTGAATAGAATAAAGGTAAACATAATTTACGGACCTGAAAATAATTTTAAAATATTATGAATTCCTGATAATGCAATCGATTTCTTATCATAGATCAAGATGAAAAACTTTTAAGATGTGTAACTTTAGGTATCATTAATTCAAAAAATTATGGCAAATTTAAAAGGAAAAGTAATAATTGTAACAGGAGCAGCAATGGGACTTGGTCTGGCTGCAGCGGATGTATTAGCTTCTAAAGGAGCCGATTTGACATTAGTAGATTATAATGCTGCAGCTTTGGATAAAACCAAGGCTGATCTACAATCAAAATACCCGGAAAGTAAATTTTTAACAGTAGCTGCAGATGTTTCTGTAGAAGAAAACGTGAAGAATTATGTTGACCAAACCGTTAAAACGTTTGGAAAAGTTGACGGATTATATAACAATGCCGGAATTGAAGGAAAACAAGCCCCTTTGATTGATTATGACATCAATATTTTCAAAAAAGTAATTGATATCAACCTTTTAGGTGTTTATTATGGAATGAAATATGTGATCCCTGAATTACAGAAAAATGGAGGCGGAAGAATTGTAAACGTTGCTTCTGTTGGCGGAATCAGAGGGGTTCTGAATCAGACCGCTTACGTTGCAACAAAACATGCTGTAGCCGGTATGACAAAAAATGCAGCTTTGGAATATGGAAAAGATAATATTTTAACGAATGCTATTGCTCCGGGAGCTATTTTAACACCTATGGTTGCGGAAGCTTTTAAACAGGTAAATCCAAATGATCCCAAAGCAGCTGAACAAGAATATGCATCCAGAAACCCTACAAGAAGATTAGGAGATCCAATGGATGTTGGACATTTGGTAGCCTATTTATTAAGTGATGAAAACGGGTATGTTTCAGGACAGGTAATTGCCATTGACGGAGGGGAATCTAATATGTATGGAAATCCATAGAAGGATAATGCGATAAATAAATTTAATATGTTAGTAAGAAAATTGCCTGTCGAAATGATGGGCAGTTTTTATTTTAAATAAAACCGCATACTTTTTGAATACTATTAACAACCCCTAAAATATTTTATCATGAAAAAATCATTTTTCAAATTTTTGAATAAGATCAACAAAGCCATTCTTCCAAAACTGAGCAATAAAGATCCTAATAAGCTGACAAAATTTCAAAAAGGAATTCTGGCGTATCGTTATTTTGTGCTGGTAAACTCTTTAGATTAAATGAGTAAGAAGTCCTTATTTAATATTAGCAATTATTTTTCTGCACCATTCATAAAGAGGCTTTTCAATCCATAGATAAATAATAATAGAGCAGATCCACAATAAAATAAAATTGTGATCAGGCAAATACAGATATGACTTGAGCTTAAGATTAAAATAGCTGATATGAATAAGATAGAAAACAAAAGAAGCATTGCCCAAAAGAATAAATAATCTGGACGACAGTATTTTAGATATCAACGTTTTTTCAGATATTAATCCCCAAAAGAAAACAGCAATGGCAACAGGCAGAAACAATTCATGGATTAACCTTCCCTCCCATCGTTCTACTCCGTGTACGAAGTTATTTCTGGCAAAAAGAGCAATAGCAATCGTAAAAACTATAATTGCAATCCCTCCGTATAAAGTAGGATTTTTCAATCTTGCTAAAAATTCAATCCCTTTTTCTTTCTTCATCAGATAAGCCAGTAGCATTCCAAAAAAGAATTCTAAGCTTCTTGCGAAAAAAGTATTTCCCATCATGAAATTCAATGGATACAAAAATCCTTCAGGATTACCATTATACCAATGCAGGCCGTAACCTATTCCACAACTGAAAAGAAAAATCCCCAACAAAAATAAAATGCAATATTTCCAACTTTTCTTCAACAGTAAAAATAAAAGCGGAGACAGCAAATAAAAAAAGAACTCCACCTGAAGCGACCACGCCTGTACAATTCCTGAAACCGAATACTTTTCAAATAAGGAATACAACAGTGAATATTGCAGGAAATAAGTATTTACATTTCGGGAATATGCCGTATCAAAAAAGAAAAAACTCAGCAAAATCCAATACAACGGAAAAATTCTCGCGATACGAAGCAGAATATATTTTAAGTAAGATTTTTTTGATTTTAAAGGAGAATCTTCATAACGGTACGCCAACAAAAAGCCACTCAGAACAAAGAAAACCGTTACTCCGATATGCCATTCACTGATAAAACGCATAATCGGAAAAGGCAGATCATGACGCCAATATTTACGATTATGATATACAAACACCATAATCGCTGCAATGGCACGCATTCCCGTAAGAGCTTCGAATGTATTTTTCCTTAGATTCTCCAATACTTAAAAAAATAAAAGGCTTACATGATAAGCCTTTTACCTAAATTTATTATTATTTTCTATTAAGAATTCTCTAAAATATAAGAGAACATCAATGGTGCACAGATGGTAGCATCACTTTCAACGATAAACTTCGGTGTTGTAATGTCTAATTTACCCCAAGTGATTTTCTCATTTGGAACCGCCCCTGAATAAGAACCATAAGATGTTGTAGAGTCTGAAATCTGACAGAAATAAGACCAGAACGGAATATCATGCATTTCCATATCCTGGTACAACATTGGCACTACACAAATTGGAAAATCTCCTGCGATACCTCCACCAATCTGGAAGAAACCAACTCCTTTTCCTGCCGAATTTTTAGTATACCAATCCGCTAAATAAGCCATATACTCAATTCCGGATTTCATCGTAGAGAATTTCAATTCTCCTTTGATACAGTAAGAAGCGAAGATGTTACCCATTGTAGAATCTTCCCATCCTGGAACTACGATTGGTAAGTTTTTCTCAGCCGCAGCAATCATCCAAGAGTTTTCTCTGGGAATTTCGTAATATTGCTCCAGAACTCCCGAAAGGATCATTTTATACATATATTCATGCGGGAAATATCTTTCTCCTTTATTATCCGCATCTTTCCAGATTTCAAAGATGTGTTTCTGCAGCCTTCTGAAAGCTTCTTCTTCAGGGATACAAGTATCTGTAACCCTGTTTAGCCCTCTTTCCAACAGATCCCACTCTTCCTGAGGTGTAAGATCTCTGTAGTGAGGTACTCTTTCATAATGAGAATGCGCTACAAGATTCATAAGATCTTCTTCAAGGTTTGCACCTGTACAAGAGATAAAATCTACTTTATCCTGACGGATCATTTCAGCAAGAATTTTCCCCAACTCTGCAGTAGACATTGCTCCTGCCAAAGTAATCATCATTTTTCCGCCATCCTTAAGGTGTGCAACATATCCTTTAGAAGCATCCACCAATGCAGCAGCATTAAAGTGAAGGTAATATTTTTCTATGAATTCAGTTATCGGTTTGCTCATTTTTTTAATTTTTGCAAAGATAGGAATTTTGGGTTGTAAGATACGTGCAGAAAGTTAGAAGAATTTTAAAACTTAAAACGTCTGTTTTCCTTTTTATCAGAAAGCTTCTTTTTTGTGTCCAATCTTTTCTGTTTTTGAGCTTTTGAAGGCTTCGTAGCAACACGTTTTTTAGGAATAAATAATGCTTTATCAACAATTTCCAGGATTTTTTCAATGGCTTTATTTTTATTCATTAATTGAGTTCGACTTTCGGAAACTGTTAAGAACAAAAAACCTTCTGCATTAATTCTGTTTTTTAATTTATTTTGAATTAAATCTTTTTGTTCATCAGTAAAAAATTCTGAGGCAGCAACTTTCCAAAGAACCGTAACGGAAGTTTCGACCTTGTTTACATTCTGACCTCCTGCTCCACTGCTTCGGGAAGTTTTGAAACTAAGTTCTTTTGAAAAATCTTTCATTCTAATTTTAAATTGATGGGTAAAGATAAGCGTTACAATATAGTTTTTAATTCCATTCTATTCACTTTTCCATTAGGAGTTCTCGGAATTTTTTCAATGAAGATAATTTCTTTCGGCTTCTGAAAATTTTTCTCAAACGGAATACTTGAAATCTTTTCCAACAGATTTGTTGACTTTTCCCCTTCAATAATCAATATCAATTTCTGTCCCAAACTCTCATCCTCAATTCCTAAAAAAACAGCCTCATTCGGGATTTCTTTTTTTACTAAAGCTTCCAGCTGTTCAGGAAAAATCTTTGCCCCTCCGGAATTGATTACATTATCTATCCTACCTAAAAATCTAAATTGATTTTTATCTTTAATCTCAACTAAATCATTAGTTTGCAATACCTCAGCATTCACTTTTGGAGCAAAAATTTTCAGACAACCTCTCTCATCCTTAGAAATCTCGACGTTTTCAAAAACCGTAAAAAAATCTTCCGAATTTGGAGCAATTTGCTTCAATCCGATATGGGAAAGCGTTTCAGACATTCCATACGTTTCAAATATCTTGGTGTGAGCATTTGAAAGACTAAGCGTTTGAATAATTTTTGTTTTTAAACTTTCTGAAACTGCAGCTCCACCAATAATCAGATTTTTAATTAAGTGTAATTTACCCAACGAATTCTCCACCTGAAGTGGTGTCATCGCACAAAAATTAATTTCTTCATTTAAATTCTCAATCGGTTTTGTAGAAGGATCGACAATCATTAATTTTAATTTTCTGATAATAGACCGAACTATCATCATTTTCCCTGAAATATATTCAACAGGCAAACAGATTAAAGCAGTATTCCCTTCCTTTAATCCTAAAAAATTGCAGGTCATTTCTGCAGAATTAATCATTTTGTTTTTCTCAATATCAAAGATCTTTGGCCCCCCCGTAGAACCCGATGTCTGTACTTTTACCGTTTCGGAATCTGAAAACCATTCTTCTAAAAAGTTTTTAATTTTAATTTCAAATTCGGTTTCAAAAGATAATTGATTAATATTGAGATTATTGAAGTCTATCGGCATAATTAATGGGAATAAAAAGCACAGTAAATTTAAAAAAAAGTTTAAAAAGTTCTTGCATGTAATGAAAAAAGCTGTAAATTTGCACCACTAAAACAAACAGAGACTCATGGTGTAGCGGTAACACTACTGATTTTGGTTCAGTCATCTGGGGTTCGAATCCCTGTGAGTCTACATTCAAGGAGAAATGATCAAAATGATTGTTTCTCTTTTTTCATTATGTACTAAATCATTATTAATCTGAAAGATATGATGTGCTATTGAGTTGATTCGGGTGGTTCGATAATGTTTTCCGTCAAATTCCAATTTTTCAGGAAATATCGAACCAATTATTGCCGTTTTGTTTCAATTCCTCCTTCTAAGTAGTGTTTTCCGATATTTTGAGGTGTTTCTAAAGCTTGTTCGAGCAGTTTATCTATATTGTTGATTTGAGGAGCTGAATTTTTATTTAAGTCTTCTTCCAACTTCAAAATCCGATCTTTACATTCTCTTTTGACATTCAGAGAGTGATCACTAGTTGTGGTTATATTTGATTATTCAACAAATAAGAGTAGATTATTACTCTTCCAAAATATATTTATATAAGGGATGATGCAAAAGCTTTTGGCAAACAAATAGTTTTTATTAAAAAACGATAACAAGCAAAAGCCTGTTATCGTTTCTTATTTCTGTCATCTAATATTTTATTGCAAAACCGGATAAGGCAACAAAATCGACTATTTTCATGAATTCTTTCCAATTAATAATCTATTTTTGACAACAATACTCTATTGAGTACTAAAATATAATCTTTTCGAATATAATCTTCAGATTTTTTTATTGATTACCAGCAGTTTAAATTCCTATTATTTCTCTATCCCTATCACGATTCCACGTTTGCTTAGTTACTAGTTTTAGATAAAAAAAATCATCATTTAATTGTTTGTTATTATAATGGGAAATTATTTTTTGAATTTTATCTAAAATCTCAACACCATTTTTCTTATTGAAAAAATATTTTCCAATATTGTTATCTTTATTTACCTCAACTAGTACTGACGATTTTGTACCTATTATTGTTTTTTTTGAATAGCAGATTTTTTCTATTTTCATTAAATCTTCTTTTTCTATTTGATAATTAGTTATTGGGAAATCATTCTCCTTCGGCTTACTATTTTTAAGAATAATTATTGGAGATGGAGAGTCTTCTGGCTTTATAATAGAAAAATCCCGCCCATCGGCGGGATTTATTATTTTGTAATATCTATATCTGATAAAGATTTCTCCTTTATAATGGCTTGAAGATCCTTGTAGGATATTTTCCTTATAGTATTATCTGTTTTAATGTCTTGTATAAAATATTTCAGATTTTTTTTATTTAATTTTTCTGGATTCATTGAATAAGTTGTATCAACTGAAACTAATAAATAATTGTTTTTAAACTTACATTCTACCAATCCACTATCTATAATTAGTTCATTATCCTTTAACAATCTATTTTGGCTACCTCCTTCGTAGAAAACTTCATAACCTGAAGGCAATTTTTCAACTTTATCAGAATTATTACAAGAATATAGAATAAAAAAAGTAATTACAACAACTATTATATTTTTCATACAATTAATATTTAGGTCCTCTTTCAAAGTTATATACTCTCGGTCTAATTGTATTTATCCCTTTGAAATTAATTTGAAATTGCTGTCCTTCTCCTGCAACCCATTTCCCAAGAACAGTTGCAGCGTTTCTAAAAGGACTATCCATAAAATTTCCGTGTTGTTCAAAATTATAGGTATCAGCCAAAATACTAACTTGATTATTTCCTAAATATTTTACTGTGATATTTCCTAAAACTCTACCATCGCTTGAATTTACCAAGGTTTGAACCCCATAAGTTTTTCCTTTTACCCAACCTTTTGTATCAACAGAATTTAAATCTATTTTACTAGCATCTAAAGTCACTGCTTTTCCATCTCCATTTCTATACCAGTTATTTGCTTCATCTAAACTCATTTTTCCATCTCCATTTAAATCCCAAGGATCTTTCTGTTGTTGGGAAAAACTATTTTCACTATCCAATTTATTAAAGGTAGAATGCATCGCATGGTTTAATCCAGCAACAATTGCACCAATAGCAGCTCCCTGCCAGAAGTTTCCACCTGCAAGTTTAGACGAAACACCACCTACGACCCCTCCGGTAATCATAGAAGCTCCCATTGATTTGGTAACAGAAGGAGCCATGCTTGTAAGCCCGCTCATTACACCACTTGTTACAAAACCTGTAATAGCAGCCATACCTGCCGCCGAAAAATCAGCTCCCTGCATTAAAGAAAGAGTACCCTGTGCTACACCATGAGCAGTTGCCTGCAGAAGAGCAGACCCTACTTTTCCGATGCTAGCGGCAAACTGCGTTGCAGCTCCGGCTGTTGTCGTAAACACACTACCAATTCCGTAGGTTACAGCTCCAGAAAGAGCCCCAAAGAACTCGGCTTTAAAGTATCCTAATAAAGTAAACTTTTGCCCGGTAATAATTGTATTTAAAATATAACTTGCCGTACCCACCATTGCACCTATAACGATAGCCGCTACAAAACCTTCAGTAATTCCAAAAATATACTCTCCACTAGGATCATTAAATAAAAGCGGATTGTTCATCACATATCCATACTTATTATAGTTTTGGGTATTATAAGGAGCCTGAATATTTTCGTCTGCATTCAAGAATCTTCTCAATAGTGGATCGTACAGTCTTCCGTTCATATGGATAAGGCTTACCTCATGGAAATGTTCATGACTTGTATAACCGCGATCCAGCAATAATTCGGAAGCAAGACTCATCTGGGTGATCGTTGCCTTGTCTGTTATTATTGCCCCGCTTCCTATCTGCAAATGGGTAAAATTGCCCCATGCATCAAAATGTCTTTGTTCCAGCTTATTTCCGGCTTGATCGCTTATTGCCAAGATACTTCCCAAATAATCTTTGTGTAAGAATTTATAAGATCCGGATGTTTCATTATAATTTTTTACAAAAATAATACTACTGTCATAAGGCGAACCTCCAATATATAAAATATGCTTTTCCAGACCAGTTTGATTATCTTTGGTAATCTCCATACTACCGTCCTCATTATAGAACTTAGTAAACTTTCCATCCTGATTGGCGTTAAAATTACCGCCATAGGTCACTCTTTGCCTCATGGCCGTTAACCCGTACTGGAAAGCAACATCGCCTTTCACTCCGTCAATATAAGTAGGATCATTATTTTCATTGTAGTAAACCTGCTGTACAATATCACCTGCATAATTACCTACCCCTGTTAGATTTAGATTAATACTGCTTGGCTGATAAACCTTGCCTGGATACTCGTATTTTATTTGTCCTACCTGGTCATTTTGTGTGATTCTGCCTTTTGTATCATATGTATTTACTGAATTGGAGCCCGTTCTTGGGTTTGTCCAATTAATAAGACGATTGTTATTATCATACGAAAAGCTCTCCAAGATGGTAAAATCTCCACTTGTTGTTCTGCTGTTAAGCTCATTTTTTATAGCATCAAACACATAAGAAACCTGAAGTATACTTGGCTTAGCTGTGGATGAATGAGTCATATTTGTTAGGAATCCATTATTGTCATAGGTATTGGTAACAGCTGCTGCACCTAATTTTGACAAAAGCACTTGGCCTTTTGCATTAGTATCCTGAAGTTCCCATAATACCGAACCGTTATTTTTATCCTTAATCTGATAAAGCTCACCATTCCAAGGATTGTATGTATGCTCGATATCTACTGAAGTATTTATTCCTGAAGATAAAATACTTTTTTTATAAGACTTTACTCTCGATTTGTCATCATAAACAAAAGTATTCTGAGTATATAATTTACCATTATTTTCTTCTGTTTTTGATTTCAACCTTCCATAAATATCATATTCTATAACTGAATTATAAGCCTTCCCGTTTGATGTCCCTGTTACAGATATATTTCTTCCAAAACCATCGTATCCAAAACTGATAGATTTGTTCGTACTTGTTCCATCTGATGAGTTTTCGGTTTGTGACTCCAATTGTCCCAGATTATTATAGACATATTGTTTATTGCCTTTTGGACTGATTACTTTTTTTATTTTGCCAAAACCGTCATACTCATAAGTATATTTTCCGTTGGAAGGATCATTAAATTCTGATTTTCTTCCCCATGCATCATATTTTGTCGTTATAATATTTGTACCGTAAGTCGCTTTAATTTGTTCTCCCGAGGCATTATAATTAAACTGAATGCTTCCTCCCGCATCGGCAGATGAGACCGTATTCCCAAGGGCATCAGATGTTTTTGAAGTTATTCTGGAATATCCGTTGAGTTCTTTTACCGTTGTTGTAAATCCGGAAACTGATGTTTCTGTTTTTTTACCTTTAAATGATGTTGCAGTGACTTTTGCAGGGAAGAAAGTATCATCATACGATATAGTGTTCCATTGGGTAGCACTTTGTCCTTCATAATAAGGTTCGCTTTCGGATATTTTTCTTCCAAGAGGGTCATAATTTACATCCATGGAAACGTATTTCCCTTGGCCAAAAGCTTTTGTTGTTGATTTGTAATTCTGCCCGATCGCATTGGTATAGGTAATATTTTCACTTCCGTCCGGGGAGATTTCCTTTACTTTAATTCCTCCTGAACCTGATGTAATTTTTTCGTAGGTGTAGGTTGTAGTTCCGGATAAATTTGATGTTACATTTAGAATTTTTCCCCAACCATCATACGCTGTGGTTACGGTATTGTTTAAAGGATCGGTTTGGGTAAGAATCTGCCCCCAATCATTGTATGTTATATTAGTTTGAAGTCCTAAATTATCAATCTTTTTAGTAACAAATCTTCCTTTGGAATCATATTCAGCCTGAGTTGTAGAGCTCTGTGCATCTATACTGTTGGAAGCTGTTTTTTGAGTAATATTCCCAAAATCATCATATCCGTAAGTTTCCTGTACATAGCCCGTATTATCTCTGTTCCATGTTTTGAAAGTTTTAATGAGGTTATTTTCATAGGTATACTCTTCTTTTTCTGACTTTATATCGTTGTAAGCCTGAATAGTGCTATTTTTTGTTTTTATTCTACCTATATAATAATCTGCTCCTGTACCGGATGTATTATTATAATATTCATTAATGGTAGTATATATCCCGTAACCATTGTTTACATTGCTAACGGTTTGGTTAGGCAAATAATATTCACCATACTCAACAGTATCTGCCGTTAAGGTTCCTGTTAAAAAATCTTTTGTTCTTGATGATTTTATAAGGGAGGCTGTAACAATTTTAGGCTTATCAACATCTGCAATAGCAGTTACAACTTGCCCGTTAAGAAGCTTATCTATCTGATAAGTATATGACTTAAAGGTTAATAATCCGGTATTCGATTCTGATAAATTGGCCGGGAAAATTTCATTTTCATCATTTGTTTTAACTGTCCATTCTTTTAAGGGAACAGATTCGTTTCGCGGATCAAATTCAGCTCCAGACCAAATCTGTGTATTTGTATATCCTGAAGAATACCAAGATGATTTGGCAAATTGCCTGAAACCAATCACTCCTCTTCCGTGGAAATTAGAAAGAAGCCCTCGATACCTAAACTCCTGTGTTAAAGATCCGCCTGGGAAAAATTGCAAAACTCTATATACCACAGATGAAAGCGGAACTTTTTCAAGTTCCATATATGGATATGGCTCAGGTTGAATAGGCTTATAAAAGAAATTCTGAGGATTAGTATAAGTAGATATTTCTCTGTATTCAATATCAGTTGTCACTCCACCTTGCTGAATCTGTCCAATTCTTGATAGTGTAGGTAAAAATGTATAATTGTAATGAAGTACATAATTTTGATCACATTCAGTTCCTTGACAATCTACAGGTTTACCCGTCAATATAATTTGCTGATTAGTTCTATTTAAAGTAATTGCACTAAAAGGAATCACTTTTTCTGAGTAGGTTTTTAACCAATATTTGGTACGGAAGAAATTAATATCACTATTAGTCTGAATAGATACTGTATTTTCAATATTATAAGGATTTGGAAAATTGACACCCGGAAAAGGACTATAAGTAGGGTTATATACTATACTTTTATCTACAGCACCTGTTAATTTATTGGTAGAGTAAACCGCTACACTTACAGTTGTCCACTCCTGATCTCTGTGAGCATTCCATTCGTGATCATAAAATAATACATTTGAAACAAGAATATCAGACTTTCCATCTCCATCAATATCACTGGCTTGGTATTGCATCATTCTTACCAATCCATAACTACAGCCGCTTTCATAAAATGTATTATGTACATTATTAGTTAATACTTCTGCTTCAGACTGATAAAAAATAAAATTATTGATATAAGACTTTACAAAATTCTTTCCCGTGGATACATATAAATCCCAGTTGTATGATTTATTAGCTTGAGGTACAAGAATATCTGTTTTTGAATCACCGTTAAAATCACCAAAAAGCATTGCAGTATACACACTTCCTACAAAGTTTTGCCCTGCAAAGTTGCCGACAGAATTTGTAGAGTAATTAAGAGCTAAATCTCTTTTTATATTTAATATCTGATTAAATGTAGAATTGGTTTGAAGAATGATTTCCTGGATTCCATCTCCATTAAAATCGGCAAATTTAATGGAGTTTCCCGTACCTGTTCCCGTTTCAAAATTGTAAACACTTTGAGGAACAGGTATATTTTGATCTAAATCAACCAAAACATATGAATAATTAATTTTCATTGTTTGTCCCGGCAATATATTGTCAGGTTCAGGTTGCTCAATATAGCCATATTCTGTATTTGAGCCATCTGTTCCGGGTGCAGGAGTATATACATAAGAGCCCGCAGGATCAGTTGTTGGGTCAGCAGGATCTGACTCCGGTTGTAATAAATTGCTTGGCTGGCTTTTGTTAACGATAGCCACTCCTCCCGGATCTAATCCTCCCGGGTCTAATCCTCCGGAACCACAAATTCTGCTGGATTGGAATTTCATAAGCAACTCTGAAATACCGTCTCCATTAAAGTCATAGCTAATAGCTTCTTTAATAACAATGGAAGGAGTATTGCAAAAATCCAGATCATCATCAAACTGTAAAGGAGTATAAGAATCATACTCTATTGTCTTTGCATATTCGAAATCTAAACTGTTTGTTTGAAGATTAACAGAGTATACCTGAAATTCATAATTTTTTTTATATGGAGTAGCTGTTGCTTTCGCAACAGGAATAACAAGCCCCCCTTTGTTTGGTACAAAGTTGTTATTTTTAAAAGTAATGGGAACTGCATTTTTAAAATCAGCGGCTGAAAATTTGGAAGAATCATATTGCAGAGAAGTTGTACCGGTATTAGCATATACCGAACGTCTAAAATTGATTACTCCTGGTGATACAAATTCAATAAAATCTGCAATCCCATCCAAATTGAAATCACCGTATTTTCTCGTATTAAAATTAGTAATATTATATGAATATGAAGTTTCTTCTGATCCCATCTGATTACCAGTATATAAAATGGTAATGGGATTTGCAGCTTCATTATTGGCGTTATATTCAGTAATCTTATTTAGAAACTGGTAACTTGTTCCTATATCAACATAATCGATTACATACTTTTTAAATTGCTGTTGATTGGTAAGTACAGTAATGCTTTTTAAAGTACTACTCTGTACATGACGTACACCTTGATGATAAGCTGTTTCTTTTTGACTTCTATTTATATAATCAAAATTAATTGAATTGAAATGAGGTTTATTAATAGATTCATTTCCTCCCCATTTTATACTTTTTATTAAAGTAATATTATCGTTTGCAATTTTGTCCTGATCATATTCATAGGAAATATAATTTCCTTTTATATCTCTCCATTTTACAATATTATATTGTAAATCCGTTGTAGCTGTCGACATATTTGGCAATGTTCCATACCACCCTTGAGAGCCGTCTTCAAAATTAACCTCCCAATATAAAGGTCCGCTCCATGGTTTTCCTGTAATACTTCCATAGGACTTAATTCGAAGGTTAGAATACTTCTCTGTTACATATTCTGCACCATCCTGGCCATATGTTCCGGATTTTAAAATTAGTCTTTGCCCATTAAAACTATATAAGTCAGTTAAATCATTTTGAATGCCAATAACTTCGTTATCTTTTTCTATATTTCTGCTTACTCTGGATATCCCAGTGATGCCACCAATATTCCAACCATAGCCTGCAATACCATTTCCTGAACCTGAAATATAATTTAAATTTATTTGTGGAGCTACACTTTTCACTCCGGGAGGTAAAGCTATGGGCAAAGTAAACGATGCCTGTCCCCCACTGTTAACTTCCAGATTCCCTTTCGTATCATGAAAATTATTTTGTGAATAATTATAAATAGAAAATAGAAGGACAATGAAAAGAGCAATTTTTTTCATATAATAATCTTGATAATAGTAATTTAAAAATAAAAAGTTTCGTGTATTAAAATCACTTAATATTTAGTGATATTTTTATTCAATCGTCTGCCGTCTTTCAATGTGAATGTTAGAATATATACTCCCATATATTGTTTCGTCATATTAATTTTGACCGTTTTATTGAGAGTCGAAACCTTTTTATTTTGAAAAACCCAATGAATAGTACTCTGTTCATAAAGTCCAATTTCGGAAATCAAATCATTTACAGAATCATTCCAATCTATAGTAAGATTGTCTTTTACAGGTACGGGATAAATTCTGATATTATTCCAAAAATCACTTTCTTTTATTGTAGATGAAAAACCTTGAAGATTTTCTTTTATAGCGGGTTCAATTAGTTCAGAAGTTGTTGTATTTGCGCTACGAGATAACATTCCGTCACCTCTAAATACCTGATTTCCGGCTTCATCATATTGAAAGTAAATAGGATATGTACTAGGTGGCATGATTTGGCAAAAAAACCAATTACTGGTAAAAATTGCAATTGCTGATAGTATTAATTTATTCATGGTTGAAGTTTGTACAAATATAAAATTATTTTCAATATATCTAACAAAAGTGACTTCCTTATAGAAATAAATTAATATGTTAATATTTGCAACATTAATTATACTTTAATATCATTATACTATAGACATACCGTATATATTAATTTTTTTTAGTAATTCAGTTCATATCAATCTTCTTCTCTACACTCTTAGAGTGTAACTCTATGTTACGATGTAATTCAAATGATTATACCACATAAGAGATATAAAACAATCTTGTAAGAACAACTTTTCTAATCTCAAATCTCATAAGATAAATAGGGAAATATCTGGTTCAATATTGTTCCCTTTCGAATACGAAAAACCATCCTTTTCCAGGATGGTTTTTTCATTTATCAATTCAATATTTACTCAATATAAAAACTTACAAATAATCCTTAGGAATAGCGATATTATTTTTTTTCATGTACTCTACAAGATCATGAAATTTATTTTCGTATTCATCATTTCCGCATTTATGAGAAATACTACAGATATCTGACGGCTTAATTTCTAAAATCTCCGAAATCTTAGTTAAAATTTCCAGATTGATCTTCACCTTAGAATTTTCTATATCAGAGTAAGCTTTCTGAGAAATCCCCATCTCAAAAGCCATATATTCCTGAGTAAAATCCTTTGCTCTACGTATTTTCCTTATATTTTGTCCGCACACTTTCATCACTTCCTGTTTTTAGTAGTTTTCGGTATATTTTAGAAGTATATCTATTAGACTTACACAAAGTTAGTGAATACCTTTGGCAAAACATTATTACGCTACATGATATTTAAAACTTAAGCCGAAAATTTGCTCAGAAGCTTCTGTTTTAAAGTAAATATTACCTCAGTACAACACATAGGAATTATGGAGACGCAAAAATTTAATTATGACAATACTATTGTCAGAGCATTCCTCTATGCTACAATTGCATTCGGTTTAGTCGGATTTTTACTCGGGCTTACCGCTGCACTGATGCTTTTTTATCCTGAACTTCCCGAATTTTTATTCGGAACAGATGATACCACCATTAAAAGTTTAGCATCTGGAAATATTCAGGGACTGATTAATACACAAGGAGCTCTTGGCTTCGGAAGGATCAGAATGTTGCATACGAGTGCGGTGATTTTTGCTTTTGTCTGTAATTCCTTTTTCTGTGGCGCCTACTACAGCATGCAGAGATTACTTAAAACAAGAATGTACAGTGACACCTTATCATGGATACATTTCTGGACCTGGCAAATCATGATTGTCAGCGTAGTGATTACGTTCCTTATGGGAATCAATACCTCTAAAGAATATGCAGAGCACGAATGGCCAATTGATATTTTAATAACAGTTTCATGGGTTGTGTTCGGGATAAATATGTTCGGAACAATCGCTAAGAGACGGGTAAGACATTTATATGTTGCCATCTGGTTTTTCATCGGGACCTGGATTGCGGTAGCCATGCTTCACATCTTCAATAACCTGGAAGTTCCTTTATCTTTTACAAGCTGGAAATCCTATTCGATCTATGCAGGAGCAAAAGATGCCTTGGTTCAGTGGTGGTACGGTCACAATGCAGTAGCATTCGTATTAACAACTCCGGTTTTAGGTTTGATGTATTATTTCTTACCAAAAGCTGCAGACAGACCTGTTTTTTCTTATAAATTGTCTATTATTCACTTCTGGTCACTCATCTTCGTTTATCTTTGGGCTGGACCACACCATTTACAATATACTGCACTTCCGGCTTGGGCGCAGGCAGTGGGAACAGGCTTCTCAATTATGCTAATTGCACCATCTTGGGGAGGTATGCTAAATGGTCTTCTTACCTTAAGAGGAGCCTGGGATAAAGTAAGAGAAAATCCTATTCTAAAATTCTTCGTTGTAGCTGTTACCTGTTATGGTATGGCAACATTCGAAGGTCCGCTCTTGGCAACAAAATCTTTAAACAAAATAGGACATTATACCGACTGGGTAATTGGTCACGTACACATCGGAGCTCTTGGCTGGAACGGTTTCATGGCTTTTGGTATCGTCTACTATCTTATCCCTGTAATGTGGAGAACGCAGCTTTGGTCTAAGAAACTTGCCAACTGGCATTTCTGGTTAGGAACTTTAGGAATTATTTTCTATGCAGTACCAATGTATATTTCAGGATTTACTCAGGGATTGATGTGGAAACAATTCAACCCGGACGGAACTTTATTGTGGAAAAACTGGCTGGATACCGTAACTGCAATCATTCCATATTATAAAATGAGATTTTTGGGTGGCTTATTTTATATCTCAGGAGCTATTTTAATGGTTGTAAACGTTATAAAAACCATCAGAGCCGGATCATTCCAGAGAGAAGTTCCTGCAGAAGCACCTGCATTGGCCAATATCGGAAGTACGAGAAAAGAAGGGGAAGGAATCCATTTATGGCTGGAAAGAACTCCGAAATTATTATCAGTATTAGCTTTCATCACCATTGCCATTGGAGGATTGGTAGAAATTATTCCGACATTAACTTTAAAACAGAGTGTACCAACCATTACCGCCGTTAAACCTTATTCTCCGCTAGAGTTGGAAGGAAGAGATTTATACATCCGCGAAGGCTGTAATGCCTGTCACTCACAGATGATACGACCGTTCAGAGACGAGATTGTAAGATTTGAAGGCAAGAACGGGCAGTATTCTAAAGCCGGAGAATTTATCTATGACAGACCTTTCCTTTGGGGATCGAAAAGAACAGGACCTGATTTACACAGAGAAGGAGGCAGAAATCCTGACTCATGGCACTTCAAACATATGTATAACCCGAGAATTACCTCAGCAGGATCCATTATGCCGCGTTTCCCTTGGTTGATTACAAACAAACTGGACAAAACAAAAATGGTGGACAAAATGAAACTGATGAAAAACTATTTCGACGTTCCATACACAAAAGCTGAAATCGATTCCGCCAATCAATGGGCCAATAATCAGGCTGCAGGAATTGTAAAAAGAATTTATTCCGAAGCTACCGATGTTAAAGAACAGATTGAAAAAGACAGAGCTGCAAAAGGAGCAACATTCGTTCCGCTTGAGCAAAGAGAGATTGTAGCCATGATCGCCTATCTGCAAAGATTAGGAACCGATATCAAAACGACTCAGATTCAAACCGCAAGTGCAAAATAATTTAAATTGAATTACAATGAAAACAAGAACCCCTATTTCCATATATATCCTTGTCACAATAGGTTTGACGATCATGGCGTTCGAAATGTTCGCACACGATTCAGGATATTTCTCTTCACCTTTTTTCTGGGGATTGATGCTGATTGCAATTATTCTTCTTTTGATTATGAATTCGATTGGAGACTTAATTGAAAACCAGAATTTCACCAAATTATCAGCTGAAGAAAAAGCTGAATATTTAAAAGATAAAAACACGCCCTATTTCCAGAAACTTTGGAATTCGGCTTTCAAAAAACAGTCTGCTACCGAAGAAAAAGATATTCTTATCGATCATGGTTTCGACGGAATTACAGAGCTCGACAACTCACTTCCAAAATGGTGGATCGGTCTGTTTTATTTCGGGTGCATCTTCTGTGCGGTATATCTTACAGCCTTTGCCTTCACAGATTACGCCCACCCTGAAGCAGAATTAAACCATGAAACGAAACAGATGCTCGCATCTATTGAAGAATATGAAAAAAATGCACCACAGGTAACACTTGAAACCGCAAAATACAGTGCCGATAATATTGCAGAAGGTCAGGAATTATTTAAAACCAATTGTGTCACATGTCATGGCGATAACGGGAAAGGAGGAATTGGTCCCAATTTAACCGATACCCATTGGATCAATGTAAAACAAAAAAGCTTATTTAAAAATGTGATCTGGATGCTTGAAAACGGATCGCCCAACAATCCTACGATGAGACCATTTATCAAAGAAGGAACCATTACAGGAAGAGATGCTGAAAAAATTGCGGCTTACATATATCACATCAATCAGGAAACCGCTCCTATTACTCCTGCTCAAGGAGGTGCCGCTCCACAAGGGGAAGAGGTAAAATGGGAAAACGGAAATGACTAATAAAAATTTTTATCTCAACATACAAACCATGCCAATGCCCCCTTTGAATAACTAAACTAACATTTGAAACTTCATTTTTGCTAACCTTTTCAACATAGAAAATGATAAAAAGGGGGCTTTTAAAAACAAAAAATCCGCACCTTGACTGTCTTCATCAACTAATTCACTTGACGACAACTAAACTTAAATTCCATAAATAGGCAGTCAAGGCAGGATTTTTGTATTCATAAAAGAGTATCACTGCAGAAATAATAAATTCATATTATTATATTTGTCTAAAACCGAATCACTCTTGAAACTGAAAATCAATAAAAGAAAGCTCTTAAGGCGATTCCTGATAACCTTTATTTCCATATTGGTTTTTCTTATCCTGCTTGTTTTTAGTTTAAGGCTTCCGGCTGTTCAAAACTTCATAAAGGATAAACTGGTCGTCTATCTTGAAAAGAAAATCAAAACCAAAGTAAGCCTCGAAAGAGTTTATATAGGATTTCCAAACAGTCTTGTTATGGAAAATTTGTATTTAAAAGGACAGGATGTTGATACGCTTCTGGCCGTAAAAAAACTTGACGTTGGATTAAATATGCTTAAACTTATCAATTCCACAGCAGATATTACTTCGGTGGATCTAGAAGGAGCAAGAGCCAATGTCGTGAGAAAATCGGACGGGAAATTCAACTTCGATTATATCATTGATGCTTTTGCTACCAGTGATAAAGAAGAAAGTCCATCGAAACCTTTCATTATTTCCTTAGATAAAATTAAACTAAAGGATATTGGTGTTACTTTCAACGACCAGCAATCCAGAAATGATATAAAACTTTACTTTGCATCTTTTGACACAAGAGTAAAAACCTTTGATTTAAATAACAACAAATATGCTGTTAATGACATTAATCTTGACGGATTAAAGCTAAAATTAAAACAGGATCTCGTAGAAGAAGTCTCTCAAAAAGTTGAAAAGAAAGTCGATTCTCTTAATAATAAAAAGCCGATGCAGATTGGATTAAGAGGAATAAAACTTACCAACTTCAATATTGATTACGGCGACGACAATACCAAAACTTTTGCAAAGATTCTATTTAAAGAATTAAGCACAAAGGTCAACAAACTTGATCTGGAAAACAATGCGTATAGCATAGATAATGTTTTCCTTTCCGGCGCAGCTATTAATGCCAATCTTTATCTTCCGGCTAAGAATGCGAATCCTAAAAACAGCAAAGAATCTGAAGCCTCAAAAGTAACGGATAAAGAAAAAGCACTGAATCTGTTACTCGGAAAATTGGTATTAAACGATGTAAAAGTTACCTATAATAATACTGCCATCGCTCCTACAAAGCAAGGAATGGATTTCAATCACATGAATTTTTCCAAAATGAATGTCGAGGTAAGAAGTTTCAGAATGCAGGATAATACGTTTGCCGGAACCGTGAGCTCAGCAGAAATTCAGGAAGCAAGAGGATTGGATATTCAAAAGTTCAATACGGATTTTGTATATAATGACAAAGAGGCCTATCTAAAAGATCTTTATTTGCAGACTCCGAAAACATTGTTACGTGATGAGGTTATTTTAAATTACACTTCCATTGAACAATTAAGTTCCAATTTAGGAGCCGTAAAAATTTCAGCCAATATCAAAGATTCTAGAATTGGTTTTGCAGATATTCTAAATTTGGCTCCGACTTTGAGAAATACCGTTCCTTTTAACAAATATCCAAATGCTATTTTAAATGTAAATGCCAATGTAAAAGGAAATGTCAACGATTTATTGATTAACAATCTCAAACTTTCAGGTTTAGATCAGTTAAGAGTTGCCGCATCAGGAAGAATCAGAAACGCGATGAATCCTGAGAATTTATATTATGATTTGAGGATTACAGAATTATCTTCATCTGCAAAAACGATTTTCAATTTAGTTCCGAAAAATACGATTCCTTCCAACATTTCTCTGCCTTCTCATATGAGCATCAAAGGAACGACAAAAGGAACTACCAAAGTGGTGGATGCCAATCTGAACCTCTACTCCAGTCTTGGAAATGCCGCTGTGATTGCCAAAGTGGATATACGAAGAAAAAATCATGAACTGTATGATGTAAAAGCCAATCTACAGGGATTACAGATCGGGAAAATCATCCAGAATAAAGATATAGGAGCAATTTCGGCGCAGATTTATGCCAAAGGAGAAAGTTTTGATTTCAAAAATGCAAAAGCAGATGTAAAAGGTCATGTTGCATCAGCAGTTTATAAAGGATATCGTTACCAAAACATGAACCTTACGGGAAAAATCAATCGTGGAGCCTACAATATTGTTCTCAACTCAAAAGACCCTAATGCTAATCTATTGCTAACAGCTTTCGGAGTTTACAACGAGAAAAATCCTACGGTAAAAGTGAATGGTGAAGTGATAAAACTGGATGTGAACAAACTTGGATTCTACGAAAAACCAATGATTATCGCAGGAAAAATAGATGGTGATTTTACCAATCTGGATCCGGACAATCTGAATGGCTATCTAACTTTAAAAGATTTTGCTTTTTCGGATACCAAAGAAGTGTATCCTGTTCAGGAACTGAATCTGAAAGCTTCTTCAACTGCTGATTCTACCAATATTGTTCTCAACTCTCAGGTTGCAGATATAGAGCTGAAAGGAAAATACAAACTGACCCAGATTTTTGGCTCTTTATCGAATACCATTAATCAGTATTATCAGTTCCAAAAGCCGGGAAAGGCTCAGAAAATTCAGCAGGGACAGTTCTTTACCTTTAGTGCAAAAATTAAAAATGATGATATCATCAGAAAGTTTGTTCCTGATCTGAAAAGTTTTGAAACCATTAATCTGACCGGAAATTACGATGCCGATTCTCAGAAAATTGAAATCGATGGACAAATTCCACAGCTTTTGTATGGGGAAAATTCCATTGAAAATGCAACGTTAAAAGTAACCAACGAGAACCAGGCGTTACAATACAACCTATTTGTCGCAGGATTAAAAAGCTCAAGTTTCGCCCTAAACAAAGTAAATGTTGGCGGCGATGTTTCAAATAACATAATCAATTACAACATCACGACAAAAGATCAAAAAGATGAAACTCAATTCCTGATTGCCGGAAATGCAAAATCATTGAATGACATCACAGAAATATCTTTAAATCCGAATGGCTTAAAATTAAATTACACCGACTGGACAGTTTCAGAAGGGAACAAAATACAAATCGGAAACAAAGGAATTTTTGCAGATAATTTCAGACTTTCAAATGGAGGAAGTGAGATTTTATTACAATCGGAATCCCAATCTCCAAATTCACCTTTAAATGTTTCGCTGAAAGATTTTAAAATTGAAACCATTACAGAATTAATTAAAAAAGATACACTATTGGCAAGAGGAACAATCAACGGAACTGCCCAACTGCGTGATTTGACAAAAAAGATGACTTTCACATCTGACTTAAATATTTCTGATTTAATCGTTTATGAAAACCCTATCGGAAACCTGGCTGTAAAAGTCAACAACAATTCTCCGAATCTCCTGAATGCTGATGTCGTACTTTCAGGAAATAATAATGATGTAAAAATTCTGGGAGATTACAACACTTCCTCCAGTACATTTGACCTGAATATGGCGATCAATCAATTACAGATGAAGTCCGTTCAGGGGTTCTCTATGAATGCCGTTACCAATACGGAAGGTTATCTATCGGGAAATCTGAAAATTACCGGAACTACAGATAAACCCAACATTTTAGGTAAAGTTAAATTCAATGATGTAGGTTTGGAAATTACTAAAACAGGAAGTGATTTCAGAAAGCTGAACGATGAGATCGGCTTTACCAGCCGAGGTATTGAGTTCGATGATTTCAAAATCAATGATAAAGACGGAAATTCTCTGAGAATTAATGGTGAAGTTCTTACACAGACCTATAAAGATTTTGCTTTCAACTTAGACGTCCGAGCCAAAGATTTTAAAGTCGTAAATTCCGAAAAATCGAACGATGCCATTATGTACGGAATTTTAGCGATTGACACCAATCTCCATGTTCGTGGTGATCTTGATTTGCCAAAAGTTGACGGAAGATTGAATGTTTCCGATGCTACTGATTTTTCATTCGTCCTTCCCCAATCGAGCCCTTCGTTACAGGAAAGAGACGGAATTGTAGAATTCATAGATCAGGATCAGGTAGTTCTTAATAAAACGATCAAAGCTGACTCTCTAAATGCACAAAGCCGCATTAAAGGAATGGATGTAAGTGTAAATATAGAAGTAAGCAAAGAGGCTAAACTATCCATCATTATTGATAAAGCCAATGGAGATTTCGTAAAGCTTCAGGGAGAAGCAGAATTAACCGGAGGCATAGATCCTTCCGGAAAAACAACACTCGTAGGAATTTATCAGGTAGAATCCGGAGCGTATGAAATGTCTGTAAGTTTGCTAAAACGTAAATTCGATATTCAAAAAGGGAGCACCATTACCTGGACCGGAGAGCCTACCACGGCAACACTGGATATTACCGCCATTTATAAAACAGAGGCCGCTCCGATCGATCTGGTAGAGCAGCAATTAAATCCGGATTCACCGGGTGAACTCAATCAGTATAAGCAAAGAATACCTTTCAATACATTATTAAAAATGAAAGGAGAATTGCTGAAGCCGGAAATTACATTCGATATTACCACCGATAAGAAAAACAATGCGGTTTCATCAAATGTTATTGAAACTGTGGATCAGAAACTTGCCCAGCTAAGAACCCAGGAATCCGAAATGAACAAACAGGTTTTTGCTCTGTTGCTGCTCAACCGTTTCATTGGTGAAAATCCATTCGAATCCAGCGCAGGAATGTCGGGTGAAATGATTGCCAGACAGAGTGTGAGTAAGCTTCTTTCTCAGCAGCTTAATAATCTTGCTTCCGATTTGATAAAAGGAGTAGACCTGAATTTTGATCTCGAATCTTCAGAAGATTATTCAACCGGCAACAAAAATACAAGAACAGACCTTAATGTAGGAGTCAGCAAAAAGCTACTGAATGATCGTCTGAAGGTTTCCGTGGGAAGCAATTTTGCATTAGAGGGTGAAGCACGGGAAAACGAAAACATGACCAATATTGCAGGAAATGTCACAGTGGATTATAGCCTTTCCAAAGACGGAAGATACATGCTTCGTGCCTACCGTAAAGATGAATATCAGGTAGCTCTTCAGGGACAAATTATAGAAACCGGGGTTGGATTTATTATCACACTGGATTACGATAAATTCCGTGATATTTTCAAAAAATCTAAAGAGAAAAGAGTAAGAAAAAACCAAAAAGATCAGGTGGTAGAATTTAAATAACCATTTAAATAATGAAAACTAAACGCTCCATATATTTCAAATATTTATTCGCTTCCGGTTTTGCAGCGCTCAGTCTTTCATGTAATAATACAAGATTTCTGAAAGAAGGACAAATGCTTTATACAGGAGGGGAAGTAAAAATAAAAAATGACTCTCTGTCAAAAAAAGAAAGAAAAGAGCTTAAAACGGCTTTGGAGGCCAATCTTACTCCAAAACCCAATTCCACATTTTTAGGAATGAGACCTAAGCTGTATTTCTACAATATTGCCAAAGAACCTAAAAAGGAAAAAGGATTCAACTACTGGCTGAAATATAAAATGGGAGAAAAACCTGTTTTACTGGGTGATGTAGACAGGGAGTTCAATAAAAATATTATTGAAAATTATTCTGAAAATAAAGGCTATTTTAATGCAAGAGCAACTTATGACACCGTTTCGAAAAACAAAAGAGCTCAGGTTATTTATACTTTAAGGCCCGGCTCAAGATATTTGATCAGCAATGTTAAATTTCAGAAAGACTCTTCCTTAGTTAATAAAGAAATTCAGGATTTATCCGGTAAAACATTTCTTAAAAACGGAAATCCGTTCGATCTGGATGTTATTAAAAATGAAAGAGAAAGGATTGATAACGGGCTTAAAGAAAGAGGGTTCTACTATTTTCACCCTGATAATATTATTGTTCAGGCTGATAGTACCATAAGCAAAAATCATAAGGTGGAACTCAATGTCAAACTGAAAAAGGATACTCCAGATCTTTCAACCCAGCAATTCAGTATTAATAATGTAATCGTGTTCCCGACCTACAATATTCAGGATGTAAGAGCCGGAAAATATAAAATCCCGATGAATCCCGACTCCCTCGCTCAATATGCCTACAAGGATATTTATGTCATCGATCCGCAACACAAGTTCAAGCCTAAAATTTTTGACAGGGCTTTATATTTTAAAAAAGGAGATCTTTACAACCGAACCAATCACAACCTTACCTTAAACCGTTTAATCAGTTTAGGAGTATTCAAGTTTGTAAAAAATGAATTTATTGTTTCAGATTCACTGCAGCATAAATTTGATGCTTACTATCTTTTAACGCCAAGAGAAATACAGTCTCTTCGTCTGGAAGCTTTAGGAAGAACCAATTCTGCCAATTATGCAGGAAGCGAATTGAATCTCAACTGGACACACCGAAATTTCTTCAGAGGAGCAGAACAATTTAAAGCAGCAATTTACGGAGCTTTTGACTTCCAGATGGGAGGTCCTGAAAATGCTAAAAACCTGTTCAGAGCCGGAACCAATGTTCAGCTTTCAATTCCGAGAATTGTGGCACCCTTCAGATTTAATTCTTCGAGCGCTTTTGTTCCGAGAACGAATATTACTTTAGGCTATGAGTTCCAGAATCGTACGGAATATTATACTTTGAATACCTTCACAGGCTCATTTGGATACGTCTGGAAAGAAAATGCTAGAAAGGAACATGATCTGAAAATCTTTGATGTCACGTATGTTTCTCCTGCCAATATTACAGCATTGTATGATTCAATCTCTGCAAAAAGTGATGCTATGCGAAGAGTTGTTCAAAAGCAATTGATTTTCGGGCCTACTTATTCTTATACTTACACTAACACCATGTTGTCGAAACCAACCACCATGTATTATAAAGGGACATTGGATTTAGCCGGTAACATAACAGGATTAGTAACGGGTGCGAATGTAAAAAAAGATAAAGAGAAAACTATTTTCGGAGTTCCTTTCAGTCAGTATGCAAAGATTGAAAATGACTTCAGATTGTATCACAAATTCACAGAAAAAACGTCTTTAGCAACACGATTTATTGCCGGGCTAGCCTATCCGTACGGAAATTCTGAACATATCCCTTTTTCAAAACAGTTCTTTTCAGGAGGAAGCAACAGTGTAAGAGCTTTCCGGGCAAGAACTTTAGGACCTGGAAGTTTTGATCCGAGAACGATTGAACAAGGCTATTATTTCGATCAGTCCGGTGATGTTAAATTAGAACTCAACGCAGAATACCGTGCCAATCTTTATAAGTTTTTAAATGTTGCCGTTTTTGCCGATGCCGGAAATGTCTGGCTTATTAATGAAGATCCGGACAGACCGGGAGCCAAATTTTCAAAAGAGTTTTTAAGTGAAATTGCTGTTGGAGCCGGAGTTGGGTTAAGATTAGATTTTTCTATTTTGATTTTAAGATTGGATCTGGCCATGCCATTGAGAGTTCCTTATTATGAAAAAAATGACCGATGGACGTTTGATAAAATAAATTTCGGTGATTCCAACTGGAGGAAGGATAATCTTATTCTGAATATTGCGATCGGTTATCCTTTCTAAGGTTATGCCGAATAAATCCCGACGATACTATGATGAAAAATATAAAATTTTTATGGCAAGTCTTAAAGGAAACATTCTCTGCATGGAACAGTTCTTCTGCTTCAACGGATTCTGCAAGCCTGGCATACTACGCTATTTTTTCAATTCCGGGGTTATTGATCATTATCATCTGGATTGCAGGCCATTTTTTGGGAGAAGAAGCGATACGTGGGGAGATAAATAATCAAATAAGCGGTTTAATGGGCACCGACGCAGCCAAAAGCATAGAAAATATGATTGCAGGAGCTTTGATTGACAAACAAAATATTTTCATGAAAATTGTAGGTGTCGGTTCTTTGGTTTTTGGTTCTACTACGCTATTTTTTCAGCTCCAACATTCATTAAATACACTTTGGGACGTAGAAGCTGCTCCTAAAAAAGCGATCGTAAAATTCTTGCTGGACAGAGCCAATTCATTAGGAATGATTTTGATTCTAGGCTTTTTACTGATGATAACTATGATCTTGTCTTCTCTAATTAGTATTTTCAACAAGTTTATCACCCAATATTTTGGTTTAGAAACGTATATGCTGGTAGAACTCATCAATTTTACTGTTGGTTTTGGGGTGGTTATGCTTTTGTTTGCATTAATGTTTAAAATATTACCAGATGTAGAGATCAGTTGGAAATCGGTATGGTCAGGAGCATTGCTTACAACTATACTTTTTACGTTAGGGAAATTTTTATTAAGTCTCTATTTCGGAACCACTAAGCCTACTTCTGCATTTGGTACTGCGGGAACTGTTATTTTAATTATGATGTGGATCAATTATTCCTGTATGCTTGTTTTTTTCGGAGCCGAATTCACCAAAGTTTATACTTATAGAAAAGGCTACAGAATTGTTCCTTCAAAACACGCTAAATGGAGCAATGCAAAACTCTATGAAGACAGCCAAAAAGCGCAAACATAAAAAGAAACCCCACAAAATTATCATCTCAATAGTATCAAAAATTGTATGAACCTTCCGAAAGTTGTAGAAATATAATTTGTTGTATAAATTATGTTAGTATAGTATAAGAAAAAAGGCTTTTGAAAATCAAAAGCCTTTATATAATTTACATTCTGTTTACCGTTTCAATTCCTAAGAGCTGTAACGATTTTTTTATTGTTTTTGCCGTAAGATCCGAGACACTCAGACGGAATTGCTTTACATTCTCATCTTCCTGATTCATAATCGGATTGCTCTGATAGAAGGAATTATATGTTTTTACCAAATCATACACATAGTTCGCTACTAAAGCAGGACTTAAAACTTCTGCCGCCTTTTCAACAACTGTTTTATAATTTGCCAGCTGCATGATCAGTTCTTTTTCGGACTGATTTAATTCAATCTCAGTAATTTCTTTCTGCTCAAAATTAGCTTTAGTCAATAAAGACTGGATACGTGCAAAAGTATACTGGATAAAAGGACCTGTATTTCCGTTAAAATCGATACTTTCTTCAGGATTGAAGAGCATTTTTTTCTTCGGATCCACTTTCAGCATAAAGTATTTCAATGCACCGATTCCTACATTTTCATAGTTTGCATCCTTTTCTTCTTCTGTCAGGTTTTCTAATTTTCCTAATTCTTCAGCTTTAGATTTTGCGATCGTATACATTTCCTGCATTAGATCATCAGCATCCACTACTGTTCCTTCACGGGATTTCATTTTCCCATTCGGAAGCTCTACCATACCATAAGACAAATGATACAATTGATCAGCCCAGGAATACCCCAGTTTTCCTAAAATCTTAAATAGAACCTGGAAATGATAATCCTGCTCGTTTCCTACCGTATAAATCAGCTTTTGAATATCATTTTGTTTAAAACGTTCTACAGCAGTTCCCAAATCCTGGGTCATGTAAACAGAAGTTCCGTCTGAACGCAATAAAAGTTTTTGATCTAATCCTTCATCTGTAAGATCACACCAAACAGAACCATCTTCTTTCTGATATAAAACTCCTTTGTCCAATCCTTCCTGAATAAGATCTTTTCCAAGAATATAGGTATAACTTTCGTATTGCACCTGATCGAAATCTACTCCTAATCTCTTATACGTTTCATTGAATCCTTTATATACCCAGGAATTCATTTCATTCCAAAGATTTCTTACTTTTTCATCTCCATTCTCCCAGTCCAGCAACATCTTTTGAGCCTCTTTCATTAAAGGAGCTTCTTTTTTTGCCTGATCTTCACTCATTCCCTGAGCGACAAGCTCAGCAATTTCCTGCTTATATTCCTGATCAAATTTCACATAGTAGTTTCCAACGAACTTATCCCCTTTAGTATGAGTAGCATCAGGAGTTTCTCCTTTTCCATATTTTTCCCAAGCCAACATCGACTTACAAATGTGAATACCTCTATCATTAATAATTTGGGTTTTAATCACATCATACCCTGCTTCTTTTAAAATCTGAGCAACAGAGAATCCTAACAGATTATTTCTGATATGTCCCAAGTGAAGGGGCTTGTTTGTATTCGGAGAAGAGTATTCCACCATTACCGTAGAATTTTTCTTTTCAATAACATTAAATTGATTAGCTATCGATCTAAAATTATCTACAAAAAACTGATTTTTAACTTTAACATTAAGAAACCCTTTCACAACGTTGAAACTCTCCACTAACTCAGTTTGCTCTGTTAAAGCCTCTCCTAATTCAACACCAATACTTTCAGGATTTTTTTTCAGCTGTTTTACCAAAGGAAAAGTCACGATGGTAAAATCTCCTTCAAATTCCGTTTTATTCTCCTGAATTTCTAATTTAACATCTTTCAGCTGATAGACATTAAGGATAACATCTGCAAGGTTTTGTTCTATTATATCTTTAATATTCATTATTCCATTTTGAAATACAAATATACGGAAATAAAAAAACCACCTTTCGGCGGTTTTTAAATATTAAAATTTGTTTTGTTCTTTTTAATTAATATCCCAAAATACTTTTACTGTCAGTTTATCTCCTCCAATTGCTGATGAAGCTTGACTCCAGTTGCTTCCATTTACCGTTTGTTCATTAATTGGATAAGTTAATCTTACTGGTATCTTTCCTTCTGCTGCTGGTGTTGCATTTGGAGCAGTCATTACAGGATAATCAAGTCTTCTGTAAAAATTCCAAGACTCAAATCCTCTATTATACATTGCAATCCAAGCTTGTTCACCGATTCTTTGCTTCCAATTTGCTGGTGAAAAAACAACATTAGGATCTGCCAGATAAGTAGTAACGGCAGCACCTGTAACTCCCCATTGGGCCATTGACTCAGTAATTGCAGTGTTATAATAGCTTGCAGCAGTACCACCAACACTATATCCTCTTGAAGCAGCTTCTGCTAAATAAAAATTAACCTCAGCTGCATCAAACAAAACGCCTGTTTTATTTGGGGCCAACAAACTTTCTCCAATATGAGAATTGGTAGCATAAGAATTTGAAAGTCCTACAGTACCTCCCACATATCCACCTCCTGGTGCAGCAGTAAAATAGGAAGGTCTTCTCGGATCATTGAGATTATTCATTGCATCGACAATACCTTCTTCCGCAACAAAATCATTTCTGTTACTAGCAATTACTTCCGCGTATAGACGATTAAAGTTGGGTGAAGTTCCATCATATTTAAATAATGCATTAGTAGAATTTGTTAATAAAACCCCCGCATTATAAGCAGACTCTACTGTTTGTTTAGCCAAAGTAGGATTCACATCAGCAAGATTGATTCCTATCTTTAATTTAAGACTATTTGCAAAAGTAATCCACTCCGCTACATCTCCACCATAAATATTGTCACCCGTTTCAAAACTTGGATATGCAGTATCTAAGGTTGGTATAAGTACGTTTAGCCTATTGATTAAATCAGCATAGATTGTTTTTGCATCATCATATTTAGGTAAAACAGTAGTTTCAACCTTAACCGCCTCTGAATACGGAACGTTCCCAAAACTATCTACTAAAACCTGATAAGTATAAATTTCAAGTATATTAATAATTGCTAATTTATTTGCCTGCTGTTTATCCCATGCTAACTGTGTTAATGTAGCAGGTTTTGCTTCTGTAGGAATGATCTTTTTTGCTTCATTAAGGTTACCTAAAACATCGGTATACAGTGCTAACCACATATTATCAGGCACTTTTCTAGTCCCAGTGAAGTTAAAGCGTGCATCATTTCTATAAATTGTCGTCGCCAAATAATGCTGAAAGAATCTAAATACGTTTAAGTTTACACTTGGCGTTTCCATTTGATCGATCAATTCTTTCTGAGCATTAGTAAAGGCTAGCTCCGCAGGAACCTGATATGGCTGAGTTTGATTATTATTAAAGTCGTCATCACCATTGACACACCCTGTAAGTAATGCCAAAGATCCTATAGTAAGTATTGAAAATATTTTTTTCATTGTAATTCTTTTTAGAAGTCTAATTTTACGTTAAATGAATAAATTCGAGTAGAAGGCATCACCCCAGATTGGAAACCTTGAATATTACCTGAAGAAGTTCCTGCTTCCGGATCCGCATCTGGTAAATTTTTATGAATAATCCATAGATTTTGTCCCAATAAACTTAAGGTCATACCTTTAATAAACGTATTCTTCAGCAAATCAGATGGTAAGGTGTATGATATTTTTGCTTCTCTCAATTTTACATAAGAAGCATCATAAATAAATGCTTCCTGAGGTATCCCTGCATCGGTTCCATAAGCTCCTCCTGCATAAGAAGCATCAATTCTTACATCATTAGGCGTTCCATCTTGTTTCACACCAGGCAAAATAATACCTCCCGAATTAGGGCCGTTGGTTAAAGGATTTCTCACCGGATTACCTAAATCATTTAACCCAGCGCTATAAGCATAGATTCCTGTTAACCCTCCATATGATTGGTCAAGTGAATAAACACTTCCTCCTTTTTTCACATCAATTAAGAATCCAAGAGAAAAGTTTTTGTATCTAAAAGTATTATAAACACCTCCCATCCAGTCAGCCTGTATATTTCCTAATACTCTATCCGTCGCAACTAAGTAATGCCCATCATCATCTACAACTTTATTTCCATTAGCATCATAAACGAAGCCAGTACCTCTAAATGTTCCATAAGCTTCCCCCACTGTTGCATTTAGACTCGTTTCTTGAAAACTAGCTAATTGTAGATTGTTTCTACCTTGATTTAACGCAACAACTGTATTTTTGTTTTTAGACCAGTTCACATTAATATCCCATTGAAAATCAGAACTTTTAATCGGAACTATACCTAATGCAACTTCAACACCTTTGTTTTGAGTTTCTCCGGCATTAATTAATGAAAAACTATAGGAAGTAGATGGGGATTGTGGTACTCTAAACAATAGATCTTTAGTATTTGTTTTATAAAGTGAAACATCCAACGTTACCCTTCTTTTAAACATGGATGTTTCCAAACCTACCTCCCAGCTTTTCTGTCTTTCTGGCTTTAGTGCATCAAAATCAACATAAGTATCACTGATATCAGCCATTGGAAGTCCGCTTACAGTACCTCTTGGTGAAAAGAATCCAGGTCTTCCGAATGCCATATCGTTTCCTACCTCTGCATAACTTAATCTTACTTTTCCAAAATTTAACCAACTGCTTTTAAATAATTCTGAAAATACAAAACTGGAACCTAATGAAAAATAAGTATAGTTTCTATTAGACTTAGGTAATGCAGTAGAAGTATCGTTGCGGATAGTTCCTTCCAAGAATAAGTATTTATCATAATCGAACGATGCTTGAGCATAAATTCCTGATTTCTGTCCTCGTATGTTATTTTCTATTGAAGGATAATAAGCTCTTGAATTCCCTACTGTATATAAACCAGGAATAATTAACCCTCCGGTTGTAGAGTTTTCAGTACTTCTTTGGTGTTGATCCATGAACTGCCCTCCTGCAAC
Organism: Chryseobacterium sp. Y16C; assembly: GCF_022488405.1. Classification (NCBI taxonomy): domain Bacteria; kingdom Pseudomonadati; phylum Bacteroidota; class Flavobacteriia; order Flavobacteriales; family Weeksellaceae; genus Chryseobacterium; species Chryseobacterium sp. Y16C. Next base: position 2,285,432 of record NZ_CP092711.1, read on the forward strand.
AAATAAGGCATTAAATTTATCTGATACATTCCAAGTATATCTACCTATTAAATCATAAGTCTGTCTTATGATCATATCATCATATACCCAATATCCGGAAGTTTCATCAGCCTGAGCAAGACCGAACTCTTCAGCATGACTCCCTACAGCTTTTCTTAGCTCTTGTTTACTTGATGTATAATCTACGGTCGCTCTACCTAATATATTGAATTTTTTGGTAACGTCATATGATAATTCAGCACCCGTAATTAATCTCGTTTTGTCATCAGATGAATAGTTTTGATATCTATCCCAGTAAGGGTTATTCCAAAAGGCAGCTGATAAATCACCATCTAAAGGAGCATTCATATTCCAGGTATAATTCTTATTTGTTCTGAAATATTCATCTCTTAATTCTAAGATATCAACATTCAACGGCCACCATTGTCTAAATCCTGTAAGTATATTATCATTATATCCTACAGAATTTCTACCTACTGTTGTTTGGTCATTAAAAGTTAAGAAAGTTCTTACTGTAAAATTATCCGCAAACTTACGGCTAAAGTTACCACTTAACATATTCTTGTTTAATTTACTATTTGGAAGAATCCCAGTTTCATTATTATTAGTAAATGTTAAGTTATAGGTATTTAGTTCGTCCCCTCCGTTCAGATTAAAACTATTTACAAAAGAAAGTGATTTTTGAAAAAATTTGCTTGGATCATTTTTAGCAGCCACCCATGGTGTCGCTTTGCCAAAATTTGGATTTCCAGGAACAAAAGCATTCCATTGATAAACTAATAAGTTTGGATTATATGCTGGTCCATAAGAAGCATCATCTCCTGTCGGGGCAACTGTATCTGGAATACCGTCTCCATTAACGTCTGCGCTTATAAAACTGTCTGCACCATTATATCCTGCTCCATAAAGTTTTTGATATTCCGGAAATGTTGATTTATCCATTGATCCTACTGAGACAGTAGAGTTAATTGAAAGCCCTAAAGATTTGCTTCGCTTTCCTTTTTTAGTAGTGATAATAACCGCTCCGTTTGCAGCCATACTTCCATATAAAGCTGTAGCAGCCGCTCCTTTAAGTACATTTATTGATTCAATATTATTAGGATCGATATCTGCTGTAGCATTTCCAAAATCAAATCCGTCACGTCCTCTTGAAGCATCACCAGAGTTTAGATTACCACTGATAATTGGTACTCCATCTAATACGATCAATGCCTGGTTGTCACCAGTGATACTTTTCGCCCCTCTTAAAACAATATTACTTGACCCACCAAAGTTTCCATTGTTTTTAATTTCCATACCTGCTACTTTACCTGATAAGTTATTAATAAAGTTAGTAGTAGGTACTGAATTTACTTTTTCTGCGTCTAAGGTTTGGGATGAATAGCCTAGAGATTTTTTCTCTCTTTTAATACCAAGGGCAGTTACTACAACTCCCTCTATCTCTTGTGTTTTAATAGAATCCTTCTTTGTCTGCTGAGCATTGGCAACAGCAAGAGACGAAGACAATACTAATACAAGCACACCTGCTGTTAGTTTCTTCATATCAAATTAATTTTGTGATATACAAATTTGTAAAACTTTCTTAAAAAGACAAAATAAAATCTTAAAAAAATATTATTTTTGCCATAGTATTAAAAAAAATATCAATTTTACCCTTTAAAATGTTTTAATTTTTATGGAATTACTAAAGAAATGGACAAATAATTATATTGAAGCAGGATGTGATGAGGTAGGAAGAGGTTGTCTGTGCGGCCCCGTAGTGGCAGCAGCTGTAATTCTGGATGAAACCTTCGAACAAAATCTAATCAATGACTCCAAAAAATTGAATTTTAAAACAAGAATGGAGCTTGATCATTATATTAAAAACAATGTTAAAAGCTATGCAATTGCGGAGCTTTCTCCTTCATTCATAGATCAACATAACATCCTCAATGCCAGTATACACGCTATGCACCGAGCTCTTGATAAGCTAAGCATACAACCCGAGCTCATCTTAGTAGATGGAAATAAATTCCATCCTTATAACTATATTCCTCATGAATGTATCATAAAGGGAGACTCGAAAGTACTTTCTATTGCTGCCGCATCTATTTTGGCTAAGAATTACAGGGATAGATTAATGATAGAATTACACAAAGAGTTCCCAGAATACGGATGGGATACTAACTTTGGTTATGCGACGAAAAAGCACCAGGAAGCTTTAATAAAACATGGTCCAACCAGACATCACCGTCAGTCATTCAGGTTAAAATATGATTGAGTTTAAAATTGAACTGTCAATTATTTATCTTTTATCACGATCACTTAAAATTTAAATCATTTCTAAATAAAAAAGAGAAGCAATAATTTGCTTCTCTTTTTGTTATAATAAGTTATTTTATTTCTTTTTTCTTTGCTGTTCCTGTGCTTTTTGCTGTTCCTGAGCCTTTTCCATCATTTCTCTCATACGTTTTTGGAACTTACCTTCAGCTTTTGGCTTTTCTTTGTTGGCCTGGATTTGTGCGTGGATTTTCTTTTCATCCAAAATCACATATTTAATAACAAGGATAATCAAGATATTAATCGCGTTAGATACGAAATAATACCAAGAAAGCCCCGATGCAGAAGTATTCAGAAAGAATAGGAATGTAATCGGGAAAATATACATTAATACTTTCATATTTGGCATTCCTTCCTGTTGAGGCTGTTGCATATTTCCTGAAGTCATTACCGTGTAAATTAAAATTACAATGGTACATGCCAAGGCAAAAATACTTAAGTGATCTCCTAAGAAAGGAATTTTAAACGGCAATTTGATCAAGTCATCATAGGCTGTCAAGTCTTTTGCAAACCAGAAACCTTGTCCTCTAAGATCTATAAAGTTAGGGAAGAAACGGAACAACGCATAGAAAATAGGAATCTGAACTAACGCAGGTAAACATCCTGCCATTTGATTTACCCCTGCTTTTCTGTATACCTCCATTGTTGCCTGTTGCTTTTTCATCGGATCTGCATCCTTAAATTTAGCATTTACTTCATCAATTTCCGGACGGATCACCCTCATCATTGCACTCAGCTTATGCTGTTTGTACATAATTGGCGATAATATTAATTTAACCAAGATTGTCAATAAGAAAATTGCCCAACCTGCAGTTAACCCCCAAGATGCAATAAAGTTATAAATAGGAATAAAGAATCCCCTGTTCATCCATCCGATGAAAGACCATCCTAACGGAAGAATCTCGTCGAAGTTTTTGTTATATTCTTTCAATAATGGTAAATCCAATGGTAAGAAATACCATGTGAAGTCCTGATTAAGCTCACTTCCGGTCATCTGAACAAAACCTTCATAGTTCAGTTTCTTCAAATATTCTCCTTCTTCAATAGTTTCCTGATTTCCCTTACTTTGTGTAAATCCGTTTTTAGCTTCAATCACAGAAGCAAAGAACTGCTGCTTTACCCCGATCCAGTTAAGGGTTTCTTTATCTTCAGTCATTGTCGTTCTTCCGTCATAATCATAATCTTTATAATTATTGAAAGCATATGAGAATTCTGAGTGAGACTGTTCTTGTGCTCTACCTTTTTCTAAGTTTCTTACACTATAATCCCAAAGGAAATCTGCTTTGTTATCAGCTGTGATTTTTGAAAGTCCCTGAGTTCTTACCTTAAAATCTAAGGTATATTTCGGAAGTAGAGTATAAATAAACTGGATAACAGCTCCATTGTAATTAGCCGTCATTGTCACTGCGTTTCCATTTACAGTTGGAGCAAAAACAAGATCTTTTGTATTGATCACTTTTCCTGTTTTATCCTTGAACTGGAAACCGTAGTTCGAATTATTTTTTGTAATCAGGTAAAGCGGAAGATCGGCTTTATCTGTTTTATGATCGTATGCTTTGTATTCTGCAAGTTCCACTTTAGAAACCTGTCCTCCTAAGCTGTTGAATTCAATTTTTAACTCATTGTTGGAAAGATTCGCTGTTTGAATTGCGTTCGGAGTTACATTTGGATTGATATTGCTTGCCTGAGTCTGTTTTACGGCACTTTTTGCCTGTTCAGTTTTTTGCTGCTGAGCTTTTACTGCTTCCTCTTTCGATTGCTTGTTTTGGAAATAAAACATAAAACCGAAGAGAACCAAACATAAAACCGCAAAACTAATAATCTGACTTTTATCGAGTCCGTTGTTCTGTTGCATTTTATTTTTATTAAAATTTTTACCTATTTAAATGTATACCAAAATGACATACATTTTCGAGTCGACAAAAATACTGTTTTTTTATCAAAACTCTATCCTTTACTATATTACTATATAATAAACTCAGGCTGAGAAAAATCAGTCTGAGTTTATGTATGACGTTTGTAACTTTTAAATTACTTTATTTCTGTGTGCAAGCTTTAATGAATGCTCTGAATAACGGATGCGGTGTAGCAACCGTACTCTTGTATTCCGGGTGATACTGCACTCCAACATAGAACGGATGTTCCGGCATTTCTAATGCTTCCACCAATCCTGTTTCCGGGTTGGTTCCTGTTGCCAAGAAACCATTTTTCTCAAACTCTCCGATATAATCGCTATTGAATTCATATCTGTGACGGTGTCTTTCCGTAATATTTTTAGCTCCGTAAATATCGTTTAATTTAGAACCGTTCTTCAAAGAACATTTCCAAGCTCCAAGACGCATGGTTCCTCCTTTATCTACCACATTCTTCTGCTCTTCCATCAATGAGATTACAGGATGTTCTGTAGAAGTATCGAATTCCATTGAATTGGCTTTAGAATATCCCAAAACATTTCTGGCAAATTCAATCGTCATGATCTGCATTCCCAAACAAATTCCCAGCATAGGAATTTTATTTTCTCTTGCATATTGAGCGGTAAGAACCTTTCCTTCAATCCCTCTATCACCAAAACCTGGAGCGACAAGGATACCATCAACACCTTTTAAAGTTTCCTTAATATTTTCAGGAGTAATATCTCCACTATACACCCATCTTACTTTCACCTCAGTTTCCAGATCTGCTCCTGCATGTTTGAAAGCTTCAGCAATTGAAATATAAGAATCCTGAAGTGATACGTATTTTCCTACCAATGCGATTTCGACAGATTTTTTAGGATTCTGGAATTTCTTTAAGAAAGATTTCCATTCTTTAAGATCTGCATCTTTATCACTTTTAAGATCCAGTTCTTTAAGAACTACATCATCAAAGTTTTGTTTCTGAAGATACATCGGAACTTCATAGATTGTATCCAAATCTTTACATTCAATCACATTATCTAAAGGAACGTTACAGAACTGAGCCAGTTTCGCTCTCTGATCTTTTGGAATTTTGTGCTCTGTACGGCAAACCAAAACATCAGCCATAATTCCGCTTTCCATTAACTGACGAACAGAATGCTGAGATGGTTTTGTTTTTAATTCCCCACTTGAAGCCAGATATGGCAATAAAGTCAGGTGAATGACCATAGAGTTTTTCTCACCCAATTCCCACTTCAACTGACGGACAGTTTCAATGTAAGGTAAAGACTCAATATCTCCAACAGTACCACCGATCTCTGTAATAATGATATCGTAATTCTGTTTAGATAAAATTTTAATTCTGCGCTTGATTTCGTTCGTAATATGAGGAATTACCTGAACTGTTTTTCCAAGGAAGTCTCCTTTTCTTTCTTTTTCGATGACAGTCTGGTAGATTTTTCCTGTTGTAACGTTGTTGTTTTGGGAAGTCGGAGCATCAAGATAACGCTCATAGTGTCCTAAATCCAGATCCGTCTCCGCGCCATCTTCGGTCACATAACATTCTCCATGTTCGTAAGGATTCAAGGTTCCCGGATCAATATTGATATAAGGATCAAGCTTTTGAATAGTTACGTTGAAGCCACGTGATTTTAGTAGAAGTCCAAGAGAAGCTGAAACGATTCCCTTTCCCAAAGATGAAGTTACACCTCCTGTCACAAAGATGTACTTTGTATTCTTTTTACTCATTAGATTAGGTTTGTGCAAAGTTAGGGGAAAAAGAGATACAAAGCAATTTTGTTACGATTTTAAATTTTATATTCTTCAGAAGAAAGTAAAAATAAAGGCTTCCAACTATGTTGAAAGCCTTTCACCCAAATCAAATTATATACTTAAATTATTGCTTTATCAACTCAAAATATAAAGCTACCTCAACATCTTTAGCAACTCCTGCTCCTGTAGGATCATATTTGATATTATAATCTAAACGATTGATCGTAAACTTAGATTGAAACCCCAATACTTCTTTCCCTTGCTGGTTTTTTGCAACCCCTCCAAAAGTAGCGGGAACCGTAATTTCTTTTGTAACGTCCTTAATCGTAAGTTTTCCTTTCAAAGTATAGGTACTATCTTTCCCTTTTGCTACTGTCCCTCCTTCAAATCTTATTTGCGGATATTTTTCTGCATCAAAGAAATCTGCACTTGTAAGATGTTTATCTCTTTTATCTACTCCTGTATTGATCGTTGCAGGATATACGATAAAATTGAAGGCTCCTTTTTCCAGATTATTTCCGGCTGTGGAAACTTTCCCGTCAAACTTATCAAACTTCCCCTGTACAAAACTAATTCCCATATGTTTAATATTGAAATTAATAGAAGAATGCATAGGATCTACCGTCCATTCCGATTGTGCAAAAGCTGTAATACTAATTAAAGCCAATACAAGAGTTAAAAATAGTTTTCTCATTTCTTTATTTATTATACCAACAAAGTTATTCTTTAATTGCGAATTTATACATTGATCTATGTTAGTTTTTTGATTTTCCTAAAATTATTTTTGAATAGAGTAAATAAAGCAAATAAACGACTAAAAGAACAATAAATGAATTTATATACAACAGTAAACTTAAAATATTTACAGCATCAGATCCAAATGGATTAAACCCAATTAAAATTAAGCTAATCAAATAAATTATCTGAAATAAAACCGCAATTCTCAAAACAGAACGATAGCTTTTTCGAAATATACAAACAGTAATAAAGGCTATAGCTGAAGCTACTAAACATTCTATAAGTAGTAAAAAAGGGTACATCCCAAAACTCCCACCAGGAAAATGCGCAATATTCGAGATCAATACACTCAACAATAAATTCATCATTGACATGAATGCAAAAATCTGAATGCTTTTCAGTAAAATATTTTTCATGCCAGAAAATTAACTAAAAATCAAAAGAAAAATTCAAAAAAAATTTTGAACTTCGCGGTATGGCAAAATTAAAAACAGCATATTTCTGTCAAAACTGCGGTTCACAGTATCCTCAATGGACCGGACAGTGTAAAAATTGCGGTGAATGGAACACTTTGGTGGAAGAAGTGGTAGAAAAAACGGCTTCACACAAAACTCCGCCTTTTTCAAAGACAAAACAACATGTTATCAACATCATTGAAGTTGAAGCCATCGAAGAACCGAGAATAAAAACACCATCCGATGAGCTCAACAGAGTATTGGGAGGAGGCATTGTATTAGGTTCTGTCACTTTAATTGGTGGAGAACCGGGAATCGGGAAATCTACCCTGCTTCTTCAACTTGCCCTGAAAATGAAGAAAAAGATCTTTTATGTTTCAGGAGAAGAAAGTGCTTCCCAGATCAAAATGAGAGCTGACCGTTTAGCTGATGTAAAAAACCCGAACTGTTTTCTTTACACTGAAACTTCTCTGGAAAAAATACTTCATGAAGCCAAGAAACTGGAGCCTGATTTTGTCATCATCGATTCTATACAGACCTTACAGTCTCAACTGATTGAAAGTTCTCCGGGAACCGTTTCCCAAATCAGAGAATGTTCCAATGAAATCATTAAATACGCCAAGGAAAATAATGTTCCTGTATTTTTAGTCGGACACATCACCAAAGACGGACAAATCGCAGGTCCAAAAGTTCTGGAGCACATGGTAGATGTAGTGTTAAATTTTGATGGAGACAGAAACCACCTTTTCAGATTGTTAAGAGCCAATAAAAACCGCTTCGGATCAACTGCTGAAATCGGAATTTATGAAATGATCTCGCAAGGATTAAAAGAAATCAAGAACCCCTCAGAAATATTAATCACAAAAAAATCTGAGGAGCTTTCCGGAAATTCCGTTGCTGTAACCATTGAGGGAAACAGACCAATGCTATTAGAAATTCAGGCGTTAGTAAGTTCTGCAGTCTACGGAACTCCACAAAGAAGCTCTACCGGATTTGATTCTAAAAGATTAAATATGCTGCTCGCTGTACTGGAAAAAAGAGCAGGTTTCCAATTGGGAGCCAAAGACGTTTTCCTGAATATCACAGGAGGAATAAAAACAGATGATCCCGCTTTAGACTTGGCAGTGGTAGCTTCTATTCTTTCTTCCAATGAGGATATTCCGATTTCTGAACATTATTGCTTTGCAGGTGAGATTGGATTAAGTGGCGAAATCCGTCCGATTGCACAGGCCGAACAGAGAATTTCTGAAGCCGAAAAACTGGGTTATGAAAAGATTTTTGTTTCTAACCTCAATAAAATTCCAAAGAAAAAATTTGGGATTAAAATCGAAGAAGTAAGTAAAATTGAAGATTTCCACGAGCGTCTTTTTTAGAATAAACTTTTTGATGATTCGGGCGTTTTTCCTAAAGGAAAAACGCCCGAATATTTTTTATGAGAAACATAATAAAAACTCACATACTTTAGAAATAAATTATTAATTTTATACAAAAACCAACAAAACACAACCGATAAACTTAAATATTTATTTTATGAAAACAAAAATCACAATTTTAGCTTTAGCGATTTCCTCTTCAGCTTTTGCTCAACAGACCTATTTTCGGAATAAAATTCCCGAAAACTCCCTGAAAGAATCACAGAAAATTTCAAAAGAGCTTGCGACAACGTATTACAATACACAATATTATAATCAAACATCATTTGATCTCAATCAGGACATCAGAATTCCCACAATAAAAGATCAGATGATCGTTGCAAAGCTTGACAAAATCTACAGATACACCAACAAAAGCGAATCTTATACATATAAAATTGTAAACGATCCTTCTGCAGAACTTGTTCTTTCTAAATATGACAATATTATCACGGGAATGTATGTTTCAGGTTCAGGAGAAAAGATAATGTATCATCAGGTAAACGAAAATACATTTGCCATCTCTCAGGTAGCAGAAAAATTATTAATTGATCAGGATGCTAAAGATGACACCATTATTGACGAATCAGCTATATCCAATGCAATAGCTTCCAAAACCAACAGTAATATCTGCTCTTCAAGCACCGCAACATGTTCTGCATCCACCGTAGATGTTCTGGTTGTTTATACCAGCGCTGCAAGTACGGCGTGGGGAGGAAATTCACAAAGCAATTCTTACATCGCAACAGCGATTACCAATTTCAATACTGCATTAACCAATTCCGGAATTACAAATGCAACCATTAATCTGGTATATTCCGGAGTGATTTCCTATGCAGAATCCGGAAATTTAAGCACAGATTTATCAAGATTAAGAGCCACTGCAGACGGTTATATGGATGATGTTCATACCTTAAGAACAACTTACGGAGCAGATCTCGTTTCTTTAGTCACTTCTACTCCTACCAACACTTGTGGATTAGGGTACGTAAACACTTCGTCAACAAATTATGTCGCTACCGCAGGCTTTTCTACTGTTTTATATAATTGCGCAGTATCCAATTATTCTTTGGCACATGAAATGGGACACAATATGGGATTAAGACACGACTGGTATGTTGATACAAGCACAACACCATGCAGTCATCATCACGGATATACAAACGCTGTTGCCATTACCAACGGAACTTCAGCAACATCAGCTCAAAAATGGAGAACCATTATGGCTTACAATGATGAATGTACCAACGCAGGAATAAGCTGTACAAGAATCAACAGATGGGCAAATCCCGTTATCAATTACAATACTTATCCGACAGGAGTTGCAATAGGAAGTACCAATCCCGCAAACGAAGCTTTCGGCTTTGCACGTTTCATTTGCGTGGTTGCCGGGTTTACAGCCAGCGTTGGTGATGTATTATCCGTAGAAGAAAGAGGTACTACAACTAAAACTAAAGAATTTGCAATCTACCCTAACCCAGCAAAGACAACGATCAATATTACTACAGACGAAAAAGAAAATTACAGTTTTGAAATCATTAATGCCGCAGGACAGGTCCTTCAAAAAACAACTTCAAAGGAAATCAACATCAGCAGATATCCTACAGGAGAATATTTTATTAATATATACTCAGGAAATACACTTACAGGAAGTAAAAAATTCTTAAAAAACTAAAACAACATTAACCTTAATTAAAATCTCCTTTTATTTTTTAATAACTGGAGATTTTTTTATTTTTAATATTTTAAGATACAGGAAAACAATAATATTCCACAACTGTTATAATGCAAAATAAAATTCTGACATACTATGATACCCTTGCAAAAGATTATGATAAAGACAGGTTTGAGAACACCTATGGTAAATATATTGACAAACAGGAAAGATTATTTTTACATTCCTTTATAAAGACCAAAAAGTTTTCAAAAATCTTGGATTTAGGCTGCGGGACCGGAAGATTACTTGAGTTTGCAACTCATGGATTAGATTTCAGTCAGGAAATGATAAAAATTGCCCGGACAAAATATCCTGAAAAAATAATATCTGTAGGTGAAATTTCCGATATTCCTTTTGATGCAGAATTCGACTGTATTTTTTGTTTTCATGTCATTATGCATCAAAACAAAGAAAAAACACAATCTTTTTTGAATGAATGCTATAAAAAATTGTCATCTAATGGAGTTCTTATTTTTGATTTTCCAACCAAAACAAGAAGAAAAGTAATTTCAGAGCAGGAAGAATGGCATGCTTCAAATACTTTCACGGAAAAAGAAATTTTAGATAAAACTAAAAATCAATGGAAACCAGTAAAAACAGTAGGCGTTTTATTTTTTCCTATTCATAGATTTCCTAAAAATTTCAGAAGATTATTTTTACCTTTAGACAGAATGATCTGCAATACTTTCCTAAAAAAATGGGCTTCCTATAATATTATTGTTTTAGAAAAAAAATGAAACAAAAGTTTAAAAGCATACTTCCTTCCACCTTAAAACTGCATTTAAGGCTTATACAAAGGTATTTTCACGAATCTAAAAATAAATATGTCTATTCAAAAAGTTATAATACACAACCTATCGGAAGATATAAAAACGAGATTCTGCAACCCATTAAAAAAAGTGAATTCCATGAAAATAAAATACACAATCTGAATATCGTTCACGGCAAAATTAACCACCTGGTAATCAATCCCAATGAAACCTTTTCCTTTTGGAAAATCGTGGGAAAACCAAACAAAAAAAATAATTTTAAAGAAGGAAGAAACCTAATCCAAAATAACATTTCTAGTGAAATAGGTGGGGGTATTTGTCAGTTTTCATCCATCATCTATTTTTTAGCACTTCAATCCGGATTGAAAATATTGGAAAGACACTCACATTCTATCGACATCTATAAGGACCATGAACGTTTTACGCCTTTAGGTTCTGATAGTACTGTTGTATATGGCTATAAAGATTTACAGATTCAGAATCCTTATGAATTTCCTATACAATTTGAATGTAATGTAAACGAAAACGAGCTTCGTTTTTACATAATTTCTCCCTACGAATTACAGTTGAATACAATTAATTTTGAATATTCCGAAAATAGTGAAGGAGTCTGGGTTAAAACTTTTTCCAATGGTAAAAAATTGCTTGAAAATTTTTATATTCGTTTATGAATTATCTGGCCCATTCTTTTTTAGCTTTTACTGACGGACAGATCGTGGGTCAGTTTCTGGAGGATTTTATCAGGAACAAAGAACGTTTTTCTTTTCCCAAAGAAATTCAGGATGGGATCACTCTACACAGAGCGATTGATACCTTTACCGATTCTCATCCCGCAATTCATGAAGCCAAGAAAGTATTCAGCCCATTGGTAAGATTATATTCAGGCGCTTTTGTAGATGTTTCTATGGATTATTTTTTAGCCAATGACCTAAGTTTGAATTCAGAAAAAGAATGGAAAGATCATTCTTTGAAAGTCTACAGGGTTTTAAATGAAAATAGTCAGTTTTTACCCGAAAACTTCAAAAAAATGCTTGTAAAAATGGAGCATGATGATTGGCTGTACAATTACCGTGAAGACTGGGGAATCAAATTCAGCATTCAAAATGTATTGAATAAAGCCAAATATCTTGAAAAGGACATTCCCGTTTTCCAGGCGTTTCTTGACAATAAAGAAATTCTGCAAAAATGCTATGATGATTTCTTTCCAGATCTTCTTGCCCATGCAAAAGCAGAAAATGCTCTTTTACAGCTGGAAAGATAATTGATTCTAAAATTGCTGATACAAATACCGATTCGGATACGTCAGTTTCTCACTTTTCCTGTTTCCGTTGACAATAATATGAACGATATTAATCTGATCATCAAATAAATTATACAGGAAACTTACTGCCGCTTCAACTTTTTTCGGAGTATTAACCGTTTCTGATTCCAGATAAAGATTTACGGATTCATTATCCTCTTCATACCCCACATAATTTATCTTTAAAAACTTATTATCCGTTTTCAGTTTAAAATATTCTGCGCTGTAATTCTTTAAAGCTTCCTTGAGTTGAGTTTTGTATTTCGCATCATTGAAATGAAATGACTTCCCATATTTTTGAGACAGTCCGTTCTCCAGATCGTCCAGAAAAAACCTTCCCGTAATTTCAAAAGTCTTTGATTGGGAATTGTAATTAATTTCTACCGAACCTACATGATAAGGATGTTTCGCTTCATTAAAAGAGAAAAGAAAAAAAATACAGCACAAAAACAACAAAAGCTTTTTCATAATATCAATCCATTGCTAAAATCTGTTCCGAAATTAATCATTATTTTCGTAACCTTTATTATGTAAACTTATGATGCAGGATTTTCTATTTTATTTAAAGCTCGGTTGGGAACATATCATTTCGTTGGATGCATTGGATCATCAACTCTTTGTTCTCGCACTTATTGCCGTTTATTCCTACAGCGACTGGAAAAAAATATTGGTTTTGGTCACCGCATTTACGATTGGTCATTCAGTGACTTTAGCTTTAAGTATTTTAGATATCGTGAGAGTCCCTTCAAACTGGGTAGAATTTCTAATTCCGCTTACTATCGTCTTAACCGCTTTGGGGAATATTCTCATGAAAAACAAAAAACAGTCTCAGAGTAAACTCAACTATTATTTAGCTTTGTTTTTCGGACTCATTCACGGGATGGGATTTGCCAATACGGCAAGAGTGATGATCGCTAAAAGTCAAAGCATCGCATTACCACTTTTGGGATTTAATGTAGGACTGGAAGTTGGGCAGATTGCCATCGTTTTTGGAATCCTTATTCTGCTTTTTATTCTTTTGAATCTATTTAAAGTCAACAAAAAAGACTGGATCCTATTTGTATCTTCTGGTGTTTTTGCTTTATCCTTGAAAATGACTTTAGAAAGAATTCCTTTTTAGCCTTGAAACATTTTCAAGTTTTCAGCTACTTATCATTATATTTGAAAATTAATTAAATCATTTCGGTTATGAAATTTAAAGTTTCAGCACTTTCAGTTCTTTTTTACATCGGTGCTTTTGCTCAAAACATTCAGAATAATCCGGGAAGCAACCACGGAAACAGATTTGAACAATTGGGAACCATTTTACCAACTCCCAATGTGTACAGAACCGCTTCTGGAGCTCCGGGACATGCTTATTGGCAAAACAGGGCAGATTATGACATCACTGCTTTTCTTGATGAGGACAAAAGAAACCTGAAAGGATCGGAAACCATTACCTATTACAATAATTCTCCGGATGATCTTGATTATATCTGGCTTCAGCTGGACGAAAATCAACAGTCTACTGTAAAAAAAGCAGATTTCCCTTTCTCTTCTACCCTTCCGAAAGCAGCGAATGATCAGCAGCTTAAAGCTTCTGAACAGCCTGTAAAAGACAACGGATATGGCGTAAATCTTGAAAAAGTAACCGATGCGTCAGGAAATCCGTTAAAATATACGGTCAACAAAACGATGATGCGTATTGACTTGCCTAAAGTGCTGAAAAAAGGAGAAAAGTTGGTTTTCAAAATCGACTGGAACTACAACATCCCTAACCGAATGAAAATGGGCGGTCGAGGCGGCTACGAAAACTTCGCAGAAGACGGAAATGATCTGTACACGATGACACAATGGTATCCGAGAATGTGTGTATACAGTGACTTCCACGGATGGCAGAATCACCAGTTTACAGGAAGAGGAGAATTTGCCTTGGTTTTCGGAAATTTTAAAGTTTCCATGAATGTTCCTGCAGACCATGTTGTAGGAGGAACAGGTGAGTGTAAAAACTACGATCAGGTATTAACCTCAGATCAGTTGGCAAGATATAACAAATCTAAAACGTCAACGGAGCCTGTAGAAATTGTAACGCTTGATGAAGCTAAAAAAGCAGAGAAAAATCATTCAAAACAAAGAAAAACATGGAATTTTGAAGCACATGATGTAAGAGATTTCGCATGGACTTCCTCCAGAAAATTTGTTTGGGACGGAATGGGCGTTACGATTCCTGAAAACAACAATAAAGTAATGGCTATGAGCTTTTATCCAAAAGAATCTTACGGATTGTATAGAAAATTCTCTACAAAAGCCGTTGCACATACCATTAAAACCTATTCCGAATTCACAATTCCGTATCCGTATCCTGTTGCTCAGTCCGTAGAAGCATCCAACGGAATGGAATATCCTATGATTTGCTTTAATTACGGAAGAACTGAAAAAGACGGAACCTATTCGGAAGCAATCAAAAACGGAATGTTGGGAGTGATTATTCATGAGGTTGGACACAACTTTTTCCCAATGATCATCAATTCAGACGAAAGACAATGGAGCTGGATGGATGAAGGTTTAAATACATTTACCGAATATTTAACGGAAGAAAAATGGGACAACAAATTCCCTTCGAAAAGAGGTCCGGCCTGGACGATTGTTGATTACATGAAACTTCCGAAAGATCAGCTTGAACCTATCATGAGTAACTCAGAAAATATTATTCAGTTTGGTCCGAATGCGTATTCAAAACCGGCAACCGGATTAAATATCCTTCGTGAGACGATCATGGGAAGAGAACTTTTTGATAAGGCTTTTAAGACCTATGCAAAAAGATGGGCTTTCAAACATCCTGAACCTGCAGACTTTTTCCGTACGATGGAAGATGCGAGTGGTGAAGATTTAGACTGGTTCTGGAGAGGCTGGTTCTACGGAACAGATCCCGTTGATATTGCCATTGATAAAGTGACCATTGCGACTCCTGACCTGGAAACAGCTCCAAAACAGGCTTCAGAAACAAAATACAAGGTCGACAAACCTTTACAGAATGAGTTTGAAGATATTTCAAAGATCAGAAACAGAGAAGATAAAAACATTACTTTTTACGTAGATAAAGATAAAGAAGCTCAGGATTTCTATTACAGATACGACAGAGGTCAGGAAAAAGTAGATACTCAAAAAGAATATGTTTCTAAAAATGAAGGTACAGAACCCTTAACGGCAAAAGACAAAGAGAAATTTAAAAATCTGACGGGTTATCAGATCGATTTCGCCAACAAAGGAGGTTTGGTAATGCCAATCATTCTTGAATTCACCTTTGAAGACGGAACAAAACTGACCGATAAATCTTCCGCACAGATCTGGAGACAAAACGAGCAGAAAATTTCTAAAACGTATTATTTTGACAAAAAGTTAAAGTCAATTCAATTGGACCCGATGAGAGAAACAGCCGATATCGATACTTCAAATAATTTCTGGAGCAATGATAACGGAACTGCTGAAGTTTCCAAATTCCAGTTATTCAAACAAAAAGAAAGTGGCAATGCAAGAGGCGCTTCCAATGGGAAAGTAAATCCGATGCAGGCTGCAGGAAACAAAAAATAAACAAAATAGGCTATCTCTTCCAGATAGCCTATTTTTATTTAGAGTCCTAATTGTTTCATATATGTTTGATTGTCCCAGTATAAATATTCTTCACTCATTGTTCCGTTATCATTCCAAATACTGAAAGTTGCCATCGGAAGTTTAAACTTTTTTCCGGTAGGTTTAATAAAGCCTCCTTTTCCATCCGGCATTGGTTCTGTAAAAGTTCCTTCCATAATCCCGGTAACAGCGGTAATATTTCCTTGTCCAACTTTGATAGGGTGAACCGAAATTCTAGTATCAGGAGCATATACAAACATAGCTTCCATATCTTCGATATGTTTTTTCAAACCATTGGTCGTATGTCCATCAGGAAAATGAACAATCACATCATCTGCATGACTTTCATGAAAGCGTTTCCAGTCTCGTTTGCTAAAAACTTTGAAGTCTAACGTGTCAAATTTTGCTAAATTTCGTTTGATGATTTCATCTTCTGACAATTTACTGTTCATTCCACTGCTATCCGCTTTTGCCTGTTCCTTCAGGCTGGTATTCATTTTCTTTTCACAACCTACAAACATTAATCCTAACATAGAAAAAGCAAATGAAAACATAAAAAACCGGATTATTAATTCTGTTTCTCTGTTTTTTTTCATGTTTATTAATTTATTTATACACTATAAAATTACATCTTTTTTGATCAGATATTATCGATACGCTATTTATTTTTTATGTGACAAATTTTCACTTTTATATAAAATCTTCTGCCATTTCAACCACGAACAGATGATGGCACACATTTAGAGAATTTCAACACAGAAATAATTAAAAAATTAAATATATTATGTCAGTAAACTTTAAACCATTGGCAGACAGAGTTTTGGTAGAACCAATCGCTGCAGAAACTAAAACAGCATCAGGTATTATTATCCCGGACACTGCAAAAGAAAAACCTCAAGAAGGTACTGTAGTGGCAGTAGGTCCAGGTAAAAAAGATGAGCCTACAACTGTAAAAGTAGGTGACAAAGTTCTTTATGGGAAATATTCAGGTTCTGAACTGAAATTGGAAGGAAAGGATTATTTAATTGTAAAAGAAGGAGATCTTTTAGGAATCATCGGTTAATTCGTAAAAAGTAAAATGTATTCATGTAAAATGACTTCATGGATATAAAAATTCATTAATACATTGTACAAAGTACATTAATACAATCAAAAAATTATGGCAAAAGAAATAAAATTCGATATTGAATCAAGAGACGCTTTAAAAAGAGGTGTTGATGCATTGGCTAATGCAGTAAAAGTAACTTTAGGACCAAAAGGGAGAAACGTAGTAATCGAAAAGTCTTTCGGTGCTCCACACGTAACTAAAGATGGTGTTTCTGTAGCAAAAGAAATCGAACTTGAAGACAGAGTAGAAAACATGGGAGCACAAATGGTAAAAGAAGTTGCTTCCAAAACTAATGATATTGCAGGAGACGGTACGACTACCGCTACTGTTTTGGCACAGGCTATCGTAAGAGAAGGTCTTAAGAACGTAGCTGCAGGTGCAAACCCAATGGATTTGAAAAGAGGGATCGACAAAGCTGTAACGGCTGTTGTTGAAAACTTGAAAACTCAATCTCAGGCTGTTGGAGATTCTACAGATAAAGTAAAGCAAGTTGCTTCTGTATCTGCTAACAACGACGAAACAATTGGTGCTTTGATCGCTGAAGCTTTCGGAAAAGTAGGTAAAGAAGGAGTTATCACTGTAGAAGAAGCTAAAGGTATCGATACAACGGTTGATGTTGTAGAAGGGATGCAGTTTGACAGAGGTTACCAGTCGCCATATTTCGTGACAAACCCTGAAAAAATGTTAGCTGAACTGGAAAATCCATATATCCTTTTAGTTGAGAAAAAAATCTCTTCAATGAAGGAATTACTTCCAGTTCTTGAGCCAATTGCACAAGGTGGTAAATCTTTATTAATTATCTCTGAAGAAGTTGAAGGTGAAGCTTTGGCAACTTTAGTGGTAAACAAATTGAGAGGTTCTCTTAAGATTGCTGCTGTAAAAGCTCCAGGATTCGGAGACAGAAGAAAAGCAATGTTGGAAGATATCGCAATCCTTACAGGAGGTACTGTGATTTCTGAAGAGCAAGGTTTCACCATGGAAAACATCACTATGGATATGTTGGGAACTGCTGAGAAAGTATCTATCGATAAAGACAACACAACGATCGTAAACGGTGGTGGTGAAGAAAGCAAAATCAAAGGCAGAGTAGCTCAGATCAAAGCTCAGATGGAAACTTCTACTTCTGATTACGATAAAGAAAAATTACAGGAGAGATTGGCTAAATTAGCCGGTGGTGTTGCAGTTCTTTACGTAGGGGCAGCTTCTGAAGTGGAAATGAAAGAGAAAAAAGACAGAGTGGATGATGCGCTTCACGCTACAAGAGCAGCTGTTGAAGAAGGTATCGTTGCAGGGGGTGGTGTTGCTTTGGTAAGAGCGATCGCTTCTTTGGAAAACCTTTCCGGATCAAACGCTGACGAAAATACAGGTATTAAAATCGTAAAAAGAGCAATCGAGGAGCCATTGAGACAAATCGTTGCTAATGCGGGAGGTGAAGGTTCTGTAATCGTTGCTAAAGTGGCAGAAGGAAACGGAGATTTCGGTTACAATGCTAAAACTGACGAGTATGTAAACATGCTTGAAGCAGGAATCATCGACCCTACGAAAGTAACAAGAGTTGCTCTTGAAAACGCAGCTTCTGTTTCTGGAATGCTCTTAACAACTGAATGTGTGATCACTGAAGTGAAAAAAGATGAGCCAGCTATGCCAATGGGTGGCGGAATGCCAGGAATGATGTAACACGGCGTGTCGCCGAGACAGTATAAACTTAAAACCGTTCAGATTTTTCTGAGCGGTTTTTTTGCTTATATTTAAACTTCATATTAAAAAAATAATATAGTAACATAACAGAAGCAAATCTTTATTAATAACCATGATTGAAAAAATCAAAATTAAGAATTTCAAGAATATTGAAAACTTAGAAATTTCGTTAGACCCAGTAAATGTTTTAGTTGGAGCAAACAATGCGGGGAAAAGTAGTATTTTACAAGCTATTCAATTTGCAGTAAGTATAGCTCAAACATCCACTCTTGAGAATACATGGTGGCGTAGAGTTCCAAACATATTACCAACTTCATTGACACCAGAACAATTAATTTATAGTCCAATAAAAAACGTTTATAAATTAGGACACGGCGGAAAATTAGATATTGAAAGAGATAATGCAATTCAAATAGAGTTTTGGGAAAAAGATACCGATCAATATACAAAGGTTTTAATTAGAAGAGGAAAAAACAAAAACATTGCAACAGAAATACATAATCAAACTTTAGGTGAAAAACTAAGAAGTATCGACAATCCTTTTTCAGTATATGTTCCCGGACTCGCTGGAATTCCTGGACATGAAGAATTTAGAAGCCCTGGTATTTTAAATCGTGCTGCAGCAAGAGGAGATGCTAATAATTATTTTAGAAATATAATTTATCAATTAAAATCACATGAAGAAAAATGGACAAAATTTATAGAAGACTTTAAGGCAATTTTTCCAAATGTTGACATAATTATTGATTTCAATTTCATGAAAGATGAGTATATTGAAATTTCAGTTAGAAAAGATGGGAAAACTCTTCCCATTGATGCTGCTGGAACCGGAATATTACAAACTTTACAGATTCTTTCATATATTAACCTTTATAAACCACAAATATTAATTTTAGATGAACCTGATTCTCATCTTCACCCAAATAATCAGAGATTGTTAGCAGAGAAATTGCATTCTCTAGCGATTGAAAATGATTTTCAAATAATTTTAAGCACTCACTCTAGACATTTGTTATATAGTTTTCAGGATTTAGCGAAAATAAATTGGGTTAATAATGGAAAAATAGTTGAAGAAGATATTAATATAATTAATGTCTTAATAGATTTGGGAGCTTTAGATAGAGGAGATTTTCTAAGAGACGAGAATATTAAATTAGTTATTCTATCAGAAGACAGTGATGTAAATCAATTAAGTCAAATTATTAAATCTTCTGGTTTTGAGGAAAGCGAGTTTGAAATATGGTCATATGAAGGGTGTTCAGACATAAAAACAGCAAATGTTTTAGCTGCATTTATACATAAAAACTCTCCTAACATTAAAATAGCCTTGCACAGGGATAGAGATTACTATACTGAAGAGGAGATAAATAGCATTTTTGAAAACTTAAAAGAAGATATAGAATATCCTTTTGTTACTAATGGTTATGATGTTGAATCACATTATTTAAACCCAAATGTGATTTCTGATTTTTGCCCTGAGATCACTTTTGAAGAAGCACAAAATATAATTGATCAAGCTTTGAATGAAACCCGACAAGATTCATTTTCCAAACTATTAAATACTCTAACTGATAAATCATTAAAAAATCGGGAAGGTCATAACGCTGCAAGAAATGCAATTAAAGCTAATGAACTTTTGGATGACAACTTATTAAAATATTCGTATTCAAAAAAAAGTTTTAAAAAATTAAAAAAGCTTTTGCAAGACAGAGGTATTAGAATCAATTTAAATCAGACTAGTGAAGCATTAAAAGTTCCAATATTTGTTAAAGCAAAAGAAGATATTGATAGTATATAATTATAAAGTAGTTTATAAAAACACACGCTGCCACACGCTGCCACACGCTGCTCAAAGTCTCCCGACTTTGAGCAATGAACAAAACAAAAACTGCTTCCAAAAGGCGGTTTTCACTTTTCCCAATGTTGCAGATTTCCAATCCACTACTTTTCCCTATATTTAAAACATATTTTTCAACCAAAACCTCCACACCCTTGAAAACAAAACTATTCCTCCTTTCAATTTTCGGCTTATTCTTCGGGAATGCACAAACCCTAAATTTTAAATATCTTTCGGATATGTCCGTGGGAAGAGGAGGTATAAGCAGTGTGATTGTAGATGATAATATCTATGTGAGCAATGGGTATAAAAGCACTGATGGTAATGCCAATTTTATGGAGAAATACAGTATTAAAGATAACCGCTGGAGTATAATCAATTCTACTTTGGTTCCTAAAAGATTCGCCAATTCAGAGACTTACGGTAATAAAATTTATATTTTTAACGGTTGGGGAAACAGTCATCTTGAAATTATAGACCTTGAAACGCATCAGAAAACGAAAGGAGCTGTTAATCGTGCCTACACAGGAAATGCCGGTTCTGCCATCCACAACGGAAAAATATATACATTTGGAGGAAGTGGGCTAAACAATGCAGCAACCACAATATTTTCTGATAGATTCCAATACTATGACATTGCTTCAGATACATGGCATCCATTACCGAATATGCCAACAGCCAGAGAAGCAAGAGGCAAAATTGTGAATGATAAACTCTACGTTATTGGCGGTTTCAACGGTACATCCTCACGCCTTGTCAACGTGTTCGACCTCAATAAAAATGAGTGGACTGAGCAATACACGATGCCTGCAGCAATATCAGGTCATTCATTAGCGGTTTCCGGTAATAAGATTTTTATTGCAGGTGGTTATAACAATCAAAATTTTTTGGCCTATTTTGATACAGAAACCAACAAGTTACATCAATTATCATCCAACATGATTCCCAGAAGACATGCAGCTGCGGAAATATATAACAATAAATTATACATCATGGGTGGAAGTACAGCATCTTCCACCAAATCAGCCATTAAAAGCATTCAGGTTGCAGATATTAGCGAAGAAGCACTTTCCGCTAAATAACTCAAAACAAATTCCTAAGTTTACAGGTTCTTCCAATTTCAAAAACACTTCACAATGGAAAACAAAAAAGACGAAAAAATTCTGGATCACGGGCCGTTCTACCACGGTACAAAAGCCAATTTACAAATCGGTGATCTGCTCAGTGCCGGATTTGAATCGAATTATTATCCTGAGATTATTATGAACCATATCTATTTTACCGCTTTACAAAACGGTGCCGGGTTAGCTGCTGCATTGGCAAAAGGTGATGGCCGTGAACGGATTTATATCGTGGAACCGACAGGAGAATTTGAAAATGATCCCAACGTAACCGATAAAAAGTTTCCGGGAAACCCTACCCGATCTTATCGCAGCACAAAACCTGTGAGAATTGTCGGTGAAGTAACAGACTGGATCCGGTTAACAGACGAAGAGCTCCAAAACTGGCGGGAAAGAATTGCCAAGCTTCGGGAAAACCCCAACGCTGAAATTATCAATTAGAATTGCAAATCGCAATACTCTATAAAACATCACCAATGAAAAAAACCTTTGAATTCCTTAAACAATTAGAAAAAAATAACAATCGTGAATGGTTTTCCCAGCACAAAGCAGAATATGATTCAGTTGTAAAAGAAAACAAAACATTGTTTAATAAGATTTATGCTGAGCTTCAGGAACACGATAACTTAAAAGGAATCCATATTTTCAGAATTTACAGGGATGTCCGCTTTTCCAAAGACCAGACTCCGTACAAGACTAATTTCGGGGTTGGATATTCCCGTTCAAAACCTATGTTGAGAGGTGGATATTACATTCAGCTGGAACCCGGGAACAGTTTTGTGGGAGGAGGATTCTGGGGTCCGGATGCTAAAGACCTGCTCCGTATCCGTAAAGAATTTGAAATCAGTACTGCAGAAATTGAGAAGATTACTTCAGACGATACATTCATAAAATATTTTGGAGAAATTAAAGGCGATGCCGTAAAAACTGCTCCAAGAGGTTTTGATAAAGATCATCCAGCCATAAACCTCATCAGAAAAAAACAATATGTAGTCATGAGAAAATTTACGGATAAGGAAGTTCTTTCTGACGGTTTTCAGAAAGAGGCTGTTCTCACCTTATTAGCCATGCGTCCTTTTTTTGATTATATGAGCGAAGTACTGACTACGGACCTGAATGGGGAACCTTTATTTTAAAATATAAAAACTGTTTAAGACTTCTGTCTTGCTCAATCAGGCTACTATTTTAGTATTTTTATAACGGATTAAATCACCAAACAAAATATTAATATTATGAATTTAAAAACTTTAATTACCCACACCGTTCAGTACAACAACTGGGTGGTCAACAAATACATCGACTGGCTTTCTACCAAATCTGATACACAGCTTAATCAGGAAGTTATTTCTAGTTTTCCGACCATATTAAAAACACTGCATCACATCTTGCAAACTCAGGAATATTGGTGGAGCTATATCGGAGAAAATGATGAATTTGATTTTGCATCGACTTCAGCAATCACCGGTAAAGAGGAAATTTTCAATGCGCTCAGAAACAATTCTCAAAAACTGATGGATTATGTGGAAGGTTTATCTGAAGAAGATCTTGTAAAAAATGTAAAAATCGAGTCTCAGTGGTTCCAGTGTGATTTTTCAAAATACGAATACATTCAGCATATTGTTTTACACGGAACCTATCACAGAGGGCAAATTGTAACCATGGGAAGAAACGTAGGAATTACCGATGCTCCCATGACGGATTATAATTTCTGGAATATCTATAAGGATGCTGATGTAGCAAGTGCCAATTAAGTAAATACAATTAAATATAGTATAAAACCGTTCAGCTTTTCAGAGCGGTTTTGTTATATTCGAAAATTATTTATGAAGCTAAATCAATGACCATCCAAGATCAAATTCAGGAATATATAAGCAGCCTGCCGGAATCCAAACGCAGCGATATCCAAGAGCTCCACAACCTCATTCTAGGGCTCATGCCGGAATCTCAACTTTGGTTTCTGGATGGTAAAAATGAAGAAGGCAAAATAGTTTCCAACCCGAACATCGGCTATGGAGTCTATTCAATACAATACAAAGACGGAACCTCAAAAGAATTTTATCAGATCGGGATAAGCGCGAATACAACCGGGATTTCAGTTTACATCATGGGAATTGATGATAAAAAATACTTGCTTCAAACCTATGGAGAAAAAATAGGTAAAGCGAGTGTTACCGGATATTGTATTAGGTTCAAAAAGCTGAAAGATATACATATTGACACCCTTAAAACAGCAATAAAAGACAGAATTGAAAAATTTGCATAAATGAAAAATAAGTTAGTCTCTCTTATCTCCAAGTATAAATACTTTTTAATTTATCTCTTATTGTTTGCATTCATCTCCTTTATATTCAATCCGAAACAAAAAGAATATTACTTAACAAAAGATATTCAAACCTTCCAAGAAAGTCATTATCTTAAAATAGCCGTAATTGGCAGTGTAATCTTAATATGTGTAATGCTGACAATAGGCTTTCTGAGAAAATTTAAGTTCCATCAAATCTTAAATACCATTGTTTTCACTTCTTTTATCTGCTTTTCAGTTTTTCTCCTAATGCAGAATACTATCACTTGCTTTTGTTTATGGGTCAATAGGTTTGACTCAAAGAAAGAAATTATTGAATCTTACCGGACATTAAGTATTACTGATAACAAATATTTCATAGCAAAAAATACGAAACAGCCGGATGACTTTATTGATCAATCCGATTATTTTAAATATTCCGGATTAAAAGATGCTTCAAAATTGAAAAGAGGAGATACGCTCAGCTTAAAATTTAAACAGGGGCTGCTTGATATTAATTACTTTGAAGCAGAATAACGTAATTCAATTTCAAGAGATTTTTTTGCTCTATTGATCCGTTGTACGTATTATTGTAAAAAATTATTTCCATGTACATTGAAGTTTCTCAGGATTTTAGGAAGAAAACCAAAGCGGCTGTATTTTCTATTGCCATTTTCGTTTTCGTTTATATCCTTTTATTTCTATTTACAATAGCTCTGGCGCTTGGATGTATTGCTGGTGGAATAGCAATTATCGCCGCAAAACCAATGTTTATAACCCTTATGTTAGGGGCAGGTTTGGCAGGAACCGGACTTTTCGTATTCTTTTTTATCATTAAATTTTTATTTAAAAAACACATCAACGACAGAAGTGACCTTACCGAAATCAGAAGAAATGATGAGCCGGAGCTTTTCCGAATGATCGACGAAATCGTACAGGAAGCAGGAACGAATGCCCCTAAAAAAGTCTACCTTTCATATGATGTGAATGCAAGCGTTTTTTATGATTCAAGTTTCTGGAGCATGTTCTTACCTATTCAGAAAAATCTGACCATTGGAATGGGACTGATCAATACCACGACAAAACAAGAGCTGAAAGCTATTCTTTCCCACGAATTCGGGCACTTTTCCCAACGTTCCATGAAAGTGGGAAGTTATGTCTACAATGTTAATCAGATCATTTTCAACCTGGTGAATGATGATGAGTCTTACCGTAATTCGGTAGAAAAATTCGCGAGTATAAGCGGCTATTTTTCCATATTTGCAGCCTTGGCATTCTTCTTTACAGGAAAAATCAAGTGGGTTTTGGTAAAGATGTATAATTTTGTCAATATCCGTCACATGGCACTTTCCAGAGAAATGGAGTTTCATGCGGATGAAGTAGCAGCTAATATTGCAGGTTCGCTTGCATTGGAAGAATCGCTTTTAAGACTGGAGCTTGCTAACAATTCTTATCAGAATGTTTTAAGCTTTTATGATAACAGATATTCTAAAAACGAATCGAGTAAAAATATCTACCGTGAGCAGTTTTTTGTCATGAATTTTCTTGCCGAACAGAGTGAGGTGGAATCCAAAAACGGACTTCCCAACATTCAGCTTTCGGAATCAGGATTATTTAATAAATCAAAACTCAATATTGAGAACCAGTGGGCTTCCCATCCTTCCCAGAAAGAAAGAATTACTAAACTCAGAGCTTTAAACATTGTAAAAGAACAGGACAATCTGCCTGCAAAAAATATTTTCAAAAACTTTCAGGAAACAGAAGAACAGATCACTTCAAAACTTTTTTCAAGAGTACAATACCAGAAACAAAAAACAGATCTGGAATTTGAAGAATTTCGGTCTGAATTCGAAAAGCAGTATCAGAAAGATTCATTCGATAAAATTTTCAATGCTTATTATGACAACAAAAACCCGGATTTCACTGTAAAAGAAAGTGAATTAACTGACGAAATTTCCTTCGATGAACTTTTCAGCAAGGAAAAAGTAGAATGGGTATATACATTAATTGCTCTTGAAAGTGATCTCAAAACCGTAGAGGCTATTTCCAAAAAGGAATATGCTATTAAAACTTTTGATTATGACGGTAAAAAATACAAACAGACTGAAGCAAAAACTTTAATTCCAACTGTTAAGAAAGCGATTGAAGACATTAAGGAAAAGATTCATCAGAATGACACTGTTATTTACAATTATTTTGCAAAAAAAGCAGAAGAGCAACAGAAAAAAGCTGACTTCATACAGCTTTACAAAAGTTTTGGAGAATACGATGCCGAATATGATGATCAATATAAACTGTATATTGATTTAATGAACGCAACAGCATTCATGAATACGAAAACTCCTTTCGAACAGATTAGAAAAAACTTTAGCGATCTTAAACCTCTTGAGGAAAAATTAAAATACCAGATTACCGTTTTTTATCAGAATGAGATGCTCATTAAAGAAATGAATGAAGAAGATCTAAAGGACCTGAAATTCTACACGGAAAAAGAGCATCCTTATTTTAATAACAACGAATATATGGAACACAACCTTCAGCTTCTGATGAAGGCTATCAATTATCTTCCTTATTTTCTTCACAGAAAATATTTTTACAAGAAAAAGGAACTTTTAAAGCTGATGAAAGAGTTGGAAGAACAAAACTCTATAGCAAAGATCTCTTAAAAAATACCGCTCTGAAAAATCAGAGCGTTTTTTTATCTTTATCCAAATCATTTAGCAATGAAAAATAACGAAAAAGTCTATCAAATGTCCTTTTCAAGTGTTTACCCTCATTATATCGCTAAAGCTGAAAAGAAGGGCCGAACCAAAGAAGAAGTTCATAAGGTTATTTCTTGGCTAACCGGGTATGATGAAAAAAGTTTGCAGCAGATTTTAGATAACAAAATTGATTTCAGGACTTTTTTTGAACAGGCACCCAGGATTAATCCTAACGTAACTCTGATAAAAGGAGTTATCTGCGGCTATCGTATTGAAGACATTGAAGAAGAGCTTATGAGAAACATCCGCTATCTCGACAAGCTGATTGATGAATTGGCAAAAGGAAAAACAATGGAAAAAATTTTAAGAAAATAAGATGGATAAAAATACAGCTACTCACTACAGCGATTTCGGCTATATTCATTCAGAAAACTTTTTTTCAGATAAAGAACTACAGCAAATCGAAGTTATTTTAAATAAGTTCCATGAAAACTGGCTGAAGGAAAACGAAAAAGATTATCAGTCCGGATTAATCAACAGTCACAGTCTTACTTCAAGTAAATTTATTAGTCCGGAAGAACGCCTGGAAATTTTCAAATTCATTGCTCAGGATAAAATTTCAAAGATTATTCAGGACATCATTCCAGAAAAAGCTATATTTCTCAATACCCAGTTATTCTTCGATCCTTTCAATAAAAATCAGAACAATTATTGGCATCGTGATATTCAGTATACCGGAATGAGTATTGACGAACAAAAAGAAAAGATCAAAACCCAGAATGTTGTTCATTTCAGAATTCCATTACAGCCTGAATTAGGAATTGAATTAATTCCTACAACGCACAAAACGTGGGATGTACAGGAAGAAGAAGAAACCAGACTTTCATTAAACGGAAGAAAACCAAGTGATAATCTTCACCGGGGAAAAACAATCAGCTTACATCGTGGGGACCTGTTAGTATTTTCCGCTAATATGATTCACCGGGGTTTGTATGGAAACGACCGTTTTACTTTTGATATTATTTTCTGTGATGACACTCCTGAATTTAAAAAATTTATTGATTTTAAAAACCATCCGACTCAGGAAGAATTAAAGTCTTTAAATTCTGAACTTTTCTGATGAAAAAGCCGGATGATGAAAGCTGGAAGCAGCTTGAGTTAAATTATTTATTTGAATTAAAACTAATGGAAAAAACAAATTGAAGTTTTATAACTTCAATCATCCAGTCCTCTCCAAATTATCAAAAAACCTCTTCCTTATTTCAAAAAACTTCCCGAAATTAGCATTCTGTGCGTTAAACAAAAATTAATGAATTAAAAATTTAAACAGAACATACAGTAAAACTTAGTATAAGTTTTCTTCGGGGCAGGGTGAAATTCCCTACCGGCGGTTACAGTCCGCGACTCCTTTCTTTTGAAAGGACTGATTTGGTGAAATTCCAAAACCGACAGTTAAAGTCTGGATGAGAGAAGAAAATGAGACAATCAGTGAGGCTATTTCGATGGACTCATTGTATTGTATTTCATTTCCATGTACCGAAGTGTATTTTAACTTTCAACAGTAAAATAACATGGAAAAATTATTAGAAAAATTCGGAGCAAGTCCGAAAGAACGTGTAGAAAAAGCACTTCTGAAATTACAACAAGGCAAAGGAATCCTTTTAGTAGATGATGAAAACCGTGAAAACGAAGGCGACATCATCTTTCCCGCCTCCACCATCACAGAAAAAGATATGGCACTTTTAATCCGCGAATGTAGCGGAATTGTCTGCTTATGTATTTCTGAAGAGAAAAGCAGACATCTTAATCTTCGCCCGATGGTGGAAGCCAACAATTCTAAAAATCAAACCGCATTTACCATTTCCATAGAAGCCAAAGAAGGTGTAGAATCCGGGGTTTCAGCGAAAGACCGTGTAACGACTATTAAAACAGCCATTGCAGAAAATGCTTTGGCAGAGCACATTGCCAGTCCCGGACATGTATTTCCTTTAGTCGCTAAAAAGAACGGCGTTTTTGAAAGACGTGGCCATACGGAAGGAAGTGTAGATTTGGTACAGCTTGCCAACTTAGGTGATGATGCTGTGCTTTGTGAACTGACCAACGAAGACGGAACCATGGCAAGACTTCCGGAAATTGCAGATTTTGCAGAGAAAAGAGAAATGACCGTAGTAACGATCGAGGACATTTATCATTACCGTAAGATGCTTATCAGTCAGAATTAAAATAAAGCTTTAGCGCACAGAAATAGCCGTTCAATTATTTTGAACGGTTTTTTTATAACTAATCATAAAAATTAGATTATGATTAATTAAAAGACATTTTTACATCTTATTTTTTATTTATATTTAACAAAATTTCTAATTATGAAAAAAAATCTACTTTTCATATTCGCATTCTCAGGATTATGCTCAGCACAAACTACCATTACCAAAGCATTTAACGATCCTCTTGTGGGAGATATCGTGAATAATTTTGTGGTTAACGGAACGGTTGATAATTCTGCAACAGGAGCCAATACGACCTTCAACAATGCATCTTTGACGCAAGGAACTGCTTCACAGTTAACTTACATAGCTCCTACTTCTTCTGAAATCAGTACCTACCCCGGATCTACCATCAAAATGAATGATACCGGAAACTCTGTTTTATATAAAGCTACGGCGACCCAGCTTGAAATTACGGGAGTGATCACTCCTACTGCCACTTTAAATTTTGCCGCCGATAACGGAACATTTATCACCTACCCTGCAAGCTTTGGCTACTCAAATACCGATACTGCGAAAGGAACTTTTACTTCAACAGCGGCTTCGGGATTATTTAAAGGAACCATTGTCACTACGGCGGATGCTTCAGGAACTCTTCTCGTGGGCCCGAAAACATATGCTAATGTTTTAAGGATAAAATCTGTACAGAATTTCAACTTATACCAATCTACAGATACCAATTATCTTTTTCCTATCGGAAGCGTGATCAATACCTCATATACTTATTTTGACAGCACTCATAAATTTCCGTTGTTGAGTTCTACCAGCGGAACCCTTAGTGTACCATTACTTAGCATCAATCAATCCACAAGCGGAGCACAGGCTCTCAATGAAGTTTTTTTAGCGGTAAATGATCATGTATCTAAAAAGCAAAATTTTAAAGTATATCCAAATCCTGCACAAGACTTTGTGGAGTTCACAGGAAACACAGACAATTATTCAACAGCAAGAATATACAGTCTGGACGGAAAACTGGTAAAAACTTCCGATATCCAATCGGGGAAGATTCAAATTTCAGAATTACCTTCCGCAGCTTACTTTATTGAAGTTTCAGGGAAAGATTCAAAGACAGAGGTCACCAAGGTGATCAAAAAATAGAAGTCTTATTAAATAGTATCTGTTTTTGGTGCTTTTGTGTTCAGAATCTTATTATCCCACACAACTTTGAGAAATTTGCCCATTTTTTGCATTCCGTTTTAATACACACACTAAAAATATAAAGTCATGAAAAGATATTTCATACTCCTTCTTTGTTTTATTTTTTCGGGAATAAATGCACAGGAAGAATCGGGAGCCGTACCTTCAGAAAAGATGAATATCGTCAAAACGAATGTTACAGGGTACGTGTTCAGAAATATTAATCTTTCCTATGAAAGAGCTTTTAACAGATGGTTTTCGGTCAATATGGGATTCGGAGCCATGCCCGAAGGAAAAGTTCCATTTATCAATTCATTTTTAAATGACGAAGACGAAAAAAGATTTCAAAATCTTGAAGTAAAAGCATTCAATTTCACCATAGAACCCCGTTTCTATATAGGACATGGATATGGTAAAGGATTTTATTTTGCACCGTATTACCGCTATTCCAAAGTAACTTCCAACACCTTCGATTTTTATTATGATTACCGACTTAATGGAAATACCTACCGAATTCCTATAAAAGGCTTCGGAAACACTAACGGAAACAGTGGCGGCTTAATGGTCGGAGTACAGTTCTTTCTCACCAGAAAACAAAACTTAGTCTTGGATTTCTGGATTGCTGGAGCACATTACGGAGCCGGAAAAGGAGACTTCACCATGACCAGCGATGTTATTTTGACACCCGATATGCAGGCGCAACTGAAAAAAGAAATTGAAGATCTTGATATTCCTTATGTGAAATATACCGTAGAAACCAACGCCAACGGAGCCTATGTAAAAGTAGATGGCCCATGGATTGGTTTTAGAAGCGGATTGTCTTTAGGATTTAGATTTTAAAAAATTTTATTGAATATTTTTGAAACTGTTCCATCATCGAACGGTTTTAATTTTCAATAAAAAATAAATATCTTTCCTGCATGAATTCATCACAAATCACCACCACACAAAGGATTAAAGCTATCGTAGGCGGATCGATAGGAAATTTGGTAGAATGATACGATTGGTATGCCTATGCTGCATTTGCCATTTATTTTTCCAATTCATTTTTCCCGGATTCGGATCTTACAGCACAACTTTTAAATACCGCAGGGATTTTTGCAGTCGGTTTTCTTATGAGACCTGTAGGAGGATGGCTTTTCGGGAGTATTGCGGACAGAGTCGGAAGAAAAAAAGCAATGACACTCTCTGTTTTACTAATGTCTTTTGGCTCTTTATTAATTGCGTTGACCCCTACTTATCAAACGATAGGTGTTTTAGCACCGCTATTATTACTTATTGCAAGATTATTACAGGGCTTAAGTGTGGGTGGAGAATATGGAGTATCAGCAACTTACCTCAGCGAAATGGCAACCAACGACCGACGAGGATTTTACTCTAGTTTTCAATATGTTACATTAATTGGTGGACAGTTAATTGCATTGGGAATCCAGTTGATTTTACAAAAATTATTGTTAACGGAGGCTCAGCTTGAAGATTGGGGATGGAGAATTCCCTTTGTTATTGGAGCTTTACTTTCTGTGATTGCTTTATATCTGAGATCAAACCTTCATGAAACCAAAGCTTTTGAAAATAAAAAAGAGGCCAGCGAAAAGAAAAAAGGAACCATCAAAGAATTATTAAAGCATCCCAAAGCTTTATTAACTGTCGTAGGATTAACCTTAGGCGGAACACTGGCTTTTTACACTTACACCACCTATATGCAGAAATTCCTGGTTAATACTGTTCATCTTACAAAAGAGGAATCTACGCTTATATCTTTTATTTCCTTGTTTATTTTTGCATGTTTGCAGCCTGTTTTCGGAGCTTTATCCGATAAAATAGGAAGAAGACCGCTATTATTAAGCTTCGGGATTTTAGGTACAATTTTTACGTATCCACTGCTGAATGCTTTAAGCCATACTACTTCAATGTGGGGCGCATTTTCCCTGATTATGTCAGCGTTGATTATTGTGAGTGGCTATACATCAATTAATGCCGTGGTGAAAGCCGAACTTTTTCCTTCTGAAGTAAGAGCCTTAGGAGTTGGATTGCCTTATGCTTTAACGGTTGCCATCTTTGGAGGAACAGCTGAATATATTGCGCTTTGGTTTAAACAGGCCAATGTAGAACATTACTTTTACTGGTATATTACCGCTTGTATTTTCTTTTCGTTTGTAGTTTACGCAAGAATGAAAGATACGAAAGAAACATCAGCTTTGGATAAAGATTAATTCTATAGTATAAATAAAAAAGCGCGGCTCAGATTCTCTGAGCCGCGCTTTTTTATTTTAATGATAAGCTTGTTTAAACTTCTCTAAAATACTGTCTAAATTATGCCTCTGCACATACACACTCTTCACATCTTCGTACCTTGGTGACTTATAAAAAACTTCATGGAAATCCATACTCCCGTTTCCTACTTTTACTACTTTCTGCACATCGATATTCAATTTTCTAAGTTCATCTTTAAAAACTTGAAATTCATCTTGGATATTCTTCATCTATATATTGGTTTTAATTAAAAAATAATCAATTTACTTCAAACACCCTGCCATTTTTTAGGGGTATATTCAATTTTTCATTAAAGTTAATAAATTTACCCGAATAAACATAAGATTTGTTAACAATTTATTCATATAAATGTAAAATAAAAACCTTTTTTACAATATCCATACACATTCCTTATATTTACATCCGAAAGAAATCTTTTGCAATCATGAATATTAAAGCACTTTTTATTTTATTCTTCATTAGTTTATCTGTATCACTGCAAGCCCAGAAAACAGAGTTTCAGGCTCCTGATTATTCATTGATCAAAAAGAATATAGAAGATAAAAGTTCTGAATTTTATTACCCCCGTGTTTTAAAAAGGCTAAAAGAGAATGATACCCTGCTTACCAATGAGCATTACAGACATCTTTATTTTGGTTTTACTTTCCAGAAAAACTATAAACCTTATAAAATCAGTAAGAACAATGACGAGCTGAAAAAGTATTATCTTGGTGAGGTTACTGAGAAAGATTTTCCAAAAGGAATTAAACTTTTCACTGAAGAGCTGGAAGAAAATCCGTTTAACCTTCGTGCCATGAATTATCTGGCTTACCTTTATCACCTCAACAAAGATGAGGTTACAGCAAAGAAAATGTCTAAAAATTTCCACGGGTTGCTGGATGCTGTTTTATCTTCCGGTGACGGTCAAAAATGCGAAACAGGATTTCATGTGATTGCAGTACCGGATGAATACGTTCTTTTAAATATGTTTCAGATGGAAACTCAATCTCAAAGCTACTCCGGAAAATGTGACTATATAGAATTTGAAAAGGATAAGTATAAAGTACCCGGCTTATATTTTGACGTAAGTATATTTTACGGGAAATTTTAATCAGTCCAAAAAAAATAAAGGTTAAAATCAATGTTGATTTTAAAACCTTTATTTTATATTTAAATATCATTTATT
The DNA here is from genome assembly GCF_022488405.1 of Chryseobacterium sp. Y16C. Classification (NCBI taxonomy): domain Bacteria; kingdom Pseudomonadati; phylum Bacteroidota; class Flavobacteriia; order Flavobacteriales; family Weeksellaceae; genus Chryseobacterium; species Chryseobacterium sp. Y16C. Next base: position 2,319,007 of record NZ_CP092711.1, read on the forward strand.
TTGATTCTTCTTGTTCCTCCTCCATTTCCACTTCATGTCTTAGCTGAGCTTTATACAATGTTGCATAATATCCGTTTTTGTCTAAAAGCTCCAGATGTCTTCCTTCTTCAACGATCTTTCCGTGTTCCATTACGATAATTTTATCGGCTTTTTCTATCGTAGAAAGTCGATGTGCAATAATAATTGACGTTCTGTTTTTAGTGATCTTTTCTGTCGCTCTCTGAATTAATTTTTCACTTTCATGATCTATAGATGAGGTGGCTTCATCCAGAATTAAAATTTTCGGATCAGATAAATAAGCTCTTAGAAACGATAATAATTGTCTTTGCCCTAATGAAATGGATGAACCTCTTTCACTTACTACATAATCATATCCTCCCGGAAGCTGCTCTATAAATTGGTCTACCTCAATTTCTTTTGCTCCTGCTTTTATTTTATCTAAAGTGATAGTTTCGTCACCAAACGCAAGGTTCTCAAAAATACTTCCATGAAACAGGAACACATCCTGCAATACAACTCCAATATGACTTCTCAGATTGTATAATTCATAGTCTTTAAGATTAACATCATCAATAAGGATATTTCCTGAATTAATATCATACAATCTTGTAATTAAGCTGATAATGGTAGATTTTCCGGCTCCGGTTGCCCCTACAATTGCTACCGTTTCTCCTGGATTAACCTTGAAATCAATTCCTTTTAGAACTTCCTGCTTATCATCATAGGCAAAACGAACGTTATGGAATTCAATTTTCCCGTCAAAATGGTCTTTTTTTACCGTTCCCGTATTCGGCATTGCATAGTCTTCATCCATCAACCCCAATACTCTTTCGGCTCCTACAATTCCTCGCTGAATATTATTAAATCGGTCCGCGATCTGTCTTAACGGACGAATCAACATGGAAATATACTGAATAAATGCAATTACCACTCCCGCACTGATGGTAATATAGCCCCCGTAGAAAAGAATAAATCCGATAAAAAGTGAAGAGATCAACTCCACTACAGGGAAGAACAATGAGAAAATAAATACAGTTCTCAATAAAGCTCCTTTCAGAGTAATATTAATATCATCAAATTTTTTAAACTCAGATTCCTGTCTATTAAAAACCTGAATAATAGACATTCCGGCTAATCTTTCCTGAACAAAAGAGTTCTGATTCGCAGTCCAGTTTCTTTCATCTCCAAAAGCCTTCTTCAGCCTTTTCTGGAAAAACCTTGTGATAATAACCATTAAAGGCAAAATAGCCAATGTAATGTAACTCAGGTGAACATTCGTACTGAACATCATTACCAGTACAAAAATGATCCTTAGCACATCTCCGAAAACCATCAGAAAACCGTCTGTATAAACTGTTGCGATTGTTTCAACGTCACCTACGGCTCTTGTCACCAGTTGCCCGATCGGAGTTTTATCAAAAAATGATGTCTTAAAATAGATCAACTTCCCGTAAAGCCTTTCTCTGATATCTCTGATTACATTTTGCGAGATATAGTTGGAGAAATAGACTAAGAAAAAGTTCAAGATTGTTTCGGCAAAGACCAGACCTACCAACAGATAGATATGCTGCATCATGAGCGCTTTGTCTTTTAGCTTCGTAATATCATTATCCACAACTTCCATAGTGAGATAAGGCCTATACGTGGAAACCATTGCCAGTAAGATGGAGATAATCAGCGTAATGATGAACCAAGAACGAAACTTCATCCCAATAAAGAACAGCCGCTTGATAATTCCCCAGGTATCTTGTTTTTTCATTGTACGAATTGAAGAAAGAATTAAAATAAAATTCTCTGCAAAAATAAGACTTTCAAATTTCTCAGCCTTTACAACTTCATTAAATACTCATGAAAATTTCAGATAGCTGTTATTTATGCTATGAATATTAATTGACTTTTTTCAGCCAGTCCAGAATATATCCTGCGACTTCCTCCCAGTTTTTCTCCCCTGCAATGAAATGACTTCTTCCGGGAAATGCTTTAAAGTCGACAATACTGTTTTTATCCTGATAAGCACCAGCAATTTTTCTTGAAAACTCCGCCGGAAAAATATGGTCATTTTCACCGGCAATGAACAATAAAGGTTCGTGAGGTTTCTTTAAATCTAATTTTGCAGAAGATTTAAACAACGGATCTTTTGCCAGTTTTCTGCTTTCAGGAGCAGCCACCGTTTCATATAGCTTATCACTTTCTTCTTTAGAATAATTATTGAAAAATGCTTTATGATACCATTCTTTTGAACCCATAAATACGGTGTTCCCTTTAAAGAAATTCACCACAGGCCAAACGATTTTCACGGTAGAAAAAGGAGCCATTACATTTTTTGGAGGCGCTCCGTCGATACTTACCCCGGCAACCGCTTTTCCCATATCAATCAGTTTCTGAACCATCAATCCTCCGAATGAATGTCCGATTACAATCGGTTTTTCAGGTAATGTGTCAATAAATAGGGATAAATAGGCAACAACATCATCAAAACCTACATCTTTCAAATCTGCCGGAATATTCTTTTTCAGTTCTTTCGGATCACCATGATGTCCCGGATTAGCAGGAGTGTGTACAGTGTAGCCTTGTGCTTCGAAATAAGTTTTCCATTCTTTCCAGCCTGTATTATTCACAAATAGCCCATGAATCAATACGATAGTTTTTGTTTTCATAACTTTTATTTTTTATTGGTTTTAAATTATGAGACAAAGTTCCGCGAATAAAATGAGGATAATTTTAACCTTGGTTAAAATCGTACTACTTACCCGAAATTCTTTTCCGGATTCTGCTTAAAGACGGTCCCTGTATTCCTAAATACGAGGAAATATGATACAACGGAACATTGTTGAAAATATCAGGATGCTGTTTAATAAGATCTAAATACCGTTCTTCAGGAGATTTTAAAATAAATCCTTCTATGCGACTCATCGTAACATTAAAAGCTTCCTGTGCCAGAAGTCTACCAAACTTTTCCCACCGATGCGATTTCTGATATAGTGAAAGCAAATCTGTATACCGGATGTAAATAATGGAAGCATCCGTTAAAGCCTGAGTATGATAATCACATGGAATCTGATTAATGAAACTTTTAAAGGAAACCACAAAACCATTGGCCGAATACAAAAAAACGTTTTTTTCTTCTCCGGTCTTTTCATCTATCGTATAAGAACGAAAAACGCCGTCAACAATAAATCCCAAATAAGTACAAACCGTTCCGTGAAGGTTGTAAAAATCTCCTTTCCTGTAATCTTTGGGAAGCCAGAAATCTTCGGATAATTTAAAATCATCTTCTGAAAGTCCCGCAAAATGATTCAATGCAAAAGCTAATCTTTCTATTTCTTCCATGGTTTTTAGTTTTTATATACAATTAAAATGGTGACTTTGAAATATCAAGTCACCATAATATATTATTCTGTTTTGCCAATTTCTTCGATTTCTAAAGAAGGTTTTTTTATGTTTTCTTTTTTAAATTTATTCTCTAAAATTCTATAAAAGCCATAAACAGCCGCAATAGCAATTAACCAGCTTATTATATTAATTAAAGAAAAACCTCTATAATCATTCTCATTATATGAATCGGTAATTCCCTGATAAAATCCATAAAAAAAAAGAAATCCGACTTGAAATCCCAAGTAAATAGCAATTGCAAGCAGTCCAAAATGCCATTTAGTTTTTCCAAATCTTTCAGCGAGCCCAGCATAATATCTATAAGCTCCGATTAAAATAAAAATTGACATCATAATGTTATTAGTTTTTTATATGTTTTTTATTCAAATTCATATCCCACATCCACCAGATACAACCCATGAGCGGGCGCGGAAGTTCCTGCAGAATTACGATGTTTGTCTTCAATTACTTTTCGTAAATCTTCAGGCTTTATTTTTCCTGAACCTATTTCAACCATCGTTCCGACAATTGCTCTCACCATATTCCGTAAAAAACGGTTCGCCGAAACGGTGAATTTCAATTCACTTCCATTTTGCTCCCACTCCGCTTTGTACATCTTGCAAAGATTAGTTTTGTTGTCGGTATGCAATTTTGCAAAACTTGTAAAATCTTCATACTCAAATAAAATTTTACAGGCTTCATTCATTTTATCAATATCCAAAGGTTTTCTCCAGTGTTGCCAAGCCAATTCTTCCGTAAACGGATTTTTCTCCAACGAAATATAGTACTCATAAGTTCTGAATGTAGCATCAAATCTGGCATGAAAACCATCTTTCACCTGGAAAATTCTTTTAATGGAAATATCCGGTGGAAGGAAGCTATTCAATTTTCTGGGAAGATCATCATCTAAAACTTTTTCTGTATCAAAATGGGCGAAAATCTTCTTCGCATGAACGCCGGTATCCGTTCTCCCCGCTCCCGTTGTCTTAATTTCTTCCCTTAAAATAGTGGAAAGTGCTTTTTCCAATTCTTCCTGCACAGAAATCGCATTCGGCTGAATCTGATAACCGAAATAATTTTTACCGTTGTAAGAAAATTCAATAAAATACCTCAATGTAATAGTTTAACTTTACAAAAATACTTTAATTTAATAAAATATTTGTTGAAAAGTCGTTGTGAATATGAGACAAAATGATGTTGAAATTCCTATTTTTGCATACGTATGAAAAGATGGTACCTTTATCCTTTTTCCCTCGGTTATCATTTGGTAACGGGTATCCGGAACACAATGTATGATTTGGGGATTTTTAAATCTACAAAATTCAAAACTCCGATTATCTGTGTCGGAAATCTTTCTGTGGGCGGAAGTGGAAAATCACCAATGGTGATGTATCTTGCTCAGTTTTTATCAAAACACTATAGAACCGGAGTGCTTTCACGTGGCTATGGAAGAGTTACCAAAGGTTATGAAGTAACGAACTACGACAGCAACTATAAAATGGTGGGTGATGAAGCGATGCAGTTGTTTGAGCGTTTCAAAAACCGTTTTGTCATTGCTGTTTCCGAAGAAAGAGTTCCCGGAGCTAAGAAAGTCATTGCCGATATGGATCTTGATGTGCTTGTACTGGATGATGCCATGCAGCACAGAGCTATAAAACCTGGGTTCAATATTTTAATGACCGATTTTAATGATCCTTATTTTAAAGATCATTTACTTCCGGCAGGAGATTTAAGAGAATCCAGAGCAGGCGCCAGAAGAGCAGACATTATTATGGTCAGCAAATGTCCTGATGAACTTACGGAAGAAACCAAGCAATATTATATCTCGAGAATACGACCGGATCGTACCCAGAAAGTATTCTTTTCATCGATTGGCTATGACGAAAATGTGTACGGAAAAGAAAAAATGCTTCCGGACAACAACCTGAATTATTATGATATTCTATTAATTACTGGAATTGCCAATCCAAAACCTTTGTTGCAGCACCTAGCCAAATTTTCACAAAGGGTAAAGCATTTAAAATTCAGAGATCATCATAATTTTACGGATGACGATATTAAAAAAATTGTTGCCGAATACAAAAAACTGGGCGAATATAAATTAATCTTAACCACAGAAAAAGATTACGTACGTCTTAAAACTTTTGACTATCTTAGAGATATTGTTTACTACTGGCCTATTAATGTGATCATTGATAAGAAAGAAGAATTCAATCAAATCATCTTAGATTATGTTAGAAAAAATTAAGCAAACCGCCGGGTTTATCCAAAATATTATTCGGGAAACTCCTGATTTCGCCATCGTTTTAGGTTCCGGGTTAGGAAAGCTTCAGGATGAAGTGGAAGCCATTTCCATTCTTGAATACAAAGACATTCCTAATTTTCCGCAAACCACTGTTGTTGGTCACAGCGGAAAATTGATCTACGGAATCTTGGAAGGCAAAAAAGTACTGATGATGAGCGGCCGCTTTCATTACTATGAAGGCCATTCCATGGAAACAGTGACTTTTCCTATCAGGGTTTTTAATTTGTTAGGCATTCAAAATTTAATTCTTTCTAATGCTTGCGGCGGGGTAAATCCCAATTATAACATCGCTGATATTGTTATGGTAAAAGACCATATCAATATGATGCCTGAACATCCGCTTCGTGGCAGAAATATAGATGAACTGGGACCTCGCTTCGTTGATATGAGTGAGCCTTACAACAAAAAAATGATTTCTGTTGCAGAGCAATTTGCCAAAGAGAACAATATTAAAGTTCACCAAGGCATCTACGTTGCTTTACAAGGGCCAACTTTTGAAACTCCGGCAGAATACGGAATGATAAAAGCAATCGGTGGTGATATGGTGGGTATGAGTACCGTTCCTGAAGTAATTGTTGCCAAACACATGAATATGGATGTTTTCTGTGTTTCCGTAATTACTGATTTGGGAGGACCGGATATCGCCTTCACTGTTTCTCACGAAGAAGTTTTAAATGCAGCTAATAAAGCCATGCCTAATGTCATCACTTTGGTAAAAGGTTTGGTGAAAAACTATCAATAGACAATCTCAATCTATAAATTTTTTCTAATTCATAAGAAACTGATCTCAAATTGCGTTTCATTGTTTAGATTTGCATAAAATGAAATTGAAACAATGAGAAAATTAGTATTAATTTTTGCATTAAGTATTTTTGGACTGGGGTATTCTCAGGATATTCCAAAAGTCCTTAAAACCGGTTTTTCCAAAGAAGCATTACAGCAGAAAGTAGAAGACGAAGATGGAAAAAGCATTACTATTCAGCAAATTTTGGATCAGCATAAAGGAAAAGTATTGGTTATTGATTTCTGGGCAGGCTGGTGCAGAGATTGTCTGAAAGCACTTCCTAAAGCTAAAGAACTGGAAGAAAACAATAAAAATATTGATTTCGTATTCCTATCGCTCGATCGCTCCAAAGAAGGTTTTGATAAAAGCTTGGAAAGATTTGAAATGAAAGACAAAGAAAATTATTGGTTTGCTTCCGGCTGGAAAAATGATTTCAACAATTATGTTGATCTCAACTGGATTCCCAGATATATGGTGATTGATCAAAAATCTGCTATTGCAAAATACTATGCCATTTCTCCTGAAGATCCTGAAATTCAGACTACAATTGACAAGCTGTTAAAATAAATAAAGTTTAGGCTAAGATTGAGATTAAGAATCTCATTGCACTCTAAAACTATAATAAGAAAATACAGGAATCCATATCTTTGTGATATGGATTTTCCTTTTCCTATCCGCAAAATAATTCATGTCGATATGGATGCATTTTATGCTTCCGTAGAGCAGCATGACAATCCTGCGTTAAGAGGAAAACCCATTGCTGTCGGTGGCGGACACCGCGGTGTGGTTTCTGCAGCCAGCTATGAAGCCAGAAAATTTGGAGTTCGTTCTGCGATGCCCAGTAAAATAGCCAAAGAAAAATGTCCCCATCTTATTTTTGTTCCGCCACGCTTTGCACGGTATAAAGAAATTTCAAGGAAAATAAGGGAGATTTTTTATGAATATACAGATCTTGTAGAACCACTTTCATTAGATGAAGCATATCTTGATGTAACTGAAAATAAAAAAGGAATAGAATCTGCCAATCAGATTGCAAAGGAAATCCGGCAGAAAATATTTAACGAAACCGGACTTACCGCTTCTGCCGGAATTTCGGTCAACAAATTTTTAGCTAAAGTAGCTTCTGATATTAATAAGCCGAACGGACAAAAAACGATTCATCCTGACAAAATTGAAGCCTTTTTAGAGGAATTGCCTGTCGAAAAGTTTTATGGAGTAGGAAAAGTTACAGCTAACAAAATGTTCAGCTTGGGAATTTTTAAAGGAAAAGATTTAAAGAAAAGATCTATTGAGGATCTGACCAGAATGTTCGGCAAATCTGGTGGGTATTACTACAATGTCGTCCGCGGAATTCATCATTCTGAAGTAAAACCTCATCGCATACAGAAAAGTGTGGCCGTTGAAAGAACTTTTTTTGAGGATCTTTTCGATGAACAGCAAATCAATGAAAAGCTGGAGAGTTTAAGCACAGAACTTCATTTAAGATTACAAAAAAATAATATTCTCGGCCGAACCTTAACGTTAAAAATTAAATATAAAGATTTCTCTCTTTTTACAAGAAGCATTACTAAAGAAGAATATTTTTCTTCGGCAGACCAATATTTCAATACCGGAAAAAAACTCTGGGAACTTCGTCCGTTCGACAAACCTGTCCGTTTACTCGGACTCTCGCTATCCCATTTGAATACTGAAGATCAAAAGCTGGTTTCTGTTCAACTAAAAATCCCGTTTAAAGAATTTGAAGATCAATAGTTTGTAAATTTTCACTATCTTGTAGAAACCAAATTTTACAAAGTATGAACCAGACTATGATTCAATTCTTCCACTGGTACTCGGAAGGGAACGGAAAACTTTGGCAAGAAGCTGAAAAACAGGCAAAATATTTATCCAAATTAGGAATCACATCAGTTTGGTTCCCACCTGCTTACAAAGGCGCAAACGGAGGCTATTCTATTGGCTATGATACGTACGATCTGTTTGATCTCGGGGAATTTGATCAGAAAGGAACCATCCCTACCAAATATGGAACAAAAGATCAGTATTTAAAGGCCATTAAAACCCTCAAGAAAAATAATATTCAAATCATTGTTGATATTGTACTGGGACATAAAGGCGGTGGTGATGAGCTGGAAACCTTTAAAGTGGTAAAAGTAGATGAAAACAACCGTGAAAAAGTGATTTCTGATGTTTTTGAAATACAGTCCTATACTAAATTTACTTTCCCGGGAAGAGGAAAAAAATATTCAGAATTCGAATGGAATTTCACCTGCTTCAGCGGAACAGATTATGCAGAGGGCATGGATAAACATATCTATAAAATTCAATCTGAATACGGAAATGACTGGGAAGAAATGATTGATGATGAAAAAGGAAATTATGATTACCTTATGTTCAATGATATTGAGCATCGGAATCCTCATGTACGTGAAGAGCTGAATTATTGGGCCAAATGGTATTTTGATCAGACCGATTTTGACGGAGTAAGACTCGACGCTTTGAAGCATATTTCTTTTGATTTTTACAAAGAATGGCTCACTTTATTACGTTCCAATTCCGGAAAAAATATTTTTGCCGTAGGTGAATACTGGGCTCCCGGACATCTGCATCTGCTTCAGAAATATCTTGAAGTAACAGAAGGCTGCATGAGCTTATTTGACAGTTCTTTGCAGAATAATTTCCATACAGCCTCCAAAGAAGGCGGTTCTTATGACTTGCGACGAATTTTTGATGAAACCTTAACATTAGCAGATCCTATACATTCCGTTACTTTAGTGGATAATCATGATACACAGCCCTTACAGAAACTGGAAGCTCCCGTAGAGTCATGGTTCAAACCTATTGCTTACGCACTGATTTTACTTAGGGAAAAAGGTTATCCATGTGTTTTTTATCCTGATTTATATGGCGCTCATTATGTAGATAAAGATGGAACAGGGAATGATCAGGAAATTTTTCTTCCTAAAGTCGATAAGATTGAAGAACTGCTAAAAGCCCGAAAAGATCATGCTTACGGAGCTCAAAGGGATTATTTTGAAGACGCCAATTGCCTGGGCTGGATTCGGGAAGGAGATCAGGAACATACCGGCTGCGCTGTTGTGATCAGCAATAAAGATGCCTATAATAAACCTATGGAGGTCGGAAAACAATACTCCGGAAAAAAGTTTCATGATCTCTTGAAAAGATTTAAGGAAAAAGTAACGATTGATGAAAATGGCTGGGGGAATTTCCCTGTTCCGGCAGGAAACGTGAGTGTTTGGATTCCTGAATAATTTTGGAATTATTAAGTCGTAGGTATGCTGAATAATGTGAATAGTATCGTTTTTAAAGGCTAACCTTTCTTAGCTCCAGAATTTCAGGTTTTTCCGAGTCTTCAGAAATTTTTCCGGTTCTGGCAAATTCGGCCCAAAGTGCCCGAAGTTTTTTTCCATTTTCCCGGATATGCTTCCAGGGCACATCTTTTAGTAATTCCGAGTCTTTCCATGCCGTTTCATTTTCAAAAATTAACGGAAGATCGATACAATGGGAAGCTCCGATATAATTATTTTTTATTCTGGAATGAATCTTAAACTGATAAATATTCCCGCCTCCCTCCGCATAGTTTCGGGCGAAAATATTTGCGGGGTTTTCGTAGATAGATTCTGTGGTTTTCCGAACAATCCTGTTGAGAATTTTTTCGTGGAGGTACGTGTACAGTCCTTCTTTAGCTGTTTTTACATAAAAAGCTGTTTCATCATGATTTAAACCTATCAGTACATCATACTTTTTAGCATTTTCTTTCCATTTCGGAAAGCTTTCTTCTTCTTTACACAAAGGCGGGTATCCATATTGTGTACAAAAAGGCATGGAGGTTTTTAATCCGTATCTCATAAATGACGGCAAAAATTTTGAATAGCTTTCCGTCATTTTCAGAGGATCTTCTTCATCTTTTAAGAATGCCGTTTTCTGAAAAAACTCAAGAGACATTTTGCTTCTTTTAAGACGAAAACCAAGAGGAGCACTCTGAATAATGAGTCTTTGGAACAAATTTTCAATGTCTTCCGAAATCATTAAATGCGCAATTGCATCTCCTCCGGAAGACTGTCCGAAAAGTGTAATGTTTTCAGGATTTCCTCCAAAGCTTTCAATATTATTTTTGATCCATTTTAAAGCTTCAATGATATCAAAAAGTCCCAAATTCGGAGGTCTTTTTTCATCACCGCCTAGAAAACCGAAAAGTCCAAGGCGATAAGAAACAGAAACTACAATAATATTTTGCTCCTTTACCCAAACCGAAGGATCTGAAGTGGGAAGATCTCCACAACCAACTTCATAAGAACCGCCATGAATCCAGACTACCACAGGAAGTTTTTCATTTTCTTTAAAAATCTCAGGACGGGTAACTGTTAAATATTGCGTGGATTCATCAGCATGAAACTTTTCAATGTCCGTTTTCCCAATGAGTCGTTCCAGAAGCGGACTTATTTTCTGCGGACAAACCGGGGTTTTATCGGGAAAAGTAACATCTGACGAATATTCTGCCGGAACGGGCTTCTGATATCTTTCTGATGTTGCATAACGAATACTCTTAGCTTTAATAACTCCATTTTCTTTTAAAGCTAAAATTTTCCCGAAAGAGGTTTGAAAAGTACGAGTTTTAATGTTTTGCTGTGATGTCATCGGGTTTCAAATAGTGAGCAAAGGCTCCAGATTTTTCAACTTCAATTTACAACTTTTTTGTTTGACCTTAATTTAAGGTTTTGTATTCACTGGGAGACACTCCCACTTTACTTTTGAACAGTCTTGTAAAATGCTGAGGATATTTAAAGCCTAGGTCATAAGAAATCTCACTGATGGATTTTTCCGCATCAAAAATCTGATCTTTGGCAACATCAATCAATTTATTGTGGATATATTCCTGTGCAGAAATTCCGAGTTCTTTTTTGATCAAATCCCCAAAATAATTGGCCGAAAGGTTGAGCTGCTCGGCAAAATAGTTGACCATAGGAAAGCCTAAGTTTTTAGGTTTGTCAGATTTTAAATACTCATTCAGCAGATTTTCAAATTTACCGATAACTCCCTGATTGATATGATCTCTTGTAATAAACTGCCGGTCATAGAAACGCATACAATAATTTAAAAACAATTCAATATTGTTTACAATTAAGGATTTACTATGTTTATCAATAGGCTGTTCCAGTTCATGCTTTATATTTTTAAAACATTCCAGAATAATTTCCCTTTCTTTTTCTGAAAGGTGCAATGCTTCATGAACTTCGTAAGAAAAGAAATTATAGTTGTTGATATTTTTGCCCAAATTGGTTCCTTTCAATAAATCAGGATGAAAAATTAAGGCAAAACCCGCAGGCTGAATATAAGTATCTGCATTATAAATTCCATAAGTCTGTCCCGGAGCAATAAAGACCAGCGTTCCTTCCTGATAATCATAGCTGTGCTTTCCATACAGCATATCTCCACACATCACATCTTTTAAGAAAACCGTATAAAATCCAAATTTCCTAATATACTGGCAAATAGGGTTCGCTTTAGAAAAATCAACTACACTTATTAACGGATGCATCGTTTCATGATTCATCATTTTATTGTATTCCGCAACTGTATTAAATATTTCAACCTTCTGATTTTCCATGAAGTATATTTTATTTTATTCAAAATTACCATTTTCCCGGCTGACATTTTATGAAGACTGTAAAATTGGTACATCTTTCCGTAATTTATATAAGCTGAGTTGCTCTAAAAGTTTCGACTTTTGTATCCATGACAAGAATATTTAATCCTACTAATATATTTTAATCGTAAATTAAACATTCTTTTAATGATCCTTCAACACAAATTTAAAACTCAACTTAATTAACACTTAAACTAAAAAATAAATGAGCACACTCACGGTAAAAGCTTATGGAGCAGAATCCAAAACTGCAGATTTAGCAGAAATTAACATTGAAAGAAGAGTAGTAACAGCTAAAGATGTGGAAATTGAAATTCTATATTGCGGAGTTTGTCACTCAGATCTTCACACTGCAAGAAATGACTGGGGTGGATCGATGTATCCTGTTGTTCCGGGACACGAAATTGTAGGAAGAATCACCAATGTAGGAAGCGAAGTTTCCAAATTTAAGGTCGGTGACTTAGCCGCTGTTGGTTGTATGGTAGATTCCTGCGGACACTGCGACAGCTGTAAACACGATCTGGAACAATACTGCCAAAATGGTTTCACCGGAACTTACAACGGAAAGGACAAACATTTGGGAGGACATACTTTCGGTGGATATTCCCAGAAAGTGGTTGTGGATGAACATTTTGTATTAAGCGTTCCTGAAAACCTGGATCTGGCTGCAGTGGCACCACTTCTATGTGCAGGAATTACTACTTGGTCACCTTTGAGACACTGGAATGTTGGACCGAACTCTAAGGTTGCCGTGGTAGGTTTAGGAGGTTTGGGACATATGGCCATTAAGCTGGCAAAAGGTCTGGGAGCTGAAGTGACTTTATTCTCAAGAACTCCGGGAAAAACCGAAGACGCTAAGAAATTGGGAGCAGATCACGTGGTAATTTCTACAGATGACGCTCAAATGAAAGAAGTAGCTGCAAAATTCGATCTGATTATTGATACTGTTCCTTATGAACATGACATCAATCCTTATATGCAGACTGTTGCATTAAACGGAACTTTGGTATTAGTAGGATTTGTAGGCGAATTTGAGAACGAGTCCCCAAGTACAAGACCTATGATTTTCCAACGCCGTTCTGTTGCAGGTTCTTTGATCGGAGGCATTGCTGAAACTCAGGAAATGCTTGATTTCTGTGGAAAACACAATATTGTTTCTGATATTGAATTAATTAAAATTCAGGATATCAATAACGCTTATGAAAGAATGCTGAAAAGCGATGTAAAATATCGTTTCGTAATTGATATGCAATCTTTGTAATTCTTCGTATATTTTAACAGGAAGGCTCTCTCCGGAGAGTCTTTTTTGCTTATAGTAAGAATTTAATTAATTCCTGTATTTTCCATCCATATCTTCAAATGCCCACTCTGCCATTGAATTGATAACAGGAATCAAGCCTTTTCCCGCTTTACTTAACTCATAGGTTACATGAGGTGGTACGACTGGTTTTGCAGTTCTTATGACCAATCCATCATTTTCCAATTGTTTCAGATGCTGAATCAGCATCTTTTCCGTCACCGCCGGAATTGCACGTTTTAGTTCACTGTATCTTTTATCACCTCCTGAAAGATGATATAAAATAATGGGCTTCCAAAAACCACCGATTTTTTCCATTACATACGTTACCGGACAAGAATCGAGTGCATATTTCTTGTTCTGCTGAATGGTTGAACTTTCTTTAATTGCTGTCATAATACATACTTTAGGGTAAGTACTTGTATAAAAGTAAGTACAAATATACCTTTGTATCAGGAAATAAAAAAATAATTACTAACAAATAATACAAATATTATGAAAATTGTTATTACAGGTTCATTAGGAAATGTAGCCAGACCTCTTATTAAGCAGTTAATTGCAGAAGGACACGATATTACTGTAATCAGCAGTAACGAAACTAAAAAAGCTGAAATCGAAAATTTAGGTGCAAAAGCAGCTATTGGTTCAATCATCGATTTAGGTTTCCTAATTGAAACTTTTAGGGGGAATAATGCTGTCTTTTTGATGACGCCACCCAATATGGGTTTCGAAAATATTGTTAAAAATACTGTCAATGCAGGAAAAAATTATGCTGAAGCAATCAAACAGGCAGGAATAAAAAAGATTGTAATGTTAAGCAGCATCGGTGCCGAATCTCCGGTTGAAAACGGGCCAATCAAAGGTCTCCATTTTATCGAAAAACTTTATAATGAATTAGAAAATACCTCTTTAACTTTTTTAAGAGCTGGATATTTCTACATCAATTTCTTTAACGATATACCATTGATTAAAAATGCAGGAATTATAGGAGGAAACTACCCTGGTCATACAGAAGTTCCTTTAGTTCATCCGAAAGATATTGCGAAAGCTGCTGCAGAAGAATTAACAAAAAATTCTGAAGGGAAAAATGTAAGATATATAGTAAGTGACGTGAGAACCGCTTCAGATATTGCCAAAACTTTTGGAAATGCCATCGGAAAACCTGAACTTCCTTGGGTTGAGTTTAAAGACGAAGAATCGTTAAACGGAATGTTACAAGCCGGACTTCCTCAGGAAATTGCAGAATTATATACGGAAATGGGAAGAGGAATCAGAACCGGAGTTGTGCAGAAAGATTTTATTGAACATGGTTCTGTGGTTGACGGGAAGATTAAATTAGAGGAATATGCTAAAGAATTTGCCAATAAGTTTAATTCATAATTTCTTCATTGAAATTTTTAAAACTGGTTTCGGCGAGCCTTTGGCTCGCCGAAACTATTATACTTATGATTAATTCAAATTATTTCTTTTCTTTCAATGTTGCCTTTAAGATTTTCAATCTCCCGTCAATTGGCTGCTCAATCTTCAATCCTAAAATTTCAGCAACCAAAGGATATACATTTATATTAGCAAATTCATCAATCACCAGGTTATTTTTAAAGTCTGGGCCCCAAGCGAAGAAAGTAGCTTTCATTTCAGGAACGATTCTTGGGTTATACCCATGTTTCCCAATGGAAGCTTTCTTTCCCTTTTCCAAGAATACTTTTGGAGCTTTCGGAATCAATAAGATCTGTCCTATTCTATTGTATCTATCGTCTTTTGTTCCAAAGTGAAGATATTTTGGGAGCCTTTTGTCTAAATATACCTCATAATCTTCGGTTTTATTTGCTTTTAATTCTTTATATGTTTTTTTAACCTCAGCAGGATTTTTAACATAAACTCTTAGTAAAGTCTGGGAATTATAAATATCAAATCTGTTTTTATCTAAAAGCAACAAAGGAATTTCCAAAGGATTTCCACCGTCTACTTTTATCATTCCGTGGTCTGAAACAAAAACAAAATTTACATTTTTTAATCCTAAAGCATTTACTTTTTGAACTAATTCTCCAATAGCGTTATCAACCAGATGAACAGCATCTTCTGTTTCCTTGGTATCGGGGCCAAAGTGATGTCCACTTCCATCAACTTCAGGAAAATATAAGGAGATAAAATGTGGTCTTTTATCCATAGGGAGCTTCAGCCAGTTAATTACTTTGCCAACTTTTTCTGATGGAGTAAATTTTTCGTGATAAGGGTAGTAATAGGTAGGCCTTTTTCCACCTGCATCACTCGCAGAACCTACCCATTGCATTGAAGCAGAAACCATTCCCTGCCTTTCAGCTAAACTCCATAGCGGAGTTCCACCATACCAGCTTCCATCTTCAGCATTCTTTTTATTGCTCATTGCGTATGGTTCTTTTCTTTTATAATCGTAAAAATAATTATCGATCAAACCGTGATGAGAAGGGTAAAGTCCGGTGATTAAAGTCCAGTGATTCGGAAAAGTAATACTAGGATAACTTGGAATCATTGCTTTAGCCTGAACTCCTTCATTTGAAAATTTCAGAAGATTTTCTGCGTTGTATTTTTTAGCATAATCATAGCGAAATCCATCTGTTGAAATCATGATCACATAAGGCTTTGTCTGGGCTTCAGCACTATTGTATCTGTTGGGAATAACGATTTGTGCTGTATCAACTGTTTCTTTCTGGGCAAAAACCGTCAATGAAAAAATCAACAGTAAAAATTGTAATCCTCGCTTCATTATAAATTTTTTGCAAAGTTACTTCTGTAAAGTTTGACATAAAAATTTCCCGGGTTAAAAAAACATTAAAAGCATTTTTTAGAATACATTTAAATAAAAAAGCCACTTTTCAGTGGCTTCTATCTATTCTTTTATCAATTTTTCATAGGACAATGTTCCATCTTTCTGGGTAATTTCTAAATAATAACTTCCTGATCTCAGATCTGAAATACTGATACTCCCACCTTCTACTTTTACAGTTTTCACTTTTCGTCCTGTGGATTCATAAATATCAACTGACTTGATATGATCAGCATTTTTAAAGTTTACTGTTTCTTTGGCAGGATTTGGATACATTTTAATAGTTTTGCTTTCTAACTCTGCATCATTAACTCCTAATACTCCAAAAGTTCCGCTTGTGACAGATGTATTGGCAGCTCCTCCATGTGGACTTATTGTTAAACCTGCTGTACCTGTAATGACACATTTGGCAGATATGGTACTGGCTGTAGCATAATTAAACTGATAATCATTAGCTCCATCTGAAGTTGTTAAATTACGTTCATACGACATGGAAACCGTTGAACCTGATATAGAAGGGGCAGTAACCACCGTCCAATCCTGAGTATCTGAATTATAAACTCCAATACCACCAAGGTTTCTGTCATTAAATCCCACATCACTATAAGTCAAAGCATCAGTAGGATCTCCGGACATACCAGCGTTTGCACCACTTCTGAATGTAAATCCAAACCATCTGTCGGAAGGCCCCGTCAAATCTAATCTAACTTTATTGGTTGTATTGTTTAAAGTAATATTAGCCGTCACGGATCTTGTACCAACAGTACATGTCATAATTCCTGTAGATTTTTGCTGAGAAGATGCTAAAAATCCTGCTATTAATAGTAAAGAAGATAATACTCGCTTCATACTTAATTTTTTAATAAGTTAATAATTTCGTGATTTTTTGAGAAGATAGCATATTCAAATGCTGTTTTCCCTTGTTTATCTGCCAGTTCTTTGTTTGCTTTATTTTTCAGTAAAATGGCCACCAGATCTTTATCCTGAAGCTGAACTGCATAAATTAACGGGGTAGTCCCGTTCGTATCAGCAAGATTGGGATTGGCTCTTTTTTCCAATAATTTTTGAGTGAGTTGCTTATTACTTTTAAAAACGGCAGCAGTAAGTGCAGAACCCTGTGTACTGCCGTAGTTAACATCTTTCACATGATCTATTAAAAATTCTGCAACAGCATTATTTCCCCTATAGCAAGCTAATATTAGTGGAGAAAATCCATTTTCATTGATTGTATTAATGATATCCGGATTTTTCTTCATCAGTTCCTGAACTTCAGCAACAGTTCCGCTTCTGGCAATATCAAAAATTGACTTTGCTTTTTCCTGAGCAGACACAAATGTGAAACTCAGAAAAACACTTATTATGAAGATCAGGTTTTTCATTGTTTTGTAAGGATATAATCGTATTGAACATTTACATTTTCAGCCACTTTCTTAGTAACCATTTTAGGGATTGTTACTTTATGATCCGCTGATTTTGCTATGAAGCCACCAGATATATAAATTTTGCCATCTTTAGCATAAATACTTGCATTGGAGGTATACGCTTTATCCACTCCATGAAAGTTTAATGTTCCCTGTATGGTATATTTCTGTGGATTTGAACTCAATTTGGTTTTATCAAAATTTAAAATCTTTCCTGAGAAAGTGGTTTTCGGGTATTTTGCAGTTTCTGCATAGCTTTCGTTAAAATGCTCCTCCATGAGTTTCACTTTGAAATGAAAGTTTTTAACTGCAGAAACGGAAGCTATATCTCCTGTATCTGCATTCAATACAACAATATTATTGTCATCCTGGGCAAAAACATCCTCAAATAGAGGAACAGAAGCTTCAAAAGTTACTTTCCCTGTTTTTGAGCTGTATTTCTGAGCTGAAACAACGTTTGCAAAAAGTAACGAAACGGTTAGTATGATTAATTTTTTCATATTATTCAGTTTAATTTTCAATAAGTCCGTCTGTTTTCCACTTAATAAAAATATTGATCTGTGATTGAGACAGAGCCCCTCCTTGTGGCATTTTCTGAGGATCTCCGACAGGCCTTTGTATTCTGTCTAAAATATTATCAATATGATTTTTCACTTGGGTATAGCTCGTCCAGGGCTGAAAAGAAGCTGACCCTCCCGCTGAATGGCAAACGATACAATTTGCATCTATAAGAGGTTTTACATCTTTATTATAGGTTACTTTTTCTACAATAGGCGTGGATCCTGAGATTTCTTCATAGGTTCTGCTTTCACAAGCAATCAGAATAGTTGCCAATGAAAATATGTACATTATCTTTTTCATATTAAAAAACTCTATAAAGATTAAACCCAAAGAAAATATGTCCTTTTCCCCAATCTCCTGTTGCATTGGTAAGATAGCCAATATCAGAATTGAGCTGGGAATTGGTAAATAACAGCTGGAAAACATGTCCCCCGGTTTCTATATCCATACCCAAAGACAGGGGATTTTTATAAAAACTGTGATTATCAAAATTCACAAAATATTCTGCGTTGATAGAAATTCTTTTTGAAATCTTATAACGGCCTCCTAATCCTGTAAGAAACTGGTCTTTATTTTCGATACTCGGCTCATAAAGATTCTTGTGGACATAGGAAGGAGTTAATTGTAAAGAAAATTTATCATTAAACCTTCTTGAAATTAACGCCTGAGTAAGATAAGAAAGCCTGTCCCCAAACTGAAGATCCGGGTAATTATCTTTACTAAGATCTGTATTCACCGCCAATACATTATATCCAACGATATCCAACGGAAAATTTTCGCTTTGTTTTAACAGTTTGTATTTAGCACCGCCCTCAAAGGTTTTCTGATTTGTTTCTCTGGAAAGATTTAATGAAAGTCCGTCTGTTACCCCATAGATTACTCCTAATTTGGTAGAAGCATCATCTAATCCAAAAAAATCTTTGAATCCTTTGCTTACATCTCCAAAACGATGGGCTACAACGATGTACCATTCATTTTTCGCAGGAAGCTTTGTAGATTGGCCTGTGACGACTTGTAATGCCTTAAATGCAGGCTGTGAAATTTCGGTGTTTGTTTTAATAGTATCAATATCCTTCAACAAGTCTTCCTGTGCAAAAGCAAGACTTGAAGCCAACATTGACAAAAAGAAGAAAGTTTTTGTCATACGCTTATTTTTTTATTAAAAAATTAGTACAACAAACTTATAGACTTATGCTTTCAAAAGCAGGTGATAAAAGTCACCGACAAAATTGTTTTTATCAATCGGATTGTTAAAATAATTAAATAACATTTATTAGAGTCACCTAACATTTTCATTAACAGGTATTTTTATACCTTCTCTAGTCTGAATAATTTCGCCTTCGTTTTCAACTTTTTTTAATACACGGCTTACCACTTCTCTGGAAGTTCCTAAATTACTGGCGATTTCCCTATGGGTAAGTTTTATAGGATTACTTCCTGTTATTAAAATCTGCTGTTTGATATAATTTAATACTCTTTTATCAAGCCTGTGAAAAACGGCATCATTGACCATATTCATGATATCTGTGAATCTTTTGTCATATTCATGATAAAAAAGTTTATTGATTTCAGGAAATCTAATCAGCCACTCATGCAAAACTGCCACGGGAACCAACATTACTTCAGAATCTTCTTCAGCTAAAGCATATACTTTACTGGTATAATCACCAAAAATAGATGAAAAAGTCATCAAACAGCTATCATTAGGTCTTACGTAATAATAAATCAGCTCTCTTCCATCATTTAGAGAATAAACCTTAATTGAACCTTTTATCAGGAATGGAACATATCTTACCTTCTGCCCTTCTGTAATAATTTCCGTCTTAGCTTTAATATCGGTAATAAATGCATTCTTTTGAAGTTCCATTGAAAAATCTTCTCCCAAAAACCCGAATTTATTAATAATAAACTGGTTATTTATCATATTCATTAAATCATATATGGCAACAAATATATAAAATTCAAAATTTGTAATCGTAAAAAATTAAAATTCTTTTATTATCCATAGAAAAAATTCATACTTTATTCATTTGAGATACCGAGTTCAATTAAAAACAGGCTTAATATTAAATAAAAATTAATTTGAGCATTTCTTTTTAAAAGATAAATAATAAAAAACTGCTTCAAAAAAATGAAACAGTTTTTTTATTTTAGAATCTGTATTTCAGGTTTGCACCATAAAAGAAATATGATTTATGGGGGCCTGGATTGAGATCTGTTGCGACTCCTTTCGGATAATTACTTCCTGTATCTGAATCATTAATACTGTTTCCTAAGAACAGGAATGTATAATTAATCTGGTTTGTTAAATTATTTCCCATCACAAAAACATCCAAATCCAGTTTATTAAAGGATTTTTTATAACCTAATTTTGAATTCAGCAGCCCGAAACCTTTTACTAATCTGTCATTATTAAAATCAGCATATACTTCTCCTAAATAATTATATGTATTCACAAGATAAAAACCGGGTTTTGTATAAATATCCAAACCTATTGCATATTTATTTCTTGGAACTCCTACCACCGTTTTATGGATGTAATCTCGGTCTTCTCCTGCCAGTCTTGTTTTAAAGTCTTTATATTTCGCATCATAATAAGAAAGGTTTACAAACGGAACAATTCTGTTAATGAATGAATTTTCATTTTTATACTGATACCCGACACTCACTTCCAGTCCGTTATTTTTCTGGCTTCCTGTATTTGCCCAATACGTTTGGTTACCGGAATTAGGAATAACCAATTGAGTCAGTTTATTAGAATAATCTATTCTGAATACAGAAACCTGATAATCCAATTTTGTGTTTAACAATAAACCATGCACGCTGAAATCAATCATTTTTGCACGCTCTGGTTTCAGATCATCATTGGCTGTATTCGTATAGGTTATAAATGACGAAGCTGCTGTAGGAGAATTATATCCTTCACTATAGCTAAGATTAAAAATCTGGTGTTTCCATTCTTTTTGTAAAGCAAAATGTGGTGTATATGCAACTTTATAATCTTTTTCAAATGACTGATCTTTTGTATGTGCAGCAATTAATCCAGGCAAAGCGAAAAGGTCTTTTCTGTCGTAATTCGTTCTATTTGCACTTACTCCAGCCAGCAAAGTTACTCCCCATGGTTTATACGTAAGATAGTCTATTGCAAAGTAGGTCGACTGATTATTGTTATATTTAAAATAAGAAGCTCCGTTAATTCCTGTTGTTAATAGTGGGTTATCAGGAAATTTACCATCAAAACGATAGCTTGAAGCAGTAGAAACAGAATTCTGAATTTCCGTTCCAAAGTCTAATTTGTTTTCAAAATTATTGAACTCATTTTTCAAGGTAAACGTTGAACGCAATCCTACGTTTGGTGAACTTGTAATACCGTAAGCCCCAGCTGAAACACTTTCTGTATTTCCGTTATAGTAGAATAAGGTTGTATAATTTCTCAGGTTGGGTAAAATATTTACTGTATTGCTTAATCCAACTCTTGTAGATTTTATTTTAGTCCCTGCATTTTTACTAATATAAGCTGTATTTCCGTTATCAATTCCAGCATAATAGTCGTCATAAGAAATTTGCCCTGAAGTATGTTCATAAGAGTAAGCCTGACTTGCAAAAAAGCTTAACTGATCCTTTTTCCCAAGTTTCACAGTTCCGTTGATATTGAAAAAGTTTTTTAATCCTCCCCCATTCGGCCTATAGCCATCCGTTTCAAGATGTCCATACGCTGCATTAATAGAATAGTTCTCATCTGCAACATTCAACTGTGTTCTGGACTGAAAAGTTTTAAAAGCTCCAAACATTACATTTTCCGAAACCGAGACTCCTTTTGTGAAATCCGGACGGGTATAGAAGCGTACAGCACCTCCAACCCCTCCTCCATACATTGTAGCAGCCGGACCTTTTATAACTTCCACATTGTTTACATTAGCAAAATCAACATCATCTAGAATTGTTATTCCTTCTGCGTTTGTTAAAGGCATATTATTCCAATATGCTTTTACTCCCCAGTTATTAAACTTCTGGTCATTTCCGTACCCGCGTACAACAAGTCTTTGACCTCCGAAATTTGTCCTCTTATCCACTTGCAGACCAGGCATTGTTGATAATGTCTGATCAATTGCAGCCGGATTGTTTCTGTTTAATTCTTCTTCAGAAAGTGTTTCTACAGATTGTCCGTGTCTTTTGAATTCGGCACGTTCCTGTTTTATTTTTTTTCTTCCTTGTATTGCCACCTCTTCTATTGTACTTTCCTGTGACTGCTGAGCATTCACAATTACGCAGCATAATACCGCTGCAATTCCTATATATCTTTTCATTACATTAAAAAATTATTATCATTAAATTATATTCGCCTTCTGTAAATACTCTTTTCAGGAGGCGGAATAATAATGGATAAATGATGTGTATTTTCTAATTGTATATAATGATTGGGCAGTGTTCTGAAATAACAGGTGTTAAAAGCATTAAGATTATCATCTTCGAGAGCTATAAAAAAGCTGGATGTTTTGGATATGGCTTTTTCATGCACTGGCAAATCTATTTGCTTTCTTACATTTATTTTCTTAACTCTGAGTTTTTCGGAAAAAGTCAATAATGAATTAATGATGATATCTTTTTTATCTATATAACAGAGAAAATACTTTTTCCCTTTTATAATGCTGATGCCAATAACATCATAAGAATATCCGTTAAGAATAAATTCTTTTTCTTCTTTCCATTTCGCTTTTACCAGATCTTTTTCTGTGAAGTAAATTGTTTCAGATTTCCTGAAATGCTTGTTCGAAATATTGTATTGCACATTTTCATACAATTCTCTTTTCACATGAGAAATAATATGATAGATCACATTATTGAATAACATGAGTACCGGAATGCAGATAAAAATAAAAAATAGTTTTTTATTCAAAAATATTATTGTCTTTTGGGAATTAATTCGCCTACTGGTTCAATTAAAATAAACTTTGAAATGTTTATCTTATAAAGTTTCTTAGAATCTTTTACTATATACTCTATCCAATTATCTTTTGGATTTAATGTTGGGGATGTAGATTTTTCTGTTGTAATTTTATCAGCAAAAGCATTATCTTCTGTATTGTTTAATTGTAAATTTCCTCTTATTACAATTATACCTTCAGAATTACTTTGTACAAATGAAATTGTATTGCCTTCTGCGTGTAAAGTTTTTACCGCAATAACCTGATTATTTTTCTTTTTTAATTTTACGGTATACATTATCCCTCTTACACCGGCTCTTCCTCCCACCCATTCTGTTTTTTCCGCAGAGATTACCGATATATTTTTTTCCTGATATACAGAAGATACCGGCCTCCCGCAAGAAGCCAGTATCCAAAATAATATTAAAAGTAATTGATTATTCATTGTTAATCATCATCTCCTCCTGCTCTTCCTAGTACTAAGAAATTACCGCTATATATTTTTTCTCCTTTATAATCGGCTTTAAGTACATATTTTCCAGGGGTTAATCTTTGACCAAACTCTTCGTCAGATTTTACATTTTGTTTGCTGTATATCAATCTTCCTGATCCATCAAAAATGCTTATGTCTACAGCATTATATTTAGAAGAATCAAATCTCAAGTGTGCAATTCCTTTTGAAGGGTTAGGATAGATCATAGTCATATCTTTTTTAGAACTCACCTCTCCGGTTGCCAAAGTGCTATTTTGTGAAGTCCAAGCTCCTCTTCCATAGGTTGAAACCAATATTGTTTTCGTAGATGGTCTATAATCTAAATTTGTTATTCTCACATTTCCGATATTCCCTGTTACTGATGACCAGATAGGTGCTACATCCAGAAAATTAGTTGTTCCCCATACTCCCATTTCTGTTCCTAATAATACTTCATTTGGATTATCCGGGTTTCTCAATATTGTTCTTACAGGCATATCCGGAAGATTTCCTTCTTTATTTTGCCATGTAACTCCTCCATCTGTAGAATAAAACACGCTTGTAAGATTATAGTTGGATAGTGTTACCATAATTTCACTCTCATTAGCTCCGAATTCTATATCTGAAATGGTTCCGGTTGCTGGAGATGTCAAAAGTATAGAGGTATAAGATGTAGTATTAGCATTGGTTATTTTAAATACCCTTCCTAAATTTGTTCCAACAAACAGCGTTGTAGATGCGGTAGTATAAGGAGAAACTTTCATCCAGGAAATCTGCTCGCCACTTTGCGCTGTTCCTGCAGTAACCGTAACATTTGTAAATGTTGTAGCAGTAGCAGAAAGTCCGGCAGTTCTAAAAAGTGTCAATCCCGAACGATAAGAATAAAATACATTATTTATTCTGTCTAAAGCCAGTTCATTAACAAAGTGCCCATAACTATTTCTATTAGCAGATGATAATAAATAATATGTGCCTGTTGTTAACAGGTAATGGTTGTTATAAACATAACTGGCAATTTCATAATTATCCTGATCATCATACTCTGTGTACATCCCATCTCCTCCCGTTGCAGATTGGCTGGTCAGGAAATTATTAGCTTGTGGCGCACCATACAACCACCATGACCCATTATCTTGCGCTCCGGCTAATAATTCTTCGTTCGCAGGTGTCTTTATGGGATTAAGCATTGCAGAGTAGAACTGCGTCACATTATATCTTGTATTTCTTGCTGAGAAACCAGTATTTGTTGCAATATTTGCTTTATTGGCGGCAAAATAAATTCCACCATCATTTCCAAACATCATTTGTCCTGTTGCATAGTTATTAAAAGGATTAAAAACTATGGCATGCTGATCCGCATGTACAATAGAAACCGGCAAATTTGCCATTGCATTATTATTAGACCACTTTGAAATTTGTGACCAATTAACTCCGCCATCTGTAGACTTATACAAATCCACCCCACCAATATATACACTATTATCATCCTGTGGATCGGCTGCAATTACAAGATCATAAAAAGATTGTCCTCTTGTAAAATCTTCTGCAGGAATACTCGTATCTGTAGCAATAGGAAGATTTATAGTTCCCGTTCCGTCATTAGTAGCCTGCCATGTAGTACCTCCATCTGTAGATTTCGCAATGCGTATAGGTTCGGAAGAACTTGGCCCTTGCATAAATGCATATACCTTATTGGCATTTGTTTTGGAAAGAGTAAAATTCACTCTTGCACCAGCATTCCCAACGTTATAAACTTCAGTAAAAGTAGTTCCGTTAGTAGATTTTAAAATTCTTCCTCCTGAATCTATATTCGAATATCTTGAAGATCTGGTAGAAACCCAGACTGAATTATCTGCTCCTATTTCTATTTGCTGAATAGAATACCCTGTAGTACTTGTTACACCAGTCGTCGTATTAAGCGCTAATAAACTGGTATTTTTTACAAATGTTACCCCTCCGTCGGTAGATTTATACAATCCTGATTGACTTAATCCCTGGAACGCTCCATCATTATACCCACCACTTACTCCGGCATAGACTTCAGAAACACCACCATTATTTCTTACTTTTATATCATTGATATAAAAATTACCACTTCTTACTCCATTAGAATACGTTACCGGTATTGTAAAAATCTGAGTCCAAGTTGTACCTCCATTTGTAGATTTCCATATTCCGGATCCTATTGCATCCGATGTTGAAGCTTCTCCCGTCCCGGCATAAAAAACCTGAGGATTATTAGGATCGTAAGTAATACTTGAAATCGAGGTATTAGCCCAGAATGTACTTAATGGAGTCCATTCATTTGTACTAACTGAAGGATCCTGATTTACCCAAAGACCACCAGAAACACTTCCTGCAAATACCCTTTTTCCCGTAGGATCATTTGGATCAAACATGATTGCTCTTGTTCTACCTCCTACACTGTAAGGCCCTCTTTCAATCCAAGGTTGGTCAAAACTTTTTGAGGTTGCAGATGAATTAGTAGAAAGAAAAGACATTCCGGTTTGAGGAGCATATCTTCCTTCTAAAATATCTTTTCTTATTTTTAATAATCCCTCAAAGTTTGTTTGCCCAGTAACGGGATCCATAGTTCTCTTAAAATCTTCTTCGTTATATGGATTAGGAGGTATCCCAGCTGCTTTTCCATACTTATGCTGTTTTTTAAGATCCTTTTTATATTTGGCATACAGCTCTTGTAAATGCTTTTGATTTGCCTGAAGTGTGTTGTTTTTCTGTGCATACATACTCACATTTGCACATAACAATAAACCCCAAATATAACACCTTTTCATTTTTTTAATTTTCCACAAATATAATCAAGTTTAATACAAAATATCATAATTTAACATAATTAATTTACATATCCTTACCGCCGCCAAAATATATTTAACGGTTTTTTATTCCCAGTATTATATCTAAACACAGAATTTACTCATAAAAAAATGCCCCAATTTTCATTGAGGCATTTATGTATATGTTAAGAAAAAATCTTAAGCTTGTACGTTGTTAGCTCCTAATACGAAAGGCTCAACTTCTTTGATTTCTCCAAATTGTTGTTCGTAGTTAGCGATGTTTTGTTGTAGAGCAGATAATACTCTTTTAGCGTGAAGTGGAGCAAGGATAACTCTTGATCTTACTTTTGCTTGTTGTACCCCCGGCATCAATTGGATAAAATCTACAACGAATTCAGATGGAGAGTGGTTTACTAAAGCTAAGTTAGCATAGATTCCTGCTGCTACCATTTCGTTTAATTCGATGTTGATGTTTCCGTCTTGTGGATTTTGATTGTTGTCCATTGTTATAAATTATTTTTAAATTCGAAATTTGAGGTTGTGAAAATATAAAAATAATTTCAAACCTCAAATTCCAAATCATTAATTTTAGTTAAGGTCTTCGAATTCTTTTCTAGAACCTACAATTACATTTTGGTATTCTTTAAGACCCGTACCTGCAGGGATTCTGTGTCCTACAATTACATTTTCTTTAAGACCGTTAAGATCGTCTACCTTACCAGCAACTGCTGCTTCATTAAGAACCTTAGTTGTTTCCTGGAACGATGCTGCAGACATGAACGATTTAGTCTGAAGAGCTGCTCTTGTAATACCTTGCAACACAGGTGTTGCTGTAGCCGGTAAAGCTTCTCTTACTTCAACTAAAGCCTGATCTTCACGCTTCAATTTAGAGTTTTCATCTCTTAATTCTCTCGCTGTAATCATCTGACCTGGTTTGAATACTTTAGAATCACCAGCATCAACAACTACTTTAAGACCGAATACTCTGTTATTCTCTTCCAAGAAGTCATATTTATGCTCAAGAGCTCCTTCAAGGAACTGAGTATCACCTCCATCCACGATAGATACTTTCGTCATCATCTGTCTTACGATAATTTCGAAGTGCTTGTCGTCGATTTTTACCCCTTGTAAACGGTAAACTTCCTGAATTTCATTTACCAGATATTCCTGAACTGCAGTTGGACCTTTAATTCTTAGGATATCTTCAGGTGTGATAGAACCGTCAGACAATGGAGAACCTGCTCTTACGAAGTCATTCTCCTGTACTAAGATCTGGTTTGATAATTTAACTAAATAAATTTTTCTCTCTCCAGTTTTAGCCTCAACGATCAATTCACGGTTACCTCTCTTGATTTTTCCGTAAGAAACTACCCCATCGATTTCTGTTACTACCGCTGGGTTTGAAGGGTTTCTTGCTTCGAATAATTCAGTAACTCTCGGAAGACCTCCGGTGATATCCCCTGCTTTTGCAGATTTTCTAGGGATCTTAATCAAGACTTTACCAGCCTTAATTTTTTCACCATCGTTAACCATTAAGTGGGCTCCTACCGGTAAGTTGTAACCTTTTTGTTCAACACCTTTAGAGTCTACTACTTTTAACGTAGGTACCGCTTTCTTATTTCTGGATTCAGAGATTACTTTCTCCTCAAATCCTGTTGCTTCGTCAATCTCCAACTGGAATGAAATACCCTGGATGATATCCTCGTATTCAACCTTACCAGATGTTTCAGCAATGATTACCGCGTTATAGGCATCCCATGTACAGATCACATCACCTTTTTTCACTTTATCACCTGGTTTTACAGCCAATATTGAACCGTAAGGTACGTTAGCTACCATTAATGGAGTTCTGGACTCGTTATCAGCAACTAATCTGAATTCTGTTGAACGAGAAACTACAACTTCTGATGTATTACCGTTTTCATCTTCAGAAGTAATTGTTCTTACTTCATCCATTTCAACGATACCATCTCTTCTTGCAACAATTGATGGGTTTTCTGATACGTTTCCTGCAGTACCTCCTTGGTGGAAAGTTCTCAACGTAAGCTGAGTTCCCGGCTCCCCAATTGACTGTGCTGCAATTACACCTACCGCTTCACCCATGTGAATCATTTTACCTGTAGCCAAGTTTCTACCGTAGCATTTCGCACAGATACCTTTCTTAGCTTCACAAGTTAATGGTGAACGAACTTCAACAGCTTCTAATCCAGCTTCCTCAATTCTCTTAGCTAATGCCTCAGTAATTACCTGGTCAGCTTCAGCAATTAATTCATCTGTTTCAGGATCGTAAACATTATGTAAAGAAACTCTACCTAAGATTCTTTCAGAGATTTTTTCAACAATCTCGTCATTTTTCTTAAGTGCAGTAACTTCTGTACCTCTTAACGTTCCACAGTCGTCTTCTGTAACGATAACGTCCTGTGCAACGTCTACCAATCTTCTTGTTAAGTAACCTGCATCGGCAGTCTTAAGAGCGGTATCCGCAAGACCTTTACGGGCACCGTGGGTAGAGATAAAGTACTCTAGAATCGAAAGACCTTCTTTAAAGTTCGCAAGGATCGGGTTTTCGATAATCTCCGCTCCGGTAGAACCGGCTTTTTGCGGTTTAGCCATCAAACCTCTCATCCCTGATAACTGACGGATCTGTTCCTTAGAACCCCTCGCTCCAGAGTCAAGCATCATGTATACAGAGTTGAAACCACCTTGGTCAGTTTTCATTCTGCTCATGATCATTTCAGTTAATCCGGCGTTGGTATTTGTCCAAACGTCGATTACCTGGTTATAACGTTCTGTATCTGTAATTAGACCCATGTTATAGTTAGCTCTAATTTCGTCTACAGTTTCAATTGACTGTGCAATCATCTGCTTTTTCTCAACAGGAACCACGATGTCTCCTAATGAGAAAGAAAGACCTCCTTTAAATGCATTTGAATACCCTAAGTCTTTCATTGCATCAAGGAACTTCACAGTTGTAGGGAAATCCGTATCAGCAAGGATCTTACCGATAACGTTTCTTAATGATTTCTTAGTAAGAAGCTCATTAATATATCCTACCTGTTTTGGTACAATCTGGTTGAATAAGATTCTACCTACAGTGGTTTCGATCAGTCTTGTTACGATTTCTCCGTTTTCTTTCACAGGTAATTTACATCTTACCTTAGCATTTAGAGAAACTTTTCCTTCTGCATAAGCAATTTCCGCTTCTTCAGGAGAATAGAATGCAAGACCTTCACCTTTTACTTTCATAGTTTCAGTTGAATCCAACTGTTTTGTCATGAAGTAAAGACCCAAA
Source organism: Chryseobacterium sp. Y16C (assembly GCF_022488405.1). NCBI lineage: Bacteria > Pseudomonadati > Bacteroidota > Flavobacteriia > Flavobacteriales > Weeksellaceae > Chryseobacterium > Chryseobacterium sp. Y16C. The sequence goes on from NZ_CP092711.1 coordinate 2,348,699, forward strand.
ACCATGTCCTGAGAAGGTACCGTAATTGGAGAACCGTTTGCCGGGTTCAGAATGTTTTGAGAACCTAACATCAATAACTGAGCTTCAAGGATCGCTTCTGGTCCTAACGGTAAGTGTACCGCCATCTGGTCACCGTCGAAATCGGCGTTGAATGCTGTTGTTACCAACGGGTGTAGCTGGATTGCCTTACCTTCGATCATCTTAGGTTGGAAAGCTTGGATACCCAGTCTGTGAAGCGTAGGTGCTCTGTTCAGTAGAACAGGGTGACCTTTCATCACATTTTCAAGGATATCATAAACTACCGGTTCTTTTCTATCAATAATTCTCTTTGCAGATTTTACAGTTTTTACAATCCCTCTCTCGATTAGTTTTCTAATGATGAATGGTTTGTAAAGTTCCGCAGCCATATCTTTAGGAATACCACATTCGTGAAGCTGTAAGTTTGGACCTACAACAATTACCGAACGCGCAGAGTAGTCTACCCTTTTCCCTAATAAGTTCTGACGGAAACGACCTTGTTTACCTTTCAATGAATCAGAAAGTGATTTCAATGGTCTGTTTGATTCAGATTTTACTGCAGAAGATTTTCTTGTATTATCGAATAATGAATCTACTGATTCCTGAAGCATACGCTTCTCGTTTCTCAAGATTACTTCAGGAGCTTTGATCTCCAATAATCTCTTCAAACGGTTATTTCTGATAATAACTCTTCTATAAAGGTCATTTAAGTCAGAAGTTGCGAAACGTCCTCCATCCAATGGAACTAATGGTCTTAGTTCTGGTGGGATAACTGGAAGTACACGCATAATCATCCACTCCGGCTTGTTGATCATTCTTGTATTAGCACCTCTTAATGCTTCTACAACATTCAATCTTTTCAGAGCTTCAGTTCTTCTTTGTTTTGAACCTTCATTGTGAGCTTTGTGTCTTAAGTCGAAAGACAATGCATCAAGATCAATTCTTTTCAATAATTCCTCAACAGCTTCAGCACCCATTTTAGCGATGAATTTGTTAGGATCAGAATCGTCAAGATATTGGTTCTCTACAGGAAGAGTTTCCATGATATCCAGATACTCTTCTTCAGTTAAGAACTCCATGTTTTCGAAGTCAGAACCGTCTAATTTTTTAGCAATACCTTGCTGAATCACCACATATCTTTCGTAGTAGATGATCATATCCAATTTCTTGGAAGGAATTCCTAAAAGGTAACCGATTTTGTTCGGTAAAGAACGGAAATACCAGATGTGAGCGATTGGAACTACAAGGTTGATGTGCCCGATTCTCTCTCTTCTTACTTTTTTCTCCGTAACTTCTACTCCACAACGGTCACAAACGATCCCTTTGTAACGAATTCTCTTGTATTTACCACAAGCACATTCGTAATCCTTTACAGGACCGAAGATTTTTTCACAGAACAAACCGTCTCTTTCAGGTTTATGCGTTCTGTAGTTAATAGTTTCCGGCTTAAGAACTTCCCCTCTTGAGTCTTGTAAGATAGACTCCGGTGAAGCTAAACCGATGGTTATTTTATTAAATCTACTTGATTTATTTTTATTTGACATTTTAAATTTGATTAAAGATTAAAAGATTGAAAGATTCAAAAATTAATTTGATATTTTTCTTTCACTCTTATGAGTTTAATGATTTTTAAATTTTTGAATAATTAAATCTTTAAATTACTCTTCCAATCTTACGTCTAATCCAAGACCTTGTAACTCGTGAAGTAATACGTTGAATGATTCCGGAATACCTGGTTCAGGCATCGATTCACCTTTTGCAATTGCTTCATAAGTTTTTGCTCTACCAATCACGTCATCTGACTTCACAGTTAAGATTTCTCTCAAGATGTTAGATGCTCCGAATGCTTCAAGAGCCCAAACCTCCATCTCTCCGAATCTCTGACCTCCGAACTGAGCTTTACCTCCTAACGGCTGCTGAGTAATCAATGAGTAAGGACCGATAGAACGTGCGTGCATCTTATCATCTACCATGTGCCCTAGTTTCAACATATAGATTACCCCTACTGTAGCCGGCTGTGTAAATCTTTCTCCGGTACCACCATCATAAAGATAGGTGTTACCAAATTTAGGAAGACCTGCTTTTTCAGTGTATTCAGTGATTTGATCTAAGCTTGCTCCGTCAAAAATTGGTGTAGCGAACTTCAATCCTAATTTTTTACCAGCCCATCCAAGAACTGTTTCATAAATCTGACCGATGTTCATACGGGAAGGTACCCCTAGTGGATTCAATACGATATCTACCGGTGTTCCATCTTCTAGGAATGGCATATCTTCTTCACGAACGATTCTCGAAACGATACCTTTGTTACCGTGACGTCCTGCCATTTTATCCCCTACATTCAGTTTACGTTTTTTAGCAATATAAACTTTAGCCAATTTCATGATACCTGCAGGAAGCTCGTCTCCGATTGAAATTGCGAATTTCTCACGGTTTTTAACCCCTTGAATATCATTATATTTGATTTTGTAATTATGAATTAATTGTTTGATCAATTCATTTTTATCGTTATCTACAGTCCAGTCTGAGCCGCTAACGTTTACATAATCTTCAACTGAAGTCAATAATTTATGAGTGAATTTCACACCTTTACCGATGATTTCTTCATCTAGGTCATTTTTAACCCCCTGAGAAGTTTTACCGCTTACCAGTGTATTTAATTTTTCAATTAAAGTATTTCTCAACTCATCAAACTTAGCCTTGTAAGTGTTTTCAATTTCTTCAAGTTTAAGTTTCTCCTCAGTTCTCTTCTTTTTATCTTTAATGTTTCTTGAGAACAACTTTTTGTTGATTACAACCCCTCTTAATGATGAGTCAGCCTTCAATGAAGCATCCTTCACATCACCAGCTTTGTCACCGAAGATTGCTCTTAAAAGCTTTTCTTCAGGAGTCGGGTCAGATTCACCTTTTGGAGTGATTTTACCAATCATGATATCTCCAGGCTTCACTTCAGCACCGATTCTGATCATACCGTTTTCATCAAGATCTTTAGTTGCTTCTTCAGAAACGTTTGGAATATCTGCTGTCAATTCTTCCATACCTAATTTGGTATCACGAACCTCAAGAGAATATTCATCTACGTGGATGGAAGTAAACCAGTCTTCACGTACAACTTTTTCGTTGATTACAATCGCATCCTCGAAGTTGTATCCTTTCCAAGGCATGAACGCAACCACTAAGTTTCTACCAAGAGCTAATTCTCCGTCTTCAGTAGCATAACCGTCGCAAAGTACCTGTCCTTTCTCCACTACATCACCTACTCTTACGTTTGGTCTTAGCGTGATAGTTGTACTTTGGTTGGTTTTTCTAAACTTAGTTAAGTTATATGTTTTAGTAGCAGATTCAAATGATACTAAATCCTCGTCCTCACTTCTTTCATATTTAATAACGATTTTGTCAGCATCTACGTACTCTACAGTACCCGTACCTTCAGCGTTAATTAAAATTCTTGAATCTTTCGCAACTTGCTGTTCCAGACCTGTACCTACGATTGGAGCCTGTGGCTTCAACAAAGGAACTGCCTGACGCATCATGTTGGATCCCATCAAGGCACGGTTCGCATCATCATGCTCCAAGAATGGAATTAATGATGCAGAAATACCCGAAATCTGGTTTGGTGCTACGTCGATAAGATTTACCTGATTTGGCTCAACTACAGGGTAGTCACCATCCAATCTTGCAATAATTCTGTCTGTCAAGAACTCACCGTTATCGTTTAGTTCAACGTTCGCCTGAGCAATTACTTTATCTTCTTCGTCTTCTGCATTTAAGTAAATTGGATCAGCCGATAAATCGATCTTACCATCTTCTACTTTTCTATATGGAGTTTCGATGAAACCTAAGTTATTGATCTTAGCATAAATACCTAAAGATGAAATCAAACCGATGTTTGGTCCTTCCGGAGTTTCAATCGGACAAATTCTTCCGTAGTGAGTATGGTGAACGTCTCGAACCTCGAAACCTGCTCTTTCTCTTGATAAACCTCCAGGCCCTAGTGCAGATAATCTTCTCTTGTGAGTGATCTCTGAAAGCGGGTTGGTCTGGTCCATGAACTGAGAAAGCTGGTTGGTACCAAAGAACGAGTTGATTACAGATGTTAATGTTTTCGCATTAACAAGATCAAGTGGAGTAAAGATTTCGTTATCTCTAACGTTCATTCTTTCCTTGATTGTTCTTGCAATTCTTGAAAGACCTACACCGAATTGTCCAGCTAATTGCTCACCAACAGTTTTGATTCTTCTGTTTGATAAGTGGTCGATATCATCAACTTCTGCTTTAGAGTTAACAAGTTCGATCAAGTGTCTTACAATAGCGATGATATCTTCTTTTGTAAGAACCTCAGTAGTTGTAGGAATGTTAAGACCTAATTTTTTATTCAATCTGTAACGTCCTACTTCACCTAGAGAATATCTCTGCTCAGAGAAGAATAATTTTTCGATAATTCCTCTTGCTGTTTCCTCATCTGGCGGATCTGCGTTTCTTAACTGACGATAGATGTACTCTACCGCTTCTTTTTCAGAGTTGGTAGGGTCTTTTTGTAATGTATTCTGGATGATAGAGAATTCATTGCTGTTTTCTTTGTGAATCAAGATAGATTTCACACCAGCATCAAGAATAAGATCCAAATGTTCTTTTTCAAGAATTGTTTCTCTATCCAAGATGATTTCATTTCTTTCGATAGAAACTACCTCACCCGTATCTTCATCTACGAAATCTTCGAACCAAGTGTTCAAAACTCTCGCAGCCAATGTTCTTCCTTCAACTTTTTTAAGGGCAGCTTTAGAAACTTTCACTTCCTCAGCAAGGTCAAAGATCTGAAGGATATCCTTATCAGATTCGTAACCAATCGCTCTTAATAAAGTAGTTAATGGTAATTTTTTCTTACGGTCGATATATGCGTACATAACGCTGTTGATATCGGTCGTAAATTCCATCCAAGATCCTTTGAAAGGGATAATTCTTGAATAATACAATTTTGTTCCATTTGCGTGGTACGTTTGTCCGAAGAATACACCAGGTGAACGGTGAAGCTGCGTAACGATAACTCTTTCTGCACCATTGATGATGAAAGATCCACTAGGCGTCATATAAGGAACAGGGCCTAAATATACATCCTGAACCACAGTCTGGAAATCCTCGTGTTCAGGGTCTGTACAATACAATTTAAGTCTTGCTTTAAGAGGCACTGAATACGTCAATCCTCTTTCCACACACTCATCAATTGAATAACGTGGAGAATCCACCAAATAATCCAGGAATTCCAATACGAATTGGTTTCTGGAATCGGTAATCGGGAAATTTTCCTGGAAGGTCTTATACAAACCTTCGTTTGTTCTGTCTTCCGGAAGGGTATCTAGCTGGAAAAACTCACTGAAAGACTCAATTTGGATATCCAAGAAGTCTGGAGTAATAATTTTTCCTTTCGCTGAAGAGAAGTTAACTCTCTTATCCCCCCTAGTTGTTGCTGTTGTTTTACTCATAAAACTTTTAAGAAAGGGTTAAAAAATATTTTGATTAAAAAATATCAGAAGTGAATCGTATTAAATCCGAGAAAAGAATAAATAGAAAATTTTGGCGCAATCATCAAGTTTTATTCCTAATTCTCAACTATTTAAATCGTATTAAGCTTCTAACTGCAACACTGGTATATCTTTTCACAGCGTAATGCAAAATATTTTTATTACTTTTGAGGCAGAACCGCCGCAATGTCTATATACAACAAAGCCCTTTCATTTTCATGAAAGAGTTAATACTCAGTATTTTATAGATTTACAAACAATTTTTCGCGCCAAAAGAGGAGCAAAGATACAAAAAGTTATCCACATTCACAATATTTTCTATTATAATATCATTTTGTTTCTTTAATTAAACTTAAGCAACCTTCATAAAAAAAGCCCGAGTAAATACTCAGGCTTATTATTTATAGTATAAATTGATTACTTCAATTCTACTTCAGCACCAGCTTCTTCTAATTGCTTCTTAAGAGCTTCAGCTTCGTCTTTAGATACACCAGTTTTGATTGGAGCTGGAGCACCGTCTACGATATCTTTAGCTTCTTTAAGACCAGCACCAGTTAAATCTTTTACTAATTTAACGATAGCTAATTTAGAAGCACCTGCAGACTTAAGAATTACGTCGAATTCTGTTTTTTCTTCAGCAGCTTCACCTGCACCACCTGCAGCAACTACTACAGCAGCAGCAGCTGGCTCAATTCCGTACTCATCCTTAAGGATAGCAGCTAATTCGTTTACGTCTTTTACTGTTAAGTTTACTAGCGTTTCAGCTAAATTTTTTAAATCTGACATTGTTGTAATGTTTTTGTTGATTATTTATTATTTTTTGAGTGTAATTATTCAGCAGCTGGCGTTTCGTCAGTGCTTTCTGCAGCAGGAGCTTCCGGAGCCTCAGCAGCAGGAGTTTCTTCAACAGCAGGAGCAGCTTCTTCAGCTTTAGCTTCTACAGTTTCAGGTTTGTTTTGAAGAGCAGAAACAACTCTTTGAATTGGAGACTGAAGTAATCCGATGATTTCACCGATCATTTCTTCTCTAGACTTGATGTTAGCCAACATGTCTAGGTTGTTGTCACCAACGTAGAAAGTTTCCTGAACAAAAGCAGACTTCAATGCTGGCTTTTCTTCTTTCTTTCTGAACCCTTGGATTAATTTTGCAGGAGCGTTTGCAGTCTCAGAAATCATAATAGCTGAATTTCCTTTGAAAGACTGGAACATTTCAGAGTAATCTACTCCTTCCATTTGCTCCATTGCTTTTTGTAAAAGTGTATTTTTTACAACTTTCACTTTAATATTTTGCTTGAAAGCCTGTCTTCTGAAGTCAGAAGATTTTGCAGCGTTCAAACCTTCTAGATCTGCTACGTAAACTACTTTTGCATCCTGAAGCAAATCTTTGATCTCTTGTATTGCTACAACTTTTTGGTCTTTTGTCATTGTCTTAAGGATTTATTATTAGTTAACAGATTTAGTATCAATTGCAATACCTGGACTCATTGTAGAAGACAAATAGATAGACTTCACATAAGTTCCTTTAGCAGCAGTTGGTTTCATTTTAATCAAAGTAGAGATCAATTCCTGAGCATTTTCCTTGATTTTAGCAGCATCGAAAGATACTTTACCAATACCAGCGTGGATAATACCGTATTTATCAACTTTGAAGTCAATTTTACCTGCTTTTACTTCAGTTACCGCTTTACCAATTTCCATAGTTACAGTACCTGATTTTGGGTTTGGCATTAAACCTCTTGGTCCTAATACTCTACCCAATGGCCCTAATTTACCCATTACAGCTGGCATCGTAACGATAACGTCAACATCTGTCCAACCTTCTTTGATTTTTTGTAAATATTCATCAAGACCTACATAGTCAGCACCAGCTTCTTTAGCTTCTGCTTCTTTATCTGGAGTTACTAAAGCTAAAACTTTAACATCTTTACCAGTTCCGTGAGGAAGAGATACAACACCTCTTACCATTTGGTTAGCTTTTCTTGGATCTACCCCTAATCTTACAGCGATGTCTACAGAAGCATCAAACTTTGCAGTGTTTACTTCTTTTACAAGAGCTGAACCTTCTTCAAGGTTATAGATTCTTCCTTTTTCTACTTTGCTTAAAGCTTCCTTTTGCTTTTTTGTTAATTTTGCCATTTCTTCTTTAAGTATTAAGCGTTAAAAGTTGGTTTAGTTCCTGTTACTCTTAATCCCATAGATCTTGCAGTACCTGCAACCATAGAAACAGCTGAATCCATTGTAAAGCAGTTAAGGTCCGCCATTTTATCTTCAGCGATTTTTTTCACTTGATCCCAAGATACAGAACCTACTTTGTTTCTGTTTGGTTCTCCAGAACCACCCTTGATTTTAGCCGCATCCATTAACTGGATTGCTGCAGGAGGAGTTTTGATAACGAATTCAAAAGATTTGTCTTCGTATACTGTAATTACTACAGGCAAAACTTGTCCTGGCTTATCTTGAGTTCTTCCGTTAAATTGCTTACAAAACTCCATGATGTTCACACCTGCAGAACCCAATGCTGGACCTACTGGTGGAGAAGGGTTAGCTGCGCCACCTTTCACCTGAAGCTTTACCATTTTAAAGACTTTTTTAGCCATTTTTTGTTTTTTAAGTTTGAATAATTAATGAGTTTGGAAGCATTTATTATTCAGCAGGTTATCTATTCTCACCTTAGACAATCCTACTTTTCGGACTGCAAAATTATAAAATATTTTTGAATTAGCAAACCGAATCAGCTGATTTTTAGAAAGTATTGTATTTTTTTTCTAAATACTAATTTTATCTTTTGTATTGGACTTCTTATTTGATACAAAATATTTATGAAATAAAAAAAGCGAGATTACAGAAGTTTCTATCCATTCAAAATCCAATTTAAAACGAATGTTCGCAGCATGTCCTATTAGATACGGAAATGTAAACCCTACAAATAGAATACAGCAAAAAAGAAATATTTTTTTACTGTTCCTAAAAAAATAGATCATGCTTATTAATAATAATAAATTAATGAAAATAACGTATAATTTACGCCCAATAAGAATAGACAGACTATTATTATCAAAATATGTTTTGGGAACAAACCATAAGCTAATAAGGTTATTGAGTCCTTTTTTAATGGGAGCAAAACTGTCTTTTCTTACAATTTTCAAGACCTCTTCCCTATAAATTTTCTCATTGATAAATTCATTATGGGCTGCCGTTTTTTTAAAGACAGTCTTCTTTTCTTCTTGTGTTAGAAAATGATTATCCGGTAATATTTGATAGTCCGGAATGTAACCCAAAAAAACGTTTTGCCAAAAAGGAGACTTACTGATGATTACCTTATCAAAAGTAGTATAGTTTCTAATTACCCATGGAGAATACGCAAGTACAGCAATACAGGCAACAGTGAAAATATCTTTTAAAGAACGTTTTTTATAAAATATTAAAAATAAAGCCATCACTCCCATGATGGGAACAGCTACCACCTGCGTTAAAGCAACCAAAGCCGTGATCACAGAAAAAATTATGATCTTATTAAAGCTAATATAAGCCTGAGTCCAGCATATAGAATACCCATAAAGCCAAACAGCAAAAAGCAGAATAAATAGATTAGTAGTCTCTAAAACATTAGAATAATAAAAATAAGCGGGCGAAAAAATAAAAAAATATGCAGATAGAAAACCAACTGTCTTTAGATTAAAATTTTCGAATATTTTAATAATTATTACGGGAATAATAAAGTAAAAAATATGCTGAGCAATAATGATAAATTTAGCAGCATTCAGGAGTCCGAAACATTTCATAAAAAAACACAGAAACAAAGGATATAAGGGAAGTTTATAGGCCGAGCTTCCAAATTTATAGTTCCATGAGTAGATTTCAAGAGTGGCTAAATTCCTGGCAATACTCCAATCTTCAAACCATTCTGCTTGAAAGTTATTATATGCTGAAAAAACGATTTTAGCAACGAAAATAAGAATGTTAAAAACAAGAAAAGATTTCCAATTAAGAAAAAAATCTGTTATCCGTATTTTTGAAATATTGAACATGTAAAAATTTCTAGAAACAAAAATAAAAAAAGCTATTTACTTCTAAATAGCCTTTTATATATTTGACAGGAAAAATCTGTTAAAAACCTGATGGTTTATTTATCGTTTGCGTAGAACCATCATTTCCTCCAAGATCAGCATTGATATCACTGATATTTTGCTTTTCAATCAATCTTTTATATGCCATCAGATATAGATCAACGGTAAAGTTATTATAAGTTCTTGATGGAATGGTTGAATTCGTCGCAATGATTCTGCTGTCTGTAAATTGCGCTTTGATATGCCATGTTCCATTACTTTTGAAGGCAACAACATTAGGTGACCCCTGCCTGTTATCATTGATACCGTTATCTCCGTAGTCAAGCATTACACTCGTTGTTCCGTCATTCAGTTTGAATGAGTAATTATGAAGCACAACAAGAAAATTGTTGGCATCTATCTTTGTGTCATAATCTGCAATTCCTGTACCCGGAACTCCGGTAAGAGTAAGTTTAAGATAATTAAACAATCCACTACTTTCCAAAGTAGGATCATACAACTGTAAAGCATTTTCTGAAGTTGCCAGAAAGCTGCCTCCCGACATGGTAGGTTCTCCCGGGTTTCTCAGATATAAAGAATTGGTATATGTTTTACCATTAACGTCAAGTGTTTCTGTAGGGTTTGCGGTGTTTATCCCTACTTTTCCCTGCTGGGCATTCATAAACAATCCCAGACACATGATTATCGTGATATAAATTTTTCTTTTCATAGTTTTCTTATTGAAGTCCTAGAGGTGTATTGGTTGAAACTCCTGAATAACCAGGCGAAGCTGATGCCGAAACAGAACCGTTGAAAGTTCCCCAGTCTTTAACTAATGACTTTTCAAAGACAGTTAAAGAAAGTGTCCAGGTTCCGTTTTGAGATGAAACAGTTCCTGCTCCTTTAAAAGCCAAATTAATGGCATGATAGCTTTTCCCACCACTCGTTACCTGTGTAATTTCTGTGGAATATGATCCAAATGATTTCGGATTTGTAGTCGTATTTGCTGCAGAAACCGCTTCTGTAAAAACAGCACCTGTAATAGCCACAACATATTTACTCGCATCTAATCCTGTATTCAGATTTACAACTTCGTCCTGTTTCACATTTTTCAATACAACATTATACATATTTACAGGCGCTACATTACGAAGCGATATATCCAGCAGCTTAACTTTTCCTACCGGCGAACTGTCTTTTGAACGGGTAATAAGGAGATAATTCCCTCCCGCTTTCGTATTCTCAGTATCTATTAAATAAGACTCTACCAGTGTTTCCCCTTCTACATCAAGAGTTCCCTTTGGTGTTTTGGTATTAATTCCCACTTGGGCATGCATGCCTAAGGCAGCAAAACCCGTAAAGAGGATTGCAATAATTTTTTTCATCATTTTGTTTTATGTTTTTACTGAATTAATGGAGCAGAAGCAGCACCTGTTCCTAAAGAATTAAGGTTTTGTGTTGTATTGAAATCTTTGGCATATGATCTGTCAAATACCAACAGGTTCAGTGTCCAGATTCCCGTTGGAAGTGATAAATCCGGGGCAAATCCATGATAATCTGCCTTCAGTTTCCATGTCCCTCCTGAAGAATAGGCAAAAATCTGGGGCACGGGAGTAAGCCAGTCAGCAGAAAACGTTCTTGTAGGCTGTGTAAAACCAAAAGAAGAGATTACCACCAAAAACTTATTTGAATTAATCTTTGTATCAAATTGGTTTACCCAATCCTTGTCTGCAGGATCACAGTTAATTTTAAACTGAATAAGGTTAATGGGTGCCGGAGAATTAGGAACGAAAGAATCATTATACGCAGTAATTTTGTTTTCCGGGGCCGGAGATTTGATAATGAAAGTGTAATTCTCATCCGCTTCCAATTTTTCCATAGGCTGTTTAAAAACAATTCCTGATGTCTTCATCGTACCATTCACGGTAAGTTCTTTTTCTGGCGTAGTAGTGTTGATTCCAACCTGTGCATTCATAATTACTGATGCACTCAACAGAGTGATCATAGAAATAATTTTTTTCATTGAAATGTGTTTTTTATAAGAGTTGTGTTTTTTAACTATTCCATCTGTTATATTTTTAATTAAAACGCAAAGAAACCCTTCTACACCTGTAGCTAACGTATTAAATAAAAGATATAAATTGTGGATTAGTTAATAAATTAATTACAAGAAACATGCCATTCAAGTTAAATTAAATTATTCAAAAAAATCAGGACAGAGATAATACAAGCACTAACGGTGATAAGATACAAGAATTAACAAGCCTATAGTCTACTGTTAAAAAGTCATATATGCAAAAAGACTGCTATTAAGCAGTCTTTTATATCTTTATAGATAATAAATATTACACTTTTTCTACTTGCATATAGCTAAGTTCCATTGGAGTTTTTCTACCGAAGATAAGAACTGAAACTTCAATTTTCTTTTTATCTTCAAGAATTTTCTCCACAGTCCCGTTGAATCCGTTGAATGGTCCGTCAATTACTTTAACGTTTTCTCCAACTACATAAGGGATTTCAACATCACTCGCAAATTCTGATAATTCATCCATTCTTCCAAGCATTCTGTTAACTTCAGACTTTCTCATCGGAACAGGATCTCCTCCTTTTGTCAAGCTTAGGAAAGAAATAACCCCAGGAATGTTCTTAATAATGTGAGGAATCTCTCCCATCAGATCAGCTTCAATCATTAAGTATCCAGGATAGTAAGGTCTTTCTTTAGGAACTTTTTTTCCGTTTCTAATCTGAATAACCTTTTCCATAGGAATAACCACTTGAGTTACATACTGCTCAAACCCTAAACGCTTGATTTCTGTCTCAATATAGTTTTTCACTTTATTTTCCTGTCCGCTGATTGCTTTCAGCACATACCATTTCAATTCGCTCATTATGGGAAAATACTTTTATTATTAATTGAACAAGTTGATTAGCATTCCTATTATGTTGCTTATTGCTTTAGAAAACAATTCGTCAACCCCAAAGGTAAATAATGCCAAAATAACTGTCGCAATAGTTACTACTACTGTAGAGGATTGCAGATCAGCCCACTTTGGCCATTCAACTTTATGTCTGAATTCGTTATAAGAACCTTTTAAAAAATCGATAAATGAACTCATAATTGTTATTTGCACGGGCACAAGGATTCGAACCCTGATCAACGGTTTTGGAGACCGGTATCCTACCATTGGACGATGCCCGTAGTTAAAAAAGCTTCCGATTGTTTCCTTTCGGAAGCTTTAATATTTTAGATAATTATTCTAAGATTTCAGTAACCTGACCAGCACCAACTGTTCTACCTCCTTCTCTGATCGCGAATCTAAGACCCTCGTTAAGAGCGATTGGTTGTAACAATTCTACAGTGATTGTTAAGTTATCACCAGGCATTACCATTTCTACACCTTCTGGTAAGAAGATTTCACCTGTAACGTCAGTAGTTCTTACGTAGAACTGAGGACGGTATTTGTTATGGAATGGAGTGTGACGTCCACCTTCTTCTTTAGAAAGGATATAAACCTCAGCTTTGAATTTTTTGTGTGGTTTAACAGAATCTTTCTTAGCGATAACCATACCTCTCTTGATGTCAGTTTTTTCAATACCTCTCAACAATAGACCTACGTTATCACCAGCTTCACCTCTGTCTAGGATTTTTCTGAACATCTCAACCCCTGTAATTGTAGAAGTTAATTTTTCATCACCCATACCAACGATATCAACTGGATCACCAGTGTTGATAACACCAGACTCGATTCTACCAGTTGCTACAGTACCTCTACCTGTAATAGAGAATACGTCTTCGATTGGCATCAAGAATGGCTTATCCTGATCTCTTACTGGTTGCTCGATCCAAGTATCAACAGCATCCATTAATTCTTCTACAGTCTTGAACCACTTATCATCAGAGTTACCTTCAGTAGCTGCAGTAAGTGCACCAAGAGCAGAACCTTGGATTACTGGAGAGTTATCTCCATCATATTCGTAAGTAGATAAAAGATCTCTAAGTTCAAGCTCAACAAGCTCTAATAACTCAGCATCATCTACCATGTCAACTTTGTTCATGAACACAACGATTCTAGGTACGTTTACCTGACGGCAAAGTAGGATGTGTTCTCTAGTTTGAGGCATTGGTCCATCAGTTGCAGCACATACTAAGATAGCTCCATCCATCTGAGCAGCACCAGTTACCATGTTCTTTACGTAATCCGCGTGACCTGGACAGTCAACGTGAGCATAGTGTCTGTTAGCAGTTTCGTACTCGATGTGAGCAGTATTAATAGTGATACCTCTTTCTTTTTCTTCTGGAGCAGAGTCAATCGCAGAGAAGTCTTTTTTCTCAGCAAGACCTTTGCTAGCTAATACAGCAGAAATAGCAGCTGTAAGAGTAGTTTTACCATGGTCAACGTGACCAATAGTACCAATGTTCAAGTGTGGTTTGTTACGATTAAACGTTTCCTTTGCCATGATTTAAAATTATTTATTTATTGTTTTTCAAATTTTCGGTGTGCAAATATAATGAATTTTTACATACCAAAACCTTTTTATCAAAAAAAGTTTTAATATTTAAATCCCATGAACTACAAACCGTATATTTCAAAGTATTGAGACTGCAAATTTACACATTTTTCTCAATTGAAAAAATTCGGAAAACTCTTTTATTAAAAATCTAAACTATCTCATTAATTATGAATGAAATAATTTAGGAATATAATCATCTCGGTAAATCCGTGTTTATTTTTTTCTCGTAAATAAAAAAACAACCTATTAAAATTAATATTATGAGAAAATTACTACATTTATGTACCGTACTGTTCAGCATTTCCATTTTATTTTCATGCAATGATTCTGAAAATATGATGTTCCCAATAGAAATGCCCGTACAAGGACCAGACCTTATGGCATACGGACTTACATCGAGTAACGAACTGGTGTCTTTTAATTCCAACAATCCTAAAGTGTTTATTTCCAAAACAACAGTAACCGGTGTGGTTTCAGGAGAAAAACTGATCAGCATCGATTTCAGACCTGCAACAGGAGAGCTTTACGCCTTATCCAGCGCAAGCAAACTATACATCATCAACACTTCTAATGCTTCTGCAAGAGCGGTAAGCACTACTGCATTTTCACCCGCAGTTTCAGGCACCATTGCTTCTATCGATTTTAATCCTACCGTGGACAGAATTCGTCTGGTAAGCAATACAGGGCAAAACTTAAGACTGCATCCCGAAACAGGAGCAGTTGCTGCTACCGACATGAATATCAATGGAGGCGGAACTCCTTCTGTAGCAGGAATAGCTTACACCAACAGCAAATCCGGAGCTTCAAGTACTGTTTTGTATGATATTGATATGGCTTCAGGAAAATTATTTAAGCAAGATCCTCCCAACAACGGGACATTAGTAGAAGTGGGAAGCCTGGGAACTACTTTTACAGGACAGGCAGCTTTTGATATTAAATATGACAATAGTGTGGCCTTATTAGCTTTAAATAATAACTTACACATTTTAGATCTGAACAATGGTAAAGCCACCGCTGTCGGAATGCTGCAGCAGCCAATCATTGATCTTGCTATTCCTACAGAACCTGTTGCTTATGCAGTGGATAATTCGAATAATCTGCAGATCTTCAATCCTAATAATCCGATGCCTGTTTCAAAGGCAATTTCAGGACTTCAAAGCGGTGAAAATATTCTGGGAATAGATTTCAGACCTGCCAACGGACAGCTTCACGCTTTAGGAAGCTCAAGCAGACTATATACAATTAATTTAGGAACCGGAGCTGCAACAGCCGTAGGAACTTCGCCTTTTGCAACGTTATTGGCAGGAACAGATTTCGGATTTGACTTCAATCCTACAGTGGATAAAATAAGAGTTGTCAGCAACAATGGGCAGAATTTACGCCTGGATCCCGTAACAGGCGGAATTACCGCAGTAGATGGCATTCTTAATCCGGGGAGCCCTATGATCGGAGCAGCAGCTTACACCAACAATTTTGCAGGAGCTACTTCAACAACGTTGTTTGTAATTGATCATAATACCGATAAATTATATCAACAAAACCCACCCAATAACGGAACTTTGGTAGAAACAGGCTCTTTGGGCATCAATATTACCAACGCTAATGGTTTCGACATCGGAAGCATGAGCCAAAAAGCTTATTTGCTTGCAACAGTAGGAACCACAACAAAAATTTACAGCATTAATACTTCAACGGGAGCAGCAACATCAGTTTCTGATTTTCCGAATACCGTGAGAGGTTTCACAGTGGGATTAGGATTCTAAACTCATAATATTTTATTTCAATAAGAAGGGCGGAAAACTTTGTTTTCCGCCCTTTGGTCAATATAATATAAATGAAAGAATAGTTAGATTTGCTGCGATTTTTTTGTTCTGTTGAAGATCCAGAAAATAATTGGAAAAATCAATAAGGTTAAAACTGTTGCTGTGATTAATCCGCCAATAATTACAATTGCCAATGGCTTTTGAGATTCAGAGCCAATTCCTGTGGATAATGCTGCCGGCATTAATCCGATTGATGCCATTAAAGCTGTCATGATTACGGGACGTGTCCTGGATTTTACTCCGTTCAATATAGATTCATCAAGACTCAGCCCATTCTTAACATTCTGGTGAAATTCCGTAATCAGAATCACCCCGTTTTGGATACAGATCCCGAGAAGAGCGATCATCCCTACTCCGGCAGAGATTCCAAAATTAATTCCTGTTATATGAAGCGCGATAATCCCGCCAATTAAAGCAAATGGTACATTGGCCAATACCAAAAGGGAATCCTTCATATTTCCGAAAAGGATGAATAGCAGGAAGAAAATTCCTAAAATACTGATCGGAACCACCTGCGTTAAACGCTTCGAAGCTCTCTGCTGATTTTCAAACTGTCCCGTCCATCCTATTGAATAGCCATCTGGAAGCTCAATCTTAGCAACCTTTTTCTGAGCATCCGCAATTGTACTTCCCAAATCACGGTCACGGATAGAAAATTTTACCCCGATATATCGTTTAATATCATCACGATAAATAAATGCAGCCCCGTTATCTTTTACAATACTGCTGATCTCCTTTAAAGGAATTTTTGAACCATCCTGCGTAGGAACCATTAATGCCGCAATATCATTTTCATCTTTTCTGTACTCCTGTGAGTAACGAAGACGGATGGGAAACTTTCTCTCACCATCGAACATTTCTGAAGCCGTTTTCCCTCCGAAAGCCATTTCCAAAACCGCCTGTGCGTCTGCAGGCATTACTCCGTAAGCCGCCATTTTATCCCTATCAAGAACAACACTTACTTCCGGCTGACCAATATTTTTAATGATTCCCGGATCTTTTACACCGTCTACATCTTTAATCTGTTTTAAAACTTCTTCAGCCAATCTGTCCAGTGTTTCCAAATTGTCACCATAAATTTTAATTCCGTTTTCTGCTTTGAAACCTGCCACCGCTTCGGCAACGTTGTCGGAAATCGGCTGGGAATAGTTAAAAGTAATTCCCTGATAGTTTCTTAGCTTTTTATCAATTTCTTCGATCAGCTCTTCATAAGTGATTTTTCTTTTCCATTCTTCTTTAGGCTTAAGATTTACCGCAAACTGCACAAATCCGAAACCATTCGGGTCAGTTCCGTCATTACTTCGTCCTGTTTGCGCAAGAACATCAGTCACCTCAGGAAAACTCATAATATCCTTTTTAAGAAGATCTGCTGTTTTTAAGGATTCTTTTAAGGATGAACTCATCGGCATTTCTGCAGTAATCCAGAGTGAACCTTCATTTAACTGGGGCAAAAATTCCGTTCCTAAGAATTTCCCTGAGAATAAGGTTACTGCCAAAAATGAAATGGCAACGATCAAGCTCATTCTTTTATGTTTAAAGGTATAATTAAAGCTTTTTAAAACAATCCTGTCCCAGAAGTTAACGAACGGATTATTTTTTTCTTTAACATTCTTATTTAAAAGAATATGTGAAAGAACAGGAACCAATGTCAAGGTGAAAATCAAAGCCCCCATCAAAGCAAAACCTAAGGTAAAAGCCAATGGTGAGAACATTTTCCCTTCAACCTTCTGGAATGAGAAGATAGGAATTAATGACGTAATGATAATTAATTTTGAAAAGAAGATCGCTTTTCCCAATCCGGTTCCGGTCTGTTTGATCCAGCCTCCTTTGGCTAATTTATTGAATCGTTCTTCTCCATATTTATGAGCTTTATGATCGAGCATTACAAAGAGTCCTTCTACCATGACGACGGCTCCATCAATGATGATTCCGAAATCTACCGCACCAAGAGACAATAAGTTGGCGCTCATTCCCGCTAGTTTTAAACATAAAAATGCAAATAACAGAGATAACGGAATAATGATTGAAACAATTAAAGTCGTTCTCCAGTCAGCCATGAAGATCAAAACGATCACGGTCACCAAAACAATTCCTTCAATAAGGTTGTGCATTACGGTATGTGTGGTGAAATCCATCAGATTATCACGGTCATAGAAAGTGACCATTTTTACATCTTTTGGTAAAATCTTTTCGTTGAGCTCTTTAATTTTAGCTTTTACTCCTACCAACACTTCACGAGGATTTTCACCTTTTCTCATGACAACGATTCCCTCAACGGTATCTTCGTGATTATTCAATCCGGCCTGCCCTACTCTAGGCATCGAACTTTCGTGAACTTCGGCCACATTTTTTACCAGGACCGGGTTTCCGCTGTCGTTTTGTATTGTGATATTTCCGATATCAGCGACGGATTTTACCAGACCGATCCCCCTAACTACATAAGCCTGTCCGTTTTTTTCGATCACATCTCCACCAACATTTAAATTGCTTTTTGTGACAGCATCATACACCTGAAGCGGCGTCAGATTGTATTTATCCAAAGCTCTCGGATCAATACTCAATTCAAAAACTTTATCCTGGCCACCGAATACGTTGATGTCGGCAACTCCCGGAACACCCCGTAAAGCACGATCAATTACCCAGTTTTGCAAGGTTAATAATTCACGTGAATCTTTCTTCTTACTCTCCAAAGTATATCGGAAAATTTCTCCGGTTGGTCCGTAAGGAGGCTGAACTTCCGGATCTACCTCATCCGGAAGACTTACTGTCCGTAATTGATTGTTCACCTGATTTCGGGCAAAAGTGTCATCCACTCCGTCATCAAAAAGGATTTTAACAATGGAAAGTCCAAACATCGTGGTGCTTCTTACACTCGTTTTTTTCTGAACGGGGCTCATTGCCAATTCGATGGGAGTGGTCACGAAGCGCTCTACTTCCTCCGCACTTCGCCCGTTCCATTGAGTAATGATAACAATCTGGGTATTGGTAACGTCCGGAAAAGCTTCAATAGGCATATTTTTGAAACTTATAAATCCTGCAACCGCCAAAACCGCGACCCAAATAAAGGTAAACGCTTTATTCTTTAACGAAAAAGCAATTATATTTTTAATGAATTTATTCATGATGGATTTTTTGATGATGTTGTTTTAACGCAAAGTCCACAAAGATTTTTGGTGATTATTTCTGCGTATTTTTGTTCGAAAAGGCTTTTCACTCAGCAAAGAATTTTGCTTTTGAACCATTAAGAGCATTTAAGCTATTAGAATTATTAATGATTTGCAAGCAAATTGATAAGGCTCAATGTTAAAAATATCTTTAGATATTTCTTAATTCAACTTAATTTGTTAATTCAAATCTTAATGGTTTACAATAAAACTTAACTATTCAGAGAGCGGTAGATCAACAGTTGATTGTTGGTAATTACCTGTTCTCCTTCAGACAAACCTTCTGAAATATAGGTAATATCACCAACCTGCTTCAGAACTTTTACTTCTTTAACCTTAACATCAGTTCTGGATTTATAGACCACTACAAAGCTTCTGTTATCATCAAAAATCACTGCTTTTGAGGGAACAGTAAGCGCCATACTATTTTCCGAGCTTGTCACTTTTATTGTGGCTTTACTTTCGGGGATCAGCAATCCGTTCTGATTATTCAGTACTACTCTAGCCTGCATGGCATTGGTTTCAGGATCGATGATCTTAAAAATCTTATCAATTTTTCCGTCAAAAACTTTATCCGGATAAGATAATGTGGAAACCTGCGCTTTCATTCCAAGGCTGATTTTATCAATATCCGACTCATTCACGTTCATAATTGCCCAAACATTGGTGGTATTTGCCACATCGAAAATATTATCACTTCTGTCGCTTCGCAGTTGCATATCTTTGTTAATATTTTTCTGAACGATATATCCGCTGATCGGCGCAAGAACACTGTAAATATTCCCTTTCTTCACATTATAAACCGTACTTACTGCGCTTGCTCTCTGCAACTGATCCTGTGCTTTTTGGAGCTGGCTTTTTGCTTCCAGTACATCTCTCTCGGTATTCAGTTTTCCTTCATACATTTCCTTAGCAACTCGAAGGTTATTCTGTGCCACTACCAAATCGGTTTTGGCATCGCTTACATCTTTCTGAACTTCCGCCAACTCAGTACTTCTGATCGTCGCCAGAACCTGACCTTTCGTCACGTGATCTCCCAATTCAGCATTTACACTCAAAACATTCCCTCCAACCAAGGGATAAACATCGATATAGCTGTTTTTGTCTGCCGAGATTTTTCCGTAGAAATTATAGTCGTCTTCTATATATCTTTTTTCAGCTTTAGCTAAAGAAATCGATTGAAGCATGGTATTGCTCAGTTCAAAACCTTTTTTTGCCTGTTGCTTTGGCGTTTCCTCTTTTTTGGAGCAAGATAAAACTGACAAAGCTATCATTACCGGAATTATATAATTTTTCATTGTTTAATAGAAGATTTTCGTTTGTACTAGTTGATTCAATTGTTCCGCAGACTGTATGATTCCGTTCTTCATATCGTAGATCTGAAGAGCTGTTTCTCTGTAGCTGTCCATGAAATCAGTAAATTCGATAAGGCTCACATTCCCTTTTCTGAAATTGTTCAGCATTCCGTTGTATACCAGTTCCATATTATTAAGATCATCAGATTTAATTTGCGCCAGCTGGTCATATTGTGATTTCCAGGTTTTGTAAGCCGCCTGAACTTTAGTCTCAAGATTTAATTTCTGGAAATCCGCATTTTTCTGGTTTTGCTGAATGGCAAAATTGGCTTTCTCAACATTTCCTTTATTGGATTTCCATAATGGTAAAGGAATCCCCACCAAAAGATTCACTTCATTTTTAAAAGTTCCTCCGTTCTGATCCCATCCTGCACCAAGGTTAAGATCCGGAACATTCAGTGATTTCTGCCATTGAGCATACAGCTTACCGTTGTCTATTAATTTTAAATTATATTGATAATCTGCATTGTTTTCCAATGCTTTTTTCTGTAATTCTGTTTCGTCTCCAAAAGGCTGAGCTGCAAGAATATCTATCGCTTCCGAGTCTGAAAGTTCAGGCTCGATATCATCCGTAACGCCTGTCAGGACTTTTAAAGTCTGCTCAAACTCAAGAATATTTTTATTAATACCTATCTTATCATTATTCAGCTGAATCACGATACTCTGCAGCCTCACCTCATCTTTCAGAGAGACATTGCCTTTTGCAGACTGCACTTTATAAGCCGCCAACAGGTCGTTCATATAACCGAGCTGCCTATTGGTATTTTCCAATTTTAATTTTTCGTAATAAAGATCGAAATAGGTGGAACGAAGCTGAGACCTCAAATCTACCAGAAGTTGGGAAAACTGCAGCTGTGCCAATTCTTTATTGGATTTGGCGAAAGCAATTTCATTTTTTTTCTTGCCTCCCATGTAGATCAACTGCGTTACCTGCGCTCCTTTCGCGCGACCGACATCAAAAACTTTTCGGTCTTCAGGATTATATGCATTGATTTGTCCGCTCAATTGCGGAAGTTCCCAGATTTTGGCCTGCAAAATGTCTGCATCAGCCATGTTAATGTTATACTGTTCCGCAAGCAGTTGTAAATTGTTCTCCTGGAAAGCTTTTTCGCAATCCTGAAGAGACATTTTCTGTTGTGCCGCCATGAATGAGGAAATGACGATGAACAGTCCTGAAAATTTGTTCATTTTATTGATTTTATGATACAAAATTGCCTTTCTGCTATTAAAAAGCTCTTAAAGAATCCTTAAAAAAAAATTAAAATTCCTGATTAATACTCATTTTTTGAATGATTATTATAAAAAAGAGTTTGATTTTTTATCAAATGAAAAAAATTATTGTGAAAATTATTTATGGAAAATAACACTGAATTTATTTAATAATTCTCCTGGAGATATATAAACAATTTGAGCATTGTGATACTCCAGAATTCTCTTAACAATTCTTAAACCGAGACCTGAACCGGAGATATTCTGAGAGTTTTTCCCACGTTTGAAAGCTTCAAATAATTTTGACTGTTCTTCCGCAGGAATCGTATTTCCATGTGAAATTACATCAACTACAAGATTTTCATTAGTTTCGGTAATTAAAACATCAACTTCCACATCATCGGAATAGACTGCTGCGTTTTTGAATAAATTAATAAATACAATATCCAGTAAAGATTGTACTCCTTTTATTGTCAAAAGAGCGTCTTCAGAAGTATCTTCAGAAATAAGGAAATCCATTTTAAGTTTGGGATAACTTTTCTCTACTGCTTCAAAAGATTCAAAGATTACTTCATCTATTCTTACTTCTTCATAAATACTCTGGATATTTTCTTTATCGAATTTGGTTAATAACAAAAGCGAATTGGTTAAATCCGACAATTGGTAAACATCACGCTGAATTTGCTTTAAGGAAGATAAGGTTTCCGGAGAATGCTGCTCAAACTTAATTAAATTCTCCAGCTGAAAAGCCATTCTTGTAATCGGTGTCCGGATTTCATGGGAAGCACTCGCTGTAAAATCTTTTTGTGACTGAAAAACATCATCCAGTCGTGTGATCATGGTGTTGAAAGACTGTGCCAGTACATTAATTTCATCATTAGATTCGCGAACAGGGATTTGAGTAGTCAGTTTATGGGCGGTAACCTCCGAAATTTCTTTGTTCAGATCTTCTAAAGGCTTTAAGAACTGCCCCATAAAATAATAACTGAAAAAACCGATGAGCAATGTACTCATTACATAAGCCGTAATCAAAAGGTACTTCAGGTATGCCAGTTTAGAATTTCCGTTGGTATCGAATGCGCTGGTAAGAATATAGTAATTTTCGCCATTGATCGTTTTGAGAGCCGCATAGATTTCAGGAACAGTTTTTTCGGAATAAATAATTTTCTTTTCATCAAGTTCTTTCAGCAAAGCATTATCCCAGGTAACATTTCGATCTTTGATGGTGCTGTAAATTAATTCCTTTTGGCCGTTAAAAATTAAAATAGTTTCGTTTAAAAGAATATTATCCGAATTCTCATTAAAAAAAATAGGAGCCTCTTCTTCAAAATCCTTTGATTTGGCAATAAAATGTGAAGTAAACTCTAATCTCTGCCTGAACCTTTCTTTAAATTCATCCCTTCTGAAATCATTAAAGGACATATAAATAACTGCCATTACAATACCAAAAAGCAATGAAAAGGCAATACTGAGATTGAGTGCTATCTTCCTTTTTAAAGACATTTTATAATGGACTTAAATAGTATCCGAAACCGGAACGCGTATGAATAAGTTTAATTTTAAAATCTTTATCGATCTTCTTTCTTAAAAAGTTGATGTAAACTTCTACTGTATTGGTATTCGTATTAAAGTTGTGTTCCCACACATGTTCTGTAATCTGTTGTTTTGAAACTGTTCTCCCCTGCGCTTCTGCAAGATAAACTAACAATTGAAATTCTTTCAGGGTAAGGCTGATTTCATTTCCGCCACGATACACTTTTTGTTCGGTTTTATTAACAATTAAATCATCTATCCTGATAATATCCTGATCGGTCGTTTCAGAAGGAGCTTTTCTTCTCAGTAATGAATTAATCCTCAATAATAATTCCTCAAACTGGAAAGGTTTTACCAAATAATCATCCGCCAATCTGGTGAACGCATCTTTTTTATCTGACAGATCGCCATATGCTGAAATAATAATAATCGGAGTATTTTTATCAAAAGAACGAATGGTTTGACAAACATCCAGCCCATTGATTTTCGGAACGTTGATATCCAGCAAATACAGATCATAGGTATTATTCTTTATCTGACGGATAAAGGTTTCCCCATCATAGATTTTATCACATGTAAAATTATTCGATTCCAGGAATTTACAAAGCTCTGCCGAAAGAATAAGATCGTCTTCCAATAAAAGAATATTCATCAAACTATATTTTATACGAATGTAACAAAAATTTTTATGATAGTAAATGCAGTTGTGGGGATAAGCAGATACTTTAATTAAATTTTAAGGTGGAAACTTTTTATTAAAAAATTAAATGAACATCAGAATGAATATTATGAAAAACAATTGAACTTTAGTATGGGTGTTTAACCATTATTCTACACTAGAGCTTAATTTCCTCTCTTGGGAATATTTATAATTTCAAAAAATATACAAAAATTCAGGCAAAAAAAATATCCCGAAGAAATCGGGATTAAACGAGAGCCAACTACGGGACTTGAACCCGTGACCTCTTCCTTACCAAGGAAGCACTCTACCGCTGAGCTAAGTCGGCATTAATTAAAAAAATCACACTGAATAGCGTGATTTTATTGAGCGGAAGACGGGGGTCGAACCCGCGACATTCAGCTTGGAAGGCTGACGCTCTACCAACTGAGCTACTTCCGCAATTTTGTTTCCAAAACTATTGGTAACGCTGTGCAAACTTAGGAAAAATCCTTTAGTTATGCAACTTTTTTTCTAATATAAAATGTGGGGAGAGCAGGATTCGAACCTACGAAGCCGAAGCAACTGAGTTACAGTCAGTCCCATTTAGCCACTCTGGAATCTCCCCTCATGTTTATATTAAAATAGAGCTTCCAGAGGGATTCGAACCCACGACCCCGAGATTACAAATCACGTGCTCTGGCCAACTGAGCTATGGAAGCATTTTAATAAATGGACTGAACGTGTGAGAAACTCTACTCTACATCATTTCAGTAGTAAAAAAAATCACGCTAATACAAGTGTGATATTTGAGCGGAAGACGGGGGTCGAACCCGCGACATTCAGCTTGGAAGGCTGACGCTCTACCAACTGAGCTACTTCCGCAATTTTGTTTCCAAAACTATTGGTAACGCTGTGCAAACTTAGGAAAAATCCTTTAGTTATGCAACTTTTTTTCTAATATAAAATGTGGGGAGAGCAGGATTCGAACCTACGAAGCCGAAGCAACTGAGTTACAGTCAGTCCCATTTAGCCACTCTGGAATCTCCCCTCATGTTTATATTAAAATAGAGCTTCCAGAGGGATTCGAACCCACGACCCCGAGATTACAAATCACGTGCTCTGGCCAACTGAGCTATGGAAGCATTTTAATAAAAAAGAATTCAAAAGATCGCTGTTCCCTTTTTGCGAGTGCAAATATAGAACGGATTTTTTGAATTCTCAAATTTTTTAATGACTTTTTTTTAACTTTTTTTCTATGCCATTTCTTTTTTCTTGATTAATAGCTTTTTAGCAGTATCAACGCACAGGTCTAAACTTTCTTCAAAAGTGGTAGTTGTCTTTTTTACTACAATATCATCTCCCGGAACCGCCAGAATAATCTCGGCAGTTTTATTAGCTTTATCAGCATTATTCTCTACTTTTAAGAATACTTTACATTCTTGAATTTTATCATAAAATGTATCAAGTTTGCTTACTTTTTTGTCAATGTGTGATTCTAGTGGTTCGTGAGGAGTTAAACCAATTGATTGTACTGTGATCTTCATAATTCTTCTTTTTTTGATGCTCGAGGATGAGCCTGATTAAACACTTTTTTCAATTGTTCAATATTAGCATTCGTATAGACCTGAGTACTGGCAAGACTGGAATGACCTAATATTTTTTTTACTTTGGAGATCTCCGCCCCATTGTCCAAAACGTGTGTAGCAAAGCTATGACGAAGGATATGAGGACTTCTTTTTTCTTTTGTTGTTATAAGACTAAGGTACTTATTAACTACCACATAAACAAATTTTTCAGAGAGTTTTTTGCCTTTCTTATTGACAAAAAAATAGCGCTCATATTCAGTCAATGGTTTACGGATATCTAAGTAACTTTTCAACAAATTTGACAACTCTCCGGAAATAGGAATTACCCTTTCTTTATTACCTTTTCCGATTATTTTCAATTCGTTTCCGTCTAAGTTAACATTTTCAAATACCATACCACAAAGCTCTGCCTTACGAATTCCTGTCTGATATAATACTTCCATGATACATTTTTCCAAAATATCATTCATTTGATCAAATACATTATCACTAAGAATCTGCATTTCCTCTTTAGAGACGGGAATTTGCTTTTCTGCATAAAATTTGAGGGAAGAAACACTTTCCGTAGGAGAAACTTTAATTTCACCTATCTTAAGAAGAAAAAGATAGAAGCTACGTAATGAAGAGAGCTTTCTATTGATACTTCTCTTGGAAATACCATTCTCGCTTAGTTCTACGATAAAGTTTCTAATGATTTTTTTGTCTGCTTTGGAAATATTGTCGGAAGATTCTGTTTTAAGATAGAAATGAGAAAAGTCTTCCAGGTCTTTTTTATAGCTTGTAATCGTGTGAGGAGAATACCTCTTTTCGAATTGTAAATAGTCTAAAAATTTATCCAGCATCATTGAAGTATAAAAACAAAAAATTCACTCTTCAAATATAAGTATTTAAAGAGTGAATTTAATATGTGTTTAAGAAAATATCTTAAGCTTGTTCTTCCTTGCTAAGATTTCTTTGCTTGTGAGCAGCTTTCAATCTAGCTTGTCTTAAAGTTACAGAAGGCTTAATAAACTGTTGTCTAGCTCTTAGTTGACGAACTGTACCAGTTTTATCAAATTTTCTTTTATATTTTTTTAATGCTCTGTCGATAGACTCTCCGTCTTTTACTGGAATTATTAACATATATTACATCTCATTTTGGATTGCAAAAGTATACATTTTTTATTAAACTACAAAATAATCAACCTCATATAATTAATATTAATTTCAAAATATCAAAATAAACCTTTATTAATGCCATCTACTTAAAAATTTAAATCCTCTCATATAATTATTATATTAAATTTCCATTTTATCATTTGAATTAAAAGCTGCCAACAAATATTAATAGTATTTAAAAATTAATTATCTTTGCATTCACTTTATTCGGGGTTGACTGGTTTCGACAGCAAGACCAATGGATAAATAAGCATGCAGAGAACCGTAGCGCGATCTCTATAATCCCTTGCTACAAAATTTTAACTGGCAACGAAGAGTTCGCTCTTGCAGCTTAATATCGAAGTATAGTAGATCAAGCGTTTCCCCGAAGACTTTAGTAAGGGAGCAAGATATTCCACAAATGCTCTGTTCTGCGGCGTTTGATCCTGGGATATAGGAATGCGGAAATAAGGTTTTAGATGCTTCGGCTAAAACTCGAAAATCTCAGAAGATAAGCTGAAAGTTGGGTGTCTGCTCTCTGTTTTCAGTCGAAAACCAATAGCAGAATAAGCATGTAGAAAGCTTATGTATTGCTTGTTTGGACGAGGGTTCGAATCCCTCCAACTCCACTTAAAACCCTATAAATTACTGATTTACAGGGTTTTTTATTTCAAGATGCTACTTGAGGTGCTATAATTATATACTTTAATATCTTACAATACTGCTCTATACAAAATAATCAAATTAACGAATATATCACCCCACTGAAGATTGTCTCACCTTTCCAAAAGTTTCTAATTCCATAAACTTTGATTTGAACAAGGCAGATGGTATTTTCTTCTTTAATAGATTATGAAAATTTTCGTCATGAGTGGAAAGTATTATCTGCTTTTCGTGGTTAACAACAATACTTCGTAGCAAATCAATCGTAGACAGAATATTTATACTGTCCATTGACTGAATTGGGTCGTCTACAAATATACAGTCTATAGAATTGCCGTCATCATCTTTTGCATTAAGAGCTTTTGCTAGAAAAATACAAAGACTTAAAATATTAAGCTGAGCCTGACTAAAGTATAAATTAGGAATAATAAAATCGTCAGAATTATTCTTTCCATAGACACATACGTTTAGCTTTGGTTTGGCATCTTTAAAATCTGGAATAAATTTCACTTTTGTATATTCGGGATGAGGGTCAATTCTTTTATACAAATCATTGATAAGGTCTTCATAGAAGAAAGATTTTATCTGCTTTTCGATATGGGAATTTACTTTTTCTATTTCTCCCTTTAATAATTTAGTAACCTTTTTCTTTTTTTCAATATTACTTTTGATATTGTTCTCAATTTTCTTATTTTCTTCGAATTCCAAATAAGGAAGAACATTATCCTTCAGTTCTGATAAAAGTTCTAATTGTTTTATTTCCTCATTATAATCAGATATCTTTTTCTCGTTTTCCTCTTTGGATTTCGCAATGGAGTCATTAAAAACATCTTCATCCATTTTATCAATATCATAATTAATATATTTCCCGGCATTCAGTTTATAAATATCAATACTGGCAGAAATCCGAATTAAGGTTCCATTGATTTGAGTGATTTCGTTTGTAACGCTTTCCTCTTTGGATTCCTGAAGTTCAGTCTCTAATATCTTTATTGTATCTGATAAATCTTTTATGCTATTGAGGTTCTTTTGAATATCAGCATTAATATTTTCCAAATCGGTAACCAACTGCTTGGAATCTATTTTCTGATTCGGATAATTTTTCAAGAAAAAATCACTTATTTCTTTTAAAATATCTGAGTTTTCCAATATTTGAAGCCCTGATTCTTCTGCTTCTAATTTCTTAATGATTATTTGCTGTTGCTCTCTGCCTTTTAAAAGTTTATCGTTTAATGCCTGAATTATTGATTTTAACTCTTCCAATTCAGCTCTATAAGAATTGATGATTTCTTTTGCCCAAGTTTCATATTCTTCTTTGGATTTATTTTGCAATAATAATCTTTGAGAAGACAAAATTCTCGTTTCATTTAGTAATTTATTCTGAAGTTCAGTAAGAGTTTTATTAATATTCAAAATGTTTTCTCGGGAATCCTTTTCAGCCAATTCATCTGTTGAAATATCTTTGCCTATTATTACAACAAGCTCTTGTACATTTTTTGACAGCTCTTCTAGCAGTTCCTGATGAGATTTTTCAATTTCATTTTTTTCATTTAAAAGTTCAGACATCCTTTGTGATAAAAGCTTATTACTTGACACAGCATTGGCCAAATCGTTATATGTTTTATAGTCTTGGTTACATAACGGGCACGAACTTGTTCTCTGTTCATGGATGATAGATAATCCTTTTGAAACAAATAATTCCAAATCTTTCTGAAAACTTTTTTGATCTTCTATTTGAAAGTTTAGAGACTGTAACTGTTTGCTTTTTTCCTCTAATGATTTTTCAGAATTTAATATCTTTTCGATATAAAGTTTATATTTCTCAAATGTACTTTCAAATTGTGACGGATAATTTTTGTTACTAATTTCTAAAATAGCTTTTTTTAGCTCTTCAATTCTATTGGAAATACTTTTAAGCTTATTTTTCTCTTTTTCTAATTTTTCATTATTTTGTTCTATATCATCATTGACTTTGGTGATATTATTCTGGCTACTCTCTATAATTTTTACTATTTCAGGTAGTTGCTCGATTTTTTTCTCAACCTCATTCAATAGGTTCTGAAAATTATCTGTTTTTGCTGTATTTTCATTCAAAGTAGACTCAGTTTCTGATATTTCTTTCAAAGAACTTTCTTTTGCTATTTTTAAATCTGAAATCTCTTTTTCCTTTTGCTGTATCTGGATAATAATTTTTGTATAATCCGGAAAGATTTTTACTATACCATCTTTTTGATTTTTTTCAGAATCAAGTTCCTTATTCTTATTCTGTATAGATTCTATCTGGTCTTTCTTCTGTTTAAGGTTTATAAATTTTGTTCTGATTATAGCTAAAGCCGACAATCTTTCTGTAAGATTCGTTTGCTCTTTTATATAGTCTCTAAAAACCCTGAAACTTACAATTCTTTCATTCCCGGAAATAAGAAGTTCAAGCTCAGTAAATACTTCTCTTAACCTACTGATATTATGGTTTAAATCATTTTTCCTTTCAGAAATCGTGTTGGACAACTCTAAGATATCTTTACCGGAGGTATAAGTATCCACAATTCTGAAGTGATTGCCCAACTCATTTAATAGATTTATTTTTTCATTGATTTTGGACAATATCTCAATATCTGAATCATATTTTAGTTTAGGTAGAATTCCTTTTAAATCATTCTGCAGAGATTTTAGAAGTTTTTCATTTTTTGTTATTAATTCATCCAAAGACTTGCGATAATTATCCAAATCCTTATCTCCAAAAAAGTCTATGAATTTTGTAAATCTCTCATCCGGTTTGTCTTCTCTGAGAAAGCTACTTATCCAATCTTGAGAAAGAATGACCTCTCTAAAATATCCACGTTCGGTTTCATTTTCGTCAAATTTATAATCAGCAGCATTCTTTCTTGGAGCGGGTATTTTTTTATTAAAAACATTAGAGGTGGTCGTAAGTTTAACATAACTTTCTAAATTTGCATCAGAAAGACGATTTCTTAGTATATATTGCTTTTCACTTTTGTTGATGTTCTTTTCAGATTTTGCGACATCCTTATTTTTATTTTTCAGTAATCTATCTATATTATTTGTATAGCTATATTCTACAGCATCATAAAAGGATGTTTTACCAAACCCATTGGGCGCATACAATGATACAAAATCAGCATATTTGTCTCCGCTGATTCCAAAATCAAATGTGCTGTTCTCTGCTTTATCATAAGCTCTGAAAGCCTGAATCTCTACTTTTTTAATTTTCATTGTCTAATCCTGTTTCAATTTTGGTTAATAGTTCTATCAAAGTATTGTCATCAGCTTTTTTGGGATTATCTTTTATGAAATCATCAAAAATATTACCTACCAAATCGTTCTTAAAAAATTCACCAACATCTATGGATTCTACTTCAAACTGAATATCATCATTTACAATGTGTTCTGAAATAATATTGTTGATTACATCATCATTAATTAGCGGAGTTTCCATTTCAATGACAATTTTCCTCGTGCTGAATTTATTATTTTCAATCTCATATTTTAGAGGTTTCGGAACATCTTCTGTAACAAAAAAGATATAAGAATTCCATTTGGAAAAATCGTTATCCAATTTAATAAGGTATTCAGCAGTTACCAGACTATTCAACTCTTTCCAATGCTTTTCTAAATTCTCCAAGCTTTTGAATTGAACCAAGATAACTGGAATATTACTTCCAAATGTCAAATTTCTAACAATAGCCTCTTGAACATCAAAATTATTTTTAATCTGAGCTATAATATCTTGGTTATAGTCTATTTTATCAAATGATTCCATCTGTTAATTCTTTAATCTTTGTTTTAGAATTTACTCCTGTAATGCTTGCTAATTGAACGCCACTATTGATTATACAATCTTGAAATTTAAAAATGTTAACAAGCCTCAAATCATTGAAAGGATTTTCTACAGTATTACTAATATTCATCTTATCAATGGGTACAGAGATATCTATAATAGCAAGTTCTGCCGATGATATTTCAAGTTTATTTGTTTGTGATTCATTAGTCGCACAAACTACAATTGCTCCTCCTTTCTCTATTTCGGATAAATCTGATTTATAAATCTCTTCCAATTTTTTTGTCCAATTATCAGTATCTGCTATGAACATTTTCCGTTTTTTATGAACACTTGACAAATCATTGTAGTCAATTGGTTCTTCATATAATGTAAGAATAGTAAAAAATTCTAATAAGGATTTCCACAAAGATTTATGATATAGAATGTGAGAAGATGTACCTTCTATTAAAAATCTACTTCCATACTTAGTAATTATTTCTTCCGGTGTTATTCCATTGCAGATATTCTCTGAAATAGTAGTCAATGTATTTCTTATTAACTCTTGCTTCAGTAATAAATTCGGAAAAGGAAAAATTTCCTTAATGAGAGTTCTAAATGCTCCTATATATGGAGGAAAAAGAGGAGATAATACATCCTTATTTTCTTCTACAATCTCATCAAAAAATGATAAGGGAGAAAAATGAATTCTGGAAATAGACTCTACATCATCTTCAACCGCCATTTTCTTCTGTATTCCTGCGAGAAGAAAACAAGAATTCTCAGATTTGATAATTCCACCACCAGACTGTCCTACAATTTCTGAATGTGTGACCGCTTTCTCAATTTCAGCTTCAATGTAAAGTTCAACAGGATTTTCAATCTTAAGTCTATTTTTTCTATACGAGAAGTTCCCATTTACACGAGTTTCGGGATGTCCGCATAAATACCAATTTTCTTTTTCTATTAAATCTAAATCCGCTCTTAAAAGACCGTCAATATTATCTACTTTTTTAACTTTTATAATGGATGCATCTTTGTTAGGGTCAATATGTAAAAAAGGATTTCCAATAATTTCTAAACTTTCGTTTTCTACTTGCCCATTTTCATTAATGTATTGCCTTACAATTTCAATATTATTATGACCATCAACAACATGTTTAGCTGTTAAAACATAACTATATTCGGTGTCGATTGGCTGAAACAGACAACCACTTCCATCGGCTACTTTTACCGTGAAAAACTGTAAACTATCTCTCATAACTAAAATGAATCTGTACCTAAATATTTAACATTTGGAAAATCAATTCTATCTTGTCCCAAGATTATTTTTGAAATAAGATTGGGATAATTAAAGTATATTTTAGCTTCAGGATTTACAGCTACGATTCTCGCAATAGTAGATTTATCCGGATGGTTGTGAGTATCTCCATTTGTGCTTATTATATATTTATCGGCATCAACTATTTTGAAGATTTCAATT
The DNA here is from genome assembly GCF_022488405.1 of Chryseobacterium sp. Y16C. Taxonomy (NCBI): domain Bacteria; kingdom Pseudomonadati; phylum Bacteroidota; class Flavobacteriia; order Flavobacteriales; family Weeksellaceae; genus Chryseobacterium; species Chryseobacterium sp. Y16C. The sequence goes on from NZ_CP092711.1 coordinate 2,381,182, forward strand.
GGATTATTTTTTTTACTACCGTGATGTGATAGTTTTATCATATCTACTGATAGCTTATTGTTTTCGTCATATCCTAAACAATCCAGCTCTGTCAGAACTTCCGATGGATGAGAATCTCCTAAAAGCAGAAAATTTTCCTCATCTCTTTTTAGGATAAATGCTATCGAACTGCCATTATAAGGGTCATCATCTTCTTCAAAACTATCTTCTTCTATTAGTTGCTTCAATGTTTTTGAATAGTCAGTTTTTTTGGAAGTATCCAGCAAGGATTCAGGTTTCTTTTTATGCCATTCCTTAAGTAGTTTACCAAGCTTTTCTTTACCTGGAGACAAAATTTGAAAGGAAATATCATTCCAGTTGAGTATATCCTTTTGAGCAGTTACTCTTTCATTCCAAACACCTCTATCTCTGATATAATTTTCAAAATCAACACCCTGTTTTACACTAGTCAGCATTGTAGTTTCTTTGAATTTTAAAGAATCAACTTCAGATTTAACATCATTGAGATATTTTTTAATTGCTCTACCGGAATTGAACCAAACTTCTTTTATATGTTGAATGGCATCTTTGTCCTTACCAAACCATTTTAAAAAACCATCAATATGGTCATCATCAATATGTGTAAGAATCACCAAATCCAGAATTTCTTTTTTTTCTTTTAAGGATTCTATCAAAAGTTTTAATGCACCGTCCTTATGTTTTTTATTTTTATCCGTATAAGAATAAGTGGTAGATGTACCTCCGTCTATCAGAATGTTTTTATTACCTCCAGCATCTGTGAAGGAAATCCATATAGAATCACCATTAAACGCTTGTAAAAATTGAATTTTCATAGTTTGGAAATTTAAAAATATTTTATCATATTAATTTACGGAAAACCGTAAAAAACTTTCAAATATCAAAAAGTCTCCATAAAATTACTCAATTTGCAACATTTTTAATTCAATTACAAGCTAAAAAATCCCATAAAGGGATTTTTATAAGAATATTTTTTGTTAGAAATAATTAATTGAAAATATGAGGATTACCAGTGAGAATATCCAAACCTGAGTTTTTGAAATCTCTGTCATTAGTGAGAAGAACCATAGACTTTTCTGAGCATAAAGATACCGTAGCCTTATCAACAAAATCCAAATCGTTTGTTACCATCAAGTACTCAATCTCTTGGTTACTAAAAATCTTTCCTTCGATATCGAAACGATTAAGGATATTGCCTTTTATTATCGTATGTATATCATCCAAAGCATCTTTGCCATCCTGACTATCCCGGAAAGTTTTAAAGCTTATTCCGGGATTTAATTTTGAATGCTCAATTCTCAATACCCTATTGATAACCTCTGAAATAACCAGAAAATCTATATACAGTACGTTTCCTTGTCTTAATAAAGTTCTGAAAACTCTTGCATAATTTTGCTCAAAATGATGCGAACCTGTCGGCCAAAAAAGATAAATCAATACATTGGCATCAATAAAGATTTTTCGCCCTTGGAGAAGTGTGACATCTTGTAATTTATAATTAGCCATAATTATTAGTCTTCTAATATGTCATTAATGCTTCTTTGCAAAGCACCAGGGTCTTTGTAATATATTTTAGCTGTATCCACCACACGTTTGAGAGATACTTTTCCTGAATCGGAAATATCACTTACCGATAAATATTTTTTGATAACATCTTCGGGATAATCTTTATACAACTGTCCGACTGCAGTATTAAGAAAAGCAGTAGTAAGCATTTCAACATTCAAGAAAGACAAAATAACCTTATACTTGTTATCAAACGCTTTCTTGATAAGATTAAAAACTTTTTGACCATCTTCCGCTTCCACACCATAGACGTCACCAATTGTATTAACTATACTAACTGTCGTACTTTCCATTTTTTAAAATATATCGTTTATATCTATCTCTTCCACCAAAGAATAATTACTAAAATCATCTGTACAGAATTGCAAATTTACAATTGTTCCCGGAAATGAGCCTTCAAATACTTTTGTTTTAATACCCAAACTATCAAACTGATAAAATCCGTCCCCACTAACAATTTGCATTTTCCCTTTATTTTTTTCAATAAACTCTTTTAAAACTGCAAGTCCAATTCCTCCTGTAATACCTTCTTTAGTAGTATTCTTATCCCTTACCGCCCACTCTATTGCCTGATATGCTTCAAGATTGGAGTTAAATCTTTGGTTTATCTTTTCTTTAAAACCTATACCAGTGTCTACAATCGTAAATTCAATTCTGTTTTTCTTAGGAAAAAACTGTCCACAAGTATAAATAAATTTTGTATCACTATGAATTTGAGCATTGACAAATATTTCATAGATAGCTTCAACTATTTTTTCTTTCAAAGCATCAGACATAGTTGGAAGTTCGGTTCTACCTATTAGTTCCTCTATTACATATTTTTTAAAATACTTACCATCAGAAGGTTTTAGCTTTTGATACTTTATAGTGGTATGATTACTATCATAGATTCTTTCCTTGCCAAAATATGTAAGAAAATCATTTTTACTTAAGATTTCTTCTATTTGGGGAGTAATATAATCAAATTGAATATCATTAAGGTTTTCAATAAATAGATCCAAAACCGCACCTAATGTGGCACTCATATTTGCAGCAAAAAAAAATGTTATGTTTAGATGAATATCATCAAAAATTTCATTTTTATTGTCTTCATAAAATGAAATAATATCCTGATAACTTTTATATGTATTATTAATTGAATTCAGTGTATTCATATTATCAAATAAGTACTCAAAGATATTTAAAAAATATCTTTTTTATCGAAAAGTGCCAATTCTTCATTATTTATTTTTCTATAAAAAAAAGATCTTGTCTAAAATTCGCTTTACCACCAAAGAAATAGAAAAACTTTCAATTATAATTTCGCTTCCGTCCTTGAAGTTTCTTCTTTACTTTTTTAATAAGAAGCAAGCGATTCAATAAATAGTATCTAAAATAGGAAATTAATCAGGTAGAATAATAATACATCTTTTCCCAAAATGAAAAACACAAATTATCGTTGGTATATTACTCATTAATGAGGTTAAAAAATTGTTCAAGAGTAAGTTTTCTTGCTTTACAAATTCTATAAAGTGTTTCAACAGGAATTCTATAGGTACTATCGCTCTTGATTTTCCTTACGGTACTTTCTTCTATATCGTGATTTTTAGCAAACGAGTTCTGCGACTTATTTTCTTTAAGCCAAGGAATCAACCAATTTTTAGTTATATACGAACAGATTTTCTCGTTTATATCGATCATACAACAAAAGAAATATTTTACGGTGAAAATTTTACGGTCGTTCGACCGTAATTAAATTATTTTCATTATATTTGGAATAAATTATTTATAAAAGTAATTTTGCGATAGTTCAAAGAAATATAGAAGCTATTGCTTAGATTCTCGACTGGAAAACTGGCACTTTTCAAAAAGCAACGAGAGGATAAGTAAATGTGCCCACGACTTCGGCGTGGGCTCACTTATCGTTGCTTGGTATGCCAGTACCACCGGTCGGTAAGATGAGTTCCACGCCTTTCTTTTGGGCAAAATGTAGTGAGTGAGTAATTTTCAATGATATAGCGAATTCATCTTGTTAATCGAAGCAGTTCTTCAATGGATAGTCAAATCTAATTCACTGCTTATGAAAAGAACAAACTCCTTACCCCGAAAGCTCAACGATCATCAGTTATATGAACTGCTGAAAAAAGGCAATCCCGCCTCATTAGAACATATTCATTTTCGGTATAAAAGACTCCTTTTCTGGATTGGAAAACAAATGCTCGATGATGATTTTGTGGTGGAAACCCTTGTGCAGGATACATTTCTTAAGCTCTGGCTACATCGTGATTCCATTGAATCTCCAAATCATATCCTTGGCTTTTTGCAGTTTGTTCTGAAAAGAGACTGCATATCTTATTTCACTGCTCCGAAAAATAAATTCGCTCGCTTAACGGCTTCACTTGAAAGTTTTGAAAACTATCAAGATTATCTTGTCGGATATGATCCTCTGCAAGACAAAGAACATCTTCTTCGTCAGGAATCCGATCAAAAAGATTTTGATGAAGTCAATAAGGTATTAAAGGTAATAAATCCCAAAAGAAAACACTTGATCGAGCTATGCCTTCAATATGGCTTTCAGTACAAACCCATTGCAGAAGCAATGGGAAGTAATGTTAAAGATATAAGCAATGAGGTAAGTAGAGCAATAGATGATTTAAGGAAAATCTTAAAGAGAAATTCTCTTGAAGAGTCACCGATTAAATCTCAGAAACATGAGTTTCACCAAGTTGAACTCAGCAGTCAACAAATTGAAATTATCAACAGAAGATTTGAACAGAAATCTTCATTTGCAATGATTGCACGAGAACTCAAACTTTCTGAGAAGGAAGTCCATCGGGAGTTTCTTTATGCTTATCAATATTTGCAGAATCGAAACAAACCTGAAATACATATTTGATATGGAAAAATCTACGATGACACTTACCCGAAAAATTCAGTTGTTGATCGATGTTCCATCGGATCAAAAAAATGAAATGTGGGAAAAACTTTATCGGTATCAGAACCGTTGTTTCCGAGCGGCAAACTTAATCGCTTCCCATCTGTATGTACAGGAAATGATCAAGGACTTCTTTTACCTCACAGAAGAAATCCAATACAAGTTAGCTGATGAAAAAAAAGATCAGATGGGAATGTTTGACCGTTCAAAAACTGGCACTACAGCACGAATGGTGTTTGACCGATTCAAAGGGGAAATCCCGACAGATATTCTGGGAAGCCTTAACAATACTATTCAATCAACCTTCTCTAAAAATAAAGCCGATTATTGGCAGGGAACAAAATCATTGAGAAATTATAAAAGAGACATTCCAATCCCACTTCCTGTTAAATGCATCAGCAAAATGAGATACGACGAAGAAATGAAATCTTTTTGCTTCAATATGTTTGCGATACCTGTCAAAACGTACTTAGGAAAAGACTACACTGATAAGCGAGTGATTATGGAACGCCTGCTAAAAGAAGAGATAAAGCTTTGCAACTCACAGATCCAATTGAAAGACAGGAAAATCTTCTGGCTTGCAGTTTTTGAATTTGAAAAGGAAGAACATCTTTTAAAACCCGAAATCATTGCGGAAGCTTCACTATCTCTGGAACATCCAATAGTTGCAAAAGCTAATAATGTGCGAATCAATATCGGATCAAAAGAAGAGTTTTTGTATCGCAGGCTTGCAATTCAGGCAAGTCAAAAAAGGATTCAAGAAGGAATAGCTTATGCCCGTTCGGGAAATGGAGCAAAAAGGAAACAGAAAGCATTGTATAAAACAGAGAATCTGGAAAGCAGGTATGTAAGTCATCGGCTTCACCTGTATAGCCGAAAACTTATCGATTTCTGTATCAAACAACAAGCGGGCACATTGATTCTCAAAGATCAGGAAGACAAAATTGGAATTGCAAAGGAACAGGAGTTTGTGCTTCGCAACTGGAGTTATTATGAATTGCAGACCAAAATAAAATACAAAGCTGAAAAAGCAGGTATTGAGTTGATTATTGGATAAAAAAATAAAGAGGGTGCTTGTACACCCGCAGGGTGAGGTCTTGAACACTCACTAAATACTTTAGAAGTATATACAACGGCGTGGGTTCTTTTTCAATTAGAATTAGGAGTCTCAATATTCTAAGAATGGGATTCGCTCCAAATTAAAAACCTCGCTTAAACATTATAAAAGATTCCATATAATTTTTTTATATTGAGAAAAATAAGGTTGTTAGATGGTTACAATTGTTAGCTTTTGGCTCCTCTTCTCTAAAGTGAAACATATTCTATAACTCGTCCAATAAATTGTTGAGCAGTTCCCCCTGTCTTATAACTGTCAGCAATTGTCGTCAGACTACTTGCAACACTTGTCCCGTTAAGTAATAATACTCCAGCCTTATTTAATAATGACTTGCTTTTTTCCTTGTCTCCAAACTTTACAGACTTTAAAAGCTCATTTAAAGTTTTATGTATTTCTTCAAGGTCGGCTTGGTTTAATGACTCATTTATTAGCTTTAAGTCGTCATTTGTAATCGCATCAACATTTAAAAAATTTCTGCTTAACGATATGTCGAATAAGTCATCAGCAATTATATTCTCGTTGCGTGGATATTCTTCGCTACTAACAAGTTTAGCAATGCATTTAAATCCAAAAACAATATTCTCGTGTATGTTAAATATTACTGCACATCTTTTTTCAAGGTAGTTATATAATATTTGAATTTGTCCAGGTGGTTTTGTGATCGCCTGTCCTGCAAATCCTACAGGAATAAATGGTTTGTCTTTAAATTTAATAATATCTGGAATGTAGTTTTTTGGAAATAAAATGCCAACAACTGTACCACTAGGAACACCATAGTCATCACAGAATGAAATTTCGTTTCCCTTTACATAAATTCTTGTTTCAGCTCCGGATTGACGTTGGAAAATATTTATATCTCCAAATAGTGTAAAAGGGAAATACTCTTTGTCGGCTTGCACCTTCGTCCTTCTATTTTCAAAAGTCCACTGAAAATTTTCTGATGAGATTTGAAACACTTCTAGTTTTCCATCATCATTTATTTTCTGTATAACCATTAATTTTGTTATCATATTCTGTCGATAGTTGATTTGTATCTATGGAATGACTTTAATGTTTACATCTTAGGTAAGTATCAAGCTATAAAGTAGTTAATTATATTTTATCACTAAACTTGGTTTAAAAACTGAATATCCAATCGAGCATTAAACCTGCCATTTTGATATAATGCTCTTGGACGCAGAATTTTTTTAAATATTCTCAATGCTCCAAATTTCTTTAATCAAATTATTGATCGCATTAGTTCTATCATCAATTCCTTCCTTAAAATTTGATAATGCTTTGAAACCTTTTTGAATTAAAAAATCTTGGTCATTGATATTAGTATAATAACTATTAGTCAAGCATTTAGACAGCCTTAATTCTTTCTTAAGTACATTAACTTTACTGATTTTTTTATCCGGCATAAACTCAATAGACACGGGATTAGGAATTAAAATAAAATTCCCTAATTTTTTTTCGGTTGCATAATATGTTTCTTCATTTTCAAAATGACTACTATATTTGTTATATTCCGAAATAATAGGAGTAAGTACAAATCTATTATATTTTCTAGTCGCCATTAAATCATTCATTTCAATCTTTTGGTTAGAGTAAATTTTATTTTCTATATATAATGTACAACGAGCAAATAAATAATGAATGAATTTTCTGTTCCCATTATTGAAGAAAAACTTATCGACTTCATTTATGCTCTCTTTACTTGATGAAAGTCTTTCCTTTAAAATTGTTCTTAATTCGTCAACTGACTTATTTCTAATATCTTTAACTAATGTGTAAATTATGTATCTTAAAAATGATTGAGAACTACCTTTATAATTTATTGCTCTTGTAACAATTAAAATATCAATGAATGTTGAAACAGCTTTTAATTTTTCTTGTATGATTTCCTCATTATCAAGTTTATTTACAGAGGACATCAATAAAGGATAACTTAATGATGAAGCTATGCCCCAATAAGATGTTAAATATAATCTTTCAACTCCTTCTGTATAATTGTTTTCATAAGTTTTGATTTTTTCGTACAAAGTAGAATAAAATTCAAAGTCACCCTTTATAAAATAGTAGAACTGGTCGGCGTTAGATAAGCCAATTTTTTTATGATTATCTTTCACCCATGTATGAAATCTTGTTCCTATCTTTTCAAAATCTTCATTCTCTGCACCCCTTGAACCACTTCTAATAGTGTCTGCATATTGACTTCTTAACCACGCCCTAATAAACTCTAAATCTTCTTGGGTTGAGTATTTATGAAGATTCGATATCTTTTCTTTCCAAATTATATTTAGTTCATCAATCTTAATTGGATCTTTTAAGTGTGTTAATAAATAACCTTTTAACATTTCAGTAGGAGTAAGGTTTAATCCTCTATCGTTCATTGTTTCAAAGATTGTATAAGCATTTTCATCACTATAAGCTAATATTTCTACAAAAACTACTTTTTCCTTCAGCCACTCAATAAATAAAGGCAACTTTTCATTTTTCAGTTCTTCAGAGAAGATATTTGAAATGTCTGTGTATCTCTCATACATATTCCTGATTGATTCGTCAGTCTCAGCACTTAAATCATATTCTTCGCTATTAAACAGTGCTTCTAAAATTTTTGTTCTATCAGGAACTTCTATATTATAAGTCTTCCGACCACCTTTTTTTGAATAAATCAAAGGAATTATATCTTCAGGATCATTACTTTCTTTTTGAAGATTATTTAAATAAATTAATAGTAATGTTATTGATGTTAATCTTTGCTGACCGTCAACAATAGAACGAATACTTCCTTTCTCGCAAATTACAACTGGTCCTAAGTAATAAGAATTATATTTACTATTGATGTCTTGAATCGTATCTCCATTATCGTAGTTTGACAAAAAAGAGGCCTCTAAATCAACTAATAATTGCTCAATATGTTTATACTCCCATTTATATTCTCTTTGAAAGTAATCTACAATGTATTTGTTTTGTAGCAATTCAAAAAGTTTTCTAGCATTTGCTTGTATATTGTTACTTAAACTCATTAGTCTAGAGATTTTATTAATTGTTTTAACATATAAAAAGCTGGTTCATAAATTTTTAAATTATCTTTACTCGGTTGTATTTCACCGTGAAAAAGAATACAACGAATATTATAAAGAATTTCTATAATTGCGTTCGATAATAAAAGGGTATCATTTGTAAATAAAACTTGAGATATCGTATCTAGAGATTCATTTTTTTTATTAACAACTAAGGATTCTTTTAATTTAGGATTAATTGCTGCAAATCCTTCAAGAATAACATCTTTTTTTTGTTGTGACAGTGCTATGAAATTAATATCAGAAGTTAAGTGTGTTTTATCATATTTTGTATGATTATATAAAAAAATATTACTCCCTCCTGCATTAAGTATGTCAATTCTAATACGGTAATTGTTTGGTGGTGTTGGAGTAATATTTTCGACTTTATAATTGTGATTTCTATATGCTTTTACAAAAGAAGTTTTAGGATTAACTCTGTAGTTTAAAGATTTAAAGCTAATGTTTTCTAAAGCGTTGGGCACTTTATAACTTTCTAAATAATTATGAAGTTTAACTAAGTTACTTTGAAAAATTGTTGAATCTTCATCGCTATTTTGCAGCAAAGCGATTATTCTTGTTTTGAATAAATTATTGTCCGATTTCATTTCCTCTAAAATTGGACGATCTTTATTTTTGTGATGGGGGTAATTGTTACAATACCAAGCATTAAATGGCAACCAAGATTTTATAAATAAAATTGGATATTCAAACTCTCCATTCGCAATGAGTAACCATCTGTCTTTGTGGTCTACAAAATTATTTGCCATTAATTGTATTTATTCTTTTACGTCTATTTATGTTGAAATTGTTTACTAATTTCAATTGCTAATGTAAATATATTTTGACAATTTTACAGTAAATAGTTTCGTTTTTTGCTATTTAATTCAGTTTTTATTGATGAATATTTTGTTTTTTTTGATAACTCATAAAACACAAATAATCACCGATAATAAAATGAGCTTTAAAGTTTCACTTAAGGTTCAATCACGATATTTTTGATAAAAAAATGAAAATTTTTGTGCGGAAAAATTTCATTTCATACTATTACTTTAAAACTTTCTTCCCTGCTTCTTTTTCTGAATTGGAAAATCTTCATTATTATAATTTAGATTTTCATTTCCAAAACGCAATAAGGATAAAAATCTAACACTGTTTTCTGAATCTTTGAAGATCTCATTAAAAGCTGAAAAAGGAATATGATTTTCTTCACTGACCTTTTCTGCAATCTTACCCATTTCTGAGATCAAAGTTTCTCTATCAGATCTATCAACTTTTGGAAATCTATATCGGCTAAATTTGATTTCCTTTTCAAGAACATTCATAACATTGTCGAGATATTTTTTCTTTTCTGAAGCAAAAATATTTGGCTCAGTCAATAGTAGCGAATATTTATTTTTGAATGATTGAACTTCTTTATTTAAGTTATCAACTTTTATACTGAGTTCTATAATCTGCTTGGACTTACATTCCAATTCTGTTTTATTTTTTTGAATTATACTTCTGTAGCTTCGAAATGCTTTTTCATAATTCGCAATTGTTTTGTCAGTCTTAATCTTTTGAAAACCTAGAAAATCATTTTCCTTTACAACCAGCTCCTCCGATTTAGTCGAACTCATTTCAGATTTCAATGTATTGAATCTTTCTTCCAAAACTTTGAGATCTTCTTCTTTCTGCTGAATCTTAAACTCAATTGCTTCCAATCTTCCTCTTGAACCTGAAATCCCTCTTTCCATATTTAGGCATTCTGCTGTCAGATCCTGCATTTTTGAGTAATGGTAAGATTGATGCTTAAGTGTTTTACCAGTTCCTAAATCTTGCCAGTCAGCTACTAAATGAGCGTGGTAATTTGGTTTCCATTCTTTTGTGTCTTTATCTATATGACCTTCGTCTTTATGAATAGCAATTTGAAAAACACGAATTTTCAATTCTTCTTCCAATCTCTTTGCCAAGTTTTGAAGTTCCAACATCGTTGTGTTTTCTTTGATAACAACAACAGCTTCCCGAACTGGCATTGCATTCTTCTGCAATTTCCTTCCGGACTTTTCTTTGCAATATGCTTCGATATTTTGGATTCGTTGAGCTATTTTCTGCTCCATCCAATATTCATTCTTTGGCGTCAGATCTTTACGGATATAATCAAAAGTTTTTTTCCTGAAATTATGAGTTTCAGAATCCGATTTGACTGCTTTGAAATTAATTGAAGTCTTCATTAGTTTTCATCTTTTAAGTTTGCTATATGTTTCCAATCAAAACTGTTGTATAAAAAGTATACAGTAATTAATTTTACCTGTGCATATTTTACGCACCTTTATAATAGACCTGATTATTTTTTATACAGGTTGGTAGTAGTCAACCTTAAGCTATTTTAATCAGGATAAAGCCTCGCAGAGCGTATTTGAAACTTTGTTGGGAGGAACGACCTTCAAAGTTGCGAATGCGCTCCTAACTTCTGCGGGTAGTTGGTAAAAATATACAGCACGCTTTATCAACGTTTCATTTTAAAACTATTTGAGTTTCTAATTTCCGTTTCCTGCTTTATCTCTTCTAATTTATCAGGTTGAGGAAATTTTTCAGATTGCTTTCTTGATTTATTAACTGCATAATTTTTTATTCGATGTATCAAAAATTCGTTGAGGTCTTTATGGTTGGAATAAATTCCGCAATGATCTTTTGCTTCCGGAAATAATTTTATGATCTGAGATTTACATTTTATTCCAGCGGTATCATTGTCGAGAAACAGATTAATATCAGAGTAGTTTTTCAAATGTTCTATCGACTTATTTAAAAGAGCAATGGAATTCATTACGAGAATATCCCCTGTGAATGATTTCTGCATTTCTATAAAAGACAAGGCATCTAGAAAGCCTTCAAAAACTGCTACAGCTTTAATATTTTTATCTTGAAAATTTGATATATCCTGTACTTTACTATTGAGATTAAGTATTGATACATCCTTTTTCAACAATGAACCTTTGTAAAAAGCATTACGCAACTCAAAACCGCCAGATAAGTTCTCAAAACCAATGGCGTAGAGTTTCTTACTTCCGATGGTAAATCGTACTTCTTTTATATAATCATAGATTTTAGCACTTAATCCACGTTCCTGCAAATAATTTTTCAGGTTGGGATTCTTGAGATCGATTATTTCCTCAATTGTGTAATTTGGTTCCGATTTTTTAATATGTATTTGCTGATGAAAAGAAGAAAAATTTTGTTTTTTTGCCCAGTCCAGAACTTCATTGACCGAAGTCTTCAAATACTTCTTCATAAAGTCGGTATTGTTTCCGCCGACACCTTCTGAGTGAAGATACCAGACATTAATTCTCTTATCCAATTTAAAAGAGGCTTGGGATTCGCTGGCAAAGGGGTTGAGATACCAAGCTTCTTTTTCATTTTGTTTCGTGGGAAGGTGTCCGAGAGAAAGGAGGACTTCTTCCAACGATATGCTGTTGAATTGTTTGCAGTTCATTTTTGTAATTTTTAATGTTTTTTTAGCAATAAATGGTAGGTGTCCTGTCAGTTCAGGGGGACAAGTTTAATTTTGAATTTTTGATGAATTGATGAGAAAGCCACATAAAGAATTGAATAACAATACCTTAAAGTCTCATCAAAGTCTCATCACCTCATCAAAGTGGAAATATTCTCCTCATCATCATCTCATCAAAAATCAAGGTTTGAAAATTTGATGAGACTTTTGATGATATGTAACTAATTGATTTTATTTTCATTATCGATTAATTCATCATTTCATCAAATTTTTGAAGAATAAAATTCCTTTCTATTGTAAAATACCGTCCTGTTTTGTTCTGTTGAAAAAAGCTTAAACCATAATCGAGGTCGTATTTGATATAGGACAAAGAATTACTTTGAGGTTCAAGTTTCCAGTTTTCTTTCAGTATTTTCCGGACATCGTTGACAGTCCAGTATTGTTTGCTGAACATCTTGCCGAGCATATTGAAAATATCCTGAGGAATACAATGGATTTTGCTGTCTTCGGTACTTTCGAAAAACTCATATAAAAGTTCGATGATCTTAGATTCCAGTTTATTGTTGTTCTTCCAAACCAATCTTTGTAGAGCCTTTGTTCTGATCTGGGATTCTGTGAACCACATCCTTGTCTGCTTATGACTGCGAAAAGGTCTTTGAATTAAGTATCGAAGAAAATACGGGATCTCTTTGTTGAGATTTTTTAGAAATTCGGTGTTTTCGCTTTTGATCGATTTTACTTTGATGATCCAAAATCTGATCTCATTTTCATCGATCTGAATAAAGTTATCTTCATTATTGGAACAGAGAATAAATTTGCCAAAAAATTCAACTTCTTCACGGTCTTTACCCTTTGCCTCCTTTTTGTCTTTGTCGGTCGTAGAAAGATATTTTAAGCGTTCCGTGATCTCTTTTTTATCAAAGAATACTTCGTCGATAGCTACTATCAACATCGAAGTCCAATCTGAATTGAATTGACTACTGAATGAATCTCCTTTAATATACGTCATATTTAATCCAAAAATGGATTTAAGCCATTTGATAAAAGTTGATTTTCCAGTAGATCTTTCTTTACTTACCAAGCAAAGAATCGGAAGCATCTGCGTTGGAAGTTCAAACAATATCTTTATGTAATCTAAACCTAACTCCAATTGCTGTCCGAAAATATGCTCCATAAATTTGAGGGAGAATGGAATTTTGTTTTCTAAAGATTCAGGACTTATACTTTCATTGATTGGTTGATAAGGAATTTCATTGTACATATTGTAGAATCTGTCGATGATCTGCTTATAGTTAAGATGAGAAGGAATACAGCAGAAGCCATCATACTTTGAAACTTTTGAAACGTAGATTTTTCCGTGGTCGCTAATAATCGTTTCACGGTTCCATCGTACCAAAATTGAGATCTTGTCTCCGGAGATCAATGGTTTTTCAATGGTTTTATAATAGGTCGTGCCTACTCGGAGGTATGGGATTTTTTCGCTCATATTTTTAAGGTTTGATTCTGTACAGGAAGTACAGAAAGGTGAATTAGAATGCTTGATAAATAAAGTCTTATCTATCTTCTATACTTAAGCGATTTGACTTCGTTTAAAGCATCCATCAGATCAAAATGATTGATCCTGTAGAATCTTCCGATTTGTTCTGCTTTGATGTTACCTTTTAAAATGTGTGAGCGTACGGTCTGGTAATCAAGTTTTAGAATTTCTGAACACTCCTTGATAGAATACAACTTCTTTTTTAGCTCGATTTCAGGTTCTTTTTTTAGGGAATAGAGTAAGTCTTTAACTTCTCCTAATTCGTCGAGAATGGTTTGGAATGGATTTGTTGTCTGCATAATCTGTGATATTTATTTGCAGACAAAATTGAATGATTGAAATAACTAATGATGCAATTTTACTCAATTACGTAAAGTTTAATAGCTGATATTAAGTAATTTAATCTAAACACAGAATTAGAATAATGTACTATATGTTATAATTTAAGATTTCAATAAATTATAAACTCCTGTAAGTAAATAGATAATTTGAATTTATTTATCTTTTTTTGCTTCTGATATTTTATTTATTAAACCTTCGTGTACAGATATTGTATTTTCATTTGAAAAATGCTTGATAACTGTAATAGAATCATACGGATTGATTATTGAGCCAGGAATACGTTGTAAAATATTATTTAGTTCAGGTAAAAATGTATTCGGAATTTGTTCTTCTTTCGAAAAAAGAATTGAAAAATAGTATGAATTTATAGCAACTGTTCGCATTATAAAATTCTCGGAAGTTATTCCTATATCTAAAGTTCCACATCTCGTAGATTTTGGATAAACTTTATTTCCATCAATAATTGCCGGTATAACTATATCAAGTTTTACTATTATATCTTCTCTAGTCCTTCCTCCTTCAAGGATATAATCTTTGTATTTTTGAAAGAAATTATTTGATTTTACAATAGTTCTAGAAGAGTTGTAAGTTATTTTTAAAAGACTTCTAAGCAATAAATCATAGTCACATTCAAACTCAAAAGTTTCTCTCTTGTCTTTAAAAAATTTGAAGTATCTATCATATAACTGACAAATATATGCATCTAGATATGACAGTTTAGTGTTATTGCAATCAGAACAAACATCAGAAATAACTAATTCTCGGGAAAATACTTTCTTTTGACTTTCTAGGTATTTCATATTTAGCTCAGGAGCTCTTTTAATAATACATTTTGGCCAAATATGTTCTTTAGTTAATTTAGATTCTTTTCCACAATAAGAACATTTCTTCATAGATATAATTTTTTATTAATTCGGAACATTGATTTGGATACTTTCTTCAAGACGGGTTTCAGATAACGAAACTTAGATTATTATAGTCAACAAAGACAATGTTTAGAAATAACTTACACAAGAGATGATTAACCGCAAATTATCTAATGTCCCTTCGGAATAATTTTTACTTTGACTTGCATTTCGTCCTTCCTGTCTTGCTTTAAGTCGTTTTCTATTCCGATAGGATTATTGATATAGCCATCGGGATCATAAACAAAACAAAACAGTAGGTTGCAATCGGGGTGCGTTTTATATTTTGCAATGTCAATAATTAGTTGTTCTCCTAATTGTTTTGCTCTTAAAGTGTTTCTTGTCTTTTTGACCTCAATAACGATTTTTTCATTTTTAAGTAAAAAGTCCGACCGCGTGCTACTTCCTGCATAGCTAGGATTCCATTCTTCAGTTCGTATATCGTCATAGTATATTTTCAAAAGTGAATGCAACAAGTCTTGAACATCATATTCATCTTCAACGTCTAATGTAGTACGGTCATTATATCGCTGTCTTATTTGTTTAACAACAAGATGGAACTTGTCCATTATTGTTTCCAATATAAATATATCGTCTTTATTGGTTGATTTTACATTCTCTGCTATTTTTGCCCTTTTAGACTTCCAAGGAAAGTCTGTACCACAATATTTACATATGTCTGGGACAGGCGTCGGGCCTGCTGTTAAATCAATAACTCCTTCAATATGATAATCGCCTTGAATTTCGTTACCGCAGTTTGGGCAATTTTTTAATGTTTTAGCACCACAAGTTGTACAGAAATTCTTATTAAATTCTGGATTCTTGTAAAAAGAGTCATTAACTCCGTGTCCATTTTCACATACTAAATATGCATCGTAGTGTCCCATTTTTTCTTTAATGTGTTTGTTTAATTGCAGCTAAAATCAAATATAAGCAATTTGCCGAAAGTAATTTTGGGATAGGTTATAGGAAGTGCTTAAAATTTAATATTGAAAATCTTAGATAACTCTTGATAGATATTTTCTTCAAAATCACTAGGTTTCACAGTTATTGCCCGTGAAAATGTTCCTTTATCAAAATTGGTATTATATTCATTTTCCATCGCCTCAATAATTGTGGTGTCTTGAAAATCTGGATTGATTATGTGATTGTCTTTTAGAAAACGGTGAATTCTTATAAATGAAGATTTTTGATCTACCAGCAGATTGTGATTTTCATCAATGAACTTTTTGTCTTTTAAAAAAGCGAGGAAAATTTTTGAACTGTTATCACCAATCATAATATCAGATAAACTAATTTCTCTATTTGTTTTATGTTTTAAGACGAAATATAGAAAAAGTGTAGTTTCTGCGCCATTTAAAAAATTGCCCTGCAATTTCATCAGATTACTTGAACTTAACAGGCTGTTTGATTCTTTTTTATATTGATCCAAACAGTATTGGATCTTTTCTTCAAAATTGTGATTTCTTGATTCATCAATATCTTTGAAATGAAAACTGAAGAAATTGTCTAACTTTTCATATCTAATCAAAAATTCATTTCTCAACTTTTCATCGAGAACAATTTTAGAGGATTTTTGTCGGGCTTTTTCAATTCTACTTCGCAAACGTTCGGGAATTTTTGGCCTTCTAATCCAGAAATAAATCATCATTGGATAGCTTACAAATTCTTCCCAAAAATTCCAACGTCCGTAAACTCTTTTTTGATCCATAATATAATGATTATTTAAAAACTTCATTCATATAGTTGATCTTATCATCTTCGCTTGGTCTATAATAAGCATTAAAGACTTCTAAACTAGTATGACCTGTGTAACTCATAATTACTTTATCTGGAACTCGTTTGTTCTTCATTATCGTGATGAAACTTCTCCTTGCAGTATGCGAGGAAATCCTTGTCCAAAACTCAGCTTTCTGGTCTACCAATTCATCACCATACTTCATAGTCTTCTTTATTTCATCAGTAAATTCCAGCTTTTTAAAAACCTCCTTAATATACTCATTCATCTTCTGATTTGTAATACTAGGTAGGTTATAATCATACTTTTCGAGTATTGATTTAGAAATACTGTTTAAAGGAATTGCTAAGTTTTTAGATTTACTTTTTAAATCAATAACTCGTATGAAATTACCATCAACATCACTTCTTGAAATCGTGCTGTAATTGCCAAACCTCATTCCTGTAGTGCATCCAAAAACAAAAAGGTCACGTACCCTTTCCAATCTTTTGTTATCACTGAAGTCATAATTGTATATCAGTTCAACTTGTTCATAATTTAAAGCTATTTCATCAGTTGTGAATTTCGCAGGTTTTTTGAAGGTTATAAAATTGTTATTATATGTATATTTTTTATTGAGAGCCCAAAGAAGAAAAGTTTTGAGCAGACCAACATTTCTGTGTAATGTATTTGCAGAATGCTTTTTTTCCTCAATACAATACTTTAAAAACCTATTGTAAAGTTTATCATCAAATTTTCCCAGAGTAATCTTAACTTTACAATTGCTTTCAAAATCTTCGAGTAGATTCTTATTGCATTTGTAACGCTTTAAAGTAGAATTTGAAATTGAATTCCCAGTATAGTCATTTTCTTTCTCATCTAAAAACTCCTGATAAATTCTAAAGAAATCACTTTTAACAGTAATTTTTTTGAACTTTTCATCAAATCTTTGTTTAAGAATATCGACGGTAAGTTCTTCATTTATGTTCTTATACCTATTAACGATCTCTGTAAAGAAACTGCTATACCGATCTAATTGCATTTTGACGCTTCGATGAATTTCTGCCCTTTTAGTCCTTCCGTTTAGGTCATTTGGTTGTCTGCCTTCAAAATCCCATTCGCTTGGTTTTATTTTCTCACCCGTAGAATAGATGAAATTCTTATTTTCATTGTTGAAAAAAGAACGGAAATAAATCAGAGATTCCTTTGTACCATTGGGTTGCTTGAGCTTGAAAGTATAATTCATCAGGTGCCAGTTTAGGTGCTACTTCTTCTATATTTAGACATAAAAACTAAGTATATTAATTTATGCAAATATAGTTAAAATACTGATAAATAGATACATTACATATTTTGAGTTATGTTAAAATATAATAGGTTCAAAAACCTCCAACTCCACAAAAAAAGAGGTTTTGTAATTACAAAACCTCTTTTTTCTTTTTCTTATTCTTTCGGTAGTCCCATGGGGAAATTGCGTTGCTGCCTTTCCACAATCCAATTTTTGAATTTTTAGCTTCTAATTCATAGTTCTTTAATTCTATATTTTTTGATGCTTTAAAATACCACCATCCCCAACCTGATTTTATAATCTCAGCAGACAAATATTTATCTTTATCATAGAATATTTTGGCAACCGTTCGTTTGTACCGGTCTTTTCCTGTTCTGTAAAACATTACTTTTTTACCAAAAACCTGAGAGCTGGTAAACTGTTTTGCATTTTTACCAAAAGCCTGGCCGTTTTCAGGACAATCCACTTCTGCCAGACGCAATGTTTCCTGCCGATTATTTCCTAAAAGAACAACCACAGTATCGCCATCTTTCACTTTAATAACTTTACCTTTCGATTGAGAGAACAGTAAAAGGCCACTTAAAAGCAGAATTACACAGACAAATTTCAACTTCATTATATATAAGGTACCTATATTATTATTTTACTGGGTGATGAGCCATAATGTTTTTTAAAAGCAAATGAAAAATGAGAAAGATCTTCAAAACCGAGGTCCAAATATATCTCAGAAACCATTTTCCCTTTTTCTAAAATCAGACAATGAGCTTCCTGCAATCTTTTCTGAATCAACCATTTTCCGGGAGTAATTCCGAAAATCTTTTCAAAGTCCCGTTTAAAAGTCACCAAACTTCGGCCGGTAAGGTATGCAAAGCGGTCTAAATTGACATTAAAATGGAAATTTTTATTCATAAAGACCTCAATGTTTATTTTACCGGGTTCATTGAAATCAAATAAAATATTTTGTAATTCGGACGCTTTCTCGAGCAGTAAATTAGCGCTTCTTTTATTTTTAAATCTACCAGTCTCGCATCAGAAAGTTTTCCTGAATCATAATAAAACAATAGTGAGTTCATATAATTTTGAAATTGCACACTGTCATTAAGCAGACATAATGGTTTATTATACTCCTTCTTTTCCGATATTAAATTATATTCAATACTAAAATCCTTAAGAACTTGTTGGTTTAAATAAATGGACAAGGACTTAAATTCTCCATCGGGAGGAGGTTGTTTGGTAAATTTCAACAGCTGATTTCTTCTCAGAAAACGAATTGAACCATCCTTAGCGGAATAATCATGTAATCCGTCATTTAAAATCAAGTCGCCTGAGATCTGATAGCTCAATACATGATCAGACACAAAATGTTCTCCCTGTCGACTCAACTGAGTATAACAAGAAAACACAATACTTCCAAAATCTTCTCTTTTAGACATCATGATATGCAAAGATATTAAATGAGATTGCAAAATACAGCCTCATTTGTTATTCCAGACTAATTCCTTTTGTGAGCCAAATATTGTTTTCCATATTCTGTGTCAAAAATATTAACTGCATCATCAGAATCGGTAGATATCGTCACATCTATCCATTTTTCGAATTCTTCTTTTCTCTTTTCGTCAGTTGCTCTTAAAATAGCCGCCGCTTCACTCCCCAACACCAGATGTAATGGAGGGTTTTCATTTTCTACAACATCAATCATTACTTTAGCAGCTTTCGCAGGATCTCCCATTGGCAGAAATTCACCCGAAGTAAAATATTGTTTCACTCCTCCTACTGTTTCTTCATACCCTTCAATATCTTTTGCAAAACTCATTGAGGAACCTGCCCATTCTGTACGGAAACCACCAGGCTGAATACAGGTTACCTTTATTCCCAAAGGTGCAATTTCCTTACTCAAAGATTCAGAAAACCCAACCAAACCAAATTTCGCTGCCTGATAAATTGAAAGTCCCGCATTCCCTACTCTACCTCCAATAGAACTGATCTGCAGAATATTTCCCGAACGTTCTTTTCTCATATAAGGCAAAACAGCTCTGGTAACTTCAATTGGCGCATATAAATTAACCTCCAATTGATTTCTTACCTGTTCATTCGTAAAAGCTTCTGCCGCTCCTGTAATTCCGAAACCGGCATTATTTACCAGAACATCTATTTTACCAAAATGACTCACTGCTTCTTCAACTGTAGCATAAATCCGTTCTTTATTCTGAACATCCAACTCCAGTGGCAACAGCTGCCCAGGATATTGTTCAGTCAGTTCTTTTAAATGTTGAGGATTTCTGGCTGTAGCCACAACGTAATCTCCTTTTAATAATACTGCTTCAACAAGATTTTTTCCTAAACCTTTTGAGCTTCCCGTAATAAACCAAACTTTTTTCATTGTAATACTGATTTTTATTTGATACAAATTTCCGCCAATAATGATTGTATAAGGTTTGTTAAAAAGCTCAAATTCACTTTGTTAAAAAACTCATTTTATATCAACTCAGATCATTAATATAATAGGATATATGACGACTTCAAAATTTATTTTAATGAAACCCAAAGCAGCATATAAAATGTTAAAAATATAAACTCCTGAAAACTAAAACACTAAACTACTCAACGATAAAATAAGCACCTACAAGCCACAAAAAAGACTAAAAAAATGTTTTATCGTAAAGAATTTTATATATTTGCACCATCTAACAATTAAAAAAAATAATTTACTATGTCAGACATTGCATCAAGAGTAAAAGCTATCATCGCTGATAAGCTTGACGTTGAAGAAACAGAAGTAACTCCTGAAGCTAGCTTCACTAACGATTTAGGAGCTGATTCATTGGATACAGTTGAACTAATCATGGAATTTGAAAAAGAATTCAACATTCAAATCCCTGATGATCAAGCTGAAAAAATTACTACTGTAGGACACGCTATCGCTTATATCGAAGAAGTAGTAAATAAATAATATTCTTCAACAAAAAAGAAATTAACAAAGTTTATGGAATTAAAAAGAGTAGTTGTAACCGGGTTTGGAGCAATAACACCGATTGGAAATAATGCAAAAGAATACTGGGAAAATCTTGTAAAAGGTGAGAGCGGTGCCGCTCCGATTACTCTT
Organism: Chryseobacterium sp. Y16C; assembly: GCF_022488405.1. NCBI lineage: Bacteria > Pseudomonadati > Bacteroidota > Flavobacteriia > Flavobacteriales > Weeksellaceae > Chryseobacterium > Chryseobacterium sp. Y16C. The sequence continues at coordinate 2,402,226 of NZ_CP092711.1, forward strand.
TTTGATGCCACAAACTTTAAAACAAAATTCGCTTGCGAAGTAAAAAATTTCAATCCATTAGACCATTTCGACAAGAAAGAAGCTAAAAAAATGGATAGAAATACACAACTTGGGCTGGTTGCTGCTAAAGAAGCTGTTGAGCACTCAAGAATTATTGAAGACAATGTAGATAAAAACAGAGTCGGTGTAATCTGGGGATCAGGAATCGGAGGTTTAGAAACTTTTGAAACTGAAGTTCTGGGATGGGCAAACACGGAAATTCCGAGATTCAATCCTTTCTTTATCCCTAAAATGATTGCAGATATCACTCCTGGTCATATTTCCATTGAATACGGATTCCACGGGCCGAACTATACTACTGTTTCTGCTTGCGCGTCTTCAGCAAATGCTTTAATTGATTCCAAAATGCTGATCCAGCTGGGAAAAGCAGATGTAATTGTGTGCGGAGGCTCTGAAGCTGCCGTTACAGCAAGTGGTGTAGGTGGATTCAACGCAATGATGGCACTTTCTACAAGAAATGACGATCCCAAAACAGCTTCAAGACCTTTTGACAAAGACAGAGACGGATTTGTATTAGGAGAAGGAGCAGGATGTATCGTTCTTGAGGAATATGAGCACGCCGTAAAACGTGGTGCCACAATTTATGCAGAATTAAAAGGAGGAGGTCTTAGTGCAGATGCACATCACATGACAGCGCCTCATCCTGAAGGTTTAGGAGCTTATCTGGTAATGAAAAATTGCCTGGAAGATGCAGGCTTAACTGCTGATGAAGTAGATCACATCAATATGCATGGTACATCTACTCCATTAGGAGATATTGCAGAATCTAACGCAATTTCAAAATTATTAGGAGAGCATGCATTCGACATTCAGATTAATTCTACAAAATCAATGACGGGTCACTTATTGGGTGCTGCCGGAGTTATTGAAGCTATCGCTGCGTTAGGAACTATTATTCATGGTATTGTTCCTCCTACCATCAACCATTTTACTGATGATGAAAATATCGACAGTAGACTGAACTTTACGTTCAATGAAGCTGTGAAGAAAGATGTAAAAGTAGCCATGAGTAATACTTTTGGGTTTGGTGGGCATAACGCTTGCGTTCTATTTAAGAAAATCTAATTTTACTGAATGGAGTTACAGAAATACTTTTCTAAATTCCTTCTCAAACAAAGAAAAAGAAAATTAACGGAGAGAGATTATTTCCTCAGTACTGAACTTAATAAAATGTTGGGTACCGAGGTGCAAAATGTTGCGCTCTACCGTGAAGCTTTCTCTTTAAAAAGCTCTTCTAAAAATCAAGACAGCAGTAATTACGAAAGACTTGAATTTTTGGGAGATTCTGTTTTGGGTACAATTATCTCCTGTCATTTGTTTCAGACCTATCCTAAGGCTAATGAAGGATATCTGACCCAAATGAAATCTAAGATTGTCAACAGGAAAAACCTTAATAAGCTCGGAGAAGATTTAAGACTGACAGATCTTCTGCAAAAGCAAAATTCTGTGGCTTTAGGGGAAAATATCTCCGGAAATTTATTTGAAGCCTTAATAGGAGCCGTTTATCTGGATTTTCAATATGACACCTGTAAGAAAATCATTTTGGAAAGACTTTTAACACCATCTGAGATCAATAAACTTGAGAATAAAATTGTAAGCTATAAAGGTCTTTTGCTGGAATGGAGCCAGAAGAAAAAAGTAAATATAAAATATGAGACCTGCGAAGAAATTCAGGTAAATAAAGCTGTTGTTTTTCGTTGTCATGTCTGGTTAGGAGAAGAAAAAATAGCCAACGCTACAGAAACCTCCAAAAAGAAAGCAGAAGAAAAAGCAGCACAGAGAGCATTTTATATTTTAAACAAAAAAGAAAATATACTTGGAAATCCAAAAACTTTATGATCTAGACGATATAGAATTTGAAGATATTGCCATAGGATTGGTAAGATTAGCAAAAAATATACCTGCTCATGAGTTTTTTTACAAAATAAATCAAAATAACAATTTAACATTCTCCAGAAAGCAAGATATGGTCTTTCACGGTGATTATTATGATTATTATTTTCCAAGATTTGAAGCTTATCACAAGTTTACAAAAACATGTTTTACTTTCATTTCGAATAAATCTTCAGAAAGTAAGCAAAAAAAAATACAAACAGAACTCTTCTCAGAAGAAGAAAACATTAAATTTTTATTAAATAATCAGGTAGATGTAGAATATATTCTGCATAGTTCGGAACAGTTTCCTGATTTTTCCGTAATTTTGCTCCCTGAAAATCTTGTATTTCCAATTCAAGATTACACATTGAGTTCTGAGGAAGAACTATATCAAATTATCCAGTATTATGAATAAGTATTTAAAGAAGACCAAAATTATCGCAACACTTGGACCGGCTTCATCGTCGAAGGAAGTAATGTTAGGATTAATGAAAGCGGGAGTTGATATTTTTAGAATCAATTTTTCACACGCAGACTACGATCTAGTTAAAGCAAATATCAAAATAATCAGAGAGCTTAATAAAGAATATGGGTACTCTGTAGGTATTTTGGGGGATTTGCAAGGTCCAAAATTGAGAGTAGGTGTAGTAAAAGAGGGTTCTTATCTAAATCCTGGAGACATTCTTACTTTCACTAATGAAAAAATTGAAGGAGATTCTACAAAAGTATATATGACTTACCAACAGTTTCCACAGGATGTAAAGGTTGGGGAAAGAATTCTGATCGATGATGGTAAACTGGTTTTGGAAGTTACTGAAACTAACCTGACTGATACGGTAAAAGCAAAAACGATTCAAGGGGGACCTTTAAGCTCTAAAAAAGGAGTAAATCTTCCGAATACAAACGTTTCTCTTCCTGCTTTAACGGAAAAAGATATTCAGGACGCTAATTTCATGCTTGATCAGGAAGTAGACTGGGTTGCTCTTTCTTTCGTGCGTCATGCACAGGATATTATCGATCTCAAAGAATTAATCGATAAACACCCTAAAGGTAAATTCAAAACTCCGATTATCGCGAAAATTGAGAAGCCTGAAGGCGTAAAAAATATTGATGAAATCCTATTGGAATGCGATGGATTAATGGTTGCTCGTGGTGACTTAGGGGTAGAAGTTCCAATGGAAGAAGTTCCTGCTATTCAGAAAACATTGGTAGAGAAAGCAAGATTCTATTCTAAGCCGGTAATCATTGCTACTCAGATGATGGAAACCATGATTAACAGCTTAACTCCAACAAGAGCAGAGGTAAATGACGTTGCCAATTCTGTATTGGATGGAGCTGATGCAGTAATGCTTTCCGGAGAAACTTCCGTGGGTAGATATCCTGTTCAAGTGGTTGAAAATATGGCTAAAATTGTGAAGAACATTGAAATGACACATTTTTACCAACATAAAAACGAGCCGATTGAAAAAGACTACAACTGCATCGATGAAAGGTTCATTACCAACAGAGTTTGTCTTGCAGCCGTAAGAATTGCAAAAACGACTAATGTTTCTGCAATCGTTACATTAACGCATTCAGGATATACAGCTTTCCAGCTTGCAGCGCACAGACCAAATTCACATATTATCGTTTACAGTGGAAATAAAAGAGTAATTACCATGCTTAACCTGCTTTGGGGAGTTCATGCTTATTACTATGATATGAAGAAACCTACGGATGAAACGATTATCCAGGTAAATATGCTGACTCACAACCACGGTTATATCGAAACCGGAGATTTTGTAATCAACATCAACGCTACTCCATCGTACGAAGGCGGAAAAACGAATACGTTGAGATTAACAACGGTTTAATCAAAAATATAAAAATAAAATAAAAGACTCTCAAAATATTGAGAGTCTTTTATTTTAAGTAAAATTGTATATAATTAATTTCCAACAATCGTCTTTGCCGTCACAAATTCTTTTAAAGCCAGCAAAGAAAGCTCCGTACCATAACCTGAAGTTTTTGTTCCCCCAAAAGGAAAACGTGGATCAGAACTCGTCATTCTGTTGATATTTACGGTTCCGGATTCAAGGTTTTCGATAAAGAATAACTGACGGTCTTTATCAGCTGTCCAGACAGAGTTTGAAAGCCCGAAAGGAATATCATTCGCCATCTGTAAAGCTTCCTCGTCATTTTTAGCAATCATCACCATTCCAAGTGGCCCGAAAAGTTCTTCCTGCAAAATTGGATTATCCACTTTCACCCGGATTAATCCAGGATTGAATTCAATATCTGAAATCCTTTCCAATGGGATGATAATTTCCGCTCCGTTCTCCAAAGCCTTTTGAAACTGCTTTTCAAGATCATCTGCTAAATCAGGTCTAGCCATACCTGAAATTTTGGTTTCCTTATCCATTGGATCTGCCGGGACAAATTTTTTATATTCTTCAATAAACTTCGGAAGAAAAGTATCTTCTATCTTCTCATCAATAATAAATCTTTTCGCTGCTACACAGGTTTGGCCACAGTTTTGAAGTCTTGCCTGTGCTCCTACTTTGGCAGCTTTATCCAAATCGGCATCATCCAAAACAATAAAAGCATCGCTACCGCCCAGCTCAAGAAGAGATTTTTTAATATTAAGTCCTGCAATTGAGGCTACTTCTCCACCAGCTCTTCCACTTCCTGTTAAGCTTACTCCTTTTACAGTATTGTACTCTAGAATTTCTTTTACTTCTTTATGCCCTACTTCCAGATTTTGAAAAATACCTTTCGGAAAGCCCGCTTCTAAAAACATATCTTCAATTGTATTTCCGCTTCCGAAGCAAATGGACGCGTGTTTAAGAACAACTGTATTTCCCGCCAAAATTGCAGGAATAGCAAACCTTAATACCTGCCAGAAAGGAAAATTCCAAGGCATTACTCCTAAGATTACTCCTTTCGGAACGTAATGAATTTCAGAGTATTTATATTCGGAATCTACTTTTTCTGGTTTTAAAATATTTTCAGCATCCGCATAATAATTCATCATTAAAGCAGATTTCTCAACTTCTGCAATCGACTGTGAAATTGGCTTATTCATCTCCGTGGTAATGATTTTACCATATCTTTCAGCATTATTTTTTAAAATTTCTGCAGCTTTTGCAATGAGCTTTTGTTTCTCTTCGAATGGTACTTTTTTCCATTCAGAAAATACCTTATCTGCTGTAATAAGTTTATTTTCAATTAATTGTTCCATACTTTAATTTCTGTTTTTAAATTCAACTGAATGAATTTATTAGCGCTCTTTCTCAAAGCACCATGAAAGCAACAAATTTTGTTCCTTAAGGATAAATAAAATAGAGATTTTCTCTATCGGAAAAATATGATTAACCGTTTATATCATAAACCACTCATTCATAAGACATGCCGCCAGTCTTGCTGTTCTTTCCTGAATATCAAATAACGGATTAACTTCTGCCACGTCCAGCGCCAAGAGTTTTTTACTTTTTAAAATGTGTCTGTAAAAATGCATAAATGTAGCATCTGCAAAAATTCCATTATAAGCTGAAGCCGAAACTCCCGGAGCAATGGAAGCATTAAAAACATCCATACATATCGTTAGGTAAACATAATCTACACTTTCCAAAAGTTCGTCTATTCTTTGATAAATGGACGGTAAGTTTTCAAAAAACAGCTCATCTGCCAGAATGTATTTCATTCCGTACTGGTGTGCCGTATCGAATAATTTTAATGTATTGGAATTTCTTTGAATACCGATATGCAAGGAATGAATTTCTCCTTCCTGAGCAATTTGCCAAAATCCCGTCCCTGAGCTTGCTCCTACTCCATTTTCCGGCTGTCTGTTATCAAAATGGGCATCAATATTAATAATTCCTATTTTCTGTTCAGGAAAAGCTGTTTTAACCCCTAAATAATGAGCATAAGTCACTTCATGACCACCTCCTAAAACCATTGACTTTCCTCCTTTTAATAAAACTTTGGAAACGTTTTTGGCAAGGCTATTTTGAGCATTTTCTAATTTCCCATCTTCACAGGTAACATTACCAAAATCCAACAACGAAAAATCAGGAAGAATCACCGGAAAGTTGGACATATTTTTCCTTATAATGCATGGAGCATCTTTTGCGCCCTGTCTTCCTTTATTCCTCCGAACCCCTTCATCTACAGCAAATCCGTGTAAAACGAAATCATTCGTTGAAATCATATCATAATTCGTTTCTTCTTTTACTCTTTGAAATAGTCTGTGATAAAGAAGCTCTTCACCGTCTAATCTACCCTGCCAGATTTTGTTCATTACCTTGATAATTTTGTATTTAATCTAAACTTTTTGTCCGTCAATGTAAACACTTTCAACTTTTAAGCTTCCCTGATTATAAAGAATATTTTGGAAATTATTGGTTTTAAAAGTTACGAAATTTGCTTTCAAACCTTCAGCTAATTTTCCCCGGTCTTCCAAACCAAGCGCAAATGCCGAACGGAAAGTAATTCCAGCCAAAACTTCTGCTGTTGTCAGTTTTTCAAATGTTGCTAAAATGGAAGCTTGTGTAATCAGGTTTCCCATCGGAGCAGAGCCAGGATTCCAGTCACTTGCGATGGCTAAAATTGCTCCTGCATCCAATAATTTTCTTGCCGGAGTAAATTTTTCTCCTAATCCTAAACTTGCTCCCGGTAAAGCCGTTGCCACAGTTTCTGATTGTGCTAAAAATTCAATATCTTCATCAATCGTTGCTTCCAAATGATCTGCAGATTTTGCTCCCACTTCCACCGCAATTCTTGAACTTCCAGGTGTGAACTGATCTGCATGAACGGTAATTTGAAAACCTAAGTCTTTCGTTTTAAGCAAAAATTCTTTACTTTCTTCAGGTTGGAATGCAGACTTTTCAATGAAAATATCCACACGTTTTGCCAGATTTTCTTCTTTTACTTTAGGTAAAATCTCAGTTAAGATATATTGTAAATATTCTTTGTTGCTTCCTTCAAAATCTCTTGGTTTAAGATGTGCAGAAAGACAGGTAGGAACCAAAGTAGCTTTTGTTTTTTCCTGAGCTTTTTTAATGATTCGAAGCATTTTCAATTCATTTTCTACGTCTAAACCGTAACCACTTTTTACTTCAATGGTTGTGATTCCCAGAGAAACCAGAAAATCAATTCTCTCCAGTAAAGTTATTAATAATTCTTCTTCTGAAGCATTTCTTGTATGCTGAACAGAGCTCCAGATTCCACCTCCACTTTCTGCAATCTCAAGATAAGTTTTCCCCGCATTACGCATTGCAAAATCATTCGCACGGTTTCCACCAAAGCAAATATGAGTGTGAGAATCTACAAAAGCGGGAAGAACGATCTGTTCACCCTCTACAGTTTCAATCTCTATATTTTGATTTTCAGATTTTAATGTTTCAAAATTTCCAAGTTGCCGGATTTTGTCATTATTGACTAAAATACCTCCATCAGTAATAATTTCAAGTTGCTCATCAGAAAGCTTTCCTCTTAAAGGAAGATTCGCAAGTGTTATAACCTGCTTAAAAGGACCAATAAGTTTCATTAGTTTTAAGGTTAAGGTTGAGGTTTATATTAAGGCTGGATGGTATTTAAACGACTTGTTATTTTATTTAAATCGTGAATAACTTCACCAATCAAATTCTGTATTTCTAAACACTCATTTTCTGAAAAATATTTTACCCTGTTTCCATATATTAAATGGCTTTTTGTTTCAAATGCAGATCCTCTGGAAATATCATAAAATCTACTTTTATCTTTTGTTGTTCTTCTCCCAAAACCTTCAGCAATATTGGCTGAAATACTTTCCGCAGATCTTCTTAATTGTGAAGTGAGCGCATAATCTTCTTTTTTAGGTAAGCTCTCAGATATATTGAAACATTTTTCAGCAATATCCATTGCCTTTTGCCAAACGGACATTTCAGTAAAATCTTTTATCATTTGTTATTAATAATTTTCCTCTCAAAAGTACTTAAAATATATCAATCCTGTAAGTGATAAACAGACAGGTTTACAATCTCAGCCTAAACCTCAACCTCAGCCTGAAATTAATCTCAACTCAGTCTTCATCTTAACCTCAATTTTCCTATCTTTACGGTAAATGAAATTGAATTAATGCCTGATTTTTTACATCCAGACAAAGACAACTACTCCCGTGAAGAGCTGATGCAGGAAGAACAGATTCGTCCTCAAAGCTTTAAAGATTTTGCGGGACAGAGGAAAACTTTGGAAAATCTTGAAGTCTTCGTGACTGCCGCCAAGAAGCGTGGTGGCGCTCTTGACCATGTTTTATTGCATGGTCCTCCCGGTTTGGGTAAAACCACTTTAGCGAATATTATTGCCAACGAATTGGGTGTAAATTGTAAAATTACATCCGGACCAGTTCTGGATAAGCCGGGAAGTTTAGCCGGACTCTTGACAAACCTAGAGGAAAACGACGTTCTTTTCATTGATGAAATTCATCGCCTGTCTCCTGTCGTAGAAGAATACTTATATTCCGCGATGGAAGATTATAAAATAGATATTATGCTGGAAACCGGTCCGAACGCGAGAAGTGTTCAGATTGGCCTGAATCCTTTTACTTTAGTTGGAGCAACGACAAGAAGTGGAATGCTGACAAAACCGATGCTTGCCAGATTCGGGATTCAAAGCAGGCTTGAATATTACACGATCGAACTTTTATCAATGATTATCATCAGAAGTGCAAGGGTTTTAGGTGTGAAAATTTATGAAGATGCAGCCATCGAAATTGCAAGAAGAAGCCGCGGAACTCCGAGAATTGCCAATGCTCTATTGAGAAGAGTCCGGGATTTTGCAGAGATAAAAGGTAATGGTGAAATTGAAATTAACATCACCAAATACGCTCTTGATTCATTAAATGTAGATGAATTCGGATTGGATGAAATGGATAATAAGATTATGCGTGTGATGATTGAGAATTTCAAAGGAAAACCGGTAGGAATTTCAGCACTGGCAACATCTATTGCCGAAAATCCTGAAACATTGGAAGAGGTTTATGAACCGTTTTTAATTCAGGAGGGATTTATCATTAGAACTCCGAGAGGCCGCGAAGTGACTGAGAAAGCATATAAACATTTAAATATTGCAAGACCTAAAAATCCCGGGGAATTATTTTAGATAATGTTTATACCTAAATTATACAAAAGCGAAGATTACAACCTGATGAAAGAAATCATCAGAGAACATTCTTTTGCTTTATTAATTTCTTCCGTAGATAAAATTCGTGCCACCCATTCGATGATGATGCTAAACGAAGATGACACAGAAAATGTTTATATTGAAACTCATATTTCAAAAGCTAATCCGCAAGCGAAAACACTAAAAAACGGAGATGAAGTTCTTTGTGATTTTTTAGGAGCCCATACATATATTTCAAGCAGCTGGTACGACCATGTGAATGTTTCGACCTGGAATTATGAAGCGGTGCAGATCTATGGAAAAGTGGAACTGATGAATCCTGAAGAATTGTATCATCATCTGGATAAACTGACTTCCAAATATGAGAAGTTTCAGCGGTGTCCGATGATGGTGGAAAATATGGGAAAGGAATTTGTTGAGAAAGAGATGAAAGGAGCTTTCGGATTAAAAATTATTCCTACTGAAATTTTCATTAAACAGAAGCTTTCTCAAAACAGAAAAGAGAACGATTTTAAAAATATCATTTCAAATCTTGAAAACAGCGATGAAAATGGAAAAAAGATTGCTGAGAAAATGAAACTGTTAAAAAATAATACATTATAAAACTTAATATTATATGAAACTATATCCAATACAGTGTGGAAAATTTAAATTGGATGGCGGTGCCATGTTTGGAGTCGTCCCAAAGAGTTTGTGGGAAAAGACGAATCCTGCAGACGAAAAAAACCTGATCGAGCTTGGAACGCGCTCACTTCTTGTGGAAGACGGAAAGAAATTAATTTTAATTGATTGCGGTCTTGGAAATAAACAAGATGATAAATTCTTTGGACATTATTCTCTTTGGGGAGATGATAATTTAGATAAAAATTTAAAAAAATATGGTTTCGTAAGAGAAGATATCACCGATGTTTTCTTAACTCACCTTCATTTTGACCATTGTGGTGGAGCTATTGAATGGAACGATGACAGAACGGGTTACAGACCGGCTTTCAAAAACGCACAGTTCTGGACTAACGAAAACCACTGGCAATGGGCAACAGAGCCTAACGCAAGAGAAAAAGCAAGTTTTCTAAAGGAAAATATTATCCCAATGCAGGAAAGCGGACAATTAAACTTTTTACCGCTTCCAACAACCGGAAATTACGGCTTCGCACCCGATTTGAAGATGGATGTTATATTTGTTGATGGGCACACAGAGAAACAAATGCTACCTGTCATTCAATACCAGGATAAAACAATAGTTTTTGCTGCCGATTTGATTCCTACGGTAGGACATATCAATCAGGTATATGTAATGGGATATGATACAAGACCTCTTTTGACATTGGAAGAAAAAGGAAAATTCCTGAAGCAGTGTGTAGATAATGAATACCTGTTGTTCTTTGAACATGATGCACACAATGAATTAGCCAGTCTTAAAATGACTGAAAAAGGAGTAAGATTGGATGAGACGTTTAGTTTTAATGATGTTTTCGGATATTAATTTTTAAGTATGGAAGAATTACAATCAGAAACTCAGAAAGCAGAACCAGAACCGTTATCTGCCTCAAAAATAATTGGTTTAACAGGAGGAATAGGTTCCGGAAAAACTACGGTTGCAAAATTTATTGAAGAATTTGGATTTCCTGTATATTACTCGGATGACAGAGCAAAAGATATCGTAAATGACAATGATGAACTGAAAGGTAAAATCATCGAACTTTTAGGTAATGAAGCTTATGAAAATGGTGTCTATAACAGAAAGTTTGTTGCTGAAAAAGTTTTTAATAATAAAGATTTGCTTCAAAGCTTAAATGAAATTATTCATCCTGCTGTCCGGATTGATTTTGAAGAATGGGTAAAGAAGCAGACCAAATATCTGGTTTTTAAAGAGACAGCCTTATTATTTGAACTGAAACTCAACAGACAATGTTATCAGTCTGTCTTGGTAACTGCCGAAGATAATATCAGAGCCAAAAGAGTAATGGACAGAGACAACAAAACCTACCGGGAAGTAGAAGCTGTTATGGAAAAGCAGATGCCTGAAAAAGATAAAATAAAATTGGCAGATTATGTCATCTACAACAATACAAATTTGGAGGATCTAAAAGAACAAACCGAAAAAATTATTTTTAGTATTGAATAAAATACAGCTCGTTGGAATTTTCAGCGAGCTTTTTATTTCTTTTATAATAATATAAAAAAATCAGCTCTCATTTCTGAGAGCTGATTCTATTTTAAAAAGTAATCGTTGTATGATTTTTATTCCTTGATGAATTTCTTCTGTACCGAAGTTGAACCATCCTGAATATCGATCATATAAACCCCATTAATCAACGTATGAACATCTACTTTGTTGTTTAAGATAATTCCACTCGCGATTAACTGACCTGCTGCACTATAAATCTTATAGTTAGCTCTCTTGCTGATATTCTTAACATTCAATACTGTACTTACAGGGTTAGGGTAAATTAAGATATCATTCTGATTCAGTAAGTTTGTAGCCGGTTTCTTAGAGATTCTCACCGTGTAATCTTCCACTTCTCCACTGTCAAAGTTGGTACAGTTTACCGGAATTCCTCCTTTCATTAATGCTACTCTCATCACTACATACATGTAATCTACATTGCTTACAAAAGCATCTGATGGTACACTGAATGTCGTAGTTGCTGTTGCTGCAGTACTTGGATTAGATACCAAAATTCTTTCATTGATATCAAATTCTCCGTTTCTGTCGAAATCGATCCATGCCACAACACCTGCATCTGCACTTACTACTTTATCAATCGTTAACTGGTTGTTCACTGAACCTTGGATCAATTCGATCTGAGCAAGAGGATCGGTCGTATAATCGGTATATGTTGAACCTGCAGAAGCTTTTATCATCTGCGGTTTTCCATTAGGAACCACTGTCACTTTAGAGATATATTCACCTGAAGTATTCACTGCTCCCATCTGACAATAAATCACTGTTGGGGTTGTAAAGTAATATGGTAAAGTGAAGTTACCCGGAGTACCACTACAAACGTTAGCTACCTCCATTTCATACTTCGTCAGTTCCGTTAAACCGGTAAGAGTATAGATATTGTTCGACACCTGAACAGTAGTCCATCCTGGGATTCCCACTTTTCTGTATCTTAAAATATATTTACCTGTTGCATCCGGACCTACATAAGGATCCCACTGAACTTTAGCACTTGTTGGTTTTAGCTCAAGAATAGTCAATCCCGGAGGTGCAATCTCACAAGTTCTCTCCGTAGTAAATCTTGCTAAGCTTGACCATGGGTTAGGTGTTGTTGAATTAACACACATATTTCTTACCTGAACTTCATACTGTGTATATGGTGTTAAACCTGAAAGCAAATAAGTAGTAGTTGGCGGATTAGGCAAATTGATCGTAGATGACCATGTAGGATCTCCAACTTTTCTCCATTGTAACTGATAAGTTGCACTTGCTGCCAATGGTGACCAGTTCACAACTGCCGAAGTAGCTGTAATATTGGTAAAGGTTACATTCGGTGGAGTCGGATCGCATAATGTAGTAAACACATTATGTGAATATGTTCCTACGTTCACGGTATTACAAACAGCCGCCACTTCTATTTCATAATCCGTTGCCGGAGTTAATGGATAAGTTGGTGGGTTTAATGTAAATGTTTGCGTTGTTCCTGTTATAGCAGCTACATCAATCGGACCTGTTATTGGCAACCATTGACCAGAATTAACCGGACGGTATCTTACTTTGTAAGAAGCACCTCCGACATCCTGTGGCCAGGTAATCTGAACTGAATTATGTGTAATAGAAGTTGGAACTACTGTAACGACAGGAGTAGCTGTACTACAAACTCTCAATACAATATTATCAACCGCAATCGGTGGCTGTGTTCCTCCTGAAGTATCATTTCTCCATTCGAATACCAAACGCATAGTAGTACCTGCATAATTGGTAAGATTCAGGTTTGGATTGGAATAATTACTCCAAGTTCCATTTAAGTTATACTGTCCTACCTGAACTCTTCCCGGCGCTCCAGGTGTTCCGGTTGCAGCTGTAATCTGAGCTCCCGGCGTAGGCATAAAATTGGACGGCACCAACCATACTCTTAAGTAATCATAAATACTTTCACCCTGTCCTTTCCAATCAAAAGAGAAAGAAGCCAAAGTAGTTCCAGCAGGAATCTGTATATCTCTATACGCTTGTACAACACTTCCGGTACCAGTAGTATAAGCATTTGTTACCCCGTTATCATTTGTAATATAGATGGACTTTCCGATATTTCCGGTTGCAGAACCATAGAACCATTTATTGGTTTGGGTCGCATTAATCAATCCTAAATCATTCGCTGTTTCAAAATTCTGAATATAAGGAAGAGTTGCAGGTATCTGTGTCGTCATAACAGAAACCGCGTCTGACAAATCACTTTGATCTGTAGAGCTACACAATGCTTTTACCCATATATAATAGGTAGTACTTTGTGCAAGTCCCGGAATTGTATACCCTGTACTTCCACTTGGGATACCTGTAATATTAGGTGTTGCAGGTGGTGTAGTTATAGTACTGTAATATATTTGGTATCCGCCAGCAGGTGCAGTAGCAGGAGGTGTCCAAGAAATTGTAGCCGTAGAAGATGTTGAACCAACTACTGTTACTCCTATCGGTTCAATACACGTAGGAGCAACTCTCAATTTGAAGTCGTCAAGCCCCAAATACCAAGGAGCACTCGTTGCAGATACATTTGCAGCAAAATAATACGTTCCGGATGTAGCTGGAGTATAGTATACTTTATACTTGACATACCCCGGTGTATCTTGTGTAGCCGTGATAAATGTCCCTAAATTGGTAGCCCCTGTAGTAGAAGTGGCAGAATTTACCAATACATTACCAGTAAATCCTTGGTAAGAAGAGCCTTGCCCTCCTGTGTTATAATAGAATGAAAACTCATAGGCAGTACCTGCTGTTAATGCAAATCCAGGTGTCCATAACTGGCTTGGAGTAGTATTACCATACGTAATCCTCATATAATTAGGAGTAGATCTAGGTGTATTATATGTCGTAGAGCCCGTATTGGAAGAAGTCCACGCATTAGTACCTGTAACTTGTTTCCAGCAAGAAGGAACAATTCCTGAACCAATACTTGACATGGAATCAAAATTTTCAGTCCATGGTAAAGCTGTGATCGCTGCACATGGTGTTGTAAAAGATATAGACGTCCATCCACTTTGATCTGTTCCACTACATCTTGATCTTACCCATACATAATATGTTGTATTGGGAGATAAAGGTGAAAGTGTTACGGAAGTTCCTGTTGGTACTGTCTGTGATGGTACCGTTGCAGATGTTGGTGCTGTTGTAGAAGTGGTATAATAAATATCATATCCACTTCCTGGAGCCGATGAAGGAGCCGTCCAGCTAACTGATCCACTTGTAGACGTTATTGCTGATGACGTTAAATTCGTAGGTGCAAAACAGGTTGGCGGAGTCCATGTATAGGTCAATCCGGCAGTTGGCATCCCTGGTGTAGCAGCAGTCGTATTATATGCCTGAGTATTACTATTTGCAGTACCAGCAGTAGAGTTTGTGAAAAGAACTGAGCTTGAATTAGTTCTGTTATTAAAATCAGCATTGGTTGTACCTCTTAAACCAATTTGTCTGCTCCCACTAATAGATGTACTTCCTACAAGATAAGACCCGTTCTTATAAACCACAGCAATTGTATTCGTAGTTTCTCTTAATCGTATTTGAAAAGAAAAAGAATAAGCATTTGTAGTAGAAGTGGTATAAGCAGGTCTGAAGTCAGCCCATTGTACCACTATTTCTCTGTTTGGAGCTGTTCCCACAACTCCCCAGCTGATGCTACCTGTAGTACCACCAAGATTGAACACTGAATTAAGGTCTCCACCAAATGCAGAAATAGCACCAGAATAGGCTGTTGTACCGGAAATAGGTGAATATTCAGACGTTGACGGAGCCGTTGTTCCAAAAGTTAAAAAACCGTTTGTTGAAACATTTAATGATGAGTAATTAACACCATTAAATGAAAATTGAAATGGAAGGGTTACAGGATAAATATTATCATCAAGAGAATTTGAACTAGTAGCAGCAGCTATTAATGTTGCTCCCGTTATCGGGGTATAAACTCCTGAGGACTTCACAAAACTGTAAGAACTCACTTGTGCATTCACGAGAAATGCAATTACAAATGAAAAAAGTAGTAAAATCTTCTTCATATCATCAAAATATTAAATCCATTATTAGGATTTTGAGAATTATACATAAATTAAATTAGAATTAAATGGATGGTCCTAAAAATATCTTTAACGTTTAAAACCATTAGTTATTATAGAAAATAGTAAAATGTAAAAATTTTTATCATAGGCTGTATTATTTTAAATTGGTTGCAAAACTAATACTTTTATCTCACAAATACCTTACACTTATTTATTTTAAATAAATAACACAAATTCTCATTTTTTATTGGAAATAAATAAAAACAAAAAAAAAGATTTAAATTTTAAAAACAACAACCTTTAACTATCAAATATCTATTAAATCGGTCATATGGAAACAAAAAAAATAATTCTTCTCGAAAACTTCATTTTTACCTCTATCAAATTTTAATATCATCAAGCATAAAATTCATTCTTAAATATTACAACCGCTTATATATTTATAATAAAAAAATAAGCTCCCATTTCTGAGAGCTTATTCTATTTAAAAAGTAATCAATTAGTAATTCTTATTCTTTGATGAATTTCTTCTGTACCGAAGTTGAACCATCCTGAATATCGATCATATAAACTCCATTAATCAACGTATGAACATCTACTTTGTTGTTTAAGATGATTCCACTCGTGATTAGTTGACCTGCAGAACTATAAATCTTATAGTTAGCTCTCTTGCTGATATTCTTAACATTCAATACTGTACTTACAGGGTTAGGATAAATTAAGATATCATCTTGATTCAATAAACTATTTGCAGGTTTCTTAGAGATTCTTATCGAGTAATCTTCCACTTCTCCACTGTCGAAGTTAGTACAGTTTACCGGAATTCCTCCTTTCATTAAGGCAACTCTCATCACTACATACATGTAATCTACATTGCTTACAAAAGCATCGGATGGTACACTGAATGTCGTCGTTGCTGTTGCTGCAGTACTTGGATTAGATACCAAGATTCTTTCATTGATGTCAAATTCTCCGTTTCTGTCGAAATCAATCCATGCCACAACACCTGCGTCCCCACTTACTACTTTATCAATTGTTAACTGGTTATTGGTTGATCCCTGAATCAATTCAATTTGCGCAGGTACTACAGCCGTATAATCAGTATACTTCGATCCTACAGAAGTATTGACCATCTGCGGTTTTCCATTAGGAACCACTGTCACTTTAGAGATATATTCTCCTGAGGTATTCAACGCTCCCATCTGGCAATAAATTACTGTTGGAGTGGTAAAATAGTATGGTAAAGTAAAATTACCAGGAGTACCACTACAAACGTTAGCTACCTCCATTTCATACTTAGTCAGCTCCGTTAAACCGGTAAGAGTATATATATTATTCGACACCTGAACAGTAGTCCATCCTGGGATTCCCACTTTTCTGTATCTTAAAATATATTTACCTGTTGCATCCGGACCTACATAAGGATCCCACTGAACCTTAGCACTTGTTGGTTTCAATTCCAGAATTGTTAATCCTGGTGGCGGAATCTCACAAGTTCTCTCCGTAGTAAATCTTGCCAAGCTTGACCATGGGTTAGGTGTTGTTGAATTTACACATATATTTCTTACCTGTACTTCATACTGGGTATACGGTGTTAGAGTATATCCTGTTGAAGGAAGTGAGAAGCTATTCGCCGGAGGGTTTGGTAAATTAATTGGTCCAATCCATGTAGGATCTCCTACTTTTCTCCATTGCAACTGATAGGTAGCACTTGCTGCCAATGGTGACCAGTTCACAACTGCTGTAGTAGCTGTAATATTAGTAAACGTTACATTCGGTGGAGTTGGGTCACATCTTGTGGTAAACACATTATGTGAATATGTTCCTACGTTCACGGTATTACACACAGCCGCTACTTCTACTTCATAATCCGTTGCCGGAGTTAATGGATAAGTTGGCGGGTTTAACGTAAACGTCTGTGTAGTTCCCGTTACTGCAGCTATATCAATTGGACCTGCTGTTGGTAACCATTGTGTAGAACCTACCGGTCTGTATCTTACTTTATAAGAAGCTCCTCCGATATCCTGTGGCCAGGTAATCGTCGCTGAATTATGTGTAATAGAAGCCGGAGTTACTGTAACGACAGGAGTAGCTGTACTACAAACTCTCAATACAATATTGTCAACAGCTGCCGGTGGCTGAGCTCCTCCGGTACCATCATTTCTCCATTCGAATACCAAACGCATTACACTTCCTGCAAAGCTGGTTAAATTTAAATTTGCATTGGAGTAAGACTGCCAAGTCGTTCCATTTAAATTATACTGTCCTACCTGCACTCTTCCAGCACCAGTTGTAATCTGAGTTCCCGGTGTAGGCATAAAGTTGGATGGCACCAACCATACTCTTAAGTAATCATAAATACTTTCACCCTGTGCTTTCCAGTCAAAAGAGAAGGTAGCAAGGCTGGTTCCTGCCGGAATCTGTATATCTCTATAAGCCTGTACCGTACTTGCCGCAGAAGAAATTGTATAAGCATTTGTTACTCCATTATCATTAGAAATATAGATGGATTTTCCAGTATTTCCGGTTGCAGAGCCATAGAACCATTTATTAGCTTGTGTTCCGTTCAATAATCCTAAATCATTTGCAGCTTCAAAACTCTGAATATAAGGAAGCTGAGCCGGAATCTGCGTAGTCATAAAGTTTGGCCCCTGAGCTACATAACTGTTATCTGTAGGGGAGCAAATAGCTTTTACCCACCAGTAATAGGTTGTGTTCGGAGCTAAAGTCGGTGCAAGGTTCACTGATGTTGCCGTTGTTGTCCCTGTAGGGGTTGCCGGCTGCGTTGGAGTTGTAGAAACATAATATGCATATCCGTTTGCCGGTGGCGTTGCTGGAGTTGCCCAGCTTATAATTGCCCCATTACCCGTTAAACCGCTTACTGCTAAACCTGTTGGTGGTAAACATGTTGGTGGCGCAACTACAGCCAAGGTAAAGTCTACATAATTTCCGTATGGTGCAGGTCCACAAGGAGTAACTGCTCCAATAAAAGATGAAGAAGCTCTTACCCTATAATTTCCTAACGCTTGTGCTGCAGGAATATTAATTGTTGCAGTTCCTGTAGACGCATAAGAAGTTGTTGCCAGGATAGTTTCTCCCGGATCATTAAAGTCCATGTCATTATTCCAGTCAATCCAAACATAATAGTAATATGTAGAACCACCAGAAGTCGCCAAGTTCATCACAACACTATTTCCCGGAGAACTAAGGAAAGACATATTAGAATTAACATAAGCCGTATAAGATGATGCCGTATATCCAAGGTTTGTCCATCCTCCTGTAGTCGTAATATTGTTTAAATAGTATGTTGTTGAACTACTTCCTCCTGTTGGAGCACAATAATTAGTAAATACAGTAATTGGTCCAGACCAAGGGCTTGCATCTGTAGAACTACATCTTGCTCGTACCCATATATAATAAGTGGTATTAATTGTTAAACCAGGAATTGTAGCAGTTGTACCTGTTACTCCTGTAATCTGAGGAGTAGTTGCTGCTCCCGGTGCAATACCTGTTGTATTATAATAAATTTCATAACCTAGAGGATTCGTTGTAGAAGCCGTCCAGCTTATTGATGCAGAAGACGTCGTAGCAGAAGTAAGAGTTAATGCTGATGGCGGCATACAAGTAGGAGGAGCTCCAACCGCTATAGTATAATCTACATAATTACCATATGATGCGGTACCACAAGACGTAATTGCTCCACTGTATGATACAGCAAATCTCACTCTGTAATTCCCATAAGGCTGTGCTGCCGGAACGTTAATGTTGGTCGATCCTGTAGCAGCATAAGAAGTTGTTGCCAGAATCGTTTCTCCCGCATCATTAAAATCCATGTCATTATTCCAGTCTACCCATGTATAATAATAATAAGTACCAGATCCTGCCGCCGCTAAGCTAACATTAATTATACTTCCCGGTGAAGTTGTAATTGTATTTGTTGAATTATTAACATAAGCTGTATAGGATGATGCCGTATAATTCAAATTGGTCCATCCTCCTGTTGTCAAGATTTTATTCAGATAATAAGAGCTGGAACTCGTTCCTCCTGTCGGCACACAATACCCTGTATAGAAAGAAACAGGTCCTACCCAAATACTTTGCTGTGTAGAACTACACTTAGCTCTTGCCCATACATAATAAGTCGTGTTGGCCGTTAATCCTGAAATAGTAGCAGATGTAGTAGTACTTTGTACAGAATTGGTGGCATTGAGTACTGTTGAAGAAGTAGGAGCAACTCCTGTCGTGTTATAATATACATCATAGCCGTTGGCTGGTACAGGAGTAGGAGCTGTCCAGTTAATCTGTCCACTATTTGAAGTAATAACTCCCGTAGCTAACTGATTTGGAAACATACATCCAGAAGGCGCTTCACTCACAAGCTGTAACCTTGGAATAGATGCCGTTCTGCTATTTGCAGTTGGCGGCGAAGCCGGATCTGCATTTACAGTATCACTATAATGATATATTCCCGTATTCGTTCCCGATGTATACGCTCCCCAAGTAGCCGTACATGAATAGCCAGGTGCATTTTCATCAACTGCAATTACCAGGTTGCTCGTCCCATCCCACACAAATGGTGTGGTAAGAGAAAGCTCTACCCAATTTCCCGCTGTCATCGTTCCTAATGTTCCAGAATAAACCTGTGACATTTGGGATAAAGGCACCCAGTCGGTTGTAGAAGAAAAAGTCGTTTTTGTTGTATTTCCAATATACACCGTCCACTGGTTATAGTTGGATTGGGTTGCTGCCGTAGCTGACACGTAAAACCTTACTTTGGTAATTACCGTATTGGTAGTCCCGATAGCTGTAGTAAGCTCAGCAGCTGTATACAATTGTTGTGAATAACTGTATCCATAACAAGAGTAAACAGGAAGGTAGCTTGATGTAGCAGTACCTGTACCTATTGATCCTGTCTGTCCTTTCGCAAACAGTCCGAACAGCATACAGAATAATACAATCAACTCCCTAAAGAATTTTTTGTTTTTACAATGTAAAAATACGCTCATAGTTTTTAAAATTTAATGAATGATAATCGTCGAAAGACAAGTTATTTTTTTTTCGATTATATACTCAGTGTCCTGAATATATTTTATTGCAGTCTCAACTGCATTAAAGAGAGAATAAAGTTTATTTCATATTACAACATTTTTAATAATTACACAAATCTAATCATATTTTAATTAAAAATATCATTAATAATTACTTATTTCAATCAAATACTAACAAAATCTTTCAATTATGATTATAGATATCTGAAAAATACACAAACGTGTGAATTTTCCAACATTGATTTTCCCAGTAAATAAAGGTGTTTAGCGAAATCATCATTTGAAAAAAGAACGATCCTAACCAATAAGTTATCGATTCAACACCGAATAGGAAATATTCAAATTATTTCTTCAACACATTCTATTTTTTAATCAAAACTCAATAAATAGCAACAAAAAAAATCAGCTCTCATTTCTGAGAGCTGATTCTATTTAAAAAGTAACCGTTGTCATGATTCTTATTCCTTGATGAATTTCTTCTGTACCGAAGTTGAGCCATCCTGAATATCGATCACATACATTCCGTTGATTAACGTATGAACATCTACTTTGTTGTTTAAGATAATTCCACTTGAAATCAACTGGCCTGCTGCACTATAAATCTTATAGTTAGCTCTCTTACTGATATTCTTAACATTCAATACTGTACTTACAGGGTTAGGATAGATTAAGATATCATTCTGATTCAGTAAGTTAGCAGTCGGTTTCTTAGAGATTCTCACCGTGTAATCTTCCACTTCTCCATTGTCAAAGTTGCTACAGTTTACCGGAATTCCTCCCTTCATTAACGCAACTCTCATTACTACATACATATAGTCTGCATTGCTTACAAAAGCATCGGACGGTACACTGAATGTCGTAGTTGCTGTTGCTGCAGTACTTGGATTAGATACCAAAATTCTTTCATTGATGTCAAATTCTCCGTTTCTGTCGAAATCGATCCATGCTACAACGCCTGCATCTGCGCTTACCACTTTATCAATTGTTAACTGGTTATTGGTTGATCCCTGAATCAATTCAATTTGAGCAGGTACTACAGCCGTATAATCAGTGTATGTTGATCCTGCAGAAGTATTAACCATTTGTGGTTTTCCATTAGGAGTTACTGTTACTTTGGAAATATAGTCTCCTACAGAATTCAACGCTCCCATCTGGCAATAGATTACAGTTGGAGTCGTAAAGTAGTATGGCAAGGTATAATTACCTGGTGTACCGCTACAAACATTAGCTACCTCCATTTCATACTTAGTCAGTTCCGTTAAATCGGTAAGGGTATAGATATTGTTCGACACCTGAACAGTAGTCCATCCCGGAATTCCTATTTTTCTGTATTTTAAAATATATTTACCCGTCGCATCCGGACCTACATAAGGATCCCACTGAACTTTAGCACTTGTTGGTTTTAGCTCAAGAATTGTTAATCCCGGAGGTGCAATATCACAAGTTCTCTCCGTAGTAAATCTTGCCAAACTTGACCACGGGTTAGGTGTTGTTGAATTGACACATGTATTTCTTACCTGAACTTCATACTGTGTATACGGTGTTAGAGTATATCCTGTTGAAGGAAGTGAGAAGCTATTCGCCGGAGGGTTTGGTAAATTAATTGGGCCAATCCACGTAGGATCTCCAACTTTTCTCCATTGCAGCTGATAGGTAGCACTTGCCGCCAATGGTGACCAGTTCACAACTGCCGTAGTAGCTGTAATATTAGTAAATGTTACATTTGGCGGAGTCGGATCACATAATGTAGTAAATTCATTGTGGGAATATGTTCCTACGTTCACGGTATTACAAACTGCTGCTACTTCTACTTCATATAATGTTGCAGGTAATAATCCTGTAAGAGGAAAAGGTGGCTGGTTAGGCGCATTTACTGCTGGCACATCAATAGGACCTGCTGTTGGCAGCCATTGTGTAGAACCAACCGGTCTGTATCTTACTTTATAAGAAGCTCCTCCGATATCCTGCGGCCAGGTAATTGTCGCTGAATTATGTGTAATAGAAGTTGGAACTACTGTAACGACAGGTGTAGCTGTACTACAAACTCTCAATACAATATTGTCAACAGCTGCCGGTGGCGGTGTTCCTCCAGAGCTATCATTGGTCCATTCGAATACCAAACGCATTATACCACCTGCATAGTTTGTCAAATTTAAACTCGCATTGGAGTAAGACTGCCAAGTCGTTCCATTTAAATTATACTGTCCTACCTGAACTCTTCCCGGCGATCCAGGTGTTCCGGTTGCAGTCGTAATCTGAGTTCCCGGTGTAGGTAAAAAGGTAGCCGGTACCAGCCATACTTTTAAATAATCATAAGAACTCTCTCCATCTGCTTTCCAGTCAAAAGAGAAAGTAGCAAGGCTGGTTCCTGCCGGAATTTCTATATCTCTGTAGGCATGTACAATACTTGTTAAATTATCAGCATATGAGTTCGTAACTCCATTATCATTTGTAATATAGATGGACTTTCCGGTATTTCCGGTTGCAGAACCATGGAACCATATATTAGGTTGTCCTCCATTTAACAATCCGAAATCATTGCTTCCAGAAAAATCCTGGATATAAGGAATTTGCGCCGGAATTTGTGTCGTCATAAAACTTGGTCCCGGAATCCAAATACTGGAGTCGGTAGTAGAGCAAACTGCTTTTACCCACCAGTAATACGTTGTGTTCGGAGCTAAAGTAGGAGTCAAATTCACAGAAGTCGCTGAGGTAGGTATTCCAACCGTACTTGCACCAGGAGGCGTATTTGAAGCCGAAACATAGTATATATATCCACCAACAGGCGCAGGCGTTGGCGCTGTCCAGCCGATTGTTGCTCCATTCGAAACAATTCCTGTTACATTCAAAGTTGTCGGAACCTTACAAGTAGGGATCAATAAATTTATATTATCTATTGCACCTGCTGGCGAATTACCACCATACGAATCATTTTTCCATTCGAATACCAAACGCATAACACCTCCTGCATAACCTGATAAATCCACATTAGTATTCACAAAGCTCTGCCAAGTTCCCTGTTGATTTAGCTGGCCTAGTAAAACTCTATTCGCTCCTGCAGTAATTGCATTTCCTGCAGCTGGCATGTATGATGAAGGAACTATCCATACACTGATATAATCGTATAAATATGGCGTTGTCCCTTCTCCCATAGCTCTCCAATCAAAAGTAAGAATAGCAGGTGAAGCGGCTGTTGTTCCTGCAGGTATGGCAAAATCTCTATAAGCATGAACCACACTCGTAGAATAAGCATCATAAGCATTTGTAGCCCCATTATCATTAGAGATAAATATTGAATTTGCCGGATTACCTGCTGCCGAGCCATAATACCATTTATTTGTCTGAGATCCATTTATAATTCCAAAATCATTACTGGTAAAAGGCTGAGAATAAGGTAGTGTAGCTGGAATTTGTGTTGTCGTAAATGTAGGTCCCTGAATCCAGATACTGGAGTCTGTTGTAGAGCAAACTGCTCTTACCCACCAATAATAGGTAGTGTTTGGAGCCAAAGTACTTGGCAAACTAAATGAAGTACCGGTTACAGGTCCCGTTGCAGCAGTAGGCGGTGTGTTTGTTGTAGAAATATAATATTCATACCCATTTGCAGGAACAGGATTTGGTGCTGTCCAGCTTATGGTAGCTGTATTTGAAGAAATTCCACTCACGGTCATTCCTGTAGGCTCTACACAAGTAGGAGTAGGCATTACATTAAAATCATCAAATCCTAAATAATACGGATCCCAGGTAGCAGCATAAGCTTTAATTCCGAAATTATACTCCCCTGTTGTAGCTGGTACAAATGTTACTTTAACTTTTGTGTAGTTTGTACTATTTGAGCCCCCATTTGTTGTTTGGGAAGACGTAACAAAAGTAGTCAAATTGGTAGCTCCTGTAGAAGACTGTAAAGTATTCACCAATACATCTCCTTCCCAACCAGAATATCCATCCCCTACCCAATAGAAGGAGAAATCATAAGACTGATTTGCCGTTAAGTGAAAGCTAGGTGTCCATAAATAAGATGCTGTTGTAGGATAATAAACAGTTACATAATTAGGAGTAGATTTTGGATCATTATAATCTTGAGCAGAAGCATCCTGAGTCGTAAATAAATTAGAGCCTCCATTAGTTGCCCAACAATTTGGTAACACAGCTGTTCCAATGCTTGTCATTGAGTCAAAATTTTCAGACCAAGGAAAAGTAGAAATTGAAACACATGGTGTTGTGAATGGTAAAGCCATAGGGATCCAATAACTCTGATCAGTAGCACTGCATTTTGCTCTTACCCATACATAATAAGTTGTGATTGGTGACAAGCCTGAAATCGTAGCCGAAGTTGCAGTACTTGGTACGGAATTACTTGCATTAAGCACCGTACTTGAAGTTGGAGGAATTCCTGTAGTATTATAATAAACATCATACCCGTTTGCCGGAGCCGGTGTAGGTGCTGTCCATGATATAGCAGCGGTAGCCGCAGTAACAGTTCCTAATGTTATTGCTGATGGTGCGGCACAAGTTGGGGGTGCAGATTGCGAAATTGATACATTATCAAAATAATAATAAACATCTGAATTAAGATCAGAAGTAACATTAAATCGAACATATAAATTCCCTGCCGAAGGTACAAAAGTAATCGTTTTTGTCGCACATGTATTAGCCGATATATGGTTGGCAGAATTAATCGTATAAGCTGTAGTCCAGGGCCCTGAAGTGTTTGTAGCATATTCTACTTTTATAGTCCCTATGTTAGCAGCTGGCGTAGCAGTAGTTCCCGCATAATAATCGGTTACTTTGTAATCAAAAGACATGGTGACCTGTCCGGTATTATTTCCTGTGAGATTGGGGGAAGTAAACTCACCTGTGTTTCCATAATACCTTTCGCCTCTAATGGTTCCACCACTGGTTCCGCATATCTGGTTGGCAGCAGTCTCATTGGAAAAAACAGACCCGCTTGTGGTCCAGTTATTAAGTCCCAAGGCCGTCCAATTCTGGGTGTAGGCGACCTGGGCCATCAAAAATGAGCCAAAAAGTAATTGGCACATGAGTAAAAGTTTTTTCATAGTATGATAAATAAGTGTTAGATGATTTTAATTGCCAAAAGTCTATGGTAGATTTCAAAGCATTGATTATCTCGCAAAAATTGGCTAAAGAACTCTATTAAAGCCCCGAATCAGACGTTTTTCATTCGAATTCAGGACTAATTAAGTTTCAAGAATATTGGGAGGGATTGATTTTCATAATATTTCACTTGTTTTGGTATTATTTATGCAAATCTAATCATTTTTTATAATCCTCCTATTAAATCTTTATTTTTTTAATCAAATTCATTAAAAAAACCAATGACAATCATTCATTATACATCATAAACATTAAATAAGTAATGGTATAAAAATAAAAAGCCCCATGTAAACATGAGGCTTTGGAAACTATAAAAGATTGACTATTTATTTTTTAATAAACTTAGATTTAAACAAATCATTTCCTTTATCTTCAATAGAAATGACGTAAGCTCCTTTTATCAATGCAGAAACATTAATTTTTCCACCATTAATATTTCCGTTGCTTACTAATTGTCCAGCAGCATTATAAATTTTATAAGTTGCTTTATCAGAAACTTTAGTTACATTTAAGAAATCTGTTGCTGGGTTTGGATAGATTTGAATACCATTATTAGGATTCTCCAAGTCTCTTGTTCCTAAATTACTTTGTACTACAACATTATAGTCTTCTGCCTCTCCATATGAATAAGTACCACAACCAGCATATGTTGAACCTAAAGAAAGTCCTATTTGAGAAGCCCCCGTATTTGGATTAGTGGCACCAGCATAATACAATATTACTCTCATTCTTAATGGTTGATTAGTAACTGCTGTAGCTGGTACAGTAAATGTTCCTGTGATTGGTCCTGTCGGAAGATTTACTGGATAGTTCTGTACTCTTTCCGAACTTTCAAAGACACCATTGTTATTAAAATCAATAAAGGTAAGTACTGTATCATAATCAGCACTAGCTACATTAATAGATAATGTATAAGAAGTATTAGGCAATAAAGTTGCCTGAAGAGCAGTATTAGTAGTATAATTTGTATAATGAGACGGACCAGATGTATTGGTCATTAATACAGTACCATTATTTGACAAACTTACATTAGAAATATATTCATATTGTCCATTATTACTTGCATAAATATCACAATATGCTGTAGCAAGTGTTGTAAAAATAACACTTGTTGAGAATGGACCTTGCGTGCCACAAACAGCTGCTACCTGAACTTCATAAGCAGTATTAGCTGCAAGAGTTGAAATAGCTACAGTATTTGTTGTTGAAGTAGTCTGTTGCCATGTTGTATCAGTTGTTTTTTTATACTGAATAACATATGAAGTAGCTCCTACTGTCGGCGACCAGTTCACTGTTCCTCCTGATGCTGTAATATTATTAACATACACCCCCGTAACTACGCTACCACAAGTTGCTTGAGTAGTAACCATTACTTTTTTCAATGCATAGAAAACATTACCTATAGATGAAACTCTAATGGCAATCATTTGACCGTTCAACGAAGTAGGTAAACTAACTGCTTCCGAACCATCGTTTGCAGTAGTTGCCGCAAGGACTGTCCAAGTTGCTCCATTATCTGTTGAATAATCTAATTTAACATTTGGTGAATTATATGCACCTGAAGATGTATTAGCTACATCCCATGTTAAAGTATTAGCTACGTTCGTATATAAGAATCCTGAAGAAGTAATCTTAAATGGACCATCAGCTCCAACCGTAATGGTTTGTTCAGCATATTGTGTTTGTTGCTGAAATGCATTAGCATTATTATCTCTAGCTGTAATAGAAAATTTAGAACTTCTTGCAACTTGGGATGTAGATTCCCATGTATTTAAAGAATTATCTAAAACTCCAGCTAATACAGAAGACAATTTTGGGAAATATCTTGTAGGACTTGTTGTAGGCGTGAACGACCTAAATGACGCACCATAAGTAGTCGTTCCTAAATTTGTTTTATTAATTGTTTGAGCAGATGTAGATCCACTATCAACTTCTTCCCAAGTATAAGTCATTGGATCATTTTCTGGATCTGTAACTGAAGCTGTAAGTACAAATGCTGTTCCTTTAGGAATCGTATAAGTTGGAAGAGCAGCAATTACTGGAGGATTATTTGTAAAAGCAGTTTCAACATCACAAGTCTTAGCAATTAAATTAGCCTGAACCTGCTTTATGCTTGCAATATGGAAATAAGCATCAGAGTGAGCCTGAACATCAGTCGTTGCTCCTGTAATACCAGCATACCCCATAATCGTAGAACCAGAACCAGGTTCAACATTCACTCCATAGCCTTCAATAGCATGAGAGAAAGTATGATTTGCACCTAGTTGATGTCCCATCTCATGAGCAACATAATCAATATCAAAATTATCACCTTGAGAGATACCATCTGCAGGCGATGTAAATCCTGAACCTTTTTGTAATGATGTACTTGTAGCTGGATTAATACATACACAACCTATACAACCAGCATTGCCACCACCTCCTGTCGCTCCAAATAAGTGACCAATATCATAGTTTCCATTACCTACATTGGCTGTAAGAGTTTGCTGAAGCTGCAAGTTCCAATCAGGACTACCTCCACTTGTAGCATCAGAATATGGGTCCGTCGTTCCATCTAAATATATAATACCTGGGTAATTTTGAAGATTCAGATGTAATGCAAAATCTTTTTCAAAAACTCCATTTACTCTTGTCAGTGTAGCATTCATCGCTGCTAATGCTCCTGCAACCGTCCCACCGTGAAAAGCCGTATATTCACCAGTAACAGACAATGCCAACCTCATGGTTCTGTATTTCTTATCTGACATTTTTGAAAAGTCTGTCGGCTGATTAGTAAATGAACTACCTAATTTCGACATTTCTTCAATTTGCTGGGCAGCAGCAATTCCTTCCTCTGTACTACATACAAAACTTTTTCCTCCGGTTGGTTTAGATTTTGGATGAACTCTATACGTTGTTTTATCTGATAATAAGGGTTCAATAAACTCATAATTTCCACCACTGATTATCATTGACTGAAAATCATTTGGAGCCACTGAAAATCTTAAAAATTTGGAAGGATCATCTATTCCTACCCCTACATAAGAACCTAAATCATATTGATCGGCCAACTCTTTTACAACAACAGGAAAACTATAAACGGCAAACCGTTCAATTTTACCTCTTAAGGTAGGTAAAGAAATTTCAACAGCTTGAGCATTAGGTCCGGTTTCTTGAGCCTTTTTCAATTGATTTTTAATCTGGTTGATATCAAGCTTATATTCTATTTCAGATGGATCAACTATTGACCCTCTTTTTTTAGCAATAGGAGTCCATTGCCCAAAGGCAAAACCTCCTATCGTACTTAAAAATAAAGCAGTAATAAGTTTTTTCATATAAACAAATCTTAATAATTATTCTAGCCCTCAAATATAATGCTTTATAAGCATTCGCAGTAAAAAAAACAAATAATTATGTTAATTTAACAATAATTATATTTAAAAAGCCTCAAGCAATATGCTTGAGACTCCATATAATAATAAGATTTCCTTACTTTTTAACAAACTTAAACTTTCAGAGATCATGTAAGTTCCTTTTAGTAATCCACTTACTCTTAACTGGTATTTTTACTACCATCGATTTTTATCAATTATCAAGCTGCATTATGAATTTCATATTTAACCTTTTTTGACTTTTAGTAATATTTAGGACATCCGTTGCAGGATTTGGATAAACAGCAAATGTTTCTTTTTTCACTTCTCTTGTTGAAAAGGTAACTAGCTTGGACTACCTTAAATGATTTTGTCTGTGAATATTCATAATCTTCTCCAGCCGCAACGAGAATACCAGTAGCATTTTTTATTTTCCAATACCTTTCTTCTAGATAAATCTCGTGCTCATAAATATCAATAAATTGTGAAGGTATAACAACCCCTAAAACTTATACGCAATATTCCAGGCAAATCCCATTGTAAACTTTCCTGAGCTTCTTCCAAAACCGGGGACAATCATTGGCTGTATATCATCCTGTTTTGTAGTGTATACTAAGTATTTAGGTTGCAAATTTACATCTATATAAAAATTAGATTCGAATAACTGAACCCTTCCTCCTAAAGAACCTTCAATCCAGTAGGAAGATTGAGTAGAGGAAGGAAATGCTACTGAAGCACTACTACCTCCATATCCACGTACCGGAATAGCCATATATTCCTGTTTGTAAAACGCTCCGGCTAATTTTCCTCCACCATAAAAACCATTAAATTCATTTTCAGGATCTCTTGCCAGCATATAAAAGCTTCCCAGCCGAAGAAAAACACCATTTACTTTAGCATCGTATCCATTTTTTTGATAAACGTTGGATTCAAAGCCTGCATCTATTACTCCATGGACTTTTTCTTTAATTCTTGAGGATATAAAACCCTGATATAGTTTTCTATCCGAAAAAAAAGAGGCACCTGTATTCAGCAGATCAAAACCTACCATAAAATTAGGCTTATAGTGCCATTCTTTTTTCTGATCTTCTTTCTTTTCCTGAGCAAAAGCTACAAAATATGAAAGACTAAAAATTAAGATATAAATTAGTTTTTTCCTCATTTTCAATAAAATTTTGCCCGGTTTCCACACCTAAAACAGTTGTTGGTAATAATAGTTCCGACTTCAGATTTTCGTAGTTCTTTTTCATTCCGCATCCCGGTGAAACATAAATAGCTTTGGTGGTATAACTTACCCTAACTTTAGATGAATCTGCAGTAGTGGTAGTTTTAACAAACAAATCCGTGTAAGGGGAATCATCTACACGCAACGGAACAAAAACTGAGTCTACGTTTTTTTGCCAGCCAAAATCTACAATATTGGAACCATAGTTTACAAACACTTTAATAGAATCTAAAGTAGTTTGTTTTCCTGCTTTTTTAAACTTGATTTTCATTCTCGGGGTACCTTCTCCGCTCTCGCAGATATCATCATCTCCTCCACAGGAAGTAAGCATTCCGAGACTACATAATAATATAATAATGCTAATATATTTCATACTTCTACTTTACTTTGGATCTAAAGCTTTTTCAATTCTGAAAACAAGGTCTTCATAGTGATATGTATTTACCGTATTAGAATCTGCTCTTCCGGAAAGATCTTTTTTAATCATTACTAAATTTCCTCTTGCAATAGCCGAAACATCAGATCTGTCAGAGTTTTTCACGTCAATAATCTTAATTAAATTATCAACATAATTTCTCTGAAGATTTCTTCCGTACACATCCGGATTTTCTTTTTTAATGATTGAAGCATTAAGATCTGAAAATAATTCAACCGTTGTATAGGTATTCGGATCTATCGCTTCCATCTGATACATATTATTTAAAACCATTGGGCTCAAAATTCTTGCAAGAACGCCATTCTGGATATCTTCAACTGTTTTTACCGGAGTTTTTCCTGTTTTCTCAAAAATTTCTTTTTTCAGCAGCCATTGCGGTGTTGTGAAAATATTTTCCTCTAAAAACTTCATAGCTTCCTTCTGGTCTTTTTTAGCAACCACTTCATATACCACTCCCGACTGTTCTGCGGTTTTAGGAGTTTCCATCTGTCCACCGATATATTTTGAAACATGACCTGCATATCTTCTGAACTGTGTGGTTACCTGATCATACATCATTCCAAGGTTATCATAATCTTCATTCGGAGTTTTGGTCCACTTTTCAAGATTATCAATAATTCTTTTTAAATTTTTAATTCCGTAAGCACTTGCAATCATTGCATTATCTCCTACCTGCTCACTTTGAGATCTCGGATCAAAAGGATTGGTTTCTGTTCCGAACCAAAGCCTTTCGTTTTTAAGATTTTTGATTACCCAGTTATTTAAATATTCCTTTTCCAGATCAGGAGTATTATATTGATAGAATCTTCTATATCCCCACTCAATAGCCCAATTATCATAATCCCCAATTCTCGGCATAATTCCGGATTCTCCGATATTATCTTCCGGCTGAGCTACATAATTAAATCGTGCATAATCCATAATTGAAGGGGTATGACCATTTTTTTCAAGCCATTTTTTATCTCTCAATTTTTCAACAGGCACGGTAGAACTCGATCCGAAATTATGTCTTAATCCTAATGTATGCCCCACTTCATGAGACGAAACAAAACGGATAAGCTCGCCCATTAGTTTATCATCAAATTCAATTTTTCTGGCTCTTTCATCATTCGGTGAAGCCTGAACAAAATACCAGTTTCTCAACAGCATCATTACATTATGATACCAGTTGATATGACTTTCCATAATTTCTCCTGTTCTCGGGTCTGAAATTGAAGGTCCTGAAGCATTAGGCACATCTGAAGGTTTATAAACAATTGCTGAAAACCTTGCATCTTCAAGACTCCATTCCGGATCAACTTTCGGGTCCGGAACTTTAGCATAAATTGCATTTTTGAAACCTGCTTTTTCAAAAGCTTTCTGCCAATCATTTACTCCCTGAATCAGATAAGGAACCCATTTTTTAGGGGTTGCAGGATCAATATAGAATACAATAGGTTTTGCAGGCTCTACAAGCTCTCCTTTTTTATATTTTTCCAAATCCTGAGGTTTAGGCTCCAACCTCCATCTTTTAACCAGAGAAACTCTTTTTACACCTTGGGGATCAAGATCAAAATCTGTATATCCCACGGCAAAATATCCTACTCTTGGGTCAAAGTACCTTGCCTGCATTTTATTTTCCGGCAAAAGAACAAACGAAGAATTGATTTCCACAGTATAGTTTCCACTCACTTTTGGAAGATTGGCAGCAGGAATTCCTGGTATTGGTCTTCCTAACGTACGAGCAAAAGTTTTGGTGGTATTGATCTCAAGATTGGTTGGATAGGATTTTACAAAATTTACAAAAGACATATCCTTCTGAAATGTCCCTACTCTGAAATCGTCTTTAGAATTCGCAGAGAAAGAAACCATCTCATTATCCGAATTTAAAAGATCTGTTACTTCAATTACGGAAGATTTTTTATTATTCCCGTATGTTTTTACATCAAAAGATTTAATAATAGATTGTACATTATTTCTGATCACAGAATTGTACATATCTGATGTAGAATCTTTTGCATAATCAACAAAAGAAATCGATCTTAAAAGTATTTTATCTTTGGGTCCTTTTTCAAAAGCTACTACCTGCTGCCCAATCTGATCTCCTGCATAACCGGCACTACCAGAACGCATTCCTGCCGCTGCTTTTGTAAGCCTTGTTACCAACAGAAATTCCTTTTTTAATATAGTATCAGGAATTTCAAAATAATACTTATCATCAATTTTATGAACAGTGATTACCCCTTGGTCGGAAATTGCTTTATCGGTGATAATTTCTTTATAAGACTTCATAGAAGACTTTTTCTTATCATCCTTTTTCACTTTGGCAGTATCTATTTTTACTGCTGTAGAATCTTTTTCCTGACCTTTCAATTCGTACTGGCCAAACATCAAGGTAACTAAGATAAAGGCAGCACTGAGGTTTTTCACTTTTTTCATTTAAATTTTATGATTAATATTTCAAATGTAGGTAATTATTTTTTGATAAGTAATGCAATATTTTCCACATGATGAGTTTGTGGAAACATGTCTACAGGCAAAATCTTAATGACATCATAATGTTCTTTCATCAAAGCAAGATCTCTTGCCTGGGTTGCAGAATTACAGCTTACATACACCACTTTCTCCGGAGAAAGTTTTAAAATCTGCTCCACAACTTTCTGATGCATCCCGTCTCTTGGTGGATCAGTGATCAAAACATCTGCTTTTGGATGATTGGCAAGGAATTCATCATTGAAAATATCCTTCATATCTCCACAGTAGAATGTTGTATTGGTCAAACCATTCAGCTCTGCATGTTCAATTGCAGCATCAATAGCTTCCTGAACAGATTCTATACCGATCACCTGTTTTGCGTTTCTTGCCACATATTGTGCAATTGTGCCCGTCCCTGTGTATAAGTCATAAACAACTTCATCTCCTTTTAAGTCGGCAAATTCAAGCGTTTTTCTGTATAACTCTAGAGCTTGCTTATAATTGGTTTGAAAGAATGATTTTGGCCCTATTTTGAACTTTAATCCATCCATTTCTTCCATTAAATACCCTTCACCGAAATAAACATTGATATCCAGATCATAAATGGAATCATTCGGCTTCGGATTAATCGCATATACCATGGTTTTAATCTGAGGGAATTTTTCTAATAAAAACTCAAAAAGCTTTTCTCTGTTCTCTTTTTCTTCTCTGTACAATTGGAAAAGAACCATCCACTCTCCTTTAGAGTTCTGTCTCATCATTAAGGTTCTTAAAAAGCCTTCGTGATTTCTGACATCAAAGAAATCCAAACCATTATCTACTGCATATTTCTTTACCGCAAGTCTTATCTGATTGGAAGGATCTTCTTGGAGGAAACATTCTTTAAGATCAAGAATCTTGCTCCACATCCCCGGAATATGGAAGCCTAAAGCGTCTTTATTGCCAAAGTTTTCTTCAGAACTTATTTCATATTGAGTCAGCCAGCGAGCATTCGAGAACGAAAACTCCATTTTATTTCTGTAAAAATATTGTTCTTCCGAACCCAGAATCGGAACGGTTTCAAAGTTTTCAATTCCGCCAATTCTTTTGATGTTGTTGTAAACTTCTTCCTGCTTGAAATCAAGCTGCTTTTCATAGCTCATATTCTGCCATTTGCAACCTCCGCAAACCCCAAAATGAATACATTTAGGGTCAACTCTGTAAGGTGATTTTTCAAGAACTTCTATAGCTTCGCCTTCGTAATATTTTGACTTCGCCTTTTTTACCTTTACATTCACAATATCACCTGGAATCGCTCCGGTTACCATCACTGCTTTCCCTTCTTCCGTTTTCCCAATAGCAACCCCCTTTGCTCCCGCAGTCAACAACTTTATATTTTCAAGAACTAAATTTTTCTTATTCTTTCTGCTCATTCTAAAATTTTCTATTTTCCTATTGAAACTGTATAGTCTCAGTTTGCAAAAATACAATAAAAAAAACCTTATCCGAAGATAAGGTTTTCATATATTATTAAATGTTTCTTATTTTGCCTGAGCCGGTTGAGGCACCTGCTTTTGTGCAGCAGCCTGCTGAGCCTCTACTACTGCCGGATCCATTCCTGCGCCTTGCTGTAACTGAACATTAGGATCTACTTTAGGAGCAGACAAACCTGTTTGCTTATCTAAAATTGTTACCAATTCCTGTTCACCAAGATTTACGAAAGATCTGCTCGCAATTTTCCCGTCTTTATCAACGATTACAAAATTTGGAAGTTTGAAGCCATAGATCCCGTATTTTTTTGCAATATCTGAATTTAAACCTCCTTCCGCATACACATTTGTTCCAGGAATTCCTTTGAACATGGCGTTGCTTGTTTTAATAAACTGATCTTTAGTGTCATCAACATTTACAAAAACAAAATTCATTTTTGATTTGTAGAAATTAACAACCTCTTTCAAAACCGGTACTGTAGATTCTGCGATATAAGGATTCCAAGATGCATAGAAGCATAACATATAAGGTTTCCCTTTATTTTCTGACAATTTATATGATTTACCATCCTGTTTGATCAATGATGCTTCAGGAGCAACTTCTCCTACTTTTAATCCGATTACAGCTGTCTGAATTTTGGCTAGGTCTGCTTTAATGGTAGCATCTTTAATTTCAGTATCGATGATTTTTTTGATTTTATCTGAAGTTTTAGCAGGAGTACCCGGGTGAATATCAGATTGTGCCATCACGAAGGCCAATAAATAATCTTTAGCTGTATCTGAAAGATTTTTATCCGTTTTTAAATACTGAGAGAAAAGTTCAGAAGTTGTAATGTCAGTTTTACCTTTACTGTTAGCTTCAGCATATTTTTGAAAATCAGGGCTAATTTTAGTCAATAAATATTGTCTGTAGAATGGATTTTCTTTTACCATTACATCCTTATTCTCCTGAAGCTTGTTTTCATAATCTGTAAACACTTTTGAAGGCTTGAATGAAGGATTTCCTGAGAACTGCTTCTGTCTCATTTCATACTGCATAAGAATAGAAAGTATCGTTGCAGAAAGATCATTCTTTTTCCACTCTACAATTTCATTATCCGGATTGAATTTTTTAACATTCTGATCAATATTATCACTAATGTTTTTTTCAATTTTCTGAACTCCCGCTACGAAAGCTTTATCATCTTTCGTCATCAGTTCAGACATTGTAGTGTTTACCTTCTGCCCATATTCTCCAAGATATTTTTGAGTTGCCATAAAGAAGTCGTTATTCTTTTTAGCATCACCGGTAATTACATATTCTGAAGGAAATGTCATTCCATTTCCGGAGATTTCAAGAGTCTGACCTCCTTTAAGATATACTAAATTTTGCTTACCCGCATAATTGATTAAATACATTCCATTTTTAGGAGCTTCAAAGCTACCAGAAAATGTTCCGTCATTTTTTACACCAATATTAGCCAAAGGCAACGTAGCTACCCCTGAAGCTTCAATAAATTCGATCCTCTCTAACGGAGAAGCTCCTGTAATTTTTCCTTTTACTTCAACTTTTTTAGAGCAAGACACCGCAAAAACAGCGATGATAAACAATAAAAGATATTTTTTCATTTTTGATTTTAATAATGTAGCAAAAATAGGTTTTTCCAATCAACTGAAGACAATTATTTAAGGTATTTTATGAAAGATTTAACTAATATTTCAGTTCTTCGGGAAAAGAATAGGGCAACACTTATTCTATGGACAGAAAAATTACCGGACAATGGTAAGTAGCTTGTTTAAACCATTGACGTTCCTCTTCTACATAATAACATTTATTTTCACCTATTTTATTAGCTTTCTTCATTTTAATGACAAAACTGCCCAGTGAAACAAATCCTACATATATATTTTTAAAAGTTTCGTCAATGATGATATTTCTATGGTTAACATCTATTTCTAAGTATTTACCACTACCCGTAAAATTCACCTCCGTCTTCGGAAGAAGATATTGTGGGTTTTTACAATCCGCCGATTCACAAGTGTACATAAAAGCAATGATTTTTGTATCACTTTTATCAACCCTTTCTCCGGTTACCGGATGCTTTCCGCCACTGAAATAGTATCTGATTTTCTTTATTTTTTTACCTACATATAATTTGTTTTCAGGAATCTCAACCATTCTTGATGTACCCGGTCGAATGTATAGTCGTGAAGCCCATCCTTTATCTTCTATACCTATTAATACTTCTTCTTTTTTACTATTAACAATAACAGTTTCAATAATTTTACCCTGAGAAAAATATAAAACAGAGTCTGTAATTTTCAGCTCTTCTTTATAAAGATGATAGTCTATCTTCTTATCTAAATCAATAATCACAAAGGTTTCCGCTTTATTGATGATTTCCAAAGGAATATCAACAATGCCGTTTTCAGATATAAACAACTGGTTTTCCTGACCGTATATTTCAATCTGGTAATTTTTCACAAGTTCTGAATCTTTCTTTAACTGGAAATTTTGTGTAAAACAAAGCCCGGAACAAAATAAGAAAGCGAATAAAAAAAGTTTTCGAAAGACCGTTTTGTTTATTGGTGAAATATTCACATTCATGTTTAAATATGTTTGAAAGAATTATTGTATAAAAAAATCGCCATCCTGTAAAGGTGACGATTTTTCTTTATATGTGATAAAATTTTATCCTCTGTCAACAAGAGCTGCCATATATTCTCTATTCATTCTGGCAATGTTTTCAAGAGAAATTCCTTTCGGACATTCCACTTCACAAGCACCGGTATTTGAACAGTTTCCGAATCCTTCTTCGTCCATAGCTTTTACCATGTTCAGAACTCTTCTTTTCGCCTCTATTCTACCTTGCGGTAAAAGAGCATACTGAGAAACTTTAGCTCCCACGAATAGCATTGCAGAACCATTTTTACAGGTAGCTACACAAGCTCCACATCCGATACAAGCTGCAGCATCCATTGCTTTGTCCGCATCTTCTTTAGGAACCGGAATTGCATTTGCATCCAAAGTATTTCCTGAAGTGTTCACCGAAATAAAACCACCTGCAGCCATTACTCTGTCGAATGCACTTCTGTCCACCATTAAATCTTTAATAACCGGGAAAGCCGCACTTCTCCAAGGTTCAATAACAATGGTTTCACCGTCTTTGAACATTCTCATGTGAAGCTGACAAGTAGTGATTCCTGTATCCGGACCGTGCGCTCTACCGTTGATGTAAAGAGAACACATTCCGCAAATTCCTTCACGACAGTCGTGATCGAAAGCTACAGGCTCTTTTCCTTCGTTAATAAGATTTTCGTTCAGGATGTCCAACATTTCCAAGAATGAAGAATCTGTAGAAACATCCGATATTTTGTAGGTCTCAAACTGACCTTTAGTTTTATTATTTTTTTGTCTCCAAATTTTCAGCGTAAGATGTAAGCCTTTTTTTGCACTCATAATGTTATATTTATAGGTTGGAGATTATTTGTAACTTCTAGTTTTAACCTCGATGTTGTCATATATCAGTTCTTCTTTGTGCAATACCTCTTTGTTGATATCGCTTCCCTGATATTCCCAAGCTCCGACGTATTTGTAATTAACGTCATCTCTTTCCGCTTCTCCGTCCGGAGTTGAGTGGTCTTCACGGAAATGTCCTCCACAAGACTCATTTCTGTGCAATGCATCGATAGCCATTAATTGTCCAAGTTCTAGGAAATCTGCAACTCTGAATGCTTTTTCAAGCTCAGTGTTCATTCCATCATTATCTCCAGGAACTTTTACGTTTTTCCAGAAGTCGTTTCTTACTTCTTCAATTTCTTTGATTGCTTCTGCCAATCCTTCAGGAGTTCTACCCATCCCCACCTTGTTCCACATAATGTTTCCTAATTGCTTGTGGAAGTGGTCTACTGAATGTGTTCCTTTATTATTTAAGAAGAAATCAACTTTATCTTTAATTCCTTTTTCAGCCTCATCAAATGCTGCTGAATTGGTAGGAATAGCTCCCGTTCTGATATCTGCAGAAAGGTAATCAGCAATTGTATAAGGAAGTACAAAATATCCGTCAGCAAGACCTTGCATCAATGCAGAAGCTCCCAGTCTGTTTGCCCCGTGATCTGAGAAGTTTGCCTCACCAATTACAAAACATCCAGGAATTGTAGATTGTAAGTTGTAATCAACCCAAACACCACCCATTGTGTAGTGAACTGCAGGATAAATCTTCATCGGAGTTTTGTAAGGATCATCTGCCGTAATTTTTTCATACATTACGAATAAGTTACCATACTTCTCTTCTACCCAAGCTTTTCCTAAATCATAAATCTGCTGATCGGTTGGATTGTGGATATGTTTTTCGATAGCGGCTTCTCTACCTTTTTTCATGATCTCTGTAGAGAAATCAAGGTAAACACCTTCTTTTGTATCATTATTTTCGATTCCGTATCCAGCATCACATCTTTCCTTAGCAGCTCTTGAGGCAACGTCTCTAGGCACCAAGTTTCCGAAAGCCGGATATCTTCTCTCCAAATAATAATCTCTATCTTCTTCTTTAATATTTTCTGGTCTTAATTTCCCTTCTCTGATGGCTACTGAATCTTCGATTTTCTTAGGAACCCAGATTCTACCTGAATTTCTTAATGATTCAGACATCAAAGTAAGTTTAGACTGCTGAGTTCCGTGAACCGGAATACAAGTCGGGTGAATCTGTACATAGCAAGGGTTTGCGAAGTAAGCTCCCTTTTTGTGAATTTTCCAAGCTGCAGAAACGTTTGAACCCATTGCATTGGTAGAAAGGAAATATACGTTTCCATAACCTCCTGAAGCAATAACAACAGCGTGAGCAGAATGTCTTTCAATTTCCCCTGTTACAAGGTTTCTTGCGATAATTCCTCTTGCTTTTCCATCAACAATTACAAGATCCATCATCTCATGACGGTTATACATTTTAATTCTACCTTTACCGATCTGACGGCTCATTGCAGAATAAGCACCTAATAATAACTGTTGACCTGTCTGTCCTTTTGCGTAGAAAGTTCTTTTTACCTGAACTCCACCAAACGAACGGTTATCTAGCTGACCTCCGTACTCACGTCCGAAAGGAACTCCCTGAGCAACGCATTGGTCAATAATATTTGCAGAAACTTCAGCTAATCTGTAAACGTTTGCCTCTCTTGCTCTATAGTCACCACCTTTAATCGTGTCATAAAACAATCTGTAAGTAGAGTCACCGTCTCCCTGATAATTTTTAGCAGCGTTAATTCCCCCCTGAGCTGCAATAGAGTGTGCTCTTCTTGGAGAATCCTGATAGCAGAATGCTTTTACGTTATATCCCTGCTCAGCCAAAGTAGCTGCAGCAGAACCGCCTGCCAAACCTGTACCCACAACAATAATATCAATCTTATCTCTGTTGTTTGGTGCAACAAGGTTCATATGGTCTTTATGATTTTTCCATTTATCCTTAAGAGGACCTGCTGGAATTTTTGAATCTAATTTACTCATATTGGTATATTGATATTATTGAGTTACAAAGTGAAAAATTGCGATAAAAATAAATCCTGCAGGAATAAGGATTGAATACCATTTCCCGAAAGCTTTAATTACCGGAGTATATTTTGGATGTCTAGCCCCGATCGACTGGAATGAAGACTGAAAACCGTGAGCCAAATGCAGACCCAACAATACAAAAGCAATTACATAAATTGCTACTCTCCAAAGATCAGCAAACTTCTCGTGAAGCTCTGGCCAGAAACGTTCTGCATCAGGAGCAATTCCTTCCAGATACTTGTAATTCATTTCGTGTATCCAGAAATCGTATAAGTGAAGCGCCAAGAAAGCCAAAACAACTGCTCCGGAAATAATCATATTTCTAGACATCCATGAAGAGTTCACAGAAGGATTGTTTGAAGCGTACTTTACAGGACGCGCCTTATTATTCTTAATTTCAAGAACAAATCCCATGATAAAATGGAAAATAACTGCGAAACCAAGAACAGGCTGCATTAAGAACTGCACAAAAGGATTATAGCCCATAAAATCGGATGCCGTATTGAATGCATCCCTGTTAAGAACTGATAACAAATTGGTCGTCAAATGCAGTATAAGAAAAATCAGCAAAAATAGAGCTGATAATGCCATAGCATATTTTCTACCTATCGTAGAACTCGTTAAACCTGCCATATAAGTTTAAATTTGAATTTCCACAAAATTATGAAATGTTAACAATATCAAAAAGTGAGAAATCTCACAATTTATCAGTTTGTAATCTTTCTAAATAAGATTTCAGACGTTATTAATTAAAGAGAAAATAAAATAGTTAACAATTATCTTATGACATAAATCTTGTTGCCATAAATGATCTTTTGAGCATTATCAGGAATGGTTTTTACAGCAGTAACATTCACCCTTCGTGAAGCACAATACGGATTGATAATAAATTGTTTAAACTTCTGTTTATCTGATTTTTTATCGATCCAAAAATGCGCCTCATTTCCTTTTTTCACAGAAAACGCTTTATGCTTATAAAAATCATATACAAGCACCTCATCTTTATTGTTTTCGTAGATAGTAAAACCTGTTCTAAGAATTAAAAAAACCAGCGTACACATTATCAATCTCACAGCATTCTTAGCATTAAATTTCAGAATCGAAAATCTGAGCAAATAAACAAACATAAACAAGCATGCAACTTCTATAAGGTTCATCGCTATATTATCCGAAAAAAGGAAATCAATATCCGCAAACCAATGAACCAATTTTAGCAATATCTGAACTGTAAAATCATAAATTGTGTTAATAAAAGAAAGATTCAGCCCGAACGCAATTAAAGCGGTTTCTACAAATGAAAATATAATAATAGCTTCAGAAAAAGGTACAATAATAAAATTGGCTAAAATAGAAATCAATGAAAACTGATGAAAATAAAACAATACTAAAGGCAATGTTGCCAATTGCGCAGAAAGAGAAATTGACACCGTATTAAAAATCATTTTCTTAAAATAACTATCGGCTTTTGGTAAGTAATTTAAAATAGGCTGATTCAACCAATAAATCCCTAAAACAGCAAGAAAACTCAGTTGAAAACCTACATCGAAAAGCTGCTGGGAATCATTAATTAGAATGATAAAAGCAGACAAAGCCAGGGAGTGCAGCAAATCCGGTTTCCGCTGGAGCAAAACATATATAAAATAAGCAGTCAGCATAATACACGATCTTACCACCGAATTTCCGAACCCGATAAATGCTGCAAACAGCCAGATAAAAATCAAACTGGAAATGACTGCATATTTTCTGAACTGAAGAGGTAAAACTTTTATCAACATTATATAAAATAGTCCGAAAATCACCACAATATGTGTTCCGGAGATTGCTAAAAAGTGCACCAATCCCGATTTATTAAAATCCTGTAGCGTTTCAGCATCAATTTCAGTTCGGTCCGCTAAAATAATTCCTTTTAAAAACTCCTGACTTTTAGAAGAAAGGCTTGATTGATTAATCTTTTGTAAGACATCTAACCTTTTCTGCTGAATTTTTTCGGTTAGAGAAAGATCATATCTGTGTTTTGATAATATTTCTCCCTGAAGATAAAATTGCGACCGGATATTTTTTCGCTGAAGGTATTTTGCATAATTAAACTGAAAATCATATTGAGGCTTTTTTACATCATACCGGAAAGCTTTCGACTTATAATAGTTTTCAAAATTCAGTTCTTCAGATTCTTTCGGAAGATAGACCAGAGCATTTTCATCGTTTTTTCCGGACTGCACCAAAGCTTCATATTTCTTATACTTTTCCGTAGAATTCAGTTTTTTAGAGATTTTAAAAACAATAAAATCTTCTTTTTGAGGAGCTTCTGTACTCTCATTAACCTGCCGGAAATAGTGGAAACAGATTCCAATTCCGAAAAACGAAGCCATCAGAAAAATAGGCTTTACTTTAGAAACAAAATACGAACGGTAAAAAATGGCAAGTAAAAAAACAAGACTCACAACAATAATTCCTGTAATTACATTTTCAGTTACAGGAAAAATATCTTGCAGAAATATCCCAAGAATAAAAGCAATGACAAGAATCAAAAGAGGCTGCCTGTTCAAAATCATTTGTGTTTGGACAAGCAATTTAATAAATTTTACGAAAAAAAAGAAGCAAACCGCTGATTTCCAAAAACAATCAGCCAAAAAACAACTATTGAAGTTTTAAAATTACTTCTGCCGCATTTTCACTTGCTCCTTCTCCACCCAATTTTTCCCGCAGTAATTCATAATCCCTAAGAACCTCAGCTCTCATCCCGCCTTCTAGTATTTTTTTGAGCTCTTCAACCAGATTTTTAGTATTTAAATCATTCTGAATTAGCTCTTTCACAACTTCACGATCCATGATGAGATTGACCAAAGAAATATATTTAATATTTTTCACCAACCTTTTTGCAATGGCATAAGAAACTTTACTTCCGCGGTAACAAACCACTTCAGGCACATTTAACAAAGCTGTTTCTAAAGTTGCCGTTCCCGAAGTTACCAAAGCTGCTTTTGAACATCTTAACAAATCATACGTCCTGTTCGAG
This sequence comes from Chryseobacterium sp. Y16C, assembly GCF_022488405.1. NCBI lineage: Bacteria > Pseudomonadati > Bacteroidota > Flavobacteriia > Flavobacteriales > Weeksellaceae > Chryseobacterium > Chryseobacterium sp. Y16C. Next base: position 2,445,139 of record NZ_CP092711.1, read on the forward strand.
ACAAAATGTACATTTTCATCCACATATTTTTCATAAAATTCTTTCGGAAGACTTGGCGCACCTGCAATGACAAACTGATATTCTTTAAAATACGGTCTTACGGAAAGCATCATTTCAAGCATTTTTTCAACTTCCTGCTTTCTTGAACCCGGTAGAAGGGCAATGATTTCCTTTTCGTTTAATCCGTTTTCTTTTTTAAATCCTTCAATACTGATTTCTTGCAGCGTGGAAATTGCATCTAGTAAAGGGTGCCCCACAAAATGGGAATGGACCTTATGTTTTTTATAAAAATCTTCTTCAAAAGGTAGAATTACCATCATCTCATCTACATATTTTTTGATGATCTCTACTCTTCCTTCTTTCCATGCCCAAAGCTGAGGAGAAATATAATACACTACTTTTATCCCCAGTTCTTTTGCAAACTTTGCGATTCTTAAGTTAAACCCCGGATAATCCACTAAAATTAAAACATCAGGCTTATTGTTTTTAATATCTTCTTTGCAAAATTTAATATTGTTCAAAATGGTTCTTAAATTCATCGCAACTTCCAAAAACCCCATAAAAGCCAAATCACGGTAATGTTTTACCAATGTTCCGCCCTGCTTCTCCATAAGATCTCCTCCCCAAAATCTGAATTCTGCATTAGGATCTTTTTGTTTTAAAGCTTTCATTAAATTACTTCCGTGTAGATCTCCGGAAGCTTCGCCTGCGATAATATAATATTTCATTACTTCTGAAATCTTTTATGTTTTACAATCACTACCAACCTTTCAACTAAACTTTCTCTATACCGGAATAAGTTATGGGAGGTTTCTATGATCAGGATAGAAAACAAATAAGACGTAGTACTATCTTAATTTGTAAATTTGTTTCAAAGATAATGATAAAAATGTCAGAAGAATTTGAAATACGAAATAAAGTTGCAGAAAGCGGTTTAATCAATTTTGACCTCACCACACTTGTTCCGAAAGGAGTGAGAAAAGGTATCGATTTGAAAGATTTTCTTTACATGGAAATGATTTTAAAAGAGAAAGATTTCCGTGAAAAAGTAGCTGCCATTAATCCCGAAGAGTACCGAGATGCTTATGTCTATATATACAATTCTGCCGATGCCATTGTTCCTCTTTGGGCTTATTTTTTAATCACAGCAAAAATTACCGATGTCACTAAAAAAGTCGTATTCGGTGATAAAGAAGATCTGGAAGTTATTTTGATGCACAACGCCATCCAAAGCTATGATTTTGATAAAATGAGAGGCAAAAGAGTCCTGGTTAAAGGCTGCTCAGACAAAGAAATTCCGGAGAATGCTTATATTGAACTTGTAGAGCAGTTACAACCTCTTGTAAAATCACTTATGTTTGGAGAAGCATGTTCTAATGTTCCGATTTTAAAGAACTAGCTTAACATAAAATAAAACCTAAATAATTACAGGATAAAAAAACTCTTCATTCAGAATTTTTAATAAATTTGATTTCAACATTTAAAAAATCACATACGAAATGAGTTTACTTGATTTACTTACGGGAAACACCAGCAATCAGGTTGCTGAAAAGGCTGAAAACAAATTCGGAATCAGCAGAAATCAAATTATTGCCCTATTAGCGGTAGCCGCTCCATTGGTTATTTCTTACCTGAGAAATAAATCTCAGGATGCTAAAGAAGCTGAAGCACTAAACAATGCATTAGATAAAGACCATGACGGAAGTATCCTTAATGATTCTTCTCAATTGGAAGCCAGAGAATCTGAAGGAGGCTCTATTCTAAATCACATTTTTGGTGGAGATAAGCAAAATGTAGAAAACCAGCTTTCTCAGAATACCGGTATTTCTATTGATAAAATCGGACCTGTTTTGGCAATGTTAGCTCCTGTAATTATGGGATATATCGGAAAAGAAAAGCAACAAAACAATGTAGGAGCAGGAGGTTTAGGTGATCTTTTGGGAGGAATTCTCGGAAACGCATCCAACCAGGCCCAAACGCAACAATCCAGTCCTCTGAATGATATTTTAGGAAGTGTTTTGGGTGGTGGGCAATCTCAATCCTCCGGAAATCCTTTGAATGACATCTTAGGAAGTGTTCTTGGAGGAGGCAACAATCAGCAAAAACAGCAAGGAGGCGGATTAGGGGATATCCTGGGAAGCTTTTTAGGAGGAAAATAATTTTTTAATTATAAAGTAAAAAAGACCGGGCTAATTAATTTCCCGGTCTTTTTATTTCTGTTACTTTTTAGATTGGTCTCCAGAAACTACAGTTGCTTTTGAATTTCTTCTTGGTCTTCTTTTTCCGTAGCTTCCATTATTAATTTTACCTCTTCTTGATTTTTTGTCTCCTTTTCCCATAAGTAATAATTTTGGTTGATTGATGACGAATTTAGAAAATATGTGTTTAAAATCAAAGATATAAGCTGTTAAAATTATTATAAAACTATACTTTCACAGTCTTCCACTTTCCTCTTTTAAACAAAACAAACGCAACAACTGTGATTAAAGTTTCAGCAGCGGGGATGGAAATAAAGACACCCTTCGGTCCCATTCCTGAATATTTTGCAAGAAAATAAGCCAAAGGAATCTGGAATAGCCAGAACCCAAAAAGATTCACCCAAGTCGGCGTCCATGTATCTCCCGCTCCGTTAAAAGCATTGATCATCACCATCCCGATTCCGTAGAAGATAAATCCGATACTCATAATATGTAAAGCATTTTTAGCATAGTTTTTAATTTCTATTTCCTGTGTAAAAAATCCTACTAAAAAGTCACTCAAAAGAAAGAATATCAAACTTACCGTCAACATAAAAATTACGTTGTATTTTACCGTTTTCATCACGGATTGTTCAGCCCTTACCATTTCGTTGGCTCCCATATTTTGCCCCACTAAGGTTGATGCCGCATTACTCAGCCCCCAAGCCGGAAGCATAAAGAACATCATGAGCCGTAAAGCCGTCTGGTAACCCGCAGAAGCATCTTCATGACCTGTAGTTGCCACCAATTGCGCTAAAAAAATCCAGCTACAGGAAGCAATTACAAATTGGAAGATTCCCGGGGTTGCAATTTTTATGACAGATTTTATAATTTCAAAATCCGGTTTAAAATAATTAATCAGGATACGGATCTGAGTATCTGCAATCAACAGATGATACAACTGATATATCACCCCTATGCTTCTTCCGATCGTTGTGGCCAAAGCCGCGCCTGTTAATCCCATCGCAGGAACCGGGCCGAAACCTTTAATAAGAACCGGGCACAAAATAATATTGGCAATATTGGCGATCCAAAGAGATTTCATCGCAATCGCAGCATTTCCTGCGCCTCTGAAAATTCCATTAATTAAAAACAGGAGCATAATAATCACACTACTTCCCATCATTATTCTTGTGAATTCTTTTCCATAAGAGGCCGCTTCAGGTTTTGCCCCCATCAGCATTAAGATTTCTTCAGCATAAATTACTCCGAATAAACTCAAAATAAAAGTTACAGCGAACGAAACCAATAAAACCTGTGCCGCACTTCTGGAGGCCTGTTCAGGATTTTTTTCTCCGATTCTTCTGGCAACCATTGCCGTTGCCGCCATACTCATCCCGATGGCAATAGAATACATTACAGAGAGTACAGATTCTGTTAAACCAACTGTCTGGATTGCATAACCGCTTTCTTTCAAATGGCCTACAAAATACAAATCAACCAGCGCAAATACAGATTCCATGGCCATTTCCAGCATCATTGGAATTGCTAAAAGAAGAACCGCACTTCTTATGGTTGCTTTGGTATAATCGATTTCTTCGCCACTTAACGCTTTTCTAATAAAAGCAAAATATTTCTTCACAATTTTATCATTTAAGTTTCCAACAAAAATATACATTCACAGATGATTACAACTTCGCATATGAAAAGATTTCCAACAGTCCAATCAATTATATTTTTATCCCCAGGAAATAAATTCAATAAATACTTATTGTTTTACAATAAATATTTATATATTTGCAATAATAAAACAGTTGACACATGAAGCTAAATTCAGATTTCATACTTGAAATTCTAAAAATTTTCTTTTGGATATTCACATTTATTTTAGGTATTGCAATATCTATATTAGTCCTTATTTTCTTTTTTACCATTTTCGGAATTGATATGGGCAGTTTAAAAGAAATAAAGATTAGCATTACCCTTTTCAGCGGAAAAATAAAAGATATACAGTCGCTGGGAAAATTAAAATCAATTTTTATTTTAGGGTATTCCATCCTTGAAGGTCTTTTGCAGCTTGTCTTTTTTTTAACGGTCATTAAAATCCTTAAAAAGATCAGTCTCAATAGTACTTTTTCTACCGGAATATACTTTTTAATCTCCAAGATTGCCAAACTGGCTTTGTTAATTGGCAGCCTATCTTTCTTCGTCAATATAGGCAATGAACTGATTCATGGAAACCTCAATATATCAGCGGATTTAAACAGTAAAAGCTTACAGTTCTTTTTAGTTTCAGGTGTAGTTTATATCATCGCACAGGTTTATAAAAGAGCCGTTGACTTGCAAAATGAAAGTGATTTAACAATTTAAATGCTCAACACTATGAAAATTATCGGCAAAAACTCCTTATCACAATACATCAGCTACCTGCTTTTTGTTTTGTTCATCATTATTGCTTTTAACCTTGTGTACGAAATTATCGGTCATGGTATTTTGTTTTATAAATACAAAACCGGAAGCGCAATATTATCAGATACTTTTGTGTTGGCAAACGATGTCGGATGGTCAAAAAACAAGTGGACAATTCCGATGGAGAACCTGTTAAAGTTCAAAATCAATTACCCTTTTTCTGACATTCAGATGGTAACCGGAGTCTATGCTCCCAATCAGATCATTCATAATATCCTGGGCATGATTTTCCTGAGCTTATTTTTCTTTTTCTCTTATAGATGCTTTAAAGAAATGAGTGCGGATCAGATTTTCAATCAAAATGCAATAAAGTGGCTCAAACGATTTTGCTTTCTGAACCTTATCATCGGAGCAGCCGGAATTTTCGAATTTTTCTATTTTAAAATGAATTCTGTGTATACCTTATTGACCTACTTCTTTTTTGCTTTTTTTGGGATCATTATTCTCTTTATTGTTGAATTTTTCAAAAAGGGACTAGCTTTGCAGACTGAAAACGATTTAACAATTTAAGCCATGCCTATTATCATTAATGTAGACGTAATGCTCGCCAAACGAAAAATGCAGTCACAGGAATTGGCAGAAAAAATAGGGATTACACAGGCAAACCTTTCGATTTTAAAAACCGGAAAAGCAAAAGCGGTTAAACTTTCTACACTGGAAGCTATTTGTAAGGCGCTGGATTGTCAGCCGGGCGATATCCTTGAGTACGTAAAAGATTAATATTTATTAAGAATTTAATTTAAAATAATCTGTTAAAAACACAATTTCTATTATAAAATATTTTAAAACTCATTTCAAATCACAAACACCCTAATCTAACTCACTAGATTTGGAAAAAATTTAATCAATCATGAAAAAGTTTTTCACAACAATCCCATTATTGCTTTTGGGCATTACTTCCTTTGCTCAAAATAAAATCGAAAACCTGAATTTTGAAAGTGTAGAAAACAATCTTCCGAAAATCTGGAAAATTGTTGGAGATGGCTCTGCAAAGGTTTTCACAGACACCAAAGAAAAGCAGGAGGGAAAAAATTCTGTTCTTATTGATGCTGAAAAGACCGGCTTTAAAGCATTAATTTACACTCTTCCCGAAAACTATGCCGGAAAAAAGATTACGCTTTCCGGCTATATCAGGACCGAAAATGTTTCGGATGGCTTTGCAGGACTCTGGATGAGGATTGATCCTGAAGTTGCTTTTGACAATATGCATAAAACAGGGATAACCGGAACAACTCCCTGGAAAAAATACGAGATCACCCTAGAAATGTCGCCTAAAAACACCCAGAAAATCGTAATCGGAGCACTTCTTACCGGAAAAGGAAAAATGTGGATAGATAATCTAAAGCTTTCTATTGACGGAAAAGATATTGAAAATGCTAAAATTTTTGAAAAGGAACTGACAAAAGTAGAACTGGATAAAGAATTCGATAATGGTTCTAAAATCAGCAACATCTCTTTGGATAAAAACAATCTTGACAACCTTAGAAATCTCGGTCTAATTTGGGGTTACCTGAAATATTACCATCCAAAAGTAGCGGGAGGAAATATCAATTGGGATTATGAATTATTCAGAATTTATCCCAAAATTGCTAATGCTACTGCAGATCAGAGGGATCAAATCTTATCCAATTGGATCAAAAATCTGGGAACTTATCAAACGGCTAAAAATAAAGAACCAAAAGATGTAAAATTAAGACCGGATCTCGACTGGATCACTAATTCAGGTTTTTCAAAAGAACTGACTAACCAGCTTTTAGAATTAAAGGATGCAAAAAGGCCAGCAGTGAATTATTATGTAGATTTTTTTGCTCAGGTAGGAAATCCGGATTTTAAAAATGAAAATCCTTATACCCAAATGAATTATCCCGATGAAGGTTTTCGTTTACTTTCTCTCTACAGATATTGGAATATTATTCAATATTATTTTCCTTATAAAAATCTTATTGACGAAGACTGGAAAGGTATTTTAGCAGAATTTATCCCAAAGTTCATCAATGCTAAAAATGAAACAGAATACACTCTTGTTTCATTGGAAATCATTGGAAGAATCCATGATACACATGCAGGAATATGGGGAAATAACGAAGCCTTAAAGAAATATTTCGGAGAAAGATATGCCCCAGTTTTATTAACCTTTGCAGAAAATAAAGCTGTTGTCAAAGATTTTTATAATGACAGCTTAGGCGAAGAAACAGGATTACAAAAAGGTGATGTAATTACTGAAATCAATGGTGAAAATGTAGATAATATCGTTAAAAATACTTTGATATATTTACCTGCATCCAATTACCCAACACAGCTAAGGGATATTTCAAAAAAATTATTGAGAAGCAATGCCGAAACAATTGCTATTAAAATTATCAGAAACGGCAAAACAGAAGAAAAAATAATAAAAACCTACACTTACTCTGATTTAAAAATAAAGAATGAAGACAAAGAGTTCTTCAAAATGCATGACCATGATGTAGCGTATGTCTATATGGGAAGTGTGAATTCGGATAAGCTTTCTGAGGTCTTTGACAAAATTAAAAACACAAAGGGACTCGTTATCGACTTCAGAAACTATCCATCCGATTTTGTTGTTTTCACAATGAGCAAATTATTAAAACCGGATCCTACAGAATTTGTGAAATTCAGCAATACAAACAATAGTCAACCCGGACTTTTCACTTTTACACCCAGTCTGAAGATTCCCGGAAGCGGAAACGATGCTTACAAAGGAAAAATAGCGATTTTGATCAATGAAACTACCCAAAGTAGTGCAGAATACCACACAATGGCATTCAGAACAGCGCCCAATGCGAAAGTTTTTGGTTCCACAACCGCAGGAGCTGACGGAAATGTTTCCAAGATCATGCTTCCCGGAAATATTTCAACAATGATCAGCGGAATCGGAGTTTATTATCCGGACGGAACAGAAACCCAAAGAATTGGAATTGTTCCGGATGTAGAAGTAAAACCTACCATAGACGGAATTAAAAATAATAAAGACGAAGTTCTAGACAAAGCCGTGGAATGGATCAAAAGCTAATAACTATCAATAAAAAACACAAAATTCAAATACTAAATCCAACATCAAACTCATTTATTTTTATATTTCAATATTCAAAAACTTCCGAAAGGGAGTTTTTTTGTTTCTAAAACCTTCAAAAATCTTATCTTTGCAAACGGAAAATAAAGGCTCAAAATATTGGCCTTAAACCTTGAACTTTAAACAAATAATTATGTTTCGATCGCACACAAACGGAGAATTATCTCTTCAACATCTTAATGAAGAAGTTACACTTTCAGGATGGGTACAAACTATCCGTGATAAAGGATTTATGATTTGGATAGATCTTCGAGATCGTTACGGAATTACACAGTTGGTTTTTGACCAAGAGCGTTCTACAATAGAACTGATGGAAAATGCAAAAAAACTGGGCCGTGAGTTCGTCATTCAGGTTACAGGAAAAGTAATCGAAAGAGTAAGCAAAAATCCTAATATTCCAACAGGAGAAATTGAAATCTTAGTTGAAAAATTGACGGTTCTTAATGAATCCCAACTACCTCCTTTCACGATTGAAGATGAAACGGACGGCGGTGAAGAATTAAGAATGAAATACCGTTATTTAGATATCAGAAGAAATCCTGTAAAAGATAAATTGGTTTTCCGTCACAAAATGGCACAGAAAGTAAGAAATTATCTTTCAGATAACGGATTTATTGAGGTTGAAACTCCGGTTTTAATCAAATCAACACCTGAAGGGGCAAGAGATTTCGTAGTTCCAAGCAGAATGAATCCTGGACAATTCTATGCATTGCCACAGTCTCCACAGACTTTCAAACAATTATTGATGGTAGGTGGAATGGATAAATATTTCCAGATCGTAAAATGCTTTCGTGATGAGGACTTAAGAGCCGACAGACAGCCGGAATTCACACAAATCGACTGTGAAATGGCATTCGTAGAGCAGGAAGATGTAATGAATGTTTTTGAAGGAATGACAAAAACCTTATTGAAAGACATCACTGGTCAGGAATTCGGAGATTTCCCGAGAATGACGTTTGCTGACGCGATGCAGAAATACGGAAACGACAAACCGGATATCCGTTTCGGAATGGAATTCGTTGAATTAAACGACTTGGTAAAAGGAAAAGATTTCAAAATATTTGACGAAGCAGAACTGGTTGTCGGAATCAATGTTGAAGGATGCGCAGACTACACAAGAAAACAAATTGACGAGCTTGTTGACTGGGTAAAAAGACCACAGATCGGAGCTTCAGGAATGGTTTGGGTTAAATTCCAAAATGACGGGGTAAAGACTTCTTCTGTAAATAAATTCTATAACGAGGAAGATCTAGCAAAAATCATTGAAAAATTCGGAGCAAAAGAAGGCGATTTAATGCTGATTCTTTCCGGAAGCGAGCACAAAGTAAGAACTCAGCTTTCTGCATTGAGAATGGAGCTAGGAAACCGTTTAGGATTAAGAAAAGGAAACGAATTCGCGCCACTTTGGGTAATTGACTTCCCGTTATTGGAATTTGATGAAGAAAGCGGACGTTACCATGCGATGCACCACCCTTTCACGTCTCCAAAACCTGAAGATATTCATTTATTAGAAACAGATCCTGGAAAAGCAAGAGCTAATGCGTATGATATGGTTTTGAACGGAAACGAAATCGGAGGAGGTTCTATCAGAATTTTCGATAAATATCTTCAGTCTAAAATGTTCGATTTACTAGGTTTTTCAAAAGAAGAAGCAGAAGCTCAGTTCGGGTTTTTAATGAATGCCTTCAAATACGGAGCTCCCCCTCACGGTGGTTTGGCTTTTGGGTTTGACCGTTTAGTAGCCATTCTTGACGGAAACGAAGTGATCAGAGATTATATTGCTTTCCCTAAAAACAATTCGGGACGTGATGTGATGATTGATGCACCTGCAGCTATTGCGAATGAGCAACTTGATGAACTGGAATTACAATTGAATTTAAAAGCATAAATTTTAAGGCGGAGATTTTTCTCCGCTTTTTTATTTAAATAGATAGTGTTTTATAAGTAAAACTACTCATTTCTCAAAACTTAAGCCGAAGAAAAGTAGCATATAATTAGTGTCAAATGTAGAGTAATTTCTATACTTTTGCCCAAAATAACCAAAATGGAAAACTCTCTGAAAGTCTTAATAAATTTTAATGAAAAAATCATAAGAAAACAACTTGAAAATTATTATTACTATTCTTGGAAGAAAAAACTTCCTTCAATACTAAAATACTTTCTATTTATTACATTATTTTTAACTCTAATTGATAGCATTTTCAAAGCTAATAGAAGCCGGGTAGATTTTTTATCATTTTTAGGCACTTTCCTAATAGTTACCGGTTTATTGTATATAATTATCTTTTATTTTAATAAAGCAAATTATATTTCTAAACTCAACAAACATATTGATGAGCTTAAAAAGTTCAACCCGATAACAGAACTTTATTTTGATGAAAACTCTTTCTATATTAAAAGTGAGCAATATGACATAAGAAGCATTTGGAAAAAAATCACCTATAATATTTCCGGAAAAACTATTGTTATTAATATGGATATGGGAACTCAATTCACTTATTTAGTTGACGAAGAAGAAACTGAACAATATCAAGATATTTTAACCTTTTTGAAAAATAAAGCTAAACCTAAAAAATAATTAAGGCAACTTCGCCACCAAATTTTCCGGCAACATTTTTAAAATCAAATAAATCATCTTCCATTTAAAATTAGGAACAATGGTAAAAGAATTCCCTGCGTTCACAATGAATTTTGCGACATAATCAGGTTCCATTATTAAAGATTCATTCAGTTGTAACCCTTTATTAATTTTGGTTCTGATGTATCCAATTACCAGCGCATTTACTTTTATATTTCTCGAAGCCAATTCCTGTCTCAATCCAGCCAGATAAGTCGTAAAAGCTGCTTTTGTGCTTCCATACACAAAATTACTCTTCCGGCCTCTTACCCCGGAAAGCGAAGATAATCCGATAATTCTCTCTAAATTTTTATTATCTATATCCGTTGCGATAATATTCAGAATAGAAACAGCTCCCATATAGTTCACCAACATCATTTGTTGAACCCCTTTAAAATCTGTCAAAGCTTTTTCATTATTAACTAAAAACCCTGCTGCATACACAACAATTTGAGGTTTTACCGGGAGCTCATCGTAAAATTTCTGATGAGAATCAAAATACAGAATGGTCACCTTTGAATCAAAACGATTTTCAGCAGCGAAATCTCTCAGAGAATCCATATTTCTGGAAGCCGCTATTACAAAAAACCCTTTTTTAACGTATTGTTTGATACATTCTTTGGCAACGTCGGAGTTTGCACCTAGAATGAGAACAGTTTTATTTGTGTTTTGATTCATTAGGCAAAGATAAATTAAACCACAAATAACACAAACATGAAAACTTGCCTGAAATGGTGTCATTTCGACGAAGGAGAAATCTATTGTATAGTTGTAAAGATTCTTCACTGCGCTACGCTTCGTTCAGAATGACAGTGAAAAATAAGGACTTCAGGCAGAATAGAGCCATCTCACATCCGGATGAAGGTTTTGTATATATTTCTTAATAATTATATAAAAAGTTTCGGCGGGGTGAGCAAAGCTCACCCCGCCGAAACGAAATATTTTTCAATCAAGAGAATTAATTTTTCTCTTCAGTTTCTTTTTTGTCGGTCGTTTTTTCAGCAGCTTTAGCTTTATCTCCGAAACGAGCTTCTGTCAGATCCTTAGAAATGGCAGCTTTTTCAAATTTAAGTTTCCCTGATAATGTTTCAATAACATAACCATCGTCCTGAACCTGAGCAATTCTTCCATGAAGACCTGAAGTAAGTACGACTCTGCTTCCCACTTTTAAATTTTCCTGAAAGATTTTTTCTTTTTTCTGCTTCCTTTGCTGAGGAAGGATAATTAAAAGGAAAAAACCAACCATCATAACCCCCATTATAATCATCATGTTTCCTCCTCCACCTGGTTGAGCCTGTAAAAAAATTGATAGTAAACTCATGATATTATGGTTGAATATTCGCTGTGAATGTTAATTTAATAGGAGCTTTTTCTACGTTCGCAAAAACGTCAGCATATTTATTGACTGCTCCGTCAAAGTTGGTAGAATCAAAATGCAATGTAATTTTTCCTTTTTTACCCGGCAAAATCGGTTCTTTTGTAAAATCAGGGGCTGTACATCCACATCCCGGTTTTACCTCAGAAATTACTAATGGATTTGTTCCGGTATTTGTAATTTCATATACATGTTCTACTTTATCTCCTTTTTTAATCTTTCCGAAGTCAAAATTGCTTTCAGATAGAGCAATTGTAGTTAACGGTTGGTTTGAAGCTGGAGCCGGAGTTGCCGTTTCAGCAGAAACCGGAGCTACCGTAGAAGAATCTGTAGGAGTTGTAGTTGTAGCAGTAGAATCAGTAGCTACAGCATCTGCTGCCTGAGTTTCTTTATTTTCTTTTTTACAGGAAACCAAACCAAAGCCTATAATTGACAAAGCGATAATGGATAATGTCTTTTTCATGTTAAATTCTATTTTGATCTTTACAATATTTATCTAAAATTCCATTAATAAATATATTGGATCGGTCAGTTGCAAATACTTTCGCAATCTCAATATATTCATTGATAATAACTTTTGAAGGTGTAAAAGGAAAGTTATCCAATTCCGCAATAGCTGTAGACAAAATCACTTTATCCATCAAAGAAACCCTTTCCAAATCCCAGTTTTCCAGTCTTTCTTCCAGTTTCTTTTCATTATTTTCCCAACTATCCAATGTATTTCTCAATAGTTTCATCGCGAAAGTCTTATCCTCTTCATCTTTGATCATTTTGATCAACGTTCTGCTTTCTTCATCTTCTTTCAGGAAACCAATTGTTTTTTGTACCATCGAATTGGCAATGTGGATATCATCATACCAGGAAAGTTCCTTATCTCCGAGATAATCGTGGAAATCATCATTTTCAGCAATATATCTTAAAAATAATTTACCAATGAACTTCTGATCTTCCTCAAAAGAATACCCTTCTTCCTTCATAAAATCCTGATAACGCTTCCCTGCAGTAATTCTCTGGAAAGTTTTCACCAATAAATCATCATGCAAATCCCATTTCAATTGCTTATGCTGCCCTGTGAAAAATAATCTCTCAGGATTTTCCTCTAACTTAATTAAAACTTGATTGTTGATGAATTTTTGATTAGGATTGATATCAGACTCGGATTTAATGTATTTATTCTTACCAATCTCAATCTGGTTCTCTGCCAGTTCTTTTAAAGCAACCAAAAAATTCAGTTGATAGATGTACAAGTAATAGATTTTCTCTATTCCAGAAAACATATTTTTCTCTAATACATCAAACTTTACAGGGTTCTGGTAATATGAATACACAGTCTGTACTACTTTTTCACGGATTTGTCTTCTTCCTAACATTCAAAGAGCTTTTAATGAGTGCAAAGATACAAAATTTAAAATTTATGAAATTCGTAGTCTGATGACATTTTTGTAATTTTGTAAAACTTTATGAAAGCGCTGAAAACCTTAAACCCCTATTTTTGGAAACACAAAATACTTTTATTTTGGGGAGTCCTATTTATCATTGCCAGTAATTTTTTTAATATATATAAAGTCCAGTTTGTAGGTAAATCGGTAGATGAACTTACCAAAAACGGCAATCTCGGTTTCAATCAGCAGGTTCTGATTTATGTTGCCATTATCGTAGGCTGTTCGTTATTAACAGGTTTTTTCACCTTCATGATGCGCCAGACCATTATTGTGGCGTCCAGAAGAATTGAATATGAACTTAAAAATAAAATCTACAGACATTATCAGGATTTATCTTTAACAGATTATAAACAAACAACCATCGGGGACTTAATGAACAGATTAAGTGAAGACGTTGTTGCGGTAAGAATGTATTTAGGACCGGGGGTAATGTATGTAGCAAACTTAATTGTTCTTGTTATTATCACCGCTGTATATATGGTAAAAACAGACGCATCCATGACAATGTGGACATTGCTGCCTCTCCCAATTCTATCCTATGCCATATATAAAGTAAGTTCAATTATCAACAAGAAGTCGAAAATTATGCAGAAAAGCCAGTCTGCTATTTCAACGTTTGTTCAGGACAGCTTTTCAGGAATTCGTGTGGTGAAATTTTTTGCCAAAGAAAAATACATTGAAAGAAATTATGGTGTAAAAGTTACCGACTACCAAAATAAGGCCCTTGATTTAGCAAAAACGGAAGCATACTTCTTTACGATCATTTTATTTGTAATTGGGTTGCTCAATGTTGCCATTATTTTAATTGGGGGGCAGAAATATATTGACGGTCAACTAAGCATCGGTAAAATTGCTGACTTCTTCATGTATATCAATACCTTGATTTTCCCATTTTCTATGGTAGGCTGGGTAACTTCAGTTAATCAGCGTGCGGAAGCTTCCATGCAGAGAATTAATGAATTCATGGATAAAAAGTCCGAAATTATCAATACTAATTTTGAAACTTATCCTATTAAAGGAGATATTGAGTTCAGAAACGTTTCTTATGTTTACCCAAATACAGGAATCAAAGCGTTAGAAACTTTAAGCTTTACAGTAAAAGCAGGAGAGTCCTTAGCAATTATGGGAAAAACAGGAAGCGGAAAATCTACTATAGCATTATTGTTGTGCAGATTAATTGATCCTACTGAAGGTGAAATTTTAATTGACGGAAAAAATCTCAAAGAACACAACCTGGAAAACTACAGGAATTTCATAGGTTATATTCCCCAGGAAAGCTATCTCTTCTCAGATTCTATTGAAAACAATATTGGCTTTGCCACAGATAATCCGTCTCATAAAAAAATAGTTGAATATGCTAAAATTGCTGATGTTGATAAAAATATCATAGAATTTAAAGATCAGTATAAAACTATGGTTGGTGAACGCGGAGTGATGCTTTCGGGAGGACAAAAACAAAGAATTTGTATTGCCAGAGCCTTAATTAAAGACCCCAATATTATCATTTTTGACGATTCTTTGTCTGCTTTAGACACCGAAACAGAGCAGAATATTTTAGAAAATATCGACAGGAAAATCAGCAACGCGACCTCCATAATTATCACACATAGAGAGTCTAGCGCACAAAAAGCCGATAAAATTATTAATCTTACCGAAATTGCAAATTCTGTAACCGCTTAGCCATTTCATTCCCAATTGTTAAATAAATCATAAAAAAAATTTTGTGATTAAAAGAAAACTTTTATATTTGTTCTTAACAAGATTAAAAAATATCTAACAATGAGTGAATACAAGGAACGCCATGAAAATGAAATTTTCACTAAGGTGTTAAAAGCAGGGAGAAGAACTTATTTCTTTGATGTGCGCGAGACGAAAGCAGGAGATTATTATCTTACGATCACCGAAAGTAAGAAGAACTTCGGAGAGAATGGAGAAGCAACATTCGAGAAGCATAAAATTTATCTTTACAAAGAAGATTTTAAAAGTTTTCAGGAGATGTTTAATGAGTCCACAGATTTCATCATTAACGAAAAGGGTGAGGATGTAATTTCAGAAAAACATGATAAAGACTTCAAAAGCAAATCATACACTATAGATTCTGACGACGAAGTTTAAAAGAATACTTAAAAAAACACAAGCATCTGAAAAAGGTGCTTTTTTTATGAATATACTTTTCAGTTCCCAACAACATTTATATTTTCAGATTTTCATCTTGAAAGTATTAATACAATAAATTTACATCACAAATGAAAGCAAGAATTAGCATTCTCCCTTTATTTATATGCTTATTTTCTAATTATTATCTCGCACAAACATTACTCGCGGAAAAAAAATATATTATTTTTAGGCAAAAATTAATTTTAGAAGACTCTCTGAACACATCATCCGATGAGGTACTTAATGAATTAAGAGCAGTTACTAAAAACTGGCATGACAGTGTAAAAGTTTACAAAGAAGGAAAATTATATGTGGAAGATTTCTATCTAAAAGACGGAGATAATATTAATCTAGACATATTCAGTCAGCATCTTTCCAGCAGGATCAATGGATTTTACACTCCATATCCACCCGAAAAAATAAAACCTATTATACAACTGTTTACAGAGAAAAATATCTCAAATTATATTCCTGCAATGCAGATTCAGAATAGTATCCATAATCCTTTTTTGCTTGCAATATCCAATGGATATGCAGATCCGAAAATGATGCGCGAAATATATATTAACAGATTAATGAAAGAACTTCCTTCAAATTGTATACCTATACTGAGACATAACAAGGAATATAATAAATGGACATTAGCTGCTATTCAATATAACACTAAAGAAAAAAACTTTATTCCCACCACTATGTTTGATAAAGTGTTAAAAGATCATAATAAGGTAATAATTCATGTAAAGAAAGAATATTGGGACACCATAGCAACAATTATTCGCAAAAATCCATATCCTACTTTCAGTGTTGTACATCAAAATTTTAACTTATTAGCCGATTTATATAAAGAAGTTCTTAACGTCAAAAAGGGAATTATTAGCCTTGAAACATCATCAGAAGAAACAGCAGAAGAGTTTTATGAAGTAATCTCACATCAATATACTCAATATAAATTTTTAATTGAGTATCAAAACATACACAAATTATAAGATTTTATCCCTTCTTAATTATATTAATACTCAGAAAATTTTAGAAAATTAGAATACTAAAAGAGTTCATATTTATATACAATAAACTTGATATGTAACAAAAACATGAACTAAGAGCAATTAATAACGAACAGTTTATAATAAATAGAAATTAATAAACGGTAAATTAAGCTATTATAGAAATAAAAAAATCCTGCCAAAATCTAGCAGGATTTTTGATTTTTGGGTGAATGATGGGTCTCGAACCCACGACCTTCGGAACCACAATCCGACGCTCTAACCAACTGAGCTACAATCACCGTTTTTCGTGCTGCAAATATACGCAAGATTTATAAACTACCAAACAATTCCATCAAAATTTTTCAAAGAAATTAGCTTTTCAGACGTAAAGCCCTCAGCATAAGTGACTCCCGATAAACGGCCTAAATCCTGAGCTCGGTAAGTTAAGCTCTCATAAAAGTCTTTTGATGTAATTGGAGTTTCCGGCTCCTTTGAAGTTGGATCATAAAACTGTGTTTTGAAAGCCATACAAGCAGCAATTTTTTTATCCAGGTGCTCAGAAATATCAATACAGAATTCAGGCTCAATATTTTTCCACTGTATATAATGGAAAATATGCTTCGGCCTCCATACTTCCTGGTTTTCTCCACCCAAAACCGTTTCAATTTTTCTCAATCCGGCTAAAAAACACGCATCCGACACTAATTTCGCTCCTTTTGCATGATCCGGATGCCTATCATCAATTGCATTCGCCAAGACGATTTCTGGCCTATATTTACGAATCATTTTTACAATCCTCATCTGGTATTCTTCAGAATTCTCCAAAAAACCATCTTTCATTCCAAGATTTTCCCTGGCAACAACTCCCAGAATTTTTGCAGAATCCATAGCTTCAGCTTTTCTGATTTCTTCAGTTCCTCTTGTCCCCAGTTCTCCTTTTGTAAGGTCTACAATAGCACAGGTTTTACCCTCAGAAATTAATTTCGCAATAGTTCCGCCACATCCAAGCTCTACATCGTCAGGATGTGCCCCAAAAGCAAGTATATCTATTTTCATATCTTCAAAGATAAGATTTAAAACAAAAACTTCCCAAACGAAACGAATGGGAAGTTTTTATGATATTAATTAAAATTATTTATTGATCTCAGCGTTCAATTTTACAGCATCCTGATAAGTAGGATCCAATTGAACGGATTTAGCAACATAATCTTTTGCTTTTGCCAAATCTGAGTCTTTACTCATATATGCTACTGCAAAATACGCATAAGCAAGAGTTTGCTTATTTGCTTCCTGATCAGCCGGCTTCACTGTGTTGATGAACTTCTCATAAGCCATTTTTGCAGAATCATTATTTCCCGCCTGCTGATAAGAGTAACCTAAGCTATAATAAGCCGGAGCCCAGTCTGGGAGAAGGGCACTCATCTTCTGCCATGTAGCAATCGCCCCATTCCAGTTTTTAACATCCTGATAAGCCGTTGCCAATTTAAACAAAGCATCTGAATCTTGTGCATTTGCCGCTACTTGCTTTTTAAGAGCCTCAATAGTTGGGTTTGTTGGCCCTGCATCTACAGCAGCTTGTGAAGCTCCTCCACCTGAGATCTTCATCAACTCCATATCCCACTTCATTGTTTCATCTTTCGCTGCTTTGGCAATTGCAATTTTTTGTTGTGCTTCATTTGTCAAAGCTGTTTTCTTAGCGGCATCTTTTTCAGTTTTTGCTAATCCGGCTGCAATAAGACCTTGTAATCCCTGATCTGCAGGCTGAACTCTTGATTTCTCAGCCTGAGATACAAAATTATCCATATTTTGTTTAGCTTCTGCATAATTACCCTCTGCAAACAACTGGTACGCTCTTAATTTAAATTTGATAGGATCATTAATCTTATCAAAGATTTTATCTAAAACCTGCTTAGAATTTGCATAATCTTCATTTGTAAAATAAAGCTTTGAAATTTCTAGCTGAGTATATGGATCTTCATCTGCATATTTTGTATAGTTGATAAGGTCCTGAGTTGCTTTCCCATTTTGCTGGTATCTGATATTGTAAGCCGCCATTGCCTTATATGCAGGTGCATAAGAAGGGTCTGTAGCAATTGCCTTTTCAATACTTGTTTTAGCTTGTTGCCATTGCTGAGCTGCCATCCACAAAGTCCCTATTCTTGTGTAAACAGAAGCTTTATTTGTTGCAAGCGGCAAAGCTTTATCATAAGCAGTCATTGCATCACCAGGAATTTTTTTCAATCTGTAAGCATCTCCTAATGTATAGTAATAATATGCAGGAACTCCTTTTTTCTGTGCTTTTTCAACAGCTTTATTCAGATAATCTATGGCAAGATCTGGTGCATTATTTTTTTCAAACAAGGTTAAAGCTTCAGCTGCTCTGAAAAGAACTTCCGCATCTTTTTCTTTAGAATCAGCAACAACTTTTTGAATTTCTGCAATTGCAGACTTATCTCCTTTCCCTAATTTAACTGTAGCCAAACCTATTTTGTTCAAATAACTCTTAGGATCAGCAGCTAAACCTTTATTAAAACTTTCAGTAGCTGCTGCAAAATCGGGCTCACCTTGTCTAAGGAAAGTATTCCCTAAGTAAAAATAGTTTTCTGCAGTAGGTGCTTTAGCAATCATTTGAGTGAAGTTTGTCTTTGCCTGAGCAAACTTATCACTGTCTATACTATTAATACCATCTTGCAACGTCTGTGCTGTTGCAAAGCTGGTAAAAAATACCACTGCTGCTCCTAAAGCAATCTTTTTTACATTCATAATCATTATATCTTTCATTTTATATTTGTAAATTAAAAACTAGAATATCTATAGACAATTTTCAGACCAAAATAGATGATTAATGTCATGAAAATCATTTTTAAATATTTTTCAACGCATTTGCACCTCTCTTTTGTAGATATTATAAGGTTGCAGTCCTTCTTTTTGAACAATCATTTGTCCTAACTGCGTGCAAGAAAATCGTATAAATCCATTCGCTATATTAAAATTGCCCTCGTTTGCTAAGAAGTACAAAATTCGGGTAAAAGGATATTTCATCTCTCTCATACCTGAATAATCCGGCGCATAAAGTTGCCCTTTACTTTCTACCTTCAGAATTTTAACTTTATTTCTTAATTCTATGGAAGCTTTATCATAAGGGCGACTGAATGTATTCAGTCCAATAACTCCTATTTTATTAGGATATTTATTCAATTCTTCAATCAGATTTTTACTTCCCGGAATAACTGAAAATTTTAAATCTTTTGGCTGTTTATGAAGCTTTTGAGCCACAAAATTCAGGTTACTTGAATTGGTTCCATCAAAAATAAATTCTTTTTCTTCTGACTGTAAGCCTTTTTCAATTTCATCCATAGAAACAGATTCTTTAGACGATGTATTGGGAACAACAAATATGACTGCATCTGCCGCGAACTTAGCCGGCAAAAACTTTAATTCAACCTGTTTTTCATATTCTTTTATTTCGTCAGGAGAAAGTTCTTTCGACATTACAACGATTCTCGCCTTACCATTTAACAAATCAAGAAATCCTAAATCTTCCTTTTTAGTCTCAACCTTTAATTTAGTTTCGGGATAATTGATCATATAACCGTCTGCCAAAGCTTCGGTTACACTTTGAAACGATTCGTCGGTAAGAATGGTAAGATCTCCTTTATTGTAAGACGGTGAACTTTCTTTTTTCTTTGAACACCCTGAAAGAATAGTTATAACAATTATTAAAGCTGTTTTAAGAGAATTATTCATCTTTATTTTTTTTAAGTTGGGATATTGCCCTAAAAATTCTAAATATCCCGTACAATACCAAAACAGCTCCTAATGGATAGGCTATTGTTGGCTCTAAGGTAACAACGAAGAATTTGTAAATAATTACAACGATACCTAAAACAATATAAAAAAATCCTGTTATTAAGGATAACCACTTGAACATCATATGACAAAAATACCAAAAAAAATAAAAAGAGAAGCAGTTGCTTCTCTTTTTTAGATATTATTTAATTATTAATAATTAAATTATTCTGGTGGTTGCATTGCAAGAGGTAGTCTATATCTGTAACGTACAGCTTGACCATTGATCTTAGCAGGCGCCCATTTGTTTTTAATTGATTTAACAGTTCTCACTGCTTCAGCATTAAAGTCAGAGTTTGAACCTGTAACCTTAACGTCTGTGATGCTTCCGTCTCTTTCAACAACGAAAGTTACTTCACCTTTTACCACACCATCAGCTCCTTCGATTGCAGAAGTATCAAAGTTCTCTCCTACTTTCTTTCTGAAGGCATTAATCCCTCCAGGGAATTCTGCAGTTTGCTCCACCTCTGTATAAACCTGAGTATCACTCACTTGAGGTTTAACTTCAGCAGTAGAAGCTTTAGTTCCTGTTGAAGGTGGTGGTGGTGGAGGTGTATAAGCCGGAGCTTTTACTCCTTCCTGATTTACCAAACCAGTCGTTGTTTCTAATTGCTTAGAAATTGGTGGTGGTGGAGTTTCAATCTTTGGAGCTTTTACAGGCTCCGGAACCACGTTCTGAATTACCTCAATCTTTTCCTCTTTTGGAGGTGGAGGTGGTGGCGGTGGTTCTTTTTCTTTCGGTTGCTCAATAATTTTATCTTCCTGAAGAATTTCTACCAAGTCCGCCTTTACTTCTTGTTTAGGAGGAGCAGTAAGTCTCTTAATGGTAAGATAAATGAAAGGAGACAAGGCCGCAATAAGGAATAATGCTGTTCCAACGATAAAAGATTTCGTCAGAAGTCTTGGATACTGATGTCTTAAATCGTATGCACCATATTCCTTGTTTCTATTTTCAAATACAATCTCATCTAAGGTAAGATTAGGATCGTATACATTTTCATTTGCCATAGATTTACAATTTTATGGTTTAAATTACTTTGTAGCTGGTGCCGCAGCAGCTCCTGTATTACCTACTTTCTTATCGTAAATCGCTTTTTCCCAAGGCTTAAGGTCAGTAACCCCGTACTGCTCACTCTTAGTAATCGCCATTTCGTCAAGAATATCTACAAAGTTTTTATATACAGCATCGTCAGTCGGCTTAATAATCACAGTAAACTTAGATTTATCAGCCGCGTTTGCTTTTGCCTGCTCAATTACTTTTCTAATTCCTTCTCTGTCAAAAGTAGTTTCATTAAGATTCTGATCAGTTAAAGACGTATTGTCTTGCTGATGCCAGAAAATCTTATTGTCTTTACCTAATAATAAAGAGATGGAGTTAGAAAGTTTAATTTCTGTTGGAGGTGGTTTTTTATCTTTTTCTTTCGGTTTTGCCGGAAGACCCAAATCCATTACATTCGGTTTAGAGAATGTAGTTGTGAACATAAAGAAGGTAATCAATAGAAACCCTAAGTCCACCATCGGAGTCATATCGACTCTGGTACTCTGCTTCTTGGAGCGTACCTTGCCGCCCTTGGCGCCCTTTTCCTGTACTTGTACTTCTGCCATTTCTAAATGATATTATTCATTAGGTTTACCTTCTTGTGATGTAATCAACCAAAATTTAAGAAAATCAATATCTCTTAAACCTTCAAATAAACTTTTAACTTTAGGATATTTAGTTGTAACGTCACCCTTGATTGCTAATTTGTAATCAGGATTAACACTTAAACTTTGTTGTACCCAGTCCACTAATTGTTTATTTGTACTATCCATAGGAATCCCTGTAGGACTCTTGAAATTCTTTTGCTCGTCATCTGGCAAATCAAGATAGCTCTTAAGTTGGTTCATAGGAACCCCAATCGCTTGTACTTTTTGGAATGCAGCTTTTTGTTTGTTGTCAAAAGTAATTCCATACTTTTTCCCCATGTTGTCCAAAAGCTGTAATCTCTCAGATGCATTTTCTACCGGCTGGAAATAAAATTTTCCGTCCGGAGTAGCGTTGATGGTCATCAAACTTGCATCAGGAAGTAACTTCTCTGATATTGAAGATGGCGGTTTGATCTGCTCCACGTCAGGTTTTTTGAACTGAGTGGTCAAGATAAAGAACGTAAGTAGTAGGAACGCAACGTCACACATTGCCGTCATATCCGTAACTACTCCATGTCTTTTTGGTTTGACTCTCGCCATTATTAATAATTTTTAATTAAACTTCTTTTTTACTTACTACAAATTCCTTGCTAATTCTTAGTTGAATTCAGCGAAAGACTGCTGGATGCTCATAGCGATCTCGTCGATCTTATAAGTTAATCCGTCAATTTTAGAAGTAAAGAAGTTATAAAGGATGATAGCGATAGCTGAAGTACCAATACCTAATGCCGTGTTGATCAAAGCTTCAGAGATACCAGTAGAAAGTGCAGCCGCGTCAGGAGTACCTCCTCCAGAACCTAATGCGAAGAACGCCTTGATCATCCCGATTACCGTACCTAATAGCGCTACTAACGTTGCAACAGTACCTAAAGTAGAAAGGATCATCATGTTTTTCTCCAACATTGGCATTTCAAGAGTTGTAGCCTCTTCGATCGCTTTGTTAAGCGCTACCATTTTTTGCTCTTTGTTTAAAGTTGTATCGTGAGCTAAAGCTTTGTAAGTAGTAAGACCTTCTTTTACTACGTTACCAACAGAACCTTCTTGTCTGTCGCACTCTTCTAAAGCTGCATCGATTTTGTTTTGGTTTAGTAAGCTTCTTACTTGTACTACGAAGTTATCCAAGTTTCCTTTTCCAGCAGCTTTACCTAAAACGAAGAATCTTTCAAAAGAGAAAACGATTACAGTAAGCATGAAAGTAATCAAGATAGGTACGATAACCCCTCCTTTGTAGATAATTCCCAAGAACGAATCTGGATGAATGTCTTTTCCTTCAACATCTGAAAAAGCTACAGACGCTCCACCAAGTTTTTCAGCATCTTTAAAGTTTCCAGGGCTACCCAAAACGAATAAATAAATACAAATTCCTATTGCTAAGATGATAGGAATAATAACAGCCGGGTTTAAACCTCCTGCTTTTTTAGCAACTACTTGCTCATCATTTTTTGAAACATTCATTTCCATATTTAACTAAATTATATTGTTTTAAATTTTTTGAGGCTGTAAATTAAAGGCAAAATTAATTAAAATGCAATTATTTTAAATAAACAATTCGCTTTTTTTTGATCGATAAATTTTAAATCAATTTCAAAATCTTAATTATTCTTTATTTTTTTGGCAATATTATTTCATTTTAAATAATATATTGAAAATTTAAAAAAATTACCTTACTTTTTTTTTTATTTTACCAATGTTAATTTTTTTTTAAATCACAACATTCACAATTTTGTGAGGTACTACAATGATTTTTTTAGGTGTTTTACCCTCCAATATCTGTACCATTTTTTCGTTCTGAAGCGCTGCTTCTTCAACTTCTTTTGCAGAAAGCTGAGCAGAAAGTGAAATTTTAAACTTCATTTTTCCATTCACACTTACCGGGTATTCAATTTCATCTTCTACCAGGTAATCCTCGTTCAATACAGGGAATTTCTCAAATTCGATCGACTCAGTATGACCTAATAAACTCCAAAGCTCTTCACAGATATGGGGAGCATAAGGCGAAATGATAACGGCTAAAGGTTGTAAAATATTGCGTTTGTTACATTTTATTTTTTGTAATTCATTGACGGCGATCATAAATGAAGATACAGACGTATTGAAAGAGAAGTTTTCAATATCGTAAACCACTTTCTTTATTAAAGTATGCAAAACTTTATATTCTGCTTTTGTAGGTTCTTCATCAGAAACTGCAAAAGTATCTCCGTCAAAATAAAGGTTCCAGAATTTTTTAAGGAAACCATAAACCCCGCTTAGTCCTTGTGTGTTCCAAGGCTTGGATTGTTCCAATGGACCTAAGAACATTTCATATAATCTTAAACCGTCTGCTCCATATTCTGCACAGATATCATCAGGATTTACAACGTTGTATTTTGATTTAGACATTTTTTCTACTTCACGACTTGTAATGTATTTTCCGTCTTCTAAAATAAATTCTGCATTTGCATAATCTGGTCTCCAAGCTTTGAACGCTTCGGTATCTAATTCGTCTGTTGTACCTTTTAATAAAGACACATCAACGTGGATTGCCTGAGTTGTGTAATCTTTTACCAAATTTTTAGATACATATTTATTAGTACCATCTATTCTATACACAAAAGCACTCATTCCCAAAATCATCCCCTGATTGATCAATTTCTGGAAAGGTTCATCATGATTAATAAATCCTCTGTCCTTTAAGAACATATTCCAGAAACGGGAATATAATAAGTGACCGGTTGCGTGCTCGCTACCTCCGATATATAAATCTACCTGTCCCCAATAATCTGCCAATTCTTTTTTAACAAAAACCTCATCATCATTTGGATCCATATACCTTAGGAAATACCATGAACTTCCTGCCCAACCCGGCATTGTAGATAACTCTAATGGAAAAACTGTTTTTTCGTCAATTAAATTCGTATTGACTACTTTTTGGTTCGCTTCGTCCCAGGCAAATGTTTTTGCATTTCCTAATGGAGGATCTCCGTCTTCAGTCGGCAAATATTTTTCCACTTCCGGAAGTTCCAGAGGCAATGCAGAAGTTGGCAACGTGTAAGGCATTCCATCCTTATAATATATAGGAACAGGTTCTCCCCAATATCTTTGTCTTGAGAAAATCGCATCACGCTGTCTGTAGTTTGTAGTTCCGTGACCGATTCCTTTGTTTTCGATTTCAGCAATTATTTTTGCTTTCGCATCATTATAATTAAGACCATTTAAGAAATCAGAATTTACACAAACCGAATCTTTAGAATCGAAAGAAGCTTCCTGAATATCTTCGTCCGTTTCTACAACTTTTTTAATTTCTAAATTAAATTTCTTTGCAAATCTGTGATCGCGCTCATCATGCGCAGGAACAGCCATTACAGCACCCGTTCCATACCCCATCAAAACATAATCCGAAATATAGACCGGCATTTTTTCTCCGCTAAACGAATTGATCGCATAACTTCCCGTGAAAGCACCTGAAACGTTTTTCACGTCAGCCATTCTGTCTCTTTCGGTTTTTTTGGAAGTTTCTTCAATATAAGCATCTACCTCAGCTTTTTGTTCGGCTGTAGTAATTGTTTCCACTAAAGGGTTTTCCGGAGCCAATACCATAAAAGTTGCTCCAAAGATGGTATCGGGTCTTGTTGTGAAAACCTCAACGATTTCGTCATGACCTTCAACATTGAATTTCACCTGTGCTCCCTGAGATTTTCCGATCCAGTATTCCTGAGAATCTTTCAACGGTTGAGGCCAGTCCAAAGTTTTTAAGCCTTGCAATAATCTTTCAGAGTAAGCAGAAATTCTCATGCTCCACTGCATCATTTTCTTTTGGAACACAGGAAAGCCTCCCCTTTCAGATTTTCCGTCTTTCACCTCATCGTTTGCTAAAACTGTTCCTAAAGCCGGACACCAGTTCACAGTCGTTTCTGCTCTGTAGGCTAAACGGTAATTTAAAAGGATGTCTTCCTTATCCATTGCAGAAGCTTCTTTCCATTCTTCTGCGGTGAAATTCAATTCATCGTTCTGATTGGCATTTAACCCTTCTGTTCCATTTTCTTCAAAACGTTTAATCAAAGAAGAGATAGATTCTGCTTTGTCTGTATCTTTATTATACCATGAATGGAACAATTCAATGAAAATCCACTGTGTCCATTTATAATAAGAAGCATCGGAAGTTCTTACTTCTCGGCTCCAGTCGAAGGAAAAACCGATTTTTCTTAACTGCTCTTCGTATCTTGTAATGTTTTGTTCAGTCGTAATCGCAGGATGTTGCCCTGTCTGAATGGCGTATTGTTCAGCAGGAAGTCCGAAACTGTCATAACCAACCGGGTGAAGTACATTAAATCCCTGATGTCTTTTATATCTCGCATAAATGTCGGAAGCAATATATCCAAGCGGATGACCTACGTGAAGTCCAGCTCCGGAAGGATACGGAAACATATCGAGAACATAAAATTTGGGTTTGTCTGTGTTATTGGAAGTTTTGTACGTTTGGTTGTCTTCCCAGTATTTCTGCCACTTTTTTTCTATCTGCTGATGATCGTAAAACATTCTATAATTTTATATAAAGCACAAATTTAAGTTTTTTTAAAAGAAAAAACTTAAATATTATTTTCATGTTATTTAGCAATGATAATCTTAGTTGTAAATTCTATCTCTGTAGTTTTAGCTCGTAACACATAATTACCATTAGGTAAATTCCCCACAAACAATTTTGCCTTTCCCTGATTAACACCATGTACATCCGAAAGCACTTCTCTTCCCGAAGCATCATAAAAAGCAAATACTGCATTTTCTCCGGATTTACCATTTCCGAAATCCACTTCCAAAAAGTCTTTTACCGGGTTTGGGTATACTTTAATCTTAGTTTTTGTCATTACCTCCTGCGTGCCCAAAGCAGCACATACCGCGGTAGCCGTACTGGATGCGGAAATTAAATTTATTTTGTTGACAGGTGTTACAAAATCCTGTAATTCTGCAGAAGCAATAAGCCCTGAATCTGCACCCAGCCAATCCTGTAAAAGAGAAGCGAATATCTGGCGGTAATCAAATCTTCTCTGATTCTGATTATAATAATAGCTCGTAGCATTCGTAAACAAAGGATGATCTCCCATGATACCGGAATTTAAACCATTCCCAACAATAAAGAACGGCGCCAGATCTCCATGGTCAGTTCCCAAACTGGCATTTTCTCTTACCTGTCTTCCAAATTCACTAAAGGTAACCGTCATAATCTTGTGTCCAATCCCTAAAGCTTCAACATCAGCCTGAAAAGCCTGAATTGAATTTGAAATATCCGCCAATAAATTAGCATGACTTCCCAATTGCGTACTTCCCGACTGAATCTGATTAACATGCGTATCAAAGCCTCCTAAATTCACTTGAAAAATTTTTGTCTTGCTTCCTCCTTTGATCAGTCTTGCTACCGTTTTCAATTGTTTTGCCAAAGTAGATGCAGGATAGGTTGTCGTAGAATTATTTCCGGCATTGAAAACCTGCATAACCCTATTGTAATAAGCATCCATACTGCTCGCAACATTTTTTATATAATCTAAGAGATCGTTATACTCCGACTGAGTAGGAATTACACTGACAAACAAATTGGTAAACAAAGAATTCTGAAAACCCGTGAG
Source organism: Chryseobacterium sp. Y16C (assembly GCF_022488405.1). Taxonomy (NCBI): domain Bacteria; kingdom Pseudomonadati; phylum Bacteroidota; class Flavobacteriia; order Flavobacteriales; family Weeksellaceae; genus Chryseobacterium; species Chryseobacterium sp. Y16C. The sequence goes on from NZ_CP092711.1 coordinate 2,472,585, forward strand.
GTTATATTCTATATTTTTCTCTGTGATATGTTCATAAAATAAGCTTGGATTTAAATTTCCTAACTGTATTGCCAAAGGATCAGGGCTTTGTGTTGTAGGATTCCCTGCCAATCCGGGATATAAAGCACCTAAGTATCTTCCAAACATTCCGTCCAGCAGGTCAGGATTATTATTCGTACCGTCTTTCCCCGAAAACATTAAGTTTTCCGACCTGAAATGGGAATAATTAGGATTAGGGTAACCTACACCGTTCAATAAAGTTAATTTTCCCGAATCATAAAGAGATTTAAATCCCGTCATTGACGGATGCAGCCCAACCTGTTTCGTCATCGCAACCGTACTATCCAGAGGAATATATGCTCCCGTTCCTGTATTATTAATTTTAATATTAGGTCTTAAGTTCGCATATGTATCATATTGGTTGATTGGAATCACCGTGTTCAAGCCATCATTTGCTCCTGCCAATCTTAATATTACCAAAACACGTTCGTTCACAGGATCACAATTCACATTAAAATCCAGAAACTGATTCATGACACGGGAAGGCATTCCGTTAAGCAAAAAGGGAGCTCCAACTCCCGCCATAGAAATCAATTGTAAAAATTTTTTTCTGTCCATAATAATTACATTATTTGAAATTCAGGAGATTTAATAAGCGCTTTTACCAGGCGATCAATTGGAATCTTCACATTCGTTGCTGTTCCGGTAGTAAGATAATTATTCCATTCGTTTTGCCAGTTAATGACACTCAGACCATTAAGAAAAACATTTTTAAAATAATCAAGTCTTGCAGCAGGAGGAAAATCAACAAAAAGAAGTTCACAAAATTCCGAAACCAACTGTACAGCATCTGCAGGGTTTTGAAAATTACCACTATCTTTCACAAACAGAGGCAAATTAAGCTTATACAAAAATCCGTTTTGGGTAGTCCCGTTAATTAACATATCGATGGAATTATTATAGCGAATCCTTAAAGAAGAGGTGGTAATCCAGTTTTTATCATAATTAGGACTGCTGGAATAGGCAGCATATCCATTTACAGATTGCGGTCTGAAAACCGGCATTCCAGAGTTTTGAGCATAACTGGAAATTGTTGACAAAAAACTATGCAGCGAGCTGGGATTTGCAGAATATGAAGGTGTTGAAAGTTGAAGCAATGAAAACATATGAAAATACAATTCTAAGGGGCTTCTTACTAACGAACCAATAATTTGATCTCCTGCAATAGCATCTTCTTCATCATAAAAATGTTTACTGGACAACAATATTCTAAGCACCGGTAAAAAATTATATCCATTCGCCTTAAGTGTAGTGGCTAAAGGAACTATGATATTCGTTTCTATATCACTGGTGATATTTCTTCCCACAAAATAACGGTACATTCTTCTGCAATAAGCTTTAGCTGTCTCATCCTGATTAAAAACCATGGTAATAAAACTTTCAAACTCTGTCTGAATCGTACTTACAGTATTCGCTCCTGTAATTACCGTCCCTCCAAAAGCACTACTGAAAGTCTTATTTGTTATATCATGAGTAGCAACATCGATAAAACCTTGCGGTAACTGAGTAATAGGATCTACAGTATTCAGTCTTGCCGTTTTGTTGAGCTGAGTAGCTGATGTTAAAGTAAAGCCTGTTAAAACTTTCGCTGCCTGCTGAACATCTGCTTCCATATAATTGGTATAATTTCCTGTTCCGATCTGAGGACCTTTAAGAATAGTGAACAACTCTAAAAATTCTCGCGCATAATTTTGATTAGGGCTATTTTTCTTATTCACATTGTTATTAAGGTAAATAAGCATTCTTGGATTCAGGGTAACCCTTATTGCCAGATCTTTTAAACTCCCATTGGCATGAAATCTTAATAGTTCTTTATAGTCGAAATTGGTGAAAAAGCTTGCATCGTTATCCGTTACAAATAGCAAATGCAACCAATACACAATTTTATATTGTGCAGAAGGATCTTTCATTGCCTGATACATCCACCAGTAATTATCATAGACTACGGAATTTGAAGTATTTAAAGTATCAGTAATTGTAGGATTAGCCACTGTAGGCACTATGGTTTCAGCATTATTATTCAATGGACTGGGTGGTAAAGGAGCCGTAAAAGCAAACAGCTCATTCAGGGCCTGATCCGGAGTTTTTGCTGCAAAGTAATTGATCCTTGCCTTCGTGATGTTATAAGTAGTTCTTCTCAGCAGATGATAGGCATTAAAGAAACCTAAGGCAGATGTTTTCGGAGTTAAGCTTGGCATTAGAAAGATTTTGGTAAATCAAAGTTAACCAATTGTATTACATAACACTACAGCTTATTAAACAAAATTATTAATTATTTAATAATTCTTTTATACAAAAGAGAAAATCCCATCGTAAGACGGGATTATTTATATTAAAAATAGAAATAACAAATTATTGAGGAATTCTCTTCATAGTATACGTTACTGAATAATATTTATTAGGATCCGTTTTATCTTCAATCGTAAGATTTAATGTAGTGTCATTAAGAAGGGTTACTTTTCCTTTCTCCGGCTCAACTGTCCCCACATATTTTATTTGAATACTTTTATCTTCATTATAAATATAGGTAAACATACGGTCCGGAGATACAATACATTGTCCCGGATTTGCCGAATCATCATCACTATCTTTTCTTTTACCTGTAGAACCTTCATTAAAAACCCATCTTGAGGCTTTTTCACAATCAGTATAACTAATCTCATCTGAAACCCCAGCTCCCGAAGCTTGAATGGTTGTTCTTACTTCCTTAATTGGAGACCATGTCCCAACCAGCGGATATACTTGTTCAGTATTATCATCTTTACAAGCTGAGATAGACAATAATGATAAACCTGCAAATAGCAATGCTAATTTCTTCATATATCAATTTTTTCAAGGCCTAAAATTATGATTTTTTTTAAAAACTTCATCATTTTTTTTAGCTTTCGTAATTTAATTTTCAAATTATTAAAAATAACGTTGCCGGAAGCTTATATTTTAAGCCTTATATTTGTATAAAAACATTCAATGCCTTTAGTTTCTATCATTACTCCCTGCTATAATTCTTCTCGGTTCCTGAAAGAAACCATTGCATCCGTAATGAATCAAACATTCACAGACTGGGAATGGCTGATAACAGACGACTGTTCTTCGGATCATTCTGTTGAAATTATAAAAAGCATACAGGATCCTAGAATAAAACTTATTCTTTCTGAAGAAAACAGAGGAGCGGGACACGCAAGAAACAGATCATTAGAAAAAGCATCGGGAAGATATATCACCTTTTTAGATGCTGATGACTTCTGGGAACCTGAATTCCTTAACGAAATGCTTAGTTTCATGCAAAAAGAACGGGCAGAAATTGCCTATTCAAACTACGCAAGATGTAATGAAGAACTTATTCCTCAACTTGAGGACTTTAAGGCAGACAAAGAAGTTACCTTTCAGAATCTTTTAAAAACCTGCCGTCTTTCTCTGCTCTCTTCCATGTACGACTCGCAACGGGTCGGAAAGGAATATTTTCCGGAAGGAAGTAAACGTGAAGACCATGTGATGTGGCTGAATCTGCTAAAAAAAATACCTGCAGGAAAACCACTTCCTAAAACCATGTCCAAATACAGAATGCATTCCAAGAGTATCTCCAGAAAAAAACAAAATATTGTGAAAGACCAGTATCTTGTTTATAAAGATTATATGAAGTTCTCCACCATAAAATCTTTGTACTATACTGTCAATTGGGCAATTAACGGGTTTCTTAAATACTCTAAAATTTTCAACTGATGGAATATTCAAAAGAATTCAAAGCTGCCATAAGCAATTTTTCTTCTGTGGAAAAAGACCGATTAATTTTCAGGCTGCTGAAAAAAGACAAACTGCTTTCAAAAAAATTATATTTTGAGCTTATTGATCCTGAAAACACAGATCAGAAAAGAACACAGATGGAGGAAAACATCCGTGAAAAGCTCATGTTTTTAAATAAGTATTTATCAAATCATAAATACTATCTGATGCATATCCGAAAAATAAGCAGCGAAATTACAGAACATGTAAAGGTAACGACAGATAAATACGGAGAGGTTTCCCTGAATCTTTTTCTGGTAAATGAAATTTTAGAAAACAATGACCAACTCAATAATCAGCGATTTGACAATGTATATAAACTCTACCTCTATCTTATTAATAAAATTATCAAAAGTTTCATCTTAACTAAAAAATTAGATGTAGATTATTGGATGGAAATCGATGAATGTTTAAAAGAAGCAAGGCATAAAATAGCCGACAATCACTATCTGAAAAAACTGTGTGAAAACAATGGGGTAAATCTTAATTGGTTTGCTACAGAGAAAATCCCGGCAAACATTGACCAGATCGTAAAAGAGCTTAAAACACAGGGATTTTTACGCTGATATTATTTTCTTTATAATCAATTCAGTGGAGTTTGGTTTCTCTGTAACAAAATTCTCAGCGTGACCGGACATTTCTTTTAAAATCTCTTCGTTAGCCACCAGTGAAAGGACAAATTGTGCGGCTACATTTTCACTTTCAAATGATTTGCCTCCGTTTGCTTTAACCAGATCATCCGCTTCAGGATTTTTTTGGTAATGATTTCCGAAAATTACAGGAATACCAAATGTGGCAGCTTCTAAAATATTATGAAGCCCCGCATCATGAAAACCTCCTCCAACAACTGCAATATCTGCATAAGAATACAATTTGGAAAGCAAGCCGATACTGTCAATAATAAGGATTTGAATATCCGAAATTTCAGATTTCTGAATATTTTGAACCTGGCTATAAAGAATCGACTCCGGAAAAATCTGCTTTAAATGATGAACTCTCTTTAAATCGTGTGGAGCAATAATAAGTTTTATTTCATTGTTTTTGGCAACCAGCATTTCAGCTATTCTCTCTTCGGCACTCCATGAACTTCCAAAAACTACCGCTTTTTCTCCTGCTATAAAATCTGCTATATAATCTACATGGTTGTTTCTTTCCCGAAGCTGCTTCACTCTGTCGAACCTAGTATCTCCGGTTATGGAAGAATTCACAAGACCTATGCTTTTTGCCAAAAGATATGAATGCTGGGTTTGGTGGAAAAACCAGTCTACATTGTTTTTAAGCTGTTTTACAAACCATTTTCCATAGCTTGTAAAAAAAGACTGTCTCTCATAAAACAATGCGGAAATTACATACGTCTTTACATCTTTTGATTTAAGCTCAGCCAGTAAATTATACCAGAAATCGTACTTGACCGTAAAAAATAGTTTAACATTAAAAGCTGATACAAAATCTTTTACAATTTTCTTTTTATCAAACGGCAGATAACAAATAACATCAGCAATATGTTTTTTCTTAAATACATTTTCATATCCGGAAGGAGAAAAAAAGGTCACTAAAATCTTACGTTCCGGAAATTCTTTTTTTAATCGCTCCAAAACGGGTAGTCCTTGCTCGTATTCACCTAAACTGGCAGCATGCATCCATATAACCTCATCGGATTCACTGAAAGCCTCTTTTACTTTTTGTAAAGATTCTCTTCTCCCTTCAACGCCTTTTTTAGTTTTATCATTAAACCATGAAAAAACTTTCATCCCGAAAATGAGCAAATTGATAAATATGTTATAGAAAAAAGACATTGAATATATTTTAAACTTCTGTTCTATCGTTATTCGTAGAAGGAGTTGAAATTACCAAAAATCCCACATCTTCTTGCGATTCGTTAGAAATATAATGCTCTGATTTTGGTAAAATGGTTATACTTTCTCCTGTTTTTACAAACAATTTCTCGTCACCAATATAGAAAACAGCTTCCCCTTTCAAAACATAAAAAAACTGCTCCGCATCTTTATGAAAATGTCGTTTTTCCGCTGTTCCGGGAGGCATTATTTCCTGTTTTACGGAAAGTCCCGGAGTATCTTTCAGAATCCAGCTATCACAGCTGTTCCCCCAAATATAATGTGTCGAATTGTTTTTAGATTGTATCATTTGAAAATACCTACAAAAACAAATAAAATAATTAAACTTCCAATCACCGAAAAGATTGCTGAAACCATCGGAACCCGCGGTTTTGCGTTCTCGTCAAAAGAATATCGGAACATATAGTCCTGACTATTCAGAAAAAGCAAAGTAATAAGTGTAAATATCCATCTGATGAAAATTTCCATGATCATAAATTGTGCATCCTCGTTTTCTGCTGTAATTTTTACAGGATAATTGGCAGATTCCGGAGATCTTACAATAAAAGCAAACAAAAAATAAAGCACTGTTAAAACAACCGGCATCAAAAAAGAATATTTTTTGTTTCCAAAACCATCTGCCTTTCCGTCAAAATCAAAGTGAATCGGAATAGTCTGCGGTAAGGTTTTATAATTTTTTATAGTAAACCACCACAAGAAAACAAGCAATCCGAAATTGAAAACGTCAAAGATCATAAAAAGTGTATTTTCCATTTCAAGATTGGATTTCAGTACTACAAAATACTTTTAATGACTCTCAATTTATGAGTATGCTTATTAAGCTCTTTATTGAAAATACCTGTAGAATCTAAGGTATCTATCCTCACCTTTCCTGAAGCATGAATAATTTTTTGAGAATCCAGCATAATTCCTACGTGAATAATTTTTCCTTCAGGATTTTCAAAAAAGGCTAAATCTCCCGGCCTGCTTTCTTCCACAAAGCTAAGCGCTTCTCCTACTTCAGCCTGTTGATAAGTATCTCTCGGCAGCTTTATGTTGTGGACTTTGTAAACCAATTGGGTAAAACCCGAGCAGTCTACAGCAAAAAAGCTTTTGCCTCCCCACAAATAAGGAACATTAAGGAATTCTTTAGCCGTTAAAGCAATACTTTCCCGAACATCATGACTTCTGCGTGACGCCACAACAGGAAATTCAACTTCTGATCCCATAGACAATAAGGTTTTCCCATCATTCATAAGAACAGAAGAGAAGTCTTCGGTAACTACCGTTACCTTTCTTTTCGCAAAATCTTCGTCAGAAATCGGCCTAATCTGTTTTGTATCGATCCAGCCTTCGTAGTCATCATAATGCATTTTTATTTTGGTCCAGTTTTTATTCACTTCCAAAATATCTGCACTTTCTCCGAAAAGTATTTCTGTAACAATCTCTGCTTTATCTGAACCTTCGGCACGAACGGGTGCTACGGTAACAACACAAATTCCTTTATCCATTTATATTTTGATTAAAAGATTCAAGAATTAAAAATTAAAAAATTAGCGCTCTCTAATTTTTTAATAATTTAATCTTTTAATAGTTTAGTTAATTATTTTCTACGAAGTAAATTTACCCCATCACGCAAAGGTAAAATAAGATTCTCAAAATCTTCATCATTTGCAGCCAAATCATTCAGTTCTTTGATAACCTGAGTTGATTTCTGCTTAGGATTTTCTTCTAAAACCTTTCCGTACCACAATACATTATCAAACATTACCACAGAGCCTGATTTTGTCTTAGGCTTTATCAGGCGAAAATATTCTGCATAGTTTTCTTTATCGGCATCAATAAAGACCAGATCGAAAATTTCATCAGTTTCTTTTAAAAATTCCTTCGCGTCCTGAAGCTTAAAATCTATCTGACCGGAATATTCGCTTTCTGTAAAATATTTCCTGGGCAAATAAGCTAAATCCTCATTTACATCCAATGTTGTAATTTTCCCGTCTTTCGCTAAGCCTGCGGTTAAACAAAGTGTAGCATAGCCTGTAAAAGTCCCGATTTCAAGAATGTTTTTCGGCTGCATCATTTGAGATATTATAGTCAACAGTCTTCCTTGCTGATATCCGGAAATCATATGAGGCTGTGTTGTTTTCTGAAAGGTTTCCCTTCTCAGTTTTCTCAGGATTTCGGGCTCAGAAGAAGCGTGTGTTTCTAAATATCTGTCCATCTCAGGATTCGTCTCTTCGAAAAAACTCATTTTATTTTTTTAATGATTCAAATTTAACTAAAAAAATTTTAGCCTTTATCATTAGAAACAGTAAAATACACGATGTAAAATTCCGTAAAAACACGGATGTTTTTCAGAGAAACTAAACAGTACTTTTGCAGAGAAGGTAAAAACACACAATCAAAATGAATACCGGAGAAAATCAAATCAAGAAGGCTGAGGAATCAAAAGCACGCATCATCACAATGAATGCGTCAAAAAAAACTAAACCCGAAATATCCAATTCATTTTTACAGCGAATTATTTCATTATTGAAAAAAGAAGACGTAGTTTAAGTAACAAAAAAACTCCCGAATATTTCGGGAGTTTTTATTTATATTATCAGAAATTATTTCTTTGGAGCAATATCCATCAGCTTCATAAACTCATCTAGCTTAGGCATAATGATAATTTCAGTTCTTCTGTTTTCCGCTCTTCCGGAAACACTCATATTAGTCGCTTTAGGGTTGTATTCAGAACGCCCACCTGCTGTAATCCTTGCCGGATCAACACCAAACTGAGTCTGTAAGATTTTAGCAACCGCAGTTCCTCTCAACGCAGAAAGATCCCAGTTATCTCTTGGTAAATTAGCAGAGCTTAATGGAGCATTATCCGTATTACCTTCAATCAATACTGAATATTTATCATAATCGTTGATCACTTTAGCTACTTTACCTAAGACTTCCTGAGCTGCAGGAAGGATATTATAATCTCCTGTTTTATACAACATCTTGTCGGAAAGGGAAATCATTACGACACCTTTCAATACTTTTACCTGTACATCATCATCTGCTACATTATCAAGAGATCTTTTTAATTTGTTTGACAATGCTAAATTTAAACTGTCATTTTTAGCATTGCTAGAAATTAACTGTTTGATATAAGAGTTAGAAGCATTGATCTCTCCTACCAATTTATCAATATTTGCTGAGCTCTTACCTGTATTGGACAGACAAGCATCCAAAGATGATTTTAAAGCATCATGCTGACTTTTCAGCAAATTATTTTCTCCTGACAAAGCAGAATTTTGAGACTTTAAATCCTGAATCTCACGTTGTCTTTCTCCAATATTTTCAATACATTGTTTGTAATTGGAACTCAAAGCTTCATACTGCTTTTTACTAACGCAAGATGTCAATCCCAACACCATTGCAGAAACTGCTAAAATTTTAAAAATCTTCATAAATAATCATTTTTAGACGAGTCAAAGGTAGGAAAATTGAATTGAATTATAAGGATTATCTTTGCCTAAAAGAAATCCCCAAGTTAAATTTTGAAAAAACCGGACTTAAAAAAAGAATTAGAAAATCTTGTTAATCTACCCCAAAATCACACTTATCTTCTGGCAGTGAGCGGAGGTGTTGACTCTATGGTTTTAGCACACCTGTTCAATCAGTTGCGAGATTCAGGTTTTGAGTTCCAGATTGCTCATATCAACTATCATCTCCGGGGCGAAGACTCTAATCTTGACCAGAAAGTCGTTTCTGACTTTTGCCAAAAGAACCTCATTAAATTTCATGTATATGACGTTTCAGAGAAAGATCAAAAACCGCAAAATTCTATTCAGCTCTGGGCCAGAGAATTGAGATATAACTTTTTTAAAAAGATTCAACAAAAGGAAAATCTGGATTTTCTGGTTACCGCTCATCACCTGAATGATCAGCTGGAAACTTTTATTATTAATCTTTCCAAAGCGGCAGGAATTAACGGACTGAGCGGAATTCCTTCGAATGAAAATAATATTCTCCGGCCTCTTTTACATTTCACAAAAGAAGAGATCTATGAATTTGCAAAAGAAAACAATATTGAGTACCGCGAAGACCTTTCTAATAAAAAAAGTGATTATTTAAGAAATAAAATCCGCCTGGAAATCACGCCTAAATTACTAGAGACCAACGATCATTTTTTAGAGAATTTCAAAAAAAGTATTACTTATTTAAATCAGACAAAAGATTTTGTCCAGGAACAGATCAGAGCAATAGAAGAAAGTCTGACGATATTTAACAATAACCATAAAATTATATCAAAAGACAAACTCAGTCTGCAAAGTGATTTTGTAAAGTTTGAGATTTTAAAAAAATATGGTTTTGATTCAGAAGAAATTCCTAAAGTTTTTACCGCTGAAAACGGAAGTTCTTTTTTTTCAAAAAACCATCAATTGATTGTTACCCGCGACGAATTAATCTTAAAACAAAAAACAGAAGACCAAAATGCTCCATTGGATGAAGAAATTCTCCTGATAGAAAAATTTGACTTTTCCCAAAACCAAATGATCATTAATCTCGAAGATGTTATTGAAGAGATTGAAGAAATCAATAAAAACATCGGATGGGAGTTTGATGCCGAAAAACTACACTTCCCATTGCGATTGCGAAGACAAAAAGACGGTGACGAATTTTATCCTGCCGGATTTTTGGGGAAAAAGAAAGTTTCTAAGTTTTTTAGGGACGAAAAATTATCTATTTTAGCGAGGCAAAAAATTTGGGTTCTTGTAGATGGAGAAAATTCTATCCTTGGAATTATCCCTTTGAGACAAGACCGACGAAATGCAAAGGATGAGAATACCCATAAAATTCTCAAAATTATTAATGAAAAGTAAGATGAAATTTAGAAACTGGTTTTTATTAGTTCTGTTATTTTTAACAACAGGAATTAATGCACAAATCAAAAATCCTGTAAAGTTTAAGTTTACCATCAACGATCTGGGAAACAACCAATACGAAGCCGTTTTGAATGCCACCATGGAAAGCGGATGGCATATTTATTCCAAAGATATCCCGGAAGACACAGGAATTCCCACGGATTATAAAGTATCGGGAAAAAACATTGAACTAATTGGAAAATTTACCGAAGTCGGAAAAAAACATGAAGAATTTTCGGAAGCTTTCGGAGGGACTATTATTTTTTATTCCAATACTGCAGGCTTCAAACAAAAATTTAAACTAAAAGACGGAACAAAACCGGGCGATGTGGTTGCAGAAATCACTTATCAAACGTGCGACGACAGAGTTTGTCTGGCTCCAAATACTTTAGAATTCAATAAACAGGTGACTCCAGCAGGAGCAACTGAAGAAGCTGCCACCGAAGAAAAAACTAAGCCAGCAAAGGATTCTGTAAAAACAGTTGAAACAGTCGTAGAAAATCCTGCTAAAGGAGAAGTTACCATAGCAGAAACCTCAAAACTGGATCCTAAACAGTTAAAAATAGAATCGATTGATTTTGAAAAACCTTTGACTGATTGCGGAACAGGCTCTACAAAAATTGAAGAAAATTATTGGACGTACTTATTCTTAGGTTTCATCGGAGGACTAATTGCGTTGTTAACGCCATGTGTTTTCCCAATGATTCCGTTAACGGTTTCTTTCTTCACGAAAGGCAGCAAAAACAAAGCAAAAGGAAAAAGAGACGCGTTGATCTATGGATTTTTCATTCTTTTAATCTTTGTATTATTAAGTGTTCCATTCCATATTATTGACGGAATTGCAGGAAATATTTTCAATGAAATTTCTACAAGTGTTTGGCTGAATATTGCATTCTTTATCATATTCATTTTCTTCGCAGGAAGTTTCTTCGGATATTACGATATTACATTACCAAGCTCAATTGCCAACAAATCTTCAAAAGCTGAAGAAGCCGGAGGAATTATCGGAATCTTCTTTATGGCTTTAACATTGGTTATTGTTTCTTTCTCTTGTACGGGTCCAATTTTAGGAAGCTTATTAGGAAGTGCAGTAACAGGTTCTGCAAACGTTCCGATGTTATTGACATTTGCTCTAGCAGGTTTCGGTTTAGCCTGGGCAATCATTTTCGGATTATTAGCTTTATTTCCTCAGGCATTACAAAGTCTTCCAAAATCAGGAGGCTGGATGAATACGGTGAAAGTAGTATTGGGGTTTGTAGAACTGGCTTTGGCATTGAAATTCTTATCAAAAGCTGATCTGGTTTCTAAAACTTTCTTACTAAAAAGAGAACTTTTCATTGCGATCTGGATTGTTATTGCTCTAGGATTAGCATTATATCTATTCGGATTAATCAGATTTCCGCATGATGATAAAAAACCTAAAATTTCTATCACCAGAAAAATTCTTGGAGCTTTAGGATTCGGATTTGTAATCTATTTAGTTCAGGGATTAATTCCTTCGGAACGCCCGAAACTGCAATTATTAAGTGGAATTCTACCTCCATTGAATGTTAGTTATTTCCATGACGAGAAAGACGGAATTTTGGGAATGCATCCTGAACATGACTTCTTCAAAGCAGTAGAAATAGCAAAAAAAGAAGACAAACCTATCTTAATTGATTTCACCGGCTATGGCTGTGAAAACTGTAGAAAAATGGAAGAATTCGTATGGAGTGAAGCAGATATTTTACCGATTCTTCAGAACGACGTTGTTTTAGCCTCTTTATATGTTGATGATAAAGAAGAGCTTCCGGAAGATCAGAAAACAAAAATTGATCTCGGAGACGGGCAGGTAAAAAAAGTAAAAACTATTGGTGACAGATGGAGCTTGTTCCAACAGGTGAACTTCAATAATAATTCCCAGCCACATTATGTTCTTGTGACTCCGGACGGAAAAGTAATCAATACTCCGGTCTCAGGATATATGCCAAAAGAAGATTTCAAAAAGTTCTTGGAATGCGGAGTCAATTATTATAAAAAGAATAAATAAAAAATTCAAAATATTATAGAAACTCATGTCGAAAGGCATGAGTTTTTTTGTCGTCTCCGATCCTCTCTTTTTATATTCTCAAATTAATTTTATCTATATTTGAATAATCAACAACACGATACACAATATTATGAAATATAAATTTATTTTCTTATCCATTCTTATCCATTATGGAATTACCACATATTCCCAATCTTCCATTCCGAGTATTGAGTGGCAGAAATCTTTTGGAGGATCCGCCTCCGAAACTGCAAAATCCATTGTACAAACCCCGGACGGAGGATATATCACTGCCGGATTTTCAAAATCTGCCGATGGAAATGCAACCATGAATCATGGAGATAATGATTTTTGGGTAGTGAAAATGGATGCTTCAGGGACTCTTCAGTGGCAAAAATCTCTTGGCGGGTCTGGTGACGATCAGGCAAACTCAATCTGTACTACCTCAGACGGAGGATATGTTATTGCCGGATATACCACTTCTACTGATGGAGATGTTACCATGAATAAAGGATATGCAGATTATTGGATTGTAAAATTGAATGCACTTGGAAATATTGTATGGCAAAAAACATATGGCGGTCAATTTCAAGATATTGCAACCTCTGTAAAGCAAACTACTGACGGAGGATATATCGTAGCCGGATATTCAAGCTCAAATAACGGAGACGTTACCGGAAATAACGGTGCATATACAAATGATTATTGGGTGGTAAAATTAGATTCTTCAGGAAACTTACAGTGGCAAAAATCCATTGGCGGATCCAGCGATGAAAGAGCATTTGAAATTCAGCAAACCAGTGATGGAAGTTATGTTATCGCCGGAGAAACAAACTCATCAAACAGTGGAGATATTTCCAGTATTGCCTTAGGATTAAGAGATTTCTGGATCGTTAAAATAGGAAGCACAGGCAATATCATATGGGAAAAACGTTTCGGAGGTTCTGTTGAAGATATTGCTTATTCCATAGCCCAAACTTCGGACGGCGGCTACATTGTATCTGGTAGTACCAATTCTACCAACGGAAATATAACTTTTAATAGCGGTCAAGGAGACTGCTGGATTCTTAAATTGGATACATCAGGGAATCTACAATGGCAAAAAACCCTAGGAACCACTACCTATGATCAAGCTTACTCTGTAAAACAAACGCCGGACGGAAATTATGTTGCCGCAGGATACCTTTCTTCAAATACCGGAATTGCAGAATCAGAACCCTTAGCTTCTACACAATACTGGGTCGTAAAATTAGATACCTTGGGAAACTTGCTATGGCATAAACCATACGGCGGAAACGGAAACGAGGCAGCTTATAGCATTATCTCAACCACAGATGAGGGATTAGCTCTAGCAGGATACTCAAACACAAATCCTAACAATGGAGATGTTACCGGAAATCACGGTCAGTTTGATTTTTGGATTGTAAAGCTAAACGGATCGAAAGAATTAGGAACCACAGAAAATAATTCTCCTCAAAAACTTGAAATATACCCTAATCCGGCAAAAGATATTGTTTATATCAATCATCTTCCAAAAGAAAGCACGGTGACTATTTTTGACGCTGCAGGAAGAAAAATTTCCGGGAAAAAATATTCTGAGCCAAACATTTCCATTAATACCTCTGCATTTGCAAACGGAATGTATATTGTTCAGATTGACAGCACAGAAAAAAATATCCTTTCTGAAAAGCTAATTATCAAGAAGTAAACGATCACTCTTAAAATATTATAAAACCTTATGAAAACACAATCATCATAAGGTTTTTTCATTTCAAAAATTAATAAAATAAACATTCGGCAATCAATTTCATAAATTAGGTACAAACTTTGTATAGTTTCAGACAGAAAGATATGAAAGTGTTACTTTTTTATCAACATCGTTTAACTATTAAAAATATTAATTATGGCTGAAGTTATTGCACAAGAAAAACAAGGAGGCAAACAAAGAAAAAAACTGATCCGCATTGACATGACTCCTATGGTAGACTTAGGGTTTTTATTAATTACCTTTTTTATGTTTACCACCAATTTCACAAAACCCAATGTAATGGATCTAGGATTGCCTGCAAAAAGTCCACAACCACCAAAAAATGTAGTAGATTTTAGAAACCAGGTTACCTTTATTCTGGGAAAAGACAACAGAGTATTTTACCACCAACAATCTGCGGAAGATTTAAATAAAAACAATTTAAAAGAGACAGACTTTAGCGGAATTAATATTTCCAAAATAATTTCCGAAGCCTACAACAAAGCTCCGAAAAAAGAAAATTTCACAATCATCATAGAACCTACAGATGACGCGAACTATAAAAACTTTGTAGACGTTCTTGATAATATCGCCATCTCCAACAAGGAACAATATGGAATCACCGATATTAAACCTTGGGAAAAGAAAGTTTACGAAGAATTAACAAAATAAAATAAGAAGGGCATTTTTACAATGCTCTTTTTTTTGTTTACATTTGAGATATAATTTTTTTGATGAAAAACGCTTTAGCCACAATCGCAATCTTAGTTTTAATTCTTTCATGTTCTAAAAAAGAAACAACCCCTTCTTCAGTCCAAACGGACAGCACAAAAATCATTGACTCAATCAATGCTGTGCGAACAAAAATAAATGACAGCATCCGAAGTAAGAATTCATTTAAAGATTTCAGCGGAGACCATAAATTCACGCATAATTTAATTAAAAACACAGGAACTATTCATTTTAAGAAAATTGAAGGTGAAAAAGATCATTACAACGTTTCAGGAAATATCAAATCCGGAAAAAACTCTGTTGAAATAAAAGGCTTCGTTGCCGTTGTTTCTGATAAACATATGAACTTCACCGGAGAAATTACTCAAAGTATTACGGAAAATGACAACGGGAAACCTTACACCAGAAAAGGAACCAAAACTTTCGCTTCTAAAGATGGCGGAAAAACATACCGACTTCAGGACATGATAAATGGTTCGGGATTTGTAGACTATATAGACATTCATTTTTAATTTTTGAATATGCTTAATTTTGAAAGAAAAGGAAACGGAAAAGAAACATTAGTCCTACTCCACGGATTCATGGAAAACTGCTCAATATGGAATGATATGGAGCCTCATCTTTCTGAACATTTCTCAATATTAAAAATAGATCTTCCCGGACATGGACAGTCTGAAATTGTAGCGGAAGTTCAAACCATGGAAATCATGGCTGAAGAAGTAAAAAAAGTACTGGATAAGCTCAGCTTAACTAAAGTTCATTTACTCGGTCATTCAATGGGAGGCTATACTTCCCTGGCTTTTGCAGAAAAATATCCCGAATTCCTTATAAGCTTAACTTTATTTTTCTCGACATATTTACCTGATGATGCAGAAAAAAAAGAACAACGCATAAAAAGCTACAGAATTATCAAGGATGCTTTCCCACATTATGCCAGAGCCGGCGTGCCTAATCTTTTTAACCCGAATGAAAGAGACATTCTGGAAGGGAAAATAGAGACGGCTTTAGAAATTGCTCTTTCCACGAATAATCTTGGCGCTTTAGCTTCGGTAAAGGGAATGGTAGAAAGAACCGATAAAAAACACGTGTTGGAAAGTCTGGATGCAAAAATTCTGGTGATCGCAGGAAAACATGATAATGCCGTAAAAACTGAAATCATGATTAAAAATCTTCCCGACAGAACCAATATCAAATCTTACGTTCTGGATTGCGGACATAACGGACATTGGGAAAAACCAAGTATTTGTGCTGAAATCATCAACACCGAACTTCTTCACCACCTTCCAAAACATTTGATCCTTTAAAAAATTTTTATGAGAATTTGGATTTCATCACTACTGCTTCTTGCAGTAATCAGCTGTAAAAAAGAAGCTGAAACTTCTAAAAATACAACTTTAAAAGATTCTGTTTCTATGACAGAAACTCAAACTGACAGCTTAAAAACAGTTAAAAACAAACAAACCTTTAATTTCGTAACAGAACTTTGTGAAAACAAAGGTCAGTATGACGCTGATAAATATTCCCGAGAAGAAATAGAAGGCACATACAAGCTTTGGTTTGAATACAGCAGTTTATTATTGAGTAAACCATCCGTTTTTAAGCCTGAAACATTACAGGAAGTAAGAAGAGATAAAGATAAAATTTTGGCAAAACTGGATAAAGATTTTGCAGAAAAGAAAAAAGCACTTGAGAATTTAAAAGTGGTTAACGATCCCTATTGGCAGAATATTAAATCACAAAAGATCCAGGAACTCATTCAGGAATATGAATTTGATAAAACTGAAATTACAGCATTTTCCGATCCCTCAATATTACTGAACAGCAAATTTTCCAAAAATTGCGAAAACTTTGTAAGAGCACTCAATTCTGATGAAGATGTCATGATTGATGAATGGAGAAAGCTGAGACTGCAGATGAGCAAAAATAATGGCAGTCCCGAAAAAATCATGGATGAGTTCGAGAACAACCTACATGCTCAGAACAGAAATGAATATGCCATTGTTGACCTTATTACTTTTGGTTGGGGAAATTGTGCTAATAGCGATATTAAAAGAATCGAACATGATGAAAAGATGATGAAGGCGTTCAACTCTTTATTCATCAAGATTGACTCACAGTGTGATGAGCCTTAAAAAATGTAAAGTAAAGTACTGAATTTTAACAACAGATCTATGAGCTTCTTTTCTTCTCCCAAAAAGAATCCTATAATCGGACTTACTCTTTCCGGAGGTGGAATGCGTGGAATTGCCCATATTGCCGTTTTAAAGGCATTGGAGGAATTTGATCTAAAACCCCAGATTATTTCGGGAACAAGTGCGGGATCTATCATCGGAGCATTCTATTCTTTAGGAAAGACTCCGGATGAAATGATGGAAATTGTAAAACAGACCACCTTTTTTTCCCGATCCTACTTAAGGCTTTCAAAAAACGGAATTTTCAGCTCTAAGTTTATTTTAAAACTTCTTATTGATTATTTTCCTGAAGATGATTTTAAGGTATTGAAAATCCCAGTATATGTTGCCGCAACAGAAATGACCCACGGAATTGTTGATTTCTTTTCAGAAGGCGAACTTTTCGGACCTCTTTTAGCCTCATCAAGCGTTCCTTTTGTTCTTCCTCCGGTAAAAATAGGAGAAAAAGTATATGTAGATGGCGGTGTGTTAGACAATCTCCCTATAGAACCCATTATGGACAAGTGTGATTTCCTGATTGCATCCCATGTGAATTCAATCAGCTACGATCCTCTTCCCAACATGAGCCTGATGAAAGAATTTGACAGGATTCTACATTTAGCAATCGCGAAATCCGTGTATTCTAAAGCTGATTTTTGCGATATCTTTTTAGATCCACCTAAAATGACCAAATTCAGCCTCTTCAATAAAAAAAATTTGGATGAAATGTTTCAGGAAGTTTATGACTACACCTGTAAAGAATTAGAAGAAAAAGGATATAAAAAGATACAGCCTTCTTTATAGCTGCTCTTCTGCTACCCTGTTCTTAAAAGTTTCAAGAGTATCCATCAGAGACTCTAAAGATTTTCCTCCGGCTGCGTTGATATGCCCTCCCCCATTGAAATATTTTCTTGAGAACTGATTGACATCCACATCATCTTTACTTCTGAAAGATATTTTAATAAAATCATCATACAGGTCTTCCATAAAGAAAGCCGACATTCTTACTCCGACAATACTTAAACCGTAATTTACAAAACCTTCCGTATCTCCTTTCTGGAAACCATATTCCTGCAGTTCTTTTCTAGTAAGATATAAAACAGCCACTTTACCATCATTCACCACTTCAATTCTTCCCAGAATAAGAGCCAGCAAGTGTAGCCTTGAAACAGTATTTGTGTCCCATGTATTGGAAGTAATCACCGAAGGATCCGCGCCTTTTTCGATAAGATTTGCCACGATTCTATGAGTAGTCGCACTTGTGGAACGAAAACGGAAGCCCCCCGTATCGGTCATAATTCCGGTATAAAGGCATTCTGCCATATCTTTATTTACCAGGTTTTCATCATCCATTGCTTCAATAAAATGATAAACCATCTGACAGGTCGCAGGAATAATCGTATCTGAATATACAAAATCAAACTGTTCTGGTTGCTGGTGATGATCTATAAGGATCTTTTTTGCTTTGGATTTTACCAGCCATTCTCCCAAAATTCCGATTCTTGACGGAGAATTGAAATCCAGACAGAAAATAACATCGGCTTCATTAATTATATCTAAAGCTAATTTTCTTTTATATTCAGCAATAATATTTTTTTTAGCTTCAGGCATCCATTTCAAAAACTTCGGAAAGTCATTAGGAACCACCACTTCAGCCTGTAAACCTTTTGCCTGCAAATAATGCTTTAATCCCAAACTTGATCCAATAGCATCACCATCAGGATTATAATGAGTAATGATAACGATTTTGTTTTGTGGAATAAGTAATGATTTGATTTCTAGGATTTCTGCAGGTGTAAACATCTATGCTTCTTTAATTTTGAGTTTCCAAAGATAGAGCTTTTTAACTCAATCATTAGTATTATTTTTAAATGTTACGGATTTCAGCTACAGCAGGACTTTTATAAATATAGTACTAAAAACCTTCAAAATAATTTCAAAAAAAAGAGTCTAAAGTTTGTATCTTATAAAAAAATCTATATCTTTGCAACCTGAAAATTAATAGATAATTACGATTTAAACATATAGTAATGAGTAAAAGAACATTCCAGCCATCAGAAAGAAAGAGAAGAAACAAACACGGTTTCAGAGAAAGAATGTCTACGCCAAATGGAAGAAGAGTTTTGGCTGCAAGAAGAGCTAAAGGCAGAAAGAGTTTAACTGTAAGTGCATCTCGCGCTAAGAGATAATTCTTTAATTATCATATACAAATCATGCTTGAAAATAATCTTTTCAGGCATTTTTTGTTGTTAAATTTTACTAAAATTCAAGGTTCTTAAGTTTCTTTTTTCTATTTTTAAAAATTGAAAAATTTATAAGAATAGATCATAAAACAGCATTATGCCACATACAAATATATCCGGAGATAATATCATAAGTTTGCAGCACGCAAAGATTGCCCAAAAAAACTTTACGGTTCTTTCTGATGTTAATCTTAACATCAAAAAAGGCAGATTTTGTTATCTTATTGGGAAAACAGGTTCCGGAAAAAGCTCATTACTAAAAACTTTATATGGACACATTCCATTAGCTGCAGGACACGGAGCAGTAGTTGGTTTTGATCTTGCCAAATTAAAGATGTCTGAAATTCCTAACCTGAGAAGAAAATTAGGAATCGTTTTTCAGGATTTCCAATTATTATCCGACAGGACAGTAGAGAAGAACTTAATATTCGTTCTTGAAGCAACAGGCTGGAGCGACAAAACAAAAATACAAGACCGCATTAATGAAGTCCTGGGAAGTGTAAACATGAAAAGTAAAAAACACAAAATGCCTCATGAACTTTCTGGTGGAGAACAACAACGTGTGGCCATAGCAAGAGCTTTATTAAACCACCCTGATCTGATTTTAGCCGATGAGCCTACAGGAAACCTTGATCCTGAAACCTCAAACGAAATCATGACCTTATTGAAGCAGGTTGCACTGGAAAACGGAGCTGCAGTAGTAATGGCAACCCATGATTACCATATGATCCAAAATTTCCCGGGTGAAGCAATCAGATGTGAAGACGGAAGAGTTTCCGTATTGGATACTTCAGAATTGTTTGAGTAATTATTTTTCACGAAAAATATGAAAGTCTTTAGTGAGTTCAAGATATTGGTCCGAGTATTTTCTCGGACTTTTTTCTATTACAAATTCTAGTACTTCAGGATCTTTTTCAACAGAAGAAAACTCAAGAACAAGCCTTTTCACCGGAGAAGTTTCAATTCCTTTGATATTTATTCGTCTGATTAAGCACAATCGATTTTCTTTTGCTATCTCAATAAAATCAACTCCCGCTTCCACCGGAATAATCACAGAAAAAGTCCCATTTTCAGAAAGCAATTCTGCAGCTTTTGAGATAAGCTGTCTAAAATTCAGCTCAACAGTTTGCCTGGCAATTTTATCTTTTTCGGAATCAGACGCTTCAAAATATGGTGGATTTGAGACAATAAGATCAAATTTATCTCCGGTTTGGAAACTTTTAAAATCCTGCAGAATATTATTTAACCTAAACTTAAAAGGTGAATTTTCAAAATTAGCTTTTGTAAGCTCTACAGCCTCCTTATTAATATCGATCCCTAAAAATTCCGCTTTAGAAAATCTTTGAGCCAACATTAAAGAAATCAGTCCAGTTCCCGTTCCGACTTCCAATACTTTAGAAGCTTTATTTGCATCAGCTAAAGCTCCAAGCAAAACACCGTCAGTCCCTACGCGGAAAACATTTTTTGACTGCCGGATTTCGAACTGTTTAAACTTAAAGGGCTTCACTATAAATTCGTTGGTAAAGTAATAATGAATGTAGAGCCTTTTCCTACTTCCGACTTTACAACAATTTCCCCTTTGTAATCCTCAATCATTTTTCTTACCATTGATAATCCAAGTCCCATCCCGCTGCTTTTGGACGTAAAATTAGGTTCAAAAATTCTTTCATACATATTTTCGGGAATTCCAACTCCGTTATCCTGAACTGAGATCATCACCCGTCTTTGATGCTGTTCAACATCAACATTAATAATCAGCTTTCTGTCATCGCTTTGTGCCTGCTTAGCATTGGTAACAAGATTGGTAATAATCCTCGAAAGATAAATCCTGTCCATACTGATCATGATGTTATTTTTATTCGTGTGCATAAAAATACTGTCATCATTAAATACTCTAAGAATGTCTTCAACTTCTTTATTAAGATTAATAACTTCATTATTTTTTTCCGGAAGCTTGGCAAACTCAGAAAATGCAGAGGCAACAGTAGCAATGAGATCAATCTGATCAACCACAGTTTTACTCATCTGTTTAACTCTTTCCCTGATGTTTGGATCTTCCGGGTCAAATTTTCTTTCAAAATTCTGAATGGTTAATTTCATTGGAGTTAATGGATTTTTCACTTCATGAGCAACCTGTTTTGCCATTTCCCTCCAGGCTTCTTCCGATGCTTTAAACCGTAACCTTTCTTTCTGATCCTGAATCTGAAGAATCATTCTGTTATAAGCTCTTGCCAAAGCATTCAACTCATCATTTTTATAATATCTGATGGGCTGCATTTCATTTTCAAACAATGTGATACGGGTAATCATATCGGAAAACTTCGTAATATTTTTTGCCAAACTATTCGAAGTCACCCAGCTTATCCAAATACTGAAAAGAATCAGAAATATATCTACAAGCAAAATATATTTAACATATTCATGAAGTACTTCCAAATCAGCCGATTCATTATGATACAAAGGAATATATACAATTCCGATAGGCTCAAGTTCATTATTTTTCAACAATAAATAGGAAGAAGTGAGCGCTGCATCCACTGAAGGATCAAAGCTTTTAATATCAACTCTGGCATCAGTAGCCAAAATCTTATTTACAATATGTAATGGTATTTTTTTTTGCTCAACAAGACTTACATCTTTATTTGAAATCAGATAATTACCTTTTAAATCATAAATAATAATGTCATGCTGATTAATATCTGCAATTTCAAAAATCTTATTTTCCAGAACAGTAGGAAGATCTGCTGTTTCAATACGCGCCCTGCTCACAGCATAATCCAAATACCTCATTACGGCATTCGTTTTATCCTGCATATCGATACGGCTTTGCTGCAAAGAATTATTCCTCAGCACAAAATAAGGTACCAAGGACGAAGCAACTACACTTAAAAGACATACCAACAAGAATCCGAAAAAAACACGGTTTCTCAGGCTATATCCTCTATATTTATTAGACGCCATGCTGTTTGTTTATTAACCTGGCAATATATTTACCTATAATATCGAATTCCAAATTAACTTTATCTCCTGCTTTCAGGTACTGCATATTCGTAAACTCCCAGGTATACGGGATAATAGCGACAGAAAACTGTGTGTCTTCACTCTTAGCAACCGTTAAACTGATTCCATTTACTGTAATAGAACCTTGAGGAACCGTTACAAAACTTCCGTTATCTTCATATTTAATGGTGATAAAATAACTTCCGTCCTTATTTTCGATACTTACAACCTCACCTGTTTTATCCACATGTCCCTGTACAATGTGGCCATCCAGTCTTCCGTCCATTTTCATGCAACGTTCAAGGTTTACCACAGTTCCCACTTCCCATTTTCCAAGATTGGTTTTCTCCAATGTCTCGTTGATGGCAGTCACTACATATTGATCTCCGTCAATTTTAACAACCGTCAAACAACACCCATTATGAGCAAGACTCTGATCTATTTTTAATTCGTTCGTAAAAGGACAGCTGAGTGTAAAATCTATATTAGTTCCGTTTTCTTCAATTTTCTCAATAACACCTACTGCTTCAATTATTCCTGTGAACATATTATTTTTTGCTAAATTTGTAAAATTATAATCTTCAAAGATAATCAAAATGAGCCCAAAAAACCATAAAGTACGAGTAGGAATTTCAATTGGCGATTTCAACGGCATCGGTCCGGAAATCATCATGAAGTCTCTGAAAGACAAAACCATTACAGATTTTTTCACTCCTGTAATTTTTGGTTCGGGAAAATTATTTACCTATCAGAAAAATATTTTTAAATTAAATTTAAATTTCAACTACATCAATGAGGCTTCTCAAGCACAGGGTGGGAAACTGAATATGGTGAACCTTGTGAAAGACAATGTGAATGTAGAACTGGGAACTCCTACCGAAGAGTCCACAAAAATGGCTATCGATTCTTTGGAAGCCGCTACGGAAGCTTTGATAAAAGGAGATATTGACGTTTTGGTCACTGCTCCTATCAACAAAGATGAAATGGTAAAAATGGGATTCAGGCACGCTGGTCACACCGGCTATTTTGAAGAAAAATTTAACAAAAAAGGACTGATGTTTTTGGTTACAGAAGACTTAAAAGTAGCGGTTTCAACTCATCACATCCCAATTTCACAGGTCGCTGAAAATATTTCTAAAGAAAAAATAAAAAAACAGATTAAAGCTTTACATCAGACTTTAATTGAAGATTTTAATATTGCAAAACCAAAGATTGCTGTTTTGGGACTAAACCCTCACGCGGGTGACGGTGGCGTAATAGGAAATGAAGAAATTGAAATCATTTCTCCAGCCATCAAAGAACTTTCAGACCACGGGATTTTAGCTTTTGGACCATTTCCTGCCGATAGTTTTTTCCAGCCCGGTAAATATAAAAGCTTTGATGCTGTTTTAGCAATGTATCATGATCAGGGTCTGGCTCCTTTTAAAACACTGGCCTATGAAGAAGGGGTAAATTATACCGCCGGACTTCCATTCATCAGAACATCTCCGGATCATGGAGTAGCTTATGACATTGCCGGAAAAAATATCGCGGATGAACAAAGCTTTACTGAAGCTATTTTCACCGCTATTAAAATTTTTAAAAACAGAAGCGAATACAACGAACTGATGTCCAACCGTCTTCAGCCAAGAAAAATGGCTATAGACAATGGAATCGACGAAGACCTTCCGGAAGATACAGAAGGATAAATCTTTGAAACAAATTTTAAATTAATTTGTTAGAAAAATTATTTGTTATTATAAAAAAATTGCATATTTTTGCACACTCATTTTATGGACAAGTTAAGAAACTACGACGTAAGCTTTTCCGGCTTAAAAACTGGCAAGCACGAGTTCAAGTTTGAGATAGATAAAGAGTTCTTTCAATTATTTGATACTGAACAGGATTTTACAAATCCTAAAATTACAGTAGATGTTTTATTAGACAAGCACTCTACTTTTTTAGAATTTGAGATAAAAGTAAGCGGGACGGTAGAATTGGTTTGTGATATCACCAACGAAAATTTTGATCATCCCATTGAAAATCAAATTAAGGTCTTGGTGAAGTTTGGAGAAGAATATGATGACAGCGAAGAAGATGTTATCACAATTCCGACAAGTGATCATGCATTTAATATTGCACAACTGATCTACGAAAATGTAGCGCTTTCAATTCCAATGAAAAAGCTATCTCCTAATGTAACCGAAGAAGATCTGGCAATTTTAGACAAGTTCAGTCCAAAAGATGTTGAAGAGGAAGAACATGAAAGCGATCCCAGATGGGACGCATTAAAAAATTTAAAGAATAAAAATTAAATAGTTTAATGATGGGATGATGAATCTCATCGCTCATCAATTAAAAAAGTTATTACAAAATGGCACATCCAAAGAGAAGACAGTCGTCTACAAGAAGAGATAAGAGAAGAACTCACTACAAAGCTGTAGTTCCTCAATTAGCAAAAGATGCAACAACAGGAGAGCTTCACCTATACCACAGAGCTCACTGGCATGAAGGAAAATTATACTACAGAGGAAAAGTAGTATTGGAAAAAGAAGTAGCAACTACTGAAGAAAACTAAGAGTCGATTTTTCACTGAAAAACACTCGTTTTAATACAAAAACCGCCTAATTTTGATAAAATTTGGCGGTTTTTTGTTGTTTTTTACGTTTTTTTGGTATCTTTGGCATCAAATCAAATATCAAATTTATGGACATTAAAGACATACAAAATCTTATCAAGTTTGTATCTAAGGCAGAGGTTTCTGAAGTGAAGTACAAAACTAAAGATTTCGAAATCACTATTAAAACTCCATTAGCTGGAAGCGAAGTTGCTTATGCACAACCTGCAGTTTACCACACTGCACCTCAACAAGTAGCGGCTGCTCCTGCACAAGCTGCAGTTCCTGCTGCTGCACCTGCTCAAAGTACTGAAGCTGCATCAGACGACAGCAAATATGTAACCATTAAATCTCCAATGATCGGAACTTTCTACAGAAAGCCATCTCCGGATAAAGACGTTTTCGTAAATGTTGGCGACGAAGTTTCTAACGGAAAAGTAGTTTGCGTAATCGAAGCGATGAAATTATTCAACCAGATCGAGTCTGAAGTAAGCGGAAAAATCGTTAAGATTTTAGTCGATGATGCTACTCCTGTTGAATACGACCAACCTTTATTCTTAGTAGATCCATCTTAAGGAATTTTAGATTAAAGATTATAAATTTTAGATGAAGTTTTTTCATTTAAAATAATTTAAAATTCAAAATTTATAATTTAAAATTTCGGAGAGATGTTCAAAAAAATATTAATTGCCAATCGTGGCGAAATTGCAATGCGTATTTTACGTACTTGTAAAGAAATGGGAATCAAAACCGTTGCGGTTTATTCAACTGCAGATAAAGATAGTCTTCACGTAAGATTTGCTGATGAAGCAGTTTGTATCGGTCCTGCAATGAGTAAAGACTCATATTTGAAAATCCCTAACATTATTGCTGCCGCAGAAATTACCAATGCAGACGCTATTCACCCGGGTTACGGATTTTTATCTGAAAATGCTAACTTCTCAAGAATCTGCCAGAAAAATGGCATCAAGTTCATTGGTGCTTCTCCTGAACAGATTGAAAAAATGGGAGATAAAGCCAACGCTAAGGCTACGATGAAAGCTGCAGGTGTACCATGTGTACCAGGTTCTGACGGCCTGATCGAATCTTATGAAATCGCTGCTAAAACTGCTGAAGAAATCGGTTATCCGGTAATGATCAAAGCAACTGCAGGTGGTGGTGGAAAAGGGATGAGAGCGGTTTGGAAAGCTGAAGATCTTAAAGATCATTGGGAATCTGCGATTCAGGAAGCTGTGGCTGCATTCGGAAACGGAGGCATGTACATGGAAAAACTGATTGAAGAGCCTAGACATATTGAAATTCAGGTTGCTGGTGATCAGTACGGTAAAGCTTGCCACCTTTCTGAAAGAGACTGTTCTGTTCAAAGAAGAAATCAGAAATTGACAGAAGAAACACCTTCTCCTTTCATGACAGATGAACTTCGTGAAAAAATGGGGGATGCTGCTGTAAAAGCTGCAGAATTCATTGGATACGAAGGGGTAGGAACTATTGAATTCCTGGTTGACAAACACAGAAATTTCTATTTCATGGAAATGAACACGAGAATCCAGGTAGAACACCCTATTACTGAACAGGTTATCGATTATGATTTGATCAGAGAACAGATTCTTTTAGCTGCCGGAACTCCAATTTCAGGAATCAATTATTATCCGAAATTGCATTCAATCGAATGTAGAATCAACGCGGAAGATCCTTACGCAGACTTCAGACCATCTCCTGGAAAAATCACAGGATTAAATATTCCTGGAGGACATGGAGTAAGAGTTGACACTCACGTTTATTCTGGATATACGATCCCTTCTAACTATGACTCAATGATTGCAAAATTGATCACGACTGCTCAAACCCGTGAAGAAGCCATTGCAAAAATGAGAAGAGCTTTGGAAGAATTTTATATTGAAGGAGTAAAAACTACTATTCCATTCCACAGACAACTGATGGATAATGAAGATTATCTTGCAGGAAACTATACTACGAAATTCATGGAGGATTTTGTAATGGATAGAAAGTATGAAAATCACTAAATAATTATTATTCATATAAAAAGAAGGCGTCTAAAAAGGCGCCTTCTTTAGTTTTATACTATGTCCACTTCTAATAAGCCAGTAAAAGTTATTTTTGCAGTTATAAAAGATAAAGCTTGTTGTAGTATCAATCAAAATTAACATACAAATGATGACATCAACAATAAAAGAGAAATTAGCAGAAACACTTCAAATTTCAATGGAACGCGCAGCGGAATTTCTGGAAATCTGCTACATTGTGAATTACGATAAAAGCAAAGTGATAGAACCTAAAAATGGAGTCTTTGATCGTTTGGGATTCATTTTGAACGGAGCTGTCCGGATTTATTACATCAATGAAAAAGGCGAAGATATCAGCTATCTTTTGCAAGTGAATAATGATGTTATTGGCGATTATGCAAGCTATATTACCGGAAAAAAATCAATGGCTGTTATACAAACTCTCCTAAAAACTGAAGTTCTATATTTTGATAAAAAGGATATTGAAACTTTAGTTCAGAAAGATATTTTTTGGCTTGGAATAGCAAAGCACATATCCGATTTGGCTTTTTTGGATGCAAAACAAAGGCTGGACGAGTTGTTCTTTTATACACCTGAAGAACGTTATCTCAATCTCTTGAAAAAGTCACCCGAAATTCTAAACAAAATTCCGCAGAAATATATTTCTTCTTACCTAGGAATTACTCCACAATCGCTGAGCAGAATTCGGAAAAGAATTTACTAATTCCAAAATTAACTTAAGTGAACGTTTTTGGCTTTTATGATCTTTAATTTTGCCTCATACTATAAATGTAATCCCAAAATGAAAATAGCAATTATCGGTGGCGGAATTGGCGGTTTGACAACAGCTCTAGCCCTACAAAAAAGTAATCTGGACGTTACCATTTATGAAAGTGCACCCGAAATAAAACCTGTCGGTGCCGGAATTATCATGGCCAATAATGCAATGCAGGTTTTTGACAAACTTGGCATCCGGCAAAAAATAGAACAGGCAGGTCACAAAATTTCAACTATTAAAATTACTGATCCACAGCTCAAAACCTTATCGGAGGTTCAACTGAATAAATTCGAGCGTAAATATGGGGTACATAATATCGCCATTCATCGTGGCGATCTGCAAATGATTTTAGCCGAGAAAATTGGTTTTGAAAATATTAAACTTTCAAAACGTTTATCCAAAATCGAACAAGGAAACTGCGGCTACCGACTCACTTTTGAAGATGGATCTATTGTCAATACAGAAGCTGTTATTGGTGCAGATGGAATTAAATCGGTAGTGCGGCATCAAATTCTAAACATTGGAAAGCTAAGATCTAGCCAACAAAAATGCTGGCGTGGCGTGAGCGAATTCGATTGGACAACGAAATACAGTCATCAAGCCTATGAAGCCTGGGGAAAAGGCAGACGTTTTGGTTTTGTGAGAATTAATGACAAAAAGGTTTATTGGTACGCTGTGGTTAACGAGAACCTGGTTAAAAATCCGAACAAGCTTGAAGAGCTTTTTACTGAATTTAATCTAGAAGTTGCAAGAATGATTTCCGAAACGCCTAAAGAAACAATATTTGTCAGTGACATTATCGATTTGGAACCAATTTTTCAATGGCAAAAAGATCGTGTTTGTTTGATTGGTGATGCAGCACATGCAACAACCCCTAATATGGGACAAGGTGCCTGTCAGGCAATTGAAGATGCCTATCTTCTAGGAAAGCTTTTTAGTGAAGGAAAAAGCGTGAATGAAGTTTTTACACAATACGAAAAGCTACGCATGGAGAAAGCGCATTATATCGTTAACACAAGTTCAACCATTGGTAAAATTTCTCATTATGAAAACAGCCTGGCAATTTGGCTTCGTAATACGTTACTAAAAGCAATGCCCGGCTCCATCAACGAAAAGCAGCTGGAAAAAGTGTTTGATATTTCGTACTAGGAGAAATTTATAATTTAATGGTTGAATAAATCATAAACGACCCTTTTGATCCTTTTTTATGACTTTTATCATAGTTAAAAATATCACCATTAAATGATTTAATACTATTTTAGATGAAATTTTAAATAATGAAAAAGTTATTCTTTCTGTCTTCCAGCGTCATGCTTATGGCTTTGACAACATCATGCTCAGCAACAAATGATGACATTATTAATCAAGAAAACAACGAATCCTGGGAACATATCAAACTTCCAAATAATGAATCTTCTAAACCGCTTGGAGCATATAATGCTTTAGGATATGGATATAATGTATTGGGAGAATATGCAAGTGAGAATTCAGTAGCCCTACCAATTATTGATATTGACAAATTTAAGACAGAGGAAAGCCAACGCCTCTCGGAAGAAAATATACTCTCTCAAGAATATAAAGAAGATTACGGAGAAGATGCAGCAGCCTTTGCAAAAACAATTTCAGGTAGAGTATCAGCAACCGAAAAACTTAAAGTATTTGGGGAAACAATCCCCTTTTCCTCTGCGATTTTAAATAACAAAAAATATGATCCTGCCTATATCTATGGAAGTTATAATTTAATTATAAAGCAAAAAAGATTTAGATTCAATGCTACTCCGGAACTTTTGAGTAATTATTTAACAGCAAACTTCGTTAAAGATCTTGATGAAAAAACTCCCGGACAAATTATTAAAGATTACGGAACTCATGTGGCGGTTGATGTATATATTGGATCAGCATTGAACATGATTTTTCAGGCAAAAACAACAAATGCTAATCGTGAAAACGCAGCAAGAATTGGTGTCAAAAAATATATAACCGGCAACAGTAATGATATTGATGCCATAGAGGCAGCAAAGAACTATGAAAAGAAACTATACTACCAAACAAGGGGTGGCGACAAAACTTTAGCAATGGCAGGAATTTTCAATCTCGAAAAAATAACTCCTTCAATTAATCATTCTAGTTGGCAAAGTACCTCTACAAAAGAAAACTCAGTATTAGTAGATTTTGGCAACAATGGATTAATAGCGATATATGATTTAGTAAAAAATCCGGTAAAGAAAGCTGAATTAAAATCTTACATAGATCAATATCTTACAGATAATCAAGTAGCCTTTTAATTTTAATTTATACTTGTCAGAAAATCCGCCTTTAAGATGGCGGATTTTTTACGTTTTTACTACAGGAGTAAAAAAGATATAAAAACCAAAACTCAATTATTCTTCAACAAATATTTTCCTGCATTCGGAAATAAATCTTAATACTTACACTGAATCTTGTTTCATTTCAAAATTATTTTACTAAAACCAGATAATTTATAATATTTAACTTTGTCAAAAACCAAAATATATGTCAACAACAGCAGTAAAAAACTCACAGTATTTCATTGACCTTGAAAACCAATATGGAGCCCATAACTATCACCCGCTTCCCGTTGTTTTAGATAAAGGAGAAGGTGTTTTTGTTTGGGATGTGGAAGGTAAAAAATACTATGACTTTCTTTCAGCATACTCTGCTGTAAACCAAGGACATTCTCACCCTAAAATTGTTGAGGCTTTGGTAGAACAAGCTAAAAAGCTTGCTTTAACATCAAGAGCGTTTTACAATTCAAAATTAGGCGAATACGAAAAAAAGATCACTACTCTATTTGGTTTTGATAAGGTTTTACCTATGAACTCCGGAGCTGAAGCGGTAGAAACTGCCGTAAAATTAGCAAGAAAATGGAGCTATGAGGTAAAAGGTATTTCAGAAAATGCCGCAAAAATCATCGTTTGTGAAAATAATTTTCATGGAAGAACAACAACTATTGTCTCTTTCTCGAACGATCCGGATGCGAATCAAAATTATGGTCCTTTTACTCCCGGATTTATTAAAATCCCGTACAATGATGTTGCTGCTTTGGAAGAAGTTTTAAGTAAAGAATCTGAAAATATTGCAGCATTTCTGGTGGAGCCTATTCAAGGCGAAGCAGGAGTCTATGTTCCTCATGATGGATTCCTGAAAAATGCGTCTGAATTATGTAAAAAACACAATGTGCTCTTCATTGCTGATGAAGTTCAGACAGGAATTGCAAGAACCGGAAAATTAATCGCTTGTCATCATGAAAACGTACAGCCAGATATTTTAATCCTAGGAAAAGCACTTTCCGGCGGGATGTACCCGGTTTCGGCAGTTTTAGCAGACAATGAAATCATGAACGTCATTAAGCCCGGACAACACGGTTCTACATTCGGAGGAAATCCTATTGCGTGTGCTGTTGCTGTTGCTGCTTTAGATGTTGTTGAAGAAGAAAAATTATCTGAAAGAGCTGAAAACCTAGGCCAACTCTTCAGAGCTGAAATTGAAAAATTGATTACAAAAACAGATTTGATTACCAAAGTAAGAGGAAAAGGTTTATTAAACGCTATTTTAATCAATGACACTCCGGATAGCTCAACAGCATGGAACATTTGTGTACAATTAAAAGAAAACGGGTTATTGGCTAAACCAACCCATGGAAATATCATCAGATTAGCACCACCTTTGGTTATTACAGAAGAACAATTATTGGAATGTGTAAAGATTATTGAAAAAACAGTACTGGAATTCCAAAAATAAAACAAATAAAAGAAGATTTTTTAAAAAAATAGCACTCATTATCAGAGTGTTATTTTTTTATTACTAAAATCATACAAACGATTGATTAACTTTTCACAACTTTTATTATCTAATACATACTAATTAGTTGTTGAAAATGAAGAACCCGAAGATAAGTGCACTTCTTATTACTTTTAACGAAGAAAAAAATATAGAAGAAGCGTTAAAATCCGTTGATTTTGCAGATGAAATCATTGTTTTAGACTCTTACAGTACAGATAAAACAATCGATATTATTAAAACTAAATTTCCTGAAGTAAAACTTTATCAAAATAAATTTGAAGACTTTACCAAACAAAGAAATTTATGTCTTTCCTACGCTAATTTTGAATGGATCTTATTTCTGGATGCAGATGAAAGAGTAACTCCAGCTCTTAAGGCGGAAATTCTACAGGAAATACAAAATCCTAAAGCAAAAGACGCTTATTATTTTAAAAGAAAATTCTTTTTCATGGGTGAGCCTGTACATTATTCCGGGACACAAAATGATAAAAATATTCGCCTCTTCAAAAAAGCAGTAGGCAACTATGATGAAAACAAAAGAGTACACGAAGGGCTTCAAAACATAAACAATCCGGGAACTCTTAAAAATTACCTTTTACATTTTTCTTTTGATTCTTATCAAGCTTATTACCATAAGGTGATACATTATGCACAGCTAAAAGCAAAAGACCTGCGCGAGAAAAATGTGCCTTACATGTTTATAAAGCAAATCACAAAAAGTATTTTTAACTTTTTTAAAATGTACATTATAAAGCTGGGAATATTAGATGGCAGAAAGGGAATTATTCTCTCCTATCTAAGCGCTTTGAGCTCTTTTAAAACCTATGAATATTTAAAAGAAGAATATATATAAGCCTTACATTTATAAAATTTCCGGATCTCAAAATAAACTGTATTTTTGTATTAAACATCAATACAGTATGAAGCTATCCGTAGCATTTATTACATTCAATGAGGATCAGATTATTGAAAAGAACCTCATCTCAATTCATGATCTTGCTGACGAGATTATTGTCGTTGACAGTTTTTCGACAGACCATACTGTAGAAATCTGTAAAAAGTTTTCAAAAGTAAAATTTGTGCAGAAAAAATTTGAAGGATTTGGCAAACAAAAAAACTACGCGATAAGTCTTTGTAGTGGAGACTGGATCCTTTTTTTAGATGCCGATGAAATTCCGGACCAGCAGGCGCAGCAATCAATAAAAAAAATTGTGGAAGCTGAAACTCCTCCATTCAATGTTTATGAAATAGCTTTTAATAATATATTCCTGGGAAAAGCCTTAAAATATGGCGGTTGGGGAAATACAAAAAGGGAAAGACTCTTTAAAAGAAATTTTGGAAAATATTCTGAAGATATCGTTCACGAATGTTTTATCACTTCAGAAAAAAAAGGCAAAATAGAGGGTAAAATAAACCATTATACTTACAAGGATATTTATCACCATATCGAAAAATCCAACAAATATACTTCGATGATGGCGGAGAAAATGTATGCCAATGGGAAAAGATCAAATGCACTTAAAATCATTTTCAAACCGATATATCAATTTATCAAGTCTTATATTATCCGATTAGGTTTTTTAGATGGCCTGGTTGGGTATTATGCAGCAGCAACCGCAGCTTTTTATACTTTCTTAAAATATAAAAAACTACACGAAATTTCTAAATTCGGTAAAGCATGCTAACAAACGCTGTAAAGGGATTATTAGGTTTATCTAAGAAAAAAGCCGTTCGTATTCTGATGTACCATCAGGTATTGCCAAAGGAATTGGCTCCCCAAGATAACCTCATTGTAACCACAGAAAATCTGGAAGAACAGCTTATTTATATAAAAAACAACTTCAATACGCTATTTTTCAAGGATCTTCACAAAGAAAGTAATACTCCGAACAAGATCATCCTGACATTTGATGATGGGTATTACAACAATCTTGAATATCTGATTCCTCTTTTGGAAAAATATCAGCTTAAAGCCACTATTTTCATTCCCACTGAATATATACAAGGTAGAATGAAATCTACAGAAAAGAATTTTATGAGTTTTGATGAAATCAGAGATTTAAATTCTAAACTTATAGAAATCGCCCTTCACAGTCATGCCCATCGAAATTATTCTGAAATGCCTGTTGAAGAAGCCCGAGAAGATCTTAAAAAGAACATAGAAATTTTAAAGGGAAATTCTATCCAATTCTCTAATGTCTTAGCATACCCTTATGGAAAATTCCCGAGGGAAAAAAATAAAAAAAGAGCATTCTTTAAAATGCTTGAAGAATTGGGGATTACTGCTGCCTTAAGAATCGGAAACGAAATAGAGTCTTATCCATGGAAGAATAAGTTTGAAATCAAACGTATCGATATCAAATACGGCGACAGCATGACTACATTTAAATGGAAACTTAGGCTAGGAAAACTAAAACTTTAGGCCAATAATTTTTTATAAATATTCTCATACGATTCAGCCATTTTAAGATAGCTGAATTCTAAAGCTCTGTCTCTTAGTTTGGTTTGAAACACAACTTTATCTTCATTGAATTTTGAAATTCCAGCAAGATAGACATTGCTCATATTTTCCGCAGAAAAATCTTCAAAGTAAAAGGCTAAATCGCCACCAATCTCAGGAAGGCTTGTATATTTACTAAGGAAAACAGGTTTTCTAAAATACATAGCTTCAACAGGAGGAATTCCAAAACCTTCGGCCAATGAAGGGTGACAATAGGATTCGCAATGCTGAAGTAGAAAATATTTCTCTTCATTCTCTACATTTTCTAAAATGTGTACCCGTTCAGTAAGTCCCAGTATTTTAATTTTTTCAAGAAATTTTTCTTTGTACTCTGATTTTGCAGAACTTGTTATCAGAACCAGATGTCTATCGTTTTTAGAAATTAAATCCAATAACACATTCTGATTTTTTTTGGGAAAAAGAACTCCAATATTCAGTATAAACTTCTCATTAATAAAAGAATAGTTTTTTGGGGGTATAAAGTTTTCTTTTTCCGGAAACATTAGACCATTATAAACTACCTCTATTTTTACATTGTCTTTTAGTTGAAACAAATGATTATTCTTTATAAAATCATCTTTTACAAATTCTGAAATACAAACGATAGCATTAGCATTACCAATATTCTTTTGTACGAGACGCCTGCTTTTTTCTATTTTCCTTTGAGAACTTTTGTCGTGAAGAAAATTAAGATCATGCAATGTCACTACTTTTTTCTGATCTTTTTTAATTTGATGAAAATATTCAGAAAGCTGATGCGTTGTATGAATAAGTGCATAAGATGCGATGGATACAGGAATTTTCTTTTGCCAAAATTTCCAGTTTATAATAGTAAATCTGTATTTTGTAGTTGGAATATTCGCTTTTGGCCCGTAAAATGTATAGTTAAACGCAGGTAATTTTTGATCCAATCCTTTTATCAGTGATAAACAAACGTTTGCGATTCCAGATTTTGGATATTTTAATCGTTCAACATCTATCAGAACATTTTTTTTCATTGAGAAAGTAGGGTTTGGCTCAAAAGTATAAATTTAAAATTTAAAATCTTTATTTTTGTGATATGAAAATTTGTTTGATTAGTTTTGATTTTTGGCATTATGACGAGCATATCGTTAATAAGCTCAAAGAAAAAGGCATTGAGGCATACCACATCAACATTGGAGCTTTCACTCACAAAAATTTTGGAGCAAGAGTAAAAAATACCTTCAGTAAAGTTTTCTTAGGCAAAAATCTCAAGCACGGAAAAAGACAAAATTTCATTATAGAGTCTTTGCATAAAATAGGAAAGCAGGATCAGATTCTTGTCATTAATCCTGAAGCTATTGAAGAAAGGGTTCATAAAGAGATCAGAAAATATGCAAAAAGAAATATTGCTTATCTCTACGACAGTATGTCTAGAAATCCGGCCGAACATATTTTACATTTTTTTGATACCGTTTTTTCTTTTGATGATGAGGATGTAGCAAATTTTGGGTTTCATAAAATCACGAACTATAATTATCTGGAATTCTGTCCTGCAAAAAAGCAGCATCCTAAGCTTGATCTTTTCTACATCACATCGTATGATACCCATAGATTGCAAAGACTAAACGTATTGATTAACAAAATAAACCAACTCAATATCTGTTTCAAGACAATTGTTGCCGGAAAAAAAAGCTGGAAAAAGAAAATTACCCAGATAATTGATCAGAAGAATATTGACATTATTACATTCAGAACCAAGAATATTCCCCAACAATCTTTGCCTAAGCTTTATAAAAATACAAAAGCGATTCTTGATCTTCAACGAAATAATCAAATGGGGTTAAGCTTCCGTATTTTTGAGGCAATGGCACTGGAAAAAAAATTCATTACAGATAATATTACCATAAAAAATTACGATTTTTATAATCCTAATAATATATTAATTCTGAATGATGATTGCAGTAATATTGAAAAGTCATTTTTTGAAACAGAATACCAAAGTATTCCACAGGAAATCTATTATAAATATACACTCGATCATTGGATAAATACGGTTTTTAATCTGAATAAATGACAAAAATATCTGTCGCAGTCTGTACTTATAATGGCGAAAAATTTCTTCGTCAGCAAATAGATTCTATTTTAAATCAAACGCTTAAAGTAGATGAAATTGTTGTATGCGATGATGGTTCAACAGATAAAACATCCCGAATCTTAGGCGATTATCAAAAGAAATTCCCCGAAATATTCAGGATTTACATTAATGAAAAGAATTTACGAAGTGTAAAGAATTTTGAAAAAGCTGTTTCTCTGTGTACCGGGGAGATTATTTTCTTAAGCGATCAGGATGATGTTTGGGAAAAGAATAAAGTAGAGGTTTTCAATACATTTTTCACGCTGAATAAGCAAATTGATGTTCTTTGTTCCAACGGACACATCATTAATGAAAATAATCAAAAGCAGGATCTGTATACTGTTTGGGACGTTCCGGAATTTTTATGCATAAATAAACGAGAAATAGATTATTTTAAAATTTTTGCAACAATCGGCAATTTTGCGACAGGAGCAGCAATGGCTTTGAGAAAATCTATTTTACCTCAAGTTCTGCCTTTTCCCAATATTGAAGGACTTCACCATGATGAATGGATTGCACTTACCTCATCAGAACAAAAAAAGTTCGCATTTCTAAACGAAAAACTTTTCTCTTATCGTATTCACAATGAACAACAGGTGGGAGGAATATCTTATCCGAAAAATGAGGCTTCCAAAGAAAAGCTGATCAATAGATTTGACTATAATAAAAAAGCCAAAACATTTAGGGATTTTAAAATAAAATTCAGAACCCTCAATGATAAAGAAAGAAAATTCAGCAGTTTTCTGGAGAAAAACACGGATCCGAAAGTTAAGCGATTTGTAGAAACAGTTCAAAAAGAAAGACAGGTCCTGGAACAAAACCTAAAATCTGAACATTTCTTATTTTCTCTCTTTTTTAAATATTTTTACCGATGAGCAGAATACTTATCATTATGCACAACTATGCAGGAATTTCAGATCTTATCAAAAGAAACTTAAAGGATCTGCACTATGATAATGTTGATTTCATGTTATATTCTGAAGAAAAGTTCAGATATAAGAATCTAGGGGAAAAACTGACTAATCTTTACCGGAAAATTTTTCTAGGTGATAAAAAATATAAAGAAAAACTCAGAACTTCATTTATAGAAAATACGCTTCTTCAAAAAGCCAGAAACCTTCCGGAATATGATACAATTTTGATGATGACTACCGAGTTTTTTTCGGACGAATTCATAAGTGTCATTAGAACGAAAACTAAAAAACTCATCGGTAATCATTGGGATGGACTCAAAAGAACGCCTAACATTTATCCCAAGTTAAAGTTCTTTGATAAATTTTTCGTATTTGATCCAGACGACGTTGATGAACAAAAAAACATTTTCTTCCTCACCAATTTCTTTTTTACTTTTGAAGAAACAAACGATTCGGCTAAGATTGAAAATGATGTTTTCTACATCGGGACTTATGTTGAAGAACGTTTTAAAGCTCTAAAGAAAATTTCAGAAAATTTAAGCCTGAAGAAAATTTCACAGAAAATACTTCTTTTTAGTTGGGATAAAAGAGAGAAAGACGGAGAAATTGTTTTTACTAATGATTTTCTAACTTATGATGAAAATATCAAATGGGTAAAAAGTTCGAAAGCTCTTTTAGATTTAAAATTAAAGGAACATAATGGACTTTCGTTCCGTTTTTTTGAGGCCTTAAAATATGAAAAAAAGATTATCACGGATAATCCACATGTGAAAAATTATGATTTTTACAGAAAGGAAAATATCTTCATTATTGGTGAAGATTCTGAGCGTGAACTTAATAATTTTATTGAAACATCTTACTTTGAAATTCCTTTGGAAATCAAAAATAAATATAACTTTGAAAGCTGGTTCAAAACACTAACTTCTTAAGATATGAGCGAGAAAATTTCCGTCATTATTCCTTATTACAAAGGTGAAGACTATATTCATGAAACGCTTAAGAGTGTTTATGATCAAACTTACCAGGATTTTGAAATTATAATCGTAAATGACGGCTCCGATCGTACTCTATTAAATTCGATTGAAAGCAATGAAGCTTTTAAAAATCTGAAAATCATCCATCAGGAAAACCAGGGACAGTCTTCTGCAAGAAATAACGGAGTAAAGCATGCTTCGGGAAAATATCTTCTTTTTCTGGACTGTGATGATATCATCGACAAAACTTTTCTTGAAAAGACCCATAAGATCCTTAAAAACAAACCTGAAATCAGAGTCTGCTACACCAAAGGTAAATTCTTTGAAAAAACAGATAAAGAATGGGTTCTTCAGCCATTTAATACATTTGATTTTTTAATTGAAAACTGCATTCCTATCACAGCGCTTATTTATAAAGAAGATTTTGAAAAAGTCGGCGGATTTGATACAAAATTAAATTATTACGAAGACTGGGATTTCTGGATCTATTTAATTGAAAAAGGAGCAAAAGTCTATAAGATTGAAGAATTTCTGTTTTTTTACAGGATCAGAAACACGACCAATTCTTTGACAAACACGAGCATTGACAACAGCTCAAAGCTTTCTGATAATTTTTTTGAAATTTACAAAAAGCATTATACTTTTTACAAACAGAATGGGCTCGATTTTCATTCAATTATGAGCCTTATCCGTGAAAATAAAAAGTATAAAGCCAAATATTATAATGAATGGTACAGAAAGCTTATGTATAAGCTATTCAAACCGAAAAAATATCAGAGGATTTATAAGAACTAACCTTTAAAGCCAAGATATTCCAACATTTTCTTTATATTTTCCTCCTGAGTTTCTATAGAGAATTTAGATAATGGCTGTAAGCTGTTTTCATGCAGAGTTTTCCAAAGATGTTCATCATTATACAGTTCCAGGATTTTATCTGCAAAATTCTGTGGATTTTCATCGGAGATCAAAGCGGTTTTCCGGTCTTCCAGACTCATACCTTCTGCTCCTATTTCTGTAGTAACTACCGGTAACTTAAACTCCAATGCCTGTCCGATTTTCCCTTTCACCCCTGCTCCGTAACGAAGCGGTGCTACGAAAACCCTTGCATTTTCAAACCAGTGATCAACTGATTTCTGATAGCCCAAAATCTGGAATTTATCCGAATGGTATTTTTGTTTTAAATCTTCTGGGAAATCCGGGCCTAAAATAAATACCTTAATATTTTCATTCTTTTTCCAAACCAAAGGCATAATGCTCTCATGTAAAAATTTAACCGCATCAATATTTGGTAAATGATTATATCCACCGATGAACAATACCCCTTCTCTTTTTGAAAAGTCTACAGCATTAGCATTTACAGGTTTATGAATGTTGCTTACTGTGAAAATTTTATCAGATTTTACTCCGTTTTTAGAAACTGTATTTTTTTCTTCGTCACTTATGGAAAGAACCGCATCAGAAGTGTTCATTCCAAAATATTCTTTTTCTTTGAAGAATTTTATTTCTTTTTCTCTTTCTTTTGTTACCAGGTCAATATAGCTGTTCTCCCTTTCCATTCTAAGATAGTGAAGATCAACCATATCATACACAATTTTCTTTCCTGAAATTTTATTTTTGATCTGGCTGTACCAATGATCAAAACCGATAGGGCGGAAAATCCAGATAATATCAACGTAATGGATCGCTTCTTCAATCTGATCTGCAACTTTTACAATTTTATCTTTTGGAGTAACATAATCCATACAAACCTGCACTCCAATTGACCTGAAAAATTTCACATAAGGACGGTCAGTGGATTCTTCAAAGTGCTTTACTGCCAAAATAATTCTGTGTCCATTTTTCTGGAGAATCTTCACAATTTCCAAAAATCTTCTGGACCCTGAATCCTGATCAGGTTTTGGCATATTTTCTTCCAGAAAAAGGAAATTCGGCTTTTTGAAATGGGTATTGTAATTGATTTTTCCATCTGGTAAAAATACCTCATTGGTAAAATAATTATCCCATTTTTCCAGAAAAGCGCTCCTGTCTTTTATAAAAAATTCTTTTTCTTTATTAGGAATATTTTCAAAATGAACAATTTCTGAAAGAGGTTGATAATAAGTATCTAGTTTTTGCTCATTTTTCAGCCTAAGACACAAATCTGCAACTCCGGAATCAACAGATACAAAAGCTTCATCCAGAAGATTAAGATTACCTTCCGTATTTATCCTGCTAAATAATAAACTGTTTCCAGAACAGCAGTCTACTTTTCTCAAATAATCATATTGAGGAGCATCAATAGCTTCTGCTCTACCAATATTGACAATTCCAGATTTTTTAAAAATAAGGCATCCTGCTTCTTGTAATGTATTATTTGGCGAAACATTTTTTGAGCCTACCGCTCCGACATTTTCTTTTGTTTTAAAAACATCTAATATACTGGATAAACAATACTCCTGAATCTCAACATTACTGTTCAACAAATAAATGTACTCTCCTTTTGCAGACTTTACACCTTTATTGATATTTTGCGTAAGATCAGCATCTTTATCACTATTAATAATTACGATTCCGGGAATTCTGTCTAAAAACTGCAATGTATTTTCCGGACTTTCATTATTGATAATAATAATTTCTTTAGAAATATTTTTATCATACTGTTCCAATGTATAAAGGCAGTTTAAAGTTTGCCTGATTGAGCCTGAGAAAAAAATTACAATGGAAACTTCGGGGTTTTTCTCGATTTCGAAATTAAAAGAATAGTTTTCAAAAAATTTTATTTCAAAATTATTAATCTTAAGTTTTCTTTTATTTTTAATAAAATTTCGATCCTTTATTTTATTTTTAAAAAATCTTTTAATTCCCATTTTTAATTTATTATTTTGTCGTGCCTTTATTTTTTAGGAAAACGAAATTAAGCATTTTATTACAAATTCCTTAGAGAGAAGTTTTTCTAAAATTAAACCAAAAGCAAAAGGTAATTTGAAATTATAATAAATATCATGAACTTTTCCGATAAAAAGCTACTTTTCTTTTTTCCTGAAAATCCATTTTCAAAGCGTGCTGGAAATGTTTTACGCTGCTATACTAATCTGATTCAGCTAAAGTCATTGGGTTTAAACATCGATCTTGTAGGTGTAGAGGATTACTATAAAAGTTTCGGAGATTCTTTTGAAAATATGGCTCCTGAAATCATTGACAATATCTTTGTTCTGAAAACCAGCCCGCCGAAGAAAAAACTAACTTTTGAATATTGGAAATATAAGTTTCTGAAGAAATATGGAAAAAAAAATCCTAACCAATACCTTACTCATTTCTTAAAAGATAATTTCAGAACAGTTCTTGCTCAGGAAAAGTATGATTATATTGTAATTAATTATGAATACTGGACAGATCTTATCCGAGGTCAGGACTTAAAAGGAGCAAAAACAATTATCGACACGCACGACTGGATTACCTTAAACGAATTTTACAATAATGCAACTATTGATTTAGGCAAAAAATTTGGTGAGGAAATCAGCAATCTTTCGTTCTATGATAAAGTAATTACCATTTCCCAGGATGAATATTTTATATTTAAAAGTCTCCTGGGTGAAAAAGTGATTAATATCCCACCAAGTTTTCCGGAAAATTTTGATGATATGGGCCAAGAGAAAAAATATGATTTAATCTTCGTGGGTTCTGATAATCCTTTCAATGTATTATCAATTCAATGGTTTGTTGAAAAAGTTCTACCCTTGCTTTCCGAAAAAATAAGGATTTGCATTATCGGAAGAATTTGTAAACATGTTCCTGATCATCCCAATATTGAAAAGCTTCTTTTTGCAGATGATCTTAAAACATATTATCATGCAAGTAAAATAGCAATTTGCCCGATGCTGAAAGGAACCGGCATCAAAATTAAAGTTGTAGAGGCATTATCTTTCGGATTACCCGTTGTAGGAACAGAAAAAGCGATTGATGGTTTTTTAGACAAAAAAAATAACGGCTGTTTGGTAAGTGATGATGAGAAAGAATTTGCAGAAATAATCAATCATATTCTTAACAATGATTCAGATTATTTAAAACTAAAAAATGAAGCCACTGAATTTTTCAAACAAAATTTCTCAGAAGAAAAATCTTTAGAGCTATGGCAAAAAACATTAAGCCTGTAAGCTTTTAAAATAAACTTAGGAGCAGGTAATTTTCTCATAAATTTTGATGAGGTTATCTGCACTTTTCTCCCAAGAAAATAATTTTGAGCGCTCCAAACCTTTGCGGGTGTATTCTTGTCTAAAAGAATCATTTTGATACAGCTCCAGCATTACTTTACGAAGTGAGTCTCCATCTTTGGGATCGAGCATAATCCCTGCATCTCCCACAACTTCAGGTAATGATGAAATATTGGAAGTAACCGTTGCAACACCACACTGCATCGCTTCCAGAGGTGGCAAGCCAAAACCTTCATACAAAGACATATAATAAAAGGAATGCGCATGGCTGTACAAACTTGCCAGATCCTCATCAGGAACCCTTCCGGTAATAATGATTTTATCTTTTAATTCATCGGCATTGTTGTACTGTTCAAAAATCTTATCATAGTCCCAACCTTTTGCCCCTACAAGAACCAGACTTAGATCATCAATTTTGTTTTCTCTGACGAACTCAAGAAAGTTTCGAATAACAAAATCCACATTCTTCCGAGGTTCTAAAGTACCTACGCTAAGGAAATATTTATCCGGTAAATGATATTTCTCTTTAATACCCTTGAATTTTTCAGCATTTTCACAAACATAAAACAGTGATTTTGATGCCGCCAATAAATTGACAAAAACATGATTCGGGTTCAAATGAGGAGCATATTTCAGCAGATCTTTTTTAGTATTCTCAGATACACAAACCACATAATCGTCTTTATGTATACTTGCAATAATTTCCTGAATGAAGCTAGATGTAAAATGCAGTTCGGGGAACAGAATAGGAATCAGATCATGAATAGTAACCACATTTTTTAAATTCGGAAACTTTCTGACTTCTTTATTAATAGGATAATAAAAAGAATGAAAAATTTCAGCTTCTTTAAAAACTTTAAAATTTGTATTTGCGAAATGGGAGACTCCCAATTTTTTATATAGCTTCCTGAATAACTTTTCTTTTCTGAGAGGTAAAAATTTTCTTTTACCCCTATGATTCGCCGCACTAATTTTAATG
This sequence comes from Chryseobacterium sp. Y16C, assembly GCF_022488405.1. NCBI lineage: Bacteria > Pseudomonadati > Bacteroidota > Flavobacteriia > Flavobacteriales > Weeksellaceae > Chryseobacterium > Chryseobacterium sp. Y16C. Next base: position 2,515,940 of record NZ_CP092711.1, read on the forward strand.
GAATTCTCATCAAAAAAATTGTTCAATTCATTAGTGGTCGTTTCATAATTAAACAGGCTCAGATGAGCATAAAAAGCTTCTATTGAATTATTTTCACTCAGTGCCTTAAAAAGTTCGTAGGTTACACGAAAAATTCCGGTACGGTTATCTTTATAGAAGTCAGCAATAACATCGGCATCTAAAATTACTTTCATTAATTCCGTAGAGTTTTATTCTATATTTATAATTTGATTTTTTTCTGGTACCATTTCTGTTCACGGTTCCAATTTGATTGAAGAACAACTCCAAGATAATTCTCTTTAATAGATTCTCTGGCATGTCCTTCTTTTATAAAATCATGAAACTGTTTCTTATAATGGAACACCTTAAATAATGGTTCTTTTGGGAAAAGAGGTATAACTCTGCTTTTCAACAGCCACTCTCCATACCATGTAAATTCACTAGGAAACTCATGGATCAGATCAGGATAACTGATATTATTTGCATCTAAATAATTCTCCTGAAAATCTTTCCATACTTTGTTGGACCATATTGTCGGAGAAGGGCCATAGTCATAACAAATCCCTTTACGCCCCACTTTATCCATTATTCTTCCGCTTATATCTTCAAAATACTTTTTAGGGTCATCTTTAAAATGTTTCCGATTGATGCTCAGCCAAGAAAACATCTCTTTCTGTTGATGAATGATCGTATAAGGAACATCATCCTGAATAAAATCTGAAAGGTAAAAATCTTTGATAAAATAAGAATCAGAATCTAAACAAACATAGTTTTCTGTGATATTAAGTCTGTGGAGTTGAGATTTGATAATTTGCTGATATTGCCAAGGATCTTTATTTTCATAATCAATAATCTCGCTGTCTTTTATGATATCAAAAAGATCTGCCTGTAAATTCTGCTTAAAGAAAGTATGATCCTCATCATTTACAGAAATCAGAAGTTTGATGTTATCCTTATTAAACAGATGAATTGAATCAATCAATTTAACACATGATTCAAAATCATTCCTATACGTTTTTATGAATAATAACAGCTTTTCCATTTAGATTATTTTCTATCGTAGTCGTCTTCAATTCTCACAAAATCATCCCCCGAAATAAGTTCCTGTTTGTAATAAAAACAACAGGCCTATCTGAAAGATTCATCATTCTATGCTTTCCTCCAAGAGGAATAAAAATACTTTGTTATAATTGGGCTGACCTGAGATAATATTTCTCCCAAGCTCTATCTCCAATTTCTAACATAATTCATATTTTGTAAAAATTTTTAGCGAAAGTACTCAAAATACTTTTTCAAAGCTAAAATTGGCATTAAATTTTGCTTATTTACACTATTAAGTCAATTAATTAAATAATTCTCTACATTATAATTATCATATTCCTTATATAGTCCCTTCCATTTTCTTAAATTTGCACCAAAATTTTAATTGAAATGGAGAAAGTAAGAGTACGTTTTGCTCCAAGTCCTACAGGACCTTTGCATTTGGGAGGCGTAAGAACCGCATTATATGATTATCTTTTTGCCAAAAATCAGGGTGGTGAATTTGTATTAAGAATTGAAGATACGGATACCGCAAGATACGTAGAAGGAGCAGAAGAATATATAGAAGAAGCTCTTGAATGGTGCGGAATCATTGCTGATGAAAGTCCTAAAAAAGGGGGAAAATTTGCTCCATACAGACAATCTGAAAGAAGAGATATTTATGACAGATATACAGAGCAGATCTTAAAAACAGATTATGCGTACATCGCTTTTGATACTGCTGAAGAACTGGATGCCATCCGTGCAGAATATGAAGCAAGAGGTGATGTTTTCTCTTACGATAATAAAACAAGAAACCGATTGAGAAACAGCCTTGCTCTTTCTGAAGAAGAAGTTCAGAAATTACTGGATGAAAAAACACCGTATGTGGTAAGATTTAAAATGCCTGTTGACAGAACTTTAAATCTAGAAGACATCATCCGCGGAAAATCGTCTGTTAATACAAATACTTTAGATGATAAAGTTTTGGTAAAAAACGACGGAATGCCGACTTACCATTTTGCCAACATTATCGATGATCACGAAATGGAAATTTCTCACGTCATCCGTGGTGAAGAATGGCTGCCTTCTTTAGGCTTACATACTTTATTATATGAAGCAATGGGATGGAAAGCACCTCAGTTTGCTCATCTTTCATTAATTTTAAAACCAGAAGGAAAAGGAAAATTAAGCAAAAGAGACGGCGACAAATTCGGGTTCCCGGTTTTCCCGCTGAACTTCACGGATCCTGTTACTGGAAATGTTTCTAAAGGATACAAAGAAAGCGGATATCTTCCGGAAGCGTTTATTAATATGGTTGCTTTATTGGGCTGGTCTCCTGCAGATGATAAAGAAATTTTATCCCTGGATGAAATGGCAAAAGAATTTGATTTAAATAAAGTTCACAAAGCCGGAGCAAGGTTCAGTAAAGAAAAAGCAGAATGGTTCAATCACCAGTATATTCAGAAAACATCTGACGAAGATTTATTGAATATTCTTAAAAATTCAGATTTAAACCTTACTCTTTCTGATGAGAAATTATTAAAAGTAATCCACCTGATGAAAGAAAGAGCAACTTTCCCTAAAGACATTTATGAAAACGGGAAGTTCTTCTTCGAAGCTCCAACGTCTTATGATGAAAAAGCTTCAAAAAAAGCATGGAATGATGAAACTTCCGCAATTTTAGGGGAATTGTCCACAAATTTGGAGGGAGCGGACTTTAATACTGAAAACCTGAAACAGATTGTTCATGACTTCGCTGAAAACAAAGGATTGGGGATGGGTAAAGTGATGATGCCTTTACGTTTAGCGTTAGTAGGAGAACTGAAAGGACCTGATGTTCCGGACATCATGGAACTTCTTGGAAAAGAGGAAACTATCTCCAGAATAAGCAATGCTATAAATAATTTTAAATAAAATTACCATATTTTTCATACATTTGAAAGATTTAATTTACTTCAAGAAATGGAATATTTAAGTTTCGAACTTCCTATAAAAGAATTAATGGATCAATATCAAACTTGTTCTTTAGTAGGAGAAGAAAGTGGTGTTGATGTAAAATTAGCATGCAGCCAAATTGAGGATAAGATTTTAGAAAAGAAAAAAGAAATCTATGGAAATCTGACTCCTTGGCAAAGAGTACAACTCTCCCGTCATCCGGATCGTCCTTATGCTTTAGACTATATCAATGGAATGGCAGACAAAGGCAGTTTTTTAGAACTTCACGGTGACAGAAATTTTGCTGATGATCCTGCAATGGTAGGAGGCTTAATCACTCTTGACGGCCAAAGAGTAATGATTATTGGAACTCAAAAAGGGAGAACAACTAAAGAAAGACAATACAGAAGATTTGGAATGCCCAATCCTGAAGGATATAGAAAAGCTTTGAGACTGATGAAGCTTGCTGAAAAATTCCAGATTCCTGTAGTAACTTTAGTAGACACACCGGGAGCTTACCCAGGATTGGAAGCAGAAGAAAGAGGACAGGGAGAGGCAATTGCCAGAAACATTTTTGAAATGGTTCAGCTTAAAACCCCGATCTTTACTTATATTATCGGAGAAGGAGCCAGTGGTGGAGCATTAGGAATTGGTGTCGGAAACAAGGTATACATGTTGGAAAACACGTGGTATACGGTAATTGCACCGGAAAGCTGTTCTTCAATTCTTTGGAGAAACTGGGACCATAAAGAAGATGCTGCCAATGCGCTGAATCTTACTCCAAAAGATGCTTTAAGAGAAAAATTCATTGATGGAATCATTGAAGAACCACTTGGAGGAGCACATTATGATTCGGAAACAACTTTTCTGAATTTGAAAAACTCAATTTTACAGAATATCAAAGCGTTTTCAAAATTCACAGGACAGGAACTTGAAACCCAAAGACAGGATAAATTCATTGCAATGGGGCAATTCAAAGGTTAAAAATATAAAAAGGTTAAGAAAAATTTTCTTAACCTTTTTTATTTACGATTTTATTCCTTCTTATTCTTTTATTCCCCTATATTTAGAGCGATCTCAATATCTTTATCTATTTTCTTTGCAGTAGTATATGGTGAGTCACACACTTTAGTAGACAGCTGATAATCTCCTTTATCTACCATAACATAATTTTCACTTCTTGCAGGAATAGTTAAACTATAATTTTTCTTACCGCTTATTTTCATCTCCATATTACATTTTGATTTATTTTTAACATTCACATACGCTTCTTTATCGCTAATGTCATTATTAAAAAGATGTGTCAGTAAAGCCGCAGTTTTCTTTCCGTGTTCATCAGGTTCAGATTTTTTACTCGTCCCGCCTACGCTTGCATAATTTACCGTTCTTGCCGGAGCTGCAGATTTAAGACTAGTATTTGATGCTAACGATTTATTAACATCCGCTTTAGGAGCGACTTTTTCTTTTCCTACAGATGCCATCATAGGTTTAGATTCGGCAGGAGAAGGCGTCGCCATAATAATATCCATTAGTTTTCTCTTGAAATGGTCTGTTTTAGGATGATTAGGATTCTGTTTCAAAAATCCGGCAATTACCCTGGCTTCACTGCTATTTTCAGCATCGGCTTCAGTATAGATAATAGCCGTTTCTTTTTCAACAACAGCCTTTGTTTTAGTTTTTGCTTTCTTTTTTTGAGAAAACCCTAAAGAAAAAACGCATAATAATATAAGAAGAAATATTTTTTTCATTAACCAAATATTTAAAAAATTATTAAATAACTAAATAACGTGAAAAGTCATTTTTTAGTTTATCATTAAAATCATTATCTTTGCACTGCTCAAAAATAAACTAAAATTTAATACGAATCTTTAAATAAAAAAATAATAGATATTATGTCTTATACACCAGCTGCTGCAGACGTAGCAAAATTAAGAAACCAAACAGGTGCAGGTATGATGGACTGCAAGAAAGCTCTAGTTGAAGCTGAAGGAGACTTCGAAAAAGCGGTAGATATCCTTAGAAAAAAAGGACAAAAAGTTGCTGCTAACAGAGCTGACAGAGAATCTACTGAAGGTGCTGTAATCGCAAGAGTAAATGAAGATAACACTTTAGGTGCAATCATTTCTTTGAACTGCGAAACTGACTTCGTTGCTAAAAATGAAGCTTTCATCGAGCTAGCTTATGAATTAGCTGAAATGGCTATCACTGCTGCAACTAAAGAAGAATTATTGGCTACAGATTTCCACGGAATTACTGTTGCTGAGAAATTAATCGAGCAAACAGGAGTTATCGGTGAAAAAATCGAGATCGGTGCATTTGAAAGAATCGAAGGTCCTTTCTTAGGAGCTTATATCCACGCTGGAAACAAAATCGCTGCCATCACTTCTCTTTCTGCTAAAGTAGACGGGGCTGATGAAGCTGCTAAAGCTGTTTCTATGCAGGCTGCTGCAATGAACCCAATTGCTCTTGACGAAACTATGGTTTCTCAGGAAACTATCGATAAGGAATTAGAAATCGAAAGAGAACTTCTAACAAAAGAAGGTAAGCCTGAAAACATTATCGAAAACATCCTTAAAGGTAAAATGCAAAGATTCTACAAAGACAATACTTTGGTACACCAATCTTTCATTAAAGACCCAAGCATCTCAGTTGCTGACTATGTAAAGTCTGTAAACGGAGATCTAAAAGTAACAGGATTCAGAAGAGTAAGTTTATAATTTATTCTTTCAATCTAAAATATAATCCCGGTGATTTTTCATCGGGATTTTTTATTCCACAATTGCAGGATTTTATTGATTATTAAATAATCATTAAATATTTAACAATATCAACCATCCCGACAATCATAGTTAAAATTTTATGTAAAAAATTGATTTTTAATACTTACATTTGCATCCCTTATTGAAAAAAATGAAAAAATTTCTATTAACCATTTGTACATTTCTTTGTTTATTCTTTAATGCTCAGCTTGATACGGATCATTGGTTTGCTCCAATGGCTTCAAAAGCAGGCTCAAGCGGACTGAGCGGCTACTTATATCTATCAACAAACGAAACAACTCCATTTCCGGTACAGGTTTTTAATAACAATACGCTCTTTACCACCGTACAGGTAAGTAAAGGAAACCCTGTACAGGTAAGTATTCCGAACGATTTTTTAATTACAACCAATCAAGCCCTCCTATTTACTCCCAATTCTATGGGAATGTATGTAAAAGGCACAAAAAAATTCTTTGCCAATTATCGATTTTCTTTACAAAACCATGCTGAAATTATCACTTCAAAAGGTCTTGCCGGGTTGGGAACGAAATTTTATGCAGGAGTAATACCCATTACAGGTATAGCCAACTATGTAAACTCTACGATTGGAATTACTGCCACTGAAGACAATACATCTGTCGTGATTTCCGGATACAACCCGAACGTTATTTTTTCTGATGGCAGCTCCTCTGCTACTAAAACATTTACTCTTAACAAAGGACAGTCTTATATTTTAGACGCGGTAAGTTCGGACTCACAATATAATTTAGCTGGTCTTGTAGGAGCAAAAATAGAATCTACAAAACCTATTTCCGTTACCAATGGAAATTTCAACGGAATATATACGAACCAGAATTTCACCAACAATGATGTTCTTATGGATCAGGCAGTTCCGGTTGACAGATTAGGAAAAGATTTCGTATTGGTAAAAGGCAATGGAAATATCACTTACCAAATGGAAACCGCTCTTTTGATTGCCACTGAAGACAATACCCAAATCTCGCTGAATGGTGCAAGCACAGGAATTACACTGAATGCAGGACAATACTTTATGGTTCCTAGCAGTAATTACATCAATCAAGGTAACGGAAATTATAATATGGGAATTTCCACGACCAAAAATGTGTATGTTTATCAATTATTAGCAGGGATTACAGGAAGCTCGTCCGTCAATGAATATGCAACCGGCGGAATGAATTTTATCCCTCCTTTAAGCTGTTTCATGCCTAATAAAGTTGACGAAATTGGATTTATCAACCAAATTGGCGCACAAACGTACAACACAAAACTTAATATCATTACCCAAACGGGAGCAACGGTAACATTTAACAACAACCCGATCGCTGCTGCAAACGGGCCTTACCCTGTAACAGGAAACCCGAACTGGGTAACCTACTCCATTCCGAATGTATCAGGAACGGTTACTGTAAGTTCCACAAAATCCGTAACTGCTGGAATTGCTTCCGGAAGTGGGGCTGTAGGATACGGAGGATATTTTGCAGGTTTTTCATCAGTGCCGGTAATTTCTAAAACAGGAGATTGTTATTTAGGAGTCTTATTACAGGTTGACAACACTTATGACAGCTATCAATGGTATCTTAATGGTAATATTATTCCCGGAGCAACTTCTTATTCTATCAATCCTGAATTATATGGAGCCGGAAGCTACACTTGTTTAGTTACCAAAACCAATTGCGAATCTAAGCTGACCACTGCATATAATTATACACTTTGTCCACCAATTACAACGACAACATACAATATTGGATCTTGTAATACGAAAACCATCATTCCTGCGTTTACGAACTCTACACAAAGTATAGTTCCTGCTAATACGGCAATTATTTCCGCTCCCGCTTCAGGAACAGCAACTGTGAATCCTACGACAGGTCAAATCACTTACACTCCCAATGCAGGATTAACAGTAAATACAACAGATACTTTTATTTATTATATACAAGGAAACGGGAACCCTGCAGATTTTGAATATTTTAAAATCATTATCAATACCAATGTGCTACAGGTAAATAATGCTTCGTTATCTTCTTGTGCAGATGCAAACGGAAACGGAACTTTCAACCTTACTACAGCCAATGTATCTTCTGATCCAGGGATTACTGTCACTTATTTCACCAACGCCAACTTAACAGGACAAATTACAACTCCAGCAACCTACACAGGACCTGCCGGAACAGTATATGCTAATGTTACTTCACAGTATGGATGTTCAAAGGTGGCACAGATTACCTTAACTACCAATCCATCTCCTAATATTAATACGGCTAATTTCAATGCCACATTATGTGATGATAATTTTGATGGAATCATCAATGTAAATTTTGCGAATATCACACCACAGATCGTTAGTAACTCCACAAACTTTACTGTAAGATATTATTTGGTTCAGGCAGATGCCAATGCAGGAAACGCAAATACATTACCCGCAAACTGGACCTATACTACCAACACCACCGTTTATGTAAGAGTAGATGCAACTACAGGTACATGTTCGACGGCTTTTGGTCAAATTAATTTTAAAATTGGCAACAGACTTACCTTACTTAATAACAATATCAGTGTAGATATTTGTGACAACAACCTTGACGGCTCCGAAACCGCCAATTTAAATGATTATAAAAATCAATTTACAGCAGATCCATCAGTAACTTTAACGTTTCATTCTACTTTAGCTGATGCACAAAATGGTAGTAATGCCCTACCTGTTTCACAGATCATCACTTCTGCAAATACATTCTATATCAGGTTCCAAAGTCCTACAGAATGTCCGAATACAGCAGTTTTAAATATTAAATTAAAGTCACCAAAAAAATCTGGTACGCTAAGTGATCAGGTTATTTGTTCAAATGAAAAAGCAACACTTAATGCCGGAGCCGGATTTACATCATATCTTTGGAGCACAGGTGCTACCACGCAAAGCATTACAGTCGGAACGGGTACTTACTATGTAGACTTAGGATTTAATGGTTGTGTCTATCGTCAAACCGTGAATGTAACAGCAGCACAGGCTCCGACTATCACAAGAATTGAAACTTCAGGTTCTACAGCTACTATTTATGTTACCGGAGGAACTCCTCCATATCAGTATTCTTTAAATGGAATTGATTATCAAACCTCCAATGTTTTCACCGGGTTATCAAGAGGCCCACATAAGGTTTATGTACTTGGAAAAGACGGATGTCAGCCGACAACAAAAGACTTCCTAATTGTAAATCTCATCAACGCTATTACTCCCAACGGAGACGGCCATAATGATGTATTAAATTATTCAGATCTGAGAATTAAACAAAACGTTTCCATTGAAGTAGTAGACAGATACGGGGCTCTTGTTTACAAATCATCTGACAACAATTATATCTGGGATGGAAAATCAGGAGGAAGAACACTTCCTACGGGAACTTATTGGTATATTTTAAAATGGACTGAGCCGGATACTAAATTACCGGTTTCTTACTCGGGATGGATATTGGTAAAAAACAGATAATAATTATTACTCCTCTAAACCATATACAAACAGCTTCTTCGGAAGCTGTTTTTTATATATAAATCATTCATAAAATATTATCACCGACAATAACAGAGCAATAACATCTTAAACAAGTAAATTTCAATTATTTATTTCACTACACGAAGAGAATTTGTTATTTTTAAAAACTTAAACTTAAAATTTAACTATGAAAAAAACATTTTTATTCTTGTTTCTGACATTTATAATGTCTTGGAATGCTTTGCGAGCACAAAACGGAGGATCAGATTACATCATTGTATTAGATAACGGAAGCTCAATGACAACACAACGTTTCGAATCAATGAAACTGGGAGCAACAAAACTGATTCAACAGCTATTATCATGCAATCCTTTAAACAGAATTGCGCTAGTACATTATGGTACCGGAATTTATAACACCAGCAATACCAGTTATAGCCCGAAAATTTACATTGAGTATGATTTTTCAAACGACACTTTCATGATCCAACAGATTGAAAGAAGACTTGATAACGGAGATCATTTTCATGAAGCCCTGGGAATTATCGGAAATGCTTTGGATGGAGCTTCTAATCCTGACATTGTAAGTCCACAGACAACATTAAACAACGATCCGGCGAATCCTTTAAAGGTGGTAGTATTTACGGACGCTGAAAGGAATACGGGAAATCTCAGCTTTGGCTCTTATCTTGTCAACTACGATTACCCTACTCCCAATACTCCTGAAGCTTTCAAATATGTAACCGATTTTAAAGTCAATAGAAATGCAAAATTTGCAGTTATTCATATAAATCCGGATACTCCAGCTACAGAGGCTGCAGCATCTATTGCAAGCCAGGGAGGATCTTACAGCGGACCCGTGGAAACCAATATTGACGATCCCGATTACGGATCCCCAACAAGACTCTATTTCCCAAGAACAAGCTTCGACATGTCTCCGTCTGAAATAGATTACTGGGCACGCTTAGGCTCTCAGATTTGCGATACTTCAGGCTGGGGAAGTGTTAATTTTAAATATGAACCCAATGGATGCGGAACCAACATGGTGCAAACCATCTCCGGAAGCTATTCATTACCAGCCGGAGCTACTTTTACACAATTTAAATTAGTGGCAAGAGATATTGTTACAGGCCAGGATTATGGTGTCAATTTCAATCCGGTAATGACATCCCTTACAGATTTTTATTATGCACTACAACCTTCAGATTTTAGTTTTCCAGGAATTACGGATGCAAAATTTGTATTTATTTTAGGGCTTCAATATAATTATCAGGGTAACTCTTATGATGTGATGAGCTGGAACGGATATCCTTATTTTAATTATGATCTTTTATTAACTTCTTTACCTAACTGCGGAATGAGGCAGGCTGGACCATCTTCTCCAGTACTAAATGAAAACTCAATACAGATTACTCCTAATCCTACAAGCGGTGCAATAAAAGTCATTTTAGATCGAAAGAAAATTGAAGCCGGACAAATCCAGATCATAGATCTTAGCGGAAAAATAATATATGATAAGACGTTTAGAGACCAAAATACTGTAGACATTGATATTCATTCACAAAAAGAAGGAGTCTACATTATAAAAATTATCTCTGACAAAAATGTAATCTTTACCGAAAAAGTGATCAAAAAATAAATAGATGATTGAATAATTTGATATTGATGAGTTTAAACTTAAATCCGAAGAAATATTTCTTCGGATTTTTTTGTTAAAAACTTTCAACTCCAAAAAAATCAAAAAAAAGTTTTTTTTAGGAAAAGTATTAATTCATTAAAATACTTTTATACTCTGTAAAAAAAAGCGATACTTTTAATTTTCCTCATAGATTTTAATGAAAACATGAATATTATTTTAATTTTTTATTTATTATTCGTAAACAATATTCAAAATAATATTTTAATTTTGTAAAAATCCTAATTCCAACAACTATGAAAAGATTTCTATTCTCTTTCGTATTATTGTTTTTTACATTTAATACCATCTTTGCCCAAAAAGATACTGAGCATTGGATTGCTCCGTTCTATTATTCTCAGCAATATACGCAGGCAGTATATCTATCCACAGATTCCGTAACCCCTTTTGATGTTAAAATATACACAGGAGGTAGCTTTGGAACTTTGCTAGGTACCGTTACCATTAGTAAAAACAGTCCAAAAACTTACTCGATACCTCGTATCAATATTGCAACAAATAGTACTCTGGAGGCATTTACACCTATTGATAAAGGATTATATATAACTGGAGCTAAACCATTCTTCTGTAGCTTGAGAATGGTAAGTAGCACAACCCATGCTGAAATTGTCACAAGTAAAGGGAAAGCTGGTATAGGAAAAGAGTTTTACGTAGCTTCAACACCTTCTACAGCCACTTCAAATAACTTTACTGCAGCTGTTATGGCAACAGAAAACAATACAACCGTAACTGCAACTTGGAGTGGATTTGTAACATTTTTCGGCGGCTCTCCGACAGGAAATACCCATACTTTTACTTTAAATAAAGGACAGTCTTTTATATTTGCGGGGAGCGCAGGAGCAACAGCCCCTTTTACCGGAGCTAAAATTGTTTCTGACAAACCGGTTACACTTACTAACGGAAACGTTAATGGTAATTTCGGTAACAATACAGGTTCCGGGTCGGATGCAATTTTAGACCAATCTGTTCCTACTGAAAGATTAGGAAGCACATTTGCAATCGTAAGAACAAGATCTACTACATCTGATCTTGAAGGAGCTATTGTTGTTGCTGTTGAAAATGACACTAAAATATTCATAAACGGATCAACAACACCAATCGCTACATTAAACCAAGGCGAATGGTATAGAATTGCAGGCGACAACTATGTTTTGCAGGGAACAAATGGCCATTATAATATGTTTGTATCTACTTCAAAAAAAGTATATCTATATCAATTAGTTTCTGTTCTTGACAGTAGTGCAACATGCGGATTTAACTACATTCCTCCATTAAACTGTTTTTTACCTAGAAAAATTGATGAAATTGCATTTGTGAATGAAATGCCTCTTGGGACAAATGACACCAGTACGGTACCAACAGGACAAGTTATAAAATTAAACATTTTGACAGAAGCAGGTGCTACTGTTACTTATACTGTAACGCCTCCGGGAGGAGTACCAGGGGCTCCAATTACCCCAACTGCTGCACAAGGACCTTATCCCCTTACCGGAAATACAGCCTGGGTTACCTATGGTATTGAAGGGGTAACTGGTACTGTTAAAATTGAATCCAATAAAGCAGTAACTGCTGGAATTAACGGAGGATACAACACTTCAGGATATGGAGGATATTTTGCAGGATTCTCTTCAATTCCGGTTATTTCAAAACAAACAGGAGAATGTGCTCCGGGAATCATCCTGGAAGTAGATCCTGGATATGACTCTTATCAATGGTACCTAAATGGTAATATTATTCCGGGAGCAACTTCAAATACCTATGCTCCATTAGTAGGGGGCAACTATACTGTAAGAGTAACAATGGGAGGATGTCAGCCTGTAACAACAATAGCTTATAAAGTGTTCTCATGTTTAAAAGAAACAACAAAAACAGATGAAAGTTGCGGCACCAAAATCATAACTCCTACCTTCACTTCTTCAACTCAGGCCCCTGTTGCCAATACTGTAAAAATTATTACAGCACCTACTCACGGTACAGCGGTAGTAAATGCAAACGGAACCATTACTTATACTCCGAATGCTGGTTTCGCCGGCTCAGATGTAATTGTTTATAAATTCTGTGGAAACGACCCTGAATTTGTAGATTGTGAGCAGGTAACCCATACCATAAAAATTGTACCTCTTGTTCCTAAAGAACCGACCATCACAGCATGTCAATACGACACTGATCCTACTGCATTGTTTGACCTTACGACAGCAAATGTTATTGATTATACTTCTCCTTATACGAAAAAGTATTACCCTACACTGAATGATTTAAATACAAATAATAATGAGATCACAACTCCCAAAAAATATGCTTCAGCAGGTGGTTATGCTTATGTAAAAATAACAGCTGAAGGAGGATGCGTTGCAACGACAAAAATTAAATTAGTTCCGATTCCTGTAAAAAAATCCCCACTTTTGGTAGACAAATTTATTTGTATTGATGGCAGAACCTCTTTGGATGCAGGTCCAGGATATGACAGCTATCAATGGAGTACTGGGGCAACAACATCTTCTATTCAAGGATTGTCTGTAGGGGAATATACTGTCATTCTTGAACATAACGGCTGTTTCCTGGAACAAACTGTGCATGTGAAAAAAGCTCAGGATCCGGTAATTACTAAAATTGAAATTACAAATAATACTGCTACCGTAATCGTTACCGGAGGAGTTGCCCCTTATAAATATTCTGTAGACGGAACTACTGCATGGCAAGACTCTAATGTATTCACAAACTTATCAAGAGGACAACATACTTTTTATGTGAAAGATGCCTATAGCTGTACTCCTATCTCTGTGGAAGTAACTGTACCTAACTTAATCAATGCAATCACCCCTAATGGAGATAATGTAAACGATGTTATCGACTATAGTGCATTAGCTTATAAAGAGAATCTTACATTTGTAGTCTATGACCGATACGGTAACAAAATCTTCACCGGGGATAAATTCAACAATTATCGTTGGGATGGAAAAGGATCCGGGAAAAAGATTTTAACAGGTACGTATTGGTACCATATTAATTGGAATGAACCAAATGCGGCTAAAACTCCAATACAATATACAGGTTGGATCCTTGTGAAAAACAGAGAATAATTTTTAAAACTATATTTTAAGCCACAATTTAAAAAGATTGTGGCTTTTTTATTGTTGCTTTATCATATTTTCTTTTATTTTTTTCAAAACATATCAAATATTCTTTTAATTTTGCAAAAATCCTAATTCTAACGTTTATGAAAAAATTTCTACTCAGCTTAGTATTGATTTTCTTTTCAATCAGTACATTATTTGCTCAGAGAGATACTGAGCACTGGATAGCACCATACTTTATGAGCTCTAGTGCTACCGGATATACCAATACGTTGTATATGTCCACAGACTCGACGACACCGTTTCAGGTAAAGATTTATAACAACAATACTCTTCTTACTACCGTTACTATAAGTAAAGGTGCCCCACAGAGTTACACTGTTGCTCCAGCTCTTATATCTACCAGTAATGCATCTGAAGCTGCTACAGTGATTACCAAAGGGCTATATCTGAAAGGAGATAAGCCTTTCTTTTGTAGCTTGAGAGCCGCACAAAGTGCTCACGGTGAAATTGTAACTTCTAAAGGAAAAGCAGGAATAGGAACTAAGTTTTATGCAGCAGCAGCACCTATTACTTATAACAGTGCTTCTCTAATGAACTTTACTACAGGAATTATGGCTACAGAAGATGGCACTACTGTAACTGTTTCAGGTTATAACCCTAATATACAGTTTGTAAATAATACTCCTGCTCCTTTAAGTGTGACTTTTACTTTAAACAAAGGACAATCTTATATTCTTGCAGGGCTTGGAGATAACACTCCCAACTTTACAGGTTTCATAGGAGCAAAGATTACCTCAAACAAAGCTATTACGGTAACCAACGGAAATGCCAATGCAATGTATGCTACAGGAAGTCAGTCTTCAGGATCTGACCTTGTATTAGACCAGTCTGTTCCTACAGAGAGACTTGGAAACGAATTTGCAATGGTAAGAAGTTTATCTCCTATTAACAACTCGTATGATATGGAAGGAGGTATTGTAATTGCAACAGAAAACAATACTGAAGTTTACCTTAACAATGGAACAACTCCAGTTGTAACCCTTAATGAGGGACAGTATTATAGAATTTTAAATAATGCCTACATTAACCAAGGTAATAGCCATTACAACATCTATGTACATACTTCAAAAAATGTATACCTTTATCAATTGGTAGGTTCTGATGGAACAGCGACAGGAGGATATAATTATATCCCACCTTTGAACTGTTTCTTGCCTAGAAAAATTGATGAAATTGGAAAAGTAAGTGAAATGCCTGGATCGAGCGGCACGATCACTTTAAAGTTAAATATTTTGACTGAAGTAGGAGCAACTGTTACATATACCGTAAACGGAGGTGCTCCGATCACACCTACTGCAGCACAGGGACCTTACAATCTTACAGGAAACAGTAACTGGGTAACCTATGCTATAACTGGTGTTACAGGGAACCTTGCTATTCAATCGAACAAAGCCGTAACAGCAGGTATAAACGGTGGATATAGTACAGCAGGATATGGAGGGTACTTCGCAGGATTCTCTTCCATTCCTCTTATTTCTAAAACGACAGGAGATTGTATTCCTGGAATTAAATTGGAAGTAGATGACAGTTATGATACCTACCAATGGTTTTTAAATGGAAATCCTATTACCGGTGCTAATGGAAACACATATACTCCGACACAGGGAGGCGACTATACGGTAAAAGTTACTATTGGAAGTTGCCCTCCAGAAACGACTCCTGTCTTCAAAGTATTCACATGTTTGACCAAGTCTAACAAAACAATGAATGTTTGTGACATTTCGCAGGTGATCATTCCAGAATTTACTATTTCAACACAGACGTATAATCCGAGTTCTGTAACTATTGTTACCCCTCCTACTAATGGTATTGCGACAGTAAATCCTGTAACCGGTGTTATTAACTACACACCAAATGTTAACTTCGTGGGAACTGATACTGTTGTATATAAATTCTGTGGAATAGCTCCAGAGTTTGTAGATTGTGAACAGGTTACTTTAACTTTAAATGTTTCTGAACTTCCTGTCGTAACTGATGCAATATTGAGAACTTGTTTCTTAGAAACCAATACAGCTACAGGTCAATTTGATCTTACTATTGCCCAAGTTTCAGGACAACCAGGTGTAACAAAAAAATACTATCCTTCACTTACAGATGCACAAAACGGAACTAATGAAATTCTAACTCCTGATCACTATATTGCTCCAAATGGAGTTGTATTTATAAGGGTAACGAACGGAAACGGATGTTATAGAATTGCTAAAGTTACACTTGTTGTATTCCCTCCTACTAAATCTACAGTATTAACTGATAAGATTATCTGTATGGAAGATAAAACCACATTAGATGCTGGTCCTAACTTCGACGGATATCAATGGAGCACAGGAGCAACAACACAAACAATATCTGATGTTACTGTAGGTACATACTGGGTAAAACTAAAAACAGGAGACTGTTGGACGAAACAAACGGTAAAAGTATATGCTTCTGAACAACCTGTAATTACAAGTGTTGATATTGCTACAACTACAGTTACTGTATATGCAACAGGAGGAACAGCTCCGTACAAATATTCTATGGATAACATTAGCTGGCAGGATTCTAATGTCTTCACAAATGTTCCTAGAGGAAGCGGAGTGGTGTATGTAAAAGACGCATACGATTGTAATCCTATTTCTGTAGAAATTACAATTCCTAACATTATCAATGTGATTACTCCAAATAATGATGGTGTGAATGATATTTTAGATTACTCTGAATTAGGACATAAATCAAATCTGGTAATCGACATCTTTGACAGATACGGAACTAGAATTTACCAGGCCAACAAAGCCAACGGATACAAATGGGATGGGACAACGAACGGAAGCAAGAAAGTATCTACCGGAAGTTACTGGTTCAGCGTAAGCTGGAATGAACCAAATGCAAAACAAACTCCAGTTAAATATTCTGGATGGATTTTGGTTAAAAACAGAGAATAAACATTCCTAATACTAGAATTTATTAAAAAACCACGATTTGAAATCGTGGTTTTTTTATTGTTTTTTCAAGCTAATACTACTTTTTATTATTAAATTTGTGTCAAAAGCTACCCCTGAATGAGAAAAATTCTATCTTTTTTATTTATATTTTTCATTTCCATGTCTACTTTTGCACAGCTAGACAGAGAACATTGGTTTGCTCCTATGATGGATAGAACAGGAAACCCTAATCCTTATCAAAAGCTTTACTTATCAACCAATCGTTCTACCCCATTCCCGGTAAATATTTATAATAATAATGTTTTAATTGGTACCGTAACAATCAGTAAAAACAATCCTCAGAAGTTTGATGTTCTTAGAGATTATATTATCACAACATTGCAAACGGATCTTTTTACGCCTATCACCAAAGGTCTTTATCTAAAAGCGGATTTCCCCTTTTATGCCAATCTGAGATTTTCTGTTTTCAACCACGCTGAAATCATTACTTCTAAAGGAATCCCGTCTACTGGAAAAACTTTTTATGCAGCAAACGCTCCTATTACAGTAAGTAATAATATCCTAAACTTCATGACAAGTATTTTGGCAACTGAGGACAATACGACAGTTACGATATCGGGATATAAATCGACCGTTCAGTTTTCAAATGGAACAACCGGAGTTACCAATCCTACCATGACTTTTACATTAAACAAAGGAAAGTCTTTCATCATTGATGGTATAGGTGATATTGCAGGAAATTTTGATGGTTTTATCGGTGCAAAAATTGTTGCCAACAAAGCGATCAATGTAACCAATGGTAATTTTAACGGTCAGTATGCAGGTAATTATCCTACAAGTTCAGATATTTTGATGGATCAGGCTGTGCCTGTTGAAAGATTAGGAACCGAATTTGCCTTAGTAAAAGGAAACGGGAACATCGGATCCAATATGGAGACAGCTTTAGTAATCGCTACTGAAGACAATACCCAAATTTATGTAAACAATGAAATCCCTCCTATTGCCACATTAAACACAGGACAATATTATGTAATTCCTGACGCCAAATATATTTTGCAGGGAAACAACCATTACAACTTATATATAAGAACCACGAAAAACGCGTATGTTTATCAAATGCTTGCCGGAGATTCAGCATCCGGAAGCGAAGTTGCAACCGGAGGCTTTAATTTTATCCCCGCATTGAACTGCTATTTGCCTAAACAAATCAACGAGCTCGGTTTTATTGATGAAAACTTTGTTCTTTCCAATAATAACCCTACCGGGATTTTAAATATTCCTACCAAACTAAATCTGATCACTCAAAAAGGAGCGGTTGTAACAGTAAATGGCAATACTCCTCCAGCCAATACGGGACCTTTTGATATGACCGGAACCAATAACTGGGTAACTTATGGGATACCTAATACAACAGGGACTATTACTGTTATTTCCAATAAAGCCATTACTGCAGGAATTAATGCAGGAAGCGATGCAGTAGGATATGGTGGTTTTTTTGCAGGTTTCCCTACACAACCGGTCATTTTACAGACCGGGGCAGGTTGTGCACCGGGAATACAGCTTACGGTTGACCCATTAATCTATGACAGCTATCAATGGTATAGAAACGGATCCATCATTCCCGGAGCTACAAATTCAACATACAACCCTACTCAATCCGGCTTTTATTCATGTTCAGTAACAATGGGAAGCTGTGCGCCTTTAATTTCTAATGAAATTAAAGTCTTAAATTGTACAAAACAAAGTACTGCTACTTATAATATTTGTACTACACAAACAATAACACCTGCTTTTACAACATCAACACAAAATCCCGTTCCTTCTACGGTATCAATAGTCACTCCGCCTTCGCTAGGTACCGCCACTATCAATCCCACAACAGGAGTTATTACTTATACCCCAACCAATCCGGGAACGTTAGCAGGTACGGACACATTCACCTATACATTTTGTGGAAATGATGCTGTTTTTCCGGATTGTGAAACGGTGACTGTTACTATTCATTTAGAAGCCCTTACAACTACTAATGCAACAATTTATGCCTGTAACATAAATAATCAGGGTACTTTCAACCTTACCTCTGCCAATGTAAGTAACAATTCTCCTATTACAATTACTTACTACCCAACTTTAACAGATGCTCAAACCGAAAACCCAGCTGCTCTTATTACATCTACTACTGCTTATACCGCAGCAAACGGTACTATTGTGTATGCTGTCGTAAAAAATAATAATGGTTGTAAAAGTATCGCTCAGATCACATTAAGTCTTTATAATCTTGCTGTCATAACTCCTAACTATTCAGGAGTATTTTGTGATGATAATTTTGACGGCACTGTTACCGTAAATTTACTAAACATTACCCCAATTGTTCTTAATAACCCTACCTATTTTACCAATGTAAGGTATTATGCAAGTATTACAGATGCTAATGCAGGAAATTCCAACACCCTTCCTAATAGCTGGAGCTTCACAACAAATACTACAATTTATATTCGGGTAGATTCACCTGACGGATGTGCAGCCGTGGTACAACCATTAAGCTTTTCCATTGGGCAGCCTATCCAATTGTTAACAGATCGTGTTACAACAAGTATTTGTGATGAAGATCTGGATGGCAGTAAACAGATAAACCTTTTGCCTTTTATCCCTCAATTTACAGCAGATCCAAGTGTTACCTATACTTTCCACAGCAATTTGCAGGATGCACAAAATGGTACGACTCCTATCAATAGCACCATAACTCTTTCCGGGACTCAAACTATTTACATCAGGTTTGAAAAAAACGGTGTTTGCCCGGCTATAGGAAAAATAATTATTACCATTAAAACACCAAAGAAATCTGATATTTTATTAGATCAGATCATCTGTGCAAAAACAACGACTACTTTAGATGCTGGTTCTGGCTTCGAGTCCTATGTTTGGAGCACAGGAGCTACAACAACATATATTTCTAATGTTCCTGTTGGAAATTATTGGGTAGATCTTACTTATAACGGATGTGTATACAGACAATATGTAAATGTTACAGAAGCTCAACTTCCGTCAATTCTTTCCATCGATATTAACGGAACAACGGTCACAGTAAATGTAGGAGGAGGATTCCCCCCTTACCAATATTCTTTAGATGGTATCAATTGGCAAAGTTCCAATGTTTTCTATAATGTAGCACGAGGCTCTCATGTGGTATATGTAAGAGATTCTAAAAACTGTCAAATGGTTGAAAAGCCTTTTGTAGTTGTAAAGCTTATTAACACCATTACCCCAAATGGAGATGGGCACAATGACCAGATCGATTATTCCGGGCTTGCCGATAAAACCAACTTTGAATTCAGAATTTTCGACCGATATGGTGCCGAGGTTTTCAGAGGAACCCCTACCAACAATTATACCTGGGACGGAAGAATGGGAGGCAGAAATGTACCGACAGCAACCTACTGGTATTTTATCAGTTGGGTGGAATCCGGGCTCTCTCCTACTACTGTAAAATATACAAGCTGGCTTTTGGTAAAACACAGATAAAAATTTCAAAATACATATTTATAACAATCATTAACAGTTTTATATTAAAGTTTAATATACTTTAACCCGTTTTTGTAGTTTATAAAGTGATAAATTGGCGTATTTCTATGTAATTTTGCCAATTATATGAAGAAACTAATTACTTTAATTTTTTTGATTTTTTTAGCTAAAATCAATGCTCAGCTTTTCTCCGGAGAAGTTTTTTTAAGAGACAACTCCATTTTGTATCTCAATCAGGTATATGTGACTAATCTTACCACACAAAAAACAGTACTTACCAACTACAATGGTAATTTCAACATTGAAGCTAAGCTGGGAGATGTAATTCGTTTTACCTCAATCATTACAGAAAGAAAAGATTTTAAAATCACTCCACAAATGTTGGGTGGCAAAAATCTTATTGAACTTAAAATAGCTTATTATGACATTCAGGAAGTACTTATCAGTAGATTTAAACCTACTGGTAACCTCAGATATGATGTAAATGCGATAAGGAAAGAAGATAAAAGTATTGCCCTAAAAAAAATGATCGGTTTACCTGCTCCTAAAGGAGATGGAACTTCACCCGAACTTCCGGTTGCCGGCTTAAGAGATGGCGGGCTTACTTTCAGCTTGGAAAGTATTTATGATATCCTCTCAGGAGACCGCAAGAAAAAACAGCGTTATCTAGCGTATGAACGAATGAATTCTTCCATTACCCAGATTAAAAACTATTTAGGCAAAGATTATTTTGTAAAATTTAAAATTCCTGAAAACCTAATTGATAATTTCTTACAGTTCGTCTATACATCAGAAAATGTAGAACCTTATGTATTGGCAGGAAACTTCGAGGCCATCAAAATACCGATTGAAAAATATCTTCCGATTTATCAAAAAAGACTAAAAAGCTCACATCTGCAGGAGATCGCAAAATAAAAAGTTTTAAATTTCGTTTTTGAAATAGAGATTTTTTTTAAAATATTTATAATTTTATAACGTATTTAATTATTAACGACTCACTGATCCCCAAGTCCAAAAGCATATATTTTAATGAAGAATTTACTTTTTTTACTAAGTACCCTATTATGTATCAATCTTTCTGCACAAGGAAAAGATAAAGATTACAGTAATATTTTAAAAAGTAAAAACATCTATGAGCTTAATGCTTTTTTGCGGGACGCTCATCCTGACGAACCTCGCCGTTCCATTATAAAACCAAGAGTAATGCAGCTGATGAAGGAATACATACAAAATGCTGCTCCGGGAGATCCTAAAGTAAAAACGATGCAGGAAAACCTTGCCCTTCTGAAAAGGCGGCCTTCTACAAAGATTACTTTCGATGAAATGAATGCGAAAATAAAAGAAAAACAAATTGCAAAATACAGAGCCGAGCTAGCTTCAGGAGTATCATCAGTAAAATACACTCCGAGTACCGCTCAAAATGTTTATGTGGTCAACACCGCAGCTACAGCTACAAAAGCCGCAATTCCGAACACAGAAGCAGATGAATTCAATATGCTTATGGCAAGCAATCCCGTTGAGCATAAAAATAAAACGGTGAAAATATTGAATTCATTATTTGACAATGATCCTAACGCCAAGGAATGCATTGTGATGATTGAGAACAATTCTGACTGTAATATTATCGTAAGAATGGAAGGTGTCGGAAACACTAAGTATCGCCTTGCCGTACCTGCGCATGGAGATAATTCTATCGTAATCGAGAAAGGTAATTATCTTTTTACAAGCTTGGTTTGCGGAGCACAATATGCATCACAAAAAACCGTTCAGAAGCCGATTATGGTCGCATTGAGCAATCCTAAATAGCACAGAAAAAGCCTCCAATACTATTATAAAAATCAAAAAATAGGTATTTTTTCATTACTTTTGTCCGATTTTTATAGAGTATGGGCAAAAACAAACTGGCGAGATTCGCAGAAAACAAAATATTACCAAATGTAGTTCAGCCAACAAGAGAAGAGGCTCTAAACGGTTTTGAACTGAAAGGAAACTGGAGAAAAGATTTCTTCAAAAATGAAAATCCTATTGTTTTAGAATTAGGTTGCGGAAAAGGAGAATATTCTGTAGGCCTAGCAAAAGCATTCCCTGAAAAGAATTTTATCGGAATAGACATTAAAGGAGCCCGATTTTGGTTTGGAGCTAAAGAAGCCGTTGATAACAATATGCATAATGTAGCCTTCTTAAGAAGTCAGATTGAGCTGGTAGATTGTTTCTTTGCAGAAAATGAAGTAGATGAAATCTGGATTACCTTCCCTGATCCACAGATTAAATACAGACGTACAAAGCACAGATTAACTCATCCGGATTTCCTGAACCGGTATAAAAAATTCTTAAAACCTGGTGGAATTATTCATTTGAAAACGGATTCTGAATTTTTACATGGCTATACGTTAGGCTATCTTCAGGGAGCCGGATATGAAATCATAAGTGCACATCACGACATCTACAGTGCGCTTGAATATGATCCGGGAACGCCTCACCTAAGAGATATCAGAACGTATTATGAAGAACTATTCTCTGCAAAAGGGAAAACCATTACATATATAAAGTTCAGAATAAACTAATATAAAAGGTAAGATTTTCTTACCTTTTTTCGTTTCTATATTTTTAAATCAAATTTTATGAAAGGAAAAATAATTTTGGGGATATGTATATCAATTCTTTTAGACAGCTGTAGTACGACTTACAGTACAGGTACTTCATCTCCTTCTAAAAACTCACCCAGAACGACATCTACTCCATCAGTATCTCAGACAGAACAGGAATATAACGCCTTAATAAAGACCTATAAGCCGGAAACAGCAGATGTTATTAACCGATTTATTCAATGATAGCTCAAATAGCCCTAAAACTTCAATTACAGTTACCAATAAGTCTCGCTGTAATATGGTTTTGACGATCACCGGAAAAAATTATTCAAAAAAGATTCCTATTGGAGCAGGTAAAATAGGATATGCCATGGTACTAAAAAATCAAAATTATAATCTGTCCGGAATGGTTTGTAGTTCGGTTTATAAAAAGACTCAATATATTTCGTCATCTTACAGCATTACGCTTTCCAATTAACCTAATTTATAAAACAATAAAAAATCCGTTAAGAATTCACTTAACGGATTTTTATATTTTAAAGATAAATCTTTAATTATTCAGCATCGAAATCAGCATCTTTATCAGCAGATACTACTTCTCCTTCTTCTTTAGATTTTTCTTTATCAGCTTTTCTTTGAGACTGACCTTCTTTGATAGATTCAGAAACAATGTTCAGGATCATATCGATAGACTTAGAAGCATCATCGTTTCCTGGGATAACGAAGTCAACTTTTCTTGGGTCAGAGTTTGTATCAACAATACCGAAAACTGGGATACCTAATTTCTTAGCTTCAGTTACAGCGATGTGCTCTCTCAAGATATCTACAACGAAGATTGCAGAAGGAAGACGAACCATGTCAGAGATAGAACCTAAGTTTTTCTCTAAGTTAGCTCTTTGTCTGTCTACCTGTAATCTTTCTTTTTTAGATAAAGTTTCGAACGTACCGTCTTTTTTCATTTTGTCGATAGCGTTCATTTTCTTTACAGCCTTTCTGATTGTAACAAAGTTTGTTAACATACCTCCTGGCCATCTTTCTGTGATATAAGGCATATTAAGTTCCTGAGCGTGTTTTGCAACCACTTCTTTCGCTTGCTTCTTAGTAGCTACGAAAAGAACTTTTTTACCTGCAGAAGTTAATTTTTCTAAAGCGTTACAAGCTTCATCCAATTTAACTGCTGTTTTATGTAAGTCTACAATGTGAATACCGTTTTTCTCCATAAAAATGTATGGAGCCATATTTGGATTCCACTTTCTAGTCATGTGACCGAAGTGTACACCAGCCTCTAGAAGGTCTTTTACATTTGCTTTTGCCATGTTTTCTGTTTTTGTTAGTTTACTTTCCGTTTTTTAAACAATCAACAACTTCTTTAGATGGGAGAAGCGTTTGGATGCTAAACGTAACGGGCAATTTTTTTGTTTAGATAAATAGATTTTAGATATAAGACAACAGACTGAAAAAATTCTGAAATCTGAAATCCTGTATCTGAAGTCTGAAAATTAACGTTTTGAGAATTGGAATCTCTTTCTTGCTTTTTTCTGACCTGGCTTCTTTCTTTCCACCATTCTTGCGTCTCTTGTAAGTAAACCAGCTGGTTTCAAAGCTAATCTGAATTCAGCATTGATTTCGCATAAAGCTCTTGAAATACCTAATCTGATAGCTTCTGCCTGACCTGTATTTCCACCACCGAAAACGTTTACAGTAACATCGTACTGACCAACAGTTTCAGAAAGGATGAACGGTTGGTTTAATTTATAAACCATAACGTCTGTAGAGAAATATTCTTTAGCATCTTTTCCGTTTACTGTAATGTTACCAGTTCCTGGCTTTACATAAACTCTAGCTACAGAAGTTTTTCTTCTTCCGATTTTGTGAACTATAGACATAATTAATTATTTAAATTCGTTAACATTAATTGTTTTAGGCTGTTGAGCTTCATGTTTGTGCTCAGTTCCTTCATATAAGTAAAGGTTCTTTAATAAAGCAGCTCCCAATCTGTTTTTAGGCAACATACCTTTTACAGATTTTTCCAATACTTTTAAAGAATCTTTCTTCTGAAGTTCAGCCGCAGTCATAGACTTTTGACCTCCAGGGTAACCTGTATGCCAGATATAAGTCTTGTCGTTCCACTTGTTTCCAGAAAGAGTAACTTTCCCAGCGTTCAAAACGATTACGTTATCACCACAATCTACGTGAGGTGTGTAGTTCGTTTTGTGCTTACCTCTCAAAATCTTTGCAACCGTAGAAGCTAGTCTTCCCAACGGTTGTCCTTCAGCGTCTACCACAACCCATTCTTTATTAGCAGTAGCTTTGTTCGCTGAAACAGTTTTGTAACTTAATGTATTCACACGTTTTAGTTAAAGATTAAACATAATTTTCCCCTAAAAGGGTGTGCAAAGGTACAAATTATTTTCGGATTGCAAAAACATATTTCATTTAATCTATTGATGTGCGAATGTGCCTCTCTTATTCAATAGACTTATTCAATAATCTCGAATAAAAAATAAACATAGTTTTTTTAACCAATGAAAATATTATATATACCTCAAAAAACAAACAATCATTTAAAAATCATTTATTTTTAAACCCTATTTATTAATTCTATTTAAACATTCACCCAAAATATTACTGATATGACGATTTTATATTCATAATTAATTATATTTGTGCTAAACACTAAAAAAACTATGAGCCACGGCAAAACCCGAGAAGACAAAACTTGCCTTAACTGCGGACATACCGTTGAAGAAAGATATTGCCCGCATTGCGGACAGGAAAATATAGAGCCCAAGCAACCTTTTCATTATCTTTTCACCCATTTTATTGAGGATTTCACTCACTATGACGGAGAGTTTTGGAAAACAATAAAATATTTATTATTAAAACCGGGGAAACTAACCAAAGAATACCTAGCTGGAAAACGCCAGCTCTATGTTGCTCCTGTGAAACTATACATTTTCATAAGTTTTATTACTTTTTTTCTCCCTCCTCTGATTTCAAGTTCAGAAGAAGAATCAAGCGAGCTAGAGAAAAAAACACATATTGCCAAGGAAGTTGAAAAAGAAAAATCCAAAGATGAAAAAATTACCCAAATCACAGATAATTTAAAACAAAACCTATCTAAAGAACATCTCAATAAAGACTCATTAAAATCCAAACAGATTGTTAAAGATATCAAAGTAACAGAAGTCAATGGAAATGATATTGATACAGACGCTTTAGGAGAAACTGAAGACGGAAGAATAAGTGTTCTTGGGGCTATAAACATGAAGCAGTTCGATTCACTCCATTCAAAAAACAAAAAAAATCATGCGATCTATGTTTTCATGAAGCCTTTCGCAAAAAAGATTTTCCATATGCAGGAACAGGGTTTAAAGAGAGATCTTATTTTTGACAAATTCAAGGAAACCATGATTCATACACTTCCCAAGGCATTATTCATTTACCTTCCCGTTTTCGCATTTTTCCTTTGGATCTTTCATAATAAAAAGAAATGGTGGTATTTTGACCATGGAATTTTCACTCTTCACTATTTCTCATTCCTATTATTAGGAACCCTTATCTTAATATTTCTTGATAGAATTACAGATCTTTTACCAGATTACGGCGCTTTAAATTTATTAATCATCCTTATTAATATGGCAGCCATCATTTATATGTCTATCTATTTCTTTATAGCTCATCACAGGGTCTATGAAAGTTCCCGAACGATGAGTATTTTCAAAGGAGTATTTTTATTTATGATCAATTTTATCGGGATAATCTTTATGGGACTGTTATTAATGTATGCAAGTTTTATGATGATGCATTAATCGCGAAGTGATTTATTGGCTCTGAAACTAGCAATTAAATAATACGCTACAAATACGGTAGAAAATTTAAGAATAGACGGAATAGCCAGTGCAAGATTGAACAATAAAGCTCCCACAACAACAAGAACTGCCATTGCTAAAAAAGATATCCCCAATTTTTGGGGTAATGTAAAATTAGGGGTATCCAGATAATAAGCGATTCCCCACGCAATACCGAAAGCCAAAGCATAATAAATATCAAGACCAAGGTTTTCTGAGCTGTAAAAGAAATAATTAATTAAAAAACTCAGAACAGTTCCCAACGCGAAATATAATAATGCCTTTTTCATACCTTATATAATATGGTGCAAAAGTAGAGAAATTAATTTGAGATTGTTAAACTGAATATGGCATTATTTCTAAACGAATGTTTGTTCAGAGGGTAAGAGCCAGCATAACAAAAACAACACAAAATATTTAATATCAATAATTTAACCCAAAACAAGCGGTTACTATTTTATTATTATATTTGGGAATTCAGAAATTTTCTAGATTTTTTATGGAAACCCAAAAATATACTCCAAAAAATAAAGTAAGAATCGTAACAGCTGCATCGTTATTCGATGGTCATGATGCTGCGATCAATATCATGCGTCGTGTGATTCAGGGAACGGGATGTGAAGTCATTCACCTTGGACACGACAAATCTGCAGAGGAAGTTGTAAATACAGCTATTCAGGAAGATGCCAATGCGATTGCCCTAACTTCTTATCAAGGTGGTCACAATGAATATTTTAAATACATTTATGACCTTTTAAGAGAAAAAAACTCTCCGCAAATCAAAATTTTCGGTGGCGGTGGCGGTGTGATCCTGCCCGAAGAAATTAAAGATCTGATGTCTTACGGAATCGACCGAATTTATTCTCCGGACGACGGTCGTGAACTTGGGTTACAAGGAATGATTGATGATTTGGTTCATAGATCAGACTTTGCAACAGGAAAAGATGTTACGACAAATGATTTGGATTCAATCAACTTTGAAAACCCGACAAGCATTGCAAAAATCATTTCAGCGGTTGAAAACTTTTCGGAAGAAAAGCCCGAATTGGTTGCCGCTATCGATGAAAAATCAAAAGACTTAAATATTCCTATTATCGGTATTACCGGTACCGGTGGAGCGGGAAAATCTTCACTAACAGACGAGTTGGTAAGACGTTTTCTACGTTCCAATACTGATAAAAAAATTGCCATTATCTCCATTGACCCTTCGAAAAAGAAAACGGGAGGAGCGCTTTTGGGTGATAGAATCCGTATGAATGCGATTAACGATCCTAGAGTGTATATGCGCTCGATGGCAACAAGAGAAAACAACGTTTCTGTTTCTCCGTTCATTCATTCCGCTTTGAATGTGTTGAAATTAGCTCACCCTGATGTAATTATCCTTGAAACTTCGGGTATCGGACAATCCGGCTCGGAAGTTTCTGATTTTGCAGATGTTTCAATGTACGTAATGACTCCTGAATACGGAGCTTCTACACAGCTGGAAAAAATTGACATGCTGGATTATGCAGATTTAGTTGCTTTAAATAAATCCGATAAAAGAGGAGCTCTTGATGCGCTTCAGGCAGTAAGAAAACAGTTCCAGAGAAACCACTTGTTATGGGAACAGCCATTAGATGAAATGCCGGTTTATGCAACAAAGGCATCTCAGTTTAACGATCACGGAACAACGGAATTATACAACCGATTAGTTTCAAAAGTCA
Source organism: Chryseobacterium sp. Y16C (assembly GCF_022488405.1). Lineage (NCBI taxonomy): Bacteria > Pseudomonadati > Bacteroidota > Flavobacteriia > Flavobacteriales > Weeksellaceae > Chryseobacterium > Chryseobacterium sp. Y16C. The sequence continues at coordinate 2,544,580 of NZ_CP092711.1, forward strand.
ATGATAAATTTGCTGGTTTAAATCTACAAGGTTTTGTTGAACAGGAAATTACAGACGAAGTAACGATCATTCCTCCAAAAAGAGTTCGTTACCTTTCTGAAATTGTTGAAAACAATAAACAATATGACGCTAACATTGAAAAACAAGCAGAGCTTGCGAGAAAAATGTATCATATTGATGGTGTTAAAAGTATCATCTCCAACGAAGCTTTAGATGCTGAATATCAAAAAGCTGAAAAAGAACTGCAGCAAGAAAATATCGACTTCCTGAAAACCTGGGATGATACGAAAAAAGCTTTTCACGCCGAGTTTTACTCCTACTTCGTAAGAGGAAAAGAAATTAAGGTGGAAACCTCAACAGAATCTTTATCTCATTTAAGAATTCCGAAAATTGCATTACCAAAATATAACGATTGGGGTGATCTGATCAAATGGAAAGGTCAGGAAAATCTTCCGGGAAGTTTCCCCTACACCGCAGGAATTTATCCATTCAAAAGAACCGGAGAAGATCCAACGAGAATGTTCGCGGGAGAAGGAGGTCCTGAAAGAACCAACAGAAGATTCCACTATGTTTCTGCGGAAATGCCTGCGAAACGTTTATCAACCGCTTTCGACTCGGTAACATTATATGGTCAAGATCCCGCTTTACCACCGGATATTTACGGTAAAATCGGAAATGCAGGAGTTTCCATTGCAACATTGGATGATGCTAAAAAACTGTATTCAGGTTTTGATTTGGTGAATGCATTGACATCTGTTTCAATGACCATCAACGGCCCGGCTCCGATGCTATTGGCTTTCTTTATGAATGCAGCAATTGATCAAAATATTGAAAAATATATTGCAGAAAATAATCTTGAGGCTAAGGTTGAGGCTAAGCTTAAGGAAAAATTCGACGATAAAGGTTTAGCAAGACCAAAATATAACGGAGAATTGCCGCCTTCTAATAATGGTTTAGGTTTAAAATTATTAGGAATCACAGGTGATGAAGTAATTCCTGCTGATGTTTATGCTGAAATTAAAGCTAAAACCATCGCAACCGTTCGTGGAACGGTTCAGGCTGATATTTTAAAAGAAGACCAGGCTCAGAATACGTGCATTTTCTCTACTGAATTTGCCTTGAGATTAATGGGCGATGTTCAGGAATATTTCATCAAAGAAAAAGTAAGAAACTTCTACTCTGTTTCTATTTCAGGATATCACATTGCAGAAGCGGGCGCAAATCCGGTTTCCCAGTTGGCATTTACGTTAGCAAACGGTTTCACGTATGTTGAATATTATTTGTCTAGAGGAATGGACATCAATGATTTTGCACCGAACTTATCATTCTTCTTCTCCAACGGTATCGACCCTGAATATTCCGTAATCGGACGCGTGGCAAGAAGAATCTGGGCAAAAGCAATGAAACTGAAATACGGAGCTGACGAAAGAAGCCAGATGTTGAAATACCACATCCAGACATCAGGACGTTCACTTCACGCTCAGGAAATTGATTTCAATGACATCAGAACGACTTTACAGGCACTTTATGCCATCTATGATAACTGTAATTCATTGCACACGAATGCTTATGACGAGGCGATTACCACTCCGACTGAGCAATCTGTAAGAAGAGCAATGGCAATCCAGTTGATTATCAATAAAGAATTAGGTTTAGCGAAAAACGAAAATCCGCTTCAAGGTTCATTTATCATTGAAGAATTGACGGATTTGGTGGAAGAAGCGGTTTACGCTGAATTCGACAGAATTACGGAAAGAGGCGGAGTTCTTGGTGCGATGGAAACGATGTATCAACGTTCAAAAATCCAGGAAGAATCGATGCATTATGAATGGTTAAAACACACCGGAGAATATCCGATCATCGGAGTAAATACATTCTTAGGAAAAGACGGTTCGCCAACCGTTCGTCCAGGAGAAGTTATCCGTTCGACAGAAGAGGAAAAACAATTCCAGATTGAAATGCTTCACAATTTCCAGAAATCTAATGAAGATAAATCTGCAGAAGCTTTGAAAACATTACAACACGCAGCAATCAATCAGCAAAACCTATTCGAAGTGATGATGGATGCCGTGAAGTATTGTTCTCTTGGGCAAATTACCAATGCTTTGTTTGAAGTGGGCGGTAAATACAGAAGAAACATGTAGTCCATAGCCGGACTGGCAATTTTGAAAACAAACTGTTTCAAGAATTATAAATTAAAACCTCAAGGAATTTTCTTTGAGGTTTTTTGTATTTTTGGATAATCTGTAGATTTTATTTTAATACCTAAAAAAATTTAATGAAAAATTTCTTTTTCTTAACGCTGATAATTTTCACTGTAACATTCTTAAAAAGCTGCAATTCATATCCTATGAATGCCACACACAAAAGTGACATGGACAGGAACGCCGAAGAGTTACAAAAAAGGCAGGAAGCCGAAAAAAACAAGATCGAAGCTAACGAATTCAATAATTTCGGAAAACCAGATAATAAATAAACACATTACTGAACGATTTAATTTTAAATCTTGAAGTTAATACTTGTTTAATGAAGCCCAAAGCCATCTTCAACTGGAGCAGCGGAAAAGACTCTGCCCTTGCATTATATAAAACTTTACAGGAAGACCAATTTGAAATCACTTCTTTGCTGACAAGCATTAATAAAGAGTTTCAAAGAATTTCTATGCACGGTGTTCATGTTTCATTATTGGAACAACAAGCCAAAAGTCTGGGCTTTCCTTTAATTAAAATGGAGCTTCCGAAAGAACCTTCCATGGAAGAATATCGTGAGATCATGAGTAAAACTATGAGCACAATACAATCTCAGGGGATTACACATTCTATTTTTGGGGATATTTTTCTGGAAGATTTAAGAAAATACCGTGAAGACCAATTAAAGTCTATTGGAATGAATGGAGTTTTCCCTTTATGGAAAATTGATACGACCGATCTCATTCATGAATTTTTAGAGTTGGGCTTTAAAACCGTTGTCACCTGCGTGAACGAAACCTATTTGGATAAAAGCTTCGCCGGAAGAATTATCGATCATGATTTCATTAAAGACCTGCCTGAAAATGTAGATCCTTGTGGCGAAAACGGAGAATTTCATACCTTTACGTTTGACGGTCCTATTTTTAAAAATCCCATTGATTTTGAAGTTGGAGAAACTGTTAAGAAAACTTATCCTAAACCCCAAAATGATGAAAATGAAGAAACAGGGGAATATGTTTTCTGGTTTTGTGATTTGATTTCAATATAAAATTTTGAAATACTTGTTATTGATTGTTCAAGGCTAATTGGCCACAAAAACTGATAATTTTTTCAATGTTTTTTTGTGCTCAAAGAAATTAAGAATTCCAAAAATCACAACCATTTGCGCGATAAAAGGAAGAAGCAAAGTAACTAAAGCAAACAAGAGGCTTTCAGGATTATTAGTTTTAAACAATAAATATGCGTATTTACCTTCCTTAGCAACAATCTGAGCCATTGTAGTAGTACCCACAACCATAATTCCTATATTTTGCTGATAGATGGAATAGAATGACCTTCCTTTATATTTAAAATCCTTTTTGACGTATTTTCTGATTTTATAATTAAATGCCCACACTAGACCGGGAGCTAATAAAAACATTAAATTCTGCCCCCGAAAAAAGTCGGTGTACATTTCCTGACTATTCGAAAAATAAATAAGAAGTAAATTGATTGCTAAAGAAATCAACGCATAAAAAAAGGATTTTTTTAAAATCTTATTATATCTGGCTTTAACAATTTTCTTAACAATTACAGGGATCTGTTCCGAATAAAATGCTGAATAGGTCGTCATTTTAAACTCACTCTCCCACAATTTCTGAGTTTTCAGAAACGCCTCATCAAAACTTATGTTTTCGCTCTTCTGAATATTTAAAACCTGTGAAGCCATATGATCTTCCACTTCCAGTAAAATATCCAACGGAAGCTTTTGAAAAATAAGATAATCTCTGATACGATCTAAGTGTTCTTGATTCATGATAGTAATACATTAATTTTTTTAGCTCTTAAATACAGAAGCTGAATTTGTACGGCAACACTATATAAAATAATCAGCTGATTTACTATGGGTTTCCAAAACTCGAATGTTTTAAAAAAATACCCTGCCACCGGAAAAACTAAAATAGCTAATAATATATTCCTTAACAGTAAAGGATGAAAACTCATTTGCTGATATTCCCGGAAACTCATTTTTTTCCCAATAAAATTATACATCAGAATGCTTATAAAAGTTAAGAGTACCAAAATCTCCGTATAAAAAAACAACTCTTCAGAAACAAAAAAAGTTAATCCCACCAGCAGAGAAAAAAGAAGTGATGACCATATCACCTTTTTAAATCTTGTTTGTAATATCCTTTTTTCTATCCTTGCAATCTTTCTGAATGAAAAAATATCCGCTTTTACCATTTCAAGCTCGTATTCCCAATTCAATTTTGCATTTACAAAAGCCTCTTGGAAACTGATTCCTTTTTTATCCATCGATTGCGAAATCTGCATGACAAAATGGTCATAAACTTCAGCAAATACAGCCAGGCTCAATCTTTTACTTTTTAGATATTTTTTTATTTGTATAAGGTATTCTTTGTTCATTACTATTACAGATTAAGAGTTAAAAAATGATCTTTTCATTCAATTAATAAATCCAGTGAAAGCTTTCCGGAAAGAAGATCGTTATAGATTTCTTTTTCTGTTTTGTTTTCATCATATATCAAAAATAGTTTTAAGATTAAACAGATAGCTTTTCATTTCGGTTTCCTGTAATGCCTGTTGTTTTTTTCCTTTATCCGTAAGCAGGTAATATTTTCGGTTTCTGCCGTTGATTTCCTTTACTTCAGAGGTAATAATTCCGTCCGCTTCCAATTTGTGCAAGAGAGGATACAACGCACCTTCCGTCATTTCCAATTCTCCTTCCGTAAGCTCTTTTGCACGTTGTGTGATTTGATAACCATACATTTTAACTTCCTTTGAAAGCAGCTTTAAAATAATATTCTGGAGTGTTCCTTTATAGAGACTATTTTTTTTCATCCCAAAGATTTAAATACCTTACAAATCTATGCATAATTTTCTTATGTATCAAAAAAAATTTAAATTAAAATAAAACATACCTTTGAACTATGAAAAAAATGTACTTCATAGCTATCTACCTTCCTCAAAGCATTATTGAGGAAATTAATGGCTTTAAAAAGATCTGGCTATTAATTTTGCCAATTCTAAAGCACTAAAAAATGAAGCTCACATTACTTTATGTCCGCCTTTTGACAGAGAGGCTGAACTTGAAAATGATATTCATGAAGCATTTCAGAAAATCAATACAGATCTTCTGCCTTTTGAAGTCATATTAAATGGTTTTGGAAGTTTTCCCAATCCGAAAAATCCCGTTTTATTTGTACAGCCCGAAGAGAATGAAAACTTAAGGCAACTCCAGCTGAATGTTAAAGAAAAATTCAATTTCAGAAAATATTCTTTTAATCCTCATGTTACCATAGGATACAGAGATCTCACCTACGAAAACTTTATAAAAGCATGGGAAATTTACCAAAACAAATCTTATAAAACTAAATTTATAGTTGATAAAATACTTTTACTTCGGCATGACGGGAAATGGATTCCGATTGCAGAGAAAATGCTCACCGGAAAATAATTCCTTATTCATTTTTTAACTCGCTGAATAAAGCAGTATCTTTGAAGCAATGATTTCAGCAGAGAAAATAATATTAGGAATTGACCCCGGAACTACGGTTATGGGATTTGGATTAATTTCTGTGAAGAAAGGAAAGATGGAAATGGTTTCTATTCACGAATTACTTTTGAAGAAATATCCTAATCATGAAACAAAGCTTAAATATATTTTTGATAAAACCCTGGCTTTGATCGATGAATTCCATCCTGATGAGGTGGCTTTGGAAGCTCCTTTTTATGGCAAAAACGTCCAGAGTATGCTAAAACTAGGAAGAGCTCAAGGAGTTGCTATGGCTGCAAGCCTTTACAGAAACATTCCTATTACAGAATATTCTCCCAAAAAAATAAAAATGGCGATTACCGGAAACGGAAACGCAAGCAAAGAGCAGGTCGCAGGAATGCTTCAGAATCTTCTGAAGTTAAAAGAATTTCCTACAAAATACCTCGATGCTTCCGATGGTTTGGCAGTAGCAGTCTGTCATCATTTTAATTCCGGTACACTTACAGATACTAAATCCTATACCGGATGGGAAAGTTTTTTAAAGCAAAACCCGGATCGGCTGAAATAACTATTATTTTCTTTTATATTCAGCAGGAGTAATGGTAAAGTCTGCTGTCGGCTTTCCGTTTTTATCAGAATAAAAATATTGTAAAGTCACATCATTAATCCTGAATTCTTCCATATCTTGAGAAGTTTTTACAGTTCTTATTGCACCTTCTTTAGCCTGGCTTTTAAATATTTCTATTTCTTCCGGTGTCACACTTTCTTTAACATCATCCGTTAGCGTATAATTATATTTGAAAACTTTATTAGGTAAAGCCGAAACACTGTCCAGACGAATTCCGTCATTGAGAACCTGAGGGGTAAGTTTATTCATATTGGTTGCAACTTCCTTCAGTTCTTCATCAATAGTCTTTTCCTTTTTACAGGAAACCAAAACGAATGCGATACACATTAGTGAAAGTTTTACTGCATTTTTCATAACTATCTTTTTTGTAGGTTGGTTATTTAAAGATAAGACTATTTTTACAAATGAATTTTACATTTAAAATCGTTCATATACATCTTCAATTTCCCTGACTTTTCCTTCTAAGATCTCATTGTAAAGAATAGAAAATTTGTTTTCAGAGATAATTTTATAATATTCGTTTCTTTTTAAATCAATATCTAAATAAGAGAAAAAACCATCATGTATTGAAACTAAAATTTTACCGGAATTACTTTTTCTTTCACAATTACTACCATCTGTGTAGTTTTTAGTTAGAAAAAACTCTGACTGTTCTTTTACAAAACTTAGAGAATATTTCTTTTCACATGCATGAAGGAAATAAGATTTTTTGTCACTCCCGTCAAAATAGTTTCTTTCGATTAATTTCCAATTACCAAGAAGATATTTTTTAGGATCAGAACTTTGTCTCACACTTCCATTTTCAAAATTCAGATTTTTATTTTGTGACTGACAGCCTGCCAATAAAAAACAACATATTATAAAGTAAATAATTCTTTTCATTTAAAAAATGAAAAGAAGCTCTTTTCAGAGCTTCTTTTATATTTAATTAGTTATTAATGAATTTTTGTGAGTTTGCTTTACCGCTATTGGAATAAGTTACAATATAAACTCCTTTTGGAAGCTGCTGATTAATCTGAATTTCATCTGTCTTTGAATTTCCTTTCTGAATCAATTTGCCACTCATATCTAAAAGCTGATAATCTCCAAAAATTTCGTTTCTTCCAACAAGTTTTAACTTATTATCTGCTTTCAAGTATACAATTTTAGTTTCAGCACTTTCTTTCACTTCAGAAGTACCTAAAACATCTAAAACTCTTACTGCATAATCTTCCATCTGTCCATACTGTAATTGAGAGCAGGCGTCAAAATCAGGAAGAGTATTTGAATTATAAGTAGCAGCATCTACAGCAACTCTCATTCGCAAGTAAGTATTTTTTACCGCAGTAGCTGGAGCAGTAATATTATTAGTAATAGTAACGGCAGCATTTGGGTTTAATGGGTTCGTTGAAACATTATTAACTACTAATTCTCCCGCTTCAAAAGTACCATTGTTGTTATAATCGATCCAAACTTTTGTTCTGAATTTATCTGCCTGACCAAATCCATTTAAATAGCTCACTTTAAGCTGAGTACTTGTCGATGTAGAAATATCAGTATAATAAGCAGGTCTAATACATGTTGCATTAGCATAATCTGCATAATAAACAGGAGCTGCCTCATCAGAGTCATACCCATTACTAATACTATTAATAGATCCCATAACAACTCTGTAAGGACCTATGGCGAAGTTATTATTTGTAGGATGGAGAATCCCCGCAGGATTACATTGTGCAGCAATTACACTAACCGGAGAAGTGATAGTGAGAGAAGGGTCCTTCCCTCCTAATGAATTAAGAAGATTTTTTCTATATTCCATCATCATCAATACAGCTCTGTCTCTTTGCCCGTCGGTAAATTTTCTTTCAACATTGGTATAATTCATAATGTTATACTGTGTTCCATCATAATTTACTCCTGTACAAGGATCAATGCTATTATTACTTGGAACTGCAACCCCGTACATACTTCTTGAAGGTGAAGTGTCACAAACCCTGTCTCCGTTAATTGCACAATTAGTATTTACAGGACATGTTGTCTGATTAGTATATGATATTCCTTCAAATGTATGGTATAATCCGAATGCATGGCCTAACTCATGGGTAAGTGTAGTATCATTTTGGTTTTTAATCGTCGCCACTTTCATGAAACTTTCATAATTATAGTCGTAGGAATCAGGAAACATAGCATATCCCATTAAACCATATGATAACTGTTGCTCGCCATCAAATCCGATAACTACATAAATATTAAAATAAGAATTTTCCGGCCAATGAGGTGCAAGTTCATTTTTAATTATATAATCAGGAGTTCCATAAATATCTTGCATTGCAACTCCATAATCATCATAATCGGCTAGTGTACTTCCATTATATCTGATAATTCCTGATGTAGGTGTACAATTAGGCGCTCGTTTTGCCAATACAAGCTTAAAAGGAATTACAGCTCCACCAGTAGGTCCTGAGCCTTCCGGATAAAACCCATTACCATATGTTGTTGCGTACATACTATTTGCCCTACCAATCCAGTTGATTATTTCCTGGTCTGTCAAATGTAAATTTGAATTAGCAGCAGCATTGGATTCAATAACATGTACTACAACAGGAATCTCGTATATCTGCCCTGTATAAAGTCCGTTCCAAGACGTTGTTGCCCCAACTTTGTTGAGATAAGACTGAACATTTAAACCTGCAAATCTTGCATCTACATCTTCCCTGTTTTTCTCTAAACTTGGGTATTTGGAATTCATTTTTCTCATTACCTCATCAAAACCACAAGATTTATTTATGTTTTGAGAAAATACGTTAATAAAGGATATTAACGCGAAAATTACACTTATTTTCTTCATATTATAACACTTAAGTAATATTTTCGGCAAAACTATCATTATTTTTTAAATCTATATCAATAATTATAAATTAAATTTCACAAATATTTAACACTTCATTAAATAAAAACATAACTCACTGATAAACAAATAAATAAACAACACCAGCTACATACTTGGTAAAACATAATACTATTTTTAACATTGGTATGGTTTTTAGTATTACTTTTGTATAAATTTTCTGTTATGAAAAAAACACAATCAATTATAAATCAAAATGATTATAAGATCAATTGGTTTCAGAAATTCCTTATAATCTGTTCTGGCGGAAACATCCATATCCTAAGAAAAACACCCAGCGAATGGAATAAGTTTTCAGGAATCGGTGGAATAGTTCTTTTTACTGCTGTATTCGCTACCCTTTCCGCAGGTTACGCTATGTTTACTGTATTTGATAATATTTGGACAGCTATTGGATTTGGTATTTTATGGGGGCTAATGATTTTTAATCTGGACCGTTATATTGTTTCATCCATTAAAAAAACAGGTACATGGTGGAATCAGATCTTAATGGCTATTCCACGTCTTGTATTGGCAACTTTTTTAGGTATTATCATTTCAAAGCCATTAGAACTTAAAATTTTTGAAAAAGAAGTCAACAAACAGTTAAATACCATTATTCAAAGAAACAAGAAGCAGTTACAGGGAGAAATGAACGGACGTATCCTGCAACAAAGCGGACCTTTTGAGACCGAGAAAAAACAAATCTCAGAAAAGATTGCTCAATATCAAAAATCTTATGACTCCGCCTCAGTAGAACTTGAAAAAGAAATTCTTGGTACCAAAACAGGTCTTACCAGCGGAAAGGTAGGTTTTGGGAGTAATGCAAAACGTAAACAGGAATTGAAGGAACAAAGACGGCAGGATCTAGAAAATTATCAAAAACAGGTTGCTCCAAGATTGGAATATCTTGATAAGGAAATTTCAAAAGTTTATACTAACCTTGAAACAGAAAGAAAATCAACTGAAACTTTTGAAGATAAATTCAACGGTTTTGCTGCAAGGCTTCAAGCTTTGGATGAATTAGGAAAAAACTCGGCAATTATAGGGTTAGCTGCCAGCTTTATCATGGGGCTTTTTATCTGTCTTGAAATTTCGCCGGTTCTGGTGAAACTTATTTCTCATATTGGGCCTTATGACCACCTTCTTGAAAAAACCGAAAATGATTTTCGATTATATGCCAAAGAAAAGATAGAGAAAGGAAATGCCGTCACTGATTTCAGGATTGATGATTTCAAAAACAAACTCGGAGAATAAATCAACAAACTCTTAAAGTTTTAAGGAATAATTCTTGATTAAATAATGATATGCCTTCAAGTGTAGTCAATCATTATCTATATTTCCCGAAGACTGAAATATTAAGAATTATATATCAGTCGGGAGCTATTTATGATTACTATAAAGTTCCGATAGAAATATCTGAGAAATTCAAAACTGCACGATCAAAAGGACAATTCTTAAACTATGTTATTAAGCCAAAATTTAAATTTAAAAAAATTAAATAAATAAAAAACTCACAGAAAATCTGTGAGTTTTTTCTATCATAAAATTATTTATTACAAAGAATAATTCGGAGCTTCTTGAGTAATAATCACATCATGTGGATGTGATTCTTTCAATCCGCTACCTGTAATCATTACCATTTTAGTGTCTTTCTGTAAAGCTTCAACATCTTTTGCTCCACAATATCCCATCCCAGCTCTAAGTCCTCCTGTCAACTGAAAAATAACATCTTCCAGTTTTCCTTTACTAGGCACTCTTCCTTCAATTCCTTCAGGAACGAATTTTTTAGCTTCACTTTGGAAATATCTTTCTTTACCTCCTCTCTTCATTGCAGAAAGGCTTCCCATTCCCTGGTATGTTTTGAATTTTCTACCCTGGAAAATAATTTCTTCTCCCGGTGCCTCATCCGTACCTGCCAATAATGATCCTAACATTACAGCTCCTGCACCACTAGCAATTGCCTTAACAATATCTCCTGAAAGCTTAATCCCTCCATCTGCAATTACTGCAACATTTTTGGTCTTAGCGTATTCATATACGTTATAAATGGCAGATAATTGAGGAACTCCAACTCCTGCAACTACTCTTGTTGTACAAATAGAGCCAGGTCCAACTCCTACTTTAAGAACGTTTGCCCCAGCTTTGATCAAATCTTCAGCAGCTTCAGCCGTTACGATATTTCCACCAACAATATCCAAATCAGGATATGCTTGTCTGATTTCTGAGATTTTATCTAACACTCCTTTTGAATGACCATGTGCAGAATCAATTCCGATGATATCAACTCCAGCCTGAACCAAAGCAGCAATTCTGTCCAAAGTATCTTCTCCGACTCCAACTCCTGCTCCAACGATTAAACGTCCGTTTTTGTCTTTGTTAGCGTTTGGATATTCTAATTGATTGTCGATATCTTTAATAGTAATCAATCCTACTAATTTGTTATCAGCATCCACGATAGGAAGCTTTTCAACTCTGTTTTTAAGAAGGATTTCTTTTGCTTTTTCCAGGTTTGTATTTTTATCGGAAGTGATCAGATTATCTTTCGTCATGATCTCTTCGACCTTCATATCAAGGTTTTCCTGATATTTTACATCTCTGTTTGTAATAATACCAATCAATGTATTTTCAGCATCTACAACGGGAAGACCGGAGATTTTATATTTAGCCATTGTTTCTTTAGCCTGTGCTAAAGTATGGTCTTTTGAAAGGGTAACAGGATCAGAAATCATTCCGTTTTCAGAACGTTTTACTCTGTTTACCTGTGCAGCCTGTTCCGCAATCGTCATATTTTTGTGAATGAAACCTAAACCTCCAACTCTCGCCAAAGCAATTGCCAAATCAGCCTCTGTAACGGTATCCATTGCAGCAGAAACGATAGGAACATTGAGCGTAATTTTGTCGGTAAGTCTTGATTTTAATGAAACCTGATTAGGTAAAACTTCTGAATAAGAAGGGACTAGAAGCACGTCATCGAAAGTGATGGCTGTCTCTACAATTTTGTTATGAATAGACATCTTTACTTTCTTGCAAAATTAAGACATTTTAGCGAGATACGAAAATCGATTTTGATAGTTTACATAAAATTTAATAATCAATAACTTAAATCAAAAAAACCGTTCTTTTTCAGAACGGCCTGATTGTACAAAATAATAAGTATATGAATATGAAGTGTCTATTTATCCATCGCTGAGGCAATCATTTTAGAAATATCATCTGCAGTAAAGCTTCCTTTAACATCTACAAAAACCAATTCTTTATCGGAGTTTACTGTGATCAACATATTTTTGATAACATCATCTTTTTGTTTTACACGAATGTTCACATTATCTCCATCATGCTTTATCGTTGCCCAGTCTTCGTAATTATTGTTATTTAAGTAATTCGCAAAATCTTTCAGCATAGCCCTGTCTCCATTTTCCACCGTCAATACTTTTATTTTGGAAACTTTTTTGACCAGCTTGATAATTTCTTCATTATCCTCCCCGTCTTCTCTCAATGCTTTTTTAATTACCGGTTTTGCAAGAAACATAGGTACATTGATACTTGTAAATCTCGCTCCTTTAAAATCGTTCCCGGAATCTGAAAAATAAACCATATTTCCTTTTCCGGAAGAAACGATGCATGACTGCATCAGAAACATCGTACCAATGATCAGAAAAATGTTCTTTAGTATTTTCATGGCGATTGTTTTTTAGTCTTTAATTAATTTGCTTTAAAGCCCCGCCTGAGGTTTTACTGATATCGGATGTGATTTCCGGATTACCCTTATATTTGATAATACCTCCTGAAGATGCTTTAGCCTTTAATTTATCAGTAACATTCACAGAAAGACTAGATCCTGATGAAGATTCTGCATCTGCCATATTTACTTTTAAGTTTTCAGCATTACAAAGCGCTCCGCTGCTCATATCAAAGCTTGCTATTCCTGTCTGCCCCTCAAAACTTGTATTCGAACCGCTTGATCCTTTGAAAGTAAAGTTTTTAGAATTGATATTAATTTTAATATCGGATCCGGAAGTTGCTTCCACCGTTGTATTATTTGAAATCATAAATTTACCTTTCACTATAGAACCGGAAGATGCATCGATCACCATATTATTTTCTTTCACAGCATTAACTGTTGTAAAGGTTGATCCAGAAGAAGTTTTGATATTATCCATTCTTGGCGAAGAAACATTTACACTGATGTTTTTGAATTTCAGGTTTTTCTGCCCTTTATTATCAACATAAACTTTTAACACCCCGTTCTCAACTTTAGTAACGATATACTGCAGCTTGTCTGCATCTGCAATCACCTTAATATTCGTAGGACTTTCCTGTTTAAAAACTACATTTACACCGGTACTCACCTGAATTCCTGAAAATTCACCGACATTTCTGGCTTCTCCGTTTAAATAGGAAGAGGTAATATCTGAGGTAATATTGTTTCTGGTATAAGTAACAGGATTGATTTTCGTTTCCGTCGAACTGATAAGTTTATTAATATCATTCATAGACAATTTGCCATCCAGCTTCACCAGAATATTCTCTTCTCCTCCGCTATCAATACTTAGTAACAAATCATCCAGAATCCCATTTTTTTCTTCAGCTGAAAGGAATTTTATTTTGGCACCATTACTGTTCATGGTCATGATTTCGTTATAATTCAAATTGCTTAAATAAGACGAAATATCTTTGCTGATCTGATCTAACTTCTGTCCTTTTACAGAACTCCCATCTTGGGACTTTTCCGCAATAAGTACTTTCAAACCATTAATTTTTGAGAGTAAAGGCTTTATCTGATCCAGTTCCGCATCACCAAGATCCAGGTTATTCAGCATTCCGAACATCGGTTTTGCAATTTTTATAGAAGTTACCCCCTCTACTTCCTGATATTTGTCAAAAAGCTGGTCAAGTTTATCTTTTTGCCCATACACATTGAAAAAATGTGAGAAGGCCAGTGCGAATATTATGATTATTTTTTTCATGAGTTCAATTTTATTTTCTGAGGATTAGAGCCTGATCAGGAGCATAATCTTTAAGGTTAATTAATAATCGTCTTCAACGACTTTTGGTTGTACCAGTTTTTCACTGACGTTATTTGCAAATATTTGAAATGAATACTTAGTCACATTAATAGCTTCTTCCACATTTTCAATTCTTTTTCCGTTGACAATCACATAAGAATCTTTGTATCCTGTAGAATCTGAAGCTTTTTTATAAGAAGAATTGTAAACATATTTCAGCTTTCTTTCTTTTTTCAATCTTCCTCTTTTAGGTAAAATTTCATCTAAAACATCTTTTTCGGCAATGGTATTCCCCTGAAATATAGAATCCTGCTTGGCTCCGGAGATTGAATCACTCGGATGATTCACTGCAACCTGAGCCTGATGATCATTATTTTCTTCGATGAAATTATTTTTTTGCTGTTTGATCTGACTTTCTACCAGCTGAGCCTGATTTTCTATCCCTGAATGTTGATATTGGTTAAAAACGAAACCAATCCCTAGAAGCAAAGCAACACTTGCAGCCATCCAAAACCATTTAGGAAAAGCAGGTTTATTTTTTCCGATCGGGATCACCGGAGCTTCTTCATTTTCTTTTTCCTCACCATCTTTTCCTTCTGCTTTTTTCAGGAAATCTTCAAAATCCCAATCCATTTTCTCTTCCTTAATTTGCTGGAAGATTTCGTCGTATTTATTTTGAAATTTGTCGTTGTTCATAGCTCATCAGTTGTGAGATTTGTTCTTTTACTTTTTGTCTAGCACGCATCAGATTTACCCTTACTGCGTTTTCTTCCATTTCCATCATTTCAGCAATTTCTGAAACTTCATATTCTTCTACATCTTTCAAATGGATAACCATCTTTTGTTTTTCCGGAAGCTGGTTGATATACCCGATAATCTGCTCCTTCAGATTATTCACTTCCATACTGTAAAGCTCCGAGCGGTGAAGCTGCATATCTGCAAATCCTAACTTCACATCGTGGTGCTTCAGCCGGTTCAGGCATTCGTTCCGGACGGCTTTCAACGCATAGGACTTTAAATTCCCGAATTGTCCCAACTCTTCTTTCTTCTGCCAAAACCTGATCATTAAATCCTGCACCACATCTTCCGCTTCATCACTGCTCATGACGAACCTTTTCGCAAAGCGATACATCTCATCTTTGAGAATGAACACCGTATCCTTAAAGGTCTCTTGGGTCATAAGTTTTGTTTCTATAAGTAAGACAACCAGATTTTACATTTCATTACATCAAAAACAAAAAAACTTCAAAAAAATTTTGAAGTTTCTTTATTCAGCATATTTAATACTATTCAAAAATACTTTACGAGTAGTCATAATTAATGTTCTTTTATTTTTCAATGTAAAGCTTAAACTTCACTAACCTTGACTGTCCCGGTATTTCAGCGATTACCCAATAATAATCATTTACTTTATTGATAACTTCATAAATATATTTATCACCTTTTCTGCTAAACTCTTTTCTTTCAAAATTATTGCTTTCAATAAATTCTAACTCAAATTTATTCTCATCAACCCAAGTATATTTTAATTTAGATTGAGTCTGGTCTGTAAATGTCTCTACCCAATAGTTATTTTTAACTTCAACATTAGTTCTTTCTCCATCATACTCAAAATAATATAGAGACTTGCTTTGTTTTAGAATCTCCAAATCTCTTTTAGTGACTAAAACTTGGGGCCTCTGATCTAAAGTAATCCAATCATCCTGATTAAGATTATCAATTTTTGTCAGAAAACTACTAAAACTTTCACATCTTTTTTGAAATCTAATAAGCATAGCGTCCAATGCTTCTTTATTCTTGATCTTTGCAGTAGATATATAAGAATAAATAATATTCTCATTCAAATATTTTACTCTTAAACTATCTGAAAGATTTTGAGTCTTACTAAACTTTAAGCAAGCATCATCAATTATCTTATCCATTTTATCTCCTTCTGATTGTGCAAATAAAGTTTTACAGAAAAAAAGAAAAACCAAGAAAAATGAATTCTTTAACTGAACTTTCATATTATCTTAATATTCATCAAAAATATGTTTCAAAATAGCCTTATCCTGTTCCGTTAAAGCCACTTTTCTACGGGCCATTGCTCTTTCTGCCACCTCATAGACTTTATCTAATCTGAATTTTTCATCATCTTTTAAGCCACCCCATGAAAAATTTTCTACAAGGTTAGGTGGAAATCCGGGTTTGAAGATATTGGATGCTACTCCAATTACAGTTCCTGTATTCAGCTGAGTATTGATGGCTGTTTTGGAATGATCCCCCATAATCATCCCTGCAAATTGCAGTCCTGTATCTTCAAAAGATTTGGTTCTGTAGTTCCAGAACTTTACATTCCCGTAGTTATTTTTCATATTGGATGAGTTGGTATCTGCTCCAAAATTACACCATTCGCCAATCACAGAATTCCCTACAAATCCTTCATGCCCTTTGCTTGAGTACCCGAAAATAATAATATTGTTTACCTCCCCTCCTACTTTACAATGTGGACCAATGGTAGTAGCTCCATAAATTTTTGCTCCAAGATTAAATTTAGAATTATCACAAAGCGCAATGGGTCCACGAAGATGACAGCCTTCCATCACTTCTGTATTTTTACCGATATATATTTTTCCGGTTTTTGTATTGATCGTTGAAAATTCAATATATGCTCCTTCTTCAATGAAAAGGTCTTTTTTATCACCCAGGAAACCATTCGTTGCAGATAATCCCTGTGAAGACTTTCCTTTTGTAAGAAGATCAAAATCAAAATCAATCGCGTGATGGTTGTAAGTAAATAAGTCTTTCGGTTTTTTAAAGAAGATAAGGTCTTCTTTTATATCCGTCATTTTCTCAATCTGATGAAGAGAAAATCCTTTCATATTGATCTTCGCTGCTACCAATTCATCTTCATACACCAAAGCTTCGCCCTGCTTAAGATCTCTGATCTGTTGAATAACAGATTCCGTAGGGATAAAATTCGGAACTAAAAAAAGACTCTCTTTTTCTTCCGGTGCTTTAAATTTATCCTGAAGATACATTTCCGTAAAATAAGAAACTTCGGTATTACCCAGAATTTTCTGCCATCTTTCAGAAAAGGTAAGGATTCCGCATCGCATTTCTGCAACAGGACGTGTAAAGGTAAGCGGGAGAAAATCTTCCCAATATTGTGCATCTGAAAATACTAATTGCATTTCTATAGAAGTTAGAAGTTAGAAGCTGGAAATGAGAGGATGAAAACCGGAAGCTCAATATTTTATTACTGACTTGTAATTTTCTGCTTTTCATTTCTAGTTTCAACAAAATTACAAATAAAAAAAGTCTTCCGGAAACCGAAAGACTTTTAAATATTGTGATAACAAAAAATTACTTAGCGAATTTTTTGTATTTGTTCATGAACTTATCAACTCTACCTGCAGTATCAACTAATTTAGTTTTTCCTGTGTAGAAAGGGTGAGAAGTTGAAGAGATTTCCATTTTGATTAGAGGATACTCTTGTCCTTCGTACTCGATAGTATCTTTAGTTTCTGCAGTCGATTTGCAAAGAAACACCTCGTCGTTACTCATATCTTTGAAAACAACAAGTCTATAATTTTCTGGGTGGATTCCGTTTTTCATAATACAATTTTAAAAAAATTAAAGTTTTGCTTTCGAAATAGTAATGGATATTTCTCTGCTAAATTTTAGGTTGCAAAAATACAATATTTTTTATAATATACAAATACTCATTCAATAATTTTTCAGGAATAAGAAATTCAAAGTATTTTCGTTACATTTGAAGTTTAATAAACCTTAATTTCGATGAAATTCAAATTATTACTTGCTTTTTCTTTTTGGGCGCTGCTTCTGGCAGTATCTTGTAATAAAGATGATATTACATTTGACGAGCCCACCCAGCCATTAAGCTTTTCAAGAGATACGGTATTTTGTGACACGGTGTATCATCAGGTACGCTCAGAAACTTATGTGGTAAAAGTATATAATAATGAAAATAAAGATGTGATTATCCCAAGAATCAATCTGGAAAAAGGAGCTTCATCTTTATATAGAATAAATGTAGACGGAAAGGCAGGATATGACTTTAAAGATGTTCCTTTAAGAAAAAAAGACAGTCTTTATATTTTTGTGGAAATTGCCCCTGAAGCAACAGGTCCTGAAGCAATTGCCGAAGACAGGGTTCTTTTTTCAAGTGGTGCAGGACAACAGCATGTTACTTTATTTTCTGTAGTACAGGATGCTGAGTTTTTTATTAAAACTCCGACCAATCCGAATGTAATTGATGTCAACACAACATGGAGTAATACCAAAGCGAAAATAATCTATGGAGATCTCACCATTAATCCGGGTATAAAGCTGAATATTCAGGCCGGAACAAAAGTCTATTTCCATTCCAACAGCGGAATGAAAGTTTCCGATGCAGCTACTTTAAATATCAATGGAGCATTGAATAACGAGGTCATCCTAAGAGGAGACAGAAACGATACGTATTATGATACGATTCCTAATAACTGGAACTCTATCCGGATGGAAGCGAATTCTATACTGAATATGACTCATGCAAGATTATTCGGAGGAAAAAGAGGTTTAGATATGAAAAAAGCAACGGCAACGATTAATAATTCCTTTATTCATACGTTTCAGGATTATGGAATTTATGCATTAACTTCTACTGTTAATGCTACCAATCTGGTTATGAATAATTGTGGTCTATCATGTATCTGGATTTATGGAGGAGGAAATCATAGCTATACTTACGCTACCATCGCCAATTATTCGAAAACATTAGCCTCTTTTACTAGAGAAGGAATTTTTGCCACAAATGAATGGAAAGATGATAATGGGCAAACACAACAGGCAGCTTTGCAACAGCTAAGTATAAAAAATAGTATTGTTTATTCGGATAAAGACAATGCTGTTCATGTTGAACCTTCTTTGAATCAACAATTTGGATTCTTAATTCAAAACTCCTTAATCAAATATTCAAATATATCAGAATCTGGTTATGATTTTAGCAATTCTCTCATTGTTACTCAAAGTGATAAAAATAAAGATCCTCAATTCATCAATTATTTTACAGCCAAACAAAATCTAAGAGTAAAACCGCTGTCTCCAGCTAGAAATGTGGGTGCCCCTCTTTCATCGGTCACTACCGATATCGTTGGGGTTTCAAGAAGCACTACTCCGACTTTGGGAGCCTATGAATAATCTTCAAAATTTTAATAAAACTTCGGGATGGAATTTAATTTTATCGAGAACTTGCCTTTTTTATTGGCACTTTTAATTTTAATTGCCTGTTATTTGGCAATAAGGAGTTTCTTTAAGAAAATTGGCAATTACACCGAAAGTTCGGGAAAATCGGCACACCACTTAGAGGAAATAAAAGAAGAGCTTAGTATATTAAACAGTAAAATAAGTTCTTTGGAACAACAGATCAATAATAATAAGTCATAATGGAAATTGCAAATCTGCAGCAGCAGGTCGATGAATGGATAAAAACAATTGGTGTTCGTTATTTCAATGAACTTACCAATATGGCAATGCTGACGGAAGAAGTGGGCGAGGTGGCAAGAATCATTGCCAGAAGATATGGAGAGCAAAGCGAAAAGGAAAGTGACAAAAGCAAAGATCTTGGAGAGGAATTGGCAGATGTTTTATTTGTAACGTTATGTTTGGCTAATCAGACCGGGGTCAATCTGCAGGAGGCTTTTGATAAGAAAATGAAAATAAAAACTGATCGCGATAAAGACCGTCATCAGAATAATGAAAAATTGAAATAGTGAATGAAATTTGGTGTTTTTTTATTTACAATACTCGCATTAACCCGATGCTCTTCTGAAATTCCAAAACGTGAAAATACTCGTGAAGGATTTATTACTACGAATGCAACTTATTCTTGGGGATGGAAAAAAAATGTTATTGTAAAAAACATCGAAAATTCATGCAAAATATTAGCAATAACAGACGAAAGAGGAAAAGTTCTTTATCAACAACCAATAAATAGGACATTCAGTGATCATCATTATTGGCTTTGCTATGTTGATAATAAAGAAAATTTATATTATTACAACTCTGATTACGGTGAAGCCAAAGCACTCATCTGGAATGCTGAATTAAAAAAATATGATGAAAAAAACTTTTGTTTTATCTCAATCAATCTTCCTGAAAAATTCAGAAACGAATTAAAAAATAACGCAACTTTATCAGGTTGCCTGTCTTTAAAATAGAAATGAAATAATGAAGAAGCTAGAACAATCAAAATTAGTCGGAAATCAAACCATACAAATCAGCGGTTCGAAAAGTATTTCGAATCGTTTGTTGATTTTAGAAAGTTTGTTTAAAAATATACAAATCGGGAATTTATCCAATTCCCAGGATACCCAATTGCTGAAAAAAGCATTGTCGGAGAATACTGAGATTGTAGATATTCACCATGCTGGAACAGCGATGCGTTTCCTAACGTCTTACTATTCTATTGCAGAAGGAAAAAACACTGTTCTTACCGGTTCCGGAAGAATGAAAGAACGCCCCATAAAAAATCTGGTTACCGCTTTACAAAATCTGGGCGTAGAAATTGAATACCTGGAAAACGAAGGTTTTCCTCCTTTGAAAATTAAAGGAAGAAAAATTACGGAGACCAAGGTAGATGTTCCGGCCAATATTTCGAGCCAGTTTATCACCTCTCTCCTATTGATTGCAGGGAAACTTGAAACAGGACTGGAAATAAATCTTGTAGGTGAAGTTACTTCAAAATCTTATATTGAAATGACCTTGGATATTCTGAAAAAATTCGGAATCCAGGCAAGTTTTGTCGGAAATTTAATTAAAGTTGAACCCTTTCATGAAAGCAATCAACACTCAGTTGTCAATTATGAGGTGGAAAGTGACTGGAGCTCAGCTTCATATTTTTACTCCTTTGCAGCATTGGGAAGAGAAACAATTCATTTAAAAAGCTTTTACAAAGAGTCCACACAGGGAGATTCTGCCATTGCAAAAATTTATGAAGAGTTTTTCGGGATACAAACGATTTTCACAGAAGCTGAGCATAAAATTACGCTTCAGCCGGATCCCAATTTCCAGTTCCCGGATAAAATCGTTCTGGATATGAATAATTGTCCGGATATCGCACAAACCCTTTGTGTAACTGCTGCCGCTTTGAAAATCCCTTTTGAAATTTCAGGTCTGGGAACATTAAGGGTGAAGGAAACCGACAGATTGCTGGCTCTGTATAATGAATTACAAAAACTGGGAACTGAAACTGAGATCACAGATACGACCATACAATCCCTTAACTTTAAAGAACCTGAAGAGAATATTTCTATCAAAACCTATCAGGATCACAGAATGGCGATGAGTTTCGCGCCGTTTTGCCTGATTAAAGAATTAAATATTGAAGATGAAAATGTAGTGGAAAAATCTTACCCAATGTTTTGGAAAGATCTATCAAAGATTTTAAGCAAACAGTAAATGAAAATTTTCCTTTCTTTTTTCTCCTTACTTATTTTTACCATGTTTCAATCACAGGAACTGAAGGATTTTGTCATTCCAAAAGGGCATGAAAAGGTACTGGAAGTAAAGGGTGATTTGGATAAGGACGGAAAAGAAGAAACAGTTATTGTATATAATACTCCAGAGAAAACTGAATATCAAGGATATAAAAGAAAATTCTATATCTTAAAAAACATTCAGGGAAGTTTAAAAATTTGGAAAGAAAATTCAACGATACTGAATTCAAGCGAAGCGGGCTTTTATCCTGAAGACAATAAACTGGAAATCAAAATAAAAAATAATTGTCTTGTCATTTTTCAATCGTTTTATACCAATTCAAGACATATGGATACGAGCAAGTATACATTCCGTTTTCAAAATGGAGACTTTTATCTGATCGGAGCTTTCAACAAATTTGAAGATACCTGCGAATTCAGCTTTACCTATGATGTCAATTTCTCTACGGGGGAAGCTATTGTTGATGAAACGTATTCCGAATGTGACGGAGATGAAAACAGAAAAATTCCACAAGATGATCACAAAGAATTTATTCATAAATTCGAAACGCTTATAAAAATGAACGAATTCAGGATAGGCGAAAACAAATTCAAAATTCCTAATTCAAAAAAATATTTTACTTACTAATGTCAAAAACTATTATCATCACGGGCACATCATCCGGAATCGGTTTCGTGTTAGCGGAATATTTTGGAAAAAAGGGTCACAGAGTATACGGCTTAAGCAGAAAGCACACCGAAAGTCAATATTTCACGTCTATTCCCACAGATGTTACAGATAATGATGCGGTACAAAATGCTATCGCACAGGTATTAACAAAGGAAACAAAAATCGATGTCCTGATCAACAATGCCGGAATGGGAATGGTAGGAGCTGTAGAAGATTCTTCAAAAGAAGATATTTTGAAGCTTTTTAACCTGAACCTGGTTGGAGCTGTCCAAATGATGAGCGCCGTGATGCCCAAAATGCGTGAAAACAAATTCGGGCAGATCATCAATGTTTCTAGTATCGGAAGTGAAATGGGACTGCCTTTCCGTGGATTCTACTCTGCTTCAAAATCGGCTTTGGATAAAGTAACAGAAGCGATGAGATATGAAGTGTATCCATGGAATGTGAATGTCTGCTCTCTTCATTTAGGTGATATTAAAACCAATATTGCAGAAAACCGTGTGAGAACAAAGGTTTCCGAACCATACAAAAATGTGTTTAATAAGGTATATGCATTGATGAATTCGCATGTTGGAGACGGAACTGAGCCTTTGGAAGTTGCGGAATATGTTGATGCTCTTTTAAATAAACCCAAATGGAAAGCTCATTATTATTTTGGTAAATTCGGGCAGAAAATAGGAGTTCCTTTAAAATGGATCCTTCCGCAGGGAACTTATGAGAATTTAATGAAGAAATATAATAAACTTGCATAAAAACAGTTGAATGATCTGGGTGCATTGCCATTCTGAACGGGATGGAATGCAGTGAAGAATCTTTTTGTATTTTTATAGAGATTCTTCATTCCGCTTCACTACATTCAGAATGACAAATTGAAACTATTCTTAAAAATATTTTTTGTACTGTTTTGCGTTTTTATACAGGCGCAGAAAAAACATTATTTCCTTATAGATTCCGAAACGAAGGTCAAGAAAAAGGTAAAAGATTCAGTTTCTGCGGTCAAGTTTTTAGATTCTCTGGCTCAGGGAAATTATTTTTTAACTCAATTAAAAGAAGTAAAAGTAAAAGGTGACAGCACCGAGATCTTTTATGATAAAGGGAAAAACTTCAATGAAACTTTTATTGATCTTTCGGATTCGTTAGCGATAAAACTAAAATCTAAGAAAGAGTTTTTCACTAAAAATCTGGATTCTACTAAAAAAAGCATCAACAAAGTTTATATTGATGAAGGCTATTCTTTCAGCAGGATAAAAGCAAAATATAAAGGACAGAAAGACGGCTATCCTATTGTGAATCTTGATATCAATAAAAATGATAAAAGAACGATTGACGGCTTCGTGATGAAAGGCTATGTAAAAGTTCCCAAAAGGTTTATAAAAAATCTTGAAAAAGAGTTCAAAGGTAAAACCTACGATGACAAAAATCTTTTAGCCATCAACAAAAACTTTCAAAGCCATCCATTCCTCTCGCTGGAAAGGCAACCACAAACACTTTTTACAAAAGACTCTACGCAGATTTATCTTTTCCTGGAAAAGAAAAAGACGAATACTTTTGACGGGGTAATCGGTTTTGGAAATGATAAAACGGATAAATTTACCTTAAACGGAACCCTGAACGTGAATTTCAAGAATATGTTCAATGGCTTTGAAACCATTAATTTATACTGGCAAAGAAATCCGGATAAAGGACAGACGTTTGACCTTCAAACGGACATTCCTTATCTTTTTAAATCGAATGTCGGGATGAATATGAAGATCAATATTTTCAGACAGGACTCTACGTATGCTAACGTAAAAATGCTGCCGGCTTTTTATTACCACATCAATAACAGAAATAAAATAGGACTTAGAGGAACTTTTGAAACATCCAGCATTATTGACACTTTATATATTCAGGGTAAAGATTATAATAAAAAAGGATTGGGTATCTGGTACGAAATGACGGAACCTACTGATATTGATCTTTTTCTTTACAAAACAAGAATCAATGCAGGATATGATTTTTTAGCGACTACTTATACAAAAGACAATATTAAAGCCAACCAGAACCAGTTCTATTTTTTTGGAGAGCACAATTATCATATCAACGGAAATCATTTCCTCAATATAAAAGCAGAAGGAGCCATGATGGATTCTAAGGTAGAATTTTCCGCCAACGAATTATACCGTTT
The DNA here is from genome assembly GCF_022488405.1 of Chryseobacterium sp. Y16C. Taxonomy (NCBI): domain Bacteria; kingdom Pseudomonadati; phylum Bacteroidota; class Flavobacteriia; order Flavobacteriales; family Weeksellaceae; genus Chryseobacterium; species Chryseobacterium sp. Y16C. Next base: position 2,569,086 of record NZ_CP092711.1, read on the forward strand.
CGGAGGTTGGAATTCCATGCGGGGATTCAATGAAAACTCTCTCGCCGCCGACTTTTATTATTATGGAAGTCTTGAATACCGGTATTTGATCGGTAGCCAGGCTTTTTTTGATGTTTTCGGGCAGTATGGCCAGCTCAACAACAAATCTTTAAATGTGAAGCCCAAACTCTATAGTGTCGGGTTCGGATTTAATTTCTTTATCCCTATCGGCCTTATGAGTTTCCAGCTTTCCAATGGTAATGAATTTGGAAATCCATTCAAATTCAATGATATCAAAATCCATTGGGGGATCTTAAGCAGATTCTAATTTTTATCAAAAGAAAATATGTTTTCTATAATAATTTACTGTTAATGATTCCATACATCATTCCTACTTTAAGGTGCTATCAAATATTGAAAAACAATGTTTTACATTTAATTTAATAAAATACTCTACTATCATTTACTAAATTTTATTATCTTCACAATCTAAAACTAAAAAACAATGAAACGATTAAACCTTCCAGGATTGGCATTATCTTTGGCTTTTGCTGCAATATCTGCTAATATGAAAGCGCAAGACGCTATTAGTGATAATCATGATATTACCATTACCATTCCTTCAGTTGCAATACTTGATATTGAACCTTCTGCTTCAAAAAATATTTCAATGGGATTTACAGCTCCCACGGAAGCTGGTTTACCAATAGCTGTAGCTGCTACAAACAATACTCTCTGGCTCAATTATTCATCCATTAAGACGGCAACTGTTACAACTCGCCATATTTCTGCAAAATTAGATGCATTAATTCCAGGTGTAGATATTAAAGTTACAGCAGCAGCGGCAGTAGGAGGTGCAGGAGCTTTAGGAACCCCTTCCACATTAACTTTGACAGCTACTGATCAATCACTAATTTCACTCATTGGAAGTGCTTATACAGAAGATGGATCCGGAAAAGGACACAATCTTACCTATACGATTACTCCTGGTACTACTACTGCATATGGTAATATAACAGCTACAGCAAACGTAACAGCAAAGGTTACCTATACTTTTGTTGACAATTAAATAGAAAAAAGATTTTTTGATTAAGATGAGAAGAAATTTACTCAATTTCTTCTTATTTCTCTATATCCTTATTTTATCCTAAAAATATTCTTAATGATAAAGCGTATTTTACTTTTTCTTGCCTTTATTTTACAGTTCGCCACACTACAGGCAAGCGTTGTCGTACTCAATGGTCTTACTCATTTTTATAAAGTTGAGAATGGGCAGATCTATAAAGGACAAGTTACTTTACAGAACACAGGAAATGCTCCTCAAAATGTAAAAATTTTCTTACAGGATTTTAGCTACCATGCCGACGGAACCACTTATTATACTGCTCCTCATACAAATGAAAAATCAAACACTGACTGGATAAAGCTCAATACTAATTTAATAAACCTTAAAGCTAAAGAAAAAACAGAGGTATATTTTGAAATTAACGTTCCTGATAAAATTGCCCAAGCTGGTACCTATTGGAGTGTTATTATTGTAGAGCCCGTAGAAGATATAAAGCCTAGTAATGATAGCCCGGGTATTAATATTACATCTGTAGTTCGATATGCCATTCAGGTCATTACCAACTATGATACTGAAAATGTAAAGCCTTCTCTTAAGTTTGAAAGTGTAAAAATTGAAAAAGAAGGACAACAGCGAATTGTGAAAGTCGGAATTGTCAATAACGGGAATTTATATTGCAGACCTACGGCAAATATTGAAATATATAATCGCAAAACAGGAGAAAAGATAGGTACATTTTCCAGTATGACCATGGCATTACTTCCCAACACTTCAAAATCTTTCGATATAGATATCAGCAACATTCTTCCTGATAAATACAATGCTGTAATCATAGCTACTGATGAAGATGAAAATGCCTTTGCTCTTAATGTTGAATTAGAAGTTAAAAATGATTAGGAAATGGATCATATATATTATCCTGTTATTCCCTGTACACATCTTTTCTCAAAATCAATCTTCGGAATTTGTTAATAAAAAAGATAGTTTACTCCCGGGAAGCCCTACTTCTGTTTCTTTTAAAATAGAGAATAATTCGCAGTACAGTAAAACTTACCTTCTGAATGTTGAAACTTCCGATTCATTTATTAGTCCTATTCTTTCAAAAGATGAAATTACTATTTCGGCATTAGACCATAGAATTTATATTGTCCCTTTACGGATATCTTCCGAGACTCCTTCAGGAAAGTATGAAATATCACTGCATATTTCCGAAAAAGATACAGAAAATGAGCTTACGGAAAAAACAGAAATTATTGTTTCCCCAAACCGGAATATTTCTGTTACCTTATTAGAATCTCCGGAATTTGTAAAAGCCGGGCAAGTTATTAAAGCTTCTTTTATTCTAAAAAATAACGGAAATACTAAAGAGTATCTGGCAATGGAAAGCAATTCATTGATTAGCCAGGTCAATACCCTCGTTCTTCCTCCCGGAACCAGTAAAGTAATTACAGTTACTAAAAATACAGATCCTAATTTAGGAAAGAATGATTATCAGAATTTAAATCTGACCGCCCGTTCTATGGTGAATCCGGATCAGGCTATCACCGCATACAGCAGTGTGAAAATTATTTCAACAAAACCTGTTGAGGATGATATTTATTACCGTCTTCCGGTTTCCGCTTCTCTTTCTTTTATCGGAACCCGGAACAGAGGTATTTATCAGGATGGTTTTCAGGGAGAAATTTATGGTAAGGGCAGTTTGACGAATAAAAATACCAGTCAGATAGAGTTTCATGCAGTAACCCAAAACCCGATTGAGTTCAATGCTTTTACCCCATACGAAGAATATTTTATTAATTATAAAGATGCCAATCTTTTTGTACATATTGGAGATAAAACCTATTCAGCCTCTTATCTCACTGAATTTGCACGATATGGACGAGGAGCAGAGATACGCTATGACTTAAAAAAACTGAGCTTCGGTGCTTTCTATAACCATCCAAGATTCTTCCGGGACATTAAAGATGAATTCAACATTTATTCAAAAATTAAAATAAAGAAAGAATCGGAAATAACCGCCGGTTACCTTTATAAAATACCTCTTTCTGATAAAAACAACTTTACATCTGTAAATGCTCAATTCAGCTCGAATACACATTTACCCTATTTAACAGGCAAGTTCCAACTTCTAACAAATCTTAGTGCTTCCGGAGAAATTACATATAGTAAAACAAATGAGACAGAAGGAACAGCTTATATGCTACAGACTCAGGCTAATTTCAGTAAAATCAGCGGTAGTCTTATGTATTTAAAAGCCAGTCCCAGATTCGCCGGCTATTTTTCTAACACCAGTACTTTTAACGGGAATATACAGTATAGAATTCTGAAAAAAGTTAATCTGTTTGCTAACTTTATTCAGGACGCTAAAAACTATCAAAGAGATACCTTATTATTGGCTTCTCCATACAGAAGCTATTTACAGTATGGCGCTCAATACAACTATATAAAAACAGGATCCATTATGGTATATAGTGGATATCAAAAGTACCAGGATCGCCTTATACCAAGACAATTTGATTATGATGAAAAGTTTTTCAGACTAAGTGTAAATCAGAAAATAGGAGAATTCAATATTAATCTTGAAAGTCAGTTTGGCACTACCAATAACTTTCTGACCGGATTTTCCGGGAATTCTACTTTTTATACCGCCAATATTGAATTTGAGAAATTTAGAACTTCATTCAACTTATTTGGGAGTTATGCAGTAACCTCCAGATATCAGATGCAAAATCAAAAACAGACTTATTTCGGTGCCCGTGTTATCAGCAGATTATCTGATAAAACCAACTTCAGCATTTTTTATCAGAATAATTATATGCCTGAAGATTATTTTAAGGACAGAAATCTTTTTGAAGCTCTATTCCATCATCAGCTTTTCAAAAATCACGAAATTGATATATCAGGTCGTTACAATTTGCAGCGTGGGGATTTTTCCAATAAAGATTTTATATTTTCTTTACGTTATACGATGCGGATGAATGTTCCTGTGCAAAAAATAGCAGAGTACACCACCTTATCCGGCACCATCAACAATCTTGGGGTAAAAAAAGTAGACGGAATACGGTTAATGATGGGAAATCATATTACTGTTACAGATAAAGCAGGAAATTATACCTTTAAAAACATTCCCCCGGGAGATTATTTTCTCGAAATTGACAGATCAAGCACTCAGTTAAATGATATTCCTTATTCCAATTTTCCTGCAGCATTACACCTTATCAATAAAGAAAACATTTATAATTTCGGTTTAACTACAGCAGCTACTATTCAGGGAAGTATTTCGCTCAATGAAAATGAAGAAAAGAATCATTATGTTTTTGCTCAATATCAGTCGAAAAAAGAAAGTAAAAAAAATGACGGTGTCATTATAGAAGCTACCAATGGAGAACAAACCTATCGAAAAATATGCATCATAGGAGAACCTTTTGATTTTACTTATTTACGCCCTGGAAACTGGACTGTAAAAATATATAGAAATGGTCTTGATAAAAGGTATAAAATATCTACCAATCTATTTCAATTTGTTTTAAAACCTTCTGAAATTAAAAATATAGCTATTAGTATTGTAAAGCAACTGACTGAAATTAAATATCAACGAGAAGGTATAAAAGTAGGATATAACGAAATAAAAAAGCAAAAATGACATCTTTTATCAAAATATTATTCTCTTCAATTAGTCTCACGTTTTATACTGGTAGCTTTGCACAAACATATAATGTTAATTTTACATTACCACAAGTTGCATTAATGGATATTGAGCAAAACAGTAGCATTAATTTAGACCTTACAAAACCTACAGAAGCAGGTAATCGTCTTGCAAATCCTGCCAATAATACAACAAAATGGCTGAATTATACTTCAGCAGTAGCTTCAGGTGGTACACGGTCTATAACAGCTTCCATTAATCAGCTCATTCCCGGTGTTGATGTAAAATTACAAGCAGCAGCAGCTTCAGGTAGTGGAGCCGGTACATTAGGAACCCCCTCTTCGCAAGTCACACTCTCTACGGTCCCAACAACAATCATTAGTGGAATTGGAGGAGCCTATACCGGAAATGGAATTGGCAATGGACATCAGCTTACGTTTTCGGTATCACCTAATACTTACACCAATCTTAATGCTTTCAATAATACAGTAACAGTTACATATACTATTACTGACAATGGAGTTTCACCTTCTGCCAATATCCCCGTAAATATTGCAGGAACTCCCTCTGCGATAATCATACCGCCTATTACAGAAGCTGGGAATAACTATTCCGGAACTTATACGAGTTCAGATAATACGATTATATTAGGGCCATACACAATCCCTCGTAGTGTACTTTTGGGGCTTGCTCTTTTGGAAACAGGTAGTATTGTGTCTCAAATCAAAATGTACTATACTCCTACACTTTGGAATAACTCTCTTCATCTTTACGCCAACAGAAATGGGGGTACAGGTGCAATTACAGGTTTATGCTTAGGATGTAGTGTTTATTTCAATAATGGAAATACTTATCCGGAAATACTTCAGACAGATTCCGTCTTTTTTGATCTCATGTTCGCAGGTACGTTAGGATTATTAGTAACCCAAATATCTTATTCAAATATTCCAATATCTATACGCCTTGGCGGGGTTTCCGTAACTGTTCCAGCTGCAACTTATACTGCTCAGATAAACTTTCATCAGTAAACAATTAATTCCTAAAATATTAGAATTTATAAACTCTGTAAGAGAAATATTCTTAGAGTATAGCGATGTAAAATATTCTGAAAAAAATCGATTTAAGTTATTCTCCAGAATAGGAAGTAGCTATCAAAAAAGTTTCTAAGTATTCCAATAAAATTTTGTGCTCTTTTACAGTTTTCTTTGTTAGTAAGCTGCTTTAATTTATTCTTATTTTAGATTAAAGATATATGGACTAGTAGTGATATCAAAAAAGGAGAAGGATGTAGTAAAACAAAAAGCCTCGTTCAAATAAATAAATAAATAAATAAATAAATAAATAAATGAGTGAATGAATGAGATATGAGGTTTATGTAAATAGTATATATGGTCTAAAAACAAAAAAGTCTCATACATAATGTATGAGACTTTAAATAAAAACTGGCGGCGACCTACTCTCCCGCTTGTCGCAGTACCATCGGCGCTGGTGGGCTTAACTTCTGTGTTCGGAATGGGAACAGGTGAGCCCCACCGCTAAAACCACCCTAAAGGTTGTATATAAGGTTGCAGTTTGAAGGTGATAGGTTGCAGGTTTTCCTGCTACCTGATAGCTACATCTGCTACCTGTTTTATCGGTAAATTTCATCACAAAGGCAAAACCATGATTGCACTTATAAGGCTTGTTTTAATGTAAACCAATAGGCTATAAATCTACGGGTAATTAGTACTACTCGGCTATGCTGTTACCAACTTTACACCTGTAGCCTATCAACGTTGTCATCTCCAACGACCCTTAAAAGATGTCTCATCTTGAGGCGAGTTTCGCACTTATATGCTTTCAGTGCTTATCTCTTCCAAACATAGCTACTCAGCGGTGCACCTGGCGGTACAACTGATACACCAGAGGTTTGTTCAATTCGGTCCTCTCGTACTAGAATCAAGCCCTCTCAAACATCTAACGCCCGCAATAGATAGAGACCGAACTGTCTCACGACGTTCTGAACCCAGCTCGCGTGCCACTTTAATGGGCGAACAGCCCAACCCTTGGGACCTTCTCCAGCCCCAGGATGTGACGAGCCGACATCGAGGTGCCGAACCTCCCCGTCGATGTGAGCTCTTGGGGGAGACTAGCCTGTTATCCCCGGAGTACCTTTTATCCTATGAGCGATGGCCCTTCCATACGGAACCACCGGATCACTATGTCCTGCTTTCGCACCTGATCGACTTGTTGGTCTCACAGTCAAGCACCCTTATGCCATTACACTCTACGCACGGTTACCAAGCGTGCTGAGGGTACCTTTGAAAGCCTCCGTTACTCTTTTGGAGGCGACCACCCCAGTCAAACTACCCACCACGCAATGTCCTTCTTTAAGAAGTTAGGCTCCAAGTAAGTAAAGGGTGGTATTTCAACGTCGACTCCACCAACACTAGCGTGCCGGCTTCAAAGTCTCCCACCTATCCTACACATTACTTACTCAAAGTCAATACGAAGTTATAGTAAAGGTTCACAGGGTCTTTTCGTCCCATTGCGGGTAATCGGCATCTTCACCGATACTACAATTTCACCGAGCTCGTGGCTGAGACAGTGCCCAGATCGTTACACCATTCGTGCAGGTCGGAACTTACCCGACAAGGAATTTCGCTACCTTAGGACCGTTATAGTTACGGCCGCCGTTTACTGGGGCTTCAGTCAAACGCTTCGCTTACGCTAACGCCCTTCCTTAACCTTCCAGCACCGGGCAGGTGTCAGACCCTATACAGCATCTTTCGATTTAGCAGAGTCCTGTGTTTTTGATAAACAGTCGCCTGGGCCTCTTCACTGCGGCCAACATTGCTGTTGGCGTCTCTTCTTCCGAAGTTACGAGACTATTTTGCCTAGTTCCTTAGCCACGACTCACTCGAGCACCTTAGGATTCTCTCCTCGACCACCTGTGTCGGTTTTGGTACGGGTTGCTTCACTTCGGCTTTTCTTGGATCCGATTACACTATAACAGCTTCGCCCGAAGGCTAGGCCTTGACACTTCCGTCCGTCTTCAATAGCTACATCGAACCGTCCCCTTTTTAGTGTGAGCAAGTATGGGAATATTAACCCATTGTCCATCCACTACCCCTTTCGGGTTCGCGTTAGGTCCCGACTAACCCTCAGCTGATTAGCATGGCTGAGGAAACCTTAGTCTTTCGGTGAGGGGGTTTCTCGCCCCCTTTATCGTTACTTATGCCTACATTTTCTTTTCTGTCCGCTCCACAATACCTCACGATACTGCTTCGGCGCAAACAGAATGCTCTCCTACCAGATGTATTAAATACAAATCCATAGCTTCGGTAATATGTTTATGCCCGATTATTATCCATGCCGGACCGCTCGACTAGTGAGCTGTTACGCACTCTTTAAATGAATGGCTGCTTCCAAGCCAACATCCTAGCTGTCAATGCAGTCCAACCGCGTTGCTTCAACTTAACATATATTTGGGGACCTTAGCTGTTGGTCTGGGTTCTTTCCCTCTCGGACATGGACCTTAGCACCCATGCCCTCACTGCCGCAGAACATTTATTAGCATTCGGAGTTTGTCAGGAATTGGTAGGCGGTGAAACCCCCGCATCCAATCAGTAGCTCTACCTCTAATAAACTCATTTGCGACGCTGCACCTAAATGCATTTCGGAGAGTACGAGCTATCTCCCAGTTTGATTGGCCTTTCACCCCTACCCACAGGTCATCCGAAGACTTTTCAACGTCAACCGGTTCGGTCCTCCACTTTGTGTTACCAAAGCTTCAACCTGCCCATGGGTAGATCACAAGGTTTCGCGTCTAATCCTACTAACTATGCGCCCTATTCAGACTCGCTTTCGCTCCGGCTCCGTAACTTAATTACTTAACCTCGCTAGTAAAATTAACTCGTAGGCTCATTATGCAAAAGGCACGCCGTCACCCAACTTGTGGGCTCCGACCGCTTGTAGGCGTACGGTTTCAGGTTCTATTTCACCCTTCTATTCGAAGTGCTTTTCACCTTTCCTTCACAGTACTTGTTCACTATCGGTCTTTCAGGAGTATTTAGCCTTGGAGGATGGTCCCCCCATATTCAGACAGGATTTCACGTGTCCCGCCCTACTCATTTATCATCTAAATATGCCTTTCAAATACGGGGCTATCACCCTCTATGGCTGTTCTTTCCAGAACATTCTTTTAAACATATAAAGACTTTTGGGCTAATCCGCTTTCGCTCGCCACTACTTACGGAATCTCTTCGATTTCTTTTCCTCCGGGTACTTAGATGTTTCAGTTCTCCGGGTTTGCTCCTCCTAAGAGGTAATACATCTTCAATGTATTGGGTTGCCCCATTCGGATATCTACGGATCAATTCGTGTGTGCCAATCCCCGTAGCTTTTCGCAGCTTACCACGTCCTTCGTCGCCTCTGAAAGCCTAGGCATCCGCCATACGCCCTTAACGATTTCTTTCCTATTTTTAGGTTACTCAAGCACTTATAAGTGCTCGGTTTTCTCTTTGTGATGTCTTTACCGTTAATGTCAATGATCTTATTTGCTTCTTTTTGGTTTAGTAAACAATTGTTGTTTTTGGCTCCAATCGTAACTTTTAAACTAAACCTCCAAAACTGTGGAGAATAAGGGAGTCGAACCCTTGACCTCCTGCGTGCAAGGCAGGCGCTCTAGCCAGCTGAGCTAATTCCCCCTCTAGTGCTTTTAGCTTTTGGATTATTGCTTTTGGCTTATTGCCATTAGCCCATCGCTATTTGCTATCCGCTTTAATTAGTAGTCTCGGGCAGGCTCGAACTGCCGACCTCTACATTATCAGTGTAGCGCTCTAACCAGCTGAGCTACGAGACTTTGTATGAGTAATGGGTGATGAGTAATAAGTAATATCCTTTTCCTCTTCTTCATTTCTCAATCTCTTTCCCTTTTACTAATTTCTAGTGGGTTATATTTTATATATATTTATAAGTAATGGGTAATAAGTAATTTTTTAACGATCCAATCACTTGGCTCTTTTTACTTTTAACTTTTTACTTTACTTATAAATCAACCAAACAAAAAACTAAAGCTTTACTTTGAAGTAAGTACATGATACATTTAAGTATCTTAATTTTGTTTTACGTCTAAAGACGCTCTAAAATGAGATGTTCCAGCCGCACCTTCCGGTACGGCTACCTTGTTACGACTTAGCCCTAGTTACCTGTTTTACCCTAGGCAGCTCCTTTTACGGTCACCGACTTCAGGTACCCCAGACTTCCATGGCTTGACGGGCGGTGTGTACAAGGCCCGGGAACGTATTCACCGCGCCATGGCTGATGCGCGATTACTAGCGATTCCAGCTTCATAGAGTCGAGTTGCAGACTCCAATCCGAACTGAGACCGGCTTTCGAGATTTGCATCACATCGCTGTGTAGCTGCCCTCTGTACCGGCCATTGTATTACGTGTGTGGCCCAAGGCGTAAGGGCCGTGATGATTTGACGTCATCCCCACCTTCCTCTCTACTTGCGTAGGCAGTCTCACTAGAGTCCCCAACTTAATGATGGCAACTAGTGACAGGGGTTGCGCTCGTTGCAGGACTTAACCTAACACCTCACGGCACGAGCTGACGACAACCATGCAGCACCTTGAAAATTGCCCGAAGGAAGGTCTATTTCTAAACCGATCAATTCCCATTTAAGCCTTGGTAAGGTTCCTCGCGTATCATCGAATTAAACCACATAATCCACCGCTTGTGCGGGCCCCCGTCAATTCCTTTGAGTTTCATTCTTGCGAACGTACTCCCCAGGTGGCTAACTTATCACTTTCGCTTAGTCTCTGAATCTTAAAAACCCAAAAAACGAGTTAGCATCGTTTACGGCGTGGACTACCAGGGTATCTAATCCTGTTCGCTCCCCACGCTTTCGTCCATCAGCGTCAGTTAAGACATAGTAACCTGCCTTCGCAATTGGTGTTCTAAGTAATATCTATGCATTTCACCGCTACACTACTTATTCCAGCTACTTCTACCTTACTCAAGACCTGCAGTATCAATGGCAGTTTCACAGTTAAGCTGTGAGATTTCACCACTGACTTACAGATCCGCCTACGGACCCTTTAAACCCAATAAATCCGGATAACGCTTGCACCCTCCGTATTACCGCGGCTGCTGGCACGGAGTTAGCCGGTGCTTATTCGTATAGTACCTTCAGCTTTCCACACGTGGAAAGGTTTATCCCTATACAAAAGAAGTTTACAACCCATAGGGCCGTCGTCCTTCACGCGGGATGGCTGGATCAGGCTCTCACCCATTGTCCAATATTCCTCACTGCTGCCTCCCGTAGGAGTCTGGTCCGTGTCTCAGTACCAGTGTGGGGGATCACCCTCTCAGGCCCCCTAAAGATCATCGACTTGGTAGGCCGTTACCCTACCAACTATCTAATCTTGCGCGTGCCCATCTTTATCCACCTCAGTTTTCAATAATCAATGATGCCATCAATTATATTATGGGGTATTAATCTTCCTTTCGAAAGGCTATCCCCCTGATAAAGGCAGGTTGCACACGTGTTCCGCACCCGTACGCCGCTCTCAAGATTCCGAAGAATCTCTACCGCTCGGCTTGCATGTGTTAGGCCTCCCGCTAGCGTTCATCCTGAGCCAGGATCAAACTCTCCATTGTATGTTTGTCTTGACTCACTCAAAGTTTTTTAACGCTTTAGTTTTTCCTTACTTGGTTGTTATATTGTATGTCAATGATCTTTATTCTTTCGCTTTTTACCGAAGCTAATCTCTGTCAGTGTCGCTCCGTATTTGCGAGTGCAAAAGTAATTATTAATTTCTTTTTGACCAAATGTTTTTAAAGAAAATTTTAAAGTTTTTTTTAGTAACCTTAACCTCTCTACAAACCTTTAATCTCACTTCTGCGCTTCCCGTTTTACCGGACTGCAAAGATACAAATATTTTTAACTCCCACAACTTTTATTTTTAAAAAGTTTCTGGTTGTTTTTCCCGTATCCCCTAAAGTGATTTCATTAATCTTTATGCTTATCTAAAAGCTCTTCTGCGCTTACCTACTTCCTCTCGTTTTCAGTGGGGCAAAGATAGTAGGTTTGGGTAATACGAAACAAGTTTATTTAACATAAAATTGATATTCCCGTAATATTTTATCTTAACTCACTGATTAGGTACGAGAAGAATTTTTAAATATTTAAACTAATGTTTGATATTGGGAACTGAAAGATGTAAAAATCCTGATAAAATAAACAAAAGAATTAGATTTAAAGAGTAAATAAAATGAAAGTAGTAAAGCAAATTAATCATTAAGAGCATGTAGAAGTTAAGGGTAATTAAGAATGTAAAGCGATTATAAGATTGTGGTTATTACGCAAAGTAAAGACTTTGATTGTATGTTATTGTGATCTAAAGGATAGTTTAATAAGATTTATATGATTAAATGAGAAGAAGAAGAAAAAGTAGTAGTAGTACAGTAGAAGGCATGGATATGCCTCAGGAAGCTACAGACTTTTATATAAGATTTTAATTTTGCGGAGAAAGGTTTATTGATATCATTTAATTATTGTCTCATATCACTTCTCGTAATGACCGTCCTTTATTATTTGCCAAGACAATCATTTATGTTTTATAAGTAAAAAGATTGAAGAATAATTAAGAAGATCTGGAAGAAAGTTTTGTAAAATACTTTTCAAAGATTAGTTTCTTTATTATTTTATAAAAGACGTTTAAAATCGTTTTCTTATGAAAAAATGAAAGATAGCCCAACTAAGCGGACTTGTATTTTGAGGTTGGTGCGCTTCGATCACAATGACGAAAAGCCTCTGCATCTGGTATCTGCAAAATTACTCATTATCCATTACTCATTGCTTATTGTAAAAACTGGATGTCTAAAAACAAAAAAGTCTCATACATAATGTATGAGACTTTAAATAAAAACTGGCGGCGACCTACTCTCCCGCTTGTCGCAGTACCATCGGCGCTGGTGGGCTTAACTTCTGTGTTCGGAATGGGAACAGGTGAGCCCCACCGCTAAAACCACCCTAAAGGTTGTATATAAGGTTGCAGTTTGAAGGTGATAGGTTGCAGGTTTTCCTGCTACCTGATAGCTATCATCTGCTACCTGTTTTATCGGTAAATTTCATCACAAAGGCAAAACCATGATTGCACTTATAAGGCTTGTTTTAATGTAAACCAATAGGCTATAAATCTACGGGTAATTAGTACTACTCGGCTATGCTGTTACCAACTTTACACCTGTAGCCTATCAACGTTGTCATCTCCAACGACCCTTAAAAGATGTCTCATCTTGAGGCGAGTTTCGCACTTATATGCTTTCAGTGCTTATCTCTTCCAAACATAGCTACTCAGCGGTGCACCTGGCGGTACAACTGATACACCAGAGGTTTGTTCAATTCGGTCCTCTCGTACTAGAATCAAGCCCTCTCAAACATCTAACGCCCGCAATAGATAGAGACCGAACTGTCTCACGACGTTCTGAACCCAGCTCGCGTGCCACTTTAATGGGCGAACAGCCCAACCCTTGGGACCTTCTCCAGCCCCAGGATGTGACGAGCCGACATCGAGGTGCCGAACCTCCCCGTCGATGTGAGCTCTTGGGGGAGACTAGCCTGTTATCCCCGGAGTACCTTTTATCCTATGAGCGATGGCCCTTCCATACGGAACCACCGGATCACTATGTCCTGCTTTCGCACCTGATCGACTTGTTGGTCTCACAGTCAAGCACCCTTATGCCATTACACTCTACGCACGGTTACCAAGCGTGCTGAGGGTACCTTTGAAAGCCTCCGTTACTCTTTTGGAGGCGACCACCCCAGTCAAACTACCCACCACGCAATGTCCTTCTTTAAGAAGTTAGGCTCCAAGTAAGTAAAGGGTGGTATTTCAACGTCGACTCCACCAACACTAGCGTGCCGGCTTCAAAGTCTCCCACCTATCCTACACATTACTTACTCAAAGTCAATACGAAGTTATAGTAAAGGTTCACAGGGTCTTTTCGTCCCATTGCGGGTAATCGGCATCTTCACCGATACTACAATTTCACCGAGCTCGTGGCTGAGACAGTGCCCAGATCGTTACACCATTCGTGCAGGTCGGAACTTACCCGACAAGGAATTTCGCTACCTTAGGACCGTTATAGTTACGGCCGCCGTTTACTGGGGCTTCAGTCAAACGCTTCGCTTACGCTAACGCCCTTCCTTAACCTTCCAGCACCGGGCAGGTGTCAGACCCTATACAGCATCTTTCGATTTAGCAGAGTCCTGTGTTTTTGATAAACAGTCGCCTGGGCCTCTTCACTGCGGCCAACATTGCTGTTGGCGTCTCTTCTTCCGAAGTTACGAGACTATTTTGCCTAGTTCCTTAGCCACGACTCACTCGAGCACCTTAGGATTCTCTCCTCGACCACCTGTGTCGGTTTTGGTACGGGTTGCTTCACTTCGGCTTTTCTTGGATCCGATTACACTATAACAGCTTCGCCCGAAGGCTAGGCCTTGACACTTCCGTCCGTCTTCAATAGCTACATCGAACCGTCCCCTTTTTAGTGTGAGCAAGTATGGGAATATTAACCCATTGTCCATCCACTACCCCTTTCGGGTTCGCGTTAGGTCCCGACTAACCCTCAGCTGATTAGCATGGCTGAGGAAACCTTAGTCTTTCGGTGAGGGGGTTTCTCGCCCCCTTTATCGTTACTTATGCCTACATTTTCTTTTCTGTCCGCTCCACAATACCTCACGATACTGCTTCGGCGCAAACAGAATGCTCTCCTACCAGATGTATTAAATACAAATCCATAGCTTCGGTAATATGTTTATGCCCGATTATTATCCATGCCGGACCGCTCGACTAGTGAGCTGTTACGCACTCTTTAAATGAATGGCTGCTTCCAAGCCAACATCCTAGCTGTCAATGCAGTCCAACCGCGTTGCTTCAACTTAACATATATTTGGGGACCTTAGCTGTTGGTCTGGGTTCTTTCCCTCTCGGACATGGACCTTAGCACCCATGCCCTCACTGCCGCAGAACATTTATTAGCATTCGGAGTTTGTCAGGAATTGGTAGGCGGTGAAACCCCCGCATCCAATCAGTAGCTCTACCTCTAATAAACTCATTTGCGACGCTGCACCTAAATGCATTTCGGAGAGTACGAGCTATCTCCCAGTTTGATTGGCCTTTCACCCCTACCCACAGGTCATCCGAAGACTTTTCAACGTCAACCGGTTCGGTCCTCCACTTTGTGTTACCAAAGCTTCAACCTGCCCATGGGTAGATCACAAGGTTTCGCGTCTAATCCTACTAACTATGCGCCCTATTCAGACTCGCTTTCGCTCCGGCTCCGTAACTTAATTACTTAACCTCGCTAGTAAAATTAACTCGTAGGCTCATTATGCAAAAGGCACGCCGTCACCCAACTTGTGGGCTCCGACCGCTTGTAGGCGTACGGTTTCAGGTTCTATTTCACCCTTCTATTCGAAGTGCTTTTCACCTTTCCTTCACAGTACTTGTTCACTATCGGTCTTTCAGGAGTATTTAGCCTTGGAGGATGGTCCCCCCATATTCAGACAGGATTTCACGTGTCCCGCCCTACTCATTTATCATCTAAATATGCCTTTCAAATACGGGGCTATCACCCTCTATGGCTGTTCTTTCCAGAACATTCTTTTAAACATATAAAGACTTTTGGGCTAATCCGCTTTCGCTCGCCACTACTTACGGAATCTCTTCGATTTCTTTTCCTCCGGGTACTTAGATGTTTCAGTTCTCCGGGTTTGCTCCTCCTAAGAGGTAATACATCTTCAATGTATTGGGTTGCCCCATTCGGATATCTACGGATCAATTCGTGTGTGCCAATCCCCGTAGCTTTTCGCAGCTTACCACGTCCTTCGTCGCCTCTGAAAGCCTAGGCATCCGCCATACGCCCTTAACGATTTCTTTCCTATTTTTAGGTTACTCAAGCACTTATAAGTGCTCGGTTTTCTCTTTGTGATGTCTTTACCGTTAATGTCAATGATCTTATTTGCTTCTTTTTGGTTTAGTAAACAATTGTTGTTTTTGGCTCCAATCGTAACTTTTAAACTAAACCTCCAAAACTGTGGAGAATAAGGGAGTCGAACCCTTGACCTCCTGCGTGCAAGGCAGGCGCTCTAGCCAGCTGAGCTAATTCCCCCTCTAGTGCTTTTAGCTTTTGGATTATTGCTATTGACTTATTGCCATTAGCCCATCGCTATTTGCTATCCGCTTTAATTAGTAGTCTCGGGCAGGCTCGAACTGCCGACCTCTACATTATCAGTGTAGCGCTCTAACCAGCTGAGCTACGAGACTTTGTATGAGTAATGGGTGATGAGTAATAAGTAATATCCTTTTCCTCTTCTTCATTTCTCAATCTCTTTCCCTTTTACTAATTTCTAGTGGGTTATATTTTTATATATATTTATAAGTAATGGGTAATGAGTAATTTTAAACGATCCAATCACTTGGCTCTTTTTACTTTTAACTTTTTACTTTACTTATAAATCAACCAAACAAAAAACTAAAGCTTTACTTTGAAGTAAGTACATGATACATTTAAGTATCTTAATTTTGTTTTACGTCTAAAGACGCTCTAAAATGAGATGTTCCAGCCGCACCTTCCGGTACGGCTACCTTGTTACGACTTAGCCCTAGTTACCTGTTTTACCCTAGGCAGCTCCTTTTACGGTCACCGACTTCAGGTACCCCAGACTTCCATGGCTTGACGGGCGGTGTGTACAAGGCCCGGGAACGTATTCACCGCGCCATGGCTGATGCGCGATTACTAGCGATTCCAGCTTCATAGAGTCGAGTTGCAGACTCCAATCCGAACTGAGACCGGCTTTCGAGATTTGCATCACATCGCTGTGTAGCTGCCCTCTACCGGCCATTGTATTACGTGTGTGGCCCAAGGCGTAAGGGCCGTGATGATTTGACGTCATCCCCACCTTCCTCTCTACTTGCGTAGGCAGTCTCACTAGAGTCCCCAACTTAATGATGGCAACTAGTGACAGGGGTTGCGCTCG
Organism: Chryseobacterium sp. Y16C; assembly: GCF_022488405.1. Taxonomy (NCBI): domain Bacteria; kingdom Pseudomonadati; phylum Bacteroidota; class Flavobacteriia; order Flavobacteriales; family Weeksellaceae; genus Chryseobacterium; species Chryseobacterium sp. Y16C. The sequence continues at coordinate 2,585,808 of NZ_CP092711.1, forward strand.
TTGCAGGACTTAACCTAACACCTCACGGCACGAGCTGACGACAACCATGCAGCACCTTGAAAATTGCCCGAAGGAAGGTCTATTTCTAAACCGATCAATTCCCATTTAAGCCTTGGTAAGGTTCCTCGCGTATCATCGAATTAAACCACATAATCCACCGCTTGTGCGGGCCCCCGTCAATTCCTTTGAGTTTCATTCTTGCGAACGTACTCCCCAGGTGGCTAACTTATCACTTTCGCTTAGTCTCTGAATCTTAAAAACCCAAAAACGAGTTAGCATCGTTTACGGCGTGGACTACCAGGGTATCTAATCCTGTTCGCTCCCCACGCTTTCGTCCATCAGCGTCAGTTAAGACATAGTAACCTGCCTTCGCAATTGGTGTTCTAAGTAATATCTATGCATTTCACCGCTACACTACTTATTCCAGCTACTTCTACCTTACTCAAGACCTGCAGTATCAATGGCAGTTTCACAGTTAAGCTGTGAGATTTCACCACTGACTTACAGATCCGCCTACGGACCCTTTAAACCCAATAAATCCGGATAACGCTTGCACCCTCCGTATTACCGCGGCTGCTGGCACGAGTTAGCCGGTGCTTATTCGTATAGTACCTTCAGCTTTCCACACGTGGAAAAGGTTTATCCCTATACAAAAGAAGTTTACAACCCATAGGGCCGTCGTCCTTCACGCGGGATGGCTGGATCAGGCTCTCACCCATTGTCCAATATTCCTCACTGCTGCCTCCCGTAGGAGTCTGGTCCGTGTCTCAGTACCAGTGTGGGGGATCACCCTCTCAGGCCCCCTAAAGATCATCGACTTGGTAGGCCGTTACCCTACCAACTATCTAATCTTGCGCGTGCCCATCTTTATCCACCTCAGTTTTCAATAATCAATGATGCCATCAATTATATTATGGGTATTAATCTTCCTTTCGAAAGGCTATCCCCCTGATAAAGGCAGGTTGCACACGTGTTCCGCACCCGTACGCCGCTCTCTCTGTTCCGAAGAACAAATACCGCTCGGCTTGCATGTGTTAGGCCTCCCGCTAGCGTTCATCCTGAGCCAGGATCAAACTCTCCATTGTATGTTTGTCTTGACTCACTCAAAGTTTTTTAACGCTTTAGTTTTTCCTTACTTGGTTGTTATATTGTATGTCAATGATCTTTATTCTTTCGCTTTTCCCGAAGCAATCTCTCTGTCAGTGTCGCTCCGTATTTGCGAGTGCAAAAGTAATTATTAATTTCTTTACGACCAAATGTTTTTAAAGAAAATTTTAAAGTTTTTTTTGTAACCTTAACCTCTCTACAAACCTTCAATCTCACTTCTGCGCTTCCCGTTTTACCGGACTGCAAAGATACAAAAAATTTTAACTCCCGCAACTTTTATTTTTAAAAAGTTTTAATCGTTTTTCCCGTATCTCCTAAAGTGATTTCATTAATCTTTATGCTTACTTAAAAGCCCTTCTGCGCTTACTTACTTCCTCTCGTTTTCAGTGGGGCAAAGATAGAATTCTCTACTATACAATCCTAATTTACTTAACATAAAATTTAAATGAAATTCTAATTGTGGGAAACTTTTAATTTTAAGTTATTGATATAAATATATTTAACTTTAAAATCCAGACTTATCCACAATAACAAAATCAATCAGGTCTTATTGAAATGTCTCTCTGGCTGATTTTAATGGTAGACATTCTACCTGTTTGAATACTATATATCGTGAAATTATCGTCGAGAGATCCTTGCTTTTAATTGAAATGACAGCTATTGCTTATAATGATAGCCCCGATCGCAGCATTTGTTTGAGCTCATTTTCTTTAAAAGAAAATAGCGAGTGCGGAGAGCGGGATCAAGCTTCTAAAAATACAAAATTGATTCAAGAATCAAGAATTTATAAAATGAAAATAATAACTGTATAGTAGAAGCTGCATTTTCCTAATCAGAAAAAACGTTTGATAAGTGCTTTATAGGTATAGTAACCTATCAAGCATCCAATAGTATCTGCAACAATATCGAGGGTTTCCATAGATCTTCCGAGCCCCATTTCTTCCTGAAAGATTTCTGTAAGGAATGCGTAAATAAGAATAATCTGAAAAAAGTAAGAAAACCTGATTCTAGGAAAGGCTGCCATGAAGCAGAAACCAAGCATTGCGAATATACTTAAGTGAAGAACTTTGTCTATACCATTGAACATGAACCAATATTCCTGGTTCTCTTCTCCGGGTTTAAGGAGCATATAAGTAAGAAATGCCCAATAAATGGGCAAAATCTTACTAAATATTTTTGAAATTCTATCCAATGATAGCCTGATATTCTTCTGCAGAAAGTAATTCTGAATGATCTGCACCTTCAGCAACTTCTAATTTAATAATCCATCCATTTCCGTAAGGATCTGAATTTAATAATTCCGGTTGATCTTCTAGGTCTGAGTTAAATTCAATAACTTTTCCAGAAATAGGTAAGAATAAGTCTGAAACTGTTTTTACAGCTTCTACACTTCCGAAAACGTCTCCGCCATTAAGCTCATCATCTACAGTATCTACATCTACGTATACGATATCTCCCAGCTCTCCTTGTGCGAAGTCTGTAATACCGATTGTAGCAACGTTACCTTCAATCTTAATCCATTCGTGATCTTTAGTGTACTTTAATTCTGATGGTGTGTTCATTTTTATTTTTTTATGCCAACAAATTTATTCAAAATAGATAAATGCTCAAAGGAAATAGAGAAATATTTATTGGGAAGATTAAAGTTACTGGTTTACAGGGAAAGCTTTAAGCTTATATGAATTTATTCTTCAGCAATCTTACTTTTATCCAGCAATTCATGGAATGTCTGGCAATCTAATTTTTTTGTACTGTTTGGTTTCTTTTAATTGCGATATTGAATTTACCGAAATACAACTTTTTAATTCAGCGTTTGGGCAAAATAATTTATTAATATTATCCATGTTTGTATTTACTGCTTTAACTTCTTTGTTCCGGGAAAACTCTACCTGACCGTCACTTTCAAACAATGAAACATATTGGTAAGTCATTACAAAATCATTGGTTTCTACTTTTTTCAAAGTTTTATCTGTATTTTCATAACTTATAATTGCTGTAGAAATAAGAGTTCCATTAACAATGAAATGCGCCAGTATGGAAGACCAAAGTCCAACATTCAGAACCAACCAGATTAACACTAAAGCCAATCCTGCAGTTCCAATAATACTCGGATATGAAGAAACGTTTAGTAAATCGTAAAACTTGTAGTGCATTAAGCTAAATAGTAATGCATTTATGAAGAAAGAATATTTCTGAAAATTATTTTTGGCTTTTAATTCAAACAAAATAATGAACAGTATTAATAGAGGAATCAGAAAGTAGCTTTGCTGCATAATCACCAAAAATGCAGTTCCAAAGTAACTTATATATTTCAAATATTTTTTCCCGGTAAAAACGCCCCGAAAGAAAAATTCTTCAAAGAGAGGGGCAATTACAACACCACCAAGAATTATGTCCGTTACATTATTGATATCATTAAACCTCGTTTCTCTGGAAGATGGATCTGTTATTTTAAAATGATCCAGAATAATTGCAAGAAGTGTAAAGCAAATAAATACAGGAATTCCAATTTTTAATAAATAATTTTCTTTGTACGTTTTCTTTTTTACGATTTCCATGGTTTTTAGTAAAATAAAAAGTATACTTTGAAGCATACTTTTTATGGGGTTTAATTAATAATATTCGGTTTCAAAGGTAATGAAAGCTTCTTTTATTTTCCAAGATTTCACACAAAAAACTCCCTTACTACTGAATAGAAAGGGAGCAATTATAATTTTGAATTTATTTTTTAGAAACCACCGGAATCACCAAACGTAAAGGTTGCTGAAATCCCCGCCCGAATTGTAGATAACGGGAATGCCGTGGATATTTTATATTTTGAAGTTAATTGCTCATAGAACAATCTTAAATTCAGATTTTCGGAAACATTATAATCTGAAAGTTTAATATTCATTACTTTTTGCCCTCCTGTAACCTGAGAATCATTTAGCAGAATATTCATGATACTTGTCTGGCCGTCTCTTAATGAAATATCTCCTCTAATGTTAAGATCACTTCCTTTAGATCTGCTTCCTCTTGAATTGTCCATCCCCAATCTGAAGTTTCGAATAATATAACCTAATCTTACTACATATTCTGTATTGGCCTCTTCAGTAAGGGTATGGTTTACCAATCCTAAAAGCAACATTCTGTTTTTATTATACTGCAATCCAAACTGCATATTGTTTCTCATAGTAACATCTATCCCGATAAGCGGAGAGAAAGATTCCAAGTATGTTGCCTGAGAGAAAGTATAAGGATTGATATAATCTCCATTTATATCTTTATCATTACCAGAAGTCTTATAATAATCGATGCTTGACTGAATACCTGTTGCCGTATAGGTTGCACTATAAGCATGTGAAATATCAAATTTAGAAAACTGCCCATTAATAATAGGAATATTTTTCAGACCTGAATAGGTAATTCTCCAGTTAGGTATCGGCAGTCCCGCTTTTTTAGCGTTCCCGATTGCTTTCGGAGACTTTCCTTCTACAGCAGCTCTAAAGGCAGGAATTAAAACATAGGCATTTGCTATACTATGACCTTCTGTAAAGCCGTCTGCATTAATGGACCTCCCATTTGTTGAGAAATAGCAACCGCGTTTGCTCTAATCGCCTGATAAATTGCCGCTCCATCTTTGAATGACGTATTCAATGCTACAACGGTATTGGAATAGGTTACAAAATCGTTTGCAAAAGCAAAATCATGATTGGCATAGGCCAAATTCTGAGGATCATTATACCCGGACTGTGAAAAGTTTCTGTTGAAAGTATGCAGAACATTGAAGTCTATTCTAAAATCATTTAAAGGAACAAATTGGAGATCGGCCCTTAATTCTTTTGTTGTCATCTGAATATAAGGATCCGTCATCAATGATGACCTACTCACCCAGCCGTTTTCTACTGCTATTCTTCTGATATCCGATTGCGATCCTAACAGGAATCCCGCAGTAGGTCCTCCTAATGTCTGTCCATATCCATACCAGTTCGGAGCAGAAAGAAGTCCAGGAATCACAGTTCCATTAGTTTCTGTATAATCAAAGTTCAACTGTTTGAATGACGTCATGAAATTGGCTATACTCTGCAAAGGCGTTAGTTTGTTTTTAAATTTATAGCTTTTGTATTTATATCTTTTTTTATCCCATGCTAATGTATATACATTATTCAAAGAGTCAATTTCTCTTTTTCTTTTTTGCATCTTGGCAGAAATATTCTGGAAATATTTAAACTGGCTAAAGAATTTAGGAATGTCTGCACTTGCCTTAGCTGTGATCACATTTGTATTCTGACCAATAGATCCTAAACTTCCTTCCGGACTTGAAAGTAAAGCTGTTGATCTTGCATTCCAGTTATAAGTAAATCCATATCCCAATTCTGCTTCAACGAAATCCAAATAAGGGAAATACTTGAATGGCAATTGGTAGCTTAACTGTACTCTATGATTATACAATACAGGTCTTCCGGCTCTGAATACATTTCCGAAAATTGAACTGTTGTCCATCGTATTTACATCAATATTATCATTCAATGTTCTGGTAAGCGAGTTCACCTGAAGCTTTAAAGATTTTGTAAGTCCGAACTCTAACCCATACTGCCATCCAAAATAGAAGTTTCTGTTTTTAATCACATCAAAGTTACTTCCGAAGTTTCCTGAAAGAATAGATTCGATATCTCTAAATTCAAGCTCATTATAATTTCTATCGATCTCTGTTCTGAAAGATAGTTTTGTAGGAATTGGATTAAAATTAAACTCTTTTGCCCATCTCAGGTATTTTGTTGATTTCGCCGTATCGCTGATAAGTTTATTAAAAGGTCTAATTACCCAAGGTTTAAATGTATAATTATAATCTATATACCCTCTGAAATACTGTCTGTAATTCTTCTTGGTATAAATATCCCTGTAATAATCATCATTGTAAACCGCAGTCATGGAAACGTTTTCTATATCGTAGAATTTAGGTTTCTTATTCTGGTTTACTCTTTCTTTATGCATATTCACAACACCGATGCTCCTTTGCTGCGTGTACGTTCTGGCTACTTTTTTTAAGCTCTGCCTTATTCGCGGCTTTATTAAACTCAACATCGGTATCCAGCGGGTTGTATTTTGGATCTTCGATCGTCTGGGAATATGAATAGTTCAATGGGATTTTCATTCCGCTTTTCTCCGGTAATAGTTTATCTACATTAATTGCAGTATTAATACTGAAAGCAGATTGTGAAGACTGACTTCTTTCCGCCGGTTTTGAATCTATGTTCCCGAAACCTACAGAGCTGTAAGAAGCGCTTGTGTTTACCGTTGCGAAATCTCCGAGATTGAAATTCAAGCTCGCATTTCCGGCATATCCTCCATCGTTTTCAATTTCAGAAAGACGGATTTCATTTACCCAGAATACCCTTCCTTTGCTATTAATCTCTCCTCGCGGCAAGTTTCTTACCCCTATCATGATCGTTGTAATATTTCCAAGAGAAGGCCTACCCTTTATGTAGATATCTTTATTATCATGACTAAATTGTGCATCTTTGATTCTTTCGGTAATCTTAGTGGGAAACTGCTTATCTCTTCTGATTTTTGCATCTACAAAATCCTGAATTGCAAAATCCACATCGTTTTCTACCGGCCAGATTTCTAAAGGAGCTGTTGCCGTATTCGCCGTATATTTTACTGAAGCTTCATATTCATAATAGTTATCTGTAGCATCGCTTCCAAAACGGATAAAGAATTTCAAATTATTGTCAACTTTTGGCAAAGTAGGATCGTCCAGGTTTTCAGCATGAAGGAAAAGCTTTAGCTTTTTATACCTTCTCATATCCAAGCTTGTATTCTTGAATACCCCTCTTGCTTCCTCCCGCATGTTTTTTACCTTCATATATAATGAAGCTTCGTTCTGTCTCTGAGCTCCAGCATTTCCACTTAAAACCTGTCTGTCGATTCCCGGAGGCAGTACATAAGGAGGCTGATTCAATCCGTTCTCTTCAATGTTCACACTTCCTACTTCGAAGTTATCATTCATTGTATCACTTCCTGCTGTACCTTCTGTAGGAGAATCTACCGTTTCACTGGCAATTTTATTCGGATATCTTCTCCAGTCAGAACGAACTAGATCCATCGAACCAAATCTTAGGGTAGATGTATTGTCGAATCCTGTTAATAGTAATCTTGCGAATCTCACATTATTAAGAACAGATGGTGAATGATCTCCTTCTGTTGCCACATATTGTGAAACCGGAATTCTGAAAAATACCACTTCACATCGGACGACTGCCCATTCTGGAAATTGGCTTTTACAGTTTTTACGTCTACGATATTGTTTTGTCCTAAAGCAAGACTTGCTTGATCTAAGTTAACTTCATATTGGTTGTAGTTTTCACTCTGATCTAAATTATAATCTTTATTAATATCTTCTGCATCCGGAGTTTGTGAAGAAACTTCCAGAGAATTGCTTTTAGAGTTTCCTTCCGGACCTCTGAAATATTTATAACGTTCTACGACTGAAGCTGCCTGAGTTCCTGTAAATTTATCTGACATGTAGAATAAGAAATCATCTACAGCTGGGTCAGCTAAATTAGTCACCGGATTTATAAATGTATTTCCAAATCGAGCTGCTTCCTGATCAGACGTTAAACCATCATATCCCGCATCCTGCACCGTTCTGTCTGTACCTTCACTGGAAAATGCATATAAAACAGGAGGCTGTTTTGGTTGTATCCCCCAGTTTGAATTGGTTGTAGTAAATGTTGAAGCTGGTGTCGGAAGTCCGTTCTCATACTGCATAAATCCGTCTTTCAGAATATCTTCGGACACATTTCCTAAATGTAATAATAATTTAGGTGTATTCCCTGGATTACTCAATGGTTTTCCATCCGCATAAGGATCCATCAACCAAAATTCAACATATTCAATATTTGAATTGACAAAGTTGGATACACTGACAGGTCTCATGATTCCTCCCCATCTCTGTTGAGTGGTTTCCGAGCCCGGATTGACGTTATAAGGTCCTTTTTCCTGAGGATAATATGAAATATCAAAGGTATTGGTAAAGGTTTGCTCACCCGCTACAAAATCTCTGTTGTTATAAATTTCAGAAAGCTGTACCCTTCTCGAGGCGTGGTTGGAAACAGACTGAGCGGTTATTCCGGCAGGTGCTTTACCTCCTACTCCCCAGAATCTAGGATCTATGCTATACCAGGACAACAATCCCCTTCCATATCCGCCTGTAATATCATTATTTGGCGGAGCTATATTGAACGGAATCTGTGTATTTTTTTCAGGTTTTGATGCCAAGCTCCAAGCTGCAGGTTCTTTTAATGAAATTTTGGAAGTGGTTTGTTCAAAATCATCAATATAAGATTGGTTGTCTGTTCCTTTGTTAAGTCCCGGCAACAAATAGGCAGCTTCCATTTTAAAGTTCAGATTAGAAGGAGCTTCTGTATTTACCAAAGGTATCTTATCGGTTAATCTTGTCAGGAATGGCAATTGATTGTTATACATCAAATTTACCCCTGCCATTGTATTGTTTACGGCTTCCTGTCCGTAATTTACCTTTTGGGTAAGCGGTGACTCGGAATAGTTAACAACAGTACCTCCTAAAATGAAGTTTTCACTGAATCTCCTCTCTAAATTCAATCCTAAAAATCGTTTTCTCTGCGTATTGAATGTTAACTGATTTTCTAAAGAAATATTGATAGCCTGGCCGGATTGTTTCACCTGCTCGTTAATGATGGTAACTGTTCCCAGCATATAATCAACAGTATAATCTACTCCCTCCGCTAGCTGCACTCCGTTGGCCGAAACTTTTACAGATCCTTGCGGCACGTTTACTGCTCCCAAAGAAATACCTTGTCCTGTAGTCCCTTTATAACGCCCCTCCATAGTATACCTTTGAGAAAGGTTACTGTAAGTCGCTGCCTGCTTTTGTTTGTCATACAAGTCACTAAATACATACTGAGGATTATTACTTCCTAAAAGGTTCTGTATATTACTTCCAAACGGCTGCACTTTGGTAAAGATAACTTTTCCGGTTTCCGGTCTTATGGTAATTCCGTTGACGAAGTCAAAAATACCATCTCCCGTTGTTCCTCCACTGTTTGACTGAAGGTCACCATTGGTATTCAAACGGTCCCAGTTCATTAATTTCAACAAGTTCGTATCCTGAACATTGGTGTTAGGAAGATAATTTACTTTACCTCCGGTTTGTGCATCTCTGTAGTAAACATTCAAGATAAATCCATCCTGACTTACCTGTGCAGCATCCAAAGCATAAATATTCTTCATCATCAGATCCCACATCGGAGATTCAACATTTACCGTAGTATTTGATTTCAAAAGCTTAGCTACCAAAACAGGGCTTTCTTCCGAAAACTCCCCTACTTTATACACCTGATTTGTTCCGTTCAGGGTATATGAATATGAAACAGCCAGCAACTGCTGGTCGTTTAGCTTTTGGTTCAATGAGATATATCCAAGTTGTGGTTGGAAGGTATATTCGTTGGCGTTTAGCCTTCTTGCTTTTTTATTAAAAATAAACTGTTCTCCGTTACTATACGGCTGTGTACTTCCCGGAAATGTTCCTCCTTGTAAGATATCCCCATAATTCGTTCCGGGATCTCTGGTTCCCATTGCCGTGGAAATTGCAGTGTACAGACCATTCTGAGAGTTATCCGGTGTTCCAGCTGCGCCTTCCCCCAAATCTCGGATTCCGACTATACTTTTTTGATAGGCAAGATTACTGTTTCCTTGATCCAGCACCCAAACCTCCAATCTTGTAATGTTGATTCTGGAATTGATCTGAGGATAATTAAGCAATGCATTATCATAACCATCTAAGAAGTAATGCCCTAAAAAGTAATGCTGATTATCTTCGTAATCTATTGCATTGATTTTAAAAGTGTTCATCACTCCTCCACCTTGTACGACAATATTCCTTGCCTCACCTTGTTGTTGCGATAATACTACCGTTCCGTACGTCTTCCCTAACTGAAATTCTGTTTTCACCCCGAACAATGATTCGGACCCACGAATAAGACTGGTAGACAGCGGCATGTTCACGTTACCGAACTCTACTCTCTTTATAATTTTATCTTCACCGCCTGCTCCTGGAGAATTTACATCTCCAAGCCCTTTAGATTGCAAATCTTTCCAGTTTCCTTTTGCCTGCCATACCAAATTCATCTTGTTTTCAAATGCAAAACCACTCTGGGTATCGTAATTGGCTTTCAACTGCAGATTTTCACCCACTTTTCCTAAAAGTCCTAACTGGATTCTCTGGTTGATATCAAAAGTAAAACTGGTTCTGTTTTGTGGCAGAATCAGCGGATTATCAATTTTCTGGTACAACCCTCCAAAATCAAAAGAAGCAAATCCTGATGGAATGATTTCTATCTTATTGCTTCCGAAAATGGTTTCAAAAAGTCTGTTTCTGATGGTTAAAGCAGGGATTAATCCTTTTTTTAACGCATCACTTTTATCTTTTCTGAAAAGTAGACTGTACCGGTCAGATTTCTCTTTATAATAAGCTTTTGATTGTGTTGCGAGCATAAATTCCTTATACTCTTCCGGAGACATCGCCGTAGGAACTCCGGTTACAATATTTCCAATCTTGGGATATACGAGATACATCCCTGTTTTTATATCATAAAATGCTTCGTATTGGGTAGGATCAGGTAATTCGTAATCCTTTTTTATAGAAATTCCTGTCGCAGGGTTTTCTTGTCCGAACGCATTTATGGAAATACACAGAAAAGACAGGAACAAGAATATGTTGAAATATTTATGAGTCGTCACCAAATGTTAAATGTTTTTTAAAATTTGTTTTACCAATTCTTCTACCGAAATACTTGGATTTTGTTTAATTATTTTATCTGCAATTTTCTCACTCATTCGTTTAGGAATTCCTAAAACTTCTAATGCAGATAACGATTCTTCCTTAATTTTATTATTTACAAATGTAGAAATATTTTCTTCTGAAGTGTTGAATTTTTGGACTTTATCTTTCAAATCAACAATAATTCTTTCAGCTGTTTTTGCCCCTATTCCTTTGGCCTTTTGAATCAAAGCACTATTTCCGGAAAGGACTGCAGAAGCAATTTCATTAAGGCTAAAAGTAGAGAGTAAAATCAAGGCAGATACGGCACCAACACCGTTAACGCTTATTAACAAATTAAACATTTCTTTTTCGGAACGAGTGTTAAAACCGAAAAGTAAATGAGCGTCTTCCCGGATAATCTGCTGTATAAATAAAAAAGTTTCCTGATTCAGAAGAAGTTTTTGCGAGGTTAGCAAACTGATCCCCACATAATAACCCACACCCTGCACATTAATTACTGCATACGTTGGCGTAAGCTCCTGAACAGTTCCTTGTAAAGAAAATATCATGATTAATTTTTAAAACTCCCAAATATAGCAAATTAAACTAAGTAATGTTTTCATTTCACGGACGAATGATTTTTAACTTAATTTTTTATCAAAAACCCAATGGAATCTTCAAATAAAAAAAGACTCCAAAAATCTGGAGCCTTTTTATTCACTTTTGCTATAAAGCAATATCAATATTATTTTTTATCCTTTTTCTCTCTTCTTTGAGCATCAAGAACCGCAACAGTAGCCAGGTTTACGATTTCGTCTACGCTCGAACGCATTTGCAAAACGTGAACAGGCTGTTTCAGACCCATTAAAATTGGTCCGATCACTTGTGCCACTTTCATTCCTCTGATAATTTTGTAAGATAAATTTGCAGATTCAAGATTCGGGAAGATAAAGGTGTTGGCAGGAGTTGTTTCCAGTTTCGAGAAAGGATAGTCACTCAAATGATCTGAATTCATGGCAAAATCCGGCTGAATTTCACCATCTACAATCATTTTAGGATATTTTTCATGAAGGATGCTTACTGCTTTTGCTACTTTTTTAGACGTATCGGAAATTGCTGCAAAGTTTTCAAATCCAAGCATGGCAATTCTCGGTTCGATAGCGAAAGATTTCACCGTAAATTCAGCCATTTTAGCGATATTTACAAGGTCTTCTGCTGTAGGGTTTTGATTAATCGAGGTATCTGCAAAGAAAATAGGTTTTTTTTCAGATAAGATCATCATCATTGCCGCTACTTTATCTACTCCTTTCTCCTTTTCAATAATTTCTAAAACCGGTCTTAATACTGAAGTATAATTTTTAGAGAAACCGATAATCAATCCGTCTGTATCTCCATGCTTCAACATCAAGGGACCAAAATAATCTCTCTGACGAACGAATCTTTTGGCTTTATACTCGTTCATCCCTTTTCTTTGACGAAGCTTCCAAAGAGTTTCTCTGTATTTCTTTCTGTTTTCTTTCTGATCATCATCACTTGGATCTATAATCGGAACATCAAGATTGATTCCGTAACGCTCCATCTGTTCCTGAATATACTTTTTGTTTCCTAAAAGGCTTGGAAACGCAATTCCTTCTTCATAAAGAATCTGAGCAGCTTTTAATACATTATATTCTTCAGCATTTCCTAAAGTAATTCTCTTCGGGTTGGCTTTAGCACGACTCTGCATCATTCTTACCAATTTCTCATCTCTTCCCATTCTGTCGAGAAGGTGATGTTCATATTCTTCGAAATCGCTAATTGTTTTTCTTGCCACACCGCTATCAATTGCAGCTTTAGCCACTGCACTCGATACTTTTGTGATCAATCTGTTATCAAATGGCTTTGGAATAAAATAGTCTCTTCCAAATTGTAAATTCTGAACATTATAAGCCAAAATTACAGCTTCAGGAACCGGTTCTTTAGCCAGATTAGCAATCGCATGAACAGCTGCTAACTTCATTTCTTCATTAATCCCTTTTGCCTGAACATCTAATGCACCACGGAAAATATATGGGAAACCAAGAACGTTATTAACCTGATTAGGATAATCACTTCTTCCTGTCGCCATGATCACATCTTTACGGGTTTCAAGCGCCAGATCGTAAGCAATTTCCGGATCTGGGTTTGCCAAAGCGAAAACAATAGGATTTTCGCTCATGCTCAAGAGCATTTCAGGAGTCATTACATTTCCTTTTGACAATCCTACAAAAACATCGGAACCTTTCACGGCATCTTCCAATGTTTCAATATCTGTATTAGCGATAAAATCTAATTTTTCAGGAGTAAGATTTTCTCTTTTATGATTAATAACTCCTTTACTGTCGCACATCAGTACATTTTCTTTCTTCAATCCCAAAGAAATGTACAGGTTGGTACAAGCAATTGCTGCCGCTCCTGCTCCGTTTACCACCATTTTTACTTCTTCGATCTTTTTGTTAGCGATTTGCAAAGAATTGATTAATGCTGCCGCAGAAATAATTGCTGTTCCGTGCTGGTCATCGTGCATTAAAGGAATATCCAGTTCTTCTTTTAGCCTTTGTTCAATATAAAAAGCTTCAGGAGCTTTAATATCTTCAAGGTTGATTCCTCCAAAAGTTGGCGCAATCCCTTTTACAATATCAATAAATTTATCCGGATCTTTTTCATCGATTTCAATATCAAATACATTAATATCTGCAAAAATCTTGAACAAAAGACCTTTTCCTTCCATTACAGGCTTCGAAGCTTCTGCTCCAATATCACCTAATCCCAAAACAGCAGTACCATTCGAAATAACAGCTACCAGATTTCCTTTTCCTGTATAATCATAAACTGTTTCCGGCTTTTCATGAATTTCCATACAAGGAACTGCAACCCCCGGTGAATATGCCAATGACAAATCTCTCTGAGATGAGTGCGGTTTTGAAGGAATAACTTCGATTTTTCCTTTTGGTTCTGTTTTATGATAGTCTAACGCGGCCTGGTTAAAGTTCTTCTCGTCGCGGTTATTTTTACTTGACATAGAATTTTATTTTTTATTTAAAGTATATATTTAATGTGGTAATCTACCAAACTCTCGATAGGCTTCTGAACGATTCGTCCCACATTTAAATGAAGCTCTGCAGCAACAGAACGTAGAATGTTTTCATAATAATAAGCTATAGAACCAATAAAATTGATTTCAGCTTCTTTGGATTCCTCATAGGGAAGAACCTGATAATCGAAAAAATTCATCATTTCATCGAAAACCATTTTCTGAAAGTAAGGATGATCCTTTCTTTCTACAACAAATTTATTGAAATTTGCTAAATAAGCATTGGGTCTTGGCGTATGATACATGTTTTTCAATGTTTCATCCACAGTAAGCTTATACGTTTTTTCAAACTCACAAGACAGGTCATCAGGAAGTTTTTGCATAAAGAATCTTCGCACTAGTTGTTTCCCGATGGCACTTCCGCTTCCTTCGTCACCAACAAGATAGCCCAGTGAAGGAAGCTTTATTTTTAAATTTTCTCCGTCAAAATAACAAGAATTGGAACCTGTTCCCAAAATACAAACAATGGTCGGCTTACCGTTATACGCAGCATACGCAGCAGCAGTAAGATCTTCTTTTACAATAATCTCTGCATTGGTGAAAACTCTCCCCACTTCTTCTTCAATCGTTATACAGTTTTGTCTCACGCCACAGCCAGAACCATAAAAAAAGATCCTGGTAATAGAGTTTTTAACCGATGTTAAGCTTGTATTTTTCTCAATTTCGGGGACAATAAGCTCTTTGCTGATAAAATTGGGGTTAAAACCAATGGTTTCGGTCTTTAAGAAAACGTTTTTGAAGTCATCCAGAATTACCCAATCAGATTTAGTTGAACCACTATCAACAATAGCAACCATATATTACATTTTAGTTTAAGGATGCTAAATTATGAATTTATCTTTAAACCGTCTTATAAACACATGGTAAGCTTTTTAAAATTACTAATGTTTTATATCAGTTTTTTTCTCGTTGAATTGTATAAGCCAATCTTCTATTTCATCTTCTAAATAGGAAGTCTGCAAAATCATTGCATTGATAAAATCATCCGGAACAGGTTCTCCGTTGGAGTTCTCAAGATTCCATAGCTCATCAGACATATTTTCGTACTCTGTATACACTCTTTTGAATCTAGTGCTTTGTCTTTCGAGAGCTTCGATATTTTTCTGTTGAAGCTGGAATTTTCTGTATTTGTTTTGACCTTTCATACAAATATTATTATAGTTTTTGAAAAAGAAATGATAAAAAATACGTTCAAACCCGTATTACAAGATAGAAAAACCGCCCAACACAAGCTGTTGAAAATGAATTTATTATCAGGTTACTTTTATGTCGCTTTGAATAATAAATTTAAAAAGATTTTTGATTCAAAAAAAATATTTAACAACTTTTTTCACTGTTTAACATATAGTTATAAATTTGCAGTTCATATCAATTGAATGAAAGAGTTACTACTACGTCAAAAACAAATTTTATTCTTCATCATAGCCGGAGGACTCAGTGCTGTTGTTGAGATTGGAAGTTTTAAAATTTTCAGTATTCAACTTCCCAGAATGCTTCCTCAGGAAACTAACTTTCATGGCATTCATTATCCTTTAAGTAATATTTTATCTACAAGCTGCGGTATTATTACCAATTATTTCCTGAGCATCTGGTTTGTTTTTGAAAGAGGCAAACATTCAAAAAAAAAGGAATTTGCCTATTTTATGATTGTGTCTTTTATTTCAACCTTATTAAGTCTTAGTTTTTTCCAGTTTTTTTACAGCTTCATCTTCAAAGACAATATCAGTTTAGTTTTTTATACATTAAGTCCTGAAGTAATTAGTAAAATAGCTGCAATCTTATTAGTTTCGGTACTCAATTATTCAATAAAGAAAAAAGTAATTTTTAACGGATAACCTGTGGGAAAGATTTTAAATTATCTCTGGAGATTTTGGCTTTTGCTTCTGGCGTTTTTTTTAACGATAATTTTCGGAATACCCGTTTATATTTTATCTTTCAGTAAAAAGCATTATAAATATGCCTATACATGGATCCGGCTCTGGAGCTACGGGATGTTCTACGGAATGGGATTAAGGCATGAAATCACCAAGCTTTCTGATCAGCAGCTTGAAAAAGGAAAGCAGTATGTTATTATTTCCAATCATACTTCTATTATGGACATAATGCTTACCTGCATTTTGTTCCCCCATCATCCAATCTGCTTTGTTGGAAAAAAAGAGCTGGTAAAAATTCCTATTTTCGGAACAATCTATAAAAGAATCTGTGTAATGGTCGACCGAAGCAGTGCAAGAAGCCGTGCTGATGTCTATAGAAGGTGTGCTGAAAAAATGGAGGAAGGCTGTAGCATCGTCATCTTTCCTGAAGGAGGAGTTCCTGATGATACCTCTATTATTTTAGACGAGTTTAAAGACGGAGCATTCACCTTGTCATCCAAGCACAATTCGCCTATTGTTATTCATACCTTCATTGGTTTAAAAGAAATTTTCCCTTTTGATAACTCCAAAGGCTATCCCGGAAAAGTAAAGGTTTTTTACAATGGTATTTTAGCCCCTTCAGATTCTCCGAAAAATTTAAAATTGTCAGCTTTTGAGACAATAAAAAAAACTTTAGTTAAATACTCTTAATCAAAGAAATAATCTATATTTGTTATTGCGAATTTTTTATTAACAAATATGTCAAACTATTCTAAACAAACTAACTGGGGACAGTTCATTCCGTTAGTTACTGTATTTTTTTTCTGGGGTTTTGTTGCAGCCAGTAATGATATCCTAATCCCGGTTTTTAAAAAGGCATTTAATTTATCCCAAACCGAAAGTATGCTCGTTCAAATTTGTTTCTACGTTGCATATACGGTAGGTTCATTAATTTATATGTTTATTTCTAAAGGGCTGAAACAAGACTTGATCAATAGGATCGGTTATAAAAACGGTTTGATTACCGGATTATTAATTTCAGCTGTGGGAACCTTATTATTTTATCCGGCTGCCAATATTGGATCTTTCCCTTTAATGATCTCAGGATTATTTATTGTAGGTTTAGGATTTTCCTTACAACAAATTGTAGCCAACCCTCTTGCTATTGAAGTAGGACCTGTAGAAACAGGATCTCAAAGATTAACAATGGCAGGTGGGATCAACAATTTCGGAACAACCATTGGACCTCTAATTGTTTCTTTTGCTATTTTCGGATCTGCTACTGCGGCCAATACTGAAGTAAGCGTGGAAAGTGTAAAAATTCCTTATCTTATTTTAGGAGTGGCATTTGTTTTAGTGGCTATCATGTTGAAGTTTTCTTCACTCCCAACTATAACACCTACAAATGTTGAGAACACAGATGATTCCACCCCTGGAGAACACAGAAAATCTGCACTTCAGTATCCCCAGCTTATTATGGGGATGATCGCGATCTTTGTTTATGTAGGAGTGGAAGTATCTACGGCTAGTAATTTGCCGGCATATATGGAAAAAGATCTAAATTTTGCAACAAAAGATGTAGCACCTTATATTTCTCTTTATTGGGCTTCTATGATGATCGGACGTTGGACAGGAGCTGTTGATGCTTTCGATTTCAGCGCGGGATTCAAAAAGATTTTAAGATTCTTAGCTCCTTATCTGGCTTTCGGGGTATTCTTATTAGTGAATGCTATTGCAAAGCATGATCTTACACCTTTCTATGTTTATGGTTTAATTATTATTGTAATGATTATCTGTGATGTAATGAGTAAAGGAAATCCTGCAAGAATGCTGCTTATTTTCTCATCCGCAGGAATCGCAGCTTTATTGATAGGAATGCTTACAAAAGGAATGGTTTCTGTTTATGCATTTACAAGCGTAGGTTTATTCTGTTCTACATTGTGGCCTTGTATTTTTGCACTTGCTATCAATGGTCTTGGAAAACATACCAACCAGGGTTCAGGTTTATTGATCATGATGATTATGGGAGGCGGAATTGTTAGTCTTATTCAGGGATATATTGCAGACCTAACAACAATACATATGAGCTATATAGTAGGTGTTATTTGTTTTGCTTATTTAGCTTTCTACGCAATCCGCGTAAGTGGTATTTTAAAATCTCAAGGTATAGATCTTGATAAACTCACAAAAGGCAGTGGTCATTAATATCAGTAAAATATATACGAAGAAAAGATTTTGGGCGGGTTTATTACTTGCCCAATTTCTTTTGTTTTTAGCTTTTTCGAAATCAGTTTGGATGATTTCATTTTTTGAAAGACTTTTTGAAATACAAAAAAAAACGCATCAACATCTTTTTTCATGGCTGCCCTTTTCTTTGGGTGATATACTGTATATACTTTTAGGAATTTTTATTCTATATTCCATCATTAAGCTTTTTAAAAAGAAAGACAGGAATACAACCATCATTAGATTTCTTTTGGTCATTAATATCATTTATTTCTGTTATCAGCTATTTTGGGGAATGCTATATTTTCAAATCCCGATTCTCCAAAAGCTTTCAAGCCAGAAAGAACCCGATATCAGTAAAGCAAAAGTATTGGCTCTGCAATATCTCGAAAAATGTAAAGCAAGCAGAAAGATGGTACGTGAAGATAAAAACGGAATCTTCATTATTTCCGATCTCAATACTGTTCAATCTGAAATCCTTTTGAGACAAAAGACAATCCCTCAATATATTTCTTCTAAAAAGGTTTCTCTTGTGAATTCATTTAAGCCAAGTCTTTTTAAAAACGTCATGAGTTTTACCGGCATATTGGGATACTATAATCCTTTCACAGCAGAAGCTCAATACAACTCACAACTTCCGGCCACATTAATCCCTTTTACTTCAGCCCATGAAAGCTCTCATCAATTAGGCTTCGCCAGGGAACAGGAAGCTAATTTTATCGGCTATTTGATAGGGATTAACTCAACAAACCCCGACCTGCGTTACAGTACCGAATACTTCACTTTAAAAAGCCTTTTAAGGTTTATCATAGAAGAAGATCCTGCTTTTGTAAAAACGGTACTGAAAAACTATTCTGAAGGAATGAAAAGAGACCGGGCATTTGAAAAAGCATTTGTTTTGAAACATCAAAGCTGGCTGGATGATTTCTTTGGATTTACCAATAATTTGTTTCTTAAAAGTAACCAGCAGGAAGGCTCTGTCACCTATTCCTATTTTATCGATCTACTATTGAATTACGAGAAATAGTTAGTATATACAAAAAAGAATCGTATCAGGCGATACGATTCTAAAAACACAAATGATGAAAAAAAATTTATTACCTTGACTTGTTCCCTCATTCAAGGCGTTGTAAAAATACAACAATATTTATAAATAAAAAACTTATTTTTCCTTTTTATCAATTTTTATGAAAATTTTAAGATTTTTTGAATTTATTTTAAGGCTTTTTTAGAATTCGAAATAATTCACCAAAAAGATACTTATTTATTTTAACAAAATAGCAAGATTTGCTTATTAAAAAATATCAAAATATTTAGAAAGAAAAATTCATTATTTTATACCAAAAGTATTATAAATAAAAAACGCAATTATTTCTAATTGCGTTTTTTAGTAGCGGGAACCGGACTCGAACCGATGACCTTCGGGTTATGAGCCCGACGAGCTACCTACTGCTCCATCCCGCGGTGTATTTTTGAGTACCTACCGAAAGTACTATTTTGTAGCGAAGACGGGAATTGAACCCGTGACCTCAGGGTTATGAATCCTGCGCTCTAACCAACTGAGCTACCTCGCCTTTTTCGTGGTGCAAATATATAAATTATTTCTTTCTCTCCAAAATTATTTTGCATTAAAATATTCCAAAACATTTCCCACATGCTCTGGCTTACTGATAATCTTATTGTTAGCATCTAAAATAAAATAGGTAGGTGTAGCATGGATGTTGTAAGTTTCCGAGTAAGAGCTGTTCCATCCTTTCAATTCTGAATCGTTGATCCATGGGAATGCCGCTATTTTACTCGTATATGAGCTTTTATCAGTATCTAAAGACAATCCAATAACCTGCACTTTTTTAGCCTGTAATTCTTTATATTTTGCAAGCAGTTGCGGAAGCTCACTTTCACAATGTGAACATGTGGATGACCAGAAAATAATAATCTTTTTATCTGCCTTTACATCATGGATTGACTTTGCGTCTGTATTGACCGGAGACTGAAATTTATAATTAGGAAAAACAGCTCCTAATTCTACATTTGCATTTGATTTTATGGTAGAAGCCAGCCTGTCTGTAATGGTACACTTGAGGTTTTTAGCAAGGCTTAAATACTTATTTTTAAACTCAGACATATCATATACATCAAAGATGTCAATCAGCTCAGATAAAACGGTTTGTCCACGAGGTGTTTCTACCTTCAATCTGTCTAATAATTTATCTACGGATGCTGTAACGTTCGTATTCCCTCCGTTATTTAAATAAGCCACCAATAATGGTCTCAGCAGAGAGGAAGTTTCAAGCATATCATTCGATTTATCTATAAAATTAATAATATCATCCTGGGAAACTTTTTTAGTATTTTGAGCAGATAAGTATTTGTTATAATTTGTATTATAATAGCTTACAAAAGGAAATTTTGACACATTCTCAATATCATTTCCCGAAAGTCTTCCTATCTCTGTTTTTAACGCTTTTCCAAAATCAGTATTATCTTTATAATATTCTTTGATTTGAGATAAAGCAGGCAATATAACTTCTTTTTTCTGAGATAATTCCTGGATACTACTCATTAAAGCATTAGCATCATCAAGATAAATGATATCCTTGACTTTGGCGCCCTCTGCTTCAAGTTTAATGTTCACATCTTTATTCTCAGAAATAAAAGTGACTGTATTATTAGTATTAGGAAAATAAGCCTTCATCATCCCAGAATAGGCTTTTGGATACTTAAATGTCCATACATTATTTTTTTTCTGCTCTTTTGTAACAATAATGTCCTTAGATCCGTTAAGCGTGTATAAAATAGCATCCTGTTCTTTGAATCCTTCCGGTGCTTGAATAGTCACTGAAAACTGAGCATGGATGGATAATGCGGTCATCATCCCAGACAATAAAAGTATCTTTTTCATGACGTAAAAATAAAAAAACTCCCTGACTAATCAGAGAGTTTACTATTATTTTAATAAAATTTTTATATTTTTTGGCTTTTATATTTTTTAGCAAAGTAAACAATTGTCAGAATTGCAACTATCGCTAACACATAAACATACATATCGATTGGAGATGCCTGGGCTCCCGGTGTTCCAGTGTCACCTCCAGTTCCTCCAGGTCTGGCTGTAGGGGGAGTGGGAACTTCATTTTCAGCGAACAATAATCCACTAAATAACAAATATGTAAAACTTAGGAAACGTAATATACTTTTTTTCATTTTGCAAATTTAAGAAGGTTAATTATAGTTATCTTTCAATTTTAGTTTGTACTGTTTCCCCTTTATCTGAAACAATTTTAACTACATAAACAGTTTTTAACTTTTTCTGTAATCTAATTGTAAAATCAGATGCAGCATCAACATTTTTTTCAGAAACCACTAATTTCCCACTCATGTCAAATACTTGAATTGCAGCTTTTTTCCATTTAGGATCAAATTTCACAATATAATCATCAATTGCAGGGCTATATGCAACAACAGTTCTTGAAGGAGCATTTGCTACTTCAGAAGAGCCTAGTACAGAAGAAGGCAGACCGTAATATAAGTCATATTCCTGCTCTGCATTACCTGTTGCAGCTATAGTCTGACCTTGACTAATTGATTGTAAAACTCCATTTGGTCCTTTAAAATAGAAACCAATACCAGTAGATAGATCATGCACGCCATTAGGAAGTGCACTTCCATTTTCTTTTATAAAAAATTGAAATGAAGATATATTAGAAGTATATCTTACCATCTTAATATTTTTCCCTACGAAACTATCATTGGCTTCGTTAATGTATAGCCAGTAACTGTTCTGATAGTTTGGATCGTATCCTCCATTTACAGCATCTTCTTCATAAGTACCTAAATCGTAGGTATTACTATTACCAACTTGAGAAGTTGCATTAACAGAGTGTCCGTTAATAGAGGAAGGAGAAACTACATAATAAGTTCTCGCCAGCTCTTTTCCATTAGAATCCAACCCTACTACCGCTAACTGTTTAACACTTCCTGTAGTATTATTTGTTCCATTTTTATTTGCAGTAGGTGAATAAGTTGTTCCTGCTGCTCTGGAATGATAGTTAAATCTTCTCAGGTTTGCAAAATTTAAAGTTGGAGCCGGACTAGCCGTATTATCGTTCAATTTAATGACGAAAGAACCAAAAGGTCTTACATTTAAATATTCCGTATCACCCACCCAAATATTACCCGATCTAGTAACAAATTTAAAGCTGATTGCACTACCTCCGGAACCTGCTACGTAGGTTGTTCCTCCGGCTGTAGGCTCAAATCTTATTCCGTATAAATTACTTATAAAATCGGGATCTCCCGGAGTTATAAGGTTGTTCAAGTCTAAGTTAGTCAGATATGGATTACCGAAGAAATAAAGATTTTTTCCGAAATCTGAACCATCCCATACATTATTTCTTGAATAGGCAAAGTAATCACCCAGATAAGTATTGTACTTTTCATTATAAGCATTGATAGCACTTCCCCCTGCCCCATAATTTACTGTAGAACCGGCTCCTGATAAAGTTACCTGGAAGTTATCTAGGTCAGATACCGGCTTCCCGATTACTGTTCTAGTAGTAGCCAGACCGTTATTAGCCCATGCTGAACCTGTACCACCTCCACCTAAGATATAATATGAATAAGCCGGACGGGCAGTGGTTCCTAGTGTTGTTGAAGGTAAATTATCAAATACTGTTAAAGCATTATTCCAAACAAGCGCCTCATTTTGGCTCCATCTTGTTGTATTAAATGTTTTTCCTAATTCTGACAGCGTAGAGAAATCTTTCCCCCAAAAAGGAAGCCCGATTTGCTGATACGCACCATGATTCACAGAAGTAAACTCCTGATTCACAACACCTGTGATGTTGCTTTGAGGAATTCCGGAAATATAAAGCTGACCGTAAGTATAGTTCAGAGTTGAGAGTGGAACGGTTTGATCTCCTAAAGGGGCAGTATTACGTAATGCAAAGTTACCTGCCTGATTAAGTTTATTAACAAAAGAGCCACCTGTATTTCCTGTAACAATTTCAGTACCTGATGCATCTAAATTTCTGAAAACATCTGTTGCTGCTCCTTGAATCATAAAATTTCCGTGGTTTTCAACGGTTCCAGTACCTTTTGTTTGTACTCCGCCTCCACTATAGACCAAGGTACCTTGACTTACATAAACATTGGCTGAATTATCGACATGTAGTAGCTGCGCCTGAACAGAACACATCGTAGCCAAAAGTGCTATAGTTAATAAATTTTTTTTCATTGTATATTATTTTTATGTGTTAATATAATAAAATACTCTATGCAAATATATAATTTTTTTTAACAAAAAACTATAAAAATCATTTAGTTACCAAAATATTATCAGCAGTTAATGTGATTTCCTTTTGCTCGCCTATTTCAAACATATAGTCTTCAAGCACTTTTTCAGTAGTTCCTCTTAAACCTCTTGCTCCCAATCCTTTTTCCATTGTTTCTTCCACAATTTTTTCTACAGCTTCATCGGTAAAAGTAAGTTTAATACCATCCATTTTAAATAGTTCAACAAACTGGTTTACAATAGAGTTCTTAGGTTCTTTCATAATTCTCACCATTGTTTCTTTGGTAAGTTTTTCCAGGTAAGTAATGATAGGAAATCTTCCCAAAAGCTCAGGAATCAAACCAAAAGACCTTAAATCTATTGCATTGATATTTCTTAATACATATTCATTTTCATCTACTTTATTTATTTTTTCTGAGCTGAAGCCAATGGCCTGCTTGTTCATTCTTCTTTCGATAATCTCTTTAATACCATCAAAAGCTCCTCCTGCAATAAATAGAATATTCTGAGTATTTACCTGGATGTATTTCTGATCAGGATGTTTTCTTCCTCCCTGTGGCGGAACATTTACAATACTCCCTTCCAGGAGTTTAAGTAAACCCTGCTGCACTCCTTCTCCGGAAACGTCTCTTGTGATACTCGGGTTATCCGATTTTCTCGCAATTTTATCTATCTCATCAATAAACACAATTCCCTTTTCTGCTTTTTCCACATCATAATCCGCCACCATTAAAAGCCTTGAGAGAATACTTTCTACATCTTCTCCTACATATCCAGCTTCAGTAAGGATGGTTGCATCTACAATACAAAACGGAACATTCAGCTCTCGGGCGATGGTTTTTGCCAATAATGTTTTCCCGGTTCCTGTCTCCCCTATCATAATGATATTGGACTTCTCAAGCTCAACCTCTCTATTTTCATCTTTAGCATGAAGCAACCTTTTATAATGGTTATACACTGCTATGGAAAGTTGTTTTTTGGCCTGATCCTGTCCGATTACATACTGATCTAAAAAACTTTTAATTTCTTTAGGCTTTTTTAATTCATCGATATTTTCTGCAGGCGAGTATCCTGTCTTTGAAGCACTGTCTTTTACAATTGAATGCGCCTGTTCGATACAGTTTTCACAAATAAAACCATTCTGCCCGGAAATCAGCATCTGTACTTCGTTTCTTTTTCTTCCGCAGAATGAACATTGATTTGAGTTCATTTTATATAAATGTATATTATTAAAGAAAATCGTAAAAAATTACTTTTTTACGATCTCATTTATAGGTTAAGAATTAATAATTGAATGTTGAATTTCTGTATATTCTTCTACAGATAATTTCAGTCTTTCATTTCTGAAGTTCATATCTTCCATTTTATTTAATGGAATCAAATGAATATGAGCATGAGGAACCTCCAGTCCTACCACCGCAACTCCCACTCTTATACAAGGAACCGCATTTTTTACTTTCTTAGCTACTTCCTGAGCAAATCCCCAAAGATTTTTATATTCTTCGCTATCCAGATCAAAAATCAGATCGACTTCTTTTTTAGGAACTACCAACGTATGTCCTTTTACCAAAGGCATTGCATCTAAAAATGCAACAAAGTTTTCATCTTCAGCAACTTTATAAGCCGGTATTTCTCCGTTAATTATTTTAGTGAATATTGTGCTCATAATTTCTAAGATTTTGTTTTCTACAGAGTGATTTCCAATACTTCGAAAGACAGTTTGTTTCCGTTTGGCAAAGTAATTTCAGCAGTTTCTCCAACTACTTTTCCTAATAAACCTTTAGCAATAGGTGTATTTACAGAAATTTTACCAGACTTCAGGTCACTTTCGTTATCCGGAACCAAAGTAAACACCTGCTCCTGTTTTGTACCGTTATTTTTAAGCTTCACCGTTGTCAAAATTGAAACTTTAGAAGTATCTAATTGGCTTTCATCTATAATTTTTGAACTAGAAATAACGTCTTTTAATTTAGAAATCCTCATTTCAAGCATCCCCTGCGCTTCTTTAGCGGCATCATATTCAGCATTTTCAGACAAATCCCCTTTGTCCCTAGCTTCTGCAATCTGCTGGGTAATTTTAGGTCTTTCAACAGTTTCCAACTGTTCTAGCTCAGCTTTCATTTTGTCTAATCCCTCCTTTGTAACATAGCTTGCCATAATTTTCGAAATTTAGTTTTAGTATAAAAAAATAATCCGACATTTGCCGGACAATGTTTTCGTGTAATAATCGTTTAATTTTTACAAATATATAAAAATTTAAATTGAAATGAAAAAAAGTTTTTCAATCCCATTTATTTTAACAACTCTGATTTTCAGTATTTTAACCTTAAACTCCTGCGGAAGAACACAGGATACAGTAAACTGTTTTCCAAGCAGCCCGATTAATGTCACATTAAACCTGAATCTTCCAGCATACTATGATCTTAATAACACCGGAGGATGGATTTACATCAACGAACAACAGTCCGGAACCAGAGGATTAATTGCTGTAAGAAACGGTTCTTCTTTCAAAATATATGACCGAAATGCACCTCATCTTTGTCCGGATACCAATACTACTCTTGAGGTAAAAGATGACATCTATATTTTATGTCCAAAGGATAACACCAAATGGGTACTATTAACAGGTTCACCCACAGACGGAGCTGCTACAGGATTACCTCCCAAAACGTATACTTATAATTATGATGCTTCATCGAATATTTTAAATATTTATTATTAATATGAAAGTGGTTATACAGAGGGTATCCGAATCCAGTGTAAAAGTAGACGGAATAATTGTTGGTGAAATCGGAAAGGGATTAATGCTTTTGGTAGGAATTGATGAAAATGATGAAAAAACAGATGCAGACTGGCTCGTTCAGAAGATTTTAAATCTTAGAATTTTCGGCGATGAAGATGAGAAGCTCAATCTTTCTGTCCAGGATATTAAAGGTGAAATTTTATGTATAAGCCAGTTCACCCTGATTTCTGATTACAAAAAAGGAAACCGCCCTTCTTTCATTAAAGCAGCAAAACCTGATAAAGCCATTCCTCTTTTTGATTATTTTAAAGAACAGATTTCAAACTCCGGGCTCAAAACGGAAAGCGGAATTTTCGGAGCAGACATGAAAGTCTCATTAATCAACGATGGTCCTGTAACAATTGTAATGGATTCCATCACGAAAGCTTAATTTTACAACAGAATATAATTTATCTCAAACAATGAAAAAAACATTAGCTACTTTGGCAATTGTTGCCGGATTTACTACTTCTTTCGCTCAAAAGTCCTATACGGATGAACAGAAAGCCTCTTATTATATTGGTCTTGATATTGCTCAAAACATGAAAAGACAAGGATTTGCTGTAGATCCTGATCTTATGGCTCAGGCTTTAAAAGATGAATTTTCAGGTAAAGCAAGTTTATTCCCAAAAGAGGAGATGGGGACTTTTTTACAAGGGTTTATGCAGAAGCAAAACGAAAAGAAGCAGGCAGAAGCAAAAGTAAAAGCTGAAGAAAACAAGAAGAAAGGAGCTGAATTTTTAGCTAAAAACAAGCTGAATAAAAAAATAACAACCACCGCAAGCGGCTTACAATATGAAGTTCTGCAACCTGGTGACGGAAAAGCTAAGCCTAACGCTTCAAGTACTGCCAATGTAAAATACACAGGGAAACTGATGGATGGAACTGTTTTTGACAGCACAGATAATCACGGCGGAAATCCGATGGATTTGAATCTTTCCGGTGTAATCAAAGGCTGGACGGAAGGAATCCAGTTAATGACGAAAGGAGCAAAATACAGATTTTATATTCCTTCAGATTTAGCATATGGAGACAATGGAGCTGGCGGAGTTATTCCTCCGGGAGCAACCCTTATTTTCGATATCGAACTAGTAGATTTTAAATAAGATCTTTTATTATAAAACGGCCTCTCAATTTATTTGAAAGGCCATTTTTTTTAAATTAATTTGCAGGTACACTGCTGAAATTAAGTGCTATTTTTATATTCATGTCAGAACTTGTCTGATTTTTCAGTTCATAAACTGTTCTTACTGTAAGACCTGTGCTTTTTACCACCTCATCCAAATATCCTGTATCATTTAAGTCTAGATTAATACTTGACGAACTCGTAGAGATATCAGATCTTGAGGCAACTAATCTTTCCCCGGTTCCGCTCGAAGAGACATAAACTTTTACTGATTTAAAGTCACTAAGATTACCTCCGGAAGGACTTACCACTGAAACTTTTGCATCAGATATCCTTACGTCTTTTATTTTAGCATTATTATTTCCCCCAAACCAGGTCTGAACATTGGAAGCTGTTGCAGTAGAAGACACCTCTTTATTGGCAGGCACTCCGGTAGAAATTAATACATTGGCCGTATAAGGAAATGTATTCTGAACAAGAGACTGTACCGTTCCGCAGCTTACCAAAGCCACAGAAGCTATTATAGCTGTTGAAAATATATTTTTCATAATATTTATTTTACAGTTTCATTTACATAAATTATACCAAATCTACTCTACCTTCACAGAAAATGTACCGGTAACCTGACCATCTGCCATATTGTTTTTTCCTATAATCAACCAAACTTCTCCTTTTTCGGGAATATCATATGTGATTTCTCTTCCAAAAGGTCCATCCATCTTTCCATCCGGAAGCTTAATTTGATTAAACCTTATATTGAAATCGTTTTGCTTGGTAAGAATCTTTGCATTTAACTGAGGTTTTGAATAGCCTGAAATTTTAAGGATCAGTTTATCCTGATCTTTGGTAAATTCTTCCTGTATCAGTATCGGAAAATGATTTCCTTCAACAGTTTTTATGATGACCCTGCCATTTTTTTCTTCAGCAGTAACCGGACTGCTTACCTCAGCAATTGTGTCCGCGCTTTTGGCATCTTCTTTCTTTATAACTGAATCTGCTTTGTTTTCAGATTTTTCTTTTACACTTACTGAATCAGACATTTTTATTTCTGTACTTTTCACTTCTTTTTTACAAGAGAATAAAATAATCGGAATGATGAATAGCAGCTTTTTCATATGTTATTTTTTAATGGATTCGTAATATAAAATCTTGGAAAGGAATGTGGCTTTATCACTTTCCGTTCTGTCATCATTAATTTTTGTTTTCATTTCCTTCGGAAAAGCCCTTTCCAACATTTCATCATTATAATTCAGGGAATGCAGGAATTCAAAATTTCCTTTATGATTCCTTATATTATATTGTGTTGCCATTCCGCCCCAGTTGAAATAACTGCAAACCAAAATCATTCCATAGAAATACCACAGCATCTGATTAAACAGAAAAGCATTGGTTTTTTGCTTCCGAATTTTCATAAAAGTTACTACCAATCCAATAATACTCAATATTAAAAATGCGTAAACTCCCAGTCTTTTATAAGTTAATCCCAGTTGCTGAACATATTCTGTATTTTTAGCCATCGCAGAAAATATTAAAACCGCATTCAGAACGATCCATATTTTAGCAAGCATCTTTAGTATTCCTGCATTTTTATCAAAATTAAAAGCTCCTTTAAAATAGAACATAATCACCGCAATCGCCATAATAATGCTAAAAATAACTGAAACTACTCTTTCATGTGTTTCATCTGAAAGCTGGGAAGGAGTCTTTGGAACTTCGTAAAACTGCTCATAGTTATAAGTGAAAATAAAGAACACGAGCATTATATTTAATACCAAGAAAGTTATTATCCCGCTTGTTCTTTCAAGATCAAAGGTCATGAAGCTAAAAGAAGGCTTCTGAGGCTTTTCCTGAACCGAAAATGTATTATTTAAATAATGATTTTGTTTATAGATAAATCTGTCTACCGAAAAATTCCAGAAATTGAACGCAATAAAGAACCCCAGAACGACGAGTCCGAAAAAATCAAGAAAGTTGAAATCAAATTCAATATTGTCAAACAAAGTGGCAAAATGATCACTTCCATAGGTATAAATGCAGAAGAATACGATGATAAAAATGGCAGGAACAAGAATAATGGCTATCGTTTTCTGAAGCATACTCGAAGTATTGAATTTCGGAAGCCATTTTTCAAAGCTGAAAAAACGACAGAAAAAAGTAAAGAAATTCGTCACAAAAACCAGAACAATAAAAAGGGTTTTCAGTTTTCTTGTTTTTGATTTCAATCCTAACAATAAAAGCGATGCCACAACTGCTAATAGTGACGGAAAATCCCGATACCAGGCAAAGGCTATACTGGATAAAATAGAAGTGACAAATAAAATATAAAACGTTTGGGTTTTATTTTTTTCCGGAGTTGCGAACAAGGCAAGCACTGCATAGACTATTCCCAGAATCCCAAGATTAACTCCAGGTGTTTCGCCATAAAAAAACACTACAAAGAGTACAGTTGTAAAAAGGATAAGATGATACGTTTTCATAAGGTGAGTTTTCATAAAATTTAGATTAATAAAGCACCGGATTTTCTTTCTGTCTGAGAAAATCACTGAGGTTCTCAAAATTTTGCCACAACAGTTCTTCAAAATTCAGATGATGAAATTTCCTCATATTTTGTCCTTTCCTGTATGCCTTGATATAAATTCTAAAATATTCCGGAAGGATAAACGTTCCCAAAACAATGGCAGCCAAAAGATGTGCATTGAGTTTTCCGTTTCCCAAAAGAAGATATTGCATGGCGATTTCCTCTTCAAACTGAGTTCCTATTCCTGTGATCAAATGATGAACATCGTGATTTTCCATTTTGGGAATCATTGAAAAGCCGTGTTTCTGATAAAATTCGCCCAGCTTTCTTCCTAAAGAATCTTTATGGAACTCCAGCAATTGTTTTTCATTAAACTGCCATTGCCTTTTTTTCTTTTTAAAGTAAGTTCTATAGAGTTTTTGTGTTTTATTGTAAACGAAAAGTAAAAATTTAACGCGTAATTTTTTCATAGTTTTATTTTAAAATATTGATAGAATAAGGCACGTAAAGAATAGAATCGGAAAATTGAAAAGTAATAAAATTGCTGAATTTTTGAATTCATTTTTATTCTCCGGAAACACAGGACACAGAGCAAGAAGCAGGAGAATTGAAAAAATATTGATGACCAAACTGATTGCGGATAGAAATATCAGAGTAAATAATAAATCGTCCTGAATTTTAAAAATCATGAATACCATAATTAAAATTCCAATCATCCAACTTCCTGAAAAATAATTAAATGCTATTTTATTGAATTTAGATCTCATCTCGTTGAAGTTTAAATACCGTTATTTCCGGACGAACCATAAACCTTACCTGAAAAGAATGTCCCAATGCGCGGTTGATGTACAACATTCTTCCGTCTTCAAGATCAATCTCACCAGAAACATATTTTCTGTTTTCCACGGGAAGAACTGGTGTTATCACTCCGGGAATCCGGCACTGTCCTCCATGAGTGTGACCGCTTAGGATCCAGCCTTGATATCCATTCCACACATCCTTGTCACAGACATCAGGATTGTGGCAAAGCACAAGATTTGCTTTTGAAGCATCGTAATCTTTCATTACACTCATCGGATCAAAATTGGGAGACCACAGATCGTCGAAACCAATAAAATTTAATCCGTGAGATTCTTCCTGTGTTTTTTTCAACATGACAATTCCCTGGCTTTCCAAAATCTGACAGGTAATCTCTGAAGAACCCAAATCTTTCCAATTCTTACCATAATCATGATTTCCTAAAATTCCAAAAGTTCCCAACTTACCCATCACGGCATTTCCCATCACTTTTTTTAGCTTTTCATGATCTTCGGCATTTCCATAATTGACATAATCCCCAGTGTAAACCACGAAATCAGGGGCAAACTGTTTCGCTTTTTGAAACGATTCTATCAGGAAATGATAATCAAACCGGTCACCAACATGCAGGTCCGAAATCTGCATCAAAATTTTCCCCTCCAGTTCTTTTGGCAAATTCTTTATCGGAAGCTTTCTCTGTACAAATTCCACCCAAAACGGTTCTATCTGCCAGGAATATAATGCCGGAAATGCTGCAATCGCTGAAAGTTTTAAAAGCTTTTTCAGAAAATCTTTTCTGGTCATCATTTCCGTTTTAACTTCCGGCAAACGGGCTTCCGAAAATTCCTACTGCCAGTTCTATCCAAATTAAAAGAAGAACCAATAAAACAATTCCACAAATGATTAATTTGGAGAATAAAGAGTTTTTGGAATTAACCACTAAACTGATAACGAAAGTGGTCCCAAAAAGCAGGATTCCGGCAATCACAAAATCCGGTAAAGACCAATTAAATCCTTCTACAAAAAGATTGCAGAAAAACGCCACTGCCAACAACAATGCAGGAAGAGCGAAAATCAGAATGTTTGTTTGTTTTAATGTTTTCATAATGTAATATTTAAATTATTATAAAGTACTTTGAATTACAAAGTTTATATTTAAAAAAATTTGAACTTATTTGCCCAATAGTTTTTCAAGCGCATTTAAATGTTCGGT
The DNA here is from genome assembly GCF_022488405.1 of Chryseobacterium sp. Y16C. Classification (NCBI taxonomy): domain Bacteria; kingdom Pseudomonadati; phylum Bacteroidota; class Flavobacteriia; order Flavobacteriales; family Weeksellaceae; genus Chryseobacterium; species Chryseobacterium sp. Y16C. Next base: position 2,617,617 of record NZ_CP092711.1, read on the forward strand.
AAATGCCAATCTTCCGGCTTGTGTTACTCTATAAGAGGTTTTAGGCTTTTTACCTACAAATTCTTTTTTTACTTCTATATAATTCGATTTTTCCAAAGCAGCACTATGGCTTGCCAGATTACCATCCGTAACATCCAAAAGGTTTTTCATTTCTGAGAAATCAACCCAATCGTTTACCATAAGAATAGACATAATGCCTAATCTCACGCGACTTTCAAATTCTTTGTTGAGTTGATTTATTTTGATCATTTTAATTAATCTTGTATACGTTTATGAATAACCTTATATACTTTTCCATTTTTAAAATATACTTCCAAATAGTGGTCAACGAACCCCAAACCACCTCCTGTTCCGGAATCATATTCCCAACTATTATTTTCCTTATTTCTGACATCCGGATTACCTATAATTTCTTTTACTTGTAAGCTATCTTTTCCATCTAGTAGTCTTTCATCAATTAAATCATCTATCATTTCATATCGGCTTAGCCTTTTTTCCATATCTTCACCCGAAAGAACCCAATTTTTCCGCTCAAATTCTCTAGATTTTTCTCTAAATAAAAAATAGATTGTAACCGTTACAGATATAACATACAATATTATTCCTAGAAAAGACGAAATGATAATACTTACTAATATCCTATATTTATTGCTCTTAATTTTCGTCTTGAAATAATTACTAACTATTACGTAAATAATTATAGTTAAAACTAAAACAATGATTATAATAGCAATATCCATTATTTATACTTCATATGCATAATCAGTCCATACACCACATGAAGCACCCCAAAACCTATTGTCCAAGTCACCAATCCCCATCCAAGAAAGAAAAGAGAAAACAACCCTAATACAATCTGGCAATATCCCAAATACTTAACATCAGTTAATGTATATCGTTCTGCGCTCACCAATGCTAATCCATAAAAAATCAACGTTGCAGGAGCGATGAATACAAAAAGATGATGATATAAAAGTCCCAAACAGAAAATTCCACCAGAAACTAAAGGGACCGCAAAGGTAATTAAAAGTCTCTTAGTAGTCGCATCCCAAATTTTCAACCCTTTTTTGCGGCTTTTATTCGCAGTAAAAATATATCCGCTTAAAAGAGCTACGGCAAGAATAATAATGCCTGTAATCATTAACTCATTGACCAAACCTGCTCTAAAAACATTTCGTTGTCCGGCAAAATAATCAATTCCTTCCCGTTGAAAAGCAAAGTATACATATATAGCACCTAAAATAGCTGCCAATCCGGCAAATACTCCAGACAGTCCGCTCAAAGAAATAAATCTTGAAGAACGTTCCATCATGGAACGGATATGAGATAAGTCTTCCTGATAGTTTTTTGATTCCATATAAAGAACTTTGAACCACAAAGTTAAAATTAAATTTCAAACTTCAAAATATTTTTTTAAAATTTTTATATGTTTTTATTAAGGCCTAAAGACTCAGAAGAAGAAGTCATACAAAGTACATTATCCGTGGAAATGACTGAAATCCTTACTCTTGATTGGAGCAGATTACAATTATAAGCCTTGATAAAGAACTTTCAAACGTTTCCTCAACAGGGTTTAAAGAATACAAAAAACCTTGCCTATTCAGGCAAGGTTTAAAAAATATTAAAATTTGAATAAGAATTATAATGGGTTTTGTACAATAAGTGGATTAGCATTGATCTCTGCTCTAGGAATTAAATATTCCCATCTATTATCTGTATTGGCAACAGTCAATACATTATTAACAACAACTGAAGAATGGTTGGCTCCCGTTCTGTCTAATCCCTGATTTAATCTCTTAAGATCTAAGAATCTGAATCCTTCTCCCCAAAGCTCTATTCTTCTGCTGTTCAGAATTTCCGTGATATAAGCAGCTCCTGTAGTTGTCGCACCTGTATAAGAAGGATTTCTATTAGTAGCAAGTGCATTAAACACTACTTTTGATCCAGCTTCATCACCTAGTCTTGCTTTAGCTTCAGCTTCGATAAGATACATTTCTGCAGCTCTCATATATGGAACATCCACTCTACTGTCCGAAGTGCTTACAGATAAGAATTTCTGACTTGTATATGGAAACTTTGAATATGTTGATGGTAAAGCAAGTGCAGTATGCTGGCCAGTAGGATCAACCACTTTTGTTCTTACGTCCGTACTCGGGAACATAGCAAAAAGTTTGCTGTTCATTGCCTTAGGTGCCTGTCTGATATTGGTTGAATTATAATTTCTAGACATATATGCTCCAAAATTTCCAAAATAATCAGTTTGGTCTGCAATAATGGCAGCCCCCCACATCCATTCACCATTACCTTCCAGGTTATTAAATCCTGCAGTATATGTTGCATTATTCATTAATGGGAATCCTGCAAAACCACCTGTTATCGCTTCTCTTGCCGATTTAGCAGAAGATGCAGCCAAAGCATAATTTCCTTGAGTTAAAGCAACCCTAGCTCTTAAACCTAAAACAACTCTGTCATTAAAGTGTGATTTTGTTAGTCTTGAGGTACTCAATCTTGATAATGCTTCAGTAATATCATTATTGATCTGAGTATAAACTTCTTCAACTGTATTTCTTGCCAACGGAACTTCATTCGCTACCAATCTGATAGGAACACCAAGCTGAGTGTTCGTCGTATTAGGAATATATCTTTTTCCGTAGAGTTGAACCAACATATAGTAACTGAATGCTCTAAATGCATATGCTTCACCAATAGCCTGTTTTACAGTAGCAACATCTGTCGCGTTTGCAGTGGGCACTGTTGGGCCATTTGCAATAACTAGATTAGCATTTCTGATCAAGGCATAGTAAAACTGGAAAGGATAAAAATCATTGGATCCGTTTTCATTTACCTGATCCTGCCATCTCACCGTTGAAACATACCAGCCGTTACCGGTGGAAGGGAAAACCAAATCTTCTCCTAATGCATCCATCATAATCATGATTCCTCCTTGTCCGTTTTGTCCCTGGCTGTTGTTTTGTCTGTAATACATATCTCTATGCATACCATTAATAATAGCCATAAGGTTGGAAGCACTTGAATAAGCAGATTCCTCAGAAACTGCCGTTGTCGGATCTGTTTCCAGATAATCACTACTACAAGATGAACTTAAAGAAAGTACCAATAATGCAGAAGATAATATTACAATTCTTTTATATTGTCTTTTTATAATATTTTTCATAATCTCTTAATTTTAGAATGATAAGCTAAATCCTATTGTAACAATTCTCGCCGGAGTGTATCTGTTTGAAGTTGTCCCATTGAAAGTTTGTGCAGGTTCCAACCCTTTTCTTGCCGTTTTACTCCAGATATTTTCTCCAGATAATAATAATCTAAAAGATGTTAAACCATACTGTGAAATACTTTCCGGGCTGAAGCTATATGCCAAAGTAGCCTGTCTGAAAGTAATAAAGTCCGATTTCACCAACCATCTACTGGATGCAGCATTTGAACTCGTATATGTTGAAGAGTTTAACGCTGGTACATCCGTAATTTGTCCAGGTGTTGTCCATCTGTTCAAAATATCAGTACTTAAAGCGCCTCCCTGAGAGTAACTTGACATCAAAGATTGGTAATTGGAATCATATGTCATTCCACCTAACTGATAAGTAAACATAGTGGATAATGACCATTGCTTATAAGAAATCGATGTTCCGAAGCTACCAAACAGATCAGGAATAGCCGATCCTGAGTAGTCATATTTAGCTTTATTAAAGTTCGTTGTTACCTGTGTTCCGTTTACCGTTCTGATATCAGAAGCTGTAGTACCAGCATAAGCATCAGCAACTAAGAATAATGGTGAACCATCAGCAGGATCAACTCCATACCATTGTCTCAACCAATAATCATACACTGAATGTCCCACAGAAACTTTTTTAGTTCCATTAATGATCTCAGTAATTCCTTGTGATAATTCTGTGACCTGATTTTTAAGAGTCGATGCATTTGCATTGATACTCCATGTAAAGTTTTCGTTTTTAACTACATCTGCACTAAGTGCAAATTCGAAACCTCTGTTATACATGGTTCCAACATTTTTACTGATGCTGTTTCCAGGTACACCACTAGATACAGGAACAGGAACAGGGAAGATAAGGTCATCTGTAATTCTGTTATAATAATCCACTGAACCCGTAATTCTGTTGTTTAAGAAACCGAAATCCAATCCAACGTCAGTTTGCTTATTAGATTCCCAAGTAATAGAAGGATCTGCTAAGAAACCAAATAAAATTCCCGGCTCCTGCGCGTTGTTGTATCCTAAGCTATAGGTACTCTTATACATATAGTAACTATTTGTCCCGTCATTTCCAACCTCTCCATAAGAACCTCTTAGCTTAAGATCGCTTATCAATCTTGAATCCTTTAAAAAGTCTTCACCTTTAATTCTCCATCCTGCTCCTACTGACCAGAATGAATTCCATCTTACATCTTTAGCAAATCTTGAAGAAGCATCCCATCTGATGGAACCGGATAATAAATATTTAGATTTATAATCATAGTTCAATCTTGAAAAAACACTCTCTTTTTTATAATTGTCCGTTTGCGAAGTTACGGTAGTAGGTGTTACGAAATTGATCAGTTCATCATTATCATCTACTGTTTGCCCTTGTTTGTAAGCATTAAAGTACTCATAAATATATTTGTAATTTTCGTGCCCTAATAAGAATTCAAAATTATGAACGTCAAATTTACGCTTATAGTTTAGCAACTGGTTCCAGGTAAGTGTCTGCTCTGTAAATGTTGTTTTTTCAGCTGCACCGGCAGGAGCTGCATCTCCAATAAGCTTATTGACATATCTGCTTCTTCTGTTGTTTCTTATATCATATCCAACATTAGTAGATAATGTTAAATACGGATCAACCTTAAACTCTGCATAAGATCTGGAAATAATATAATAATTTTTAGAAATATCCTTATTTAAAAGAGTTTCTTGGATTATGTTTCTTCCAGCCGCTGCATCAGCACCTCTTGCCCCTCCAGCATCATACACTATATTTCCAGCCGCATCATATAATGTCGCAAATGTATTAGGATCATGTGCATATGGGCTGTATATTGGTCCCATTGTTCTTGTCCAGTTGTATGGATTAATATAAGCAGTATTGTTATCCGCACCATCAATAGAGTTGTTACCATTAGATGAAACTCCACTGATACTTGTTCCTAACTTAAGCCAGCTTTTGATTTGAGAATCTACTTTCAATCTCGCAGTGAATCGTTCAAAATCAGATTTTATCAGATAACCTGTCTCATTAGTATAACTTACTGAAGAAAAATAAGTGGTTTTATTAGTTCCCCCACTATAGTTTAGCTCATAGTTTTGTCTGAAACCCGTTTTCATTAATGGACCTTGCCAGTCAAGATCTGTATACTTCAATTGAGCATTCGGATTTAAAACACCATCAATAACTAATTGCTGATCAGGCACATTAAAAACGTTTGTCTTTAAAACCCCAGAGCCAAACGTACTGTTTCCAGAAATCAAAACTATAGAAGCATAATTATTTGCAGCAGCAAGACCTGCTCCCGGATTAGTGGTAAATCTTCCATTTCTTATAGCTTCCCAGATCAACGGATAATATTGATATACATCTACTCGGTCATATTCCGGAATAGACCTCCCGACATATCCTGTACTCATATTAAAGTTCAGAACATCTGTTCCTTTCCTACCGGATTTAGTTGTAATTAGAACAACCCCATTCGCAGCAGCCGAACCGTATAATGATGTAGAGGCCGCATCCTTAAGAATGTTAAAAGAAGCAATATCATTGGGATTAATTGCAGATAAAGATCCGGTATAAATAACACCATCTACCACATATAGAGGAGATGTTGAAATTCCATACGAACCGATCCCTCTTACCTGAATACTGGGAGCGCTTCCTGGCTGCCCGGTTCCCGTAGAAACTTTTACTCCCGGACTCGCTCCGTCTATTGCCTGTCCGATATTGGAAATCGGACGATCTGCAAATTGCTTGGCTTTAATTTCTGTATTAGAACCTACTAATGTTTCTTTTTTTTGAGAACCATAAGCAACAATTACAACTTCATCAATTTGCTTTTCAGTAGTTGTAGTATCCTTTTTAGTCCTCTGCGCTTCAACCATCTGGCCGCCTGCAAAGAACAGAACAGCAGTAGTTATTAATGACAATCTTAACTTCATATTAACAAAATTTAATAATACAGCAGCAAATATGTTAATAAACATTAACATATGCAAATATTAGTTAAAACTTTAACATATTAATATTAATGCAATGGATTACATAATATATTTTTATTTAAATATTAAATTTATTAATAGTTCAATAGCAACGAACCAAAAAAAAACAATGAAAGATAAATGAAAAATAAAAACCATTGAAAAATTTCAATGGTTTCATTCAATATATTATGAATAGTTTATTTCGCTCTCAATCTTTCCTTGATTGCTTCGATATTTCTCTTAGCAGAATCTTCCAAGATAAGGCTTGCACTCATATGAATTCTTGCAGGCATCAATTCATTGAAATGGTCTGTACCTTCCCAAGAAACTTTCTTAATTAAAGCTAAAGCCTCTTCGCTTCTTGAAGAAAGTGTATTTAAAAATTTATCAAGCTTGGCATCCATTTCCTCTATTGTTTCAGAAACAGAATGGTAAATATTATGCTGTTCTGCCCATTGTGCTGATCTAAAATCTGCATCAATAGCCATAGCAGAGAATTGTGATTTTCCTATTTTTCTCTCTACGTAAGGACCGATAACAAAAGGGCCAATACCTAAATTAATTTCCGTTAAAGCCAGTGCAGAATCTTTTGTTGCAAAACAATAATCCGCACCACAAGCCAGACCTACTCCTCCTCCTGTTGTTTTTCCCTGAACTCTTACAACGACAATTTTACCACAATTTCTCATCGCATTCAAAACTTTGGCAAAACCGCCAAAAAATTTGGTAGAAGCTTCCAGTTCCTCAATAGCCAATAATTCATCAAAACTCGCTCCTGCACAAAAAGCTTTTTCCCCTTCACTTTTTACAAGGATAGCTTTCACTTCTGCTTTAGCTCCTTCATCCAGAATAGTTTGGGCTAATTTTTCAAGAATGGCTCCCGGAAGGGAATTACTTTTTGCCGTTCCGAATGTAATTTCGGCAATATTATTTTTAATTTCTGATGTTACAAAATCACTCATTTTTAGTATCTATTGATTTTTACAAAAATACTAAATAAAGGGCTTTTAAGAAAACTAAAGCAGTAATTTTAGCCTCCAAAACGGGGCATGTTCGGAATTCTTATTTTCTGCCGTACAGCAATATTCTTTTGAATGCATAGATAGCCGGAAATTTTGTAAATTTTTCTGCTATACGTTTTTTATATTCTTCAATGAATTGCTGTTTGGCATTTCCCTCTAGCCTTTCTAAATAAGGAATCAATGCTGAACCGGAGATAAACTGAAAGAGCTTTTCCGCATTTTCAGCAATTATCGGATAAACTTTAATAGAAATTTGCAGGTCTTTTACCCCATATTGAAATATCATTTTTGAATATTCATCCAGGCTTAAAACGGGGGAAATCCTGTTCCAGTTTTGAAGGAGGCTTTTGTATGGTTCTTCCGAAGCTAGCTGAAACAAAATCTGATTAAGTATATTTTCTGCCTGAAGTGGCATTTGTATTGCAAACTGGCCATTTTCACTTAATAAGGAAAGTAATTTTGGAAATAGTTTCTCATGTTTATCTGACCATTGCAGGGCAGCGCTACTGAAGATCAAATCCCAAGTATCGGTAGAATTGTATAATTCTTCAACTGCTTCCCTTTTAAAATTTAATCGCTTATTTTTATACGCCTCTGATTGAGCCAACATTTCTGCTGAGGAATCAATGCCTAAAAATTCTGCATCAGGGAATCTTTCTGAAAGGATGTGAGTCTGTTCTCCGGTTCCGCAACCGATATCGATCGCTTTTTTCAAACCATCAGGAGAAATAAACCGTATCAGATCAAAGAAAGGAAGATAGCGTACATCCTTAAACTGATTATAAACTTCGGGATTCCAGGGCATATTAAAAACTATTTAGATAAATTAGCTATTATTCAGGGCTAAAATATATTTATCAATATAAAGTTGCTTTTCTTTTGACTTATATTGCTGAATATATCGCGGGTGCTCCAAAACGGTCATTTTTTTGAAAAGATGAGCTTCCTGATTTAATTTTGAAATAAAATCTGCATTTTTCTTTCCTAAAACAAAAACTTCTGTTGTATCAAGGTCTAAGCTGATATGTTTCTTTAAAGACTCAATCATAAAATCTTTTACATCATTAAAGAGTACCTTATCATCATAGTAATTGGCATTCAGCCAGCCATTCTTTGATTTTCTTACAATAGCCAGAGGAAATGGAGAATTGATATAGATATTTTTATAAAACTCTTCTGCTCCTCCATACTGAGCAATCATGTCATACATAAAAACGGAAGAAACTTCATGGGTATATGCAGATTTCATTGTAATCCCACAAACATTTTCCAGACGCTTGGTATCCGTAAAAGGAACTCCCGTTACTCCTGCTCCGTGGCGGCTAGGATTAATTCCTATAATAAATTTCCTTCTATTGAAGTCGTTATAATATTTGTGATAAAACTTTTGCATCACGATCATGGTTTCAGGGTTGTCTAAATATGGGTTTAAAACCTGAAAATCTTCAGGTAATGATCCTGAATAGTGCAGATTTTTGTTAAACTCAATGACCTTATCTGCAAAAGTTTTATTTTTCATATAAGTCGTAGTTTTATCCTACTTCCAATTCTTCTTCCTGTCGTAATCCTCTGATAAAAGTTTCAAAATCTTTTGCCAGAAAGGTTTTCTTAAAATTATTTTCCTGATCTACATGCACCACTTCCGGTTCTCCGTTTTTACCACATGCAGAATAATCAAGTAAAATCATATCGTGTCCGGCTGAAGGACAGTCACAGATATAAATACCATCGGCAGGATATCCCCATTCATCAATCATAAACTGACTTCCCAATTCTCCACACAACGAATATTTCTTTCCTTTTCCAATCGCCATAATTCCGGTAATGGCTACATGATCTTCTGCCCAAGAGACACTTTCTGTAGTGGCAAAACATGATTTATTCACCAATCCGCCATTTTGCAATCTCATCAATTCGATATAAGATTTCGGAAGCTGATATCCTAATTTATTTTCAACTTCAGCGATTATTTCATCACCAGGAAAATCTTCTATATAATCTTTTGATGAATAACTGCATTCACTCCAAAAATTTGTAAAGTCAAAATCTTTGAAAAACGTTAATTCCATAGTATTTTATTTATTAAAAGTAGCTACATCAAATATCTATATTATTTTTGAATTAAAAACTTATTTTTTTAACATTATAGAGGTTTATATTTAGAATATTTCTAAAAAAAACGATTAGCAGTTCAGATGGGTTTCATTATGAATACAATAAGCGGTTTCCAAGAAAAATAATGCTCAGAATAGCGATCACTTTCTTTTGCCACTTAGAATAAGGTTGATAAAAAACGATGTAATAAAATTGATCAATACAAGCTGTTTAAAATAATGTATGAAATGATTGCACATCAGTTAAACATGATTTCCAAAAAGAACTGAATAATCTTTTTTTCTACTTTAATTCACCTCTGTTTTTTTTATTATATTCGTTTACAATAAAATAACATTTTCATTCAAAACTTTTAACCATGATTGGAATTATTATTGAGCTTATAATCTCATGGCTCATCCTTAAATTCACAGTAAAAAAAGATCTTTCCGTTTTAGGACTTAAGCCTAATCAGACAAGATTAATTCAGTGGAGCATTGGATTTCTTTTGGCTGCAGCGATATGCAGTCTCTACCATATCCTGACAACAGCATTTATCAATAACAACTGGCTATTAAATAAACAAATAACATTTTCTGCAATACTAATGAGTTCATGGTGGGTTGTAAAATCTGTTTTGTTTGAAGAATTGCTTTTCAGAGGCGTTTTACTTTATCTTGCTATTGAAAAATGGGGCAGTACTAAAGCCTCTATTTTTTCAGCTATTTGCTTTGGCGTTTATCACTGGTTTTCTTATAATGCCTTCGGGAATCCTTTTCAGATGGGAATTATTTTTGTGATGACCGCTATTTTTGGATGGATGTTAGCGGTATCATTTGCTAAAACAAAATCCATGTATCTTCCTATAGGTCTTCATCTAGGATGGAATTTGTTTAACATTATCATATTCTCAAACGGTCCGTTAGGCAAACAACTCTTTATAAAAGCTAATCAGAGCCATCTAGAAGGGATTCCTTCACTTCTTGTTTTTATATTCCAGATCATCGCATTACCTCTTTTAATGTATGGATATTTTAAGTTTAGGAGCCGAGAATAAATAAAAAAACTTCAGTCTTTTCCAAGATTATTTTATCGAACATAAATTATAAAAATGTTCCCTTCCAAATAAAATTGAAAGGGAACATTTTTATAATTATTTTGAATTAAATTAATCCAAACTGTTCAAAATGGTGGGTAAAATGCTTTCTGTGCATTAGTTCCCACATTTCTTTGTTCAGTTTTCCGAAAACAAAATTCATATGTTCTGCGTGTGGATTTTCTTTGTAATAGATAGAGAATCGTTTCAGATTATTCATGAAAGAAATTTTTGCAGCTTCAAGATTTTTATGTCTTAATTCTAATAATTTTTCATCTTCAGCTAAATACGGCGCTGGGAAATCTTTCGGCATTTTTCTGTGATTGTACAAAGAATCCTGCCATTTTTCCAATTGCTCTTCAGGAGTAAAGCATTTTTCGGCTTCAGGCTCTCCCAAACTTGCCAAAACGCCATGCTCCAAATGTTCAATCATTTGCTGAGGAGACATTTTACCCCAGCTTGGCTGAGTGGATTCCGTTAAACCATTCAATGCTTTCTGAATATTTTTTAAGTTTAAATCAATGAAAGGAGACTGCTTTGCCACTAATGTCAAAATTGTAGCTACACAAACGATCTCATCTCTTTGATTCACCACTTCAACCAACCATTTCACAACACCGGAAGGAATATTTCTTCCCTTAACTCCACGGTTGATCTTTTCTTTCGCCGTTAAATACACCGTAATGGTATCTCCTGCATAAACAGGCTTGAAGAACGAACAGTTTTCCAATCCGTAATTGGCGATAACGGGTCCTTTTTTACCGGAAACAAATAATCCGGCCGCGGCAGAAAGGATGAAATATCCGTGAGCAACCGTTTTATCGAAGATCGTTCCCGTTAAACTTGTTGCATCGGTGTGCGCATAGAAATGATCCCATGAAACATTGGAGAAGTTCACGATATCCGCATCGGTAACCGTTCTTCCTGCTGTTTCCAAAGAATCTCCAACCTCAACTTCCTCGAAATATTTCTGGAAAGGATGCTTATCTGAATATTTTTTCTCAGCGCCTTGCTGATAAATTTTAGTAACCGCCGTTAAAATATCCGGAGAGCCTTGGATAGCTGTTTTCTGAAGGAAGAAATGAAGACCGTTCAGTCCGCCCATTTCTTCACCACCTCCCGCTCTCCCAGGTCCGCCGTGCATCAATGTCGGAAGCGGAGAACCGTGACCAGTACTTTCTTTTGCACTGTCTCTGTTTAAAACAAAAATTCTTCCATGCTGTGAAGCCATTTTCCACGATGTTTCTGCGACGAAATTGTTATCGTGAGAAACAATAGAACCTACCAGACTTCCTTTTCCTCTTTTTGCCAACGCTGCCGCTTCTTCCGCATCTTTGTAGGGCATCAACGTAGAAACCGGACCGAAAGCTTCGACATCATGAGAGATATTTTTTTCGAAAGGTTTATCATTTAAGAACAATTTCGGACTCATAAATGCCCCTTTTTCGTAGTCAGCGTCCACCAATTCATGTTTTCCGTCGTAAACTAGTTCCGTTTCAGCCTTCAATAAATTGACTTTTCTTACCACCTCATCATACTGCTGTTTTCCAACCAAAGAACCCATTCTTGTTTCTCTGCTTAGAGGATTTCCGATTTTTGTCTGGTCTAACGCTTTAGATAAAGCATTCTGAACATCTCCGATTAAGTTTTCAGGAACGATAATTCTTCTGATTGCTGTACATTTCTGTCCGGCTTTCGTCGTCATTTCGTTACGGACTTCTTTGATGAATAAATCAAATTCCGGTGTTCCTGGTTTTGCGTCTAATCCAAGAATGGAACAGTTCAAAGAATCTGCTTCCATATTGAAACGGACAGCATTTCCTGCAATTGATGGTAGAGCTTTTAGTTTTCTACCCGTTGTCGCAGAACCTGTAAACAATACAGAATCTCCATCCTGAACATAATCCAGAATATTTCCCGGTTCACCACATACCAACTGAACGGCACCTTCCGGAAGAATTCCACTTTCAATCATATCCTGGAAAACTGCGTTCGTTAAATATGAACCAAATGGAGACGGTTTTACGATTGACGGCACACCCGCCAATAAAGAGGTGGACAATTTTTCTAACATTCCCCAAACAGGAAAATTGTAGGCGTTAATTTGAATAGAAACACCTTCGCTTGGCGTTAAAATATGAGTTCCAAGGAACGTTCCATTCGCAGAGATTTTCTGAGTATCTCCATCCACCCAAAACGGGGTGTTTGGGAGCATTCTTTTTGCCAATCCGGAATAGGTAAAGAAAGTACCGAAACCTCCTTCGATATCCACCCAGGAATCAACGTGAGTTGCTCCTGTTTTATAAGATAATTCGTAATATTTTTTCTTTCTTTCTAAAAGATAAAGCGCTACTTTTTTCAACATTTCTCCACGATCATAGAACGTCATAGATGAAAGGTTTTTGTAGCCTACTGTTCTTCCATAGTCCAAAGCCTGTTCGAAATTCAGACCTTCTGTATCGGAAATGGCAACCTGCTCACCGTTTACAGCATTATACAAAGGAATTCCGTTTCCGTTTCCCTCTACCCATTCGCCGTAGATATAGTTTTTTAACTTTTCCATATAGTTTTTAATTTATAATGTATTCAATTTAACAATTCATGAAAGGATGCTTCGACAGGCTCAGCATGACTGCACTAATTATTTAAATGATACATTTTATATTGTTATAATTTTAATTTTTTGGTTCCTGGTATGGAAACAATCTCACCAAACCTTCATACAAACTTCTGTGGAGGATCGTCGCATGATTGTCTGTTTCCATCATCTTATATTCTAAAGTCCAGTTTTTCTTATTGGCTTTTTTAAGAACATCATACAAATCTTCCGCATCTTTTACCATTACCGGATGTTCGCCTTTTCCGACAGAAACGTAAATAAATTTCTTGGTATCCGAAATCTTAGTTAATAATTGAGGAGCCTGCTTTAAAAGACTTTCATCATCCCACCACAAACTTGGACTGATGATAAAATAGTTATTGAACATTTCAGGTTTTTTCAAAAGAATTTCAGTTGCCAACAAACCACCCAATGACTGCCCGAATAAATAATTATTCGTTGTTTTAAACTGTTTTTCGATATAAGGTTTCAATTCTTTTTCTAAAAACCCAATGAATTTATCCGAATGCCCGGTTGTCGGATAATCTTTCTGTAAGTCTTTTAAATCGGTATGAAAAGTAAAGTCTCTTTTTCTGTCGATATTCGCAATTCCGACTATAATGGTTTCCGGCATCGAATACATTTGATTGAAGAATTGAATCAATCCGGTAACGTGGATAAAATCTTCATTCATGCTTCCATCCAGAAGATAAATAACCGGATACGATTTCTTTTTATCAAAATTTTGCGGAAGATAGATGTTTAAAGTTCTGTTTTCATTTAAAATCTTAGACCTTATAGTTCTGATTTCTCCAATAGTCAATGGTTTTGCATTTCCAGTCTGGGCACAAACCACAGATTGAAACGTAAATAAAATCATACAAAAAATCAACAGCTTCTTAATCATTCTTTTTTTCTTTGTTAATAATTTTTTCAAAACCTCATAGGTTTTAGAAACCTATGAGGTTTAGACTGAGATAACTATTTCACATCATCCCAAATGCTGTAATCAACAACTTTCGTAGGAATCTGCTGAACATATTCTGTAAACGGCTCACACGGAAGAATAGCGTCTTTCCCTTCTCTTGCCAATTCCTGATAGAGTTTTGTTCCTTCTGTTTTCCATTTGATCATTTCATCAGAAACATCTCGGATAATTTTTGCAGGGCTTCCAACGATTAATTTCCTGGGTTCACATTTGAAATTGGCAGGAACAAAAGCTAATGCACCAACAATACTTTCATCACCAATATACGCTTTATCCATCACTACAGCGTTCATTCCAATTAAACAGTTTTTCCCGATGTGCCCGGAATGAATGATTGCTCCATGACCAATATGTGCAGATTCTTCCAAAATGGTTTCAATTCCAGGAAAAACATGAAGGGTACAGTTTTCCTGAACATTTGCACCGTCTTTCACAATAATTTTACCCCAGTCGCCACGAATTACTGCGTTTGGACCGATATAAACTTCTTCACCAATTTCCACATTCCCGATAATTACTGCTTGCGGATGAACGTAAGCAGAAGGTTTGATGATGGGACGAATTCCGTGATATGAGTAGATATTCATAATTTTAATTTGAAAATTTGAGAATGGACTAATTTGATAATTGATAGCGTCCTGAAACATTTTCAGATTCTCAAATTAACCCATTTTCAAATTGATTAAACTCTTTCAATAACCATTGCATACCCTTGCCCGACACCGATACAAAGCGTACATAATGCATATTTTTTATTTTGTTTTTGAAGTTCCATTGCAGCAGAACCAACAATTCTTGCTCCGGAAACTCCAAGTGGATGACCAATTGCGATAGCTCCTCCGTTTGGATTTATTCTTGAATCATCATCTTTTAATCCCAATGTTCTTGTTACTGCCAAAGCCTGAGCAGCAAATGCCTCATTCAGTTCGATGATGTCCATTTCATCTAATGAAAGATTCAGTCTTTTTAATAGTTTCTGAGTCGCTTCAACAGGTCCAATTCCCATGATTCTTGGTTCAACACCTGCTACTGAAGATCCTAAAATTTTAGCTTTTGGCTTCAAACCATATTTTTTTACAGCCTCTTCACTTGCTAGAATTAAAGCTGCAGCTCCGTCGTTCATTCCGGAAGCATTTCCGGCAGTTACCGTTCCTTCTTTTCTGAAAGCCGGACGAAGTTTTCCTAATCCTTCCATTGAAGAAGTTGGCTTAATAAATTCATCGGTGTCAAAGATTTTTGGCTCACCCTTTCTTTGTGGAATTTCAACTTTTACGATTTCTTCCGCTAATCTTCCGCTCTCCTGAGCTTTCGTTGCTTTTTGCTGAGACCAAAGGGCAAATTTATCCTGGTCTTCACGGCTGATGTTGTGAATATCGGCTAAGTTTTCGGCAGTATCTCCCATTCCGTCAACACCATATAACTCTTTCATTTTTGGATTAACAAATCTCCATCCGAAAGTCGTATCAAACATATGACTGTCTCTACCGAAAGCAGCACTTGGTTTTGACATTACATATGGCGAACGTGTCATGTGTTCTACTCCTCCTGCAATATAAATTTCACCTTCTCCCGCTGCAATTGAACGGAAAGCATTGGCAACAGCAGACATTCCTGATGCACACAATCTGTTTACCGTCTCTCCTCCTATTTTGTACGGAAGTCCAGCCAGTAAAAGTCCCATTCTTGCTACGTTTCTGTTGTCTTCACCCGCCTGATTCGCACATCCGAAAATAACGTCCTCAATTTCCTCAACAGGAACTTCTGGATTTCTCGCTACTACTTCTTTGATAACAATTGATGCTAAATCATCTGCTCTTACTTCCGATAATCCTCCCTGTAATTTTGAAATGGGAGTTCTGACATAGTCTATAATGTATACGTTGTTCATAATTTTAATCTGAAAAAATTGAGAATGAATCACTTCATTACCCCAATTATTATAATCTTATTTTTTTAGTTTTAATGATGATGTTCCTTTTTTTTTACTTCTCAACTCCATGACTTGTTCTAAAATATAGCGTTCATATTTGAAGTCTTTTCCAAACATTCTTTGAGCATTCTCTTCAACGGTAGAATCGAATCCTGCTTCCTTTCTTCTTTTATTAACGTTTTCAGGATCTTTGATTGGCCAGATAAAATTGATAAATGCTTGCTTATGATTTTTATCCAATGTCATTTCACCTGCTCCCTGCGTTCCATAGATCTGCTCCTTGTTGTTATACATAAGATAACGGTCTTCCATCATCGCTACCCATGTGAACGGAATCTCCTTCTTTTTTCCAGCTTCCCTGATCAGTGGAAGATATTTATCAATTTTTTTTGAATGCTGAATTACATACCATGCAGCCTGATTGGTGGGCTCTCCTACAAGGGTTTTTCCGGGATAGCCATACTGAGCAATAATTTTTTCAATTTTCTGCATATTCAAACTGTCATGCTCTGCAACCAATTTCCAGTTTTTCTTTTTGAATTCTTCCTCATCAACATTAAGATCTTTCAGAAGCTGAGCTTTTTTCTCCGGAGTTGTTTCCGTATCAAATAACATTCTGTATCCCTGATCGACTTTCATGATTTCGTCGAGCTCCTTCTTCAGTGTTTCATTTATTTTCTGCTGTGCATTCATCAGAAAGGCAGAAATCCCGAAAAGCAGTAAAAATATTTTTTTCATTTTGTTAATTTGATGTTTGGTTGGTATTTTATAAATCGATCACTTTTTTTCCGATTTTATATACGGTTCCGACAAATTTTGCAATCAGTTCTTCATTTTGATTGGTAATTTTAATGTCGTAAACAGCCGTTTTTCTGGTATCATTTACCAAAATGCTTTCTGCTCTGAAAACATCACCTTCTTTCCCGGCTTTGGTAAAATTGATGATACAGTTTAATGCAACAGCGGCATCTCCGGAATTGTTGGACGAAAATGCCAGTGCAGAATCTGCAAATGCAAACGTAACGCCTCCATGAACCGTTTTCAGCCCATTAATCATTTCTTTCCTGATTGGCATTTCGAGTAAACAATAGTTTTCTTTTACTTCGATCAGTTTGATATTCATCCATTGGGAAAACTCATCCTGATCAAACATATATTCTGCAACCTGTCTCGGGCTCATTTATTTTTATTTAAATTTTTAAATCTTATTACATCCTTCCAAGTGTAATCTCTCCCGTCTAAAATGAAGAAAGCTAAAAAAACAAAGACGAAATAAAATACAAGACCGTATATATTCATGCTTTTTCCATCATCCCATTTAAAATAATAAAATAGAATTCTAATCAGAAAAAAAGCAACACTAAAAATGATTGCGTTCATGAGGGATCTCAGAAAGTTTTTCTTTGTAAAAATTCTTTTAAGCATAGTTTTAATACTTTATTTTGTTACTAAAGAGTATTTAAATCTGCGTTATTTCTTCATATAATTCATCAGCCAATTTGTCGTAGATACCCATGGTTTTACCAAGAATGATCTGCTCATATGTAAGGTTTTCAGAACGTAATGGATTTTCCGTTTGATAGGGAGCATTTAAATCGATTCCGTCTTCATTCGCAATTCTTCTAATCAGCTCTTTATATTTTTCATTGAATTTTCCTAACAATTCCAGTTTTTCCTGATAATCATCGATCGAAGAAAGCTCCTGAATGATGTATTCTTTTTCAATGATGAGTCTTGTTTCCAATTCGGCTCTGAATCCGTCTATATCCATAATTTTAATTTGAAAATTAAGTCAATTTGAGAATTTGAAAATGAAACCATTAGTAATCAATTTTCAAATTAGCATATTTTCAAATTGTCTAATTCAATTTGCGAAGCAACGGACTTTGTCTGTATCTTTCTTCCTGATATTCTTCGTAAAGATTCTGCAGCGTTTCGGAGATTTTTGCATATCCGATTTCTTTTCCCCAAGTCAATAATCCTTTTGGATAATTTACCCCTTTTTGCATTGCCAATTCCAGATCTTCATCGTTGGCAACCCCTAATCTTTTGGCTTCTACTGCTTCATTAATCAACATGGAAATAATTCTCAAGAATATTTGCTGGTAAAGCGCATCGTCTTTTTGTGCAACAGGATTTTGAGCATTTTCTGAATAATCATAAAAACCTTTCCCTGTTTTTCTGCCGTGAAGTTTTGCTTCTGACATTCTTTGCTGAAGAAGAGAGGGTTTGTATTTTGGGTCGTAGAAATATTCGTTGTACACTGTTTTTGTTACGGAGAAATTGACATCAACACCAATTAAATCCATTAATTCAAAAGGTCCCATTTTGAAGTTCCCAATAGTTTTCATGGCTTCATCAACCTGTTCTACGGTTGCGATGTTTTCTTCAACAATTCTCAAACCTTCCCCATAATAAGGACGGGCGATTCTGTTCACGATAAATCCGGGAATATCTTTAGCAATCACCGGAGTTTTTCCCCAATCTTTCATGAGATTGTAGATTTTTTCCGCTAAAGATTTTTCTGTTAATAAAGAAGGAATAACTTCTACTAAAGGCATTAAAGGAGCCGGATTGAAAAAGTGAATTCCGATAAAACGCTCCGGTTTTTGTAATTCCGCACCTAGAGAGGTAATGGAAATGGATGATGTATTGGAACCAATAACACAGCTTTCCGAAACATGTTTCTCTAGTTCTGTGAAGACTTTGGTTTTGATTTCTTTGTTTTCGATAATAGCTTCAATGACCAATTCACAATCTTTGAAGTCTTTTAATTCTGTAGCAATGGAAATATTAGCTAAAATTTCAACCATTTTTTCTGATGAAATTTTCTGCTTATCAACCAATTTGGTTAATGTTTTTTCCAAACCTACGGTTGCCGTTTCTACTTGCTTCGGATTGGCGTCATACACCCAAACCTTACATCCGTTCGTCGCGGCTACTTGTGCAATGCCGATTCCCATCGTTCCGGCACCGATAATTCCTACATTCATATTTTAAATTTGAAAATTTGAAAATGAGTTAATTTGAAAATTATTTGAGCTTTGAACTTGCAATAATTTTAGACAGAATTAATAGAATTTCTTTTAATTCAGATATTAATTTATCGTTGGGAGATTTCAAATGTGGAGATTTTAAGCATAACAAAAGCCAACATTCTGTTTCATCAGCTTCTTTAGCAGCAATTTTTAACTTATGAATAAATCTGCCTTGCTCTCTGCATTTTGAGCTTCCCTTACATTTGCTCCAATCGAAGTTCCTGATTTGAAAATTTGATTTGCCAAAGGAAACTTTTTAGCTTCATACAAATCTTCTGAAAATTCAATAATGTTTAATGCAAAATCAAAAGTCTTATTTACAATAATATTTTCTTTATCATTCCTCATTTTCAAATTCTCAAATTAACTCATTCTCAAATTAATTATCTTCCTTTATAATTAGGTTTTCTTTTTTCTAAAAAGGCACTTACCCCTTCTTTAAAATCCTCTGTTTCTGCGGCTTCCTGCTGTAAATCCCCTTCTAATTCTAATTGTTCTTTCAGCGTATTATTGTAAGAAGCAGCAAATGCTTTTTTGGTTAATTTAATGGCTGCAGTCGGCATATTTGACATTTTCTCAAGAATTTCCATTGATTTCGGAACGAATTCTTCCTCATTGAAAACTTCTGCGACCAAACCGTAAGATTTTGCTTCTTCCGCAGACAGTTTTTTACCTGTAAATGCCAAATAATTGGCCAATTGTCTTCCTAATAGTTTTGGCAGGTAGTACGTTCCTCCCGTATCAGGAATTAATCCAATATTTGAAAATGCCTGAGCAAAATATGATTTGTCAACCGCTAAAACGAAATCAGAAATTAAAGCTAACATCGCTCCAGCTCCTACTGCAGGACCATTTACCAATGCAACGACAGGTTTTCTGCAATGTGTAATTTCCGTAACCAAAGGATTGTAATAGTCTGTGACAATTTTTCTGATAATGTCATTGTCATGATGCTCATTCCCTTGTACAAAAGCATCATCCAGATTCTGACCGGAACAAAAAGCTCTTCCTCTTCCTGAAATGGCAACACATCTTACTGTAGGATCTTCACTACATTCTTTAACGAAATCTTTGAGATCCGATAAAGACGGTTTTGTAAGTGCATTCATCGTTTCCGGCTGATTGAGGTAAGCAATTTTTAACTTTCCGTCAAAATGCGATTCAATGTCAATTTGTGTATACATATTATATTGGCTATTAATAGGTTAATATTAAAAATGATTGTTTTATAAAATTAATCATTTTTAATGACATTTAAAATAATCAAAAGGCTCTAAACAATCTAAACATTGGTATGATGCCTTACATAGCGTAGATCCGAATCTACTGATCTGTTTGGTGTGCTCTGAACCACAACGAGGACATTTTTTCGGTTTCCCGATGTGATGTTCGTCCGCTCCTTTTTCAGGAGGGGTGATTCCGTAGGCACGAAGTTTTTCTCTTGCTTCATCGGTGATCCAGTCTGTTGTCCAGATCGGAAACATTTTGGTGACCACTTTCGCTTTCCAACCGTTTTCCTTCATCATTTTGATGATATCTTCCTCGATGGTAAACATCGCAGGACAGGCAGAATAGGTAGGGGTAATGGTTACTTCACAAGAATTCTCACTCGTAACTTTAGCTTCTCTTACAATGCCTAATTCCACGATATTGATTACCGGAATTTCCGGGTCAGGAATGGTTTTTAATAAATCTAAAAGCTGATTCATATTTTAATTGTTATCAAAATCAAGTATTGTTTTAATTGAGTTCTGATAATCCAAATTATCTGTTATTCCGTTATGATTCTGATCTTTTAAAATAATCAGTGTGTCTCCTTTTTTAAAATTATTTTTCAGTTTTAAAGATGCTTTATAATTAATAACCTCATCTTTATCACCATGAAAAACAATAACAGGCGACTTAACGGTCTTTAAATATTTATTGGTTTCAAAATTATATTTTAAAAGAAATTTCGGAAGAAATGAAAATTTTTGATCCATCTCATCTTCCATACTGAAGTACGGTGCCTGTAAAATCAGCAATTTCGCATTTTTTTGTGATGCCAACTTTGAAGCCAGTCCGGTTCCAACTGAATATCCTAAAATAATAATTTTGTTTTCGGGGTATCTTTTTGCAACTTCATCATACGCAAGTTCAACATCTGAAAATAATTGATCCTTGCTATTGATTTTGTCCTCACTTTTTCCATAACCTCTGTAATCCAATATGAAAACATTATAATTCATATTGTTGTAAACTTCAGCAACTTCGCTCCACCCGTGTATTGAACCTCCGTTTCCGTGAAGGTAAAAAATAACCCCGTTTGGATTTTGAGTTTTAAATAAGACTGAGTTTAATTTCTTCTGATCTTTTGTATGAATTGTGATTTCTTCAAAGTCATTTTTAAAATTAAATGAATAATTTTCCACTAACTTCTCAGGCTGAAAAATTATTTTTTCCTGATAAAAAAACACAATAACACAAAGCATTACATATGCCAAGAGAAAAAAAGCAATTATCCGCAGAAGTATTTTCATTTCTTACCAAGTACAACCCGGATACGCTCTCTGCATATACTGTAACTCACAAAGAATATACCCAAAATATTCCGTGTGATAACCCGTTCTTGATTTTGGCTGCATGAAAGGATTTGTAGGATATTCTAATTGGAAATCCGCAAAATCTTTCTGAGTAATCGCAACAAAATCTTCATAAAGAGCATCTGTATTCGGAGCGATATTTAAAGCTACCAAATCATCTTCTCCTTCAGTTTTTGCGAATAAACCTTTTGTGTATTCCCAGATATTTTCAATTGATTTTTCCAAACGAGACTTACTTTCTTCTGTTCCCTGAGCAAAAATTTTCATCCACGAAGCAGCGTGAGTATAGTGATATCTTACTTCTTTCAAAGATTTCTGAGCAATGGCAGAAAGTTCTTCGTTGGTAGAATTAGATAATGCTTCGTACATTAATTTCTGATACACTGCGAAAACGTACACTTTTAAAATCGTCTGAGCATAATCTTCATTCGGTAGCTCTGTCCAATGAGCGTTTAGATATTCATGTTCATATCTTAAAAATGCGATATCATCTTCACTTTTTCCGTTGTCGATCACTCTTGAAGCATACACATAAAAGTTATTGGCCTGACCAAGTTCGTCCAACGCGATATTTGTTAATGCAATATCTTCCTCGAGATAAGGACCTTCACCGCACCACGCAGACAAACGCTGTCCCATAATGAAACTGTCGTCTGCTAATTTTAATAAATAATTATATAATGGGTTCATTATTTTTTAATTTGAAAATTAGGCAATTTGAAAATTTGAGAATTAGGCAATTTGAAAATTAATACACAGTATTGGCATTTTCAAATTAGCACATTAACTCATTTTCAAATTATTAATCTACATATTTTTTACATCGTTTGGAATCTCGTAGAACGTTGGGTGACGATACAATTTATCATCAGCAGGATCGAAAAACGCTTCTTTATCCACTCCTTCCGAAGTCACGATATATTTGCTTGGAACTACCCAAACAGAAGTTCCTTCCTTTCTTCTTGTATAAACGTCTCTTGCATTCTGCAAAGCCATTTCTGCTGTTGGTGCTTGTACAATTCCAACGTGTTTGTGAGATAATCCCGGTTTAGTCTGAATAAACACTTCCCACATATCTAAATTTGCCATAGTCAAATTTTATTTTTAATTCTAAATATTAGATTTTAATCATTTATAGCATACCAATTGCTCTGGAGCTTAAAATCATTTCCGTCATTTTTTACGTTATTATCAAGTTGGTCTATTAAACCTTTTTCAGTAGTAAAAATTATTGCTGAATAATGATCCACGAGTCCTCTATCAGTATAAAAAGTTATTTTCAAATCATTTTTATCTTTTAAATTTCCTCTAATATCAAAAGTTTTATCATAAGAAAAATCTAAATCTTCAGGAATTAAATTTTCTCCCTCTTCAAATTTTTCAGGATTTAAAAGAACTCTATCTACAATCTTTTGTAAATTTTCTTTGTTATCTTTCCACACTTCTGGATTTGATTGGGACCCATTTGGTAAAAAACAAGAACTGCATAAAATCGCAAATAATAGTGTTTGAAATATAGCTTTCACAAGTTTATATTACTTCTTTTTGTTGTTTTTCCGCAAAAGCCGCCGCCGCTTCTTTTACCCAAGCGTTCTCTCTTTGAGCTTTTCTCTTGGTTTCGATACGCTTTTTGTTGGCAGGGCCGTTTCCTTTTAAGATTTCCATGAATTCATCCCAAGGAAGTTCTCCGAAATCGTAATGCTGTCTTTCTTCATTCCATTTCAGGTCTTTATCTGGAATAGTTAATCCTAAGAATTCAGCTTGAGAAACGGTAACATCGATAAATCTCTGACGAAGACTGTCGTTACTTTCTCTTTTTACTCTGTAATTCATAGAGATTTTAGAGTTTGGGGAGCTGTCGTCATTTGGACCAAACATCATTAAAGCCGGCCACCAGAAACGGTTTAACGAAGCCTGCGCCATTTCTTTCTGCTGTTTTGTACCTCTACAAAGTGCCATTAAAATCTCATATCCCTGTCTTTGATGGAAAGATTCTTCTTTACAGATTTTCACCATCGCTCTTGAATAAGGACCATAAGAATTCCCCATCAACATTACCTGGTTCATAATAGCTGCACCATCAACCAACCAACCGATTGCGCCGATATCTGCCCAACTCAATGTCGGATAATTGAAAATACTTGAATATTTTGCTTTTCCTTCCAACATATCTTCGTAAGTCGCATCTCTGTCCGCTCTAATGCTTCCGTCTCCTAAAGTTTCAGTTGCAGAATACAAGTATAAACCGTGACCTGCTTCATCCTGAACTTTAGCCAAAAGAGCCATTTTTCTTCTCAATGAAGGTGCTCTGGAAATCCAGTTGGCTTCCGGCAACATTCCGACAATTTCAGAATGCGCGTGCTGTGAAATCTGACGAACCAATAATTTTCTGTAATCATCCGGCATTACATCTTTGGGTTCTACTTTATTTTCGTCGTGTACGTATTGTACAAATTTTTCTAAATCCATAATTTTTTAATTTGAAAATTAATTAATTTGAAAATTTGAGAATTAGGCAATTTGAAAATTAAAACACAATCATGGCATTTTCAAATTAGCACATTGACTCATTTCCAAATTGATTTAAACATCATAATTAAGCATCACCACATTCGTTGTCGGGTGACATTGGCAGGTAAGAACGTAACCTCTGGCTACTTCTTCTTCGGTAAGCGCGTAGTTTTTTTCCATGAAAACTTCACCCTCTAAAACTTCGGCTTTACACGTACAGCACACTCCTCCTTTACATGCAAAAGGCACAGGAAGATTGTCTTTCAATGCTTTATCTAAGATACTCTCTTTTTTTGAATTCAAATGGAACGAATATTCATCATCATCGATGATTACCGTTACCATACTTTCGATGTTGGCAATGGCTTTGAACTCGTCGCTCATTTCCTCCGTATTCTCTTCGTCAGGAGCGGTGAAATATTCAAATAAAACCTGAATCGCTGGTACTTTTTTATCTTTCTTTAAATAATCTGCAATTCCTTTGATCATTTCTGAAGGTCCGCAAATGAAATAAGTAGCTTCTTTTACATCGATATCCGCATATCTTTCAAATAAAAGTTCCAGTTTTTCAGGAGAAATTCTTCCTTCAAAAATCGGGTCTTCATGTTGCTCACGGCTTACTAAATAAACAACTTTCAGTCTTCCGTTGAAATGTTCAACCAATTTATCGATTTCAGCCTTTTTCATCACGTGATTCATGCTTCTGTTGCTATAGAACAGATAAGCGTTTGAATTGGGCTCCTGGTAAAGACTTTCCTTAATATTGGATAGCACCGGAGAAATTCCGCTTCCTGCAGCCAAACCAACGTAAGTTTTCACATTTGTCGGGTGATAAGAGGTGTTGAAACCACCCATTGGAGGCATCACTTCCAGCATTTCATCCATGTGTAGATGCTCATTGAAATAACCGGAAACTTTTCCGCCTTCCAACAATTTCACCAAAACTTCCAGCGTGTTGCTTTTTTCGCTTGGCGCATTGCAGATAGAATAAGAACGTCTTTCTTCATTTCCGTCGATCATCATTCGGAAATTAAGATACTGCCCCTGTTTGAACCTGAATTTATCTTTCAGCTCTTCAGGAATTTCAACGGCTACATTCACTGCATCGTTGGTATCTTTCTGAACTTTTACCGTTTTAAGTTTATAAAATGAATTCATTTATTTTTTAAGTATTCTGTTAATTTTTCCGCCTTCACATTTCGGAAGACTGTCCTGAGCATGGATTTTCACTTTTGTGGTAATTCCTACCCGTTTTTTTATTTCGTTTTCTATACTTTTTCCAAAGTTTCCGACAAAAATAGCATAATCATCGGTATTTTGATTTAAATTTTTTGAAGCTACCAATTCATCATCAATTTCAACATCAATATCTAAAGCGACACACATTTGTTCTTTTTCAATCGGTGTTAAATAATAATTCGGAACCACTCCTTCAACATGAGAAAATGCTTCTTCAATCTGACTTGGATAGACATTTACCCCTCTTACAATCAGCATATCATCTGCCCTTCCCAAGATAGGTCTCATTTTAACCATTGTTCTTTTTCCGCTTTCGTCATAATAAAGACTGGTAATATCGTTCGTCCAATACCGTAAAAGCGGCATTGCTTTTTTTGTTAAAGTCGTAATCACCAAAACACCTTCTTCACCAAACGGAACGGGTTCTTTCGTAACCGGATCCAGAATTTCAGGATAAAAATGATCTTCCCAAATATAAGCCCCACCTTTTTCCTCAAAATCCTCCATCGAAACTCCGGGACCAATAATTTCGCTTAAACCATAAATATTAGTAGCATGAACGCCCAATCTTTCTTCAATATGATGTCTGATCAATTCCGTCCACGGTTCTGAACCTAAAACGGCATATTTTAAACTAATCTCATCCGCAGAAACTCCACGTTTTGCAAATTCATCAGCGATTGTTAATGCATATGAAGGTGAGCAACAAATAACTTCAGGTTTAAAATCTATAATTAAATCTACCTGTCTTGCTGTCATTCCTCCCGAAATCGGAAGAACACTCATTCCCAATTTTTCTGCTCCGTAATGAAGTCCAAGTCCGCCCGTAAAAATTCCATATCCATAAGCATTGTGCAACTGCATTCCAGGTTTCGCTCCCGCCGCATTCAAAGATCTCGCCACGACTTCGCTGAATAAATCAACATCTTCTTTTGTATATCCTACCACCGTCGGCTTTCCTGTTGTTCCGCTTGAACAGTGAATTCTCTGCAGCTCATTTTTCGGAACGGTAAATAATCCGAACGGATAATTGTCTCTCAAATCCTGTTTGTAAGTAATCGGGAGTTTTGAAATATCTTCAATCGACCTGACATCTTGTGGAGATATTCCTGTTTCCTTAAATTTTCTTTTATAAAATTCCGACTTCTCCCCAAGATAGTCTACCAATTTCGCCAATCGCTCAGATTGAAGCTGTCTCAATTGATCGAGTTTTAGATATTCAACATCAAAATCCATAACTAACTAACATTTGTTAGGTGTAAATTTAAAAAGATTTTGGAAATTGGCAAAATTTTTATGACTTTCGTCATATTTTGAATGATTCTAGATAATTTAGAATAAGGTTGAGGTTGAAATCAAGACCAAAATTGATCCATATTTTGTCATTCGGAGCGGAACGAAGTGCGGTGTGGAATCTAGGTAAAGTTTATTGTAGCTAGGGATTTCTGCGTAATGACAAACTAACTGTTTACATAATCTTAAAATAATTGTAGAGATTCTTCTTTCGTCAGAATAACAATTGACTACTGTTATGATTTCCTAAAAGGCCGTAAAGAATTTTATCCCTGATTTCATCGGTTATCTCATTGGTCGATTCAATATTTCTTTTGAACCAAAAATAAGAATTGTTTAAAGTATGAAGAATAAATCTTGTCGTAAAAGCCGGAGATTTCAGTTCCCAATTTTCTGCCTGATAGATTTCAGAAATTAAATCTTCAACCTCCTGCTGATAATTTTTTCTGAGCTCAACAAATTCGGGGAGCCTTTCTTCCAAATGCTTCCATTCGTTGGAATAAATATGGGTAACATCACGGTTTTTTAGAACAACCGACAAATGTTTATCTAAAAAAAGATCCAGCTTTTCTCTTGGAGGAATATTAGTATTTTTCACCTCCTGAAGTTCATCGAAAAATTCCTGGGCGATGCCAAAACAAATCCATTCCAGAATTTCTTCCTTCGAGCGGATATGTGCATATAAAGAAGCTGCTTTTATATTGAGCTTTGTCGCCAAATCTCTTACAGAGCTACCCATATACCCCTTCTCCTTGAAAAGTTCTACCGCAACGTCTAATATTTTTCTTTGTTTTTCTTTTAACTCCATTTGCAAAACGCAAAAGTAATTATTTTGATTTTAATATTTGATTTTGAGAGGATGATTTTTAAACGTGGAACTTTCATTACGTTGAGAACATTCTTGTCATTCTGACGAAGGAAGAATCTAAACTTAGTATTAGAGATTCTTCACTCCGCTTTGCTTCGTTCAGAATGACAGAGTGCAAATCTTCGAAGGATTAAAATGCTCTATTACAATCTGACGGTTTTTCTACAATTTTTAATTCAAATTAAACGAATCGGAAAATTTGTCTTTTCACAATCATTCAAAAATATAATATTCGGAAATTTTGTCCATTATTTTTAAAAATTCAATAATTGAACAGTTTTTGAGATACAGTAACCGAATTAAATGATTAAGTAAGATTGAGGACATCAGAAATTAGAAAACCTGATAAAAATTAACATTTATTTGACTATTATGGTCTGAAATCTGATGTCTACAATCTGAAAATTGAAACCAAATAATAGAAACTCAAAAATATAAAGAATATGAATCTAAATCAATATACTGTAAAATCACAGGAAGCCATCCAGGCTGCGCAACAAGTGGCAATGGAATTCGGTAACCAGCAGATTGAACCTCAACATTTGCTTGAAGGAATTTTTCAGGTAGATGAGAATATTTCACCTTTCTTATTAAAAAAATCTGAAGCAGATGCTGCTTTGGTAAGAGAGCGCAACCGTGAAAATTTAGAAAAACTTCCCAAAGTACAGGGAGGAAGTATTTACCTTTCACAATCAGCCAACAAAGTGCTGCTTGATGCTCCCAACATTGCAAAAAAAATGGGTGATGAATATGTAACGATCGAACATTTATGGCTTTCATTGTTAGAAACCAATTCAGAAGTTTCAAAGATGCTGAAAGATATGGGCGTTACAAAAAATCTTTTAGAAGGCGGAATTAAAGAATTAAGAAAAGGAAGCAAGGCGACTTCTGCAAGTTCGGAAGAAACTTATCAGTCCTTAAATAAATATGCAAAAAACTTCAACGAATTAGCAGCAGAAGGAAAATTAGATCCTGTAATCGGGCGTGATGAAGAAATCAGGAGAGTTTTACAGATTCTTTCAAGAAGAACTAAAAACAATCCGATTCTGATTGGTGAACCGGGAGTTGGTAAAACTGCTATCGCTGAAGGAATTGCCCACAGAATTATCAGCGGCGACGTTCCTGAAAATCTGATGGATAAAACATTATATTCATTGGATATGGGCGCTTTGATTGCCGGTGCAAAATATAAAGGTGAATTTGAAGAACGTCTGAAATCGGTTGTGAATGAAGTGATCAAATCAGACGGACAAATCATTCTTTTCATCGACGAGATCCACACTTTGGTGGGAGCCGGAGGCGGTGAAGGCGCGATGGATGCAGCGAATATTTTGAAACCAGCTTTAGCAAGAGGAGAATTAAGAGCCATCGGTGCAACGACTTTAAATGAATATCAAAAATATTTTGAAAAAGATAAAGCGTTGGAAAGACGTTTCCAGAAAGTGATGGTAGAAGAACCAGATACAGAATCGGCAATTTCTATCCTTCGTGGAATTAAAGATAAATATGAAGCGCACCACAAAGTAAGAATCAAAGATGAAGCGATTATTGCAGCAGTGGAAATGTCGCAACGATATATTTCAGATCGATTCTTACCGGATAAAGCGATTGACTTGATTGATGAAGCTTCTGCGAAATTAAGAATGGAAATTAATTCAAAACCTGAAGAGCTGGATGTTTTAGACAGAAAACTGATGCAAATGGAGATTGAATTGGCAGCGATTTCCAGAGAAGGTAACCAGACCAAAATCGATCATTTAAAAGAAGACATTGCGAAAATTTCGGAACAGAGAAATGAAATCAACGCAAAATGGTTAAAGGAAAAACAAAAATCTGAAGATTTAACTCAGATTAAAAAAGATATAGAATCTCTGAAACTAGAAGCAGAAAGAGCTTCAAGAGCAGGAGATTACGCAAAGGTAGCAGAAATCCAATATGGAAAACTTCGTGAAAAAGAAGAAGAGCTTGGAAAACTTGAACTTGAAATGCAAAATCATCAGAATGAATTGATTAAGGAAGAAGTAACTTCTGAAAACATCTCTGAAGTGATTGCAAAATGGACGGGAATTCCAGTGACCAAGCTTCTTCAATCCGAAAGAGAAAAACTGTTAAATCTTGAAACTGAACTTCATCACAGAGTTGTAGGACAGGATGAAGCGATTACAGCTGTTGCGGATGCCATTAGAAGAAACAGAGCAGGGTTAAGTGACGATAAAAAACCAATCGGTTCGTTCTTATTCTTAGGAACAACCGGAGTCGGAAAGACCGAGCTGGCAAAAGCCTTAGCAGAGTTTTTATTCGATGATGAAAACAATATGACGAGAATCGATATGAGTGAATATCAGGAACGTCATTCGGTTTCGAGATTGGTTGGTGCGCCTCCTGGATATGTGGGTTATGATGAAGGCGGTCAGTTGACCGAAGCTGTGAGAAGAAGACCTTATTCTGTCGTGCTTTTGGATGAAATTGAAAAAGCGCATCCGGATGTTTTCAACACACTATTGCAGGTTTTAGATGACGGTCGTTTGACGGATAATAAAGGTAGAGTTGTTAATTTTAAAAACTCGATCATCATTATGACCTCGAATTTAGGCTCACACCTGATTCAGGAGAATTTTGAGAATATCACCGATGAAAATCAGGATGAAATTGTTGACAAAACAAAAGATGAAGTTTTCGATTTATTGAAACAAACATTGCGTCCGGAATTCCTGAACAGAATTGATGAGGTTGTATTATTCCAGCCTTTAAGAAAAAAAGAGATCGGAAAAATTGTTACCTACCAATTGAGAGGATTCAATGATATGTTAGCAAAACGAAATATCATCATGACTGCAACTCAGGATGCCGTAGATTACCTGATGAATAAAGGATATGATCCCGCTTTTGGGGCTAGACCTTTAAAAAGAGTGATCCAGCAGGAAGTCTTGAATAAATTATCAAGAGAAATCCTTGCAGGAACCGTGAATGATGGTGACAGAATCACTTTGGATTATTTCGAGGAAACAGGTTTGGTCTTCAGACCTACAGAATTATAAGTAGTTTTTTTCATATATTATTTTTGTAGAATTTCCGCAGACTTTTTTGTCTGCGGAAATTTTATTTTGTAATACATCAGATTATAAAATAAGCATATTTTCATTGTCTCCGATTTTACAATCAACAGTATCTCTATTTTATATTCATTAATTCTACATCAAAAATGATGGTAGCGCCTGCGGGAATTGCCGGTTCGGCTCCGTTATCTCCATAAGCCAAATCTGAAGGAATGTAAAATCTGTATTTAGATCCTTTGCTCATAAGTTGGATCCCTTCTGTCCATCCTTTGATTACCGCGCCCAGATTAATATCCATTGGTGCGCCTCCATTTTTGTCAGTAGAGTCGAAAACAGTCCCATCCAGAAGCTTTCCAGTATATTTTACCTGTACAACATGTGACGCTTTTGGTTTTGTTTTACCATCACCTTCCTGCAACACTTCATATTGTAAACCTGAAGCTGTGGTTTTCACTTTAGGATTACTTTTATTTTTTGTAAGAAATTCCAGACCTTTTTTCTTATTTTCGCCTGCTTGTAACCCCGCTTCAGCTTGCTTTTTTTCATGTTGCTTCTGCATAAACTCCTGCATAAAGGCATCCATCTCTTCAGCCGGCATTAGCTTTTTTCCTCCATCCGTTTCTTCTTTAATAGCCTGAGCTAAAAGATCTGCATCTACTTTGAAGCCTTCTTGTTTCATGTTTCGAGCAATACTTAAACCTATATAATAAGAAGCTTTTTGGTCATCCGTGTACTTGCTATCTACTGTAGTTTCATCTTTCTTAGCACATGAAACACTAAATACTGCTATGCAAAATAATGCGATAGTCTGTCTTTTCATTTTATAATTTTTTTATATTTAACCGATTAAATAATCGCTGCAAATCTATCATTTATTACAGAGTTTTTCCTCGTATAAATTTTCAAATTATCATCTAAGTTGTAATTCGTTGAAAATCCATCATCCATATTTTTATATTTCATTTTTTTCTGAAATCAAATTTTGTGAATATATTTTTTGTAATAAGTGCCACAGACCATATCTACAGCACTTATTTTTTATACCACCTATTGAAATTCTTTATACTTTTATTTAAAATATACAATCCGTAAAAACCCCATAAATAATCAGGAAAAACCCGTGTCGTATTAACATAATTTTTTGTCGAAATTTGCACTACCAACTAATTTCATTTATAAAACCAGTTTTATGAAAACAAAACCTAACCTAAACGTTGAGGCATTCGAGCAAAACTCAGTGTCAAACACAATGAGTTGTGAATTTATTCAGACTTTGATCAACAATTACAGAAACAATCATTTGGCATTTGTAAAAGACAGATTGGGAATTGATGATGCGCATTCTATTCATTTTGATTTAGATACCTTAAAGAAATTTATCTCTGACATTGAAAATGAAACCCGAAAAAATGCACCCAGTACAACAGATCAGGATTTAGGAATCAGAATCTATTACGCAGCTTATCCGAAAAAAGAAGATTGGGATATCATGAAAGATACTCCGATTGAAGCAGAATATGCGGAAAGACATACTTTGGTTATGGTTCCTACATTGAAGGCAGACGACGGAGAAGGAAATATGCTGCCTTATGATTTCAACCCACTGAGTACAACGGGAGAAGGCGAATTACTCGCTATGGCGTCTGTAAGAAATTCAAGATTGGAGGGCAATATTATTTCCCAGAATCACGGAGTATTAAATCCGCCAAATAATATTAAAGTAGAAACTTTTTAAAAAAAAACTAAAAAACAAATTAAGACTCAATGACTGAACTGGAAATAATTTTACAAAATTCTCTAATATGGGTAGAAGGTCTTGCGGCTTTAGTTTCAATATTATATTATCCTAAAATCAAAAATCAATATTGGAAATATTTCTCATATTATTTAATACTAATGTTTCTTTGTGAAGTCATGGGTAAATGGGGTGAGAATTTCATTGACTATAGCAAACAGAATTTTTATAATTATTTTGTAATTCCTGTTGAATTTATTTTCTTTTTTTGGATCTATGCAGCAAAATCTTTTGCAAAGCCTAAATTATTCTATGTAATTTCGGCATTATATTTACTTTCTTTGGTATTTGGTGAAGTTGTTTCTACCAAGAAAATAATTATGTCATTCAGCTACACCTTTGGTTGTCTGATTCTTATGGGATTAGTTGTAATGGAATATTATAAACAGATTAATTCATCAAATATCCTTAATTTCAATAAAAACCCGATGTTTTATATTAATTTAGGGGTCACTCTGTTTTATATTGGAACAATGCCATTTTGGACGTTTTTTGCCTACATAAAAGATTATAGAGATATTTATCATGTTTATTTTTCTTACTTTTTGATTTCAGGAATTATCATGTACCTATTATTTGCAAGTTCATTTATATGGGGAAAAAAGAATTACTCCTAAAAAAGCAAGTGAAAACTACTTTACCTCTCTTTTAATTATTAAACTCCAGTATGACGGAATTTCAAGAATTTGCCCAAAATAGTATGGTTTGGTCTGAAGGACTTGCAGCACTCATCGCTCTTTTCTATTATAACCGTTTAAAAGAACAATATTGGATTTTTTTTGTGTTTTACCTGGTATTTATTTTTCTTGGCGAAGCATATGGCAAATGGGGAGATTTTACTCATTTTACCAAAGCACAGTATTTTAACTATTTAATGATGCCAGTACAGTTTATATTTTTTTACTGGTTATATGCGGCAAAGTCTTTAGGAAAGCCTAAACTATTTTGGATATTATCTATTTTATATTTACTCTCATTCATTCCAAATGAATTATACTTTTCGAGAGGCAAAATAGTATTTGCATTCAACTATACGCTCGGCTGTTTGATGTTAATGCTTTTAGTAATTATGGAGTTTCATAAACAAATTACCTCACAGGATATTCTTAATTTTAATAAAAATAAAATGTTTTATATTAACCTTGGAATTACTTTGTGTTATATAGGAACACTCCCTTTTATGGCCTTTATGTCATTTTTGGTAAAATATAAGGAAATTTGGAATATTTATTTTAATTACTTTCTGGTGTCGGGTATTATCACATATATTTTATTTGCAAGTTCATTCATATGGGGAAAACAGAATTATTCTTAACGATTATTTTATTTAATCTGTTTTTTGTATTCTTTATAGTAGCAGTTATGATCTACATCAGAAAATATCAGCAAAGAAAAAAAGAATACCTGAATGAGATTGAAATCAATAACGAAATTCATCAGAAAGAGCTTCTCGCCACCCAGCTGGAAATTCAACAGGCAACCATGCAGCAAATCGGAAGAGAACTGCACGACAATATAGGACAAAAGCTTACCTTGGTAAGTCTTTATACCCAGCAAATGTTATATGAAAATAAGGTTCCGGAAGCGAGTGAAAGAATTGAACAGGTTTCTCAGATCATTAATCAATCTCTTCAGGACCTTCGAAGTTTGTCAAAGACATTAACTGATGACAATATCAATCAGAAGGAAATTGTAACTTTGATACAGGAAGAAGTAGACAATACCAACTCGTTTAAGAAGTGTAAAATCATTTTTGAGCATAACTTTAACCAATTGGATCTAAGTTTTGTGCATAAAAATGTGCTTTTAAGAATTATTCAGGAATTTATTCAAAATAGTATAAAGCATTCTCAATGTAAAAATATTTATATCCGATTAGATACTTCCGAAGACCTTCTTTGGGAACTGGAAATTACCGACGATGGAATCGGTTTTGATACTTCAAAGACCCTCAACAATGGAATTGGTCTTACGAATATGAAAAACAGAGCTAAAATTATTAATGCCGATTTTACCATAGAAAGCGAAAAAAATAAAGGAACACAGGTTAAAATAACTTTAAAAAAACATTCATGAAAAAGACGATAGTAATTGTAGACGACCACGTGCTTATTGCAAAAGCTTTGGAAGGAATTATTGATAATTTTAATGACTTTGAAGTTATTTATGTGGCAGAAAACGGGAAAGATCTTATTCAAAAGTTCGAAGAAAAAAATCCTGTTCCCGACATCATCCTGTTAGATATCAGCATGCCCTTAATGGATGGATTTGAAACGGTATCATGGCTTCAGGAAAATCATCCAGAAATCAAAGTAATGGCTCTAAGTATGCAGGGTGATGACAAGAGTGTAATAAAAATGGTGAAGAACGGAGCAAAAGGCTATCTGCTGAAAAACACTCACCCAAAAGATCTGGAAGAAGCATTGACCAGACTTGATAAGGATGGATATTTTTATCCGGAATGGGCATCAAAGATTATTCTTTCTAATCTCAACAGTCACCATGACTCTGATACAAACATCAAAATCTCTGATAGGGAAAAAGAATTTTTAAAATATACTGTAACCGAACTTAGCTACAAAGAAATTGCAGAAAAAATGTGCTGCAGCCCAAGAACAGTAGAAAGCTACCGCGATCAGCTCTGCGAAAAACTGGATCTGAAAACCAGAGTAGGGCTAGCTATTTATGCTATCAAAAACGGTTTTGCAGAATCTT
Organism: Chryseobacterium sp. Y16C; assembly: GCF_022488405.1. NCBI lineage: Bacteria > Pseudomonadati > Bacteroidota > Flavobacteriia > Flavobacteriales > Weeksellaceae > Chryseobacterium > Chryseobacterium sp. Y16C. The sequence continues at coordinate 2,652,645 of NZ_CP092711.1, forward strand.
AAATTATACACAAACACATTTAATTATATATTTAACTCAAGAAAGCCTTTCTCTTATTTTAGAGAAAGGTTTTTTATTTCCAAAGCAACCAACAACACACAAATCATCAAAAATTCAAATAATATAAATATATCACAAATTTAAAACAAAAACATTAACACATTAATATAAAAATTTTAAAATCATTATTGTCTATTAATTTCAAATGTTCTAAATTCACTTATAGAAATTTAAAGATATATGATATGAAAAAATTATTATTAGGCGTCCTAGTGCTAGGATCTTTATCATCTTGTAATAGTGATAACATCACCAATCAATCTGAAGATTTATCCAACACTTCAGAATCTTCCAATATAGTCAGAAGAGGTTGTCCCTCGGAAGAAATACGACAGGAAGCTTTAAAAAACAGCTCTGAATTAAGACAAAGATTTGCAACATTGGAAGCTAATACCGAAAGATTTGCCAACGACCTAAAATTAGGAAAAGTACTTGCTGACGGCAGTGTAGAAATCCCAGTAGTGGTAAATGTTGTTTACAATACTACAGCAGAAAATGTTTCTGATGCAAGAATCGCAGAACAAATTGCTATACTGAATCAGGATTATAGTGCTACAAACACTGATATCAGTAAAATTCCTGGCGAATTTCAGGGAGTAAGTTCCGGAGATATAAAAGTTAAATTCAGATTAGTAAATACAATAAGAAAAAAAACCACTACAAAGAGCTGGAGAACTAATGATGCTATGAAAAAAGCTTCTTCCGGAGGAATTGATGCAACAAGCCCTACCAATTATCTTAATATGTGGGTTGTAGGCAAAATGACAAGTCAAGGGCAAACTATTTTAGGCTATGCTACATTCCCTGAATCTGCAGGTTTATGGAATGACGGTGTGGTAATTGCCGCTCCTTTCTTTGGTAAAACAGGAGCTTCTTCTCCTTTTAACTTAGGACGAACTGCAACTCATGAAGTAGGTCATTATCTGAACTTAAGACATATTTGGGGAGATGCTAATTGTGGAAATGATTTGGTAGACGATACTCCTACACAAACAACAGCTAATTACGGAAAGCCAACTTATCCTCTTTACAACACTTGTACAGGAGTACAAAGATCCGTTATGTTCATGAACTATATGGATTATGTAGATGATGCTGCCATGTTTATGTTCTCTGCCGGACAAAAAACAAGAATACAATCTGTAGTTGCTTCATCAGGTGCAAGAGCCGGATTAAGAGTTTATTAAAAATTAACCTTCATAAAAAAGCCTGAGAAAATTCTCAGGCTTTTTTATTTATAGATTCTTTGAGTTATTTTCCGGTGTATAATCCATGAAAAGTCCACCATCTAAATTGATTGACTTTACTTTTTTCTTGATAGGAATCGTAAGAACCGTTTTCGTCTGATCTTTTTCCCATACGGAAGGAGAAAAGTGAAGGGTTTCGACATCACCGTCTTCATATTTAATTTTTGCATCAAAAGGAATGGCAAAGCCACCTACGTTATCTACACTGATAGAAAGCAGATTATTTTGCTGAGCCGTAGCTCCTATTTTCAAATCAATATAATTATTGGTGTAGAACCAGTTATTAAAAAACCAGTTCAGATTCTTTCCGGAACCGGTATTCATAGAGTTAAAATAATCCCATGGAATCGGATGCTTTCCGTTCCAGTTGTTCATATAATGATGAAGTGCTTTTTTAAATAAATCATCTCCCAAGTAATCTTTCAAAGCCAGGTAAGATAATGAAGCTTTGACATAAGAATTATTTCCGTAACCTGCTCCGCTTACTTGTGTACTCATCGTAATAATAGGCTGATCCTGTTCTGAAGAAGGATCGTTGATCCATCTTTTAACACGGAAGTTTTTATAAAATTCCTGCGCCGCTGCTTCACCGTTTTCGTCAATCCCGATTAGGTATTCCAAAGTAGTTGCCCAACCTTCATCCATAAATGCATAGCGCGTTTCGTTGATTCCCATATAAAAAGGGAAATAGGTATGTGCAATTTCGTGATCTGCCGTCAATCTTGCATCCGGAAAATCATCCGGAATACTTGTATCATTAATCATCATAGGATATTCCATATCCGCATATCCCTGAATGGCAGTCATTGCATTATAAGGATATTCCACACCCGGCCAGTTTTTTGAGAACCAATCCAGATTATATCTCATCCAGTCTACATAATGCTCAAAATCTTTAGCTCCGCTTTTATACCCAGCCTGGACGCTCACTCTTTTTGTTTTCAGCTGTACACTTGCTGCATCCCAGGTATAGTGTTTACTCAGGGCAAAACAAAAGTCAGTGATATGGCTGGCTTTAAATTTCCATACATTCCACTTATTCTGTTTGGTAACTTTACCAGACTTCATTTCCTGTTCGGTCGCAATATTTATTACCTTATCACTTCTTAAAGATGTTTTATATCTTTTCAGGTATTCTGGCTGAAGAACGGATTCGGGATTAAGAAAATCTCCTGTTGCCCAAACCACATAATTTTTGGGAGCGGTAATCGCAAACGAATAGTCATTAAAATCGTTATAAAATTCCTGTCTGTCTGAATGCGGAAGCATATCCCATCCGTTGTAATCATCATACACAGAAACTCTAGGGAAAGAATAAGCCACATAAAATGTTTCAGGATCTATTTGCCCTTCTCTTCCGCTCTGAACAGAAAGAGGATATTCCCACTCTATTTTGATCTCAGCTTTTGACTTTGACTTTAAAACAGAATTCAGCTTTACTTTTTCTACCGTTCCCCAATCATCACTATTGATGTTGTATTTTTCACCATTTACAGTAAATGATTTAATGTCTAATCCCGATGATAAAAAATCTTTAGAAACAAATCCCGATCTCGGCGACTGGGGCTTGTGTAAGTTATTTACAAATCTTATTGCCAATTCATTCAGGTCATTCGGACTGTTATTGCTATAAACAATAGTTTCTTTTCCGGAAACTATTTTCGTTGCGCCATCCACTTTTACCTCAACATTGTAAACTCCTTTATTTTGCCAATAGTTTTTTCCCGGTGCTCCCGACATACTTCTTGTACCATTTTCATACGCCTTCTTTATATTTCTCGGCATATAAAGCTCCTGAGCAGAAACCTGCTGCAAGGTAACGATCATCAATAGCCCCGAAAGAAACTGTTTCATTATTTCAATTTTTTATTTATTCGTGGCAAAATTAAGGAAAATGTGGAACAGAAAGCGTATTCGTTCAAGCATAGAAAATATTTAACGAAAAAATAATTGTATTTTTAAATTTTATAATCGGTCCTGTTCATCCGTTTTCTTGATGGTCTTAACATTTTTCACAGACTGGTTTCCGAAATTGAATTTTAAAGAAAGTGTAAAACCCTGCGTATCCTGATAATCCAAAAAGTAATTATCCTGATTCGCATATTTAGTGCTTATTTTCTGCTCCATTGTTCTGAAAATATCATTAAATACAAAACTTGCCTCCAATCTTTTATTGAAGAACTTCCGGCTCATCACAAAATAGGCAGACCAAGAGCTTGAGATCCTGAATGTTCCCTGTATGCCCGGAGAATAGTAATTGTGCCCCACTTCCATTTTCCAGTCACTGTTTTTATCTAAGGTGAAAGAAGTAGAAATGTTAGAAACCCAGTTCCAGACTTTATTCTTATAAAGAATATCATCCACTCCTTTAAAATAATTCTCATTATGCTCCAGATTCTCTGAAAGAACCAGATTCCACCAAGGCTTGATCTGAAAATTTTTATATACACTCAATCCATAAGCCTGACCTTTTTCAATATTGGTAAAATAGTAAATCAGATTGTTTGAACTTGGCTCCTGAAAAGAAATTTCCATAGACGGATACAGCTCTTTTCTATAATAAAGATCTACATTCCATTCTTTCCATGAATAGGTGAGGTTGAGATTATGAATAATTGTCGCTTTCAGTTTAGGATCTCCCTGAAAATAAGAAAACAGGTTGTAATAAGATTTAGCAGGGTTCAGCCAGGAATAGGAGGGTCTGCTAATTCTTTTTCCATACGAAAATCCGAATTCCTGTTTATTTTCAGTCGTATACTGTACATAAGCTGTCGGAAACAAACTCCAGTAATTATTTTTATTGATTTCATGGGGCTCCGATACAACGCCTTCCAAGTCTGTCATTTCCGCACGAAGTCCCCCTTTGAAACTCCATTTATCAAGGTTGTAGGCCAGAGAAGAATAAAGGGCAAAGTTCTGTTCCTTATAGTCAAAAATATTGCTTTTTTCCGGTCTGTATTCAAATTGCCCGTTTTCATTGTCTGAAAAATCCAATTGGCTGTTTGTTTTTACAAAACTGTACTTCACTCCAGATTCCAACTCGAATTTATCCTTTTTCCACTGATAATCAAACTGCGTGGAATAAAGCTGAATATTACTTTTATTATTCGTCAAAAAATTTCTTTCTTCCGGTGTCTGATTAACAAAATCAAGATACGTCAGGACATTCTGATATTTCCGGGAGTTATTTCCGGTAAAATAATTAATCCAGCTAAGACTGCTGTTTTTGTTTAATTTTCTGTCGACCTGAAAGCTTAATGAATTGTTGATGCTTCGGGAATGATGATCATTAATTGTGAGATAATTGGATTCCGCTATATCCTGATTATTATAAATCAGAGTAGGAACATAATACGTTCCGAAAGATTTCGGACTGAAATATCCTGAATAATTGAGGCTTATATTCGTCAAACTGTCTGCCTCATATTCAATATTAAAATTAACTGTATTCTGATTGTTATTTTTATCCTTCCTGTTCATCGTACTGATCCATCTCGTCTGATCTTCCTGATAATTCACATAATCTGTTCCTTCCCTGATATACGTTCCTGCTCCTCTGTAATAGCTTCCCATCACAGAAAGTTTATCTTTCTTATAAAACTGGGAAATTCCCATATTTCCTTTTGCATATTGAGTCTGAACATATTTTGAAGAGATTACACCACGGTATCCTTCAATCTTATTTTTCTTCATTACAATATTCAGAACAGCGCTTCCCTGTGCTTCGTACTTTGCAGGCGGATTCGTAATGACTTCAACAGATTTCACCTCATCTCCCTGAGTGTTTTCAAGCAGGTTTTTCAATTCATCTCCAGTCAGCATTATTTTTTTATCATTGATCGTAACTAAAATTCCAGTACTTCCTTTAACGGTCAAAACATCATTGTTCACGGTTACATTCGGTGTTTTCTTCAGGATTTCCCAGGCATTGAGCGAAGAAATATTGCTGTTTTCCACATTGAATTCCAACCTGTCTACCTTTCTCTTCACTACAGGTTTCTTTTTCGTTACTGTAACCTCTTCAATATCTTTCTGGTTGCTTTTTAAAACAATATCAATAATTTGTTTTTTTTCTGTATCAAAACTCTTTTCGAAATATTCATATTCAGAGTTTTTAACTCTTATTTTTATTGGATTTGCGGAAATTCCTTCCAATATAAAAATTCCATGAGTATCGGTATTCAGCGTTTTTACCAATTTATTTTGAGAATCATACACTTCTACAGTTACGAAGGAAAGCTTTTTCTGTTCGGCATTTGAAACTGTTCCTTCAATTCTTTGTTGCTGGGAAAACAGTAATATCGGGAAACACAGCAATACAATTAATTTATACATAATTTAATTTTTTCGGAATTATTATGCAGCAAAATTCCATATTGTCTTCAACAATTTCGGTTAACAGAAGGTTAATGGCGGGTTAATGTCCATTAGGGAAAGACTAAATTTTTATCTTTGTTTTGATGATTTCTAAAAGTAAATATCTTATTTCGCTCTTTGCATTCCTTTTTCTCCTGTTGTTGGGGATTCAGGTCTATTTCATGTATAAAACCTATCTGGTAAAAGAACGGGATATTTACAGAACTGTTCATCAGGGTTTAACCAACTATACCGATAAACTGGAAGAAATAAGCAACGCAAAAAATGTTTCCCTAGAAGACAATCTGCAGAAAATTTTCATTAAATACCGCAACAAAAAAATCAGCAAAGAAGAATTTCTGGGATATTTTGAGCAAAATAAAAGAAATACAGAAGCCAAAATAAGCAATTATATAGACAATCATTTTAAAAAGGAAGGGTATAAAATTGCTGCCAAAATTCAATATACTTCTATCCTTTCTCTTCCTGACAAAACTCCTCTGATCGATAAGCCTGTTGTTTTGTATGAAACAAAGAACAAATTGAAAAAAACAGGGATTTCAAGTTCGGGAAAATGGGAGACCTCTTCCACATCTACGACAGATGGCGAATTGAACAAAAGAGATTCTTTTCTTGTTGAAAGCATTACCGAATTTGAAATTTTAAATATTAAAACTATCATATTTAAAGAGCTTATTTTGCTATTTTTATGCTGCTTCTTACTGCTTGCAAGTGTTTTAGCTCTCTTTATTTTTACGGTCAGGAATTTAATCAAACAACAGAAGCAGGTAGAAGTTCTTCATACGGTAGTCGACAATATTTCCCATGAATTTAAAACACCTATCGCTACGTTGAAAATTGCATCAAAAGCTTTAAAAAAAGACTGGAATCCTGAGACTCTTCCCCTTATTGACCGGCAGATCAGCCGTCTGGAAAGTCTTATGAAGCAGCTCCACAAAGATGAATACGGAGAAATCCTTTTTATTAAACCTGAAGACTGGGCCTTTTTTATTCAGGATTTAGCCTTTACTTATCCTGAGATTACCTTTGCTTCTGAAATCAACGTTACCAAAGAGCTTCCATTTGATAAAAGCCTTCTGGAAACCATCATTAAAAATCTTTGCGAAAACAGTGTAAAATACGGAGCTTTTTTAGTAAAGGTCAATATTGCGGATCTTCATGAGAATCTTATGATAGAAATTTCTGATAATGGAGAAGGTATAGAAAAGAAAGAGCTGAAAAATATCTTCGAAAAGTTCTACAGAATTCAGTCGAATAATATTCATAATACGAAAGGATTGGGATTGGGGCTGTACTTTGTGAAAAAAATTATCGATCAGTACAAAGGAAAGATTGAAGTAATTTCTCAGCCCAAAGAAGAAACTCTTTTTAAAATAAATTTACCCTATGAAAATTAAGATCCTTTTAGCAGAAGACGATTCCGATTTCGGAATGATCCTGAAGCAGTATCTGGAACTGGAGGATTTTGAAGTCGTTTGGTTTCAGAACCCTCAAGATATTACAGAGATTTTAAAATCTGATTTTTCTTTTCATATTGGAATTTTGGATATTATGATGCCCCATATTGACGGCTTTTCATTGGCTAAAATGATTTTAAAGGAGAAACCTGACTTTCCCATCCTGTTTTTAACGGCAAAAAATCAAAAAATTGATCGATTAACTGGTTTAAAAATCGGAGCCGACGACTATATTTCCAAACCCTGCGATCCTGAAGAGCTTATTTTGAGGATTAAGAATATTCTTAAAAGAACTTTGCCCACATCCACAGAAACGCAGGTAAAGATTGGAAACTATTTTTTAGATACGGAAAAACTTCTGCTTTCCCATCCAGATGGAAATATCCGTTTAACGATCCGCGAACAGCAGCTTTTGCTTTATTTGTTGAAACACAATCGAAAAACGATAAAGAGGGATGATATTTTGAACAATCTGTGGGAAACCAATGATTATTTTACAGGAAGAAGCCTTGATGTTTTTATCAGCAGATTAAGAAAATATTTTATCAACGATCCTGAAATCAAAATCCAATCCCTGAGAGGAATTGGATTTGAAATAGATTTTCCGACAAACTGATCTTTATTTAAAAAGAAAGATCTACCAACACCGGGAAATGATCCGACGGATACAGCAGGTTTTCTCTTCTGTCATTGATATGTCTGTGGGATTTTATTTTGAATCCTTTTACAAAGATATAGTCGATTCTTTCCTTTGGAACTTCATTTACATTAAATCCGGTAAATGTTCCAACAGGGCCATAATGCTTGGTTTCAGAACGATAGAAAGAGTCTGTTAAATTCTGAGAAAGTATTTTAATCGGTTCCGTATCATCAGTTAAGTTGAAATCACCACTTAAGGTTACCGGTAAATTTTTAGGATTAATTTCTTTGATCTTCTTTAAAATTAAATCCGCAGATTTCACTCTTGCCACATTTCCGATATGATCGAAGTGAAGATTAAGCGCCATAAATTCTTTTTTAGACTTTTTATCTTTGAAAACAGCATACGTGCAAACCCTGTTGTAAGCAGCATCCCAACCCTTTGAAGGCTTTTCAGGAGTTTCAGACAACCAGAATGTTCCTGAATTTAAAACCTGAAGTCTGCCGGTATCATAGAAAATAGCAGAAAACTCTCCTTTTTCTTTTCCGTCATCTCTTCCCACTCCCACATAATCATAGTTTTTTAATCCGTTCTTAATATCTTTCATTTGTTCCGGAAGCGCTTCCTGAACTCCGAAATAATCCGGACGATAATAGCTTAATAAGTCGATCGCATCCTGTTTCCTCTGTGTCCAGGCATTATCTTTATCCGATTCTACCTGAAGTCTGATGTTGAAACTCATTACTTTCAGATCCTGAGAAAAATTGAGGATAAAAAGTAATACCAATAGTCCTGAAAATTTAAATTTCATTATTCTTAATTAAAAAGTTAAACAAAAATAAAACAATTGCCTCATAAAGAAGCAATGAATGCCGATTTATTATTGAAAACAAAAAACTCCGGAATATATTCCGGAGCCTAAATATCTGAATTATTTCTCTTTAGTCAATTAAATTTCTTTGAACCTTTTTTTAATAACTTTTTACTTACCAGACTGGTTGTCAAAACTCCAGCTATTATTGTTAGGATTCACATCTGGAATCTGAGAATTAGGATCCAGTTTTACTTGAGCGATTTCTTTTGTCGAATCGATTTTAAAGGTCCATTCTGTATTTCGTTTCCAAACTTCTACCGGTAATTTTACAATTTGCTCTGTTCCGTCTTTAAATTTCACCTGAACAGTTGTCGGCATTGGTAATTGCCCCAGATTTTCAACGGTGATCTGCGCTCCGTTTTTAAAATCTCCGTTTACATACTTCACATTTTTTACAGACTGGTCTATTTTCCATTTATTGATAAACCAGCCTCTCCAGAACCAACTAAGCTCTTCTCCGGAAACATTTTCCATCGTGTGGAAGAAATCCCAAGGGGTAGGATGCTTGAAAGCCCAACGATTGATATATGTTCTGAATGCTTTATCGAATTTCTCAGGGCCTAGAATCGAATTTCTTAAAACTTCCAATCCAAGACCCGGTTTATAATACGCTAAAATCCCGATGCTTCTTTCTTTCATATTATCCGGTCCTACCATGATCGGCTCGAAATTATCATTCATCAGGAAACCTCCCATCTGAGCAATATTTTTCTTCTCATAATACTCACCTTTATTAAAAGCTTCCGTTGAAAGTTCGTTGATAAAAGTATTAAAACCTTCATCCATCCAAGCAAATAGTCTTTCATTAGAACCTACGACCATCGGGAACCAGTTGTGCCCGAACTCGTGATCTGTAACACCCCAAAGATCACCTCCTTTAGAGTCCATATGGCAAAAGACAATTCCCGGATACTCCATTCCTCCTTCGTTTCCTGCAACATTGGTCGCAGCCGGATACGTATATTCGTACCATTTTGATGAATAATGCTCGATTGCCGCCTTTGTATATTCCGTAGATCTTCCCCATGCTTTTTCTCCGGCACTTTCTACAGGGTATGCTGAAATTGCTACAGATTTTTTACCGCTCGGAAGATTAATTCTCGCTGCATCTAAAATAAACGCTGAAGAAGACGCCCATGCAAAATCTCTTGCCTGATTAATTCTAAACTTCCATGTTTTTGTTCCGGTCGCCTGATTTTTACCCAATTCAGATTCCGGACGGATCATTATTGTTTTATCACTGTTTTTGGCTTCTTCCCATCGTTTATTTTCTTCTTTTGTATAGACTTCTTTTGCATTAAGCAGTTCTCCTGAAGCAACCACATATTGATTGGCCGGAACGGTGATATTGGCTGTTATATTTCCATATTCCAGATAGAATTCGGAAGCTCCCAGATAAGGCAGCGTATTCCATCCCAAAACATCATCATACACACACATTCTCGGATACCACTGTGCCATCGTGTAGATTTTTCCATTCTTGGTATCCTGTATTCCCATTCTGTCGGATCCGTATTTTGGTGAAAGGAAAGAATATTCAATTTTAAGTTTTGCAACTCCGCCGTTAGATTTAAGCTCTTCAGGAAGATCAATCTGCATTCTGGTATCCGTAATGGTATATTTTACATCTTTCCCATTATATTTTACCGATTTTATTTTGTAACCTCCGTCAAATTCCTCACCATGAGCGCCATTTCTGCTTCCCGACATAGGAACTACAGCATTTCCTCTTGAGTTTTTTTCAAATAAATTCTGATCCAGCTGCAGCCATAGAAATCCCATCCTGTCCGGACTGTTGTTCGTATACGTAATCTCCGCGGTTCCGGAGATTTCATTTTTAGCCTCGTTAAGGCTTACATTCAAATGATAATCTGCAGAGTTTTGCCAATATGCATGTCCCGGCTGTCCGCTTGCCGACCTCGTTGCAGTTCCGGTTTGTGGGTAGAAAAATGGCTTAAATACTTCTACATAATCATATTTTGGTGATTCCTGAGCATACGTTGGTTGCGCAAAAAGAGCAACGGCAATGGCTGAAATAAGTGTTGGAAGTTTAAAGTTCATTGAGATTCTTTTTTATAATAGGTAAAAAAAATCCCGGAATCGTTACAGACCCGGGGAATTAATATCACTTTTAAATCAATTTGATTTTTTAGCTTTAATCATCGCTTCCAAAGCATCCCACATTTCCTGGGGAATATCTTCAAGCATATTGAATTCTCCTGCTCCCTGTAACCATTCTCCTCCATCAATCGTTACCACTTCCCCATTCATATAAGCAGAATAATCTGAAACCAGATAAGCAGCCAGATTGGCCAATTCCTGATGTTCTCCTACTCTTCTCAACGGAACTTTTTTCTTCATATCAAATTTTTCCTGCAGATCTCCCGGAAGCAACCTGTCCCACGCACCTTTCGTAGGGAAAGGTCCAGGAGCAATCGCATTGAAACGGATTCCATATTTTGCCCATTCTACGGCAAGAGATCTTGTCATTGCCAATACTCCGGCTTTTGCACAGGCAGAAGGAACTACGTATGCGGAACCCGTCCAGGAATAAGTCGTCACAATATTCAGAACTGTACCCGGAGATTTTGAATCTATCCAATGTTTCCCAATAGAAAGGGTACAGTTTTTTGTTCCTTTTAAAACAATATCTAAAATAGAATCGAACGCAGAGTGGGTTAGCCTTTCAGTTGGAGAGATAAAATTTCCCGCTGCATTATTCAGTAAAATGTCAATTTTTCCGAACTCTTTCAGAGTAGCTTCTTTCATCGCTTCTACCTCATCCCAGTTTCTCACGTCGCAGGCAACACAAAGAACTTTTCCTCCGGTTTCTTCTTCCAGCTCTTTTGCTGTTCCTTGTAGCTTTTCTAAATTTCTTGAAGTGATCACTACTTTTGCACCCAGTTGAAGAAAATATTTAGTCATCGCTTTTCCAAGACCGCTTCCGCCTCCCGTGACGATGGCTACTTTATCTTTCAGCGCGTCTTCACGCAGCATTGGTTGTGTATAAAGATTCATACGTTTTATTTTTTCTTAAAAATAATAAATATTGAAACGCCAACCTTTAAAATGTATCAAGAAATAATGCAGCAAATAATTGTTTTTGAATCAATACGGATAAAAATAAAAACAGACTGATAAATAATATCAGTCTGTTTTATATTGAACAAGATTAAATTAATTAAGAAGCCACTACAGTTCCTTTGAAAGAAAGTGTTTTTGGAGTTTTGCTGTCACTTGTTGTAACGTTTACCGTTTTTATAAATGCACCAACGTTCGCTGCATTGTAGCTTGCCTCAACAAAACCTTTTTTCCCTGGAAGGATTGGAGTTTTCGTGTAATCAGCAGTTGTACATCCGCAAGAAGGCGCTACATTTTCAATAATGATAGGCTTGTTAGACGTGTTCGTAAATTCAAATCTGATTACTTTTGGTTTTCCCTGAGGAATATTTCCAACGTCGATAGATTCTGATTTCCATTTAATGGCATCTGCAAGCACTCTTACTACTGGTGAATGGTCAGCCGGAAGTACGTTTGCATAAAAAGGAGAGCATGCTAAAACAGCTAAAAGTGCTGTAATTTTTAAATTTTTCATGAGTATAAATTTTAATAATTATAAAAGCTGATGATTATCTCTTTCGATAAAGCAAATGTAAGATGAAATTGAATACAAGTTGTTAATCGATATCAAACATTTGTTAATAAGTTGTTAACGATAAAAAATTAATAGATATTTTTGGATAATATTGTTTCTGTAAATGGAGATAAAAAGACTTAATATTATTATAACTCTCGGGTTCGTAGCTATTATCGGAATTTTGATAGCCCAGCTCCTGTGGACCCGCCAAGCTTATAATTTAGAAGATCAGAAATTCAACCAAAAAGTAAATATTGCCTTACTGGAAGTTGTAGAAAAACTGTCCGGAGGAAAAACTTCTTTTGCAGAAAACCCTGTTCAGAATATTTCTAATGATTATTATGTAGTTAATATTAATAATGAATTTCATCCGGCAGTTTTGGAACATTATTTAAAAACAGAATTTACCCGTTTTCAGATCAATACCAATTACGTATATGCTCTATACAATTGTCATAGCGATAAGATGATTTATGGAAAATTTGTTTCCTCACACCAGGAAAGCCCAAACTACAAGGTGATCCAGTTTCCGAAACATAAAAACCTGGTCTATTATTTTTCTATCCGTTTTCCGGACAAAACAACATACCTGATCAGTTCATTGCGATTTTGGTATCTGCTTACATTTGCCTTGATTATTATTCTTTTAGTGTATGTATATTCAATTTACACGATTATTCAGCAGAAAAAGTTCTCAGAATTACAGAGGGATTTCATCAATAATATGACGCATGAATTTAAGACCCCTCTTTCATCTATCCTTTTGGCTTCTGAAGCCTTGACAAAACAAGATCAGGTAAAAGAAAATCCAAAGCTGCAGACTTACACTTCCATTATCACCGATCAAAGCCATAAGCTTAACAGTCATATTGAAAAAATACTGAATATTGCCAAAAATGATGCTTCAGGATTGTCGTTAAAACCTCAAAGAATCATTTTGTTGCCTTTTATTCAGGAAATTGTAAATACCGTAAAACAAAAGAATGAAAATATTTCCATTGAAATCAATATTGACAGTGAAATTTCAGTTATTGCCGATGAATTTCATTTTAGCAATATCATTTACAATATTTTAGACAATTCTATTAAATATTGCGAAACCACACCAATTATTACCATTTCTTCATTTAAAGATTCAAAAGGCTTATATTTAAAGTTTAAAGACAATGGAATAGGAATTCCCGCTAAAAATATTCCTCATATTTTTGATAAGTTTTACAGAGTAAATACCAGTAAAAGTGATGAGGTGAATGGCTTTGGACTAGGATTATTTTATGTAAAAAAAGTTGTTCAGCAACATAACTGGAAAATTTCAGTTGAAAATAATAGTGATAAAGGAATTACCATCACCCTGTTTTTACCCTTTTAAAATATTAAAGTGCAATTCATGGAGAAATCTAAAATACTATATGCTGAAGACGACAACACCATAGCTTTTCTTGTTCAGGACAGCCTGGAAAGTTATTATGATATTTGCTGGTATCCGGATGGAAAATCTGCGCTGGAAGCATTTAATAATGAAAGTTTCGATATTTGCCTTTTAGACATCATGATGCCTGAAATGAACGGCTTTGAACTGGCACAATATATCCGTGAAGAAAATTCTGAAATTCCAATCATTTTTATTTCCGCCAAAGCTTTAAAGGAAGACAGAATTAAAGGATTAAAAATAGGTGCGGATGATTATTTGGTAAAACCTTTCAGTATTGAAGAACTGATCCTGAAGATTGAAGTGTTCCTTAAACGTTCTAAAAAAACGGAATCCGCTTCACAGAAATATAAAGTCGGAAAATTTAACTTTGATCCTAAAAACTACACGCTGCAAAATCAGGAAAATACGATAACTCTTACCCAAAGAGAGGCCGAGCTCCTGTTATATTTTATTCGTAATAAAAACACAGTCCTGAAAAGACAGGATATATTGAAAGCCATTTGGGGTGATGACGATTATTTTATGGGACGAAGCCTTGATGTTTTTATTTCAAGATTAAGGAAGATTTTCACTCAGGAAAATAATATTATAATTGAAAATATCCACGGGATAGGTTTCCGCTTTTCCGAAAAATAATCAACAAGTTTTATATACATTTACTTTTCAAAAATCTCCATATATGAAAAGACCGGGAATTACTTTGTTTCTACTTCTTTTATTTTTTAGTTCAAGCATTAAAGCTCAAAAATTTGAAAAACTCTATCAATATGTTAATCCATTGATAGGAACAGAAAAAATGGGTCATACTTATCCCGGAGCAACAGCGCCTTTTGGAGCCGTTCAGCTAAGCCCGGAAACAGATACGATTTCTTACGAGTTAAACGGAAAATATAATGGTGAAGTTTATAAATATTGTGCAGGTTATCGTTATGAAGACAAAACGATTGTAGGTTTTAGTTCCACACACTTTAGCGGAACTGGACATTCTGATCTTGGAGATTTTTTGATAATGCCTACAGTTGGAAAATTACAATTAAACCCGGGAACAGCTACAAATCCTGAAAACAGTTACAGAAGCAGATTTTCACATCAAAATGAAACCGCAGAAGCTGGATATTATAAAGTAAAGCTGGATGATCACAATATTTTAGCGGAATTAACAGCAACAACAAGAGTCGGAGTGCATCGCTATACTTTTCCGAAATCTGATCAGGCGCATATTATTCTGGATTTAATGGCCGGAATTTACAATTATGATGGCAAAAACGTCTGGACTTATGTTCGTGTAGAAAACGGGAATACCATTACCGGCTACCGACAAACCAATGGTTGGGCGAGAACAAGAACCGTTTACTTTGCGATGAAATTCTCAAAGCCGTTCAAGTCATACGGACAGAAAAATTATGACGGAAAACAAGTATATAATGGTTTCTGGAGAAAATTCGATCAGACGAAAAACTTTCCGGAAATCGCAGGAAAAAACCTGAAAATGTATTTTGATTTTGATACGAATGAAAATGAAGCAATCGAAGTAAAGCTGGCAATTTCCCCTGTGAGTCAAGCCAATGCACTTGAAAACTTAGAAAAAGAAGTTGGAAGCCTATCTTTTGACCAGATAAAAACCCAAACTCAGGAAAACTGGAATAAGGAACTAAATAAAATCGTCATTAAAGGTTCTGAAGCTGAGAAAACGAACTTTTATACTGCAATGTACCATACTTTTATCAATCCGACGATTTATAATGATGTAAACGGTGAGTACAAAGGTTTAGATCAAAATATTCATAAAGCAGAAAACTTCACAAATTATACAACCTTCTCTCTTTGGGATACGTATCGTGCGCTTCATCCATTTTTTAACATCATTCAACCCAAAAGAAACGGTGATATGGTGAAATCGATGATGGCTCATTATGATCAGTTTTCTATGAAAATGCTTCCAATCTGGTCACATTATGCAAATGACAACTGGTGTATGAGCGGCTATCATAGTGTAAGTGTGGTTGCAGATGCTATTGTTAAAGGAAATTACGACGGTGATGCCAAAGAAGCACTGAAAGCCTGTGTTGCAACTGCAAACAAACGAGACTATGAAGGAATCGGGCAATACATTGATCTGGGATATATTCCTGCAGAGAAAAATGGCACTTCGGTTTCCAACACACTGGAATATGCTTATGACGATTGGGCAATTGCTCAACTAGCAAAACATTTGGGCGAAACAGAAATTTACAATCAATTCATTAAGCGTTCTGAAAACTGGAAAAACAATTTTGATACAACAATCGGATTTATGCGTCCGCGTTTAGCAGATGGAAGCTTTAAGAAAGACTTTAATGCATTAAGTACTCACGGACAAGGTTTCATTGAAGGAAATTCATGGAACTACAGCTTCTTCGTTCCTCAAAATCCGGGTGAGCTTGTTGCTTTAATGGGCGGAAAGAAAAAATTCGCTTCAAAATTAGACGAATTGTTCACCATGCATTTACCTGACGAGTTTTTCGCTGATACGGAAGACATTACAAGAGAAGGGATTATCGGTGGATATGTTCACGGAAATGAACCGGCACATCATGTTGCCTATCTTTACAACTGGGCAGGACAACCCTGGAAAACCCAGGCACAGGTTCGTCATATCCTGGAAATGCAGTATAAAGCAACTCCCGATGGATTGGGAGGAAATGATGATACGGGACAAATGAGCGCTTGGTACATTTTGAGTTCGTTGGGCTTTTATCCTGTAGCTCCCGGTTCTGAAGATTATTCCATCGGAAGTCCTGCTGTGGATTACGCAGTTTTAAATCTTGAAAATGGAAAAACTTTTGAAATTGAAGCCATTGATCAGAGTCCGAAGAATGTATATGTTCAGAAAATTCTTTTGAACGGAAAAGAGATCAGGAATTTCACCTTAAAACATTCTGATATTATGAACGGTGGGAAGTTGAGCTTTTATATGAGTCCAAAACCAAAAAAATAGTATTGAAACTGTCATTCTGAATGAAGCAAAGCGGAATGAAGAATCTATTTTAGTCTCCCACGGATTTCACAGATTTTCACATATGCTTGTGTTACACTTTATTATTCTGATACAGCCTGAAGGGATGCAGACGTAGTTCAAAAAATCTTCATTTATAATTTTATCTCTCGCAGATTTGGCCTGTTATACAGATAATCATGTTATAGTTAAGAGAAAATTCACAATCCGTAATTTGCATACGACAATCATCATTTTGCATACATCCGGTTTTTAATTTCTGCTGAATTTTGTATCAATAAAATGTAACGATATGAAATTAAATCAGGTAAAATTAGGAAGTCAGGGGCTAATCGTTCCGAATATTGGTTTGGGATGTATGGGAATGACAGGTTTTGGCGATGCAGATATGTATGGTAAAAGTGATGAGCAGGAAGCCATTGCCACTATTCACCGTTCTTTGGAACTGGGAGGAAATTTTCTGGACACCGCAGACTTGTATGGTCCTTTCAAAAATGAACAGTTAATTGCAAAAGCGATTAAAGGAAATCGTGACCAATATATTATTGCCACAAAATTCGGATGGGAGATTGATGACAACGACCAGATAACCTGGAAGATCAAAGGAACTAAAGATTACGTAAAAAAATCGGTCGAACGCTCACTTAAAAATCTGAAGACAGATTACATTGATCTTTACTATATGCACCGTCTTGATAAAAACACCCCAATCGAAGAAACTGTGGAAGCAATGAGCGATCTGGTAAAAGAAGGGAAAGTGGGATATATTGGTTTATCAGAAGTATCTTCTGAAACTGTAAAGAGAGCGCACGCTGTTCATCCGGTTTCTGCGGTTCAAAGTGAATATTCTCTATTTGAAAGAACCGTTGAAGAGAAAGGAGTTATTAAAACACTAAACGAATTAGGAATTGGATTTGTCGCCTATTCTCCACTAGGAAGAGGATTTTTATCCGGAAATATCAAAACTATTGATGATCTGCCGGAAAATGATTTCCGAAGAGGAATTCCGCGTTTTCAAGGTGAACATTTCCAAAAAAATATTGAATTGGTGGAAGCGATTGAAAAGATGGCTGAGAAAAAAAATATCACCTCATCACAACTGGCACTAGCTTGGATCATCAGCAAAGGAATCCTACCTATTCCGGGAACAAAACGCAGAAAATATCTGGAGCAGAATATTGAGGCTTCAAAAATTGAATTAACCGAAGCTGAACTTCAGAAATTGGAAAGCATCGTCCCTTTGGGAACAGATACAGGTGCGCCTTATGATGAATTCAGTATGGGATTATTGGATTATTAATTTTTCATCTAAATGTCTATAGTTTGTCATTCTGACGAAGGAAGAATCTCGATTTTTATTATTAAAGATTCTTCACTCCATTTCATTCCGTTCAGAATGACAGCCTATTTTTATAAATGCAAGACGGATTAAGCTGCCCAAATTATTACCTTTACTATTTAGAAATTCAATTATGAACACTATACAATCTATTTCAGCATTTCACAAACTGCTTTCTCTTCCCGAGCCAAAGCACCCGATGGTAAGTGTCATCAATCTTTCTGAAAGTGTTTTTATTGAAGATGAGGTATGGAAAGGTTTTACGAGCCGGTATTACTGTGTAGCCCTGAAACGGAATGCAACAGGAAAAATAAAATACGGGCAACAACATTACGATTACGATAAAGGAGTATTGAGTTTTACAGCTCCAAGCCAGGTTCAATATCTGGACTTACAAACCATGGATTGTGAAAATACGGGATACCTGTTGATTTTTCATGAAGATTTTCTGTTGAAACATTCTTTGGCAAAGACCATTTCTTCCTACGGTTTTTTTTCATACGCAGTAAATGAAGCATTGCATTTATCCGAAGATGAAGAGAATGATTTACTTGAGATCATGTATAAAATCGACAAAGAATGCCGACATATCGATCATCACACCCAGGAAATTATTCTATCACAAATCGAACTGCTATTAAACTATTCAAAGAGATTTTATGAAAGACAGTTCATCACCCGCAAAAGCGGGAATCATCAACTCCTGACGAAATTTGAAATGTACTTGAATAATTATTTTAATAAAGAATCTCCCGAAAAGGGACTTTTAACAGTTCATCATCTTGCAGAAGCTATGAATCTTTCGCCGAATTATCTGAGCGATCTTTTGCGGATCCATACCGGACAAAATACACAGCAGCATATTCATGAAAAGCTGATCAGTAAAGCAAAAGAAAAGCTTTCGACAACAGAGTTATCGGTAAGTGAAATTGCCTACGAACTGGGATTTGAGCACTCACAATCGTTCAGTACACTCTTTAAAAAGAAAACGAATATGTCACCTTTAGAATTCAGGCAGTCGTTTAATTAAAAAACTATTTATTTTTCGAAAACATCTTCCCTTATATTTTTTTTATGTTTTCTTCCCCAATCTGAAAGCGCCATAATCACCGGCTTCAGCGTTCTGCTGTAATCTGTGGAAATATATTCTACAACCACCGGTGTTTGCTCGGCATGTACAACTCTTTTTACAAAACCATTCAACTCAAGATCTTTCAATTCATTAGAAAGTACCCTTGCCGAAATCCCCGTAACAATTCTTTGCAGTTCATTGAAACGAATACTTCCGTGTTCCTGCAGCGCAATGATGATTTTCAGTTTCCACTTTCCACCGATCACGTAAATTGCGTCTTCAACAGATGAGAGACTTTCGGTACATCTGGCTTTCGTTATCGGTTCTTCCAATTCAAAATTATTTTCCATAATGATTTTTAACTTACATAAAGGTTACTACTAACCTTTTGTTCACTACTTACTTTTGATAAGTAAATGTACATAATTTTGCTTTAGAAATTTAATTAAAAACAATGAAAAACATACTTCACATTATTTCAAGTCCAAGAGTTGAAATATCTGCAAGCAGAAAATTAGGAAATGCGGTCGTAAAAAGAATCCAGGAAAAATATCCGGATGCTGTTGTAAAAGAACGCGATCTGACAAAACATTTAGTCCCGGTTTTAGAGGAAAAACATATCAATACTTTTTTCTCCCCTGCTGAAAGTCATTCTCCTGAACAGGCAGAAATCAATGAATATTCGACAGGATTAATTTCAGAATTACAGGAAGCAGATATTATCGTTATTGAGTCTCCAATGTACAATTTTTCGGTTCCTACAACACTTAAAGCATATTTTGACTTCACTTCAAGAGCAGGATACACCTTTAAATATGATGAAACCGGACCAAAAGGGTTGTTGAATGATAAGAAATTATACATTGCTTTCACATCCGGAAATATTTATTCCGAAGGTCCTTATCAGATATATGACTCCAACGTGCCTTATATCAAAAACGTCTTTGGGTTCTATGGAGTGACCGATGTCAGTGTTTTCCGTGCAGAAGGTTTGGCAATTCCCGGAATTATGGAAACTTCTTTAGAAAAAGCAATTGACAATATTACAATTGATTAATTTTTTTTGAAAGATGTTAGAAAAAAAGCCTTTTCAAAAATTTGAAAAGGCTTTTTTATTTTAGTCCCGAACTTCAAAAAGCAAGCGCTCTCCGAATTTTTGTTCGTTTATTTTCCCGTTTTCGTAAACCAGATTTCCATTAACAAAAGTGTGGGCTACTTTAGAATGGAAATTCATTCCTTCCAGAGGACTCCATCCACATTTATAAAGAATATTATCTTTTTCAACTGTCCAGTTTTCATTTAAATCTACGAGAACCAAATCAGCTTTATAACCTTCTCTGATGAAACCTCTTTTTTCAATTCGGAACAGAATTGCAGGATTGTGAGCCATTTTTTCAACGATTCTTTCCAAAGAAATTTTTCCGTTTCTGTAATTTTCCAGCATCACTACTAAAGAATGCTGTACCAAAGGTGCTCCCGAAGGACATTTTGTATACACATTCTGTTTCTCTTCCCAGGTGTGAGGTGCGTGATCTGTTGCGATTACATCAATTCTGTCATCCAGCAATGCTTCCCAAAGCCCGTCTTTGTCCTTCTGAGTTTTTACCGCCGGATTCCATTTGATTAATCCTCCTCTGGTTTCATAATCTTCATTCGTAAAAGTCAAATGATGAACACAGACTTCCGCTGTTATTTTTTTATCTTTTAAAGGAATATCATTTCCGAAAAGCTCCGTTTCAATTGCTGTTGACAAATGGAAAACGTGAAGTCTGGCCCCGGTTTTCTTTGCCAATTCAATGGCTTTTGAGGAAGATTTATAGCAGGCTTCCTCACTTCTGATCAGATGATGAAACTTCACAGGAATGTCTTCACCGTATTCATCCAGATATTTTTGGGTATTGGCTCTGATCGTAGCTTCATCTTCACAATGAACAGCAATCAGCATTTTGGTATTGCTGAAAATATTCTCCAGAGTTTCCGGATTGTCAACCAGCATATTTCCTGTAGATGAGCCTAAAAACAATTTGATTCCGGGAACATTTCTGGGATTGGTTTTTAAAACTTCTTCAAGATTATCATTGGTTCCCCCCATCATAAAACCGTAATTAGCAAACGATTTTTGAGAAGCAATTTCATATTTATCAGCCAGCAATTCCTGAGTTACCGCATTCGGAACAGTATTCGGCTGTTCAATAAAGCTTGTCGTTCCTCCCGCAATCGCCGCTCTGGATTCACTTTCAATATCTCCTTTATGCGTCAAGCCCGGTTCACGAAAATGTACCTGATCATCAATAACTCCTGGCAAAAGATATTTTCCTGAAGCATCTATAACCTGATCTGCTTCTTCAGAAATTTGGGAACCTATTCGGGAAATTAAATCATTTTCGATTAAAATATCACCTTCAACAATTTTGCCTTCGTTGACGATTTTTACATTTTTGATTAAGGTCTTCATTTTACTTTTTTAGATTTTGATGCCAGATTCTAATTCCGAGCTTCCGGCGGATTTTCATTTCAAGCAAAATTAAGGTTTATGAATGAATTTTAATGTTGCTGATAAAAAATCAATTTCTAAATATTTACATTTGCATAAAATTTCACATCTTGAAAAAACTTCTCAACGAGACTATTATATATGGAATTGGGGCAATAATGCCGAGGATAATTGTCGTTTTGCTTAATTATTTATTTATTAAAAATATCGACAATAGTGCTTTTGCAATCTTTACCAATCTTTATGCACTGATATCATTCGTTAATATTGTTCTTTCTTTCGGTTTTGAAACTGCCTATTTCAGATTTTCTTCAGATAAAGACAATGAACAAAAAGTTTTTAATACATCTTTTTGGTTTTTGACAGGCTTATCCACTGTTTTTTTAATTTTGGTTTTATTATTTAATCAACCCATTGCTGATCTTTTTGACTATTCAAATACTCCGGAATTTATCCGCTGGTTTGCCTGGATTGCTTTCTTCGATAATATTCTCGTTATTCCTTTGGCTTGGTTCAGATTCCACAACAGACCTATAAAATATACCGCGATTAGAGTTATACAGGCTGTTTTCCAAAGTGCTTTTGCCATTGCTTTATTCCTTTATATTCCTCAGGAATTTTCTTTGAAAGTGGGCTTAAAAGAAAAAGTTTCGTACCCTTTCTACAGCAATTTGGCGGCAAGTTTTGTTGGTGTCTTATTGGTTATTCCTGTTATTTTAAAAGTAAAATTCCAGTTTTCTAAAGATCTTTTTCTTCAGATGATCAAATATTCATGGCCAATTATGATTGCCGGTTTGGCATTTATGGTTAATGAAAATTTCGATAAATTTATTCAAAGGTTTTTAATTGAAGATTCTGATGCAGGAGCTTATGGTGGATGTTACAAAATGGCCGTATTGATGACACTTTTCGTAACAGCATACAGAATGGGAATCGAGCCGTTTTTCTTTAAACAAATGAATAATGAAAATGCTAAAAACACCTATGCAAAAGTCACGGAATATTTTTCATTCTTTGCTTCAATAGTAGCTTTGGGGATTATAGCAAACGTTTCATGGATAAAACTTTTATTAGTTCCAAACAGTTCTTATTGGACTGCTATTAATATCATTCCGATTATCGTCATCGCTAATTTATTTTTTGGAATTTACTACAATCTTTCGACCTGGTATAAAGTGACCGACAGAACAAGAGTCGGAACTTATATTTCCTGGGCTGGTGCAATTATCACCATTATTTTAAATTTAGCTTTTCTAAAAACATATGGTTTTATGGTATCTGCATGGGTAACTTTAGCTGCCTATTTATCAATGATGCTCCTTTCATATTGGCTTGGCCAGAAATATTATCCCATTCCTTACAGAATGAAGAAGATTTCTTTTTTCATTTTACTTTTAGCAGCTTTCAGTTATATAATCGTAGAGTTCTTCGATTACAATTTTTGGATCGGAAATTTATTATTCCTGGTTTATTCCGGTATTTTAATCTACTCCGAAAAAGACATGCTGCTCTCAAGAATCAAGAGATAAGCTTTGGTCTTTTATTTGCTGATCAGAAAATCTGTTTTCTTATTTTAAACAATATTTAAAACTGAAAGCAATAATACTACACAAATAGTTTTATTGCTATCTTTATCAAAAATTAAACTTAACTCAAAAAAACATACTTATATAATTTATGAAAATTATTGTTCCGATGGCTGGACGTGGTTCCAGATTGCGCCCACATACATTAACGGTTCCAAAACCTCTAATTCCTATTGCTGGAAAACCGATTGTACAAAGATTAGTGGAAGATATTGCTAAAGTTGCAGGAGAGAAAATCGAGGAAGTAGCTTTTATCATTGGAGACTTTGGGCCGGAGATTGAGAAATCTCTTATTCAGATCGCTGAAAAATTAGGTGCAAAAGGAAGTATTTACTATCAGAATGATCCTCTTGGAACAGCTCATGCTATCAAATGTGCAGAACAATCTATGAGCGGGGATGTTGTCATTGCGTTTGCAGATACTTTATTCCGCGCAGACTTTGTTTTAGATAAAAATTCGGATGGTGTTATTTGGGTAAAAAGTGTAGAAGACCCGTCTGCTTTTGGAGTGGTAAAATTAGATAACTACGGTTTCATTACAGATTTCGTAGAAAAACCGACAACTTTCGTTTCAGATCTGGCAATCATTGGAATTTATTATTTTAACAGTGCTGAAAAACTGATGGACGAAATCAATTATATCATGGATAATGATATTAAAAACGGTGGTGAATACCAATTAACAACAGCGTTGGAAAATCTGAGAGCAAAAGGAGCAAAATTTACTCTTGGAAAAGTAAACGACTGGATGGATTGTGGAAATAAAAATGCTACCGTAGAAACCAACAGCAAAATTCTAGAATACGAAAAAGAGGAAATGTCTCATTTTCCGGCTTCTGCTCAAATAGAAAACTCGTTGATTATTCAGCCATGCTTTATTGGTGAAAATGTAAAGATTTCAAACTCTAAAATTGGTCCCGGTGTTTCTTTGGGTAATAATACAGTAGTGGTCAATTCCAATATTGAAAATTCATTGATTCAGGAAAATACCAGAATCAATCATGGGAATTTATCCAACTCAATGATCGGAAACTCGGCTCAGTATTTTGGTGTAGCAAGAGAAATTTCTTTAGGAGACTATTCAGTCCTGGATTTTTTGTCTAAATAACCAGCCTGATTTAATAGCATAACTAAGCCACACAAAATGTTTTGTGTGGTTTGGCGTTAATATTGCAAAGCATTTATTTAAATTTGAATATGAACAAATGGATCGCCTCAATACTTTTTATTCTGGTTTTATTTTCTTGTAAGACCAGAAAAACCGTTGAACAAAGCACGGAAGGAAAAGACAGTATTCAAGTAGAGAAACCTAAAGACAATGAGCCAATAGATACAGGTGAAAATTTACATGATCCTCTGACTTTTTATGAAAAGGTTTATATTCACCCTCAATTTGAGTATCTTAAAATCAACAGTAAAATTACTGCTGACAACATCAAGGTAAGCCCTTTAGATGCTACTATTTATATAGAAACGGATAAAAAAATATTTGCCTCCATCAACTTTTTATTTATCAATGCCGCTCGTGCGCTTATTACTCCGGAAGGAATAAAAGCCATGGATAAATACAATAAAAACTATATTGATTCCGATTTTGATTATCTCAATAATTTATTAAATGTAAATTTCATAGATTATAAGAATTTAGAAAAACTTCTGATAGGAAGAACTTTTTTTACAATTAAAGGTAGAAACTCCCGAATTACTCAAAACATGCAGGGATATCAGCTTTCATCTATTTCCAATATAAAAATAGAAACAGGAGAAACAACAAGAGAGTATAAAATAGTCCTTCAATATTCCCCTGAATATGATCTTATGCAAGCCAAACTTCAGGATGCAAATTCCGAAGACTCTTTAGAAATTCTGTATGATGGTTGGGAAACTTATCAGGATGAAATCCGCCTTCCAAAAAATGTTAAAATAATTATAAAAGGATCAAAAAACAGTCAAATTCTGCTGGAAAATACGAAATTTGATTTTTCGAGGATGGATACACGCTATAATGTCCCATCTAATTATAAGAAAATTGAGATTAAATGATTAAAAAATTTAGCTTTTTAATAGGTATTTTATTGTTTGGATTGTACTTCGGGCAAGACAAACAAAAGAAGGAACAGCTCCAAAAACAAAATGCCGAACTAAAAAAACAAATTGCACAGATAAACAATGATTTAGCTAAAACAAGAAGTGAATCAAAGCTCTCTATTGCCTATCTTACGAATGTCAATAAAAAATTAGTATTAAGAGAAAAAGTTTACAACAATACTCAAAAAGAAAAGAGATTTATTGAAGATGAGATTTATTTACGTCAATTAGAAATCAATCGTCAAAATAGAGAACTTGCCATCTTAAGAAAGAATTACGCGGAAGTTTTAGTAAACGCCTATAAAAATAAAGGGGTACAGAATAAAGTAACCTTCATTCTTTCATCAAAAAATTTAGGTGAAGCGCTTAGAAGGGTACAATATTTAAAGCAATACTCTGACTATCAAGATAAAAAAGCTGCTGAAATAACTACTGCTGCCGCACAAATACAAAAATCTATTGCTCAGAAAAAGAAATCTGCAGATGAAAAGGAAAATCTACTGATCACACAGAAAAAAGATTTGACTACCATTAATGTAGAACGTGCACAAAAGGAACAGCTAGTTGCGGAATTTAAAAAGAACGAATCCAAACTCACTGCTGAGCTCAAACAAAAACAAACTCAATCTAAAGCTCTGGAAGGACAAATCAGAGCTATTATTGCTGAAGAAATACGAATAGCAAAAGCAGAAGAAGAAGCCAGAAAAAAAGCGGAAGCAGAAAAAATCCGTTTGGCAAAGATAGCAGCTGAAAGAGAAAAAGCAAGAATAGAAGCGGAAGCTAAGGCTAAAGCGGAAG
Organism: Chryseobacterium sp. Y16C; assembly: GCF_022488405.1. Classification (NCBI taxonomy): domain Bacteria; kingdom Pseudomonadati; phylum Bacteroidota; class Flavobacteriia; order Flavobacteriales; family Weeksellaceae; genus Chryseobacterium; species Chryseobacterium sp. Y16C. Next base: position 2,678,741 of record NZ_CP092711.1, read on the forward strand.
CATTGGAAAGAGAAAGGAAATTAGCGGAAGCAGAAGCCAAAAAAGCATCTGAATTAGCTGCTAAACGTGCTGAAGAAGAAAGAAAGCGTACTGAAGAAGCAGCAAAAGCAGAAGCCAGCGCAAGAGACGAAGCCAGAAAAGTAGCCGCTAAAAAAACATCTGATGAAGCAGCCTTAAAAGCTAAAGAAGCAACCGATAAATTGAATGCAGCCAGAGCAGCCGAAGATGCTTTAGCCAGAAAAAAAGAAGCAGATAAAAAAGCTGCAGAATCAAAAGCAATGACTAATTTCGGCGTTTCTACATCTGCCGGAAATAACTTTGCCGCCAATAAAGGTAAATTAGGCATGCCAATCTCAGGAACCATTACTCACCGATTTGGAAGACAGCCTCACCCGGTGTTTAAAAATATTATGGAAGAGAATAACGGGATTAAAATATCCGTATCAAAAGGGGCCGTAGCAAGATGCGTATTCCCAGGAACCGTTTCCTCAGTACTGCCTGCTTCAGATGGAACCAAAACTGTGGTAATTAAGCATGGTGACTATTTTACTATCTATTCTAATCTGAGCGGTAACTCTGTATCTAAAAATCAACAGGTTTCAGCAGGGACTCCGGTGGGTACTGTAGCTCAGGATTTTGACGGAACGTATACTCTTGATTTTCAGGTATGGAATGGCAGCACACCAGTTGATCCATTAGGTTGGGTTTCTTATTAAAAAAGTTTAACTTTGTAAAAATTTTTAGAAATGAATACACTAACAATATTAGCCTTATCTTGGCAACACATCCTGATTGTAGCAATACTGCTTGTATTACTTTTCGGAGGTAAGAAAATCCCTGAATTAATGAGAGGAGTTGGTTCTGGTATCAAAGAATTTAAAGACGCTGTAAAAGAAGAAGACAAGCCTGGTTCTGAAAACAAAAACTCTTCTTCAAACAACAATACGAATTCTAGCAACTAAAATTCTAACTTATTCTTAAATGAATTTTACAGAAATTGCATGGAATATCTTCAATCAGTCTATTGAAGATTATCACGTGCTTGATAACGTCAACACTCTAATTAACAATCCATACGAAAAAGACAGTTTGGAACGGATTTTGTATGCAAAGAACTGGATTGATACCGTTCAATGGCATTTGGAAGATATAATTAGAGATGAAAATATTGATCCGACTGAAGCTCTTCACCTGAAGAGAGCTATAGACCAATCAAATCAAAAAAGAACCGATTTAGTGGAGTTTATAGACAGTTGGTTCCTAAAAAAATACGAAAATATAATTCCTAAATCTGATGCGAAAATCAATACAGAAACTCCCGCTTGGGCAGTGGACAGATTATCAATACTTGCATTAAAGATTTATCATATGTCGTTAGAAGCCAACAGAGAATCTGCCTCTGAGGAGCATCGTTTAAATTGTCAGGAAAAATTAAACGTCCTTCTTATGCAAAAAGAAGATTTATCGGCTTCTATCAATCAGTTGCTTGCTGATATTGAGAACGGTAGCGTTAAGATGAAAGTGTACAAACAGATGAAAATGTACAACGATGAAAGTCTTAACCCAATCCTGTATCAAAAGGGGCAGCAAAAATGAAAAAATTACTTTTTTTTGGAATATTAATTACAACGATTTCGTCTTGTGCAACGGAAAAGCTTAATCTTTCCCCGTTGACCAGCAATTTCTACAGTGAGTCCAAAGGTTCTGACAATCGTACAGGATCTGGGAAGTCGTTTGAGATCAATATTAAAAAAAATGTAAATGCCTCAGAAATATCAAATTTAATTTCAACCTTTCCTACATTCAAGAGTAACAGTATAAATGAAGAGGTGACCAATTTAAAATACAGTCTTCAAAATTATTTATACGCTATCGAATCTAATAATATAGCCGGAAGAAACAGATCAATTAAAAGTTTTGAAAAATCCTATAAAAAAATTCAGAAACTAAGAACTGGTTTGGGTAAAGATGATGATGAAGTTCTGAACAGATATTTGGTAAGACTTAAAACTAATATCTCTGTAATAGAAGACTCTTTAAAAGGAAATTAAAATGAGAATTATCCATGATTAAAATTCAGGCGGAAGCTAACGTTCCTACAGAACACGGCACTTTCCGAATGATCGCGTTCTCCGAAAACGAAAATGACTGGATGCCACACATGGCTATTTTAGCTGAGAATACAGACTTCTCTAAACCAGTTAATGTGCGTTTTCACTCAGAGTGTATTACCGGAGAAGTTTTCCATTCAAAAAAATGTGAATGTGGGCAGCAATTAGACGCTGCCATGAAATATATCCACGAAAATGGCGGGGTTATCATTTACCTTAGACAAGAAGGTCGAAATATAGGTATTATCAATAAATTAAAAGCGTATTCCCTCCAGGAAAAAGGATTTGATACCGTGGAAGCCAATCTGAAACTGGGACTTCCTGCAGACGATAGAAACTTTGGTGTTGCCATAGAGATATTAAACCTTTTGGATATAAAAGATATTAATCTTCTTACCAATAATCCAGAGAAAGTAAAATATGTTACGGAGAGTAATATACATCTCAACTCAAGAATTCCCTTACAAATTCCAGCTAATGAAATCAGCAAAGGGTATCTGAAAACAAAGAAAGATTATTTTGGCCATCTGCTTGATGATAATGATAACTGATAAAATCAAAAGCTCCAGGATTTCTCCCGGAGCTTTCTTTTTTAATTATTTATAAAAAACTGAAAAGATATTTCTTCTTTTAATTGAAATGATTAATTAACTTTTGTTTTAATCACTTTAGATTCATCAAGATTATAATATTTTACAACAGCGTTATAATCACTATAATCTACTGTTGCTGCTGCTCCTTTTGCAGGGCTTGCCGGAACAAGTACAATTCTAAACGTCTGATTATTTAAATAGTTACCTACTTCTGTAGAAGACATTGTAGAAAGGCTGAAGTTAGGATTATCAATTCTGATCTGAACATTTTGAGAATCAAAAACAAAATTATAATCAAATTTTCTAGGTGCAGCAGAAGTTGAAGGATCTAAATACCATGTATATGGAAGCTGTTGCCATGCATTATTTGCTTTTCTATATACCAACACAACATCTGTACTCTGGATATTAATTCCTTGCGTGAATGCATAGTTATTACCACTATTGAAAGATCCCGTAACATCCCTCATTTGCGAATAGGTATCATTATCCTGATATGGAGCATTATTATTGTCATTATCATCACAGCTAAATATGAATAAGCTTACAAAAGCTAATAGTAAAAGTGGGAAGAATTTTTTCATTGTATAAAAAGTTTAGTTATTATTTATAAAGCGTATTCAAAACATATACCAAAAAACTCAAAAACATTCTTTACTGTGATTTTTTTAATCGTATTTTTGTTCTTATTCAAAAATTATGAACAAATCCGTATTGAATTTACTCTTCATATTTATTCTTATCAGTTGTGCTACAAATGCTCAATACCAGCCTAAAAACACTTCAAAGGCCGATTTGGATAAAGCACAGCAGTGGGTAAACAAAACTTACAACAGTCTTTCACAAGACGAAAAGCTGGGACAACTTTTTATTGTTGCATTATATACCAATAAAGATGACAACCATATCAATCAGGTAAGAAATATTGTCGTAAATGATAAAATCGGAGGTTTAATTCTGATGCAGGATGATGCTGCAAAAGAAATCAATCTGGTGAATGAATTTCAGCAAAAGTCTAAAGTGCCATTAATGATCGGAATGGATGCGGAATGGGGCCTATATCAAAGAATTGCCGCAGCTCACAAATTCCCTTGGGCAATGACATTAGGAGCCATTCAGGACAAAAACCTGATTTATCAGATGGCTTCAAAAATTGCGGAAGATTGTAAAAGAATGGGCATCAACTGGGACTTTGCACCGGTTGTGGATGTAAACACCAATCCGAACAACCCCATCATCGGTAACCGAAGCTTTGGGTCTGAAGTTCAAAATGTAATTAACTCCGCTTCAGCGTATGCAAACGGTCTTCAGGATCATAATATTCTTGCTGCCATCAAACATTTTCCCGGACATGGAGATACCAGTACAGATTCGCATCTTGATCTTCCGGTTGTTTCACATAATTTAGAGAGACTTAATACCATTGAGCTTGCTCCATTCAAAGCTTTAATGAATAAAGGAATTGGCGGCGTAATGGTTGCTCACTTATATGTTCCAAACCTGGAATCTGGGAAAGGAATCCCGGCTTCGGTATCAAAGAATATCATTACCGGATTACTTAAAGAGAAGTTGGGTTATAAAGGATTAATTATTACAGATGCCCTGAATATGGGAGCTGTAGCCAATAAATATAATCCGGGAGAATTGGACGCATTGGCTTTTAAAGCAGGAAATGACATCATGCTTTTTTCTCAAGGCGTAGCAGAGGGAAAAAAACTAATTCAGAAAGCCATTGACAACGGAGAAATACCACAATCAAGAGTAGAAGAAAGTGTAAAGAAAATTCTTTTGACAAAATATTTCTTAGGACTGGACAAATATTCTCCTAAAGACCCTGAAAATATCAACTTCGACTTAAATAATGATACCCATAAAACTTTAGTTCAGAATCTGTATTCAAATGCGTTGACTTTATTAAAGGATGATAAAAAACTACTTCCATTAAACGGAAAGCAAATATATTACATTCCATTGGAGGAAGCTCCTTATCAGACTTTCGCAACTCAATTAGGATCAAATGTAATCCTTAAAAAATCAAACGAAATCAATACAATTCCAGCTAATTCAACAGTAATTATAGGACTTCACAAAGACAATTCTACAGCTTACAAACCTTATAAAATTTCAGTAGAATCCAAAAAGATTATTGAAGACTTAGCTAAAAAACAAAATTTAGTTCTGAATGTTTTCGGAAGTGCTTATGCGTTAAAAGACATTGATATCTCAAAAATTTCCACGGTATTGGTTTCTTATGAAAACAATGATGACTCTATGACGGCAACAGCAAATGCTCTTAACGGAAAAACAAAAATTTCAGGCAGACTTCCTGTTTTGGTAAATGACAAGCTAAAACCGGGAATGGGAATCGACCTGAAAGCACAATCAAATAATTAGACCATATCAAACAAACCATAAAATGAAAATAGGCATACTTTGCTATCCAACCTATGGAGGAAGCGGAATTGTAGCAACAGAACTCGGAATGTCACTTGCCAATAAAGGCTACGAAGTACACTTTATCAGTTCAGCGCTGCCTGCAAGATTAGATATTACCAATCCGAATATTTTCTTTCATAAAGTAAATGTTCAGACCTATCCGCTTTTCCAATATCAGCCTTATGATATTGCACTAAGCTCAATGATCTATCGTGTTGTGAATTTGTATAAACTCGATCTGCTTCATGCTCATTATGCAATTCCTTATGCATATGCAGCTTTTACGGCAAAGCAGATGCTCCGCGAAGACAACAATGATATTCCGTTGGTGACTACACTTCACGGAACCGATATTACTTTAGTAGGGCAGCATCCGAGTTATAAACATGCGGTAGAATTTTCCATCAATAAATCTGACGCGATTACTTCGGTGTCAGAAAGCTTGAAAAAAGACACCTTACAGTTCTTCAATATTAAAAAAGAAATTCAGGTGATTACCAACTTCATTGATAATTCAGAATTTGATGAATGCAATGAATGTCAGAGAACACAATTTGCAAACCCTGATGAAAAGATTTTAATTCACGTTTCCAACTTAAGACCGGTAAAACGTGTGGAAGAAGTTTTACAGATCTTTAAAAATGTTGAGAAAAAAGTAAAATCTAAATTAATCATCATTGGAGAAGGTCCGGATATGGAAAAGATCAATCAGTTCCTGGAAGAAAACCCCGAACTGATTTCAAAAATCCGCCTTTTAGGAAAAGTAAATGATCTTTACAGAATCCTTCAGCTTTCCGATGTCTTTTTATTGCCTTCTGAACAGGAAAGTTTCGGTTTAGCTGCATTGGAAGCCATGGCAGCTTATACTCCGGTAATCAGCTCCAACGCAGGAGGGATTCCTGAAGTAAATATCCAGGGAGAAACCGGGTTCTTAGCTGAAATCGGGAATGTAGAAGCGATGAGCAATTACTGTATCAAATTACTAAGCAACGAGGAACTTCTGGCAAAAATGAAACTCAATGCAAAAGAACAGGCGGTAAAATTTGATCTGAAAAACATCCTTCCTATCTATGAAGACATGTACAGAACAACAATTGAAAATTTTAAGCTGACTACTGAAGAATCAGTTCCACAGTAAATTCGGTCAATTGTAGAAATCAAAACTGTTCAGGGTAATTCTGAGCAGTTTTTTTATTTCTAAACAATTATAAAATTCATAAATTAGTGGTACACAAACACAAATTATGAATGAAAAGCTTCTCCAATATCTTTGGAATTTCAAGATTTTCAACAATTTTGATTTTAAAGATACCGATGGAAATTCTATTGAAATCCTGAATTTCGGAAAATGGAATACTGATTCCGGACCTGATTTTCTAATGGCAACCATTAAAACGAAAAACCTAATTCTTGTCGGAAATATTGAGCTCCATGTCAAATCCTCCGATTGGATTTTCCATCAGCATTCCGCCGATCCTAATTATAAAAACATCATTCTTCATGTTGTTTATCTGCACGACATGGAAATTGATGAATTTAATGCTCAAGATATTCCCACTTTAGAGCTCAGAAACTACATTGATGAAAATAGCAGTAATAAGTATGAAAAATTTGCCAGCGGAAACCAGTTTATCTCCTGTGAATCTCTTTTTACTCCTGACAAAATTCCCGTTTTCTTTCATGAAGAAAATGTTTTAAAAAAGCTTCAGGAAAAATCCGTTTCTATTGAAGAAGATCTTCAGAAATCAAAAAATAATTTTGAAGCCGTCCTCTTCCATCATCTTGCCTACTCTTTCGGACTAAAAGTAAATGCATTCATTTTTAAACAGATTGCAGAAAGCGTAGATTTCTCCATTATCAATAAAATCAGACAGAATAGGACTCAGCTTGAAGCGTTATTTTTTGGAATTTCCGGCTGGCTTGAAAAACCGACTGATAATCAAATGCGTGTATGGAAACGTGAGTTTGATTTTCTCACCACAAAATTTCAACTTCCTGCAATTAAGATCCATCCCAAATTTTTAAGATTAAGACCTCCGAATTTTCCTACCATTCGCCTTTCTCAATTGGCAGATCTTTATTTTCAGCATCAGAATCTTTTTTCAAAAATGATTTCGGCAAAAAGTGTTGACGGACTGTACGAAGTTTTTAAAGACATTAAAGCTTCAGAATATTGGGACAACAAATTCAATTTCGGAAAAGAATCAAATAATAACCAACCTAAAATGCTGAGTAAAGATTTTATCAGCCTTATAATTCTTAACACTATATTACCAATAAAGTATGCTTATCACAAATATCATAATGAAGAAATTTCTGATGAAATCATACATTTTTACAAAAGCTTACCTCCGGAAAAAAATACAGTCATCTCAAACTGGGAAAAACTAAAAATAAAGGCTTCAACTGCTCTAGAAAGCCAAAGTCTGATTTATCACTTCAAAAGCAATTGCGAAGCGAAAAATTGCTTAAATTGCGGTATTGGTTTTAAAATTTTAAAAGAGATATAAAATGCTGGACAATATCCGACATAAAATGGAAAGAGAATGGTTCGGAGTTCTTACAAGAACAGGAACCAAACTGGGAATTCCCGTTTCAAAATTGAGGGTATTTTTCATTTATTCCACTTTTGCTACCGCCGGTTTTTTCTTTTTAATTTATTTAGGTTTAGCATTTACACTTTGGATTAAAGACATTTTTATCACCAGAAGACCTAATGTTTTTGATTTATAACTATGGAATTTCTGCAAATTACTTCTCCTGAAGACTACAGAGTTCAGGAAATTTATAAGTCTTATTCAACAACATTTCCGGAAGATGAAAGAAGAGACTGGATTCCTTTTACTCGGCTTTTCAGTCATCCGAATGTAAAAGTGATTTCTGTAATGCACGAAGCAAAGAATATAGGCTATCTGATTATCTGGGAGCTCAGTCATTTTGTTTTTGTAGAACATTTCGAGGTATTTGAAGAATTCAGAAGTCAGAAATTAGGTTCTTACATTACCGGTTATTTATTTGAAAATTATCCCAGAATTATTTTAGAAATAGAACCTGAACATTTGGGGGATGATGCCAAAAGACGCTATACATTTTATCAGAAAAACAATTTCAGATTAATTGATGAAATGTATGTACAGCCAAGTTATGGTGAAGGAAAGAACAGTCTTAAACTTTGGCTTCTGGCCAACTATTCTCCTGAGAATGTAAAAGAAATCAAGGAAGAAATTTACGATATCGTTTATCACTAAATAAGAAAATCCGGAAATTACTTCCGGATTTTTTAATTTACTTCATATTCTAATTTTATAGTAATGCTCGCCTCTTTTTCTTTGGAAGACGTATTAAAAGTTCCGCCATAAGAATAGTCTTCATTTGAATTCGGCGCAGTAATCTGTATTACTCCCATTGTCGCTTTTTTAAGATTCCCCAAACTGCTTCCTGAGTTTTCCGCAATTTTTTCTGCACGCTCTTTAGCATCTTTCGTTGCCGAAGCAATCATTTCCTGTTTTACCGTGGAAAGCTTTGTGTAGAAATAAGACGGTGAAGAAGAAGTAAATTCAATGCCTCGGTTGATGATTTCGGTGATATTTCTGGAAAGGTTTTCAATCTTAGCGACTTCCTTACTTTCAATAGAAACCGTTTGCGTTAAATTATATCCTGAAAATTCATTCTGAACAGTATTTCCGTTTGAATCCGTAAGATTTTTAAACTGCTTCTGAATATCAACCGAAGAAAAAACAATCTCGTTTTGCTTTACTCCTTTTGACAAAAGATAATCATTAATCGTTTTTCGATCTAAAGCCAATTCATCATAAGCCGATTTGAGATCAAAATTGTTTTTCGAAAAGCTTCCCGACCAGGTAATAAGGTCCGAGGTAAATTGTTTGGTTCCCAAACCGGTTACAGAAATGGTATTTTCAGATTTATTCCTGTTTTTGATAGCATTTCCTAAAAGTCCTAAACCGATAACAAAACCCAATGCAGCAACTGCGATCGCAATAATTGTTTTATTCATTTGTATCTGTGATTTGATACTCAATCATCAATTATTATTCCGAAATGCAATAAAAAGCTGATTAATCACTTAACTTATTTATTTTCTGATATTCTGCAAAGGCAGCCCGTAATTCATAATAGATAGCACCCTGTTTAAAATCTTTCCGGTATCTTTTCGAAAGCATTTTTATTTTTTCCGCATATACGAGAAATTTATCAACCTGCTCTTCATCCATCCCATATTTTTCCAGAAAACTTAAATCGACTTCATTTTTTATTCTTTGGAGAAAATTTTGCGTTTCATAGAAATTAGGCTTTGTAATTTTGGGTTTGGTTGCTTTTTTTGCCAGTCCTATTGCTCCGGCAATTACTCCTAAAACATTTACTTGCCCCGCATTGAAATCATGTCCTCCGAAACTTTTGGGAATTGTATTTTTTGGCACCACTTCAGTCATGGGAGACTTCATATAGCTTTCCATTGAGGATTTTAAGGAAGCAACTTTTCTGGAACCATCCAGATGTTTACTGTCTTTCTTAATATCTCCCGTCAGTTGATATTCAATTTTAACTTCGGGAATCAATATTTCCGAACGCTTAAGAAGAATATTGATGGACGTTTTAAAATTTTCTTCGGAAACATGAATCTGTGAGCGATAGAATCCTTCTCTCACAAATCTGATTTCATCACCCAGATTAGCTTCAATGGTAAACCTTCCGGATATGTCACTATATACATTTCCATTACTCGACATATTAATAACTAAAACCTTGCTTAGAGGTATGTTCTGTTCATCCAAAATAAATCCTGAAACCTTTTGTTGAGCAAAAATAAACGCTCCTAAACAGCAAAAAAGTACACTTAAACAAGCTTTCATCATTTACTTTTGGGTTTGGGGAGCACGATATGAAGATATTCTTGTAAATACAGCACGTTGGAATCTCATCAGATCCGCATCACTGCAAAACCCATATTTTAAAATATTTTTCCTTTCATAACCACCGGCAAAAACATAATAGATAAAATGCTGAATCTGCGGTTTTTCAATTTTTAAATCGATAAAATATTGTTCTCCCAACGCAGAAATCAGATACTTCATCAAATCTACATCATCCCATCTATTTTTGACTTTCCCAATAGAGAAACCCTCACCTTTTGGCTGAACAAATTGCCCGGGTCTTGCAGCCAGAACTCTAGGATCTGATTTCTGAGACAAATAAGCAGCAAGTTCACTTTTAAGCTTCTGAACTTTCTTTTGCTGATTTAAGTTTTTTGAATCAATAGCAAGGTCCCCTGTTATACCCTTTTTAACCTCTACCTCATCAATTAACGTAGCAGCTTTTATCAAAGTAATCTGTAAGGAAGAACTTATACTATTTTCATCCATTTTCTTATTCACCCTTTCGTAACCCGCCTTTACAAAACGGAGCTCATCACCAACTCTTCCGGAAATCATAAAATGGCCGTCGCTATTAGAAACTACGCGTTCATTAGTTCTTATATTAATTACAGTTGCATCTGTTAATTCTACCCCATCCTCAGTACTTATCTTACCGAAAATATAGTTTTGGGCATTGATGTTGAGGAAAAATAAGATGAAAAAAGTAAAAAGTAGCTTTATTTTCACGGAAAGTTTTTTATAAAGCAAAGCTAAAGTTAATTTTAATGCAAATTAGAAGTTTAACCTCAGTTAACTTGTTTTAGAGTTATTTTAGAGTTTTTAAATTGGAAACTGTTAAAATAGCCCGGGAAAATTGTTAAAATTTAAGTCATATTTAACTAAATTGCAGATTCAATTTTACTCAGAAAATGCAAAATTCTTATACAGTTATCAACGCTTCAGCAGGTTCAGGGAAAACATATGCCCTTGTTCAGCGGCTTCTGATGATCTGTCTTCGATATCCTAATCAGCAGCAGTCGATCAGGAATATTTTGGCGTTGACCTTTACCAATAAGGCAGCCAATGAAATGAAGGAAAGAATTTTGTCGTGGCTGGGAAATTTCTCTGCAGATAATTTTGCTGAAAATGGCGACTTAAAAAATATTCAGAAAGCGTTTGAGGAGGAAGGTCTGAAAATTACCATTGATGAATTGCATCTCAGAGCAAAAAAATTACTGGATTATATCCTTCACAATTACTCCACTTTAAATATCGGAACGATTGACCGTTTTAATTCCCGTCTGGTAAGAAGCTTTTCCTACGAATTAGGGCTGGCAAAAAATTTCAATCTTGAAATTGAAGCTGAGCCGTTTTTGATAGAAGCAGTTGATAAAATGCTTGATCAGATCGGAGAAAATGACGCAATTTCTAGTTCGTTTATGGATTATGTAGATTACAGTCTGGAAAACAACGAAAGAATCAATCTGAATAAAAACCTTTATGATTCGGCCAAAGAATTTGTAAAAGACATTCATTATGAACATCTTAAAAACAACAAAGATTTTGACAATACGAATTATGAAAACATTAAGAATACCCTCCGAAAAGAAATTATCTTAAATAAAAAGCAGGCTGCAGAACTTGCTACCCAATCCATAGATCTTTTTAAATCAAGAAATATTGAGATCGAAGATTTCGCACAGGGAAAGAACGGAATCGGTGGATTTTTTACTAAAGTTTTAGATTTTTATAGTCAGAAAAGAACGGGTTTCCCATTCCCCACAACTGCGGAAGAATCTGTAGTGAACAATTACAGAAAAGGTGCTTCGGCAAAATCAAAACATAAAGAAGCTGAAATTTTTGAAATTCTGGAGCAATTGCTTGAAAACAGAATGCAATTGATTCTTTTATATATTGAAACCCAGAAAAAAGAGAAAATTTTATCGGCTCTTCTTCCTTTAAAGGTCAACAAAGACATCCAGGATGAGTTGAAAAAGATTGAGGAAGAAAATGATCTGGTTTTGCTTTCAAAATTCAATATTCTGATTAATGAGAATCTGAGAAATGAGCCATCAGCATTTATTTATGAAAAAGTAGGTTCACAGTTTCAACATTATTTTTTTGATGAGTTTCAGGATACATCTGAGCTTCAGTGGCAGAACTTTATTCCGTTAAGGGATCATTCTGTTTCTACGGAAAACACCTCATTTACTTTAGTTGGCGATCCTAAACAGAGTATTTACCGTTTTCGTGGTGGGGAAAGTAAATTGATGCTGGATATTATCAACAAAAAGGAAATCGCTCCTAAAGAAGCCGAGCTCTTAGTCCTGAAAGATAACTGGCGAAGTGCAAAAAACATTGTTCAGTTCAATAATGAATTGTACGAATTCCACTCCAGAGAACTGAATGAAGAGCATAAAAATATTTTCGGGACAGACGGAAAGCAAAATCCAAAATCAGGAATTGACGGTCGTGTAAAAGTGAATTTAATAGAAAACCTCACCAACGAAGATTTCTACAACGATACTTCTGCAAAAATGCAGAAAGATATCCAGGAAAGTCTGAATAATGGTTTTAAATTCTCCGACATTACGATTCTTTGTCGGGGAAATTTTGATATTTTCAGTTATTCTCAAAAATTAGGAAATCTCAAAGTCAATTATAAAGGTGAAGAAACCAATATTAAAACAATTTCCGATAAAGGTCTTACTCTGGAATTATCCAATACTCTAAAAGCAGTCATTGAGTTTCTGAAATGGGAAACCAATCCTAAGAATAAACCCAATTTGATCATGATGATGTATCATCTGAATAAACTGGGAAGGATTCATATGCCTGATTTTACACTGGAAATGAAAGAAATTCTGGAGATGGAAACCCACGAAGAAATTTTACAGTTTATCCAGAATAAATATTCTTTGCAGCTAAGACAGGACAATTTTCCAAGATTTAATCTATACAATTTTGTAGAATATTACATCAACGAATTTTCGGTTGAAAATAAAGAAACTGATTTCTTGTTAAATTTTCTGGAAATGCTTTTTAATTTCACCCAAAATGCAGGGGCAAGTACAAAAGAATTTTTAAAATATTGGGATGAAGAAGCTTCAACCTATACCATTCAGGCTTCGGAAAATATTGATGCCATTCAGATTATGACGATCCATAAAGCAAAAGGTTTGGAGTTCCCGATTGTTTTTATTCCGATGATGAATAAAAATCGTGATGCTGAGTTTTCCAACTGGTTTGAAACCAGTGACAGCTCCGCGTTGAAATCCGTAAACATCAACCAATTCAGTAAGAATCTTGAAGTTTATGATGAAGAAATCGAAAAATTCAACAAACAGAATGCTTACAAAAATTTCGTTGACCGATTGTGTTTACAGTATGTTGCAACAACCCGACCTGTAGAACAGCTGTTTTTTTATATTCAAAAAGCCAATAAAACATCTAATAACCTTGAACTTTTAGAGTTTTTGCAATCCAAAAACGTTGAAAATCTTGATGAATTTGATCTATATGAAACTTGTCCTGAAATGCTGAAAAAACACACGAAGGATAAAACATCAAAATTTGAGACTAAAAACATCAGTAACTTAAAAAACATCAACGAAAAAAATACGTCAATTAAAATTGCAACCCCTTCAAAAAATTATCAGGTAAGAAATGAGAAGGTGAGAATCGGTCTTTTTGTGCATGAATTATTATCGAAAATCAATACAGAAAAAGACATCAACAAAGTATTGGAAAGCTATGTACTGGAAGGTCAAATTACAAATGAAGAAAAAGATGAGATTCAGAATACCTTACAACAAATCGTTAGAACTTATTCCGAGTTTTTTGATGAAAAATGGGAAGTTATCAACGAAAAGGATATTATGATTTCTGAAAATGGAGAAAGCAGAATGTATCGTCCCGACCGAATACTGAAAAGCGAGGAAGGTTATATTATTGTGGATTTTAAAACAGGAGAAGAAACCGAGAAGAATGAGAAACAGATTGAGAACTATAAACGAATTCTGGAAAGCTTGGGAAGAAGGGTTTTGAAGACACAGTTGATTTATTTATAAGATATTTAGTTATCAATAAGCATATTATTTATACATGTAAAATAGGCTATAAATAGCATAAAGAAAATACTGGTAGTTAAAAAAAGGAGATTTACAGTCTTTGTATCAAACAATTTGAATTTAATTAAAACTCCAACTGAAAATGCATTACAGATAACCGAAATTATTGATACAAAATTTATTGTTAAATTAGTTCTAAGAGTAAAAAATAGAATTCCAAATATAAGAGACAATACACATAGAGACAAAATCTGGGAGAAATAAATAAACTTTCGTAACATCATAATTCAAATATAAAAGGTTTCGGCGGCATCTTCGATGCCGCCGAAACCTTTATCCTTAAAAGAAATCAAATTAAGCTGTTGCATCCGGAGTAAATACTCTCTGTGCCAATTCCTGATCAAAAAGATATAATGCGGAAGGATTATCGCATACCATTTTGATTTTAGTCACCAATTGTGATGCACTTGCTTCCTCTTCTACCTGCTCGTTGATGAACCACTGTAAGAATGAAGTGGTAGCAAAATCGCCTTCTTTATTAGCATTTTTCACAATATTAAAAATACTTTTTGTTACCGTTTTCTCATGAGCCAATGCTTTTTCAAAAATATCTGTAGCGTTTTCAAACTCATGAGGTGGTTTCGCAATTTCCCCGATAATAATCTCTCCGCCTACATCATTTAAATAATCAAACATTTTATCGGCATGCATTAATTCTTCTTTGCTCTGAACTCTGAAATAGTTTGCAATACCATCCAGATCCTTACCTGAAAACCATGCAGACATGGAAAGATAATATTGTGCAGCGTATTGTTCGTGAGCTATTTGTTCGTTAATTAATTTTGCAATTTTCTCGCTAACCATAAGTAATAAATTTATATTCAAAATTAGGGAATAAAAGCCCGAAATCAAAAATTTTAATTAAAATTAATAGAAAAAGGACGGAAATACATCCGCCCTTCTAACATTAAAAAATCAAAATTATAAACTATTAATTCGCTTCGGGAGCGGCCGTAGTCATCGGCTTTTTCATCATTTTTCTATCTTTCATTCCTCTTTCCTTCATCGCTACTTTTCTTTGCTCCATTTTAGCTTTTCTGTCAGCCTGCCATTTGTCATACTGGTCCGGAGTTAAGATTTTCTTCATATCTGAATCCATTTGTGCTCTTTTGGCTTTCATTTCGTCCATTTTAGCCTGTCTTGCTTCTTTGTTTTTATCAAATTCAGCTTTCATTTCCGCTTTTCTTTTTTCATGCAAAGTTTTAATTTGAGCTACCTGAGACGCATTTAAATTCAAATCCTTTTGCATTTGATCTAAATGTTCTTTTTTCATTTGTGCTCTTTTTTGCTGAAATTCTGCTCTTTTTGCTTCTCTGTCTTGTGGGGTTGTAGTGGTCTGTTGTGCCATTGCAAAACTTCCCATTCCAATAAATGCTACTGCTAAAACTAATTTTTTCATCTTTTAAAATATTTAATTATTCTTTTTATATCTGTTTGATTATTAGTTAAAATCAAAGTTAAATTGAAACATTCATAAATAATGTTAATTTTTACTATTAAATAACAAATTATAAAAATAAAAAAAAGAGCAGATCCTAAAATCTGCCCTCACACCACTTAAATATAAATATATGAAAATTTAATTTTTCGCAAATCCATTTCGGAAACCTCCGTTTCCTCGATTTTCATGACCTCGGTTTTGTTCTCTCGGTGCTGCATTTTCATTTCTTTTGAATCCGCCTTCATTTCTGAAACCACCACCATTATTTTCTCTTCTTGGAGCGTTTTCTCTTCTCATTTCGCCTCCTCTGAAGCCTCCCCCATTTCCATTATTATCGGCTCTTTCACCGCGGAAACCATCATTATTTCTTATTCCTCCATTATCATTATTGCCTCTGAAACCGCCGTTATTTCTTATTCCGTTATTTTCATTTCTGAAACCCGGATTATTATTTCTGATTTCTGCCTGATTTCGGAATCCCCCTCCATTGTTCCCATCTCTCACGGGACCTCTGAATCCGTTATTCGGTCTTTGACTTCTTACAATATTAATGGTTGGATTATCCATTCTTCTGAATTTAGCTCTATCCACTCTGTAAATATTAATATTTACATTTCTATAGCGCGGCATTGGTCTGCAGATCGAAGCATAATGTGTTCTTCTGTAATTTTGGAAATACACTACTGGACTGTATCCTCTGTAATAATCATTTCGGAAAACCACAAAAACTCTAGGACCTAAAATTCTTTCTAATGCATAGAATCTGTCATAATACCATCTGTCTGGATTATATCTGTAAAAATTATTCCAGGCAGAAAAACTTATATATAAATTATTCAGTCTCAACACCTGATCAATTTGCCAACGGGATAATCTGTTCTGAGCAAAAAAGACATTCCAGTTGATACTTACGATACTGTTCCTGTAATCATTATAATTGCTTTGGTAATAATCCTGTGGATAATAATCTTGTGGATAGTTGTAATAATAATCATCAGGGAAATAATTTTGATCATCCTGATCACTATAGTATCCATCATCCTGATAGTATCCGTCATCATCTCCCCATCCATTATTTGGATATTGCTGAGCAAACGACAGTGTCGCAAAACTCATGGCAAAACCTATTAATATTTTTTTCATTTCAAATAGTTGTTAATTGGTTAATATAACAGAATATCTTTATTCTATCTTTTGGATATGAATACAAAAAAGAAGTTAAATCTTTCGATAAAACTTCTTTTAATTTATCATTAACTTATTGATAATCAAATGTTAAATTTACGACCTCCCACTATCTTTTACCCAATTTGCGATTTTCTCATTAAAAGATTTTTTTTGCTTTAAATCTTCAAGGTTTAAATGCATTCTATAGCGCCAGTAATGAGGAAATACCGCAGGATTATTGATTCTTTCATTGTCTATTTTCGGATGGGTAAGCTCAGGATCTGTTGCCAAAAATTCCTGAATAGGGAAAATAGCCAGTATAGCATCATTATATAAATGTTGTTTCATAATGATCTCCGCCAAAGACGCATCCAATTCTTCAGGCGCTTTTCCGTATTGAACTAATTGCTGGTTAAAATATTTCTGAACCAAGGCAGGGTCTTCTTTCCACCACTGTCTTAATGTAGAGCTATCATGTGAAGAAGCAGTAACCACATTCAGATAATTAGCATATTGAGGATTATAAAAAGGAATATTCTCTGCAGGCATCCGTTGAATTTTCAGTGCAATAATGCCCAGCTCATCCATCACCACAGGTACGCAGGCAGGAACCAATCCTAAATCTTCTCCGCAAATCAGCATTTTAGTGGCGTTCAGTATCATCGGAAGCTTTTCCATTGCTTTTTCATACCAAAGATGATCCTGTCTTCTGAAAAAATAATCGTGGTATAAATCATAAATAGATTGCTTTTCCCCATCACTTAAGTATTTATAAGAATCTGTGCCATATACATTAAATCTAGGATGATATACTTTTTGCCCATCTCTTTCTTCTTCTAAGAACAATACATTCGCACAAAGAGCAATTAATTGATCTTCAATTATACCTTGAGGATTTTTCTTAAAGAAATCAGTTAATTTTCTCTGCGTATCAAATTCTTCTTTAAATGAATACGTTCCGTCATGATTATTATTGATAAACTCAAGTGCTTTACTGCTGTTTTCACCGAAATAATCCCAAAGAATCTGGTTATTAATAAATGGCTTACAATAACGATCGAAACTAAAAGGAATCCCTCGTGCTTTAAATTCTTCTATTGTAACCGGAACAGCAGGATAAAAATATCCTAAAATCCCCTGCGTAGCAGAAACCGGCATTCTCCATATCCTGAAAAAGCCAAGGATATGATCAATTCTCATTGCATCAAAATATTGTTCCAATGCTTTGAATCTGTTTTTCCACCAGGTATAATTATCTGCTTTCATCGCTTCCCAGTTATACGTAGGGAACTCCCAGTTTTGTCCCAGTGCCGTAAACTGATCAGGTGGTGCTCCGGCCTGGAAATCCATTCCAAAAAGTTCCGGCTCCGTCCATGCTTCTACAGAGTATCGATAAATCCCGATCGGTAGATCTCCTTTTACCGAAATTCCTAAACTATGGGTATAATCGATTGCATCTTTTAGCTGTTTATGAAGCTGATATTGCACCCACGCATGAAGCATCGATGTGTCGTAATCTTTACTTTTTGGACTAAAAAATGGCGTTATTTTTCCGGCAATATATTTTTTATGTGTCTTCCATTCATTAAAATTCGGTGTTTTATATTTATCTCTCAATACACAAAATGCCGAGTATGGAAGAAGCCAGCTTTCATTGTCCTTAATGAACTTTTTAAAGCCTTTATCCTTATAAATTTTCTCTTTATCTTCATTAAAAACCGCCTTCAAATATTTCCATTTTGCAGAAATCATTTTCTCGTAATCAATTAATTCTAATGAATTTAAAGATTCTTTCTCTGCCATATACTCTTCAACTAAATCTTTAGGCAATTCAAAATCAAGATTTTCTAAAGAGATATATTGCGGATGTAGGGCATATACAGAAACGGCTGCATAAGGATAAGAATCCGTCCAAGAATAATTGGCGGTTGTATCGTTGATAGGTAAAATCTGGATGATTCCCAAATGTGTTTCTTTAGTCCAGTCCGCCAACTTTTTGATATCGTGAAACTCTCCTACTCCAAAACCATCTTCGGTTCTCAATGAAAAAACAGGAACCGCAACGCCTGCATCATGGTACATTTGATAAGCCTTGAATTTAAAGTAGTGATTCGAAACGATCTGCAGAATTTCCCTGGACTGATTAGGAACAGTGAATCTGTTTTCTCCTGTTTCTACATCAATCACTCTCCCCTCTTTTATATCATAAATACAATATTTAAACTGTATGTACTCGTTCTCAGGAATTTCAACCGAAGCTTCCCAAATTCCAAAGTCTGTTTGGGACAGATGAATCACTTTATCATAATCCCAGTTTCCTAAAGAAGCCGTGCTTCCGAACAATACGATTTTCCAATCCGGATTGTAAATAGGTGCTTCTATTCTAAATAGATGAGTATGCTTTTTTAAAACCGAAATTTTCTCCGGCGAAAACTGATTGAGTTTATTGTAAAGAATTTTATTATTCAGATAGTTTTCTGGAAAGTTTTTATTATTCCACTCATCAAAAATTATAAATTCTTTATAGTTATGGGGAAAATTAAGATGATGCTGAACAAATTCTGTTCTCAGAAGATTCCCCCGTTCATCCACAAGCTGATATTGATAAGAAACCGACTTGGAAAAATAATCAACTTCACATTTCCACAAATCGTTTTCTGTATAAAACATAGTATGAGTCTTAGATACAGCTCCGCCTTCATTAATTGTAATCTGGAGTTTTTCTCCACCTTTTACGCTGTAACCTACATTAAAGTATAGCTTCATTTACATTTTTTTATAAAAGTACATTATAATCTCTAAAAATAAAACTTCTTGAATATCAAATATTCATTAAAAAAACCTTCTCAAAATGCTTGAAAAGGTTTTTAAGTTTTAACAAAGTTAAAGATTATTCTGCAACTAAAATTTTCTTATTTAATAATACTTTTCCTGATTCATTGATAATATTGACCAAATATGCTCCACTCACCAGGTTTTTAAGATAAACCTGCTGATTCAAAGAACCTTCTTTTACCGGTAAATTCTGCTTCATCACAGCTTTTCCTGACAAATCAAAAACGGTCATTGTAAGAGTTCCTCTTACTGATTTATCATTAACATTCACAGTGATGTACTGCTCATCTACACGGGTCGGGTAAATATCAAGATTTGCCAGTATATTACCTGCAGCTATTCTGTCATTTGCAAAGTATTTACTTGCCAGATCATAAACATGCAGATTTTGTTCTCCCGCAATCTGTTTTGCCTGTAAACTTTTCAAATCAACTTCATATAAAGCAGCTCCTTTTGCACTTGCAATAACCACCTTTCCCTGTGAGTTGACAGCAGCACCATTCACTGAATAATTCTCAGGAATTCCTGAAATTTTACCTACAAATGTTGCTTTTAACTCTTTAGTAGAAACTTTGAATACATTCCCTGAAGCCGAAAAAACATAAAAATTGTTCTCCGCATCCGCAATCATATCTCCTCCAAATCCGGTTTCCAACATAGTGAAAGAATTCTTACCATTAGAAACATCGTCTTTAATGATTCCCAGGTCATTAACTGCATATTGATTTCCTTTTCTGCTGATTTGCAAAAACTGGGTTCCCGAATTATTGATTGCATAAATATTTCCGTCATAGCCAGTTGCCATTCTCGTAATATGGGAATTGATATCACACGAAGTAACTCTAGCAATATTATTTTCCACTAATGTAATTTCCTTAGTTTTGGTATTTAAAACATAAATATTAGAAGAAAACATTGGCATATATACCAGATTATTATTGAAAGCATCGTATGCTAATGTCGCAATTGAAGCTGTCTGGGAACTGTTATATGTACTTTTGTCTTCAGTCACTACTCCGTTTCTTCCTTGTGAAAAGACTTTGGCAGTAGAAGTTTCTGTAAAAATTTGTTCTCCTGAAATTCCGTTTGTAGCATCAATTGCACGAAAATCGTTAAAAACAATGTTTGGCGAATCTTTTCCGACAAGTGCAAAAAAGTCCTGTTGGGCATAAGCATTAGCACCTATCAGTAATAAAAATAAAGGGAATAAATGTTTTTTCATAGTATATAAATTTTATCTTTAATCATTTTAGTATGACTAAGTTACATAATTTATAGATTGGTTTTGAAAAAAATTTAAGGTTTAAAACAATTTATTTAACCCCTATTCTGACATATTTAAACTTACAGATTATTCACTACGCTCCGTTCAGAATAAACAATAGCCCAAAAAAAACTCTCGCAGATTTTGCGGATTTGGCAGATGATCATGATCTGCGTAATCTGTAAAATCTGCGAGAGATATAGTTAAAATTTTTAAACTTTAATTCAGAACATAAGAAGTTCCGTCTCTTCCGTCCTTGAGTTCAATTCCCTCAGCAAGCAATCTATCTCTGATCTGGTCCGAAAGTTCAAAATTCTTTGATTTTCTTGCCTGATTTCTTAATTCAATTAAAACCTGCAATGTCTGATCAAGTTTCTCATTATTATTTTCTTCGATCGCCTGCAATCCTAAGACATCAAACACAAGAGCATTCAAAGTAGATTTCAGCTCCTTTAAATCTTTAGTTGAAATAGTTTCCTTACCATCATTTAGAGCAAAAATATATTTTACTGCTTCAAATAGGTGAGCAATCAGAACAGGAGAGTTAAAATCATCTGTTAAAGCATCATATGCTTTATTTTTCCATTCTTCAAAACTGAAACCCGACTGTTTCTCATCATTTGGAGTGATTGAATTCAATACTTTAATGGCTTCCATTAATCTGATAAATCCTTTTTCGCTTGCTAACATCGCATCGTTAGAAATATCCAAAACACTTCTGTAATGAGCCTGCAGGAAGCAAAAACGCACAATCGAAGGATGGAAAGGCTTTTCAAAGAAATCATTTTCACCGGTAACCAACTGCATCGGTAAAATATAATTTCCTGTGGATTTACTCATACGTTGAGAATTCATTGTCAACATATTCGCATGCATCCAGTAATTTACCGGTGCTGTATCATTGCAAGCTTTTCCCTGGGCAATTTCACATTCGTGATGGGGGAATTTCAAATCCATTCCTCCTCCGTGAATATCGAAAGTTTCCCCTAAATATTTTGTACTCATTGCAGTACATTCAAGATGCCATCCCGGAAAACCCTCTCCCCAAGGCGAATTCCATCTCATGATATGTGCCGGAGAAGCTTTTTTCCATAATGCAAAATCCTGTGGATTTTTCTTTTCACCCTGTCCGTCCAAGTCACGGGTATTGGCAAAAAGCTCTTCAATATTTCTTTTTGAAAGTTCACCGTAATTCAAACCTCTTCTGTTATATTCTAATACGTCGAAATACACAGAACCATTGCTTTCGTAAGCGAATCCTCTTTCAATTAATTTTTGCGTTAATTCAATTTGCTCAACAATATGTCCTGTTGCTGTAGGTTCGATATTCGGTGGTAATAAATTGAACAGATCCAAAACTTTATGAAAATCTACGGTATATTTTTGTACGATTTCCATAGGTTCCAGTTTTTCAAGACGGGTCTGTTTAACGAATCTGTCGTTATTTACGTCTCCATCATCGGTAAGGTGACCTGCATCGGTGATATTTCTTACATATCTCACTTTATACCCAAGGTGCATTAAGCTCCTGTAAATAAAGTCGAAGGAAAGGAAAGTTCTTACATTTCCCAAATGAACGTTACTGTAAACGGTAGGTCCACAAACATACATTCCGACATTTCCTTCTAAAATGGGTTTAAATATTTCTTTTTCGCCTGTAAGCGAGTTGTATATTTTTAGTTGCATTGATTTAAATTAAAAGATTTAATGATTTATAAATTTAGTTTAAAGTTTTAATAATTAAAAGATCCAAGTCTTTTACCTACAGCATTTCCAGCAACAACAAATAATCGTTGTTACAAAAATCTTATCTGAAACTTTTTTAAATTTTATCATTATTAAATTGCTTTTAAATGATGTTGTAAGTGATCAATATAATCATTAATAACAAACTCCAATGTGAATATTTTAGTTTCCGTCTTGGTCATATCACAAGTTCTTTGCAGATCTTCATTAGGAATATTTTCAACAACGTTTACAATCTGTGGATTTAAAAATTTCCAAAGATTAATAATATCTAAAGTCTTAACATTCTGATAATTCTGTGCTTTCACCCAAAAATTCTGATCATAGACAATATTCTCATTTTCTTTATACTGAGTAATTACAAATCTTCTGATATTTGATAAAGCACTATCACAAAGATGACCTAAAATTTCTTTTTTAGACCATTTGTCAGGAGAAATTTTAGCCGTCCATTCTTCTTCTGAAATATTTACGAATCTCTGAAGCTCTTCATTTACGATACTCTTAAGAATCTGATAGTTCATAATGCCCTTAATTAATAATCCAATTTCGCATGGCTTCCTACATAATGTAAGAACTCTTGTCTTGTAATCGGGTTGGTTCTGAAAATACCACTCAATTCTGCTGTAATGGTAGAACTCGCTGTATCTTTAATCCCTCTGCAATTTACACAAAGATGTTTTGCATCAATAATACATGCAACATCTTTTGTTCCTAAAGCTTCCTTTAGAGCATCTACAATCTGCATCGTCAACCTTTCCTGAACCTGTGGTCTTTTTGCATAATAATCAACAATTCTGTTGATTTTTGAAAGCCCGATCACTTCTCCGTTTGAAATATAAGCTACATGCGCCCTTCCGATAATTGGCAAAAAATGATGTTCGCAGAATGAATATACCGTAATGTCTTTCTCCACCAACATCTGGCGGTATTTGTATTTGTTTGAAAATGTAGAAATTCCTGGTTTGTTTTCAGGAAGAAGTCCCCCAAAAATCTCATTTACATACATCTTCGCAACCCTTTTCGGAGAATCTTTCAATGAATCATCGGTCATATCCAGACCTAATGTTTCCATGATTTCTCCAAAAAGCTCTGTAATTTTTTCTACTTTTTCTTCTGGTGATTTATCAAAAGCATCTTTCCTTATAGGCGTATGTTCTTTTCCAGTGAAAATATCATCGTCGTTATCAGTAAAATCAACCATTTTTATTTAATTTGCACAAAAATACGGATAAAATCTGTTGGTCATATTTATTTTGCCCGAAAAACATTATCTTTCACCAACACTCGCATTTTATACTATGATTATTGTTGAAGAAGTACAAACTAAAGCTCAAAAGAAGGAATTTTTAGAATTCCCGGCAAGACTTTATCAACACGACCAAAACTACATCAGACCCAGAAACATCGATATCGAAGACATTTTCAATCCTGAAAAAAACAAATTCTTTAACAATGGTGAATGTGCAAGGTTTCTCTTTAAGAATCAACACAATGAGACCGTAGGAAAAGTTGCAGTTTTCATTAATGACACTTATCTGCAGAAGCAACCCACCGGCGGATTGGGATTTTTTGACTGCATTAATGATCAGGAAACTGCAAATTTTATTTTTGACCATTGTAAAAATTGGCTTCAGCAAAGAGGAATGGAAGCTATGGACGGTCCCATCAATTTTGGAGAACGTGATAAATTTTGGGGACTTGTTATTGAAGGATATAGTGAGCCGTTGTTCTGCATGAATTATAACTTTCCTTATTATAAAGATCTTTTTGAAAACTACGGTTTTAAAACCTACTTTGAGCAGTTATGTTTTTCAAGACCTATTTTCGCCGAAGTTTCAAGAGTCTTCACCGTAATGCATGCAAAACACAGCAAGAATCCCGATATTTCTGCAAGACCAATGACGAAAAATAATCTGGAAAAGTTTTCCAAAGATTTTACTGAAATTTATAATAAAGCCTGGGCAGCACATGGTGAAGGAAAATGTTTAGATGTAACAAAAACATTGAAAATGTTCAACATGATGAGGCCTATCATTAATGAACATATTTCCTGGTTTGTATACGAAAAAGAAAAACCGATTGCTATGTGGATGAACCTTCCGGATACCAATCAATGGCTGAAGTATTTAAATGGAAAATTCGGAATCTGGGAAAAACTTAAGTTTCTTTGGATTAAAAGATTTAAGAAAAATGAAAAAATGGTAGGTATTGTTTTTGGTGTTGTTCCTGAATGGCAAAAGAAAGGAATTGAAGGATATATGATCTGGGAAGGAACACAACATCTGAGAAGGTATACTGATTTTAAGGTCACAGAGATGCAGTGGATTGGTGATTTCAACCCTAAGATGATAAAGATTGCGGAGAATTTAGATACAACTGTAACAAGAAAATTGGCGACTTATCGTTATTTGTTTGATCGGGATAAGGAATTTGAGAGACATCCAATATTGTAAGTTATAGTTTCGGCGGCACCAAAGGTGCCGCCGAAACTATAAACAAGATTAAAATTATTAAGTCCGGGAGTTTTAAAACAATTCTCCCGCCACTTTTTTAATATTATCACTTTTGCCCATTGAGTAAAAATGTAAAACAGGGACACCGAAGTCTAATAATTCTCTACACTGATTAATTGCCCACTCAATTCCGATTTGCTTCACGGCTTCATTATTCTTTGCTTTCTCCACTTCATTAATCAATTCTTCAGGTAAATCAATTTTAAAGATTTGAGGTAAAACCTTTAAATGTTTTTTTGTCGCAATCGGCTTGATTCCAGGGATAATAGGAACTGTAATTCCCATTTCACGAGCTTTTGTTACAAACTCGATGTATTTTTTATTATCAAAAAACATTTGGGTGACAATATAATCTGCACCTGCATCTACTTTTTGTTTTAGCCATTTTAAATCATAATTCATAGAAGGCGCTTCCATATGTTTTTCAGGATAGCCCGCAACTCCAATGCAGAATTTATTGTGTTCATCACAAACTTCATCTTGGTTATGAAGATATTTTCCTCTCCCCAAATCATTGATCTGATGAACCAGGTCCATTGCGCTTGCATGACCGCCCTGGGTGGGTTCAAAATATTGATGCCCTTTCATTGCATCACCACGTAAAGCCATTACATTATCAATTCCCAAATACATACAGTCTACCAGAAGATATTCTGTTTCCTCTTTGGTAAAACCTCCGCAAAGCAGGTGCGGAACTGTATCTACATTATATTTATGTTGAATTGCAGCACAAATCCCCAATGTTCCGGGACGCATTCTTGTAATACGGCGCTCCATTAAACCATTTCCTTTGTCAATGTAAATATATTCTTCTCTGGAAGTTGTCACATCAATAAATGGAGGTTGAAATTCCATTAAAGGATCGATATTGGTATATAAATCTTCGATTCCTATTCCTTTCTGTGGAGGAACCACTTCAAGGGAGAATAAAGTTTTTCCGTTTGCGTTTTTTATGTGTTCTGTAATCTTCATTATTTAATTATAGTCTGTTTTTGAATATTTTGTAGTTAGGTTTCGGCGGCGGCAAAGCCGCCGCCGAAACTAAAACTAAATTCCGTCTGCTAAGTTGGGTGACAGCCATTTCTTCGCTTCCCGCAAAGAAATTCCTTTTCTCTCAGAATAATCTTTTAACTGGTCTTCCGCTATTTTTCCCAAACCGAAATACTTCGCATGCGGACTTCCGAAATAATAACCGGAAACCGAAGCGGTCGGAAACATCGCTAGGCTTTCCGTCAAATACACTCCGATATTTTCTTCAACTTTTAACAAATCCCAGATCGCATGTTTTTCCAAATGATCCGGACACGCAGGATATCCCGGAGCAGGACGGATTCCTTTATATTTTTCAGCGATTAATTCTTCATTGGTTAAATTTTCCTGATTGGCATATCCCCAATATTCAGTTCTTACTTTTTTATGTAAAAATTCGGCATAGGCTTCTGCAAAACGGTCTGCTAAAGCTTTTACCATGATCGCGTTATAATCGTCATGCGCTTTTTCATATTCTTCTGCCAATTCATCGGTTCCGAAACCCGTCGTTACACAAAAAGCTCCCATATAATCAGTCTTTCCTGAACTTTGAGGTGCAATGAAGTCGCTTAAAGCCAGGTAATCTTTGCCTTTCGAACGTTGAGCCTGCTGTCTTAATGTGATGAATTTTACTTTCTGTTCATTATTTTCATCGAAGATCAGAATATCATCGTTTTCGGTAGAATTGGCTTTAAAGATTCCGAAAATAGCTTTCGCAGTTAATAATTTTTCATCTAAAATCCTCTTTAAAATAACCTTCGCATCTTTGAACAATTCTTTTGCCTGAACTCCGACAACCTCATCTTCCAGGATATCCGGATACTTTCCGTGCAGATCCCAACTTCTGAAAAACGGCGACCAGTCGATGAAAGGTAACAATTCTCTTAAATCCTGATTTTCGATAACCGTAATTCCCAATTGATTTGGAGTGAAAATTTCTTCATTTTCCCAATCGATTTTAAACTTATTCTGTCTGGCTTCTTCAATAGAAACATAGTCTTTTTCCACTTGTCTGTTAAGAAACTTTTTCCTGAATTCCGAATAGTCATTTTTCAAATCCTCAACATATTCCTTATTTCTATCCCCCAACAATGAACTTACCACGTTTACCGCTCTTGAAGCATCATTCACGTGAACAACTGCATTTTTATATTTTAAATCGATTTTCACCGCAGTATGTGCTTTTGAAGTTGTTGCACCACCGATTAATAAAGGAAAATCTAAATTTTGTCTTTCCAATTCTGAAGCGATATAGACCATTTCGTCCAAACTTGGCGTAATCAATCCGCTGAGTCCGATAACATCCACTTTTTCCTCAATTGCCGTCTGGATAATTTTTTCGGCAGGAACCATTACTCCAAGGTCAACAATTTCGTAGTTGTTACAACCCAAAACAACGCTCACAATATTTTTTCCGATATCATGAACGTCTCCTTTTACCGTTGCCATCAGAATTTTTCCGTTGGCTGGTTTTGAACCATCTTTTTCCGCTTCAATGAACGGCTGTAAATAAGCCACTGCTTTTTTCATTACCCTTGCTGATTTTACAACCTGTGGCAAGAACATTTTCCCGTTTCCAAACAGATCTCCGACAACACCCATTCCCGTCATTAAGTTAATTTCTATAACATGTAATGGTTTTTCTGCCTGTTGTCGCGCTTCCTCAACGTCTTCTTCAATAAAACGATCGATTCCTTTTACCAAAGCATGTGTAATTCTCTCCTGCAAAGGATGATTTCTCCATTCTAAATCCTCAACTTTTTCTTTTTTAACCGATTTATGCTTTTCGGAATAATCCAAAAGTCGTTCTGTAGCATCTTCTCTTTTATCAAGTATTACATCTTCGACAAGCTCGAGAAGTTCTTTATTAATTTCATCATAGACCTCTAGCATTGCAGGGTTTACGATTCCCATATTCATTCCCGCCTGAATTGCGTGATACAGGAAAACTGAATGCATCGCTTCTCTCACCGTATCATTTCCACGAAATGAAAACGAAACATTGGAAACTCCTCCACTTACAGACGCATAAGGCAAATTTTGGCGAACCCATCTTGTCGCCTCAATAAAATCGATTGCATTTCTTCTGTGCTCATCCATTCCCGTTGCAACCGGAAAAATATTTAAATCAAAAATGATGTCTTCTGCTGGGAAATTCAGCTGATTGACTAAAATATCGTAAGAACGTTTTGAAATCTCTATTCTACGCTCGTATGTGTCCGCTTGTCCAACCTCATCAAATGCCATAACAATTACTGCGGCACCATATCTTTTGATCGCTTTAGCCTGTTTGATAAATTCTTCTTCACCGCCCTTTAAGCTGATAGAATTTACAACACATTTACCTTGGGCAACCTGTAATCCGGCTTCTAAAATTTCCCATTTCGAAGAATCTACCATAATTGGGATTCTTGCAATATCCGGCTCGGAGGCAATTAAATTTAAAAATTTAATCATGGAAGCTTTTCCATCGATCAACCCATCATCGAAATTGACATCAAGAATCTGCGCACCGCCTTCAACCTGATGACGTGCAATATCCAGCGCTTCCCCGAATTTTTCTTCTTTTATTAATCTTAAAAATTTCTTTGAACCGGCAACATTGGTTCTTTCCCCAACATTGATAAAATTACTTTCCGGTGTAATAATCAAAGGCTCAAGCCCCGATAATCTTAAATATTTCATCAAATTATTCTTCTAAAATAAAATATGCGTTATTCGCATTCTGCTTTAGCAAATCCACATGTTTGCCCAAAGCGGTCATAATCGGAAATCGCTTATAAGACAAGTTATGTTCTCTAGCAAATTCTTCGATCTCCTCTGTAATTTCATTATAATATAAATAGCTGTAATTCGGGAAAAGGTGATGGGCAACGTGAAAGTTGAAATTCCCCAGCACATTTCTTACGAACCAGTTGTTTTCTTTTAAATCATTGGTAACTTCAAACTGATGATGAAGCCAGCTGAAAGGCAGTCCGTTTTTTTCATCCAATTTCGGAAAAGCATTATCTGGAAGCGGATGTAAAGGCAACAGTACAAAAAGGGCAAAAATACTTGCCGAAATCACCTGTAAAAACCAGGCTCCCAAAGCCAAACCGATGGATACTTTAAAAAATAAAACCGGGACTGCAATCTGATAGAAAAAGTAAAACAGTTTATAAGCGACCATTTTAATTTTTTCTTTTACTGGAATGGCTCCCTGAGTTTTCAGAATGACTCTTTCATTATCAAAAAAGTCTCTGAAATCCCGAATAAACATCCAATTGAACAGATATAAAGGATAGACTAAAAAGAAAAAGAAATGCTGGTATTTCTGAACTCCTTTTGCTTTGATCCATGGAACAATTAACAAAAGTCCGCTTTGTTCGATGTCAGTGTCCCAACCATCAACATTCGGATAAGCATGATGACTTGCAATATGTCTTTTTTTCCAGATGTAGGAATTTGCCCCCACAAAATCAAAAATCTGCAAAACAAGATTGTTCAATCTTTTGCTTTTGTAAATATTATTGTGAGCAGCTTCGTGAATTAAATTCAAATAAATCAACACCAAAGAAATCCCCATCAACACAAAACTCAAAACATAGATCCAAGGTCTATCGACATTAAAAAGGGCAAACACATATAAGCCAAAATAGACCAAAGGCAAAATAATGGCTTTGATCTGAATATAAAGATCCCTGTTTCCGGGAATGGCTTCTACTCGCTGGTTCACTTTTTTTCTTAATTCATTAAACAGTTTTGCATCCTCTGAATCTTTAAGGTAAATCGGCTTTTCCATTATCGTAAATTTTGTGATGTAATTAAAGATAATATTAAAAACCGTTCCTTTTTCTATCAATTCAATGAAAAAATTCTATTAAATCATACAAATTCTTTCAATTTTCTTGGCGGATATTGTGCTACCAGATCTGCAAT
Organism: Chryseobacterium sp. Y16C; assembly: GCF_022488405.1. Taxonomy (NCBI): domain Bacteria; kingdom Pseudomonadati; phylum Bacteroidota; class Flavobacteriia; order Flavobacteriales; family Weeksellaceae; genus Chryseobacterium; species Chryseobacterium sp. Y16C. The sequence continues at coordinate 2,708,801 of NZ_CP092711.1, forward strand.
CGCTTTGATGTGATCCGGTGTTGTTCCACAACAACCTCCGATAATATTGATCAATCCTTTCTCCACATATTCCTTTACCTGACTTGCCATATCTTCAGGTGTTTCATCATATTTTCCAAAAGCGTTTGGAAGACCTGCATTCGGATATGCCGAAACATGAAATTCTGAATTGTGAGCCAATGTTTCCAGGTAAGGTGTCAATTGATTAGCTCCCAAAGCACAGTTAAAGCCTACGCTTAATAAATTCAAATGTGAAACGGATATTAAAAATGCTTCTGCGGTTTGCCCGCTCAACGTTCTCCCTGAAGCATCAGTAATCGTTCCTGAAACCATGATCGGAATTTTTATTCCTCTCTCATCCTGAATTTCATCGATAGCAAACAACGCTGCCTTTGCATTTAAGGTGTCAAAAATGGTTTCAACCAAAAGAATATCTGAACCGCCGTCTAATAAAGCTTCACACTGCTGTTTGTAAGCCACTCTCAGTTCTTCAAACGTGATTGCTCTGTAACCAGGATCATTTACATCCGGACTTAAGCTTGCCGTTCTGTTAGTCGGACCAATAGAACCCGCCACAAATCTTGGTTTATCAGGATTTTGGGCTGTGAATTCATCACAAACTTTTCTTGCAATTTTTGCAGATTCATAGTTCAATTCATACACTAAATCTTCCATGTGGTAATCTGCCATTGCAATCGTTGTTCCTGAAAAGGTATTGGTTTCCAGAATATCTGCTCCTGCTTCCAAGTATTTTCTGTGAACTTCTTCAATCGCCTGAGGCTGCGTTAATGACAACAAATCATTGTTTCCTTTTACCGGATGTGCCCAATCTTTGAAACGTTCGCCACGATAGTCTTCTTCTTCGAATTTATATCGCTGAAGCATCGTTCCCATCGCTCCGTCGAGAATTAAAATTCTTTCGGATAATGCTTTGTATAATTGTTCTGAATTTTTCATTGTATGTTTCGGCTAAAGCCAATTTTGTATTTTCTTATTTTGAACGGGCTAAAGCCCGTTCCTATCGAATTAGTCCAGTGCTTGTTTTAAGTCTGCTATAACATCATCTACATTTTCCAGACCTACTGAGCAACGAACCAATCCGGCTGTAATTCCAACTTCATTTCTTTCGTCATCAGATAATTTTGAATGGGTTGTAGAAGCCGGATGCGTAACAATTGTTCTTGTATCGCCAAGATTTGCAGAAAGTGAACACATTTTAATCTTATCTAAAAAGTTTCTTCCACCTTCAATTCCTCCTTTGATTTCGAATGCTACAATATTTCCACCTAATTTCATTTGCTTTTTAGCAATTTCATAACTTGGATGAGAAGGCAGGAAAGGATATTTTACCAGTTCTACATTCGGATGGTTTTCTAAAAATTCAGCCACTTTTAAAGCATTTTCACAATGTTTTTCAACACGGATGGCTAAAGTTTCCAAACTTTTAGATAACACCCAGGCATTGAAAGGCGACATTGCCGGTCCAGTATTTCTTGCAAAAAGATAAATTTCACGAATCAGATCTTCTCTGCCCACTGCTACTCCACCCAAAACACGGCCCTGACCGTCAATCAACTTTGTTGCGGAATGCACTACGATGTCTGCTCCGTATTTGATCGGCTGTTGCAAATACGGTGTTGCAAAACAGTTATCTACTATGAAAATTAAATTATGCTTCTTTGCAATTTGTCCGAAAAATTCTAAATCCAACACCTCAATTGCAGGATTAGTAGGTGTTTCCAGATATAAAATTTTAGTATTCGGTTGAATATATTTTTCTACATTTTCGGAATCTTCTGCTTTAAAATAAGTGGTTTCAATATTCCATTTCGGGAAATATTTGGTGAACAACGTATGGGTAGAACCGAAAACCGACTGACAGCTTACGATATGATCTCCTGCATTTAACAAAGTAGCGAAAGTTGAATAAATCGCAGCCATTCCTGTTGCAAAAGCATAACCGGATTCGGCTCCTTCCATTTTGGCAATTTTATCTGTGAATTCCGTTACATTCGGGTTTGAAAACCGGCTGTAAAGATTCTTCTGTTTTTCTTCTGCAAAACTCGCTCTCATATCTTCTGCGTCCTGAAAAATAAAGCTGGATGTCAAATATAGAGGCGTTGAATGTTCATCAAACTGAGTTCTTTCAGTTTGCGTTCTTATCGCGAAGGTTTCAAAATTTTCCATAAAGTTTTAAATTGTAGTAATGTATGAGTTTAGCAATATAATAATGAGATGCTTCGACAAGCTCAGCATGACAATAATAATCAATACTACCCAACCTCTACATTATTAAATTGTTATATTAATTTATTTTTTTTCACTTAGTCTTAAAATATCTCCGAAAACTCCTCTTGCCGTAACTTTTGCTCCGGCTCCGGCTCCCATGATGACAATTGGGTTTTCGCCATAGCTTTCCGTATAAATTTCGAAGATTGAATCCGAACCTTTTAATTGTCCTAATGCGGAAGTTGCAGGAACGGAAACTAATTTCACATCAAGTTCTCCTTTTTCTTTTTGTAAGTCTCCATGTAAGTCTCCAACAAATCTTAACACGTGTCCCGGCTCCTGATTGTCTTTAATTTTCTTATATTCTTCATCCAGTTCTTCCAATCTGGAAAGGAATTCCGATTTTGAAACTGAAAGCAGACTTTCAGGCACTAAATTCTGAATATTGATATCTTCAAATTCATTGATAAGATCCAGCTCTCTTGCCAGAATCAATAATTTTCTCGCTACATCATTTCCTGATAAGTCTTCTCTTGGGTCCGGCTCTGTATATCCTTTTTCCAAAGCTTCGTTGATAATGGTTGAAAATTTATCGTTTCTCAAAGAAAAGTTATTGAAAACATAGCTCAATGTTCCGGAGAAAACTCCTTTAATTCTTGTAATATTTTCACCTGAAAGATGTAGTAATTTTATCGTATCAATCAATGGTAAACCAGCTCCAACATTGGTTTCGTACAGATACTGTTTTTTATTTTTCTCTAATGCTTTTCTTAAACTTCTATAATTTGCAATCGGAAGTGTATTATAGATTTTATTGGATGAAACAATGTCGAAACCATTATCCACAAAAACATCATAATGCTTTACAAAATCTTTACTCGCCGTGTTATCTACCATCACTAAATTTTCAAGATGATGTTCTTTTGCATAGTTGATCAAACCTTCTACACTAGATTCAGTTTGAGAGTAATTCACTTTCTGTCTCCAGTCACTTCCAAAACCGCCTTTGTTTAAAGCCATTTTTTTAGAATTGGCAATCGCAATGATTTTCAACTGTAATCTTTTTCTCGTTAAAATATCATGTGAAGAATCCAGGATCTGTTCTACCAAAGTCCCACCTACATTTCCGTGTCCGATCAAAGCTAGATGTACCACTTTCGGTTTTCCATAGATTTCAGTCTCCACGATATTTTTGGCAATCTCAGTCTGGTTATCGGTCACCACTATATTTACTCTTCCTGCAGATGCAATTTGGTTCAACAGCAATGGGAAGATTTTGTTTCTTTGAAGCTCGGAAAGGATTTTATTGTAATTTTCAGATACAAATCCGATCACTGCTACATTATTAATATTGTAGATATTACTTACAGCTCCTTTTGCCTTTTCATTTTTAAATTCTTCAGTAAGAACACGTACTGCATCTTCCGCATCATTTTCATCTACCAAAACAGAAATTCCGTTCTCAATCGCCTGTTGAGAAATCACTCCTACACTTATCCCCGCATCATTCAGCACTCGGAAAATTCTGGAATCCACTCCAATCTGTCCAAGAAAGTCCTTTCCTTCAAAATTTACCAATGCTTTGTTTTGATAGATGTTTATAATATCTGATGTTGTCATATTTTCAGAATAGGTTTTATTATATTATTTAGTTGTTTGTACTCCATTAAAAAGGCATCATGCCCATGAATTGATTGTATCTCGTGATAGAAAACATTTCCTTTTTTTGATTTCAGCTTTTCAAAGCACATTCGAATCTCTGATGCCGGAAAAAACAGGTCCGTATCTACTGAGATCAGGTGCATTCGTGCCTCTATTTTTTCCAGTTTTTTTTCATCAGCATTGATATTCATCAGTAAATGGTTCATCAGCTTGTATGACTTTAAACTAAACCTTTCGTTTAATGAATTTCCATGATAAATGAGCCAGTCTTCTGACTCTAATCGCTGTTTTTCCTGATTATATTTGTTTTGAAATCTGTCATTTAAAGATTCTGGCGTTCTGTAACAAAGCATCGCATGGATTCTGGCTTTCTGTAAAGGTTCATCATTCTGATTTAATAAGAATTTCTGAACCAGACATTGCGCATGAAGCCAGTCGTGAGTTTTAAAATCGCAGGCAATAGGAATAAAGATTTCGGCCAAATGTGGTTTTTTCACTAACATTTCCCAACCGATTCCTCCCCCTAAAGAACCTCCAATAATGGCGTGTACACTTTTAATATTTAATATTTCAAGACCCTGTAAAAAGATATTGGCAATATCTGAGGGTGTGAAATCTTCATATTCATCAATAAAAAAATCATCATAACCGTTTCCGGGAATATTGAAACACAGAACTGTATAGGCATTCGTATCAATGACCTGATCCTCTCCAATCAATTGTTTCCACCATCCGTTCTCACCTGAAACATTGGAATTTCCGGTTAAGGCATGGTTAACTAAAATGATCGATGCTGAAAACAAGTCTTTCCCGAAAAGCTGATAGCTCAACGGGATATTATATTCCTTTTGGGAATCTGTACGATACGAAAAATTAATATGTTTAAGTTCTGCTTTCAATTCTATTATATTTTAATACAATTGAAAATGCCACAGGAAATGGCTGAAAGAACTTCAGTAAGTTATCTGTCCAAAAATAAATTTGGTAGAACGTAGCACCTTCTTTGCTTTCACAAAGGGTTGCTAAGGTTTCACAGGGTCTAATCCCTCAACCTTTCTTGATAACATTTTCAATATTTGAATGAACGAATGGTGCAAAGGTATAACATTTCTTTTATATATTAAAATAAATTATTTTAAAGCTTGGAAACCTTATTAAATAAAGGCTTAGCTGTGAATATTAAATTTTATTCAGATTCAGGATGTTGGAATTTTTTCTCAAAAAAACTACCTTCGTATTGAAAAATGCTGAGTATGATTGCTGAAAAACAAAGATTAAAAGATACCAACTGGAAAAACTGGGGTCCATATGTAAGCAACCGACAATGGGGAAATGTACGTGAAGACTACAGCTCCAACGGTGATGCATGGAATTTCGCCAATCATGACGCTGCAGAAAGCTATGCGTACCGTTGGGGAGAGGAAGGGATCGCGGGAATCTCCGATGTAAAGCAGCTTTTATGTTTTGCCTTTTCTTTCTGGAATAAGAAAGACCGAATCGTAAAAGAACGTCTCTTCGGATTGAGCAATCCTGAAGGAAATCACGGGGAAGATATCAAAGAAATTTTTTATTACCTGGATAATACACCTACACACAGCTATATGAAGATGGTGTATAAATATCCTATGAATGCCTTTCCGTATGATAAAATCCGTTCAGAGAATGCTAAGAGAAGTAAAAAGGAACCTGAATACGAAATTATTGATACCGGAATTTTCGATAAGGATGAATACTTCGACATCTTTATTGAATATGCCAAGGCGGATCATAACGACATTTTAATCAGAATCACGGTTTGTAACAGAAGTGAGATCAGCGCGCCTATCGTGATTGCACCAACAGTATGGTTCAGAAATAACTGGAAATGGGGATATAACACCTATAAAGCTCAATTAAATGCAGCGAATGACGGAAGTATCAGTATCAATCATGACAGCATTTCCATCAAAAAGTTTTATTCAAGAAATGATAATGCGCAAAGCGTTTTTTGTGAAAACGAAACCAACAATCCGAAACTATACGGAACACCTTACCCCGGAAATACTTATTTCAAAGACGGGATCAATGATTATATCATTTACGGAAGCAATACTATAAATCCCGAAAAAACAGGGACAAAAGCTTCATTCTTACTCGATGAAACAATTGAGGCGGGAGCTTCTAGAACTTTTGATTTCAGACTTTCACCACATAATCTGGATGAACCGTTTGACCAGTTCGATCAAATCTTCGATCAGAGAATGGATGAAGCCAATGAATTTTATGATGAAATTCAGAGCGATGTCGCCAATGATGATGAAAGAAATGTACAGAGACAGGCTTTTGCAGGCTTGCTTTGGAATAAACAGTTTTATCACTACAATGTCGGGAAATGGCTGAAAGGCGATCCTAATTTTGATGCACCAAGAGATTTCAGCAATTATGTAAGAAATACGGAATGGAATCATATGCATAATAAGGACATTATTTCTATGCCCGATAAGTGGGAATATCCATGGTATGCAACTTGGGATCTGGCATTTCACTGTGTTCCTTTTTCCATTATTGATGCTGAATTTGCAAAGGGGCAGCTTCTTTTGTTGACGAAGGAATGGTACATGCATCCGAACGGACAGCTTCCTGCTTATGAATGGAATTTAAGTGATGTAAATCCTCCCGTTCACGCGTGGTCTTGTTTCCGCGTTTTTAAAATTGATGAAAAGCAAAATGGAAAACCAGATCTTTTATTTTTAGAAAAGGTTTTCCAAAAGTTGCTTCTAAATTTCACATGGTGGGTCAACCGAAAAGATAAAAACGGTAAAAACATTTTCGGAGGCGGATTCCTTGGCCTGGATAATATCGGTGCTTTTGACCGTAATATGGTTTTAAAGGATGGCCAACATTTGGAGCAAGCCGACGGAACAAGCTGGATGGCAATGTATGCCTTAAACATGATGCGAATTGCTATGGAGCTGGCTCAGTATTATCAGGTGTATGAAGATATGGCTATTAAGTTCTTTGAGCATTATCTTTATATTGCAGAAGCGATGGAAAATCTGGGTGAAGGAACAAAAGGTCTCTGGAATGAAGAAGACGGATTTTTCTATGATGTTCTTCAGCTTGGTAACGGCGACAGTGTTTCCTTAAGATTAAGAAGTATTGTGGGATTGATTCCTTTGTTTGCGGTAGAAATTGTTGATCATAAATTATTGGAAAATATGCCCAACTTCACTGCAAGAATGGATTGGATCCTAAAAAATAAACCTGAACTAACCAAACTTGTTTCTCACTGGGATGAAGAAGGGCAAGGAAGAAAACACCTCATGAGTATCCTCCGTAAAAACAGATTAACAAAGGTTTTAACAAGGATGCTTGATGAAAAGGAATTTTTAAGTCCCTATGGAATTCGTGCCATGTCAAAAGTGTATGAAGAAAATCCCTTTGTTTTCTCAGTTCATGGCGTTGAAAATGTCGTGTATTATACGCCCGCAGAAAGTGACAGCCGAATGTTTGGTGGAAACAGCAATTGGAGAGGTCCGATTTGGTTTCCTATCAATTTCCTGATTGTGGAAAGTCTACAGCGTTTTCATTATTATTACGGAAACAGTCTGAAAGTAGAACTTCCGACCGGAAGTGGTGATAAACGGAATCTTGATGAAGTTGCCCAGAATATAAGCCACAGATTATGTTCTATTTTCTTAAAGGATGGTAGCGGGCAACGTCCTTTCAATGGTGGAAATGCTAAGTTTAATTTTGACGAAAACTTTAGAGATTATATCACCTTTTTTGAATATTTTCATGGTGACAATGGTCGCGGAGTCGGTGCATCGCATCAGACAGGATGGACTGCAACGGTTGCAAAACTAATGAAACCGAGATTAATGTAAATAAATTTAAAAAATTAGGGTATTAGAATCGAAAACAACGTTCAAATTCTCATACCCTAAAATATTCGTAATAGTATTCTAGTGAGTAACTTGCTCTCCGTTTACAAAAACTTCGTACCCTATTTCTACAGTAGGCTCTAGTGTTTTAGAAACAGAACAGTATTTTTCAAAAGATAACTGAGCTGCTTTCTGTGCTTTTTTAGGATCGATATTTCCTTCTAATAGAAATTTCACCTTAATCGCTTTGAATGGTTTTGCGTCTTCAACAGGAATACGTTCTCCTTCTACCTCAGCTTTAAAACCGGTAATTTCCTGTCTCTGTTTTTTCAGGATAGAAACTACGTCAATTCCGCTACATCCTGCAACGGCCATCAAAACACTTTCCATAGGAGAAACTCCTTTTGCTCCAGGCTGAGAAGTATTATCCAGTAAAATTGAATTCCCTTGTGAGTTGGTGCATTCAAATAAAAAATCGTCGTTGATTCTGTTAAGTGTTATTTTCATTTTAAATTTATTTTTTCAGTTCAGTTACTCCAATCATGACTCCAAAATCACCGTCTTTTTGAATCCATTTTTTGTCTGGATAATAAATTCTTGATACAAAACCATCAAGATACAAAGCTTTTATACAGCCTAGTTCTTTAAATATAGAAGCAAAATTATAAAAATTAACTTCTTTTTTAGACATAATAAAAACTATATTTCCATCCTTTAAGATCCCTACTCCATTTCTTACATTAACATTTTGGGAGTTTTCCTGAAAAATCGGATTTATTTCTCCGTTAAACAGCAGCATCGGTCCAGATTGAGTCGCGTATTTAATATTTGAATGATACTTGAAAGCTTTCGTCTCAATTAATTCAGCATCGTTATTTTTTGTGAGATAAAATACTCCATTAGGATTGAGGTAGAAATTACCCTTTCCTGATAATGTGTCGAGTTTATTTAGAATTTTAAAATTTTCAATATAAAGTCCTTTTGGAGAATTGTTCATTTCAAACATTCCGCCATTCATGGCAAACATTAATCTCTTGTTATCCTGTTCTACTTTATTTTTTAAATTCTTAATACTTTTAAGAATGGTTCCGTCATCATCTTTCCAATACAGTGAGACATTTTCAAGTTTCGGATTTACTTTAAATATCACAAAATCATCTTCATTTTTCAATTTACCATTACAGCAAAGCATTGAATAAAAACACAATATCATTAATGAAATTCTCATCTCAATGCATTTTAGTAAAAATCAAAATGTGAGTAGTTTAAAGAACCCGAATCTTCAAAGTTATAAAATCCCTCTCGCTTTTATCTCAAGATACTTATTGATCACATCGATATTTAAGTTTTCAGGAAGTGTATACACTGAATAAATCCCATATTTTCGAAGCTCCTGAATGATTAATTTCTTCTCAAACTCAAATTTCTCTGCTACAATTTCATCATAGATCTCCTGCATATTTTCAGGATTCTTATGCATCAACGTCTGTATCTCAGAATTTTTAAAGAAAACGACAACCAGCAAATGGTTTTTAGCAATTCCACGAAGATATTTTAACTGCCTGTTCAGTCCGTCTAATGTTTCAAAATTGGTAAATAGCAAAACTAAACTTCTTTGATTGAGAGAAAATTTTACATCCTGATACAATCTGTTGAAATCACTTTCAAAGAAATCTGTCTTAACATTGTATAAAGCTTCAGAAATTTTCTTTAATTGTCCGGATTTATTATCTGCAGCTACTCTGTTTTCGGTTTTTTTAGAAAAAGTCATCATTCCTGCCCGGTCTCCTTTTTTCAGAATGATATGAGATAAGGCCATCGTTGCATTGATAGAATAATCCAAAAGGCTTAATCCGTTAAATGGCATTTTCATCGTTCTTCCTTTATCGATCAACATAAAAATACGTTGTGCTTTTTCATCCTGGAACTGATTCACCATCAATCGATTGGCTTTAGAGGTTGCTTTCCAGTTGATGGTTCTTACATCATCTCCGGGAACATATTCCTTGATCTGTTCAAATTCCATGGTGTGTCCCAGTTTTCGTATTTTTTTGATTCCTCCCAATAAAAATTCGTTTTGAAGCGCCATCAATTCATATTTTCTTAAGTGAATAAATGAAGGATAAGAAGGCAACATGGCATCTTTCTGAAAGGTAAATCTCTTAGCAACCAACCCTAAAGGGGAAGAAACAAAAATATTTAAGGCACCAAAGCTGTATTCTCCTCTTTCTTTAGGTTCTAAAACATATTGAAAAAATGAATTTCTGCCTTCTTCAATACTTTTTTCGATCATGAAATCTCTTTTCTGAAACTGAAAAGGAATCTCATCAATTACTTTTACATGAATCTTAAATCTGTAATTGTTTTTAATATCAACTTTCACCGGATTTTCATCGCCGTTGGATAGTTTCTCTGGTAATATTCTCTGTGATAAAACTCCTTCCTTTCTGTTAAAAACAAGCAAATAATCTACCATCACCGCCAGAAAACTGATCAACAATAAAGCATGCGCAACAATCATCAGAAAAGGAAAGAAAAATGCAAAAACATAGATAATCCCCACTCCGATGAGTGCAAAGAAAAAGCGTGTATTGATGTATAGGTTTTTCATTCTTTTGAAGGTTGCAGATTTTAGATTTTTAGGTTGCAGGCTTGTGACTGTTAAAGCTTTTGGTTATTTTAAAGAATTAATTAATCCGTTTAGCATTTTTGAAATTTCAATTATACCTTCGTTTAGTTTTAAATAGTTTGTTTCATTTAAAAAATGAAGATTTCTTGAAATAATTAATTGAGTTTCAACTTCAGCACAGCTTCCTCTTGAAATTCTCAAAAACTGTAAATAATCTAGTTTACTTCTCCTAGAATTTCCTTCCGCAATATTCGACGGAATCGAAACAGAAGCTCTTCTAATTTGAGATTTTAAGCCAAACGTTTCATCTTTTGGAAAAGTTTCAGTTGTCCTATAAATTTCAGTTACAAAATCAATAGATTTTTGCCAAACTAAAAGCTCTTTAAAATTAGCCATACATGAAATTTTTAAACGTCGAATTGCAGAACTATAATCTACACCCTTTTACCTGCTACCTATCTAGGAATCTCTATTCCTTCTAAAATTTGTCGGATGATTTCATCAGCGGTTAAACCTTCCATTTCTCTTTCCGGAGAGACAATGACTCTGTGTCTTAATACTGCATAACTCGCTTCTTTGATATCTTCCGGAGTTACGAAATCTCTTCCTCTCAATGCAGCAAAAGCCTTTGAAGCCGTCAGCAATGCTAAACTCGCTCTTGGAGAAGCTCCCAGATATAAAAACTGGTTTTCTCTGGTATTGATGATGATTTTAGCAATATATTCTATCAACTGAGATTCTACGATGATTTCTTTGACCAACTGTTGATAATTTTTAAGCTGTTGAGCCGTAATGACGCGTTCTACAACATCTGTCTTATCTTCTTTTTTACTTTCATGCTGATTTTTTATGATCGCAATTTCCTGTTCAAGATTCGGATATCTTACATTGATCTTAAAAAGAAAACGGTCCAGCTGAGCTTCAGGAAGTCTGTATGTCCCTTCATGTTCAATAGGGTTTTGAGTAGCAACAACTAAAAAAGGTTCATCCATCGTATAACGGGTTCCGTCCATGGTGATCTGCCTTTCTTCCATTACTTCAAAAAGAGCCGACTGCGTTTTCGCCGGTGATCTGTTGATCTCATCAATCAGAACAAAGTTGGAGAAAATTGGGCCTTTTTTAAATTCAAATTCTGAATTTTTCATACTGAAAACAGAGGTTCCCAAAATATCTGAAGGCATCAGATCGGGAGTAAACTGAATTCGGCTGAAATCTACGTCAATGGTTTTTGCCAGTAGTTTTGCCGTGATGGTTTTTGCCACTCCCGGAACACCTTCTATAAGAACATGTCCGTTCGACAAAAGAGCAGCCAAAAGATGCTCTATCATGTCTTCCTGACCGACAATCACTTTAGCGATTTCGGTTTTTACTTTCTCTAAACTTGTACGAAGTTCGATCATGTCTATACGAGACTGAAAATCCCCTTCTTTTTTTTCAAGATCTACAGCAGCCTGATTGTCTAAATTTGGGTTTTCAAAATTATCCATACTATTATGTTTTTTCAATCTGATAATATAGCCGTTTAGCAATAAGATTCTTCGCCTTGAATGACAACTACATGATCAAATAATTAGATTGTTATATTTTAATGATTTCATCCAACAGCTTATTCATTCTCACAAGATCCTCCTTCATCACACTGGAATAAGGATCCTGTCCTTTTTTGATAAGCTTTATTGCTTCTTCAATCATTTCTGTCGATTTCCCGGTTTTTAAATGGAGCTTTTTCGCAAAGTCTTCATCCAGGTTCTGGGTATCAATTAAAAGGTCAAGCCTCACTTTATTTAAAAAATACTGGGCTTTTTTCGCCATCATATCATGAAAATCCCCTTCCTGAAGATATAAATTACCGATGCTTTTTACAAATTCTGCAGATGTATTTTTCAAAGGCTCTATGATGGGGACTACTCTTTGTTTTCTTTTCGCATTAAAAAATATAAATAATACCAAGCCTCCTAAGAATACCCACCAAGCATATTTCAGAGCAGGTTTGGACAGAATAAATCTCATGAAGAACCGAGACTCTTTTGTATTGCTTTCTACAAACCAAAGCGTATCTCTATCCTGAAGATAAGAAAATACATCCTGGAAATATTTTACATTTCCTTTTTTCAACAGATAATAATTGGTAAGGAATAATGGTTCACAATGCACATAAAAAGTACCTTTCCCGAATTTTGCTTTAATGAAATTTGCCTGATCAGAGTTATTTTTCTCTACCGTCTTACCCAGAACCTCAACTCCAGGTTTTATATAGGAAAATCCTCTTCCTGAAGGGAATTTGTCTAAATGGACAAAATCTCCCTGATATTTTTTATCGGTAAGTTTTAAATAATTTTCTTCTTCAAAAGAAATCTGAGAGTCATAATAACCTATACTGTCTGAAATCTGTTTCGGAAGCTGACTTACAATGATCATAGCATCTGAACCTCTGGAAACCTGATCCATAATCTTTTTCCAGGATTCCATATCGATTTCGCTTTCAATGATGAGAATATTGTGAGCGGGTTTATTTTTATTCTCATTATAGTATTCATAAGCCGAAACATCAACCTTCTTCAGTTTTCCTTTAAAGAGGTCTTTACTTTCATGGCTGAAGACGAATAATCCGAAAGGAGATTTTTCCTCTACATCAAAATTCTTACGCCAATCTGTAACTTCTTTTTTGTTTACTTCAAGCAATGCCAATATCACCATAATAATGATGAATACCAAAGCATATATTTTGAAAGTCTTGTTCATTTTTTTCTAAAATTATTACAGTTTGAAAGATTGATATTGCTGCTTAAATCTCAAATAATCTTCCTTATCAATCCCGAATTCGCCATACCATACATAATCGAAGATATAAGACAGTTTTGAAAACTCATTTTTCAGATTGGGCTCTTTTAGTTCTGTTACGTAATCTTTATTGGTCTTTTCAGGGTTCCAGACGATAATTTTTCTGTCACTTAACTTTTTTAAAATATATAGAAACTGATATCGAATGGCAGAACGGTATTCTCCATTGTTTTCAAATTGGGCAATACTTTCCGGAAAATTGATCTCATGAATGTTTTCATGAAGTTCTTTCTCAGCAATATCCAGCTTCTTATTTTTTCTGCCGAAAATAAAACTGCCGTCTTTCCCCAATAAATATTTAATAATAAAATACAATAGAAAACCCACCAAAACAATGGCAAACAAACGAATTAAAATATCTGTAAATTTTGCAGAACTGCTTAAGCTCGTTTTTCCAAAAATACTTTCTATCAATCTGATGATCTTCCTCTGAAACTTTTCCCAGAAAGACTCTCTTGGTTTTGATACAGAATAATCAAATTCATTTCCTTTATATCTCGAACGGATATTTTCTTTAATTTTCTTTGGATATACTGTATTTTCCGTAATCGGTTTCTTCAACAGTACGGAATCTGCACGATTCATTCCTTTATAATGTTCTTCACTTAAAGAATCCACCACTACATCAACTGCAGTCGGCGGTTTGCTTTCCTGTGCAAAAGAAAAGCCTGTCGTAATAAAAAGAAAAAAAAGAATGAGTTTATTCATTAATTCCGATCGTATCAATTTCTGCCAATTCTACTTTCTGATGAAGATCTGTTCTGCTGTCATAATACATCAATCCTGCATTCACATACAGCATATTTGAAGTAAAAAATGAAACCAGTAACGATATGCCGTAAACTATAAAAAATACCACTCCAAATCCGCCACTAAAAGGATCCTGCTCAAAGTTTCCATCCGGAGCTGTAGTAGATAAGGTAGCAAAAAATATAACCATCGGAATCGCTGTAAAGATCATAGAAATGATGTACAAAATAAGCGAGATAATAATGGTGCTTCCCCAATATTTCCAATAAGGAGAGCCTTCTCTTGCATTAGGATATGAAAACTGCGCTCTTATCGAATAGCTTAGACTTTCAAAGAAACCTCTCGATGAATTAAAATAATCATACATTAAAAATGTAACTACATTAAACAAGGTAGGTCCTACAAAAAGCATGATAAAAATACCTATAATAAGAAAAACCAACACATAGGAAATTCCCATAACGATAAAGGATAAAGGAGTAACAATAAAAGTCATCCCTAAACACAAGATGATTATTTTCTTGAAATTATTTTTAAAATCCCCCAAAATATCATCGGTTCTGATCTTATGTTCACCAGCCGCCAATCTTTTCAGATAAAAGACAGGATAAAGATAATTGATAATCATAAGGATCATAAACAGTATAAACGTAATAATTCCGGTCACAAAAAACATCCCGAAATTATTCTGAAAATAATTTTCGAAATAATAACTCTGTCCGCTGATATTAGACCCTAAAGCCTGGCCAAAAAGCTCTTTAAAACCGAAAATAAAAACAACTACCATTAAGATAAGAAGCAGACCGTTCAGTAAAATGTAATTTTTAAAATAATTTTTACCATAAAGCTTAAAGAAAGAAAAACTGTCACTTATAAATGTTCCGAAATCTCTTTTTTTATAAAACTGCATCATGTATGTGTTTATTAATTTTTTTATTTACAATATACGGGTAAACGAAATAATACCCTCCTATAATTGCCAATGATCCGAAAATGATGATGATATTTAAAATCAAGGGCATCTTTAAAGCATGTCTGGTTACATATCCCTCAATAATTCCGGCACATATCGTGAAAGGAACTGTGCTTAGAAATATTTTAAAAGAATCTCTGAACCCTATTTTACAGGAATTAAATCTTGAAAGCGTTTTCGGGAACAGAATGGAGGCTCCTAAAATCAGGCCACACATCGCTTCAACCACCATAGAGAAAATCTCAAAGACTCCATGAAGCCAGATCCCTCTCGCACTATCCTGTAAAGCTCCGTATTCTGAAAAGAAATACTGAAAAGAACCCAACATGATACTGTTCGATAACAAAGCAAACAAAGTCCCTACTCCTCCAAAAATTCCGTACAAATAAAGCTTTGCTCCTACTCCGATATTATTGAAGATAATTCCGATAGTGCTTCCCCATGTAGAGCCACTCTGATAAACTCCTACCGCATTTCCTTTCTTTATATTCTCGATAGTCATATTGACATAATCTTCTCCCAAAATAATATTGGCAAAGTCTTTATCATAAATAGCTGAAACCACTCCCATCGCAGTAAAAAGAATAAAAAAGAGAAAAGCATACAAAAGATATCTTCTGTATTGAAAGACCAAAAGAGGAACTTCTGTTTTGAAGAAATACATAATACGGTTTTCTTCTACTCTTTTCGTTTTATAAATTTTCTGGTAAATCTGAGAAGAAAGATGATTTAAGTAAACTGTAGTATTACTTTTAGGATAATAAGTCTGTGCAAAAGAAAGATCATTGATGAGATTAATATACAGCGAAGAAAGGTCGTCAGGATTTTTTTTAATTTTCCCCTGAATAACCTGCTCAATTCCCAACCATTTTTCTTTATTTTGTTTAATGAAATAAACTTCTCTCATAATTGTAAGGCTAAAATAATAAAAAATATGTCTCAAATTGCGATTAATACCTCACAAAATGTCAATATTAATTTTAATGTTGCGAGCGTGGGCGAAAGGATGCTTGCATTTATCATCGACCTGTTAATAAAAATTGCTTATGTGATCGTTATCTTTTATTTATTTTTCAACGTTTTGGATTTAGGCTACTTATTGGATGGTCTTGATCAATGGTCTCAAATGGCAATTTATATCGCCATTACTTTTCCTGTATATATTTACCCGTTGGTATTGGAAAGCCTTATGGAAGGACAGACTCCCGGAAAAAGAGCCTTAAAAATAAGAGTCGTAAAAATTGATGGTTACCAGGCAAGTTTTGGAGATTATATGATACGTTGGGTATTCAGAATTGTTGATACTTTATTTGTCGGAGTAATTGGCATTATTTCTATGGTTATTTCCAAAAACAATCAGCGTTTAGGGGATATTGCCTCAGGAACGGCAGTTATTTCGCTTAAAAACAGCATCAATATTTCCCACACCATTCTGGAAAATATCCAGGAAGATTATATTCCTTCTTTTCCACAGGTGATTGCTTTAAGTGACAATGATATGAGAATCATTAAAGACAACTATCAAAAAGCGTTAAGAATAGACGACAGACACATTATTAATAAACTTTCTGAAAAAATCAAAAGCATTCTCAAACTGGAAACAGATCCAAAGATGACCGAAAGACAGTTTATCGGAATTATTATTAAGGATTATAATTATTATACCGGAAAAGATAGTTAGTCAATTGTGAACTTTGCTTCGCAAGTGAACTGTGAAAATTTAATCCAATTTTAAAATTGGCAAGCAAAATCGATTAACAATTCACTATTCATCTTCTTTCTTGATCTACATCAAAACATCGTCGGTGTGGTTTTTGTACTTTTACCTATCATTAAAACTTAGATTATGAGATTCGAAAACAATAAATCAGGAAACGGCGGAG
Source organism: Chryseobacterium sp. Y16C (assembly GCF_022488405.1). NCBI lineage: Bacteria > Pseudomonadati > Bacteroidota > Flavobacteriia > Flavobacteriales > Weeksellaceae > Chryseobacterium > Chryseobacterium sp. Y16C. Next base: position 2,725,631 of record NZ_CP092711.1, read on the forward strand.
TCATTACTTTAAATAATGAGATTAAAGAAATCGGAAGATTAACCTACACTATTTTCCCGGAAGAAAGCAGATTTATCATTTCTTTTGTTCTGGTTCATCCTGAATTTGAAGGTCGTGGAATGGGAAAGTTTCTAGTAGAGGAAGCGATTAAATTTGCAAGAGAAAATAACTGGAAAGTGTATCCCCATTGCTCTTATGCAAGATCCGTAATGATGAGAATGAACGATGTTGAAGATATTTTTTTAAAGAACTAAAACCTCGTTCACTAAAATCTCTTCGATATTATCAAGATAATTTACTTTCAGGTGTTGATCGTCATTCACCCATTTTTCTATTTCTCCAAGCTGTAAAACTTTTGAATTAGGAATTCCCATTTTGTCCAGTGCACAAGCATTACATTCCTGTTCATATTGATTATGAATAGGGATAACGAATAATTTCTTGTCCATAAAAAGAGCTTCAGCTGGACTTTCAAAACCTGCATTGCAAAGAATTCCGTCACAGTTTTCAAAAGATTGTAAATACTGAATTTCATCAATCGGGAAAACCTCAACATTATTTTCTCTAAACTGAAGCTGAGTATATTTGGAAAAAACCTTCCATTCTACAGGAATCTGTTTTAAAACTTTAATAATATTTTCGTCTGAAAAGCTGGGAAGATAGACTAAATAGAACCCTTTCTTATCCGGATTAAGATTTCTTATTTTCCTTCTGATAACCGGCTTTTTAATTTGTGGATGATAGTTTTCAAAATGAAATCCTATTCTTCGGTCGCTTGGAACATAATATTTCAACACCATTTCTCCAAGAAAATCCTTCTTTTCAGGTTTAGGGGTTTCTTTGAACAACATAGAAGCCTGATGACTAAGTTCAATCATAGGAAGTTTTCTCAGTTTACAAGCCCAACCTGTTAAAGGTTCATAGTCATTGATGATTAAATCATATTGTGACAGTTCAATTTCTCTGATCGTTTTTATCGCTTTAAAAAAGTCATTATCAAAAAACGTTTTTTTATAGGATAAACCGCCCGTTTTATCATATAGCAACGAAATACCTTTATGTTGGAAATTAACATCAAAATCGGCCTTTAATTGTGACTGATGTCCACTGATCAAAGTATCAACCTGCGCATATTTTTTTAAGATAGGAACAATCTCCTGTGCTCTTGCTACATGTCCGTTTCCGGTTCCCTGAAAGGCATATAATATTTTCATTGAGAAAAATTGGTTACAAGTTTCAAAAGCTCTTCATTAGGAATATCCTGAATTTCTTCTGTTTCGTCATCTGCAAGCAAATGCTTGTGCTCTTCGTAGTAAAAGATCTTCCATTCATTATCGTTATACTCCAAAGCAGAAAGATTTTCTATCCAGTCTCCGGAATTAAGATAAGTACATGAGCCTTTTTTAGTGACTACTTCACGAATCTGAGGCTGATGAATATGACCACAAACTACATAATCATAATGGTTGTCTATAGCCAGTTCAGAAGCCGTTAATTCAAAATCTCCAATGTATTTAACTGCTTTTTTTACGTTATTTTTAATTTTTTTGGAAAACGAATATTTTTCTTTACCCATTTTCTCTAAAAACCAATTTACGATATTATTGATTACAATCAGCAAATCGTACCCTTTTCCGCCCAGTTTTGCAATCCATTTGGAATGCTGCACCGATGCATCAAAGACATCTCCGTGAAAGATCCAGGTTTTTTTGTTATTGATATCTAAGCAGATTTTATTACAGACTTTTAATTTTCCCAATTCGAAATCTGTAAATTTCCGGAACATTTCGTCGTGATTTCCGGTAATATAGAATACTTCAGTATTTTTTGTAGCCAAAGAAAGGATTTTCTTGATGACCTTTAAATGAGGTTTAGGAAAGTAAGACTTTTTGAACTGCCAAATATCAATGATATCTCCATTCAAAACTAAAGTTTTAGGCTGAATAGAATTCAGATATTTTAATAATTCTTTAGCCTTACATCCATAAGTCCCCAAATGAACATCCGAAATGACAACCAATTCAATGTTTCTCTTCATAGATGATTTTATGCAAAGAAACTAATTGAAAATTAACTGTATATGAATGCTATATTATTTTTTATAGAGAGTTCATTAACTCTTCTGTAATTTCCATGTTGTGATATACGTTTTGTACGTCATCATCATCTTCGAAACGCTCAAGCATTTTCATATTTGCCTTGAACTGCTCTTCGTTTACTTCTTTCGTATTATTTGGAATTCTTTGCAGTTCTGCGCTTTTTGCTTCTATCCCCAGTTCATCCAATTTATGAGATAAAGATCCGAAATCTTCGAATGCCGTAGTAATCATTACTTCTTCTTCATCTTTCTCCACATCTTCTGCTCCACCGTCAATCATTTCCATTTCAAAATCGTCCCAATCCATTTTAATTTGAGACAAATCGATTGTGAAAATTCCTTTTCTGTCAAAAATAAATGCTAGTTCTCCATTTTTCCCAAGGTTTCCGTCAAACTTATTGAAAATAGCTCTTACATTCGCAACTGTTCTCGTCGTATTGTTTGTAGTACATTCTACGAAAAAAGCGACACCACCCTGTCCGTATCCTTCATAAGTAATTTCTTCATAGTTTTCCGCATCTGCACCACTTGCTTTCTTAATAGCTCTTTCCACATTATCTTTTGGCATATTAGCTCCTTTCGCATTCTGAATGCATCTTCTCAGTGCAGGATTCGATTCAGGATCAGCTCCACCAGCTTTAACTGCCAAAGCAATATCTTTACCTATTTTAGAAAATGTTTTAGCCATTTTATCCCATCTGGCCATTTTAGAAGCTTTTCTATATTCAAACGCTCTTCCCATTTTTATTTTAAATTTTCCACAAAATTAATTAAAAGTCAACGAAAAAAAAATACCCCCAAAAAATTGGAGGTATTTATTATTCAGAAAAATAAATTATTTTTTCTTTTTCTTAGCTGGAGCTTTTTTAACAGCTTTTTTAGCCGGCTTAGTAGCTACAACGATATCATTTTTCTTATAAGTTTCCCAATCTGCACCAGAGATTGCTCTTACAATAACTTTTCTATCAGCTTGTCTTTCCGCATCTGAAGCAGTTGCAGGAACTGTAGCCTCTTGAGAACCGATACCGATAGACTTAAGAGTGTTAGGATTGATACCTCTAGCTTCTAAAGCAGAAACTACAGCAGCAGCTCTTTGTCTAGATAAGTTCAAGTTATAAGCAGCGGAACCTTTAGCATCTGTCATACCCACTACTAGGAAATTAGCCTCATCAGCTTCTTTAATAATTCTAGCAGCTGTATCTAACTTACCGCTTGATTCTGGTCTGATTGTAGCTTTGTTGAAATCAAATAAGATATCTTTCAATGTCTCGTTGATTTTAACTACTGGTGGTTCAGCTGGTTTAGGACAACCATTGTATTCTGGTAATCCAGGAACTGTAGGACAAGCATCATCTTTATCTAAGATACCGTCACCATCTGTATCTGGCCAAGGACAACCGTTGTTTTCAGCAGGACCTGCTACTGTAGGACAAGCATCATCTTTGTCGATAATACCATCACCATCTGTATCTGGCCAAGGACAACCGTTATTTTCTACCGGACCAGCAACATCTGGACACTGATCGTCTTTATCTGGAATACCATCACCATCTGTATCAGGACATCCTTGGAATTCTGGTAAACCTGGTGTATCTGGACAAAGATCATCTTTATCTAAGATACCATCTTTATCTCTATCTCTGTTACCAAATCTAAAGTTCAAAGATGCTGAAGCTTGCCAGAAGTTAGCATAATTTGCTTTATCTCCAGGAGTTGAAACGTAATCTCCTTGTACCCCTAAACCGAAGTTTTTAGTTACCCAGAAATTAACACCTGCACCTGTAGAAACTGTAAAGTGATTAGCTTTACCATTCTCGTTACCATTATCTCCGTTTGAAATAACTTCTCCGTTAGCATCTGTTCTTGGGAAAGTAAGAGAAGTATAGTCGTGTCTCAAATAGTTAGCACCTACTCTTAAATATGGATCGAACCAAGATTCTTCATTCCATAAAAGACCTGCTGCTTTAGCCTGGAAACCAAGACCTGTCATCAACATGAATTCTTTACCCATGTTAAATCTCTTGTTCTCAACATTTCCTACAGAAGTCTGCCAGTCGATAACTAAACCTTTACCAATGTTTCTAGCTACAGTAAGCTTAGACAATGGTGGAGTAATAGAGAAGTTGTTCATATTGAACATTGTCTTCGTCAAATTATTAGCAGAGAACGTATTACTGAAGTTACCTCTTTGTGCCAAATGGTTCTCCGCGTGAGCACCAACTCCGATCAACCAAGGATTGTTGGTCGTCTGAGCGAACACAGTAGAAGCAACAGTAAGCGCCAATGCTGAAATTCCTAATTTTAGATTTTTCATAGAATTAAATGATTAAATAATTGATAATGCAAAATAAATATAATTTTTCTTTATATACAAAGTTTTTTAGATGATTTTTAACTTTTCTTTAATATTCTATCCAGGTTTCGTTTATTTTCTCTATCTTTTATGCTTTCCCTTTTATCAAACAGTTTTTTCCCTCTGCCTAAAGCAATTAAGATCTTTGCTTTTCCCTTGTCGTTGATATATAACTTTAAAGGAATTATTGTATTTCCTGCATCCTTTAATTTTTTCTCAAGCTTTTGCAATTCTTTTTTGTGCAAGAGCAATTTCCGTTCCCTTTTTGTTTTATGATTATAAAAAGTTCCCAATTTATACTCATCGATCATCATATTAATAATGTACAATTCCCTGTCAATAAACTGACAGAATGATTCTGCGATGGAAGCTTTGGATGAGCGTAAAGATTTTATTTCTGTACCTGTTAAAACCATTCCCGCTTCATATTCTTCAAGAATTTCATACTCGAATCTAGCTCTTCTATTTACTATATTGACTGTTTTTTCAATCTTCATTTTTAAAAATTCTTATAAGAAATTATAAAATTTAATATCGCTACACCAATCAATCATCAGGCCATACTCTAAACTCAGCATATATATTAAATTTAATTGATGAAATATATAAAAAATACCGTATATTTAAAAACTTGACTATTACATTATTACAAAATACCCAAATTCTTTTCGTATTTTTGCGCCAAATTTACAAAACTATATGTTAACAGTATCTAACTTATCTTTACAATTCGGGAAAAGAGTTCTTTTTGACGAGGTAAACATTATGTTTACGAAAGGAAATTGCTACGGGATTATCGGAGCAAATGGTGCAGGAAAGTCCACATTCCTTAAAATATTAACAGGAAAGCAGGACCCAACAACAGGACACGTATCTTTGGAACCTGGAAAAAGGATGTCTGTTCTTGAGCAGGATCACTTTGCTTATGACCAATACACGGTACTTGAGGCTGTTTTGAGAGGTAACAAGAAATTATTCGAGATAAAAGAAGAGATGGACGCGCTTTATGCGAAAGAGGACTTCTCTGACGAAGACGGAATTAAAGCCGGAGAACTAGGAGTAATCTATGATGAAATGGGTGGCTGGACTGCAGAATCTGACGCACAGACCATGCTTTCAAACGTAGGAATTACTGAAGATATGCACTGGCAGATGATGAGTGAGCTTGAAAACAAGGATAAAGTAAAAGTCCTATTAGCTCAGGCACTTTTCGGAAATCCAGATGTACTTATTTTGGACGAACCTACAAACGACCTTGACATCGATACGATTTCCTGGTTAGAAGATTTCCTGGCAGACTACGAAAACACAGTAATCGTTGTATCTCACGACCGTCACTTCTTAGACACAGTTTGTACGCACATCGGTGACTTGGATTATGCTAAACTTAATCTCTACACAGGTAACTACTCTTTCTGGTATCAGGCTTCTCAGTTAGCGACAAGACAAAGAGCTCAGGCTAACAAAAAAGCAGAAGAAAAGAAAAAAGAGCTTCAAGACTTCATCGCAAGATTTAGTTCGAACGTTGCAAAAGCTAAACAGGCAACTGCAAGAAAGAAAATGATTGATAAATTGAACATCGATGACATTAAACCATCTTCAAGAAGATATCCGGCAATTATTTTCGAAATGGAAAGAGAAGCTGGAGATCAGATTTTGGATGTTAAAGGTCTTGAAAAAACAAAAGACGGAGAATTATTGTTCTCAAATATTGATCTAAACCTTAGAAAAGGTGATAAAGTAGCTGTTTTGTCTAAAAATTCATTGGCCATTACAGAATTCTTTGAAATTTTAGCAGGAAACGTTGAAGCAGACAAAGGAAGTGTTGCTTGGGGAGTTACCACTACTCAATCTCACATGCCTTTAGACAACACCAACTTCTTCCAGGAAGATTTAAGCCTGGTTGACTGGTTGAGACAATTCACGAAAAATGATGAAGAGCGTCACGAAGAATTTGTACGAGGATTCTTAGGAAGAATGCTTTTCTCTGGCGATGAAGCGCTAAAATCTTGTAAAGTACTTTCCGGGGGTGAAAAAATGAGATGTATGTTCAGCAGAATGATGCTTCAGAAAGCGAACGTTCTTTTATTGGATGAGCCTACGAACCACTTAGACCTTGAAAGTATCACAACATTGAACAACTCATTGTCTAATTTCAAAGGAAACATTTTACTGGCTTCTCATGACCACGAAATGCTTTCAACGGTCTGTAACAGAATCATCGAATTGACACCAAACGGAATTATCGACAGAGAAATGACTTACGACGAATATCTTGCTGATAAAAAAGTAAAAGAACTGAGAGAAAAGGTGTATTCTTAATATCTTAAGTCATATTAAATAAAAATTCCTCAAATTAATTTGAGGAATTTTTATTTTTAAAGAAAAAAAATGAAAGCCTTCTATTTTATATTTATATTTTCCTTGTTTTCTTGTCAGGAAAAAATTAAGTTCAATATGCCCGAATATGATGATGTAATGATGACTTCAAATTCCTATAATCTTCCCTTTAATGTAAATTTTACTCAGGAGACTTTACCGAAAGGGCTGAAAAGGTTTGAACAGAAACAAAATAATGAACTTTTAAATATTTTAGAATACGACCATCAGGGAAATCTCATCTTCAAATATTATAGACAATTTGTAAGCGAAACCTGGAACGGAAAATTTCTAACAATTATTGAGCGTAATTTCTACAATAATAAAAACCAATTAACAAAAACAATTGTTTTAAATTCTAATACAGGATCAAGCGAAAATGAATACGATTACGATTCTGAAGGAAACTTGATTCTAGTAAAAACAAGAGGGTTACCAGCATGTGGCAACAACAATAATCCTTGGAGGTATATCGAAAATTTAATTGCAATTAATGATTTTGATGCAGATAAAAATGTAATTAAGGTTGACAAAAACATAAATTATAACTCATTAATTTATAAATATGACTTTAATAAAAAACAAGTAACTACCTACTTTAAAAATCAGGAACCAGATCAAAATTTTTATATTGTTTATAATTTTAATTCTTTAAACCAACTGATTTCCAAAACAGCTTTTGATCGAAATTCAGTTAATTACTCCAATTCTTATTTCATTGAATATAATGGTAATAAAAAAGTAACTAAAGAATATGATGATGAGAAAAATACAACTCAAACAACAAATGAATTTAAAGAAAACCTATTCACAATTATTGAAACTATTAACACTGAATTTCACTTTAAACAAAAAAGAAAATATTTTGGAAAAACCTTAATTTCTGACGATAGTTTTACCGAAAACAACAATGAAAAAACATTGGAAAAATATGATCTTGATGAATATAATATTCCGACAAAGATGACTCATGACACCAATGGAAAAATTGATTCCGAAGCTTCTTTTTTGAATAAATATGAATTTTTCAAAAATTAAGCTTTGCCAGATTCCTAGAAATTAATTGAAAAATAAAAATCTCCAAATTAATTTGGAGATTTTTATTTTTCAATTATTGATATAAGACTATTTCGTCAGTTTAGTTTTAGGTAAAGAAACTGTTCCTGGATCTTTCCAAAGCCCATCTTTTTCAGCACGCTTTTTTACCGCTTCAGCTCTTTTATTGCTATCGGGGTGAGAGTTAAACATTTTCTCAAATCCTGTTTGCGCCTCTCCACCTTCAGAAAGCAAAGCCAATTTTTTAAACGCCGTGTAAGCTCCTACTACATTATATTTATTCGTTTTCATGAAATTGTAGGAATATGTATCTGCTTCGGATTCTTGTTTTTTGCTGTGAGAAGCATCAAGGAAAGCATTAGCCATTTTTCCGATCTGCCCGTCATTCAGGGTTGCCACAGTGTTTGAAGCTGAAGAAGCAGCATCTAAAGCTGCCGCTTTTAAGTAGGCAGATTTCATAGCATCTTTTGTATCCTGATTTTTCACATGACCGATTTCATGACCGATTACAGCTAATAACTCTTCATCCGTCATAATATCCATTAACGATGAAAATACACGTACACTTCCGTCTGCACACGCAAAAGCATTAATATCTTTCACCAAATAAACTTTATAATTCAGATTAAGCCCATCCTGACTTTTATGCTTTCCGAAAAGCTTATTTAGCCTGATTGTATAAGGATCTTTTGGACCTGCTACCTTATTATTTTTATCCATCCATTCAACAGATTCTTTGGATAATTTAATAGCATCTTCGTTTGTAAAAGTAAGAGCTTTTGCTCCGTTAGAAATAACCCCTGCAGCTTTTCCTAAATTGATTTTTTGCGCATTAACCGAGTGCATTGCCCCAATGAACATCAGGCAGAGTACAGTTTTTTTCATAATTGTTTTTAAATTTGGACCGCGAAGGTAGTTATTTTTAAGATAATTTGAATGTTAAAATTTTAAAACTACGATTTGAATGTATTTTTTTATCTTAGGCTTTTAAAACTTTTTTCCCTATTTTTGTAAGATGAGTCAAAAATGGATTTACAAGCCTGAACCGGATGAAGATATTGTAGACAGATTAAGTTCGTCACTTGGTTTTGGAACTTTTGAATCTAAGCTTCTCGTTTTGAGAGGTATTGACAATTATCAAAAGGCCCGAGAATTCTTCAAACCGAATCTTAACGACATTCACAATCCATTTTTAATGGCCGATATGCAAAAAGCAGTTGAGCGTATTGCTACCGCTATTGAAAATGGTGAAAAAATATTAGTATATGGTGATTACGACGTAGACGGAACTACGGCTGTAGCACTGATGTATCTTTACCTCAGCAAAATTGTTGAGAAAAAATATTTAGACTATTATATTCCCGACAGAAATTCTGAAGGATATGGAATTTCAACTGAAGGTATTGACTTTGCTAAAGAAAATGGTTTTTCTTTAATCATTGCTCTTGATTGTGGAATCAAAGCCTTGGATATGATAAGCTATGCTCAGAACCTGGATATTGATTTTATCATTTGTGATCACCATTTACCGGGAGAAGAAATTCCGAATGCCGTTGCTGTTCTAGATCCAAAAAGAAGCGACTGTCGTTATCCTTTCAAAGAACTTTCAGGTTGTGGAGTTGGTTTCAAACTTTGCCAAGGTTTGAATACTATCTATAAAATTCCTGAAACAGAACTGTTTGAATTAACCGATTTGTTAGCAATTTCTATCGCTGCAGATATTGTTTCTATGACAGGTGAAAACCGGGTTTTAGCCAAAATGGGACTTAAAGTTTTGCGAAAAACTAGAAATTTAGGTTTAAGATTATTAATTCCTGAAGATAAATTATCTCACTTTGAAATTTCAAATATTGTTTTTGAAATTGCTCCTAAAATAAATGCTGCCGGAAGAATTTCTCATGGTAAGGCTGCTGTAGAGCTTATGGTATCAGATAATTTAAAACATGCTCATCAGATAGTAAGTGATATTATGAACCTCAATGATGAAAGAAGGGAACTTGATATGAACTCTACTCTTTCTGCGCTTAATCAGATCATAGAATCCCAACAGCAGACAAAACACAGCACTATTGTTTATCATCCTGAATGGAACAAAGGGGTAATCGGAATTGTAGCTTCCCGACTGATCGAAACATATTATAAGCCAACTCTGGTTTTTACTGACGGTAATAATGGGGAAATGGTAGCCTCCGCAAGATCCGTTTCAGATTTTGACGTACATGAAGCGCTGGATATGTGCTCAGAATATTTTTTAAAATTCGGAGGACATCATGCTGCAGCAGGCCTTTCGATGGAAAAAGACAAATTTGAAGCTTTCAAGGAAAAATTTGAAAAAGTAGTTTCAGAAAAAATCAAGGAGCATCAGAAAGAACCTTCTATCAGTATTGATACGGAAATTCAGATTGAAGATATCAACCGTGAATTCATCAATTTTCATAGGAAACTGGCTCCTTTTGGTCCTCATAATATGAAACCTATATTTTCCATGACTAACCAGAAACTCTCCGGTTATGTAAAAACAATGGGAAAAGATAATAATCATCTTAAGTTTTATATCAGACAGGAATCTACTAACAGAAATATAGAGTGCGTAGGTTTTAAACTAGGGCAATTTGCTGAGGAATTTAAGAATAAAAGCTTTGATATTGCCTTTACATTAGAAGAAAACCACTGGAAAGGAAATGTGACTCATTATTTAAATATTAAAGACGTAAAGTTCAGAGATAATTAATCATTCATTGTGCTCACTATGAAAAAAATTGGTCTTTTCTTTGGCTCTTTTAATCCTATTCACATCGGTCATCTGATTCTTGCCAATTATATTTTAGAGAATTCAGATATGAATGAAGTCTGGTTTGTGGTAAGTCCTCAAAATCCGTTTAAAGACAAAAAGACGCTGTTGAATGATCATAACAGACTTGATATGGTAGAACTGGCGCTTAAAAACTATCCCAATATTAAAGCTTCGAATGTTGAGTTTTCTCTTCCAAAACCAAGCTATACGATCGATACTTTGGCCTATCTTAATGAAAAATATCCTAAGTATTCCTTCAGCCTGATTATGGGAGAAGATAATTTAAAGAGTCTTCACAAATGGAAGAATGCAGATTATCTGATCAAAAACTACCATATCATCGTATATCCAAGAGTTTCTGAAGGTGAAGCAAAAGCCTCAGAATATCAAAACCATGAAAATATATCTTTGATCAAAGCCCCTATTATAGAGCTTTCTGCTACCGAAATCCGAAATATGATCAAAGAAAACAAAAATGTAAGACCGATGCTTCCGCCTGAAGTTTTTGAATATCTGGATGGCAGTAGTTTTTATAAATAGAAGTTAGACAAATTGTAATGGATTTTCTCGAAAAAATTTTCGCAAAATATAGCCAAGAACAAGTTATTAAATGGTTTAGACGAATTTGTTTAGCCGAAGCATTATCATGGTTCTTTCTTTTTACGGCCATGATCTGGATTCGTGTTGATCCCCATGGCATCATTCCCATTGTTTATATCAGTACGATTGGCAGTATTCATGGATTGTTTTTCACAATATATCTTATCTTTTTGCCATCTATGAGAAAAATATTTGCTTGGGATGATGAAGATTTTGTGTTTTCATTGATCTCTGCTTTTTTCCCTTTTGCCACGATTTGGATTGATAAAAAATTAGCTCGCTTCGACAGAGAATAAATAAAAAAAGGACTCTTTCGGTCCTTTTTTATAAATGTTCTGATAACTTTTAATTATCTCTGATAACGTGTCCTGTTACAGAAAGCGTATGATTTCCTGTAGAATTGGTGTAGGTTCCATTGATTGTAAAATCAATATATTGTCCTATTGCTCCAAGATTACTTATTTGTAATGTTAAAGTACTTCCTAAAGATGGGATTCCATTTGGTGACGAGCCACTTCCTATCACATCTAGATAATTGAATGTATTATAAGTTCCCATACCCAATATATTTGGAACTACCATTTGAAAGCCTCCTAATGCTGAATTTGGAGGATAACAGGTAACCACCATAGTATTTGTACTTGAAGAATATTCTGCACCTATTGGAGGTAGCAGATTTTTAGATGACTGATTATCTACTTTATATATAATAAATTCACTTATCCCAGTACAAACAGTTATATTTCCCAAATTAGTTGTCGCTGCTGTTGGTGTAACATTTATTTCTCCCGTAGATCGCATGTTTGCCGTATCAAAAGCTTCTAAAACAAACTGTTGTCCTGAATTACATGAATAAATATTGGCGCTGAAGGTACCGGTACTACTCACTGGCACTGAAACATACTGAAAATATGTTCCATTCACAGCTTTTAGTGTTACAAATCCATCTGTTACATCTGCATTTGTACAGGTTTTAAGATTTCCCTGGATAATATAATTTGTTCCCGAAGGTGTTACCACAATATCTGGTAAGACATAAAGATTAGCCGCCGTAACTGGTGCAACAGTAGAGGTATAAACAATCGAATTACAGTTATCATACACTTTTAAAACTAAACTTTCACCAGCTGGGATAATACCTGTCACTACTCCATTATTGTCTGTAATACCTGCAACCTCGTAAGTTTGCGAATTTCTTTTAAGAGTAACTTTAGCATTAGCCAAAGGTTGCCCTGTATTGTTTTTTACTGTAACTTTTAATGTTGCTTGAGGAAGCTGTATATCGCAATTCCACCAAGAAAAATGGCTTACTGTTCCTACATAAGTGTTTCCAACTTTTGTTACAGAACCTTCTTCATTCCACATTCCAGTGTTTTCGTTGTAAGACCATAAAGGAATTGTACTAGGCGATGTTGATGACTGTGACGCATCTATCGGCATGGTAATTTCAGCAGTGTGTCCAGTCGCAATTTGAAGATTTTGACCTGCACTTCCCGTTAATTGTACGTGCAACATTCCAAAAGTTTCCATTATTCTTGCACTTCCGTTTGAACTCGTTGCCAAAAACGAACCCGGCATTAATTCATTTAAATAGGGATTAGAAGGCGCTAAATGATAAAGAGAAACACTTACACTTCCTGAATAAGCATTACCGTTGGCGTCTTTAAAGCTACCATCAAATTTTACTTTTGTGCCGTCAGCAAGAGAAACCGTTGATGTCGCTCCAGAAGAAACCGTAGAAGTAAGCGTTTCCGGAATCATCATAATGTTTACACGATTCATCCCATTAGAAGGAACTAAAACTCGTGAAGCATTTATAAAACCTGCTTTCGTTACTTTAATGTGGGCAAAATTTTCTTGGACAGAAGCATTTTTTAAGATAAAAAAACCTTTGTAATTAGTCGCAACCGAAGTTGTCCCAATTTGCACTGTTGCTCCATAAATAGGAGTTCCATTTGTATCTAAAATGACACCTTGAAAGTCTTTTTGTGTTGTACTTCCAAAATTATAGTTTGATTGGGGATTTAAATTTTCGTTACCCGTTTCCACGAAAGACTCATCTTTACATGAAAATACCAACGATAACATTAAAAATAAAAAATAAAATTTCCTCATATGTTATTAATTAAAAAATTCAGTCTAAAATATTGATTTTTAAGTGAAACTTTATATTATTTTCATATTCATTTTTATTATTTAAATATTTTCTAATCTGCTGTAACAAAATCTAGGCTACAGTTGTCTTATTATGTAGATAATCAAAAAGTTTAAAAATTAACATTTAAATTTTAACAACTGTAAATCAAGTAGTTAAAATTATTTCAAAAATATTTTTAGTACTTTGTATTGCATAATACTTAATTTATTATATATCTTTGCAATGTTAAATAATAACAAATACAAGCTATTAAACATAAAACACTCTTAAAAATAAAATTATGAAAACGCCAATTCTCATCGCAGCCATATTCTTCAGCGGATTAGCCTTCGCTCAACAAAAAAAGCAGGATACTGCAAAAACACAAAATATTGAAGCCGTTACTTTAAAAAAGCAGGTATTTAAAAAACAAAGCGACCGTTTTGTTTACGATGTTGCCGCATCTCCTGTAGCCAAAGGAAATACAACTTTTGATCTTTTAAAACAAACTCCACTTCTATCTACAACAGATGATAAAACATTAAAGATTGCGGGAAAAAACAATGCGCTGGTCTACATCAATGGCAGAAAAACCAATATGGACGCAGAGTCTTTAACACAGTTTTTAAAGAATACTCCTGCAGAAAATATCCAGAAAATTGAAGTAATTACTGTTCCCGGAAGTGAATATCAAGTAGAGTCTTCTGATGGTATCATTAACATTATCCTGAAAAAGAAAATGAGTGACGGAACCAGCGGAAATATGAGAATGGCGAATTCTCAAAACAAATACAATGCAAGTTCTGCGAGCTTCTCTGTAAATTATAGAAAAGATAAGTTAGGAATCAGCGCCAATTTAAATGGTGGAGAAAATATTGAGGCTCAAACCTACACTTTAAGAAATGGAAACAGTGAATATTCTAACGAGTCAGTAGGTGATATTAATGACCCAAATAAAAACTTAGGAGGTTATTTGAATATCGATTATCAACTGACAGATAAAAGCAATATAGCTCTGACATGGAATTCTTGGGCAAACAGAAGTTATAATTCTACGGTTGATCTTTTCAATACTGTTCGGGCTTATAATCCGGATACACAAAAATTTGAAACCAACTATACCAATTCAAGAAACAAAGAAAATGCAAGGTCTTATAATAATTCATTGAATTTAAATTATGAGCTTAAGACCGATTCTTTGGGAAGTAAGTTAAATTTGAATGCGGCCTATCTTAATTATAAAAGATTTCAGTTTACAGATAATGGAACCTGGTCACAAGATCCTTTCGGAAACTATACTGTTCTGGATCAAAGGGTAATACAGGATTTACCACAGGTCATTAACAACTTTTCCGGAACTGTAGATTATATCAAAAAATTTAAAAATGATTTTACAGTTTCATTGGGAGGAAACTATAACAAAACAAAAACCGATAATGACACCAAGAACTTTACCTATGATGATAATGGTGTAACGCCAACTCCAAATCACTTTATTTATGATGAAAGCATTTATGGTTTATACCTTACTTTAGAAAAGAAATTTTCTGATAAGTTCTCCGGGAAAATAGGAACAAGATATGAGATCACCAATAGTTTGGGAACTTCAGATAATGCTCCCAGCGTAGACCTTAGAAGAATTGAGCGAAATTATAATAATCTTCTACCTTATCTTAGTCTGAACTATGCTATTAATGATAAGAACAATATTTCTTATGCATTTTCAAGCAGAATGAGAAGACCTAGCTTTTGGGAACTTAATCCTGTCAGAAATATTCTTACAGAAACCAATTATACACAAAACGACCCTTTTGTAAAAGCCTCTTCTACCTATAACCAGGAATTGACCTATATGTATAAAAATTCATATTTCCTGATTTTAAACCACTCATTATTTAAGGATGTTATTACACAGGTTCCACTTCAAGGCTTTGCAAAATCTCAGGACGGTACTGTTAGTAAAAAAAGTGTACTTCGATATATCAGAACCAATTTTGGTGATAAACAAGAGATGTCTGCAATGTTAGGTGTTCAGAAGTCATTCTTTAAACAATATTTGACTACCAATTTTAATATTGGAGTTCAGCATAATATTAACGACGGAACTTTAGCAATAGATCCTACAACTGGTGATTCTTTTTGGGATAAAGACGGGAACCAACTGGTTTATACTAATAAGAGAAATTCCACAAGTATTGTTATTCAAACCAATAACACCATACGTTTAGACAAAAACAAAACATGGTTTTTAGGAGTCAATTATTTCTTCGTGGACAAACAACAGATAGAACTTGGGGTGTTGAAGAACCTGATGAGTCTTGATATGAGCCTAAAAAAAATCTGGAACGAATGGACCTTCGCTTTAAATGTAAATGATATTCTAAAAACAAATGTTGTTGAAATCGAAGACTACCAAAGCAACGGAAACTATAATTATATTCATCAGAACAGATATAATTTCGGAATGACTTTCAGTATTGTATACAACTTCGGAAACCAGAAAGTGAAGAAGGTAAGAACTATTGAAGGAGCTTCGGATGATATCAAAAGCAGAACACGTTAATACACAATCATCTTCATATATATTTATTTTGTACAATGGCCCGCTGATCTCTCAGTGGGTTTTGTTATATTTATAATTATGAAAAACTACCTGTTGTTCTTATTTCTCTTGTTAATTTTCCTTAACTGCAAAAAAGAAGAAACCATCAAGCTCGGAAAGAATGTTTCTTTTACTGTAGAAAAGAATCTTTCATATGGAAATAATTCTGAGCAAAAGCTAGACTTCTATCTTCCCAAAAACAGAGGTCCAATAAAAGGTATTTTTGTTCTTATTCATGGAGGTGGCTGGAAAGCAGGGGACAAATCAAATCTTAATTATTTTGCTCTTTCCATGATGGAAAAATTTCCTGATTATGCTTTCGCTAATATTAATTACAGATTGGCAGATAATACGAGCTTTATTCTTCCCAATCAAACCAATGATATTGACAGCGTTTTAGATTTTTTGGTTAAAAAAACATCAGTAAAAAAATTTAGTCCACAGTTTATTTTGCTTGGAAATAGCGCGGGTGCACATTTATCGTTACTATATGGTTATAACAGGCTTTTCGACAGTAAATACAGAACGAAAGTAAAAGCTATCATAAATATTGTAGGACCGGCAGATTTACGTGATCCTAATTTTGCCAATTACACCGATTATTCTTTTGTTCAAAAGCATATGATCGATTTAACAAAGCCTACCCCGACAGATATTACTAATCTGGATATTCCCAATCCTGTTTTTTGGATCAATGAAACCTCACCTCCTACTATTTCTTTTTATGGGAATCGAGATCAGGTTATCCCTCTTTCTCAAAAGAAAATTTTAGATTCCGTTCTGAATACAAATAACGTTTATAACCGTTCTTATGAGTTTTCCGGTGGTCATTTGGATTGGAGTAATGAGAGCAATTCTCCTTTTGTAATCAACTCAATTTATCAATTTCTAAAACAAGTCAATAAAACAAAAACGCTTTGATTATTTCAAAGCGCTTGTATTTTTAATTTATTCCGATTTAAAAACTTCCGTTCTTTCTGAAACGCCATTCGCGTTAAAAGCTTCGATCTGGAAATAATAAGCATCCGTTCTGTCTGCTCCGGTAAAGAAATATTCGTTTTTCCCATACACCATGATACTTCCGTATAACTTACCTGGAGATTTTCCCCAATAAATTACATATCCGTCCGCATCGGAATTCTGCTGCCATTTCATCCAGATACTTCTTCTCTCACCATATTTTTTAGGATCAGCTCTCAGAGGAACAAAATTTTGAACTTTTGGAGGAACAGTTCCCGCTCCTTTTCCGAATACTCTGAAACCGCTCAATGCAAATTTTCCTGTTGGCATTTTCAGATTTTCCATTTTCAGGAATCTTGCTTTTGCAGGTTTTTCCAGTTCTACATAATCGTGAGGAACATCTTTAGTATTTTTACTTTTATCTACAATAACATTCCATTTTTTACCATCATTCGAACCATAGATTTTATACTGATGCATTTTACCTAAGGTTTTCCCTAAAAATTCAACATCCTGATCTGCATAATTGATCTGAATAGCATTAATGGTAGAAACCTCACCTAGATCAGTTTGGAACCATTCACCGGCATTTCCTGTTTTTGCACTCCAGTATGTTTTAATATCTTCATCCACCGCATAATTAGAATGATATCCTCCCAGTGTTGATGAAACCTGAACCGGTTTATTATAATTCAGCAACATCCAGCCTGCAAATAAACCTTTTGAAAAGTCCTTTCCTTGCGCATATTGCGGAAGATAGGTCGGATAATCCCCGTAAGCGGTATTGCAATACATGACATCATCTTTATCAAATCCTGCAGGCCAGATTCCCAAACGTCTTTCAAAATTATTTTTAGTGGAAATAAAAATTGTTGAAACGTGCCACCAATTCTTGTAGTTATCCTCAAACGTTGCACCATGTCCCGCTCCTCTTGCAAAACCTCCGGGCTTATACGAAAATGGATTGTGCTGTTGATATTCAAATCCTTCCAAAGGTTTGTTGCTGACGTAAACTCCATCCGAATATCCGCTGAACTCTGTTGCAGGAGCACCATACTGCATATAATATTTACCATTATGCTTTGTCATCCAGGCTCCCTCTACAAAAGGCTGTAAGAAAACATTGTCATTATATTCTCCGAACCTTTCCCAACCGTGATCTTCCGGTTTTAATCTTAAAATAGGTTTTACAAAACCTTCCGACTGCAAGGTCTTGGTTTTAACTTCAGTCCCTAATAATGGCCACTCATTACTTGAACCCCAATATAAGTATAACTTATTTTTATCTTCATCATAATGAAAAGCAGGATCCCAAGCTCCGACTTTCAAAGTATCTACGGCTATTTTCCAATCATCTTTTGTTGGATTTGTACTTTTCCAGATAGGAAAATCCTGTTCCCAGGTAGAACCAAAAACATATAAGGTATCTTTCATTGCCCAAACTGCAGGAGCGTTCAAATCATGGATATATTTATTATCTCTAAGAAATTTTCTTTTCACAAACTTCCAGTCAAGCATATCATCACTGTACCAATACCCTTCCTGATTGGTTGAGAAAAGAAACAGCTTATTTTTAAAATTTATAATGACCGGGTCTGCGGTAGCACGGTGTTTTCCCTGTTTTGAAAAAACTTCGAAAGGAGTATATCCGTAATCTATATTGATAGGATTACAGAATGTTTTTTGTTGGGAATAAGAGCATATCGCAATGAAGACTCCTAAACTTATCATTAATTTTTTTATCATAATAGCCTATTTCATTATTGCAAATTTAGCCTAATTTTTTGAAGCATTTTCAGAGCTCATATTAATAAAAAAACTTCCGGCTGAATTAGCAACCGGAAGTTTAGTCTACATCCTTAAAATAAATTATTTTTTCGGTAAGAAAACTTCAGCAAGCATACATCGCGCACTGCCTCCTCCGTTTACTTCTATTGTATTCAGGTCTGAGTAGATAATTTCGCAATATTTTTCTATTGCAGAAATCTGACCTGGATTTAATGATTGGTAGGCAGTCTGGCTCATTACCAAAAACTTTTTGCCGTCTTTATTTTGAACCTGAAGCATATTTCCTGCAAATTGCTGCATTTGTGCTTCCGAAATCTCAATGATTTCTTTCCCTGAATTTTTAATCGTTTCGACTACTTTTTCTCTTTCTACCTTATTATCAATACAATCTAAACAAATGACAACAAATTGATCCGCTACACACATCATGACATTGGTATGATAAATAGGAAGTCTTTCTTCTCCAACCGTTTGATATGAATGGAAAACGACCGGTGTAAAACCATATTTTTCACAAAATTCTCTGAATAGATTTTCATCTAACCGTAAAGAAACCGACCCGTATGCAATTTTATTATCGTGATCGAAAATCATACTTCCGGTTCCTTCCAGAAAGTGTCCTTGGGTTTCCGGAAATGACCAGTCGTCAATTTCAGTCACTTCAAATCCCTCCTGAATACTCTCAATAATATCCTCTCTTCTCTCAACTCTTCTGTTTGAAGCGAACATCGGATATAAAACCACTTTCCCGTCTTTATGGAAACTCACCCAGTTATTAGGGAAAATAGAATCCGGAGTATGAGGATCTAATGTGTCTTTTATGGTAATAACATTAATTCCTTTAGATCTTAGTTTTCCGACAAAAGTATTAAATTCAGCTAATGCTTTGGACTGAATATCAGAACCCGTTTGCTCAACCTGAAAATAATTATTTTTTGCCGTTTCTGCATTATAACCGAATGCAATCGGTTCTATCATTAATACTGTATCTGTTGTCTGCATTTTGTTTAATTTAAAGATTGAAAAATTAAAAAATTTTCAAACTATCCCACAATAAAATTTTAAGATTCAGATCACTCTCTGACAAGCGGCATTGTGGAACACCTCAACAAACCTCCCATTTTAGAAATTTCTCGGTAAGGAATCTCTTCAACTGTCATTCCCCATTCGTCTCTGAGATGATTATTCATTCTTGTGAATGCTTTGTCCGAAACAACAATCTCCGGTGAGATGGAAAAAATATTCGGAAACATTTCAAACATTTCTTCCGCCGTAACATGGAAACAGTTTTCTTCCCCAAAAATGTCGATGATTAAATTATAATCACTTTCGTCCACAAAACCGTCTTTATAAATAATACATTTATCTTTCCCAACAGGATTGAAAGTACAATCCAGATGTAAAATCCCCTCATACGGGACTTTATCATTCTTTTTTAGTTCAAGATCGATAATTCTTTTCTTAGGAAAATATTCCTTAAGAATTTCAATAGCATATTCGTTGGTTCTGGCTGTTTTATAGCTTCTGTAATCTTCACTGAAGCACGTTCCTATAAAAAGGAAGTCATCCCAGACAATAACATCGCCTCCTTCGATATGAGCAGTTTCCGGAAGATTGATAATTTTTCTCCAGGCTACTTTTTCAAAAACTTTTTTATAAGCTTCCTGCTCATCTGCTCTGTCTGCGATTACATTTGAAATGATCATTTTATCATCAATCACAAACGCCACATCTCTGGCAAAAACCTGATTATAATCTTTTATAATTTCCGGGCGCAGAACTTCTACATCATATTTTTTCAGCACCGCTTCAAAAGCATTCATTTCATTAATAATGTCAGCTTCCTTCGGATACATATTATGTTCTATCGTGTAATAAGATTTAGCATCATAGCTTTCTTCCAGCGTAGGAACAGCTCCCATTGAATTGGGTTGCCCTAAAACCACAGATTTCAGCCTCCCCGTTTCATTTTTTATATTTAGTCTCATAAAGATTTATGCAATGCTACAAATATAAGTAAAGGTCTCTATCTGGGAAACTTTTGTACGGTTTTTAGGCTGGTAATTAAGTATTATTCTGCAAAATCTTCTTATTGCAGATTTTTACTTAAGTTCATCCGCAGACTAAATCATTTATTTGCTTGAATACCTCGTTTCTTTAGATAATTTTATTAACAATATATTGTTTGTTAATTATTTAACATCAAAATTTAATTAATGGCAATCACATATTAGTAACATAAACGATTAACAGTTGAATAACCCCAATCATGAAGACAAAAAAATCCGTACTGAAAAACGCACAAAAATTAAGTAGAAATACTGTGAATGGGTGATGCAGGAAACTGTTATATCTGGGCATGTGAAAGATGTGTATGTCCATAATAAAAACGAAAACCGACTTGAAAAGCGGGTTTGCTTATCTTGCTCTGTTTTCTTCTTCCGTCTTCTGGGTTTCTTTGACCTGATATTTTGAACTTCCTATGTTATAACTGAGTGAAAATACCAGCCTGCTGCTGTCCCACCAGTGTGTAAAACGGTTATCCATAATCTGTTTATGGCGGAATTCCAATCGCTGATCATAAGAGTCGAAAAGATTATTAAAACCGATTTTTGTGTTCAGTTTATTATCAAACCATGCCTTTTGCAATGATACATCTACAGTGTATCGTGGTTTAATAATATAAAGACTGTTTCCTGTTTTGGATTCATAAGCACCAAATACATTTACAGTAAATCCTTTTGGAAGCGAAAATACCTGATTGATCCTCATTTCGTAATTATAAATGCTCAATGCAAAAACCTCGTTCAGATAAGGTCTAAATTCGTAATTATAATATCCTGCAATCTGACTGGTGATATTCCACCATTTTGTAATTCGTACCGGAAAGCTTGTTTCCAGCATAGCAAAGTTCCTGTAGGGAAGATTCGTTCCCAAATATTCCAATACATTTGTTTTCGGATTGTACAGGGGATACCGTGTCATAACATCTTTTTCTTTTCCGACTGTAAAGCTTGTGACCCAATTTTTATACCGATACGTTGCTTTAATCTGACTGGTAAAGGAAGGCAACAGGTATGGATTCCCTATCCAGTAATTTAACGGACTGAAATAAAATCTGAACGGATTAAGCTGCGAAAATGCTGGTCTCGTTATTTTTTTACTATAGGAAAGAGAAAATTCACTGGATTTATTAAAAGTATAGCTAGCGCTTAAAGACGGCAGCCACTTCAGATAGTTTCTGGAAACCACAGAATCCACAGTAATGGCGTTGGAAATACTGTTTGTGTTTTCAAATCTCAATCCTGCATTGATCTGAAAGTCTCCTATCTTTTGCCTGTATGCAAGATAACCTGCCCAGATCTTTTCTTTGTATGAGAATATATTGCTTCTCGAAGGATCAAAAACGAACTGATTACCAACAGATAATGTATCATACCTGATATTGTTATTCGTATCTGAATGGCTGTATTTAAGTCCTGCTTCAATATCGATCTCTTTTATCTTCTGAGATGCATCGATCTGTGCCGTATAAATGCCGATTTTGTTCACCAGATCAGATTTCCAGTATGATAAAACCTCAGTATCAGTCCGGTCTCTATTGACAAAATCATCATTCTGTTTATTTTTGACTGAAAGATAATTCCCTAAAAAAGCAAGCTTAAAACCCTTATTCTGAAAAGAATAATCCACTGTCATCCCATAGTTATCCTGAGAATAATCTGTGGGATTTTCACTGGCAGTATTCAGTACCAACTGGGTTTCGGTTTTATCAGTTGTATAAAGTGATCCGTTGCGTATTCTGTCATTATTCCGGAAATTACCTCTCAGATTAATACCAAGCTGGTTTTTATCATTCAGCTTAAAATCTGCGCCCACCTGAAAATTGTAAACTTTTCCGGCATCTTCCTGATAGGTTTGGGTACGCATGATATTGGTATTGGCCAATCGTTGCAAAGCATGATAACGATAGGTCGAAATCCCTTCATTATAACCCGTCTGCAGATTGTATGTCACTTTCCCTGTATGATAAGATATATTGAGAGCATTTTCTCTATAGTTGAATTTATTAACATAAATATTACCATTATAGCTTGCTTTCAAGCCCAGGCTGACATTCTTTTTTAGTTTGATATCAATAATTCCTTTAAATTCTGCATCATATTTAGAAGATGGATTGGTATTCACTTCAACAGATTCTACCATTTCGGGAGATAAAGACCGCAAATAGACCTGCAGCTCCTGATTGCTCATAACAACGGGTTTCCCATCAATAAAAACAGCGGGAGTGATTCTGCCTCCAATAAAAATTCCATCTTCCTGATCTACTGTAACCCCAGGTGTTTTTCTTAAAACATCAAGGAGATGCGTGGAAGTTTTAAAGTCTTTATTTCCGGCAACAGACAGTACAAGATTGCCTTCATTCAGTTTCATTTTTCGTGGAGCTGACTGAATAATGACTTCTGAAATATTCGTTGTTGAAGTTTTTGCCTCAGCCAGAGAATCCGCGGTTTTTCCTTTGACAGCTTCCTGAGCTTTTCCAAAAATTGACAGGAACAGCAGAAGCAGCAAGAACCATAATTTGAAGATCATAGATTTTAAATTTTATGACATCAAATGTATCGGCTTGGGGCAGAATAACGGTTTTAAAATTAAAATTCCGCAGTACTGAATTATAAATTTGAACTCTGAAACCTCGATTCAGTAAGGGTTTGAGACTGTTTATACAAAAGAGGCGTTGTATTTTTAATTTTCTTGAACGTAGAAAAGAAAGTCGATTTGGAATTAAAACCTACTTCATATCCTATCTCTTCAATTTTTAAATAGGAGCCATTTTCTATCTTTTCACAGGCTTCATTAATACGGTATTCATTGATATAGGTAGAAAAACTTTTACCAAGATTATCATTCAGCAGCTGGGAAAGCTGATGGGCAGAGATATTCATTCTGGATGCCACATCACTTAATTTCAGATTGGGATTTTTATAAAGCTCTTCAGTATTCATAAGACGCTCTAATCTGGACGAAAAGCTGTCTGCCTTTTCTTCAGAAATCTTTTTATTGGGGTATCTTTCAGTTTCTTTTGCCGGAAGCTGCTGATATTTTTTATTAAATAAAATTAAAAAGTTGGCATACAGCACAAATGAAAATACAAGACTTCCTCCCGCGCAGTAGATCTGCACCCAACCTGTTGAGATCAGCTGATAGGTCAGAAAGATGATGATATTACTGATCAGAACCGGAAGAACAAATTGGTTTGGATTTTTAAGATTCTGCCTGGAAAAGTTGTAGTACTGATATACCGTAAGGAATACAAATATGGACCAGACAGTATAAATAAAGGTTCCGAAATAATGTTCCCATGTAACAGGAAAAAGCAGATATAATAAACCGACTGCTCCTAAAATGATGATCAGTATTCCAAACCATTTCTGACAGTTCTTCCAATCAAACTGCTCCTGTTGAAAGGAAGATTTCACATAATAATAGAGTGCCGGACCTGTGAAAAATAAGGCAGAGAGTCCCAAATGCGGAATAATCCTTGGCAGATCAGGGTAAAAGTAAATGCATACAGCAATGCCAACTCTGGTGCTCAGCATCAGCAAAAGAAGTCCAAGGAAAAAATCCGGGAGGTATTTCAGTTTCTTAACAAACAGCAGATAAATGCCCAGCAACAGTCCGTTGAATGCTCCTACTGCGCTGAAGAAAAATAACATCTGTTGTCCGAAAGTCATAATAATTTATTTTTTATGGTGAATCAAATGATGCCACAGTTTTTTATCATATCTGTTATTCAATCATTCGGCTTTGATCACGCCAATAATTTCATAAAAGTAAAATTAATAAATTATTGAATTCAATTTCAGTAACATATATATTTTTCTAAGAAATATTTGCAGATCATTAAATAAAAAAATCCCAAAGCAAGCTTTGAGATTTTTTATGATATAAACAATAATTATCTGTTTGCAATATCGATGTAGTTTCTTTGTTGAGCGCCTTGGTAAACCTGTCTTGGTCTTCCGATCGGGTCTCCTTTCAATCTCATTTCTTTCCACTGAGAAATCCATCCCGGAAGTCTTCCTAATGCAAACATTACAGTAAACATTTCTGTAGGAATTCCTAATGCTCTGTAAATAATTCCAGAATAGAAATCTACGTTTGGATATAGTTTTCTTTCTACGAAGTACTCATCTTCCAGCGCTACTTTTTCTAACTGCATTGCAATATCAAGAGCTTTATCCTGGATTCCTAATGCATTAAGGATATCATCAGCAGCTTTTTTGATAATTTTTGCTCTTGGGTCGAAGTTCTTGTATACTCTATGTCCGAATCCCATCAAACGGAAGCTATCATTTTTATCTTTAGCTTTCGCTACCCATTTGTTAACATCTCCGCCATCTTTTTCGATCAATTCAAGCATTTCGATAACTGCTTGGTTTGCTCCACCGTGAAGTGGTCCCCAAAGCGCAGAAACCCCTGCAGAAATAGAAGCGAAAAGACCTGTATGAGCAGAACCTACCATTCTTACTGTAGATGTAGAACAGTTTTGTTCGTGATCTGCGTGAAGGATCAATAATTTATCTAAAGCTCCCACTACTACCGGATCGATTTCGAATTCCTGGTTTGGCATTCTGAATGCCATTTTGTAGAAGTTTTCTACGTAGTTTAAGCTGTTATCTCCGTGGTTAATTGGAAGGCCTAAAGTTTTTCTGTAAGTCCAAGCACAAAGGTGGGAGAATTTAGCAATCATCAATTCCGCAGCATGATCCATCTCTTCTTTTGAATTTACATTCACAGCTTTAGGATTGAAAGCCGTCAAAGCAGACGTTAAAGAAGATAAAACTCCCATAGGGTGAGCAGAACGAGGGAAAGCATCGATGATTTTTTTCATCTCCTCTGCTACGAAGTTATATTTTTTGATATTGTTTTCGAATGCGCTGAATTGGTTCTGAGTTGGTAATTCACCGTGTAATAACAAATACATTACTTCCGTGAAGTTTGACTTCTCAGCAACCTGCTCAATAGGATATCCTCTGTAGAACAATTCACCTTTATCTCCGTCAAGGTAAGTGATATCACTAATTGTTGCTCCTGTATTTTTGTACCCTAAGTCTAAAGTGATAAGACCCGTCTGGTCTCTTAATTTTGAAATATCTATTCCTCTGTCTCCGATCGTACTATCTACGATTGGATATTCATATGAATTACCGTCGTAATTCAATATTACTTTGTTGTCTGACATTATTTATTTTTTTTTTAAATATACTACTTATTATAAAATACGGCAAACAAAAAATTTCGCTCGCCGTTATTTATAAATTCAATTATCTTTTTACTTTAAATGCTTCTAATCCTGGGAAAATCGCAGTTTCACCTAAAGCTTCTTCGATTCTTAATAGCTGGTTATATTTTGCCATTCTATCTGATCTTGAAGCAGAACCGGTTTTGATTTGTCCGCAGTTCATTGCCACTGCCAGATCAGCAATTGTAGAATCTTCAGTTTCACCAGATCTGTGAGACATTACTGATGTAAATTTGTTGTGTTGGGCCATCTGGACTGCAGCCATCGTTTCAGAAAGAGAACCGATCTGGTTTACTTTTACAAGGATTGAGTTGGCAATTCCTTCTTTTACTCCTCTTGATAATCTCTCTACATTGGTTACAAATAAATCATCACCAACCAACTGTACTCTGTCACCGATTTTATCTGTTAGCATTTTCCATCCGTCCCAGTCATTTTCCTGCATCCCATCTTCGATAGAAATGATCGGATATTTATTTACCAGTTCTGTCAGATAAGAAACCTGCTCACTGCTTGAAAACTGAGCCGCATCCGGAGTCTGGAATTTTCTATAATCGTAAACTCCGTCTTTGTAAAATTCCGAAGCCGCACAATCTAAAGCGATCATCACATCATCACCCGGCTTATAGCCCGCTTTTTCAATTGCCTGAAGCAAAGTATCCAAAGCATCTTCAGTTCCTGTGAATGTAGGAGCGAATCCTCCCTCGTCACCTACCGCAGTAGACAAACCTCTTGAATGAAGAATAGATTTAAGATTATGGAAAATTTCAGTTCCTTTTCTCAAAGCATGAGAGAAAGAATCTGCTTTTACCGGCATTACCATAAATTCCTGGAAAGCAATCGGAGCATCTGAATGAGAACCTCCGTTGATTACGTTCATCATCGGAACCGGAAGCGTGTTGGCATTTACTCCTCCTACGTATTTGTATAATGGTAATCTTAGTTCTGTCGCAGCAGCTTTTGCAGCAGCCAAAGAAACTCCTAAAATAGCGTTTGCCCCAAGGTTTCCTTTGTTCTTAGTTCCGTCAAGGTCAATCATGATCTGATCGATAAGGTTCTGATCAAAAACAGGAAGACCTACCAATTCAGGAGCAATTACTTCTCTTACATTCTCTACAGCTTTAGAGACACCTTTCCCCATCCATTCTGAACCACCATCACGCAATTCAACTGCTTCATGTTCTCCGGTAGATGCTCCAGAAGGTACCGCAGCACGACCCATCGCACCACTTTCTGTAAATACATCTACTTCAACTGTAGGATTACCTCTTGAATCCAAAATTTGTCTCGCTTCTATGTAAGAAATGTAACTCATTTTTGTTTATTTTATAGTTCAGACAAATTTAATCAATTTTTAACTTTTTAAAGCAATAGAGAGGTAATTTATATGTTTATTCCGAGTTAAATTTTAGTTAATTTTAAGATTGTAATAATTCTTCGTTTTTACTTCTAAAAAAAACTTTTATGAACTTTAAAAAAGGTTTTTATGATCAAAACATTTACATGTTTGGTAATTTTAAAGTTTGAATGAAGGCCATTGGTTTGTTTTTTGTTTTTCTTACATTTAACAAAATTATCTTCTTATAAAAAGTAAATTAATTATCAATACATTAAAAATAAATATCATGAAAAAAGGGTTACTCATAGCGATTTCGGCTATTACCTTATCAGTAATAAGCTGTAAAAAGAGTGAAAGTGGAAATAAAAATGTACTAAAAGCCGGAGATTCAACTATTTTGGCCGACAATGGAAAAGTTGATTCAACCATTACTTACAATACAGACATCAACGGAAAGAAAAGTATAAAAACGGATTATGTTTATAAGGCTACTGACGGAACTTTGGTAAAAGTTGTTTTTAATTACAAGGAAAAAACGATGAGCATCCGAAACAACAATAAAACTTTCATTCTGAATCAGGTTGAATCTAAAGGAACTGAAACTATTTACGAGAAAATGGATATGAAGGCAACCGTAAAGAAAGACAGTCTTATTTTGGATCAGGGCAATAATATCATTGAGCTGGTAAAAACCAAAATCTAAAGTATAAAAAAACCGTTCAGAAATCTGAACGGTTTTTATTTATATCTGAATGAAATATTATTCTTCAGTTTTTTCCTCTGTAGAATCACCAGCTTCAGCCGTTGGTTCAGCAGCTTTTTCTTCTACTACAGGAGCTTCAGCAACTACAGCTTCTTTTTTAGCTGTTGTAGATCTTCTGCTTCTTCTTGTAGTCTTTTTCTCTTCAGCATTAGGGTTGTAAAGCTCATTGAAGTCTACTAATTCGATAAGAGCAGTATCAGCAGCATCACCTGGTCTGAATCCTGTTTTGATGATTCTTGTATAACCACCGTTTCTCTCAGCGATTTTAGGAGCTACAGTTCTGAACAATTCAGCAACTGCTTCTTTATTTTGAAGATATGAAAAAACAATTCTTCTGTTGTGTGTAGTATCTTCTTTTGCTTTTGTTAATAGAGGCTCAACATATACTCTTAAAGCTTTAGCTTTAGCTACAGTAGTGTTGATTCTTTTATGCTCAATTAGAGAACAAGCCATATTAGAAAGTAAAGCGCTTCTGTGAGAAGCTGTTCTTCCTAAGTGATTGAATTTTTTACCGTGTCTCATTATTAATTAATTATCAGCGTCTAATTTATAT
Source organism: Chryseobacterium sp. Y16C (assembly GCF_022488405.1). NCBI lineage: Bacteria > Pseudomonadati > Bacteroidota > Flavobacteriia > Flavobacteriales > Weeksellaceae > Chryseobacterium > Chryseobacterium sp. Y16C. The sequence goes on from NZ_CP092711.1 coordinate 2,754,359, forward strand.
TTTGCAACGTCGAAACCGAAGTTAAGACCTTTTGAATGCACTAATTCTTCTAGTTCTGTCAAAGATTTTTTACCAAAATTTCTGAATTTCATCAAATCAGACTTACTGTAAGAAACCAATTCCCCAAGAGTTTCTACTTCAGCTGCTTTCAGACAGTTTAGGGCTCTTACGGAAAGATCCATATCTGCTAATTTAGACTTAAGTAGTTGTCTTGTATGAAGAGTTTCCTCGTCATATTGGATAGATGCTTTCACCGCTTCAGTCTCCAAAGTGATTCTCTCATCAGAGAATAACATGAAGTGATAAATTAATATCTTAGAAGCTTCTGTTAAAGCATTCTGAGGACTGATAGATCCGTCAGTTTCTATATCTAATACAAGTTTTTCGTAGTCTGTTTTTTGCTCTACACGATAATTTTCAATGCTGTATTGTACTTTCTTAATTGGCGTGAAAATAGAGTCGATAGCAATAGTACCTACAGGTGCATTGTTTGACTTATTTTGTTCTGAAGGAACATATCCTCTACCTTTTTCAATATTGAAAGTAATTTCGAAAGTAACATCAGAATTTAGGTTGCAAATAACTAGATCTGGGTTTAGCACCTCAAATCCGCTCATCGCTTTACCTAAATCTCCAGCAGTGATCACCGTTTGCCCCGAAACTTTAGCAACTACCTGCTCGTTAGCTTGGTTTTCTGCCGCAGCTTTTAATCTTACCTGCTTAAGGTTAAGAATAATTTCGGTAACATCTTCGATTACTCCCGGAATAGTTGAAAATTCGTGCTCTACACCTTCTATTTTGATAGATGAAATAGCATATCCTTCCAGAGAAGAAAGCAACACTCTTCTCAAAGCATTACCGATTGTAAGCCCGAAACCTGGTTCTAGAGGTCTGAATTCGAATTGACCTTTAAATTCATCAGAGTTAAGTAAAATTACTTTATCGGGTTTTATGAATTGTAAAATTGCCATATTATTGGGTTGAGCAAAAATTTGATTAAAAAATTATTTAGAGTAAAGTTCGACGATAAGCTGTTCCTTGATGTCTTCCGGAATCTGGATTCTTTCAGGAGCAGATACGAAAGTACCTTCTTTTTTCTCATCGTTGAATTGTAACCACTCATAATTTGCTTTAGAAGCTAATGCATTAGAAACCACTTCAAGAGATTTAGATTTTTCTCTTACAGCGATTACATCACCAGCTTTTAGCAAATAAGAAGGGATGTTAACTAGCTCTCCGTTTACAGTAATGTGTCTGTGAGAAACTAATTGTCTAGCAGCAGATCTGGTTTTAGCAAAACCTAATCTGTATACTACGTTATCCAATCTTGATTCGCAAAGTTGTAATAGAACTTCACCTGTTACACCTTTACTTCTGTGTGCTTTGTCAAATAGGTTAGCAAACTGTCTTTCTAAAATACCGTAAGTATATTTAGCTTTTTGTTTTTCAGCTAACTGAACTGCATATTCTGATTTTTTAGCACCTCTTCTTTTGTTAGGACCGTGTTGTCCTGGCGGTTGGTTTTTTCTTTTCTCGAAGTTTTTGTCATCTCCGTAGATTGCAGCACCAAACTTTCTAGCAATCTTAGTTTTAGGTCCAATATATCTTGCCATAATGGGTAAATTCTAAAAATTAAACTCTTCTTCTTTTTGGTGGTCTACATCCGTTGTGTGGCATAGGAGTCACATCAATGATTTCGCTAACTTCAATTCCTGAATTGTGAATAGTTCTGATTGCAGATTCTCTACCTGCACCTGGACCTTTCACAAACACCTTTACTCTTCTTAAACCAGCTTCGTGAGCTACAGCAGAGCAATTTTCAGCTGCCATTTGAGCAGCAAATGGAGTATTCTTTTTAGAACCTCTGAATCCCATTTTACCGGCAGAAGCCCAAGAGATAACCTCTCCGTTTTTATTTGTTAAAGAAATGATGATGTTATTGAAAGAAGCCTGAATGTGCGCTTCACCAATAGCTTCAACTTTTACTTTTCTTTTTTTAACTACTTTAGTTTGTTTTGCCATAATTCCTAACGATTATTTACTAGCTTTTTTCTTGTTAGCAACAGTTTTTCTCTTTCCTTTACGGGTTCTAGAGTTGTTTTTCGTTCTCTGGCCTCTTAAAGGTAATCCAAGTCTGTGACGTATTCCTCGTTGGCATCCTATGTCCATCAATCTCTTGATGTTCAATTGCACTTCAGATCTCAATTCTCCTTCTACTTTTACGTTTTCAGAGATGTATGTTCTGATTGCAGCCAATTCATCGTCATTCCATTCGTTGACTTTCTTGTCTTCGCTGATACCGGCAGCTTTAAGGATTTCTGAAGAAGTACTTCTTCCGATTCCATAGATGTAAGTTAAACCGATAACGCCTCTTTTGTTTTTTGGTAAATCAATACCTGAAATTCTCGCCATAATTTAATTTTAGCCTTGTCTTTGTTTAAATTTTGGGTTTTTCTTGTTGATTACAAACAGTACACCTTTTCTGCGTACGATTTTGCAATCAGCGCTTCTTTTTTTAATTGATGCTCTTACTTTCATTTTGATAGTATTTATTTTTTAACAACAGCCAAATGGAACGCACGCTCCATTTGGCAGATTGTTTTAATATCTAAATGTGATTCTCCCTTTTGTTAAATCATAGGGAGACATTTCTAATTTCACCTTATCACCAGGCAGAAGTTTAATATAATGCATACGCATTTTACCAGAAATATGAGCAATAAGCACATGCCCATTCTCTAGCTCTACACGGAACTGAGCGTTCGAAAGTGCTTCCGTTATAACGCCGTCTTGTTCAATATGTTTTTGTTTTGCCATAAATTAATATCCAGTCGTTCTTGATAATTTAGACTGCATTAAGCCATCATAATGATGGTTCAGCAGATATGTATTAATCTGTTGAACAGTATCTAAAATTACTCCAACCATAATCAATAGTGATGTTCCCCCGAAAAATAGGGCGAACGCATCTGTCTGAACAAAGCTTCCGTGTACAATTGCCGGAAGGACTGCAAAGATAGATAAAAATATTGCACCAGGCAAGGTAATTTTTGATAAAATATCATCTAAATAATCAGCGGTCTCTTTCCCGGGTCTTACTTTCGGTACTAAACCTCCATTTCTCTTCAAATCATCAGCCATCTGGTTTACCGGAATTGTAATCGCAGTATAGAAGAATGAGAAGATAATAATTAATAGCGCGAACAATACATTGTACTGCCAGCTAAAAACATTCTTGAAACCTGCAAGAAAAGTATTAGACTCATCTACTTTCGTTAATAAACCAGGTACGAACATCAATGCCTGAGCAAAGATAATCGGCATTACACCGGCAGCATTAACTTTCAATGGAATCCACTGTCTTGCTCCTTGCATAAGATTTCTGTTTACACCTCCTCTTGCTTGAGCTCTGCTTACATACTGGATAGGGATTTTTCTAACAGCAACGGATAATACCACTGCTAAAAGAACAACCAACATCCAGAAAATTACTTCAATAAGGATCATGATAGATCCCATTCCTCCTTTTCCGTTCTGCACGGCCATTTCCTGTACGAATGCTTCTGGTAATCTTGAAAGGATCCCTACCATAATAAGGATAGAAATACCGTTTCCGATACCTTTGTCGGTGATTTTCTCACCCAACCACATTGCGAATACTGAACCAGCTACCAAAATAACAATACTTGGTAACCAGAACATGATAGAATTTGGCTCTACATAATATGCAGAAGAGAACTGAGCATATGGTAAAAATAATTGAGTGATAGAAGTTAAATAGGAAGGCGCCTGTACAAGACAAACACCAATAGTTAACCATCTGGTAATCTGATTCAATGTATTTCTACCTGACTCTCCATCTTTCTGAAGCTTCTGAAGATAAGGAATAGCCATCCCCATCAACTGAACAATAATAGAAGCAGAAATATAAGGCATGATCCCTAACGCCATTACGGAAGCGTGGCTAAAAGCTCCCCCCGTAAACGACGAAAGCAAGCCAAGGAGACCTGCTCCTTGCTTGTTACCGCCCTGACTTTTATAATGCTCTAAGAGATCTCCTACTTCTGCAAGGTTAATTGCAGGTAAAGAGATATAAGATGCGAATCTATACACAAGGATAATACCTAAAGTGAAGATAATTTTATCTCTAAGTTCCTTTAAGCTCCAAATATTTTTTAATGTTTGTATAAATTCTTTCATTAGTAATTATTATAAGGTAATTGCTTTTCCACCTGCTTTAGCGATAAGCTCTTCAGCAGATTTAGTGAACTTGTCAGCAGAGATAGAAACCGCAGATTTCAACTCTCCTCTACCCATAATTTTCACTAATTCGTTTTTAGTAATTAGACCGTTCTCAATCATAACTTCTCTTGTAATATCTCCAGTGATAGATTTATTCTCGATTAAAGTCTGGATTGTATCAAGGTTAATTCCTCTAAACTCTTTTCTGTTTACGTTTTTGAATCCGAATTTCGGTAATCTTCTTTGTAAAGGCATCTGACCTCCTTCAAAACCGATCTTCTGAGAATAACCAGCTCTTGATTTCTGTCCTTTGTGACCTTTTGTAGAAGTACCTCCTTTTCCAGTACCCTGACCTCTACCAATTCTTTTTGAATTGAAAGTAGATCCTGCAGCTGGCTTTATATTGTTTAAATTCATTTTTTTATTGATTTAAAGATTAAATAATTTAAAGATTAAAAAATTCCGACTAAAATAGGAAGAAAATTTTAATCTTTTAATCTTTGAATTTTTTAATTATTTCTGAACCTCAAGTAAGTGACTAACTGCAGCTATCATTCCTAAGATAGAAGGAGTAGCTTCGTGTTCTACAACTTGGTGAAGTTTCTTAAATCCTAATGCTTCAAGCGTTCTCTTTTGGGTTTTTGTTCTTCCAATAGCGCTTCTTACTTGCTTTACTTTAATTGTTGCCATTGTTTTATATATTAACCGTTAAACACTTTAGTTAGAGAAACTCCTCTCATTCTAGCGATTTCTTCAGGTCTTCTGATGTCCAATAACGCTTTGAAAGTAGCTTTCACCACGTTGTGAGGGTTAGAAGATCCTTTAGATTTTGAAAGGATATCGTGAATACCAGCAGACTCCAATACCGCTCTTACCGCACCACCGGCGATAAGCCCTGTACCGTGAGAAGCAGGTCTTAAGAAGATATCTGCACCTCCGTATCTAGCAGTAGTTTGGTGAGGAATGGTGTGGTTCATTACAGGAACTTTCACAAGGTTTTTCTTAGCGTCTTCAACTGCTTTAGCAATTGCAGAAGCAACCTCTTTAGATTTTCCTAATCCGTAACCGATAACTCCATCTTCGTTACCTACAACTACGATAGCAGAGAATCCGAAAGCTCTACCTCCTTTAGTTACTTTTGTTACTCTGTTAACAGCTACGAGACGATCTTTAAGTTCTAATCCTCCCGGTTTTACTCTTTCTATATTATCTAGTCCTAACATATTTCCGAAATTTTAATGATTAGAATTTAAGTCCACCTTCTCTCGCACCATCAGCTAGAGCCTTAACTCTTCCGTGATATACGAATCCGTTTCTATCAAATACAATATTTTCGATTCCTGCAGCGATAGCTTTAGCAGCAATAGCTTTACCTACAGCAGCAGAAACTTCAGTCTTAGTTCCGTTAGCGTCAACACCTTTCTCTCTAGAAGAAGCAGAAGCTAAAGTTTTTCCACTGTTGTCGTCGATTAACTGAGCGTAAATTTCCTTATTACTTTTGTATACAGATAATCTTGGCAATTCAGAAGATCCAGAGATTTTTCCTCTTACTCTTCTTTTGATTCTTATTCTTTTTTCTAATTTACTTAATGCCATAATACTTATAATTTATTAAGCAGATTTACCAGCTTTACGTCTAACAATTTCTCCTACGAATCTTACCCCTTTACCTTTGTATGGTTCAGGCTTTCTGAAAGAACGGATCTTTGCAGCTACCATCCCTAGAAGTTGGTTGTCGTGAGACGTTAAAGTAATAATTGGGTTTTTACCTTTTTCAGTCAATGTATCTACTTTTACTTCGGTTGGAAGCTCTAGTACGATACCGTGAGAGAATCCTAAAGCTAACTCAAGTTTTTGACCTGCGTGTGAAGCTCTGTATCCTACCCCTACTAATTCCAGTTTCTTTTCGAAACCTTGAGAAACACCAACAATCATGTTGTTGATTAACGCTCTGTATAAACCGTGAAGCGCTTTGTGTTGTTTAGCATCAGATGGTCTGTTAACGTTAAGTTCGCCATCTTTTTGTTCTATAGTAATTCCTGCTGTAAGCTCCTGAGAAAGTTCTCCTTTAGGACCTTTTACAGTTACTACACCGTTGTTTTCAGTGATTGTAACTCCTGCTGGAATTGTTATAATTGCTTTACCAATTCTTGACATTTTCCTTTGATTAAAAATTAATAAACATAGCAGATTACTTCACCACCTACTTTTTCTTCTCTAGCTTTCTTGTCAGTCATTACTCCTTTAGAAGTAGAGATGATAGAAATACCCAAACCGTTTAGTACTCTTGGAAGTTCAGCTGAACCTTTGTACTGTCTCAAACCAGGTCTAGAAGCTCTTTGGATAGACTTGATAGCTGGTTTGTTAGTTTGCTTATCGTACTTCAAAGCGATTTTGATCGTTCCTTGAACAGCGTTATCTTCAAACTTGTAGTTTAAGATATACCCTTGATCAAATAAGATCTTAGTAATCTCCTTTTTGATTTTCGATGCAGGAATTTCCACCACTTTGTGGCCTGCGCTTTGTGCGTTCCTTACTCTTGTTAGGAAATCTGAAATTGGATCTGTTACCATTTTTCTTTTAAATTATTGGTTAAAGAACAATCAGTATTGTAAAGACTTGAAGAGTAAAATATCAGACTTCAGAAATCTTCGGTCTGATATTTTGTATCTTTAGTATCTAGACAACTTAATTGTCCCGATTTTTTAATTAGTAATTATTACCAACTAGCTTTTTTAACTCCCGGGATAAGACCGTTGTTTGCCATTTCTCTGAAAGTTACTCTGGAAATACCGAACGTTCTCATGTATCCTCTTGGTCTACCTGTTAGTTTACATCTGTTGTGCAATCTTACAGGAGAAGCATTTTTAGGCAATTTTTGAAGTCCTTCGTAATCACCAGCTTCTTTAAGAGCTTGTCTTTTAGCAGCGTATTTAGCAACTAGTGCTTCTCTTTTGCGCTCACGCGCTTTCATTGATTCTTTAGCCATTTCTTAGTTCTTTTTAAATGGTAAACCGAAGTGAGTTAATAATGCTTTAGCTTCTTTATCTGTTTTCGCAGTAGTAACGAAAGTGATGTCCATCCCTTGGATTTTTTTCACTTTGTCGATTACGATCTCAGGGAAGATGATTTGCTCAGTGATACCTAAGTTATAGTTACCTCTACCATCAAATCCGTCAGCTTTAATACCAGAGAAATCTCTAATACGAGGCAATGCAGAAGAAGTTAATCTATCTAAGAACTCATACATTTTATCAGCTCTAAGCGTAACTTTAGCACCTACAGGCATCCCTTTTCTCAATTTGAAAGCAGCTTCGTCTTTCTTAGAGATAGTACCAACAGCCTTTTGACCAGTGATGTTCGTTAATTCTTCAACAGCATAATCGATGATCTTTTTATCAGCAGTAGCGTCTCCTAAACCTTGAGATAAAATGATTTTCTCAAGTCTTGGTACCTGCATTACTGATTTGTATCCGAATTCTTCCATCATTGCTGGAACAATCGTTTCTTTATATGCTTTTTTGGGTCTTGCTATATATTCCATGTGTTATTTAAAATTATAAAGTTTCACCCGTTTTTTTGTTGATTCTTACTTTCTTATCTCCTTCGATTTTGTAACCTACTTTGATAGCTTTTCCGTCTTTTCCAACTAAAGCTACGTTTGAGATATGAATAGAAGCTTCTCTTTCAACGATTCCTCCTTGAGGATTTGAAGCTGAAGGCTTAACGTGCTTTTTGATGATGTTAAGTCCTGCAACAACTACTCTAGGGTCTCTTCCTTCTTTTTTGATCACTTCAATAACTTCACCTGTACTACCTTTAAGACCTTTCTTACCTGTAGTTACGATTACGTTATCTCCTCTTTTTATTTTTAACTTTGACATTTTTTTACAATTTTAAATATTAAAGTACTTCAGGAGCTAATGAAATGATTTTCATATATTCTTTGTCTCTCAACTCACGAGCAACTGGTCCGAAAACACGAGTTCCTCTCATTTCTCCCGCTGCGTTTAGTAATACACAAGCATTGTCTTCGAATTTGATGTATGAACCATCTTTTCTTCTAACCGCTTTTTTAGTTCTTACTACTACAGCTTTAGATACCTGACCTTTTTTAGCGTTTCCTGATGGTGTAGAATCTTTGATAGTAACAACGATTTTATCACCAACTGAAGCATATCTTCTTCTGGTTCCTCCCAGAACTCTGATAACCAATACTTCTTTAGCACCTGTGTTATCAGCAACTTTTAATCTTGATTCTGTTTGTAACATTATTACTTAGCTTTTTCAATGATTCTTACTAATCTCCATCTCTTATTCTTGCTCAAAGGTCTAGTTTCTTGGATTAAAACTGTATCTCCTTCGTTACATTCGTTGTTCTCGTCGTGTGCAGTATATTTTTTCGTTTTCAATACGAATTTACCGTACATCGGGTGCTTGATTCTCATCGTTTCACTAACAACAATGGTCTTTTCCATTTTATTGCTGGAAACCACTCCGATTCTTTCTTTTCTTAAATTTCTATCCATTGTAAAATGAAATTATTGTTTGTTAGTTAACTCTGTGTTTAATCTTGCGATTGTCTTTCTCAAATCTCTGATTTGAATCGGGTTTTCAATTGGGCTGATTTTGTGAGCCAATTTCAATTTTTGATATTGAACTTTTGCTTCAGTCAATTGAGTTTGAATATCACCCGCGCTTAAATTTTTAATATCAGCTTTTTTCATTGTATTCAAAGATTATAGAGGTTTAACAAAATCGTTAGCAACTACGAATTTAGTAACTACTGGTAATTTCTGTGCGGCAAGTCTAAGTGCTTCTTTCGCTACTTCGTAAGGAACACCTCCGATTTCGAACATAATTTTACCTGGTTTTACTACAGCTACCCAATATTCCACAGCACCTTTACCTTTACCCATCCTTACTTCAGCTGGTTTTTTAGTAATTGGTTTATCCGGGAAGATTTTGATCCATAGCTGACCTTCTCTCTTCATATATCTTGTAGCAGCGATACGCGCAGCTTCAATTTGTCTTGCAGTGATCCAAGCACCTTCTGTTGCTTTGATTCCGAAAGTTCCATAAGCTAGTTGATTACCTCTTTGAGCAATCCCCTTCATCTTCATCTTATGAACTCTACGGAATTTGGTTCTTTTTGGTTGTAACATAATTTTCTAAATTTTAGATTTTAGATTTTAGATTTTAGATTTTAAAAAAGTAACGGCAATTTAAAATTCAAAATTTGCAATCTAAAATTTTTAATTATTATTGTTTCTTCTTGGTTTTCTGTTCTCTCTGTCTCCTCTCTCTCTGTTTCCTCCTCCTGCTGGACCTTTCTTCTGTTGTCCCACTAGTGGAGAAAGTTCTCTTTTACCGTAAACTTCTCCTTTCATGATCCAAACTTTAACTCCTAACTTACCGTACTGAGTTAATGCTTCACCGATATGATAATCGATATCTGCTCTGAAAGTTGACAATGGAATTCTTCCTTCTTTGAAAGATTCTGATCTTGCCATTTCAGCACCATTCAATCTACCAGAGATTTGAACTTTGATCCCTTCTGCACCCATTCTCATTGTACCAGCCATTGCCATTTTAACAGCTCTTCTGTAAGAGATTCTGTTTTCAATTTGCTTAGCGATACTATCAGCAACTAATACTGCATCTAGTTCAGGTCTTTTGATTTCGAAAATGTTGATTTGAATATCCTTACCAGTAAGTTTCTTCAATTCTTCTTTCAATTTATCAACTTCCTGACCTCCTTTACCGATGATAAGTCCCGGTCTTGCAGTTGTGATTGTAACTGTTACTAATTTAAGTGTTCTTTCAATATAAATTTTTGAAATACCACCTTTAGATAATCTAGCTTCAAGGTATCTTCTGATTTTGTAGTCTTCAGCGATTCTGTCTCCATAATCGTTTCCACCAAACCAGTTAGAATCCCATCCTCTGATGATACCTAATCTGTTACCAATTGGATTTGTCTTCTGTCCCATACCTTGATTAATTTTCTTTATTACCTAAGATTAATGTAACGTGGTTAGATCTTTTTCTGATTCTGTACCCTCTACCTTGTGGAGCTGGTCTCAGTCTCTTCAATTGTCGTGCACTATCCACGAATATTTCTTTAACGATAAGGTTTGCTTCCTCGATGTCAGCACCTTCGTTTTTAGTCTGCCAGTTTGCCATAGCAGAAAGAAGCAATTTCTCTAACTTGTTAGATGCTTCTTTTTTAGAATATTTAAGGATATAAAGAGCTTTATCTACCTGCTCTCCTCTAATGATATCAGCAACTAATCTCATTTTTCTTGGAGAAGATGGGCAGTTATTTAATGAAGCTTTAACAACGTCCTTGTTTGCTTCTTTTCTTGCGATTGCGCTATCTTGTTTTCTTGATCCCATGATTATCTGCTTCCTTTGTTTTTGTTACCACCATGACCTCTGAAAGATCTTGTTGGAGAAAATTCGCCTAACTTGTGACCAACCATGTTTTCTGTAACGTAAACAGGGATAAAAGATTTCCCGTTGTGTACAGCAATAGTTTGTCCTACGAAGTCCGGAGAGATCATAGATGCTCTAGACCAAGTTTTGATAACTGTCTTCTTACCAGACTCTATATTTGCCTGAACCTTCTTATCTAAAGTATGATGAATGAACGGTCCTTTTTTAAGTGATCTTGCCATAATTATTTTCTTTTAGATACGATGTAACGGTTAGACACTTTGTTTTTCTTTCTAGTTTTGTAACCTTTAGATGGTTTACCGTTTCTAGATCTTGGGTGACCTCCAGAAGAACGTCCTTCACCACCACCCATTGGGTGATCTACTGGGTTCATTACTACCGCTCTTGTTCTTGGTCTTCTACCTAACCATCTGCTTCTACCAGCTTTACCTGATACAGTTAATTGGTGATCAGAGTTAGAAACTGAACCAATCATTGCCATACATTCAGTAAGGATCATTCTAGATTCTCCTGAAGGCAATTTGATGATTGCATATTTTCCGTCTCTTGAAGTTAATTGAGCTGAAGAACCAGCACTTCTTGCTAAAATAGCACCTTGACCAGGCTTCATTTCAACACAAGAAATTACAGTACCCAATGGAATATTTTTCAATTTCATTGCGTTTCCTACATTTGGCTCAACGCTTTCACCTGAAACTACTTTTTGGTCTACTTTAATACCGTTTGGAGCGATGATATATCTCTTTTCTCCGTCTGCGTACTCTAATAAAGCGATAAATGCAGTTCTGTTTGGATCGTATTCTACAGATTTTACAGTTGCTTCAACGTTTGCTTTGTTTCTTTTGAAGTCAATAATTCTGTATTTCTTTTTGTGTCCACCTCCGGTGTAACGCATGGTCATTTTACCTGTTTGGTTACGTCCACCTGACTTTTTAATACCAACTGTTAGAGATTTCTCTGGTTTGTTAGTAGTAATTTCCTCAAAATTGTTTACAATTCTGAATCTCTGTCCCGGGGTGATAGGTTTTAATTTTCTAACAGACATTACTATTATTTATAATTAATAATTAATTTACAGCAAAAATATCGATAACCTCACCTTCAGCAAGTTTGATTACCGCTTTTTTCAATTTGTTTGTCTTTCCTACTTGAAGACCTTTTTTAGTGTATTTTGAAGAAACCTTCGGAGCATAAATCATTGTGTTAACGTCTGCTACTTTTACACCGTAAGCTGCTTCAACAGCCTTTTTGATCTCGATTTTATTCGCCTTAGTGTTTACTAAGAAAGAATAAGAACCTCTTAAATCTGTAAGGTAATTAGCCTTTTCTGAAATAACTGGTTTAATAATAACTGACATGATTTATTTCTTTAAATTTTCCTGGAATTTTTCAACTGCGCCTTCGAAGAAAATGATCTCACCAGCGTTTACTAAATCGTAAGAACTGATTTCGTTGAAGTTCATTACTTTAGCTTTAGGTAAGTTTCTTGAAGATAAATATACATTCTTGTTAGCTTCAGGAAGAACGAATAAAGATTTTTTACCGTTAAGTTCCAATGCGTTCAATACATTGATGAAATCTTTAGTCTTAGGAGCTTCAAAGCTCATATCTTCTAAAACTTTAATGCTGTTATCTCTCATTTTCTGAGATAAAACAGATTTTTTAGCTAATCTCTTAAGAGCTTTGTTCAATTTGAATCTGTAGTCTCTTGGTTTTGGTCCGAATACTCTACCTCCACCTCTGAAAACTGGAGATTTAATATCACCATATCTAGCAGAACCAGATCCTTTTTGCTTCTTAAGTTTTTTAGTAGAAGCAGTGATTTCGCTTCTTTCTTTTGCTTTATGAGTCCCTTGTCTTTGTGCAGCAAGGTACTGTTTAACTTCTAAGTAAACCGCGTGCTGATTTGGCTCAATTCCGAATACTGTTTCGTCTAGAGTTACTTTTCTTCCGGTCTCTTTTCCTGATGTATTTAATACTACTAGTTCCATTTTCTGATAATTACATAAGAATTTTTAGCTCCCGGAACAGCACCTTTTACTACTAAAAGATTTTGTTCTTGATCCACTTTTAATACTTGAAGGTTTTGAACAGTTACCTGCTTACCTCCCATTCTTCCAGCCATTCTCATCCCTTTGAATACTCTTGAAGGGTCAGATCCAGCACCGATAGAACCTGGAGCTCTAAGTCTGTTGTGCTGACCATGAGTTGCCTGCATTACACCTCCAAATCCGTGTCTTTTAACAACACCTTGGAAACCTTTACCTTTAGAAGTTCCTGTTACGTCTACATATTCACCTTCGATGAATAGATCAACTTTCACTTCCTCTCCTACTTTAGCATCTGTGAATCCATCGTGGAATTCAACTAATTTAGCTTTAGGAGCAGAACCAGCCTTTTTGAAATGACCAGCTAACGCTTTACCAACGTTCTTCTCACTCTTGTCATCGAAACCTAATTGAACAGCTGCATAACCGTCAACTTCTAAGGTTCTGACCTGTAAAACCGAGCATGGACCAGCTTGAATAACTGTACAAGGAATGTTTTTTCCTTCTTCGTTAAACAAAGATGTCATACCGATTTTTTTACCAATAATACCTGACATTGTTTATGTTATAATAAAATTTATCCTTTATTTATCACCATTTTTAGGAAGTCTGAAGTAATTTCTACGTTTGATATAGGCATACTACGCCCCTAAAATGAGTGTGCAAATTTATGAATAATTTTGAAACCCACAAATATTTACAGCAAAATATTTTGATTTTTAATCATTTAGCGATTTCGGAGAAAAAAACTATCCGAAATTTTGAAAATATTCTTTGAAGTTCAAAAGAAAATCATTAACATATTTTTTTCCAATATCCGATTTCCTAACGACGAGATAATGCCTTCTTTTCAAACCATCACTTCCGATCTTTTTAAACTTGAGTTCATCAGATAATCTGAAAGACCTTAACGCCCACTTCGGCATACAGGTAATTCCTATGTTGGCCTGCACCATTTCCAAAGCAACTTCCGTTAGGGGAACTGCAGAAATTTTCGCCGGCATTATTCCGTTAGGGTTCAGAAAACCCTCATACAAAGAGACTGTTTTTAATGGAAAAGAATGAATAATTAAATGAACATCCAGAAAATCAGCAGCAGTAAGATACTCTAAGTTATTCAGAAGATTTTCCTGGTGTATAATGGCAAGAATTTCATCTTCAAAGATCTCAACGCTTACTAATTCTTTATTACCGGAAGGTTTTGAAGTAACAACGGCAATATCAATTTCATTAGATATCACTTTCTCAACAGGCTTGTGAGTTGCTTCCAATACCAGATCCACGTCAATTTCAGGATACAGTACTTTCATTTTCTGAATAAATAACGGCAATCCCTGATAAAATGAGTAGCATTCTGTACTGATTTTTATTGTACCCGCCGCTCCGGCCCTTATCTGTTGAATTGCATTCAGACCATTCCCAATACTATCTATTACTGTACATGCAGTTTTATAAAGAACATTCCCCTCTTCAGTTAATTCCCATTTGTTCCGTGTCCTGTAAAACACCTTAAAACCAAGCTGGATCTCAAGATCTTTAAGCTGATGACTTAATGCAGATTGCGTCAAAAATAGTTTTTCAGAAGAGCCGGCAATGCTTCCTTCTTCTGCAATTGTTTTAATAAGCTTTAAAAACTTGATTTCCATGGTGCAAAGTTAATAATATAACTAAAAATAATGTCTGAAAATATTTCATATAAAACTGCATAGCATTCAATTTCAATCTTAGAAAAAAAAGAACCTTAAGCATAGTTTTGCATCATAAACAATTTAAAATCATGCAAGAACAAATTGAATTCTACCAGAAAAAATTAATATATGAAATGGATCCTTCAGACTTATATGAGGCATTTCAAAACAGCACTGACCATGTAGCAGTAGACACCCGAAAACCAAATGGCTATAATAAAGAGCATATTCCATCCGCCATTAATCTTCCTCATCGGGAAATAACAGAAGAGAGCACACAGCATCTTGACAAATCAAAAATATATGTATGCTATTGTGACGGAATCGGCTGTAATGCTTCTACAAAAGGAGCCTTGAAAATGACAAAATTAGGATTTAAGGTCCTGGAATTAATGGGTGGCATTGAATGGTGGAAGTTTGATGGCTATGCTACAGAAGGAACCAGCCCTACCAGCGGCTCCAAATTCGTATGTGCCTGCTAAATCGCCTATAAGAAATATGAGAATAAGATTTGCCGAAGAAAGAGACCTCACCTCTATTATCGAATTATGTAAAACCCACGCCCAATATGAAAGAAGTTACTTTAAGGAAGACAATAAGAAAGAACTGCTTTCTAAACATATTCTTAATCCGGATTCTAATATAAAATGTCTCATTGCTGAATCCGATACTGAAATAATAGGATATGCAACGTTTTTCAAACAATTTTCAACCTGGGATGCTGGCTATTATATGTATGTTGACTGCCTATTCCTGAAAGAGAACGCAAGAGGAAACGGAACAGGAAAACAAATAATGGAATTAATAAGAGCTTTTTCAAAAGAAGAAGACTGCCCAATAATCCAATGGCAAACCCCAAGCTTTAATACAGGAGCTATTAAATTCTACTTACGGCTCGGAGCAGAAAGGAAAAATAAAGAAAGATTTTTCTGGAAGGTATAAAAACAATTCATTTTTAATGTAAAATACTTTTCCGATTCAAGGATGGTGATGTGAAATCCTGTGAATAAGTTTGCCAAAATCCAATTAGCAGCAACAGTCTTTTAAAAATTAATTTGTTAGTAATTACAGGCCATCTCCTTTTGGAGGTGGTTTTTATTTTATGAATATGAAATAGCCTTCAATAAAGCAATTACGATAATTTTATGGTGTAATTTTTGCTGAGATAGTCTTAATTTTGAGAAAATTTAAACCATGAAAAAAGTCATCAGTTTATTTATGCTATGCATTAGCTTTTTATCTTTTTCCCAGTCTAAAGCACCGTTTACGGGAAAAAGAGATTTTAATATTGAAGGCGCAAGCGGATCGGGAACTCCGGCTTATTATTTACATGTAAAAAATAACGGTGACGTGTATTTTGGTTTTGTACAGATCAATCAGGCGGACGGAACGGAGACAAAAGAAGAGATCAATGCGGGAAAGTACGATCCGAAAGTTATGAAAGTTCATTTCAAAACCTATAATGAGATTTTTTATGTCAGATTTGATAAGGAAAAGATCTACCTTACCGACGAAAACGGGAAAGTAAAAAAATCTGACGACTGTTGTCCTATTTCTGAAATAACTGAAACAAACTGCAATTGCGAAGGGATTTTATATCAATAATGAAGGTTCTGAAATTTTTACTCGTTTTTCTTTGTGCTGTTTCATGCTCAAAGAGAGAAACTCATCCTTACAGCTTCTATTACTGGAAAACGAATTTAGCTTTAAATCATACAGAGAAAAATATTCTTAGCAAAGCAAGTATTCCTTATTTATATACGAGATTTTTCGATATTGATAAAGTGGACGGAAAATTTCAACCTGTTGGAGTGATTACAAAAGATCAAAATTTCCAAACTGACAAACAGATTGTTCCGACTGTTTTTATAACGAACCGTACTTTACTTAATATTACGGATCAGGACATTAAGTTTCTTGCGGAAAACATCAACAATCTAATTCAAAAGAAAACCTCTGAATACCATTTAAAAACCAACAGTGAGATCCAGATTGATTGTGACTGGACCGCCGGAACACAGAATGACTATTTTAAATTCTTAAAGGAATTAAAAAAAATATCCGGAAAAGAAATCACCTGCACACTTCGGCTTCATCAGGTAAAAGATAAAGCCCAGACAGGAATTCCTCCCGTAGAAAAAGTGTACCTTATGTGTTACTCCACTTCTTCACCATTGGAAAACTCTGATAAGAATTCAATTCTGGATGTCAATATTTTGAAAAGCTATCTTTCAAAAATTGATGAATACCCTATCAGGAAAATAGAAGTTGCCCTGCCAATTTATTCATGGGGAATTGTTACCAATCACCTGGAGAAACATAAACTCATTAATGCTTTATCTAAAAAAGACCTGGAAAATCCAAACTTTAGAAGGATTTCTGAAAATACAGCAGAAGTTCTGAAAGACGGATTTTATTTTGGCCACTACTTAAACAAAGGCTTTACCATAAAAATTGAAGAAATCTCTGACGACCAGCTAAGAGACGTCGTTCAGTTCCTTGAAAACAAAATCCATAATTTTAATATTATATATTATCAATTAGATAGTAAATTTGTACTTAATAAGGATTTTAAATTTTAAAATCAATACTAAAAAAAACACCACATTAATATGAAAAAGTATATTCTTTCACTCTCCGTTTTGGCTCTTTTTTATACCAAGACAAACGCCTGCGCATGGTCTGATCCGGATTATGAGTATTTTAACCTGTTCACACAGAGTATTATCAAGGATAAATCTTATCTGCCTTTTCTACTTAGCTATTCTACGCGATTTTATGACCAATACAAACAAGGCATGATCCCTGATGAAAATATTGAATCCTGGAAAAAATTCTTCAACAACCAGATTTCCTATTCGGAAACAGATTATCTTGTTCATAAGATCAGCCTAAATGATCTTAATGATTTAAAGAAAGGAGCACCCAATAATCCTCTCTTAAAAAAACTGGGTGTTGGATTTTATCAAAAGTATAAAGAAGGAATTGATTATTTGATTGAGGCTAAATATCTGGAGCCTTATATGCGAATCAACTTTGTAGAAAATGAAAATTCGTTTTATTACAGTGGAGGCGGCAATGATAAAAACGCTACAAATCTTGATTACAACAAAACAATTGCAGCATTAGCTTCTTTATACAACGCCGCAAGAAATCCTGAAATCAAACAACGATACGGATATCAGATTGTCCGCTTCAATCATTATACAAGGAATTATGATGCTGCAACACAGGCTTTCAAAAAGTATGTTCAGCCCGTTAAACTGAAAGGCACTCCTTACTTTATGGCACTTGATCAGCTTGCAGGTGCACAAAGAGGATTGGAAATGAATTCTGATGCCAACTGGAATTTCTTTCAGGTGTTCATGAACAGCAAAAGCCGTAAAGAATCCGCTTTTGTCTCCATGAAACTTTCGGACACGGCTTCATTTAATAATATTATGAAAAGAGCCGGAACCAACGAGGAGAAAAACATGGCTTACTTTCTTTTAGGATATGAAGACTTCAACAACCCAATTCCGATCATGGAGAAAATGTTTGAAATTGATCCGAATTCTGAAATACTGAAAGTGATGGCTGTAAGAAGCATCAATGAACTTGAAAGAAGCTATCTTCCGATTTACTATTATTCTGACAACAACAATACTGCCGTTCAGAAAAACACAAGCGATAAAACTTCATCTGAAACAACCATAGTAAAAAAAGAAGAGAAGCTTTCTATCTGGCAAAAAATTGTACGCTTTTTTAAGAATCTTTTCGGAGGCTCAAAAAAATCTGACAAGAGTAAAGATGAAAACAAGGCTGACCAAAGTGATGATGAGTTACTTGAAAACCCCAACAGAATTCCTGTCTTTTCTAAAAACAACTATTGGTATGATGAAAAGACCAAAGACTATCTGGATGACCTTGAAAAATTTACCGCTAAAACCAAAGAGAAATCTGACGATGAATATTGGCAGATTGCAGATGCCTATCTTAAATTTTTGAAAAAGGACTATAAGGAAAGTACCGAAATTTTAGAAGATATTAAAACCGGCAATCCGGAATATCTTGAACAGATCAAAAGAATGAAAGTACTGAACGATATCGTTTCGCAGCCTAAAATAGATGCAGAATATGAAGATCACCTCATGAAAGATTATGCAGAATATTTTGTGGAAAAAGAAATCAAAAAAGATAGTACAAATACGGATGATTACGACTATTATGGTTCTGTTCCATCAACTGCAGATTTTCTCAAGGATGTTTTAGCTAACCGGTATTTCCTTCAGGGTGAAGATGGGAAATCATTCCTGATGAACAATAAGCTTTCCGATCTTCAGTACAATCCGAACTCAAGTCTGGTAAAAAGTGTAGAAGATTTCTACAGAAAACCGAATAAAACTCAGTTTGAACAACAGATCATTGCTAAGAACATGGATAATGTAGGTAATATTGAAGCATTTTTCGCTATCATTTACGGTGACAGAGCTATGAGGACTGCAGATTTTGAGAAAGCGAAATCTTACTATCAGAAAGCACAAAATTTCGCCGGAATTCCAAGAGAAGACTACGAAAAGTATAATCCGTCAACAGGAAAATATGAAAAGCTTGTTTATACCGGGACAAATTATGATGGCTTTAATAATATTCCTGATTATGTTTTCGGGCACAATGTATGGGAGAGTTTTGGAAGTCCGGATGATCAGAGTATGGAAAATGAAAATTATACCGCATTTCCATTCATCAAGCTTAAGATGAATAAACTTCAGCTTGCCGATGCTTTAATTCAGCTTAAAAAAATAGGAAATGGAAAAGATGAAAAATCTGCTAAAGCCAATCAGCTGATCGGAAATCTTCTGTACAACACATCCATTTTGGGATATTACAGACAAATTTTTGTCATGGATATTGATAACAGCAACGGAGGAAAGTATGATTTCTGGCGGACAGAACTGGAAAACCCGTATCAGTATTATTATAAAAATTTCTTAGACAAATCGTTCATTGAACCTGATAATTTTGATTTAGCCATTAATTATTACAAAAAGGCATTAAACCTTTCGACTAATAAAGAAGAGAAGGCAAGAATACTCTTCCAGATGGCAAGTGCCGAACAAGGAAAATATTACCAGTATGAAGCCAAAAACCAGGCGAATATTGATTATTCAGATCCTAAATGGTCTGAAAAAACAGATGCACATCAAAAAGAGATGGACAATATTAAAAACCAAAAATACAGAACCTATTTTGCTTTACTGAAAACACAGTATGCCAATACGGAAACTGCTAAAAACCTCATAGGCAGCTGTTCTTACTTCGGTTATTTTATGAAATAAATTTAAAATAAAAAGGAATCAAATTGATTCCTTTTTATTTTTCTTTTCCAGCCATTCTTCATGTTTCTTTTTGAAGAATTCGTGCTTATAATCCTGGTTCCTTTGTGCTGCATCTATCGAATGTGAAGTATGAATATCTGCGTCTTCTTTAGCAAAGACCGCCAGTTTTTCATAATAACAGTGGAGCTGGTCAAGCTCTTTTTCTGTAAGGTCTTCAATATCTACAATCCGATTACTTGCTTTTTCATGTGCTGCAATGAGCTCATTGAGCTTTATCTGAATAGCTTTCGAATCCTTATTTTGTGATTTTTGAATTAAAAATACCATCAGAAAAGTGATAATAGTAGTTCCTGTATTGATGACGAGCTGCCATGTTTCTGAATAATCAAAAACGGGACCTGTAACTGCCCACCCGATCACAAGAGCAGTGGCTCCTATGAAAGCATAAGGACTCCCCGTAAATTTTGTTGCCCAATCTGAAAATTTTTCAAAAATACTCTTGTGTAATTTAGCCATTTGCATCAGTTTAACAAATTATCAGCATCAAAAACTCCGCCGAAATTGGCAGAGTTTAGTTTTAATAATTGGCCGTCATTCGTATTTCATTGCTTTATCCCTTTCGATAGGATTATTGCTTTTACGAAGCATTTCCTGAAGTTTCTTCGTAAGTTCATTGAATTGTTCTGCTTTGGTAATTTTTGTACCCATTACAAACATTTCACCCTGCATATTTTCTTTAAAATCTTTTCTCATATCTTGAAGAGGGTCGTTGTAAAAGTCCATTTTTTTCCGGTTTCTTACTTTTTCAGATACCTCCAGAGGTTTTGTTCCGTAATACGTTTCCACAAACCCAACGGTATCGTAAGTCTCCTTCAAATTATTGTTTTTAATTAATGTAAAAATAAAATTAGATCCTGAATCTTCAAGCCGAAAAATCAGTCCCGGAAGCCCACGAAACTTGTATGGACCTTCCGAAATATTAACCTCTTTATTAAACCACGCCACCCAGCTTCTTCCTCCAAAATTTGCCGTCGCTTTTTGCAGTGTATTCTCTCCAAACTTTTTGGTTTCATTGGTTAGGTTCCATGAAATTTTATCCTCAGATGGAAATGAAAACATATCGTGACCAATCAGTTCATAATTTTGGTTTTTATTTGAATTTCTTTCTCTCTTCAAAGAAGGAAACCAGCCACCATATTGATGGTCATACCTCCCCGTTGTTTTATTAATTGAGTCTGATCTTAAATAATTATATTCATAAAATTTAACATCTTTGGGGTTGACGTCTAAAACATAGTTAATCTTCTCATACCGGCTCTGGGTGGAATCCATCTTAAATTGTAATTCATAAATAAATCTCTGGGTCTGTGCATTGATGCAAAAACTCATCATTATTAATAATAAAAGTATTCTTTTCATAGTAATATTTTCAGTAAATATACAAAATAAAAAGAACCTTGCAATGCATAATAGTATTGAATTTAGAATACCTGTTATAAGGCAAAAAAATCCGTTCCAAAAAGGAACGGATTCTTTATAATCATTGCAAAGTATGCAATTATCACACTTTAATTTCTACATCTACACCTGAAGGAAGTTCTAGCTTCATTAGAGCATCCACAGTTTTAGAAGAAGAAGAGTAGATATCCATCAATCTCTTGTGAGCAGATAATTGGAACTGTTCTCTTGCTTTCTTGTTTACGTGTGGAGATCTCAACACTGTGAAGATTCTCTTGTTAGTTGGCAATGGAATTGGTCCGTTTACAACAGCACCAGTAGCCTTTACCGTTTTTACGATTTTCTCTGCAGATTTATCTACCAAGTTGTAATCGTAAGATTTAAGTTTTATTCTGATTCTTTGTGACATTTTAATCTAATTTAATATTAACCTTTAGCCTTAGCGATTACTTCTTCAGCAACGTTCGTAGGAGCAGCTTCGTATTTCTCGAATTCCATAGAAGATGTTGCTCTACCTGAAGATAACGTTCTAAGAGAAGTTACATAACCAAACATTTCAGAAAGCGGAACGAAAGCTTTAATAACTTTAGCGTTGTTTCTGTCGTCCATACCGTTTACAGTACCTCTTCTTCTGTTAAGGTCACCTACGATATCACCCATATACTCTTCAGGAGTTACTACTTCAAGCTTCATGATTGGTTCCATAATAACTGCTTTAGCAGCTCTACCAGATTCTTTGAAACCTAACTTCGCAGCAAGTTCGAAAGATAACTGATCCGAGTCAACCTGGTGATAAGATCCATCTTTCAATGTAATCTTCATAGATTCAACCTCAAATCCAGCCAAAGGACCGTTCTTCATAGCTTCTCTGAATCCTTTTTCAACTGAAGGGATAAATTCTTTAGGAATGTTACCACCTTTAATTTCGTTGATGAATTCAAGACCTGTTTTACCTTCGTCAGCAGGACCGATTTCGAATACGATATCCGCGAACTTACCTCTACCTCCAGATTGCTTTTTGTAAACCTCTCTGTGGTTAGCTTTTTGTGTAAGAGCTTCTTTGTACTCTACTTGCGGTTGACCTTGGTTAACTTCTACTTTGAACTCTCTTCTCATACGGTCTACGATGATATCCAAGTGAAGCTCACCCATACCAGAGATAATAGTTTGTCCTGAAGCCTCGTCAGTTTTAACCTGGAATGTTGGATCTTCTTCAGCTAATTTAGCTAGAGCGTTACCCATTTTATCCTGGTCAGCTTTAGTTTTAGGCTCAACAGCGATACCGATTACCGGATCCGGGAAGATCATAGATTCAAGAACGATTGGGTTCTTTTCATCAGATAACGTATCTCCTGTTTTGATATCTTTAAATCCTACAGCAGCACCAATATCTCCAGCTTCAATAAATTCAACCGGATTTTGTTTGTTAGCGTGCATCTGATAGATTCTTGAGATTCTTTCTTTGTTACCAGATCTTGTGTTCAAAACATAAGAACCTGCATCCAATCTTCCTGAATAAGCTCTGAAGAATGCTAATCTACCTACGAATGGGTCAGTAGCAATTTTGAAAGCTAATGCAGAGAAAGGCTCTTCAACAGATGGTTTTCTTTCGATATCAGCATCAGTTCTTGGGTCTGTTCCTTTGATATTATCCTTATCTAGTGGAGAAGGAAGATATTTACAAACAGCATCAAGCATAAACTGTACTCCTTTGTTTTTGAAAGAAGAACCACAAGTCATTGGGATGATAGAAAGATCAATAGTAGCTTTTCTAAGTGCTTCGTTGATTTCTTCTTCAGAAATTGAATCCGGATCTTCGAAGAATTTCTCCATCAAAGTCTCATCATAATCAGCTACAGCTTCTACTAATTTCTCTCTATATTCAAGAACTTCATCTTTCATGTCTTCAGGAATTGGAACTACTTCATAAGTAGCACCTTGTCCAGCTTCATCCCAGATGATCGCTCTGTTTTTAATTAAGTCTACAACTCCTTTGAAATCTTCTTCAGCACCGATTGGTAAAACGATTGGAACTGCATTAGATCCTAACATTTCTTTTACTTGTTTTACAACGTTCAAGAAGTCAGCGCCTTGTCTGTCCATTTTGTTTACGAATCCCATTCTAGCCACTTTGTAGTTGTCAGCAAGTCTCCAGTTTGTTTCAGACTGAGGCTCTACTCCGTCTACTGCAGAGAAAAGGAATACCAATCCATCCAATACTCTCAAAGATCTGTTTACTTCTACTGTGAAGTCAACGTGTCCCGGTGTATCGATGATGTTGAAGTGGTAAGGTTTTGTTTCAGGTAATTTCTTACCTTGATCTGTTGGGAAATTCCAGTTACAAGTAGTTGCAGCAGAAGTAATGGTAATACCTCTTTCTGCTTCCTGTTCCATCCAGTCCATTGTAGAAGCACCATCGTGAACTTCTCCAATTTTGTGGTTTACACCTGTATAGAATAAAATCCTTTCTGTAGTGGTAGTCTTACCTGCATCGATGTGAGCAGCAATACCAATATTTCTTGTAAATTTAAGATCTCTTCCCATTTCAGATTAGAATTTGAAGTGCGAGAAAGCCTTGTTAGCTTCCGCCATTTTGTGAGTATCAGTTTTCTTTTTGAAAGCTGCACCTTCTTCTCTTGAAGCAGCTACAACCTCGTTAGCTAATTTCAAAGCCATAGACTTATCATTTCTAGCTTTAGAATATTTGATTAACCATTTCATTGCCATAGAAATTTTTCTATCAGCTCTGATTGGCATAGGGATTTGGAAGTTAGCTCCACCTACTCTTCTAGAACGTACTTCTACGTGAGGCATTACATTAGTCAATGCATCTTTCCAGATTTCTAGTGCAGTTTTTTCGTTATCTCCTTTTTTAGTTTCTACGATATCCAATGCATCATAGAAAATTTTGAATGCGATTGACTTTTTACCGTCAAGCATTAGGTTATTTACGAATCTAGTTACCAATTGATCATTAAATTTCGGATCTGGTAACAACGGTCTTTTTTTCGCTTTCGTCTTTCTCATTGTCTTATTCCTTATTTAATGATTATTTTTTCTTTCCTTTTGCTGGTGCAGCTGCAGCTTGACCTGGTTTAGGTCTCTTAGCTCCATACTTAGATCTTCTCTGTGTTCTTCCATTTACACCTGCAGTGTCTAATGCACCTCTTACGATGTGGTAACGTACTCCCGGTAGGTCTTTCACCCTTCCGCCTCTTACCAATACTATCGAGTGCTCTTGAAGATTATGTCCTTCGCCCGGGATGTAGGCGTTAACTTCTTTACCGTTAGAAAGTCTTACCCTTGCAACTTTTCTAAGTGCAGAGTTAGGTTTCTTCGGTGTAGTAGTATATACTCTCGTACATACACCACGTCTTTGTGGACAAGAATCAAGGGCAGCCGATTTGCTCTTCTTGGCAAGCGTGGCTCTTCCTTTTCTTACTAATTGTTGAATAGTAGGCATTTAATTGCTTTTTATTTTAGGGTGCAAAAATAGTAATATTTTTTTAATTAACAAGCAGTTATGCAGAAATTATAGCCAATATTAATTTTTAATTAAAATACAGCCACGGGCAGAGTGTTTGGTAAGAAAGTAATTTCAAAACAATCATTTAAGCTTCAATTGCGACGTATACAAAACTTTTGATTTATCCTGAACCGTATCGTTCAGCAACCATTTTATTTTAGGATTCAGAGAACCTGCTATATTTTCTTTTAGACTTCCTTTCTGACTATTTGTATGCTTATATTTAAATGATTGATGGATAACAGGAAAATCATAAGTGGTAATGGTAACCAAATTCTCTTCATCATTATATAAATACTTTTTACCTATAAATTTGGACATCTGCGGTTTTATAATATTTCTATTTCTTAAAAAATTCCCCGGATCTTTTAAATTATACAACGTATGAAATACAAAAAATAGACAAGCTATCCGCCAAAGCCATTTATCCGAATCCGAATTTTTAAAATATAAGATCAGAAAAGAAAAGAACAGACAAATATTTGAGGCTGCCATCATTCTCACATTCATTTCCTCAATCTGCTGAAACCAGCCAGACATCCACAAAGATACCCCATACACCAAAGCAGTAGTCCATAATATAATATGGAAAAAATTCAACTTTCCCTCTTTTGCTTTTTTATAATATTTAAAAAAATAAACAGCTACGGCAATATCCAATATTAAAATCATAAACTGGAAAATCATGCTTGGCAAACTAATAGAAGCCGGCTTCAGTCCCACAAAAGGATTCACCAAATTGAACAATCCTAAAATATTCCTTATAGTATATATAGAAAAACCACTTGAAGGTAAACCTCTTTCATTCTCCCCCACCATACTTCCGAAATACAAATAATTAAAAAGTAAATACACTACTACGCCAAAGCCAGACATCGAAATACAAAATAATAAAGGTTTAAAGTAGTTTGCGTTTTTGATCCTGTTAAATATTATCCCAAATGAAACAATAAACCCTAATAATATATATATCCCTGAGTATCTCGTTACAAACATACAGATCAGCATTAACGAAGCATACAATGCATTCATATATTTACGCTCCTCTTTCATAAAGATTTCATGTAAAAAATAAAACAGGAAATACATAAAGAAAATAAAAGGACCTTCTGACATGGTCTGAATAAAAACAAAAAAGAGCGTTTTACCAGTAAATAATAAAACCGTCTCCCGGAAGTAAAATTCCTTCCAATAAGAAAAACCTAAAATACCCCCTATAAAAAAGAGGCTCAAAATTCTTGAAGACAGGAAATAATCATTACAGAATCCATAAACCACTCTTAATAAAACCGGGTAACCCAACGGAAACAAATTAGTTTCCGGAAAAGGCAAATCTGCCGCAATCCCAAAATAAGACAGACTATCCGCTCCAATTCCTCCATTTGCAATAAAAAATGGCTGAAAAAAATAAATAACAACAATAAAAACCGCTAAAATTTTATATTTAAGCATACCTGATACGTCATTTTGGGCAATAATAAGGAAACTTATCCAAACTATTTTAAGAAAATCAGCAATAGCGAGCATCTATTATATTTAACAGCAGTTCGGCACGGTATTTTCTACCTTTGCGATATATAAATAATAAACCTATGAAAAACGCAAGTATTATTGGATTAAAAGAAGCCGATTGCAAGAAAATTGCTGAAAAACTAAATGTCCTTTTAGCAAACTATTCTGTTTTTTACCAAAACACAAGAGGTTCTCACTGGAACATTAAAGGTGAACAGTTCTTCACCCTTCATCCAAAATTCGAAGAACTTTATAATAGCCTGGTTCTTAAAATAGATGAAATCGCCGAAAGAATCCTGACATTAGGAGCAACACCCGCACACAACTATTCTGAGTATTTAAAAGTTGCAACCATTAAGGAAAGCCAGGAAGTAAGCGACGGAACTAAAAGCGTGGAGATCATCTTAAATTCTTTCAAAGTGGTTATCGATCTTCAAAGAGAGCTTTTAGACATTACTGAAAAAGCAGGAGATGAAGGTACTAACTCTCAAATGAGCGACTATATCACAGAGCAGGAAAAAGAAGTTTGGATGTACAACTCTTATCTTGGCAAATAAGCATAAATTTATCCTTATAGATTAAAAAAATCACCTTACATTTAGGTGATTTTATTTTTAATGACTAAATTTGCGTATAAAATACACAATAATGCACGACGTACGACTCAATTCCATATTGGATAACGATTTCTACAAAATAACCATGCAAAACGCTGTGGTAAAATTATTCCCAAGTTCCATCGTAAAATATGAATTCATCAACAGAGGAAAACATCAGTTTCCAGAAGGTTTTGATATTGCATTAAGGGAAGCAGTAAATAAAATGGCCGAACTTAAGCTTACAAAAGATGAAAAAAGATTTATGGCAAGAACCTGCCCTTATATTGATCTCCCATACCTGGATTTTCTTGAAGGATATCATTACGACCCTTCCGAGGTAAAAATAATCCAGACAGGAAGTGATCTTTCCGTAACCGTAGAAGGCCTTTGGTACAGAACCATACTGTGGGAAGTTCCATTGTTAGCTTTGATCAGTGAGCTCCATTACGAAATGAATCATATGGAAAGAGACTCCAATGAAGTTGTAATGAGCAAAACCCTGGAAAAAGCTGATGGGTTAGGAAAATTAGGTGTGAATTTCGCAGAATTCGGAACAAGAAGAAGACATTCTTATAAAGTACAGAACCTGGTAATGGAAGCTTTAACACAAAAGAAGGATTCAACTTTTATCGGAAGTTCAAATGTTCATTTCGCAATGAAATATGGAGTAAAACCAATCGGAACACACGCTCACGAATGGTTCATGTTCCATGCTGCAGAATACGGTTTTAAAATGGCCAACGAATTAGCTCTGGAACATTGGGTAGATGTCTACAGAGGCGATTTGGGAGTTGCGCTTTCAGACACTTATACAACAGATGTTTTTTTCCAGCAATTTGATAAAAAATTTGCTAAACTTTTCGACGGTGTTCGTCATGACAGTGGAGATCCATTGGAATTTGCCGACAAAACCATTGCCCATTATCAAAAACACGGAATCAATCCATTATTCAAGTATATTATTTTTTCTGATGCTTTAAATCTGGAAAAGGTAGAGGAAATCACCAATTACTGCAGAGGAAAAATTGGAATTTCATTCGGAATCGGCACAAATCTGACCAATGATGTCGGTTTAAAACCCATGAATATTGTTATGAAACTTATAGGAGTTCAGGCTCCTAATCACGACTGGATTCCAACCGTAAAACTTTCTGACGAACACGGAAAATATACCGGAGATCCAAAAATGATCGAATTGGCAAAAGAATTTTTAAGAATAAAAAATTAATGATGAAAAAAATTTTATTATCAATACTTGTTTTTAACATACTTTCATCTTGCATAATAACAAAAGGCAAAGATGGAGAGCCTGGCAAACCTGGAAATTCAGCACCCATTAACAATTCAAAGCCTGCGTTTAATGAAAAACTTGCCTCAGAACTTGGTGCCGACAAATACGGAATGAAAGCTTATACCATTGTAATGTTAACAACCGGAACAACCAAAATAGATGACAAAAATAAGATGGGAGAATTGATGAAAGGACATTTAGCTAATATTGGAAAATTAGCAGATGAAGGAAAAATAATTGTTGCAGGACCATTTTTAGAACAGAATATGCAGAACTTTCGCGGAATGTTCATCTTCAACACCAAATCAAAGGAAGAAGCTGAGCAATGGGTAAAAACCGATCCCGCAGTTCAGGCAGGAGTTTTCAGTTATGAAATTTTTCCATGGTACGGTTCTGCTGCACTTCCAATGTATTTGGAACATCATAAGGAAATTTCAAAGGAGAATCCGTAAAACTTTAAAATGAAAAAACTAATTTCCATTCTTTCACTTCTCGTATTCGGAGTTTTTTTTGCTCAAAATAAAATCAATGCTGTAGATGTTTCATCCGTACAGTTGCGAATTATACAGAAATACAGGAATTCAGACTCCATTCAAAAGAAAAAAATTTATTCCGACTCCATCTATTCTCCCTATCAGGAACTATGGAACGGATATCTGGGAAATTCTGACAAAGTGGTTAAATGGCACAATGAAAATGAATCTCAAATCAAGGCATGGCAACAGAAAAGTGAAAAGATAAATGGAAAACAAATCTCCAGTTCATTGCAGAAGTTTTCTAAAGAAATGAAGAAACTAACCGGATATGACGCCAAAGGAACATGGTATATATTATTCGGTCCGGCATGGACAGATTTAGGTGGTTTAGGGAAATATGCCATGGTTATTGATCTGTCTCACGAAAACAACACCTCAATAGAAAAAGTAGAATTGATTTTACCACATGAAATCACTCATCAGATTATGATGACAACAAACAAACATATTGACAAAACTGCGCTTGAGCCTATAATAGGAGAAGGCTTTGCTGTTTGGATGAATCAAAAATACTGGAAGAAAAAATACTCTCTTGCACAACATCTTGGATATACAGATTCAGAATTGAAAGCATGCGAACAAAACTTTCAAAACATAAAAGATTTCTTTGAAAAAAATAAATTCTCCGAAGACAAAGATATTATTGATGTTCTCCGAAGCAGAGAAACAAAACTAAACGAAAAACTACCCGGAGCTATAGGATATTATATAGGCTATAAGATTATTGAACAGTATGTTTTAAAAAACGGAAAAGACTCATGGAAGGATGTTTTTACAAAATCTCCCCGTGAAATCTATGAAAAAAGCGGATTCTGATTCACTTCATTACAAAACTAAATACCATGAAAACCATCGAAGAAGTTCTGAAAAAATTAGACGAAATCATTATCTGGTGTAAAGAAAACAAAAGCCCGGCCGGATATTTTGCGTGCACTTATAGAATTATGACCGCTCAGGTTTTAAAAGGAATTCAACAGAAAAAATTTGAAGATAACCCAAGAATGACCTTGCTGGACATTGCTTTTGCTCAAAGATATCTTGAAGCGTGGGAGAATTATCAGAAAGGTAAAAAATGTACTAACGCCTGGTATTTAGCTTTTGAAGCTGCAAAAAATAAAGAGCTTCTTATTTTACAGCATATTTTCTTAGGAATGAATGCACACATCAATTTAGATCTGGGAATATCCGCAGCTTCTATTATGCCTTACAGAAAAATAAATCCTTTAAAAACGGACTTTGAAAATATCAATAACGTTATCGCTTCCATCAACCAAAAAGTTCAGGATTCATTAAATAGAATATGTTATCCCATAGAACTGATCGACAAAATTTCAAGCGGAAAAGACAATACCGTTTTAGACTTTGCCATATCCAGAGCCAGAGAAACTTCCTGGGCAACAGCAGTCATTGCATCAAATACTCCTAATTTTCTAAGAGATTCGGTTATTGGAATTGTAGATTATGCCGCAGCAAAAGTAGCCACACAAATTTTAAATCCAAAAATTCTTACGCCTGCTTTACTTAAAGAATTAAAAAAGTGCGAAAGCAGCGATGTGGTAAAAAACATCGAAATCCTAGCTTCTACGAAAAATGTTTAATTAAAAATGTTCAATAAAAAAACAAATGCCTGAAACTCCAAACTCAATCTGGGATCAATTCCTAATCATTAAAAAGTTTAAACAAAATCCTTTGCTTTCTGCTTTATTACAAGGCTACGAAGGTGAAAATCTTATAGGCTACACCTATATCGATCACGAGCAGGGAATTACTCTGGAAATATTAAAACTATTCACAGAAAATAATGAAGATTTTATTGCAACAAAGGATTTTGTTGCCGACCGATCAAGAGCTATTTTAAGATTCGAACAATTTTCACAGATGAATTTTGAAATTGCAAATACGGAATATATAAAATCATTAGAAACTGAAATTCCCGGTTATCTTAAAGATTACCAAAGAAAAGATCTTGAGCTTTTCAGAACAGAAAAAGCTTACGATAAATTCAGGACTCCCGGTTTTCCCGATGACATCCAGATCCTTTTAATTGATAACAATAACAGCCCGGAACTCATTTGGGCAAGAGTAGAAAGCTACAACAATGAGAGCAAAACAGGAATTTCCACTCTCATTGTTCAGCCGCATCAAAATTTCAGTCTCAATAAAAATGATGATCTGATATTTAAACTAATGATGATAAACAATCAGCAATATCCAGTAGGAATTATTGAAAATAAACCGAAGAAAAAGCGGTGGAAGTTTTGGTAAATTTTACGGTTTTCCATAAAAGAAATCCACTTTCGTTTTTGTAATTTTGACAAATGGAAATGAGTTATTTGATCATCGGATTTATTGTTGGAGGAATTTCAGGAGGTCTCATCCTTTATTTCATGGTGAAATCATCCAGAGTTTCCAGAACTTCTTATGATGAACTTTCCCGTCAAAACATTAAAATGATCTCTGATCTGGAAAATGTAAATGAAAAAGTTCAGGATCTTCAAACTCAGCTATCAAAAGAAAAAGATTCTTACTTAGTTCAGAGCGATCTTTTAGACGATCTCAAAAATGAATTTGCAAAAATATCTGCAGAATACACTTCCATTCAATCTCAATTCGAAGACCAAAAATTAACGCTTTTCAATCAGACTCATCAGATTGAAAAACTTTTGGATGAAAAGCAGGATCTTATTGCTAAAAACGCAGAGCTTTCCGCAGTAAACCAAAACCTCAAAACTTCTCTGGAAACTCAGAAAGAAGAAATTTCAAAAATTCAGGAAGAAGGAAAACTTCAGTTTGAAAATTTAGCGAATAAAATTCTAGAAGAAAAAAGTGAAAAGTTTACTTCTTTGAATCAAACCAATCTAAAAACTATCCTTGAACCGTTTCAGGAAAAAATTAATGATCTCAAGAATAAGGTAAATGAAGCCTATGAAAAAGAGAATAAAGAACGTTTCTCACTGGCTGAAAAAGTAAAAGAATTAGCCTTACTGAACCAGCAAATTTCTGAAGATGCAAAAAGACTGACAAAAGCATTAAAAGGAGAAAGCAAAACTCAGGGAAACTGGGGCGAAATGATATTGGAAAGTATTTTAGAAAAATCAGGACTGGTAAAAGGCCGCGAATATTTTCTTGAACATGAGCTTCGCGATGAAGATAACAAAGCTCTTTTTTCTGAATTTTCAGGTAAAAAAATGCGCCCCGATGCAGTCGTAAAATATCCGGACGAAAGAAATGTCATTATTGATTCAAAAGTTTCTTTAACTGCCTTTACGGAATTGGTAGATGAGACCGATGCAGAAATCTACCAGATAAAAATCAATCAGCATCTCAGTTCCATTAAAAACCACATCACACAGCTAAGCCAGAAAGCATATGATGATTATGGAAAGTCTTTAGATTTTGTGATGATGTTCATTCCCAGTGAGCCCGCTTATATTGCAGCCATGCAGGCAGATCAAAACTTATGGAATTTTGCTTACGAAAGAAGAATTTTACTTCTCAATCCAAGCAATCTTATCACCTCTCTGAAACTTATTGCAGATCTCTGGAAAAGGGAATACCAAAACAGAAACTCTATTGAGATTGCAGAACGCGGTGCTAAACTTTATGATAAATTCTCCAGTTTTGTAGAAAATCTTGAAAAAGTCGGTAAAAATATAGACCAGGCAAAAAATGTCTATAATGATGCATTTAAGCAGCTATATACTGGAAATGACAACCTGATTATCCAGACTCAAAAATTAAAATCATTGGGAATTAAAAATAAAAAAGAACTTCCTCAAAGCCTGATTGACAATTCCCAACCCCCATTAGAATCTTAACAATATGATAGAAAGCTTTCAAAACGAAAAAATAAAAAATCTTACAAAACTTATCACTGACAATCGTCACAGAAAGAAATCGAATGTTTTTGTCGTAGAAGGTGATCAGGAAAACGAAAGAGCTCAGAAGTATGATTTCGAGCCTGTAGAGTTCTATATCTGTGAAAGTATCTTCAAAGGCAAAACTCCCCTGGGAAAAATTCATTTGGTAAGTGAAAAAGTCTATGAAAAAATAGCATACAGGGGAAGCTCTGAAGGAATTATAGGTATTTATAAAACCAAAAATGAGAATCTGCAAGCATTTAAACCCAAAGAAAATTCAACCATAATTATCGTAGAAGGAATAGAAAAACCCGGAAATTTAGGAGCCATATTAAGAAGCTGTGAAGCATTTGGAATAGACGCTCTTATTGTTTCTGATGGGAAAACCGATTTTTATAATCCTAACGTTATTCGTTCAAGTGTAGGCTGTTTGTTCGGCATGAATGTATTTCAGTCGGAAAATCAGGAAACACTGGATTTCCTGAAAAAAAATCAATTCAACATTTATACAACCATTATGGACGAAACCGCCGAAAATTTACCTCAAAGAGATTTCACACAGAAGTCTGCTATTGTTTTCGGAACTGAACATTCAGGGTTAAGTGATTTCTGGCTGAATAAAGGGCAAAATACCCTTATTCCAATGAGCGGAAGTATTGACTCTTTAAATCTGAGCAATGCCGTAGCAATTACCTGTTATGAAGCATTGAGACAAAAGATGATCTAAAGATTATCTTTTTAATTTAAGACATAAAAAAACCGCTTCAAAAATGAGGCGGTTCTTTTATTGTAAGATAAGTTAGAATTATTTCTTAACTTCTTCTTTTTTAACTTCAGTAGTTGTAGTAGTCTTAACTGCTGTAGTATCAGCTTTAGCAGCTGTAGAATCAGTAGTAGGAGCAACTGCTGTAGAATCTGTAGTAGGAGCAACTGCAGTAGAATCTGTAGTTACAGCTGTAGAATCTGTAGTAGTAGTTGTAGCTTCACCTTTTTTACAAGCAACCAAAGAAATAGCAGCGATAGCAGCTACGAATAATGACTTTTTCATAATAAATTAAATTTAATTTTGTTAATATTGTTTTATAAAACTCTTTTCTGTTCTGTTATTTGAACGAGACAAAGGTAGAGCAGTTAGAAAATTTGTGTATGAAAAATAATTGTAATACTTTTGTAAAACAATTTTACAAATAAACACAACTGAATTTCAACAACTTAATCATTTAAACTAAAATTGACAGATTTAGATCTATTGCATTTTGAGCAGCTAAAAAAGGACGTACAGGCTCAATATTTGGAACAACACACCCCTTCTTTTGAGGATATTTCAAAATGGAAGGGTATTGATATCATCTATTTCCAGGAAGATCTTCGTAAAAAAGCAAAAGGCAACATCAGCGAAAAGTCTTTTTATACCTACTTCAAAACTTCACCGGTCACCAAACTTCCACGAATTGATATGCTCAATTTACTGAGTGTTTATACGGGTTACGAATCCTGGTATGATTTTAAAAAGCAACACCTTTTTGCCGGAGAATTACTTACAGATGATGAGAAATTAACCGAAGAGGAAGCTAAAGAATTAGAAAAAACAGTATCCGCGTCCATAAATTTACCGAAAACCGAAAACCTGACGGAGAAAACAGAGTTTACCCCTCAGGAAAACACCATTTTACAAAAAAACAATACTGAAAATCAAACAATTAATAAAAACACTCAGAAATCTAATATTGCTGATTCTGAGACTCAGAAACCTAAGAAAAACTTCTTCAAAAAGAATGCTTGGGCCATCATTACTTCAATTTTGATTCTTATTACAGGATTACTTGGATTCAAGGATGTCATTTTTCAAAAAACTTACACCTATTGTTTTACGGATGCAGACCGCGCCGTTTCGGTGATGAATACGATTGAGATAAAGGTTATCAAAGAAAATGAATCTCCTATTCTTTATAAAATTAAACCCGGTGAATGTTTTCGTTATTCTACTAAAGATAAGAACCTAAAGCTCCAGATAAGTGCACCTTTTTATGAAGATCTTGAAATAAACAGGAGTCTTGAAAATGCACCTGAAGAGGAAATGATTGAATTAAAACCTGATGATTATAAAATGGCTGTCAATTATTTCTCAATAAAAGACGCCAACGGGAATCCTGAACTACTGAAACAGAAACGTAAACAACTGGATAATCTGATCAGTGACAACGCTATCATCTATCAGGTTTACGACAACGCCACCTATGGTATCGAAACTTTAGACAAACAAAAATATATTACTCTGGTAACCACCCCTACGACTTCTCTTAAAAACCTAAGCGTTATTGAGATGAAAAGAGAAAAAGGAAAAATAGTATCTATTAAATTTAAAATTGCTAATACAGATGAAAATAATAAATAATCTTTTAGTCTTGGCAGTAATGCTTTTCGGTTTAGCATCATGTAACAAAAAAAGCGCTGAAGTAAGCGATTTAGATAAATTAAGAAACAGCAACAACAAAAAAACTTATCCTGCTGTACAAATGGACAGCGCACAGGCGATTAACTTCATTACCAAACAAAAAGTCCAGGAATTACTGGATCTTTCGACACTTTATCTCTCAGGAAACAAAGACACGGAAATTGATACTGTTATCTATTCTCAAATGCAAAGCTACTTCAATAAACCGGACAGTCTTACGTTCAAAAGATTATTCCGTGAACTTGACAGCTTAAAAGTCAAAACAGTAAAAGTAAACAATCTGGAAGTATATAAAGATGTTCATAAAAAAGACACCTTAGATTTCGCAAAATTCAGTGTTGAATATTTTGATAACAAAAATAAATCTATCGGGGTTTTTGAGAAAAACGCACAATATATCTTACAGTCTGCACCCGTAAAGTTTAAAAAAGAATTTAAGTTTTATTTCTTAAATTTCTATTCTAAACCTTTACCAAAAGACAGTACATCAGTCGGAGTTACCAAGTAGTCGAGCGGAATATCATTTTCCCAGACATCATCGATATTTTCATCGGGGTTAAAGTAATTAACTCCGATTTTTTTTACGTCTTCGGAAATATTTTCAAAAAAGTTATCATAAAAACCTTTTCCATACCCCACTCTATTTCCTTTTGTATCACAATATAAAAGCGGAGTAATTACATAATGAAAGAAAGCCTCCCCCGAATCTTCATTGGAAACAGGTTCAGGAATTCCCCAATGGCTGTTTTCAAAGATGGTATCTTCAAAAATTTCAATATGAATTAATTGATCAGCAACAACCTTAGGTACAAAGACACGAATATTCTGTTTTAAAAAGTAATCAATGAATATTTGCGTATTAATTTCTTTTTTTTCTAAAATAGGAATAAAGAGATGCACTTTTTCTCCTTTTTCAGGCTTAAAATAACCAATGAAATTTTCAAAAATCTTTTTAGATAACAAGAAAGCCTCATCAGTTGACAAGGCTTTTCTTTTTTGCATATATTTTTTTCTAAGCTCAGCTTTTAACATAATGGTTATGCATTTTCAGACGGCTGCGTAATTTTATATAATTTATCAGACAAACGAACTCTGAAAGGAAGCTCAAAAGTAATCTGATCTCCTGCTTTTGCAGAATCACTAAAGTCACCGTTTACAAAAATCTGAGTAATGGTAATTTCCTGATCACCCGTTGTTGGTCCGGAAATTAAAACTTTATCTCCTACAGAAAGTTCTTTATTCTCAATTAAAAACTGTGCAATTTTTGATTTTGAATAATAATGTTCAGCTTTTCCGATTAAAGTCTTTTTAACTTTTATTTTCTGACGGATATCTTTTGTTTCAGGTTTTGCTTTTGCTAAGGTTTGGGTTGATAAATCTCCTGAATTTTTAAATTTCAAAGCTTCAGATTTTCCTTTTCTGAACACTTTGTTACCAACCTGTAATCCTTTTCTTAATTTGACCTGTTCTTCCCAAGGTAAGTGAATCGTCTCAAGACATTCGGTAGAACAAGTATTTTCCATCGCCGCTTTACACTCATCACATTGAATAAATAATAAATGACAGGCGTCGTTGGCACAATTGGTATGGTTATCACAAGGCTTTCCGCATTGATGACACTGAGCGATAATATCATCTGTAATTCTTTCTCCCAAACGGTGGTCGAATACAAAGTTTTTACCAATAAACTTACTTTCAATTCCCTCTTCTTTTATCTGACGGGTGTATTCAATAATTCCGCCTTCCAACTGGAAAACATTTTTAAAGCCCTGATGTTTGAAATAAGCACTCGCTTTTTCACAACGGATTCCCCCGGTACAATACATCAACAGGTTTTTATCTTCCTTAAAATCCTGTAGCTGATCATTAATAATCGGTAAACTTTCTCTGAAGTTCTCTACATCCGGAGTGATAGCCCCTTCGAAATGCCCCACTTCACTTTCATAGTGATTTCTGAAATCCACTACAATCGTGTTCGGGTCTTCCAGCATCTCGTTAAATTCACGGGCTTTTAAGTGAACTCCCTTATTGGTAACATCGAAAGTTTCATCATTCAGACCATCTGCAACGATCTTGTTTCTAACTTTGATGGTTAGTTTTAAAAAGGAATGATTATCCTGCTCCACTGCTACATTCAATCGAATGCCTTTCATAAAGTCATATGCTTCCAGCGTATCACGAAATGCTTCAAAATTGTCCGCAGGAACGCTCATCTGAGCATTAATTCCTTCATGAGCAACATAAATACGTCCCAATGCATCAAGCGCATTCCAGGCTATAAATAAATCGTCGCGAAATTTTTTTGGATCTTCAATTTTGGC
This sequence comes from Chryseobacterium sp. Y16C, assembly GCF_022488405.1. Classification (NCBI taxonomy): domain Bacteria; kingdom Pseudomonadati; phylum Bacteroidota; class Flavobacteriia; order Flavobacteriales; family Weeksellaceae; genus Chryseobacterium; species Chryseobacterium sp. Y16C. Next base: position 2,791,672 of record NZ_CP092711.1, read on the forward strand.
ATACGCATAGAAAGACAATGTAAGACGTTCCTTACCAGCTTCATCAATTAGTTGAGCTCTTTCTTCTGCGCTTAAGGTGTTGTACAGTTGCATGCTATAAACGTTTTAAGTGAGAAAAATTTTTGCAAAGGTAATCATTTAATTTTAACTGAATCCTGATTGACAAGTGATTAATATCAATAGTATAAGTAGGCTGCTTATTACCCTTTTGGAATGAAATTTATAGTTTAAAATACAGAATTTAACTTTTATAGCTGTCTGTTAATCTTACACTATGTCATATTGTCATTTAATAAAATTTTAAGATTAGTTAATAGTGACAAATAATTACCACATAACATCTAAAATAATGTTATTGTAGTTAAATTTTAGTTAAAAGTGAAACATTTAATACCGATTGCATACCTATTTAGCATTAAATTTGTTTACAATAAAACGAAAAGATAAATAACATAAATAATTAAGAAAGATATACAATGAAGAGTACTTTAAAAAAACTATTACCATTTGCAGTAGTAGGCGTTATGTCCGGAGCTACTACCGTTGGAGCATTGCAATATTTTAATCATGATTCCAACAACGGAGACCAATCATATTTTACAAAATCAGCGTCAAATGTTTCTTTTGCAGGAATGAATTCTGCAGCCGTAGGTGAAGATTTTGTGAAAGCAGCGAAAACAACAGTTCCTGCAGTAGTTACCATTAAAAACTATCAATCAAGATCAACGAGCAGAGCTTCAGAACAAGATCTTTTTGATTTTTTCTTTGGTCCACAAAACGGAAGAGGTCAGCAAAGACAGCAACAACAGGCTCCTGACAATATGCCATCGGGAATGGGATCAGGAGTAATCATTTCGCCGGATGGTTATATTATTTCAAACAACCACGTTGTAGCCGGAGCGAATAAGCTTGAAGTGGTTTTGAGCAATAAAAAATCTTATATAGCAACCTTGGTAGGAACCGATCCGAATACGGACATTTCTCTATTAAAAATTGAAGAAAAGGGATTACCTTATTTAAATTTTGCAAATTCGGACAATATTGATGTTGGGCAATGGGTACTCGCTGTAGGAAACCCGCTTGGATTAAATTCTACAGTTACCGCAGGTATTGTTTCTGCTAAGGGAAGAGGGATCGGGATCTTAAGTTCACAAGGAAAAGCAGCCAACCCTATTGAAAGCTTTATTCAGACGGATGCGGCAATTAATCCAGGAAACTCCGGAGGAGCTTTGGTAAATACGAATGGAGACCTGATCGGTATTAACTCAGCGATTCAGTCTACAACAGGTTATTATCAGGGATACGGATTTGCTGTTCCTTCAAACCTGGCCAGAAAAATCGTTGAAGACATTAAAAAATTCGGTATTGTACAAAGAGGATTCCTTGGAGTAACAACGATAGACCTTTCAAATGATCAATTAGTTGCGGCTTACAATAAAGATCAAAAGACTAATATAAAAGCCGGATCTGGAATGTATGTTACCGGTTTCGGTGAAAATAGCGGTGCCGAAGATGCAGGTATCAAAAAAGGAGATATTATCACTAAAATAGACTCTTATGCTATTACAGACTTTGCCGATCTTTCTGCTGCCATCGGAAGCAAAAGACCTGGAGATAAAGTACAGGTTACTTATCTAAGAAATGGCAAAGAAAATGTAACAACAGCTACCCTTAGAGATCAAAAAGGAGGAACTTCTACAAGAACCAAGGCCGATCTTAGTGTTACAGAAAGAATCGGAGCAGAATTCAAGCCTTTGGATGAGAGATTTAAAACTGATTACGGATTAAACAGCGGAGTTATCGCGACCAATGTAACAGAAGGAGGCGAAATTGCCAAAATCGGAATTGTAGACAATTATATTGTAATCGAAGTGAACGGAAAACCGGTAAATTCACAGAAAGATGTTGAGAAAATCCTTGATAAATATTCAGGAAATGTACAGGTGAAATTTGTGGATGCTTACGGGCAGATCTACACAAGAGGTTTCAAAATGCCTTAATTAAAAGCTAAACTTAAACTTCATACAAAAAACGCTGCAGATTGCAGCGTTTTTTATTATTTATGATTTATTCATTTTCTCAGCGATTCTTTTTTTCTTACTACGTTCATACAGCACTTCAACAATTTTTCCTCCGATCCAGGAAAATGGAAAAAAGGTAAGGAAAATAGAGATCTTATAAAATGTAGGATGATATGGAAAAATGATAACATCCAACATTGCTATAAACAGCATGATGAAACCAATAAGAATAGCATAAGCCACTTTAGCATATTTAACGATAATTGCCGTTGCCACTCCTCCTACTGTAGTTCCTAAGCCGGAAATAAACAAAAGGAATCCGAAGAAAGCTTTATCATTCTGCATGCTCTGAAGAAATCTTTGCCAATGCTCAAACGGAGCAAAAGCTTCAAAAGTAACCCATTGTGGAAACACTCTTATCCCAAGAGTAATAATAAGCCCCGCAATACCGAGCCCTACAATAACCGCCAATGTATTTCTTAAAAAGTTCATGAATTACTGCTTAATCCTGATGTGCAATCATAGAAATTTCGATATCAACATTCTTTGGCAGACAAGAAACCTGAACCGTCTCACGGGCAGGATAGCTATCAGCATCTAAATAAGAAGCATAAATATCATTCATTACTGCAAAATCATCCATATTTTTAAGGAAGATTGTTGCCTTTACAACGTTTTTAAATGTCATTCCAGCCTCTGTAAGAATAGCTTCAAGGTTTTTCATTACCTGGTGCGTTTCTTTTTCAATTCCTTCCACCAATTTACCAGTTGCAGGATCTACAGGAATCTGTCCGGAAATATACAAAACTCCGTTTGCCAAATTAGCTTGTGAATAAGGTCCGATAGCTGCAGGTGCATTAACTGTGTTGATTATTTTTTTCATTAGAATTTATTTTGGATGCAAATATAAAATTTATATTCCATTTCTTTCCTCCAATATCACTTCTATCTTAGAAAGGTGCATTTGGCTGCGTAAAGCTTCTGTCTTTATACTTCAATGCGTCACTTAAAATGTTCGCTTTTATCCCGATAAAGAAGTCGTATACCTTATAGCGTCCAAAAGGAACCCAGTTAAAATTGATGGTAAAACTTCTCTGATCCCTTGAAAAACCAATACGCGTTAAAGCCAAATCTTTCGTCACCAAATCATAATGCGTACTTCCGGTAATATTCCAATACGGTGTTAATTTAATGCTTCCATCCAGCCCCAGAGAAGCCATTCTGTTAGGAGTTCTGGACAAACCTTTTGAATATTGGTAGTTTGTACTGATATTCAGTGTCCAGGCCTGATCAAAATGAGCATAATTATCGTCATCAAAATAATAAACTTCATTTCGGATATCTCCTTTTGCAGGATATTTTTTAGGATAGTCTACTTTTTCACCAAAAATTTCACTGCTTAAAGGATAAGACATCTGCACATTAAAGCCCTGTAAACTAAAATGACCAAAGTCTTCGGTTCTTATCCCGGTTTCTGCTCCCGGTTCAAATATAATTCTATAGGGGTCTAATGATAAACTTGTATTTACAGTAAGCTTGTTATTGAAAAAAGACGATTGCCCGTTGATTGTCATTATAGACCAAGGATGATCTTTTGCCGCAAAATTATAATTCCCGGCAAGGCTTAGTGATTCAAAGATTTTTACTTTTTTCAATCCGGTGGAATCACTTTTTGATTTTACTTTCATTTCAATATTGTTTCCAATATTAAAATTAAGCGCTCCTACCATTCCTGTAGTTGGAGATCCTATAATTCCGTTATTTTCAAAAATAGAATAAGGTGTAAGCGCCCCATTTGCCGTATAATAATTTTTATAGTACCCGAATTTTGTATCTCCAAAATCAGGGGAATAAGTAAACCCAATGCTTGGTGTCACCACGTGTCTGATGGCTTCAATAGTCGATCCTTTTTTAAAGTTTGCCTGACCGTACAATGTGGTCTGAATACTTGCAGTGGTAGAAAAAGTGGAATATCCTGCAATTTTATTATTCATTTTATTTACCACTTCCATTTCAACAGGATCATAATACTTCGTTAATGTTTTAGTGGTTAAAGCATTGTCAATATTCGCCCCTAAACTAAAAGTAAAATATTTTGCAACTGTAGTATTTGTTCCCAGTGTAATATTATTCTTTATTCCGGTCTGCATTTTATCCCACATTGCTTTTTTAAACAATTCTCCGCTATTGGTCTGAACATAATTATTAAGATTCAAACTTGTATTCACGGTAATATTTTCAAGAAGTCCGCTTCTTGTTCCTGTTTTTGACTTGAACAGATAAAATTGGTTTACTGCCACATTCATCTGAGGAAGTCTCAAATCTGAAAGCCCGGTTGCGAAGTTCTGTGAGTAAGAGGCAGTTCCTGTAATTGTAATAGGCAATGTTAGGAACCTTTTGGTAAGCGTTAATGTAGAGTTCTGTTGTGTCTGCAACACACTCTGATCCAAAATATAACTATTGTTTACCGTATTATTATAGAATGTCTGGCTGGTTGCATTAACAGAAGCAGAGAATGTTAAAAACGGATTAGCTTTTGTATCCTGTGTATGAGTCCATGCAATCCTATAAGTTCCTGTTTCGGTATAATTTTCAAGTCCTTTTATTCCTCTAATAGTCTTTCCTATGTCCGCCGAAAAGCTACCAGAATATCTGTATTTTTTTAAATAATGCATTTCGGGACGTAAGTTCCAGCTTCCTTTTGTATAAATATCTGCTAGAACTTTGAGGTCAAAATGTTCACCAATAGGCTGATAATACCCGATCCCATTTAAAAAGAATCCTACATCCTGTCGCTCTCCAAAACTTGGAATTAGAATTCCGGCAGCTCTTTTAGAGGAAAAAGGAAGGATTGCAAAAGGCATGATGAGTGGAGTCGGAATCTCCTCAATATACATCCTGATGGGGCCTGTTACAATCTGGGAATTGTTTTTTGTCTTAATTAATTTAATATTGGAAGCCCTCATTTTATAATCGGGCAAAGTATCTTTCTTTTGAATAAAATAAGTATCCGTAGTGTAATCACCGTTCTTCATTGCAAATACAGTATCACTGTATTTCTTTGTTTTCTGTGCTATGATAACCCCTTCACTTTCTTCCGTTCGTGCATTATACGCAATAGCCTGCCTGGTTTTGGTATTATAGCTGAATTCTGTTGTCTCATACTTTTTACCCCCCTGATTGGTGATTACATTTTCTATAATCTTTCCGGAAGCATCCTGTTTTCCTCTTGCATAAATCAAGCTTCTGTCGTGATCTATCGAGATATAATCAGCATCTATCTGCATATCCTGGTATTTCACCTGGGCATTTTTCAACAGATACGTCATTTTCTTCTGAACATCATTTCGCTCTTCATCAGCTTTTGTTCTCAGAACATCTTCTAAAGATTCTTTTTTTACAGCAATGGTATCCTTTTGGATAATAGTATCATTAACCGCACTTTTAGGCAATTTTTCAGGCGTTTTCTGTGCTAAAAAATTGTTAAAAATTAGGATAATTAAAATTTGTAATATATTTTTGGAGACGGTTTTGGCCAATTTTATGTTATATAATTAAGGTCCAAAATTAATATAATTTTTAAAACTGTAAGATGTACAAACAAAATTTTAAAATAATTTTATCATTTCTTGCGATACTCCTTTTCAACTTTTCCTTTGCTCAAAAAAAATTCACCGTAGTCTTAGACGCAGGTCATGGCGGAGGAGATATAGGAGCCAACAGAAACTACTCTGATATAGGGCTTGTACAAGAAAAAGACGTTACACTCGGCATCGTTCTTAAACTGGGAGCCATGCTCGAAAAAAATAAAGACTTTAAAGTCATATACACCCGTAAGATTGACGAATATCCTTCTTTAACGGACAGAACCAATATCGCCAACAGAAGTAAAGCGGATTTATTTATTTCCGTACACGTCAACTCTTCTCCGAGTAAAACAGCTACCGCAAGAGGGACCGAAACCTTTGTACAGGGACCTGCCCAAAACAGAGAAAACCTGGAGGTAGCAAAACAGGAAAATAATGTGATTTACCTTGATGAAAAAGATAAAGAAACATTCTCCTCTTATGATCCCTCTTCACCAGAATCATTGATTGCCTTAAAATTACAGCAGAGCAAATATCTTGAAAACAGTCTTATTTTAGGAACCTTTGTGGAAGATAATTTTGCTAAAACGGGAAGATTTTCCCGTGGAGTAAAACAGGAAAACCTCCACATCTTAAGAAGAAGCGCCATGCCTTCTATTTTAATTGAAACCGGTTTTGTCAACAATTATGATGATGCAGCCTTTCTAAATTCCGAACAAGGACGACAAGAGACTGCTGAAAATATTTATAAAGCTATTATTGATTATAAAAAGGCGGTAGACCGAAAAACTTCTTCAGGTACCATTGTGAAAAAACCTGAGCCGGAAAAACCTGCCGAAGTTGCTTTGAAAAACGATTTCAGAATACTTCTAATCACCTCATCTGTAAAATATAATGACGGAGACCCTGCTTTAAAAGGACTTAATTATATTCTGACCATAAAAGAAGGAGGAGTCTACAAATATTACTACAGTGTTACGAATATGGCCTCAACAAGAGATATCAATCTTAGAACCGCAAAAGATGCAGGATTTAAAAACGCATATGCAGTCGGGTTTATGCCTAACCAGAAATTGAGTACCGGGTATTATACAATTGAATTATATGCAGGTCCGGATAAACTGAGCAGCAACTCTTTCATTCTTCAGTCCCTTAAAGATGTAGACAGAACCAAAACGAATGGAACCTTCTACTACACCTATGGAAAGGCAGATTCTTTAGAAGGAGCAATAGACCTCCAAAAAGATCTTGAGAAGAAGGGAATTAAAAATACTGTTATTCAGAAAGTTTACAAATAGGTCAAAAAATAATTTTGAAGTTTAAAAGTTTATTTATACTTTTGCAACCTCAAAATTTGGCCTATTCGTCTAGTGGTTAGGACTCAAGATTTTCATTCTTGCAACAGGGGTTCGATTCCCCTATAGGCTACAAATAAAAGATAATATTAACTCGCGAGAGGATAAATTAAAAAAACCAAAATTTTTAAAATTTTTAAAAAATAAATTTGGTAGATAAAAAAAAAGTTTATACTTTTGCACTCACATTTGAACGATATGGCAAATCATAAATCAGCATTAAAGAGAATTAGACAGAACGAAGCAAGAAAACTTCGTAACAGATACTACCACAAGACTGCTAGAACAGCAATGAAAGTATTGAGAAATGAAGAGGACAAAGCTGCTGCTGCAGAACAATTGCCAAAGGTTATCTCTTTGTTGGATAAATTAGCTAAGAAAAACATTATCCACAAAAACAAAGCAGCTAACTTGAAAAGCAAATTAACTAAGCACGTTAATAAACTAGCTTAATAAGTATAGTTGGCCCGTTCGTCTATCGGTTAGGACCTCAGATTTTCATTCTGGTAAGAGGGGTTCGATTCCCCTACGGGCTACAAAATTTAATTACTACTCTAACCTGGTAATTAAATAAGAGTTGCAACTTATAAAAACAAAAAGCTAACCCTGCATTTGCAGAAACTAGATGGCCCGTTCGTCTATCGGTTAGGACCTCAGATTTTCATTCTGGTAAGAGGGGTTCGATTCCCCTACGGGCTACTTAAAAGAGATTCATTTTTGAATCTCTTTTTTATTTACCAATTTTATCTTTTTAATTATTGAAAATAATATCATTTTATTTCTGATAAAGTAAATTTAAATGTATATCTTTGTAATTCATCAGATGATATGATGTGTAAAATATGCAGATCCAAAGAAAAACATTAGCCCAGGAAGTAGCAGACCGATTGATTGAAGGAATCGTCAGCAATGAGTATGCTGTTGGTGAGAAACTGCCTACCGAGCCTGAACTTATGAAAATCTACGGAGTGGGAAGATCAAGCATTCGAGAAGCCATCAAAATACTTTCGATTAAAGGAGTATTGGATGTACAGCAGGGAGTGGGAACTTTTGTCATTTCCAATACCATTCATGAATCCTTGGAATCTCAGATGGATAAGGCGCAGATTGAAGATGTACAGGAGGTACGCTCTTTACTGGATGCTAAAATTGCAGCCAAGGCAGCATTATATCGTGATGAAGAACAGTTGGAAAAAATCAAATTCTATCTGAATCAAAGAAATGCATTGGCAGAAGAAAAAAAAGCACTGGAATGTTATCAGGCAGATACCAATTTCCACATTGCAATTGCTGAAGCCTGTGGAAACAGTCTTTTAAAGGAAATTTATAAAATAACAAGTTCCCATATTTTAAGATCTTTTGAAATTAGGCATAATGACACATCCTCTTTTATTATTTCCCAAGCTATTCATGAACGTCTTTATTTAGCTATAGAAACTCAAAATGCAGAGGAAGCAGCATTTATTGCTCAACAAATCGTTGATCGGATTTATTAAAAATTAAACTTTTAACAAAATTCATCAGATGACCAGATGAATTAAAATTATTATGGAAAATATCACAACAAAAAACATCGACCCCAACAAAATTGTCTATCCGATTTTATTTATGATCAGTTTCTCTCATTTTTTAAATGATCTGATCCAATCTACCATTCCTTCACTCTATCCCATCGTGAAAGGTGAATTTAATTTATCTTTTGCCCAGATTGGAATCATCACACTGGTATTTCAACTTACAGCTTCCATTTTACAACCGTTCGTCGGAATTTATACCGATAAAAAGCCTAATCCAAGATCTCTGGCTATCGGAATGGGATTATCAATGGCAGGTTTATTATTGTTGGCAGCAGCTCATCAGTATTATGTGATCCTGATCGCGGTCGGGTTAATCGGAATGGGATCATCCGTTTTTCACCCTGAAGCTTCAAGAGTAGCTCAATTAGCTTCCGGAGGACAGAAAGGTTTGGCACAATCTATCTTTCAGGTTGGCGGAAATTCGGGGAGTGCTATTGGGCCTCTATTGGTTGCATTGATTATCCTTCCGTTAGGTAAAGGCTATGTAGGTCTTTTTGCTATTGCAGCGTTTATCGGAATCATTGTTCTATGGAGAATCGGAAACTGGTATGCAGAAAGATTGAGTTTTAAAAAGTCATCCAAGCATCCAAACGATATTATCCATATCAATCTTTCCCGTAAAAAAATTATTTTTTCAATTACCATCTTATTAGCGCTGGTATTTTCTAAATACATTTATCTGGCGTCGATGACCAATTATTTTACATTCTTCCTGATTGATAAATTTCATATTTCTGTAAAGGACTCTCAGTTGTATTTATTCATGTTTCTCGCAGCAGTTGCTGTAGGCACTATTTTAGGAGGAAAATTAGGAGATAAATACGGAAGAAAGAAAATTATTTGGATATCAATTTTGGGAGCGGCTCCGTTTACGCTTTGCCTGCCTTATCTTTCCTTATTCTGGACCATCGCTTTTGCCGTTATCATCGGATTAATTATTGCTTCTGCATTTTCTGCAATCTTGGTATTTGCGACGGATCTTTTGCCTAATAAAATAGGACTGGTTGCAGGATTGTTCTTTGGATTTATGTTTGGAATGGGCGGAATCGGTTCGGCTGTATTGGGAGCAGTTGCAGACGATACCAGTATTGAATATGTATTTAAAATCTGCGCATTTTTACCATTAATGGGAATCATCACCGCATTTCTGCCTAATCTAAAAAAATAAAAAAACCTCCACCTTTTTCGGTGGAGGTTAACAACAAGTGTTTCTTTTAAAATATTTCAGTTAAATCCCGAAATTCAGGAAAATACTGAAACGGGATTTAGCTTCAATATCACCTCCCGCCAAATGTGAATAGGCAGGAAGCATCAGCTCACTTCCCAGACTGAATTTTTTATAGGATGCCTCAAACCCCAATTTCCCATACAGGGCACTTCCCGCTGTATTGGGCAAAACCTCATCAAACTGCTTATTACAGCCATACACTTCACCCTGTAGACCTACTTTTCCGGAGAAGATCATTGTATCGTTCCCTAAAAGCTGATAAAAGCCTGTTGCCGCATAATTCCACTGGCTTCCGAAGCGGTAATATTTTTTATTTTCAGTTTTTACCGTGTAATCCGTATTCAACAAAACAGCGACTTTATTTTTCTGAAATTTATAGTTCAGCACCATCTGATAATCCCAGCTTCCTGTTCCTAACTGAAAGCTTGGATTGACACCTGTAATACCCTTTTCATCAAATTTCCCCAGCGGAAGTTTCAATCCAAATCCTCCATTCAGCTGATGGATATTATCTTTTGAATTCAAAAACTGATAAATTCCCATCAGGTTCAAATCTCCGATTCCATTGATATTGATATCTCCCTGCATAGTTTTCTTTTCATGGAAATGAAATGGTAAACTTGCATACACACTTAGTTTTTTCGTCAAAGGAATTTTACCCCAAAGCTGTATAGTATTAAAATACTGATCCTGAATTAAGTCCTTTACAAATAGGTTTTCCCTCGCTTTATAATGCTGGGCAAAATATTTAATCCCGATAAACTGAGGATTCAGTAAAGATTCAAAACCGGAAGAGCCGTTTCCTGCGGCACATCCGCAAGCATCACAATCATCTAAAACAACCGAATTAAAATACTTGGGAATAAAAAGGCTATCATGGATTGTTTTAGCCTGAAATCCATTCAACAAAATCAGACCTATGATTAAAAAAATCTTCTTCATTTTATTCTGCAAATTTTGGATTCGTGATAAAATTTTTATCGGAAAGTGTTTTCAGAAAAGCAATAATCAGTTGTTTTTCCTGAGGTTTCATCGCAATTCCTAGATGTCCGTTTTGCTTCAGTTGCGGATCAAGATTCGGACTGTTTTCTACGTTATCTGAATAGAAATTAAGTACCGCTTCCAATGTGTAAAATCTTCCATCGTGCATATAAGGCGCTGTATATTCTACATTTCGCAAACTTGGCACCCGAAATTTCATCCAGTCGTTTTGATCAAGTGTCACCCGATATCTTCCTGCATCTTTAAACTGCACATTGTAATACATTCCTGTATTCCTGAAACTTTCATCCGTAAATAATGCTCCGCTATGACAAGACGCGCATTTTTGCTGAAATAAGCTCATGCCTTGTGTTTCTTCTGAAGAAAAATTTTCTTTTCCTTGCTTTACCCTGTCATATTTAGAATCCGCGGAAATCAAGGTTACCATAAACTGGGATAATGCTTTCAGTACTCTTTCTCCTGTAATATTCTCATCTCCATAAGCTGCTTTGAACAGTTTCTTGTACTTAGCATCTGAACTTAACTTCGAAACTACTTCAGGCATCGAGCTATCCATTTCGTCTTCATTGGCAATGGGAATAATCGGCTGTTCATCCAGATTATGGACCACTCCGTCCCACATATATCGCTTTAGAAAAGCCATATTCTGAATGGGTGGTGCATTCCGGATTCCGATTCTGTCGTCCACTCCATGACTTACAGTATGACCGTGATGGGTAAACGCATTTTCCTGGATATGACAGAACCCGCATGAAATGGTATTGTTGCGCGAAAGTCTTCCTTCATAAAATAATTTTCGTCCCAACTTCATGCCGTTTTTTGTGACCGGATTTCCGGAGGTATCAAAAGTCATTTCCGGAAAGTATGACGGGAATGAAAGACTGTAAACCTCATCTTTTTCCAACGGTTCTATCACCTCATCAGAACATGATACAAAACTTAAAAAAAATAAGGATAATAACCCGGTTTGAAATATCTTAATCATTGTGAACATGGTCTACTTTAAACATTTTCGTCAGGTTATCCGTTACATTTACCAAATGTTGGCTTGAGCCCATCATCATATCATTGGTAGAATTTAAAAACAACGGCGTTTCTCCACTTAAATACTGATTAAAATCTGCCAGAATATGAATAGAAGGTGTAATTTGATTTGTCACTCTTGCTGTTGTCGGAAGATTCAAAGTAATCTCCCGGTAAAGATCCGGAGTACCATTGGCCGTTACATTCCCCATATTTCCGGTATGATTCATGAACTCTGTGTCGGGAGAATTGATCCCGTATTTCCCCTCGAGCTTTACAAAAACATAACCTGCCGCCCAGGACCAAGACATTCCTTTTTGTTTGGCCTTATTCCAGAATTCCGCTTGCCCGTCCTGTCCCAACAGATAGGCATTCTGACTGATTCCCAAACCTAATTTTATTTTTTTATAATTGTTCTTCGGGATTTCATTGAGATTAACATAGACAATGCCTGCAATTGCATCGGCCTGGTCGATGATGAAAGCACCTTTATCAGGATTATTCTCGTGATATTTAAATTCATTTCCGTTTTCATCAATCAGACTGATGTTACTGATCACATATTTTATGTTGGAGAACTGATGCTTCTGTCCCTGTGAAGATGTTTGTGTGGTCTGATTCAAAACAATATCGCCCAGATTCGTAAAACCGTTCTCAAATTTGAGCTGAAGGTTTCCCTTTGCTTCTGCTGATGAATCATCTTCATCGTTGCTACGACAGGAGATAAAAGTAAAAAAAGTAAAGGCAATAAAAGATAATGACAAAAATTTATAAATTTTCATTGTTGATTTTTTAAGTTGAAATTTTTAATTGATTATTGATTGAACGGTAGAACATTCATTTTTTAAACTGCAAAAGTTGACACAGAATAAGCACCTCTTTGTCATTTCGTAGAAATCTAAGGGGAGTTATTTAAAATTACAACATGAAATATTTGCCGAGATTCTATGGAATGACAACTACACGTTTAATTTTAAAAAAAATAAATATGGAAACTCTTGCAGTAAAACAAGATTTGAAAAATAACTTAAAAAACGGGTGGTCTGAAAATATGTTTTAAAAACAGGAAAGAGTACGCTGTTTTATAAAGGAAATTAGAATTTGAAAAGATTTTTTTTTCTGCTGCTGTAATTTCAGTAATTTCAGGGAGAACGTAGATATCCAGTAGTTTTTGGCCTGAATTCTTTGTTTTATTTAAAGGGGAAGAATCGGTATCATTTGTTTTGGCTATTTCCTTGCTCAGGTAACATTTTCCGTTACAATGAAGCTCCGGATTGCTCTTATTGATACACAACACTTCGGAGATATACTCAAAATTCACAGCATATTCCACCAGTGGAACCAGAGGCCTGAATACCACAAACAAAGTGAGAAATATGCTGCAAACTAAGTTCATTCAATCATTATTTTTTGCTGATCGCTTCTTCGTATCTTCTGCTGATTTCCTTCCAGTTGGTTACGTTCCAGATCGCAGCTAAATAATCAGCTCTCTTATTCTGATATTTCAGATAATAAGCATGCTCCCAAACATCAATACCGAAAATAGGAGTTCCTTTTTCTTCCACAACATCCATTAGGGGATTGTCCTGATTAGGTGTCGAGGACACGAATAATTTCCCGTTTTTATCCACCGATAACCAAGCCCATCCTGAACCGAAACGGTCTGCTCCCGCTTTACTCATCTTTTCCTTGAAGGCATCCATACTTCCGAAAGCATCATTAATCGCTTTTGCCAGTTTTGAAGATGGCTGTGTATTTTTTTCAGGCGTTAAAACCGTCCAGAACAATTCGTGGTTGTAATGACCTCCTGCATTATTTCTCACTGCAGCTGGCAATTTTGATACATTCGATAAAATCTGAAATAAGGTTTGTTTCTCCTGTGGCGTTCCTGCAATGGCTTTATTCAGATTCGCAACATAGGCTGCTGCATGTTTTGAATAATGAATTTCCATAGTCTGTGCATCAATATTACCCTCCAGTGCATTGTAAGCATACGGCAAAGGCGTCTGTTTGAACTGGGCTAATGCAAACTGCGCCGCGAAAACTGCGCTTAAGGCAGCAATTTTTAAAATTTTCATAATGTTTTGTTTTTTAGTGGTTAAACAATAATTATTTTAATAATTTCTTAATGTCTTCAATTAATATCTCCCGGTCAGGATGATATTTCCCCATCAGTTTTGCCGTTTTTCCTTCCGGATCTTCATAGTTTAGCCCAGAATAATAAAGGATCGGCATATTGTCTTTATTGTACCTGCAGCGGATATTCCCTTCTTTATCTACAAGAGCAATCATTCCGCTGTGATTGAGACTTTCGCTTTCATCTTCTTTGTCCCCAACGTAAATATTGAACTGATCTGCCAATTTTCCTATATAATCTCTATTACCCGTTAAAAAATGCCAGTTCGGAGACTTTACGCCAATTCTTTGAGCATGTTCTTTCAGTGATTGAGGGGTATCATTTTCGGGATCAATGCTTATTGAAATAATTCCGAAATCTGGGTTGTTGATCTCGTCCTCAATTGCTCTCATGTTAGTATTCATTACCGGACAGATTGTAGTACATCTGCTGAAAAAAAATTCTACCAAATACACTTTTCCAAGCATATCTTTGTTGGTTATTTTTTTATTATCCTGGTCCGTTAATTGGAAATCAGGAACCTTCATTACCGTATAAAGGTTCTTTTTAAAGTAGCCCATTCCTACACCGATTCCCAGAAAAAGCAACGCAAAAACCGCAATCGGAATGATCACTTTGCTTTTTGTATTGTTTGGGTTTTTATTTTTGGGCATACTTTTCAGGATTTTTTTTGAATTCGTCTTTGCATAGTGAACTGCAAAAACCGTACGTTTTATTTTTATATACTGCCGTATCTTTCATATCAGGCTCCGTCGGCATATGACAAATAGGATCTACTGCGTTGGCAAATTTGATCTTTTTTACATTTGATTTCGCAGCGGTATTGGCTTTTTTATGCTTTACTTTAGGGGTTTCCTGAGCACATGCCATTAATGAAACGGACAATAATGCCGTCAAAATAATTTTTGATTTCATTTTAAATTAAATTGAAATTAATAGTGGTATTGAATAAAATAATTGACTTTTAAACTAAAATTAATATGAGCTGAATGAATTTTGAAGAAGACAAGTACATGATTCTTTAAGCATTCTATTTTACGTAAAGACATTCTTAACTTCTTGAAACTTGATAAGATCAATGATTTAAGCTAACTAAAAATTTAGTTTAAAAAAATCTAAGACAAGGGAGGATGGAATATGCTTGCGAAATATTCTGAAGTGTGAGATTTGTTATAATCCGAAGATGGATTTTTTATAGGAATATCAAATTGATTTTTACCTGAAAAGGAAAGAATGTCTTGAGAAAGAAAAACATCTAAGCCGGTAATTTTTATATTCTGGTTATTATTAGACTGTTTTTCTGTCTTTGCCAATTCTTTTTCAACATAACATTTTCCTTTACAGGTAGACTGGGGAATATTTCTTTTTTCACAAAGGTTTTTCACGATGTAATCATAATTAACCGCATAATTAACCAAAGGCAACACAGGACGTATCGCAATCGTGAAAATAATAAATATGGAAATGAAAAACTTCAACAATCAATTCTCTTCTACAAATATACTACTGAAATTTGTTTTTACGGTTGATTTATGATGAAAGTCATTCTTATTTCATTTCCCACAGATCGCTCAGATTACACAGACCTATTTATTTTCATCTGTGAAATTCACGGAGTCTGCGGGAGATTGATTTAAACGGATGCTAAAAATGTATTTAAATTTTATCTCCCCGTAAATTGGGCTGATTACGCAGATTCTTATATTCTAATCCTAATAAAAAAACATGTGCAATCATCTGTGACATCTGTGTGATCTGCGAGGGATAAATTTTAGGATCCTTTTCCCACAGATCGCTCAGATTACATAGACCTATTTATTTTCATCTGTGAAATTCATGGAGTCTGCAGGAGATTGATTTAAACGGATGCTAAATGTATTTAAATTTTATCTCCCGCAAATTGGGCTGATTACGCAGATTTTTATATTCTAATTGTAATAAAAAGCAAGTGCAATCATCTGTGACATCTGTGTGATCTGTGGCAGATAAATTTTAGGATGCTTTTCCCACAGATCGCTCAGATTACATAGACCTATTTATTTTCATCTGTGAAATTCATGGAGTCTGCAGGAGATTGATTTAAATGGATGCTAAAAATGTATTTAAATTTTATCTCCCCGTAAATTGGGCTGATTACGCAGATTCTTATATTCTAATCCTAATAAAAAAACATGTGCAATCATCTGTGACATCTGTGTGATCTGCGGGGGATAAATTTTAGGATCCTTTTCCCACAGATTACACAAGTCTTTAAATTATTTTTAATTTACTGAAGATTGATTAATTTAAAATTTCATCCGCTGAATTCTTACCGCATTTAAAATAGCCAACAATGCAACTCCAACATCTGCAAAAACCGCTTCCCACATCGTTGCCAATCCTCCTGCTCCCAACGCAAGAACAATTGCTTTAACTGCAAACGCCAAGATAATATTCTGCCAAACTATTTTTTTAGTTTGCTTTCCTATATTGATTGCCATTGGAATTTTACTGGGTCTGTCATCCTGAATTACGACATCTGCGGTTTCAATCGTCGCATCGCTTCCCAATCCGCCCATGGCAATTCCTACATCGCTTAAAGCAACAACAGGTGCATCATTTACTCCATCTCCTACAAAGGCTACGGTCTGATTTTTTGCTTTGATTTCTTTTACTTTATTCACCTTGTCTTCAGGAAGCAGGTCTCCGTAAGCATTCTGAATTCCTAAAGTATCGGCAACATACTTCACAACAGACGGTTTATCTCCGCTCAGCATTGTCGTTGTTACGTTTAATGATTTTAATTTATCGATGGTTAATTGTGCGTCAACTTTAATAGTATCTGCAATTGTTAAATAACCGACAAACTTTTTATCATAGGCTACAGCAATTAAAGTATAGACAATATTTTCAGGTTTGACATGGTAACTGATTCCGAACTTATCCATCAACTTGAAATTACCTACAAGTAATTCCTTTCCGCTTATGATTGCTTTTAATCCATGTCCTGCAATTTCTTCCACATTTTCCAATGAAATGGAGTGATCAATTTCTCCGACATACTCATGGATTGCGGTGGCAACGGGATGCGAACTTTTACTTTCTAAAGCATTGACGAATTTTAAAATTTCATCTTTATTAAATTCATTATTAAAATCAACTTCCTGGACTTTGAAAACGCCTTCCGTCATCGTACCGGTTTTGTCCATCACTACATTCTGAACATTCGCCAGAACGTCCAAGAAGTTACTTCCTTTGAATAAGATTCCATTACGACTTCCCGCTCCTATTCCTCCGAAATACCCTAATGGAATGGAAATCACCAATGCACAGGGACAGGAAATCACCAGGAATATCAATGCTCTGTATAGCCAGGTTTTGAATTGATAGTCTTCAACAAAAAAGTACGGCAATAGCGTAATCCCGATAGCGAGAAAAACAACAATCGGTGTATAAATTTTCGCAAATTTTCTGATGAATAATTCTGTTGGAGCTTTCTGAGCCGTTGCATTCTGAACCAATTCCAAAATCTTGCTCAACTTACTGTCTTTGTAAGCCGTGGTAACTTTCACCAGGCTGACTGTATTTAAATTAATCATTCCCGCTAGAACAGTTTCTCCTTTGGTTTTGGTATCCGGTTTACTTTCACCCGTTAATGAAGCCGTATTAAATGAAGCTGTTTCAGATAACAGCTCTCCATCCAATCCCAGTTTCTCCCCCGATTTTAACTGAATTATTTCACCAATATTTACGTTTTCGGCTTTTACAGTTTCAGGTTTACCATCTTTTAAAACGGTTACTTCATCAGGGCGCTGATCGAGCAAGGATTTGATATTGCTTTTTGCTCTCGTTACTGCCATTGCCTGGAAAACTTCACCTACCGAATAGAAGAGCATTACTGCAACACCTTCGGGATATTCACCAATGGCAAAAGCTCCTACTGTTGCGATTCCCATTAAGAAAAATTCAGAAAAAACATCGCCTTTTGTGATGCTTTCATAGGCTTCTTTTAAAACAGGCAATCCAACAGGAATGTAAGCAACTAAATACCATACTAAACGAATCCAGCCAACAAACCAATCCTGTTTTATATAATTGTCTAAAGCAATACCTACTAATAATAAAACAAAGGAGATTATCGCCGGCAGAAACATCTGAAATACTGATTGGTCTCCCGTATCATGAGAATGACCATGATCATGACCTTCATGATTGTGATTATGTTCTTTTTTTGGTTTTGTGCTACAGCATTCTTCCATAACTTAAAAATTTTAATCAAAATTAGGAGCAAACTGAATGCAATGCTATTGCAAACTTTCGAGACAAGTTTCACAAATTCCTTTCGCAAAAAGTCTTATTTCATCTATTCTGAAATTCGTCTGAATATTTTCCGGAAACGAGATATCTTCTTTACAGGTGATCTGTTTACAGATTTTGCAGTAGAAATGCAGATGCCAATCTTTATGTGTAGTTTCGTCACATCCGTCATGGCAAAGCTTATATTTTGTTGTTGTATTCTCCTGAATACTATGAACAATTCCTTTTTCTTCAAAAGTTTTTAATGTCCTGTAAATGGTAGTCCGGTCCGCATGATCGAAGTGGCTTTCGATTTCAGACAATGATAAGGCAGCTTCCTGAGAACTTAGAAAATCGTATACCAAAATCCTCATACTTGTAGGTTTGGTATTTTTGTTAATCAATTTATCTTCGATGTGTGTTTTCATTCTTCAGGATTTAAGGTTCTTCTCAAAGTTAGCTGTTTTTTCAATGTTTTCATCATTGGCTGCTTCTGTTTGCATCTATCAAAAATCATTCAAGTCTACAAAAATATTTCTAAGATTGTTGCAATACTATTGCAAATACAAACTAAGCCTACATTCTACAATCTCATTCTCAATATTTAGACATACAATAAAAAAGCCACTCCATAAAGCAGTGACTTTCTTTTAAAAATTTAAAAAACTAAAACTATAAATTCGGATTATTCTCAATCTCTTTCTGCGGAATAGAGAATAAATAATATTTGCTGTCGGCTACAAACGGAGACTGATCAGGGAATGCAAAAATCGTATGTCCTCTTCCGTTAACGGTTTTTACAACACCAGCCGGAGTCGTGATCTGTACCTGAATCGCCTGTCCGCTAGAATTGGTAAACGGTTTTCTCACTACAGTTCCCTGCGTTCTTATAATGTCTGATAATGAGAATCCTTCACCAAACAACTCTTTTCGTCTTTCAATCAATACTTCTTTGATCACCTCGTTTTGTGCTAAAGAACCAGAATATTGATTGGCGTTTCTTGCTGATTTCAATTGATTTAAAACGGTTACAGCATTTGTAACATTTCCGTTTCTCGCTTCAGCTTCGGCCTCAATTAAATACATTTCAGCAGCTCTCATGTAAACGATATCCGCAATTAAATTGGCTTTAAATTTAAACTTCGCATATCGCAGCAATCCTTCTCTTCCTGGATTTCCATCCCATGAAAACAGTGAATAACGGATATCATTGGTATCAAACAGATCTTTAAAATAAGGATCCGCCATAAAGCTATAATAATAACTTCCCGAAGACGACACATCTAAAAAGTGAAAAGCATAGCTTTCACCTGACTGTTCCTGTGTCTGACCGTGTCCCCAGATCCATTCTCCATTACTGATATCATTGAACCCATCTTTATATTTTTCCGCCGTCATCAAAGCATATCCATTTCTCGCTATTTTTGCAGAAGCTGCAGCTTTCGTCCAGTCTCCGGTATTCAAATAAGCTCTTGCCAATAAGCCATTGACAACTGATCTATCAATTTTATCCTTGTTGTTTCTTGAATAATTTTGAAGCAACTGATCGGCATCCGTCAAATCACTTTTAATTAAAGTATAGATCTCTTCAAGGCTCGCTTTTTTCTTTCCTACTGAACCTGTTGTTGTCGGTTCTGTGTAAATTGGAACCGTTAACGCCGTTTTATCTTTCAAATAACTGAATTGATAAAAACTCGCCAGATTTAAATAACAAAATGCTCGCAATGCTTTAGCCTGACCTTTCACCTGATTTTTTTTCTCCTGGCTCCCCTCTACTCCATCGATTCTTGCAAGAACATTGTTCATATTATTGATGGTAGAATACAGCAGACTCCAGATAAAAAGTGGCCTGCTTCCCGTGTTATTCACCAAATCTGTAAAAGCATACGCTCCGGGAAATCCATATTTATTGGTTAAAACCGCCACATCACTTCCCATAGCATCACTTGTTCTCAACACTGTGGAGTACCCGATATTCGCGTAAGTTGTCCCATCGTCATTAAATTTCGCCCAGGTTCCATTGATTACCGTTTCCGCACTTTCTGCTGTTTTGAAAACTTCCTCTTCATTAGCCTGATTGGTCGGAGCGGTTTCGAGATCACTTTCACAACTGATTAAAGACCATGCTGAGATTAATGCAAAAGATATATATTTTAATTTTTTCATTGTTTTTCATTTTAAATGTTAAAGAGTCGCCTGTACACCAAAAGTGATCGTCCTCATTGCTGGATATCTGTAATAGGTTGTTCCGTCTAAGGTCTGTTCAGGATCCATTCCTTTATGTTTATAGAATGTTAAAAGGTTTTCTGCCTGAACATAAACTCTGAATTTCTTCAAACCTATTTTTTCAAAATAATCCGATGGAAGTGTATAGCCTAAGCTCACATTTTTCACTCTAGCATACGTCCCCGAGTATAAGAATCTTGAAGATGTTGAAGTCCAGTTATTCGTTGTTGTACTTAAAGCCGGGACATCGGTGTAACGGTTTTCGGGCGTCCATCTATTCAGTATTTCTGCACTCCAGGCTCTACCTGCCGAACTTCCATTATGCATCAGCATCGTATAATCCGTGTCTAAAATTTTTCCTCCGATAGCAAATGATACTAAGGTTGAAAAATCAAAGTTTTTGTACCCCAGACTCGTGGTAATCCCTCCCATTATTTTCGGAAGAGACGAACCCTGCAGCGTTTTTGTAGCTTTTGCATATTCTGAAGTGGTTCCTTCTACCGTATTTCCGCTGGCATCTGTTGTAATGGTTTTCCAAAGCGGCTTTCCATTATTCGGATCTACTCCTGCCCATTCAGGAATGAAGAAATCATAAACAGAGCCACCTACCTGCAATAGTTTTGTCCCGCTTACAATAGAACCTTTAGGAAGTTTTGTGATTTCATTTTTAAGAGTGCTTAAATTCACATCCACATTCCACTCAAAATCCTTTGTTTTAATGGGTGTTGTGAATAATGAAAATTCAAAACCTGTATTTTTCAGCTCTCCAATATTCGCCTGATACTCACTAAAACCTAATGACGGCGCCAAAGGCATTCCAAACAGAAGATCTTTACTTTTTCTCTGGAAATATTCTACATTACCTTTAATTCTGTTATTCAGAACAGAAAATTCAATACCTGCATTCAAATTCAGGTTGGTTTCCCATTTCAGATCCGGAGTTGGCAGCTTGCTTGCTACCGTTCCGCCCTCTCCTAAATTATTGTAAAAAGCATATAAACTCTGGTAAGCATAATAAGTACTCAGCTTATCATTTCCCTGCCCTCCGTAGCTTGCACGAAGTGTCAGTTGATTAAAGACATTTAAATTTTTAATAAAATCTTCATTCGACGCCTTCCATGATCCTCCTACAGACCAGAATGTCCCCCATCTGTTTTCCGGAGAGAATCTTGAAGAGCCGTCTGCTCTTACCGATCCCGAAACAAAATATTTATTTTTAAAATCATATTCGGCTTTCCCTAAGAAACTTAACAGTCCTAATTTGTCACTATTTCCTGAGAAGCTTCCCAGCAAAGCTGCAGCATCAGGTTCATAATAATACGGCAATGAAAACTGGCTTCGGCTTCCTGAAATCGTCTGATATTCGTAATGGTAAAATTCCTGACCACCCAAAATATTGATGTGATGCTGTCCGAATTTTTTATCGTAGGTTAAAATATTACTTGTTGTGTAAGACAGCGTTCTCGAATTGGTTTTTGTAACAGACCCCCCGATTTCAGTTCCCTCTCCTAATAACGGATTGGTATAATAATGGCCATTATAATTAACCAGATCAACCGAAAAGCTGGATTTAAATTTCAATTCAGGCAGGAAAGTGAATTCTGCAAAACCTTTCCCTGAGAAGTTATCTTCTCTGTTCTCATTTTTATCCAAAGGTAATGTTGCTGCAGCATTTTCATTTTGTAATGCACTTGTAGGCCTGTATTTTCCGAAATCATAAATATAATTTCCGCTGGAGTCCAATTTATAGCTACCATCTGCATTTCTTTCGTAGTAAGGATAAAAAGATGGTATAACTCTCGCCGCATTGATCACATTATCCGTTCTCGAATCTGATGAAGGTGGAGCTTCCTGAAGACTGTTTGTGTACGCTAAATTTGCTCCTACATTCAGCCATTTTTTGACTTCAGAATTGATCTTTAATCTTGTACTGTATTTTCTGAAACCAGACTCAATGGCAATTCCTTTATCATCCAAATATCCTAAAGAGAAAAAATAATTGCTCTTCTCATTTCCTCCGCTGAAATCCAGATCAACCTGATTTCTGGAAGCCGTTCTTTGCAAAATATCTTTCCAGTTGTCATTCCATAAAGCTGTTGCACCCGGCAAAAGTTTCCCGTCAGTTCCTACTGGTTTTACATAATTTGCTCCGTAAGGATTGATTCCTAAAGCATTTACCAAATTATCTGTTGCCATTTGTGCAGCCTGTTGAGAAGAAACCTGGCTTGATGTGTATCCGTTTCTCAGGGCTTCCCAATACAACTGAAAGTATTGGTCGGTGGTTACCTGCTCATAATCCTTCACTGCTCTGCTTGAGAAACCCTGGCTTATATTAAAGTTTACTCTCGCTTCACCTCTTTTTCCGGATTTTGTGGTAACGATAATCACCCCGTTTGCTCCTCTGGAACCATACAATGAACTTGCCGTGGCATCTTTCAGCACACTGATGGATTCGATGTCATTGGGACTGATCGAGTTGATATTCCCGTCAAAAGGAATTCCATCCACCACAAATAATGGATTACTCGATGCGCTGATAGAACCAATTCCACGAATCCTGATAGAAGCTGTAGAACCCGGCTGTCCTGAAGCGCTTACCGCCTGAAGTCCCGGAACCTGCCCTTCCAATGCTTTTGTGATGTTGGTAACAGGTCTGTTATTAATTTTTTCACTAGAAATCGTTGCTACCGAACCTGTATAACTGGTTTTCTTGGCTTTTCCATAAGCCACTACCACTACTTCATCAATCTCTTTCTCATGAAGTGTATCTTTTTTTGCTTCTTGCCCATTCACATTGACCACTCCCAAAAAGAATGCAGCAACTGGCGGAATCCAAACCTTAGGAATCATTAAATTTTTATTAATCATAATTAACTTTATTTGCTGTTTATTAAATATTAGCCTTTTATAAAAAAGATAGCAAACAGCATCAATAATCATGATTAACACTTTGCTCATCTTTCCTTTTTCAAGGCTGAATGTAACACCTTGCACGATGCAGGTTGTTAAGATTTCACAGGGTCAGTTCCCTCCATCTTTCTTTATAAGCCGTTGCAAATCTAAAAACAAAAAGTCTACAAAACAAGTAGACTTTAAAAATTTAAATATAAATTTTATAAAAATTAACTTAATTTTATTTTAAAACCAACAAAAATAGAGAGTTATAATAAATGTTAAATTTATAAATATGAGAAATATCATTAAAAATAATGCAATGAATAAAATTATACTTCAATTAGGATTTTGAATAAGATTTTCTATCCATTTTGACCAGACTTTTGAATTTTAAGATAGTTCCCGATACATTTTTCTTCATTTCATTTCGAAAAACACTCGTACTGACATACGATTAATTCAAAAAACTTTTTAATTTTATAAGATGAAAGTTTTAATTGTCAATGGACCTAATCTCAATCTATTAGGCACAAGGGAACCGGAAATCTACGGAACAACTTCAATGGAGGATTATTTAGAAAATTTGAAACCCGAATTTCCTTTTCATGAAATATCGTATTACCAGTCGAATATTGAAGGAGAAATTATCAATAGACTTCAAGTGGATGATTTTGATGCATTGGTGATCAATCCAGGAGCTTTTACCCATTATTCTTATGCAATTGCGGATTGTCTAAAGAATATTCAGAAGCAGAAAGTGGAAGTTCACATTAGCAATATTTACAAAAGAGAAGAGTTTCGTCAGAAGTCAGTGACAGCAGCGAATACGGATGCTGTTTTGTCGGGATTCGGAATGAATGGTTACAGGCTGGCTGTTTTGAGCTTGAAATAAATAATGTTCTCCCGCTGATCTCACAGATGACGCAGATGTTTGAAAATAATTATATTTTAATCTGAAGAAGGGAGTAGAAAATGGAAGTTTATATAAGCTATTTTGAGTTTGAAATAATCCCCACGGATTTCACAGATTTTCACAGATCTCTATGCATATTTATTTTAAAACTAAAAGATTATGCACAATCATCTGCGAAAATCTGTGAAATCTGCGGGAGTATAAAATAAAAAATCCTCATCAAATGATGAGGATTTCTATTTTTAGTTTGTTGTTTGTTCTTGTAGCTGAGGTCCTGAAGGAATCAGTTTTTTACCTTCTTCCGTATTACAGTACTGCTCAAAGTTCTTGATATATCTTGCAGCCAGGTCTTTTGCTTTTTCTTCCCATTCAGAAACATTGCTATAAGTATCTCTCGGATCCAAGATACCTTCAGAAACGTTTGGTAATGTTGTAGGAATTTCAAGATTCATAATAGGAACCATTGCTTTAGGAGCATTTTCTATAGAACCATCAATAATTGAATCAATAATCGCCCTTGTATCTTTTAAAGAAATTCTCTTTCCAGTACCATTCCATCCTGTATTTACCAGATAAGCTTTTGCGCCATGCTCTTTCATTTTTCCGATCAACGTTTTTGAATACATTGTCGGATGTAATGTTAAAAATGCTTCACCAAATGCCGGAGAGAAAGATGGTTCCGGTTCAGTAATTCCTCTTTCTGTTCCTGCTAATTTTGAGGTATATCCGCAAAGGAAGTGATATTGAGCCTGATCTTCATTTAAAACAGAAACCGGAGGCAATACCCCAAATGCGTCTGCAGAAAGATAAACAATCTTTTTTGCATGCCCTGCTTTTGAAGGCAACACAATTTTATTGATATGATAAATCGGATAAGAAACCCTTGTATTTTCAGTAATAGATCCGTCTGTATAATCAGCGACCCCATTATTTACCACAACGTTTTCCAATAGAGCATCTCTCTTGATGGCAGCGAAAATATCCGGCTCTTTTTCGGCAGAAAGATCGATTACTTTTGCATAGCAGCCTCCTTCATAGTTGAATACTCCATTGTTATCCCAACCATGCTCATCATCACCGATTAAGTATCTTTTCGGATCTGCGGATAAAGTAGTTTTTCCTGTTCCTGAAAGTCCGAAGAAAAGAGCAACATCTCCTTCTTCTCCTACGTTCGCAGAACAGTGCATAGAGGCCATACCTTTTAACGGAAGATAATAGTTCATCATCGCAAACATTCCTTTCTTCATTTCTCCGCCGTACCAAGTCCCTCCAATGATCTGAAGTTTTTCAGTAAGGTTGAACATCACAAAGTTTTCGGAATTCAATCCCTGAGCTTCCCAGTTTGGATTGGTAGTTTTAGAACCGTTGATTACAGTGAAATCCGGCTCTCCAAAGTTTTCCAGTTCGTAATGAGAAGGACGGATAAACATGTTAGTAACAAAATGTGCCTGCCACGCTACTTCAACAATGAACCTTACTTTTAATCTCGTATCTGCGTTTGTTCCACAGAAAGCATCTACTACATAGATCTTTTTTGCATCTGAAAGTTGGTTCAGTACTAAATCTTTACAAGATTTAAAGATTTCCGGCGTGGTTGGTAAGTTAACTTTACCATCCCAGAAAATTGTTTCTCTTGTAACATCATCCTGAACTATATATCTATCTTTAGGTGAACGACCCGTGAAAATTCCTGTTTTTACCGATACCGCACCAGATTCCGTAAGCTCTGCTTTTTCAAACCCTTGATTTTCAGGAGAAACTTCAGCCTGATATAATTCTTCATACGAAGGATTATATAGTACTTGATAGTCTCCTTTAATCCCTAATTTTTCTAAATCTTGGATGATTTTAGCGTTTTTCATTTTACTTATATTTTTCTATTTTTTTTTTGGTTTAACAAAATTAATATTAATTAATTGTTAAAAGTGGTCTAAATATAATGATATAAGTCAGAATGGCAAATAAAAAAACAAGTTTATAAAAAACTGTTTATCAATCGATTAAATCGGAATACTCAAAAATTGTGTGAAAACCTTTTCCCCAAAAATAGTCCTTAAAGCCCTCAAATTTTGAGCTCATTACAAAATCTCCACCCCAAGCGCCTAAACTTTTTATAAATATCGGACAATCAACGAACAACCTCTCTTTAACTGTCGGAATTTCAAGAAAATTGGAAATTCTTTGCTCATGAATCAACATTAGTTCTGAAAAATTTTCCAATTCGCTACATAGTAAAATATTTCTTGTAAGATCCGAAAATTCATCGACCAATTTTTGGGACTTTGTTTTTGACTTGTAAAGATTGATTCCTTCACGGCTATCCTGCTTCTGATTTAAGTGGATAAAAATTAGTTCATTTTTGAAAGGGGGATCAAAGTTCACCTTTTCATATTTAACCTCAGGAACACTCTGAAAAATAACGGCAGATTTCTCTTTTGCTACCGCAATATCATAACCGCTACCTCCCAAGCTTATCTTATTTAAATAGAAAGGATCAATCTGTGCCCATTCCGCAAGATTAGTCATTAAAGTAGAGCTGCTACCCAAACCGTAATCTGCAGGGAACTGAAGGTTGGTCTTTAAATGGTAGGTAAAGTTATTTTTGAATTTAATAGTAGAAAGCGACTGAACATTTTTTAATGTTTTTAAAATAAATTCAGCACTTGAAGGAATATTGGTTTCCAGGATCTGCCAGTTTTGGTAATCTATGACAGCTTTTAACCAAAGTTTATTTTGATGATAAGCTTCCCAGAATATAAGGGAGTTTTCATCATTTTTTTCTTCAAAAGAAAACTCTTGTCCCAGCTTGGTAGGTACCGCTAAGACAAGAGCTCCGTCCATCGCGAAATATTCTGAAGTCAGCATTAGCTTCCCTGGTGAAAATATCTCGCCCATGATTTTTTTATTAGATTAGATTGCAGAAGCTACGTCCACAGAACCATCAATCTTCTTGATCAACCCTTGTAACGTTTTCCCCGGTCCAACTTCTACGAAATTAGTTGCACCGTCTTTAATCATATTCTGAACTGACTGCGTCCATTTTACAGGACCCGTTAATTGAGCAATCAGATTTTTCTTAATTTCATCCGGATCAGAAACTGAAGTAGTCGTAATATTCTGATACACAGGAATAGTAGCTTTTCTGAATTTTGTCTGTTCAATAGCAGCAGCCAATCTTTCTTGTGCGGGTTGCATCAATGGAGAATGGAATGCTCCGTTTACAGGTAACAACAATGCTCTTTTTGCTCCTGCTTCTTTTAATTTTACGCAAGCTTCTTCAACAGCTGTTGTTTCACCGGAAATTACCAATTGTCCGGGACAGTTGTAATTGGCAGGAACTACAATCCCGCTGATCTGTGCGCAGATTTCTTCAACTTTAGCATCTTCCAACCCTAAAATGGCAGCCATAGAACTTGGATTCGCATCACAAGCTGCCTGCATCGCTTTTGCTCTTTCAGAAACCAATTTCAGACCATCGTCAAAAGATAAAACTCCATTGGCAACCAATGCTGAAAATTCCCCTAAAGAATGCCCTGCAACCATTTCAGCTCCAAGACCATTTACTGCTTTAAGTGCAGCTACTGAGTGTATAAAAATTGAAGGTTGAGTAACCTCAGTTTTTTTAAGGTCTTCATCTGTTCCATTAAACATAATAGAAAGAATGTCGAACCCTAAAATTTCATTGGCAGATTCCATCAAGTCCTTAATGTCTTTTCGAGAATCATACAATTCTTTTCCCATTCCTACGAACTGAGAACCCTGCCCAGGAAATACAAGTGCTTTCATGTATTGATTTAAAATATTTTGCAAATATAAGTATAATTAAGAATAACCTTTAAGTGAATTAAATCATTTAAGGAACTAACCTAATAACTCTGTACCCAGTATTTACATAAGCTCCATTGGCTTTTGATTTTACAAACTCAAATTTGGTAGCCAGCTGGGTTTGTACTTTATTCATTTGTCTGAAGATCTCTCCTTTTCTATTTTCTCTTGTCAACATATCGTTCACCACATCAAATCCTATTACTGCATATTTTGGAGGTGTCTTACAATATTTGCTTTTGTATGCTGCTAAAATTTCTTTTTCAAAACTACCTTCTGCATTGATTTTTCTATCCATAAGGTAAACTAAGTTTGCCTGACTAAGCTCATCTACTTTTTTCTCAAAAACAGGAGCATAATACATACTGAACGCTTTTATTCCCTGTACATCTTTGGAAAGAGAAATCACTTTATTGGCAAAAGCTTCTCCCACATCATTGCTATCATTAGCCAAAACAGCAATCACAGGAGCAGACTGCCCCGTCATCATATTCTGATCTAACTGAATTTCGGAAGCAGAATTAACGATAATTACATTTGGTTTCTTAAGCGCTTTTTCTAAACCGCTCTTGATATAGTTTGCATTCGTTTTTTTACTGTCTGCCACGATGTAAATTTTTTGGTCAGAGTAAGAAGCTCTTACTTCATCCACAATTTTATCGGCATAGGTTTGATCATTTGTTTCTACAATAATCAGGTTGCTATAGTTATATAATTCCGGAGAGTTGGCAAAAGGAGCAACAATCGGAATTTTCTGATTTTTTGTAAAGTCTAAAACGTCTACAACATTTGATTTGAAGAATGGGCCAATAATCAAATCTGTATTATCAGGATTTATCTGTGTTAGAGAATTTTTAAAAGTTCCTTCGTTACCGGAATCTACAATTTTAATTTCCAGCTTCTGACCGTTTCTTGCATTTCTTTCAATAGCCAATTTCGCTCCTGTAAGGAAGTCCATTGCCATAGATCTGTACTGGGTTTCATTTGTACTATATCCGAAAGGAAGCATCAAAACAACGCTTAAAGCATCGCCGTTTTTCTTTACATAAGCAGGATCCTGTTTTTTAATTTTTAAAACCATTCCTGCTTTTAATCCATGTGATAAATCGGGATTCAAAGCGATCAATTCGTCAATAGAAATTCCAAACTTATTGACAATAGAAAAGACAGTATCGCCCTGCTGAACAGTATAAGTAACAAAATCATCGCCCGCAACAGCTTCTGAAGTTGCAACAGTTGCACTTTCTGAATCCATTTTTTCTTTTGAGCTAACAGGTTCAGAAGTTATAGCTGTATTTGTTTTTTTAACAATAATTTTTTCTCCAGGTTTCAGTCCTCTTTCTTCTAATCCAGGGTTTAAAGCAAATAATTCTTTTTGAGAAATATTGAATTGTTTTGAAACTCTGTAATAATTATCTTTTGCTTGTATAACATATTCCCCGTCTGCAATGGTATTGGAATCGTCAGATTTTTCAACAGCTTTAGGAGCAGCCACTGCAACTTGCGACTCACTTCCTCCGTATTTTTTGATGTTTGCAAGAGGTAAAGTGATTTCATCCCCAATCTTCATATGGGAATCAAGATCGGGATTAAGTGCTCTAAGATCAGTTTCGGAAATATGATATTGTTTTGTGATTCCGTAAATCGTTTGTTTAGGCTGTAAAATAATTTTCCCGGATTGAGAAGAAGTATTTGTTTTTGGCTTTTCAGCAACAGTTGTTTTAGAAGCTGAAGTTGTTCCGGATTTTACCGTTAAAACATCACCAATTGCCAGTTTCCCTTCTTTAAATTTAGGATTCAGTTTAAGTAATTCATCAACAGTGAGCCCGTATTTTTTAGCAATATTGTAAGGAGTATCACCTTTTACAACGGTGTGTGATTTCTGAGCAGATGCTCCCAAAACCATACATATACTGGATAAAATAAAAAACCTCTTTATCATAATAGATCGTTATATTTACAAAAATACTTCTTTAAAATTAAATGGCAACAATAATCAATTTGGATTCCTGAACCACCATTTCTTCTAAACAAGTTTCAAGCCATGAATACCCGAAGTCAGCAAAAAATACACTAAAGTTATACACTCTTTCCTGCCAATTCTTGGAAGGATGCACATCCAGAAACAGATTTTCCAATCTTTCCAGCAATTCGCTTTGTTTAATTTTTTCTGCGTGAAGTAGGCGCTTCTTCATTCGGGCAAATGATTTCAGCTGTCTTACTTCTTCGGCTTTCACCATATTTCCAAAAGATTTTTCGGTGGTTTCAGCCACAGCTTTCAGTTCAGAAAAATTGCTCATTAATAGACTTTCTTTTTCGTCTAAAAGTTTTAAGATGCTATTATCCTCAACTATTTTATGATTGATAATGGTGGTAAAATTCTCAAAAAAATCTTCTATTCTAAGATTCAGCTTCTGAATTTTCCCTAAAGTTTTTTCCTTTAAAAACAACATTGAATTTCTCGGAATCAGAATAGGGAAAGGTATATTGATTTTTTTGAAATAATCTTTCAGTTCGAGCCAATACATGATTTCTGCATTTCCTCCAATATAAGCCAGATTGGGTAAAACACATTCCTGATACACCGGACGCATCAAAGCATTCGGGCTGAATTTTTCAGGTGAATTTTCCAATTCATTTAAGATTTCTTCTTCTGTAAACGAGATATTTTTATCTACAATGAAATAGTTACTTCCGTCAAAATCAATTCTATCTCTTGTTTCTGAAAGATAGAAGAGATTGATCTCACGAGGGTTTACCTGCACTTTTCCATATTTCCCGGTAAGAAAGTCAACTTTTTCCTTGGATATTTTATGCAAACTAAAATTTAGCAGCTCATCTTTAAAAATACCTTTAATCTGGTTTTTAAGCTCTTTTGAATCTCCATCTATAATTAATAATCCGAATTCAGAGAACAATCTGTTTACCAAGATTCTGATAGCCTCCGTTAATGTATTTCCTGATTTATAAGATTCTTTCAGCATTAAAATCAACTCTGTCCCAAAAATAGAATCTTTGAATTCTTTTTCAAATTCGGAAATAAAATGGGTATCGTGAATATGAATTCTTCCTACAGCACCTCCAGATTTTTCGTTGGTTTCATAATAATTGGCTTCAGTCTTAAAATGGTTGATCTCTGCAAAATCGTGATCTTCCGAAGCCATCCAATATATAGGAACGAAATTAAAATCAGGAAAATTTTCTTTTAAGTATGTACAGGTTTTAACCGTTTGTAAAATTTTATATACAAAAAACGCAGGTCCTGAAAAAAGGTTCAATTGATGCCCCGTCGTAATCGTAAATGTATTGGGCTGCTTTAAGCTTTCCAAATGTTTTTTCTGTTTTGAGGAAAGCACAACATCTGAAAGCTGATTTTCTAAAGCATTAAATAAAATAATTCTTTGTTCTGAAGAAAACGCATCCTGCTTTACATGAATCTGATTTCTAAAATGATCTATAGAAAATGTATTTTCTTCAAATCCCTCAATTTTTTGATTCAAAAAGTCTTTTACTAACTGAGGAATGCTTTGTATATCTTGAAATGATATTTTATTAATAGTTTTCAACTTGGATATAAATTTTAGTTGAACAAGTACCACACGATTCCAATATTTAACCTAAAATCATAGGTCGGATAGTGCGGAAATGCATATGCTTTGTTGTGTGAAAGGAGTGTCCCTACCTGCTGTCCTTCTATGAAAAAGAACATTTTTTTAACCTTCATATTAAAGTAGGCATCAATCATAGGTTGTCCACCGATTGAAAAAGAATTTGCCGTAGGTAAGATATATTCATTAAGTATCGGAAAATATTCTCTTGATGCGAATTTTGAAAAATAATAGGCTTTTATCCCCATCTGAACTTCCGCAGCATTCTTAAATGCTTTTGCCTGATAAAACAAATTAGCTCTTCCAATAAAACTTGGCATAGGTAAAAGGTCTTTATTAGTCAATGCATTTTGGAACTGCAATCTTGTATTCAAATGAAATTTACCATAGCTAAAAGTAGCATCCCCTCCGATCTGAGAAATATTCAATGAGCTATTGCTTTGCTGCGGCTTTGCGCTGCTGTCAAAATAGGTGTAATTATCTATTCTGAAATAATTAACAAATAATTCTGTTTTAAACCATTTCAAATTAATATTCCCTCCAATCTCCGTCACGGTTTGATTTTTAGCATCCTGGAGATAATAATTGAATTTTTTATACACAGAAGTATTCATCAGATAATTGAAAGAAGGATATACACTCTGAAAATTTACTTTAGCATTGACAAAGTAATCTTTTACCGGTTCAAATTTCAAATTATTTGTTGTTTTAAGATAAGTTCCGAACTGGCTTCCGTTAGAAAATTCAAGGAATGAATTCAACTGGATTTTATCTAACAATTTAATCTGTAAATTTCCAACGGCTCCAATCCTGTTCTCTTTAAGTTCATTGGGAATCACCAAGTCTGTCAGCGAAATTTCTGAAGCTCCAAACTTTAACATCTGATACCGGACTCCCGCATCAAGCTTGAATTTTTCATTATCAAAAACCAAACTGAACGTATTACTAAAGTTATCCGAATATTTTTTTGAAACATACGGCGCTCCGGTCACAATTTCTGCAGGAAGGCTATACCAATAAGATTCTAAGCTTGTCTGTCCGTAGTAATATTTATTCCCTTCATGAGAAAGAGTATGCCTTATTTTAAACGGAAATTTTTCCGAATTGAAAGGTGTTAACTGATGAGTCAAGTAATATCTTCTATAGGAGAATTGAGAGCTTGAGGTTCCCAGATTAACCTGAACATTCTGTCTGTTGCTTGAATTGCTGTCTCCGTTTTGAAAAACACTGTCAATCGCAATTCCACCGTTTTCCTGATTGTTCACATTCTGGTGCAGATAGTGAGCAAACAATTCATAGTTTCCTTTTTTAGAAACATAATGCCCTGAAAACAACGTATTGTTATTTGCCGCCAAAGAATTTCTATAAAGCCCTTGAGAACGAAGCCCCATATATTCTAATGCAAAATTAAATCTCTTGCCTATATTTTGAGTATAAGTAGATTTTAAAGCTGCTCCATTTTTCATTGCATTATGATAAACAAATGTTGCAGTCGGTGTTTTCACGTCATAATAGTGAATATCTTCAACTCCTAAAATTCCATAGGATTTATTTGTGGGAAGTAAGGCAAGATTTTGTTCAGCATTTACCTCATATGACAACGGATTGAATCCAGATCCTATATTTGCAAGCTGAGCCTTTCCAAAGTTATCCCTGTTATTGTACTGTGAAAAAATATTTGTTTTATCAACGGTCAATACCGTATCAAAAATCTTCTTTTCACCATATTGCTTTTGATATAGATAATCATTAATGGTAGGCTTGAATATCTTCAACGAATCTTTTTTCCCCGAATCTACAATCACAGAGTCCCCTTCTTTTTTAAGAGTTGAGCTTTTATCTTTAGTATTGACTATTTGGGCCTGAGCTGTAACCCCCAGAAAGAGTATGATAAGAAATATGTATTTCATTTATTGCTTTTGTGAAGCAAAAATAAGAAATAATGGGGAATAAAAAACCCCACAATAATGTGGGGTTTAATTATAATATTATAAAGTCTTATAATTAGTTATCGTAACCAGGGTTAGATACAATTAATGAACCAGCAACGTTAGTTTCTGCCTGAGGAATAGGGAAAGCTAACAAGTTCAGTGTAGCTGGAGCACCAGCTCCACCTGTTGTAGTGTTTTTAGTGATAGTAGTACCCCATCTTAGTAAATCCCAATATCTAAATCCTTCACCAATTAATTCTTTAGCTCTTTCAGCTTTAAGTTTGTTCATATCAACAGGTCCATAAGCTGTAATCTGGGCAGCAATAGATTGCGTTATATTACCATTAGGATCTTTAACATCTTTTAATCTGTTTGTCAAAAGTGTTGTGAAGTACCCCTGAGCTGTTGTTTGACTACCGCCATTTAATTCAGCTTCAATTCCATTAAGTAAAACCTCTTCATATCTTACCATTCTGATGTTAGTATCCCCTGCAGCAGATGGATATTTTGCAGCAATAAATCTTCCTGCAACAGCAGTAGATGTTGTAATAGCAGCTCTTCTCACATCGGTAGGAAGAATAGAATAACTGTTATAAATTGCAGTTTTAACAGGCATATTCTTATAAGCACCTGAAGGACTAAGCAAATCATTCATTGAAGGAGCAATTGTAACAGAGGTACCAACAGCTAATTCAAACATAGAGTTAGGAGAAGCATTATTAAGTGCAAAACTAGAAATAAAAGAATCCGCATTTACCGGAGACCATTTTGCTGAATTAACAATATTAGCTACCAAAGATCTTACTTTAGCATAATTTCCTTTGTAAAGATAATATCTGGACATTAAAGCCTGTACTGAATAGTCATTCAAAACAGTTTTATCGCCATATTGGTTATATGAATTACCATTTAAATACTGATAAGCCTTATCAAAATCTGCTTCAATTTGAGCTTCAGTTTGAGCTATACTAGCTCTAGGCATATTAGCACTTGGATTATATTCCAATGGCAATACAACACCTAACTGAGCTGGATTTTGTGTATATTTCTGACCGAATAATCTTAACAAATCAAAGAAAGCCTGTGCTCTTAATGCATATGCCTGACCTTTAAGATGCTTTACTTTTTCACTAATTTCGGTTGGATCTTGAGATTGTCCCCAAGAAAGATTATCCGTTGTATTAATAATAGTATTTGCTTTTGCAACAACTGTATACATTGCAGACCACGCTCCTGATGCCTGAGTATCAGAAGATACCATTGTATAGTTCATTGTAGTCGTATGGTAACCACTTCTATTATTAGAATACATCTCATCACTTCTTACTTCGGAAGTTGTAACGAAATAATTACCATAGTAATTTACATCTCTCATCGTAGCATAATCACCATAGACAAAAGCCTGTAGCTTTTCTATCGTAGTAATTGGAGCCTGCTCTTCAGTGTTACTAAAATTTGTTTCTAGGAATTCATCTCCACAAGAAACCAAAGAAAAAGTTCCAAGTAAAACTAACGCCGCTCGTGTTATATATTTTTTCATTTTTTAAATTTTTATATTTTAAAATTCAACATTAAATCCAACTAGGTATGTTTTCATAGGAGGAAGATTTAAATCCGTAGTTCCAACCAGCGACATATCCGGGTCATATCTTAAGTTTTTATCATACTTATGAGTCCAGATATTATTACCCATCACATATACAGTCACTTTGTTTATTCTAGAACCTTCCAAGAAATTTTTATCAAATGTATAAGCTAATCTAATATTACTTAATCTTAAATAATCAGCTTTGTATAAGAATCTTGTTGAAGTCCTGTTAGATAATTTGTTACCTTGGTAGATAGGTTTTGGATTTGCTGCATTCGGATTGTCAGGAGTCCAATAATCCATCTGTGAACCATAACCAGAATAGAACAAGTTATACTGACCATCACTTTGAGTATAAATAGCCCAGTTATCGTAAAGCTTACCTCCGAAACTATATGTTCCCTGTGCAGTTAATTCAAAGTTTTGGTAAGACATTCTAAGCCCAACTCCACCATAATATTTAGCAATTCTATTTCCTTGAATAGCTCTTTGCGCTTTATTATAGTCATTTGTTGTTTCTCCGTCTACCCCGTTTAGATACCATAGCGGATCTCCATTGGTTGGATCAACTCCAGCCCATTTTCTCATAAACCAGCTGTTCATTGTTTCTCCCTCACGAACAAGTGTAGAACCACTCAGGATTTCTTTTCCACCGTAAAGTTTACTAACTTTATTGTCTAGAATAGAGAAATTCGCATCCATGCTTAAAGCAAATCCTTTTGGATTTTCAGGCTTCAAGATATTTGCATTAGCACTGAATTCAAATCCTTTATTCTTCATTTCCCCTACGTTTTCAGAATATCCTGATAAACCTTGAGATAATGAAAGTGGTACAGTAAGAATCATATCCTTAGTCGTCTTGTTGAAGTATTCAGCCGTAAGCGTCAAATCATTGTTAAAGAATCCCAAGTCTAATCCTACGTTAAGAGGATTTACAACCTCCCATTTTAAATCAGGATTAAAGAAGCCTCCCATAGAAGCACCTGCGTGGTTGTTATAATTTAACCCATAAGAATAAACGGCATATGGACTTGCTGTAATTCTGTTACCAACCTCACCATAAGATCCTTTTAATCTAAATGTGTTGATATACTTGTTACCAGACAAGAATAGTTCTGCTAAATCAACACCTACCCCTACAGAGTAAAAGTTTGCACCTTTATACCCTGGATAGAATTGAGATAACGCATCTCTTCTGAACATCCCGTCAACATTTAAGAACCCATCATAACGATAACTTACGTTAGCTCCATATCCTGATCTTGTACTCTGCCCATAAGAACCGTTATTACCAATAGGTTTAACAAAACTATCTAGCATTTCAAATGAAGATCCAAGACCTGCAACTACGTTTGAAGTCCCAGCTAAATATCTTGTATTAGACTTATAAGCTTCCTGGAAAGCAGCAACATTAAACCTGTTCTTTTCTCCTAACTGGAAACTGTATTCCAACATATTAATAATATTGTAGTTGAAATATCTGCTCGCACTTGACGTTAGCTGACCTTCAACGCTATATCCATCTCCGTGAAGTGGAGACCAATATACATCTTCTTCAATATTGATATATTCAGGAGCAAATGTAAACTTATAGTTTAAGTTCTTAAGTATTTTATATCCAACATTAAAGTTCCCAAAGAAACGAGTTGTGTTTGCTTTGTTAAAATTGATTTCCTGCAATGCAGCAGAGTTGAAGTTACCGGATGGTAGGCTACCTTCAATACCATAGTACCATGATCCGTCAGGATTTCTAATAGGATCTGTTGGAAGGTTAAAGTACTGAGCAATTAATGGGTTAGCAAATGCGCCAGAATCTGGTAATGTATGCATTATACTATTGGAAAACTGAAAGTCAGTATTGATTGTCAAACGATCAGTTGGTTTATATTCAAATTTCAAACCGATATTAGCTCTTCTGAAATCACTTCCTTTATACATACTCTCCTGGTTAAAGTAACCTAGTGAGTTATAATATTTAAATTTGTCAGTACCCCCAGACATATTGAAGTTTGTTTCAGTCTGTGTTGCTGATCTTTGTAATTCTTTTGCCCAATCAGTATTATATCCCATATAAGGAGCAATACCTAAGAAATCTTCGTTTGGATCTACAATTGAGTTATAAGCTTCATCAACGGATGAAAACCCGAAAGGAGTATAATTATACATGGTCTGAGAAGCCAGTTTCAACCAATTTTCCTTACTGATTGCATCCGGCATCTTAACAGCCATTTTGTTAGTACCCATGTTACTTGAAAAACTAAATCTAGGCTTTCCAGCTTTACCTGATTTTGTTGTAATAATTACAACCCCAGCACCAGCATCAGCACCATAGATTGCCGTAGAAACCGCATCCTTTAATACTGTCATTGACTCAATATCATCAGAATTTAAGTTTGCTAAGATATTCCCTGTAGTGTTTTGAGTAGTCAAATCTCCAGAAGCAACTCTAACACCGTCAACGATAAATATTGGACTGTTATTACCATTAATAGAAGTATATCCTCGAATTCTCAAGGTGACAAAACCTCCTGGCTGTCCAGATGCAGTTCCTGCCTGAACCCCAGCAACTCTACCCATCAAAGCCTTTTCAGGTGAGGACACAGGTAAGTCATTAATTTTGTCAGCCTTTACAGTACCGATAGATCCTGTAACTTCTTTAACAGCTTTTTTCTGCCCAAGTCCCATCATGACTACTTCCTCAATCTGAGTTTCTTTAGTAGCTGTATCCTTCTTAGTTGTTTGCGCAAAAGCAGCTTGTCCTAAGAAAAACAGAGCTCCTGCACTTAATACACGTAGTTTAACATTCATATTAACAAATTTTAATATATTTTAATGGGCAAATATGTTAATAAATATTAACATTCACAAGTTTTCAGAAGAGATATTTTAGAGATTCTTTTACACATTAGACCGTATTTACACATAAAAAAACGAAAATCAATAATAATTACGTTTAATCATTCTATAAAATGTAAAATATAACTACCTGAAAAAACTTTTAACATAAAATTTTTAAAAATTAAATTATTATTTAGAATCAATATAAATTAAACACTATAAATAAAAAAACCACTTTCTAAGAAAGTGGTTTCCATTTATTTATAGTGAATTATTTCAGTTTTTTCTTCACTGCAACCTCTTCATACACCTCAAGAATATCCCCTTGTTCGATATCATTATATCCTTTCAGGTTCAATCCACATTCGTATCCTTTGGTCACTTCTTTTACGTCATCTTTGAAACGTTTCAAACTTTCCAGCTCTCCGTCAAACTTCACAATACCGTCTCTCAATAAACGAACTTTAGAATTTCTGGTAACTTTTCCTGTAAGAACCATACATCCTGCAATAGTTCCCACTTTAGAAATCTTGAATACCTCACGGATTTCAACATTACCGATTACCTGCTCCTGAATTTCAGGAGAAAGCATTCCTTCCATCGCTTCTTTTACTTCATCGATAGCTTTATAGATTACAGAATATGTTCTGATTTCAATTTCTTCACGATCTGCAAGTTCTTTAGCATTCGCTCCTGCTCTTACGTTAAATCCGATGATGATCGCATCTGACGCTGCAGCAAGGTTGATATCAGATTCCGTAATCTGTCCAACACCTGAGTGTAGAATATTCACGCTGATTTCTTCTGTTGAAAGTCTTTGCAACTGATCAGAAAGGGCTTCTACAGAACCGTCCACGTCTCCTTTAAGGATAATATTCAATTCTTTAAATTCACCTAAAGCAATACGTCTACCTAATTCTTCAAGCGTAGTATGCTTCTTCGTTCTGATCGAAAGTTCTCTCTGAAGCTGTTCTCTCTTATTTGCGATTGCTTTACCTTCACTTTCATCAGCGTAAACACGGAATTTATCCCCAGCAGTTGGAGCTCCGTCCAATCCTAAAATGGTTGCCGGAATAGAAGGACCTGCTTCCGCAAGATTTTTCCCTCTTTCATCAAGCAAGGCTTTTACTTTACCGTGATTTTTTCCAGCCACAACATAATCTCCTACTCTTAACGTTCCGGTTTGAACCAACATTGTTGCAACATACCCTCTTCCTTTATCCAATGAAGCTTCAATAACAACTCCGTTGGCAGCACGATCCGGATTAGCTTTCAATTCTAGCATTTCAGCCTGAAGTAAAACTTTTTCCAGTAATATATCTACATTGTTACCGAATTTAGCAGAAATTTCCTGAGCCTGAACATTCCCTCCCCATTCTTCCACTAAGATATTCATCCCTGAAAGCTGCTGACGGATATTATCCGGATTTGCATTTGGCTTATCTACTTTGTTAATAGCAATAATCATCGGAACACCTGCAGCCTGTGCGTGAGAAATAGCTTCTTTAGTTTGAGGCATCACATCATCATCGGCAGCAATTACGATAATTGCAATATCGGTAACCTGTGCTCCTCTCGCTCTCATCGCCGTAAAGGCTTCGTGACCTGGTGTATCTAAGAATGTAATTCTTTGTCCGTTCTCCAGTTTCACATTGTACGCTCCGATGTGCTGGGTAATACCTCCGGATTCACCTGCAATTACGTTGGTTTTTCTGATGTAGTCAAGTAATGAAGTCTTACCGTGGTCAACGTGTCCCATTACCGTAACGATAGGTGCTCTAGGTAATAAGCTTTCTTCAGTATCAATATCTTCCTCTGAGTCTGTATCTTCAAGATCTGCATCTGAGAATTCAATTTTATATCCAAATTCATCTGCTACTAATAATAAAGTATCCGCTTCAAGTCTCTGGTTCATGGTAACCATAACTCCTAAAGAGAAACAAGCAGAAATTACTTCTGTCGGAGAAACATTCATTAAGCTCGCCAATTCACCAACCGTGATGAATTCCGTAACTTTCAATGTTCTGTCTTGTGCATCAAGCTCTTGCTGACGCTCATCCTGTTCTCTACGGAAGTTTCTTTTATCTTTTCTGTGTTTAGCAGATTTAGATTTTCCTCCTTTATTGGTTAGTTTTTCAAGAGTTTCCTTGATTTGGTTTTTAACTTGTTCATCTGTCAATTCAACAGGCATAGTTCTTTGACCAGGTCTGTTGTTTTGTCCTCCTCTGTTAAATCCTCCTCTGTTTCCACCCTGTCCTCCTTGACCTTGCGGACGGTTTCCTTGATTATTGTTTCCAAAACGGTTTCCACCTTGACCTCCCTGACCTTGTGGACGATTTCCCTGACCACCTTGCCCTTGAGGACGGTTTCCTTGATTATTATTCCCATGAGGACGGTTTCCTTGACCTCCTCCCTGGTTGTTATTATTACCGCCTTGCTGATTGTTACCACCTTGCTGGTTATTGTTCCCACCAGGTTTTTCAATTCTTTTTCTTTTCTTCTTAGCTCCAGGACCAGTTTTTGGTGCAAATTGAGTTAAGTCGATTTTTTCACCAACAATTTTAGGTCCATCCAGTTTTTGGTAAACCGTTTCAATTTTTTGAGGCTCCTGATTTTCTTCTTCAGCTGCTTTCGGTTCTTCTTTCACCTCAACAACTTTTTTCGGAGCTTCTTTTACAACAGGCTTAGGAGTTTCCTTTACCTCAGCAACCGGTTTTTCTTCAATAGCTTTTTCTTCTACTTTTTTCTCCTCCACTTTTGGCTTATCTTTTTTTACCGGTCTGTTTCTAGATTCAATTTGTGATAAATCGATTTTATCTAAAACTTTAAACTCTTGTTTTTCAGGAGCAGCTTTCACTTCCGGCTCTTCAACAACAGCTTCTTGTTTCTTTTCTTCCACTGGTGCTACAGGAGCAACCGGAGCTTCTTCCACTTCAGGTTTCGTAGGCTCTAGATCTATTTTACCTAAAATTTTAGTTTCTGGTTTGTTAGCTTTAGCTCTTATTACTTCAGGGGTTTTCTTCTCTTCAATTTCCAGCTTCTCTTCCGGAACTTTAGTGATCACCACCTCATGGGAAGCCTTACGCTGTTCACCGTCTTTGGCAAACTCAGCCTCCAATGCAGAATATGCCGCTTCTTCCAATTGAGCGTTAGGATTGCTTTCAACCTCAATACCCTTCGATTGTAAAAACTCTACTAATCTGGACATCGAAATGTTGAATTCCTTAACCGCTTTATTTAATCTAATTTTTGGCATTTATTATTTTTACTGTTTTTTAATTCTTAAAATTAAAGTATTTCTTTTTTACTGTTTATTAAAATTTATTATAAAATCTTAATCTTCGAATTCTTCTCTAAGAATACGCTTCACATCTTCAATTGTTTCTTCTTCAAGATCTACCATATTCAGAAGACTCTCAGTATCTTTATCCAACACCGATTTAGCAGTTGTAAGACCCACTTTCTTAAATTCATCCAAAATCCACTGCTCGATATCGTCATTAAATTCTTTCAATTCAACATCGTCATCTTCACTAGACTCTCTGTATACATCGATTTCGTATCCTGACAACCAAGAAGCCAGTCTGATATTCTGACCTTGTTTTCCAATTACTTTAGAAATCTCTTCAACAGGAGTATAAACTAACGCATAATTTGCCTCCTCATTGATGTCAATTTTATTGATGGTAACATTTCCTAAAGCTCTTTTCACCAAAATCTCAGGGTTTTTAGACCACTGGATTACATCGATGTTCTCATTTTTCAACTCTCTTACAACCCCATGAATTCTTGATCCTTTCACACCCACACATGCTCCTACCGGATCGATTCTGTCATCATAAGCATCCACTGCAATTTTTGCCTTTTCTCCAGGAATTCTCACTACTTTTTTCAGCATGATTGTTCCGTCCTGGATTTCAGGAATTTCCAGCTCCAATAATTTCTCCAGGAATTTTGGTGCAGTTCTGGAAATAATAATCTGCGGTTTTGACCCTTTAAAATCTACTGTTTCTACAATAGCTCTGATGTTTTCACCTTTTTTAAAGAAATCAGAAGGGATTTGATTTTCTTTAGGAAGGATAAATTCATTTCCTTCATCATCCAAAAGAATTACGTGCTTGTGACGGATATGGTGAATTTCTCCTACCACAATCTCCCCAATCTTATCTCTGAATTGCTCATAAAGCATTGCATTGTTATGCTCCTGAAGTTTTGTCGCTAAAATCTGCTTTAGAGTAAGAATATTTCTTCTTCCCAACTGCGCTACAGGAATTTCCATTGTAAAATCTTCACCTACTTCAAAAGTCGGGTCAATTTTCTTTGCCTCAGAGATCTCGATTTCAAGATCATCATCTTCAGACATTTCATCTTCAACAATCGTTTTGTTCAAAAATATCTGAAAATCTCCTTTATCAGGGTTTACAATCACATCAAAATGATCATCAGAATCATATCTTTTTCTCAAAAGAGTCTTAAGAGAATCTTCAATAATTGCCATCAGATCGATCTTACTGATCCCTTTTTCGTCTTTAAAATCACCAAAGGATTCAATCAACGCTATATTATCCATTTATCTTTTTTTCTTATTAAAATTTAATTACTACTAAAGCTTTCTTAATCTCAGAGTAAGGAATTTCTTTTTCCTCCTCTACATCTACCTTTCCTTTACCAATATCTTTTGGTTTACGATAACGCAATACCAAAGTGATTTTTTCTTCGTCCACTTTTGCCAGTTCACCTTCAATTTTAGAAGAGTCATTTAATAGCACTTCAATCTCTCTTCCGATATTTTTTGTAAACTGTCGTGGTGTCACCAACGGTTCGCTCAAACCGGCAGACATTACCTGCAAGCTAAAATCATGCTCCTCCCGATCCATATTGAATTCTATGGCGCGACTTGCATCCAGACAATCCTGAAGAGAAACTCCATTATCTCCATCCAAAATCACCGTAATATCATCTCCTGCAGAAATTTTTAAATCTATCAGAAACAAATCCTTTCTGGTCTCAAGGAAATCGTTCAATAATTCTTCAATTCTTTTTCTAAACTCCATAATATTTTTATGATTTACTGTACGAAAAAAGGCTTTCGTTAGAAGCCTTCCCATTGTTTTTTCCGTAAATCTTCTGCAAATATAAGACATTTTTACTAAAAATACAAATTAGTCTAGTAATCAGATGGATAAGTTTTCTCACTAACGAACCAAAAAGCATATCGTAATTATCGGAAACTGTGAAAGTATTTTTAGTATTTTTGTCATGAATTATTAAAAACATATACTTTGAATATTACAATAGTAGGAACAGGATATGTAGGTCTGGTAACAGGGACTACACTTGCAGAATTGGGAAATTCGGTTTACTGTGTTGATATTGATGAAAAAAAAGTGGAGGGAATGAAAAATGGTATCGTTCCCATCTATGAACCGAACCTTGAGGAAATGTTCCTGAGAAATATACAGGCAGAACGTCTGTTTTTCACGACCGATTTAAAAGAGGCTTTAGATAAAAGTGAAGTCATTTATCTTGCTTTACCTACTCCTCCCGGCGGAGATGGCTCTGCAGATCTGTCTTACGTATTACAGGTTGCCAATTCTATTGGCGAGATGATGACCGAATACAAAGTAATCGTAAATAAAAGTACGGTTCCTGTAGGAACTGCAGATAGAGTAAGAAATGTTATTGCCTCAAAAACCAATCTTCCTTTTGATGTTGTTTCTAATCCTGAATTTTTACGCGAAGGCTTTGCTGTTGAAGATTCGATGAATCCTGCCAGAGTAGTCGTGGGATCCAGCTCAGAAAAGGCCAAAGAAATCATGGCAAAAATTTACCAGCCCTTTACCAACACCGGAATTCCAATTATATTCATGGATGAAAAATCATCGGAGCTTACAAAATACGCAGCGAATTCATTTTTAGCAGTAAAAATTACTTTTATGAATGAAATTGCCAATTATTGTGAAAAAGTAGGTGCCGATGTTGATAAAGTTCGTCTCGGAATGGGAAGCGATGACAGAATTGGACACAGATTCCTATTCCCTGGAATAGGTTATGGAGGCAGCTGTTTTCCAAAAGATGTAAAAGCATTAATTAAATCCGGAAAAGAAGAGGATTTTAGTTTTCAGATTCTTGAAGCGACAGAAAATGTTAACATTTCACAGAAAGTAATTTTAGTTTCCGAAATCGAAAAATATTTTGGCGGAAATATTGAGGGTAAAACCATTGCTTTATGGGGTCTTGCTTTTAAAGCGAATACAGATGACATCAGAGAAGCTTCTTCGTTAG
Organism: Chryseobacterium sp. Y16C; assembly: GCF_022488405.1. Classification (NCBI taxonomy): domain Bacteria; kingdom Pseudomonadati; phylum Bacteroidota; class Flavobacteriia; order Flavobacteriales; family Weeksellaceae; genus Chryseobacterium; species Chryseobacterium sp. Y16C. The sequence continues at coordinate 2,835,986 of NZ_CP092711.1, forward strand.
ACAATATTGAATTATTGCTAAAAAAGGGGGCAAAAATTGTTGCCTACGATTCTATTGCTGAAAAAAATGTACAGAAAGTATTAGGCAATAAAATTGAATATGCAAAAACCATGTACGAAGCTCTTGAAAATGCAGATGCATTATTCATTGCGACAGAATGGCCGGAGTTTAAAAACCCCAATTTTAAACTGATGGGTGAGAAAATGAAAAATAAGGTTATTTTCGACGGAAGAAATATGTATCCATTGGAGGTTCCTGCACAGAATGGATTTTATTATAAAAGTATAGGAAGAAAAACGATAAAATCTTAGTCGTTGATCTCACAGCAACTTTAAACCAATAAATTACCAACACAAATGAATCCTAAAATAGCAGTTCTTGTTCCCTGCTACAATGAAGCTTTAACCATTGAAAAAGTGGTTAAGGACTTTCAGCATTATATTCCGGAAGCCGAAATATTTGTTTACGACAACAATTCAAAGGACACCACTGTAGAAATCGCTACAAAAGCAGGCGCTATTGTTGGAAATGAAAAAAAACAGGGAAAAGCCAATGTTGTTTTCAGAATGTTCAGGGAAATTGATGCCGATCTTTATATTATGATAGACGGCGATGATACTTATCCTGTGGAATGCATTCGTGATATGGTCAATCAGTTTATTGAAAACAAATGCGACATGCTTGTCGGAGACCGGCTTTCCAACAAGAGTTATAAAAAAGAAAACAAAAGAGCTTTTCACAATTTCGGAAATAATCTGGTTCGAAACCTCATCAATATTTTCTTTGGCTCGGAATTAAAAGATATTCTTTCCGGCTACAGAATTTTTTCAAGAAAATTTGTCAAAAATTACGCAAGCTCTATTAAAGGGTTTGAGCTGGAAACCGATCTTTCCATCTATGCACTGCATTATGGACTTACCATTGAAGAGTATTCTATTAATTACCGCGACAGGCCGGAAGGAAGCGTTTCAAAGCTGAATACTTTTACAGACGGATTTAAAGTTATCAAGCTTTTTTTCAATCTTGTAAGACTTTATAAACCTCTTTTATTTTTTGGAATGGTTTCTATTATTCTTTTTGTTTTAGGAATTCTATTTATGATTATTCCGATCAGGGAATATTTTGAATATCAATATGTTTATAAGGTCCCTACGTTAATTTTTTCAATCATGCTTATTATCGTTTCCATACTTTCTCTTGCCACCGGGCTGATTTTGGATAACATCAGTATTATTGATAAAAAGAATTTCAAAGTGCGGTATAATAACACCAACTAACATGAAAAAGGCGTTCTGGTTTTCATTTTTTACAATACTTTTCTTTTTGAACACTCAGTTCAATACATTTCACCTGATTCCTGAAGAAAAATTTGAGTATAGTAAACTTGAAGAATCAGAGACTCTTGTGATTGGAAAAATCATGAATTCCGAACACGGAAAGATCATGGATGACGGAGGATTTACCGGAACCTATTATTTCAAAGGAAGCGGAAGCGGAAGATCAGTCGTTGGAAAACAGGTTTATGAAAAGTATATCAGAAACGAAATTCCTGAGAAAACAGCTTATGATCCGTACAAAACACAAATTGGAGGCCAGGCAATTCTGTACAGCTTATTTGATAGAGCTTTCGGACTTGACAATGCCATAAATCTTGATCTTTTCAGAATATTTAATTCTCTTTCACTAAGTATTTTACTCTCTTTATTTCTTTATTGGATTAGCCAAAGATTTAATTTTAGAGTCTCAGTTATTACATTTTTACTTCTTTTGCCTAATTACTGGCTGTTTTTATATGGAAAAAGCAGCTGGTGGTGCAACTGGGTATATTTTCTTCCTTTTGTATATAGCCTACTGTTTTTCGAAAAGAAGAAAAATCCGAGCTTTAAAAAATATATTTTCACTCTTTCATTCCTTTTCTTTTTAAAATTTTGGTTTACCGGGTTTGAATTTATTACCGTTTTCTTGATCAGCTCTTCAATCCCATATATTTATTACCATTTTGAAAACAAAATTTCATTTTACTGGAATTTCATTTGGAGACATTTTATCATTTTAACGATTCCATTATTACTTAACATAAGCTTTTTACTCTACCAGTTTTATCTTCTTACCGGAAGTGTTCAAAACGGAATTTACCATCTTAAAGATGCTTTTACAAGAAGATCAAGCAGTGAATATTTCTATGAACCCAACCAGCATCATTTAATTATGCTCAAGAAGTTTCACTTAGATATTATTACACGCTATTTAGGCAACTCTTTCGTTAACGAAGATCTTACATTTATAAAAATACCTTTTGCTGTGATTCTATTGACAGGAATTATATGTTCAGTTTATTTATCCCTGAAAAGAATTGACAGAAAACTGGTTTTTACGACATGGTTTTCTATTTTAGCACCCTTCAGTTGGTTTATTTTATTTCAACAACATGCACACATTCATAAACATATAGATTTTTTTATTTGGTATTGCCCTTTTCTTATTTTGGTAATACTTTTAATATCTTTGACCTTAAATTCCTTTTTGAAAATATCAAAATGAAAAATATCATTATTACCGGCGGAGCCGGATTCATTGGCTCTCACGTAGTAAGAGAATTTGTAAAGAATAATCCTGAAACAACGATTATTAATCTTGATGCACTTACCTATGCCGGAAACCTTGAAAATCTGAAAGATATCGAGAACGAGCCCAACTATGTTTTCGAAAAAGCAGATATCACCAAACCAGAAGAATTAAGAGCGATCTTCGAAAAATACAATCCTGATGCAGTGGTTCACTTAGCTGCCGAAAGTCATGTAGACAGAAGCATCACAGATCCGATGGCATTTATTAATACCAATGTAAACGGAACAGCAAATCTACTGAATCTTTGTAAAGAATTTTGGACATTGAATCCCGAGCACACTCACGGAAGATTTCCTGATGAAAAAAGAACAAACCTTTTCTATCACGTTTCAACAGATGAAGTATATGGAAGTCTGGGAGAAACAGGCTTTTTCTTAGAAACTACACCTTACGATCCACAATCTCCTTATTCTGCATCCAAGGCTGCTTCAGATCATTTGGTAAGAGCCTATGGAAACACATATGGAATGCCGTTTATCATTTCTAACTGTTCCAATAATTACGGCCCGAATCATTTCCCTGAAAAACTGATTCCTCTCTGTATTTCAAATATCATTAATGAAAAACCGCTTCCAATATACGGAGACGGAAAATATACAAGAGACTGGTTATTTGTCATCGATCACGCCAAAGCAATCCATCAGATTTTTAATGAGGCGAAAACCGGGGAAACTTACAATATCGGAGGATTCAACGAATGGCAAAACATTGACTTGGTGAAAGAACTCATCAAACAGATGGATGAAAAACTAGGCAAACCGGCTGGTTATTCTGAAAAGTTAATTACTTATGTAAAAGACAGACCTGGACACGATAAACGCTATGCCATCGATGCTACCAAACTGAATAAAGATCTGGGATGGAAACCGTCCGTGACCTTCGAAGAAGGATTAGGAAAAACAATCGACTGGTTCTTAGAAAATCAGGAATGGCTGGAAAATGTAACGAGCGGAGATTATCAAAATTATTACGAAAAACAATATAACTAATTCAAAATCACAAAAGATCAGATGAAAGGAATTATTTTAGCAGGTGGCTCAGGAACGAGATTATATCCTCTTACCATCGCCGTAAGCAAGCAACTGATGCCGGTTTATGATAAGCCCATGATTTATTATCCGCTCTCTACATTGCTTTTGGCAGGAATTAAAGATATTTTGATCATCACAACGCCACATGATCAGGCAGGATTTATCAAGCTTTTAGGAGACGGTTCACAAATCGGATGCAATATAGAATATGTCGTTCAGCCCAGTCCGGATGGTCTTGCTCAAGCCTTCATCCTAGGAGATCAATTCATTGGGAATGATCCAGCTGCACTGGTTTTAGGTGATAATATTTTCTACGGATCAGAAATGGGAACTTTGTTAAAAAATAAAACGAATCCCGATGGTGGTGTTGTTTTTGCCTACCACGTTTCAGACCCTGAAAGATACGGTGTTGTTGAATTTGATGAAGATTTTAAAGCAGTTTCCATTGAAGAAAAACCATTACAGCCAAAATCCAATTACGCTGTTCCGGGATTATATTTTTACGATAATGACGTAGTTGAAATTGCAAAAAATATTAAACCATCTGCCAGAGGAGAGCTGGAGATTACAGATATCAACAATGTCTATCTTCAAAAAGGAAAACTTGAAGTAGGAGTTCTGGACAGAGGAACAGCCTGGCTGGATACAGGGACTTTTGACTCACTTCATGATGCTTCAGAATTTGTAAGTGTCATTGAGAAAAGACAAGGCTTTAAGATTGGATGCATTGAAGAAATTGCATGGAGAAACAAATTCATCAACGATGAAAAGCTCCTTGAAACCGCTACTAAATATGGCAAAAGCGGATATGGAGAATATCTTAAAAACTTAATAAAAAAGTAACTTACAATTTAAAATATTGTTAAACTATCGACTATAGATCGGTAGTTTTATTGTTATCCCAACAAATATTAATACCTTAGTTCTTGCTTTTTTATTTGTTGTAACAAAGTATTGAATCATTAAAAAACACACAGATGGATCAACCACAAAAGTGGACGGAAACAATAGAAGATAAACATTCTTTATTTGATTTAAAATTAAAGGAAGTCTGGAAATATAAAGATCTTGTATATATGTTTGTGAAAAGAGATTTTGTCTCAAGTTTCAAGCAAACAATCTTAGGACCTATCTGGTTTTTTATTAACCCTATTTTAACCACTATTGTTTATTTAATTGTCTTTGGAAGAATCGCAAAACTTCCTACAGATGGCTCTCCTCCTCTTTTATTCTATCTGGCAGGGGTAACTCTTTGGAATTATTTTTCCTCTGCTTTAACGGGAACTTCATACACTTTTGCAGGAAATGCAGGAATTTTTGGTAAAGTGTATTTTCCAAGACTCGTTACTCCTATTTCTATCGTCATATCCAATCTTATGCGCTTCGGAGTACAAATGTTTTTATTTGTAATTGTATGGGGTTATTATTTATCGAAGGAAGAAATACATCCTCATTGGTGGTGGATTTTAATTACTCCTTTCCTTATTTTTTTAATGGCTGTATTTGCTTTAGGAACAGGAATGATATTTTCATCTCTTACCACGAAATATAAAGACCTCAATATGATTTTAGGATTTGGTGTAAGCCTGTACATGTATGCAACCCCAGTCATTTACCCAGCTTCATCACTGACAGGAATATTCAAAAAAATATCATATTATAATCCTCTTACAGGTATTTTCGAATGTTTTAAATATTCTTGGATCGGGGTTGGAGATTTCTCTCCGTTGATGTTGGGACTCAGCACCATTATAATTTTTGTTATCTTTATGATAGGTCTTGTCATCTTTAATAAAGTTGAAAAAACATTCATGGACACTGTTTAATGAAGACAATTTGAAGTTTTTAACACTATAGAAGTAAATATAAATGCTAGCTTTAAAAGCAGAAAACATATCAAAGCAATATCGTCTTGGCCAGGTAGGAACCGGGACTCTTTCTCATGACCTTAATCGGTTTTGGCATACAATAAGGGGCAAAGAAGACCCTTACCTAAAGATAGGCGAAACCAATGACAGATCTGTAAAGGGCAGCTCAGATTATGTTTGGTCCTTACGGGATATTAATTTCGAGATTGAGCAGGGAGATGCGGTAGGAATTATCGGAAGAAACGGCGCCGGAAAATCAACACTCCTAAAATTATTAAGTAAAGTAACTAAGCCTACTACTGGAAAGATATATACCAACGGAAGAATTGCGTCTCTTTTGGAAGTCGGAACTGGCTTTCATCCTGAAATGACAGGCCGGGAAAATGTTTTTTTGAACGGAGCGATCCTAGGAATGACCCGCAAAGAAATTACCCGAAAATTTGATGAAATTGTAGACTTTTCCGGAGTAGAAAGATATATTGATACACCTGTAAAAAGATATTCATCGGGAATGTATGTCCGCTTAGCATTTGCGGTTGCGGCTCATTTAGAATCTGAAATTCTTATTGTAGACGAGGTGTTGGCGGTTGGTGATGCCGAATTTCAGAAAAAATGTCTTGGAAAGATGGGTGACGTAAGTAAAGGTGAAGGAAGAACTATTTTATTTGTAAGTCATAATATGCTGGCAATAAAAAAATTATGCAACAAAGGTATTCTTTTAGAAAAGGGTTTATTAAAGCATTCGGCAGAAATTAATGATGTTATAAGCATTTATACTCACAATGCTGAAAGTGAAGAAATAATTCCGAATTCAAATAAGGAAATTTATTTGAAGGGCTTTAAAAGTTATGCTAAAAATGACAGAGAAAGTAATTTACAAACTACTCAAAATGGAATTTTAGAATTCCACATTCATTCGCATAAAAATATAAAGAATATAAATATTGGAATTGGTTTTAATGATGATTTAGGCAACCGTTTATTCACTCCGTTTTCTGCACACTTTCAGAAGAATTTCGATTTAGAAACAGGCGAAAATATAATTTATTGTGAAATTGAAAATTTCCCTTTAAAATCCGGAAAATATACTTGCGAAATTTATATTGGTGACCGTTCTCAGGTATTCGATTATTATGATAAAGGCTTACAAGTGAATGTAAAAGATAATTACACTATAGAAAAGCCTGATTATTCTCAGGGGTATTTTATAGTGAATCAAAATTGGACAAATGAAAGAAAATAATCTAGAAGAAGAATTATTTTGTACAAATTTCGAGCTCAGAAACCTTTCTGACTTATTGGTTTATGGCAAAGCTGAAAGATGGGTATATGGCTTTATGCTTAAAAGGTATGAAGACGAACATCTAAACCGTTATTTGTATGCCCTGCAATATACTTCCCAAAAAAAAGTTTTGGATATAGCTTGTGGTTGTGGATATGGTACATTTTTAATGGCAGAAAAGGGAGCGGAATCTGTTATAGGGGTTGATTTAAGTGAAGATGCTATACGATATGGAAACCACAGATATGCCCGCCAAAACTTAAAAAGGTTTGTTGCTGATGCAACAAAATTCATCCATGACCACCTGTTTGATGTTATCGTAAGTTTTGAAACTGTAGAACATATTCCCAATTATTTAGATTTTATTGAAAATCTATACCGAAACTTATCTGATAACGGAACACTACTTATCTCAACTCCAATTACTAAAACAACCACTTCTGCTCCTAAAAATCCTTTTCATGTAATTGAATGGAACTTTTATGATTTTCAAAATTTATTTAAAGACAGATTTGATATTGTAGAAATAATGATTCAGGAAGTCATAATCCAAGAAGAGAGTAAGCGAAAAGAATACAATATAAAAAATAGAATTCTAAATAGAATTTCCAAAGAAAATTTAAAAATAACAAAAGGAAAGAGTTTCGAAAAATTTGCTGGTCAATATGATATGAATCAATGTCATGAAGGATATCAAACTCTGGTACTGAGGAAAAAAACAAGTTCGGAAATTATTTAAAAAACATCAAAAGCCTATTATTCATTGCTTACTACTTTACACCGTAAGAATAATTTTGATATTCTCAGACTGATTTTTGCCAGTCTGGTCATCGTATCACACTCATTTCCATTAACAGGAGAAAAGGAAATTCTTTCAGACTTAACTAAAGGACAACTAACTTTCGGAGCACTTTCAGTAGATTCTTTTTTTATTATGAGTGGCTACCTCATTTTTATAAGTTTAAAAAGAAGCAATAGCTGGTTAAATTATTTATGGAAGAGATTACTAAGGCTTTATCCAGCCCTATTTATATTAATGCTTTTCACATTGCTTGTTGTACCTTTCGTTTATACCGGTAAAAATATATTCCATGAAAAACTCTATTGGACTTATGCTCCTAATTGCCTTTCGTTATACAAAGTTCAATATGATATTCCCGGAGTATTTGAAAAAAATATATATCCCAAAGCAATTAATGGCAGTTTGTGGTCATTGAGCTACGAATTTACCATGTATCTTTTTTTGCTTTTGTTGTATCCCTTAAGAAAATCGAATAAGGCACTCACAATTATAATTTTAACATTTATTGTTTCCTATCTATTATTTCAATTTAAACCTTATTTTTTAAAGGCGTTTTTGGCCTCACATATTTATTTAGACGCTCAGCAACTCTATCGTTTAGCAATGTTCTTTCTTTCAGGAAGTATTTTAACTTGTATTAATTTAAAAAAGTACAATACACTTTACATAAGAATTCTTTTATGTTTAGCATTAATAGTTTCACTTATCTTTAATTTTTACCCCATTGTATCTCCGTTCATATTACCTATAATCGTTTTGTTCATTGGTACATTACATACCCACTCAATCACTGAAAAACTAGGGGATATTTCCTATGGAGTTTATATTTACGGATTTATAGTCCAGCAAATATTGATGTTTTTTTTCCATCTGAATTCCTCCAGTTTAATGGTTATAAGTTTACTCATCACTTACATTCTTGCTTATTGCTCATGGCATATCATTGAAGAAAGAATGCTGAAATATAAAAATATTCTTTAATGAAAAAGCTCGCCATCATAATTCCCTACTACAAAATAGATTTCTTTGAAGAAACTATAAAGTCTGTTGCTGTTCAAAACAACAGAAATTTTGTTTTATATATTGGAAACGATGCTAGTCCCGATAATCCCTTGCCCATTATAGAAAAATATGCCTCAGATTTCTCTTATCATTATTTTGACTATACAGAAAATCTGGGTGGAAAAAATTTAGCATTGCAATGGGAGAGAATTTTAGACAATGTACAAGAAGAATGGTTTCAGATTTTGGGAGATGATGATGTAATTGCAGATAACTTTGTTGAAGAATTTTACAAAAAACTCCCCTATATTGAAGAAAAGAGTGCTTCGGTCGTAAAATTTTCTCACCAGTGGATTGATGAAGATAATCAGCTTATTAAAGACTTTGAGTATCCTTTTTCAGAAATTACCCCACAAGATTTTTTTTTACAAAAATATCACGATGAAATAAAAAGCAGTCTTTCTGAAAATATTTTTAAAATGGCTATTTACAAAAAACATAAATTTGAGAAGCTGCCACTTGCATGGGGAAGCGACGATCTCGCTATTTTAGCATTTGCCAATAAGCACAATATTATTTACATAAAAGACACAAAAGTTAAAGTAAGAATAAGTACTAAATCTATTTCGGGATCTAATAATTATGATGAATTAAAAGAAAAAGCATTACATCAAATGAAAAGCATTATTATCACAAAATATTCTAATTTCTTTTCGTTTGACTTCATCAATAAAATAATTAATCAGTACATATATCAAAGTTATCAGAAAGGGTTCAGTTTTTATTATCCTGTAATTTTTTATTATCTTAAACATTTGAAATTTACTGCTTTTTTGAAAGCTCTAAAAAAAACCTATTATATTTATAAAAAGAATGCCTAAAATTTCCATCATAGTTCCATGTTACAACCAGGCGCAGTATCTGGATGAATGCCTTCTCTCTGTTCTGGAGCAATCTTATACGGATTGGGAATGCATTGTTGTAGATGATGGTTCTCCAGATAACACCGAAGAAACTGCTCAAAAATGGATTGAGAAAGATTCCCGTTTTAAATACTTAAAAAAAGAAAATGGAGGCGTTTCGTCAGCAAGAAACTTTGGAATTGAAAATGCAAACGGAGAATGGATCTTACCTCTTGACGGGGATGATAAAATTGGAAATCAGTATCTAGAATTGGCGTCCAACAACTTCCACAATGCAGATCTTATTTATTGTGATGGCCAGTTCTTTGGAAGCAGTACTGAAAACATGAATCTTCCCGAATTCAATCCCTTCCTTATTCTTTTTGAAAATCAAATTTTCTGCACGACTTTTTTCAAAAAAAATGACTGGAAATTGATTGGCGGATTTGACGAAACCATGCATCTTGGATATGAAGATTGGGATTTTTGGTTAAGCTTCATTTCTTTAAAAAGACTTTTTAAATCTTTTAATAAATAACAGAAAGCTTCAGTCTCAGATCGATCATTATAAAAGAATATTAAATAGTAAAAGATACTTATTTATTAATAGAATGTTTAATTTTTTTAAACGTTAAAACAAGCTTATTGTATGTTCACTATTAGAGTTTCTATTATTGTTCCATGCTACAACCAAGCGCAATATCTGGATGAATGTCTGCGTTCTATTCTGGAGCAATCTTATCAGGATTGGGAATGCATTATTATAGATGATGGTTCTCCAGACAATACAGAAGAAACTGCAAAAAAATGGATTGAAAAAGATGCCCGTTTTAAATACTTAAAGAAAGAAAACGAAGGTGTCTCATCCGCCAGAAATTTTGGAATTGAAAGAGCTCAAGGTGAATGGATTCTGCCTCTTGATGGTGATGATAAAATCGGAACAGAATATCTTTCACGAGCAGCAAAATATTTTGAAAATAATTTTACCATTATTTATTGTAAAGCTAATTTATTTGGAACAGAAAACGGACCCTGGAATCTCCGGAAATATTCTTACTCAGAAATGCTATGGATAAACCATATTTTCTGCTCAGCATTCTTTAGAAAGCAATCTTGGCTTGATGTTGGAGGATATGATACCTCTTTTGTCCTTGGAATGGAGGATTGGGATTTTTGGCTTTCCATTTTACAACCTGACTCAAAAGTTTTGCAATTAGATTATACCGGTTTCTATTATCGAAGAAAAAAAATATCGAGAGATACCGAGTTTTTAAAATCTGCGGACAATCAATTGGTAACAGAAAAAAATATATACACAAAACACCTAGACAAATATTTATTATTTGATAAAAATCCTATTACAAACTTTACTATACAACAAAAGAAAATTACAAAACTACAAAGACTGGAAGGTGAAATTTCAAAAAATATCTTCACCAGATTCCTATACAAATTAATAGAAAAGCTATAAATTCTATGATTTCAATAATAGTTTCGTCGTATCAGGAAAATGATTTCAGCAGGTTTTCAAAAAGCGTGCACGAAACTATTGGTATTGAAGATTTTGAAATTATCAGGATCTGGAATCCTAATTTGATGAGCATTACAGAAGCTTATAATTCAGGAGCCGAAAAATCGAAATATGAAATTCTATTGTTCATTCATGAAGACATTATTTTTCATACCGAAAATTGGGGAGAAAAGCTAATACATCATTTAAACAATCCAGAAGTTGGCATTATTGGCGTTGCAGGATCATCATATGTTCCTGTTGCTCCTTCGAGTTGGACAGTTTCAAAAGAATATAATGCTGTAAATATCTTACAAAGTGATAAAGAAAAAACAATAATAGAACACTTACAATCTGTTCATCAGCAAAAAACAAAAGTATATGCTATTGACGGAGTTTTTATGGCGATTACTAAAAAAAACTTCAATACAATTAAGTTCAATGAAAATATAAAAGGATTTCACGGCTATGATCTTGATTTCAGCCTGAGAGCAGCAAAAAAATTTCAGAATTATGTAGTGAATGATATTCTTGTTCAACATTTTTCAAAAGGCAACCGTGATAAAAAATGGTTGGATGCTAATATTAAAATTAAAGAAAAAATAGAAAGCAAATTCCCGCATCCAAAAAATTCAGAAACAGAAAAAAAAACTTTTCTTTCTTTTCTGCATCAATATTTTACTCATTATCCCATAAATTCAGAAAACATTCTTTTTTCTTTCAAATTTTTTCCCTTTAAATATCTTACATTTCAAGATAAGGTTTTAATTTTAAAGAAATATTTCAATTACATCAGATTTTCATCTGACATTAATAAAAAAACACAATGATTATAGGAAATGGTCTCATAGCAAAATCTTTACAAAATATAGACTCGGATGAAGTTCTGTTTTTTGCTTCAGGTGTCTCAAATTCATTGGAAACAAAAGATTCCGAATTTCAAAGAGAATTTACCTTACTTCAAAATGCTTTAACGTCATATCCTCACCTTCGCTTTTTCTACTTTTCAACTTTAAGTATTTCGGATCAGTCGAAACAGAAAAGCCAATATGTACTTCACAAAAAAGCGATGGAGAAATATATTGCTGATCATTCCAATGATTATTTAATCATAAGAATAGGAAATTTAATAGGCAAAGGTGGAAATCCTAATACGCTGTTTAATTTTTTTAAAAATAAAATTCTTCAGAACGACAGTTTTGAAATTCATACGGAAGCAAGACGGTTGATTTTAGGAATTGAGGATCTCAACACCTTTATTTCAGGCCTACATAGTAAAAAGTATAATAAAATCTTAAACTTTTCTTATCCTTATTATTACAAGCCCGAAGAAATTGTTTCTGCATTAGAAGGAGAGATCGGCAAAAAATCTTCCTATAAAGAAATCAATGACGGCGATTTCTATATGGTTGAATTTTGTGAAGAAGCAACAGATTATTTTAAAGGAAAAGAACCTAACGAGTATTTGACAGAATTAGTAAAAAAATATTTATAAACTATGTCTAAAGTCTTCGTTATCATCGCCACCTATAATGCCATGAAATGGGCAGAAAAATGTTTTAGCAGTCTTAAATCATCTTCTGTACCGGTTAAATGTATCGTTATTGATAATGGCTCAACAGACGGAACTCAACATTTCATTCAGACTCATTTTCCTGAGATAGATTTCATCCAATCCGAAAAAAATTTGGGATTCGGAAAGGCTAATAATATCGGAATAGAAAAGGCGTATAAAAACGGAGCGGACTTTTTCTACCTGATGAATCAGGACGCCTGGATTTATCCCGATAGCATTGAGAAATTACTGAAAGCCTATGAAACTCACCCCAATCAGAAAGAAATAGGTATTTTAAGTCCTATGCATCTGGATGGGAGCGAACAACTTCTCGATATTTTTTTAGATAAATATATTGCCCATAACTTTGAAAAAAACCGATTAATTTCTGATCTGTATTTTCAAAAGTTAAAGCCCTTTTACGAAATGAATTTCGTGAATGCCGCTCATTGGCTTATTCCCAGAAGTACAATTGAAACAGTGGGAGGATTCAACCCTTACTTTTTCCATTATGGGGAAGATACAGAATATGTAAACAGAGTTCATTTTCATCAAAAGAAAATCCTTCTTATCCCCGAAAGTAAAGTGGTACATGATGGGAAACAGGATCTGAAAAAAGTAGATCCTAAAAAGTATGAGAACCTTAGTATTGAGACTAAAATGATCAATCCTAATCTTCCCAATGCTATCGTTTTTGAAAAAAAATCTTTACGGAAAAGCATTCTCAAAAACCTATTAACAGGAAATACATCCGAATATAGAATATTATTAGAGAAATACCGGAAAATTTCAAAAGAAGAGAAAAAACTCTCAGAAATCAGAAATCAGGTACAACAAATTGGTTTGACTTTTCTAAATACTTAAATTTGATATACAACAAACCAAAGAATGATCATTTATAACCTATAAAAGAATGATAATCTGTTTTATTGTGAGAAAACAGATTGTTTAAAGAAGAAATAAAAATATGTGTGGAATAGCCGGAATCGTTACCCAAAATGCAAAAAACTACTCTGAAGCCATTCAGAAAATGACGGATGCTATTGCGCATCGCGGTCCGGATTCTGCCCATCATGAATATTTTGAAAATATTGCTTTAGGCCATCGAAGGTTATCCATCATTGACCTTTCGGAAAATGGTAAACAGCCGATGTTTTCTAATTCAAAAAATGAATGTATTGTTTTAAATGGTGAAATTTACGGTTATCAGTCCATCAAAAAACAATATGGTGAATATTCTTACCAAGGAGGATCCGATACGGAAGTGATTCTCGCCATGTATCAAAGAAAAAAGGAGCATCTGATTCATGACCTTCCTGGAATGTTTGCTTTTGCTATTTGGGACGATGAAAGGCAACAACTTTTCTGTGCTCGAGACCGATTTGGCGAAAAACCATTTTATTATGCTCATGGAAGAAATGGAGAATTTATTTTTGCCTCCGAAATCAAAGCCATTCTTGCAAGTGGGCTTGTAGAGCCTAAACTCAATCAGGAAGCACTCTCCCACTATCTTCAATATGGTTATGTAAGTACATATCAGAGTATTTACAGCAATATATTTTCACTCCCTCCTGCCCATCAGTTAATTTGGAAAGAAGGAGAAATCAATGTTTCAAGATACTACAGTCTTCCGAAAAAAGACCGTGTTTTAAGTCTTTCAGAAGCTAAAGAAGAATTTACTTACCTATTGAAATCCGCTATTGAAAAGCAGCTTATTGCTGATGTTGAAGTCGGAAGCTTTCTGAGCGGAGGTCTGGATTCTTCCTCTGTTGTGGCTATGGTAAATGAGTTTTTACCTCATCAAACCACCATCAGCTTCGGGTATGATCATGAAGACAGTGAGCTTAAATATGCCAAAGAAATTGCAGAAAAATACCATACAAAACATATCGAAATTCACGAAAAGAAAGAAGATCTGGTTTCAGGAATTCAGAAAATCATTCCTTTCTTAGATGAGCCTTTTGCTGACCGTTCTAGTGTTCCGCATTTTGAGATCTGTAAAAGTGCAAGAAAAAACCTGAAAGTGGTCCTTTCCGGAGATGTAGGTGATGAATTGTTTGGCGGCTATAGTTTTTACAAGGTGGAGTATGAAATGAAAAAACATTTCGGCTATCAAAGCCTTTTAGCTCGGTTTGGGTTAAAATTGTATCAGAACATCCGGCAAATCTCTTACATTTCACAAAAAAATATTCAATATAGTTCCATTTTGGATTTTCATCAGAATGAAGTCAGAAATTTCTTTGACAACAATGAAAGAGCTTCTTTAGGAATCACTCAGGATTATCAGCAGCCTTACAGCTTTAAAGCGGATAAAAATTCTCTGAATGACATTATGCGTACCGATTTAGAAAAGTTTGTCCCGGGAAATATGTTGGTAAAATCGGATCGTATGGCAATGGCCAATTCTTTGGAAGTCAGAACTCCGTTTTTAGATATTGACTTTGCAGAATTCTGTATTCAACTTCCGGATCAGCTTAAAATAAATTCTGAGAACGATAAAATCATTTTAAGAGAATCGATGAAATCTTACTGGACGGAAACCATCAGAAACAGGAACAAACAAGGTTTTGGACTTGGAATAGGAAACTGGTTTAAAGAAGAAAGCTTACTCAAATTCTCTGATGAATTATTAAAAGACAAAAATCAAAAGATTTTTGATTATATCGATTTTAAGGCGGCACAAAAGTTTCTGGACAAAGGCCAAAAACACTGGAATCTGCTGCAATTGGCTTTATGGGCAAATCATCATTCTAAATTCTTATAAGATGGCGCTTAACGTATCAGTCATTATTCCTGTTTACAATGCAGCACAGTTTTTAGAAAAATCTGTACAATCTGCCCTACAGTTCGAGGAAGTAAGAGAAATCCTGTTAATAGAAGATGCATCTACAGATGAGTCTCTTTCGATCTGCAAAAAACTTATCACCGAAGATTCCCGTATAAAACTGTATCAGCATCATGACAAAGGAAACCATGGAGCCGGTGCCACCAGAAATCTAGGCCTTCAAAAAGCCCAAAGTGAGTTTATTTCCTTTTTGGATGCTGATGATTATTATCTTCCCAATAGATTTGATGCTGAGAAAATCCTATTTAATGATTCCGATATTGAAGGAGTTTTCGGCGCAATTGATGTAGAATATTTAAGTGAAAAAGGAAAAGAAGAATTTCAGGATAAATTTAAAAATACAACGCTTACTACCGTTAATTATCATGCTGAAGGAGAAGAAGTTTTTAAAGGTCTTTTAGGTTTAACAGCTAAAACTTTCGGAACATTTTTCCATTTGAACACATTAACCATAAGAAAATCAGCTCTTCAAAAACATGATTTGAAGTTCAACGAAAAACTTCGTGTACACCAGGATTCGGATTTTATTATAAAGCTGGCTTACTTATGTCATTTAAAATCTGGAATTATTGATAAAGCCATAGCAATACGGGGAGTGCATGACGACAACAGGATTACCAAAATAAAACCTTATTCGAAAAAGTTTTATCAAAACAATCTCCTTCTCCAACAGTCACTGTATGAATGGAGTACTATTGTAAAGCTTAAGCCTGAATATTCGAAAAGAATACATTTAAATTACCTCAGCTTTACAATTGCCAATAAAAAGGGCTTTAATAAATACTTTTCCTATTTTATCAACTGTATGAAGTATCCTGAATTATTAAAAACAAGATACCGCTTTCATGCATTAATGAACTCAACAACATAAATAAACTACATATTTACAGATATAGAATAAAATGAAAATCTCCGTAATCATTCCTGTTTATAATGCCGAAAACTATGTTACACAAGCTGTAGAGTCTACTTTACAGTTTGATGAGGTTTTTGAAGTGATTCTTGTTGAGGATAAATCTCCGGATAATGCTATTGAAGTTTGCCGAAATCTGGAAAACAAATATGAAAGAGTAAAGCTCTTCCAGCATCCTGACAAAGAAAATCACGGAGCCGGAGCAAGCAGAAACCTGGGTATTGAAAAAGCGACCGGAGATTTTATAGCTTTTCTTGATGCAGATGATTATTATCTTCCCAATAGATTCGATGCTGAAAAAAAGCTGTTTGAGAATCAGGAAGTCGATGCGGTTTACGGTGCTTTGGGAGTACATTATTATTCCGAAAAAGCAAAAGAGCAGTATGAACCGCTTTTTGGCGATCGTTTAACGACGGTTTATAAAAAACATGATCCTGAAGATGTATTTCCGGGACTGCTTAATATGAAGGGAAGCTTTGGGCTTTTCAGTATTGACGGTCTTACCATTAGAAGAAAGCCGCTGCTTGAAAAAATACAGCCTGTTTTTAAAACTCATCTAAGACTACACCAAGACACAGAATTCTTATTAAGAAGCTCCTATTATCTTAGATTTCATCCCGGAATTTTGGATAAAGCTATTGCCATAAGAGGCGTGCATGAAAGTAACAGAATCACGCAGGTTGATTCCAACAAAAAAAAGCCTTCGATAACCAGGGTCATGCTTTGGAAAGAAGTCAATAAATGGGCAGAAAGTGAGCCAGCAATTCCTAAAGACATTAAAATACACATTAAAAGAACGCATAGAAGTTGGGAAATAGCCAATTCTTCTGTCGGAAAAAAATGGGGAATGATCTTAAAATATCTAATTACCGACTACAAAAGCATCAGATCAGGTCTTTATAATATTAATTTTAGAAATAATTTATTTTAAAATATATGGAAAATAACTGGGCAGAATTCTGGAACAAAAAACAAGACGGCTTTGACAATATTATGCAGCATACTACTGCTTATTTTCAAAAAAACTATATCAGGATTTTCCCTCTTGAGCAAAATGATGTTCTGCTGGATTACGGATGCGGTCCCGGTTATTTTTTAGAAAAATGTACTTCTTATAAGAACAACTTTGCAGGAATAGACATTTCGAAAAACTATATCCGGTTTTGTAAAGAAAAGTTTAATACATACCCCAACTTCAGCTTTTATCTTATAGAGGATTCCAATAATTTTTCAACGATTCAACATGTTATTTCTGAAAAAAAAGTGAACAAAATAGTATGCTTAAGTGTTCTGCAATATTTTTCCGATGAAAAAGCGGTAGAAAATTTCCTGGACATGATCTTCAGTTCGGGAAAGATCCATGCTACATTTGGTGATGTAATTCCGAAAAACAGCAGCATTATCAAAGATACTTTTTATGTTTTTATGGGAGCTCTTAAAAACGGCTTTATCATCAGTTATGTTTCTTTTATTTTGAAAACATTATTTTCCGATTACCTGAAAAAGGATAAAGCACCACTCTTGCAATTTGACAAAGATTTTTTTATCAATTATGCTAAAAAGAATAATCTTAACATCTCTATACTGAATTTATCAATCCCTAAAACCCGTTTTACGGTTGTTCTGAGCAATAGAGATTAAAATCAGCTTTCACTTCTATAAATATTCTTTAAATTTTGGATTAAAACAAAGTTTAAACTCCTGTGTTCTGTAGGGAGAATTTAGAAAATCGATAAAACGGGAATCCAGGTCTTTTTCATTTCTGTCAAGCTCTATAAGGCTTGGATGAAGCATTATTTCCACTTCTTCGTCATGAGAATTCTCCAGGTAGGAAAATAGATTCTCAGCATTTATTTCGCAGGTATTCAAGATGCTGTAAAACTTCACTTTTTTAGTATCAGAATTAAACCAACTTAAAAACCTAAGTAAAAAAAGCTTAATATAGTTGGCTTTACTTGCCGTTTTGCCATTATACTTAAAACTTTCTCCAAAATCTTCATTGATTTCCCTGATTCTCGGAATATGATATTTTCCTGCCAGTTTCCGAACAATTTTATTAATGGATGGAATGATATGAATATGTTCGTGGCCGTCAATATGAGAAATTGTAATGCCCTTATTCCGAATAGCTAAAATCTGATGTTCAATTTCTTTTTCAATGTGGATTAAGACTTTTTTGGACTTAAACCGGAATAACAAATTCACAAAACTATTTTTAAAACCGCCATTTTTTGCTAAGATATTATCCTTGTGCAAAGCTTTTCCGCAAGTGAGATTCACATGAACACCAATCTTTAGATTCGGACATTTCTGGATAACATTTTCTATGGCATCCTCAAAATAGGCTTCATTGGCCATTAAGCTGGCGTGACTTAGAAATCCTTCCAAATGGGCTTTTTTTATGGCTTCGTTAACTCCTTTTGTGAAACCCAAATCATCTGCATTAATAATGAGCTTACTTTTCATTTTTCTTCGACAATTCTTTTAGGTGGAACTTCGTTTTTATAATCATTTCAGGTCTGGTGTCCTTTAGTGGGTCATTATCGATATAATCAGATCCGTTTTCCAGGAGAAACCGTCTATTCATGTTAAAATGATTAAATGTGTCGGAGAAATAGTCAAATCCTTGCTCCAAAACAACCGTATCCGTTTTTTTGCTTTTCAAATCAATTTCATTAAATAAAGTTTCAGCATTTTCATGGGCATTATAACAAATAAAACAACCTGCAGAAAAGAATAAAACAAGACAGAGAGACGAAAAAGATGAAAGTATGCTTTCTGTTTTTTTATTTTTAACTCTTTCCAATAAAGAAAATAAAAGATAGCCAATACAAATGATCCACAGTGTATTAGTAAAGAATATCAGCCTTAAACCGATCATAGGAGAATAGGCTACAATCGGAAGTGTAATAATTCCCATCGCAAAAAATAACAGAAGTCTGATTTTCTCCTTTCTTACTATATTTAGTTTTTTATAAAAAAGAAAAAAGAAAATACTTATCAGAGTTGCCACCGAAAGTTCCGGAAGATAATATCTGTACATCATCAGTACAGCCTTAAACTGTTGTATATATTGCGTAAGGTGGAATATAGAACTCCCGCTCTCTAATTTAGAATATCTTTCTGCATTGGCCGGTGCAAAATACAACAGCATATATCCAATAATTAAAGACACGTAATAAACAGTAATTTCTATTGAAGGCCATTCTTTTTTCTTTAAAACTTTATATAAAAATCCTAAAAAAGTAAAGCTAATCAAGACCGGTGGAATGTGTTCATTCCCCATTCCGGTAAAAATTCCTAAAAGAAAAGTCAATATCAGAAATAAAAAGGATTTTTTACCTTTTAAAATATTATTGCCATACACAAAATACTCCATCATCACATAGATATACCATAAATAAAATGGCATGATGAAAGTGTAGTTACCTCCAAAAGGAGTATAAAAAAACATTTCTCCAAAGAACTTGATGAGAACTACAAAGATAAAAACGATGAGCAATACTCTTCTCATACTGTCGGAATCTTTAAAGCTCGGAGGTTTTCTGAATATTAAAAGATACAGCATGTAGAAAAAACTGTTGAACGTTACCAACCCATACATCAATTTCAGGAAAATGCTTCTCGAAATGAAATTGGTAATCCACTGACCAATTCTTGGGTTGATATGCAGGTAAGAATTAAAACATTCCTCAAATCGCTGTGGAATTGCCATATCAAACAGATAATAAAACTCATCCCTGGTTCTCGGGTAATAAAAAAGACAGAATAAACAGGCTATATTGATGAAAATATAAACTATCTGTGGTAAAATATTCTTTGTCATTTCTTTTTAATTACATCATTAAAATACAATGGCCTGTTTTTTACCTGAATATGAATTCTTCCTATATATTCCCCTATTACTCCCAAAAATAAGATAGTTAAAGAACTAAAAAAAACAGTAATGCAAAGGAGTGTAAGAAAACCCGTTCTGGGCTCGTTATTGGTAAAATTGATATACACTGAAATCGTTAAAAATATAAATGAAAACACACATCCCAGAAACCCTATAAACGAAGCAATTCTCAACGGCTTCACAGAAAACTGGATAACACTGTCTATGGCCAATTTATAAAGGTTGAAAAAATTATAATTCGATTTCCCGGCAAATCTTTTCGGGGCTTCAAAATCTATAATCTTTGCATTCGTCAATCCTATAAGAGAAAGCATTCCCCTAAACATTCGGTCGTGTTCATTCAGGCTGCTCATCCAAAGAACATACTTCTTATCCAACAATCTGAAATCGGGCATATTTCTGGGTATTTTAACATCTGAAATGCCATTCAGAATCCAGTAATACAGATTTCCCATCATTTTATACCGAAATCCTTTATCCAGATTATCTGTACGTCTGGTAAGGATTAAAGAGTCTCCTGCTAGCCAAAGCTGTATCAGTTCTGCTGCTACTTCCGGAGGGTGCTGCATATCTGCATCCATAAAAAGAACAGCATAATCCTCTTGCAAATTCTGTTCAGCAGCATAGTTCATTCCGGCTGTCATTGCCAGTTCATGTCCAAAATTTTTGGACTGATTAATAATCGTAATATTTTGATATATTTTTTGAAGATCCAATAATTTTACAAGAGTCTGATCTTTTGATCCATCATTTACGAAAACCAACTCATAAGAACAATTTTGAATAACCTTCAAATTTTCTTCCAGAGACTGGGCCAATATTCCTACATTGCCCTCTTCATTGTAAGTTGAAATAATGATGTAAACTTTTTTCATAAAAAAGATTTAGAATCTGTCTAAAAATATAAAATATCGCAGTATAAAAATACAATAAAAAGAAAAAGCCTGGCAGAAATTTAGAATTTTATCAATATAAAATCTTTAATCTGATCATAAATTCTATGAAGTTCAGGAAGCCTTTTCGAACTTCCGTAAAAATTCTCTCGCCGGACTTTCTATCAACTTATAAAACAACGCTGAGCTTAAAAGCAGAGCAACCATGTAAATTCCAAACAGGACATCAATATCAAAAATGTACTTTTTCCAAACCAATTGCCTCAGAATATACAGAACAGGAATATGCGTAATATAAATCGCATAGCTTATCTCTCCTAGATATTCTAAAGGCTTTAAAGAAAATACCTTTGTTAAAAGTCCATTATTTCTCGAAATCAAAAGAATGAGAGGAATAAACAACACCCCCATTAATCCGTTATGGAAATATAAAGTAACAAATATTAAACATAATAAAATCCCTATAAAAATGAGACTTATTGAAAAATCGAAATCTTTTTGTTTATGATTTTTAATGAAAAATAATCCTGCAAGATTTCCTATCAGAAACTCATTGATATGAAGTAACGGGAAATAGGTAATAAAATCATGGCTTTCCGTATGTGGACCTTTGTAAAAGCCCGATTTCATATATAAATTCGAAAAAATCTGTGTGACAATCCAGATAAGAATAGTAATCACCCAGATGCTTTTATTCTTTTTTGAATATAAATAATTATAAAGAAAAGGAAACAGCAGATAAAACAAAAATTCAACAGAGATCGACCAGCCCGGAAAGTTCAGAACCATTGCTTTACCCGGAATCCAGCTCTGTAACCCTAAAAGATATAGAAGAATATCCGTAAACAGAAATTTTTCTTCACGCGTAAACCAAAGAAGCAGTAAACCCACTACATACAAAGGATAAATTCTTGCAAATCTGTTCCGGTAATAATCTCCGTAACCAATTTTTTCTTTTTTATGATATGCAACGATCATAATAAAACCGGAAAGGATGAAAAAATAACTTACGCCCACATTCGCTCTCAGAAAGACTTCAGAGAGATAGGGTATCTTATAGAGAAATACATCTTTATTGAAATGCGAAATTACAATTGCCAATGCGGCAACAAATCGCGTAAAAGTAATCTGAGTAATTTTCAAAAACCTGATCTTATTTTATAAAAACACCCACATATTTTCCTTCAAACTCCACCACGGTAGTATTTATCTCATTCTTTTCACAGAAATCCTGATAAGCAGAGTTGTCACCAATATCATCACTCATGAAAACACCCCCTTTTCTTAAATTACGGTAAAGCTCCTGATAAGCCCATATTCTTCCGTCATAGCTTTTATCAGAATCATAGTGAACCACGTCAAAACCAGAAGTTTCGGCAAAGATTTTAGGCAGAGATTCTTTATCGGCAAAACGGAAAAGTTTCCAGTTAGATTTAAGGTTTTCAGGAACTACGTAGCCTACATACTGATCGCCATTCTGACCAAGGTAAGGCATA
This sequence comes from Chryseobacterium sp. Y16C, assembly GCF_022488405.1. Lineage (NCBI taxonomy): Bacteria > Pseudomonadati > Bacteroidota > Flavobacteriia > Flavobacteriales > Weeksellaceae > Chryseobacterium > Chryseobacterium sp. Y16C. Next base: position 2,858,611 of record NZ_CP092711.1, read on the forward strand.
TCTGAACTGTAAAGTGTTCCGTTTCTTTTTCTTAAAGAAAGTAAAGCAGCCAATGAAGACCAGCCGTAAGCAACACCTGTTTCCACCACATGCTGAGCATTTGAAAACTCGCAGGCATAATAGATCAGTTCCAAAGCTCCTGCTCCACCCATTTTGATAGGACATTCCTTTTCTTTTTCTCCTGCCTGTTTCAAAACATCTTGAAATTCATGGTTGAATGATTCGGAATTTACTTCGAAAAGCTTATGAATTGCCTCTTTCTGAGAAACAGCTTTTGAAGCAGCCCAGGAATTTGTTTTTTCCTTTCCTTTGAAAGCATTATTCCTGTTGATCGTATTTTTCAGAATCTTCCTCCCAAGTTCCGGATAAAGATCAGGTCTTTTTAAATAGCCTATAAACGTTTTTAGAACCCTTGTTATTTCGCTCACTGTGTCTGCTTTAAGAGAACAAAAATAAAGATTTTCATTCAATTGCCTATTTTAAAGAATAATTATATTTTTGAATTAATCTTTTCATCAAACTATTAGTCTCCGAATGAAATTCTCAATCCTTATAGCCAATTACAATAACGGGAAATATTTCAAAAGCTGTTATGATTCCATTATTGCTCAAAGTTTTAAAGACTGGGAGGTCATCATTGTGGATGACGCTTCCACGGATAACTCATTAGAGCTGATTAAGAATTTAATAGATGGTGACTCAAGGTTTAAGCTATTTATTAACTCACAAAACGAAGGCTGCGGCTTTACGAAAAGAAAATGCATGGAATATGCTGCAGGGAAATATTGTGGTTTCTTAGATCCTGATGACGCCTTATTTTCTAATGCTCTCAAGGATTCAGTAACCTATCTGGAAAAAAGTAAATACATAGCCACCTATTCCAAATTAACATTTTGTGATGAAAATTTAAATATTACAGAAGATTATGCTAAGATAAGGCAAATAGATAATAGGAAGGACTTTTTCAATTCTCCGATACAGGTCCATCATTTTTTTGCATTCAAAAGAGAAGCGTATCTAAAAACAGAAGGTATTGATCCTTCATTAAAAAGTGCGGTGGATCAGGATTTATATTTAAAGCTTCTGGAGCATGGAAACGCCAAATATTTGCCCGTCCGAATGTATAAATACCGCCAACATTCTCAGGGAATTTCTCAGTCCTCCTCAAAAGAAAAAGCAAAAGAATCATTTGCCAAAGTAATTTTCAATACGATGAAAAGAAGAGGCTTACAATCTCTTCACGGTAAAACAATTCCGGCAGAATATCATAATGCAAAAGAAATTTTTGATCTTCTGGAATACCAGAATTCAATTTCTTACCGCCTACAAAAAAAACTCAGAATATTCGTTCAACAATTATTCAGCTAAGATGAAAAAAGAAAAAATAAAAGTGCTTTTCAGACACCGTTCAATGGAAATGGGAGGGGTAGAAAAAGTGATCCTGAGTATGTTGAACAATCTCGATCAGGAAAAATTTGAGATGACCGTTTGTTTGAATATCAACCAGGGAGAATTACGTGATGAGTTTCCGAGTCATGTACGAAAAGTATATCTAGAAAATGGAAAAGAAGACCTTTCTAAAAATCCATTGATACAAAAAATTCAGCTTGCGAAAAGAAAATACAGACTTCAAAGAGCTCAGAATAATCCTAAAATAGCAGATCAGCTTCTGAATGAGAAATTTGATGTTGAAATTGCTCCAACCTATGCGGCTTTTTCATCGGTTTTAAATTCTGTCAATAAAAACTCAAAAAAGATTGGCTGGTTTCATTCCGATATTACGCTGTCAAAGCTTCAGCCTTTAGTTCCTGATATTTTAAAACAGATTCCACAGTTTGATTATTTTATTTTTGGTTCTCAGCAAACCCGGGATATATTAGTGGAAACCTATCCTGACCTTAAACTTCCGGAAAACCAGGTGATCCTAAACGCGATCCCGATTGAAGAGCTGAAAGAAAAAGCAAAAGCCTTTCATCCCGAATTCCCTGAAAAACCCGTTTTTGTTTCCGTGGCAAGGTTACACAGCAGAAAAGGATTTCATAAACTCATGGAAGCTCATGCAAAACTACTGAAAGATGGATTTGATCATCATATTATCGTCATTGGTGATGGTGAAGAAAAAGAAAATCTGAAAAAGCAGGCACAGGAATTAGGCGTTACCGAAAGTTTTCAATTATTAGGTTCATTGCTCAATCCGTATCCTTATGTAAAAAATGCTGATTTTTTCATTCTCCCTTCCGAATCTGAAAGCTGGCCATTAATTATCGCCGATTCATTAATTCTTCAAAAGCCCATCATTTCAACCAATGTAGGAGGAATTCCTGAAATGATAACTCACGAAAAAACCGGGCACCTCATCAATTATGAAACGGAAGAAATGTATGAAGCCATGAAGAGATTTCTTACAGAACCGGAATATGTTTCAACAATTAAAGAAAATCTGAAGAATATCGAAAAACAATTTGACAATCAAAAGATTTTTGATGCGGTTGAAAATATCATTACTAACTTAGTAAAAAAATAAAAAATGCTTTTTATTTACCGCCTGATTCTTAAAATTCACACCTCTTATCATCGGATGATACAAAACGTTTATCTGAAGGTCTGCATTGCTAAAGGGTTAAAAGTAGGAAAAAACGTACGCTTTGTAGAGGTCCCCGAATTCGGAACCGAACCTTTTCTGATTGAAATCGGTGATGAAACTACTTTCTCCAACAATGTAAGATTTGTGAATCATGATGGTGGACAAAATGCCCTTCACTTTTTTGAAAAATATAAAGATGTAAGAACCTTCGGAAGAATAAAAATTGGTAAGCAATGCCTGATTGGAGCTGACACGATTATTATGCCGGGAGTAGAAATGCAGGACAATTGTGTTTTGGGAGCAGGTTCCATTCTAACCTCATCAATGCCTAAAGGAAGTGTTTTTGCGGGCGTTCCGGCAAAGTTTATCTGTACCATAGAAGAATATGGCGATAAATTATTAGCCAATAACGTGATGTACCCAAGAGAGCTTGAACTTGTACGTCCTCAATTGGAAGCTTACATAAAGAAGCACCTTCCTCACACTTACAAACCGGTAAAATAAATGACAGAAAAGAAAAAAATACTGATCCGGATCGGCTCTCTGCGACATGGTGGAGCTGAAAAAGTATTGATTACTTTTCTTAAAAATCTTCCGGAAGCCAAATACGAAATAGATCTTCTTCTTAATTTATATTCCGGAAAATATCTCAGCGAAGTTCCTTCTTGGGTTAATATCTTATACCTAAACAAAGGCGAGATGATCACCACGAACCGAATTCAGGATATGCCTCAGAAAATCTATCGGGTGGTGTATCAAAAACTTTTAAAAACTTTTCCTGGACTGCTCTATCAGGGAATACTGAAGAATAAAAAATATGATATTGAATTTGCCGCCATTCACGGAATGCGCGATGAGATTTTAAATTCACCATTAAAAAATTCTAAAAAAATAGTTTGGATACACAATGATCTTTCGGAGGTAAAAGGCTACACGAATGATGAAATCAGAAAGTTTTTTGGCTTTGATAAAATCATGGTGATTTCAGAAAAAATTAAAGCAACATTTCTCAATCTGGCACAAAGTGAAGCAGAAAGACAGAAAGTAGAAAAAATATATAATCCTTTAGATACTGAAGAAATTTTAGCCAAAGCTGAGAAACCTGTTCTTAATTACAACTTTGACATAACTTGTCCTACGTTTATTTCAGTAGGAACCGTTTTCCCGCAAAAAGGTTTTGACAGATTACTGAAAGTACACAAAAGACTTCTTGATGAAGGTTTCCAACATAAAATTCTCATTGTGGGTGACGGTTATGATTTTGAAAATATCAAAAAATTAAAGTCAGAATTAGATGTTGATAATACCGCTACAATGCTTGGGTTTACAGATAATCCGTATCCCTATTTTAAACATTCGGATTTTTACATTTTAAGTTCGAGATATGAAGGTTTTCCTACAGTTCTTTTTGAAGCGATTACCCTGAAAAAGAAAATAATTGCCACAGAAGTTTCCGGAGCAGCCGAAATGCTGAATGACGGAGAAATTGGATTAATTGTTGAAAATTCAGAAGAAGGCATCTATAACGGAATGAAAAAGGCATTAGAAAGTCCTGAATACTTTACTACCTATTCGGAAAATTTGAAAGAATATGTAATGCCTTTCGGCTTACAGAACTCTGTAGATTCCATAATGAATATTATCGACAGTTTATAAATCATTTTTCTTTTATCTTTGATCTCATGTCAAACTATTCAACCATACAGAAAGATTTTTATCGTGAGAGCGGAAAATGGCTTTCCACTTTTAAAATATGGGCAAAATGCATCAATCCTAACCTGCATTTCATCTACATTTTGAGAAAAAATCAGCAATTGGGGAAAGTTCCTGTTATAGGATTTTTCTGGAGACTGGTTTTAAGGCATTTCCAAATCAAGTATGGGTTTCAGATTTATCCGGAAACTCAGATCGGAGAAGGTTTTTATTTGGGACATTGGGGAAGTCTGGTGATTAATCCTAAAACCATAATTGGCAGAAACTGCAATATTGCACAAGGTGTCACTATCGGACAGCAAAACAGAGGCAAAAATGAAGGCTCCCCTGAAATAGGCAATGAAGTCTGGATTGGCCCAAATGCCGTAATTGTCGGGAATATAAAAATTGGAAATAATGTTCTGATAGCTCCCAATTCGTATGTAAATTTTAATGTTCCTTCCGATTCTGTTGTAAGCGGAAATCCGGCCCAGATTTATCCTAATGAAAGAGCTACAGAGGGCTATATCAATTATACAATATAGCAGAATTTCTTATTATATTTTACTTAAACGCATAACTTATCTCATCCCATTTTAATTAGTTTTTAAATTTTTATCGTAATTTTATCCTACGTTTCTGATTATTTTAAACATAAAAGGTATTGTAAAACACATGGTTTATCCTGAATTTAATATGATTTTAAGCATATTTTAATATTAAACTTTGTTAAAACCACTTGCTTTATCTACAAAAATTATATTTTTGCATGATTATTGATTCAATCTATTGAATTTGAAAATAATTTAAACGAAATAAATAATTATTCACTTTTAAATTTTATTTTATGTCACAATCCTACGACGTTATTTTCGAAAACAACAGAAAATGGGTAGAATCTAAAGTTGCAGAAAACCCTGAGTTCTTTCATGAGCTTGCAAAAACTCAGAATCCGGAGTTCCTTTATATTGGATGTTCGGACAGTAGAGTGACTGCAGAGGAAGTAATGGGAATGAAACCGGGGGAAGTATTTGTGACCAGAAATATTGCCAATGTTGTCAATACGTTGGATATGAGTTCTACAGCGGTTATTCAATACGCAGTAGAGCATCTTAAAGTGAATCATATTATTGTGTGCGGACATTATAACTGCGGAGGTGTAAAAGCAGCAATGTCACCTCAGGATTTAGGACTAATGAATCCTTGGCTGAGAACCATACGTGATGTGTACAGATTGCACCAAGCAGAGCTGGATTCTATTGAAGATGAAAAGAAACGTTATGACAGGCTTGTAGAACTTAATGTTCAGGAACAGTGCATCAACGTGATTAAGATGGCCTGTGTACAGGAAAGATATATCTTGGAAGAATATCCTATTGTTCACGGCTGGGTTTTTGACCTTAGAACCGGAAAAATTATTGATTTGGAGATTGATTTTGAAAAAATCTTAAAAGACATTCAAAAAATCTATAATCTTACGGATTCGGACTGGGTGATGAGCCGAAAGAAAAAGTAATATTTTTCTAAAAAACAATGAAATGAAACTTTGGAGTATTATTACATTAATGGTCTTTTTAAACTTTACAGCACTACCGAGTATTGCTGCAGTTTTTAATTGGGACCTGCTCCAAACCAACGTCATAGTGAATGAAGAAGAGCCTCATTCTTCCTCATCTTCCTTTGTAGTTTACGAAAAAGCACTTCCAAAACCTTTGGACGTCTTTGATTATCTAAGATTTTTTGAACCTGATTTAAAAGGTAAATCATTCGTACTGATTGATGATGATTTTCATCTTTCACCACTTCTTACTATATTTTCTCCGCCTCCGGAAGCCTAATTTTTATCTAATACGTTTTTTATTGTCTTCATACCTGTTTTGGGTATTGAATCGATATGTACTTCAAAAATTAAATTTCCAAACTTTTATAACTGATTAATCACAGCTAATCAGCTATAGCTATACATTTTCATATCATGAAAAACACATCTTTAATAGGAGGAATAAAGGAGAATTTCCCTTCAGGACTCGTTGTATTTTTAGTGGCACTTCCTTTATGTTTAGGAATTGCCTTAGCATCCGGTGCTCCACCCTTATCAGGAATTATTGCCGGAATTGTGGGCGGATTAGTGGTTGGATCCCTGAGTAATTCCAATATTTCCGTATCCGGTCCTGCAGCAGGTTTAACGGCAATTGTTTTAACTGCAATTACTGATCTAGGTGCATTTGAATTATTTCTTTGCGCAGGAATCATTGCAGGTCTCATTCAGTTGGTTTTAGGGTTTGTGAGAGCAGGAAGTATCTCCAATTACTTTCCCAATAACGTGATCGAAGGAATGCTTGCTGCCATAGGAATCATCATTATCTTAAAACAAATTCCACATGCATTGGGATTTGATAAGGATTATGAAGGACATGAATCTATTTTTGACAATGGTTTAAATCTGAATTATTTCACTGAATTATTTGGAGCTATTCATCCCGGCGCCATTATTGTGACGCTGGTTTCAATTGCCATTCTTTTGGCCTGGGATAAAATACCTGTTTTAAAGAGAATGAAAATGCTTCCCGGAGCTTTAGTTGCCGTTGTTACAGGTATTTTGTTGAACGAAGCTTTCAAAATGACAGGAAGTTCACTGGCAATCAGCCCTAAGCATCTGGTTGTACTGCCTGTTCCGCAATCATTTGAGGATATTAAAAACCTTGTCACAATGCCCGATTTCGGAGGATTTTCAAATCCTAAGGTATGGATTGTAGGGGCTACCATTGCTATCGTTGCTTCTATCGAAACCCTACTTTGTATTGAAGCATCAGACCGATTGGATAAACAAAGAAGAATTACGGATACCAACCTTGAATTGAAAGCTCAGGGTATTGGAAATTTAGTCAGTTCGCTTATCGGAGGACTTCCAATGACTTCTGTTGTGGTAAGAAGTTCTGCCAATGCCAACGCAGGTGCAACTTCAAAAATTTCAGCAATTATTCATGGAGTTTTATTGTTAATTTGTGTACTTTCAATTCCTATGATTCTGAATTTAATTCCATTAGCGACATTAGCAGCGGTGTTAATTTTAGTAGGATATAAACTTGCAAAGCCTGCTACATTTAAGCATTTCTGGCATTTAGGAAAATTCCAGTTCATTCCTTTTGTTGCAACCGTAATTGCCGTAGTTGCCACAGATCTTTTGAAGGGGGTAGGAATAGGTTTGGCCATTTCAATTTTCTATATTCTTCAGGGAAACATGAAAAGAGCATACTATTTGAGCCGGGAAAAGCTGAATGATGCAGACGGAATCAATATTAAATTAGCAGAGGAAGTATCTTTTTTAAACAAAGCAGCTATTAAGAAGACATTAAAAAATATTAAACCTAAGTCTAATGTGATTATTGATGCACGAGGAACTTCATATATCGCCACTGATGTTCTGGAAATGATCCAGGATTTTGCGAATATCCGAGCCAAGGAAGAAGACATCAATGTTGAGCTTTTAGGCTTTAAAACATCATATAAAGATTATGAGAGCAGCGAGGATTCTCATGTTTTAATTACACACACAAGAGCAATGTAGCTCACAAATTATTATTTTTAAATTTTAAATATTACATTCTATCATATGAAAGCACATACATACGAAACCCAGTCAACAATTACTCCTGAAAAAGCATTAGAATTTTTAAAGGAAGGAAATCAAAGATTCGTCAATAATTTAAAAGCCAACAGAGACCTTTTGGAGCAAGTAAATGCAACCCGTGAAGGACAATGGCCTTTCGCTGTTGTTTTAAGCTGTATCGATAGCCGTACTTCTGCAGAGCTTATCTTTGACCAGGGATTGGGAGATATTTTCAGTATCAGAATTGCCGGTAATTTCGTTAATCAGGATATTTTAGGTTCCATGGAGTTTGGCTGCAATGTAGCTGGTTCTAAGCTTATTGTTGTTTTGGGACACACTAAATGTGGCGCCTTAAAAGGAGGATTAGACGCTGCACAGATCGAAGGATTAGGAATGGATAATCTTAACCACCTGATCAATCATTTTGACCCGATCATTAAAGAAGTAATTGAAGAGGGAGAAGAAAGATCTTCAAAAAACAGTTCGCTTCTGGAAAGATTAAATCAACAAAATGTAAGAAGTGCTATTGAGGATATTCGTAAACAAAGCTCTCCGTTGAAAAACCTTGAAAAAGAAGGTAAGATTAAAATCGTAGGGGCAAATTACGATGTAGAAACCGGCGCCGTAACCTGGTTATAATTTATAAAAATACTTTAAAAAATTTCGGCGGGGAGCTTTGCTCCCCGCCGAAATTTTATTTTCCATTAAAAGCTGACATTGTATTGTTGATTCCCGCAAAAACAAATGAAAGACAGGCTTTAGCGAACTTTTCAATCCTCTCCGGAAGTTTTTCAGCTTCAGATTCGTTCCAGGTTCCTAATACATAATCTACTTGCTTTCCTTCAGAAAATTCTGCTGAAATTCCAAAACGAAGTCTGGCATAATTTTGTGTCTGCAGTACTTCGATGATGTTCTTTAATCCATTATGTCCCGCATCAGATCCTTTACCTTTCAACCTTAAAGTTCCAAAAGGAAGAGCCAGATCATCCGTTACAATGAGAACGTTCTCCAAAGGAATGTTTTCTTTCTGCATCCAGTACCTCACGGCATTTCCTGAAAGATTCATATAGGTATCAGGTTTTAAAAGCAGAACTCTCCTTCCTTTATATTTCCCGTCAGCCAGCCATCCAAAATTACTCGTATTGAATGGAACTTCAAGAGTTTCCGCAATTTTTTCAACAACCTTAAATCCTATATTATGACGTGTATTTTCATATTCAGACCCTTTGTTTCCAAGTCCGACAATTAAATATTTCATTTAAAAATTTTTACAAAATTAAGAGATATAAAATAAAAAACTCAATCCTGAAGAGAATTGAGCTTTTTAAATATCGTTATTTTTTTATTTTACAAAGGCTTATAAATATAATATCTACCATACCCTTTCGTCAAATAAGTCTGCTGATCATATGTGAAGTTTGTAGAGGTAACTACTGGAGCAGGAACCGGTACATTCAGATCTGTAAAAGATACTCTGGACGGGTTGTTTGGAGACAACATAAGGCATCTGCTATCATTAAGCGATGTAGATAATATATATGAAATTTTATATGCAGTAGGCAATAAAGTATACGGACTTATTCTATCATCATAGTTCAAGAATCCGAATTCATATTTAACCATTATAGGATCATTCACACCTGCTGTAATCGTTCCAAACCCCTTTTCAACTTTAGATATGTTGTCACCTAAATAAGTATACTTAGCTTCAGAATATGCAGTATATTCAAAAGGAGTTCCTGATACCTCTAAACCTGTTTTCATTGTAATCGTTTCAAGTTTTGCTGTAGATGCATTATATTTCAGAGTATATACTGATTTCGTTTGCTTATCTAAAACCTGAGCTGGAGGAGTTCCTGTCAATTTATAAATATTTCTGTTTTCCGTAATTGATTCTAATCTACCGGAAGCGCCATAAGTGAACAACTGCGTATAAGTAACTTTACCCGGATCAAGAGTCCCGTTGTTATCCAAATCTAAGAACCCGTCAAAAGTGATTTTACTTATTCTGTCACCACTATATGCAATATCAGTAATGGATGCGCCATTATTCACTTTAGTTAAAAGTAGTCCCGTATAATGATAATCAGCAACGGTAGCAAAATCCGTGATCTCCTGATGTAATGCTCTGGCTCCATTTAGGCCAGTATTTGTATTAAGGTCTACAAGAGGATCTCCATTTTCATCAGCTAAATCTTTACATGAATGGATAGAGGAAATACCTGCTACAAGTAAAATAAAGTAGAAAAGTCGCTTCATTTCTTAAAAGGATTATTTATTTTTCCACAAATATAATTTTTTTTTGCATAAAAATTACATTTTTATTTATTTTCTCACAAAAACGACAACAATAAAAACCTTAAAACAAGGTAATTAGTATTTTTCTATACTTTCAAAATGGCTTTTAATAAAAGATTAACCTCATCCACATTTCTCACTTTATCCTTCCTCATCATAAGATTGTTTCCTTCTTTCCCTGTTTTCTCTTTCAACTGCGCCTCTGCAGGATTTTGAGTAAGATAAGTAATGATATGTCTGAATTTATCCGTCTGGTAAAATTTATCCTGCGGATTGCTAGGGAAATACCCTAGGAACACTCCATTCTTCATAACAATTTTTTCAAAGCCGATTTCCGCAGCCAACCATTTTAAACTCACACTTTTCAATAAATTGACAGCTTCTTTTGGCAGGTTTCCGAAACGGTCTATCAATTCAGACTCAAACTTTAATAGATTTTCTTCACTGTCTATTTCGGCAAGCTTCTGATAAAGCAATAATCTCTCTTCTGTATTTGAGATATACCAATCCGGCAGCATCAATTCCAGATCCGTATCAATATTTACATCCTTTGTAGATTTAAATAGCTTATTTCTGTCTTCTTCGTTTTCAAAAAGATTTTCAAATTCCTGATCGTCTTTTAACTCCTCTAAAGCTTCCTGCATTAATTTCTGATAGGTTTCAAATCCCATTTCATTAATAAACCCACTTTGTTCTGCACCTAATAAATCTCCGGCTCCACGGATTTCCAAATCTTTCATGGCGATCTGAAAACCACTTCCCAAATCAGAAAACTGTTCAATTGCTTCAAGACGTTTTCTCGCATCCGAAGTCATCATATCATAAGGAGGCGTAATCAAATAACAGAAAGCTTTTCTGTTGCTACGCCCTACACGACCTCTCATCTGGTGAAGATCTGCCATTCCGAAACGTTGAGCATCATTAATGAAAATCGTGTTCGCATTTGGCACATCTACCCCACTTTCCACAATGGTTGTAGAAACCAGAACGTCATATTTCCCATCCATAAAATCCAGCACGTTCTTTTCCAATTGTTTCCCTTCCATTTGTCCGTGACCGGTAATTACTCTCGCATCCGGAACCAGTCTTTGAATCAATCCTGCAATATCTTTAAGGTTTTCTATTCTGTTATTGATAAAATAAACCTGACCGTCGCGCTGTAATTCATACGAAACGGCATCGCGAAGAATTTCTTCATTAAATCCTATCAACTGGGTGTCTACAGGCTGTCTGTTTGGTGGTGGCGTTTTAATAACAGATAAATCTCTTGCAGCCATTAAAGAAAACTGCAATGTTCTCGGAATCGGCGTTGCTGTAAGTGTTAAAGTATCAACATCAGCTTTCAGCGTTTTCAGTTTGTCTTTTACGGAAACCCCGAATTTATGTTCCTCATCAATGATTAACAGCCCTAAATCTTTAAATTTCACTGAGCTGCTTGCCAATTGATGCGTCCCTATAATAATATCAACTTTTCCTTCTTTTAAAGCTTCCAGCGTTTCAGATTTTTGTTTTGCCGTTCTGAAACGATTGATATAGGCCACATTCACCGGAAAATCTTTTAACCTTTCTTTAAAACTTCTGTAATGCTGGAAAGCCAAAATAGTTGTCGGCACCAATACCGCAACCTGTTTTCCGTCTGTTGCTGCTTTGAACGCTGCACGAATTGCCACTTCCGTTTTACCGAAACCAACATCTCCACATACAAGACGATCCATCACCGTATCGGCTTCCATATCTTTCTTCACATCAATGGTAGCCTTTTCCTGGTCTGGCGTATCTTCATAAAGGAAACTCGCCTCCAGTTCATTTTGCAGATAAGAATCAGGAGTATAGGCAAAACCCTTCGCGGATTTTCTTTGGGCATATAATTTTATCAGGTCAAATGCAAGTTGTTTTACCCGTGCCTTTGTTTTTTGTTTTAAAGACTTCCAGGTAGGAGAACCTAATTTACTTAAAACAATTTCTTTTCCGTCGGGTCCGTTATATTTTGAAATTTTATGAAGTGAATGAATACTTACGTACAATAAATCTCCGTTTTTATAGGTCAGCTTAAAGCATTCCTGAATTTTGCCATCATTATTGACTTTTACCAATCCCATGAATTTTCCAATTCCGTGATCAATATGTGCAATATAATCTCCTATTTTCAACGACATCAGATCTTTCAGTGTCAACTGCTCCGATTTAGCGAATGTATTTTTTGCCTTATATCTTTGGTATCGATCGAAAATCTGGTGATCCGTATAGACTAAAATTTTATGATCATTATCTACAAAACCTTCATGAAGTTCAGATTTAAAACTTTTAAAAGGAAGCTGATGCTCCAGTTCCTCAAAAATAGATTCTAATCTTTCTTTCTGCTTTTCTGTTGAAAAAGAAATCCAGGTATCAAAACCTGCATTCTGCTTTTCTTCAAGATCTTCAATTAATAATTCGAAATTTTTATGGAAAGTTGGCTGTGCGGTCTGGTCGATTTTCATTTCCGTTAATTCGATCAGTCCTTCAATAGAAGCACTTCCGAAATCAACTGTTTTAAACTTTTTATAATCAAATAAAAATTCCTGATCAGAAATGAATAATTCCTGAGGTGTTCTGTGAGCAATATCTTTATTTAAAGTATCATATTTTACCAACGATTTTTCGTAGAATGTTTTCAGCTTCTGCATTCCGATAACCCCGTTTTTAGAAATCACGAAGCTTTCTTTTGGCAATAACTGAAGTAGTGAAACCCTGCTTCCTGTCACCGTAAAATTCATGTTGGAAACCAATTGAAAATCATTCACCTTTTCTACTGAAAGCTGGGTTTCTATATCAAACGTTTTTATGCTTTCCACCTCATTTCCAAAGAAAGTGATACGATACGGCTTTTCATTCGAGAACGAAAACACATCAACAATTCCTCCTCTCACGGAAAATTCTCCAGGCTCAGAAACAAAATCTGCCTGCTGGAAGTTATAGTGGTTCAACAGTTCATCTACAAAATCAAAATCAAGCTGGTCACCTACTTTAATATGATGTGAAATTGCCTTAAAATCTTCCTTCTTTAAGACCTTTTCAGACAAAGCTCCCGAATAAGCTACAATCACTTTCGGAGCTTTACTGGAAGTAATTTTATTGATTACTTCCGTTCTCAATACCAAATTGGCATTTTGCGTCTTTTCAATCTGATACGGTTCAAGAAGTGTTGCAGGAAAGTACAAAACCTTATCTTTTCCCAACAGATCTTCCATTTCTGTATTGGCATACAAAGCGTCTTCCTTATCATCTACTAAATACAAAATATGTTTTTTATGAGTAAGGAAAAGTTCAGCTACAAAAATTGAAACCGAAGATCCCGCGTTTCCTTTTACAGAAATATGTTGGTTATTTTCTAACTGAATAAAAATCTCCTTTCCAAATTCATTTTTAAGCAAATCGGGAAGAAATTTTTCGCTGATGGTTTTTAACTGCATAAAATAATATGGTATAAACGACAAAAGCGATTTCGGGAGTTTTCCGAAACCGTTTGATCTTCACAAAGATAAGGATAAATATTTTTCACAAAAGAGTTGGATATTATCTAAAAAACAATCCTTTTCAATAAAAGATACGCAAATCATAACGTTTTATTAAAAATTTTAAATGATGTTAAAAAATATTAAATTATTCTTACACGGCACACGATTTGGGGTTTTACACTTACCAAACCTTAAAGAAATAGTATTATGAAAAATTTAATCAAAATCCTAGGAGCTTTTATGCTATTGTTTTTTGCTGTCACGGCAATTTCATCATGCAGTGATGATGATGATCCTGTAAATAATGACTTCTTCGCGGGTACTTACAAAGGTAGTATTTCTTATAATGACGGAGGATCTACCAATATCAGTACCAATAACGGAAGTGTTTTTGTAACAAAAATTGCAAGCGGAACAAAATATAATTTCGCTTTTTCAGACAGCATCCCCGATCTCAATGGTATTGAGTTTGAGCAGAAAGGTGACCATACCCTTGTTATGATCGGATCCAGTGCAACATCATATATTAGAATTGACAATAACGAATTGAAGATTCTATTTATGAAAGATGGTAAAACCTGGACCGCAAATTGTACACGATAAACCAACTATTCATATGTTTGACCCGTGTCGCCTGTATAGGCGACACGGGTTTTATTTTTCAGCAATTTCAAAATTACTCCAACTGCACGTTTACTGGATTAAGATTTTTTTAATCTGTAATAAACTTTAGTTAAGTTTATAAAATCTATTTTTTCAGCCCGCTTTTTGCATAACTTTGGATAAGAAAAACAAACAAAATCATCATTATGAAAAAATTTTTTACCGCAATGTCATTAGCTTTAGGACTTGGACTTGCAACTGCTCAACAAACCGCTCCAGCAACATCTACCACAACTCACCATGTAGCTAAAACTACAACCAAAACGGCGACTAAAGAAGTAAAAGCAGCAAAACCTGCTACTGCACCTGCAGCCGTAAAAATGAAAAAAGACGGCACTCCGGATAAAAGATATAAGGAAAACAAACACCTTAAAGCGGACGGAACTCCAGACAAAAGGTATAAAGAAAACAAATAAACTCAACATATAGTTGTTATTTTCATAATCAAATTTCGAAGAACCGATGTACACTCATTCATCGGTTTTTTTATTGCTTATTTTTTCAAAATGTCTGCAAATTCTTTAGTTATTTATAAATTTGAACCATGTTAAATTTCCTAAAGAAAAATGCGGCATTGATTTGGGCTAAAAAGCACGTTCAAAAAGCTGAAGAATTCAAGAAAAATGCAGAGAAAGACCAAGAAGATCTGCTTTTATCTCTCGTGAATACAGCCAAAAAAACTCTTTTTGGAAGAGAGCATGATTTTGAAAACATCACCTCTGTAAAAGACTTTCAGGAAAAAGTTCCTGTCGCTGATTATGAAGATCTTAAACCCTATATCGAGAGAGTAAAGAAAGGACAGGCCAATATCTTATGGACAGACACCCCCGAATATTTTGCAAAAACTTCGGGAACAACGTCCGGCTCAAAATATATCCCTATTTCGAAAGACGGAATGCCATTCCAAATTAAAGGAGCTCAAAGTGCCCTTTTTCATTATATCGCTAAAAAAAACAATGCCGATTTTGTAAAAGGAAAAATGATCTTTTTACAGGGAAGCCCAGAATTGGAGGAAAACTTCGGAATAAAAACCGGCCGGCTTTCAGGAATTGTTGCCCATCATATTCCAAATTACTTGCAGAAAAACAGACTTCCAAGCTGGGAAACCAACGTTATGGAAGACTGGGAGGCGAAAGTGGATAAGATTGTTGAGGAAACGGAAAAAGAAAACATGACGCTGATCTCCGGAATTCCACCCTGGCTGATTATGTATTTTGAAAAATTGACTGAAAAGCATGGTAAAAAAATCAAACAAATTTTTCCCCATCTTCAGCTTATTGTAACGGGAGGTGTAAATTATGAACCTTACCGTGATAAAATGGAAGAATTACTTGGAGGAAAAGTCGATATTGTCCAGACATTTCCGGCCTCGGAAGGTTTTTTCGCATTTCAGGATGATTATACTACAGAAGGATTGCTTCTCTTAACTAATCACGGAATTTTCTATGAATTTATTCCACTGGAAGAATATGGAAAACCCAATGCTAAAAGATTGACTTTAAAAGAGATTGAACTTAATAAAGATTACGCATTGATTTTAACAACAAATTCAGGTTTGTGGGCATATTCGATTGGCGATGTAGTAAGATTTATTAATAAAAATCCTCACAGAATTCTGGTAAGTGGAAGAACCAAACATTTCACCTCAGCTTTTGGAGAACACGTCATTGCATTTGAGGTAGAAGAAGCTATAAAGGCAACTTTAGAAAAATTCTCGGCGCAGATTACCGAATTTCACCTTGCGCCACAGGTAAACCCTACAGAAGGACTTCCCTATCACGAATGGTTTATTGAATTTGAAAAAGAGCCTGAAAATCTTGAAGCATTTAAAAACGAACTGGATGATCAGCTCAGAAAGCGAAATACCTATTATAATGATTTAGTTTCCGGAAATATTCTTCAGAAGCTGCATATATCAAAACTTACCAAAAATGCGTTTACTGAATATGCAAAGTCACAAGGTAAACTTGGCGGACAAAATAAAATTCCAAGACTTGCCAATGACAGAAAAATTGCAGATTTATTGGAAATTTATAAACTTTAAACACATTTTTTCAATTCCGAAAACGTATATTCGAAAAAAATTATAAATTTGAAAAACTAAAAAATATAATGAAAGCATCTGTACTTTTAAAATCATCTTTATTGACGTCTTTATTTGTAATTTCATCTTGTGCGACTACAAAGTACACAGATGATATTGCCAAAAACAATTATTCTAACCTTGAAGCAGGAAGAATGTATACCGTAATGATGAAAGACGGATCAAAAAATCAAAAAATACTTTTTCGTAATGTAGATGGCAACAACCTTATTGGTACGGCAGGAAAAAAAGACAGTACAGAAGTGATCATTCCTAAGGCTAATGTTGCCGCTGTAAGAGATATCAGAAAAGCAAGAACAGCAGCCGGAGCAGTAGTAATCGGAGCTGCAGGAGTTGCTGCTTTGGTAATCAGTGCTTCAAGAGCAGATAACTAAATAGATTTTATCTTTCAAGTGGTATTTGATTTATCATTTGGATTTATAATAAAGAAATAGGCCTGAATGAATATTTAGGCCTATTTTTGTGCATGGTTTCTTTTACACCCCTAAAAACTTTACAAAATACCGAATTCAGAAATCTTCTTGCCGGAAGATTTTTTATTGTTTTAGCGTTCAGGATGCTTGCTACTTTATTAGGCTGGTGGGTGTACCAGCTTACAAAAGATCCTTTTTCTATAGGGCTAATCGGTCTTTCAGAAGTAATTCCGGCAGTAAGTTGCGCCCTGTATGCAGGACATGTAATCGATATGAATGAAAAGAAAAAACTCCTGCTGATCTGTAATTATGCTTATGTTTTTTTAATTGGGCTTTTATTAATTCCCGCTTTTCTCAATGTAAGAATGCATTTCAACGGCCATCAGATTACTTATTTTATTTATACCGTTATTTTTTTCACAGGAATTGCAAGAGCTTTTATTGGTCCTATTGTTCCTTCCATGATTCCTAAGATCGTTCAAAAGGAAAGCCTTCCACATGCGATCACCTTAAACCAGGCTACCTTTCTTATCTCTTCGGTATGCGGACATGCATGCGGAGGATTTTTGATCGGCTTTTTTGGTATAAAGTGGACCCTATTCGTTATTATTGGACTTATTATCCTGGCTTCTTTATTTTTCTGGCAGCTTAAAAAACAATATTCTGAATACAAAAAAGAATCTGTAAATGTCATAGAAAGCATGAGGGAGGGTATTTCTTATATTTTTAAAACCAGAGAAATTTTAGGTGCTTTATGCCTTGATATGTTTGCTGTTCTTTTTGGAGGTGCTGTTGCTATGATCCCTGTGTTTGCTACAGACATCCTTAAGGTAGGTGCTGAAGGATTTGGACTTTTAAATGCAGCTTCCGACATAGGATCAATGTGCATTATCACCATTTTATCCATTGTTCCGCTGAGAAAAAACCAAGGAAAAATTCTGTTAGCAGTTGTTGCTGGATTTGGATTATGTATCATAGGATTTGGGTTATCCAAACTTTACTGGCTATCATTCCTGTTCCTAGTAGCAAGCGGAATGCTTGATGGAATTTCTGTAGTAATCAGAGGGACCATAGTACAGTTAAAAACACCTGATCATATTCGGGGAAGAGTGCTTAGTGTAAATTCTATTTTCATCATGTCCAGCAATGAAATGGGACAGTTTGAGAGTGGTCTTATGGCAAAGCTTCTTGGTGTAGTAAAGTCTGTAGTTTTTGGAGGAAGCATGACCATTCTGATTGCACTGCTGGTAGGAAGTACAAATTCCAAACTAAGAAAGATGCAATATTAATTATCATTTTAAGGACAGTTTATTTAAACCGACCTAAAATTTAGTATTTTAAGTATTTTTAACAAAACTCTCTCTTATTTGATAAAATATTTTTACATTTGTCATTACTTTTTTAATTTTATTATCAAAAAAAATTTAAAATGAAAAAACTACTACTCTTTTCCATTTTATTCCTTTACCAAATATATTATTCACAGTCAGATTGTGTTTCGGCAATACCGGTTTGTGGAAACTCCAATCTTTCCTATGACCCTTCAGGGCCGGGAAATGTTTCAGATATTCCCAATCCAGCTCCGGCTGATCTTTGCCTTAAATCCGGAGAACATTATTCCGTTTGGTATTCTTTTACCATAGCAACATCGGGAACACTAACATTTGAAATCACCCCAAACACAAATCCTAACTTACCAACAACCGACCCAGCTAACCAGGCAGATTATGACTGGGCCGTATGGGGAGGAGGCAGTGGTTATACCTGTGGAAATTTAGGCACACCTGTCACTTGTAATTATGCCGGGAAAACAGGAACCTGGCCTTATCCGACAGGTCTTTCAAGCAATCCACCGAATGCACCGAATACAGGTTATAACCCTCCTATAAATGTAGTAGCTGGTGAAACTTACGTTTTACTGGTAGATAACTACAGCCACAACTCATTAGGATTTTCATTAACCTGGGGCGGAACTGCAACATTAACTTCTGCATTCAATGATCCTACATTAACGCCTCATCCTTTTATAACACCTGGAATTCCAAATGCAACAGATCCAACTGCTCCCAATGAAATTTTAAAATGCGTTCTACCAACAACTTTCGACTTTAGTACGCTTAGTGCAGGTATTATAAATGGTAATCCAAATTTTACAGTTACTTATCATTATACAGGAAATGATGCAATAACCGGACAAAACCCAATCACAACACCTATAATGGTTGATGCGGTAAGCATTTATTATTACAGAATAAAATATACCGATCCGGCAAACCCTACCAATCCTATTAACGGATGTTTCCAAACAGGAAAATTCAAGTTCCGACAAGGGAATATTACGGCAAGCAATGCAACGGTAACTGCATGTAATTATAACAACACGGGAATCGGAACATTTGATCTTACATCTGCGGCTGTATACTCTGGTACTGCAACTAAAAAATATTATCCGACTCTTGCGAATTTAAATGCAGGAACAAACGAAATTACAAATCCAGCCAGCTATTCTTCGAATGAAAAAAAAGTATATGTAAAAGTAATTACTTCTGACGGCTGTAGCGCTACTGCTGAAATCACATTACAGTTTTTACCACCTTTACCTGTAAATAACGCTACAGTAATGACGTGTAACAACAACGTTACAGGTTCCGGCATTTTCGATTTAACATCAGCCAATGTCTACTCTGGAACTAATATTACAAAAACATATTACACGACTCTTGCTGATCTGAATGCGGGCACTAATGCAATTCCAAATCCTGCAGCTTATACCTCTACTGTTCCGAAAACAATTTTCGTAAAAGTAATGACAGATAAAGGATGTACTGGTAATGGACAGATAACTCTACAATTTTACCCGACTGTTATTGTAAACCCTGCAACTATTGAAACCTGCTATATAGAAACAAATATTTCTACAGGATCCTTCAACTTAAAATCAGCAAATGTAAATTCCCAACCTGGCACAACTATAAAGTACTACACCACTTTAGCTAATGCAACAGCAGGAACGAATGAAATATTAAATTCTTCAGCATATGTTTCTACAAATGGCGAAGTATACGCAAAAGTATTTAACTCTAACAACTGTTATTCTATTGCGAAAATAACTCTTAAAGTATTACCTCCTGTAAAATCCTCCGTATTAGCAGATAAAACAATCTGTATTGATGACAGAACTACATTAGACGCTGGTCCCGGATTTACAAGCTATGAATGGAGCACCGGAGCGACAACTCAATCTATACAAGGAGTACCTGTAGGTGAATATTGGGTAAAATTGCAAACAGGAACATGTTTTACACTTCAAAAAGTAAATGTATATTCTGCAGAGCAACCTGTTATCACTAGTCTGGATATTAAGAACAATACAATTACAGTAAATGTGAATGGGGGTACCCCTCCTTATAAATATTCATTAGATGGTATTAAATGGCAGGATACTAACGTATTCACAGGACTCCCAAGGGGAGAAAATAAAGTATATGTTAAAGATTCTTATAATTGTGATCCAATAGAAGTTCAGGTAACTGTTCCGAATCTTCTGAATGCCATTACGCCAAACGGAGATAACGTGAATGATTATATCGACTACAGCGCATTGGCATATAAGAAAAACTTAGTATTCATTGTTTATGACAGATATGGAAACAAGCTGTACGAAGCAGGCAAAATCAGAGATTACAAATGGGACGGAACAGCATCAGGAAAGAAAATCCTTACAGGAACTTACTGGTATTCTATCTCTTGGAATGAAAATGACAAAAACAATACACAGACCAAATACAGCGGATGGGTATTGGTAAAAAACAGAGAATAAATAATTAAATTTTTAATAAAAAAATCACTTCTACCGGGAGTGATTTTTTTATGCACCAAAAAAAAGCCTTTCAGTACTAATAATTTAAACTTATCAACATTAAAATCTTAATTACTATTTTTTTATTACTTTTCAAAAAAACTATCTTTGCATATTATGGCGCAGAAAGAAACATTATCATCTCTTACCCACGGAAACTTTGCGAAAGAGCTGTCAATTGCAGATGGAAAAATGCCTCCTAATGCAGTAGATTTTGAAAAATTGGTTATAGGTACTTTTTTGATTGATAAAAAAGGGCTTGACCACTCGATTGACCTGCTTACTCCAGAAGTATTTTATGATCCGAGACATCAGGTAATTTTTTCTACCATTTTAAAACTTTATGAAGGCAACCAGCCGGTTGACTTAATGACCATTATTCAGGATCTCAAAAAAGAGGAAAAACTGAATCAGGCAGGAGGAGACCATTACATTATTGATCTTACGATGGGAGTAAGCTCTTCCGCCCATATTGAATATCATGTCCGGGTTATTCTTGAAAAATATATTTTAAGAAGTTTAATTAACGTTTCAGCGAACGTTATTGAATCTTCATACAGAGAGTCAACAGATGTTTTTGAACTTCTGGACAAAGCAGAGCAATCTTTTTTTGAAATTACAAACGGGACCATCAAAAAAGGATTCGATACAGCCAACTCATTGGTAAAGCAGGCAATCGACACCATTAAGTCACTAAAAGACAAGCAGGGTCTTTCAGGTGTTCCTTCAGGATTTCGTGATGTAGATAAGGAAACCGGAGGATGGCAAAATTCCGACCTTATTATTATTGCAGCACGTCCCGCAATGGGGAAAACCGCCTTCCTTCTTTCAATGGCAAGAAATATTGCAGTGGGACATAAAATTCCTATGGCACTGTTCTCTCTGGAGATGGCTTCAGTACAGCTTATCACCAGAATGATCGCCTCTGAAACAAGAATTTCTTCAGAAAAACTAAGAAAAGGAACCTTAGATGATGAAGAATGGCAAAGACTGTTCTCCAATGTATCTGAGCTTGAAAACGCCCCTCTGTATATTGATGAAACACCTTCCCTTTCTATCTTTGACTTCCGTGCAAAATGCCGAAGACTGGTAATGCAGCACGGGGTAAGATTGATCATGGTCGACTACCTTCAGCTGATGACAGCAGGAGGCGGCGGAAAAGGAACAGGAAACCGTGAACAGGAAATTTCCATGATTTCTCGTTCATTAAAAGCTATTGCAAAAGAATTAAATGTTCCGGTAATTGCACTTTCACAGCTATCGCGAAGTGTGGAAACCCGTCCTGGCAAAAGACCCCAGCTTTCGGATTTGAGGGAATCCGGAGCGATTGAACAGGATGCAGATATTGTATCTTTCATCTTCAGACCGGAATATTATAAAATTACGGTTTGGGATAACGATGAAGAAGGACAGGAAACCTCAACAGAAAACCAGGCAGAGCTTATCATTGCAAAGCACAGAAACGGGGCAACTGCAGATGTAAGACTATCTTTCCTGAAGCATTTTGCTAAATTCGGAGACATCGAAGCTGCTTTTGATGGCGGAAGCGGAGGGTATCCTTCCGGTTTTGGACAAAATGAACCAAGCGGTTTTGATAAAATTAAGACAACAATTCAGCCAGGTGCAGCGTTTGATCTGCCGAATAATTCTCAGGTTTCAGGATCTTCCATGAATGATTTTGACGATGATGATGATTTTCCTTTTTAAGATTTAGATTATAAGATTTGAGAATCGAAATATATACCGACGGAGCTTGTAGCGGAAATCCCGGAAAAGGAGGATATGGAATTCTTATGCGTGTACCGGAAAAAAAGTATCAGAAAACATTCTCTAAAGGCTTTAGAAAAACAACCAATAACAGAATGGAACTTTTGGCTGTCATTACCGCTCTCGAAAAATTAAAATCTCCGGAAAATGATATCCATATATATACCGACAGCAAATATGTAGCCGATGCAGTGAACCAAAACTGGATATCGGGATGGATAAAAAGAGGCTGGAAAAACGTGAAAAATCCGGATCTTTGGAAGAAATTTGTTGAACTCTATAACCTTCACCAGCCCAAAATGCATTGGATAAAAGGTCATGCAGGCCATTTTGAAAATGAACTATGTGACAAACTCGCTGTGGCCGCTGCCAACTCAAGCTCCCTTGAAATCGACACTTACTTTGAAAATCTTGATAATAACAGTCTTTTTTAGTTTTTAATTAAAACAATTACAAATAAAAACGAGTTCATTTTTCCTTTTCATTTTTATGATTTATTGATAAATAAATAGCATTTACGAGAAGATTAACAGAAAATATACATTATATCAGCAAGATTTAATATATTTACACGTTTAACTAAATCTCCTCTTACATGAATAAAATTTTATTATCTTATTTAACGATAATCTTATTTTGTATTTCCGGAAACCTCCTCTCCCAGACCTATCAGCTAGCAGGAAATCCGGTAAATACTACTGGTTGGACACTCGTCTCTCCCGCTGTTGTAAATACTGATTTTGTACAACTGACTCCTGACACTAATAACCAATCTGGTTCTATCCGGCTAAATGACCCCATCAACTTAAAATATTGTGACAAATGGAGGGTAGAATTTGACTTCAGAATGGATTCTGACCAAACCTATAATGGGGATGGTATTGCATTTTGGTATCTGGCAAACCCGCCTATAGCAAGTGTATTAGGTTCCGGAATCGGAGTTTCTCAAAATGCGGTTGGTTTCATTGTTGGTTTTGATACGTTTAACAACTCTACAGGAAGTTCGGGTATGAGCAAAGTTCATGTCGCCTATGGATTGGTACAAAATACTACCGATACCAATAACGTAGAATTTTTTAACACTCCGGGAAGTTCTTTTCATTCGGCAGATCTTAATGCAACTCAACCGTTTCAAGGAACAACGTATAAGCATGTGGAAGTTAGCAGCCAGGTAGATCCCGCAAATCCCGCAAACTGGATTGTGAAGATCGTACTTGACGGAACAGTAATCTGTAATCAATCTTTTGCGCCCTCTGGTGCAGCGGCAGCAATGACGGTAGGATATTTTGGATTTTCCGCTTCTACAGGAGGCGCTAGATCCAGACATTCCATTAAAAACGTAAAAGTTTATATGGATAAAGTTGCCCTAAACAAAACAACAGTTACAGATACATTCTGCCCCAATCCAAGTACTGGTTTTGCAACCGTAAATCTTACCTCTTACAATAGCCAGTTTGTAACAACGCCTAGTAATTATACATTTACATATATTGCAAACGGAACTACTGTTACCAACCCGACCAACTTTCAGTTCAATACCAATACAACTGTCAACGTAATTGTAAAAGATAATTCTGCAATTCTCTGTGATAATCCTGATGGAAAAATACAGCTTACTCTATCTCCATTTACGGCCAATAATGTCACCATAAGCGAATGTAACAACAACAATGCTACGACAGCCACATTCAACCTGAATAATGCTCCCGTAACAGGTGTACCCGGTGTTGTAAAAAAATATTACCGGACATTAGCAGACTTAACCGCCGGTATCAATGAAATCACCACTCCTAACGCTTATGTTTCTGCACCTGGTAAAGTATATGTAAAAGTCACTACTCCGCAGGGCTGTACAGGAAATGCTGAAATCACGTTAAGTTTCCTTCCTTTACCTGTTTCTAATGACGCATCAATACAGTCTTGTTTCATTGAAGACAATCCTACTGAAGCTTTATTTAATTTAGATACTGCCAATGTATCTACAGAAGCAGGAATAACAAAAAAATATTATACAACTTCAGCTGATGCTTTAGCTGACACGAATCCAATTCCAAATCCAACAAACTACATCTCTTCAAATGGAGAAGTGTACGTAAGGATAAAAGGTGCAAATTCTTGCTATATTATTAAAAAAATAAAATTAATTGTCTTAGCTCCTGTAACATCTTCCGTACTGAAAGACAAGACAATATGCATTGATGATAAAACAACATTAGATGCAGGTCCCGGGTTTGCGACTTACGAATGGAGCACAGGAGAAACAACCCAGTCTATTCAGAACGTACCTGTAGGAATTTATTGGGTAAAACTGAAAACAGGCAATTGTATTACAAAACAAATAGTAAGAGTAATTGCTGCTGCGGATCCTGTAATTACAAGTTTAGATATTACCAATAATACAATCACTGTAAATGTATCCGGAGGGCGTGCTCCCTATCAGTATTCTTTGGATGGTATAAAATGGCAGGATTCCAATGTATTTACAGGGCTTCCTAGAGGAGAAAATAAGGTCTTTGTAAAAGATTTTTACAATTGTGAGCCAACTCAGATACAGGTAACTGTTCCTAATCTAATCAATGCCATTACTCCAAACGGAGATAATATCAATGATTTTATAGATTACAGCGCTTTAGCTTACAAGAAAAATTTAAGTTTTGTAGTGTATGACAGATATGGCAACAAAAAATTTGAAGCAGATAAAACAAGAAACTACAAATGGGACGGAACTTCAGGTGGTAAAAAGATAACCACAGGAACTTACTGGTACACCATATCTTGGAATGAAAATGACAAAAATAATACTCAGACAAAGTACAGCGGATGGGTATTGGTAAAAAACAGAGAATAAAGAATTAGGATTTTTTGGGGGCGCTTATATGCAGGCGCCTCCCTTTATTCTCAAAACAATTTAATTTCCCCCAACAATATATATAGTATTTACAAAATGAAAAAAATTCTACTTTTAGGCCTTTTAGCCTTTCTTTTAATAATTCCGTTAAAAATATCCGCACAAACCTACCAGCTTTCAGGGAATCCTGTAAATACAACAGGCTGGACAATGGTTGGTCCTACCACGGTAAATACAGATTTCGTTCAGCTCACTCCCGATCTTAATGATCAATCAGGATCCATAAGGCTGAATGATCCCATCAATTTGAAATACTGTGACAAGTGGAGAGTGGAGTTTGATTTCAGAATGGATTCTCCTCAAAGTTACAACGGAGACGGTATTGCATTTTGGTATCTTGCGAATCCACCTGTTGCAAGTATACTAGGTTCAGGACTTGGAGTCTCACAAAATGCCGTTGGTTTTATCGTTGGTTTTGACACCTACAATAATACAACCACAGCTCAGATGAGTAAGGTACACGTAGCATACGGACAGGTTGCCAATACAACAGACAGCAACAATGTTGAATACTTCAACACGCCAGGAAGCTCATTTCACTCTCCGGATCTCAACCCTACCCAAAATTTTAGAGGGAGCACCTATAAACATGTTGAAGTAACCGGTCAGGTAGATCCTGCCGCTCCCGCCAACTGGATTGTAAAAGTAACACTTGATGGAACAGTAATCTGTAATCAGTCTTTTGCTCCGGCAGGCACTGCCGCTGCAATGACAGTCGGGTATTTTGGGTTTTCAGCATCTACAGGAGGTGCAAGAGAAAGACATTCTATTAAAAATGTAAAAGTATATGTGGATAAAATCCCATTGTTGGCAACTACCATTACTAAAACTATTTGTCCAGACTCTACAGGAACTTCTACTATTGATTTAACTACCCTGAATTCTCAGTTTACAGCAACTCCGGCCAACTATACTTTTGCATACTATGTTACAGGAAGCGGAACTCCTATTGCAAACCCTACGCATTTCCAGTATAGTGCAACAACAAGCATTTCTGTAGTTATAAAGGATCCTACCTCAGTATTATGTGACAATAATGATGCGAAAATCACCTTAAACGTTGCACCTACAGTAAGTGTTACCAACGCCATTCTAAGATCTTGTTTCCGCCCGGAAAATACCGCCACAGGACTATTCAACCTAACAACAGCACCAATAACCACTACTTCGGGGGTCACTAAAAAATATTACCCTTCATTAACCGATGCACAAAACGGAACAAACGAAATTTTAAATCCTGATCAGTATATTGCTCCAAACGGTGTAGTATATGTAACAGTAACCAATATTTATGAATGTTCTGAAATCGCAAAAATCACCTTGGAAGTATTCCCTCCTACTCACTCAACTGTTTTAAAGGATAAAATTATTTGCTTTGAAGATAAAACAACATTAGATGCAGGACCAAACTTTGACGGATACAAATGGAGCACCGGAGCAACAACACAATCGATATCTGATGTTACAGTAGGTACATATTGGGTACAATTAAAAACAGGAGAATGCTGGACTACGCAAACCGTAAAAGTTTATCCTTCCGAACAGCCCGTAGTTTCAAGCATTGATATCGCTACCAATACTGTTACGGTTTACGTAACCGGAGGAACTGCTCCATATAAATACTCTATGGATAACATCAGCTGGCAGGATTCCAACGTTTTCACAAATATTACGAGAGGTGATCATACAGTATATGTAAAGGATGCCTATGATTGTGAACCCGTAGTAATCAATATTGTTGTTCCTAACCTAATCAACGTTATTACACCAAATGGAGACGGGGTAAATGACATTATCGATTATTCCGCATTAGCAAACAAACAAAACCTAGTGTTTAGTGTATTTGACAGATACGGAACAAAAATCCATCAAGGGGATAAATCCAATAACTACAAATGGAACGGAACTACTGCCGGAAGAAAAGTTCCTACAGGAAGCTACTGGTATTCTGTAACATGGAATGAAAATGACAAAAAAAGCACTCCTATTAAATATTCCGGATGGATATTGGTGAAAAATAGAGAGTAATAAACATTACCATAAATTTTAATAAGGATTATTTCAAATTGAAGTAATCCTTATTTTTTTGTATTAAAACCCTTTTTCTCACCTTCAATTATTAAATTTGTAAGATGAATTATTTAGAGGCTTTAAGCAGAAGATATTCTGTGAAAAAATTTAATTCCGAAATTATACCCCAGGAAACATTGCACAATATTCTTGAGTCAGGAAAACTATCGGCAAGCTCTCTTGGCCTTCAGCCTTACGAAATCCTAGTAGTGGAAAGTAGGGAGATGAAGCAAAAATTAATTCCGGCATTTTATAATCCATCCCAGATTTCCACATGCTCTCATTTAATTGTTATTATTTCAAAAAAAATGGTGGATGATAATTATATCAACGGATATTTCCGACACATATCCAAAGTAAGAGAAACACCACTGGAAAAACTGGATCTTTTTAAAAACAGCATTAACCAACATATTAATCAAAAAACACAAGATGAAATTTTCAATTGGGCAGAAAAACAGTCTTATATCGTACTGGCCAACTTAATGTATGCGGCAGCAATCGAAAATATAGATACTTGTCCTATGGAAGGTTTTCGCCAGGAACTCATCGAAGAAATTTTAGAGATAAATCCTGAAACCGAAAAAGTAACCGTCACCCTCGCTTTAGGCTACCGTTCGGAAGAAGATCATTTCCAGCACATGAAAAAAGTAAGAAAACCAAACGAAAAATTGTTTAAATTTATTTAATTATTTAGACAATTGTCTTAAACTAAGGATATGATAAAAGCGGATGTATTAGTAATCGGTTCCGGAATCTCGGGACTTTCTTATGCCATAAAGGTTTCTGAACAGTTTCCTGACACCAAAATAATCATCGTAACAAAATCTGACGAAGATGAAAGCAACACCAAATATGCACAAGGAGGGCTTGCTGTAGTTACAGACTTCCAAAAAGATAACTTTGAAAAACATATTGAAGACACCATGCGTGCAGGAGATGGCGAAAACAAACGCGATGTTGTAGAAATGGTAGTCACCGAGGCCCCGAAAAGATTCAGTGAAATTGTAGAATGGGGAGCAAATTTCGATATGAAAAATGGAAAATTTGCTTTAGGAAGAGAAGGAGGACACACAGAAAACCGAATCGTACATCATAAAGATATCACTGGTTTTGAGATTGAAAGGGCCCTTCTGGAAACCGCCAATAAAAGTGAAAATATCGAAATCCTTGATCATCACTACGTAATTGATATTATCACTCAGCACCATGTTCCCGGAAAAGAGCTCAATGAAGGCGACATTCATTGTTACGGAGCTTATATCTTAGATGAGAAATCTAAAAAAATAAAAAAAATAACCTCAAAAATAACTTTGGTTGCTACCGGAGGAGCTGGTCATGTTTATAAAAATACAACCAATCCTACCATTGCAACAGGAGACGGAATCGCTTTTGTAGCAAGAGCGAAAGGAAAAGTTTCCAATATGCAGTACTATCAGTTTCACCCGACGGCCTTATACAGCAAAATAGACGG
The DNA here is from genome assembly GCF_022488405.1 of Chryseobacterium sp. Y16C. Taxonomy (NCBI): domain Bacteria; kingdom Pseudomonadati; phylum Bacteroidota; class Flavobacteriia; order Flavobacteriales; family Weeksellaceae; genus Chryseobacterium; species Chryseobacterium sp. Y16C. Next base: position 2,887,550 of record NZ_CP092711.1, read on the forward strand.
AATGTTGTTTCTAATTTCCGAAGCCGTACGTGGAGACGGAGCAAAACTGAGAACAAAAAGAGGTGAAAAATTCATGCACAAATATGATGAGCGTGAAGAACTTGCTTCAAGAGACATTGTTGCCAGAGCGATTGATGCTGAAATGAAAATCACCGGAGATGAATATGTAGGATTGGACTGCAAGGAAATGGACCATGAAAAATTCTTAGAACATTTCCCGAATATTTATAAAAAATGTAAAGACGAAGGAATTGATCCCTTCACTCAATTAATTCCCGTGGTTCCGGCTTGTCATTACTTAATGGGTGGAATTGAGGTGGACAGAGACGGCCAATCTTCTATCCGAAATCTTTTTGCGGTAGGAGAATGTACTAATTCCGGTCTTCATGGTGCCAACAGATTAGCTTCAAATTCTTTACTGGAAGGCCTGGTTTTCGGACACAGTGCCGCTATGAAAACCGTTGAGCTATTACATGAAAACAATTTTAACTTTGATGATCTAAAAGCTGTCCCGGAATGGAATGAAGAAGGCATGAAAATCATGGATGAGATGGTAATCATTTCATACTTAAGAAAGCAGCTTCAGGAAATGATGAGCGATCTGGTGGGTATTGTAAGAAGTAACCGTCGTCTGAATATGGCACTGCAAAAACATCAGGAAATAGCCGCTGCAGTAGATGAGATCTACCACTACTCTATTCTTTCACCTCAACTATCTGAATTGAGAAATTTAACCACTGTTGCCCACCTTATCATTACACAATCTATGGAAATGAAAGAAAACAAAGGAGCATTTTATAATAAAGATTTGGCTTAAAGAAATTGTAAAGCGGAGGTCATGGAAATATTCAGTTTGAGAATTTTAACAATTGTTAAGGTCTTATACTTTTTAAGAATATCATTGATTGTAGCTATTTCCATAATAATTTTGTTTCTTTTTTTCGGTATTGAAAACAGAAATCATTGGGGAGAAATTTTGGGTGGAGTAATTATTTTCGCAGCTATCTTTTTTGAGAAAGATTTATTTAATTACTTTAAGAAAACTATTATTTCCAAAGCAAAGCACCCGCTTCCTTTAAATGTATTATGTAATATAATTCAATTAGGAAAACCCTATTATTTTGGGAAAAATAAATTTGATTTTGATGAGATCATCAATGACAATAAACTTCCTCTAACTTTTTATCATATAAATAACAAGCAATATCCTATCTTGCAATTTGATAGAGAAAAAATTATTTTTCATTACCAAGAATACAGTTGGGAAAATTTAAATTGGAAGTACAAAATAGCCAATATATCCGGAAGACCTAAAGATAACGTCCCAATAATTGAATTTGAAGATATCACCTCAGATAACACTAGAATAAAAAACAAAATAGAGTTCGAAAAAATAAAAGCTGAAGAAAATGAAGTAATTTTACTTTTTATAATACACGATCTATTATTTGGTACAAAAGCATCATACTATTACTAAAATAACCCCTATGAAAAGACCAGCATACGTTACAGATAAAGTTTTAAAACAATTCATCAATAATGCTTTAGAAGAAGATATTCAGGATGGTGACCACTCTACCCTTTCTACCATTCCAAAAGATCTGCAGCAGAGTGCAAAACTTCTGGTAAAACAAGACTGTATTTTGGCAGGCGTGGAATTGGCTGAAATTATTTTTAAAACCTTCGATAAAAACTTAAAAGTTGAAACTTTTGTTAAAGACGGCGATGCTGTAAAAATAGGTGAAGTCGCTTTTATTGTTACGGGAAGCGCCCGATCTATCCTTTCCACTGAAAGACTCGTTCTGAACTGTATGCAAAGAATGAGCGGAATTGCAACACTTACTCACGACTGGGATTCCAGGCTGGTCGGAACTAAAACCAAGCTTTTAGACACAAGAAAAACAACTCCTAATTTCAGGGTCTGCGAAAAATGGGCAGTTGCTATCGGCGGAGGAACCAATCACCGGTACGGACTTTACGATATGATTATGTTAAAAGACAATCATATTGATTACAATGGCAGTATTACGAATGCCGTAAAAATGGCTAAAGATTATATCAAAAAAAATAAAAAGAAGCTTAAAATAGAAGTTGAAACCAGAAATCTTGCGGAAGTTCAGGAAGCGATCAATGCAAAAGTCGACAGAATCATGCTTGACAATATGGATATAGTGACAATGAAACAGGCCGTAGAACTTATTAATGGCTCTTGCGAATCTGAAGCTTCAGGCGGAATCACTCGCGACCAACTTAAAGAAATCGCTTCTACAGGGGTAACCTATATTTCAGCCGGTGCCCTTACTCACTCTGCAGACAATATGGATTTGAGCCTCAAAGCAGTGAAATAGCATTGAATTTTTAACAAAAATCAAGTCAGTTTGTTACCAATTAAACAATATGATTTTTTTCATGCTATGTATAGCATAAAATATAAACACCTGAAAACCAATCAAATAACAATTATTAAGATTGAATAAAAATTAATAGTTAGTTAATAATAGTTAAAAAAAAAATACCGATTTTTGCATAAAATTTAAATCTAACTATTACTAACGATTATGAAATTAATCAACAAATCGATGCTAACTGCGATAATTACATTATCTACAGCTAGTGTCTATTATGCTCAACAAACGAAAGACACAGTTGATACAAGGTCTAAGGACATTGAACAAGTTGTACTAACTGGTGTTGCTGACATCGCAAAAGAAAGAAAAACACCGGTAGCAGTTTCTACAATCAAAGAAGCACAAATCGTACAAAGATTGGGTAACCAGGAATTTCCTGAGATCTTATCAACAACTCCTTCTATCTATGCTACAAAAGGTGGTGGTGGTTTTGGAGACGGACGTATGAACGTGAGAGGTTTTGATACTTCTAATACCGCAGTAATGATTAACGGTGTTCCCGTTAATGACATGGAAGGAGGTACTGTATATTGGTCTAACTGGGCTGGACTTTCTGATGTAACATCTGCAATGCAGATACAAAGAGGTTTAGGAGCTTCAAAATTAGCAATTGCTTCTGTTGGAGGTACAGTTAACATTATTACAAGAGCTGCAGATAAAAAGAGAGAAGGGAATGTAACTTTAGGTGTTGGTAATGACGGTTATCTTAAAACTTTATTTTCTTATAATACAGGAAAATCTGCAAAAGGATGGTCTACTTCATTCTTAATGAGTAGAACTGCTGGAGCAATGTATATTGACGGTTCAGATTTTGAAGCGTACAACTATTATTTTGCTTTAGGTTTCCAACCAAACAAAAAGCATGACTTTCAGTTTACTTTTACAGGAGCACCACAATGGCACAACCAGACTTTTAATAATACGATCGCAACCGATTTAGATATGGGCGATGGTAGATTAGATGGCGTTTTATCTGATAAACCAAACAGAAGATACAACTCTAACTGGGGGTATTTAGATGGTCGACAATATTCGCAATCTGTAAACTACTACAGTAAGCCAGTAGCTTCAATCAACTGGGATTGGAATATTTCTGAAAAATCAAAATTATCTACTGTAGGATATGCTTCTTGGGGTAGAGGAGGTGGAACCGGAATTCTAGGTTCTATTAATGGAAAAGGTATTAATGCTTTACCAAAAACAGCAGATGGTTTGATTCGTTTTGACGATATCTATGCATGGAATACCGGACAAACGGTTGCCGATTTTGGAGCAAATAACAAAACTCCTTTTGTCGGAACAAGTTCAAATGGTATTACCAGAAGAGCCAGTGTAAATTCACATGACTGGTATGGAATTCTATCTAATTTCCAACATAAAGTAAACGACAACTGGAACTTCTCAGTAGGGATCGATGCAAGATATTACTATGGTTATCACCCAGGTCTTGTTACTGATTTCTTAGGAAACAAAGAATACCGTGAAGCTGGAAACTATAACCAATCCCCATATTACACCGTTACACAATCATATAATCCAGCACCATCTGCAAATCCGTTTGCTGCTGCTGTAAAAGACAAATCACAGATTGTATATAGAAATTATGATGGTAAAGTTCTTTGGGGTGGTGTTTTCGGACAGTTAGAATATACGAATGATAAAATTTCAGCTTTCGTACAGGGTTCTGCATCTGAGCAGAGCAACCAAAGAATTGATAAATGGGTTTGGGATAGAACATCTGCTGTTCCTACCGGTATCTCTACCACACAGCAAGGACAAGTGGTAAATCAAAAAACAGATCAGAAATTCAGATTTGGATACAATGCAAAAGCTGGTGTAAACTATAACATCAACGAACAGCACAATGTTTTCGTAAATCTTGGTATTTATTCTAAACAACCGAACCAAAATGCTATTTTCCCTTATAACTTACCAACAAAAACTTTTGGTTCTTTATATCAGCAAATCGAAAATAAAGATTTAAGAAACGAAAAAATATCTTCTGCTGAAATCGGTTATGGATTCAAAAGTGGAAAATTCAGAGCAAATCTGAATGCATATTACACAGATTGGAAAGATAGATTTGTTCGTGTTACAGGTATTACTTACACTAATCCTGACAATACTATTGGTACAAACGGTACTGCAAGTTTAACAGGTGTACGAGAAGTACATATGGGTGTTGAACTAGAGACATTCTACAAACCTATAAACTGGTTAGAGTTTAATGGTATGCTTTCTGTAGGAAACTGGAAATACAAAAACAACCCAACAGGAAGAATCGCTGACGTAAACGGAGACCCAATTACAACAAATGGAGCAGAAGCGGTTACTTTAGCTTTAGATGGAATGAAAGTTGGAGACGCTGCTCAAACAACTGCTGCGATAGGAGCAACAATAAAGCCTGTTAAAAATCTTGATATTTTCGGAACATGGAGATATTATGATAATTTATACGGAACATTTAGCATCAATAATAGCTATATTATTACAACACCTGGAGTGACTCCATCTGGAGCACAAAACGGTTCGCTGAAAGCGCCATCTTATAACCTGACAGATGTAGGAGCTTCTTATACATTCAACTTGAAAAATGGAAGCAGATTAATAATCACAGGAAATATTTATAACTTGTTTGACACAGTGTACATTTCTGACTTGAGATCAAGTATATTTGTTAGTGATAAGACAAAAGGAGTTTATAAAGGATTGGATACAGCCAATAGCGTTTATTTCGGTTTCGGAAGAACTTGGGCAGCATCATTATCTTATAGATTCTAATAAAATATTTTAACGATCAGATTAAAATACTAAATCCCAGCTTATCGCTGGGATTTTTGTTATATTTGTATTCGGAAAAAACAGAAAAAACAAAATATGGATTTTTACAAGATTTTGCTTAATGCCCACAAAGGATTTGGGTACTTAGAATTGCTTTTGGTAACATTATTTGTGATTGCACTTTTAGCGACTATGTTCGGATTCAGTGGAAAAGTGAACAAGTTTTTAAAGAAAACAACTCTTTTCACTATGATTTTCTTCCACATCCAATTTTTATTGGGAATCATTATGCTGATTACCAATTTTACTAAAGGGCTTAATATGGGAGAAGTTATGAAAAATGCGGCTTTAAGATTCCAATATGTAGAACATCCATTTTCAATGTTAATCGCTGCTGTTTTAATGACGATCGTCAATAAAAAAGTAAAAACTAATGATACCATCTCTTTAGGAGTTGTGATCATGGGACTGATCGCGGTTGGCTTATTTGCATTCGCGTTCCCTTGGGCAAGAGTCTTTGGGGCATAAATATATTAACTTAAATAATTTTTAATCATTAAAATGAAAGTAGCTGTAGTAGGTTCAACAGGAATGGTTGGACAAGTTATGCTGAAAGTTCTTGAGGAAAGGAACTTCCCTATCACCGAATTAATTCCGGTAGCATCGGAAAGATCTATTGGTAAAAAGGTGAAGTATAAACAGGGAGAATTTACGATTGTAAGCATGAAAGACGCTATAGCTGCCAAACCGGATATTGCAATCTTCTCTGCAGGTGGTAGTACTTCTCTGGAATTCGCGCCTCTTTTCGCTGAAGCAGGAACAACCGTTATCGATAATTCTTCGGCATGGAGAATGGATCCTGATAAAAAATTGGTCGTTCCCGAGATCAATGCAGATGTATTGACTAGAGAAGATAAAATTATCGCAAACCCGAACTGTTCAACGATTCAGTTAGTAATGGTTTTAGGACCTTTGAACAAAAAATATGATTTAAAAAGAGTAATCGTTTCTACTTACCAATCCGTTACAGGAACCGGTAAAGCAGCTGTTGACCAATTGAACGGAGAAATCAGCGGGGACGATTCTATTGCAAAAGTATATCCTTATCAGATTTTCAAAAATGCATTGCCACATTGCGATGTTTTTGCAGATGATGATTACACTAAAGAAGAAATTAAATTAATGAAAGAACCTAAGAAAATTTTAGGGGACGATACATTTAATTTAACAGCGACTGCAGTAAGAGTTCCTGTACAGGGAGGACACTCAGAAAGCGTAAACATCGAATTTGAAAATGAATTCGATCTTGATGAAGTAAGAAAAATCCTATCTGAAACCTCCGGAGTTGTGGTAGTGGATAACGTAAAGAATAACGAATATCCGATGCCTCTTTACTCGGAAGGAAAAGACGAAGTTTTCGTCGGGAGGATAAGACGGGATCTTTCACAGCCAAAGACCCTGAATCTATGGATTGTGGCAGACAACCTGCGAAAAGGAGCCGCTACCAACGCAGTACAAATCGCAGAATATCTTGTAGCAAACAACTTAGTATAAACTAACAAAATAAAAAAGAGTCTCAGAATTGAGATTCTTTTTTTTATCAAACCTATGAACGTTCAGAAAACTACAAATACAGATAAAATAGGCTTTCAGAAGCTCATTGCAGCTTTTGGCATTATTCTTTTCATTGGAAAAATTATTGCCTGGAAACTGACTAAATCGGATGCTGTTTTTTCAGACGCTATGGAAAGCATTGTCAATATCATCAGTGCTTTTATGGGGCTCTATTCTTTATATCTTGCCGCCAAACCCAAAGACGAAGACCATCCTTACGGCCACGGAAAGGTAGAATTTGTCACCTCTGGAATTGAAGGAGCTCTTATTGCCATTGCCGGAGTAATCATTATCTATGAAGGAATCAACAGTTTAATTGTCGGAAAAGTTTTAAACAAATTAGACTGGGGAATATTCATCATTGCTGCAACCGCACTGATCAATTATCTATTAGGATATATTTCTATTAAAAAAGGAAAAAGGGAAAATTCACTGGTGCTTATATCATCCGGGAAGCATTTACAATCCGACACTATTACAACATTGGGAGTTGTGCTGAGTTTAATCGTAGTTTACTTCACAAAAATCTACTGGATAGATTCTGTTGTTGCCCTTATTTTTGGAGCTTATATCATTGTTGTCGGCTACAAAATTGTCCGTAAATCTTTAAGCGGAATTATGGACGAACAGGACCCTGATTTACTCAACCAGATCATTACCGTACTTGAAGAAAACAGAAGAACAGAATGGATCGACGTTCATAACATGAAAATCCAACAATTTGGTTCATCCCTTCATATGGATGCCCATATAACCCTTCCCTGGTACTATAGCCTTCGTGAAGCACACAGTGAAATGGAAAAAGTGATCATTCTTTTAGCCCAAAACACTAAGCGAAGCGTAGAGTTTAATTTTCATATGGACGATTGTAAACCCATCTCCTGCCCTATTTGCCAGATCGAAGATTGTCCGGTCCGTGAAAAAGATTTTATAAAAAGAGTGGAATGGACCCCGGAGAATGTAACCAGTATTGAAAAACATACAGCCGGGTAATCAGTTTTTCAGTACCATTTGTTTTCTATAATAAAATAGCGGAACTATCAACAGCAGAACCAAAGGCTGAATCACAAACCTTCTTATATAAAAGGAAAAGAGATATCCTATTTCGAACTGTGTGTAAATGCAATATAAATAAATAGGAAAAGTAATTGCAAAAACAATAGCAATTAGCACAGCTCCCTGAATTGTCCATTCTGTATTTTTAAATAAACACTGAATAATTAAACAGGAAAACAAAAGATTTAAAACAAATCGGAAAATATGCCCCAAGATTAATTTCTCCCAATCAAAAGAGGGGAAATCTATATTTTTAACGGCTTCGTGAAAATAAGTAAGAAAAGGATCATAAAATAATTTGTCTTCAAGCATTCTCACGCTTATAAGACCAAAAATTCCGATTACAACCAAAAACCAGCTAAGAATTTTCATTTTTTAAAGCAAAACATTTAATCCAAACCAACCAAAGCACAACGACAGTACCATATATAACTGCAGGAAATACATAATCGTGAAACATTTTACTATAACCAGGATGATCCGAAACGACAATATTTAATCCCGTAATCCTCAAAACATTCATCACATACAAGATAATTAACCCTGCAAATACAAAAACGAACGTTTTAATTCCTTTATAGAACGCGAAAATAAAAGAAACAAAGAGAATCATCACCGAAATAGCATTGCAGCCTTCAACCATTCTCGTGACATAGTTCCTTTTTACGTAAAACCAAACCTGCTCCCCTTTTACATCATCATATAACATCGTAGGATAGCCCAATACATTCTGAACAAGCCTCACCTGTTCTGCAACCATTCGCGAAAAAGGATCAAGACCGGCCTCTTTAAAGCTATTCAGGTAAAACTGATAGACGAATAACAACACCAGATAAATGATGATGAAACGTAATAAAATGCTTAATACTGGCCTGAAATCCTTTAGCATATTGCAAAGATAAAAATTAGACTGTAATTTAGTATATTTGTTTCATATTATGATTTCTGAAAAAGCAAAACGATTTTTTGAAAATTATCTTGGTGAAAAATCTTCTGAATTCGTCTCCTTGGCTCAAAGCGGTTCTTCAAGGGTAAATTTCTGGGCTCAATCCGACAACCAAAAATACATCATCACTTACAACGAAAATATTCAGGAGAATGAAAGCTTTTTTTATTATTCTGAAATTTTCTCAGCTTTACATCTGAATACTCCCGCTATTTTAAGTATTTCTGAAGATAGGAAAATATACGTTCAGGAATTTTTAGGACAAAATACGCTTTCTGAAATTATAGCTGAAGAAAACTTATCTGAGCGTGTAAAATCTTTGGTACGACAGACTTTAGAGAAGCTTTATCAATTACAAATTTTGACTCAAGATAAAATAGATTACAGCAAAACTTTTGAATATGAACAATATGATGAGCTCCCTGTAATTCATGATTTATATTATTTTAAAAATTTTGTTGCTGATGTTCTTGAGTTGGAATACCATAAATCTACTCTTTTAAAAGAATTCAAGAACATTGCCTCACTCATCGAAAGTCTGGAGCCTAAAGGAATTATGATAAGAGATTTTCAGGCAAGAAATATTATGGTGAATGAAAACAATGAAGTTTCATTTATCGATTATCAGTCGGCAATGAAAGGTCCATTGATATATGATGTTATTTCTTTTCTGTTTCAGGCAAAAGCAAACTTTCCTGAAGATTTTAAAAATGACATGCTCGATTTTTACATTCAACAATTTGAAAGTAAGAATATTCAGCTTCAACTAAAAAGGTCGGTAAAACCAATTCAGATGATGCGGTTTTTACAGGTTTTAGGAGCCTATGGTTTCCGAGGCCTGATTCAGAAGAAACAACATTTTATCGCAAGTATTGAAAAAGGTATTGAAAACATTACAGAATTTGCTGAAAGCTGGGATAATATGCAAGAATATCCGGAACTTAAAAAGGTGATTAAACAATTGAATCTCGAGAAAACTAAGCTGAAAATTAAAGAAATTTTATAATAATTAACCATTAAGGCATTAAGATGATTAAGCTTTTTATCATGAAATTAAAATTATGTATACAAAAAAATATGTAACTCAATTATCATACGAAATTGCTGGTTTCGCAATAAAAGTTCATAAAAATCTTGGGCCTGGTTTATTGGAAAACATTTATGAAGAATGTTTAAAATTTGAACTAGAACGTAATGGCTATAGTGTAAAACAACAGGTTTACGCACCCATAATTTATGATACATTATTGCTAGAGACTAACCTTCGTGTTGATTTATTAGTTAATGACCTGGTTGTCGTAGAATTAAAAACAGTAAATGAATTACTTCCTGTTCATCAAGCACAATTATTGACTTACATGAAAGTTTTGGAAAAACCACAAGGATTACTTATTAACTTTTTCACAGAAAACATAACAAAATCTATGAAACCTTTGGTAAATGAATATTTTAGTCTTCTAACCGAATAACTCTTAATTTTCTTAATACCTTAATGGTAAAATTTCATTAATATTAAATATAAACCGAATAAAACAATATGTTACACATAGACATCCACAGTTTTTCATACAAAAAAGGAGGAATTCCAAAAGATGATTCAGGAAACGGGGGAGGTTTCACCTTCGATTGTCGTGGAATTCTGAATCCCGGAAGAATTGAAGAATATAAAAGCCAGACCGGAAACGATATTGGCGTTCAGGAATACCTAGAAACAAAAACTGAAATGCCTCAATTTTTAGAATTAGTCAAATCACTGATCTCCATTACTATAGATAATTATATTGAACGTGGTTTTGAGAACCTGCAGATTAATTTCGGATGCACTGGGGGACAGCACAGATCTGTATATTCCGCAATAAAAATTGCTCACTTCATCGAAGAAAAATATGGTGAAAAAGTTGAAGTAAGTCTTCACCATGACGAACAACATCAACTTAATTATAAGTAATGAGTAATGGGCAATAGGTAATATTTTTAACTTCATTACTTATACAGCCTATCAACAATTACTCATTATTAATCACTCATTACCCATAAAATATGAAAGCTCTCATTTTCGCAGCAGGAAAAGGAACAAGATTAAAACCCTTCACCGATCATCATCCGAAAGCACTGGCAAAGGTGAACGGAATTCCACTTTTGGAAAGAAATATTAATTACCTTAAAGGCTTTGGAATACAGGATTTTGTCATCAATATTCATCATTTCGGAAATCAGATTGTTGATTTTCTTAGAATGAATGATAATTTCGGCTGCCATATTGAAATATCTGATGAATCTGAAGAGCTGTTAGAAACCGGGGGCGGATTGGTTTTTGCAAGAAAATTTCTGGATCATGGAGAGGACTTTCTGATTATGAATGCGGATATTTTAACCAACATCAATATCGATGCTCTGGTGAGTTACCATAAAAAGATAAAAGATTTTGCTACTTTAGCAGTTTCAGATCGGGAAAGCTCCAGAAAATTGCTTTTTAATGACGAAATGGTATTAAGAGGATGGCTGAATGTGCAAACCGGAGAACAAAGGCTCGCTGAATTTAATAAAGGGTTTAAGGCATTAGCTTTTAGTGGCGTTCATTGTATAAACCCAAGCATTTTTGATAAAATAAAAAGAACCGGCAAATTTTCTGTAATGGAAGAGTATTTGGATCTTATGCATACGGAGCATATACATGGCTTTTTGCATGACAGCCTTTTGATTGATGTGGGAAGACCCGAATCTGTAACAGAAGCCGAAAAACATTTTAAATAACTGCCATGGAAATGAATGAAAGAGATGAAAGTCTGGTAAATCCGGAATTTGATATTAATGAAACTAAATTACACAACAGTTTAAAACAAAAAAAATGGGATGAAACCATTACGAAAGACAGCTGGATGGTCTTTAAAGTAATGGCTGAATTTGTAGACGGCTACGAAAAACTGGCTAAAATAGGACCTTGCGTATCTATCTTTGGTTCGGCAAGATTAAAGCCGGAGAGTAAATATTATCAGATGGCTGTAGATATTGCAGAAAAAATTACCAAAATAGGTTTCGGAATCATTACAGGAGGCGGACCGGGAATTATGGAGGCCGGAAATAAAGGTGCTTTTAATGCTAAAGGTAAATCTATCGGTCTAAATATTGATCTCCCTTTTGAACAGCATTTCAATCCTTATATCAATAAATCGTACTCCATGAATTTCGATTACTTCTTTGTAAGAAAAGTAATGTTTGTAAAATATTCTCAGGGATTCGTAGTAATGCCTGGTGGATTTGGGACCTTGGATGAGCTTACGGAAGCCTTAACTCTGATTCAGACTAAAAAAATAGGAAGATTCCCGATTGTATTAGTAGGAACGGAATTTTGGAGCGGATTATTAGATTGGTTCAAGGCAACACTTTTAAAAGAAGGAATGATTTCTGAAGGCGACCTTGATCTCTACAGGGTTGTAGATACGGCGGACGAAGCAGTCGCGCATATTAAAGCTTTCTACGATAAGTATTCTGTAAACGTAAATTTTTAATTGGCATATTATTTGTGACTTATACCAAAAAAGATGATTGTAAATCTATTATTTAAGATGAAAAAATTTTTATATATATCAGGGATTTTAACATTTTTTATGTTAATGAGTTTTATGTATGTAGAGTTTTTCTCTTCAATGACAAAAGTGGATTATATTGAAGGAAGCAAGACATTGAAGTTTACTACAAAAATGAATACGAACCATATTTCAGATGCTATTAAAATAAATCCTAATACCGCAGGATTTGAAGCAGAAGTCAAAAAATATGTAAATAATAATTTTGATGTGTACGTCAATGGCTCTCCTAAAACAATAACTTTTACAGGAAGTCAGGTAAGTGGAGAAACTGTATGGGTTTATTTTGAAACCGGAGGTGTTTCAGATATTAGTAGTTTAAAAATAAAAAACACGATACTTTTAAGCGCTTTTCCGAAGCAAATAAACCTTGTTACCATTGCTTATAAAGGAAAACAGAAAAACATGAATTTCCAGAGAGGAAAAGAGGTAAATGAAGTTGATTTCTAAAGATAATTTAAACAAAAACCACTGCAGTTGCAGTGGTTTTGTTTTTCCTTCTATGTGGCTTACATTAAATCTATGATCACTTTAAATTTCATTTGTAAGAATTAATTATTTCCCTTACTTCAAATTCAATATCACTTTTATCATACTGAAACGGAATTTTTTGTAGTGACCATCCTTCCCAATATAGTCCGTATTCATCAAATATGCAATGTTTTTCAAGGGAGTCTGTGACATCGAATTTATCTAATATCATAAAGCCATTTTTAATATTTGTGGAATCATAAGCCACTAAATACTTGTGCCCCTGAATGAAATTTCCATCCTGTTGCCCATCTTTTCTACTATCATTAAATACAAATATATAATCATAACCATGTCTATAATAATCATATTTCGACGTTACTTTTCCCACTGTATATTTGATATTCTTTAATATCCCGATTTTAGGTTTTTTAATATATTGAATTCTGACGGCATAAATAAGCATTCCGATGATTAATAAACCAATTGCTATAGATTTGTGATTGTTTTTCATATTTATTTCAATTCATTATTAATTACACTATCCGTAGCAGCATTTAAACTCTGTATCATTTCTTCATCTATTAGGTTACAGCAGTATTTCTCCCTTCCTGATCGTAAAATTAATCTTTACAAGATGAAAAGCTTTACCCGAGATTCTTAATCTAAAAATAAAAACGGCAACTCAATAAAGTGAGTTACCGTTTTTTTTATTTTAAGGCTATTTTATTACTGACCTTTGATTTTAAAGTCATCTATTTCCCAAGTGGATGCTGCAGAAGCAGTGGAAGTATATTTAAATGCTATCCTTACATTTTTACCTAAGAAAGCACTTAGATCTACATTTCCTGAACTTACCCAGTCACCGAATGCTGCAGTATTTGTGTCCAACGTTGCTGGTAACTGCACCCAAGTTGTTGTTGCAGGATTTCCTGTATAATTTTCTGTTGCATAAACTTGTAAAGCATTTCCTGAATATCTTACATCGGTTGTAAAGTTTAGTATGGCTTTCGTTTTTCCTGCTAAGCTTACCGATTTTGAAATTAACCAGTCTTCGTTTACATTATTTAAAACCCCTGTCAGAACAGCATAATAATTTGATCCATTCCCTTGATTAGAAGTCGTCCATGCCTGATTTGGTCCTGCAACGTTTACTGTAGTCCAATCTGAGCTGAAACCTCCTGCAGCAAAAGGATCGTTGTAAATTACCGGAAGCGGTGTATATACTGTTCCGTCACATCTAAGTGTATTATCAAAGTCAATATTCGAAAGTCTAGTAATCCATAACTGGTAGGTTCCGTTGAAAACACTTAAAATAGCATAAGCGTCTCCTTTTCCTCCTTCCAGCTCAACGGTAGCTGGTTTTACAGGATTGTCTTTTGTTCCGAAATTAGCCTGGTTGCTGGTTCTAAGAATAATGGTTTTCCCTGAGCAGTCTTCAAGAGTCCTGTTGGTAACTGCATTAGATTCGGTTAACATTTTGCCCAGGTCTGAATTAATAAACTGGACATCTTTCAATTTAATCCATCTTCCAACATCCGCATTTGTTAACTGGGAAATTGTTCTTTCTGTAGGTATAACAGGGCGGACTACTGTATTGCTATCGAAGAAATATTTATACATATTCATTTCTTCAATTTGCCCAAATTGAGTAACTCCACCACTAACAAACAATCCTCCCAATTGAAGCTCTCCGTTTACGTTTCTGATATACATTCCTTTTAGTTTGATATTTACATCTTTTCCTAATCTGAAACGACTGTCTAGAAACAAATCTACCTTATTGATATTTATTCTGATACCTCCTGTTGCATCTTCCACATAAACATATTTATAGAGGTTCCCAGTTTCATCATTAGCTACAACCTGAGCTTTCAGAGAGAAATCCCCTGTAATTTCCGTCCAGTTCGCACCTGCTACTGCAAGGCTTTTTACCTCTGCTACAGTTTTTGGCGTTAAAACACTTTGATTAAATTCACAAGGGTTTGAGGTTATTCCATCTAAACGAGGGAAATTATTCATTTTAAGATCCTGGGTATTATTCACATACAATTGGAAATCGGAATTGTATTTACTAAAAATACCAACAAAAGATCCATTTCCAGCAGGAAGAACCTGATTGGCAAAAGATGCATATCCACTATTTCTTACAAGAGCCGTTTTTGCATATTTCCAAACCCCGTTTTGTAGAGATCCGCCTTCACCAATAGTTTTATTAACAGTAACAGCATTTGGTGCATAGGTTGTACATAATGCTCTGTTTTCAAATTCTACATTATTCAGTTGAATTAAACAACCAATAAGATTATTGCTTCCCGCATCAGCAAATTGAGCAATTGTCATTACTTTAGGAACAATATTAGCTTTTATATTACAGTCTTTAGCAATATGATTTTTAACTTCTTTTTCCGGAATTCTCGTTCCTTCGGGAGTAATCATTCCTAATTGCACCACTCCTCCATAAGCCGTTAACGCAAGACCTTGCATATCAATATAAACTTTAGAGCCCTGAGGAAATCTTGTGTAAGTACTTACCATATTTACACTCACTGTTAAGCCTTGTGTGGGGTTTTCCGGAGAATCTTGTATATAAATAGTTTTGTAGATGTTTCCAGTTTCGTCTGTAGAGGAAACATAGCCTTCAATATATGCTTTATCTGCAAATGAAGTATTTTGAGGCTTGCCTTTTAACATCTCTAATGTCCATTTTGTATATCCGTTTTGTGAATAATAATTTTCGGACTTACACGAATACCCCTCAAGGTTTGGTTCATCGTATTTATCATCGTGTACACAGCCGGTAATAAAAAGCGCAGTGATAACAACGAAAATATATTTTAAAATTGAATTATATTTTTTCATAGTGGTCAAATTTAGAATCTTAAATAAACATTAGTAAAGAAAGTTGTACCTCTATCATACCATAATTTTGGTCCGAAATAAGGTGTTGCTCTTTGTAAATCTATCAACGCCTCTTCAAAGTTCACGTTTCTTCCCTGTTCAAAACCTCCAGTTACATAATTTCTATTGTTCAGAATATTGTTTACAGAAACACTGATTCCCATTCTATATTTTCCTAACTGAAAAGATTTACCAGCATTTGCGTTCAGCATAAACTGATTATCAAATTTTTTCTGTGCCGTAATTTGCTGAATAAGCTCTGGTGTTACTCCTGCATAAGGATCGTTTTTCAAAATATCCGTATACATATATGGTGTCTTATTTAATGCTGAGAAATCTAGGTACTGATCCATCAAGTAATTTGCAGAAGCACCTACCCACCAGTATTTAGGTGAGTTATATTTTAATCCGAAAGAAAATGCTTTCTGTGGTGTACCTGCTACTTTGTAATTTTTCACGTTGGCATTGCCCCAAACATCTGTACCTCTAAACCCGTTAATATCATCAAAAGTAGAAACTTCCGGATTATTGGTATATTTATATTCACCTACACTCGCTACCCCGGTTGCGTTTAGGGTAGGCGTAATCTTTACATCAAAACCAAGCTCCACTCCTATATATCTTTTATTCACTCCGCTCATTGCTTCGTTTACTAAAGTACTGAATGAGTTTCCTTCAGTTCCGTCGTTCACGTCTGCATAATATCTTGAAATTTCGGTAGCATTGTTAATTGTAGTATAATATCCCGACAATCTTAATTTCAAGATCTGACCTCTCATAATGTAGCTCAAATCATTTGAATTGATCATCTGGTTATTCACCCCCGGTGTTACGTTATCTGCCATTCTCGGATTGATAAAAATCTCGTTAAGCGTAGGTGCCAAACTAAAAAATGCTCCGTTGTACACGATAAAGTTTTTTCCGTTTAATTTATAGGTGATTTTACCTTTAATACCTGCATCTAGCGCATCATAAACAGCACTTTTTCCTTTAGAATTATCTTTAAACCTCACTAAACCACTTCTGTAATGGCCATCTCTGTACGCTTCAGAATAGGAAGAAAAAATAGATGCTACAAAATTCCATTTGTTGAAATCTACTTCCGACGAAATATTTAGGGCATACTGAGTTCTACTCAATTCATACGAGTACTGCGTTCTGTCGCCTTCTTTCACAACAACGCTTGGCTCGTCTGCATTATATTTTGAATCGTTGTTGAATGCATTTAAATTTAATGCAAAGTCAGCACCTAAAAGATCTTTAACCCTTCTGAAGTTATCCGATTTTAAGTTCTGATAATTAAAGTTGATATTTAATTTCCAGTTGTCTTTCAACTTAGTATCAAAGTGAGAAGCCCAATTGAAAGTTTTGTCTTTATTCACATCTTCCACAACATCATAGATTGCTCTTTTACCAGTTTCCATAATAGGTTTTCCGCTATTATCATAACCTATTAAATAGCTGTTTACAGGAGCATTGCTATTTTGATAATATAAGTCTTTCCAGTCAATTTGAGAATTTTGTCTGAATTCATCTGCTGTATACTCTCCGTAGCTTGGAAGCTTTCTGTAATAGGTAGGGTTTGGATCTGATGCATGGAACCAGTCTAGTCTGCTTCTTGCATCACTTCCGAACTGATAAGAAACAGTATTGATCCAGTTTGAGTTTTTACCGATTTTTAAATAATCAGTTAGCATAAACATAGGTTCAAAAACCTTTCTGATTCTTGAGTTTCTTTTTTCACCATCTTGCCATCCCCAATATGAATTATAGTTCTTACCCATAATATCATAAACCTCTTGAGTATTAGGAGCATTGGAAGCTCTGTAAGTAGGTGAACCAAATCCTGTAAAGTTGATAGAGTGTCTATCGCTGAATTGTTTCTCAACAGATGCAAAATATGCGTAAGCATCCTGATATACACCATCTATAACAGCTCTGTCTCCCCATCTTCTGCTTGCCGAGAATGTAAATGCCCAACCTTTTTTAGATAAACCCGAAGAGTAAGTAGCCATAGCTCTATGCAAATAGCTCCTATTGGTAAAAGAATAGGCTAATGAAGTTTGTCTTCTGTAGCTGGAAGCTCTCGTATTATAATATACTACTCCGCCCAGGTTACCAAAAGTATATTCTGAAGGGGTAATATTGTCTACATTTTCATAAGGATATCTTGTTACGTCATTTAAACCACCCCAATTACTGAAGTCAATTCTTCCATCGTCATTTTTAGACATTGAAACCCCATTGAAAACTACATCCTCAAATCTGTTGTCTACACCTCTTGGTCTGAACCAGTATGCTCCTAATTCAAAAGCAGATACATTCTGAAATGCATCTCTCCCCGAACTTAAAAGACCTACTGTAGGTTGCATTGCAGAACCTCCGTCTTCAGTATCACTTGCAGAATCATCAACAACAACCACACCAGCATCTGATGAACCTACATTGTTACTAAGTGTTATAACACCTAGATTCTTTCTTTTCTCATCCGCAGTTACATCAAACTCTAAAATTTTAGACTCAAAGTTTGGTTTTGTAACCGTAATAAGATAATGACCCGGCTTTAGATCTACAAACTGGAAGTATCCAATTTTATCCGCAGTTACATCATTTACGGACTGTGCAAGATCCACTTCTGCTCTCTCCAATGGTTTACCTTCCTGATCCTTAACGTATGCAAAAACAGTCGTTTGCGCAAAGTAGTAAGACGCAGGCAGTAAAGTAAACAAAGAGATTAGGGATAGTTTTTTAATCATATATAAACTTTTTTAAACTCCTTCTTTAATTAAGGGGCAACAAATTTAGAACTATTTTCATTAACTCAAACATTTTTAATAATTTATTCTATTAATTTTTCTTAACCTATGATTATTATCCTAAAAATATTACCTTTTTACAATTAATTACAAAAAAATATTTATTAATTTTTTTTAATCTTTTTTCTTATATAAAATTAGTACTTTTACCCCTCATTTTTTTGAAAATACTAAGATTATGAAAAAATATTTAATCGCTATTGTTGTTTTTTGTTTTGGATTTACGTTTTCTCAGCAGAAACAAGTAAAAAGAGCCGCTATCGGATTTTTGAATGTTGAAAACCTTTGGGATACTATTCCTTCTGCTGATTATATCAACGGAACTCTTGCTGTTTCTAATCCTGCATTTCACAGAAGTGTTCCATTAGATTCGTTAAAGTTTTTAGAAACCACTGAAGATTACAAGGGAGAATGGAGTGATGATCTTTTACTTGGTAAAAAAGTAATCCGTAAACAGATCTTAGCAGACGATTTTACAGCCAACAGTCCTAAAAGATGGGGAACAAAGTTTTATAATCAGAAATTAGCAAATGAAGCGAAAGTCATCTCAGAATTAGGAAGACAGTATACCAATGACAACCCTGCAATCTGCGGACTTATTGAAGTAGAAAACAGACAAGTCGTTGAAGATCTGATAAAACAACCCGCTTTAGCGAGAAGCAACTATGGGATTGTACACTTTAACTCCTATGACGCCAGAGGAATTGATGTAGCTATCATTTATCAAAAAGCAAGATTTTCCTTACAGAATTCTTATAAAAAAGAAATCAAAATTTTTGATGAAGACGGAAAAAGAGAATACACTAGAGATATTGTAGTGGCTATAGGATTATTGGATGGTGAAAAAGTCGGGATCTTTATGAATCACTGGCCATCCAGAAGAGGAGGAGAGGCTATTTCTCAGGCTAAAAGAAATGCCGCTGCAACTACTTTAAAAAATGAAATGGATAAAGTAACAGCCGAAAATCCGGGCATCAAATTATTCTCAATGGGAGATTACAATGACGACCCTGTAAGTCCAAGTTTGAAAAAATATTTAAATGCAGTAGGAGACCCAAGTGAACTTTCTGATAAATATCCTTACTATAATTTAATGTACAAATTATATAAAGCCGGAGTTGCATCTCTAGCTTACAGAGATGCTCCTAACTTATTTGACCAGATTATTGTTTCTAAGAATTTGTACTCAATAGAAAAAATAACCCCTACTTATTCTATTTATAAAGCAGAAATTTATGCTCCGTCTTATTTAGTTAATAAGGAAGGACAGTGGAAAGGCTATCCTTTACGTTCTTGGGACGGAGACCGATTTACCGGAGGATACAGCGATCACTTCCCAGCGGTATCAATAGTTCAGAAAGAATATATAAAAAAATAAATACAGGATAAGCACTCATTTTGAGTGCTTTTTTTATGTAAGTTTATATATATGAAAAATATAATTTTACTTATAATTATTTCACTTTTACCCTTCAGTTGTATAGCGCAAACTGAAACTAGAAATAATAAGGAAAAATCTGAGATGAAGCCTTCAAAAAATGAAGATGGAGAATGGGATCTAACTGTATTAGATACTCAATTTGATTATTTTTTAAATGCGGTTGCAAAACCGATAAGCCAATATTCAGAATCTTATTTGAAAACAAAAAATACTTTTTTAGTTAACGAATGGAATTCCTATTACTACTCAGGAAAATACAGAAACATTATCGAATCGTCTATTGATTACGATCCGAAAGAAAATTACGGAATTAAATTCGAATATAAACTCTACCAGGTTTTTGCTTATGTCAGCTGGAAATATAAACTTCGCATGAACGGGCTTTCCGGAGCTGATGTTATCAGATAGCAAAAAAGGTTCAGAATTATTCTGAACCTTTTTTTTATGATACTAAGAAATTATTTGTTGAATAATTCCTCAACCTTATCCCAGTTTACTACAGAGAAAAATGCTGCTACATAGTCAGGTCTTCTGTTTTGGTAATTTAAGTAGTAAGCATGCTCCCAAACGTCAAGTCCTAAAACCGGAGTTCCCTTTACATCTGCTACAGGCATTAAAGGATTATCTTGGTTCGGAGTTGAAGAAACAGAAACTGAGCCGTCAGAATTTTTTATCAACCAAGCCCATCCTGAACCGAATCTTGTTTTAGCAGCATCAGAAAAATCAGTTTTGAATTTTTCAAAACCTCCGTAAGCTTCGATAGCAGCTTTTACATTTCCTACAGGCTCATTACTTCCACCCGGAGTCAGAATTTCCCAGAATAAAGAGTGGTTGAAGTGACCTCCACCATTATTTCTTACCGCTGGTTTATCAGTACCTGTTTGGCAGATTTCTTCTATTGTTTTTCCTTCCAGATCAGTACCTTTGATTGCATTATTTAAATTGTCGATATATGCTTGGTGGTGCTTTGTATGGTGGATTTCCATAGTTCTTGCATCGATAGTCGGCTCTAATGCATCATAAGCATATCCTAGTTTTGGTAATTCAAATGACATAATTTTATTTTTAATGTTATTAATCCAAATTTAGCCATAATTTAACCTATATTCAAAAAATGAAGATTACTTTAATAAATCTTTAACATTGATATATTGATTTAGAAGGAATTAATTTTAAATAAATATTTAATGCCACAAAAACATCTTTAAATTTGTGATCATGAACACCAGAATAACTTGTATTCTCACCATACTTTTAATAAGCAGTTGCAAAATTTTGCAGGCACAATCCAAACCTGCAGATAACATAATCCTGCCTCCTCTGCATTACACCAACACCTTTTATCAATTGAAAGAGGATGTGGAAAATTTTCAGTCAATTTCAATAGATATAGAAGTGAAAAATTATATCCCTAAAAATTATTATTTCTACATTGCACCCTTGAATCTTGAATTCAACGAAATCCCTATCTACTCAGGGCTACAATCCAAAGGAGACGGGATTGATTTTAAAACCAATCAACAGGAAAACTACATTCCATTTAACGGTATCTTTTCCAGATGGAATGAAAGGAATAAAAATGCTCTAAAAACTACTGGATATTATATAAGTTCTGACACGGAAGGAGATTTCATCAGTGTAAGAAACCCCATTGGATGGAATAAAGGAAATTATAGAATAACGATCAAAAAAGATGGTTACGTACCGGGTACATCTATTCAAAATGTTGATATTGATAAAACCTATTTCAGCTGGGGAAAGTACGAGCATACCTGGCTAACAATGACTGTTGAAGATTTGAAATCTCATACCATAGCAACCATAGGATCTCTTGCATTTCCGGGAAAGAAAATAAGGATGAATAAAAATATACTATCATTTTTGGAGCAGTACAGATATACTATTGATTTCGCTGAAAAACCAAGATTCAAAGAGGATTCAGACTATATTTATTATAAAGATATTCCTTATATTAAAATAATCCAAAAAAATATACTGATCAACGGAAAGCCTGTCACTTTTGAAAAGGTAAAAACACTTCATAATAATACTGTGCATTCTGAACAGGAAAATATAAAGAAAACATTTCCTATACTTTCAACAGATCAGTTTACTGCAAAAAACAATGAACTAATTCTTGAAACAGGAATTTTAAATCCGATTAAAAAATAAAAAAGCACAAACCTTCTAAGGTTTGTGCTTTTTCTTAACAATATTAAATTAATTTACTTATTCATAGACATAAGGAATTCCTCATTGTTCAGAGTTCCTTTAATATTTTTATCTACAAATTCCATAGCTTCTATAGGATTCATTTCAGAAAGATATTTTCTTAAAATCCACATTCTCTGAGAAGTTACTTCATCCAAAAGAAGGTCATCCCTACGGGTGCTGGATGCTACTAAATCTATGGCAGGATAAATTCTTCTGTTTGCAATTTTTCTGTCCAGCTGAAGTTCCATATTACCCGTTCCTTTGAATTCTTCAAAGATTACTTCATCCATTTTAGAACCTGTATCAATAAGTGCTGTTGCAATAATTGTTAAAGATCCGCCTCCTTCAATCTTTCTTGCAGCCCCAAAGAATCTTTTCGGCTTATGAAGAGCGTTGGCATCAACTCCTCCTGATAATACTTTACCTGAAGCAGGCGTAACCGTATTATAAGCTCTTGCCAATCTTGTAATTGAATCTAATAAAATAACTACATCATGACCGCATTCTACCATTCTTTGTGCCTTAGCAAGAACTAGATTAGCCACTTTCACGTGTTTGTCTGCCGCTTCATCAAATGTAGAGGCAATTACTTCCGCATTTACACTTCTTTCCATATCGGTAACTTCTTCCGGACGTTCGTCAATCAGAAGAACCATCATATATACCTCAGGATGATTAGCTGCGATAGAATTGGCAATATCTTTCAGCAACATTGTTTTACCTGTTTTTGGCTGGGCAACAATCATTGCTCTTTGTCCTTTCCCAATGGGAGCAAACAAATCAACAATTCTTGTAGAAATTGTAGATCCGCTTCCTGCCAGATTAAATTTCTCTTCAGGGAAAAGCGGTGTTAAATATTCAAAAGCAACACGGTCTTTAATAAAAGCAAGATCACGTCCGTTAACTTCAGTAGGTCTTAATAAAGAAAAATACTTTTCACCTTCTTTTGGTAACCTTACAATACCTTTTACAGTATCTCCTGTCTTTAATCCGAAATTTCTGATCTGTGCAGTAGAAACATATACATCATCCGGAGAAGAGATATAACTAAAGTCTGAAGAACGTAAAAAACCATAATTATCCGGTAAGATTTCCAAGACTCCTTCAATACTTACCATTCCATCAAAGTTGAACTCCTTCTTCGGTTCCTGGTGTTGATGTTCATCATTTCTTTCAGAATGCTGCTGATGTTGCTTATTCTGATTTTGATGTTGATTATGGTGCTGTTGATTTTTATGCTGGTTTCCGTTGTTTTGCGGATGATTTTGACCTTTTTGAGATCTAGCCTGATGTTGAGGAGAAGTCGGCTTTTCGTCTGCGGAAGCAGTTTCTGGAGATTCTGTACTGTTTGAAACTTCTGTTTTTTCCTGAGGATTTTCAGAATTGCCTGCATTAGCGGAAGGAACTCGTTTTCTTTTCTTCTTAGCATTCGCTGCAAGAGCAGATTCATTAGGAGTATCCTCAGTATTGATTTCTATTTTTGGTTCCTCTTTTACTGGTTCCTCCACAGCAATTTCTTTTTCTTCTGCCTTTCCTTCAATCTGCGGTTTTGCTTCTGCTTTAGGTTTTGGAGCAGCCTTTTTAGGAGCTGCTTTCTTTGCTGGAGCCTTTACTGCTTTCTCTACAGGAGGTTCCTCAGTAGTCATGCTACTTTCTGTGGCGTTGAAATAATCTTTAGCAACTTTAGGGTTGGAAGCCTGAAAGTCAAGAATAGCAAAGATTTTATCATTCTCATTGCTGTTTCTTGCAACTTTAACGCCTAAATCTTTTAAGATTTTAGTCAAGTCCGTTACGGATTTTGACCTTAACGTTTCAATGTTAAACATATTTAATGTAAAAATGTAATTAATTGTGAGTAAGAAAAGTAAGTCCGGTGACTGTTGTTTTCAAGTACATTCGTATAATGCAAATCTACACTTATTTTTGAATTGTGCAAAATTTATATTATTTTTGCCTAGAATTTAATATTCAATGCTACAAAGAATACAGACCATATGGACTTTTTTAGCAGTTTTGGCTGCTGTGTTTCTGTTCGTTACAGGGCAAGATGTTATCATTTCTGACAGTTTTCCTGTACTTAATATTGCCTGTATCGTACTTGTTTTGGTTGGATTGCTGAGTGTATTCAGCTTTAAAAACAGAAAAAGACAAATTTTGCTGAATACCATCAGCATCATTATAAACGCTTTGTTGATTGGTATATTGATTTACTGGTTACTAAAATTATCCGGAGGAGTTCATTTTCCTGAGAAGGGTATTGAGCCAATTTTTCCATTGATCGCGATGATCTGTTTGTTTATTGCAAATATTTACATCAAGAAAGATGACAGGCTCGTAAAATCTGTAGACAGACTTCGATAACCTTACAACGATTTTTTGAGTGAGAACAGCTTCTTTTTAGGAGCTGTTTTTTTATAGATATTCCCACAGATTATTGTGCCTATTTTTCTTTTAAAATTTATAATATCATGAGATAAGTATTTGTGAAATCGATGCAATTTGAGGAAAATAGAAATTCACATGCAACATTTTCAATAAATGTGCGACAGATTATCTATAAATCTATACAATGAAAAAACTAACCTACTTAACGTTTTCACTTTTTTCCATATTTTCTTTTGCACAGGAAGTTTCCAAGGAAAGAATCAACACCATTCTGGCTACATTGGCTTCAGATGAAATGAAAGGTCGTGAAATCGGAACCCAGGAAAATGAAAACGCGGCCAATTACATAGCTAAACTCTTCAAAGAAAACAATCTGGAATATTGCACGGGAAATTCTTACCTGGTTCCATTTAATTATAAAGGAAAAACAGTCTATAATGTTTGCGGAGTAAAAAAGGGAAAGACAGATAAATACCTTGGTTTTTCAGGACATTTTGATCATATAGGAACCAGCAATAAAAGCGGGGATAATATCTACAACGGAGCCGATGACGATGCGAGCGGAATTACCACACTGGTAGGAATTTCAGATTATTTTAAAAATGAAAAGCCTGAGTTTTCCATGGTGTTTATGGCTTTTAACGGAGAAGAGAAGGGAATGCTTGGCTCCAGAGCAATATCTGAAGATAAAGCATTAGACAA
The DNA here is from genome assembly GCF_022488405.1 of Chryseobacterium sp. Y16C. NCBI lineage: Bacteria > Pseudomonadati > Bacteroidota > Flavobacteriia > Flavobacteriales > Weeksellaceae > Chryseobacterium > Chryseobacterium sp. Y16C. The sequence continues at coordinate 2,912,872 of NZ_CP092711.1, forward strand.
AATTTATAACAATATGACCGCTCTTTTCAATTTTGAAATGGTGGCTACAGAATCCCAGTTCGGAAAAAATGCTTTATTCATGACGGGTGACGAATTTTCTGACTTAGATGAATTGTTCAACAAAAATGCAGCAAATGGTTTAAAAATCAATCCGGATCCTTACGCTTCAGAGCAACTATTTTACAGATCTGATAACGTAAACTTCGTTAAAAAGAAAATTATTGCCCATTCTTTTTCAACAGTTGATATGACAAAAGCTTCTCATTATCATAATGAAAGCGATGATTTACATGTAGTTGATTTTGAGAATCTGACTCAAATTATCAATAATTTTGGTCAGACTTTAAAGAAAATAAATCCCAAAAATTTCAATCCGAAATATAACGACAAAGTAAATTTCAATTAAAAACGTCTTATCGTTTAAATTATGTAATTTTGCTATCCAATTTTTTCATTGAATGAATAAGTATCAAAAAATTTTAAAATTCGCAAGACCACACCAGAAATACATTTATGGGAGTTTATTTTTCAATTTGTTGTATTCTGTATTTCAAATTGCTTCGTTAGGAACAATTTTGCCGGTTCTGGGAATGCTTTTCGGAACCATTGAGGCTAAAAAATACAGTCATCCACCTGTTTATTCGGGAAAAATTTTAGACTTTTTTTCTTACATAAAAGAATATGCCAATTATTACGTTCAGACTTTGGTGACAGATTATGGAGCGCTTAAGGTACTAGCCTGGCTGTGTGTAGGAACTGCTTTTATGTTTCTACTGAGAAACCTTTTCAGATATTTGGGCTCATTTTTACTGATCAATTATCGTGTAGGAGTTACCAAAGACCTTCGTGGAGCTATGTACAGAAAGATTCTTTCTTTGCCGGTTTCTTTTTTTACAGAAAGCAGAAAAGGAGATCTAATGTCGCGTATGTCAAACGACGTAGGTGAAGTAGAAGGAAATATTTTGGGAAGTTTGGTAGAATTGATCAATGCGCCATTTATGTTGATCAGTACATTGGTAACACTATTCTTCCTGAGTACAGAAATGACTCTTTTTTCACTTTTGGTATTGCCTGTAATGGGAACAATGATTGCCTTGATAGGAAAAAGCTTAAAAAAGGATTCTCATGAAGCGCAAAACGAAATGGGAACCATTTTCTCTATTGTAGATGAAACATTGAAGTCTACAAAAGTAATTAAGATTTTCAGTGCAGAAAAAATAATGGACAACCGATTCATGCAGTCTATGCAAAGATGGATCAACAGTTCCATAAGATTGGGAAGAAAAAAGGAGCTTGCATCGCCAATGAGTGAGTTTCTAGGCTCAGTGACATTCTTAATCATCGCCTGGTATGGTGGAAAACAAATTATTGTAGAACAAAGTATTTCTCCAGCAGATTTCCTTGTTTTCTTAGGTATTTTCTTCCAAATTTTACCTCCTGTTAAAAGTTTATCTCAATCTATTTCCAATGTCCAAAAGGGTGAAGCATCCCTTGAAAGAGTTTTAGAAATCCTTGATGCAGATGTAAAAATTGATGAGGTAGCAGAACCTGTTTCAATTTCTACCCTGAATAATGCTATTGAATTTAATAATATTGGGTTCTATTACGATAAAGACCATACTATTCTTAAAAACTTCTCATTAAGTATTCCCAAAGGAAAAACTGTTGCGCTTGTCGGACAAAGTGGTAGTGGAAAAACAACCATTGCGAACCTTTTAGCCAGATTTTATGATGTTTCCGAAGGCGAAATTTTAATTGATGGAGTTAATATTAAACATTTAAAACTGAAAGAATACCGCAAGTTACTAGGAATGGTAACTCAAGAGTCCGTTTTATTCAACGATACTGTTTATAATAACATTTTGATGGGTAAACCTGACGCGACAAGAGAAGAGGTAATTTCAGCCGCGAAAATCGCTAATGCAGACTCATTCATCACCAATCTTCCTGATGGATATGATTCCAATATCGGAGACGACGGCGGAAAACTTTCCGGAGGTCAAAAACAAAGGGTTTCTATTGCGAGAGCTGTATTGAAAAATCCACCAATTATGATTCTGGATGAAGCTACATCAGCATTGGATACAGAATCCGAAAGATTTGTTCAGGATGCGTTGGAAAAAATGATGGAAAACCGAACATCCTTAGTAATCGCCCACCGTCTCTCAACAATTCAGAAAGCGGATTGGATCGTGGTAATGGAAAAAGGTGATATTATGGAACAGGGAACTCATCACGATCTTATTGCCAAAAGAGGAGTGTATCACAAATTGGTTGAGCTTCAAAACTTTGATTAGAAATATTTAAATCATTTTAAAAATGAATCCTATACAAGAGTACTTCTACAGAATCGATGAGCCTGAAAGAAGTACTCTTCTTTTTTTACGCAAAAAGATCCTCGAATCTGATCCAGACAATATCACGGAAACATTAAGCTTTGGATTGCCGTTTTTTAAGTATAAAAAGAAAATGCTGTGCTATTTGTATTATAGCAAAAAACATAAGCAGCATTATATAAGTTTTTATCATGGGGATAAACTAGATCATCCATTATTGCTACAGGAAGGCAGAAAGAAGTTTAAAATCCTTTTAATCGATGGGAATGAAGATTTGCCTTTAGACTTCATTTTAAACCTTATTAAAGAAGTAAAACAGCATATTAAATAAAATAAGAGAAGCCATTTTGACTTCTCTCATTTATTTTTACCGATATTAGGTTATTTCTTAATGATCTTATGTTTAAATTGGGTTCCTCCTTCCAACGTAATATCCAGCAAATATATCCCGGCAGAATACGGAGTCATATCCACCTTAGAATCTTTTACCTCATTTAATTTTCTTCCGTCCAAAGAATAGACAAAAATATTCTTCACTTTTTTATCCGATTTTATGTTTACAAAATCTGCAGTAGGATTAGGATAAATTGACACATCTATGGTAGAAACATCTTTCACAGACAAAAGCTGATTATTGCTTTGCATATAAATAGAAAGAACTATCCTCCCATCCTGCCCGTAAAAAACAGCAGTCGGAACTTCGTACTTTAGTACATGACTTCCAGCAGTAAGTGTAGGAGATGTAAAACTTCTGATTGGGACGGAATCTCCGGGACACCAGTTATTCCAGGAAGTCCACCAGGCCGTAGTTTTTACGGATGTTCCGTATATTCCGTTTCCTTGCGTATTATACATTCGGTACGGTTCACATGATTTTCCACCCGGAGTAAAGGTTAATACCTGTGCATTATCTAATGAAACCTGATTTTCCCTTCTTACATATTCCTCTCCATTAGTATTGGCTCCATGGGGTGTGGAAATAATGAAAAACTTAGCGTTATCCGTACTTTGATTTACATTAAAATTAACCAACCTTACTGTTTCCCCGGCTTGGTCCGTATTATTATAGTTATTCAATTCATTGGAATCTAATAACGGAAGTAGGTTATTATACGAAGTAGTAACTGAAGGATCATTATAGGTGACAAAACTTAGCGTTCCTTCAAAAACATCATTTCTTCCGGAGCAACCTGCAACCTGAGTATTTGCTGCATAAGGAACCCCGAAAACATCAAGTTCTACATAAATATCATATGTATTTCGTAAAGTTACATTACTGAACACCGCATACAGATTATCTACTTCATAAGTGTACGGAACTGTAGTTGGAGAAATATTTTTATTCATGAAGGGAGTAATATACCTCCCTATTTCAAATCTTTTCACTCCTGTATCACTCAATGTATAAGTTGTCTGATTTTTAGGAACTAAAGCAATATGTACACCTCCTATTCGGTCATAATTATCACAGAGCGCTCCGATATTTACATTCATCTGAATTTTATTCTGAAAAGAATTCAGTTCAGTATCACTTAGTTTTCTGGCATATCTGTAATTCGCCAATCGAATGGTATTTGCCGGAACCGGATTGGAAACATTTGCCGCATACCCGTCGTAAAAAACAACCTGTGAAAATACGTTAATAGTAGTTTGTGCTTGTATTTTCAAAAATGCAACAAAAAGTATTAAGGAAAGTAGAACTTTTTTCATTTTTAAAATTTAATTTATGATTTCGCACCAAAAATACAATTTAAAAGAAAAATAAACAAGGTTAAACATTTAAATATATTAAAAAATACAATTTGCCTAAATGTAATTTACATTTTAATAAATCAAACTTATTAAAACAAAAAAGACTGCTTCCTTCGAAACAGTCTTTTAATATCTTGATAAATATTAATCTTTTAATTTGGCGATCACATCTAAACCTCCTTTGGTAATATCACCTATCTTACAAATGATTTCAGTATCCATAGGTAGGAAAACGTCCATTCTTGACCCGAATTTGATAAATCCAAATTCGTGTCCCGCTTTTGCTGCATCTCCTTCATTACAATAGAAAACAATTCTTCTCGCCACATATCCTGCAATTTGTCTGAAAACCACTTTATGATTGGTTAAAGTTTCGACAGCAACTGTTGTTCTTTCGTTTTCTGTGGAAGATTTCTCGTGCCAAGCAACCAGATATTTTCCAGGATGATATTTCTTGTAAATTACGTTTCCTGATACAGGATATCTACAAATATGAACATTTAGCGGAGACATGAAGATAGAAACCTGAATTGCTTTTCCTTTAATAAATTCATCTTCATCCACTTCTTTGATCATCACCACCTTACCGTCAACCGGCGCTATCACATTTTCTCTGTGATCTAAAATGTTACGATCAGGAACCCGGAAAAACCAAAATACCAAACTATATATTACCAACAAAGGCAGAATAATGAGTAACGACCAGATTTTAAGGAAATAAATAGCTAATACGCCTAATATGACGAACAATAGGGTAGCTACTGTAATTGTTCCTTTCGACTCTTTGTGTAATTTCATGAGATTATATAAATAAATTTAGCTAAAATAAAGTACAAATATACGACAGGAACACAGATTAAAAAACTATCCAGCCTATCTAATACTCCACCATGCCCCGGAATGATATTTCCACTGTCTTTTACACCGAAATTTCTCTTCAGCTGACTTTCCACCAAATCTCCCAATGGAGCGAATGCAGCCACCAAAAAACCTACGATCATCCAGTTCCCCCGAAGATCAGGATGATAATGTTCTATAAAATAAGATAAAACCAATGTCAGTACTACTCCACCAATATAGCCTTCCCATGTTTTTTTAGGAGAGATTTTAGGAGCCATTTTATGTTTTCCGAAAAATTTCCCGGTTAAGTAAGCAAAAGTATCGCTGCTCCATATCAAAATAAAAAGAAATAGCACTTCTAAAGAAAATGTATCGTCGTAAGAGGTAAATTTCGGAAGTCCCAATGCGAAAGAGAAAGGGAGAGCTATATAGATCACTGTAAAAATCAGTTTTCCGCTGTCATAGTATAATTCACTTGAAAACTTAAATAAGGTAACCACTGCGATTAAAATTAGAACAATCGCCAATATTTCGCTCAATCTGAAATCAAAAAAGAAACCATAGTTAAAATATCGCTTAGAAAAGAGATAAAAAATAAACGCAATAAGAGGCAGCACCACCCACTTCTCATATCCGTTGCCAAACTGTACAATTTTTACACATTCCCAGGTTCCTACCAGCATTAAAAATGTAATCAGTCCGTAATAAAGATATTGCTGTTTAACCAGATCCGGAGAAATAGAATTAATCAGTTTCGCTCCCAATGGAGTAACACATAAAACAATAATTGCAACATATACAATTCCGGAAAGGGTTCGTTGAATAAGGTTTTTGTCCAAAATTTAAAATTTAGAAAGTTGATGCTTAATCTTCAAGCAGCAATAAAAACAACTTCGTATTAGAATTAGAAGAAGTATCCATTTTCGATTGATTACCGCTGATTGAAGTCAGATTTTTGATGTTACCGTTTCTTTTGATTTTTCCCATCGCATCATTGAGATTATTCACTATCTGAGAAACATTGGCAATGATAATAATTTTGCTTGGTAACCTTGAAGAGTGATAATGAAGAATATTATTATGGGACAGCATTATTCTCCCGTCGTAAGCAATAAGATATTCGCAGGTAATAAAAGCACAGTCGTTAGAAGATTCCAGATCAGAAGTATAAGGAGCCTTTACAACATTTAAAAAATTCTGAAGCTCTTTATCCCAGCAAAAAAGATTGGTAATCCCTTCTATTTTAATGATTTGATTTAAAGTTTGTAACGCTTCTCCTTCATCTGCACAATAATTAAAAAAACCTCCCGAATGCGTAAACAATTGCGCAAACTTATAATCAAGATCCGCATTTTTCAACGAATCTCCAAGTTTCTCCAGGCTCTGTTTATCCTCTTCCTCAGGCTGGTTGGTAAGTTTGCTTACAATCTTCTTGAATAAATTCAACTTAATCTATTTTTAGTCAACTTTATACAAAAATAGAAAATAAATCATAATAGATTCCAAAAATATGGTTATAAATATGAAAAAACCTGACAATTTAAAGTTGCCAGGTTTAAACTTATTTATTTTTTAAGATTTTATAGTTGAGAAGAGCTTTCAGGAGCCTGAATTTCGCTTTCCTCTTCTTTATCTTTAATTTCTATTTCTTCTGTATTTTCTTTCCCATTAGGAATAGTATTTGTTACAGGCTTTTCCGTTAATTCCGGATCCCAAGCTCTTTTTCCGAATACTTCTTCTAAATCTTCACGGAAAATGACTTCTTTTTCCAACAGTTTGTTTGCCAAGGCATCCAGTTTATCTTTATTTTCAGTCAGAATCTGAACCGCTCTGTCATATTGATTTTCGATAATTGCTTTAATTTCAATATCGATTTTTTTCGCCGTTTCTTCAGAATAAGGTTTTCCGAAAGAATATTCAGACTGGCCTGAACTGTCATAATAAGAAATATTACCGATGTTCGGACTCAAACCATAAATCGTAACCATTGCCTGAGCTCTCTTCGTTACACTTTCAAGGTCAGAAAGCGCCCCTGTAGAGATATTGTTAAAAATAACCTGTTCTGCAGCTCTACCTCCTAATGTTGCACACATTTCGTCCAGCATTTGTTCGGTTGTTGTCAATTGTCTTTCTTCAGGCAAATACCAAGCTGCCCCTAATGAACGTCCTCTCGGCACAATTGTTACTTTCAACAATGGTGAAGCATGCTCAACCAACCATGAAATAGTAGCGTGACCAGCTTCGTGATAAGCTACTCTCTTTTTTTCTGATGGTTTGATTGCTTTATTTTTCTTTTCAAGACCACCAATAATTCTGTCTACAGCATCAAGGAAATCCTGTTTCGTTACCGAAGTATGATTATTTCTTGCAGCAATTAATGCTGCCTCATTACAAACATTTGCAATATCCGCTCCACTGAATCCAGGTGTTTGCTTTGCCAAGAATTCTCTGTCTACATTATCATCAAGCTTGATTTTTTTCAAGTGAACATCAAAAATCTGTCTTCTTTCATGCAGTTCCGGAAGGTCTACATAAATGGAACGGTCAAAACGACCTGCTCTCATTAAAGCTTTATCCAAAATATCCGCTCTGTTGGTTGCAGCCATTACGATAACATTCGTATCGGTTCCGAAACCATCCATTTCAGTCAGCAACTGGTTCAATGTATTTTCTCTCTCGTCGTTTCCGCCTGAGAAATTGTTTTTCCCTCTTGCACGACCAATTGCATCAATCTCATCGATGAAAATAATGGCAGGAGATTTTGCTTTAGCCTGAGCAAATAAATCTCTTACTCTCGAAGCTCCTACCCCAACAAACATTTCCACGAAATCTGAACCTGAAAGTGAGAAGAAAGGTACTTTAGCTTCACCGGCAACAGCTTTTGCCAATAAAGTTTTACCTGTTCCCGGAGGCCCTACCAAAAGTACCCCTTTAGGAATTTTACCCCCTAATTTTGTATATTTTTCAGCGTTTTTCAAGAAATCTACCACTTCCTGTACTTCTTCCTTTGCTCCTTCTAATCCCGCAACATCCTTGAAGGTTACCTGTATTCTTTCTTTTTCGTCAAAAAGTTTAGCTTTAGATTTTCCGATAGAGAAAATTTGACCTCCGGGTCCACCTCCGCTTCCCATTTTTCTGAAAAGGAAGAAATAAAATATTCCTAAGATTGTAATCCAGATTAGTGCCTGAACAAGAATTTCCATCATTGGGTTTTTTCCTGTTCCGTAGTCTTTTGTAGTTGCTAAAGCCGGATTAGCAGCCTTTACCTGATCAAATTTTTGTAAAAAAAGCTGAAGATCTCCATATTTAACTGTAAAATCAGCTTTTGGAGCTACTGAAAAGGCAGCAAGAGGATCATTTTCTTTTGACTTGTCCACTGTTGCTGTTTTCGCCGCTTTTGTAAGGAATACATCCGCTCTTTCAGTATCTTTATAAATTATAATGTTCTGAACTTTTCCCGCCTGCATTTCTCTGAAGAAAGCATCTTCATCCATAGATTTTGCACCGTCTCCTCCTAAGAAATTGGAGCCCACGAATAACAAAAGAGCAATGATTATTATTGGAAAAAACCAGTTAAATCCCTTATTGTTCATTTATACTTTTTAAAATTTAAAATTCATTCTCAATTTTTGTGATTTTGGCATCTCCCCAAAGTTCCTCAATATCATAGTACTCACGTACTTGTTTTTGGAAAATGTGAACCACCACAGAAACGTAGTCTACCAAAACCCACATTGCATTTTCTGTACCTTCTACATGCCATGGTCTTTCTTTAAGCTCGTTTCTTACTTTTTTCTCAACACTTCCTGCCAAAGCAGCAACCTGTGTATTCGAGTTTCCGCTACATATTACAAATGTCTCAGCTACAGAGTTTTCGATATTGGAAAGATCAAAGATCATAATATCTTCACCCTTTACATCCTGGATAGCCTCAACGATTTTATCTAATAATTCTTGTTTTTCTGCTGTTTTATTCATTAAAAAATACTATAATCTGCAAATTTATTGTTTTTCTTTTACTTTAGCCTTACTTTTACCCCCTTAATGTCTTAAAGTTTTCTTAAATGAGCCAATTATTCTATCTAAAAGAATGCTCTTCTACTAATGACGAAATATCAAAGTTTTTACTTTATGATCACTCAGATTTTATTTCGGTGCACACCTATAATCAGACTCAGGGTCGCGGACAGTACGGAAATACATGGGCTGCGACTGCAGGGAAAAATTTAGCTTATACACTGGCGGTAAAGATCCAAAACATTTTGGTTTCAGATTTTATGTTCAATTATTATACCGCAATTATCATTAGAGATTTTCTTGCCAATCTGACTGAAAATAAAGTAGAGATAAAATGGCCAAACGATATCATCCTTAAAAATAAAAAAATCGTTGGAATTTTAATAGAAAAGAAGAAAATTAATCAAAATAATTATTTCATCATTGGGGCCGGATTCAATATCCTGCAGGAAAAATTTGACGAAATATCCAATGCAGGCTCCCTTTTAACGCAGACAGGAAAGCATTTTGATATTAATCAATTTACTTTAAACTTACATGATTTTTTGGTTGAAAAACTTCAAAACATTCCTTCAGAACAAGAAATTCTGAATCAATTCAACAGCTATTTATTCCGAAAGGATCAAATTTCGGTTTTTGAGCTCAACCAAAAAAGACAAAATGGCATTATAAGACATGCGGATGAAAAAGGCGAACTCTGGATTGAACTTGAAAGCGGACTACAATCTTTTTACCACAAAGAAATAAAGCTTCTTTACTGATTAGCTCTTTTAAGATATAAATAGGCAGCAAGAGGGAAAAAGACAATATTGGGAAACCACATTGCCAGAATCGGCGACATACTTTTATTTTCAGACACCACTTTTAACGCTTCAAAGGAAAAAACAAAAACAAAGGCTAAAGAAATCCCGACGGCCAGGTTAATTCCTAACCCTCCTCTTTTTTTCTGGGAAGATAATGAAAGCGCTAAAAACGTAAGAATAATAATAGAAACAGGCATTGAAGTCCTCTGATAGAGCTCATTTAAATGGGTATTTAAATTACTGTTTCCTTTTTCTTTCTCTCTGGCAATAAATTTCAGAAGCTCAGGAGTTGTCTTATTTTGTCCTAAAAGTTCATTCGGAAAGAGCTCTTCCGGGCTATGTCCATAGCTTTTTCTTAATTCAGCACCATTTCCAAGCTTTTCTGAATTGTCTTTATTTATTGTTTTTTCAAGATAACTATTAAGAACAAACTGCTTTTTATCCTTATCCCAATATACATCTGAAGCTTTTAGTTCGTAAATCATTTTTCTGTCCTTATCGAACTTTTGAAAAATAAATCCGGAACCTCTTTGCTCTCTTTTATTCCAGGAATTAACGAAAATATATTCTGTACGGCTTATTTGGGCCGAAGCAGGTGCCGTTCCCAATACTTTTTCCTTATTTCTGGCATTGTAAGTATAAGCTTCGAGCTCATTTTTCTTAATATTTGCCCAAGGTAATACGAAATGATTAATCACAAGGGAAATCCCTGCAATGAAAACAGAGGTCAATAAATAGGGTCTTGCAAAACGGTGAAAACTAGCCCCGCTGCTTATTACGGCAACAATCTCTGTATTATTTGCCATTCTTGAGGTAAAGTAAATCACTGAAATAAAGACCAGAATAGACAGAAACGTCATGACCAGATTGATAATCCAGAACGGATAAAAATGGATCAAAAAATAAGTCACGTTTAGTTTAGGATCCAGTTCTGTTGCACTCTGTATCCTGGGAATCTTTGACTGAACATCGATTACCAATACAACTATAGACAACAATATCAGCATGAAACTGAATGTCCCAAGATATTTTTTGATAATATATTTATCTATAATTGTAATCATCTCTCTTATAGTCTTTGTCTAAGAACCGGAACTACAGATTTTTTCCACTCATAGAAATCTCCGGCAATAATGTGTTCTCTGGCGACTTTTACCAGATCCAAATAAAATGCTAAGTTATGAATTGAGGCAATCTGTTTACCTAAATATTCTTTAGAAACAAATAAATGTCTCACATATGATTTTGAATATTCTCTGTCTACGAAGCTGGTTCCGAACTCGTCTAAAGGTGAAAAGTCTTTTTTCCACTTTTCATTTTTCATATTCATTACCCCTTTCCAAGTGAAAAGCATGGCATTTCTTGCATTTCGGGTAGGCATTACGCAATCCATCATATCAATTCCCAAGCCTATAGATTCCAAAATATTCCACGGAGTTCCTACTCCCATTAAATATCTTGGCTTTTCTTTAGGTAAAATATCGGTAACCTCATCGGTAATTCTGTACATTTCCTCTTCAGGTTCTCCTACAGAAAGTCCGCCAATTGCATTTCCTTCTGCGCCTGCTTCAGCAATAACTTCAGCAGAGATTTTTCTTAAATCTGAATAGGTAGAACCTTGGACAATTGGAAAAAGTCTTTGTTTGTGCCCGTACAATTCAGGATTATTTTCCGTCCATTCAATGCATCTTTTCAGCCAACGGTGCGTAAGCTCCATAGAGGTTTTTGCCTGGTTGTATTCGCAAGGATACGCAACACATTCATCAAAAGCCATGAAAATATCAGCTCCTATCTGTCTTTGGATTTCCATAGATTTTTCAGGCGAGAACATATGATAACTTCCGTCGATATGGGATTTGAATCTTGCTCCTTCCTCAGTCATTTTTCTGCTGCTCGCTAAGGAAAACACCTGAAACCCACCTGAATCAGTAAGAATGGGAAGATCCCAGTTCATGAATTTATGTAAACCTCCCGCTTCCTGCATGGTTTCCATTCCAGGGCGCAGGTATAAATGGTATGTGTTTCCCAAAATAATTTGGGCTTTTATATCTTCCTTTAATTCTCTTTGGTGAACTGTTTTTACACTAGCAACTGTTCCAACAGGCATGAAAATAGGAGTTTGAATTGTACCGTGATCTGTGGTAATTTCTCCCGCTCTTGCCTTCCCTTCCGAGGTTTTTTCTATATTAAAAAACTTTTGCATCTTAAACTATCTTGATAAAGTCGGAACATTCTGAGGATTTCCGTTTTTCTTCAATTTATCTTTTATGTATTGATCTGCTTTCGGATCTTTTTTTAATAAAATTCCCTGAGCATCTTCAGTTATTCCCTGCATCTTTTGCTTTACAACATAATACTTAAAGCTTTCAACAAAATCTTCTGATTTTACATGATGTGATTTCAGGACATATCTCGTTCCCGCTTCCAAGTTGGTATTCGGATACATATAAGTTGCCTGGTCATTAATCGCCAGATCTGCAATAATCTCCGCCATCTGATCTTTAGGAATCAGATTCTTAGGCTTATCAATATAATCCTGACATGAAAACAGGCACATCAAAATAAAAACGAAGACTATTTTTTTCATAATCTGCCGATAATTGATTTCCATTTTAAGTTTAAAACACCAAAAACCGCTTCATGAATAATTCCTCCATTCATTTTACTTTCGCCTAAAATTCGGTTGGTAAAAATAATAGGAACTTCTACAATTTTGAATCCTTTTTTGAAGGTTCTGAATTTCATTTCAATCTGAAACCCATATCCTTTCAATCTTACATTATCCACACCTATTTCTTCCAATACTTTTCTTGAAAAACAAACAAAACCTGCTGTTGTATCATGAATGGGAAGTCCCAAAACAAATCTTACATATTTTGAGGCAAAATAAGAAAGCAAGACTCTTCCCATTGGCCAATTGACCACATTTACTCCTTTCGAATACCGGGAACCGATGGCCATATCTGCATTTAAGCAAGCTTCGAAAAGTTTTGGCAAATCGTTTGGGTTGTGGGAGAAATCAGCATCCATTTCGAAAATATAGTCATAATTATTCTCAATCGCCCATTTAAACCCATGAATGTATGCTTTTCCCAAACCATCTTTCACCTTTCTGACTGAGAGGTGCAAATAGTGTGGAAATTCCTTCTGTAAATTCTTTACAATTTCCGCCGTTCCGTCGGGAGACGAATCATCCACAACCAAAATATGAAAGTCATCATCCAATGCAAAAACCGCGGAAATAATATTTTGAATATTTTCCTTTTCGTTATAAGTTGGAATTATGACCAGTTTTTTCATTTCAGTTTGCAAAGATAGTTTATTTAACCTTTTTATTTTATACAAAATAATCTATAATTTTGCAAAAAACATTCCGTTGTTATTATCACAAAATTTTATAAACCATGTAAGAATACCTGAGAACAACGATTGGGTAATTTTTATATTGCTGGGCTGCATCTTTTTATTTATTTTTATGATGAATATCATAGAAAGGGACGCCAATTTAAAGGATTTTCTGCTTCAGAAATATTTTGATGCCAGTAACAATTTACCCAGCTGGGTCATTACTTCATGCGTAACCGCACTCACTTTGTCGGTTTTAGCATCTCAATATATTCCAGTTGTTCCTAAATTTGTTGCTGATCTCCGGATTTTAGGATATCAGCTTAATAAATTCGGATTTACTTTTATTGCCATCATACTTTTTTATGCTATTAAATCTGTTTTAGGCTTTTTATTTTACCAAAGTATAGGTGATGGAAAAAAATGGTCAGTTTTTTATTTTACTGCCACAAAATTCTACTTTGTTTTATCATTTTTATTAATAATTCTCTGTGTTACCCACTATTATTTCCCGATAGACAGAAATAAATCTTTTTTGTATTATTTATACTTCTTTTGTTTTGTCTTTATTTTCAAGGTTTTTTTCTATTTATTTCACAGAAACAACGTTTTGCCGGAAAAATGGTATTATAAATTTTTGTATATTTGCACCCTCCAAATCGCACCAATATTATTGCTTTGGAAGGTATTATTTTTATAAACAGTCAATGATGAGAATAAAGTCTATATTGGTTTCACAACCTGCGCCTAGTGAATCTTCTCCATACTTGGATATAGCGAAGAAGGAAAAAATAAAAATAGATTTCCGACCTTTCATCCACGTCGAAGGAGTTGACAACAAAGAATTAAGAACACAAAAGATAGATCTAACGCAATATACTGGTATTATCTTTACCAGTAAAAATGCGATAGACCACTACTTCAGACTTGCCGAGGAACTTCGTTTTTCGGTCCCAGATACGATGAGATATATTTGTCAGTCTGAAGCGATTGCCAATTATCTTCAAAAGCATATTGTCTATAGAAAAAGAAAGATCAGTTTCGGAGAGAAGAATTTCTCAGATCTTGCTCCTCTTTTCAAAAAATTCCCGACAGAGAAATACCTTTTGCCATCTTCAGATGTACTAAGTCCGGATATTGTAAAAACACTGGATGCGGCGAATATTGACTGGACAAGAGCCATCATGTACAGAACAGTATGCAGTGATCTTACAGATATCAACATTAAAGATTACGAAATGTTGATTTTCTTCAGCCCGCAAGGAATTAAATCTTTACAGCAGAATTTCCCGGATTTCAAACAGGATGAAACAAAAATCGGCGTATTCGGAAATACAACTTTAGCTGCTGCAGAAGAGGCTGGATTGAGAGTAGATTTAATGGCTCCTACAAAAGAAACTCCTTCCATGACTATGGCATTGGAAAAATATATTAAAACACTTCACAAATAGTTTTTAATATCAAAAATAAATCAGCCGTCTTTTCATACAAGGAAAGATGGTTTTTTTTTAATTACATTTGAACAAGAATTAATATTGAATGGAAGCTCCACAGGCAAAAAAAATAGAAAAAATATTAGAAATACACGGCGACAAAAGAATAGACAACTATTTCTGGCTTAATGAAAGAGAAAATCCCGCGGTAATACAATATCTGGAAGAAGAAAATGCTTACGCAGATTTCATCATGAAGGATACGGAAAAACTGCAGGAAGATCTTTTTGAAGAGATGAAAGCCCGTTACAAAAAAGACGACGAATCCCTGCCTTATTTTTTTAATGAGTACTGGTATATCGTTCGTTATGAAGAAGGAAAAGAATATCCCATTTTTTGCAGAAAGTATAAAAGTTTAGAGAACGAAGAAGAAATCATTCTTGATGTTAATATTTTAGCAGAAGGTGAAAGCTATTTCGAAGTAGGAAGCGTTGCGGTTTCCCCAAATAATAAACTTGCCTCTTTCTCCACGGATAATGTAAGCCGAAGAATCTACTCTATCAACTTTAAAGATTTACGAACAGGAGAAATTCTTGCTGACAAAATCCCAAATACAACAGGAAAAGCAGTTTGGGCGAATGATAACGAGCATATTTTTTACATCAGAAAGGATGACAGCTTACGTGCGTTTCAGGTATACAGACACAAGCTAGGAACTGATACTTCAGAAGATGTTTTAATTTTCCATGAAAAAGATGATACGTTTGATGTAAATGTTTTTAAAACGAAATCTTTAGAATACATTTTTATCGCAAGTTCGAGTACGATTTCCGACGAGCATAGATTTATTCCTTCTGACAATGTTTTTGCAGACTGGACTATCATTCAACCAAGAATTGATGATCTGGAATATTCTGTCGAGCATTACGAAGATGAGTTTTATATCATCACCAATGCAGACGATGCCACCAATTTCAAAATTGTAAAAACAAAAATTGACAATTGCGGAATGGAAAACTGGGTGGATGTTATTCCTCACCGTGAGAAAGTTTTGCTGGAAGGTTTTGAAATCTTTAAAAACTATCTTGTTCTTGAAGAACGGGAAGAAGGTTTACTGCAAATAAAGATTATTGATGAAAAAACTCAGGAGTCTCATTATTTGCCTTTCTCCGATCCTACTTATACTGCCTATATAGGAATCAATTTAGAATTTGATACAGAAGTTTTACGTTACGGTTATACCTCACTCACACAACCGGGTTCCACGTACGAGTATAACATGAAAGAGAAGACCACCAAACTTCTGAAACAGCAGGAAGTATTAGGCGGAAAATTCTTCGCTGAAAATTACATTTCTGAAAGAATCTGGGCAGAGTCAAGAGATGGAGAAGCGAAAGTTCCGATTTCTTTGGTTTATCATAAAGACACTAAAAAATCTGCTGACACTCCCCTACTTTTGTACGGTTATGGAAGTTATGGTCACACGGTTGATGCAAGTTTTTCGAATGTAAGATTATCTATTCTGGACAGAGGGTTTATCTATGCAATTGCCCATATCAGAGGTGGTGAATACTTAGGAAGAGAGTGGTATGAAGACGGAAAAATGCTTTTTAAGAAAAACACGTTCTTCGATTTTATTGATGCAGGGAAATTTTTAATTAAAGAAAATTACACCTCATCAAAGCATTTATACGCAATGGGCGGAAGCGCAGGAGGCTTGCTTGTCGGAGCAGTTGTAAATTATGAACCTAATTTATTCAACGGAATTGTAGCACAGGTTCCTTTTGTAGATGTCGTTTCAACCATGTTGGATGAAACCATTCCTTTGACAACCGGGGAATACGACGAGTGGGGAAATCCTAATGATGAAGAATATTATCATTACATGAAATCTTACTCTCCTTACGATAATGTAGAAGCGAAAGATTATCCGAATATGCTCATAACAACCGGACTACACGATTCTCAGGTTCAATATTGGGAGCCCGCAAAATGGACCGCTAAATTGAGAGAATTGAAAACGGATCATAACATTTTGATTTTCAAAACAGACATGAGCGCAGGACACGGAGGAGCAAGCGGAAGATTTGAATCATTAAAAGAAGACGCGTTGGAATATGCCTTCTTATTAAAACTAGAAAATAATTATTAAAAATTATGATTCTCCTCATTATTTTCTTATGTATTATAATTATCTATTATCTTTTTCAAAAAAACAAGATCAATAGAATTGACAAACAAGAAGATTTGCAGAATAGGAAGAATGAAAAATTCAAACAACTTCTTGATCTTGCAAGAAAACAGGACGTAGAATCTGAAGAGGATAACATTAATAAAAATAACAATTAGGAGAATTGATGTATAAATTATGATTAACGAAGCAGAATATTGGCAAAAGATAGAACAATTTTTCATTGAAAATTTTGACACTGAAAAAAATGCTCCGATTGAAACCTATTTGTTTTTAATCGGACTCCAGGAATTGGGAAGCGGCCAGCAAAAATACACTAAAGACGATAAAGTAAATTTAATCCATATTGCAGTTTGCAGATTATTAGAACCTTTTGGATATTATAAATTTTCACATTATGACGATGACGGATATCCGCACTTTGAAAAGCTGGAAGAGCTTCCGGAACTGAAACCAAATGAACAGCAGATCCTGATGAAAAAAGCAATCATCCAATATTTCCAGGATGAAGAATTGATATAAATAAAGCTTGGAGTCTTCCAAGCTTTTTTATTTAAATTTAATTCCGACTTTGAAATTAGTCGAGAATTTCCTCCAATTGGTTCAGTCCTGTTTTAAAACCTTCTTCAAAGCCCATTTCTAGCAGTTGCTTTAAAGCGTCCTGCGAGGCAAAGTGAATATTAACGGTTACTTTCGTGCCCTCCTCTACTCCGGTAAAACCAAGCAGCCATTTTGCCTGGGGAAAATCTTCATTAATTGTTCCGTTTTCATCACAGAAAGCATCCATACCGTCAAAACTCCTGTATTCTCTAATTTCCCCGTACTTCAATAAGGAATAATGTCTTTCTCCTTCCGGACCCACCATTGAGTACAGCCACGTTCCCCCTTCTTTAAAGTCCTGATTTTTAGTTTCACATTTCCAAGGCTTGGGAGCCCACCATTGATCCAAGAGCTCGGATTTGGTAAAATAATCCCATACTTTTGACACCTCTGCGTTGTAAATTTTCATGACATAAACAGAGTTTGAATCAAAATCTTCGTTAAAAGTGATCATAGATTTCATAATAATATTTTGGTTTAAACAAAGCTAGTTTTTTTATGATCAACCGGAAACCAATTCTATAAAAATGATTAAATATTTATAAATAAATGTTAAAAAACACTCTTTTAAGAAAAATTATACAATTTTTTGGCTCGTATTTTGTTTATCAAATCTTAAAATGATTAATTTTAACATTCACAAGTATAAAAAACTATTAAAATTAAATAATGAATAACAAATTCATCCCAATAATTTCAGTGTTTATGACGATTTCACTGATCGTTTTTGTCACACTCCAATTTTATTGGCTGAAAGGTTATTATGGAGCCTTAGAACAAGAATTTACCAATAAAGTCTATTCTGCTCTGGAAAGTACCTCAAAAACTATTGGCGAAATTGAAGTTGAAAAATATCTGAATGAAGATTTTAAAAATTTCAGAAAAAATATTTTAGCCAACAGCGATCAACCTTCTTTAACAACAATACAACAAGTAGAAGATTCCGGAACACAACGACAGATCATCTACTCTAAAAATATTATTGAAAAAACACAACTACCCATTTCTCCCAAAGGCGACTCCATTAAACTTACCACTTTATATACTGATGAAGCGGCATACAAGCTGAAAAGAGACACCACCAACCGGGAGCCTCTTACCGCGGATATCAATCAGGATATTGAAACGGGTGATTATTCTATGAAAGAATATGTAAAAGTCTATGGAAATAATCTTCCGATTACAAAAAGAGTAGATCAGAAAGTTCTTGACTCTGTGATTACCAAAGAGCTTAAAATAAGAGGGATCACTGCTAGTTTTGGGTACGGAATCGTAGACAAAAACAATAAACTGACGAGTATCGCCAACAAAATATATAAAGAGAAAAAAGACAATAATTTCTATAACTACCCTCTTTTCACCGATAAAAAGGATAGAACCATCTATGGCTTAACTTTAGTTTTCCCGAAAAAGGAATACTCTTTAGCCATGAACAACTGGCCGATGCTTTTAGGAACCTTTCTTTCACTGCTGACGATTTTAGGAATTTATATTATTTCCATCAATTATATGATGAGGCAAAAAAAACTGGCAGAAGTGAAGACGGACTTTATCAATAATATGTCTCATGAGTTTAAGACTCCACTGGCAACGATTTCGGTGGCAACGGATTCATTAGCTAATGATAAAATTGCGACCAATCCCGATAAGGTAAAATACTATTCAGAATTAATCAAGCAGGAGAACCTGAGGATGAAAAAACAGGTGGAGAACGTCTTGAATATGTCGAAGCTTGAACGGAATGAAGTCAAATTATTCTTAAAGGAAACCAATGTAAGAGAGCTGATTAAAAAGACAACAGAATCTTTCAACCTGATCGTTCAGCAAAGAAACGGAACCCTTAATCAGGAATTCAATGCTACAAACTACACGTTTAAAATAGATGAATTCCACATTTCCAATATGCTGGTGAATCTTTTGGATAATGCCAATAAATACTCACCGGAGACGCCGGAAATTACAATTAAAACAAGAAACGAGGGACATTTCTATGTAATTGAAGTTTCAGATAAAGGAATGGGAATGGAAACCCAGAATAAAACGAAGATTTTCGAAAAGTTCTTCAGAGAAGAGACCGGAAATATTCATAATGTGAAAGGGCAAGGTTTGGGACTTTCTTATGTAAAGAAAATTGTAGAGCTTCATAAGGGACAAATCATTGTAGATTCTCACAAAGGAAGTGGAAGTACATTTACCATTAAACTTCCGATGAGCTAAAATGGAAAGATCAAATAAATATAAACCAAATAACAAATTATAAGAAGAGAAGAGTGACCTGTGCATTCTTAAATATTAATTATTAATTATTAATTATTTTAAAACTATGAGCAACAGAATATTATTAGTAGAGGACGATCAGAGTTTCGGGGCAGTGTTGAAGGATTATTTGACAATAAATAATTTCGAAGTTACTCTTGCCACAGATGGTGAACAAGGCTTGAAAGAGTTTACAGAAAATGAATTCGACATCTGTATCTTCGACGTGATGATGCCTAAAAAAGACGGTTTTTCATTGGCGGAAGACGTTAAAAAGATAGATAAAAATACCCCGATCATTTTCCTGACTGCAAGAAATATGAGAGAAGATATTTTAAAAGGTTACCAATTGGGAGCGGATGATTATATTACAAAACCATTCGATACCGAACTTCTTTTATATAAAATCAAAGCCATCCTTCAAAGAAGCTCTACGCTAGAAAATGAAGAGCAGGAACAGTTTAAGATCAGCAATATTTTCTTTGATTCTATGCTGAGACAGCTAAGAGTTGGAGATAATGAATATAAACTATCTCCAAAAGAGAACGAGCTTCTGAAACTTCTTTGTCTGCACAGAAATGATTTCATGCCAAGAGATCTTGCCTTAAGAAAAATCTGGAAAAAAGAAAATTACTTCACGGCAAGAAGTATGGATGTTTATATTGCAAAACTTCGTAAACTTTTAAAAGATGACGAAGGATTGGAAATTATCAACGTACATGGGGAAGGATTTAGACTACTGGTAAAAAACTAGAAGTTTTTTAACCCAAAACAATATACCCTTCAAATTAGCAAGACATTTCAAAATGTTTTGCTAATTTTGTTTTAAACGACTGAATTTGATATGAGAAATTTACTTTTAGGACTTACAGTGACAGGATTTTTAATCATCTCTTGCAAAAAAGATGAAAGACCTACTTATATAAAAGACGAAAATGGCAGCCAGCCAGTTTCTACTGTAAATAACACCCCAAAAGCATCTCTAATGGCACAAGCCGGAATTCAAACCGCTCAACCCAGCCAAATGGTTACTGCCTCGGGAATGAATCCTCCTCACGGACAGCCGGGACACCGTTGTGATATTCCTGTAGGCCAGCCTTTAAACGCTGCACCAACTCAAAATGCACAGCCGGGAGCTCAAAATATTACCGTAAATGCCAACCAAGGTCAAACTATTCAGATTGATCCTAATTCATTAAAACAAGTCAACAACACTAATAAACCGGGGAAGATCGCTCCGGGAATGAATCCTCCGCACGGAGAGCCGGGGCACAGATGTGACATCCCGGTAGGACAACCTTTGAATAGTAAACCTGCAGTTGCCCAACAATCCGTTCAGACAATTGCTCAAAATACACCTGCTCCGACTCCAACTCCTGCACCAACAGGGCCAAAACCGGAATTAAACCCTCCTCACGGAGAACCTTGGCATGACTGTGCTAAAAAAGTAGGTGATCCTCTTTAATTTTTTGTAAATTTGCTGTTGTGAAATGGGGTCAGATTATAGCAATTATTTTCTGTTTGGGAATTTTTATAATTCCTAAAGATAATTTCTATGCTCAAATTTCACAGGAAAACTGTTGCAAATCTGAATCAGGAATGGATTGCTGCAAAAATGATCATCAACAACATTCTCGACATGACCACAACAAAAAAGAGCAAAAATCTTCCTGTAATGACGATTGCTGCTCAACTTGTTTAGCTTGTTACACTTATATAGAGACTCCTTTTTCAAAGAGCTTACAGCTAGAATATTCATATTACAAATCCAATAAAAATTTACAGTTCGAATATTCTGATCCGTATATTTCAGACCGTTTAAAAGAGATTTGGCAACCGCCGAAAATAGCTTAATTCAATCAGCAGAAGTTCATTATAACTTTAATGAACCGTTTTTTAATTAATCTAAATTTTAAACAAAATGAAATTATATATTTCCAGGGTTATTCTTGGTGTATTCTTACTATCTACACAATTTATATTTGCTCAGCATCTTTCTAAAAACCAGTTTAAAGTTAAAGGAAACTGCGATATGTGTAAAGAAAGAATTGAGAACACAGCCAAAAAAGCAGGTGCAAAAACAGCCATCTATTCTATTGATCTGCAAACATTAACTTTAGAAACCGACCATTCGGTTTCAACGGATGATATCTTAAAAAAAGTCGCTGAAGCTGGTCACGATAATGAAAAATTCAAATCAACCGATGCTACCTACGAAGCACTTCCGGGATGTTGTCATTACGAAAGAGATCTACAAGCAAAACCGGTTGAAAATCACGATCATCATTCAAAAAAAGAGAATGAATTCTATGTAAAAGGAAACTGCGAATCATGCAAAGCCAGAATTGAAAAAGCAGCGAAAGACGCAGGAGCAGAATCTGCCGAATGGAATGCAGAAACACAAACTGTTATTTTGAATTTTAATTCGGAAAAAACTTCCTCAGATACAATTTTAAAGAAAATTGCAGAAGTTGGCCACGATAATGAAAAGTATAAATCCAACGACAATACTTACAAAAATCTGCCTGCGTGTTGCCTTTATGACAGAAACATTCCTTTTGGAGAAGCTAATCCAAAAGTTCATGCTGAAGAAGATAATTCTGAACACTCCGGACACAACGATCATAGTACCACAAATGAAAACCATGACAATCATGAAAAACAGATCGAAGGAGTTATCGTAACCGGAACAAAAGCAGCAACCTCTTTAAATAAAAAAGAAGCAGGATTGGTTTTTAATATTGATAAAAAAGAATTATTAAAAGCCGCTTGCTGTAATTTATCCGAAAGCTTTGAAACCAATGCGACCGTTGATGTTTCTTTCAGCAACGCCGTGACCGGAACAAAACAATTGAAAATGTTAGGTTTAGATCAAAAATACACGAGCCTAACAAAAGAATTATTACCCGAAATCAGAGGGTTAGCTTCTGCTTACGGATTGAATTTCATTCCCGGAAGATGGATCGAAAGCATTCAGCTTACCAAAGGCGGAAGTACAGTAACCAACGGCTACGAAAGCATTACAGGACAAATCAATACAGAACTGTTGAAAAATGCAGAAAAACCCGAGACTTCATTAAATCTTTTTGCCGATTTTAACGGAAGAGCTGAAGCCAATATTACTAATGTTTCGCCTATCAACGATAAATGGTCGCAGACATTCTTACTTCATGGAAACGGAACTTTCGGAGACACGGACATGAATAACGATGGATTTCTGGACAGACCAAAAGGAACTCAATTAAATACAGCTTATTTATTGAATTATAATGATTTAGAAAAATCAGGTTTAGGTTCGCATTTTGGAATTAATTTCATTAAAGACGAAAGAACTTCCGGACAAATAGGGTTTGATAAAAAAATTCCACAGGACAAGCAATCGCTTTATGGTGTTGGAATCGATATTTCAAGATTTCAGGTTTGGAATAAAACAGGATATGTTTTCAAAGGAAAGCCTTATCAGAGTTTAGGCTGGATGAATCAATATACTTATCATCAACAAGATAGCTTTTTTGGATTAAGAAATTATTCAGGAAAACAGCAAACCTATTATTCAAATTTAATTTTTGAAAGTATTTTAGGAAATACCAATCACAAATACAAAGCCGGAGCGAGTTTTATGTATGATGGCTACGATGAAACGTATTTAACGGACAATTTTAAAAGAAACGAAATCGTTCCCGGAGCTTTCGCAGAATATACTTTGACAGGTTTAAAATATACTTTGGTGGCAGGAGCAAGAGTCGATTTTCACAATTTGGCAGGAACTCAGTTTACACCGAGATTAAATTTTAAATATGATTTCACGCCACAAACTATTTTGAGACTTTCTGCTGGAAGAGGCTTCAGGACAGCGAATGTTTTTGCGGAAAGCCAGCAGTATTTTGCGTCGAATAGAAATATTCAGATTTTACAAAATGGTGGAAATATTTATGGTTTAAAACCGGAAATCGCATGGAACTACGGAGCAAGTTTACAACAGGAATTTAAACTTTTCGGAAGAAAATCTACGATCGTGGCCGATTTTTTCAGAACCGATTTCCAGGATCAGGTGATGGTAGATTTAGACCGTTCACCTCAGCAATTGACTTTCTATAATCTTGACGGAAAATCTTTTGCCAATTCTTTCCAAACGCAATGGGATTTTACGCCTTTTAAGAATTTTGAGGTAAGATTGGCCTATAAATATTATGATGTACAGGCAGATTATTTAGACGGAAGACGTGAAGTTCCATTCATGGCGAAACACAGAGGTTTTGTGAATCTGGCGTATTCAACCAATAAAAATAATAACGGCGGATTCTGGAGTTTTGATACGACTTTAAATTTAGTCGGAAAACAAAGACTTCCGAATACCTCTTCAAATCCTGAAGAATTCCAGCTACCAACCTATTCTGAGTCTTATGCGATTTTAAATGCGCAGTTCTCAAGAAATTTCAATAAAAAAATCAGAGCTTATGTAGGTGGTGAAAACTTAACTTCATATTATCAGAAGAACGCAATCGTTGATTTTAAAAATCCTTTCGGAAATTATTTTGACGGCGGAATGGTGTATGCTCCGATTATGAAGGCAAATTTTTACGTCGGACTTGACGTAACATTTTAATTAAGATTAATTTCCCTCAGATTTTCACAGATTGCACGGATTTCCTGTGAGATTTGTGAAATCTGCGGGAAAATAAACAAGCATGGTTTCAATAATTTAATCATTAAGAAGCCATGCTTTTTTGTACCTTTATCTTAAAGAAAATCTATGTCACAGACACTTATCTTTGAAGACAACTACAAGAAGCTGGGTTTCGAAACTTTTTCCGAACATAATCTGCAAACGTTTAAAGACTCCAACTATAAATCTGAAATTAAAGTTTTCTATGTTCCATCCGGTTATGAACTGACAGTAGATTTTAAACATTATACAACAGAGAATCCTGTCTTATTTTTTTTGACTAACCAACATTTGACCGTTGAAAATGGCATAGAAGAATCTCATCTTTTATATTACAACCGCGATTTTTACTGTATCCAGATTCATGACAAGGAGGTAGCCTGCGACGGAATTCTTTTTCACAATGTCTTTGAAATCCCTTTTGTTGAGTTGGATGAAAATGAAAATTTCACCATTCAAAATCTATTTCAAAACATCAAAGACGAACTGGAATGGAAAGATTCTTCTGCAGAAGAAATGATCCGGACTTACGTTAAGCAAATTATCATCCGTGCCACCAGAAAATGGAAAAAGCAAAATCTTGATAACGACGAAATAAAAATTCCGAGCAACGAATTGGATGTGTTCCGTGATTTCAGCCGACATCTGGAAATTCATTTCAGGAAAAAGCACAATGTAGCTGATTATGCAGATTTACTGCACATTGCACCGAAAACATTAACTCACAAATTCAAAAGTTTAAACCTTGAATCTCCAAACCAGTTTATCATTAACAGGATTCTACTGGAAGCCAAAAGACTTTTATTTTATACAGATAAACCTGTAAAAGAGATTGCCTATGATTTAGGTTATGAAGATCCGGCTTATTTTAATCGTCTTTTCACCAATAAAATCGGAAGTACGCCGACAAATTTCAAAAAAAATTACACTTCGGGAAAAAAGTACAATATTTAAGTCGATTTGTGTATTTATCTGCAAGAATATCTACCATACCTTTGTAACATCAAAAAATAACAATATTTAAAACAACAAAAAACAATTATTATGAGACGTAACGCAACAGCCGTTTGGAACGGTACCATCAAAGAAGGAAACGGACATATCACTACCCAAAGTACAACATTAAACCAAACTCAATATTCTTTCAACAGCCGTTTTGCGGATGGAGTGGGAACAAATCCGGAAGAATTATTGGCAGCAGCACATGCAGGTTGCTTTACCATGAAATTGAGCGCAGAACTTTCTCAGGCAGGTTACACTCCTGAAGAGTTGACAACAAAATCTGTCATCACCTTAGACCCGAATATCGGAAAAATTACAAAATCTGAATTGACCTTAACAGCAAAAGTTCCGGGAATTTCTGAAGAAGAATTCCAGAAATATGCTAAAATTGCAGAGGAAGGTTGCCCTGTAAGTGCGGCTTTCAACTTTGAAATTACTTTGGAAGCTACTTTGGCTAACTAAGAATTTAAATCACACAGTTTGTCATTCTGCAAGAATCTCGGCACAATTATTAGAAATATAATTATAAAAACTTTTGCTTTGATTCCTACAAAATGACAAACTAAATTGATAAAATATCATCAATAGGGACGGGCTTCAGCCCGTTTTCTCTTTTAAAACAATTATACGGCTTCAGCTTAAAATTAAAGATTAATATTAATTTCCTTAAATAAAATCTTAATATTTTAATTGATAGATTAAGCACACAACTTATAATTTTAAAATAAAATATACCCATCGGTATATTTTTGTATATTTGCATCATAATCAGTTGAAAATGTCAAAAGCAGAAAAGACCAAACAATTCATTATTGAGAAAACAGCATCTTTGTTTAACACCAAAGGCTATACTTCTACGTCTCTTTCGGATATCACGCAGGCAACGGGATTAACAAAAGGAAGCATTTATGGTAATTTCGAAAACAAGGATGAAGTAGCATTGGAAGTTTATAAATACAATGCAAATGTGCTGAAGAAAAATATGTCCCGTTCTTTCGGAGAAGAATTTCCGACGACAATAGACAAACTGCATGCTTTTGTAGCATTTTACAGGAAAAATTGGCGTTCGGTATTCTTAAATGGGGGTTGTCCCCTGATGAATGCAGCCACTGAAGCTGATGATACCTTCCCAAATTTAAAAAAACAAGTTACCCAATCATTTGGAGAATGGATTTCTAAAATTTCACAGGTTATTGCCCAAGGTCAGAAAAATGGAGAGTTGAATGAAAAAGCTGACGCAGAAGAATATGCTTCCTTGTTTATCATGCTGATTGAAGGTGGAATCTTATTATCAAAAACTACCGGGAACCAGAAATTTTTAAATCAGGCTTTAGACAAGGTACTCAATATTATAGACAACGAACTAAACAAACTTCCATCATAAACTTCACAATATGGAAACAAAAAAAGTGGCAATTGTAGGATATAACAGAATTCCGTTTGCAAGAATCAATACAGCATATGCAGACAAAGGAAATCAGGACTTGCTGGTTTCAGCTTTGAATGGCCTTATCAATCGTTATAACCTTAAAGGGAAACTCTTGGGCGAAGTTGCCGGAGGTGCAGTGATTAAACATATATCTGAAAGCAACCTCATCAGAGAATCCGTTATGGAAACTTCTCTTGACCCAGCAACTCCTGCATGCGATCTTCAACAAGCCTGTGATACAGGAATTGAAGCGGCAGTCTATATCGGAAATAAGATTGCTTTAGGCCAGATTGAAAGTGGAATTGCGTGTGGAGTTGAAGCCATGAGCAACATTCCTTTTGAATCTTCTCCAAGATTGAGAAAAGCTTTATTAAAAGCCAATAAAGAAAAGTCTGCCTTCGGAAAAATCAAGCAATTATTAAGTCCGAAACTAAAAGACTGGATGCCTATTCCTTACAAAGGTCAGGAACCGAAAACCGGTTTGGTCATGGGCGGTCATACAGAAATTACCGCAAAATATTATGAAATTTCCCGCGAAGATCAGGATGAATTGGCATTTAAAAGTCATCAAAATATGGCAAAAGCCTATGACGAAGGCTTTTTCAATGATATGATTACACCTGCTTTTGGTTTAAATACGGACAACAACCTTCGCCGTGACACCAGTTTGGAAAAATTAGCTTCATTAAAACCAGCTTTTGACAAACAAAACGGAACGTTGACAGCCGGAAATTCAACGCCTTTTACCGACGGAGCTTCTGCCGTTTTGCTCGCCAGTGAAGAATGGGCAAAGGAGAATAATTTACCAATTTTAGCTTATATCACCTTTTCGGAAGTTGCCGGAATTGAATATGTTGAGAATAAACAAAACTTACTTCTTGCGCCTGTTTTTGCAGCCGACAGAATGCTGAAAAAAGCAGGAATGAACCTGGAAGATTTTGATTATTACGAAATTCATGAAGCGTTTGCAGCACAGGTTCTGGCCACCTTAAAAATCTGGGAAAATGATGATCTGGCTAAAAAATTCGGATTGGAAAAAGCATTAGGTAAAATCGATAGAAATAAATTAAACGTAAAAGGCGGAAGCTTGGCTGTAGCACACCCTTTTGCGGCAACAGGAGGAAGAATCATCGGAACATTGGCAAAATTACTCCATGAAAAAGGCAGCGGAAAAGGTTTTATTTCGATCTGTGCCGCTCGTGGGCAGGGAGTAACAATGATCTTAGAAAAATAAAATATGGACAGAATAGCACAATTAAAACAATTCATCGGAAAAGAATTTACAGCGTCCCCTTCTCCATTTATGAGGTGGCTTAATCCCATCGTGATTTCTGCCGAAGAAGGGCAACTGGAATTTCAGTATACGGTAAGACCGGAATGGCTAAATCCAATGGGAAATCTTCACGGTGGAGTTACTGCCGCAATTTTTGATGATGTAATAGGCGCCACCATGTTTTCTTTAAATGAAAAAAATTTTATTGTAACCATAAATAACAGCATCGATTATTTTTCAACAGCAAAAGAAAATGATAATATTGTAGCTGAAACTAAAGTCATCAAAAGAGGGAAGCAATTTGTAAACGCGCAGTGCGAAATATGGAACGCAGACAAAACGCGCTTAATTGCAAGAGGAACCTCTAATTTATTCAAAATCAGTAATTAAATGAAAAGAGTTGTCATTACAGGTCTTGGCGCAGTGACGCCTTTAGGAAATAATGTCGAAGAATTCTGGCAAAACAGTATCAACGGAGTAAGCGGGGCCAACAAAATCACCCATTTCGATACAGAAAAATTTAAAGTACACTTTGCTTGTGAAGTTAAAAATTTTGATCCGAAAGATCATTTAACACACCACGAAATCAAAAGAAGCGATCTTTTTTCACAATACGCTATGTATTCAACAGCGGAAGCACTAAAAGATTCAGGACTTGAACTAGAAAATATGGATCCGTTCGACACAGGTGTGATCTGGGGAACAGGACAAGGCGGAATGTGGACTTTCGAAAGTGAAGTGATGAATTTCGCAGCCGGAGACGGAACACCGAGATTCAATCCGTTTTTCGTTCCTAAATTCATTGCGAATATGGCTTCGGGAATGATTTCCATGAAATTCGGACTTCAGGGAATCAATTACACCACAATTTCGGCCTGTGCTACAGGAAATACGGCATTAATGGATGCTTTCAACTACATCAGACTGGGGAAGGCAAAGGTAATCGTGAGCGGCGGTTCTGAGGCGGCTATTACTCCTGCATCAGTCGGAGGTTTCTCTATTATGAAAGCAATGTCTACAAGAAATGATGATTTCGCAACCGCGAGCCGTCCTTACGATGCAGACAGAGATGGTTTCGTAATGGGAGAAGGTGCAGGAGCATTGATTTTGGAAGAGTATGAACACGCCAAAGCAAGAGGCGCAAAAATCTATGCAGAACTGGTAGGAGCAGCAATGACTGCAGACGCCTATCATATGACAGCACCTCATCCGGATGGAATTGGAGCGATAAAAGCGATGCAACTGGCTTTACAGGAAGCAGGAATCAACACAGAAGATATTGATTATATTAATCCTCACGCAACTTCCACTCCAATGGGAGATCTGGTAGAATTGAACGGTATCAATAAACTATTTAAAGGAAGCAAAAACCTTGATATTAGTGCCACAAAATCAATGACGGGACATTTATTGGGTGCAGCCGGAGCGGCGGAAGCTATTCTTTCGATTAAAGCCATTGAAAACGGAATTATTCCGCCAACGATTAATCTTCATAAGATCGATGAAAATATTCCGAAAGATATCAATATTGTTTTTGGGGAAGCTAAAGAGAAGAATATTAATTATGCACTAAGCAATGCTTTTGGATTTGGAGGACATAATGCTACGCTGATCTTTAAGAAGTTTTCTTAATTTTATTCTCAAGAATAATTTCATGTCAAAACTAAAAGAAATACGGGAGCTTCAGAACCTGACTCAGGAAGAGTTGGCAGAAAGCTCCGGTATTTCTGTAAGAACAATACAAAGGATAGAAGCCGGAACAATTCCTAAAGGATATACACTTCGAACATTATCGAAAACCTTGGGAATTTCGGAAGATATTCTTCAAAATATCCAAAGCACGGAAACTGAAAAAGAGAAGACTTCAGTTCAGGAGAATAAGGAGGAAACAACAATCAATTATTCATTACTCAAAATCATCAATCTCTCATCGATTCCTTTTATAGTATTTCCTCCATTGAATATTTTGATGCCCATTCTTCTGATGTTTAAACTGAAGCAGAAAAATATTGTGGCGAAACAGATCATCTCCATTCAGATTCTCTGGACAATTGCCGCACCTATTGTTTTCATGTTATGGGTCTTTCTGAGACTTAGGGGAAACTATACTTTAGGAATAATGGCATTCATTGTTCTATCAAATTTATTTATTGTCATTAGAAATACAATTGAAATCGACAGAAAGCAAAAGCTACATTACAAACTGAATTTCAACATGATATAATCCAAAAAAGTAATTGTCGGGTTTTTGTCGGGTTAATTTTTTTGTCTTAAAAACAAGAAATCGAATCTTTGCTGAAAAAATAAAAACAATGACAAAGACTATTCATTTTTTGATTTTCATCTTCTTTCTTTTTTCTATTAAAAGCAATGCACAGACAAAGACTACCGATCCTGTTTTCAATGACGATAGTACCATTGAAAATTGGTTAAAGGAAAATCATATCCGAACTCTTGGACTCGGAATCATTGAAAACGGAAAGCTAAAACAGATACAGGTTTTTGGCGAGATCAAAGATGGAATTTCCGCTCCTTATAATACAATTTTCAATGTGGCCTCACTTACCAAACCTATTACTGCAATGGTTGCTTTGAAATTGATCAGTGCAGGAAAATGGAATCTTGATGAGCCTGTCTATAAATATTGGACAGATCCCGACATAGCGACTGATCCCCGCAGCAAAAAACTAACTACCAGAATCATCCTGAGCCATCAGACAGGATTTCCAAACTGGCGATGGATGAAGGAAAACAAAAAATTAACTTTCGATTTTGAACCCGGAACAAAATATCAATATTCGGGTGAAGGAATGGAATATCTAAGAAAAGCTATAGAAAGTAAATTCAAAAAAAACATTGAAGAATTAGCTAAAGAACTCCTGTTTCAACCTTTAGGAATGAATGATACTAATTACATCTGGGATGATAAAACCGATGAATCAAGATTCGCAATCGGCTATGACAAAACTGGAAAACCATATGAGACCGTAAAAAATAAAAAAGCAAATGCAGCGGACGATCTGCACACAACAATAGAAGATTATGGAAATTTTCTAATTAGTATTCTTAAAGGAGAAAATCTGAATAAAGATATTTATTCTGAAATGACAAAAAAGCAAGTAAAAACAAAAGAAAATAAATATTTCGGACTTGGTTTTGAGATCTACGACCTCGGAAATGATGAGTTTGCACTATCTCACGGAGGCTCAGATTTAGGAAGTCAATGTATTGCCTTCATTTTACCAAAATCTAAACAGGGAATTATAATTTTTACAAATGCTGATGAAGGTTATAAAACGTATGAAAAATTGGTCGTTCATTACTTGGGAGAAAGAGGACAGAAGATCGTAGATATAGAAACAAAGTAAAACAGAAATCCATTATTACCACGAGTTTTTTGTAAGTTAGCATGCGCATACACTACAAAATATCTTTATGAAGAAACTCCACTATGTTTTATTAATTTTTATTTCCAATTTCATTTATTCTCAAAACAATTTTGAGATTGATCTTACTTCTGATTCCTATATTAATGACAGTCTTATTCTGGGAGCTCCGATGACGAGAAAAGGATTTGGAGATCTGTACACATTCGATATAAAACCAAATAAAATTATTTCAAAATTTGGATCGGATCATTCCCTGTATTTTATAAAAGTTCAGAAAGAAAACCTTATCAATGGCTTTATAGAATATCCTCAACCGGTAGCTTTTGTTTATCTGGATAAAAAGAATAAATCTGCTTTGGGAACAAAAATATTTTTTCTTGAAAAAGGAAAATATAAAATTGATTTGCCACAAGATATTAATTTCTTAGACTTAACTATAAACACTCCTACCAATAATGAATATAAGGTTTTGCAGAAAGCATTGGAAAAATTTTATGTAAAATCTAACAATCCCTATCAACAAGACAGTTTAATAAGTCTGGACAAAAAGCAGGAATTTCTTGCACAATACATCAAGAAAAATCCAAATTCGTATGTTGCGTTATGGGAAATTGTAAATGATTATACTCAGTATAATTATCACCCCGATTATTTGAAAAACATGAATTTATTTTCAGCAAAATTCAAACAAAACAAATTATACAAGGGCGTCGAATCTCATTTGAAGGCAGAGCAATCCACTTCTATCGGACAAAAGATTCCTGATATTTATTTTGATAAACAGAATAAACTGACTTCTGAAGATTTCAAGAAACATAAATTAACTTTTATCGATTATTGGTCTACCACCTGTGCTCCATGCATAAAAGGAATGCCAGAAATCGTCAATTTATACAATGATTATAAAGATAAAAACGTAAACTTCATTACCATTACGGACGAAAACACCACCAAAAGAATGGAACTGGCTATATCTATTTTAAAGAAGAACAATGCCGACTGGACCAATTTCTTTGATGTGAATAAAGATTTCCAAAAGAAATTAAATGCAACAGGCTATCCTCTCCATTTAATCATCGACGAAAACGGAAAAATAATTGCGAGGATCAGAAACAATATTGAAGAAGCCAGAAGTATCATTAAAGAATATTTACAATAGCTTTCAATCTAAAAAAGCAGTCAAAGATTGACTGCTTTCTCCATTGTACGAAGTATATAAAACATTAAAGCATTATGATCTAATGCTAATCTTTATCTGCAATAAAGAAATCATCAGCATCTTCAGCAATCGGGATGTATAATCTCTCCCATTCTTTGCTTTTTACCATATCCCAACTGTGTCCTTTTCCTTTAAGGTCTTCAGCAAGAAGAACCGTTCCCGGCTTGATCAAAAATGTAGATCCGTCTGTCACTTTAAATCTGATATTTCCTTTTATGGTAATCACATATTGCCTTCTTGGAGCTGGATGCGCGTTTTTTTCCCATTCTTCAGTTTTATTGCTCATCCAGAAAGTCGTCGTATTCATGTGCTTCAGGGTAGGAATCCTTCCTTTTTCAAAGGCACATGAACCATCCGGTTTATTGATTAACCTTACTGCAGAAATAAACTCTGAGGTTTCTTCTGCTTTTACGCTTACTTTTTTATGATCTTTTTCTTGACCGTTCATAAATCCAACACTGCTTAATGCTAAAACAAGGCAAATGCCTTTAACGAAATTTTTCATTATAAATTTAATTCTTTATTTTTAATTGTAAACTGTATCATGCACCATCATTTTCTCAAAAAACGGTTTGTATTTCTGAACCAAAGCTAAATGCTCAGGAAGCTGACCGTACGCTTCCAGCTCTTCCAGACTGTCAAATTCCATAGAAGCATTGTAAGTGAAGGTATTATCAAGAACTGATCTTGGGCTCGAATTGGCAGGTTTTCCGTACCGTAGATTTTTTTGATAAGGCAGTTTTTTCAAGCCTTCAAAAAAGTTTTCAAATTCTTTTACCTCAGCTTCGGACAGATCTTTCCTAAGCCAGAACAACAAATAATGGAAGTACACTTTTTTCTTTTTTATAGGGTTAAACATAGGTAAAGCAGACGCAAACATATTTCCTGAAATCAGCAACAGCGCAGAAGCCTGAACTGACCGGAATAAAAATTTTCTTCTTTCCATTGTATTATTTTTTTAGTTAAAATCTATTCTGTATTTCAAAACAAACTGCCATTTTCTGTCAGAAACCACAGCATTATTAGAAGGATCTGCCGTATAAACAGGTCTGTTTTGAGCATCAAAAGTCAGTCGGGAAGACATTCCGTTCATTAATAAAGAAATTCCTGCATCATAAATAATCGCATTATCATGAAGCCCTTTCAGATCAGACAACTGCATACTTACCGCAGGTTGCAGCTGAAGATTTTTTTTGTTTTTATTTAAGTACGGCAACGTTCCGCCCAACTGAACATAATATGTATTTCCTGTTCCGATTACAGGCATTGCATTTCCGGCACCGTTCAGACTTGCCTGTGTAGCATCTACAGAAGTTGCGGGATTATTTGTCCCTACGTAACGCACAAAATTAGGTCCGTAATCATTATGCATTGCCATACCGTAGGCACTTATAGAAGTTCCTTTTTCTTTATTCAGAGGAGCATCATAAAATAAATCTACCGCAAAGTTTTTCATATCATCATTAATGGTATTTTTATTAATATCCTGATGCCACATTGCATTATGAATATAATCGAAACCTGCACCCAGACTCAGTACATTTTTCTTTCCTCCATACGTTCCGGAATTAAAAGGGGTCGAAATATTTTCCGTATCTAAAAAGGCATATCTGAAGTATCCTGAGAAATCTTTGTTTGGAGCATTTTTACTGAAAGTAGCTACATTGTATTTCGGATCTGAAGTGGCCATAGTATAAGGATCTGCAACCACCAAACGGTAATCAAATTTTCCTAATTGGCCTTTAACATAAGCTCCCAGTTCTCTTACCGTATAATCTGTAGCACCCGCATTAGAAGTCGCATAGGCCGGCAAATCATACAATAATGTATTTAAAGGACCCGTTGTAAATCTTGACAATCCTCTCCAAGTAGAACGTCCTGCCCCAAAAGCGATTTTATCGCTGAATGAATACTCTGCGTAAGCATCTAGCAAATCAAAATAATTACTTGCTTTTGCATTCACATTCACATTGGTTGTACCGCCCTGCAAAACAAACATCAGTTTTTCTGTAGGTTTATACGTCATCTTTACTCTTACTCTTCTCAACGACAGATCCGAAGCTTCCGATTCTGCCTGATTATTGATGAGACTTCCTGGATTGAGCTGCGTATATCTTGCCCAAAGCTCTGCATATCCGCTGAAAGAAACATATCTTGTATGTTCTTCATTCAGATAATGCGTAAGTCCCGGATTATTAAAATCGTTCTTTTTCTGTGCTTCAACTTTAGAGTAAACACTCATCATAGAAATTAAAATGAGCCCGACCTTAACAGATTTTTTATTCATAATATATTCTTTTTCTTAATCCTTTTGTTGATTTCAACAGGACAAAATTAGACTCGAAAAACAAGGAACATCGTTAGAAAACCATTAGAAAATCTTTAGAAATCCATTAAAAGAATAAATCTGTTCTTTTAAAATGAAAATATGGAATACCTTTGTATAAGAAATTAAACAGTGACTGATAATCAGTCAGCTATCAATACTATTTCAAAATAAAATCTGAAAATCTGTTCTGAAATTATTTTTCACATGACCATTTTAATTATAGAAGATAATTCCCGTGTTTCTGCGCTTTTAAAAAGAGGGCTGGAAAGTCAGGACTACAAAATTTATATTTCGGAAGATGCAGAAGATGCCTTAGTCATGATCGAAAGAATTGCTATTGATCTCGTGATTACTGATATCATGCTTCCGCAAATGAACGGTATTGAATTAAGTAAAATCATCAAACAGAAAAACCCTGATCTACCCATCATTATGCTTACGGCTTTAGGAACAATTGATGAAAAAATTGAAGGGTTTGATGCCGGAGCAGATGATTATATGGTAAAACCTTTTGAAATAAGAGAATTATATGCAAGAATAAAAGCGGTTTTATTAAGAAAATCATCTTTACCCAAGAAAAGCGATTCTTCAAATTTAATTGAATATCAAAACCTTATTGTCAATATCAATACGAACCGCGTTTTCAGAAACGAAAAAGAAATCAGTCTGACTCCGAAGGAATTTAAATTGTTGGTTTTTCTTATGACCCATGCAGACAGGGTTCTGAGCCGGGAAGAAATTGCTGAGAATGTATGGGGAAATCATTTTGATACCGGAACCAATTATATTGATGTTTATATCGCGTATCTGCGAAAAAAGATTGATAAAGATTTCGATGAAAAACTGATTCATACCAAACCCGGAATGGGATTCATTTTTACACATCAGTTATGAAAATAGCGACCAGAACTGCTCTCAATTACGCCATTCTTACCGCAGGAATTCTTTTTGTTTTTGCCTATACCCTGTATTTTGTCTCTGAAAAAAACAGGGAAGATGAATTTAATGACCGATTGGGCTACAAAATCACGTGGAGATCTGAGTTTCTTTTTGATGCGAAAATGGATGATGCGAAAATCCGTGAACTGCACGAACGCAATAAGAAACTCCTGAATGAAGCAGATATCAGCGTTTACAATAGCAAAAAAGAACTGATCTTTACTGATATTGAACCGTCTTCAAAAAATCAGTATTATTTAAATCAATTAATTAAAACGAAAAAAAACAGAATAACCTGGCAACGGAAAGACCGCCAATATATGGCCTTTAAATATGAATTCAATCATGAGAATTTTTACATTATCGGAAGTGCGGTAGATGTTACCGGAAACGCTCATATTGAAGAATTTAAGAAAGACATTATTATTATTTATATCATTTCAATTCTGATTATTTTCATCATTGGATTTCTGTTTTCCTATTACACGCTGAAACCTTTAAAAGATATTATCCTTCAGATCCGCGATATTTCGGAACATAACCTCAACAAAAGATTGATCGTTCCAAAAGCAAAAGATGAAATTTATGAGCTCACCGAAACTTTTAATTCAACTTTTAACCGTTTAGAAAAATCATTCAACAATCACAAACAATTTGTAACGACTATTTCCCACGAATTCAGAACTCCGCTTTCGACCTTAATCGCTGAGCTTGAGCTCGCTAAAGAGCTGAATGTAACATTAGAAGATTACAAAATTTCAATTGAGAATGCTTTGCAGGATGCCAATCATGCTTCACAACTATCATCGGCTTTACTCGATTTTGCGCGGGCGAGTTATGATGTTTCTCAAATCAGCTTTGTAGAACTTCGTCTGGATGAGATTTTGGCCGACGCAAAAGTGGCTTTGCTTCAAAAAAATCCGACCTATAAAATCGGGATTCATTATATGGACAATCTTGCGGATAAAGATGAGAGCAACTATGACTTTCACGGAAATCCTTATTTGCTGCAGATTGCTTTTCTTAATTTAATGGAAAACAGCTGTAAATATTCTTCGGATAAAAACTGTCATGTTGAAATTGACGTACAAAATAATAATCTGGAAATTCGCTTCATAGACCACGGAATTGGCATTTCAGAGGAAGATCAGACCAAAATTTTCGATTTATTTTATCGCGGAAACAATAAGAACTATGAAAAAGGGAACGGTATCGGATTGTCTATTGTAAAAAGAATTGTGGAAATGCATCAGGGAAAACTTTCACTACAGTCTGAGCCTTCAAAAGGAAGTATTTTTACGATAAAATTTAGTTCATAAAAAAATCAACCACAAAAGTCACAAAAGATCTAAACACCGGAGTTTATTTAAAGTTAAAATCACACTGCAAAAAAGAACATATTAGCTTTGAAAAAATCTATAATTCATTTCTTTTGAAAACATTAAATGGTTTTTGTGACTTTGTGGCTAATTAAGTCCAATAAAAAAGCAGTCCGTAACAGACTGCTTTTGTTTTACGCTTTCAACCATTCCGATTTGGAAAGGTAATTCTGATCAGGATAATAAATAAAGAGAAGATTCCTTCCTTTTATCGTATTAATGATCGGCTGTGTAAGATCTCTTGGAACAGCGGGACATCCCCAACTTCTTCCGATCCTTTTGTGCATTGCTGCAAATTCATCACTTACATAATCCGCACCGTGCATTACGATCGCTCTTCTGTAAGCCGCATCATTAAACCCTTTATCCATTCCCAGCAATCTCAGAGAAAACCCGTTGTCTCCGTTATACGTTGCATCGGTAATGTAAAATCCTAAGCTGCTTTGAAGCGAACTTTCCGTATTGGAAAAGTTCGTTGCAAACTCTTCACCCGTGTTTTTTCCGTGGGCAACCAGCGAATTGAATAATACTTTCTTTTCATTAATATCAATTACCCAAAGTCTTTTTGTATTGGAGGACATAGAAAAATCGCATACTGTAAGTAAATGCGACTCCGAATTAAGCAAACCAGCTTTCTTCAAATTCTCAAAACCTGTTAGAGCTTTAAAGAAAACTTCTTCGTTAAGCTCATGCCCTTGCTCAAATGATATAGACTTGTATAATTCTTCTGATGAAGACACTGCTTTTTCAACAGTTTTCTCAGATTTCGTGGCTACTCTTTCAATTTTTTTTGTACTTATTTCATTCTTTACAATTGCCTTTCTTGGAGACAAATAGAATGAAGTAGTTACCATGTAAACAATACTTAATAAACTAAAAAATCCTTTCATTCAATATTATGTTAAATCCAAATTAGTCAGCAAATGTATTAAAACATAATTACTTAACAGGAATAACTCCACAAAGTTTAACTCAATTTAAGAAAATTTAACTTCCTGATTCTGTGAATAAAACCCTCTTATTTTTCAGAATCAGGAACAAATTCCAGGCTTATAGAATTCATGCAATAGCGTAGTCCTGTAGGTTTCGGGCCATCATCAAATACATGTCCCAAATGCGAATCGCATCTCTTGCAAAGCACCTCTACCCGATCCATGCCATACGTTAAATCTCTTTTATAATATACCCCTTCCTTATCAGCTTCAAAGAAACTCGGCCATCCGCAGCTGCTTGAAAATTTCGTCGTCGAACGGAATAAATGATTTCCGCAAACTGCACAATAATATTCTCCCAATTCATCAAAATCGTTGTATTTTCCGGTAAAAGCTCTTTCTGTTGCCGCTTCTCTTGAGATTGCATATAAATCCGGAGCAAGGATCTTTTTCCATTCTTCATTGGGAATATCGAGTTTCGCAGTCTCGGTTCTGGAATAGTATGGATTGTTTTTTGCTTGGTTTTCCATAGGATTATTTTAACTGTTTTTGAAATTTAAATTAAACCACAAAAGTCACAGAAGCTTTAAGCCTTTTTAAAAGAAAAATAATGATTTAAAAAAGATGTATTTGATCTTTTGTGACTTTTGTGGTGAGAATAAATCATAAGTTCACAACCAAATTTACTAAATTTGAGCATATGAATGATGAAGCCAAAAGAAAACAATTAAGGAAATATAAAGCATTTGCCACCGGATTATTTCTTCTGATGGCGGTAATTTTCATTATAACCACTCTTTTACAGAAGACCATCGATTCTCATTGGATCGGCTATGTCAGAGCATTTTCCGAAGCCGCAATGGTTGGTGCTTTAGCAGACTGGTTTGCCGTTACTGCATTATTTCGTCATCCGCTCGGTTTACCCATTCCACACACCAACCTGATTGAAAACAGTAAGGAAAAACTGGGTGACAACCTGGGAAGTTTTGTAGTCAATAATTTTCTATCACCTCAAAATATCCGTCCTTATATCCAGAAATTAAAAGTTTCAGGCTTTGTAGGTGAATGGCTGGTAAAGGAAAAAAATCAGGAGATTCTCATTAAAAATCTTTCAGATATTGTTTTAGATATTTTAAACAAGCTTGATGATTCTGAAGTGAGCCATTTCATCAGTAAAAAGGTTTCGGAAATGACAGATACGATTAAATTAAATGTCATTCTCGGAAACGGGATCACTTATCTTTTGGACAAAAATGATCATCAGAAAATGATCACCAATCTTTCTTCTCAGATTAAGAATTATATCCTTGAAAATGATGAAATGATTCAGGAACGTGTAAAAAAGGGAAGTTATTCCTTTATTCCTGCTTTTGTTGACAATAAAATTGCTGATAAAATTGCAAGTGGACTTTCAGATTTTTTCAAAGAAGTTGAAGAAGACCCCAACCACGAAATCAGAGCTTTGGTTACCCGGAAAATTTATGAGTTCTCCAACGAACTAAAACAGGATCCGAAATGGGAAGATGAATTTAAAAATATTAAAAATGATCTTTTAAAGGGTAATAAACTTGATGAATATTCAAGTGATATCTGGATTTCCATAAAAAACACATTGAAAAAAGAATTACAGGAAGATCAGTCTTCTTTAAAAAATTATATTTCAAAAAACCTGAACGAATTTTCGCAAAACCTGAAAACCGATGAAGTCCTTCAACATAAAATTGACCACTGGATTCGCGTAACGGCTTATAAGTATATCCTGAAAAACACCCATCAGTTCGGAAACCTCATCAGCTCAACCGTAGGAAACTGGCAGGGAAAAGAATTAAGCGAAAAACTGGAGCTGGAAGTTGGAAAAGACCTTCAATTCATCCGGGTCAACGGAACTTTAGTTGGAGGATTGGTTGGATTGATAATTTATACGATTGCTCATTTTTTCCTTTAATAAAGTTATTTCTCTTTTAAATAATGTCTTGTCATTCTGAATATAAACTGAAGGTTTACGAACGAAGTTCAGAAGTGAAATGAAGAATCACTTAATCATAAATCAGATTTCCCCTTTTTGTCGAAATGACAAACCGTCAAAGTTTTTGCAATAAAAAAGAGAGCTCAAAGCTCTCTCTATTTTTTCTTAAATATTTTTCTAAAAAGATTGGGGTAGAAATCTTCGGTTCCAATTCTTATTTCTTTCATTACAGGAAATAAAAATTTCAATACTGAAATAAGAAATATATTCAAAATGGCTAAGATTATAATATTCATTGCTTGAAAATTATTTTGGTAAACGGCTTGCTCTTTTTAAAACTTCTTTATTGATATCATTAATCAATTCCGGACCTTCGTAGATGAAACCCGTGTACAACTGAACTAAAGTAGCTCCTGCATCAAGTTTCTCTATTGCATCTTTAGCAGAATGAATTCCACCAACTCCGATGATCGGGAATACTCTGTTGCTTTTTTCCGAAAGGTATTTGATCATTTTTGTGCTTCTCTCACGAATAGGTTTTCCGCTCAAACCTCCGTTTCCGATTTGTGCCAGAATCTCTGGCGAAGTTTTAAGCCCTTCTCTGTTAACTGATGTATTGGAAACTACAATTCCGTCGATTTTCGTTTCAGCGATCAGTTCAATAATTTCGTCTAATTGATTATTATTTAAATCCGGAGCAATTTTCAGTAAAATCGGCTTCTGTATAGCTTTTGATTGGTTGATTTTCTTAACTTCAGTAATCAGCTCTCGTAGATATTCTACGTCTTCCAGTTTGGCGTGACTGCCAACATTCGGACAGCTTACATTCAGTACGAAATAATCTACGTAGGGATGAAGCCCTTCAAAACAATCCAGATAATCCTGGGTATAATTTTCCGGAGCCGTATCTGTATTTTTTCCGATATTTCCGCCGATGATGATTTTTCCTTTATTGCCTTTCAGTTTTTCAATCGCAGCCTGAAGGCCATCATTATTAAAGCCCATCCTGTTAATTATTCCGCCATCTTCAATGAGCCTGAACAATCTTTTCTTTGGATTTCCTGCTTGAGCTCTTGGCGTTACTGTTCCTATTTCTACAAATCCAAAACCTAAATCTCCTAGTTCATTGAACAAAACTGCATTTTTATCAAAACCAGCAGCCAATCCTACAGGATTTTTAAATTTTAATCCAAAAACTTCTCTTTCCAGACGTTTGTCTTTAATAGGTTTTGGGAAAAATAATTTAGTGAGGAATCCAACATTCTTTAGCATTGAAAAAGTAAAGTAGTGGACTTCTTCAGGATCGAATTTGAAAAGAATCGGACGAATGAGCGATTTGTACATTGAAAAAAAGTTTTACAAAAATACTCATTTTAAAATTAATGTTTGGTTACCCTATGATATTTTATGAAAAAAAGCATTATTAATGACATCTATATAACCAGACATCTGCATAATCGGTAAAATATGTGAGATTGTTTTTTAACGCAAAGTTTTTATTTCTTAAGCGTATTATGTTGAGTGAACAAAGTAGTAATCAATAAGTTGATTTGATGAAGTATTACGTTCACAAATTTATTTGTCTTTACCTTTCTAAAAATCAAAATTTCAAATAATTAAATCTTTGCGTTTAGATGTTATTTGATGATATTTCTACTTTCCATTGTAATCATTTTTCATTAGTATTGAATACTCTCAAAGGTTGTCATTCCGTAGGAATCCAAGCTAGAATTTTACAAATGATTCTCCAATACTATGCTTAGATGCTTACAGCATGACAAACTGTATCTTAATAAGAAATTAAGAATATGCACTCAAATCTAATTTCAAAATATCCCCTACCCTTTTGAATTCATCATCTATAGTTGCATTCACCGTAATTCTTTCATTAGAAACAGGGTGATTAAAAATCAATTGATGGGCATGAAGCGTCATTTTGTTGATTCCAAATGTTTGCAGCCACAATTTATTCTGTTTATTGCAGCCATGCTTGCGACAGCCTAAGATGGGATGTAGGATATGTTTAAAATGTTTTCTCAGCTGATGAAACCGTCCTGTTTCAGGAATCGCTTCTACTAAACAATATCTTGAAGTCTGATGCTTTAAAAAAGGTAAATCGATTTCCGAAGTCTGCAGACGATGATAGTACGTTACCGCATTTTGTTTGACTTCATTTTCGTTAACTAAATCGTAATCGATCGTTTCTTCTTCCTTTGCCCAGCCACGAAGAATGGCGATGTATTTCTTCTCGACTTCTCTTGATGCAAACTGATCGCTCATGATTCTCAACGTTTCTTTATCTAAAGTGAACAACAAAACGCCCGATGTTTTTCGGTCTAGCCGATGTATGGGATAAACTTTTTGCCCAATCTGTTTTTTCAATTCCTGAATCGCGTAAGTATCCGCATCTCCCGAATAAAAAGATTTGTGAACCAATAATCCGCTGGGTTTGTTGATGGCAATAAGATGTTCGTCGCGATAAAGAATTTCTAGCATGGGGCAAAAGTAGAGATTTCTAAATTAAATACTATTTCAAACCTTGAAGATTTCGGATGATAAAGATTCAATTTTTTAAATAAAGTTTAACTATTGCTAAACCTCATAAGTTTTAAAGACCTATGAGGTTTGTTTTTAAAATATGCTTCAGTCATTAGCCCTGATTGAGTGGCATGTTTGAGCTCTTTTCTTAGGTTTGGCTGCGGCGGCTCCGCCGCCGCAGCCAAACCTAAGAAAAAGCGAGTAGCGAAAGCAGGTTCCAGCTCCTAAAAATTAAAACTCCAAATATTGTCTGTTTATTAACAGCTTTTTTTATTGAATCTCATGGAATTGGGATTCAAATTCCTATTTTTGCACTTCAGACGAAAAAAATTATGGCAAAGCAAGAAGATGTTTTCAAGAAAGTGATTTCTCACGCTAAAGAATATGGTTTTATTTTCCCTTCGAGTGAGATCTACGATGGTTTATCCGCTGTTTATGATTATGGACAAAACGGTGCCGAGTTAAAAAATAATATCAAACAATATTGGTGGAAAGCGATGGTACAGCTTAACGAAAATATTGTCGGCATTGATTCAGCAATTTTGATGCACCCAACAACATGGAAGGCATCGGGCCACGTAGACGCTTTCAACGATCCATTAATTGATAATAAAGATTCTAAAAAACGTTTCAGAGCAGACGTTTTGGTAGAAGATTACTGTGCTAAAATTGAAGATAAAGAGAATAAGGAGATCGAAAAAGCAGCAAAAAGATTCGGTGAGTCTTTCGATAAAGATCAGTTTGTTGCGACGAATCCAAAAGTGTTGGAATACAGAGCAAAAAGAGAAGCTATTCTGGCAAGACTGGCAAAATCTCTGGAAAATGAAGATCTTGCTGATGTAAAAGCTTTAATCGAAGAATTGGAAATTGCTGATCCAGATACAGGTTCTAAAAACTGGACGGAAGTAAGACAATTCAATTTGATGTTCGGAACTAAATTAGGAGCTTCTGCAGATTCGGCGATGGATCTTTATTTAAGACCGGAAACCGCTCAGGGGATTTTCGTTAACTTTTTGAATGTTCAGAAGACTTCACGTCACAGACTTCCTTTTGGTATTGCCCAAATCGGAAAAGCATTCAGAAATGAGATCGTTGCAAGACAGTTTATCTTCAGAATGCGTGAATTTGAACAGATGGAAATGCAGTTCTTCGTAGCTCCGGGAACGGAACTTGAATTCTACGAACAGTGGAAGCAAAAACGTCTCAACTGGCACTTGGCTTTAGGTCTAGGTAATGAAAATTACAGATTCCATGATCATGAAAAACTAGCGCACTACGCAAATGCAGCCGCAGATATTGAATTTAACTTCCCATTCGGATTTAAAGAACTGGAAGGTATTCACTCGAGAACGGATTTCGATTTAAAAGCTCACGAAGAATTCTCAGGAAGAAAACTACAGTTCTTTGATCCTGAAAGAAACCAGAATTATGTTCCTTATGTGGTGGAAACTTCAGTAGGTCTAGATCGATTATTCCTTGCTATATTCTCTCATTGTTTAAGAGACGAAGTATTGGAAGACGGTTCAGAGAGAACGGTTTTATCTTTACCACCAGCTTTAGCGCCAATAAAAGCAGCCATTCTTCCATTAATGAAGAAAGATGGTTTGGCAGAATATGCCGAACAAATCTTCAACGATTTGAAATATGATTTCAACTTATTTTATGAAGAAAAAGACGCGATCGGAAAACGTTACAGAAGACAGGATGCGATCGGTACACCTTACTGTATCACCATCGATCACGATTCTTTAACAGATCACACCGTGACGATCAGAGACAGAGACACGATGGAACAGGAAAGAGTTCCGGTTTCTGAACTGAGAAGAATCATTGATGAGAAAACAAATTTCAGAAATTTACTTTCAAAAATATAAATGTATAAAGCCCTGGTTTCTCAGGGCTTTATTTTTTATCGTCTATGCCTTATTTTGTTATTCTCATGTAATTTGAATCATAACCATAATTCTATAAAACAGATAAAAACAAAAATTTGAATGTGGAACCTTTAGAAAATAATTTCATTCCATGTTTTTAAAATTATTTTAAATTTGTTATAGATCAAATGATATGACAATCTTCTTTTACTTCATTACTGGGATTATTGCTTTGGTAAGCATCATGTACCTTTCAGGATATGCC
The DNA here is from genome assembly GCF_022488405.1 of Chryseobacterium sp. Y16C. Classification (NCBI taxonomy): domain Bacteria; kingdom Pseudomonadati; phylum Bacteroidota; class Flavobacteriia; order Flavobacteriales; family Weeksellaceae; genus Chryseobacterium; species Chryseobacterium sp. Y16C. Next base: position 2,957,645 of record NZ_CP092711.1, read on the forward strand.
TATCTTTTTAACGGGATTTCAAAAACCTATCTGCGCGGAAAATCCAGTGCCAATATTGATGATGGTAAGTTATTCTCCAGTAACCTCATCGCTACGAAAATACCAAAACTCTGGGAAGAAGCTGCTGAATATAACAAAACAGAATTACCGAAAAATATAGTTGATGATTTAATTCAATCCTATACCGCTTCTTTTCTTGTTGTAAAAAATGGAAAACTGGTTCATGAACAATACTGGAACGGTTATAATCAACTTTCAAAGACCAATTCTTTTTCTATGGCAAAGGCCGTTACTGTCATGCTTTTGGGAAAAGCTCTGGAAGAAGGTAAAATAAAAAGTATTGATGATAAATTCTCCGATTATTTTGAAGAATTTAGGAATAAAGAATTCGGAGATCAATTGACACTTAGAAATTTAGCCCAGATGGAAGCCGGCCTGAACTGGGATGAAGACTATAAAAATCCTTTTTTACCCAATGCAAAAGCGTATTACGGAAAAAGTCTTATCGACGCTACATTTTCAAGGAAATTCAAAGAAAATCCAGGCGAAAGATTTGAGTACCAAAGCGGATCTACGCAGCTCCTCGGTTTTGCTGTGAGAAAAGCCGTCGGTCAATCGTTAGCAAGCTATTTATCAGAAAAATTCTGGATTCCTTTGGGAATGGAACAATATGCGGAATGGAGTACCGATGAAAGCGGAATGGAAAAAACATACTGCTGTATTCATTCTAATGCACGAGATTTTGCCAAACTGGGACAATTATTTTTGGATGACGGAAAATCAGATGACCAGCAGATTCTGAATCTTGATTTCATTAATCAGATGAGAACGCCTACTAAAAAATCTGAGGATATTTACGGAATGGGATTCTGGATCAATAATGATAATCCCATAAAACATTATTATTTCCTTGGACTTCAAGGACAATACATTATCATGGTCCCTGAGCACAATATGGTCATCGTAAGAACGGGAAGCTACAACAATCTTCCAAAAACCGACAGAGGAAGACCAGATCAGGTAAAATTTCTCGTGAATGAAACCGTATCATTATTTCAGTAGTATCTATGGAAAAATATAATACAAAAGTCGATGAATATATTGAGAAATCCCAGGATTTTGCAAAACCTATTTTAAACTATATCCGGGAAACCGTTCATGAGGCATGCCCGCATACGGAAGAAGCCATCAAATGGAAGTTCCCCACTTTTATGTATCAAAATAAAATCCTTTGTTCTATGGTTTCATTTAAGCAGTATTGCAGCCTGGGATTTTGGCTGCATGACTCCATGAAAACACTTAAGAACATTGAAACCGATGTCGAAAAAACCAATATGTTCAGCTTAGGAAAAATCACTAAAGTGGAAGATCTTCCTGCAAAATCTCTACTGAAAGAAATGATTTTGGAAGCCATGGAACTTACAGACATGGGGGTAACCCTGAAAAAAGCACCTCCTTCCAAAACGGAAACCGAAGTTCCTGATTACTTCCAGGCTGCCCTGAAACAAAATAAAAAAGCTTTAGAAGTATTTACACAAGGTTCACCGTCTTTCCGTAAAGAATACATCAACTGGCTCACAGAGGCTAAAACGGAGGCTACCAGAAATAAGCGAATGGAGCAGGCTATAGAATGGCTTTCTGAGGGAAAAGCAAGAAACTGGAAGTATATGAAAAAATAATTTAGGAAAGTAAATAAAACTATTCATACAACATCTCGAAACACGAATCTCGCATCTCTCTAACTAAATTCTTAGTGGAATCTAAAATTCGCTTCAGGAAGGGTATTATTTTTTAAAAACGCCTCATACTCCGGAGATAATTTTGCACGTCCGAAAGTATTTTGTCCGCTCATACTTCCGAGGCGGACTTTGTCTTTTCCGAATTTTTTATTCATGGCATCCATTGCTTTCATTACCGGCAAATGCTGATTTTGAGTATCCTCTTCAAAAAAGCTGATCTGCCTTTGATCTTCAGGAACAAAATCATTGACAAAAACACCGGCTCTTTTGTAATGGAAACCTTCTTTATAAATGGCTTCAAATAATTCATTCACCACTCTCCCTATCAGAATTGACGAATTGGTAGGATTAGGAAGAATTCGGGTCATAGCCTTTCTATATTCGGGCAGGTCTTTCCTGAAACGGTTGGTCTGCACAAAAACCGTTACCATTTTACAGCAGGTATTTTGTTTTCTTAAACGTTCCGAACAATACATTCCAAAAGTTTCTACACGCTCCCGAACCTCTTCTTTTGTTGTCAGCATTTCCATAAAACTTCTGGTCACTGCAATCGATTTTTTCGGAGACGGAGCATCCAGCTCTAACTGACGGATTCCTTTTAGTTCATTCACCATTCTTACACCATGAATTCCCATGATTTTACGAACCCACATTTCAGGTTTCTGTAATAAATCCCAGGCTTTGAAAACTCCGTTGTCCTGCATTTTTACCGCCAATCGTCTTCCGATTCCCCAAACATCTCCTATATTCAACCACTTTAAAGCTTTTTCAATTTTTTCGGGAGTATCTAAAGCAAAAACTCCATTAAATCTTTCAGGATCTTTCTTCACAATTCTATTGGCGACTTTACACAGTGTTTTTGTAGGAGCAATTCCAATACTTACAGGAATGTTTTCTTTATCATAAATTTCATTTTTTATGTCAATACAGTAGTCGTAAATATTAATGTATTTAAAACTTTTAAGATCTAAAAACAATTCATCTATGGAGTACACCTCAAAATCAGTTTTGTCAACATACGCTTTCGAAATTTCAATAACACGCTGGCTTTTAAAATTATACAACTCAAATTTTGCAGAAAAGCACTGTACATCATGCTTTTTGAAGAGTGCTTTATATTTAAAAGCAGGAGCTGCCATTGGAATTCCCAGGTCTTTTGCTTCTTTACTTCTGGATACAACACATCCGTCGTTGTTGGAAAGTACCACAACGGGTTTGTTATTAAGTTCCGGCTTCAAGGTTCTCTCACATGAAACAAAAAAATTGTTGCAATCGACTAAAGCATACATGATTCAAAAACTGCATTTCAATACACAAAATTATGATTTTTAAAACAGAAAACTGTAATTATTTAAAATTTTAAAACTAAATTAAACAACTGATTTACAAAATATTAATTTATTTTAAACACGTCAAGTTTTGTCGCTATACAGGCTTAATTTTGTTTTCCAAAAACGCTAAAAATTTGATACTATGGATAAAGTAACGCTACAGAGGATTGAAAAACTTCACCCCTACGTAAGAGATGAAGTGAAACAGATCATTAAGGAATGTGATGAAGCCTTAACCGGAAGGGCCAAAGTAAGAATTACACAGGGCTTAAGAAGCTTTGAAGAACAGGAAAAGCTATATGCCATCGGAAGAATTACCTCTGGGAAAAAAGTAACCAATGCCAAAGCCGGTCAAAGTATTCACAATTATGGGCTTGCTGTTGATATCTGTCTGATCATCGACGGAAAAATCGCAAGTTGGGACACTGTAAAAGACTGGGATAATGATCGGGTTGCGGACTGGTACGAATGTGTGAAAATTTTTGCAAAACACGGCTGGGATTGGGGAGGAAACTGGAAGACCTTTAAAGACCTTCCTCATTTTGAAAAGAAGAATATTCCCACCAAGAAAGGCCTGGTGAAAACAAACTGGAGAACATTAATGAAAATGCCTCGTGATAAAGAAAATTACGTGATTTTTTAAGTCTATTTTATTTTAAATTATTTTTAATACGACACGTTCTGTCGCCTTCCCGAACTATTTTTACTGTATAGAAAAACAACAAAAATATCCTTGTATAATAAGTTAAAACCAATAATTATTTTTAAAAAAGTTATTGGTTTTACTTGCCTAAAGGACAAAAGTGTTTCTAGAAAAAGTAAAAAAAATCATATGAAAAAGACAACCATTCTTTCTTTAGACGGCGGCGGAATCAGAGGAATTATCACCTGTATTATTCTGCGCTATATGGAAGAACAGCTACAATTGCTTGACCATCCCACTGCAAAGCTTGGCGATTATTTCGATCTTGTTGCGGGAAGCAGTACCGGAGGATTAATTGCATCTATTATTCTATGTCCCGATGAACACCGGAAGGCAAAATATTCTATCCAAAAAGGACTGGAATTATATGCTGAAAAAGGGGGAGACATATTTCAGGTTTCTTTTTGGGAGCGTTTGGTAAATCCTTTCGGATTACTGAATGAAAAAATATCGCAGGAAGCCCTTGAAAAAAATTTAAATGACTTTTTTGGAAATTTAGAACTTAAAGAATTAATAAAACCCTGCTTAATTACAAGTTATGATATCGAAAACAGAAGGGCAAAATTATTTAACTCGTGGAATGCCTATTTAAGCACCGATAATTTTTATGTAAAAGATGTCTGTAGGGCTACTTCTGCAGCACCGACTTATTTTACGCCGGTTCAGATCAGATCCATGTACGGACAGATCTTCAGCCTTATCGATGGAGGAATGTTTGCCAATAATCCGGCACTTTGCGCTTATGCTGAAGCGAGAAAAATTCCTTTTGCGGAAGTGTTGAAAAATCATCAGAAAGCCAATCACCCGACTGTAAATGATATGATTATTGTTTCAATCGGGACCGGAATTGAATCAAAGTCTTATTCTTTCAAAAAGCTTCAAAAAGCTGGCAAAATCGGTTGGGTAAATCCTATTATTGATATTCTAATGTCAGCAAATGCTGAAACTGTAGATTATCAGCTTTGTCAGATGTTTCAGACTTTAGGAACTCGAAATCAGAAAAATTATTATCGACTAAATCCTTCATTGAAAAATGCTTCTCCGGCAATGGATAATGTAAGAAGATCCAATATTGAAAACCTGATACAAGCGGGATTAAGCTATATTGACGACAACAGGGATATTTTAAATCAAATTGTTCAGAAATTAATCAAAAACAAAATATAAGCTTTTTAGCTTATAAAACATTAATATAAGCTATTTTGATTATATTTATTACAGTAGCTTATATTTTTTATTCTGATTTAGAAGCACTTAAAAAAAGATAATTATTTTTTCTCAAATATTTAATCACGTCAAGTTTTGTCGCTTCTCACCTCTACTTTTGAGGTATAAATAAAAACACAAAAATTCATTATTAAAAACTAAAAACATAACTTTTGAATTCAACATTCCCTAATGATGAACAGCCAAAATTCTGTTCAAACCTTAATGAAAAACTCAAACAACAAGGCATGGAAATATCAAAATCTGATTCGCATATCTCTTTCGATGAAAATCTTTACACCATAGAATGGAACGACATTGAAAATATGGAGATCGATTACGACAATTATCTTAATGACATCGAAAACTTTTTCCGGGAAGATTTTGAGAAAGATATCCTTGAAGAAGATATGTAAATCTTGTTTTTTTAAGCACAGTTCAGAAACTTCCAACAATTTCTTTTGATACTTACGTAGTACACCAATCCATTCAATAATATCTCAAATACCCTTTGAATTCACCATTCACACCATGTTGGACAGCCTGAACTGTGTTTAAAATCAAACTAAAATAGAATACTATGAAACAAGAATGCAAACAAAAGTTGAGGCGCTTTGCTTAAACCCGACTAAAACTGACAACACAAGCTTCTTAATGAAAAGAAGCGCAATATTAACTTTTATAACCAAAAATGACAAAAAATGAAATCTAAAGAAGAATTAAAAAGTTTCTTCGAAAATGGAGATATTCCAAAACAAGATGATTTCTGGGAATGGCAGGATTCTTATTGGCATAAAAATGAAAAACTTCCTCTGGAAAATATAAACTATGATTTTTCAAATAAAGCCGATTTAATTGACGGAAAAATTCCGGCTACGCAATTACCCAGCTATGTTGATGATATTTTGGAATTCGACTTTCTTGAAGACTTACCCAATCCTGGGGAAAGAGGTAAAATATATGTAATCAACAGTACTAATACCCAGTTAAGATGGAGTGGCTCTGAGTATGTCCCGATAATTTCGGGCCACAATGTCATGATTACAGATTCTCCACAAGATGTTTTCCCAAATGGGACCAAAACATTCTGGACTGATGACCATAATAATTCCTTACATATTAAAAATACTAACTCCGAAGGAGCCGGTATAACATTTGACTCAAATGGTATTGGACAAATTGTATATAATGATGATGAATTTCGGTTTACAAATAGCTCGGGAACAGACAGCATTCCTATAGTTTCTGACGGTTTTATAAAATCTGACTCGAGTAATGATTATGTATTAACAGGAAATGGTGGTCATAAAGCCATATCTGATTTTGCTTTATCAAGTCAATTGGGGAATTATCATAATATACACTCAGCAGGAAGTATAAGTAACGGTTCAGATACAAGGACTAATAAAACTTGGTTTGATTATACTTGGGCTGGATTAGTAAATACGGCAGGTTCAGTAATTAATTTTTCTGGACTTCATAATGATTATGCGGTAGAGTTATTTGGTGAATACTACAGTGATAGATTTGGACTTAGGAGCCATAATGGAGATAATGGCACATGGAATCCTGTTAGATGGCTATGGCACTCAGGAAATTTTAATCCTAATGACTATGTGGATAAAACATCATCTCAGGATATTACAGGAATTAAAGCATTTTATACTTATCTTGGTGGAGATGTAGGAAATAATAGATTATGGATAAGATCTAGTGATGGTTCAAATCCAGCTATATCATTTATTAAAGATGGAGTAGATAATTCACAACTAGCTTTTGATGGTTTTGGATTGCATTTTAAGAATACTAATAGTACAGGATATTTTCCAATTAAAGCAAATGGATTTATAAAGAATGGTTATGATGATGACTTTGTACTTCTTGCAGGAGGTAGTGCTAAATCAATATCAGACTTTGCTGCAGTAAGTCAGTTAGGTAATTATGTCACTATTAATACGCCTCAAACTATTATAGCAGATAAAAGTTTTTCCCAAACTGCCAAACTTACTATATATGGTAATGAGTACAATCAGAATAATACTCAATCATATAATACTACAAGTGGATATGGTAATATTTCGGGTGGATGGCTTCATACATTTTATGGAAATGTTTGGAAATATGGTATTGTTAGAGGCGGAGATGGTTCTTCAGCAGAAGTCAAATTCGGTTTTGATTTTTCTTCCGATGGCGGTGCTACTTACAATAGAATTCTATCTATTGATGGAAACAATGGATATTTAGATTTTCCCTCTAGTATATTTACTGATGTTATTAAACTTGGTGGTACAGATTATCTACAAAGAAATCTATTGAGAAGAGGTTGGAGTCCAACTTATAATTTCTATACTGAATTAAATGTACCAAGTGATGTAAATAATACAGCTTCTTTTATTTTGTCACAAAATGGTAATGGGTATATAGGAGGAAATCAAATTTGGCATTCAGGAAATTTAGAAGATTATCATAATTATGGATTAGGTACTGTTACAGAAGTAACAGCTACAGATATGGATGCCGTATCTAAAACTTCAATACTAGGTATCAATGATGGTACAGCAAATAGACCAGCAGGTGTAGGATATGGTTCTGTATGGACCCATAGAAAATCTGCAACGGAGTTTACACAATTGGCTACAGAAATTTTCTCAGGACAATTATTTACTAGAGGAAAGTCAGATGCATATGGCTTTACTCCTTGGAGAAAGCAATGGGATTCTGTTAATTTTGATCCAGATTCAAAAGTAAACAAGTCAGGAGATACTATGACAGGTCAACTAACTGTTCCTTCATTAGGACTGACTGGAGGTGTTTATAGTGGCTCTATTACAGGAAATTTAATGCTTGATGTAGATGGTGGAACAGTAGCATTAGGTAATGGTTTAGGTTTAAGTAATATTAAATTAAAATCTTCTTCTAATATTTTACACACAAAAACTGGTGTTGGTGAAGCTGTCGTTTGGACAGGTCATAACTTTAATCCAAATGATAAAGTGAGTAAATCAGGTGATACTATGACAGGTAACCTAAATGCAAGAAATATTACTGCTCAAAATGCTTCAGACACTATTACTTATGATAGGATAGAGAATTATGGTTCGCCATTAACAATTAATGCAAATGCAAGTTTAGGTATAAACTTACAAGCCAATGGGAATACCATTGCTACTGTAAATCCTACAGGGTTATATGTTGCTGGCAACATTCAATTGAATGGGAATAATATTTGGCACGCAGGGAATTTTAATCCTGATACTAAAGCTAATTTATGGGATAATGCGATAGCAATTGGTTTTAGTTCAGGAAATTTACCAACCAATACAGGAAATGAGTATCCTTATATGTACCATTCTACTGGTGTTGTTGTACCAATAGCAACGCAAGGATATGTTTCTACTAATTACACACCTATATCACACGTGGGTTCAGGAGGAACAGCTCACGCTAATGCAACTAGCTCTACGGCAGGATTTATGTCTAGTGTTGATAAAACAAAACTTGATAATATTGATACCTCTAATCTTGTTGCGAGAGGTAATACAAGCTTTACTCAGTTACAGGAATATAGAGAGATTGATGATAATACTTTTGATATTGGTGACTCTACTGTAGAGAAGTTTAATATTGTATTTAATGCTTCTGCAAATGGGCGGGTTGTAATTCATTCACTACCGAATGGCCAAACTTATCACTTACATAATTTTTCAGCATCAAATATACTTAGGGTAGATGTTGAGGGATATGGTAATGTAGATAATATTGAACCAGGTGAAACCAAAGTGTATATGGCCCATAATAGCGGGCACTTACGCAGAATATCCTCATCTAATACTTATTCGATTATATAAAAATGGTTCTACACAGATTTCCATGAAATACTCCATTCGTATTTCCAGACCAACTATATACTTACAGCAATACAATTTAACTATAAAAAAGCAAAATCAATGACAACAACTAATAAAAATAATGCTTCACAAACCCTTTTCAGATTTGTAAGCCTTAGAAATCCACAATTAACAGAAACCAAAGCCACCAACCTAGGCTTTATACACAGACCTGCTGGTTTATCAAGTGCTTTTGATAATCAAGTACCTGAGAACGATACCGCAATTGCAAAATTCCAGGCGCTGGAACGTGCTGCTCAGTCTTTTCTTCCTACAGGATTTCAAAACGAAGCACAGATTGAATCCGGTGTTTTTTCCCAAGCCTTGAAAATCGGAAGAAAAATTGCTAAAAAAGAAGAAATTTCGGTTTCTGATAAAGATATTGTAATGGCTCTATATTCTCAAACTACTCAAGATCAATACAGAGCTTTATGGGACAATCTCATATTTCAAACGGTAAGGCAAAGCGATTTTTATGTAAAAGAAGCCATTATTCACATTTTAAAGGCACTACATTTAGGCTATGCTTGTCAATTAATTCCTACCGATGAATTAAAAAAAATCAACGGAGATGATCTACAAGCTAAATCATTAGATGCTAAAGTCGTATTACCATTAAAGTTTTTTGGAGAAGGTACAAATGCAGGCGGCTCATCTTTAATTGCCAGCAGAGCCTTTACCGTAGGAACTTCTTCCTTAGGAGCAGAAGACCCTATCAATGCAGATCTTCTTCCTATTGCAGTACAGGAACAGTTAAAAGTGGAAGGTGAGAAAATTTCGGAACTCTCTTCCCTCAATTTAGAAAAACAAGGTATAGAGCTTCTTATTTCAGAGTTGGAGGCTACTCAAAAATCATATTATAAAATCAAAAATAAAGCTTATGATGCTGCTTATAAGCAATATCTCGAGACTTACCAACCCGAAATCGACGAATATGACAGAAAACTGAGGGAAATTGAAGCCCGCATTACAGAAACCACTACTCAAGAAGAAATCGATGCCATGTATGCTGAGCTAGGAGAATTAAATGTTCCTCAGTTTACTTTCAGCTATAAAGATGAGCTTAATTTTGAAGATTTTAAAGCTAAACTTTCTCTGGATTCTTTAAAGCTATTTGTCAGTATATTCACGGATGCAGGAACCAGAGAGCTAGATTACTCTGTAATCATTGTCATTTCCGACAGAACAATACAGCTGGGAGAAATCAGAGTTAACATTGATGAAGAATATGATACTTACAATGAAATTTTTGAAGTATTACATGAAAAAAAGGCTTCTCAAACCCAAGCATTGTTTGAAAAAACATCTGTTAATAAAAACATTTATGCAAATATTGGTGGAATCCTCATCCCTGTAAGTGACATCGGAAGCAGTCCATTAAATACTATTTCCAGAACATTCTATCTTAAAGCCAGCACTCTGAACGGAAAATCATCATATCTTACATTTTATTATCAGGCAGCAAGCAATGTTTGGGGAGTTGCCTCTGCTAAAGTAAACGCTGTTACTGATTTCGGAACGTATGAAGAATCCTATTCAAATATCAGCGTAAGTGCAGAAAAAATTACCTTCCCTCCTATTCTGGTCAACAAATTTGGAAGGTTTATCAATAATTTAAAGATAAGAATTTTCTTCAACAATGGGGAAGAAGCCAATCTGGAGTTTACTAATATCTCATTAGAAACACCTTATACAGGTATTTTATATACGGAAAGAGTAAAGCTGGAAATTGAAAACCCTACCGAAGGCGGAACGACTCCCAAACCGGGAACTTTCGTGCCAAAACATTTCGGTGTAAAAAGACTGGGAATTGCAGATTACTTAAAAGTGGAGCAAAGTGTACATGCCTACGTCCCTGGTGAAGTTTCAAATATTGAAAACGTAATGGCCAGTGAATTGCGTCACAAGTCTTCCGTTTCAAGAGATTATTCGGAAATTACAGATACCACATCAGAATCTGTTGAAACAGAAAAAATTTCCGACACCACAAAAGCGGAAAGAAATGAAATGCAGACTGAAGTGGCTCAAGAACTGGAAAAACAGCAAAGCATCACTGCAAGTACAAGATTTAGCTATGGAGCCAGCAAAACATTCTTTGAAATTGGAGCGAACTACGCTAATAATACGGCTCAACATGACAGTACAAGACAGGCTGTCGCAAAATCTCAGGAAATCACGGAGCGAGCGATGGAAAGAGTTCTTACGAAAATCAATAAAGAGCGAGTTCAAAAGATCATTAAAGAATACACAGAAACCAACGTACACGAATTTGATAACCGCGGAAAGGTTACTGATACCAATAATCCTGATGCTGCACAGCCCAAACATATTACAGGGGTCTACAGATGGGTTGATAAAAAAATGAAGAATCAGATTTATAACTATGGGAAACGTACCATGTTTGAATTTATGATTCCTGAACCTGCTAAGTTGCACCGTCTGTCTGCTTTTGTAAATAAGGAAACTTTTACAGAACCTGTAGACCCTAGAAAAGCACCAAGACCAAATACTATGGCCGATTCAAAATCAGCAACTAAAGAATTGCTGGAATATTGGGCAGCTATCTATGGAGTAAAACTTACCGCAATTAAAGAAAAAGATCAGCATATTGAAAATGTTCATGATGAGTTTAACGACAGTGGAAACTGTAGTGTACAGCAGAGAAATTTTACAGTTCCGGCAGACTACATCTGTAAATCGGTAGATGTCTCTTATTCTGCAACACGCTCGAAAAGTAGCAGAAGCCTCCAGATAACAGGAGATTTCACAAATGGTATTGGCTTCGCTAAATACAATCCAACAGAATCTTTTTCTTTAGGAGGCTTCAATCTTTCAGGCAGCTGGGTATTCAAAAACTCAGGTTACAACATTGGAATTGTAGACATTTCCTTAAGGTTAAACTTAGAAATCAAACCCGCTCTATTCGAAGCCTGGAAAAAAGAAAATTTCGATGCAATTATTGCAGCTTATGAAACAGCCTACGCAGACTTTTTAACAAAACAAAAAGAAGCTGACGAAAAAGCAAAAGAACAGGCAACTGAAAACCAAAACAAACAGTCGGTTTTCTATCGTGATATAGAAAGTGTAATTCTGAAACACAATTGTATTGCTTATTTATTACAGGATTATCTAAACACTTTAGGTCAGAAGTTTACCGTGGGTGACCAGATGAAAAACTTTGAAGTTATCTTAGGGGAAGAGCTTGAGCAATACGCTGCTTTAGCCAAATTTATGGAGCAGGCATTCGAATGGGAAATTATGGATTATACTTTCTATCCTTATTACTGGGCACACCGTGATGAGTGGCAGAAAATGTACCTGTCGGAAAGCGCAGATCCATTATTCAGAAGCTTTTTACAATCCGGGATGGCAAGAGTGATTGTTACCGTAAAACCAGGATTTGAAGACGCAGTACAATTCTTCATGACGACCGGAAGAATCTGGAATGGCGGTGAAGTTCCTGTAATCGGAGATCCTATGTATATGTCGATTGTTGATGAAATGAGACAACCGACAGGAGTACCTCAAGGTAAATACTGGATTACAAGAGTTCCTACTACATTAACCATTCTACAGGCACAATCCGTTGGATTACAGGTAGCGGAAGACCAGCCTTTACCAATCTTCCCTGAAGAGCATCCTGAAAATTGTGAAAATCCAAAAGAATTGGAAGGCGAAACTTCTTTTAGTTTGGATGATATTCGATTAGAAGGAACAGGTGATGATAAAACTACTCTACCTACTACAATTGTTGGATAAATCATTAATCTTAAGTAGCGGTGTGAAATATCACTGCTATTTTTTCTCAATTTTTAATTTTAAATAACTTTAAAAATGAAAAATATAGATATTAGAAATCTTGCAAAGATTGGTGTGGCTGATGTGGATGTTTATAAAACGGACAGAAAAAAAATCTATTTTGATGATCAAAGTATCTTTGTTTTATTCTTTCGATCAAAAAATCAGGCAAGTGGAAGTCTTCCCAAAACTGAATCAAGTGGAGAAATAAGATATGACAATTTATATACAGGAAATTTTGGTTTTGACACTTATATTCCAAAACTCTATCCTGCAAGACAATTTGAGAATGATTATACAGTTAATACAGACATAAAAACAGTAATTGAAGAAAAGAAATTAAATAGAGACAATTTCAAACTAGAAAGCAAAGGGAATGATAAATATTATATTCCTTCTGTTTGTATCACAAAAAATAATAATGTCACTTTATATATTAAAGGATATTCAAAAAAGAAATATATGTTACCTAAGCTTTCATTTAAATTTGTATTATTAAACGAAGCAAAGCTTCCAATTAAAAATGCAGCAACATCAGAATTTAGAGATTATCCAGATAACAAATTAAATATCATTTCCGGTAAAGAATTAATATTATCTGGTAAAGAAGATTTTGACTCACAAATTACCATACAAGCCGTAGATGACTTTGATGATCATATAGGGTTAATTTGTTTTTATAAAAATGACAAAGGAGAAGAGTTTCTAGTGGGCCAATGTAATTTTGTTCCCAATAAAAAAAATAATGTTAAATTAAAGTTTATTAAGGTAAAAGTAACAAATAATGGAACAGAAAAGTACACAGAAAATCATTCATTTGATATTACAGGTTTATCTTCCTTCTTAAACAATAATACTATGGGACAGGCTGCAATGAATATCATTGTCCCTAAAAACACTATTGATATTTTAAAACTTGAAGAAAAATATAAAGAAATTAATTCGAGTACAGGTGTTGAAGAAATAAAATTTAATTTGGCGGATTATACTGATGTAGTTGATTTAAAAAATAAAGGTGATTTATCCACCGTTTTTAAAAGAAATTCGATCTTAGCGACGAAAAATGACACCTCCGAATCTAAGCTTCAAAGTCATATATCAAAGATTTATAACCTCGATATACAGAACAAATTAAATACCTCAACGGAATTAAATGCTATTTATGAAAAATATAAAAATAAAATTAGAAAAGTATTTTCTAAAGAAGATTTTCTGAACGAAATCAGACGATGGTATTTAGATACTTATATTCCTTTTTTCCTTTTAGAAGATATTACATTTAAAATTTATTTACAGGACGGAAATTGGAAATGGACAGAAGCTTTTGAGTCAAACCGTATTAAAAGTCATAAACTTTCAGTGCTTGTTTCTAAGTTTAGTTTAATACATGGGAAAGATTCGTATAGTACTTATGCGCATGAGCTAGCTCATGGTCTCAGTTTAGGTCATATTTTTGAAAATTCAACAGGAATTAATATTCAGAAAGAAGGCTTAACTCTTGAAAATGTGATGGATTATTATGTTATCAATATTGACGGAACTAAACTTTTACATCCAAAACCGTATGTTTTTAATGCAAAACAATGGGAAAATATGAAAAGTTACCATACCGAAAGAAGTAGAAATGAATTGCAGTATTACGAAAATCTTTTCGATGACAATCCCAAAGAAGCTGAAAATTTAAAAAAAGATTGTGAAGATTTACTAGATAATTTATAATTTTAATAATTAAATTACAAAAAATGAAATACTTTTTCTTTTTATTATTAATGGTCAATATTCCTTGTTTCGCACAAAATAAGGAACAAATTTCAAGCTTTATTAATGGTATATATGGAAACGATTACTATCTTTTAGAGAGAAAAGCCAAACCCATTTTACTTACTGAACTCAATGATGATTGGAGTAAATCAATCTCCCTGAATAGCAGACAACAATATACTAATGCTCTAAAAAATCAAAATATTAGCCAGATAAACTGGCAAGACTATAATTTGAAAAGAGCTATTTTATGTGAAAATGGAATACCTATTATAAGTGAAAAGAATATTCCTTATGATTGCATTTTATTTATTCCTGAAAACCTTACTAAAAAGGAGAAAGCACAGATTATTAATACTAAAAAACCAACTCAATTTATTATATATTCGAAAAAAAATTGGAATGAGGATAAAAAGAAAACAGCATATTACTCTTTTTTGAAAAACTTTAAAAAGGCAAAGAAGAATGAAACATTTAAATCTATAAGCCTATCTCAACCTATTTTTTTTGATAAATATGTTCTAATTAGCTCTTATTCTTCTTCCAAATTATCAACCTGTATTTTTGAACAGAAAATTAATACCTTTCATAAATTAGATTGCGAATCATTAAATTACAAATAGAACATTTATCATCAAATAATAATCAATAAGCCACAGAATACTGTGGCTTTTGCCTTTTATATTTACTAAAAAAATAAAACACGACACCTTTTGTCGCATTAAGCCCATATATTTGTCTTATAAAATTCATCCATGAAAAAAGATTTTTACCTGACAAGATATGCCTTAATTATAAAAAGATTGGAAAGTTCTCCGGCTACCTATTCGCAGCTGGAGGACTATCTTCTTAACTCTTTCGAATTTCAGGATGCGGATATCAAGAGCTACTCTATCCGTACGTTACAGAGGGATATTCGGGAGATTTCCGATCTTTTTAATCTTTCCATTCACAATAAAAAGAAAGGGGACAATCGGTATTATATCGAAAGCCGACCAATCATGGAGGTAGATGAATACAACCAGAAATTGCTCGAGTCTTTTCAGGTAAGCAACGCCATGAATACGCATCCGGATTTTGCTGATTTTATCTTTTTTGAAAGCAGAAAACCAACCGGAGTTGAAAATTTCTATGATTTGTTTTTTGCGATCCGAAATAAAAGAATCGTTTCTTTTGAGCATTACAATTACAAAAACAAGCTGATGACTTCCCGAAAAGTTCATCCGTTAGCCTTAAAAGAATCCAAAGACAGATGGTACCTGATTGCTATTGATACGAAAGACAAAATGCTGAAATCTTTTGGATTGGACCGAATCAATTATTTGGATGTAAGTGAAAAACAATTCAGGGAAAAGTATAAGTATAATTTCAGGGAACATTTTAAAAATGCTTTCGGTGTGATGAATCTTTCAGAACAGAATCCTGAAAAAATTGTCCTGAAATGCAGCAGACACCAGGGAGAATATATCAAAAGTTTTCCGCTTCACCAGTCTCAGAAAGAACTGAAGGAAACTCCCGAAGAAATCTATTTTGAATTCTTCCTCCACCCTACTTATGACTTTATGCAGGAAATTCTTTCCTATGGAAAAGAAGTACGCGTTTTAGAACCTAAAACTTTAGTTGATGAGATCCGTAATCATCTGCAGCAGTCTTTGAACAGCTATCTGAGTGAATAAAAAAGAATGAAGAATTTCGGTTATTTTTGATTACATTTACATAAATATTTCAATTTGAAACCTATATTCTTTTGTCTGTTTTGCCTTATTTCTTCTTTTTGTTTTTCGCAACAGACGGAAGAATTTAAAAATGTAAAAAACTTTTACAATCAGCATCGCGGTATGCTCAATACTGAGTTTAAAAAGAAATTTGACGCGGAAACCAATACATTGACCAAAGCAGCCATAAAACAGGATTATCTGTTGTTCATGAAAAAAATGGACAGCATTGAAAATGTTGCAATGATCGGAGCTTTATTAAAAGTTAAAAACCTGGAAGATTTAAAAAGAATCAATCAGCAAAACGACAAAATAGAATTATCCAACACCCAATCCAAAGGAGGTTCAGCAGTAAGTAAAAATGCCGATTACCCAGGTGGAATCAATGCATTGAGACAGGAGATTGCTCAGATTTTTTATACACCGGGAGTATATTCCGAAACCAAAACAATCAAAGCCAATGTTGATTTTATTGTCGAAAGGGACGGAAGCATCAGCAATGTAAATGCTCAGGGAGATAATTTTACCTTCAACAGGCAGGCTGAAATTGCGCTATACTCCATTCCTGAGAAATTTTCTCCAGCAACAGTCAATGGGGAATCGGTGAGATTCAGCTTCAAACTTCCTTTAACGATGAATTTTGAATAAATGTTTACAGACGAATATTACATGAGAATGGCTTTACAGGAAGCCGAAATTGCCTTAGAAAAAGATGAGGTTCCCATTGGATGTGTCATTGTTTCTAACAACAGAGTTATTGCAAGAGCCCACAATCTCACAGAGACGTTAAATGATGTAACCGCGCATGCAGAAATGCAGGCCATTACTTCTGCCGCTAATTTTTTAGGCGGAAAATACTTGAAAGACTGCACGCTATATGTGACACTAGAACCATGTGTAATGTGTTCCGGAGCGCTTTCGTGGTCACAGATTTCAAAAGTAGTGATCGGAGCACGGGACGAACAGAGAGGGTTCATCAATAAACACCTGTCTCTTCATCCAAAAACGGAAGTCATTACCGGAATCATGGAAAACGAATGTTCTTCCATTGTAAAGGAGTTTTTTAAATCTAGAAGATAACTTTCTATGCAACCTATAATAAAAAAGCAGCTTTTATAGCTGCTTTTTTATCTTCATTTATCTTTTCCTAAAAAATAAAGTCCTTTCAGGGTATGCAGTCTGTCTGCAATATGAATTTTATTCGTCAAAGGCTTGTAAACATGCGAAACACCGCCCGTTGCCACCACAAAACAGTCATCATTTACCTCATCATTAATTCGGTCTATAAACCCTTCTACCATTCCTAAAAAACCATAAACCATTCCGCTTTGCATACAGGTTACCGTATCTAAGCCCAAAACCGATTTGGGTTTCTTCAATTCAATTTCTGGAAGTTGCGCCGTTTGACTGATTAACGAATTAAGAGAAGTAACAATTCCCGGAGCAATAATAACTCCCATCGTTTCTCCATCTTCAGCAACGCAGCTTGCAGTAAGTGCAGTGCCAAAATCCAGAATGATCTTTTTCCTGCCGGGATACAGATTATGCGCTGCTACAAGATTCGCATAAATATCCGTTCCCATTTGCTTAGATTTTGCCTGAACACCGGAAGGTGTATTTCTGTCAACAATGACAGGAGTAATATCATGTATTTTCTTGATCGCAGAACTCATCACTTTGGTAAGCTGAGGAACAACAGAACCGATGATTACTTTACTGATTTCTTTGGGTTCAATTTTATAGGTTTGATATAACATACTCATCTGAACATATAGCTCGTCTGTTGTTCTGTAAGGTTTTGTATTGATTACCCATGAAACATCACAGTTATCACCATTAAAAAGTCCAAACCTGATATTGCTGTTCCCAACATTTATGACAATTGAATTCATTGATTTATGTTTCAATCTGGCTTATTTAGTAATAGAGAAGCCTAATTAATTTTAAGGCTCAAAATTAATAATTTTTGATAGAAACAAGACGCTAGAACGTTTGAAATTATTTTGAAATTTTCGTTTTTTAAAACAATTAATTATATTTAAAGTCACAACCACTCAAATTTATCCTACAGACATGAAAAAGTTCGTTTTGATATTTTTTATAATGATTAACCTGTCTCTTTATGCGCAAAAAGCTTCCATTAAAGATATCTATCCTGACCTAAAGAAAAAATCCCAAATTGATAAATCCGATAAAACGATTTATAATCTCTTAACTACTTTTTATGAAAAAAACCTTCAGGCAGATCAGGAAGAAATGACTCCCGAAGACATCCAGCAAATAGAGAAACTGGTTTCCGATCCCAATACTAAAAATCTTCATATCCTCATGCTTTTTCTGATGTATCAGCAGCATATCAGCAAAACAGCAGCGGTAGGAAAAAAACCGGATGCAGACTTTCAGATTGAGACCATGAATATTCTTGAAAATGAAACAAAAGACATTTTCGGGAAAATTCCAGCCATTATTTACATTTACAAAGCAGAAGCATTAGAAAGCGGCCATAGAAAAGATGAGTCTCAAAATACAATAATACAAGGCTTAAAAGAATATCCGGATTCCATTCCACTTAAAGTATACAGCTACCTGAATACCAAAGACAACACCATAAAGGATGATTTGATTAAAAATCATTCAAGGCATTGGATGGTACAGCAGTTTGAAATAAAATAGATTTGTCACTACAAAATAAAAAGTCTCTGAAATATTTTCAGAGACTTTTTTATAGAATCAATGTGATGTTTATTTCACCTCAACAAAATTATCCTGCATATTGATATCTGCCATTCTTTGACTAAAATCAATTCCTACTGCAGACAGCTGAGATTTTGTATAAGGAACCGTAATTGAATACTCTTTCTGTGTCCAAGGCCAGTAAGGCACTGTTTTAAAGTCTCCGTAAATATCCTTTTCTTTCCACGTATGGGTCATATTCATGGGAATCTGGTAATTTACAATCTTTTTATCTGCTGTTATAATACTAAAATCAATAGGCATTGGAATTTGTCCATTATTTACCAAAGTGATGGTTGTTGATTTTGCCTCGTATTTTATGTCTTTAATTCCGTAATCGATCGTTTTTGTAGTATTGATCCAGTAATTCTGAAACCATTTTAAATCCATCCCTGAAACTTTCTGAGCAATATGTAGAAAATCTCTGTCAGAAGGATGTTTCATACTCCACTGATCATAATATTGCTTTAAAGTTTCTGCCAAATTCTGCTCTCCCATAATGTAACCCAGCTGCACCAGATACAATTCTCCTTTTACATAAGAAGCGTATGTATAAGCAGTTCCGTTATCATGGTGATCCCCTAACCAAACCGCAGGTTCTTCAATTCCTTTTTTAATAAAGTTTCTGTAAGCATCCAAAGAATGCGCGAACGGATTGGGAAGGTCTTCCGGAAATAACTGATACATTACATAGTTTTCCGCATAGCTTGTAAACCCCTCATCCATCCACGGACGCATCGACTCATTTGTGGCAAGCATTTGCTGATACCAGGAATGGGCACCTTCGTGAGCCATCAATCCCATCAATCCTTTAATATCTTTTGCTTCTCCTAAAATCATCGTACACATTCCGTATTCCATTCCACCGTCTCCCCCTTGAATGAAAGCGTAAGTTGGGTATACATATTTTCCGAAGTGGGAATTCATCAATTGGAAATATTTTGTAACATAAGGCTGCGCTTCTTCCCAAACTTTTGTTTTTTCATTATTCTGATACACCAAAAATACCTTCGGACCTTGCGGAACATCAAAACTTTTCACCACATAATCTCTATCTGCGCTCCATGCAAAATCCAGCATATTTTTCGCTGTCCATTTCCAGGTGGCCTTATTTTTATCAGCTTTGATTTTTGCATTGGTATCATACCCTTTCACTTCTGCCGGATTCTCAAGAATTCCCCCTGCTCCTACTACATAATCTTTGTTGATTTTAATCGTCACATCAAAATCTGAAAACGGCGCGTGAAATTCTCTTCCGATATAATCGAATGTTGCCCAGCCGTCATAGTCATATTCTGCGATTTTAGGATACCATTGCGTCATAGTCATATCAACACCTTCCTTATTATTTCTTCCGCTTCTTCTGATTTGTTGAGGAATTACGGCATCCCAATCCATCGTGAATGTTGTGGTTGAATTTGGCTTAATCGGTTCTGCCAGATAGACTTTCATGATGGTTTCCTGAATTTCAAACTTCAATGTTTTGCCGTTTTGTTTGATCCAGTGAATATTTTGTGCTCCTTCCTGATCTTTCGGAATAGATGCCAATCTTGAAACTCCGTCTTTCTGCAATCTTGAATCCCCGTTTTTTCCTTGTCCGGCAACTCTCTGATCCATCATGGAATTGGGTTTAAAAGCATTCCAATACAAATGGAAATAAACAACATGAAGCTCGTCCGGTGAATTATTGGTGTATTCTAAAGTCTGATTTCCCTGATAAGTAAATTTTTCAGCGTTCACATCAATATCCATCTTGTACTTTGCACTCTGCTGATAATAAGCTCCCTGCTGAGCTTGAAATTGTGAAATTATAAACGCAAATAGGATTGCAACCGATTTTTTCATTTAAAATTTTTTAGTTTTCTAAAGATATGTATTTTAAGTAAGAACCTCAAACGTGGAGGTATTGATGAGGCTTATTCTATATTATAGTGTTAGATTAAATTTATTCTAATTGTTAAATACATCCGTAGATTTCACGGATTTCACAGAAAATTGTTTTGAAATTAATCCGCGGGATTTATACAATCTGTGGGAATATGATTTTACTGATTTTTCAATAATTTTTTGATCAAAGTAACCTGTCCAAGATGATAATACGCATGTTCAATCATCCCGTCAATATTCCTTAAATAGGTACCGTATTTTTCATCGACAAAAACTTCATTCATTTTAGAATCGGGCATTTGTTCCAATAGATTAGCAAACTTTTCAGAATCATTCCAAAGCTTATTTAAAAGCTCCTCCCAATGTTCCTGAGATCCAATTGGTGGAAGATCAAAGCTATATTTATCCCTGATTTCCAGATTCCCGCCTTCAAAAACATTCACCAAACCTGCAATATAATAATCGATATGAAAAGTAAGCATGGCAATGGTGTTCAAAGAGCCTACTTGCATTGTTGCCTGCTCCCAAGTTACACCCAAAAGCTGATCTTTAAAATTGGTATTAGCAATCCATAAACCATCCAGCATTACTTCTCTGAATCTTTTGGCTAATTGTGATATTGAGCTCATTGTTTTTTATTTATTATTAAAGCATATCCTGTCTTGATGCCATTAGAGTTAGGGTCTTCCCAAAAATTACAAAATTCTTCTTTATTGTAAATTCTTAACGAATCTGCTGGATCTGCAACATATACTTTTGAATCTTCAATTTTGTAAACCACAACAAAATGATGTGGCTTGCAATAAGCAATACAAGGTAATACTACATTTTTACTTAAATTTTGAAAATCAACTTCCACACCTTCAGGTTTAAATCCTAATGATTCTGCAGCAGAGAATAAATCATACATGCTTGTCCCTTTTGAAGAATCAAAGTGAGTAATTTTACTCAGATAACTCTCGGTATAAGTTTGACCATAATATTTAAAAATCATTCTTAAGCAGGTTGGGCCACAAGTCTTTTCACTTGTCTGTTTATAAAAAGGAAAATTTTGCGTGGCATTTTCATTTTTACAACTCATCGCAAAAAAAATCATGAGCATAAATAAAAATATGCTCATGAAAATATTTCCTATCTTATAAAGAAAATTCATTTTTTAATCAAATTATTTTTTAGCAGAAACTTCTTTCTTTCCGCTCTGTAAGATCTTTTCCAAGATTCTCAAAGTAATCAGATAGGTTGGCTTTACTCCTGTTAATCCCAAACCACCTGAAGAAAGTGTACTTCCCGTTTCCAAAGGATTATCTGAAGCGTAATATGCATACATTACAAATAAATCCGGTGAAATATGGTGTCTGATCTTAGATGCCACCTGAATGGCTTTCTGATAATGTGCCCCTTCCATTTCAAGACCTATGGCCTTCCAGGAAGTATTCATAAAGTATGATAAAATATCTCTGTTTTGAAGTGAAGTTCCTAAAACAGTAATCATCGGACCTTCAAATGCTTTCAGTTCATCATCATGGAAATCTGCCAGTTTCAAGGTATTTTCAAAAGGATAGTTATCTGCCGTTCCTTCAAAAATGTGTGACGTAGGAATCATGATATCTCCTTTTCCACCAGCAAGAATTCCCGCTTTACCCATAATGGAAACAGATTTCACTTTCATCATATAAACCTCTCCTTTATGCTCGTAAGGTCTCAATAATTCGTCCATTACTTCATAAGCCTGTTCACCAAAAGCATAATCAAAAACCATAATCACATCGTCTCCGCCAAATTTAATATCGTGGAAAGGAGTGTTTTTAAGATTGGTTTTACTTAGATCAATGATCTGAACATCAATATTACTGCCGCTCTTATCATTAATATAGATCATTCCTTCTTCCAAAGCATATTTGGAAACCTTATCACGAAGCTCTTTTTTATCGGAAATTTCTCCGTATAATTTATAGTCTACTTCCTTGTGATCTTTTTTCTTCAATGCATCATTGGCATACAGCATATTTTTCACAGAGTGCATATTGGCGGAAATAATATGTAGCGGACGCATATGAAGATTGTTTTCAAATAAAACCTCTTTCACTTTATCTGCCCACTTCTCACCAAAATAGTGATGTCCTACTCTTTCTCTTAAAATAGCACTGAAATGAATTTCTCTTTCTCTTGTCTGTTTTGCATCCTCTAAACTTACTTTCGCTAAGTTGTAAATAATTTTAAACAAACGGTCAGGATTATGATCGTCCCCGAAAGTATTGTAAGCTGTTAATGTTTCATCAAAAGTTCTTCCGATCAAAGAAGATAAATGAATCAGGGCAACTTCTTTTTCCTTTCTGCTGAATTTCTTTTCGCCTTTTACGACTTCTTCAATAATTTTAAAAGCACGCGTCGGTTTCCAGTTTTCATCCTGGATGAAAGCCAGATTTCTAACCTTATCCGCTTCTATAAATAAGAAGGTTAAGTGAGTAAGAATATCATAAATCTCGGAACGTCCCAAAAGAACTTCAATATTCATTTGGTGCTCATCAATTCTGTAACAGTTTCTTCTTCTCTTTTTAGGTACAATTGGTTCGAAACTTCCTTTATCAAAACCCTCATCTGATGTAAGATGAATAAAAGCACATTCTTCAATTCCTTCCGGAAGTCTGTCTAAAACATACATCAAACCATCCAGTTCCAATTTACTCGGAATATTCATACTCCCATAAATCTCCGGATTGATGGTCTTCAACAAACTTCTGATACTCTCCCCTGAAACACCGGCGGGTTTAAAAAAACCTCTGTAAAAGAGGTGTCTCATAGAAATATACAATCTTTCAATTGCTTCCGTTGTTTCTCTTGCTCTAGAATTTGTCATAAAATAAATTTCACACAAATATACTACATTCAAAAATTATTATTTAAAAATCCTATTAATTATTATTTATTTTTTCATTACATTTGGTAAACAACAAATAATTTACTATGAAAAATCTAAAAAAATTAACACGAGAGCAGTTACGCTCAGTATCAGGAAAGGGTAATTCTTGTCCTGCAGAACCAGCTTCTGTTTGTGGTCAATGGTGCAATATGTCTTTATGGCAACAACGAAATTGTCCCGTAGAATTTGATCCGTCAACCTGTGATTGCTTATGTCTTATTGGAGGAATCTGCCCAGAAAACCCCTAAAGATTGAAAACAAAATAAAAAAAATAAAAACACCCCATATTTTTTAGGGGTGTTTTTATTTTATCTTATATTTTTTTGTAAATTTGCCCCGTAAAAATTAACCTATATGTCAACTTTAAGATTCAAAGCGTTAGAAACTTTACCATTTAAGGACTTTAGAAGAGATAACTCTGTGGAAGTTCCTGTGAAATTGTCAGAATTATTCTGTCAAAATGTTTTCTCAGAAGAAACGATGAGAGAATATTTAACAAAAGAAGCATTCCAGTCTATTATGGATGCGGTAAAAAAAGGGACTAAAATCCAGAGACACATTGCAGACCAGGTAGCAGTAGCTATGAAAGACTGGGCAATGAGCAAAGGAGTAACTCACTACACACACTGGTTTCAGCCTTTGACAGGAAGTACTGCAGAAAAGCACGATTCTTTCTTCACTCCTATCGAAGGAGGCAGAGCCATTGAAAGATTCAGTGGAAACTTATTGATCCAGCAGGAACCGGACGCGTCTTCTTTCCCGAATGGTGGTATCAGAAACACTTTCGAAGCAAGAGGTTATACAGCTTGGGATCCTACATCTCCGGCATTTATTATGGGTACTACATTATGTATCCCTTCTATTTTCATCTCTTATACAGGAGAAACTTTAGATTATAAAGCTCCTCTTTTAAGAGCATTGAACGCGGTAGACGAAGCTGCAACCAACGTAATGCAGTATTTTGACAAAAACGTGACAAAAGTAACGCCCACCTTAGGTTGGGAGCAAGAATATTTCTTAGTTGACTCAGCATTATACCAATCTCGTCCAGATTTAGTTTTAACAGGTAAAACTTTATTGGGACATTCTCCTGCAAAAGGACAGCAATTGGATGACCACTATTTCGGTTCTATTCCTACAAGAGTAATGAACTTCATGAAAGAGTTGGAAATCGAATGTATGAAATTGGGTATTCCTGTAACAACTAGACACAACGAGGTAGCTCCAAACCAATTTGAGCTGGCTCCAATGTTTGAAGAAGTAAACGTAGCCGTAGATCACAACTCTTTGTTGATGGACGTAATGGCAAGAATTGCTCACAGACACCATTTCCACATTTTATTCCACGAAAAGCCATTCGCAGGCGTAAACGGAAGCGGAAAACACAACAACTGGTCTTTGGCAACTGATACCGGTGAAAACCTTTTAAGCCCAGGAAAAAATCCTAAGAAAAACTTACAGTTCTTAACGTTCTTCGTTAATACAATTAAAGCGGTTCACGAATATGCTGATCTTTTAAGAGCAAGCATTGCTTCTGCAAGTAACGACCACAGATTAGGAGCAAACGAAGCTCCACCGGCAATTATTTCTGTATTCATCGGAAGCCAATTGTTCAGAGTTTTGGAAGAGCTTGAAAAAGTAACGGAAGGAAAACTTTCACCGGACGAAAAAACAGACTTAAAATTAAATGTTGTTGGAAAAATTCCTGAAATCTTGTTGGATAACACTGACAGAAACAGAACTTCTCCATTTGCATTTACAGGAAATAAATTTGAGATCAGAGCGGTAGGTTCTGCAGCCAACTGTGCTGAATCTATGACCGTAATGAATACCATCGCAGCAAAACAATTAAACGATTTCAAAAAAGAAGTTGATGCTTTAATTGAAACAGGTCTTAAGAAAGATGAAGCGATCTTCAACGTATTGAGAGAATACATCAAGCAGTGTAAAAACATCATGTTTGAAGGTGACGGATATTCTGATGACTGGGCAAAAGAAGCTAAAAAGAGAGGTTTGAACAACTTAAAAACTACTCCGGAAGCTCTTAAGCAGGAGATGGATAAAAAATTCTTAGCTCTTTACGAAGAAATGGGAATTTTCACGCACAGAGAGGTTGAGGCGAGAAACGAAATCAAATTAGAAAAATATTCTACGGTTATCGATATTGAAGCAAGAGTTCTAAGTGATATCGCAAGAAACCACATTATTCCTTCAGCTTTAAATTATCAGAACAGACTGATCGAGAACGTAAAAGGTCTTAAAGAAATTTTCGGAGACAAAGAGTTCAAATCTTTAGCGAAAGAACAAATGAGCTTAATTACCAGCATCTCTGAAAACGTTTCTAAAATTAAAGTTGGCGTTGAAGATCTGATCAAAGCGAGAGAAGCTGCAAAAGCGGTTTCAGACAGTCAAAAGCAGGCAGAAACTTACTGCAACAAAGTAAAACCTTTATTCGACGTTATCAGAGAAGCTTCTGATGATTTAGAAATGATGGTGGATGATGAGCTTTGGCCAATGACGAAATACAGAGAAATGTTATTTACAAAGTAACATTTGTAAAGTTCCATATTAGTGAAACTCCTCGATTAATCGGGGAGTTTTTGTTTTGTTTAATCTGATTTCAATATGAAATTTTCGCCAGTTCAAGTGTTTTTCATCGTGATATTAAGAAAAATGTATCGAGAACTTAATTAAATGAACTTCTCGATACAATTTTTTTTCAAAAATTTACTCGAAGTGACGACCGATCTTTTATCTAAATTAAAATTTAATTTAAAACACTAATAGACAAAGACTTCCATAACTTCAAAATTCATACAAAATTTAATTTTAATTTTGCTTCAATTATGAAAATCCTGATCATAGAAGACAACAGAGAACTCGCCCAAAGTATGGAATTTTACCTTGAAGGCGAGAGCTATATCTGTGAATGCGCTTATAACTACAACGAAGCATTGGAACGATTAAATTTCAATTCCTACGACTGTATTTTGCTGGATATTATGTTGCCCGACGGAAACGGATTGAATATTTTAAATCATATCAAAAGTGAAAAAATCAACAGCGGAATTCTCATTATTTCTGCAAAAAACGCCTTAGACGATAAAATCAACGGATTGGAAAAAGGCGCCGATGATTATATCACAAAACCTTTCCACTTACCGGAACTACATGCCAGATTGAGGGCCGTTTACCGAAGAAATAAAATGGATGGTTACAACGAAGTAAAGTTCAATGAAATCATTTTAAATACTGATACTTACGAAGTTGCCATTAATGAAACAAGACTTGAAGTCACTCAGAAAGAATTTGAATTACTTCTTTACTTTCTCGTCAACAAAAACCGGGTATTATCCAAACAGTCTATTGCCAATCATCTTTGGGGTGATTATACCGATAATTTGGCTAATTTTGATTTTGTTTATCAGCACGTTAAAAATCTCAGAAAAAAAATCGGCGCTGCAAAAGGTAACGATTATATCGAAACGATCTACGGCTTGGGATACAAGTTTAATGCTTTAAAATATAGTGGTTCATGAATTTAGTGAATAAAATATCAGTCTGGTTTATCGCCATTATTTTGCTTGTAACGCCCATAAGCATGTATATTTCGTATACAAGCATAAAAAAACGACTGGATAATGTTGAAATTGAAAGATTGAAAACCGTCAACAATTATGTAATTAATCAGATAAAAAAAGGAGAAGCTCCAGCAACGACAACACAGGGACTTCCTATTGCCATTAATGTTTTAAACGGAAAAAACCTTCCTGCGGAACCGGAAATTCTTCACACCTGCCTTGAAGACAATGGCGTTTCTAAGAATGAATGTAAAATCCAGATCAATTCTTTTGCAAATATTGATAATAGAATTTACAAAATCTCTTCATACACCTACATTACCGCTACCAAAGAAATTATGGGCGGAATGCTGATCGCTCTCTTCTGGAAATTATTATTAATTACAGCCATTGTTTTTATTACCGCAAGAATTTTATCTAAATTCATATTAAAACCTTTCCACCACGCGATCGACGGACTTCAAAAATTCAGTATTCAGAAAAAAGAAAGACTTGAACTTTTACCGACAAGCACAAAAGAGTTTAAAAAATTAAATGAATTCCTGAAAACCATGACCGACAAGGCGCTGGAAGACTATGCTTCCGTGAAGGAATTCTCTGAAAACGCTTCTCATGAAGTTCAGACACCTTTAGCCATTATTCAAAGTAAAATTGAATTGTTGGCAGAAACGGAAATCAATGAAAACCAAGCCATCTTACTAACAGATATTCAGAATTCAATTGACAAATTAAGCCGCATCAACCGCTCTTTAATTCTTTTAACTAAATTAAATAACAATGAGTTTTTAACAAACAAAGAATTGAAATTCTGCAGGGTTGAAAAAGAAACGCTATGTATGTACGAGGATCATTTGGCGTTGAAAAACATTACGTTAAACAGAAATTGTGAAAAGAATGTTTATATTAAAATTCACCCGACCTTAGCCGAAATTCTGTTAAGCAATCTTCTTTCCAACGCAATCCGGCATAATCTGGAAGGCGGAAAAATTGAAATTAATCTTACCAAAAACTACTTCCAGATCAGCAATACCGGACTTCCGCCTGATGTTCCGCCCAATGAATTATTTAAAAGGTTTAAAAAAAGTAACCAGTCCCAGGAAAGTATCGGCCTTGGCCTTTCTATTGTGAAACAAATCTGTGAAGTCAATAAATTTGCTGTTCATTACGATTTTGCTGACGGATGGCACAACATTACAATTCATTTTGATCAGACTCAGCTCCACGAACCACTAATTTCTGATAAGATTTCAAATGAAAACAATTTAGAATTCGAAAGCGTTGAACAAGTTGTAAACTTTGCTGAATAAAGCGATTTACATTATTTTTCAAACTTCAAATTTGCTTCAAAATGTATTTTTTACTTTGAAAAAAGAAAAATACGTTAGATGCTTTCAAGAATTTTTATTCTCGCCTTATCATCCGTTTTTTTTGCCAACACAGCGAAAGCACAGGAAGTTCTCACGCTGAAATCTGCGCTGGAAACCGCTGTTCAAAATTACGGAACCATTAAAGCCAAAGAATCTTACCGATTATCTTCACAGGAATCGATAGAACTGGCAAAACGGCAATATCTGCCGAACCTCAACATCAGCCTGCAACAGGATTACGGAACAGTGAACGGACAAAACGGGCCATTGTACGGTTTCGGGGGTTACGGAGTAGCTTCTTCGGGACTTCCCCTTCCCGATCAAAACTGGAATGCTTCTTTCGGAGCATTGTATTTAGCCAATATCAACTGGGAATTCTTCTCTTTCGGGAAAGCCAAGCAAAGGGTAAAAGTTGCAGAATCTAAAAATCTGAGGGACACCAAAGACTTGTCTGATGAAATTTTCCAGCACAAAGTAAAAGTGGCAGCGGCTTATTTAAATGTTTTAGCGGCTAAAAAATTAAAACTTTCCTACGCCCGAAACCTCGGAAGAACCGACACGATCAGGAGAATTGTTGAGGTAAAAGAAAGAAACGGAATCGTTCCCGGAGTTGATTTATCCCTTGCTAAAGCCGATTACGCCAACGCAATGATCACCTACACCAAAGCGAAAGACAATGAACAGGAACAGGAAAACAAGCTCGCTCAGCTGTTGGGGATTCCTGCCCAGGAATTTGTGCTGGACAGTACTTTATTAAAAAGAGTCCCGACCGATTTTCCGATTGAAGCCAACTCTTCCTTGGAAAGCCATCCGT
This sequence comes from Chryseobacterium sp. Y16C, assembly GCF_022488405.1. Taxonomy (NCBI): domain Bacteria; kingdom Pseudomonadati; phylum Bacteroidota; class Flavobacteriia; order Flavobacteriales; family Weeksellaceae; genus Chryseobacterium; species Chryseobacterium sp. Y16C. The sequence goes on from NZ_CP092711.1 coordinate 2,987,087, forward strand.
TATTGGCTTTATATAAAAGCAGAATTAATGTAAGCGAACAGGAAAAACAATTTCTGAAAACACAGTATTATCCGTCATTTTCGATGGTAGGTATTTTTCAGACGAGAGGTTCAGGATTTGGAAGTGGTTATGCTCAAAATCAAAATGATTATTCAACATCTTATTGGGATGGAATTCATCCGACGAGAAGCAATTATTTAGTTGGACTTGGTGTTTCCTGGAATTTCACTCAGACCTATCGATTATCAAAAGAAATCAGCGCTCAGGATTATGTAAGTCAAGGGTTAAAACATGAATATGACCTCGCCGAACAGCAATTAAAAGCCCAATTGGATTTATCCGAAAACAAATGGAAAAATGCCATCACGGTGTACGATCAGGTTCCTGTTCAGTTGAAATCTGCCAATGATGCTTACATCCAAAGATCGGTTTTATATAAAAACGGTTTGACAGATTTGGTGGATTTATCACAAGCGATTTATGCTTTGGTAAGAGCAGAAACCGACAGAGATATCGCCATTAGCAATGTTTGGAATGCTTTATTATTAAAAGCTGCCGCGTTGGGTGATTTCACTGTCTTTGAAAACGAATTGTAAGATTAATATCAACTATAATCAAGATTATCTCAATGAATTTAATAAGATTTGCATTAAGAAAACCTATTACGATTTTAGTAATTGTTGCAGGGCTGTTTTTCTTCGGAATCCGGTCCATGAACTCTATTAAAGTCGATATTTTCCCCAAACTGGATTTACCGGTAATCTATGTTTCCCACCCTTTCAGTGGTTATACACCGCAGCAGATGGAAGCATTTTTCGCCAAACAATACATCAATATTTTCCTTTTCGTTAACGGAATTAAAAGTATTGAAACCAAAAATATTCAGGGACTGACTTTAATGAAAATTAATTTCTATCCCGGAACCAATATGGCGCAAGCTGCCGCTGAGTTAAACTCGTTCTCAACCAGAATTCAGGCCGCGTTTCCGCCGGGTTCCAACCCGCCGTTTATCATTCGTTTTGATGCTTCAACTCTTCCGGTCGGACAATTGGTTTTAAGCAGTGATAAAAGATCCAACAACGAATTGCTCGATCTCGCGAACGTGTATGTGCGTTCAACATTTACCTCCATTCCTGGGATTGTTTCGTCTCCGCCGTTTGGTGGTAATATTCGTACGGTTGTCATTAATGCCAATCCGGATTTGCTCCGTCAGCATAATATGACACCTGATCAGCTCGTAGAAGCTTTACGTTTGAACAACCAGACTGCCCCTTCCGGAAACGTAAGAATCGGAGATAAATACTATATCACTCCGACCAATACGATGATTAAAAATGTAAAAGATTTCGAAAATATTCCTTTGTACAAAGGCAGTGTTCAGAATCTTTATTTAAGAGATGTTGCGACAGTAACCGACGGAGCAGATATGACTTCGGGTTATGCTTTGGTGAACGGTCGTCGTTCGGTTTATCTAAGTATTGCTAAAAGTGCCGATGCTTCAACGTGGGACGTGGTTCAGAATCTGAAAAAACAGTTACCACAAATTCAGTCCAATCTTCCGGATGATGTGAAAGTGAGTTTTGAATTTGATCAATCGACTTACGTAATTAATTCAGTTAAAAGTTTATTAAGCGAAGGAACTATCGGAGCCATTCTCACCGGATTAATGGTTATTTTATTTCTCGGCGATATCAGAGGAGCGTTGATTGTAATTCTCACGATTCCAACTTCCATTATTTCGGCTGTTTTATTTTTAAATCTTTTCGGACAGACCATCAACATTATGACGTTGAGCGGACTCGCCCTCGCCATCGGAATTCTCGTCGATGAAAGTACAGTTACCATAGAAAATATTCACCAGCATCTGGATATGGGAAAACCCAAATCGCTCGCTATTTGGGATGCCTGTAAAGAAATTGCCTTTCCAAAATTATTGATCTTATTCTGTATTTTGGCAGTTTTTGCTCCTGCATTTACGATGGGAGGAATTCCGGGATCATTGTTCTTACCTTTAGCTTTAGCAATTGGTTTTAGCATGATTGTTTCTTATTTCCTTGCACAGACTTTCGTTCCGGTAATGGCCAACTGGATCATGAAAGTAAAACATCACAAAGCTAAAGATGGACATACTTTAACAGATTCCGAAGAATTAAAAGCAGCAGGATTAAGCGATGAAAATGATACATGGAGTCAGAAAGAAATTTTACTTCAAAATGAAGACAGCAACCGCGACGGAAAAGTAAGTTTATTTGAAAAAATAAGATTCCGTTATCTGAAATTTTTAGACCGAATCATGCCTTATCGAAAAATATTGGTTTCAGCTTATATTATATTGATGATGGGAATGGTTGCTTTGTTTTTAAACAGCATCGGACGAGATGTTTTACCACAGGTGAACGGAACACAATTCCAGGTAAGAATGCGAATTCCAGACGGGACAAGAATTGAAAAAACCGAGCTTCAGACTTTAAAATTATTAGACGGAATTAAAGAAATTGTCGGAAAAGACAATGTCTCCATCACATCTGCATACGTAGGAACGCACCCGACCCTTTTCTCGGTAAGTCCGATTTACCTTTGGATGGCAGGTTCTCATGAAACGGTTTTACAGGTGGGTTTAAATGAAGATTATCATACCAATATGGATGATTTAAAGGATAAAATCAGAGAAAAAGCGAAAACCATTAATCCTGATATGAAATTATCCTTCGAGCCGATTGAATTAACTGAAAAAATTCTCAGCCAAGGTTCTCCGACTCCGATTGAGGTGAGATTATCGGGAAGAGATAAAAGCGTAAATGAAAATTATGCTAAAAAAATCGTAGAAGAATTAAAGAAGATTCCTTATTTGAGAGATGTTCAGATTGGTCAGTCTATCAAATATCCAGCCTTAGATATTAATGTTGATCGTGTCCGCGCTGCTCAATTGGGAGTGGATATGTCGGATGTTTCGCGTTCTTTGGTAGCTTCAACTTCCTCATCAAGATTTACGGAAAAAAATATTTGGACGGATGAAAAAGGTGGTTATAGCTACAATGTTCAGGTTCAGATTCCTGAAAATAAAATGAACAGCAAAGAAGAAATTGCAGGAATTCCATTACAGAAAAATTCCAACAGACCGAATTTGGGAGATGTTGCAACCATTAAAAACAGTTTCACCTACGGAGAAACCGACAACTTGGGAGCAATGCCGACTTTGACAGTGACTGCAAATCTTAATCACACCGATTTAGGAACCGCTTCAAAAGATGTACAAAAAGTAATTGATAATATGGGTGAACTTCCAAGGGGTTTAAATATTCAAATGATTGGTTTAAGCCAGACTTTAAATGAAACCTTAAGTAGTTTACAAAGTAGTTTGATTATCGCGATTGTTGTGATTTTCTTAATGTTGGCCGCGAATTTTCAGTCATTCAAAGTTTCTGCGGTTGTATTGGCAACAGCGCCTGCAGTTTTGGTTGGATCTTTAGCTTTATTAATCATCAGTGGATCAACTCTTAACCTTCAATCTTACATGGGAATTATCATGTCGGTCGGAGTTTCGATTTCGAATGCTGTATTGTTGATTACCAATGCAGAACAATTAAGAAAACATAACGGAAATGCATTACTTTCCGCAAGGGAAGCCGCAGCGTTGAGGTTAAGACCCATTGTAATGACCGCTTTGGCGATGGTGGTAGGAATGATCCCGATGGCGCTCGGATTGGGAGAAGCAGGAGATCAGGTTTCACCGCTGGGAAGAGCTGTGATCGGAGGTTTGGTGGCTTCTACTTTTGCTGCCCTTTTCATTCTTCCATTAGCGTTTGCTTGGGGACAAGGAAAAGCGACTACTCAAAGTGTTTCTCTTGATCCGGAAGATGAAGAAAGCATTCACTTTATGCCTGAAATTGTAAAATAAATAATAAACTATTTAAGATAAAATATGAATCGATTATATAAATATTTAATTCCGACAATACTGGTTTTCAGCTTACAGAGTTGTGGGCACGAGGAAAAAAAGGAAGCAAAGAAATCAGCAGAAACTTCTTCTCCGGATATCGAAGCGGTAAATCCTTCCCAAGCAGATTTTTCATCATCAACGGCAATTCCGGGAGAATTACAGCCTTATCAGAAAGTTGATATTTATGCAAAGGTGAGCAGTTTTGTGAAAAAATTGTACGTTGATGTTGGAAATGAAGTAAAAGCCGGACAATTATTGGCAACATTGGAAGCTCCGGAAATCAATTCCCAACAAAGTGCAGCTTCATCAGCATTAAAGTCAAAAGAAGCATTATACATTGCGAGTAAAGCGAAATATGACCGCTTAAAAGAAACCAGCAAAACACCCGGGACAATATCCGCACTTGATCTGGAACAGGCTTTGGCGGCACAAAGATCAGATTTAGCACAATTGGAAGCCGCAAGAGCATCGTACCGAGAAGTTGCTGATGTTAAAAATTATTTGCAGATCAGAGCGCCATTCAGCGGAAATATTGCAATGAGAAATGTGAGTGCTGGAGCTTACGTTGGACCTTCGGGAAAAGGTTCGGATTTGCCTATGTTCAGTCTGGTTCAGCAGGACAGGTTACGTTTGGTTGTGAATGTTCCGGAATCGTACACCGGCTTATTGAATAAAAATGGAGATATTAAATTCTCCATTCAATCGATTCCGGGAGAGACTTTTACGGCAAAAGTTGCGAGATTTGCGGGTGCTTTAGACAACAAACTGCGTTCTCAATGGGTAGAAATGGATGTTTACAACAAAGACAAAAGATTGCTGCCGGGAATGGTTGCCAACGTGATTTTACCTTTAAGTGAAAACAATAAATCTTTGTCTGTTCCTTCCACAGCCGTTTTAAATTCCACTTTGGGCGTTTTCGTTATTAAAGTCGAAAAGAATATTGCACATTGGGTTCCAGTAACGGCAGGAATTGCTAACGGAGAAGTCACGACAATTATCGGAAATATTTCTACAAATGACATAGTTGTTAAGAATGCATCCGAAGAAATTCGTGATGGGCAGAATATTAGAGTTAAACTGCTTAAATAGGCTTATAGTCAATGTTTTATTAACAAAATTTAGGACTCTCTTTTCTTTAACATTAATCTGAAAAAATCCTTTGATAGGAATAATCTATAATAATTATGTTAAAGAATCTTAATAAAAAAAACTGCGGACTCGCCTAAAACAGGCGGTTGCGGTTTGTTTTTTTTTAACATACGTAAATAATATGTTAAAATGTGTTAAATAAAGAACCTGACAATTATCATATCAGGAGTCTTTTTATCGGAATCTCTATTTTTGTAATGCTTTTGAAAAATAACGATTCCTTTTAACACGGATAATCAAATATATATGAAGAAAAGAGTTTTGTTTTATTTAGTTGCTGTAGTTTCTACAATGTCTCTACAGTCTTGTGTTACAAATTATGTAGTTTCAAAACCAGCAACTTATACTAAAGAATACAAAACAGATGCCAAACTAGCTTCTTTCGATCCTAAGAAAGCTGAGCTTGATAAGCAAAGATTAATTGATTCTTTCCTTGCTGAAAAAGCGGCATCTATTGCCAGTGCGAAAAACGCAGTTAAAAATTCTGAGATTGCAAAAGCAATCAAACACAATACAACAATTGACAACATTTTATCTGAGGCAGCTACTTATTTAGGGACACCTTACAGATATGGAGGAACAACAAGAAACGGGATTGACTGTTCTGCTTTCGTTCTTTCAGTTTTCGGTGCAGCAGCAGGTCTTAGTTTACCAAGAGTAGCATCTTCTCAGGCACAGGAAGGAGAAAAAGTAGAAAAAGAGAATCTACAGAAAGGAGATTTGATTTTCTTCTCTCACGGCAGAAGAATTTCTCACGTAGGAATTGTTGAAAGTGTTTCCGAAGAAGGAGAGGTTAAGTTCATTCATGCTGCTACATCAAAAGGAGTAATGGTTTCTTCTCTTAATGATTCTTACTGGGGACCAAAATATAGATTCGCAAAAAGAATTATTAATGAAAACGGAGAGGCTTACAATAATCTGGCAGCAGTAACTCCAGTATCAAACGGAACAAGTTTTTAATTTTAAATAATTGATTTAAATAATGAAAAGCCTTCAAAATTTTGAAGGCTTTTTTGTTCTTTGTTCCTGATGAGATTTTATGGAAGCTTGTTTTAACTAGGATTTACTTTACATGAAGTAAAGTTTTAACCTCCTTAACTATTCTTATCTATTTCTATATTCAATTTATATAGAAGACCATGGATTTCAGAAAGTGAAAATTTGGCCTTTTTAAGCCTGTTTTGGGAAGGATCTATCAAATAGTTAACCGATGTCCTCAAATCTGATTTTTCCATGTTGGTATTATCAAAAACAGCTCCGGAAAAGTCACAATTATTAAAGACTGCATTTGAAAGATCACATTCGGTAAAATCAACTTCTATAAGCTTAGAATCTTTAAATACTATTTTCTTTAAGGATGCCTGGTAAAAAACAGAATTATTTAGAGAGCAACTTTCAAATCTAAAAGAAAGCCCGAATTCATTGCAGTCATTGAACTGAAGTCCGAACATTTTACATCCTTTGAAATTCACATCCCGAAAAGCGGTTCCGACGAGTTTTACCATACTTAAATTACAATCTGTGAACTCGCAATCACTAAAGTTGAATCCGGAAAGATCCAGGTACTCAAAATTACAATTCCTGAAGGTACAATTTTCGTATTCGCCTTTTTCTAAGGATTTTTGGGTAAAGTCTGTGCTCTCAAAATTTTCGTCCGAGATGTATGGGTGCTTCATTGAAATTTTAAAGTAAAGTTATTTTTATTTCACGCAGATTTTTCGGATAGAGCAGATGAAAAAAAGCATGATTATAAATTATTCCTTTCGTCTTCGCTTTTACACCAGACTGTTTTTGTCCGAATAGTTCAGCTTAAAGAAAATAAAAGTCATAATAGAAAAGGCAAGCAATGAGCTTCCTCCGTAACTGAAATACGGCAAAGGAATACCTACAGTCGGGAAAAGCCCCATAACCATTCCTAAATTGATGGTAAAGTGCATTAAAAGGATGGAAGCAAAACAATATCCGAAAACCCTGTTAAATGAGGATTTCTGCTGTTCTGCGAGATAATATATCCTTCCTATGTAAATCATATAACATAGAATCAAAACAGTACTTCCTACAAAGCCCCATTCTTCCCCTACTGTACAGAAAATATAATCGGTTTCCTGCTCCGGAACGAATTTCCCTTGGGTAACCGAACCTTCGCGGTATCCTTTTCCCAAAAGTCCTCCTGAACCAATTGCCGTTTTAGAATATAATAAATTGTAACCTGATGTATCTCTGAACGCTTTTTCGCCTTTATAAAGAACCTCAATTCTTTCTCTTTGGTGTTTTGGCAATTTTTCTAAAATATATGGAGACCCAAAAGCCAAACCACACAAAACAAGAACAGAACCTACAATTCCCGAAATCGAAATAACATTCCATGACATTTTATAATAATTCATGGCAATCCAGCCTCCTACAATGACCAATATTGCAATCACTACATAAATAGGAGGAATAGCGAGGGAAATTAAGAAAACTCCCGCAAAAAGAAATCCTACTGCAAATAGCATCCCGCTCATTCCTTCACGATACAGCGCAATGAAAAATGCAATGAAAACCAACATAGATCCTACATCAGGAATTGCCAGCACGACAGCAGCAGGAATTCCGACGATAGCCAGAGTCGTGTATAATGATTTTCTGTTATTTAAGTTAAATTCAGGACCTGAAACATAATTCGAAAGCATTAATGCGGTTCCAATTTTGGCAAACTCTACAGGTTGCATCGTAAAGCTTCCGAACTTATACCAGTTTTTTTGTCCGAGAATTTCTTTACCAAACGGAAACAGACCAATAAGAAGCAAGACACCTCCAATGTAAATAATCCCTGACATATTTTCGAAGAACTTACTTCTTCCCACAAAAATAACCAGCCCCACAAATAAAGAGATACAAAAGAATATAAGCTGTTTCTCACCCAGTTTCTGGTCAACACTGTAAATATTTGCAATTGCAAAAATACAAAGCAGAAAATACAGGCCCAGACCTAGTTTATCTATTCCTTCTGTCCACTTCATTGTTTTACCGTTTTAGTGTTTTTGTTATTTTTTGTTTTTTCGTCGATCTTTTTTTGCAGCTTGGCTTTTTGTTCTTTAATAAATCTAAGGCTGTCCTGTATTCTTTTAAGCTTTAGGGAATCCGGTTTAGGTTCCACATACAAACCTTTACGCTTCAAATCAGCAATCCATTGCCTTTTGTATTCAGGCATAAAGCTGGACGTTACCATTTTTTTATACAGATAATCTCTCTTAATATCTCCTGTTAAATACTTTTCAGCAATTAAAGTACAGGCTGGCCCTGCCCAGGTCGCTCCAAAACCGGCATGTTCCATTACGGCAACAACAACAATTTTTGGTTTATCAGCAGGAGCAATCAAAACAAAGATAGAATTATCTTTTCCCTGAGGCACCTGTGCCGTACCTGTTTTAGCTAACTGAGTAAAATCCTGAGATTTCAGTCCTGCTGCCGTTCCACGAAGTACAACAGCCTCCATTCCTTTCAAAACGGGTTCAAAATGTTTTTTATCTACTAATGTTTGATGTTTTACCTTAAATCTTGGATCCGGATTCGGTTTTCCGTCAATAGATTTAACGATATGAGGTGTATAATACCAGCCACGATTGGCAATGGCCGCTACATAATTAGCCAATTGGATTGGAGTTACAAGAACATCTCCCTGTCCCATTCCGTTGTAAATAGCTCCTGTAGGCATTTCGTCCCAATTTTTAAAATCAGTCCTCTGTGATCCACTTGCTTTCATAATGGCTTTAAAACGTCTTTCATAGAAATCTCCCGAAGGAATCCTTCCTTTTGCTCCAACCGCAAAGTCATTATTTAAGAATTCTCCCACGCCGAAGCTACTCATGATCTTTTTCCATTCATCAACCCCTTTTGAAGGATTTCCCGGATATTTTTTAATAATTGCAATGAATGCATAAGTGAAAAAGCAGTTACTTGAAACCTGGATAGACGGGATAAGCGGATCTGCTCCTCCATGACCTTTAATCCTTTTTCCTCTGTAGAAAAAGCCGCCTCCACAAGGGAAAATCGTTTTTTCATCCATCACCCCCATCTGCATGGCAGCTAAAGCTGTAAGTAATTTAAATGTGGATCCGGGAGGATAAGCCGCCTGAAGTGAACGATCAAAAGTGGGTTTATTTTCGTAAATGGTATCTTTCGACAGAGCGTAAAGATTTTTAGATTTGTTAGGCCCGGTAAAAAGATTCGGGTCAATATCCGGCCCTGTAGCCGCCACTAAAACCTCCCCATTATTAGGGTCTAATGCAACGATAGCACCATGCTTATTGACCATCATCTCTTCTGCTAATCTTTGAAGATCGTAGTCTATAGTGAGCGTAATATCTTTTCCTGTAACAACTTCTTTATCTAAAGAACCCTGCTTATACGGACCTACATTTCGAAGTTTAATATCTTTTTGGATATACTTCATTCCTTTTACTCCGCGCAATTCTTTTTCATAAGATTTTTCAATTCCTGTTTTTCCGATGAAATCGCCCGGCAAATAATAAAGAGAATCTTTTTTAATTTCGCGTTCATTGACTTCACTTGTATATCCTAAAAGGTTTCCGGAGGTAGAAACTTCATATTGACGCTGAGGTCTTGATACAATACTGAAAGCCGGATATTTAAAAATAATCTCCTGAACTCTCGCAATATCTTCTCTGCTCAAATCCTTCATGAAAGTCATTGGAGTAAGCTTGGAATAATACTTTTCCTTTTTAATCAACTCTATTCTTTTGATAAAATCAGGCTTTGTAATTTTCATTAAATTACAAAATCCTATAGTATCAAAATCAGGCTTCATCAATGCCTGTGTAAATGAGATTTCATAGGCAGGCTGATTTCCCACCAAGATCTTCCCATTTCTGTCAAAAATAACTCCTCTTTGAGGAATAACATATTCAATTTTAATAGAAGTATTGGCTGCATTCAGCGCATAACGATCTGTAAACAACTGTAAATAAGAAAGCCTAGCCACGAAAATCAGGGCTATAACTACAAGGACGGAAAAAATCTTTAAATAACGCGTATTCAAACTTTCTGTTTGATTTTAAATATTAATGCATATATAACTATAAATATAAACGAAATTATACTTGTTACCAATACATTAAGTAATATTTCAAAAAATCTGCTCAACTTAAAGAATTCAATATACTGTACTAAAAGCTGATGTAAAAAGATACTCGAAAAAAGAAACAGCAAAAACTGCGCCCATTGTAAGGACTGAAAAGAGAAAAAATCTGTAGAAGTATCTGTAGAAGTTCTGAAAATTAGGGTTCTGAAATAGGCAATCGAAGTGGTTGCAAATGCGTTGATCCCTCCTGTCTGTAAGAAAGTATCAACCGTAAGACCTATTAAAAAACTTAAAGCTAAAAACTGAAATTTATTTCTAAAAAAAGGATAGAACATCACAAACACCGGATACAACACCGGAGTATATTTACCGAATAGCGTAATCCTGTTCAATACAAAAATTTGTAATGCAACTAGAAAAATCATGATTAATATATCCGTAAATAATGTTCTGCTAATCATTTTCCTTTTTTATTACAGCTTGCATTGTATCTTGAATCTTTTGAACCTCAGCTTTTTTCAGGTTTTTAACCACATAGACTTTGCTCAGGGCTCCCATTTTCTCACTTAATTCAACAGAAATGTCCCAAAAACCTGTCTTGTTATCCACTGAATACCCTGCGATAGTTCCTATCATTACTCCTTTAGGGAAAATTGCCGACTTTCCGTCTGTAACTACAGTATCGCCAATCTTTAAGGCAACATATTTGGGAACGTCAGCAAGATGCATTATCCGGGAATTGTCACCGTTCCATGTTAAAGTTCCGAAATATCCTGAGTTTTTTAATGCAGCGTTGATTCTGATTTTATTCACACTTAAAACAGACTGAACTAAAGCATAGCTATCTGTAGAGTTAATCACAATACCTGCAATTCCTTTAGGTGCCATTACTCCCATTTGCGGAAATACACCATCTCTTTTTCCTCTGTTAATGGTAAAATAGTTATTTCTTCGGTTAATACTGTTGAAAACAATCTCACCATCTACGAAAGTATAAATCTGTCCGCCGCCCAAAGTATCGTGAACTTTTCTGAAAACAGGATTTTTTGCTCCCTGCTTCCCGTACAGCTCCATCATTAAAGATTTGTTCTGAGCAACAAGATCTTCATTGATTTGCTTTAACTTAAGATATGAAACTCCTTCATCGATATACCCGGAAAACCAGGAATTCAATGCGGCTGACTGACCCGCAATCCAGGATCTTTGCATTGCGTTTCTAGAGAATATCAGGACCAGAGCAATAATTTGCAGAAATATAAAGAAGACAAAAAGTGCGTTCTTCGAAAATAATCTCAGCAAAAATCCCATTCAGATGTGTTCGTAAAAAGTTAAAATTATTTTATTAAGAAATTGAATTTATCCATATTCTTAAGCGCAATACCCGTTCCGCGAACAACCGCTCTCAACGGATCTTCTGCTACAAAAACAGGAAGACCAGTCTTTTTATGCAATCTGTCTGCAAGACCTCTTAGTAATGCACCACCACCTGCAAGATAAATACCTGTTTTGTAAATATCCGCTGCCAATTCAGGCGGAGTTAAAGAAAGTGTTTCCATTACAGAATCTTCAATTCTGATGATCGATTTATCCAAAGCTCTTGCAATTTCCTTATATCCAACCATAATTTCTTTTGGCTTACCTGTAATAAGGTCTCTACCCTGAACCGGAATATCTTCAATATCAACTTCCAGATCTTCAACTGCAGAACCCACTTCAATTTTAATTCTTTCAGCAGTTCTTTCTCCAATATAAAGATTGTGATGTGTTCTTAAGTAATAAGCAATATCATTCGTAAAAACGTCGCCTGCAATTTTTACAGATTTGTCACAAACAATACCTCCTAAAGCAACTACAGCAATTTCAGTAGTACCTCCACCTATATCGATAATCATATTACCCTCAGGCTTCTGAACGTCGATTCCAACTCCTATTGCCGCAGCCATTGGTTCATAAATCAAACGTACTTCTTTAGCGTTTACTTTCTGAGCAGAATCTCTTACCGCTCTTTTTTCAACCTCTGTAATTCCGGAAGGAATACAGATTACAATTCTCAATGCCGGCTGAATAAATTTACCCTTAATTCCAGGAATCTTTTTAATAAACTCCTTAATCATATGCTCAGAAGCATGAAAATCTGCAATTACCCCATCTTTCAACGGACGAATTGTCTTAATATCCTCATGAGTTTTCCCCTGCATATGTTTTGCCTGCTCTCCTACAGCAATCGGCCTACCCGTAGAACGTTCAATTGCTACAATTGACGGCTGATCTATAACAATTTTATTATTATGGATGATAAGGGTATTAGCTGTACCAAGGTCTATCGCAATTTCTTGCGTAAACATATCGAATAAACTCATATTTTACTTCTGATTTTTTTTAAAGATTTACAAAGATATAAATTTAACACTACCAAAGGAATTCTCCAAGCATATAATTTGGTTAAAATTTTATTAAATTTTCTAACCGCTTATTAACTTTTACTTTAGATATTTACGAACTTTGAACTCAACCAGATTTAAGGTGATTTAGAGCAAGAAAGGGAAAAGACGGAAGCCTCAGTATTTAACATAATAAAAATCTATACACAAACAATTTCAAGCTATCTTAAAACTTTTAACATTCCACGTAAATTCTCAGTTTAATTTTTGATTATAAGAAATAGTTTTTTACGATAATTATCATATATACTATCAGAGGATGATTAATTAAAAAAAACGTAAATTTGCTGCGCTTATGTTACAGTATTCCAACATCCATCAAACTGCGAATTTCTCGGTACTTTCCATTAGCTTTGAAAAGGCTGATGTGGAAACCAGGGGAAAGTTTGCCTTCTTTGATGAAAACATCAAAAATTTTGTTACCCGAATTCATGATGAGAACCTAGGGGATGCATTTGTAGTATCCACCTGTAACAGAACCGAAATCTATACCACTTCACCCAATTATCTTTTAATTGCTGAAGAGTATTGCAAAACGATTGGAGTTAATCTGATGGACTTCTTACAATTTGCCAATATTTTGACTAAAGAAGAGGCTTTAACCCACCTGTTCAGGGTTGCAGCCGGTCTAGAAAGCCAAATCATTGGGGATTTCGAAATTATCGGGCAAATCAAAAAAGCGTATAACCGTTTTAAAAAAGAAAGACAAAACTCGAATCCTTTTTTAGAAAGAGCGATAAATTCCGCGATTCAGATTTCTAAAAGAATCAAAAACGAAACCGGAATCTCTAACGGGGCAGCTTCCGTATCTTATGCGGCGGTTCATTATATTTTAAATAATCAAAAGAGAATTGCTGAAAAAAACATTCTGCTTTTAGGAGTAGGTGAAATTGGACAGAATACGGTTGAAAATCTGGTAAAGCACGTTTATCAGCCAAAAATTAAAATTGCTAACCGAACTCAGGAAACAGCCGCAAAAATTTCCGAGAAATACAATATTCCTCATATCGATTATGCTGATTTTGATCAAGAGCTCAGCGGAACCGATATCCTTATCGTGGCAACCGGAGCAAGACATCCGATTGTTAACAAATCTCATTTCCCGAATGGAAAAGAAACTTTAGTGATTGACCTTTCTATTCCCAATAACGTTGATAAAAACGTAATGGAAAATGAAAATGTAACATTAATTGACGTTGATGAACTTTCAAAACAGATTCAGGAAACCATTCAGCAAAGGGAAAAAGAAATTCCAAAAGCTGAAAAAATTATCAAAGAGCTGACAAAAGATTTCCTTGAGTGGGAAAAAAAGAGAAAATTGGCACCCAACATTCATCATTTCAAAGCGGTTTTAAAAAATATGGAACGTAATGAAATGCATAATTTTTATAAAAAAAATAAATACATAAACATCACGGACATGGAACTTTCCGATAAAATGATTCAGAAAATCACCAACCGTTTTGCAAAATATATCATCGATAATCCTTTAAAAGCCGAAGAAATTAGTAAATTAATGCACGAAATATTAGTTGAACAACCAAACAACGAATTCAATGAAAAGCATTAGAATCGGAACCCGAAACTCCGCATTGGCACTTTGGCAGGCAAGAGAAGTTGCGAGGCATCTTCAAAACAGCAATTATTTAACGGAAATCGTCCCTATTGTCTCTTCAGGCGATAAGAACCTTACTCAGCCGCTTTATTCTTTAGGAATTACGGGTGTTTTCACAAGAGATCTTGATGTTGCATTATTAAATGACGAGATCGATATTGCCGTGCATTCCCTGAAAGATGTTCCTACACAATTACCTCAAAACATTGAGATCGTTGCTTATCTGGAAAGAGATTTCCCACAGGACGTCCTGATCAGAAAAGAATCTGCACGAAATAAAGAATTCCATGAACTGAAATTAGCAACCAGCAGCTTAAGAAGAAGAGCTTTCTGGTTAAAAAACTTCCCTAATGCTGAATTTTCAGATATCCGCGGAAACATTCAAACCCGTCTTCAGAAATTGGAAGAAGGAGATTTTGACGCCACGATTTTATCCTTAGCCGGAATTAAAAGAATGAAAATGGATATCGATTATGAAATGCTGCCATTTTTAATTCCTGCTCCGTCGCAGGGCGTTATTGCCGTTGCCGGACATTCCGATAAAAAAGACATCAACGATATTTTAAAATCAATCAATCACACTCCTACCCAAATCTGTGTAGAAATGGAAAGAAATTTCCTGAGCACTCTTGAAGGCGGATGTACAGCTCCCATCGGAGCTTTTGCTGAAATTTTTGAGGATCAGATCCGTTTTAAAGGAGCCCTTTGTTCTTTAGACGGCAAAAACTGTATCGCAACAGATGAAAGCTTCATCTATAATGAAGAAGAAAATTTCGGAGAAAAATTTGCAAAAGTTGTTCTCGAAAATGGAGGAAAAGAACTCATGACGGAAATTAAAAGTCAGATTTAATTGATCTAAAATTCCTGAATAATGAGAAAGTATTTCACCATTCTTATCATTATGTTTTGTGTCTTAAATTTAAAAGCACAGAATCAGTTTGCCCAAAAGCTTTCTGATGCCGCTTTAAGTTTAACAAAAGACAAAGTTACCTACGATCCCGCTTATTTTACGGTCAAATATCCGAACGGAGATATTCCCTCGGATAAAGGAGTATGCACCGATGTTGTCATCAGAGCGTACAGAAAACTGGGAATTGATCTTCAGAAAGAGGTGCATGAAGATATGGTGAAAAATTTTTCAAAATATCCTAAAACATGGGGCTTGAAAAAGACCGACGCCAATATTGATCATCGCAGAGTTCCTAATTTAAGGGTATTCTTTGCCAGGTTCGGAAAATCAAAATCAATAGAAACCAAACCGGAACTGTATGTTCCCGGAGATATTGTAACCTGGATTTTACCCGGAAATTTAACGCACATCGGTATTGTGGTCAACAGAAAATCGGCAGACGGAAAACGATATTTAATTGTTCATAATATCGGAGGAGGACAGGTTATTGAAGACTGTTTATTTAAATTTACCATTACCGGACATTATCAATATCAGAAATAAAGAGTATGAAAAATAGTATTAGCTTTCTATTTATATTGATAATAGGTTTTGCAGCAGGACAGAAAAACGAACTGAAAATCATTAATAAACCGATCAACTATTCTGAGGAAAGAGTTCGATTAAGTTTAGAATATCTGAAGGAACATCACGGATTGGTCCAAAAAACACCGACGATAGTTCCTAAAATGATCGTTCTTCATTATACTGCAGGCGGAAATATAGAAAGTAATTTCAAATATTTTAATAAAGCAACGCTGGAAAGCGGAAGAAGTACGTTAAAGAAGCAAAGTACACTAAATGTTTCTTCCCAGTTCATTATTGATCGTGACGGTACAATTTACCAGTTAATGGAGCCTACTCAATTCGCAAGACATACCATAGGATTAAATTACTGTGCAATAGGGATTGAAAATATCGGAAGTAAAAAGGACCCGCTTACAGAAAAACAAGTTGTAGCTAATGCACAACTCGTACGATATTTAACTCAGAAATATAAAATTGAATATCTTATCGGCCATTCGGAGTATGGTATTTTCAGAAACTCAAAACTCTGGAAAGAATCTGATCCCAAATATTTCACGGGAAAAGAAGATCCGGGAAAAGATTTCATGAACAGAGTGAGACTTCAGGTCGCCGATTTACATTTAAAAGACCAACCTTAATGAAGATTTTATTTACCAAAACCATAGATCCAGCTGTTATATCCGAAGAATTAGGAGAGGATATCTTGGTTGAATGCGTCGAGGTAATTAAAACAAATCCTATAAAGGTAAAACCGTTTGATCTGAAAAATTATTCATTGATTTTTACAAGCGCAAAAGGAGTAAATTCCTTTTTTAAAAACGGATTTAAGCCCAACGAAAATTTTACAGCAAAAAACTACAATAAAATTTACTGTGTGGGTGAAAAAACAAAACGTGAATTAAGAAAAAACGGCTTTGGTACTTTTAAAATGCTGAAAAATGCCGACACCCTTTCAAAATTTATTATAACCCACTGTCAGCATGAAAAATTTTTACACTTCTGTGGAAACATAGCACTGGACGTGCTTGACGAAAATCTTCCTTTACAAAACATCAGCTATAAAAAAGTCACCATTTACAACACAGAGCAAATCAATCCGTTGATAAATGAAAAATATCATGTCACTGTATTTTTTAGTCCGAGCGGAGTTCGTAGTTTTGCAAATCGAAATTCCTTTGAGGATATGCAACTTGTTTCAATTGGTGAAACCACGGCCAATGAATTAAGAAAGTACACTTCAAACCCGATTTTAGTTTCAGAAGGAAACAATCTGATGTCTGTTTTGAAACTGATTAAAAAGGAAATTTTAAACAAAAATTGAATATTTAATTGTCTTTTGGCAATATCAGTCTATTATATTATGATTAAGAACGACCTATACTTAAAAGCACTTCGCGGAGAAACCGTAGAAAGACCACCAGTTTGGATGATGAGACAAGCGGGAAGATATTTACCGGAATTCATTGCGCTGCGTGATCAATATGATTTCTTCACAAGATGTCAGACTCCGGAACTGGCTTCTGAAATTACAGTACAGCCAATCAGAAGGTTTCCGCTGGATGCTGCGATTTTATTTTCTGATATTTTGGTGGTTCCGCAAGCAATGGGAATTGACTTTAAAATGAAAGAATCTGTTGGCCCGTGGCTGGATACTCCGATCAGAACAATGGAGCAGGTTCAGAATGTTGTGGTTCCGGATGTGAATGATACGTTAGGGTACGTTTTTGACGCCATTGAACTGACGTTGCAAAAATTAGACAATGAAATTCCATTGATTGGTTTTGCAGGTTCTCCATGGACAATTCTTTGCTATTGCGTAGAAGGAAAAGGAAGTAAGGCATTTGATATTGCTAAATCTTTCTGTTTCCAGCAACCAGAAGCTGCCCATTTATTACTTCAGAAAATTACAGATACTACCATCGCTTATCTGAAAAGAAAAGTGGAAAAAGGGGTTTCTGCGGTTCAGGTTTTCGATTCTTGGGGAGGAATGCTTTCTCCGGCTGATTATCAGGAATTCTCTTGGAAATATATCAACCAGATCGTTGAAGCTTTAAGCCCTTTAACTCACGTTGTTGTTTTTGGTAAAGGATGCTGGTTCGCCTTGGAAGATATGGTACAATCTCCGGTTTCTGCTTTAGGTGTTGACTGGACGATCAAACCTGAATTTGCAAGAACATTAACGAATCACACGATGACGCTACAGGGAAATTTTGATCCTGCAAGATTACATTCTACCCCTGAAACTATTAAAAAGATGGTGACTGAAATGATTAACCGTTTCGGAAAAGACAGATATATCGCGAATTTAGGTCACGGAATTTTACCTAATATTCCTGTAGAAAATGCAGAAGCCTTTATCAGAGCTGTAGTAGACTGGAAGCCGAATATTTAATTCTAAAATATTTTCCCACAGATTACGCAGATCACACTGATTATTTATTCTGTGAAATTTGTGTAATCTGTGGGAAACCAAAATAAAATCCCTTTCAATTACTGAAAGGGATTTTATTTGAGTAAAATTTTAATTGACTTCTGTAATGAAATCTTCTTTTGGTTTTCTCACTTTAGTAAGGTCTACCAGCCAATCGTTTGAAGCATCTCTGTAACCTAACGGCAGCAGCAGAACGCTTTTCAGGCCTTTTTCTTTTAAGTTTAACACTTTATCCACTTCTTCCGGAGAAAAGCCTTCCATCGGCGTAGAATCTACCTCTTCGAATGCTGCAGCGATAATGGCAGCACCGAATGAAATATAAGCCTGCTTAGCGGCATGAGTAAAGTTTTCTTCAGCAGATCTTTGTGGATAGGTACTCAACAGCATCTGTCTGTAATTTTCCCAGCCTTCGTTCTTAAAACCTCTGATATCATTTGTCAGATCAAACATTTTATTGATTCTTTCCTCTGTGTATGTGTCCCAAGCCGCAAAAACCAAAAGATGAGAACAGTCTGTTATCTGTGGTTGATTCCATGCGTGAGGTTTAATTTGTTCCTTGATTTCCGGATTGGTAATCACGATGATTTCAAAAGGCTGAAGTCCGCTTGATGTAGGTGCTAATCTTGCTGCCTCTAATATTTTATCCACTTTTTCCTGTGGTACTTTTTGACCGTTCATTGCTTTAGTTGCAAATCTCCAGTTCAATTTTTCAATTAATTCCATGCATTAAATTTTGACTGAACAAAATTACTCCATGCGACGTGATATTCAGATACTAAATTTTAAATTTGTTATATTGTTAACATCTATTATCAATAAAATTAATACCATAATAAAATGACAGAAAACACTGAATTTGACATTGAAGAATACAAGAGACAATCTGCGGCACAAAGGCAAACTATCAATAATGAAGTATACGATGAAATATTAAAAAGTGCAAAATTCTTTTTACAAAAAAGAAAAAATAATATCGTAAGTGAAGAAATTGTTACTGCACTGGAAAGGATGGAAGAAGCATCCAGAATTCCTAACCTGAATGAAATAACGGACATCTATCTTTTTGAATCTGAATTCGGACTAAACTCCAGAGAGCTTTCCGAAGAGTTTCTTTATATTATTCTTATTATGATCGCTCAGCATTATAAAGATGAACAAATGCACTATCTTGAAGAAATCATTCTGACCGACGGTAAATTCCGGGGCTCAAATGCACTTCAGTTTTATCTGAAAATAGGAACTTCACATAAAGAAAAAAGAGGATATGTTTTAAATTTCATTGAAAATAATATAGATAAATTCCCGGAAGGCCATAAAAATATGGTGGCCATGTTTATCAAGGGATTCCTTCAAGGCGACAGACATGCCAAAACTATTTTTGATAAATTAAATATTACCAATCCTGGAGTTCATTTCAGAAATCCTCCAACTCAAACACAAAGTAAGCCTAAACCGGCAAAAGTATACCCTAAGTGGTGGGAATTCTGGAAATAGTAAATAAAAAACACCTCTGATTCGGAGGTGTCTTTTATTTTATTTAGAATTAACTTAGCATTCGCTGTGCTTTTTTCACCCCTTCTACGAGTGAATCAATCTCATTGAAAGTATTGTAGACTGCGAAGCTGGCTCTTACCGTTCCTGCGATATTAAAGAAATTCATAATGGGCTGTGTACAATGGTGTCCCGTTCTTACAGCAATTCCCATTTTATCAAGGATCATTCCTACATCAGATGCAATTCCCACTCCTTCAAGATTAAAAGAAACAACGCCTGTTCTACGAGCTTTTTCACCATATACTTTCAGTCCTCCGATTTCCAAAAGCTGTCTTTGAGCATATTCCAACAAAGCATTTTCATGATTCTGAATATTCTCCTGTCCTACTTTTTGTATAAAATCAACTGCTGCTCCCAATGCAATATTTCCTCCTACATTCGGAGTTCCTGCTTCAAATTTAAACGGAAGTCCCGCGTAAGTTGTTCCGTCAAAAGAACAGGTTGCAATCATCTCACCTCCTCCGTGAAACGGCGGCAGATCTTCAAGAACTTCCTGCTTTCCGTATAAAATCCCAGTTCCCATCGGAGCGTACATTTTATGACCTGAAAATACAAAGAAATCACAATCCAATTTTTGAACATCAATGGTAAAATGCGGTGCAGACTGAGCTCCGTCAATAACAATATAAGCATTGGAATTTGCTCTTGTTTTAGCAATAATTTCTTCAACAGGATTTACAATTCCCAACGCATTTGAAACCTGATTAACCGAAACCACTTTCGTCCTTTCACTTAGAAATTCATCCAACTTATCCAACTGAAGAATTCCGTTTTCATCAATCGGAATTACTCGTAATTTCGCCCCGGTTCTTTCACAAAGCATTTGCCATGGAACGATATTCGAGTGGTGTTCAAGATAAGAGATGATAATTTCATCGTCTTTCTTTAATTTCTGAGTTAAAATATAAGAGATAAGGTTTAATCCTTCCGTTGTTCCTTTTGTAAAAATAACTTCAAAATCATGCTTTGCATTGATGAACTTCTGAATCTTTCTTCTTGAAAGCTCCATCTCTTCTGTTGCTAACTGGCTTAATGTATGAATTCCTCTGTGTACATTAGCATTGATCTCTGTATAATATGTATTCCAAACCTCTAAAACCGAATTGGGTTTCTGAGATGTTGCTGCATTATCTAAGTAAACTAAAGGTTTACCATTCACCTTCTGATCTAATATAGAAAACTGACTTCTGATTTCCTGAATGTCAAACATTTATTAAAATTTTAAATTAAAACGTCCTTATTTAGAACTCTTCAAATTTACGGCTTTTTCTTAATACTTATTGTTAAAGAAAAGTAAAAAGCACTTCAGACTGAAGTGCTTTTTTTATATGATAAAATATTGATTAAAATTCAATATCTACTTCTAATTTTTCAGCCAGCAGCTTAGAAATTTTTTCTTTTAGAGGTTCAATATCAATATTTTGCATAGCATCGTTTGCAAAAGCATACAAAAGTAACGCCTGAGCTTCTTTTTTAGAAATACCTCTTGCTCTCAGATAGAATAAAGCATCTTCATTCAGCTGACCTACTGTACAACCATGAGAACACTTCACATCATCTGCAAAAATCTCAAGCTGAGGTTTTGTATCAATGGTTGCTCCTTCGCTTAATAAAACATTGTTGTTTTGCTGATAAGCATTCGTTTTCTGAGCAATCTTATCTACAAATACTTTCCCGTTGAAAACCCCGTGAGATTTCCCGTTGAAAATACCTTTATAGTTCTGATAGCTTTCACAGTTCGGCTGATTGTGGTGAACCGCCGTGTGGTGATCTACCAACTGATCTTTCCCGATAATCGTGATTCCGTTCATGAATGAGTTGATATTCGATCCGTTCTGAATGAAATCCAGGTTGTTTCTTACCAATTTACCTCCGAAAGAGAATGTGTTCACAGTCGTTAAACTGTCTTTTTCCTGTTTTGCGAAAGTATTATCAATTAAGTAAGAAGTGTCGTTATCGTTCTGTAGTTTATGCCAGTCTGCTTTTGCATTCGGATATGTGAAAATTTCAGTTACAGAATTTGTCAACACATACGTACTGTCAAAATTATGATGACTTTCAATGATCTCCACTTTTGCACCCTCTTCTACAATTAATAAGTTTCTTGTATTATAAAATGTATTTTCTTCCTGATTCTGAGAAATGTAAAAAACATGAATCGGTTTTTCAATCACTACATTTTTAGGAACTTTCAGGAAGAAACCATACTTACAATAAGCTTGGTTCAAATTGGTAAAAGCTGATTTGTCGCCAGCAATTGTATTGAAATATTTGTCGAAAACATCTTTATGCTTCTCGTCGTTCAACGCATAGTTGAATGAAAGAAATTCAACATTTTCAATCGAAACTTTTGATAATTCTTTATGAAGTTTACCGTTTACGAAAGTGATCCAGTCAAAATTTTCTTCGCCTAAATGCAATTGATCCAACTGTTCCTTGGTGATATTGTGACTTTCTTTCGGGAAAAAGTTATATTCCTTTTCAGTAATCTCCTTTAAGCTGGTATATTTATATTCTTCGTCTTTTTTTGTCGGAAAACCAACACTTTCGAATCGCTGAAGAGCTGCTTTTCTTTCTTCATCTAAAAATCTGTGATGAAGACTCTCCAAAAATTCATTATGGTTTTCTGTAATCTGTTCTTTTAATGCCATTACTGGTATATCTGTGGTTTGCACCATTTTTCCTTTTATTTGAGCTAAAACATTGTCATTCCGGAGAATGAGGAATCTAATTGTATGATTAGAGATTCTTCATTTCGCTACGCTTCATTCAGAATGACAACGAAAAATTTTTAATCTCTGTGACAGTTGATTTCTTCTTAGTTAAGAAGCCAGTCATATCCTTTTTCTTCAAGCTCCAAAGCAAGAGATTTGTCACCAGTTTTGATGATTTTTCCGTTTGCCAGAACATGAACGAAGTCAGGCTGAATATAATTAAGCAATCTCTGATAGTGTGTAATCAAAAGAACTGCGTTTCCTTCATTTTTAAACGCATTTACACCGTCTGCAACAATTCTCAATGCATCAATATCTAATCCTGAATCGGTTTCGTCAAGAATAGCCAGTTTCGGATCCAGCATCATCATCTGGAAAATCTCGTTTCTTTTCTTCTCACCTCCCGAAAAACCTTCGTTTAACGATCTTGAAAGGAAATCTTTTTTAATTCCAAGCTTTTCAGATTTTTCACGGATTAAAGCCAGCATTTCTTTTGCAGGCATTTCTCCCAATCCGTTTGCTTTTCTGTTTTCATTCATCGCCGCTTTGATGAAGTTCGTTACAGACACTCCCGGAATTTCTACCGGATATTGGAAAGAAAGGAAAATTCCTTTGTGAGCTCTTTCTTCGGGAGCATCTTCGATGATATCTTCACCTCTGAAGATGATTTCTCCGTCTGTAACCTCATAATCTTCTTTTCCTGCGATCACAGAAGAAAGAGTAGATTTACCGGCTCCGTTCGGCCCCATGATAGCATGAACTTCTCCCGGCTTTATTTCAAGATTGATACCTTTTAAAATTTCTGCGCCATCTTCAATTTTGGCGTGCAAGTTTTTTATATTTAACATACATTCAAATTTATCGCAAGGTCAAACTTTGAGTATATCCTTTGTAACACTAAACCACAATTAACAAAGGCATTAACGCTAGCGAATGAAATATTATTTTATTCTTTTTTAAACATTAAAATTGAAATCAACCTTAATGTATAGTTTATCATTTCGACGACGGAGAAATCTATTTTTTTAATAAAAGATTCTTCACTTCGCTTTGCTTCGTTCAGAATGACAAATTACTATCAAACTGAGTGAAAATTTATCCTACAGAACCTTCTAATGAAATCTCCAATAATTTTTGAGCTTCAATAGCAAATTCCATTGGTAATTTATTTAAAACTTCTTTACTGAAACCATTAACGATCAGAGCAATTGCTCTTTCCGTATCGATACCTCTCTGGTTACAGTAGAAAATCTGATCTTCCCCGATTTTTGAAGTCGTTGCTTCGTGCTCCAGTTGTGCAGAAGGATCTTTGATCTCTATATAAGGGAAAGTATGTGCTCCACATTCATTACCCATTAACAGAGAATCACACTGAGAGAAATTTCTCGCTCCCTTTGCAGTCGGCATTACTTTTACCAACCCTCTGTATGAGTTGTTTGACTTTCCTGCAGAAATCCCTTTAGAAATGATCGTAGATTTTGTATTCTTTCCGATGTGGATCATCTTTGTTCCTGTATCTGCATATTGGTGATTATTAGTCACCGCGATGGAATAAAACTCTCCAACCGAGTTATCCCCTTTCAAAATACAAGAAGGATATTTCCACGTTACTGCAGAACCAGTTTCAACCTGTGTCCAGGAGATTTTTGCATTCTTTTCGCAAAGCCCTCTTTTCGTTACAAAATTGAAAACTCCTCCTTTTCCTTCTTCATTACCCGGGTACCAGTTTTGTACGGTTGAATATTTAATTTCAGCATTATCCATTGCAATAAGTTCAACAACGGCTGCGTGAAGCTGATTTTCGTCTCTTGATGGTGCTGTACACCCTTCAAGGTAAGAAACATAGCTTCCTTCGTCTGCAATCACAAGTGTTCTTTCAAACTGACCTGTTCCTGCCTGGTTGATACGGAAATAGGTAGATAATTCCATCGGACATCTTACTCCTTTTGGAATATAACAGAAACTTCCGTCAGAGAATACTGCAGAATTCAGTGCTGAATAGAAATTATCTCCTCTCGGAACTACTTTTCCAAGATATTTCCTTACTAAGTCCGGATGATTTTTGATCGCCTCAGAAATCGAACAGAAAATAATCCCTTTTTCCATCAATGTCTCCTGAAAAGTCGTCTTTACCGAAACTGAGTCCATTACAATATCTACAGCAACTCCTGAAAGTCTTTTCTGCTCTTCGATATTGATTCCTAATTTTTCAAAAGTTTTGATCAATTCAGGATCTACTTCATCAAGGCTCGCCAATTCTGGTTTTACTTTCGGAGCAGCATAATATTTTATCGCCTGAAAATCAGGTTTTTCATATTTAATATTCGCCCATTCCGGTTCTACCATTTTCAACCAGATTCTGAAAGATTCCAAACGCCATTCTGTCATCCATTCCGGTTCCTCCTTTTTAGCAGAAATCGCACGGATGATGTCCTCATTTAAACCAATCGGGAAATCTTCATAATCGATTTTCGTTTCCCAACCGAATTCATATTTTTTATTTTCTAGATCGACTCTTAGATCGTCTTCAGTGTATTTACTCATTACTTTTTTTTAGATTTCAGATGTAGATTTCAGAAAATTGATCTGATTTCTATTATCTAATGTCTTTTCTATAAAGAAAAACTTTCTCCGCACCCACATGTTCTTGATGCGTTCGGATTGTTAAAAACAAATCCTTTTCCATTCAAACCTCCTGAATATTCCAGAGTGGTACCTGCTAAATAGAGAATTGATTTTTTATCTACAATAATTTTGATGTCATTGTCTTCAAAAACCTGATCTGTCTCTGTCTTTTCGTTGTCGAACTTCAAAACATATTCTAAACCAGAGCATCCTCCGCTTTTTACCCCCACTCTTATATAGTCTTCAAAAGGTTTAAAACCATCTTCTGTCATCAGTTGGATGGCTTTTGCTTTTGCTTGATCTGATACTTTTATCATTGTATTTATTTAGAATGATTTAATAATGCAAAAATACGAACTAATTTCCGCAATCTCAAATTGAAGATATCTATTTTAATGATTCTGTTAGTAATAAGATTATTCTTAACAGGTTGGGTAATGTTAAAAAATATATAATTTTTTCCTTTCAAATCTGCAGATTCCGTTTTTGATTTAACTTTAAACAATATTTTTTATCTATTAAAAAAATTAGCAGTGAAACAGAAACTACTTGTTTTCCTTGTATTGTTTTCAGTAATAAAGTCTTACGGGCAGACCACGCGATATATTTATGAAACTTCGGTAAACCCCGATTCTATCAATCTGGTAACGATGAAAACGGAGAGAACTTTCCTGGATGTAAAAGCAAACCGATCATTATTTATCAGCGAAAATAAATTAATACGGGATTCTTTATTTGCATCTTTTAAACCTGAAGAGAAAGAAAACAGAAAAAAAGAAGAGAAAGATCTTTCAAAATCCGAAAAGCTCAAAAGACCAGAAGTAACTTTCTTTGAATATTTCATCACGAAAGAGATTCCTGAACAAAAAGTTTACTACCATGATAGAGTCGGTATAAAGCAAATTTATTATCAGGAAGACCGTCCGATAAAATGGGAAATCACCAGTGACACCGGAAAGCAAAATGGATATTTAGCTCAAAAAGCGGTTGCGAATTTTGGAGGAAGAATCTGGACCGCATGGTTTACAAAGGACATTGCTATTTCAGACGGGCCTTATAAATTTTCGGGCCTGCCCGGACTCATTGTAAAATTGGAAGATGATAAAGGAGATTACAGGTTTGACC
The DNA here is from genome assembly GCF_022488405.1 of Chryseobacterium sp. Y16C. Lineage (NCBI taxonomy): Bacteria > Pseudomonadati > Bacteroidota > Flavobacteriia > Flavobacteriales > Weeksellaceae > Chryseobacterium > Chryseobacterium sp. Y16C. The sequence goes on from NZ_CP092711.1 coordinate 3,013,244, forward strand.
TTGTAAAGAAAATGATTCTTCAAAATGCCTTTGAAGAACCAATAAGCGCTGATGCGAAACAAAGTACCAGAATTAATTTTAATGGCGACAAAGCTGCATTGAAATTAGAATTCTCGAAAAACAGAAAAAATATGGCCGGAAATGGAGACGGAATACAAAATTTCCGAGGTGGAGGACGCCGAGGCGGTGGTATGAACGGAAGCGGAATGCCTGGAGGAATGAGTGAAATGCAAGGCGGTATGGGACACCGTGGCGGAATGGATGAGGGAATACAACAAATGCCAAGTATGAATTCAAATGGCAACAGCCCTCCAATAATGAGCACAGCCCCTCAAAACCCAATTGAATTAAAATAAAAAATATAAATCAATGAAAAAGTTAGGAATTATAGCTTTAGCGTTATTCATGCAGACAGCTTTTGCACAAACCAACAGATTTGTGTATCAGGTGACCATGAAACCGGATGCTTCCAATAAAAATGATGTCAAGACCGAAAATGCCTACCTGGATATTTCGGCAGAAAAGTCTCTTTTCTATTCTGAAAACAGATTTAAAAGAGATTCTATTATGCAAAAAGCCTTTCAAAGTGGAGGCGGAAGGGGAAGTTTCAACAGAGATCAGATGGAAAGTCTGAGATCGAACATCAACTACTCTATTGAAAAGGATAAGGAAAATCAAAAGACAATTTATAAAGACAGATTAGGCCGGGATATTTATGTATATGAAGAAGACCGTCCGATTAATTGGAAAATTTCTTCTGAAACGACCAAAATCGGAGATTATAAAGTTCAGAAAGCCGAAACAGAGTTCGGAGGAAGAAAATGGACTGTTTGGTTTACTACAGATTTACCGTATCAGGATGGCCCTTATAAATTCAGCGGGCTTCCGGGACTTATCGTTAAAGCTGAGGATGACAAAGGGGATTATTCATTTGACTTGATGAAAAACTATAAAATCTCAGAAATTCCTGCTTTAAATCAGTTTGGAAATCTAATCAAAGTAAAAAGAACCGATTTTGTAAAACAACAGGAGAAGTTTAAAACAGATCCGATGTCGTTCATGAATCAAGGCGGAAGCGGACCTAATGCTCCAATGAGAATTGGCGGAGGCGGTGGAAATCAAAACCCCGGTGATATGAGAAAGAGAATGGAAGAAAGAGTAAAAGAAGAAGCTAAAAGAAACAGCAATCCGATAGAACTACAATAAATAAAAAATCCTGAAGATTTTCTTCAGGATTTTTTATTTTGGTTAATTACCTAAAATTTGATTAAAGGTATTCCCCTGTCGTATATCTCCGGTATTATATCCTTTCATAAACCATTCTTTACGCTGTGCGGAAGATCCGTGCGTGAAGCTTTCCTGATTTACATATCCCTGTGATCTTTTCTGGATATTATCATCTCCCACCGCTTCTGCAGCATCTATGGCAGACTGAACATCTCCCGGTTCTAATATATGTTCTCTATTATCCGTTTGTTTTGCCCAAACCCCCGCATAAAAATCTGCCTGGAGTTCCGTAGCAACTGAGACTTTATTCACCTGTGCTTCGGAATAATTTCCGCTTGTTCTTGCTTTATCGGTTTCGCTCAGAGTTCCCAATAGGTTTTGCACATGGTGTCCCATTTCATGAGCCATTACATAGGCTATGGAAAATTCGGTCACTTTCGCTCCAAAACGTTGTTCCAGCTCTTTAAAAAAGCTCATATCCATATACACCGTCTGATCTACCGGACAATAAAAAGGTCCCATTGCAGATTGAGCCGTTCCACATCCGGATTGCGTGGTATTTTCAAATAAAACGACTCTTGCAGGAGTATATTTTATTCCGTTTTCAGCGAAAATTTTAGTCCAGGTTTCTTCATTTTCGGCGGTTACCATTTGAACAAATTCTCTCACTTTAAGTTCATTCGCATTGAGTTCCCGTTGTTCAGTTTGTGCTCCTCCATTTCCCATATTTCCTGAAGAAAGAATGGAAGAAGGATCTCCTCCCAGAAAAAATACAATTGCAGCAATGATAAGCGTACCAAGCCCTCCTCCTACAATTGCCCCGCCACTACCAGAACCTCGCCTGTCTTCTACGTTACCGCTTCTATCGTCTGTCCATTTCATATTTTAGTTTTATTTTATATGTAAATTTAAAATAATATCATTACTAAATAATTACTTTTGTGAAAAATTAAAACTAAAGTGAAAAAAAATCTAATTTTCTTTTTGTTATTGGGAATCGTAAGTTTAAACTCATGTAATGAAGAATCTAAGGAAGATGAAGTGAGCAGTATCGACAAAAACGCGTCTATTGAAACAGAACTTTCAGTAAAGCATATCGACACCGCAGACATTCTGATCACCAAACATAAGGTCTGGAAAAACAACAAACTTTTCAGAGAGATCATTAAAACAGATACCATTCCTTCCTTAGGAGACACGCTTGTTACTGCGGAAGACAATGATGGCTATGAACAAAGTGCAAAGACCAAAAAAGATTACGAATTTTATATAACCGTTCAGTAATGAAAAAATCAAGTTCTATAAAATTGCTTTTTGTAACGGGGCTTCTTGCTTCATGTACCCAAAACAAACCTGAAGATCAATGGAAAACTGAAAAAAAAGTATACATGAGATCTGATACCACAGCTTCTTATACCAGAAGTCATGGTTTCATGCCCGGATATTTTTGGTATCATGCATTCAGACCTTACGGTTCTTTTCACAACGGTTCTTATCAAAAGGCTGGATATTACAGTGATGCCATCAGTTCCAAATCAAATGTCGGCAGAAGTACCTATAAAGGAAATGTAGTAAGAGGCGGATTGGGCAGAAGCGGATTTAGAGCATCTTCATAACTATGGAAAGAATTACATCGGGTTTCCGGAAAAACTGGGAACATAAACTTGAGAATTTAGGCTTCGGATATCATTCTTTGGAAGGTCTTTACTGGGATGAAAGCCATTATTATCAATTCTCATCAGAAGAAATCAACACCATAGAAAATGCGACTGCCGAACTTTGGCAAATGTGTCTCGAAGCGGTGGATTATATTATTGAAAAAAATCTTTGGTACCGATTCAATATTCCGGACTGGTTTAAAGACTATATCATTACAAGCTGGGAAGAGGATCATCCTTCTATCTATGGCAGGTTTGATTTCGGTTTTGATGGTAAGAATCTAAAACTTTTAGAATTCAATGCAGATACTCCGACATCGTTATATGAAGCATCTGTAGTGCAATGGTACTGGCTTCAGGAGATGTTTCCTTACAAAGATCAGTTCAATTCCATTCATGAAAAGCTGGTTGATTACTGGAAGTATCTTAAAAACTATATAAATCCTCATTATATTTATTTCGCATCGCTTACCAATATTGAAGATGTAACCAATGTGGAATATTTAAGAGACTGTGCTACTCAGGCAGGATTTGATACCGAATTTATTGCGATTCAGGATATCGGCTGGGCAGAAGATATTGAAGAATTCATTGCCGGAGACAGATCCATTATGGAATATATTTTCAAATTATATCCTTATGAATGGATTCTTGATGATGGTTTTGGAGAAAAGCTTATTAAAAACGGTTTCAGATCTCAATGGATAGAACCGGCCTGGAAGTTACTGCTTTCATCTAAAGCGATCCTTCCCATTCTTTGGGAGCTATATCCGAATCATCCTTATCTCCTTGAATCATATTTTGAGCCAAAACATTTAAAGGATTTTGTAAAAAAGCCGATATATTCCAGAGAAGGAGCGAATGTCACTTTATTTAAAAATAACATTCCTTTAGAGCAAAACACTGGTGTATATGGAAAAGAAGGATATATTTATCAACAGCTTTTTGATCTTCCGAATTTCGATGGAAACTATCCTATTATCGGGAGCTGGGTCATTGGTCAGGAACCTGCCGGAATTGGAATCAGAGAATCGGTTAATTTAATTACCAATAATCAGAGTCGATTTATTCCCCATCTTATAGATTAAACAATAAAAAAGGAGCTTAATTTAAGCTCCTTTTTCTTTTTATTATAATTAAGAATGTCCAAATCCGATGTTTCCTTTTTTACCGGATAAATTCTTCTTAAAATCGATCATTCTCAGCGCTGTAACTGCCGCTTCCACTCCTTTGTTTCCAAGATCTCCTCCACTTCTTGCAATGGACTGCTCTTTTGTATCGTCTGTCAGTACACAGAATATGGTAGGTGTATCGGTAAGAACATTACAATCCTTAATACCCTGAGCTACTGCAGAGCATACAAAATCAAAATGAGGAGTTTCTCCGCGAATCACACATCCAATTGCAATCACTGCATCATATTTTCGTTCTTTACAAAGCTGCATACTCGCATAGTTTAACTCAAATGCTCCGGGAACTGAGAAAAGGCTAATATTCTCTTTTTTCACCCCTTCTTTTTCAAGAATTTCCAATGCTGCATCACGAAGATTGTACGTTACAAAATCATTCCACTCAGAAAAAACAATGCCGATTGAAAATTCATCGGCATTCGTTATATGAAGTGGCTTGTAATCGGAAAGATTAACTGTTGCCATGTTTTAATAATATTTAGTCATTTCAATATAAGAATCAGACATTCCGTTGTCGTAGTCCTGATATTTTTCGTCAATTGTAGCAAAATACTTTTTAGCTTCAGCATTTTTCTTAAGCCCTAATGCTACAATTCCTGCTTTTCTCGTGAAATAATAGCTTGTGTAAGGATCATCAGAAGCAGAAGCAGCTTTATCTAATAAGGTAAGTGCTTCATCATTCTTGTTAAGACCTGATTTTGCATCTGCCATTGCACCATACTTCATAGCCATCAATGTTTTATTGTCTGAAGAGAATTTATCTAAAAGATCATATGCCTCCTGAAACTTTCCTTCTTTAAATTTCAATAACCCCGCATTGTAAGCAGAAAGTTTTCCTACTTTAGTTCCGGAATAGTTTTCATACGTTCCTAAAAACCCAGGATTAGCAGCAGATTTACCACCAAGAGCTTCTTTATCTTTTCCTTCAGCAGCATATTTCTGTGCAGCAAGGTAACTTTTTACAGCTTCTACGTTCTTTGGAGCTTCTACAAATTGCTTATAGCCAAAAAAACCTAAAACTCCCAAAATCAAAACTCCGAAAACGATTCCTATTTGTTTTGAGTATTTTTCAAGAAATCTTTCAGTGTTTAAAGCTTCTCTGTCAAGATCTTTAAAAAATTCTACTGTTTCTTTACCTTCTTGCTCATTGTGAGCATTCTTTTCCAATTTTGCCATAAGTTTTTAAAAATTGAACTGCAAATTTAATTGTTTCTTAGTGATTTACAAAATACTTTGTGCGTATTATTAATAAAAGTGAATAAATAGTATATGGAGGACGTAAATTGCTAATCACCATTTATAAAAAAAGCTTCATAAATTGCGTTTATGAAGCTTTAATTATGTTTTGAAAATTTTTAGTATTCTAAAATATGATAGATTTCTGCGTCGAACTTTTTCAGTTTTTCATCGCCACTCAATCCTTTCAATCCGATCAGGAAACTGAATTGTGAGACGGTTGCACCTTGTTTCTCGACCAATTTCGCAGCGGCTTCTGTAGTTCCGCCTGTTGCTAAAAGGTCATCGTGAATCAAAACTCTTTGTCCGGGCTTTATTTGTCCTTCACGGGTTTCAATGATAGCACTTCCGTATTCGAGGTCATATTTTTCTGAAATAATCGGTGGCGGAAGTTTTCCTGCTTTTCGGATTAAGATAAACGGTACTTCCAAAGCAACCGCAATCGCAATCCCGAATAAATACCCGCGGCTTTCAATTCCGCAAACAGCATCTATTTTCCCTTTGCTAAAAGTTACCAAATCCTCTATTACTTCTTCATACAGTTTTGGATTCAGAAATATGGGAGAAATATCTTTAAACTGAATTCCCGGAATTGGAAAATCAGGGATATTCTCAATTGTACTTTCAAGCTTTTTTATAAGGTCCTGTGAAGCCATTTATGGGTTTATTTTATAGCTGGAAATCTTCCAGTCGCCATTTACATTTTTAAGCCCGAAAGTTACCTTCAATGAAGTTGTTTTTCCGCTTTTATCGGTAACGTCGTAGGTTGCATTTACACTTGCCGAATTTGTGCTGGTTCCGTTAGTCGTAATATTTTTAACGCTTACATTTTTCACTGCTCCGAATCCTGAATTCGGATTTGAAAATGATTCATAGCTTCCCCAGCTTGGATTGCTTGATGCATTATAAGCTGCTTTAAGGTTTTGTGAGCTTACATTATTTAAAAAGCTGTTTACTGTAGATCTTGGATCAGCTGTCGGTTGTTTAGGAGCTGCAGGTGTTGCAGGTGTCGCCACCGGATCAGCAGGCGTTGTCGATGGTGTTGCTCCAGGATTATTCGGGTCTACTACAGCAGGATCCTGATTAACCGCAGTAGAATCTACTTTAGGAACTTCCGGAACCTTCAATGCTGCAGGGTTAACATCTAATCCTATCTTAGACATCTTGAAGGTTTTAGCAGTCGTTTTTACAGACACCGTAATATCAATTTTGCCATCGATTACCTTAGCTGCCGGAATTGAAGAGAACTTTAAGTTAAATCCCTTAAAATTATTATCCTGCATAAGGTTTTTTGCTGTTGCCAGTTTTACTCCATTGCTAAAAACTTCAAGAGTTGCTTCTAAACCTGCTCCTGTGAAAGCTACTGGATTTCCAGCGTTATCTACCAATCTCGGAATAATTTGCAGAGCAGTCGGCGCTCCGGTTCCGTCATCTCCTGTAGGTCTTGTAAGAATGCTTAATGAGTTTGCTCTTACATCATTCGGATCACTTTCTTTTGCTTTATCATCTCCGAAAATATTCATTTCACCTAAAGAAGGCGGGGCAGTACTTGCCCATTCTATCCCGTTTTTCTGAGCCACTTCATCTGCCATAGCCATGATTTCCGGAACTTTTTTACCGTTAATCAATTGCCCTAAAGCTTTAAGCTCATTAATGTCTCCATCTGCATCTACTCCAAATGTTTTTAAAATGTATAAAGCTTCGTTGAATTTAATCTGCTTAATGGTAGGCAGACTTGAAGTCATATCATTGATACTCGACTGTAATGTTTTTGTATTCGTTGCATCTACATGATCTTTTTTACATGCTGTAAACAGCAATAAACTGAGAATTAGTAGAAAAGAAAACTTTTTCATTTTTTTCTGGTTTGCTGCAAATTTAGTAAAACCATTTATTAATGACAGTTTTATTTTTTATTTTCTTGCTCTTTCAGGTCATCCTTAAAGAAAGAGCTAAAGATAGTCTGCATATTGGGGAAAGAAGCTTCTTTCCAATATTGTGTTGTATAGTTGCTGTTATCTGTATTGAACTTTACTCTTTCGATGTCATTATCATTTTTAAAGTCTAACTCTGTAGGATAGAAGTTGGTGTAAAGAACTAATTGATTGTAATCCGGCTCAGTTTTATGCTTTAATTTGATGAAACCAATTTCATTGAATTCCAATAGGTCTCTCAAGGTTTTTTGGCTTGACTTTTCGTATGAAGCGTTGATAATGCTTTTAACATCAAAAAAACGGTATCCGAAGAAAGCAAATTCTTTTTTCTGCAAAGCTTCCCCGGTGATTTCGATCTGATCTTTCTGCTCTCCTTTTAATTCTTTAATGACGGCATTTCTTCTTTTGTATTCCAGGATATTTCCGACTTCCTTCATATCCGGAATATCCATTGTTTTATCATAATCCCACATTGCTGTTTGTTTTTTATCAAACTTAGCATCCTCCAGTCTGTAAACACGGTATTGCCCGACGTTGGTGCTTTTTAATTTTTTTGTTTTATTATCAAAAATGTAAGTAACTATTCCGTCTGCGTAGCAATTCAATTTACTGTTAACCGTTACATAAGTATTAAAATTACCTTTTACAAAAATGTATTTCGCCGGTTTATTGTTTTTTATGATAACCGTTTCAATGTCTTTTATACGATCATTTATCTTAATAACCTCTTTATCGAAATCAGCATAGGATAAAGTGGCCACAGAAAGATTATCATAAATCAGCTGAAAATTCTCCTGTTCAGGCTTTATGGCTTGTTTCTCAATTTTACCATCAATATCTGAGTACGCCACAATACTTCCGTCTTTTCCAAAAACAGAGACTTTAGGCAAGGGTTTATTTGTTTTCTCTGAAATAAAAGTAATGGTTTGTGCATTAACGTAGCTAATGAACAACAGTAATAAGAGTAAAAGAATATTTTTTTTCATAATCGCTTTAGTTTTTTAATTAAAATCAGAACTCTATTGATAAGACAAGTCAATTTGAAAAAGGTTGCTTAGCATTTCTATTTTTTCACTTTAGTGCATAAAAAAAGACTGATCATTTTAACAATCAGTCTTTTATAATTTTATTTTGTTACAAGGCCTTAGAAAGGATACTCATAAATTTCAGATTCGTGTAAGAATGGGTTTCCTGTAGGAATAAGTTTAAGTTTTGATAATGCTGAAAGCACAGTAAACATAAATAATCCTGCTACGAATAGGATAGCTCCTGCCACTAATAAGAATACTTCAGGAGTGTTCCAGTATGGACCTACCGTTCCCGGCATTACCATGTTGAAGTAATCTAAGATGTGACCACAAATAACTACTACAGCCATTGTTGTAACCACTTTATAGTTTCTCTTGATGCTGCTACTTACTAATACCAATAATGGTAACAAGAAGTTCACAATAAGCATTGGTAAGAACGTTGGAGAATAGTGTTGGAATCTTCCAAAGAAGTAGTTAACCTCTTCCGGAACGTTAGCATACCAGTACAACATGAACTGAGCGAACCATGTATACGTCCAAAGCATACTTGTAGCAAAAAGGAATACCCCTAAATCGTGCAAGTGATTATCATTGAACTGAGGTAAGAAACCATTTTTCTTTAGGTAAACACTTAAAAGGATGATTACTGCGATACCACTTGAAAGGCAGCTAACCATTGAATACCAAATATACATTGTAGAATACCAGTGAGGGTCAATAGACATCAACCAGTCCCAAGCCCAAGCTGCAGAAGCAAATCCGAAGAATGCGATATATCCTACTGCCCATCTGTAAAGCATTTGGTAATCTACTTTAGATTTTGTCTCATCTACTTTCTTAGACTGAGCTTTCAGTTTCCATGCGAAGAAAGATGCTCCCAATACATAGATGAAAGTTCTTACTGCATAGAAAGGTATATTTAAGAATCTTTTCTTTTCAAATAGGATCACGTCGAAGTGAGCAGATTCCGGGTCTGTCAATTCAGGATCCATCCAATGGAATAAGTGACCATTATGAGTGATATTTAAAATCATTAAGATAATTAAAATAGCACCACCCCAAGGAATATAAGAAGCAATAGCTTCCATTACTCTTGTAATAATGATTGGCCATCCTGCGTGTGCAGCGTGCTGAATAGAATAGAAAAATAATACACAGCAGCTAACTCCAAAGAAAAATACAGCTACGAAATGTATTGCTGCTAAAGGCTGGTTGTGAACCTGCAAAGTAGCGTGCTCAAGGTGAGCAGCATGATCCTGAGGTCCTACCATTTCACTTGAATGTGTAGGTGCAGTATGACCAGAAGCATGAACAGCCTCCATCATTTCTCCTATTTTTTCAGTAGAAAGTCCCTTATTCATAAAGAAACCAATACCAAATAGAACTAAACCTACAACAAGAAGGATTATAGAAGTTGATTTTAATTTTGGTGAAAAACTATACATTTCTTTTCTTATTTTTTAGTTTCGGTAGTCGTTTCAGTTGTTGCCGGTGCCGCTGCTGCTGGTGCTGCCGCTCCTTTTTTGAAAGCACTCATCACATACATAGCTACTCTCCATCTATCTCCTGCGTTCAATTGACCCGCGTAAGATCCCATGTTGTTTCTACCGTTCGTTAACACATAATGAACAGATCCTACAGTAATGTCTCTGTCTGCATAATTTGGTACACCAGAATATGCTCCACTTTGTACGATAGGTCCTTGTCCGTCCCCTCCTACACCGTGACAAGCAGCACAAGTTTTTTCAAATAACAGTTTCCCTCTTTCGATATCTTTTTCTGCATTGGCAGGATTCAAAGGAGAAGATGTTACCGTTTTTGAAGCTTCATAACCAGCGTTGTACTCGTCTGTTGTTTTTGGAAGTAAACTTTCTTCAAAAACTCCGTCTTTATTTTGAGGTACGGATCCTTCTACCGGAGAAAGACCTGTTGCACCATTATTTTTAACAAATGCCGGAATTTCATTTTCATGATCTGAATAAGCATCCTGAGCTTTCATCAACGGATCGTAAGCTACTGGAAAATACATATCAGGGAAATACACCAATGGGGTGTTTTCTTTCGGTCCGCAAGAGTTAAGTAAAACTGTTGTTAAACCTAAAACTGCTGTAATTCTTAATACATTCTTTTTCATTTTAAGCATCTTTAACAGTTATTTCTTCAACTCCAGTTTCAATTAGCAACTGCTTTACAGATTCTACATCTTCAGTTACGAATTCCATCATGAATTTATCATCCGTTGTTCTTGGATCAGGATTTTGTGCAGGAGCTCCAGGATACATTTTGTTTCTTACCAAGAAAGTTAATGACATCATGTGAGCAGCACAGAATACCATAAGCTCAAACATTGGAACTACAAATGCAGGCATATTGTGAGCCCAGTCAAAAGCTGGTTTACCACCAATATTTTGAGGCCAGTCATGATTCATCACATACCAAGTTACAGTAGCACCGATGGTAACACCGTAAAGCGCGTAGATGAATGCAGCATCAGAAATTCTTGTTTTCTTTAACCCTAAAGCTTTATCTAGTCCGTGAACCGGGAATGGAGTATAAACTTCGTTTATTTTAATCCCTTTATCATTGAATGCCTTAACGCCGTTCATCAAATCGTCGTCGTCAGCATAAAGTCCGTATACAATTTTAGTGGTGCTCATCTCCTTCTTTTGCTTTATAAGTTTCACCTGAGATTTTCAAAATCGATTTTAATTCAGCCTGTGCAATTACAGGGAATGTTCTTGCATATAATAAGAATAATACAGAGAAGAACCCGATTGTTCCTAAGTATACACCCACATCAATGATCGTTGGCTTAAACATTGTCCAAGATCCTGGTAAGTAGTCTCTGGAAAGGTTGATAACGATGATATCAAAACGCTCGAACCACATACCGATATTGATGATCAATGCAACGATGAATGTCCAGATAATGTTCGTTCTTAGTCTCTTGAACCAGAAAGAAGCAGGAACAACAAGGTTACAGATGATTAGTGACCAGAAAGCCCACCAGTAAGGACCTACTGCAGCACCCGGAGAAAGATATGTGAAGTCTTCGAATCTAGATCCTGAGTACCATCCAATGAAATATTCAGTTGCGTAAGCTACAGTTACCATACCACCAGTTAAGATAATTACGATGTTCATAATTTCGATATGATACATTGTAATATATTCTTCTAAGTGACACACTTTTCTAGCTACCAACAATAGGGTCTGTACCATTGCAAATCCTGAGAAGATCGCACCGGCAACGAAGTAAGGAGGATAGATTGTAGAGTGCCACCCTTTAATTACTGAAGTCGCGAAGTCGAAGGATACGGTAGTGTGTACTGAGAATACAAGTGGAGTTGCCAAACCTGCAAGAACCAAAGAAAGTTCTTCGAATCTTTGCCAGTGTTTTGCTTTACCACCCCAACCGAATGCAAGGAATGTATAAATTTTCTTAGTCCAAGGAGTTTTAGCTCTATCTCTGATCATTGCAAAGTCAGGGATTAGTCCCATGAACCAGAATACAGTTGATACTGAGAAATACGTAGAGATCGCAAATACGTCCCAAAGTAGCGGAGAGTTAAAGTTCCCCCAAAGAGAACCGAACTGGTTTGGTAAAGGGAATACCCAATATCCTACCCAAACTCTACCCATGTGAATTACCGGGAAGATTGCCGCCTGTACAACCGCAAAGATCGTCATTGCCTCTGCAGATCTGTTTACAGACATTCTCCATCTCTGTCTAAATAATAATAATACTGCTGAGATTAGGGTTCCGGCGTGACCAATACCTACCCACCATACGAAGTTGGTGATATCCCAACCCCAGTTAATAGTTCTGTTAAGCCCCCATGCTCCAATACCTGTTCCGATAGTATAAGCGATACATCCGAATCCATAGATGAATAGAACCAAGGCTGCATATAATGAGATCCACCATAATTTACCTGCTCTTTCTTCGATAGGTCGTGCAATATCTTCTGTGATATCGTGATAAGTTTTGTGACCAATAATTAGAGGTTCCCTTATCGGAGCTTCGTAATGTCCTGACATTTTTTACCTATTTATTATTTAAACTTTATTTTTCTACTCTGTTTCTTACTTTAGTGTGATAGAACACATTTGGTTTTGTTCCGATCTCTTCAAGTAAATAATATCTTCTGTTGCTAGAGTACAATTCTCTTACTTCAGATTCTTTGTCATTCATGTCTCCAAACGTCATTGCTCCTGTAGAACAAGCCTTAGAACAAGCTGTTTGGAATTCTCCAGCTTTCACTTTTCTTCCTTCTTTCTTCGCTTCAAGAATAGTTGCCTGAGTCATTTGGATACACATAGAACATTTCTCCATTACCCCTCTCGTTCTTACAACTACATCTGGATTTAATACCATTCTTCCTAAATCGTTGTTCATGTTGAAATCGAACTTGTCGTTTAGGTTGTATGTAAACCAGTTGAAACGTCTTACTTTATATGGACAGTTGTTCGCACAATATCTTGTACCAATACATCTGTTATATGCCATATGATTTTGACCTTGCTTACCGTGTGAAGTAGCCGCAACCGGACATACAGTTTCACATGGAGCGTGGTTACAGTGCTGACACATTACCGGTTGGAAAATTACATCCGGATTTTCAGCAGGATGGTTTAGTGCACCTCCTTCTTTGTTGAATGCAGTTCCATATAATTCAGGAACAGCCAATCCATCTTTTAATCCTTCATAAACTTCCACTTTTTGTTTAGCAGAATAGTAACGGTCAATTCTTAACCAGTACATATCTCTAGACATTCTGATCTCATCTTTTCCTACAACAGGAACGTTGTTCTCAGCCTGACAAGCAATAATACATGCTCCACAACCTGTACAAGAATTCAAGTCGATTGATAAGTTAAAGTGAGGTCCGTCTGTATCATCGAAAGCATCCCAAAGATCAATTTTTCTTGCAGGAAGTGCTCCACTGATGGTATGATATTCCAATGGTTTATTCCATCCATTGTGTTCATCATCAAATGCTACGTTTAAGTAATCAGCCAAAGGAACTTCTTTAGCGATTTCATAACGTCCCATTAATGTATTTTGAAGCTGGATACCTGCAAATTCGTGATCTTCTCCTGTTTTTTCAATCTTAGCGTTAGAAACAACTAAGTTAGAACCGTCAAATAAAGGATAAGCGTTTACACCTGTTTCAGCAGTAGCACCAGAGTTTTTCTTACCATAACCCAATGCAAGACCTACAGATCCGTCAGCTTGTCCCGGTTGGATGAATACAGGAACGTCTTTTATTGTTACTCCGTTTACAGTAAGGTTTACGATAGAACCATCTAACTGCATTCTCGCATTAAGATCGTTATCAATACCTAATCTTTCTGCGTCTTTCGGAGAAATAGTCAAGTAGTTATCCCAAGACATTCTTGTCAGTGGATCCGGTAATTCTTGCAACCAAGGGTTGTTTGCCTGAGTACCATCTCCCATAGAAGTCTTAGTATACAATACCAATTCTAAATCAGAAGCTTTGAAACCATTCAATTCAGCAACGGCCTGAGCAGCATTTCCACCTGCATAAGACAATGTCGTAGCGTTTGGAGAAACATTAATACCGTTATATAAAGCTTTATTGAAAGAAGTTCCTCCTAAAATAGAAGAAGCATTCGCTTTTAAATAATCATAATAATTATTAGCAGCATTGTTTTTACCATTCTTCCAAACCAATAAAGACTCTTCAATCTGTCTTGATTTGTAGATTTTCTGGATTGTTGGCTGCATTAATGAATATACACCTGTCTGAGGCTCCATATCTCCCCAAGATTCTAACCAGTTAGCTACAGGAATTACAGCCTTAGCAGCTTTGTACATTTCATTTTTCTTATCAGCAACTGCGATTACATAAGGAACTTTAGTTAAAGATTTTTTGAAATCTTCTCCTTTGTGATAAGAATAAATCGGGTCAACATTGTTAGCGATCAATACACCAACCTGACCAGCGTTTACCCATCCAAGGAATTCCTGGAATCTTGCTTTATCAAAATCTTTTAGGAAGTTCGCTTTACCTGTGAAAGCAACTGAACCTAATTTTTGGTTAATTAAGTGAGCTAAAACCTGAGCACCTTTAGAACCATCAGCAAAAACAACAGCTTTACTGCCTTTTGCCTGTAATTCTTTAGCAATTTCGTTAGCCGTTTTATCTGATGAACCACCACCAACGATTGCATTGTAAACTTCAACCAAAGTTTTGTTCACTGCACTTGGCTTTAATCTGATTCTTTCATCAGCATTAGCTCCTGTTAAAGACATATTAGATTCAACCTGAATGTGTCTTAACATGTTTGCACCCGGCTTTCTTGCCGCTGCGTAGGAAGTTTCTAAGCTTCCTGCATTATAATCTCCTAAGAAGTCAGCGTGGAAACCAACTACCAATTCAGTTCCTTTAAGGTCGTAAACCGGCAATGCTCTTGTTCCGAATACTTCCTGAGCTGCGTCTAACGCTGCAGCATAAGGGAAAGCATCATAAGTCACCAATTCTGCTGTAGGATATTTTGCTTTAAATTCAGCAAATAATTTTTTGAAAGTAGGTGAAGCAAAAGAATGTGATAATAACACAATTCTTTTACCTGCAGCTTTCGCTTCTTCCAACCCTTTAATAACAAAACTGTCTACTTTATCGAAAGTCTCGTCTTTTCCTTCAAATTTAGGTTGCTTTACTTTATCATTATCATAAAGAGAAAGTACACTCGCCTGAGCTCTTGCATTTGTTTTTCCTAAATCGCCAGCTGCTGGATTCGGCTCAATTTTGATAGGTCTTCCTTCTCTGGTTTTTACTAAAACACTAGCAAAGTCAAAACCGTCGAAATATGTTGAAGCGTAATAATTTGGAACTCCCGGAATAATATCATGTGGTTTTACCACGTAAGGAATCGTTTTAATTACCGGAGCTTCACAGGCAGCCAATGTTACCGCTGCCGTAGAGAAACCTAATAATTTTAAGAAATCTCTTCTTGAAGTACTGGAACCGTTCTGTTCCGCATCTCCAAGGAAATCTTCTACAGGAATTTCTTCCTGGAACTCTTTCTGAGCCAGCTTATTGTTTAAAGCCGGATCTTTAAGTTCGTGAATACTTCTAAATTGTATTTTGTTTGAAGCCATTTATACTTCTAATTTTTAGTTATTAATAATGACATTTACCACACTCAAGACCTCCAATTGCATCTACAGTAATCTTACCACCGTCTTTAGGGTATTGTTTTTTCAATTTGTCATGTAGATTTTTGAAGTATTCTTTATTATAACCGTTGTTCATATCAACCTCAGTAGTTCTGTGACACTCGATACACCATCCCATAGTGAAATCGTTAGCCATCTGAACAACATTCATTGTATCAATCTTACCGTGACAAGCTTTACAAACAACATCAATTTTGTTCGTAGGATTCTTTTTGTTGAAAGAATTAATAATCGCTTGTTCACCTGCTACTACGTGCTGAGAGTGGTTGAAGTAAACAAAGTCTGGCATGTTGTGGATTCTTGTCCATTCAACCGGCTGAGTTTTTCCTGTATATTGTTGTTTTACCGGATCCCAACCTGTTGCAGCATAAATTTTCTGAATCTCTCCGTCATAGAATGCTTTATCTTTTCCAGGCTCCATATAATGTTCCGCGTTGTATTCACCAATTGCTTTGTGGCAGTTCATACAAACGTTCATAGAAGGAATCTCAGATACTTTACCATATTTAGCACTTGAGTGACAAAGCTGACAGTCGATTTTCTGTTCTCCTGCGTGAATTTTGTGAGAGAAGTAAATTGGTTGTTCTGGCTTATATCCTTTGTAAACCCCAATCCACATAATCCAGTTCCAAACACCATAAGTAGCCAATAAAGCAAGGATCGCGATCAACCCCTTACCTACATAATGGTATTTTTCATAAACTTCACTGAAAGATTTTACTCTTGTTTCGTTTAGCCCTGCTAAGTCTTCAGACTGACCTAGTTTCACAAGCTGTCTTAGTTTTACTAGAATCCAAACTAATAAAGCTGCAATAGCTAAAAGGGAAATGATTACAACGTTTGTTGTAGTACTGCTCGCCGGAGCTGCTGTTGCTTCAGTACCCTGTGTTGCTGTTTTTTTATCAGCGACAGGCTCTGGAGCCGGAGGATTAGTTGTGTATGCTAAGATGTCGTCAATATCCTTATCAGAAAGATTTGGAAAGAGCTGCATCTCAGTCTTATTAAATTTTTCAAAAATCTCATTGGCGTATTTATCGCCAGATTCTCTGACTTCCTTGTTGTTTTTGATCCACTTGTGAAGCCACTCTGTATCTTTGCCGCCTTCTGTCTTAACTCGTTCTACCACTCCTTTCAAAGGTGGACCTACAACTTGTTTGTCTAGCGCGTGACATGCAGTACAATTCGCTTTGAAAAGTTTCTCTCCGTTTTTAGGATCGCCGTCTTGCCCGTAAATTGAAGCACTGGTTGATAACAATAAGCCTATTGCAACCAACGTTTGTTTATAATGCTTTCTCCAACTAATCATTTAAATTATCTTATGTTAGTAAAATATTGAACATTCAATCAATTCCGCAAAAATAATATATTTAACAGAAATTTAACGGCATATAGAAAGGGGAAAATATCATTTCAGTTTAATTTGTATTGATTCTAAATAACTCAGTTTGGTATAATTTTTTATTTGTATAAATTTGCTGAAACAACTTTTAAATGAAAAATTTGATAAAATTATTTTCGATATTATCCCTGCTTAGTTTTTATAATATTGATGCACAACAGGTTGTAAAAAAAGATACTTTATCCGGTACAGAGCTTATTATGAGTATGGATCCCAGAGTGAATGATGCATTGACGAACCTGGAAGATAAATGTTCTAAGGTTTCTTACGGTAAATCTTCTAACGTTATAGATGATGATACCCCATCAAGACCAACAAAAATTCTGGTTCCAAACAGGGAACTTACGAATGCTGAAATCTGCAGAAAGAACCCTAGAATTTTAGGGTACAAAATACAAATCACTACCGTAAAAAGTAATGATGAAGCCAACGAAATCAAAACTTATTTCAGAAAGAGATTTCCGAATTTAAAAGTGGAAACAGACGCTTCTTTACGACCTAATTATAAAATTTTAGCCGGAAGTTATTTCAGTAAGCAAAGTGCCGCTTCCGATCTTTCTAAAATAAAAGAATATTTCAAATCTGCCGTTGCTGTACAATACAGAATTTTCTGTGCAGAAGCTAAATAATTAAGTACATGAAAACATAAAAGCTGAGAAATTTCTCAGCTTTTTTTATTGATAAAATTGATTCAGAAAGTCAAAAAATTCTTCCATTCTTAAATAGTTATTATACCCGAGATAAACCAGCAGTACGCTTATAATTGCCGTAAGCAATGACATCATTTTCGGAGAGGATTTGTAGGCGTAGAAAAGCCATCCCAGCAACAGAACATACACAAAAACAAAATGACCTCCATAGATATAGGAAGTATGGAGTCCAAATCTCATAAAGCAGTGTATGATAATGTCTATAACGAAGGAAATTACAATAATCTGAACAAATTTATTTTTAAAATTTTTACAATAACTCCACACCAGAAGTCCCAAAACAATAAAGACAAATAAATAGGATATCGGGGATGAATACACATCCATAAACAAGCCTTTATAATGAAAACCTTTCATATTATGCTTATCTCTGATGATAAAGCCCGGAAAAAGCATATTACCCCCAAAAAAGAAAGAAACGATCATATCCCAAACTGAAGCAGGCTCAGCATTCGAAAACTTCTCATACTGACTGCTGGTTTTGGAAAAAATATTTTCATATTTAAATTCAATTCTGTTTAGATAAAGTAAAACAAAACAAATCACTGTTACTAAACCTCTTATAAAAGCATCAAGAAGTTTTTTCCAGCTTTTAAATAAATTCTTTTCGAAAAATACAGGAATAAAAACCTTTACCAGATTCGTGATGGTAAGCCCTCCAATAGTAACACCTGCCGCAACCAATGCCAATGGAGAGATTTTTTTTTCATTTTTAAGCCTTGTCGCTGCATAATAATTGAAAAGCATTAATAAAAACAGTGTATAGGTAAAATTTTCAGGAGTAAAAGAGAGCATAATAGCTGTAGAAAATACAGAAAAGAAAGCAACCAATACAAGACTAATTATCAAAGGCAGCTGAATGATATTCTTCAAATATTTGAAAACCTGAACAATGCTCAAACTCACCATCAGATTGCTCATCCAGGCTAAAACCAATCTGAAAGTACCATCTTTCTTTCCCTCCGAAAAAAGAAAAGCCAGTTCACGCAACCAATTAAAAAAATAATAAGACAATGGGTGACGCTCAAAGCTTCCTCCTGTCATCACGATAGATCGGTTGTCAAAACTAAAATAGGCATCCCAGGGAATTCTATCATCAAAAATAATGGTATAATTCAGCGCTATATAAGATCCTAAAATCCCATAGACACAAAGAAAGAAAAGGAAAATACCCAGTTCTGTAAAAGTGGAAGGAAAAACTATTTTAAAAAAACTATAAAGTTTTGATTGTATGGACACTGTTAAAATTTTTGCAAAAATAAAAAAACTCACCATAATTGGTGAGTTTAAAACTTTTATGAGATCATTTATTCTTTAATTACTTTTTCTGAAGTAGAAGTGCCGTCGGTAAAATCAATTTGTAAAAAATAGGTTCCCGCAGGAAGTGAGGATAAATTTACTTTTTCTGATTCAGCTTTTAATACTGATTTCCCTGTAATATCAATCACGTTAGAAGTTATTATTTTTTTATCAGCCTTAACGCTTACTTCTCCTTTTGTTGGATTAGGATAAATTAATAATGCTTTATTTTTTTTATTTATAACATCTGATACACCTAAATTCTGAGTTGATTTAAACATACCTCCTACTGTAGAGGACGTATTGAATCCTCCAGAATAGCAAGTATTGGAATCAGAGCATCTAACATTCAAATGCTGAACTCCTGTATCAATAGATGTCCATGTAACACCATTATCTACACTTTTCCATGATCCACCTGCAGAACTTGTTGCTACCAATATACTCGTCCCCGGAACATAAGTAACATCATTAATACCGTTTGCAGCAGTAATACCCGTAAAAGTTATAGAATTCCAAGTTGTTCCTCCGTCTGTAGTCCCATAGATCGCTAAACCAGTTTGAACAGGAGGAGAAGCTGTATTATATGTTTTTTTAAAAACAATTCCTTTATTTGCATCGCTCCAAGCCATATCTCCACCTATAGTTGCTCCACCAAAATCAGTAAGTCCATATGTTGAGCCAGTAAATACAACAGCCCATGTTAAGCCTTTATCTGTAGATTTAAAAATTCTTCCTTTTCCTGTATAGAAAAAAATATTATTTCCATTTGCATAGTATCCTGAATTATATCCATATTCACCTGCTAATGGATTGGGAATATTGGCCCCAGCAACCCTTGTCCAAGTACTTCCTCCATTAGATGTTGTATAAAGCTCAAACTCTCCACCTTCAGGATCACCACCAACAATACCATTATTTGCATCAAAAAAATGAACAAAATTTGTCCAAGATTGATTAGGTGTTGTCAATGCTTTTTGTTGTGTCCATGTCACTCCTGCATCTGTTGTTTTCCAAACACCACCTAAACCAATGAGGTCATCAAACGCACCTACCCAAGCTGTTGTAGAGCTAACTCCGGAAATATTAGTGATTCTTAAATCCGGATCTCCAATATTAATAGCTCCGGAGGTCCATGTAGTTCCTCCATTAGATGTTTTGGTAAACTCCTGAACATTGTTTGTAGATGTTGCTCCATCATATGCAAAAGCCCAAACAGTATTAGCATCATATACTTCCAAGCCTGAAATCCCCCTAGATGCAGTAGTAAATGCTGTATTTTGTACTGACCAATACTGAGCAAACACTGACGAACCAGTAATAAGCATAAAAACAGAAAGTAAAATTCTTTTCATGATATTTTTTATATAAAAATAACAAAAAAAAGAAAACATTAAACAATTTTTAATATTAAATCAAAAAAAATAAATATTATTCAATCTAAGAACTACAGGACAACATAGAACAACCCGACACATCATCATATTTTGTTGGTCTTTTCGCTGAAAATTCGGGGAATTTTTCCTCATAAGGATTTTCCAATGCTATGATTAATTTTTCAAGCAAAGCAGTTTCACCTTTTTCAATTTCTTCAATACATTCGTAGAGAAGGTAATTTCTCAAAATGAATTTAGGATTGTTTTTTTGCATTAATGCTAAAGACTCTTCTCTTGAAATTTTATTTTTTTGAATTCTCAATTCATATTGGTTGATGAAATTTTTAATTTTTGAAAAAGCTTTATCGCCTAATACAGTATATGAGATTTTTTCAAATTCATCGTTCAGGTCATAATCTCCTACCCTTTCCAAGAGATTAAAGAAAAGTGTATAATCAAGCTGAAATTCCTGCATCAAACCCTGCCAATTGATAAAAAACTCTTCATCATTTACCCTTAATTCATCAAATCCAAATTTATCACACAACATATTGTCGTGTCCCTTCCAAAAGTAATCCCCGAATTTATTCAGGGTATCTTCTAAAAATTTTTCATCTTTTATAATGGGATGGAGCGCATTGGCCAGCTGCCAAAGATTCCATTGAGCAATCTGCCCCTGCTTTCCAAAAGCATATCTTCTTCCCGGAAGATCTGTGGTATTGGAAGTGAAATTCAGATCATATTCATCCATCATTGAAAATGGTCCATAGTCTATCGTAAGACCAAGAACCGACATATTATCCGTATTCATTACTCCATGTACGAAACCAACTCTAAACCATTCTACCATAAGGTCTGCAGTTCTTTCCGCTACATTTTCAAAAAAGTCTTTATATTTTTGATTTTCTTCAGACTGAATTTCAGGGAAATAATTTTTTATGGTAAAATCCAGAAGATCCTGCAATGTTTTATATTCCTGCTGAGCAGATAATAATTCGAAATGCCCAAACCTTAAAAAACTTTCTGCGGTTCTTATAACTACCGCTCCTTTTTCTTCTTGAGGATTTCCACTATATAAGATATCTCTTACCACATTTTCCCCTGTAAGGCTCAAACTTAGCGCTCTTGTTGTAGGAACACCCAAATGATACATTGCTTCACTCATCAGATATTCACGAACAGAGGATCTGAGTACTGCTCTTCCGTCTGCATGTCTGGAATAAGGTGTTGCACCGGCACCTTTCCATTGTATTTCAGTTTTTTTTCCGGACGGACTTTCAATTTCTCCCGCATAAATTGCTCTGCCATCTCCCAGCTGTCCTGCCCAGTTTCCAAACTGGTGTCCAGCATAAGCCGTTGAGTAGGGTTTAATATTATCTGGTAAATGATTTCCCACCAAAAAGCCGAGATCTTTTTCCTCGTATCTTCCCAATCCTATTTCTTCAGATAGTTTTTCATTAAAAATAATAAGTTTAGGACTTTTAAATTCTACAGGCACAACTGTTGAGAACAACACTTTAGGTGTCATTCTCTGCATCGGATTTCCTGAAAAATCTCCTGGAAAAATCTCTGTAAACGGCTGTTTTATATTGGTAAGATTCATACATCAAAGGTATTAATTTGATTACAAAAAAGCCTCCCATTTCCGGAAGGCTTTATCTAAATTATCTATTTATTATTAAAATCAATTTCTTCTCCTTTATTGAGATTTTCATTTACATTTTCATCTTTCTTTTCAGGATTCTTTTTCGTAGAAGGCTCCGCAGGTTTCGGATTCTTGATTTCATCCAGGGTTTGCAGTCCGCCGTCATCACCGTATCCACTTCCTAATCCTTTAAGGTTAGAGCATCCGTCTTTCCATTCTGAAGGTTTTACAAATTTATCTTGAGGAGAAATTCCTAAACTCTTATCCGCCCATACTTTCTTCATATAGATCGCCCAAATAGGTAGTGCCATTTTTGCCCCCTGCCCTTCTCCTGTTCCAAAGAAGTGAGTTGCTCTGTCTTCCCATCCTACCCAAGCTCCTGTTGCCAGTTTCGGAGTAATCCCCATAAACCAACCATCGGAGTTATTCTGGGTTGTTCCTGTTTTTCCTGCAATTTCAACATCCTTTGAAATTCCTTTTCTGCCAAGCTCTCCGGAAGCAGTACCATACTGCGCGACTCCTTTCATCAATTCGATCATTGTATAGGCATATAAAGGATTCATTACTTCTTTTGGTTCTACATTCACTTCTTTGATTACTCTACCGTTTGCATCTTCTATTCTCCAGATCATTTCCGGTTTGTTGTAATTTCCGTAATTCGCAAAAGTACTGTATGCCCCTACCATTTCGTAAATGGTAATATCCGAAGCTCCTAATGCCATTGGTAAGCTGGTTGAGATTTCTTCAGTAACCCCTAAATCTCTTGCTGTTTGTATTACACTTTGTGTTCCTGTCATTTCAGCCAAACGTAGTGCAACCGGGTTTTGAGAATGCGCCAAAGCATCTTTCAATGTAAGCATTCCTCCTCTCCCAGGAACATGATAGCTTCCTTTGTTGAAACTTGCATTAGAGATCGTAGAACATGGTGTTAAGCCTAATTTCATGATTGCAGTTGCATATACGAAAGGCTTAAATGTAGACCCTACCTGTCTTTTACCTTGTTTAATATGGTCATACTGGAAATGTTGCCAATCAATACCTCCTACCCATGCTTTAATTTCTCCGGTTCCAGGAACCACAGACATCAAACCTGCCTGAGCAATCTGTTTGTGCCATTTAATAGAATCCCAAGGGGACATTTCTACTTCTTCTTCCCCAGCCCAGGTAAAACGGGATGTTTTAACAGGTTTTTTAAATTCTGCTATAATGGCCTCATCTGAAAGACCATCTGCTTTCAGCAGTTTATATCTTCCCGTTCTTTTCATCGCCTGAACCATCAAATCATTAATCTGCGTACTATTAAGATAATAGAAAGGCCTGTCTTTTCTTCCTCTTTGTTCAGCATCAAATCTCTTCTGAAGATCCGTTAAGTGTTCTTTAATTGATTCTTCCGCATATTTCTGCATCTTAGAATCAAGCGTCACATATATTTTAAGACCATCTCTGTAAAGATTTAACTTTTTGCCGGTCTCTTTTTCATAATCGTCAAGATACTGATTGATTTCTTTTCTAAGATAATGTTTGTAGTAGGCAGAATAACCTTCCGTAATATCTTTGATAGGATGGAAATCTACGGTAATAGGAGTCTCTATCGCTTTATCATAAGTTTCTTTATCAATATAACCTGTTTCCAGCATCTGAGAAAGTACCACATCTCTTCTTCTCTTTGCTCTTTCAGGATTTTTCATTGGGTTATTTGCCTTTGGCGCTTCTAGCATCGCAACGAAAACAGCAGCTTCCGGAAGTGTAAGTTCAGAAGTTTTTTTATTAAAATAAACTTTTGAAGCCATTTCAATTCCATTGGCATTATATAAAAAGTCAAACTTATTGAAATACAGCGTTACAATCTCTTCTTTAGTATATCTTTTCTCCAAGCTTACTGCAACTACCCACTCTTTCAGCTTTTGAACAGCTCTTAGTATAGGGTTTCTAGAAGGTTCTTTTGTAAATAGAAGTTTGGCCAACTGTTGAGTAATTGTAGAACCTCCACCTCTGTCACCACCATATCTTATAGCTCTTAAAATAGATTTTAAATCAATTCCGGAGTGTTCTTTAAAACGCTCATCCTCTTTTGCCTGTAATGCATACACCAAAAACGGAGGGAGATCTTTATAAAAAACCGGCTGCGTTTTTTCTTTTTCAAATTTACCTAAAACAACTCCGTCTGAAGAAATAATTTCAGATGCTACATATATGTTAGGATTTTCAAGCTCCTTTACATCCGGCATTTCTCCCAAAAACCCTTGAGATACAGCAAAGAAAAGTCCTGAAATTCCTAAAACAACGACAACTAATCCTATCCAGATTACTTTCACCCACTTTTTCCAAGCAGTGTCTTTCTTTTTTTTAGGTGGAAGAGGAAATGTTTTTCCTTTACTTCCATTGTTTTGTTTATTTTCTTCCATGTATGATTACGGTTTAGCCGTTTCTATTTTCACTCCAAGATCCTCTATTCCAGGGAGATTATCATTTCTCATAGCCTGAATTACTCCAATTTCATATTTCCCTTTTTCCGGAAACTTATAGTTCAGTTTATATTGGAAAAAGATTTCCTTCGTATCACCAAAACCTGTACCAAGCCATTCTCCATTGGGTTTTGCCAGTACATAATTCAACGTATCCACGTCTTTTTTCTTGTTTTGAAGGTTGGTAAAATTCACAATAAATCTGATATTACTGTATGGATACTCATTATTATTCCTCACCACAAAAATAATATTTTTAGGATTTTGCGGATCTGAAATTTCCAGATTAAATTTCTGCTCCTGCTTTTTACCCCATTTATTATTAACAGAATTCATGATAACATCTTCTCCCGAAGAATTACAACTCAACAGAAAAATAAAAGCTAATAATCCTAAAATTTTACGCATTGTTATCTTTTTTGGGAGGAAATTTCTTTTTGAATTTTTTCTTATTCGGGTTCGGCTTTTTCTCTGCATCAGAATTTGGTGCTGCTACTTTTTCCAACTGAGGTTTTGGCTGCTGACTTTTCGGCTGTCTTGGCTGATTGTTTGCATTAGAATTCTGCTGTCTTTCAGATTTTTCAGAACGATCACGATCTTGTCTTTCAGGCTTATTATTCGGTCTTTTCTGACCTTGGCCTTGCTGATTTTGATTGTTTTGATTGTTAGCGTTTGATCGGTTCTGATTTTTATGCCTGTTGTTCCCCTTATTTTTCTTCTCGAATCGATCTACATTATTTTCCTGAATCAAATCAATACTTTTTAATGAGGTTTCAGGCTGTTTCAGATCTTCAAGCGGCAATGTTTTTTCGCCTCTTTTATTTTTAGAGATTAATTTTTTTACTAGATCAATATCAAAATCATACCAGGCAATAGAATTTTCAACGTAGGCAAACCACATTTTCTTTTTGAAAACGTCAATTTTAATACAAAACGCTCTTCCTTTCTCTGTATCTAATGTAGTAGATGACGACGGGAAATTACTTAGTGTATCAAGATAGCTGTCTAAT
This sequence comes from Chryseobacterium sp. Y16C, assembly GCF_022488405.1. Classification (NCBI taxonomy): domain Bacteria; kingdom Pseudomonadati; phylum Bacteroidota; class Flavobacteriia; order Flavobacteriales; family Weeksellaceae; genus Chryseobacterium; species Chryseobacterium sp. Y16C. The sequence goes on from NZ_CP092711.1 coordinate 3,038,631, forward strand.
TCATAGTTAAGACAACATTTCAGCTTTCCGCATTGCCCTGCCAACTTTTGAGGATTAATACTAAGCTGCTGATATCTGGCAACGTTTGTATTTACCGATCTGAAATCAGTAAGCCAGGTCGAACAACACAGTTCTCTCCCACACGAACCAATCCCACCCACTTTTGCAGCTTCCTGTCTGAAGCCAATCTGCTTCATGTCAATTTTAGTTCTGAAAGCCCCTGCATAATCTTTAATCAACTGCCTAAAATCGACTCTATTATCTGCTGTATAATAGAACGTAACCTTTGAAGCATCTCCCTGATACTCAACATCTGTAACTTTCATTTCAAGTCCCAGCCTTTGAGCAATCTTTCTTGCTTCTATCTTTACGCTGTCTTCTTTTTTTCTTACTTCCTGCCAAACTTCAATATCTTTTTGATTTGACTGTCTGTATATTTTAAGTGCAGATTCTTCAGAAACTTTTTTCTTTTTCATCTGAATCTTAACCAATTCTCCGGTGAGGCTTACCACACCTATATCGTGTCCGGGACTAGATTCTACTGTGACTACACTACCTATATGTAAAGGGATATTATTTACATTTTTATAAAACGATTTTCTATCATTTTTAAATCTAACTTCAACAAAATCACACCTATTAGATGCCGGGTTCTGTATATTAGATAACCAATCGAAAACACTTAATTTATAACTATTACCACAGGTATTTACATTTTCACAACCATTCGCGGTTTTTTTAGGACCACACGAATGCGCAGAATCGCCGGATGTTTTACATCCACAACTCATATAACAATTATTTATTCTTGCAAATTTATAGATTTTTATTTTTATCCGATTCTAAAAATAGTAAATATTAAAATCAGTATTTGTTTAATTTTAAACTCAATTCAATCTAAAGAATAAAACCGTTCACAAAACACTAGAAAGCAAAAGATTACATATCGTTAAGCGGCACATATTATTTTAAACATAGTTTTCTTTTGGCATATTGTTTAAATAATTAAGAAATATTAACAGACGTAAGTAAAATAATTTTATATTTGGGTTATATAATAATAGTCTATGAAAAAAATATTAGTATCAACCGCTTTATTGGCAGGCGTTCTATCCTATGCAGGGGGATTTAGAGTTTCTTTGCAGGGGGTAAAACAATTGGCCATGGCACACACCAGTGCTCATGCTGAAGATGCAAGTGTTGCATTTTTCAACCCTGCAGGAATGTCTTTCATTCCCTCAAAACTAAGTATAGTTGCCGGAGGATTTGGAGCAAGCAACAAAGTGACTTTTCAAAATCTGAATACATTACAAAGCACGCAAACGGACAACCCAATGGGAACCCCTCTTTATGCTGCTATCACTTACAAACCAATAGAAAAACTGTCCGTAGGTTTTAGTTTCACAACTCCTTTTGGAAGTACTATAGAATGGCCAAATGACTGGGAAGGAAAAGAAATGGTTCAAAAACTTGAACTGAAGAGCTTTTATTTTCAACCAATGGTTTCATATAAATTCAATGACTGGCTAGCTTTTGGAGCAAGCTACATTTATGCAAGAGGACAAGTAGACTGGGATAAAGCCATTACACAATTTGGCGGGCAAATTAATATTAAGGATAAAAAAGCAACCGGACACGGTTTCGGATTCGGGTTCTACTTCAGACCTGATCCAAATCTTGATGTAAGTATCGCCTACCGTTCCCCAGTTGATATGAAAGCAAAACACGGAACAGCAACCTTTGACTTCCCATCAGCTTCTATCTATCCTTTACTAGGACTGGATGCTGCAAAAAGAACAGATGGCTTTACAGCAACCTTACCTTTAGTAGAGGAATACACAATCGGTTTAACTTATAAGATCACTCCGAAATGGCTAGTTTCCGCAGATTTCAATTACCACGGATGGGAAAGATACAGCCAGCTGACATTGGATTTTGCAACAGCTCCAATCGGAAATCAGGCTGACCCAACTGTTTCGGTTTCTCCTAAAAACTTTAGAAATTCCAAAACGTTCAGACTGGGAACTCAGTACGCTTTCACGAATATGATCTACGGTCGTTTGGGTGCATATTATGATGAATCTCCTTATTCTGATGACCACTTCATTCCGGAAACACCATCATTCAACACTTATGTTGTGACAGGTGGGGTTGGATTCAAATTAAAACAATTTGGAGTTGATGTTGCTGGAGGCTATGCAATGCCACAGTCAAGAAATGTAAACAATGCTAATCTTGGCTTCTACGGACAGGCAAAAGCAACCGCATTCTATTTAGGTCTAGGTTTATCTTACAACCCTTTTTAATTGAAAGACTATGAAAAAAATTATAATTTCAACATTCGCTATTTCCGCACTTCTTTTCACAACAAGCTGCGAAGATGATTTTGATACAGATGTAAAGGATATTCCTGTAACAGCCGGAGAAGCGAATTTCTCTAAATATGTTTCTTTGGGAAATTCATTAACATCAGGATATAGAGATAATGCTTTGTATATTGACGGACAAAATGAATCTTATCCTTCCATGATTGCTCAACAAATGAAATTAGCCGGAGGTGGTGAATTCAAACAGCCTCTAATGGCCGATAATCTCGGAGGAATTCCGTCTGCTGGTATACCCAATAAAAAAATACTTGCAGTAGTTGCCGGCTCATTGGCACCAGTTGATGCTCCAGGAACAGGAACTACTACTTTAGCAAATATATATAGCGCTGGACCATATCAGAATATGGGTGTGCCGGGAGCTAAAGTTGCACATTTATTGGCACCGGGATATGGAAACCCGGCAGGACTGCCTGCAACAGCGAATCCTTATTTTGTTAGATTTGCATCTTCCTCCTCCACTTCAGTTGTTGCTGATGCCTTAGCCCAAAATCCAACCTTTTTATCATTGTGGATCGGAAATAATGATGTTTTGGGATATGCAACCAGCGGAGGTGACGGGAGCAATCCAATAACACCCGTGGATGGAGCTGTGGGAGTAGGCTTCAATTCTACCTATACCGCATTAGTAAGTACATTATTTCCAAATGGAACTACAAGGAAGGGAATTGTAGCCAATATACCAAATGTAACTTCAATTCCGTTTTTTACCAGAGTACCGTATAATCCAATCCCTCCTGAAAAATTCAATACTGCACCAACGGGAAGCCCATCTAATCAAAACGCAAATATAGATGCCCTTAACACACAGGTTTTTGGGCCATTAAAACAAATTTTAACAGCATTAGGACAAGGAAGCAGAATCCAGTTATTATCAAAAACTCAAGGTAATCTTGTTCTATTAAAAGACGAGTCTTTAACAAACTTATCGGCACAAATAACTACAGCATTGGTATCTGCAGGAGTTCCCGTCCAACAAGCCGGTCTAATGGGACAATTATACGGCCAGGCAAGACATAGCACTGATCAAGACTTAATCCCTCTTACTACAAGCTCTGTTTTAGGAACTACTCCAAGTTCTCCATTAGCTATTGCGCCTTTTGATAAATATGGGACTACTTATCCTTTAGAAGATAAGCATGTATTAAGAGGTAAGTTTAACGGTGTGAATGGCGAAGTTGAAGAAGTTTTAACAGCTACTGCAGCATTTAACGCTACTATAAAAAGTGTGGCAGATTCCAAAAACTTAGCATTTGTTGACATGAATGCAAAAATGATAGAATTAAATTCTAAATCTGGAATCGTTTGGAACGGAGTTAGATATACTGCAACCTTTGTAACCGGAGGAACCTTCTCATTAGACGGAGTTCACCTTACAGGTAGAGGATACGCCGTTGTTGCGAATGAATTTATTAAAGCTATTAATGCCAAGTATAAATCTACTCTTCCACAGGTAGATCCTAACAAATATTCGGGAGTAAAATTCCCATAATAATTGGTAAAATAAAAACTTAGAAACCACAGGAGTAAATCTTGTGGTTTTTTTTTAAATTTGCAAAATCTTTAAAAAGTAAAAATGGCCGATCAGTTAAGTTATCTATTTTGTACAAGGACAAGCAAGGACTTGGCAGAAAAAATTGCCCAACATTATGGGCAGGAATTAGGAAAAATCAACTTTCAGGAGTTCAGCGACGGAGAATTCGAACCTGTTTTGGACGAATCCGTAAGAGGAGGAAGAGTTTTCTTAATCGGATCTACATTCCCTCCAGCAGACAATCTTTTAGAACTTCTTTTGATGATTGATGCCGCGAAAAGAGCCTCTGCCAAGAGCATTACAGTAGTACTTCCTTACTTCGGGCTTGCAAGACAGGACAGAAAAGACAAACCAAGAGCTCCTATCGGTGCCAAATTGGTTGCCAATCTTTTAACCGCTGCAGGAGCAACGAGAGTAATGACGATGGATCTTCATGCAGATCAGATTCAAGGGTTCTTCGAAATTCCGGTAGATCACTTATATGCTTCTACAATTTTCGTAGATTATATCAGAGACCTGAATTTAGAAAATCTTACGATTGCTTCTCCGGATATGGGAGGTGCAAAAAGAGCTAAAAACTACGCCGGACATTTAGGTGCTGAAGTAGTAATTGCCTACAAAGAAAGAAAGAAGGCAAATGTTGTAGAAGAAATGTTCCTTATCGGAGATGTGGAAGGAAAGAATGTTATCCTTATCGACGATATGATCGATACTGCAGGAACACTTTGCAAAGCTGCAGATATCCTTATCGAAAAAGGAGCAAAATCTGTAAGAGCAATGGCAACTCACGGAGTGCTTTCAGGAAAGGCTTACGAGAATATTGAAAACTCAAAATTGTTGGAAGTTATTGTAACTGACTCAATTCCTGTAAAAAATAATTTGTCATCCAAAATAAAAGTGCTATCTTGCGCCCCATTATTTGCAGACGTTATGAAGATGGTTCATGAGCACCAATCTATCAGCAGCAAGTTTGTTATTTAATTAACAATCAAGCAATTGCAAATTAAAAAAAAGAAACAATTTTTTAAATTTTTATAAATGAAATCTATTACAATTCAAGGTACAAAAAGAGAAAGCGTGGGCAAAAAGTCTACAAAAGCTTTACGTGATGCTGAATTAGTTCCTTGTGTTGTTTATGGAGGAACAGCTCCTTTAAACTTCTCTGCTGAAGAGAAAGCTTTCAAAGGTTTAGTTTACACTCCTGAAGCACACACGGTATCTATTGAAGTTGACGGACAGGTAATCCCTGCAGTTCTTCAGGATATTCAGTTCCACCCAATTACTGACAGAATTCTTCACGCTGACTTCTACCAATTAGCTGATGACAAGCCGGTAATTATGGAGGTTCCGGTAAGAATTACTGGTCGTTCAAAAGGTGTTGTAGCTGGTGGTGTTCTACGTCAGTCTTTCAGAAAATTAAAAGTAAAAGCGATCCCTGCAAACTTACCTGATGAGGTAGTTGTAGATGTTACTCCTTTAAGAATCGGTAACAAAATCTATGTAGGAGGTCTTAAGCCTGAAGGATATTCTTTCATGCACCCTGACAACGCAGTTGTTGTAGCTGTTAAGATGTCTAGAAATGCAATGAAAGGTGGTGCAGCAGCTATGGATGATGAAGATGAAGAAGAAGTTGTAGCAGAAGAGGGAGCAGCTCCGGCAGCAGAAGAAACTGCAGCAGAATAAGAATTCCTTATATGCAAAATATAAAACCTGTCTTTATGACAGGTTTTTTTATTTTATATTTAATTACTTCTCCAAGAACGATTATCTTTTTTATCCGATCGCTTTTTTCCCTTTTCAATAGTATAGGCAAAACCAATACCCAGAGTTTGCTTTAGCTGTGTCTTTTGAATTTGATTATGATCATACAGCAAATCCAATGTGATATTCGCAGAGATATATTTATTAATTTTCATACTCAGCACACCGTTATAAGAAAGAACAAGCCTTGTCGGATGATCCAGATAGTTTGAAAAGACAGAGCCTGTACTTACCAAATTAACATTCTCCATAACTTTCAGTTTGTAAATCGCTGAACCCAAAAAACCAAACTGAAACAAACATGAATCCCCATCATTTTTCAAACCATAAGTACCTGCATACTGAAGGTCAGGATCCAAAACGAAGGTCCATCTGGCATTGGTAGGACGAAGTGTTACGGTAAGATCATCATTAGGTCTGTACGTAATACCTGCCCCTAAGTTTATATATCCCGGAGCCATAAAACTTGAAATTTTGGCAGCCGCCGGATTATTCCCATCTTCATACCCAGAAGCAAATTGAGTCTGCAAACTTGCTCCTCCCGAAAAATACCAGTGTTCCGCAAATCCTTTTCCAAAATTGGTAGAAATATTCACGACATCCTGTGTTTTTCTTGTGCCTATTCCTTTTGTGTTATTTTGTCCGAATCCTAAAATAATAATATTCTCCCATAGCACTTTATCTTTTTCATAGGTAATATTATAATTTGCTCCTGCTAACCAGCCTACATTATTGGCTCCTCCACCTACCCAGTTTGAAAAAGCAGCCTGATTCAGCATTAATGTATTCTGCCCTTGAACCGACCATACTTTTACCGTATCCAAAGCCGGTAATTCTTCTTTTACATCTTTTATTTCCTGCGCTGCAATTAAAGCTCCCATTAAAACAGAAATTCCGGACAAAACCTTTCTCATAATAAATACAACATTTCTATCTGCATTACAATAGCAAAAGAAAGACCTTAATATTCAGCACACTCTTCTACTTATTGATTTTTTTTAATAAATAAATGACAAAATTTTTATAAAAATAAAAAACGAGTCTCTTTTGTCAAAATAAAAGGACATAAATAAAATTTTTCGACAAAATTTCCGAAATTTATTAATGGCTTTTTATTTGAGAGTCATATAGTATGTTAAAGAATATCATCCACAAAAAAGCAATTATAAATCCCCTACTCATGCTATCCGCAATGTGGTTAGGCTTTCTTTTACAAACTATGGGCTTTTTTTCCAATTGTACCGGAGCCATCATTCCGCTTCTTCCGGAAGGACTTGTCGGAATTATAACCTCTCCTCTACTTCATGGAAATATTGATCATATCGTAGGAAACTCTATTCCTATTGCTATCTTAATGTTCCTGTTATATCAGTTTTATCCTTTAGTAGCTAATAAAGTATTTATTTTAGGTTGGATTTCTACGGGCTTGCTTCTATGGATTTTGCCCCCTATTGATATCCTAACCGGAGATTATATGTACACCTGTACAATCGGAGCCAGCGGCGTTGTTTATGTTTTAGCTTTTTTTCTGTTTTTCAGTGGTGTATTTAAGTGGAACATGAAATTATTAACCATTTCTCTTCTTGTGGTTCTTTACTACGGAAGCTTAATTTGGGGAATGGTACCTGAAGAATTATTTTACAATCTTGAGGAACCCAGTAAAATTTCGTGGCAGGCGCATCTTTCCGGTGCCATTGTAGGAGTGATACTTGCCTACACATTCAAACAAGTGGGTGACAAAAAAAAGAAATACATCTGGGAATTTCCTAACTATTACAACGAAAAAGATGATAAGCTTTGGCAGGAGTATAAAGAAAACCATCCTGAAGATTTTTTAGATTTACCCTACAAAAAAAATGATGATATCTGGGAACATTTAGAAGAATTAAGAAAAAAATAGCTCATATTTCGTTACATTTGAATAAAATAACACACAAATGGATACGGAAGAAAATCTTTTTTCTATCGCCCTTAGAGAATGCTCTAATATCGGTGATATTAATTTTCAAAAACTGATCCGGGCTTTTGGCAGTGCAGAAAATGTATGGAAAGCTCCATCAAAAGAACTTCAGAAAATAACAGGAATCGGAAGAAAAACAATTTCAGACATTGGAAATATAAAACATCTTAAATTCGCTGAAAAAGAAATTTCCTTTTGTGAAAACAACAATATACAAATCAACCTCCGCCATCTTAATCAGCTTCCTTTTCTATTAAAAGAATGTGAAGATGCTCCTGCAATACTGTATCAAAAAGGAAAAATTAATCCTGCCCTGCATCCTGTAAGTATTGTGGGTACACGAAAAATAACTTTGTACGGAAAAAGCTTTATTGAGACTTTTTTTGAAGAATCCAGAAAACACAAGTTCATCTCTGTAAGCGGACTGGCATTAGGCACCGATAAAGAAGTTCATGCAGAATCCATCCGCCAAAAAATTCCTACTGTAGCAGTTCTTGCTCATGGCTTTCATACCTTATATCCTTCCAGCCATAGAAACCTTTCTGATAGAATCTTATCGGAAAATGGTGCCCTTTTTACCGAATTCAACTCATCAAGAAAACCTGACAGAGAAAATTTTATCCAGAGAAACCGCATTATTGCAGGAATATCTCCTTCAACAATTGTTGTAGAAACTGCGTTTGGAGGAGGTTCTATTAGCACAGCAACTTTCGCCAACAATTACAACAGAGATGTTTTTGCTCTTCCCGGAAAAATTACTGACAAATTTAGCCAGGGATGTAATCATCTTATTTTCCAGAATAAAGCAACTGCCATATCTACCATTCAGGATCTGATCAATCAAATAGGCTTTAACCCTCCTAAAGAAAAAATAGAAGAATTATTTCCTAGTACAGAAACAACCATACAACTTTCTGAAAATCAAGAATTAATCTATAAAACAATTACTTCTCATCCGCAAATTTCTTTGGATGATTTGGCTGATAAAATAAACCAGCCCGGTCATAAAATTTTGACAACTATTTTGGAGTTAGAGCTTTTAGGGAAGGTAAAATCACTTTCCGGGAGACAATTTGTACCGCTTTAAGATTTAATGATTTCTTAATATTGCATTATTTCAGACATAACATTTAATTTTTAATAAAATTTAAACAAAAATTATCATTTTAATAATATTTCGACACATTATTATTAAATTTTTAACAATCTTCAATCAAGGTATTGTGAATCTTGAAAAAAAAATTAAATTTGTTGGCAATAATATTCAACCTTAATATATGGAACAATATAATATTGACCAGAAAATCCAAGAGTTTATTGCTAAGATTGAAGCAAAAAACCCTAATGAACCAGAATTTTTACAAGCTGTAAAAGAAGTCGCTGTAACTGTAATTCCGTTTATTATGACCAAAAAGGAATATACAGGGATGAAGTTGCTAGAGAGAATGGCTGAAGCTGAGAGAATAATCATTTTCAGAGTTCCATGGGTTGATGACAAAGGTGAAATTCAGGTAAACAGAGGTTTCAGAATTCAAATGAACTCTGCGATTGGACCATATAAAGGAGGAATCCGTTTTCACCCGACTGTAAACCTTTCCGTTCTTAAATTCTTAGCTTTTGAGCAGGTATTTAAAAACTCTTTAACTACTCTTCCAATGGGTGGTGGTAAAGGAGGTTCAGACTTCGATCCACAAGGGAAATCTGATATGGAAGTAATGCGTTTTTGCCAGGCTTTTATGACGGAAATGTGCAAGCATATCGGTCCTGAAACAGACGTTCCTGCAGGAGACATCGGTGTTGGAGCCAGAGAAATCGGATATTTATTCGGACAGTATAAAAAAATCAGAAACGAGTTTACAGGAGTTCTTACAGGAAAAGGTCTGGCTTACGGAGGTTCACTGATCCGTCCTGAAGCTACAGGATATGGTGTTGTTTACTTCGCTGAGCAAATGCTTAAAACGATCGGTCAGGATTTCAAAAACAAGATCGTAACGGTTTCAGGTTTCGGAAACGTAGCTTGGGGAGTTATCAAAAAAGTATCTGAACTAGGAGGAAAAGTGGTAACGATTTCCGGACCAGACGGATATATTTACGATAAAGATGGTATCGACGGAGAAAAAATCGATTACTTATTAGAATTAAGATCTTCAGGAAATAACAGAGCTGAAGATTACGCTAAAAAATACCCATCTGCAGAATTCCATGCCGGAAAACGTCCTTGGGAAGTGAAGTGTGATGTTGCTATCCCTTCTGCTACTCAGAACGAACTGGATCTGGAAGATGCTAAAGTATTGGTAGGAAACGGTTGCGTTTGTGTAACTGAAGCAGCTAATATGCCTTCAACTTTGGATGCTATCAACTATTTCTTAGACAACAAAGTATTGTTCTCTCCAGGAAAAGCTTCTAACGCTGGTGGTGTTGCGACTTCCGGTCTTGAAATGACTCAAAACTCAATCCGTCTCAACTGGACATCTGAGGAGGTAGATGCAAGATTAAAAGAAATCATGATCGGAATCCACAAAGCATGTAGAGACTACGGAAAAGAGGAAGATGGCTATGTAAACTACGTAAAAGGTGCCAATATCGCCGGATTCGTGAAAGTTGCAGAAGCAATGTTAGCTCAAGGAGTGGTATAAAAAATATAAAGGTTGGGAATATTCCCGGCCTTTTTTGATATAACCTGTTCCCGGGATTATAAATGGGAAAAAAGTAAAAAGTGAAAGGAGAAAGCGTTGAATTAATCAACGCTTTTTTATTTATTGCTTTATATTTTTCATCATGCTTTCCACAAATTCATAGGCTGCGGGACAAATAATGGTATTTTTCAGCATCAGATTATTGATCTGGTAGATCTTTTTACGATCTGTATGAGGATATTCCCTGCACGCTTTTGGCCTTACCTCATAAATAGAACAGGTATTATCATCATTCAGAAAAAAGCAGGGAAGATTCTGAAGTACTTTATCATTATCTTCATCCACACGCAAAAATTTAGCCTCAAAGTCGGCGGTTTTCATCCGAAGATGTTTGGCAATACGTTCAATATCCTTTTCAGTATACAAAGGCCCGGTTGTTTTGCAGCAGTTCGCACATTGTAAACAGTCTATTTTTTCAAAAACTTCATCATGGGTATCCTGAACAATATAATCAAGATTTTTAGGCGGTTTTTTCTTTAATCCGTCTAAGAATTTTTTATGTTCTTTCTGCTTTTGTATTGCCTGTTTTTTATAAAAATCCAAATTCATTATTGTTGTACTTCTATTGCAGAAGGAAGCTCTGTTTTTTGATATTCATTTATTTTATCCAGATCAAGAATCGTTGACAGGTTATCTTTGCTTGGAGAATACATTGGAACAAATTTAGCTCCGAAAATAATTTCCTCCGAAACATAAGAAGTCCTTTGCACCACCGTATTGGAAAATACTTCATCAAAAGCTCTTACCTGAATAATGATCTCAATGTCCGTATTTTTAAAGTCTTCTTCTGTAAAACCATAAAATGGTGAGTTTTCATCAATTTTATGAACAATCGTCCAGTTCAATGCCAACGTATTGATCTTGCTCAACTGGATCTCCAACCTGTAAAAGTTACTTTTGGAAACACCATTTTCAATAACTTCAATTGCCGTTGAGACAATTACATCCGCATCCGATAAAGCATTATTCTTGTAAGGAGCAAGCCTGAACATCAAAGCGGTCGTATCCTGAAAAGGGGCAATAACGGCATTGTCTGAAAATCTCAAATATGCTCTAGGTCTTGAAAATCTACCATAAAATAAACCTGTTGCAATGGCAAAGGTAAGTAATCCTAAAAAAGCTTCAAAAGTAGCTACCAAACTTGCCATAAAGCCTACCGGAGCAATTCTTCCATATCCAACAGTAGTAAAAGTCTGAGAACTGAAGAAAAACACATCAATAAACTCGTTTAGCGGATCGCTTTTATCAATTCCTGTAAGGTGCTCTACTCCAATCAGATAATAAATGAATGCAAAACAAAGATTTACAACAACATAAGCAATCACCAAATAAGATAAAAAACGGAACGATGACAGATTCAGCATAGTGTGATACCAGCTGAGCTTATTAAAAACATTCACTCCTCTCCTTTTTACATTAGGAAAACCGTCTTTGTTGATGAACCTTCCGGAAGCATTGCTTCCAAAGCCACTGTTTTCCGTATTTTTCTGGCGAATTTTTTGCCTGAACCCTCTTGCCATTGTTTAAATTTAATTTTGTTTACTGATAGCTGCGTTAAAAACCCTCTTCAATTCTGCAAAGATAAAATATTGTTTTCATGAAATTTATCAACTCCCCCAATGAATTTTTCAATTGATTTTAAACTAAATTTGACTTATGAAAAAATTGGAAACCCGAAAAGACATTGAACAGCTTGTCAATTCCTTTTATGCGAAAGTGATTAAAGATGAGAAGATTGCATCATTTTTCACAGACATCGCAAAAGTAGACTGGGATAAGCATCTTCCTAAAATGTATTCGTTCTGGGAATCTATACTTTTCGGACAGATGACCTATAAAGGAAATCCGATGGGAGCACACTTTCCCATCAACGAGATCAAAGCTATGGAACAGGAACATTTTGACCAATGGCTTAGCTTATGGACACAGACTGTTGAAGAAAATTTTGCGGGAGAAAATGCCGATTTAGCAATTTATAAGGCACAAAACATTGCTAAGCTGATGGCTTTTAAAATGGAACTTGCAAGAAGACTTTAATAAAACTAAGGAACTATTACCGTAAAAATATAAGCCGCAAGATTTACCAGCAAAACCGTGCCGTAGAGAATATTGGTTTTTCCCCTGCTTAAGGAAAGCATTACAATAAATACCGATAAGGAAAGCAGAATGATATCTTTTTTATCTAATCCTAACACCAAAGGAATATCATACATTATACAAACTACCGAAACCGCAGGAATTGTTAACCCAATACTTGCCAATGCAGAGCCTAAAGCCAGGTTTAAACTTGACTGAATCTGGTTACTTTTTGCAGCCCTGATCGCAGCAACCCCTTCCGGAAGCAAAACAACAGCCGCAATAATGACTCCTACCAAAGATTTGGGAGCTCCTAAACTCTGCACCATACTTTCAATGGATGAAGATAAACCTTTCGCCATCATCACCACAATAGCCAAACAGATCACAAGAAATACAAAGCTAACCAAAGTTTTAGCTAATGACGGAATATAATGTTCTTCAGGATGTTCATCCGGAATGATAAAATAACTCCTGTGTCTTACGGTTTGTACCATTAAGAATACTCCATAAATAACCAGACAAGCCACTGAAACAAAAGTAAGCTGGGCATTGTTATAAAAAGGGCCATTAACACTTGAAGTAAAATTAGGCAGCACCAAGGTAAGCACAAGAATGGAAACAATACTTACAAGATATGTTGTGGCCGAAGTCCTGGCAAAAAACTGCTCATAGTACTTCACTCCTCCCACTAATATACAAATCCCTAAAATCCCATTCAGAATAAGCATTACCGCAGCAAAAACAGTGTCTCTTGCCAAGGTAATAGCCTGGTCTCCTCCGGCAACCATTAATGAGATAATTAAGGCCACTTCAATGATGGTGATACAAAGTGCTAAGATAATGGTTCCAAAAGGCTCTCCGACTTTGTGAGCTACCACTTCCGCATGATGAACCGCTGAAAGAACAGCGCCAATCAATAAAATCCCCCCAATCGCATCATAAAGAGCTCCTTGCCCCAGTAAGCCGGAAAAATAATACCCGACTGCCAGAATGGGAAAAATATAGGTATAATGTAATAGTTCTTTTAGTTTCATAAGTGTCTACAAATTACAAAAAAACAGCAGATTTTGAAATACCGGAATAAAAATATAATGGAGTTTTAATGACACCAGCAATGAAAATCCTGAAAATCAGTCAGCATATGAAAAAGAAGACCAATGCCTATAATTCTTATATTTCCTTTAAAAAACAGCATTAGAAAATACACAGCAATTGCATAATAGGAATGTAAAAAATGAAAGCCTATACTGCCTCTGTTCGGATCAAAAATAGGATCTGCAAATAAATGATCCAGATCTACAAGCATCGTAGCCAAAAGAATCAGATATACCTTCTTCCAGTTTTCCCGATAGAAAACAAAAGCAATAATCCCCGGAAAAATCAGGTGTAGAAAATAATGAGTTAGCGTTTTCCAAAAGAAACAATCCATCAGATTCTGCCTTTTAGATAATCCTGCCTCAAATCTTCATCCAGCTTTTCAATGGCGTATCGAAGACAGGTTCTCGGCATTTCTTTATAATATTGATTCAGGTAACTGAGCAATTCCTGTTCATTTTTCTGTCCCATTTCCCTCAATAACCAGCCATTTGCTTTATGCATCAGGTCATGGGGATGTTTTAAATTCAGCGTTACAAATTCTTTTGTAAGCTCATAAGCTCCTTTTTTCACATAATGCATCGTTCCTACCACCGCAATTCTTTTGTACCACATTTCTTCAGAAACAGCTAGTTTTCTTAACAATTCTTCCTGCTGATTTTCAAACGCATATCTGCCGAGAATTTTATAACAGCTTGAATCAACAAGATCCCAGTTATTGACATACTTCAAATGGCTTAAGTAAAACTCAATGATTTCCTTTTTTACCGCTTTATCTTTCGTTTTTTCAAATTTAGAAATCAGCATAAATAAAGCAGTCAGCCGATGCTCATGATATTTTGATGAAAGCAGGGTACTTAGATCCTCTAATGAAATTTTAGCAAAATATTCTTTTGCAACCAAGCGCTGGTCCGGAACTTTCACCCCTAAAAAAAGATCTCCTTCACCATACTCTCCTTTTCCGGTTTTAAAGAACTTTGGAAAAAATTCAGCTTTTTCCGGAATGGATAAAACAGCAAGGGCTTCTTCTATTTCTTTTAGCATATTACCCACTTATTTACAATATATTAATGAGACTCATCTAAAGCAATACTTTCCTGTTCTTTTTCTTCAGACTCTATCTTTTTCGGATTAGCCACTTTTGCAATCGTAAGTCCCTGAACAATAATAGAGAAAACAACGACACAATAAGTAATACTTAAAATAATTTCGCTGTATTCACTTTTAGGAATAGACATCGCCAAAGCAATGGAAACTCCCCCACGAATTCCGCCCCAAACCAACACTTTTACCGTTTGCGGACTGAACCGGGTTCTTAAAGACATAAATTTCGTTGGCCCCCAAATAGAAATAAATCTTGCGATCAGAACAACGATAATAGCCACCAATCCAGGAATCATAAAGTGTTTCAGATCTTTGATCATTAAGAGCTCAAAACCAATAAACAGGAACAATACCGCGTTCAGAATTTCATCGATAAGCTCCCAAAACTTGATCAGATAATCCTGCGTTATAGACTTCATTTTAAATTTCACATTAAAATTCCCCATGAATAATCCTGCCGCAACCATCGTTAATGGTCCTGAAATATGCATTTGTCTGGCAATAAGATAACCTCCCATTACGACAGAAAGCGTCACCAAAACGGAAATAATATAATCATCAACTTCCCTCATTAATCTGGAAGTTACCCAACCCAGTAAAACACCCAAGAGCAACCCACCTCCGGCTTCTTTCATCAGTAAAAGCCCTATATTCTCAATCCCCAAATCGACTTCTTTTCCGACTGCCAATTGCAGCACAACGGTAAAAACCACAACCGCCATACCATCATTAAAAAGGGATTCTCCCGCAACTTTAGTTTCTAAGGATTTGGAAACATTCGCCTGTTTTAATACACTTAACACTGCTACAGGATCGGTAGGAGAAATCAATGCTCCAAAAACGAGACAGTAGATAAACGGCATCTGCAATCCTACCAAAGGCAACAGGTAAAACATTCCGAAACCAACAATAAATGTTGAAATCACCACTCCTGCCGTAGAAAATATAACAACGGGACGCAACTGTTCTTTTAAATCATTGATATTGATGTGAATTCCTCCTGCAAAAAGAAGGAAATTAAGCATTGCCCCCATCAGAACTTCTGTGAAATCAATGCTGTTCATTAGATTATTAAGATGTCCGAATGTTCTCGGAAGAAAGTTTTCTCCGAAAAATACCAGTATGATAGACACCACAATGGCAATCACCATGATCCCAATTGTACTTGGGAGTTTAAGAAATCTGTAATTAAGATATGCAAATATTGATGCTAAAACGATTAAAGCTGAAAATGAATAATATAACTCCACTAAGCTGTTTTTTAAAATTTTTATGTTAATTTCTCAAATAGAGAACTTTGATATACATTTTATTGTTTTCTTTCTCCCAGATATCCAGCATTCCGCCTTTCACCTCTTTTGAGCTTCTTGTATAATCCATCCCGATATTCATCATATTCAAAAGAATATATTCATCTCCGATAGAATTGACGTTGTAGGCCGTTTTTTCAGTTTTCCCGTCTCCCGAATTCCTTATTGCATCTGCCAATAATCTGAACTGGCTTAAATGATAAACAAAATTATTCACATCCTGTTTTGAATCATAAGAACGTAGCAAGATCAGAAGCACATCCAGATTGGTGGGGTCTTTGTAATAAAGCACTTTTCCTAAGCTGATACTGTTCTCCCAATCCTTATTTTTAAAGGCTTCAGCAAGACTTTTAAAGCTTTCATCTTCCGTCGAGATAATATCTCTAAAATTTCTTCCATAATAAAGATGTTGTGCTTCTATGGAATCTACAGACTTCGGGAGTCCCTTAAATTTAAAAATAAGTTTTTCATAATTGTAGGGAGATTTAGGATCTTTACTGTTTTTCTCAATATTCTTAAAATCAATTTTTGATTTCTGGCTAAAACCAAAAACCGAAAAGAGAAAGCAATAAAGGAGAAAAATATATTTCATTAAGGCTGGTTTTCTTCCTCATCATTATCAAAATATTCAAAAAGGAAATCGTTGTAAGGGAATCTTGATATATGAATTTTCATCACCTCATCGTAGATCATCTTTTTCATTTCAGGGAAGTTTTCCTTCGTTAAAGCCGAAATAAATACCGTCGGATATTTTGATTTTGCCATCCATGTATTTTTCCATTCATCCAGAGAGATATTCTTCTTGGTTGACGGAGTAAGATCGTCTTCATCTTTTTTCTCATAGCTGAAATCATCAATTTTATTGAAAACCATGATCATCGGTTTCTGATGTGCATTGATTTCCATTAAAGTCTGATTTACAGATTCTATATGATCTTCAAAGCTTTCATGAGAAATATCCACAACATGAATCAGCAGATCTGCTTCTCTTACCTCATCCAATGTTGATTTGAATGATTCAACAAGCTGGGTAGGTAATTTTCTGATAAATCCTACTGTATCCGTTAACAAAAACGGCAAATTTCCGATCACCACTTTTCTTACGGTAGTATCGAGCGTTGCAAACAGTTTATTTTCAGCAAAAACCTCAGATTTGGATAAAGCATTCATTAAAGTGGATTTTCCGACATTGGTATAGCCTACCAAAGCTGCACGCACAACTTTTCCACGATTGTTTCGCTGCGTTGCCATTTGCTTGTCGATTGTTTTCAGCTTATCTTTTAATAAAGTGATTCTGTCACGGATGATACGTCTGTCGGTTTCAATTTCCGTTTCCCCGGGTCCTCTCATTCCGATCCCCCCTTTCTGACGTTCCAAGTGAGTCCACATTCTGGTCAGTCGAGGTAAAAGATATTGATATTGTGCAAGTTCAACCTGAGTTCTCGCATAGGAAGTTTGTGCTCTTTGAGCAAAAATATCGAGAATAAGATTGGTTCGGTCTAAAATTTTGACTTCAATTTCTCTTTCCAGATTTTTAAGCTGTGAGGGAGATAATTCATCATCGAAGATTACCGTTCCTATTCCATTTTCTTTTACGTATTCTTTTATTTCCTGAGCCTTTCCGCTTCCAATGAAGGTTTTGGAATCAGGTTGTGTTAATTTTTGAGTAAAGCGTCTGTCTACCGTTCCTCCTGCAGTATAGGCCAAAAACTCCAGCTCATCCATGTATTCCTGTAGTTTTTCTTCATCCTGATGCTGAGTTACCACCCCTACCAAAACTGCTTTTTCGTAATTATGTTCTTTCTTTTCTAACATTAAGTTCTATCTATGTTTATGAGATTTACAAGTTACCATTTTTTAAGAAAAAAAACAAAATGAATCTTTGAATCCTCCACTCTTTCACATACATCTAAAACAAGGATAGTATTGATTTATAGAAAATTACTATCTTTACACTATGATTTTATGTTCTTACCACAGAATGTAAAATCTATAAAAACTAACACCAAGTATCATGATTACCAATATTAAATGTATGATTATTGATGATAATGAACTGGACAGGCTGTTTCTGTTTCATCATCTGAAACAATATGAAAATATTGAAATTGTAGTCTCTTTTAATTCGGCAGAAAAAGCCATTCCCTATCTTGAGCTACCTATCGATGTTCTTATCATTGAAGCCAACCTTAAAGGAATGAACGGGCTGGAATTCAGAAAGCTTGCCCACAAAATACCGGCCTGCATTTTCATCAGTTCAAACTCGGAACTTGCCATTGATGCTTTTGAGCTGGACACCTTAGATTTTATCTCCAAACCTCTGAAAACGGAACGCTTTCATTATTCAATACAGAAACTTTTTGATTTTATTAAAATGAAAGAAAAATGTGAATGTTTTGATGCTTTAGTAGGAGAAAACAGCATTAAAATAAAAGAAGGCAGCAATATTTATCAGGTGAATATTACAGACATTCTTTATCTGGAAGCCTTAAAAGATTACACCAGAATTGTCACTTCGGAAAAAAAACACTGCATTCTGGATTCTCTCGGAAATCTGTTACATAAAACCACTTTTGATTCTTTCATAAGAATTCACAGAAGCTTCGCCGTTCCCCGTCATTTAATCCGAAGCAAAAATGCGCATGAGGTGGAACTTACCCATCAGATAAAGCTACCTATTGGCAGGTCTTACAAAGAAAATCTTGCTTTTTTCCATCCTTAGTTTAATTTCCATTTCACTTTTTGTCGTTGGTCGATTATTCTTGTCGTTGGTCGATTTTTTAAATATCCGGTTTTGATATATGGTAATTTAGTCTTCCCAAAAATTTATTCAGTTTTTGGACAAAATCATTTATTCAATAACCACAAAAACTAATGTATATGGAAAGAACATCTATTCAATGCTTCTTTTTCATACTTCTTCTTGTTCCCTTTTTTCTGCTAAAAGCACAATCGGCAGTTTTGGCTACAGGAGCAGATGCAACAGGAGGCAACGGCTCGGTTTCCTATAGTGTGGGACAAATCGATTATCTCATCAAGGGAAGCAATCGGGAAATTTCTGAAGGCGTACAACAGGCTTATGAAATCACCTCACTTTCAACAAATGAAACCCCATCAACCGAAAAAGACATTTTACTTTATCCCAATCCATTCAAAGATTATCTGTACCTAGATTTTACAACAAACAATTTCAAAGGTGCAGAATATCAGATTTTTGATGGCCAGGGAAAATTGATCAAAACGGAGAAAATTATTCAGTCCAAATCTGAATTTAATTTTTCTTTTCTCCCTTCTGCAATGTATATCATCAGAATTAATCAAAACGGAGAAAATATAAAAACATTCAAAATCATAAAAAAATAACACCATGAAAAAAATATTATTCCTGCTTGGAATTGTGTTAGGCTCTCACATAGCCTTTGCACAAGTTCCGGAAAAAATGAGCTACCAAGCCATCATTCGAAATGCTAGCGGACAGGTTTTGCCCAACCAGAGCATCGCTATTAAGGCAAGTATTTTACAAGGTTCTCCTGCAGGAGCTGCCGTTTACTCCGAAAGACTTACAGGAAACACAAATACCAACGGACTGATTACCTTAGAAATAGGGTCCGGAACCGTACTTACAGGAACTTTCAATACCATAAACTGGTCAACAGGAAGTTATTATTTAAAAACAGAAACTGATTTAGCGGGAGGAACAAATTACACGATCATAGGAACAAGCCAATTATTAAGCGTTCCATATGCCATGTTTGCCAAATCAGCAGGGGCAGTGAGTGGCGGAAGCTTTGTAATTCCCTATGTAAATACGTTTAATAATGCAGGAAACCTATTCTCAATTACCAATGATGGCGATGGAACCTCAATAGAAGGTGTTAACAATACAACGACTTCAAATATTACAGCCATAAGAGGTATTGTAAGCAACGTTGCTCCCGGAGGATTCTCTTCAGGTATCCGTGGAATCAACAATGGTACAGGAGGATTAGGAGTCGGAGTTTATGGAAGTCAGGCAGGAAGCGGATGGGGCGTTTATGGAGTAACTCCTAACGGATTAGGAGTTTACGGAAATTCAAGCGCCAATGGATATGGTGTTTATGCCAACAGTAATACAGGAACGGGATTAAATGCAACCAGCAATACGGGTATTCCGGCGAATTTTTCAATTTTCAACAATGCCAACAATAATAATGTCATTGTAGCCAATTCTGTAGGAAACGGAACGGTTGTAAATATCAGTACGACAGGAAGTGGGGCTGGAGTAAGAAGCTCTACAGGATCAGGCTTCGCACTTCACGGGCTTACTTCTGCCCAGACTTCCGCAGGCGTTGTCGGGGATAACAATGGTGGTGGCGAAGCGGTGGTAGGAAGAACAACAAGCGATATTGCGGGAGCGGTAGTAGGTAGAAATGATGGTGGAGGCTATGGTGTAAGAGGTTTTGTCGCCACTAATACTTCAGGTACAGGAATCGGAGTTTACGGACAAGTTGGATTAAGTAACAGCACAGGACGTGCAGGACGTTTTGAAAATTTTAATGCAACCAATACCACCAATAACACCTTTGAAGTAGAAACAAATGGCAATGGGAATATTCCTGACAACACCCAAGGAAACGCAGCATCTTTTTTAGTAAACAATACCAATAGCGTCGGAGCAGCAGTAAGAGGTGAAGTTAAAACCATTTTTGGGAATTTTGGAGCTGCCGGAATTTTTGGTAAATCTTCCGGAACAGGAGGTTTTGCCGGATTATTTCATGCTTCCAATACTTCAGGGAACGGACCAGCTTTGGTTGCCATTACTGATGGTAACGGAAATGCCATTACTGCTAACGCCAGCAAAGGAGGAAACGGCGTGGAAACCAATATTGACGGATCCGGAAATGCTCTTTACGCCTGGGTTCCAAGTTTTGCTACCGGACGAGCAGGAAAATTCAACATTTTCAACGATGCCAATACGAGTGATGTAATTACCGTTACCACTGTTGGAAACGGAATTGCAGGAAACTTTAAGGTTGACAAAACCACAGGAACATCTCCTGCTGTAAGAGGCGAAGTGAATTCAATGTTTGCCAATTTCGGAACAGCAGGTATTTACGGTGTATCATCAGGAACAGGAGGCTATGCAGGATTATTCCATGCCAGTAACCCTGCCGGAAACGGCCCCGCTCTGATCGCAATTGCTGATGGAAACGGAAACGGAATTACCGCCAACGCATCTAATGGTGGTGACGGTGTAGAAACCACGGCAGACGGAACGGGAAGTGCAATCTATGCCTGGATTCCTAATTTTGGGACAGGCCGTGCTGCAAGATTTGTCAACTACAATACAGCGAATACAAATGCCGCACTTACTGTAGAAACTCATAGTACGGGTTCAATAGCAATATTCAGATCCGGAAACCCCGGATCCGTAAATGTTGCAAGAATCGGGAATGATGGCCGAGGTTATTTTAATGGGGGAACTCAAAGCAGTGGTGCCGACGTTGCCGAAGTGTTTGATGTAACAGGAAATTCTTCCGAGTATGAACCCGGTGACATCTTAGTTATTTCCACAGACTCTGACAGAACTGTAGAAAAATCTTCCAAACCCTATTCAAGTCTCGTGGCGGGAGTTTATGCAACAAAACCGGGAGTACTTTTAACTGAAGAAAATATAGATGCAGATCTTTTCGGAAAAGTGCCGATGGGAGTAATTGGAGTAATCCCTACAAAAGTATGTCTTGAAGGAGGAAAGATTAAAAGAGGAGATCTTTTGGTAACTTCTTCAAAATCCGGAGTGGCGATGAAAGCCAATCTTAAAAAAGTGAGAATAGGACAGGTTCTTGGCAAAGCACTCCAGGATTATGGCCAAAACGGCATCGGAAAAATCAAAGTATTGGTAAACATTAAATAAAACGATCATGAAACCATTATATATCATCTCTTTTTTAGCGTTAAGTATAAACATTTACGCTCAGCAAGAAAAAACTGTTTCGGAAGTACAGGAAGCTCCCTACTACAAAGAGTCCAAAGAACTTGAAGCCAAAATGATGAAAGAGGCTCAGGAAAAAGCTCTTCAAAAACCTTCATCAGTAACACTTACATCTGAACAGGGACTGGAAGTAAAAAAGCAGCCTGCCAAACAGAAAACGGCAAACGACTCCGGAAAACTCCTGCCCAATACAGCCAGTTTTGAAGAAATATTAGCAACTATTCCGGGACGACAAGCTCGCAAAACAAGTATTCCCAAGAACACAAATAACAATATTAAAGGATTGGTAAGCAGCCCAGATTTAACTTTAGAAGACATCAAAAAGACCATTCCTAAAAACTAATGACCAATAGATTTTTCAGCAATAAGAAGAAAGCCCGTCAACAGATGGACTTTCTTTTTTATTCAGTTTCATTAATCCCAATCTGCTGCCACAAATTTCATGATATTTCCTTTACCATCAGATAATGTCAGAAAATGTCCTTCCACTTTATATTTTGTCATGGTCTCAAATTTTTTCTGAAACTCGCTTTCCAAATCCATATTCTGACAAGCCTTCATCGTGGAAAGTAACCCTTTAATATTTACATTTCCATTATTTTTAAATTCAGAGGAAAATGATATATTATTACATCCCATAAATGCCGTAGCCTGGATTCTTCCTTTTTCCAGTTTTCCGGTCAAATCAATTTTAGCTTTGTAGTTAACCAAATCAGCTTTAGTAAAATGCCCAAAAGAAACCAACATCCACTCTCTCTGAATCTGATAATTTCGAGTGTTCATCTGTGTATTTTCCTTAGTTACAGAAGAACAATTCAGCAATATCCCTAAAAATAAAACAGGTAAAACCGAAAATAATATTTTTTTCATAGAAAGCCTCCTCCCATTTTCATACCAATCCGGGACAGAATATCGTAAAAATTAGTAAATTAGCGACACAAAAATTATTTTATAAAATGAAAAGAATACTTCTACTATTCACTTTCTTATTGAGTTTTGCTCAAATGAGGGCCGATGAAGGGATGTGGCTCTTAATGCTCATCAAAAGACTTAATGGTGTTGACATGCAAAAAGAAGGTTTGCATTTGACTCCGGAAGAAATTTATTCCGTTAATAATTCCAGTTTAAAAGACGCTATCGTAAGTTTTGGTGGTTTCTGTACAGGAGAAATTGTTTCTGATAAGGGTCTTATTTTTACGAATCACCATTGTGGTTATGGAGCCGTTGCCGCTGCTTCTACTCCGGAAAAAGACTATTTAAAAAATGGTTTCTGGGCGATGAAACAGAAAGACGAGTTTAATGCAAAAGATCTATATGTTAGATTTTTGGTTAGAATGGATGATGCTACGCAAAGAATCAATTCTAAGCTTAACAATAAAATGACCGGAGCAGAGAGAAAAGCTGTTATTGATGCTGAGACAAAGGCAATTCAGACTGAAAACTCTGAGAACGGAAAATACACTGTAGTAGTAAGAGATTTCTTCAACGGAAATGAATTCTATTATTTCGTATACCAGGATTACAAAGATATCAGATTGGTAGGTGCACCACCTTCATCATTAGGAAAATTTGGTGGAGATACTGATAACTGGGAATGGCCAAGACACACTGCTGACTTCACGGTTTTCAGAGTATATGCAGACGCTGCAGGAAACCCTGCTGAGTTTTCTCCAAACAACGTTCCTTTAAAGCCTAAACATTTCTTACCGGTTTCTCTTAAAGGTGTTAAGCCTGGTGATTTTTCTATGATTTTAGGATATCCTGGAAGAACCAACCGTTATTTAACATCTTACGGGATCCAGCAAATGGTAAATAAAGATTATCCGGCTTGGGTAGAAGCTTCTAAATTAGCAATGGATGTTATGAAGAAGTATATGGATAAAGATAAAGCAACTCAGCTAAACTACGCTTCTCAATATGCTTCTGTAGCCAACTACTGGAAAAACAGACAAGGAACTATAGATGCCGTTGACAAAAACGGAACAATCTCTGACAAGCAAAATATAGAGAAAACATACAGAGTTTGGTCTATGCAGGCTGGAAACGAAGAGTATGACGGTGTTTTAGAAGATATAGATGCTTATTACAAGCAAGTTTCCGACAGAAATGTTGAAAGAAACTATGCAACACAACTTACAAGAAATGCAAAATACATCAGCTTAGCTTTACAGGTAGGAAGTGTACTTAAAGCCTATGCTGCTCAGGATATGGCAGGAAGACTTGCTATGAAAGCAAAAACAGAAGCTGCTCTCAAAGCTGCTTATGAAAACTTCAACCCTTCTTTGGAAGGAGAAATGCTAAGCTCTATGGTAGCTCTTTACCAGGCAAGAGTAACGAATAAAAATGTTGCTTCTGCAACGCTTTTAGGATTGGATGCCAAAAATCTTTCTAACGTAGCTTATTCTTCTATTTTTGCTAATAAAACATCAGCAACCAACTTCTTATTGAATCCTGATGCTTTAAAACTTGATGCTGATCAACTTTGGAAAATTGCAAACGGTGTTGTAGCTGACCAAAAGCTGGTAACAGAAAGCTATTCTAAGGTAGATGAGAATTTCGCGAAAAACAATCGTCTATTCTTAGCTGGTCTTATGAAAGCTATGCCAGGAAAAAAATTCTATCCGGATGCTAACTCTACCATGAGATTAACTTATGGAACAGTAGATAAATTACCAATTAGAACAGACAGAAACTATTTCGGAATAACTGATAACTACTATACTGATATGACAGGTTTAGTAGGGAAATACAAAAAAGGAGATGAAGAGTTTGATCTTCCTCAAAGAGTGATCGATCTTTACAACCTAAAAGATTTCGGACAATATGCAGATGCTAAAGGATATATGCCTGTAAACTTCCTTTCAAACAATGACATTACGGGTGGTAATTCTGGTTCTCCGGTAATTGACGGAGACGGAAACCTTATCGGTATTGCTTTTGACGGAAACAGCGAAGCATTAAGCGGCGATATCGTTTTTGAACCGGAATGGCAAAAAACGATCAACGTAGACGTTCGTTTTGTTCTTTGGACAATCGACAAATATGCCGGAGCAAGAAGACTTATTGACGAATTAAAGCTTGTAAGAGACGAAAATACACCTGCAGATACAAAAACAAAAAACTCAGGAACAACGACTCTTCCTAAAAAAACCAAGAAAAAATAATCTTTTTTGATTATAATTTATAGACCGTGAAATGAATATTTCACGGTTTTTTTATTTTTGAATTAAATTTCAGAAATTTTAAAATGGAAAATCAACCTATCCAATTTAATGCAATCATCCAGCAAAACGGAGAAATGAATGCCGCTTTTGTAGAATTTCCTTTTTCGACAATAGAACTTTTTGATAAGAAAGGACAGGTAAAAATAAAAGCTCTTTTTGATGACAAGGTAGAATACAGGGGAAGCCTGGTAAAAATGAAATCAGACTGTCATATTCTAGGCCTGACACAAGAAATTAGAAAGAAGTTAAACAAAACATTTGGGGACAGTGTATCCGTTTCTTTAATTGAAGATAAAGAAGAACGAACTGTTGAAATAGCTGATGATATTTCCTTGATTTTTAATGAAAACAAAGAAGCCAAAATTCTATTCGACAAAATGAGCTATACCCACAGAAAAGAATATATCCGCTGGATCGAAGAAGCTAAAAAACCTGAAACAAGAGAAAACAGGAAGATAAAAATGATTCAGATGATTTTAGATGGGAAGAAGGGAATATAATTAAATTCATCAAAAAAGTCCGGGGCAACTTCGTTGCCCCGGACTCAAATAAATATTATGAAATAGAAATTCCAAGATAATTTAAATAAGAATCCAGCAGGAATTTATCAAAAATCGGTTCTTCTATTCCGGATCCCTCCAGAAATTTAATAACATTCGAGCAATCCCAAATATAGGTATTCTGATAAAGCTCTACTGTTGACAAACCTTCATGCATATTATCTTTAAACAAGCTTGTAAGCGGATACAGTCTATTTTTACTGTCATTTTCCCATTGCTTTCTCCAGTCTTTATAAGAAAATCCTTCCAACGTAAACGGATAATACTTTTTAATTAAACCAAAGAAATCCTCTAACGTAAGATTCGTTTCCGGTCTTGCAATCAGATTGAATTTTTTTCCTATAGCATCTTTATTCTTGGTAATATGAGCCATTGATTTTGTCATGTAGTCAACAGTAATCAGCCCTTCTCTAAGCTCTGTCAGCATGGGATAGGATTTAAATTCAATACAGTTTTTCACTAAGCCGGACCACCATTGATAAGGAGCACTTGCACCTGTTTCACTGTGGCACATAGCATAACCAAGACGATACGTAATTAATGGTAAACCTTGTTTTGCCGCAAGGTCTGCAATAGCTTCCATTACATATTTACTTCTTACATATCCTATATCCTTGCTTACCGAAATAATATTCTGTTCAATATCATCACTTTCAAGCATCACTTTTTTTCCGGTAAAAATATGTCCCCAACTGTACACAGAAATTGTCGATAATAAAGCCAGACATTTTGTTTTTTCTACTCCTGCAAGACGAATGATTTCCCTTAACCCTTCCACATTTGGTGCTTTCATATAAGAATAAGGTTCTATAAAATTCACAGAACTTCCGGAATGGTAGATAAGATCTAATGTTCCTGCCAATTCTTTAAACTTTTCATCGGAAAAGCCTAATGATGGTTTTGCCAAATCTCCGATTACAGGAATAATCCTTGAAGCCTGTTCCATTTTTCTTGAAATATGAAACTGCTGAAAACATTTATTAATTTTTTCCAAAGCATGGAATTCATCCTGCGCCCTTACCAAACAATAGACATCCGCTTCTGTAGTATCTAAAAGCTCCTGTAGTAAATGAATTCCTACAAATCCCGTTACTCCGGTCAGGAATATAGACTTTGGATTTTCCAATTGCTTAGGATCAAAAGTACCTTCAAAAACTGTCCCCGGATTGAGATATACATCATTTTGAAGTTCTACATAAGGTTCTACATCTTCTACCGGAATAGCCTCTCTTTCTGCTTTTGCCCTTGCAATTAAAACATTGGCAAAATCCTGCAAAACAGGATGTTGATATACATCCCGGATATATACTTTTACGCCTAACTTTTCCTGCAATGCCACTGCTGCAATCGCTACCAGCAAAGAATTACCCCCAATATCAAAGAAATTATCTGTAATATTAATTACTGGTCGCTCCAATTCTTCCGCCCAGATATCCGCAATGATTCTCTCCGTTTCATTGGTTGGAGGTTCGTGAGAAATAAGCTCTTTAGCCTCCTTATCTGCCAGTTCTTTTAAGAAATTAGTATCCGTTTTTCCATTTGCTGTTAAGGATATTTTATCAAGGAAAATAATTTGTGCAGGGATCATATAGCCTGGTAATTCTTCTTTCAATTGATTCCTGATGGATGACATATCTTTTTGAGTCCCTTTATTTAATACTATAAAAGCGACAAGATATTTATTTCCTCCATGATTATCTTTTGTGATCACGCATGCATCTTTTACATCCTCTATTCTCATTAGAGCTCTTTCAATCTCTCCTAACTCAACACGGAAACCTCTAATTTTCACCTGATTATCTATTCTTCCTAAGAACTCAATATCTCCTTCCATAGACCATCTTGCCAAATCTCCCGTACGGTATATTTTTTCGGCCTCATTAAATGGGTTGGTAATAAATTTCGCATTCGTCAATTCCTCATTATTAAGATATCCTTTGGCCAACAAATTTCCTCCAATGTATAATTCTCCGGTTGCCCCAATAGGTAATAACTCTAAATTCTCATTTAAAATATAAGCCTGAGCATTGGCAATCGGTTTCCCGATGGATGAAATATACTGCCCGTTCATATCTTTCACTTTTTTAAACGTTGCATACACTGTACATTCTGTAGGTCCATAATAATCGACAAGCTCATAATTCAGCTCAGAGGTTAAAACTGGCTTTAGTTTTTCTCCTGCAGTAAAAAGATATTTTAAATTTAAATCATTATAACTTTTTGTTTTTTCCACCACAGAAGGAGCAAGAACAGTCGGTACGAAACCATGCGTAATTTTATTTTTCCGATAATAATTTACCAAAGCCGAAGCTTCTGTACGTTCTTCATTGTCCGCTATAAAAATGGTAGCTCCGGAGGTAAGCGCTGACCACATTTCCCATACAGAGATATCAAAAGCCAGCCCTGCAACAAGACTTAGCTTTGAAGTATGATCCACATGAAAATACTGATTATGCCATGTTACCAAATGCTGAATACTGCGATGAGAAACCATCACCCCTTTCGGATTCCCAGTAGAACCCGATGTATAAATCGTATAAGCCAAAGCTTCCTGATGAAGTGTATTATTTGTAGCATCTGTACCCCAGCCAGACAGATCATCCATTGTGTCAACAACAAAAGTTTCTGTATTTATATCTTTAATTAGAAAATCTGCCAACGAGCTGTTGGTAATTATTAATGGAGCAGAAGTATCGGAAAGTATGAATTCCACCCGTTTTGCAGGATAAGCAGGATCAATCGGGACATAAGCCGCTCCGGTTTTGATGATTCCGAGTATTGCTACAATCCATTCCAGTGACCTATCGAGCCAGACAGGAACATACATTCCTTCCTTGATTCCTTTGGTTAAAAGGGCATTCGCAACCTGGTTACTTCTTTCATCTAATTCTTGATAGCTAATCTGCTGATCCTGAAATACTGCCGCTACATATTCAGGGAAACGGCTTACCTGTTTTTGGAAAAGAGAAAGCAATGTTTCTTCTTTTGGATAATCCCAGTCTGTTCGGTTGAAATCGTTTAAAAGTCTTTCTTTGTCTTCCTGTGATAAAGAAATTGCGACACCAGTTCCAAGTGTCTGTGTTGTTGAAAATGTGTTCATGTTTAACAGAATGATTTGGTTAAAATACTATATCAAATAAGATCTGATAAAAAGTTTATCTGATGAATTAAAGGCGCAAGAAAGCTGCACATTTATTCACAAATATGTTTTCATGGTAGTTTTTTATGTTGGGGAAGATAACTAGACGGTAATGATTCTATTAGGGATAGGAAACACGCAATTATTATGACTAATTAAACAATTATTCTTGTTTTACTAATTATAAATAATAGATTTCAACTAAAGATTAATAAATTCTTTTTCATAATTGCAATATTTTAAAAATATGATGCTCAAATTTAATATAATAATTGTAACAAACAAGCAATTTTATAAAAATTTTTCCCGAGAAGGAGATTTAACAAATAAAACAAGCAGTTAAAATACAAACACTTACATTTGTTCAACTTATAAACCCTAAGTTTACACATGTTTAAACATTCCAAAATTCTCTGTCCAGACTTCTGTATTGTATTGCTTCAGAAACATGATGTGACAGAATATTTTTCGAAACCTCAAGATCTGCAATGGTTCTGGCTACCTTCAAAATTCTGTCATAAGCCCTAGCTGAAAGATTCAGCTTTTCCATGGCCATTTTTATTAAGCCGAATGAAACCTCATCAAGTTCACAAAATTCTTCCAATTCTTTTGATTCCATTTGAGCATTATAGCTGATTTTTAAATCCTTATATCGCTCATTTTGAATTTCGCGCGCTTTGAGTACCCGCTGTCTTATTTCTTCACTTTTTTCACCTTTTCTTTTCTCTGCCAATTGCTCAAATTCCACTTTCTGCACTTCAATATGAATATCAATCCTATCCAATAATGGTCCTGAAAGCTTATTCATATACCGCTGCATTTCAAAAGCAGAAGAGGTATTATTCGGGTCATCAGGAAAAAATCCGCTCGGGCTGGGATTCATCGAAGCAACCAGCATAAAGCTTGAAGGATAATTTACCGTGAATCGGGCTCTTGAAATCGTTACTTCACGGTCTTCCAAAGGCTGCCTCATGACTTCCAAAACCGTTCGTTTAAATTCGGGCATTTCATCTAAAAACAAAACGCCGTTATGAGCCAATGAAATTTCTCCCGGTTGCGGATAACTTCCGCCCCCAACTAAAGCTACGTCCGAAATCGTATGATGAGGTGACCTAAACGGTCGCACTGTCATTAATGATGTCTCCGCTCCCATTTTTCCTGCAACAGAGTGTATTTTGGTAGTTTCTAATGCTTCTTTCAGTGTTAATGGAGGCAAAATACTGGGAACTCTTTTGGCCAGCATGGTTTTACCACTTCCGGGTGGACCGATTAAAATAATATTATGTCCTCCTGCTGCGGCAACTTCCATTGCTCTTTTAGCTGCCTCCTGTCCTTTTACTTCAGAAAAATCAAATGGAAAATGATTGATCTTTTCCTGAAATTCTTTTCGGGTATCTAAAACGGTCTTTTCTAATTCCTTTCCTTCATTAAAAAAATCAATGACTTCCTTAATATTTTCTACACCATACACGTCCAGATTATTTACGATGGCAGCTTCACGTGTATTTTGTTTAGGCAATATAATCCCCTTAAAGCCTTCTTCTCTTGCCTGAATTGCTATGGGCAGCACTCCTTTTATCGGCTGTAGACTGCCATCCAGAGACAATTCTCCCATAATAATATAATCCTGAATATTTTCGGCAAGAATCTGGTCCGAAGCGGCTAAAATCCCGACAGCAATACTGAGATCATAAGCTGAACCTTCTTTACGAAGATCTGCGGGAGCCATATTAATAGTAATCTTTTTTCCGGGAATTTTGTAACCTACATTTTTCAAGGCGGCAGAAATTCTGTAGCTGCTTTCTTTAATAGCATTGTCAGGAAGGCCTACCAGATGGTATCCCACTCCTCCTGTATCTACATTCACTTCAATAGTAATAGTTTGGGCCGCAACTCCATGAATTGCGCTTCCATAAATTTTAATCAGCATGTTTGTGTTTTAATGTAAAAGTAAAAATATTTTCCTGATTTTTAAAATATGATTTTTAATTATTTCCTTAAGCCCTCATTCCGATAAACAATTTATTATCAGAAGTTTGAAAACAAAAAAACGGCACAAAATCTTGTGCCGCCTCCAACTAACTATTTGAAAAAAACCGTCTCTTAAGCTCAGAACATTTATTTTTTTATAAATTTATTTTTATACGTTTTTCCTTCCACGCTTTTAGAAACAATAAGATAAGTACCTGCGGACAAAGCATTCACATCGATCGCCTGAGTGTAGTTATGATCTTTTTTTTGCAATATCAGTCTTCCGGACATATCAATAATGGAAACTTCAGTGTATTTTTCTGATTCTTTTCCTATATACAGAAACTGGGTAGCAGGGTTGGGATAAATGCTCAAATTATTTTCTTTAGGTTTTACTTCCCCAGTTCCTAAATTACAGAAGCTCCAGCTTCCAAAATTAAGCTGTATAAATGCCATATCACTTAACATTTCACACATATCCGGGCAGTATTCCGTACAGGCATAAAATCCGTATTTTCCGGATGATGTAGCTGTATACGTATCTCCCGTAGCTCCATTAATAATACACGGATCTGTAGGTGATGGAGGATTGCTCCCGGGAACGCATTTAAACCATGTATGGAGACCATACACCGCAGGGAATCCGTTCTCAAAAACCACAGAAGCTCCCGAACACACATTATATTCTCCGGGAGCCACTTCTTCATAAGTTCCGGGGGTAAAGTTGGCAATCAGGAATGGAAGACCATACGCATAACCGTCCGCTAAGATCGGATCACTCTCCGCCGCACAATCATTCCCTGAAACTTGTACTTTAAAATAATACAGCATATCCGCAGAACCGTTGATGGTCAAGGTTTGCGAGGTTGCCCCGGGAATCGCTACCCAAGGATTGGGATTAGGTGTTTGCCAATCCCACATTTGCTTATACCATTGATAGCTTCCATACGTTTGAGTGGTGGATAATGTCTCTGTTTCCGTTGTACAAAACACGACTTTATCCTGGAACATTGCTCCCAATCTCGGGCTTGTAATAGTCGGTGTACATTGTTGTGATTTTACAATGAAAAAACAGGAAAAAAGTGCTGTTAAAAAGATTAATTTTAATTTCATATTTATAATATTTAATGAGTTTTTACCAATTTTTCCCATAAAAATTAGATGTGTTTCTTTAGGAACTATACTTTTATAGTTCTGCCATTTAATGTTTGATATGAGATTGTATTTAGTCTATGATCAGTCTTATTCCGAACTTGATGTTGAAATTCAGAGGCTTTTCTTTATAAATGGTTTGCAATGAGCTGTCGTCCTTAAAATGATAGCTTACTCCGGGCTCAGCATAAATTCCAATATTTTTTATCACTTTCAATTGCAGTCCGGCCGCTGTATTTACGGATACCTGGACAGGTTTTTCACCAATTTCTTCTTTGGTTACTTCTTTCACCTCTCCATCAACGATATATTTAGTTTTTATATCTCCCGAAATCGCTTTTTCAATCACCCCTCCTCCTGTAATATAGCCCGTAAATGCACCTTTCTGAATTACATTATAATTTACCTGCACCGGAATCCCTACATAATGAATATTTTGCTCACTGCTTATAAAATTCGATCCGCTTCCTGAGGTAAGTTCTGCAGAGAGCTTAGTATAATTTATTCCCGTACCTACAGACCATTTTCTACCAATCCTTTTAGAAACAGAGGCTCCAAAGGTAACCGGGGTTTTATGCTTAATTTTAGCATCCACTTTTTTATCCTGATTAGCCAGCAAAATTGCCATTAAAGGATTTTCTTCATATTCTGAAGTCCAGATTTCCGGTAAGCTCAAGGTAGCTCCGTTCAAAGTAGCATATCCTGGAAACTGCTCGGTCGAACTGGAGGCTGTATTTCCTGCAAGCAATCCTATCGCCCAGGATTTTTTGTTATTCTTGGTAAGTTTTACTTTTTCGGCTTCTTTTAATTTCTGTTTTTTCTCTCTTTCTTCTTTAGTAAGAAGCTCATACGTTTCGGTTTCTTCCTCTACTCGTTTTATCTCTGTATTTTCATTTGGTGTTGAAGAACTGTTTTGCACATATTGACCGAGGCTTTCATTCCAATTATATCTTTTGTCTTCAATATTTTTCTTTACTTCTGATTTTTCTGTTTCATTTGAAAGCTTATTCAAGTTTTCTATCGCAAAATTGTGACTTAAACCATTCGTATCATTTCTCTCTAAAATTATTCCGTGTCCCAAGGTATTTCCTTCATATGGATGATCAGAAGAAGTCTTTTCTGAAGAATTTTCTTTCACCTGAACAATATTTACAACTTCTTTTTGATCATTAAAAACAAGTAGCTTGCCCACAATAAAGAATAAGATAATAGCCGCAGCAGCACCACAGATACGATAAAGTAGAGATTTATGATGCATTGTTGAAACAGCTTTATCCTGCGCTTTCAGACCATCGTTCATTATAACAGGAATAATATTCTCCGTCTTATCTTCCACAAACAATTCGTTTCTGATATCATCCCATAATCCATCCGGAACATCTTCAATATGATCTTCCATTTTTCTGCGCAAATCATTTAGCCATTCGTTATTACTCATAGTGCGCTGTTTTAGACATTGTATATTCTTTTATTTTCTGGGCAAGCATTGCTTTTGCTCTATGAAATTGTGAGGCGGAAGAATTTTCTGCGATTCCCAATATCTCTGCAATTTCTTTATGACTTTTCTTCTCAAAAACAAAAAGGTTAAAAACCGTTCTGTAACCGTCCGGAAGAGAACGAATCATCGTCATGATGATATCTTGTGAAATTTCTTCCAGGTTGGGATCTTCATCATTTTGTTCATCCGCAATTTCAAAATCATCCGAAACCGTTTTTAAGTCTGGGTTCTTCTTTATATGTTTTAAAGATTCAGTAACTACAATTCTGGTAATCCAGGCTTTCAAAGAACCACTTCCTCTGTATTCAAAAGAACCAATAGAACGGAACATCTGTATAAAACTATTCTGAAGCACATCATGAACATCGTCTTTATCAATAATATACCGGGAACAGACATAGGCAAGACCACCTGAATACACTCCGAAAAGTTCTTTCCAGGCCGCTTCTTCCTTTTGCAAAAGGCGGGATACCAAAATCTGCTCCTTATTTTCTTTCATTTACCTATTCAATAGCTGCTCAGTTTATGCATTGATTTTCAGTAAGCAAAAATAGGCAACCTCAACTCGAGGTTTTGCCTATTTTACAAATTATTCATTCGTTTAATTCTTAATACTAATCGGAATCTCATATTTTATAGTTTCATAAGGAGTGAGCTCAGCTCCGTCAACCGTTATTTTTTCGGCTTCCATAGCAAATCTCATCGACCAGTCGTATCCTACGAAAAACCCCTTCTGTTTAGTCACTAATTTCACTATTGTATTTCTAACTGTTCCATCCACCGGAATCTGTAAGGTTAATACTTTAGGTTCAAACGTTAATTCCACTACATTCTGATCTGTATTTAACTTTGAGCTATAATTCAGCTTATATTCAATTTTTCCTAAACTGGCGATCGCAGCATCAGCTTTAGCAGGATCTTTCACAACTGACTTCACAATTTCCTTTACCGGAAAATCTTTGAAGGTAATAATGGAATCTTTTGCCGTAAAGTCAATAATTTTTTCATTGAACTTCCCTCCCTGCGAAGTCAGCAGTCTCGCCCTGTAACTCCCATTTACATCATTCAAAGTCAGAGGAATCGGTTCATATTTATCGTCATTACAAGATGTTAAAGAAAATCCCAAAAACGCAATGATGGCGATCATTAAAGATTTAAGTACTGTTAATTTCTTCATTTTTTTAATTTTTTAGCATTACACATTATTCATTGGAGTACTCATTTATATAAATCCGGTTTTTAGGAAATCTTGCATGAGAATTAGCAAAAATTGAAGCTAAAAACAATAACACACTGATTTCCAGACTATTTATTTTACTGCTTCTTCATTTCAGGTTTCATTATTTTAATACATTTGTTAAAACATATTTTTTGAGATGGATTTCGAACAGATCAAATTACATTTGAATGCTTATAAAGAAAACGATCAGGTAATTGATGCCGCAAAGTATTTGCTATATTCTTTCGACCTGGAACATGAAAACTTTGCAGGATTTGGGTTACGGGAAGCAATTCCGAACTTAGTTCTTTTAACGACAGAAGGTGAATTGGGAGAACCCCAAACAGTAATGATTCCTCCTAACTTATTTGATTTTGACCTGAATCTTATTTTAAATGTAATTGCTCACGAAATGCTCCATGTAAGGCAAAAAGCTCCGGAACAAACTGTGGAGGACAAAAATGAAAGAGAATTTCAGGCGTATTATGAGATGCTTTTCCATAAAAATTTTCCGAAAATTCCGGACGCTTCAGATTTTCATAAAAAGATTTTCGGAGAGAAAGCATTTGAATATTATAAAAGAATGGGAGAAGGCTCCGAACTGCAGAAAAAATATGCCACACAAAAAGCTGAAATAGAACAATTAATCAATGTATTACCATGACCATAAAACCCGAAATTTCCTGGACAGATTTTGAAAAAATAGACATAAGATGCGGAACCATAATCTCAGCGAACGATTTTGAAAAAGCCAGAAACCCGTCTTATCAATTAGAAATTGATTTTGGAGAATTAGGAATAAAAAAATCCTCAGCACAGATTACTACATTATATAAAAAAGAAGATCTGATCGGAAAACAGATTTTAGCGGTTGTCAATTTTCCAAAGAAACAGATTGCCAATTTCTTTAGTGAATGCCTGGTTTTGGGAGTATATGGCGAAAATAAATCGGAAGTAACATTGCTTACCACATCACTTCCGACTAAAAATGGGTTTCAGGTAGGTTAACTACTTATTGATGTAAAGTTTTTGTTCCTAAATTGGTAATTTGTCCGAATACGACAGATACATTATTGGTATTTTCATCTACATATCCTGTTGCATTATCTGCATCATAAGAAACGGTATAAGTTCCCTGCTGCAGTCCGGAAAACATGAAAAATCCGTCAGGATTTGGTATTGCCGTTGCAATCGTATCCGAAGCTACAATAGCATGTACAACAGCATCTGCAGCCTGAGGCTGTACATAGCCTTTTATCTGTCCGTTTGTTAGTTCTGAAAACGTTCTGATAACCGGTTTCAAAATGTAAGATCCGTTTCCTGTTTTTACAACAGATCTTCCCGCATCAAAATCGATCCATACAGTATAAGCACCATTGGCGGCTAATGTCTGATGCCAGTTGAACTTCAGTCCGCTTTGCTGAGCCGAAGGAGTTTGTAACGGGTAATTAACTCCATTCACAACCAAAGAATTATTAGGCCCCAAGATCATTCTCATCTGAGAAACTTCACCCGTGGGCAATACTGCCTGACCTAAAACGGTATCTGTTCCGTTTTTAAAATTAAGAAGATTATAAACACCAGGACTAGGAAAATTAAGAGCAGTCCATTCACCGTTATTATTGATTTCTATTCGCTGAATATCAATATTAACAGCATCATACGCCGCGGGACCATCAGTAAGTCTCACATTCACTGTAGCAGTATCACTTCCCTCAGAATCATTGCACGAAGCCAAGAAAAGCAGACCTATACTGCTTCCTATTATCAATAACCTTTTCATAAAATAATATTTTGTTCTATTAAAACGTTTTTGATAATTCATTTATTATGTCTTATCTTTCAGTTTAAAAACAAAAAAATGATACAGAATATCCCTCTGGAAAAAATTTTATTTATTGATATTGAAACCGTTCCAGGATTCAGCACATGGGAAGATATGCCCGAAACCGAACAAATGCTTTGGGATAAAAAGACCAGATTCCAGAGAAAGGATGAAGTTTCTGCAGCAGAATTTTATCCTGAAAGAGCTGGAATTATGGCTGAATTTGGAAAAATTGTCTGCATTACCATCGGCATGCTTGAAAAAAATGACACTTTAAAAATAAAAAGCTTTGCTGGTGATGACGAAAAGAAAATACTGCTTGAATTTGGCGAAATTTTCAACAGTCCGAGATTGAGAGACGTTATTCTGTGTGCCCACAATGGTAAAGAGTTTGATTTCCCGTGGATCGCAAGAAGATATTTAATCAACGGAATTCAGCCTCCTACTCCATTTCAGATGTACGGAAAGAAACCTTGGGAAATCCCCCATATCGACACTATGGAACTGTGGAAATTCGGGGACTATAAAAGTTTTATTTCGCTTGAATTATTGGCACATCTTTTCGGAATTCCCACTCCAAAAGATGATATCGACGGCTCAATGGTTTCATCAATCTATTACATAGAGAAAGACTTGCAAAGAATAGTTGACTATTGTGAAAAAGATGTCTTAACTTTGGCAAATATTTTCCGTCGTATGCGTCAGGAAGATTTGTTGAAAAGGTATACCAATTTAGATTAAAAAATGAAATTTACAGACGATCAGATTGCTGACATCGGTGAAGAAATCATTAGCGTATTAAAAACAGTATATGACCCTGAAATTCCTGTAGACATCTACGAATTAGGGCTTGTTTACGACGTACAGATTTCTGATGATGCTGATGTAAAAATTATCATGACACTTACGACTCCGAACTGTCCTGTTGCAGAAACACTTCCACAAGAAGTAAAAGACAAGGTAGCGGAAGTTGAAAATGTGAAGAGTGTCGATTTAGAGCTTACTTTCGAGCCAAGCTGGAACAAGGATATGATGAGTGAGGAAGCGAAATTTGAGCTGGGAATGCTTTAAGTTCGGATAAAAAATAAAACAGGCTGCCAATTTTGACAGCCTTTTATTTTTGTTAATTAATTGTTGATCCCTTTGCCCATTGTCATTCAGAACGCTAAATTCCCCTTGCAATCTCTTTACCTTCTCTTCTACTCCATTCACTCCACGAACCTACATATAAATCCGGGATTTTAAATCCTGCATAATCCAGCGCTAAGATAGTGTGACAGGCCGTCACTCCGGAACCACAGTGAATAATCAGATGTTCAGAATTCCCTTCGAGTAATTTCAAATATTTTTCCTTCAGAATTTCAGGCTTCAGGAAATTTCCGTTTTCATCCAGGTTTTCAGAAAAAGGAATGTTGATTGCTCCCGGAATATGACCCGCCACTAAATCGATCGGCTCAGATTCTCCTTTATAACGATAAGCATCTCTTACGTCGATTACCGTCGAAGAATGATTTATCAATTCATTTTCAACAATTTCCAGGCTTGAAGTTGGCAGAAGCCAATTCTCTTTTTTGATGAATTGAGCCTTTTCAAAAGCTTCTTCCCCCGAAGAAAATTCTAAACCCTCTTTTTCAGCATGTTGAAATCCGCCGTCCAAAACCTGTACATTTTCAAACCCAAAAGATTTCAGCATCCACCAAGCTCTTGCCGCAGCATTGGAACCATTTTTATCATCATAAACAACAAGATGAGAGTCTTCTGAAACTCCAAGCCTGGAAAGTGTTTCTGCAAATTTTTCAACACTGGGAAGAGGATGTCTTCCTCCAAAAGCTGCATCTTCTCCAATATTTGCCAAATCTTTATCCAAATCAATGAATCTAGCTCCTCTAATGTGTTTGTTCAGATAGTTTTGATAGACATCTTTTCCTACTCTTGCATCCAGGATTATTAAGTTTTCGGTTGGAAGATTTTTTAATTCTGAAGGAGTGATTATTGGTGGCATTTTATAGATTTTTGGGTTAAAAAGTTTGTTTTGACTGACAAAGCGGGTTTAAAGCCCGCTTCTATTAATTTTTTATTTGAGATCCTTCGGCTTCGCTCAGGATGATATTAAGACTCATGAATATTTAACATTTTAGAAATGAAAAATATCTTTCGCCTTATTGTAAGAGCTTTCGAAGTTTAATAAATTCAATTTATGATTTACTTTTTCTACGCTCATAAAGTTGATCACCTGCTCGGTCGGCATATTCCCTACCAGATCATCTTTGGCCATCGGACAACCTCCAATTCCTTTGATCGCACTGTCAAATCTTGTACAACCCTTATCATAAGCCGCTTTTAATTTCGAATAAGAATCTTCATATCGGTTATGAAAATGCCCTCCAAAGTTAATTTCAGGATATTTAGACGGTATTTTTTCAAATAAAAGAGCAATTGTTTCCGGAGTTGCCACTCCTGTTGTATCAGAAAGTAAGATATCTTTAATCCCAATTTCTGAAAATCGCTGCGCCCAGACGTCTACATCCTGCCATTTCCACATTTCTCCATAGGGATTTCCAAAAGCCATAGAGAAATAGATATTCAGTTGTCTGTTTTCACTTTTTACAAGCTCCAGCATTTTAATAATTTCATTAAAAGCTTCTTCTTGGTTTTTATTGGTATTTCTATGCTGGAACGTTTCAGAAATAGAAAATGGAAACCCGATAATATCTACCGATTGATGCTTTAATGCTTTTTCAGCTCCTCTGTAATTGGCAACAATTGCAGAAACTTTAGTATTGGATCGGGATTTATCGATATTTTCAGCAACCTCATTAGAGTCAGCCATTTGGGGAATTGCTTTTGGAGATACAAAACTCAGACAATCCAATACATCAAAACCAACATCCATTAAAGAGTTGATATAATCTATTTTTTTATCGGTAGGAATAAATTCTCCCCAACCCTGCATTGCATCGCGCGGACATTCAGTAAGAAACATTTTTACGTTAGATTTTCTCAAATATAATAAAACTAAATAATTTGATATAACACACTCACAAATCTAACATTATTTTGATTCTCAAATATTTATATCCGATTTAAAATTTCAATAGCTGATATTCATCTCCGAATAAATTATTCTGAGCATCAAAATTGCTAACTTTGCCGGAAATTTATACGAATAATGAGTACAATAGAATTCAACCAAGTGTGGAAAGAAAAGTTACTGAACCGTTTTCTTAGCTATGTAAAAATATATTCAACGAGTGATGCTGAAAGCGAAACAACGCCTTCTACAGAAAGACAGTGGGACATTGCCAACTACATTACTGAAGAGCTGAAAACGATTGGTCTTGAAGATGTTTCAATTGATGACAATGGTTATATCATGGGATATGTGCCTTCAAACCTTGAAAATGATGACCAACCTACTATTGGATTTATTTCACATTATGATACTTCACCGGATTTCAGCGGAGAAAATGTACAGCCGCAGGTTTGGGAAAATTATGACGGCAATGATTTGATTTTAAATAAAGAAACAGGCTTCAAGCTATCGCCTTCAAAATTTGAAAGTTTAAAAAAATATATCGGTCAGACCCTGATTACTACAGACGGAACGACCCTTCTTGGAGCAGATGATAAAGCAGGTTGTGCAGAAATCGTTACAGCTGCTGAATATTTAATTGCTCATCCTGAAATCAAGCACGGAAGAATTGCAGTTGGATTTACTCCTGATGAGGAAATCGGAAGAGGGGCACACAAATTTGATGTTGCTAAATTTGGAGCTGAATTTGCGTATACAATGGACGGTGGAGAAGTTGGGGAACTGGAATATGAAAACTTCAACGCAGCAGGAGCGGTTGTGAAAATCCACGGATTGAGTGTTCACCCTGGTTATGCCTATGGAAAAATGATCAATGCGGCTTTATTGGCTTCTGAATTCGCTCAAATGCTTCCTGCCAACGAAACTCCGGCTACAACGAAAGGTTTTGACGGATTCTATCACTTGATGGATTTAAACGCAGATATTTCTGAGGCTAAATTGCAATATATCATCCGTGATCATGATGCAGATAAATTCGAAGCAAGAAAGAAATTCATGGAAGAAAAAGTAGCTGAATTCAATCAGAAACATGGAGAAGGAACTGCTGAAATTGAGATTAAGGAACAATATAGAAACATGAAGCAGCAGTTTGAAGGAAAAATGCACATCATCGATCTTGCAGCAGCAGCCATGAAAGAAGCGGGAATTGAGCCTAAAATCAAAGCCATCAGAGGAGGAACCGACGGAGCACAGTTGTCTTATATGGGATTGCCTTGTCCGAATATTTTTGCAGGAGGAATCAATTTTCACGGACCTTACGAATATGTAGCTTTGGAAAGCATGGAAAAAGCAATGGAAGTGATTTTGAATATTGCGAAATCGTAAAATTTTAATTTAAATAAATTAAAATCCAGCTCAACGAGTTGGATTTTTTATTTAGATGAGGTTATCACTTTTTTATAACAATTTTCTCCTTCATGATAGCCAAAACAAAGTCCCACATTTCCATCAATTTTTTCAAAATATGTTGTAAAAGTCATATCAACATCTTTAACATCATTTGGGAAGGCAACTAAATCTTTATCTAGATTAAAATAGAAACTGTCAAAATTAATTGAAATACCATCTAATTTGTATGCAGACTCATAATCTAAAAGTTTTGTTTTCTTTTTATCATAAACGACCCTCCTATATTTACCTTCTTTTTTAATTATTAACGTATCAAAAGTATTTTTATAAGAAACTGGAGAGTACTTTCCATAAACTTCATTTTGGTCAATTCCTTGACAAGAAATAATGAATAAGAAAAGAGAGTATATAAGTAATTTCATCCAACTAATTTTCATTTACAAATTAATTATTTAAATCAAAAAACCACTACAAAAAGCAGTGGTTTACAATATTAGAAAAATTAAATAAAATTTAATCGTTTTGTTGGTTCCCTAAAAAAGCATCCCAACCTTGTGCTGTTAAAGCCACCAGCTGATTAGAACCTCTTGCTACCATAAAATTACCTTCTTCTTTCTCTACGGCATGACCAATAATGGTAAAATCAGGGTGATTTTTAATCTTATCAAAATCATTCGGAGAAATCGTAAACAGCAATTCATAATCTTCACCACCACTTAATGCGGCCATTACAGGATTCAAATTAAAACCATCCGCAGTTGAAATTGTAAGATTATCCATAGGAACTTTCTCTTCATACAATCTGAAACCTACTTTTGACTGATCTGAAAGGTGCAGAATTTCTGAAGCTAACCCATCTGAAATGTCGATCATAGAAGTTGGTTTGATGTCCAACTGCTCTAAAATCCCTTTTACATCCGTTCTTGCTTCCGGTTTCAGCTGTCTTTCCAGAATATAGTCATAGCCTTCCATTTCAGGCTGCATATCCGGATTCGCTAAGAAAACGGCGTGTTCTCTTTCCAGAATCTGAAGCCCCATATAGGCTCCTCCAAGATCTCCCGTTACAACAAGCAAATCATTAGGTTGTGCACCGCTTCTTTTTACAATATTTCCTTCATTTTCCAATCCGATTGCCGTGATGCTCATCACAAGACCTGCATTGGAGCTTGTAGTGTCCCCCCCGATCAGATCAACTTTATATCTTCCGCAAGCGGCTTGAATTCCAGCATATAATTCCTCCAACGCCTCTACCGGAAAACGGTTGGAAACAGCCAGGGAAACCAAAATCTGAGTTGGGATTGCATTCATGGCTGCAATATCACTAAGATTTACAACAACTGCCTTATATCCCAAATGTTTCAAAGGAACATATCCTAAATTAAAGTGTACGCCTTCCGCCAAAACATCTGTTGTAACAACAATTTTTTTATTCCCGGGATTAATAACAGCGGCGTCATCTCCCACTCCAAGCTCCGAAGATTCGTTGGATAAAGGGAAATATTCTGTGAGGTGTTTTATCAGCCCGAATTCTCCCAGTTTGGAAATCGGTGTTAATTCCTGTGATTTATCTTCAAACATATTTTTAATTATAAGTAATGAGTAATAGATAATGAGCAATATTGGCTATTGAACTCAAAACCTTAATCTTTTAAACTAATTCTGCCGGATCAATGTTATTCGGATGGAAAGGCAGTTTTTTGAAATCCTCTCTCGTCAGAACAACAGTTTCCGGAGATTTATACTTATTCATCGCTTCTACCACATCATCCGGCGGTGTTGTCATTTTTCTCAGCATCATATCGATCCAGACTCCCGTAGCTTCAGCAGTAGCACAATGCTGCCCATCCGGAGTATAAAATTTGTGAAGAAACCTGTAAATAGATGAGTCTTCTGAACACCCATCAATTTCAACGCTTACAATCACGGTTTGATCTGCATAGATCTCCTTGAAAAAAGAATATCTTTCATGCAAAATTACAGGCCCGATTCCCCATCTGCTCATTTGTGTCACACCCATTTTTTCTTTGGTCATAAAAGCCATTCTGGCCTGAGCGCAATATTGGACATATGATGAGTTTGCCAAATGTTTGTTGGCGTCAAGATCACTCCAACGCACCTCGAATTTATGGTAAAAAATCATTTAAAAATCAGTTTTAGAATCATTAAATTATATTCTTCAAAATTACTCAAATAAGATGGTTTATAAAAATTGTAGTTTTGTAAAAATAATCTTGCGCATAAGATTAATAAAACTATGAAACGAATTATCATTATCGGAGGCGGT
This sequence comes from Chryseobacterium sp. Y16C, assembly GCF_022488405.1. NCBI lineage: Bacteria > Pseudomonadati > Bacteroidota > Flavobacteriia > Flavobacteriales > Weeksellaceae > Chryseobacterium > Chryseobacterium sp. Y16C. Next base: position 3,081,838 of record NZ_CP092711.1, read on the forward strand.
GCAGCAGGATTTTTCTGTGCAGCGAATCTTGACGAAACGCAATATAAAATTACCATTCTCGAACAAAACTCAGATGTCCTTCAGAAAGTAAAGGTTTCAGGAGGAGGAAGATGCAATGTAACCCATGCCTGTTTTGACCCAAGAGAACTTGTTCAGTTCTATCCTCGCGGAAATAAAGAATTACTAAGTGTTTTTACTAAATTCCAACCAGGAGATACAATGGATTGGTTCGATCAACGAAAAATTTCGTTGAAAATAGAAAATGACAACAGAATCTTTCCGGAAAGTAATTCATCGCAAACCATTATCAATACTTTTCTGAATGAAACTCAGAAAAAAAATGTTGAAATAAAAACAAAATGCTCCGTCAAAGAAATTGAAAAACAGGATGAAATATACATCGTTAAAACGAGTTTGGGAGATTTCGAAGCCGATTTTGTCATCTATACAACAGGTAGCTCCCCAAAGTCGCTGAAAATGATAGAAAATCTAGGCCATAAAATTATCGATCTGGTTCCGTCACTTTTTACTTTTAATATTAAGGATCCTTTATTGAAAGATTTAGCCGGAACAAGTTTTGAAATGGCTGAAACCTCTATTCCTAAATTAAAAACACAGGAGAGTGGTCCTTTATTGATTACGCATTGGGGACTTTCCGGGCCGGCAATTTTGAAAATTTCAGCTTGGGAAGCGATTAATTTGGCGAAAATGAAGTATAATTTCGAGATTGAAGTTAATTTTATTTCTAAAGATCCAGAGGATGCTGAAAAACTTTTCCAACAGTTTAAACAGTCAAATCCTAAAAAAACGATTGGACAGTCTAAAATTTTTGAAGTAACCAACAGGTTTTGGCAGAGAATTCTTGAAGTTTCCAATGTTGATCTGAATAAACAGGTTGCTCAAATTTCAGGAAAGGAAATGCAGAAAATCATTGAAAATTTATGCCACAAGAAATTCAATGTAACTGGGAAATCGACTTTTAAAGATGAATTTGTAACCGCAGGAGGTGTTGATTTAAAGGAAATTAACTTTAAAAATATGTCTTCGAAAATTTTGCCTAACTTTTACGTTGCAGGAGAAGTATTGAATATTGACGCTGTAACCGGCGGATTTAATTTTCAGGCTTGCTGGAGTGAAGCTTGGCTGATTGCACAGGATCTAAATAATTTATAAATAAACAATATCATGAAATTATTAATTTTACTTTTACTGATTATTTCTGTTAAAACATTCTCTCAAGAGAGTATTTCATCTAATCAAGAAAATATGAAAGTTGATAATATTTATGACAGTGTTTATCCTGGAGGAGAATACAATTTCAGACAGAAATTTTATGAAATTTTTGATAGGGGCAAAATCAATGGAAATGGAATAACACAATCCGAAGCGACATTCATTGTTACCTCAGAAGGAACGATTACTAATATAAAAGCAACTGGAATTAATGAATCTATGAATAAGGAAATAGAGCGAGTAATTACAGAAATGAGCAGATTGAAATGGATTCCGAAGAAGTTAAATGATAAAGCCATCAATTCTAAATATCGCTTTCCAATTACAATAACTTTTGCAGAAGATCAGTAAAATGCTTTTGGTTAAAAAAAATATTTCTAACATTTCTAAAATCCTTTTGGTCTTAGGATTCGGGTATTTCTTTTGGCTGATGCTGAAAATTACATTCGAATATATTCCTTTTAGAAAAGATGTAAGTTTTTTGATGATCAAACAAACAGAAGTCATTGAAAAACCGGAATACTTATATTTTTTCTATACTCATGTTTACACAAGTATTTTTGTGCTGTTGAGCGGATTTTTAGCTATTCTCAGAAAAGATTTCGGACTAAAAAACTTTCATAAAAATGCAGGAAAGATTTATATTTTTCTGATCTTAGTTTTCGCGGCACCTTCAGGAATTTACATGGGAATTTTTGCCAACGGTGGAATTTACTCTAAAATCTCATTCGTTATCTTAGGTTGTCTGTGGTGGTTTTCGACTTTTAAAGCCTATCAATTAGCCCGACAAAAAAAATTCAAAGAACATAAACAATGGATGTGGCGCAGTTTCGCATTAACCGTTTCTGCGATCACCTTAAGAATGTGGAAAGTAATTATTGTATATTTATTTCACCCCAATCCGATGGATGTTTACCAGATCATTGCCTGGATGGGATGGATTCCCAATATTATTTTAATTGAATATTTAATCACAAAAAAGCACCTATGAAATCGCTTTATCTTTTGTTATAAGGCCAACATTTTATTCTGCGATTGCATATGATCACTAAAAATCAATAAAAATCACATATGAAAATTTTAAAATTAACTTTAATTTCCTTGTTTACCATAAGTTTGGTAAGCTGTAAAAAAGAAGCAAAGGCAACAGATTCTTCAAATGACAGCCTTATTGCAAAGAAAGATTCGGTAGTTGTTCCTGAGATCCATAAAGAGTATTATGGAATTTATATGGGCGATTTTGCAGGAAAAGAAATGATCACTCCTGAAATCGGAGAAGAGTATGAAGGCGATGTCTACAAGAAAATTTCTTTAAAGATCAATAGAATTACAAAAGACAGCGTTTACGGCCAAAGTATTGTGAATGGAAACCAGCGTCCTTTCCGTGGAGTCTTTAATGAAGAAACAAAATCGTTTGTTCTGGACGAACCGGGAAATGATAAAGCCGATGGGAGATTTGAAGTTAAATTAAACAATGACAGTCTTACCGGAAAATGGAATGCCTTTAATAAATCTGCCGTAAAAGCCCCTTTAAAGACTCTGAAACTGATCAAAAAAGAGTTTGTTTACAATCCCAACTTCATGCTGAATGAGGACAATGATCTCATCGACTGGGAAAACCCGAAAGATTTTGTAGAAAAATATACCGATGAAGAAACAGGAAAAACGGAAACTTATACCGCTTCAAAAAACAGGATTGCTTCTGATGCGGTTTTCAAAATCAACGCATCCAAGCAAAAGCTCACTGAAAAAGACCTTAAAAATCTTAGAAAACTTGATATGGAGATCATCAAAAATTCCGTTTTTGCAAGACATGGCTATGCTTTTAAAAAGCAGACTTATAGGAACTTTTTTGAGCAGACGGACTGGTATATCCCGGTTTCCAACAATGTGGACAAAGATCTTTCTCCAATGGAAAAGGATAATGTTGCGTTACTCAACCGCTTCATAAAATATGCGGAGGATAAATATGACAGTTTTGGAAGATAACTTCTATCTATAATTCTAAGCTCGCGCTCAGGATGACAGGCATTATTATTGATCCCAGGAAATGGAGGACATTACTTTGTTGTTATTCTGAGCGCAGTAGAAGGATCTCATCTATTGTCATTATTTTTCTAATTTAACCAAAATATAAAGCAATAAGCATCCGACAGCATAGCATACAATATCAATCCAGGAAAACGAATTTCCAATAACGATATACATAATGCTTCCGGGCCGGAAACCTAATTTTTCTGCAATATTAAAATGCTGGGCAAACTCAACAAGACAGGAAAAAATAAGAATCCCAAGAATCAGTTTTTCATTATCTGTAATGCTGAAAAAGCTTTTGATAAGTGTATATAGAAGTATGACAACAATTACGTCTCCAAGATAAGCTCTTACAAAGAAAATATCTTTTAATCGGGTTGCAATTAAAACTTCTGTCAGGAAAATTATAACACTAAGAAGAAAATATTTCAGATTAAATTTTAATTTCATTATTTTAAATCTTGATGATAAAAAATCGGCATTCGAATGAATGCCGATATATAAATTCCGGTAACAAATATATTATTTCTTCACTTTCACTGTACATCCTATAGCAACAGTTTTTGTCATTTTTATCGGCTCATTTTTAATCAGTGCATTTACCGCATCCTGAACATAATATTCTGAGACATCGTTAGGATTTTCATAATTATTGTCGATAGCGCCAATATACTTTACTATATTTTTCCCATTCTCTTTCTGAAGAAGAAAGACATGAGGGGTTTTTGTGGCTCCATATTGAGGAAAAATCTTCTGTCCTTCATCTACTAAATACGGGAACGTAAATCCTTTTTGCTTTGCTCTCTCAATCATTTGCTGATATCCGTCTTCAGGCTGTACGGAAGGATCATTCGGATTAATGGCGATTACAGGATACCCTTGAGATTTATATTTTTTATCTAAAGCTATAATTCTGTCTTCATATTTTTTTGCGTAAGGACAGTGATTGCAGGTGAAAACAACAATAAATCCTTTTGCCGATTTAAAATCACTCAGAGAAACCATTTTTCCATCAACATTTTTCAGCTTAAAATCGGTTGCTTCATCTCCTACTTCGTACCCTTTTACCAAAGATTTACTTTCTTTTCCGTGTTCCTTTTTACCATGATCTGTTGTGGTAAAGCTTAGGAGTCCTAATCCAACAACAAAAGCTATTATTAAGATGTTTAAGTTTTTCATAGTATTTTGTTCAATTTAAATGTTTAGCAATTGTATTTTCTAAGTCTTCTTTACTCATTTCACCGTTATTAAAATGTACTTTTTCACCATTTTTATAAAAGATCGTTACAGGGATATTTCCGTCCCAGTTCTTTTCAAAACGGGGAATCCAGGTATTCATTCTTTTAATATCGTCCAGTAAAATGACTTCTGCCCCAAGATTTTTATTTTTTATAAATTTTAAAACCCTCTCTTTGTCTACAGCTCTGTCTAAAGAGACCAAAAGCATTTTAAATTTCGGGTCTTTTTTGTATTTGTTATTCACTTCCATAAAGTAAGGAAGCTCTTTTACACATGGAGCACAAGTAGTCGCCCAAAAGTTTACCACCAGCAATTTATCTCTTTCTGACTGAATTCTCTTTTCGAGTTCTTCATATTTCACAAAGGAAACATCAGTTTGATTTTGCGCAGAATACCAATGTGTGCCCAACAGTAAAATAACAAAGTAAATTATCTTATTCATACTCAAAATTAAGAAAATCAACAAATTAGTCTACAGAGACTTCCTGTTAAATTTTGTTAAGAGTTTTGAGGATATTTTAATTTTCTTTAAAAATAATCACTATATCAGGAAGGATAATTATTTTTGTGGAAAATTATTGTATGAAAAAAAGGATATTGCTGCTGATAACTTTGTGTATGGTTTCTTTTGCTTTTGCACAGGAGACTCCTGAAACAAAAACGACTCCGGCTCCTGCTCCGGCAACTATTATCAATGTGGAGTCACTTCCTCATTATGTAGAACTGAAAAAAAGGATCAACCTTACGGGTGTAGTAATGACCGCAGATAAAGAACCGGAATTTCCTGGTGGAATGGCACTTTTCCGCAGAAAATTTGCTGAAAATATGGAGGTAATCTACGCAAAGGGCAAAAAGATAGATACCCGCGTTTATTTTATCGTTGAAAAAAATGGCTATATCAATAATATTGCCGCCATAAGCAACAATAAAGATCATGCAAAAGCAGCAGAAGCAGCGTTGAAGAAAATGCTGGTTCGCTGGAAACCTGCTTTAGTAGCAGACAAACCCGTTCGTTATCTTTACAGCTTCCCGCTTTCTTTGCAGAAGTATTAAAAATGAATCAAATATCTTCATAAAAAAATGATTGGATTATCCTCCAATCATTTTTTTTATCGAATTAAGCTTCATTAAAGCTTCTATGGGTGTCAAGGTATTGATATCTATTTTGGTCAGTTCCTCACGAATATTCTCTAAAACAGGATCATCCAGCTGAAAGAAAGACAACTGCATATTTTCTTCCGTCACTCTTTTAATGCTTTCTGATGAACTTCCCTGAGTGCGGCTTGCTTCCAGTGTTTTCAGGATTTCATTAGCTCTGTTCACCACTTTTGCGGGCATTCCCGCCAGTTTCGCCACATGAATACCGAAACTATGCTCACTTCCGCCCGGAATCAGCTTTCTTAAAAAGATAATATTTCCTTTATTTTCCTGAATAGAAACGTGGAAATTTTTTACCCTTTCAAAATTTACTGTCATTTCGTTCAATTCATGATAATGCGTTGCAAATAACGTTTTTGCTTGCGTAGGATGCTGATGCAGGTATTCTGCAATCGCCCAAGCAATAGAAACCCCGTCATACGTAGAAGTTCCACGACCGATCTCGTCTAATAAAATTAAGCTTCGATCGGAAATATTATTTAAAATATTAGCCGCTTCATTCATTTCCACCATGAAAGTTGATTCTCCGGCAGAAATATTATCCGTTGCTCCTACTCTTGTAAAAATCTTATCTAAAACCCCGATTTTCGCATGTTTTGCAGGAACAAAACTTCCGATCTGAGCCAGCAAGCAAACAATAGCTGTCTGACGAAGAATCGCCGATTTACCTGCCATGTTCGGTCCGGTAACCATGATGATCTGCTGAGAATCTTTATCTAAGAAAATATCATTCGGGATGTATTTTTCACCTAAAGGAAGCGCATTTTCAATGATCGGGTGTCTTGCTTCTTTTAAATCGATCGCAAAAGTTTCTGTTAAAACAGGTTTTGTGTAGCTTTCAGAAACAGCCAGTTCAGACAATCCAACCGCAACATCCAGTTGTGCAATAATATTTGAATTTTCCTGAATCTGATCAATATAAATCATGGTTTCAGCGCATACATTTCTGTACAGCTCATTTTCCAGCACTCCTATTTTCTCTTCGGCCCCAAGAATCTGATTTTCATATTCTTTCAGTTCTTCCGTGATGTAACGTTCAGCATTAACCAATGTCTGTTTTCTCAGCCAATCACTCGGAACTTTATCTTTATGAGTATTTCGAACTTCAATATAATATCCGAAAACATTATTAAAATCTATTTTAAGGCTCGAAATTCCTGTTCTTTCGATTTCTCTCTGACACATTTCATCCAGGAAACCACGACCTTTAGACTGCAACCCTCTCAAACGGTCAAGCTCTTCAGAAATACCTTCCTTAATAACATTTCCTTTCGCTAAATTAACAGGAAGCTCGTCATTCAGATGATTTTGAAGGCATTTAATTAATTCATCCTGATCGTACAGCGGATCCAGCCAATCCAGAACATCCGCATGAGGATGAAGCAAAGCTTTGATTTTATGAATATTAATCAAGCTCTGGCGAAGATATCCCAATTCTTTAGGAGAAATTTTTTCCGCCGCCAGTTTTCCCATTAGTCGATCCAGATCAGAAATCGATTTCAACAGTTGGGAAATTTCATATTTAAGTTGATCGTTTTCGTTCAGAAAATCAATTAAAGCAAGTCTTCTGTTGATTTCACTGACTGATTTTAACGGCAAAATAATTCTTCGTCTCAACAGCCTTCCTCCCATCGGAGTTGAAGTTTTGTCGATAATATCTAACAATGATTTTCCCTGCGGATTGCTTGGATAAACAATTTCAAGGTTTCTCAGTGTAAAATTATCCATCATCAGGTAATCTTCCTGAGGAATCACCTGAATTTTAGTAATGTGGGATAATAAATTGTGATGGGTATCTTCAACAAGATAAGCAAAAATGGCTCCTGCCGCGGTAATTGCCAACGGCTGGCTTTCAACCCCAAAACCTTTTAATGAATTGGTTTTAAAATGATTAGTAAGTTTTTCGTAGGCAAAATTATATTGATACGCCCAATCTTCAAGCTTGAAAGCATTTTTATTTTTAAGCTGTTCAGGAATCTGAACACTTCTCTGGTAAATAATCTCACTCGGATCAAACGTATTGACAATATGAAGCAGCTTTTCCAAATTTCCTTCACTCACCAAAAATTCTCCCGTAGAAATATCCACCAAAGCAATTCCGAACTTCTCTTTTTCTTTGTGAAGGGAAAGCAGGAAATTATTCTTTTTTGAATTGAGAACCTGGTCGTTGAAAGTAACTCCGGGAGTTACCAATTCCGTAACTCCTCTTTTTACAATTCCTTTGACCATTTTCGGATCTTCCAGCTGATCGCAAATTGCAACCCTCATTCCTGCTCTTACCAATTTTGGCAAGTAAGAATCTACAGAATGATGTGGAAACCCGGCCAACTCGATATGACCTTCACCATTGGCTCTTTTTGTCAAAACAATGCCTAAAATCTGAGACGTTCTCACCGCATCCTGCCCGAAAGTTTCGTAAAAATCCCCCACTCTGAATAGTAAAAGAGCATCAGGATATTTCGCCTTGATGGTGTTATACTGAGTCATTAACGGAGTTTCTTTCTTCGCTGCCTTTGCCATTAAAATCTGTCTTAAAAAATTAGGATGGTAAAAGTAAGAAATAAAATAGTAGAAGGAAAGCTTTTGAAAAACTACATTTATAATCTCCCACAGATTTCACGGATTTGCACAGATGTTTATGTTTTACTTTGTTTTAAAAAAGAAAAAAATATATGCAATAATCTGTGAAATCTGTGGGAGAAAAAAATTATTAAGAATGTCTCGCCAAAGCTTTTGAACTCTTTTTATACGCCCATTTTTGTTTATAATTCACCCATTTAGCTTTAAAAATCTTTCGCATTAATTTATCCGTGTATCTCATAATGAAAACATGATACAGCATATTGGCAAAAACATTCGGTTTGTTCGGAAGGGCACGAAGTGACATTGAAAACCCGGGTTCCAGGTATCTGTTAAAATGCCAAAACGCTCCCGGAATAAAAAGAGCGTCTCCATGTTCCATGAAAATTTCAAAACCTTTTGCCTGTTTTAAAGCAGGAAATTTTTCATAGTCAGGATTCTCATAATCAATATCATAGATGGTGTGCACCGATAACGGAACTTTATATAAAAAAGCTGACTGTTTCTGATCGAACAATAAAATTCTCTTCTTACCTTCAAAATGGATATGAAGAAAATCTCCCAAATCTACATCGTAATGCATTAAAACATGGGCCTCACTTCCTCCGAAAAATAAGGTTGGAAGTCTTTTAAAAAATTTCATCCCCAAATCCGGGTATGTGAAATTCTTCAATAATTCCGGAAGCCGGTCTGTAATGATGTAAAAGAAAATCCGAAGATCCGAAGGCTTGCTTTTTATGGTATCTATATAATCCTTCATTTTCATTTTGGTAACGGGAGCATCGCTGCTTTTATTCGCATCAGCGGGCTTGTTATCATACAAAGGAACTTCCTGTTCACCGGCTTTCTCACGGATAAAATCAAAGTTCCATTTATCAAAAGCATCCCATCGGCTCGCAAAATTTTTAATCAGAAGCGGCTTGTGCTTTTTGAAATAATTTTTCTGAAAATCTTCTTTACTAATATCTGTAACAACATCTACACTTTCGAGAATCATTTGGTGTGGTATTTTTTAATGCGAAATAAAAGTAGTGTTTTTTTGAAACTCAGAAAAATTTCATCATTAATTTAATTTATCATTACCAGCAATAATCCTAGGCTTTTAGCTACAGAAATATAATAATATTGAAATTATTCCTCCAAAAATAATCACAGCACAGCCTTGAGGACTTTTTGATTTTCTTGTATTGCGACCAAATGTACTCACGTAATGTCCACTTACCCATTTTCCATTCCTGAAATATCCTTTTCTGTAATACCCCATTTATATTAATTTTCAACAAAGAAAAAATCTATGCCATGAAAAAAATTATGGTTTTCCGTAAAGTCAAGATAAAACGAAAAATTTATCTTTGTAAGAACAACGAAACCTATGAGAGTTTACGACACCAAACATTTTCTAAAAATCCTTTTCAGCCTGCATAAAAGCGATACTTTGAAAATCCTTTTTCCAAGCATGATTATTGTAGGGCTGTATTCGTGGGGAATTGAATATTTAGAAGTCGAATATCTTCATCTTACTTCAAAATCAGGAATCAGTAATGTCGGGATGATTCATTCCTTGCTTGGTTTTGTACTTTCTTTACTATTGGTTTTCAGAACCAATACAGCCTATGACAGATGGTGGGAAGGAAGAAAACTCTGGGGAAAACTGGTCAACGATTCCCGAAATTTTGCTATAAAAATCAATTCCATTCTTGAAAATGACAGAAAAGATGTCGAACAGATTGCAAGGTACTTAAAGTTTTTTCCTCATTTCTTAGCCAAGCATCTTTCTAAAGATTCTACGAGATTGGCTCTGGACGAAGACTATTCGGAGATTGAACAGTCTATAAAGAACCACGGTCCCAATGAAATCATTATTCTTCTGACCTATAAACTGAATCAGCTAAAAAAAGAAGGGAAAATTTCTGATGTAGAAATGCTGTATCTGGATACACAACTCAGCGGTTTTTTAGAAGTTTGCGGTGGATGTGAGAGAATTAAAAACACTCCGATTCCTTATTCTTATTCTTCTTTTGTCAAAAAATTCATCATTCTGTATGTCATGGCATTACCGGTTGCCTATGTGATCAGCATTGGTCTTTTTATGATCCCACTTACTGTTTTTGTCTATTATGTTTTGATGAGTTTAGAGCTTATTGCCGAAGAAATTGAAGATCCTTTCAATAATGACGAGAATGACATCCCTATGGAAGCATTGGCACAGAATATTGAAAGAAACGTTCATCAGATCATGGGATTAAACAAACTTCTCTAGTTTCAAAATCGGGTTTAATAAAAAACTGTTATTTTTGATTTTTTAATCTCTACAAAATAATACATTGGTACAAAAATTAAAACTGGAAGAACTCAACAGAATAGATGTGGAAACATTTAAAACGGTTGAAAAAATTCCTTTGGTAGTTGTTTTGGACAACATCAGAAGCATGCACAATGTAGGTGCTACTTTCAGAACTGCAGATGCTTTTTTAATTCAAAAGATCGTTCTTTGCGGTATTACTCCGCAACCTCCTCACCGCGAAATTCATAAAGCGGCACTGGGAGCTACAGAAAGTGTTGACTGGAGCCATGAAAATGATATCAATACTGCCATTAATGATTTAAAATCGCAGGGTTTCGAAATTGTGGGAATTGAGCAAACGACAAACAGCCAAATGATCACCGATTTCACCATAGATAAGTCTAAAAAATATGCCGTTATCTTAGGAAACGAAGTAGAAGGAATCAGCGATGAAGCCCTTCCTAATATCGATTCTTTCCTGGAAATTCCACAATTGGGAACAAAGCATTCTTTAAATGTGAGCGTATGCGGAGGAATCGTAATGTGGGAGTTTGCAAAAGCCCTAAAATAAAAAAACTGCATATGTCTAAAAGACAGTGCAGTTTGAAATAAATCTAATAAAAAGTAAAAATGAAAGGCGACAAAGATACTTCTTTTTCCTTTACAAACAAATTTTAACATCACTTTTCAAAAAAAATCATCAAAAAAAAGCGATATACAGAAAAATTTTAGTTTAATTTTTTATAAATTAGCACCATGTTTATCAAGGATTATATCTCAAAAGACTTTCCATGTTTTAGCCTGACTGATTCAATAGAAGCAGCTAGGGACTTATTAGAAGACTTTGGATATACTCATGTTTTCATCAAAAAATCCCATCATTTTTACGGAGCCATTGCCATAGACTTTCTTTATGAAGAAGAAGAGGGTACTTTAAAAGACCTGGAACACCAGATAGAACGTTTTGCGATATCGGAAGACAGCAATATCATGGACAGTATCCGTCTGTTTCATACTTTTAACACCAATGTGGTTCCTGTTATCAATAAAAATGAAAAATATTTAGGATATATTAGTTGTGATGATATTTTCCAGGATTTATCAAAATATCCGCTGTTTTCCGAAACGGGAGCAATCCTTACCATAGAAACTCCGGCGAGAAAATATTCCATGACAGAAATTGCCAATATTATAGAAAGCAACAATTCTAAATTTTACGGAGGATTTATCAGTTTTATGTCGGATGAAGTGATTCAAGTGACGATAAAGATCAGCAATGAAAACCTGGCTTCGATAGACGCCACATTCGACCGATATGATTACCGAATTGTGGAAAAATATTATTCGGATGAAAAATCGGACCTGTATAAGGACAGATTCGGCTTTTTCCAAAAATTCATAGAAATCTAAGCATGAAAGCAGCCATATATTCTCAGAAAAAAGATCTTGACACCTTTTTATATCTCAGTAAATTTATTTCAGAGCTCGAAAGTAGAGGTGTAACATCTGTTCTTTATGACGAAATGGCTGAAGCCCTTCAGTTTTCAAAAATTTTCGAAACCTTTAATTGTAAGCAAGATCTTCTAGAGAAAAAAGTGGATCTTTTTTTCACATTTGGAGGAGACGGAACGATTGTAAACTCTTTAACTTTTATTGAAGATTTAGAAATTCCTGTTGTTGGTGTAAATACCGGAAGACTGGGTTTTCTGGCAAGCTTTACAAAAGAAGAAGCGTTCAGAGAGCTGGATGCCATTTTAAAAGGAGATATTAAAACCAGCCGAAGATCAGTAATTGAAGTGGTTTCTCCCGGCTTAGAAGAAGGTTTTTTTCCTTATGCATTAAACGATGTGACCGTTTCCAGAAAAGAAACGACTTCCATGATTACTGTAGATTCATACATTAATGATGAATTTTTAAATGTATTCTGGGGAGACGGGGTGATTGTTTCGACACCTACAGGTTCTACGGCATATTCATTAAGCTGCGGCGGACCGATCATTTCTCCCAATAACGAAAATTTTGTCATTACTCCTATTGCACCTCACAATCTTAATGTAAGACCTTTGGTGGTTAATGACAGAGTAGAAATCAAATTCCGAGTAGAAAGCAGGGTTCCACAATATTCCCTTTCCTTAGACTCAAGGTTAATACATATAGAAACAGATAAGGAAATTATTATTAAAAAGGCTTCTTTCCAGCTTCTTCTGGTGCAGCCCAACAATTTAAGTTTTTACGAAACCATCCGTCAAAAGCTACTTTGGGGCCGAGATAAAAGAAATTAGTTATTGAGCAAAAATGATTACCTTTACAACAATTTTACAAGATCCTAATAATTTATATAAAAAGTAAAACATGAGCAGAATTTTTCCGGCAGGAGTTGCCACAGGTCAATTAGTTACCGATATTTTTCAATATGCTAAAGAAAATAAATTTGCATTACCGGCAGTAAACGTAATTGGTTCCAGCAACATTAATGCAGTTATGGAAACTGCAGCGAAATTAAACTCTCCTGTTATTATTCAGTTTTCAAATGGTGGAGCTGCTTACAACGCAGGAAAAGGATTAAACAACGATGGGCAGAGAGCAGCGATTTTAGGTGCTGTTGCCGGAGCTAAACATATCCATACGCTGGCTGAAGCTTACGGGGCAACTGTAATTCTTCACACAGACCACTGTGCAAAAAAATTATTGCCTTGGATTGACGGGTTGATGGATGCTAACGAAGAGCATTACAAACAAACGGGAAAATCTCTTTATTCTTCTCATATGCTTGATCTTTCTGAAGAGCCTTTAGAAGAAAACTTAGAAATTTCTGCTCAATATTTTGAAAGAATGGCTAAACTTCAGATGACTCTTGAAGTGGAAATCGGAGTTACAGGAGGTGAAGAAGATGGTGTTGACAATTCAGACGTTGACAACTCAAAATTATATACTCAGCCAGAAGATATCGCTTATACTTACGAAAAATTGAAGGCGATCTCCGATAACTTTACAATTGCAGCCGCATTTGGTAACGTACACGGAGTTTATAAGCCAGGAAACGTAGTTCTTACTCCTAAAATTCTTGACAATTCTCAAAAATATGTTCAGGAGAAATTCGGAACTGCAGCTAAGCCGGTGAATTTCGTATTCCACGGAGGTTCTGGTTCTACTTTGGAAGAAATCAGAGAAGCCATCGACTATGGAGTAATCAAAATGAATATTGATACTGACCTTCAGTTTGCTTATACAGAAGGAATCAGAGATTATATGGTAAACAATATCGAGTATTTGAAAACTCAGATCGGAAACCCTGAAGGAGAAGAGAAACCAAACAAAAAATTCTACGATCCAAGAGTTTGGGTGAGAAAAGGTGAAGAAACTTTCTCTACAAGATTGGTTCAGGCATTTGAAGATTTAAATAACGTAAATACTTTAAAATAAAAATTGGTAAGAAGTAAAATGTATAATGTAGCAAGTTCAGCACTTTCTCTTTTATACATTTTACTTTTTTCATTGTACATTAATATATTATAAAATGGCAGCATTCGACTGGTTTAAAAGAAAAGCAAAAAACATTACGACTTCTACTGATGAAAAAAAGGATGTTCCCAAAGGTCTTTGGCACCAAACTCCTTCTGGAAAAGTAGTTGAGCATGAAGAATTAAAAAGAAACAACTATGTTTCTCCTGAGGATGGATTTCATGTAAGAATTGGAAGTGCAGAATTTTTTGATATCCTTTTTGATGAAGGTAAATTCACTGAGTTAGATGCTAACGTTGAAAGTATAGATATCCTTAATTTTAAAGATACGAAGCCTTACGCAGACCGTTTAAAAGAAGTAAAGGCGAAAACAAAGCTTACTGACTCTATCAGAAACGCCGTAGGAACTGTAAAAGGAACTGAAATGGTAGTTTCTTGTATGGATTTTGCTTTTATCGGAGGATCTTTGGGTTCTGTAATGGGAGAAAAAATCAGAAGAGCGGTAGATTATTGTATTCAGCATAAACTTCCTTATATGATTATCTGTCAGTCAGGAGGAGCAAGAATGCAGGAAGCAACGTATTCTCTGATGCAGTTGGCAAAAGTTCAGGCAAAATTGGCTCAGCTTTCAGAAGCTGGTCTTTTATACATTGCCTACCTTTGTGATCCTACTTTTGGAGGTATTACGGCTTCTTTTGCAATGACAGCGGATATTATCATGGCTGAACCGGGAGCTTTAATCGGTTTCGCAGGACCTAGAGTTATTCGCGAAACGATTGGTAGAGATCTACCGGAAGGATTCCAGACTTCTGAATTCCTGCAGGAAAAAGGATTTGTGGATTTCATCGTAAAAAGAACTGAAATTCAGGACACCGTAGCTAAAACAATAAATTTATTAGCAGTACGTGCTTAAAATTTGTAACAAAAATACAATCATCTCTCTCTAATTAGGGAGAGATTTTTATTGATGAGAACTTTTAAAATATTCTTTGATACGATCCGGAGTATGAGTTTCAAAAAGATCATGCGTCTTTTGTCACTCGTTCTGCCCCATCCTCTTTTTTCTTTATTAAGTTTTCATGCCACCATACAAGCGTACACCATTGCTCAGAAAAAATTCCCTAAAACCGCTTCTAATAATGGTATCGGAAATGCTTTCAGACATGCTTTGTGGTGCTGCTTTATCATGATGTACTGCTGTAAAGTTTCTTCTCCTCAAAAAGCACTGGAATTCTGTAAAAGAATGACCGATATGCACGAAGAATTATTTCCCAACCAGCCATTGGAAACAAAAATGGATCTGCATAACAATAAAATCGGGATGGATTATTTTATGGAATTACTGCCCGGAATCCACCGTCAGTTTTTTGAAAAAAGCTTTTTCATTGATGGGCTGGAAAAGAAAATGAAGGAGGCAAAAGTCTTAAAAAATCTGAATGATGATTTTGATGGCTTTCTGGTTTATCTTTCTGATGCTAAATCGTAAAGATATTAAATTGTTAGGATGTAAATCTGTACATTTGTTTTTTATAGAACGAAATAAACGGCTTCACGAATTAACAACTTTACAACTTAACAAAAAATAAAGATGGTTCTCAGCAGAATTTGGTCGGCATTTATCATTGTTGCCATTGCTATTGCAAGTATAAAATACATTTCCTCAAGTCACTACAAAACCATTTTTAACGATATGGTAGTGGGAAAAGGAGGCGATACAGTACAGATTGCAACACAGAAAATAAATACACTTTCTCCGATTGTCCGGGACAGTTTGATGAAAAAGCCCGATTTTGCTGACAACAGAATCCACTATAAAACTGATTCACTAAAACAAAATGTAAAAGTATATCGTGTTCAGGAAGCTGATGGCGTAATCGGAACCTCTGAAACAGCAGTGAAGATATGTTTGGGGTTGATCGGGATTATGACGTTATTCATGGGATTCATGAGTATTGCTGAAAAAGCTGGAGGAATTAATCTTTTAAGCCGGTTGATCCAGCCCTTTTTCTCAAAACTATTTCCTGAAATCCCTAAAAACCATCCTGCTTTCGGGCATATGCTGATGAATTTCAGTGCTAATCTTTTAGGTTTGGATAATGCAGCAACGCCTTTTGGCTTGAAAGCCATGGAAAGTCTGCAGACTTTAAATCCGAATAAAGACACGGCAAGTAATTCTCAGATCATGTTTCTTTGCCTTCATGCAGGAGGAATGACGCTGATTCCGGTTTCCATTATTGCAATCCGAGCTTCTATGGGCTCGAGAACACCAACCGATATTTTCCTTCCGTGCATGATTGCCACTTTTGCAGCAACTTTAGCGGCTATGATTATTGTGTCACTCTATCAAAAGATTAATTTATTAAGACCTGTCGTTCTCGCATATGTTGGGGGAATTTCTGCTCTTATCGCTTTACTGGTTTTATATTTAACTCAATTAAGCAAAGACGAGTTGGATGATTTTAGTAAAGTACTCAGCAACGGATTAATTCTTTTCATCTTCCTTGCTATTGTACTTGGGGCGGTTTATAAAAAAATTAATGTATTTGATGCTTTTATTGAAGGAGCAAAAGAAGGTTTTACAACCTGTGTAAAGATTATTCCTTACTTAGTCGGAATGTTGATTGCAATATCTCTGTTAAGAACTTCCGGAGTTTTTGATGTGATTATTGACGGAATGAAATGGGTAGCCAATGCCACAAACTTTGATCCCCGATTTGTAGACGGTCTTCCAACTGCTTTAATCAAGCCATTATCAGGTTCCGGAGCAAGAGGAATGATGGTTGATACCATGACAACCTTCGGAGCAGACAGCTTCCAGGGAAAACTGGCAGCTGTTCTCCAGGGAAGCTCAGATACGACGTTTTACGTAATTGCGGTTTATTTTGGAGCAGTAGCCATAAAGAACACGAGATACACTGTAATTGCCATGCTTTTGGCCGATTTAGTGGGTATTATTACTTCTATTGCGCTTGCTTATCTTTTCTTTGCATAAAGCTAAATAATGAAAGCCTATATTCAAACGGACACAACAGGGGAATTTTATAATGTGAATGCCTTTATAGCATATGAAGGGTTCAAAAACTTTGGTTATGAAATAGAAAAATTTGTTGATGCAGACGATATCTCAGATAACAATCCGGAAAATATAATTATAGGAGGAATCGGAAATGTAAGAAAGAGACTTAAAAACCTAAACATAATTCGTCCCGATAAGGAAATTGATTATCCTGAGGAATTAAAACCTTTTTTGAAAAGAAAAATTTGGGAATCAACAATTAATCAAATTTTCTCAGATAAGAACAGCTGGAATATTTTCATTAAGCCTAAAACAGAAACAAAATTGTTTGCCGGAAAAGTTATTCAAAATGAAATTGATTTTTTAGGCATTATTAATGAAGAAAAAGACATTGAAGTACTCTGTTCCGAGCTTATTGATTTTAAAACAGAATGGAGATGTTTTATCCGATATAAAGAAATCTTAGACATTCGAAGATACAAAGGAGACTGGGACACCAAAATAGACGTAAAAATTGTTGAAGCCGCCATAAATTCATTTACATCACAACCTAATTCATTTGCTTTAGATTTCGGTGTAAATACAAAAGGGGAAACAATATTAGTTGAAGTGAATGATGGACATTCTTTAGGAACTTATGGTCTTTCATCCATCAATTATGCAAAGTTTCTTTCCGCCAGATGGAGTGAGCTCACTCAAACAGAAGACTATTTAAACTTTTAACAAATAAAAAATCAACAATGATTACAGATAAAGAATTCACATTAAGACTAATACGTCAGTTAACTCAAGCGTTGGAAAAACTTATTTTGGATAAGCCTGAAGAAAGCTTAATGCAGAAAGAACTGGACTTTGAAACTTTGATGAGGGATATTTTCAAGTTCGATTTTACCACTCTTTCATCAAAATCAAAAGAAGAGATTATTGAAATCGTCAACGAAAGACAGGAAAGAGATCACAAGGATTATTATGAAATGCTGGGAAATCTTTTCTATTTTAATGGAAAAGCGAATGGAAATAAGGACTTTTTAGACAAGGCAAAAACATTCTACGAGTTGTATCTTCAGACCAGTGGGATTTTTGCATTACCCGTTATCAACAGGATTAACGAGCTGAAGAATTAAAGCCTCCATCAAGAGATTCTAGGATCTGATAAGTTTTTGAATCTCTTTCTGATATTTTTTGTTGCGTTTTTTAATGGTAAGCATTCTCCAAAAAAGCAGTCCAAACACCGCTAATCCGGATAGTACAACAGCTCCGATATAATAATTGTATTGGTTCACAATTTCTTTATTTCTTTTCTTAGCTTCCATATTGTGAATATCAATAGCACGATCGACGGAGCTCAGTTCGCTCTGTTCTCTTTTTAAACGAGTCTCAAAATACTTTTTATTGTATTCCTGATATAGGTTTTGGTTTCCCATCGCAAGATGATTGTCGGCCATTTCTTTATATATTCCTTCATTAAGGGTAAGATCTCCTACGTCTTTACTCAGGCTTATTGCTTTTGTTAGCAGTTCTAATGCCTCCTGATTCCGGTGTTTCTGCTTATTCATCTCAGCCATTCCTTTCAACGCAAAAGCTTCTAAACTTTTAGCCTTAATCGAGCTGGCAAACTTCATAGATTTTTCAAATGCGGATTCTGCATTATTTAACTGATTGACACTAAGATAACAATACCCGATATTGTAATACACAATACTTTGATTATAATAAGTCTGTTGGTTTTCTTTTACTTTTTCAAAATTTTTAATGGCGATTAAAAACTCCTGAAGAGCAATTTCGGGGTTAGACTGGTTTTTATAAATCATCCCTCGCAAAGCATAGCTTTTTGCTATTTCGAAATATTTATAATCCGCATCCTGTATTTTGGCGATATGCACATCTGCTTCATCCAAGGATTCAAAGCTTTTACTGTAAAGTTCCATCTGCTGAAACTGAACGGCTGCCGTAAGAAAAAAGCTGGTCTTTGCTTTGGGATCGTTTGTCTTCTGAACAAATTCTCTTGCTTTTACAATATATTGCAGAGATTCTTCAAAATTCCTTTTGGCAATCCCCGCATTAGACATAATTAAATATATTCTTATGATCTTATTGATATCTTTTTCCGTTTGAAGCATTTTTTTTGCTATTCCAATTGCTTTATCCGGATTATTATAAATTTCAAGATTCGCTTTTTTTATAAGCGAGTCATTGGAAACCTTCTGTCCGAAAATAGGAAACTGCCAGCACAACGCAATACACAGAAGAATATAACCAATTGCTTTCATGCTTTCTTATTTTTTAAAATTTCCTGAATATAAGTATTGGGAGACATTCCCGTTACCGATTTGAATATATTGGTAAATGCCCCATGCGAAGAAAACCCTGAATATTCGGCAAGATAGCTTACTTTATAGTTCAGATAAGCAGGGTTCGTCTTTAACTGATGAGCAATATGATTGATTCTCAATTCATTAATATAACCGTTAAAGTTTTTCCCTTTACTATTATTAATAACCTCGGAAAGATATTTGGTATTGATCCCCGTTTGTGCAGAAAGCATTGCAATTGACATATTTTTATTCAAAAAGTTGTCCGATTGTTCCCATTCTATCAATTTATTCAGAATTTCGTCTTCTTTTTCTTTGGAAACCTTCAGAAGATCTTTTTCACTGTTTTTATTTTCTTTCGCCGGTTCACTTTTAGACTTATTGGCGTGAGCAAGCATAAATTCTTCTCTTTCTTTTTGTTTTTCAAAAAAACTGAGCTGCTTCTTCAAATCTTTACTCCTCCTCGATTCATAGAACGAATACACCGTTATTCCTAAAACAAAAAGTAAAATAACGACAGATGTATTCTTTAATTGCCCCAATTTATGCTGTCTCTGAAATTCTATATTGTTGTTCTGATACGTTTCTACAAGCTTTACAATATACTGTATCCCTTCTTTCTTATTGGCATCCAGCTTCGTTTTTAAGTCTGTGTAAAGATTATTGTAGTAATAGTATTTTTCATCATTATGAAGCGCCAGATAATTCTTTGTCAGCAATTCATAAAAAATGAGTTTCATATCGTTATAAGGCAGATTATTAATTTTTCCGAGCCCTTTTTCCAAGTAAATAATTGCCGTGTTATAATCTTCTTTCAGGAAAAAATACCTTGCTAATGTTTCATAGGCAAAAGCCATTAGAAAAGTACTATTTCCATGATTATTAACATTATATATAACCTCATCCAGTACTTTTTTGGCTTCTTCCAATTTATTTTGTCTCATTAAAAAATTGGACCGGAAGATGTTATTTTCCTGTTTAATAATTGCATTTTCTGCGTTCCTGCTGTCAAGATACTGATTACTCTTGTCAAGATTTTGCTGGGCAATGTCATAGTTTCTGGTAATTCCGAAATTAATTGCCTGAAGCTGGTATAATTTCCCCAACGTCATCCTCACTTTCACATTGGTACTTTTCAGAAGTTCCCTATCCGAAAGAATCCCTTTAATAATATTCCTCGACTGGTTATAAAGCCCCAAATTCTGATACTGGTCCGCAAGATTATATTCTCCATACAATTGGGCAAAGTAAGAAGGCTTATCATTTTTTCCATCGTCTTCTTTTTGATTGGAGATATTTACAGCCTGTACATAATTGCCCTGTAAAGCATAAGCCTGGGAAATAATTTTTCTTAGGATAATTTTGTGCTCGGCATTTTTATCACTCATTAAAAGACTCTGCGAATAGCTGATGCAATCTTCAGGATTTTGATAGAGTTTTTGAAATGCTTTATCGGTCAGAATACCAAAATTGGGAGCGGATTGACCATTCATAAAAAATGGATATAACAGTGTAAAAAATAATATCAGCATATTATTTCGTCTCATTTTTTTTGAGATACACTCTATTTTTTCGCACATTTTTCCAGATAAAACCATCATCTGTCTTTTTAAAAGCAATCTCAATAAGTTGCTGTTTTTCAGGTTTTTAATTTTTAAATCCTTGCAAATTTATTGAAATATGCAAGCCCAATCCTTTATAAAAAACAAATATAACTCTAATATTGTTCAAAGCCTAAGGATGTGAAAAAAACATTAAAGACATCGGCTTTTTTAGTGAAAAAAATTACAAAAAAAGAAAGCATTATGACTCCAATTTGAGATATGAATAAATGACCATTCAGGTCTCCGGATTTTAAAGATAAAACTGAAAAATATTCTTAAAAATCATATTGCAAATTAATTTTTGAAATAACAATTACTAACGATAAAACAAAAATATATGAGAAAGCATTATCTGTTATGGATGATATTACTTCTTCCTTTTTTTAAGCTGAATGCACAGACCTACTGTACACCTACTGTCGGAGGAACGTCCACAGCAAATTATTTAAAAAATGCTATTTTTTCGGATCAGGGAGCATTTTATTATGACGCGACCACGTATCAAGCCTATGTAGATAATTCCGCGAGCCAAATGGTAACCTCTTACCCGGGGGGAACGGTGAAAGTACATTTAGAATTTATAGGAAGCGGAACAAAATCTCTTGTCTGGGTAGATTGGAACTCGAATGGGGATTTCAATGATTTCTATGAAAATCCTATTGGAGTGTCTGCCTATTCAACGGTTGATGACCAATTTTTCGTTCCACCGGCTCAGGCTCCGGGAATTTACAGAATTAGGGTACAAACAGGGACAACCCTTAGTGGTACTCCAAATCCTTGCGGACCCAATACTAATGGTAATGGAAACTTTGTAGACTTCAGTTTAAAAATTGAACCTGTTCCTACTTGTTATGTTCCTTCCGCTCTTACTTCCGGCAATATCACAACCAATACAGCAACGATTTCCTGGACAGCTCCGGCTACAGCTCCTGCAAACGGTTATGAGTACTATTATACCTCTTCAACTACTGTTCCTACCGCTTCTACACCGGAATCAGGAACAAGCATTACAACCTCTAAACCTCTTAGCGGATTGGCTTCTTTTACCACTTACTATTATTATGTAAGATCTGTTTGTGGTACATCCAATAAAAGTGCTTGGTCTTTAAGAGGAACATTTAAGACCAAATGTGATCCTATGACTTCTATGTTTCAGGACTTTGAAACTGCAACCACGGGAACCGGGTACATCGTAGACTGTTGGGATAAAATTATTTTGGGTACCGGGTACCAAGCTGTTTCTACAGGTTCAGGGGTTAACAGCTCAAAAGGAATGTATCAAAGTGCAAATGGAGCTGCCAATACCGTTATTGCCGTTCTTCCGGCATTCAGTAATCTAAACGCCGGGACCCATTGGCTTAGATTTAAAGCTAAAACAAGCAGCGGATCGGGAACATTAGATGTGGGATATGTTACCAATGATACTGATGCTTCCTCTTTTGTAAATATTCAATCTGTAACATTTAGCAATACTGTATTTGATGGATATGAATATACAGTAGTTGTACCTAATACTGTTCCGGCGAATGCAAGATTAGCCATTAGACACGGAGGTGTACCTTCTGTAAATATATATTGGGATAATGTTTATTGGGAACCCAAACCATCATGTATAGCCCCGTCTAATATAGTATTATCAAACGTTACCAGCGCATCGGTTGATATTGCATGGACAACTCCTACACCCGCTCCCGCTTTAGGATATGATATCTATTACAGTACAAGCAGTACTCCACCGACTTCTTCTACCCTTCCAAATGTAACAGGAGTAACCGCAAACCCTTATACATTACCCGGATTGAATTCGGCAACCACCTATTATATTTGGGTAAGAGCAAGATGCAGCGGAACAGATCAAAGTGCATGGGCAAATATGACCTCTATCTTAACACTTTGTGCTCCACAAACATCTCTTTTTGAAAATTTCGATTCTTATAACACCGGCTTGATTGAAACCAATGCACCATGTTGGAAAAAATTAGTTACTAATTCCGGAAGTGTAAATATAAACTCAGCAGGAGCCTATTCCGGAACAAGACATATTCTGCAAAGACCTCTTACCGGAACATCAATGGCCATTTTACCGGAGTTAAGTAATATCAATGCAGGAACACATTCATTAACGTTCAGAGCATACTGCAGTGTAAATACTGGTAAAATAAAAGTTGGTTATATAACAAATCTTACAGATATCAATTCCTTTGTATTGATTCAGGATGTGAATATCACCAATACCGCTTATACAGGATCAAGTGAATACAGTGTGGTTATTCCGAATACCGTTCCTGCTACAGCACGACTTGTCCTATATACAACATTTGCCGAAGGAGGTAATGCTCTATACTATTGGGATAATATATCTTGGGCTCCTACTGTAGCATTGGGAACCAGTGAAGTAGCAGCAAAACATGACATCACGATTTATCCTAATCCATTTACAGATATGATTAATATTTCCGGAGATGTACAGTTACAGTCTGTTTCCATCTATGATGCTTCAGGTAAAATGGTGAAAGAAGTAAAATCTTCAGAAAAAACAATCTCATTACACGAACTTAATTCTGGTGTGTATATGATAAAATTAACCCTGAAAAATGGTTCTTCTAAAACAATAAAAGCTGTTAAAAAGTAAATATGTTGTTTCTGTCATAATAAGTGGCGAGGTCATCTCGCCGCTTTTATGGCAGATTTTATTCTTTCCGTTTTCTTACCCAATTTGATTAAAAATGCCTATTCAAAATGATATAAAACTCTATCTATTTTCAATTATAAAAACAAAAATATTCAATGATTCCTAACAATACTTCTCATCATATAAAACAATGGCTTAGCTTTTCGAATAAGCTTTTGTTTAGTTTTTTATTGATCCTCTTTGCTAGCAACGATCTTTTTTCGCAAAGAGATACCGAACATTGGTTTGCTCCAATGATGTCTAGACTTAATCGGAATAATGACAGACAAGCTCTCTTCTTATCTACAGATTCTGTTACTCCATTTCCTGTTACTATTTACAACAACAATATTGCAATTGGTACGGTAACTATCAGCAAAGGAAATCCACAATCTTTTGTTATTCCCATGGAGCTCATGATTGCCGATTCTCCAACAGAAATATTTAAAGTAAAAACAAGAGGATTGTATGTAAAAGGAGACAAACCTTTTTTCTGTACTTTCAGATTTTCTGTAAAGGCTCATGCCGAAATCCTTACATCCAAAGGCAAAGCCGGCATCGGCACAAAATTTTACACAGCCTATGGACCTATCACGGTATCTTCATCAGCATATAACTTTAGCTGCGGGGTATTAGCTACGGAAGACAATACCAAGGTAACTGTTTCTGGTTATAATCCTTCCGTTCAGTTTTCTAACGGAACAACAGGAGCTAACACTCCTGTTATTACTTTTACATTGAACAAAGGAGAGTCTTATATAATAGAAGGAATAGGAAATATCCCGGGAAATCATACCGGTTTTATCGGAGCTAAAATTGAATCAACAAAACCAATTACAGTTACCAATGGAAATTTCAACGGTCAAATCGTAGGATCAAATAACGGAGGGGATATTTTGATGGATCAATGTATTCCTACAGATCGAATAGGTGATGAATATGTGTTAATGAAAGGAATGGCTCTTCTACAAGAAAATACAGAAGGAGCAATAGTCGTTGCTACAGAGAACAATACTCAGATTTACCTGAATGATGAAACCACTCCCGTTACCACTTTGAACGAAGGGCAATTTTATAGAATTAACTCTACAAGTTATGTTACTCCCAATTTTAGTGGGCATTACAATATGCGCATTAAAAGCACAAAAAAAATCTATGTTTATCAGCTGATGGCAGGAACTACAAACCAGAGTGATATTACTCCCGGAGCAAATTATATTCCTCCTCTCAGTTGTTTTCTTCCTAAAAAAATAGATGAAATTGGGATGATTGATATTATGCCTTATTATACAGCTTTTACCCCTGCGGTGAAGCTGAATATTATTACCGAAACAGGAGCAAGCGTCGCTGTAAACGGAGCAACCTTATCCGGTATTCAAGGCCCCTATCCCGTAACAGGAAATCCTAACTGGCAAACGTATTCTGTAAATAATATAAAGGGGAATATTACGGTAACCTCAACCAAAGCCGTCACTGCCGGAATAGCAGGTGGAGATGACGCTGTAGGCTATGGCGGCTACTTCGCCGGATTCTCTTCCGTTCCTGTGATTGCCAAAAAGAACGGAAACTGTATTCCGGGAATGATTCTGGAAGTTGACGACAGCTACGCTTCTTATCAGTGGAATTTTAATGGAAATCCGATTCCGGGAGCCATTACAAATAGCTATTCTCCAACCAAAGCGGGAAATTATACCGTGACCGTTTCTACAGGAGGAAGCTGCCCGCCGGCAACAACTCCTGTATTTGAAGTAGTAACGCCTCCTGCACCTCCTTCTTTACTTACCGACCAAACGATTTGTATCGACGCAACGACAACATTAGATGCGGGACCGGGATATCAGTCTTATGAATGGAGCACGGGAGCAACAACACAATCTATCTCTAATATAGGACCGGAAAATTATTGGGTGATTTTAGGGTATAACGATTGTTTTAACAAATATGACATTGTTGTTAAAACAGCCCCAAAACCGGTGATCAAAAGTATTGATCTTGAAAATAAGAAAGCGACCATTACCGTAACCGGAGGAAAGCCTCCTTATCTGTATTCTACTAACAAGATAACTTGGCAAACTTCTAATGTATTTAACAATCTGCCAAACGGACAAAATACATTTTATGTAAAGGATGCTTACAATTGTGAACCTGTACAGGTAGAACTGACCGTAATCAATATCATCAATGCCATCACTCCGAACGGAGACAACATTAATGATACGATTTCTTATGCAGAGCTTAAATACAAGAAAGATCTGTCTTTCTCTGTGTATGACCGATACGGAAACAATATTTTTAAAGGCACTGCTTTCAACAATTATACATGGGACGGAAAATTCAGCAACAAAAAATTGCTTTCCGGAACGTATTGGTACGAAATATCATGGAAAGAATCCAATCTACAAAACGCTACAATTAAATACACAGGTTGGATTTTATTAAAAAACAGAGACTAACTTTTTTAAAGTTTACAACTATTAACAATCACAAATCATCAACAAAAGCACCTTAACTCATTAAATCGCTGTGATGGTTTGTTTAATTTAAATTTTCCTCATAATTTATGAAAAGGATCTTATTTATTTTTATATTGTTTTTATCTCTTGGTTTGAATGCCCAAAGAGATACAGACCATTGGTTTGCGCCTATGGCAGGAAGTCTTACCAACGGGAGCCCTAAACAGGCTTTGTTTCTATCTACGGACAGCACAACTCCTTTTCCTGTTACCATTTACAATAATAATATTGCAATAGGAACCATAACGATCAGTAAGGGAAGTCCTCAAACATTCGATGTACCGCTCAATTTCATGCTTGGTCAGAATCCTTCTGATGCCATGAGTGTAAAAACCAGAGGGCTGTATCTTCATGGCGATCTTCCTTTTTTTGTGACCTACAGGTTTTCGGAAATTAATCATGGCGAGATTTTGACCTCTAAAGGAAAAGCAGGAATCGGGACATTGTTTTATGCTGTCTATGCTCCCCTTCCGGCTACTGGTGTTCCTGCCGGTGGCGTTCAAAATTTCACTTGCGGTATTTTGGCAACAGAAGACAATACACAAGTTAAAGTTTCGGGATATGATATGACCACCTGGTTCATTAATAATTTCAATGGTCTTACCCATCCTTCGATTACCATTACTCTAAACAAAGGACAGTCTTACATATTTACTGGGGCAGCAAACAGACCGGGAAATAGAGACGGATTTATAGGAGCTAAAATAGAAGCTACCAAACCAGTATCTGTGACCAATGGAAATTTCCGTGGTCAATTCGGTCTTAATCCGCCATATAACGGTGAAGATATCATTATGGATCAGTCAGTTCCCGTTGAACGTTTAGGGAATGAATTTGCCCTTATCAAAGGAATGGGGAACATTCTTCCAGAAATTGAAGGAGCGCTCATCGTAGCCCCTGAAAATGACACTAAAGTATGGTTGAATAATAACCTTACCCCTGTTGCCACGTTAAATGAAGGTGATTATTACCGAGTAACCGCCCAAAATTATATCGTAAACGGACCTTCTCATCTCAATATGTATATTAGAACCAGCAAGAATGTCTATACCTATCAGCTTTTATCAGGTACTGCAGATAACGATGCTACAGAAGGGTTTAATTATATTCCGCCATTAAACTGTTTACTTCCCAAAACGATTGATGAAATTGGGAAAATAGACGAAATGCCTTATGCGACTACTTTTAGCCCGCCTCTTTTTGTAAAATTAAATATCTTAACACAAGTCGGAGCCACTGTAACGGTAAACGGTGTTCCTCTGGCTGCAACTTATGGTCCCTTCCCCATTACCGGAACGACGAATTGGGTATCATACACCGTTCCCAATATTGCGGGTAATATTACTGTAAATTCAACAAAAGCAGTTACTGCAGGAATTGCAGGAGGGAGTGGTAACTTAGGTTACGGAGGTTATTTTGCCGGGTTCAGCTCTATTCCTGTTATCAGCAAAACCACAGGAGAGTGTGCTCCGGGAATCGTTTTACAGGTTGACAGCGGTTTTAACAGTTATCAATGGAATCTTAATGGAAATCCTATTCCGGGTGCTACATCCAACACCTATTCTCCTACACAAGGAGGAAACTATACCGTAACAATTACTAAAGAAAACTGTACTTATACAACCTATGCTTACAAGGTATATTCTTGTTTGGTAAATACTGTAAAACCATTAAATATCTGTAGTACAGGTACTCCGATTACCATAACTCCGGCTTTTACCGGCTCTACACAAACTCCGGTTCCTTCTACAGTACAAATCATTAATCCGCCTGCAAACGGTACATTAACCGTAAATTCTGTAACAGGAGTATTAACCTATACAGCGAATGCAGGAACAACAACAGACATATTCACTTATAAATTCTGTGGAAATGATCCGAATTTTACAGACTGCGAGCAGGTAAAAGTAAATATTACTGTAGTTCCGCTGGTTCTTACAGATACTACAATAAGCGCTTGTAATGTCGGTGGAAATGGTATTTTCGATTTAACCACCGCCAATGTGGGAGCTCCTGCTTCAGCAACTAAAAAATATTATCGAACATTAGCAGACTTAACTGCAAATATTAATGAAATTATCCCAGCCAATGCATTTCCGTCAACAGTTCCCGCCAGTGTTTATGTAAAAGTAACCACAGTAGACGGCTGTACTGCCAATGCTAAGATCACCCTGCAATTTTATCCGAGAGTTAATGTACAGGAGGCCGTTTTAACCGAATGTTTCAACGAAACCGATCCTAGCACAGGAACGTTTAATCTGACGACAGCCGCCGTTACAACCACCAATCCTATAACTAAAAAATATTATCCGACACTTACTGATGCAACCAACGGAACCAATGAAATTACTTCACCTGCCAGCTATGTTTCAGCGAATTCTATTGTTTATGTAAAAGTTATTTCCAACGACGGATGTTTCGACTTTGCTAAAATAACCCTGAAAGTTATTCCTCCGAAACCATCTGCAGTTTTGAAGGATCAAACAATATGCCCGGAAGGCCGCACGACTTTAGACGCCGGCTCCGGTTATACTTCTTATTTATGGAGTACAGGAGCAACCACACAGTCTATACAAAACGTTCCGGTAGGAGATTACTGGGTTGTTCTTTCTTCTGATGGCTGTAAAACGAAACAATTTGTGAAAGTGCATCCTTTCGAGCTTCCAAAAATTAAAAATGTTAACTTAAAAAACAATACCGCAACTGTGATTGCAGAAGGTGGAGTTCCTCCTTACCAATATTCCAGAGACGGACAAATATGGCAGGATTCCAACCTATTTACCTATCTTCCTCGCGGTAAGAACAGTTTTTACGTAAAAGATTCTAACAATTGTGCTCCGGTTCAGATTCAGGTAACAGTGGCAAACCTTGTCAATGCAATTACTCCCAATGGAGATGGCAGAAATGACACTTTGGATTATTCTGAGCTCTCTCATCTGAAAGATTTAAAAATCTCTATCTATAACAGATATGGGCAGCTCCTTTATTCTTCAGATAGAAATAATAACTTCAAATGGGACGGCTCCATTAACGGAACCCCTGTAAATAGCGGCACCTATTGGTACGAAATAAAGTGGACCGATCCGGACACCAATAAAATGGTTACTTACACCGACTGGATATTGGTAAAAAATAGAAATTAAAGAAATTCATATGATGATTAGGATTGGGGATTAATATTGAGGGAATATTTTTGTTTTGAGCTGTCTTTTTTAGACAGCTTTTTTTTATTAATTCAACAACTGTAAAAGGTTTTTCTTTTCTATGGTAAATCTTTTATGTGACTCATTTTCAAGAGTGATGATGGTATTATTGTCAAGTATTTTTTTCACCTCACAGAAGATTTCATCGTTTACAATTGATACGTCCATCGAATTTATTTTTATAATTCTTTCCCCAAGATTCAGTTCTGATAATGAGTCTATTATCAGCCTGTTAACTATAATCAAGCGGTCTTTATTTACAGCAAACGATACTCCGAAAGAATTATATGCAGGTGTATCACCATTTGGATATAAAATGATTTTTTTATTGATAAAATCCAGAACTATCAAATAATTTTCCATGAATTTAGTTCCCACTAAGTTGACAGCGTCTAAACTGCTGTCTATAATCTGATTTCCGACGTTTATATTACCAAACTGAACTTCCATTATATCAACCTCTTTTTCACCTTTGCTTATACTATTTAAAGACTGCGCAAGTAAACCTTCAAAAATCAGAAAATCATGATCTTTTATCTTGTTATAAGATTGCTGATTAAGAGAAAAGCCCATCCCTGAACCCGTATCAAACACATAGTCTAAAATTTGCCCTCTTATTTTCACTTCAATTTTTGGAACACCTATAAATTTTTCTTCTGTAAAAGGAATTGCTACAGAGCCTGAATAAGAATCATTCTCTATTTTGTCAAACACTGTCAGCGTTTTATTTTTAAAATCAATTTGCCACATCTTATCTTTCATCATATTTGCTCCTAAGATCCCACTTATCTTTTTGCAGGCACGAGAGCTTATCCAGCCGATATCAGCAAACGAAAAGTTGACATTTTTAATATTTAAATCTGCTACCTTTAAAGTATTAATCGTGAAGACATCCATTTTAGATTTCGCATTATTCGCATCTATTGACTCAAATATAATGTTGCTTTTTTTAGCATTAATTTTATTCTTCAGTTCATCTGAAATAATAGTAAAAGCCCCGGTATCAAATATAAAATGATGTTGATCATTCTTTATCGTTACATTTAAGACGATCTTTCCTTCTATTAATTCAAAAGGGATTACGGTTGCTTTGAAAAAAAACGGACAAAGTAATAATAAGATGATTAAAGAGTTAAATTTCATATTTCTATTGTGATTTATTCATGGTATAAGCAAATATAAGCACTCTCTCTATTTCTCCAAATAAAAAACCGTGTTAAAGTTGTTACACTTTAACACGGTAGTATAAAAATTAAATTATTTTCTTAGAAGGTAATCTTGTACGTTCCTGTTGAAGAAACATTGGCTTTTTCAGCCTTTACATACTTTTTTACCCAGGAAACTGAAGTAGAAGAAACACAAGGGTCTGAAATCCCTCCTGATCTTCTCGCAGAAACCACATTCCCTGCTTTATCCACCGTATAAGCAATGGTAATAGATCCACTTGCTGTACAGCTGTGAGACGGCTGTGATCCACCTCTACCCATAGTCCCGGGAATGTATCCTACCAATTTTCTGTCGATTCCTACTCTGCTGTCTCCATTTCCGTCACCACCTAGAGGATCTCCCGCATTTCCGATACCTTCTCCATCACCCTGACTTCCTGCTTTTGTACCTCTTCCTCTTATTAAATTTCCTATAGCAGCTGTTCCTTTCCCATCACCGTTTCCGGTTTTTGAATTCGCAGTAACTGCACCTGATTTTTTAGTGTTTTTAGAAGCACTTGTACTTGTTGCGGATTTTTTATTATCCGCCTTTGACTCCTCTTTTTTCGGAACCGTTACTTTAGAATTATTTCCTGTAATAATTTTATCCTTAGCCTCTGATTTTTTGGTTTCAGGTTGTGGTTCAGGCTTTATGATGGTTTTTGTTTCAGGAACTGCCGTTTCTACAGGTTCAGGAGTAACTTCTTCCGTAGCAGCAGCCAGACTTCCCGGCTGATCTGCAGGTTCTTCTACCCCATTTCCGTTTCTGTTATCCCCGAAATTGACCAGCATTGTCGTAACAACCTCCGGTTCCGGATCCAATTCAGGTTTTAATTTATATAAAAAAACAAACAACAAGATCGCAGACCAGATCAGAACAGAAAGCAATGCGCTTTTTATCCGGTCCCTGTTTTCTTCCTGTTTATTTATAGCATAAGTCTTCATCGTAAAATAATCTTTATTCGTGATTATTTATCCTTTACTGTTGCAATTGCAATATTAAATTTGTGTTTTTCCGCAATTTCCATCGCAAATACCACATCTTTATGCATTGTATTTTCATCCGCTCTTATCGTAAAAGATTTGTTTGTTTGACCAGCCAGTTTATCAACAACGATTTGCTCTAGCTGATCTCTATTGACAGGAGTATCGTCTACAAAATAAGAACCGTCAGGTTTTATACTTACCGTTAAAGGATTAGGAATATTGTCTTCTACCGCTCCCGTTTTCGGAAGCTTTACATCTATCGCACTTTGATTGGCCGCCGAAGACGTTACCATAAAAAAGATCAGCATCAGCAAGATAACATCGGTCATCGCTGCCAAACTGAACTCGGGATTCGCTTTATTTCTTCTCTGAATTTTCATCTGGAAAGATTATAAAGGTTTGTTGATAAGATCTAAAAATTCACCAGACATATTCTGAGCCTTCAATACAAACTTATCAATTCTTGTTAATAACAAATTATAGAAGAAGTTAGCCGGAATTGCCACTGCAAGACCTACCGCAGTTTGTCCTAAAGCCGTATAAATTCCTTCGGAAAGTGTTTTAGGAGAGAAAGATCCCGTTGCGTGAGAAAGGTTAAAGAACGCAATAATCATCCCGATTACCGTTCCTAAAAGTCCCAACATAGGAGCAATACTCGGAACTACCGCTAAAAGATTCAGGTTTTTTTCCATATTCGCGACCTCAACCTGAGCCTGAGATTCCATGGCACTCACAATATCAGAAACAGGACGCCCTAATCTTGAAATTCCCTTTTCTAAAATTCTTCCCTCCGGAGAGTTTTGTCTTTTACAATAGTCTGAAGCAGATTCTATTTTGCCTTCTTTAATGAAGTCTTCAATATTATCCATAAAATTGGAATCCGTTTTTGAAGTCAATCTTTTAATAAAGAAAAAACGTTCAAAAAACAGATACACCGAAAACACACCAAGTGTTAGTACGGTCACCATCACTATTTTAGCGAAAGCACCTCCATGAAACATAATCTTCCAAAATGAAAATTCTAAATCTTCTGTGTTCACTGCCGGTGTAGCAATTTGTGCAAATAAAATCTGAGTAAGTTCCGTTAACAGCATTAATATGTAGTTTTATAATGGTTTTAAACGACAAAAATAATAGAATATTATTAATTGATGTCTTAAAAAATGCTTAAAAACAACTTAAAATTAAGTTGCTTTTTACAAACAGCAAAATTCTTTCCAAAAAGTATTGAAAAGAATTTTTAGTATAAAAAATATTAAGATATAAGGATATTAATCCTCGTCTACCTCAATATCATCTTGTTTAAATTCGCATTTAAGCCTGAAAGGTATCGGAGTATCTGAACCCGTATAAAAATCATCAATTGTACCTTTCCAGATCACCTGAAGCTCTCCTTCTTCATTCTTTTCAAACTGAAGCTCGTTATCATAGATGAAAGCCTCTTCATCATCAAAAAGATCTACTTCTGTGTAGCTGTCTTCATCAGAATCATTAATTTGAATTGTTTTTCCCTCTATTTCCGCAGATTCGATAGGGAAATCGAAGACCTCAAGCGAAAGTTGTGGAAAATTGTACTGCAGAGAATCATCGTCAACGTGATCCAAACTGTCATCCGTAATAACTTCAACCTCTAAAAAATGTTGTTGGTTGCTATAGACCGCTTTGCAATAAGTATTTCTGATATTGTATTTTAGCGTTTCGTCCGGATGGTAAATTTTTAAAATCCCTTTCATTATTTCTTAAAAAAAGAACTGTAATAGTATGATTGTTAAACGTTTTCAGCAAAGATAAAAAATAGATTGAATGTGAAAAATATTTTGAAAAATATTTTTGCAAAATCCTCCTTCAAAACACCCTTTTTTGTTATTATTAATTACTTTTGTTTTTCAAAGATTCTGAAAATGAAAAACATTGTATTTAAAAGCATCGTCGGTTTGGGATTACTCATGGGTGTGGCCTCTTGTAAGAAGTCGGATTCTCCACTAACAAAGGTAACGCCCAGTAATTTAGATTCTATCGCGTCGAACTATTATGAACAATATCTGAAGCTTTACCCTCTTGAAGCGACTTCCCAGGGAGATCTCAGATACAATGACCAATTGCCGATCAATATAGACAAAGATTTTATTTCCGGTGAAGTTTCTTTTTATAATTCAGTACAGAAACAGTTGGAAAATGTTGATTATAAGAATCTTTCTGATGAAGACAAAGTTGTATATGATGTACTTGACTTCATGCTGAAAGACAGAATTGAAGGATATGCCTATCACCCAGAATATATTCCGTTTACCCAATTTGGAGGTTTACCTTTAAGTTTCCCTCTTTACGGAAGCGGACAGGGAAGCCAGCCTTTCAAAACAGAAAAAGATTATAGCGACTGGCTAAAAAGAATGGAAAAATTTCCGGATTGGATGAATGCTGCCACGGAAAATTTCAGGGAAGGAATCAATAATAAAATGGTATTGCCTAAAAAGCTGGTTATTAAAATGATCCCTCAAATGAGAGCGGAAGAGATCATTACCACAGATTTGGATAAAAATATTTTTTACGGACCCGTTAAAAACTTCCCGAAAAGCTTCACTAAAGAGCAGAAAGATAAATTTTCCGGGCTTTACAAGGAAACTATTTTAAAAAAGATTATTCCTGCATACACCAAAATGGGTGACTTCTTAGAAAAAGAATACTTACCTAAAGCAAGAGAAACTGATGGATACAACAGTCTTCCAAATGGAAAGGAAATTTATCAGTATTATGCAAAAAGCTGGACGACCACCAACAAATCTCCTGAGGAGATCAACAAGATAGGTCTTCAGCAAGTGGCTATGCTTCGTGCGGAAATGGAAAAAGTAAAGCAACAGGTTGGCTTCACAGGGACTTTGGAAGAATTCATCAGTTTTGTAAAAACAGATCCTAAAGCAATGCCTTACAAGACTTCCAAAGAAGTTTTAGGTGCATTCAATGGAATTTTGACGAAGATTACCCCGAAGCTTAAAACCATGTTCTCTGTAACTCCAAAAACTAAATTTGAGATCAGACAGACCGAGAAATTCAGAGAAGCCAGTGCAAGCGCGGAATACATTCAGGGAACTCCGGATGGAAAAAGACCTGGAATTTTTTATGTTCCGCTTCCGGATCCTTCGAAATTCAATGTGACTTCAGGCATGGAATCGCTTTTCTTACATGAAGCTATTCCGGGACATCATTATCAGGTTTCTTTACAACAGGAAAACACCAAACTTCCCAAATTCATGAGATTCGGATGGTTTGGAGCATACGGAGAAGGATGGGCACATTATTGTGAAACATTAGGCCCTGAATTCGGATTGTACACAGATCCTTATCAAAAAATGGGATATCTGAGTGATCAGATGTTAAGAGCAGTAAGACTGGTTGTAGATACCGGTTTGCATACGGGAAAAATGACAAGAGAAGACGCTATTAAATATTTCCTAAGTAATATTTCTTATGACGAAGCAGGAGCAACAGCCGAAGTGGAAAGATATATGGCGATGCCTGGACAGGCTTTAGGATATAAAATAGGCTCGTTAAGAATTCGTGAGCTTAGAGAGAAATACCAGAAAGAACTGGGCCCAAAATTCAATTTAGCAAGCTTCCACGATGAAGTTTTAAGCCAAGGATGTCTTCCTTTGGATGTACTGAACAGAAAAATGGAGCTTTGGGCTAAAAAGCAGAAGTAATTCCTCATTAAAAATATTAAAGTCACAAATTAATTTTTGTGGCTTTTTTGTTTAAATTTATACTTTAAACCTAGCAATGATAAAAACAATATCTTTCTTTCTGGGTTTTGTTTTAGGATTATCTGTTCTGGGTTGTAATATGGATAAAAAGGTTAAAGAAGATTTTGAGAAATTTAGTGTTGACAAAAACCTTCCTCAAAATGACACAATCAGACTCCTTTCAAAATACCCTGAAATAAAATTATTCAGTAATGAAAAAATAAAGAGTAAAACCAGAACGGCCTATATTTTTCAGCATGCAGGGATTCTCCCAATGGATAATTATAAATGCAGTATGACTTTAAAAAATGATACATTAGAAATTTTACTAAACAATAACAACAGCTATTTTGGAAACGGGATTTTTATAAAGGTCTTTGAAAAAAATTTTTTAATTAACGACATAGATCCCAAAACTTTACATGGTGAAATAAAATTTATAAAAACAAAGCCTCTTCATCAAAAATTAGTATTAAACAAAGACAGTTTTGAGAAAAATGATAGTATTTACGGGTTTATAGATTATAAAACCAAAGTAGACTCATTTAATAAAACATTCAGAGGATATTTTAAAGCTTTAATTCAATAGAAAAATGATAACAGAAGATCTACAATCACTTTATACAAGAGATTTAAATAAATTAAAACTGGAAATTGAGTCTTATCAAGACGAAGCATCAATTTGGAAAACAGATAAAAACATTTCAAATTCTGCAGGGAACTTATGTCTGCATTTGATTGGAAATCTTAATCATTTTATCGGAGCTCAATTAGGAAATTCAGGGTATATCAGAAAGCGTGAGCTTGAATTTTCGTTAAAGGACATTCCAAGAGCTGAGCTTATTGAAAAAATCGAAGGAACATTGGAAGTTGTAATTTCAACATTCAATACACTGTCTCGCGAAGATCTGGAAAAAGATTTTCCTCTTGAAGCTTTAGGATATAAAATGACCACGGAGTATTTCCTGATCCATTTATTTGGTCATTTAAGCTATCATCTGGGACAGATCAATTACCATAGAAGGTTGTTGGATATTTAAAATGGAACGGTTTTATCCTAATATTAATAAAGAAGTTTTTGAAAACAGAATTCTAAAAATTCAAGAAAATGAAGGCAACAGTACACTGGTCGTGAATACTATTGGTAAAAAAATTCAACATTATAATGTCTATGAAACATTTTTAGATTTATGTAAAGAGTATAATGTTGAATTTAATTTTTCTCAAATAAAAAATGCATACAAAGTAACCATTTTATCAAATGGTTATGAATCTCATTCAATGATTTACAAAAATAAAGACAAAGATATTAGCATTGACTTGGCTTTTATACTTTATTCTCAACTTTCAATTCAAAT
The DNA here is from genome assembly GCF_022488405.1 of Chryseobacterium sp. Y16C. NCBI lineage: Bacteria > Pseudomonadati > Bacteroidota > Flavobacteriia > Flavobacteriales > Weeksellaceae > Chryseobacterium > Chryseobacterium sp. Y16C. The sequence continues at coordinate 3,118,434 of NZ_CP092711.1, forward strand.
TCTAAATAGAGATTTTATTACTAAAATGAATTCACAAAACTGAAACTTTTATTTCTCAAATATCATTTTTGTAATGAAGTCTTTCTCTCCTTTTCCTCTTGCGGGAGAATATTCTCTTCCGTAAAAAATAATCTGAAGGTGAAGCTTATTCCATACTTCTTCTTTCCAGATACTTTTTGCGTCTTTTTCAGTTTCTACGACGTTTTTCCCAGAGGTAAGCTTCCACTGCGTCATCAATCTGTGAATGTGTGTATCGACCGGAAAAGCAGGAAATCCGAAGCCCTGGCTCATCACCACAGAAGCCGTTTTATGGCCAACTCCCGGAAGCGCCTCTAATTCTTCATAAGTTTGAGGTACTACTCCATGATGTCTTTCCAACAGGAGCTCTGCCATTCTTTTTAGGTTTTTGGCTTTTGTATTCGCCAGTCCGATTTCTTTGATCAGTTCTTTGATTTCCGAAACCTCCAACCTTGCCATTTTTTCAGGAGTTCCCGCCACTTTAAACAGGTTTGGAGTTACCTGATTCACTTTTTTATCGGTAGTCTGAGCAGATAACGCTACCGCCACCATCAAAGTATAGGGATCGGTATGATCCAACGGAATCGGAACTTGTGGATATAGTTTTTCTAATTCGGTCTGAACAAGCTCGGCTCTTTGCTTTTTTGTCATTTAACTATTAAATTTGAACAAAATTAAATCATTATGCTGAAAATTGGAGATAAACTACCACAATTTGAAGGAACAAATCAGGATGGAGAAACGGTACAATCGGAGAAATTAATCGGAAAAAAAATTATTATTTTCTTTTATCCTCAGGCAAATACACCAACCTGTACTGTAGAAGCCTGTAATTTGAGTGATAATTATTCAAAATTGGAAAAGGCAGGATTTCAGTTATTGGGAATAAGCGGAGATTCTGTGAAAAAACAGAAAAATTTCCACAATAAATTTGCTTTTCCTTATGATCTTATTGCTGATGAAAATCGTGATATTATTGAAAAATTCGGGGTTTGGCAGGAGAAAAAAACGTTTGGGAAAACCTATATGGGAATTGTAAGAACGACCTTTATTTTTGATGAAAAAGGAATTTGTATGAGAGTCATTGAGAAAGTAACTTCAAAAACAGCAGCTGAGCAGATTTTAGAGGAATAATTTAACATTTCATATATGCCGATCAAAAAACTCATCATTGCTTTATCAATTTTCTTTTGTGGATCTTTATTTAAGGCACAAAAGCTTAATGATGAAAATCTTGTTATTTATAAATTGAAATTTGAGAAAAATTTAAAAAAAGCGAAAAGTTTAAAGTATCAAACGGTTCATGGTTATTCAAAATCCGAAAGCCTCTACAATGATTTTGAAAAAGACTTAATAAAATTCGGTTATGTAAGGACTGAAAATCAAAATAACCAGCAGGTTTTTGAAAAAATCAAATCTTTAAAAGAAGGTAAAAATAACTATGAAACCGCTTGTTTACCAACTTACAGGGATATTTTAATTTATAAAAATCAGAATGGCAAGATTTTAAAGATAATTAAAGTTTGTACGTCGTGCTATTCAAATCAAATCGTTACTTTAGAAAGCGAATCCGAATTGCTGATGAATTTTTCGGATTATGATGCTTTGCAGGAATTATTGAAGTAATCTAAGTTCTTTATTCTGTTTCGTAATACCTCAACTCCTCATTTTCCCCGGGAAGAACTATATGCTTCTGGAATTTTAACCCCAGTTTCTCGATTAATTTCTGGGAAGAAAAATTGCCTTTTGAAGTAATTGCAGAGATCTTTTTTAGCCCAAAATCATCTATTCCTATGGATTTGACTTTTGAAGCGGCTTCATACGCGTACCCTTTTCCTTCAAACTCATCTAATAAAGAAAATCCGATATCTACCACATCCAATCCTTCTCTTTCGAAAATTCCTACTCCGCCAATTTTGTGATTTCCTTCTTTGGTCAGTACTAAATAATTTCCGTAGCCCAATCGTTCAAACTGTGGAAGAAACTTTTCTTTGATGTAGTTTTCTGCATCTGTAACCGTTTTTATATGACGATCTCCGATGAACTGAATAAACTTGGGCCTGTTGTAAAGATCAAGAATGAATTCTCCATCTTCCAAAGACATTGGACGGATGATCAACCTTTCTGTTTCGTAGAAATTATCTGCGTTTTGTGGATGAATTTGATTTTTTAGGCTCATCTTTCGGGGGATCTTTTTTTTCTATTTTTAAAAGTCTCGGATTATTCTTACATTTCTTATTATAAAGCTCTATATAAGTTCCGTTGTCTTGTATATTGGCCACTTCACCTGTCGCCTTATTCACAGTGATATTAAAATGCTTTTTCTGGTAAGGGCATTCGTTTGAGGTAAGTTTTCCAACTTCCAGATAATAGTTTTTACCGTCTTCCGCATAATTTCCCGCCAGGTCATTAAACTCTTCATCTACAAAGTATCCTTCATCTGTAAGCATAATTGCTGCCTCTTCTACATTATCTATTTTACCTGTAAATTTTCTGAGCGAAGGAAGATCTGTTATATATTCTATTTTACCTGCTGAAGAATAAACAACATAAAAGAAGCCGTTTTCATCAGGAAATAAATTAAAACCTGAGGATTGCGGTATGTACTCCTTCTTCGTTCCAACAACTCTTACTTCCTGATTTTTACCATAATTATTATGAACTAAAATCCAGAAATCTGTTTTCTGATTAGGAATAATACTCTGTAAAATATTAGAATAGCCTGTAAAATGTTTTTTCTCCTGAGAATAAGCGTTTATTCCCAACATCAGAAAAGAAAATATACCAAATTTTAAAATTGCTTTTATCATAGCTAAATAACAGACACAAAGTATGCCATCTTAATTACATAAAACGTTCCCCTTTTTTGAAGTTTTTAAGATCTAAAACGTAATCTTTTATTAGCTGATCATGCTCTCTTGGGCAAATTAGCAGCACTTTATCAGTATCTACAACGATATAATCTTTCAATCCGTCTATCACAACCATCTTATTGCTTTTGGCATGAATAATATTGCCTTCTGCATTATACGTTAAAAGATGCTTTTGATTAACAGAGTTTCTATTTTTATCTTTCTCTGTGTTTTCATACACCGAGGTCCATGTTCCCAGATCACTCCATCCCAAATCTGCGGGAATTACATATACATTCTTCGCTTTTTCGAGAATTCCGTTATCGATTGAAATTTTCTGAACCTTTGGATAAATAAGCTCTATACAGCTCTGTTCATTACCTGCATTATAATCACACGCCATGAAATGTTGTGTCATATCTGGAAGATACATTTCAAAAGCATGGTGAATACTTTTAACATTCCAGATAAAAATTCCTGCATTCCAAAGGAAATCTCCGCTCTCTAAAAAGCTCTGCGCAATTTCCAGAATAGGCTTTTCAGTAAATGTTTTTACCTTGAAATAATCTGCATTTCTCTTTTCTACGAACTGTATATAACCGTATCCTGTATCAGGTCTCGTAGGAGTGATTCCCAATGTTACCAGATACTCATTTTCAGATGCCAACTCAAAAGCAAGCTCTAATTTCTGTAAAAAAACATCTTCTTTAAGAATCAAATGATCGGCTGGTAAAACTACCATGGTCGCATTAGGATTCTTTTCAGCGATTTTGTTAGCCATATAAAGATTACAGGCCGCTGTATTTTTCATCAATGGTTCTCCCACAATATTTTCTTCCGGAATTTCCGGTAATTGCTGATGAGATACCCCTACATATTCTTTATTCGTAATGACAAATATATTTTCAGCAGGGATTATTTTACTGATCCTGTCATACGTCTGCTGAATCATTGTTCTTCCCGTTCCTAAAATATCCTGAAACTGTTTCGGGAATTTTTGTGTACTTAAGGGCCAAAATCTGCTTCCGATTCCTCCCGCCATTATCACACAATATTTATCTGACTGTAACATGTTCACATACATTTTTCTACTCTGGCTAAAGGTCTGAAAGAATACTTTCTTCCGGTAGCCAAATTCTTACAAAGATAGTTTTTTTTAATAAGTCCTTCCTGCAGATATTTTTGATTTTGATAAACAAAAAAACCTCCTTTCTCTATTTCTTCAATATAGCAAAAATTATCATCTGCTTCTCCTGCATGAAAAAACTTAACTAAATCCGGACTTGCCATAAAATTGGCTTTGGGAGATTTTGAAAACTTGATAATAATGGGTTTCAGCGCATCTTCATATACTTCAATACTCTCCAAAAGCATTTCTCTAAAAGTGGTTTTCCACTCATTTCCATGAGGAGATATCCTCCTTCCAAACTTTTCAAAAGCAACAAGATGTGCCAACTCATGAGTAAGCACGAAGAAAAAAAGCTGTGGGGATAATGTTGAATTTATTGTAATTTCATGGGAGTTATCATGTAGCTTCCTATAATCTCCCAATTTTGAATTCCGCTCTCTTGTTATCTTTATATGAATATAATAATCTGAGAACCATTTCTTTAAATAAGTCCGTGTATTTTGAGGTAAATATTTTTCTAATGTTTCAATAGACATTCTACAAACTTAGTGGAATTCCGGCATAGAAGTTCAATAATTTTAAGCTGAATAAATAATTATATTTTGCCTGAGCAACAGAACCTTGTGCATTCGCATAGTTATTTCTGGCAACATTCAGATCAAAAATAGTCGTTCTTCCGGCAGCATAGCTTTTTTCAGCAAAATCCATGGATAATTTTGAGCTTTTCTCTGCTTCCACTGCAGCTAAATAGGTCTCATAGTTTGAATCTGCATCAAACTGTGCCTTCTGAACGCTTTGTCTTACAGACTGCTTCTGCTGATCCAGATTATTTTTAGCAATACTTTCATTAAGTTTGGATTGCTCAACCTGTAGCTTCGTTTTTCCTTTATTAAAGATGGGAACATTGAGTGATAATCCTACATTTTGCCCGAACTGATCTTTATATTGTTCAAAAAAATTTCCCTGTACAACGCCTGGCATAGGATCAAACTGCCTGTTATAGAAAGTATTAAGACCCGCACTAGCTGTTAAAGTAGGCCAAAATGCCGTTTTGGTTACTTCAGTTTGTGCTTCAGCAGATTTGATTCTGCTTTCTGCGGCTTTTATCTCAGGGCGTGTTTCATACGCCGTAGCCAACACCTGATCTGCTGTCGTCAACTGAAGGTCTAAATTTTCTGGGATATTAACATCTTCCACATCAAAATCTTTATAATTAGGCAGCTGCAAAAGCTGAGCTATTGCAAATAAAGCTCTCCCAACATCTATTTCAGCTTTTTTAAGGTTTTGTTTTTCTCTGGCATAGGCAGCTTCCGCTTCAGCTAAAACCGTTTGAGCAGTCGTTCCTACCTGTGTGGTTATTTTTGCTCTCTCGTATTGTTTTTTAGCATTATCCAGCGCACTTTGAGAAATTTTAACAATTTCTTTATTCAAAAGAGCGGTCAGATATTGTTGGGCAATCTGAAGAGAAATATCATTTCTGATAGCTTCTATGTCATATTGACTGGCTTCTACATCAAACTGAATTTTTCTTATATTTTTTTCGAGTCTCCCATTATTATACACTACGATATCAGCACCTACTCCTACGTTGTTATTAAACCTGTCATTTCTGAAACTACCCGCTCCTAAAGATCCCTGTCCAAAACTCACCCCATTTGACATATTTCCAGATACGCTAGGCAAATATTCTTTTCTGGCTGATTTAAGGTTATATTCCTGATTCTGCTTGTTATATTGATTTTGGATAACCTGAAGATTATGTTCTACTGCATAGTTTACACACTCTCTCAGTGACCACTTTTTCTGAGACTTTAGTCCCAAACAACTTAATCCTAAAATGATTACCAAAATTTTTTTCATAATTAATTCAGCTTTTATGACATTAGACGCGAATATGTAAAAAAAGTTACAATTAAAAAAAATTAATGTCCCTTTTTAAAAAACTTTTGAGAATTTTGTATCATGACAAACGAACAATACCAAGAAGCCGTAAACTGGCTTTTCGTGCAAGCTCCTAATTATCAAATCGATGGTCAAAAAGCATATAAACCTGGCCTACAAAATATAACCAGACTTTGCGATTTCTTTGGAAATCCTCAAGAAAAAATAAAATGTATTCATATCGGAGGAACCAACGGAAAAGGTTCTTCAAGCAATATGCTCGCTTCTGTGCTTCAGGAAGCTGGTTATAAAACCGGACTTTACAATTCTCCGCACCTGATCGATTTTACAGAACGTATCAAGGTAAACGGTAAAAACTGTGATAAAAATTTTGTCTTTGATTTTATTCAAAAGCTAAAAAATCTTCCCAAAGATATTAAACCTTCTTTTTTTGAATTTACTACGGTTATGGCTTTTGAATATTTCTATCAGCAGAAAGTTGACTTTGCGATTATCGAAGTCGGATTAGGCGGAAGACTGGACTCAACAAATATTATTAAGCCACTGGTTGCCGCCATTACTAATGTTCAGCTCGATCACCAAAACATTCTAGGTGATACCATTGAAGAAATTGCAGCAGAAAAAGCAGGAATTATTAAAAAGGACATCCCTATTATTTCGGGAGACGAAAATAATTCGGTAAAAAATATCATTAAAAACAAGGCAGATCAGGAAAAAGCACCATTTATTGATGCCACTTTATTAAAAACTGAACTTACTTCAGATCTGAAAGGCAATTATCAAGCTAAAAATATTAAAGTCGTTCTGGCATTAATAGAAGAACTAAAAAAACTAAATTTATCTATTTCTGATAAAAATGTTGAAGACGGTCTTTTACACGTTCATCAAAATACCAATTTTATTGGCCGTTGGTTTGAATTCTCTAAAACTCCTTTGACAATTTGTGATACCGGGCACAATCAGGCCGGGTTAGAGTATGTTTTTGACCAGCTAAATTCCATAGATAAGCATAAACATATCATTTTAGGCTTCGTGAATGACAAAAAAATCGATGAAGTCACCAAAATTTTACCTGAAAATTCTGAGTTCTATTTTGCCAAACCTTCCATTAACAGAGGAAGAGATCCCAAAGATTATGAAGATCTATTGATTGACGCAAAAATTTCTTATAAAATTTTCGATTCTGTACAGGACGCCTATCTATCTGCAAAAGAACGCTGTACAAATGAAGAAATGATTTTTATCGGCGGAAGTAACTTTGTAGTGGGAGAATTTTTAGAAAAAAATTTGGAGGTTTCCAAATAAGTCGTATATTTGCACCACTCTAATCGAGGAAACAACGATAAAGAGGGTTCTTAGCTCAGTTGGTTCAGAGCATCTGGTTTACACCCAGAGGGTCGGGGGTTCGAATCCCTCAGGACCCACAGAAAAGGAAACGAAACCTTTCAAAAAAATTCGGGTTCTTAGCTCAGTTGGTTCAGAGCATCTGGTTTACACCCAGAGGGTCGGGGGTTCGAATCCCTCAGGACCCACAACTATTAAAACAAAATAGTTCAAAATGCTGTAAAACATATGTTTTACGGCATTTTTTGTTTTTATGTCTGTTCAAAAAGCGTTAAAATTTAACAATCTGAAAGTGACCTATTCGTTGACCTGTTTAAATGAGCCTTAACAGGTCACTAGAAAATTTGATTACGCTGTCCCGATTATTGGCACCAATCAAAAATTTTAGTAGCACTAATAGCGATCCTTTTAGTGACCTCTTCAGTGACCTAATATATTTAGATCAAATAGGTCACTAGAATTTGAAAGAAATCCTTTGTACAAGCCAGTTTAGAAAGTGAATATCTTGTACGAGGTTAGGCTCAAGATTAATTTTAAACTCTAAAATAAAAGGCAAAATGAACAAGACATTCAACTTACTTTTCTATGTGAAAAAGTCCAAAACAAATTCAGAGGGTCAATCTCCAATCTATATGAGAATTACGATTGACGGCAAAATTTGCGAGATATCCACGAAACGCCATATACTACCTACAAGGTGGAATTCCCAATCACAAAAAGTTGCTGGTTCTTCGGAAGAAAGCAGATCGATAAACTTCTATCTGAAATCTCTTGAACAGAAGGTCTATGACACCTACCATCAAATGATCAGGGACAAAGAAACTCCAACTTGTGAGGCTTTAAAAAATAAACTAATTGGGAAAGATGATTGCAAAAGAACATTAATTCCCATATTTAATGACCATAATAATCGAATGAAGAAGCTTATAGGACAGGAATTTGCGCAAGGAACTCTTGAACGTTATAACATAACTTTGCAACATACCCAGCAATTTCTGAAATGGAAATATAATACAACAGACATTGATATTTTAAAAATAGATCTAGCATTTCTAAACGATTTTGAATTTTACTTAAGAACAGAAAAATCTTGTAGCAATAATACCGCGGTTAAATATGTTAAAAAGAATTTTGGAAAAATTATCAGAAACTGTATTGCTAATGGCTGGATCACAAAAGACCCGTTCTTGAATTATAAGTCTTCATTTGATGAAGTCACAAGAACCTTTCTAACTGAAGAGGAAATTGAAAAGCTTTTTAATAAAGACTTTAAAAATGAGCGTCTCTCTCAAGTGCGGTACATATTTTTATTCAGCTGTTTTACTGGGTTAGCTTATATAGATACCCAGAACTTGACCCACAAAAATATCAGGGTCGGGCTGGACGGCAACAAATGGATTTTCACAAACCGGCAAAAAACCAAAACGGCATCTAATATTCCATTACTCCCACAGGCTGAAGAAATAATAAAAAAATACCGAAATCATCCTACCTGCCTAAATAATGGTAAATTACTTCCTATCCTTAGCAATCAAAAAATGAATTGCTATCTCAAAGAGATTGCTGATCTATGCGAGATTGACAAAGAATTGACATACCATATTGCACGTCATACATTCGCTACCACTATTACTTTATCAAACGGGGTTCCCATCGAAAGTGTAAGCAAAATGCTTGGTCATAAGAATATTAAGACCACTCAACATTACGCTAAGATTTTAGATCAGAAGGTAAGTGAAGATATGTCTAATCTAAAAATGGTTTTTAAAAACAAGGGAAAAATGGAAATATAGACTAAGTTTCTGTACTCTGCATAGCATTTTCTTATCTTGACATTGTCGTCCAGTAATGCAAAACCTTTTTACTGAATTGTTAGAAAATAAATTTACGCATAGAATTTGCTAATCTTAACTTTTCAATACCAAATTATAAACCAAAGATTCAACTATTAAACTATATCCTTACGACTGAAACTTCAACAGCTTTCTGATCTGATAGAAAAAACGTTCAATCAGCCGTAAATCTTCAGTTACAATTTCAGCATTGCCTTTTAGCTCTTTATCGAAAGAAAGATTTTTGTTGTATGATGTTTTAAGACCTCTTGGAAGAATTACATCAACATAATAATTCCCTTTTTCATCCGGAGATAGTGAAATGTTCTGAACTCTTCCTTCTACAATTCCGTATTCCTGATAACGATAGTTGTCCAGCTTTATCAAAACTTTTTCTCCCGGAATAATTTTCCCCGAGTTGGTGGATGGAACCTGAATTCTGCCAACAACAGCCATTTTATCGGTTGGCAATATTGTCAGAATCGCATCGCCGGATTTCACGAATTGATTCTCTCCGAAGAATTGCTGAAAACTTGTAACACCATTCGTAGAAGAAATAACCAAATAATTTTGCTCCCATTGCTTCAGAGATTTTCTCAGCTGCTCAAAAAGCTGCAAGGTTTGGGAAGAATAATTGATTTTATCTTTTTCGGAATTGATATTGGCACTGCTTTTCGTTTTTTGGAGATTGGAAATCCCTTCCTGCAATTGCGAAAGTGAAATATGGATTGTTTTAAGATTCTGTTCCGCTTGAAGGTATTTTATTTTTTCATTTTCCAGTTCCATTTTTGAAATGACTCCTTGGTCAAATAAAGACTGGGAACGACTGAAATTTTTTTTACTTAAGTCAAACTTGGCGTTTTCAAGATTTAACTGCTGCTTTAAAGTCGCGATCCTACCGCTGTATTCAGACAATCCTTCGCTAGCTGCAAGATTATCTGGAGAGTAAGGCTGTAATCTTGAAAATAGTTTTTCATCCTGAAAGGCTTTGGCAAAATTATTATAATCACTCTGAAGCTCACCTAATCTAAAGTTCGACGTCAGATTGATCGGAAAAGAAAATAATCGGCTTGGCGTTATCGAATCCATTAATGTTCTGAGTTTCAGAACATCATCATAATTGGCTGTAGACTGCAAAATCATCAGTACATCGTTTTTCTTTACACTTTGATGATCTTTAATCAGGATCTTCTCAATTCTGGAACTGATTCTTGCTTCGATTTTCTCCGGCGGGTTTTGCGAGGTCACTATAATGGGTGCGGGAATAAATTCCGGGTATTTGATAAACCAGCTCATTACCAAAATCATGATGAGAATAATGAAAATAACAGAATTTCCCCATCGGATCATCCAATGCGGTGGTTGCGTTAAAATATCCTGAACGTTCTCACTCCAAAGTTCCAGATTATCTAATATGTCTTTTTTAGTTTCCAAGTTCCAATTGATTTTTAAGGAGTCTGTAATATTCGCCTTTGCTGGCTACTAACTCATTATGACTGCCTTCTTCTACCACTTTTCCTTTATCTAATACAATGATTTTATCGGCGTGTTTTACGGTCGATAAACGATGGGCTATAACGACTGCGGTTTTTCCTTTGAAGAATTGTTCCAGATTTTCCATAATCACTTTTTCGTTATTGGCATCCAAGCAGAAGTGTCCTCATCGAAGAAGATATATTGTGGAGATTTATAAACGGCCCTGGCAATAAACAATCCTTGTCTTTGTCCACCGGAAATCCCGACACCTTCATTCCCGATCTTAGTATTGTAGCTTAGTGGCAAACCTTCTACAAAATCTTTGATGTTTGCGATTTCCACTGCCTGACGTAGTTTCTTTTTATCAACATAATCTTCTCCTACTGCAATATTATTGGCAATGGTATCATTGAAGATATAACCGTCCTGCATTACAACACCGCAAACGTGTGGTAAAAATCACCTAACTCAATATTAAAGGCATCTTCAAATGCTTTAGCAATCAATTTTATATCTGTATTCCCATTGTTAAATACACCGTGGGAGTACAGTGCATATATGAGTTCCGTAAGTGCTGTTTTGCTTGCCGTCCATTTCAATGAATTGTCCGAACCCCTTTTCACATTGATGTTATTGAGCCTGTCTTCCAAATAAACTTGTATCAGGTCATTGGCAATAATCTTGGCAACCTTATAATCGTGTGAAGTAGAAAAACGATGGTCTGCTTCAAAATAAAATGTGTCTAACCACAGCCTTATATCGTGCTTGCCACGCACAAAGAATTTTTCGTCAACGAAAGAATTATTGCTGCGGTAATACTTGTAAAAATCAAGGTTGTTTTCAAAGAACCTTTTTAGCTTTTTCAGTTCTTTGGTAAAATATTTCTTGGTACGCTTGTTCCCGTAGGGTCTTCTTGTTTCGATTTTATAGATGGCATTGTAGTAGATGAGCTTTGAAACAATAACAGGTTTCTGATACTTGAAAAAATGGATTTCTTCTTCCATATTCTTAAAGTCATTTTTCAGTACAAAGTCCTTTAAGTCGGCAAGGCTTTGTATGATATGGTGTATAACGGCTTCAATTCTTTTTATGGGGCAGTCGGTTTCAATCTCCAGTTCCTGGATTGCAGTTTCCAATTTAAGATATGTTTCATTGTAAAATTTATCCATTCGCTTCATTTTGATGTAATATATTATTGGTTAATACAGAAAAGCTAACACTGTTCGTATTAGCTTATGATGCAATTACTGCTTAAAAAAATTCAACCTCTACCGTATTGATGATGGAACGATAGATAGATTTTTGTTGCATACTTTAAAGGGTTGTAGTATGATGCAGGTTAGTCTTTGCGAATTACACCTGCATCACCTCCTTTTTTTTACCGATAGTTTTTTACGGTTATGCAGTTTACAACCCTTAGTTATTTAATTTTAATAAGTCAATGCCAGCCCCACACCAAAGCCCATATCGCTATCATAGTGGGTACGTATACCTATATTCTTATTAATGATATACCTAAGTTCTCCCATATACTCTAAGTCGGTATTCACCATAAAACCACCTCTTAGTCTTTTTGAAATTGGTATATCTTCACGCATTAACTGCAATCTCACAATTCCATCATGATATACTTCTGCCTGAAAATTGACCAGCATAGGTAACGTATACATAAACCCTAAACTGAACGCCCTGCGGGTGTCTTTCTTGTTGGTTTGTCCAAATATGTTCTTTTCGTGTTCATCTTCTCCCATTTTACGGTAGCGGTAATCAAAACCTACAAAGGGCATGAACCATTGCATCTTTCCAATGTATCTACCTAAATGGGTTTCTACTTCATAACCGTGCATACTATTATAGCCTAAACGCCATTCTGTTCCTAATTGGTAGCGTGCATTCATTAGCATAGCTTCTCCATCATTACCATTGGTTGCAAAATCGTTTTGTGCCATAAAATGAGGCATATTACTTTCTCTTTGCAATTCTTTATAGGCTTTTGCCTTGTCGGTTAGATAGGGGTTATTGTAGTCTCCAACTTCAAAGACCCTGTTCATTCCCGCCATCATGTGATATAATATATGGCAATGAAAGAACCAATCACCTTCCTCATTTGCTAAAAACTCAATGGTATCTGTTTCCATAGGCATGATATCCAACACATTTTTAAGCGGCGATTTTTCGCCTTTTCCGTTTATCACCCTGAAATCAAATCCGTGAAGATGCATTGGATGCCGCATCATTGAATTATTATAAATGGTAATCCGTAGAATTTCTCCTTTTTTTACAGGTATTTTGTCAGTTTCCGAAAGTATTTTATTATCCATGCTCCATACATAGCGGTTCATGTTGCCAGTAAGTGTGAACTTCAACTCTTTTACGGGCGCATCATTTGGAAGAGAGGTGTTATAAGGTGATTGCAACATAGCATAATTTAATGTTTTGATGTCTCCCAAGGCATTAGCGTTGTAACGGTTAGCGTCGTTATCCATATCCATACCCTCATGCTTACTGTGGTCTGCTTTTTTTGTTGCATCTCCGGTAATTTCGGGATACATCACTACATTCATGTCCATTTGGTTAAGGCTCATCTTCATGCCCATATCGTTCAAATCGCCATTCATTTTCATCATATCGTTCATCATCTTCATCCCCTCGAAATACTTCAATCGTGGGAGTGGAGAAATAAGCTGTTTGACCCCATCACCTATAAAGTAACTCGCAGATTGTGTCCTGTCTTCGGTTGTTGCTAAGAACTCGTAAGCCAAACCACCTTGAGGGATAGTCACTACAATATCGTAAGTTTCAGAAACGGCAATGATTAACCTGTCCACCTCTACAGGCTCAACATCATTCCCATCATTCGCTACTACTGTAATTTTTCCTCCAGCATACCGTAGCCAGAAATATGAAGACGCCCCTCCATTGGAAACGCGCAATCTGACTTTGTCGCCTGCTTTTAGCTTTTTACCATCAATTGTTTTCAAATCGGTGCTATGGCTACCATTTATTAGGATTTTATCATAGTAAACGTCACTGACATCCATCGCCAGCATCCGCTTCCACTCGTTTTTTACCTTTACCCCTAATTTTCCCTCCTTAATAGCTTCAACATATGATTGTGTTGCGCCTTTCTTAATGGCCGCCCAATCATTTGCATTGTGTAGCATACGGTTGATATTATCGGGGTTAAGATTTGTCCACTCACTTAATATAATTGGAACGGTCGGCAAATCGTCAATTCCTTTTCTGAATGTCTTATCATCGCTTCTTTTCTTCATGATAAAACTTCCGTACATGCCAATCTGCTCCTGCAATCCTGAGTGGGAATGGTACCAGTGCGTACCATGCTGGATAATCGGAAAACGGTAGGTGTAGGTTGTGCCCGGTGCGATGGGTTTTTGTGTAAGCCAGGGCACACCGTCTTCTTTATTGGGCAGGAACACACCATGCCAGTGAAGTGATGTGCTTTCTTTCAATTGGTTGTGCACCACTATTTCGGCAGTGTCGCCCTCGGTAAAGGTAAGGGTGGGCATGGGGATTTGCCCGTTTACGGCAATTGCCCTTTTTTGCTTACCTGCATAGTTGACAAGCGTATCTTTTACATACAGCTCGTAATGCACCACTCTCTGTGCAAACAGCGTTTGCGTGCAAAGCAGTATCAGCACTGTTTGCAAAATTCTTATAGGTATTTTATTATATCTGTTCATGATTTGAAAAATTTTATTTAATGCTGTCTTCCATTGTGCTAAACCACGCTATCAAAACCTGCTTATCCTCCGGTGACAATACTGCATTGCGATGAATTAGTGTGTATGATGACAACGGCATTTCCCCGTCCTTAACCTGCCCGGCCATAGCCCTGAACTTGTTTCGCTGCCTGCGGACAGAATAGTCGCCAAATTCGCTAAAGTTGAGTTCCTCTTTCCCCTTTTTTATATGCTCTGCCATGTACCATGCGCCGGGCTGGATACGGCTGTACCACGGATAATGGGTATTGTTGCTATGGCAGTCATAACAGGACTGAACAAGGATAGCCTTTACATTTTGGGGTACGGCGTACACCCTTTCGATATGGGTGGCTGGCACTTCAACCGCCTGGTTCCGTAAGGGCTGAAAGAACTGTATGGCAATCAGGACGACAGCCAACCCCAATATGATTTTCTTCTTTATGGTCATAATTATTTTATTGTGGCTTCATCTTTTTGTGTCTACTGTTTTTTCACATACTTGGCATAATTCTCCTTGTTTTCAAAATAAGAAACTTCACCGTTATTTCCTGTCACAGCAATCACCGCATTAGCTTTGTCTACCTGCTTATGGGAATAGGGGTCTATCGCCATCCGCACGGTCGCATCTTTTGGAATACGTTCCTTACACATTTCGCAACATCCGTAATAGGTTTTACCATCAAATTTTACTTCAAACTGCTTTTTGCCGATATAGGCATCGTTGACCATGCAGACTTCATCCGATGGAACCAATTCACCTATTTGGGTAGTATGTCCGTTGCTTTCCGGAGTTGCCTGCGAATGCTGCTGTTCCGCTTCATCCTTATTTGACCCCGCCTGACCGCAAGCGGTGAATAGCAGGGTTAATAAGGAAATAAAGCCAATTATTATTTTGTTCATGTCCAAACTTGTTTTTTTAAATTTTATTATTTACTTTCTTCAAACTCTTTTAGCTTGCGCTTCATTAGTTCAATTTCTTCCGCTTGGGTTTTAAGTATATTTTTTTGCAGCTCTATCAGTTCCGGGTCGGTCAGGTGTGCCTTTTCGGACATCAATATGGCTGCTGCGTGATGGGGTATCATACCCTTTGCAAACTGCTTGTCCCCGACATTGATTTGTTCCCTGATACCAAACCATGAAAAGATGCCAACAGCAACCGAGATGATGGCTATCGCCCAATTCATCTTCCTGTTGGGGTACATTACTTTCATTATCGCTAATTCGATAAGCAGCATTGCCGAGGTCATCAGCAGGGTCATGTACAAATTGTTGATATTGGGTATCAGGTTCTGCCACCCGTCAATCATGGCGTACATGATAAAATACATCACTGCGAACATTGCGACAGCCATCACCGCAAAGCGTTTGTACATGGCCGAAGCATGTTTTGTATTGTGCGTGCCATGCTCCGAGGAATGACCCGCATGGTGACTGTTTTGCATATTTTCCATAACCCTGAATTTTATTTGCTGTTAATTGTTTTTTCCACCTTACCGCAGGTCAGCATTTTAGAACCGTAGTAAGGGTTTTTGATTTCCTTGTTTTCGCTGAACCAAACAGCACCCTTACCGTCATTGAACATCGGGCAATGGTCCTGATACAATGTTTGCGATGTACCGAACAAATCAATCAGGTCTTTCAAATCTTCGCCAAGCGAGGCCAAATGTTCCCGCTGGTGGTGGATGTTGCCGACATTTTCCCCGATATGTTCTGCGTGTTCTTTAGCATCGTCCGCTATGTCCATGTACTTTTTGTGCTTATCGGCAGGAACGGCTTTCATGTCCACTTTATTCAGGGTAGCTAACAGCTTTTTCCCTGAACTGGCGGCAGCTTTGTCATCGTCCGAAACAAGGGCGTTCTTTAAGGACAGATAATCGGTAACTATGGGCGCAATAGAAAAGTTTTTTGCTTCTTCTTTTCCTTTTGCTTTTGCTTCCTGACCGCTCGGTGTTTCGCTCACAACGGGCGCAGCTACCGTATCATCCTCTTTTGGTTGGGAAGCTGACTGTTCTTGTGATACAACAGCAGTATCACTTGAAGACTGCTCGTTTTTGTTGGATGCCTGATTGCATGATACTGTTACAAATGCCATGATAACAGCAATGATTGATAATGTTAGATTTTTCATTTTTATTTATTTTTTGATTTTTAAAAAACTTGCGTTAATAGCCACTACAATGGTGCTTACACTCATCAGCACAGCACCCATAGCGGGACTTAAAACAAAATTCGGATAGAGTACGCCTGCCGCAAGCGGTATTGCCACCACGTTGTAGCCAACCGCCCATATCAGGTTCTGTACCATCTTTTTGTAGGTAAGTTTGCCGAAGTCAATCAGTTTGACCACATCCCTCGGGTCGCTGTCTACCAATATGATATCCGCTGTTTCGGCAGCCACGTCCGTACCGGAACCCACGGCAATGCCCACATCTGCCTGTGCCAGTGCAGGTGCATCATTTACACCATCACCAGTCATTGCTACGATTTCGCCTTTTGCCTGAAACTCCTTTACTTTCTCCTGCTTGTTGTGCGGAAGCACATTAGCCAAATACCCGTCCATACCCAATTTTCCGGCTACGGCAGCAGCAATCCTGTCGTTGTCCCCGGTGAGCAGAAAGGACTTGATGCCCATTTTTGTGAGTTCCTCAATCGCCTGTGCCGAACCCTCACGGATGCTGTCTGCCAAAGTAATGATGCCGATTACCCGGTCATCAATGAGGACAAAGTTGACCGTTTCGGCCTCTTGATTGATTTCGTTTGGAATTTCAGGCAGGGAAAGGTGGTTTTCGGTGAAATAATTCGGGCCACCAGCTACGACATTTTTCCCGTTCACAACACCTTTAACACCTATGCCCTGCATATAGCTGAAGTTTTCAGACTTCCATAAGGCAAGGCTCTTTTCTTTCAATGTAGCCATAATGCCTTTGGCGATATGGTGTTCCGAATTTTGCTGTACTGCGGCAGCATACTGGATAATCTCATCGGCATTATATTCGTCTGTTAACGGTATAACCTTTTCTACGGCATGGGAACCTTTGGTGAGCGTTCCGGTCTTATCAAAAATGACAGTGGAAAGTTTTCGGGTGGTTTCAAATGCTGTGCGGTTGCGGATGAGCAGACCATTGGTCGCCGATAGCGTTGTGGAAATGGCGACCACCAACGGGATAGCCACGCCCAATGCGTGCGGGCAGGCCGTTACCATTACCGTCACCATTCTTTCAAGCGCAAAGGCAATATCTCCACTGCTTGCATACCAATAGGCAAATGTGCCTATGCCAACGGCAATGGCAATAAAGGTGAGCCATTTGGCAACTTTGTCCGCAAGGTTTTGCGTATTGGACTTAGTAGCTTGTGCCTCCTGAACAAGATTGATAACCCTGTTCAGGTAGCTGTCTTTTCCAACGGCTGTTACCTTAACCTTCAGCGCACCATCGCCATTGATAGAGCCTGCGATGACCTTTCCGTCCTTTTCCTTTTTCACGGGAATACTTTCTCCGGTAAGCATGCTCTCGTTGATATACGAAAGCCCCTCCAGTACCAATCCATCGGCTGGAATTTTTTCACCCGGTTTTATAATAGCCGTTTCACCGCTTTGCAGGTTTTCAAGCTTTATTTTTATCGCTTCTCCGTTTCGCTCCACCGTGACATCGTTAGGCAGCAAAGCAACCAATGATTGCAAAGCCCGTGAAGCAGCCATTTGGGAACGCATTTCCAGCCAATGCCCTAACAGCATGATGTCGATAAGCGTAGCCAGTTCCCAAAAGAAGTCCATGCCCTACAAGCCAAATACAACGGCTACGGAATAGACATAGGCTACGGATATAGCGATAGCAACAAGTGTCATCATCCCTATGGCTTTGGCGTTCACCTCGCCAATCATTCCCTTTAGGAACGGCAAGCCTCCATAGCTATAAATCACTGTACCCAATGCCAGCAGCACATATTTATCTCCATTGAAAGCAAGGCTGAAACCCAACCATTCCTGTATCATGTGTGACAGGAGCAGGATAGGGATTGTAATGACGAGGCTTATCCAAAAACGAGCGAGAAAATCGCCTGTATGATGCCCCTCATGTTTGTTAAAGCTATCTCTGGCTTGGTTATGATGAGAATGCCCGGAATGCCCATGTCCTGATTTTTGTACATGAGAAACTGAGCTACCGCCAACGGGAACCAGTGCCATGCCACAAAGCGGGCATTTGCCTGGTTCGTCTTTTAGCACCTGCGGGTGCATGGGACACGTGTATTTTTTCATAATAAGGGGTTTTAAAAGTTATGTTGCACTTAATTTTTTTGCCATCTCATGGGTCATTTCTTCGGCATAAGCACCATAGGCATCCACAAGTACGCCTTTATTCTTACCATCATTGGACGATATGGCATAAATCACGGCATTGTTATCAGGACTGCTGTCGAGGCTTTCAAACCTATGGGTTTCCGTAACCGTAAAATCCTCCGGTTTTAGTTTCAGGCTCCTTGACGCACAGTACAGGCAGTCCGGCAACAGACTAAAGTCCATACTGTATCCACGCTGTCTTAGGTCTTTAAGCGCCTGCACCATGTCATTGTACTGTACCATAGCTTTCAGACCTGTTATTTAATGGTTTCGACCGTACTGCCGCAGGTAAGCATCTGTGAGCCGTAATATGGGTTTTTAACAGCATTCTCTTTACTTAGCCAATTGGCTCCCTTACCTCCATTGTACATAGGGCAGTGCTGGTAATAAACGGGAGTATCCTGTTTAGACACTTTGGCCAGTGTGTAGATGCTTCCCGAAAGTGCCGCAAAAGCACTTCTTTGTTTTGCAATATCTTTTGATTTTGAAATGCTTTCCGCATTGGCCGTCAAGTCCTGCATCACTTTCATCCAAGCCGTATGTTCCTCTGCCGATAGCTTATTCATATCGACTGCTTTAAGGGATGCAGCCAATTCAGCGGCTTTGGCAGATGCGGTCGCCGCATCGGTTTTTATCAAAGCATCTTTCACTGAAAAGTAGTTGTCAAATACAGCCTTTAGCTGTGATTGGTTTTGGGCTGCATCTTTGTTAGCTGCCATTTGACTATGGTCGTGATTGCCATGTCCGGCATTCATGTCCATTCCCGCCTCCTTGTTTTTGGCAACCGTCTTAACTGGTCTATCATACTGGCAGCAACCAGCCAGTTTAGCATATACGTCATCTGGCGCACGGAACTTCTCACTGTCATAACCAGCCAAAGCGATACGTTTCAGGATTTCATCCTGATTTGTTTTGTCGCCGTCATAGGTGAGCGTAGCCATCTTGGTATCTTTGTTCCAGTCCACACTGGCTACCTTTTTTACGTTACCTGCCTTTTCGATGGTGGTTTTGCATATACCACAATTGCCGTAAATCTTTACGGTTTCTGTTTTCGCATTCTTGATTTGTGCGAAGCCGTTTATTGATGATAGTAATACGGCGATTACCATCACTATTTTTGATAATGATTTCATAATAATATACATTTTCGGAAAAGGGGTATTAGCAAACCCATTTCCCTTGAATTTTAAATAAATAGTACAAATAGGGGATTTGCAAAAGCCGAAATAGCTTTTGACAAGGCACACCTATGGCTATCAGGCCATAGTTTTAGCTTATTTTAGGCGGTTGCCAAATGGAAGAGTAGCCTGAAGAATAGTGGGCTTGCTTGAAACCGAATTTTTGCTTTTTAATTTCAGCAAATGGATTTTTAGCTTTTAATTCGATTGGGATTGGTAAGTATAGGGAGGTCGTTGAAACACTGCATCTGCAAGAGCTATGTGAACAACCACCATCGCAGTTGCCGCTTTTGCATTTTTTGCAGGATTTGCCCTTGCAACCTTTTTTATGCTCTGATTTTTTGGATTTCTCTTTTGAGCAGGAAGACCGCTCGGTTTTTGTTGAATTTTTGGAGCAGGCATAACTCTGACTTGGCATCATAAAGAAAACCAGACAGAACAACGTCAAAAGGCCTATATGTACTCTTAAATTTTTCAACGCAACAAAGTTACTAATAAAATTGATTTTTTATATCGTTATTACGATTTTTTTTGTTATATAGGCAAAAAATTGATACCTAAATAAAAAATGCTATATGCACAGCAGCCAATCAAGCCTTTTTAGAATTGATAAAATGCCCTTTTTGGGCAATCTGACCTAATGGAAATTTGGTCGGAAAAAGGGCATTTAAAAGTTGCTGGCTTAGGCGTTCAAAGGTTCTATTTTGAAGCCTGCCTTTTGCACGGTCGATATTACTTCCTGCTCGGTAATGCCCTCGGACTTCACGGTAAGTACCTTGTCCTTGTTGGCCGTGTCCACTTCCCAATGGCAGATGCCCTCTGCCTTGTCCAAGTGCGGCTTTACAGATGCGATACAGCCGCCGCAATTGATGTTCGTCTTGAATTGAAATTGTTTATTTTCCATTGTTTACAAATTTTAGAGTTATCTGATAATGCAAATTTCCGTACTATTCAGTTAGTTATTGTTGTGTAATTTCTTGTTTGATTTGTGAGATTTACTGTTTTATTTCTTCCACTTCAACCGCAGGCTGTTACTGACCACGCTCACGCTGCTCAATGCCATTGCCGCACCCGCAATCATCGGGTTGAGCAGGAAGCCGTTAACAGGGTAAAGGATGCCTGCCGCTACCGGAATGCCGATTACGTTGTAGATAAACGCCCAGAACAGGTTTTGCTTGATGGTGGCTACGGTCTGTTTGGACAAGCGTATTGCCTGCGGTATCTTGGTCAGGTCGGACGAAATGATGGTCATCTTGGCTACGTCCATTGCGATGTCGCTGCCTTTGCCCATTGCGATACTTACATCGGCTGTTGCCAATGCGGTGCTGTCGTTGATACCATCGCCCACCATTGCCACTACCTTTACTTTACTTTGCAGTTCTTTCACAAAGTCGGCTTTATGCTGTGGCAAAACTTCGGCTTTGTAATGCTTGATGCCTGTCTGCTCCGCAATGGCTTTAGCGGTAGCTTCATTATCTCCGGTCAGCATATACAGGTCAATGCCCATTTCCTGCATTTCCCGGATAGCCTGCACCGATGTTTCCTTAATCTTATCGGCGATAGCGATTACAGCAAGAGCCTTTTTGCTGTTTGCAAACCAGATAACGGTTTTAGACTGTTTGCCCCATTCTTCGGCCTGGTCTTGTAATTCTCCGGCAATGGCAATGTTGTTTTCTGCCAATAGCTTTTTGTTGCCTACATAATAGGTTTCGTTGTCATGGTCTGCTTTTGCGCCTTTGCCCGTAATGCTGTCGAACATGGATAAAGAGGTGGTCGCTACATCGCCAAGATGCTTCACTACGGCTTCTGCCAATGGATGCTCGGATTGCTTTTCGATGCTCAAAAGGATTTCTTTTGCAGTGTCCTCATTGTTCAGCCATTTAATGCCCGTTACCTGTGGTCTTCCCTCGGTGATGGTTCCGGTTTTGTCCAAAACGATGGCATTTACTTTTTTGGCCAGTTCCAAACTTTCGGCATCCTTTATCAAAATGCCATTTTCAGCACCTTTACCAACGCCTACCATAATAGCGGTGGGTGTCGCTAAGCCTAAAGCACAGGGGCAGGCAATGACCAATACCGTAACGGCTGCCAACAGACCTTGAACAACCCCGTTTTCGCCTCCCAAAATCAACCATAGCGTAAATGTCAGGATGGCAATACCTATCACTGTGGGAACAAAGATGCCCGCAATCCTATCGACCAGTTTCTGTACGGGTGCTTTGCTTCCCTGTGCATCCTGCACCCTTTTGATGATGTGGGCAAGCATGGTTTCTTTGCCCACTTTTACCGCCCTGAACCGGAAGCTGCCTTTTTGGTTAATCGTTCCTGCAAATACTTTTTCTTTTTCTTTTTTCAATACAGGTACAGGCTCACCGCTTAACATGCTTTCGTCCACATACGAATTGCCCGATATGACCATGCCGTCTACCGCAATCTTTTCACCGGGCTTTACGAGTATCACATCGCCTGCGCTTACGTCTTCGATAGCGGTCTGCTTTTCCGTTCCGTCCGCCTGTACCACGATGACCGTTTTTGGCTGCAAGCCCATCAGCTTCTTAATGGCTGAAGAGGTGTTGCCTTTGGCTCTTTCTTCCAGCAGTTTTCCCAAGAGGATGAATGCGATAATAACGGCAGCCGCTTCAAAATATACGTGAG
Source organism: Chryseobacterium sp. Y16C (assembly GCF_022488405.1). Classification (NCBI taxonomy): domain Bacteria; kingdom Pseudomonadati; phylum Bacteroidota; class Flavobacteriia; order Flavobacteriales; family Weeksellaceae; genus Chryseobacterium; species Chryseobacterium sp. Y16C. The sequence continues at coordinate 3,140,881 of NZ_CP092711.1, forward strand.
CATGCAGTCCCCGTTGATGCCAAAAGTCGGCAAACAGCATATTGAAAACACTGAACAGGTAGGCAATACCTGTACTCAATGCCACCAGCGTATCCATATTGGCGGAACGGTGCTTTGCCTGCTTCCAAGCGTTTACAAAAAAATCCCTGCCCAACCATATTACAACGGGCGTGGAAAAGAGCCACATTATCGGGTCTGCATAGGGCATATCCATAAAGAACATTCCTATGATTACCACGGGCAGGGAAAGGATAATTGCCCAAATGGTCTTGTTTTTCAAGGTTCGGAATTTCTTTTCGTGGATGCCTTCGAGCGTTTCCTGCTGCTTGGTTTCGTCTTCAATCAATAGGTCGTAACCTACTCCCTGAACCGCTTTTTGCAGGGTGGAGGCATCGGTCATATTGGGCAGATATTCCACGGTAAGATTGCCCGTTGCAAAGTTCACGGAAGCATTAACTACTCCCGGTTGGTATTTCACAATGCTTTCGGCACTGCCCGCACAGGATGCACATGTCATGCCCAATACCGGAAAAGCACTTTTAACCGTAGGAACTCCGTAACCTAAATCTTTAATTGCCTTAACAGCCTCGCCTACGGTTTCATTGCTATCTACTGTAATCACTGCCCTTCGGTTGTTCAGCTCTACTTTATGGGTTTCTACGCCTTTTACCTGTGCCAATCCCTTTTCAACGATTAATGCACAGTGTTCGCTTTCTACATCCTCCAATGGAATGTATATATTTTCTCTGTTTGTCGCCATATTTGCCTGCTTTAATTTACAATACAAAATTGGCTATTATATTTATGGGTACTGGTGTGAAATTTTGGATTTGATTTGTAAGATTTACTTACACTTTATCCAACGGTTTTCTTTTATCCTCTTTAATCTGTTTGAAATGGCTTGGTGTTAGCCCGGTAACTTTTTTAAACTGGTTACTCAAATATGCCACGCTCGAATAATTTAGGCGGTTCGCAATCTCACTTAATGACAACTCATCATACACCAACAATTCTTTGACTTTCTCCACCTTTTGGGCGATAAAGTATTTTTCAATGGTTGTACCCTCTACCTCTGAAAACAGATTGGACAGGTAATTGTAATCGTGATGCAATTTGTCACTCAATACATCGGAAAGGTTGGTTTTTACATCACTATCCTGATGGTGTACCAGGTCAATGATAATGTTCTTTATCTTTTCTATTATCCTGCCTTTTTTATCGTCAATTACTTCAAATCCTAATGGCTCTAAAGTTTTGGACAAATTCTCTTTTTCCAGAGATGTTATTTCTTTGGAAAGAATAACTTCGCCCAGCTTTATATTTTTAGCATCTAATCCAAGTTTTTCCAATTCGTTTTGTACCACCATAATGCAACGGTCGCAAACCATATTTTTGATAAAGAGTGTATTCATATTTTGTTCAATACTAATATTAAGCACAATAGACAAATTTACGTTTTAAGTTGAACCCTTGCTGCATTTGTTGCGGTTAATTCTTATAACTGCCTGCTGCTGCAAATACAAAGCATTCTAAACCCACTTCTACAGTTAGCAAGTATTCAATTCGATTTACATGATATAGTTTGACTACTTACTTCGTAGTATCTGTGTTTTCATCTGTAAAGTGTTATATGCACAGTATCCTTTTTCACGCGTTAGCTTTGGCTACCCTTTTTTTGTTAAATGCCAAACCAATCAGATAAAACCACTCTCGGACAACTTTGCAATTTGAGACAAATGAAACCTTGCGGATACCAATACGACAAAAACTGTCGTATTAATTTGATTTATTTTGATTAATTTTAAGTACTTCATTAACAATTAATTATAAATACGGTGATTAATTAGCATAATCAATAAAAAACTCAAACCCCGTATTTTTTACATTTTTAATGAGAGCACTAACCTAAAGAAATTAGTAAGTCTTCACAATCCGTAAAAACCCCATATTTTAATGTAGTTCTAAAGTTCTTTTAAGGATTCTGTATTTTGTAGCAAACTCGAAGATTGATTAAAGTTGCGTGCGTAATGAGAATTACAGAGTAAGCAGAGTTGGAGATGAATACACAACATTCTTTTGCTGCGAGTTACACGTAAAAAAGTCCCCAGGTCTACCGGGGACTAAAAACTAATAACCATGAAAACTCACTTTATATGAGATTCGATGCAAAGATAGAAATAAAGATTGTGATGATTTTATTTTCTTCTCTCTCTATTTCATTCCAAAATTTGCAGAATTATACTGATTTGCTATTGCTAAAGCAACTTGTAAAGTTGCTAATCATATATAAATTAGTAAAAGGTAACAGCCTTAATATGCTAGTTTTATTGTTTTTGTTGTCGTATAAGAGATATGTGATACCAGTAGAAAAAGGCTTCAGGATTTCCTTTTTTCAACTTATTGAGTTTGGAATCAAAACTCTGATCGATCACTAGCTCTTTTATACTTTCCAGCCCTTGATATTTTTCAAGTTTCATTACTTTATATCTAAGAACAGTTGATAGATAGGCAGCTTTTGCAGCATCGGTGATAGCTCTGTCTAAATGATAATTTTCTGAGAATATAAATCTTTTTACTTGATTAATTCCTGATAATAGTGCTTTAAAATTCCCCCTTCCCTTTTCCCCTCGCGAACAGATATGCAATGCCGTGTCATAAATATCATCAAGTACTCCGTTTTCATCAGTTTCACAATTTCTATAACCAATCTCTGTTTTGGCAAAAATATCGAAAGTCTGACCAATTATGTTTACATCAGTAACAGGTTCCAAAAGACTTCCAATATCAAAAAGCTGTTTCATGATCTCCATCGTCCTCGAATCGCCGCCTTTTTCATAAGGTATCCCAGTGGTATTAGGTGCAAAAGCCGTAAGCTTATCCCCTAAAATGTCTTCATGACATGGGATACTAACGTTTATAGGGTCGCCATCCTGCTTGATAAAACTTGAATCTATGGGAAAGTTTATAATTTTTGTGTAGTGCGGCTCTTCAAATAGAATATCCAGCAATACATAGTCTTCAGTCATATTAGACATATGAACAGGTGTGTAAAAAAACTTGTAATGTGCTTTTTCAATGTCGCCTGATGTTTGCCGGTGTTGTTCCTCAAACCTTGTAAATCCTTGTTCAGATAAAAATCCCTGGAACTTCTCTTCCAGGTTTTGCTTTGGGTTACTGATAATTACATCAATATCAATGGAAAGACGTTTGGTACTGTTCATCAATAACATAAGGGCTGTTCCACCTTTAAAAACAAATTGAACATCAGACTTCACTAGGCCTTCAAGGAGAAGTAATGCTCTAATTACTTTTTCTATAAGAATTTTATCTGCTCTGTTATTCTTTACAGAGACACTGTTCAGCCATTCAGTAGTAAGACTGTCTTTTGATATCATAATAATTTAGAATTTAAAACTAATGGTTATTGTTTTAGAAATTTAGAATCGTATATATATTTAATAAGGTCTTGTTTTCTGCCCTTTCGGTCAGCATATCGTAAAAGCCTATTTTCATTTACGATGTATTTTTGAAATGCATTAACAAATATACTTCTGAGTTCACTGCCTGCAAGAAAAGTAAATTCAGGATCACAAAATATATCTACCAGCATTTTTTCGAGGCTAATGAGGGGCAGACCTTTTTCTTCACTCAAAGGACTTTCTGTTGTCAAATACCTAACTATAATGGGAGAACGGAAGTCAGGAAGAAGATCATTTATAAGCATCTCTGAAGGACGTAGAAACACACCGCTGAAATTATTTTTTAGCTGATAATATACAGACTCTGCAACATCACGTTCAATATCTACAAGCACGAATGGATATGCGCTCAGATGCTGAGCGAATTCGTTTAATAAATCCGAGTTCCAAGCACAAAAAGAAACATCAGGAAAATTTTTCCGGATGAATGTGCCGATTTTTTTTGACCTGGAAGATAGTTCCGGCTGATATTGCTTGGCATCGCCGAGTTGAAACAATCCTCTCCCTACTCTATGCAGTATTGACGATCTAACAAGGTCATATACTTTCCACCTTATGGTTGTATCTGGAATCTCAGAGTCATCTTTTCTAAAATAAGCGCGCAAATCATCTAAGGAAAGCTCTGATTGATTCCTAAAATATTCTTTTAGTGCTACTTTATCTCTTTCTTTTTTTACCATGCAAATAACAATATATATACAAACTTACGGCAAAATAATTATTTTACTGCCGAAAGTTTGAATTTTTTTATACATTTTATAATAAACAAGATACTAGTAAATAAGTATATATAAGACTAATTTAAATTAATATAATAAAATTAATTATACAGCAATGAATCGAAAACTTATTTCAAACTTTCGGCAGAAAATTCATATAATTGCCAAATGTTTGAATATAAACTACTCCAAAATTGACCATGTTTAACTCGCTGCGTAGCGAAGTAAAAATCTAAGGTGTACAAACAATGATTAGTAAGGTTAAGAAGTAAATAGATTTCTAATGTACTGATACATCATAATTCCAAAATTCCCTGTCAGGAAAAATAGAGGTTTTTGAGATTTAAATTGCATTTTTAATGCAAGCAGTCTTGCCATTAATCTAATCTTACTGTATCAAAAGAATTAATTTGCAACTCCAATTCTTCATCATTTTTCTTCATTTCCAACATCTGCTCAATGTTAAAGTTAAAGGTAATAAATAAAGTCATTCTGCATTCTTGCTCCACCCTATAAAAGTGTTCATTCCAATCGTCTGCAATCTGAGGTCGGTTCTCGTAAATCCAATAGTCAGCTTTGAAAATGAAATAATCAATCAATGCAAGACCCGAGACCTCTATCGGAAGAAAAATCTGCTCTGCAATATTCTTCGCATCCTTCCATTTGACTCTTACTTCATCAGCACCATAACCAATAATTGTTCCTTCATTATTTTCAGATTTCAAAGAGGGTTCTTCAAATTCAATATGAGAAATTGAATTTGCAAAGGAAAGAGCTTCTTTCTTTATTACGTTTTCACAACACTGTAGAAATTGTAATGCATCATTATACTTTTCTACTTTTAGCAGGGATTTGTATTTTTCATTTATTGACTCAAAAACCATAGATGAATAAAAATCTTTTAAAGTTTTAAAAATCAATATGTTTTTATCGGGTCCACATTTATCCGACAAATTGGTGTCATTTGAGATTAACACCAATTTATTTTTACGCGAAATATCTTTTATAAGAGCATAAATAAATGCATCGGGAATATCATCTCTGTTCTTTAGGCTTTTAAAAGGTTCGCCGCCACTAAAATAATTTTCAAAAACCTTCGTGCTATGTTTGGGATTAAATGGATGTAAAATTGCGTTTGAATCTTTAATAAACTCATCCCACAGTCTCTTGACAGATTCTTCAAAATCAATTTTTAATTCATTTATTTTCTTCACATACTTTATAATATCATTATAGTGATTGGGATGAACTCCTTTTTTGTCTAATGATATTAATTTATTTATCGCTTGCTGAAAATCATTTTGAGACTCCTGAACACTTGACGTAGTAGCTTCTTTATACACTACCCAAGGTATATTTATTTCAATAAGTTTCTTTTTACCCAAATCTTTTAAAAGCGAAAAGTCCGACTTATTGAGTGTTTTGTCCTGCTTGTACGTTGTACTATCAATTAGTATTTTCATAGAATACACATAATAACCAAATATACAAACTAGCTTTTGAAACTATATAAATTTTGAAAGACATATTTTTCTCTGAATCTTTCAAATAATACAACATGATAATTTTCTTTATATTTACAAAAATACATTATGAAAAAGTTAAAAATATATTGTGTCATTTCTACAGCTATTATCATCGGACTTTCGATTTGGGTTTTACTTTTATCAAAAGATTTGCGGGAAACCAATGAGGTTCTTAATCAATGTTCTGATCGATATTATAAGGAAATAAGCAAATAGAATGAAGCATGAAATATCATTTTTACAATATAGTCTCCTAATCATCAAAACACTCCTCATCGAAAGCTTTCAGATGTTCAAATATTTTCGTCGCAAGTATATATTTTTATTACCTTCTATCATTAATTACTCAATCACTGTTAAAAGCCTTGCAACTTATAAGTATCTGAATTCTAAGCATTATCAAACTCATTAGTCATTAGCATAAGAAAGTTAAAAGATTATCTATTTGATATAAAGATTTTTCCTTCCCACCTTACTTTCCACTTTTATAGTATCATCAATAACGAAATTTCGCATTACTCCAGCAATTTCAGTAGATGAAACTTTGGTGGCTTCAATTAGCTTTAACTTAACCAACTCTTCTTTAATTTCTGACACAGTTTTACCCGTTGCGAGAAAACTAGACTGAACAATCCATTTTCGAATTTTGCCAGTTAAATTTGCTTTTGCCTTCCTGTCGTCTGGAAGAGATTTTAGAGGCACCAGTTTAATATTAAAATCATCTAATGTTTCTAAAGGATACTGGACAGCCTTAGCATATTCTACATAATAATCAATATTTGTAGTAATACCCTTCTCAATACTAACTACAGTATTATCTGTCATGTCTGTCATGAAAGCAATATCGTTAATAGAGAGATCTAGTTCAACTCTTTTCTGCTTTAGCTTTTTCCCAATCTTTCCCCGATATTCGGGAGAAACTAATCTTGCTTTTTTGTTAGATTTATCCAATTTATATGTAATTTTACACTTAATTAATTATTTATTTGCATATATTATTTATAATTTATACATTTGTCATACAACATACATAAAGTATAAGCGACCAATATTAACATGAGTCTTGTTATCGAAAACGGCTAATTTTTAGATGACGCAAGACCAGTAGGGTTGTCGCAACCTCATATTTTGTACCTTTGCATTTTATGGGGGTGGACACCCTATCGGAAACTTCGTCACAGGTTCTTAGCCGTACCGCGATAAAAGTTGAAGATAGGCTCCACCCTTTCCTTCAAAGACTCGTTCCATAAAACTAAAATTATATATTATGAGGACGACATTTTCAACCATTCTTCTTATCTGCCCACCGGAATAGTCCGCAAGCATAATATAGAAAGTACAACCGGTACCTGCGGTTTCGACAACAAACTGCAACAACTCTTAACCGAATGTATTAACAACACTATCCGAAATTCCTTTAATTGTAAAAGGAAAGCCCGACTATGCTTTAAACTCAAACCTTAAAAATACTCGCTTTCTTTTAATATTCCAAAATTATTTTCATCCCGAAAGGAATTTACCGCTAAATAAAAAAGACATTACACAATGGCGCCGTCCATTGCGGCTTTAGGGCTTACACGAGACATTTTTTTCATTCATATTAAATTTTGATCAGTATAGGCAGGAAGATCCTGGACAAGCAACACTTCCTGCTATACGATTTTTAAAAACAAATAGTAGAAATAGCCATTGAAGAGGAGAAGAATAGATTTTAAATACAGATTTTGGTTTGTCAGCAGGAAGCGTTCCAGCTTAAGGATAATTAAATCCTTTTTCAAGGGTTATGATTTGGTGACCGCCAAAGAAATGCTCAACAACCTAATGATCTGTGCCGGGAAAAATAACACGGTGATCCAGGAAGATTCTTCTGTAGTCTTTCGCTTTCATCAGTCCTTGCGGTCCTTGCTGCGTGCCTGTCATGTAATAGCATTGAAGGACAACCAATCGACGATTGCAAAACATTCCGCGAGTCAGAATTTGTTGACGCAAAGATCTTTGTCGAATGAGGAATATCTTAATCCAATTTTAGTATTCCATCGTGCTTTCGCAGAGTACGCTGTCAAAGACTTCGACTATAATCTTGCAGCGATAGTCAGCTTGTCAACAAATACCAATTCCTATTCTGATGGTGCCAGGATCGTAGCGGTCTATATCCATCTTGTAAAAATCCTTGATGCGGCGTATTTAATTCAGCAAAAAGATAACAAAACATAATAACGGCCTAAGAAAATATCATTTTAAAAAGAGAAAAAAAATTAATCGACCAAAAAAGAAAAGCTCTTTCCGCAAAGTTGACGCCACGCTGGAAAGAGCAAAGTTTAACAAAATAAACCCTATTCAAAGGTATGAAAAAAAACTTTTGCAGGCTGGGCCATCTCCAATGGATGGCTTTCAGCAGCCTGCTATTCTCGGGAATGGCCATAGGACAAATGAGAACCATCTCGGGAACAGTCACACAAAACGGGCAGCCGCTCAGCAGTGTCTCGGTATTCCAGGAGGGCGCTGATGCAGTTACGATGACCAACGCTTCCGGAAAATATCAGATTCAGGTTTCCGGACAGAATCTAATATTAATTTTTAAACATCCGGACTATCCGGAACAGAAAATCAATATCGGAAATCTCACTTCGATCAGCGTGTCAATGGATAGACGGGAACGGCAGATCGAGGAAGTGGTGCTCAATGCCGGATATTACAAGGTAAGGGAGAAAGAAAGCACGGGAAGCATTGCGAAGGTTTCTGCAAAAGATATTGCGAACCAGCCTGTCACCAATGTCCTGTCCGCAGCCCAGGGAAGATTATCCGGAGTCAATATCACCCAGAACAGCGGGGTTGCCGGCGGCGGCTACCAGATAGAGATCAGGGGCAGAAATTCACTCCGGACGATAGCCACCAGTGGTGTGGATGGCAACCAGCCCTTGTATGTTGTGGATGGTGTTCCTATCGGAGGCGAGGTAGCTTCGCAATATTCTGGTTCAGCCATTGCCGGCGGCAGTATGAACCCCCTGAACAGCATTGCACCCAATGATATCGAAAGCCTGGAGATTTTAAAAGATGCTGATGCTACAGCCATCTATGGATCGCGCGGTGCTAATGGCGTGGTGCTGATCACCACCAAAAAAGGCCGGTCCGGGAAACTGGGCTTATCTTTCAACAGCTCTTATTCGATGAGCCGAATTATCTCCAATCTCGAAATGATGAATACGGAGCAATACCTGAATATGCGCAGGCAGGCTTATGCCAAAAGCGGGGTTACTACCTACCCTTCTACGGCATACGACGTGAACGGAACCTGGGATCCGCAGCGTTACACCAACTGGAATAAAACGCTCATCGGCAATATGGCCACGGCATCCAATACACAGCTTTCCCTGAGCGGTGGTAATGAAGATACCACATTCCTCATCAGCTATGGCCATAATGAGCAGACGACGGTTTATTCAAAAGATTTCAAGTACAGCACGGACAATATTTCCAGCAATCTCGCCCACCATTCTAAAGACAGGCGGTTTTCGCTGAATGTTTCCAATCTTTTTACGATCCAGAAGAACAATGTGATCAACGAGGATGTGAGCAGGCAATCGTACCTGCTGGCTCCTAATGCCCCGGCGCTCTATAATGAGGACGGAAGTCTGAACTGGGCGAACAATAGTTTTACCAATCCTGTCGCCGCCTATAACGCCACCTACTCTAACGAAAACATCCAGTACCTGAATAATCTGAGCGCAGAGTACGAGGTTGTTAAAAACCTTAAGGTTAAATTAAATGCCGGTATCAATTACCAGACTTTTGAGGAATGGTCATTACGCCCTAATACCATTTATAATCCTGCCTTTGTAACAGGACAGTCCAGCGCTTACTCGCAGGCCTACAAATATAACCAGCAACGGTTCTCCTTTATTCTCGAACCGCAGGCGAACTGGTTTCTTGAGAAAGGTCGCAACCGTATCGACATCCTTGCTGGTATAACTTATCAGGATGATGTCACAAAGCAGGGTTCTATGAGAGGGACAGGTTTTGAAAGCAATATCTTTATCCAGAATATTGCGGCAGCCCAAACAAAGGTCATCAATGACCAGGTTACCACCGAATACCGTTATGCTGCGGTTTTCGGGCGGATCAATTACCAGTGGGATAAGAAATATATTCTGAATGTCACGGGACGAAGGGACGGCAGCAGTCGTTTCGGACCCAATAACAAGTTCGCTAATTTTGGGGCTGTGGGTACAGCCTGGATTTTCTCTAATGAAAAGTTTCTGAAAGAGTCTGAGTGGCTGAGCTTTGGAAAGCTGCGCGGAAGTCTCGGAACCTCGGGAAGCGATAATATCGGAGACTACCAATACCTGGATACGTTTGCGGTTTCTTCCACGTCTATCTACAATGGCGTTACCGGTATTATTCCGTCCCGCCTCTTTAATCCGGATTTCAGCTGGGAAAAAACGACAAAGCTGGAAGCCGCCCTCGAACTGGGATTTTTTAAGAACCGCATCAACCTAACGGCAGCCTGGTACAGGAACCGGTCTACCAACCAGCTGGTGGGCTATCAATTACCTGCCCTGACCGGATTTACATCCGTGAGTGCGAACCTGAATGCAACCGTTCAGAATACTGGAGTGGAACTGGAGCTGAACGCCCGCCCTTTTACCAAAGGCAGCTTTAAATGGGAAACCGGGTTCAATATCAGCTTTCCAAAGAATAAGCTGATCGATTTTCCGGGACTATCTGGTTCAACCTATGCGAATATGTATGTCATCGGGGAACCGATAAGCATCGTAAAGCTCTACCATCTTGAAGGCATCAACCCACAAACGGGTCAGTACCGCTTTACGGACTTTAACGGGGATGGTAAGATCACCTCGCCGGATGACCGGCAGGTAATCGAAAATATCGGGGTGCGGTACTTTGGCGGCTGGACCAACCAGCTGCAGTACAAAAACCTGAGCCTTTCATTCCTGTTCCAGTTTGTGAAGCAAAAAGCGAGGAATTACAACAGCGTGATGACCTCCCCGGGATTAATGAACAATCTTCCGGTGGAAGCGCTGGACGTCTGGTCTCCTGATAATCCGAATGGGTTTTATATGCCTTACCAATCTACTGCCAATGCATCCCATACGCTTCTGCAAAGCAGTGATGCCTCGGTGTCAGACGCTTCTTTTATACGTCTGAAGAACATCCAGCTTTCCTACCGTGTTCCGTTGGGATCGTCAAATGTTTTCCGTGAGGTCAGGCTGTATATCCAGGGACAAAACCTGTTGACCTTCACGAATTATTTCGGAGTAGACCCTGAAACGGGAAGCAGCAGCTTCCTGCCTCCTCTTAAAACCTACGCCTTCGGTGTGCAGTTTAACCTTTAGAACTCATCATTATGAAACGATACAAACTATATATATTCCTGATTTTTACATTGTCAACGGTAAGCTGCGAAAAGCTTCTGGAGGTAGACACGCCTGCCAACCAGATTACCTCGGACCAGGTCTTTGAAAACGTTCAGACCGCTAATGCTGCTTTATCCGGTCTCTATGCGGGATTGTGGGACAACTCGCCGCTGGCAGGAGATCAGACGGGACGATTGTTGGGCGTCTATACCGATGACCTTGACTTTTATGGAACAACTTCCAACAACGGAACGTTGGAGCTTTTCCAAAATACGCTGGTGGATTCTAATCCTGCGGTGTACAGCTACTGGGCAAATGCCTACCAGAAGATCTATTTAGCCAATGCCATTATTGAGGGCGTCAATGCGTCTTCAGGCTTGTCTTCAGCTGATAAGGCGAGGATAAAGGGTGAAGCATTATTGGTAAGATCGATCCTCTATTGTTATCTGCAGCAGATCTTTGGGGATATTCCTTATGTGACCGGTACGGATTATACCCTTAACCAGTCGCTGTCAAAAACTTCAGCACCGCAGGTGCTGGCCAGGCTTGCTAATGACCTTAATGAATCCTTGTCACTATTAGCGGAACCGTACCGCAATACCGAACGGATCTTTCCCAATAGATCTGTCGGCAGGCTGGTCCTGGCAAAAGTATATCTGTTACAGAACCGATGGAGTGATGCGGAAATCCTGCTGAAAGAAATCCTTCAGAATCCCCTTTACCAGTTTCAGAATGATCCTTCCAAGGTTTTTGAAAAGTCGGGAACGCATATCCTCTGGCAGCTGAAGCCTAAAAATCCGGGAGATGCCACCAAGGAGATCACCGCCTACTATTTTTCCAATTCGGCGCCAACCAGCGTCGCCTTATCACAAAGCCTGATGCAAAGCTTCGCTTCGACCGACCGTAGGAAACAGCTATGGACGACCGCCGTAACCTTCAATAACAATACCTTTTACAGGGCGAACAAATACAAGAATCTCAACAATAACACCACAGAGTATTCTGTTGTCTACCGTCTCGAAGAGGTCTACCTGATGCTGGCGGAATGTTTAGCGAAACAGGATAAAGTCACCGAGGCTATTCCGCTCGTTAATGCCATTAAACAGCGGGCGAATGTCCAGCTGATCCAGCAGCCTGTTACCAAGGAAGCCTTAATCAATGAGATTCTGTCGGAAAACCGCAAAGAGTTCTTTACCGAGATGGGACACCGCTTTTTTGACCTGAAACGGGAAAACCAGCTCCAGAATCTGGCTCTTGTAAAACCCAACTGGAAATCCTTTCATCAGCTGTGGCCGCTTCCACAGAAGGAACTGCTGCTTAATCCCAACCTTAATCCCCAAAACACCGGCTACTGATGCGGAGAAAATTAGTAATGTTCATCCTATTCTTTCTGTTGCTTTGGGTTAACGGCCAGGTACTTCAACGCCGGGATACGATAAAAGGACCCGAACGCTCTTTCTTTACGCTTGGTAATTTGGAAGTCTCCGCAGACGGCAGATGGTCGGCGGTAAGGAAACGTTATGAACATCAAAGCGATACCCTGTTGCTGTTTGACCGTCACAAGCCCGGTCAGGTCATCGCAACACTGGTTAAATTGAATCAGCAGTTTTCTTTTTTAAGCAGCAAGACCTTAATTGCTTCAGGCAATGGAAAAGCGCTATGGATGGATCTATCCGGCTTAAAGCAGAAAGAATATGACCACATCCGGCAGGCAGGTCCGCTTTCAGGTCAGGACCACTTCTTTCTGTGGTCTAAAAATGGTGAATTAACGGTCTGCGATCATCAGGGAAAGGTTCGCCAGACGATGAAGGGTGTCCAAAAATTGATTACTGACAAGGATAAATACTTGTATGCGGTTCGTCAATGGAACGATCAGTCGGAGCTGGTTCGCATCACTGCCGATAAAACGGTGCCGCTATACGTCACCGCTTCTGAATTCAGCAGAATGGAAATGATGCCGTCGGGAAATCAGATCGTTCTGACCGAAACCGGACAGGGAAAATCGGCCAGACATATCACCTTTGTCAATACCCAGTCAGGACAGGTAATCCACCATCTGCCGGAGCTCAAAAAAGATTTTGACTATGTGAAGGTGACTGAAATTCAAAACGGAAAAGCCTATCTATTGGATTTTCAAAGCCGGACTCAACCTGTAAAGGATCAGGTAGTGGATATATGGTATGGCAATGACAGCAACCTAAAAGCCAAGAAATATGGAACAGAAGATTCGCACGAGTATTTCCTTTTGGATGTCGGGAAACAAGCCGTAAAACCTATCAGCGCAGAACGCTTTCCTGTTTTTGCTTCAGCGAATAACACGGATTACCTGCTGGCTTTTGACCCGCAGAAAGATTACAACTACAGCACCCGTTTTCCCCTGTTGGATCTGTATGTTTACCACCTTTCTGAAAATTCATACTTTCAGATCTTTGAGAAAGCCGCAGATGTTACTCTATCGCCGGACGGAGCCTTTCTCCTGGGATGGAATGACCGGAGCAGCCAATGGATGTTGTTTGATTTTAAGTCCGGAAATCAAACCATAATTAATAAGCAAGGCTTAGAAAAGCCGGTGTTTGATGACAACAAGCTTTTCATCTATTTTGAAAGCAGGGACGGATTATACCGTTATGACATCCAAAAGCAGAAGTTTAATTCTTTTCTTAGTACCCGCGGTAAGGAAGTATCGATTGTATCAGGCGACAGCTATAAAGTGAATGACCTGTTTAATATCAAAGTCAGCAATATTGATTCCGGGAAGCGATTTCTTCTTAAAGCAGAAGATAAGGATAACAGGACGTCATACCTTAAATACGATGCTAAGGAATTCCGGGAAGTCATCGGTCCTACGGAACATCATATCCGGGAAGTCCGGTTCAGCAATGATCTGACTGTAGCCTATACGATTGAAGAAAACTATAATTTGCCACCGAGGATTTTAGTTAAAGATACTAAAGGAAGTCAAAAGCAGGTCCTTTACAGTGGAAACAGCGCTGACCGTCAGGCTTTCAATATCAAACAGGATATTATTGCTTATCAGAATTCCCAAGGAACACCGCTTAAGGGAATCCTATATTATCCTATCGGTTTTAATCCTGCCCGAAAGTATCCGATGATTGTTCATATCTACCAGATTCAAAGCAAGGATGCCAACATCTACACTTACCCCAAAGATGAAGGTGCAGGCTTTAACTGGCGCACGCTCATTGAACAGGGATATTTTGTTTTTCTTCCGGATATTGTTTTTGATGACAGAGGAACGGGATTGTCCGCGCTCGATTGCGTGAACAGTGCATTGGATGCGCTGGGTGGTTTTAAGTCCATCGACCGGAAAAAGATCGGTCTGAACGGACATTCAATGGGCGGCTATGAAACCAATTTTATTGCAACACATTCCAACCGGTTTTCGACCTATATCTCAAGTTCGGGACACAGTGATATTGTCAGGGCTTATTTTTCCTACAGCTATGATTCGTATATGCCACTGCTCTGGCAGTTTGAAAACGGGCAGTATAAAATGAAGCGGTCGTTTTTTGAAAATAAAGCGCTTTATTTTGATAACAATCCGATTCATTTTGTAGATTGCGTGAATGCACCGATGTTATTATGGACCGGGATGAAAGATGAAAATGTCCGCTGGGATCATACGATGGAGTTCTATCTCGGGCTAAAAAGAAGCAATAAGGAGGTTATCGCATTATTCTACCCTACCCAGGAACACATTCTGGAAAAAGGCAGCAGAGCGATCACAGATCTTAACCAAAGGACAATGGAATGGTGGGACTACTTCCTGAAAGATAAAAAGGATGTTGAATGGATCAGCAAACAGTTGAAAAAAAGGCTGTCTCGGTAGAGACAGCCCTCTTTTGGTTATTGTTGTGGAACTTTGTACAACGGATTTCCGCACATGGTCGGAGAATCAATTTCTCTAAGCGTTGAACCGTCTTCAGACCAGGTACAGGCCTCGTTGCTGAAGACATTGCTGCAATCCTGCTGCGCATCGATACACAGACCCTGCGCTGCATCGAAGTGATATCCGGAAACGATAGCACTTTTAACGTTGTTTGCCTTTTTGGTAGCAAACGCTGCTCCGGTACCTAAAAGTACCACTAAAGCAGAAAACATGAAATTTTTCATAATAAAAGTATTTGTAATGTGTGCCTACTCTTTGGACAGGTTTTCGGCTTCCCCCGGTTTAAAATATTTTGTAATGGGTTTACGGTAGGTGTATCTTACCAGCTGATCACCGACTATGGCAAACAGATAGTGATCCGTCACAATAAAATCAGTGAGCTTATTTTTACCCTGATTATAGATATAAAAACTCCCGATGTATTCCTGCTTATCCGTCCGGTAAATATCGATTACCTTAGCTTTCTTCCACGCGTTGACTGATTCGTGCTTACCCATCAGGTCTGATTGAATAAAGGCGAGGTTACGGTTGGCAGAAATATTCTGATTGACCTTCAACGGTGGGGCTATCAGTTTATGAGTGCCATTAGACTGACTTCCCGTCTGTATTTTAGCGACGGTGGTCGTATCAATAGTGTGCAGCTTTCTCTTCAGTTCCAGCTGATTATTCATAATTAAAAACGTATTCCGGTACGTGTAGGCATATACAAGCGTATCTGAGTGAGCACTGGATGTAAGTTTCCCATCTGAATCAAAAACACCGTCCACCTGCTTTTCAAGGATTCCAGGATATAATTCTACTTTTGGCCGTCTGGTCAGATCCAAACGGGCAATTGTAAACATTTTATCAGCCTTGCTTTGGGTGCGCAATGCGAAGCGGATGGAATCCAGGACGATCAACTGTGTAAAATAGGCATCCCTGTAACTGATGGTTTTGGGTGCAGCATTTCCCAGTTTTCCCCTGTAAATAACAGGAACTGTCCCATCATAGAGGTAATAGTATGGCCCTTTTACCTGAACCTGCAGATTGCGGAACGTGTGGTTAAAATCGGACGGCGCCATTTTTAATTTTTTGATCCCCGCGAGGTTGTGGCCAAGGGTAACCAGGGTTTGTGGATAGTGCTTGTTTCCAAGGTAAATATGCGAGTGGTCACTGCCTGCAAAATAATACTGCTCGTTATCCAACTTCACCGACTGATCTTCCAGTACGGGATGTAGAAGAAATCTTCTCGTAAAATTATTCTGCCGCTTAATAATATACTCTGACCGCAAAAACAGCAAAGTAACGGTGCCTGAACTTACAATCACGCTGAGCAGGATCATCATCATCCGTCGCCGTAAACTGACGGCACCACCGATTAAGAGAATGCCCGCACCTGCAATGATGACACAAGCAATATTGAAAATAAGATGCTCCGTCCAGTCCATTTTTTCGAGTATGCCGCCGCAGGAACAGGGAATAAAGTCGCTATAGTTAAGAATAAGGTAAATGTAACCGGTAAAAGCCACCATGATTGCCAATGAAGCATATAGTCCGGCCATTCTGGTTCTGGGCACGAATAATAAAATGACGATCAGCAGTTCGGCAACGATCACTGCGTATGAAACAAATCCGGCATAAGCACTCAGTAAAGGCGATTGCGCGATCTGAACCTGGAAATCTTCAAAATCATAACATTTACTGAATGCTGCATAACAGAATAATAATATAAAAAAATAACTGATATACGCTGCTGACTTTCTTTCGGTGGTTTTCATTGTTTCCGTCTTTATCCTTTTGTAACTAAAACCCATTTTACATTGACCCCGCAGTATGAGGGCATCAATTCACCTTTTGAAACATAGATCGTTGTCGTTATTCTATCTTCAATTTCCCACTCCCCGCTTACCGTACATTTTTTTCCGGTAAGGATGGTAATCTTTTGCTGTTCGGATTTCATAGAGTATCACCATCAGAAATTCAACGCAGTGTATCGTAAACAATTTTCCAATGCTGCTTGTCTTTCGGAGGATCATCGTCTCCGGTATCCTTAAAGCTATTCATACTGGGGACATCGGGAACGTCATCCCCCTCGTTTCCAGATGCTTTCGCCTGATTTATTGCTGTTGGATTATGGTTTTCAGATTCTGTGAAATCTGTACCGTTTCTTTCACACGACTGCAATACCCATGCAGTGACTAAACCTAAAATTGAGATATACTTTTTCATATTTTTCTGTAAAGGGTTAAAAAGTCATCCCGGCTGCCGGTTCACAAATAGAATTCTGAGGACTAAATTAGCGCTGCCTGCAGGTTCAGAAAAGATTTTGTTGGGTCAAACGGTACTCAAATCAGTCATAATGGGTAGATAATGACTGCAAAATATCGCGGTACAGCATTGAAAATCAACACCTAAAAGATATAATTCACAAATGCGTTAAATATCATTAATACGGTGCTAAATTTTGGTAAATTTGAGTACATTTTTAAATTATGCGCACAAATAATAAAATATTTTTGATGATTTTCAATTTATTTATATTATTGGCACATGGACAGAATGCCCGGAAAATCCACCAGGGGGAATCTTATGGAAAAATTGCAGGTTTGTTTGATTCCTATTCCGAAAACGATGAGAGAGCCCTGGTATTTGTCCAGATGTATATTGATAAAGCGAAAAGAGAAAGAAATTATCAAAAATTAATAAGAGGATACGAAGAAGCGATCTACTACAATAAAACGATCGCCACCAAATTATTGTATGCCGATAGTACGATTCTGACTGCCCAACAGCATAAAGACTATGACCAGATCGCCAGAGCCTATCTCGGAAAAGGAATTATCTATTTTTATAACAGAAGACAATATAAGCCTGCGTTAGACCTATACCTAATCGCGTATAACCATTCTAATAAGTCTAAAGATGAATACCTGAAAAATAAGATCGTCTACCATTTGGGAACCGTAGAAAGTTATTTGGGAGATTATAAAGAAGCGGCATCCCACTTTGAAAAATCAGCCGCCTACTATGAGAAGAGCATGTTGAAAAACAATCATCCGAATATCATTCTCAACAATAAACTCGGTTATTTTAACAGCCTGTACCGGCTGAGCACCTGCTATAAAAATCTGCGTTTGTATTCTAAAGAAGATTCGCTCATTCAGATTGGTCTGGCAAAACTATACGACACCAAAGAGCTGACCTTAGAGTACGGCTATTTTCAAAAGGGTAAAGGGGTTCAGCTTTTGAGACAGCACCGATTGGATGAATCGTTAAAACATCTTCAGATTGCTGATGAAATTTTAAGTGATAAGGAAGATTACGCATCTCTTACGACGGTTTATTTTTACTTGGGGAAGTTGTTTTTAGAGAAGCCCGATAGGGCTCGGGCAATGCTCTACCTCAGAAAGGTTGATTCAATGGTTAATAAGTATTATTTTATTACCCCTGAAATACGATCGGCTTACGAACATTTAATCAATGATGCGAAAAAGAACGGGGACCGTGAGAAACAGTTATATTATACCGATCAATTGCTAAAGGTCGACTCAGTAATTAGCGCCGATTTCGTCCTGCTGGCATCCAAGATCCACAGCGAATACGACCGTAAATCATTGGTAGAAGATAAGAACAGGCTTGAAAAAGAGAAACACAGGGGATTGGTCATCACCTGTTTGTTTATCGGCACCACGGTAGTAAGCTCCTTTTTGCTGGTTCGGTCCCGAAGAAAGGCGAAGCAGCTGGATCTTAAATACCGTGAAATTCTTAAAAATTACAAAAACCCACCCCGGGCAGAGCCTAAGCCCGAAAATAATACTGTCCCTTCTGCCGATAAGAAGCTCTACACAGAAGAGATGATCCTTACGGTGAAAGAAAAGTTAAAGGAATTTGAAGCGGAAAAAATGTTCCTCAACAAAAATCTTACCCTGACGATCGTGGCAAAAATGCTCGGCACCAACCGGAACCTTTTATCGTATGTTCTCAATGATCATCTGCAGACCAATTTTACGATGTATCTGAAGCAGTTACGGATCGGATACATCACCAGTATGCTGATAGAAAACAGCCGGTACCTGAATTATACGGTCGATACCCTTGCGGATGCCTGCGGAATGGCAAACCGTAAAATATTTGCCGCTCATTTTACGGAAGTTATCGGAATGAAGCCTTCAGAGTTTATCCGAAGAAGAAAAGAAGAGATGAACAAATCATAGTTTTTATTATTAACTCGACTTTTACGTTGAATTTACATAAAAAATCAACGTATGAACCAACAACATTTCAGAAAAAAGACAGACCTGCTTTGGAAAAACCTAACCGCTTCTATCGACCAGATCAACCGAAAAGAAAGTGATATCGTCCTTAGATCCGAAGAGATTCTGATGAAGACCGATGCCGCCATCCGTAGTTTAAAAGACCTTCTCAGGCAGTACCGTTTCCTGGATTGGAGTGATGAAATTTTCTTCTTCAGGAATATTAAACCCAAATTTATTGCCATCTATATTTATTATTCCAAAGTGCTGGCAATAGAATCTTCAAGACCCCACGCAGATCCCCCTACCCTTAAGACTTATTATGAGAATGAAAGAACCAGCCTCCTGTACTTTTATAATGAGCATAAAGAATTTATCAGCTATTACCGGAGAAAGGCCGCTTATCTTGATAAAAAATATTTTATCCGCTTCAAATTTGATTTTAAACTCAAACTTAGTCCGGAATTTTACAGTTACGATGAATCTTTTTCAACATCTCACGATCATATCGTTGCCCAGATCATTGCCAATGATTTTCTCAATCAGTACCTGACGGATCAGCTAAGTACACCGGAGGAAGTGCGAAATGTCATTTCTCAAACCCCAAAACTGGAATGGACCGCTCCAAAAGTGGCTCTAATCGAACTGCTGTTTGCGCTGTATCAGACAAAGTGCTTTAACGGTGGACATACTGATCTTGCAGAGGTATTCCGCTGGGCCGAGAATTCCCTCAACGTTAACCTTGGCAACTATCATAAAACTTTAGGTGAAATACGCTTACGAAAAAGTGATCAGACCAAATTTTTATCACTCCTTCAGAAGAATTTAAGCCAGTTTCTTGATGATATGAATAGGTAACAGATCAACATCTTCAAATTTCAACTTTTTATGACAGCAAAATAGAGATTAATGGTTAAAAAGCGCTCATTTCTTAATCTTTAGGCAGATGTGCGATTGTCTGCTGTAGTATAATTCTTTATTTGCAATAGATACAACGGATTCTTTCGGTAGTACCGACAAACTACCGAAAGATTTCTGTTTTGATTTCCAAATTTTGTCAAGTGATAAACATTGGAAATATGGAAATATCAATTGTAACCAAAGAGGATCTTCAACAGCTGAAAAATGAACTGCTGGAAGAGATCAAAACTTTACTTGAAAAAGAGAACAGAACCCAGAAAGAATGGCTTCGAAGTTCGGAGGTCAGAACATTGCTGAACATTTCAGCAGGGACTTTACAGACGCTACGGATCAACGGTTCGCTGTCTTACACGAAGGTCGGAGGAACCCTCTACTACAGCTACAAAGATATTCAGAAACTTCTTAGCAGCGATAAAAAGTGATATTCATTGGTAACAGCATTCGTATGAAACAGTCTAAAAATATCATTCGCCTTTTTGAAAATGTGGTCTGGGACGAGCAAATGCTCCCCTCCCACATCAGTATGTATGTTTCGCTCCTTCAGTTGTGGTCAATCAATCAATTCCGGAAGTCTTTCAGGATTTATCGTGATGAAGTGATGAAGCTGAGCAGGATCAGATCTCTGGCTACCTATCACCGGTGCATTCGCCAATTGCATAATGCAGGCCTGATCCACTATTTACCAAGCTACGATCCTTACAAAGGAAGTCTTGTTGAAATTATTGAAGAACGGGATCAGTCGCCGCGAAAAGCAAATACTCCAACCCAAAAGGCACAAAAGTTTGTCACTCCCGATCTTTTTGAGGTCGAGCTGTACTTTACAGAACGTGATCTTTCTTCTTGTAAAGCCCTGGCATTTTTCAACTTTTACGAGTCACAAAACTGGAAAGTACACCGTAACAAGCCGATGTCGAGCTGGCAGGCTGCCGCAAGGAACTGGATTTCAAAACAGCAAAAACAAGTGCTTACTCACCAATAAATAACGCAAAACTCAGTTATGAACAATATAGATCCGAAAACACCGC
This sequence comes from Chryseobacterium sp. Y16C, assembly GCF_022488405.1. NCBI lineage: Bacteria > Pseudomonadati > Bacteroidota > Flavobacteriia > Flavobacteriales > Weeksellaceae > Chryseobacterium > Chryseobacterium sp. Y16C. Next base: position 3,162,068 of record NZ_CP092711.1, read on the forward strand.
TCTGGAAATTGACCGTGGAGGAATACCTGGAAGTGATGAAAAGTATTTGCCCCGAGAATAATTATGAGTTTGGACTCAAAGGATTATCCAATATCCTCGGATGCTCAATCTCGAAAGCCTCCGAAATAAAGTCGTCCGGAATACTGGATGAGGCGATTATTCAGCGGGGAAATATCATCATTATTGACAAGAAGAAAGCTCTCAAGCTTTTTGCAACCAAGTAGCAATGTACTACCTGAAGCTCATACAGAAGTTTTGGAATTTCAACCAGAAGGCAAAGCTGGACGCAAATGTTATTACAGTTTATTTCTATCTGTTGAACTTTGCGAATGATTGCGGTTCCTACACGGTCAGCATTTCCGACCGGAACTTAAGCAAAACCTTAGGTCTATCCAGAAATACCATAATGGCCGCAAGAAAGAAACTGCAAAGCCTGGGAATCATTCATTACAACAAAGACACCGACGGTGCTGCAACCTACCGTATTCTAATAGACTACGACGCAGTGGCATCGAAGCCTGAAACAATTCAATTAGATACCATTTTATTAGATCTTGTTGTGCCGCAAAATGAGGAATCCATTGTCTCCTCCCCGACTTCCCTGACTTCCCTCGTTTCTGAATGCGAGCAAAAAGAGCCCGAGCAACACGAATTAAATGATGAAGACACTGCGGAACCGACTGTGAAAGGAACCGGGCAACCGTCGTTGGATACATTCCTTCAATATGCCCAAACACTGGAGGGCTACGAGCCGTCATTGGATCAAAAGATCACAGAAAAATATAGTTCCTGGGAAATGAATAACTGGAAAAGTGTCTCCGGAAGGCCCATCACCGATTGGAAATCGTCGCTCAAAAACCTGATGCCTTTTATGAAGAATACAGCCGATAAGGATCTATCCCTTGACTCCATCTCCAGGATTAAGCGGCCAAAGTAAGAAACAGCCAGGTTCTTTCTATAATATCAATTCAAATACATCCCATCTCTAAACAGCACTGAATGATGGCAATTCCTGAAAAAGAGGTCAGACTGGTACGCAAAAACTTTGAAAACAGCACGGATAAGGTGCACGACAGAATCCGTATTGGCAACCGGTTTGTCGATGATTTTATCTTTGACGACAACCAGGCTGCCGATATTCCGATCAACGCACTGCGGGTTATTTTCAATATTATTTCGCAAATCAGCAATGAGCAGTTTCGTCCCGAAGACCGTCCCAAGCAGCTTTCTCTGTTCGATGATGAATTTGAGACAGACAACAATATTTTCGCAGCAATGAAGATCCGAAACAGTAAAATTTCGCCAAGCGGTTCATCAAAGCAGGTCATCGAAGCTTATGAGTTTTTAGCTCAATTCAAAATGGGTTGGTACCGGTCTGTCAATACCAAAGGAAAGGAAATCAGGACCTTTGGCGGTTTGATCTCTACACCAAGCTATGACCAGCGCGGTTATACCAGTTTTCTTATCAGCAGTTACTGGCTAAAAAAATTACTGGTCATCCCGGAATACAATTACGTACTGTACAACCTGGTCTACAACATCCGGAATAATAAGCATATCATTTTTGCGATCTGGCTGTCTAAACTTCCGGAGACCGGAACCGCTTTAAAGCTTGAAACGCTGAACAATAAATTCGGTCTTCATTACAAATCTGCCAATGATTTTTGCTTTAAATTTCTAAAACCGGCTAAAGCAAGCCTGGACCAGTTCAATACGCTTTCATTCCGCTACCATTACCGTGGTGATACCATCGATATTCAGCCTGTCCTTTTAAGTGAACGATCGGGTAATAATGCATTGCAACAGAAGAAAAACAATACCCTGGTCACCAGAAGGCTTCGGTATTTTAAAAACAGGTACCGCCTTACCGAACGGCAGATGAACCAGCTCGCCTATCAGTACATCCACATCATCCAGACTCGTGGGCTGATCGAAAAGGCCTTCAAAAGATTCATCAGGGATAACCGGCTTCAAAAAATCAGGTCAACAGAATATACCGGTATTCATTTTCTGAATAAACTGCAGGAATACCTGATCCTGATCTACCGGGAAACCAAAATGGGCGAATTGCTGCCTAATGGTTATCCCGTTATTATGTGATTTCGGAATTGCGCTCATCCGTATTTCGGAATTGCACTCATTCGGAATTCGGAATTGCACTCGTAAAAGTTAAAGAATTGTTAAAATTGAGGTTTTTTAGCTGCTCATTTCGGAATTGCACTCATTCCGAGATTTGCATAACCGTAAAAATTGTGGATAACTCCCTGAAATTGTGGATAATATCAAATATTGACAAAAATGGCAATGATGAATTCGGAATTGCACTCATCCGATAATCGGCCCTTTTTCGGAATTGCACTCATCTCTATATCGGAATTGCACTCATTCGGAATTCGGAATTGCACTCATCTCAAAAATAGCTGTATCTGCCTGTCAGAAGGCGCCAGGGGGAATTACTAAAAGTATATTAAAAGTAATTAAAAAGTTCTTTTTTTTATTAAAAGGGAAATGTGAATAAAAATTTGCTTTAAAAAAGAAAAAAAAATGAATTGCAAAAACATCAGACAAAAGGTCAGTATCCGTGCAGTCCTGGAATCTTTCAGCCGTTTCCCGGTCAAAGAAAACCGAAGAACCGCTTTTTATTTTGCGCTGGACCGTGATGAGAAAGTTCCCAGCCTTTCCGTGGATTATGTCAAAAATACAGCGTTTGATTTTGGAACGGGAAAAAGTTACGATGTGATCTCCATCGTGCAGCAGATCAAACAATGTTCTGTTTCGGAAGCCCTGCAATACCTTTCAGCACTTGATCTTTCATTTGATCCCGGGCAATTGCCTGTAGAAAAGCCGTCAGAGGTTTCTTATAAAATTTTAAAGATCAAAAAGATCAGGCATCCTGCGTTGATTCAGTATCTGGACGCCCGGAAAGTTCTTGAACAGAAACATTTCCTGAAGCAAATTGATTATGAATTCTACGGCAGGAAGTATTTCGGAATCGCTTTTGAAAATAATTCAGGCGGTATTGAGGTGCGGAATACCTACACGAAACTGTGCCTGGGCTTAAAAGACGTTACTTTGGTTCGGGCCGGATCAGAGCCAACTTCCGAAATTGCTGTTTTTGAAGGGTTCTTCGATTTTCTCACGTTCCGGAACCTGGAAAATAAACTTAACTCAGGGTGTGATTGTCTTATTTTAAATTCTACGGCCATGCTTTTCAAAGCAGAACAGATTTTACAAGAATACCCGAAGATCCTGCTGTTTCTTGATAATGATCCAAACGGAAAATCCGTCGCCTTGAAGATCCGGAATGACTATCAGAATGTAGAGGATTGTTCATTAATTTACCACGGCTATAAAGATTTGAACGAATGGCTCATCAAAACTAAAGAGCCTTAGTCAATAGTTTTCAGTTTGCATTACGGTTTTCCGTAAGAATAAAATAATGATAAAGATTTATCCTGTTTATTCTTTGTAACCATAATACTGGTTTTTTGGTATTCTAATGAATTCTTGCATATAAGATCTTGATATATTGGATATTTATCAATTTTTTTTATCTTTATATAAGATATTATTAGTAAAACACAACGTTGATACCATTGCATTGAAGCTGCCTGCAGAATTTGAACACCAGTATGTAAAGGAAGTGATCTACAACCGTTCTTTATCAGCTTTGCCTGGTGAAGAATGGAAAACTGTGGAAGATTTTCCCAATTATGCCATATCGAGCTTTGGCAGATTAAAAAGTTTGGAACGGTGGACGTTCTTACCCAACAAAACAAAAGGTAAAAAAGAGCCGGAGATGATTATGAAGCTGGTCATCGTCAAGCAGTCGAATCAGTATCTTCAAAAAAACTTTTACCAGTTCCATTGCACCTTATCCTCGGATGGCAAAAAGCACCGCAAATCGATGGCGAGGCTGGTTTATTATCACTTTGTAGAAAAATTTGATTACAACGATTATAATATTAAGATTGCATTTAAAGACGGCAACAGCCTGCACCTGCATTATACCAACCTCGAAAAGATATCGCATAGCGAAAGCCGTTACAGAACCTTTCAGAGCAACAGAGCGAGAAACCGAAATGCAATCTATTCACAGCCGGTCTCCCAGTATGACATTGACGGGAACTTTATCGCTGCCTTCGACAGTATGTACAGCGCTGAAAAGGTGGCCGGTGTCGGCTGTGAAAGCATAATGGATGCCGCGCACGGGGTGTTCCTGACAGCCGGCGGCTACCGGTGGTTTCTTAGCAGCCATTCCATTACCGAAAAAGATTTTGAGGTAATTCCAAATTTTAAAGGTAAACAGAAGATTTTTAATCAAACGGTGTGGAAAAACCTCGGGAAACCTTTAGTTGAAAGGAAGAATCCTCCGGCTTGTATGAACCTGTCTTTGGAAGACCTGCCCGGTGAATGCTGGAAGCCGATACCCGGTTCAGGAAACCGATTTGTGATTTCAAATAAAGGACGGGTTAAACGCCTGAGCGGCTGGATCACTGAAGGCCGGAAAGTTTTCCTGAGGGAACACATCCTCTCTCAATATGTCGACTTTTTCGATGGGAAGCCTTATGCCCTGCGTTGTATCCTTCGGCATCAGAAAAGAAACAGATATTTATCGGTTCCCAAAGCGCTGGTCTGCTGTTTCGTCCGGGAATTTGATATGGAGGACAAAACATTTGCGGTGGTTAATAATAATGAACCGTTCTGGAAATTTGATCTGTCTAAAATGTATTTGACTCGTGGTGGCTTGGTAATTACAAATGATAAGTAATTGGTCATTTATAACAGATTTTCATTTTAAAGACATTCCAGAAAATCACATTCCTTACGGTGACCTCTTTTATTTTCGTTGATCAAAACGTTCCGGAACTGATCTCTGACCGAGGTTAGGCTTTTTACTGTTGCAAATGTAGGACAGTATCATTCACTCAAAAAAATCTTTTTGGGTTTCTAAAAAAATTCTCTCCGCTTCACTCCGACAATTTTCCCAGACACTCCTGAATTCTACGAACAAAAAGATTTCAAGCCCGATCCGTGAGCAGTTTGCTTTTAAGCTGAAACGAATCGGGTTTTGTGTGCCTGATGCTGTCCTATCGTCATCGGCAAAGAAAAAGCCGGAACCTCAGTTATACGAATCAATTCATCTGCAGACGTTCTTTGACATCAACGGAACAATAAAACGGAAACAACGATAAATAATGCTTTTCAACATTTGAAAAAGTAAAAAAAGAAGAAAGCCGAGTGTCCTCGATACCCAATCAGTTCAGTCGGAATTTTTAAGCGAAAAACAAAAAAAATCAAAACAATTAACATTTAAATCGAAATATTATGAACACCATCGTAGGTAGAGTAACCAAAAACGCAGAAATCAACATTCTTAAAAACGACAGACAGGTCGTTAATTTTTCAATCGCCATCAACGATAACTACAAGACAAAACAGGGCGAAATTAAAGAGCAGACTACTTTTTACAATTGCTCGTACTGGATTAACGCCAAAATCGCTCCGTATCTCATCAAAGGGACTTTGGTGGAATTATCAGGAAGAATAAGCAGTAATGCGTGGATAGGCAAAGACGGTGAAATTAAATCGGGTCTTAATTTCCACACCTCAAGAATTAAGCTACACGGAAAAGCCAACACAAAAAAAAACCATCAACAGCAGACTTCGGAAACGCCTAAAGGCAATCCTTTTACAGAAGATGAAAATGATGATTTACCATTCTAACAGCAACTACCTTATGGATGCACAGTTTAATTTTCAGCTCAGGTCTGCCAAAGATAAAAAAGACTGGGATCAGATTACGGCTTACTATAAGACCTATTGCGACCGAACAACAGCCCTACGCTATGCAAGAAAGCTTTCACGGATTTTCAAATCGGAAATCAGAATGACGGAGGGTGCCGACCCTTTTAAAACAAGTGGAACATACATTAATGAAAACAACGGTTAAACAAATTTTATAATACTATGAAAACATCACTTCAACCTACAGAATACCTGCTTATCAAAGCAATGACCGACAGCGAATGGGACGACTGCGGATTTGCCATTATCCGAATTTCAGAAGAATGGAAAATGACCCAAAAGAAAAGGCTCGAAGCTGTTAAAGCCGTGGAAAACGACCAAGATTTGAAATGGCTGAACTATAATGATACGGATGTGGAATTTTTCAGGTTTTCAGACCAATATCCCGAAATGGAAGAATTGTTATCCGAAAGGAACCGAATTTTTATCGAGCTGGAAACGGATGATCTGAAAAAGCTTCTGCAACCCGAAAATAACCTGAACTGCTACCAGATGCAGGTATTCAAAAACGGCAACGCCATTTACAATGCCTTCGGAAAGCATACGGGCGATGAGTTTTATACGGAAGAGTTTTCATTGTGGGAACTCACCTGATGATTGCTCAAAATTGAATCTTCATCTTTTTAATCTCACACTCTAATCTTGAAACTACATCAATATGCAAACTAATTTTTTCAGACAGATCGCCAAAATGAATCTCACAGGAGATTTACAGTTAACGATACGACCCACTCAGGATAACTGCTTTGTTATTTCCGTATTGCTCAATAATGAGCAATGCGGGGACGAAGCAAGAAAGCTGATTCCGCCCCTCAATCTGAGGGGAACGGCAGAAGACCTCGACAATGGCTTTTTTGAAAATGTTGCAACGCCAATGCAGACCGCTTCGGGCTTGATGGTGGATATGGATGCCTATATGAAACAGGTGGAGGAAGCCAAAAAGAAATCGGCAATGGAAAAGGAGAAGGCAGACCGCGAGAAAAAGGAAAAGGAAGCCAAAGACAAAAAGTACAATGAAGCCTTGCAGAAAGCCCAAGAACTTGAAAAAGAGGGTAAATATAAAGAGGCGTGGTCTACCCTGCCCAAAGCTTCGGATTTTCCCGAAAATGCGGAACATATCCGCAAAAAGCAGGATGAATACGAGCGTCACTTTGCGCCAAGCCTGTTCTCTGAAACGAATAATGACAATGTTGAATCTTAAAATGAGCCTATGTTACTTGCAACACGATTAGACCGGGTTTTTATACTCAAAGAAAACGGTCAGGACATAAGACTGCCTGACCCTGAACCTCAATGGACGGTGGAAACGGTAATGAACTTTTACGCCAACACATACCCAATTTTGACTACCTCAAAAATTTCAGCCCCAAAAATCAAAGATGATGCAGTAGAATACCGATTTGAAAGCGTAGTCGGAACAAAGGGCTGAATTGAATGGATCGTTTTAGGCTGACAGGTGGAAGATTTTCATCTGCTGTCAGCCAACAGCGGTTCACTTATTTGCTACCATCAACCAACAACCGTAAACCAATAACAAAACCAATGAAAAATGCAACGCAAAACCATATCGGGCATCATTCAACCGCCCGAAGAAAAAAAACAAAAGCAACTGCACCGACAGTTAAGGGAATTCGCACAATGGATGCATCAGCCCAAGGACAGTTCGGAAATACAGAAAGACCAACGGAAATCAGTTCCCGTTTCACAGCTTCCGATGTTTTTCTGAAAACCTGCTTTATGCCCTTGTTAAAGGAAAATGACATCACAGCAAAACAGAGCCAACGCAGGAGAGCCAAAACGGAAAGGGATTTTTATAAGTCCCTTTCTCAGTTGGCTGAGCATTATGACATACAGCCAATGCCAACAAAGCATTTTGGTTATCCGTATAATGTAAGGCTTGCTTTGATGGACGTGCAGAAGCAGTTGAAAGCCAAGACCGAGAATTGGACGGGTGTCCGACTCATCGAAAAGAATGGTAAAGCCTATTTTACCGTAGAAGAAAGATGCAATACAGGGGCGACTTTGTTCTATATTCCGATTGTTCCGCTTTATCGATTGCTCCGCCAAAAGACACACAGAAAAGCAGGCTGTCTGCTGCTTTCCGTGTGTTCTTATCTCTACAGAAATGCAGGGATTCCCCATTACAGAATTGAAGATTCTTATCTCTACTGGAATTACGAAATGCTCAATGATTGGATAGAACAGGATCCGGAAATGGAGGATTATTTCGTTTGCACAAAGGAGTTGCACCGTGCAGAATTGATCGGTGATGTGATGGGACAAAAGATTTCAGACCCGAGGAATCTGCAATTTTTTGAGCATCGTTTGAAAGGGTTCAACCCTAAAGACCATTTCGACAAAGCGTGCTTTGAACTTGCCAAAAAGGTATTTGCGCTTTACAGTCAATATCCCGATGAAAGCATTTTCAGAAATGCGCACTATAACAATGCCATCGACCCTAAAACTATGGATGAGAATGGCTATAATGATTACAACGAGGAAAATGTGGTGACAATGGACAAATACATTTCTTTCTTCGCAGAGGGTGAAGGCGTGGTTTACGACAACTTAGTCAGTATGATCAATAATGAATTCAACGAATATGCGGAAGCTCAGGAACCGATTATCTTTAAAACTTTTGACGGAAATTCTCTCTTAAATGAAAGTCTGGACTTTGAAAATAATCTATTCAAGGTGCTGAATGAATTGTGCCGATTACTGAATTAAACCACCTCCTAATCACAAATAAATCCAAAACAGAACGCTATGAAAAATAATACAAATACAAACGAAACTATCGAAACTGATATTACCCATAATTTCGGTCCGCTCTATTATCCAAAATCTGCATTGGTGTTTTATGAAACCGATGATTACAATCCCGACGGCTATGTTGAACATTTTGATATTGACGGCAACGGACACCCTGTCAATGCACATCCCTTAACCGTAAGGGAAGCCAACAGGCTGGCAAAGTCGCTGATGATTCACAGCAGGAAAGAAAAAGATTTTCTGAAACCCAATGGGGTGATGTCTGAAAATGTCCTTTATATTGATTCGACAGAAAACGGAAAAGTAATCTGGTTGACAAAAGGACAGATACGACCAATGTTGTTTACCGAAAAGCTGTCTATTCCCAATGGATCGGCGGAAGTACCGCCTTTGCTATGGTGTGCCAACAGGCAGGGAATGAAAATATTTGCGTTGGATTCGGACGAACGCCCGAAGGAGAATACGCCCCTTTTCCACGCCCCGTTTTTTAATGTGTATGAAAGCGGAAGCGTGTGTATGGGAACTGTTGACATCAACATTAAAAAATCCGCATCATTGGAAGAGTTTATGGCGCAATGGGAGCATTACTTTTTTAATTCTTATTTCAGCCATCTGGTCAATAGCCATAACCCGATCAAAGGCAATTGTGTGAACCTCTGGAAAGGCTTAATTCAAAATCAAGGCTCTTTTCCGAAAGAGGTTCTGGTTAATTCCAATCTAACATTAAAAAACCTACTCTGATGATAAACAATGAAAAACCAAAAGTCCATTTTACGGACGAAAGCCTAATCTATCCAACCAATCCTGTTACGGTCAATCTTATCGGGGCAGGCGGAACAGGCTCTAAGGTACTCACCGCCCTGATGGAAATGAACCATTCATTGATTGAACTCGGACACGCAGGATTGCAGGTACGGCTTTGGGATGATGATACGGTGGCGGAAGCCAATATCGGCAGGCAACGTTTTGCAGAATGTGAGGTCGGTCTTCCAAAGGCGGTTGCCCTGATTAATCGGGCAAACCGCTGGTCAGGAACCAACTGGAATGCGGAAGTCAGCAGGTTTGAAAGGGATGCTGTAGGCAGGATTCACGAACCAATGCAATCCACATTGTATATCTCCTGTGTTGATAACGTCAAATCACGCTTTGAAATTGCGGAGATTCTTAACGAATTGAAGCATTACAGCAGATCATACCGAAACAATATCAAGTACTGGCTGGATGCAGGCAACGGAAAAAATACGGGGCAGCTTCTGCTCTCAACCATCGGGAATATTAAACAGCCTGATTCGGAAAAATACGAAACCGTGGCAAATCTTCCATTTGTGACCGAAGAATTTGGAGACCTGTTAAGACAGTCCGAGCAGGAGGATGATACGCCAAGCTGTAGCTTAGCCGAAGCATTGGAAAAGCAGGATTTGTATATTAATTCGACATTGGCACAGATGGGATGCTCCCTGTTATGGAATCTGTTCCGAAACGGATTGACGGAATACCGAGGGTTTTTCATCAATCTTAAAAATTTCCATTCACAGCCCATTAGGGTTTAACAAACCGCCTGATGTAAAAGTCGGGCGGCAAAAATGCAATTCCTCCCTGCGGTCGGAAACACATTTTTGCATCAATCGGAGCAACCCTATTTCTAAAACATTACCCCGGCTTACCTATTCAGAAATATTTTGAAAAAAGGTTGCGGCTTTCTTGTTGTACTTTGATTGGAATTCAAAAAGTAAATCGATGTATGATGATGTACACCTAGGTTTTAGTTCCAGTTCACTTTAAGGTCTCTGAATTCTAAATTCGCCCTTGATTTTTCAAACGTATTTCTTTCTAATTGGGAAATGGTTTTGAATCGGAACATTTTGATAAACATCGGTTCTCCCTGCACCTCCTTAAAGGAGAAAGTAAGCTTTACAGGGACATTCTTTGACAGCTGAGGATAGGTCTTACTTGATTTATACAGATCAATTTTGTACTCGTTTCCTTCCACATCCACAACGGATATGTCCTCAATTGTCATTTTTTTATTTTCATCTTTCGATTCGATCAGGAAGGTAATTTCAATATTCTTCCCGGCCTTATTGCCTTTTACTGCCGTTATTGTATAGATGGAATTTTCCTGCTCACTTTCCAGAACGGGTTTATTAAGATCAAGAGCTTTCTTCAGGTATTCATTTTCGGAAGTCAGCATTTTATTGGCCGATTGCAGCGTTTCATTGTCTTTCTTCAGGGCATCGCAATTCGTCTGACCGTATCCGTATGCCGTCATTACTACAGCACCTAAAAATAAAAATCGTCTCATATCCATTGTTGTCATTTCTTTTGGTTATCGTAGTCCAAATATAAGGATAAAATGGCTTCTATTCAATGGATTGCCGTGAAAAATGCGGTCGGTATGCTTGCCACCGACGGGCGTTTGTTTTCAGGTTGCAAAAGTATAAATCCCGTTTCTGCTCAAAAAAATCTTTTTGGGCTTCTAAAAAAATTCGCTCCGCTTCTCTTGGCTAATTTTCCCAGACACTCCTGAATTCTGTGAACAAAAAGATTTCGCAGCCTTCATTCCTTCAGATCCATTCCGGTTTTGGCTGAAACGGAATTTCTATCGTCAGAAAGCAATGAAAAACGACTGGCCCATCGGACACAAAGCAAAGCGCTCTTTACATTTTTAATGAACAATCCAAAATCAATATCAACCCTTTACATTTTTTAACTATGAAAAATCCAGGTATTTCAGCCAATGAATTTTACAACCATTTTAGCGGTACTGAGCAGTATTACGCTTATTTCTTCGGATTCGTCTTTACGGATGGCGTTAAAATTATTGCAGAAGAAGAACAGTGCTTCTGGCTGATCGACTGCATTGTATCGTATCAGCTTTCTGAAAAGTTCCGTCAGGAAGAATTCCAGGTCTGGAAACTCGAAAGAGTGAAAGAAACGCAGTTCAGGCTTACCGCAACTGACGGAAATAACAAGGTACTTGCCACGCAGGACATTCCGTTTTCGGATTTCTTCTTTAACGAGTTCACCATCTGGAAAGAAGGCAATGTGCTGCTGCTGCCAAGTGAACATTAATCTTAAGAACCTCACGATGTACAGGCAATCGTGTTTAATAACTTTAAAAAATTATAACAATGGGAACTTATGCTATCATCTATTTAAAAAAGGCTGAAAAAGCCGTCGAAGTCAACGATCTGTTAAAGAACAGCTATCAATTGGAATACGAAACGTTTAACGGCGTGGAATATGGTGTGTTTTTCACAGAGGAAATGTTTATAGAAGATTTACGCCTTATGAATGAAGACGAGGAAGGAAAAAAGAACCTTCCGCACTACGCACGCCCGATTTCAAGGGAAACCTACCATTCTCTTCTTTTTGGCGCAGAAAACTGTTTCGGAGAAATCGGCACTGCCTGCTTTAAAATTTCCTGTGTTGACGAAAAGGATATGCAATATATCAGAGCGCTTAAGGCGTTTATAAAAAATCCTGAGTATAAGAACTATATCAATTTTAAAAAATCAAAACATCTGCAGGACTTCCTGCGACTGAAGTGATGATCTTTATTGAACCGCAATCTGAGCAGGCTCAGATTGCGGTTTTGTTTAGGTTTAAAATTCTTTAAAAGGCAAAAATACAATTCCTCCCTTCGGTCGGAAATGCATTTTTGCGCAAAGCGTTGCAACCCTATTTCTACTAGAGTTCCGTGCAGTTCCGAGATGTTGAAAAAAGGTTGCGAATCAATTTAATCGTCAAATTATTCACAAAGAAGCTTTTGCTCAACTTCTTATGCGATCATTAAATTAAGGTGCAGTTTTTGGTGAAAACCCAGCAAGCGCCCAATGACGCCAAATTGCCCCAACGGGACAGAGATCGATATGCTTTTCCCAAGGTGCATTATCACATCGCTCATCTGTTATATCATCTATTCCTTCCAATTCCGAACTTTTTTTGCAAAACCCTTTCAATTCACAAGGTGTAGGCGATTGATTAGTAAATATTTTTAGGATTTGATTAATAGCCCAAAATAGATGGGGTTGAAAATTTTCCGGGTTGAATTGACTAGGTAAAGCAACGGTACCTTTATCCTCGCTGTTTACTACAAGAGGAGAACCGAAAGCCAGGTAAAACATAGCGAAATCTTTATTATTCTTTAAATTTCCACCTTGAAGAAAGTCAATTATAAACTGGGGATATTCTCTTCTGAGAATTGTAATGCGATCAAATAATACGTCGATCCATTGATTATTGCCATCAAAAATACTAGCCTTGAAGCTCTTTTTTATCGAATCTCTTACCTGCTCCACAATAACGTCTAAATCGAAATGATTTCCTTTTAAGAAAGCACTCAGTACTTCATAAAGTTTTGATATTATCTGATCATTATCCAGATTAGTTTCAATGAATTTTGATTTACTTAGAAATTCCATAGCACGGATAAAACTTAATCCGGGATGGTATGTCATTAGTGAACAGTCACAAACGGCTATAAGTAGAATAGTGTACTGTGCTAATTCAGGGTAAATTTTTTGTGCGATTTTTTCAACTACCAGGTAGGGATATTCATCAGCTTGAACATTAGCACCCTGTGATTGTAAAATTTCTGAATAAACATAACGTTCAGAAAGGTAAGCCATACCTTCAGTTATCAGAATACCTCCAAGACTCACCTCAAAATTTGCATTTGATTTTGCATCATTCAAAGTTACTTTTATAATGTTAACTTTTTCATTTTTATCATTAAATACTTGGCTTCCATATTTATATGAAACCAGCTCTATTTTCGTTCTTTTGGGATTAATCTTACTTCCAAGATAGATAGGCTGCAGACAAAAATTTGAATATCCATAATCACCTTCTCTGGGTGAAAGTTTTAACGGAACCTGAAATTCCTTTTTATTTTCTTTAAAAATTCTTGATGCACAATCCTGAATGTAATAGTTGATCGTCGAGATATTCACTAGTCCATATATGGTTGAAATATCCTGTATAAAATGAATATATTCGTGTAGATACAATGACAGGGCACCATCTGTTAATTCTTGTAAGTTCTTGAATTCAAAGGGTAAATCAATTTTTATTTTGAAAAATGCGGGTCTGTAATAACATTTTAGAAAGTCTAATTGGTCATTCATTGGATATCTTTAATTATTAGTTTTTAATAAGCTGCAAATTGCAACAGTTTTCACATTACTTATGATAGAAAAAGTGGCTTAATTTAAATAAAATATACCTATTTGCAGAATAACTTAATGCAAAAAGTTTGGGCTCTAAGTCATACCACAGCTCTGGTTATGTTTGGAACCACAATTCATCTTCATTTGCAACAGTGATTATACACTCCTTGTCAGAAAAAATGTTGGGATTTACATTTGAGAAGTGATGTTTAAAAGCTTCCCTATTTATAGAAAAAATTCAAAAATTTTTAACCACGGAATTTGTTCGTTACATTTGTTTGCAAGAAGAAAGGAAAATGATTTACACCATACCAACAAAGAAAGGTTTAGGAATTGAGATTTGGGGAACGCGCGATGATCTGGAATACCTATATGATATTGTCTCAAAATTTTGGAATGATCCGTCGCTATCACCAATAAAAGGGTATGAAGATAAAAATCATCTCATCAGCGGTTTTTCTCACGAATTACGGAAAGCATCTTATGGAAGCAGGCTGACCAGAACCCATAGCCATTATTCTTTCGAGGAAATTCCATATTGTGGTTTTCAGGTTTCCTGGGTTCATATTATATTCTCTATTGCCGCACTGAAATATTTTAAATTAATGAAAAGCGATAAGGCGGATATCGCTATGTTTTTACATTTGGAATACTGGATAGAAAAGGCAATGAAAGATTATGATTCAGTCGGAGCCGTTAATCTCTTACCCTATCTGGATGACGCTATTCACGCTGGTAATGAAAATCTGTATCTTTATATGCGGCATATCAATTCAACATTTTTTGGATTGAAGGGCGGAAAGAAATCGTTTAGAAAATTAGCGCACCTGATGCGGACTGCCGTCTTTTCAACGGATGAATACAATGATTTAAGAAACTTTCTGCAGTCGGAAGCTAAAAAGCACAACTGTAAAGTTGAGGATTTGGAACTGAATGATGATGACACGATATACGAAATAGAATGGTAATAACAGCTATTAATTGCTATTGAAAAATGACTGATAAATCCCTGCAATCACTTATTGATAATTTAAATTCAGGTAATACCGAATCTTACCTTATCTTCCGCAGACCTCTCAATCAATATGTCGATTTTGCTAAAATCTGGATTGAAAAACCCACGGTAAATGATAATGTAACCTCTTCTGACGGTCCCGATCATTTTTACCTGATTAAAAATAATGAGGGTGTCTTTGTCGCAACTGTATATGATATGCGCCGGGATTTACACTGGTTTGTATTACCTCAGTACCGTGGTAAGGGTCATTTGACACAATCAATGAAGACTACCATTATTCCGCATTTGTTTTTGAGTAGAGATCAGCAAAGAATTACCATTGACGAAATGCAGATCGGACCCCTGAATTTTAAAGCTTCCCAAAAAGTTGCATTGGACTTAGGCTTTATAAAGAGTGAAGAGAAAGACTATATCCTTTTGAAAGACCATTCTACTAAAGAAATTCTCAATACAGGTGAAAATTCAGAACTCACCACTGAAAGAGTAGGTGAACTTAGAAAACAAATCAATTTCTTAGCCCGTTCATTGTGGGCCATACAAACCGAAATAGAAATGGGATACGGAAAGACAGAATACTCCGAAGAACTTCAAAAACTTGTCAGGCAGATTAAAAATCACACCTGGAAAATTGAAGATTTCTGGTATAGCAGCGGTCGTGAAAGCGAACGATAATGCAGCAACAGTTTTTCAGCTTTATAATTATGATTTGAAGGAAAGCTGATAATTAAAATCAATTTCAAATTTAGTCTTTTCATCCAGGCTGTCATATCTCTCCTTCACTAAAGGATACTTATTGACAATATTCTTTATCATAATACTAGTCATTAAATAAGAATAGAATAACATTAAATATAAGGTTTCTTTCATATGTTCGTGTTCCATCAGATGCTTTGTCTCCTTCAGTTGAAGGACAACCAAACCTTCGGAATGGGCATATACTGAAGCATTATAATAGAGTTTGGAAAATACGCCTGCATCGCTAAATTTTGATTCTGAAAATATGGTATCCCAATTTTTAAACAGTTTTCCGGATCCATTTTCAAGCAAGCTTCTTTGTTGCTTTTCTGTGAGCTTCTGAAAAAATTCATTATTTGAGATATTGTTTTTCAACCGTTCAATGGCATCTTGTTCACTTTTTACTCTCTCATTATTTATAAATTTTGACTGAGAGAATACTTTAGAGCGCAGCATCATCGAAGACATAATCCAGGATTCGTACCGGAGTTTCTGTTCATTTTCGTCTTCTGGATTGACATACAAATGTTGATACATTAATAAAGTCTCGTACTGTGATCTCACAATCGTTATAATAGAAGACAGATCTAGAAATTTAATATCGGAGCTTTTATTGTCGTAAAATCTGGATGAAATCGAATGTCCCTTTGATAAATCTAACAAACTCAGGTTTTGAAGATGCAGTTTAATAACCAATTGTTCAGAATAGATATCTTTTTCTGGTAGGTCAACTTTCCGCTCTGCAAGGATCTCGTGTAAGTAGATCAGTACATCGGAAATTTCAAAAAGTCTTTTTTTAATGTCTTCAATATTCCTGCTTTCGTAAAGTTTATAAAATTCTATAGCCCATAAAGGTTCATTCCCTAAATTCATTATGTATTGTTTAGCTCAAATTTATACAAAATCTTTATGGCTGTAATACATTTTGTTTATTCGTCTCACTCATTCAATATAATAATGTCGTTTTTGATTCTATAATAAAGATTTTGAATGAACTCAACTCATTTTCCTCCTAGGCAATCCAATCTCGTGTTCCTGCGGGTAAGGCTTTCTGAAAGTCATACTCACATCTTCCCGGATATTATTATAAGCTTCATACGCTTTGTCTTTATCCAAAGTGTATCTTGGGTCGGGGATGAAAGGCATTTTTGCCATTTTTAAAATGGTTATGGTGGGAAAGTGAAAGTCTACTTCCACAGTTCCTAATAATAAATAGCATCCACCACCCTGAAAAGGATATTGAGTTAGATTGTCAGGGAAATGCGCTGTATCAAAATATTCACCCTCCGCGTCTATCCACGTTCCGAAATACATCGTCCCTCTTTTGGTGGGAACGTGCTTTCTGGAAATCAAGTAGGCAAGCATTTTGACTTGCTTCTTATGGTATTTCGTCAGGTCTTTTACCATTACACTTCCCCTATATTTGGTCTGTAATAAGTCGAATGGCCTCACTAAAACCGGAAATCCCAAGATCTCAATTTCATCAAATGCATCCTCCAAAGGATGTCTTTGCACCTTTGGAAGGGTATATTCTTTTTGCGGTTCTTCCAGTAATGTTAAATGCTTAAAAGACGGCCTGTTTCCTGCTAAAAGAAAACGGGCTTCAATTAACAGTTCGTGCTTTTGCTTCCCGGTAAACCGGAATGCTCCTATTAATATCAAGGTCTGTAAAGTCTCAATACCAATAGGGATTCTTTTGACAAAGTTTTCCAGGGAGGTATAATCACCGTTGTTCTTTCGTTCTTCAGGAATTGAAACTGCGATTTTACTTTCCAGCTTTTCAATATGCATCAGCCCTAAATAAACATCTTTTTCGTAAACAGTAGTCTGGTATTCGCTTAGATTGACACAGGGATTTAAAATGGTTGCACCTGACATTCTCGCTTCGTGGACATATACCTCTGTTCTGTAGAAACCGCCGCCATTGTTTATCGCCGAAACCATAAACTCGATAGGATAATAAACCTTTAGATAAAGGCTTTGGTAGCTTTCTACCGCGTAAGATGCCGAGTGGGCCTTGCAAAATGAATAGCCTGCAAAGGATTCTATCTGGCGGTAAACCTCTTTGGAGAGCTGCTCCGGATGGCCCAGGGATTTACAGGATTCAAAGAAATGGTCTTTGACTTTCTGCAGTGCAGAGAGCGAACGTCCTTTTCCGCTCATTGCCCGGCGTAACACATCGCCGTCAGCAGGTGACAGGCCTCCGAAATGAAGGGCGATTTTGATAACATCCTCCTGGTACACCATAATGCCATAAGTCTCCCCCAATTCTTTTTCAAAAACCGGATGAAAATATTCAAATTGATCAGGATTGTTGTGACGGAAGATATATTCCTTCATCATTCCGCTTTGTGCTACGCCCGGACGGATAATAGACGATGCCGCCACCAATACTTTGTAATTGTTGCATTTTAATCTTCGGAGAAGTCCGCGCATGGCCGGACTTTCAATATAGAAGCATCCAATTGTTTTTCCCCTGCTCAGAAATTCATTGCATTTCTGTTCATCCTTTGACAAGCTCACATCTCTAATATTGACTTTGATACCCCGTTTTTCTTCGATGAGCTTCACTGTATCGTTGATGGTTCCCAAGCCCCGTTGGGAAAGGATGTCGAATTTTTCCAGACCGATTTCCTCGGCCACGTGCATATCGAACTGGACAATCGGAAATCCCTTCGGCGGCATTTCCAATGCCGAGTAATTGGTGATGGGTTCTTCAGAGATTAAAATTCCACAAGAATGCATACTTCGCTGGTTTGGAAATTTCTCTAAAAGTTTTCCATATTTGTGAACCATTGCTGACACCGAATTAATATCGTGCTGTTCAATGGATTTGGAGGCCAGTTCATCCAGTTCCTCTTTTGGCAGACCAAATGCTTTTCCTACCTCACGGAAAATCGATTTATACTTAAATTCGACGTTCGTGCCGCAAAATGCCACGTGGTCTTTTCCGTATTTGTCAAAGATGTATTGTAAAATGGTATCCCTGTTCTGCCAGCTCCAGTCGATATCGAAATCCGGCGGTGTTTTTCGGTTCAGATTCAGAAAGCGTTCAAAGTACAGATCAAGCTCCAGCGGGCAGATGTCCGTAATGCCAAGACAGTAGGCAACGATACTATTGGCACCACTTCCGCGACCGACGTGCATAAATCCCATCCGATTGCTGTACTGGATGATGTCCCAAGTGATAAGGAAATAAGCACAGAAATTCAGCTGGTCAATGACACCCAATTCCTTATCCATCCGTGCTTTAGCCTTTCCGTCATCATTAGGATATCTGTTGGTAAACCCTTTATAGGCAAGTTCCTTCAAGAGCTTTATATCGCTGTCTTTACTTTCTGTAAAGTTTTTTTTGTTTTTAGGGGTCTTATAATCAAAATGAAAATGGCATTGTTCAAGTAATCGTTGGGTATTTTCAATAATTTGCGGATAATGCTGGTATTTTTCTAGAAGCTCATCCTTCGAAATCAGCTTCTCGTTTTGCCTACATATATCATTTTCATCAAGTTTAGTGACCAACGTATTCCGGTCGATGGCACGCAGAATCTTATGTAGTGTGTATTCTTTCTTGGTTGTAAAAGTCACTGGCTGTAAAATGACCATTCTTGGCAGATACTTTCTGAGGCTGGAATTAATCAAAAGATTGATTTCTTCAGGACGGATGCCGATGTATTCATTTCGCTGAAGTTTCTCAGGGTAATTGCTCAGAGGATATACGACAAATACATCCGGCAGATTGGGGCGATGTAATGGCAGATCTTTTCCTTCACAATTATGTAGCGTCAAAAGCCTGTTGATTTGTCCTATGCCTGATTGATTTTTTGCCAGGCAGATGTAATGCTGTTTATTGTCAGTTCTTATATCCACACCCACGACCGGCCTGATGTTGCTTTTTTCACATAATCTGTGAAAGTCATAAATGCCGGAGATACAATTGATGTCGGTCAAAGCGGCCACACCGATTCCCAGATCAACGCACTGTTGAACCAATTCTTTAACGGAAATGGTACCGTAACGTAAGCTATGGAAAGAATGACAATTGATGAACATAACATCGTAATTATTGGTTTAAAAGTCCGGAAGCCCGTCCGACACTTGTCGCTCCGAACCTCATTTTAATTTTATCCATCGTTTGATAAAGACTGATAAGCTCTTCCGTATCTTCAAACAGATTCATCTGGTGGCATCCGTGTACCAGACCGGTGAACTTTACACCGATAAGTCGGATTCGCATTCTGCGGTTATAAACCTTCTCAAATAATTCTAATGCGTATTTGAGCAGCGTATGGTCGGATGAAGTGTAAGGAATCCTGTATTGCTTGGTCTCCGTATCGAAGTTGGAGTACCGAATTTTTACCACAACGGTAGAAGTCAGCCACTTCTCCTGACGGAGCTGGAAGCATAACTGTTCCACCATTCCTGACAGTATGCTCTTTATGCCATTGATATCGATGGTATCCTGTGAAAATGTATTTTCCTTGGAGATAGATTTCCTGTCAGAATAAGGGACAACAGGCGTTTCATCAATACCATTGGCTTTTTTCCAGAGTTCCTGTCCGTTCTTTCCGATCAGCTGATGCAGGACATCAACAGGCATCTCTGACAGCGTTTGGATATTTCTTACGCCCAGCCTGGACAACAATTGAAAGGTCACATTGCCAACCATCGGAATTTTCTTAACTGAGAGCGGGTTCAGAAAAGGTCTTATATTCTGTTCGGGAATTTCAAGTTTTCCGATGGGCTTAGATTCCCCGGTCCCGATTTTTGAAACGGTTTTATTGGTGGATAAAGCAAAGCTGATGGGCAGACCGGTATTTTTTCTGACAGCCTCTGCAATTTCCGTGGTCCATTGATAGCAACCGAAAAATTTATCCATTCCGGAAAGATCAAGGTAGAATTCATCAATACTTGCCTTTTCAAGAATTGGAACTTTTTCCTGTATGACTTCAGTGACCGTATGAGACATATTGGAGTACATTTCCATATCTCCCCGGATTACCTTTGCCTCCGGGCAAAGCCGTAAAGCCATCTTTATCGGCATTGCACTTCGTACCCCAAAATACCGTGTCTCATAAGAGCAGGATGCTACCACGCCTCTGTCCCCGCCACCAATGATAAGCGGCTTTCCAACAAGGTCGGAGTTTTTCAGTCTCTCACAGGAGACGAAAAAGGTATCCAAATCCATATGTGCTATTGCCCGTTTCATTTGACAAAATTAGATTCATTTTGTATCATTTTTATTATATTTGCTGATACAATTTGTATCAATGTCAGTTTTTTCAGATAATATCAGGTTTCTAAGGCATAAAAAAAGTTTGTCCCAGCAAAGTATTGCAGGCAATTTGGGGATAAGCAGGGTCCGTTATGCCAAATATGAAGACGGCCGATCCGAACCTCCGTTCGATGTTCTTCTTAACATCTCAAAATATTTTAGCATCAGCATCGACCTGATGCTGACTTTGGATCTGAGAAAATATCCTTTGGAAGATATTATCAAACTGCCGGATAACAGGATTGTTCTTCCAATACTGGTCGATGAAGCCGGTGAAAATAAAATTGAAATTGTCCCCCACAAAGCGTCAATGGGTTATCTTGAGGGATATAATGACCCGGGATATATTGAAAGCCTGCAGTATATGTCATTGCCTTTTCTGAGAAACGGGAAATACAGGGCTTTTCCAGCAGAAGGTGATTCGATGCCGCCATTTAAAGATGGCACCTATATCATTGGTGAATTTGTTGAGAAATTATCTGAACTCAAGGTAGATAAAACCTATCTGATTATTACACAAAGTGGGCTGGTTTATAAAACTATCGAAAAGATTAATCATAATTCGATTATTGTTAGTTCGAAGAACATTTTTTATGAAAATTATGAGATTCCTTTCAGTGAGATTGTTGAAGTCTGGAAGTTCGTAAAAGCCCTTACAGATGAATACGAACTAATTGATCTGACGGATAGTGTAATCAAAGATATGTTTTTGTCTTTGAAAAATGATATGAAGAAAATGCGGGAGGAGTTAAAGAAAAAATATTAGTTTTCTTCGCTTAATCATTATCAATTATTTCAATGTATGGGTTTAAACTTTCCATATACCACAAATTATCGTTTTCATCATATTTAAAAACCACTCCAGATTTATTCAATGCAGGCATGAAATCAACATTACCCCATCCTTCATGTACAAATTCAAAGTCAGGGCTAATAAGATATTTTTTACCGTCGATAATTTGAGCAATTAAAGTTTGGGTTTTTTCATGAGTATCTCCAAACTCAAAAGATGAAACTCTATCTATTTTTAATCGATCTTGCATTGATGTCTTTCTAAGCATTTCTAGCCACTCTTCAGTAGTCTCGCTGACAAATAATGAGTAACTATCAATATTGGCAATTAAGGTTCTTTTTATTGTTGAAACCGGTTCATCACCAGAAAAACCCACACAAAAATCCCCCAATTCATTTGCAGCTGATCTAGACCTTATACCCGCTTGGTAAATTTTGACTTTTATGATCGAGGGTAAGCCAACTTCCACAAATAAAGATAATTCCTCTAATACTGTAGCCTGTATATCCAAATCTCTGCTTTTAAACTTTCTTGCTATTCCATTTAGAATCCATGGCAATGAGAATGAGTAAACATCAGTTACAATTTCAGCTCCTTTCTCTATATGGAAAATTTTATAAGCATCATCCCCGCCTAACCATAATCTTCTTATTTGAGCAACGTTAGGATATTTTAAATACTGTCCTCTTTCATTTAAAACAGGTAAATCTTCAATAGTTGTTTCAATAGATTCCAGCAATTCTAATAAATTTTCAAATGTGCCTTCAGTTAATAAATATTCGTCAACGTTCGAAATTAACTGATCCATATTATCCTCAATGATTAGATCACTGTTAAGAGGAATACCAGATCCAACAATCGACCTCCATTTGTTTCTATTGTTACTCACTTTTGCTACAATACCAATTGTTCTTGCCTCAATAAAATCCAGAAATTCTTTATGTGAGATATTTTTCTTGGAGGATATTTGAATATATGCCAACGATTTTGAGAAGAAATCTTCAACCCAGGAAATACTAATATCACCTTCAGGATTGTGAATTAACAGTAATGAAAGTAGAGTGTCATCTACCCAATCTAGAATTTCATCAATTGCGTCTGCCTCTTCGCCAATAGCTGAAATATTATTTTCTGTTATGAGTTCTATAAGAAGACTAAAATCTACACCAATATTGTCTGCATAAGTTTTCAAAGTACTTATTAAAGAGAGTATTCCGCTTTCAGCGTAGTCAATTTTTTCTTTATTAAAATAGTTTTTTCGAACACTATTAAATAAATTTAATCTTGATTTTTGACTTTTGTTGTTCGTATCAATTGCTACTAAAATCTTACCTTCATGATCCACAAAAGCGCGTCCAGCTCTTCCCGCAATATTCCAAAAATCTCTAGCCCTGACTGGAGATCCAGCTTGATAAAGAGTTGAAAAAATGACTGTAGAGACTCCTAAATTTACACCTTGACCTAAGGTCGAAGTTGAAATAATTACCAATGGTTTCTCCTCTCTCATAATCCGCTCTAATGGAAGGCGAACATCACTATGTAATGCTGCATTATGACATAAGATACCCATTTTTGCATACTGCAGCCACTTATTATCAGGACCATATGTTTCAGCACATGCTAACTGAAATATTCTCCATAGCGATTTATTTTTCCATTGATAATCATTCCCACCATCATCCATAGCCTTTAAGTAGGCCTCAGCCATCACAAAAACAGAATCTTTCAAACCAACGAAAATAAGTAGCGGACCAAATGTTCTTAATTTGTACGCAGTTGTTGCCACTGCTTCATTTTTATCACTCGGAAAATATCTTATTCGTTCTTCACCACGATATTTATATCTTGAAACTTCTTCTGAAGTAATAAAATACGGATTAAACGAACTTCTCTCATGATCCTGACTTTCCCAGTTTAAACTTACATTATTGTTTCGCCATTCTAGTATTCCTAAGCGCTCATCTGAAGGCCTCCAACCATTTTTAAATATGGCTTCATTGTTATCAGTCAGCCATTGTGCAAGATCTTCAGCGTTTGGTAAAACGGCAGATAGTAAAAGAAATCTACCTTTATTTTGCTTCATGTGAAATCGAAGTTCTTCATAGAAAATCTCATTCATTACTAATCTTTTATCTTCTCCCAGAAGATGGCCTTCATCTAAAATAGTCAATGTGACATTATTTATGATATCGTTATTTGCCCTGAACAAAGCTTTCGCTTTTTCAGGAGTAGCAATGATTACCTGAGCTTCCATGATACTTAACTCATCAAGTTTGCTAAATAAGCTTCCTCCATAAAGGTGTGATACCACTATGCCAGAGCTTTGAAAAACTTTTTCTAAACTATTCTCTATTTCAAATGCTAAAGATCTAAATGGAGCAACGTATAAAATTTTTCCATCCGGATTAGATTGTATAGAATGTAAAATTGCTATTTCTGCAATCCTAGTTTTTCCACTGCTAGTTGGTATACTAACAACACACCCACACTCACTATTTATAACTTGATCTAACGCCGCACGCTGGGTAATAAATAGTTCATAATGTCCTCTCGGTTGCAAATAAACAAGCGATCGCAAATAATTTTTAACTTGAATATTTTCGATATTAAAGTATTTAGCAAGCACATTCCATATTGCAGCTTCATTAAAGCCGTTTGAAATTAAGAGTAATAATCTTATTATCCACCATATGCCAGCGTCTTCCTCTAGTTCTGCAATTTTCTTTAGATTCCTAAGTAAAAATCTGGAATTTTCTAAAGCTTGTTGATTTCCAGAAGTATAGAATTGAATAAAGCCATTTAAAGATTTTGCGATAGTAATCTCATAAATTTTTTGATTACCTTCCTCTTCACTATTCTCGGCAACCTTATCATCACGGTATTTGCTATCCATTAGCATAGAATACAACAGATCATTAAGTTGTATAAAGTTACGTTGTAAAAAAAGCCCTAACATTGAAGCTATAATTGTATTCGCTTCAAATTTCTTAATCAGTATAAATGCTTTGGAATATTCAAATGCTACATAATATGCTAATGATGCTACCAGACCATAGTAATCACTAACAGTTTTTCTATTTGTCTTTGCACCATGAATAACTTCCAGTAATGAAGCACCCTTTTCTAGAGGAACACTAGCGTTAGACAAAGCTTCATTTTCAGCATAGTTACACCCTAAATGCAAATATTGTAGGGCTAATAAATTGAGTTGGTCATCATTAATTGTATATGGTGGGTAATTTTCCTTATTTTCCTCTGTATTAAGCAAAATATACCTTGCATTGGCCTGTGCAAAATAATTTTGTATAGTAGCATCAGCATCCAATCTTTTTAATTTACTAGCGATTAGTTCATTATTCATATAGCAGTTGGATTATTGATTATTGCATTGGCTTCATAAAAAGCATTATAAATTAATGACTTTGGATCATCAATACCTACTGAAATTATAACTGCATCAGGATTATCATTTGTATAATTTTTTTCTATAAAATCAGATGTTTTGTCATTGCTAAGTAGTAGCCCGGCATATTTCATATTACCTTTTGACTTTATTTCGTCTAAAATGAATTTCTCCAAAAACTCTGCTAAATTAACTGTATGATCATTATCATAAAGGCGGTCCAATAAAAAAGTGTAAGATAGTGGTAACTTGTCTTTGCTTATTGCATTACTCAGTTCGGAAACCACCGCCTTATCCGGTTTACTCCTAAATTTGGCTTCTCCAAGGAAAACCTTTATTTCCTCTTTTCCAAGTTCACTATTAATTACATCAATTATCAGTGCATCATCACCTTTCATTGATTGGTTGACGTTTGGATTATAATGAAATTTAAAACATTTTATAAGAGTTCGATCTGAATTACAACCTAAAATGTATTCAATCAAAATTATTTCGGTAGCGTTTCCTTTCATGGTTCGGTCTGCACTCGGAATCTGTCTATGCTGATTAGCATAAGCTGGAAAACCAATGTTTTTATACATTCTCCTTAGTCGTCTCAATTTAGATGGACTGTAGTGATGTTCAATTATTTTATTAGCAAGCCAGGAGATAAGTTCGGAATCATTCGATGCGAGTTTACTTGAAAGTGCTCTATGACAACGATTTTTAGTACGCTTTATGTTGTCGCTATGAAACCATTTTTCAAAAAAGCTTGGTGCTATAGGATGAGATCCTAAAATTTCGTCTTGAGAAAACATTAATAAATTGATTGGTCATTAGGTTATGTTTATAAAGTTAATCATTTTAAAGATATAATCATTTAAAACCGTATATAAATTATTGACATATTTTTAGTTCTCAAATGAAACACCGAAAAAGAAAAAATATAAGCAATCACACTTCTATTCAATTTTTTATCATAAAGAGTAGACTTATTTTTAAAAATAATGACACATAAAGGGCAGGGAACTATTTAATAATATAAAAACTATTTTTATTTTAATACACTAATTTAGTCTAAATTAAATGCATGTTTTTTAATAAATTACCATAACATGTTCTTAAATAAATTTTAATAGCAATATTCTTACCTTGAGCAAATAATAAGCCGACCATCTCCTACCCAGTCCAGAATTTCACCCGGATATTATTGATGCGGCTCAGGAGTTAAACCACCCTATTTCTGAAGTGCATTCAGTAGACTTCAGTAGCTGATGACCTTGCCTAAAAATTGCACCACTTTTGGGGAAACCGGCTCAAAATTATTACCACCAAACGCTGCACTGGCTCAAAAAATAAGCCACTAATCTCAGCCCCGGCTCAGAATATGCACCAGATAATGCCAATGCGGTTCAAGTATTAAACCACCCTACTTCTAAAGTGTATTCAATAGACTACAGGAGCTGATGACCTTGCTTAAAAAATGAACCACTTTTTGGGAAACCGGCTCAAAATTGTTACCACCAAACGCTGCACTGGCTCAAAAAATAAACCACTAATCTCAAAACCGGTTCAGAATTTGAGCCGGATGCTGCCTATGCGGTTCAAAAATTGAGCAGCCTCGATGTTATTTACTTTTCTGCTTTTTTTCTTTTCAAAAGCAATTAAATCAACTTACTAATAATCAATTACATACATTCTCATTTCAGAGCTCTGAAAAAATAGCGGTCTAAGTAAGCAAGATGTGTCTTTGTATATACAACTTTTCAAGTTCCATATCCCAAGACGCTCTTGCCTTTTTGCAAAAGGGAAAAGACTTCGGAACTCGTCTTTTTTCTTTATAAACCTTCAGTTAGATTCCATTTTATTCTTTTTTAATCTCCACGGATTCAAAAGTAATCCAGATTGTTATTATTTAGCCCACGCACCTCTAACCCTATTGTTTTCAAGGTTTTAATGCTACAACTTTGCAGCAGAAATCTTAATCAGATGAAAACAATTCTTTACTTTTTCTTTAGCTTATTGACGGTATCAGTCTCGGGACAGGTCGGTATCAATACGCCAAACCCGGAAGCTACTTTTCAGGTCGTAGGCAAACCTGATGATCCGAATCATTATGATGGGATCATTCCGCCAAGCATCACCGGTGATCAGCTTTCAAAAAAGATCTATTCCTCATCGAAAAAGGGTGCTCTCCTTTTTGTGACTGTTCCGCCGTACATACTGTCCGGGCAGGTCATTAATATTTCCGAGCCCGGGCTCTATTATTTTGACGGCAATCGATGGCAGCCTGCCCAACAGGAGCGGAAGATCGAGTATCAAACCATTCTGGTTTTCGACCGTAATACCAACAGCCCGCTAACTGCTTCTACGCAATGGAGTGCACCTGTTAATATTTGGGATGATAAAGATACTTACGATACCTCTACGAAATTCTACAGCATGGGAACAAAAAAATTCGGCGGCTTAGAGGGAGCGGTATCATTTAGAAAAATTGACGGCATCATCAATATTAAATTTCTGGTATCACGAACAAACGGTTCCAACCCAGTTTCGGATGATGCTGTAATGGATATTTCTGACATCTGCAATGAACTTGGATACTTCCCGACTGACGTCGCCTGGCTTCATCCGGAAAACTCAACAGCGCTGATGTCCGTTTTTCTGCAAAACAATTCAATTCATATCCCGGCATCAACTTTAAATGCCATCACTGCCAATACAGTGGGCGAAGCCAAAGGATATTCAACCTGGACGAAACCTCATTTAAAATAAGCCAATACAAGATGCTATTCAACAGCATTTCGAAAATGATGAATGATTCTAAAAACGCAATAAACCTTAACAAAAAAACAACAATGAAAAACAATTTTCTAACCTTACTTTTTGCCTTGGCAGCAGTGAACCTGTTCTCTCAGGTCGGTATCAATACCCAGTCGCCCAAAGCTACGTTTGAAGTGGTCGGAAAACCAAATGATGTGAATCATTTTGACGGGATTATTCCGCCACGTATTACCGGCGATGAGTTGGCTGCAAAAACTTACTCCACCGCACAAAAAGGTGCTTTTGTATTTGTAACTACGCCTGCAACCTCTCCATCGGGACAAGCTGCTCATCTAACCAAATCGGGATTATATTATTTTGATGGACAGCAATGGGTTGCACTGACTAAGGATGACCCTTTGGAAATGGTTGCGCTAAGAGGCAATACTTCTCCGGTCGAATTGATACTGAAGAATTATCTTACACTTGATTTTGATCAGAAAGAAAATTACATCCTGGGAAGATCCAGAAGTCCGATCACAGGTGAATACAATACGATCGTGGCGACAGATTCCAACATCACTTCCGGAAAAGGAAATTCGGCATTTGCCTATGCCATGTCACAGGGAAAAGTGACCGGAAAACTGAATTACGCGGCAGGTGTATCGGCATTGAATGGAATGGCTAACGGGACCATAGCCGGTAACAGGAATATTGGTATTGGTCCAGGTGCCATGTCATACATCACTTCCGGCAATGATAATATATCGATCGGTTACCTTTCAGGAACCGGGAACCGGACAGGTTCCAATAACGTTTTCATTGGCGTTGGAGCCGGAAGCCCGGTAGTCGGAGACCGAAGTGTCAGTAATAAGCTGGCCATTCATTCGACACCCGTCAATACCAATCCGAATGCTTTTTGGGACAGTATTACGAACAATTACACCGACTATAAATTTGCTTTAATTTCAGGTGACTTTTCTGAAAGATGGCTCAATATCAATGGTAAGCTAAGCGTAACGCCTTCCCAAATGCCTAATGCAGACGGCGATTCTTCTTATACGAAAAAAGTAGTCGCAAAAGCCGATGGTTCATTTGGTTTTGCCACCGAGGTCATTCCCACACCACCAGCCTCTGGAACCTTCGTCCTGAAAAGTGTGAATGGTATTCCAAGTTGGAGTTCACCGTGAAAAAAGAAGGGAACACGAATTCTGAAGTAATCTTTTTCCGGATCCAACAGGAAAGAAAAAAGAACTGGAAGAAAACGTGCAGGGAAAGAAATATCTCTTTGACCAGGCTGATTATCGATTCTGTAGAGAACAGGATTATGGATGATGAGAGAAGAAACGTTATTGAATTCATTGAAAAACAGGACAACATCTTTACAAAGATCGAAACCAATGTCAATCAGTTGGCAAAAGTAGTCAACGGACAGAAGTTCATCTCGGAAAGTCAATTGGAATTGTTTTCTACACAACTTTCAGAAATAGCAGCACTGAAAGCCAGGCAGAATACAATTTTTGAAAACATCTACACATTGCTTTCAAAATGATCGTCAAGATTATGAAACCAGCGGGAACCAATTTCCCGGGAGTAGACTACAACGACAAAAAGATTGACAAGGGAAAGGGAGAACTGATGCTGATGAAGAATTTTCCGTCATTTATTAATGAAAACAGCAATAAGCAGCAAGTAAGGGATTATCTGAAAGCGATATCCAAAAGCAATAAGGTACAAAAGCCACAATTCCATGCCGTGATCTCTACCAAATTCCAGGAGCACAGCAAGGAAGACCTTACAGGGATCAGCGCAGATTTTATGGCACAAATGGGATACGGACAACAGCCCTACATTGCAGTTTTCCACAAGGATACCGAAAATAATCACATCCATATTGTTTCCACAAGGGTGGATAAACAAACCGGGAAAAAGATTGATGACAGCTACGAAAAGCTAAAGGCGCAAAAAGCTTTGGCCCAGGTGATGGAAAAACGCTACGGCATAAATGAGGAGGGAAAAATAAATCAACTTTTAAACTACAAAATTGGCTCTTTTCAGCAGCTGAAAACTTTGCTCAACAGAAATGGTTACCAATTGATCGAAAACACAAATGATGGAAAATCCATTACCATTTCAAAGAACGGCATTGTACAGCGAAGAATCTCAGCAGATCAGATTGTTTTCAGCAATAAGGAAAGCGAGAAACGGATCAGGCAGATCAGGGCCATTTTTTCAAAATACAGGCAGCTCTATTCCAACAAAGTGTTTAGAATAGATGATTACAGAAAACAGGAGGCGATGCTCCCTGAGGGAAAGCACAAAGATTATTGGAAACCGGAAATTGAGTTTGAAAGCGAGCTTCAGAAAAAACTGAGAGACTCTTTCGGCGTCGACATCGTATTTCATCATAAGGATAATCAAATGCCTTTCGGATACACTTTGATCGATCACAGGACCGCAACAATTTATAAAGGCAGTGAGATCATGAAGATGGGGGAATTGTTTGAATTCACATCGACCAGAATGGATAAAAGGCTTTTTGAACAGCTGAAAGATTATGGCATTCCCAATGCGGAAACTAAGACGGTACTATTAAAATATTTAAAAGAAAGGTATCCGGAAAATGAGCTAAGTGATTTTATGCTGTTTAAGAATAAAAAGCTGAAGAACAGGGAAACATTCAATGCCATCAGAAGTGATGTGAAAGAATATCTTAAAAGTCAGGGTGGATATCAAGTCAGTCTTTTAAGATCCGACGAAGGAAAATATTATGCAATCCATTCCAGGCTTCACTTCGTTGGTGAGCTGCAATCATTGATCGGCGAGAAGCAATATCAGCAGTTTCTAAATCCGGAGCCGAAAAATGAAAAGAATCCGGAAAACAGTACTGGACAAGAGTTGAAGCAAGCCGTAAACGAAATGCTGTTTAAATGGATGAGGTCTTCCGGTACATCAAAAGACCCGGCCGAGAACGAATTGAAAAAGCGAAAGAAAAAGAGATAAGACCGAGCGTTTTTTAGCTAGTCATAACCTGGCTACAAGCCATCAACTAAAAACAATAAAAATGATTATCACATTCGGGACACAAAAAGGTGGAACTGGCAAAACCACACTTGCGATTGCTTTTGCCAATTATATTTCGGGAGTATCCGAAAGAAAGGTCAACGTGTTCGATTTTGATTTTCAGAAATCTTTCTACCACAAATGGATCGAAGATGAAGAATCAGAACTGCCTAAACTGTATGAGGTCAGGATTATTGATGAGGACAATGAACAGCCTTTCTCCGATTTTGAGCATCTGATCGAAATGAAAGAAAGTGAGGAGGTTAACGTTTTTGACCTTGCCGGAACGCTGGATGCACGGTATAGTGACCTGCTGATCTACAGTGATTTTATCGTGATCCCATTTGAGTATTCCAATGTCTCCGCAAAATCGACGCTGGTTTTTATCAATTTTTTAGGATTGCTGGAAAGTCAGGCGGAGCGAGTTTTTATCCGGTCCAAATATGATAAAGGCTACAAATACCAAAACCAGGAGGGAATGGATGCCGAGATCAGTAAATACGGCATCCTGCTGAAAAATTCGGTATTCAAAAGGAATTGTCTTCAGACCATTGATACGAGAAAACTGACCTATGAACAGAAATATGCGGTCAAACATCCTTTCAATGAACTGATCGATCACATCAACCATATACTTGAAATTAACATATAACGATTCTAAAAACACTTACAATGATCAAAATATTTCTTACCATCCTCGTCCTTTATCTACTGTATTACGCAGGAAATATTGTTTACGACCTTTTTCTCAAAAAAGATCCTGAATTAAAAGAAGAAGAGGCTGAAGAATATGCCCTTACAACATTCTCAGAGATTGATGCTAATGAAATCAAGTCAGTCAGCATCGATGATGTAGAGCAACTCAATACACCCAATTCATTTAATACTAAGGAGATCTTTTCTTCAAATGACGAAGAACCGGATGAACCGCATGATCTCGAACACTGGCGTAAGAAATTTGAATCTGAGCAGGACATTGATGATTTTAAAGAAAATACAAAAATCAAAGAAGAAAATCAGGAAGATGCAGCCAAAGAAATGAATACTCAGAATGCTGACATACAAGAGTTTTCAACTGCGAAATCCAATGATGAAAATACGAAATCCGAACACAAGAAAGAAGATCCTGCTTTAAAACTCAAACAGCAATTCAACCACTTCCTCAGCCTTGCTGAGACCCAGGTCCAGGTCCTTTCAGACCGTGATGGCTTCAAGGTCTACCATTCAATGATCTAGCAACTTAAACAACCTTCAATACTCTTTATCCGATCCGCTCCATTGAGCCGGACAGCACACCTCCTATGCCTTTTTCTGAACAAAAAAAACACAGTTCAAATATAAATCTTACCTATTATGAAACACAAATGCAAACGTTACCTAACAACGAAAAAATTATTAACTGCGGCACTGCTTCTAATGGCGGTCACGCCCATGCTGGCACAGGGAGGTGCTACGGCCATCTCCAATGCAGCCAATGACATTAAAGACTATTGGGACCCAATCAAGCTGATCTTAAAAGCCGTTGGCGGATTGGTCGGTTTTATCGGCGGTCTTCGGGTCTATAACAAATGGACCAACGGTGATCAGGATGTCAATAAGGAAATCCTGGGTTATGGCGGGGCGATGATCTTCCTCATCGTTGTTCCTGAATTTGTAACCTCTTTTTTCGCATAAAATGGGATTTTACCTCTACAAGGGGCTGAAAAAGCCTCTTGTATTCTTCGGACTAAAAGGAAAGTATATCATCTATGCAGTAGGCGTTATCGGCGCAGGCGTCTTAGCGGCTCTGGTCCTGTCCAAATTCGGATTGCTGGGTTCACTGCTGGGACTGGCCGCTACGGCCGGAGGTGTTTACCTGATCTTCAGAAGGCAGGATAAATACGGACTATACGACAAGACCAAAAACTTTGATCAGATCTTCATTTTTCCAAAAAGAATGAACAACAATAAAATTTTTAAAAATGGCAGCAGCAAAAAAACAAACCTTTGATATTCCGTTTATCGGCTACGATTACGGAAAGTATTTCAATTGGGATTTTGACGTGCTGTTCGGACAATACGGCAATCCCATCATCGGGATCAGGATCAAAAACATCGTTGAGCAGTATTCTGCTGACCCGGATAATTACCTGAACTTCCATACGGTTCTTAATCAGGTCGTGTCGATCATAGGAGAAGGAAGGATCGTTCAGAAGCTGGATATATTCACCAAAAAGAAATACGCCGCTGAGCCATCCCCTCAATTCCTGCAGCAGAAATATTCAGAGCATTTTGACGGAAGGCTTTTTAAAACTATTGAAACAGTCATACTGTTTACGGATCTCATTCATGATAAAATTAAAAAAAACGGTCGGTCAGCGACCGGTGGCAGTATAACAGAAAAGAGTTATAAAGAGCTCAGGGACAAATGCCAGAAGGTGTTTATGCTGCTGAAGCAGAGTGGCTGCGAACCTGAATTTCTGTTGGAAAAAGATTTTGAATACTACATCTCAGGGGTTTTGTCAATGCAGCTTTCAGACGTCCCGGTATTTGACAATATCAAAAGTACCAGTGAATATCTGAAAATAGGCAATCGGTATGTCAAGAATATTGCCTTTGTCGATGTCGAAAATATTGACCTGCCCTCTGAAATAGAACCCTACTCCATCCTCGGCGGAAACGGAGCCGCTTCCGAAACAGCGGTTGATAATTTTACCTTTATCAATGAGCTGGAGGATTACGAAACCATTGTTTACAACCAGGTCATTACCATTCCACTGCAAGCACAACAACAGCGGGAACTCGATAAAAAGAAGAAAAAGCACGAAGGCGCGGCCAATAATTCACCATCCAATGCCATTATCGCAGAAGAGATCCAAACCCTGCTTCATAATATCGCTATTGATGGCCAGCTGGTAGTGAATGCTCATTTTTCGCTGCTGTTTTCAACCAACACGCTGGAAGCAATGGAAGGGATACAGTCCCAAATTGAGAATAAGCTATTTACCAAAGGGATCATCGTTTCCAAGAATGCCTACAATCAGTTGGAACTATTCCGGGCAGCCATTCCGGGCAATTCAACAGAACTCAGGGACTATGATCTTTTTATGACGACAAGCGAAGCGGCCTTGTGTTTTTTTTTTAAAGAAAGCTATCCCGTGAATGAAGAATCCAACTTCTACCTGAGATTCACAGACCGGCAGGGCGTACCATTAAAAGTTGACCCCGCTGACCTGCCGATGAAAACCGGACGGATCAACAACCGGAACAAATTTGTTCTGGGACCATCCGGTTCGGGAAAATCATTCCTGATGAACAATATTATCGAACAGTATCTGACCTACAATTATGATGTGGTGATCGTTGATACAGGTGATTCTTATTCGGGAACCTGCCAATATAAAGGCGGACGGTATATCCAGTACACCGAAGAAAAACCGATTACGATGAATCCTTTTCTGATGGATAAAAAAGAATTCAATATTGAGAAAATAGAGTTTCTGACCAACCTGATCTTCCTGATCTGGCAAGGGCCGGATGCAACGGTGTCGTCTGCGCAGAAATCAATTCTTGATAATGTGCTGATGTCCTATTACCATCAGTATTTCAATTCGGGAACCGATTGGTTTGACAATAAAACATCGGAAGAACTGATTCTTTACCTTGCAAAATATAATATTCACGAAGAAGATATCGTAACCGAGGGGTCAGCGACCGGAGGTGGTTCTGAAACCAGCTATTATGATATTCTGGGGATACCTTTTGATGCATCTGCCGATCAAATTAAAGAGACAGGACGAAAACTGTTGAAATCTTACCATCCTGATAAAAACCTGAATAACCCTGATTACGACAGCGAAAGGTTTTACAAGGTTTATGAAGCCTATGAAACTCTCAGCGATGAGCAGCGGAGAAAGATCTACAATGAAACGCAGCTTATCCTTATCAAGTCAAAAGATATCATAGAACGTCCGGAGTCTTTAGCAGACCAGGATCAAAGTTTCCGAAACGCCATTATCAAAAAGATCAAGGAGCTCGATGAAAAGCTGGAAGCCAAAGAGCTTTCGTTCAATGGATTTTATGATTACTGCGACAAGTTCTTGCCGCTTTATCTCAACAACAAAAAGCACAGCATTACGGAAAGGGAGTTCAACCTTCGGACGTTTCTGTTTGTGCTGAGGGATTTTTACAAAGGGGGAAGATACGGAACGACCTTAAATGAATCTGCTGATAATACGCTCTTTGATGAATCCTTCATTGTCTTCGAGATCGATAATGTGAAAGATAATCCGAAACTGTTTCCGATTGTAACCCTCATCATTATGGACACATTCATTCAGAAAATGCGTCTGAGAAAGGACCGAAGAAAGGCTCTCATCATTGAAGAAGCTTGGAAAGCGATTGCCAGTAAGCTGATGGGAGGTTACATTTTGTACCTCTATAAAACCGTCCGAAAATTCTGGGGAGAAGCGGTGGTTGTCACACAGGAACTGGATGACATCATTGGAAATGCTGTGGTAAAAGATTCGATCATCAACAATTCCGATACATTCATCCTGTTAGACCAGACCAAGTTCAAGGACAACTTTGAGCGGATAGCATCGCTGTTATCGCTGAATAAAGTGGAGCAAAACAAGATCTTTACGATCAATAATCTCAACAATAAATCCGGACGAAGCCGGTTTAAGGAGTTTTATCTGAAGAGAGGTTCCAAGGGTGAGGTCTACGGCAATGAAGTCTCCCTTGAACAATACCTGACCTATACTACTGAAAAGCCTGAGAAATCAGCCGTGGAGTATTATGTACAAAAGTATGGCAATTATGACGAGGCTTTGATAAAGATTGTATCGGATTTAAAAGTTTTCGGTGACAGTCTTGAAAACCTGGTGTCTTTGGTCAATCTCTACCGGCATCCTCTGGATAAGAAAGTAGTTTCCTACTACCATCATATGAAAAATAACCATCCCGGGAAAAATATCTTCAAGATCATCGGCCAGGAACTGGAAGAGCGAAACATCACTTTCCTTGAATTAATCAATAAAAAAGAATATCAATATGAAAAAGTTTAGCCTGTTATTTTTAGGATTCTACGGATGGGTATCTGCTCAGAACACCTACATCGACCCTACGGTAACTGCTGCGATGATCCTCTATTCGGAAAATCTGAAAGCCAAACAGAATGAGGTTATTGATGAAACGTCGAAATTAAAGGATGCTCAGACCTGGGTGGGAACCCAGATGGTCGCTGCCAATGATATTCAGAATAAAATACTGAAAGGATTGAAGGAAGTATCAGGAACCTTACAGAACGGAATCCAGGTACAGGAGATCTACTCCGAACTGAACAAATGCTATACCTATTCGTCAGAGGTGGTGCAGCTGGCTTCGCAGCATCCCCAGTATGCGATTTTCGGTACCAGGGCTTCGCAGAAAACCTATGAACAAAGCCTGAAGATCGTAACGGATGTATCGGATATTTTGGCATCGGGAGAATTAAATCTGGCTACTGCAGGCGACCGTTATAAGATCCTTCATAACATTTCAGGAAATGTGAAAAGCTTAAAGCTGTGGCTTCTGGCTATCAAGCTGAGACTGGAGAAAGCCAACAGGCTTGGATTCTGGAATTCCATCAATCCTTTTGCAGGATATATCAATACCGATAAGGCCATTGTGGATGATATTATGAACCGCTACAGACGGAATTTTTAATATTTCTGTGATGAAAAAGATTTTTTATACCCTTTTCATGCTAATCGGATATACCGTTATCACCTCTTCCGGCGGTGGCTCAACACCAGCCTGGCAAAAGGAGAATGTTTCTTTCCCAATGATGAACCTTGAGATCAATGCCACCATGAAAGAACACGATCGGCAGAAAGAAATGCGGCAAAAGCAAACACTGAGTGCCTCGGTAGAAACAGCCAACCAATCCCAGTGGAAGAACTTCAAAGACAAAGTGACCAAGATCCAGGACAGGCTGCGTATTGTATCTTTTGCTATACAGGCTATTCCGGCAGGTGTGAACCTGAGCAGGGAAATTACCAAAATTACGGATAATCAAACGGCCATTATCAACGAGATCAGTACAGCTCCTTACTCTATTATCGCAGTACTGCCTTCACAGTTGCAATTTGTGGATGATCTTCAAATGACCTTACGCTTACTCACAGGAATTATTTTGTCTTACGGCGCCATCAACCAGATGGAACAATCGGAACGAAAGGTATTACTGGATTATGCCTTAGGCGAGGTCAAAGTACTCAGTAGGAATTCAACCCACATGCTTCTGAAAATAAGGGATATCAAAGCCAAGGTGCTGCGGAACAAACGAGCCTTCCAGTACTATGTCAACAGGGACCGACAGGTTGTAGAAAACATTATGAACCACATCAAATCCTTTTAGCGATGAAGAAAATAATAATCTTTGCAACGTTTCTCTTTGGCGTAACTCGTGTTACAAGCCAACAGATCGTGATCAACGATAAACTGCTGTCGCAAATTACCGTTAATCACGGCGTACGACTGGCCAGTGAGCAGGCATTCCTGGATTCTTACAAAAAGCAGAAAGAACTCTACGACGAGATCAACAATAAAACAATGCAGGTGATCGCCATTCAGGAGTATATCTATCAGCAACTGAAAAATGTCAATTCAGCACTGACCCAAAGCAAAAAGCTGATCTACCTTTATCAGTATCTGGGAAAGATCGTCAGCAATTCCAATAAGATGCTAAACCTGTCTACGCAGCATCCCGAGTATGCCGCATTGGTCTCAAAATATTATGTAGAAATCGGAAAACAGGTCATAAAGCTCCAGCAGGAGGTCTCACAGGATATACTTAACGAAGACAAAGACTTTTTGATGGATGCCAGCGACCGGGAAATGCTCATTGAGAAGGTCTTTACACGGGTAAGGAATATTCACGGGAACATCCTCTACATTATTATGAGACTTGAAAACGCGAGGAAAATACCGTACCTGTACCAGGTTCCTGTTCTCAGGAACTACCTCAATATCGACAAGGCCATTGTCGGACATATCATCATCAAATACAAATACATCTTCAATTAAGAATTATGGAAATACTATTTAAAAAAGGGATATTCTTGGTTTTTGTATGTGTCGCCATTGCGGCATCAGCGCAGCTAAGTGTCAAAAGACTGAATGATCCTTCGATCGTTGCCCAGCATAAGAGAATGACCTTTGAAAGCTGGGGCGACTGGCGGCCATACCCCAAATATTTCCTGGGTATCCAGACTAATTTTGCCTACGCTACGGTATGGGGAATGTGGGCTCCCAAGATCAATAGGGATTATAAGGACGGGGACGATATCCGTCCGTTGAAACCTACCGGAGAACAAAATCTGCGGTTCGCACAGCTCAAATTCCAGGAAGAGGAAGCTAAGAAGATCAAGGCTGCATCCGACACGATCTATAAAAGAAGCGTGCAGGACTTTGCACATTGGACTTCTGCTACAGTCGATGCGGATCCGCTTTGGTTATTGTATTACAAGCGGATGCTCAAGCCGATCACGGAATTTCCGGACACCCCGCAGAACTTTATCGACTGGCGGCTAAAAGACCAGCAGACCTACGAAACGCTTAA
Source organism: Chryseobacterium sp. Y16C (assembly GCF_022488405.1). NCBI lineage: Bacteria > Pseudomonadati > Bacteroidota > Flavobacteriia > Flavobacteriales > Weeksellaceae > Chryseobacterium > Chryseobacterium sp. Y16C. The sequence continues at coordinate 3,200,430 of NZ_CP092711.1, forward strand.
TAGTACGGGAACCTTAAAACGGCTTCAGGAAGAACTTGATCTTATAAAAGAGAAATACACGTTATCCCGGTCAATGGATATGCCGAGGGGAAAACGCTTTATCATGTATCACGAAACGCTGATCCGTTGGCGAAAATTTGTGCAGGAACTGAGAAGGTACAATAACCGAACAACGTTGCTTCTGGATTACAAAAACATCCTGAACAGCCATTTACCCACCGCATTGCCAACACAATGGACACCGGCCTCAGACAAAGGAATTGTTCAAAACGTGATGCAGCACTATAAACACAAATATTAGAGATGAATAAAAAACTAACGCTTTGCCTTTTGGCAATAGTACTTCCCATAATGGGCTTTGCGCAAACCGATGGCGACTACAGCAACCTGCTTCAGTTTCTGAAGGGTGACGGCGCTTTCGAAAAGTGGTTTATGGAGGTGTTTACCAAGCTGGACACCAGTATTCAGGACAGCGCTCAAGGTTCCGCATTGGTCGGAAGAGCGATCGGAGGACTGGGCGCACTGATGTATCTCGGCTATATGGGCTGGCAGATGGCCGCCGGAGACCGGGAATGGGAAATTACCCCGATGCTTAAACCGATCCTCATTGGATTCACTTTAGTCTATTGGACCGGATTTGTTAATCTGATCCAGGCACCGTTCGAGGCTATCGCAGAACCCGGCATTGCGATTTTCAGTGATATCGAATCTGAGGTCAATGACCTGAGGGTGCAGCGGTTTAAAAAGCAGCAGCAATTGCTGGACGCGGTCATTAAGCTCAATGCCGAAGAAGATGCGAAGCAGGAAGTGATTAATAATACCTCCAAAGATGCTGATGATTCGTGGTTTGATATCAGCGACGGGATTGATAAGCTGCTGCAACCCATCAAGGAATGGCAGATCAGGATGCAGTTCCAAATGCAGAAACTGGTCGCCGAGGTTATCGAGTTTGTATGTCTTTCTGTTCTCAGGATTTGTGTTTACCTTATATTCTTTATCCAGAAGATCTGGGCGTACATTCTTATCATTTTAGGTCCTATTGCAGTCGGAATGGCGTTGGTGCCGGGATTTGAAAATTCACTGTACAGCTGGGTTTCCAAATTTATCAATATAAACCTTTACACGTTTGTCGCCTACACGATCATCAATATCGGACAGCAGCTTATTGCTTCAGGGTACACCATGGAAATCGAACGCTATGACACTTTACTGACCAACGGCACAGTGACCAATCTCGATGCCTTGATGGTCTATGTCAGTAATTCCGGAATGATCTACAACCAGCTTTTTACCTGTGTCGCTTATATCGTGACCGGTATCGGGGTATTGATGACCCCGACCATTGCGGATACGATTGTGACCGCAGGCGGAGAAGGTGCTATGACGAAAATGAAACAAGCTGCCGGAAAAGTGGCAAGTAGTGCTAAAACAGCAGTGCTTACGGTGAAAACAGGAGGTGCTGCGGCAGCGGCATCGGCCGCTAAATCAGCCGCAGCAGGTACTGCTTCAGGTCGAGTGAGTAGCGCAATGAATAACAAAAAGAATTAAAATGCTTATAAAAAATATAGAACAGCGAATCAAGATCAATAAGATCGTATCCTTATCAGCCATTGTCTTTGCGGTCTTTATCGTTATTGCTGGGTTTTTCTTTTCCTACCGGATGATCCAGGATTCCCGCAGATCCATTTATGTTCTCGATAATGGGGTTCCCGTATTGGCTAAACAGACGGATGTGCTTTTGAACCGGCCCGTAGAATACAAAGCCCAGATCGAATTGTTCCACCGCCTGTTTTTCACACTGGCTCCGGACGATGCTTATATCAAGGAGAATATTCAGAAGTCATTGTATCTCATTGACGACAGCGGAAAGAAGGAATACACCAATCTCCGGGAAAAAGGATTTTACAACCAGATCGTGGCTTCCAGCTCAATGGTCAGCATTCACGCTGATTCGATCAGCCTCAATGTGGAGCAAAACAAATTTCAATTCTTCGGTAAGCAGATGATCACCAGAAAATCTTCGGTCATAACACGAAAGCTCATCACCGAAGGATTTTTTGAGGACATCATCCGAAGCCCTAACAATCCACACGGGGTGTTGCTTAAGAACTGGCGCATCATCGATAACGAGGAACTTTCCAATCAAACCAAAAATTCGTATTAAGATGAATGCTTTTATAAAACAAACCGGCAAAAAGTGGCTGGACCTCGTGGCTAAAAATCCGAAAAGGTTCTTTACCTATTCGATGATCTTTCTTTCGGTCTCATTTATAGGATCGCTGATACAGGGAATCTTCTTTCCTTCCCAAAAGACCTTTACCATTAAACCGCCTGTTCTCTATTCCAATACTGGGATAAGTCAGAATTCAGTTTCTGTCCAGAATAAGGAAATGGAAAAGATCGTTGATGAGCTGAAGTTGCTGAAAGAAAAAAAAGACCGGAATGCACTGCAAAAAGAAGACAGCCTGAGAATAGAGTTTTTGTTTAATCGATTCCAGCAGTTGAAAAATAGCCGGTAGTACCGGATAATGTTATAAAAATTAAAACGCAATGAAGAAAATAGATTTCAAACAGAAAAAATATGTGCTGCCGCTCTTAGCGCTGCCCTTCCTGCTTCTTTTCGGCTATGTCGGTGCGGAGTTTACCAAAGAGGAAAAACCCAAGGACAAGCCTAAGGAGCTTTCCCTTTCATTAGGCGAAAGCAAGGATTCGATTATGAATAAGAATGATGCCTATGATGCATTTTTCAAAAGAGATGACAACCGGACAATGCTGGAAGGACTGGATAGGGAACAGGACAGCCTGCTAAGTTATGATGACCAATTATCACTGGCTCAAAAAAGAAAAATCGATTCGCTGAAAGCAGTATCCTCAAGACAGAATCAATACCAGGGCAAAGGAAATCCTTCATCCTACTATGATTCAAAGAAAGGCAATGAGGATAAGGACTATAAAAAGTCGGCGGAAATAATCCGGATGCTCAATGACAGATCGTATGGAAATCAGGAAATTAAATACGCTGATACACCAAAAGAAAAAACACAATCGGTCCAGCCAGATCCCGTCAAATACCTAAGAGAGCAGATGCTTGTAATGGATTCGTTGGAAAAGGCCAGAGACCCGGAATACCAAAGCAAACTGGCGGCAGAACAACGGCTCAAAGCCAATAAGGAAAAGATGGAAGAATTTCTTAACTCTACCTTTAATGTCAGCAAATCAGGAATCAACAATGTGTTCAATGCATTCTATAAAGAACAGGAAAACAGCTTTATCAAGGCAGTCATTGACGAAAACAACAAAGGCTTTCTTGGCAGCCGGATAAGATTCAGACTATTGGAAGATATTTTTGTGGGCAACCGTAAAATCAGCAAAGGTTCTATTCTCTATGGGCAGATTTCCGGATTCTCCATGCAAAGGGTTGATCTTAAGATCATATCGGTGTTCACCCGGGGAGAGATTTTTCCGGTCAACCTCTCCATCTATGATGTGGATGGAATGAAAGGCCTGTATGTACCGCAAAGCGTTTTCCGCGATATGATCCGGGAAATGGGCAGCAATTCGGTTCAGGGAACGCAGATGGATGTGGGCGGACAGGGATTCTTTACCAGCATCGGTTCCAAGTTGTTTACTTCCACCTCGAAATCCATCGCTAACCTGATCAAAACCAATAAAGCCAAACTGAAATACAACTCCTATGTATTCCTGATCGATGAAAAACAGCTTAAAGAATCACAAAACCAGCAAAATAAATAAAATGATGAAAACATTATTATACAGCCTACTGCTGTTCACCGCAACATTGTTCACTGCACAAACTGCCACCCCTGAGCAGATCATTTCTGATCTGCCGGAACTTGAGATCACGGAAGGAATCAACCTGCATATGATCTCGCCTGAACCGATTCAATATGTTGACCTTTCCACCGATAGGCTGACCGGCGATCTTCCAGCCAGCAATATCGCAAGAATTAAAATTACCGATACTGGTATTTCAGATAAGGACAAGAAGAAACAATCCATCTCTTTTTTCAGCGGAGACACAGTGGGTATCATCACCGTTGTCGGTCAGTCTTTCATCGCACAGTATAAAGCGGTCTACAGAAGCCCCGACAACCTTAATACCATTACTAACATCCACATTCAGCCCGAAGCGATGCAGCCCATCGAGTTTGACAAAATGAGCTTCTCAAACCGTGAGCTAAGGAAATTTGCCTTGGACATCATTCAGAATAAGACCGATAAAAAACCAGTCAGAACAGAAAACAACCTGAATCTCAGTATGCAGCTTAACAATGTATATGTGATGGGTGATTACATCTTTCTGGATATGACCTTTAAAAATACTTCCAATCTAAGCTACGACCTGGAAGCGCTTAAGTTTTCCATTGAAGATAAGAAGATCCATAAGGCGACCAACAATCAGAGCATTGAAATGACACCGGTATTTCAGCTAAATCCTCAAAAGCACTTCAGAAAAAACCTAAGGAATATTTATGTATTTAAAAAATTCACTTATCCGAACTCGAAAGTAATGATGATACGGTTGATTGAGGAACAGCTTTCAGGAAGGACCATCGAAATGAAAGTGAACTATTCGGATATCCTTAAAGCAGACACCTTCTAGCGGAAGTTCCGCTTCCATTTTTTTAAACTCTAAATAACAAATAATGCAAGAGCAACAACATCAGATAAAGATCTACGGATTCCTGCAAAAGGCAGTTTATGCGGTCGTTGCATTGGATTGTGCTTCGCTGTTTTACCTGAATGCGGATGTTCCGGTCGTGTCTAATCTTCTGAAGAACTTCTCGAAGATGAGCTTCATTTATCCACCATTGAATGCCAAGCTGGCGACTCTGGTTTTGATAGGATTGGTTGCCATCGGGACCAGAGCAAAGAAAAAAAAAGATCTCAACGTAGCTAAGGAGATCATTGTTCCAATGGTTCTGGGACTGGTAATGATGTTCTGTTCCCTATTATGGCAGAAGGAAGCAGGAGACACCAAGCTTCCAAAAGTCTTCCCCGGGATGAACCTGTACCAGGTCATTTATGCAGTTCTCTCTTTTCTGGGTGCTGTAATTCTTCAAATGGGCGCAGACAGCATCTCTAAGTTGATGCAGCAGAAAATGGGGAAAGACCGGTGGAATGTGGAAGAGGAATCTTTTGACCAGAACAAAGAACTGGTCGATACCGATACCAGCATTAATATTCCTTATTTGTTCCGTTACAATGCAAAAATCAATAAAGGCTGGATCAATCTTAATCCTTTTCGCGGAACTATGATCATCGGAACGCCAGGCAGTGGAAAGTCATTCGGCGTGATCAATCCTGCCATCAGGCAGATGATCGCCAAAGGTTTCTGCTTGTGCATTTACGACTTCAAGTTTCCGGATCTGGCCCAGATCGCCTACTATCACTATTTGATCAAAAAAAGTAAAGAATCGGGATATAACCATCAGTTTCACGTCATCAGCCTGAACGAGGTCGAGAGATCAAAAAGGGTCAATCCTTTTCATAAAAAGTATATCCAAACACTGGCAGAAGCACAGGAAATGGCGGAATCGATGGTATCCTCACTACAAAAAGGCGGAAGCAGCTCCGGCGGAGGATCGGATGCATTCTTTACCCAATCTGCGATCAACTTCCTGTCATCCTGCATTTATTTTTTTGCCACCCTGGAAAATGGGAAATACTCGGACCTGCCGCATATTCTTTCCTTCATGAACCGTAGCTACCAGGAAATTTTTGACACGCTGTTTACCAACGAAGAAATTGGTTCACTCCTTTCTCCCTTCAAAACGGCATATGACAATAAAGCTTTTGACCAGTTGGAAGGACAGATCGGGACTTTGAAGATCTTTCTTTCCAGACTAGCTACGAAAGAAAGTTTCTGGGTTTTTTCCGGTGATGAAGTGGAGCTGAAAATTACCGACAGGGAAAATCCTTCTATATTGATTTTAGCTTCAGACCCAGGAACACAGGATATTAACTCTGCGCTGTACTCTTCGGTACTGAACAGAACGCTGCGTTTGGTCAATTCCAAGCACAATCTGCCGGGAGGCATTATTGCTGATGAGTTCCCGACCATTTATATCCACAAAATAGACAACGTGGTCGCAACAGCAAGAAGCAACAGCGTTGCCGTGTTGCTAGGGCTGCAGGAAATTCCTCAGCTCCGGCAGTTTTACAAAAAAGAAGTAGCAGACACCATATCTGCCATTGTCGGAAATATCCTTTCCGGTTCGGCCAGGGACAAGAATACACTGGACTGGCTGGAAAAACTATTTGGTAAGATTAAGCAAAAATCCTATTCCCAATCGATATCACAACAGGGAACAACGACCAGTATTAATGAGAAAATGGACCACATGATACCCGCCGGAAAAATAGCCGCATTAAAAACCGGTGAAATGGTTGGGATGATTGCTCAAGGCGAAGAAAACGATACCGACGAATACAAGACATCAGCAATTCATGGAAAGATCAATCTGGATATGAATGCCATCAACGAAGAAGAGCAAAACTACGCTCCGATGCCGGTCTACTATTCATTTTTGGATAAGAGGGGAATTAACCGCAAAGAGGAAGTACTGATGAGCAATTTCCGGAAGATCAATAAGGAAGTGGAACTCATCGTAAATGAATTTATAAAATCAGCTTCATGAAAACATTTATAACATCCTTTTTGATCGGGTTGCTTTTTTCTTTTAAATGCTCTTTGTATGGGCAATTCAACACACTGACGCTTGGATCGCCAAAAAAAACAGAGAATCTGGCCGTTGTAGAAAAGATGGAAGAGACTAAGGATTTGAAGCAGAAAAGCGACAACAGATTCTGGAAGGCTATTTTTACCACCATCTCCAAAGCAGACCTGAAAAGAGAACTGGACTCTTTGAAAACAATCATCAAAGATAATTCAGACAACAACGACAAAAAATGGAGAATACAAAAAATCCAGGACTCGTTGATTTTACAGCTGCAAAGTCAGTTGATTAATAATGAACAAAAACGATCTTTTTCTATAAGAAGCAATGACTATGAAAATGAAACCGGAGAACCAAAGTTTTCAAAGATCGCAATGCCATTAAGTAGATCTGTCTCCGTGACATCTCCTTACGGAATGAGAATACATCCAATATTTGGACAATCAAAAATGCATAACGGTATTGACCTGAAAGCCCGCTATGAGAATGTGTATGCCGTGATGGATGGTGTGGTTACCGCTGCAGGATGGGATCTCAAAGGCGGCGGAAATTATATCAAAGTAAAACATTTCAACCGTTTTGAAACAGCTTACCTGCATCTCTCGGAAATCTATTACAAAGTTGGGGAGCTGGTAAAAGCCGGATTCATCATTGCCAAAAGCGGCAATTCCGGAAACTCCACCGGTGCGCACCTGCATTTCTCAGTCAGGGAAAACGGGAAACATATTAATCCTATCCGTTTTCTCAATGACCTTACTGAAGCGAATTAGTGGCTTGCAACATCCTATCAAAATTAACAAAAAACATCATCTTATGGAACATCACAATTTACCCACCGAAGACCTCAAAACCTACGGAATAATCAATGAAGACCTGACTTTTTCAAAAAAGTTAAGCGCTGACGACATCCAAAAGTTTCTCCAAGGCTATACGATTGTCGCTGATAATGACAGGAACCGCGCTACTTTTCAGCTTACCAATAACAATACGCAGCTGAAGGTCATCTTTCTGGAACGGGACAAAAGACTTGCGGAAATTCTGGAACAAAGCAAAGAAAAAGTCCAGTACACGGACATCAAAGACCTGTCAAAGACTCCCAACGAATGGAATATCGAAAAAAAAGCATTCATCTTCGATAAGGAAAACAGCAAAACAGTGGAATTCGATTTTATTAAAAATGCCACTGAGCTCACCGCTATTATTGCCGATCAAAAGGACCTTCAGGAACTCAGCCGCTATAAAGCCGAACTGCAGAAGCTGAAAAATTACCTCCACGATAAAATCGACCAGTACCCGGAAATCGCCAAGGAAATCGCAAATGATATGAATATTGTTTCCAGGGAACTTAATGCCGTGACGAGGATAGCTGTCGAAGATAAAAGAATTAACAATAGTAATTCTGATGTTCAACTCAATGTCAATGACAGGGATATGTATGAAGATGCCAACCGGATGCGGGAAAATGAGGAACAACAGCTGGATGAGAAACGAAGATTCAGAAGATAAATTCTTTGAAAGTCTTGATGCTTTCAAAAATAATAAAACACCCTATTTCAAAAATGTAACAATGGATCTATTTGAAAATTACCATCAACTCTCCAAAGAATTGCAGGCAGTCCTGGATAAATGGCAGCAAAAAGAAGCCAGCACAGGACTTGATTATAAAGATTGTAAAGCGTTCCAGGAGGAATGTGAAGCGGTTGGCTATACCTTCGACTACCAGTTAGATGGCCAGCCTTTCGATTTACGTCCCATCAACTTGCAAAGTCCCCGATTACAAGAAGAGGATGATCATCTTCAGAATTCAGTGGCTATTAAAGCAGGAAATAATCTTAGCTGGTATGATCAATATATTACGCCGCTGTCAAGGGCTTATAAAGATTTTATAAAAGAGATGGAGCATACTTCTTCCGAGCATTTCTTCCGTGACGGAGAACGGAAATTTACCGCGCAGGAGAAAAAATTTATGCAGATTTACGCTTACAGAGACATACGAATTCTAAACGAGGCAGATCGGCAAAAATTAATTACCGATACCTGGGCGAAAGAACTGAGCAACAGGACGGAATTAAGTGCCGGTATGAGCTATGCGCAGAACGATGAAAAGCAGGCTTATCATTACCGCAAGTATGAAGCGGAAGCCGCAAAATCGGATGCAAAAGAAATACCCCATACCGAGGAGCCGGACTATGAAGAAAACAGGAAGCCGGCATCTTCCCTACCAGCGGGCTGGAATTGGTTCGATTACGATGATGGAAGCGGTTCCCTACAAAGTCCAACCGGCGGGAGTTACTATAGCTATGATCTGCAAACCCAGGAATACCACTTACCATTCGGCAAAAATGAGTGGACAGGTATGAAAGACCTTTCTGAAAATTCAGCGAGCCTGAACGAATTTAAAGTTTTCGCAGAAAATGACCTGAAAGAAAAGGCCGTACGCAACCATATATCTCCGAAGCTTTCCGAACAGGAAATTACTGATCTGCTTCATCACGATAATAGTACAAAACAGAAAAAATTTTTGCTGAAAGATCTAAACATCACCCAACACCAAAGAGAGAGCTATCAGGAAGAGATGGAATTCGGAACTACAAACGGAGACTACTCACTCACTGAACATCAATTAAGACAACTGCCGGATTTCATTGATGGCCATTATCTATCTAAGAATGATAAATACGAGTTGGCTTATGGATTACTTCAAAAACAGCAGTATGCAGAAGCCTACTCCATCTTGCCTGGCGGTGAAATTATCAAAATGTTCCTGGATGAAGAAGAGATGTCAGCATACAGGCCAATAACAATGAATGAAATACAATATAACAATCAAAATCCAAACATTATGGAAACACAAAAAGATTTCGACCAGGTACAATACCTGAAGGACCAGCTGAAATACCTCGGTTTTGGAGAAGGCGAACAGCTTCACAAAGATTTAGAAAAAGGAATTGCTGCTAAAAAACAGCAGTTTGAGATTAAAACCGGTTCCGATAAAGCATCACCCGGCAACCAGGTAGATTTCACGCTGAAATTCAACAAGACAGAAAGAGGGGGTATTTTTCTCAATGCCTACCACGCCAAACTCACAATGGAGAACAGCGAAGATCGTTCCCACAATTTTCCGGTCAGCAGGGATAATAATTTTACCGCTAAGGAAGCCATTAATCTTTTAGAGGGACGAAGTGTGAAGACCGAGTTTCTCAACCCTAAGACCCAGGAAGAAGCAACCGCCTTTGTTCAGTTTGATTTCGGTCGCCCTAAAACTGAAAAAGACAACTATTATTTTCAGAACTTCCACGAAAAGTACGGTGTTGATACAGCGAAGATCGTGGACAAAGCGGAGCTGGTATTTGACAAGCCGGAATGGAAAGACAACGCGATAAAATCTCTGGAGAAAGGAAATATTGTCAAGGTAAAATTCAAACAGGATGATTCGGTCATAGAAGGCAAAGCTGTTCTCGATCCCCAGAACCGAAACCTTAAGCTCTATGACAACGATATGAACCGGCTTAATACCAACAAGCCTTTGGAAGGGCTGGAACAGGATCATAAACACGAAAAGAATAACGTGAAAGAGCAGAGCATCAAGCGATAAGAGAAATACCTGACCCTAATTCGAAAGCGGTAGGTTTTGTGATCTGCCGCTTTTTTTTTAAATCAACACGATGAAAATAAAATTGACACGATTATCCATTGCACTGATGTTAATCCTGAGTTCCTGCCACCAAGAAATTAAATCCGAGAAAGGCGGAATTGATATTATTTCCAATGTCTATTTCAACGCTTCCAAAGGACTGGACGAGATGCAGAGTTTTCATATTTCCAAAATAAGCTATTCTGAGGATGATCTGATAGAGATCGTTCCCGACCGAAGCTTTCCGGAAATGAGTAAGCAGATTTATTATATCAATGATTCTCTATGTTATCCGATAGGCTCCGAAAGAAAAACCACCATATTATCAGAGATTGCCTTAAAACAAAAGCCATTGCTGGTGTGGCAGAAGAAAGAAGGTGCCGTATTTTCAAAAGAATGGATACCGAATTACCGCAACAGAAGAAAATTATCTGATACCATTTTGTTTGGAAAGCAGTACAAACGCTTCGAGATCAATTCGCCCTGGAACTATACCCGTTTCTATATCTACCCCACCGACACCATCCTGCCCTACTCATTGTACCGACACGCTGAACAGGATTATCACGGAAGGCTGGAACGTATCGACTCTTACAATAAAAAGAATGACATTTTTGTCACCCTCCAATTGATCCCTAGAAAAAGCTGGGATGAGTCTGCCCGGGAATTATTTGAGTTTAATCGTTTTGTAACACGCACTAAAAATGAGTGACGATTTAGAAATAAATGATGACATTACTGTCATTGAAGGAAGTAAAAATGAACTGATCCTTTTCGCAAAAAATGAGGATGCTAAGTCGTTCCAAAAACTCTTAGAGCTTAACGCGCAGTCCAATAGCAGAACCCTTGTCATACTTAATGCTGCTATTAACAGTAAGAGATTTCTTAATCGGTTTCAAAACTTTGATGGTAAGATCTTTTTGTGTCTTGAGGCAAACCGGACAGGCGATGCGGCAACACTTAAAATCCTAATGGAATTTAAGGAAAATAATATCAAAGACATCCGGAAAATGTATGACATATCCGCTAATGGAAATAAGGACCTGTCTCAATATCTTCAGAACAAATTAGATGATGTTCATAAAAACAGTAATTTAGTTACATCAAAAGAATCAGAAAATGCAGCCACTACTACTAAACCAAACGGAATATCCGACACTCAGCACCTGGAATCCGGATCTGCTGGACGAGATTCTGGAAAACCTCTGCAGGACAGCCAATCCGAGCAAACAGGAAATAACGCAACAGGACAAAATGTGGGCAGCTCAAATGCTGGAAATGGATCTTCAGGCGCAGAGCGGAGCAATCTCGCAGCCGGTGAACGAGGAAGAGGATCCGCTGACAAAACACAACCGCACGATGCTGAAGAAAAACCTTCCGTGGGCAGAATCGTATTCGGGCGAATTGCACCCAACACAGGAAGATCCGACAAACAAGTCCACAAGATAACCACTAATGTTGCAAATGCAGCAGAATTAGACGGTCTTATCTCTAAATATAAAGGTCAGAAGCTGACCAACCAGCAAGTTGCAGAAGTCGCTTCAGCAGCTTGTTTTATTTCCGAAAGCAAAGAGGTTCTTTTTAAAGATGGCATTGCCATTACCGATGAATTGAAAGACATCTGCAATCAGTTCAAAAGCGGCGGTGTCGCAAAAGAAGGTCGTGGTATTCTTGACGAGTATTACACGGATCAGAAAATCGTAGACGCCGTCCGGAACCTCATCAAGGAACAGCTCAAAAACAGGAAGGAAATAAGCGTTTTGGAACCGAGCGTGGGGACGGGCAATTTCTTGTATGCGGTCAAGGAACTTTCCTCTAATAAAACTATTTCAGCTTTTGAGATCAATGAGACCACTGCGAGGATTGCTAAAATACTTCATCCTGAAGCTACTATCAATCTCCGTTCTTTTGAATCTGAATTTATTGACGAGAAGGGAAACAAAAAAGAGCTCTCTCAGCAATACGATCTGGTTATCGGTAATCCGCCTTATGGGGAACATCGTGGTCTCTATAAAGGGTTGGGTGAGGAACCGAAACTTTCCAAATATGAAGATTATTTTGTCAAGCGCAGCCTTGATGTTCTGAAAGACGACGGAGTCCTGGCAATGGTCCTCCCATCCGGCTGGCTCAATCGCAAGAAAGATCTTGAAGATGCTGAACTGCTTAAAGCCTTCCGCTTACCAACCGGAGCTTTTGCGGGAACACAGATCGGAACAGATATCGTTATCCTTAAAAAGTCCTCGCAAATAATCAAGCATAATATCTCCGATTACTTTGAAAAAAATCCGGAAAACATTTTGGGCGAGATTCGTGAGAAATCGAATCGTTTCGGCCGGATGGAACTTTATGTCCACGGAACTTTGGACGATGCATTAGCCAGGCTACAAAGGCTTGAAACAAACAAGCAAACCGAAAGGATCGGGAATCTTTTTGAAGATCTGTTGTCAGAGCCTCCAAAACAAACGGTAAATCAGCATTCTATTCCTTTGCAAAACAAAGATAAAACCGAATCGATTTCTGAAGGTATAGCTGATCCGGAAAAAAATGATGTCAGCTATAACGAAGTCCGGGAAAAGATTGAAACTGTTCTTTCTAAGCTTAATACCGTAAAATTTAAATCGCCAGCTGTTCTGAAAGAAATTGATAAGTACAAAAAGCTGCAGTCCGAGATAGAAGAACAACCAGGCAAATTTTCAAAGGACAGAATTAATGAAATTCTGAAAAAAGCAGATCGGTTTATTAGTTCCCATAAAGATAAAAACACGGAATACAGGGTTCAGACGAAACCTGAACTTAAAAAAGGAATCTTAAAATATCTATTCTCCAAGGCTGACGATGTTGTTAATACTTCAATTCAAAACAGCTCCGATATTACTCAGGAACAAATTGATGCCTTCCGGGATACCAATTATGATGGCACATTGAACAATTATGGGAAACATTATCAATTCGCTAATTACTTTGATGGTAAGTGGGTTCACGATTTTTATTATGGAGAAGGAAATATTTATTCTAAGCTTGAGCAGCTGGAGATAGATTTCAAGGATAAATTGGCTGTCGGAGGAACTGAAGACCAATATAACAAGCAGCTGAATCTCCTTCTTAATGTGCTTCCTAAGCCAAAAACCTTTGATGAGATTTTTATAAGCCCCAATCACGAGTTCGTCCATCAATTTGCATTGGGACAGGTAGAAAAAGAACGGTACAACTACAATACTAAATCAAATGAAGTCGTTGTAGTGGATTATAATCTGGCTGAAAAATTTAAAGATTTTGTCGGGACTTTAGCGAGTGATGCCTTTCAGGGTTCTTCAGCCTGGGAGGTGCGTCAGTTTGTCGATAATGAGACCGTAACGGGAAGTGATAAGGAACGAAATGCTTTAGTCCGGGACAGAAGAAAGGCTGCAGCCAACGATCTCTTTCAAAAATTTATCCTGGAAGAATTATCGGATGAGCTTAGGGAACGGTTTGTTAAGGATTTTAATAGAAATTACAACAATATCTACGTTCCGGACTATTCCAGATTCCCCTTGTTTTCTAAAATCTATAAGAACTTCAAAGGTTCAGAATTAAAATTAACCGAGGTTCAGAAAGCAGGCATTGGTAGACTGACAACGAAAGGTGTTGGCTTGCTGGCACACGAGGTAGGATTCGGAAAAACACTTTCGGGTATCCTATCGATGCACGAAGCGATGGAGCGGGGAAATTCCAGGAGGCCGTTGATCGTAGTTCCCAACGACAGCATACTGAAGCAATGGGTGGAAACCATTTTTGAAACAATACCCGATGCGAAGGTCAATGTGCTTGGCAATCTGGGTAAGGATTATGATCTTTCAAAATTTGACAACAAGGACGGAGAAATTACCATCGTTACCTATGAAGGCTTCAACAACATTGGTTTCTCGGAAAGCATCACCCAGGATCTGGCATCAAAGTTCTCATATATCTCCGAAAGCGAACTTCGTAGCGTAAATTCAATTAGTGAACGGGATTTTCAGAAGGAATTAGAGAAGGGCAAAGAGATCGAGGGTAAAATGAAGCGCGGGAAGATCTATGACTGGGAAGATTTCGGCTTTGACCATCTGACTTTTGATGAAGTCCACAATGCCAACCACATTGTCGGTAAGGTTAGAATTGAGGATCGAAGATTTTCTTCGGATTTCAGAAGCCAGAATCAACAGACATCCAAGCTGGGGATCAATACCTGGATGGCAGCACAATATATTCAGGAGAAATACGACGGAAGAAATGTTACCCTGCTTTCAGCAACACCTTTTACCAATAAACCGCTGGAATACTATTCCATATTATCGCTGATCGCCAATAAACGGCTTGAAGAATCCGGCTATTTCAATGTCAATACCTTCTTTGAAACTTTTATGGAGGCGGATACCGATATGGAGATTGATGCGAAAGGTGATGTAAAGTTTAAAGCCAATGTCCGCCGGTTCAAGAACAATTCTTTGTTTCAGCAGCTTCTGTCTGAATTTATTGACATCAAGGGTGAAGAGGATAATCCAGAATTGATCCGTCCTAACAAGATCAACAAAGAATACAAGATTGAGCAAAATGAGCTGACTCGCGAGCAATATGATCTATTGACCGAGAATTTCAGCGAAACAGAAAAAGGAGCAATTCTCACTCACATTCTGAATGCAAGGCTGATTGCTATTTCGCCGTATTTATCGCCTTACTATGAAGGAGAATTTCCATCCGTAGAAGAATTTATTGAAAACTCACCGAAGCTCAACGAAACGATGAACCTCATCCGGCAGAATAAAATAGACATTCCGGACGCCGGGCAGATCATTTATTCGGAGTTAGCTGTTTCGGAATTTCCACGGATGAAAGAATACCTGGTGACGAATATCGGTTACAAGCCCGACGAAATTGGTATTATTACTGGCGCAACATCCAAGCCTCAAAGGATATCGATTCAGAATGATTTTAATTCGGGAAAAATTAAAATCATTATCGGCAGTGAGGCCATTCAGGAGGGAATGAATCTCCAGGAAAACACAACAGATCTGTACCTCCTTTCCCTACCCTACAACTTTACGACCTTAAGGCAAGTGGAAGGCCGTGCCTGGCGGCAGGGAAATAGGCACGAAAATGTCAGGGTAAATTTTATGCTTACCAATGACAGCATTGACGTTTTTATGCTGCAGAAATTACAATCAAAGCAAGCCAGATACCTGGAAGCAATGAAAAAAGGAGCGGATGTACTGGACATCTCTGATATCAGTACGCAGGAACTTAAAACTTCTATTATCACAAATCCTGAAACACGGGCTAATATTGAAATTGAATTGCTGAAAAAGAAGATCGAGAGTGAGAAAAATAAGCATCTGGCGGATATTGCCTTCGTCCTTAGAAAACAGGAAGATTTTCTAAAAGTGAAGGAGATGGTAACCAAGGCTGAACAATCTTATAATCGAATTTTAAGCTATACTCAAAATCCAGACGAAAATACCGATTACTGGAAGAATCAACTTCCATCTTACCAGAAAACGATTGACCTGGCTAAAGCGGAAGTTCAGAAAACAATCGAGCTCTTAGGTGAAAAGGGGGTTAATGTTGCAGAAATAGAAATTCAAACTAAAAATACGGAAGAGAAAATTGCTGAATTAGATAAAAAATTAGAAAATCTTCCTGAGATTAAACAACATTTAATTACAAAATATAATATAAAGAACGAGATAACATTGAGTTCGAAGCAAAAAGTCAGTGTCATACAAGAAAGATCTCAAGAAAATTTAAGAATATTTGTAACGACCGATAAAAAATTAAGTCTTAACAATTCTGCAGCTCCTCTGCGAAATGAAGAAGGAAATGGGTTAAGGCTAAATACTATGGTTTCTAGAAAAAGATAAATCAAACTTGGTGGCAGCTAATTATTTCAAAAAAGGTGGTAATCCTAAATTTTGTGAACTAAAATTTATACTAGCATTTTTGTAAAGGTATTTTTTTACCTTTAGAAAGAAGATTATATACATTAAAAAAATTACCTGATGATCCAACAAACACATCAAATCAGTTTTCATTTTTTCGACGTAGGAGGTAGAGATGCTATTTATATAAGATTTTTAGGCTCTGATTCCTATTGGCATAACATATTGGTCGATGGCGGGTATGGGAAGGAATATAAAAATGCTTTCGGACCTTTAATAAAAGATCTAATATCAAATAATGAGAAGATAGACAACTGGATTATCAGCCATGTTGACCGTGATCACATTGGAGCAGTACTGGGCTTTGTGAGAGATATTAAAATCTTGGATAAGCATGAAGTTGTAAAGAATTTTTTGTTTAACCATTCACCTGAAGTAATACAGGCTTCTAACGGCAAGATTTCAGTAGGTGATGGTATTAAATTTAGAGATTATCTTTCTGAAAAAAATCTCCTTTCGACAGTTCCAATTAATACTAAAACAATTCCTGTTGAATGCTCTGGATTTAAAATGACCTTCCTTTCACCAACCCCTGAAAAGGAAGCTGCAGCAAAAGAGTTATGGAGGGTGGAAGAAACTAGTGGTAAAATAGGCAGACCAGAAGACAAATCGGATCACAAAAAAACGATAGAAGAACTAAAAACTGCCAAATTTATTGAGGATACAGACCCTATCAATGGCAGCTCCATTTCTTTACTAGCTGAATTCGGAGACTTGAAAGCCTTATTGCTCGCAGATAGTCATCCTTCTGATGTAATTGACAGTCTTTCTGCTTTGGGATATTGTAAAAAAAAACCAATTGAAGTTGAATTTATGCAATTGTCTCATCATGGAAGCAAAGCAAATACAAGTTCTGAACTTTTAGAAATAGTAAATACCAAATGTTATGTTGTAACGGGAAACGGCATACATAACAGACATCCGGATAAGGAAGCAATTGTAAGATTATTGACAAAGGACAAAAGAAGTTCAGAAATTTTAAACATTCATTTTGCTTGCGACACAAAAGATTTAAGAAATATTTTTGATGTGGATGTAAATGCATGTGATAATCATAAATTTGAGTGTAGTTATGCGGAATTAGGCCCTGAAAGTAAAACACTTGCCTATTTACCATTAAAAGATAATGTATGAAAAAAAATATACAACAACTTGCAGCTGTTAAAATATCCAGCAATAAGGAGGTAAGTACAGCAGTAATATATTTTCCGGATCCAGATGTAGAATATGTTTATGTTCTTACGGCCAAACATTGTTTAACAGGAAAGAATTTTGATAAAGAAATAATTAAAACGGGAATCGTTTTGGATGAGATTTTTAATGAAGAAACATCAACATTCCATTCTTATACTTTAGTTGATACAGATATTGTCTTGGTGTCTGAAAGCGATGAAGAAGATATGGCATTATTGATTTTGCCAAAAGAAGATATTATCTCACTTACCGGCAAACAATTTTTTTGCCAAGTTATCGATACTAATCAATCAATTGAAAACTATCAAATAAGAGGATTTGCGAGTTTTAATAATCAAGATAAGGATCGTTATTTTCCCTTAACATTTAATGAGGATGAGAAAGCAGACCCAAAGCACTTCTCTCTTAGGTCAGAAGAACCTTTAGATACCTTTGATGCAAGAGCATTGGAAAATGTTAGTGGACTATCCGGCAGTGGAGCTTATTCCATACTTTATGATAATGTTTATCTTACAGGAATTATCCATAATTATGAAGATAAAGACATTTTTATAGCAACAAAAGTATTGGCTTATAATAAATTATTGAATAAGGTAGATAACTTTCTACCCATCCCTTTAACAGTGCCAGAGACTAATAAGGAAGTTGTCAGCAGCTATTCAGAAATGGAAAAGAATGAGAAAAAGACCATCGAAAAAACGAATGAAACAGTAGGTGATTTTAACGTGCCACGTGACAATACAAAGCTTTTGCAATCTTTAAAGAATAATAATTTAATTGTGGTTCATGGAAAACCAGGAGTAGGAAAGTCGGCTTTGACCAAATCAGCGGTATCGAATTTAAAGCTATCAGGTGATCACACTATCTTAACATTTACAGCTGAAAATCTTTATTGTGAAACATTAAGCGAAGCTTTAAAGAATTCAGGATGCAATGCAAGTATGGAGCAAATTCTTGATAGTCCATTGTCTAACAAATATTTTTTATTTTGGATAGAGAGTTTTGAAAAATTATTGGAGTCCGGAAAATTTGGGGCATTTAAAGAATTACTCCAGGTACTTAAAAAAAGTAAACATGCTGGGGTAGTTTTAACAATGCGGGATTACCTTATCCAGAATTTTAGAATTAATTTTTATACTGAGCTGCCTGATAATATAAGCTATTTACAAGTGGATGAATTTAATGATCAGGAAATTGCAATGATTCGCGAAAGGTTTCCCGAACTCAATTCTTTACTTGATAATCCTAAAATTAACCATTTATTACGTACTCCTTATTATTTAGATAAAGCTTTAAGAATCTTACCAGTACTTTCAGGGGAAGAAGCTTTAGATGAAAAGCAGTTTAAAATTTTAATGTGGAAGCATATTGTGGAAAATAATTCCACAAAGCGTGGGAATGTTTTTTCCGATATTTGTGTAAAAAGAGCGATTGAAATGACTCTTTTTACAACTTATACCGCAGATGAAGAAATAACCAATGAACTTGTTCGCGATAATATTCTCCAATTTGATAATACGGCGGATGAACCTTCATTTTGCCCATCTCATGATATGCTGGAAGACTGGGCTTTAATTAGATATATACGAAAGCAAAAATCTATATCCACTAGCGCCAAAGAGTTCCTTCTTACATTGGGTGTTACACCCTCACAGAAAAGAGCATTTCGGTTGTGGATGGAAGAACTCTATATAAGCGAGCCTGAAGAGTCAATTACTTTTGTACATGAACTTCTTAATGACCGTGATTTATCACAAACTTGGAAAGATGATTTACTAATTGTTTCTCTTAGATCTCCTCACGCAAATATTATCTTAGATAGTTTAAAAGATCAATTTCTGCATAATTCAGGCAGCTTGCTTGAAAGAATTATTTTTTTACTTCAGACAGGATGTAAAAAGATGGATCCAACTAAAAGAGACTTTGATCACTTACTTCCAGCAGGAAATGGATGGGATTACATTATAAATCATATTAAGGATAATTTTTCTGAATTAATAGAAATTCCTGGATTTGAAACAAAATATCTTACATTGATAGTTTCGTGGTCTGCACAGCTAAAAGAGTTTAATCAAGATATGCTTCCATCTGGTGCAAAAAGCGCTGCGTTTCTGCTGGAAGATTTTATATATAGATCTCAAGCAGTAAAATCAACGGGATATTTTAGAAAGGCTGATTATTCTTATCTCAAAATTTACCTAGATATTCTTTTTAAGTTGACTGAAGCAGACACCGTATTAGTTGGTAATTTAATTCAGTCATGCGTAAATCCACAAGAAGCTGATACGAGATGGACGAACCAAGCTATTTTATCTAAGGTTAGAAATTATATTATTAATGGTTTGACCTCTGATCAGATATGCCGTTTCTTTCCAGACGAAGTTCTGAAAATGGCAACCGAAAAGTGGGCTAAGAAAGTTATACCTCGCTCAAAGGGTCATTTCAGCGGTTGGTACGACAAAAAACCAAAACATAACGATTTTGGATTAGATAAAGATTTGGACTATGACTATGAATTCCCAAGCGGTTATCATACTTTTTTTTACTGGATGTTTTTATATCATCCAGTACAGGCACTTGATTTTATCGTTCCATTCTTGAACACAGCCTTTGACTACAACTGGAAGATATTGTCTGCAGATGATGATGGATTAGAAGAAATTAAGATTAAATTTGAGAACGGTACAGAGAAAACGTACTACGGTACCACTTACTACTGGTCAATGTATAGAGGATTTAATGTTGATAATCGAGTTTTAACCTCTTTATTAATGGGATTAGAAAAATCTTTGTTAGATTTAGGAGAAAAAGATTTAAAAACTGTACAAAATTATCTGAAAAGGCTGATCTTGGAATCCAATAACGTTGCCGTACTAGGAATTGTTTCAAGTGTTATTCAAGCATATCCGTCTGTGCTAGATGAGTATTCTGTCTCTTTACTCGGAATTCCTATTTTTTTTGAATGGGACTCATCCAGATCAACATCGGAAATGATAGATAGTTCATTTTATCCGGATGATGATTTTGAAAAGAGAGAACGTATAACGGAAAACAACAGATTCCATCGTAAAAAATATTATGTTGGTTTGGTTGGTTTTGTAGCACACTATATTTTTTATGAGCGAAAGCTTAATGATCTTCTTTTTAAACAGATAGATAGTATGTGGGAAAATCTGCATCAAGATAACATTGGTTTTAAGAAGTTTTTATTTGACATGGATGCTCGCAAATATGCCATTAAAATAGTGGAAGAGCAAGGAGAAAATAAGCTTATACAATTAACCCCTGGTTATGATACAGAAACTATGCAGATGGTTAGTAGCTTTGGGCAAGAGGAATATCCTCCTGTAAATGCTGTGTGGGCTAGAAATGCTTATAACAATGTAACGATGTCCAATCACAATTATGAAACTTGGAAAATCGGTTATGAGTACATACTAAAATTAGAAGGTAAACCACATTTCATGGTTACACCTATAACTATGGCAGCAGTTGCGTTGCGTGATTTCGCAGATAATCTTTTACCGGATGAGCTATCATGGTGTTGCGAAACCGTTATAAATCTTGGTGAAAATAAACTTTTAGATAAAGACGCTTATCCAATGAATCTAGATACGGTGGATAGTGATCCTGGTTTAAGAGGTTTATCGTATATGTTTAAGTATAATCTTGATGTTTCATTTCAATTGAAAGTAAAGGAACTGATTATGCGCTTACTGTTAAAGGAAATGGACAAAAGGGATCGTCTTTCACTATCAGCAGGTATATCTCATGACTTACCAGTTTATCAGCCAGAATTCGTAGAAAATTGTTGGTTTGGATTACTTGAATTTGCTAGGAAAAAGAAACATCTCAATCAAGAATATAAAAGAAAAAAAGCCCAGTATAACCGGGAAGAAATAACATTAGAACAGTTAAATGAAACAGATCACGATTGGTTTGAAAAACTAGTGATGTCAGTGCTTTCAGGAACAATCACTGCTCCAGAAACAAATAATACTTCATTAGATATGGCAACACACTGGCTTCTAGACGAAGCTGTATGTATTATCCCCTGGAAAACTGATGTTCCTGAACAACATCAATTTATACAGGAAATTTTAAAGATGCATCTGGAATACTTAAACGATCAAAAAGTAGATAGTTATTCTGATTACCTTGACAGTAGAAGTGTATTTATATTTTTTTATCCAAGATATCTGTTAAGTCAGCCACTTGAGTTTTCGAAACCTCTTTTTACTTCTATTTTAGATTTAACAGTAAGCGTTGAGCAAAAAATAAAAACGGATAAATCTCAAGAATTTATTTTTAAACTAGTCAAGGAGTTTATTTTGGCAAGAGGAATTGACTTAGGAAAGTTTTGGGCACTTTGGGAGGTTTTGAAAGATTGGTCTTTGAAGAATATGAATGGTACCTTTTTTCCTTTTTTATTATTAGATATTGACTGGAAGGATAGTGTAGAGAAATGTAGCTTTATCGAAGGCAGACATTTGTTTTATAAAGACTTGATTACAAATTGGGGATTTAACAGAATTAATTCTTCAATAAGATTCTTAAACGGTATAGCTTTTTATAATTATATGCCTGAATCTATATCGTGGATTGCACTGATGCTTAAAACGGAAAAATCTGTAGAAGCAGATTATAATCTGCTAAATAATTTCATTGAAAAAGCTTTTTACAAATACGGTGCAAAGATAAAACGAAACAGAAGTGCCTTGAAAGATTTTCTATTTATCCTAGATTTTCTAATTGCGAAAAGCTCCACCAAAGCTTATATGCTAAAAGATGAGTTGCTTCAATATAAATAAATTATATAATTTTTTGCCTGCGTAAAAATAAGGTCGGAAAATAACTTTCCGACCTTATTCTAGCTATAAAATTTCCCATCAGATTGATATCCTTCGGGTTTGATAAAAGGTAATTCTTCAAGTTCTATTTTCTCCCCTTTTCGTACATAATATTTACCAATATGCTCATCGTCTTGTCCCATCAGATAGTGGCCTGTCAATCTTTCCAGCCATCCGTACACTACGGCTCCTACAAACTTTTTGTAATGCCGTTTGTCAGCTAGCGGAGTATCATTAAAATTTTCCCTCTCATTTCCTGTTAGATGAGCTTGAGGATTTTTTGAATGATCATATTTCCACCACACAGTGATCATCAGTTCTTGGTAGCTAATCTCTCTCCAAAGAATCGCACAATTCTGTCCAAATAATTTTGTCAAAAAATGTCCATCCATATCTCCAGCTTTTCCCGGCTGTTCCTTATCAACATCAAAATTGATTTTTTTCTGTTTTAAAAGTTCATTAATCGCTGCAACAATTAAATTTCTATAAGGATCTTTGTTAAGAGCCTTAACAGTTTCCTGTCTTTGAATTGAGGCAACATTTTTTAATTGGTTTTGAAAGTTTTTCCAGGAATGAAAACCACAGTTTATAGAGGCTTTCTCTAAAGCTTCAGCGTGCGTTATGCTTTCTGCTTTTTTGATTGATTTCGCCATACGCTTGATATATTCAGCAGTATGGCCCTTAATTTTTAAGACCATAATAACTAGTTTAAAATCGAAAAAATGACACCTGCCTCTCAAGTTTTCAAATTAAAAACTCGTTATTGGTATATAAATTATTACTACAGCACTGAAACAGTTTCGCTAAGACAAGTGGCAAGCTTCTGTAAAAGCTTTAAACAAAGGTACATTTTTTTCAATTACTACGAATATTTTTTGAGAATTTAATTGTCGTTTCTTGATATTAAAAGTTTAGAAGTTAAGTATTAATGCTTTTTGTATCATGTCTTTTTGGTGAAGATTCTATTTTTTAATTAAAATTATTCTTGTTTATACATTACATTTTATTTTTAAAATTTTGATACTTTTAAAATAAAAACGTATCTTTTAGTATAAAACTTTTACCTGTGGAAGATATCGACCTAACCAAAGTAAAATATTACCCGGACCGATTTTATATTTGTCTTGATGGATTCGACATCGAAAATTTAACAACTTTCCTTAGCGATCTAAGTATTGGCGAACAGCAGTCTATATTCATACATGAATACTATCATTATTTGACTAACATAGCAACTTTCGCAGGAATTCGTCAGTTTGCTCTAAACTTTTGTGACAGATTTAAAGCAACAACTATATTAGCGGTAGCAAAAGGCTTGGATGCATTTCCAATAAATACAAACAACCACCAAAATTGCGCGGAAATGGTAAAATATTGGGCAGACGCTCTTGAATTACTTAATGACGATGATATTGATTAT
Source organism: Chryseobacterium sp. Y16C (assembly GCF_022488405.1). NCBI lineage: Bacteria > Pseudomonadati > Bacteroidota > Flavobacteriia > Flavobacteriales > Weeksellaceae > Chryseobacterium > Chryseobacterium sp. Y16C. The sequence continues at coordinate 3,224,180 of NZ_CP092711.1, forward strand.
AATGTTATACAAGAAACTGCAAGATCACCTAATAAAAAATTTTCTATAAGTTCTATAGAAATAATAGAAAAACCTATGGATGTTTTAGTCGATGGAAATGTTATAAGTGGAGGCCGAAAATTTATAGCCATTTCTGTATGTGGACTATCAAGTATTAAATCTTTTAATCTGACCTTTGGAGCGATAGATGAATTTCTAAGTTCAGCTATCGATGAATATTTGTTTGAAAAGGACATGTCTGATGTAAACCCTAGCATATTAAGCAATAGGCCATTTTACCCTTATTGTTTTTTTGATGAGTTATTTAAATTTTATGGAATATACCCGGCTTCAGCATTTGAAAAGATTATTATAGGGTACTTTTCGCTAAACTCTCCTAATCCTCCAATCACTCTTATAAATATTCTGAAAAAACTTCAGAATGGAGCTTATAATGAATTTAAGAAGAATCCTGAAGATTTTTTAATGACTAATTTTTTTGAAAATTCTCAATATGAAAATGTTTTGAATTATATAAAATCATTTGCTGATCAATGTTTTGAGCAAGGAAGAATTCATATAGCTCAAGCACTTTATTACTATTATGATAAATTTTATATGTCTCAGAAATTAAAAGAAAATGATTACTTTTTCTTTGTAAGACCGTTCTTTGTAAAAGCGGAAGAGACTTTGAGGATGAAACAGAAATTTTCACTTTCACTTTCTAGAATAATAAATCTTTTTAGCCCACCAGTAATCTTAAAAGATAAACAATTCTTTTATATTGATAAACTAACATCATTCGGTGAGTCTACAGTTTTAATATTAGCTACATACGAAATTTTAGAAAGTATTAAAACGAATAAGATTGCTAAAAGACCACCCAATCTTAAAGCTAAATATAATTTTCCTGATGGTGATCCTAATTGCGATACTTTCGAGCTTTTTACTCCACCACCCATATATGGTACTGCATTCCGATTAGCACTTAATGAAATAGGTTTGTATGGTCTGTATCTAAAGGAACTTGAAGCAAAAAAGAATAAAGACAATTAAGTAATACTGCCAGCCTATGACATTATCAAAAAGACACCACTACATTCCTCAATTTCTTATCAAAAGATTTGCAGACGAGGATAATATGCTTTATATATATGACAAAGAAAAGAATGCTTTCGCCAAGGCAAGGAGAAGTCCAAAGTCTGTTTTCTTTGAGATGAACAGAAACACCCTATACCTTGACGGAGTTCCTGACGACGGCTTGGAAAAACTTTATGCTGAACTTGATGAAATGTTTTCAAAAGATTTACAAGAAATAACAAGTTCAGGAACAATTACTGAAGAGGCATTAACGTCTATACTATTTATGGCATCATCAATGAAATGGCGCTTGCCAGCAAATGATAATCTGTTTGATGCCAAAGACAAGGAATATCCCTACGAAAAACTACCAGTTAAAATTACTATTAAAAAAGACGATGGAATAGATCATATAGAAGCGATGGAATATCTAATTAATTCGAAATTTTTCAAAAATACAAAAAGATTGATTTTCCCATTTCTTCCTTTTTACGAAAATCTTGCTATAAGCGAGGAAAAATTACTTCGTGTTCAAAATAACAGTTATGTAAATTCTAATACAAATATAATTTCAATATTAGGAGATGTTCCCTTAATAGAAAGTGACATTAATAATCTTGATGATTTCGGAAATTTCATTTTGCCACTTGGTAATAATGAAACTTTTATTTGTACTGATTCCCAAGAAAAGAATGTAAAAAACATCGCTTTCTATTTAAATAAAGATTTAGCAATGTTTCATCAGGCTCAGAAATATGTTGTATGTAAGGATAAAGAATATCTTCAGAAGATAATAGAAACTTACAAGCATCTTCAAAATCAGGGTCAGGCAGAAATGATCAATCGTTATATATTTCAGTTTGTATAGGAAGAAATTGAAGATATAGTCGACCGTCTATAAGTTAAAATTAGGTTCTCCTATTCATTCACTATAAATAAAGTTAAATTTTAATTATATTTGGTCATAATTGGTCTTAGGTATATTGAAAGAATTTAATTTTATCGGCAATAACAAGAAAAGTAATTTGAAAGTTTACAACCGAACAAAAATTGACTTATATTTGCAGTAGTAAAAGACGCTAATATTCTTTTTTCTTAGTGACCTATTCAGTGACCTATTAAAATCGAGAACAGCATAAGTCCGATTAATAGGGTGTTTGTTAAAACACGTACAAGCCCCTCAGGACCCACAGAAATCTCTCTTTTTCAAGGGAGATTTTTTTTGTTTTACACCATTTATCTCCTATTCATGGGAGTTTACAGCAATTATTATTTAAATCCTAAGTTTTTCAAATCTCAATATTTTTCAATTTTAAGGCAGAATTTTAGGTTACCATAATTTCTTTCAGGTTACCATATTAAAAATTCATCATTATTTTTTGTGAATTTTCTTATTTAATTTTCTTAATATTTCACTTTAACAATCAATTCTCAGGTTACCAATTAGGTTACCAAAAAATTCTCAGGTTACCAACTCAAACCCTCATTAATACTATGAAACTTTCAATACTATTTTTAATCAGAAGAAACAGAACTAACACAAAAGGTGTCTGTGCAATTGAATGTAGAATCACTTTAGACAGCCAAAGAAAGCCATTCTCAACAGGTGTTTTTATAAATCCAAATTCTTGGAATGCTTCAAAGCAAAAGGCATTTCCTCCTAACAAAATAAATAATCAAATCAACACTCAACTAAGCCTGATTAAACAAGATATTAATCAGGCTTTTTTATTCCTACAAGTTCAGGAAAAGGATTTTGATGTAGATGATATCTACAGACAGTACAAAGGAGAAAATATTAAGCAGGATAAGTCCATTAATGAAATGTTTCATTTACATATCTCTAAACAGGAAAAACTGGTAGGCATTTCTACCACTAGAGTATCTGTAGCTAAATTTTACCAAACACATGCTCATGTAAAGTCTTTCATAAAGTATCAGTACAACAAATCAGACTACTTGCTAAAAGATATGACTATGGCATTTATAACTGAATTTGAATACTATTTAAAAGCTGAGAAACACTTTAAGCAGAACACAATTCATAAGACAATACAGAGATTTAAACAAATGATCAAATTAGCTGTAGGACTGGATTACTTAGCTAAAGATCCTTTCCTACTATACAAGAACAGAAAACCTAAAAAACAAATTATATTTCTATCCAAAGAAGAACTGGAAACACTAGAGAAACATCAGTTTGCTTCTGAAAGATTACAACAAGTAACAGATATGTTTATTTTCTGTTGCTACACAGGATTAGCTTATACAGAGATGTCAAATCTTAAAGTAAATGATATTCAAACAGGCTATGATAGCAATAAGTGGATTCATATTCACAGGCAGAAAACTAAAAGAGATTATGATATTCCCTTGTTATCTAAGGCTGAAAGTATTTTAGACAAGTACAGAACAGAAACACAGATTCTTCCTGTTATTACTAATCAGAAGTTCAATTCTTATTTAAAGGAGATTGCTGAGATTGTAGGCATCAACAAGACTTTAACACATCATATAGCAAGAAAAACCTTTGCTTCCACTATCCTTCTCTATAATGATGTTCCTATGGAAATAGTTTCTGAGTTGCTAGGGCATTCAGAGATAGGAATTACTCAACAACATTATGCTAAGGTTGTAAAGGAAAAAGTTGGAGAACAGATGAATAGGTTAAAAGATAAGCTTAATTTATAGTGAAATCTAAATAACAGTGTTATATTTATTAATTATTTATAACACTGTTAATTTTAATATTTATGAATGTTAATGACCATTTTAATGATTTTCCAATAGACTATTTCAAAATACAACCAGAAGATTTCATAGACATTATAGGACTCAAGGCAGAGAATGTAAACACTCACTTAGAAAGATCCTTACAAAATTATACTCTTGAGACTTTGGAACTAGATGATAATGGCTTTATTGGAGAATCTTTGAATGAAAAATTTAATTTTAACTCAAAAGATACAACTGTAATAAATTGTGCAGTTGGGCAAGGAAAAACTACTGCTATATTAAGACAGCTCAAAAGGGAGTATGACAACAATCCCAATTCATATTTTATTATAGCTGTTCCATTAGTTAGCCTAATAAATCAATATGAAAAAGACCTTTTAGATTTAGGTATAAATCCTGATGATATTTTTAATTATTCTGTCATTGGAAGACAGTTTTTAGAAAGAAGTATATACAAATCTGACTCATATCCATACAGTAAAATTTTAAAAAGAGTGCATCTTGTCACTGTCAATACATTACTAGGTAATGCTGGAAAGGATGCAATAATGCAATCTGATGCTAAATTTGAATATATTCAAACTTTAACTAACAATTTAAAACAGCCTAATAAAGATGTATATATAACTTTTGATGAAATACATGAAGCTATCTCCAATTTTTCTAAAGTTGGTATTCTCCATTTATTTTTCTGGCAAGATATTGTAAAGAAAATTATTGTTTTAAGTGCTACCTATAATATTGCATCTATTTCTGTAATTAAGTATTTCTCTCTACTAACTGATAATAAAATCAAAATTTTAGACTCTGAAAGAATAGTAAAAAGAGCACAAAGCAAACTATTTTTACATTATGATAATTCAGACTATTTTAATAACCTATCAACTTTAAGAGAAGTTGTTGAAGATACTATTAACAGTAATAGAACACTAGATATCATCTGTTATTCCAGAACCTTATCTGACAAAATAGTTTCAAGAGAATCTACAATTGGCAGCTTACTCTATGAAAAATATGGTGAAGTAAAACTCTGTGTTTCTAAAAAAATAGAAGATATTGATTCAGATGATGAAGAGCCCATGAATAGATATGACAATTCTTTCTGTAATGTAGGAACTAATTTTAAATCAGGAGTAAGTATTGATAAACCCAATCATACCTTAATTATTATTTTACCTCCCAAAAGCAGTAGAAGAACTTATAAATCTAACAATGGAATCTTTACAGAAGGGATAAATTCTGTAATTCAAGCTTTAGCCAGACAAAGAACAGTTGGAAAAATACACATAATATTACCCAATCCAATAGAGATGGATTATAGCAGCCTAAGAGGTATGTCTGAAATTCAAAGAGAGAGATTTGAAGAAGCCTACAATAGAATTGCTATACCTGTCACAGCAATAAGAAATAGAAATAATGTTAGTACTCCTTTAAACACAATTATTAGCTTTTCAGAACATAAACAATTAATAAATGAAAGTTATGAGAAACTTGCTCAAAGACTACTAATCCCAATATTGGATGCAAATAGATTCAATTTAGATTTTCCTGATAAAGTAGAGTATACATTAGAAAAAGCAGAGAAGATTTTAACACAAAATGGATTTCTAGGCAGAGACTTAGCTTGTTATGTAACTTATGCTGCATTTACAAATCAATTCTATAATGCTAGATTAGCAAGAATATATTCTACAGAAGGATTTAATATTGATGAAATTGATCCAGTACTTACAAGGGTTTATGATGAGTATATGTCTAATACACAAAACTCTGAAAAATCCATTTCTCAGAAGTATTCTGAAATAAGGAATCTATTATTAAACAGAACAAATAATTTATTTGATTCCAATCAAAAAAGATACATTAAAGAAAAGATTTTTACTAAACTTATATCTGAAACAGAATTAGAACATCTGAAATCTGAATCCTTCAAATACTTAGTTTCTGAGTATAATGGATTCCAAAATTATATTGATGAGGAATCAGAGGAATTAGTAAATAAATTGAAAGGATATATTGACAGATTTAATAATTCTCTCTTACTTCATGAAGAAACAATATATATCAAAAAATACACTGACAATCAAATATTTGAAAGAGATAAAGCAGAAATCCTAAGGATTATTAAAATAATCAGAGAAAGAAATCCTGCCCTAGTATTATCAAAAGCAAAGTTTTTTAGAGGTATTAATGAGACTAATGCAGGAGAAAAAATGTATAAATATCTATCTGAAAACCTATATATATCCCTTAGAACAAGACCAATAATAAATAATATTAAAAAGGATTTTAAAAAGATTATAGAAACAATAAACTACCAGAATCTGTGATCATTTATATATAGCAAATCACAAATTTTGGCACAAGCACTCAAACTTATTGAGTGCTTTTTTATGCCCAAATTCTAACAATTAAATTTTAAACATATGCAATTAAAACAATCACAAAGACAACAGGTCAAGTTAAGACTTGGCTTATCTGGAGCATCAGGCTTTGGAAAGACCAAATCAGCTTTATTATTAGCTTATGGAATGACACAGGATTGGAGTAAAATAGCTGTTATAGATACAGAAAATTCCTCTGCTTCCTTATATTCAGACTTAGGTAATTACAATGTACTTGACCTACAAGCTCCTTACTCTCCTGAAAGATACATACAAGCCATAGAACTGTGTGAAAACTCAGGAATAGAAGTAATTATTATAGATTCTATTACCCATGAATGGAATGGTACTGGTGGATGTCTTGACATTCATGAGAAACTAGGAGGAAGATTCCAAGACTGGGCTAATGTCACACCAAGACATCAGGCTTTTATTAATAAGATACTACAGTCAACATGCCATGTCATAACCACTACAAGAAGAAAGATAGACTATTCTCTAGATGTAGCTAGTAATGGTAAAACCCAAGTAGTAAAGCATGGCACTAAGGAAATTACCAGAGATGGCTTTGAGTATGAACTAACTATTAATTTTGAGCTAGTGAATGAGAACCATTTAACTAAGGCTAGTAAAGACAGGACAGGGCTCTTCATGAACCAGCCAGAATTTATCATCACCTCTGAAACAGGAAAGATGATTTTAGATTGGTGTAATTCAGGTATAGAGTCTGAAAGTAAATCTATCCCTATGGAAATTCCTCCCCAAATTCAGCAGAGAGTCTCTACAGAAGAAGAGGTATATAAAGCTATTCAGGGATGCAACTCTATAGCTGAACTTTTAACTTTATATAAAGAGTTTCCCCAATATCACAAGACTTTAAAGCCAGACTTTGAAGCTAGGAAAACATTATTAATCCACACCACTAACCCTAATAATCAATTCAGTAGAAATGGATATGAAAAATAAAATTAAACCTGCTTCTTTAGAGGAAGCATTTGATGTAGAGACTTCAAAAACTACTAATATAATAGAGATAAATCATAGGAATACTCCTATCCCTCCTGATTTACAGCTTAAGAGAGTAAATGATTTATCAGATATGAAATCTCTAGATGATATTTTCCTTGATAATGAGGAGATTGAAGATGCAGAAATATTCTATCCAAGCAGGATGAATATTCCTGACCAGCCTAAAAGTGAATCCAGCACAGTAGATAATAAGCCTGAACCTTTAAATGTAGTTCAGGCTTCTTTTATGTCCAATTCCAAAGTAGAAAGTTACTCTAGTGATATTACTGCTGGAAATAATCAGCCCAGCCCATTTATTATGGCTAATACACTGGAAGCTACATTACATCACTTACAGAATGATTGTATCATTCCTGTATTCTCTAGAGACAATGAGAAAACTATTGCACATCAGGAATTTATAGAATGTGTTATTAATGCTATAAATAAAGCATTCCCTTACCACAGCATTACAGCCCCTGAAATCAGGGTATCTCATCAAATTAAGGGTAGAACTCCTTCAGCTATTCATAAGCCTGTAAAAGAACTTCTAGAGCATGAAAAGACTATCTACTATGAAAGAATGGCATTTATTATTAAAATTCCTTCCATTACTGATATAGTGAATGGTAATGAACTTTCTCTCACTATTGGAGGGGTAAGAGCATACAATCAGGAGAATCTCTACAGTAAGAAATCCTTAGAAAAGTTCAAGTTCTTTATTGGGTTTCAGAATAAAGTATGCTGCAACCTTTGTGTATCTACAGATGGATTCCTTGAAGATATAAGAACTTCTAATGCTAATGATTTATACAACAAAGCAGTAGAAACTATGCAGAACTATAATGCAGAATTACATCTCATGGAGATGCAGGAACTTACACAAGATTATTTATCTGAACATCAATTTGCCCAGCTTATAGGTAAGAGTAGGCTATATCAACATTTACCTAAAACAGAGAAACAGAATATTCCTCTACTTAATTTTAATGATAGCCATATTAATACTATTGCAAAGGATTATTATGAGGATAAGAATTTCTGCAGACAGGAAGATGGAAATATCAATTTATGGTCAGTGTATAACCTCTTCACACAAGCCAATAAGTCTTCTTATATAGATACTTTCCTTGACAGGAATTTGAATGCCTTTGAGTTTTCAAAAGGTATTCAGAAAGTACTCAATGGTAATTCAGATTATCATTGGTTTTTGAGTTAACCTTATCCATCTCACAATTTTGTGGGGTGGATTTTATTTTTTATAATTGTTGGTATGCAGGAATTCATTACTTATAACTACATTAGAAATAAAATAAAAAAGTTCAGTAGAAAAGAACTATTGATAAGTCTATATTCACTTTTAAAAAGAGTTGATTTAAAAGATGACAACAAACCTTCTGCTATATGGCAAGTATTTCTTTTAATAAAATGGACATATCTTAATGGTGAAGAACCTTACAAGCCTAAAAAGCTTTCAGATAATGAAATTCTACAGTTACTTAATTATATAGAAAAGTTTGAAAGTACAACCCTTAATCCTTATGTTAAAAAACATGATTGGGACAGCTTTTTTCAAATAATTGGTTATCAACAGCTCTATTTACAAAAACAAATTCACTGGGTGTATTTTGCACAACAACTTAAACTTTATACATCTATTATTTCAAAGTATAATATTGAAAAATCATTTTTAAGTAAAACAGGAATAACTATCTATGATTTTCTAGCTACTTCTTTTATACTTTGGATGTACACAAATATGAATTCTATTTTAAAACAATATACTTACAATGGTTTTATTGGTACAGATGTTTATGAAGCTTATTCCTACTGCTTGCCTACTGAAACACTTGATAAGTACCTAAAGCTTTTATTATTAGAAGATAAGAATGCTCAAAAAATAATTAATTCATACAAGAAATCTCTTATTAAAAATGAATTTCAACCATTTGAAATTTCCTTTTTTACAATGTTCCCATTTCAGAATTTATCCAATAGCATCAATATTATTCATAAATCAATATTTGCTCACACATGCTGCTATTATATCTATGATTATTTGAAGGAAAATGATGAAAGCTTTACAGAAGAGTTTGGAAAAAGATTGGAAAAGTATATAGAGATAGGACTTTTAGAAGCTAAAATAAATTTTATAACAGAAAATGAATTAAGGATATTGTATGGTAAAAATGAAAAAGTTGTTGATTATTTAGTAGATGACTGTGTTCTTATTGAATGCAAAGGAATTGAACCAAAACCTTTACCATCAGTAAATCCATCAATAAATCTAGTTTATAATGCCCTTAAAGATTCAATTATAAAGGCATATACACAGCAAATGCTTAATGTAATAAAGAATAAAAAGAATGAAAAAGAGTACTTTGGGATTATTATAACTTATAAAACATTTTACTATTCTTCTTTACAAGATTTATGGGAGATATTGAAAGATGATGTTGAAAAGTTTTGTACTAAAAATAACCTTAAAAAAAATCCTCTCCCACCAGAAAATGTATTTATAATTGATCTCTTAACTTGGGACAAAATAGTTCAAATACTAAAAAATGAAAATATCAGTCTCTTTGAAATTTTAAAACAAGCCAAAAACTCTAATAATATTGAAAAATCACTAATATTTAGTAGCCATTTAGATAAGTTTGAAATGGGAACTATTACTCTCAACTATCTACAAGAAGAATATAAAAAATTTGACATATTATTCTCTAAGAATAAATCTTAACAAGATTCCTGTTTGATAAAGCATAAATTCAACTTCATTTTTATTGATATTTTCAGAGTGTTTAACATTTTCATTCTGATATTTTAAGTAGAAATCATAAACTTTCCAGAACAAATTTGAAATTTCTGTAGATTGGATTTGAAACTTTAAAAACTTTCCTAATTCTTCTTTTTGGTTTTCCAAACTTTTTCTATTTCCTAATTTTTCCTTCAATAGGAGTTCAAAGGCAAATCTAAGGTTGTCTAGGACTATTCTTTCTTTTCCTTGAACATCAACATATGATAATGCTAACTTATATTTTTCATATATTTTAGGATATTGCACTAGCCAATCTAGTGCATCATTAACTAGTTTTTCATCTAATATTTTTGCACCTTTAGGATATACAATTATATCTTTTTTAGCCTTTTTTATTGCTATTTGAACACCTGTTAAACTAATTATATCCAGTAAATCTTTGTATAAGACATCTTTTATACCTTGCCCTATAGTGTCTATTGAAAACAAAGCTTGTACTCCTAAGAAGAACATTTTAAAATCTGTTTGAAGATAGAAATATAGATATACATGATTTTCAGAAAGTTTTTTATCAAACCCTACAGGATCAATTAAAGAAGATTCTTTTTTATGATGTTCTCCAACAAATTCAAGAAATTCTCTTTCAATTTCCTCATTATGTAATACTTTAAATTCTAAATGTTTTGTGAATGTATTTAAGAATCTTTTTTTAAAATTAATCCATATCTCTTTTTCATCCAGTTCAATATTCCATCTTTTGTAAAAATCATTAATTTGATTGACTTTATTTTTCTTTTCCATACTTTTCCAAATGTTGAAGTAATTTAATATAAATGATTGATATCACAAAAATAACTAAACATTACTTTGTATTTCTCATTGAAATTCATTCAATACTTAAGTAATTCAAACACAACATAAATGGTAATTAATTTATCTTGCAACAAAGAATTTTATTAACTTGTAATATTCTAAAACAAAGTATTTCAATACAAAATATTGACATGAGAAAGAATTATATATTTAAACCTTACATTCCTAAAAATTATGGAAATTCAGATTTAGGCAGATTATTTTTAGTAGGAGATTCTCATTATATAAAGCATGAAGAGAAGGATCTTTCTAACTTTACTAAAGATATTATTTCTGAGATTGCTGATTATTCCTTTATAAAATTCTTTAGAGAAGTTGGTAAAATTTTTAATCCTAGTGATTATACAGAAATCTTCTCTAAAGCAGCCTTTGCAAATGCAATACAAGTTGGCATGAAAGAGGCAAGCCAAAAGCCCAATATAGAAGATTTCAAAACTGTAGAACCAGCTCTTAAAGATTATTTAGAAGAAATTAAACCTAATAAAATGGTTGTATTTTCCAAGAGAGTTTGGAATTATGGCTTACCTCAAAATATATCTTGGGGAGAATATGTAGAAACTATTGTTGATCAGAAAACAAAATATGAAGCAACAGTTTGGAAATTCAATTATCAGAGTGGAGTTTGCCATGGCATTGGGGTCTACCATCCTTCTTACCCTGGTTTCAATTCTCAAAAAATGAAATCCTTATTAGATATTTTCTTCTCTAGAGAATATCTGTAAAGCAGAAGATATAAAATGTATTACCTCTTAATATTAGGTTAGAATAAGAATAAATATATTACAAATAATTAATGTAATCTCTAGAGAAAGCATTAATATCTACACTTTCAAATATGGATGAAAAGAAAATAACACTAGAATATATTCTTAATGGAATAGAGCTTAAATTTAATGTCTCTGAAAACTTTGACCCAACAACAGATATATTTGATGATATGGCTGAATTTTTAGCACATGAACATTCTATCCTTGAAGATGAAGAAGATTATTACTCTACCCTAGATAAACTAGATATATTAGTAAGGAAAGCTAAATATTATTACCTAGAGTACTACAAGAAGGAATCTAAGCCCTAATTTTTTAATTTAATTTTTTTTGAGGAGTCACTTATACATAGGCTCCCTCATATCAAGTATGCCCTTTTTCAAAAAAGTAAATACCCCACCCCCTTCTGAACTACTGAGATAAATTCTCTGGACAGAAATAAAGATATTCTGATTTATTTACATCTTTAGAATCACCTCATATCTTTTTACTCTAACTCACTGCCATCCCACAACTCTTCATCATCTCTGACATATTTTGAGTATAACTCAAAAATAAATCAATATGAAAAAGTCATTTAAATCATTTGTAGCTAAGGTTGAAATGTTAAAATCTGAAAGAGCCAGTGAAGATAAGAATGGGCTTATGCCAGTAATCCTAATAGGTATTGCTGGTGAAATCCCTAGTAAAACTGTTATTAGTGGTACTGTAGCTCAAAGAATGGGAATATATGAAGGAAGTATATATCTGTTTCAGGCTAATGAAATAGAAGCAGATCCTTTGTATGGAAGACAATTTAACTTCATGGCAATATCTAAGGAATTATCAGCCATAGAGACATTGCAAGCTAGTGATTTTGTAGGTAAGCTTAGGATAATAAAGGTAGATACCTCAGAGGATTTTGAAGAATTTGTAGCTGATACTCTACAGCTAGAAAATGCTTAATAAAATGCCACCTTATTAATAGGGTGGTATTTTTTATTAAATCTTATTTCTGTACCAAGTTTTGCAATCATCTATATAAGTAAGATCACAAAATCTGGTACAAATTATCATGGTAATGCAATGAATATAATAGTATATTTTACCCTAGAGGCTCACATGTAGGTTCAAAAGGCCAGGGATATTGGGTGAAAAATCCTTTATATCAAAATACAAGGATATTATATAGATAGCCTTTTAGGCATCTGTAATTTTTATATCAAAGAATTCCTTAGGGTGAATTTCTAAAGCATCTGCAATTCTGAAAAGAGTATAAACAGTAGGATTAGTTCTTCCTTGTTCTATTCTTGAAATATTAGTTACATCAATATTACCTTCCATTTTTCCTACAAGATCAAGCTGAGAAAGACCTTTAGTTAGCCTTATCTCCTTAATCTTATTTCCTACTGATTTTAAAATTTCTAACTTCTCCATATTGACATATTTGGCAATTAAAGAAAAGTTCCTTAAGTTTATAATGTCATATATGGCAATAATGAAATTTTAACTATGAAATACACTTATTACTCAATCTTAATTATTTCTTTTATCATAGTGGGGCTACATCAATCTTTAAAAGGTAAAATGAAAGATGAAGTTGGAGAAGAAATCACAGAATATTTTCTGGGACAAATTAAAATTCTTAAACTATTCCAAATATTATCAATTCTAGCTCCTATGATAATATTATTTCTAAATGAAAAGTGGTATTGGGCTTTACTTAAATACATTGTATTATACTTCTTAATAACTTTTTTGATAATAATTAATACTCTTAAAATCAGCAACAAATCAAAAATATATTTAATAATTAGTCTAGGTCTTACTAACATTTTACTATTGATAACATACATTAACAATTAAATCAAATATGAAAAACAATTTTTTATTTAGTCAAAGCAAATTTCTTGAAGAAAATAATGAATTAAAAACTAAAACAATGAAAAAGCTAATTATAATTTGTATATCATTTATACTTGCAAATTCTTGTAGTAGAAGTGATTCTACAGAAAGCTCAGATACAAATGAATCAAACTTAATTGGAGTTTGGAAAAAAAGCAAAGAAGTCATTTATAGTGGACAAAACAATCAAGTTCTTGCAACTTATTATCCAGCAGATGATTGTGAGAAAAAATCAACATCTGAATTTACAGGTGATGGAAAACTTATTACAAAAGAATTCTATTTAAATTCAAATAATTCCTGTGTTTCTTCACCAACACAAACAAAAAGTTATTATTATGATTCAAGCACAAAGAAAATAAACATTAATAATGCTTTTTATGGAGATATTTTAAAGTTAACCACTGGAGAATATGAATGCAGAGTAAATTACCATTATGATCATAATGGAGATGGTGTTGATGATAATTATGTAGAATACTATTATAAGTGATAATTCACTAGTCTGCAGTAGAAGCCACTCCTAAAAAGAGTGGTTTTTTAATACATCAACCTTTATGAAACCAAAAATACCTTTTAAAATAGGCTACCAATATGATAATTGGGAGCTAAATCTAATGAGCATAGCAGACAGTATACCTAACAATTCTTATTGTAGCTATTTGTGGGTAGGAAGTGAAATAAAGAATTTTTTTAACTTTATACCTCACAGAACAGAACTTATATTTTATTGGGATATATTAGATGTTGTAATACTGGAATTTGATAAGAAATCTGAACATTACTACAACAGGATAAATAAAGCCTTATCTGATAGGGTTACAAGAGTAAATTTTGAAATTCTGCCTGATGGGATGATTATACATAAGTTTATAACTAGTAAAGTAACCTATTGGAATATCTATTTCCCTGCTAGTAAAGAAATAAGACTGATTTACTTTTCAAATTCTTTTACCTATATCAATGTGCTTTTAGAATGAAAAGGCATACTTTTAGGCATACCCAAGAAATGAAATCCCTACAAAGTATAATGAATACAGAGAAAATAAGAATTATGGAGAATCCCTCAGGACCCACAAAAAACTCTCTTTCTCAAGAGAGTTTTTTTTATTATATAAATTTTAATGTAAAAAGGCTTTTCAGATTTCTTTTATTTAAGTTTATAGCCTCCTTTAGAAATAATCACTTATTCTGTCCCGGTGCATATGGTTTTGCTGATTTAGAGCCTGTTACCTTTTTAACCTGTCCGGGAGGTAAACCATGATTGCCATTAGACTTTACTGCAACGCAAGATGTAAGAAACATTCCTAATAAAACCATTACTCCTATTTGTTTCAGTGTTTTCATTATAAATACTTTTGAATAAAGTTATAAAAAATTATGCCATTATAGTATCAGCAATTTTAAAAGAACAGAAAGATTTGCCTAATTAAACTTTTTCGACGATTTTTTGTACATCAAGCTCTTCCAGACACGCCCAATCTCCTCGGAAACACTCTTTATCTCCAAAAACAGAACACGGCCTGCATGTTAAATCTTCTATCTGAACAACATCATCTTCACTTTGTCCGAATCCTAAAAAGCCCGCATAAGGATGCGTTGATCCCCAAACAGAAATACATCTTGTTCCCATTAGGCTCGCCAAATGCATATTGGCAGAATCCATAGAGATCATCAGTTCCAGTTCGGAAATCTTATTCAATTCTTCTGCAAGACTCAGTTTTCCTGATAAACTGTAAGTATTAGGGATTTCCCTCTCCCATTTTTCTAAAGTTTCAGTTTCTTTTTTACCTCCGCCAAAAAAATAAACCTTATGTTTTTGAGCCAAAATCCTTGCTAATTCATAAGATTTTTCTAACGGAAGCATTTTCCCTTGGTGTTGGGCAAAAGGAGCAAAACCAATCCCTGATTTATTTATTGAGGCCGGTCTCAGTTGGTGTGACAATTCAACTTTAAAACCCATTTCGCGAAAAACATCTGCATAACGCTCAACCGTTTTTCTCAGCTGAACTTTATTCAGATTCCAAACGTCTGTTAACCGTTCTTTTTCCTCCTTTCCTTTATTGATCTTGAAGACTTTTAAGCCTTTTCTTCTGTAAATTTTATCTAAAACCTTCGTTCTGATAACATCATGAAGATTGGCTATCAAATCAGGTTTAAATTCCTTAATCAGTTCATTCGCCAATCTGTTCAGACCAAAGAAACCTTTATAATCGTCCAGATTGATTCCTTTAAATATAACATTTGGAATGCCGGCAAATAAGTCTTGAAAATTCTGTCGTGAAACCATTATAATTTCCACATCCGGATTTTGCTCTAAAAACTCACGGAAAACGGGAGCTGTCATTGCAACATCACCAAAAGCAGAAAAACGATATGCTAAAATTCTTGTCACAATTAGGATTTCAACTGATAGGCAACTGCGTAAAATTTAATCTGCTTTGTCATCGCCATCAATCCGTTAGCACGAGAAGGAGAAAGAAACTCCTGCAGACCGATTTCAGAGATAAACTCGAAATCAGAATCTAAAATTTCCTGTGTAGAATGACCACTGTAAATGCTCACTAAAAGAGAAACAATTCCTTTCGGCAAAATACCGTCAGAATCAGCATTGAAAAACAATTTCCCATCTTTGAATTCTGCATCGATCCAAACTTTACTTTGGCATCCTTTAATCAGATTTTCGTCAGTTTTTTTATCATCAGAAAGCCCTTTTAGCTCCTTTCCAAGATCAATAATATATTCATATTTCTGCTCCCAATCGTCAAGAAATGCAAATTCGTCGATAATTTCCTGCTGTTTTTCCTTAATGGTCATTTCTATACTTTCTTTTGTGCAAAGATACTAATTTTAGAGTTTTTAAATTTTATGTTAAGTTTAGAACCAAATAAATTGAATTATTATCAAATATTTTGATTTATAAGAATTTAGCTTTTAAAAACTTTCAGCGGCCTTTTGAAAAACTTCCAACAATTTTATCTCCTCATTTTCCCAACAAAGTATATTTGCAGCTCTTTCAAGTTCATGCAGATAGTTTTTTCTTCCTTTATTCATAACAGCATTTATTGCATCTGCAATATGTAAAGGTTCATGATTTTTAATGATTTCTCCCACATCAAACCGACTTTTAATAGCAAACATTTCCGGAAGATTGGATAAAATTAAAGGAACTCTTGCCTGAATACAATCCAGAACTTTATTCGGTAAAGAATAATAATAGCTTTCTCCTCCATTTTCTTCGATACTCATCCCGCAATCTACGGTCAGTGTGATTTTTCTTAAATCATCAGGATGCAATTTTCCTAAAAACTGAACTTTATCCTGGAGATTTTCCTTAATCACCAATTCTTCATATTCTGTTTTTCTTGGTCCATCTCCTGCAATTTGAAAAACAACATTTTCTACATGATGCATAGCCAAAATTACCTTATCAATCCCCCGAAACGGATTAATTGCTCCTTGGTATAAAAGAATTTTAGGATTGTTATCTGAAATCTCCTGATTAAAATTCAATTTCCTTGGCGCATTCTGAACAACAACAGGATTAATTCCATATTGAGCTTTAAACCAGGTGGCATATCCTGAACTTGCTGTAATCATCAATTTGATCTTTGGAACAATAGTCCTTTCCAGATATCTCCATAATTTTTGTGACATTTTGCCTTGAATTGCAGGCATTTCGGAAAAAATTTCATGGCTGTCAAAAATCAACGGAATATTTAACTTTTTTGCAAGCAGATAATTTGGAAGCAATGCATCCAGATCATTGGCATGAAGAATAGTATTTTTATCTGCTCTTTTCTTTAGCTGATGGTATAATTTCCAGTTGAATTCGAAATAAGCTGTTTTTAAAATTTTTGATTTTAATTTTATTCTGGAAAATGGATAAGGTCGTGACATCTCTTCCGCTCCGTTCCAGTCGTTTCCAATAAGCTCAATATCATAACCGTTTTCATATAACGTTCTGCAAACCTTTTCTATACGCTGATCCGTATATAAGTTGCTGAACGCTGAAGTAATCACTTTTTTATTACTCATTACTTCTTTTTATCCGTCAAAAGATGGTAAATTTGTATAAAGCAAATCAGTCCGTTGGGAATAATTACTGGCCAGAGCATTCCACTGAAAATGCCATAAATGACAAAACAGATACAACCTATCATATTCACAATTCTGATTTTTCTTATATCTTTCAATATGAAACTCAGCACAATGAAAAGTGAGGCGGAATATCCGATATAAGTAGCAATTTCGGGAATCATGAGAAAAATTTTCAGGATAACAAACTTAATCATTTTCAATAAGATAATAAAATTTTTTCTGCCATAAAGTCATTTATTGATTTTTGGTAAAATATTTGTAATTTAGATAGTGAATAAATGGCAATGTTGCTTTTATTCTAATGAGATATATTATGGATTATAAGTTTTCACAAGGTTTGAGCCAGGTGTTCAAACAAAGCAAGAGCGAAGCTAAAAGGCTCAAAAGTGAATTTCTTAATACAGAACATCTACTTTTAGGTATTATAAAAACGGAAAACTCTGCAAAAGAAATCCTTCAAAACCTTAATGCGGATTTAACACAAATCAGAAGAAAAATTGAAACTTTAAATACAGCAAGTCTTAATCCTATTTCTGAGGAGGTTACCAATATTTCTTTCACGAAGATGGCAGATCACGCCATCAAGCGTGCGGAGTTAGAATGCAGACAATATAAAAGTAATGAAATTAATACCGTTCATTTGCTTTTAGGCATTCTTTATAAATATGAGGACCCTACTTCAAATATTTTAGGAGCTTACGACATCGATTATGAAGGAGTTTCAAGAGAATATCAGACTATGCTTAAAAATTCCGGACAGGCACCACAAATGAGTGCTTATGACGACGATGATGAAAGAGAGGAATTTGAGCAGATGAGAAAGCCTACAGGAAATTTAGGTTCTGCAAAAAGTAAAACTCCTACATTGGATAACTTTGGTAGAGACTTAACTTCTTTGGCAAGAGATGGAAAATTAGACCCTGTAATCGGTCGTGAGAAAGAAATTGAGAGGGTTTCTCAAATCTTGTCACGTAGAAAGAAAAACAACCCTCTTCTTATTGGAGAGCCCGGAGTTGGTAAATCTGCGATTGCGGAAGGTTTGGCATT
Organism: Chryseobacterium sp. Y16C; assembly: GCF_022488405.1. Classification (NCBI taxonomy): domain Bacteria; kingdom Pseudomonadati; phylum Bacteroidota; class Flavobacteriia; order Flavobacteriales; family Weeksellaceae; genus Chryseobacterium; species Chryseobacterium sp. Y16C. The sequence goes on from NZ_CP092711.1 coordinate 3,242,797, forward strand.
AAGAATTCAACAGAAAAAGGTGTCGAGAGTTCTTTACGGAAAACGTGTGATCACTTTGGATCTGGCAAGTTTGGTTGCCGGAACCAAATACCGTGGTCAGTTTGAAGAAAGAATGAAGGCCATTATGACGGAACTGGAGAAAAACAGAGATGTCATCTTATTTATCGATGAGCTTCATACCATTGTAGGTGCAGGAAGTTCAACAGGAAGCTTAGATGCATCCAATATGTTTAAACCGGCTTTGGCAAGAGGTGAAATTCAATGCATCGGAGCAACAACTCTGGATGAATACCGTCAGTATATTGAAAAAGACGGCGCCCTAGAAAGAAGATTCCAGAAAGTAATGGTGGAACCGACTTCTATTGATGAAACCATCCAGATTTTAAATCAAATCAAAGATAAGTATGAAGAGCATCATAACGTAATTTATACTCCTGAAGCGATTGCAGCGTGTGTCAATTTGACATCAAGATATATTACAGACCGTTTCTTACCGGACAAAGCCATTGATGCGATGGATGAAGCAGGATCACGTGTTTATATTAAAAACATGAAAGTTCCTACTGAGATCATTGATTTCGAAAAGAAAATTGAAGAAATCAAAGAACTGAAGCAGAAAGCAGTAAAAGCACAGGATTATCTTGAAGCAAGAAAGCTGAAGGATGAAGAAGAAAGGCTTCAGATGGAGTTAAATGCTGCTCAGGACAAATGGGACAAAGACGTTAAAGAGAAAAAAGAAACCGTAACAGAAGAAAATGTAGCGGAAGTCGTTTCTATGATGAGTGGAGTTCCTGTAACTAAGGTTGGTAAAAATGAGCTTGATAAATTAGCTCAGATGGATGATAAGCTAAACGGAAAAGTAATCGGTCAGGAAGACGCTGTAAAAAAAGTTGTGAAAGCAATTCAAAGAAACAGAGCCGGTCTAAAAGATCCGAACCGTCCGATTGGTACATTTATCTTCCTAGGAACAACCGGAGTCGGTAAAACCGAGTTAGCCAAAGTAATGGCAAGAGAATTATTCGATTCTGACGAAGCATTGATCAGAATTGACATGAGTGAATACATGGAAAAATTCGCGGTTTCAAGATTGGTGGGTGCGCCTCCGGGCTACGTTGGATACGAGGAAGGTGGACAACTAACAGAAGCTGTAAGAAGAAAACCTTATGCTGTGGTTCTTCTGGATGAGATTGAAAAAGCTCACCCTGACGTATTCAACATCTTGCTGCAAATTTTGGATGAAGGTCACGTTACCGACAGTTTAGGAAGAAAAATAGATTTCAGAAATACCATTATCATTCTTACATCAAACATCGGTACAAGAGATATCAAAGATTTCGGAGACGGTGTAGGATTTGGTACGTCTGCTAAAAAGTCAACTTCTGATACAAGAGCAAGAAGCACTATAGAAAATGCCCTTAAAAAAGCATTTGCTCCTGAATTCCTGAACAGAATTGATGATATTATTATCTTTAACTCTCTTGAGCAGACAGATATCAAGAAGATTATTGATCTTGAACTGAGCAAATTGTACGGAAGATTAGAAAAATTAGGTTATAAAGTTGAATTAACTGATGAAGCTAAAGACTTTATTTCTGAAAAAGGCTGGGATAAAGATTTCGGAGCAAGACCATTGAAACGAGCGATCCAGAAATATATTGAAGATTTATTGGCAGAAATGCTTGTGAATAAGCAATTAAGCGAAGGAGAAACTGTAATTCTTGATCTTAACGAAGCAAAAGACGGCTTGATTGGAAAAGCACCAAAAGGAAAAAAATCTTCGGCTGAAAAGTCTTCTCAATCGTAAATAAATAATTTAATCATATTAAAAAAGCTCCAGGATTCCCCCTGGAGCTTTTTCATTTTCAGCAACATAATTAATTTATTTTTTCACTAAATAATGATTAATTAATAAAAATCATTATTTTTATTGAACATAAAATTAATTAATATGAAAATGAGAAAAACATTTTTACTTTTAAGTATTCCATTACTTACCATTTTATCCTGTGCCAATGAAAATGTAGCTACTTCTGCTATACCTGAAATTTCTAAACCCGAAGCGGTTCAAAAATTCAACCTGGCTATCAAAAAAGTAGCCATGGAAAAAGAACCGGCACCTGAAAGACCAAGGACTTCAGCTGAACTGAGTGATTACAAGAAAGACATGCTGATTCCGGCTGCCAAAGATCTTATAGCAAGTACAGGAGTAACTTATTCCGAAATTGAAAAAAGAACAGAAAACGACAGGGAAAAGATTCTAAAATGGGCTGTAGAAGTCTATGGAGAATACAACAAGGAAATCAACCAAAATTACAAATCACAAAACTAAAGCCATGAAAAAACTAATTTTACTTGCCACATTTTTCTCTTCTTTTTGCATTTCAGCACAAGATCTTTATATTCAAAATTATACAGATACGGTGATCCAATTTGTTGTATGGAGATTGAATCCTTCAAATATCGCAGGAAACTGTAGCCCGAATCTTCAGTCAACGAGTTCCGGAGGCCTGTCTACATTAACCTATGCTCCGGTAGTCAATACAGTTCCTTCTGAAGCTTATTATTACGGGGATATTAATACTTCCAATACATTTAATGCAAGTTATCCATTGACACCTTTAATTGATGCATGGACGTATGACAGTAATTATTCTACTCCTTACACCCTTCCGTCAAATCCTGTTCCTACAGCTTATATTACAGGGTCGCAATGGGGAGGTATTAAACTTGGGGTACAGGATCACTTCGGAAATAATATCGGAGGATATTATTCTTTAGGCCATTTTTGCGGATCAGCAACACCTGTAACAGCTTTTTCAGGAGTAATTCAGGGAAGTTATTTTCAATTTGGCGGTGCAGATTGGTTTGTTCTTTATTAATTTATTAGTTCATATCTATTTTGTCACCAATATAATAATCCCTTACCAATTTTTAAGCAACAAATTAATATCATGAAAAAAACATTTTTACTGTTAAGTATTCCATTACTTACCATTTTATCCTGTGCCAACGAAAATATGGCCACTTCTGCCACACCTGAGATTTCTAAACCTGAAGCCGTTCAAAAATTCAACCTGGCCATTAAAAAAGTAGCCATGGAAAAAGAACCGGCGCCAGAAAGACCAAGGACGTCAGCAGAACTGAGTGATTACAAGAAAGACATGCTGATTCCGGCTGCCAAAGATCTTATAGCAAGTACAGGAGTAACTTATTCCGAAATTGAAAAAAGAACAGAAAACGACAGGGAAAAGATTCTAAAATGGGCTGTAGAAGTCTATGGTGAATACAACAAGGAAATTAACCAAAATTACAAATCACAAAATTAAGTTTATGAAAAAATTATTTTTACTGGCAGCAGCATTTATATCTTTTTCTCTTTCAGCACAATCATTGCCACCTGTTTATATACAAAACTATACTCCCAATTATGTTGAGTTTACTCTTAATAAATCCAATTTAGGGAATGTTGGAGGGGGATGCACTCCCACCCTGGAATCAAGAGATGCTACCAATAATTTATTAAAACTAGGGTTTACAAATAACCCCTCAGTATCAATTGATGCTAATTATGATGGTAATGTAAACAATACTTTTGCCCTTAATACTGCTGTTCCCACCACCCCTCAGGTTGGAAGATGGATTGTGAATGCTAACTATGCCGCTCCATTTACAGCCCCTTCGGGTGTTCTTACAACCTTCAGTACAGCGACCACTTGGACTGGAACTAAATTCGGAATAAAGGATCAATCCGGAGTTAATACCGGAGGATACTATTACCTGGGACAAATTTGCGGAAGTTCAACCGTCATTTCAGATTTAACGGGAAATGTTATTCCTGCAAATATGTCAGGCGGAGCTTTCTTTACCGCAGGCGGAGCAACCTGGATTGTGATTTATTAACGTTTAGAAAAATACAGTTAAAAAAATCCCGAAAATTACTTCGGGATTTTTATATTCAATTGTATTAAAGTCCAACTACGAATCCAATATTCGGAACTAATCCGCTTGAAAAAATGCTCTCATTTTCTTTATAAAGAACATTATACATCAAACCTAACTGTAAATAAGAATTGTTCCCGATTCTCTGCATATAACCTCCTCCAAGATACAGTGCATCTTCATTCGTATTCGCTTTATAATCGTAAATCTTATCTTTATAATTGATAAAATAATGCTGATAGTTCGCACTTAAATAAAATGTTCTTGCCACGTAGTAATTCAGAAACGGGCCGACTCCGAGCATCGTTGAACTATAAGCATTGGATTTCTGCCACGAAATACTTCCCAAAACTCCGCCTTCAAGATCATTGGTAAGCTTATATCCAACCCTTGGTGCTGCAGAAAGATTAAAATAGTTATTGCTTCCGAAGCCCAACCCGATTCCGCCTCCGAAAGTCCATCTATTATTGCTTTCCGGTGAAGTTCCGACCGCGACTTGAGAAAATACTGAACCCGAAATGAGTAAGAATAAAGGGATAATAAATTTTGTCATATTATATTGTTTTTATCGATGCTTAAAATTATAGTTTTTTTACGAATTTATTTAGTTGTATTTTTGCGGCGTCAAACTAAGAACTCCCGTTAAGAGTTTCGTAAAATTGAAATACAATGAAAGTAGTAGTAGGCCTTTCCGGAGGCGTAGACTCAAGTGTAACAGCTTATTTGTTACAGCAACAGGGCCATGACGTAGTGGCTTTGTTTATGAGGAACTGGAATGATGCATCCGTTACGTTGGAAGACGAATGTCCATGGATCGAAGACAGTAATGATGCTCTAATGGTTGCTCAAAAGCTTGGAATTCCTTTCCAAGTGATTGATATGAGTGATCTTTACAAAGAAAGAATCGTTGATTACATGTTCGATGAATATCAGAAAGGAAGAACTCCGAATCCCGATGTTTTATGCAATAGAGAGGTAAAATTCGATGTTTTTATGAAAACAGCGATGTCTTTGGGTGCAGATAAGGTAGCAACCGGACATTACGCAAGAGTTGATTCAACAATTGATGAAAATGGAAAAGAAATTTTTCATTTGTTAGCCGGAAAGGATAATAATAAAGATCAATCTTACTTTTTATGTCAATTAAGTCAGGACCAGTTGTCGAAAGCAATGTTTCCGATCGGAGAACTGACAAAGCCTCAGGTAAGAGAAATTGCAAAAGAAATCGGACTGGTAACGGCTGATAAAAAGGATTCTCAAGGATTATGCTTTATCGGAAAAGTAAGCCTTCCTCAGTTTTTACAGCAGCAATTGGTCCCTAAAGAAGGTGAGATCGTTGAAATTTTCAAAGATTCTCCACTTTTCGCCCAGGAAACTCCTAAATTTTCTTCAAAACAGGAAGAATTAGAATTTTTAAGCCAGAAAATCAATTATAAAAAGACTGACGGAAAAGTTATCGGGAAGCATCAAGGCGCCCAGTTTTTCACGATCGGACAAAGCAAGGGATTGGGAATCGGAGGACATAAAGAAAGCTGTTTTATCATCTCCAGAGACATGGAAAACAATATTCTTTTCGTAGGAGAAGGACATCAGTTTCCGGGATTGCTAAAAAGAGCTTTAAAGATCGATAATTCTGAATTGCACTGGGTTCGTGAAGATCTGAGACTGAAAAATGGAGAATCGATGGAAGTAATGGCAAGGTTCAGATACAGACAGCCTTTACAGAAAGCGACTTTATACCAATTTGAAAATGCTTTTTATGTTGAATTCGAAGATCCTCAGTCTGCGATTGCAGAAGGTCAGTTTGCAGCATGGTATGATGGCGAAGAATTACTGGGAAGCGGTGTGATTGCATAAATTTTATTTGTCTTTCTGATGACAAACTTTATAGATTCAAACGTCATAGGTTTTAAAAACCTATGACGTTTTTTATGACGTCACAAATTCCTAGTCCCGATTGAGCGGCTTGTTTGAGTTCTTTTTTTGGAATCGGCGGCGGCTTTGCCGCCGCCGATTCCAAAAAAGCAAATAGCGAAAGCGGAATAGCTTCAAATAAATATTTTATCGCTGTAATGAGCCAGTTCACTAAAACCTTAAATATCACAATCGTCGATTCAATTTTACCATTCATCTATAAAAAAGACTTATACTTCTATAAGCCTTTACTGATGGCTTTTTCAGGCATGTCCATTGTTTATTCTATAGCAAGAAGAACAAAAACAGAATATAAATCTTAAAATTTGATTATTATGAAAAAGTTAGTTTTAGCAGCTGGTTTATTCATCGCATTCGCTGCCAATGCACAATACAAACAAGAAGGATTCAGAAATGATAAAGTAGAATATCGTCAGAACGATTTCGGAAGGCTGAAATTATCTCCACGACAGGAAAGAGAGATCTTTGCTTTGTCAAAACAAAGACTGACCGCAAGAGAATATGACGCAAAATTGAGAAAAATTCTTTCAAGAGAACAGTATGCACAATATCAGAGAAATGATTTTCGCAGAGGAGAGATAGCCTTTAATAAACCTTTCAGAAGATAAGAAAACTGAATTGATTATAAGCCCGAAGCAAAAGTTTTGGGTTTTATTTTTTCAAAAATCCTGTAACATATTTTAGAATGTTATACTTACTTAATAGATAACAATTAAAATATCAATTATGAAAACTACTTTAAGAAACCAACACATTATTGCCAACCAGATTTTGATTGCGTTTGTATCTGCCATTTTTGGATATAATTTGTATCAGGCAATTGTACATTCTGAAAAATCTCATCTTACATTGAGTATTATTTTATTAGCTTTTACTTATTATGCCTGTAAAAAATACGGCTATAGAATCAAGAATAAAAAAGAAAAAATTTAACCTTATTCTGACTTAATATAAATCCCGAAGCGTTTTTTGTTTCGGGTTATTTTTTACTAAAGTCAAACAAATTATTTCATTTTATAGTTTAATTTATTTGAATTAACAAACAGTATTACAATGAATTCCAATATTAAAATCATAATTAAAAACCCGACAGGTTTTGCTAATAAAATTCCTTTGATCGATTTTACAGCTCCTACAAGGAAAATAGAAATCATAAAGTAAAAAGTGGCTTTTGAAATACTTTCTCCGAATACTTTTAATGCAAAGACTGAAGCATAAAATCCGAATACGAGAATTAAATAGAATTTGAGAAAATGAGGTCCTTTCAAAGAAATCGGATCAAAAGTATGGTTAACTGTAAAAAGCCAGATAAAGCTTATAACAACCGGAACAGTGTGAATGATTATTTTTTTCATAATAATTTATTTTGTTTAACCACTGCATCCTCCACATCCACCACATCCACCGCAGCCACCTCCGCATCCGCTACATCCTCCTCCATTTCCGCAACCAAATCCACAACCGCTTCCATCCGATTTTGTCATTCTTTTTCCTGGATCCTGAACTAAAGAAATAAAATATGTGACTAAAAAAATAACTCCCAGTATTAATGTTTTGATGAAAACTTCCATAAAATCATCAGAAAAACAAATGATTACAAATCCTACAACTGCTAAAAAAAGAAATTTTAATTTCCGGGCTCTTTTTTTCTTTATTTCATCAGGATTCCAGATATCTTCCGGTGGTTTCTGCTGAAAGGTATTTTCGTAATTTTTCAATGTATCTTCCAGCCAATTCTTATGTTTTATTTTTTCTACAATTCCTCCTGTTGAAGGATGATGATGGAGTTTTTGCTGCAGAATATTCAGGCAAAATTCTTCCCAGTAATTCTGAGTATATATTAAATGCATATGCCAGACTTTGTCTACAATTTCACTGGGTGAGGCTCCGTTTGGGAAAGCGCAACAGAGATAAACAAATTTTTTGTATTCTTCTATCGCTTTTTTCGTAAAGTTTTCCGTCCAGTTCTCTTCTTTTGCTAATTTTTTTGAGAGAGGAAAATCGGCATCGGGATTATCTAACGAAAAACCCTGGAGCCTAATCCAAAGCAGATCATTCTGTAATAAGATTTTTGTTTCCATTGCTTCAACTTTTAGTTTCTACTCAAATTTCTATTGATTTTATAATATAAAAGTCTCACAATAGTCTTTTTTAGTTTTAAAATAATCTTATATTAGTCTTACAAAATATTAAAATGAAAAAAGAAGATATTCAGCATTTAGAGAAATTAATGAATTTCTTGAGCCTGCACTTTTTAAAGAAAAATCATTGGGAGGACGTTTCAAAAACCGAATGGTCGTACATTGTTGCAGAGCTTAATGATTTAATTATTAATGAAAATTCAGAAAAAAATATAAAGAAAAATCCGGATTTGTTGGGATCCAATTATCTTTACGAACATTTGATTATCAATAAATTAAAGAAATATTACCAAAACGAAAATACAATTTTAAGCAAACCCAATCTGGCGAAATTAAGTCTGATTGTCAAAGTTTTAGGTTACTCAAATTATATAGACTTTATTAATTCGAATACAGAATCGTTCAATTTTAATGATCTTAGAATTGATATGAATAATGTAAAGCAGAATACGGAATTGCTGGACAGATTGGTCGGCTGTTGGTATTCTTATAACAGAAACCTTCCGGAAAACCCTTTACAGGCAAAAGAAGACAGAATCTGGCGTTCTGCAACAGAAATCTACAAATCCGAAACTTCCGGCGAGTATTTCATAGAAAGAAGTGGCGGTGACCGTCATAAATATTTTGGAAAAGTGACTGCCTATTCAGATTATGTTTTCATCATTATGAACAGCAATACGTTCATTCGGCAGAGACATTTTATTTCAAGGATAAAAGACATCAATGAAAAGCTGAAGAATCCAGAATATAAGCTCCATGAGTTGCATTTTATAAGTACATGTATTAGTTTTAACCAAGAGCCTATAGCCCTGTTTGAAATATTCCAGAAAGCAGACAGAAAAAACTTCATTCCGGACTCAATAAGTTTCCCTTTTGACAGTGATGAAATCCCGAAATCAATTATAAAACAACTTGAAGATACGGAAGCTAACCGGATAGATTATAAATAGTTATTGGTTGTTAGTTGATTGTTTCAAGTATTTTTATTTATTCACTATTATTTTGCTTTTTAAGTTAACTTATCAGCCAATCTTTAAAATCTTTGACACGATCACGGCTTACCGTAATCTCTTCCTGTGGCTGGAATTCCAGTTCGACTTTGTAATTAGGGGAAGTATGAATATTTTTAATATAATCGGAATTAATAATAAACTGTCTGTTCGTTCGGAAGAATTTCTTCTCATCCAACACATCTTCCAGCTCATCCAGTGTAAAATCTGAAGGAAAGGATCTTTCCTGGGTTTGGAGATAAACTATTTTATTTTCACTGAAAAAGCAGCTTATTTCGTGAGTCTGCACAATTTTCAGGTTGTATCCTATTTTCACCAAAATTCTGGAAAGTGTCGTCTTTTCTTTTTTAATTAACTGCTTAATTTCTTGCGAATTGACAGAGTTATCTGAAGGAATAAATGATTTGTATTTTTCGATTGCTCCGGCTAAGTCTTCATCCAGAATAGGCTTCAGAAGATAGTCTATGCTGTTTAATTTGAAGGCTTTTAAAGTGTACTGATCAAAAGCTGTGGTATAGATGATAAATCCCTTTGTAGGAACTTTCTCAAAAATATCGAACGATAAGCCGTCTCCCAAAACAATATCTGAAAATATCAAATGTGGATGCTCATTTTCTGAAAACCATTGAACGCCTTCTTCCACAGATTCTATTTTCCCAATTAATTCAATTTCAGGAAATTCATTAAGCATTCTTTCCAATTTCCTTGAAGCCGGTTTTTCGTCTTCGATAATAACTGTTTTGATCATTGAGCTCCCGATTTTAGTTTAAATTTCCGAAATAAAATTACTTAAAAATACTGGTTTTTAAAACTTAATCGGTTCTTTTGATTTTCTCATCTCCTTTTCGATCACATTTTTTTCCCACTGAGAATCCAACAGAAATAGTTTTACTGCTTTTACTGTTAAGATAATTCCCCAAATTGCCAGAATAATTGATCCGTTCCATTGTGAGATATTGAAAATTCCTTTCTCGAAAATATCATCAAAGTAAATGATAAAAGCAACGATTCCGAACCATAAAATGTTTTTGTAGAATCTTTTTAAATCCTGTACTCTCTGTTGTGCCTGATTGTAGTTCATAGTATTCATTTTTAAAAGGTTATTATTTTTTAATTAAAGTGATTTTGTTCTGCTTTTTTCTTCTTCCATCAGTTGTTTTATTTTTCTTTCTTCCCAGTCTTTACCGATTCCGAAAGTGTTTACCGCATGAGCTAAAACTCCGATTCCCCAACCTAACATCGGCCAGTAAAACCATAAATGTTCAGGAGACGTAATGATGTTTAAAACAAATAAGAAAGGAATTACAAGACAATAAGAGCTGAGATTTCCGTAGAAACTTTTAAGGTCTTTTACTCTTTTTGATGCTTTTTCGTAAGCCAACACTTCTTTTTGATAAGATAAATTTTCCATAATTATAATTTTTAAATGTTTAACTGTTTGTTTTTGTTGATACAAATGTAGGTCTGCCAACCGCCTCAAATCAATTTTATCTTACCGAACCGTAGAAAATGGTTCCTGAATTGTAAAAATCCCGACTCAACGGAGAATCGGGATTTCAGTTATGACTATTTATGGCTTATTTATCTTAATAAATAAAGGGAATCAGCCTTCTTGTTTGTTTTTTGTATTGAATATATTCATCTCCAAACTGCTCAATCAGAGCCTGCTCTTCTACTTTAATCCTGTAATTGAACGCCAGAAACGGAGGAATAAAAGCTACGGCAAATGAAACCCAATTATTCAGAAATAAACCTAAGCCTACAAAAGTAAGCAGTGCAAAGGTATATGAAGGGTGTCTCATGTACTTATAAAATCCTTCTTTTTTAATCTGATGATCTTCTCTGATGCTCACATCTACCGTAAAATACTTACCTAAAGATCTGATAATGATCCATCTGAAAAGAATTCCGATCGCAATACAACTTTCACCGAGAAAATAGATCCATTCTCCCTTACTGATTGGAAATCTCGACACGTCTGAAATGAATATGGCAAGAGATATCGACGGAATAATAACGATCCATAAAACATTTAATGTCGATTTATCTTTCTTCTTAGCGTTTTGGGTGGATGTAAATACTTTTTTGTAGTACAACTCACTTAGAAACCAAATTGCCATCGAAATATAAAATATGACCGTAAGCTCTTTCATGTTATTTTTCTTTATTCATGAGTTCTTTTATTTTTTTCTCTTCCCAACTTTTGCCAAGCACAAAAGGCGGTAAAAAAACGCTTAATCCGTGCGCGGCAAGACCAATCCCCCAAAACAACGGTAACTGAAGCATTTTCCAGCTCCATTGTTCCTTATCATCAGTATCAAAAAACTGAAGGGCGATAACCAGCAAATTTGTAAAACAGTATACCATCAAATGGATATAAAATCCTTTGATCTTTTTTACACGTTTCTCCGCTTCTTTGTAGCGAATATCGTTTTCGTCTATATGAGCCATCTTTATCTGTTTTTATGTTGGTCTTTTTCTAATATTTCCCGTATTTTTTTCTCTTCCCAGGTTCTACCGATTGAGAAAACACTTATTGCATGAGCAGCAATCCCTATTCCCCATCCTAACATCGGCCAGTAAAACCATAAACGTTTAGGAGAAGTAATAAGGTTAAGAATTACTAAGAATGTAATTACTATGATATATGAGAAAAGGTTACTATAGAAACTTTTAATCTCTTTCACTCTTTTTTGTGCTTTTTCATAGGCCTTATCTTCAGATTCATTTTTTTCACTGACTACATTAGGTTTACTTAAAAGCATCGGAAGTTTTACTTTAAAGTAATCATCTGATTTTTCAATAAAAACATTTCGCTTCGTCAACAAAGAATACCGCTGAACAATATTAGCCAATCCGATTCCTGCGCTTTCTTTCATCTGTTCTCTTACCTGAAGGTTGTTTTCGATACAAAGCGTATCGTTTTCAGAAAAGACTTTTATAATCAACGGCTTTGAAGAAGTGGCAAAATTATGCTTGATGCAGTTTTCCAACAACAGCTGTAGAGAAAGCGGAACCACAAACTGTCTTAAATCTTCAGTATTAATATTAAATTCAAAGTCTACGCTGTCCTCAAATCTTGTTTTTAGAAGCTCACAATAAGTTTTCGCAAACTCAATTTCATCTTCTACCGTTACTAATTCCTTGTCCTTCTGCTCCAGAACATATCGGTAGATTTTTGACATGGAAGCGGTAAATTTCTGTGCCTGCTTCGGGTTTTCATCAATTAAAGAACTTAGTACATTCAGGGAATTAAATAAAAAATGCGGGTCCAATTGGTTTTTAAGACTTTCAAACTGCGCATTGGCAGACCGGGCAATCAGTTTCTGTTCTACGACTTCTTTTTTTGAGGTCTTTTTCAGTTCCTCCATAAAACTTTTGGCATGGAGAAAAGCTGAAATCAATAATGCTATATTGATGGTAAACCAGTTGATGAAATTATATTTTCCAGAAAAATATTCCTTGGCCGTAGCCGCTTTTTGAATAACCACAAAATTCAGGTAATTGCAGAAATACACCAGGATAATATTGGCAATCAGGATTGAAATAATACTTATAACCGCTCTTTTTGTAGTCGCTTCAGACCAGGGAAACTTTTTATTGAGAAAGTCATTAATTGCCCAGTTTCCGAAACCTAAAACGAATGAATAGATAAAGGAAATAAGAATGGTAAGAACAAAGTTTTCAATATTTCTCTCGTCTGTAAATACAAAGAAGAAAAACATTGAAGTTGCCAATGATATCCAGAATAACGTTATGATATTTTTACGTTTCATATTTAAAAATTACCTGATTTCAAATCAGTGATATATAAAATTTGGCCCTCCGGAAAGGAAGACCAAAGTACTATTTTTTATCTCCCATACTCAGAAAATATTCTGCCTCAGATTTTCCCCAATTAGGATCCAAGGTCGTTTTTGGCTTATAAGCATTAAATTTTTCTAAAGATACTTTAAAAAGCTCCAGCCCTTTAGCTTTACTCCCGCCATATTGCTCCGGAGTGAAATATACATCTTCTGCTTTTATTAAAGCCACTCTTGGATTGGCAGGATCAAAATCTTCTGCTTTTTTCAATTCGTTTGCAGCCTGCGTTCCGTAAGTCATATACCTTTGTTGCGGATTGACCATCATTTTCAGAGAAAAGACCATTTTTTGCAGCAAATGGATTTCAGAATTATTTTTTTCCGTGCTTTCCGCAGCATCTATATATTTTTGTGCCTGATCTGCCACCTCATCAAGACTTTCCATTTTACCTTCTCTCATCAATACTCTTCCTTTTTGAATATACGAAAATGCGGTATAATAATTGGGAAGCCATTTTCCTTTTTCTTTATCTCCGATTCGCTGGAAATCATTCGCAAGGTTCTGAAAGTCTTCTGCAGATTTGCAGGTTTCGATCTTAGCGATTTTTTCTGTCATAATTTTCTCATAACCTGCCTGAGCAAAAGTGATTAAGCTAACACAGCTTAAAGCAGCAGTTAAAATGTATTTTTTCATAGTTTCTAAATTTTTTGAAGATTATTTTTATTTAAATGTAGTTGTTTTTTATAGATTATTGTTAATGGCATCTTGTGTTCTGTCTACTCCAAAGCTAATGAATGCGCCCACAAAAACAAATGTATTTACCGGAGGAACTATAGCAGAGCTTTGATTTCCGTTTCGGGAAAAGTTATAGCCATAGATATTTTTTGATCCCAATATATTGGAAACACTCAATACAAGAACGGTAAAGGCTTTTGAATCTTTTTTTCCAAGGTTCGGAAGATAATTAAAGCTGAAATTCAGGGCACTGTAATCTTTTAATCTGCCTTCATTTCTTATAAAGTTCACTTCTTCACCATTTACTGTTTTTGTAGCAATATCATAATAGGGTCTTCCTTTGGAGTAGCTGTAAGAAAGATTGGTTCCGAATTTCAGTTCAGGAAAAAATCTTTTTGCTACCACGGAAAGAGTATGTTCTGATGCAAAATTGGGTTTTAAACTCATCGGATAATTCATAAAATCTCTTTTTGAATCCAGATAAGAATAGCTTATCCAATAGTCAATATTTTTGAATGTTTTTTTGTCTCTCCAGAAAAGCTCCAATCCTTTTGCAAAACCATATCCGTCATTGTTTACAGCAGTCTGAACAGGTTGATATTGTCCATTTATTTCTCCTATATTCTTCACTTTGACCAATTCATCATATTTTTTGTAAAAAGCTTCCAGTCTTAAGCTTCTTCCTTCAGATGCTCTCTGAATCTGGAAAATATAATGCTGAGACTGCTGAAAATCAAGGTTTGAAGGTGAATTGATGTATTTGCTTTCCGGATTCTGGTAAAATAATCCATAAGCCAGAGAAGTAGTCCAATCTTTTGCTAAACGGTAAGCTAACGCAAAACGTGGCGCTATGTTGGCTTTGCCCAGGAAAGAAGAATATTCTCCTCTTAGTCCGATTTTTGCAGAAAACTGATTGCTGAAACCAAAATCTGTTTCCATAAAAGCTGCCGAGATCAGATCTTTATAATTTTTTTGAATGTCCTGAAAATTTAATTGTTCACTGGCATTATTCAGCTCAAAACCTCCTCTCAGTGCACTTATTTTATTGATTTTTTTTTCTAAAACGGCTTTAAGGTTAATGTAATTTCCATCATTCAGAAGCTCCGTTTTTTCAGATTCAAGAGTATTTGTTTCGGTGGAGAAATTAAGGTCTGATCTGTTGTAAGAATAGGAAGTTCCCACATTCAGAAGATATTTTCCGAATTTTTGTCTAAAAGATAAATTATGATAGGTATTTTTTCCTTTTAAACGAACCAAGGCGAAATCATATTCAGGTTCAAGGCTTTCCGTTTTCACCCCCATTTTATTGGTATTATACATCCCGTAATATTTGAAAAGTCCGCCGGATTTGGTTTTGATTCTAAAATTGGCATCTCCGTTGAAACCTTGCGGAGCATCTATAAAATCAGTGTTAAAATCAAAGACCTTCTGCATTAAACTTAATAAAGAATATCCTGCACTTGCTCCGTAAGAATAGGTCTTTTTATCATCTAATTTTTGGAAACCCGCGTTTAAAAAGATGGGTGAAATTCCGAAGTCATAAGAGCTTTGATCCGGAAGATCCACACTTTCAAGCATCAATGCTCCGGAAAGAGCCTGCCCGTACAACGCAGAATAGCCTCCGCTTGAAAATACATTTCCTTTAAAAAGAGAAGTATTAAACTGATCTCTCCCTGCAATTCCCGGAATTGAATTGGAGAAATAATTATTGATCAAACTTCCGTCCATAAAAATCTTAGACTCGGTTCCGGTTCCTCCACGAATAAACAGTCCTTCCGACTCTCCTACTTTCTGAACACCCGGAAGATAATTCAACGCTGAAGAAATCTGTCCGTCTGCTCCTGCAGTAGTATAAATATCTATAGGAGTTAAAAGTGCTGTTGCTCTTTTTTTATCGCTTGCTTCAATGGACCCTGCAGAAACAACAACAGCATCTATTTCGTTGATCTGCTCTTTTAATTCCGCATTCACTACGACATTCTGATCACCGATCTCAATATTTTTATTGACTTCGATATATTTAGGATGGGTAAAACTCAGCACATGATCTCCTTTTTCTGAGGTTTCGAAAGAAAAATTTCCTTCCGCATCGGTTGTTGCTCCGTCATAAGTATCTTTTAAAGTAACATTCACCTCATTAATTCCTTTATTTTTAAAGCTCACTTTTCCTGAGATTCTGGTTTGGGCAAAACTTAAAGTAAGTGATAAAAAAAAGGCGAGAAATGATAATTTTGTTTTCATAGCTGTTTTTATTTCGATTCAAAAGTAGGATGAATTTTTGAAGTCTATAAATTTTTGTTGCTGAATGGTTGGTTTTTGATTCTGAGTGGTAATTTTGGGTTTAACGCAGATATTTTTTTGATTTTTGAACAATTTTTGTTCAAGGAAGTGAATGAGTATTTTGTCCTTCTGACGAAGGAAGAATCTCTATTTTGTTCTTTATAGATTCTTCAATACGCTTTGCTTCTTTCAGAATGACAAATCTAATGTGGTAAATTTTAACCACCCCGTCAAAAATTCTTTCGAATTTTCGACACCCCTCCAAAGGAGGGGAATTTTATAACTATTTACTTTACGAATGCCTCATTTTAATGAATAGGAATACAAAAATCTACAAGCATTTTTCCTTCGGGATGTTCTTTGAAATTGGTGTGATAAATTTCGAAAGGGAAGACTTTCCGAACGGCATAATTGTTTTCTTTCATCCATAAAAAGAGAGAAACCCAACATTGCTCGAAGTCATGTAAGGTAACCTCACCACTCCCGATGATGAATTTTCCGGCTTCAATCGTTTCCGGGAAAACTTCACCTTCCTGCTTCTTTAAAGGTTCATCCAACAGCATACAGGCATGAATTCTTACTTTATCCGGTGGCGTGACTTTAAAACTGTCGTGGTAAACGGAAAGCATTTTTACATTATCTTTTGGGAATAGCTTTTTCTTCTTTGCCCAATCAACCAGAATATTGTAAGAAGGCTCAACATTAGCAATTCCCAGACTCATTACAGCTGCCAAATTCATTTCCTGAAGTTCGGTTACTTTAATTTTTAAATTCATATTTCTCCAATTTAATAGGTTTTCGATATTGCAAATGTATTGGTCGAAAACCGTATCAATTTGTCCGTTCTTGCTTTCTTTATTCTGGATCTTATGAAAATTTTCAGGTGCCGTTTTACGAAATTCCGAGGGCGATTTTCCGTAATATTTTTTGAAGGTTTTATTAAATGCCGAATGATTGGAAAAACCGAACTGATGATAAATATCCTTTACAGTCAAATTCTTTCTTAAAGCTAAATAAAAAGCGCTTTTTTCAGTTCTTTTCCGGGTAATATAATTCTGAACTGTTTCGTCTGTGATCATCCGGAAAATCCTATGAAAATGAAACGGGGAATACGCTGCAATCTCTGCAACTTTTTCTAAGGAAAGCTCTGTATCAAGATTATTATCAATGAATTGAATGGTTTTTACGATTCTTTTTTTGTATTCTTCCACGTCAAAGTGTTTCCGGCAAAGGTACCAAGATCGGGTGAAAATTATTTGTCATTTATTGCTGGTTGTAAAAAAAGAATGAAAGCCATAAAGTGTTTCGGGAAATCTTTTTTAATTTTATAGAAAAATCATTTACAATGAAAATACAAACAATGTCATTATTGCTGGGGAGTGCATTTTTGGCAGCTTCTTGCTGTACTACAAAAACGTACACTATAAACCCCAAAAGTGGAACACAAACCGACGGGACTGCAAAGTTTACCCAGAAAAAAAATGAAGTGGTTATGAAACTGGATGTAAAAAATCTTACTCCTGGAATACACGCTGTACACATTCATGAGAAAGGAGACTGCTCTGCAGCTGACGGAACTTCTACAGGAGGACATTGGAACCCTTCAAAGAACGATCACGGTAAATGGGGAGCTGAGCATTTCCACATGGGAGATATCGGAAATTTGACCGCTAATCAGGACGGAGTGGCAACGCTTACTTTCAAAACTGATAAATGGTGTTTAGGATGTACTGATGAATCTAAAAATATCATTGGTAAAGGTCTTATCATCCATGCTGCAGCCGACGATTTCCATACCCAGCCTACAGGGAATGCGGGAGGAAGAGTGGGATGCGTAGAGATTAAATAATTGCCTATAATAAGTAAAAAAATAACCGCTAATTTCTTAGCGGTTATTTTTTTTATTGTTTTGTAGTCATATCTGCGAGAATATTCATCGCTTCCTGAAGGTAAGTATCTTTTCTAAGGTTCTTCACCCATAGTTCAGATTTCTTCTTGAAGGCTTCATCTTTTTTCTCTCTTTCAAGTTCTGCAGGGAACATTGTAAATTTAAGTCCGTTATCGAATTTGGTAAGTACTTTGAATTTCTCGATCTGGGCTTTTCTCTGCTTCATCAGCTCGTTGAATTTATTGATATTCAATGTAATCGTTTCTTCTTTATCCAGTTTCTCTCTCCATTGTGCAGATTCAATCAGCAACTGATAATTTGAATTTTTTGCCATTCTTGCTGCACTTGCTTTTTCTAAAGCCTGAATATCAAAATAGTTCAGCTTTTCGAATTTCGTAGCAGGAATTTTATCCCAAGCTAAAGCATAATCATCATATCTCTCTCCTATCTCAGCATAGGTAAAGAAGTCTTTCATCTGAATATCAGAAACCACACCTTTTCTTTGCGTTGATTCCCCAGTAATTCTGTAGAACTTCTGAATCGTCAGTTTTAAAGATCCGAAATCGTCTTCTGTATTTAAGAATCTGTTCAGGTCTACAAAAGTCTGAACGGTTCCTTTTCCGAATGACTGTGGAGATCCGATCACTAAAGCTCTTCCGTTATCCTGCATTACTCCCGCAAGAATTTCTGAAGCTGAAGCAGAAAGTTCGTTCTGCATGATCACTAATGATCCTGTCCAGATTGGTGATTCATTTTTATTTTTCAGCGTCTGGATTTTCCCGTTTCCGTCTTTTACCTGAACATATGGTCCTGCATTCATAAACAATCCCATAATATCTCCTACCTCTGTTAAAGATCCTCCCCCGTTATTTCTTAAATCTAAAACAATTCCTTCGATGTTTTGCTGTTTAAGTTTAATAATTTCATTTTTGATATCGTCAGAAGCATTTCTTCCTTTATCGTTTTCAAAATCAGCATTGAAACTTGGCAAGTTGATGAAACCGTACTTTTTACCGTTCGGAGCATTTACCACGATACTTCTTGCAAAAGTGTCCTCTATCGCCACTTCCTCACGGATCATGGTCACATCTTTTATCGTTCCGTCTTTTTTCTGAACCGTTAAAGTAACCGGAGTTCCTTTTTCCCCTCTGATCAGTCTTACCGCTTCATCAGAAAGCATTCCTACCACATTTACAGCATCTTCCTTCGGCTTTGATTTTACTTTTAAGATTTTATCTCCTTCCGAAAGCTGCTTTGATTTCCAGGCCGGAGCTCCAATGGTAAGAGCACCTAAATAAAGATTTCCTTTTTTCTCCTGGATAATCGCTCCGATTCCAATTACTTTTCCTGTAAAATTGGTATCAAAATCTTCTTTATCTTTTGGAGAATAATAGTTGGTATGCGGATCAAAAACTTCTGTATAAGCATTCATGTATACCGAGAACCAGTCCATTTTCTTTCTCTTCTTGAATCTCGTAAAGGTTTCTTTCACAAGATCTTTTACCTCATCTGTAGCCTGCTTTATTTTCATTTCCGGAGAAAGAGGCTTGTATTTGATGGTATCTTTTAAATTGTATTTCTGAACAGAATCTTTTTTCTCTTTCTGAGCTTCTTCTTTGCTGTTCATCGACTCAACTTCCTGAAGGATGTTGTATTTGATGAATTTTTTCCATTCATTATACTGTTCCTGCTTATTAGCTGGTACTTTTTTTAATTTTGGCTCAAGAGTAAGCGTTTCGTCTTCTTCAAGATTGATTGGTTTGCTGAAAATATCCTGAGTGATCTTGTCGATCTCATCTACTCTTTGGTACAATCTGTCAACCGTCAGTTTATAAAACGTTAAATCTCCCTGATTAAGATAATCGTCCAATTTAGTTTCATGCTTACTAAACTCGTCCATATCCGACTGCAAAAAGTATCTTTTCGCAGGATCGATCATCTCAAAATAATGCTTGTACACATCTTTGGAATAAGCATCATTAATGGGTTTCGGGCTGTAATGTAAGTAAGATAGGGTGTTTTTTACACTCACCATTATCGTCTGCATTTTCTCATCATCATTTTTAGGCGAATTGAAGCAAAACATTAGACTTGTCAATGGAATTAGTAGTAAAAATTTATTCAGCTTAAAATTTTTCCACATAAACTGTCTGTTTTTATTAATTTTTTATAAATAGTAGAATGATTAGTAGTAACAAATAATTTTCTGTTACAAACTATCAAATTTAGCACCTTATTTATAAATATCGAATACTTTTAGTTTTTTTTGTTAAAATAGTTATTATTTTAGACTTTCATACCCTGCTTTCCAATAAAATTATTTTGAATAATAAAGATATATCGCCATTATTTATTGGATCACAATACTTTTTGTTCTCACTGTATGGGCTGAAAAATAGCCTAATGCTCCGTTTGTGATATTACTTGGAGGATTTGCCGGTGTAACTCCTCCTCCGGGTCCACCACCGGAAAGCTGAAGAAGTGCAGAATAAAAAGTATACACAGGATCGTCTATACACTGCATTTCAACATGAATCATATCACCTACAACCACTTTTATATCATCTGCATTGGCATCATCGTTAGGAAGAATCAAAGGTCTTTGATTTGGCATTCCATTATTTACATTATCAGAAAACTCCGAAAAGAATTTTTTTGGATTATTATTTACCGTATAAACAAAAAGATAACGGTTTCCAAGTGGAGACGGATCGGTAAAGAGAGGTAAAAGTGTATAACTTGTTTCACCTCCCACCTTGAAAGAGTCCTGTTCCAGACCATCAAATGAAACTGCTTCAGGCATTATACTTTGTGCTGAGTATTGTTTTCCTTCGGCATTTATTTTTAAAGTATATGTTCTTCCGGAATGTCCTACAAAATTAGAAGTTTTATAGGTTCCATTTCCTGCGTACTGTAACGTTTCAGTCTGTCCGGTATTATCACTTAAAACAACCTGTGCATTTTCCACTGCAGGATACTGATTGGCTTCCGTAAAAGCCACTGACTTTGTAATTTTCACAAAATACGGACCTGCCAGATCGGTTACATTTCCTTCGATCACGATTTGCCCGCTTTGATCCTCCAAATTAAGATCAATTTCCTTTTCACAAGAAATTACTAAAGAAAGTGACAATATGATTAAAAATATATTTTTCATGAATTAAAATTTGAAATTATACGTGATATTGGGTACCCAACGGAACAATGATGTCTGCATAGCACGGGTCGTTCCTGGTTTATCCGGATTGTCTTCGAAATTGATAGTATAAGCATTTTCCCGTCCATAAACATTATAAATTCCAAAAGACCAAGAACCTTTGAAACGCTTATTAGATCCTGCACTCGGTTCATATGTTGCACTCAGGTCCATTCTGTGGTAAGCCGGCATTCTGTCGGCATTTCTGCTGCTGTATTGGAAAACAGTCTGTCCGTTCAGTTCGTATTTTCCGGTCGGGAAAGTCACTGCATTTCCTGTGCTGTATAAAAATAATCCTGAAAAAGACCATTTCGGATTCAGCTGATAGGTTGCAACCACCGAAAGATCATGGGTCTTATCCTGTCTTGCATTATACCAGTCATCATTATTGATCCCGTTAATCTTTCTTTCTGTTTTTGACAAAGTGTAGGAAATCCAGCCCGTTAATTTTCCGCTTTTCTTTTTAGCTATTAATTCTAATCCATAAGCTCTCCCTTTTCCGAACAACAGCTCACTTTCTACATCTGCTGCCGTATCAAATGAAATCTGAGCTCCGTTTTTATAATCGATCTGATTTTGCATGGATTTATAATAAACCTCGGCATTTACTTCATAATTATTATTGTTGAAATTTCGGCTATAGCCTACGCTGACCTGATCTGCAATTTCCGGCTTTACGGTGTAGCTGCTTCCGATCCACTGGTCGGTAGGATTTCCGCTTCCACTGTTGCTTAATAAATGAAGGTTTTGAGTATTTCTGGAATATCCTCCTTTTACGCTGCTGACCTCATTAATTCTGTAATTGGCAGTAATTCTCGGTTCAAGATTCACGTAAGTTTTTCCAAATTTTCCTTTTTCCAAAAATTCAGAATCAGTAAGAACTCCATTTTGATAAGTATTAAAAGTATCGCCTCCTAAAACGCTGAACATTGAAAGCCTCGCTCCGTAATTAATCGTTAATTTTTCGGTTGCTTTAAAATCATCGTTGATATATAGTGCGTTTTCCCATGAATATCGCGGATTTCTCGGAAAACTGCTCACGCTGGTTCCGGAAGCACTGCTTGGTGTAATGGTATGATAAATAGACTGTAAACCAAATTTCACTGAATGTTTATTTCCTGCAAACCATGAAAAATCCTGTTTCAGATTCCAGTCCTCAATTTGAGAGTCTAGTCCGAAAGTATTGTTATTACTGCTTAAGCTAACATTATAACTGTAGTTACTGTAAATCAACGAAGTATTGGAAAATAATTTACTGCTGATAATGCTGTTCCATCTTAAAGTAGCCGTTGTATTGCCCCAATCCGTAGAAAAAGTATCACCTAACCCCAGTACATCTCTTCCAAAATATCCGGATAAATACAACCTGTTGTTTTCATTGATCTGATAATTGGCTTTTAAATTCAAATCATAAAAATACAATTTACTGTCTTTATAATCATCCGTAGTTTTTAGAAATAAATCGGCATAGGTTCTTCTTCCTGAAACAATAAAAGATGATTTTTCTTTTTGAATTGGTCCTTCAACACTCAATCTGCTACTGATCAATCCGATTCCTCCGTTTACATTATATTCTTTATTGTTTCCATCTTTCATTTTGACATCCAAAACTGAGGACAGCCTTCCTCCATACTGTGCAGGGCTATTTCCTTTAATGATGCTCACATCTTTCAGGGCATCACTGTTGAAGGTACTGAAAAAACCCAATAAATGGGAAGCGTTATATACCGCAGCCTCATCAAGCAAAATAAGATTCTGATCCGTAGCACCTCCTCTCACGCTGAATCCGCTGCTTCCTTCTCCGTTACTTTTAATCCCGGGTAAAAGCTGTATTGTTTTCATCACATCTTTTTCTCCAAACAATACCGGAAGTTTTTCAATGTTTTTAATGCTTAAAGTTTCAGTTCCCATCTGGGCAGAACTCAGGTTTTTATCTTTTTTAATCCCAGAAATAACAACTTCATCAATGGTTTTTACTCTTTCTTCTTCTCCGGCAACCAGCTCAATATCCTGTTTTATATTATCTTCTACAGAAATACTTTGCTGAAAATCTTTAAAACCGGGATTCGAAATCAATAAATGATAAGTTCCTTTGGGAAGAGAAAGAGAATAAAAGCCATATTCGTTAGCTACAACAGAAATATTGGGATTTTCTGCTACTTTTACAGTCACTCCAATAAGCAGTTCTCCGTTTTTCTTATCTTTTATAGTTCCGCTTACCGAATATTGCTGCTGAGCAAAAGCAACCGTACAAAAACAAATTGCCGCCGCCGAAGTAGCTGCCTTTAAAAAGGATATTTGCATTAGTTTATTTTTTGTGAGTATGTATTTATACTTATTTTCTGATTAGTTTTTAAATTACATGGATTGTTACAATAATCTTGTATTACTGCAATACAAAACGCTTAAATAGTCAAAATATTTCTCTCTTTTTAGATTATTCAAAAATATTTCATCCAGAATTAGCCCTTCAGTACTTCATTTAAAATTATCATGAATTATGTATTTTAGGTTGTATATTTGTTAAAATTATTTTTTTAATATGGAAAGACCACTTATTCTGGTTACTAATGATGATGGAATTACAGCACCTGGTATCAGAAATCTTGTAAGCTTTATGAACGAAATCGGAGAAGTCGTTGTTGTAGCTCCCAATTCTCCACAAAGCGGTAAAGGTCACGCTATCACTATCAATTCTACCCTAAGTTACGAAGAAGTACATCTGGATGGTCCTCAAAAGGATTTTTCATGCAGCGGAACTCCTGTAGACTGCGTAAAAATGGCTCTTGATAAAATCTTACCGAGAAGACCGGATATTGTTGTTTCAGGAATTAATCATGGTGCTAACTCTTCAATCAATGTTATCTATTCCGGGACGATGTCTGCAGCTGTGGAAGCGGGTGTAGAGAATCTTCCTGCAATAGGATTTTCTTTACTGGATTTCAGTTGGGAAGCTGATTTCATGCAGGCAAAAGAATATATTCAGAATATCGTCAGAAAAACACTGGAAAACCCAATGCCAAAAGGAATTGTTTTAAATGTAAACATCCCGAAGCTCTTAAAAGAAGAAATAAAAGGCGTAAAAGTCTGCAAACAGGCCCACGCAAAATGGGAAGAAAGTTTTGATGAAAGGGTAAATCCGCACGGTAAAAAATATTACTGGTTAACAGGATATTTCAACAATATGGATGAGTCCTCTGATGCTGATGAAACAGCTCTTGCCAACGGATATATTTCTATTGTTCCGGTAAAATTTGATTTAACCGCTTACGAGTATATGAATACGCTGAGCGAAGTAATGAATTTTGATTAAAATATAAAGGCGTAAAATTATTTACGCCTTATTTTTTGTTTTTTATGTCCTTTTGTCTTGAAACAAAAGAACGAAAAATTCAAGACTTCGAAACTTCCGCTAAAAATTAATTCTGTTCTCTAAAAATTCTAAAACTCGCACGAATTGAAAATTGATTCTCTCTAATTCAATATTTGTCTCGCGCTCAAACAGTAGAATTTTTTTAACGTTCACAGAATTAATTTTCTTAACGCTCCATTTTCCCAGGTCGTTAACATAATCTGTGTAAATCTGAGAAATCTGTGGGAAATTTAAAATAAAACCCTATCCTCTTTTCTCAATTCCTCCAAATATTTGCTTTTATCATCCCTGTAGAAAAGGTTCATCGTTTCAAAAGGAATTAATTTTAAATCTTTGTTTACAATATGGACGCAGGATTTCTTTACTGCTCGAACATCAAAGTCATGAGCATCCATAAAATTCATAATAATAATTCTGAACAGATTATCATAATCCAGATTCGGGGCGGAAACCTCAGGAAGACAACACAATAACTGATTTACTTTAGGCTGCACTTTATCTACGGAGATTCCGGTACTGAAGATGTCTAAAAGCTGCATCTGCAATCCGGTATCCTGTTCGTAGACAATAGTATTTCTAGTTTCATTATTCAGTAAATCAGCAGGATTGATGTATCTCGTTAAAGGAATGGTTTCACCTTCCAGTTTTAAAATATATCCCATTGCCAAAGCATCCGGATTACAGGGAACGGGAATAATATCGTCCGAATTCAGTAAAGGAAACTGGTTCAGAATCTCATGCCTTACCTCCGTCAATGTAATTTTTTCATGAGCAGAATCCTCCCTGTTTCTTCCTGCAATTTCAACAGGCTGGAAAGTAATTCCGCGGACGCATTTCTGTTTTAAAGCAAACTCAATGATCTTACCAATTTCGTCTATATTTTTATCTTTCTGAAGAACGATTACAAGCGTTGTAGAGAGATTTAAAGCATTTAACTTTTCCAAAGCCTTCATTCGAACATCAGTCAAATCTTTTCCTCTAAAATCCTGTAGAACTTCGGGCTTAAAAGAATCAAATTGAAGATAAATTTCAAATTCAGGAGCATAGGTAGCCAGTTTTTCTGCAAAACCCGGGTCATTGGCAATTCGGACACCATTGGTATTGAGCATCAAATGTTTAATGGGTTTTGATTTGGCAATATCCATGATTTTGAAGAATTCCGGATGAATGGTCGGCTCGCCTCCACTGATTTGAACAACGTCGGGTTCACCTTCATTTTTTACGATGATATCAAACATCGCTTCAATCTCTTCAAGGCTTCTGTGGTTTCCATAATGCGGTGATGACATGGCATAACAGGTCGGACAAGTGAGATTACACCGATCTGTCACTTCCACAATAGAAAGACAGCTGTGTTGCTCATGATCTACACACAAACCGCAATCATAAGGACATCCGTATTCTACATCTGTTCCGAAATGTATGGGCATTTCAGAGGCTTTATTGTAGTTTCTGATGTTCTTGTAATAGTGAACATCGGAAGCAATTTTAGTTTTGAAAAATCCGTGATCAGGACATCTTTTCGTCATGAAAACCGCTTCATCCTCAATGATAATCTTTGCGCCTACTCTTTTCAGGCATTCAGGACAAAGACTGATTGTATAATCGTAATAGGTATAGTTTCTTACTGGCATAATATTGAATTAAAGTCCACCACCACAAATTGCACCACTCACCAAACCACAAAGAAGCAGACAAATCAACATGGTTTGCCAATATTGTTTTTTTGAAAATTTTCTGTCGTCCTTTGATTCATAAATCAGCTTCACAAAAGTTGTGATAATAAACGAAATAAAGAGCGCCACAAGAATTATAATACCAATAATCATTGCAACCAGACCGCCCAAACCACCAACCTCCAGTATTGTTAAGATTTTCATATTGTGAATTTTAATGTGAAATTACGGTTTTTGTTTTTCTGATTTTAAAAATATAATAAATAATTACACTTATGCACACCAACTGAATAGTTCCCAAATTTCCGATAAGTTCTAACCTTGGTTTAATAAAATCCAGCAACAACCTGAACGTGAAATAACTCAGCATAAACAGTTGAAAAACAAAACCTGAAGGATATTTTTCTTTTCTCTGAATTACTTTTAAAACTATCCAAAGAACAATTAAAAAAGCAATTTCATATAATGCAACAGGATGTCTCAGATAGGAATCTCCAAGATGCATTCCGAAAATAGAATCTGTCGGTAATCCGTAAGTTTCTTCATGAATTCCGGTTAGAAAACAGCCTATTCTTCCGATAATCATGGCTAACATCAAAGGAAAAACAATTAAATCTCCCGTACTTTCTTTATGTCCCACAATTTTCTTGGCCAACTCTACCCCAATTAAGCCAAAAGCGAGTCCGCCCACAATCGTATTATTGGTCCAGAATGTTTTAACATCAAAATGTTCGAAAAGTTTATAGGGATTTTCAAGGTTTCCTATCAGTTTTGACCCCAATAAAGCTCCTGCCGTTGCACCAATAAGTACTGCCGCAGAAGTATTGAACGATACTTTTTCTTTAGATTTTCGCTTCAAATAGAAGTAAAACCGCATTCCGATAAAAATGCCCAATGTTTCAAACACAGGATGCGCAAGAATCGTTTTACCGAAAATGTGAAATGTAACAGGAAAATCCATGGTTTCAAAAATATTGTTTTTAACTAAAACTTTAATGCTTTTTCTATTGTCGATTTTTATTTTATTTCCCACAGATTTTCACAAATCTTCACAGATAATTCTGTAAATCTTGACGCGAAAATTACTTAAGAAAATGGGGTGTTAAGAAAATTAATTCTGTGAACGTTAAAAAATTCTACTGTTTGAGCGTGAGACAACATTTGAACCGAAGAACAAATACTGAATTCGCGCGAGTTTTAGAATTTTTAGAGAACAGAATTAATTTTTAGCGGAAGTTTCCAAGTCTTGAACTTTTGTTTCTTTTGTTTCAAGACAAAAGAAAATTAACTCATAAATTATTTATAAAATCTTTCTAAATCAAATTTCAAATCAATCTTTTTCCTAAATTTAAGTAAAATAATTTTCCAAATTATGAGAATAGAATATGATATAAAACTGGGTTTTAAAGATGTAATGTTCCGTCCGAAACGTTCTACCTTAAAATCCCGTTCAGAAGTTGATTTAGAAAGAGAGTTTACCTTCAGACATACTAACAAGAAATGGAAAGGCACACCCATCATTGCTGCCAATATGGATACGGTGGGAACTTTTGAAATGGCTGTGGAACTGGCAAAAGAAAAGATCATTACTGCCATTCATAAACACTACACTTCTGAAGAATGGTCCTATTTTCTGAATAGCCAGTCTGAAGAAATCTATCAGTATATCGCGCTAAGTACAGGAACTGGAAAAGCCGATGAAGAAAAAATAAAAATAATCCTCGAAAAGCACCCAAAAATCGAGTTTCTCTGCATAGATGTAGCCAATGGGTATTCTGAGCATTTTGTGGAATTTGTGAAGAAAGCAAGGGCAAATTTTCCTGATAAGATTATTATCGCCGGAAATGTGGTAACCGGAGAAATGGTGGAAGAACTGTTATTAGCCGGTGCAGATATTATAAAAGTAGGGATCGGTCCCGGTTCTGTATGTACGACGCGCGTAAAAACAGGAGTCGGTTATCCTCAGCTTTCAGCCATTATTGAATGTGCAGACGCAGCACATGGTCTGAAAGGTCATATCATTGCAGATGGCGGCTGTAAAGTTCCGGGAGATGTTGCCAAAGCATTTGGTGGAGGAGCAGATTTTGTCATGCTAGGAGGAATGTTTGCCGGTCATGATGAAAGTGGCGGTGAAATCGTAGAAGAAAACGGTAAAAAATACAGGTTATTTTACGGAATGAGTTCTAAAACTGCCATGGACAAACATTCGGGAGGTGTTGCAGAATATAGAGCTTCGGAAGGAAAAACCGTAAAAGTGGCTTATAAAGGACCTGTTTCGGAAACGGTAAAAGATATTTTGGGAGGAGTCCGCTCTACTTGCACTTATGTAGGTGCATCTACTTTAAAGGAACTGTCTAAAAGAACAACTTTCATACGAGTTCAGGAGCAGGAAAACCAGGTTTTTAATTAATGTTTTTAAAAAGTAGAGTTATTAATTAGCGCTTGGTTCTAACTAACTGATAATAAAAGAAAAAGATTCTCATGATATTAGTTTTTTTGGCTTTAGTTTACAACAAAGGTAAATCTATCATGAACACAAAAAAATACCTCATATGAGGTATTTTTTTGTAAAAAGCGACATAAAAGTTGTCTTTTTTGATATTTTTAAGTTAACAGTCCCCCGTCAACATTTAATGTTTGTCCTGTAATATAAGAAGACATTTCACTTCCTAAGAAAACACAAGCATTGGCAATATCTGCAGGTTTTCCTAATTTTTTCATAGGAATTGCTTCATTCCATTTCTGAGTGGCTTTTTCATCTAAGGCAGCCGTCATTTCAGTAGCAATAAATCCAGGAGCAATCGCATTGCAACGAATGTTTCTTGAACCAAGCTCCAACGCCACAGATTTTGTAAATCCTATTACTCCTGCTTTAGAAGCCGCATAATTTGCCTGTCCTGCATTTCCGCTGATCCCTACTACAGAGGTCATATTGATGATAGATCCTGACTTTGCCTTCATCATTGGCTTAATAACTGCTTTGGTAAGGTTGAAAACAGAATCCAGGTTTACTTTGATAATGGTATCCCAGTCATCTTTAGACATTCTCAACAACAAGTTGTCTCTGGTAATACCTGCATTGTTAATCAGAATATCAATCTGTCCGAACTCAGCCATTACTTCATCTACTAATGTCTGGGCCGCATCAAAATCTGATGCATCCGACTGATACCCCTTAATTTGAGTTACAGAACTTAAAGTTTCTTCTAATTCTTTCGCTTTGTCTACAGAACCGGCGTAAGTGAATGCAACCTTTGCCCCTTGTTGAGCAAACATTTCAGCGATTCCTCTTCCGATTCCTCTTGTAGCTCCCGTAATTAGCGCTACTTTTCCTTCTAATAGTTTCATATTTATTGACAATTATTTCTTTATTATAACTTATCAGTCTTATTTTTTGAAAGCAGACTAATATGTAATTATTTTACAGAGATAAAATTTAAATGACCGCAAAGATATTATAATTTGTTATTCAATACATTTTATCTCGTCAAATTATAGAAATTTTAAGTCTTTTTATGATTAAATAACTTTATTATAGATTATTATCTGTTTCAGAATCTGTAAAATTCAGATATTCAGTAGATTTATCTTTTGTCAGTTTTATACCGTCCTTATCCACTGAAAACCTGTCATATATCACATCTTTCAAAGGTTCATTCTGATAATTGGTAACTCCATATTTTTTTTCTTTCTGTACAACAATTTCATTATCAGGAAGAAAAGCATTGATATCATCATAAATAAAAGGAACAATCTCTTTTCCGTTTTCATCTATAATACCGTATAAATTATCATAATTCTTGCAAACGATCGCAGGAAACATATTTTGAGGGTAATAAAAGATTCCATTTTCTTTTATGGAAGCCACTTTTTTAAGTTCCTCATATTTTTTATCCGTTACCGAAAACTTATAGAATACCCCTTCTTTTTTCACAATTAAACCATTAGGAAAAATCTTTTCAATTTGATAACCTGGTTCCAGAACATCTTCTAAATTTTTATCCAAAAGCCTTTGCTCATTACCTTTTATCAAGTAAATAAAATTATTCCCGGCTATTTTAATTCCTTCAATATTGTCATATTCCTTCGGAATAACAATCTCTCCATCAATACGTATCACCGCCATTTTAGGATTTTTAAGGCTTTTCTGAGTACTGAATAAATCGTTAAACAATGATTTTACATAGTCGAAATCAGTAGAATAAATCTTTTTCGCTTCCTTTGAAAAGATGTTTATTTTTTCATTTCTAATGAAATAAATATACCGTGTTCCTAAAAACACTTCATCATACATCTCATCAGCAAGACGATTCTCCTGAGTGTCTATAATTCCGTATTTACTGGTTGCAGGATTTTTTGTGATCAAGAAAGGATACGCCCCGATATTATCTACATTGTTGTTAGATATGGTATTTAATGTTACTCCATCGTTATCAATGATTTCTCCTTGCTTTTCGCCTGTAGGGATGTAAACCTTATTCTTATAAAAATGAAGATTTTCTTTGAACTCTCTGTCGCTTTTTAATTTTCCTTCGGAATCATAAATCTGCCAGATATTATCTTTTTTTACAAAAAAACGCTTGTCTCCTGCAAATTTTATTTTATCAGTATAAGGAATGATTTCATTTCCTTCGTAGTCATAAATTCCTTCTTTTCCGTTTTTAGATACGATAAGTCTTCTTTTAATACTCCAGGAAGGGTTAATTTTGTGGGTATCGAAGGGAATTAACAGCCTTCCTTTCTCGTCCACTAATGCCATATTCTCTTTCTTCGGATCTTTATCTTTAATTTTTACAACAAATCGGTCTTTATAGAGATGAGATATTTCGTTTTTAGCTGGAGCAGTATAGGTAATCACTCCTGTAGAGTCTACAATACCATATTCTGTGGATTCTGCATTGATGGCTATGCCATATCCATTTGAGTAAAATTTGACTTCCTTGCCAAGTTTTTTTGATAAAAGTATCTGGGTGTATTGATCTGTTTGCTGTGCTGTACAAACAGTTGACAACAATACAAAAACTAGTGTTTTCAATTAAAATTAAATAGCATTATTTACAATAAGAACAATTTCCCCTTTTAAAGTTTTTGTTTTGGAGAACTCAATTAATTCATTGATTGTCCCTCTTTTAGTTTCTTCGAATTTTTTCGAAATTTCACGGCTTAAACTAACTTTGGTTTCTTCACCAAAGAACTCTTTAATCTGTTCCAAAGTAGTGTTTATCTTATGTGGACTTTCGTACAAAACGATCGTCTTTTTTTCTTCTGCAAGCTGTTTAAGCTTGGTTTGTCTCCCTTTTTTTTGTGGTAGAAAACCGGCAAAAAGAAATTCATTATTCGGAAGTCCTGAAACCACCAAAGCCGGTACAAAAGCTGTTGCTCCCGGAAGACAAATCATTTCAATGTTATGATCTGATCCTGCTTTTGCCAATAAATATCCCGGATCTGAAATTCCGGGAGTTCCTGCATCCGTAATGAGGGCAATATTCTGACCGTTTTTAAGGTCTGTAATCACTTTTTCGGTCGCCTGATGCTCATTATGTAAATGATAAGATTTTAAAGGCTTAGAAATCTCGAAATGTTTCAATAAAATTCCGGAAGTTCTAGTGTCTTCACATAAAATATAATCAACCTCTTTCAGTACGTTTACTGCTCTGAAGGTCATATCTTCCAAATTTCCGACGGGTGTCGGAACAAAATAAAGAATACCGCTCAAAATTATAAAAATTTATTTTCTACCAATACCCATAGTCTCTGAGCGTATTCATCCACCTTTTCCCATTTTCTATCATAGTAAAGATCACTCAGATATTCCTTCGCCTCTTCCAGATTTTTGAAACCGTTCAGGTCTGCAACCACTTCATTCAGTTCAGACTGGCTTCCTCCGAACAGCATTTTTGAAAAAGCAATCCTGTCATTTAAATCCAGTTTAAATTCAGGTTTTGATTTCTCTTTTTCTTTTTCCATATATTCTGTTGAAACATTCGTTTTCAACAGACTTCCCGTATCTTCTTTTTTTACTTCAACAGGCTTTTGCTGAAAATTTTCCGGTGTTTCCAGATGATCATCATCAAAAAGCGTTTGTACTGCTTTCAATCCTCTGATATTGGCCAACCTTATCTTTTTGTCCTGGTGATATTTTTCCAGGTTTTCAAAACTTTCATCAGACGCAGGCTTTTCTTTTTCCGTTGCAGAAGGAGGTGTTTCAAAATCTACTATTTTGCCTCTTCTGTTGTCTTCTTCAACAACTACTGCTTCTTCTTTCTCCTCTTCTGCTGTTGAATCTTCATGCTTTATCTCTGTCAGAATATTTTCTACATTGGAAGTTTCTGTGATCATTTCGCCCTGCTCTATAGCAACATTTGAAACGATAAACTGATCTTCATCCTCCTCAATCAGAATCGCTTCTTCTTCATACATTTCCGTATCAAAAATACTTGGAATGGTTTCAGAAATTTCTGAAGATTCTTTGGTTATTGTTTCTTCAGCAAAATTCTTTTCTTCCTCATCATACTTATTTTCAGATTCCTCGATTTCGTTCAGCTGATTATTAAAGATAGCTTCTTCCTCAGTAACTTTCTGATGAAACATTTCTTCTGAAATATCATCTGCATTATCAGGTTTTGCTTCCGCAAGAATTCTCTCTTCATCTACAAAATCCAATGCACTCTCATGATATTCCGAAAGGCTATTTTCTTCTATTTCTTTAAGTTGCTCATCATAAACAGCTTCTTCCTTTGTTTTTTGATCATATGCAGAAGCTGAACTCTCATTAGTATTCGCAGGTTCAAGATTCTCACCTACAAAGCTTATTATGTTTTCGTGATACTCATTTTCAGCAATTTCATTCAGCTGATTATTAAAAATAGCCTCTTCTTCCTCAATATTCTCTGCAAAAACCTCTTGTTTTTCATCGATTTCATTCAATTCATTATTGAAAATAGCTTCTTCTTCAATAATTTCATTGTTGTTAAGCTCATTATTTTCTGAAACAGAAAACGTATTTTCTGTAATGAAGTACTCAATATTTTTTTCGAGCAACCTTAAAAATGAAATTCTGTTGGCAAGCTCATCCACAAGATCCTGCTTAGAAAGCAGCTCATCTACGTTATTTATTTTCTCCAAAATATCAATGATATTCTTGGATTCAAAAAAAATCTTTTCCTTTAAATCTTGGATGTTTTGCATATTAAGAATCTTATTAAAATTGCTTACTTTTGATCTTAAAAATATACGGCTAATTTAACAAATGTTTTTAGAAAATACAATTAATCACTCCAAACAAAGCGGTTGGATGGAAGTTATTTGTGGCTCAATGTTTTCCGGAAAAACCGAAGAGTTGATCCGAAGGCTTAGAAGGGCAGAAATGGCGGGGCAAAATGTGGAAATTTTTAAACCAAAACTGGATACTCGTTATTCTGAAGAAGATGTGATTTCTCATAATCAGAATAAAATACGAAGCACACCTGTAGAAAATCCTAACGAAATTCTTTTGTTAGCGTCCAATTGCGATGTCATTGGAATAGATGAAGCCCAGTTTTTCGATCAGGGGATTGTAGATGTTGCCAATCAGTTGGCCAATAGCGGGATCAGGGTTGTTATTGCAGGATTGGATATGGATTTTTTAGGACGTCCGTTTGGACCTATGCCTAATCTTATGGCAACTGCAGAATATGTAACAAAAGTGCATGCCATTTGTAAGAGAACAGGAAATCTGGCCAATTATTCCATGAGGATTTCTCAAGGTAATAATTTAGTTGAATTAGGCGAAACAGAGAGTTATGAAGCAGTAAGCCGACGTGTTTTTATTGATGAAGTACTTTCGAAGAAGAAAAATAGTTAAATTAGACATAAGATTAAATTTTAAATCTTAAAATATATTTTGTTGAACATAACAGTACAAATCAGCTTATAAAATAAGTTGATTATAATATAGATGCTTTATGATCGACAAGAAAAAGCAAACACAAAATACCAGCAGAAAGGGCACCAATGAACTATACAGTAAATCAAATTGCAGACATCACCAATGCTAAAGTAATTGGTGATAAGAGTTTAATTATCAAAAATATAGCTTTTGATAGCAGAATCATATATTCCACAAAAAATACTGCATTTATCGCCATCAATACCCATAAAAATTCGGGTGAAAAGTTCATTGAATCTGCTATTGATAGAGGAATCAATATTATTATTTCTGAACATGAATATGATCAATTTGAGAATATAACATGGATTATTGTTGAGAATTCTGTCAATTTTCTTCAAAAACTGGCAAAATTTCATTTTGAAAATGCCCATTTAAAATCTATCGGAATTACCGGAAGTAACGGGAAAACGATTTTAAAAGAATGGCTGTATCAATGTCTGTGGAATGAATTTCCTACAGTTAAAAGCCCGAAAAGTTTCAATTCTCAGATCGGTCTCCCTCTTTCTCTGCTTCAAATCAATACTTCTCATGAACTGGGAATTTTTGAAGTCGGAATTTCCAAACCAAATGAAATGGATAAGCTGGAAGCTATTTTCCATCCACAGATCGGTTTATTGACCCATATCGGGACTGCCCACCTTGCCAATTTCCAATCGGAGGAAGAACTTATTGACGAAAAAATCAAGCTTTTCAAACACTCTGAAGTCATCATTTACAATGGAGACAATTCATTGGTTGATAAAAAAATAAAGGAGCTATATTCAAGTAAAAAATTAATTTCTTACGGATTTAAAGAAAACAATCAGATCTCTTTTAAAAATAATATTTCAAAAGACGAAAATGTTGTTGTGCAATATTTTGGTGAAGAAATCTCTTTTCCGGTTCATCAAAGAGACGAAGCGACGTTAACCAATGCTCTGGCTCTTGTAACGGTCTTAAAGGAGTTAGGAGTCGAAAATCAAAAGATCGTCGAAAAAATCAACGCTCTGAAGGCCGTTGAAATGAGGCTTGAAGCTATTGAAGGAATTAAAGGAAATATTATCATTAATGATTCTTTCAATCTTGATCTGGATTCTTTAAAAACGGCACTGCAATTTTTAAACGAATACAATAAGCCGAAGAAATCTTTGGTACTCACCGATATCGTTGGTGTTAATTCCAATTCTAAAGAACTGTACGAAGAAGTCTCTGAGTTGGTAAATGAACAGAATTTTGATTCTGTTTTCTTAATCGGGAATGAAATATCAAAATTTAGTGAATTATTTAAAGCTAAAACTTTTACTTTCATCAACACTCAGGAATTAATTGAAAGTAAACATATTACTGAAATTGAAAATCAGATTATCCTGTTAAAAGGAGCCAGAAAATTTGAAATTGAAAAGCTTAAAGATATTCTTGAACTGAGAAAGCATGATACGGTTTTAGAAATCAACCTGAATGCTATTTTACATAACATCAATTATCATAAGTCTTTGCTTAAACCCACCACTAAGATGATGGCCATGGTAAAAGCAAACTCTTACGGCTTAGGGAGTTATGAAATTTCGGAATTCTTACAGCACCACCATATTGATTACTTAGGAGTTGCTTTCGTAGATGAAGGTGTAGAGCTTCGTAAAAAAGGAATTACGGTGCCTATTGTTGTTATGAACCCGGAACAACATAGCTACGAAACAGTAATAGAATATAATTTAGAACCTGAAATCTATAGTTTCAGGGTTTTGGAATTATTTTATGAAGCGGTTCAGAAATCGGGTTATGATAAAAAATATCCTATCCATATTAAGCTGGAAACCGGAATGCATCGTCTTGGTTTTAAAGAGTATGAATTGGAGCAGCTAAGTGAAACTTTAAAGCACAAAAATGTTAAGGTTCAAAGTATTTTCAGCCATCTTTCGTCTTCAGATATGCCTGAAGAGAAGGAATTTACTAAGCATCAGCTGGAAAGCTTTGAGAAAAATTCAGGATATTTAATTGAAAAATTGGGCTACACTCCTATCAGACATATATTAAATTCTTCTGGAATAACAAGTTATACTGACCATCAATACGATATGGTTAGAATAGGAATTGGAATGTTAGGAGAATCACCAAATAGTGAAATACAGAAACAATTGCGGTCCGTTGTAAGCTTTAAAACGGTGATTTCCCAAATTTCTATAGTGGAGAGCGGTGAATCAGTAGGTTACAGTCGACGATTTAAGACGGATCATAAAACAAAAATCGCCACAATTCCTGTAGGATATGCAGATGGAATTCCAAGATTAATCGGAAATCAAGTAGGAAATGTGGGAATTAATAAAACTCTAGCCCCTATTGTTGGAAGCATTTGTATGGATATGATGATGATTAATATAGATCATATTCCCAATGTAAAAGAAGGAGATACAGTAACCGTTTTTAATGCTTATCCTAGCCTTAAAGAATTCGCAGGCTACTGCCAAACGATAACCTATGAAGTACTAACCTCTATTTCACCCCGGGTGAAACGGATCTATATAAAAGATTAAGCCTATGCGAAAAATCCTGATCATTTTATTTGCATTTCAGCTGATTTTATTTCAGTCTCAGATCAAGAAAGATTTAGTGATTCCGAAGAATCCAAGAATTGGACTTTCCCTTGCTGGTGGCGGAGCTAAAGGATTTTCTCATGTGGGAGTACTTAAAGTATTGGATTCTTTGGGAGTAAAAGTAGATTATATTGCCGGAACCAGTATGGGAGCCATTGTAGGAGGACTGTACGCTTCCGGATATTCCGGAAAAGAGATTGAAAAGATCGTAATGGATACAGATTTCTATTCATTGATCATGGATCCTAAAGCAAAACGTCAGGAAACTTCTTTTTATAACAAATCCGTAGATAAATATCTTTTATCAATTCCTTTAAAAAACGGAAAAATCACTCTTCCATCTTCCATCAGTACAGGACAAAAAAATGTTTACTTATTGAAAGAACTTTTTAAGAACGTTTCGAATATTGATGATTTTTCCAAACTTCCGATACCTTTTATGTGTGTTGCCACCAATCTCGAAAGCGGAAATATGCAGATTTTTGAAAAAGGAGATCTCGTACAATCAATAATGGCAAGTTCGGCCTTTCCATCTTTAATGGATCCTGTAAAAATAGGTGACAGCATTTACATCGATGGAGCGATGAGTGTAAACTACCCTTCGAAGCCTTTAAAAGACAAAGGAATCGATATTGTGATCGGTGTGGACCTTAATCAGGATCTATCAAAAAGAGAGGATTTAAACAATATTATAGCGATTTTAAACCAGGTCATCGATTTCGGTATTAAAAAAGATACCAGAAGACAGTATAAATATACCGATATTAATATTAAACCTGACCTGAAAGGAATGACCGCCACAAGCTATGATGATAAGAAAAAAATTCTCGATAGCGGCTATGTGGAAGGACTAAAATATGTTAATATCCTTGATCAATTACCTAAACGTCCATTTGAGCGTCTCAGACAGCAAATAAACCCTATTTATTCAAACGTTTATAAGATTGACAGCATTTCCATAGATGGAGGAAAAATATACGGTAAAAATTATGTTCTGGGGAAAATGGGACTACGACTCCCCTCTTTGGAAACTTACGGAAGTATCAACAAAAAAATTGATAAGCTTGTTGCCACCAATAATTACCGTTTCATCAATTATGATATAGTTCCTGAAAACGATGCAAATTATCTTAAACTATACGTAACAGAAGATGAAACTCGCCATTTCTTGAAATTCGGGCTACATTATGATGAAATTTTCAAAACAGGATTACTCCTAAATTATTCAGCCAAACGTCTTCTTTTTAAAAACACTAATTTATCATTGGATGTAATTGTAGGAGACCAGCCAAGATATTACTTAAACTATTTTATAGATAACGGCTATATTCCCGGATTGGGAATCTATTCATCCGGAATGAGCTTCACCCTTAGAGATATTAATAATTACGATATAGACAAATGGGAATGGCTCCGAAATGAAATATACATCCAATCAATCTGGAAAGATAAATTCGCAATCGGAGGAGGGTTAAGCCACGATTATTTCGAAGCAGAATCGAATGGTACGAATAAAAGGTATAACCGATTCCTCAATCCTTACATCTTTTTAAAAAGCGATACCCAGAATGATAAAGACTTCCCTACCCGCGGAATTTATATCAACGCCGAGGGTAAGGTAATAGACTTATTAAAATCTGAAGTCGATAAAAGACTGGTTCAGATTAAAGCAGATATCAGACTCAATATTCCTTTGACAAAATATTTCAGTTATCGTCTTAATTTATATGGAGGAATTACGATTGGTGAGAACCTTCCTCAATTCTATCAATACAGATTGGGGGGCATTTTCGAACAAAATGTAGTTAATTTTAAAAGCTTTACAGGTTTTAATTTTGCTCAGCTTAATACCAATAATTTAATTTTAATTTCCAACGATGTTCAATTTAAGTTTAATAAAAACTACTTCGTAAGTGGAAACTTCTCTTTTGCAAACCTATCAAATGATATTAGTTTTGAAGATGCTGTAAAGTTAAATTACAGTTCACTGGGAATTACAGCAGGCTATAAATCTCCTTTCGGACAGATAAAAATTAATTTTAGCCATTCACTTAAAAATAATCAAAAAGGCATATTCAGTGTTATTTTAGGGCACTGGTTTTAAAAACAATGATACAATTCTTTTACGAAAACTTACCGGAATCTGTAAATACAGATTATAAAAATTGGCTGGAAGACATTATTCTTTCAGAAGGAAAAAAACTTGGTGAAATCAATTATATCTTCTGTGACGACGAATATTTATTGAAAGTAAACCAGGATTATTTACAACATGATTACTATACAGATATCATTACTTTCGACTATGTGAAAGGCAAAACAATAAACGGAGAGATTTTCGTATCTTTGCAGCGCATTTCAGATAATGCTTCTACCCTATCCAAAGATTATGAAGAAGAACTGAGAAGAGTTTTAGCTCACGGTATACTTCATCTTTGCGGATACAAGGATAAAACTGAAGAAGAAGAAAAAGGAATGCGGGGAAAAGAAGATCAATATTTAGCAAAATACAATTATAAACAAAGCTAAAGAAACCGTAATACAAGCTATTTTAGCGCGTATTTTCAAACAATGTTTCACGTGAAACATTTATAGAGAAGATTAAAATTTAAGGCTTAAAACAAGCAATAAAAATGATATCAGAAATATATGATGTAATCGTAGTTGGTGCCGGTCACGCAGGATGTGAAGCAGCAGCTGCAGCAGCCAATCTGGGCTCAAAGACTCTGCTTATTACAATGAATATGCAGACAATTGGGCAGATGAGCTGTAACCCTGCGATGGGAGGAATCGCAAAAGGTCAAATTGTAAGGGAAATTGATGCAATGGGAGGTTATTCAGGGATTGTAGCAGACAAATCTGCCATACAGTTCAAAATGCTAAACCTTTCCAAAGGTCCCGCAATGTGGTCCCCAAGAACACAGAACGATAGAATGCTTTTTGCAGAGGAATGGCGTTTAGCATTAGAAAACACTCCAAATCTTGATTTCTTTCAGGATATGGTAAAACAGCTTATTATAGAGAATAACAAAGTAGTAGGAGTTGTTACTTCATTAGGAATTGAGATAAAAGGACGTTCAGTAGTACTTACAAACGGTACTTTTCTTAACGGCCTGATCCATGTTGGAGATAAGCAGTTAGGAGGAGGAAGAATGGGTGAACCAAGAGCTTTTGGGATCACAGAACAGTTGGTTTCCTTAGGTTTTGAAGCAGGAAGAATGAAGACAGGTACTCCACCAAGAGTAGACGGAAGAAGCCTGGATTATTCTAAAATGGAAGAACAGAAAGGAGATGAAAACCCTCAAAAATTCAGCTATTTAGATACTCCTAAATTAACCAAACAATTAAGTTGCCATATAGTTTATACAAACGAAACAGTACACGATATTTTACGTGAAGGATTCGACAGAAGCCCTATGTTCAATGGTACTATTCAGAGTTTAGGACCAAGATATTGTCCGAGTATTGAAGACAAAATCAACCGCTTTGCAGAAAGAAACAGACATCAGTTATTCGTAGAGCCAGAAGGCTGGAGAACAGTAGAAATCTATGTAAATGGATTCAGTTCTTCCCTTCCTGAAGATGTTCAGATCAAAGCAATGAAGCATATTCCGGGATTTGAGAATGTAAAAGTATTCCGTCCAGGTTATGCTATTGAATATGATTACTTCCCTCCTACTCAATTAAAGCATACCTTAGAGACAAAATTGATCGATAATTTATACTTTGCTGGGCAGATTAATGGTACAACTGGATATGAAGAAGCGGCTGGACAAGGTCTTATTGCAGGGATCAATGCTCACAATAAAGTAAAAGAAAAGGATGAGTTTATCTTAAATAGAGACGAAGCTTATATTGGAGTTTTAATTGATGATTTGATCACCAAAGGAACGGAAGAACCTTATAGAATGTTTACTTCCAGAGCAGAATACAGACTCCTTTTAAGACAAGATAATGCAGATATTAGACTTACTCAGAAAGCTTTTGATTTAGGTTTGGCAAAAGAAGACAGATTACAAAGAGTAAACGAAAAAGTAGCTAAAAGTGAGGAACTTGAGAACTTCCTTCGAGAAACTTCTTTAAAACCTGGAGTGATTAATCCTATTCTTGAAAGTATTGAAAGTAGTCCTGTTGATCAGGCTTATAGAGCTGCCCAAATCCTTACAAGACCTAATATGACACTAGAAAAATTGGATGGAATTGACTTCATCAATGAGGTTTCTTCTACTTTTGATGATGAAGTGAGAGAACAGGCCGAAGTAAATATTAAGTACAGAGGTTATATTGAAAAGGAAAAAGAGAACGTAGCAAAACTAAATCGTTTAGAAAATATCAAGATTCCAGAAGATTTTGATTACACAAAAATATCAAGTTTGTCTGCTGAAGCGAAACAAAAAATGTCAAATGTAAGACCAAAAACTATCGCCCAAGCAGGAAGAATCAGTGGGGTTTCACCTGCCGATATAAACGTTTTACTGGTCTATTTAGGACGTTAAATACAAAATGTTTCACGTGAAACATAGATAAAATAAAGGCGAAAATTAAGGTATTTATGAGCTTATTATAAACTCTGAATATCTTAATTTTTATATTTAAAGAAACAAATTCAATGAAAATTAAAGATCATTTTCTTTCACAGGAAATATTTGAAATTAAAGAAACAGAAACAAAAGGAGTATTTAAAACCTCCGCTATTCCATCGAATATTTCAAAATATTATGAAAGCGAAGATTACATTTCCCATCATCAGGATTCAGGAAGTTTAAAAGAAAAGCTTTATAAATTTTTACAGTCATTCAATTTACAATATAAAAAAACAATACTTTTGGACAGAATTAAAAAAGGCTCAAGAGTATTGGATTATGGATGTGGCGCCGGAGAATTTGTAAAGTTTATAGAAAATGATTTTGAAACGTTCGGATTTGAACCAGATTCCGATGCCAGAAAAGCTGCAAAAAATAAAATATCGAAAGCTACAATTTTAGATAATATCAATACTATTGAAGATCAAAGTTTAGATGCTATTACTCTTTGGCACGTTTTCGAGCACATAGAAAACCAAGATGAAATGCTTGAAATTTTTAATAATAAATTAAAAGAAAAAGGATTATTAATTATTGCAGTTCCCAATCCTACTTCTTACGATGCAAAGCATTATAAAGAATATTGGGCAGCTTATGATGTGCCTAGACACATCTACCATTTCTCAAAAGTTGGAATGGAAAATCTTATCGCTAAGAAACCAAATTGGAAAATGAGAAAAATCAAACCATTGGTTCTTGACTCTTACTATATCTCGATGTTGAGCGAAAAATACAAGAAATCACCACTTTTTTGGCTAAAAGCAACAATCTACGGAACGATTTCTAACGTAAAAGCCCTTTTTTCGAACGAATATTCAAGTTTGATATATATTATCGAAAAAAAATAGAAAATCGATTTTTAACCTATTTATAAAGGTCAATTTTTCGAATTTTTAGTATAAAAAATTAAAACTCAGAAATTTTTTCTGAGTTTTTTAATTTTGTTAAGCTCCTCCCTCTTCTATTTTAAATTAAGATTTTTCAAAAAAAATAGAAAATGTGGAAATTTAATATTAATTTCTAAAATATGGATAATATCTTAGTAAGTACTCTAATGAGCAGAAAAACAAAATATTTTATATCTTAAACAAGTGGCCTGAGAATCGCTTATATTTTTTTCTCTTAGTAATTGTTCAGTACAACACAAAGGAAATGGTACAAATTGAAAAGAAGAAAACTGAATAATTTTTAAATATTACCTTTTTTGAAAGAATTAAATGATGTATAAAATATGGCTATATCAAAATTTCAAACTAAGCCTCTGAGAATCGTCTAGATTTTTTAATTAGTAATTGTTCAGTACAACAGAAAGAAAATAGCAATCATTTAGAAAAGAAAACACAATTAATTTAAAATTTTACATCTCTTAGAAAAATTAATGTGATTTTTTAAATTTAATGCTTTACCGAACTTCAAACAAACCCTCTGAGAATCGTCTAGATTTATTAAAATTGATAATAATACAGTACAGCAGACACAGAAAACCCCAAAATTTTTAAGAAAATATTCTATCAGTAAAAGTAAAATGTCAAAAGTAAAGGCATACCAAAGAAATTCGGGAAATTTGGAATAGAAAAAACAAAAGTCTGCCATAAAATAGCAGACTTTTAATATTTTTTTAAAATTTAGTTGTTAATTGCAGCAACTCCAGGAAGTTCTAAACCTTCCAAACTTT
Source organism: Chryseobacterium sp. Y16C (assembly GCF_022488405.1). NCBI lineage: Bacteria > Pseudomonadati > Bacteroidota > Flavobacteriia > Flavobacteriales > Weeksellaceae > Chryseobacterium > Chryseobacterium sp. Y16C. The sequence goes on from NZ_CP092711.1 coordinate 3,285,532, forward strand.
CAAGCATTGCTCCACCTCCGGTAGAAACATAACTTACTTTGTCACCATAACCAAACTGCTTTACGAAAGCAACACTGTCACCTCCTCCTACTAAAGAAAAAGCTCCCTGTCTCGTAGATTCTGCAATACTATCACCTAGAGCAACTGTACCTGCTGCAAAGTTTGACATTTCAAAAACTCCGATCGGTCCATTCCATAGAATTGTTCTTGAATTTAAAAGCACATCATTAAACTGGTCTCTTGATCTTGAACCTGCATCTAGTCCCATCCATCCTTCAGGAATAGCATAGATATCCACTTCTTTTCTTTCAGCATCATTACTGAAATTCTCAGCAATAATAGTATCTGAAGGAAGGTAAACTTTTACATTATGTTCTTTAGCTTTTCCTAAAATCTCAAGAGCTAAAGGCAATTTATCTTCTTCAACCAGAGAAGTTCCGATCTTACCTCCAAGAGCTTTAATAAAAGTAAATGCCATTCCGCCACCGATAATTAAATTATCAACTGCCGGTAAAATATTTTCTATAATTGTAATTTTAGTAGAAACTTTGGATCCGCCAAGTATCGCAGTTACAGGACGTTCCCCACTTTTCAAAACTTTATCAATTGCCTGAAGCTCTTTAGCCATCAATAAACCGAAAAACTTAGTTGAAGGAAAGAATTTAGCAATTACTGCTGTTGAAGCATGTGCTCTGTGCGCTGTTCCGAAAGCATCATTTACGTAAGCATCTCCTAATTTTGAAAGTTGCTCAGCAAATCCCTCATCTCCTTTCTCCTCTTCATTATGAAAACGTAGATTTTCTAATAAAAGGATCTCTCCAGCCTGAAGTTCTGCCGAAGCTTTTTCAGCCTTCTCCCCTACACATTCATCTACAAACTTAATTTCCTGTCCTAAAACATTAGAAACTTCCTCTACTATATGTCTTAATGAAAATTCATCTTTAACTTCCCCTTTTGGTCTTCCCAAGTGAGCCATTAAAATCACAGATCCTCCGTCCTTAAGAATTTTATCAACTGTAGGTTTTACAGCTACTATTCTTGTATTGTCTGTTACTTTCAACTGATCATCCTGAGGAACATTAAAATCTACCCTTACCAGAGCCTTTTTACCATTAAAATTGAAATCATTGATTGTTTTCATATATACTGTTTATTTTCTATAGTTATGATACCTGCATTCCAGAACTTCTCCCGCTCGGGAAATTCTGAAGAGCTGATTTCATAAACAACGTTGAATTTTTCTTTTCACAAATGTAAGATTTTAAAATTCTTGAAAAGCCGCAACCCGAAAAAAGTTTTCAGAAAAGTTTCCCGCAAACCCAACACTTACTAATCAACAATTTTTTTTCTTTTAAAAAAAAGAATATGCTATTGTTGTTGAGTGATGTGAGTTTAGGGGATAACTTTTTGGTTAAAACTTGATAACATGAAATTTTTATTCAATTCACATTTTATTTACATTATAATTTCCTGGAAATGTGATTTTTTACTTCGTTACTAACAAATATTAATAACTTTTCCCCAATTCCCTTTATTAATAACCGATTTATGGAAAAACTAAAGATTAACTGGAAAAAAGTTTTTGAAAATTTGGTGTCAAAATTTTTGGAGGAAATTTCATTACAAATTTTAAAGAACAAAAAAAATATTATTTTCAACCAAGTTATCCACACTTATTCACAATGCTTTTAACAGTTAATTAGAATTTAACTAACAAATCGTGAATAAGTTTTGAATTTGAAATGATACAGGCATAAGTATTTTGATAATCAAAGGATTGGCCTTTTTACAGTTAGTTTTCGGGTATTTTGGTTATGAAAATTAAAAGAGGAAGTCTTCAAAAATATAGAGGTAAAATCTAATAAAGTGTACAAATTATAATGATCCTTTCTGCAATAACTTTACCATATAATGTCTAATTAATGTTGAAAAACAATTAAGGTGAGAAATAATTAAAAACTAAAATTTTAGGTTAAAAAGAAAGATTAAAAGTCAATTTTGAAATAATGATGAAGGACTATAACTTTGGTTCAAAAGATGAGATTCCGCTCTTATATGAAGATTTAAGATATTTATTTGGAATTTTAATATAAAACCTGATGAAACTAAGAAGATTAAATTCGTATTTAACGTAACTTTGCCAAAGATTTAATTACAGTAGATATAAATAAAAATAAAAATGAAAAGAAAAATTGCTATAGCGGCAGATCATGCAGGTTTTGAATACAAGCAGATCCTTATCAAGCATCTGGAAGAAAACTTCGAAGTTCAGGATTTCGGGACTTTTTCTACAGACAGTGTTGACTATCCAGATTTTGTACATCCTGCAGCCACTTCAGTGGAAAACGGAGAAAATGAACTTGGAATCTTACTTTGTGGAAGCGGAAACGGAGTTCAAATCACTGCTAACAAACATCAGAAAATCCGTTGTGCACTTTGCTGGATGCCGGAAATTGCAGAGTTGGCGAGACAGCATAATGATGCTAATATGATTTCTATCCCGGCAAGATTCATTTCAAAAGAACTAGCGATTGAAATTGCAAACAGATTTCTTTCTACGGATTTTGAAGGAGGAAGACATCAGACCAGGGTTGACAAAATTGCAGTTTGCTAAAACAATAAAGGCTTGTAAATCATATTACAAGCCTTATTTATTTTTTATTTTATATCTTTGCACTGTCCAATAGATTTTACCAGTCTATTATTTCCTACAGAATCTTTTTAAGTATTAAAGAATATTTAATAAAAGGTTTTCTCCTCTCTTCTCCATTTTTGTAGTAATTTTATACAAGTCTAGCTTCCATTATAAATGAATTGGAAGGAAAATTGATGATGTAGAATTACAGAGTAAATTTAAAAATGAATATCAGAATTAGCAGAATTGTAATGATAATTTTAAAATAGTTTTAAATGAAAATTAGAACTATCATGAATTAATAAGAAAATTAATATGCCAAAAAAAAGAAAATATATAAGTCAGAAAAATGATCATAAACTACAGGAGATCGGAAGATTGATCCTTCGTTTTATGAATGAAAATTCCACGAAAATCTATAATTACAAACAGATTGCAGATGGAATAGATTATAAAAACCCAAGACAGAGAGAGCTTGTCATTCAGGCTTTACACAAACTTCAGGCTTCTGAAAGAATTAAAGAAACTGAAAAAGGAAAATACATTATCAACCTTAATATAAAAGGAACATTAACCGGAATTATCGATTTCAATCAATCCGGAAATGCCTACGTAAATGTTGAAGGCTTGGATGATGATATTTTTATCCATTCAAAAAATGTGAAAGATGCGTTGCAGGGCGATAAAGTTTTAATTGTTACTTACACTTATAAAGGTAAAAAGCTTGAAGGCTCCGTGCTGGAAGTGTTGGAAAGAACAAGAACTGAATTTGTGGGAACTTTACAAGTGGTTCCTCATAAAGACTTCGGGTTTGTGGTTTGCGATAAAAAAACAATCAATACAGATATTTTTATACCGAAAGGAAAATTCGGAGGTGCTGAAGACGGTGATAAAGTGATTGTAAAGATGACAGAATGGAAACCGGGAGATAAAAATCCGGAAGGTGAAATCATTCAGGTTTTGGGAGCTCCTGGAGAGCACGAAACCGAAATTCACTCTATTCTGGCAGAATATGGTCTACCCTATGAATTTCCTGAGGAAGTAGAAAGAGATGCTGATAAAATTGACAGAAGCATCAATGATGCAGAAGTAGCAAAACGTTGGGATATGCGCGGAATTACGACTTTCACGATTGACCCGAAAGATGCAAAAGATTTTGATGATGCCTTGTCAATCAGAAAATTAGAAAACGGAAACTGGGAAATTGGAGTACATATTGCCGATGTTTCTCATTATGTAGTTCCGGGAACAATTCTGGATGATGAAGCGTATCAGAGAGCAACATCGGTGTATTTGGTAGACAGAGTTGTACCAATGCTTCCGGAAGTTTTGAGTAATGATGTTTGTTCGCTTCGACCAAATGAAGATAAATTTACCTTTTCTGCTGTTTTTGAGTTGAATGACAATGCTGAAATTAAAAAGCAGTGGTTTGGCAGAACAGTGATTCATTCCGACAGAAGATTTACGTATGAAGAAGCGCAGGAAAGAATTGAAACAAAACAGGGAGATCTGCAGGAAGAAATCAATGTTCTGGACCGATTGGCGAAGATTATGCGTGCAGAGCGTATCAGAAAAGGAGCCATTACTTTTGACCGAAGTGAAGTTCGATTCAATCTGGATGAAAACAACGAACCGATTGGTGTTTATTTTAAAATAAGTAAAGATTCAAATCATCTGATTGAAGAATTCATGTTGCTGGCCAATAAAAAAGTATCTGAGTTTATTTCTTTAAACAAAAAAGGAGATGTTACTCAGAATACATTTATCTATAGAGTTCATGATGATCCGGATCCTGCAAAACTAGAGTCTCTGAGAGATTTTGTTTCCACTTTCGGATATAAAATGGATTTGGCAAACAGTAAAAAAGTTGCAGAATCTCTGAATAGATTATTGCATGATGTGAAAGGTAAAGGAGAAGAAAATATGATTGAAACACTGGCGATGCGAAGTATGAGTAAAGCGGTGTATTCTACAGAACCCATTGGTCACTACGGTCTTGGTTTTGATTATTATACCCACTTCACGTCCCCTATCCGTCGTTATCCGGATTTGATTGCTCACAGATTGTTGCAGCATTATCTTGATGGAGGAAAATCTCCAAACAAAGCTGATCTTGAAGAAAAAGCTAAACACTGCAGTTCTATGGAAAGACTGGCGGCGGATGCGGAAAGAGATTCCATTAAGTTTATGCAGGTGAAATTCATGGAAAAACATTTGGGAGAAACTTTCAATGGTGTGATTTCCGGGGTTGCAGAATTTGGTTTCTGGGTAGAGATTCCTGAAAACGGTGCAGAAGGTTTGATCAAGTTGAGAGATTTGGTGGATGATTCTTATATGTTTGATGCGAAAACCCATGCTGTATACGGAATGAAACACGGTAAAAAATATCAGTTGGGAGATCAGGTTCAGATTAAAGTGGTAAAGGCAAACTTAATTCAAAAGCAGTTGGACTTTAAGATAGTTGAATAATTAAATCATAAAGTTTAAATTTGTATAAAATGAAATGGAAATTTAATTTTCTGTTTTAAAAAGATACTGAATGTTTGAACTTATATTATCTGCTGTTGTATTAGGATTCATGTTGAGTCTGGTTTTTATAGGACCCATTTTTTTCCTTTTAATAGAAACCAGCTTTTCTAGAGGTCCTAAACATGCTTTAGCACTGGATTTAGGAGTTATCTCTGCAGACCTATTATGCATTTTAGCAGCTTATTATGCGAGCGCAGATATTGTAACTTTAATTGATAAACATCCTGGTTTTTACAGAATTACATCCATTCTTATCTTTGTATACGGAATTGTAATGATGGTCACAAAAACCAAAATGCATATTCCCGGTGAAGAAAAAATCATTAATCAGAATTATTTCAAGACTTTTATTAATGGTTTTTTCTTTAATCTTTTAAATGTAGGAGTTATCCTTTTTTGGCTGGTAACGGTGATTTCGGTAAGAAATCAATATCCGGATACCGGCAATTTTATTTTATACATCGGGATTGTAATCGGTACTTACCTGTTCATCGATCTTATCAAAATATTTTTAGCTAAACAGTTCCACGATAAATTAACCCAGAAACTGGCGAATAAAATCAGAAGAATTGTAGGCGGAATCCTTATTATATTCAGTTTCTTTATTTTTTTACAAAGCTTTAAAAAATTCAATCAGTTTGATAAGCGACTGGAAGAAGCAGAGAAAACTGAAGTAAAATATCAAAAATCCAAATGACAAAAGTGATCTTTCCAAAATCCCTTAAAAAAGGCGATAGAATAGCTGTAATTTCTCCTGCAGGAGCCGTAGAAGCTTCTCAGCTGGAGAAAGGAATTGAAATGATTAAAAGTAAAGGGTATGAACCTGTTCTAGGTGAGCACCTTTACACCAAATTTTCAAACGGGTATAATTACGCCGGAACAGAACAGGAAAGAATAAAAGATATCAACTGGGCTTTAAATGATCATGAAATAACGGCAATCTGGGCCTCAAGAGGAGGATATGGTTGTCAGCATCTGATTCAGAATTTAAACCTTAAAAACTTTACAAAAAGTCCGAAGTGGTATATTGGATATTCTGATAACACGGTGATCCAAAGTTATTTGTTAAAGAAAGGTTTTGCTTCTATTCACGGACAAACCATTAAAACGTCAACCTTTGGAGTAACTGAAGAAAGCTATGATCTGATTTTTGATATTTTAAAAGGAAAAACTCCAAAATACAGCTTAAAATCACATCAATTTAATAAGCTGGGAAATACTGAAGGAGAATTGGTTGGAGGAAATTTAGCCTTGATTTATGCGCTTTTGGGAACCAAATATTCTTTTGACTTTAAAGATAAAATTCTTTTCATTGAGGATATTGGAGAAAACTTTTATGCGCTCGATAGAATGATCATGAGTCTAGAGCTGTCCGGAGTTTTCAATAAGATTTCAGGGCTGATTGTTGGAGGAATGACCAATATGGGCGATGAAAAAGAAAACAAACAATATGAAGAAAGTTTTGATGAATTTGCCTATCAGTTGATTTCAGATAGAATTTCAAAATATAGTTTTCCTGTTGTTTTTGGTTTTCCGAATGGACATATTAAAGACAATCGTCCGTTGATTATTGGTGGAAATGTGAAAATGAAGGTTGAGGATAAGGTTAAGATTGAGTTTTAGGAAATGGGCTTCTTATTTCTTCGTACTCTAGGCATGTACATAGTCTACTTTAGATCTTTAATAAAAGGAGATAAATTGAGTCTAAGGGAAATTTGGAATAAAAGAGAAGAATATAATCTTGCTTTATATGGATTATTATTTTGGATCATTTCTCTGATTATATGCTTTTGTACAATAGCTTATTGCATTAAAAATAATCTTACAGTTTAATGGCAACTCATAACGATTTTGGAAAAAAAGCAGAAGATCTGGCTGTTGAATATCTACAGAAAAATGGCTATAAAATCTTAGTGAGAAATTTCAGGTTTCAGAAAGCTGAAATTGACATTATTGCTGAAAAAGATAATTTAATTATTGTCACAGAAGTAAAAGCGCGTTCTACGGATGCTTTTATGCTGCCTCAGGAAGCGGTTACTAAAGCTAAAATAAAGTTGATCGTTTCTGCCGCCAATCATTATTTAGAAGAATTTAATAAAAATCAGGAAGTGAGATTTGATATTATTTCTGTTCTTCCCGACGGAAAAGGAAATTTAAATATAGAACATATCGAAAATGCTTTTGAAGCATTTGATGCCAACTAAAAATATAAGGAGCAAGTACTTTTTACGATATACAATTATACATTTTACAATAAAATGAAAACAATATTAGTAACCGGAGCGACTTCCGGAATAGGAAAATCTACAGCGGAATTATTTGCTAAACAAGGGAACAGAGTTATCATCTGTGGAAGGAGATCCGAGGTTTTGGAATCAGTTAAAGCAGAATTGTCAGAGTTCACCGAAATATTTAGTTTAAAATTTGATGTGAGGAATTTAGAAGAAGTCGAAACGGCTATCAATTCGCTTCCATCAGAATGGAAAAATATTGATGTTCTGGTTAATAACGCAGGAAATGCACACGGTTTAGATCCTCTTTCGGCTGGAAAAACTGATGACTGGGATTCCATGATCGACGGAAATGTAAAAGGACTTTTATACGTTTCCAAAATGATTATTCCGGGAATGAAAGAAAGAAATTCGGGACATATTGTAAATATCAGTTCCGTAGCTGCCAGACAAACGTATGCTAACGGAGTGGTGTATTGTGCAACCAAAAAAGCGGTGGATGTAATTTCTGAAGGAATGAGAATAGAATTAACGGAATTCGGGATTAAAGTGACCAATATTCAACCGGGAGCTGTGGAAACTGATTTTTCTATGGTAAGATTTAAAGGAGACAGCGATAAAGCTGCAACGGTATATGCAGGCTATGAACCTTTGAAAGCCGAAGATATTGCTGATTCTATTGCTTATTGTGTAAATGCTCCAAAACATGTTTGTATTTCAGATATGACGATCTATCCGACTGCTCAGGCTGAACCGAGAACGATTTACAGAAAGTAGTCTCAAAATATTGACTTAAATTTGCAGAAATGTTTAGGTTTAAATTACTGAACAATTAAATTACTTAACTGAAAAATGAAAATTTTATATCTAGAGACTTCTTCAAAAAACTGTTCGGTAGCGATTTCAGATGACGAAAAACTTCTGTGTCTTACAGAAGAAGTTTCCGATAACTATAAACAATCTGAAAGTCTTCACACTTTTGTAGAATGGGCTTTGGAAGGTGCTGGAATTTCTATGAAGGATATCGAAGCGGTTTCTCTAGGAAAAGGTCCGGGTTCCTATACCGGATTAAGAATTGGTGCTTCTTCAGCAAAGGGGTTTTGTTATGGACTAAAGGTTCCGTTGGTTGCCGTGAATTCTTTAGAGAGTATGATAGAGCCTTTTTTAGGCAAAAACTATGATTTTGTGATCCCTTTAATCGATGCCAGAAGAATGGAGGTTTATACGGCCGTTTATGATGGAAAAACAGGGGAAGAAATTTCTGAAACGGAAGCCAAAATTTTAGATGAGCAATCTTTTGAAGAATTTAAAGACAAAAAAATAGTATTTGTAGGAGACGGAGCTAAAAAGGCAAAGGAAATTTTACAGCTTTCCAATGCCGATTATAAGGAAGATATCTACCCTTCTGCTCAATATTTAATAAAAAAGAGCCTCGAGAAAATCAATAAAAAAGAATTTGAAGATATAGCTTACTTTGAACCTTTTTATCTTAAAGATTTTCATGGGATAAAGAAAAAGAAAAGCGAAGATTAATTTCTTCGCTTTTTTATTTTATTGTGGTTTTGCAGGTACAGGACTTGTATTGGGAGCCTGCATTCCCGGACGATTATTCGGTTTTTTTGTAGGTTTACTGTTTCCTTCATTCAATGTTCCTATCTGTTGAGGAGCATTGTTGGGTTGCTGAGGAGGAACATTATTTATTTTATTTTGTGGAACCGCATTACCCTTGTTATCCGTAGGCTGAAATTTGATATCACTTTTTAAGTAATTAAGCATTTCCTTTGCTTTAATTCCTTCAGGAGTTTTGGTATAGTTTAAAGCAATTTGCTCCAGTTGAAGAATCATCACCTCTTTTCCATTTGCTTTTCCTGAATTAAAAGCATTCAAGAGATACAGTTTGGGGATCAATGCATCTTTAGGATATTGCTGTATGGCTTGATCTAAAATAGCCTTACTTTCCGCAAATTTTTCAGCTTCATACAGTGCAAATGCTTCTTTATACTTGTTTTCTACATCTTCCGATGATTTTACGAAAGTATTGCTCTTAGGGTTTCTGACAAATTCTGCATAAGAAGTATAAGGATAATCTGTTAAAAGGATTTGTTTTGCTCTTTCGGCTGCCTGCGGATTTTTTTCATAATTCATGGCAAAAATTTCATACAGGGCCTGGAGCATTACTTTTTCTTCAGGCTTCACCTCTACCAGATCATATAATGTTTTTGTGGCTAAAGGAGTATTGGTAAAATAATTTTGGTACATGATTCCCAATCCCAGAGAAGCTGTATCTCTATCCTTTTTCAATTGGCTTATATCACTTGGAATCTGTTCAATATAATAAGCCGTTTCAAAACGTCTGGGATTAGGTACAGAGGTGGTTCCTAATGCCTCATTCTTCATATCCTCAAGGGTTGCCATTTTCTTAGAATAACGCCAGTTATCTGAAAGAGCTCTGTCTCCCCACGTCTGTCTAAATGCTGATGTTCCTTTGCTTACCGTACCTGTATTTGCAAAATAGAAACCTTTAGCGGCAACTCCGAAATCCTCAAAAGAATTAGAACTGTTGGCAAAAATAGAGGTAGAATTATAATCTCCGGTATCAAATCCTTTATTCCTTTCAGCACGTCTTCTTTCCAATTCTTCTTTTTCTTCTTTTGCCTTTATTTTAGCAATATATTTTGTGAAAAAATCGGTTTTCTGATCAGGGCTCATTTTAGCTAAAGCAATGATACTGTCATTTTTCTTGATCAGATAGTAATTTTTAGAGATTTTTTTGATGTAAGACGACTGATCCTGTAAAAGAATTTTTGAAGGCTGGTAAGTCATTACAGCCAGTGCAGAATCATAATAAATTCCTGCTCCAATATAATCGTTTTTATCTAGATACCCCTTTCCTATTTCATAATAAGTCAATCCACGAAGCTGTTGATCTGAAACTTTTTCCTTTAAAGATTTTCTGAAAAACTGCTGAGCTTCATCTGTTTTTCCGGCTTTGTTGGCCATTAATCCTAAAGCATAATAAAACTCATTTTTTCTGGAAGCATACGTTCCTTTTTTACTGATGTCTTCAAGATATTTTCTGGCGCCGCTGTAATCTCCTTTTCCATTGAAGGTTTTTGCTACGGCAATCTGAGATTTTACTTCAAATTCAAAGTCATTGGCATATTTATAAGCTGCCAGGAAGCTCTCTCTTGCTTTTTCATTTTGTCCCAGATTTTCTAATACCTGTCCTCTCAAATAAGCAATTCTACTTTTCAGTTTTCTGTTGGTATTTACTTCATAAGCAAGGTCTAATTCCTTTACTGCTTCTTCTTTTCTTCCTGCATCCAAAAGAGATTCGGAGTGATAAATAGTCAATAATTTCTGATAATCTTTACTGATTTTCTCATCCTTAAGTCTGGCAAAGATCTCATGAGCTTTATTGTAGTTTTTCATCTGCGAATAAGCGAGTCCTTGATAGATATAAGCTAAAGGAAGCCTTTTATCGCCTTTCATATTGGAAAAAACATAGTTCAGAGCATCAAGAGCTTCCAAAGACTTATTCTGGTAAATCCTGGATTGTGCAAGAATCATGTAGGCATCAAAAATGGTTTTATTTTTTTCTTCCCCATTTTTAATGACCGAATATTTATTGATTGCTTTTAAAGCTTTTGCTTCAGCAATTTCCAATGCAGTTGCTCCTTTGGGAGCTGCTTGATTTGGATCTTGCGGGTTTCCAGGTATCCCGGCCATTCCGGGTATTCCCTGAGACTGATTAGGTGCTGTTCTGCTGCCTTCTCCTCTCCCATTTATTCCTCCCATTTTCATAGAATTTTCCGCAAATGCGGCGGACTGACCAAGATCACTTCCTAAAGGCTGATCTTCAAAGGTAAGAATAGGAATATAAGGAGCATAAAAATTATCTTTATGGGCTTTATCCCGGATTTCAAACTCTGAATTTAATGCATCTTTAGCATTAAAAAGAGTATTGTAGTATGTGGAAAAACCTTTTAAAAATTTGGATCGTTGTTCCGGCTTCTTGACTTTCATTCCGCAAGAAATTACGATACAGGATGTTAAAAGGAATAAAATTTTCTTTTTCATTATTCAATATAACTCGCTAATCTGCATTTTATTATCAGCAGATTTGATGATTTTGTAAAAATAATAAAATTTTATATTGAAACTCTTTATATTTCTTTCAAAATTTTGTAAACCAAATGAGTAGGAAGTCCCATAATGGTATAAAAGCTGCCATGTATCTTTTTAATTTTTGCCATTCCAAGCCATTCCTGGATTCCATAGCTTCCCGCTTTATCGAAAGGTTGGTAATTCTGAATATAATATTTTATCTCATCAGTTGTTAATTCATCAATTTCAACGTCTGCAACATCAGTTTCAGTGATTGTATTATTTAAAGTTTTAATCGTAATTCCGGTGTAAACCTGATGGGTTTTCCCGGAAAGTAACTGGAGCATATTTCTGGCATCCTCTTCATTTTGTGGTTTTCCAAGAAACTGATTATCAATAGCTACAACAGTATCAGCGGTCAATAAAATTTCGTTTTCTTTCAGCTTTCGGAATGCACTTGCCTTTAATTCAGACAGATAACCTGCTGCCTCTCCTACTTTAATATGCTCAGGAACAATTTCTTCACAGTCAATTTTCACCACTTCAAAATCAAAGCCTAAATTTGATAAAAGCTCTTTCCTTCTCGGAGATTGTGATGCTAATAATATCTTCATTCTCAGCAATTAAATAGATTGAGTATTATCGTCATGCCATTTCCCCTGAACTTTCATTACCTGCTCAATCACATCCCGTACTGCTCCGCTTCCGCCTTTTATAGGAGAAATATAATCTGAAACGGCTTTCACTTCCGGAACAGCATTTTCAGGACAGGCTGCAATGGCAGAGTTTTCCATGATATGAATATCCGGTAAATCATCTCCCATCGTTAAAATTTCCTCGTTTTTAAGATGATATTTCTTTTTAAAATCTTCAAAATCCTCCAATTTATTATGAGATTTCGGGTAATAATCTTCAATCCCAAGGTAATTGATTCTATGTTTTACCATTTCATCATTCCCTCCAGTGATTACTCCTATCAAATAATTGTTTTTTAGGGCCTTAACAACTGCATATCCATCTAATACATTCATTACCCTGCACATATTTCCTCCGGGCATCAGATACACACTTCCATCTGTGAAAACGCCATCTACATCGAAAACAAATGCTTTAATATCTTTTAGTTTTTCTTTATAACTCATTTTATTTTAAGTTGTTGAATCGTTAAGTTGTTGAGATGTTTGGTTGTAAAACGATTATCAGTTTAGCATCTCACAGTTTAACATTTCTATAAATTATACATTTTCTGAATGGAATGATTCATTGTTTTATAAATCTCCAGACTTTCATCCTTTAGTAACTGTTCATGCAGTTCCAGAATTCTTCTGTCATTTCTTACCGCAGGTCCGGTCTGTGCAGATTGTGGATCAATTTCATGAATTTTCTGTACCGTTTCATCAATTAGTGGTAAAAAATAATCGAATGGAATTTCCTGGGAATCCGAAATTTCCTTGGCTCTTGAAAAAAGATGATTCACAAAATTGCAGGCAAAAACTGCTGTTAAATGAATATATTTTCTCTTTTCATGGGTGCTTTCCATTACTTTTTGGGAGATCTTAGAAGCCAATTCAAACAATATTTTTTCATCCTCTTCATTTTCAGCTTCTACAAAAAACGGAATATTGGAATAGTTCAGTTCTTTAGATTTTGAAAACGTTTGTAGCGGATAAAGGCTTGATTTTCTGTACTCCCCTGCTAAAATTTCTTTTGGCAATGATCCTGAAGTATGAGTAACCAGACAATCTTTTTTAGTAATGATTTTAGAGACGGCTTCTACTGAATTATCACTTACACAAATGATATATAAATCTGCATCTTTCAGATTTTCTGTTGAAAAAGAAACCTTTAATTCTTCAGAAATGTTTTTCAGTTCAGTTTCGTTCCTGCCAAAAATCTGAGCTAATGGAATGTTATTCAAGACAAAAGCTTTTGCCATATGATAGGCTACATTTCCGGAACCGATAATTACAATTTGCATAAAACAAAGATAAGGTTTTAGGTTTAGTTTTTAGAAGGTAAGGATGTTATAGAAAATTTATTTCCTTTATAAAAGCAATAAACATAACTCTCTGATATTATTTTTGATATTTGGACTAAAAATTGAATAAGTAATTTAACTTTTAGATATTTTTGTAATCCAAAACAGTGAAAGCATCTTATGAAGATTAAAGACGCGGAAATTATTTCGTTGATGCAAGATTCACGAACTCAAGAAAAAGGAGTTCGTGCTCTGATGGATGCTTATCAAAGTAGATTGTATTGGCACATAAGAAGAATTATTGTGGACGGAGATCTTGCTCAGGACACTTTGCAGGAGACTTTTATTAAAGCTTATCAGAATTTTCACCAGTTCAAAAACGATAGCCAATTGTATACTTGGCTGTACAGAATTGCTACCAACGAAGCATTACAGCAGGTAAATAAATTGAAGAAAATGCAGAAATCTGATGAAGATCCTGAATACCATATGCAGAATCTTATTGCTGACAATACAGAAGGAAGTGCAGAAGAAATACAAATATTGCTACAGAATGCTATACAGAGCCTGCCAGAAAAGCAGAAACTGGTATTTATGATGCGGTATTATGATGATTTGCCTTACGAAGAAATATCTAAGATTGTAGATATGTCGGTAGGAACTTTAAAAACAAATTATCATTATGCCAAACAAAAAATAGAAGAATATATTAAAGAAAATTACGAAAGATAATTTTTGAAAAAACTGAGATGAAAGACTTTGATCTAGAAAAATTAGAACGTAAAAACATTTATAAAGTCCCTGAAAATTTATTTGAAAATATTCAGGGGAAGGTTTTGAGCGGGATTAATGATTTTGATCTCGAAAAATTAGAACGCAAAAATATTTATACAATTCCTGAAAATCTGTTTGAAAATATTCAGGAGAATGTATTGAATAATGTGTTACCTGCTAAAAAAGCACCCATCTTTAAATTAAATTTAAATTGGGCTTATGCAGCAGCAGCGTCATTAGCATTGATTTTTGGGATGACTTTTGTTTTAAATAATGATGATTCAAAAGGAAAAGAGAATTCACAGGCAACATATGCTATGAATAACCAGGAACCTAAAACAGAAAGCGAACTCGCTTATGAAACTCTAAAATCTGATTTAACTTCTGTTGAAAATAATAATCAAATAACTGAAGATCAGAATAATAAAAATTCTTATGTTCAGGATAACGGCAACGGAGATGAAAAAACAAAATCTCAAATCGTAAAGCCTGTTTCGAAACATAATGAAACACAAATGAACGAGTACTTGGAATCATTTACCAATTCTGAAATATCAGAACTGGCAAGTAATTCGACTCAGGATGTTTATTTGGATTTATATAATTAAAAGAAAGGATGAAAAAGATATTATTTACACTTTTTATCATTTGTAGTTTTGTCTTAAATGCACAAAGGACGGACTATGACTGGAAAAAAATGGATCCCAAACAGAGGAAGGAAGTTATCAATAATCTTTCTCCTGAAGAAAGAAAAGCACTTCTTACCAAGTTCAGGAATAATATGGTAATGGAAAATCTGAATATTGACCCGAGTGATAAAACCGAATTTACGGAGATTTATAATGAATATCTGGATAGCCAGAGACAGATAAAGAGTCAGTTTAATTCTAATTTTGATCCTGAAGCCTTATCTGATGAAGAAGCAAAAGCCAAGCTTCAACAGAGTTTTGAAGTAGGACAGAAGCTATTGGATAATAGAAAAAAGTATGCAGAAAAAATGCAACAAGTAATTCCTTGCCAAAAAGTTTTGAAATTGTTTCAATCTGAGGGAATGATGAGAGATAAGATGAATGAAAGAAAACCGCACGGAAACGATAATAATTCAAGACCTAAGCAAACCCCATAATAGTTTATTTTTTTAATGTTGGACGACTCTCATAATTTATTTGTGAGGGTCGTTTAATTTTAAAGGAATTTGTAATTTTACTTCTGAAACTTTCTTATGATGAAACAAATTTTATTATTCCTTTTATTTTCAGGGGCATTATTTTCGCAGAAAACAGAAATTATTGATCTTTCCAAATCTATTAAAGACAGCAAAAACTCTATCAAAAGTTTTACGGTGATAGATCAAAGAGCTAGCCAGGAAATCGGATCGGTAATGTATCATAAAGACGAAATAAAAGTTGCTTTCGAAAATGATGCAAGTAAAGATATTCAAAATTGGTTTTATAAATATAATCCGGTAAGAGGTAATGACAATATGGTTCTTTTACTGGAGAAATTAAATATTTCTGAAGATAAAAAAGAAAAATATTCAATTGGAAAACTTGAGTTGAGAGCCAGCATTTTCATTAAAAAAGATGATGGGTATCATTATGTTTATAGAAAAGATACAGTTGCAACAACATCATCCCGTACTACACCATATTTGGGACAAAATCTGGCGAGAAAAACGACTCTTATTTTAACAGATTTGTTTAAAGATTCTTATGAAGCAAAACCATGGGATTTTAGTATTCCAGAGAATGAACTTCAAAATTATGCTCCTTTATTAAAAGATAAGCTTAATATTTTAAAGGCAACTGAGCTAACAGATGGAGTTTATAAAGATTATTATAGCTTTTTTACATACAATCCTGATCCCGAATATACATTGCAAACTAATGACAAAGGAATAGTTACAAAAGCAATAAAAGGGGAGGACAAAAAAGCAATTAGATATTTCTATGCTTTTGTATATAAAGGGATTGCATACAAAAATATTCCTTTTGGCTATACTGAAATATTTAAAGATGAGAATGGTCTTTTTATTGAGGTTACAAAGGCAGAATTATTTCCTGAATCCACAACTAGTGGTGCTTCGATTGGAGCTGCAGCGGGGGGAATCATTGGAGGAGTAATTGGTGCTGTTGTAGATGTCAGTATAGGCAGTAAAAAACGTAATACTAATGGCTCTAAAGTTTATCTTGATCCTTTTACAGGACATTATATTTTGCCTGAAAATTTTGGTAAAACTAAATAAAAAAAGAGAGACCCAAGTCTCTCTTTTTTTTGCTATCAGTAGAATAGGGGAGGGAAAATATTTTCGTGCGTTCCATTGTCATAAAGTAGTACCTTTATTAATACTGCATAATTTAACAGTTTTAGTATTTTAAACATATCAGATAAAATATAATGAAAAGAGAGAGTATTGATTCATATTGGCTTATAAATTGATACTAAAAACATCGTATTTTTAATCCCTCGATGAACAAATTAACTGTAATTTTAATTTTCTTTTTAGGATGTTTTTCTTTTTTTAATGCTCAAGAAAAGAAAGATTCGCTCTATTACAAGATCGAAAAATTTTCTGATAAAAGAAAAGTTACCAAATTTTTTCACCGTTTCATATTTCGTAGAGAAGCAGATTCTGCTTCTGTTAGAACCACTACAGAAAAATTGTTGCAGGAAACCTATAATGGGAGGCACATCAGAACCATCAGAATACAAACAATTGACCCATTCGGTTATGGTTCTGAAGATAAAAAAGAAAAATCAAAATGGTACGATTGGTTTACCAATCATCTTCATGTCAATACCCAAGTCTCTACCGTCAATAATTATTTACTTTTTAAAGAAGGAGAAGAATATAATGCTCAAAAAATTTATGAATCTGAGCGTCTGCTTAGAACAATGCCTTTTATAAACAGGGTAAATATCAGTATTTCGGATAGTACTTCATCCAAAGATTCTATTGATGTTGTGGTAAAGGTGCTTGATTCCTGGAGCCTGAAACCGAGACTAAGTTATTCGGGAAGCAAGATTGGTTTGGGACTTACTGAAGAAAATGTGTTGGGACTAGGGCACCAGTTTGATTTTCTTTATAGAAATGATTCCAAAGAAAAACAGAATTATTTGTTGGGAAGCTATACGGCGTATAATCTTTTTGGTTCTTATATTAATGCCCAGATTTTGGGTGAGCGTGATTTTTCTAAAAACGAAAGAATCAATTTTAATGTCACAAGAGATTTCTTTTCTCCATTAACAAAATGGGCAGGAGGTTTTAGTTTTGAATATTTTATGCGTAATGTTTTGCTTCCGATAGAATCGGAAACTACTTTTCCTGAAGCCCAGATCAAAGTCTATAGCCAGGATTTATGGGGAGGGTATCAGATTCCTGTTTCGTCGAATCCACGGGAAAAAGTATCCAGTAATATTGCTTTAATAGGAAGGTTTCAGAACTATCAGTATAAAGACAGTCCGGATATTGACCAGTTTCAGTATTTCAGATCTTACAGCAGTTTTCTGATGTCACTTGGATATATTCAGCGGAAATTTTCGGTTCAAAAAAATATTTTTCAATATGATCTGCCTGAAGATATTGCTTACGGAAATTCAGTTAATATAACAGCCGGTGCTTTATCAAGAAATAAAGACGTCATCCCTTATGCCGGAATTTCTGCTTCTTATGGGGATTTCACAAATATCGGATACTTTACTGTAAAAGCCCAGTTTGGAAGATTCTTTAATGAAAACAAACAAAACCGCGAGTCGTTCCGCCTGGATGGAACGTATTTTACCCATCTTATGGACTGGAAGTTTGCCAAAGCCAGACATTTCTTTTCCCCGACCTTAGCATTGGGTAATCCTGAACATAATTATTCTTATAAAGACAGGATTAATCTTTCTTCGGGAGATGAGTTTCCTGTTTATACCGCGGATTATATAGGAACCAAAAAGTTCGTTTTAAGGTATCAGCTTCAGCTTTTTATTAATAAAACCTGGAAAAACTTTCATTTCAGTCCGTATTTAACGGCTGCAGTAGGCTGGTTGGGTATGCCGGATGAAAAATTATTGAAAACTACTATGAACACCAAAGTAGGAGTGGGAGTACTCATTAATAATCCATTTCTGGTATTCAACAGAATTCAGGTTTCTTTTATGTATTATCCGAGGGTTCCTTTTGATAATAATTCTATTTTTGACTTTAACAGTAACCGAAATAATCTTTTACCGATGAATTCTTTTGGGACAGATATCCCGCGTTTTGTGAATTTTGGAAATTAATCTCGTCCCATAAAATTAAGGATAAGGAATTATCCTGCATTTTATTATCTTTGCAAATTACATAGTTCTTAAATGAAAAACATACGAAATTTTTGCATAATCGCCCATATCGACCATGGTAAAAGTACTTTGGCGGATCGTCTTTTGGAGTATACAAATACAGTATCTCAGAGAGAATTACAGTCTCAGACGCTGGATGATATGGATTTGGAGAAAGAACGTGGGATTACCATTAAGTCTCACGCGATCCAGATGGATTATGAATATAAAGGCGAAAAATTTATATTAAACTTAATTGATACACCGGGACACGTTGACTTTTCTTATGAAGTTTCCCGTTCAATTGCAGCCTGTGAAGGTGCACTTTTGATTGTAGATGCTGCGCAAAGTATTCAGGCACAAACGATTAGTAATCTGTATTTGGCGTTGGAAAATGATTTAACAATCATTCCGATCTTGAATAAAATTGACCTTCCTTCTGCAAATCCTGAAGAAGTAACCGATGAAATCATGAATTTAATTGGTTGCGAATATGAAGATGTTTTAAGAGTTTCGGGAAAAACGGGAGAAGGAGTTCATCACTTATTAGAGCAGATTGTGGAGAGAATCCCGGCTCCGGTTGGAGATCCGAACGCTCCGCTTCAGGCTTTGATTTTTGACTCGGTTTACAACCCTTTCAGAGGAATTGAGGCTTACTTTAAAGTAGTAAACGGAAGCATCAGTAAAAATGAAAAGGTAAAATTCTTCGCTACCGGGAAAGAATATGGAGCGGATGAAGTAGGTACCTTAAAGCTGAAGCAGGTTCCAAAGAAAACGATCCAGTGTGGAGACGTTGGATATCTGATTTCAGGGATTAAAGATGCAAGGGAAGTAAAAGTAGGAGATACGATTACCTCTTTTGAAAATCCTGCAGCAGCTCCGATTGAAGGTTTTGAGGAAGTTAAGCCAATGGTTTTCGCAGGTATTTATCCTATTGATTCTGAAGATTTTGAAGAGCTAAGATTCTCCCTTGAAAAGTTAAGACTGAATGATGCCTCTCTGGTATTTGAACCGGAAAGTTCAGCAGCTCTTGGTTTCGGTTTCCGTTGCGGATTCCTGGGAATGCTTCACATGGAAATTGTTCAGGAACGTCTTGACAGAGAGTTTAATATGAACGTGATCACAACGGTTCCTAACGTATCTTATTTTGGATATTCTAAAAAAGAACCGGAAGTTCCGATCCTGATCAATAATCCGTCTGAAATGATGGATCCTTCAATTATGGATAGAGTGGAAGAACCTTTCATTAAAGCTTCTATCATTACAAAATCTGATTTCGTAGGGCCTGTAATGACTTTATGTATAGAAAAAAGAGGAGAAATCGTTAACCAAAGTTATTTAACTTCGGAAAGAGTTGAACTGGTTTTCAATATGCCTTTAGCTGAAGTCGTTTTTGATTTCTATGACAGGCTGAAATCTATTTCGAAGGGATACGCTTCATTTGATTATCATCCGATTGGGTTCAGAGCTTCTAAGCTTGTGAAAATGGATATCCTGATCAACGGAGATATGGTAGATGCATTGTCTTCATTGATACACGATTCTAATGCATATCATATTGGTAAGAAGATGTGTGAAAAACTTCGTGAACTGATCCCAAGACAGCAGTTTGATATTGCAGTTCAGGCAGCATTAGGAACGAAAGTTATTGCCAGAGAAACGATCAAAGCCTTAAGAAAAGACGTTACCGCAAAATGTTACGGAGGAGATATTTCCAGAAAACGTAAACTTTTGGAAAAGCAGAAAGAAGGTAAGAAGAAAATGAAACAGATTGGTAGGGTAGAAGTACCACAATCGGCGTTCATGGCTGTGTTAAAGCTAAATGATTAATAAAAGAGCCAAGTAAAAAGGCAAAAGATAAAAGTAAATCCGCAGAAATATATCTGCGGATTTTTTTATTTACTTTTTACGGGTAAATGTTATTTCCATCGTTTTAAACTCTTTTCCGGTCTTTGAATCCGGTCCGTACATTTCCAGTTTTTGGGCATTGTCATCTACGAAAGTATAAACTTCTCTTACTTCACAATCTTTTCCAGGTCTTGCCGGATCGGTCATTTTCCCTTTAAATTCAATAGATTTTGTTGAAGCATTCCATTCGCCCTCCATATTCATAATTCCTGTTCCCATATTGTCGATCCAGGTGCTTACGAATTTCTTTTTGGCATTATCATACCCTGTGATGCTCATTCCTTCAAATGGCATTCCCATAAAGTTTCCTTTATGTTCACTTATCTGATAGCGCCCTTCGAAGATCATTTTATTAGTAGCTTCAGATGTACTTGTCATTGGTTTTGCACCATTTTCCATCCAGGTCGTATTGGCTCCGTTCCATTCTCCGTCAGATTTAGCCAGCATTTTGTGCATATCTCCGGGAGTGGCATAGTCCATCCAGGCTTTGGTTGCTGTCGCGGAATCTACGGGTTTCCATTCTTCGGTTTTCTCAGTTTTTACATCCATTTTCACTTTATCACAAGCAATAAACAGAAAAGCAGTACAGGCTGCAAATAATAAATTCTTCATAATTGTTTAGTTTTAAGTTATTTATAAAATTAATCAAAATTATAAAGCGAAGTTTTTTTATTTTATGCTTGATATTGTTTACGCTAAAGTGTAATTTTGTGTATTCACAACGCAAATTAATTCAATGAGTGCTCCAAAAAAAATACAGGATATAAAAGTTGCCGTAGATGCCGTTATTTTCGGATATTTTGATAAGAAAGACCTTCAGCTTTTGTTGATTCAGAGGAATATTGAGCCATTTAAAGGCGGTTGGGCACTTCCCGGCGGATTGGTTTTGGATGACGAAAATCTGGATGATGCCGTAAAAAGAGAATTATACGAAGAAGCCGGTATAAAGCCTGATTTTCTGGAGCAGCTCTATACTTTTGGGAATGTGGGTCGCGACCCAAGAAACAGGGTAGTTTCGATAGCTTATTTGGGGCTTGTAAATCCTTCTTATCATGAACTGTTTGCCGATTCTGATGCGGATGATGCACAATGGTTCAGTGTGAATCAGCTTCCAAAATTAGCTTTTGACCATCAAACCATTATTGATCTTGCGTTAAAAAGACTCCGTACCAAAATCCAGTACCAACCGATCGGGTTCAATCTTCTCAATGAAGAATTCGCTTTTTCTGACTTGGAAAATCTTTATAAAACTATTATCGGAAAGGAAATTGACCGCCGGAATTTCCGTAAAAAAATCATGAGCTATGGTTTGTTGAATGATACAAATACGTTAAAAAAAGAAGGCAGCGGAAGGCCCGGAAAGTTATTTACTTTCAATGAGGAAAAATATAAGGAGCTTGAGGAGCAGGGGTTCTACTTTGAAATCAAATAAATTTAAAAACAAAAACTACACTAAGTTGTTGTTCTCTCACTGTCATTCTGAAAGAAGCGAAGCGGATTGAAGAATCTGTAAATTGTAGGTAAGATTCTTCCTTCGTCAGAATGACAAAACATTTTGATAGTTTCCAACTCATTCAAAGATTCAAATTTGTGTCCATTTGTGGAAATATTTAAGAAATTCGTGTTTCAATAAATTAAATTTTTAATACTGAAAATCAATTAATTAAATTTATTAGCGTAAAATTAACGCAAATAAATTTGGAAGATAAAATCATATTCTTTTAAATTTGTGTAAAAATAACGCAATAATGAAATATCACTTACAAAATATAATTGAAAGATTCCAGAGAAAGGAAAAGCTGAAGTTTTTATTCTTTTGGGGACATACTGCGAAAGATGAAATTACAAAGTCGTGTTTCAGTCAATGGTTTCCATTTAAGTTTGAAGAAAACGGAATTGTCTACAAAACAGCTGAACATTATATGATGGCTGGAAAAGCAAAATTATTTAATGATGAGGAAATTTTAGGGAAAATATTAGAAGCAAGTTCTCCTAATCAGGCAAAAAGTTTAGGCAGAAAAGTCAAAAATTTTGATCCGAAAAGCTGGGATGAGCATAAGTATGACATTGTAAAGCAGGGAAATCTTTTGAAATTTTCTCAAAATGAAAAGTTTAAGGAATTTTTGCTTTCAACAAATGATAAGATTTTGGTAGAAGCCAGTCCCTACGATAAAATCTGGGGAATCGGAATGCTGGAAACAGATACAAGAGCAGAAAATCCACTGTTATGGAATGGTGAAAATCTGTTAGGATTTGCTTTGATGGAAGTAAGAGACGAATTAAGAAGGTAAAAACACATTAACCCGACACAAAGTATTCATTATGAAAAAGAAAGAATTACACCTACAGATTTTTATTTTAGAGAATTTTCTGACCGATGAAGAATGTGATCATTATATTGAGTTAACAAAAGATAAAGTTTTTGAAGAAGCTAAAATCAATATGGGAGGTCGGCAAATGATGAGCAAAGGAGTTAGAAATAACGATCGACTGATGATTTTTGATAACGATTTAGCTAAAAATTTTTTTAAAAAAGCGGCTGAATTTCTTCCTCAGACTCACGAAGATTATCAGGTTTTGGATTTTAATGAAATGTTCAGAATTTATAAATATTCTACGGGACAAAGATTCAAAATGCATAGGGACGGAAGCTACATCAGAAATGTAAATGAGAAAAGTTTTTATACCTTTCTGATTTATCTGAATGATGATTTTGAAGGCGGAGAAACAGAATTTGAAAATTTATTTACTGTTGCTCCGAAGAAAGGTTCTGCATTGGTTTTTTACCATCCTTTGAGACATGAAGGGAAAACTTTAATCAATGGTTTAAAGTACGTTTTGAGAACGGATGTCATGTATTCTAAAAAATAGTTCGAAAAGAATTATGGCAAAACCATGCAGTTTTTAATTAGCGTAAAAATAACACAAATAAAAATGAATTATGGAAGAAGACTTAAAACCCAGATTCATCGAGTCATTACAGAGAAATAATGACCAGATCAGAGAAGACCGTGCCCGAATTATCGGAGAAGATGCAGAGCTGATTTACAGGCGTAGAGTAGAAGATATTGAACTGAAAATCAAAAGACTGGAAAGAGAACAGGAAGGCCTGATTGATATCAGTCCATTAGACAAAAACAGTTTAACATTCGCTGATTTTCAGTCGGAAGCATTCGTTCAGAAAGACATTGAATTATCATTAATCATCAGAAATTTAAATATTCAGTTAGAATTAACCAGAACAAGATTTGAATATTTATTTGGGAAAAAAATTTAAGTTATGGGAGGTACAAGATACGACATGGACGCTCGTTTTGACAGAGCAAAAAAAGCGGGTTATGCATCAAAATCTATAAGTGAAATTTTCACTCAGAATGCAAAGAGAAAAGCACATGAATCGATGAATCCACACGGTATTTCTTTCAGGGAATCAAGAGATTCTGAGGTTCATCCGAATTCGGTTCCGATCATTTTAGGACTGGACGTGACGGGAAGTATGGGGCATATTCCTTATGATCTGATTCAGGAAGGTCTTCCAAAATTAATGGGCGGAATTATTCAAGGTGGAGTTCCAGATCCTGCACTTTTATTCTTGGGAATTGGTGATCATGAATGTGACGGTTATCCATTACAAATTGGTCAGTTTGAATCCGGAGATGAAGAGCTTGATATGTGGTTAACAAGAACTTATATCGAGTCCGGAGGTGGAGGAAATGCTGGAGAAAGTTATTTACTGGCTTGGTATTTTGCCGCTTTTCACACCAGAACAGACGCTTTTGAAAAGAGAAACCAGAAAGGATTGTTATTCACAGTTGGCGATGAACCTTGCCTGAAAACACTTCCTGCTTCAGCGATCAGAGAGATTATGGGAACGGGACAGCAGACTTTCAAACACACGGAATTATTGGCTGAAGCTCAGAAGAAATATGAAGTTTTTCACATCAGCGTTCTGCATTCCGGACAAGCGGTTAATGCTGATAAAGGTTGGAAAGATTTGCTGGGACAAAACTGTTTATCCATTGACGATTACAGAGATGTTCCAAAAGTGATCAAAGAAGTGGTTTGCAGCAGATTTAAAGATAGTTTTACGAAAACAACGGATTTAAAAGGATTAGATAATATTCAAATGTATTAAAATGAAAACAGCACAAATAATTATAGGCTTAGGATTTGGGGACGAAGGCAAAGGAATTACCACCGATTTTCTGGCTCAGCAACATCCTGAGTCTGTAGTTATTCGGTTTTCTGGAGGTCAACAGGCGGCGCATACAGTGATGATTGATGATCAAAAACATGTTCATTCCAGCTTTGCGAGTGGTGCGCTACGTGGTTTGCCTTCCCATTTTACGGAACATTGTACGGTTCATCCGACATTTTTGTTCAATGAAAGGAAAGATCTAATGCAAAAAAATGGAAATGTTGAATTGACGATCCACCCTTTAGCAAAAGTGACAACTCCTTTTGATGTTTTATACAACAGAAAGAATGTCAAAAATTTAGAACATGGAACCTGCGGAAAAGGAGTTGGCGCAACGATGAAAAGAAATGAAAGTCCGTTTAAATTATTTGCTGTCGATTTAATCGGTCCAAGAACGATGCTGATTGAAAAATTAAAAGGAATTGCCCATTATTATGGTTTTGAAGAAGGAGAAGAAATTGAAAATGCATTGCAGGGTTTTTTAGAAGCCATCGATAAGATTGATTGGAAAATAGAAGGGTATGAGTATTTAAAATCATTTAATCATCTTATTTTTGAAGGAAGCCAGGGAATTTTGCTGGATATGGATCACGGAGTTTTTCCGAATGTAACTTTTGCAAATACCACTTCAAAAAATGCTTACGAAATCTGCAAATTATTACAGATTGAGGACATTGAAATGTTTTACGTGACCAGAAGTTACTCAACCCGTCACGGAAGTGGATGGATGAGCAATGAAAAATCATTAAATCTGAAAAATAATGAAGAAGAAACGTGTACTTTTAATGAATTTCAAAAGGATCTGCGTTTCGGAGATTTGGATTATGATTTGTTGAATTATGCCTTGAAATTAGATCAAGCTTACGTTGTTGCTCAAAAGAAAAATCTGGTGGTAACTTGCTTAGATCAGTTGGATGAAGCATTTAAAATACAAAATCTTAAGGTGAAATTTGATGCCGTTTTTGGGTCTTATTCTCCATATTCAAAGAATTTTAAAAGAATTGATTAAAAATAAATTTTTCTGAATGTGGAATTTATCAAGATTTTCAAGTGGATAGTTTTATAGAAAGTTTAAATACTAACAATTAATTTTTTTTCTTATTGATAGAATAAAATCTATAAATAAAAATAAATGAAAGCGGTTTAAGAATTAAAATAGATAACTAATGAGAACAGAAAATAAACAAAAATTAATTAAAGAAATTAAAAAACTGAATAAAGAAGAAAAATATTTACAAGTGATTGATATTCTTTCTGATGAAGTTCTAGAAAAGTATAATGATTCCGAATTATATGCTGAACTATCAGAGGCGATGTTTAAAGTAGAAAGGGATGGATTTGAGACTTATGCTAATAAAAGTATCGAGTTAATAGAAAATGCAAAGGCTTTCTACTACTTAGGAAACTATTATGAGCAAATAAAAGATTTTGAAAGGGGGATTTACAATTATAAAAAAGCAATAAGCCTTGACTCAAATCATCAGCTTTCATACGCAAGCTTAGGAGATATTTTTATAGAACAAAATAAGATCGAAGAAGCTGAAACCTATTATCTTAAAGCGTTAGATATAGATTCTATGAACCCTTATACTAATCATATGCTTGCAAATCTTTATAAAAAACAAAACAAATTTTATAATGCTGAGAAGCATTATAAAATTGCCATAAAAAGTGATTCATCATATTATTATTCTCACTATGGTTTAGGAAATATTTACTTATTAAAAAAAGAATATAAAATAGCGGAAGAGGAATATAAGAAAGCGTTAAAAATTGAACCAGTTTTTCTCGATGCTATTTTTGCATTAGGAGTGGTTTACCATCATCAAAAAGATTTTGATAAGGCAATAGAGTATTACAAAAAATACATTGAAAAGAATGAAGATGTTATAGGATATAATAATATAGGGAATTCGTACAAGAAAAAAAATGATTATCTACTTGCGGAAGAAAGTTATAAAAAAGCTTTAAAAATTAATAAAGAATTTGAAAAGCCTTATTTTAATTTGGGGAATTTATATTATCGGCAAGAAAAATATAAAGAAGCGAAAAATTTATACAAAAAATATTTGGAATTAAAGAAGGAAAAGGATTCATTAGTAGACTTCGCCAAAGGAAAAATTGAAAAAATTAATAAAATACTTGCTAATGAAGATTATGAAAAAATTCAAGAATTAGTTTCTAAAATAAAAGGGATATTAGAATATAAGGATAAATATATTACACATTTTACTAGTCTTTCTGTAGCCAAATTATTGGTATTCGAAAATAGTAAATTCAGATTATCTGAAGGAGCTTATTTAAATGACACATCAGAAGGTAGAGAATTATTCTCTTTTTTAAACTATCAATCACCTTTTGGCAAAAAAGAAAATCCTGTTGATGAAATTTTTGTTCAGAAACCATTTATTGGAAGTTTTGTTTCAGAAAATAAGCATAATGATTTAACAATGTGGAGAATGTATGGTAAGGAAGGAAAAGATGAAGCTAAAGGATGCGCCATAACAATGAGTGTAGATTGTTTGATTGAAAACATTCAGGAAGAACTCGAGGTAAATCATTTAGAAGATAATGAATTTGAAATAAAATTTTATAAGGTTGCATATTGGAAAGATAATAGGTTTATAATTCCTGATGAAAAAATTGCAAGTGCAAAAATTAAAAATCTTAATAAATACTGCAATGAGCTTAAGAAAGCATTAGATGAATTTAATTTGAAAGACGAAGAAATTAAAATCCAGATAGATGTAGAGGAGCTGTTATTTGAAATAGCATTCCTTTTTAAAGGAATTGAATATCAATATGAAAATGAGGTTAGATTAGTACAAAAAGGAATTCTTTTTAATAAAATAATTGATAAAAAATTTTCTATTCCTAGAGTTTATATTGAATTAGGAGATATTTCAAATAGTATAAAAAAAATTACATTAGGGCCAAAAGTTGAGAGAGCTGATGAATGGGCATCTGCTTTTTATTATGAGTTGAAAAATAGGGATATAGATCCAGAAGTTCATATTTCTAGGCAACCATTTAAATAATTAAGACATGAAAATTGAATTAATCAAAGGCGACATCACCAAAATAAAAGCAGACGCGATCGTTAATGCAGCCAATTCATCATTATTAGGCGGTGGCGGAGTCGATGGAGCGATCCATCGTGCAGGAGGAAAACAAATTCTGGATGAATGTATCGAAATCAGAAACCGACAGGGAAAATGTAAAACTGGTGAAGCGGTCGTAACCACTGCCGGAAGTCTTCCCGCAAAATATGTCATTCACACCGTCGGTCCGGTTTGGAATGGAGATGAAGAAAAATCTTCGAAATTATTGGCGAATTGTTATCAAAATTCATTGAGATTGGCAGAAAGTCTTGATGTAAAAACGATTGCTTTTCCCAATATCAGTACAGGAATTTACAGGTTTCCAAAAGAACTGGCTGGAAATATTGCTGTGGATGAGGTCAAGAAATTTAATTCAGATGTCATCGAAAAAATTATTTTTGTCTGTTTTGATGATGAAAATGAAGAGATTTATAGAAAATTATTAGAAGAATAAATTAATGCTCATTTGTTGAGTGAAACGACTTTGCGAACTTAAAAATATACATCAAGTATTAAAAAGCAAATCTTTGCGAGCTTTGCGTTTAAAAAATAAAAAAAAACAAATGAAAAAACTAACCATATTAACCGGCGCAGGAATCAGTGCCGAAAGCGGAATAAAAACTTTCAGAGACGGGGATGGTCTTTGGGAAAATCATAGTATAACGGATGTAGCAAGTCCGGAAGGATGGCGAAAAGACCGAGCTCTGGTGTTGGAATTTTACAACCAGAGACGTCGCCAGCTTCATGAAGTGGAACCAAACGATGCGCACAAATTAATTGCTGATTTGGAGAAACATTTCGATGTTCAGATTATCACACAAAATATTGATGATCTGCACGAAAGAGCAGGTTCTACAAATATTCTGCATTTGCACGGAGAATTATTCAAATCATGTTCCTGCAACAATAAAAATCTGATTTACGAACAAAAAAACGATATCAACATTGGCGATAAAGCGGAAGACGGAGCGCAATTGCGACCTTTCATCGTTTGGTTCGGTGAAGATGTTCCTTTGATGAGAGAAGCGACGAAAAAAGCAAAAGAAGCGGATATTTTTCTGGTGATCGGAACTTCTTTGCAGGTTTATCCGGCTGCAGGATTACTGCATGATATCAAGGATGATTGTCTGTTGATTGTCATCAATCCCAACGAAACCGGTTTCGGATACGGACAAAGAGCCGTTGTGATGAAAGAAACGGCAACTCAGGGAATGAAATTGCTGTTTGATAAATTGGTAAATCTTGCGTAATGGAAAATATTGTAAAAGCAGGAATCTTCGGAGTTTGTATCGGTGATGCTTTAGGCGTTCCGGTGGAATTCCGAACCAGAGATGAATTAAAACGTTCTCCAGTCACAAAAATGAGAGCTTTAGGAACTCATCGTCAACCGATTGGAACATGGAGTGATGACAGTTCTCTGATGTTATGTCTTGCAGAAAGTCTTTGTAATGGATATAATCTGGAAGATATGGCGCTAAAGTTTTTACAATGGTGCAATGAGGAAATTTGGACACCCCACGGAAGAGTGTTCGATATCGGAATTGCTACTTCACAAGCGATTCGCAGAATAAGCAAAGGGACTTCTCCGACTTTATGTGGCGGAACTAGTGAATTTGATAATGGTAATGGTTCTTTAATGAGAATTTTACCGTTGTTATTTTACATTAAAGATTTGCCGATTGAACAACGCTTTGACAAAGTAAAAGAGGTTTCAAGCATTACTCATGGACATATTCGTTCTATTTTGGCTTGTTTTATTTATTTGGAATTTGCTTTGGAAATTTTGAATAAAAAAGAGAAGTGGGAAGCTTATAAAGCAATGCAGAAAACTGTTAGGGAATTTTTAGATCATAATCCGATCTGTTCACAAAATGAAATGGATAAATTCCATCGAGTTTTAGAATTAAAAGTGGGCGAATATGATTTGGCTCCTTTACATGCTTTGAAAGAAGAAGAAATAAGTTCTTCAGGTTACGTTCTTCACAGTTTAGAAGCCTCACTATGGTGTTTTCTGAATTCTGAAAGTTATGCTGAGGCTGTTTTAAAAGCAGTCAATTTAGGAGAAGATACCGACACAACCGGAGCCATCACAGGTGGAATTGCCGGGATTTATTATGGTTTTGAAAATATTCCTCAAGAATGGATTTCTGTGCTTGCTAGAAAAGAAGATATTGAAAACTTATGTATTAAATTAGAAACTCAATTAATGAAATAAACTAAAACACAAATCATGAATGAACAACAAAAGAAAAGAATAAGTAAATTTCTAAGCCTAGTTCTGAGGCATCAACCCGAAACCATTAGTTTAAAATTAGATGAAAACGGTTGGGCGAATGTTCATGAATTAAAAGAAAAATGCTCAAGACATAGAGTGGTCTTTACTTTAGAAGAATTGGATGAAGTGGTGGAAACAAATGATAAAAAACGTTTTATTTTTAATGAAGATAAAACCAAAATCAGGGCAAATCAAGGGCATTCGATTGATATTGATCTGGCGTTAAAACCACAGCAACCGCCGGAGTTTCTGTACCACGGAACGGCTCAAACAAATATCGATTCCATTTTAGAAAAAGGAATTGAAAAAAGAAACCGACAACATGTTCATTTAAGCCAGGACAAAGAAACTGCTACTAAAGTCGGAATGCGACATGGAAAACCGGTTATTTTAACCATCAGAACAGGGAAGATGTTTGAAGACGGAATTCTGTTTTACCTTTCTGAAAATAAGGTTTGGCTGACGGATTTTGTGGATGCTAAGTATATTTCCAATAATAAAGAGTAATCAAAAAGAATTAATACGATTATAAAAAAATTATTTTCATATTGAATATTTCATATATTAGTGTATTAATATAGGGGTATCCGAAAAACTTATAGAGTAGGAAAATCAAACAAAATCATTATGAAAAAATTAAACAAAATTTCAAGAGAAAATTTAAAATCCATTAAAGGAGGAATTACACCAGAATGTGCATCTTGGTGGGCTTCAGGTAAACCATATTATAGTAGTGAGGCAACTTGCCTTCAAGCTTCTACCACAGATCCTGATCTTGAGCCATTTTGCGTTAATCAATGTGGACGTTGGTATGCTTTTTAATTGAAAATGAATTAAAATACACCCCTATAAGTATCAACTTTTAGGGGTGTTTTTTTGGAAAATCAAATTTGAATTTTAGTCAAGTTAAACGAGATTTTCATCAGGGCTTCAAGTATATTTGACATAGTAAAATTAATTTCAAGCCTGTCATTCGTCGATAAAATAATCGCACGCAGACAGAGATTCTTCACTCCCCTTCGTTCCGTTCTGAATGACAAACTCTATGTTGAAAAATAGATATCAGTTTCCAAACTTTGAGTAATTTTAAAGCCCGAAATATTACTTTCATGAAACTGAAATACCTTTTATTTTCTTTTGCTTCTTCTTTATTCGTTGCCCAGGCTCAATTTCAGACTCCTTTTGAAAAAGGAAACGGAAATCAGACCGTTACGTATGACGAGATGAACGCCTATTATCAGAATTTGGCTCAAAAATTTAGTACAATTCAATATGTAAAAAAGGGTGAAGACGACAATGGGAAACCGATTTATGTGGTTGTTTATAATCCTTTTCCTGAAAAAAACTTAGAGCAGCTGAGAAAAGATAAAGCCATTCTTTTCGTTAATAACGGGATTCATCCCGGTGAACCGGACGGAATTGATGCTACCATGATGCTGATGAGAGACCTGGCTACCAAAAAGATTAAAACACCACAAAATTTCATCGTTGCCGCTATTTCTGCTTACAACGTGAGCGGAATGCTGAATCGCGGTTCATTTTCCAGAGCCAATCAGAATGGCCCGGAACAATATGGCTTTAGAGGAAATGCCCGGAATTATGATTTAAATCGAGATTTTATTAAAGCTGATACCAAAAATGCGAGAAGTTTTCAGGAGATCTATCAATGGCTGAAACCGGATGTTTTTATTGACAATCATGTAAGCAACGGAGCAGATTATCAGTATACATTCACTTATATTTCTACTTTTAAGGAACGATTGGGCAATGTATTGGGAGACTATTTTTACAACCATTATCAGGCGAAAAACCTTGAAGACTTAAAAAAGTTGGGCTACGAAAGCACACCTTACGTTAATATTCACGGCGATGTTCCGGAGGTGGGCTTTGCTTCGTTCGAGGACTCTCCGAGGTATTCTACAGGATACACCACATTGTTCAATTCTTTAGGAACCGTTCCGGAAACGCACATGCTGAAACCTTATGACAAAAGAGTGGGTGCGACTTATAAATATTTGCTTGTAAATCTTCAGAATTTAGATAAAGATTATAAAAAAATCAAGCAGCTCCGGGCTGAAAATCTACAACAATATCAAGCCGGAAAACAATATGGAATTCGCTGGAAAATTGATTCTACAAAATATTCTACCATGGATTTTAAGGGGTTTGAAGGAAAATATAAGCCAAGTGAAATTTCCGGAAAGCCAAGATTGTATTATGATCGAAATAAACCGTTTACAAAGAAAATAAAGCTGTTCACAACGGCAGTTCCGACAGGTTATATTACAATCCCTAAATATTATGTAATTCCTCAGTCGCAATATCGTGTACTTGAAGAATTGAAAAGAAATCAGATTCAAATGAAATCGATTAAAAAAGATAGTTTAATTTCTGTAGAATCGTATAAAATCAATGATTTTGAAACCGTTAAAAATCCTTATGAAGGACACTATTTGCACTTTGAAACTACAGTTGATAAGTCAACTAAAAATCTGAATTTTTCAGAAGGAGATTATATTGTTCCGACGGATCAGGAAGGAGTAAAATATATTATTGAAACGTTAGAACCGGAAGCATTGGATTCTTTCTTCAACTGGAATTTCTTTGACTGGATTTTAGCTCAGAAAGAATACTATTCTGCTTATATTTTTGAAGATACAGCGGCAGAATTATTAAAAAATGATAATGATTTAAAACAAAAATTTGAGGCCAAAAAAGTATCAGACAAAGCTTTTGCGGATGACGGAACGGCTCAGCTGGATTGGATTTATAGAAACTCCCCTTATTTTGAAGAAAAAACGTTCAGACAATACCCGATTTATAGAATCTTATAAATTTTTAAATTTGATTTAATTTATTGATAATCAGTGTGTAAATTCCGTGTATTTCACATTCATAAATGTTGGTTATACTGATGTTATTTAATTTTCATCTTCCGAAATTTGCTTTATAAAAACCAATAAAAACTACAATTATGGCAACTAAAAAGCAATTTTTCGTTTCATTGGAAGGTGTGGATCTTTCAGACGAACAGTTAAAAAACATTGACAGAGGTATTCAAAATGTTGTTCTTTCGGAACTTTCAAAAGTGGATAACACACAGGCTTTCGGAGCGTACAGAGACTTCAAAGGGTTGATGAAGCCACTCAGAGTAAAAGACTGGTTTCCATGGGGAATCATTATCTTCAAACACGGCATTGATATTCAGGCACAGATTAAAGATATCCAGCATCAGATAAAAAGTTATGGAGGCTGATTTTAATTCTTCAAAAAAGATGTGTCCCAGCTATGTTGGAAAAGTCGGGGCACAGCTTTTTGGAGTCGTCAACAAAGACGGAAGGGTACAATTTATTACCCCTCTTACTGTCACAGAAGAGTTTATTCAACAGAATGATCATCTTGAGCAAAGATTCCGTTTTACAGGAAAATGTGTCGAAAAGGGTTGTGCACAATGGGATAATGAGGAATCAAAATGTTCTCTGTCTAAGAAAGTTCAGGAGTTAGATATGACCAAAAGTACTGAATTAATCTTTTGTCCTATTCGTTCGCAATGTCGCTGGTTTTCTCAGGATGGAAATGAAGCCTGCTTTTCTTGTAATGAGGTTACGAGGAATATGGAAGAACTGTTATTAAATTTAGAAAAATAAAAAGACGCTTCAAATAGAAACGTCTTTTATTTTATTTTGGTAAGCCTCTTTTTAAAGCAATTTCTGCTCGTTTAATAGCTAACTTTTCTTTCCAGTCCATATATTTCTTCTTGAAATTCTTCTTCATAATATCGTCAAATTTACGCTGAACCGTAAGATTCCACAAAGAATGCGCTTTTACAGCCCATGATTTGTCCCAGGCTCTTAAAGAAATAGAGAAACTTCCATCCAGGTATTTCATCCAGTGCCACCAACCGGTTGGCATAAATAAAGTATCTCCGTGCTCCAAGAAACATTCTATACCTTCTACGCCATCTAATGCCGGGAAATTTTTGAAATCAGGATTTTCAATATCATAATCTTCCAAGGCATAGGTTGCATAAGGAATCTGATATAACCTTTCTCTCCATTTATAATCAAAAAGAAGAATATGCTTTCTTCCGTTGAAGTGGGTATGGAAAATGTGAGCCATATCAATATCATAGTGAAGGAAGGTAACAGAACCTTTTCCTCCGAAGAACATAGATGGATATTTATCAAGGAAACCTCCCATTAAATCTTTTGGAGAAATATAATCCTGAAGCAGTTTTTTGGCGTGCTTGATGGGATCGAAAAAGAATATTCTTAGATCAGTAGGCTCTCTCTGGATAAGATCTATATAGTCTGCAAATTTCATTTTGGCAGTCGGAGCATTGATGGGAGCTGCTGGATCGGCCTTTGAACTATCATATAGAGGAACTTCCACATCTCCTACAACCTCTTTCATATATTCCATTGTCCATTTTTGGTAAGCAGGCCATTTCTTTGCCATATTTTTTATGACAACAGGCTTTCTCGGCTTTAGATATTTTTCAATGAACTCTTCTTGTGTAATGTCATCTACGATATCTATAGGCTTTAAATTAATTCCCATTTTATAAATTTTATGTTACAAAATTATTAAATAAAAATTTACGATGTATGCTTTAATTTTTTTTTAATCTATGATTCAAATCATTATTTTAAATATCTAGTCTAAATAAAAATTATAAGTTTTAATTCACATAGAGAAAATATTATCAATAAATATCGCAGATTTCCAAATTATAACTATTTTTGTAGTGATAATTAAATTTAACTTTTAGATTTAAATTGCATCCTTATAAAAGTGTAACAAAAATCTATAACCATTAACTAATTACACAAATAATAATTATGAGAAAAAATATTTCTTTATTTCTGATGTTGCTTTTTTCAGTTTTGTCTTTTGCACAGAAGACAGTTTCAGGAAAAATTACTGATGAAGATGGAGTGGCAATTCCAAGTGCAAGTGTAACTGTGGAAGAGCCTGGAAAAGATGCAATCCTGGCATATGGAATTACCAACTCGAAAGGAGAATATAAAGTAACTTTCACAACAGGGGAATCTAATGTCGATCTGAAAGTAAAAGCTTTCAACCAAAGGCCCATCACAAAGCAAATCAGCAATAGTGATCAGAATCTGAATTTTAAAATGGAGTCTGAAGCCACTGAAATAAAAGAAGTAAAGCTAAAAACCAAAATGGTGACAGCTAGAGGAGATACCATTTCTTATGATCTTAAAGCTTTTGACAGTAAAAACGATCGAAGTCTGGCAGACGTTTTGAAAAAAATGCCTGGTATTGAAGTTAATGCAGACGGAACGATTCTTTATCAGGGAAATGCCATCAATAAATTTTATGTAGAAGGAAAAGACCTGATGGAAGGAGGTTACGGAACCATAAGTAACTCTCTACCAAAAGATGCTGTTGCCAAAGTAGAAGTGCTTGAAAACCATCAACCCGTAAAAATCCTACAGAATAAAGTACCTTCAGATCAGGCCGCAATTAATATTAAACTAAAAAAGTCTGTTACCATGACCGGCCGTGGAGAAGTAGGGACCGGTTTTGGAGATCCCTGGTTGTGGAACGTGAAACTAACTCCAATGTTCTTTAGTAAGAAGAGTCAATGGGTAGCGAACTACAAAACCAATAATATGGGAGAACAGGTGGAAAATGAAGGAAATATTTTGGCTTTCGGAAACAGGTTTGAAGGAAGAAGAATTAATGCTTCTCAAAATGATTGGTTGAATGTAGAAAATGCAAGCACGCCCAATCTTCCGGTAAAAAGGTACTTAATGAATAATGTTCATTATTTATCAGCAAATTATTTGACCAATATCGATAAGAAAAAAGAATGGGAACTTAAAGCAAACGCAAATTATACAAATAATTCTGTAGAAAGAGAATCCAATGTTGTACAGAATTTCTTTAATGGAGATTCCAATACAATTAATATTCATAATAATTTTTATACGGATAAAGCAAAGGGAGAATTAATTTTCACGAAAAATGCTAAAAAAGGATTTTTTAAAAATACAACAAGTTTCTCTCAGTATTGGAATGCAGATCGTGCAGACGTAAATAGAATAGATAACAAAACCCTGAAAGAAAGGGATGCAGCGGAAGCATTAGAATCTCCTACTACTTCTTTCCAAAACTCATTGAGTACTATTATTCCTTGGAAGGAAAAAATGGTGAATGTATTGTCTTTTTTAAGTTATCAGACCGATAAGCAGACTTTGGATGTTTCACCTTCTTCTTACCTTGATATTCCTGGATTTACTGCAACAATATCTTCAGACTTTGTCCGTCAGAATTTAAGACTAAAAACTTTTGAAGCCAACCATTCTGCAAACATCGGGTTCTCTACAAAAGGATGGACATTTACTCCGGAAATTGGATTTAATTTTAAATCAACAGATTTAGTTTCAGACTTATTTAATATTAAATCGAATGCTGCAACCCAACCTCCAGCTTCCCAATATAGCAATGACCTTAGTTATACAACTGCAACTCCTTACGGAAGTTTAGGTGTAAATTATAAGAATGATTCTTGGATGTTGTATGCTAACTTCCCGGTAAACTCTAATAATATTAAAGCAGAAGACCCTTTAAGACTGGTTTCAAGAGAATTAAACAAGGTTACTTTTGAACCAAGTGTTTTTGCACAATATTCCTTTGCTTCTTTCTGGAAAGCTTCCGTAAATGCAAATATCAATAATAACTTTGGAGAAATCAATACGGCTTATTCAGGATTCTTAATGACTTCACCATCCGGAATTAATGTTATGGATCCTAAAAACCCGATTCCACAAAATAACAACAAATCGGCAGGAACGAGATTGGAATATAGAAATCCACTGAATAACTTATTCTTTAATATCAATTACAGATATTCTGATGCAAAAAGAAATTTAATTTCTAATCCGACAATCGTAAATGGATATACAGCAATGAGTTATATAGTGCAAGATAATAATGTACTGACCAACTCATATAGTGCAGAAGCAGGAAAATATTTTCCGAAATTTAAAACAAATGCTTCTTTAAGCTATAGTAATAGTACATCAAAATCTGACTCTTATCTTGATAATAAATCTTTTACAAATAATAATAATAGTCAGTCATTAGGTGTGAAATTCAACAACACGTATTTCAGCTGGATGAGTCTTGACTATAACGCAAGCTTTACAAGAACGAATCAGACCAGTGTAGGTGAAGTTAATACAGATGCTAAAACTACAGGGTTCAAACATAATCTGGGAGTATTCTTTTATCCGATCGAAAATCACACTATTGGATTCAACTGGGATCAGGTCAATTCAACGGCAACAGCAACGGATCAAAAATACCATAATGGTTTCTACGATCTTTCCTATCAGTTTACTTGGTCTAAAAAGAATATAGATTTTGAATTGAAATGGATGAATATCGCGAATAAAAAAGTATTCGAAAACTATGAAATTAATTCTCAGAATACTTCTTTTACAAGAATCCAACTCCGTCCAAGCCAGGTTATGTTCACCGTAAAATTCAACTTCAAATAAAACAAAAAACCAATCTCACTGAGATTGGTTTTTTGTTGAGATATATTTAAAAGCTATTGAAAGCCCTGATAATCGGCAGAAGGACCATAACTTCCCGGCAAAGGAATATCATTCATCCGGTAATATACACCAAGCTGAGCTCTGTGATGGGTAATCTGATTCAGTCCGTGACGTATAGATCCGTATTTGGTCCATTTTGCAAGTTCCTGGCCATTATGTTTTAGAGCCCACATTTCATTTAGCTTATCTTCATTAGTATTTTCAAGGGCGTTCATTCCCTGTTGGTAATTTTCATCCAAGGCTTTTAGCAAATCTTCTTTTGTGGTAAATTTTTTTGGCTGATAATCCATATTGGCAAAATCCAGTTCTGAGGTTTTAAGGATCGTATTCGGCCATTCAAATATTTCTGCAATATGAGTGGCAAGAGGCATCATTTTCATGCTTTTTTCATGAGGAGCAAAATCATTTTGGTT
The DNA here is from genome assembly GCF_022488405.1 of Chryseobacterium sp. Y16C. Classification (NCBI taxonomy): domain Bacteria; kingdom Pseudomonadati; phylum Bacteroidota; class Flavobacteriia; order Flavobacteriales; family Weeksellaceae; genus Chryseobacterium; species Chryseobacterium sp. Y16C. Next base: position 3,323,581 of record NZ_CP092711.1, read on the forward strand.
TTCAGGATAGACTTCAAAAAATTTTTTGGTGGTCTGATACTCATTCTGAATTTCATTTTTGAGTTGTGATAAAGTGTCCATATTGTTTTGTTTTTTAGTGAGTTAAAGTTAAAATTTTTACCAGTGAAACTGTTTTAACAAAATCATAAATTTTATTCTTAAAAAATAATAAATAAAAAAATTGTAACAAAAGTTAGTAAACACTAACTAATTAAATAAACATTAGAAAAAATGAAAAAGCTATTTTCAATAATCTTTATTGCTCTTTTTGCTTTTGTAAGTGCTCAGAATAATGATTCGAAAGAGACGGCCAACCGCTTTTTTTACGAACTGACTTTTAAGCCGAAAAAGGATTCTACCAAACTCGAAAAAGTAATCATGGCTCTTGATATTGTTAAAAACAGATCTATCTATAGAGACTTTACAGCAATTGCACAAGATTCTATTATTAAGATCCAGCTTGAACAAATGCAAAAGGCGGGAGTTTTTAAAGATTTATCCAAGACTTTCAAGATGCCAAAGTTTTCAGAGAAGATTGTGAAAAACTATCCGGATATGAAGATGCAGTATATCGAAAGAATTGCAAACGGATTTTCTCCAATGAATATCGGATATAATGAAACTGCAAGGTTCGACTGGAAAATTTCTAACGAAAAAGCAAAAATCGGAGCCTATAACGCTCAGAAAGCAACCACAGAATTCGGTGGAAAAAAATGGACGGCTTGGTTCAGTTCAGAGCTGCCTTTCCAGGATGGACCGTATAAATTCTCAGGTCTTCCAGGCTTAATTGTAAAGATTGAAGATGAAGGAAAGAATTATTCCTGGGTACTTCAGGGAAACAAGAAAGTCCCGAACTGGGAAGAACTTACCTATATGGAAAAGATTTCAAATGTTGGTCTAAAAGTAACCGAAATGCCGAGAGAGAAATTTGAAAAAACATTCAATGAGTTCAAAAAAGATCCATTTGCTACGGCAAGACCAATGATGACACAGGAAATTATGTCTAAAACAATTCCGGGAATGGATGGAACCATCGGAGATATGATGAAAAAGCAGGAGAAAATGTATAAAGACTTTTTTAATGCGAACGATAACCCAATAGAGCCTCCTTACGAAAAAGTGCAGGTAGGAAAAGTAGAAAAGGTAGGAAAAGAAAACTAAACAAGTTTCATATCAACTAAATTATATTGTGAGTCAACCCAAATACAATTTGTATTTGGGTTGATTTTTTTCATGAGGACAGGTTATTTAGATTAAATTTAAATAACGTATATTTGCATCACAAAAAATTGGTTTTGAAACAGACGGATCTACATAAAATGAGCGGATTTCCCAAAAACAAAAAGGGAAAGATTATTGGATATGATAATGACCATCTGAAAATGCCCAATAAAATTATCGAAATGGGACTTCTTCCGGAAACTTTATTCAGGATTTTGTATCAGGCTCCTTTCAATGGTCCGATGTATGTGGAATTTGGGGATGAAAAAAGCCGGATTGCTCTTCGTGAAGAAGAAGGGGACTATATCATTGTTGAAGAATTGAATTAATGCAGGATACTCAGAAAAAACAGATACTTTTAGTCGGAAATCCGAATGTTGGGAAGTCAACGGTTTTCAATGCTCTTTGTAATAAAAAGCAGAAGACCGGAAATTATGCAGGGGTTACTGTTGCGAGCCATTCGGGAAATTATACCTATAAAAATGAGGAAGTTGAGGTAATCGACTTGCCCGGTTCATACAGTGTATATCCAAGTTCCGAAGATGAGGCTATTTTTTCTAAATTCCTGATTGATGAGCAGGAAAATTATGCAGGAGTTGTTTATATTCTTGAAGCATTAAGCCTGAAAAGAGGACTTCTTTTATTTCAGCAGATTCAGGATCTGGGAATTCCCATGATTTTGGTGGTCAATCAGATCGATCAGGCAGAAAGAAGAGGAATTTCTATTGATATTTCAAAATTTTCAGAAGCTTTGGGCATTAAAATCATTCAGACTAATGCTAAAGAAAACATCGGAATTGATGATATTAAAGAGGCGGTTTTAAATAACCAGTTTGTAAAAACACAAACAACTTCATTCGAAATACCTGCAGAGCATAAAGATTTTATTCAAAAACTAGCGTCTCACAAAGGTTTTGATAATGAATATAAAGCTTGGATGAGTCTTTCCTTAGGAACCAATCTGAAAAAGATTGAATCGGTAATGGAGCTGATCGACGAACCTGACTCCAAAAGTCTGGTTCCGAAAAGACTGCAGGTTCAGGAGACGGTAAGAAGATATCAGAGTGTTGATAAGATTTTGTCTGATGTAATTTCTAAAAAACCTCAGTTCAAAGAACTTTTAACAGAAAGATTGGACAAAATCCTGGTACATAAATTCTGGGGATATGTGGTTTTCCTGGTTATCTTATTAATCATCTTTCAAAGCGTTTTCTTTTTAGCGGAATATCCAATGAACTGGATTGATAGCTTTTTCTCTTGGCTGACTGCTTTTACATCGGAGCATTTACCGGATGGACCTATCAATTCATTAATTTCAAACGGAATCATTCCGGGAATCGGAGGAATTGTTGTTTTTGCACCACAGATCGGAATTCTATTATATTTCCTTTATTTGCTGGAAGATTCAGGATATATGGCGAGAGTTGTGTTCCTGATGGACAGGATCTTACGCCCTTTCGGATTAAACGGAAAAAGTATTGTTCCCCTGGTTTCAGGAACGGCATGTGCAATTCCGGCAGTGATCTCAACCCGGAATATTGAAAACGTAAAAGAAAGATTGCTTACGATTCTGGTAACACCTTTTATGACGTGTTCTGCGAGACTTCCAGTATACAGTATCATTATCGGGCTGATTATTTCAGACGGAACATTTTTGGGAATAAAATACAAAGCTTTGGTGCTGATGGGGATGTATTTGCTGGGCTTCTTAGTAGCTTTGTTTTCTGCATCAATTCTTAAAAGATTTATTAAAAATAAAGGAAAAACTTATCTGGTAATGGATTTGCCAACTTATAAAAAGCCACTTTTTGGATATGATTTCAAGATGGTTTTAGGTAAAGTTTGGGATTTTATTACAGGAGCAGGAAAAATTATTTTCATTGTAAGTATCATCATCTGGTTCTTAAGTTACTTCGGACCAAAACAACAACCGGATCAGTTCGTTGCTACAAACGTTCACCTTGATCATTCTTACCTGGCAAAAATGGGAAAAGGAATAGAACCGGTAATTGCTCCTCTTGGATATGACTGGAAAATGGGAGTAGGAATTTTAACCAGTTTCGTGGCAAGAGAAGTTTTTGTAGGAACAATGTCTACTCTATACAGCCTTGAAGATGATGCTCCGGAAGTGAAAGTAATCGATAAAATGAGACGCGATGTAAAACCTAATGGCGAAAAAGTTTTCAGTTTCGCAACAGGGGTTTCGGTACTCTTATTTTATGCATTTGCAATGCAGTGTGTTTCTACACTTGCAGTAGTCTACAGAGAAACCAAAAGCTGGAAATGGACCGGTTTACAGGTGGCTATGATGACAGGTTTGGCATACTTTGTGTCGATGATAGTATATCAGATTTTGAAATAATGGATTCTTCATTAATTGTACAATACGTAATTATTTTACTCATCGTTGCATTTGCTTGTTACTCTTTATTCAGGGTACTTAGGAAAAACTTTGCACCGAAAAAATTCAGCTCCAAAAGAATAAACTGCGATAAGGACTGCGGATGTTCATAACTTTCTGATGGGGTGTAATAAATAATATCTAATTTTGCTTAGCTTTTAAAAAACAATAAATTAGAATTAAAATATAAAAACACCCAGAATGTCATTAATAAAAAGTATTTCAGGAATCCGCGGAACCATAGGAGGAAAAGTAAATGATAACCTGACTCCGCTTGATGTGGTAAAATTCGCTTCGGCTTTCGGAACCTGGCTTCAGAATAATAAAAATAAAAAAGATTTAACCTTAATCATCGGAAGAGATGCCAGAATTTCTGGTCAAATGGTTTCTTCTTTGGTGACGGCAACATTGCAGGGGCTTGGAATCAATGTAGTTGATTTAGGACTTTCCACTACTCCGACTGTTGAAATAATGGTTCCGGAGCTGAAAGCAGATGGAGGGATTATTTTAACCGCTTCGCACAATCCAAAACAATGGAATGCTCTGAAATTATTAAATGATAAAGGAGAATTCATCAGTGGAGAAAATGGGGCAGAAGTCCTGGCTTTGGCTGAAAGTGAAGATTTCAATTATGCAGAAGTAGATGATCTGGGAAAATATGAAACAAGAGACGATGCTTTTGATATTCATATTCAGCAGATCCTTAATTTACCGATGGTAGATGTTGAAGCCATTAAGTCTAAAAAATTCAAAGTTGTTTTGGATGCAGTGAATTCTACGGGAGGAATTGCTATTCCGATGCTGTTGGATAAATTAGGCTGTGAAACCGTGAAATTATACTGTGAACCGACAGGACATTTCCCACACAATCCTGAACCGTTAAAAGAACATTTGGGAGATATCTGCGAACTGGTAAAAAAAGAAGGTGCAGATGTAGGAATCGTGGTAGATCCGGATGTAGACAGATTAGCTTTGATTGATGAAAAAGGTGAAATGTTTGGCGAAGAATACACATTGGTTGCCGTTGCTGATTATCTATTGAAACATAAAAATGGTGTGGCAATTTCCAATCTTTCTTCAAGCCGTGCTTTAAGAGATGTTGCACATACCCACAACTCAGAATATTTTGCAAGTGCAGTAGGAGAAGTGAATGTAGTGACTTTAATGAAGGAGAAAAATGCAGTGATAGGCGGGGAAGGCAACGGAGGAATTATCTATCCTGATTTACATTACGGAAGAGATTCTTTAGTAGGTGTTGCACTATTTTTAACTCATTTGGCAAAGGAAAATAAAACGGTTTCTGAGCTAAGAGCAGGATATCCTAGCTACTTTATGGGTAAAAAGAAAATAGAACTCACGCCGGAAATTAATGTGGATGATATTTTAACTAAAATGGAAAAAGAATATCAAAATGAAGAGGTTTCTACCGTAGACGGAGTGAAAATAGATTTTGAAAATAATTGGGTACATCTTAGAAAATCTAATACAGAACCGATTATCAGAATTTATACAGAGGCTAAATCTCAGGAAGAAGCCGACAAGTTAGGTGATGAAATGATAGCTAAAATCAATAGTTTGATTTAATAAAAATTAACAGTTATTTCATCATTTTAAAAAAAATTATTATTAAATTTATAGTACTAAGATTCTCAGAACCGAGTATTTGTATATCTCATATCTCAAGTCTTAAATCTTAAACTGTTTTATATTGGAAGAATATTTTGGAAATGAACTTGTAAAAAAGTTCGAGGAAATGATGGAAAACAATGACGAATTCTACTTTGATACAGAAGAGTTAGAAGATATCATTGTTTACTACTTGGAGCTGGGAGACTTTAATTATGCAGATACGGCAGTTAATTACGGTCTGAAGCTTCATCCCAATTCTTTAGATATCAAGATCAAAAAGCTTGAAATTTTACTGGAATGGGAAGAGTATACGGCGGCAAAGGAGCTTATTGATGAGTTGAAGGGTTCTTCTATGGAAAACACCGACTTTTTGGTTTGCTATGCAAAGTATTACTCAAATTTAGGAAACCCTAGAAGATCTATCGAAATATGTAAAAAAGCATTGGAACTGAAAGAAGAAGAAAATTTCCTTCATAATTTCATTGCGGATGAATATGTGAATCTGGGAGACCCTTTTAATGCCCTTAAACATTATAAAAAGGCCCTTAAAGAAGACCCTACAGATGAGTATTCATTAGAAAACTGTATGGTTTGCTTTGCCGATTTAAATAAAAGTGAAGAAGCAATTGCTTTCCTTAATGAATATTTGGATGAATTTGCTTATTCAGAAGTGGCGTGGTTCGAATACGGACAGTTTTACTTCAACAGAAAGAATTATGAAGAAGCTATAAAAGGATACGACTATTTATTGGCGATCAACTCAAGTTCTGTGGGAGTATATGCCAATAAAGCTGCTTGTTATGAAGCTTTAGGACAATACAAAAAAGCAATCGAAGTATATGAAGAAATGCTGGAGTTGGAATACACAAAAGCATTTACATTCTATAAAATCGGACTTTGCTACAAAGCATTGAAGCAGCCGATAATGGCCTTGAATTCCTTTCAGAAATCATTGAGAGAAGACCCTCAGTTCTATCTTGCGATGATGGAGCAATCCTATCTTTACGAAGAAATGGGCGGAATGACGGAAGCATTACATTTTGCCAAAGAGGCAACACATCTGAATGAAAATAATCTTGATTATCAGAAAAGATTAGCATTTTTATTTATTGATTCCGGAAAGTTTGAAGAAAGTCTTTCATGTCTGAAGAAATTAGTAGATTCGGAACCTTCGAGATTTTATAACTGGTATGCGTATTCAGAAGTATTGATGCTTTTGGGAGAATATGAGGAAGCTATAATGGTTTTAAATAAAGCATTGAAATCACATCGCAGAGCCGAATTGTATTATCAGTTGAGTAATTGCTATTTCAACCTGAAAGATCAGGAAAAAGGAAGCGAATCACTTCAGAATGCTTTGGAATTGGATCCGTCTTTGGTTACAGATATGCAGAAAAAATATCCGTATATTAAAGATGAGGTTAAAAAAGGCAGGGCTAAAGTAAAGAAGAAAAATCCTGAAAGTTAAATGATTATCTGTCATTCTGAACGAAATGTAATGAAGTGAAGAATCTATATCTCAATGACCTATTAAAATAAAAATCCTGCAGGAATGCAGGATTTATTTTTTTATAACGTTGGGTTTTGCTCTTAAAAAGATCAATCCAGCAATAATGATTCCTGCGCCTATAAATTGCATGATGCTTAATTTTTCACCATCCAAAAAGCCCCAAATGATGGCTACAATCGGCATTAGTAAGGTAACTGTGGAGGCAAACAAAGGAGAAGATACTTTTAGCAGACGATAATTCATCATCATAGCCAGTCCGGTTCCGAAAACGGATAATAAACTTACAAACATCAATCCGGTTAAATTCTTTTCATCAAGACTGAATGTTGAAAAGAATCCTGTAAACGTTAGGGCAATAACTGATGGAAAAAATAACACAAAAGAGAATACAAAAGCAGATAAAACAGTAGAAGAAACCTCCATAAGCTTTGATTTTACTGTTGTGGTGCTCATTGCATAACATAAGGTTGCCAATAATAAAAGCAAAATTGGAATCAATTTAAATTTCCCGCCTTCTCCGTCCCCGCCAAAGGCCAGTAAGCACACCCCCGTAAAGCTGATAAGAGTACCGAAAATTTGTTGTTTTGTAGTTTCAAATTTCCAAACCAGGGCTCCAACAATGATCACGAAAATAGGCATCATGGAATTAATGATACCCGCAATGCTGCTGCTTACCTCAGTTTCTGCAATCGGAAATAAAAACATTGGGATAAAATTTCCTGTAAATGCAGCTAAAATCAGCCATTTTAAATGTTTTTTCGGAAATAGTTTATATTTTGAAATCGCAATAGGCATCAAGATAATTCCGGCTATCAAAACTCTTAAAGCTCCTACCTGATACGGGCTGAAATGTTCTAAAGATTTTTTGATTAAAATGAAAGATGATCCCCAAATAATACTTAATATGATGAGAAGGACCCATTTTTCTTTATCTGCGTTCATTGTTTTGGTGTAATATTTTTAAAAACTCTTTTTTAGGAATCATTTTTGCTCCCAGGCTTTCAAGATGTTCGGTATGGGACTGACAGTCAATTAATTCTAAATTCTTGTTCGATTCGATAAAATGAATAAACCCGGCTTTGGAAGCATTGCTCACCTTGGCAAACATACTTTCGCCACAGAACACATTTCCAATCTGAAGGCCATAGAATCCGCCGACTAATTCCCCGTTCTGCCACACTTCAATACTTTTTGCCAATCCATATTCATGCAACTGAATAAAAGTTTCCATCAGTTCATCCGAAAGCCATGTTCCCGTTTGTCCTCTTCTGTTGATTTCCTGACAGTTTTTGATAACCTCTCTGAAATTTTGATTCTCTGAAAATGTAAAAATACCTCTGTTCAATATTTTTCTCATCGATTTAGAAACCTTCAGCTCTTCGGGAAACAAAACAAATCTTGGATCAGGACACCACCAGAGGATTTCTTCGCCGGGATTATACCATGGAAAAATTCCCAGCTGATAAGCAAACCAGATTCTTTCTATGGACAGGTCTCCGCCAAAAGCAATAATACCTTCATGTCCGTCGTACATTTCAGGGTCGGGAAATGCAATCTCATTTTCGTCTAGTCGAATCATATTCAGGAAAAAAAATCCCACTTAAAAAGCAGGATTGATATTTTCAGTAGTATCTTTAATTAAAAAGGTAAATCATCATCGTCGTCTCCGGCAAAAGGATTTTCATTTGAAACCGGAGCAGCAGAATGAGAAGGTGCAGCCTGTGTAGGCTCAGAAGCGTTATCAAAAACTTTTTCTACTCTCCATCCTGTAATAGAGTTGAAATATTTAGTTTCTCCCTGAGGCGAAACCCATTCTCTTCCTCTGATGTTGATTCCTACCTTTACATTTTCTCCTTCTTTAAGATTATCCAATAAACTGATCTTATCAGACAGAAATTCTATGTTTATAGGCTGTGGATACTGTTCCTGAGTCAAAATAACCATTTCTCTCTTTTGAAACCCGCTCGCAAACGTCTGAGCATCAAAAAGTTTCTTTATCGTTCCTTGTAATTCCATATCATAATAATTAACGATGTAAAAGTAAGAAAATGAATCGTAATAAAGGCTACGAGAAAAAAAAAATGCAAAATTTTAATTTTTTTGTCTGAAAAGTTTGGAGGTAAAGGAAAATATCCTATCTTTGCACCACTGAAAACGGAAAAAACGGAAACAAGTTCTTTAAAAATAAGTTTTCAAATTAAACAACGCGGATGTGGTGTAATTGGTAGCCACGCCAGACTTAGGATCTGGTGCCGAGAGGCGTGGGGGTTCGAGTCCCTTCATCCGCACAGTTTTGCGAAAATAGCTCAGCTGGTAGAGCACAACCTTGCCAAGGTTGGGGTCGCGGGTTCGAATCCCGTTTTTCGCTCCACACCATGCCCTGGTGGTGGAACTGGTAGACACGCAGGACTTAAAATCCTGTGCCTCTTTTGGCGTGCGGGTTCAAGTCCCGCCTGGGGTACAAGACCCTCTGTAATTTGATTACGGAGGGTTTTTTGTTTTCAAACCTTCTTAAAATAAATTTTATTGTCTTCATCGAGATTTCTCTCTTTTGCTGCTCTATTTTTGACACTTATTCTATACAAAGAAATCTGTACCCATAAAAATACAAACTTCTGTATCTGTGTCCGGATATGGATAGTCTATACATTTGCTTAAGTAAATCAGATGAATTATGGTAACGGCTCTTCAACAGCAGGATCGGCTTCACTATGCTGAAGTCTATGCATCGGATATTTTAGAACTGAAGAATTTTTTTCTTCAGCAATTCGGATTGGATATGATTAATGAAAACTTTGGGATTCCTTTTCTTTTAAGTAAAAAGGAGAATAGAATTGTAGCATTCGCCAGTCTTATCATTAATAAGGATCATCAGATTGGTTTTGAGATTTACGGGAATTCTGAGGTCGGGGAAATTGAAAAGGAAGATTTTAAGGCAAAGGTCATTCATTATTGTAAAGAAAACCGTTCTGAAAACTTCACAGATCTGGATGAGCTGAAATATAATATCCGAAGAATGGTTAACTGGCTAAATAATTAAAGAGCTTTTAAAATCGTAAATTTACGTAAAGAGTTTTGTATGGCTAAAGATGTTCTATACCTTAAGATCGCGAAATCTGTTACAGAGCAGATCAAAAGTGAAACTTTGCAATTCGGCGACAGGCTTCCTTCACTGAGGAGTGCTCAAAAACTGTATAATGTAAGCCTCAATACGGTAAAACAGGCTTATATGGAACTTGAAAGCCGTTCTCTGGTAGAATCCCGTCCGAAATATGGCTATTTTGTGAGTCAGACTTCACAACGGAAACTGGCACTTCCTTCGGTTGCAAAAATAAAGGTTTCAGAATCTCAGAAAGCGCCGGAAGATCTTATTGATAAGGTTTTCGGGACGATTGCCGGAACAGATGTTACCCAGTTTGCCCTGGGAATTCCCGGAAAAAGTTTCCTTCCGCTAGCCAAGCTGAAAAAATCGATGGTAAATGTCATTAAACGTAAAAATGACAGCGGAACAGATTATGAGCCGGTTCAGGGAAGTGAACATCTTCGTCGTGAAATTGCGAAATGGGCTTTGGTTTTGGAAGGAAAAATTACGGAAGATGATCTTGTCATTACTTCAGGGGCGATGAACGCAGTGTATAACTGTCTTATGGCAGTGACTAAACCCGGAGATTGGGTGGCTGTGGAAAGTCCTGTTTATTTTGGGATTTTACAGGCGATCCAACTGTTGGGATTAAAGGTTGTGGAAATTCCGACGCATCCCGTTCTGGGAGTGGATCTGGAAGCGTTAGAAAAGATGCTTCCGAAATTATCCGCATGCTGTTTTGTGACGAATTTTAATAACCCTTTAGGTTTTCAAATGCCGGATGAAAATAAAAAAGAACTGGTAAGGTTGATTACTGAATATAATGTTCCTTTGATTGAAGATGATATCTATGGGAACGTTTATTTTGGAGCAGAAAGACCAAAACCATGCAAATATTATGATGAAGCAGGGTTGGTTATGTGGATTGGCTCAGTAACTAAAGTTTTAGCTCCGGGTTACCGGATTGGCTGGGTTGCTCCGGGAAAATTCAAAGATAAAATTATTCGTCAGAAGCTGGTTCAGACAGTTTGCAGTCCTTCGTTGTACTCGGATGTGATTGCGGATTTTTTGGAACACGGCCGTTATGACCACCATCTGAGAACATTCAGAAAAAAATTATATTCCAATTATCTTCAGATCCAAAAATCGGTTGCGGCCTATTTTCCCGATAACACAAAGGTTTCAGATCCAAAAGGAGGGTTTATGCTCTGGCTTGAACTGGATAAAAGAATTTGTACGGAAGATCTGTATGATGAAGCTTTTAGCCAGAAGATCAATTTTGCTCCAGGAAGAATGTTTTCGCAGTACAATCAGTATCAGAATTGTTTGCGCCTGAATTATGCCATGGAATGGACAGACCGTGTAGAAAGTGACCTGGAAAAACTGGGAAAAATGATAAAAAACAGATTTTAAATTAAATATAGAACAATGGACGATAATAATAATCAAGTGAAAATTGTTGAATATGATCCGAAGTACCAACAGGATTTCAGAGATTTAAATGAAGAATGGATCAGTAAGTTTTTTAAAATGGAAGCGAGTGATTACAAAATGCTCGATAACCCCGAAGATTACATTATCAATAAAGGAGGGCATATTGTTTTTGCTCTTTTAAATGAAGAGGTTGTAGGAACCTGCGCACTGATAAAGACTTCTGATGAGCCATTGGCTTTTGAGCTGGCAAAAATGGCTGTAAGTCCGAAAGCCCAGGGGAAAAAGATTGGCTATTTAATTGGTAAAAAACTGATTGGTAAAGCTAAAGAATTGAAAGCAAAAGAAATTTTTCTTGAGACCAATTCTTCGCTGGTTCCCGCCATTAAACTTTACGAAAAATTAGGCTTTCAGCATATTACTGTTACCGATTCTCCTTATGAGCGTTGTGATACAAAAATGCTGCTGAAACTCGATTTTTAGATATTTCAATTTTGTTAAAGAGAGAGCATGCTGATTTTTCAGTATGCTTTTTGTTATAAATTTCTCGTCAATTTTCTATTTCTTCCAAAGCCAAAATAAATTTTCTATTTTTGTCTAATTCCTTATTTCAAATGAAAAAAATTATCCTTATCGAAGACGAAACAAGTGTGGTTTCCTTTATAAAAAAAGGACTTCAGGAAAATGGTTATGAAGTTTCTGTGGCTTTTGACGGACGTACCGGTGTACAGCTGGTTCAGGCAAGCGATTTCGATTTGGTGATTCTGGATATTATGTTACCGGAAATGAACGGGCTTGATGTCTGTAAGGAAATCCGAAAAACCAATAAGCATGTCCCTATTTTATTTTTGACGGCGTTGGGAACATCGGAAAATATCGTACTTGGTTTAGAAAGTGGGGGAGATGATTATTTGGTTAAACCATTTAAATTCATTGAGTTAGTAGCACGTGTGAAGTCTTTGCTAAGGCGAAGCAATAATGGAAGCGTGCCCGAGATTACTGAATCTGAACCTGATAACGAACACATTTTTCAGTTTTCAGATTTGATCCTGAATGATTATACAAAGAAAGTTACCCGTGGCGGTGAAGAGATTTCGCTCACTTCAACAGAGTACAAATTATTGCTATATTTTTTAAATAACCCTGAAAAAGTAATTTCCAGAACCGAAGTTTTGGAAGCGGTTTGGGGAGTGAATTACGAACTGGGAACCAATGTTGTTGATGTTTACGTGAATTATTTAAGAAAAAAACTGGATAATCAAGAAGATAATAAACTGATTCATACGGTTATAGGAATGGGATACGTATTGAAAAAATCTTAATGAATGTTTAATAAAGTTGTCACAAATCAGACCAAAACGATGGTGCTTCTGATGTTGGTATTTACCGCCATCATCTTGCTGTTCAGTGGATTGGTGTATTTTTCTATTGTCAATTTTTCGCATCAGAGATTTTATGAATTATTAAAAATCAGGACGACTACGATTGTTCAGATTGAAAAAAGTAAAGACGATCTCGACCTTCCTGAGAATTATATTTTAAACAGTTTAAATGATGAAGAGCTTCCGATGGAACGTGATTATGTTTTTGCAATTCCTACGGACTCTAACTATAAGAAAATCTCGCAGGAAATTCATATTCCCGATTACTTTTTCAAGAATATTGCAAGAAACGGGGAAGCAAATTATAATGATAAAGAGTTCTACTACATCGGTCAGACTTTCAGGCACGATGACAAAAACTATATTGCAATAGCTTCTGCCAGAAATCATTATGTGGTTTATTATCTGGGCTTTTTGAAAAGAACATTAATCACCTGTATCGTGCTTTCTTTGTTCTTTAGTATGATCTTTTCTTTTTATTTATCTAAAACACTTTTCAAACCTATTTTAAAAATTACGGGGAAAGTAAAGGAAATAAGCTCGGAAAATCTTCATCTGCGTCTTGAGTCTCAACCAGATAATAAAGAATTGAATGAACTGGTGGAAACCTTTAATGATATGCTGAACCGTATCGAAACTTCGTTTGAAACTCAAAATCATCTGATCGGAAATGTTTCCCATGAGCTGAGAACACCTCTTACATCCATTATGGGTGAAGCAGATGTTGCGCTTTCGATCTCCAGAACTAATGATGAATACAAAGAAACATTAGGAATTATACTTGATGAAGCCGAAAAATTAGATAAAAAAATCAAAGCATTGTTGATGATTGCCCAAACCGGTTTTGACGGAAAGATTCAGAAGATGGATAAGGTAAGGATTGATCAGCTGCTTTGGGATGTCATTGAAACCCTGCGAAGAATCGATTCGAGAAACAATATCTATTTAGATATCAGTATGTTACCGGATAATCCTAAGAAATTAAAGGTTCAGGGTAATGAACAATTACTGCATCTTGCCGTTACAAATATTATTCAGAATGGCTGTAAATATTCTAATTTTCAGCAGGTTAAAGTTTCGCTGGGGGCAACGGATGCGGATGTCTATATTATTGTAAAAGACAATGGAATCGGGATTCCTGAAGAGGAAATGAATAAAATTTATGATCCCTTTTTCCGGGCTTCCAATACCAAAAACTACGAAGGATACGGGATTGGCCTTCCTTTGGCAAGAAATATCGTGAGAATGCATCATGGCGAATTGATCGTAAGTTCTCATGAAAATCAGGGAACAACAGTGCAACTACGTTTTCCTAATTTCTACAGTACACTGAAGGAAGAGAAGTTGGATTAATGAGAAACTTCATATCTTGTCTAATAATCCCTGTTTAGCTGGAGTTCTGTTTAGTCAATTACTTCATATTAAGACCTCTTAACAATTTTCTAATCTCATTTTAATCTCTCTAATTACATTTTAATTCCATTCCAAAGAGCTTCTAATTTGGTCGTTCTAGTTTTGTATCATCAAAAAAGATAATACGAACCTAAATCTTAAAAATATGACCAAATCGATTTTAATAGCCACAGATTATTCTCTAGAATCTTTAAATATATTAAAAGAGGTTCTGAAAGAAAAAAATGCTTCTGAAGATCAAAATCAATATACTGTTTTTTTGGTTTCAGGCTATGATATGGGAGATTCTATCCGCGATCTTCTCTTTAATACCAAAAGCACGATTTTTAATAAAATTAAACCACAGGAATTTAATGATGCTTATGAGATTATTAAAAATAAATATCCGCACCTGATTGAGAAAATTGTTTGTGATGTTTTCACAGGAAGTTTTCAAAGAACTTTCGATCAGTATGTCAAGGCGGAACATATTGAGGAAGCTTACTATAGCTCATCCATAAAGAGCAAAGGAAAAGGGAAATTTGATCTTATTCCTTATATCAAAAAATGTAAAAATCTTAAGTCTCGGGAAATGGCAATTGAAATCCATGAAAGACTTCCGGAAAGAGGAAGGCTGGCTGAGATTTTTGCCTAATTCTAATTTTCTAAAAAGATAATAAAATGTTAAGAAATTATAGTAACAGCAGAACGTTGGGAGATAACATAAAACTGGGAACGCTGACTGCCTTTACAGCAGGAACTATAAATATTGCTTCTCTATTGATATTTCTCTCATTTACTTCAAATGTAACGGGGCACTATGCTATTTTAGCAGCAGAAATAAGTAAAGGAAACTGGACGCAGGTAGCGGTAGTTGGAGGATGGATTTTCCTGTTTTTCTTCGGAAGTTTTCTTTCTAATTTTATTGTGATCAACTTTAATAAAAAGAGTAAATATTTTGCTCATGCCATGCCCATTGTCTTAGAGATTGCATGTTTGCTATTTGTTGGGGTTTATGGTCAGTTTTTCTACCAGAAAACTTTGGAAGAAACGGAGGCTTTGGTTGCTTTAATGCTATTTGCGACAGGACTTCAGAACGGATTAACGGCAAGTATTTCGAACTTTTCGGTGAAAACAACCCACCTTACCGGAACCACTACCGACCTTGGAATTCTGTTTTCCATGTTTACCCAAAAAAAATACAGAAAGAATCCCGAGCTTACGGCAAGAGCTAAATTGTTGATGAGCATTATGCTGGCTTATGTTTTTGGGGCTGTGTTTTCCGGACTTACGTATTACTATCTTGAATTTAGAGTGTTTTATGTGATAAGCTTCTGTCTTCTTATTGTAATTGGTTATGATGCCTATAAAATTCATGTAAGACATTTTAATACAAAATACAGATATTCAAAGATCTATAAGAGACCGAATCTGTTGGCGTATTTATACGATAAGATCCATGGGATTCCTAAGAGAAAAGAAAAAAGAAAGTTCGTTTTTGAAGACTGATATTAGAAAAATAAAAATACTTCAGTATTAATTTTGTGTAAACTAGCTGTGAATCAATCCTCTAATTGTATAATGCAATTAGGGGATTGTACTTTTAAGAAAACATGATTGTATTGCCAATTTGACTGAGGTATCAGCCTGGCTAGGTTGTTGATATGTTAATAATTAAATTTTAATTCGCGGATAGAAAGTTTTTATTCCCGTTTTCATTACCTATTTTTGTAAGTTGATTTACATTTTTTATGTCAGATATTATTCAGCTTTTACCGGATCATGTGGCCAATCAAATTGCGGCAGGAGAAGTCGTGCAGCGACCGGCGTCTATTGTGAAAGAACTTTTGGAAAATGCAATAGATGCAGATGCCACCAAAGTGGAATTGATTATAAGAGATGCTGGGAAAAACCTTATTCAGGTGGTGGATGATGGAAAAGGAATGTCTGAAACTGATGCAAGAATGGCTTTTGAAAGACATGCCACTTCAAAGATCAGAGGAACGGAAGATATTTTTAAAATTGCGACCAAAGGTTTCAGAGGTGAAGCTTTGGCTTCTATTGCGGCCGTTTCCCAGGTTGAACTGAGAACCAAACAAAAAGATGCAACGATTGGAACCAACATTTACATCGAAGGAGGTGTTTTCCAATTTCAGGATCCCATACAAACCGCAGACGGATCTAACTTTTTAGTGAAGAATCTATTCTATAACGTTCCGGCAAGAAGAAAATTCCTGAAAAATAATAATATAGAATTCAGACACGTCATCGACGAATTTCAAAGAGTTGCGCTGGCTCATGAAAACCTGGAATTTTCCTTATTTCATGATGATGAAGCTGTTTTCAGACTGAGAAAAGGAAGTCAGATGCAGCGTATTGTGGATATTTTCGGAAGAAAGCTTCAGCCACAGCTGATTCCGATTAAAGAAGATATTATCTGGTGCAAACTTCACGGATTCGTTGCAAAACCGGAGGGGGCCAAAAAAACAAGAGGCGAACAGTTTCTTTTCGTTAACGGAAGATATTTTAAAAGCCCTTATTTCAATAAAGCTGTTCAGGAAGCATTTGAAGGACTGCTTCTGCCAGGATATATTCCGACGTTTTTCCTTTTCTTAGAGCTTGATCCTGAGAAAATAGATGTCAATATCCACCCACAGAAAACAGAAGTAAAGTTTGAAGACGAACATCTTATTTTTGCTTTATTGCGCTCAACAATTAAAAGATCGCTGGGAATTTATAATGTAGCTCCGAGTCTTGATTTTGAGAAAGATCCACAACTCGATGAAATGCTGCAAAAAACGTTTCCAAGTAAAAGTAACAGCGGAGGGGGAAGCGGATTTATTAAAATGCCGGAGATCATTGTAGATAAGGACTATAATCCGTTTTTAGAAGAAAGGGGTGCGATAAAGCAGGCTGAAATTCAGAATCTGGCAGAAATGTATCATCAGAATATCGCTGCAGAACCATCAAAAATCAATCTGTTTGAAGATGAGGATTTTGATGAGGATCTGATGAGGCTGCCCAATGGATACTGGCTTTTCAATAAAGGAGACAGAACGCTGATGCTGGATTTGGGAAGAATGCATAGACTCACGGTTTCGGAAAACAATAAATCCGACAAAAAAGGATCTTCTCTTAGTCATGCCCTTCTTTTCTCTCTGGAATATCATATGAACGAGATTGAGAAAAATAAATATAAATCCATAAAAAAATACCTTCCGGAACTTGGATTTGAAATGAGTATTGCTCATGAAAATGTACTGAGAATAGATGCTGTTCCCGAAGGATTGAAAGAAACCCAGGTAATGAAGTTTCTGGAAAATCTTTTTGATATTCTTGAATATAAAACGGAAGAAGAATTTATGCAGTTTTACCAAAATCAATGGAATAAAATGCAATCCAAATCCCGTTTCGATTTCATTTATAAAAAAGATGCAGAACAACTTATCAGAGATTTTACAGCATTAGGTTTCCCGGAATTTCTTCCCAATGGAAAAAGATGTTTCTATGAAATTCCGTTTAATGATTTTAAAAACAAATTTTAAAAATGTTTAATAACATACCACCGATTACCAGGAATATTATTATTATAAATGTTATAGTATTTATTGCTGTATTTTTTTTGCCACAGTTAAATGACTTACTTTCCGCATATTATCCTTTTTCTCCAGAATTTAAATCATGGCAGATTATTACCCATATGTTTATGCATGGAAATCTGATACATATTTTATTTAATATGCTGACTCTTTATAGCTTCGGACCTATTTTGGAATACAGACTGGGAGATAAAAAGTATTTGCTTCTTTACTTTCTAAGCGGTTTAGGAGCTTTTTTCCTGTATAATCTTTGGAATTTTATTGAAGTTCAGCAATTAGTTTCAGAACTTCAATCGATGAATATTGATGCAAAAGATTTTTTGAATTCATTGATAGAAAATCCGGATAAAGTATTAATTCATAATGAGGCGGAACAAAATTTGGCTGGAATTTATTTTGGAAGAATGGTAGGAGCCTCCGGAGCAATTTTCGGAGTTATTGCTGCTTTCGCAACATTATACCCTGAAGCAAAAATTGGAATCATGTTTATCCCGGTTCCTATGAAAGTAAAATATGTGATTCCTATCGTTATTGTGATCTCAATTTATTTAGGCGTTTCAGGAAACGGAGGAGGAATTGCTCATCTTGCTCATGTCGGTGGAGCTTTGGTAGGATGGATTTTAGCCAGAATCTGGAAGAAACATTTATATAGATTTAATTAAAATCATTCTGTGAAAGTTTTTCGTCTTATCCTTTTCATACTACATTTAGGAATATTCATACTCTTGTTAGGAGTATTGATGAACAGTATTGTTCCGCCTAAAGTATTCCCGTGGCTCAATTTACTTTCCTTAGGATTTCCCATTTTAATTAGTGCATATATTCTGCTTACTTTTTTCTGGATTATAAGCTGGAAAAAACGGGCTTTTGTATTTCTTTTATTTGGATTATTGTTTTTTAAACCCGTTATAAGATGGGTAAACTTTTCATCAAAAAAAGATCAGGAAGCGAATCTGAAAATTGTTTCTTTAAATGCAAAAGGAGGAAAATTTGGAGCAGATCAAATCCAAGATTATATTGACAGGCAAAATGCAGATGTAGTTTTTTTGCAGGAACCTTCTATTCCAGATATTAATCTTAAAAATCTTTCAGGGAAAAGCAATATGCCTGTACTTTCTTTTTATTCCAGGTATGAAGTGGTAAACCATAAAAATCTTTTTGAAGGCTTAGAAAATAAAGATATAACGGCACAGTGTGAAGTGATTGATATTAACATTCGGGGAAAAATCTACAGGTGTATTAATGTGCATTTAGAGTCTTTTGGTATTGTAAAAGATATGGTAAAACTCAATGGCAATAAAGATGAAGACGAAATAAAGACGAAGAATGTTCTGAGAAAGCTTCTTGGTAATTTTAAAAATCATCAGGATCAGATTGATCTTATAAAAAAAGAAATAGAGAATTCTCCTTATCCCGTATTTGTGGTTGGAGATTTTAATTCTGTACCCAATTCTTATGAATATTACAAAGCCTCCGACAATCTTACAGATGCTTTTGTAGAAGTCGGAAGAGGAAGCGGGACCAGCTTTCACGATTTCAAATTTCCGTTGCGTATTGATTATATTTTTACCTCAAAATCCATACAGCCGGTGAGCTATAAAGTCGATCACCATGTACAGATTTCGGACCACTTTCCGGTGATAGCTACCTTTAAACTAGCAGATTAAAAATCATAAAAAGCGTTAAATAAATTCAATTGGTAGGGTTTTTGTTAAAACAAATGTGATTTACACCGTTTTATGAAGCCGAACCAGTTATTGTTATTTTCTCATATCCTCGTTGCAATTCTATTGTTATGTACTTTAGGAAATGCCTGGATTGCGCCTCGTTTACTCGGGAATTTGAATCTGCTTTCTCTGGCGTTTCCCTATCTTATCATTATTCATGTTTTGTTGACGATGGTCTGGATTTTTAAGAGAAAAAAAATTGCTGTAGTATTCGCCTTGGGAACGCTTATTTTTTTGAACCCTATCCGGAGATGGATCAATTTTTCTTCTAAAACAGATAATGTCAGAAGTATAAGAGATATTAAAGTATTGACCTTTAATGTTAAATACGGAGATTTTGGATGGGAAAAAGTGAAAAAATATATAAGAGATCAAAATGCGGATATTATATTGGTGCAGGAAAAAGATACCAACAGGGCTTTGCGTAAAGATATGGTGAAATATCCTACAGTAATCTTAAAAACAAAACACAGAATCGTAAGACAGGAGGAACTGATTACAGATAAATCAAGAGGAAATTCTTTTTATGCGGATGTTGATATCAACGGGAAAATCATTCGTGTGGTCAATGTATATCTGGAACCGTTTAGATTAAATAAAGGGATGTTTAATTTTGCAGATTTTGGAAAAGAAAACAAAATCCACACACTGCTTTCCCATATGATTCCCACGTTTCAGGCTCACGAAAACCAGATCAAAAAAATCAGAAAAGTTGTTGATCTGTCTCCTTATCCAGTAATATTGGCTGGAGATTTTAACTCTGTACCCAATTCTTATGAATATTATAATCTGGGTAAAGATCTTCAGGATGCATATTTAACTGCAGGAAACGGTATTTCTACAAGCTTTCACGATTATAAGGTTCCACTTAGGCTAGATTATATATTCAGTTCAAAATCAATTATTCCATTGAGCTATAAAGTTGATCATTCGGTTAAATTATCAGATCATTATCCGGTAATTGCAGAATTTCTATTAAATTAGTTCCATGAAAAATATTTTCTCGGCAATACTTATTTTATTAATTTTAAGTGCCTGTTCGAATAAAGAACCGGTTTCTGTTGATCATTCACAGGATTTGAAACCTAGTTATGATACTACGGCAATAGATTCTTTTTCTGCGGGAGCCACCTCTGAAGCTGTGATTATGAAAATAAAAATGTCTTCTCAGCAATATCAGGATTCTATAAAAGAGGCTGCGAAGCTTCAGGCAGAAGAAAAAAGAATTGCAGAGGAGCTGGAGAAAGAAAACAAGAAGAAGCAGGAAGAGGAAAAGAAGAAGGCCAGTGAAGAAAAACAACAAAAGACATCAGAATCTTCAGAAGTAAAAACTGAACAAAACTAAAATTATATAAATATGAAAAAACAAATTTTATCTGCATTGGCTATTTCCATTTTAGCTGTTTCTTGTACTAAATCCACTACCAAAACAGAGCAGGTGGAAAATCCGGACGGATCTGTAACCACAACTACAACTACGGTTACTGAAACTCCTTCAGGAGTGGATTCTACTAAAATCAATGAAACGAAAAAAGAAATACACGAAAAAGTAGAAGAAACAGGCAATAAAATAGATAATGCAGCTCAAGATATTAAATCTGGCGCTCAAGAGGTTGGTAAAGATGTAAAAGATGCCGCGGCAAAAGGAGCTGAAAAAGTGGAAACCGGAGCCAAAAAGCTAAAAGAAGACTTGAAAAAATAATAAAAAAACCGCAAATCACTGCGGTTTTTTTATTTATTCATTTCCAATAAAGGATCAATGTATTCCCGGTCGTTGCTTAGTCTTGGAACTTTATTTTGTCCCCCTAACTTTCCTTTTGATTCCAGCCAGTTGTAGAATAAATTTTCTTTTGCAATATGTACAATAGGCCTTTTTAGGGTCATATTATTATACCTTTTAGCTTCGTAATCAGAATTTATTGATTTTAAATGCTGATCAAAAATATCAATAAACTGTTCCAGGTCTTCCGGTTGCTGGCAGAATTCAAAGATCCATTCATGGGCCCCGCTTTCATTGTTTTTCATAAAAACAGGAGCCCCGGTAAATTCGGTAATCTTTGCATTCGTAAGCTCACATGCCTTAGTAAGGGCAGATTCCACATTGGTAATCATGAGCTCTTCTCCAAAGGCATTGATATAATGTTTTGTTCTTCCTGTAATTTTTATTCTGAACGGATTAACTGAAGTAAATACGACAGTGTCTCCGATCAGGTATCTCCATAACCCTCCATTGGTCGTAATGACCATGGCATAGTTTTTCCCTACTTCCACATCTTCCAGACTTACAACCTTAGGGTTTGAAAAATGAAACTCATCCATAGGGATAAATTCATAGAAAATACCATAATCAAGCATAAGCAGCATTTCATCACTATTAGGTTTATCCTGGATTCCAAAAAAGCCTTCGGAAGCATTATAAATCTCATAGTAATTGATGTTTTTACCTATGATTTGTTTAAACTGTTCTTTGTAAGGTTTAAAGCTAATTCCGCCATGGAAAAATACTTCCAGGTTGGGCCACAATTCTGAAATGTTTTTAGCCCCAGTTTCCTTTAATACTCTTTGTAAAAGTACCATCATCCAGCTCGGAACTCCAAGAATACTTCCTACATCTTCATTCTTAACTTCTGAAGTAATTGCCTTAAGCTTGCTTTCCCACTCTCCCATCAAAGAAACCTTTTTACTCGGAGTGGTGGTGATTTCCACCCAAAATGGTAAATTATCGATTAAAATAGCAGACAAATCTCCAAATTTGGTTTTAAAATCCGCATACAATTCCGAACTCCCTCCTAAACGTAAGTTTTTATAATTGAACAGCTGATTTTCCGGATGGTTATTGGCATAAATGGAAACCATATCTTTTCCGGCCTTCATATGACAGTATTCTAGGCTTTCATCAGAAATAGGAATGAATTTACTTTTGGCATTGGTAGTTCCGGAAGATTTGGCGAAATACTTAATATATCCCGGCCAGCTTATATCCTTTTGCCCCTGTCTTGCTTTTTCAATATAAGGCTCAAAGTCTTCATACGTAACAATCGGGACTTTATTTTTAAAATCCTGATAGCTCGATATGGAGTTAAATCCATACTTTTTGCCATATTCCGTATCCTCGGCATGAAACAATTGAGAAAAAAGAATACCTTTCTGAGTCTCAATAGGATGATTCATAAAATTCTGAATCTGATCCATCCTTTGGCGGATAAACCAGTTGACGACAGTATTGAATAGTGCTTTTGTTGCCATTTCAACAAATATAATGATATTTGGATTTTCAGGGAATTTTTTAATAGGATAAATAAAAAAACCGCTACAAATTTTGTAACGGTTTGATATTGAGATTTATTGTTTCTTAGCAATATTCATCATAAGCTGCCTGAAGGTTGGCTGCGATAGCTCCTGCAGGATTTCCTTCAATATGATGTCTTTCAAGCATATGAACCAGTTCACCATCTTTAAACAATGCCACACAAGGAGAGCTTGGAGGGAATGGAGCCAAATGTTTTCTTGCCTCTACTACAGCTTCTGTATCGAAACCTGCAAAAACAGTAGTTAAATGATCAGGTTTTTTATCTCCTGTCAAAGAATATACAACTCCCGGTCTTGCAGCTCCTGCCGCACATCCGCACACAGAGTTGATCACCAATAGAGTGGTCCCTGATTGTTTTAATGCTTCTTCTACCTGAGCCGGAGTTGTCAAATCTTGGAAGCCTTTATCTGTAAGTTCAGCCTTCATAGGCATTACTAAATCTGTTGGATACATGTTTTGTTTTTTTAGTTCTACGCAAATTTACAACATTTCTAAGTTTTTCATTAATTTATAATAACTATCATTCAATTTATTAAACCAAATAGTTTGGTAATTAGAATATTAAAATAATAATAAATTTCAATGATGTTTGATTTATATGTGCTAATATTGGAAAATATTTATTAATTTTGAAACAGATTCTAAAAACAATCTTCCATGAAAAAAAACTTATAATTAAAATATAAGGATTATATCGGGTGTAAAAGTCTGATTGATAGTGTAATTCCCTCACCTTTGTTTTATCCGTATTATGTTTTTAGAATTGACATCGGATAAATAAAGAACTACAATAAAGCCTATAACAATTGTTATGGGTTTTTTATTTTACATGATATCTTTGTATAAATGAAGCCCGGAACCTTGGTTCCGGGCTTCTTTAATCAAATCGATATGCAAAGGTTGAATATCCGTTTTTAAAATTGGTTGATGGGTTTTAGTTGATAGTTGACCAGTATTAATCCAACAACAAACAACTACTAACCAACAACTAAGAAAGCAGCTTTTTAGCCATCTCGGAGATACTTTTTCCGTCAGATTTTCCGGCCAATGTTTTTGATGCTACTCCCATTACTTTTCCTAAATCTTTTACAGATTCAGCGCCTGTTTCAGCGATAATGTTTTTCATTTCTGCTTCAAGTTCTTCTGCAGAAAGCTGTTTGGGTAGAAATTGCTCAATAACTTTCATTTGAGCTTCCTCCACTTCTGCAAGGTCATTTCTTCCTTGTGCAGTAAACTGATCGTAAGAGTCCTTACGTTGTTTTACCATTCTCTGAAGAATAGCAATTTCTTGTTCTGCTGTAACTTCTGCTCCTACAGCTTCCGTCTTTAGCAGTAATATTTGAGATTTTACAGCACGAAGAGAATCCAAGGCCACTTTGTCTTTGGCTCTCATTGCTGTTTTTATCGCTTCGTTTATTGTATTTTCTAAGCTCATGTTGTTAATTTGAAAATTTGAAAATGAGATAATTTGAAAATGTAATAACTATTTTATGAAAGAATTGAAAAATTTTCAAATTACCACATTCTCAAATTAAATTTAGTCTACATCTTTATTTAAAAATCTGTTTTCTCTGATCTGCATATTTCCGTTATTATCGGAAAGATAAGTATTGATGTTCTGGTCAGAAGCATTGTTCCCATCAATGGAAATATTCTTTCTCTTGAATGCAGGTACAGATTCAAACTCACTTGAGCTGTCAAAACTTTGATAACGTGAGTTGAACTCTTTTAGTTTATTTCTTCTCTCAATAATTCTATCCTGATCAATTGTCTTGTTCACAAAAGTGAACTCTTCTTCTGCCGGTTTTGAAACTTCAGCTTCTGTTTTGTTCTCAAAAGTTGACTTGGTTTCCATTTTAGGCTCTTCCTGTTTCGTCTGAAAGAAGGTTTCAATTTTTTGAGCGGGCTCCTGAACGATTGTATTGTTTGGAGTCGTAAAGTCTGTTTTAGGCTGCCCGAAATCAGCTTTAGGCTCATTAATCGTTTCGTTGACAAAGAAATTAAACTCTACCGGCTTCTCTTCTGAATAAGAATTGCTGAAGGTATTTGCCTGAGGTTCTTCTTTTTTATTATCGAAGTCAAACTTGAAAGATTCAATTTCCAGATCGTTAGGATCTTCTGCTTCCTCATCTAAAGAAAATAAATTGAAAGATTCTTCCTGTTCTTCTTCATTTCTCCAGTTCTGAGTAGGGTTATCCAATGTATCTTCCTCTTTATCAAAGAATTTTATTTCTGTTTTTATTTCTTCACTGTCAACAATCATTTTTTTTTCAGTAGTCGTAGACCCGAACTGTGGAGTATCGTTGTCATCATCCAGCCTGAATAGGTTTTTACCTCCAAAATCATGTGTTTCTTCTGTTGTTGCCTCTCTTTCTTCTCTTGTTTTGAAAGGAGAAGCTTTTGGAGTATCAAAAGTATCATTTAGGCTGATCTTGATCTTTTCAGTAGGCCCTGAAAACTTTTTATTGTCATTTGAAAAACCTGTAGCAATAACAAGAACGCTTACAGAATCTCCCAGTTCTTCATCGGCACCAACCCCGAAAATGATATCAGCCGTATTTCCTGCCTCTTTCTGGATATGATCCATAATCACCCCGATTTCATCCATGGTAACTTCTTCTACACCACTTCTGATCAACAATAGGACGTTTTTCGCTCCGGTAATTTTGTTGTCATTCAATAATGGAGAATCTAATGCTTTTTTCACTGCTTCTTCAGCTTTGTTTTCGCCCGAAGCAATACCTGTAGACATCAAAGCCGTTCCTGAATTTTGAAGCACAGATTTAGCATCTCTAAAGTCAATGTTTACATCGAAGTAACCTGTAATAACTTCTGCCATTCCTTTGGCAGCGTTCGTTAAAACTTCATCGGCTTTGGAGAACCCCTGCTTGAATCCAAGGTTTCCGAACTGTTGTCTTAATTTATCGTTATTGATGACAATTAGTGAGTCAACATTATTTCTTAATTTATCAAGGCCGTTTTCTGCCTGCTCCAATCTTCTTTTTCCTTCAAAGCTGAAAGGAACGGTAACGATTCCTACGGTAAGAATTCCCATATCTTTTGCCACTTTAGCAATAACGGGAGCAGCTCCGGTTCCTGTTCCACCACCCATTCCGGCAGTGATGAATACCATTTTGGTATTTTGTCCCATAGCTGCTTTGATGTCTTCGATACTTTCGATAGCCGATTTTTCTCCTACTTCAGGATCGGCTCCTGCACCAAGACCTTCTGTGATGGTTGTTCCCAACTGTACTTTGTTGGCAACCGGGTTATTGTCTAATGTTTGAGCATCAGTATTACATATCACGAAATCTACTCCGTGAATTCCTTTCTCGTACATGTGTTTTAGTGCGTTGTTTCCACCGCCACCTACACCAATTACTTTGATGATCGATGAATTTCCTTTTGGTAAATCAAATGAAAATCCCTGTGTACCTATATTTTCCATAACTGTTCTTTTAATAGTTGATAATTGATGAATGATGCTGGATAAGGAAAGACCGTTTATCCCTGATGATTCATCATTTATAATTTATTCTACTTCTTCGAAGAATTTTTTTACTTTTTCCATAAGCGACTGTCCGAAAGTCAGTTTTGCCGCTCTTTTGCTTTCGTTTTGTTCTGCTGTAACTTCTTGGTGCTGTACGGTTTCAATGGGCTGAACAGGCTGCTGCACTGTTTCCGTTTGAATCGTTACAGTTTCCGTTTTTGGCTGAGGTTGCTCCACAACAGGTTCTTCTTCGATACTGTTAATCTTTTTATCTCTGATTTTCAAACTTTCCATTAGTAAACCAATAGAAGTTGCAAATTCAGGTCCTTTAAGATATTGATTTTTATCGTTCGCAATGTATTCGTTTGCAAAACCAATTCTGCTATCAAAACCTGTTGTATAGTTAGCCAACTGACGAAGATGTTTCAGGTTTGAACCACCACCGGTCAGAACAATTCCGGCAATCAGTTTTTTCTTTTGTTCGAAAGCACCGTAAGCCTTTAATTCTGTATTAACCATTTCCAAAATTTCTTCTACTCTTGCATTGATGATCTGTGCTAAAGTTTTCAATGAAATTTCTTTATCCGGTCTTCCGTGAAGTCCGGGAATGGTAACATATGTACTGTCTTTTTCCAACTCAGGAACTGCAGAACCGAACTTAACTTTTAATTGCTCGGCGTGCTTTTCAATAATTGAACAGCCTTCTTTAATGTCTTCGGTAATAATTCCCCCTCCGTAAGGAATGACGCAGGTATGACGAATGATATTGTCTTTAAAGATGGCAATATCCGTTGTTCCACCACCGATATCCACGATGGCTACCCCTGCTTCTTTTTCTTCTTTTGTAAGAACAGCTTCTGAGGATGCTAAAGGCTCCAACGTAAGGGCTTCCATTTCTAAGCCGGCTTCACGAACGCATCTCGCAATGTTTCGGATGCTTCCCATTTGCCCCACTACAACGTGGAAGTTGGCCTCCAGACGTTTCCCATGCATTCCGACAGGCTCCTGAATTTCACCTTCGGAATCTACTTTATATTCTTGAGGAAGTACATGGATAATTTCTTCACCAGGAAGCATTACCAGTTTTTTTACCTGGTCCTTCAATGCTTCAATGTCATCATCTGTAATGAATTTATCCGGATGTTCACGCATAATATAATCGGAGTGCTGCAGAGAACGAATGTGTTTTCCAGCAATTCCCACCGTTACTTTACGGATAGGAACTCCTGCGCTGGACTGTGCTTCAGAAACAGCAGCTTTGATTGAATTAATGGTTTGCGAAATATTATTCACAATACCTTTGTGAACACCAAGACTCTTTGCCTTTCCTACACCGAGAACTTCTATTTTCCCGTGTGCATTCCTCCTTCCGACAATGGCGACAATCTTTGTTGTCCCAATGTCCAGACCTACTGAATACTCTTGATTTTCCATTTGTTGATATCGATTTGATTTTTTATTCTATTTTAACTTTTGCTTTAGGCTTTGCAGCCGCTGCTTTTTTCTCTGTTTTCTTCGTTTCCTTGAGCTTGGTTATGGCTTTTGGTTTTGAAGAAGTGGAGCTTGGCCTTTTTACTGCCGCCGCTTTGGGGAGAACTTCTGCTGTTTTCCTGACTGCGGGTGGTGCTGTTGAGGTTTTTGCCAGTTCTTTATTTCCTACGTTCAGAATACTGTCATTTTCTTTAAAATACGGATTCAAAGTCGTGACAATCTGATTCTGATATTTTACAGAAATCTTGTTGTATTTCTGAGGATCCTGGTAGACCAGATATTTTTCTACGAAGGCTTTAAATCCTTTTACTTTAAATTCAATATTATCTAAGTCTCCGATTTCCACTTTATAATTTCCCTCACTGGTCAGCAGGTTATAATTTCCTTTATAATCTTTTGAGATTCCTATAAAATATTTTTTACTGAAATCATCTTTATCAATTTTATTAACCAACTCGGCCAGCTGACGGTATTCATCTTTCTGTACATCTCCGGTTACCAGCATACAAGGATGCGAATAAGTTTTTGAAATCGGAAACTCGGTTCCTTTTTCATCCACATAAAAATCTCTTCCTTCTTTGTTTAATCTGAAAACAGGAACTCTCTGTTTAATGTCTAAATTTAATTTTCCATTTAGATTCAAATAAACATTCGCGCTGTCAACAGCCGGAAGATTACTGATCTTCTTTTCCAGGGCCGGAATATTCAAATCGCCAACTTTCCCGGAAGGGTTTTCTTTTTTTACGATCTCACGGATATCTTTTTCATCAATAAAATACACCAGTGTTTTACCATTATTCATTTTTACAGAAATCTTATCATCTGTAATCTTCTGTCTGCTGAATTTTCTCAAAGAGAAGCTCAACAGAAATCCTAGAATGATAACTGTGATGACAATTTTTAATATTCTGTATTTATTTTTCATAAATGAGTTCCGGTTTTTTTTGTCCGGATTTTATTTTTTACTTAACCACTCACAGATAGGATCGTACAGGGTATCAATATTTCCTGCACCTACCGTAAGAAGGATGTCAAAATCTTTTTCTTTTATTGTATTGAAAGCATTACTTAAAGTAGATACTTCCTTTTTATCTAATGTTACTTTATCCAATAACCAGCTTGAAGTAATGCCTTCAAAGTTTTCCTGAAGTTCTCTTGCCGGATAAATATCAAGCAAAATCAATTCATCAGCATGGCTTAAGCTTTCCGCAAATCCGTCTGCAAAATCTCTTGTTCTGCTGAAAAGGTGGGGCTGGAAAGCCACCAATAATTTCTTTTCCGGGTAAAAAGTTCGAATCGAGCTCATCACCGCATTGATTTCTGTCGGATGATGGGCATAATCGTCGATATAGATTTTACCGTTTTCGTATCTGTGTTTGGTATATCTTCTTTTAATTCCTTTAAAATTGGCAATTGCTTTTTTCAGTGTTTCAAAGTCAACGCCCAAATTGTTTAAAATCGCCAACGCAACGGTCGCATTTTCAACATTGTGAATTCCCGGAATTTCCCAGATAAAGTCTTTAACAGTTTCAGTCGGTGTATGGAAATCAAAATAGATTTTATCGTTCTCCATTCTAAGGTTATCTGAATAATAATCAGCAACCTCGTTTACAGCATATGTTAAAGATGGTCTTCCGATCTCAATTCCTTTTCTTACAAAAAGCTGTTTATCATTCGGAACTAAAGCGGCAAACTGTCTGAAACCTTCTTCAATATGGCTTTTATCTCCATAAATATCCAAATGATCCGCATCTGTGGAAGTGATCACTGCCCAATCCGGGGAAAGATTCAAAAAACTTCTGTCGTATTCATCTGCTTCCACTACAGAATATTGAGGACCGTTGTACAAGAAATTCGATTTAAAATTCTCAGAAATTCCACCCAGGAAACAAGAGAAAGGTAGATCTGCTTCTTTACATAAATGAGCAACTAAAGTAGAAGTTGTTGTCTTCCCGTGAGTTCCTGCAACAGCAATGCAATCTGTGTTTTCTGTAATTAAACCCAGAACTTTTGCACGTTTTAATACCTCAAATTCATTAGCAATAAAATAATCTAAAATCCCCAATTTTTTAATCGCAGGAGTATAAATTACCAATGTATCTTCTTTCTGAAGGGAAGAGATTTTTTCATCAATGACATCTTCAAAAACAATATCAATTCCTTCGCTCATTAAAGCCGTCGTCAATTTGGTGTTGGTTTTATCGTAGCCCAAAACTTTTTTACCCGAAGCATGGAAGTAACGCGCCAAAGCACTCATTCCTATCCCTCCGATTCCAACGAAGTAAAAATTTTGATATGTTTCTAAAACTTTCATTATTTAATTAAAATATTTAAAGATTAAATGATTAAAAAATTAATTCAAATTATCTTATTTTATCACTTTAAAAATCTCATCTACAATCTCTTTTGCGGCATTGGGCTTGGCAAAATATTTCAGATTTTCAGACATTTCTTTTCTTACATTTTCATTTTCGCAGATTTCTGAAAGGGTATTCCAGAATTTTTCCTGCATTTCTGAGTCTTTTACCATTCTGGCTGCATTTTTCTCAACCAGATTCATGGCGTTTATGGTTTGATGGTCTTCCGCTGCAAACGGGAAAGGCACCAATAAAACCGGCTTCTGTGCTACCGCCAACTCTGAAATGGCAATAGCACCGGCTCTGGAAACGATCACATCTGCTGCAGAGTAAGCTGTTTCCATGTCTTTGATGAACTCTTTCAACTGAATTTGAGATCCTAGATCTGAAATTTGAGATTCATTGCTCAATTCTTTATAATCCAGTTTTCCGGTTTGCCAGATCAATTGATAGCCTTTTTCTTTCAGGTTTTCTAAATTGTCTTTCCAACCATTATTTAATGTTCTTGAGCCTAAAGATCCACCAACCGATAAAATCGTCAGTTTGTCTTTATCTAAGCCCATTTTTTCCTTTGCCTGAGTTTTTTCCTGCATTCCTGAAACAATATTCTCACGAATCGGATTTCCCATAAACTTTATTTTTTCAGCCGGAAAACCTTCCACTTTCGGATAGGCGGTAAATACGGCTTTTGCTTTTTTACTTAAAATCTTATTTGTTACCCCTGCATGTGCATTCTGTTCCTGAATAAAAATAGGAATTCCAAGCTTGCTGGCTTCATACAAAGCAGGCCCGCTTGCAAAACCTCCTGTCCCCACTGCAAAATCCGGAGCAAAGCTTTTAATGATCTTCTTAGATTTAGTTAAGCTTTTTAAAATTTTAAATGGCAAACCTAAGTTCGACAGTATATTTCCTCTGTCAATTCCTGCAATGTCGATTCCTTCAATTTTATAGCCAGCCTGCGGAACTTTTTCCATTTCCATTTTTCCGTTGGCTCCGATGAACAAAAACTCAGCATCAGGAAATCTTTTCTTGATTTCATCTGCAATAGCGATGGCAGGGAAGATGTGACCTCCTGTTCCTCCGCCGGATAATAATACTTTTAGTTTCTTGTTCATACTACTAATTATGCTGTTGGCAAATTTTCAATTAAATCAATAAAATCAACATATACCCAAATCTCAATTTTATCTTCAATCAGTTTTACTGAAATCTCTTTAACATTATAAACAGAATCATTAAGTTCAATAATTTCGGTAGATTCTAATTTATATGATTCCAAAAAATTAATGATTTCCACATCGGTATCAAATACCAATATGTCTTCAGCGTTTTTGTTATCAATAAATCTTATTAAACTTATTTCCATTTTATTTTGTTTTAAGCAATGTCATTGATCTCGGCTATACTTTGTTTTTTGCCCATTCCTTCTTCATCATATATCTGGATTCTAGAGCTGATATTTAAGATAATTCCCAATTGCAAATACGTTACCAACATTGAGGTTCCTCCATAACTTATTAATGGGAGAGGCTGCCCCGTTACAGGAATTAAATTCACTGCAACGGCAATATTTACAGAGAGTTGTATAAAAATCATCACTCCGAGACTGAGAACGAGCAAAGACCCGAAAAAAGCAGGCATCTTACTGGCTATCATTACGATACGAATCATCATGATCAAATACATACTGATCAAAAATGCTGCGCCAATTACTCCATATTCTTCTACAATTACCGCAAAAATAAAGTCGGAAGCAGACTGCGGAAGCATTTGTTTTAAAGCACTTTTCCCAGGTCCCATTCCTGTTACTCCACCATGAACGATAGCTGCTTTAGCCATCATTACCTGGTAGTTTTTGGCTTTTACGCTTTCATCATCAACATCCGCTGTTTTTGCTTTGCTTGAGGTGAATGTCTCGATACGGCTCATCCATGTATGGACACGGTTTCCTCCGATAAGGTTGGTATTTAAAGCAACCAATAAAAACAGAACAATGGCTACAAATGATGCGGAAATAAATCCGGCAATATATTTCCAGTGTAGCTGACCGATAATCAAAACAATCACAGAGACCATTAAAATCATCAATGCGGTGGAACCGTTATCTTTTGCTACCAATACGAAAACCAATAGGATAGGTCCGAAAATATACATGATATTCTCAATCGGAAGTCTTTCCCGGGTTATTTTCTTAGTTAAATACCGGCACAGATAGATAATCAACATTAAAAAAGCAAACGATGATGGTTGGAAGGAGATCGGTGTTCCCGGAATTTTCAGCCACCTTGAAGCACTCGCTCCGTCGATGGTTTGTCCGGTAAACATGGTGACAATCAGCAGTACAATCATTAAACCGAGCAGGATACTGCTTAGTTTTCCGATATATTCGTACTTCACCATTCCGACTACCCGCATAATCCCCAAACCTAAAACCACAAAGAACATATGTTTGATAACGTGACCGGTTGTAGTCCCGTTATTGACGATATATTCCAGATTCGAACTTGCAGAATATACTGGGAAAATAGAGAAAATGGAGATCACAAGAATGACCATCCAAAGTACTTTATCGCCCTTTAGAAATTCAAATCTGTTGTCTGTATCTTGTTCGTTCATATATTATGCTCTAGGCTTTTGGCTAATTGCCATTGGCTTTTAATACTTGTTCTTTAAACTGACGGCCTCTGTCTTCATAGCTTTTGAATAAATCAAAACTTGCACAGCATGGAGACAATAAAACCGTATCTCCAGCTTTGGCCAGCGATTTTGAAATCTTCACTGCTTCCTCCATACTAGAGGTATCATAAATAAATTCTTTTTTGTCTTTAAAGAAATTTATAATTTTTTGATTGTCAATTCCTAAGCAGACAATTGCTTTTACTTTTCTTTTAACTAAATCCTCAATTTCGGTATAGTTGTTCCCTTTATCCAGACCTCCAACAATCCAAACCGTAGGGTTTTTCATGCTTTCTAAAGCATAATACGTTGCATTAACGTTTGTTGCTTTACTGTCGTTGATATATTTAACGCCTTCAATCTCGGTCACAAACTCCAGTCTGTGCTCAACCGCCTGAAAAGTCATTAGCGAATTTCTTATGCTTTCATTACTGATGTTCAGTATTTTACCTGCAATTGAAGCCGCTAAGCTGTTGGCTACGTTATGATTTCCTAACAGAGATAATTCTTCAATTTTCATGGAGAACTTATCCTGAAGATCCACTTCAATATTTTCACCATCAATAAATCCTCCTTCAGACAATTTTTCTTTTGTTGAGAAGGGGATCATTTTTGCCTTTATTTCCAGCTTTTCAAGAAGATTTTTACTCATTTCATCGTCTTTATTATAGATGAAAAAATTATCATTTTCCTGATTTTCAGTAATTCTAAATTTTGCTAAAGCATATTCTTCATAATTGTAATTGTACTGATCCAAATGATCCTGTGACAAGTTCAATAATAAAGAAATATAAGGTCTGAAATTCTGAATATCATCAAGCTGGAAAGAGCTAACTTCCAGTACATAATATTCATGGTTTTCATCAGCAACCTGTTTTGCAAAGCTGTATCCGATATTTCCCCCTAAGCCGACATTTAATCCGTCATTTTTTAAAATATAATAGATTAAAGAGGTCGTTGTTGTTTTCCCATTACTTCCTGTGATCGCGATGATTTTAGCATCAGTAAACTCCGAAGCAAATTCAATTTCAGAAGAAAGTCTGATTCCTTTTTCATGAATTTTATGAATGATTTCTGCTTTTTTCGGAATCCCCGGACTTTTTACAATCCAGTCTGCATTTAATATTCTTTCTTCATCATGGTTTTCTTCTTCAAACTCAATGTCATTCTCCGTAAGAAACTGTTTATAGTTATCCTTAATGGCTCCTTTGTCTGAAAGAAAAACTTCCAGGCCTTCTTTTTTAGCCAAATAAGCAGCTCCGCAACCGCTTTCTCCTCCTCCTAAAACAACTATTTTCATACTTATTTTGATTTAATGATTGAAAAATTTAAATGATTCAAAAATTTTTAAATACTTAAAGGTTTCAATTTTAAATTAATTCTTATCTCATTTTTAATGTGATCAGACATACAATTGCCAGAATTACCCCAATGATGATCATTCTGTTAACGATCTTACTTTCGTGAAAACCGCCTTTCTGATAGTGATGGTGTAATGGTGACATTCTAAATAATCTATTGTTTTGGGCATACTCCAGCCCGAATTTTTTCTTTCTGTATTTGAAAACCACTACTTGAAGCATTACAGACAGGTTTTCAATTAAAAAGATTCCGCATAATACAGGAATCAACAGTTCTTTTCTTAAAATAATGGCTAGAACGGCAATAACTCCTCCTAACATCAAACTTCCGGTGTCTCCCATAAATACCTGTGCAGGATACGTATTGTACCAGAAAAATCCGATTACGGCTCCTACCATTGCCACGGCGAAAATGGTGGTTTCCCCCATATTCGGAAGGAACATGATGTTGAGGTAATCTGCAAAAATGATGTTTCCTGATAAGTAAGCAAAAAGAGCTAAAACTAAAAGGATCACCGCACTGGTTCCTGCTGCAAGACCATCAATTCCATCGGTAATATTAGCTCCGTTGGAAACGGCTGTTACGATGAAAATTACTATAGGAATGAAAACAATCCATGCCCATTCGTGAGCGTCTTTATCATTCATCCAGAACAATATTCCGCTGTAGTCGAACTCATTATTTTTAGCAAATGGAACCGTAGAAACCGTGATTTTTTCAGTAGGCATAAAGTTTTGCTCTACATTGTTTCTGTTTACGACTTTTGCATCTGCATATTTTCTTTTAACCGTAATATCAGGATGGAAATACATTGTAATTCCGACAATTAGCCCTAATCCGACCTGTCCTACAATCTTGAATTTACCGCTTAACCCGTCTTTGTTTTTCTTTATTTTCTTTAAATAATCATCCAGAAAACCAATCGCTCCCATCCAAATCATTGAAACCAGGAGAAGGACAATGTAAATATTTGTAATTCTGGTAAATAACAATACCGGAATGATGGTGGCAATGATAATGATAAGACCACCCATTGTAGGCGTCCCTTCTTTTTGCTTCTGTCCATCCAATCCAAGGTCACGAACCAATTCACCCATTTGTTTTGATCTCAAATAGTTGATGATTCTTTTTCCATAGACAAGAGCAATGATCAAAGAAAATAAAACAGCCATTCCTGCCCGGAAGGAAATGTATTTCAGCATTCCTAATCCTGGAACATGAATTCCATGGTTGGTTAAATATTCGTATAGATAGTATAACATTTTCTTCTGGTTTAAGATGTAATAAGTTTTGTTTTAAATCAAATTTTTACTTACTCATTAATTTCCAAAGCTCATTGATTGTCTCTTTGTCGTCAAAATGATGTTTCACACCATTAATCTCCTGATAAGTTTCGTGTCCTTTTCCGGCTACGAGAACAATATCTTTAGGTTCTGCAAACTTTATCGCCATTTTTATGGCTTCTCTTCTGTCCGGAATTGAAGTGTATTTGCTAAAATTTTGAGGTTCAACACCTGCTTCAATTTCTTTTATAATTGCTGCCGGATCTTCCGTTCTCGGATTGTCTGAAGTGATGATTGCCAACGTTGATTTTTTGGTGGCAATATTTCCCATTTCAGGTCTTTTTGAGTGATCTCTGTCACCTCCGCAGCCGAAAACTGTAATTAATCTTTCGTTTTTGGTTCTGATATCATTGATGCTGTCCAAGATGTTTTCTAAAGCATCCGGAGTATGTGCATAATCTACGATGAAGAAAATTCCGCCATCAGATTTGAAAGTTTCAAATCTTCCGGAAACTCTTTTCAGCTGACTGATGGCCTGAAGAATTTCATCCTGCTCAAAACCAAGCTCAGAAGCAATTCCGAAAACCAACAGCAAATTGTATACATTGAATTTTCCTGTCAACGTTGTCCAGAATTCTTTTCCGTTGAAATTCAATAACATTCCGTTGAAATCAACTTCTAAAAGCTTTCCGTGAAAATCTGCCATGGTTTTCAAAGCATAGGTTCTTTTGGTAGCCTTTGTATTTTGAAGCATGACATTCCCGTTTTTATCATCCACATTGGTGATGGCAACGGCCGTACTTTCCAACTGGTCAAAAAATCTTTTCTTGGTCTTTAAATATTCATCAAATGTTTTATGATAATCTAAATGATCGTGCGTAAGATTAGTGAACCCCGCTACTTTAAAATGAAGACCTTCAATTCTGTTTTGAGCGATTCCGTGAGAACTTACTTCCATGAAAGCGAATTCGCAGCCTTCTTCCACAGCCTGAGCCAAAATTTTATTAATGGTGATTACATCCGGAGTGGTGTGTGTTGCTGGAATTATTTTTTCTCCAATTCTGATCTCAACAGTAGAAAGCAAAGCAGAATCATATCCTAAGTTTTTGAAAACATCAAAAAGCAGCGTAGAAACGGAAGTTTTTCCATTAGTTCCTGTAACTCCGATTAATTTTAATTTTTCAGAAGGATTTCCGTAGAAATTGGAAGCTAATTGCCCTAAAGCTTTGGATGAATCTTTTACCTTTACATAAGTGATTTTTTCATTCAAACTTTCGGGGAATTCTTCACAAATAATTGCTTTTGCTCCTTTTTCAACAGAAGATGCAATAAATGAATGCCCATCCATAACCGTTCCTCTCATTGCAATATACAAAGAGCCTTCCGTAACCTTTCTGCTGTCGAAAACCAATTCTGTAATTTCGCGGGTATCGTCACCGTGAATTTCTAAAACTGGAATTCTTTTTAATAATTCAATTAATTGCATTTCTTTGATGCTTTATATTTAATTCTGCAGAGATAAATAAATTCTCTGGTTTTTACTTATTGTTGTGCCTTCCAACGGGAACTGTTGAGTAATTCTTCCAACTCCTTTATAATCGACACGGTATCCTAAATTTTCCAATTGTGGAATGACATTTTTACCGATCAATCCTACGACATTGGGCATTTGCTTATTATTGACTGCTACTTTCACATTAGGCTCCACCATTTTGTTAAGGTCTACCTTATTGCTCACCAGCATTTCTCTTTCGATGTTTTGTGGAGTTTTTAAGAATGTTTTTCCAGCAATTTCTTTAAACACCGGTGCAGAAACCGTCCCCCCGTAAAATCCTTTTGCAGTATTCGGTTCGCTGATCATTACATAACAGGTGTATTTCGGATTATCAGCCGGATAAAACCCTGCAAATGATGCACGATATTTCATTGGACCAGGCAACCAGTATTCAAACCTTGCGGTTCCTGTTTTTCCT
Organism: Chryseobacterium sp. Y16C; assembly: GCF_022488405.1. Taxonomy (NCBI): domain Bacteria; kingdom Pseudomonadati; phylum Bacteroidota; class Flavobacteriia; order Flavobacteriales; family Weeksellaceae; genus Chryseobacterium; species Chryseobacterium sp. Y16C. The sequence goes on from NZ_CP092711.1 coordinate 3,360,897, forward strand.
GCCATTTTTAAATTCGGTGTGAAAATACTTTTTCCTGTTCCTTTCTCTACGGCTTTTGTTAAAGCATGAGTCATCATTTTAATGGCTTTTTCAGAGGCCATTTTATTCACCATTACTTCTGGCTTTGCACTGTACATCACCTTTCCGTCTTTCATGATCTTATCGATGAATAAGGGTTTTAGCATTTTACCACCATTAGCAACTCCGTTATAGAAAGTTGCTAATTGTAAAAGGTTAATATTGGAAGCATATCCGTAAGCTAAAGAAGCTAAAGCGGCCGGATTCCATTTTTTGCTTTCCGGAGTTACAAATCTGGGTTTTGTGATTCCCGGAAGTTCAATCTCCATTTTATCAAATAGTTTCCAGCGTTTTAAATGATCCAGGAATATTTGCGGATTGTCAGCATAGTATTTTGTAATCAGCTTTGCAGAACCTACGTTACTTGATTTTGCCAAAACATCACTGATGTCATAAGTTCCGCCTCCGTGGCCGTCTGAAATTCTTTGTTTTGCATACACCCAGACTCCGTTTCCTACATCCACTGTTGTGTTTTCATCAATGAATCCGTCGTCCATTGCTGCCAATAACGAAATGGTTTTAAAAGTAGAGCCGGGTTCAATATTATCTTTTATAGCATAGTTATAAGAATCAACATATTCTCCATTATCGTCTCTTCTTAGGTTGACCATGGCACGAACTTTTCCTGTTTCCACTTCCATTACAATCACCGTTCCGTGTTTCGCTTCGAAATTGATCAGTTGTTTTTCGAGTGCAGAATGTGCAATGTCTTGAATTCTGAGATCTAATGTTGTGTAAACATCTTCTCCGTCAATAGGTTCCTGTACTTTCCAGAAGTCAATCGGTTTCCATTGGGACGAGTTGATTCTTTGTTCCAGTCTTTTTCCGTCTGTCCCTCTCAGGTATTTTGAAAAAGCACCTTCAAGACCCGCTTTGTGTTCGCCATCATCCATTCCGATGGTTCCGGCTCCGATTTCTGAGGTGGCCAGTTCTCTCTTGTAGTTTCTGTCTACAATAAAGCCTCCTTTGTTTTTTCCTTTTTTAAAGATTGGAAATTTTCGGATTCTGTCGTATTGGTCGAAGTCAAGACCTTTCACCAGTGTATAATACTGGTTTTTATTTTTTCTTTGTTCGTCAAATTTTTTTCTGAATTCACCTCTGGATTTTCCGAACATTTTACTTAAAGAATCTGTTAAAGCACCGATATTGTTGGTGTAAACAGTATCCTTTATCGTTTTGAAATCCAGGTAAATGTCATAGCGCATTACGGTTGTGGCAAGAATAGAGCCGTCAGAAGCGAACAGATTTCCACGGGCTGCTTTCAGAGTGGCTTCCCGATAATTTTTATTGATGTAATCGTCTTTAATTTCCTGAACATTAGTGTTTTGTAAGATGATTATTCTTGTCAAAAACATTACAAACACGCACAAAGCTACCACTGCGAAGAGGTAGCCCCATCTTAACGTTTTTTTACGTTTGTTGTCGTATTCATTTGGTTTTTGCATCTGTACTGTCCAGTTTTATTAGCAGTTTGTGAGGATGGTTTTCCAAGGTCATCAAAGAATCCCGTGCCACTTCTTTCCCCAACTCCGATTCCATTTTTACTTTGATCAGCTTACTTTGTGCGTAAGCGTTTCGTGATTTATATTCTTCCGTTTCTTCTTTTAAAGCATTAACAATTTTTATCTTTTTGTTGACGAGATGGTTACTGTAAATCATGGCCATCATCAACACAAACAACAGGAGAAAATACTTGTAATGTATTTTGATCTCATCACGATTCAGAAAGTTTCCTTTTATAATGTCTATAAAAGTTAATTTTTTCTGAGGACGATTTGTTGCTCTTTTTGCCAATTTAATGTCAATTTGCTTTTGCAGTGAATTCACTTCGTTAGTCAATTGTCAATGCTAAAAATTCACTATTGACAATTCAATCATTCACTTTTTATACTTTTATTCCTGTTCTCATTTTAGCACTTCTGGCTCTGGAGTTTTCTTCGATTTCCTTGTCATCGGGAATAATCGCCTTACTCTTTACCAGTTCGAATGCCTTTTTATAATTTCCGTAAATGTCTCTTTCGGGTTCTCCCTCAAACATTCCGTTTTTCAAAAATCTTTTGACCAGCCTGTCTTCTAAAGAATGATAAGATATTACTACTAATCTTCCTCCCGGCTTTAAAACATTATATGCCTGAACAAGCATTTCCTTCAGTACTTCAAGCTCTTGATTAACTTCAATTCTTATGGCCTGAAATAACTGGGCATAAAATTTATTCACTTTATGTGGTGGAAGATAGCTGAATAGCTTTTTCAGATCTTCTGTTGTTTCGATGCTTTTTGTTTTTCTGTGATGAACAATATCTCTTGCCAGTTTTCTGGCTTCTCTCAGTTCACCATAGTAATAAAAAATGTCAGCAAGCTGTTCTTCTTCATAATCATTGATGACTCTTTTGGCATCAAGTCCCTGCATAATGTTCATCCTCATATCCAAAGGAGCATTGCTTCTTGTGGAAAAGCCTCTTTCCGCCTCATCAAACTGATGGGAAGAAACTCCCAAATCGGCCAGAACTCCATCGATCTGAGAAATTCCATACATTAGCAAAGAGTTTTCCAGAAATCTGAAATTCTGATTGATTAATGTAAATCTCGGATCATCAATTGCATTTTTAAGAGCATCTAAATCCTGATCAAAACTGAACAGTTTTCCTTTGTCTGAAAGCCTGCTCAAGATCTCTCTGGAGTGACCGCCTCCTCCAAAAGTACAGTCTACATATATTCCGTCTGGATTCGTTACCAAATCATCTACACTTTGCTTCAACAAAACGGGGTTATGATACATACTTAAGTTGTGTTTTTTCGCTTTTAATGATCAGCGTAATTATTCTTCATCGAAAGAGCCCATCACATCTTCGGCAAGACTGGCGAAATCGGTTTCATTGGTAGAGATTACCTTTTCGTAGGCCTCTTTATCCCAAATTTCAAACAATTCTCCTGCGCTTGTAATCACAATATCCTTTTGGAGATTTGCAAAATGAGTCAGATCTTTAGAAATCTGTAATCTTCCTGCGTTATCCAGTTCCACTGTTTTTACTCCTGCCGTAAACATTCTAATGAAATCAGCATTCTTTTTAATGAATCTGTTAAGTTTATTAATTTTGCCCATCAATTTATCCCATGCATTCATAGGGTAAACTTCCAGGCAAGATTGGAACACAGATCTTTTGACTACAAATGCCTTGTCGTCGAAGTTTTCCATCTGTTTAATTAAAGATGAAGGAACTTTTAAGCGGCCTTTGTCGTCAATTTTACACTCATATGTCCCAATGAAACTTTTCATTTGGAGCAAATTTATATAATAATTTCTAAAATTTCCCACTTTTTCCCACTTTTTCCCTTAATGTTAATAAGTTTTATTAAAGATTGAGTTTTAGGGATGTAATTGTTTGATATGGAGAGGATTGTATTTACTGCTATTCACGCCATAATAAAGAGATTTTCAAAAAAATAGCTAAAAAGGAGATTATTATGTTATTTTTATTTTAAATTAGAGTATTCAAAATTTTTTTGAGGTTTAATTTGTATTTTTGCAAGGCTTTATTACAGGCATTATATGATATTTAGTACAAAAAAAGAAAAGAAATATACCTTTGTAGAAGCTGGGGAAGGACATCCGTTGGTGTTGTTGCATGGTTTAATGGGTGGTTTGAGTAATTTCGATAAAATGGTGGATTTTTTTTCAAACAGAGGATTCAAAGTTTATGTTCCTCAGTTACCAATCTACGATTTGCCGGTACTCAATACCAATCTTACAACTTTAGCAAAATATATAATAAAGTTTATTGAGAGCCATGTTCAGGGACCTGTTACTATTGTTGGAAATTCAATGGGAGGTCATGTTGGGTTAATTTTAACACTGGCAAGACCTGATTTGGTTAAAAATCTTGTCCTTACAGGGAGCTCTGGCTTGTACGAAAGAACTTTCGGCGACAGTTTCCCAAGAAAGAATGACCGTTCCTACATCAGAAAGAAAACAGAAGAGGTTTTTTATGATCCTGCAATTGCAACTGAAGATTTGGTAGACGAAGTTTTCGGTGTTGTAAATGACAGAATGAAGGGTATTAAAACTGTAATGTTGGCAAGAAGCGCTATCAAACACAATATGCTGAATGATTTGCCTAAGATTCTGACACCGACATGTCTGATCTGGGGGAATCAGGATAATGTAACACCTCCTGAAGTTGCCGAGGATATGCACAAATTTATCCCGAATTCGGATCTGTTCTGGATTGATAAATGTGGTCATGCAGCAATGATGGAAAAACCAGATGAATTCAATGAAATTCTTTATAGCTGGATAAAAGATAAAGTTTAAAATTAAAATAAAAAATGACCATTAAGAGCTTTTTCTTAATGGTTTGTTTTTCTAAAATATTCTATAGAAATGGTTATTAAAACAGCAACGTTTGTAAAAAGTAGCGGAAAATGGCAGGATTGTCCGGAACCTACAATTCCTGAATATGCTTTTATCGGAAGATCTAATGTTGGAAAATCCTCATTAATCAATGCAATGATGAATCATAAAGATCTGGCTAAAACTTCACAGACTCCGGGAAAAACACAGCTTATTAATCATTTCTTAGTTAATGAAAGTTGGTATTTAACGGATTTACCGGGATATGGCTATGCAAAAGTTTCAAAGTCGATCAGAAAAGATTTTGAAAAGCTGATTACCAATTATATTTTAAACAGGAGGAATTTGGTGAATCTTTTTGTGCTGGTGGATTCAAGGCACAAACCGCAGGCGATTGACCTGGATTTTATTCAATGGTGTGGAGAAAGCGGGGTGCCATTTTCTATTGTATTTACCAAAGTGGATAAACTAAAGCCGAATGTTGCCATAAAAAATGTAGAAGACTATAAAGCCGAACTTCACAAAACCTGGGAAGATCTTCCTGAGCTTTATGTGACTTCTGCGGAAAAGAAAGTAGGAGGAGAGGAAATTTTAAACTTTATCCAGAAGACCAATGAGTTTCTGGTTAATAATAATGTGAGTTTTGATGAGTAATATTATCTGGAAAATAAAAGCATTCGAAGAGTTTACAGTTCCCGAGCTTTATGCTGTGCTAAAAGCAAGAATCGATGTTTTTGTGATCGAGCAGAATTGTCCTTATCCGGATCTGGATAATTATGATCAGAAGGCGGTTCACATCTGGGCGGAAGAAGATGGAGAAGTTTTGGCAAACTGCAGAATTTTCGACAAAGGAATAAAATATGATGAGGCTTCTATCGGAAGAGTTTTGACAACTGAAAAAGCGAGAGGAAAAAGCTTGGGGAAATTATTAATACAATATGCTGTTGAAACTATTGAGAACCGTTTCCATACTTCTGAAATTAGAATTTCTGCACAGGATTATTTATTGAAGTTCTATGGCGACTTCGGGTTTGAAGATACCGGGAAAAAATATCTGGAAGACGACATTCCGCACACGGAGATGTTGAGAAAATAAAGAACAGCGGGGAAATTAATTTCCCCGCTGTTCTGATAGCTAAATATATATGGAGTGTTTTTATTTTCCTGAAATTGCTTTTAAGATAATAGGTTCCAGATTGGAAGGAAGGTCTGCAGATTTGATCTGATAGTTTTTGATCTTCATTTCTTTAAACCAGTTTTCCCAGTATTCCTTAATCACAGCTTCTTCAAACGGATTTCCTTTTTCCGGGTTGATTCCTAAGACGATTACCTCTAGATTGCTCAGATTATCATTGGCTTTTACAAAACCAAATTTGTTTTTTTCGATAATATCTTTAAAATTTGAAGTTGTGAGATTGTTCGCTTTTATAAATTTGGTTGTGAGATAAGACGTTTTATTTTCCTCTGCAAATTTTGTGTTTTCATGATACATATATCCGTCCGTTAAAATGAAAAGGATATTTCTTTTATTATCCTTAATGCAATAATCTTTTACCTTGTTCTTAAAAAATTCCCAAATATCCGAGCCGACATATTTTCCGTCCTTTATAGCTGACTGATAAATATTTAAAGGTAATTCTGAATATTTTTTATCAACCAGATCAAAATAATTTCGTTCTGTGTTTTTATCGAAAGAGACTTTCAGTTCTTTTGTAAACTCATTCATCTTCGGATCGGAAGGTTCAGGGTTAAAGAAGACCTGCATCTGATCATCATAAGTAATAATTTTCTTTGATTTAATATGGTTTAAAAATCCCTTTTCAATAGCTTTGATATATTCCGTATCGCGTTGAAAATATTCCATTGTGGGATTCGGATTGGTTGCGGGATCTATTCTATCGGATAAATCGATTAAAATACTGACATTGATATTATTTGAATCGACTTCAGGTGGACAATTTGTACAAGATGATGGAGGTAGAGTTTTTTTGCAAGAAACTAAAGAAACGATCATTAATAAATAAAATATCTTTTTCATAATCTGGGATTTATAAAGATGATAAATAAACAAGGTTCTGATTGTCAGAATTGGCGCCAACGTTTTCCAGATTGGTATTATATGTTGCTATACAATCATCGATCATCGTTTGTTTTTCTGTTCTTGAAACCGCAATTTTCTCTCCGATAAAAGTGATCCAGCCCTGAACATATTCTGATGCATATAATTTGTAATCTTTGGTCGGAATGATCACTCCGTCAATGATATTCTGAAGCTCTTCGATTCTCCCGCGTGTTTTGATGATGAGTTCTTTTGTGTTAGCGGTATTGGTAATAACTTCTTCAATTTCTTTTTTCAAAATATTGATCTTTTCTGAAAGAGAAATTACTTTTTTCTGCCTGATTTCCTGTTCACTTTTGATTTTGTCTTTTTCCCGATGTTCTTTCATGACAAAATCAAAAACAAGCCCCCAAATAATGTAAACAATAAATCCTGCGAAAATGATTCCCCAAAACTGAATTTTGGTAAAGGCTATTTTAAGATCAAAGGGTGGCGAATCAAAAGTTTTGTTTAATTCATATAGTTTTGATTCAATTTCATAGGCTAAAATAGAGTCGAAAACAAATGTCACGATAAATAATAACCCCAATTTGATATAATTGGCTCTGTTTTTATTTTCACCAAACATGTGAATCAGAAATCCTAATCCCAGAAATACAAACGGAATTAAAGTAACGAAGGCTACTTCTATAAAACCGTCATACCATGCTTTCATCCATGCATTCGCATCCAAAACACTTTGAATGACAGTGCTTTTTGCATCAAAACTTTTAAAAAATGCCGAATAAGAAGTTGAAATATAAAATGTTGCTAAATATAAAGTGATGGGAATCAGAAGAATCAATCCAATCCAGAATTTTGCTGAAGCGCCTTTTGTCGCTTTTACATTATACTTTTCCGGATTTCTTGGAAGATCGAGGATTTCGGCTTTTAAGTTTTCAATGGTATTCTGATGATTTTCGATTTCTTTGTTTTTATTTCTCAGTTGTTCCTCTTTGGTTTCTTGTGAAACAGTTAGGGCTTTGATCTCTGTTTCCCTGTTTTTTTGTTCATTAACATAAGATTCTTTTAATTTTTGCTGCTTTTCAACCATTTCTTTTTCTTCGTTTTGAAATTTTGAGTATACAGCATCAAGACAGATTGAAAGGGTAGAGTGGTTTCCGTTGGTTCGTGAACTGTCTCTGTATCCTGATTCGTGATAGGTTCTTTTCCTGCTTTCTTCGGGAGATTCCTCTTCCGTATTTTGCTCTGTTTTGGGTAACTGTTCTATTTTAGGCTCAATAGGAACAGATTTTAGTTTAAATAAATTTTTTATGCTTGTGGTATCCATAGTAGTTAGTTTTTTAATTCGTATAAAATTTCGCTTTTATTCTTGCCGATTTTTACGGCTTCGATGAGATAATCTACGATTGCCGTTACATTTTCTTCCAAAAAGCCAAACATCAGAACATATTTTTGCATAGCAGAATATTCGTTCGGAGAAACAATTCCATCTGTCCAGATCATTACTGTGAGATCGTAGAGATAATCTACTTTTTCCTCGATTGTCTGTGGAACAAGTGATTTTAAATTGATCGGATTCAGAAGAATTTCGTCCAGATTTTTAGATGAAATACCTCTTTCTTCGGCGCATTTATAAAGCATTTTCAGTTCTAAAGCGCTGAAATCATCATCACAAATTGCCATTTGATAAAGTCGGAGAAAATGAGCTTTAAGATTTTCGGTAATTTGATTGTTTTCCATATAGTTTAGTCTTCTTTTGATTGTTGGGGATTAATGATTCTGTCTCGTGAAGGAGATCTTTGGTGTATTGATAAAGATTGCTTTGAAGCTTCTTCGGTAATTTCTTCTTCCTTTTTTTGTATTGGTTTTTCTAGGAAATTGATCAACAGAAATAAAATTCCCGTTATGGTATCAATTGGGATCCATAAACTTTTTCGATATAAATAAATAGGAAAAACGGGATTGAAAAGAATAAGGATGACAAGAAAAATTATACTTAAATAATGCTGTTTAAAGTTTAAAGTATTGTATAAGACCAATAAAGCTCCAATGGAAATAAGGATTCTGAGAAAAGTATAATATTCTAAGGGAAGTCTGAAAATACCAATGAAACAACATAGCGCACAAAAATTGAGGAATGGTTTCATGCTTTTTGTTTTTAAAATCCTGTTTTGAGATTATATTTGTAATTAAAATTGTCTTCGGACATAAAAATGAAGACAAAAAAATCGAAAAGGGCAATCAATGAAGGAATGAATGTCCAACAAAATAACAGATAAAGTATTCCTCTGCTATTTTGCCCCAAATAAAATCTGTGGATACCTAGTCCTCCTAAGAAAAAAGCTAGTAGCGCGGTTGTGAATTTTGATTTCATAGGTTTAAACTCTTGATAAAATTTCGTTCTTCTTTTCTTCAAACTCTTCGGGAGAGATTATTCCGTTTTCCATTAAACCTTTTAATTTCTGTAAAAGAGCAAAAGGATCTTCATTTTCTATTAATAATGGTTTTTGCTGTTGCTGAAATTGTTGGGGTTGCGCGATGATTGGTGTTGTATTATTCACTGTAACGCCGCCTGCAGAAGCTCTTCTTGTCTCTAAATCTTTTTCTCGTCTTACACCTCTCATCTGTTCTTCAATCTCCTGAGCATATTGATATAATTTTCTGGCTTGTGCTTTTGGAAGATAATCCATCATATTGGTAAGATTTCTTGTTGTTCTCATCATAAAAGTGGAACCTATTATTCCTTCTTTAATATGGCAATCTGCAATATCCACCCAACTGTAGTCCTGAAAATCCATTGATAAACCGAAGGTTTTAGGTCTACAAAAAATAATTCTTCTATTGGTAAGGGCAATACAATCAGGGGATAAATTAAGAGCTGGTTTTTTCTGAACAGCAATATATTCTACAAATTCCTGAGAGGTAAGGAGGCTGTTGATTCTCTCCAAAAGTTTTTCTACTGCTTTTGGATCTTGTTCTTCATTTAAAAATTTTTTTAGGTTCATGTTATTTTGTTTTTAGTTACTTTATATCCTTATAATGAACATATCCTATTTTCCCATCCTTTTTTACTTTGTACCAGGAGTTATGCTTGGAAACCTGGATTAGCTTTGTATTTTTAGGAACTATGGCTATTATTTTAGATTTGAAAGAAGGTTTTTCGTAAATATTGGTCGTTGAAATTCCTGCAATATATCTGTTGGAGTTGACGTTGACATTTACCTTATCAATAAATACTTTTGGAGGTTTATTGGATTTTGCTTTTGATGCCTTATAAGAATCTGATGATTTGTTTTTCTTGGATTTGCTTCTTTTGGCAGAACTTCCGGAAGAAGAGTTGTTTCCGGAACCGCCACCACAAACGCCGCAGGTTCCACCGCTACTGCAATGTCCACATCGAGAACAGTTTGAGCAGGCCGTACAATATGCGGAACCTGTACATCTCCCGTCATGTCCTACATTATCATTGGCTTTAAAACAAGAGTTTAAAAGAAATAAACTGAATGTAAGTATAATAAATGGTATTAGTCTTTTCATGTTTTTAATTATAAATTTCTAACGTCTGATGAAGCTCATTTCGATAATTATAAATTTCATCAAGATCATTTAGCGGCATTTTTTCTCCGGCATCTTTACCGTTATGAAATAGCTCCAGATATTTATTCGTTGTATTAAAATGCAGCCTGCAGATAGGCTTTCTGTTGTTGTCATCCAGCAGAACTCCAAAATAAGACTGGGTATCTCTTGGCGCAATTCTTTCTGAAGGAATTTTTTCTCTCAGGATTGCTTTTACGATTTGGAATCCTTCAGATTCTTCTTCAGTCGTAATGAATTTAGGGGTTTCATTGTTTTCGTCAACAGGCTGTATGTTTTTATCATCATGCTTTTCGATTTGCTCATTGATACTCAGGGCAGATTTTAGTCTAAAGCTGATGGATTCGTTGATGGATGTGGTTAATGCTTTTTTAGTGTACTCCTTAAATGCAATGAGTCTGTTGGCATTGATTGGTTTATCGAAAAAGCGGCTTACTAAGAGTTTGATCAGTTGATCTGAAGGGTTTTCTATTTCTTTTTCAAATTCTTTCCGAATTGCTTTGATGTATTTTAAAGCTTCTGCAGAACCTAGAATATCTTCCAGATTATAACCGGTTTTAGTAAAACTTTCCAGAATTTTTATTGAACTATCTTTCAGGTCTTCAAGATTTATGGTAAGAAAAGGTTTTTCATCCATAATATTGGGCTTCTCAAGGTCTGCATAAAAGTTGTAAACAATCCCATTGGTCAACACTCCGAATTTAGTTTTTGAAACATGATAATAGCGGTGAAGCTGAGAATTATGGGCATCCGCATTTTCTTTCCAGTGCTTACATTCTATAATGAAGATGGGTTCATCATTGTTTTTGATCACATAATCTACTTTTTCACCCTTTTTGGTTCCGATATCACAAACATGTTCGGGAACAACCTCTGTTGGGTTGAAGATATCATATCCTAAAATTTGTATAAAAGGCATTACAAAAGCATTTTTTGTTGCTTCTTCTGTTCCGATTTGCTCTTTTAAGCCAATGACTTTTTGATGAAGCTGCTCAAGTTTAATTTTAAGATCCATACTTTTAGCTTTTTAGCGTTTCATCAACAATTTCGGCGGTTGGAGCATTGGATTTTACGGAGGCAATTCCGTTTTCCATTCCCGATTTTGAACTGTATAACTGGCTTTTTCCAATAATCTCGCCGTTTCTTGCTTTTAAGACGAAATATTCTTTTCCGTTTACGGCAGTTCTTCTCTCGTACCTTGAGTCATCCTGAGAATTAATTCTCACCGATTCTATTCCTTTATGGCAAGATGCTTTTTGGACATAGCCTTCGCTGGTTAAGATAATTTCGCCATTTGTGGCTTTCAGATTAAACTGATACTCTTTGTTTACTCTCTGAGTAATAATAAATTTTCCCATGACTGTTTTTTATTTAACACTTCAAAAATATGAGCATTAATTTGCGTCTCCTTACGGGAATCCGTAAAACGAAAAACCTTTCATAAAAATGAAAGGTTTTTGATATTATTCAGAAAATTTGGATTAAATAATTCCGATGTCTTTACAAAAAGCAACTAATTGTTCGTTGCTGGTTACTTCAAGGTCTTCTTTTAAGCTGTTTAGTTTTTTCTCGATACTGCTTAAACTATTTGGTCTTATATTTTTTTCCTGAAGATGAACAGGAATATTTTTCTGCAAAATTCCTTTTGAAAGGAGGGTCACCAATGTGATGTCATAAGCAGAAAACTCATAATTGTTAAATTTTTTCACTTCCTGCTTGAGATCTGTAGAAAGATAATTTTCATTAATAAAAACAGAAGCGATGGACTTTTTTAGTTCTTTAGAGTCATTTCTGGCTTTCCGCACATACCCGTTGATATGATAATTTTTAAAAAGCGAATCGATAATTCCTGATTTATGCTGGCCGGAAAAAACAATCACTTTGAGAGCCGGTTGAATTTCCCTCACTTTTTGAATTAATTCCTGCCCGTCTTTAATGTTTTGTGTGTAATGATCTTCTTCAAAAGAAAGGTCGGTGATCAATAAATCATAAGGATCGTTTTCCCGTAAAGCTTTTTGAACTTTTGCCAGAGCATCATCACAATAATATACATAATCAACTTTCGGAATATTAAGATCCTCCAATGTTTTTTGGACAGAAAAACTGCCCATTTCGTGGTCTTCGGCGATTAAAATTTTTTTGAACATTCTGTTTAGGTTTTTTAGGAAGCAGGAAATGAAATAGTAATTTTAAGTCCCTTTTCTATTTTGGTGTCAAAAATAATTTCTCCGTTGATGGTTTCTATACGGGAAACCGTAGAAGATAATCCGTTTTTATAAATTACATCTCCTGAAATTCCAATTCCATTATCCGTATAGAATATTCTGATGAGGTCATTTTCTCTTTCAAATCTAAACGAAACGATGGTTGCTTTGCTGTGTTTTTTCATGTTTACAAGCAATTCGCGGATGATCTGATACACTTCTTCCTTATTCTTTGTGCTCAGATGTTTCCAGATGCCGATGTCGTTTCCGGCAAGGTAAGTATTCACTTCATCATTTTTAAATGAGCTGACTGTTTCAGAAATTTTTTCGCTGAAATCTTTTTCCTCACCTTGGGTGTCTGTCTTCTCGTAAGAAATATCCCTGGACTTTTCGTAAACAAATTCCAGTTCGTCAAGCGCCTCATCTTTATTAAAATGCTCCTGGTTCTCAATTTTTGTCATTACCTGATAAATACCATTGGCAACTACATCATGAACCTTTTTTGACATTTTAAGCTGGGTGTTTTTTACTTCGATTTCTTTTTCTTGTTCGAGACGCTTTTTTCTTTTAGTATACCAAAATAAACTACCAAATAATAATAGGACTAGAGCAGCTATACCAATATTTTTTTTAAAATCCCTACCCTTTAATTGCTCATTTTCAAGTTTTTGTTTTTCAACATCAAATCTTATTAAGGCAAATTGATTTTTTGCTTTACCTCTAGAAATGATAAGGCTATCATTAAGAGATTGAAACTTTTTAAAATACTTTAGATAATTCGGATGGTCGAGTTCTATAAGTTTCTGTAAGGCCTGCATCTGATCTTCTGGGTTTTTAACGATTGCTGCAGTTTCTAACATTTTTTTCGCAAATAATAATGATTTGTTGTTGTCTCTATCTTTAAAATAATCCGATAAAGTAGAATAACTTGAATTTAAGCCTTCCGTATCATTTGAGTTAAGTCTAATTTCCAAAGCTTTATAAAATTCAGGAAGAGGATTATAATTAGGGTTTTCGAGAAGTTTTAATTTTCCTAAATTATTTAAAGCTCGTGCGTAATTCCCTTTACTTTTAGCTTGTATAGCATAGTTTAAATATTTTTTTGCAAGCCTTGTATCCTTTTTGAGTAGATAAGCTACTGCTATATTATTATAACATAACAACGCATTTTCTTTGTTTGATGTAAATTGGGCAGCTTTTTTATAAAACTGTATAGCATCATTATAATTATATAAAAAGCCAGAAGCAATACCCATATTATTATAGCTAATGGCTAAATCTTTTTTTACTGTTGTGTCTTTTTCGTCAACTAAGAGTTTGTTTGCTTCTAAAGAAGTTTCGATACTACCATAGAAATCCCCCTTAGTTGTTTGTATAATAGCCATATTAATTAATGATTCAGCGGCTTTAGTGGAATCATTATTTTTAATATATTTTTCTTTGGCAAGAGAATAATAATAAAATGCAGAATCGAGAACTTTGGAATCTCTGAATTTTTCACCTTTTTTATGATATGCATTTTTTGTAGAATTATCTTGTTCGATCGACTTTCTTGAACAAGATATGAGGCATATTAATATTATTAACAATAATACCTTTTTCATTATATTAGTTTTTTTTGCAAAATAGTAATAAAAAAGGACAGATTTATATAACCTGTCCTTTGATTTATCTATGGATGTGTAAATGGCGGGGGCAATTGTCCTGTATCTCCGGTAGTTCCACCACCACCTCCTGGTCCTCCTGTTCCATCTCCCGGATCTATTCCATTTCCTGGATCAGTATCGCTCTGTACGGTTACGGTAGTTGAATTATTATTATCACATGTTGATGTATTGGCATTATTGTGTCCGAATGCTAAACCTAATAGCATTAAAATAAACTGGATCATTTCCTTAAAAATTTTGAGGTTTGAAATTGTTTTCCTTCCTCTCGGAATATTTATCCCGAGCTGTACACGATTAAAATTTCGAAGCGCTTCTTAAATTTTTTGGGAAGTGAACCATCAAAAACGGAAGAGAAACATCTGCTTCCCAACCCGGAGTTTACTTCCGTTTTATCTGGCAATTTTTGAAATCAGTTTTGTAAATTTGTTATTGATTGTTTTTTATAATGATTTGTTTCTCACTGATTTCTATGGCAAAGTAACGGCGAAAGAGCAGGCAAGGGTTAGAAAGTTTTTGGAAAGTTTTTGGAAAGTTTTTTCAGTGAGATTTACGGAAATCCGTAATGTAGTAGGTATAAAACTTCATAATTTTCGCAATAATAACGTTGAATATGTCAAAATTTTTACCTCAGAAAAGAAAATTGTTAGAAGAGGTTTTTCAGAAGGCCTCAAATGATACTCCTCAAAAATCATTTCATGGAATTGTAAGCCATCTTGAAACATCATTAAATGATGATTATAATATAGTTTTGAGTTATAAATCCTTTGAAACTTACTATAAGACTATTGTTGAAAAGGATGAAGATTACAACATAAAAACCATAATTTTAGATGATCTTAGTAGATATTTAGAATATGATAGTTTTAGAGACTTTTGTCTTGATTGGAAAACGATAGAATATGCAGTTACCCAAACTTTATCTAAGATTGTTATAAATATTACCAATAAGCCAATTTTCAATATCCCTGATATTTTTAAGAAAAATGGTTTAGGAATTTTAGAAATGACTTTTGTTTTACTTATGGTTACGGGGGGAGTGTTTTTTTCTAATAACAAAAATTCTGGTGCAAGAGGGTTAATTTCTAACTGGGACCCCATTGCAGTCGATAAACCTTTTATGTATTGGGATGGTGACAGGTATATGGCAACTGATAGCAGTTCTTTGGGACCGCAGATTGATGTTATTCCGATGGATAAATTTAGATTTAAGTATTTTAAAAAAATTACGCGACCCGACACTCTTACAATTGCAAATTCAATAGGAAAGGTCTGGTATGATAAGAGCAATAATAATGTTGAATTTTTTACAAGCTATGGAAAACATCCAATTAATGATAAAGCTTTAAAAGATGTCTCAGAACGTATACTTAATCATTATGCTGGATACCAGCAACCAGATTCAATAGAAGTGGAATGATAAAAAAAATAACCACAAAGGATTCCTATTCTTTGTGGTTAAATATAAAATTGTTTACTTTTTATTCTGCATTCAGCATCCCCAGTTCACCGAAATGCTTTTTGAATTTCTGAATTTTTGGACCAACAACTGCACTGCAGTAGGGCTGAGTTGGGTTTTCATTGTAATAGCCTTGATGGTATTGTTCGGCAGGCCAGAATGTATCGAATTTCGTTAATTCCGTCACATAAGTTCCTGTCCATCTTCCAGATGCTATAGATACTTTAATGGCTTCTTCGGCTTTTGCTTTTTCTGCCTCATCTTTATAGTAAATTACAGAACGGTACTGCGTTCCGATATCATTTCCCTGTCTGTTTAATTGGGTAGGGTCATGAAGGAAAAAGAAAACATCCATCAATTGTTTATAGGAAATAATTGCCGGATCATAAGTGATCTGTACAACTTCTGCATGACCTGTTTCTCCCGTACAAACTTCCTGATAAGTCGGGTTATCTTTATGTCCCCCGGAATATCCGGAAATGGCAGATTTAACGCCCTTCAGCATATTGAAACAGCTTTCCACACACCAAAAACATCCGCCTCCGAAAGTGATCTGTTCTAAATTATTGTTATCCATTCTAAGTTGATTATGTATTTAAATATTTTCTCGTTTAAGGAATATTCTTGGAGAAAAAACTAATCAAAAATAAGGAAAAGTTTTCCATTTGATGTTTAATTAAAGCCTGAAACACAAATCATACTCATAGATTTCACAAATAATAATAAAAACAACTCCAAAAGGAATTGTTTGAAATTGATTTTAAATACTGTAATTTTATTCAGGTCCAACAGGAGTATAAACGCACCATCCTTTAACGCAAGTTGCGGTATACAAAGGTTTCGGAACACAATAATTTGTACAAGGTCCCTGCACTCCTCCTGAAATTGCTTTTTGTTGTTTTCTGCTTAATGCTTTAAGATTTTTCATATTAATGATTTTTTGGTTTTAATACAGTACAAGTTAACAATTTTACCTGATTTTTAATCATTAATAATTTCACATTGTTGGATCCTTTATAAATACTTTAGAAACAGAAAAGCATCCTAAAAGGATGCTTAGTATTATTGAAATAGCTTTCGATTATTTTTCCCAAACCAAGGCACTTGCTCCTAAAATGGCAGCATCTGCTTCGTCCAGCTCACTGAAAACCAATTTTACTTTATTTCTGAAAATAGGAAGAAGGTTTCTTTCCATGTGAAGTTTCGTAGGTTTTAAGATAAAATCCCCTGCTTTAATTACTCCTCCAAACAAAAGAATAGCTTCCGGGGAAGAGAACATCACGAAGTTAGCCAAGGCTTCTCCTAGTTTTTGTCCTGTATATCTGAAAACTTCTATAGATATTGGATCTCCTTTCAAAGCACATTCGTGTACTGTTTTAGAATTAATGGCTTCTTCAGGATATTGATTAAGCATAGATTCAGGAAATTCGGCTCTCATTTTCTTTGCGGTAATAGCAATACCAGTTGCTGAGGCATAAGCTTCAAGACTTCCTTCAGAACCGGTGCTCCAGTGTTTTCTTCCGCCCGGTTTCACGATTGTATGTCCCAGCTCTCCGGCAAAACCATCGTGTCCGTAGATTAATTTGCCTCCTGCGATGATTCCGCTTCCTACACCTGTACCCAGAGTAATCATGATAAAATCTTTCATTCCTCTGGCTGCTCCGAAAAGCATTTCCCCGATGGCGGCAGCGTTGGCATCATTGGTTATTGTACATGGCAACCCAAATTTGGCTTTCATCAATTCCGCAAATGGAATAATTCCTTTCCAAGGTAAATTGGGAGCCTGTTCTATAGTCCCGGTATAATAGTTGGCATTGGGAGCTCCGACTCCTATCCCATCAAAGTTTTTTTCTTTTCCGTGGCTTTCGATCATGGGATGAACAGCCTCGTATAAAGCGTCAATATATTCTTCTACAGTAGCGTAGGCATCTGTTCGGATATTTCCTTTTTCAAGAACTTCACCCCGGTGGTTTACCACTCCAAATTTTGTGTTTGTTCCGCCAATATCAATTCCCAGCGCAACGTGTTTTGACAAATCTACTAATGACATTTCTTTGCTTAAAATTCTAAAAGGCTAAAATTATAAAAAAGATCTTAGTTATTAGACGATTAAGCACATATTTATTTAAAAAAAGTTTTAAACGGTTTTAGGAGTTTTCTTTTTTCTTCTTCCCCACCAGATCATGAAGCCAGTGACTGGTAATGAGGCACATATCAAACTTACAATAAAAGCAATGATTTTGGTAGGAAGTCCTAAAATGGATCCGACATGAATATCATAGTTGGCTCCAACTGTTTTTTCACCAAAATTTTTGTCTTTCATGTCATGAGTATGCAGCAATTCTCCTGAGTTTTCATCAAAAATCAAGCTGCTGCTTTTGTGGTAAGAATATGATAAGTGTTTTACATAAACTTCAAAATTCGGATGTTCATGATCATCCATGTGTTCATGTCCGAGATCAATAGAGAAACCATAAGAATCCGGATATTTTGCTTTAACGGTATTGCTGATTTTATCTAAAGTTCCTTCTGTTCTCATCTCGATCGGAGCTTTAGTCTTAATGGATGAAAAGTCAGGGTAAACTGTTTTTCCTCCTGAAAAGATGAAATAAAATGCAGCCTGAACTACGAAAAACGCATAGAACAATCCTGTTAAGGAAAATATTAAAGCAAAAATGGATGCATAAAACCCTAAGATATTATGAAGATCGTAATTTTTTCTTTTCCAGCTTTTTACATTCTGCCATCTGAAAGAAAAACGCTGTTTTCTGGCAGCTTTATTTTTAGGCCACCAAAGAATAATTCCGGAAATCAGCATGATGATAAAAATAATAACAGGAATTCCCACAAGATAGGTTCCCCATTCCTGCTTCAAAAGATAGCTCCAGTGGATCATTTTTACGATCTGGAAGAATCCGTTTTTCTCGTCATACGTTCTTAAAACTTTTCCGTTGTAGGGATTAACATAAGCTACTTTGTAGATAGGAAATTCATCAAAATAATTCCAGCCTTTCGGATTGTGTTCATACCAATAAAAAAGATAAGACATCTTTTTGTCGATCGGAATATTTACCCAATGAACAGGATATTTTTCCTTCACCTGATCCGCCACCGAACGTTCCAAAACACGGATTGGAAGAACCTGTTTCTGCTCTATATTCTGCTCGTTGTGATAAATGACATCTTTACGGGTAAAGTTTTCAATTTCATCCTTAAAAACGTACAATGCTCCGGTAATGGAAATAATGAAGATCAGAAACCCAACTCCAAGACCCAACCACAAATGCAGTCTTCCTGTCCATTTCTTTACTAAGCTTGGCTTTTTTTTATGATGATGTTTTTTCTTCATAGTTTCCTTTGACTGGGCAAAGATAAGTTTTAATTTTTATTTAGAATACTTATAAATTAAAAAATGAATTGTACTAAAATTTGTATTCAACCATAAAAGTACCCCTCATTCCTAAAGAATTGGTAAAGTCAGCATCTCTTGTGGTCCACCATGCAATTGCGGGCTGATACATTGTATTAAACAGGTTTTCGATACCCAGAGATACTTTCCAGCTCTTATTGACATCGTAGCTTGATTTAAAATTAAAAATCGTGTATTCAGGAACTTTTCCTTCGCCATATACATACAGGCCGGTTTTGGCATTGGGTTCAAACCTGTCCTGTCCGAAAGTATGAAGCATATCTAATCCAATAGATATTTTCTGAATCGGTTTTACCTGAACATAAGCTAAAACTTTAGGTGCAGATATTCTGCTGTTATTGATTTTTGTGGAGTAGTCGCCATCGTTTTTAGGAGAAGTAATCCCTTCCATCCAGCTATAGCTTCCTCCGAAATTGATCCAGTTTGCAGGATTAAAATGTAAAAAACCTTCAATTCCATACACTACTTCTGGTGCTCTTTGAATCGTTAAGGCTCTGTCCGGGCTCTGGATAAAAGTTGCTCCTAATTTGGAAGTACTTACGTAAGAAGTCACTTCATAGTTCAGCCATTTTGTAATTTGACCTGTTGTTCCCAGCTCATAATTGTTAACGATGATGGGTTTTGTTTCCAGGTTGCTGATGGTGTCAGAAGTTGATGTTCTCAAAATTCTTCCTAATTCGTTGATTGAATAGGCCTGGGAAAAACTTCCGAAAATATTGATCATCGGATTGATATTGTAACGAATTCCGATGTTTCCCACCAATGCATTATATTCTAAGTTTCCTCCGGTTACGAAAATACTCTTTGTAAAAGTTCCGTCTGATTTAATTGTCGAAAGCGTGTTGAAATCTCCGACTTTTACCTTCATATTTTCATATCTTAAACCTCCTTTAATGGTTAACTTTTTTAATAAATCAATTTTAATCAAAGCGAAAGGCGCAATATTGGTCATGTTCATATCCGGAGTCCAGTAACGGCCGTCTTCCAGCTTCTGAACAGTCTTGTCGTTTAAAATATCAACTCCGTAAATAACTTCTGCCTGAGAATTCTGAGTGTTCCAAAGTTGGGTATCAAAGTTGGCTCTTGCCCCGTATTTTTTGGAAATCACATTGGACTGACCACCGTTGAAAAAAGTATCGCTATATCCGTAAACCGTTCTGAAATCCTGCATATAAAGGTTTATATTCAAAGAAGTTCCTTTCCAGATATTTTTATTGTCGTAGCTTACTTTTACGTTATGATTTCTCGGAGTTCCCTGCGGCGTGGTTTCCAGATTTTTTCCTACGCCTTCACCTATAGTTGGAGTGATACCATATTTTCCTGTTTTTAACCCTAAATTTAAATCAGATTTTGAAGCATATCCAATGTAAGACGCTTCAATTCTTTGATTATCATTAATATTATAGCCTAACTTCAGCATTCCGTTGTAGTTATTCATTTTTGCGGGGTTGTATGTCGGACTTAAATTCACACCATCTGCATCTTTCATGTAACCCGTTCTTTCATAGGCAAACGAAGCCACATAATCGAACTTTTTAGCTAAATTTCCGGAAAGTAGCTGGCTTGCTCTGAAACCTAACGTTCCGCCGTAAGGTTGTCCAGTGATACCCACCTGAGAAATTCCTGAAATTTTTTTATCGGAAGTGCTTTTTCTCGTGATATAGTTAATAATTCCTCCATCCGCTCCATTTCCATAAATAGAGGACGCTCCTTTAATGACTTCAATTCTTTCAATTACTGAAGGATCGATTGATCTTAAATCTCTTGCTCCGTTTCGAAGCGGTGTAGATTGAGGGATGCCATCAATTAAAACTAAAACCTGACGGCCTCTCAGTGTTTGTCCGGTGTTGGAAGTTTGTCCCGAACTTGTCGCCAAACTCGGAACAGTATATTGTAAAATGCTTGTAATGTCAGAATTTACCGTCAATTGTGACTGAATCAGTTTCTGATTAACAATCGTTACCGAGCTCGGAATTTCTTTTATATTTTCTTTTTTTCGGGAAGCAGTAAGTACTACTTCTTCAACGTTAGATGTTTTTAAACTATCTGTTTTCTGTGCAAAAACAGCCACAGATCCTAAGCAAGCTACTGATAAAAGAGCTTTTTTCATGATTTCTTCTTTCCTTGTTTTTTATATTTTCCCCACCAAATCAAAAAACCCGTTACAGGTAATGATGTGCAAACCAATCCGGCTAAAAACCAAATGATTTTTCCAAACAGTCCAAAATAGGAACCTGTATGAATATCATAATTGGCATTGGCATATTTCTCAGCATTAGTAAGACTTTGATGAGGTTTATTTGATAAGGTTTTCCCTGAATATTTATCAAAAACAATCAGGCTTCTTTCACTGAATCTTCCCTCTTTCTGATAGACTGTTACAGGAATATTTTTTAATTCTTTTCCTTTTTTATTTTTTCCTTTTAAAGGAATTCTGAAGCTTGATGATTCCTGGTACAAGTTTTTAGTCTCCCGAGCCGTAATATCATAAATTGAATGGTTTTTTGCTAAAAGGGAGTCAGGCGATTTGATATCTTTC
This sequence comes from Chryseobacterium sp. Y16C, assembly GCF_022488405.1. Lineage (NCBI taxonomy): Bacteria > Pseudomonadati > Bacteroidota > Flavobacteriia > Flavobacteriales > Weeksellaceae > Chryseobacterium > Chryseobacterium sp. Y16C. The sequence goes on from NZ_CP092711.1 coordinate 3,382,278, forward strand.
TCTTTCGGAAGTTCCAAAGAGCCAGAAAGTGTAAAATTGAATACATTTTTCACCCATGGATAGGAAAAATAGATTCCGGTAAGGCCCATCAACAGAGCGATAAAGGATACATAAAAACCTAGAATACTGTGAAGGTCATAATTTTTACGTTTCCATGTTTTTACATTTTTCCAGTCGAAAGAGAAACGTGCTCTTCTTGCTTTTTTATTTTTCGGCCACCAAAGCACAATCCCTGTGAGGAGCATGATGATAAATAATACTACCGGAATTCCGACTGCATATTTTCCCCAGTCTGTTTTTAACAGTAAACTCCAGTGAATGGCTTTTAAAATAGGGAAGAGGTCATATTTTTCATCATACACGCCTAAAACCTGCCCCGTATATTGATTGACATAGACAAGTTTATTAATCTTAACTTCCTGAAAATAATTCCAGCCTTTTTTATCTTTTTCGTAATAAAGAAACTCGTAAGATTTATTTTTATCTAAAGGAATCTCAACCGAGCTGATCGGATATTTTTCATTGATCTCCAAAGAAACTTTTTCTTTAAGGACTGCAATGGGAACTGGAGACTGTGTAATGGTTCCTGGTTTAACCCAGATTGCATCTTTTCTGAGAATGTTCTGTATTTCATCCTTGAAAACATACATACTCCCCGTTAGGGAAACAATAAAAACAACCAGACCAACGGATAAGCCCAACCACAAATGCAGTTTGGCTGACCATTTTTTTATCCATGAAGGTTTCTTCTTATGATGATGTTTTTTCTTCATAGTAAAAAGCTAACCTTTTGATGGGCTAGCTTTTAGGTTTTTTAGAATTTGTAAGTAATTGTACCCAAAGCATTGATTAGCTTTTGAGGATTTCCTGTGGTGTAACCAATCCAGTAGTGTTGGTTTGTAAAATTGTCAACTTTCAAACCAATTCTGAATTTTTTCGCATCATAAAATGCGTTGGCATTTAACACAAAATATTTAGGTAATGTAAATATTTCGAATCTGGTCGTTGCCGGATTTACCTGATTGTAGATCTTATTAGCATTTGCATAGTTTCCTCCGATTCCAAAACCAAAACCTTTTAAACTTCCATCAACAAACTGGTAGCTTGCATTAAAATTTGCTAGCCATGGAGATCCTGCTGTGTTTGGTCTGAAACCAGTGCTTAAATCTGTTGTGTCATTATAAGAGAGACCTCCGATTAACGAGAATCCTTTAATTAAATAAGCATTTACTTCAAGTTCTAATCCTTTACTTTGAATTTCTCCTGCCTGAGTTTGTACAGCGTTACCAGCAGCAGTGTATTGTCCTGTACCAAGTAATATATTTTTTACTTTAATGTCGTAATAACTTACTGTAGCATTGATTTTCCCATTGATAAGATTTGCTTTAAAACCTGCTTCAAACTGGTTTGCTCTTTCAGGATCCGAAAGTGCGATATTTCCTGCTAAATCAGTCGTGTAATAGCCATTACTCTTAAAACTGTTCTGATAGTTTCCGAAAACAGAGAATTTATCTTTTATGATCTGATAAACTAAACCTGCTTTTGGTGACCATGCAGACTGATTATATGCCGGAGTATTGTTTACCCAGACTTTACCCCCTAAGAAATCATTGCTTTCATAACGTAGTCCTAAAACAACATTAAGCCCTGAAATTGGTGTGAAAACGTTTGAAATATATCCACTGTAAGTATTTGTATCTCCATCTACATCGTAATGGCTGATGTTTGCAGGATCATCATAAAGCGCTCCTAAAGCAGTTCCGTTGAAGTCTGAATAATCTCCTCCGTTTGCAGGAACTGTGTAAGTAGCCCCATTTGCGAGATAAATGTAACGAGATCTATCTTTTGTTTTAAGATAATCAAAACCTACAACCGTTCTGTTTCTCATTCCGTTCCCGAAAGAATAATCAAAATTAAAGTTTTGTTGTATCTGTAGATATTTTTTTCTGCTGTCTCTTGTAGCTTGATCAAATCTGCTTACAGAAACATTATTGGTTGTGTCAACCGATGCTGAAAAATAAGGGCCAAATCCATCAGAATAGCTGCTGGAAGTATTAATATTAGTCGAAGATTTAATATTGTTATTAATCTTATAGTTTATCTGGCCAAAGATATTATTTACTCTTGCAGTAGTATATAAATCATCACCAATGTAAGATTGTTTATAGTCTAATCCAGCTTTTTCAAGATCTTTCATATTATCAATTCCATTCAATGATCCTGGATTTAAATAAAAGAAGAATTGATCCCCAATAGCTCTTGTATTGAACATTTCGTATTCAATATTAAATTGAAGTCTGTCGTTCAAATTATATGTTAATGATGGTGTAAATGCAAAGTATGAATTTTTTGCATCTGTTTTTTGGAAAGTTCCCTGGTTGGTATATGCAGTATTAATTCTGAAAAGTAATTTTTTATCTTTTGTAAGAGGTGCATTAATATCAGCTTGTGCTCTGTATGTATTATAGCTTCCTCCCATAAAACTTACCTGTCCTTCAAAATTTTCGAAAGGTCTTTTAGTTATTCTGTTTACCAAACCACCATAAGAAGCTACGTTACTACCATATAATGTTCCTGATGGACCTTTTAAAACTTCAAGTCTCTCAATGTTTACTGCATCAATTGTTGTTGTAACAGGAGAAACTAAACCATTTCTCATGGAGTTATTGGATGGAAATCCTCTTAAAACAATGAAAGAACCACCGTCTCCGGCTCTGCTTGTTGGGCTCCACATTTGTTGTAGACCTGTAATGTTTCTATAAGCATCATCAACTGTAAAAATGGCTTGATTTTCTAAAACAGATTTATTTATTGAAGAAAATACTTGCGGATCTTCGATGGCCTTGATAGACATTTTATTTGAAAAGTCAGAATCTTTTTTTATATAAGTGTTGATGATAACTGCATCAATATTCTTAGTCTTTGTTGAATCTTTTTCCTGAGCAAAAGTTAGCATAGAACCCAACAGCGAAGCACAGATCAGTACATTTTTCATGAAACAAAAATTTTTGCAAATATATTGTTTTTAATTATTCTAAATAAATTTCATAATTGATATTTATCATAAAATTATTATACAATAAATAGCAAAAACCCGCAACAATCTGTATTGATGCGGGTTTTGTATTATGAATTAATTATTTTCTTATGCAGGAATTTCTCCTTTGTATAAGAATGAAATAATTTCTTTATTCAATTTGTCAATCATTTCACTGAATAAGTGGAAAGATTCCTGTTTGTAAATTACCAGCGGATCTTTTTGCTCGTAAACGGCTCCCTGAGAGGATCTTCTTAAATCATCCATTTCACGAAGGTGAAGTTTCCAGTTTTCGTCAATAATAGATAAAGTGATATTCTTTTCAAAATCATTCACTAAACTTTCACACTGCGTATCGTAAGCTTCTTTAAGATCTGCAACGATCGTCATGGTTTTATGACCGTCTGTAAAAGGAACCTGGATCATTTTAAACATTGAACCTTGATTCTGATATACATTCTCAATGATAGGGAATGATTTTTCTTTAAGCAAGTTCAGTTTCATTTGATAATCTTCCTGAGCTGCCTTGAATAAAATATTTGTTAAGTCCTGAATATTTTTATTCTTGAAATCGTTCTCAGAAACAGGAGATTCCATCGTGAAAGTTTTGATGATTTCATATTCGAAATCTTTATAATTTCCTGTAGCTTTTCCTTTTGCAACAATAGAGTTGGCAACATCGAAGATCATATTCGTGATGTCATATTTCAGGTGATCCCCAAATAAAGCATTCTTTCTTCTCTTGTAGATAACATCACGTTGCTTGTTCATCACGTCATCATATTCAAGAAGTCTTTTTCTGGTTCCGAAGTTGTTTTCCTCTACTTTTTTCTGAGCTCTTTCGATAGATTTGGAGATCATGGAATGCTGGATAACTTCCCCTTCTTTATGGCCCATTCTGTCCATCATTTTAGCGATTCTTTCAGAACCGAACAAACGCATTAAGTTGTCTTCCAAAGACACATAGAACTGAGAACTACCCGGATCTCCCTGACGTCCTGCTCTACCTCTCAACTGTCTGTCAACGCGTCTGGAATCGTGTCTTTCTGTTCCGATAATAGCTAAACCTCCTGCTTCTTTTACCTCTTTCGTTAGTTTAATATCGGTACCACGACCCGCCATATTGGTTGCAATGGTTACAACTCCGGGATGTCCTGCTCCGGCAACAATTTCCGCTTCTTTTTTGTGAAGTTTCGCGTTCAGAACCTGATGTGGAATTTTTCTTAACTGAAGTGCTTTTGATAATAATTGAGAAATTTCAACTGAAGTTGTCCCTACAAGAACAGGTCTTCCGGCAGCTGTTAATCTTTCAATTTCTTCAATTACAGCATTGTATTTTTCTCTGTTAGTTTTATAAACTAAGTCTTGCTTATCATGTCTCAAAATCGGACGGTTGGTTGGAATAACCACAACGTCTAATTTATAAATTTCCCAAAGCTCACCCGCTTCCGTTTCAGCAGTACCGGTCATCCCCGCAAGCTTGTTATACATACGGAAATAGTTCTGAAGGGTAATGGTTGCAAAAGTTTGAGTTGCGGCTTCGATCTTTACATTTTCTTTAGCTTCGATCGCCTGGTGAAGCCCGTCAGAATAACGTCTTCCTTCCATGATACGACCTGTCTGCTCATCAACGATTTTTACTTCACCATCAATTACAACATACTCATCATCTTTTTCGAATAAAGTGTATGCTTTCAATAATTGGCTCATCGTGTGAACTCTTTCTGATTTTTCAGCAAAATCGGAGAAAAGTTTTTCTTTAGCTTCAAATTCTTCTTCTTTAGATAAATTTTTAGCTTCTAATTCAGCGATTTCGGTACCGATATCAGGAAGTACAAAGAAATTCGGATCAGAGTTTCCTTGAGACATGTATTCAACTCCTTTGTCTGTAAGGTCTACCTGATTGTTCTTTTCTTCGATTACGAAATAAAGATCTTTATCTACAATCGGCATATCACGGTTGTTATCCTGCATATACTGAGCTTCCACTTTCTGAAGCAATGCACGGTTTCCGCTTTCCGATAAAAATTTAATTAATTGTCTGTTTTTAGGAAGACCTCTGTATGCCTGAAGCAATTTGAATCCTCCTTCTTTTGTGTTTCCTGCCGCGATTAGTTTTTTCGCTTCATTAAAGATGGTGGAAACTGTTTTTTTCTGAACTTCAACAATTCTGTCGATAGAAGGTTTCAGAACATCAAATTCCTGTCTGTCTCCTTGTGGAACCGGACCAGAAATGATCAATGGTGTTCTTGCATCATCTACCAATACAGAGTCAACCTCATCAACGATCGCAAAGTTTAATTCTCTTTGTACCAATTCTGAAGGTGAAGTTACCATATTATCCCTCAGGTAATCGAAACCGAATTCGTTATTGGTTCCGTAAGTGATATCTGAATTGTATGCTTTTCTTCTGCCGTCTGAGTTCGGTTGGTGATTGTCGATACAGTCGATCGACATTCCGTGGAATTGGTATAATGGTCCCATCCAAGCCGAGTCTCTTTTTGCAAGGTAGTCGTTCACCGTTACAACGTGAACTCCTCTTCCCGGAAGTGCATTTAAGAAAATAGGAAGCGTTCCTACTAAAGTTTTACCTTCACCGGTTGCCATTTCGGCAATTTTACCGCTGTGAAGAATAACCCCTCCGATAAACTGAACATCGTAATGTACCATATCCCAGTTTACTGGAGTTCCGGCAGCATCCCATGAGTTTTTCCAAACTGCTTGATCTCCTTGAATTTCTACAAAATCTTTTCCTGCAGCAGCCAACTGTCTGTCCCAGTCAGAAGCCGTTACACGGATTTCTCCATTCTGAGCCCATCTTCTTGCTGTTTCTTTTACTAAAGCAAAAACTTCAGGAAGAATTTGGCTCAAAACTTTTTCTTCAATTTCGTAAGATTCTTTCTTTAGAGCTTCAATCTTTGAAAAAAGAGCTTCTTTTTCATCAACGTTTGTCGAATTTTTTATCTGCTCTTGAATCTGTTCTATTTGAGCTGTGATTTTGCTGATTGCAGATTTAATATTTTCTTTAAACTCAGCAGTTTTCTCTCTTAAACCATCATCAGACAATTGCTGAATTTCTGGTTCAACAGCTTTGATTTTTGTTACAACTTTTTTTACTTCTTTTAGGTCCTGCGCTTTCTTGTCTCCCAAAAACCCCTTAAGAACTTTGTTTAAAAAACTCATAAAATTTTTACTTTATGCCTAAAGCGATATACTTTAAGCGTTTTTAATAACACTTATCGTGCAAAATTGATATTTAAAAAGGGCAAAAAAGCTCTAAGCTATTGCTTAAAGCTTGATGCTTTAATTAATATTCGTCTTCGTTCCAAAGATAATCCTCGTCTGTAGGATAATCACTCCAGATCTCATCGATTGCGTCATAAATTTCCCCTTCATCTTCGATCGCCTGAAGATTTTCTACTACTTCCATCGGTGCACCAGTTCTGATTGCGTAGTCGATAAGCTCTGCCTTTGTCATCGGCCAAGGTGCGTCACTTAAATAAGATGCTAATTCTAATGTCCAGTACATAATTTTCTAATTTTTTGCAAAAGTATAAAAATAGCTTATATTATATGCTTTTTTATACTTGATTTTCAACTCTTTTTATTAATTTTTGTTCATTCTCCTTTTAACAACTGTTTTGCAACCGTTATTGAGATTATTGAATGTCATTTCTCAAAAACCATTCCACAAAATTTTTTATGCCATTTTGGAAGTTGGTGGCAGGTTTATAGCCAATTAATGTCTTCGCTTTTGTAATATCTGCATTGGTTTTAAGGACATCTCCGGGTTGCATTGGCAGATTTTTTTTAATGGCAGATTTTTTCAGGGTAATTTCTAAGGAAGAAAGCATTTCATTTAAACTGATAACTTCACTTTCCCCGAGATTAATAATTTCATACAGGTTTGAATTACTTTCTATGTAATTAATAGATTTCAAAATTCCATCAATGATATCATCAATATAGGTATAGTCTCTGGAAGTGCTACCGTCTCCGTAAAAAGGAATTTCCTTTTCTTCGGTAATAAGTTTTGTAAATTTATAAATAGCAAGATCAGGTCTTTGTCTTGGCCCGTAAACAGTGAAAAAGCGAAGATGAATACTATCAATATTGTATAAGTTATGATAAACGTGACCCAAAACTTCTACACATCTTTTAGTTGCAGCATACGGGGAAATGGGACGATCAACATTGTCAGTCTCTGTAAAAGGTATTTTTTCATTGTTCCCATAAACGCTTGATGAAGAGGCGTTAATGAATTTTTTAATATTAAATTCTCTACAGAGCTCCCAAAGGTTCATTGTGCCTTTTATATTCACTTCCTCATATTCTAAAGGTCTCTCTATTGATGGACGAACGCCTGCTAAAGCTGCTAAGTGCACAACAAGATCAACAGAATGATTTTCAAATATAGTTTTTAAGGCATTTTTGTTCCGGATATCTTCTGTATATAATTTATAATTAGAGGATTCTGTAATAGAGGAAAGCTTTGTTAAATCGCTTTCCCTATCTGAAAACTCAAAATCAGAATTATTACCAATAGATTCTAAAGTATTCCTGATTTTTATTTTATAATCATAAAAATCATCGAAGTTGTCAATGTTTATGACAGAATGTCCATTTTTTAATAATTGTTCAATTAAATGGGAACCTATAAAACCACTTCCTCCTGTAACAAGATAATTCATCTGAGTTTTTTACTTTTACAAAAACTTTACGTTTAAGTTTTCAAATTTTAATTCATTAAATTTACTTAAAAAAGTAATACTATTCAATATTATGCAGTTTCAAGGGCAAATTTTAAAAATGACGAGCTTCAATGATGAGCCAATTCAATACTATCTTAACCTTTCTGGAGATTTAATTCATATGAACGAGTTATTTGGGAAGGAATTAACGATAAAGCATGTAGGTTTTCAATGCGTTAATTGTGGGGAGAATAAACCTATTTACAGAATGGGATTTTGTAAAAGCTGCTTTTTTGAAAGTCCTTATGCCAGTGATACAATCATTCGACCGGAGCTTTCTACGGCGCATTTGGGAATTGCGGAACGAGATCTGGAGATTGAGAAAGAAATACAGTTGCAGCCACATACTGTATATTTAGCGTACACCGGTGATGTAAAGGTAGGGGTAACACGAAATACGCAAATTCCTACACGATGGATTGATCAGGGCGCGACTTTTGCACTGCCCATTGCAAGAACAGAAAACCGCTATGAAGCCGGAATGATAGAAGTAGCGCTGAAAGAACACCTTCCGGATAAGACCAACTGGAGAAAAATGCTTCAGGATGATTTTGAAGACGAAGTTGATTTGGCGGATTTTCAGCAAAAAATTAAAGAATATTTCCCTGAAGACTTTCAGAAGTTTTATAGTGAAGGAGAAAATCTTTGGAAATTTGATTATCCTTTTGATAAGCCGGAGAAAATAAATTCATTTACTTTAGACAAAAAGCCGGAGTTCACAGGAAAACTGACCGGAATCAAAGGGCAATATCTTGGTTTTGATGGAGGGAATTTTATCAATATAAGAGGCCATGAAGGGTACGTGATAGAGCTGCATGTGAGGAATTGAATAATTTAAAATAAAACCAAATCACAATTATGAAAAAATCCTGGGTAAAAAAGTTCCTGATCGCAACTGCAATACTACTTGGGATTGTTTTGCTTGCTAATTTCGGGTTTAATTTTTGGCTTAAAAACAAACTTCCTGATTACATCAAAAAAAATACGGATTACAAGGTTTCCTATAAAACCTTAGATGTAGATCTCACCACCGGAAATATTTTTGTAACCGGAATTACAGTTAATAACAAAAATCCTCAAAATACTGAAGTGATAGGACTTCAGGGGACCATTGATACACTAAAAATAAGCCGCTTCGGGATTTTTGATGTTTTTTTTAATAAACGGATAAGTTCTACAGATCTTTTACTAGGTAATCCCAATCTGAATATTATTCTTGCTAAACCCGTTGATGAAAAGACCGGAAAAAAGAAAAATCCGGTGATGTTTGAGAATATCAGAATTAATAAAGGAGAAATTACAATTTTTAAATATACAAGGCAGCCGTTTCTGAAAATAGAACAGCTGGATCTGTATGTTGAAAATCTGCAGATGACAGAAGAATCGGTGGAGAATAAACTTCCGGTAGTGTTTGACAGCTATAGCATTAAAGGAAAGAATTTTTTCTTCCGGCCGGATAATATGTATGCCCTTAGAATAGATAAGATCACCACGTCAAACGGACAGATGTCGGTAGAAAATTTCAGGTTGGATCCGCTTGTTACCTTTGATCAGTTTAAGCAAAGCTATCCTCAGAAAAAACAGCTTTTTCAGTTCAGTATTCCTAAAATGGATTTTAAGGATGTTATTTTAAAGAAAAATATTATCTCACTTTCTCAAGCGTTTTTTTATCATCCTAATCTGACTGTTTATACAAATTCAGCAACAAAGCCCAGCAATAAAAAGCCTTTCAATTTTGAGGTGGATCTCAATGGGGTAAAAATGGATCATGCTACTGTTCAGATTATAAAACCAGATGGAAATAAGCTTTTTTCAGCAAAAGAATTAAATCTGAATATTAATGAATTGAAATTCAGTAAAGATACTTCGGAAGAAACCATTCCTATCCGATACAGTGACTTTAATATCACAGGAAAAGATATTGCCTATTTCAATGCTGAACATATTATTTGTGAAAGCTTCGGATTAAATCCTAAAAAAGGGGAATTCAGAAATATTGCAATCACCTCTCCTGAAACGGCTACAGATTTGAAATTAAATCAACTTGCCGTTACAATAAATAAATGGGAAACAATCGATAAAGAACTCAATCTTGAAATCAATGAAATTTTGGTCGACCGTGTCAATGGAGTCTTTAAGGCACAAGAAAAGAAAAAAACAGTTCCTAAAAAGGGAGAGATAAAAGGAATTCAGTTTCCTCTTACAATAAAGAAAGTGACGGTTAAAAACTCAAATGTTGTGTATGATAAAGGAAATCAGCCTTTAAAGTTTAATGATTTGAATGCATCTTTAAATCATTTGGAAATCAAGCAAAAATCTGACGGAACAGGATTGGGGGCTGATGTGAAAAATTATTTGTTTTCAACTAAAAATTTTACCTACAAAACCAAATTTTATCATATGTCTGTGGCAAATGTTGAATTTGGGAATAATAAAGTTAAAATTGATCAGTTTGCCATGAAGCCCCTTGTTTCAAGAGCTCAGTTTATTAAAATGATCCCGGTTGAAAGAGATTTATATGACATAACGGCAAAACAGATCACAGCGGTTGGAAACTGGAACTTGTTTTCTCAGAATAAGTTCATCAACGCTTCTAATGTGAATGTTCAGTCCGCAGATGCCAATATTTTCCGAAGCAAAATACCCAAAGATGATCCGAAGGAAAAAGCGTTGTATTCCAAAATGCTTAGAAGTATTAAGTTTCCGCTACAAATACATAATTTAGATGTAAAAAATTCGGTCTTGGTATACGAAGAAGATACGCCTGAAAGTGCAGGTCCCGGAAAATTGACTTTCAGTAATTTCAATATGAATGTCAAAAATCTGAATTCAGCTAAAACAAAAGGAAAACCGACAAGAGTAGATATTAAGATCAACTGTTCATTCATGAACCTGTCACCCTTGGCCGTTAACTGGAATTTCGATGTTGCCAATTCAAATGATGTTTTTGCTATTTCCGGAAGAACCACTAATCTTCCTGTTCAGGGAATCAATCCTTTCATTAGGCCTTATCTGCATGTAACGGCAACTTCAGGGACTATTCATGAGATGCTTTTTAATTTTAAAGGAAATCCTAAAGGGATAAACGGAGCTTTTAATTTAAAGCATAAAGATTTGAAGATTGCCATTCTGGATAAGAAAAATCATGAGAAAAAAGGTGTTCTGACGGCAGTTGCCAATTTATTTATAAAATCAGACTCAGGTAAATTTCCTGAAGAAGTAACGGTTGAAAATGTAGAAAGAGATCCTACAAAATCGTTCTTTAATCTTTTCTGGAGAGGAATTGAAGATGGGCTGAAAAAAACGCTGATTGGTAGGAATGTTGATAAGACCGAGACAACAGTAAAGAAGGCGGTTTCTGCAGTTAAAGACATGAAGAGTTCTGTAAATGAATTAAAGCAGGAGGTTAAAAATGCAAAAGACCAAAAGCAACATGATGACGCCCAGCCTAAAAAGAAAAAAGGCTTTTTAAAGAATGTCTTTAAGAAAAAAGAAACTCCTGAAACCGAATAGTTTCAGGAGTTTTATATATATTTAAAAATTATAATCGTCAATTTCTTCTACAGGAATACTTCTTAAAAAGTTATCGAATTCTTCACCAGGATAATTGCTGTCGGCTCCGTAGGAATCAATAATCATCCCATGATTTCCCATATTGTCTTTTACTACATAGAGTACGGCGTTGTCGTCCGGGTTGCTGTCTCCCTCAAAACGGTAAGTTTTTAAGATGACCAATTCTGAAGATTCATATTTTTTTTCTGAGTCTTCAAACTTCATTTCTCCCTGATCATTCATTCTCAGTTCTTTGTCAATTCCTCTTTGTCTCAGTTTTTCCATTACCTGGCTCAGTGTCACCATTCTGTCTATATTGTCTGCGTTTTCCATAATGTTTTTTCATAATCACTACAAGAATTAAACCATTTATACCTGTAATATGACTATTTGTGCCAAAACCAATGTTAACAAAATTTATAATTTGAAAAATAATAATAGGTATGCTTTTTGTAATGAATATATAGAAATTAAATAACAGAATATGAAAAAAGAAGTTGGAGTATTACTGGCAGGAGGAGTTGGTTTTTTGGCAGTATTGAGTTTTATCGGAATTAAAAAAATATTGACTAAAAAGGATAAAAAATATAATGATATCTACTCAGATTATCACAGACATTTTGATGGAAAAAATCATGATGAAGATTATCATGGAGTAGAATTTTATGCATTGAAGTAGTAAAAGAATATATTTAAATTATGTTTAAAACCGGTCCTTTTGAAAGGGTCGGTTTTTTTGTGGAAAACTTTAGTGTTAAAACTCATTATTTTCAGAAAATTCCATTCTAATTTTACATTTGAAATGCAGAACGAAAATAGTATAAAAGGTCAGGGTGCACAGCGAAATGTTATCAATCGTTTCGACAGATATACCTTTGAACCTGATGATGAGGATTTCGAAATGGTAAAAACAACTTTTACCGAAGTGTTTCCGAAGACTATTGTAAATCAGGTGAAAAGTGAAGATCTACCGATGGAATATTCTATGAATCCTTATCAGGGGTGTGAACATGGATGTTCTTATTGTTTTGCAAGGCCTACTCATGAATATTGGGGATATAGTGCCGGAATTGATTTTGAAAGAAAGATCATGGTCAAAAAAAATGCTCCTGAGCTTCTGGAAAAATTTTTCCGTAAAAAAGGATATAAACCTGCGCCTATTTTGCTTTCAGGAAATACGGATTGTTATCAGCCGGCGGAAAGGCAATTTGAAATTACCCGGAAGATGTTACAGGTTTGTTTGGGTTACAGACATCCTGTAAATGTTCTGACAAAAAATGCTTTGGTTTTGCGGGATTTGGATATTCTAAAGCCTTTGGCCGAACAAAATCTGGTTTCGGTTTCATTGAGTATTCCAACCATAAATGAAGATCTGCGAAGAAAAATGGAGCCCAGAACAAGCTCTTCGAAAAACAAACTGAAAGCTGTAGAAATTCTTTCTGAAAATCATATTCCCGTGAATGTAATGGTCGCTCCCATTATTCCCGGATTGAATAGTGACGAACCTTTATCGATTTTAAAAGTTATTTCGGAAGCAGGAGCTAACAGCTTTGGATATACTTTGGTACGGTTAAATGATACTGTAGAACCAGTATTTGTGCGCTGGATCGAAACCTGTTTTCCTGATCGTGCTCAGAAAGTTTTAAACCTTATTCGGTCAATGAGAGGAGGGAAGCTTGGAGAAAAATGATATTTCGACAGACAAAAAGGAGATGGAAATATTGCTGAAATGATTCATAATACTTTTAAAATCGGCCGAAAGAAGTTTTTTGATGGGAAAGAGTTCCCAAAATTATCTACCGAAAACTTTACCGGAACTAAGGAGCAGCAGTTGAGGTTGTTCTAAATTTATTCAAAATCAATTATTTACTCAAATTTCTTAAAATTAACACAGAATAATTCCTTTATTTTGGAAATATTTTGAATGAAAGCAGTATATTTATCCGATGTACTTCTTGAATGAGATAGGACAGAAGTAATATTATACCATGATAAATTACAGAACTATTTATGAATTTTGAAAAACTAATAGACTATTTCAAGCTTGATAAGCAAGAATTTTATTTTCAGTTTAGCTCTCATCCTAATTATCCGTCAGCTTTGGCTTTCAGTGATACCTTAAACTTTTTGGGATTGAGGAATGATGCCTATGAACTAGATAAAGAATATTGGGATGAACTTCCGGAAGAATATATAGCTGTGGTTGACAATTCTTTTTCTTTGGTGAAAAAAAAGGGAGATCAGTTTACGGTATATTCTGATAAGATAAAAAATGTAACAAAAGAAGAGCTTTATAAGAATTCAAGTGATTTTATACTTCTTTTTGAAAAAACAGAAGCCGCAAAATCGAATTCATCCTTCAATTTTAAGCCCGTTATTTATTCTATATTCGGATTAATTATTTTATATTCTTTGCTTCAGTTTAGCTGGTATGAAAGTGTTTTTAATATATTGTCTTTAGCGGGAGTTTATATTTCATTGGAGCTTTTTAATCAAAAATTCGGACAGGAATCTGTGATCGTGAATAATATTTGTGGAGCAGGAGCCAAAAGTTCTACTCAAAGTGCATGTTCAAAGATTTTTTCTTCTGATAAGACTAATGTTTTGGGATTAAAATTGTCAGATTTCAGTCTGGTGTATTTCTTAGGGATTACTTTTATGGGACTTATTTTTCCTGACGCACAGTTTGTTTTAAGAATTACAGCTTTAGCTTCTGCATTTGTAATTTTGTACTCTTTGTATATTCAGTTGTTTGTAGAGAAATCTTTCTGTAGAGTTTGTTTTTTGATCATATTTATTTTGTTGTCTCAGATTGCAATAAGTTCGGTATATTTTAGCTGGGGAGTTTCTTTGGCAATCATTTTTATCAGTGCTATAGTGTTTGCTTCATTGTTTTTTACAACGGCTTTTTTCAATAATTTACTGAATCAAAAAGAAGAGCTTAAAAAATCCAATGCTAAAAACCTTAGATTTAAAAGAAACTATGATCTTTTTAAAAGAGAACTTTTAGATAAAGAAAGAGTTGAATTTACAGATAACAATACTTTTTTCGTCGGAAATAAGGAAGCTAAACTTCATCTTTCTGTTGTTTCTAATCCGTATTGTGGATTCTGTAAAGGAGCTCACAAGATAGTAGAAAACTTACTGCAGCAGTATCCTGATGATATTTCAGTCCAGATGAGGTTTAATTATTCTCCAGATGAAAAAAATGAAAAATTCACTCAATTGATTTCTGATTTTATGTATGTCTATAAAAATAAGCCTGAACAGGAGTTTGTAAACTTGGTTGAGTATTGGTTTGAGACAAGGGATGAAAGCAAAGTAAGACAGAAAGCAGGAATTGAATCCAGCCATGAAAATCTCAGTCCGGTTGTCAATATGTCTGTTGAAAATAAGAATGCGGGAATTAATTTTACGCCTATTATTTTAATCAATGGTTACCAATTCCCGGATAAATATGATAGGGAAGATATTCATTATTTTATTGGTGAATTGATGGAGGATGAGGAAATTACTTTTGTACTAACATAGGTTTTAACTTTTTTTAACAAAACTGTTTACAAAGATTAAAATATTTCATTTATATTTGAAATAAACAAAGCGGTATCCGAAAAGCTGATAGAGTAGGAGACAAATTAACTAAAATTACTATGAAAAATTTAAAAAAGTTATCAAGAGAAAATCTTAAAAATTTAAAAGGAGGGGATAGATTTGATATATGTCTAGATATTCGTGATACGAGTAGTTGTTATTCTTCTTATGAGGAATGTAGAATGTATTCAGGTAGTGGCTGCTCAAACACTATGGAATTTTGCGGGCAGACCTTATATTGTATCTGGTAATTATCTTTTAAAAAATATCTTAAATTAAGGCTGTATTTTATACAGTCTTTTTAATATAAAGCGGTGAAAAAAAAATTTCCCTTCTATAAACAACCCGACTCCAAAGATTGTGGTCCAACCTGTCTCAGGATTATTAGCAAACATTATGGCAAGAATATTTCTCTGCAACAAATTCGTAATTTATCTGAAACAACAAGAGATGGCAGTAGTTTATTAGGATTAAGTGATGCTGCTGAAGACATGGGATTTCGGTCTTTAGGCGTTCAGGTGGATTTTGAAACGCTGGCCGTTGAGGTTCCGTTTCCTTGTATTGTTCACTGGAATAAAAATCATTTTGTTGTCGTTTATAAAATTGATAAAAACAACCATGTATATATTTCCGATCCAAGCTACGGACTTATTTCTTACACAAAAGAAGAATTTATTACACGATGGATTGGAGAAAATGCCAATGAGAAAACAGAAGAAGGGATAGCACTTATTCTTGAAACAACACCGGCATTCTTTCAAACCGAATTTGATGATCAGGAAAGTAAGGCCAGTTTCTCTTTTCTTTCAAAATATCTTTTAAAATATAAATCGCTTGTTATACAGTTGGCGATGGGATTGTTGGCGGGGAGTTTACTTTCTCTTATTCTTCCATTCCTGACTCAAAGTATTGTAGATGTCGGGATTCAGAATCAAGATCTGAGTTTTATCTATATTATACTTTTAGCTCAGATTATGCTCTTTCTGGGAAGAATGGGAATTGAGGTTATCAGAAGCTGGATTTTGCTCCATCTTTCGACAAGGATAAATATTTCCATTATCTCAGATTTCTTTATCAAATTAATGAAACTTCCTATCAGTTTCTTTGATACCAGAATGACGGGAGATATTATGCAGAGGATCAATGACCATCACAGGATTGAACAGTTGCTGACCAGTTCTTCGCTAAACACTTTGTTCTCATTGGTCAATCTTATTATTTTCAGTATTGTTCTGCTATTTTATGATTACAGGCTGTTTATTGTATATTTTATTGGAGCTGCATTGTATATAGGCTGGATAACATTCTTTCTTAAAAAAAGAAAAGAGCTTGATTATAAAAGATTTTCTCAGGTTTCTCAGGAGCAAAGCAAAGTTATTGAGCTTATTAATGGAATGCAGGAAATAAAAATGCACAATGCCGAAAAGCAAAAACGATGGGATTGGGAGTTTTTACAGGTAAAACTGTTTAAGCTTAGAATAAAATCTTTATCATTGGAACAATGGCAGTCAGTAGGAGGAAATTTTATCAACCAGATGAAAGACATTCTGATAAGCTTTTTATCTGCTAAACTTGTACTGACAGGAAACCTAACTTTAGGGATGATGCTTTCAGTACAGTACATTATTGGGCAGCTTAATAGTCCTTTGATGCAATTAATTGACTTTATCAGGCAAACTCAGGATGCCAAAATCTCCCTTGAAAGATTAGGAGAGATTCATGATAAAGAGGATGAAGAAAATAAGGACGAACAATATGTGACAGAAATTCCTCAACAGGATATTGAAATTTCGAATATGTCGTTCAGATATGTTGGTTCAGATCAATATGTTTTTGAAAACTTGAGCTTAAGTATTCCTTATCAAAAAACTACAGCTATTGTTGGAGCCAGTGGAAGTGGGAAAACTACACTCCTGAAATTATTAATGAAGTTTTATGAACCCAATGAAGGGGAGATAAGAATAGGCAATACCCAAATGGGAAATATTTCTCCTAGGTTCTGGAGAGATCAGTGTGGTGTGGTAATGCAGGAAGGATATGTATTTAATGATACGATTTCCAATAATATTGCGGTGGGAGAAGACTATGTGGATAAAGTAAAACTGAGAAGATCTGTAGAAATTGCAAACATTAAAGAATTTATTGAAAGTTTGCCTCTCAGTTATAATACTAAAATTGGTAATGAAGGAGTGGGAATTAGTGGAGGACAAAGGCAGAGATTATTTATTGCCAGAGCGGTGTATAAATCTCCGGAATATATTTTCTTTGATGAAGCTACAAGTGCGTTGGATGCAAATAATGAAAAGGTAATTATGGAGAATCTCGAACAGTTTTTCAAAGGGAAGACTGCGGTTGTTATTGCGCACAGATTATCTACTGTGAAGCATGCCGATAAAATTATTGTATTGGATAAGGGAAAAGTAGTAGAAGAGGGAAGTCATGCTGAATTGGTGGCTTTGAAAGGAGAATATTACAGACTTGTAAAAAATCAATTGGAACTTGGAAACTAAAAAAGACGTTTTAGACAATATAGAACTACGCTCGGAGAGCGTTCAGGATATTCTTACACAGCCTCCTCATTGGATGATCCGATGGGGAAACACAATTTTTCTCACCATATTAATAATGATATTGATGATGAGTTATATCATCAAATATCCTGAATTCGTTCCGGCCCCTATTGTAGTGACTTCTCAAAATCCTCCGGAGAAAATTGAAGCGAGAAGCAGTTCAAAAATTGAAAAAATATTTATAAGAGATCATCAGAAAGTTAAAACCGGTGATATTCTTATGGTTTTACAATCGGCGGCAAATTATGAGGATATCCTAAAGCTTAAAAAGATCGTGGATACCATTGCTTCAAATCATTTATCATCTTTTCCGGTGCATGAAAGTTCTTACTTCAAATTAGGAGAACTTCAGGGTGAGTATAATAATTTTGCAAAAGCTCTTCAGGATGAGAATTTATTTACCAGACTTCAGCCTTACGCTCCTGAAAATTTGGCGGCTAATCAGAGTATTGTAGAATCTAGAAGCAGGATCTCTACTTTAAAACAACAAAAAAACCTTGAGACCTTAAAATATACACTTACAAAGAAAAATTATCAACGGTCTCAAAAGCTTTTTAATCAGGGGGTTATTGCGGCGGTAGAATTGGAAAATGAAAAAATAAAATATCTTCAGGCCCAACAGAATTTAGAGAATATCAATATTTCCATATCCCAAATGGAGGAAAGTATTTCTAATCTAAACAAGACAAAAAGCGGTACAGCTATTAATACCGAAAAAGATAAAATAAACTATTCTTCTCAGACTTTGCAATTGTTTGAGCAGCTTAGGAAGTCTTTAAAACAATGGGAGCAAACCTATCTTATTACTTCTTCAACTAATGGTGTTGCCAGCTTTCAACAGTTTTTTGGTGTTAATCAGTTTGTAAAAACCGGAGATCCTATTGTTTCTATTTTACCGGATAAAAAGGAAGCTTTGGTAGGGAGAATGTCTGTACCTACAGTGAATTCAGGAAAAATTATCGCAGGAGAAAAGGTATTAATAAAGCTTGATAATTATCCTTATCAGGAGTTTGGTATTATTGAAGGTAAAGTTCAAAATATTTCACTTATTCCGGATGCAGAAGGGAATTATTATGTAGATGTTATTCTCTCTAAAGGACTGAAAACATCATACAATAAAACTTTAAAATTTGATAAAGAATTAAGAGGAAATGCTGAAATCGTAACGAAAGATTTAAGGCTCATTGAAAGGATATTCTATCAGATAAGAAAATTATTAGGCTATCAAAGTTAAAACAGATTTGGCTGGTCCTGACAATTCAAAAACATTAAAGAAAAACCGCTCCAAAGGAACGGTTTCTTTTTATTAAGCGTATTGAATTTCAATTAGATTGAATTATCCGGACATTTGAAGTCGTCGCTACATGCAGCGCAAACAATTGTCCCATCCGGACATGCATACATGCAAAATTCAGGTTCTGTAGGTGTTTTGATTCCTCCTGCTCCAGTAATCGTTTTTAGTTGGCTTTTGTTTAATTTCTTTAAATTTTTCATATTGTTTTAGTTAAAAGTTTGATACTAACGTAAAGGTAATCAAAAAACTAATAACTCAAACAAATGTGGAATATTTTGTAATTAAATTTTGTTCAATAATTAAAATTAATGTATACAAAAGCTTGTAAAAAAACTTGGTAAGAGTGAGTTTTGAAAAATACAAAAAGATTGTGGAAGAAAAACTTTAATTAAAAAAAAACGGGTAAAATACCCGTTTCATTATTTGTTATTTTTTGATCAATCCTAATTCAATTAATCTTTCATGTAAAAATTCTCCTGCAGTAGTGTCTTCGTACAATTTAGGATTGTTTTCATCTACACAATTTTCAAGAGCATTTAAAGACATTCCACTTACTGGATGCATAAAGAAAGGAATTGAATATCTTGAAGTTCCCCATAATTCTCTTGGCGGGTTTACCACTCTATGAATGGTAGATTTCAATTTGTTGTTGGTATGTCTGGAAAGCATATCTCCAACGTTAATCATCAATTCGTCCGGTTCTGCAATCGCATCAATCCATTCTCCCTTATGATTTTGAACCTGAAGGCCTTTTCCCTGAGCTCCCATTAAAAGAGTTATTAAGTTGATGTCTCCGTGCGCAGCTGCTCTTACAGCATCATCTGGCTCTTCTGTGATTGGAGGATAATGAATAGGTCTTAAAATTGAATTTCCTTCTGCAATTTTGTCGTCAAAATAAAATTCATCCAGTCCAAGATGCAGTGCCAAAGCTCTCAAAACATACTGACCTGTTTTCTCAAGCATTTGATAAGCTTCCTTACCTACTTCGTTGAATTTTGGCAGTTCATCAACGATTACATTATCAGGATACTCGCTCTTGTATTTTGAATCATCAGACAGATACTGCCCGAAATGCCAAAATTCTTTCAAGTCTCCTTTTTTGAAACCCTTTGCGGTTTCTTTTCCGAATCCTACATAACCTCTTTGTCCACCAATTCCCGGAATTTCATACTTCTGTTTCGTTTCCGTTGGAAGTTCAAAAAAGTTTTTAACTTCTCCATACAATTCACTTACCAGCTTATCATCTAAGAAGTGCCCTTTTAAGGCAACAAATCCGATTTCTTCATAAGCTTTTCCGATTTCATTTACAAATTTCTGTTTGCGTTCCGGTTCACCCGAAAGGAAATCACGCAGGTCTACACTAGGTATTTTATCCATTTTTAGAAATTTACGAGTTGCTAAATTACAGATTTTTTACATACAATTATGTTTTCATTTATGTTAATGAAATAGTGGGAGGTTCGATGTTATGCAAGTAAAAATAAGCTTCTTTAATTCTTATTTTTTAATGAATTTTGAATTATAGAACGTTTTATCTTTCTTTTCAAGTCTTATCATATAAGTGCCTTTTGTGAGGTGTGAAACATTCACGGAACTTCCGGATACGTTTTCTGATAATACTTTTCTCGCACTCATATCGTAGATAGAAACTTTTTCAATAGGAATATTTTGTGCCCATGAAATTTTATCTACAGTAGGATTTGGGTATAATACAAGATTGGATAATTCTTTATCATTTTCAGAGGTAGAGAGTGACTCACATTGAAAAATGAGTGTAGGAGTAGTGTAAGAGGTATATACTCCATTATTAAATACGCCTCCCCACGCCCAAACAGTATTGTCTGCTCTTAAGGCGTAATTGCCGCAGCCTCCAGCAGCGACTTTTACCCAGTTAGAATCTGTGCCAACCTGTACAGGAGAAAGCGAATTAGGCGGTACAACTATTGTTCCAGATGTATCCCAGCAGCCTCTTCCCCATCCCCAGAGAGTTCCATTACTTTTTATTCCTATTGTATAAGATGTGCCCGCTGCTACGTCTTTCCAGGTATCGTTCCCAATTTGCACGGGAGTTTGTACGAGTTGGCTAGTTCCATTTCCCACGGCACCATCAATATTGTCACCCCATCCCCATAAGGTATTGTTTGTTTTTATCGCAAGTGTAAAATCATTCACAGATGAAGAAACCTTTTTCCAATCTGCCGTTGTTCCTATTTGGGTTAAATTAACAACGCAAGTTCCATTGGCCAAAAGTGGAGCTCCAACGGAGAATTTGTCATTTCTGCCTCTTCCCCAAAGAGTTCCATTGCTTTTGATGGCAAAAGTTCTGGCGCCTCCGGAAGCGATGTCAATCCAATCGTTATCAGGACTAAGCTGTACAGGCTGTTTATAAAAATCATTTGGATATGGAGCTGCTTCAGCACTTGTAAGTTCACATGCAGAATTATTTCCCCATCCCCAAAGAGTTCCGTTGTTTTTCAGTGCAATAGTATGGGCGTTTCCGGCTTGTGCTTTCACCCAATCAGTACTAGAGCCTACTTGTACTGGGGTTAATTTGTTTATGATTGTACCGTCTCCCAACGCTCCTCTGTCGTTTCTGCCCCAGGTATATATTTTCCCATCATCACTTACTGCAGCCGCATGATTGATGGAGGGATATATATTAACGAATTTTGGTGTTGTCGGGCGAAGCCACGGGGTATTTTGAGTTTGAGTTGTTCCATTTCCTACCTGTCCATAAGGATTTTGCCCCCAAGTATAGATTTTTCCATCATTAGTAAATATAGATAATGTGTAATATTTAAAAGATATATCAGTTACACAAAGGTTGCTTTGTGAGTGCAGAAATTGAAATGATCCCAACATTGCCAGGAGATAGTAAACTTTTTTCATAGTCTAGTTTTTGATTTGCTTGTAAATAATGAATTTAAAGTAATAAAAATCTCACCATCGTGATATTTTTTTATGTAAATATATGAAATTTGGTATTTTTCTTATCAATATTTGTGAAATTTAAGGTGTTGGGTTCGAATGGAATAATCGGTATCGAAAACGCTTTGTTTTTTTTAGCCAATACTGAGCATTAATACATTTAATTGTATGAAAACCAAAACACCTCCCAAATCATTTTACAGTTAAGTAATTATGAATTAAATTTGTCGTATGAAAAAATATTCTTCTAAAAGAAGTATTCAGATACTCGCACACCTTCTTCAACAATATGGAATTTCAGACGTAGTTATCTCTCCGGGATCAAGAAATGCTCCTTTGGCGATTCATTTTTCAGAAATGGATAATTTCCATTGTTACAGTATTGTAGATGAAAGAAGTGCTGCTTTTGTAGGAATGGGAATGGCAAAGAGTGAGAAAAAGCCGGTTGCTATTACCTGTACAAGCGGATCTGCTGCGGCCAATTATTATCCTGCCATTACAGAAGCATTTTATCAGAATATTCCTCTGTTGATTTTAACGGCTGACAGACCTACGGATTTTGTAGATCTTTTTGACGGACAGACCATAAGACAGAACAATATTTTTCATCAGCATTCATATGGCGATTTTCAGCTTTTGGAGGACAGCAAGGAAAACGCAGAAGACCAGAATTTTGAAACCATTAAAAAGGCAATTGAGCTTTGTTTTGAAAAACAAGGTCCGGTTCACATTAATATTCCTTTGGAAGAACCATTATATGAATTGGTTTCTGAGCTTCCTACTTTTCCGACAGTGGAAAAAACAATTAAGCACAAAGAATATGAGATTCCATCCAATTTAATTGCAGACTGGAATACCTCTCAACGAATTATGCTTTTGGTAGGAACAAGAGATTACAGCCCTGAATTGGAAAATCAGCTGACGCAATTGGTCAAAAATCATTCTGTAGTGGTATTGAGTGAGGCTAATTCTAATCTGCATCACGAAAAATTCTTTAAACATATTGACCGTTATATTTTTAATTTCACGGAGCAAGATTATAAAACCTATGCTCCGGATTTGTTGATTACAGTAGGTCAGAATGTCGTATCAAAAAAAGTAAAGCAATTTTTAAGAAACGCACATCCGAAGCAGCATTGGCATCTGGATGAGGTTTGGCAGCCGGATACTTATTTTTCTTTAACTGAAAAAATTGAAGTAAAACCTGAAGTTTTCTTTGCCAAACTCTTGAAATTTGTCAGCCTTGAGCCTAAACCTTATTACAATCTTTGGGATGTTTTGAGGGATAAAAAGGATGCCAAACATGAGTTGTTTCTGAACAAGATCGATTTTTCGGATTTCTATTTCTTTAATAAAGCTTCTCAAACGATTCCGGAGAATTATAATATCCATTTCAGTAACAGTTCGGCAATAAGATATGCACAGCTGTTTGATTTTGGGAAAAATAGAATTTACTGTAACAGAGGAACCAGTGGAATTGACGGTTCTACTTCTACAGCAATGGGTTTTGCTATTAAAAATGCTAATCCGACTTTACTGATTACGGGAGACTTGAGCTTCTTCTATGACATCAACGGACTTTGGAATCAATATATTCCTCCATTTGTAAGAGTGATTATTTTTAATAACGGCGAAGGAAATATCTTTAAAATCATTCCGGGGCCCGGAAATGCAAATCCCAATACGTTAGATGAATTTATCGCTACAAAACACCATAAGAATGCAGAACATTTAGCCAAGCATTTTGGTTTTTCTTATATCAGAGTTGAAGATGAGCTTACCCTTGACAGAGTAATGGAGAATTTCTTCAAAGCAGATACGCAACCGAAAATTTTGGAAGTCAATACATACGGAAAAAACAGTGCAGATATTCTGAAAGCTTATTTTGAATTTATGAAAGAAGAATAAACATACCTAAATAAAAAGCCTCAGATTTTAAAATACTGAGGCTTTTTATTTTAGATATCCAGATATTCTTCATTGTCGGGAAGATTGATAATTCTGTCGATAGGATAGACAAACATATCATCAAAATCATTCAGAGCATTAATCAGCTGAAAGTGCGAAAACTGTTTAATGTTTTGGAGAGTGATCTCTGTCTCTTTTATTTTTTTATGTTTCAGTAAATTTTGTCTTTGTACTCCGTTCAGGAGATAGGTAGAAGGGGTAAACCAGTCTTTTCCTTTCAAAAACAGAAGGTTAGAGAAAGAGGTATCTGTAATATGGTTGTTTTTTACAATAATGATTTCTTCGGCTTTAGCTTTCATTTTCATCTTGTCGAGCTCTTTTCTGTCCTCAAACTTGAAAGAATAATCGTAGCTGTTGTTTTCTACCAATTGAAAATCGGCTATTTCGGGAATAGCATAAGGAATCATCTGGGTACGCACTTTTTTATCAAGATCATACACGAGTCTAAGCTTGAAAAGGCCATCCTCATCATGTTCAAGATGGTTATATATTTTTTTCAGATCAATAGAGCCTTCTTTTCCAAAATGTGAAAAAGTCTGATTGATACGCTTTTGATGAAATTCCAGAAGAAAAATTTCCTGATCTTCTACTTTAATGCTCTCAATGAATTGGGACATATATTTTGTTTTTCATTTCCTGATATTCGTCTTCTAATGTACTCATGTGCGTTATTCCGCCTCCGCTTTTGAAATAAAGATTTTCACCTTCCTTCTCAATAAAACGTATCATTACACAGCTGTCAAGGTTTTTCCCATCAAACCAGCCGCAAACTCCTGTGTAATATCCTCTTGTATATCCTTCCGCGCTAAGGATGATTTCTAAAGTTTTGGGTTTGGGAGCGCCTAATATAGAGCCGGCGGGAAGGAGTGTTTTCATAATGCTGCCTACCTTTCCATTAAACTCAGGTTTTATAAGTCCTGAAATTTCAGAGCTCATGGCAAATAAATCTTTTTGTTGTGTTTTTATAAAATCAATGTATTGAAACTTATCTACTTTCACATCATCAGCTACCATGCTCAGATCATTTCTTAGTAAATCCACTACGGTGTAATGCTCGGCTTTTTCTTTTTTATCATTCTTTAAAATTTCAGCGGCATTATCCAAAGAAGCATCAATTGTTCCTTTCATAGGATAAGTCATGATTTTCCCGTCAATAATCTTCACAAAAGTTTCAGGAGAAAAAAATACAAAAAAATCTTTATAAAAAACCTTGTATTTGGCATTTGAATGATAAAAAATTTCTTCAAGTGTTAAATTCGTTTCAATTTTGGTTTTTCGGGTATAATTAACAAGATACGAGTTTCCTAAACGAATATTTTTCTGAACTTCATTAAATCCTTTTTCAAAGCTTTCCTGAGTTTCCGGAAAAGATATCCATTCCATTTTTTTATTGAGTTCTGAGACCTTTTCTGTGTTTGAAAAGTTTTGAAAATCAATAAGTAAACCAGATTCTTTAATGTCGCCTTCTTTAAAGACCTCCACATTCTCGCCAAGAAAATCGATGATGAAGAAATAAGGAACCTTCTGAAGAGAAAGTTCGTCCATTTCCATAAATTTTTGATGATTCATTGAAAACATTCGACAAAAGTAATTATTGATGTTTACTTTTGCACAAAATTTTTTTGATGCAGAACAAATATCCACAGAAACCGGGAATTGATTTTATTTTGAAGCAGGCTTTTTTCTATTGGAATAAGACATTGGTTTTTCAGCTGATGTTTTCCATCATTTATTTTGCTGTTTTTTTTACGTCGCTTTTTTTCTTTGCCTCTAAATATGGAATTTGGGATCAGCAACAGGAATTGATGGATGCTTTCAAAATAAGTACAGAAGCGTATATTAAAAAAGCTGCAGAATTAGGAGCAACAGAGAATTCTCTATATTTCAGATATGCATTCTTAGGAACTCTTGTTTTCCTGTATCCTTTAAATATTGGACTTTTCCAGATTTTCAAGAAAATAGATTTGAAAGAGAAATTAGAGCTTTCTGACCTGTTTGTCGGATATAACGGGCTCAATTTTTTCAGATATATATCCTATGCATTATTTTGGTTTATGGTGTATGCGATAGTTTTTGGGACATTTATTTTACCTACTGTATGGGTTTGCATTACACTATTCGTGGCACCGCTTATGTTCTTTGACAACAAAAGAAGTTTTGAAGCCATATCTTTAAATTTTAAAGTGCTAAAAAGCTATTTTGTTGAAATTTTTGTATGCATTATTGTTGCTTTCCTTTTCAAATACATTGGTTTTGCTGTATTTTTTATCGGAGGTCTTTTTACGTTTCCATTCTGGAATGCAATGATCTATTCACTTTATAAAACTGTTTTTACGGATAAAAGTTAAATTTTCAGATACTTAACCTTTGTTTTATCAAAAAAAAATTAAATTTGATAAATCATAAAATATTAACCATGTCTGAATTTAACGAATTTGACCAGCAGGGTTCCGTACCCAATCGGGATACAGGATCTATTATTTCGCATGCCTTCGAAATGTATAAAGGTATTTTTTTATACGCTATTGTGAGCATGATCATTTATGTGATTGCAGATTCAATTCTGGAATCTCTTGTAGGATTCAATCTTTGGAGTTTTGGTGAGAATATCAGAGATTCTGATGGTGATATTTCCAATTATAGGTATTATTATTCACCTGGATTTTCCCTGTATTATTCTTTTTCAGGAGTTTTAGGCGCTCTGTTGTCTCCAATATATGTAGGATTGATCTACATGACCAATAAATATAATAATAAAGCGACGATAGAATTTTCTGATCTGTTTATCGGTTATAGACAAAATTTTGTAAATATTCTGATTTATAGTTTAATTACGCATGTTGTGCTAAGAATTGCATTGGCTATGTGTGGAATTCCGTTCTTTTTGGTCTTTCCTTTCTTCTTGTTGGGCTATCCTGTTTTACTTTTTGAAAATGCTTCGGCAATAGATGCAATGGGAAAAGCATACAATATTGCAAAAGATAATTACGGAACGTTCTTTGTTGTGTCACTTTTAGGGCTCATATTAAGCTTTTGCGGTCTTTTGGCATGTTGTATAGGGGTGCTTTTAACCGGAGCATTCATGACGACTGTAATGTATTCCGCTTACTGTGCTTATTTGGGAAAACCGAGGCAGATAACATACAATAAATAATAATGAATAAAGATAAACAGATCAGCAGTGTTGCCATAAAGCAAGTTTCCCTACTTGCAATCATTCTAATTTTAGCGGGATTAATTTGTTTTAATCTTGCCCTTTTTATTCCTTCCGTACTGGGCGCGATTACCATTTATGTCGTTTGCCGGAAATATAATTTTTATCTTCAGGAGGAAAAAAAATGGAAACCCTGGCTTTCTTCTTTGGTATTAATGCTTGCTAGTTTGATTATTCTTATCCTGCCTATTTATTTTATAGCTGATCTTTTGATTGAAAAACTGGGAAATGCACAGGCTTATATGGACAAGTTTAATGTGTTTCTGGAAAAAATACATTCTTATATTTATTCAAAAGTTGGATTTGATATTTTAAGCAAAGAAAACATGGATAAACTGAAAAGTAACGTTGGGCAGTTCTCGACCAAAGCGCTGAGCGGTACTTTCAATACGCTTACAGTGGTCATATCGATGTATTTTATCCTTTACTTCATGCTGGAAAAGCCCAGGTTTTTTGAAAGAATTATATCTTCTTCAGCGCCTCTTAAAAGAGCAAATGTGTCATTGATTGGTGAGAAGATGCGAAAATTGATTATTGCAAACGCTATCGGAATCCCGGTTGTTGCGATGGGGCAGGGTTTAGTGGGTTTGGTAGGATATTTTATTTTTGGAGCTCCTAGTCCTGTTCTGCTTTTTGCACTTACTGCAGCGGCTTCCATGATCCCGGTTGTAGGTGCGGCAATAGTATATGTTCCGATCTGTATTTTTATGATTGCAGAAGGAAACACAGGACAGGGAATCGGATTAGCTATTTATTGTCTTGTCATTGTGGGATTGACAGACAATTTATTGCGGTTTACGCTGTTAAAAAAATTAGAAAATATTCATCCTTTAAATACCGTTTTTGGAATTATCATGGGTATGAATCTGTTTGGCTTTATGGGGCTTATTTTTGGACCGATTCTCATTTCCTTAACCCTTCTTTTAATTCAGGTTTACAGAAATGAATTTTCAGAAGAAAGCGTCCCTGATTTAAAGCTTCCGGATAGTGATGAAGAAACTGATAATAAAATTAATATAATAGTATAAAGTGGAAGGAATAAACCCTGAAATATTAAAAGAAATTTGTGTCGTTAAAATGCCTTTCGGGAAATATGAAGGGACAATTCTAGCCGATCTGCCGGTAAGTTATCTCGAATGGTTTTATCGTAAAGGGATGCCAAAGGGAAAGTTGGGCATGCAGCTTTCAACAATTTATGAAATTAAACTGAATGGTTTGATGGATTTATTAATTCCCCTTCGAGGTGGAGCTGTAAATTATGAGAAGCTTAAAACGAAAACATTTAAATTTTAAAATAGTTTCGGCGGCATCGAAGATGCCGCCGAAAAAGTTTATGCTATGTTTGATATTTTATATTTTTTTCTTCTAGGAATATTTTGTCTTTTTACAGGCAGATATTATTATAATCATGCTTATGAAATGTATACAAATGAAAGAGATAATGCAAATAATTGGATTAGAAGAAAGCTGGTAAATCTTAATAAACCTACAAATTTGAAATTCATAGGAATTTTATTGATGTTACTTGGTATTGTTGGTACTTCTTTAAGTCTCTTTAGACTTGTAATAAAGTTGTTTTAATCCCTCAAAGCTGCAATTTCATCTCTCAACTTAGCAGCCTTTATAAAATCAAGGTTTTTCGCTGCAGTCTCCATTTCTTTTTGTTTCTGTGCAATGATTTTTTCTACATCTTCAGAAGTGTAAGAAGCTTTGGTTTCGGCAACTTTCTGTAGAATTTCTTTCTGAGTATATTTTTCGTCTGGGAAATCTTTACTTCGTCCAACTAGATTCTCGGATATTTTTTTATTAAGCGCTTGAGGAACTTTCCCGTGTTCTTCGTTATACTGCATTTGTTTGGCACGACGATATTCCGTTTCATCAAGTGTTGCCTGCATCGATTTTGTAATCTTATCAGCATACATAATCGCTTTACCATTGACATTTCTCGCCGCACGACCTACCGTTTGGATCATAGATCTTCGGCTTCTTAACATTCCTTCTTTGTCGGCATCAAGAATGGCAACCAGTGAGACTTCAGGTAAATCCAATCCTTCTCGTAATAGGTTGACTCCAATTAAAACATCAAAAAGACCAAGACGTAAATCCTGCATGATCTGAATACGTTCCAGGGTTTCTACATCAGAATGAATATATCTGGTTCGGATCCCGAATTTTGTAAAATATTTGGTAAGTTCTTCAGCCATTTTCTTGGTTAAGGTGGTCACTAAAACCCTTTCATCAGCATCTGCTCTTTTCTGAATTTCCTCCATTAAATCATCAATTTGATTTAAAGTAGGTCTTACTTCGATAATAGGGTCTAAAAGCCCGGTTGGACGGATAATCTGCTCAATATATTCACCTCCGGTTTTCTCAAGCTCATAATCAGCAGGTGTCGCAGAAACATAAATCACCTGATTTTGCATGCCTTCAAACTCCTGGAATTTTAAGGGTCGGTTATCCATTGCAGCAGGAAGCCTGAAACCATATTCAACTAAAGACTCTTTTCTGCTTCTGTCTCCTCCATACATGGCGTGAACCTGTGGAATGGTAACGTGGCTTTCATCAATCACCATTAAAAAATCTTTTGGGAAATAGTCAATCAGACAGAACGGTCTGGTTCCTGGTTCTCTACCATCCAGATATCTTGAATAATTTTCAATCCCCGAACAATACCCTAATTCTTTAATCATTTCTAAATCAAGCTCGGTTCTTTCCTGTAATCTTTTAGCTTCTAAAGGTTTTTCAACAGAATTAAAAAAGTCGACCTGTTTTACAAGGTCATCCTGAATATTACGAATGGCACCATTCAATGTTTCCTTCGAAGTCACAAATAAATTAGCAGGATAAATCTGAATTTGTTCAAAGTTTGAGGTTACATTACCAGAAACAGGATCAAAGCTCTGGATTTTTTCAATCTCATCACCAAAAAACTGAATTCTTATAGCGTTATCTGCATAAGCAGGAAACACATCGATCACATCTCCTTTTACCCGGAAGGTTCCCCTTTGGAATTCATTTAAGGTTCTCGCGTATAATGCGTTAACCAACGAGTGAAGTAAGGCGGTTCGTGTTGTTTTCTCTCCCAATTCAAGAGAAATAAGTGATTTATGAAATTCATTCGGGTTTCCGATACCATAAATACAGGAAACCGAAGCAACAATCAAAACATCTCTTCTTCCGGAAAGTAAACTAGCAGTTGCAGACAGACGAAGTTTTTCTACTTCTTCATTAATACTTAAATCTTTCTCAATATACGTTCCGGAACTGGCAATATAAGCTTCAGGCTGATAATAGTCGTAATAACTTACAAAATATTCTACAGCGTTTTCCGGAAAAAATTCTTTAAACTCCATAAAAAGCTGAGCGGCCAGTGTTTTATTATGTGCTAAAACCAATGTAGGTCTTTGAACATTGTTCACGACATTGGCAATGGTAAACGTTTTTCCGGATCCGGTTACCCCCAATAACGTTTGATATTTCTCACCGATTTCTATTCCATGGGTAAGCTTATCAATCGCTTTGGGCTGATCTCCGGTTGGCTGATATTCTGACTGAAGTTTGAATTGCATCTAACAAAATTACAAAATAAAACCGTTCTGAAATATCAGAACGGCCTTAATCGTCATTTGTATTTTATTTATTGTATGTTAAATGAAACCGGTAACTTAAAAGCTGTTGGAACAGGTTTCCCATTCTCTGTTGCAGGCTTCCATGTTTTATTGTTAACAACTTCTTTCATCGTACGAACGGCTTCATTGTTGAGGGTTGGTGTGTTTCCGTCTGCTTTTATATCTGTGGTTTTGCCATTTTCATCTATTGAGATATAGATATCCGCTTTCATATTTCCTTTTTCATTTTTTCCGAAAACTGAAGAGTTAAAGGCATTGCCAAACTGCTTTCTCAGTTCATGGTTGCCTCCAGGAAATTCTGCCTGAACAAAATTTTCAACTGGAGCTGCAGGAGGTGCAACTGCTAAATCTTTTACAGTATTATCATCATTTGTGCTTTTAATTTCCTGAAGTTTTGCAGTTATTTGTGTCTTTTTAGGAGTAGTATCACTCTTTAAGTCATTTGGAAGTCCTTCTTGCTGTACTCTAAAATCGGTATCTGTATTTTTCTGAGCATTATATGCTTTTGTAGTATTGTCAGCACTTTGCAAAGAATTTGAATTCTGGTTTTCTGTTTCAGGCATATTATTGGCATAAACCTTTTCAGCAAAAATTAATGTTAAAGCTGTAAATGCAGGAATGGTAAGATACTTTTTTGCTTTTGCAAATTTTGAATTTTTACTTGTCATCATAATAAATCGTTTTTTGGTGTTGTTAAAATTGAATTGGTGAATCAGATTCAAATCCTGTTGTTTAAGAATTTCTTTTAGGATAAGCTCCTGATAAGTTTTGATATTTTTATTTTTATAAATTACCTGTTCATCCGCAATAAATTCGTGATTGGTAACCATTGCCCTTTTATAGAAATAAACAAATGGATTAAACCACAGTAAGATTTTAAGGATCTCTGTAAATAAAACATCTGCAGTATGCTTTTGCTTTACATGGATTTCTTCATGAAGAAAAATGCTGTTTTCAATTTTACCATCTTTAAAATAGTCCTTAGAAATATAAATGGTATTCATAAAACTAAAGGGAGGCATATTGTTTTCAAGTACTTTGATTACTCTGTTTTTATAGATGATTTTGCTTCCTTTAAGACTTTTGATTTTATAAATTGAAAACAGAAGCTTACAAAGTAAAATTCCTGATATCAAAAGATAAACCGGGAGAATTAAGGAGGTATAATCAAATGATTGTTCTGAGACGGTAATTGGTGTATAAGAAACCGTTTGCAGGGTGTTTTCATCTTCAAAAAATATTTTTTCTGTAGGTGCCTTTTGTTGGGTTTTTATAGTCATAAAAGGGACTACATAAGAAAATATGAGGGCAAAAATCAGGAAAAATCGGTTGAAAACAAATGTTTTTTCCTTGGCCAGAAACAGATGATAACATCCTAACAGAATTCCTGAACAGATAATGATTTTTAAAACAATAGTTTCCATTTTTTATTCTTTTATCTGTTGATCTATAATGTCACGAAGCTCTTTAAGTTCTTTTTGTGTCAGTTTTGAATTGGAGGTAAAGAACGAAGCAAACTGTGCAACCGAGCTGTTGAAAAAACGGTCGATCATGGAGGTCATTTCTTCTTTAAAATATTCCCCTTTTCCCACTTTAGGATAATATTCTCTTGAATTACCATATAAGGTAAAACCTACTAAATCTTTATTTTGCATTCGTTTTAATAATGTGGCAACTGTTGTGGCGGCCGGCTTAGGTTCAGGATAAGATTCTAAAATATCTTTCATAAAAACCTTTTCTTTTTCCCATAAGATCTCCATGAGTATTTTTTCGGAACCTGTAAGTTTTATCTCTTTCATATTCTATGTTTTGATATTTGTTTCTACAAATGTAGAATAAAAAATTAATTATGCAAACTTTTTATGGCATTATTTTTCCACTCATCGTTATAACCTCTTAAATATCAATTATGAAAATCTACAATTATCTTTCAGGAATCCTTTGTGTTATCATTTTTTTCTCCTCATGTAAAAAAACAACAGCCCAGCAAACACATTCTGATGGAAGTGCTGAAAACCTTGAGCCTAACACTTCTTACAAGCCTGCTTTCGTTGGGCAGACAAGAATAAAAGCTGTAAAAACTAAAACGCCATATAAATTCGAGGTTTTAACTAAAAGTTTAGGTAGACCCTGGGGAATTATTAATTTGCCGGACGGAAGATTCCTGATTACTGAAAAGTCAGGGTATATGAATGTGGTTTCTACAGACGGAAAACAAATTTCAAAAATTGAAGGTTTTCCAAAGGTAGATTCAAAAGGACAGGGCGGAATGTTGGATGTAGCTCTTGATCCGGATTTCAAATCCAATAATATTATCTACTTTAGTTTTTCTGAGCCATTTGGTAAAGGGAATTTAACGTCTGTTGCTAAAGGTACCCTGTCTCAGGATTTGAAAACTATTTCAGGAATACAGGTGATTTTTAGGGCAGAACCTTCTTATGACGGGGATAAACATTATGGAAGCAGATTGGTTTTCGACAAAGACGGAAATCTGTTTGTAAGTACAGGGGAACGTTCAGATAAACAAACGAGAGTGTATGCTCAAAGAACAGATAATTATTTAGGTAAAATATTAAAAATAACTAAGGAAGGAAAACCTGCACCGGGAAACCCTTTCATAGGAAAAGATGGATATAAACCTGAAATCTATGCTTATGGAATCAGAAACCCGCAAGGTTTAGCGATAGATCCCAATGGAAATCTTTGGGATGTGGAAATGGGACCGAGAGGAGGAGACGAAATTAATTTAATTCAACCCGGAAAAAATTACGGTTGGGGCGATGTCACCTATGGAATTGAATATTCAGGTGAAAAGATAAATGGTGGAACAACGCAAAAGGCAGGGACAGAGCAACCTGTTTATTATTGGGATCCTGTGGTGTCACCGAGTGGAGTTACTTTCTACACGGGGAATATTGAGGAGTGGAAAAATAATTTATTCATCGGGTGTCTGAGTGGGGAACATATCAACAGAATTGTAATGAAAAATAATAAAGTCGTTGGTGAAGAGCGATTGCTTCTAGATCAAAAAGAAAGATTCCGGGATGTATTGAACGGAATGGATGGAAATCTATATGCAGTAACCGACAGTGGAAAATTATATAAAATTTCGAAAAAATAATAGTAAAAATTCCCACAGATTTCATGAATCACAAAGACTTTTGAATCTGTGCAATTTATGATATCCGTGGGAAAAATATATTTAGAAACTATTAATCAGTCTATTCAAACCTTCCGTAAGAATTTCCTGAGACGTTGAGAAGCAGATTCTGACATGTCCTTCCGCTCCTTTTCCGAACCATCTTTCCGAGCCGGGAACAATTGCAACTTTTCCTTGCTGTAAAACATGCTGTGCAAATGCTTCACTCGACATTCCGTTTTCAATCTTAGGGAAAATTACGAATGTTGCTTCCGGAAAATTAGGCGTTAAAATTCCCGAATTGCTTAGCATACTGTGCGCAAGATCTCTGTTGTGCTGTAAATGCGTCAGGAAATCATTAAACCAAGGCTTTGCTCTGTCGATAGCTACACTAGCCGCAATTTGCGATAGGGTAGAAACCCCTTCAATAGTGGAATTAAAGTTTGATTTTTCTGTAAAATCATCCAAAAGATCCTGATCGTTACATAAAACGGCTCCGATTCTTAATCCAGCAATTCCGAAAGATTTTGAAAATCCGAAAACGGTAAAGCTTTTCTTTTTAGCTTCTTCAGAAACTGAAGAGTACGTATTAAACTCTTTTTTATCATATACGATATCACTCCATATTTCGTCACTCATTACCCACAGATCATGAGCCGAGGCAATTTCTGAAATTTTCTTCAAAATTTCTTTGGAATATACTCTTCCGACAGGATTATGCGGATTGCAAATGCTGATAAGTTTGGTTTTCGGACCAATTAAAGAAACCAGCATTTCAAAATCGATGTCTCCTGTTTTGGAGTCGACTGCACATAATTTAATATTTCCGCCAACAGCATCCACTGTTTTTTTGAATAAGAAATCAACCGGATCAAAAATAATGGCTTCATCTCCTGGATTCAATACGTATTTGGCAACCATAAACATTCCCATTGCAGCACTGTTTACTGCTAAAACGTTTTCAGGAGTAAAGCTTCCGTTTTTCCCGCTGTTAAAATGTTCTGCAACACTTTTTTTAAACTCAGGAATTCCTGAAAAAGGGCCGTAACTAAGGTAGCCGTCTTTGATGTATTCAATAATTCCGTTCTCAATTTCCTTTGACATTCTGAAATCCGGATCTGCTGCGGTAAGAGGAATGATTCCGTCTTCCAGTGTTGCCCATCTTCCGTTGTAGGCTTTCCTTTTCAGAGCCTCAAAATTAATATCGTTATTTGTAAACATGTTTTATTTGTAAGAGATTGGTAAAGTGTTTTTGGGTTGTTCGCTTAATGGCAAAAGAAACTGATTCAATAATGCTCTTCCGTTTTTAATATGGATCTCAATTTCCGGTTTTCTTTCCTCTTCGTACTTTTTGAATGTTTCTTGAAGATCATTTCCTTCTAATAGAAGTTGAGTCAATGTGAAAGAATCTTTTAAAGCAGAGGTAACTCCCTGACTTGTAAAAGGAATCAACGGATGTGCAGAATCACCAATGAATACTACATTTTCATGATAGAAAGGATTCAATTCTTCCAATTCGTAGACTCTCCAGATGTGAGCATTTTCATAGCTCGAGCCTTCAATAATAGAGGAAATAAGAGGATTCCAGTCTCCGAAATGATCCTGCATGAATTGCTTAATGCAATCCGGAGTATAATCTTCATTGATGAAAAACTTGCTGATATCAAACTGGCAATACCAAAGAATTTTTGATGAAGAAAGCTTTAAAACTCCAAAAGTAAGTCCTCCGTTTTCATGGTGGAACTTCAGAAAGTTACTTTCAATCTGGCTGGCTAATTCTTCGTTTTCAATAATGTTTACAACTTCATTTTCAAGAACAGCTTTCATTGTTTCATCCTGAAAAATTGTTCTTCTGATTCTGCTTCTTGATCCATCCGAAGCGATTACAATATCAGCTTCTAATGGAGTATTTTCATCAAGCGTAATATCTGCTTTTCCGTTGGAAAATCCGTTCAGGGCAACTGTCGTTTCGTAAGAAATCTTTTCTGCTGGAATTCCTTTAGCCAGAATTTCTATTAATGCACTTCTGGAAACCACAAATACATCATCAAGGTCTTTTTCGGAAATAATTTCTCCGCTTTGGCTGTAATGAAGATATTTTTTTAAAAAACTTCCTTTTGTATAGAGATCGTCAATATTAATAATGCTTGAAAGGTGCTCTATTCCTTCTTTCGGAAGAATAAATCCGTGGCCTTTAAGATCATTTGGGGTTCTTCTTTCATAGATATGGTAGTCGATATTATTTTTTTCTAAATAATTGGCCATACTCAATCCGGAAACTCCGGCTCCTATGATTGCAACTTTGCTCATCCTTTTAATTTAAGTCGTATTGTTAGTTTTGTTTTTTATTTGTAATATTCAGAATCGATAAAGTTTTATATGCTGTAGTCAATAATTAAATCCAACAGCTTATTTCTTTTTAATCGATGTATTTGAAAGTGTTTCTTTAATTGAAATATGGTATCAAAAAGAAACGAGTAGTATTATTTAGAGTAGAGATTATTCCGGTGCCTTAAAGATGTTATCATCGGAATGGAATCCTGCAACACCACCACTTACCGCAAATTTCATTGCAGAAGCAGCCGTCATCCCTACTACAGGTTTTATATTTTTTTCTTCAGTTACGATTACCCAGCCGGAGATGGCATAAGAATGAGGAAGGTAAACAGCAACATAATTGTGTTTATCCACGTCTGACATTTCTTTCTGGGTTAAAAAACCTATTCTCCATATTTCAGGATTTTCGTTAGTTTTTACCCAAACCGGATCGTTAAACTTTTTAGTATCTCCCACAAATGAAGACATCACGTCTTTTGTTGGAGAATAAATATGTTTTATACCCGGAGTTTTTTCTAAAAGCCGATCTATAGCATCAACGAAAAATCTTCCTACAACAAATTTGTTTCCCAGGTAGCCTAGTAATGCGGTACCCAGTAATATAGATATGAAAACGATTCCCGGAGCTTCTTTAGAAATTGAGGGGATAATATTGTCGATGGAAGTGACAATATACCAAATCACAAAAACCGTAAGACCGATGGGACCAATAATAAGCAATCCCTGAAAAAAATTCTTCAGGAAATAACTCATAATACTTTCAAAAGTCGGTTTCTTCAAAATTTATTTTTATCCGTGGATACTTTCTTTGTTTCCATAAGACTGGATGATTTTAGCTTCATATTCCAGCCATTCTTCCCAACGTTGATTTACTTTTTCAGGATCGCCAAGCTGTCTTGCAAACCCGATAAATGTGGTATAATGGTTAGCTTCCGAAATCATTAGGTCTCTATAGAACGTTTTTAATTCTTCGTCTTTGATGTTTTCTGTTAAAACTTTAAATCTTTCACAGCTTCTCGCCTCAATCATGGCTGCGAAAAGCATTTTATCCACGATCAAATCATCTCTGTTGCCGCCTTTCTGGATGAAATTGACAAGTTCATTCACATAATCATCTTTTCTGGTACGCCCGAAAGTATATCCACGTTTTTTGATGATCTCATGAACCTGATTAAAATGATCCAATTCTTCCTGTGCAATGGCCAAAAGTTCCGTTACAATTTCCGGATATTCCGGAAGCATGGTAATAAGCCCGATCGCATTGGTAGCTGCTTTTTGCTCACACCAGGCATGGTCGGTTAAAATTTCCTGAAGGTTTCCTTCTGCAATATTTGCCCACCTTGGATCGGTAGGAAGTTTCAGCTTAAACATGACTTAAAAAATTTTTGTAAAATTAAAATAATTTGCAATAAGAATATTATTTTATTTCAAATTGACTGTTAGGAAGATGGAATGGCAGTTTTCTTTCTAAGAAATTCCAGAATTTTCCATCCGAAACTATCAAATTTCTTTAATCCGGCTGCAATAATGAATGCTAAAATGACATTCACAATATAAATAAGAACCATTAAAATCCACCACGGCATATTTTCTTTTAACGGAACGACTAAGAAATACACTAAAGAAGAGCTGATTCCCTGGGCAAAATAAAAGAAGATCGCATTTTTACCGATATGGGTAACGAAGCTTTCTTTTGAAATTTTAAGTCTGTTGTAAAAAACAAATAAGGTGATAAGAGAAAATAAAGTCCAGATAATATAAATAATTGTAGGAGGGAATTTATTTTTATTGATCTTATAGAAAACATCCTTTCCATAATGGGAAAACATCCAGGCTAAAGCTAAAGCCACCAGTCCGTACAGTACAGGAATCCATTTTGTTGGGATTTTTTTGCCTTTCATTTGATGAGCAATCAGAAAAACGGCCATATAAAAAGCTACATACCCTACCTGTCCTGAAGGATAATAGTCCGGGAATATATTGAAAATTAATGTCAGTGCAATACAGATTCCAATGAACCAATTAATGTGTTTCGGGAAAAATTTTAAAATTAATACACCGAATACGCTTAGTATAAAATAAACTTTAAGATACCAGAAACTTCCCATTACGACAGGAAATGTATCCGCATTGGTGTATTGATGAAGATACCAGTTTCCAAGATTCTGCCATTGAGGTTGTGTTGAAATGTCTATTGTAGCGTACTTAGATCCGAAAGTAGAGTAGAAGTTATGAAGCCATTCGAGGGAGAAAAAAGCGAGCCCGAAAACTTTGAAGAGATAATCTAAAAAGAAAAGCAGTGTTACAAAGATCATATAAGTGATCTGTAGCTTCAAAAGCCTGTAAAATGTTTTTTCTATGTTTGAACCAGAGGTGATCCCACTTAAAGCATAAAATAAAGCGACATCAAAAACCAATGAGAAAACTCTCACTTCCGGGGCAATATAAAACTGACCGGACCAAAAGGCGGTATGAATGAAGATGATGGAAAGTGTCGCCAATCCTTTTGCGAAATCTATATAAAGGTCTCTGTTCATGATGATTTAATCTGAGCTCAAAAGTAAATAAACTTTATGAATTTTTTTGACAAAGAAAAAGAGACAGGAACAATGCCTGCCTCTTAAGAAAGATATTTCAAAAAAGGATATTACTTTAAATTTTTAAATTCTTCTGCGGAGATTTCTCCATTCTGAATTTGTTTCAACTCCTCCAGATATTGCTTCATATAATTATCGAGCTCCGGATATTGAGAGTTTTTTGCCATTTTATAAGTTCCGTTCAAAACGCCCTGATAATAATAAAAGAAGTTATAATCAAAATCAGAAGCGGAAAGATCATACTGTCCCAGCAAGAATCCCAAACGAACCGCAGATCTTCTTTGTGCTGGAGTTCCGTGATGTCCCGCGCTAGTTGTTTGATAATCTCCGATGCTTTGTGCAAATTCATAAGCTGCTGCAATTTGTGTAAAACTGGTCTGATTGTAGCCGTTGGGTCTTCTTAAATAATATCCGGCAAAACCATCAGCTTCCAGTTCGTTTGGTCTTGCAGTAGACTCACTTACAGAAGGCAATCCGAATATGTACTGCAATTGATGGCCATATTCATGGGCCAAAATCATTGCATTCACAATGTCTCCGCCTTTCGATTTCGCATCATAATAAATAGCATATCCGTAATAGATTTTCCCTGTCGAATAAGAAATCGCATTGTAAGTGGAATTAAAATTCGAAGGATCATTAACGAATCTTAAAGTAGGATTGCTTCTTCCCCACATACTTGCAATTTTTGTCATCTGAGAATTCATGAAATTGGTGTCTGTAGAGTTTTGCAGAGACGTCAATAAAACAGATGAGGAACTCCAGTATTGATCTACATAATAACAAACTTTTTCCAGTTCGTTCGGTTGGTCGATCTTTAAGTTTTCTGTTTGTTGTTCCTGTTGAACAGGAGTTTCCAGAGTGTCGTTGTTACATGCTGATAATGAGAATACAGCAATTGCTCCCAATACTATTGGGAAGTGGAAGTTTCTTTTCATATATATTAAATATTTGGTGTAAACGAAGTTATTAATTTAAACGAAAAATATTATCACTTTATTGTGAAAAATTATTCAAAACATAGTTAAAAAATTATTTAAAAAAAGATTGGATTGGATTTGAGCGGATTAGAAAATATTTCTTATATTTGCACCTCGAAATAACTAAAAATTTATAAACAATGTTTGCAATTGTAGAAATAGCAGGGCTTCAATACAAAGTTGAGCAAGACCAAAAATTGTTTGTGAACCGTTTAGCAGGAGATAAAGGAGGTAAAGTATCTTTCGATAAAGTACTTCTTACTGTAAACGGAGCAATCACTGTAGGCGCCCCAGCTGTAAGCGGAATCACTGTAGAAGCAGAGATCCTAGATCATGTAAAAGCTGATAAAGTAATCGTTTTCAAAAAGAAAAGAAGAAAAGGTTACAAAGTGAAAAATGGTCACAGACAGTCATTAACTCAGATCAAAATCACTGGTATTACAGGGTTTGACGGAGCTAAGAAAGAAACTAAAGCTAAAAAAGCTCCTAAGACTGAGGAGGTTAGCGCAGAATAATTGTTAAACCACACAAAACCTTAAAATAAAATGGCACATAAGAAAGGAGTTGGTAGTTCCAAAAACGGTAGAGAATCTCACTCTAAAAGATTAGGTGTAAAGATTTTCGGAGGTCAGGAAGCTATTGCTGGAAATATTATTGTTAGACAAAGAGGTACTCAACACCACCCAGGTGCAAACGTAGGGATCGGTAAAGACCACACTTTGTTCGCTTTAGTAGACGGTAAAGTAGTTTTCACTAAGAAAGCAAACAACAGATCTTTTGTATCTGTAGAAGCAAACGCATAATATAAGCGTTTCATAAAAATAAAATCCTCAGCAATTTGCTGAGGATTTTTTGTGTTTTTTAAGTTATAGTTTTAACCTACGTTTGTAGGTGATTCTTTATATACTTGAGATGTTCAAATAAAAATGAATTACGGAGGTCAAAAGAAAATAGAGTAGGTACTGATTAAAGTAAATCTATTATTTATTGCAGTCTTCCGAAGGGAAAGATCTTCTTTTGTAATTGTATATATTGTGGCTTATTGCAACGCTGTAAAGATTATCCGGTAGCATCTTAATAAAAAAATCTCCTTCAATTTGAAGGAGATTTGTATTTTTAAAATCCAACCTGGAAACCTGCTTTAATGCCGAATGTTGAGATGTCCGGTCTATCCAGATAATTTCCTCTCCAGTTGAAATCTACTCTGAAGATCCTAAGATTTCCAAAACCGATGTTTTCAATTCCTACCCCATATTCATAGTAAATATGTTCGCTAGGTGCTGAATATTTGAATCCTGCAACGTTAATTGCTTTCGAAGCATCGCTTAAAGTTCCGTAAGCTCCTCTGATAAATGCAATTTCTCTTAATTTTAATTTTTTGATCAAAGGAATGTAAGAAAGGATTTTACCGTTGAAATGATGCTCTAAATGAAGTGTTGTATAAGTATCTGCTACAAACTCATAATAATTAAGCTGTGCAAAAGTATTTTGTGCTAAACTGTAAGACTGGTTTCCTGGAATCACGTTTTGTAAAGCCAAAGGAACGGTATCGAAGTTTTTTCCGGCTTCAAAATTCAACAATAATTTACCCCAGCTTCCGATCAGGATAGGTTTATAGAACATGAATTGTAGCTTATTGTAGTTAAAGTCAGAACCGAATAAGCCTTCTATTCCTCTTGTATATTTTAAAACGATCGTTGGTGCCAATGTTCCGTGTTCATATCTGTCAATACCGGTTTGCGAGAATTTAGCGCCCGGTCTTGCGATTAAGCTTAGTGTGATATGCGAGTCATTGGTTGTTTGTCTCAGATTTCCGTCTTTATAATACATTAAATTGAATTCTGATGGATTAGCTGATTTAATGCTCTGCATCGTTCCGTCCAGTCTGATTTGGAAATTTTTCCAGGGTTCGATGGCGGTGAAAACATTGGTTTGATTTACGGAGCTTAATGAAGCGTTTTCCCCTCTCGCAAAAAGGGTTGAAGAGGCGAAGGTTCTTGCCATAATTCCATCATCGTTGGTAAGCTGAACTCCCAATTGTAAAATGTCTCTTCTTGTTCCTGCTCCAATGGTGAATCTGTTCACTCTATTGAACATGAATCTTGCTTCAGCTCCATATTTTACCTGCTGGTCTTTAAACCCGTAAGCGGTGTAAAACTGAACTCTCCAAGGATCATTTCTGGTGAAATACGTTCTTGCTCCCAATCGAATTCGATCGCCTTCCACTTCATTCTTTCCGTAAATAGAGAAAATAGGGCCTAAATCTATTCCTTTGACAATATTATAATATCCTGAGCCTAAAGTTTCGTACAGCTTTACAATTCGGTTGAATTTCGGGGTTTGCTGAAGCTTGTCCAGCATGTCGTAAATTCCCTGTTCGCTTTTTGATAACGAATCCGGTCTTGCTTTTAACCAATAAGCATCATCTTTATCAACAAATTTATCATCATATTCTTCCTCTTTTCTTTTAAAAATATTGTCTTCGAGAGGCTTATTGAACTGATATTCCGAATAATCAACAGACCTTTTGGCGATGATACTTTTGGAGGTTTTCTTTTTGGAAAAAGGAGTCATTTCGATTTCCGTAACAAATTTTCTGGGTAAAAATGTGTTTTCGTCGGGATTGTCATATTCTAGTTCTGTAGAAATTCCGTTGATGAAATTGACATTGATTTTCTGTGTGGATTTTAAAATTGCCCCTAAAACGGCATAGCTGTCTGTATCGATATAGAGATACCCCTGAAATGCTAAAACTTCAGTTCTTTTGGGTTGATAACGGATTTTAAAAGCTTTTTCTCCGCGAATGGAAATGGTGTCAACCAGATTATAATCATAGGTACTGAAGCCTGTTTCTCCGGCTGGACTTGGAAATCCAATGTCGAAATAATTTAAGGTATTGTCATAAATGTTAATATCACGATACAGGTTTTTCGCAGTTAAAGTAATAATTTGATTGTCCTGAAATCCGGAAGTTTTTTGGGCAACTAGAAGTCTTTTAGTTCTTTTCGAAGGTTTGTTTTCCCCATAGTTTTCATAGATGGCTTCATTCAGGAAAACGGGAAGTCCGATCTTTCCGCTTGCGGTAGAATCTTTATAATCGAAAATGAATTCAAGTTTATTGAAGATTTTTCTCTTCATGAATGCGCTGTCCAGATTATTGGCGTCAAACTGAATTTTTTCATATTCTTTATAGGTGTAGGTGTCAAATTTATCTAAACCATTGTTTCGTTTTCTTTCCCAGACTTTCTGCATGATGGCATAAGCCGGGTTTTCTTTTTTATTTTTGAATTTTGGACGTTCATTGTGAATCACTACCGCTTCAATATTGCTTACTTTTTCTGCAGACATCTTGATGATCAAATCCTGAAAACTTTCAGGACTAATGTTGATGCTTTCTACAACGTAATTCTTTTTTTGAAATTTAAGCTTGTAAATGATGGTGTCAGACTGTATACTGAAGTTTCCGGAAGATGTAGTCGTATAAGGAGTGTTGTTGTCATTTATAAATATAGCTACGCCTGTAACAGGAGCATTGGTTTTTTCATCAATAATCCTTCCGCTGGCAGAGTTTTGAGCCTGTAAAAAGCCGAAAAGAATAATGGAAAAATAAGAGAGATAATATTTAAAATTGTTCGTTAACATCATTTGTTTTTCAAGCATTTAGCATAATCAAAAACCGTGCTGCTTTGCAAAGTGTTTAAAAGGTTTTGCGGTTGGATTTATAAAACTGCAAAGTTAACGAAAATAACGGTATTAATATTGTGGAAGGAAGAAGCTTTCTTTGAAGGAATAAAAGACCTATATTTTTGTAGATCTTTTTTGCAGGGTTCGGATCAATGTGTGTGTCTGATTGGCAATCAAGTTTTATTAATACTTAATTTAAAACAATTCTGACATTGTCTTTAATTAAATCCATACATT
This sequence comes from Chryseobacterium sp. Y16C, assembly GCF_022488405.1. NCBI lineage: Bacteria > Pseudomonadati > Bacteroidota > Flavobacteriia > Flavobacteriales > Weeksellaceae > Chryseobacterium > Chryseobacterium sp. Y16C. The sequence continues at coordinate 3,425,786 of NZ_CP092711.1, forward strand.
TGAACTGTTTAAAACCTTTAACCTTGATCATTTTATGAACATTAAATTAACTATTTTCCTATTTTCATTCCTGCTTCCATTCTGGGCCTCTGCACAAACAACAGATAATCTAAATAATACAATTCCTACTCGTCAGATTCATGAAGAGCAATATGTTCCTATCAATGGTATTGAACAATGGGTAACCATTAACGGAAATCCTTCCAAGCCTGTTATTCTGTTTCTGCACGGAGGACCTGGTAGTCCCATTACTCCCTATATTGATGTTTTGTATAAAGCTCTCGAAAAAGATTTTATCATTGTTCAATGGGACCAGCGCGGTTCCGGAAGGACATACGGACACAATAATCCTCCTGAAGAGTTGACACCGGAATATTTAAAAAACAATCCGCTCACTCTGGAGCAAATGACTAGCGATGGCATTGTGCTTTCCCGATATCTTTTACAACACCTTGGAAAGAAAAAAATTATTCTTTCCGGCACATCTTGGGGGTCTGCTCTTGGAGTAAAAATAGCCACCAAAGCTCCTGAGCTTTTTTACGCGTATGTGGGGCATTCTCAAATCGTAAATCCTAATTTTAGTACAGAAAGATATTCAAAGCTTTACAAAATGGCAGAGAACAGAAAGGATAGTGATGCCTTACAAATATTAAACACAATTGGTAAGCCTCCTTATTCCAGTGCAAAAATACAGGAATGCTTTATAGGGTAATCAAAAAATATGAAAAGGCAAATTCTACTCCCGCTCCGCAAAATTGGTTTGCTCTGGCTCCGGAATATAACAATGAAAAGGATAATAAAAATAGAGAAGATGGTGACGATTACTCGTTTGTCAATTTTGTTGGTGATCAGAAATTGGGCGTACAATCGATGGGAGTTTCTATCGACATGATGAAGGATAATTTAAATTTTAAAATTCCTGTTTACCTTATTCAGGGTGAAGAAGATATCCTGACTCCTAAAGAAATGTCCAAAAAGTATTTCGATGCTCTGAAGGCTCCTAAAAAAGAATACTTCTTATTGCCTAAAGCGGCGCACGGATTTAATCAGTCAGTTGTAGATACTCAATATAAAATATTCAGAAGTATAAAAACGAATTAAGGAGATGGAGGGAGTAATGAAGGTTATGTAAAATAGTTAATTTCTTTCCAGAATATGTGATGAATGTTTTTGCAGTTAAAATAAAAAAGACTTACAGAAATGTAAGTCTTTTTGCTCCTCCTGCTGGGCTCGAACCAGCGACCCTCTGATTAACAGTCAGATGCTCTAACCAACTGAGCTAAGGAGGAATGTTCCTTTGTTTTAGTGGTGCAAATATAATAGGAATATTACGATTACACAAATTTTTATTTCAAAAATATTGAAAAAATTCCTTTGCTCATGGGGTTTTAAAGGCTATTTGATTATTTTTCAATAAATTAAGTTAACATAAGGATTTAAAAAAGAAGCATAAAAAAGACCTACATTTCTGTAAGTCTTTTTGCTCCTCCTGCTGGGCTCGAACCAGCGACCCTCTGATTAACAGTCAGATGCTCTAACCAACTGAGCTAAGGAGGAATGTCCTTTGTTTTAAGTGGTGCAAATATAGGACGAATATTTATACCCTACAAATATTTTATTAAAAATTTTTAAAAATATTATAAGCTTCCGGTTAAGGCTTTGAAAATATCACTTCCAAAAATCAGTAACATCAATCCTAACAGGAAGATAACGCCTACCATTTGTGCGTTTTCCAATACTTTTTGAGGAACAGGTTTTCCAACAATCATTTCATATAATGTGAAAATAACGTGTCCTCCATCCAATCCTGGAATTGGAATTAAGTTCAAAAATGCCAACCAAACGGAGAACATTGCCGTGAAACTCCAGAAAGCAGTCCAGTTAATAGAAACGCTTCCGTCTTTCGATTGGTCAACAGGCATATTTTTAATAATAGCGAGTGGACCTCCTACTTTTTTATACCCCTGTACTTTTTTGTTGAAGATTAATTTGAATTGTTTAACCTGGTAAGTCAAACTCTCAATACTTCTTGTAAAACCTCTTCCAATAGATTGCCCAAATGTGAAGTGTTGAGTACGTGCATATTTTTCCAATTGCTTATAAGAGGCAATACCGATTGTTCCTTCTTTTGAGACAGGAATACTTAAAGGTTGAACACTTCCGTTTCTTAGAACTTCGATATTAATCGGCTTTCCTGCGCTTTTTCCAACAGCAGCCTGAAATTCATCATAATAATTGATTTTTTGTCCGTTTGCAGAAACTACCTGATCACCAACTTTTAAACCTGCTTCTGCTGTTTTAGGATTGATAATCGTGTCAATAACAGCGGCATATCGTGGTGTAAGGAATCCTTTAGGGTTTTCATCTTTAAAAGCGAGAGCTTTTCCATCGTCATTGGTGTTAAAAGTGGTTTCTTTGCCGTCTCTTAAAACAGTAACCTGGTCACTTAACAAAATATCCAGAGATAGTTTATCTAAATTATTCTGAGTTTTTCCGTCTACTTTTAAGATCTTATCACCATCCTTGAAGCCCATTGCTTTTGCAACATTGGTATAGTGCATAGGAGTATCAACCTTCGTGGTGTCAAAAGTCGTTTCTCCGTTGAAGAAAGACAGACATCCGTAAATAATCCAGGCTAAGAAGAAGTTTACTGTAACTCCTCCCAACATGATAATCAATCTTTGCCAAGCTGGTTTTGCTCTGAATTCCCAAGGCTGTGCAGGTTGCTTCAGTTGCTCAGTATCCATGCTTTCGTCTACCATTCCGGCAATCTTTACATATCCTCCGAAAGGAAGCCAGCCGATACCATATTCGGTTTCACCAATTTTTTTCTTTGCGATAGAGAACCACGGATCGAAGAATAGATAGAATTTTTCAACTTTGGTCTTAAACCATTTTGCAGGTAAGAAATGCCCAAGTTCGTGAAGGATTACCAAGATAGAAATGCTCAATATAAATTGAAACAGTTTGATTGCTATTTCCATTAATGCTTTTTATGTTTAATTTGCAAAGGTAACAATTATCAAAACTATGCCAAATAAAAAAGCTCCCCGAAACGAGAAGCTTTGTCATATAATAAGATGATTTCTTACAAATTAATGGAAACTCCAAGGCTGCCATTGTTTCCGACTTCTGCAAAAACTCCGATTCTTTCAGTGAAAAAGTATCTTGCACCAATGTGAGCCCCGATTCCGAAATCTTTCCCTAACACTCCAACATCAACACCCGGATAGATATCTAATTTCTCAGGCAACTGTAAAGCTTCTTTTAAATGGAAATTTAGTCTTCCAAAGATAAAAACATTATTATCGCTGTCATTATCCTTATAATTATCAAAATAACCATTCAGACCGGCTCCTATCGAGATTAAATTATTTAAACCGTAATCATAAGTCCCGGTAATCCCTGTTCCATATCCCCAAGCGCTCAATCCCGCGTTGATTTTCTGATCTCCTTTTCCTGTCCATGCCTGTGCATTGGCTGTTGCTCCTGCAAAAACCAACGTGAACATAAAAACCAATTTCTTCATAAATTTTACAATTTTATAGTATTATTAAAAACAATCCGTATCAAAAATAGAACCGAAATCATTGGAAAATCGTATTTTTATTGAAGTTTTTTAACAAAGTTTATGAAGATTACAGGACTGAATTTAGATATCATCTGGAAAAATAAAACAGCAAATTTTGAACTTATAGAAAGAGAATTGCAAAATCAGGAAGCAGATATATTTCTTCTTCCGGAAATGTTTTCGTCGGGATTTTGTATGGATGCATCTGAAGTTTCAGACCGAAATCAGGAGTCTTTAGAATTTTTAAAGAAAATGTCTGAAGAAAAAAATGCCGCTTTTTGTGGTAGCGCTCCTGTGGAAGATGGTGGGAAATTTTACAACAGGATGTATTTTGTGCAGCCGGATTCTCAGGTTGGTTTCTATGATAAAAGGCATTTATTTTCTTTTTCAGGTGAAGATAAAGTGTATACTCCGGGAAAAGAACGGGTAATTGTGAACTACAAAGGTTTCAGGATTCTGTTGCAGGTTTGTTATGACCTCCGTTTTCCTGTTTTTGCAAGAAATAACAATGATTACGATGCCATTTTATATGTTGCTAACTGGCCTGAAAAAAGAGTCGGAGCCTGGGAACATTTACTGAAAGCAAGAGCAATTGAGAACTTATCTTTTGTCTTTGGATTAAACCGAATCGGAACAGATGGCAATAATCTGTTGTATCAGGAAAGCTCACATTGTTTTTTTGCAGACGGAAAAGAAATTACTCAAAAACAAGGAAATATTGTTTCTGCTGATTTAAATATAAAAGAATTAAAGGATTTTAGAAATCATTTTCAGTTTTTAAATGATCGTGATTCTTTTGAAATATTAGATTAAAGTGAAAAAGATTGATGGTGAAATGCTTTTTTTTAATGATTTTATATTTTTCTCGTACTAATTGTGAATTTTTATATTTTAGAGGATAAAATATCAATTATATGATGAAAAAAATATTTTTTACACTTTTGTGCATTTTGAGTTTAGTGATGAGTGCGCAGGAAAAAGACGCTAATGAACAAAATGATCTTGTAGAATTTCAATTGGAAGACGGGACTTCTTTTAAAGCACATCTTTTTGGTACAGTAACTAAAACAATTAATCTCGGACAAATTATACTGAATAACAGAATTTCCGGTTTTCAGTATAAGACTTTAGAAGATCAAAAAAAACATGAAATTAGCTCTAAAGATGTCAAAAAAGTCATTTACTATAACGGCGAGGACATTGTAAATATTCAGGAAAAGATTAAAGTAAAAACGGTTGATAAGAAAGGGAACCTTTCCGACGATACGGCAGATACTTTTGAATTTTTGCTGTATGATGGTAAAATTAAGCTCTACAGTTCAAATGTCTTTGAGTGTATAGGTTTGTATGCTTGTTACTATACCCATTCCAATTTTTATATTAAAAACAGTGATGATTCATTTGCTGTTTTAGCTGTAAAAACCAAAAGTCAATTTAATTCTAAAATGGGATCGTCTATTGCGAATATCGTCGATGCATTTAGGACTGTAAGTAAAGGTTGCTCTCCTTTTAATCAGTACTTAGATGTATTTGATAAAGAAATGATGCAGGATAAGCAGCTTGATAAAACTTTGCAGAAAGAGTATCAGGAAATATATAAAAGCACAGAAAAGGAATTAAGGAAAGATAGAGAGCAATTTAGAAAGTTGTTTCATGTTGTTGCTAATAAAATACAAAGTAGACAGGCAGAAATTTATATTGGAATCATAAAGGAGTATGAGAAACACTGTCCTTAAAATAATTTTTAAAAGTTCCCATAGATTTGAAACAGAGTTGTTCTAGTTTGTCAGTGGAATCTATGGGAACTCAAAATAAAAAAACTGTAATTTTTTCACAGTTTTATGCATGTTCTTTTAAAAGTTGTGTTAAAGTATTAACGTCATGCACGCCGCTTTCTTTCCAAAGCATTTCTCCTTTTTTGAAGATCGCTAATGTCGGAACGCCACGAACTCCGTATTGAGCCGCAAGAGCAGGATATTGATCCACATCCACCTTTATGATTCTTGCTCCTTCACCGACATTCTCTTTTACTGTATTCAACACTGAAGACTGTACTTTGCAGGGTTGACACCAGGTTGCAAAAAAGTCAATGAGAACAGGTCTTTCGGAATCTATGATTTCTTGAAATTTTTGTGACATTTTTGAGTTTTTTATGTAAAAAATAACGACAAAAAGTAAAAATAAGCAAAACGGCGAAGTTCGCTAAAAAACAGTGGTTTATAACACGTGGGTCTAAAATTGGAAGTCTCTGTACTTAGGTTTTTGGGCTTGAAAAGACAAGGTTAGGTTACTAAATCGTTACTGGTTACACCCTAACCAACCCTAATATAACTGATTATATTTCAGTCTTTTGCACTTCTTTTCATCTTTCCTTGTAACTCATTGAAATTTAATTTTAAACATTAAACAATTGAGTTATGGAACAGGCGAAAAGGTCAACGTTTAAGCTGCTTTTCTATCTAAAGAAAAACGAGCCGAAGAAGAACGGCGCAGTTGCAATTATGGGGCGCATCACCATTGATGGAACCCCTGCATCATTCAGCACCAAGCTGGAAATTCACCCCGACCATTGGGATTTGAAGTATGGACGTGTGTTAGGCAGGAGCAATCAGGCTGTAACCCTGAATGGCAAGCTGGATAAAATACGGACACGTATAGATAAGATTTACGAGGACATGATGAAAGACGAGGGCTTTGCTACCGCCGATAAGGTAAAGCTAACGTTTCTCGGTGTCGGGGTAATGGATGACGCTATCCTAAAGGTCTTCAAACAAGAGAACAAGGATTTTGAAAAAATGGTGGAGAAAGGCGAAAGGTCGGCAAGCACATACGCCAAGTACAAAAAAGTTTACGAACACCTTACGGAGTTCATCAAACTACGCTACCATCGGGAGGATATGGCTTTCCGGGAATTGAAGTCTGACTTTATCCGTGAGTTTGACTTCTTTTTGAGGATAGACAAGGAATGTACCCATAATACGGTTTGGGTTTATACAATGCCAGTTATCGCATTGGCTAAACTGGCGGTCAAATGTAAGCTGATACGTGATAATCCTTTTGAGGATTACGAAATCAGCATGGAGGAAACCGACCGTAGCTATCTCTTAAAAGAGGATGTAGAAAAGCTCATGCTTTTAAAGCCGTCTAAAAGTAAATATGAACTTGTAAAAGACCTCTTTATTTTCAGTTGCTTCACAGGACTTTCCTATATTGATATTAAAAAGCTGAAATGGAGTAATATTCAAAATTTCTTTGACGGGCATCAATGGATTATTAGCCGGAGGAAAAAATCCGACGTTGCTTCCAATGTCCGGCTTATGGAAATCCCTAAACGCATCATTGAAAAGTACAGAGGTGTTACCCGTAACGATTTTATATTTCCCGTTCCATCCAATTCAACCTGTAATGTCCACGTAAGAAAACTTATGGAGGAAGCAGGTATTGTTACCGAACAAAAAATATCGTTCCACACAGCCCGTCATACATTTGCTACGATGTTCTTAACCGAGGGTGTACCTCTTGAAAGCCTTAGCAAAATGATGGGACACAAGCATATTACCACCACGCAGATTTACGCTAAAATCACCAGCCAAAAAATCAGTAAGGATATGGATTTGGTTTCTCCAAAATTTGCAGCTATGGAAAACGCATTTGTTGCCATGCAAGCGGAGGCTGCTACGCAGGAGGAAACAGTTACCAATGTCAAAGTAATTGTTGATGAACAGGAGTTGGAATATGCCGTGTAACGTTTGCAGCTTTATCATTTAACCAAGAGCAGGATTTAATAATCCTGCTTTTTTTATGCCCTTTGTTTTGGGTTTATCTCCGCTATTATTTTCCAAAATCCAAGTGGCTTCCAAAGCCACGCACATCTAAAAATGGAGTTTAGAAATCCAATGTGATGGGAATGAAATTTCAATCCCATTTAGAACCTTTTACCAATGCAATCTTCATTACTTCCACGCATTTTTTTTACCCAATGAGCCTGTATGCGTTTTGTCCCGTTGTCAAGAGCAAAGGTTGGACGTGTTCTTAACGGAGGCAAAAGGTCATGCAAGTTTGAAAAAAAATCTCCACCCGTTGGGTAAGTATTTTTTCCCAAAACCTTGTGCCTCCTAAACACTAACCTCAACTGCTCGTGAAACGAAACATAGCATACTCCGGCTCCTTAAACGAATAAAAAAAATGTCAGGTATGAAGATTAACAGCATTGGAAAAGGTAACGAAACGAAACAGCACCTCCCCACCATACCGAATAAATCTCAAAAAAATTCAATTCAAACAATCACTAAAAAAGTAAAAAATCATGGCACACAATCTTAATTTCAACAGCAGAACCGGACGTTATTCATTCTTTAGCGTAAAGGAAAAAGCATGGCACAACTTAGGGCAAATCATCGAGGAATACCCAACAAGTGCGGAAGCCATCAAACATGCAGGGCTTGACTATGAGGTCGTAAAAAGTCCGTTGTTTACCACAGGCTCAAACATCATCGAAACCGCACAGGGCATCGAGATAGCAGACAGCCAGTTACACGTACCTAACTACTTCGCCAATATCAGAACCGATAACAATGCAGTATTAGGCGTAGTGGGCAAAGACTACCATATCGTACAGAACCGGGAAGCCTTTAATTTCTTTGATGCAATCGTAGGCGGTGGTGATGGTATCTTATACGAGACAGCAGGAGCATTAGGACAGGGCGAACGTATTTTCATTACTGCAAAGCTGCCTGACTATATCCGTGTAGGCAACGGGGATGATGTAACCGAAAAATACATTTTCTTGACTACTTCGCATGACGGTAGCGGAAGTATTACCGCAGCGTTTACACCTATTCGCATCGTTTGCCAAAACACCTTAAACGCATCACTCCGCACCATGAGCAATGTGGTACGCATTAAGCACACAGCAGGCGCAAAACAACGCCTTGACAACGCTCACAAGGTAATGGGATTAGCGAACACCCTAAGCAATCAGTTAGAGGGCATTTTCAACCAATGGGCAAAAGTTCAGGTATCGGACAGGGAAGTTAGAAAGCTGATACAGCTTGCGCTTTGCCCAAATAAGGAAACGCTTGACCTAATTAAAAAGGGTGCTGAAGATGATGTTTCTACCGTGTTTAAAAATATCGTAGATGATGCCTTGGCATACGCTATGACCAGCGACACGCAACAGATGAACACCACTAAAGGCACATTGTTCGGGGCGTACAATGCTGTTACAGGCTACTTTCAGAATGTAAGAAACTACAAAGACGATGAAGCCAAATTACAAAGCATTGTAATGGGTGGTACTGCACAGCTAAAGACCCAAAAAGCCTTTGACCTGTGTACCTCATTCGAGAAAATCGGAGCAGACGTATTTCAACTTAATTAATTAACCAAAGGCGACTGCCTGCAATGGTGGTCGCCTTTAAAAAAATCAATACAATGAGAGCATTAAAAGAAATGAACAACGTAGAACGGGCGTATTTGCTGGCAAAGCTATTCCCCGACACCCTAAAAGAATTGACCGTTTTTGTACAAGAGGAAACGGAACGTTTCAGAGCGCAGGAGGAATATATGCGCAGTATTTGGGCAGACAAGACCCTGATAACCGCAGATTTTTGGTTTGGCTTAGTAGGCAATACCGAACAGATATTAAAGCGGTACAACGTAATGCTACACCGCAGCTTGCGGGTATTTTCCGACCAGCTTTTTGACGGCTACAATGCGATATTCCTTACAAACTGCCTGATAGAATATGCAGAGAGGGAAAATTGCGGCAGCAAGTTAAAAGAGGCAATACACCTGCTTTTTGGACATGAAAAAATGATTGTAACAGACATAAACAAATAAGACATGAAAAATAAAATCTCATTCAGCATTGAAACCCTGCTATTTGGTATAGAAAACCCTAAAGGTGCTATTGAGCAGGTATTGTTTGCCAAAATGATGGCAGAACACGAGGGTATGCCCTATTGCAACCGCCTTGCAAAGTTGACTTTTACAGACCCTACCGTTAACAAGGCTTTACCCGGTGCGGTTCCTTTAGATGAAACGCTTATAATCGGCTATGAGGGTTGGAGCGATAACACACTGCATCTATGTATAAGAAGCGGGAGAAGCGCATGTAAAATTGCAACAGGCAGTTTTCCAAATCGTGAAATAGAAATATATAACGATTACCGACACGCAATCATATTGCAAAAACTTTCCGACAAGGATATAAAGGAAATTTTCAACCATGTATGGGATAACATGGAGTTGATACAACCAAACCCAAAACCCCTTAAAGAAGATTGGGAATAAAAACCACAGACGACCGTCTGCAATGACGGTTGCCTTAATAATCCAAAAGCAATGGGAAAACCGTACACACCTGAAAGACTGGCTTCTATTCGCAGGATGCGAAAGGCAAGACGGCTATACAAGAAAGAGCCGCTATTTGCCTACGATATTCTTAGCAAGGAACACCCAAGTTATACTCCTGATGATTTTTGGGAAGACCTACGGTATCGTACAAAGCCGAAGCGCAGAAAAGCCAAATCGCCGCTAATCAGATATGGGAGGTTTAGGCGCATGGAACAGCTTAACGAAATGTACAGGGCAACCGAAAATACCGACTACGCTTTAAAGGCTCAACAGTTGCGTAGAAATATGACGAAACCATATAGGATGCTACTAAAAGTTGAGGGTAAGGTATGGGAGTACAGTTTTTCGGCATTGATACGGATTGAAGAAATAGAACGGTTATCAAAAGAATTGTCCGGGTGTAAGACTTTAAACGATGTTGAGGCACATATAGAACAATTCAGGAAGACCGCTCATATAGGTTAAACAAATAATAATAAAACGATGAAACGTAGAAACGACAAATACAACAATCATTTATTGAAGTCCTATGAGACGGTTATGGACTTCGCTTTCAGGAAAATGGTATATGCCACCAGCGTGTACAGTGCCATTGAAAAAGGTAAAATCATTCCTGACGTGGTAGGTACTTCTAAAACGGTAATGATTGACCTAAGAAAGTACGGAGCCTATAAATTTCAGGTACGCAATCCTGATAAATCGGCGATGATACGCTGGTATCTAAGCGTAGGCTATGAAATAAAAGAGAAGAAAGCACAACGAAAAGCACAAGCAATACTTAATCAAAAAATCAAAGACAATGAAAATAAGAAATAACAAAGGGCAATGGATTGAGGTTACAGACCTTAATAAAGCCATTCGGCAGGCAGGTTGGTACAAAACATACCAGCACAACCCGCCCGTAGAAAGCGACAAAGAACGGCAGGCATATTGGGCAGATATGCACGAGAAATTAAAAGCATTAAAAACAAAAAAGTTTACCCAAGTTGGGTAGTTTTCTTCATGCACCCGATATTTATAAATTGTATTTTTGTTTATAGCGGAGCGGATATTGTACTAAATTTTAAACGGTAGAATTATGGCATCATCATTAGTTATAGGAATAATATTTTTGGTAGCAGGCTTAGGTTTGCGTTATTGGATTAACCGCAGGAGATTTTACAGGCGTAGCCCCACCGGAGCAGAGGGGTTTTCCAGTTATGAAAAAAAAGTAGCCATTAAATTTGTCGAAAAAGTTGGCAAATGGGTGGCGTATGCCTTAATTATTTTCGGGCTGTTATCCTTATGGGTGTATTCCCGTGAGAAAAAGGAAATAGCTGCCAAAAACATAGAGGTTCAGAAACCACAATAAAGAAATAAACATACAATCTTATAACGGTACAGGTCTATACAGGCTTGTACCGTTTTCTTTTGCGCCAAACCTTACCACTCAAAGCCAAACACACACCCAAATAAGATACGCCTTAATACCTTTCCTAATTTCCATTTCTGACGTGAAAAAAGTGAGGAAAGGAATATGGAAGTAATTGCGATACCGAAGTCTGTTCTAAAGGAAATGACCGCAGAACTGGACGAACTGTTACAGCTTGCCACCAACGCAAGCGAAGCCTATATAGGCATTTTTAATGAAGAACGTTGGCTCGATAATCAGGAGGTGTGCCTAATGCTCGGCATTTCCAAACGCACCCTGCAATCCTATAAAGACAAAGGGCTATTGCCTTTTTCAAAATTGAACCGGAAGAATTATTACAAATTCTCGGACGTACAGCATTTGCTTGCTTCCGATGCTGAAACCGAAAACAAATGAGTATGGAACTTTTTGATAGCGATGCAGAGGAAATCGCCTACTATAAAAGCAAGTTTGAGGAATTGCGCAACCGCTTGGAACTGATACTAAAAAACTACCGTCCTGTAATGAACGGAGAAGTTTATTTATCGGGCGAAGACCTGTGCAAGCTGTTACATATCAGCAAGCGCACATTGCAACAATACCGGGATGACAATATCCTACCATTCATTCAGATAGGTGGTAAGATAATTTATAAGGAAAGTGATATTCTGGCGATTTTGGAGCAGAACTATACCAGCACTAAAGTTTAAACACTTCGTGGGTCGGGTTTGATTGGCATCATGGCACAACGATGTACCTCTATTGCCGGACATCCGTAATCAACAACAACTTTGCCCTCGATAAGATATAACCCTTTCCCACGGAGCGGGGATTTATGCAGGCTTTGCGGAAAGTGTATCGTGTCTATAAAGTCTCCGTCTATATCTATGAAAGTACCGAATTTCATAATTGTTCCGGTCTTTGTCCGCACCGTTTTGTGTGTTACCAAATGGGCAACAACCCTGACAACCTGCCCACGAAAGGAAGCTAATGTTTTTGCCGAAGCATTCCCCCGATAATCGGACTTGGCAAGGTCAAAAATACTACCCGAAACAGGAAACCCCATTAGCTCAATTTCATCATACAGATTTTCTAAGTCATCCGTTACGAACACGGGCAATTGCGGCTTTTCGGCACTATTAAAAAACAGTTGACCAACCTGCGTATTATGGGCAGCCCTGCTTTTGTTCAGTAGCAAATGAGCCTCCCAAAGCAATTCTTTTTTACCTGCTCCCAAAAAGCGGAACGCACCGCAACGTATAAGGATTATAATCTGCTCCAATCCTGCACCCGTTCGCAAATTAAAGTTTTCCAAACTCAAATATTCCCCGTTACGTTTCCGTTCTTCGGGGATAAGCTGCGCCAGTTCGCTTTCGAGGTTCAACAGGCAGTCAAATCCCAAATAAATATCGCTCCCCACAATGGAGGTATCAAACGCACTTTTGTTCACACAGGGCAAACAGATATTTCCCCCTGCTTTCTTTACCTCATTGATATAAACCTCCCGTGAATAAAAACCGCCGTAATTATTCAACACGCTTACCATAAATTCAAGCGGGTAGTAAGTCTTCAGGAACAAACTTTGATAGCTTTCTACCGCAAAGGATGCACTATGAGCCTTGTTGAAGCTGTACCCGGCGAAAGACTGCATCTGCCGCCAAACCTCTTTGGCAACGTGTTCGGGATAGCCTTTCTCCCGGCAATTGCTATTGTATTTATCTTCAATTTCTGCCAAATGGTTTACGTTACGGTATTTCCCGCTCATCATCCTGCGAAGTACATCGGCATCCGCTAAATCCAAACCACCGAAGTGATGACCAATTTTCATTACGTCCTCCTGGTACACCATAATGCCGTAAGTGTCCTCTAATTGTTCCTTGAATGCCGGGTGGATGTAGTCAACCTTTTCAGGGTTCAAATGCCTGTCAATGTATGCCTGCATCATTCCTGAACTTGCTACACCGGGGCGAATAATGGAACTCGCAGCCACCAACGTCAAATAATTATCACATTGCAGTTTGCTGATAAGCTGCCGCATTGCCGGACTTTCGATGTAGAAGCAGCCAACGGTATTTGCAGACCGCAATTGCGCCGCAATTACCGGGTCATTAAAAAAGCGTTTGGGGTCGGACGTATCTACCGTTTCGCCCTTATTCAATCGAATAATTTCCCGGCAATCTTTGATATGCCCGATACCTCTTTGTGATAGTATATCAAACTTCTCAAAGCCAATATCTTCTGCCACATACATATCATACTGTACCGTAGGCAATCCCTTTGGTGGGTAATCCAGTGCGGAATAACACGTGAGTGGCTTGTCAGAAATCAAAACCCCCGAAGCGTGTATCGTCCGTTGGTTAGGGAAATCTGCCATCTGATTGTAAACGGACAGGATTGTATTGGTTACCTCATTTTTATTGAGCATACTTTCAGGCTCATTTACAAGGCGGTCAATTTCGCTTTTTGGCAGTCCGTAAACCTTGCCTAACTCCCTGATGATGGAACGGTCACGGAACGTACTCATTGCTCCCATAAGGGCTGTATATTCGCTTTGATACCGCTTAAAAATGTAGTCGTACATTTCGTCCCGGTCACGCCATGAAAAATCTATATCAAAATCCGGTGGGCTTTTCCTTTTCGGGTTTAAGAAGCGTTCAAAATAAAGGTTCAGTTCAATGGGGCAAACGTCCGTAATTCCCAAACAGTACGCAACGATACTGTTTGCACCGCTACCTCTACCCACGTAATGAAAGTTACGGTTTCTCGCATAGCGGCATATATCATCCGTGATTAAGAAATAACTGGAAAAGTTAAGGTTGTCTATTATATCCAGTTCCTTTAATACACGCTCTTTAGCCTGTTTATTATCCGCACCGTATCGTTTGGCAAAACCATCAACAGCATATTTGTACAATAGCTGTTTATCATCGTACCTATTCCCTGTAAATGTTTTCCGGTTCTTACTGCCTTCAAAGTCAAAATCAAAGCTGCAATCCGCTAATAAATGTCCCGTGTTTTCTATCAGCTTTGGTACAGGATTGTAAGCGTTTAAGAGTTCTGTCCTGCTAATGAAAAATTCGGTTTCCTTTCCGATTTGCGCCGCCGATAATTGAGAGATAAGGATATTGTTGTCAATAGCACGTAACTGTTTATGCAATTGAAAATCTGCCTGTCTGAATGAAACAGGCTGTAAAATTACGTAGCGTTCCCAACGCTGTTTAGGTGCAACAATAAACCTGTTTACTTCCTGCGGACGAATGCCGATGTATTCGTTATCCTTTAATTCGCTTTCTTTGACCGCACCAAAAGGATAAACGATAGATACGTGCCGAAATTCGGGCGCAATATTTGGCAATGCTGACTTGGAACGGTTGGCATGGGTCATTAAGTCGTTCAGTTCTTTAAAACCCTTTTCGTTTTTGGCAATCCCTACATACAACAATTGGTTGTCGTTCCTGAACTCCATTCCAGCCAGTCCATTTATCCCTGCTTCACGGCATTGCTTTATAAAATCGAGTGTTGCCGATGAATTGTTAATGTCCGTTAATACCGCCGTATCATAACCATAGGTACGGAGGTTTTCAACGAGCGTCCCAATGCTCATTGTCCCATACCTCAAACTAAAATAGCTGTGCAAATTAATTAACATACCGAACACGAATTTTAAAGGGCAAAGCCACGTACTACCGACTGATGCCCGTAACGCATCCTGATTTTATCCATTGCCCTCGAAAGGTTCATATCTTCCAGTGTGTCATCAAACAAATCTGCCTGATACGAACCCGTGATAAGGTTGCTGAATTTTACACCTATCAACCTGATGAGCATCCGGCGACTGTACAGCTTGTCAAAAAGCTGGAGAACTGTTTGCGAGATAACACGCTCCGAAGCGGTAAAGGGAAGTTTAACCTGCTTAGATTGGGTATCGAAGTTGCTGTAACGGATTTTGACCGTTACGCAAGAGGTCAGTTTACCGTCTTTCCGCAGGTCAAATGCCAATTCGTCCACCATCGAGAGCATTATTTTGCGCAATAAAACCATATCAATCGTGTCCTGCTCAAAGGTGTGTTCCTTGCTCATGCTTTTCTGCTGGTGGAACGGCACTACATCACTATTGTCAACTCCATTGGCTTTGTTCCAAATGCTTACTCCGTTTTCTCCCAACACTTGCCTCATTGTAAAAACATTCATCTGTTGTAAGGCATAAATATGGGATATGCCCATATTACGGAGCAATGGATAGGTTTTTTCACCGATGCCCGGTATTTTGCGGATGGATAGCGGAGCTAAAAACGGCTTTTCCATACCCCCATCCACTTTTCGTTCGCCGCAGGGTTTGGCTTCTCCGGTGGCAATCTTGCTCACGGTCTTATTGACCGAAAGCCCAAACGAAATAGGCAATCCGGTTTCCCGGATGATACGCTGGCGTAGTTCCTGCGTTAGCTTCCACGTTCCGAAAAACTTATCCATTCCGCTCATATCCAAATAGTGTTCGTCTATGGATGCCTTTTCAACTACGGGTATCTTTTCTTCAATGATTTCTGTTACAATATTGGAATACTTTGAATACAGGTCATGGTCGCCACGAACCAAAACAGCTTCGGGGCAAAGCTGTCTTGCCAATCGCATCGGCATAGCCGAGTGTACACCGAACCTGCGTGCTTCATAGGAACACGAAGCCACAACGCCACGGTCGGAACTACCCCCAATCAGCACGGGTTTTCCAATCAGGTCGCTATTCAATAACCTTTCTACGGACACGAAAAAAGTGTCTAAATCGCAATGTACAATGGTACGTTCCATAACTCACAAAATCTTCTGTTCAAAATTACTAAGGTTTTTAGCAAGAATGTTTATATTTGTTGCTACAAATCTTCGCAATGTCATTACTGTCTGAAAATATAAGGTATTTACGGGGTCAGCTTGGTTATTCCCAGCAGCGGGTAGCCGATGACCTTATCATTACCCGTGGACGTTACGGAAAATATGAGGATGGTGTAGCAGAACCACCAATCGAAATACTCCTTAAAATTTCAAAATATTACAATGTCAGTATAGATTTATTGGTTTCGATAGATTTGAGAAAGTACAACTTAAAAGATGTTTTGGAACTGCCGGACAATAGAATATTGCTGCCCGTAAAAGTGGATAGCCGGGGCGAAAACAAAATAGAGATTATCCCACATAAAGCATCAATGGGTTATCTGAACGGGTACACTGACCCGGAGTATATCGAAAGCCTGCAAACCATTTCTTTACCCTTTCTTACCGTAGGTAAATACAGGGCATTCCCTGCCGAGGGTGGCTCCATGCCTCCGCACCCTGACGGCTCATATATAATCGGCAAATATATTGAACGGCGTACCGATTTAAAAGCGGGCAAAACCTATGTGTTTATTACCCGGAGCGAGGGCATTACTTATAAAAGGCTTTCCAAAATCTTCGCCGAAGAATTGGAGGTATGCCCCGATAATGATTTTTATAAATCTTATCATATCCACCTGTCAGATATTTTTGAAATTTGGGAATTTGCTTGCAGCATTGCAACAAAGGAATTTTCAAAAGATGATTTTCAATTAGAGAATATTGTTATTCTTCAAATGCTTCATGAACTGAAAGAAGAAATCAGACATTTAAGAGAGATGAAAATATAAAGCATTTGCTGAATGATATTTACAATTATAGAGTAAATAAGTGTTGCTGAACGTTTTTAGCTTCACTATATTTGTGTTTGAAAATATAGAAAAATCTTAAAGTGTTTTTGCTTTAAGTCTCGACATTAGAAACTGGTAATTTTTATATCTCCGAGGCAATAAGTAAGAACGCTCATGCTATGGCGTGGGCGCTCGCTTATTCGGAGAGAGGCGTACCAGTGCCTTAATGTCGGTAAGTGTAGTTGCCTGCGCTTTTTTTGTTGCAGGCATCCACTAAAAAAACGGATATTATGGACACTGCAAACAATACCTATCCTGCCTTAGAATTTTCTGCTTCCGAGCTATCGGCGTTTGCAGTAACTATTGACTGCTTTATTATTTCCCTCAAAAATGGCAAAATCGTAAATTTCACACCTGACAATGTAGGTGACTTTTATAATTGGCTTACTACGCACAACATAAGGGATATACAAAAGACAGAAACTAAAAAGGAAGAACCACCCGTTACTAATTCAGGTAAAGGCTGGAAAGGATTGTTTAAAAAATAAAAAATGTAATAGCAATTATGAGTAATAAAAATGTAATTCAGGTAGCGATAGTAGATAACAATGAGCAGCTTCGTGATTTAGCTGTAAAACAGCTTACAGGCTCCGGTTTTGAGATACTATTTCAAGCAGGCAACGCACAACAAGCCCTCGAAAAAATAGCAGGTAATGATTTACCCGATGTCTGTATCGTAGAAGAAGATTTTAAAGCAGCAAAATTGTTGCTCGAAGAATACCCCCATTTAAAAGTATTGGTTTCAAGCACAGACGATGGCGAAAAGAGAGTTACGGATATGTTGAATGCAGGCGTTTCGGGCTATGTGCTGAAATACGCCGACCCCGATGAGATTGTAACCGCCGTAAAAACGTTAGCCGATAACGGGAGATATTTCAGTTTGGGAATAGGTGGAATAGCAACGGAATATTTTACCTAACAATCCCAACTCATTTTGCAAAATGCAAAAAAAGTCGCCCGACTATTGAGGTCAGACGACTTTTTATTTTTCACTGATACAACCGCTTTCTTAATCAGTACTGTTAAACTGAAAACTTACCTGCTTTTCATTCCCGAAATTGTCGCTTATCCATATATCAAATGACTGCGATACGGTGGACTGCGAAGTGTAATACAACCTGAACTGTGTAGCAGGCAACTGATACAAATCATTGGGCATATACGGCGGTTCATTATAATACCGCAATGTACCCTGTCCGTCAAACTGGAAATAGCGGATAAAGTAACCCGCATCGCTGAAATTGCCGCTCCGCTCAATCGTAATCCTTATTTCAACGGTCTGTCCGCTTGTCACGTCTCCCGGAACAGGCATCACTTTGACCTCAAACGGGTAATTCTGCTGTATTTCCAATTCTTCCTTATCACATGATGATAATGTAGTGGCACTTGCAAAGACCAGGAGAAGCAGCCACACAAATTTGTTTCTATTCAAAAATCGTTTCATCGTTATTATTTTTAAAAGTTAAACCTTAGCCCAACGCCTGCCGATGGACGGAACTGTTTTAAATCCGTACCCCATAATACTTTGGTACGACCTTGCAGGAGCAGCACAAACCTGTCGGACAAATATGTCTCAAAAGACAACCGCCCCCCGGCTCCGTAAACAAAATTGTCTTTGTCGAGGATTTTAGAGCCGTCATACAGCGTTGCTTCGCTCCGGTTAATGGTTTCATACCCGGCAACGGCAGTAAGCCCCGCATTGAGCGTTATTGTCTTTCTCGCATCCCCCAAAAGCTGGAGACTGTACCCCACTTCGCCCGTATAGGTTTCAAGGGGTATCTGTACAGTCCTGTAATCGGCAAATTGGTGGGTATATTCTGCACCCCAAATCCAGTAATTACCATTCCTGCTATTTACGGTAAGGGTCAAATTCAGATAGTAGTTATCCTTTACCTCTTTGGACAACAAACCTGCGTTTACTTCCAGCCCTTTCTGTCCGGGTGTCATCCTTTGCGCCTGTGCTGCCGTCATGCCTAACACGGCAAGCATCACGGAAAAAATGTATTTTATCATTGTTCTTTCTGTTTTGGATTAATTAATCTTCAGGTGCATATCGTTGATTTGCCTTGCGTTTACGAGGTCGGAATTTTCCACCTCTAAGGTCTGCTGCCTGCCGCCGTTCTTCTCAAAGATTTCAATGACCAGCACCTTATCATCGGTAATCGTAAATTGGTCGAGCAGGAACACGTTTTGTTCGGTCGAGTTTCCGGCAATCTCCGTAAGCGGTTTATACATACGCAATGGTGTCATCGGCTTTTCCTGCACTACGGTACGTTTTGCTACTTTCTTATCCACTACTTTGAAATTCACAAAGTCAATGTTAAACGGCACATTGCTTTTATTACGCAGTTCTGTATGGAAATAGAATTTCCCGTTATGCACGTAAATGCCTTTGAGCAGAAATTGAATACCGTAACTTTTGGATGCGATATGCTTTACAATCCTTTTATCCTTTTTGTAAATCGTTTCTAAAAGCAATCCGGCCAGCGATGGCGAATTGCTTCCCAGTTCCTCAAAAAGCACATCATTACCGTTATCCCGGTCAGATGCTTTTTGCATTGTAAGCAGGTCATAATTGAGCGTAGCAGGATAGGCACTATAATAAACGTTGAAGTTGTAGAAACGCCCGTCATCGGTAATCACGGAAAAGTTGGTTTCTTCGGTAAAGTCTCTAACGGTAGCCTTTATACGCAGTACGTTTTCGGCATCATCTGCCTTGCCAGCGATAAGGTACTCGCTGCCCAAATCGACATAACGGATAGCTGCCGGGAATATCAGGTGTGAGGTCTTATTATATGTTACCTGCATTTCGTAAGGTTCAACCTTACCCATGCTTAATTTGCTTGTATTGGATGCAATCTGCTGTGCATTCACGCCCACATTAAAGGCTATCAAACAAACCATTGCCAAAAGGCTTTTAAATATTGCTTTCATTTTAATTCTGATTTTTAGTGTTGAACATTAGTTTTTTGAGACGAGGAAAATCTGATGACCGGCTTTGACGGTAACTTTCGGCGTTCTTACTTTTTTGGAGAAGTAACCCGATATACCTTGCACCACGCCACGGGATAGGTCGCCTGCTGCCTGCTGTCCTGCGGAGCGGGTCATCATAATGGACGTGCCGGAGGTTTGGCTCATATTGGAGGCTATCTCGGTAAGGGCGTTCATTTCGGGAGAATATGGCACATATAATCCCTGCTGTCCGTCCAAATCGTACACCGTTATTTCCACGGGGATAATATTGCCCTCAAATTCGATAGACGTTACTTTTAACTGTAACCTACCACCTGAAAACTTGGCGTTTGCCGTTAGCACCGTTCCAGCCGGAATAGTAAGGCTTGGCGTTTTTGCCATTTCCAGCAAGCGCAAGCGCACACCGCTTTCATCGGTTATGGTCTGCGTTTCCTGAACTATTGCCCTGATGCTGTTTTTTGGCTGTACGACCTGCTCCTTTGTTCCGGCGGTATAAAATCCCCTGTTGCGGGTTTCGTTCCAGCTTGCCAAAAACGCACTGTCGGTTGGCTCACGGTATAGGGCTGATACCGCATTTTTCCTTACGGGCGTGAACGCTACAAAATGTTCCTTTTGTGTACCGCCTTTCACTGAAACAGTGGTATCAGTTTTGCCAGCCTGTCCCTGATTGTTCGAGGGCAGGTATTTCGCCGCCATTTCGTATGACTTTTCCATCAAAGCCATTTGGTCTTGAACGGTCGTTGTTGCGGGTACGTCCTTTTCTGCCAGCTTTTCTTTTAGTTCGTCAACCTGCCTACGCAGTTCCTGCGTTTGGTAATCGCTGTTATCGTAGAACGAGCCTAACGTACTTTGGGCATTTTTATAACTGTTCAAAGCCGGATTGCCGCCCCTGCGTGTACCGCCTCCGTAAGCAGATCCGTCTTCGTAATCCTCATCCGGAGCAACTGCTTCTTTGTCGACGGTACTGTCCTCACTCCAATAATCGGAAAGGGAAGTGAGTGCGTTACGCTCTTTTTCTGTTTTTTCTTCGAGCATCTCCTGCTCATACGCTTTTTGCTTATCCGATTGCAAACCCGCATCGGTCGCCTGTGGTACGGCATCGTTCAAACCTATTTCTTCGGGTTTTTTCTTATCGGAAGACGGTTTGAAGATTAAATACATGCAGCCGAGAAATACCACAGCCATAAGCACAAAAATGATTGGCTTTTTCAGCTTTTCGGCTTTGTTCTGCGCACGGTCTTTGGGCGCATCCATTACGCTTTTTGGGTCGTCATCTTCGACCAAAATGCTTACTCTTTTGTTTTCGCTATCTTTCATACAATTGATTTTTTAAAATTGTTGTTATACTGTCCTGCGGAGATACCGGGGACTTGTTTTGTTTAATAAGCGGGTTTTCGATATGCTCTATTTTGAGCCTGCTATCGCTTGCGCCAACATCGTAGCATATTTTTGCTATTACGATAATGGATAGCAAAACATAGCCAGCAAAAAGTAACAGCGTATAGCGGTGCTGTTTCTTTACAGGTAACTCCCGCCACCTGTCATCCAGCCTGTCAATCCACCTATTGATTTCTGTTCGTAACTTTTTCATTCCTTAACTATTTTCCGTTATTACATCCTGGTACTTTTTTTTGATAGGCAATTTTCCGTTTAGGCTCATCACTGACCAAGGCAATAGCTTCCCTTGCCTTGGGCGCAGTAATCACGGACAGGTTTATCAGTTGCGACTGTTTCAGTAACTGTCCGTATTGGTCTTTTCGTGCAACCTCCATTTTGGAAAGGAAAAATTTTCCGCTCACGCACTTGACCCACATACTGCATTCCACACGGGGTTTGTCTTCACCAGCCCATTGCAGATAGCCCGTAACCAGCAATACAGGCTTCGCTGCGCCCTCCGTACCTTTCCGGCAGCTTTCGAGGTATTCGCTTATGCTGTCTTTGAGTTTTCCGGCATACGCACCCTGCGTATGGAAATAGCCGTTATATCCTTTGTCGGTAAGGATTTTGGCAAACGTGTTTAAATCTGATAATGCTTCCATAAAATTGATTTTAGCGTTCTATGACCTCCACGTCTTTATTTTCCAGCACGGCAAATTTTTCGATGTTAAAGCCCTGTGGGTTATTGTCCGAACGAACGGAGTTCACGAGATAGCAGGAGGTTATCAGGCTACGCCTTGTAACATTGCTTGAGCGGATAATGAATTGCTTGGCGTAGGTACGCACCGCATAGGGATAGTTATCAAAATTGCAAACCACGCTATCTACCTCAATGCGCTGTTGCACGTTGCCCGAAATGATACGGTTGTAATAGCCCTTTTCCGATAAGTCTTTGTAATAATCAAAAGCCGATTTATCAGCAAGGTTAAAAGCCCGCTTCATATTGCTTTCAATGGCGTTCTTATCCGGTGCGAGGGTGAAAAACAACTCATGGAAACGCCTTACGTGTTCACGGGCTTCCACAGGTCTGTTAATGCTGGCATCTTGTGCTAAGGCGAGCATTAATGATTTGCCATTGTCCAGTACATAAACCTTTTGCCTTTGTAACTCCGCAAAGCGGTAGGACTGCCATACGGCATATCCCACCACGCTAATGCAGAGAACGGCAAAGACAATAGCATACAGTCTTATCTGTCTAAAACTGTTTTCGATGTTTCTTAAAGTCTTAAATTCCATTTTTACGATGATTATTTTTTGTTCAATAGTCTGCCGCCGATATTGCCTACTGCGGCTCCCGTTCCGGCTCCGGCAAGGTTTCCGGTTTTTGATGCCGTAGAGTTTACGTTGCGCATGAAGTTTCCTGCACCGCCCGCCTGTATTACCCATCCTGCTACCGTTGGGACAGTGAAATAGCCCACTATGCCGATAATCATGAAAATGATGTACACGGTATTGGAGGTATCAGGGATATACGTTGGGTCTGACAACATGGAAATATCCCGTTCCAGTATGAGCGACTGTATTTTTGCCAGTATGGAGCTGAACATATCCGATATGGGCAGCCACAGGTAAACGCTGATATATCGGGTCAGCCATTGCGTAAGCGTAGACTGAAATCCGTCCCAAACGCTTATGGCAAAGGCTATCGGCCCCAATATGGACAGCACGATAAGGAAGAATGTCCGTATCGTATCTATGACCAATGCCGCCGCCTGAAAGAGAATTTCCAACAGGTTGCGAAACCACTCCTTTATGGCTTTCTCTATCTTGTAGGCTTGCCTGTCGAGGTACATTCCCGACATGGTTGCCAAATCTGACGGCGACCATCCCAATTCGTCCAGCTTCTTATCAAATTCCTCATCGCTTACGAGGTAAGCCGTTTCGGGATTGCGTATCATGGCTTCGTATTCCAGCTTGTCTTTTTGCTCTTGCAGCTTGTTCAGGTCAAGCACCTGGTCTTCGAGCATCCCGTGCGTACCTTTCACAACGGGCGACATTACCGCATTGATAGTACCCAAAACCATTGTCGGAAAAAACATGATACAAAGCCCGATGGCGAACGGACGGAGCAAAGGAAATACGTCTATCGGTTCCGCACGGCTCAACGCCTGCCAGACCTTTAGGGCAACATAAAACAGTGCGCCCAATCCGGCGATGCCTTTTGCTATCGCAGCCATATCTGCCGTTAAAGGCATCATTTCGTCATACAGGCTGCGCAGCATTTCATGAAGATTATTCCATTCCATAGCTTACCAATATTTTTGTTCTGCGGTTCCGTACAACTCCAATACTCTTTTGCTGTCGTTCTTCTTTTTAGCCCTCAAAATGCTCACAGAGATATTTTTATTGGTATAGTAGCGCACAAGGTTGTGATATTCCTTTACCTCGTTGTACACCTTGTCTATCACATCCATACGCTCTTTGTCGTTCAGCGAAAGCCCGGTGTTGGTAACAATTTGTTTGAGTTCTTTCAATAGCTCGGTGCTTTCGTTCAGGAGCGTTGAATAACCGTTGGCAATCGCCGAGAGTTCCTGCGGCGAGAAATTGGGGTCGTTCATCATCTTGCCGAAATTCTTTACATACATTTCGGACACATCGCCCACCAGCAAAACGGTCTGCTGTACCTTACGGGCATCTTTGACAAGGTTGCTTACGGCTTTCAGTTTGTCGTAATATTCCTTGCCCTGTTCGTACACCTTTTTTACCTCGTTGAAATTTTTGACCACATTCGATACGGTGTTCGAGGTCTGTACAATTTCATTTGCGGAGTTGATGATACCGGAGGCAAGATTGGCAGGGTCGGTAACTACCCATTGCGCCTTAGCGGATGGTGCTACGGCGAGCATAAATGCCGTTAGCGCCAGTAACATTGCTTTTTTCATTGTTTCTGATTTTTAAATGATTAATAACTATTCGATTTTTCACGCCTTTGGAGTGCGATGCGCTTAATGGCTTGCTCCACGTTGCCGCCCAACTCGTGGGCAAGCTGCATCACTTCCAGTTTTTCGGTTTCTTCGGTGGTATAGGCTAAATATTCTTCGAGAGAAACTTCGGTAGCATATACGGCGGAGTGCGTGCCACCCAACCCAATCCAAACTTCTTTATAAAGGCGGCTTGGGTCATTGTTCATGTTGATGGAAAGTACCTGCCCTTTTTCTTTGTCCGTAAGCCCCAACATCGCTTGGATGTCGTCAAACTTATTCATGTACTTACGCTGGTCTAAGAGGATTTTACAATCGCTGTTGTTGATGATACTTTCTTTGACGATGGGCGACTGGATAATGTCGTCCACCTCCTGTGTTACGACTATCGCCTCGCCGAAGAATTTGCGGACGGTTTTGAACAAATACTTAATGTATTCTGCCATGCCCTCTTTCGCTATCGCCTTCCACGCTTCTTCAATCAGTATGAGTTTACGCACGCCTTTGAGCCTGCGCATCTTGTTGATGAAGACCTCCATAATGATAATCGTGACTATGGGAAATAAAATTTTGTGGTCTTTTATCGCATCAATTTCAAAGACTATAAAGCGTTTGGAAAGTAGGTCTAACTGCTTGTTGGAGTTCAACAAATAATCGTATTCCCCGCCCTTGTAATAGGGTTCAAGCACGTTCAGGAAATTGGCAATGTCAAAGTCTTTTTCCCTTACCTGCTTTTCTTCCAATACCTTGCGGTAATTGCCTTGCACGTAGTCATAAAAACCATTGAACGAGGGATAGGCATCATCCTTTTTGATGTGTTCGATATAGCCGGAAACAGCATTGGATAATGCTACTTCTTCGGAGCGTTTGGGCGGCTCATCGTCCCGTTTCCAAAGGGTAAGGATAAGCGTTTTGATACTTTCCCTTTTTTCAATATCAAATACGCCATCGTCTGTGTAAAACGGGTTAAAGGCAATGGGGTTGTCTTCGGTATAGGTGAAGTAAACCCCGTCTGCTCCTTTGGTCTTACCCTTAATCAGTTCGCACAATCCCTGATACGAATTACCTGTATCTACGAGCAGTACGTGTGCGCCCTGCTCATAATATTGTCTAACCATGTGATTGGTGAAAAAAGATTTACCCGAACCTGATGGTCCCAAGATGAACTTGTTGCGGTTCGTGATAATGCCTTTTTTCATGGGCAAATCCGATATGTCCAAATGAATGGGCTTGCCCGTAAGCCTGTCCGCCATTTTGATACCGAACGGTGAGGGCGAACTTTGATAGTTGGTTTCCTCCGTAAAGAAGCATAATGCAGGTTCTATAAACGTGTAAAAACTTTCTTCACTCGGAAAGTCGCCCGCATTGCCCGGCATAGCTGCCCAATACAGCGTGGCAACGTCCACAGTATTGTGGCGTGGCTTGCATTCCATCAAAGCCAGCGCACTACCTGTATCGTTCTTTAGCTGTTTTAACTCGTGCGGGTCATCCGACCACGCCATGACGTTGAAGTGCGCACGGATAGAAGATAGCCCGAAACTATGCGCTTCGTTCAGGTAGTTTTCTATCCATTCTTTGTTAATCTGATTAGCCCGGCTGTACCGTGCCAGCGAGTGCATATTACGTGCGGACTTTTCAAACTTGCGCAGGTTCTCATCGCTGTTATCCAAAAACAAATACTGATTGTAAATGTGATTGCAGCTAAGGAGCAGACCCACCGGAGCAGCAAAGGACAAAAGGCAATCGCTTCTATCGGTAGATAGCTTTTCATACCTCGTATTTGCCGATACCGTTCCGGGCAAATCGTCTGTGTCCGAAAGCGTATGCAGGCACAGCCGTTTGTTGCCGATACGCACGTCCTCACTTCCCAATGCTATATCCTGCATCGGAGTTCCCATTTCTCTTGAAAGGGTTAGGTATTGTTCCAGCAAACCCTGCGTGTCGCCTGTGCCGATAATGTCATCTTCGGTAAGGCGTTCCAGCTTCACAAATCCGCTATCGTTCATTATCCGCTCAAACTGCGCTACCGCCTCCATGAACCTGCGGACGGCTTCTTTATCCCTTATCTCTTTCGGGATAAGCACGCCCTTACAAAGCGAACTAAAGTTGCTTTGCATCCGCATCCGGTCTTTGGTGGTCTTGGTAAGGAACAGGTAACAGTAATGATTTAAGAAAGGTCGCTCATTGAAATGCTGCTGATAGGACTTCGCAAGAAAACTCAATCCGTCCTGCGCAATATCAGGTGCGTAACTTTCTTTGATAAACCAATCCTGTTTGTGGATAATGGAATAATCCGGTAAGGTTTTGATTGCCTTATGCCACGCCGAATGAATGGCATCATATTCAGGCGATGCTACCGTGAATAGTTCCGGCAGGTGTACACGAAAGCAAGCAGTAATGTCTGCATCTTTTGAAATGATGCAGTTGTGTTCCACCGCCAATAATGGAAACTTGCTTTCCAGCGTTGTGGCTTTTCCTGTGTTTCTCATAGGGCGCTGGATTTAGGGGTGAACTTCAAATAGCGGTGTACAGACCTGCGGCAGATGATATACTTCGGATGCCTTTTTCTTGCCCCGACTTTCATCAATCCGTGTTCGCCGTACTTGCCATTCAATGCGAATGTTTTCCACACGATGAGCGATGCCCCACCAGCCCCGATGAACAGGCACACGTAAGAGTTTACGCCTGCCATGTACATCACCATTACGAGGATAAGCACGCCGAGCAAGCCACCCGCAAAAATGAACAGGTATTGCGCCTTTAGCCCTTTGAACTCGACCGTTCTTCCAATGCCTTTGTTAATGTTGTAACTACTCATAGGGCATCGGTTTACAGGAAGAATGAACGGAGAATAGTTGCGGCAACAATTAAGAAGATACAAGCACCAAACCACGATGCCGCCGTTTTGCTTGTGTCAGGGTCGCCGGAACTGAATTTGTTGTAAACCTTTACACCCCCTATCAAGCCCACGACCGCACCAATCGCATAGATTAATTTGGTTGCGGGGTCGAAATAAGAAGTTACCATTTGCGTAGCTTCGGTAATACCAGCCGAGCCGTTCCCTTGTGCGAACACACCAAATGCCGACAGCAGCAGGGCGCCTGTCAGCAACACTTTTTTGCTTTGTTTTTCCATAATCTGAATGAATTATTTTGTTACATTTTCCCGCCTCGTTGCGGGCTTTCGGAACAAAAGTCTCACGGAAATCAAGGCGCAATAACGATGTGTCTTTCAGTGGAATTAGTTGGCGTTGAGTGGCGTTATAGTCAGGTTCAGGGCAATAAAAAAACGCCAAAACAAAACCGTTTTGACGTTTCCAAAATTTGATTAGAGTATTACATCTTTCGCCCTTTTCGTTGCGGCGGTTTGGGTATTTCAGTCTTGGCTTTCACGGTCTTTTCTTCACGCACTTTAACTGCCCAATCAATGTAAGCCTTTGCATCTTCCATATTATGCGGGACTGATTTTCTTCGTCCTGACAGTTTGCTGTCATCCAGTCCAATAATAAACCCGTGATTGGGAAACTCGTCTGAACGGTAGACGATAGTTAGGTTGTCAATATCTTTTCCCACAACGTTGTTTTTGTGGCTGGCGATTGTATATCCTTTGTATTCCTCGAATATATAATTGGGGTCATTCTTACTAATCATGCTTGTTTTATTGAAGTAATTAACTATTTGGTTTTTTTGGTACTGCTTCTGCCATCTTTCTTCAATCATCTTTGAGGCATCCTGTCTTGATGGAATATCATCCAGTGATTTCAACTTCAATTCCAAATGAGTTCTTAATCCCCCATCGTAGCATTCATACATCGAAATTGCCATTGTATCAATCCGTAAACCTTTTTCGGCATCATCCACAATTTTAAATGTTGCCCAGGTATAAGGATTGTCGGGTGAGGTAGCAGCTACCGCCGAGCCTGCATAAACCGGAAATATTAGGGGTTCTGTTTTGCTGAAACCTGCGTAATGCAAATAAGAACCAAGAGCTGTCTTAAAATCGGTTCCAGTTGCTCCCCGCTTGATATTAAAATACTCATATCCCTTTTCTTTCATTTTTTTAGCTATCTCGTCAGCCGTTTTTATTAAATCTTTCATGGTAACCATTTTGGAACACGTTTAAAAAACAAAGGGAAGCTGTCTTTTCAGACAAACTCCCCGATGTCAAAATCACCCACATCACTTTTCCGCACATCGGAAGAACTGAAATCCGCTCTGGCAGGGAGGCTCTTATCCAGCAGCTCCGCAATCTTTCGTGAAGCCCCCTCTATGGAGTTTTCGAGCAGACTAAACAATTCGGTTCCCTGCATTCGCTGAACTATATCCACCGCTTTTTGTTGAGAGGCAGGCTCTAATGTATCTTTCTGAAGCAATGCCCCCACGGTTGTCAGTTCCTCGTAGGTAACCCCTGTGGCAAACCCATTGTCGCTGTTCGGCAATCCCTGTTCTTCCCATTCCTCGTCCTCATTCTCAAAATCGGATACAGGTTCACTCCCAAAAACTTCATCCAATTCCTCCGGCGGAATTTCCCTCGCAAAACCTGTCTCGTGGGTTTCTGTTTCAAAATTATCAGCTATTTCTGCCTGTTCTTCTTTTTGGCGTTGAGTGGCAGCAGTTGGCACTACGTGTCGTTCTACGGGCTTTGGTCTGCCCACGATTTCCGGCAAATCAGGATTTACCCTTGATTGTTCAGGTTTACCTTTCACCACTTTTTTAATGATGATTTTGTCTTTGGCTAACAGCACAATGACAATGAGCAAACAGATAACGATTATAATTTCCATGACTAAAAAAGTGGTTTGTTCATTTTATAAAAATCTTCTACAATATCCTCGCTAAATAACTCAAAATGATGTTTGAGTATATTGTCCAGGTATGCATACAAAGGGATATTGCCACCGCCAATAACCTGTACAATACGGGATAAGCGTTCGTGGTATTCTTTGCGGACGTAGATAGCTTTATCGCCCCTGCGGTTCATTGAGTGCTTTTTTAAAAACTGGCTCCCGTAGCTGCGTTTGCCTGTCTGCTTTTTATTGTTCTTTTCCATGACTATGATTATATAATAGGTTTATACTTGTCGTTAAAACTTTTGATAATGTCCTCGCCAAATTCCTGAAAGTGGTATTCCAGCAGGTTATCGAGGTAGGCGTATATCGTTATCTTATCCTCACCGATGACCTGCACGATACGGGTGAGCCTTTCGTGAAAATCAGGACGTATGTACACCGATTTTCCGTAACGGGCATTAGTTTCCGCTCGTTTGAAAAATAGCTGCTCGTAGTCCGCTTCGCTGGATTTTTTAGAGCGGTTCCTTTCCCTGCTCACAGGCTTGTCCGGCTCTTTGTCCGCTTTCTCCGGCTCCTGCTTTTGGGGCGGTTCAGGCGTTACGGTTAAGCCCTCTTTTTTCACACCATCGGCGATAATGTTCATTAAAAATTCTTCGTCTATCTCCGGTTGGTTTTTCTTTTTATTCTGATTTTCCATAGGGCTACAATTTCACGGTTCTTAAAAATTCATCCATAAATAAATCCAGTCGGCAGGCTTTCATCAACCGCTCATCGGCAGGGAGCAAGGTGGAGCGAAAGACGGTTTTTGCATTGGCTTCGCCCTCTTTGCGAAAACGCTTGCTATCCGTGATACGGGTACGCATAAGGTGAATGCCTAACTTCTTAATCAAGTCCTCATAAACGCCGTACAAGGTGGACTTTTCCCTGCCGTCCACCTGGTTCCAAAAAAGGCTGATGCTTTGGATAGTCGTTGCGCCCTGCTTCCTGACAACATCGTTCAGGACTTGCGTAAAAATCAACGTGCTTTCCATCACTACACGGTCGGCAATGATGGGCGTAAAGATGTGGTGCATACCCGCCAGCGTTTTCAATATCCCTGCGGAATTGACCGTACCCGGCAGGTCGAAAAAAACCACGTCCACCGAAACGGTAGCCGATTGCAGGAATTGCGTTACGGCATCCAGTACACCGTCTGCCCGGTGCTGCATAACGGGATAGGCTTTTTTGTTGATGCTCGTAAATTGTTTATGAGCCAGTTTTTTGTACACCTCATTGCCCATTATGCTGCTCATATCCCTTGCCCTCATTTGCATAAGGCTGTGTTGCGGAAAATCGCAGTCGAATACGGCAACATTATAGCCGAGCCGATAATGAAGCAGGCTTGCCACCAGCGTGGTAAAGGTGCTTTTGCCTACACCTCCCTTTTGGGAGGAAAAGGCGATAAACAAAGGTTGTTTGTTCGTGTCCATGTGCATAATTGTTTTTAATTATCTACCTATTTATGTATAGCTATACGCTTATAGCTGCTTATCCATTTATGCGCATCGGTGCAATGGCACATCCGCACATTTTTATTTGCAGGCTTTTGTATGCAGGTGCTTAAAAGCACACATCCTTATGCCTGTGATTTTATCCGTATGCGGGTGGATGCAACTGCATGTTTTCATTTGCTTACCTGCATGGCTGCTTACATCATTTCATACAGGCTTACCCCTTCGCATACATGGCTATTTGCCTGATTACCTGCCTGCGTATTTGCGTAGCTACGCAGCTACGTCCATACGTACATATACAGGCAATCGCAAATGCCTACACAAAAGAATGCAGATATATACCTGCTTTATTCAACCTGTCCTGTATTGGCGTTCTGTGGCAGTGTTTGGCAGTGTGTAACAGGGCAATGCTTCGGGAAAGCTGCGCTTATTTTGTATTGGCTTCAATACGAAAGGTGAATGGAGAAATCATTACAGATAGTACACGGGGATTGGAACGGCTCAAAGCCGTTTTTTTCTGCTTTATCTAATCCGTCCCGCAGGGCGGATTTTCCTTTCACCCGAAAGGAGCAAGTTATGTTTTTAGCTGCTCGAAATAAATTCCGCATCTAAAAACAACTTGCCCTTAGCAGGGGGCTGGAAAACGCACTCCGAAGTCGTGGTTTATGGTAATTATAATGGAATGAGATATGGAAGACAACAAAAGAAATCAAATAAGCAAAGTAGGTCGCAAGCCTAAGAAAGACCCAGCGACCCACCGTTATTCGATTAGTCTGAACGACATGGAAAATGCACAGTTCCTTGCGTTGTTTGAGCAATCGGGTATGAAAGTAATGGCGCATTTTATTACCGCCTGCATCTTTCAGAAGACAGTAAAGACCGTAAAAATTGATATGGATGCCGTGGATTTTCATACAAGGCTCACCAATTTTTACAGCCAGTTCAGAGCCGTTGGTGTGAACTATAACCAAATCGTGAAGATACTTTACCGCAATTTCTCGGAAAAAAAGGCATCGGCGTACCTCTTTAAATTGGAAAAACAGACGGCAGAAATGGCTGCATTGTGCCGCCAAGTGATTGAGCTAACAGCCGAATTTGAAAAAACACACATGCAAAAAGACCGATAAAATGATAGCGAAGATTGGTAAAGGGGAGAATTTGTACGGTGCTATTTCCTATAATCAGAAAAAGATTGACAGCGAAAACGGGCAGGTTTTGTTACTGAACAAGATACCCGAAACGCTGGATAATACCTATTCAGCCAGTTATCTGCACCAGCGTTTTGAGCCTTATTTATCTGCCAATATCCGAACGGAGAAACCTGTGCGCCATATATCGTTGAACCCAGATCCTGCGGATAAGGTCAGCGATGCGCAGTTTATGGAAATGGCACAGGAGTATATGGAGCGTATGGGATATGGCAAGCAACCCTATATTGTATATAAGCATAACGATATTGAGCGTACCCATATCCATATCGTCACGATTTGTGTAGGTATAGACGGCAAGAAGATAAGCGATAGCTACGACCACCCGCAATCAATGGCAATTTGCAGGGATTTGGAACAGAAGTACAAACTGATACCCGCCACCGAAAAACAGCGCACCGGAAATGAGCAGGCATTCCGTCCGGTAGATTACATAGCCGGGGACGTAAAGAGCCAAATTGCATCGGTAGTGAGATACCTGCCGAAGTATTACCAATACCAAAGCATCGGGGCTTACAACGCTTTGCTTTCCCTGTTCAATATTACGGCAGAAGAAGTAAAGGGGGAATTGCACGGGCAACCTAAAAACGGGCTGGTGTATTTTGCCCTGAATGAGCCGGGCGAGAAAGCCAGCAATCCTTTTAAGTCATCCCTTTTCGGCAAACACGCAGGACTGGACGAACTGCAAAACCACTTTGCGGAAGCTAAGAAAAAAATGAAGACCGACCCCGCAAGAGCCATCCTCAAAAATACCATTGAGGCAGCGATGCACACCGCTACCAATGAAGCCGATTTTAAAAAGCAACTGATTGAGCAGGGCATCAATACCGTTGTACGCCGCAATGACGGGGGGCGTATTTACGGAATGACCTTTGTTGACCACGAAAGCCGTACCGTTTGGAACGGTTCAGCTTTGGACAAAAACCTATCTGCGAATGTCTTTAATGATTGGTGGAAAGATGCAGCAGTAGAACAACGCCAAACCATAGAGCAGAGCAGCACCACAGATTTACCAACAGCAGGCAAAAGCAATGCTGATGAAAAGGAAGAAACGCACGGGCTTTTTGACTTCCTGAATAAAGAACAGCCGACCGATGATTTCGGATTGATAGACGGATTGGGCGGGTTACTGCCGGAAGCGCAGGGTGAGGATTACGAGGAACAGGCATTTGCTAACCGTATGAAGAAAAAGAAACGCAGAAAAGAAAGATAACTAATAGCCGACAATAAAAAAACTTAAATATCATAGGTCTTATCGTTTTTTACCTCAGTTAATACAAAAACACTTTGTATGGCTCCCAATCCGGGAAGTTCTGAAAGTTTTTTCAGCATAACATCCGAATATTCTTCCATTGAAGATACAGCAATCTTTAGTAAAAAGTCGAATGCTCCGGTCATGTGGTAACACTCTCGAACTTCTTTTAATTTGGCTGATTGTTCCATAAAGGTTTTGAGAGCAATTCCGCTATGGTCTTTCAATTGTATTTGGGCGAAAACGGTCAGGTTTTTGTCTATCAATTTGGGGTTCAAAACAGCTACGTAATTCTGAATGTACCCCTCGTCCTGAAGACGTTTGACCCTTATATGTATGGGTGTAATACTTTTGTTTAATCTGTCCGCTATTTCCTTATTAGTCATCCGGGCATTCTGTTGTAGTAATCTTAAAATGCCTTTGTCTGTATCGTCTAATTTATAATCGCTGCTCATTCCAATCCAAATTAAAAAAATTTTTTTTCTATACCTTTTCAGTTTATTAGACCAAAAAATAATAATAGACCAAAAGTAATTAAAATAATAGAAATATTTTTTAAAGTTGTTTGGACTTATGGTTTTTAAATGTATTATTTTAGAAATTTGTAAAAAAATAATAGATATGAATACAATTATCAACACATCTAATGCGCCTGCGCCGATAGGTCCGTATAACCAAGCTGTTCTTGCAGGTAACTTTTTATACATATCAGGTCAAATACCAGTTAATGCAACAACCGGAGAAATGGTTACAGAAAATATAGAATTGGAAACAAAGCAGGTTATGAATAATCTTGCTTTCATACTTGAAGAAGCAGGCTTTCAGTTTTCTGATGTAGTAAAAACCTCTATTTTCTTATCTGATATGAAACTGTTTGCCCAGGTTAACGATATTTATGCCACATACTTTAATGATAATTTTCCGGCACGGGAAACAATCGCTGTAAAAGGTCTTCCAAAAGAATGTAACGTTGAAATATCTATGATAGCACACAAAAACCAATAATGCAGATAAGTTGGTCTAAAATAAATAATATGAAGTACAATTTTGATGAAATTATAGACCGGGAGGGAACTAATAGTCTAAGCTACGATGGCTGGCGGCAATATATTTTCAATTTAGACAATGATACAAAGTTTCCTTTTGAAAATAAGGATTACATAAGGATGTGGGTTGCGGATATGGACTTTTCAACCCCGCCCGAAATTCTTGAAGCCATAAAAAGACGTTTGGACAGAAAGATACTCGGTTACACTTATGTTTATGACGAAACCTATTTTAAGGTATTGTATGATTGGTTCCTGAAAAGATACCAATGGGAAATAAATGCTGATGAAATGGTTATTTCTCCCGGCATTATTCCGGCTCTTAACAGGCTTATCGGTTTGCTGACAGATAAAGACGATGCTATTTTAATCAATACACCATCTTACACACCTTTCAAAAAAGCAGGCGACTACAATAATCGGAAAGTGTTTTATAGTGATTTGGAGGAAAAAGATGGCTACTATATAATGTCGTTTGAGGATATAGAACAAAAGTTAAGCAACCCTGCCAACAAGATTAAGGTTTTCATACTTTGCAACCCGCACAATCCTACCGGACGTGTATGGACGGAAGAAGAATTATTAAAGATTGGGAAGCTGTGCTTAGAATGGGATATTTGGATAATTTCGGACGAGATACATTGCGACCTTTTGCGCAATGGTCAGCAACATATCCCACTGGCAAGGCTATTTCCCGATAGCGACAGGATTATTACCTGTACCGCACCGAGTAAAACTTTCAACCTTGCTGGCAACCTGATGTCACACATCTTTATTCCGAACAAAGAGATAAGGGAAGAATGGGAACTTTACTACACGGAGTTTCTTTCGCCGTTGAGCGTAGCGGCTACGCAGGCTGCCTATCAGGACTGTGAAGATTGGCTGGAGCAACTGAAAGTCTATTTGGATGAAAACTTTGCCTTTCTAAAAGTAAGGTTAAAAGAACTACTGCCCAACGCCCGTTTTTCCATTCCCGAAGCTACTTATCTGGCTTGGATTAATATTGAGGATTACCTGCCGCAGAT
This sequence comes from Chryseobacterium sp. Y16C, assembly GCF_022488405.1. Taxonomy (NCBI): domain Bacteria; kingdom Pseudomonadati; phylum Bacteroidota; class Flavobacteriia; order Flavobacteriales; family Weeksellaceae; genus Chryseobacterium; species Chryseobacterium sp. Y16C. Next base: position 3,460,962 of record NZ_CP092711.1, read on the forward strand.
TGCCGACAAAAATAACCTGACAATGCTTTTTGCCAACAATGGGGTTTTAATAGAAGATGGTAAAATGTTTGTATCCAATGGTGATGGCTATATCCGTATCAATGTAGCGTGTCCACGTTCTGTATTGGATGAGGGTATTGGCAGGATTGCCAAATTGCTGAATAACCTATAAATCATTAAACAAATAAACCCCGCAAATGCGGGGTTTAAAATGTATGGGTTTGGTTGCTACCATTAAAGGCTACACCCGTCTGCCGAACAAGATTTATCATTGCCACCAAGATTTTCTAAGGGCTTAACGGTTTCTTTATAGGTTTGCGTTAATGCACTTACAAAGGCTTCTACTGGCTGCGCTCCTGAAACGGAATACTTGTCATTGAGTACAAAGAATGGGACACCTGATATTCCCATGTTTCTCGCTTCCATAAAATCCTGCTTTACTTCGTACTCAAATTTATCTGAAGAAAGAACGTCTTTTGCCATTTCTCGTTCAATGCCAAGCTGTTCTGCCAACGACACTAAGAGTTCTGTATCAGCTATGTTCTTTCCGTCCTCAAACAATGCACGGAACAACAGTTCTTCCATTTCATTATCCTTTCCGGCTTTTTTGGCAAGATGCAGTAGTTTATGCGCCGGAAAAGTGTTAGCAACAAATGTTCTGTCATGGTTAAAATTCACGCCTGAATTTTGACCCATATCTGTCAGTTGCTGGAGAAACTGTTTTGTTTGTGGGGCTGAAAATCCTTTTCTTTCCATTAAATACTGACCAAAAGTTTTACTGCCGGAATTTTCTTTTAGTTCCGGGTCCAACTGATAACTTTTCCATTCGACCTGAATATCGTTAGCAAATGGAAGTTGCTCTATAGCCTTTTCAAAATTGTTTTTTGCGATATAGCAAAACGGACACATCACGTCCGACCATATTTGTACTTTCATTGTATTATCGTTATTTGAATTGAGGGCTTTTACACTTTGTCAAATTTACCAGCGTAATGGTCTATTTGCGGTTACATGCCTCGGACATACTCTTATAAAAAAACCGGAAAGATTTTTCAATATCGGCAGAAAGGCTTTGCCCTACATGGCACTTTGTTTTAGCTGCCGTCTGCAATACGTTTGCCTGCTCCGGTTCAAAGTCATTGGCAAAAAACAGATTGATAGTGTAAGATTTCACTTTGGAACCATCCTCATTCATCTCATACGATATTTCGCATCTTGAAACGGTGCTTTCAAAGCCCTTTTTCCTTGCTTCGTAGTCCACTGTTCCCATTAAACAGGAGGCATAAGCACTCGCCAATAAGTCCATCGGTGTAAAGTCAACGGCATTTACTTTAATGGCGGCTTCATTTAAAGGTGTATTTACGCTGGAGGTATATTTACCAACATAATCTACATTAATTATTTTACTCATTCCCTGATTTTTAATATTCTATTGGACAAATACTATATCTCTTTATTGATAGAGATTTTGACAGGTTTCAGGATGGTTTGATAACCAGGAGAAACCTTGCGCACGTGCTCTATGATTTCATCGTACTGCTCTTGTGTTCCGCTGCCCTCAACTTTAAAATTGAATTGCAGTTCTTCAAAACCTACAGTAACATTCGGGTCTAAATCTAAAAAGCCTCTTAGGTCTAATTCGCCAACAATATCCAATTGCACGCTTTTTAATTCTATTCCTTTTCCTGATGCTCCGGCAACAAATCCAACCATCATACAGCCAGCCATACCGCCAAGAATATAATCCTGTGGGTTAGGGTTCTTATCATCACCCAATAATTCAGCTGGTTCGCCAATAGAATATTTAAACTGTGTAGCAACTCTTTTTGAACCTACATTTTTACTATGGGTAGTGATTTCTGTATTGACACCATTTTGCCAGTTTGCAGTAACACCAAAAGTAGCAATACCCTCGGCAGGGTTACTTTTTACAAGGTCTATGTAGCCTTGCAATGCTTCTAAATTCAGATTGTTCAACATAACTTAAAATTTTATTTACAAAGTTACCTTGAACCCGAAAAGAAACGGGTGGACAAAACTGAAAATAAACTGTACTTATCTGACTGTTTTACGGAAGTTGGTTGGAGACAATGCAGTATGCTTTTTGAAATAACGGACAAAATAAGCCGGGTCTTCAAACCCGATGCGGTCAGCTATCTCCTTAACCGAAAGCTCCGAATGTAAAAGCAGTCTTTTCGCTTCTAAGATTATCCGCTCCTGTATAACCTGTATAGGTCGCTTTTGCAACAGTTGCAGGGTTAGATTAGATAACGTTCGTGAAGAAATATGTAATAATTCCGCATACTGGCTCACCGTCAGGTTACGGTTAAAATTCTCATCTACCGCATTGACGAACTGCACTAATAAATTCCTTTTTTCATCAACGGGAAAAGGGTTAATACCGCTTTCTATTTCTTCAAGCTGGTGTTTTCTGCGCTGCACCTGTATTAGAAACGCCTTTAAGTACAATCTTAATAATTCCTCTTTCCCGTAGGACTTCTTTTCCGAAAGTTCTACACGCATTTGAGCAATGTACTCATCCAGCTTGTATTCCCAGCCACTACCCACGCAGCATGATGGCATTTGATAAGGATTGTTAAACAGGTTGCATTTTAGGAAAAAATCGACATCCCCATCTTTCTGTACCAAAAAAGCCTCATCGAAATTGATAACAAAGCCCTCACTTTTGTTCAAAGAAGAAAAACAATGCACCTGATTTTTGGCTATGAAAAATATTGCGTTTTCAAACACTTCATATTCGTTGAAATCAACGGTATGCACACCGCTACCAGACTTAAACCATATTATTTGATAAAAATCCTGCGTATGGGGTAGCGTAACCCTTTCTCTTTGTTGTTCGAGATATTCAGCTAATGGAATTACCTCAAAGGGCAAATCTTCACTTATGTTTCCAATAGAGCGGTATTCCTGCATCGTAATCAATTCTAAACAAGGCTAAATTACTAAAAACATATTCAACAGTGTTTATTATGGAGAGAAAACCTGTACAAGCCTGACAATTACCTGCACTTAAAAGCCAAATAATGCCTCCAAAAGCCATCCGACACCGCTTTAGGTGAGCCACCATACAGAGCCTCTAAATTCACTTGCATCACAAAAAATTTCAATTATGCAAGGAGAAGACGATTTAAGAGGACTTGCCAAAATAATGGCATTTATGAGAGCAGTAAGCATCATCATCGTATTGATGCATTTCTATTGGTTCTGTTTCGGGTTCTTTGCCCAACGTGGCTGGACACTCGAAATTATAGCCAAGATACTGACCAATTTCAACCGCACCGCCGGGCTATTTTCAAATACCCTGTACACCAAAATTTTTGCTTTAGTCCTGCTGGCGTTAAGCTGCCTCGGAACAAAGGGCGTAAAGAATGAGAAGATAACATGGGGCAAAATCTATGTTGCTTTAGTTATCGGCTTTGTGCTGTTCTTCCTGAACACACCACTTTTAAAATTATCCGCTGGCATTGCCACTTCGCTATACATCCTGACGACCTCATTAGGTTATATCGCCCTGATGATGGCAGGTGTATGGATGAGCAGGCTATTGAGAAATAACCTGATGGATGACGTATTTAATAATGAAAATGAAAGTTTCCAGCAGGAAACCAAGTTGATGGAAAATGAATACTCCGTCAACCTGCCGACCAAGTTCTACTATAAGGGAAAATGGAATGACGGGTGGGTGAACGTAGTCAACCCTTTTCGAGCCTCGATTGTGTTGGGTACTCCGGGCAGTGGAAAATCGTTTGCTATCGTAAACAGCTACATTAAGCAGCACATCGAGAAAGGGTTCAGCATGTACATCTACGATTTCAAGTTTGATGACCTTTCTACCATTGCCTACAATCACTTACTAAAACATTCCGATAAGTATAAGGTTAAGCCCAAATTCTATGTTATCAACTTTGACGACCCACGCCGGAGCCACCGATGCAATCCGCTTAATCCTGCTTTCATGACGGATATATCCGATGCTTACGAGGCGGCTTATACCATCATGCTGAACCTTAACAAAAGCTGGATTTTGAAACAAGGGGATTTCTTTGTGGATAGCCCAATTATCTTATTAGCTGCCATCATTTGGTATTTGAGAATTTACCAAGATGGCAAGTATTGTACATTCCCCCATGCGATAGAACTGCTGAATAAAAAATACGCAGACGTATTCACCATATTGACTTCATACCCGGAACTGGAAAATTATTTGTCGCCCTTCATGGATGCGTGGCAAGGCGGGGCGCAAGACCAATTACAGGGACAAATTGCTTCTGCTAAAATTCCTTTGTCAAGAATGATAAGCCCGCAACTGTATTGGGTGATGACGGGTGACGATTTTTCTTTAGATATTAATAATCCAAAAGAACCAAAAATTTTATGTGTAGGCAACAACCCCGACCGACAAAATATTTACTCCGCAGCTTTGGGTTTGTACAATTCGAGGATTGTAAAACTAATCAACAAGAAAGGGCAATTAAAGAGTTCGGTTATCATAGATGAGCTGCCCACAATTTATTTTAGGGGCTTGGACACCCTTATCGCAACTGCGAGAAGTAATAAGGTGGCTGTATGCTTAGGCTTTCAGGATTTTAGTCAATTAACCCGTGATTACGGCGACAAGGAAAGCAAAGTAATACAGAATACGGTAGGTAATATTTTCAGTGGTCAGGTGGTTGGCGAAACCGCCAAGAGCCTAAGCGAGCGTTTCGGAAAAGTGTTACAGAAGCGGCAGAGCATGACCATTAACCGCAATGATAAATCCACTTCTATTTCAACCCAAATGGATAGCCTGATACCAGCATCTAAAATCTCAACGCTTACACAGGGTATGTTTGTCGGGGCAGTATCTGACAACTTCGATGAACGTATCGAGCAAAAAATCTTTCATGCTGAAATTGTTGTGGATACAGATAAAGTAGCTGCCGAAACCAAAAGTTACAAAAAGATACCGCAGATACTTTCTTTTACCGATGAAAGCGGAACCGACAATATGAAAAAGGAAATCGAGAATAACTACAAACAGATAAAACTGGACGTCATAAAAATCGTTGAGAATGAAATGGAACGTATCAAAAACGACCCCGATTTACAGCATTTGATACAACAGGGATAGTACACCCCGTTTGTTTTGAGTAACTTTGTGTTATATTATAACATAAAAAAACGATGACAAAAATCTTAATAGTTGGCATTGGCGGGGTCGGTGGTTATTTTGGTGGCATGCTCGCTAAAAATTTCAAAGACAAGGATAATATATCCATGTGCTTTATGGCGAGAGGTGAAAATCTAAAAATAATAAAAGATACAGGATTAAAAATAACTACGCCCGAAAGACAATTCATAGCGTATCCCGATATAATTTCCGATAATCCGGCGGATTTTGGAAAGGTGGATTACATTATCCTTTGCACCAAAAGTTACGATATAAAGGAAACAGTTAGCAAGATTGCCTCCTGCATTAAGGAAGAAACAGTATTTCTGCCATTGCTCAATGGTGTAGACAGTGCTAATAAGATAAAAACATTGTATCAAAACAACCTTGTTGCAGGCGGGTGTGCCTATATTATTTCGAGGTTGGTTGCACCTGGTCATGTCCGTGATTACGGACACAAGCCTACTATTACTTTTGGTGTTCAGGATTGCGAAGACGAGCGCTTAAACTTACTGTACCGTTTGTTTAAACAGTCCGGGATTGATGCCACCCTTACCAAAGATATTGCCGTTAAGATTTGGGAAAAATTCGTTTTTATTTCATCGACAGCTACCATAACATCCTATTACAATAAAACTTTTGGCGAAATAAAGCAAGACGAAAAGGCTTGTGCCGATTTGCGCCATCTTATTGACGAATGTTGCGCTATTGCTGATTGTAAAAACATTCAACTGCCCGCCAATATAAAAGAAAGTGTATGGGACAAATTTTTAAACCTATTGCCTGATGCCACAACATCTATGCACTCCGATTATTTATCGGGAAAGAAAGAAACGGAAGTACATTCATTAACAGGATATATAGTAGAGCAAGCTAAGGAATATCACCTCGAAGTACCTACCTATCAGGAAATGTATCACCATCTTATCAATCGGTAAACCCTAAAAAATGTGTAAATGGAACCATTAGAACAAATAACTGAATTTAAGTCTTCTCCCGAATTAATCGGGAAATTGTATGAATACAGCATACGAAAAGAATATGGAGCCGGGAGTATTATCGTAAATGAGAACTCTTGCATACGTTCAATTCCTATTGTCGTACAAGGAACATTGAAAGTTATACGAACAGAAGAAGACGGAAGGGAAATTTTATTGTATTATATCAAAGCCGGGGAAAGCTGCATAATGTCTTTTTTGGGTGGTATGCACAATGAAACCAGCAAAGTCAAAGCAGAAGTAGAAGAAGATGCAGAAATCCTTTTCCTGCCAATGGACAAAGTAGCCTTGTTTATCAAAGAATATCCGCAATGGCTGGAATATATATTCCGCCTATACCACAAGCGTTTTGAAGAACTACTGGAGATTGTCAATGCCATCACTTTTAAAAAGATAGATGAACGCCTGTTATCCTTACTGCACAAAAAACAAGAACTTACAGGCAATAATATCCTGAACATCACCCATGAGCAGTTAGCCAATGAATTAGGCACTGCCCGTGTTGTGGTTTCACGGCTCCTGAAGCAGTTGGAAGAAAACGGAGCGGTTCGCTTAGGCAGGAACAAAATCACCCTTATGTAACAAATGTAACTGAACGGTTTTTTGAATTGATGCAAATTTGTAGTATCAATTCAGAAAACTATGGATTTAGCGGGTTATTCGGCATCAATTTTTATTGGTATTTCTTTAGGACTAATCGGCGGAGGTGGCAGTATTCTTACAGTTCCGGTGCTGGTGTACCTATTTAACCTCGATGCCGTATTAGCTACTGCTTATTCTCTTTTTATCGTTGGTGCAACAAGTGTTGTCGGTTCCTTTTCTTATTTCAGAAAAGGATTGGTTCATATCAAAACAGCCATTGTTTTCGGTATCCCATCTATTGCCGCCATTTTTCTGACCAGACAATACCTACTTCCTGCTATTCCGCAGGATATCTTCACGTTCGCTAATTTCACGCTATCCAAGAATATCCTACTTATGTTGCTTTTTGCTGTATTGATGATTGCAGCTTCTTACAGCATGATTAAGAATGACAGGCTTGCCATTGGTGAACCACGGCAAGATCTGCCACTTGATTTTTTTCAAATTTTTACACAGGGCATTTTCATAGGAGTTGTAACCGGGCTGATTGGCGCAGGTGGCGGCTTCCTGATTATCCCTGCTTTGGTAAACCTGCTGAAATTGCCGATGAAAACCGCCGTAGGGACATCATTGGTAATTATCTCTATTAATTCTCTAATGGGATTTCTGTTTTCCCTGTCTCATACATCGGTACAATGGGGATTTTTATTGAGCATAGCATCTATTGCCATCATCGGCATTTTGATAGGCAGTTACCTTTCTACCAAAATTAAAGCAGACAAGCTAAAACCCGCTTTCGGCTGGTTTGTACTCGTCATGGGTATATATATCATCATTAAGGAAACATGGTTACACTAAAATCATAGTAATATGGAAAAGCATTTTCAAATCTTGATTATCGGCGGAGGAACCGCAGGAATTATGGTTGCTGCTCAATTAAAGAAAAAACAATCCAGTTTGACTATTGGCATTATTGAACCCTCCGAAAAGCATTACTATCAACCCGCCTTTACATTAGTAGGTGCAGGCACATACAAGATGGAGAATACCGTAAGGCAGGAAGCATCGCTCATACCTCCGGGCGTGGAATGGATGAAAGATAAGGCTACTGGATTTCTACCCAAAGAAAACAAAATAGAAACCGAAAAAAGCGGAAGTATCGGATATGATTATTTGGTAGTTGCTCCGGGGCTGGTGTATGACCTATCAATGATTGCAGGTTTGGAAGAAGCCTTAAATAAAGGTGTAGTTTGCAGCAACTACATAGACCCTGAATATACATGGAAATGTTTACAGGAGTTCAAAGGTGGCAATGCCATTTTCACCCAGCCCACCACACCGATTAAATGCGGCGGCGCACCACAGAAGATTATGTACCTCGCAGCCGACTATTTTAAGAGAAAAGGGCTGGATAAAAAAACGAATTTGGTCTTTGCTACGCCGGGTTCTGTCATTTTCGGCGTAAAGGTAATCGCCGATACCCTGATGAAAGTTATTCATCGGTATAACGTCCATTTTAAACCTTTTTATGCGCCTGTTCGGATTGACCCGGATAAGAAGATTGCTTACTTCCAAAATATAGCACCCGATGAAAACAAATGTGTGGTAAATGAGGGTAACGTTTTAGGCGAACGGATACAAGGGCAATCGGTTATTGAGATACCTTTTGATTTTCTCCACTTGGCTCCGCCACAGGTTGCGCCTGAATTTGTGCGAACATCCGGCTTATGCAACGAAGCAGGTTGGCTCAATGTCGATATTAACAGCATGCAGCACAAAACGTACCCCAACATTTTCGGCTTAGGAGATGTAGCAGCATTGCCAACAGCAAAGACGGGTGCAGCCATTCGCAAACAGGCTCCGGTGGTGGTGGATAATATTTTAAAATTACTTGCCCATAAGCCAGCAGATAATAAGTCTTACGATGGCTATTCTTCATGCCCATTGGTTACGGGGTATGGTAAAATGACATTGGCTGAATTTAATTATAAGAATGAGTTTACGCCCGACCCGATGCTAAAGTATATGTTAGTATTCAATAGTGCTAAAGAGCATTGGCGTTTGTGGCTACTCAAAAAATATATGCTGCCATATATGTACTGGAATAAGATGATGAAAGGCAAAATGTAATCTTCCGGTTCTTGTGTAACTAAAGTAGCTGTTCAGGAATAATATATAGAGGAAATTTGTAGTAACAAAAAGAATGATAACGATAAAATAAAGCAGTATGTTTTTTCAACACGTTTATGATAAGAGTTTAGCACAGGGCAGTTATGTAATAGGCTGTCAGGCTACGGGCGAAGCAATCGTAATAGATGCCCAAAGAGATACAGATATATATATCGACATCGCAAAGCAGAACAATCTACGTATTACCCATATCGCCGAAACCCATATACACGCAGATTTTCTTTGCGGGTCAAGGGAACTGGCGGCAGTAACCGGGGCAACAATGTACCTCTCGGACGAGGGCGGCGAAGATTGGCAATATCAGTTCCCGCACAATGGACTGAAAGACGGTGATATTATCAGGGTCGGTAACCTCACATTGGAAATAATGCACACACCTGGTCACACGCCGGAAAGCATCAGCTTTTTACTGACTGACCACCCGGCTACGGATAAACCCGTAATGGTGTTCACAGGTGATTTTGTTTTTGTCGGCGATATAGGTCGCCCCGATTTACTGGAAAAAGCCGCAGGGCTTATCGGAACAAAAGAAGCCGGGGCAGAACAGATGTTCCGGTCACTGAAAAAGTTTGCTGCGCTTCCCGAATACGTTCAGGTATGGTCGGCACATGGTGCAGGCTCTGCCTGTGGCAAGGCTTTGGGTGCTGTCCCAAGTTCTACCGTGGGCTATGAAAAAATCCGCAATTGGGCATTGCAGTACGGGGACGATGAAAAGGGGTTTATCGAAAACCTTTTGGCAGACCAGCCCGAACCACCGAAATATTTTGCGATGATGAAGCATCTGAACAAAGTGAACCGTCCATTGCTGATTGAAGTTCCGAAACATCCGAAGCTATCCAAAGTGCAGTTTATATCTGCCTACGAAAAAGGTATCAAGGTTATTGACACCCGTAATAAAGCGGATTTTGCCAAAGGCTTTATCCCCGGCAGCCTCAACATACAGGGCAATAACGCCTTTTCTACGTGGTGCGGCTGGCTGCTCAACTATCGGGAGCAGTTTATCCTAATAGCCGATGAAAACCAAATGGAAGATTTGACCCGTAAACTGATGCGTATTGGGATGGATAATATGTATGGTTTCATTTCCGATATAGACGATTTAGGCATGGAGCTTCAGACCGCAGATGTCATTTCATTAGACGAGTTTAAAACTTACATTGGCAAAGACAATACACAGATAGTTGATGTCCGTGGAGCGACAGAATACGAGGCAGGACATATTGAGGGAGCGGATAATGTTTTTGTAGGAACCTTGCCGGACAACTTGGATAAAATAAGTAAAGACAAACAAGTAGTTATTCATTGTCAGTCGGGCGACCGTTCATCCATAGCTTATTCTATACTTGCCAAAAACGGGTTTGAAAACGTAAAGAATTTTTCAGGCGGCATGAAAGCATGGTTGGCAGCAGAGGGTAAAACAATTAGGTGCAATGGAGCATCTTGCACAAACGCTTAAAATTTAATGTTATGGGATTTTTTTCAGCCTTATTCGGAAGCACAGACAACAGCCAGCTCACGGAAGCAATTAAAAACGGTGCATTCTTAGTTGATGTACGCACACCTTCTGAATTTGCGGGTGGTAGCGTAAAAGGAGCAGTAAATATTCCGTTGGATAAATTGCCGGAACAGTTATCAAAGTTCATAGCAAGGAAGAACATTGTGGTATTTTGCCGTAGTGGAAACAGAAGCGGTCAGGCAAAGAATATTTTAGAGCAAAACGGCTTTGAACAGGTTATCAACGGTGGAACTTGGCAAAATGTAAATCAGGTGGTAAATCAAGAAAGCGAGCAATCATGAAAGGATATTTAAGAAACTGGAACTTTATGCGTGTACTACGCTTCGCATTAGGTATTATTGTTATTGTACAGGGCATTATGGATAATGAATGGCTGCTCGTGGGGTTAGGCGCTTTATTCTCTTTGATGCCATTAATGAATATCGGTTGCTGTGGCGTATCGGGTTGTAAAACAACTGCTCCGAGAGGTGCTAAAAAAATAGAAGATATATCGTATGAAGAAGTTCGCTAAAAAACATTTTCTCACCTTAATAGGAATAGCTATCGGCGCAATTGCAGGCTATTTATACTGGTGCTTTATAGGGTGCAGTACAGGTAGTTGTGCCATTACATCCAATCCCATTAACAGTACACTTTATGGGGCTGCAATGGCTGGGTTACTCTTATCAACCTTTAAAAAAGACAAAAAAGAATATGACGTTTCAGGAAATAATAAATAGCGAAAAACCTGTATTGGTTGATTTTTTTGCGGAATGGTGCGGACCCTGCAAAATGATGGCTCCTGTACTGGAGGAATTAAAGCAACGCATAGGTGAAAATGCGAGTATTATTAAAATTGATGTGGACAAGAACCCGCAGGCGGCAGCCGCTTATCAGGTTCGGGGCGTACCTACCCTTATTATATTTAAAAAGGGAGAAATACGCTGGCGGCAATCCGGCGTTTTTCCAGCAAATGAATTAGAAAGATTGATTAACGAAAACATATAAAACAGAAAATGTTAGAATTTTTGAAACAACCCTGGGCTTGGTACGTTGCTGGCCCGTTGGTCGGGCTGACCGTACCATTGCTTTTAATAATTGGTAACAAATCCTTTGGTATCAGTTCTTCGTTAAGACATATATGCGCCTCATGTATGCCCGCAAATATTTCATTCTTTAAATACGACTGGAAAAAAGAAGCGTGGAACCTGTTTTTTGTATTCGGGATATTTTTAGGTGGGGTAATTGCCATTAACCTGCTGTCAGATCCCGCGCCCATCGAGGTCAACCCAAAGTTAGCGCAGGAGTTGTCAGGGTACGGCATTACAAACTATAACAACCTAATTCCTCAAGATATTATCAACTGGCAATCCTTATTAACCCCAAAGGGTTTTATTCTAATGGTTGTCGGTGGTTTTTTAGTCGGTTTTGGCACACGTTACGCAGGTGGCTGCACAAGCGGACATGCCATCATGGGCTTATCGAATTTACAGTTGCCCTCGTTAATTGCTACCATTTGTTTTATGGTTGGTGGCTTCATTATGGCGAACCTCATATTACCGCTTATACTTTCATTATAACCTGACAAATTATGCAATTACATAGAGATACAGAAAAAGATTTACAGCTTCGTGAAACGGATGCAATGTGCGTCAACGAAAGCCGTTTAGAACATAAATGGTATCATAACCTCAAATATCTGATAGTAGGCGTGCTTTTCGGTATCGTATTCGTAAAATCAGAGGTAATAAGCTGGTTCCGCATACAGGAAATGTTTCGCCTGCAATCATTTCACATGTACGGCATTATCGGAAGTGCGGTTATTACAGGAATGATTTCCGTTTTCCTGATAAAAAAGTTCAACATCAAAACCATATACGGGGAGCCTATTAAAATTGCACCTAAAAAATTCAATAAAGGGCAAATCATTGGAGGCTTAATTTTTGGCTTTGGATGGGCTATGACCGGAGCCTGTCCGGGTCCGCTTTTTGCTCAAATTGGAACAGGGGCTACCGTTGTCGCCGTTACCTTGTTGAGCGCCATTGCTGGCACATGGGTTTACGGCTTGTTAAGGGAGAAACTACCTCATTAAAGCAACGAGTATTAAATGGTCAAAAACCCTGTTTAAATACTTATAAGTCATCTTATGTAACAAAAGTTACAGTACGTGGCATACAGATAGGCTAAATTTGTGGGTTACAAATTTAAAAAGAATGATGACTTATGTTGCACACAATAAGATTAACAACGATTATTTTTCTGTTTACGTTGTTAGGACAAGTTAATAAATTGCATGCCCAAAGCTATTTTTTCGAGCGTGTATATGATGAAACACTGTCACAGGCAAGTTTTGTGATAGGCGATTTAAAAACCAAAGAAGCTATTGTGGTTGACCCCAAACGGGATATAGATACCTATTTGGAAATTGCTAAAACCAACAATCTCACCATTACTAAAGTAACTGAAACCCACATTCATGCCGATTTTTTAAGCGGTTCCCGTGAGTTGGCAGCCGCCACCAAAGCCGAATTGTTACTTTCTGATGAGGGTGGAACAGACTGGCAATATCAGTTTCAGCACACAGGACTAAAAGACGGTAGCATTATCTCAATCGGTCAGGTAGAACTGAAAGTAATGCACACACCTGGTCATACGCCTGAAAGTATTACTTTTTTGGTAAGCGATACAAAAGTACCCGCTACGCCTCAAAGAGCCATTACAGGTGATTTCATTTTCGTGGGTAACGTTGGACGTCCCGACTTATTGGAAAAGGCAGCAGGTCAAATCGGGTCACAAGAGCAAGGAGCCAGGCAGCTTTATGCTTCCATTCAAAAATTTTCCAAATTACCGGATGAGTTGGAAATATGGGCTGGACACGGAGCAGGTTCATTTTGTGGAAAGAGCCTAAGTACTATTCCGCATTCTACATTAAAGGAAGAAAAGCAGAATAGCAAAGCCTTTCAGTTTAAAAATGATGAAAATGGCTTTGTAAAATATATTTTAGACGGGCAACCAGCACCGCCGAAATATTTTGCGGTAATGAAGCAATTAAACAAGGCAGAACGTCCGTTGCTGATACAAGTTCCGATATATCCGAAATTGGATGCTAAGGCATTTAGGCAATCAATAGATGATAACCTGCTCATTATTGATACACGCAATAAAGAAGTGGTAGCGAAAGGGAATATCCCGAATAGCCTGCATATAGAAAATGGCAAATCAATCAGCACTTGGCTGGGTTCTTTAGCCGATTATCAGCAGCAGCTGGTATTGATAACAGAGGAAAGCAAAACAGAAGATTTAACCCGGAAACTAATGCGTATCGGAATGGATAATATCTATGGTTTTGTCACCGACTTAGATAACATGAATATCAAGCTGGAGCAATCTGACCTCGTGAGTGCGGAAGAACTCGAAAAGCATATAGGTAAAAACGATATTCAAATCATAGACGTAAGAAGCGATAGCGAATATGAAAGCGGGCATATCAAAGGGGTCAATCATATAGTACTAACCTCGTTGGAAAATAACTTGGATAAAATCAATACTGACAAACCTGTTATTGTACATTGTCAAAGCGGATTACGTGCTGCGATGGCTTACTCTTTACTGAAAAGAAAAGGCATAAAAAACCTACGCATGTACTTAGGAGGGATTAATGAATGGTCGGAAAAAAATAAAGAATTGGTTAAGTAGTGAATGACGAGCAGTTGCATACTTTCATTGCAAGGAAATTATCAGCGTAAGTCTTTTCTGAAAATCTGAAAAGCCCAGATAATTAAGAAAAAGCCTATCCCTGTTACTGTTGGCGGTAATATTCCTGCGGATATCCCTAAATATATCATTACCACTGCTGTAATAGCTAATAAAATACAAATAATATCAATGGTTCGCTTACGTCTCATAGCTAAAAGAATTAAGAAATGTTCCTCTAAAGTTGGCGCAAAGTTTATGCCATACGATTTTATACATAATTTCATCGACACCTATGGCGCAGGAATAATAATAAAAACGTGCAGCTTTATTGGCATACTTAAACGTATTTCACCAATTTTCGTGTTAAAAAAGCATAAAATGGACAGAATTGTTTGTACCCTTAATTAAATAAAACTATTTTTGTGAATTGATGGATAAGAATATATCAAATATTTTAGCAAGTTGTAAGCGATACTTTTTTGTGTTCGCTGCAATGCTTTTGGTATTACTTACGTCCTGTGCGGTCAAGACAAGTCTCAAAAATTTGGCTGGTATTCCTACCAAGACCGAACGGAGCATACCTAAAGGCAGCCAATCCTATTCTTCAAATACATTTGAAAACTGTACCCAGCTTAATACTGCTGATATTTCAATCGTTCAAAAGGTTTCATTTCATGCGAACGATTTATTGCCAGCCGTTATTCTCACGGCTGCATTCCTATTTATTTTCGGTTTACGTCCAGTAAACAAAGAAAACAAACACCCCCTTTACAGTGGCAGTGGTAAAATCCGCAGTTCAATTCCTATCTTCTTGGAATACCGGAAACTCATTATCCATTACGCCAGCTAATTCCTTTTTTCCCTGTTGACCGTACCTGTTCAATGGGTCGAATTTCTATTGATTTCATTTTAAAATAATTTAAGGTCGTGCTTTACGACCTATCCAAAATTTGTAAAGTAATATGATAAAACATATTATGGCGACCACATTATTGTGGATTGCCGTTGTTGCTGCATTTCCAATCTATGCGCAGCAGCAAAAGGAAAATACGTTAGGCAGCTTATGGTCTAAGGTAGAAGAAAATTATCCGGGCATTGGCGCAAAAACATCTGCCATTGATGCCGCAAAACTCAATCAAGAGGCGGTTAAGGGCAAAATGCTCCCACAGGTAAAAGCACAAGCACAGAATACCTACGGAACCTACGAGGGAAGCGCAGGCGCATTTTTTCCGCAGGCAGGTTTTTTCAATGTCAGTGGTTCAGCAGTCCCATTGGATGGTAGTTCTACCGCCGCCAATACTTTTGGTTCTGCTACTGTGGAATGGGAATTATTCTCTTTCGGAAAACTCCGTAAGCAGAACGAAGCTGCTGGAGCTTTATATAATAAATCGGTAAGCGATAAGGATGCTTACCTGCTCAATCTGAAAAAGACTTTATCCGAAAGGTACATTGCGCTTTTGTACAACGAAGCCAAACTGCAATGGACGGAAAAGAATGCGGAACGTCTTGACGACATTCGCAAAATAACGTCCGGCTTATCTGCATCGGGTTTACGCCCTGCTGCAGACAGCCTCCTTGCATCATCATCCTATGTACAGGCAATGGGCGAACACGATAAATGGAACGGTTTTAAAAGTGCCTCTTACATTAAACTATTGGAACTGTACGGCAATGACACGGTTAATTATACGGCATCTGCCGACCGTTTTGGCAATCCTGCCCAAAACAATTTAAACAAATTAAATACCATCAATCCCTCACATCCCATTTTAGATGCTTTAGATAAGCAATCCGAGTACTATACATTGAGTGGTGAGGCACAAAAAAGGTCTTCTTTGCCCTCAATAAATCTATTAGGTGGCTATGCGTACCGTGGTACGGGTATAGGAACTAACGGTAGGGTATCAGGTGCATGGAAAGACGGGTTTAATAATACCACCAATAACGTTTTGGCGGGTATCGGTATCACCTGGAATTTAACAAGTCTGTACACCAATCGTAAAAAAGGAGAACAGCTTTTTAAAGAAGCGGAAAGCACTAAGTATCTGCATTCGCAATACGAACAGGCGATGCAGGCAGATTTGTCCGCTTCGCAGGCAAAAATCATGCAGCAGTATGAGCAACTTAGGAAAACAAAACTTGCGGTTCAGCAATCGCAGGATGCTTACAATATGTACCTCGCAAGGTACAAAAGCGGTTTAATCACGTTGAGCGAACTTTTACAGATACGCATTTTGCTGGAACAGGCAGAGAACGCCCACATCGAGGCTTCCCGTGAGTATTGGGTACTGCTCGCTTACGAAGCAGAGCTAACTGCTGATTTTGACTTTTTGTTTAACAACCTTTAAATAATCGTATATGAACATTATAAGATTTGCGTTAAGAAAGCCCATTGCGATTATGGTTGTCGTACTGGCGATAGCATTCTTTTCGTATAATACCATAAAAAAAATTAACGTAGATATATTTCCTGAAGTGGAATTGCCTGCGATGTATGTTGCCATGCCTTATGGCGGTTTATCGCCAGCATATATGGATGGCTTTATGGCAAACGAGTTCCAAAAGGTACTCCTGTTTGTCAGTGGCGTAAAAAATATTGATTTTAAAAGCGTACAGGGTTTGACCCTGATGAAGCTGACCTTTTATCCCGGAACCGATATGTCGCAGGCTGCCGGAGAGGTATCAACATCCGTTTCACGGGCAATGGGCTTCCTGCCGCCCGGAGCCGTCCCCCCGATGGTGGTACGCTTTGACGGTAGTTCGCTCCCTGTGGGTAACCTCGTGTTTGAAAGCGACCAGCGTTCCGTAAATGAAATACAGACATTGGCACTGACCAAAATAAGACCGATGTTCGTACAAATTCCCGGTATTACTTCTCCTGCGCCTTTTGGCGGGAACATCCGTTCCATTGTCATTAACATTGACCCCGAAGCGATGCAGGCGAACGGATTAAGCCCCGAAGATATTACGGTAGCCATTACCAAGAACAGTCTTCCGTCACCTGCCGGAAATATCCGCATTGATAATGAGAACCTGATGGCTCCCATTAACTCCATTGCCAAAGGACCCGAAGAATTGTTGAAAACCCCTGTAAGAACAAGCGATAACCGTACTGTATATGTGGGCGATGTTGCTCGTGTGGAGGACGGAGCCGACCAAACCGTGGGCTACGCTTTGGTAAATGGTAAACGTTCGGTTTACTTGCCTATTATCAAAAAAGCGGATGCCTCTACTTTGGATGCAGTGGAAAACCTAAAGGCAGCTATCCCGATGCTGAAAGACCAGCTACCGGAAGATGTAAAGGTCAGCTATGAGTTTGACCAATCCAATTATATCGAGCGTTCCCTTTCCAATCTGATACACGAGGGAATTTTGGGAGCGGTATTTACAGGGTTGATGATATTATTGTTCTTAGGCGATACCCGTGGGGCTATCATTGTGGTACTGACCATACCGATTGCCATTCTTGCAGCCGTGACCACATTGTACCTTTTCGGGCAGACCATTAATATTATGACATTGAGCGGGCTTGCCCTGTCCATCGGTATCCTGGTCGATGAAGCCACGGTAACGATAGAGAACATTCACCAGCACATGGAAATGGGTAAAAAGAAACAGCGAGCCATTATAGATGCTTTGCTTGAAATCTCTATCCCCAAATTGCTGATATTGCTGTGTATCCTTGCGGTATTGACCCCTGCATTTATTATGGCAGGTATTCCGAAAGATATGTTTATGCCTTTGTCTATGGCGGTTGCCTTTGCGATGATTGCATCCTTTTTGGCGTCACAGACCTTTGTCCCGATACTGGCAAACTGGATGATGAAAAACAAGCACAACACGGAAGCCAACACACCGAGAAAGCGGGCTTTTTTCGATAAGTTCCGGGTAAACTATTCGTTTAAAATGCGTAAATGGTCAACCAAAGCCATACCGCTTTTCGTGGTCTATGTATTGGTTGCTGGTGCAATTTCAGGCTTATTATTGACTGTTGTAGGCACGGACGTAATGCCCGTTTCCAATAACGGCGATTTTCAGATACGAATAGATGCTCCGTCAGGAAGCAGGCTCGAAAAGACCGAGCAGATTGTCAAAGATATTACGGAGGATATTAAGGCTGAACTCCCTGAAAACGGATTGAACATTACCTCCGCATTTGTAGGGATGCACCCCGCAGGTTCACCTATCAACCCGATATTCCTTTTTAGTAATGCTTCTCACGAAGCCGTGCTGCAAATTTCGGTCAATAAAGAGGTGTACGGCGGTTCGATGGAAGATTTTAAAGAGAAAGTCCGTCAAAAGATTATCAAGAAGCATCCCGAAGTTGCTTTCAATTTTGAGCCGATGGAACTGACCGAAAAAATCATGGGTCAGGGAGCGATGACACCTATTGAGGTTAAAGTCGGAGCAGGTCAGGTAAAAGGTGCTTATGCCCACGCATCAAAGATTGAGGCAAACCTCAAAAAAGTTCCTTATCTGCGTGATGTACGCATTGCGGAACCTGTTGCCTATCCGAGTATGGAAATCGAGGTAAACCGTGACCTTGCCGGGCAGTTCGGGCTGACGATGCAGGATATTACCCGCAGTCTTGTTACGGCTACCTCATCTACCCGCTTTACCGATAAAAACCTTTGGATAGACCCGAAATCGGGATTAGTATTCCAAACACAGGTACAGATACCGGAGGGTATTATGTCGGAGGAAAGATTGCGCTCACTTCCGTTGAAAGCGGGAAGTCTTCGCCCGGTACTGGAAGATGTGGCAACTATCCGCAGGGTAACGGCTCCGGCACAGGTCAACCGTAAAGGTCCGAACCGATACGTGACCATTGTAGCCAATCTGTATGATAAGGATTTGGGTACGGCTTCAAGGGCAGTAAAGCAGGCGATTAAAGATGCAGGCGAAGCACCCCGTGGCACGGTTGTATGGACAGAGGGAACGTTACAATTGTTGGATGATACATTAGGGAGTTTATTGGCAGGTTTAGGAGTGGCGATTATCGCTATATTCCTGATGCTATCGGCTTACTACCAATCGTTCAAAGTGCCTTTGATTATCCTATCGGTATTACCTGCTGTGATTGCGGGAAGCCTTATTATTCTATTCCTGACAGGTAGCACGCTTAACCTCCAGTCCTATATGGGTATTATTATGTCGCTTGGGGTATCGGTTTCCAATGCGGTTTTATTGGTTAATCAAGCTGAATATTACCGTACAAAAATGGCGTTAAGACCTATTAATGCCGCAAGGCTGGCAGCTTCGTCAAGGTTAAGACCTGTATTGATGACTGCCGCAGCGATGCTTGCCGGGATGCTGCCGATGGCATTGGGCTTAGGCGATGGCGCAGAGCAGGTAGCACCATTGGGCAGGGCTGTTATTGGTGGACTGATTGCCTCTACCGTAACCATCCTGTTATTGGTTCCGCATTTCTTTTCATCTATGATGTCAAGAACGAAAGTAATTAGCCCGTCATTAGACCCTGACGATTGTGAGAGCAGGTATTATGCAGAACAATCCGGTAAACAAACGATATAATAAACTTTAAAATAATCATCACAATGTATCATAGCATTTCAATCAATAGAAAATCGACAGTAGTATTGGCACTGACTGCATCGCTGGTATTACTGCTTTCGGCTTGCTCCCACAAAGAAAAGGAAAAAGAACAAGTTAAAACCGAACAGCCCAGGGCGGTAAATTATAAAACGGCTCCGGTACAGTTTATCAATCCCGAATATGAAATTTCTGTACCGGCAGAACTGAAACCCTACGAGCAGGTAGCCGTATTTGCTAAGGTTACGGGCTTTGTTCAAAAAATGTACGTTGACCGTGGTGACCGGGTGCGCAAAGGGCAGCTTTTAGCGGTATTGGAAGCACCGGAAATGCAACAGGAATACCTGTCAAGTAAATCATCGGAGCAAAAAGTATATAGTGATTACCTCTATGCTAAACAAGCGTATGACCGATTGGTTACCGCTTCCAAAACAACGGGAGCCGTTGCGGATATTGAACTGGACAGGGCAAAAAGTGCAATGGAAAGTGCCAAATCTTCTTATGATGCCTCAAAAGCAGGTACAGCACATTCTTCACAGTTGCAACAGTACCTGCGCATCACAGCACCATTTGATGGGATTATTACAGAGCGTAATGTTTCGGTTGGTGCTTTGGCAGGAACAGGGGGCAACATGCCTTTATTCATGATGGCACAGGGCAATAAGCTACGCTTAACCTTATCACTGCCGGAAAAACACGCAGCATCTGTAAAACAGGGAATGCCCGCAACATTTACAGTCAGTTCACAACCGGGTAAAACATTCGATGCCAAACTTTCCCGTACATCAGGATTGCTCGACCAGAAAGACCGTTCCCTTACACTGGAGTTTGACGTGAGCAATCCAGTAGGCGAATTACAGGGGGGCGATTACGCACAGGTCAAATTGAAATTGCAGCGTAAAAGTCCATCCTATTGGGTAAACAATAAATCCGTTTTGAATACCCAATCGGGAATGTATGTATTAACAATGAACAACGATGAAGTAAAACGTATAGCTGTAAAAGAGGGCATCCGTTTAGATACGCTGACAGAGGTTTACGGCAATCTTGCGCCGGAGGATAAAATCATCTTGAAACCATCGGAAGAAATCAAAGAGGGTAAAATAAAAAAATAAGAGCATGAAAATGAATATCAAAAAATTAGCCTTACTTCCCCTGATAGTCATTACGGGATTAGCATACGCATCAATGAATGGAAATAGTATTGATAGAAAATTGAACGCAAATCAGAACACTAATGGCGGACGGCCATTAGTGTCCGAGGCGCAGGAAACGCCTGACTTAAAGTTTAAGGACGAGAATGGTAAATCCGTTTCGTTGCATTCCTTAAAAGGAAAAGTGGTCTTTATCAATCTTTGGGCTACATGGTGTCCGCCCTGCATACACGAAATGCCATCCATCAACGAACTGCGGAAGAACTTTAAGGATAACAAAGATTTAGTATTCCTTATGGTGGATGTAGATGGAAATATAGAAAAGTCCAAAAAATGGATGCAAGGTAAAAAGTTTGACTTACCTGTTTATATTCCCGATGGCGATATACCCCGTGACTTATTCACAGGTTCTATCCCCACAACTATAATAGTAGACAAGAAAAATAATATCATCGGCAGGCAGGTCGGCGGTGCAGACTACATGTCGCAGGAAGTGCTTGACCTGATGAAGAAACTGCTGGATGAAAAATAATAATGAACCCTAAAATGTAATACAATGAAAAAGATAATATTTTTTGTGGCATTTGTATTCCTAAGTGCCACATCTTTCGGACAGATATTAAAGCCTGTCAAATGGTCTTATGCTGCAAAACGTACCAGCGATAAAGAAGCCGTACTGCTTTTAAAAGCAACAATTGAAAACGGTTGGCACATCTATTCACTTTCGGTTCCTAAAGATGGTCCGCAGCCCACAAGTTTTTCGTTCCAGTCATCCAAAAGCTACCAATTGAACGGAAAAGTACTGGCGGCAAAACCGATTGTTAAACACGACCCGACTTTTGATATGCAAGTAGGTTATTACGAAAAATCTGTCGTGTTCCAGCAAAAGGTCAAACTAACAGACCAATCACCTACGGTAAAAGGTACGCTTACCTACATGGTCTGTAATGATAAGCAATGCTTACCGCCTGAAGAAGTGGCGTTCAGCATTCCTGTAAAATAAAGAATGAACTATGAGATTAATAACAAAAATACTTACGATACTAATCCTTACCGGATTGATGGCTGTTACTGCCCATGCGCAGACTGACAGCCTTGTATCGTTTGATGATGTGGAGTTTACGGACATTACGGAGCAGCCACCTGACCAGCAGGACAGTCTTGCAGCATCCGCAGATCCGCAAACTTCGGTTGTAAATGAAGATGGGGCAGCAATACAAAAAAAGGATGCCCCAGCCGATAAGAGTTCATTATGGGCAATATTCATTGCGGGTTTCATCGGCGGGTTTGCAGCATTGCTAATGCCTTGCATTTTCCCGATGCTGCCCTTGACTGTAAGTTTCTTTACCAAAAGCGCACACACCAAAGGTAAAGCGGTCATGCAGGCTATGATATACGGGTTGTCCATTATACTTATTTATGTATTATTGGGCATCCTGATTACAGTAATTTTCGGCGCTGATGCGCTCAATAGCCTGTCCACAAACGGAATATTTAATTTCGCTTTCTTCCTGCTTTTAGTCGTATTCGCCTTTTCATTTTTCGGTGCTTTTGAAATCTCATTACCTGCCTCACTTGCCAATAAATTAGACAGTAAGGCAGACCGTGGCGGATTGTTGGGGCTATTCTTTATGGCAGCAACATTAGCGGTCGTGTCGTTTTCCTGCACGGGTCCGATTATCGGAACCTTGCTGGTGCAGGCTGCTACAATGGGTGAGCTTTTAGGTCCCGCTATTGGGATGCTCGGATTTGCGCTGGCATTGGCAATCCCGTTTACGCTCTTTGCTATGTTCCCAAGCCTTTTAAAAAGTCTGCCGTCTTCGGGTGGCTGGCTCAACAGCGTAAAGATTACGCTCGGCTTTTTGGAACTGGCTCTTGCATTAAAGTTTTTAAGTAATGTTGACCTTGCCTATCATTGGAATTGGTTTGACAGGGAGGTATTTTTAGCACTGTGGATTATCATTTTCGGTTATTTAGGCTTTTACTTATTGGGTAAGCTGCGCTTTCCCGGCGACAGCCCTGCGATAAATATAAGCCTGCCAAGAATGGTGCTGTCAATGGTGGTACTCGCCTTTACCCTATACATGGTTCCGGGGCTGTGGGGCGCACCCCTCAAATCCATTTCAGCGTTTTTGCCTCCGCAGGCAACGCAGGATTTTGATTTGTACACATCTTCTTTGGGCGGCACGCTGGCAAAGCAATCCACGCACAACGAACCACGAAAATATGGCGACATATTCCATGCTCCACTAAACCTCAATGTATTCTTTGATTATGACCAGGGGTTGGAATATGCGAAAGAAGCAGGTAAGCCCGTGATGCTCGATTTTACAGGACACGCCTGTGTGAACTGCCGCAAGATGGAAGCCTCGGTATGGTCTGATAAAGACGTGCTAAGACTATTGAACGAAGAACTCGTCATTATACAGCTATATGTTGACGACAAAACAGCCTTGCCACAATCAGAACAATTTGTATCGGCATTCAGTGGCAAAAATATCCGCAGTATAGGTAATAAATGGAGCGATTTTCAGGCAAGTAAATACAACTCCAATTCACAGCCTTACTATGTGCTTTTAGACCCTGCCAGCGAAGAAATATTGGTAAATCCCATCGGAGCGGATTACGACCCGAAAAGCTATTACAGCTTTCTTCAATCGGCGATAGACAAATACAAGAATAAAAAGATTAGATAACAGTAAAATTATTCAATATGAAAATGCAATTTAAAAATTTGGCGGTTCGCTCCGGGATTTTCATTATCACAGCCCTATCATTGGCAGCGTGTGGTAACACGGATAGGAACAAGGAAAACACGGCAGCGGACGTAAATGCTCCGACTGGAGAAGTGGCAGAAAAGGAAGCTCTTGTTGCAACAACAGCGGGCATCACCTTTAAGGATGAAGCCGGGAAAACCGTAGCATTAAGTTCCTTAAAAGGCAAGGTGGTTTTCATCAACTTTTGGGCGACATGGTGTCCGCCCTGCATTCACGAAATGCCTTCTATCAACGAGCTGAAAAAATCGTACAAAGGCAATGACGATATCGTGTTCCTGATGGTGGACGTGGATAACGACATCCAAAAGTCCACCGCCTTTATGAAAGAAAAGAAATACGATTTGCCAGTGTATGTTCCTGCAAGTGAAATACCATCCGACTATTTAGGTGGTTCTATTCCCACTACGGTAATTCTTGACAAGAGCGGAGATATGATAGCCCGTATGGAGGGCGGCAGGGATTATAATAGCCCTGATATAATCAAAGCCCTGAATGAATTGGTCGAAAGCAATTAATCCATAAAAACGGCAATTATGTTAAACAATAAAGAGGTTTCAAAGAATAAACCACCTGCCAATAAATATTGGCGGTATATAAAAAAGAATGCGTTTACCATAATCATGGTAGCTATTTTGGGAATACTCATTATCAGCCCGGATGCTAAATCATTTATGCTGCGGCAGTTAATGGCAACAGGACTTTTTAATGCAAGTATGGATAAAAAAGATGCCGGAGCAGCGAACCAGGTTAACACAGATTTTGATTTTTCAGACGGTAAAGGAAGTGCTCAAAATACTTCATCATTAAGAGGCAAGGTCGTATTTATCAATTTTTGGGCTTCGTGGTGTCCGCCATGCCGGGCTGAATTTCCATCTATTGAAGCACTTTATGCTAAGTTCAAAGACAATCCGAACGTATTTTTCCTGACTATCAATCAGGATAACGACCCAGCTACCGGAAAGGCGTATTTAGATAAAGAAAAGTTTTCAGTTCCCATGTATCAGTCCAGTGGCTTCATCCCGGAAGAAATTTATTCCGGCGCACTGCCCACTACCGTTGTGTTGGATAAAAACGGGAAAGTAAGATTGCATCATACCGGATTTGCCAATTACGCATCGGAAAAATTTGTACAGCAAATGGAAGAATTAATAAATGAATAACAATTTAAAACCTTAAACATGAAAAAATTAAACAGCTTGCTCCTTATGCTATTGTGCCTAACCTCCTTTAGCGTATTGGCTCAACAACAGAAAACAGAGATAATTTTTGAACCTGCAAAAGCCCATAAGAAACATTACGATGCGCTTTATATCCTTAATGAAGCAGATGATAAAAAAATAAGAGGCATACTACGCAATATCAATAATGTATTGAGTGACGAACGGCTCAAAGGCAAACTGCATATAGAAGTAATTGCATTTTCGGACGGTGTGGAAATGTACAAGAAAAAAAATGCCTATTACGAGTTACTTGCTGCGCTAAAAGATAAGGGGGTAGTATTTGCCCAATGCTCAAAAACACTGGAGGAACGAAAAATAGAAAAGAAAGAATTGTTTGATTTTGTGCATTACGTTCCGAGCGGTAACGGAGAAATTATTTTAAGACAATACGAGGGCTGGGCGGTAGTTCATCCTTAATTCAATAAGTACAAACTTTTAAATTTTCATAATATGGAATTATCAATCGGATTTATAAATGACGTACACGGTTACCTCGAACCCCATCCCGAATTATTTTACGGTAAGGATGGAGAATATATAAAAGCGGCTGGAGGATATGCTAAGATTGCTTCTATTTTCGAGCAAATAAAAAACGAGAGTGAAAACACCCTGTTTTTTGACGGTGGCGATACCTTTCACGGCACACTGCCCGTAGTATCTTCTAAGGGTGAGATTTTACTTCCCATTTTAAACAAATTGGGTTTAAGCGCAATGGTCGGGCATTGGGACTTTGCCTATACGCCCCAACACCTGTTGGCTTTGGATAAGCATTTGAATTACCCTGTATTAGCCATCAACGTGTTTAAAGAAAACGGTACGCTTTTTCTTGAACCTTACACCATGATAGAAGTTGGCGGGCAGAAAGTAGCTGTAATTGGCATCTGCGCCAATATCATTGATAAAACAATGGGTAAACCATTCACCGAGGGTATTTACGTGACCGATGGTTTAAAGGAAATAGACCGCTATGTAAGGGAAGTCAAAGACCTGGGCGCATCGCTTGTTATCCTGCTTTCGCACAATGGGTATCCGCAGGATTTAGAATTGCTGAAGCAGACCAACGGCATAGACGTTTGCCTTAGCGCACACACGCACAATAGAATTTATGAACCCGTAAAAGTAAATGACACCATCGTCATCCAGTGCGGTTGCCACGGGTCCTTTGTCGGTCATCTGAAACTGACCATCGAGGGCGGAAAAATTGCTCACCAATATAAACTTATAGAAGTTACCGAAGATATTGACAGCAATCCGGAAATGGAGCAGTTGGTAAATGGGGCTATGGCTTCGTACCGAACTCTGCAAAAGCAGATTGTAGGCACAACTGATAAAATATTACACAGGTATTCTACCTTTTCATCTTCGATGGACGACCTCTTACTGGCTGCTATCAGCAAAGCTGCTGGGGTTGAGATAGCCTTTTCAAATGGCTGGCGTTATGGCAGCCCGATTGATAAAGGCAACATTTCCATCATGGATTTATACAATATGGTTCCGATGAACCCTGTCATTTCTATGGCAGATATGACCGGACAGGAAATTATCGACATGCTTGAAGAAAACTTTGAGCGCACCTTTTCTGCTAACCCGATGCAGCAAATGGGCGGCTATTGCAAGAGACATATCGGGTTAGAGGTCAAATATCATATTGAAAATCCTTGTGGTCACCGAATAGAGGAAATCTACCATAAAGGCGTCCGATTGGATAAAAAGAAAATGTACAAGACAGCTTACATCACCCAACAAGGTGTTCCCGACAAGTACGGCAGCAATAAAAGTGATTTGGAAACTACTACGGTACAGGCTCTGATTAATTATTTGAGCGATACCAACAACGGTGCAAAAGCCTTTTCTAAAGAAGAATAGCATTTGTCCAGGTGAGCATATAGTAATAGTGAAATGGGACTTTACTCATATTGGTTTTTAACGTTAATCTAAATGCTATGGAAAAATATTATAACGAAGCGTTGCTTAAACTGGAGACAGCAATCATCGAATTGGAAAATAAGACCGATTGTTCAGTAGAACTTATGGAGGCTATAATACACCTCATCATTAGTTCCTTATCAGAACTTAGGGAACAGGTCTTACAAAAGGGGTTTAGAACCCAAAGTGACGAAATACGTTTTTTCAAATTTCAGAAGCCAGTTATCGTTGCAAAACTGATTTACTACAATGCCATCTACAAAATCGAAACTAAAAAGCCTTACGGAGCAAAGCCAATCAGGAAGCACCTTAATAAAGAGCTGAAAAAGCTAAAAAGGTTTTTTGATGAAAATCTTGATTTTTACAAGTACTACCGTAGCAACAATACCTATCTTGACGACAAGCTGTTCTTACGGGGAAAGCACGATATTAAGCTGTGGTTAGATACGTACTATCTCCAATCAGACCAAACATTTTCTACCTCCCACGATTACAAGGTAGCCAAGATAATGGCAAACGATTTGGTACAGTGCTATATCGAAGACCAGCTTCATTCTGTAAATAAACTGCTATTGATAAAACAGCCTTTTGCTGACGGGCTTAATTGGACAGGCAGCAAAGCTGCGCTTATTGAACTTATTTATTCGCTGCATTCTCATGGTGATTTTGACAATGGCAATACCGATATTCGGCTGATAGCCGAATATTTCGAGACTGTTTTTAATGTGGATTTGGGCAACTTTTACCATACCTATCTCGAAATAAGAAACCGGAAGATTAACCGCACCAAGTTTCTTGACGCCCTCCGGGATGCCCTTATGAAAAAGATGGACGAACAAGATGATAAACAGCCTTAAAAGTAAAAAGCGGACTTTGCAGATCCGCTTTTACTTTTTAACAACCATCGCCCTATTTAGCCTACCCAATAATTAAAATTCATCGTCACCCGGCTCTTTAAGTAGCCTATAAAATTGGCGTTAATTCAATTCCATTTTATCAATCCGTTTCATATCATCAATCCCAAAAAAGGTATCTTCTTCGGGGTCGCTCCCAAAAACACTTCCATATACTAAACCCTCATCCAACATCTTTTGTATCTCCGGTGTGATTTTGATAGTAGGCGCACCCAAGTTCTCCAGTCCGTAACGGGCAAAGGCTTTTGCACGGGCAAGGTCGGTATTTTCGTAGTACATTGCCAGCATCCATGCGGTACGGCTCGGCATACCAGCCGGGTGCATCCCGTACAGCTTTTCGTGCATCATATTTTTGTCGCTAAGGTCTGATGGCTCTATCGCATCAAACAGGTCAGGGTCATTTGCGTAGATATTTATAATTGGTACAACTTCTCTTTCTAAGAATGCAAATATATCAAGGGCTACTTTTTTATTCGCCGCACTACCTTTTGCTACATTCCAAAACGGTTGTTTAAGGGATGGTATAAGCATTATTGTCAATTCGCAATCCTGTGGAGCAATTTTTTTAAAGTTGTGTGTCTTAAACGTCCCCATTTTGGTAATCGCTTTGGGCTGTATGCCAAAGAATGGGCTTATTTGGTTGTGCTTATTTACTTCAACGGTAATTACAAATACAAAGTTTTCGCTTTCCATAGCGTACCGGGTACTCGCTTCAGCCTTAAAGTCTATTCGATTATCCGGCTCGCCGAATGGCGTATTTTGTAAACCGTTGAATTGCTCGTTTGCCATTTTACTTTAGTTATTTATTGCCTTGTGCATTTTGAAAATGCTGTCGCTCCATTTTCAATAATTCCTCAAACAACTTTGTTGCCTGCTCTATTGAAAATTGATGATTGTGTTCAATTGTTACAGTACCAACCATAGCACCATTTGTCGGTTCAACTTTCTCATAAAAATTGTTAGTGTGGTAAAGCACCTGTCCAACGTCAAATTTCTTTAAACCCTCAATGCTCACACCAAGTGCAATAGCCACTTTTTCCAATCGCTCATCGTCTACATTTTCGGTTTGTTCCAGTTTAGAAACTGCCTGTTTGGTTACGCCCATGCGGTCTGCCAAATCCTTTTGCGTAATACCAACCAATCGCCTTGCACTGCCGATTTTTATACCCATGTGCTTATTACCCTCCATATACACGGTATCTTTCTCTTTTTCCATATTTTATTTTGTTACTGTTGATTTTTGTGGCTCAAAAATAATTCTAATTTCTCACGCTCACTTTGCAATAAGCGTTCGTATAATTCAACCACTTTATCTAATGGGTTGATGCTTTGATGAGCAGTACCACTACCATTATTATTGCCGTTAATTGTTGTGTCTTTATAGCTATTGATATTGTAGATTGCTCTTTCAACATCAAACTTTTTAATCAGGTCAGGCGTAACGCCCAAGACAATGGCTATCCTGTTTAAAACCTCCGGTTCAATAACAGCTTGCCGCTCAATTTCTGATACCTGCGGTTGAGATAACCCCAATTCGCTGGCAAGAACCTCCTGTTTGATACCCAAATAAATGCGTATGCGCTGCGCATTTCTACCCTGATGGTTCTCTTCCAATGTTTCGAGAACCTCTACATTTTCTTTCTCTTCCATATTTCTACTGCATTTGATAGCGTAAATGTAATAAAAGACAACCAAAAATACATAAAAGACAACTAAAAATTCTTTTGTAGGCCGTGCTATCTAACGATATTGAGCGGAAAATCCATTACCTCATTATGAGAAGATTTACAAACAATGATAATAAATATTTTCTCCAATCTTTAATAAAATTGGCAGAATGTATCGTGTTGTTCTTCTCAAAAAAGTTTAGCCTACGTGTCATTATAAAAAAGCCCGTGTAGCAATTCAGCAATCATACACGAAGCATTTTACTTTTTCCATAACCTTAACGTAAATGACCAATGGCGAATAAACCAATTCGTAACAGGATAATATCTTTTATAGCCTGCCAATGCCCGATACTGGTAACGGGCGGCAGGTGTTTTATAATTCTTTTTTGTTTCATAGGTTTAGTAGCCGGGCAACGGGTGTTGGCACAGACACCTGCCCCGGCATCTTTATCCCAACAATCAAAAGCACTTGCCATAGGCGACCAAATTCCCGATGCGCTTTGGAATGCCCCTTTGCAGGTAGTAAACCACCCGCAGGGCAAGCAGACCGTTACCCTTGCCGATTACAAAGGCAAGCTGATAATACTGGATTTTTGGAGTACGTGGTGCGGAACCTGTGTCGCAGCTTTGCCAAGACTGCACCAATTAGAAAAGGAGATAAAAAAAGATGCAGTCATATTGCCAATTACCGACCAAAAAACAAAAGACATCTTAGGCTTTTTGAAAAGGAACAGCATATTATCATCACTCAACCTTTTTTCCGTTGTTGAAGACACGGTTTATAAATCCATCTTTCCTTATACCATGCTGCCGCATGAGGTATGGATTGACCAATCAGGAAAGGTATATGCCTTTACGTATTCGTCCGATGTTACAAAGGAAAATATAACATTGGCTTTGGCTGGACAGCAAAGCACTATAAAACAAAAGCAAGATAACCTAACATACGACAGAACTCAACCGCTATTGCTAAATAACAACGGTGCTAATGAGAGTTTTTTTCTTAATCGCAGCATCATTACAACAAGTATAGACGGCATATCTTCAAATGTTACCAAGCCAAGAGTTAATGAAGCAGATAGCACCTTTCGGACAATCGCTACGAATGCCACAATTCAAACTATCTATTCACTTGCTTTTAAAGCCTTAGACACTTTGCCCAACAACAGGGTGAAATTAGAAACACAAGAAGCCCCATACATAGCAGAGAAAAGATTTTTGCATGATTTGTATTGCTACGAATGGATTGCACCATTATCCGCATTAAAATACGCATCGCAAAAAATACAGGCAGACCTTAATTTTTATTTCGGTATAAACGGGCGCATGGAAAAGCGTAATACAAAATGCCATGCCATTAAGATTATTGGGAAAACAACACTTGTTTCCGACAAGCCCGAAAACGGATTGCAATACCTTTCTGCATGGGTAAACAAAACCAATAGAGACATACATCAACCGCCATTTATAAATGATTTTGCGGGACAGAAAATAGCAATCCCGAACATTCCCCCAAATACCAACGACATTAAATCCATCAACGAAAAACTAAAACCATTTGGTGTAGCCGTAGTGGAAGACGAAAGATTGCTGGACTTATTTGTCATTTCTGAACTATAAACCATAATAACATCCATGAACAGAACAATTACTATTATACTATTACTGTTTTCAGCGTTAACCACTTTAGCGCAAAACTCAACGAATGTTCAGGGCAAGGTCATTCACAATGATAATGGGCTGCCAATAGCAGGCGCAACGATTAGATTATCCAATAACGGGCAGGAAAAGGTCGTGTACAGCGATGATGAGGGAAATTTTCAGGCGTTAAATGTCAGCTTTCCATTAATCGTTGGTATTAGCTATGTTGGATTAAAAGATACAACTTTTACACTCAATACGGCGCCACGACAACCGTTAACAATTTACCTGCATTCAGCAAGTAATACGTTAAGCGAAGTAGTGGTTTCTACGGGTATTCAGAAAATACCCAAAGAAAGAGCCACAGGGTCATTTGACCATATAGACAACCAACTTTTTAACCGTCAAATTTCTACCGATGTATTGAGCAGATTAGATGGTATAGCCAGTTCGGTCATGTTTGATAACAGGGCACTCGGAGGTACACGAGAAATAAGCATTCGTGGGTTAAGCACAATCTTTTCTGACAGGCAACCACTAATCATATTAAACAACTTTCCTTATGAGGGAGATATTAATAACATCAATCCAAACGATATAGAAGATATTACCATTCTAAAAGATGCTACGGCAGCATCTATATGGGGCGTAAGAGCAGGAAATGGTGTAATTGTAATTACCACCAAGAAAGCCAAACGTAACCAGCCGACTACCATATCTTTTAACAGCAATATGACCTTAGTCCAAAAGCCGGATATGATGCAACTGCCTTATATGTCTTCTGCGGATTATATTGGGGTAGAAAAAATGCTATTTGGGAATAACTTTTACGATGCCAATGAGCAGTTAGGTTACGTTCCTTTATCCCCCGCAGTGGAGTTGATGTACCAGCATAAGAACGGACTTATTAGTGATGCTGATTTGCAACAAGGTCTAAACCAATTGGAACAATATGATATTCGCCGTGAGTTGAATAAATACGTTTATCGGAAAGGAATAAACCAACAGTATTCGTTAAATGTTAGCGGACAGAATGATAGAACAAGCTATTACCTATCGGGTGGCTACGATGATAACATTAGTACCACAGATGGAAAATATAAACGGTATAGTCTCCGCTCCGATAATAACATCAAACTTTCCCAAAAATTAAGTTTGGATGCTGCGCTATTATTTACCCACACTTTAAATGAAGCCGGAAGAACTACAAATTTTTCATCCATATATCCTTATGCCCGCTTTGCGGACGACAACGGAAATGCGTTACCGATAGATAGATACTTTCGCTCCCAATATTTACAGGAAACAGAGCAAAAGGGCTTGTTAGATTGGACGTACCGCCCATTGGACGAGATAAACCTTGTCAATAATAAGCAAACAACAAACAGCATCCTTATAAATACAGGGCTTAATTACAACATTGGCAAGGGACTGAATGCAGAACTAAAATATCAGTATGAAAATGCGCAGGGAACGGGTAAGGACTTACATAGCATGGCTTCTTATTATACCCGTAACATGATAAACACCTATACGCAAATAGGTACTAATGAGGAATTGTACCGCCCTGTACCATTGGGAGATATTTTAGACGAAACAGCAAGTAGCCTTACGTCGCAATCCCTGCGCTTGCAGTTAAATTATTCCAAAACTTGGAATAAACATCAACTAACAGGACTTGCAGGAGCAGAAGCACGACAAGCTACTACCACTTCAACACTATCACAGCAATTTGGTTACAATGCGGATATTTTAACAGTAGCGGGCGTAAATTATGATGTAGAATATCCTTTATACAGTCCCAACGGAGGAATTTCTAAAATACCGTACATCAATTCCCCTTCCGAATTAAACGATAGGTTTGTGTCTCTTTATACCAATTGGGCTTATACTTTTGACAACCGATATAATTTAAACGTTAGCGCAAGGCAAGATGGTTCTAATTTGTTCGGCGTAAGGAGCAATCAAAAATTTACCCCGCTTTGGTCTGTTGGCGGTAGTTGGTTTCTTACCAACGAGCGGTTTTTAAATATTAGCTGGCTTGACCTGTTAAAGCTACGGGCAACCTATGGCTTTAGTGGCAACCTGAATAGGAACGTTTCTGCGCTTCCAATAATGCGATACAATAGCAGCGTTAATAACCCAATCATTAATATCCCTTTTGGGGATTTACGCAATCCACCAAATGAAAATCTTAGGTGGGAGAAAAACGGGCAATTTAACGTAGGGCTTGACTTTGCTCTAAAAGGACAAAGGTTGAGCGGAACGTTGGAATATTATCGTAAGAAAAACACTGACCTTATCGGGTATATGCCCATTGACCAAACAACCGGAGCGATAAATCCAGTCACAAGCACGTTCAATTATCTTGGAAATTCAGCATCTATGACGGGTAAGGGTTTAGATATACAATTGCATAGTATTAATATCCAAAAAGCCCTCCAATGGCGAACTGATTTTCTATACAGTTTCGTAAAGACCAAAGTGACTGAATACTTATCACAAACTAATGACCTTAACAACTATCTTAACGGAGGTCAAATAATTTCGCCCATTATTGGAAAACCTGTGTACTCCATTTTTGCGCTTCAATGGGCTGGTCTTGACCCCGAAACGGGTGACCCTATGGGATATTTGCATGGCAATGTAAGCAAAGATTACGCTGCCATACGCAATGAAACCACACCCGAAGAACTAATTTATTACGGTTCGGCTACACCTACTCATTTTGGTTCCCTAAGAAATACGTTTTCATGGAAAGGGTTAAGCCTGTCATTCAATATCAGCTATAAGTTGGGTTTCTTCTTTAAAAGAAATAGTGTGTTTTATACTGCACTTTATAATGGTACAGGCTTCAATTCGGATTACAATTTAAGATGGCAAAAGCCGGGCGATGAAAAAACAACCCAAGTGCCATCAATGGTATATCCGCTCAATACCAATCGAGACGGCTTTTTCTATCCACAGTCCGAAGTACTGATTTCAAAGGGGGATAACATACGTTTACAGGACATCAATCTTAGTTATCAAATAAAGTCATTAGAAAACAAGTGGCATCTAAAAAGACTGGAGGTTATAATGTATGCCACTAATTTGGGCGTACTGTGGAAAGCGGACAAACATAATGTTGACCCGGAATTTGGGAATTTGTCACCATTAAAAACATTTTCATTTGGTCTAAGAGCGGGCTTATAAAATTTAAAACCATGACACGATATATAT
This sequence comes from Chryseobacterium sp. Y16C, assembly GCF_022488405.1. Taxonomy (NCBI): domain Bacteria; kingdom Pseudomonadati; phylum Bacteroidota; class Flavobacteriia; order Flavobacteriales; family Weeksellaceae; genus Chryseobacterium; species Chryseobacterium sp. Y16C. The sequence goes on from NZ_CP092711.1 coordinate 3,495,170, forward strand.
TTATACTATTGTTTTTCATAATTACATTAACAGGCTGTGAAAAATACTTAGACGTAAAGCCCGATAAAGCACTTGTTGTGCCAGCCACGGTTGCTGATTTACGTGCTTTACTGAACAATACAGAACGGATGAATAGCTGGTATCCATCACTTCAGGATGCGGCTACAGATAATCAATTTGTACAAACGATCAATTGGAACACTTTTGTATCGCTAACTGCAAAGAACATTTACATTTTTAATGATGATGTTTTTAATGATAGCGAGGTCAACGAATGGTCAATGATGTATTCCACTATCTACTATTGCAATCTAATATTGGAGCAATTGGAAAAAATTGCGCCTGTACCAGCAGAAAAAAGTCAGATTGAGGGCGAGACTTTGTTTTTCCGTTCTTTTGCTTTTTATAATGTGGCGCAGCTATGGGCAAAGCCTTATGATAAGAACACTTCCCATACAGATTTGGGTATTCCGCTCCGTTTAAAACCGGATATTAATGAGAAATCTAAACGTTCAACCGTTGAGGAAACTTATTCAAAAATTATTGCAGACTTAAACCGGGCAGCTTCCGTTTTGTCCGTAAAAGGCGACTATAAAACAACACCTACAAAACAGGCTGCTTATGCGCTATTGGCACGTATCTATTTGTCAATGGAAGATTATGAGAAAGCGTTGTCCTATGCAGATAGCTGTTTAAGCTACTCAAATTCATTGCTCGATTACAACACCTTAACAATGGGGTCTGCTACTTCATTCCCGATACCCCGATTTAATGTAGAGGTTATTTTTCATGCAAATGACCAAGGGCGGCAGGTTATGAACATAACCAACGGAAGAATTGATAACGAGTTGTACAATTCTTATGCAGCAAATGACCTTAGAAAGACAGCATTTTTTAGAAGTAGAGCAGGCTACTATTCTTTCAGAGGAAATTATGACGGCAATTCGGGTATGTGGTTTGCCGGAATTTCTACCAACGAAATCTATCTGATAAAAGCTGAATGTGAAGCAAGAGCAGGGCATATAGCCACTGCTTTGCAGACGATAAACGAACTATTAAAAAACCGTTATAACAGTACGTTCGTCCCTTTTAGTTCAGATAATGATGAAGCTGTATTAAGGTTTGTATTAGATGAGCGCAGAAAGGAATTGATATGGCGGGGGCTACGATGGTCTGATTTAAGAAGATTAAACAAAGACAGCCGTTTCGCAAAAACGATAACAAGGGATATAGATGGAAAGATATATACTTTGGAGCCAAATAGCCCAAAATATGTTTTGCCTATACCAAATAGTGTAATATTAAACAATGGTATGCAACAAAATGAACGCTAAAGAGTTAAGCCCTTTAGCGTTCTGAAATCATTGCTTTTTACTTTTTACTGCTGCTTTCTCAACTTAGTATCTACAATAGTACTTAAATTGGGGTGGTCAGTATCTCCTGTTTGTGGTTGAGCCTGAACAGCGCACCTTTCTTCATCGCCAGTGGGACATGGTGGCTGCGAGTTGCCATTTCCATTGGCAAGCACGTAGTTGTCGGGATTGTTGATGTTTCCGTCTCCGGTTTCATCGGTGTACTCAAACCATTTCTCACCTGCTAAGGTGGAGTTATCTGCCATTTTAAATGACATAGTTACTGCGGCAATTGCTAACGCTACGATAGCAAAAAGGTTCATTTTTAATCTTTTCATTGCTTCAAAATTTTGATGTTAAAGAATACTTTTTTATATGTCTTTTGGCAGACGCGCCCTCGATAGCTTCGCCTCCGGCGTTGCTACTTCGTAATTTGTACCATAAGTAAAGCCCCCAAATGCTTAAAGACAGAAAAAGGAGGTTAAAGAAAAAATGCTGTGTCCAGTTCATGCCGCTAATCACCGAGCCACATCCGCAGGGCAATTCTTCCCATGCACCCAACAGAGCCGCAGCGATGTAGCCTGTAAAGGCAGTCATTAATAAAGTGGATAGTATTAAACCCGCTTTGCGGAATTTTTCAGTAACCAATGCAATAGCAATTAATATTTCCAAACCCGGAAGCGTGTAAATAAGAATGTACCCTAAATCGTCAGAAAAAGGCTGATTAAGTATATTGTTTTTAAAAGCTGCAAAGTCTGATACTTTATCTATACTTACAGGTATCCATAGAAGCAGCAAGAGAACAATAACGATGTGAAGCGTTATCCGGTTTCTCTTTTGTTTGGTCTGATGTGTAGCTGTCGTTTCCATTGCCTTTTCCGTTACGAGGGTTTTATCCCATCCTTTGATACAAAGTTCATCAAAGCGGAAAGCGTGGGAAAGACAAAATCGGTAAAAATCGAGCAAATTTGTGTAAGAAATTTTCCGATTTTATCAATTTATGGGAAATTCTCTTACTTCCGTTTAAGGTATCGCTCCAAAGCCGTACGGAATGGTCTTTCATTAGTGTAGCCAACTGCCATATATACGTCTTTTATGCCCGTTCCCTGTTCCATTAATAACAGGGCATGGGTCATGCGGAGGTCGGTAATAAAATCCTGTACGCTCATACGATACTGACGTTTAAAGATGTTGAGCAAGGTACGTTCCGTAACAAAAAAGTATTCTGAAAGGGATTTTACAGTTAGGGCATTATCGGTATAATGTTCCTGAATATGGGTTTTGATTTTATAGGCAAGGTCAGATTTTTGTTGTTCCAATACGCTATCGTAATATTCCAGCAGATAACTGATGTACTTGCGGAGGTTGCCATCCAAAGCACCGATATTATTTTGCGAGTAGCTGTATATCTTATACAGCCATCGGTGTATTTTTCTATCCATCCGGCATTGATACATGGTATCATAAGGACGGGTATCATTTTTAAAGCGGTGCAGGATATATTGCAGGTTAGGGTAATTGTGGTACATGCTTTCTATCCATTCGGGCAGGATGCTTACCACAAGGCAAATATGCACCCCTTTCTCGGCATAGGCAAAATACCTGCCCGTATCGTAATAAGACATCAAGAAAGTGTTAGCCTGCGTCCTTATAATCGGCTTGTGTTCTTCCGTCATATACAGTAGGCTCCCTTTGAGCATAAAGTACAGGTATAATTGCCGCTCGCTAATATCAAAGGGAATATAAGCGGGTTCGGTTACGTTAAGCTGAACCAAATCTATAAAGAAAGGAACGTTTTTAAGTTGCTGGCTTAACAACTCAAATTGTGGCAAAGTAAAGACTTGTCTTTCACTGGCAAAGGGCAACGGAAATTTACTCCACTCCGGTAGATTGTTGAGGCTTAGTTTCTGCTTTCTAAACCCGGTTACTAATTTTAGGATATAAGGTATTTCCATAGGTGGCTTTTATTTTCATATCGGACACCCTTTAAATCCCTTGCTCCTTATGTCAAAACGACCATTTTTATATAATAATCTCTATTTCCGAAAGGATGGGATTTAATTTGGTAATACAAATCTTACCCATATAAATGAATAAAAAACCCAAGTTGGGGGAAACTTGGGTAAAATTTATTTAATCATTGGTGAGTTAAAAGTATAATTATAGTACTCCACGGGGTAAGTGGATGCCCTTAACACGTACTATCGCTTCCGAATTGTTCTGCGCCTGCTTTTCGACCTGCTCCGGCTGCTCCGCTTCGGTATCGGTTTCCGGCTTTATGGATAATTGTATTTTCCTTTCAACCGCCGCCAGTTCCGTTTTAAGGTCGCTCAAAGTCTGCTCTTTCTTCCATGTGCCGTTCACTACTTCCTGAAGAATGGGGAGGTCTTTTTGCAGCCCGTCAATTTTCTTCTGTTCCTGCTCTAAGATACCCGGTATCTTTTGGAGCGCATTCAGAAAATTGAGCGATGCCGTTTTTGCTTCGCCCGCCATCTTACCGTTATTGAACGTGTACTTGATATTACCCTCGCCCTGAACAAAGAAACGGTTATCCCTTTCCAGCGTAGTGCTGTCCTTTTCCGAAAGTTCGGTTTTGACCAGTAGCGTAAAGCCGTACAGCGTACCGATTTCCTCATACTGCCCTGCGGTACGGGCTTTTTCGGAAAGCTGGTTAAGTTTCGCCCCAATCTGTTTTACATCGGCATTGGGTGGCAACCCGGTAAGCTGCACTGGATTGAGTATTTCCCCGTCTTTGTTTTTCTGTATGCGCTGTTGCAGGTTTTGCCAATCGAGGCTCATACGGTCAAACCGTGCCTGCGTACTTTCCAGTGAGACAATGGTATCTTCCAGCTTGTATTTGGAAGATGATTTGGAACGGTTGTGCGCCTGCCGTTCGCTTTCCAGTCCGGCAATCTGCTTTTCGAGCTTTGCTTTTTCCAAAAGGTCTGTATTGCCCGATAGTATCGCCACATATTCCGAAAAGTTCATGCCTGTTTTTTCGTCCATGCCGCCCTCGTCAATGGTGCGTTTGCCGAGGCTGTTGCTCTTTAATTGTTCGATAAATACCTGCTTATTGTACAGGGTATTGAATTTGTAGCTATCCAGCGATTTTTCTACGGCGTAGATGAAAATATCTACTTTGTTATCGGCAAAGAATTTGGCAATCTCATTGCCTTTCCGGATAGCCCTGCCGTCCCGTTGGGCAAGGTCGCTTGGTCGCCACGGTATATCCAAATGGTGAACGGCAACCGCCCGCTTTTGCGCATTTACACCCGTACCGAGCATTTCGGTAGAGCCGAACAGCACCCGTATTTTTCCCTCGTTTACATCCCTGATAAGTTCCTTGCGCTGCTTCTCATTTTTAGCCTCCTGAATAAACCGTATTTCGTGCGCAGGGATGCCGTGGTCTTCCACCAGCTTGCGCTTGATTTCAGAGTATATGTTCCATTCTCCGGGCTTGTAAGTACCGAGGTCGGAGAAAACGAACTGCGTTCCTTTCTGCGCATCATATTTGTTGTAGTATTTGGCAATATTAGCCGCACAGTGCGAGGCTTTATTGTCCGGGTGGTCTTCGTAAGCCCGGCTAATCATCCGCATATCCAGCGACATCTTTCGGGCGTAGTCTGTCGCAATCAGCATCTTTGCTTTTTCTTCACTTTCGCTTAGTGGAGGTCTGCCCAAAAGTTCCGCATTTCCCGTTTTGGCAAACTCCATCAACTTTTGAATAAAAACCTCCTGCTCCGGCGTGGGCGGGATATGATACAGTATTTCGTTTTTTTCGGGGCGGTCTATACCTATATCCTTTGCCGTCCGGTAGTCCGTAATTTCCGAATAGAACTGCGCCAGTTCCGGCACTTTGATAAAGAAGCGGAAACGCTCTTTTGAAACGATATTGTTCGCTACCGAAAATTCATAATCGGTAGTCTTACGGGCGTATATGGCTGCCCACGCATCAAAACAGTTGATGCCCTGTTTTTCCATTGCTTTAGGGCGCAGGTATTTAAAGAGCAAATACAGTTCTGTAAGTGAGTTGCTAATGGTCGTACCCGAAAGGAACGTTGCGCCCAGGTCTTTGCCTGTGCGCTCCTGAATGGTGCGCAGGGCAAACAGCAGGTTTAACGCCTTTTGGCTACCTGCCATATTGCCCAAACCCGCTACACGCTCATGCCTTGTGTTGAACATGAGGTTTTTAAAACGGTGGCTTTCGTCCACAAAAATATGGTCAATGCCCATCATTTTGAAGTCCACAACATCGTCCTTACGGTTTTCGATGTCATGCTCCAGTGTTTTTAGCTTAACCTCTAAATTCTGTTTACGGACAATGACCCCTTTGAGCATCCCCCTTGAAACTTCTTTGCCCTGCGCTTTCAAAGCGGCAAGGTTATCTTCCACGCTTTCCAGTTCCGCTTCTAAAATCTGCTTTTGCATTTCGGGAGATTGTGGTATCATCCCGAATTGGTCATGTGTTAAGATGATGCAATCCCAATCGTTGTTTTTAATATCCCCGAAAATGCGCAGGCGTTTCTTCGGGGTAAAATCTTCCTTGCCGGGATATAATATTTTGGCATGGGGATAGGCTTTGCGGTAGGTTTCCGCTATCTCATGCACATTGGCTTTTAACCCGATGATTATCGGTTTATGTGCCAGCCCCAAACGCTTCATTTCTTGCGCTGCCGTACACATGATGAGCGTTTTACCTGCACCGACTTCGTGGTCGCAGATAGCACCGCCGTTCATCTTAATCATCCAAACGGCATCCTTTTGGCTTGGGTACAGGTCTTCAATGCCCAAAGCCTTGCGGTCAAGCCCCGGAAAGTCCTGATGGCTGCCGTCATACTGCGGACGGACAAAACAGTTAAAAGTATCGTTGTATTTGTCGGTTAACCTTTGCTTAAACTCATCGTTCTGCGCAAAGAGCCAATCCGTAAATTCCCTGCGTATCTCGTCAATTTTGCTATTAGCCATTTGTATGGCTTCCATGTCCCGCACCTTTACTTCCCTGTCATCTATGATTACTTTTTTGGTGATGTCAGGCGTGGTATTGACAAGGGCATGTTTCAGCAGGGTAACGCCGTCAAACGTTCGGCTTTCCGATTTGATAGCATACTTTTCGGTGATATGGATATTCTTACGGTCGCAATGGATGGAAAAGTCATCGGAACTTTCAGAGTAATGGATGCGTATATCCGTATCAAACAGGTGCGAAGCAAAGCGGTTATAAATGCCCGTAGGTATCCAGCGTTCGCCGAGGTTAAAATCAAGTTCGTCAAACTCTATCCTGCGGGGTTTGGCTTCTTCGAGGGCTTTGAGGCTTGCGGCAGCTTCCTTGTCTTCCGGTTGCCCGGAAATGTACGCCCGCACATCTTCGGCTTTCTCAATTACGTTGCCCGAAACCCATTTTTCGGCTATCTCGTATTCCTTTTGTACAGGATTGTAAAAGATGCGGCCATGCAGCGCATCTTTTAAATCTTCGGCAGACATCCCGCTTATTTCTGACATATAGCCCAAATCCACCGTGCCGTACTTGTTGAGCGATGCCGCTAACGCTTCGTCCGGGTTATCCGTTGCAAGTGTGGTCGTTGAAAAACTTACAGGCTTGTGGAATATATCTGCCTTATGTACCACACCGCCCACAACACGCTCTAAATAGGGTACTTCTTTGCCAGCGGTGTCGGTCTTAATCAATTTGATATTGTCGGCACTGTTCAGGTTGCCGTATTTCTTTAGAAAATCATCATAGAGGCGGTTCAGCGTTTCCCGTTCCTGCTTGTATTCGGTATGGTGCTGCGCTTCCTCATTGTATAACTGCTGATAGGCATCCCGCAATCCTATATACGCTTCGGTTCTTGCTTTCTGATTGGCTGGCAGGGATAGCGGGTGAAAAACCGCTTTACCATCAGATATATCCACATCCCTCAAATGCCCTACAAAACCATTATCCATCACAAGGCAATCATCCCGGTGGAATGATTGCAGTTCGCCGGAGTACGGGGCAGGTTCAGGGATTACGTTATCATTTGCCGGAGCAGGTTCTTTTTTCGGTCTTTCCTCTATTTCCCCTTTACTGTTGATACCGATAGGCGAAAACAAATCGCCAATCCCGGTTGCTTGTCCGGTTGTTCGTGGCGTTGTCGGAGGCTTTGGCGTTTCCTCCTTTGGCGTGCGCAGGGGTATATAATCAAATAGCCCCGGCTGATGCGGACCGTTGCCCGTTTTTTTCTTGGTAACGGTCGTTCTTCTCTTAGCCCTTTTCGGTCGGGAAATAACGGTAGCCTGTGGCGCACCTCCAAAAAGGTCGAATAAATTCAATTGTACTTCTTCCGGCTTGGATGGCAGATCTGCTACCGCAGTCATGCCATCCTGCGCATTGTTCATTGCGGGTTGAGCCGCCACCGGAGGTGTAAAATTGAATAAAGAGGGTTGCGGCACTTCATCCCTTACGATGCCGGTAGCAGGCTGTATGGGTGTCGGTGTTTGCGGCGGGGTAATATCCGGCTGTATGTTAGGCTCATCGGGCGAAAGCCCTTTGTAAAGATTTATATTCAGATACTCTTTAAAATCTCCATCCAGTATTTTCTTTGCTTCATTTGCAATTTCTTCCACGCCGCCATTATGAACATATACAGTATAGGGTTTTCCGTACAGGTCGGTAGATTGTATAATTTCATTGAAAACGACCGTACCATTGTAATGCATATAGGCGTTTACATGGTCATTGTGTTTTGTTAACAGCGTATCGCAAAAGTCTTTTTCCCTTTCGGAAAGACCTTGCTTGTCCGTATTCTTTTGCAGTACGATAAGGTCGCTTCCTACTTCCGTTCCGGCGTAATCCATAAACAGATTGTTCGGTAGTCGTACCACCGAAACAAGGTTATGCTCTTTCATCAATGCCTCCCGTATAGGCTTATTGCTTGGGCTATCCAAAACGCCCTGTGAGGTGATGAAAGCGAGCATACCGCCATCCCGTAGCGTGTCCGTTCCCTTTAAGAAAAAGTAATTGTGGATGCCCCTTGCTGCCTGCGCTCTTGCCGGGTCACTGCCGCGTGAATACGAAAGGTCAAAGACCGAACTTGTACCAAACGGGATATTACTGGCGACCACATCATAGCTGTTCAGCTCCCTTTCGGGTATTTCTTCAAAACCGCTTATGCGCACATTCCTGTCGGGGTATAGCTGTTTGAGGATTTTACCTGTAAGCAGGTCTTTTTCATAAGCCGTAACCTGCGATACGCCCTTATCTGTAAAAGACCGGATAAACCCACCAACACCCGCCGATGGTTCTAAAAACTTCTGTATTTCTATACCGTTTTCTTTGAGCGCATCGGATAGGGTATTAATTATTTCGGGCGGGGTATAGAATGCCGTAAGCACCGAACTACGCATACTGTCCACGTAATGTTTGTATTGTCTTTCGTCTCCGGCATTTTCTTTCAGCACACGGTGCAGTTCCTGCGTTTCCTCAAAGTACGTCCGCTCATAATCTTTCCATTGCTTTATATCTGTTGGATTGTCTGCGGGGTTTAAGATGAATTTTAGCCCACCGAAACCACTATATAGCAAAAGCTGCTGCCGTTCGGCTTCGGTAGCTTGGCGTTTTTCCTTTTCCAACCTGAACATGACCCGTAACGCCTCGATATTCTGTTTCAGGTGTTCACGTTGATTAAATGCCATAGTCCTCGATATGAATGGCTATGGTTCCCGTAATTTCCGTATAGAGCAGGTCGTGGTCAGTAGTGTAGGCGAAGTCATCCGTAAGCACGTATTTGGCAAATACGGGTTCGCAGATGGGCAGCATCTTTAGTGCGAACGGGCGCAGTTCCTCGTCCAGCATGATGCTGCTAAACTCATTGCAGACCACTTGAAAAACGGTGTCGAATTTGGAATAGTGAAGCCCCTCAAAGAGTATATAATCTGCGATGTGGTCGCACTGGCTGGCGGGGTTTCCCGAACGAAATGCGCCCTCATAGGCGTTCGCCGCCCACTTGGAGCGTTGCTCGATAAATTTCTTGTCGTGTGCTTTTTCCGGGAAGCTGGTGTTTAGTAATTCCTGTAACCTTAGCGTAAAATAAGAGAGGTCTTTTTGCTGTGTACTCATATTGATTTTGTTTAAAATTTTCAATGAGTAGCTAAAATATTATGGTTGCAGGCTGCCATACCCAAAGCGGTAGGAGTTGGCTTTGGGTGGCAGGATTTGGCAGATTTATGAACAATCCCCAAAGAATATATTTCTAAATTTGCTAAATGAAAGAATTAGTAGAAAGAGAATTTCCGCTAACGGAAATATTGGTTAAAACAACCTATCAGATAGTTATATCTAAAGAACCCTCATTTCAAAGTAACCCTTTGGCATTTGGTGCTGGGTTCTTTATAAATTATAAAGAGAAGCTGTTTTTTTTGACCGCCGACCACAATATTCATATTGAAGACCATAGAATAAACGAGAGAACAGGAGTTGATAATTATGTAGGCATATTCAATAATATTAGCAATAGAGATAATTTCTCCACAGTTATCACGCCAGTTGGAGGATTTTACTATATGAGCAGTTTTGATATTTCAAAAGAAGACCTGAATATGCAGTTATTGGATGTTGCTATTAGCATGGTCGATAGTACGAAGTTTGTAGCTCCATTTGTTACTGACGAGGAGATACCAGACCAAGAGGGCAAACCGCTTGTTTCAAAAAATCAACCAAAATTTGAGTTTCTCGAAGAACATATGATTGAGCCAAGTGAAATAGATACCTATTATATTTTTGGCAAGATTAGACCTCACTTTAAAGGATTATTTCTCCACAGAGATACAACGTTTAAGAACGAGTTAAAATACATAAATTCCTATGGCGACTATTTATTGTTGAATACTGATAAGGAGATTTCTGATTATGAGGATTGGGCAGGATTAAGCGGTTCTCCAGTATTAAATCAGGACGGAAAATGTTTAGGAGTTTTATGTTCCGTGAATGAGGGAACAAAATCAATTTTTGTTAAGCCTTTTAGTAAAATAGTACCATTCATGGACACAATTATTTTGCAGGAAGAACATCTAAATAAGAAAAATAATGAGAATATTTGACGTAGAGCTTTTGGTATATGGTAGTGTAACGGTTAAAAGAGCAATCCAATTCAGTACCGAAAAAGAACTTGATTTGGGAAATATTTTTCGCAGCGATATTTCAATTAAACCACATAAGCAGGGTTTTATAATCTCTACTACTGTATTTACGGCAGACCAAGACCGAGCCTACAAAGTAGCTTTGCTTTTTATTGGTAAAATGCTGGACATTTTAGCAATTAGAACCAACTCTCCGCTTAATGTAAGTCTAAATCAATATAGACAACTTGAAAATGGAAATAATGTCCGGGCTGTAATAAATCGTGAAGAATTTATCTATTGCTTTAGGGTTGCCCGTGATTTAAACCTCAATGAGAATAAGTTATTAAGAGCATTTAGCTGGTATAGAAAGGGTTTATATACTGAAGACCCTTTTGATAAATTTTTAGCTTTTTGGAATGCCATTAGCGTAGTATCCGATGGTTATTGTAACGATAACGCACGAACACGACAAGGGATAATAAATAAAATATGGGATTGCTTTATAACCCTTTGGGGTGAATGCGCCGATTGGGAATATATTAATGGGAACGATAGATGGGTAAATGACAATAACGACATACGGAATAAAATTGCGCACGGTGGTGTTACAGTGGATATACAATATGTGGAAGCCGTAATTAGCCAGCTACCCATTGTGCAAAACGTGGCTTACAAGTTCTTACGACAATGGGCAGAAAGATTAGGCAATAATGTAGCTTTGGAAATCCACTAATTAAATTATCCTAAGTCTGACTAAGCACTTGAAGCATTTTGCTTACTTCAATATCCATTCTCGAAAAGGCAAACCATTTCTTGCCCAAATCCTTTAATGATGCCCCGATGTGGTACAGTTCCGTACCGTCAATAATGAGGAAACGGTCATGGGCATGGGTAAAAGCGTGAACGGTTATAGCCGGGTATTGGCTGTTGTAGCGTTGCACATCGAGTTGTAACTGATTGCTGATGCTTTTGGTGTAAATAGTGGCAGATACGGTTTGCCCACGCTTTCCGAGTAGCGTAAGCACCGTATCGTCCACATAGTTGTCAATTAGGATAATTGACCTTTTGGCGCTCCGTATAATATCCGAAACAAAGGCATAGGCATCGAATATTTGCCCGTCATAAAATACGCCCTTTTCGCTGTGCAGCTTCCCGCTATCCAATGCTTTAAATATTTCCTCAAACTTGCTGTCTGCTTCAATCTGTTTGAGTTCGATTTTATCCATGCGGTAGAACAATGCTGCATTATCCAGTAACAGTTTTCGCATTTCCACAAAGGCATTCATTATCTCAATGCTCACCTTTACGGCTGTATCGCTGCGCAATACTGCGGACAGCATGGCGACCCCTTGTTCCGTAAACACGTAGGCTAAATAACGCCGTCCACCACGTCCGGCGTTTGAGGTTCCAGTTTGGAACCTCAAAGTTTCGCTTTCCTCATCATTCAATTGGAAGCAGAATGTTTCGGGAAAACGCTCGATATTCCTTTTTACGGCTTTGTTCAGTATTTTGGTTTCCACCTGATAGAGCGCAGCCAGGTCTTTGTCAACCATGACCTGTTTGCCCCGTACCGTATAGATAAGGTTTTCTATATCCTTTTGACTTATGATTGCGCTGTTCATTTCTTTTTGCGGGTGTTGTTGTCAAATTCAAAAGAGCTTTCGCAGTTTTCTTTCAATACGATATAGGCATCGAATTTTTTACCTGCTTTGCTTTTCATGCCTTTGATTAGGCTGGTTTTGCCTTTATTTACGAGGTTCTCTATTTCGGCAAGGCTCAACTGTACCCGGCACACATTGCGGAATTGAAGCCAGCTGCAAGCCTCATCGGGACATTTGACAATCTTGTCCCGAATGAGCAGCTTTTGTGCCTTGCATTTGGGGCAGGTCAATTCGGGCTGATTTTCGCCAGCAATGCTAATGCTCAAAAGTTCCTGCGTAACGGACGAGGTATAGGCTTCCATAGATTGATGAAAGCCCATTGCATCCGCTTCGTTGTTCTCAATCTTTTGCAAAGCCACTTCCCATTCGGCAGTCATGGCAACATCGGCAATCCTTTTGTCCTTTACGGCTTCATATACCTGCAATCCCTTTTCAGTGGGAACGAGGGATTTTTTTTCACGCTTGATATAATCCCTTTTAAAAAGGGTTTCAATAATGGCGGCTCTTGTGGCTGGTGTACCGATGCCGATACCTTGCAAGGCTTTACGCTCATCTTCGTTCGCTATTTCCTTTCCGGCATTTTCCATTGCAGACAACAAGTCCGCTTCCGTGTAAAGTACGGGCGGCTTGGTCTTCTTCTCCAGCACCCCGGCACTCTTTATTTTCAATTCATCGCCTGTTTTTAATTGCGGCAATTCCTGTACTGGCTCACTGTCATCCTCATTAAAGTGTTTTTTGATACCACGCCAGCCCGCATCGAGAATTTTAGTCCCTTTCAGGACAAAATCATAATGCAAAGCCTGTAAGGTAACGTCCGTTATTTCTTTGGTACAGGCTTGTGAGAGGGCTTCCAGCAAGCGCAGGGCAATCATATCGTATATAGCTTCTTCATTTGAGGGCAATGCGGAGGGGATGGTTTCAGTAATGAGCAGACCGTGATGGTCTGTTACCTTTACATCGTTAACGATACGTTTATTGAAACGACCCCATTTCAGTTTCCCAACCGCCTCTTTACAAGATGCCCTTGCTTCCAACGACCTTACCAAAGCGGGGATTTCTGCCCAAATATCTTCGGGGATATATTTGCTCCCGGTGCGTGGATAGGTAATCAATTTCTTTTCGTACAGGCTTTGGGCAATGTTCAGCGTTTCTTCGGCTGTTAGAAATAGCCTTTTGTTCGCTTCCTTTTGCAAGCCTGTCAGGTCAAAAAGTAATGGCGGTTGTTCTGTAACCGTCTTGGTTTCTACTGCCGTAACGGTAGCGGTTCCGGCACGTTCAATGGATTTGAGCGTATCGTCTGCCAGCTTTTTATCTTCCCATTTGGTTTTGGAAAGGCTTTTGAAATCCACAAATTCTTTGCGGTGTTCTAACTGCACCTGCCAATATTTTTTGACGGTAAAGTTTTTGTTTTCCAAATACCGTTTGCAGATAAGGGCAAGCGTGGGCGTTTGTACACGTCCGAGCGAGTACACGCCACGCCCTGCAATGCTCAATGCCTGCGAAGCATTGATGCCGACAAGCCAATCGGCTTGGCTCCGTCCTTGTCCGGCTCGATACAGACCGTCAAAATCACTTCCGGGTTTCAGGTTATCAAACCCCTGTTTTATGGCTTTTTCGGTCAGTGAACTTATCCATAAGCGTTGGAAGGGCTTGCTGCATTTCAGGTATTCATAAATGTACCTGAAAATGAGTTCACCCTCACGTCCGGCATCGGTAGCAACGATAATGCTATCGCAGCGACCGATAACCTGCTCAATGGTTTTCAACTGTTTTACCGCTCCGCTATCGGGAACATAAGACTTTTCCTTTCTTACTTTCCGTACCGTCAGTAAAAAAGGGTTGGGCAATATGGGCAGGGCTTCCCTTTGGAAACCCGATAACCCATAATCTTCCGGCATAGCCAATCCTACCAAATGCCCGAATGCCCACGTAACCTGATAGCCGTTGCCTTTTATATAGCCATCCTTTTTATCGGTGGCTCCCAACAAGGCGGCTATCTCACGGGCTACGCTTGGTTTTTCTGCAATAATTGCTTTCATGTCTTTTCCTTTTTAGTGATTATCTTCTTACGCCTCTTGATTTATTTTCTTTCGGTGGCTGCTGCCTTTCCTGCTGCTGTTTGTTGATAGGGGCGTTTTGTTGGGGCTTTAAAGGCTCGTTTATATTCTTGGTTGCCTCATTGGTTTTTCCCTCGGAATTGACGGCAACCTGCGTTTTATGGGTTTCTGTCGGAACAATTTTGTCTTTCAGTTTGTCGGGGTTCCTGAAACTGAAATTATAATTGCCTGTGTCGGCATTCAAAGTGACGTACCCCTTATAAGGCTGTCCTTTCCCGTCCTTAAAATCCGCCACATAAATCGTCTTGCCCTCGGTGAGCTTTTTATATTGCTCATCGTTAAATTCCTTACCCCTGAATAATCTTGGATTTTCCTGCGATTGACCTTGTGATTGTTGGTGGTTTTGGGATTGTTTGTAGTTTTCGCCTCTGTCAAAAAGGTATTCCGGGTAACGTTTGTCGGCATTGTATTGAACATCACTGCTGAATGTTTTCCCTTTCTGCGAAACCATATTCTCTAAATAAATTTGCTTACCCTCGTATAAATCAATTTTTTGCTGGTCAGTGAGCTTCACTTTGTTAATTTCGTCCGGTACTTTTATCCAATCCTGTCGTAAGGCTATAACCTCATTTGTCAGCTTGTCAATACTGATAATAGACGGAACTACTTCGCCAGTCTTGGGATAGGTCAAATCCACGACACGCCCCATATTTCCCGTTTTGAGCAGGTTATCCCTGTCCTCTTTGGTAAACTCGTGACCGAAGAAAGGTGTATGTAGGTTGGGTTCGTGCCGGACACCATACATTACAAATACGGGCTTTCCATCTTCTCCGGCTTGCAATCCTAACCTTGCTTCCGAACGGATTACGGCAGTACCAAAATTGATAGCTACCGGATAAACCTTATTGGTCTTATAGCCCTTTAACAGCATTTCCATCGTACCGTCTTTTACAAGCCGCTCTTTGGTTATGCCTATTTGTTCCATCGTTTTCCAATCAATATCATTTTCTTTAAAACGATAGTCGTTTGCTTGGGGCGTTGCCTGTGCTGTTTCAGGCTTTGCCTGTGTTTCTTGTGCTGTTTCCATATCTTTTTTATTTTCTTGTTGTTGTTCCTTTGGCTCTTTGACCTCATGTTTAGCCATAACAGCTTCGCCCTCTTTGGTGGGGGCGTTAACCTGTTGTTGCATTTTTTCGGCTGTTTCAACGGCATCCTTTGCAGGAACTTTGAAGAATGTAAAGCGGGTGGGGTCTTTGAGTTGCCTCCAAAAGTTGGAAAAGAAGTTGGAGAATATATCCCCACTTTTATCCACCCGCATAAACTCGTTTTGGTTCTTCTTATTGGCATCTGTGGTTTTCAGGTTGCCGTTTTCGTCAATGCCCGTAACCGCTTGGATAGTTTTCTTTTCTTTATCCATGACCAGCAAAACATCCGAAAGCTGTTCAGGGGCTTGCGGCTGGTTTTGCTGTGTGTTTTGTTGCGGCTCTTGCTGCGCTGTTTCTGTTGTTTGCTCGCTCATAATATTGATATTTTAAATTGTTACCGTCCGAAAATAGTTGAAGTGGATACGGCATAGCCGTACCTGTCCTTACGTGGCATTGTTTGTCACTGATTGTCCTTTGTGCGTTGCAGGGGAACGTTGAAACTATCCCTTATGAATTGGTGTACATCTGATAATTTGTAGTACAGCTTGCCGCTAATGGTGTAATACGGTAGCTTACCGGACGAACGGTAACGCTGTAATGAGCGGTGGCTGATTTTCAGCATTTGCAAGAGGTCTTGATTATCCAATAGTTCTTCGCCGTCTATGGTATTGCGTTGCCTCTGTATGTCCAAGATGTGTTGTTTCAGAACATCGAAACGCTCCATTATCCGCTCCATCCACGCAAAAAATTCCATTCTATCTATATTCATAGCAATACGTTTTTATTTATTTCCCGATTTTATGGTTCTTCCTTTTTCGATATAGCTTTTGCCCTTAGCCATGAGTTCCTGCATATATTCCTCACTGGTCTGTACGGCATGGGCATTGAGCATGTCCTTAATGGCTCCTATGGTGTAGTAATATTGTCCGTACATTTTGGAATAGGCTATTTCCCCTTTGGAGCGCATACGCCAAAGCGTTTTTTCGCTGATGTGGAGGTATTGACAGACTTCGTGGTTATTGAGCCAAAGACTATCGTAGCTGGTATTATCCAATTTGAGGATGTACTCGTTAATGGATTTAATGCGCTCGTTAAGCTGCTTCCATACTTCTTCTTCAATGGTTATTATATTCATTGCACAGTATCTTAATGTCCTGTACAAAATTGAAGTGTTTGGCGGGGGTTGTCGTCCGATAGGTGTCTATCAAAAAGGCACTTTTTTCATTTTTTTTGCAATTCGTTTAAAGTGCTGTCTTATAGCGTTTTTTCATTTTTTAAGTTCATAATCGGTGTTCATAACAATGGATTTGTCTATACACACATATAGGCAAACGGGCAAAAAAAGGACAGCACCAAATGATGCTGTCCTTTAACACTTATTTGAAAGAAGATTAGTAACTATCTTCTTTATCCATGTATTCTTCTAAACTATATTTAAGCTGGTCTAAAAACAAAGTCCGTGAGCCAGCACGGGTTTTCATACGATGGAAGCTGTTATGAATGTCTTTGAGTGAAATACGGAACAGGATTTGAAAGACCATGCTAATTTTGCGGATGCCCAATTTTCCGTGTGAAATGGCATCCACGGCATGAAGTGCATAAATCAATTCAATAAGGGCATTTTTTGTTTGTGTCCAAAAAATATCTTTCGTTTCTTCATTTTGCAGTAAAACATCGGGATTTTGTTCGGGACTTAATTTTGTAGTGAGGTAATTATAGGTAAGTTCATTGGCGATGATTTTTGCCACCTTATAATCGTAGTAAGTGGAGAAGTTTGGGTCAATCTCAAAAACGTAGCTACTCAACCCATCATAATAATTGATATTACCAAGCATGTAATACTGTTTGTCCTTGTCGGTTCTACCGGAACGGAAATATCTATAAAATTCGGAATTGCAAATATGCTCCTGATACTCCTGTTTTAGTTCCCGTAGCTGTAAAGCGAAGTAGCTCTGGTGCAGGTGTCCGTTTTCTGCCGGGCAAGCCGTTTCAATACGATACACTTTGTTATAGTAAATGAGCTTGCCGAGAATATTAGGCTTTACCAGCTTGAAAAAGTGTATTTCCTCCGCTTCATTGGAAAACCCCTCTTTCGCTATATCTTCTTTAACTGTGTGTAATAGTTCCTGAAGATAAATCGTCATTTTATACGCCTCATCAATAAAGCTGGACGCTTCGGACGATAATTTTCTTTCCTGCTTTTGAATTTCAGCAACGATGCTTTGTAATGGATGTCTCATAGTTACGGTCTTTTTTAATCAGGCAATATCTATCTGCATACAAAGATTAGCCTTAACTATGAAGTTCAATCACGATACAATCCCACCTTTGGAAAGATTTTTTTAAATAGGGGCTGTTAAATGAAATAGGAAGCCAATATAAAAAGATTGAAAAAATGGTCAAACCAACCTATAAATTTTTTATATTTGCTATTGATTTACAAGGAAATTGAGTGAAGATGAATGCAATAAGCACCATTACTAAATCGTTACCGACAACGATAGACCGTCTCGTAAACTACTCATTGTAAGCTATTTTTAGCATTCCCGTTATTTTTATTAAAAAAACACTTTAGTTTATCAGATGTAAATTTTAAAATCACTTAAAAGAATAATTGAATAGTACAGTCTAAACTTTGTGTTTTTAATACTTATTGTTCAATAAACTAAAGTGTTATGAATTTGTTATGTAATTAGATTTATTGCAAAAATAATTCCAAAATTATATCGTTTTTGACTGACACACGAAATCTGAAGTTGGGAATTTTTCCGTTTTTTTGATACCATTGAATCCTCCTTCGATTTCAGTAAAATTTCTGATTCCGTGCGAATTAAGGATGCTTGCTGCAACCATGCTTCTGTAACCTCCCGCACAATGAAGGAAAAAATGTTCAGAATCGTCAATAGATGTAATCCAATCACTGATTGTATCCAATGGTTTGTTGTAGGCGTTATCAATATGTTCAGCAGAATATTCTGTCAGTTTCCTTACATCAATTACTTTAGAATCTTCGTTGAACACTTCTGCAAATTCAGAAGGGGAGATTCTTTTCACTTCGTCAGTTTCTTTTCCTGCATTTTTCCATGCTTCAAAGCCTCCCTTTAAATATCCTACAACATGATCGAATCCAACACGGCTTAATCTGGTAATTGCTTCCTCTTCCGTTCCTTCTTCACAAACTAATAATATCGGATGCTTTACATCAACGATCAAAGTTCCTACCCACGGAGCAAAATCACCTTTTAAGCCAATATTTATAGAATTGGGAATAAATCCTTTGTGGAAATCTGCAGCACCTCTCGTATCTAAGATTAATGCGCCAGTCTCTTCTGCAAAAGCTTCAAAGTCTTCAACGAAAACTGGAGTTAATCCTTTATCCATTACGGTTTCAAAGCTTTCATAACCTCCCTTGTTCATGGCAACATTCATCCCGAAATACTTTGGCGGAGCTGTTAATCCGTCTAATACTTCTCTTATGAAAGATTCCTTATTAGGTTGGTTAAGAGCGTAATTGGTCCTTTTTTGATTACCTAGAATATCAACAGTCTCTTTCTGCATGTTTTTTCCGCAGGCAGAACCTGCTCCATGAGCCGGGTAAACGGTAATGCTGTCATCCAAAGGCATGATTTTCGTCTGAAGGCTATCATATAAAATGCCCGCAAGATCCTCTTGAGTAACGCTTCCCGCTTTCTGAGCAAGATCAGGTCTTCCCACATCTCCTAAAAATAAAGTGTCTCCTGTGAAAATTGCTGTTTCCACACCATTTTCGTCAATCAAAAGGTAAGTGGTACTTTCCATGGTATGACCGGGAGTGTGTAAAGCTTTTATCTTTACTTTTCCGATTTCAAAAATCTGGTTGTCTTCAGCAACGATTGTTTCAAACTGTGGCTGTGCAGTAGGTCCATACACAATGGAAGCACCTGTGTTTTTGCTTAAATCCAAATGCCCCGAGACAAAATCTGCATGGAAGTGGGTTTCAAAAATATATTTTAAGGTTACCCCGTCTTTTTCCAAACGATCAAGATAGGGCTTTATCTCTCTTAAAGGATCAATAATTGCTGCTTCATTTTCGGATACGATGTAATATGCTCCCTGAGCAAGACATCCTGTATATATTTGTTCAACTTTCATTATCTGATTGTAAAAGCTTTAATGTTTATTTAAGTACAAAAATCGACTTTATTTTTTTAATACTTATCAAAAATAAAGAATCTATATCGATAGAATAAATCTATAAAGTTATGTGTTTTTAGTTTGCTTCTCTTTTAAATTGCAATAAATCAGTTTTTTATCACTAAAATAAGGGTTTTCTGAATTTTTTCAGATGAAATTAATCATGATTAAATTCAATGCTGAAATGTTTTCTAAAAAATTTTATATTTATAAGATAAAAAAATCAAATGGCAGACAAAGCACAATTTATTGAAGAACAAAATGCAAGATATACTCCAAAAGGAGAACATATTATATTAGGAAAAGGAATGCTTGACGGAGAGGTGATTCCTGAAGTAAATGTTACCATCCCTCTGAAAACAATCAATCGTCACGGACTTATTGCGGGAGCAACAGGAACGGGAAAAACCAAGACATTGCAGGTTTTTGCAGAGCAATTGTCTCATCAGGGAATTCCATCTTTGGTATTGGATATTAAAGGAGATTTTTCAGGAATTGCAGAAGCAGGAACGGAAAATCCTGCAATTCAGGAAAGGTATGCAAAAACCCAGCTTCCTTACAATCCACAGGCTTTCCCGGTGGAGTTAATGACGATTTCCGGAGAGAGAGGAGTGAAATTAAGAGCTACGGTTACAGAATTTGGTCCCGTTTTATTAAGTAAAATCCTGGAGCTGAATGAGACGCAACAGAGTATTATGGCAATAGTATTCAAGTATTGTGATGATAAAGGATTGCCTTTAATTGATCTTAATGATTTAAAAAAAGTACTGCAATACGTAACAGATAATGCGCAGGGTAAAGCGGAATTGGCAGCTAATTACGGCTCCATTGCTCCGGCATCTTTAGGAGCTATTTTAAGATCCATTGTTGCTTTGGAGCAGCAGGGCGCTTCCAGTTTCTTTGGAGAATTAAGTTTCGATGTTCATGATTTATTGCAAACCAGAGACGGGAAAGGGGTTGTCAATATTTTGAGGGTTGCCGATATTCAAAGTAAGCCGCAGCTGTTTTCAACTTTTATGCTTTCGTTATTTGCAGAAATTTATATGACTTTTCCTGAAGAAGGAGACAGCGGAAAACCAAAACTGGTTCTTTTCATAGATGAAGCCCATCTGATTTTTGATGAATCTTCAAAGGCATTGGTTTCGCAAATTGAAACTATGGTAAAGCTGATCCGTTCCAAGGGAGTCGGGATTTATTTTATTACCCAGATTCCTGGAGATGTTCCTGAAACGGTTCTTTCTCAGTTAGGATTAAAAATCCAGCACGCATTAAGAGGCTTTACGGCGAAAGATAAAAAGGAAATTTCAAAAGCGGTGGAAAATTATCCGACAACGGAGTTTTATGATGCTGCTACACTGATTCAAAATTTAGGAATTGGAGAAGCTTTTGTCACAGCTTTGGATGAAAAAGGAATTCCTACGCCTTTGGTTCATACCTATTTAATTTCTCCGGAATCAAGAATGGATGTCTTGGACGATGCGGAAATTTCTGAGCTGACCAATAATTCGGCTTTAGTAGCGAAATACCAAAATGCAATCAACAGTGAATCCGCTTATGAAATATTGGTAACCAGAATGGAACAGGCGGCCCAAAATGCGGCTCCGACTCAGAAAACAAAACCAGTAAAAGAAGAGCCGGGAATGTTTGAACAGGTTCTTAACAGCAGGCAGGGAAGAACTTTTACGAATACTTTGCTGAGAGAAGGTGCTAAAGCGATCTTGGGAATGCTCGGATTAGGAGGGAGAAGAAGATAAGAAATTAATAAATTTTAGTATTTTAGCGGGATTTCAGTATCTTAAATTTGATTAAAATGGCACAAATTCTGTTGTTTTATGATAAAGTTTAGGACTTAATAATAATCTTAAAAGAAAGTGTATAAAATTTAAATGTATTCAATTATTGACATAGAGAGTAATGGTGCAGGTTATAGAAAAGAATGCATTATAGATATAGCTGTTTACAGATATGATGGGCAGAAGATTGTAGATCAGTTTATCTCATTGGTGAATCCGGAAAGTGATATTACTCCTTTTGTTCAGAAACTGACCAGTATTACTCCGAAAATGGTTAAAACGGCTCCGAAATTTCATGAAATTGCCCGGAGAATTGTTGAAATTACCGAAAATACAACCTTGGTAGGGCATAATATCGATTTTGATTACAGGATGCTGCGTCAGTCTTTTCAGAGGCTGGGATATGATTTTAAAATCAATACACTGGATACCATTCCGTTGGCTAAAAAACTGATTCCGGATGAAGTCAGCTATTCGCTTGGAAAACTGGTAAAATCTCTTGGTATTCCCCTGACTAATCATCACAGAGCAGAAGGCGATGCAAGAGCAACATTGGAATTATTTAAGCTTTTAGTTTCGAAAGATACTGAGAATGAAATCATTCAGAAGCAGCATGAAGAGACAAATGCTAAAACGTATATCAATAAAATCAAGGAGCTGACTCAGGATCTTCCTAACGAAAAAGGATTTGTTTACTTTCAGAATGAAGGTGGGAAAATCATTTTTTCAGATCATGTGCAGGATATCAATAAATTTTCGAAGAAGGTCTTTAATTCCAAATCTAAAAAATGGGAGGAGATTCAAAACGAAGTAGAGCAAATTAATTATGAACTTACCGGAACAGATATTATTGCCAAGCTGCTCCTGAACTCAAAAGGAATCAAGAAGAGAGATCCGCTTCCATTCGGATTATACTACAGAAATGACAAGTATTTGGTTGAAAAGAATAAACTGAACAAAGTGGAAAAACCAATTCTGAAATTCAGGTCTTTCACTCAGGGTTCAAAAGCGATGCAGTTTATCAATGCTATTGATGAGTTCAGTGCTGTTGAAAACCTCAAAAAGAAAATCGATTTCAAAAAAAGAAACGAGCTCTGGCTGGGAAGCGGTAGAAAATTAGGCGAAAAACTGTTCATTATCATCGAAAACGGAAAAGCTGTTTCTTACGGGTTTTATGAATTATTTACACAAATTCAGACGATGAGCAAGATCTCAAAACTTAAAATAGATCTACCTTTATCTACATCTGATCTTACTAACGAACTGCAGCTGGCTTTGCTGCGTGGTGATTTTGAAACGTTACCGTTACCAAAGTAATTTTAAAATAAAAATGATGAATAATGCAGATAAAGAACCTTCTTACTGGAAGTTTGGGCTTTTTTATTACAATAAATAAGATAAAAGGATATTTCCTCCCCAAAAGGTTTGAATACGGCTGGACGATAAATTTTGCCAACCCGTTATCTGTATCGGCATTTTTATTGATCTTGATTATAATCGGAGTTATTTCGCAGTTCTTCAAATAAGCCCAGATTTACATTTTATAAGAATTCCGGTTAATTTTCTCAAAATAAATAGTATTTTTGCAAAAAAAATAAGTAAAAGCAATGCAAAATTTTAAACAAACTAAAACTGGAAAGAAGGGAGCTGTAAAGTTCTCTAAGGTTTGGAATATTTAAAAGAGTTGTCTTGCATAAAAATAATCATTGCGGCAGACTCTTTTTCGAAGAATCTGCCTTTTTTTATGTTAAAGTGAAATTATGAATCCAAAAGAATTATTAAAGATCGCCAATGAGTTTGGCACCCCGGTGTATGTTTACGATGCTGAATCTATTAAAAATCAATACGAAAAACTTACATCTTCTTTTTTAAAACATACAAAGTTCTTCTACGCAGCAAAGGCGTTGACCAACATTAATATTCTTAAATATGTAAAGAACTTAGGTGCTTCTTTGGATTGCGTATCAATTAATGAAGTGAAGCTTGGATTAAAAGCTGGGTTTCCGAAAGAAAAAATATTATTTACACCCAATTGTGTAGATTTGGCGGAGATTGAGGAGGCAATGACCTTCGGAGTGCATATCAATATTGATAATATCTCTATTCTTGAGCAGTTTGGTAATAAATACGGAAATACCTATCCGATTTTAGTAAGAATCAATCCGCACATTTTCGCGGGAGGAAACTACAAAATTTCTACGGGACATATCGATAGTAAATTCGGGATTTCTATTCACCAGGTCCGTCACATCGAAAGAGTGATGAAATCTACCAATCTGAATGTAGAAGGTCTTCATATGCATACAGGAAGTGAGATCAAAGATCCTGATGTTTTCCTGCAGGCTTTAGATATTATGCTTGAGCTTTCTGAGCACTTCCCGAACTTGAAATATCTTGATATGGGAAGCGGATTTAAAATTCCTTATCAGGATACTGAGGAAGAAACTGATGTGAAAACTTTAGGTAAAAAAGTAGAAAAAGTAATCTCGGAATTTTCAAAATCAACAGGTAAAAAATTCGAATTATGGTTTGAACCAGGGAAATTTCTGGTTGGGAAAAGCGGCTATTTGTTGGTAAAAGCGAATGTAATCAAGCAAACAACAGCTACGGTTTTTGTTGGAGTAAACTCTGGTTTCAATCACCTGATCCGTCCAATGTTTTATGATTCTTACCATGTTATTGAAAATTTGTCGAATCCAAAAGGAGCGGAAAGAATTTATACAGTCGTGGGAAATATCTGTGAAACAGATACTTTTGCCTGGGACAGAAAACTGAATGAAGTGAGGGAAGGTGATATTTTAGCTTTCCATAATGCAGGAGCTTACGGTTTTGAGATGAGTTCAAATTTTAATTCAAGACTGAAACCAGCTGAAGTTCTTTTCTTGGATGGAAAGGCTCAATTGATCAGGAAAAGAGACGAATTTGAAGATTTATTGAGAAATCAGATTGAAGTAATTAATTAAAATAAAAAAACTCTGTAAGAAATTACAGAGTTTTTTTATGGACTTAAGCTAATTTTAATAGTAAAGAATCTTTAAAATATTTATTATTCCCTAAATTTGATAGAGGCTAAATAGTAATGAAGCCTTTCCGATCCATATTCACAACCGTTTTCTTCAAATAATTATAACACCAAAAAATATTATTATGGCTAAAAACATCGCAGAGCAAATTGTTGAAATGCTCGAAAATGCCAATGTGAAAAGAATTTATGCAGTAACGGGCGACAGTCTCAATCATTTAAATATTGCCGTAAAGAAAAGCAGCATCGAATGGATTCATGTACGGCATGAAGAAGCCGGAGCATACGCTGCAGCGGCAGAAGCTGAACTTGATGGTTTTGCGGTTTGTGCGGGAAGTTGTGGACCGGGACACGTTCATTTGATCAATGGAGTGTATGACGCTCATCGTTCTCATGTTCCGATGCTGGTAATTGCATCTACTATTCCAAGTGACGAAATGGGAATGGATTATTTTCAGGAAACAAATACCATAAAATTATTTGATGATTGCAGTCATTATAACCAGATGATTACAAGACCGGAACAAGTTCAAAGAACCGTTCAGACTGCAATTCAGCATGCGATTTCCAAAAAAGGAGTTGCCGTAATTGGCCTTCCGGGAGATGTTTCTGAACTAGATGCTGAAGAAGCAACAACATCTAATAAAGTTTTTAAAACCAATCCTATTATCCGACCGTCTGATAAGGAGTTGGATCAATTGGCCAGTCTAATTAATGAAAGTGAAAAAGTGACTATCTATTGTGGAATTGGAGCAGGAAACGCTAATGCTGAGGTGGTAGAACTGTCAAAATATTTAAAGGCGCCGGTCGGCTATTCTTTCCGAGGGAAAATGGCTATTCAGCCGAATAATCCAAACGAAGTCGGTTTGACAGGGCTTTTAGGGCTTCCTTCTGCTTATCATGCTATGCACGAGGCGGATTTGCTCCTTCTGTTGGGAACAGATTTCCCGTATCAGAAATTTATACCTGTTAAAAATAAAATCGTTCAGATCGATGAAAGCCCGGAAAGATTAGGAAGAAGGGCGAAGCTGGAACTGGGATTGGCAGGTGACATAAAAGAAACCATTAAAGCTTTATTGCCATTATTAAAAGAAAAAACGGATGTTCATTTCTTACATCAACAATTGGAATTTTATGGAAAAGTTAAAGAAACCCAATTGACCTACGTAAAAGATTCAGGAAAGGAAAATGCTATTCAGCCTGAATTTGTAGCCTATACTCTGGATAAACTGGCTAAAAAAGATGCTATTTTTACTGTAGACACAGGAATGTGTTGTGTTTGGGGAGCAAGATATATTACAGGGACGGGAGAAAGGAAAATGCTGGGCTCATTCAATCACGGTTCTATGGCAAATGCAATGCCGATGGCTATCGGAGCAGCCTTGGCTCATCACGGAAAACAGGTGATTGCCATGTGTGGAGACGGTGGGTTATCTATGTTGTTGGGAGATATGGCAACAATTTTTCAATATAAATTACCTGTAAAACTGATTGTGTTCAATAACAGAGCACTGGGAATGGTAAAGCTGGAAATGGAGGTAGGAGGGATGCCTGATAACGAAACGGATATGATTAATCCTGATTTTGGAATGATTGCGCAGGCTATGGGATATCCCGGTAAAAACGTTCACAGGCCGGAAGAGGTTGAAGCTGCAATTAAAGAATGTCTGGATTACAACGGTCCTTATTTGCTTAATATTTTCACCAATCCTAATGCGCTGGCTTTACCTCCTAAAATTGAATTCGAACAGGTTTTAGGCATGACAAAATCGATGGCACAGCTAATGTTGGGAGGAAAGATGGAGGAAGCATTGGATACCGTCAAAACAAATTACAAACATATTAAAGGATTGCTGTAATGAGTACATCTTTAAAAAGATATTACGTCATAGCCTGGGTTTTCGGACTTGTCTTTTACTTTCTGGATTACGTGATCAGATCGGCTCCGGCGGTAATGATTCCTGAATTGATTAATAATTTTCATACTACCGAACTGAAGCTTATCAGTATGGTAGGAACTTATTATTATACCTATTCTACCTGTAGTTTAATTGCCGGAGTTGCTTTAGACAAATTTGGAGGCAAAAGATCCCTCTTTGCCGGGGCTTTAATTCTGGGAATCGGATGCTTGCTGTTCTTAATTTCCAGTCAGGTGGGCGGTGTTTCCGGAAGATTGTTGCAAGGGGCGGGCTGTGCATTTGCATTTCCCGGCTGTGTTTATCTGGCAAGTAAGGGGTTTTCTTCAAAGTCTTTGGCTACGGCCATTGGAGTTACTCAGTGTATCGGAATGTTGGGAGGAACAGCTGGTCAGTTTGTAGTTGGTCCCTGGGTGGAAGAAGGAGTGAATGTTAATACATTTTGGTTTGGGTCCGGAATTATAACACTGATTACTGCATTCTGTTTGTTTTTTGTGATTCCCAAAGAAACAAAAGCGGAGGAGTCTACAGAAAACGGAACAAAATCAATTGGTTATCTTGAACCGTATAAAATTGTTTTCAGAAATCCTCAGTCATGGTTATGTGGAATTATTTCAGGATTGTTATTTGCGCCGACAACTATTTTTGCAATGACTTGGGCGGTTGCTTTTTTTGAAAAAGATAAAGGCTTTGCCTTTCATGATGCAGCAATTACCAGTGCTATGGTAGCTTTTGGATGGGTTTTCGGGTGCCCGCTGTTAGGATTTATTACCGATAAAATAGGAAGAAGAAAGCCTGTGTTAATTGGAGGAGCTGTTGTAATGATTATGAGCTTGTTGCAGTTAATTTATCTTCCGGATTTATATCCTGCAAAAATAAGCATGTTTATTTTGGGACTCGGTTCCGGTGCAGCAATGATTCCTTATTCTATTATTAAAGAAACCAATCCTGATTTTGTAAAAGGAAGCGCAACAGGAGCAATTAATTTTATTACTTTTGGGGTCACTACCTTGCTTAGTCCTGTTTTCAGCAGATGGTTTGGGAAAAGTTTAGAGCTTTCTGCCGGAAATTTACATTTTCAGCACTCCGTTCTGTTTTGGATTTCAGGAATTATCCTGGCTATTATGGTTTCATTGATGTTAAAAGAAACTGGAAGCAAAGCTCAGGTCGGTCTTAAATAAAATATTAAAAGGAATTTTACTCTATGGTAAAGTTCCTTTTTTTTTGGTGTAATTTTGGTATTTGTAATTAATAATCTAAAAAGGATATTATGAAAGCAATAGCATTATTTGTAGGGCTCTTTGTGGCGAACTTTAGTTTTGCACAAACAGATCTTGAAGACAGAGATGATTCCTTTATTGTAGAAAACAACAAGAATCTTTTAAAGATAGATATCAAAGAACCATTTTTGCAGATCGCAGCAAAAAACTGCAATGATTTTAAAGCAGCCAGTTACGAAGGCGGAGCTACAGCTTACAAAGAAGTACTAAAAAAATATATGTATACCTATCTTAATTCTGATTTCTATACATTGTCGGGAGACTTTACTTTTACTTTAACTATTGATGCTACCGGAAAAGTAATCGATATTTCCGGAGACCCCAAAGTATTGAATAGTGAGGTATTCTTTGATGACATGCAGTATGTGGTGAGAAGAATTAAAAAAAACTGGATACCGGCTACCTGCAACGGACAGCCTATAAAATCCGAGATGAAACTTAAGATGACCTTCTCATCAATGTCTGCGGATATGTAACGCTATGAAAAAAACTATTATAACCTTATTTTTATTCTTTATCGGCTTTAAAGGATACGCTCAGGAATCACAATCTCAAATTCAAAAAGAAAATATAACAAACTCACAAACTGCCGAATTTCCCGGTGGAGATTCGGCTTTTGCCAATGAATTTCTGAAAATGATTCACGCTTATATTGATTTACAGAAATATGCAGTGAACGGTAAATTTGTTTTCGTTTTTGATGTAAATCCGGATGGTAAAATTGGTAATCTTGATGTCTTACCCAAAGTAAAAAACAGCGAAATGTTTATTGAAGACATGGAATTTGCGATCAAAAAAGTAAAAAAGAAATGGAAACCGGCAATGAAAGACGGTCAACCAGTAATTTCTAAAAAAATAATTAAAATCAATTTTACTACAGACCATTTTGATCATGGAGATTAGATAGGTTTATTATAAAACATAAGTTATTATATATTATATGAGAAGAAAGATTATTTTAAGCTTATTAATGATCCTAAGTATTGGATATAATGGGCAAACTATAGTTGATTCTTATCCTGAAGGAGCTGAATCTTATAAAGGAGGGGATAAGCAGTTTTATAAAGATTTTCATAATGTTTTGATAGATAAAAATGTAAAACCTTGTGATAATAAAAATGAATACTATGTAATAGATATATTGGTATACCCAGATTCATCTATTAAATTTATAAAAGATAATGATTCTCTTAATATACAGAAGAATAAATGTACGTATGAAATGACAAGAGAGGTTTTTAAATATTTAAAAGGATGGAATCCTTTGATAGTTAATAATCAAAAATTTGTAGGATTAGCAAAATATACAATCTTTCCAGATTATCTTTTTGAAAAATATAAAGAAGGGTATGATATAAAAGATTTCAGAAAGCCGGCGGAGTATCAAGACGGAGGGCTAAATGGTTTTAGGAAAAAAATTGCAAACTCTTTCGATATGGCTGCTGTAAACGAAACTGGCTATCATCAAATTCTTATTTCTTTTGTAGTTGATGAGAATGGAATAATGGGAAAACCTTACTTAGAGAAAGAATCAAATAGTTCGAGTTTTAATGAACAAGCATTAATGGTTGTAGAAAGAATAAAGGGAAAATGGAAACCAGGGATGTTACATCATATACCTGTAAAATATAAAGTTAAATTACCATTAGTAATGACGTTTTAATTATCTCCTGACATTCTGTCACAATATTTTGTATCTTTGCAAATTAATCCAAAAGTTCAAAGTTTAAAAATCAGGTCGGAAAACCTTGAACTTTAAATAGTGAACCTTAAATAGACAGTTGTGCAAGAAAAATATATAGACGAAACAAAACAAGGGGAAGCTTTTGCGATTGCAGAAAAAGAGGGTAACTCTAAGAAATTATTCTTGGAGAGTTATGGTTGTCAGATGAATTTCTCTGACTCTGAGATTGTTGCATCCATTCTTAACGAACAAGGATACAATACCACTTTGAAAGCAGAAGAGGCAGATCTTATTCTTCTAAATACATGTTCTATCCGTGAAAAGGCTGAGCAGACGGTGAGAATGCGTCTTTCTCAGTTCAAAAACCTGAAGAAAGAAAAACCGAATATGACGGTAGGTGTTCTTGGATGCATGGCCGAAAGACTGAAAACCAAATTCTTAGAAGAAGAGCAATTGGTTGATCTTGTTGTTGGTCCGGATGCC
Source organism: Chryseobacterium sp. Y16C (assembly GCF_022488405.1). Taxonomy (NCBI): domain Bacteria; kingdom Pseudomonadati; phylum Bacteroidota; class Flavobacteriia; order Flavobacteriales; family Weeksellaceae; genus Chryseobacterium; species Chryseobacterium sp. Y16C. The sequence continues at coordinate 3,524,832 of NZ_CP092711.1, forward strand.
TACAGAGACTTACCCAACTTGTTGAAAGAAACGGAAGATGGTAGGGATGCGATCAATGTAATTCTTTCAAAAGAAGAAACCTATGCAGACATCAATCCCGTTCGTTTAGGAGGAAATGGTGTTACAGCTTTTGTTACCATTACGAGGGGGTGTGATAATATGTGTACATTCTGTGTGGTTCCGTTTACAAGAGGTAGAGAAAGAAGCCGTGATCCACATTCTATTTTGGATGAATGTAAAGATCTTTGGAATAATGGCTATAAAGAAATTACACTGCTAGGTCAGAATGTAGATTCTTATCTTTGGTATGGAGGTGGACCTAAAAAAGATTTTGCCAAAGCATCGGAGATGCAGAAGGCAACGGCGGTGAACTTTGCACAATTGCTTGATTTAGTCGCTAAAGCTGTTCCTGAAATGAGAATCAGATTCTCGACATCAAATCCTCAGGATATGAGCCTTGATGTTTTCAAGATGATGGCAAAACACGAAAATATCTGTAAATATGTTCATTTACCAGTTCAGAGCGGAAGCAACAATATGTTGGAGGCGATGAACAGACAACATACTCGTGAAGAATATTTAGAATTAATTAAAAAAGCTAAGGAAATTGTTCCGGAAGTTGCATTTTCTCAGGATATGATCGTTGGTTTCTGCAACGAAACTGAAGAAGATCACCAGGATACATTGAGCTTGATGAGAGAAGTGGAATATGACTATGGTTATATGTTTGCTTACTCAGAAAGACCCGGAACTCCGGCTCATAAGAAAATGGAGGATAATATTCCTGCAGACGTTAAACAAAGAAGATTAGCAGAAGTCATTGCTTTGCAGGGAGAGTTGTCCAGAAAACGGATGAAATCTTACGTAGGGAAAACTCATAAAATTCTAATTGAAGGGATTTCTAAAAAGAATAAAAACCAGTGGAAAGGAAGAAATTCTCAAAACGCGGTTTGTGTATTCGATATGTTGGAAGGTCAGAAAATTGGTGACATTGTGGATGTTTTTGTATTTGACAATACACAAGGCACACTTTTAGGGGAAACTGTAAAATAATCTTCCCGGAACTATAATAACAAATTATTATCATTATTAACTTTTAAAACTCAGACAATGGAAAAATTTCAGAAATATTGCCTCAGTGTTTTATTGGTGATAATTTGCAGCAATATTTCGGCACAGATAAACAATGGTGCTACAGAAGCTGATGATTGCGGATTCTATGAAATTTATAACCAATTTTTAAATCATGAATGTAAAGCTTCACAGAAGTTCTGCATAAAAGAAAAATCTGGGCATAATTTTGCGATCCATTATAAGCGGAATGCTGCTGAAGCTTTTGGCAGATTTTTTACTGAAAATCAGCAGAGTCAGTTTTATAAAAATAAAGCAGAAGCTAATTTTTCTGAAAAAGAAAAGCATAACAGGCTTCTGAAAAACTTTGAAAAAAACAGTAAAGAAAATCTCTTTACTGAAATCCTATATTTTAAAGCTAAAGTTACAAAGGTTAGAAACAAAGATGATTTGAATGTGATTGGTTAAAATTTAATCCATTTTAAACTAATTCAAGATCTACGGCTGTAGATCAAATTTAAATCAACAATCTAAAATTTACTTATGAGTAACGAGTTACAAAATATAAAAAACCGTTTCGGGATCATCGGAAACTTCCCGGCTTTAAACCGCGCTTTAGAAAAAGCCATTCAGGTTGCACCAACTGATATTTCAGTCCTTGTGATTGGAGAAAGTGGGGTAGGAAAAGAATTTATTCCTAAAATTATTCATTCAGAATCAAAAAGAAAACATCAGCCTTATATTGTTGTGAACTGTGGGGCGATTCCGGAAGGCACCATTGACTCTGAATTATTCGGTCACGAAAAAGGAGCTTTTACAGGAGCAACAGCAACAAGGAAAGGATATTTTGAAGTTGCGGATGGAGGAACGATCTTTCTTGATGAGGTAGGAGAATTGCCATTGCAGACGCAGGTTCGTTTGCTGAGAGTCTTAGAAAGCGGTGAATTCATGAAAGTGGGTTCTTCACAGGTTCAAAAAACAAATGTAAGAATCGTGGCAGCTACCAATGTGAATATGATGAAGGCGATACAGGACGGAAGATTCCGTGAAGACTTATATTACCGTCTGAATACTGTACAGATTGATATGCCTGCTTTGAGAGAAAGAAAAGGAGATATCCATTTGCTGTTCAGAAAATTTGCAATAGATTTTGCAGAAAAATACAGAATGCCGGAACTGGAACTGGAGCCGAGTGCTGTTCATTATATTGAAAATTATACGTTTCCGGGGAATGTCCGACAGTTGAGAAATTTGGTCGAGCAAATGACGGTGGTGGAAAGAAACAGACATATTACGGTCGAGAAACTGGCAGAATACATTCCTATGGATGCTCATCTGCCAATGGTTGTTAATCAGCCGAATACACAAAAGCAAAGTGATTTCAGCAGCGAAAGAGAAATTATGTACAAAATTCTCTTTGATATGCGAAATGATATAAATGATTTAAAATCCTTAACTTCGGAATTAATAAAGAACCGCGGAGCTGCAGATCTGAGCAATCATGAGAAAAATTTGATCAACAGAATTTATACTCCTGAAACTCAGCAGAATGTAGCGCCGAATTCTTTGTTGTATTTTGAAAATCAGAACAATAACAATCAGCATATTCAAAATCCTACCATTATTTCTAATCCGGATGATAATTTTGAAGATTTTGAGGATATAGAAATTGAAGAAAATAAACCAGAATCCTTATCACTTCAGAATAATGAGAAAGATCTGATTGTGAAGGCGTTGGAAAAGCACAACGGACGCAGAAACAAAGCAGCGGATGAACTGGGAATTTCGCAGAGAACTTTATATAGAAAAATAAAACAATATAATCTAGAAGACTAAAATCAAACATAAGAAATGAATATAAATTTAATGCCTAAACCAATCAATTTTAAGTTCGGAGAATATATTAATAAAGGAATTGATCTTTTAAAGAAAGATTTTGGAAATGTTTTTGTGGGGTTTTTAATGTGCTTTATCATGTCAATTATCCCTTTCTGCGGACTTCTGGCGGCGGGAAATTTATATAAATATCTTCGAAAACTAAATAAGAATCAGCCGACAAGTCCTGGAGAAATATTTGATTTCAAAGACTTTATGCCTTATTTTATTTTGCAGCTAATTATCATTGCAGGTGTCATTGTTTTGTATATCCCAATAATGATTTTGGCTGTTTTAGGAGGATTAATGTCTAATGAGAATGGTGAGCCAAGTGCAGGAGTAATGATTTTTATGTTTCCTTATATGTTTTTAATGATTATAGCATTATATTATTTCTTGTTGAGAGGGTTTTATATGATTCCATTAATCAGTTTTAAAGGAATTACGGATATAAAAACAGTTTGGAATATTTCAACAGCAATGACTAAAGGTAATTTGTGGTCAATTCTACTTTTTGCAATTGTTGTGGGTATTTTATCTCAAATTGGCATCCTAGCTTGTGGTATTGGTATTTTTATTACCATTCCGTTTATGTATGCTGCTAATTATTTTGCCTATGAAGATGCTATCCAACAAATCGAGCATGATGAAATTACAGAAATCGGATCTAAAAATGAGTTTTAAAATTAACAATATCAAAATAAACCAGCCAAAAATCTTTTGGCTTTTATTGCTTTGTTTGAATGTGTTACATTCCTGCTACGGCTTTTCGGGTTCATCCCTTAAAGATGAAAAAACAATACAGATTAATGAATTCCCGAACAATGCAGCATTGGTGAATCCGGCTCTGTCACAGCAGTTTTCTACAGACATTCAAAACAGATTTTTACAAAGAACTACGCTTAAAGGAACAAAACAAAGTCCTGATATTTTGGTGGAAGGGGAAATTACAGATTATTCCATCACTCCTACTACTATTAGCTCAACTACTTCTAATACAAGTGCAGGGGTTATTCAGGACTCACAGAATAAACTGACAATTACCGTGAAAGTCCATTATGAAAATAAGATACATCCTGAGCTGAGTTTTGACAGGACGTATACAGATGAAGCGACTTTCAACAGTAATTTATCGCAAAGTGATATAGAAACTTCTCAGGTGAAAATTGTCAACGAAAGAATTATTAATAAAATATTTAACGATATTGTAGCAAACTGGTAAGATGAATCCTAGAGTTTTAGAGCTATTAAAAAATCCGAAAAACATTCAGCCGGAAGATGTACATCTTTTGAGAGGGGAGATTGATGCTTTTCCTTATATTCAAAATATCAGAGCATTGCATCTGTATGGAGTGCACCTATATGAAAAAGAGAATTATCAAAGAGAGCTTTCCACTACGGCCGCATATACCACAGATAAAAAGATTCTTTACCAACTTATCAATGGTAAGATCCAACAAAAGCCTAAACCGAAGATTCAAGAGCAAATTGTTCAGGAAGATAAAACAGACCAGGAACCTAAAACTGCTCCTAAACAGCAATACTACCAGAATAGTAGTTTCCCTTTAAGAAGGGAAAATGAAACAACTAATGATGTTTCATGTGATTTTCAGTCAGCCGGACAAGTAGCTACTTACGTTTATGTAAACGGAGAAAGAAACCGGATTTTATTTGAAGGGGAAGAAAATTTCCTTACAGAAGAAAATACACATACAATTACCCTGACTCCGGATTCATTGAACGTATCAAACAATGAGGTTTTTGGAGAGATTGAAGAAGTAGAGCCGGAAACAATTGTTGAGGAAAAAGAAGTTGAATCAGAGCCAGTAAAAGAGGAAATTCTGGAAGAGCAGGAAGTAAGCTTCCATGAAATAGAAACTTTACAGCCGGATATTCAGATCGAATCTAATGAAGAATTGGAAGAGGTTGCTGCGGAAATGGAAGTAAAAGAAGAGGATAGAGCAATAGAAAAAGCTGATTTTACTCCTGAAAAGATCATTGATGAAAATCAGATTTCAACAGAAAAAGAAAATATTCAGGATAAAGAAGAGCTTAGCTTTCATGGAATGGAAGCTTTTTTACCGGAAGTAAAAATTCAGACAAGTAATTCTAAAGAAGTCATTACAGAAATTTCTCAACCCAACCTCACCAAGCATGAAGAAGAAATGCGTCGCCTGATAGAAGAAGTTGAGAAAAAAATGAAAGAGAAGGCAGCTTCTGAAAAAATAAAAGAAGAAGAACCTGAAAATATTGGTCATGAAATCAGTTTTGCAGAAACTCAAAGTTTTGAAATAGCGGTTACTCAAGCTAAAGAAGAATTGAAGGAGGGAAATAGAATTGAAGAGCTTGGGCCTAAAGCTGTTGAGGTAGAATCGGAAAAAGGAAATGTAGCGGAAAAACCGACGGAAGAGGAGCCGATAGAAGTAAAATCTGCATGGAAACCGATGTCTATCGAATCGAACCTTCCGGATTCTTTATTGAGCAAACCTGCGGAAATTACAAGTCCAAAAATAGAGATGCCTCAGGAAGAAATACCACAAGAGGAAGAGATATTACCTAAAGTAGAAGAAGCTTCTGAAGTCGTTAATGATATTCCTGAGCAAAAAGAAGAGCCTTTAGAAGAGCTCAAAACAGAACAAGAAACTTCGCAAGTGACGGAAGAACATAAAGAAGATGTTCCGGTGATGAATGTTTCTTTCTTTAGCTCAAACTGGACGATTGCCCAGCCCGAGAAGGAAGTTCAGAATACAGAAGAAAAAGAAGACGTTAACGAAGAAAAGAGAGAAGAAGCTTTACCTGATGCTCCAAAGAAAAATCTTCTGGACAGTAATGTTCCAGGATTTATTAATACGTGGCAAAGCTGGCTGAAGATTGACAGAACGGAAGAAGTTGAAAAAGAAAAAACGGAAATAAAAGCTAAAGCGATAGAAAGCTTTATAGAAAACAATCCGAAAATCAGTCAGTTAAAAGAAGAAAGTACTTATGTGGTGAAAGAAAAAAACGATGATATTTCTCACTTAATGACCGAAACGCTGGCAACGCTATATTTCGAGCAAAAGCTATATACAAAAGCGATAAAAGCATTTGAAATATTGATTAAAAAGAACCCGGAAAAAGAAGAATATTTTAAAGATAAAATTCAGGAAATAAAAGATTTCCGTAGTAAAAACTAACATTATTTATGCATTTACTTGTAATCACACCGTACGGAATACTATTGTTCGCTGTTGCCGTTATTGTTCTGTATATTGTGGCAATTTCGACCCTCTTTAAAAATAAGGCAGGTATCTTACCTTATCTCGCTCTTATTTTATTTCCGGTCTTTGGTCCTCTCGGGATTGTTTTTGGAGATTATATGAAGAAAATAAAATAAAAAAAGTCGGCTGAAAATTCATTTTCAGCCGACTTTTTTTATCATTGAAATCAAATTTTCAGTCTGAACTGGCATTTTGGTTTCTTCTTAGTTTTTTCCAGGCTTTTCTTCCTACGGAAAGTGCAAGGAAAATAAAAATTATAGCAAGTATACCTGCAAAAATAGGAGCTGCCATGGCTAAAACAGACATCAATCCAGCTCCTGCAGTCTCAGTGGTTCCTACCACAGGATTTCCTAATCCTCCGGTTGTTGCCGTAGAAGCCGCCCGAATTCCTGCAAATCCGGTACTGATGGTTGCTGCCGTTCCTCCACCGGCAATTAAAGCTAAAGCCCATTGTGGAAAGGTGCCTAAATCGGTAAACTGACTTGCAAATAAGATAGATCCTGCTATGGTAGCCATAGGAATAGAAATGGTATCTAAAAGATGATCTAAAAAAGGAATATAATACGCAAGAATTTCAAAAACAGTTGCTACACCGGTTGTAATAAGAGTAGGAAGACCTGTAAGCCATTCAAAGCTTTCACTCATAGGGATCCAGTGGAAATATGAGGCTAAGCTTACCGCAAAAAGCGGAAGAAAAACCCTGAATCCGGTGGCTGCAGCCAAACCGATACCAATAAATGCACTCAGGATATAAGGGAGGTAAGGAATATTATCTAACATTTTATTTTTCAGATCAATAGTTCCTTTTAAAGGTACAAAAAATAGATAAATATTTATTGCCTTTTTTGAGACGCACAAAGTTTTATAAACTGTTCCTCTACGTCCTGAAATTTTGCAGGAATTTCAGAAGAAACCCAAAACAGCATGGCAAAAGTTTTCTCACCGAAAGCTTCTTTAAATATATCTTTATTTAAACGATAAGCTTCCCTTAAAAGTCTCTTCACTCGGTTTCTGTGAACAGCCTTTTTGAAATATCTTTTAGAAACCGAAACCCCGAATTTAGCCTGATCAATAGGAATGGTCGGTTTTTCCTTTAGAACAATAATTCTCAGATTTCCACATGTTTTCCATTTACCTTTCTCGAAAAGTAAAGCGATTTCAGTCTCTTTTTTGAGCTTTTCGGCTTTGGAATATTTGAAGTTTGTCATTTACGGACTGTAAATATAGTGGAATTTTTATTTAAAAGCCTCGACTTCGCTTAGTGTAGCAATCCAAAGATAGTATTAGGAATGTCATGCTGAGCGAAGTCGAAGCATCTTAATATTTTTAATGGAAACTTAATCTTTCTTTACAAGATAATTAATCACTTCGGCGGCGGCATATAATCCAAAAATAGCAGGAATGAAGCTTATAGTTCCATAAAAAGAACGTTTAAAGTTGGTTCCGTCAGTCATTTTCAGGCTGTCATCTTTTTGAAGCTCATCAGAGAAAACGCATTTAAATCCTTTATTGATTTTATCTTTTCTCAATCTTTTTCTTACCTGTTTTGCCAGATAACAGTTTTGGGTTTTGCTGATATCCTTTACCATGACTTTGCTTGGGTCGGTCTTTCCTCCGGCTCCCATAGAGCTTACAATTTTTATTTTTCTCTTTTTGGCAGCTTTTATCAGGCAAAGTTTTGGAGTTACGCTGTCGATACAGTCAAGAACATAGTTGAAATGTCCTTCATCAAGAACCTGATCCATTCTTTCAGGGTTCAGAAATTCGTTAATTTTTATGAGATTGAGATTAGGGTTGATATCCAAAAGCCTTTCCGCAACAACTTCTACTTTATGTTTTCCTACTGTAGAATGCAATGCCGGAAGTTGTCTGTTGATATTGGTGATGTCTACGGTATCTCCGTCTACAATCGTCATGTTTCCTACTCCGGCTCTGGCGAGAAATTCCGCTGCAAAAGAACCTACACCTCCCAATCCGACAACTAAAATATTCGCTTTGTTAAGCTTTTTCAATCCTTCTTCTTTAATGAGAAGTTCTGTTCTTTCCAACCAGTATTTATCCATGTGTTATATGCTCTAAATTTTCTAAAATCTGTTCATTCAGTACCTCTAAAGAAATCCCTTTTATATCCGCAACTGTTTTATATAATGTCGCTATATCAAAATCTTCGTTATCGGTTTCCAGAAAGATTCTGTTTAAAGGGGTAATTTTCAAAGTATTCTGCAAAGATAAATTATACAAAACGGCTTTTCCAAAACTCAGGTAAAAATTATTTTTAAGAAGATCCCGGGCAATGTTTTCTTTTTTGTTGAATCCGTGAATAATCATCGCCTGATTAGCCTTTTTTCTGAAAGAAATTACTTCATAAAATTTTCGGACACAATGAATGATGAGAGGCTTTTTCACCTCATTGGAAATTTCAATTTGTTTTAAAAAAACATCTTCCTGTATTTTCTGGTCAATAGGAACCAAAGAGTCTAAACCACATTCTCCGACAGCAAAACAGTTTTCTGTAATATTATCTTTCAACCAGTGAAACTGTTCTGTGATCTTATCGTGTTGAATATCTTTAGGATGAATTCCAATAGAATATAAAGAATCTGGAATTTTATCGGAGAGGCCCATATTATAAATTCCAAAGGGTACATTTTTCTTATGATGATGAAAATCAAAGTAATTCATGATCAAAAATACAATTTTTAAGACTTGGATCAACAATCCTAAACAAACGTTTATAAATATGTTAAAAATTTCCTAACTTTACTCAAACTCAATCCTCATGAGAAAAAAGTTTACCGAAAAGCAGATTCATATTTTAGATATAGCAGAAGAACTGATCGCAAAAAAAGGATATGAAGGGACCTCCGTAAGAGACATTTCTTCTAAAGCGAATATCAATGTAGCGATGATTTCATACTATTTTGGGTCTAAGGAAAAAATGATGTCTTATCTCTATCAATACAGAGTTTTAAAAACAAGAGAGAACTTTTCAGAATTTGCGGATACGATTAAAGACGGTAAACCCGAAATGCAGATGAAGGAGATGATTAAGTTTATCGTAACCCAGCTTTTTAAATACAATTATTTTCATGGTTTCGTAACTCAGGAGCTTAGACATACCGATAATTTAAAAGATGAACTGTTGGATTTCTACCAGCTTTTTGTAAAAAAAATAGATGAAGTTATCAAGAAAGGAGTGGCTTCCGGAGTATTTACCTTTACTCCTAAACCTGAAGACATCTTAACCACGATTATCGGGTCCACATTATTCGTGATCAGAAACAGGAATTTTTATGAACTGTATGTTCCTCATAAAAATGATGAGACCTATGCAAAAGAAGCCGAGAAAAAAATAAGAATGAATCTCTTATTGAGTGTTTTTGCAATTTTAGGATACGCTGCGGACTAAAATTACGTTAAATAATCATAAAAAAAAATCTTTTGGCAAAAAAGTTATATTTTTGCAAATTAGTAAATCGGCTGTAAAATCCGAAAACTGTTGAATTTTTTATATGAAAAAATATATTTTAGGTCTTTTTGCACTATCTGTTGTTGTATCATGTGTGAGCCAGCAGGAAAGAGCTATGAGAAGTGCTGATAAAAACTACATTTTAAAGGCGGCAAACGAAAATTTTGCAAAGAAGAAGTGGAAAAATGCTTTAGCTCTTTATGATAGACTTACCAATCTGGTAGCAGGTACGGATGATTTTCCTAATGTTGGTTTCAATACGGCTTATGCAAACTATTATGATAAAAACTATAAGCTTGCAGGGCACCAGTTTAAAAATTTTGCAGTAAGTTTTCCTAAAGATCCTAGAGCGGAAGAAGCAGCTTATATGTCTGCATTGTGTTATTATGAAGGATCAATGGATTATAATTTGGATCAGTCTAGTACAGAACTTGCGATTAATGAGCTTCAGGATTTCTTAAATAACTATCCTAATTCTGAAAGATCTAAAAATATCAATACGCTTATTGAAGAACTTTCATATAAATTGGAATTTAAAGCCTACGAAAACGCAAGACAGTATTTTAAAATGGGAGATTATAAATCTGCCAATATTGCGTTGGAGAATGTTTTGGAAGATTTCCCAAGTACAAAACTTCGTCCGAAAATTTATGATTTTATCATGAAATCCCGTTACGAGTTAGCTGCTAGATCTGTTTACGATTTGAAAGAAGAGCGTATTGAAAGTGCACTTTCTTTTACAAAACAGGTAGAAAAAGAACTTCCTAATACGGAATATGCAAAAACAGCTTTAGATCTTAGACAAAAACTGGAAAAAGATAAGAAAGACTTTGCTGTTGTAAAGAAAAATACAGAAGCGAGAATAGCTACTCTTACCGAAAGACAAAAGAAGGAAGCTGCTAAGCTTGCAGATAAGGCAAAAACCGAGCAGCAACTGAAAGATCAGGTTTCTGCTGAGAAAAAAGCAATGCAGATCCAAAGGGATAGTGCGGCGCTTCAAACACCTCCGCCTGCAGCCACTTTCAAAATTCAAAGATAATTTGTAAATTTGCCATCTTAAAATAAAATAAATTTCTCAAAATGAGCGTAAAAGATACAAAAGCAGAAGTAAATACGATTACTTACGATAAAGATAAGATTGAAGAAAAAGTAGGTTCAATCTATGAAGCTATTGTTATCATGGGAAAAAGAGCAGAGCAAATCAATGCAGAAATTCGTACAGAATTGCACAACAAACTGGATGAATTTGCTGTTCACAACTCTACATTGGAAGAAGTTTTTGAAAACAGAGAGCAGATTGAAATCTCTAAACACTATGAAAAACTTCCAAAACCAACTTCTATTGCAATTGAAGAATGGTTAAATGATGATGTATACTTCAGAAAAACAGAAGATAGAAAATAATCCTCTGTCTTTTAAATATACAAAGGTCATAGAGAAATTCGTTTCTTTATGACCTTTGCTATTTTATATAATGGCCGTTATTGGAAAAATAAGTAAATTAGTGATTCAAAAAAATAAAACTCAATGAGTGTTTCCGGCAAAAAGATACTGATTTCCGTTTCTGGAGGAATTGCAGCTTACAAAATTCATTTCTTGATAAGAGATTTTGTGAAAAAAGGAGCGGAAGTTCAGGTCATCATGACTCCCGATGCAGAAAATTTCGTTACAAAACTGAGCCTGTCTACCTTATCAAAGAAACCTGTTTACACAGATTTTTATGGAGATAACGGAACCTGGAATAGCCATGTAGAATTGGCATTGTGGGCAGATGTAATAATTGTTGCTCCCTGTACCTCCAATACATTGTCGAAAATGGTTCACGGAACCTGCGATAATTTACTGATTGCAACTTATATGTCGGCAAAATGTCCTGTATTTATTGCCCCTGCAATGGATTTGGATATGTATCAACATCCTTCTACCAGAAAAAATCTCGAATTAGCGGAAAGTTATGGTCATTATATTATTCCTGCAGAAAGCGGTGAATTAGCGAGTGGATTGATCGGACAAGGAAGGATGGCGGAACCTGAAACCATCGTAAAAAATATTGAAGAATTTTTTAATGCCCCCCAAAATAAATCCTTGGAAGGAAAAACGGTTCTTATCACAGCAGGACCTACCTATGAAGCAATCGATCCCGTTCGCTTTATAGGAAACCATTCTTCAGGAAAGATGGGATTTTCTCTGGCGGAAGAAGCGGCAAAAAGAGGAGCAAAAGTGATTTTGATTTCCGGACCGAGCGCTGAAAAAACAACTATTCATAATATCGAAACCCATAGAGTAACATCCGCAAAAGAAATGCTTGAAAAAGTGTTTCAGTTCTATGAAAACGTAGATATTGCAATTGCAAGTGCAGCTGTGGCGGACTATGCACCGAAAGAAGTAGCAAAAGAAAAAATTAAGAAAAATGACGATAACTTAACCATAGAGCTTATTAAGAATCCTGATATTCTTAAGACTATGGGAGAGAGAAAAAATCGTCAGTTTCTGGTTGGATTTGCTTTGGAAACCCAAAATGAAGAAGAAAATGCCAAAGGAAAATTAGAAAAGAAAAATCTGGATATGATTGTCCTGAATTCTTTGAGAGATAAAGGTGCCGGTTTTAAAAATGATACCAATAAAATAAAAATCTTTACGAAAACCGAGAAAACGGAGTTTGATCTGAAATCTAAAGATGATGTGGCTAAAGATATTTTCGACTTTATTGAAAATCAACTATTAAAATAATTTTTATAAATTTCCGTTCTCAATTTTTAAATAAACAATGAAAAGAATTTTAAGCATATTTTTTATATTTTTTCTATTTAACTTTAGCTTTTCCCAGGAACTGCTTTCTACGGTTCAGATCAATGCTCAGCAGATGGGAGGAAGTAACCAGCAGGTGTATAAAACGCTTGAGAAAAGTCTTAGGGATTTTATCAACAACACGAGCTGGACAGGAAAAAAATTGCAAAACTTTGAAAAAATTAAATCAAATTTTGCGATTATTATCAGCGAGAAAGACGGAAATAATTATAAAGGAAGTATTGTTGTACAGGCTGTTCGTCCCGTATTCAACACCAACTACGAATCACCATTGCTTAATATTCAGGATACGAAATTCGGATTCGAATATGTGGAAAATGAAAACCTGATTTTTAATGAGCGTCAATTTTCCGGCAAAAACCTGATTGATGTGATCAGCTTTTATGTGTATTTGATTTTGGGATATGATGCAGATAGCTTTCAGGCAATGGGAGGAACGCAGTGGTTTACAAAAGCACAGCAGATTGCCCAGAACTCTCAGAACAGAAACTACGAAGGTTGGGCTCAATTGGGAACAGAAGGTCCAAGAACGAGAGGAAATCTGATCAGTACTTTGCTGAATTCAAATACTAATCAGTTGAGAAATACTTTCTATACTTATCACAGAATCGGGTTGGACGGGCTTTACAATCAGGATCAGACTCCTTCCAAAAAAGCTATTTTCGACGGCTTGATGCAGTTAAAAGTATATGAAAACAATTTTCAGCAGAACTATGCTTTCAATCTTTTCATTGAAGCAAAGAGTGATGAGATTTTCAATATTTTCAATTCCGGAAATAACGGAGGAATCATATTGGGTGATTTAAAACAGCTTATGATTATTTTTGCTCCGAAACATACTGACTCCAAGTGGAATAAATGGAAGTAGGAAAATCTATTCTTAAATCTTAATTGGAAATTTTATATTTGCAGGAACAATCGTTATCTGCTATTGATTTATGCTTTCGAGAATCTATATAAAAAACTTTGCCCTTATTGATGTCCTTGATGTATCCTTGCATAAGGGACTACAGGTAATCACCGGGGAAACCGGGGCCGGAAAATCAATTATTTTAGGTGCACTTCGTCTAATCTTAGGAGAAAGAGCAGATATAAAATCCATTTCCAATACCGAAGAAAAAAGTATTGTGGAAACCGAGTTTTCATTGAATAACCGCTTCAAGAAATTTTTTATAGAAAATGACCTGGATTACGATCAACAGACGATTATAAGAAGAGAAATTCTTCCATCGGGAAAATCCAGAGCTTTTATCAATGATGTTCCGGTAACGCTGGATGTTCTGAAAGAGCTGTCTTCCCAGCTTATTGATATTCATTCCCAGTTTGAAACTTCCAATCTTTTTACGGCAGAATACCAGTTTAAGATTATTGACGGACTTTCCGAGAATAAGAAAATCGTGGAGGAATATCAGCTTGAGTTTTCGGATTTCCAAAGTTTAAAAATTCAACTTAAGAGGCTGCAGACACAGCTTGCTGAAACCAACAAAGAAAGTGATTATAAAGAATTTTTACTGAACGAACTTGAAGAGCTTAAGTTGGACGAGGTAGATTATGAAGAGCTGCAAAACCAGCTCTCTATTCAGGAAAATGCAGAGATGATTTCTGAGAATCTCGCACAGATTTTATCGAGATTTCATCAGGAGGAAGTAGGGATTCTTTCATTCTTTAATGAAGCCAAAAATAAGCTTTCCAAGATATCAGAGGTTTCCAATAGTTTTTCGGATCTGGATGACAGGCTTGAAACATCTTTTGTGGAAATCAAAGATATTATTTCCGAACTCGAGGATGAAGCCGAAAAAATTGAAATGAATCCTGAAAATCTGGTGTTGCTTTCTGAGCTTAACAATAAAATAAATTCATTATTTCTAAAACATAGTGTTTCTGGAATTGATGAATTGAAGGAAATAAGAGATCAGCTATCTGGAGATCAGCAAGGAGCTTCTGAACTGGAAGCTAATATTGAAGCTATAGAGGAAAATATTATTAAAAAAGAAAAAACACTTCAAAACCTCGCAGAAAGGCTTTCCAAAAACAGAAAGAAAAGTATTCCTGTCTTCATTAAAAAAGCTGAAGATCTGCTTAAAAAATTAGGATTGGAAAAAGCGAAAGTGGATATCCAATTGCAGGATTCTCCGGATTTTAATCAATTCGGGAAAGAAAATATTCAGTTATTATTTCAGGCAAATTCAGGTTTTCCTTTAAAGCCTATTCAAACGGCTATTTCAGGAGGTGAAAGATCACGTGTAATGTTGGCTGTAAAGAAGATTATTGCAGAAAGTGATGAGCTACCAACATTGATCTTAGATGAGATTGATACCGGAGTTTCAGGAAAAGTAGCCGAGGAAATTGGAAATCTGATGCGTGAAATGTCTTCGGACATGCAGCTTATCGTGATTTCCCACCTGGCGCAGGTTGCAGCAAAAGGGAATAACAACTATAAAGTGGTAAAACAGGATGTCTCCGGGAAGACACAGTCTACCATTGTGCCTTTAAGTGACGAAGAAAAACTGAATGAAATTGCTCAGTTACTTTCCGGAAGTAAAATTACGGAAGCCGCTATGGCACAGGCAAAAGAACTTATTGGGTAACTTAAATTTAATTAAAAATATAAAAAGACTTTCGGATTTTTGGAAGTCTTTTTTATTGTATTAAAGTAGAATGATATTACTGTTATTTTCTGATTTCTTTCTTGAAATAAGGCCCGTCATTCTGAACGGAACTAAGTGGAGTGAAGAATCTTTTCATTTTTGCAAGGATTCCTCCTTTGTCGGAATGAAATTTTGTAACAAATTTTATTTTATATTCACATTCCTATATAACAAAAGATTAACTTAATGAAATAACGTTATTTCATCAAAATCTGTAACATTTTTACCCATATATTTACTAATGTAAAAAAGATAACTATGTTTTTTAAATTTCTGAGACTAGAATTCAAAAGCTTTTTTCGAGGTTCCTCTTTGGGGATCAATTTGGCGATGAAGATTCTCCGCCTTATTGCGATTCTTTATTTTATGGTCTGTTTGCTTGCAGGAGCTTTCTTCGTATTCTTCTATATTCAGGAAGACTTGCATGGAAATCCTCTAAAGATAGTTTCTAAATTTTTAATTGCAATTTGGGCAGTCGATTTGATTGTGAAATATCTGTGGCAGGAAATGCCGACACAAAACATCAAGCCTTTTCTGACATTAAATATTCCGAAGAAAACACTGGTCAACTACATGGTAAGTAAGACTTTTCTGTCTGCTTTCAGCTGGCTGAACTCCCTGTTTTTTATTACTTTTTCGGGTATCGCCATTTTCCACGGATATGATGTAATAGGCGTTTTAGCCTGGTTGGTTGGAGTTTCCCTGTTGTTTTATCTGAATAACTTTATCAACATCATTTTTAACGATAAAGAGACTGTAGCAATTATTGTAGGATGTATTTTTGCCGCAGTAGCCGTTCTTACCTATTATAATATTATTCCTGTACTGGAATATTCTGAGAGATTTTTCTTTAATTTTTATGAAAGGCCTTATTTCATAGTTATTTCAATTGTATTATTTGCTGGTTTGTGGAAGATTTGTTTTAATTATATTCATAAAGTCTTCTATCTGGATCAGGGATTGGAAGTGAAAAAAGCTGTCGGTAAGACAGAAAATATCGCTTTCCTGAATAAATACGGAGCCATAGGAACATTTATCAATAATGATATTAAAATGCTGAAGCGAAACAAGGTTACCAAAGGAATTTTACTGGGAAGTGTTCTGTTTCTGTTTTATGGAATGCTGATGTTTTCTTCACCCATCTATAAAACTCCGGCGATGACCATGTTTATGGGATTGTTTGTGACGGGAGGCTTTCAGTTTTTATTCGGGCAGAGAGTTCCGGCATTCGATAGCTCGTATTATCCGCTTATGATGACCCTGAATGTTCCTTACAAAGAATATTTAAAGGCAAAATGGTGGCTGATGAATATTGTAACAGCAGCTTCTATGGTGTTGGCGGTTTGCTATGCTTATTTCGGCTGGGAAATGTATGTGACGTTCTTTGCTGCCGGGATTTATAATATTGGGGTGAATTCTCAGTTTACCCTTTGGTCGGGTGCATTTAATAAAACTCAGATCGATCTGAATTCAAAAGAAAAAAGATTTGGTCAGAAAAATAGTTTTAATATCAAGGCTTTACTTTTATTAATTCCGAAAATGTTTTTACCAATGGTTGTATTTGGTATTGTGCAGCGTTTCTTTGGAATTACAGCAGGAGTTATCAGTGTGGCGATCATGGGATTGATCGGATTTGTATTACGAGAAAAAATCTTTGATATCATCGTGAAACATTATAAAGTAGAAAAATACAGTACATTAGAAGCATTCAAAAACAAAGATTAATATGATCACTATTAATAATTTATCAAAAACATACGGTAAAGCGACCGTTTTAAATATAGAAAGCCTTGAAATTCCTAATGGCGAAACTTTTGGTTTAGTAGGAAATAACGGAGCGGGAAAGACGACACTCTTCAGCCTAATGCTGGATTTAATTCAGGCAACAACAGGTTTTGTAAGTATCGACGGAATAAAAGTAAATGAATCCGAAGCATGGAAAAATAAAGTTTCAGCCTTCGTAGATGATTCTTTTTTGATCGGATATCTTACTCCTGAAGAATATTTTTATTTCATCGGAGAATTGAGAGGGCAGAATAAAGCTTCTGTAGATGAATTCTTAAAACAGTTTCATGATCTTTTTAATGGTGAAATCCTAAACTCTGGGAAATACGTTCGTGATCTTTCAAAGGGAAACCAGAAAAAGGTAGGAATTGTTGGCGCAATTATCGGAAATCCTGAAATCATTATTCTGGATGAGCCTTTTGCCAATCTTGACCCTTCTACGCAAATTAAACTTAAAAATTTAATTAAAGAATTATCAAAACAGGATGGGGTGACTTTTCTTATTTCCAGTCATGATCTTTCGCATACAACAGAAGTCTGCAACAGAATTGTGGTGGTGAATAAAGGACAACTGGTAAAAGACATTCAGACGAACCCTGAAACACTGAAAGATCTTGAGCAGTATTTTGCAGATCAGGTATCTAAGCCGGCCGAAGAAATTATATAATTCAATTTAAAATAGTAAAAATGGCAGGTGCTGAATCCCAAAATGTAACCGACTATCCAAACAGCAATACGATTTTTATGGTTTGGAAATTGGCTGATGATCCTAAACTGAAAGAAGTTTTTCAACAATTGTGTGCGTTGGTGCTCAATCTTAATAATTCTGTTTTCAACAGGTTTCCGGACAGCAGAGCAAGCTGTGTATTCGGAATTGGATATCGTGCATGGAATATCCTAGGTCTTCCGGCTACGCTCCCTAAAGAACTTGCCAGCTTTGAAGAGATAAAAGGAGAAAAGCATACTGCAGTCTCTACACCGGGAGATTTTCATTTTCATCTGAGAGCCGATAATAAAAGTATTATTTTCGATATGGCAGTTGAAATTTCAAAATTATTGTCCCCTGTTGCGGAAAGCATTTTGGAAATTCATGGATTTAAATATTGGGACGACCGCTCAATTCTTGGTTTTGTAGACGGAACCGAAAACCCGCATAACGAAGACCGGGATTTCTTTGCTAAAATCGGAGATGAAGATCCACAGTATAAAGGTGGAAGTTATCTTTTCACTCAGAAATATCTTCATAATATGAATGCTTGGAGAAGCCTCTCTACAAAAGAGCAGGAAAAAGTAATAGGAAGATCAAAAGAAAATGATATTGAAATGTCGGATGATGTTAAGCCTGCAAACTCTCACATTGCACTAGCTAATATTGAAGGTGAAAACGGAGAGGAACTGAAAATTGTCAGAGATAATATGCCATTCGGAAGCCCTTCAACAGGCGAGTTTGGAACCTATTTTATTTCTTATGCCAATACATTCTCAACAACAAAAAAAATGCTGACGAATATGTTTATTGGGAATCCTCCGGGAAATTACGACAGGATTTTAGATTTTAGTACAGCTGTGACTGGAACGCTTTTCTTTGTTCCGACCAGAGATATGCTGGATGAATTTTCAGGATAAAATAAGGAGACAGATTTTTTCTGTCTTTTTTAATTAAACAGTATGACTTGTCATTCTGACGAAGGAAGAATCTCCTCACTTAAAACGGATTCTTCACTGCATTTCATTTTGTTTAGAATGATAGAAAAGAATAAATTTTTCAAAAAAATGTTTTTTTGTGTAACCTTTTCAAAACTTTGTTGTCTTTAAGATAGAAACAGATAATTCATGAAGCTTTTATTTGGAAATAAAAAAGAAGATTTGCTCAGCCACCTCAAGAAACAGGATCCGGCTGCACAGAAAGTTTTCTATGAGCAGAATGTCAAAAAGTTTCTGAGTGTGGCTAAAAGCTACATCAGCGATTTGTATCAGGCGGAAGACTGTGTCATTAAAGCTTTTTGCAAAATTTTTAAGCATATTGAAAGCTTCCGTGGAGAAGGAAATCTGGAAGGATGGGCAAGGCGAATTGTAGTAAACGAGTGTCTTAACTTTATAAAAAGCCATAAAACCGTTTTTTATATTGATGATATCAACCCGTCATTTATGATTGAAGTTCCTGAAGAGGAAGTGATTTTTGACTTCAGTGCTCAGGATCTTTTAGACCAGCTTCCGGATGCTTACAGAATGGTTTTCAACCTGTATGTATTGGAAGGCTATTCGCATCAGGAAATTGCCGATACCTTGAAAATTTCCACTGCAGTGAGCAAAACCCAGCTGTTTCGGGCAAAAGAGAAGCTGAGAGTACTTTATCTTCAACAACAAAAAACGATGAAAAATGAACACATTCAGAGATAATTTGGAACACCAGATAAAAAAACAGATCGAGGAAAGAGAAATTGCTCCTTCAAGAGATCTCTGGTCTGAAATAGAATTGCAGAAAGAAAAACCTCATTCTAAATTCCCAATGAACTGGGTGTTGATGGCAGCATGTATTATACTTGTTTTCGGTTTGGGTTTTGTGCTTTTCTCAAATTCTTCAGAAAAAAATAATATCCAGAATAGTAAGATCACCAAAGTAAAAGAGGTTTTTCCACAGGAAAAAACAACTGAAAAGATAAATGAAAGTACAGTTGCTGAACCTGTATATGCAGAGGAAGTTATTCGGGAAAGTAAAGAGCCTTTAGCTAAAGCGATCAATGAAGTTCAACAATCACCTAAAGTTTTAGTAGAACAAATACAAAAGGAGAATCCAAAAGATGAAGCTCAAGTGATCGTTCCTGAAGTTTCTAAGATTTCTGCTCCTGCAGATAAGACTGTGGCTCAAGCTGAAGATGCTAAGAAAACTCCGGTAAAAAGGAAAAAATACGTAGATCCGGCTACTTTGCTTTTCTCAGTAGAGCATAAGGATGTGATCGAAAAAACAAAAGAAAGCAATGTCGCAGCCGTTGATCTGAACGGTAGATAATACTAAATTTTAACAATTAAAAATTAATAATATGATTAAAAAAATGATCATGATGGGATTCGTATGTCTTGTTTCCACATCATTATATGCACAGAGAAAACCATTGCTCAATCTTCAGCCGAAAGAAGATACAGAAGTAAGTCCTATTGTAAAGGAAAAAGTGGATGAATATGCCAGAAAGATTGATGCGATTATTAAGGAAGAAAAGAAAGCGATGGAAGCGGAATTACTTACTCTTCAGGCAAAAAATCTTGATAAAGTGGAATTTGATAAGCAAAAATCTGTATTAGCAGATCGTTTTTCAGAAAAAATAGACCAGAGAATCGAAGAGTTGGGATTTGATTTGGATGGAGTTATTCAGAAGCAGGTAAGATATTCTTTGCTGAATTCGGATGTAACTTCCAATGAAGAATTAAAAGAAAAGCTGTTGAAAAAATTCAGGCCTACAAAAAACTTTACAGGATATATTTCCTATGGAATCATGAACCTTACCAACAGCGAAGCAGACAATGCTTTAGATAAAAATTTGGGATATGCCGGAAATTTTGAATTTGGATTGAAATTTAATTACCAGTTCAGCAGAACGAGTCCATGGGGATTGATTTCCGGTATCGGTTTCTCATGGAGAACATTGAGTCTTGATAATAATATGTTTGTTGCCAAAGATGCCAACTCCAATATTTATCTGGCCAATTATGAAAAAGGGCTGAGCAAAAGTAAACTGAGAACAGGATATATTATGGTCCCACTGGGAATTCAGTATAATTTCTCTAAATTAAAAAATGCAGGAATGGATATTCAGTACAGGGATTACCAGAAAGGATTTAAAGTAGGGGCTAATGTTTATGGAGGGGTGAGAATGTCAACCAATAATATTATGAAAGGAGAAGGAATCAGTGACAGAGACAGAAGTAATTATCAGGTAAGTCCTTTTATTTACGGAGGTCAGTTTACTGTCTCTTATAATGATTTCAGTATTTTCGTTAAAAAAGATTTCGGAAACTTCTTTAAAAACGGAAACTTTGAAAATGATAAAGCGTTAGTTTTCGGAGCGGCACTTTGGTGGTAAAAGGTTCAAAAATGTCGTCACCACATATTGTAAATTAATAATTGATAGCTCAAATACAAAATAAATATAAATTATTAATCTTTGGTATGAGAATTGAATAATAAATAATAACATTCATATTAACAAACAAAGGCACTCTGCAATTTTCTGCGGAGTGCTTTTGTTTATGATGAGTTCTTACTTTAGGCTACCTACCATATCTTCTGGTTTTACCCATTCATCGAATTGTTCGGCAGTTAAAAGTCCTAAATTAATGGCCTCTTCTTTTAAGGTCGTACCGTTCTTATGAGCTGTTTTTGCAATTTTTGCAGCATTTTCGTAGCCAATGTGGGTGTTTAAAGCAGTAACCAGCATCAAGGATTTATCTACCAGTTCTTTGATTCTTCCGTGATTCGGCTCGATTCCCACTGCGCAGTGATCATTAAATGAAATACATGCATCAGCAATTAGCTGTGCAGATTGTAAGAAATTGAAGGCCATTACCGGTTTGAAAACATTCAGTTCGTAATTTCCCTGAGTTCCTGCAAAAGAAATGGTCGTGTCATTTCCTAAGACCTGCGCACAAACCATTGTCATCGCTTCATTCTGGGTTGGATTTACTTTTCCCGGCATGATTGAAGAGCCCGGTTCGTTTTCGGGAATGTGAATCTCTCCTATTCCCGAACGTGGTCCGGAAGCCAATAATCTGATGTCCTGAGCAATTTTATATAAAGAAACCGCCAATTGTTTTAATGCGCCATGAGACTCTACAATGGCATCGTGAGCAGCCAAAGCTTCAAATTTATTTTCAGCCGTTACAAAAGGAAGATTCGTGAACTTTGAAATATATTCGGCAACTTTTACATCATAACCTTGAGGAGTATTTAATCCTGTTCCCACTGCAGTTCCACCCAAAGCAAGCTCAGAAAGATGAGGTAAGGTGTTTTTTAATGCTTTGATTCCGAAATTTAATTGAGCAACATATCCTGAAAATTCCTGTCCTAGAGTTAAAGGAGTCGCATCCATCAAATGCGTTCTTCCGATTTTAACCACATCTTTAAAAGCCTCTGATTTCTGAGCTAAAGTATCTCTTAATTTTTCAACTGCCGGAATTGTTGTTTCAACTACTTTTTTATAAGCTGCGATATGCATGGCTGTCGGGTAAGTATCATTAGAAGACTGAGACTTATTAACATCATCATTGGGATGAATTTCCGATTTTTCTCCTAAGGTTCCCCCATTGTTTACATGAGCTCTGTTAGAGATCACTTCATTTACATTCATATTAGACTGTGTTCCTGATCCTGTTTGCCAGATCACCAGTGGGAACTGATCATTCAATGTTCCTTCCAGGATTTCTTCGCAAACTTTAGCAATCATATCTCTTTTTTCTGCAGGTAGAACTCCTAAATCGGTGTTGGCATATGCTGCTGCTTTTTTTAAATAGGCAAAAGCTTCAATAATTTCGTGGGGCATAGAGCCTTCGGGTCCTATTTTGAAATTATTTCTGGATCTTTCAGTTTGTGCACCCCAAAACTTATCTGCAGGAACCTGCACTTCACCCATGGTGTCTTTTTCTATTCTGTAATTCATTGTGATTGAAATTTTTATTTAGTTTTAAATTTTGTGATTTTTAGGCTAGAATAACATTGTATAAAGTTACTTAATAATGAAAAACCGTGCAATTTATAATCATTATAAATATCAATCTAAGTCGCTGATTTTGCTCATGTTTTTTTGTGTAAGCCGTATTTTTGTATCCATAAAAAATTGAAATGGAATTTAGATATCAGGATCCGTATCCGATTCAGAAAGATGATACGGTGTACAAGAAGCTTACTTCAGACTATGTAAAAGTTGAAAAACTAGGAGACAGAGAAATTTTGACAGTAGATCCGAAAGGTCTTGAACTATTGGCTGAAGAAGCAATGGCAGACGTTTCTTTCATGCTTCGTTCTTCACACTTAGAAAGTTTGAGAAGAATCATTGATGATCCTGAAGCTACAGATAACGACAGATTCGTTGCTTATAATTTATTACAAAATGCTGCGGTTGCGGTAGAAGGTGCTTTGCCGTCTTGCCAGGATACAGGAACGGCAATTGTAATGGGTAAAAAAGGAGAAAATGTATATACGGGAGTTGATGACGGGGAATATTTAAGCAAAGGAATTTACAATACCTATCAAAAAAGAAACTTAAGATATTCTCAGGTTGTTCCTTTAACGATGTTTGATGAGAAAAATTCAGGTTCCAATCTTCCGGCACAGATTGATATCTATGCTAAGAAAGGAGATTATTACGAGTTCTTATTCTTGACAAAAGGAGGAGGTTCTGCCAACAAAACGTTCCTTTATCAAAAGACAAAATCTTTATTGAACGAAAAGTCTCTTGAAGAATTTATCAAAGAAAAAATTTCAGATTTGGGAACAGCAGCTTGTCCGCCTTATCACTTGGCTTTAGTGATCGGTGGAACTTCTGCCGAAGCAAATTTGGCTGCAGTGAAAAAAGCATCTGCAAAATATTATGATAATCTTCCGACAGAAGGAAATGAAGCAGGTCAGGCTTTCAGAGACCTTGAGTGGGAAGCGAAAGTTCAGAAGATCTGCCAGGAAAGTGCTATTGGAGCGCAGTTTGGGGGGAAATATCTTACTCACGATGTAAGAGTGATCAGACTTCCTCGTCATGCAGCTTCTTGTCCGGTCGGAATGGGAGTTTCTTGTTCAGCGGACAGAAATATTAAAGGGAAAATTACAAAAGAAGGTATTTTCTTAGAGCAATTGGAGCAGGATCCTAAGAGATTTTTACCAGATACTCCGCCACATTTGGAAGAAGCAGTGGAGATTAATTTGAATAAGCCAATGCCTGAAATCTTGGCTGAGCTTTCAAAATATCCAATCAAAACAAGATTAAAATTAAACGGAACGTTAATCGTAGCAAGAGATATCGCTCACGCAAAAATCAAAGAAATTATTGACAGTGGGAAACCAATGCCAGAATATTTCAAAAATCATCCGATTTATTACGCAGGACCTGCAAAGACTCCGGAAGGAATGGCTTCAGGAAGTTTCGGACCTACCACTGCGGGAAGAATGGATGTGTATGTGGATGAATTCCAAAGTCATGGCGGAAGTATGATCATGCTGGCAAAAGGAAACAGAAGTAAGGATGTAACCGATGCCTGCGGTAAATATGGAGGGTTCTATTTAGGATCGATCGGAGGTCCGGCTGCAATTTTGGCAAAAGACAATATCCTGTCTGTTGAGGTGGTAGATTTCCCTGAATTAGGAATGGAAGCTGTGCGAAAAATTGAAGTAAAAGACTTCCCAGCATTCATTATTACAGATGATAAGGGAAATGATTTCTTTGCGGCATTAGCCCATTAAAAATTATTTAAAAGATATTTATAAAATTAATACTACTTTGTATTGCATGGTACTTTTGTAAAGAGTATTTTTGCAATACAAAATAGCATTATGAAAAATATTTTACTTGCATTTCTTCTTAGCTTAACTGTCTTTGATTTGTCCTTTGCTCAAAGTAATACAAAGATTGACAGTATAATACAAACAGAATTTAAAGATCAAAATGCTCCGGGCGGAGTTTTCTTTGTTTTCCGAAAAGGGAAAATTATTTACGAGAAAGCTTTTGGAAAAGCTAATTTGGAATTGAATGTTGACATGAGGCCAAATAATGTTTTCCAGATTGGCTCTATGACTAAACAGTTTACAGCGGTTTCTATCTTAATTCTTGAATCTCAGGGAAAATTAAGCGTAAATGACCCCGTTGCTAAATATATTCCTGATTATCCTTCGGGAAATTCTATTACTATTCATCATTTATTGACGCACACTTCAGGAATTAAGGATTTTACAAAAATGAAATCAATTTCCGATATTGCCCAAAAAGAAATGTCTCCCAAAATGATGGTGGACTTCTTTAAAAATGAACCTGTTGATTTTAAGCCGGGAGAAAAGTTCGATTATAATAATTCAGGATATGTTTTGCTTGGATATTTAATTGAATTGATTTCTGGTGAAAAATATGAAGATTTTATCAAAAAAAATATCTTTGATAAAGCTGGAATGAACAATTCGTTTTATGCTTCCGATAGAAAAATAATAAAAAACAGAGCTTTTGGGTATCACCAAAAAAGTGATGGTTATGTGAATAAAACAATAATTAATTTCAGCGTTCCTTTTGCGTCAGGATCTTTAATGTCTACAGTTCAGGATATGCTGAAATGGCAAGACGCAATCAATAGAAATCTTATTCTTGATGCTGAACACGCTAGAAAAGCTTTTACAAAATATAAACTTAACAACGGGGATGAATTCAATTATGGGTATGGATGGCATTTGAAAGATATTGATGGAATTGCCACGCGAGAGCATGGAGGAAGTATTTTTGGCTTCAAATCTATGGGAGTTTATATTCCGAGTGAAGATATTTATGTTATAGGCTTTAGCAATTGTGATTGCCATTCGCCGACACAGATAACGAGAGATATTGCAAGATTTGTTTTAAATAGTTCAAAAGTAAACAGAGATATTCTAAAGACTAGTTTAAAATCAAAATAAATAATAAAATAGGACACATATCTTTTGTGTGAAAAGGAAAAAAGTTCTATTTTTGCCTAAAATATTAAGTAAAATGATGTTATCAGCATTTTGGCCGTTTTATCAGTTCCTTTGGACAATCTACTTCGTTACAATGTTCCTTGTAGGATTCTGGTGTATTTTTATGTTTTTCGGATTGGTGATTCCAATGTGGTTGACTGAAGGTTTGAAAGAATACTTTGGTAAAGTAGCTCCTTTTGATCCGGAAGAAATTAGAAGTAAAATGGTTTACGAGCAAGAAGGAGTAGAAGTTATTTATAACTCTCCTAAAGGTCACGGTCCTTTTATTCACGATAGTCACGGACATCATTAATTTGTATGTCATTGCTTTTTCACCTGAATTCTGAAAAAGCAATATCAAAGCAAAACAACATATATTAAAACCACTAATTTATTAGTGGTTTTTCTGTTTTATCCATTTCTGAGTTTTTCAGGAGATATCCCAAACTTCTTTTTAAACGCTCTGGAGAAATTCTGTACATAGTCATATCCGCAGTCTATGGCTATTTCTTTGATCATAATGTTTTTATCAATGATAAGCTTTTTTGCCTTCAGCATTCTAAGCTCGGAAACATAATCTACAATTGTTGACTGATAATGCTCTTTAAACTCTTTCCTGATTTTATTTTCATTAATTCCAAGTTCCTGGCTTAGTTCATTTATCTTCAGATTTTTATGATAATTCTCATCAATATATTTTTTTATGCGGATGTGATGTTTAGACGAATTTTCAGTATCATCTTTTTCAGTAAACTGCTCAAAAATTAAAATCAAAAGTTTAATAATTTTTGCTTCTATAAATAGTTTCTGTATCATTCCTTTTTTTGAATATTCAATGATCTCTTTAAGAATAATATGCATTTCTACCGTCATTAAAGGAGGAGTCTGCTTATGTAGGAAAATGAAATTATTTTTTGTCATTTGTTCAAGTATATCCGAACTCTCTTTACTTTTTTGAGGGTTGAAAAGATTAAAAATATACTGATATGTGATTTGAATCTGCAAGTACTTTAGAGACTCTTGGTTCTCTGTCCAAAGCTTTGCTTTACTCTCTTGTGAAGAATAGTGCAGAATGTATTGATTTTCTTTGAATGAAAATTGAGTTCTGCAGTCCTGAGCATCTAAATTAATATTAGGACTCAGCAAAAAAAGAAGATTAAAACTCGATTTTCCTTCCACAAAACTGGATTTAAGACAATTTTCCTTATTTGAATTGGTATAAAGGAGGATAGAGATTTCCTCTGAATAATATATTTGCCCCTCCTTAATAGTATTCTTCATATGGCGTTTTTTCAATTTATTATTTGAAAATGACTCTTTTGTTTTTATACATTGTATGATTATCAATAGTTTGGAAATGATAACAATACTTAATCCGATACAAGTAATTTTGCGCAAATTTAGTATAATTAATTTAGAATAAATAAAAATAAATATTCAAATGTTTAAAAATTTATACTCTGCAACGGTCAAAATTGGCTTAGGGTTAAAAATGTTATCCATTGCATCAGGAGCTTTGTCTGCTCAGCAATGGCAGGATGTAGGAACACCGGGAAATCTTTCTTCCGGTACATCAAGCTACAATAATTTGGCAATTGATGTACAGGGGAATTATTATATTTCCTATTATGACGTAGCGCTGGGAAAAGGCTCTGTTCAAAAATTTAATGGAACATCCTGGTCTTATGTTGGAGGTTCTGCGGGAATTACGGCAGGAAGCGCAACATTCAGTTCGCTATCTGTAGATGTTTCAGGAAGGTTATATTACACCAATCAATGGGCCTATCCGAATTCGGGAATGGAGGTTCGAAAATTTGAAGGAACAGCATGGAGCCAGCTTCCCAATGCATTTAGTGCGACCACAAATTATCAGGCTTCTGCAGTAGCACCCAACGGAACTCTTTTCGCATACGGATCTGTAGACTCCGGAACCGTGAAACGTTTTGTAAACGGAGTATGGGAACAGGTAGGTCCTACAGGAATTGCAGGTGGAGTCCCTTATAATGCTGAAATGGTGATCGGGACTAACGGAAAAGTATATGTATGTCAAAATTCATCAGGAGTAAAAGTATTTGAAAATTCTTTAACGGCTTCCTCAGCGGATACTTGGACTTTAGTTGGTGGTGCTTCAGTTGGAACTACCTTTACAGAGGGGGTGAATGCAACTTCGGATATTGCTATAGGAGCAGATAACAAGCTCTATGTTGTTTATTCTTCAAACGCTGCAAACAACAGAAAGCTTAATGTGAAAAAATTCAATGGAACAGATTGGGAACAAGTAGGAGATGCGAATTTTGGAATTTCTAATGACCTTTATAATGTAGCTATTGCAGTAACACCTGCCGGAAAAATATTTGTTGTAGCAAGTGGCTGGGCGATTAATGGAGGAAAAAATACTGTGTATGAATATAACGCTGTGACCAATACCTGGGCGACTTTTGGAGGCGATTTCATATCTGATGGTACAGCAACGTACAATGATTTACAATATGATGCAGTCAATAACTCTTTGGTTCTTACTTATTCGCAAAGTGGTGTCAGAGTAAAGAGAATTTCTCTTACGCCGGCTTGTAACAATGCAGATCCGGGAGCCAATCCGGGAGATACAGGTTGTGTAAGCTTCACCTACAAAGGACAACCGGTTTCTTCTACCACGGTGAGAGGACAGGATGGTAAAGTTTGGCTTCAGCAGAATTTAGGAAGTACTCAGGTTGCGGCTTCGATGACGGATACCAATTCTTATGGTGATCTTTTCCAGTGGGGAAGATGGGATGATGGTCACCAGGTGAGAAATTCTTCTACTGCTTCTATGCCTTCGGTTAATAATCCTTCTGGATTAACAGGGGTTACTTCATTCATTATCGGTTCAGGAACGAGTAATTATTGGTGGAGCACCAATGCACTGACTGATAAGTGGTCAGGAGAAAATATTGCTGCAATTACTTCAGAAATCGGAGTAGATCCTTGTAAAGCAATTGGGCAAGGTTGGAGATTGCCAACTCAGGCAGACTGGACAACAGCGGTCAGTGCAGAAGGTATTTCAAACCCTACGACTGCATTTAACAGCAGACTTAAACTTCCTGCGGCTGGTAACAGAAGCCCTATTGATGGCTCTTTTACTTATGAAGGGCAAAGAGGATATTACTGGAGCTCTGATGTGTCAGGTTCAGGTGGAAAGTATCTTTATGTAGGGACAACGATTGCGAATGCGGGTTCAGGAGGTCCTAGGGGACAAGGTCAGTCCCTAAGATGTCTTAAAGAAACTTCCGCGTTAGGAACATCAGATATAAGATATGTAAATCTTGGAATTTATCCGAATCCTACGAAAGATATTCTTAATATTAAAGTAGATTCATTAATTGATGTTATAAATGTTACCAATATGGTAGGGCAAAGAATAAATGTTCAGTTCTCCAATAATCAGATCAATCTGCAAGGCTTTCCAAACGGGTTGTACATTGTAGAGGTAAAACTAAAAAACGGACAGACAATTTCTAAAAAAGTGATTAAAAACTAGTTCCGTTCATATTAGATTGATAGGCAAAAGGCTTTTTTAAGCCTTTTGTTTTTTTATGACCCGTTAGTTTACAATTAAAAGAAACTCATCAATGCATAGCTTTTAAATAACATAAAATCTAAAATTTTATATTAAAAAAACAATAATTCTGGAAAATGAATTACTTTAGTATTTATTAATATGAAAAATTGATCATATGAGAAAATTATATTCCGGAATCATGATGCTTTTTGTAGCTTTTGTTTTTGGACAAATAAGTTATACGATTAACCCGAGTCCATTTAATGAGACAGATGCGATCACTTTAACGGTTCCCGGCAACCAGATTGATGAAACCACTTGGGGAGTTACTAATAATGCGATCTATATTTGGTCATGGTCTTTAGACACCAATTATCAAAATAGTCAGGATTGTCCTACCAACGGAAGTTGGAATAATTCGAATGATTTGAATAAATTAAATTATAATGCTGGAACAGATACTTACTCTTTAACCTTTACTCCGACAGCATTTTACAACAGAACAGGAATTGGAAGATTGGGGTTTTTATTAAAAGATAAAACCGGAGCGCATCAAACCTCTCCTGATATCCTGGTAAATGTTGGAGTTTTAAACTTAACGCTCACCAATCCTGCTGTGAATAGCTTAACGTCCGTTCCGGTAGGAAATTCAATCAATGTCACCGCCAATACCAATGTCAATGCAACCTTTCAGCTAAAAGCAAACGGAGTCGTTGTAAATTCCACTTCTACACCATCTACTTCTTATTCTTACAGCTATACGGTGACACAAGATGCGGATATGGAATTAATTGCCACTCAGGGTACGAGTTCTAAAAATGCCACGTTCATTTTACAGGTTCCAAGAAATGTAATTTCTCAACCCATTCCAAGCTGGATCAGACAGGGAATTAATTACGATCCTGCCGATCCTACACGAGTTGGTTTTGCCTTGTATGCTCCCTACAAAAACTTTGTTCATCTGATCGGAAGCTTTAATAACTGGAGTGTAAACGATACCTATCTGATGAAAAGAGATACCACAAATCCTGATCTTTACTGGTACGAGCTGAATGGACTTACGCCTCAGCAGTTATATACTTTTCAATACAGAACCAATGATCTGAAAAAGGTGGCAGATCCTTACTCTCCGCAGATTCTGTCTTCTTATGATGATCCGTCAATTTCATCAACTACTTATCCGAATCTTCCTGCTTTTCCCGCGGGACAGGGTTTTGAAGTGTCAATGTTTAAAACAGGGCAGACTCCTTACAATTGGCAGGTCACCAACTTTACAAGGCCAAGCAAAGAAAATTTAGTGGTCTATGAATTATTGCTAAGAGACTTTACCCAGGAAAAAAACTGGCAGTCACTGATCAATAAGATCAATTATTTAAAAGATTTGAAGATCAACGCCATCGAACTTCTTCCGGTTATGGAATTTGAAGGAAATCTTTCCTGGGGATATAATACATCCTTTCATTATGCGCTAGACAAAGCGTACGGAACACCGGAAAAATTTAAAGAATTTATAGATTTATGCCATCAGAACGGAATTGCGGTGATTTTAGATATTGCTTTTAATCATGCAACAGGGCGCTCTCCTTTGGTCAGACTCTGGAATGTAGATCCTGATGGAGACGGTTATGGAGATGTGGCCGCAAACAATCCCTACTTTAATACCGTTCCGAAACATTCATATAATGTATTTAATGATTTCAATCACTCAAGCTCTTGGACTAAATATTACGTTGAAAGATGTCTGCAACAGTGGTTAACGGAATATCATATTGATGGATTTCGTTGGGATCTTACCAAAGGCTTTACCCAAAATTGTACAGCAAATGATGAAGCCTGTACCAATGCTTACCAACAGGATAGAGTCGATATACTGAAATATTATGCTGATAAACAATGGAATATTGATCCGAATTCATATATGATTTTTGAGCATTTGGGAACAGATGCGGAAGAGCAGCAATGGGCAAACTACAGGATTGCTGAAGGAAAAGGAGTAATGCTTTGGAATAAACAGACAGATCCTTATAATCAAAATACGATGGGATATGTATCAAACAGTAATTTTGACCGTATGGATCATGAGCTTCATGGTTTCACCAATATGAGAGCAGTGGGATACGGCGAAAGTCATGATGAAGAAAGACTAATGTTTAAAAACCTTGCTTATGGAGCTGCAAACGGAACATATGATGTGAAAAATCTAGCTACGGCATTGGACAGAATGAAGACTTTTGGTGCCACATTTTTTACGATTCCGGGACCGAAAATGATATGGCAGTTCGGAGAATTGGGATATGGTTTTAGTATCAACAGATGTACCGACGGAACGATCAATACCAATTGCCGTACGGATGAAAAACCGGTTGCTTTTACTCTGGGTTATGATACGGATACCAACAGAAAAGCAGTATATAATATCTGGGCGCAGATTATTAATATCAGAAATGCCAATCCCGTTTTCAAATCAAAAACCTATACGGTAGAATCAAACAATCTGACGAACGATCCTGACGGACTGATCACGAGAATCTATGTATATGATACAACACTAACGGGAACAGAGCTGAAAAATATTGTGGCTCTTGCCAACTACGGAATTACGTCAAAAAATGTAGTCCCCTATTTTCCTTATACAGGACAATGGAAGAATCTTATGGATAATACTGTCCTGAACGTAACGTCCACAACAGCTCCGATAACATTACAGCCAGGAGAATTCAGGATTCTTGGAAGTACAGATGGAACTTTATCAACTTCAGAAGTAAAATCCGAAAACAGGCTGTCTCTTCAGATTGCTGATAATCCGGTGAAAAAGGGCATGGCAAAACTCATTTATAATAAAGCTAAAAATGGGGAGATCACGATTTATGACCTGTCCGGAAAAAAGATGGATTCTTTTAAACTTAACAATGAAAGTGGAACTTATGAAGTCTCAACGAATTATTCGGCAGGAACATACCTTGTTCAGTTGAAATCGGAAACAGGAGTTGCCATTCAGAAAATGATGATCAAATAAAAAATATATAAATCCAAAGCTCATGAAAATGGGCTTTTTTTGTTCGTTATCAATTCCGTATCTTTGCAAACTAAATTTTCACTATGTCTAAAAGTTTAATTCCGAAACTGGAAGCTATAAAACAAAGATACAATGAGGTTGCGGACCTTATTATTCAGCCTGATGTTATTTCAGACCAGAAAAGATATTCTTCTTTAAACAAAGAATATAGTGATTTGGGAAAAATTGTAAAAGTTTACGATCAATATAAAGCGGCTTTAGATACCATTGAAGAATCTGATGAAATCATTGCAGATGGTTCAGACAGAGATTTGGTAGATTTGGCAAAAATGGAAAAGCTTGAGGCTCAGGAAAAAATTCCGAGCATTGAAGAAGAACTTAAAGTATTACTTATTCCTAAAGATCCTGCAGATGATAAAAACGTAATTGTGGAACTTCGTGCCGGAACCGGAGGTGATGAAGCGGCTATTTTCGTAGAAGATGTGTACAGAATGTATACCATGTATTTTAAAACAAAAGGATGGAGACATGAAGTAACCGATTCTAATGAAGCTGCAAAAGGCTACAAAGAATTGATCATGAAAGTGGAAGGAGAAGGCGTATACGGAATTATGAAATTCGAATCAGGAGTTCATCGTGTACAGCGTGTTCCGGAAACAGAATCTCAGGGAAGAGTTCACACTTCGGCCATTACGGTAGCCGTTTTACCTGAAGCTGAAGAAGTAGACTTTGAACTGAATCCGGCTGATATTGAAATGCAGACTTCACGTTCTGGAGGAGCAGGAGGTCAGAACGTAAACAAGGTCGAAACAAAGGTACAGTTAACCCACAAACCTTCAGGATTGGTGGTGGTTTGTCAGCAGGCCCGTTCGCAGTTGGCTAACCGTGAACTGGCGATGGAAATGCTTCGTACCAAATTATACGACATCGAATTACAGAAAGTACAGGGAGATATTGCGGCACAGCGTAAATCAATGGTTTCTACAGGTGACCGTTCGGCAAAGATTAAAACGTACAACTATCCGCAGGGAAGAGTTACCGATCACAGAATCAACAAATCCATGTACAATCTTGATGCGTATATGAATGGTGATATTTCTGAAATGATTGACGCGGTGATCATGGCTGAAAATGCTGAAAAAATGAAAGGAGAAGAGGAGAATTACTAAATTTTTTCTTTTACTAAATATAAAGACTTCTGTTTGCTCAGAGGTCTTTTTTATTTATTTTTGAAAAAAAACTAAAACCATTTTAATGAAAAAAATGATTCTCTTGGGTTTCTTATTAAGCTCTTTTTTATGTTTCTCACAAAATGAATATCAATCCAACGAATTTAAAATTGATGGATTTGGGCTGTTTTTTAACAGGATCGGAATCGGTTACGAAAGAATACTTAATTCAAACTCTGGAATTGGAGCAAGAGTTTTTATGAAGAAAACAGAAAGCTATTATGCCATGCCTTATTACAGAAGATATCTTCATCAAGATGCTTATGCTTCAGATCTTTTTCTGGAAGGTTTTGCAATGTATGGTTCTTATATTCCAAGAGATTCCGAGAATAATTTACTAGATAATGGAAAAAGAAATTCGATGATTGGAGCTGGGTTTGGAATTGGTGAAAAAGCAATTTTACAATCAGGATTTTTTTTTGAAGGAGTAATTAATGTGGGTGCAGGAAAAAGTTTGCAACCCACTACTGAATCTGAATTTAAATTCATTGCTCAGGTTTCAGCTTCAGTTGGATATAGATTTTAGAAAATGTTTAAATGATTAAACTTAAAATAGAATG
This sequence comes from Chryseobacterium sp. Y16C, assembly GCF_022488405.1. Taxonomy (NCBI): domain Bacteria; kingdom Pseudomonadati; phylum Bacteroidota; class Flavobacteriia; order Flavobacteriales; family Weeksellaceae; genus Chryseobacterium; species Chryseobacterium sp. Y16C. Next base: position 3,558,762 of record NZ_CP092711.1, read on the forward strand.
TTTTAAAGCTTCCGAGTAATCGAAAGCTTTTTTTATTTAAAACACATTCCGTATTTTTGAGAAAACCTTTCACAATGAATTTTAGACCTATTTTACTAACGGCTGGAGTTTTATTCTCAGCAACTTTTTATTCTCAAAAAATGATTTATCCAAAAGCATTAAAAGGAAATCAAACAGATACATATTTCGGAACAGCGGTAGCAGATCCATTCAGAGATTTGGAAAATGATTCTGAAGCGACAAAAAAATGGGTGGATGAAGAAGTAGCGCACAGCCAGAATTATCTTTCAAAAATTCCTTTCAGAAACGAAATTAAAAAACAGCTGAGAGATATCTGGAACTACGAAAAGGTTTCCGCACCTTTTATGGAGGGAGATTATATCTATTATTATAAGAACGATGGTCTACAGGCGCAGTCTGTTTTATACAGGACTTCTAAAGTTAAGTCAAAGGTTGCGACGGTTTTTTTAGATCCTAATAAATTTTCTAAAAGTGGAACAACATCACTTTCTCAGGTATCATTTAATAAAAAAGGAAACTTGGCAGCTTATTCAATCTCAGAAGGAGGAAGTGACTGGAACAAAATCATTATCATTGACGCCATTACGAAAAAGCAGATTGATGAAACATTGGTGGATGTAAAATTCAGTGGAATTTCATGGCAGGGAGACGAAGGCTTTTACTATTCAAGCTACGACAAACCGAAAGAAGGGACTGTACTTTCAGGAATGACGGATAAGCACAAAGTGTATTTCCATAAATTAGGAACAAAACAATCGGAAGATCAATTAATTTTTGGAGGAGATAAAACACCAAGAAGATATTTAGGTGCAGGCGTTTCAGAAGATCAGAGATATTTGATTATTTCTGCTGCCAATGCAACCAACGGAAACGAACTGTATATCAAAGACCTGAAAAACGGAGGTAACTTTGTGCAGATCAATAAGGGATTTGATTTCAATGTAAGCATTGTAGATACGGATGGTGATGATCTATATATTTTCACAGATAAAGACGCTCCAAATATGCGTTTGGTAAAGACAACCATCCAAAACCCTTCACCGGAAACCTGGAAAGATGTTATCCCGCAAACAGAAAATGTATTAGGAATTTCTACAGGAGGAGGATATTTCTTTGCTACCTATATGATTGATGCGATTGATCAGGTAAAACAGTTTGATAAAACAGGAAAGCTGATCAGGGAAATTACTTTACCGGGAAAAGGAAATGTTGGAGGTTTCGGGGGTAAAAAAGAAGAAAAAGAACTGTACTTTTCATTTAGCAATTACATCACACCGGGAACTACTTATAAATTCAATGCAGATTCAGGAGAGTCTAAAATTTACTATAAACCAAAAGTAAAATTCAATCCGGATGATTATGTGTCCGAGCAGGTATTCTACACCTCAAAAGACGGAACAAAAATTCCAATGATGATTAACTATAAGAAAGGAACGAAGCTTGATGGTAAAAACCCAACGATTCTTTATTCTTACGGAGGCTTCAATATCAGTTTACAGCCTGCTTTCTCTGTAGTGAATGCCATCTGGATGGAAAACGGAGGAATTTATGCCGTACCGAATATTCGTGGTGGTGGAGAATATGGTAAAAAATGGCATGATGCAGGAACCAAACAGCAAAAGAAAAATGTTTTTGAAGACTTCATCGCGGCCGGAGAATATTTACAGGCGAAAGGCTATACTTCAAAAGAATTTATGGCACTCTCAGGAAGATCAAACGGAGGTTTATTAGTCGGAGCAACCATGACTATGCGTCCCGATCTGGCAAGAGTGGCTTTTCCGGGAGTTGGAGTGTTAGATATGTTGAGATACAATAAATTCACAGCCGGAGCAGGATGGTCTTACGATTACGGAACAGCGGAGGACAGTAAAGAAATGTTTGAATACCTAAAATCATATTCTCCTGTTCACAATGTGAAAGCAGGAACTTGCTATCCTTCAACGATGATTATTACAAGTGATCATGATGATAGAGTGGTTCCGGCGCATTCTTTCAAGTTCGGAGCAGAGTTGCAGGAAAAGCAAGCGTGTAAAAATCCTATTTTATTAAGAATTGAAAAAAATGCAGGTCACGGAGCAGGTCGTTCTACGGAGCAGGTTATTGGTGAAAATGCAGATTTGATTTCTTTCGCGCTGTATGAAATGGGAATTAAGAAATTAGGGAGTAATTAATTTTTTTAAATAAATTTTGATAAATCATATTATGAACATCAATAGAAACGGGCTTTAGCCCGTTTTTTCATTTAAGCATGAGACATTGGCTTTAGCTAAAATATTTTAAGTGTATCAATAATAATACTCTGTGCTAATACAAACAATCATCTGCGTAAATCCGTGAAATCTGTGGGAAAAAATTCAAAAAAATATCACAAAATTATTATCTCAAAAATCCGTAATTTTAGCCGGTAATAAATCTGAAAGTATGAGAAGAGAAGTTCAAAATAAAACTCCTCAATTTAATATAACCGAAAAAAAATCGGAAATCTATCCATTTGAAAAAGATGGATTGCAGTTAAAATCTTCCTATAAAGCAGAAGACGTTAAAAATAAAAAATTAACAGAAACTTCTCCGGGAATTGCCCCCTATTTAAGAGGTCCGTATTCCACCATGTATGTTCAGAAACCGTGGACGATTCGTCAATATGCAGGATTTTCAACTGCAGAAGAATCCAATGCTTTCTACAGAAGAAACTTAGCGGCAGGACAAAAAGGTCTTTCCGTAGCTTTTGATTTGGCAACGCACAGAGGTTATGATTCAGATCATGCGAGAGTAGTTGGTGATGTTGGAAAAGCTGGAGTGGCAATTGATTCTGTGGAAGACATGAAGATTTTATTCAATGAAATTCCATTAGATCAGATTTCAGTTTCCATGACGATGAATGGTGCGGTTTTACCAATTTTATCATTCTATATCGTAGCTGCAGAAGAACAAGGTGTTTCTCAGGAATTGCTTTCAGGAACCATTCAGAACGATATTCTGAAGGAATTCATGGTAAGAAATACTTACATTTATCCACCCGCACCTTCCATGAAGATCATTGCAGATATTTTTGAATACACTTCTCAGAATATCCCGAAATTCAACTCTATTTCAATTTCAGGATATCACATGCAGGAAGCCGGAGCTACACCGGTGCTGGAAATGGCTTATACGCTTGCAGATGGATTGGAATACGTAAGAACAGGAATAAAAGCAGGAATGAATGTTGATGATTTCGCGCCAAGATTGTCCTTTTTCTGGGCGATCGGAATGAATCATTTCATGGAAATCGCGAAAATGCGTGCGGCAAGATATATTTGGGCTGAATTATTAAAGCAGTTCAATCCTCAGAATCAGAAATCTTTAGCTTTAAGAACACACTCACAAACTTCAGGATGGTCTTTAACAGAGCAGGAACCTTTCAACAATATAACAAGAACTGCCATTGAAGCCTTATCTTCGGCATTGGGAGGAACTCAGTCTCTTCACACCAATGCTTTGGATGAAGCTATTGCGCTTCCGACAGATTATTCAGCTAAAATTGCGAGAAATACTCAGATTATCCTGCAGCAGGAAAGTGGAATCTGCGATGTGGTAGATCCGATGGGAGGAAGTAATTTAGTAGAAAGTCTTACTCAGCAAATGATCGAAGAAGCCATGAAATACATCGATGAGGTAGAGCAGGAAGGAGGAATGACGAAAGCCATCGAAGCCGGAATTCCAAAAATGAGAATTGAAGAAGCTGCGGCAAGAAAGCAGGCAAAAATCGATAGCGGAGAAGAATTTATCATTGGCGTAAATTCATTCAAATCAGAGCTAAAACAGGACGAAATTGAGATCCTTGATATTGACAATACGGAAGTTCGCAGAAAACAGATCGAAAGATTAAATAAAATAAAAGCAGAAAGAGATTCTGAAGCAGTGGAACAGATTTTAAATAAAATCCGGGAATCAGCAAAAACAGGAAAAGGAAACCTTTTGGCATTATGTATCGAAGCAGCTCGCAGAAGAGTTACGCTTGGGGAAATGAGTGATGCCATGGAAGAAAGTTTCGGAAGATATAAAGCAAATATCAGAACAATTTCAGGAGTTTATGCCATGAATGCAGGTAAGAACGAATATTTCGAAAAAGCCCTGAATCTTACTCAGAAATTTGAAGAGAAAGAAGGACGTCGCCCAAGACTCATGGTGGCTAAAATGGGACAGGATGGTCATGATAGAGGAGCAAAAGTAGTAGCAACAGCATTTGCGGATATGGGATTTGATGTTGATGTAGCGCCACTATTCCAGACACCGGAAGAAGTTGCCAAACAGGCGGTGGAAAACGATATCCACATTTTGGGAGTGTCATCATTAGCAGCAGGTCATAAAACATTAGTTCCGCAAGTGGTGGAAGAATTAAAAAAGCTGGGCGCAGATGATATTACCATTGTTGTTGGTGGAGTAATTCCTCAGCAGGACTATGAGTTCCTTTATGCAAACGGAGCAGATTTTATCTTCGGGCCGGGAACCAATCTGCCAAAATGTGCGGTAGATATTCTGGAAAGATTTTTAAATTAATTAACTTTTTTAAGGCATAAATTGCACGACGTTTGTACTGTAAGCCATAACCACAAAAACAAAATATTATGGCTTATACAGTAGTTTCAGTATTTCCTGTGACGGTAGATACGGAGAAAATTAAAAAAGATTTAAGAGAAAACGGTTTCGACGAGGCTAACATTATTGTTTCAAAATCAAACGTAGAAACCGGACTTGATCATTATCAGGAAGATGAACAAACGAAAGGTTTTTTCGATTATGTTTTCGCTCACGATGCAGAAATGTTAGAGGCCTATCGTAAACATAGTATTGGAAGAAATAACGTAGTTGTTTACACCGATGATCTCGAGCAGGCGATCTCAGCAAAATCTATTTTAAATAGAAACGGAGCTTTGCAGGTTTATAGAAAAGAATCGGAGGACCAGAAAGGTATTCCGGATGGTATGACTGAAGAAGAATACAACGGAATTATTGCCAAAGCAAGACACAATATTTATTTTCTCGGGTCGGAAAGGGTTTATCATTCTAACATCATCAAAGGGATGGATGATCCGATGGATGATCTGGGTTCAAAAGATTAAAAATATACAAGTCTGGATAGTGTTCTATTCAGACTTTTTTATGAATTTCACAAAAAATATTAAATAAAAATTTGAATATTCAAAAATTAGCATATCTTTGCATCTGAAAATCAAGTTTAACCAATAAAAAACAACGAAGCAATGTTCAAATTCAGTCAGCTTTCAACAGTAGGATTGCCTTTTGCAAAGGCGAGGCTTCGTGGTTTGGTACACTCTTAGAATAAAAGTATAACGAAATATCAAAACCCGAAGTCGCAGAGATTTCGGGTTTTTTATTGCGCAATATTTCAAACTCAAATCAGTTTTCCCGAAATCTTTTTTATCAAGTTTAGGAATCTTTTCGAATAAAGTTTTTAGAAGCTTTATCCCGCTTTCCGCTATATCTTTTTCATTACGGCCTCCGCTTCGCTTCGGCCGCAACAAAAAAGGATGTCGCTGCAATCGGGGCTAGGAAAAGGTTACCGCTAAACTAAACCTCATAGGTTTTTAAAACCTATGAGGTTTGGACAATAACAACTAAAATTTTAGTTGGTGAAGATTTAATGTGAAATAGTAAAATCTAACTTTTAATACTTCACCTCTAATATCTAAAATTAATGGAAAAAGATAACCTGATGTTTTTCAGATTGAGAAGCCTGAGAAGCAGAAAAAGAATAATTAAAGAAGATGTAGTAAAACAGATCAGAAAAAAGTATAAACGTAGTGAAGAACTTCGGAAAATAAAAAGGGAAATCCCGTTAGTTCCATTGGAAAAACCCTATCAGAAAGGATTTGTAAGATTCTTTGTCGTGAGAGACGATGTGAAACGGTCCAAGGATGGCGACTTTTTCGAGGGAATCCTGAATAAGATCAATACCAAGATGTATTCCGAGACCCGGAAATTCTTAAAAAAGAAAAGAAAATTCGGGCGAAGAATTTATGTTGACAGGGAACAAAAACTGGGTCAGCTTTCAACATATCAGTGGAATGATCCAAAGTTGAGATTAACAGACCGAGAGAGGCAATATTTCCTAAAAAGAGAAGATTATTGTCCAATCAGAAAGAGACATAACATTTACTACGAATTTATCGAACCATGGAGATTTGTATTAAGAGTAAAACCGAATATGATTACTCATTACAAGCCTTTACATTCAGATTTAGAGCAAGAAATTGATGAACTCAATTCTTATTTGGGTCAGCATAAAGTTGCGGGTATTGTCCATAAAAAGATATATGGAAGGCCCAATCCATGGAAGGATAAATACAAACGTGATCCGTTGAACAGCAGAAAATGCGTTCGCTACAAGATGTCTGCAACAGAGATTGCAGAAAATGCAGAAGACGGAAATGTCTTCAAATTTTAAAATAAAAAACAATGGGAAATTTAAAACTTAAAGGAAAAGATATATTAAAAATAGGCTATCCAAACAATCAGAGTGTCAACATCGCTTTGGAAGTCATGAAAAGGAATTTTGCAACGAAAAATATTCATCATGTAAAATCTCTTTTAAAGGAAATTCTGCAGAATCCGGAAAATTTCGAGAAAGATTTGACTTTCGGACAAATTGCGGAAGCTTTGCTTTCATCCAGGAAAACAGAAAAAAGAATGCTCAATACAAACCGTGCTTCTTTTCAGATTTTCGGAAACAATATTTCAGATGAAGCAAAAAACCAGCTGTATACCGCTTTGAAACTTCCAATTTCAACGCAGGGTGCTTTAATGCCCGATGCGCACAGTGGTTACGGCCTTCCGATTGGTGGAGTTCTTGCGGTAGAAAATGCGGTGATTCCTTATGGAGTCGGCATGGATATCGGTTGTAGAATGTCACTCAGTATTTTGGATACGCCTGTTTCATATCTTGACGGGGCGAGAGATAAGTATGAAAAAGCTCTTGCTGAACATACAAAATTCGGAATGTACGAAACCCACAAATCTCACGTCGAACACGAAATTTTCGATAGGGATACGTTTGATATGATTCCGATTTTAAGAAGATTAAAAGGTAAAGCGATCAAACAGATGGGGACTTCCGGCGGTGGAAATCACTTTGTGGAATTCGGAGAAGTTGAAATTACGGAAGAAGACGAACAGATCGGGCTTCCGAAAGGGAAATACTTAGGAATTCTTTCACACAGTGGATCTCGTGGATTGGGAGCGGAAATCGCTCAATACTATTCAAGAGTGGCGGCAGAACAATGTCCGTTACCAAAAGAGGCACAACAATTTGCGTGGCTTGATCTGAGCACGCATCTTGGTTTGGAATATTGGACAGCCATGAATTTGGCAGGAGATTATGCTTCAGCTTGTCACGACGATATTCACAGAAGATTGGTAAAAGCTGTCGGAGGAAGAGTAAAGGCCAGAATTGAAAATCATCACAATTTTGCCTGGAAAGAAATCCACAACGGAAAAGAAGTAATTGTTCACCGAAAAGGAGCAACTCCTGCCAACGAAAATGAATTGGGAATGATTCCCGGTTCCATGACGGCAAAAGGCTTTATCGTTCGTGGAAAAGGAAACCCGGATTCTTTAAACTCGGCTTCCCACGGTGCGGGAAGAGCACATTCGAGAGGGGAATGCAGAAGCCTTTTCACTCAAAATGATATCAAAAAAGAATTGAAACTCAAAAATGTCACTTTGATGGGCGGAAATGCAGAAGAGGCACCAATGGCTTATAAAGACATCAACGAAGTGATGAATGCACAAAGTGATTTAGTTGATATTCTGGGAACTTTTCAACCGAGAATTGTGAGAATGGATCGATAAAATATCACACTGTCATTCTGAACGGAGTGAAGAATCTAACGATAAAAAGTAGATTCCTCCTTCGTCGGAATGACAAATCAAGTAAAAAAATGGAAAAACTCCTACAAATAACCTCAGGGAGGGGGCCTTTAGAATGCCAATGGGTGGTTGCAAAAATTCTGAAGGTCTTTCTTGAGGAAGCAAAAAATAATAATATAGACTACGAAATCATCCACCGGGAAAATGGTGATGAAAACCTGACTTTGAAATCTGCAACCCTTCTTTTAAAATCAAAAAATGTAAATGAATTTTTAAAGAATTGGTTGGGAAGCATTTGCTGGACAGGCAAAAGTACATTCCGGAAACTGCATAAAAGAAGCAACTGGTTTATCGGTGTCTTTGAGCTGGAAGGTTTGGAGAAAATTAATTTTAATGAAAAAGATATTCAGTTTCAGACAACGAGAAGTCAGGGAAGTGGCGGACAAAATGTGAATAAGGTGAACACTGCTGTTCGTGCGACTCACATTCCGACAGGGCAAAGTGTTTTCGTGCAGGATTCCCGTTCGCAATTGGAGAACAAGAAACTTTCGATTGCAAGATTAAAGGAAAAGGTCCTGGAACAAAATATCATTCAGCTTCAGAAAAGAATGCAGGAAACGTGGAGCAATCATTTGCAGGTGCAAAGAGGAAATCCTGTCAGAACATTTTCCGGAACAGATTTTAAAAAGAATTATCAGGAAAAGTCTTTCAAAAAACAAAGAAATCAACTGAAAAACGAATTAAAAAACTACAGAAATGACCTTAACTAAAAATAAATATTACTTCGAAGCTCTGGATAATTATCCATACAGTCTTCCTGAATGCCTTGAAGCATTGAATTATGCATTGTCTTACGATCCTGAAGATGCGGACAGCCTTTGCCTGATGGGAAGAATTTACAGTGAAATGCTATCCGATTATGAAAAAGCTAAGCTGTATTTTGAAGAAGCCATGCAATGTGATGTGACGAACTTAAATGTTCCCCAATATTATATTAAATGTCTTTTAGATAATGAAGATTTTCAGGAAGCCGAAAAGCTGATCGAATATTCATTGAAAATCAAAGGAATTGATAAGGCGACTCTATGGTTTTACAGATCCTTACTTTCGGAGAAAAGAGGAAGTTTTGCCAATGCTCTGAAGTTTTTGGATGAAGCAGCAAAGTATTGCTTCACCGAGTACAGTCTGAATATTGTAAAGAATCGTAAGAAATTTACAAAGTCAAAAATGCCTAAGAAAAATAAAATTAAAAAGAAGAAGGAGACGAATTAAGTCTCCTTTTTTGTAAATTTAATAATGGAATTACGGTTTGAATTAAAGCAAATTCAGCTAAAAGAAACATTTTCAATTGCTTACGGAAACTACAATAAACGAGAAGCATTACTGGTGGAATTATCTTATCAGAATTGTAAAGGATATGGAGAATGTGTTGCCATCGATTATTATCAAATTAATCTTCAACATTTTGTTTTAAAATTAAAAGAAATTCAAGTTCAGATAGAGATTCAGAAGATTGTTCATCCGAAAAACTTCTTTCAATTTTTATTGAATTTGAACATCCATCCATTCTTATTATCTGCGTTGGATTGTGCTTATTGGGATCTTTTCGGAAAATTGGAAAATAAAAGTTTCATTGAATTAAATCATCTTCCGACTGAGAATTTAGTTGAAAGCTCAATCACTATTTCGGTTGGAGAAATCGACCATCAGATTGGAAAAATCAACAGGAGTAAGTGGAATAAATTCAAAGTGAAATGTAAAGGTTTAAATAAAGGTCATGTTGAAAAGTTGTTAGCATTAGATCAGGATATAGCTTTGGATTCTAACGCAAGTTTTACGGATGAAGACTGTATTTGGCTTCAGGAAAATGCTGAGGTTAAGAAATTCTCTTACCTTGAACAACCCAAACCCATTGATCAATACAGAATTTTAAAGAAAGAAGGTTTTGCAAACTGGATGGCGGATGAAGATTGCCAAAATATAGATGCTCTTGAAGAATTAATTCCTTACTATAAAAGCGTCAATATCAAATTAATGAAATGTGGCGGTTTAACTCCTGCTTTGGAAATGATCAGAAAAGCCAGAGAATTAAATTATAACATTATGATCGGCTGTATGACGGAATCTTCTGTCGGAATTTCTGCAGGCTGTGTCTTAACGGGGCTGGTTGATTATGTAGACTTAGATGGAGCTAACCTTATTTCCAATGATTATGCAAGTGGAAGTTTTGTGGAAAACGGGAAAATAATTTTATCTCCAAAACCAGGTTTAGGGATAGAATTAAAATAGACTTCAAAAGAAGCCTATTTTTTATTTACGGATAATAGATAATCATAAACCATTTGATGCTGATCGTCACTCAGCTTAGCTTTTGGAGCCATTCTGCTTAAGGTTCTTATCCATCCCTGATCATCGTGTTTTGCGGGTCAGGTAATTTGTGGCACCTGTTGCACGAATTTTCAAAGATAGTTTTTCCTTGAGCCAACTGTTCAGATGAAGTGTATTTTGGTCCGGTTACGGCTACACTTTTCGGTCCGCATGATATTACCATCGTTGCAGAGCAAAGAATCATACCTAAAATCAATTTTTTCATAATAATATCTGGTTTGATGTGAATTATTTTTTCACAGATACGATGTAGTCGTAAACCCACTGATGCTGTTCATCTGTAAGTTTCGCTTTAGGAGCCATCGAATTCATGATTCCAACCCATTGTACAGAATTGTGAGAGGTTGGGTCCGGTAATTTGTGGCATCTTCCACATGAGTTTTCGAAGATGGTTTTCCCTTGTGCGATCTGTTCCGGAGTAGAGGCGGAAACTGCCGGAGCTGCAGTAGCTACAGGTGCTTTTGATGTACAGGAAACTAATAAAATAGCAGCAAATGAAGCTATAGCAATGATATTTTTCATATTTATTATCTTTGAATACTAACAAATGTAATTAATTTCACTTTTGATTAATGAAATGCTTGTTAATTTAGAAGAAGTAAAAATTACGATCCGCTGAAATAATGGCTTGGTCAATGATCTTTATAATTACTCTGTATGTCGAATTGAATGCAGACGTTATCAAATTAAAAGGTAAAGAAAATTAACTATTGATCCATCACTGTTTAATCCTTATTTTTGAATCGATGAAATTTTCTACAGAAGAGCTGGTTGAAGGAATACGATTGGGAAATAAACGCCTGATTGCAAAAGCTATTACCTTGGTTGAAAGCAAAAAATCTGAACACAGGCTTCAGGCAGAAGAATTATTGAAACAGATCATGCCTTTTACCGGAAATTCTATCCGGATAGGAATTACAGGTGTTCCCGGTGCCGGAAAATCAACGTTTATAGAAAATTTCGGAAGATTGGCTATTGCCAACGGCAAAAAAGTGGCGGTTCTTGCCATTGATCCCAGTTCAGCAATCCATAAAGGAAGTATTTTAGGAGATAAAACCAGGATGGAAGAACTGGCAAAAGAAGAGAACGCTTTTATTCGTCCTTCTCCAAGTTCAGGGTTTTTAGGAGGCGTTGCGAATACGACTTTTGAAACAATGATGATCTGCGAAGCTGCAGGGTACGATTATATTTTAATAGAAACGGTAGGAGTTGGACAGTCTGAAGTTCTGGTTGCAGATATTACCGATGTTTTTTTATTCCTGAAAATAATAGGAGGTGGAGATGAGCTTCAGGGTATCAAAAGAGGAATTATGGAAATGGTGGATGTGGTTTTCATCAATAAAGTGGATCAGGATAATCTTCAGAAGGCAAAAAATACCAAACTGGAATTAAAAAGAGCATTGGATTTTATTCCTCCTAAAGAAAAAAACTGGAAAGTTCCGGTTCTGTTGGGGTCTGCACTCAATAACGAAGGATTGGGAGAAGTTTTTGAAAAAATCAATGAATTTATTAATCTTAAAAAAAAATCCGGCAGATTTGAAGAAGTAAGAATTCATCAGGCTGAAAAACGCTTTGAATATTGGGTCCAGGAATATATTCTGGCTATGATGAAGAGGGATAATTCTGTAGAAGATGCCTATCTGGAACATAAAAAAAATGCTTCAGCGATGGTTTCTAATCCAAGTACTGAAGCAAAATTATTTGTTGAGAAATTTCTTAATAAAAAAGATTAAAGCTTTTCTTTTTCTTTAGGCTCTTCATTTTTAGAAATATATCCGTTATAAGAAATCGGTTGTCTGTCATTCCCTCGGATTGAGGTGAATGCCTTTCCGTTTTTATAGACTTCCATTACGATTTCATCTACATTGCTTACATCTTTTGGTTTAATTTTAATAATCCAGGTTCCTTTTTTATTCTGAGATTTGTTTACCGTAAAATCTTTTGATGTGAATCTATAGCTGTTTTTTTCATTGTTTCCGTATGATGGATTAAAAACCCTTCCGAAATATGGTAGAACTGCTTCTAACTTATCTCCTTTCAGATCAAGAGAATAGTTTCCTCCGGTAAGATCCAGGATTCTTGTTGAAGTAGAATTAGGCATTGAGTTCATTACATTAATGACATCATAATTGGTAGGGTTTGCTCGCTCAGCATGAAATGAAAAATCCTGAGAATTAACGAGTGCTGTTACGGTTTGGGGATCCATTCCTGTCTGAGAAGAACAGCTTTGAAAAATAAACAGAAACCCTACAATATAAAGAATTGAAATATACTTTTTCATGATAATAAAATAATTATTAAATTTAAATAGCAAAATGTATGCAAATATATTCCTTCTAAAACTTTTTGGAATAGAAATTGTAAAGGTTGAATTATTTAACACTCGAAACTATGAAAATTAAACAATTATTAGGAATAGGAGCCGTTGCTATGTTGGCTGTAGCCTGTACTACAAACCCAATTACGGGACGATCTTCGTTGCAGATCGCAGATAATTCTCAAATTATGACGATGTCTGCGCAGGAATATAAAACGACATTGGGCAAATCTAAAGTAATTACCGGTACGGCAGATGCGAAAAGAGTGGTAAATGTAGGAACGAGAATTAAGGCGGCTGCAGAAAAATATTATGCAAGTATTGGAAGAAGTGCGGATCTTGCAAATTATAATTGGGAATTTAATCTTTTACAGAGTAACGAACTAAACGCATGGTGTATGCCTGGTGGAAAAGTAGCTGTATATACAGGAATTTTACCGGTTACCAAAAATGATAATGGCCTTGCTGTAGTAATGGGACACGAAGTTTCTCACGCATTAGCAGGCCATGGAAATGAAAGAATTTCTCAGGCAATGGTGGCACAATATGGAGGACAGATTTTAGGAGGGACGATTTCTAATGCTCAATGGGCAAGTATTTTTGAAAAAGCTTATCCTATTGGTTCTCAGGTAGCGTTATTAAAATATGGAAGAAATCAGGAGTCTGAAGCAGATAAAATGGGATTGTATTTAATGGGAATGGCTGGATATGATCCAAGAGAGGCGATTCCTTTCTGGAACAGAATGGAGGCTGCTTCTACAGGGGCTAGACAACCGGAATTCCTTTCTACCCACCCGAATCCTGAGACAAGAATTTCGGATATCAATAAAGACTTACCAAAAGCTTTGGAATATTATAAAGCTGCAGGTGGAAAAATATAACTAATATGGAATTTTAATCTTGATAAAGTCTTATTGAATTTTATTAAATTTGATAAGACTTTTTTAATTGTTCAACCCATTATAAAATCACAAATACTATGAAAAGCTTATCTATTACCGGACTTATATTATTGGCGCTATCTGTATTTTTATTTTATCTGACATCACCTAACTTCACTGTAAATGATTTACAGATGTCTCATATTATGGGAATTTTGGGAGGAATTGGAATCGGTTTGATTATAGGCGGTATGGTCGGATATATAAGTAAAGGAAGTGCTATAAAAGCGGAGCAGAAAAGAAAAGAATTCAAGCAATTGCAAAAAGATAAAGAAGAATTGGAAAAGCAGGCAGCTGAACTCGCAAAAAGAGAAGCCGAACTCCGTTCTCAAAATCAAAATCCTCAGATCTAATGATCTGAGGATTTTTCTTATAGTTGTTATTTTCGATGAATTAGAATTTATATCCAACTCCCACCATAAATAAATTGGGACGGTTGTCATATCTTATTTCCTCTCCAGATACATTGTTGATGAACTTTCTTTCATCTTTGCTGAAAGCTCCTTCATATCTGGCATTTAAAATCAGTTTTTTAATTTCCAGCTGAGCTCCGAATTGGTAGCCTACAGTGAAATTATCTCTTGCATTTTCTTTAAAATCGTTAAAAGTATCTTCTTTGCTTAAATTATAGCTTGCAACAGGTCCTACGAAAACTCCCAACATATCTCCCAAAACTTTATGTCCTACAAGAACGGGTAGATCTATACGGCTACTTTTGATATCAAAAGTGGTATTGGCTGTTGTAAATTCGTTTTTAAAATTCGTGTAGTATAATTCCGGCATTAAGAAAAATGAGGCAGGAAGGCTGGCTTTCAATGAAAGACCAACGTTAAAACCTACATTATTTTTTCCTTCACCATCAATAGCTTCATTTACCGTTCCTTTTATATTTTTCCAAGAAGGAGAACCTGTCGGAAAAATCAAGTTAGCTTTACCCGCAAGAGAGATCTGTGCCGAAGCAAGCATAGAAAACCCTATTAATGCGATACTAAATATTCGTTTCATTATCGTCTATTTTTGTGATTGTATTATCAATAGTTTTATTATTCTCTAATAAGTATTCTCTTAATTCTTTAAACAGCTCTGATGAATAAACGAAATCAATCAGATTTTTATTGCCTGCAGTAATCAGGATATCCTTATTTCCTTCCCATTCTTTTATTCCTAATCTCAGATATACAATTTTCTCGCCAATCGTCATCACCGAGTTCATATCGTGAGTATTGATAATCGTTGTGGTGTTATATTCCTTTGTGATTTCCAGCAGAAGATCATCAATTACATTCGATGTATAAGGATCTAGCCCGGAGTTGGGCTCATCACAGAAAAGATATTTAGGATTGTTAACAATGGCTCTTGCAATGGCAACTCTTTTTTGCATTCCTCCTGAAATTTCGGAAGGAAATTTTTTGTTGGCTTTATCAAGATGCACTCTTCCGATTACTTCAAAAACTCTTTTCTTTTTTTCCCGGAATGTTAAATTGGTAAACATATCCAACGGGAACATAATGTTTTCTTCCACGGTTAAGGAGTCAAACAAAGCACTTCCCTGAAATACGGTTCCGATTTCGGAGCGAAGGTGTTGTTTCTCTTCACGGGTCATCACATTGATGTCTCTTCCATCAAAAAGAATTTCTCCGGAAGTGGGTTGATATACATTCAATAAGCTTTTAAGGAAAACGGTTTTTCCTGATCCACTCTGCCCAATAATTAAGTTTACTTTTCCTTTATCAAAAGAGGTCGAAATTCCTTTAAGTACTTCAACATCATCAAAACTTTTCTTTAAATTTTTTACCTCAATCATTAGCTTAATATTAATTGGGTTAATAATAATTCGGAAAGAATAATGAATACCATTGTCCAAACTACAGCCTGTGTACTTGCTCTACCTACTTCCAGTGAACCTCCTTTTACGTTGTATCCGAAATAAGACGGTACTGTTGCAATAATGAATGCGAAAACAATCGTTTTTATAAAGGCATAGTAAACGAAAAGGTTGGGCATATACATCTGGATACCTACAATATAATCATTGGTTGTCCAGTTTCCTGTTAAAACTCCAGCGATGTAACCACCTCCAATACCAAAAACGATACTGATGGCAATTAGTAATGGATTGAAAATAACACAAGCGATTATTTTAGGAAAAATAAGGAAGTTCGGAGAATTTACTCCCATAATATCCAAAGCATCGATTTGCTCGGAAACTCTCATGGTTCCTATACTGGAAGCGATGTATGAACCTACTTTTCCTGCCAGAATAAGACTGATAATGGTAGGTGAAAATTCAAGAACCAAAACGGCTTTTGTTGCATATCCTACAAATGAAGGAGGAATTGGGAACGAAGAAGCATCAAAGTTGTTGAACATCTGAATGGCAACTACCGCTCCAACAAATATAGAGGTAAAGATTACCAACCCGAATGAGTTGACTCCCAAATCATTGATCTCTCTCATGAACAGCTTCCAGAAAACCTTCATTTTCTGAGGTTTCTGGATAGATTTACCTAGAAGGATAATGTATTCTCCTACTGCTGTAAAAAACTTTTTTAACATTCTGCTAAATTAGACTTTTTTTATTTAATTAGATGAAGATTATAGCTCAGGATTAGCCTTAGATTAATGTTAAAATTAAACCTAAATATACCTTATTTTGCATTTTTATCTCCGGCTATTATCAATATCATTGTTTTTAATATAATGACCAAATCCAAAACAAAGCTCCAGTTCCTAACGTAATACGCATCTGCCAAAGCTCTTTTTTTCATTTCCACTTCCCTGTCTCCGGAGTCGCCTCTTAATCCGTTTACCTGTGCCAAACCTGTAATTCCAGGGTTAACCATGCTTCTTAAGCTGTACCTTCCGATTTTAGGTTTATAATAATCATCCACAGCCAACATATGAGGACGGGGTCCCACAACAGACATTTCACCTTTCAGTACATTCAAAAACTGTGGCATCTCATCAAGACTGGTTTTCCTTAGAAACTTTCCGAATCTTGTAATCCGGGAATCATTTTCTGCAGTAATTTTTGTCGTGGAATCATCATTTACAACCATTGTCCGGAATTTGAGGCAGCTGAACACCTCTTCGTGAAATCCGTATCTTCTCTGTATAAAAAAAACAGGTCCTTTTGAAGTGGCCTTAATTAAAATGGCAATAATCGGGAAAAGCCAGGAGCAGATTCCTACCAAAATAATAACCGAAAAAAGAATATCAAATATTCTTTTTACTACAAAATTGAAATAATTATCTAGCGGATAAGAAGACTGATGCAAAACAGGCTGGTTTTCAATATAACCCAAGTCATATAAAAACCAGTCATTTTGTGATATATTGGGAATAAGTGAAATATGTACCTTATTCGCTTCTGCCAGTTTAAAGATACTATCCTCTGTATTTTTATCAAAAGTTGTTTCTAAAGGTAAAAAGAGGGTGTGGATACCATTCTTTTTCCAAAAGAGCTGAAGTTCTTCAATATTAATGGCTTCATTTTGAAATTCAAAAATTTTATAACCGAAATCCTTTCTCTCTTTTAGAATATTTTTAAGAACTCTGGTAGAGCTGTTTTCGTTGAGAAACATTATGTTTCTGTTATTAATTCCTAAAGAACGTAAATATTTGATGACGAAATAAATAACAGATCTTGTCAGAAGTATAGAAAAGAAAAGATAAAGGGAAAGCCATGAAAGTTCCGAACCAAAAAACTGATTATTACTTACTTTTCTTATCAATACTAACCCAATAACGAACAAGAGGAAATGAGTAATGAGCCTTTCTAAAAAGGTTGTATAAGTAATATTTCTCCGGATATTATAGATTTGAGTTCTGCCACTTAGTAAAACCCAGTAAGAAACAAGCAGAAGCAATGGAAATGACCAAACTTCGTTATCCTGCATCAAATCTGCATTTCTATCGGCAAAAAAGAGTATAAATACACTTGCAATAACCACAAGGTCAAGCAAAATAATTATTGTTTTTAAATATCTAGAGTATCTTATTCTCTGCATGGTTACAGAATAACTGAAGGCCTAAGATAATCAATTTTACGGGATATTCAGGTATTTATGGGTCTGAACTGAAGCTCTCCATTCAGGGTTTTCCAGAATGAAGTCTGTGATTTTCGGATACATTTCGTCACGCTTGCTCCATTCGCTCTGAAGATATAATGTACAATTTTCCGAGACTTTTGCAGCCTGCTCCTGAGCAAACTTGAAATCATTATTATTGAAAACAATTACTTTAAGCTCATGAGCTTTCGCATAAATTTCCTCTTTTGGAAGTCCTGTTTTCTTTGGTGAAAGGGTAATCCAGTCTATGTGTCCGCTCATCGGATAAGCTCCTGAAGTTTCAATATGAATCGTGCATCCTAATTCTTTTAATTTGGATGTTAAAATATCAAGATTCCACATTAAAGGTTCTCCACCGGTTAAAACAATCGTCTTGCAATGTTTTGCTGCTGTTTCTGCAATATCTTCCGCATTCATTAGCGGATGTAAATTCGGATCCCAGCTTTCTTTTACATCGCACCAGTGACACCCGACGTCGCAACCACCCAATCTGATGAAATAGGCTGCTTTTCCGGTGTGCGCTCCTTCTCCCTGAAGAGTGTAAAAATGCTCCATTACAGGGAGCATTTTACCTTCTTTTAATAAAATATCTTCTTCTTTATTCATTTTAAAATTAGTCGTTATAGACCGAAGTTTTGTAAGCAATGATGGTGTTTTTCATCAACATCGCTCTTGTCATAGGTCCAACTCCTCCCGGAACAGGAGTGATCCAGCTTGCTTTTGCCGCACAGCTGTCAAAATCTACATCACCTGCCAAATGATATCCTTTTGGAGAATCGTCGTCTACTCTTGTAATTCCTACGTCAACAATCACTGCACCGTCTTTGATCATATCTCCTTTTAAGAAATGAGGATCACCTAAAGCTGTAATTACGATGTCTGCTTTTTTAGTATATTCTTCGATGTCTTTAGTGTAAGAGTGTGTAAGAGTAACGGTAGAGTTTCCTGGGAAATCTTTTCTTCCCATTAGAATACTCATTGGTCTTCCTACGATTTTACTTCTTCCGATGATGACACAGTCTTTACCTTTTGTTTCAATATTATATCTTTCTAGTAAAGTTAAAATTCCGAACGGAGTTGCGGGCAAGAAGGTATCCATTTCCAATGCCATTCTCCCGAAGTTTTCAGGGTGGAAACCATCTACATCTTTTCTTGGATCTATGGCATTAATGATTTTCTCCTGATCAATCTGATCCGGCAAAGGCAACTGAACAATAAATCCGTCAACGGCTTTAGATTTGTTCAACTCGTCAATTTTTTCCAATAATTCAGATTCAGAAACTGTACTTGGGAATTTCACTAAGCTTGACTGAAAGCCTACTTCTTCACAGTCTTTCACTTTAGCATTAACATAAGCCTTACTTGCTCCATTGTTTCCTACAAGAATAGCAACCAAATGTGGTGCTCTTCTTTTTCCGGCAACAATTTTTTCAACTTCAGCCTTGATTTCCTGTTTTATTTCTTTGGATACTTTTAATCCGTCAAGAATTTCTGCCATTTTTTACTTTTATTAGATATTTACTTTCTTTTACTTATTTCCTTTATAATAATTGATCAACCCATTCGTCGAGCTGTCATGAGAGCTAATTGTCTCATTGTTTTCTAGTTCTGGAAGGATTTTATTGGCTAAAAC
Source organism: Chryseobacterium sp. Y16C (assembly GCF_022488405.1). Taxonomy (NCBI): domain Bacteria; kingdom Pseudomonadati; phylum Bacteroidota; class Flavobacteriia; order Flavobacteriales; family Weeksellaceae; genus Chryseobacterium; species Chryseobacterium sp. Y16C. The sequence goes on from NZ_CP092711.1 coordinate 3,578,001, forward strand.
TTTTCCTAGCTCCACCCCAAACTGGTCGAAGCTGAAAATATTCCAGATTACACCCTGAACGAAAATTTTATGTTCGTATAAAGCAATTAACTGACCTAATGAAAAAGGAGTTAATTCTTTGAATAATATAGAGTTAGTCGGAGTGTTTCCGTGGAAGACCTTATAGTTTAATAAGAAATTAATTTCTTCATCAGATTTTCCTGAATTTTTAAGTTCTTCCTCAACTTCTTCTTCTGTTTTTCCGAAGGCAAGTGCCTCTGTCTGAGCAAAAAAGTTAGCTAACAATTTATCCTGGTGATCAGAAACTTTATTTGGGCTTTTTGCATAAGCGATAAAATCAGCAGGAATCAGTTCAGTTCCCTGGTGAATTAACTGATAGAAAGCATGCTGTCCGTTTGTTCCTGGCTCTCCCCAAATGATTGGCCCAGTTTCATATTCAACAAACTCACCGTTTCTGTCTACACATTTTCCGTTACTTTCCATATCTCCCTGTTGAAGATAAGCTGCAAATCTGTCTAAATATTGAGAATAAGGAAGAATAGCATAGCTTGTTGCAGCATAGAAATTACGGTACCAGATTCCTAAAAGTCCCATTAAAACAGGAACATTTTCAGAAAATTCTGCAGTCTGGAAATGCTGATCCGTATCAAAAGCTCCTTTTAATAATTGTTCGAAGTTTTCGTAACCCACTGCAAGCACAATACTTAATCCGATTGCACTCCAAAGAGAGTATCTTCCGCCAACCCAATCCCAGAATTCGAAGATATTTTCTTCTGCAATCCCAAAGTCTTTAATTGCTTGAACATTAGTTGATAAAGCTACAAAGTGCTTGGCTACATCTTCCTGTTTTCCAGCCTGTAAGAACCAGTCCTTTGCTGAGTTGGCATTGGTCATTGTCTCCTGAGTTGTAAACGTTTTAGAAGCAATGATGAATAAAGTTGTTTCAGGATTTAAATTCTTTACAACTTCTGCGATATGATTTCCGTCTACATTAGAAACAAAGTGAACGTTTAATCTAGTTTTAAAATGTTTTAAAGCGGAAACTACCATTACAGGCCCCAAATCCGAACCTCCGATTCCGATATTCACGACATCGGTAATTTCTTTTCCGCTGAAACCTTTGTGAGCTCCTGAAATAATGCTTTCAGAAAAAGATTTCATATGATCCAACACTCTTTTAATCTGAGGCTTGATATTTTCTCCGTCTACCAAAATCTCTTTACCGGAAAAATCTCTTAACGCGGTATGAAGAACGGCTCTTCCTTCAGTTTGGTTGATTTTGTCACCAGAAAACATTTTAGAAATAGCATCCTTCAGCTGACATTCTTCGGCCAGATTCAGTAAAAGTTCTTTTGTTCTGGAATCGATCAGGTTTTTTGAATAATCAAAAAGAAAATTATCTCTTTGTAACGAAAATTCTTTGAAACGATCAGGGTTTTCCTGAAAAAGACTTCTTAAATCAAAGTCGTTGTCTCCGAAATGTTCGTCCAATGCTTTCCAGCTTTCAGTATGTAAAGGATTTATTTTTGATAGCATAATGTATTCAGAAATTAAAGTTTTAAGGCTTTGGATTTAGGATTGTTGAATGCCAAATCCTCATGCAAAATTATTGATTTGCAAATTTACGGAATTTTAGTTCAATGATGTTAATTGATGATTAAAAAATCAGTTGGTGAATTATTGATTCTTCGGAAGAATTGATAAAAAAATGTGGATATTTATTGATTGCAGACATAGCTTTCGGCTGATTTTTCATAGCCAACATTTTTAAAATTTTTTAAAAGAAATTTTAAGGGTAAAAACCCCCAGATTAATTCCGGAGGTTTTTTTGTAAAATTTAAAAATTTATGTAGATAACCGAAAGGTTAGGATAGCTCTATATTTCTGTTGTCGATTGTTTTTTTATAGATTTTCTTTTTCTATAAAGAAATAAAATAACAGCTCCGATTAATAATATAGGCCAGATCACAATTAGTCCTACAACAATTCTTTGAATTAAATAATATCCTTCCACAAAAGCGGATTTTGCACTGTAGATAAAATCAAATTTATATTTGTCATCGATGCTTTTAGTATTGGTAATAGCAATTTCTGCGATTCTGATTTTGGGTTCTTTGATATAAATGTCAACAGTGCTGTATTTTAAATTGTCAGCTACATCCATATTCGCATATTGTTGCTGGTTGCTTTCAGACATGTTTTCATCATCCAGTTTTACTTTATCCTTGTTGGTCTTCAATTGTGATATATTTTCACTTGTCTTTTTGATTCTTTTTCCTTCCAGTTCAGCGTATTTTATGTTAGAAGTCACATCTTCTGCATTGATTGACCTTGAATTCAGAAATAGTTTTTTATCATTGATCAGAGTTAGAAACTCTCCCAGTTTGGCTGTCGGAACTCTTACCTGTATTCTGTTCTCCGATTGGTATTTTTTGATCAGCATAGCTTCTTCGTTAGAAGTATTGTATGTATCTTCTGAGAGCACATTGCTTTTTAAATTACTGTGGGTTACAAATCCTCCCAGCTCCTGAACCGATTTTTCAATGGAAATTGTGGCATCATACACGTCTTTTACTTCCATGTTTACATCTGCGGTTTTAATGAACTGTTTGTCTTGTACCTTCATGGTAGCCACCGAAGAAATACTGTCTGAAGTAGCAACTACGGTTGAATCATTAATACCGGAAGCTTCTCCGTAGTTTTCTATTGTTTCCTGTTTTTTACAGGAGTAAATTCCCAATAAAAGTGCTGTAGCGATAGATAATCTGATGTAAGTAGTTTTCATAGCTTTAATTTTTAATGTTTTGCTTATCTCAAAGTTCCAGCTGAATCACTTGTAAAGTTTGAAAATTGAGTGCAAACAATTTGTAAAGAAAAAAGTGATTTTAAAATATTGTAATTCAGTGTTTTGTAAAATAGATTTGATGATTGTTGTTTGTTTTCGGAGTAATTTTTGCTTATCTTTTACAAATCAATATACAAACAATTACTATGTCAAATACTTTTTCCAAAATCAGAAACGCCATAGAATTATTCAGATCTATAGACTTTGATCAGTTAAGTGCAATTTCTCAAAAAGTAGATCTTCCTAAGCTGATGCAAAATTTCTCAAAACTCGACGATAAACAGCTCGGAGGTTTAATGAAAATGCTTGGTCCGAATAAAAAAAAGAAAGAACTTCCTCCAATAGATGGAGATTTCTATGATATCTACCATACGTTGAGCCCTGAGCAGCGCGAAGTTCAGCTTAAAGTGAGAACTTTTATGGAAAAAGAAGTAAAACCCTTGGTGAATCACTACTGGCTTAAAGATGAATTTCCACATGAATTAATTCCAAAATTTCAAAAGCTGAATATTTGTGGAGTTACCTATGAAGGTTATGGCTGTCCGGGAATGCCCTTTTTAATGGAGGGCGTCATTGCGATGGAAATGGCAAGAATTGATGCTTCTATTGCAACTTTCTTTGGGGTACAATCCGGTTTGGCAATGGGATCTATTTACATCTGTGGTTCGGAAGAGCAAAAGCAGAAATGGCTTCCTAAGATGCAGAAGTTTGAAAAAATCGGAGCGTTTGGTTTAACGGAGCCTGAAGTTGGTTCCGGAGCAGCAGGAGGCCTAACGGTAACCTGTAAGAAAACACCGGAAGGCTGGATTTTAAATGGCCAGAAAAAATGGATTGGAAATGCTACGTTTGCGGATGTTATTATCATTTGGGCAAGAGATTTGGATGACGGAGAAGTGAAAGGTTTTATTGTTGAAAAAGATAATCCTGGCTATTCTGTTGAAAAAATTAAAGGAAAAATGGCATTGAGAATCGTTCAGAACGGACTGATTACGTTGAAAGATTGTCTAGTCACAGAAGAAAACCGTTTACAAAATGCCAACTCATTTAAAGATACCGGAAAAGTTTTGAGAATGACCAGAGCAGGAGTTGCATGGATGGCGACAGGCTGTGCAAGAGGAGCCTATGAAAGTGCTTTAGATTATACCCGAAAAAGAGAACAATTTGGTAAACCGATCGCTTCCTTCCAAATGATTCAGGGGCATCTGGTGGAAATGTTATCGAATTTGACAGCAATGCAGACCATGGTCTTTAGACTTTCCGAAATGCAGGACGAAGGAATTCTAAAAGACGAACATGCTTCTCTGGCAAAAGTTTTCTGCACATTAAGAACGCGGGATATTGTCTCAAGAGCACGTGAAGTAATGGGAGGTAATGGAATTCTGTTGGAATATGACGTTGCCAGATTTGTTGCCGATGCAGAAGCAATCTATTCCTATGAAGGAACAAAAGAAATCAATTCACTGATTGTCGGAAGATCCATTACTGGGTTCAGTGCATTTATATGATGATATTGTGAATGGTGAATAGTGAATTTAAAAAATTGACAAGCTAAGCGAATTGACTATTCACCATTCACTTTTTAATCAACTTACCAAAGCTTTATATTTTTCTTTGTTGTCAATAATCATCCAGAGATTGATAAGGAAAAGAACTCCAGCAATTGACATTCCCATTGGAGATTTATCCATCGTGAACACGTGAACTACAATTCCTACCATTACAGGTAAAATAACAATCGCGCCTAAAGCTCTTGTTTTTGGGAAAATAAATAATAATCCACCAATAACTTCTACGAGTCCAACTAACGGCATCAGCCAATGAATTTCTCCAAACGCAGCAAAGAGTTTCATTTCCTCTGGTGTTGGCTTTTCCATGGGCATATAATTAAAGAATTTGTTTAATCCGGCATTAATGAACATTAATCCGAAAAGAAGGGCCAGGATAAATTTTATAATTTTCATGAGTTTTATTTTTATTAAAGTTAAATAAAAATGTAATCCGTTGATTAAAAATAGGGTGTGTTTTATAAGTACTCTCTTTTTAGGGAAATATTTAACGGTCTGTATCGTCCTATTTTATATATTTGTCTAGAACAAACTAAACAAATATTTTTATGAAAAATCTAAAAAAATTAAATCGTTCAGATTTAAAAGAAGTTCTTGGAGGCGGTGGTCCCGGACAATGTGATATCGGACCAATAGGATGTCCATGTAAAATTCCGCCGGGAGATCCTTGTTTGGGTGGTGATCCTGGAGGACCAGGAGGCCCGTCTTATGGATACTGTCCGGATAGTGGGACTTACATTCTTTGTACGGAAACATGTCCAAATGGATTACAGCCACTTTGTGCTTTATAGAAAATAAAACGCCTTCCAATTGAAGGCGTTTTTATAGTATTTTAAAATTGCTTATTTGCTAATAATCAATCCATTTCCTTAAGAGTGATATTCTTCGAGATTTTGTAGCTCTTTTTCTTTTTGTCGGGCTTTTCTTCTTCTCCAAGTAATTTTCCCCAAGGCTGTAAACCATTAACTCTTTCAAAGATAATCTTGATGATTGCAATGGCCGGAATACACAAAAACATTCCTGCAATCCCCCAAAGATGTTCACCGATAATGATTCCTAAAAATGAAAAAAGTGCATTGATCTTTACTTTTGAACCTACAACAAAAGGCAAAATAATATTTCCGTCAATAATATGAACGGCTATGTAGCCAATGACAACATAAATACAGGTGGAAGGTGTTCCCGTTGCGAATGCAATGAAGCAGGAAACTACTAGTGAAATACAAATTCCCAGATAAGGAATTACATTCAGTAACCCGGTTAGAACAGCGAGAAGCACAGCATACTTTACACCCACAATCGTAAGGACAATTGAAGTAAGAACAGAAACAATAAATACCTGCAGACAAAGTCCGATAATGTATTTTTTGGTCATGATCCTTACTTGGCTTACTACTTCTTCTACACTGGCTTTATGTTTTTCATTAAAAACGGTCACGATGAAATTATTTAGAATTCTTCTGTAATTCAGGATAAAAATGAAAAATAACAGGAAAAATAAAATAAAAGCAAATCCGGTTGAAAAAATGCCTAAGGTAAATCCTAAAATTAGCCCTGAAGAAGAAAGAAGCTTGTTCAGTCCTTGATCAAGATAATCAAGCTGATCATTGATTTTTATATTGAATGTTCTTGAAACCCAATGTTGCAGATTGTTGAAGACACTGATGAACTGGTCCTTAAGATGGGGAATGTCTTTGCTGAAAGTAGATAATTGTGAGCCAAAAAAATAGATCATTCCACTTAGGAAAATAAGCATGATCAGTACAGAGGTCATGGTGGATACTGATCTTGGAAATCTGAGCTTTCTTTCCAGAAAAGTGGCAAATGGTAAGAACAGCATTGCCATTAAAAATGCTAAGAAGAACGGAGCTAATATGCTCTGTCCCAATGCTAAAATGTAACCAAGTCCAATGAGGGAAATGATTACAAGGGTGAATTTAACAAGAAATGGAAGTCTTAGAAAGTTCATAATTTCAAAATCTGCTGCATAAAGTTAAGAAAACACTTTGAATAATAAGCGGTTTGTGTGCAAATCAAAAACACGTTCCGGAAATCTGAAACGTGTTTTCTTTTTATTGAGAATGTTAATATGTTATGGATTATTTTTCGATCGCAATATCGATCACTTCTTCCATTCGATTGACGTAGTGGACTTTAAGGTTCTTTAAATAGTCTTTTTTAATTTCTTCAACGTCTTTTTTGTTGGCTTCGCAAAGAATTACATCTTTAATTCCCGCTCTTGTAGCGGCAAGAAGTTTTTCTTTGATCCCTCCTACAGGAAGAACCTTACCTCTTAAAGTAATTTCGCCGGTCATGGCAAGATGAGGTTTTACTTTTTTATTTTTAAATGATGAAACCATAGAAGTCAGCATGGCAATACCGGCAGAAGGTCCGTCTTTAGGAGTTGCCCCTTCCGGAACGTGCACATGAATATTATGTTTTTCAATGTCTTCCTGAGAAATCCCTAATTCATCATGTTTTGCTTTAATATATTCTAAGGCAATCGTGGCAGACTCTTTCATTACAGTACCTAGATTTCCTGTCATAGTCAAAGCTCCTTTTCCATTACTTAAAATACTTTCAATGAACAGAATATCTCCGCCAACACTTGTCCAGGCTAAACCTGTTACAACTCCCGGAACTCCGGTGATTTCGGATAAGCTTTTCGGTCTTGGAACACCCAGGATTTCATCTACTTTTTCAACGGAAATTTTACTGTCATATTTTTTCTCCAATGCTGTCTGCAAAGCTACCCAACGGGCAATAGAAGCAATTCTTTTTTCTAAGGTTCTTACACCGCTTTCGGAATTATGAGCTTCAATGATATGTTTTAATTCGGCATTTCCAAGTTTGAATGATTTTGCATCCAAACCATTCTCATCCTGCTGCTTTTTAATTAAATGTCTTTTTGCAATCTCGATTTTTTCCTCTAAAGTATAGCCTGCAATCTGAATAATCTCAGTTCTGTCCAGCAATGGAGTCTGAATGGTAGATAATGAATTTGCTGTTGCAATGAACATGACTTTAGACAGATCATATCCCATTTCTAAGAAGTTATCATAGAAAGACTTATTCTGTTCAGGATCAAGTACTTCTAATAGTGCTGAGCTTGGGTCTCCATGTAAACCTTGACCAATTTTATCCATCTCATCCAAAACAATTACAGGATTGGAAGTTCCTGATTTCTTGATTGATTGAAGAATTCTTCCTGCCATGGCACCGATATACGTCTTTCTGTGTCCGCGGATTTCACTTTCATCATGAAGTCCACCTAAAGAAAGTCTTACATATTTTCTCCCCAATGCATCTGCAATAGATTTTCCTAATGATGTTTTACCAACTCCAGGAGGCCCTACCAACAGCAGAATAGGAGATTTCATATTGTTTTTTAATTTTAAAACAGCCATGTGTTCCAAAATTCTCTTTTTGATATCCTCTAATCCAAAATGAGCTTTATCTAAAATTTTCTCAGCTTTGGCAATATCAAAAACATCTTTCGTGTAAGTTTCCCACGGAAGATCGGTGAAGAAATCCAGATAATTTCTCTGAACATTATAGTCGGGCGAATTAGGATTCTGGCGTTGTAATCTGCTGATTTCCTTTTGGAAATGCTCTTCAACTTCCGGGCTCCATGTTTTCTTTTTTGCTTTGGCAATCAGGTCTTCAACGTCACTTTCCGGACCGCCTCCAAGTTCTTCCTGAATGGTTCTGATCTGTTGATTCAGAAAATATTCTCTCTGCTGTTTGTCAAGATCCTTGGATGTTTTCTGATGAATCTGATTTCTCAATTCGAGTCTTCTGAAATCTTCATGCATCATTTCATAGCACTTATTGGCTCTTTCCATCAGATTTTTCTCTTCAAGCAGCTTTTGCTTTTCAACTGAAGGGAAATTAGCATTCGTACAGATGAAATTTAACAAATCATCATTATTGTTGATGTTCTTGATCGCAAAATTGGCGGCATTCGGAATGTTTGGATCCAGCTCTATGATTTTTAAAGCCAGGTCTTTAACATTTTCCAGCAATGCTTCATATTCTTCTTTGTTTTTAGGCTTTGAATCCTTTAATTTTGAAATCTCAGCTTTAAAATAAGGCTGAGCTTCAATCATCTTTTTGATCTTAAACCTGTGGAATCCTTTAGTAATGGCTGTAATATTGCCCTCAGGAAGTTTAATGATTTTAATGATCTTCGCTAATGTACCTGTATGATAAAGATCTTTTTCGGTCGGAGATTCAAGCTCTGAATTTTTCTGACTTACAATTCCGATAAAATCACCGTTTTTCTGCGCTTCTTCAAGCAGCTGTATAGACGCCTTTCTTCCTGCAGTAATAGGAATTACCACATTTGGAAACATCACCATGTTTCTCACCGGAAGTATCGGGAATATTTTCTGTTCTGAATTTTTTTCTGTTTCTGAAAGATCAGAAAGATTGATCTCTTCAGCTACAATATCAAACCCATCACTGATCATTTCTTCTAAACTCATATCTTCAAATTCTGTCATAATTATGCTGAATGACAAATTGTCATTTCCGTATTAAATCGTTAAAGGAATATTCTATAATATGTTGTGAATAGACATAATATAGGATGTTGCTTTACAATGCGCAATACTTATGCCATTTGTTTTTTATGAAAAAATGCGGTCAAAATTTCCTTTTTCATAAAATTTTCATTTTAAAAATTAAAAAAAGAACTTAGATTTCTGTAATTTCTTAAAAATGTGTATTTTCGCAAACTGATAAAAAACTATAATATATAAAATGGCAATTTTAGGACAGATTAGGAGTAGACCTTGGCTTTTGATGGGAGTAATTGCATTGGCGCTTTTAGCGTTTTTGGTAAACCCGGACAGTATAGATAAGGTGTTTGGTAAAAACCCTGATGTTTTAGGAAAAGTAAATGGTGAAAAAATTACCCGTGAAGAGTTTAACGACCAGCTTTTTGTATTACAACAGCAAGCAGAGCAGCAAGGTCAGCCGAAAAATGGTCTTGAAGAGCAGGCTTGGCAATTGTTGGTTCAGTCTAAACTGATTAAGCAGCAATTTGAAAAGCTAGGATTTGAGATGACAGAAGATTACTTCTGGAATCAGCTTCAGTATGATCAGATGTTTGCTCAGAATAAGCAATTCTTTGATGAGAAGGGGAATTTTAAGACTCAGGAGCTTAAAAAACAGATAGAGGACATGAAGAACATGAGTCCTGAAGGCTATAACCAATGGTTGAAGACAAGAAAGTCAATCGAGTATAGACTAATGGCCAGACAAGTATTCGCAAACGTTTCTGCAGGAATTACTACAGGTAAAAAAGAAGCTGAAGAATTGATGAAAGAAAGAGATCAGCTTGCAGATATTGATTTTGTAAAGGTTGACTATGCTTCTTATCTTCAAAAGACTAAAATTAATGTAACGACAGAAGATTTAGCTAATTATATCAAACAACACCCTGTAATGTTTAAAGCTGAGCCTAGCAGAAACTTAGGGGTAGTATTTTTCCCTTCACAACCAAGTGCAGCGGATGATGCAGCAACTCAGAAAGAAATTACAAAATTATTTGCAGGAGGTACAGATGCAAGCGGAGGAACTGAAAACTTCCAAAACACGAAGAACGATTCTATGTTTGTAATGGCTAATTCTGATGCTCCGTTTAATGATAAGTATGTAAGTCCGAATCAATTGCCTCCGACCATTCAGGGGCAGATTGCTACTGCTGCAGTTGGACAGACTTTTGGCCCGTACAAGGAGCAGGGAGCTTATGTAGTGTCTAAACTTTTAGGTAAAAAGACTTCAGATTCTACATTATCAAGACATATTCTTATTGCTTTCAAAGGAAGTCCTGCAGGTCAGGATGTGAAAAGATCTAAAGAAGAAGCTAAAAAATTGGCTGATTCTATCGGAGCAATTGTAAAAGCAAATCCTGCTAAATTTACGGAGTTCCTTAAACTATCTAATGATCCAAGTTCAGCAGCTCAGGGAGGAAGCTTAGGGTGGACTACACCGGAAACACCTTTTGTTCCTGAATTCTTAAAATATTTAGCAGAGAATCCTAAAGGTGCAACAGGAGTTGTTGAAACTCAGTTTGGATATCATATCATCAATATTGAAGATAAAAAGGCTGGAGCAATGGGTTACAAAGTTGCCAACCTGGTAAAAGTTATTAAGCCGTCTGATGCTACAGAAGCACAAACAGATAAGAATGCAAGAAGATTTATCCAGCAGGTACAAGGGAAATCATTCAATGATTTTGTGAATATTGCTAAAAAAGGAAACTATCAATTCTCTAATCCTAAGCAGGCAAAAAGATTTGACGGTCAGCTTCAGGGATTGGGTACTGACAAGGATGCAGATATCTTAGCTTGGGCTTTTGATAAGAAAAGAGAAAAAGGAGATACAGAATTCTTTACAGTAGACGGAACAGGAGATAAAATTGTTGTTTACCTAAACGGGAAACAAGAGAAAGGTCTTGCTGATCCTGAATCAGTAAGAGATCAGATTGAAGTGGTTGTTAAAAATAAATTGGCTGCAAAACAAATTGCTGAGAAAATCGGTAAAGCAGGTAATTTAGATCAGATTGCTAAGCAATTCGGAACAACAAAACAATCTGCTCAGGTGAATCTTTTAAGCCCTTCGGTAGCTGGAGCTATGGAACCCAAAGTGGCAGGAGCTGCATTTGGAGTTGCAAAAGGAAAGATTTCTAATCCGATTGAAGGAGGAACAGGAGTTTATGTTTTAATTAAAAAGAACGAAACCGTAAACAAACAACCTGGAGATCTTAAGCAGTTTACAGAATCTGTAACTCAGAGAAATGCAGGAATGTTCGGACAGGGGTGGATGAAGAGCTTACAGGACAATGCTGATATCGAAGATTACAGAATTGAAATCTGGAATAAAGTAGGGGCTCAACAATAAAAAGACTCCTCTATAAAAATATAAAGACGGCAATTGTTGCCGTCTTTTTTTGTATTTAAAGCAGAGTAATAAAAGAAAAGATTAATTTAAAATGTAGTATATTTGCTCATTAGAAAAAATTAGCAAGTGAAGTTCAGTAAAGAATTAAAAGCAGGTGTTATTGCGCTTTTAGCTATCGTAGGCTTTGTCGTATTGTTTCAATTCATGAAAGGCAGAAGCCTTTTTACTACCGATAATATATTTTACGCAAAATATGATAATGTAGAAGGTTTAGCTCAATCTTCTCCCGTGTCCATTAATGGTTTGAAAGTGGGACAGGTGGTTAAGATTATACCTCAAACATCAAAAACAGGTCAGATTAATTTTATTGTTAAAATTACAGTAGACAATAATTTTGAATTTTCAAAAAACTCTACTCTTGAAATCTTTGAACCGGGTTTAATGTCCGGAAAAGAAATGAGAGTGAATTTGGTATATGGCGGACCTACTGCTAAAGACGGAGATACGCTGAAAGGAGCTTTCAAATTGGGAATGATGGGAAGCCTTTCTTCTCAGGTAGGACCAGTAAAAGATCAGCTGCAAACTGTTTTGTACAGAGTTGATTCTTTAATGTCAAATGCCAATAAAATTGTTGACGATCAAAACAGAGCTGAAATCAGAGCCTTATTGTCAAATCTTAATAAAACGGTAGGTGCATTACAGACTACGGCTGGAAGTGTTAATAATCTGGTAGGGCATAACGATCCTAAGCTTCAAAAAGTTTTAGATGAGGCAAGTCTGACGATGCAAAGCGGTAAAACGACTTTGGATAAATATGGAAATCTTGCGGAAAGTATCGATACTAAAAAGTTGAATGCTACTATTGCAAACTTAGATGCTACAGTTGGGCAATTGAATCAGGTAATCGGTGGAATTGACAGAGGGCAGGGAAGTTTAGGTAAACTGATGAAAGACGAGCAGTTGTATAACAATCTGAATTCTGCTTCTACCAACCTGAATGCTTTAATCGAAGATATGAAAGCAAATCCGAAAAGATACATCAATTTCTCAGTGTTCGGAAAGAATAATAAAAACTAAAACTTAAGCCATGCAATATATCGATAATATTATTTTTCTGATTTTATTAGTTGCAGGTTTCGGGCTGTTTGCAAAAAGTCTGCAAAAGATATATAGAAACATCAGATTAGGAAAAGAGATCAACAGAACCGACAGAAAAGGGGAACGCTGGGAAACCATGGCTCGTGTGGCAATGGGGCAAAGCAAAATGGTAAAAAGACCTATTGCAGGTATTTTACACATTTTCGTGTATGTAGGTTTCATTATCATTAATATTGAACTTATTGAAATTATTGTAGACGGATTATTCGGAACCCATCGGTTTCTTTCATCTGTATTCGGACATGGTTTTTACAATTTCTTCACAGCTACATTAGAAGTTTTAGCACTTTTAGTGGTAATTGGGGTGGTGATATTCTTTATCCGTAGAAATTTTTACGGAGTAAAAAGATTGACCATGAAAGAACTTTTCGGATGGCCAAAGCATGATGCCAACTGGATCCTGATTATTGAGTTTGCCTTAATGATGGCTTTCTTTAAAATGAATACGGCGGATTGGGTTCTTCAGCAAAGAGGTTTACTTCCTGAACATGGAAGTTTCCCGATTAGTTCAACATTCTTAGCGCCTATCTTCAGCAACTTTAGTGATGGATTCTTGTTCTTCACAGAAAAAGCGGCTTGGTGGTTCCACTTTGTAGGGATTTTATTCTTTATGAATTACCTTTATTACTCTAAACATCTGCATATTATTTTGGCTTTCCCAAGTACTTGGTATGCGAATTTGGAGAAGAAAGGAAAGTTTAATAATCTGGAATCTGTTACCAAGGAGATTAAACTCATGATGGATCCTAATGCAGATCCATACGCAGCTCCGGCTGAAGGAGAAGCAGAAGTTCCTTCAAAATTCGGGGCAGAAGATGTCTTTGATTTGAACCAGGTTCAGCTGTTAAATGCCTATTCATGTACAGAATGTGGTCGTTGTACTTCAGTTTGTCCTGCAAATATTACAGGGAAAAAACTTTCTCCAAGGTTGATTTTAATGAAAACAAGAGACCGTCTTGAAGAAGTCGGCAGAAATATCGATAAGAACGGAAGCTTTGTAGATGACGGGAAAAAATTGCTGAACGATTATATTACAAAAGAAGAACTTTGGGCGTGTACGACGTGTAATGCATGTACTGAAGCCTGTCCGGTTCTATTGGATCCGCTTTCCATTATTTTTGAAATGAGAAGATTCCTGGTGATGGAGCAGTCTGCCGCACCACAGGAGCTGAATCTGATGATGACGAATGTGGAAAACAATGCCGCTCCTTGGCAGTACAATCAGGCAGACCGTCTGAACTGGGCAAATGATTAATTAATTGAACAATGTAAAATGTAACGATGTGACATCATTCGTAAACTGTTGCACTGTTATAGATTGATAAATTTGAAACTACTATGGATTTCGCAATAAAAACAATGGCTGAATACGCAATGGAAGGCAAATCTCCAGAAGTTCTTTTCTGGGTGGGGTGTGCCGGAAGTTTTGACGACAGAGCCAAAAAAATAACAAAAGCATTCTGTAAGATCCTTAATAAAATAGGAGTGGAATTTGCTGTTTTAGGACAGGAGGAAAGCTGCACAGGTGATCCTGCAAAACGTGCCGGAAATGAGTTTGTTTTTCAGATGATGGCATTAACGAACATTGAGGTGTTGAATGCTTACGAGGTAAAAAAAATTGTAACAGCTTGTCCGCATTGTTTCAATACGTTAAAAAATGAATATCCAAGTTTAGGGGGAAATTATGAAGTGGTACATCATACGCAGTTCCTTAAAACCTTAATGGAAGAAGGTCGTTTGAAGATTGAAGGGGGAGCTTTCAAAGGAAAGAAAATCACTTTCCATGATCCTTGCTATTTGGGAAGAGCCAATGGTGAGTATGAAGCGCCAAGAATGCTTTTAGAAAAGCTGGATGCCGAACTTGTAGAAATGAAGCGTTGTAAAACCAACGGACTATGTTGTGGAGCAGGAGGAGCACAGATGTTTAAAGAACCGGAAAAAGGGAATAAAGACATCAATATCGAAAGAACCGAAGAAGCTTTATCATTCGAGCCTAAAGTAATCGCTACAGGCTGTCCGTTCTGTAATACAATGATGACAGACGGTGTAAAGCATTTCAATAAAAATACAGAAGTTGCTGTAAAAGATATTGTGGAACTTCTGGCGGAAGCAGAAGATCTTTAATCAATACTATTTAAGTGAAGTTGTTAGGAAAGAAAGGGTTTGATTTAAAATGGAAAATTTCTTTCCTAATTACTTTAATTTTGGTTTTTCTCTTAAGTTACTGGAGCTATAAAAACCGAGTTTATGACTGGGATATGCCTGGTTACATTGGATGCCTTTTTCAGAGAGAATATCCTGCATCCCCAGAGAAAGTCCATCAATATACTTATACTTCCATACGAAAAGAGGCCTCTCCTTATCAATTCAAAGATATTTCCGGACTTGTTCAGCCCAATAAAGCCGTACAGTTTTTCAAACAAGATGCGAATGCTTTTTCAGAGCAATTACCCTACTATCAAATAAAAATAGGATATAACATTGTCGTTCTGTTTTTATACAAGTTAGGCTTTTCACCGCCTCATTCCGTTCTGCTGGTTAGTATTATCTCTTACTTTTTATCGGGCTTAATTCTTTTTTTTCTATTTAGTATACTTTTTCCCGGAAAAAATATTTTATTCGTTTTACTCACTATAGGAATACTAATATTGCCTCCTATGCGAGCTTTATCTAACACTCCTGTTCCGGATATGTTTTCCCTGCTTTTTCTGCTCATATTTATGATGGGATTATTAAGAAAATGGGAAAGATGGAAAATGTTTTTAGTGCTCTTATGCCTCATACTTATCCGTCCGGACTATATTGTTTTTGCTCTTACCTATTTAGTCGCATCTTTTGGATTCACCTATTTTTCAGAAAACAGGAAAATAGATCTTAATTATATCTTGCAGGGCATCTTCTTTTTGGCTTTATATCTCTTTATTATCAAATATTATCATTTCCCGGGTTGGAAAGATGTATTTTATGATACATTCATAGATCGGAGACCTTTGATTTCAGCTCAGCCTGCTAATTTCACATTCAGTTATTACTTGCATTTTCTTTTTTTTAAACTAATAAATTTCAAGAAAATATCTTTAGCTGTATTTTTTATTATGGGGTTGATTTATTATATTTCAAAAGATCTTTGGATAAGGATATTTTCAGTATTCATTTTTGCCAATATTTATTTGAAATTCATGTTTTTTCCGGCTTCAGCGGAAAGCAGGTTTTTCTTTGGCTATCTTCTGATGCTTTTTTTGATGTTGTGTTATGCTGTAAGTAAAAAATACAATGGTTTTCAACTCAGGAAAATTGCGTAATTTTACTCTTTAAATTTATTGGAAATGAAAATTGAAGAATCTAATATTGTAGAAACTAGCGACTACAGAGTTATTATATATCCGGCATCAAGACCATTTACAACCAAAGAAGCTAAAACAATTACAGAAAAGCTCTACGACTTTTTAGCAACTTGGGCAGCACACGGGAAACCGCTTTCTTCCTCTTTTAAAATTGAGAAAAACCAGTTTATCATTATTTGTGTAGATGAAGAAAAAGAAATGGCTTCCGGATGCAGTATTGATGCGTTAGGAAAGATCATGAGAGAAATTGATGAAGAATATCAACTGGGCTTGTTCGACAGAATGAAAGCAAGCTTTGTTGAAAACGGAGAAGTGAAAACTTTGAAATTGATGGATTTTAAATCTAAACTGAGAAACGGCGAAATTTCCAAAGATATTCAGGTGTTCGATTTTTCTAAAAATACCTATCTTGATTTCTTAAGCCATTTTTTATTGCCGCTAGAGAAAAGTTGGGCTGCTTCTATAAAATAAATTTTTAAAATATTTGGATTTCCTCCGAGGTTTCTTTTTGTTTGGAACTTCTGAGGAAATTTTCTTAGTAACATGCTCTCTGAATGCAAAAAGTACTTTTTTTAACGACTGCACATCATTTTGATGATGACAGAATTTTTTTTCATCAGGCAAAAACGCTTGCTGAAGAAGGGTTTGAAGTTAAAATAAGCAGCCTTAGTTCAGATTTTCAGGGAAATGTAGATGGAATTCAGATAGAATCGTATCCCATTCTGGAAAAAACAGTACAGGAGAAAATTGAAACTTTTAAAAAGATTTGCAGCTCGTTTCAGCCGGATTGTATTATCTGTTCAGAACCTGTTGCCGTTTTTGCTGCAAAACAATACCAAAAAAAGAAAAAAACAAGTATCATTTATGATATAACCGAATGGTACCCTTCTATGTCAATGCTTGAAAATTATTCATATCCTGCAAAGATATTTCATGCTGCAAAATTTTTTCTGGTTCAGTTATATGCAGGTTTTTTAAGCACCTATTTTATTTTTGGTGAAGAGACAAAGAAGTTTCCTCTGGCTTACTTTTTTCCATTTAAGAAAAGCATGATTCTTCCTTATTATCCGGATAAAAAATATGTTGTATCCAATCCGAAAAAGCTTACTTCAGATAAAATAACGCTTTGCTATACCGGAGCACTATCAGAAGACAAAGGAATCGGTAATTTTTTTAAAGCTGTAGATATTTTAAGGAAAAAGATGCCGGAAACCATCATAAAATTACTCATTGTAGGAGCTGCGAGAAAGGAAAGTGATGAGGCTTATTTTAAAAATCTGCTTAGTGAATATAATTTTGAACATATTGAGATCCGAAAACCGACATCATTTGAGCATTTTACAGAAGCTTTTGTGGATGCAGACATCTGTTTTGATCTTCGTGAACTCAATTTTGAAAACAATCACTCTTTACCGATAAAATTATTTTACTACATAGGAGCCGGAAAACCTGTAATATATTCAGATCTTAAAGGAATCCGGGAGCATATGGATGTGTCAGGATTCGGGAAGCTTGTGGATCCGAGAAATGCTGAAATTATTTCGGATTTAATTGTAAATTACATCCGAAACCCGGAATATTATTATTCACATGCAATTCAGGCTCGGAAAGCGTTTGAACAACAATACAATTGGGGTGTAATTCGGAATTCCTTCGTTGATTTTGTAAAAAAGCCTATTAAATAATTGCCATGCAACTCAAAGTTGTCAAAACTTTTATTTCACGTTTTCTTATTCTGATCCTCAGTTTTGGATTGGTGATTTTCTCTACCAATATGTGGGGAAGTGAAGGAAAAGGAACGATTTCTATTGTGATTGCCAATGCGGCTATCGTAAGTTTTTTCAGCAGTATTTTTGCAGGAAGCAGCACTTCTTATTTTGCTTCAAAATTTAAAACCGAACAAATTTTAATATACTCATATATCTGGTCGGTTACTATGGGTATTTTAATTCCTGTCATATTTAGTTTTGCAGATATTCAGGCTAAATATTTGATGTATTTAATTGGGATTTCAGTTTTTTCAGCACTTTTATCCGTAAATGTTAATCTGTTTATTGGAAAACAGAATATTAGATTATTTAATGTCTATACAGTTCTACAGCAGCTTGTTCATATTCTTTTTATTGGTGTTTTTATTTATATCTTACAGCAGAAAGACGTTTCCGTTTATTTTGGAGCACAGATTTGCTGTCTTGCACTTTTATTTTTGACGAGCTTTTTTCAGGTTATTAGAGAATGTAAAATTTCAGATATTTCCTTATCTAAAAATGTATTCAAAAGCATGTTTGAGTATGGTTGGAAAACCCAGCTCAGTGCTTTTATTCAGTTTTTGAATTACAGGCTTTCTTTTTACTTTCTTGAATATTTTGACGGGATTGGAAGCGTTGGTGTTTTTTCAATAGGAATCACTTTTTCAGAAGCGATTTGGACGATCACAAGGAGTATTGCAGTGATTCTGTACTCAGATGTCGTCAACAGCAAAAGCAGGGAAGAATCTATTCTTAAAACAAAATCTTCACTGAAACTTTCTTTTTTACTGATGCTGATCTTTTTATTAGGGATTATTATCATTCCGGGATCGCTTTATGAAATGATTTTCGGAAGAGCTTTCAGGGGTACAAAAGAAATCATGCTGCTTCTATCTCCGGGAATCCTGGCGATTGCCATCAGTGATATGATAGGTTATTATTTTTCAGGAATAAAAGAACTGAAAATTCTGAATATAAAATCAATTGTCGGTTTGGCGATTACCCTTGTTTTTTCTTTCCTGTTGATACCTAAATACGGAATTTTGGGCGCTTGTATAGTGATGACTTTATCCTATTCAGTTTCGGCTTTATTGCTGTTTCTAAAATTTTACCGTTCTACTGATTTTCGTATTCAGGATTATCTGATTACCAAAGAAGATCTCCGTTTAGCCAAAGAAAAATTGATGAAAAAGTAAATCTCTTTTACTTTAGAAAATCAGGCGTTTTGCTTATTTTTACCCAACAAAATCAGAAGTATGTGCGGAATTTCCGGTTATTATTCATTTCATAGAAATATTTCCTCTAAAAATATTACAGAGATGAATCAGTCGATCAGACATCGCGGTCCCGATGATGAAGGATTCTGGCTTTCCGACGGTGTTGATGGCAGAAATTTTTCCGGAAATGACTCTACGGAAAAGATCAAAGAAGGATTTCCGATTTTGCAGGAAGAACACTCAATAATAGCTTTAGGTTTCAGAAGACTATCCATCCTTGATCTTTCTGAAAAAGGGCATCAACCGATGCTTTCTGAGGATGAAAAAATAGTAATCACCTTCAACGGGGAAATTTATAATTTTAAAAAACTCAGAAAAGAGCTTGAAGTTTTAGGATATCATTTTCAAAGCCAATCTGATACGGAAGTTATTCTCAAATCCTATCAAGAATGGGGAATCTCAATGTTTGTAAAGCTTGACGGAATGTTTGCAATCTGTATTGTTGATCTGGAGCGGCAAAAAATTATTCTGGGCAGAGATAGAATAGGTCTAAAGCCTTTATTTTATTCCAGGAATGAAAACGGATTGATTTGGGCTTCAGAGATTAAAGCCATTCTGAAAAACGAATTTATAAAACCTGAAATCAATTGGAATGGAGTCTACACCAACTTCCTTTTTCAAACGACATTAGCTCCCGAAACCTGTTTTAAAGATATTTTTTCATTGGAGCCGGGTTTTTTTATGAGCATTGATCTTAAGAATCAGGAAATTATTAAAGAAAAATTCTGGGAACTTTCCCTACAATCAAATTCAACGATTTCGGAACAGGAGGCTGTGGAAAAAATAGATCTTTTACTCGCTGAAAGTGTTTCTGAACAGCTTCATGCCGATGTTCCCGTTGCCAGTATGATGAGTGGAGGAATTGATTCTACCTTGATTACTTCAAAATCAAAACCTTTTAAAAAGGATATTAATGCTTTTACCATTTCCTACAAATTTTCGGAAGAAGAAGTGAAAAATGCGTCTTTGGTTGCCCATACTCTTGAAATTCCACATCATATTAAAAGTGTGAGTGATGAAGAAGTTTTAGCAGAGTTAAAGGAAAATATTCAGCATTTTGAAGAACCTTACAGCAGTTTAGAAGTATTAACAAATGCAGCTGAATATGCTAAAAAATTAGGATTCAAAGTTGTGTTAAGCGGAAATGGAGCAGATGAACTTTTTGCGGGATATTCTCACTCTTTAAAGCTGAATAAATGGCTTTTTCTAAGAAATTTCAATTTTGTAAGGCATTTTATGGTTTCCAAGGACCAGTTTTCAAAAAAAATAAAAAATTACTTTTCTCAGGATGTAATGTTTGATTTCTTTAGACAAAGTCAGGTAGGAATGAAACCTTCTGAGGCAAAATCGGTTTTTAAATCTAGTATTTTTAAAAATATTAATTCAGATCTTAAGCAATATCATCTACGTGAAACTAAAGATTATAAAGGATATTTTGAATATGACATGAAATATTCGCTTTCTTCACATCATGTTTTCAGGGATGATCTGAGTGCCATGAAATATGGAGTGGAGTTTCGTTATCCATATTTAAGTAATGACTTGATTGATTGTGTTGCTTCGATTCCTGAATATCTGAGATATAACGGGATTCAGAATAAGCCATTACTGCGAAAAGTTGCGGAAAAATACGTTCCTGGAGAGGTTTTGAAAATGCCTAAAAGAGGTTTTTCATTTCCGTTATATAATTTTATCAAAAATGAAAGCCGGGTAAGAGATTTTATTAATACACATTTGGAAAGTCTTAAAAAAAGAAACTTTTTCAATGCTGAAATTATTGATGAATGGTGGCAAAATCAAAACGATGTCTACGATTGTGTAAAGATCTGGCAGCTTGTAACCTTTGAGCTGTGGTATCAGAAATATTTTGAAAATCTGTAAGGAGACTAAAAATTAATATTTTACCTTTGCAGTATGAAGAAATCTTTTTGGGGGATAACAGTTGTTTTATTGACGCTTCTAAGCTGTAGAAGTGATGAAGAATCTTTACAGAAAATTGACCAGGTTTTTAATCTGTATATAAAGGATTCCTCGGGTAAAGATCTGTTAAATCCTATAAAAGTGGGTTCTTTTACAGGAGTTTCCTGGAATGATGAATTGGCAGATACTGATATAGCCAATGTAAATTTCAGTCGTAAAATGCTTGCCGACTCTACTTACTATGCAGAATATACAGACGGAGCAACAAGACAGCTTTATGATGGAACTGATCCTGACAACAAAATTTACCGGTCGGAAATTCAGGTTTCTCTGATCAAAAAAATATCGGATACTCAGAACGCACCTGTAGATATTGATACCCTGGAAATTTACTACAGAATGAGCCCTTCTGTTTTTGAGGTTTCGAAAGTTTATTACAACAAAGTTTTAAAGTTCTCGAAAACGTCTGATGAACCGAATGTGGTGACAATCATAAAATAATCTTAAATTTGCACGAACAGTTCAAAGTTCGGGGTTCAAAGTTTTAAGTAACTCAACCTTAAACCTAAAACTTTTAAACATTAAACTTTTATGTTACAAGTCAATTTTTTGCGCGACAACAAAGAACGCGTTTTAGAAGGTCTTAAGAAAAGACAATTCAAGAATCTTGAGTTGGTAGACGAGGCTATTGCTACTGACGAAGAAAGAAAAAAAATTCAGTTTGAACTAGATTCCCAGCTTTCCGAAATTAACAAAATCTCCAAAGAAATCGGAATGTTAATGAAAGAAGGGAAAAAAGAAGAAGCTGAATCTGCAAAATCTAAAACAGCACAATATAAAGAGTCGACGTCGGAATTGAAATCTCAATTGGATGTAAAAGAAAAAGCTTTACTGGATATTTTATACCAGATTCCTAACATCCCGAATGAATTGGTGAAAAATGGTGCTTCTGCAGATGATAACGAAATTATCTATCAGTCTCATGATGTGGAAGGATTAGGTGAAGGAGCAATTCCTCACTGGGAACTGGCTAAAAAATACAACCTTATCGATTTTGAATTGGGAGTAAAAATTGCCGGAGCAGGATTTCCTGTGTATTTAGGAAAAGGAGCGAGATTGCAAAGAGCTTTGGTTCAGTATTTTTTAGATAAGAATATTGAGAAAGGATATATGGAAGTAAATCCGCCTCACGTTGTGAATGAAGCTTCCGGATACGGAACAGGGCAGTTGCCGGATAAAGAGGGCCAGATGTACCACGTTGGAGCGGACGATTTGTATTTGATTCCTACAGCTGAAGTTCCGGTAACGAATTTGTACCGTGATGTGTTGTTGGACGAAAAAGATCTTCCTATCAAAAATACCGCTTTCTCTCAGTGTTACAGAAGAGAAGCGGGAAGTTACGGAGCACATGTAAGAGGACTGAACCGTCTTCACCAGTTTGAAAAGGTGGAAATCGTAAGAATTGAAAAACCGGAGAATTCTTATGCTGTTCTGGAAGAAATGGTAGAACATATCAAAGAGATTTTAACAGATCTTGAGCTTCCTTACAGAGTATTAAGACTTTGCGGTGGAGATACTGGCTTTGCTTCTGCAATGACGTATGATTTCGAAGTGTGGAGTGCTGCTCAGGAAATGTGGTTGGAGGTAAGCTCTGTTTCTAACTTTGAAACTTTCCAAGCCAACAGATTGAAATGCCGTTACAAAGCAGATGGTAAATCTCAGCTGGTTCATACCTTAAATGGCTCTGCAATGGCATTACCAAGAATTATGGCTGCTTTGCTTGAGAATAACCAGACAGCGGAAGGAATTAAACTTCCCAAGAAGATTGCTGAATATGCAAGATTCGATTTGATTAACTAATCAGACTATATTTTATATAAAAACCCACCGGATTTTTCTGGTGGGTTTGTTTATTTTTTATTCAGTAACGATAACGATTTTCTTATCTGAATTTTTAAGTGGTTTTTTGGAGTCTCCGAACATTTCATCCAGATTGTAATCGACCCGTACGGTATGATCATCTATTTTGCTGATCCAGTCATGCTTTCCTGAGATAGACTTTATCTTGTTTTCAAATTTTATGGTTGTACTCATTTTCTTCAGCATCATTTTCATCATAGATGAGGCGGATTCAGCTGTAGTATCATCTTCTCCCGGAAGCCCTTTTCCTGAAAGAATATCTTTAAAGCCGTTGATATTTAAATTCTCAGTATCTATGGTAAGAGTTTTTCCATCCCACATATTTAAAGCCATCTGATCGATAGGAAGTTTTTCGTTTTTAGACATATTGCCTATCGTATTGTAATCTGCTTTTGTAAAGTGATCCATCTTCATAGAGAAACCTGCAAGTTCATCTTTATCAAAATTAGATTTCATGAATACTTTTTTCATGATTCTGATGGAATCCGGATTGGTTGTTTTTAATTTTCCTTCCTTTTTTTCCATTTCATAAAGACTTGTCCATGTTTTTGGAAGTTTTTCCAGTTCTGCAAGTTCTTTTTTATCATTTTTTACAGAATCCGGCATCATAGATTTGAACATAGCCATAGCATCTTTCATATCAATATCCATCAATGCTGTAGAGGCTGCATCTTTATGAAATACAATTTCCGAGTTTACCGTACAGGATTGTAGGGCAAAAAGGCTGATAAGAAGTAAAAATAAAATCTTTTTCATAGGTGTTGATTTAATATAGATTAATGACAATTTGTATTGTTGTGATTATGGGTGCTGTGATCTCCAGGTAAATGACAGTCTCCCTGATTATCCTTGGAAACGGTCATAGCTGCTGCAGGCGGTGAGATATAAGGAATTCCGAGTTCCAACCCACGAAGAATGAATAATCCTCCTAAAACAATCATCACGACAGGAATTACTTTTAAAACTTTCACTCTGAAAGCTTGGTTCATGAGATTTCCTACTAAAACTATAGCAAACATAAACGGAAGGGTTCCCAGTCCAAATAAAGACATATATAAAGCGCCCTGCCAGATTCCTCCACTTGCCAGGCTCGCTGTTAATGCCATATAAACCATTCCGCAAGGTAAAAAACCATTGAGAATGCCTGTAGTAAATCTGGAACGGTAATCTGCCTTCTGAAGAAGCTTTCCTAAATTCGATTTTACAGAAAACAGGAATTTAGAAAAGAAAGGAATCTTGGAGGCAAAATCTTTCCCTCCGAAAGAAAATAAAGCCATGATAATCAATAAAACTCCCACTAAAATGGTTAAGTATTTTTGAAAACCGGCCATTTCAAATCCTTCACCAATAATTCCCAAGATAGCACCCAAAAGAGAATAAGTGAATATTCTTCCGAATTGGTACGTCAGATTTTGAAGGTAATAATTGGTGGCCTGTTTTTTAGTTAATCCCATCGACAAAGCAATAGGTCCACACATTCCGATGCAATGAAAACCGGATGCGAAGCCTAAGCCGATTGCCGATACAATAAGTGCTATTTCCATATCACATCATAGTCCATTCTGTAGTCTGTCTTGTCTTTGGTCCAGGTCAATCTCAACGTATAATTTCCAAGTCTTAAAACCTGACTAGGAATGGTAAAAGATTTATTGGCATCAAGTTGTACAGCTTTATGTATATCTAAATTCTGATCGTCGGTTCTGTTTAAAACAAATTTTACCGTAGTATTGGAATTATCATAATCTTTAGGAAAAGAAATTGTAATTCCTGATTTATCTTGCTTATATACAGGTTTTTCCTGCAAATCATCGGCTCTTTTTTTAGCATCAATTACATCTTGGTATTTCAGCTCTTCTTCATAATAATTATCTGTCACCATTTCAGAATTTTTCTGCCCGTTGGTAAAAAGAAACATCATTGATAAAATAAAAATAATGAATGCAGCCAATGCAATTACAATACCGTGTCCCCAACTAAAGTTTTTCATACTAAAAATTAAAATTGTAATTTAAAAGGTCCTTCAAAATACGTCTGATAAGAATCAACAAGCTTACCTTTCATATCATAAACGCCTATCGTAATATTTTGTTTAGATAATTTCATTTCATTCTCCGGAAAACTGATATTGATTGTCCCTTTTGAGATCTTATCTCTTTCTACTGTAATCTTGCTTGAAGCACTGTAAATAATTTCTCCATGTTTTGGTTCAATTACTTTTATCGTTACCACTTTTTTATCATTCGTTTTATTTAAGAATGTATAATTATAAGTATTGGTAATTTTTCCGTCTCTTACAAAGAATGTACTTCCTGCAGGTTTGATGAATTTGGCTTCCATTTCTCCACGGCTGGATAATAGGTAGCCTAAGAACCCTACAAGTACTAAGAGAAGAATGGCAAAACCTTTCATTCTTCCGGTAAACTTAAATGGAGTTTCTTTTTCGATTTCGTTTTCTGAAGCATATCTGATCAATCCTTTTGGCAGACCTACTTTTTCCATCACTTCATCACAAGCATCAATGCAAGCGGTACAGTTTACACATTCCAGCTGTTGTCCGTCTCTGATGTCAATCCCAGTAGGACAAACAACGACACATTGGTGACAATCTATACAATCTCCTTTTCCTGCCGCTTTTCTGTCTTCACCTTTTCTCCATTTAGATCTGTTTTCTCCACGTTTGAAATCATAGAATACATTGATGGTATCTTTATCAATCAAGACTCCCTGAAGTCTTCCGTAAGGGCAAACCAACGTACAAACCTGCTCTCTGAACCAAGCAAATACAAAATAAAATGCTGCAGTAAACAGAATCATTACCATGAAGTTGGTAGGGTGGGCAAACGGACCTTGTGATACGATGTTAAATACTTCCTTATACCCTACGATATACATGAACATAAAGTGAGTAATAATTAAAGAGATAATAATAAACACCGTCCATTTCAAACTTCTCTTCCAGATTTTTTCGGCGTTCCATTCCTGGCGGTCCAGTTTCATCTGCTTATTTCTGTCTCCTTCAATCAGATAA
The DNA here is from genome assembly GCF_022488405.1 of Chryseobacterium sp. Y16C. Lineage (NCBI taxonomy): Bacteria > Pseudomonadati > Bacteroidota > Flavobacteriia > Flavobacteriales > Weeksellaceae > Chryseobacterium > Chryseobacterium sp. Y16C. Next base: position 3,603,715 of record NZ_CP092711.1, read on the forward strand.
TCTATTTTACGAAATATAGATTCCATAAAAATTGTCTGAGGACATATCCACCCGCAGAAAATTCTTCCGAATGCAATCGTAAATACAATAATGAAAATAAGGGATGTAATAGCTCCTAATGTAAGAATGAAAAAGTCCTGAGGATAGAAAGGCTGTCCAAAAATGAAAAACTCCCTGTCAATAACGTTAAATAGGATTAAAGGATTACCATTAATCTTAATAAATGGGACCGTAAAATAAATAATAAGCAAAATATAGCTTACAATATTTCTGTAGTTGGTATATTTTCCTTTTGGTTTTCTCGGGAAGACCCATTTTCTTTTTCCCGATTGTTCCATGGTGCCAATAGAGTCTCTATAAGTTTCGGGATCGAGTACCTGTCCTTGTCCTCCTCTTGCTTCTATTTCTTCTATTTCTGACATTGTATAATATATTTAAAAAAAGAAAAACATAATTCGTTACTATTTTATTCTAATAACCAATTATGTTTTTCATATGACTTAATTTTTTTTAAAATTATTCTTTTTCCCAGTGAGCTTCTGTTCCCTGAGGAGCAGCTCCACCCTGAGCAGGTGTTACTGGAGGCATTTCCTGATTGATGTGATATACATACGCTGCAATCTTTTCAATTTCAGCACCAGAAACTTCTCCGTTTTTACCGAATGGTCTCATCGTAGGGTTGTTAGGAGAACCGTTCCAGTCCATATGGAAAACGTTTTTGAATAATGTTTTCTCCGGCTGGTTGATCCAGAAGTTATCTGTCAGGTTCGGCCCGATACCACCACTACCATCTTCTTTGTGACAAGATGCACAGTTGGTTTTGAATAATTCTTTACCTTCTGCAATATTATCAGCTGAATATTTTGCTGTCTCAATCGTTACTGGAGGCTGGCTTGCATTATAAATTTCAATAGCTGCCATTTGCTCTTTATATTCTTTTTCATATTCGCTTAACGGGTGAGCGAAATCGGTAAAAGAGAATGCTGCAACATATACAATACAAAAAGCAGTCCCAAAATAGAATAAACCTACCCACCATTTTGGTAATTGATTATCCAACTCCATGATTCCGTCGAAACCGTGGTCGATAAGGATATCTTTTTCTTCTGTATCAGATTGCTTTTTGAAAGCCGCATCATACATTCTTCTCAAGAAAGGAATTTTCTTTTCTGCTAAGTATGCTGCTTTTTCTTCTGCAGATAGTTTTTTGAATTTATTATTTTCAATTAAATCTCCAATTGCACTGTGAATGTAAGCCAAGATTGCACTTATGACTACAGTTCCCCAGAAATAAGGAGACGTTAAAAACGAGTAGCTTTGTACAAACAAATAATAAAAAACTATTAGAAGTCCAATTATTATTAAAATGTTTACAACAACCGGTGTTCTTTGTTTCATAATAAATAGTTTAATTTTTTAAATTAAAATCATCTTCATCATCCTGCAGAGGAGCCTCTTCTTCTTCTTTGTAATATTTTTTAGGTCTGCTAAAAACATATATGATCAAAGCTACGAAGAACAGTATAAAGAAAATCAGAGCCAGTGTCTGGTAAAAACCAGCATTTTCTGTATTGGATAATATATCTTTAAAGTTCTGAGGAATCATAGACTTTTTAACATTTTAGTTATTACTTGCTGTTTTAATTTCAGTTGTCTTAATATCTGTACCTAATCTTTGTAAATAAGAGATAAGAGCTACAACTTCTTTTTTCTCCAGTTTTACATCAGGTCTCTTTGCATATTCCTGTTTCAGGTCATTGGCTTCAGAGAAGATATCTTTTACAATTTTCTTAGCCTGGTTATCTGCCCAAGAGTTTGCAGAATCAATTTCAGCTTTTGTATAAGGTACATCAAATGTTCCTTTCATAAGCTGCATTTTAGCGACCATTTTAGATCTGTCTAAATCTGTAGCAATTAACCAAGGGTAACGAGGCATGATAGAACCTGCAGACGTAGATCTTGGGTTATACATATGTTTATAGTGCCAAGAACTTGGGTTTTTACCTCCTTCTCTATGTAAATCCGGTCCTGTTCTTTTCGATCCCCAAAGGAATGGTCTGTCATATACAAACTCTCCAGCTTTTGAGTATTGTCCGTTTTTACCGTTGAATCTTACGATCTCATCTCTGAATGGTCTTACCATCTGTGAGTGACAAGCGTTACATCCTTCTCTGATATAAATATCTCTACCTTCTAATTCTAGCGGAGAATAAGGTTTCACGGCAGAAATGGTAGGTACACTTTTCTTAAGAGACAGCGTAGGAATAATTTCCACTGAACTACCAATTGAGATCGTGATGAAAGATAGAATACCTAATAATACCGGTGTTCTTTCCAACCAAAGGTGAGTTCCTTCTCCTTCTTTTCTGTTTTTGCTGATGTTGGCCAAAGCTGGTGCCTCTGCAGGAACTTCTTTCTGGAATGATCCTTTTCTTACAGTAGCAACAACGTTTATAATCATTAGGATAGCTCCTGAAATATAGAATGCTCCTCCTAAGAATCTCATTTTAAAGTAAGGAATAATTGCAGTTACGGTATCCAACCAGTTTTTCCACAATAAAGTTCCGTCCGGATTGAATTGTTTCCACATCAATCCCTGAGTAAATCCTGAAATATACATTGGTACTGCATAGAAAATAATTCCTAAAGTTCCTAACCAGAAATGCCAGTTAGCTAATTTTACAGACCAAATTTTTGTTCTCCACATGATTGGAACCAAGTAGTAGATAACCCCGAATGCCATGAAACCATTCCATCCAAGTGCTCCCAAATGTACGTGACCAATTACCCAGTCTGTGAAGTGACCAATTTTATTAATGTTTTTAGTTGCCAAAAGCGGACCTTCGAACGTTGCCATACCATAACAAGTAACTGCTACAACGAAGAATTTTAGAATAGGATTTTCTCTTACTTTATCCCAAGCTCCTCTTAAGGTAAGAAGACCATTTAGCATACCTCCCCAAGATGGTGCAATTAGCATAATTGAGAAGCCTGTTCCCACTGCCTGTGCCCAAGCCGGAAGTGCAGTATATTGAAGGTGGTGAGGACCAGCCCAGATATATACGAAAATTAATGACCAGAAGTGAATAATAGACAATTTATAAGAAAAAACAGGTCTATCTGCAGCTTTTGGTAAGAAATAATACATCAAACCTAAAACCGGAGTTGTCAATACGAATGCTACTGCATTGTGACCATACCACCATTGTACGATAGCATCTTTTACCCCTGCATACGCTGAATATGATTTCCATCCTGTGAAAGATAAAGGAACTTCCAGGTTATTGAAGATGTGAAGCATGGCTACTGCAATCCAAGTACCGATGTAGAACCAAATCGCTACATACAGGTGTCTTACTCTTCTTTTTGCAATAGTTAAGAACATATTGGCTCCGAAAATAATCCAAGAGAATGCAATTAAGATATCGATTGGCCATTCGTGTTCTGCATATTCTTTAGAGGTGTTGATCCCCATAAAGAAAGTAACGAACGTAGCAACAATCATAAACTGCCAAGTCCAGAAATGTAACCAAGATAATGTATCACTGTACATTCTTGTTTTTAATAATCTCTGTAATGAGTAATAAATACCTGTATAAACGATATTACATACGAATGCAAAGATTACTGTGTTTGTGTGCAACATTCTGATTCTACCAAATCCGAACGCACCATGAGTGTTTATTAACCCTTGAATGTTCCCCGATGCCAAACTTTTAATTGTTGTGTCATCTGTTCCGAATAAAAATTCGGGAAGTTCAGGGTAGAAAAGCATTAATGCTGCCGTAAGCCCGAACGTGAATCCAATAAGACCAAATACTATGGTCGCGTAGAGGAATGCACGGACAATGCTATTGTCATAACTAAACTTTTGTGTCTCCATATCAACTATTCACTTTTTTCTTCAATTTTATTATTTCCTATTTCTTTTTTGTCTGTTTCTTTGTTGCCAATTTCTTCTTCTTTGACTTCATCATCAAAAAGAATTCTGACAGCAGGAGATTCGTCATCTTCAAACTGCCCTTTTTTGGCATACACTATAAATACGACCAAGAAAATCGCAGCTAAAGAAACACTGCATAGGATCATTAAATATAGAATATCCATTTGACAACAAAATTAACCTATTTTCGGGGTTCAAATTTAGTGAAAAATAATGACATTCATCACGAAATACGGGTTTTGGTTAATTTAAAATCAGTCTAAATAAGCCTCTTTTACGCCTGTTTTTTGAAATATTTTCTTCCTAAAATCCAGGTCGAAAGTGTGGTAAACGAAACCACGGTGATAGAACTGGCAGGCATAATCAATGCAGCGAAAAGCGGATGCATATGTCCTGTAACTGCGTAACTTAAACCGATAACATTATAAAGAAAACTGATTATAAATGTCATTTTCACAATAGTGATCGAACCTTTGCATACATTCAGGTATTTGTCTAAAGTAACCACTTTTTCACCATTCATGATCACATCGGAAGATGGAGTAAAGCTGTTGGTGTCGTCAGCAATGGCGATTCCTACATTACTTTGTTTTAATGCTCCTGCATCATTCAGTCCGTCTCCCAGCATCGCTACTTTTAGGTTTTTATCCTGTAAGGTTTTGATATAATTCAGTTTGTCTTCAGGGTTTTGGTTGAATGCTATTCCCTGATAATTAGGAATCAGCTTTTTAAGCTGACTCTCTTCAGAAGAATTATCACCACTTAAGATAAAGATTTTATAGCCTGTAAGCTTTTTGAATAGATTGGCAAGTCCCGGTCGGTATTCGTTTTTGAAGATAAACTTCCCTAAGAATTCATCATTTTTACTGATATAAACGGCGGTCTCTAAATTTTTAGACTCCTGATTGTTATAGCTTGCTGAACCGATTTTATAGATATTTCCTCTTACGTTCGCTTCATATCCTTTCCCGGAAATTTCCATGAAATTTTCAACAGGGAAATAGTCATCATTAATTTCAATAAATTCATACAAAGACTTTGAAAGCGGGTGGTTGGAATTCTTTAATAAGGTTTTAATGTTTTGTAAATCAAAATCTTGAATCTCAGAACCTTCATATTTGATATTCGATTTTTTTCTGTGGGTAATGGTTCCTGTTTTATCAAAAACAATCGTGTCCAGTTTTGCGATTTTTTCTATCGTTAAGGTATCTTTTACATAGAATTTATTTCGACCTAAAATCCTCATAATGTGTCCGAAAGTGAATGGAGCGGATAAGGCAAGTGCGCATGGACAAGCGATGATTAGAATGGCAGAAATTACCTGGAACATTTTTTCCAAATCAACAGTTGCCCAGTAAATTCCTGAGAGTAATGCAATTCCTAAAATAATGAATGTAAAATATTTACTGATGTTGTTGGTTAGTGTATCAAGACCTGTCTCGTGCTTTTTAAAAGCTTCTTTATTCCAAAGCTGGGTCAGATAACTTTGGTCGACATTTTTTATGACTTCCAGTTCCAGAGAGGATCCAATCTGCTTTCCTCCGGCAAAAATTTTATCTCCGGGCTGTTTACTGATGGTTGCACTTTCTCCTGTGATGAAGCTGTTGTCAATATTTCCTTCACCGTTAATTAGAATAGCATCAACGGGAATGATTTCCTGGTTTCTAACCAAAATTCTGTCACCGATTTTTATTTCAGAAAGAAGAATATTATCCTGTTTGCCTTCAAAATCAACTTTCGTTACAGCAATGGGATAAAAAGATTTGTAATCTCTATCATAGGAAAGAGCATTGTAAGTTCTTTTCTGAAAGATTTTACCTAAAAGCATGAAGAATAAAAGTCCACATAAGGTGTCGAAATATCCAGGTCCGTAATCGGTTACGATCTCATAAACACTTCGTCCGAAAAGAACAATAATTCCCAAAACGATAGGAACATCAATGTTGACAATTTTATTTTTTAATCCATACCAAGCCGATTTATAATAGTCAGACGCAGAATAGAATACAACAGGAACGGCCAAAAGGCACATCAGGGTTCTGAAAAGACCTTTGTAATGATCCATCCAATAATCTTCTCCGCCTACATATTCCGGGAAGGCTAAAAACATCCCATTACCAAAAGCAAAAGCTGCAATCGCAAATTTTACCAATAGGGATTTGTCGAGATGATCAACGTTTTTGTCTGCCGTTTCAAGGCTAATGACAGGTTTGTATCCTAAATTGGTTAAAAAGTTAGCTAATTCGCTTAATTTTAATTCGTTATGGTTGAAAGAGATCTGTAAGGTCTTTCTGGTGAAATTAACCTGAGAATACTTAATGTTTTTATTTAAAGTATGAAGGCTTTCCAATAGCCAAATGCAAGATGAACAGTGGATTACCGGGATTTTGAATGTGACCAGACTTGTTCCTCCTTCCGAAAAATCGGTGATCTTATCAAAAATTTCAGGAGTGTCTAAATAATCAAACTGAGTGGAGTTTTCATCACTTGGACGAATTCCGGCTCTCTTATTCAGTTCGTAGAAATTACTTAAATTATTGGTATTCAGAATTTCGTAGACAGATTTGCAGCCGTTGCAACAAAAGACTTTTTCGTCAAACAGAATTTGTTCCTTTTCTATCCCTTGACCACAATGAAAACAGTTCTCGCTCACCTTCATAAATTATTGAAGCACAAAATTATAACAATTTTTTTTGTTTATCGAGTTAAAAAGTTCTATTTTTGTGATAAATGTCATATTAAAATGCCGCAGGAACAACAGCTCGCTATTGAAGAAAGATTTGCCAGAGTTTTTAATGATAAATCATTCAAAGAAAGACTTTCTAATGCAGATTTTGAGAAATACATTAGCGCAAAGAAAAAAATGAGTTTTCAAAAGCATGACATCATTTTCGAAGACGGAGAAATCCCAAAAGGAGTATATGTTTTGGAAAAAGGTGCTGCTAAACTATCTAAATCAGGAGCTTTTGGAAAAGACCAGATTTTAAGATTTATAAAAGAAGGCGATATCATCGGGTATCGTGCTCTGCTTTGTGGCGAGAATTTTCAGGCAAAAGCTGAAGCTATGACAGATGTTGAGTGTACTTTCCTTCCTTCAGATGTTTTCATGCACCTCTTGGAGGTTGATTCTCAGCTTTCATTTGTGATGCTTCAAAAAATTTCTTACGAATTAGGAGAGTCTTCCAACACCATCACTTTCCTGGCTCAGAAAACAGTGAGAGAAAGACTAGCAGAAATATTATTGCTTCTTGAGCAAAAATTAGGGGTAGATCCGGAAGGATTTATCAAGATTTCTTTAACAAGAGAAGAAATTGCAAACATTATCGGAACGGCAACAGAAAGCGCCATCCGTTTGATTTCCGAGTTTAAACAAGATAGTCTTATCGAAGTAGACGGGAGAAATATCAAGATTCTTAACCACGACAAATTAATGAAACTAGGTCACGTAGTTTTATAAAAATCATACGAAACTTTAAGTCGGCTGAAGGCCGACTTTTTAACTTTAAAAAAATAGATACATTATGTCTGTTCATTCTGAGATTAAAAAAGTTACCACTGAAACCTTGCGTAAAATGAAATTCGACAAGGAAAAAATAACAATGCTGACGGCGTACGATTTCACGACTGCAAAAATGGTAGATGCAGGAGGTATAGATGCGGTTTTGATAGGGGATTCTGCAGCCAATGTAATGGCAGGCTTTGAAACAACACTGCCTATTACTTTAGATCAGATGATTTATCATTCTCAAAGTGTTGTGAGAGGAACCGACAGAGCTTTGGTTGTTGCGGATTTGCCTTTCGGAACTTATCAGAGTAATCCCGAAAAAGCATTGGAATCTGCGGTTAGGATGATGAAAGAAGGTGGTGCACATGCTGTGAAAATTGAAGGAGGTAAGGAAATCTCAAAATCTATTAAAAAAATTATCAATGCAGGAATTCCGGTGATGGGACATCTTGGATTGACACCACAGTCTATTTATAAATTCGGAACCTATAAAGTAAGAGCTAAAGAAGAAGCTGAAGCTGAAAAACTGATTGCTGATGCCCTGCTTTTGGAAGAATTGGGATGTTTTTCTGTTGTGCTGGAGAAAATTCCGGCTGAGCTTGCTAAGAAAGTAACAGAATCAATTTCTATCCCGACAATCGGAATAGGAGCCGGCCCTCACTGTGACGGACAGGTTTTAGTATACCACGATATGGTTGGAATGAACAAAGGTTTCAGTCCGAAATTTTTAAGAAGATATCTTGATTTATATACAGAAATTACAGGAGCAGTTGCTGAATTTGTAAAAGATGTGAAGAGTCAGGATTTCCCTAATGAAAATGAAAGTTATTAATTCATGAGAAACCAACAGTCTACCCAAGGAATTTTATCCATTATTGCTCTGGTTTGTCTTGCGGCGGGATGGTTTAATTTCTTTTCTCCGGAAATCAATAGCTTACTTTCACGAAAAGTTTTTTATGTTTTAATAGGAATCAGCTTTTTTCTTCAGGCACCTTTTCTGAGCAATAAGAATTTTGTCTATGCAATGTATGTTGCAGCGGCCATTTGTGTACTGGGAGGTTTATTTATTCCATTAGGAACAAAATTAGAATCGATTAAAACAATTGGTCTTTTAGGAGGCATTATTCTTTCCATCGTAAACAGGCCTACTTATCGTCAGTAAATCTATGAAGGAACAGATTGTTTATGAAGACAACCATATTTTGGTGGTTAATAAAAAAGTCGGACAGCTTGTACAGGGAGATAAGACCGGTGATGAATCATTATTAGAATTAATCAAAGACTTTATAAAAAAAAGAGATGATAAACCGGGGAATGTTTTCCTCGGTTTAGTTCATCGTATCGACAGACCGACTTCAGGTTTGGTGATTTATGCTAAAACTTCCAAAGCTCTATCTCGTCTGACTCAAATGGTTAAAAATAGAGAGGTCGAGAAAACGTATTGGGCAGTTGTGGCAAAAGAAATGATTCCGAAATCTCAGAGGTTGGTGCATTATCTAAAAAAAAATGAAAAGAATAATAAAGCTATTGTTTTCCCAAAAGCTACTGATGGAGCAAAAGAAGCAATTCTTACGTATAATGTAATTAAAACATTAGACAATTATCTTTTACTGGAAATCGATCTGGAAACAGGAAGACATCATCAGATCCGTGCTCAGCTGTCAAAAATCGGAACTCCAATTAAAGGAGATTTAAAATACGGTTCACCTCGTTCAAATTCAGACGGAGGAATTAACCTTCATGCCAGAAAACTGGAATTTATTCATCCTGTTACTAAGGAAAAGATAGAAATTATTGCTCCCGTTCCACAAAATGATGCGGTTTGGAGGGCTTGTGAGGATTAAACTATTTCAAAACCATAAATTTTCATCTTCAGGGATGAATATACAATTGTAAAAAAATAAGTCATATCAAAACTGATATGGCTTCCTTTTTTATTGAAAGCTTCATTGCTTTTTATTTACTTCTTTAATTTTAAGATAATTATCCTATTTTTTGGGAGTTATAAGCGATGAGCTTTAGATGTGATAAAAGGTTTAACCTATTTTCTAAAAAATATATTTAATCCTTGTTTATTATGAATAGATCAATGTTTGTGAGTTATTTTTGATAATTAAATTATATTTATTGATTAATTTTAATGAAAATACATATATTTAGACTGTGATTTTAAAGTTTAATATATGGTAAAAATTAACTACTTTTTCGATTCTACTGATAAGAATCCATCCATTCTGAGATGGCATTTTTTGCTGTCCTTTTGCTTAATATTCTTTATGCAACTCTCGTTCGCCCAGCTTTGGACAAATTCTTATTGCTCAGGATTACCAAGTACAACGCAAAGTAATACTTATGGACCCATGTACTCAACAGCGACCGCAAATTCCACAAGTAGACTTACTGCAATTTATCCTGCTTCTCAGCTAGCAGGAATAACTTCTCAAGTACTGACAAGTATGTATTTCCATACCGGAGCTGGAAATGCCGGAGGTATGTTGGGAACTCCTAATTTTAAGATATATCTTAAGGAAGTATCTAATTTGGACTGGGGATCAGGGGCATTAGACTGGACAACTGCTTCTACAGGGGCTACATTGGTTTATAATGGAAATCCGGCCTCGTTAATCGGAACAGGTGGAGGATGGAAACAGATTCCTTTTACTACTAATTTTACTTATTCCGGAACCCAAAATTTAGCAATTTTTCTGGAATATAATAATCCAACAGCAAATAATGCAATCACATGGTCTTATGAATTTACAAGCCCATGTGTAAGTGGCTCTACTACAGGCAATGAAACGAAATACAGTAATAATACCACAGGAACTTTACCAACTTCTTTGACATCAACTAATTCAAGAAGACCTTATATTGGATTTGATTATGTTGTCACTTGTCCTGCGCCAACCAATACTACCATTACAGGAGTTACAACAAATGGAGCGGCTATCAGCTGGACCGCTGGTGGAACCGAAACTTCTTGGAATTATGCAATACAACCGGCTGGAAGTGGAGTTCCTACAACATATAGTACTGCTACAACTACTACTTTAAACCCTTCAACTCTTAATCCAAATACGAATTATGAATTTTATGTAAGAGCTGCTTGTGGAGGAACCAATGGTAATAGTGTATGGAAAGGACCATATACATTTAAAACATTATGTGCTCCAACAACCATCATGTTTGAAAATTTCGATACTACGGCTACAGGAAGCGTTGTTCCAAGCTGTTGGGATCGTATTGTTCCTGCTACATCGGCAGGATCTCAAACAGTTAGTACAACCACACCGGCTTCCACTCCTAATAATATTTACCAGTATGCTACATCATCTCAGAACCCGGTAATTGTTGTCTTACCTGTATTCAGTAATATTAATGCTGGAACTAATTGGTTGAGATTCAAGGCAAGAATAAGTTCCGGGACAGGGGGAGCTTTAACGGTAGGTTATGTGACGAATGCTGCGGATGCTTCTACATTTGTAACTCTTCAGACGCTTACCATAAACAATACCACCTTTACTTCCACCGATGCGGAATATACAGTAGCTGTACCTAATACTGTACCTGCGAATGCAAGATTGGCGATTAAAAACGCAACAGACAGTAAATCATATTATTGGGATGATGTATATTGGGAAGTAGCACCGACTTGTTTTCCGCCTTCCAATGTTGCGGTTTCTGCTATTGCGGCAACTACTACACAGGTTTCTTGGACGGCAGCTTCACCGATTCCATCAGGAGGATATAATGTATATTACAGCACATCAGGCACAGCTCCAAACAGTTCTACGGTACTGAATTCTTCAAATTCTGTATCGTCGGCTACGACATCGGCTACAATTAGTTATTTAACACCGGCTACTCCATATTATGTTTGGGTAAGATCCAATTGCGGGAATGGTGATTTTAGCTCATGGACTCAGGTAGCTGTACAATTTTCTACCTTATGTCAACCACCCGCTATCACAGCAACGACAGGAGCTAATGTTTGTGGAAGTGGAACAGCTACTTTAACAGCAACAGCTGATACAGGAGCTGATATTACCTGGTATGATGCTGCTACAGCAGGGAATCAGGTTGGAACTGGGGCTTCTTTTACAACACCTTTATTAACAACGACAACAAATTATTGGGTAACGGCCTCAACAGGATCAACAGCTTATGTAGGGAAAGACACGCCGGTTTCTACTACAGGAAATAATGGATGGAGTGATGTGGGTTTAGTATTCAATGCTTTAACAAATACTACTATTCAAACAGTTGATGTTTATCCTATGGGAAGCTCTTCAACAGGAACGCTTACTATTGCATTAAAAAATTCTGCAGGAACTGTTCTTCAGACTAAAACGGTCAATGTGAATGTAACATCTGCAGGAGTGCTTAATACAATTAACTTAGATTTTCCGGTTCCGGCAGGTACGGGATATAGATTGGTTGTTACAGCGCAAACAGGTCTTACTTATCTTGTAAGAGAAAGCAGTTCAGGATTTACATATCCTTATACATTACCAGGTGTCATTTCAATTACATCTGCGTATACGAGTGGAGCAAGCTCTTCTTACTATTATTATTTCTATAATTGGAAAGTGAGCACAAAATGTGAATCTGCAAGAACTATGGTAACTGCAACAGTGGATTCTACTTGCTTGGGAACTTCCGAGGCAGAAGCTAAAGAAAATGTAAAAGTTCATCCAAATCCGTTTACAGAAATCATCAATATTAACAAATCTGAATTGGTGAGAACTGTTAAAGTAATAGATGTTTCAGGTAAGTTAATTAGAACGATAAATAATCCTCAATCTTCTATAAATTTACAAGACATTTCGGCAGGACTTTATATTTTGACTTTAGAAATGAAAGATGGCACTCACCAGTCCATTAAGGTGATTAAGAAATAAAAAACAAAACAAATATTTAAATAAGAGCGGTGTTTATTCATCGCTCTTTTTTATTTTCAAAAGACAAAATTTTGCTCATTTCAAAAAAATGTCTACCTTCGTTTCAACTTTAGGGGTGTCTGTTGATAAAACAGGCTGAGATTTTACCCTTTGAACCTGATTTCTAGATCATACTAGCGTAGGGAAAAGTGAGATGACTTTGCTGTACATTCTACTGTACAATGGCGGGCATTCCTAAAGTATATTTAAAAATTTAGGAATGGAGCTCACAATCAATCACACACTCAGAACTTTTGATGTACTTCCTGAAACACTGGAAGCATTACTTGCTATTGAAATACCCCAAAAACGGAAAGGTATTGCCGTAGCACTCAACAATCGCATTATTCCGCAGCCGTTCTGGTCGGAAACATTTCTCAGCAACAAAGATTCAATTTTAATTATCACTGCTACTCAAGGCGGTTAATCTTTATAAAAACATCATTATATGGCTCATAACATTACACGTTCGCCGTTTCCGAACTCAAAAAAAATCTATGTTGAAGGGAAAATTCACCCGATTAATGTAGCAATGCGTGAAATAGAACTAAGCCCGACAAAATTGTCCAACGGAGCTTTAGAACACAATCCATCCGTTACAGTTTACGATACATCGGGGCCTTATACGGATGAAAATTCTGAAATCAATATCGAAAAAGGACTTCCAAGAATCAGGGAACAATGGATTTTAGACAGAAATGATGTCGAAATTCTTGATGGAATTACTTCTGAATACGGAAAAGCCCGTCTTGCTGATTCAAAATTAGACGAACTGCGTTTTTCTTATAACCACAAACCGAAAGTGGCTAAAGAAGGACACGAAGTTACCCAGTTATACTATGCAAAACAGGGAATTATCACTCCTGAAATGGAATACATTGCCATTAGAGAGAACCAAAGAATTGAGCAGTTGGATTCTGTTTCAAAAGATATGGCCTTTCAGCATCAGGGGAATAGCTTTGGAGCAAAAACTCCTAAAAATAAGATCACTCCTGAATTTGTAAGAGATGAAATTGCAGCCGGAAGAGCAATTATTCCGAATAACATTAACCACCCCGAAAGTGAACCAATGATTATCGGACGAAATTTCTTGGTTAAAATTAATGCCAACATCGGAAACAGTGCGGTTTCATCAAGCATTGAAGAGGAAGTTGAAAAAGCAGTCTGGGCTTGCCGATGGGGTGCAGATACGATCATGGACTTATCAACAGGAAAAAATATTCATGAAACCAGAGAATGGATCATCAGAAACAGCCCGGTTCCGATCGGGACGGTTCCGATTTATCAGGCATTGGAAAAAGTAAAGGGAGTTGCAGAAGAACTGACCTGGGAAATTTTTAAAGATACCTTGATTGAGCAGGCAGAACAAGGGGTTTCTTATTTCACGATCCACGCCGGTGTTTTACTGAGATATATTCATTTAACCGCAAAACGTGTGACTGGAATTGTTTCCAGAGGGGGATCTATTATGGCAAAATGGTGTTTATACCATCATAAAGAAAACTTTTTATATACCCACTTCGAAGAGATCTGCGAAATCATGAAAAAATATGATGTTGCATTTTCTTTGGGAGATGGTCTTCGTCCGGGATCAATTGCTGATGCCAATGACGAAGCACAGTTTGCAGAATTGGAAACTTTAGGAGAGCTTACAAAAATTGCATGGAAACATAACGTTCAGGTGATGATTGAAGGTCCCGGTCACGTTCCGATGCATATGATCAAAGAAAATATGGATAAACAGCTGGAAGAATGTCATGAAGCACCATTTTACACTTTAGGTCCATTGACTACGGATATTGCGCCGGGTTATGATCACATCACTTCGGGAATCGGAGCTGCAATGATTGGATGGTTCGGATGTGCGATGCTGTGTTATGTAACCCCGAAAGAACATTTAGGACTGCCCAATAAAGAAGATGTAAAAGTTGGAGTGATTACTTATAAATTGGCTGCTCATGCTGCTGATTTGGCGAAAGGACACCCCGGAGTGCAGTACAGAGACAATGCACTAAGTAAAGCAAGATTTGAGTTCAGATGGGAAGATCAGTTTAATCTTTCACTAGATCCGGATACGGCAAGATCTTACCACGATGAAACGCTTCCTGCGGACGGAGCCAAAATTGCGCACTTCTGTTCAATGTGCGGACCTAAATTCTGTTCCATGAAGATTACACAGGAAATCCGTGAATCTGCAGAAAAAGGAATGCTTGATAAATCATAGGAATTCATTGAAAAAGGAAAGGAAATTTATATATGATCGTCGTAATCACTCCCGAAGAAATTATTCAAAACGAAACTGAATTGATCAATGAATTATTTCAGGAAGGATTGGATTTGCTGCATATCAGAAAGCCCTTTATCAGCTTAGAAGAAATGGCGGATTTTATTCAAAAGATAGATTCTGCATTTCATTCTCAACTGGTTTTGCACAGTCATTATGACTTAGCGAAAGATTTTAAGATTTCAAGACTTCATTTCAGGGGAATTGACAGGCAGAATGGTTTGCATCAATCATTTAAGGATAAAATTATTTCAACTTCTGTGCATGATATTGAAACTTTCAATGGATTGGGTAACGAATGGGAATACGCATTTGTCAGTCCGGTTTTTCCGAGTATTTCTAAAAAGGGGTACGGAGAAAATTCAATTATTTTAAATGATATTATAAGACGGGAGAATTCAAAAGTGAAACTGATTGCTTTGGGAGGGATTGATGAAAGTAATATTCATGAAGTTTTTAATAATGATATTGACGGACTGGCTTTATTAGGAGCAATTTGGGAAAATAATAAACCAATACAAATTTTCAAAAAATGCAGACAAAACGCCCTTTCGCAATGAGTATTGCAGGCTTTGATCCAAGTGGTGGAGCCGGCTTGCTGGCAGATATAAAGACGATGGAGCAATTAAAAGTTCAGGGATTGGGAATTTGTACGGCAATGACCTTACAGACGGAATTACAGTTTTTTAATCTTCAATGGAGGCCGATAACAGAAATTGTATTGGAAATTGATGTTTTAATGAAAAGCTACCCCATTGAAGCCGTGAAAATCGGGGTGGTAAAAAATGTGGGGTATTTAAATGAAATTATTACTAGGATTAAATTAAATAATTCCGAAACCAAAATTGTTTGGGATCCTGTGTTAAAAAGTACTTCCGAGTTTTCTTTTTTTGATCTCAATACAATTTCGCAATTAAGAAGTCCTTTGAAACAGATTGATTTAACTACTCCAAATTATGATGAATACAAGGTTTTACAAGAGAATCATCTTTTTAAAAACCTTGAAAAACAGTGCTCAGTTTTAATTAAAGGAGGTCACAGAAAAGACAAATTAGGAACAGATATTTTAATTCAAAACAGGAAAGAAATATCTATTGAACCCAATGATACGGTTTCCGATTTTTATCCAAAACATGGCTCGGGTTGCGTGCTTTCTTCTGCAATTGTAAGCCATTTAGCAAAAGGTGAAAATTTAGAAACAGCCTGTAGAAAAGGAAAACAATACATTGAACAATTTTTAACAAGTAATTCTTCTTTATTGGGATTTCACTCTTAAAATTATGATGAAACGCCTTTGTGAACTTAAAAACAGTAGTAATTAAAAAATCTTAGCGCTCTTAGCGTTAAAAAATAAAAAATGGAAAAATTACAATACATCTCTCAGGGCTTTACCATAGAAGATCAGGAGCTGAATATCCGAAAAGCTCTTGACAATGGAACACAATGGATTCAAGTTCGCTGGAAGAATGCTCCGGAGCAGGAATTCATAAGGCTTTGTGAGATTTCGAAAAAATTATGTTCAGATTATCATTCGGTTTGCATAATAAACGATCATGTTCAGATTGCAAAAGATCTTGATGCCGATGGTGTTCATTTGGGTTTGAAAGATACTTCGATTGAAACTGCGAGGCATATGTTAGGAAATCATAAAACCATTGGAGGAACAGCAAACACAATTTCGGATGTTCTCCAGCGAATGAATGAGCCGTGTGATTACATTGGTTTAGGACCTTTACGATTTACTTCCACTAAAGAACAGCTAAGTCCTATTTTAGGATTTGAAGGATATCAGAAGATCATTGAAAACTTAAAAGAAAGATCTTTAGAAATTCCGAAAATATTTGCAATTGGCGGAGTTGTTTTAAACGACATCGAATTATTACAGCAAATCGGAATTTATGGGGTCGCCGTTTCAGGACAAATTACGAATCAACCCTCGGTAATCAGTGAATTTAAAACAGTCCTTCAGTTATGATTATAAATGAACTTAGAAAAATAAAAATCAGATGAAAAATCAACCGCTAATAATTGCAGACAGAACTTTCGAATCAAGATTGTTTTTAGGAACAGGGAAATTCGGGAACCTTTTAGAAATGACCGATTCCATCATTGCTTCGGGCAGTGAAATGGTAACAATGGCTTTAAAACGTATTGATTCGCAATCCTCAGAAGATGATTTACTGAGTGCATTAAAACCTACAAAAGCTCATCTTTTGCCCAATACATCAGGAGCAAGAACGGCTAAAGAGGCAGTTTTGGCGGCACAATTGGCAAGAGAAGCTTTGGAAACCAATTGGGTAAAACTGGAAATTCATCCCGATCCAAAATATTTATTGCCTGATCCAATTGAGACTTTATATGCTACAGAAGAATTGGCAAAATTGGGGTTTGTTGTGATGCCATATATCCATGCTGATCCTGTTTTGTGTAAACGTCTTGAAGATGCAGGAACTGCAGTGGTAATGCCTTTAGGAGCGCCAATTGGGACCAATAAAGGACTGAAAACCTTAGACTTTTTAGAAATTATTATCAGCCAAAGCAATGTTCCTGTTGTAGTAGATGCGGGAATCGGAGCGCCTTCTGATGCGGCAAAAGCAATGGAAATGGGAGCGGATGCCGTGTTGGTAAATACAGCAATAGCAGTTGCAGGAAATCCGGTAAATATGGGATTAGCTTTTAAAGAGGGTGTAATTGCCGGAAGAAGAGCTTTTGAAGGTGGTTTAGGAGCAATTGCGCAACATGCAGAAGCTTCAAGTCCGTTGACTTCCTTTTTGTTTGATTAAAAATTAATTTTTATGAAAAGTTTTAAAGATTTTTTTGAAAGCTATCAATGGGATGAAATTAAAGCAAAACTTGAAAAAGTAACTTTAGCCGATGTTGAAAGAAGCCTTCAAAAAAAGAATAAAACAATCGAAGACTTTCTGAATTTTCTTTCACCTGTTGCCGCTCAGAAGTTGGAAATAATGGCAAAAATGACTCAACAGCTTACTCAAAAACGTTTCGGAAAAACGATTCAGCTGTACGCTCCGTTGTATCTCAGTAATGAATGCCAGAATATATGTACTTATTGCGGTTTTAGCTTAGATAATTCCATTAAGAGAAAAACGCTGACTGATACAGAATTGATGATTGAAGCGACGGTTTTAAAATCAATGGGAGTGAATCATGTATTGCTGGTAAGTGGGGAAGCGAATAAAACTGTCGGAATTGAATACTTTCTGAATGCTGTGAAATTATTAAAACCTCATTTTGCCAACATCTCAATAGAAGTTCAGCCTTTATCTGAGGAAGAGTATCTGCGGTTGCATGAAGCGGGTGTAAATGCGGTTTTGGTTTATCAGGAAACTTATCATCAGGAAGTCTATAAAGAATATCATCCGAAAGGAAAAAAATCAAACTTCAATTTTCGTCTGGAAACTCCGGATAGAATTGGGAAAGCCGGAATTCATAAAATGGGATTGGGCGTTTTATTAGGTCTTGAAGACTGGAGGGTTGACAGTTTTTTCAATGCCCTTCATATTGATTATCTTCAGAAGCAATACTGGAAGAGCAGATATTCAGTTTCTTTTCCAAGGCTTCGACCGGCTGAAGGAATTATTGAGCCCAATTTCATCATGTCAGACAAGGATTTACTCCAATTGATCTGTGCTTACAGAATTTGGAATGAAGAGTTGGAAATTTCTATTTCAACCCGGGAAAATGAAAAGTTCAGGGATCATATCATATCACTGGGAGCAACGGCAATGAGCGCGGCTTCAAAAACCAATCCGGGAGGATATGCGGTTGATAAAGAATCTTTAGAACAATTTGAGACCAGTGATGAAAGAAGTATGGATGAAATAAAAAAAATCATTAAAAAAGCAGGCTATGATCCGATTATGAAAGATTGGGATGCTGTTTATAGTGGAGTTTAAAGGTATTTAAACCATTAAGAATACATGAAGGAGTTAAGTATAATTAAGAAAATAGTTGAAAATATTTTTAGCGCTCAGCTTATTTTATTTACTTGTGAATACTTAATTTTTCTTCACTTCTAAATAAAATCTTAATAGTTCAAATAAATCAAAAATATAAAATGAAAAACGAAGATGTTTTTGCAAGATACAGTCGGCAGATTTTTATTGAAGAAATAGGTTTGGAAGGTCAGCGGAAAATCAGGAATGCTAAAGTGCTCGTTATTGGAGCAGGAGGATTAGGAAGTCCGGTTATTCAGTATTTGGCAGCAGCAGGAGTAGGTAAGTTAGGAGTATCAGATTTCGATGAAGTTGAATTGCATAATTTGAACCGACAGACTATTCATAATGAAAATTCTGTCGGAATTTCTAAAGTGAAAAGTGCTGAAGAATTTGTGAAAAATTTAAATAAGCAGGTGAAATTTATTTCCATTGAAGAAAAAATTGATGAGTCAAATGTAGAAGACATTATTTCCCAATTTGATGTGGTAGTTGATGGTTCGGATAATTTTAAAACGAGATATTTAGTTAATGATATTTGTGTAAAATTGGAAAAGTCTTTAGTGTACGGAAGTATTCTTGGTTTTTCAGGACAGGTTGCGATTTTTAATTATAACGGAAGTAAAAATTTGCGAGATATTTTCCCTGAACCTCCTTTCGATGAAAATCTTCCGGATTGCGACAGCCTGGGAGTTTTGGGTGCATTACCAGGAATTGTAGGAAGTATGATGGCCAATCTGACCTTAAAAATAATAACGGATTTACCTTTACAATTGAATCAACTCACATTAATTGATACGCTGGAATGGAGATTTCAGACGGTTGATTTCTAAATTATATTGTTAAAGAGAGCGAGTCAGCAAATATTTGCTGACTCGTTCTTTAGGTATGCTTTAATTATTGTCCTTGCTGCATTACTCCTGTATTTTCTTCTTTTTTGGTTTGATTTAAAATATTGGCATCTTCTTTTGCCAGTTTATTTTTTGTAGGAATTTTATAATTAATTGATAATCCGAAGTTTCTGGTGTCATATTTATTTCTCAAAATAACACTTTCGCCTCCTCCGGGAGGGTTCGAACGTACCTGCATCACCTGTCCGTTGAAAATATCATTCGCAAAAACAGAAACCGTCAGACGATTATCCATAAATTTCTTTGTTAAAGTGATATCAACATTATTATTGAATGGCTTTTCTGCAGTAAAGTAAAAATATCCTGCTTTTGGAGTTAAATAACTGTAATTTGCAGTCAATTTAATGTCTTTCGGTAAAATGACCTGAGCCATTACATTGAAGATCCAAAAACCTTTATTATTTAGGTTATCAATATCATGTTTTTGATAACCCGCATATAGATACATGAAATTAATTTTATCAGGATTAAAATTAAACTTCATAATCTCACTCAGAGGTTTGCTGAAAATCATAAACGGAACCGGTAATCCGAGATTAAAATTATGAATTTTCATGTCTGAAATATTCACCTGTTCATTGTAAAGATTTTTTCCGTCTTTTCTGATGATCTGCGCAACCTGATTTTTCGCAGAACTTACGCTGTATCCAATGAAAGCATAATCGAATGCTGAAATTTTCAATTCATAATTATCAAAAATTGTCGGCTGTAGATTTGGGTTACCTGTAACCTGTGTATTGGGTCCCTGGAATGTTGTGTTATTTGGATTCAGTGCGGAAATACTCGGTAAGCTGATCTTCTTATTATAATTCGCGGCTACATAGACCTGATTCATTAAATTATACTGAACACTTGCATTCGGGAATAATTTAAATTTATTGAAAGGAATTAAATCCTTCTGAATAACCGAATTCGTGCTGTCAATAACTCTTGTAACTCCCGAAATATCGTAGTTTTCGGCGCGCGTTCCTAAGATGAAATCAAACTTTTTAAGTTTAGCCTGAAATTCCAGATAGGTTGAAGTTGTCTGTCTTTTGTATTCTAAATTGGTTAAACCCTTACTTTCCGTATCAAAATCCTGATTTTCATATAAACCTCCTAAGCTTACTTTTCCGCCATCTAAAATTTTGATAGGTTGAGAATAGTCAACTTTGAAATTAGCGATTCTCATGTCAGATTGGTTATTTAGAACATTTCCTCCGACAATTGAAATCGCTTGATTGTTATCTGTATATTTTCCTGTTCTGAAAATATTATCCTGATCAAACTTACTGTCAGATTTTGTATATCCAAACTGAAAATCTAGTTTTTGAGCTTTATCCGCAAAACGTTTTTGGTAAGTAACCACTGCTTCCTGTCTCACATTATTAGTATGGGCTGCATCAGACGCATCAAATATGAAATCTCTATATTGATATTGTTGTGGAGTTGTATTAGGAATTTTAATGGTTTCAATTCCTTCCCCACTACTCAAAGTATAATTATCGTTATTATTGTGATAAATATCGTAGTTCAATAGTAATCTGTCCTGTCCAAGATCAAAAGTTAAGCCTGATTTTGCAAAATATCCACGACCGATTCTGTCTGTATTGCTCAGCAATAAATTATCCTGATTCGTATTCAGCATGCTTTCACGGTAATTCTGGCCAAAATTCAATTGCCATCCGAATAATTTATTTCGGGCATTCAGATTCATAGAATTGCTTGTTCTGCTTCTGAATTTATCATAATTCGTAAAAGAATAATTTCCTGAATATGTTGCTGTTAAATATTTATTCGCATTTTTATTCGTAATAATATTCATGATCGCGCCACCGGAAGTGGCAGGAAATTCTGCACCGGGTTGCGTAATCACTTCGATTCTGTCAACTGAATTTGCGGGCATTCCTTCAAGGAAGGAATTTAGTTCGTTTGAAGTAATATTTAAAGGTCTTCCGTTTAAATAGACATCCAGTACTTTCCCCTGATACATCATTCCGGCGATGTCTGTAGAAACCAATCCCGGAAGTTTTTTAATCCCTTCTAAAACGTTTCCGTTATTAAGGTGAGGCTGTTCAGAAAAATCAAAAATCGTACGGTCAGCTTTTTGTTCAACGGCTTTTTTAGTTTTGATGAGTGTTACTTCCTGTATTTCTTTTTCTTTTACTTTAGTTTCCTTATTTTCCTGGGCAAAAATGAACCCGGAAGTTAATAGTGAAATAGCTAATATAGTTTTCTTCATTGTGAGATTTATATATAGTTTGACGAAGAAAAGTGAATTTTGTTACAAACTATTTCAATTAAATAGATTATTTTAAATAATCAAGAGTGTTTTCCAGTACATATTTGGGGCTTCTTCTCAAAAAATCCATGAAGAATGCTGTATGGGTTCCTCCCATCAAAATAAATATTCTGTCGTTTTTATCAGTTTGAATTTGATTTAAATTAGAAAACATGACCAGATTTCGATGGTAAAATTTTGCAGCTTCATCTGCTCCTTCAGATTTGCCTTTTGAAGAAACATATGTAAGAATATCCGCATTGATGTTGATTAAGCTTTCCAGATACTTTGGCTGATTATTAAGTTGAAATAATTGCTGAAACGGAATTCCTGCTTCCGGATTTATTTTCTCGTTTTCTTCGACCAGTTTCCAGTAATCTCCAGTGGTTTTTTTATCTACTTTTTGGGAAACAAGTCTTTCAACTCTATAATTGTAGCTTTCTTTATAGTCTATTCCGTAAATTTTCTTTGCACCGCTTAACCTTCCCACTTCATAAGCAAGAAGTTCCCTTTCATCAGGATTCTTAAACTTTGTATCCGGATTTTTTATATAATTAAGATAATCGATATTTCGTATACTGTCGTTCTTAGGAAGATCTTCAATGATGATAATAGTAGGTTTAAATTTTGCCAGCATTTGGGCAATTTTTTTAACTTCATTCTGATTGTTGAGATTATGCTCATCAAATTCAGTACTGGTGGCATCAGAAGTTTCTCCCATATGAAAAGTGGCGACATTCAACACAGGAACAGCGTTGTCAAACTTATCTTTAAATTCAAACTTTTGGGCTGTCACTGAAACGGAAAAAAAGAACAACGTAATAATTGTGGGTAGTTTTTTCATAGTCATTTTATTTACTTTAATGAATCAAATTCGATGTAATCAAATTCTGGTGATGAGGTAAATAACTGTCTTAAAACCGAAGCATGACCATTTCCAACCACTACTAAGATCCGATCTTCAGAATTATGAGGAATATTCTGAATATTTCTGAACATTCTAAGGTTTCTGTTGTACCAGTACAAAGCCAGCATATCCGCGCCATCGTGTTCTCTTAGCTTAAAATCACCATTCAAATAGGCGCCATATTCATACTGATGATATTCTTTACTGTTCATGAATTTGAACATTTCAAGAAGAGATTTGAAGTTTTTAGGCTCTGTACTTTTAAAAAAGCTATTATACTGTTTTGAAATGACATCATCACTTAAGAAATCATAATCCGCACTTAGATTTTTAAAATATAGAGAATCTGTCTTTCCGAATCTTTCCTGCAAATCGTCCAAAACAGATTCGGCATCTATGCTATATAATTCATTTAGGTTACATTCTTTCGCTGTACGCATCGCAATTTGGTATCTTTCATCTCTTTTATTTGTGTGTTTACCTTCTTTATATTCTTTTAATTTCTGATTGGCATTCCAGCTCGGAAATGCTTCAATCGCAATCTTTGTGGGCTTAAATTTTTTGATGTAATTGACAAGCTCAGCCACTTCCTGTGAAGTCTTGGGAGATAAAACATCGACCTGATCGTTTTTTTCCGTTTTGTGAGCATCAAGATTAGGATAATCAAAATGGAATGAACCCACCACTAGAACTTTCGTTTTAGGATTTGGGAAATATTCTGATGGTTTTTTCTGTGCAGAAATGAATGTTGATAAACAAACTAAAACCGTGTATAACAATGTTTTCATGAGATTGATTTTTGACAAATTTATAAGCCCTATGATTGATGTGAAATATTGTTTCGACCAACGCAGAATGAAGTAGGATAAAACAATTTTCATCGGATAAAATGAACCATTTGTCGAAAAATAAGGTTTGGACTTATTATAAAATCTATTTTTGTTGTATGAAAATAAGCAAGCTTTTTTATCTACATCTTTTCTTCTGGGTAATTTATGTAACGGGTGCTGTTCTCGTTCCTTATTTTGTTTTTCATTCGAAGCATACGATTTTTAACATTACCTTTTTTATTACAAGTATTACTTGCTTTTATGTTAATTATTTTATTGTAGTTCCGAAGTTTTTTGACGCAGATAAATTGTATAAATCCTTTTTTGCTTTTTTTCTTAGCGTTGCTGCATTTGTGATGGTAAGATATTTTGCAGAAGAGATGTTTTTACCTCAGTTTTTCGGTATCAGAAATTATGAAAAAGGAATAAGTTTCGTGTTTTATTTTTTTGATAATATTTTTTACAGCAGTACAACAATTTTCATCAGTACAACTTTTTGGTTTTTTAAATATTCCATTAAGACAGAACAGGAAAAATCTGAACTCATTGAAGCTAGAAAGACAGCGGAATTACAGGCTTTAAAAACACAAATCAATCCGCATTTTATTTTTAATTCTTTAAATAATATTTATTCTTTGGTTTATCAAAAGTCGGATACAGCGTTACCTGCACTTGAAGAATTGAGCCAGCTATTACGATACAGTACAAAAGATTTAGAAAAAGATTTCATCAGTTTAGACAAAGAAATCGGATATATTGATAGTTTGACGGCTTTGGAAAAATTAAGAATCAAAAATCCTGAATTATTAGTATTTGAAAAAAATATCAGTCATCCTAAATTGAATATCTCACCAATGATCTTGGTTCCTTTTGTAGAAAATGCGTTCAAACATGGAGATTTCCGTGATAAAGGTTTTCTAATGAAAATTTCGGATAACAATCAAATCTTGCATTTTTATCTTTTAAATTATAAAAAAGAAAGAATGAAAGATTCAGTTTCGGGAATCGGAATTGAGAATGTTAAAAAGAGACTGGAAATCCTCTATCCTAAAAAATATGAATTGAATATAAAGGATTCGCAAACAGAATTTGTCGTAGATTTAAAAATTGATTTACGAAATGAATAAGATTAGATGTATTGTGGTAGATGACGAACCCTTGGCAATTTCGCTTTTGGAAAGTTATGTTCAGAAAGTTCCTTTTCTTGAGCTGGCTTTCTCTACCGAAAATCCTATAGAAGCATTAGAGTTTATTCAGAATAATGAATCTGATCTGGTTTTTCTTGATATTCAAATGCCTGAACTTACAGGAATCAATTTCATGAAGATTTTAGGAAATAAGCTGAAATATATTTTAACAACAGCTTACTCCGAATATGCTCTCGAAGGATATGAGCACAACATTGTTGATTATCTTCTAAAACCGATTTCCTTTGAACGGTTTTATAAAAGTGCTTTAAAGGCACAGGAGCGTTTTGTTATCAATGAAAATAAGGAAGATGCTCATTTCTTTGTAAAATCATCCGGACAGCAGCACAGAATCAATTTTGAAGATATTTTGTATGTGGAAAGCATCAAAGATTATGTCAATATCCGAACATCAGAACAGGAATATATTGTTTTGGATACGTTGAAATCAATGGAACTACAGCTTCCTGAAAATTCTTTTGTAAGGATTCATAAATCTTTTATCCTTAATTTAAATCAGATTAAAAATTTAGGCAGCAAAAAAGTGACATTGCTTACTGAGCAGGAGATCCCGATAGGAGAGAGCTACAGAATGAACCTTCTGGCTAAAATAAAGTGAAAAAGCAACTTCAGATGAAGTTGCTTTTTCTATGATTAATTAAATCTAACAATTAATTTTTCTCTTGTTGTTTAATCAGATTCAAAGCTGATCCTGCTTTAAACCAGTCAATTTGCTGATCATTATAAGTATGATTAGCCATAATGATATCCTTAGTTCCATCTTTGTGAATGAATTCCAAAGTCAATTGCTTTCCTGGAGCAAACTGGTCAAGATCTAAGAAGTTTACGGTATCATCCTCCAGGATTTTATCATAATCTGCTTCATTAGCGAAAGTAATTCCCAACATTCCTTGCTTTTTAAGGTTCGTTTCGTGGATTCTCGCAAATGATTTTACCAGTACTGCTTTTACACCAAGATGTCTTGGTTCCATTGCAGCGTGCTCTCTTGAAGAACCTTCCCCATAGTTTTGATCTCCAACAACGATCGTAGGAACTCCGGCAGCTTTGTAAGCTCTCTGTACAGCAGGAACTTCGCCATATTCACCGGTTAGCTCGTTTTTAACTTTGTTAGTTTCCATATTGTAAGCATTTACAGCTCCGATCAACATGTTGTTTGAAATGTTATCAAGGTGACCTCTGTATTTCAACCATGGTCCTGCCATAGAAATATGGTCGGTTGTACATTTTCCGAAAGCTTTGATTAAGACTTTTGCTCCGGTAATGTTTTTACCATCCCAAGCCGGGAATTCTTCTAGTAACTGAAGTCTGTCTGAAGTAGGACTTACATTCACAACAACGCTTGAACCGTCTTCAGAAGGAGCCTGGTAACCGTTGTCGTCTACAGCGAATCCTTTTTCCGGTAGTTCAAACCCTTTAGGCTCATCTAATTTTATTTGCTCTCCAGCTTCGTTGGTTAAAGTATCTGTAATCGGGTTGAAGTCTAATCTTCCTGAAATTGCAACAGCAGCTACCATTTCCGGTGAAGCTACGAAAGCATGGGTATTTGGGTTACCGTCTGCTCTTTTCGCGAAGTTTCTGTTGAAAGAGTGGATAATGGAGTTTTTCTCTCCTTTTTCAGCACCTTCTCTGTCCCATTGTCCAATACAAGGTCCGCAAGCATTCGTGAAGATTCTTGCATTTTCAAATTTTCTGAAAGAATTTAAGAATCCGTCTCTTTCAGCTGTGAATTTTACCTGCTCAGAACCAGGGTTAATCCCTAGAATAGCTTTTGGCTTAACTCCTTTAGCTACCGCATCTTCAACAATAGAAGCTGCTCTTGATAAATCTTCATAAGAAGAGTTGGTACAAGAACCGATTAATGCCCATTCCACTTCCAGAGGCCATCCGTTTGCTTCTGCTTTAGCCCTGAATTCAGAAACAGGTGTTGCCAAATCCGGAGTGAAAGGCCCGTTTAAATGAGGCGCTAATTCAGAAAGGTTGATTTCGATTAATTGGTCAAAATATTGTTCAGGATTTGCGTATACTTCAGGATCACCCGTTAAGTGTTCAGCAATTTTATCAGCAGCATCTACTACATCCTGTCTTCCTGTAGCTGTCAAATATCTTCTCATAGAGT
Organism: Chryseobacterium sp. Y16C; assembly: GCF_022488405.1. Classification (NCBI taxonomy): domain Bacteria; kingdom Pseudomonadati; phylum Bacteroidota; class Flavobacteriia; order Flavobacteriales; family Weeksellaceae; genus Chryseobacterium; species Chryseobacterium sp. Y16C. Next base: position 3,630,572 of record NZ_CP092711.1, read on the forward strand.
CATCGTAACCGAAAGTAGAAGTGGTAGCTCCAATTTCAGCACCCATGTTACAGATAGTACCTTTACCTGTTGCCGAAAGAGATTGAGCTCCTTCTCCGAAATATTCTACGATGCATCCTGTTCCTCCTTTTACGGTAAGGATTCCTGCTACTTTTAGAATAACGTCTTTTGCAGAAGTCCATCCGTTCATTTTACCGGTTAACTTTACCCCGATCAATTTTGGCATTTTAAGCTCCCAAGCCATTCCTGCCATTACGTCCACTGCATCAGCACCACCAACTCCGATAGCCACCATTCCTAAACCACCTGCATTTACCGTATGAGAGTCCGTACCGATCATCATACCTCCTGGGAAAGCATAATTTTCCAATACTACCTGGTGGATGATCCCAGCTCCCGGTTTCCAGAAGCCGATTCCGTATTTATCACATACAGAACTCAAAAAGTTGAAAACTTCCGAGTTTTTATTGATTCCTTCCTGTAAATCTTTATCAGCTCCTACCTTCGCCTGAATCAGGTGGTCGGCGTGAGCAGTTGAAGGAACAGCAACCTTAGCTTTTCCGGCCTGCATGAATTGTAAAAGAGCCATTTGCGCAGTGGCATCCTGCATGGCAACTCTGTCCGGTGCAAAGTCTACATAAGAGTTTCCTCTTTCATATTCTTGTGTTGCATTTCCTTCCCAAAGGTGAGTGTAAAGGATTTTTTCTGAAAGGGTAAGAGGTTTTCCCACGATCTGTCTTGCAGCAGCAATTCTCTCAGGGTAACGCTCGTACACTTTTTTGATCATATCAATATCAAAAGTCATATCTAATTTTTTTATTCTTTTTTATAGGTTTTCCGTGATTTAGGCGGAATTTATACTCAATGCTATATATCAAAATCTATTCCTACGCTTTATATAAAGGATAAATAGGATAAATGATTGAAATATTTTATGACTATGAATTTAAGGAAAAAATGATTTTTTAACATTGATGTAGGGTAAAATAATTGTTATTTGTCTTAAATAGAACGGTTCTAAACAAAATGGAAGACTTCAAAAAGAAATCTCCCATTTAATTATTGTAAAAATAGTCTTCGACTATTATGTGCTCATATTAATGACCAACTGCTACCAATTCTTTGATAGGAGGAACGAAAGTCGTCAAGTCGATTCCTTCAACAGCTGTTTTGTACTCATCGATGCTTGGAATTCTTCCCATTACAGCTGATAAAACAACTACAGGAGTCGAGGCCAATAAAGATTCTCCTTTTTTACGTTCAGAGTCTTCAACCACTCTTCCCTGGAATAGACGGGTAGAAGTCGCTAAAACGGTATCTCCTTTTTCAGCTTTTTCCTGGTTACCCATACAAAGGTTGCACCCCGGGCGCTCAAGGTACATCATGTTTTCATACTGAGTACGGGCTTCTCCTTTTGGAGCAGCATCGTTGAATTCAAAACCTGAATATTTTTCCAGTAATTCCCAGTCACCTTCAGCCTTTAATTCATCAATAATGTTATAAGTAGGAGCAGCTACCACCAATGGAGCCTGGAATTCTACTTTACCATTTTGCTTTTCAAGATTTCTCAACATCTGAGAAACGATTTTTAAATCCCCTTTGTGAACCATGCAAGAGCCCACGAAGCCAAGGTCAACTTTTTTCTCACCTCCGTAGTAAGTAAGATCTCTGATAGTGTCGTGCGTATATCTTTTAGAAACATCTTCGTTGTTTACATCCGGGTCAGCGATCATCGGTTCTACGATGGCATCAAGATCAACAACTACTTCTGCATAATATTTAGCATTGGCATCAGGAGTTAAAGCTGGTTTTTCACCACTTCTGATTTCAGCAATTCTTTTATCTGCTTTTTCAATTAATCCTTTAAGAACCTGATTGTGATTATCCATACCTTTGTCAATCATGATCTGGATTCTGCTTTTTGCAATCTCTAAAGATTCAATCAAGGTATCATCCTGAGAGATACAGATAGAAGCTTTAGCTTTCATTTCTGCGGTCCAGTCTGTGAATGTAAACGCCTGGTCAGCCGGAAGTGTTCCGATATGAACTTCGATAATTCTTCCCTGGAACACATTTTCTCCGTCAAATTGCTTCAGCATCTGAGCCTGAGTTGCGTGAACCACATCACGGAAATCCATATGCTCCTTCATTTCTCCTTTGAAAGTCACTTTCACAGATTCAGGAATCGGCATTGAAGCTTCACCTGTTGCCAAAGCTAGAGCTACCGTTCCGGAGTCAGCTCCGAAAGCAACTCCTTTAGACATTCTTGTGTGAGAGTCGCCTCCGATAATGATTGCCCATTCGTCAACGGTAATATCATTAAGAACTTTGTGAATAACGTCTGTCATAGAATGATATTCACCTTTCGGATCACGAGCTGTGATTACCCCGAAATCGTTCATGAATTTCATTAATTTAGGAATGTTTGTCTGTGCTTTTTTATCCCAAACTGAAGCGGTGTGGCATCCAGACTGATAAGCTCCGTCTACAATTGGAGAGATCACTGTTGCGGCCATAGATTCCAATTCCTGAGCGGTCATTAAACCCGTTGTATCCTGAGATCCAACGATATTTACTTCAACACGAACATCAGAACCTGCATGTAAAACTTTTCCTGGTGTAACTCCTACTGCATTTCTGTTGAAGATTTTTTCAACGGCAGTAAGGCCTTGTCCTTCGATAGAGATTTCTTTAGAAGGAGCAAAAACCGTTGGAGGAGTGATTCCTAAAGTTTTTGCAGCAAATGTCTGGATTTTTTTACCAAATACGATGGCATAAGAACCTCCTGCTTTGATAAATTCTAATTTTTGAGGAGTAAATGATTTTGAAATATCTTTCAGTTCTTTATCTCCGTTGTATAATTTTTTAGTTTTTGTATTGATGGTAAGAACAGTTCCTGTAGCTACGGAATAAGCTTCTTCCAATACTGGTTCTCCTTTTTCGTTTCTTACTAACTCTCCATTCTCATCATACTTTTTAACCCAGTTTTGAAGGTCGATTCCGATACCTCCGGTTACATCAACTGTTGTTAAGAAAATAGGAGAGATTCCGTTTGTTCCTCCAACGATCGGAGCAATGTTTACAAACGGTACGTAAGGACTTGCCTGTTTCCCCGTCCAAAGAGCAACATTATTTACTCCGGACATACGGGAAGAACCAACACCCATCGTTCCTTTTTCAGCGATCAGCATTACACTTGCATCAGGATGTTGAGCCTGTAAAGCTTTGATTTCTTCCTGAGCTTGAGGAGTAATCATACATTTTCCGTGCAATTCACGGTCAGATCTTGAGTGTGCCTGATTACCAGGAGAAAGCAGGTCGGTAGAAATGTCACCTTCGCCAGCGATGAAAGTTACCACTTTGATTTCTTCAGCAACTTCAGGAAGTTTAGTGAAGAATTCTGCTTTTGCATAGCTTTCAAGGATTTCTTTTGCAATTTCATTACCGCTTTCATAAGCTTCCTTCAGTCGGTTGGTATCTGCATCATAAAGGAAAACCTGAGTTTTAAGAACTTTTGCAGCTTCCTGAGCGATAGCAGCATCATTACCTAAAGCTAAGTCCAACAATACTTCGATGGATTTCCCTCCTTTCATATGAGATAATAATTCGAAAGCGAAAGCGGGAGAAATTTCCTCTACTACAGATTCGCCAAGAATGATTTCTTTTAAAAACTGAGCTTTTACACCTGCAGCACTTGTTGTTCCTGGTAAAGTGTTATAAATGAAAAAATTAAGAGAGTCAGCCCTGTATTCATTAGCTGTATCTTTAATTTGTGCGATGATTTCGCTTAATAATTCTGCACTGTCAATTGGCTTTGGATGTAGCCCCTGGTTTTTTCTTTCTGCAATTTCTTGGATGTAATCCTGATACATATTCATAATAATAGAAGTCTTTTCAATCTTTAGGTAGATTATAACAGAGTTTCATATCTTAGTTCTGAGCGACTTTAGAAGATCACTGAATATAATCTGTGTTGTTTTTTTAAAGAGTTTGGGTATAATATTTGATGAAAAACATACTCTAAGAATATTGTTTTTGTAAACTTATGTCAGAAATTATTTCTTTATAATGTTTTTATATTATCAAACGCTTAAAAATGTTCCCAAAATTACGAATTTTTAAAATTTTATGAGAATTAATTTATTTAGATTCTTTATAAATATGATTTTTAAATAATCTATTATATTTTGATCTTCAAAGTATTTGAGTATTACAATCTTTTTCAAAATGTTAAAAATATGCGTATTTTAGTATCACAAAAACAAGCCATGAAAAATATTTATCAACTCTTTGCAGTATTTCTGTTTAGTGTACTTCTTTCGCAGTCCAGTCATGTTGTTTCCAAAAGTGAAACACAATTTCCCGGAACCACACAGTTTGCCAGAGTAAATCCTAATCGTCCCGATTTAATATCGCTGTACGGAGATGTTCCCTTGCTTATCCCCAAAAGGGAAAATGGTAAGGTAGGTTATGTCAATCAAAAAGGGCAAATGATCATTCCTGCAGAATTTTATATTGCCATGTTTTTTGCGGAAGATTGTAATCTGCTTAATTCTCCGAATGAAAGTGTAAGGAAATATGGAAGTAATGAATATGCGACAGTAGAGAAAGATCAGATTTCTTACAGGATTGATGTTTATGGAAAAAAAGTTTACCGTTATAAAGATTCGGATTTAGGAAAATGTAAAAACACCTATATAAAACAAAAATATGGCGTTTATAAGGATAAGTATCTTTTCGGATTGGGAGATAATAATCTCTATAAAAATTCTAAAGTAACTTTTAGGTTTCAGATTGTTCCTCAATATGAAATGTTATATGTTCTGGAAGGCAATGATTTAGAAAATCCTATGATGGTGGCCGTTGCCAACAACAAATTCGGTGTGATCAATAAAGATAATAAAACCATTATTCCTTTTGAATATGAAGATATTAAATTGAATTACAGCTGGAAACTTGGAGGGATGTTTGAGGTCTCAAAAGACGGTAAAAATTACTACTATGTAGACGTCAGAAACAAAAAATATTAAAATTGTCTAGCCGTAAGCAGAAAAAATCCTAATTTTGCAGTCGAAATAAAGGGGTGCTGTAACAGGCTGAGATTATACCCAACGAACCTAGAACGGGTAATGCTGTTTAGGGAATTCGGCTTCAGAGCTGAAACTGTATAATATCTTATCAATCCCCTTTTATTCATTAAATTTTAAAAATTTATAGAATGAAAGGATTATTTTTTTTAGGGCTTAGTGTAGGCTCTTTCGCTTTTTTGCAGGCGCAAAATTCCGATTCCTTGAAAATAAAGGAAATTGAAGCTGTTAATTTTACCAAAAGACTTCCGGTTGCCAAGGAAATTATTAATGTTCAGAAAGATTTGGACAGTAAAAATCTTGGACAGGATTTACCTATTTTACTTAAAAATCAAACCTCTATCATTTCTACCTCAGATGCAGGAAATGGAGTGGGTTACACAGGTTTTAGAATTCGTGGAGTTTCGGGAACGGCAATCAATGTGATGATGAACGGCGTCCCGTATAATGATTCTGAAAGTCAGGGGACTTTTTTTGTGAATGTTCCGGATCTGACGAGTTCCGCATCTCAGATTTTAATTCAGAGAGGGGTAGGAACTTCGAATAATGGATCTGCAGCGTTTGGCGCAAGTATTAATGTGATTTCAAGAGATCCCGAAGAAAAGTTTTACTTTAAAACAGACGACAGTTACGGTTCATTCAATACCTATAAGTATTCTGCGGAAATCGGCTCCGGAAAATTCTGGGGAAACCGTCTTTCGGTAATGGGACGTTATACGCATATCAATTCTGATGGCTATATAGACAGGGCTTTTTCGAAGCTGAATTCTTACAATTTTACGGCATTATATGAAGAAGGAAAAACAAGAGTCCGTTTAATGGCTTTTGGAGGGAAAGAAAAAACGTATCAGGCCTGGAACGGAATTGACCGAGAAACCTGGGAGACGAATCCGAAATTTAATCCATCGGGAGCAATTTATGATTCTGGATGGGAAAACATTATTGGATTTTATGATAATGAAACCGATAATTACAGGCAAAACCACTACCAGTTGCTTTGGGAACAAAAGTTTAATGATAAGTGGAATTTAGAAACAACTTTGCATTATACGAAAGGAAAGGGATATTATGAAAACTACAAACAGGGTGATCCTTTTGCAAGATATAATTTGCCAGATGTAAATGGTGAAGAATACTCCGATTTCATCAGAAAAAAATGGCTGAACAATGATTTCTACGGTATGGTTTCCACGCTATATGGGAAGTTGGGGAATGTTGATGTAAACTTCGGAGCTGTGGCAAATCAATATTATGGAAGACATTATGGAAATGTGACCGGGGTTTTTCTTCCTCAGATTGATGAGCACGAATATTACAGAGGCCGTTCTGTGAAAAATGAAGTTTCAGGTTTTGCAAAAGCTTTGGTAAGAGTTAACGATTTTGAATTCTTCGGAGATCTGCAGCTTAGAAATGTAGATTATGATACTAAAATAATCACGGCGGGAGATGATGAAGGAGCTAATCTGGATAAAAACTGGCTATTCTTTAATCCAAAAGTGGGCGCTAATTATAAAATAGAAAATGGGAAGATTTTTGTTTCCTATGCCCATGCACACCGTGAACCGAACAGGGATGATTTGTTGGCTAACAATGATGTGAAGGCGGAGAAGCTTCATGATTTCGAGGCTGGTTTTGAAAGACAGTTCGGAATTGTATCGTTTACCGCCAACCTGTATTATATGTATTATGTGAATCAGCTGGTATTGAATGGGGAACTGAATAATGTAGGGGCTTTTATCAGAACCAATTCAGGAAAAAGCTACAGAAGCGGAATTGAATTAGGCGCATTGGCGAAGCTTTCAAAACAATGGGAGCTGACAGGAAATGTGAGTTTCAGTAACAACAGAAATCTAGATTTCAAAACGGAAAACGAAACGGAAGTGAAAAATCTTGGAAATACACAGATTTCCTTTTCTCCGGACGTTATTGCCAATTTAGGTTTGAAATTCAGTCCTACAAAAAATTTCCAGTTTGCGTTGATGAACCAATATGTAGGAAAACAATATCTTGATAATTCTGAAGATAAGAACTTGCAACTGAAAGATTATCTTTTAACGGATTTTAATGCCCAATATCAATTTACGATCGCTCATCATGAAGTGGCCTTAAAGCTTTTGGTAAACAATATTTTCAATAAGAAATACGTAAATAACGGCGCAGTTTGGGATGGAAATCCTTATTATTTTTCTCAGGCGGGAACTAATTTCATGTTGGGGGTAAGTTGGAAAATACATTAATCAATCAGCTATATTTAAAATATTATATAGTAAAAAGTAAAAGTTAGATTTTGAGACTGCTTCGGCAGTCTTTTTTTGTTTTTAATCAATTTTATGGCTAAAAATTATGAAAAACATAAAACTGAAAATTCAAAAGGATGCTGTTTTTGATGCGTTTAAAATGTTTTTTATCTATTAAAATCTAAATATAATAAGCATAATGGTGAGAATTGATTAATAAATTCAGAAAAATAAGCTTTTTGAGAATCTTTTTTTATAATGAAAAATGCTTCAAGAAGTCAGGGAAAAGTTATAAATTTGCCACCAAATGAATATTTCAGCATACATTTTAGAATATTTGAAACAGTTTGGAAGCGTCGTGGTTCCGGGCTTTGGTGTGTTTTCTTTAGAAAATTCAAAAGCAATTATCAATTCAGATAATGGAAGTATCCTGCCTCCTGCAAGTCAAATTGCTTTTTCTCCGGATTACGAAATCCAGTCTGACGAATTAGCTGCTTTTATTGCTGCTCAAAAACAAATGTCACTAGGAGCTTCTAAGAGTGATTTGAAGATTCAGACCGATTTTTGGAAGAAAAAACTTCAGGCAGATCAGGTATTGGAAATCCAGAATTTAGGAAAGCTTTCTATACATGATGATCAGATTAGTTTCAGTGGAAACCGTCTTGAAAATGATCGCCCTGATTTTTACGGATTGGAAGAAATCAGAATTTCTGATATTAAAAATTCTGAAAAAAAAGAGAAATCTGTAGAGTCTAAAAAAGATTATACATTCAATAAATCTATTCTTTGGACATTCCTTGTGGTAGTTCCTGTATTAGGGATTGCTTATCTGGGGTATTCTCAACAAGAGCTTATTTTCGGGAAAAAGTCTTTTGACAGTGTTTCTGTGCAGACTAAAACAAAAAGAATAGAAAAAATAGTTCCTGTAAAAGTAGATTCTGCAGCAATGAAAGTTTCAGATACTTTGAAAAAAGATTCTTTAAGAAAAGATTCTATTATAAAACCAGCTGTTGCGAAACCGGCTAGATCCACAGCTCCAAAATTTAAATCGAAATGGCAAAAATAAAAAAAGCGTCAGAATCTTTGACGGTGATGACGAATATTGTACTTCCCAATGATACCAATCAGCTGAGAAATCTTTTTGGTGGCGAATTGCTGGCGAGAATGGACCGTTGTGCATCAATTTCCGCAACCAGACATTGTGAGAGAAGAGTAGTGACGGCATCTGTAAATCACGTGTCGTTTGATTATCCTATTCCTGAAGGAGGAATTGTTGTGATGGAGTCTAAAGTGTCAAGGGCTTTCTCTACATCTATGGAGATTTATGTAGATGTTTGGTTGGATGATCCGATCAATCAGAAAAAGATCCATACCAATTCAGGAATTTATACTTTCGTGGCAGTGGATGAATTTAACAGACCGATTCCGATTCCGGAAATGGAGCCTGAAACAGAACTTGAAAAAGACCGTTTTGCCGCAGCATTAAGGAGAAAAGAACTTTCATTGATCCTTTCAGGAAGAATGAAACCTTCAGAATCTATAGAATTAAAGAAGCTTTTCCAGGAAGCTTAAATAATCTCTTTTAAAGAGAGACCACAAAAAATTAATGTAATTATTACAGATAAGACCGACAAAAATATTTGTCGGTTTTTTATTGCTTTTTCTCTGGAGGTTTCCAAAAAATCGCTTTCCATTCCAAATGCCTTTTGCGGATATGTGATAATTAATCCTATAAAAAATAATAGAATTGCATTAAGACCGACTTCCAGCCACAAAAACATTTTACTTCCGAAACCATCTGCTCCTCCGGAAGAATAGTGAATGGGAATAATTTCCTTAATAGAGGGAAACTTAACAGCTAAAAAAACGCTGTAGCCAGCCAATAACAGTATGGAAAGTCCGAAAATAAACTTATGTAACTTCATAAGATGAAAAAATTGAAAAATTCTATCTTACAAAAGAGGTTTCTCGATCTCTGAAACTTACCTTTGCAACAACAAATATAAAGAATTATACCTTCTATGAAAATTTTACTCCTCGATAAAAATCACCCGCTTATTACTGAACAGCTTTTAGCTAAAAATTGTATCCTAGAAGAAGATTTTACATCTTCTTATGATGAGGTTTGCGGTAAAATTGAAAACTATGAAGGGGTGATTATAAGAAGCAGGATTCCTTTGGATAAGAACTTTTTAGAAAAGGCAAAAAACCTGAAATTCATTGCAAGAGTAGGAGCCGGAATGGAAAATATTGATATTCCCGCAGCTGAAAAATTGGGCATACAGCTGATTAATTCTCCTGAAGGAAACAGAGATTCTGTGGCAGAACATGTTGTCGGAATGCTTCTGATTTTAATGAATCGTCTTTTTATTGCTTCTCAGGAAGTGAAAAACGGGATCTGGCTTCGTGAAGAAAACAGGGGAGATGAGCTTCTTGGTAAAACGGTGGGCTTAATCGGTTATGGAAATATGGGAAAGGCAACAGCAAAACGACTTTCCGGTTTCGGATGTAAAGTGATTTTTTATGATATCCTTCCTGATCTTTCTGATGAATATGCGACCCAGGTTTCTTTAGAAGAATTAAAAGAAAAAGCCGAAGTTTTAAGTCTCCATATTCCTCTGACTGCTGAAACACATTATCTTGTTGACTCGGCATTCATCACTGAAATGAAAAATGACTTTTATTTTGTGAATACAGCAAGGGGGAAAAATGTAGAAACTAAAAGTTTAGTTGATGCGATTGAGTCAGGAAAGGTGAAAGGAGCCTGTCTTGATGTATTGGAGTATGAGAAATCTTCTTTTGAGAATATAGAATCTGAAAATGAAACATTACAATATTTATTGCATTCGGAAAAAGCAATTGTAACCCCCCATATTGCCGGATGGACGCATCAAAGTAAAGAAAAACTGGCACAGGTAATCGTGGATAAAATTGTAGCTTCGTTTTTATAATTATAACCTTGATAATGTTAAATAAGTCTTAATATATGACTCATATTTAATATTTTCTTAGGGTTTTATTAAATTGCCGCTCATTTTAGAAATTCATGAAGAAGCTTAGTTTTGTACTTATTTCCGCCTTATTTTTTGGTGTTATCTCCTGTAAAAAGAAAGAAGAAAAACAGTCTGAACCTGTTTACACTTCCAGTTTGCCAAACTATGGAAAAGTAGATTTAAATACTGTTTTTACCGATGACGACAGAATACTTTCTGACAAAAATACAATCACGCAATATATTGATGAATATTATCAAAAAGTTTGGGAAAAAGGAAATTTAAGTGGCGGAATTTTGGTGGCGAAAGGAGATGAGATACTCTACGAAAACTACAGGGGCTTCGGAAGGGAAGGAAATCAGATGCCTATTGGCAAAAATACGCCTTTGCATGTTGCTTCGGTTTCAAAAACCATGACGGCAATGGCAATGATGAAGCTTATAGAAGCAGGAAGAATAAAATTATCGGATCACCTGTCACAGTTTTTCCCTGGATTTCCTTACCCGAATGTTACTGTTCAAACGTTATTAGATCAAAGAAGCGGCCTCCCGAAATATGAATATTTTATCACAAAGATAAAACCGGAACCGGCAGAATTATCCAAAACATTTATAACGAATCAGGATGTATTGAATATGATTATTAAATACAAACCTGAGCTGGCAAGAGATACCGATACCGGGTTTATGTACTGTAATACCAATTTTGCCTTATTAGCCTTATTGATTGAAAAAGTTACAAAGACGCCTTTCCCGAAGGCTATGGAAGAAATGGTCTTTGCTCCGCTGAAAATGAAGAATACTTATATTTTCCAGGAAAAGGATATTCCGACAGCTTCTCAGTCATTTTATTTTGGAGGGAATAAATTATATCCTTTAGATCGATTAGATCTTATTTATGGAGATAAGAATGTATACACTACCCCAAGAGATCTTTTCAACTTTTCAAAAGCAATGTTTTCAAAGGATTTTTTAAAACCTGAATTGATGAAGATGGTTTTTGAACCTTACAGCAATGAAAAGTTCGGAATGAATAATTATGGTTTAGGCTTTAGAATGAAGATTTTTGATAACGGAGAAAAACTGACTTATCACAACGGATGGTGGCATGGTTCCAATTCGGTTTTTGCTCATTTGCTGAAATCTAAAGTCACGATTGTCGCTATTGGTAATAAGTATTCGGGAAGAGTCTATACAGCATTGGCTTTATCCGGCTTATTTGAAGACTTTCCACAGCAAAAAGCGAAATTACATACGGTGATGAACGATAATAAAGATTCTTTGAACGGAGGAAATGAAGTTTTTGGAGAATAATGTTTACTTTTGTTCAAACGTATTCATGAAAAGATTTTTTTTATTATTCGTTGCTGCTTTTCTTTTGCATTCATGTGCAAGATTGGGTTCTCCTATTGGTGGACCAAAAGATTCTTTGGCACCGAAGTTTCTAAGCTCCAATATTGATACCACAAGAATTAACGTTCCCAGAGATATTAAGGAGCTCAGAATCGATTTTGACGAATATATTACTTTAAAGGACATTAATAAAAACCTGAGTATTTCCCCACCTATTAAAAATATTAAGAAAATTATTCCTTCCAGTATTGCGAATAAATTTCTTTTGATTCAATGGACGGACACCTTACAGGCGAATACCACGTATAATTTTAATTTCGGAAATGCAATAGCAGATAATAATGAAGGTAATATTTTAAAATATTTCAATTTTGCTTTTTCTACCGGAGAAAAAATAGATGATTTATACATCAGCGGAGAAATAAAAGATGCTCTTTCGACTAAAAAAAGCACTGGGGAAAACAAAATGGTTGTCGGCCTTTTTCAGGTAAAAGATACCATGAATTACAGACAAAAGCCTTACTATATTAGTAAAGTGGATGATGACGGATATTATGAACTTAATTATTTGTCACCGGGTAAATATAAAATTGTAGCTTTTGAAGATGAGAACGGGAACTCAGTATATGATCCGGGTAAAGAGAAAATAGGCTTTCAGAAGGATCCGATCAATTTTGAAAAATCGATATCAGGCCTGAATCTTAAGATTTATCCTTCTAAAAAGCCGCTGAAGTATGTTGAAATGAAAGAGATGCCGGGAGGAATCACCATGACTTTTGAAGGACATCCTGAAAATGTAAAAGTAAATCCTCTGAGTGATAAACTTAAGGATATAAAAATTACTCATACTCCAAAATCAGATTCTGTAAAAATATGGTTTGATGCCGTGAAAAGCGATGTTGGACAGACGGTAACTGAGAATTTAAAGTTCAAGTATGATGCGGGAATAAAAGACAGTGCTTTAACAACTTCATTGTTCTATAAGTATAATCCGAAGAATAAAATGACCATTTCTAACGGAAATGCTCTTTTACCACCTAAATCCGACCTTACCATTGTCTCAAATTATATGATCAATTCAATAGAACCTGAGAAGTGGATATTGAAAAAGGATAGTACGGTAACCCAGGAATTTACAGCCAGAATATCTGAAACTAATCCTTATCAGGTATTGGTAACCTCCAATTTCGAAGCTGGAAAAAAATATCAGCTTACGATTCCAAGTAAAACCATTTCTTCATTCTATGATAAAATAGGAGATCCTTACCGTCTCGATTTTGAAGCAGATAAGGTTGAAAACTACGGAAGCTTGGCATTCATGCTTACCAATGCTCCGACCGCCAATTATTGGATCCAATTGCTTGATTCTTCTGATAAAGTATTGTATCAAAAATATACAAAAGGAGATTATGTGAAGTTTGATATCTTAAAGCCGGGAGAATATATTGTAAGGATTCTCGTTGATAATAACGGAAATAAGTTTTGGGACGAGGCAGATTTGGAAAAGGATATTTTTGCTGAAGATGCTTATATATATTATAAACAGGCTATAGTGCGACCATTATGGGATTCCAATGAAGATTGGGATTTAAAAGATACAAGAACGTTAGATAGTCCTAAAACTCCTACAGCTCCTACAAATAAAAATGTAGCGCCAACAGTGGAGACTAAAACTCAGGACCTTAACAGAACTAATAGTACAACAGTGCCAACTACTACTAAACCTATTAAATCTGATAGGGGCGTTTTAACACCAGTTAAATAAAAGTTAAGAGAGTATGGCGACTGTAAAGAAAATATTATTTTGGGTGCTTGTCGGGCTTATTATTATTCAGTTTATCCCGGTTGATAAAACGAATGTTGCCGTTAAAAGTTCAGTCAATTTTGTGGATGTAAAAAAAACACCACCTAAAATCAGGACCCTTATTAAGTCGGCATGCTATGACTGTCACTCCAATGAAACGGTCTATCCTAAATATGCCTATTTTGCACCCATTTCGTGGTCAATTAAAAGCCATGTTAACGAAGGGAGAGAACATCTTAATTTTTCTGTTTGGGGAACTTATAATACCGATCTGAAAAAAAGTATGCTTGATAAATCTATCCAAACAATTCAAACTAAAGCCATGCCTTTGCCGGGATATATGGTTTATCATAAAGAGGCTAATTTATCGGATGCAGAAAGAGCATTGCTGGTGAAATATTTTGAGGAAATGATTAAAACTAATTCTTATTAATAAACAAAAAAAATCGCAGATCATTCTGCGATTTTTTTTTATTTAGATTGTAAATATTTTTCAAAGAAGATCTTCTGAGAATCGAAGGCGATTTCTTGGAGATCAAGCTCTTTCAGAGGAATCCAAACTGCTTCCGAGATTTCGGATAATTCCAGATTCACTTCAAACTTTTCTGAAACACGATATTCATAAAAAAGATCAATCGTATTGTAATCAATCTCTTTATACTGATATACATTAGGAAGGCTTGTAAGATATTTTAAATTTGGAATATCAACCTTTAATTTCAGTTCCTCAAAAAGCTCTCTTTTGCACGTTTCTTCGGCGCTTTCTTTAGGGTCTACAAATCCTCCTGCTAAATCTAACTTTCCTTTTTTAGGATCTCTGTTTCGTCTTGTAAGATAAATTTCATCACCACATCTTATCACAACTGCTACTGCTCCGGCTACGTTATTGTATAATGTAAAGCCGCATTCGGGGCAGCTCCATTTCTTTTCATTATTCCATTGTAAGGATTCTTTGCCGCAGCTGGGGCAGTATTTCAATAATTTCATTGTGTAATATTGATGTTTCTCGGATGATAATTTAGTATAACATCGCGAAGTTCTTCCGTTTTTAAGTGAGTGTAAATTTCTGTGGTGGTAATGCTTGAATGACCAAGCATTTCCTGAATGTAACGCAAATCTGCTCCGTTTTGCAAAAGATGGGTGGCGAAAGAGTGGCGAAAGGTGTGAGGAGAAATCTTTTTGTTAACTCCTGCTTTATCCGTTAATTCTTTTATAATGAGGAAAACAATAACTCTTGACATGGAAGTTCCTCTGCTGTTTAAGAAAAGGCAATCTTCATGCTTTTTATTGATCTTGTTTTTAGAACGTACATCCTGAATGTAATTTTTTAATAATTCAGCTGTATAGTCTGCCAAAGGAACAAGCCTGGTTTTGTCTCCTTTTCCTGTTACTTTAATGAACTTCTCGTTAAAGTTGATGTTGGAAATCTTCAGTTCGATCAGTTCGGAAACCCTCAATCCGCAACCGTATAAAACTTCAATGATACATTGGTTTCTTTTTCCCAGATCGGTTGAAACTTCTATGGCATTAATGATTTTGTTGATGTCGGGAAGGCTTAATGTATCCGGAAGATATAGTCCCAATTTAGGGCCTTCGAGCAATGTTGCCGGATTGTCCTCTCTTATTTCGTCTTCTACTAAATATTTGAAAAAAGCCTTTATGGAAGATATCCATCTCGCCTGAGACCTTTCGCTGAATTTTTGTTTTGAAAGTAAAAATATATATTGCTGAATGTGTTCGTAGCTTATAACATCCGGACCAATATTGTCAAGACTTTCCTCACTATATTCTTTTAATTTCTTGATGTCCCGTATATAGGCGTCGAGAGTATTTTCTGAAAAATTTCTTTCGAACCGAAGAAAAATTTCAAAATCTTTAATTTTTTCCTGCCAAGTCATTTGTGTTTTATTTTTTTAATTCAACATCTGATATCTGTTCTATCTCTATATTATGATTTTTTAAAAATGATATTCCGTCATCGTCAGAATATTCATTAATATATACTAATCTCGTAATCCCAGCCTGTAAAATCAGTTTACTGCATTCTTTACAGGGTGAAAGTGTTAAATATAATGTTGCTCCCTTTGCTGATTGTGTAGAGGCTGCAAGCTTCAGTATGGCATTAGCTTCAGCATGCAGTACATACCAATGCGTCTTTCCTTCCTCATTTTCACAGCAGTTCTCAAACCCGGAAGGAGTGCCGTTGTACCCGTCAGAAATAATCATTCTGTCTTTTACAATCAGAGCTCCTACCTGTTTTCTCTTACAGTAAGAAAGCTTTGCCCATTCCTGAGCCATTTTTAGATAAGCTTTATCAAACTTATTCATACAACAGCATTATATATTTTTCGAAATAATTTTAAATATTATTAAAAGCTGGGTTTCCTTTTTTCAAGAAAAGCAGCAACTCCTTCTTTTTTATCTTCCATTTCAAAAAGCGCTCCAAATGATTTGATCTCAGTTTCAAAGCCTTTGTCTGTGTAAGATAAATTCACAGCCTGTATTGCTTTTGAAATCGCCATTGGTGAATTATTAGCAATTGTTTTTGCCAGTTCTTTAGTTTTTGTTAAAAGCTCTTCAATAGGGAAAACCTCATTCACAAGTCCTATTTCTTTAGCTCTTTGTGCGGGAATCATTTTAGCAGAGAAAATAATTTCATTCGCCAATCCTTTTCCTACCAGTTTTGGAAGTCTCTGGGTTCCTCCGTATCCTGGAATTAAACCTAAAGTAACTTCCGGAAGACCTAATTTTGCGTTTTCGGAAGCATATCTTATATGACAAGCCATTGCCAGTTCTAAACCGCCACCTAAAGCAAAACCATTAACAGCAGCGATTACCGGTTTAGATAGGTTTTCAATTTTATTGAACAGTGAATTCTGTCCGTTTCTTGCCAGTTCTTCTGCTTTTTCCTGTCCAAAATCGCTAAATTCTTTAATGTCAGCACCTGCAACAAACGATTTTTCTCCACTTCCGGTAATAATGATTGCCCTGCAGGTCGCTTCAGAATTTAAGTCATCCAACGCTGTACTGATTTCCTGAATGGTCTTTGCATTTAATGCATTTAAGCTTTCAGGTCTGTTTATAGTGATAATTGATATTCTTTCTTCTGTTTGTAATAATATGTTTTCGTAGTTCATTTTAGCCTTGTAATATTATCTTCCGCAAATTATAATTTTTTTCCACATAAAAGGAAAAAATATTCACTTTTTTTCCTTTTATGTTGATTTATTTTTAATGTAAAGTTCTTATTTGTTGTTTATTTGGAATGATTCATCATATTTGCATCAATGTTTACACTCAATTGAGAAGCAACTTTCATACCCAGTTCAATATTGGCTCTGAAAAAATGACATAATTGTCGGTTGATGATTTCATCTTTCTTGGGACCGCTTATTTCCTTCATACTGGTTACGATGTTGTTCACCAGATTTTCTCTGTCTTGTGCAGACATTGCCTTTGAATATAATAATCCTGGTTGGGTGTAATGGTCATCGTCGTTTTCGTTTCTGTTGTAACTTGCAACATGAGCACTGTCAAGTTCATATTCGAAACTTTTATAAGATGAATCCGGTTTAATATCATCAAAGCTATTTGGGAAATAGTTAGGTTTGTCCTGATAATGACTTGAATCTGCCATGAAGCCGTCACGTTGATAATTATTAACCGCAAAAGGACATCGGTTTACTTCCAGCTGATGAGCATTTACGCCTACTCTGTATCTGTGAGCATCTGGATAAGAGAAAAGTCTGCCCTGAAGCATTTTGTCAGGGGAAAAACTGATTCCGTTAATTAAATTGCTGGGAGAAAAAGTAGACTGTTCCACGTGGGCAAAATAATTGGCAGGAATTTCATTCAGTTCCATTTCTCCAACTTCAATTAAAGGGAAATCTTTTTGGAACCATACTTTAGTGATATCAAAAGGATTCCATCTGAAATCTCTTGCCTCTTCTTCTGTCATCACCTGTATATACATTGTCCATTTCGGGAACTCACCGTTTTCAATAGCATTACAAAGATCTTCCTGGGCAAAATCAGGATTTTTCCCTGCCATACTTACGGCTTCATCATTGGAGAAATTTTTAATTCCCTGTTTGGTTTTTAAATGAAACTTTACCCATACGCGTTCATTTTTATCATTAATCATTGAATAGGTGTGAGAACCAAAGCCATGCATATGTCTGTATCCGTAAGGCGTTCCTCTGTCAGACATTAAAATAAGAACCTGATGAAGAGATTCAGGATTCAAGCTCCAAAAATCCCACATCATGGTGGCGCTTTTTAAATTAGTTTTCGGAACTCTTTTTTGAGTATGGATAAAATCAGGGAATTTTTTAGCATCTTTAATAAAGAAAACTGGAGTGTTGTTGCCGACTAAATCCCAATTTCCATCTTCTGTATAAAATTTTAAGGCAAAACCTCTTGGGTCTCTTGCGGTATCTGCGCTGCCCTTTTCACCTCCTACCGTAGAAAACCGGGCAAACATTTTGCATGAATTCCCAACTGCAGAAAACAATTTTGCTTTGGTATATTGGCTAATATCATGGGTAACGGTAAATTTTCCATAGGCACCGCTTCCTTTGGCGTGAACAATTCTTTCGGGAATTCTCTCTCTTACAAAGTGAGCAAGGTTTTCCTGAAGAATGAAATCTTGCAGTAATACAGGGCCTCTGGGACCTACTGTTTGTGAATCCTGATGTTCAAAATATGGGGAACCGTTGCTTAATGTTATCTTTTTAGAATCCATAAATCTATCTTTAGAGTGAGAAATTTCTTATTGTATTTTAAAGATGTAAAGGTAGTAAATATCAAAATTACTTCAATTTTTATTGCTAATAGCAAAAACATCATATCTTTGTAATAGATAATATTAATCACAATGAACATTCAGCAATTGGAGTATCTTATCGCTGTAGATAAGTATAAACATTTTGGTAAAGCAGCTCAAGCATGCTTCATTACACAACCTACCTTAAGTGCAATGATACAAAAATTTGAGGATGAACTGGATGTTAAGGTGTTTGACAGGACTACTCATCCTATTCGTACTACAGATGTGGGACTTCAGATCATCGATCAGGCAAAGGTAATTATAGAGTCTGTCAATGAATTAAAGAATAAAGCGAATCTTTTAAATAATATTTTAGGAGGAACTATTAATTTAGGAATCATTCCTACCGTTTCTTCCTTTATTTTACCTACGGAGATTTTTACATTTCTGGAAGAGAATCCGAAAATCCAGATGAATGTGAAGGAAATGACCACAGATAATATTATTAAAGCTTTGAAGGCAGGAGAGCTGGATGCGGGAATTATTTCAACTCCATATGATTCTGCGGATGAGTTTTATCAGGATTTCCTGTTCAATGAAGAATTAATGATTTATAGCTCCAATACGGAAGCTAATAAAAAGAATTCATACGTGGTTCCTGAAGAGTTAAATGTTGAGAAGGTTTGGCTACTTGAAGAAGGAAACTGCCTTAGAAATCAATTTGAGAACATTTGCCATCTTAAGGAAAATACGCTAAAACCAAAGAATTTAGATTTCTTGGCTTCCAATATTCAGACGTTGGTACATATGGTAGACAAGGTTGGTGGAATCAGTATTCTACCTGAATTGGCCTTGAGCCAGTTATCCGAAGAGCAGAAAAATAATGTTTTCAGATTCAAAAAGCCATTTCCTTACAGAGAGATAAGCATTATTTATTATAAGCCGACATTCAAGCAGAAAATTATTGATGAATTATCACATTCCATCAAAACATCTTTGGATAAAAAGCTTAATTATAACGAAAGTCCTAAAGAATTTGTAAGCATAAAACCTCAATAGTTTCTTTTTGCAAAACTGAGATAAATTATTAATTTCAAGAAAATTATAATTAGTAAACAAAAGGTTTGAGTATTAAAAAAATAGTGCTTAAATTTGCCAACGTTTATACACGAGGAGAAATTTGACCTGATTGCAACCTCTATAAAAAAATGCTAAAACAGTATTCTTTTTTAGGCTTTCCGGGCAATATATTTTTCTTCGATTTTTTAATCTAAATACATTATAGAAGAATATGTCTTATTTATTTACATCTGAATCC
Organism: Chryseobacterium sp. Y16C; assembly: GCF_022488405.1. Classification (NCBI taxonomy): domain Bacteria; kingdom Pseudomonadati; phylum Bacteroidota; class Flavobacteriia; order Flavobacteriales; family Weeksellaceae; genus Chryseobacterium; species Chryseobacterium sp. Y16C. The sequence continues at coordinate 3,650,131 of NZ_CP092711.1, forward strand.
GTTTCAGAAGGACATCCGGATAAAATTGCCGATCAGATTTCCGATGCATTAATCGATCATTTCTTAGCATACGATAAAAATTCGAAAGTAGCTTGCGAAACTCTTGTTACAACAGGACAGGTGGTGCTTGCAGGTGAAGTGAAGTCAGATGCCTATCTTGATGTTCAGACGATTGCCAGAGAAGTTATCAACGGAATTGGATATACAAAAGGAGAATATATGTTCAATGGTGATTCTTGTGGAGTTATTTCTGCAATTCACGAACAGTCTCCGGATATCAATCAAGGGGTTGACAGAGCTGTGGTAGAAGAGTCTTTTGAAGCTAGAGCAAATGCGCAAGGAGCAGGAGATCAGGGAATGATGTTTGGATATGCTACGAACGAAACGGCAAACTATATGCCTTTAGCGTTAGATTTGGCACATACTATTCTTAAAGAACTTTCTGCAATCAGAAGAGAAGATGCTGAAATTAAATATCTTCGCCCGGATGCAAAAAGCCAGGTTACTATTGAGTATTCTGACGATCACAAACCAATCAGAATTGATTCTATCGTAGTTTCTACGCAGCATGATGATTTTGGTTCAGAAGAAGAAATGTTGAATAAAATTCGTGAAGACATCAAAAATATTTTGATTCCTAGAGTGATTGCTCAACAACCTGAAGAAATTAAAGTATTGTTTAACGATCAGATCAAATATCACATCAACCCGACCGGTAAGTTTGTAATCGGTGGTCCTCACGGGGATACAGGTCTTACAGGAAGAAAGATTATCGTTGATACTTACGGAGGAAAAGGTGCTCATGGAGGTGGGGCTTTCTCAGGAAAAGATCCGTCAAAAGTAGATAGAAGTGCTGCCTACGCGACAAGACACATTGCTAAAAACTTAGTTGCTGCTGGTGTTGCAGATGAGGTTTTGGTACAGGTTTCTTATGCGATTGGTGTTGCTGAACCTTGTGGTTTATACATCAATACCTATGGAACTGCAAAAGTAGATCTTCATGATGGGGATATTGCTAAAAAAGTGTCTACTATCTTTGATTTGAGACCTTATGCCATTGAGCAGAATTTAAAATTAAGAAATCCTATTTATCAGGATACCGCATCTTACGGACATATGGGGAGAGAGAGCTATGTAGCTGATAAAACGTTCAACAAAGGACAGAAAAATGAATTGACTCTTAAAGATTTAGAATTCTTTACTTGGGAGAAATTAGACAAAGTAGATGAAATTAAAGCTTCTTTTGGGATTTAATTTTGTTTTTAAATAATAATACAGGCTGCTTTATCTTCGGGTAAGGCAGTTTTTTTTAATTTTACACAATAAAAGATTTAAAGATGATGAATGTGAGAACTGCGATTACCGTTCTTTCGGTATTTTTTCTAAGCTTGTTTGCAAAAGCACAATATACTATGCATAAAATGATTAATGTAGGATATGTCTACCAAAATCAAAGTTTTGGAGAAATAGGAGGAAGATTGCTGTTTTTAAAAAATGATGATGTTATCTATCGTTTGGGAGGTTCTGCATTAATGGGATCTGCTCACTCTCAGTTTGCAATAATGCCGAAACTACAGGCAGATGTTTTGTTAAATTTTGAAAAAAATGTGGACTTCTATCACTCCTATTATTTCCTTGCAGGTGTAGAAGGAACCAATAAATATGTGGCTCCGAAAATCGGGGTTTCTCTTTTCGGGATTTTAGATCTTACAGGCGGATATGCATTTGCTATGGGAAATACAGGATTAAATGGCAAAAAAATGGAGGGCCTAAATATTAATTTTACACTAAATATCCCGACTGTCTTTATTCATGATATGTTTAAGTGATTATTTTTAAATTTTTTTGATAAAAAATTAATAATAGGTTAACAGTTATTAAAAAATTATTATATTTACAACATATAAAATTGTACCGCCTATTGATTGGACTTTACTCTAAAAAACTGTTTTGTATTTATAGTTAAAGCCAGATTAATTATCTGGATATATGCTTGTCTACAAATTTTTTATTATTGAGAAGAGTTATGAAATCAAAATCGGATAGTTTACTAATTTCCCTTTACCAGAAAGGAGACGAAGGAGCATTATCTACGCTCATCCATCGTCATCAGAGAGAACTTTTTACATTCATTTTTTACAAAATTAATGATGAAGACTTAGCAAATGATGTGTTTCAGGATACCTTTATGAAAATCATTGTTATGCTGAAAGAAGGGCGCTATAACGAAGAAGGAAAATTTATTCTTTGGGCAAAAAGAATCGCTCATAACCTTATTATTGATCATTTCAGAGCAAAATCTAAAAATATTAAAGTTTCTGAAACTACTTTTGAAACTGATGAATATTCTATTTTTGACTTATTAAAAGAACCTTCGGAAAATATTGAAGACCAGTTGGTAACCAATCAGATTCAAGAAGATCTTCTGAAAATGCTTCAGTTTTTACCTCAAAACCAACAGGAAGTCATTAAATTAAGATTTTTTGACGGATTAAGCTTCAAAGAGATTGCAGATCATACAGATATGAGCATCAATACAACGTTGGGAAGAGTAAGATATGCGTTGATTAATCTTAGAAAAATAATGGAAGAAAATAATATTATTCTTACAAGATAATAAATTTAACTATTTCACGTTTTAAAGAAAACATTTTTCGCCTATGAAAAAAAATGATTCTTTAAAAGTGAAAGCTTTGAAGCCAAAAAAAGAAACAATTGAGTTTTTGCTTAGCTATTCGAAAAGTCTTGAAATTATTAAGACAAAGGCTAAGAATTATCCGATTACCAAAAATTAAAATTATTAATTTTGTGCTGTATGAAAATTCAGCACATTTTTTTTGATCTTGATAATACGCTTTGGGATCATCGCAAGAACGCCTACCTGACAATCAAAGATCTTTTTGCAAAAGAGGAAATCGATTTAAAATACAATATTGATTTTGAAGAATTCCATTCTGTTTATCATGAAATTAATGAAAAACTTTGGGAAGATATACGAGATGGAATCATAGATAAAGAATATCTGAGAAAGCATCGTTTTTATGATACGTTCAGCCATTTTAATGTAGAAGATGAGGAACTGTCGATGTATTTTGAGGAACATTTCCTAGATAAAATCTTAAATCATAATGAATTGGTAGAAGGTGCACAATATATTTTGGATTATCTTAAAGCCAAAAATTACACCCTTCACATTATTTCGAACGGATTTAAGGAAGTAACCGAAAGGAAATGTATCTTATCCGGAATTGATAAATATTTCCAAACGATTACCAGCGCGGATACAGTAGGAGTAAGAAAACCCCGTCCGGAAATTTTTGAATATTCCTTAAGTCTTTCTGATGCTACAAAAGAAAACAGTATTCTAATTGGAGATGATTGGATTGCAGATGTTGTAGGGGCGCAAAACTTCGGAATGGATGTTATATTCTTTGATGTTTTGAATGAAAATAAGGGGAAGGAAGAATTGAAGGTAATTAAACACCTTTTGCAGATTAAAGACTATTTATAGAGTATCGGCGGCACCTTTGGTGCCGCCGATACTTTTTTTATGATAATAAAATATTAAAGTCCTAAACTTTCTCTCACTCTTTTAATTGTGTTTGTAGCAATAACTCTTGTTTTCTCTGCTCCTTCCTGAAGTTTTGCCTCTAATTCATCAAGGTTGTTCATATAGTAAGAGAAAAGTTCTCTTTCTTTTTCGAATCTTGTTAAAATTAAATCCAATAGTTCTTTTTTAGCGTGTCCATACCCGAAGTTCCCTGCTAAATACTTAACTCTTAATTCTTCAGTCTGTTCTGGAGTTGCAATCAGCTGATAAATGGCAAAAACCTTATCTGTTTCAGGATCTTTAGGCTCTTCCAAAGATTTTGAATCGGTTTCAATACTCATTACCTGTTTCTTCAATTCCTTTTCAGGTAAGAAAATATTGATGATATTTCCTCTTGATTTTGACATTTTTTGCCCGTCAATTCCGGGAACATATTTTGTGTTTTCCTGAAGTTCAGACTGTGGCAAAACAAAAACTTCACCCATCTGATTGTTGAATCTTGAAGCTACATCTCGGGCAATTTCCAAATGCTGAAGCTGATCTTTCCCTACAGGTACAATTTCTGCATCATATAGCAGAATATCTGCAGCCATTAGAATCGGGTAGGTAAATAATCCTGCATTTACATCCTGTAGTCTGTCTGCTTTATCTTTGAAGGAATGTGCTAACGTTAATCTCTGATAAGGAAAAAAACATGATAAATGCCAAGAAAGTTCACAGGTTTCAGGGATATCACTCTGTCTGTAAAAAAATGTTTTTTCGGTATCTAGTCCACAAGCAAGCCAAGCCGCAGCAATCTCGTAGGTATTTTGTTTAAGTTCTTTCGCATCTTTTATCTGCGTTAATGAATGCAGATTGGCAATAAATAAAAATGATTCATTTCCTTCCTGTTTCGATAATTCTATTGCAGGAATAATTGCACCTAATAAGTTACCAAGGTGCGGCGTTCCGGTGGCTTGAATGCCGGTAAGAATTCTTGACATTGTTTAAAAATTTATTTTAAAAATTAATGAATTGCAAATTTAAGTATTTCTATAGCAGATTCCACAGATTTTCACAGTTGATTGTGATTTATCTTTATTTTAAGAGTCGATTAAATGCGTCAAAAATCTGCATAATCCGCATAAAATCAGCGAGCAAAAAAATTAAGGAATCAAAACCTTCTCCCCTCCAAATTTAGGTTCAACTCCAAAGATCAGATCCCAATAGGCTTTAGCTTTAGCAAAATACTCTCTTACATTGGTTTTAAAACCTGTATATTTATTAACATCTGCAGCGTTATAGCCAAATGCATCCATTCCGTTTTGTTGGGCTAAAAATACGGCTCTTTCATTATGGAACTTTTGTGAAATAATAACGAGTTTGTTTTGTCCAAAGATATCTTTAGCTCTGACTACAGAATCTAAGGTTCTAAAACCTGCATGATCCATAAAAATTCTGTCTTGTGGAATTCCGCTTTTAATCAGTTCCTGTTGCATGTCTTCAGGCTCGTTATAGTCTTTTCTGCTGTTATCGCCACTTACAATGATATATTGTATTTTTCCGCTTTTATATAGGTCAACAGTTGCCTGAATTCTGTTGTAGAAATAAGCGTTGGGTTGTCCGTTACTAAGACTTTTACTTGTTCCTAGAAGTAATGCAACTTTGGTTTTGGGAACTTCTTCAAGGTAGTTAGAAACAGAATCATTGCTATCTTTTTTGATGCTATAATTCGCCCAAGCGATAAAAATAATTCCTGCAACGAAAAGAAGCAGGAAAAATTTAAATATTGTTTTAATAATTTTTTTCATTGTGTGTAAAGGTTCTAAAACTCTAAACCATTCGGGAATGCTTTTTTTCTGAAAATTAATAACAAAATTGCTCCCACTGTAATCGCCGAATCTGCAACATTGAAAATATATTTAAAAAACTCAATGTGTTTTCCTCCGATTAAAGGCCAGCTTTCAGGTACATTCCAGTCTACTAATGGGAAATGAAGCATATCTACTACACATCCTCTCATGAAGGTTGAATAGCCATGTCCGAAAGATGTAATTTTTGAAATACCTCCATAGCCAATCCAACGGTCGATGCTTGGATCGTATACAGTTCCGCTGTCGAAAATTAATCCATAAAACATTCCGTCAATTAAATTACCGATAGCTCCTGCAAAAATCATAGCCATTGGAATCAACAGGTAATTTGATTCTCCTTTCTGCAACCATTTTTTAAATAAATAGATCATTCCTCCGATTAAGCAGACTCTTACAATCACTAGGAAATATTTACCGATTACTCCGCCAAAATGAAGACCATAAGCCATCCCCGGATTTTCAACAAATGTTAATTTGAATCCCGGAAGAACAGAAACGCTGTCATCCAGATTGAAATGAGTTTTAATATAAATTTTTGAAGCCTGATCAATTAATAAAATAAGAAAGGTTACAAATAATATCTTTTTCATTACAATCCTTTTGGTTTATAAGGTTTTCCTATTTTTTCGTTTTTCTTATCAACGATATTTTTGATCGTCTTGTTATTGTGATGGGTGTTTTTGGTATGGAATTTTTCGAATTTAATATTCATTTCTTTTAAGACACTTTTCAGCGCACTCAGTTCCATTGCATTTTTGGTGTGTACAATAATTGATTCCACGTTGTATTAATTTAAAAATTTATTTTTTGGATAATTCATCAAGCCGTTTTCTGTCTTTTGCAGACAAATCCTTGATTCCATTTTTACCCATTTTACTCAAAAGCCTGTCGATTTCTTTCTCACGATCACGTTTGTCGGAGTTGAATTGATCATCAATTGTATAATTCCGTTTTTCGTCAGGAAAAAATCTGTTTTTAATCCATTCCCTGTTGAAAAACGCAAGAATGGCAATGATAATAATTCCTAAAATTAATAGTTGGCTCATGAGGATATATTAAAAATTAGGTTTATAAAGTATCCGATGAATACGATATAAACCCAAATTTATTTTACAAACCTATATGGTTATTTCTGCATATTTTTCGCTTCAATGCTTAATGTAGCATGAGGAACAGCCAAAAGTCTTTCTTTAGGAATTAACTTCCCTGTGACTCTGCAGATACCATACGTTTTATTTTCAATTCTTATTAAAGCATTTTTAAGATCACGCACGAATTTTTCCTGTCTTCCTGCTAAAATAGAATTCTGCTCTTTGCTCAAAGTTTCAGCTCCTTCTTCAAATGCTTTGAATGTAGGAGAGGTGTCATCTGTCCCGTTATTCTGGTCGTTGATGAAACTTTCTCTGATAAGCTTTAAATCGTTTTCTGCTTTTTCTATTTTTTCTTTAATGACCGCTTTAAATTCTTGTAAATCAGCATCACTGTATCTTACTCTTTCGTCTGACATATTCGTTTCTCTTTTTTAATAAAATTATGAAATGGAATTTGAAAAACAATAACTATATGTTAAATTTTTTCAACATTTACCTTAAAATTAACTTCATCTATTTCGATTTCGTTAAAATTTGAAAGTGAAGATACAATTTCTATTTTATTTGACAAGACTTCTGCAGAAATATATTCTTCATTTTTCTTAATATCCTCCATGAATGGTGAATTTTCTTCCAATGAAATATGTATTCTGTCAGTAAGATCAAAGTCTTTATCTTTTCTCAAGTTCTGAACCCTGTTAATGAATTCCCTTGCGATACCTTCAGATTTTAACTCGTCTGTTAACGTCAAATCTAATGCCACAGTTGTTTTTCCATCAGAAGTTACCGTCCATCCCGGAATATCTTTTGTAGAAATCTCTACATCATCAAGTGTGATTTCGTATCCCTGGATGTCTAATTTACCTTCTTTTTCAAGTGTTGAGATCTGTTCAGCATCAAGATTTGCAATTTCTCCTCCAACCACTTTCATGTCTTTTCCTAGTTTAGGACCAAGAGCCTTGAAATTTGGTTTGATCTGCTTTACAATTAGATCAGATGCCTCTTCAGCATTGATTAATTGAATTTCTTTTACGTTTACTTCCTGTTTAATTAGTTCTGAAACTGCAGAAATCTGCTCTTCTGTTTTTGAATCTAAAACAGGAATTAATACTTTTTGTAAAGGTTGACGGACTTTTATATTTTCTTTTTTTCTCAAAGAGAAAACCATACTTGTAATGTTCTGAGCCAAATGCGTTTTTTCAACCAAATCCTGATCGATTAAACTTTCATCAGCGACAGGGAAATCCGTCAAGTGAATAGATTCCGCAGTTTCTTTTCCTGTTACTTTGTTTAAATCCTGATACAGCTGATCCATAAAGAACGGAGCAATTGGAGCTGATAATTTAGCCACAGTTTCCAAACAAGTATATAAAGTCTGGTAAGCAGAGATTTTGTCATCTGAATAATCTCCTTTCCAGAAACGTCTTCTGCACAATCTTACGTACCAGTTTGATAAATTATCGTTCACAAAAGTATTGATTGCTCTTGCCACTCTTGTCGGTTCGTAATCTTCGTAGAATGCCTTAACTTCTTTGATTAATAAGTTTAATTCAGACAAGATCCATCTGTCGATTTCCGGTCTGTTTTCAACTTCTTTTTCAGAATAATTGAATCCGTCAACATTGGCATACAACGCAAAGAATGAATACGTGTTGTATAATGTCCCGAAGAATTTTCTTCTCGTTTCATCAATTCCTTCGATGTCGAATTTCAGGTTTTCCCACGGATTTGCATTTGAAACCATGTACCAACGCGTAGCATCCGGTCCGTAAACGGCTAAAGTTTCAAACGGATCGATTCCATTTCCTTTGGATTTCGACATTTTTACACCGTTTTTATCTAAAACAAGTCCGTTACTCATTACATTTTTATAAGCAACTGAATCAAAAACCGCCGTTCCGATCGCATGAAGCGTGTAGAACCAACCTCTAGTCTGGTCAACACCTTCCGCGATGAAATCTGCAGGGAATGCTTTATTATTATCGATTAATTCTTTATTCTCAAAAGGGTAGTGCAACTGCGCATAAGGCATCGAACCTGAATCGAACCAAACGTCGATCAAATCACTTTCACGCTTCATGGGTCTTCCTGAGTTTGAAACAATAATGATCTGGTCAACGATATTTTTGTGTAGGTCAACCAAAGCATAATTCTGCTCAGACATATTTCCGATAATAAAACCTTTGAACGGATTTTCTTTCATGAATCCAGCTTCAATAGATTTTTCAATTTCGTTGTATAATTCTTCAACAGAACCGATGATTCTTTCTTCCTTTAAATCGTCTGTTCTCCAGATTGGCAACGGAATTCCCCAATATCTTGAACGGGAAAGGTTCCAGTCGTTTACGTTTTCCAGCCAGTTCGCGAAACGTCCTTCTCCTGTTGCTTTTGGCTTCCAGTTAATTGTTTCATTCAATTCTACCAAACGGCTTCTCAATGAAGTCATTTTTACAAACCAGGAATCCAACGGATAATATAATAACGGCTCATCTGTTCTCCAGCTGTGTGGATAACTGTGAACATATTTTTCTACTTTGAAAGCCTTGTTTTCTTTTCTTAATTTTAAAGCAATTCTTTCATCTACAGAAAGATAAGCCTTTAAATCTGCAATGATTGACTTTAAATTCTCTTTCTGAATATTTAATTCAGTATTTTTTTCGTCTTCGCTAAGGTATTCTCCTTTTACATATTCATTTGCAAAACCATAGATTTCATCGTTTACGATAGATAAAAATCTTCCCTGTAAATCTACTAAAGGAATTGGGTTTTCATTTTCATCTAAAACCAACATTGGCGGAACTTCAGGTTGAGCTTCTTTAGCTACTTTCGCGTCATCAGCACCAAAAGTCGGAGCTGTATGAACGATACCTGTTCCGTCTTCTGTCGTTACGAAATCTCCGGAAATCACTCTGAACGCATTCTCAGGATTTTGATAAGGAAGAGCGTATTGTAACAATTGCTCATATTTAATTCCAACCAAATCAGCACCTTTAAATTCTGCTAAAATTTGATAAGGGATAACTTTTGTTTCAGAAGTGTAATCTGCAAAATCTTCATCTGTTCCTTCAGTATATTTTTTAGCAAACTGTTTTCCAACTAAATTTTTCGCCAAAACAACATTGATTGGCTCAAAAGTATATTGATTGAAAGTTTTAACTAAAACATAATCGATTTTCGGGCCTACTGTTAAAGCTGTATTTGAAGGCAACGTCCAAGGAGTTGTCGTCCAGGCTAAGAAATGTACATCTCCAAAACCCTGTAAAAATGAAGGTAATGTTTCCGGTAATGTCTTGAATTGAGCAACAACCGTTGTGTCAGAAACATCACGGTAAGCGCCCGGTTGATTTACTTCGTGGGAAGAAAGTCCGGTTCCTGCTTTCGGAGAATAAGGCTGAATGGTGTATCCTTTGTACAATAATCCTTTATCATACAATTGCTTCAACAACCACCAAACGGTCTCCATGTATTTTGATTTGTATGTGATGTACGGATCGTCAAGATCAACCCAATATCCGATTTTTTCGGTAAGGTTGTTCCAAACGTCTGTATAACGCATTACCGCTTCACGACATGCTTTGTTGTAATCTTCAATAGAAATTTTTTTGCCAATATCTTCTTTAGTGATTCCTAATTCCTTTTCCACACCAAGCTCTACCGGAAGTCCATGTGTATCCCAACCCGCCTTACGGAAAACCTGCTTTCCATTTTGGGTTTGATAACGACAGAAAATATCCTTCAACGCTCTGGCCATTACGTGGTGAATTCCGGGCATACCGTTTGCTGAAGGCGGACCTTCATAAAAAACAAACTCAGGTTGCCCCTCACGAATCTCAACACTCTTATTGAAAGTTTTGTTCTGTTTCCAGAATTCCGCTACATTCTCTGCTATGTCAATAAGGTTGAGGTTTTTGTATTCTTTAAATTGGCTCATTGTAATATCTCAATATCGTTGATTAATTAAGTTGGCAAATTTACTAAAATTTGTCGGTTTATAATATATGTTTTATTTTGATATTTCCAATTAAAAAGTTCTGTTTCAGAAATATAAATGCAAAGATTAATTTTTGATGAATTGCGAATTTCAGATTGCTATTTTTTGGAAGGTTTTTGCTTGATTCAATTTTACATTTTTTAATGCTTTACACTTTTAATTTAATTAAATACATTTGTTGTTTAAAAAAAGAAAACAATTGGAATTCTATCCATCCATCGAAAGATCAACAAGTGCGGAAATTAAAATGTTTCAGGAGCAAAAACTTCAGGAACTGTTAAATTATCTGGAAACTCATTCTCCTTTTTATCAGAGGCTTTTTAAGGAAAATAATATCAATATTGCTGACATTCAAACCTTAGAAGATTTGCAGAAGATTCCGACAACGGTTAAGAATGATATTCAGCAGAATAATGATGATTTTTTCTGTGTTACTCCTGATAAGATTGTTGATTATAGTACAACTTCAGGCACATTAGGTGATCCTGTGACTTTCGGTTTGTCGGATAATGATCTTGAAAGATTGGCTTATAATGAAGCCATTTCTTTTGCTTGCGCAGGCATCCGGAAAGGAGATGTTGTACAGATGATTACAACGATTGACAAGAGATTTATGGCCGGACTTGCTTATTTTTTAGGATTAAGAAAAATGGGAGCGAGTGTCGTGAGAATGGGGCCTGGAATTCCGGAGCTACAATGGGACTCTATTTTCAGATATAAACCGAAATATTTAATTACGGTTCCGTCATTTCTGTTGAAAATGATTGATTATGCTGAAAAGCATGGGGTTGACTATAAAAATTCCAGTGTTTATGGTGCGGTTTGTATTGGAGAAAGTATCAAAAATCAGGATTTTACAGATAATATTCTTTCACAGAAAATTAAAGAAAAGTGGAATATTAAATTGTTTTCAACGTATGCCTCTACCGAAATGAGTACTGCTTTTACAGAGTGTGAGTTCCAGAATGGAGGGCATCATCACCCTGAACTGATTATTACCGAGATTCTTGATGATGAAGGAGAACCCGTTAATGAAGGAGAAAGTGGTGAATTGACTATTACAACATTAGGAGTTGAGGCAATTCCTTTACTGAGGTTTAAAACAGGGGATATTGTTAAAGCTCATTATGAACCTTGTCAGTGCGGAAGAAATACAATGCGTTTAGGGCCTGTAATCGGAAGAAAACAACAGATGATAAAATATAAAGGAACAACTTTATATCCGCCTGCAATGAACGATATTCTGAATGATTTTAACGGAATTTCATGTTGCCAGATTGTTATTCAGACTAATGAAATCGGGCTGGATGAGATTATTATCAAACTAAGCACGGAAAATAATGATGAGAATTTTGTCAATGAAGTACGAGATCATTTTAGAGCAAAACTTAGAGTAAGTCCGAAGATTGAAATTGTTGATTTTGATATTTTATCTAAAACTGTTTTTCATCCTAATAGCCGAAAGCCGATTACTTTTGTTGACTTGAGGTAAATTAATTATTCAATTAAAGAGTAAATATTGTTGCCAGAGTTACCATTGTTGATGAGGGAGTCTTATATTTGCGCAAAATATAAATAAATCATGAAAAAATTATTTTTGTTAGTCCTTTTTGCTGTATCAATATCAGCCTTTGCTCAAAAATTTAAGATTCAAAGCGGTGACGCTAAATTCTTAAAAGGAACTGAAGTCGTAAATGTAATTTTTGATTATTCAGAAATGAAGCTTATGAAAGAAAACTATACTGAAGAAGAGTATATTCCTAAAAGAGTAGAAGAGCTTAATAAGAAAACAGAAGGAGCGGGAGATCTTTGGAAGAAGCAGTGGGAGAGAAGCAAAGAGGAGCTTTGGAATCCGAAATTCATTATGTTGTTTAATAAAGTTCTTTCAAAAGAAAATATTAATACAAAATTAAAAGAAAATGCTCAGAGTCCTTATACTTTAGTAGTTAAAGTAAAATGGATTTATCCGGGATGGGATGCAGGTATCATGAAACAGCCAGCTAAAGTAACAACTCAGCTTACTTTCATTGAAACAGATTCTAAAAAGGTTGTATGTGATATAGAAAGCACAGATGCTCCGGGAGATCAATGGGGTAGCAACTTTAATAATGAAACTAGAGTAGGGGAAGGATTTGCAAAAACAGGAAAAACTTTGGCTCAGAGAATAGAAAGAGATGTTAAGTAACCTTCATTAAAATAATAAAAAAACGGTCTGAAATCTCAGACCGTTTTTTTTATTGATTTTGCTGTTCAAGTTTTTCCAGCTTAATAAGATTCGCTAAATTTTTGATAACGGTATCATGTTTTTTTACAAAAGGATTGTCTTTATTCCAGACATATCCCGCTAAAACAGCGCAGATTTTTTTCTTTACATCGGGATTCTCGGGTTGGTGGAAGAATAACTCCTGAAGATTTCCGGTGTACCATTCCTTCACATAGGTAGTGAAAACATCTACACCATATAAAATGTAGTCCGTATATTCTTTCTGCCAGTCGATTTTTTCTCCATTAAGTTGTCTCAAAGCCAGTTTTGCAGCCAACATTCCCGATTCTGTTGCAAAAGCCATTCCTGAAGAGAAAACAGGATCTAAAAATTCTGAAGCATTTCCCGTTAAAGCAAATCCGTCTCCGAAAAGGCTTTTTACCGAACATGAATAGTCTTTTAAATGTCTCGGCTCAAAAAGGAAGTCTACATTTCCAAAACGCTTTACATAATAATCGGAAAGCGAAATCGCTTTTCTTAGAGCTTCTGTTGTATCTCCGTTTTCAATGAGTTTTTCAATATATTCTGTAGGTCCTACAATTCCTAAACTGGTATTTCCATTTGAAAAAGGGATAACCCAAAGCCAGACTTCGGTTTCAATAATATCAAAAGAAATCAATGTTCCTTCTACCCCTTCTTCTCTATTGATGTCTTCTACATGAGTAAAAATAGCAGAGTGCGGAGATAATTTTGAAGGTTTTTCCAAATCTAACAATCTGGGAAGAACTCTTCCGTAGCCACTGGAATCAATCACGAATTTTGCATGGATTTCTTTTGTTTCTCCGTCTTTATTTCTCACAGTTGTTACAGAATCTGTTCCGTTAAACTGAATATCGATTACTTCCGCTTCAAATTCCAGGTCAATTCCTTTATTGATGACTTCTTGAGCTAATGTATTATCAAAATCGGCTCTCGGAACCTGCCACGTCCAATCCCAGCCTTCACCGAATTTATCACTAAAATCAAAAATACAGACTTCATCTCCTCTCAAGAACCTTGCTCCAAGCTTTTTCTCAAAACCCATTTTATCCAAAGCAGGGAAAAGCCCGGCTTCATCAAAATGATCCATTACTCTCGGAATTAAACTTTCGCCTACAACCAATCTTGGAAATTTTGTTTTTTCAACAACTTTCACGCTGACATTGTTCTTCTTTAAGTATGAAGAAGATACGCATCCGGAAGGTCCAGCTCCGATTACGAGAACGTCAACAAATTCTTTGTTCATCTTTGATTTTTTATTTTGATAATTACTTCTATCTTTGCCGCAAAATTAGTGACAATTAATTACATATTACAAAATTATATATTATTACTTTTAATTGATGAAAATAAATAACTTTTTAGAACTGAGGGATTTTCAGAAGATTATTATCGAAAATGAAGCGATAGAGCTAAATGAGACTGTTTTGCAAAGGGTTGAAGCAAGCTTTCAGTTTCTGAAAGATTTTTCTAAAAATAAAGTAATATATGGTGTGAATACCGGTTTCGGACCGATGGCTCAATTCAAGATCAATGATGATGATACGCACCAGTTGCAGTATAATCTGATTAGAAGCCACTCTTCAGGAATCGGAAATCCTTTACCTGAAGATGAGGTAAAAGCTGCCATGTTGGCAAGATTGAATACCTTATCACTTGGGAATTCAGGAGTGCATGTTTCTGTTGTGAATTTGCTTAAAGAACTTATTAATAGAAATATTACCCCACTTATTTTCGAGCACGGAGGAGTAGGAGCAAGTGGAGATTTGGTGCAGTTGGCACATTTAGCCTTAGTGCTGATTGGTGAAGGTGAAGTTTTTTATAAAGGAGAAAGAAAATCGACAAAAGAGGTTTTTGTTATTGAAGGGCTTGAACCTATTCATGTAGAGATTCGTGAAGGGCTGGCTTTAATGAACGGAACTTCTGTAATGTCAGGAATTGGTGCTGTGAACGCTTATAAAGCCAACCAGTTGACTGAAATTTCCATCAAACTTTCTTGTGCTATTAATGAAATTGTTCTGGCCTATGATGATCACTTGTCGGCAGCGCTAAACGGAACAAAAAGGCATGCCGGCCAGCAAAAAATTGCTGAGAAAATGAGAAATCATTTGGCAGACAGTAAACTGGTAAGAAAAAGGGAAGAACATCTTTATACTCACTTTGAAGAACAGGATAAAGTGTTTAAAGATAAGGTTCAGGAATATTATTCAATCCGATGTGTTCCGCAGATTTTAGGACCGGTTTTGGATACGTTGGAATTTACGGAGAAAGTTCTTGAAGACGAGATCAATTCAGCCAATGATAATCCGATTATTAATGTTGAAGATCAGCATGTGTATCACGGAGGAAATTTCCATGGAGATTATATTTCTTTGGAAATGGATAAGCTGAAGATTGTGGTTACGAAGCTGACTATGTTAGCCGAAAGACAGCTTAACTATCTTTTGAATGCTAAGATCAACGAAATTTTGCCGCCTTTTGTAAATTTGGGTAAATTAGGTTTTAATTTCGGGATGCAGGGAGTTCAGTTTACAGCAACTTCTACCACAGCAGAGAGCCAAATGCTATCAAATTCAATGTATGTGCATAGTATTCCTAACAATAATGATAATCAGGATATTGTGAGCATGGGGACGAATGCAGCCGTAATTTGCAGAAAGGTGATCGAAAATGCATTTGAAGTCCTTGCTATTGAAGCGATCACAATAGTTCAGGCGATCGAATATTTGGGATATCAGGATCAGGTTTCTTCAGCAACGAAAGCGTTGTATGATGATATCAGAAAGATCATTCCTGCTTTTTCAGAAGATATGATTATGTATCCGTATCTTGAAGAAGTAAAAAAATATTTTAAGAACATGTAATTATTGACGAGGTTTGCTTGTCAATACTATAGAAATAAAGAAATAAAACACCATGAAATGTGCTATTGTAACAGGTGGTTCCAGAGGAATCGGGAGAGCGATCTGTTTAAAACTCGCAGAAGAAAAAAATTATCACATCCTGATCAACTACACTTCCAATGAAGCTGCAGCAAAAGAAACTTTGGCTGCCATTGAGGGATTGGGAGCTAATGGAGAAATTCTGAAATTTGATGTCGGAAACGCTGAAGAAACTCAAAAGGTTTTAACAGCATGGCAGGAAAACAACTCAAACGCTGTAGTTGAAGTTATTGTAAATAATGCTGGGATCACAAGAGATGGGTTATTTATGTGGATGCCAAGTGAAGACTGGAATTCTGTGATCAATACAAGTTTAAATGGGTTTTATAACGTGACCAATTTCTTTATTCAGAAATTGTTGCGTAATAAATATGGCAGAATTATCAATATGGTTTCAGTTTCCGGAGTGAAAGGTACTGCCGGACAAACCAATTATTCTGCAGCGAAAGGAGCTTTGGTAGGCGCTACAAAAGCGTTGGCTCAGGAAGTGGCAAAGAGAAATATTACGGTAAATGCAGTGGCACCTGGATTTATTAAAACAGATATGACGCAGGATTTTAATGAAGATGAATTGAAAACTATGATTCCTGCAAACAGATTTGGAGAAGCCGAAGAAGTAGCAGATTTAGTGGCATTTCTGGCGTCAAGAAAAGCTTCTTACATTACGGGAGAAGTAATTAATATTAATGGTGGAATTTATTCATAATCATCAGTAAATGGAAAATAGGGTTGTAATTACCGGAATGGGAATTTATTCTTGCATCGGAACTTCTCTGGAAGAAGTCAGAGAATCCCTATATCAAGGTAAATCTGGAATTATTTTAGATAGAGAAAGGAAAGAATTCGGGTTCAGGTCGGGACTTACAGGAGTTGTTCCGAAACCGGATCTGAAAAATCTTTTGAGCCGTAGACAGCGTGTAAGTATGGGCGAGGAAAGCGAATATGCTTATCTTGCGACCATCGATGCACTTAAACAGGCAAATCTGGATCAGGATTTCCTGGATGCCTATGAAGTTGGGATTTTATACGGAAACGACAGCGTTTCTCAGGCTGTTGTAGAATCTATTGACATTGCAAGAGAGAAAAAAGATACAACCTTGATGGGTTCAGGTGCGATTTTCAAATCGATGAATTCAACAGTAACGATGAATCTTTCCACGATTTTTAAATTAAGAGGAATCAATTTGACCATCAGTGCAGCCTGTGCAAGCGGATCACATTCTCTCGGATTGGCTTATATGATGATCAAAAACGGTTTTCAGGACATGATCGTTTGCGGTGGTGCTCAGGAAACCAATAAATATTCAATGGCAAGTTTTGATGGTTTGGGTGTTTTCTCAGTAAGAGAAAATGAGCCGCAGAAAGCTTCAAGGCCATTTGACTCTGAAAGAGATGGCTTAATTCCGAGTGGTGGAGCCGCAACTTTAATTGTTGAAAGTTTGGAATCTGCACAGAAAAGAGGTGCAAATATCATTGCTGAAATTGTTGGTTACGGATTTTCTTCAAACGGAGGTCATATCTCAACACCAAATGTTGACGGACCGGCTTTAGCAATGAATAGAGCCCTTAAACAATCAGGATTAAACGCAAAAGATATTGATTATATTAATGCTCATGCGACTTCTACGCCTATTGGAGACGCTAATGAAGCACGAGCTATTCACGAAATTTTCGGAAATGAAGTTCCTGTGAGTTCTACCAAATCAATGACGGGGCATGAATGCTGGATGGCAGGTGCAAGTGAAGTGATTTACTCTATTCTGATGATGCAGAATGATTTCATCGCTCCGAACATCAATCTGGAAACGCCTGATGAAGACGCTCAAAAGATAAATCTGATCTCCAAAACAAAAAGTCAAAAAATTGATGTATTTTTGTCGAATTCTTTCGGATTTGGGGGAACCAATTCCGCATTAATAGTTAAAAAATTTGATTAAAAACATGGAAAGAGAAAAAATTATTGCTATAGCAAATGATTTTTTGATTAACGAATTTGAAGTCGACGGAGATGAGATCAGCAACGAGGCTAATCTCAAGAAAACCCTTGGTTTAGACAGTTTGGATTATATAGATCTTGTAGTGGTTATAGAATCTAATTTCGGGGTGAAATTAGGAGAAGCTGACTTTAAGCAAATGGTAACATTTGATGATTTCTACACGACCATCGAAAATAAAATCGCTGAAAAAAACGCATAATTATTGATTAAAAATCTACTCTAACAATGTAACAATATAGCAATCGGACAGTTTTCAATGTTTAAATAATGTTACATTGTTAGACTGTTATATTGCTAAATTTGAACTATGAACAAATGGAAAGGTAAATCTAAAGGCACTATTTTAGGATATAAAATCTTCGTCTGGTGCATTAGAAATATTGGGATCCGGAGTTCATATGTTGTTTTATATTTCGTTGCTGCTTACTATTTTTTATTTCTGAAAAAAAGCAACCGATATATTTCTTATTATTTTCATAAGAGACTTAATTATAGTTCTTGGAAATCAAAGCTTTCCGTTTTCAAAAGTTATTTTACATTTGGTCAGGTGTTAATTGATAAAACTGCCATTTCTGCGGGGCTTAGAGAAAAATATACCTACGAATTTGACGGTGTTGAAAATCTTAAAAACCTTCTAGCAGAAAAAAAAGGAGGAGTTTTGATCAGTGCTCATATCGGAAATTTTGAAATTGCCGAACGTTTTTTTGCAGATATTGATTTTGATTGTCAGATCAATTTGGTGACTACTGATCAGGAAGTCACCGTGATCAAAGAATACCTTGAAAGTGTAGCCGTTAATAAAAGTTCCATTAAGTTCATTTATGTGAAAGAAGATATGTCTCATATTTTCGATATTAATGAAGCTTTATCTAAAAATGAACTGATTTGCTTTACAGGAGATCGTTATTTTGAAGGCTCAAAATATCTGGAGGGAGAGTTGCTTGGTAAAACAGCTAAATTTCCGGCAGGTCCGTTTCTTATTGCTTCCAGATTGAGTGTTCCGGTTGTTTATGTCTATGTAATGAAAGAAAAGAATCTTCATTATCATTTATATGCAAGAGTAGCTCAAAATATCAAAAAGCGCGATGCACAAGGACTTTTAAATTCATATACCCAAAATCTTGAAACCATGCTGAAAAAATATCCATTACAATGGTTCAATTACTTTGATTTTTGGGATGATATTGATTAAATTTCCTATTTTTATCCTAGAAAAAACTAATATTTAAAACTCAAACACTAAGATTCTTTTATGAATTAATCATTTTTTGCTTTGATTTTCATTGATTAAGTTTTACTTTGCTGAGTGTCAACGCCTTTGCGAACTCAAAAACAGTTAATTGTAAAAAAATCTTCGCGAACTTTGCGTTAAATAAAATTATTTCTAAATTTCTTGGTAATTAATTTTCTCCTTTGAAAAAAGAATTTGACATACTTGTAATCGGAAGCGGATTGGGAGGTCTTGTTTCGGCTCTTATTCTGGCTAAAGAAGGGCAGAAAGTGTGTGTGTTGGAAAAAAATAATCAGTTTGGAGGAAATTTGCAAACCTTTTCGAGGGACAAATTAATCTTTGATACCGGTGTTCATTATATTGGAGGACTTTCAGAGGGGCAGAATCTTAACCGTTTCTTCTCTTATTTGGAAATTATGGACGAACTCCAGCTTCATAGAATGAATGAAGATGGATATGATAAAATTACCTTTGGAGAAGATGAAACGGAATATCCTCATGCACAGGGCTATGAAAATTTTGTCAACCAATTGGCTCATTTTTTTCCTGAAGAAAGACAGAATTTGGAGACCTATTGTCAGGAAATCCAGGAAATTTGTAATTATTTTCCAAGATATAATGTTGTAGGAAAAGACAATTACAATGAGGAAATTCTCCACTTAAATACAAGAAGGTTTATAGAATCGATAACTTCGAATAAAAAGTTGCAGTCGGTATTGCTCGGTTCTAATTTTTTGTATGCCGGAGATTCCGAAAATACTCCTTTTTATGTACATGCATTGACGGTAAATTCCTATATCCAAAGCGCTTATAAATGTATTAAAGGAGGAAGCCAGATTTCAAAACTTTTGGTGAAAAAACTCAGGGAATACGGCGCTGAAATTCATCGCCATTCTGAAGTTTCTGAAATGATTTTTAATGAAGGCAATATTTTGACTTCAGTGAAGACAAAATCAGGAAAAGAATATTTTGCTAAAAAATTTATTTCGAATATTGAGATCCGGTCACTGATTCCATTAATTGGAAATGAACGGCTGAAAAAATCTTTTTTAAACCGTGTTCTGAGTTGGGAGCCGGTTTCTTCTTGTTTCAGCGTGTATTTGGTGCTTAAGTCTAATTCAGTTCCGAACTATGATTATAATATTTACCATTATTCATCAGAAGAACTGGTTTGGAATGCCTATCGATATGAGAAAAGTTCATGGCCGGAAACCTATTTGCTTTCCACAACACCATCTAAACATCATCCTGAATTTGCAGAAAGTTTAACTGCAATTTCCTATATGGATTTTGATGAGGTAAAGGATTGGGAAAAGACCTTCAATACGGTTGCGGACGAACATGAAAGAGGAAAACTGTATGAACAATTTAAGCTTGGAAAAGCAGAAAAAATGATTGCAGTTCTCGAAAAAAAGATCCCTGACTTAAAGCAATCCATAAAAAAAGTGTATACTTCTTCTCCTCTATCTTATCGGGACTATATCGGAAGTTTTAACGGTAATATGTACGGATATGCAAAGACCTCAGAAAATCCTTTAAAGACAATGGTGTCTCCAAGAACGAAGATCAACAACCTCTTTCTTACCGGGCAATCTGTCAATATGCATGGAATTTTGGGCTGTACAATCGGTGCTTTCAATACCTGCGCTGAGATTTTAGGAAAAGAGGTAGTTGATGAAAGATTAACACAAATGACTAATAAAAAGTGAAAAAGAAAAACAATATGCAGCCTTCTGTCATTCTGAATGAAGCGAAGCGAAATGAAGAATCTAAAATATTTGGAATAGATTTCTCCTTTCGTCGAAATGACAGAGTTTTGATGTTAATTTTTCTAGCCCTAAACTTTAGCTTTATCCTCACATCTTGCGGAATAAGAAAGTCCATCAAACATATTCCCGATGTAAAACAATATTCGCTTGAAATTCCGAAAGTGAATAAAATTAACGATTCTACTTTTAGTTTTAATCAAAATTATTTAACGAAAAATAAACAACAGCTTTGGGAATTATATATTAAAGGAAATCCTTTGCAATTGGGCTATAATAATGGAGCTTTGACGCAAAATCTGATGCAGAAGCAGGAAGAGATTTTCTTTTCAAAAGTGGAAGGCTTTGTTCCGTCGAAGTTTAAGCAAAATTTATTACGCGGTTTTCTAAAGTGGTATAACCGGAAAATGTACCTGAACGTTCGTGAAGATTATCAGGCAGAATTATACGGTTTATCTCAATATTCATCGGATAAATATGATTTCATAGCTCCGAAATTTTTAAGAAGCATGTACTTGCACGGAGCCCATGATATTGGCCACGCGATGCAGGATTTAATGGTTGTGGGCTGTACTTCTCTCGCGGTCTGGAATGAAAATACGGAGGATGGAGATCTCCTGATCGGAAGAAATTTTGATTTTTACGTAGGCGATGATTTTTCTAAAAATAAATTGATCGAATTTGTAGAGCCGGAAGAAGGAATTCCTTATCTGTCCGTAAGCTGGCCGGGAATGATCGGTGTAGTCTCGGGGATGAATAAGGAAGGAATTACGGTGACGATCAATGCCGGAAAATCTAAAATTCCGCTGACAGCAAAAACGCCGATTTCTCTGGTAACAAGAGAAATTTTACAATATGCAAAAAATATTGATGAAGCGATTGCTATTGCCAAAAAGCGGAAAGTTTTCGTTTCAGAATCGATTTTGGTGGGAAGTGCGAATGATAAGAATGCGGTGATTATTGAAGTTTCTCCGGATAATTTTGGAGTGTACAAAGTGGAAAATACAAGCCGTGTTTTTTGTACAAATCATTTCCAGTCGGATGCTTACAAAAATGATAAGAGGAATCAAAAACATATTATAGAAAGCCATTCTGAGTATCGTTATAAAAAATTACAGGAACTTTTACAGGAAAATAAAAAACTTAATCCTGAGAAAATGGCAGCAATTTTAAGAGATAGATCGGGTTTGAAGGGAGAAAAAATCGGCTACGGAAATGAAAAGGCAATCAATCAGTTGTTAGCGCATCATGCGGTGATTTTTTCACCTCAGAAAAAGCTGGTTTGGGTTTCTTCGAATCCGTATCAGTTGGGAGAGTTTGTCTGTTATGACCTTAATGAGATTTTTTCTGATAAAAGATTGAAAAGCGGTGAGTTTGCAAAATCTGAATTGAATATTGCTAAAGATCCTTTTGTAGATTCTAAGGAATTTAAGAATTACGAAGAATATAAATTTGCCAGCTCTGAGGTGAATCATGCAACTGATGATAAGGACGTAATGCTTGCTGATGATTTTCTGCCTTATTACCAATCTTTAAATCCTGATTTTTGGTTGGTGTATTATCAATCCGGAAAATATTATTTTAATAAAAAAGAATATTCCAAAGCAAAAACAGAATTTGAAAAAGCTTTAACCAAAGAAATTACAACGGTTCCAGATAAAGAAAATGTGGAAAAATATTTGAAGAAAACGTTAAGGAAATTGAGGTAGTTTCAAGGTTTCGGCGGCGGCCGCAAAGCCGCCGCCGAAACCTTGAATCCAATAACGAGAAAAATCAGCTAATCTCCGGACTTACCCGGTTCAAAAATAAAAACGTCGCAATACCGGAAATAACCGAAGCCGTACTTGCTAAGATCATACTTCCGATTATATATTGAAGTAAATTATTTTTCACCAAGTCGAAATTCAGTTCCTGACTAAAAATATCACTGTTTCCACTAACAAACGGAGAACCTAAAAACAATGAAGCAGCAATAATAAAAGGAATAAATGGAGGCAAGCTTACATTGGAAGCCACAAAAGCTAATACTTTATTCAGCTTAAAAAGAACGGCTAAAGAAATTACCAGTAAGGTTTGGAATCCCCAAAAAGGAGATAGTCCTATAAAAACACCTAAAGCTATAGAAAACGCTTTGTTACGGTTGGTTCCGTCACTTTCTAAAACATCCTCTTTGATGAATCTTTTAAAGCTTTTTTTTTTGAAATTATTCACGAAATTTCGCGGAATAATGTAAAGCAAAGTGATCGTTACCAAGATGGTATTGAGAATGCTGATCCTCGTAAAATCTTTAAAAGGCCTGAAATGCGAAACCCTTTCCGCAGGATCATACAGAACTTTTATAGGAACATTCTTTACATGAACATGTCTCCACGCTGTCCGTACGATAATTTCAATCTCAAACTCAAATTTTGGGGTAAAATATTTCTTGGGAATTCTGTGTAAAGGATATAATCGATAACCGGATTGCGTATCTTCAAGCTTAATTCCTGTCTCGAACCAGAACCAAAAATTAGAAAAACGGTTTCCAAAACTACTTTTCTTAGGAATTCCGTCCTGAGACATATTTCGGTTTCCAATCAATAAAACATCTTCATTTTCATTAAGCAAAGCTTCTACAAAAACAGGAATATCATTGGGATAATGCTGTCCGTCGGAATCTATCGTTATTGCATAGTTGTAGCCTGATTTCTTAGCCTTTCTGAAACCGATTTTCAGGCCGTTTCCTTTTCCTTTATTTTCAGGCAAACTGATGGCATTAATCTGAGGATACTGGCTTAAAATTTCTTTTGTAGAATCGGTGGAGCCGTCGTTAACAACAATGATATTTTCTGTGTATTCTAAAACACCGTCGATCACTCTTTTCAGAGTTTTTTCATTATTGTAAGTAGGAATTAAAACGCAGATCTTTTTTTCAGAGATTGCATTCTGTACTTCAGGCAGGGTCATTCGGTTATTTTAGTGAATTTTTTTCTGCTGCGGTCATCGTTTTAGACTGCATAGCAAATTTTCTGATGTATGTTTTCAGTGCAGAATTTTGCTTTGAATAATTATTTAAAAGAAAAGCCTTATCATCTTTAAGACTTCCTCTGTATCCCACAATTTTAGGAATATTTTCCTGAACGCTCATTCGGATCACTCTCAGTTCGGCATTGTTCGGATTACTTTTAATAATTGCTTCAAGACTTGTCGCTCCGGACTTTACCAAAGCTTTTCTGTTGTTCTTGGTAATTTTGGCTTCCATGATCTTAGCTGCAGCTTTGTAGCCCTGAATTACAGCGTCTGATCCGGATGTTTTTTCTGCAATATTGATGAATTCTTCCGTATTTGCATTAGACGAATTTGCTTTTGAATAGCTTTCCCTCAAAGATTCAAGACCCGATTGGAAAAAAAGAATAAAAGCCGTTAAGAATGAAAAAATTAGTTTCATTTTGCTGTTTTTTGGTAGTTTACTGACATTTTTAATGCAATAGTCTCGCCAAAAGACGTTGTGTTTTTTACTTTCACTTCCTCTTCGGTCTGAGTGATATCGAGTTGCAGTTTCAGATCCGGCGTTTCAAACGGGTTAATGATCGCCATAAATTTCACGTTGGATGCCGTTTTTAAAAATAAAGGCGACCCGGTGAATTCTTCAGAAAGTTCTTTTACGATCTGCATCATGCAAACTCCCGGTGTCACAGGATTTCCCGGGAAATGTCCCTTGAAAATATCATGATCTTTATTAAGGGAAATGTTGGCAATATAACTTCCGTTTTCCGCCTGTTCGTATGATTGTAAAGTATAAAAGTCTGCGAGGATAGTCTGCATAATTATTTTTTCGTGTTAAAAGTATAGTAAATTCCTGTCTGGAAAAGTAAATTGGTATGATCTTCACTCGTTGTTTTTATCTGGGAAATCAGTCCTTTTTTAAATCTGGCTTCAATACCAAAATTTTTGGTAATATCGTATCCCAGACCTACCAGAACTCCAAGATCTGTATTCTTTTTATTGTAAGGATCAAAATTTTTATCACTGATCAAAATATCTATACTGAGACCAGCATGCAAGTTAAAATTATGAAAATAAAATTTGTTAACTGCCTGAAGTGAAAGATAGGAAAGCTCAGACTTCACTTCCTGAGTACTCGTTTTCATAATGCTTCCTTGTCTGGAGTAATTGATTTCCGGCTGCAAAGCATACAGTTTAGAAATGCGAATGTTGCCGAATACTCCCACATAAAAATCTGTAATATAGCTTGTTTTTACTTTTTCTTCATTGGCCCAATACTCATCACTTGCTTCAAACCAGTTGTAAAGTCCACCATCATTTTCTGTAAACTTAGCGAAATTAGCTCCTCCTCTTATTCCCGGAGTGAAAGTAACCTGCGCAAATGATAAACTTGAAATCAGTATAATGAATAAAAATATTATTTTTTTCATGAAATTATTCTGTTTCGGTTATTTGGAATAGTTTTATATTGATCTTGAAATCTTTGTGTTGAAGATCGATACTATCCGCGAAGATATGTTTTTTTGCATCAAAAGTAAAATCGATTTTTTCCTTATTATTTTTCGTGTAAATGATTTGTTTCAATAAACCATTTTCTTTGTTAAAGAATAAATAATAGATTTTTTTATCAACTTTAGAAAGATAAATTTTCGAATTCTCATTTTCAAAGCTTTCAGTCACAGGATATTCTTTTTTTAAAAGCTGTTGAAAGTCGTTCTTTAAAAAGTTGATGACGATTTTTTTGTCTAAATCAGGAAGGACATAATTCAGCTTAAAATCATCATTTGAAATTTCAAAATCGATTAATTTATTTCCGAAATCTGAAGTAAGGACAACACGATGCGCCGTTTTGTTAATTTTCTTTAATATTAAAATTCCGCTGACATGATTTTTATAAATATCCATCTGACATTTATAAACATAATCTTCACTGGAAGAAAAATATAAATTTTCAACCGTTTTTTCAGAATTGGAAACAGGTTTTACATCCGTTAATTTGTATGTCTTACACGAAACGAACAGTAAGAAAATCAGGCTATAAACTGAATTCTGAAGCAGCAATCGGCGCATTGATTTTGGTGTTTTTGAAAACAATATTCGTCGTGTCACCTGAAGCTTCCGTCATATTCACCTGCGAAACGGTTGATTGTCCTTTCGGAAAACTCAATTCGATCTGCTTAATGTATTTCAGCAATTGAGCTGATTTCGGGGTAAATTTTGCAACATTGAAATTGGCATTTTTCAGATACGTTACGGAAAATTCAGGATCGTTGAACATTTGTCCGTTTGAACTTCCGACAATCAGCTTATTGATTTTTTCAAAAGTTTTGCTTTTCGCATCCACCGAAGATTTTTTCCCTTGATCATTGATGAAAATTTTATTATCCTTAAAAACAATGCTGTACTGATAAGGCTTTGTGTACTTCCAGCTCAGTATATTCGGAGTTTTTAAAGACATTTTCCCGTACGTTACAATGCTTTTATCCAGAAAATCCATTTTTTTGGTTTGGGTAAAATCTGCCTGTAAGGTTTTTATTTCTTTGGTTTCCGACGAAACTTTAGTTACAAATGCTTTTGCTTCCGCTCCCGACATCGCCGTGTTTTGAGCAAAGACAAAAGTCGAAATTAATAAAAGAGTGCTTAAAGCTATATTTTTAATCATTGTTTAACTTCTTTTAAATTAACCACAAGGATGACAAGGGTTTCACAAAGGATACTATTAAAGAATATTTATTAATAATTCTTGTGTTCCTGGTGAAATCCTTGTGGACTTAGTGGCTTTCAAATTTATCAATTGTAAAAGTTGAATAATTTTTATCCTTCAAAAATACTAATAAATCTACCAAAACATTGTACGTTTTTTCCGAAGTATCGTGAAGAAGAATGATACTTCCTTTTTTTAATCCTTTGGTGACTTTACGGTAAATTTTTTTCTCATCTTCTGTAATTGTATCGAGAGAACGGACATTCCAGCCGATGCTTTTTTTGTGGGTTCTTTTAATTGCTTTTGCAATATTTGGATTAGTAACACCAAAAGGAGGACGGTATAAATGAGTTTTTAAATTCCCGATTTTTAGCATCACTTCATCACATTTTTCAATCTCCTCAACCATTTTTGAAGTCGATAAAAATCCGGTATTGTTGGAATGCGAAAGAGTATGATTTCCAATAGTATGACCTTCTGCAATAATCCTTTGAAAAGTTTCAGGATATTTTTCAATCTGCTTTCCGATACAGAAAAAGGTTGCTTTTACATTATTCTCTTTCAGAATATCTAAAAATTTCGGAGTAAATTCAGTTGGTCCATCATCAAAAGTCAAAGCAATTTCTTTGATTTTTGTTCTTTTATGGGTAATACTATTAACAAAATATCCTAACTCAATATCGAAAGAACCCCAAACAACAACTGCAGAAAACAATAAAAAACAAAACAAATACACCCAAAAAGTCCCGTGAAACGCATAAATAAAAACGTTACAGAAAAGATAAAATAGAATGAATGGGTAATGTTTCATCTTTATTGTTTTTGGATTTGGTTTAAAAATATCCACAATTTTATATGCGCAATGTCATTCTGAATGGAGCAAAGCGAAATGAAGAATCTAAAATATAATATAGAGATTCTTCCTTCGTCAGAATGACAAACTTGCGTTAAAAACTAAGCTTTCCCTAACAAAACCAAGCTATGGTCATTCCCTGCAAGATGATTATAAAGTAAAATATTTTTAACTTCTTCCTTTTTCACAGAATTAATCATCATCACTTCCGGAATCTCTTGTTTTTTAAGAATATGACAAGCCATAAACGTTGAAAAACCACTTGCTGTATTGAATTCGCCACTCAGATGTTTGTAATACAACAATGCTGAATTTTCAAACAAATTCATTGCTTTCGTGTAATAAACATCCGATTTCGCATCTCCGCTGAAACCAAAAATCACAGCATCGATATCATTTTTAGACAAATTATTTTTAGCTAAAAAATCTTCAACAAACTGTTCCGTTTCTTCCAAATCTAATTGGCTATTGATCTCAATGTCTTGCAATTGAGCATAAGAATTTTCTGTTTTATCTTTCCCTAAAACAAAAAAGCTTGCCCCTTCTCCCCAAATGACACCGTCTGTTGTCGAGTTCAGATAATCAACGGGAAGATTTTCTTCTTTTTTAATGGTCTTGTTTAATCTGTACAATTCCATGGTTCGGTCGGTTTGTTCGTCTGTTGAACCTACCAAAACGTTTTCCGCCTCGTCATCATTGATCTGTAATTTTGCATCCAAAAACGAAAATTCCAGCGAAGAAGATGTGTTGACATACGTGAAATTGTACGCGTGACATTGCAGACCTAACGCAATTTGCCCAGCAACCGTATTGTGTGTGGACTGAATAAAAAACGTAGGAGTCAGGAATTCTTCATTGTTATCCAATACATTTTTCAGGAATTTTTCAGAATCCTGGGAACAACCCATTCCGGTTCCAACGATGATCGCTTCTGGATTTTCGATTCGGGCTTCTTTTAAAGCATATTGTGAAGCTACGGAACTCATTTTTACGGTTTTAGACATTCTTCTGCTTGCTGCAGGCGGAATGAATTCCTTGTAATTGGGTTCGATAGCCTTTAAAACCTGAGATGAATTTTCAGGCTTAAGATTTTGGAAAAAATTTTCATTTAATGTGTCCTGAACTGAGATACAGGCTGCACTGTTGATGTAAACTGCACTCATGATTTTGAGAAAATTAAGGTTGAACAATTTCCTCCAAAACCAAACGAGTTGGAAAGAACATGATTAATATTTTTCTCTTTGAGCACAGTCACAGGCGTTAAATCAAATTCTTCCATTTTGGTTTTAAAATTCAAATTCGGGAAAATAAGATTGTTTTGAATGGCCAACAACGAATATACCGCTTCAATTCCCGCCGCCGCTGCCAAAGTATGACCCGTAAAAGCTTTCGTAGAACTGAATTCAGGGACTTTATTTTCTCCAAAAATTCGGATCATTGCAATGCCTTCCGATAAATCATTATTCGGAGTTGCTGTTCCGTGAACGTTGATATAATCGATGTTTTCTTTATCTAAGCCTGAAATTTTCAATGCTTTTTCCATGGCTAAATAAGCGCCTTGTCCGTTTTCCGAAGAAGCGGTCTGGTGATGTGCATCATTAGCATTTCCGTATCCTGAAAGATAGCCTAAGACTTTTTTATTCTCTTTTTTTACGATTTCACCAGATTCCAAAACAATGAAAGCGGCGGCTTCACCCAGATTCAGACCTTTTCTGTCGTTGTCAAAAGGAGTATTGTAAGAATCCGTCAGAATCATTAGCGTATTGAATCCATTCAATGTAAATTTTGAAAGAGAATCTGTTCCGCCGACAATCACACGATCCAAAACGCCATTTTTAATAAGTTTTGCACCCATCATAATCGCATTCGCTGCAGACGAACAAGCGGTACTGATGGTTGAAACCATGCCTTTCAGACCCAAATAATCTGCAATCAATAACGATGAATTTCCCGCATCGTGAGCGTCAATATATTTTTGCTTTTCAGGAAAGTCTTCGTAAGTGTAGAAATATTTTTCAGTAACATCCATTCCGCCAACGCTGGTTGAAGAAATCAGACCGGTTTTATACTCATTAATGTCAGAAATTCCGGCACTTTCTACAGCTTCTTTTGCAGCAATCATTCCCAACAAAGAGGTTCTTGTTGCATTGTTATCTTCATTTAACTGAAGTTTTTCAACAAGTTCTTGATTAGACAATTTTATTTCGCCGGTTTTGATATTTCCGGAATGACGACTTTCAAACAAGCTAATGTCTGAAATTCCATGTTTTCCGGATTTCAGCGAGCTCAAATTTTCCTCCACATTGTTTCCAATGGCGGAAATGATGCCCATTCCTGTGATGGCAATTTTTTGACCCATTTTTACAAAATGTAACAATGTATCCATGTAACAGTTACCTATTGCTAGACCGCTACATGGATACATTGGTATATTAATTTATTTCGTTCTGTTTTCTTCAATGAATTTAGCCATTGTGTCGATCGAAGAAAAAATTTCTTTCCCTTTTTTCGGATCGGCTAATTTGATTCCGTATTCTTTATCCAAAAGCACGATCAATTCCAGAGCGTCGATAGAATCCAATCCAAGACCTCCGCCGAATAACGGATCTGTATCTTTGATTTCTTCTACTGCAACGTCTTCTAAATTAAGAACTTCAATGATTTTGTGCTTTAATTCTTCTCTTAAGTTTTCCATAAAATTAATTTGAAAATATGTTAATGAGATAATTTGAAAATGTATTAATCAGATAATGATTTAAATTAAAAATATTCTATTAATAATTGCTGTGCTTTATTGAAATGATTTTACAGTATCAAATCGGCACATTTTCAAATTCTCAAATTTATAATGTCAGCAAATATACGAAAGCATTATAACTTTCCTGATAGAGTTCTACCCAGCCACATAATACTTTATCAGCCTTACCTGACTGCAAAATCTGTACTGAGTAATCATTTAAAAACTGTTCATCAAATTCGTTCAAAACAAAAAAAGCATTCTCTGTCTGCATTTTATGTTTAATACTAATTTCACCCACACAAATATTAGGCAAAGTATACACAAAAACGGCAGGACTTGGAAAATAATTTTCCTGGGAATTGATACTTTCCTGATATTTAAAATCGGTGTCTAAACTTGATGATCTGTTGGCAAAAACCAAAGCTGTCCTGCTGTGGTCTTCGTCTTTTAAAATCATTTCAGAAGCAAGAAAAGCGAGTTTGCTTAAGTTATCCATTTTATGAAATTTAGGATAATTTAATTCTAAACTCTTATAAGCTTCTTTAGCAAAATCTGAAAAATTTTCAGACGGGGTTTCAAAAATAATTTCGTTGTTGAGAACGATTTTTGAATTTTCTATGGTGCAAATGTCTGTTTTCTTCATGGTTTTCATTTTAACATTTTTCCAAAACAATTGCTGCATTACACCCGCCAAAACCTGAAGCCGTTTTCAGAATATATTTAATTTCCGCAGGTTGGTTTTCTTTAATAATATTCAAAGGTTGGGAAGTCCCCGTTTCTTCGAAATTTTTAGACGGAATTAAAGTATTTTGTAACGCGCTTTCCATGGAAATAATGCTTTCCAATAATCCCGATGCGCCTAAACAGTGTCCATAATAACCTTTCATGCTATTCAAAGGAACATTTTGCAATTCCACCCTGTTGAAAGCGATGGCTTCCATTTCGTCGTTATATATTGTTGCTGTTCCGTGTGCAGAAATAAAATCAATTTTTTCTGTCGAAACATTAGCTTCTGTTATTGCATTTTTAATGCTTGCAAACAATCCGTCACCGGTTCTTGATGGTCCCGAAATATGGTTTGCATCATTAATTGCTGAATCTCCTAAAATTTTAAA
The DNA here is from genome assembly GCF_022488405.1 of Chryseobacterium sp. Y16C. Taxonomy (NCBI): domain Bacteria; kingdom Pseudomonadati; phylum Bacteroidota; class Flavobacteriia; order Flavobacteriales; family Weeksellaceae; genus Chryseobacterium; species Chryseobacterium sp. Y16C. The sequence goes on from NZ_CP092711.1 coordinate 3,681,191, forward strand.
ACTAAATTTTTCGCTTTGTGAGATTCTTCCTTCGTCAGAATGACAGCCTGTTATATAAACTGCCGCTGTGGCTTCGCCAATATTGATTCCATCACGGTTTTTATCGTAGGGTTTACAAATTTCGGTTCCGATTGCCTGAAAAGAATTGAAACCTGAAATTACAAACTCAGAAATTTCGTCTCCGGCAATGACAAAAGCATCTTTATATTTTCCCGCTTGAATCATATTTTTGGCAACAGCAATCGCCATCACTCCCGAAACACAAGCATTAGAAACCACAATCGGTTTTGCTTTAAATCCGAAGAAGTCAGCAATTTTTTGAGCTAAATTGGAAAGAAAAACGCCTTCCGGTAAAGTCTTCTGGTTTTTTAATAAACTGATATTTCCTTTTGTTGTTGATAAAATAAAAGCCGTTTCGTCTGAAATCTGATGTTTTTCAACCAAAGGTTTTAAACTCAACAAAAACATTTTTTCAAGCCTTGTGAATTCCGTACTGTCATTCTGAGCGGAGTCGAAGAATCTATTAAATTCTTCGTTCAGTTTTTCGGAATCAATCATCGAAGCGTAAAACGGATCCTGATTTTCTATGATTTTATGTAAAGCTACGCCGGATTTTCCTTCCAAAAGAGCATTCCAGTTCGAAGAAACATCAAAACCTAAAGGCGTGACGCAGTTGTAATCTGTGATGTAAATTTCTTTCTTCATTATAATCCCATTTTATCTTTCCAGGCCTGAAAAAACTCAGGATTATACAAACATAAATTATTCTCAGAATCCAGGAAAACCTGAATGGTTTCTCCCGAACAGACCAATTTATTGTCTTCGTTAAAAAGCTCGTATCTGTAAATTAATTTCGCAGAATTTGAATTCACGAAAGTGGTTACAATTTTAAAGGTTTCCCCGTATTTTAAAGGAAGAAAATGTTCACAGGTACTTTTTACGATCGGTGTAACGTAACCCGCTTTCTGAATATCAAGATACGTCAAACCATGCTGTCTTCCGAAAGCTTCTCTTCCGTCTTCAAAATACACGATGTAATGTCCATGCCAGACAATTCCCAACGGGTCTGTTTCGTTGAACCTTACGCGAACTTCCTCTGTACAAGTTAAATTTTCTTTAGACTGCATTTTGTTTTCTTTCGTAAAATAATGAAATAGCGACCATGGCTACATAAAATAAAAATAAGAAAGTGATTTCTTTCGCAATTCCGCCGATTCCGCTGTTTCTTAAAATGATATCGTAGTACGCATTCAAGCCCCAGTTCATAGGAGAGAATTTGGCTATGGTCTGCATAAATTCAGGCATCAAAAATACCGGAACCCAGATTCCTCCGACAGCTGCCAAAACGACAACCGAAGTTGCCCCAAATGGCGCAGACTGTTCCTGTGTATCGGCAACTGTTCCCAATAAAACACCAAATCCAATCGCTGCCAAACCTGAGAATAAGGTCACAATAATAAGCTGGAACATTTTTCCAGTCACGTCAAATTGCGGTAAATCCATGTATGGGAAAAGGTAAATTCCCACAGCAACCATCAGTAAAAACTGAATGACACAAATGATAAGATAAGTAAATGTTTTTCCTAAAATATGGATAAAATATGGAGTCGGACTGATTCTCGCTCTCACGCTTGTTCCCTGACTTTTTTCTTTAACTAAATTAATAGACAAAGGAACCACAATAAAGAAAATGGCAAATAAAGCCCAAGCCGGAACGTTGTGCTGAACGGAATTCGGCATGATATTCATGTTGCCTTTTTTCGGAGTGATTTCTTTAAAGCTGATTAAATTTTTATTTTCTTCCAAATTTTCTGTCGTTCCCAGCTGATCCTGGAAAGCTTTGTAAATCTTTTTATTTTCGATCTCAAAAACCATTTTGTTCACAGCATTCATCACATTGTTTTTGAAGCCGATATTGGTTGCCGGATCGAAATATAAATGAATATCTTTCGCTTTTGAAACCGTTTTCTTCACGGCGGAAGAATCCGTTTCCAAACCAAATGAGCTGACGATGGTCTGAACTTTAGAATCAATATTTGAATTGATATCTTTCGTTAAATTTTCGGGGATGACAATCGCCATTTGATAATCACCGCCAAAAACGGCGTCCTGAGCGGATTTTTCCGTAAAATTGGTCAGTAACTCGAATGTTTTGCTGCTTTCGAGCTCCTGTTTTATATTTTTCGAAACTTCTGACTTGTCATTATCAATAAAAATAATCGGAATTTTTGAGCCTTCCAGATTTTTAAACGTAGAATCCTGAATCAAGGTAATCGTGATAATCAGCAATAAAGGCATGACGAAAATAATGACGATTCCTCCGATATCTCTTTTCAGCAAAAGGATTTCCTTAACGAAACTTCTCCACAGTTTATACAACAACATCTCTTAATTCTTTTCCGGTTAATGAAATGAAAACATCTTCTAAGTTTTCGGCATTTGTTACTCTGTTCACCAATTCTTCAGGGGTTCCTACCGCATGAATCTTTCCATGATCAATGATGGCAATTTTTGTACAGAATTCCTCTGCTTCTGAAAGGTGATGAGATGTATAAATGATACAGGTTCCTTTTTTATTCAGCTCTAAAAGATGATCAATGATGGCTTTTTTTGACTGAACATCAACACCAACAGTTGGTTCGTCAAGGAATAAAACTTTAGGATTATGAAGGGTTCCCGCGATCAGATTGCAGCGACGCTTCATCCCTCCGGAAAACTGTTCTACTTTTTTATCTGCAAATTTTGATAAACCCATGATTTCCAAGGATTCATCAATCGCATTTCTTAATTTTTTATGGCTTAAACCGTACAGACTTCCGAAGAACATCAGATTTTCTTTAGCGGTCAAGGTTGGATACAAAGCATATTCCTGTGGAACGATTCCGATGATTTGTCTTAATTTAAAACCATCTTTTTGAGGAGACAACCCATTGATTTTAAAGCTTCCTGATGTAGGTTTTATCAATCCCGAAAGCATAGAAATCAATGTTGTTTTTCCCGCTCCGTTTGGACCGAGAATTCCGTAGATTTCGTCTTTTTCGATATTCAACGAAATATCATTCACAGAAAACTCTTCTGCATTTTTATATTTTTTATATAAATTTTTAATCTCAATAAAGTTCTCCATTTAGATCGCTTTTCTCAGTTTTTTATAGAAAGCTTCTTCCAGATCTGCGATATGAAGCATTGTTTTCGAAAGCTGGTTATAGATATCGCTTTTTGAATTTCTGTTTTTGTAAACTCTGGCAATATCCACCGCAAAATCTCTCCAAAGATCACCGATTGCTGTAATTTCTTTGGAAAGTTCTCTTAATTCATCATTTTTAAGGATCACCGCAGCTTCTTGTAAGAAAGCTCCGTAAATAAATCTGAAACCACCGCCTCCGGTTCCGATTTCTTCCTGCATTCTGATCAATTGTCCCAAATAATGATTGGTGGTTTTTGTCCCTTTTTTTGCAGCCCATTTCGGGATGCTTTTTGCGACCCAACGCATGGCTTTTACCCCAATGATTGGAACAGGAGCCAACATGTTTTTACAGGTATCTTTAATCCCTTTTTTGATCGCTTCTTCCAGATTTACATTTTCGGGAATGTAAGTAGGGTAGTACATATGACCTTTCGGCGGAAGAGCGCCTTTTGCATATCTTACTTTCTCAAGTTCGGCTTCTGTAAGCGTTGTTGTGTAATCCATCACAGGATCACTGATCAGAAATTTTCCGTCTTCTTTTCCGTAAACAACTAAGTTGTGGGCGTTGAAGTGGAATTTATATTCTTCAGGAAAATAAGTAAGATTGAAAACTCCTACCTGAAGTCCTGTCGGGATATTATTTTCTAAATTTTTTTCCAGCGCTTTTTGGGCTTCTGCCGGATTAGAGAATTTAATTCTTTTAATTTTTATTCCAAGTCTTTTTGCCGCTTTGCTGAAAATCGCACCTGGCATCGGGCGATAGCTGAAACCGGGAGCGAAATTCACTTTTAAAAAAGGAAGATACACAAAGAACAATCCGGAACCGATTCCGAAAATCATGGGTTCGCTGAGTTTTAACCCTTTGTTTAATAGTAAATTGGAGGCGACACCGTTTTCGCAATGTGCGGTCTGATGGTGTTCAAAATTAAGTTTCATTTTTTCTTATCTCTTTTTATCGCGGATAACTTTGCTAAACCTCATAGGTTTCAAAAACCTATGAGGTTTGATTTACTTACCGTTAAAGTTTTTTAATTCATCTACTGAAATTCCGAAAGCATCGGCATATTTTTTCAGTACGGACTCGCTTAGTGTTTTAAAAATTTTTGGTTTTGCATGTCTTTTTACCCGCCATTGCCACATTCCGACATAGGCTGCAAGAACTTGTAAGTCCATTTTATTCAGTTCCATGAAATAAATGATAGGGCTTACTTTATTGTTGGCAACATCTTGTTTCGCTTCTTCAATTCTTTCATGAATCAGCTCCATCGATTCTTCGAGTGCTGCTTTTTTGGCGTCCCAGCCGATGCTGTTGGCTGTGGTGTAATTATCATTTTCGTCGGTTACATACAACACTTCGGTCATGTTGGCTGACTTCAGATTACTTTCGTCCTGAGGAAGGTCTTGTTTTTTCATTGGTTTAGTGTTTTACTTCTTGAATAAACAAATTAATTTCAGCCCGTATCAACAATTCATCATTGTTAAATGTCTCGCAGAAGATATGGCAGATGTTTTCAAACTGAGAAATCAAAGAAGCTTTTGAAATGATCTTATCACCCACTTTCGGTAATGCAAAGACTTCAATTTTCTTAATATTGGTAATGAAACCGATTACCTTTGTGTCTGCATCAGGATTTTCGAAGAAACTTTGTCCGAGAATGGATGAGCAGGTCTGTGCTAGATTTTCTATCAAACCTGCTTCAACGAATTCATTATTGTGAACAAAAATGTTGTCTTCTTTTATTTCAAAGGAAGTAATCACATTTTTTGGGGTTAATTCCAAAATATAATCTGCCATTAACATCGGTTCGCGATGCGGCAAAAAGTTGTGGATATTGATGATATTTTCTTCCTTGATTTCCATTCTATTTATTTTACCAAACCTCATAGGTTTCAAAAACCTATGAGGTCTATTAAAGTATAAATTACATTACAACCGTTTTCATCTGTGATTTTGCAATCACTTCATCGTTGATCTTTGTTACAATATCGACTAAAGTCACACCCATCATTTCATTAATGATGGATACTTCTGAAGTTAATTTATCTCCCAATTTCGGTAACTGTATGGCTTCAAAAGTTTTGATAGCACCAATGTAACCGGTTGGAGCTTCTTTTCCCAGCAAATAATATTTGTAGCCCGTGTGCAAAGCAACACTTTGCGCCTGATGCTCCACCAAACCTGAAGCCTGAAAAATTCCGTCCTGAACAAAAATATTTTCCTCTTTTATTTCAAATCCTGAAACCAGATGATTTTCAGAGTATTCTGTAATGCTGTTTACCATTACAAAAGGAAATCGTTGCGGAATTAAGCTTTCCACAAAGTTTTGGTCAGATGTTGGTAATTTGTTGTCCATTAGCAAACCGTTAACAAAGCACATGAATATGCGAATCTTCCACTCTCAGGAACACAGAGAAGTACTTTTTCTCCTTTTTTCAGCTTTCCTGAATTCATTAATTCTTCCACAGCGATGAAGATTGATCCGGCACCGATGTTTCCAACTTCAGAAAGATTGTAGAACCATTTTTCCCAAGGGAAATCTAAACCTACATTGGCAAATTCTTCTTTTAGCCCTTCTTTAAAATATCCTGAGGAAATATGCGCCAAAACATGGTCTACAGTTTCAGGATCTAAGTTATGCTTATCAAAAGATGATCTTAAACTTTCAGCACCTTTTACCAGAATATATTTATCTAAAATTTTTGTGTCTTGTTTTAATGCAAAAATCGACTGCTTCAACCATTCGTCTGATGGGTAATCTGCCCAGGATTTCAGGCTTCCGTCTTCCTGCTTTTCGCAACCAGCGTACATACAAGCTTCGATCTCGTGAGCGTAAGAATAGAAATCGATCCATTCTACTTTTAAATTCGTTGCGTTTTCTCTTGGTTTATTTTCCAATAAGAAAGCTCCGGCTCCGTCAGAAAGCATCCATCTCAGGAATTCTCTTTTGAAAGCGATGATCGGTCTTTCTTCAAGCAAAATTAAATTTTCTGCTTCATGGTTGAACTTATCTGCAGTCATCCAGGCCGACATTCTTTCAGAACCTGCACAAACAGCTTTTTCCTGAACTCCTGCTTTCACGGAAAGGAATCCGTAGTTCAGAGCATTCATCCCAGAGTTGCAAAGTCCTGTTGCGGTATTAATTTCAATAGATCTTCCGATGTTGAGCTCACCATGAACCATTGAAGCGTGGGAAGGCTGAATCTGATCGGGTGATGTTGTTCCGACAGACAATAATTTCATGTCTTCCTTTTTGAAATTTTCATCAAAAAGTCCCTCAATCGCTTTTGCTGTGATCTGAGCATTCGTATGAGTAGGGTTTCCTTCTTTGTCTAAAGCATAATATCTTGTCGTAATTTTATTATTTCTTAAAATAAGTGCTTTTGCTTTAGATTTTGCGCCATTTATATAACCAAGATACGTTTCCATTTCGTCATTAGAAACCGGCTCATTGGGTAAGTATTTTGATGCTTTTGTTATAAATACGTCGTACATTCTATTTTAAATTAATTCCTTGTAAATATTCTCTTTGTTTTTTTCTTTTCAACCAAAAAATTGGTGTTGTCAACAGGTGTAAAACCAATACGATAGGTGAAATGATCCATATCGCAGCCATCAAATATACCTTAAAGAATTTGATAAGCAATGGTCGTTTTTCTTTTTTCTTGATAATCAGGTTGGACCAGATGGTGAAGATTTTGTTTCCTACTTTTTCCACTCTTACTAAAAATGCACGGATCTCTATTGCTCCGTTTTTTACCAAATCGGGCTGTAAACCTTCAAAATCATTATTCTTAAAGTGGGTTTCAATAATTTTTCCATATTTCACAGCGCCATTAATCTCTTCATCCGAAACTCCGGCTGCGGGAAGTAATCCTGATTTTTCTTTTTGTCCGCCAATCATCCAACGAATCACCGTCAGAACACTTGTATAGTTGTCATGTCTGTCTACTAAAGCAATGTTTCCTATTAGTTTAGCTTGCAGGTCTTTTAAATACACTTTCAGTTTTTCCTGAGAGAGCATCCACATATTTCTTGTTCCGGAAACGGTAACAACAGGGGTGTCTTTCAGGATTTTTTCTGCATAGCCGCTTTTTAAAAATGAAATAATGGGGATGGAAGGAGTTAAATACCAAACCTGATATCCGAAAATAACAAGGTCATATTTTGTATTCAATACCTCATCAGGTGGAGGAAGAATTTCACTTGGGATCTGTAAATACGACTCAGGAAATGTATTAAAGAATACGTCATTCGGCCACGGAAAAGGAAAGTCCTTTTTCATTTTAATATTATAATACGTAACATGATACTCGTCTTTTTTGTCTTCGAAAGGACGGGCTATGTTCTTTACAATATCTTCGAGCTGACCTGTCTGAGTATAATATAGTACAAGAATATTCTTCTTCATGTGTTTTGTTATTATTTACAAAAATATGTTTTTCAGTGGTATATTATGTATGTCTATATATTTTTATTGATGCTGAACCGAATTCCAAGGTATAATTTTCATGTTCTAAAGAAAAATTTTCTTCGCAAATAAATATAATTTTCTTAGGAAGTTCTTTTAAATGCCTAAGATCAAAAGAATCTGCAGAGATCAGAACCGTATCAATTTCTTTGTTAATTTCTGAGAAATCGTTGATGTACTTGATTTTTCTCTGCTTTACTATATAGCTGTGCTTTGCAATTTCGCATTTTTCCGGATCACCAATAAAGCTGAATATCCTTCTGCCTGCCTGTTGGAGTGTCAGTAAAATATCTTTTTGACCGTAATCATTGGCAATGTGAAGAATATTTCCGTCTTTTGGAAGGTGTTTGTTCAGTTCAAAATATACCGATTTGTTTTTATTAAAATCGTCCTTTATTTCTTTTACAACTTCAGTATCCTTATATAAAAAGCTTAGAAATAGTTTCTTTTTAAAATAGTTTTCATCTTCCAGTTCATTTCTGAGTTTTGAAAACTCCTCTCTGAAATAAGCATTTATCTTTTTTGTCCTTTCCGAATATGTTTTTCCGAAATTAAGGTCATCTTTATGAATTCGCTCACCGATTTTTACGGTAATAGCTCCGTCGTAGATAATGAAATCTCCTTTTGGTAATACCTCGGAATTTCCATGGATGTAGACAGGAACAACATCTAACCCAAATTCTTCTGCAATATAAAATGCTCCTTTATGAAATCTTTTTACATCATTGGTGTAAGAACGTTCTGCTTCCGGGAATACAACTAAAGAATAGCCTTGTGCTACTTTTTCTTTCAGCTGGTTCATACCGTTTTCGATGCCTTGAGAAACAGGATAAAATCCGAGAGCTCTTACCATCCTTCCGAAAATTGGAGAGTTATACACCCAGTCATTGACTAAGTAAATAATTTTGTGGTTAGCCATTGCCAGAACAAGCGTGTCAAGGAAAGAAGTATGATTGGCTATGATGACGGCAGGTTTGCTGAAATCTTCATTCGGGTTTCTGATCAGTCTCTTTTTTACAAACGGATTCGTATGTAAAACGGAAACTAAAAATTTAGCCATGATCAATTTGATGAGCTCTAACGTTTTTCCTTTAGAATTTTTTGCAAAAATGCTTCCGAATGCTGAGAAAATTAATCCCCCCAATCCGTAATATAAAAAGGAGAGAACAGAATTGACGAATAATCTGAAAGTAATCGGTGAAAGTCCTTTTTTTGCTCTGTTTGTAATCAGTAACCTAAACCAGAACGGATATAATGTTGAGGTAATAATAATTACAGAAAACATCCCAATTAATGCTACCAAAGCCAAAGAATGTAATGCAGGATGTTTAGCAAAAATCAAAGAGCCGATAGAAAGTACTGTGGTAAAAACAGCCAGAATAATAGATGTTCTGTATGTCGGAAGTTCATTTTTTCCTGTGGTGTGCTCTTTCTGCATGGCCTGAGTAAGGAAAATGCTGAAATCATCTCCTACTCCGAAGACCAGAGTACAAACAACGGTACTGAAAATATTAAGTTCTAATCCTAAAAAGTAAAGAATTCCTGCAGTGACAACTCCTGTCAAAACAATGGGAAACATTGTGAGAACTGTCAGTTCAAAATTTCTGAAAAACACAATGATCGTCAAAATAATGGCAAGCAAAGAATAATTGATCAGGGTATTAAAATCCCTTTTCAATAACCCTAAAAAGTTTTCATTCATCTGTTGGCGGTCGATTGCTAACGCATCATGATTTTTTTCAACATCTTTGATGAAGGCATCTCTTTTTTTATCATCTACCTTTACAACATTTGAAACGGTGTAAAAGCCCTTTTCATTACTTAAAAACTCAGAAATCTGTAGAGCTTTTACTTTTTCGTAGTCTTTTAAGGTTAGAGTAGAGTAGCTTTTGTTTAAATTTTCATTGAACTGATCAAATGCCGAACTCTTGAATCCAAATTGATTTCCGTTCTTTATTAATTCAGAAATTGTTTGGTTTTTCTTATGGGTATCCCAGAACCTTTTCCAGTCCTCAATCTTTCGTTGCTGATCCTTTTCTGATAAAACAACATTTCCCAGGGAATTATAGCTTAAAATTTTTCCCTCTTTCTTTTCTTTTTCTAAAAATTGACTCAATTGAGAGTTTCTGGCTAAAGCTTCATTTTCCGAATTTCCATAAGAAATTGTATAAATGGATTTTGAAGTAATATCTGAAAGTTTCTGAAGTTTTGCTTCACTTATTTTTAAATCTTTCGGAATATAATTTAAATCTCCGATATCTTCATTAAAGCCAACATGCCGGAAACCGAAAAGACAGATTAAAATAATCGCGGAGCAGCCGATAATCAAAGGTTTGTTTTTTTCATAAGGATAAGAACCTATTTTGTCGATGAAATTGGAGTTAACCGCTTTTTCTGTTGTCTACGGCTTGTACAATTGAGGAACAATGATCAGCGCCGTAATGGATGATAAAATAACTGTAATGGCAGCAAAGAGCCCCAAATCTTTTAAAGCTTCTGAGCGTACAAAAACGAGGCACAGAAATGAAACTGCCGTCGTGGCGCTACTTAAAATAATAGGCTGTGTGATTTCTTTGTATAGCTCTTCAATATTGTTATTGTGCTTATAGTGTGTTAAAATATGAAGCGCATAATCGATGGTGATTCCTATTAATATGGCTCCTACACTTAGAGATATGGCTGAGATTTTATCTTTAATAAAGTATAAAATCAGTAATGCGAGTAAAACAGAGAAAACGGTGGGCAGGAAAACAATGATTGGCGTAAATACATTTCTGAAATAATAAATCAACAAAAGTAAAAGTACCGTCATAGAAATAATGACTGTATTCTGAATGTCTTTTTTGATTTGCTGGGCATTGGCAACGGCAATAACCGGTGATCCGAAATAACCGATTTCCGTTTTTCCTTTGAATTGTTTGTTGAGGTTATCTTTTATTTCATTCAGTTGATTAATAAACGCTTCATTATTTTTGGTTTCATTGCTTTTATTTTTCGGATCTATGAAAAGAAGAAGGTTTTTTCCGTCTTTGGTAATGATGTAATTATCTTCAAGCTTAAAATCTTTACTGATATTAAGGGCGTTCAGTTTTTTGATCCCTAAAAAAGTAATCCCTAGCGGATCTTTTTTAATGAAATCTTTGGTGACAAGGCTTGTGGGGGAAACAAGAGAAATATAATTGTTTTCAACCTGTTTTGCTATGCTGTCTTTTTGAAGCTTCCTTTCAATTTCTTTATAATCGTTTTCGTTTAAGAATAAGGGAAGGTTCTGATTCACAAAATCAAAGGTTTCCGAAATCTCATTGTTGTTCACTTTTCCCTGGACCGAACCAATGTATTTTTGCAAAGGCTCAATTTTAGTTAAAAAAGAATCGGCAGTTTCCGAAAGCTGAAATTGATCTTCTTTGGACTTATTTTCAATAATGACAATGATTTTATCTGAAAAATTAAGTTGTTTGAGAACTTTTGCAGTAAGATCTGATTTTTCATTTTTAGGAATTATCTGGTTGATATCTTCTTCGAAATTGATTTTTGAAGCGAAAAAAACGCATAAAACTGCTATTCCCGCTGCAACAACTACAGAAAGAATCTTATTTTTTGATATGAGATAATATAAAAATATGAAGAAACGATGCATTACATTATAAAATCAAGTTTGCAAATTTAAATTTTTAAGAGGGAGTTCAAAATTTTTATAAAGAAAGTTTGATTTGAAAATCAATAAAATATTTATAGCCCGAATGAAAAAAACTTATACTTTTGCAAATAATGTCTTTGCAGAGAGACTTTGAAACAAAATCATTCTAATTCGAGGAACTGTTTTGTATGCATAAACTGTTTGATGAAAAAATAAATGACTTTTTATTTGTCATAATTTTCCCTTTCCTTCTTTTATTCATGGCATATTATGGCTTTGAATCTTCTTATGTGAATATGAAGATGTGGGAGAAAGCGCCGGATTTTATGTTCTCTTCAGTATATGCTTATCGTGTTATTCCTAATTATTTAAGTGTTCATGTGGCTGAAATTTTTACTGAATTGGTAAACGGATTTCCGGGGCTGAAATTTTTTCTTCTAAAACATGGAAGCTTGTTTTATCATAGCGTTTTTGTTGTAAACAGCTTATTTTTTGTTTTGTCTTCTGTGCTTTTATATTTTATTTTTAAATTTAATCCTTCTGTTTTTTTTCAGGATATCAGAATAAAAAGGATTGCACATTTGCTCGCTGTTTTTTTTATTGTAATCACGCAGTATGTGCCGACAAATTGTGATATCATAGCGATTTTCTTTTATCTTCTCGGAATTTTATTGAGTTTAAAATACTTTAAACACAAAAAGGGCATTGATTTTTTATTACTGCTTGCCTTGATTTTTGTCTCAACCTTTGTAAGGGAAACGGCTTGTCTTAATATTGCTTTCTTTGCAGCTCTTTTTGTGAATATGAATAAGCTGGATTTTACCTGTGTAAAAGAAATTGCTTTTCTTGTTATTGCTTTTTTGTTGCCTTACTTTGGGTTAAAATTTTTTATTTCTCAGCATGTTTCCTTTGCGGAAGGTGTTTATTTGGGCAAAAATTTTACAAGTCCTTTTAATTTGGCTGGTTTATGCTTTGGGATTTTGGGTTTGTATTTCGTGCTTCAGCTTTGCTCTTTGGACCAACAAATTATTTTAAAAAAATATCTTCTTTTTTCCTCTCCTTATATCGTAATGATTGCTTTTGTAGGGCTTTTCTGGGAAACGAGACTTTTTATACCTTTACTCCTGACCGGCTTTGTAGTAGCTTCTCATGAGTTGAAAAAATATCCTGCCGCTTCATGAGTATCCTGCATCCATATTATCTTATTGCCATTATTTATATGATGATTTTCAGCTTTCAGGAAGTGTTTTCCAAAAGAGTTGATAAAAAGTGGCTTTGGTTTTTGGGAATATATCTTATGATTATAGCCGGACTTAGGGATCAGGTAGGGCCGGACTATGGAAGTTACCGTGGGATTTATATCTATTCGGGCACAAAAGATTATGTAAGCATTTTTATGAAGGCTCTTAATATGGAAGGGCCGCAACCTATGGAGCTGGAATGGCTTTTTGTGTTGATCAATAAGATCATGCTTAATGTTTTTAACGCGCCTTTTTACATGCTTACGTTTGTAATAGCCATATTCACGATCATTTTTAAAATAGACTACGTTGAGGATAATACTTTTTATCCGTTTACTTTTATGCTGTTTATGTTTATCCCTGGCTTTTTCATTGGAGAAAGCGGACAGATCAGGCAGTGTTTGGGGTCATTCATCGTCTACTTTGCTATCAAATTTATAAAACAGCGGAAATTATTTTATTACCTTCTGTTTATTTATATAGGAGCCGGAATTCACAATGTTTGTTACGTGTTTTTACCAATGTATTGGTTGGTTCGCGTTCCTTTGAATAAGACCTGGATGTTGATTCTTATAGTTACTTCTATAATTCTTTCTCCTTTTGAGGTCTATCGTGTTTTTGGTGATTTCTTGACGAGTATTGCTTCTCAAAGTGAGCTGGTGGAAGGTTTTAACGGATATATTGATGAAACAGTGCAACGACTGAACGGAGGATTTGGAATTCCTGAGGTAATGATGGCTATTCTTACCTTTTTCCTTTTCTTTTTCGATACAAAAATGAAAGAGAAGTTTCCCTACTATGAGTATCACCGTAATTATGCGGTTGTAGGCATCTGTTTTTATTTTATTTTTAGAAATAACCCAATTTTCTCTTCTCGTCTTGCGGGTGCATTTATTGGCTTTTCTTATATTATTATTCCAAATGCAATGTATGTTGCTTCTGAAAACACCAAAAAAACAATTTATACGTTCATTATAGCTTTGGTGATGTTCAACTTTATTGTTTTCTCGAGTTTTAAAAATATTGTAAATGGTAGATTTACCATTGAGCAGTATAAAAATCATCTCTTACCATAAATTTCCGCTTTTGGCTTTAAATAGGGCGATGCGTAATGTATCGCTTTTTTTATTTTGTTTATTTGGATTAAAATTAATCTTGAATTGCTTGTTTCTGTGTAATATTATTATATTTTTGCATTCGAACATGGATGGTGAATAATTTATTAGTAAACGTATATTTTTATTTTTTGTTTAAACTAAATATGCTAATTTTTAATTATTAATAATTTTTACCATTTATGATTTTGAAACTTGTAAAATTCACTTTATTGAGAATAATAAGTTTGGAAAATATAAAGCTTATTCGGCTGATAGCTTTATTCGCAATGTTTTTGATTCCTATTCCTGGTTTTTCTTCTATAAAAAATGACTCTTTAAAATTGATGATTTCAAAAGAGTTTGAGTATGGAACAGGAATTTCAGCAAAGCAAAAAAATCAATATTCTAAGACTTTATTGAAAGATTGGACAAAAGCTCCCAATAGTTATGTTTTTGATCCGAATTCTTCCTATGGAGGTATTTATATTCCAGTGAAAAAGGCGTATGCGATCTGGCAGACGAATTCTTTTTTGGGAACATCCGGAGTACCTTCAGGTAATGTTACGGCAGATGTTTTGTGGGAAGATGTTCACGGTTTGATAAAAGCCAATACAAATTATAGTCTGGAAATAATTGGGGCCGGAGAAGATGCGAAGATCAAAATTCCTATTAATAAGTCGAAAGAAGGTAATGCTGTGATTGCGTTTAGGGTAAATGGAGTTATTTTCTGGTCTTGGCATGTCTGGGTTACGGAAGATCCTAGTAACGGATCAACCTATAAAAGCTTTCCGGGAGTTAAAAGAAAAAGAAATGACGGAACTGTGGAGGTAATTCCGGATTCAGAATGGAAGTGGATGGACCGGAATTTAGGAGCTGTCAGCAATTCTATCACGGGAACGGAATGGAATAGGAATGGAGGATTACTGTATCAGTGGGGAAGAAAAGATCCTATTCCTCCTTTGGTAATGAAAGGCGGGGATTTTTATGAAGTTTCCGGGACGATAGGCAGAATTCGTCACAGGGCAGCCAAAAACTTTGATAATGCAACGAATTTCGATAACCTCCGACAATTTGTTCTGCTTTCAAATGCTACCGTAAACAATAATATCCAGCTTTCTGTAAAAAATCCGTTAAGCTTAATTTACGTAAACAAGGACGATAATTCGGGACCTGCATATTACAATAATAACACAAACCTGATGGTAAACTGGTTTGGGAAATCTTCTATGTTAACTGATAATAAATTGACTGAACTCAATTTATGGTCAGATAATTCCGAAGGTAAAATCATAACTGATTACAATAATCCTGATAATGCAGCGGTATACAAAGACAAGTCATCTTTTGATCCTTGTCCGAATGGATGGAGAATTCCTTCTATGTTAACCGCGAATTTAGGTTCGGCATCTTATGTAGATGATATTCGTATAGATTTTTCTCCTTTTGGGTTGCAAACCAGTTTAGGAAAAGATGTTTTTGAATCTAACGGATATCATATCATCAAGCCAAGCAATACAAATGTTCCTTCGTTTTTACAAGGTGTAAAAGTATATCCCAATGTAGGTTTTGATTTTTCTAACGTAGGAGGAATGAATATGGGTGTTTTTCCGGGAACCGGCCAGTTAGCAATAGATTCTCAGGGAGGTCAATATACAGATCAGCATCATATGGGATTGTGGACGGCCACCATGGCGAGACATTTTGATGCTACTCCTGCTGTAGGTGCAAGATCGATGTTTATGATCTCGGACCAGTATCAGGCTGATGTACCGGATCCTTCCAAGCCTAATGTTAAAGGAAGATACTGGTATATGCCCACATCTGCGGTGAAAACATCGGATGCGAATGCTTGCAGGTGTATAAAAGATCCGCTATATGTAATCGACGATTATGACTTTCCAACTGAGTATTTCAATGCGCCTGTAGAATACGTAGAGGGTTTAAATAATCCTAATACTTATCAGATCGTAAAATCTGCTACTATGGCTACCGTTGAAATTCCTGTAAGTAAAGCATTTTCTGTACAAAGTCAGTTATTGGGAAATGAAGCAATTTTGAATACAACAAGCTTTAATAATTTAAAAGCCAATGTTCTGTGGACAACCAATACATCTTTGATAAATACGATAATCATAACAAATCCATCTCCGGGATCAGTTGCTGGATTAAGCAATTCCAAAATTGTTGTCAATATTAATCCCAACCAAAGTGGTAATGCGGTTGTGACATTGCATAATGGGAGTATCACCAATCCTGTGTATTGGTCATGGCATATCTGGGTAACAGATACTGCGCTGAATAGTTATATTTATACTACGGAACTTCCAGATGCTACAGCAACTAATTATGTAAACTATATTCCTAAAGGGGATATTTTGAAAACGGAATTCATGGACAGAAACCTTGGAGCTACCGATGCTTTTCCTCTGGTTGTTGATCCTTTGACTCCAACAGCAACTGAACTTGCAAAAATTCGGGCATCAACAGGGCTGCAGTATCAATGGGGAAGAAAAGATCCTATTCCATCATTTCAAAATGCTGATAACAGATCAAGTTATAATGTGTTTTTAGGAAGTGTTTCAACCAATGGAACAGTTGCTTATACTACGCTTACTCCGGCGGTTTATAATGATCTGGCCGGTAATTATATTGTTCCTTATAATACCTATTCAAATGCATCAAATGCAAATGTTTTATCTACCGACAGACCTTCGCAAAAAATTGCAAAAGTAATTTCTTATGCTGTAGGGCATCCTTTAGTGTATATGATCCCGAGTAGCTTTGCTCCTTATAATTCTTCTGTTCCCAATTATACCAACGGTACCGACTGGCTTTCAACAGAGCCTAATCTTGCTGCGGACAGATGGGGAAGGGGTGGTGAAAAATCTCCTTTTGACCCTTGTCCTACAGGATGGAGAATTCCTGATCTGACAGGGGTTGCCATAGTGAGTAATAAAGATTTTGGGATCTCTCCCTGGTATAAAAAAGATAAGAATGTAGCAACAAGTTATAGTGTGATTAATGATTATTTGGGAACCAGGGTTCGAAACAGTACTTCTACTACGATAGGGTATATGTATAATAATACCAGTTATCAGGTTGGGAACTATCCAAACTCGGGATCTAGAGGTTTTAGAAGTGTAACGGCCAATCAATCTGCTCAGGGAACATTTAATGTAAATAATTTCCAATATCCTGGAGTCTGGACAGATGCGCTGAATTCCAATTATATCGGAAGAGCAGTGAATATACTTTTTGATGCTGCATCAACTGCAAACCGGATGATTGCTTTTCATGATAATAATGATTCTTATTTTGGAATGAACTGTAGATGTGTGAAAATGAAATTTGATCAGAACGGTGAGGAGTTAGGAGTGATACCTAAAAATCAGGTCTCTGCAGGATTAGGCAGTTCTCCGGGTTTGGCAACGACTAATGTGGAAAAAAAAGAGGATGAGCTTGTTTTGTATCCCAACCCTGTTCATAATACTTTATTTATAAAAGGAGGTACAGACAAACTGTATCAGTTTCAGGTATATAATGCTGCCGGACAGCTTGTTTTGACGGGGCAGTTTAAAAATAATCAGGCGGATCTGTCAGGGCTTTCTCTTGGTGTGTATTTGGTGAAAATTAATAATGGGGAAATGATAACAAAGATTATTAAAAGATAGTTTAGCATCTTAATATATTTAGGAGAAACATATAGTATAAAATGTTTTTAAATTCATACTTTTGATTGAAAGGAATGTATAATTAAAAATAAAATGCTGTATGTTTCTTTTTTTTGTGGAAATTTCCTAAGTAATGACAGTGCTAGAAAAATTGATCTCTCGTTTCAATAGTAAGATTTTTATTTATTTTCTCGTTGCAATAACAGCAATCTATACGCTGGTTTTTACTTTTTTGCATAATCTCCGGTCAGATGGCTATATTTTAGGAGACTGGCTGGTAAATTATCAGGACGGAGGTTTTAAAAGAAGAGGACTTTCCGGAAGTTTCTTTTTCATTTTGCAGGACTTTACAGGAATAAAACTGAATATTTTGGTGTATTGTTTTCAGTTTACGATTATTTCTCTGTTCTTTTACTATTACTTTAAACTTATACAATATAAAGAAGCAACCTTCCTGTATCTTTCTCTGCTCCTTTCTTCAATAGGTTTTGTCGGGTTGTTGAATTGTGTGGACTATGTTGGAAAAAAAGAATTTATTGTCTTTTTTTTATTTGCATTCTTTGTCTATTTGACAGATAATAACAAGCTTACCAGGATCCGGGAATGGGGATTTTGTATCGCTCTTTTTGTATCCACCTTATTTCATGAAGTTACCTTGTTTTTTCTCCCGTATTTTCTGATAACACTATATCTGAAATCTGGAAAGCTAGAAATTGCAAGATATTTAAAATATATTCTCGCGGTTTTTATTCCGGCTGTTTTGCTTTTGCTTTTTGGAAAGGAGATTAATGAGGGGCAATCGTTGAATATTTTAAAAGAAAGAGGAGTTGTATTTACGAGAGGAATATTTTTTTGGGATATAGATGAAAGACAATATATATTAGATCATTTTAATGAATATAAACTGTATATTTTAAGTTTAGGAATAAGCATTTTTCATATTGCATTTTATTTAAAATACTTAGCAGAACGAAAAATAATATCCATCCTCCTGATAGGAGCTTTTTTATTTTCCCTGCCTCTTTTTTATCTGGCAATCGATTGGGGAAGATGGATGTATATCCATATGATGTTTATCATAATTCTTTTTGGTCTGTTACTGAAAAAAACGGACTCAGCATATAGCTCAGAAACAATAATTATTAATAAAAAATTTTATGTAACGCTGCTTATTATAGTTTTCTCACTCATTTATCGTGTAGAGATGTCGGGAAGAGGTTTTACATTCGAAGGGTTGTTCTACAGGATATGTATAGCACCACTGGATTTATTAAATAAAATGCTCTAAGCAGACCTATATAATAAAAAAGCTTTACTTTTGCAAAAAATTTTTAGAATGTCGAAAAATTTAGTAATCGTCGAATCACCGGCAAAAGCAAAAACTATTCAGAAGTATTTAGGTAAGGATTTTGAAGTGAAATCCAGTTTCGGACATATCCGGGATTTGCCTAAAAAAGGAATGGGGATTGACTTGGCTACCTTCAGTCCCGATTACGAAGTTTCTGCTGACAAGAAAAAATTGGTAACAGAATTGAAAGCCGCGGTGAAAAAAGCCGAAATGGTTTGGCTGGCTTCCGATGAAGACCGCGAAGGAGAGGCTATTGCATGGCACTTGGCGGAAGAATTGAAACTGAAGCCGGAAAACAGAAAAAGAATCGTCTTCCATGAGATTACTAAAAATGCCATTCTAAAATCAATTGAAAATCCAAGAGATATAGACCAGAACCTAGTCAATGCTCAACAGGCGAGAAGGGTTTTGGATAGAATCGTAGGTTTCGAAATGTCTCCGGTTCTTTGGAAAAAAGTAAAACCGGGATTATCTGCAGGAAGAGTACAATCGGTTGCGGTAAGATTAATTGTTGAAAGAGAAAAAGAAATCCGTGAATTTGTACCCAAAGCAAGCTTTAAACTGGACGGAATTTTCTTAAATAAAGCTGCACAGGAAATTTCAGCAAAGCTTAAAAAGGATTTTGATAAAGAAGAAGATGCGGAAAATTTCCTGGAACAGGCAAGAACTGCTGAATTTAAAGTTTTAAACGTTGAAACCAAGCCGGGAACACGTTCTGCTTCTGCGCCATTTACGACTTCTACCTTGCAGCAGGAAGCTTCTTCAAGATTAGGATATAATGTGACCAACACCATGCGTCTTGCACAAAGACTGTATGAAGAAGGATACATTACTTATATGAGAACGGATTCGGTAAACCTTTCTCAGGAAGCTATAGAAGGTGCAAAAAAACAAATCATCTCAGAATACGGAGCAGCATATTCTTCACCAAGAAATTATACCACTAAATCTGCATCGGCTCAGGAAGCTCACGAAGCAATTCGTCCGACAGATTTTGCCGTGACAAGTATCGGAGATGCTCAATTAAACAGATTATACCAGTTAATTTACAGAAGAACCTTGGCTTCTCAGATGGCCAATGCTAAAATTGAGAAAACAATAATTGAAATCGGAAATGCAAAACTTCCCCAGTATTTTGAAGCACAGGGCGAAGTAATCATTTTTGATGGTTTCTTAAAAGCTTACGGAATCGTAAAAACTGAAGATGATGACGAAGAAAACAACGAAAAATTGCTTCCGAAAGTAAGCGTTGGAGAAATTTTAGAGTATAAAAAAATTACGGCAACAGAAAAATTCACAAGACCAAGCGCAAGGTATACGGAAGCCGGTTTGGTAAGAAAGCTTGAAGAATTGGGAATAGGTCGTCCGTCTACATATGCGCCGACCATTCAGACCATTCAAAACCGTGAATATGTTGATAAAAGAGAAATTGAACCGCAAACGAGAGAAGTGGTAAAAATTTCTTTGGCAAAAGATAAAATTAAAAAAGAAGTCCTTGAAGAGAAATTTGGAGGGGATAAAAATAAGTTCGTTCCGACGGACACCGGAGAAGTAGTAAGTGATTTCTTAACAGATAACTTTAAAGAAATCTTAGATTACGGATTCACGGCAAGAGTAGAAGAAAGTTTCGATGAAATTGCCAACGGTGACCAGAAATGGAAAGAAATGATGACGGATTTCTACTCAAAATTCCATCCTAGAATTGAAGATGTAGAAGAACATGCAGAAAGAGCAACAGGAGATCGACTTTTGGGTGTTGATCCTAAAACCGGTAAAAATGTCCACGCAAGAATCGGAAGATTTGGAGCGATGATTCAGATCGGAGAAACGGATGATGAAGAGAAACCAATTTTCGCATCATTAATGGCTGGACAGAATATTGCAACCATCACTTTTGAAGAGGCTCTGGAACTATTCAAACTTCCATTCGATTTAAATGAAGTTGACGGACAGCCTGTTTCGGTGGGGGTCGGAAGATTCGGCCCTTATGTGAAGTGGGGTGAAACTTTCATCAGTATTCCAAAAGGTGAAGATCCGCTTTCAGTAGATCAGAAACGTGCAGAAGAAATCATCAATGAAAAGAAAGTTGCGGATGCTCCAATTGCTACCTACAAAGGTGAACCTGTAACAAAAGGGACGGGAAGATTCGGACCTTTCATCAAATATCAAAGTATCTTCGTAAACGTTCCGAAGAGATATGATTTTGAAAATCTTTCTCAAAGCGATATCAACGAATTGATTGATGCTAAACTGGAAAAAGAAGCCAACAGATATATCCAACAGTGGGAAAAAGAAAAAATTTCCATTGAAAACGGAAGATGGGGGCCTTTCATCAAGTTCGGAAAGGCAATGTTCAAAATTCCGAAAAAAGCAGATGATACCAAATATGAGAGCGAAGAATTGAAAGACGTTTCTCTTGATGAGGTTAAAAAATGGATTATCGATCAGGATCCGAAAGCTTTTGCTGAAAAGAAAAAGCCTGCTGCGAAGAAAGCTGCTACGACTAAAAAGGCGACGACAGCAAAGAAAACAGTTGCCAAAAAGAAATAAATTAAAAAAGCACAGACCAAAATCTGTGCTTTTTTCTTTAGATACATTATGCTAGTTTAATGGTTGTTTTCAATACTTTTGAACTTTCAATGTTTTTATGTTTTTCATCCATTTCAAAGCGATGTTCATAGGCTCTTCGGAGTTTGAGAATGCAGTATTATGTCCTAATGCTGGAAATAATTTATACTCATAGCGCTTACCTTTTGCCTTTAATGTATTGAGATGTTCAATAGATAAGTTCACTGGAACTTGGATGTCTTTGCTTCCAAAAATCCATAGCCCAGGAACTGATACTTTAGAAAGAGCATCTAATGGATTAGTGTCTGTAAACTCATATTTGTCCGGATCATTCATAGTGTGTTTTCTGGCGTCTTCATCCGTATGTGTATCCCAGAAATTTGAATTCCCGTTGGTGTAAAACTGAAACCGAAGTTGTTCTTTTACCGTTATCAATGCGCCACTAAATATAGTCATGAATTTGACTTTCTTGTTTTTCTCTGCTGTCAAAGGAATGATCCATCCGGCCTGGCTTGCTCCAATTAAACCTATAGGAATTTTATTGTTTGATAAATCTTTAGATAAAACATCTACTGCTGCACTCGCATCCAGAGATAAAAGAGTAAGATTGGAGGCGTCAACATTATTGGTTCCGACTTCGGGTCCTGCATAAATACCTGCAGATTCTCCGACGCCACGTTTGTCATACGTTAAAACAGCAATACCATTTTTTGCCAGAAGTGTCGCAAATTCTGTCATTCTTTTTTCCTGTCCGGATCCATGAACCATTACAACAGCTGCAGAAATATGCTCCGGTGTGAAAATTGTTCCAGAAAGCGTGTCTCCTTCACTTAGAAATTTTATATTTTTAGTCGTAAAGTTTGGAGGAATTGCGAATATGTGATTGATAGTACTTAAAAGAAATAATATGAGAAGCAAATTCCTGCAAATTGTTTTTGTATTTATAATGTTTTTACAATGAGCCAATTTATCTATAGCTATCATTTTAGTTTATCTTTTATTAGTGTAGTGAAATTTTGTGTTCATTATATTCAATTGTTCTTTGGTAAACTATATTTTTAGTTTTTTAAAATTGCTTTGATTGCATCTGAGATTTCAAATATCTTTCCGTTATAATTGTTTCCTAATAAGATAATAGTGAAATTCTCATCTAGATCAGAAACTAAAATCGCTTCATAACTTCCTGCTCTTCCATCATGAGAATGCTGAATCAAATGTTTATTTACAAATTTTGCTTCGCCTAAAGCAGATTGGGTATCTTCTTGATGAAATTGTTGACCTAATTCATACAGTGAATTTTCATTGATTAATTTTTTTGAATGAAGACAATTTGAGAATTTTAGCAGATCATTTGTAGTTAAGAAAGTTCCTCCAATTAAAAAATCTGGCTTATCTTCGATATGCTTGTTGTTATATCCTTTTGCAATAAACTTTACATTATCAATAGGTGTAATTTCAGATGAATTCATTTTACATGGTTTGAAAATGTATTTTTTTGCATATTTTTTATAAATCATTCCTGTAATTCTTTCAATAATAAACTGTCTTAGAAAAACATTATTCATGTTGTAATCGTATTGAGTTCCTGGAATAAAATCTAGTTTGTCGACTGATTTTAAATCATCAAAAACATCTTGATTGCTTTTAATTTTTTTCCAGTTTACATTAGGAAGCCCACTTGTGTACTGTAATATATCTTTTATCGTAACTTCATTTGCCCATTTTGGTAATTCCGGAATAAATTTGGAAACCTTATCATCTAATTCTAATTTACCCTGTTCCTGTAATTGTAACAAAGCAACGGCACTAAATTCTTTAGTAATTGAGCCAATATTAAATTTATAATCGGGTGTTAGTTTTTGAGTTTTTGTAGCATCTGTAAAGCCAAAGGAAGCATTGTAGATTGTATTATCGTTTTTTGCGATCAAAACATTTCCATTAAAAATGCCAATTTGGCTTGAGTGCCTCATTAAGGAATCAATTTGATTGATTTGTTTTGTTTGACCAAATAGATTATTTATTGTAATTAAGAAAGTAGCTATAAATGAAAGCAATGATTTATAATATTTCATGTTTAAGTTATTAGAATGCTTTTTTTAGATTTCTTTTGTTGATGATGTTAATCATTCAAATATAGTAATGTTCTTATTAAGAATTTGGATAAATGAAAAATTATCCTGAAGGAGCAGGACACTGCTTAGACTCGTTTCTTCTAAATTAGCTTTCAAATAAATGCAATGGAAAAACCTTTCACCCGCAAAGAATTTCTGCAAACTTCAGCTTTAGGAATGGCGGCCGTATTTTTCGGATCATCATTTACAGGTTTATTATCTTCAGAAGAAAAGCCCTATTTCAACTTAAAACCAATCGGAAGGCAACTTGCTTTGGAAGGGTACTATATTTGGTGTAGCTCTCCGATTTGGGGTGAAGACGGAAAAGTTCATCTTTTTTATTCCCGATGGAAAAAAGAAAAAGGAATGGGAGGCTGGCTCAACGGTTCTGAAATTTGTCGTGCAGAAGCAAATTCTCCATTTGATAAATTTGAACATAAACAAGTCATTCTGGCGCCAAGAGGTGAAGGTTTTTGGGATGCAACGACTTGTCACAATCCTTTAATTAAGAAAGTTGGAAATCAATATTTGCTATTTTTCATGGGAACTTCCAACGGAAAAACAAATACCAAAAGAATTGGATTGGCAACCTCAAAAAGTTTGGATGAAGAATGGGCAAGACCCGATCAGCCTTTGCTTCTTCCAGGAAAAGAAGGTTCATGGGACGATCATTGTACGACAAACCCGGCTTTCGTAAAAGGGAATGACGGAAAATATTGGCTGTTTTACAAATCCTGGAACACGCATGAATATGAAACTCAAAAAGGACCAATTCGCGGAAACAGAAAATATGGTTTAGCAAAATCAGATTCTCCAACGGGACCTTATGTGAAAGTTTCGGAAAACCCGGTGATTGATTTTTCATCATTACCAAATAATGCGCAATTGGAAGATGCTTTTGTCTGGAAGCAAAAAGGGAAATATCATATGGTTGCCCGTGATATGGGATTTTTTAACCATGAATATGGTTTGCACTTAACTACAAAAGATGGAATTCACTGGTCACAACCGGAGATCGCCTATCTTAATATGAAGAGCTACATCACAGAACCGGTTCCTCCCAAAAATCTAAATCGATTCGGAAGATTGGAACGGCCAATGATTTTACTGGATAAAAATGGAGAAACGCCGAAATTTTTATTCGGGGCAACGCAAGGTGGCGAATTTGAAACATCCACAACTTTTGTTTTTGAAATAATGAGTTCTAAAAATTAGAATGGATTATACAAATTGCTGAAAATTTGTTGCTGTTTTTTAGAATAAAAATGGGACAGGATTTTAAGTTGATGGGGTTTTTTGTAAGTTTGTGGAACTAATGCGGATTATACATGAACTTCGAAGATTTTATCATTTCACCAAGAAATTTCAAAACGGAAAGCTGGCAAATAGGAAATAAGATTGCCAAAGACATCAAGGAAGACAGTATTGTTCTTCTTTTTGTTTCGGATTACAGGGGAGCGAATGGGGATGCCGAAGTGCAGGATTTTACAGGAATCAGAAAAGAATTTTATAAGCTTTCGCAACTGGATTTTGAAATTCCGGTTGTGGATCTTGGGGATTTGGTTTCGGGAAAATCCGTTCAGGATTCTCATTATATCTTACAGGAAGTGTTATCGGCTTGTCATTATAAAAGAGCAATCCCGGTGATTATTGGAGGTTCTAATGACTTTGCATTTTCGCTTTTTTCGGCACTTAATTTTCATACAAAAAATATTAATTATACTCAAATCAGTAATATTATTTCTCTGAAACAGGGTGAAATGATCAACGAACATACTTTTTTAAGCAAAATTTTTGGAGCCAAGAATTTTTCTATTAAAAATTATCATCATTTAGGGTATCAAAAACATTTAAATGAGGTAGATTCTGTAAGATTAATTAAAGAAGTGGAGTTTGATATTATCCGTCTTGCTGAAATGATGAATTCCACAGAAAAAACCGAACCTTTCTTCAGAAAAGCGGACTTAGTGACGGTGAATTGTGATGCAATAGAAAGTTTCAGTGAGCCTTTTTCTATGAATCCACAGGTGAATGGTCTGAACAGAAGGGAAATCTGTGCTTATATGAAGGAGATCGGCCTGAGTGAAAACCTGAAATCCGTAGGAATCTTTAATTACAATATTTATTCTGAAAATCAGCTGAATCACCAGCTTTTGGCACAAATGATCTGGTATCTGATCGAAGGAATTAATATTCAAAAGTCTCATCCGAAAGAAAGACATTACGAAGTCTTTTATGTTTTGGTGGATGACCGTCAATATGCTTTCAAGCGTGATACTTTCAGTAACCTTTGGTATTTTGGAGAGGATGAAAATATAGAAAACTGTATTCCTTGTTCAAGAAAAGATTTTGATGAAGCCAAAAGAGGCTGGCTGAATACCCGGCTTACGAAAATTTAATCTATGAAAAACGTTCCCTCAAAAATTTCCATCATTGTTCCTGTTTATAATGTCGAAAATTATTTGGCAAAATGTCTGGACTCTTTGGTGAATCAAACCTATCAGAATATTGAGATTTTGGTAGTGAATGATGGAAGTACGGATGATTCAGGGAAAATTATTAACGATTTTTCGGTAAAATTTCCGGAAAAGATTAAATCTTTTTATAAAAAAAACGGTGGACTAAGTGACGCCCGAAATGTTGGGATTGATAACGCAATCGGAGACTATATAGGCTTTGTAGATAGTGATGACTATGTTCTGGAAACCATGTTTGAAGAAATGCTTGGTCTTGCAGAAAAGCATTCCGCTGAAATGGTAATCTGCAATATTCAGAAAGTGGATGAGAGAGGAAATGTTATTCAAAAGCTGACGCAGATTCCCAATATGCCCGAAAAAATAGATCTTGAAACCCATTTTTCTGTTTTTTCGGATATAAGTTACTTTGCATGCAATAAATTATTTAAAAAAGAACTTTTCGAAACCAAAAGATTTAAACAAGGAATTTCTTTTGAAGATATTCAGCTGATTCCGCAATTGCTTTTGGAGTGTAAAACTATTGCCCAAACCCAACATTTTCATTATCAGTACCTGGAGCGACAGAATTCGATCTCAAAAACCCATACTGAAAAAGGACTGGATATTCTTCAGGCTGTTGAGGACGTAGAAGTTGCTTTTGAAAAATCCATATATTCTCATAAGAGAAAAGAGCTCAAAAACTTTCATATTTTGGAAGGTATTTATACCTTTCTGGCTTACCTTGCTTTTGTAAAAGATGAGAACTTATTTTATGAAATGAGTGATAAGCTTGATGTTTTCAGGAAAAAAAAGGGAGTTAAAATTAAAGATATATTAAGTTATAGTCGTTTTGATAGAAATTATATTTTATCTTTGTCTGTAAGGAAGAAAATTTTTTATTTGCTGTTTTTTGCAGGGCAGAAAAAGCTGATAAGAAAATTAGTATAAACACAAATGCAGGCGAAGTAATAATTAGATGGTGAATCAAGATTAAATCTCATTTGATTCTTTAACACTGTAAATGCCTGAACAATAAAGAATGCAGAGTTTTGAGCTGTTCTTAGTGGGAAAAGGAATTTCTATTTTTTACATAAAAATAGGGTTAGGTTTCTTGTTTTCTTTTTTAATTACTTATTTTTCCATTCCTACCATCATAAAAATTTCCAGAAGAAAAAATTTAATGGACGAACCGGGAATCAGGAGCTCTCACCTGAGAAAGATTCCAAACCTTGGCGGAGCTGCTATATTTTATTCTATCGGAGTCTGTGCCTCTATTTTTGCGTATGAGCTCTTCGAGCTTTATAAGTTTTTATTTGCATCACTGGTTATCCTACTTTATGTTGGGATCATGGATGATATTGTCGTAATGAGGGCTTATAAGAAACTCATTGCACAAATTGTGGTGTCTTCATTGATCGTAATCGGGTCGGATATCAGAATTAGAAGTCTTTTCGGGATTTGTGGGATTTATGAAATTAACTACTATGTGAGTGTGGTCTTCAGTATACTTACTTTTATTGTACTCATTAATGCATTCAATCTGATCGACGGAATTGATGGTCTGGCTGGAGGTTACTCCTTAATATGCAGTGCTCTATTCGGGATCAGTTATTATCGACTGGGAGAATATAATTATCCTTTGGTTGTTTTTTCTGCTGTCATTGTGGGGTCAGTGTTGGCATTTTTATATTATAATTTATCCAATTACAGGGCTACCAAGATATTTATGGGAGATACGGGATCTATGCTGTTAGGATTTCTGCTTGCATTTACCAGTATTTGCTTTATCGATATTTTTATTGATAAGACAGATCCTGCCGTGCCTCGCTATCATCTGCCTGCAGCTCCGGCTGTGGCTGTTGCAATTCTTATTTTACCCATCGTAGATACTTTAAACGTTATGATTGTAAGGCTGATTAATGGGAAATCTTTGTTTAAGGCAGATAAAAACCATATTCACCATAAGCTTTTAAGGCTTGGTTTTACCCACAGAAGATCTACTTTTTATATTATTTCTTACTATCTTTTCATAATCATTATTGCAAATTACCTTAGGCATATCAATGTAGGTCTGTTGTTGATTATTGTTTTGTGTTTAGGGTTTATTGGTGCATATTTACCAAATTTTGTATACTATTTAAGAAATAATGTAAAGAAATAGTTTTAATTTTTATTTTTGCAAACAACTTAAATCTGATGAAGAATTATAAAAATTTATTCCTTTTGTTACTGGCTTTTGTTATGACGTCTTGTATCACTACAAAAGAAGTACGATATATGCAGCCCAATGAAAGTTTGGTTATTAATGAAGAAGGACTTGTTCCATACAATATACCGGTATATCGGATTACCAAAAACGATATCCTTAACTTGAACATTATTACAACTCCTAAAGGAGATGCTGCTCAGTTTTACTCAACGTATAATACATCGGGAGGAGCAAATTCCGGGCAGGTGGCCAATAATGCCATGACAAGTATAAATAACACTAACGGAAGAAACGGAGGTAACCTGAATTTCTATTTTAATGGTCTTAAAGTAGATTCAAAGGGCGATATCAATGTGTTTGGAATAGGTTATATAAAAGCTGAAGGAAGAACTATTGAAGAGGTAACCCAGGAAATCCAACTGAAGGTAAATGAAAACTTCCAGGATGGAAAATCTGAAGTGCGTTTAAATACGGACGGTATTACCTATTATATTCTTGGAGATGTAGAAACTACAGGAATTACAGGAGAAAAAGTGGCCCATAAAAATACACTTACCATTACAGAAGCTCTGGCGATGAATGGTGGTCTTAACAGAACGGTTGACAGAAAAACTATTGTGATTCATAGAAAACTTCCGGAGGGAATCAAGATTGCTAAAATAGATCTTACCCGTGAAGATGTGATGAATTCACCTTATTATTACGTTCAGAATGGTGATGAAATTTACCTGAATACAAGAGCGAAAAGCCTGAATGGTTTTGGAAAAGACCCTATACAGACTATAACAACAGGGGTTTCTCTTCTTACGACAGCTTTGTCTATCTACTTACTTATAAAAACACTGTAATCATGATTCCTGAAAAATATGTGAGTCTAGCGAAAAATGATTCCTCAAAAGATAGAAGTGGAGCTTTTTCTTTATTTGATATAGAAAATTTCATAAGAAGAATCATAAAAAACTGGTATTGGTTTGTACTGATGTTTTTTCTTGGATACAGCCTTTCCTGGGTGTATAGTAAATATTATGCACAAAATATTTATGCTTCCAATCTGTCCTTAAGTGTTTCCAACAATACGGCAAGTTATTTTACGCCTAATCAGTCTATTAACTTTATCTGGGGACAAGGAGGTAATCAGGACGGGATTTATCTTAAAAAAATGCTTTTATCCAGGTCTCATAATGAATTTCTGGTAAAAGAATTAGGCCTTTTTGTGAACTTTTCTACAAAAGGGACCTTAAAATCTACTTATTTAGATAAAAATGATTCTCCGGTCTTTTTAGAGATTGATAGAAAACATTTACAGCAGGTGAATTACCCTATTACCTTATTACCAAAGGGAAATAATTCTTATGAAGTAGTATTGCCGGAAGAAGGTCATTCAGGGAATTTATACAATTATGAGATAGAAGGATTTCAAAATATTGCCGAATTCCCAAAACCGGCCAATAAAACAATAAAATTAAATGAATGGTATACTTCTCCTAATTTAAGATTTAAATTAGTGCCCAATCCTGTTACACCAAGCATAAAGCTGGATAATATTATTGTGAACTTAGAAACGGTAAACCAGACGGTAAACGGTATTGTTTCAACCATTAATGTTGATTTTGACAAAGAAATCAACACCATTATGATTATTACAAAAACAGGATTTAATCTGAATGGAACGGTTAACTTCCTGAACAAATCTGTGGCTGAACTTCAGAAGAAAAGACTGGCGGATAAGAATATCATTAATAAAAATACAGATGTCTATTTACAGAACAGCTTGAACGAAATCAGAAAGAAACTGGATTCGAGCGCTTCGGTACTGAACTATCTGAAGACTTCTGAAAAGCTATATGACATTAAAGACAGAGATGAAAAGTCTTTGAACAAAATAAAAGACCTGGAAGCTAAGAAAGCAGACCTTCTGAGTAAAGTAAACTCATTGAATTCTATCAGAACAACGATCGATAATCAGAACTTTGACAGAATGATCAGTACGGGAGCAGCAGGATTTGAAGACGGCTTCTTTAGTGCATCTGTATCTGAACTGAAAGCACTCTATCTTAAAAGAAGAGAAATGGCTTCCATCTATAAGCCCAATTCTGAACCTATGATTGAAATCAACAGGCTGATTAATGAAGCTAAATCCGGTTCGGCAAATTCTTTAAGAAGTTATTATACCCGTTATTATGATGAAATTAATAAAATTGACAGAGAAGTAGCAGACGCAAATTCTGATCTTGTCGCTTATCCTGAAAAAGAAAGAAAATATCTTGATGCAGAAAGGGGGTATAACATGATTGAAGCTACGTATAACAGCTTGTTGGGAAGACAAAATGAAGCGCAAATGAAAGTGGCTACCAACCAGTCGGATATAACGGTGATTGACCCCGCTAAAAATTTGGGACAGTCGCCTGTAGGACCCAATAAAAAAGGAACTGAGCTAGGAATTATAGGAGGGTTTTTATTTTTACCATTACTGTTTATTTTTGTAGGAGAAGTTCTGGATAATAAAATCAGAAATATTAAAGAGCTCTTAAGTGTTACCAAAATACCGCTACTAGGAGTTATCGGAAATAATAATAATGAAAATATGCTTACCGTTCTTCAGTCTCCGAAATCTTCCGTTTCAGAAGCATTTAGGGGAATAAGAGCCAATATCAGATTTTTATTAAACGAAAACCAGAAAAGCAAGGTGATTTTGATTACTTCTTCTATTGGAGGAGAAGGAAAAACATATGTTTCAATTAATTTAGCTTCTGTATTAGGGTTGAGTGATAAAAAGACCATTTTACTTGGAATGGATTTGAGAAAGCCTAAGATTTTTGGAGACTTTAATATTGATAACAAATACGGAATTTCTAATTACCTTACTGGTGAAGTGTCTATAGACCAGATTATTAATAGTACAAAGATTCCTAATTTAGATGTGGCTACCTCAGGGCCTATTCCTCCTAATCCTTCAGAACTTTTGATGAGCGAAAGAAATATTGAGTTTATTGAAAAGCTTAAGGAAATGTATGATTTTATCATTATCGATTCTCCGCCGGTGGGATTAGTAGCAGATTCCTATGAATTAATGAAATACTCTGATGCTAATATTTATGTAGTTCGTCATGAATATACCGAAAAATACATGCTTAAAATGATTACTGAGAAATACCATAATCAGGAAGTAGGAAATTTAGGGCTTGTTTATAACGATTATAATACGAAGCAAGGTTATGGCTATGGTTACGGCTACGGCTACGGCTATGGTTACGGCTATGGTTATGGCTATTTTGATGAAGATAAAAATTATAAAGAACCACTATTAATCAGATTAAGAAATAAAATACAGCAAATATTGGGAAAGAAGTAATATTTTAGCATGCTGTAATAAGTGAATTGTTGAAATGAATTTCTTCTTTATGCAGAAAAAGAAATATTTTGAGGACTTTGCCGTTTACTTTATAACAAATTATGTTTTTTTGTTTATTTTTAACTAAACATTAAGAATATCATTAATATAAAAATGTTTTATATTTGCAAAAATTAATTTTTAAAATAACCATAAATCCATATTCTTTTATGAATAAAAAATTATTGTTTAGCTTTCTTACCGTTATGGGAACAATGGTAAGCATGAAGGCACAAAGAAATGAATTGGGAATCCGACTGGGGATGAGTAACCTGGTAGGCGATGTAGGAAATACCAATTATATTTTACAAAAACCGTTGAGTATGGATAGGGTTTCTGATTGGGGAGTTCCGTTTTATGGTGGTTTATTATATAGATTTAATTTTAACCCTTATCAAACGGTAAGACTAGATTTGGGGTACAATCAAATTCAGTTTAGCGATAAAGCTGCTAAAGAACAATATAGAAGAAACAGAAATGCTTTTGGTAAAAATAATGTTTATGAAGCTAGTTTAAGCTTTGAATATAATTTTTTACCGGTGAATAATGAGCAGATGGGAATGTTGAGTCCTTATATTTTTGCGGGGGTAGGAGCGATTATGTATGATGCTCCGAAAACTACTCTAGTACACGATTTCAAAAGAGATGCAGACGGAGTAGCACAAGCACCGATTAATGAAGAAGACTTTACAACCACTGCAGTATATTCTACAGGAAAGAAAATAGCAATGCATGTGCCTTTTGGAGTTGGTTTGAAGTATAAATTCAACCATAACTGGGCTGTTTTTGCAGAGGCAACATTCAGATTGACACTGACAGACCAGTTGGATTATAGTAAGGTTTTGCCAAAAGATGTGAAATCAACATATAATTCCGATATTTTATCTCCAGGAGGAGGTTCGCTGTTGGGAACAGGAAATTATTACATTGTTTCTCAGGAAAGAGAGGCTGCTTACAAAGGAACTAGAACTATAGGAGACGGAGAATCCAGAGATTGGTTAAATACTTTTAGTTTAGGACTAACCTATTCTTTTGGAAGACCTCCGTGTTATTGTGATTAATTAAAATATGTCGTTGTTAAAAGATAAAATAGATCCCGAAAACCTCCCGCAACATGTTGCCATCATTATGGATGGAAATGGAAGATGGGCCCAATCTCGGGGGGAAGAAAGAACATTTGGTCACAAGAATGCCATTGATGCGGTAAGAAATGCTATTAATGCTTGTAACGAAATTAATATCCCTTATTTAACCCTCTATACTTTTTCCTCGGAAAACTGGAACAGACCAGATGACGAAGTAGATACATTAATGAATTTACTTATGGAAACTTTATTGCTTGAAGCCGATGAGATTTTTAGCAAAGGGTTAAGAATGCATGTGATTGGGAATTTGGAAAAATTACCACCACTTGTAAAAGATCAGCTGTTAAGAGTTATAGAACTCACCAAAAATAATTCAAAAGGGAATCTGATTCTCGCGATTAGTTATGGTTCTCAAAATGAAATTTTGAATGCTGTAAAGGAAATCAGTACCGATGTGAAAGAGGGAAGGCTTGATGTAAATAAAATAGATGAAAAAACATTTGAAAGCTATTTATATACAAAAGATTTTCCACCGGTTGATTTAATGATTAGGACGAGTGGAGAAGTAAGAATCAGTAATTTTCTACTTTGGCAGATTGCCTATGCTGAATTACAGTTTTTAGATATACTTTGGCCAGACTTTACAAAAGAGATTTTCTTCCAGTGTATCTTAAACTATCAAAATAAGGAAAGAAGATACGGGAAAACCGGAGAACAAATAAAAGTTCAGTAAAAGAATTAAGAAAAGAAAGACTACGATAAAATGAAGTTTAGATTATTACCCATCATAATGTTTGCTGCTTCTGCACATTTTTATGGACAAGTAACACCGCAGGATAGTACAAGAGTAAACTCTTCTGTACATGCAGAAAATCAAGCAGGGACATATACATTAAAGGATATCGTCGTTGATGGGGTTAAAAAATATACACCCGCTCAAATTCTAAGATTTACAGGGTTAACGAAAGGAGAATCTGTAGATATTCCGGGGCAGAAAATCAGTACTGCAGTAAAGAAACTTTGGGATACCCAATCATTTTCTGAAGTGGAAGTATATGTTGAAAGTATTGAAGGAGAAACAATTGTTTTAAAATTCTATCTGCAGGATTTAAAAGAGCTTGGCGAAGTAAAATTTACGGGAAGAGGAATTGGTAAGTCTAAAAACGAGAAACTTGCTAAAGATAATAATCTGAAGCCTGGAACTAAAATCACACAGAATTTGGTTTCAAGTTTAAAAACAAATATTCCGAAAGATTACGTTAAAAAAGGATTTGCAGATGCTAAAATTACCATTAAGGATAAAGTAAATGCAAGTGATCCTGCTTTAGTAGACTGGACAATTGAAGTTGATAAAGGGAAAAGAGTCAAAATCGATCATATTGAATTTGAAGGAAACAAGAATGTTACCGATTCTAAGCTAAGAAAAAAAGCTTTCAAAGAAACGAAACAGAAAAGATTCGGAATTGGTGGGATTTTAAAATCTTCAAAATTTGTTGAAGATAAATATCAGGAAGATAAGCAAAGTCTTATCAGTTACTATAACTCTTTGGGATACAGAGACGCGGCAATTGTTTCAGACTCTGTATGGAGAAACAAAAGAAACAATTACGAGATCAATGTAAAATTGAGTGAAGGTAAACAATACTACATCGGAGATATTACTTTTACAGGAAATACGGTATTTGCAACTGAATATTTACAAAGAGTTCTGGGATACAAGAAAGGAGATATTTACGATGCAGTAGGATTTAACAAGAAAGTAGGAGAAGACGGAGGTAAAGAAGATGATTCTGATATCAAGTCTATTTATATGAATAACGGATACTTATTCTCCAATGTAACTCCTGTTGAAAAATCGGTGGATGGAGATAAAATTAATCTTGAAATCCGTATCAACGAAGGTGAAAAAGCTACGTGGAACAAAGTAACCTGGAGTGGAAACGTGACGACTCATGACCACGTTATTCTTAGAGCTTTAGGAACGAAGCCTGGGGAACTGTTCAGAAAATCAGATATCAAGAGAACCTATTTTGATCTTGCCGGGATGTCATTCTTTGACCCTCAGCAAGTAGGTCAGGATATTCAGCCAAATCCACAGGATAATACTGTTGATATCGGTTGGAAATTGGTTGAAAAAGGATCTTCACAGGTTCAGTTACAGGCTGGATACGGAGGAAATAGTTTCATTGGAACATTAGGACTAACATTCAATAATTTCTCATTAAGGAACTTCCTTAAATTCAAGGACTTTAGACCTGTTCCTCAAGGAGACGGACAAACATTGTCTATCCAGGCACAGGCTGGACAGTACTTCCAGAACTATGGTATTTCATTTACGGAGCCATGGTTGTTCGGAACAAAACCGACTGCACTTTCTGTAAGTTTGAATACTTCTAGAGTAAACTATAGTGATATGTATGGCAACTCTCAGAAATTAAATATTTTCTCTGCCTCAGTAGGGCTTAACAGACGATTGAACTGGCCGGATGATTACTTCTCATTGTATACAGGTTTACAATATCAGAAATATAAGTTTAGCAACTATCCATTTGAATTTGGTAACACTACCGAATACTATGGAAATGCAAATAACTTCAGTATAAATTTAGGGTTAAGTAGAAACTCTGCAGGTATTGATCCTATTTTCCCAACAGTAGGTTCAAATGTAGAACTTACAGCTAAGTTTACACCACCATATTCATTGTTCAGTAACAAAGACTATTCAACAATGAGTCCTGTAGACAAGTATAAATGGATGGAATTTTATAAAGTAAAATTCAAAGCGGATATTTATAATGAAATTGCAGGGAAACTTGTGTTAAGATCTTCTGCCGAGATGGGATTCATGGATGGTTATAACAAAGAACTTGGCGCACCGCCTTTCGAAAGATATTATGTAGGAGGAACAGGTCTGTTCGGAGGTAGATATGATGGTAGAGAGCTTATTCCATTAAGAGGATATGAAAATGCATCTACTTACGGAGGTACCACTGAAGATATTACTCAGAAAGGTGGAGGAACTATTTATAACAGATTTACTTTAGAATTGAGATATCCGATTTCAATGAGCCAGACAGCCAAAATCTACGCGCTTACTTTTGCTGAAGGAGGAAATGTATGGAACTCTTGGAGTAAGTATAATCCGTTCCAGTTAAAAAGATCAGTCGGAGTTGGGGTAAGAGTATATATGGGAGCATTCGGGCTTATCGGATTTGACTTTGCTTATGGATTTGATAAAACAATCAATTCTACAGATCCTTCCGGATGGAAGACTCACTTCTTGATGAACCAATCTTTATAATAATATGAAGAACTTTAAAACCATTTTAACCGTTTTTCTTCTAATATATTTTGGTGTTTCCAATGCCCAAAAGGTAGGTGTTGTTGACACGCAGGCTATATTAGATAAGCTTCCGCAGTATAAAGAAGCAGAAGCAAGATTAAACTCGCAGATTGATACTTGGCAGACTGATCTTCAAAATCTGCAGGCAGAATATGAGAAAAAAAGATCCGCTTTTGAAAACGAAAAGGTTTTATTGATAGGAGATCAGTTGAAACTTAGAGAAAAAGAAGTGATGGACTTGGATAAAAATATCAAAACAACGACTAGCTTACGTTTTGGTACCAATGGAGAAATTAGTAAACTGAGAGCCAATCTTGTTCAGCCTTTTCAGGATCAGATCTGGAACGCAATTAAGACAATGTCTGAAAAAAATGGATTGGGCATAGTTCTTGATAAAAGTAATGACGTTAATGTTATTTTCCTTCAGAAAAGGTTTGATTATACAGATAAAGTCCTGGATATTTTATTAAAAGGAACAACAGCAAAAGAGAAAAAGAATTAGAATTTCCTTAAAAAGTATAATTAAATTTGTTTTGAAATTAACTTTTATTGAAATTTGCAATCTTAAAAATTAAATTATTTATTTACCAATTATGAAAAAATTAAGTGTATTATTTGCAGCAATAATGATGATTGTGTCTGTAGGTATGGCAAAAGCTCAAAAATCGGCTACTTTAAACGTTGCGGCTGTTCTTAATGCGATGCCTGAAAAAACTAAAGCAGATGCTGATCTAAAAACATTCATCGATAGCAAACAAGCTGAGATTAAAAAGAAAGGAGATGCTGGTCAAGCAAAATTAAAGCAATATTCTGAAGAAGCTTCTAAAAAAACAGCTGAAGAAAACAAAGCAAGAGAGGCAGAATTACAAAAAATTCAGGAAGAAATTGCTCAGATGCAGGATAAAGCAATGAAAGACAGCCAGGCTAAACAAGATGCTTTATATGCTCCTATTGAAACAAAATTAAATGCTGCCATTGAAAAAGTAGCAAAAGCAAATACAATTGATTTTGTATTAGATGCTAATTCATCTGCTCTTATTTACAAAAATGGTCCGGACATTACTGCAGATGTGAAAAAAGAATTAGGTCTTAAATAATTGTAGAAATTAACAAAGATTTATAAAATCAACCACCTCTAATCGGGGTGGTTTTTTTATTTTTGCACAATGGGAAAAGAAGTATCAAAAACGGTTAAAATCCGTTTTATAGATTGTGATCCGCTTGGTCATCTTAATAATGTAAGATACTTAGATTATATGCTGAATGCAAGGGAAGATCATGTTGAGGAGTTTTATGGTTTTACTTACGAAGAATATACAAAAAAAACGGGGTGTACCTGGGTAACGATTCAGAATGAAATTGCCTATTTGAAAGAGGTAAAGTATAATACAGTTGTAGTAATCACAAGCAAAACCATAGAAATTCAGGATAGAACTTCGAAAGTTGAATTATTGATGAAAAGTGAGGATGGAAAAACAATCTATGCAGTTTTCTGGCTTTCTGTAATTTATTTTAATGTGAAAACGAGACGTTCAGAAGTTCAGCCTAAGGAACTGGTAGATATGTTTAGCAAGTATCATGTGGATCTGGAACAAAAGGATTTCCAGTCCAGAGTTAAATTCTTAAGATCTCAAAACGCAAAAAATTCATAATTAAG
Source organism: Chryseobacterium sp. Y16C (assembly GCF_022488405.1). Lineage (NCBI taxonomy): Bacteria > Pseudomonadati > Bacteroidota > Flavobacteriia > Flavobacteriales > Weeksellaceae > Chryseobacterium > Chryseobacterium sp. Y16C. Next base: position 3,718,661 of record NZ_CP092711.1, read on the forward strand.
ATGAAAAAAATATTGGTTACGGGAAGTAACGGTCAACTGGGAAACTGTATAAAACATATCGCTGAGAATTTTGAAAATAAATACGAGTTTATCTTCACAGATTCGCAAACCCTTGATGTAACAAATTCAGAACAATTACAAAGCCTTTTTTACGATAACAAACCTGACTTTTGTATTAATGCTTCTGCGTATACTGCAGTAGATCTCGCTGAAAAAGAACCTGAAAAAGCTTTTGCTGTAAATGCGGAAGGTGTTGCTAATATTGCAGAAGCCTGTGCCGAATTTAAAACCATTCTTATCCATGTTTCCACGGATTATGTTTTCGATGGTGAAACAAACCTGGATTATGCCGAAGATGATTTTACGAATCCAATCGGGGTTTATGGGCGGTCGAAACTGAAGGGGGAAGAATTAGCTTTAGACATCAATCCAAAAACAATCATTTTAAGAACATCTTGGTTGTATTCAGAGTTTAATAAAAACTTTGTGAAAACAATGCTGAGTTTATTTTCTCAAAAAGAAGAGCTGGGAATTGTTGCAGACCAGTTTGGCCAGCCAACCAATGCTAATGATTTGGCAGAAGCAATAATGGCGATTATTGAAGCTAAAAACAAAACATTTGGTGTTTTCCACTTCTCTAATTACCCTGAAACCACTTGGTTTGAATTTGCTCAAAAAATTGCGGAATTTTCCAAATCAAATATTAAGCTAAATCCACTTACAACAGAACAGTATCCGACTCCGGCTAAAAGACCGAAGAGAAGCACCATGTGTTTAGATAAAATAGAAAGAGTCTATAAAATAGAACCTAAACATTGGGAAAACAGCTTGGAAGATTGTATTGAAGTTCTTTCCAAATAATAGATATTACAATGAAAAACCTGTTTATAATAAGCTTCATTGCTCTTATTCAAATCGTAAGCGCTCAAAATGTTTTTCTTACTAAAGTAGAAAAGGTGCATGATAATACAGATCGGACTTTATGTAAAATAAATGATGAGATAAAAGAAGCGTCGTATCTGGGAGAAATAGAGGTTCAGGGATTTTCAAAAGACGATGCAGCTGTATTTTCATCAATATATAAAAAAGCAAAAGAAATTGGAGCCAACGCTTTTTCATTAAAACCTTTTGAGAATATTGATGGCTCTACTCAGTCCTTCAATCCTTCCAATTATAGACTTAACTTGTATTTTATTACAAGGGATAAGCTTTTAAATCAGACAGGGAATATTTATTTGTTTGCTTCTGCAGATAAAGAGCAGAAAATAAGTATTAATAAAAAAGATCTTATTCTTTCACCCAGAAGTTTTTTTGTTTTAAAACCTAAAGAGGGAGAGGTATATGTTATTTCTACCAAAAAGCTTTTAGGCTCTACTATAAAATTGAAGCCAACATCTAGTGATGGCAATCAATATTTTCAGCTGTCTTCCACGAAAATAAAATCAGATGATTCAGGAAGAGGAGGCTTAAATCTAAAAAGCGGAGATATTGTAGGGCTAGAAAAATCCTACGGAGAATTTTTGAGTATAATATATAATGAACACAAGCAAAGTAATTAAACTTTGCTTTTTTTATTTCTTATTTGAGTATAATTTTCTTTCTTTCTTCACCTCTAAATAATAATTTAAAATTTTACTTACTAAGATTCAGAGGTTTAAGTTCAAAAGTGAATTAAGAATGAATTTTATGTTAAGTAAATTAGGATTGTATAGTAAAGAATCTCTATCTTTGCCCCACTGAAAACGAGAGGAAGTAGGTAGCGCAGAAGGGCTTTTAAGTAAGCATAACTATTAATGAAATCACTTTAGGAGATACGGGAAAAACGATTAAAACTTTTTAAAAATAAAAGTTGCGGGAGTTAAAATTTTTTGTATCTTTGCAGTCCGGTAAAACGGGAAGCGCAGAAGTGAGATTGAAGGTTTGTAGAGGGGTTAAGGTTACAAAAAAAAACTTTAAAATTTTCTTTAAAAACATTTGGTCGTAAAGAAATTAATAATTACTTTTGCGCTCGCAAATACGGAGCGACACTGACAGAGAGATTGCTTCGGGAAAAGCGAAAGAATAAAGATCATTGACATACAATATAACAACCAAGTAAGGAAAAACTAAAGCGTTAAAAAACTTTGAGTGAGTCAAGACAAACATACAATGGAGAGTTTGATCCTGGCTCAGGATGAACGCTAGCGGGAGGCCTAACACATGCAAGCCGAGCGGTATTTGTTCTTCGGAACAGAGAGAGCGGCGTACGGGTGCGGAACACGTGTGCAACCTGCCTTTATCAGGGGGATAGCCTTTCGAAAGGAAGATTAATACCCCATAATATAATTGATGGCATCATTGATTATTGAAAACTGAGGTGGATAAAGATGGGCACGCGCAAGATTAGATAGTTGGTAGGGTAACGGCCTACCAAGTCGATGATCTTTAGGGGGCCTGAGAGGGTGATCCCCCACACTGGTACTGAGACACGGACCAGACTCCTACGGGAGGCAGCAGTGAGGAATATTGGACAATGGGTGAGAGCCTGATCCAGCCATCCCGCGTGAAGGACGACGGCCCTATGGGTTGTAAACTTCTTTTGTATAGGGATAAACCTTTCCACGTGTGGAAAGCTGAAGGTACTATACGAATAAGCACCGGCTAACTCCGTGCCAGCAGCCGCGGTAATACGGAGGGTGCAAGCGTTATCCGGATTTATTGGGTTTAAAGGGTCCGTAGGCGGATCTGTAAGTCAGTGGTGAAATCTCACAGCTTAACTGTGAAACTGCCATTGATACTGCAGGTCTTGAGTAAGGTAGAAGTAGCTGGAATAAGTAGTGTAGCGGTGAAATGCATAGATATTACTTAGAACACCAATTGCGAAGGCAGGTTACTATGTCTTAACTGACGCTGATGGACGAAAGCGTGGGGAGCGAACAGGATTAGATACCCTGGTAGTCCACGCCGTAAACGATGCTAACTCGTTTTTGGGTTTTTAAGATTCAGAGACTAAGCGAAAGTGATAAGTTAGCCACCTGGGGAGTACGTTCGCAAGAATGAAACTCAAAGGAATTGACGGGGGCCCGCACAAGCGGTGGATTATGTGGTTTAATTCGATGATACGCGAGGAACCTTACCAAGGCTTAAATGGGAATTGATCGGTTTAGAAATAGACCTTCCTTCGGGCAATTTTCAAGGTGCTGCATGGTTGTCGTCAGCTCGTGCCGTGAGGTGTTAGGTTAAGTCCTGCAACGAGCGCAACCCCTGTCACTAGTTGCCATCATTAAGTTGGGGACTCTAGTGAGACTGCCTACGCAAGTAGAGAGGAAGGTGGGGATGACGTCAAATCATCACGGCCCTTACGCCTTGGGCCACACACGTAATACAATGGCCGGTACAGAGGGCAGCTACACAGCGATGTGATGCAAATCTCGAAAGCCGGTCTCAGTTCGGATTGGAGTCTGCAACTCGACTCTATGAAGCTGGAATCGCTAGTAATCGCGCATCAGCCATGGCGCGGTGAATACGTTCCCGGGCCTTGTACACACCGCCCGTCAAGCCATGGAAGTCTGGGGTACCTGAAGTCGGTGACCGTAAAAGGAGCTGCCTAGGGTAAAACAGGTAACTAGGGCTAAGTCGTAACAAGGTAGCCGTACCGGAAGGTGCGGCTGGAACATCTCATTTTAGAGCGTCTTTAGACGTAAAACAAAATTAAGATACTTAAATGTATCATGTACTTACTTCAAAGTAAAGCTTTAGTTTTTTGTTTGGTTGATTTATAAGTAAAGTAAAAAGTTAAAAGTAAAAAGAGCCAAGTGATTGGATCGTTTAAAATTACTCATTACCCATTACTTATAAATATATATAAAAATATAACCCACTAGAAATTAGTAAAAGGGAAAGAGATTGAGAAATGAAGAAGAGGAAAAGGATATTACTTATTACTCATCACCCATTACTCATACAAAGTCTCGTAGCTCAGCTGGTTAGAGCGCTACACTGATAATGTAGAGGTCGGCAGTTCGAGCCTGCCCGAGACTACTAATTAAAGCGGATAGCAAATAGCGATGGGCTAATGGCAATAAGTCAATAGCAATAATCCAAAAGCTAAAAGCACTAGAGGGGGAATTAGCTCAGCTGGCTAGAGCGCCTGCCTTGCACGCAGGAGGTCAAGGGTTCGACTCCCTTATTCTCCACAGTTTTGGAAAACTGGTTTAAAAGTTACGATTGGAGCCAAAAACAACAATTGTTCATCAGTTTGAAGAAAAGAAAAATAAGATCATTGACATTAACGGTAAAGACATCACAAAGAGAAAACCGAGCACTTATAAGTGCTTGAGTAACCTAAAAATAGGAAAGAAATCGTTAAGGGCGTATGGCGGATGCCTAGGCTTTCAGAGGCGACGAAGGACGTGGTAAGCTGCGAAAAGCTACGGGGATTGGCACACACGAATTGATCCGTAGATATCCGAATGGGGCAACCCAATACATTGAAGATGTATTACCTCTTAGGAGGAGCAAACCCGGAGAACTGAAACATCTAAGTACCCGGAGGAAAAGAAATCGAAGAGATTCCGTAAGTAGTGGCGAGCGAAAGCGGATTAGCCCAAAAGTCTTTATATGTTTAAAAGAATGTTCTGGAAAGAACAGCCATAGAGGGTGATAGCCCCGTATTTGAAAGGCATATTTAGATGATAAATGAGTAGGGCGGGACACGTGAAATCCTGTCTGAATATGGGGGGACCATCCTCCAAGGCTAAATACTCCTGAAAGACCGATAGTGAACAAGTACTGTGAAGGAAAGGTGAAAAGCACTTCGAATAGAAGGGTGAAATAGAACCTGAAACCGTACGCCTACAAGCGGTCGGAGCCCACAAGTTGGGTGACGGCGTGCCTTTTGCATAATGAGCCTACGAGTTAATTTTACTAGCGAGGTTAAGTAATTAAGTTACGGAGCCGGAGCGAAAGCGAGTCTGAATAGGGCGCATAGTTAGTAGGATTAGACGCGAAACCTTGTGATCTACCCATGGGCAGGTTGAAGCTTTGGTAACACAAAGTGGAGGACCGAACCGGTTGACGTTGAAAAGTCTTCGGATGACCTGTGGGTAGGGGTGAAAGGCCAATCAAACTGGGAGATAGCTCGTACTCTCCGAAATGCATTTAGGTGCAGCGTCGCAAATGAGTTTATTAGAGGTAGAGCTACTGATTGGATGCGGGGGTTTCACCGCCTACCAATTCCTGACAAACTCCGAATGCTAATAAATGTTCTGCGGCAGTGAGGGCATGGGTGCTAAGGTCCATGTCCGAGAGGGAAAGAACCCAGACCAACAGCTAAGGTCCCCAAATATATGTTAAGTTGAAGCAACGCGGTTGGACTGCATTGACAGCTAGGATGTTGGCTTGGAAGCAGCCATTCATTTAAAGAGTGCGTAACAGCTCACTAGTCGAGCGGTCCGGCATGGATAATAATCGGGCATAAACATATTACCGAAGCTATGGATTTGTATTTAATACATCTGGTAGGAGAGCATTCTGTTTGCGCCGAAGCAGTATCGTGAGGTATTGTGGAGCGGACAGAAAAGAAAATGTAGGCATAAGTAACGATAAAGGGGGCGAGAAACCCCCTCACCGAAAGACTAAGGTTTCCTCAGCCATGCTAATCAGCTGAGGGTTAGTCGGGACCTAACGCGAACCCGAAAGGGGTAGTGGATGGACAATGGGTTAATATTCCCATACTTGCTCACACTAAAAAGGGGACGGTTCGATGTAGCTATTGAAGACGGACGGAAGTGTCAAGGCCTAGCCTTCGGGCGAAGCTGTTATAGTGTAATCGGATCCAAGAAAAGCCGAAGTGAAGCAACCCGTACCAAAACCGACACAGGTGGTCGAGGAGAGAATCCTAAGGTGCTCGAGTGAGTCGTGGCTAAGGAACTAGGCAAAATAGTCTCGTAACTTCGGAAGAAGAGACGCCAACAGCAATGTTGGCCGCAGTGAAGAGGCCCAGGCGACTGTTTATCAAAAACACAGGACTCTGCTAAATCGAAAGATGCTGTATAGGGTCTGACACCTGCCCGGTGCTGGAAGGTTAAGGAAGGGCGTTAGCGTAAGCGAAGCGTTTGACTGAAGCCCCAGTAAACGGCGGCCGTAACTATAACGGTCCTAAGGTAGCGAAATTCCTTGTCGGGTAAGTTCCGACCTGCACGAATGGTGTAACGATCTGGGCACTGTCTCAGCCACGAGCTCGGTGAAATTGTAGTATCGGTGAAGATGCCGATTACCCGCAATGGGACGAAAAGACCCTGTGAACCTTTACTATAACTTCGTATTGACTTTGAGTAAGTAATGTGTAGGATAGGTGGGAGACTTTGAAGCCGGCACGCTAGTGTTGGTGGAGTCGACGTTGAAATACCACCCTTTACTTACTTGGAGCCTAACTTCTTAAAGAAGGACATTGCGTGGTGGGTAGTTTGACTGGGGTGGTCGCCTCCAAAAGAGTAACGGAGGCTTTCAAAGGTACCCTCAGCACGCTTGGTAACCGTGCGTAGAGTGTAATGGCATAAGGGTGCTTGACTGTGAGACCAACAAGTCGATCAGGTGCGAAAGCAGGACATAGTGATCCGGTGGTTCCGTATGGAAGGGCCATCGCTCATAGGATAAAAGGTACTCCGGGGATAACAGGCTAGTCTCCCCCAAGAGCTCACATCGACGGGGAGGTTCGGCACCTCGATGTCGGCTCGTCACATCCTGGGGCTGGAGAAGGTCCCAAGGGTTGGGCTGTTCGCCCATTAAAGTGGCACGCGAGCTGGGTTCAGAACGTCGTGAGACAGTTCGGTCTCTATCTATTGCGGGCGTTAGATGTTTGAGAGGGCTTGATTCTAGTACGAGAGGACCGAATTGAACAAACCTCTGGTGTATCAGTTGTACCGCCAGGTGCACCGCTGAGTAGCTATGTTTGGAAGAGATAAGCACTGAAAGCATATAAGTGCGAAACTCGCCTCAAGATGAGACATCTTTTAAGGGTCGTTGGAGATGACAACGTTGATAGGCTACAGGTGTAAAGTTGGTAACAGCATAGCCGAGTAGTACTAATTACCCGTAGATTTATAGCCTATTGGTTTACATTAAAACAAGCCTTATAAGTGCAATCATGGTTTTGCCTTTGTGATGAAATTTACCGATAAAACAGGTAGCAGATGATAGCTATCAGGTAGCAGGAAAACCTGCAACCTATCACCTTCAAACTGCAACCTTATATACAACCTTTAGGGTGGTTTTAGCGGTGGGGCTCACCTGTTCCCATTCCGAACACAGAAGTTAAGCCCACCAGCGCCGATGGTACTGCGACAAGCGGGAGAGTAGGTCGCCGCCAGTTTTTATTTAAAGTCTCATACAGATATGTATGAGGCTTTTTTGTTTTTAGACCTGTAACAAACCGTTATCCGTTATTCATAAACCTTTATAATATTAACCTCATTCAAAGCATTAAATATGGCTTTTTTAGACATAACCTAAATCTCAATTGAGTAGGGGGGATTTTAGCCCCGATTGAACGGCATGTTTGAGCTCTTTTTATTGAGACGGGAAAAAGCTAGGCGTAAAAAAAGCGAGTAGTGAAAGCGGGAAACAGCTACTAGTATAGAAGAGATTCATTGCAGGAATTCTTGTTGTTATATGGTCAAATATAACTGCAAAACGCTTATTTATTATTGAAGATTTATATCATTATAAATAGCTATAAATAAAAAGCCGAAGAAAGATTCTTCGGCTTTTTATTCAAGTAAAGTATTTTAAAATTAAAAGTGCTCCCAAAAAATAGTCTCATATGATCTGGATAGATCTTTTATACAATTCTTAGAGAAGACCTGAAGTTTTACTATGCTTATGCTTTTTTCTTTAGCAAAGGGAAACTGGGGATTTTTATCTGTAGATTTCATAATGCTTCCGTCAGAATAATTTACTGTCCAAGCATATTTATATTCATTGTTGGAAATATTTGGGAAGAAGTTTACGATTCCGTCACCAAATTTACCCTGTTTAAAATCTGTAACTTCAATATCACAATTTTTACTGATGTTGGTATTTTGTTTTATATCAGCTGATGTTCCATTGATTGCATTATCATAATTTTTACCACTCAATATTTCGATTGTCTTGCTGCACTGGATCATTCCCTGTGAAGTAAGTACGGATATAGAAATTAACTGACGTCCTTCTTCATTAGCTTTTAGCCTAATGCTACTAACTTTGTTATCACCTATTACTGTGGCACTTTTGCCATAATTAGACCACAAGTGACAATCTTTGCATTGCCCTATATCGGGAGATATGCTGTAGGTTTCTTCATCCTGTACTTTAAGTACTGATTTTCCAGTTATAGTACATTGTGCGAATGATAAACCAGAAATGAAGAGCCCCAATAAAATTAGTAATTGTGTTTTCATGATTATTGTTTTTTTAATTATACCTGAATAACTCCCAAATTAAATTTTTCAGTAATAGGAGCATTGTTAGCGGCTTCAATTCCCATAGAAATCCATTTTCTAGTATCTGTTGGATTGATAATGGCATCCGTCCAAAGTCTGGCTGCTGCATAGGTTGCTTCAGTTTGTTTCTGATATCTTTTTGAGATCGTATCCAAAATTTCGTTATGCTCTTCTTCAGAAATTTCTTTTCCTTGCTTTTTTAAAGTTGATTCTTGGATTTGTGCTAAAACTTTTGCGGCTTGAGCTCCACCCATTACCGCTAGGTCTGCCCATGGCCAAGCTACGATTAATCTCGGATCGTAAGCTTTACCGCACATTGCATAATTTCCTGCTCCGTAAGAATTCCCGGTGATAATAGTAAATTTAGGAACTACAGAATTCGAAACGGCATTTACCATTTTTGCTCCGTCTTTAATGATACCTCCGTGTTCAGACTTAGAACCTACCATGAAACCGGTAACATCCTGTAAGAATACTAAAGGAATTTTTCTTTGGTTACAGTTTGCAATGAATCTAGTTGCTTTATCTGCCGAATCAGAGTAGATTACCCCTCCGAACTGCATTTCTCCTTTACCACTTTTAACCAACTTTCTCTGATTAGCAACGATACCTACAGACCAACCGTCAATTCTTGCAGTAGCACAAACAATACTTTTTCCATAATCAGCCTTGTATTCTTCATATTCGGAGTTATCCACTAAGCATTTAATGATTTCGTAAGTATCATATTGTTCAGCCCTGGAAACAGGCATGATACCGAAAATATTATCAGGATTTTCTTTTGGCGGAAAGCTTTCAATTCTGTCAAAGCCTGCTTTTTCATTACTTCCGATAGATTTCATAATATTTTTGATTCTATCCAAAGCATCTTTATCATCTTTTGCCTTATAATCAGTAACCCCGGAAATAGAGCAATGTGTAGTTGCTCCACCTAATGTCTCGTTATCAATACTTTCACCAATTGCAGCTTTTACAAGATAACTTCCTGCAAGGAAAATAGATCCCGTTTTATCTACAATCATGGCTTCATCACTCATGATTGGTAAATACGCCCCACCCGCAACGCAGCTTCCCATTACTGCTGAGATCTGGATAATTCCCATAGAACTCATTTTGGCGTTGTTTCTGAAAATTCTTCCAAAATGTTCTTTATCAGGGAAAATTTCATCCTGCATCGGTAAATATACACCGGCAGAATCCACCAAATAAATGATTGGTAGTCTGTTTTCCATGGCGATTTCCTGTGCTCTAAGGTTTTTCTTTCCTGTGATTGGAAACCAGGCTCCGGCTTTTACGGAAGCATCATTAGCAACAACGATACATTGTCTTCCGGAAACATATCCTATTACTACTACAACACCACCACTAGGACATCCTCCATGCTCTTCATACATTTCGAATCCTGCAAATGCTCCAATTTCTATTGAATCTGAATTTTTATCGAGAAGGTATTCAATTCTTTCTCTTGCTGTCATTTTTCCTTCATCACGAAGTTTTTGAAGTCTTTTTTCACCGCCTCCTTTTTTTATTTCGGCAAGTAAGCGATTGATTTCTGATAATTTTAATCTGTTTTGATCTTCTCTTTTGTTGAATTCAAGGTCCATAAAAATAAATTCATTTTATATAGTGCTAAAGATACTATTTTTAAAAGGAATTTAAACTGAATTAAAACAAGTGTTTAAAATATTGGTTTTCAGAAAATTGTGAAACTTTTAACACGAAAATATTTTTATATTATTGAGATTTTTTTTAACTTTACACTAGAGTATTGGAGGTATATTCTCTATAAAATACTCTAAGTTCCTAGTTTATTTTTTTAATAGTTTATTATTTGAAAGCCCTGAAAGTTGAACAAATTTTCAGGGTTTTTTTGTAAAAAATGAATAAATCTGCCCAATATGTTAAAGCGATTTGTAAATTTGCCTATTAAAATTAAAAAGAAGTAGGGTATGCATAAGTTGGCACTGTTTAGATTGCATTTAATTGTTTTTTTATGGGGATTTACGGCAATTTTGGGAAAACTTATTCATGCAAATGCACAGATTCTGGTTTTTTACAGAATGCTGTTCGCAGCTGTTGTTCTGTATGCTTTTATCAGGATTTATAAGAAAGAAAGTATAAAGGTTTCGAAAAAAATATTTTTTCAGCTGGCTGCAATTGGTTTTGCGATGGCGCTTCACTGGTATTGTTTTTTTTATTCGATTAAAGTGTCGAATGTTTCAATAGCTTTGAGCTGTCTTTCACTGTCAACATTATTTGCTTCAATTTTGGAGCCGATTATTTTTAAAAGAAAGATAGATATTTCGGAAGTGATAATGGGATTGGTAATTGTGGCCTGTATATTATTAATATTTAAAACCGAATTCCAATATAAAGAAGGGATTTTTTACGGAATATTATGTGCCATATTCGGAACGATATTTTCGGTTTTTAATGGAAAAATGTTTGGGAAGACGAGTTCAGGAAATATCATTTTTTATGAAATTTTTTGCGGATGGTTTATGCTGATGGTGATTTATTTGTTCTCAGGGCAAATTTTTCACATGAACGAAATAAGTTATAGAGATATTGCGTTAATATGCTTGTTGGCTAGTGTCTTTACTGCTTTTCCTATGTTAGAATCTGTAAAACTTATGAAGTATATTTCACCCTTTACTTTAATTTTAACAGTTAATTTAGAACCGGTCTACGGAATTATATTAGCTTTTTTTATCTTTGGAGAATCGGAGCATATGAGTCCTATTTTTTATATCGCTTCATTTGTAATGATATTGGCAATTATTATTAATGGTTTAATAAAAGCAAAAAAACAAAAACAACTTAATTAAGCATCACCTGAAATATGATGAAAAAATACCTTTTAATACTATTTTCCTTCGCTTTTGGACTTTCCCAGTCTCAGATTATCAGAAAATACTCCAACGAGTTTTTAAATATTGGAGCAGGAGCGAGAGGATTGGCAATGGGAGGAGCGGTAATCTCCAATCAGGATGATGTATATTCCCCGATGTGGAACCCGGCAGGTCTTTTATCTATTCAAAGAGACTGGCAGGGAGCTGCCATGCACGCAGAATATTTTGAGTCTATTGCCAAATATGACTACCTAGCCTACGCAAAAGTCTTGGAAGAAGGTGTTTTTGGAGTTTCCGTTGTAAGATTAGGGGTGGATAATATCCTAAATACTACTCAGATGATCGATTCCGAAGGGAATATTGATTATGATAAAATCACCAAATTCTCTCAGTCCGATTATGCAGCATTGCTTTCCTATGCTTTTCATCCGGCTGGAAATCCGAAGTTAGATGTAGGGGTGAATGCTAAAATCGTTTATCGTAATGTTGGAAAATTTGCTAATGGCTATGGTTTCGGTTTTGATGTTGGAGCAATTTACAGAGCAGATAACGGCTGGAAGTTTGGAGGAATGCTTCGAGATGCAACCACTACAGTCAACTTCTGGAGCATCAATCAAAAGGAATTATCAACAGTTGTGAATGGTGAAGAATTCAACCCGGCTCCCACTGATAAAATGGAGCTTACTATGCCTAAGTTGAATGTAGGAGCAAGCAAATTATTTGAAATTAACAGCAGTGTGTATGTTTTGCCGGAAGCAGGTATTAATGTCGATTTTGCGAAAACAGCCGCTCTTATTTCTTCAGATATTGCCAGTATTACTCCTTATGCAGGAGCTGAATTGGGATACCAGAGAATGATCTTTGTACGACTAGGTGTAAATAGATTTCAATCCATTACGGATATCGAAGACTTGAAAAGAAAAGTTTCCTTTCAGCCAAGTGCGGGGATAGGAATCAGATACAGAGGTCTTACACTGGATTATGCCATCAGTAATTCAGGAATTGGAGGTTCCAATTTCTACTCCAATTTCTTCTCATTGAAGCTGGATATGGGAGAGTTTAGAAATGATTAAAATTTATGAAAATGAAAAAAGCAGCAATATTCATCCTTGCCTTTACTTCTTTAACAGCTTTTGCACAAAAAGTTTCTGATTATAAATATGTGACTCTTCCTGCTAAGTTTGAAACTTTTAAAGAAGATTATGGCTTAGGAGAATTATTAACAAAAACATTACGAAGTAAAAATTATATTGTGATTCCTGCAGATAAATTACAATGGCCATCAGAAGCAAAAGATAATCCTTGTAATGTAGTATTGGCAGATATTATTAATGATAGCGGGTTTTTGAGAAATAAGGTATTAGTAAAGTTTAAGGACTGTAATGATAAGGAAATACAAGCTATCAAGGGAGCTTCTAGTATTAAAGAATATAAAGAAGGATATCAGGATGCCTTGAAACAGACTTTTGTGTCGATTTCTCCTGCAAATCCGACAAATCAAACGATGGTACAAACTAAAATTCAGGAAACAACAGTATCATCTACTCCTCAGTCTGTCAATACCCCTTCATCAGATAATCTTGCTGTTAGATTCAGCAATGGTAAAATGGATCTGCAGAAAATTCAAATGGATAATTCCCAATTTATCTTGGTGAGCCCAAACAGCTCATCTCCTTTTGCAACTTTTAAGACTACCACCAAAAATGATGTTTTCAGAGTAAAGCTACAAAACGGGGAATCTACATTAGGGTATTTTGAAAATGGAAATATTATTATTGAAATCCCACAATCTAACGGAGAGTACTCAAAAGAAGTATTTTCAAAAAAATAACTTAAAGAATTTAATGATAAAATAAAAGCTCTCAATTTTGAGAGCTTTTTACTTATAATATGAAATCAAAATTATTTTTTAATAAACTTGATTTTTTGATCGGCTTTATGATCATTCACTTTTGCAAAATAGGTTCCTGGAGCCAGGTCAGATAGTTTAACTGAAACGGTTTCACTTTTTGCAGAAACTGTTTTAAGAAGCTTTCCATTCATGTCATAAATTTCAACTGATTCAATTATATTTTTACCTTCTATAGTTAAGAGATCAGAGACAGGATTGGGATAGATTTTTGAAGAAATTTTTGTTACTTCAGAAGTAGCTAATGTTCCTATATTTGCGGTGTAATCTGTCCAGGTTCCATAGTTATATGCTCCACAAGGGGAATCTGCAGGGGTACCATTAGCTGAATTCGCCAATCGGTTCCATACTCTCATTCGGTAATTCCCTGAAGCCACAGAGGTTGGAATGGTAAAGTTCCCTGAATAAGTTTGTGTATCACTGGCAATATAACCAGGTAAAAATAATGTTTCTCCGGCATCATCAAAATCGCCGTCTTTATTGAAGTCAATAGCCATTCCACAAGCAATCCATCCAACAGTTGTTACATTAATGGCATAAGAAGTTCCTGTGCTCAGGTTTACCGTTACAGAAGTACGGTCTCTTCCAGATGTACAGGTTCCAGAGGCAAACGTATTATCAAAACTGGCAGAAGGAATGGTTACCTGAGTAATTCTCCAGCTTGTGCATCCACTGGAATAGCTAGGATTACAATAGGTTTGAGCATTAAAAAGATTGGTGAGTGTAAAGGCGATGATTCCGGCAAACAATTTTGCAAATAAATAGTTCTTTTTCATAATAAATAATATTTTAATAATTAAATGTTTAAGCTAAATTATTAAAAAATCATTAATTATCATATTTTTAAATTAAATAATATATTTTTGTTTGTTCTTGTTAATTTATTTTTATAGAAATTGTGTTTATTCTTTTAAATATCTATTTTAGATAAGATTGTAAACTATAGCTTATGTTAAAATATCATAATCTAAAATTTTTAATTTGATAAGATATTCTAAGTAAATTGTTCCTGGAAGTAGAGACTGAGAGATCAAATAAAAAGCCCTCATATTTGAGGGCTTTTTATTTATATTATTTAATAGCTTTTTAATTAGTTGTTAAGAAAATTTACAACTTTAGCTAAGCTTTCTTCTTTATTGAACTTTATTTTGGTAACATCAAAAAAAGCATTAAGTTCTTTGTTTTTTTCAGGATATAAATCTAAAACATCTTTTTTATTTTTTATAAGTTTAGTTTTTCCATTTTCGGCTTTAATGTAAAAACTGGGTTCATTTTCGACAAAAGTGGATGTTTGATCTTTTTTTCCAAATCCTGTTTTCTTTGGATCTGAATTCGAGACAATTTTTTTACTCACTTTTTTTAATAAAGCATTTTTACCACCTACAACTTCTATAAAGTATTTTGATTCATTATCAATATTTTCAAGAACTAATATTGTTTTTGAATCAAGGAATTCAATTCTTGTATATGGAGTTTCTCTTAGTAAAGTATATATAACATCTCCTTTTTTGTATTGTACTTCATCAGCATATAAGTCATATCTCATAGGAGCTATTTCGTTGCAACATAGGGCTTTAGCAGAGGTGAAATCTCCGTATAAATATGGCGATCCTTGAATTGCATCATAATTAAGAGTTTCTCCTTTTGATCCAGTAGTTGTATTAACCTCCATAGATATACCTGGCCTTTGTGCAGAAACAAGAGAAGTGTGTAAAAAGGTTAAGTTAATTACACATAAGAAAAAGAATGTGAAAATATTTTTCATAAAAGCTCGATTTTTATACAAATGTAAGTAAATGTTATTAGATAAATCAATTGGGATTGAAAAAAGTCCAAATGACTTTCGCTTTAACTTTTCCAACGATCTCTTCCAAAGTTTCCAGATTAGATTCTTTTATGCGTTTTACAGATTTCAGTTTTGAAAGCAATAATTCAATCGTTTTTTCTCCCACTCCCGGAATTTCCTCCAGTTCAGATTTTATGGTAGAGTTTTTTCTTCTGGTTCTGTGATGTTTTACGCCGAAACGGTGAGCTTCATCTCTTACTCTTTGCAGAATTTTTAATGTTTCCGATTTTTTATCAAGATACAAAGGAATAGGATCTTCAGGAAAGAAAATCTCTTCCAGTCTTTTTGCAATTCCGACAATGGTAATTTTACCATATAATCCGAGCAAACGCAAACTTTTTACAGCTGAAGATAATTGTCCCTTTCCTCCATCAATTAAAATTAATTGAGGTAGGTTTTCACCTTCATCCAGCATTCTTTTGTATCGGCGATAAATGACTTCTTCCATCGTGGCAAAGTCATTTGGTCCCTCCACTGTTTTGGGATGGAAAATTCTATAGTCGGTTTTGCTTGGTTTTCCGTCTTTGAATACGACACAGGCGGAAACAGGATTTGTACCCTGGATGTTTGAATTATCAAAACCTTCAATATGTCTTGGCTCAACAGGCATTCTCAATAGCTTCTGCATTTCTGCCATTATTCTGTTGGTGTGCCTTTCCGGATCGACGATCTGAACCTGCTTTAATTTTTCTAAACGGTATTCTTTTGCATTTTTTTCAGAAAGTTCCACAATACGTTTTTTATCACCTACTTTCGGAACGATCAGTTTTACATTCGGAATTTCAACAGATAAATGGAAGGGTAGAAGAACTTCTTTTGAATCAGAACTAAATTTTTGTCTGATTTCAATTAAAGCTTCTTCCATAATATCCTCATCGGATTCTTCAAGGATTTTTTTAATTTCAGTGGTGAAACTCTGAATGATATTTCCGTTTCTGATTTTAAAGAAATTTACATAAGCAGCCGTCTCATCACTCGTCATTCCAAATACATCCACATCATCAATATTTGGGTTGACAACTGTATTTTTAGCCTGATAATCTTCAAGAATATCAAGTCTTTCCTTTATTAGCTGTGCCTGTTCAAATTGTAGATTTTCTGCATGTTTCATCATCTGGTTAATCAGATATTCTTTTGCTTTTCGGAAATCACCTTTTATAATTCCTCGAATAGCATCAATTTTTTCATCATAATCTTCTTTGCTTTCAAGTCCTTCACAAGGTCCTTCACAATTTTTGATATGATATTCTAAACAGACTTTATATTTTCCGTCATCAATTTTACTGGGAGCCAGATTGAGATTACACGTTCTGAGCTTGTAAATATGTTTAATGGTATCCAATAGAATTTTTGCAGGACGTACTTTCGCGTAAGGACCGTAATATTCAGATCCGTCTTTGATAACATTTCTTGTAAGGAATATTCTTGGAAAATCTTCATTTTTGATGCAAATCCAAGGATAAGTCTTATCATCTTTTAACATCACATTGTAAAATGGCTGATGTTCCTTAATCAGGTTGTTTTCTAATAAAAGAGCATCATACTCACTGTTTACAATGGTAGTTTCCAATCGCTGGATCTTCCCAACCATAATTTTGATCCGGTATCCAGAAAGGTTTTTGTTGAAATAAGAAAGGACCCTTTTCTTTAAATTTTTAGCCTTTCCCACGTATAAAAGCTGGTCGTTTTTATCATAATAACGATAAACACCGGGTTCGGAAGGTAAAGTTTTAATCTGCAGTTCTAAAGAAGGATTCATATAACAAAATTACGGAATTTAAAGCCACAAAAAAAGCTACAGATTATTCTATAGCTTTTTAAATTTTGTATGTTGAATTTATTTTGCAGACATTTCTGTATATTTCATGACTAGAAAGCTGAAGTATCCCCAATCTACTGACTTCTTAGGATATTTTGCCATGAATTCCGGATTGTCTCCAAAAAGGAAATCATAATTCTCATCAAAATCACTTTTCTCCAGCCATAGTACTTTGTCTCCTTTTTTAACATAATAAGATTTAAGAACACCGCCTCCCAATTGTACGGGCCCTATTGCTGCAAAACTATTGGTTTGATGCGCTCTTGGATCGTTATATACTGAAATAATTTTGTCGAACTCAGGATTGATAAGCTGCATCAAAAACTCCTGCTCTTCCTTTTTATTTTTTAAAGATGCCGTTTGGTTGACGAAATGCACATACTCCTTTGAAGTAATATCCCCCAGTTTTTTAGTTTGATAGTTTCTAATGCTAGACATATACTTACTCACCATCATTACTTTACCAAAACCGGATTTGTAAAGATAGAGTTCACTTACATTTTCTGCATCAAATGTCATAGGCTTTTTGGTAGCACTGTCTTTGATTGAAATTGAATAGATCTGGCTTTTTTTTGATTTTAAATTTTCACAATAGCCTTTATGAATGCTTCCGTCTTTAAGGATAACTACAGAAGCCTTTTTTTTGCTGACACCAGGAAATTGAGCATCAAAATAATAAGTTTCCATTACTTTTTCTTCTGCATCTGTATATTTTACTTTCTGAGCGAAAGAAACAGTGCTTACAAGAAACAATGCAAGCAGCATGGTTTTAAATTTCATAGTGTTATTAATTTTTTATTTAAGGCGATAAAAATAACAATTTAATTGATTTTTTCTGAGAAAATATAACGTTGAAAAATTAGTTTTTCCAATTATTGTTAAATGTGTAATTTTAAGACAAAATTTTGAGAATGATATACGGTGTAGATATTTTCAGTTTCCATGATGTGTTGGAAATCTGTAAAGCTCCAAATAAAGCTAAACTGAACAAAGCTGCAAAAGAACAAATCCTAAAATCGCAGAAGAATGTTCAGAAAATTGTAGACTCAGATCGTTGTGTTTACGGAATTAATACAGGATTTGGTCCTCTTTGTGATACGAAAATTTCTGCAGATGAAACTGCACAATTACAATATAATCTGATCATCTCTCACGCAGTAGGAGTGGGAAAACCAATTGATAAAGAACTTTCAAAAATTATGATGATTGCTAAGGTTCATGCATTGTCAAAAGGATTTTCGGGAGTTTCTTTAGAAGTGATCGAGAGAATGATTCTAATGTTAGAAAAAGACATTATTCCGGTTGTTCCTGAACAGGGTTCTGTTGGAGCTTCAGGAGATTTAGCGCCTTTGTCGCATCTTGTTTTACCACTATTAGGTCTTGGGAAAGTTTGGGTAGGAAATGAAATCTTTGAAACAGCGGAAGTTTTAGAAAAAAATGATCTTCAACCATTGGTTTTAGGGCCAAAAGAAGGATTGGGATTGATCAACGGAACTCAGTTTATTCTTGCTCATGCAATTAAAGGATTGGAAAAATTTGAATACTTATTAGATCTTGCTGATATGACGGCTGCAATGAGCCTTGAAGCATACAGAGGTTCTGCAAGTCCGTTTAAAAAAGAGCTTCATGAAATCAGGCCGTTTGAAGGAAGTAAAAAAGTAGCTGCAAGAATGCTGAAATTCCTGAAAGGTTCAGAAAACCTGAAAGCACACGAAGACTGTGAAAGAGTTCAGGATCCGTACTCAATGAGATGTGTTCCGCAGGTTCACGGAGCGAGCAGAAATGCTTTTGAACATTTAAAGATGATGGCTGAAACGGAATTGAATTCTGTAACAGATAATCCGATCGTTTTAAGTGCTGAAGAGTCTATTTCAGGAGGAAACTTCCATGGTCAGCTGATGGCTCTGCCTTTGGATTATGCAACATTGGCAGCTGCTGAATTAGGTAATATTTCCGACAGAAGAAGCTATTTATTACTGGAAGGAAAGTATGGTTTACCAAGATTATTAACGGAAAGTTCCGGTTTAAATTCAGGATTTATGATCCCGCAATATACTTCTGCAGCGTTAGTGACAGAAAATAAAACTTTGTGTTTCCCGGCTTCGGCAGATTCAATCCCAACAAGTTTAGGTCAGGAAGATCACGTTTCGATGGGAAGTATTTCCGGGAGAAAATTCAATCAGGTTTTAGGAAATTTAGTTAATATTTTATCAGTTGAATTAATGTTTGCAGCACAAGGATTAGAGTTCAGAAGACCTTCAAAATGCTCAAAAATCATCGAAGAAAATTATGCAATCCTTCGTTCAAAAGTTGCTAAGCTTGAAGACGACCGATTAATCGGACAGGATATGTTAGCCATTGCAGAATTGATTAATGAAAGAAAATTTGTAGTTAATTAATTTTTTTGATTTAAATAAGATGAAGACTTCTAAAATGGAGTCTTTTTTGTTCTATTTCCCGCAGATTTCACAGATGATTGCAAATTTTTTTTAATTTTAAAATATCACATTAAGATAAACATATCTGTGTAAATCTGTGAAATTCGTGGGAAAATAAAAAATAGTAAAATCAGTAATTTAGCAAAGTAAGAACAACAAAATGGAAATTAAAAGAACAGATTCTTCCAATTCGGATTTTCAGCATTTAGTACAATTTTTAGATCAGGATTTAGCCATTCGTGATGGTGATGAACATGGATTTTATCATCAGTTTAATTCGATTGACCAGCTGAAAAACTGTGTTCTTTTTTATATCAATGAAAAACCGGTCGCTTGCGGAGCCTTCAAAAAATTTGAAGATGATACCGTAGAAATTAAAAGAATGTTTGTATTGCCAGAATACAGAGGGAATGGCTATGCATCAAAAATTCTTAACGAACTCGAAATCTGGGCAAAAAGTGAAGGTTTCAAATTTGGTGTTTTGGAAACAGGACTTAAACAACCGGAAGCAATTGCTCTATACAATAAAAATGGCTACAGTCTCATTCCTAATTACGGACAATATGTCGGTATAGAGAATAGTGTTTGCTATAAAAAAGAACTGTAATTCATTAGGTTAATGCTATTTTTAGCATAATAAAATTAATAGTAAATTAAACTTTAGATATTTTTAATTCAATGTAAAGTGATATCTTGGTTAGACCAATCAAATATTATTTTATATGAAAAAAAACGTCTTTTATCTACTCCTATTGTTTTTGGTTTTCACTGCCTGTAGCAGGGAAGATCTTCAAAACAATCCTGAAAACATTGAGGTTGCACAAAAAGATCCTTTGACAGCCAAGCAAATCAATGAAAAAATTAATGAAACCATTAAAACGAAAGGAAGGTTTTCCTGGAGCGAATCTTCTGATCATTTCGTGTGGAGTGCCATTTTTCAGGGAAATAAAATTGCTTCTATTGGATTCGGCTCTTCTTTTGACAGAAGTCTGACGCCAGACAATAGGGCGATTGAAGAAGAAATTTTAAAAGTAATTGAACGGTACGAAGGAAAGACAGAAAGAAATTTATTATCTTCAGATCCGTATCTCAATCAAATCGATGTTGTAATAGAAAAACAGGAAACGGTAATTGCGCTTAGAAAAATGAAAAATATCCGTTATCTGGAGCCTGCAGATTACCGTTATTTTGAAAATGAGCAAAAATTCGGAGCAAAATCGAGTAGCAGTTCATCAGGATGTGGTTTTGAATCAACCACTTTAAGTACTTCAGATTACACAACCGTAACACCTAATGCAAAAGCGCCCTGGTCATTCACGAAACACAATATTATCAACGCGTGGAGTTACAGTACGGGAGCTGGAATTACAATCGGCGTGATTGACAGCGGTGTTTCTCCTGAGCAGACTTTACTGGGAAGCAGCTTTAATAACGGGCTTTCCTCAGGAAGAACGATCAGTAAAAATGGAGTCTATGTAGATTCGGTTTGGCCGTGGAGTACAGGTTATGACGGTTCCGCTGATAAATGTGGCCACGGAACAAGTATGGCTTCGGCGATGGCAGCTCCGAGAAATAATCTGGGACAGCCGGTTGGTGTTGCTTATAATGCGAATCTGGTAACGTACAGAGCGGCTTCTAATGTTGTACTGGATGGATATCATGAACAAAACGGAGTAAAGATTGCATTTACAGAGCTGGGAAACAATACCAGTGTTAAAATCATTTCAATGTCAATGGGACATATTTTCTCTGTGGGGAAAATCGAAGATGGAGTAAAATATGCGTATTCAAAAGGGAAACTGATTTTCTGTGCAGGAGGAACTTCCACAAGTTTTACGAATTTTGTAGGGGTAATTTTTCCGGCGTGGATGCCTGAAACCCAGGCAATCACAGGAGTAAAAGAGAATACTTCCAACCAAAGATGTGATGTATGTCATTCAGGAGCTGAAATTGATTTTACCTATCAAATGGAAAGAGCTTCAGGAAATAGTATTCCGGTACTGAGTTATTATAATGCACAAACCGATTATGTAGGAGGCTCTTCTGTAGCAACAGCTTCTACAGCTGGAATTGCAGCTTTAGTCTGGGCTAAAAATCCGTCATGGACGAGAGACCAGGTTCTGAATAAAATGAGACAGTCAGCAACGTATTATCCAACACCGAATTCAGATTACGGATATGGAAATATCAATGTGTTACAGGCTGTCCAATAAATCTTAAATTAAAAAATCATAAAGACGGAAGTATTTCAGGTTAATCTCCCAGCTGATAATCTAAAGGAAGCATATTTTCAATTTTATTTTTTGTAAAATCACCTTCAGCAATCAGTAAATCAGGAGTTGAGATATTTCCGTCTTTTGAAACTTCAAAAGTTTCGCCTTCTGGATGTAAATACGATGAAATAACAACAGGAATTGTAGTTTTTATAAACTCTTTTCCTTTCAGTTCATAATAGTATTTAGAATAATTCACCTGTAGCATATCTTTAAAACTGAAGAGAACACTTTGTCCATCTCTTTTCACATAATCGGAATCAGGAATCATGGTTTTTGTGATGGCTAAAGCATAAGGCTTTTGGCTGTTCTTTCTGTGTGAAATATCACTAGTCTCCTCTGGAATTTTCAAAAGTGTTTTCGAAGTTCTGGCCATTTCCTTGAAATTTTTCAGGATGTTCAGTTCTTCTGCGGTAGGATATTTCGGATTGGGAATTTGTACAACATGGTTTACTATAAATTTATCTTCTGAAATCGTATTGTTATAAATACTTCTGAAAAAATGGAGCATACTTCCGTCATAGGCGTTCATCCTGTTCAGCTTTACTTTATTAGAATTTTTGGTTTCCCTAAAAAAGCTTGTTCCTGTATAATTAACCATATTGGAATTAAAATCGGCAGAAAAGCTTATGAGGTTATATTCAATCTCGTAGCCTAAGTTTTTATTTTCAATAATTAAAGTTTTCGGAGCTTTTACCTTTAATATTTTATTCTTTTTATCGTACGCGAATTTTAAAGATCTTTGATTTTTAATTTTCACGTTTTCCTGATCACTTCCGATAAAAGTATTAAGGAAATAACGGATATGATTCTTGTACGCTTCCTCGGTAAAAGGAATGATTGTCACTTCTTCAATGGTGTTGGTTTTCAGGAGAACAACTTTTAATTTTTTATTTAAAACTTCCGAAACAGGGGTTGCAAAAGTTTCATAATCTTCTTTCTGAAAAATAATATTCCCGATATTTTTTGAAGGCAAATTGAGGCTGAAGCTTCCGTCCTCTTTAGAAGTTGTTCCTATTTTTGTTCCATCAATATAAATGGAGACATTGGGAATTTTTTGTTCCGCATCGTTTACTACCGTTCCTTGTATCATTTGAGCAATTGAAAAGGAAAACGGAAGCAGAAATAAAAAAAGTAATACTGTTTTTTTCATGGTAAACAATATTACTAAATTTTTAGTGATAAAAAAATACTTAAAATAATTTGTTATCCGATTCTCACACTGGTCATGCTTAGAGATCCCCCGATTAACTCATCATTAAATAAGGTTAAATTTTCTGCTTTATTCTTCAATCCTAATGTATAAATCAAAGGGAAATAATGATCAGGAGTAGGAACTGCATATTGCAGTGAAGTTCCCTGTTTTTGATAATCAATAATACTTTGAAAATTTCCGTCCAAAAGCCAGTTGTTTGTTTTTTCACGGGCTTCAATCGCCCAATCCCAACCGGCTCCTACTGTATTGATATTTCTCCAGTCGATCAGTCTAAGGTTGTGTACAATATTGCCGCTTCCGATAATTAAAATTCCTTTTTCGCGAAGTTTATTGAGCCTTTTTGCCAGATCAAAATGATATTGTGAAGGTTTTGTATAATCAATGCTCATCTGAATCACCGGAATATCCGCATTAGGATACATATGTTTAATAACCGACCATGCACCATGATCTAGTCCCCAATTATGGTCTTCTTCCACTACAACAGGAGCTAACAGTTCTGCTGTCTCTTTTGCCAGTTCAGGATCTCCCGGAGCGGGATATTGCACATCAAACAATGCCTGTGGAAAACCACCGAAATCATGAATCGTTCTTGGCATATCCATCGCAGTTACTTTTGTTCCATGTGTAAACCAGTGTGCGGAGATACATAAAATTGCATTCGGTTTCGGAATTTCAGTGGCTGCTTTTCTGAAACCTTGTACAAACTGATTTTCCTCAATGGCGTTCATCGGTGAGCCATGCCCGAGAAAAAGAAGGGGCATTCTCTGGGTATTACCAAAGTTTTCGCTTATGTTTTGTAAATCGTTTAGGTTCATTTTATTGATATATAGAAAAACAAAAAAGGTTCAAGGTTTTAGAAAAATCCCCGAACCTTTTAAGATATTTGTTAAAAATTATGCCTGCTTTACGAACTGTAATTCACCTGCCAATTTTACCTCATCACTTACCATTACCCCTCCTGCTTCAAGAGCTGCATTCCAGTTTAATCCGAAATCTTTTCTGTTGATTTTTCCTTCAAAAGAAAAACCAGCTTTTGTATTTCCCCATGGGTCAACATTAATTCCGTTGAAATCTACATCAAGGCTTACAGGTTTTGTAATTCCATTGATGGTAAGGTTTCCTGTAACATTTCCATTTAAAGCCTGAGAATCAAAAGTAATCGTAGGATTTGCTTCAGCATTGAAGAACTCGGCAGATTTTAAGTGATTATCTCTGTCTGTATTATGTGTAGAAATAGAGGCAGTCTGGATCGTTGCAGTTGTTTTAGCATTAGCAAAAGTATCATCATCAGCTTCGATTTCTGCATTGAAGTTGGTGAAGTTTCCTTTGATATTAGAAATCATCATGTGTTTTACTTTGAAAGTAATTTCACTATGCGCTGGGTCTAGGTTCCATTTTGTTGCCATTGTAATATTGTTTTTTGTTGTTATTTATACTGCAAATTTATATGAAGAGACAGATACAAGTCATTGATATAGGATAAGAAATGATTTCTGTTTTATTTTTTTAATGGTATATATATATTATTGATGATAATAAAGATTTTGGATACTTATCATTTCGACGATAGGAGAAATCCAAATTACGATCAATAAATTCTTCATTTCACTTCTGAACTGCGTTCGTAAACCCTCGGTTTATATTCAGAATGACATTACATAATCAATAAAAAAAGGACAATCATGGGTATGTTGAAAAGCCACTATTAAGGTAAGAAATAAATTTTTATCTATGTGTGAATATGGTTTTACAATCTTTTATTTTAACGTTTCTTAACGTGTGGGTTTTATTTCTTATTTTTGGTGGATTCAATTTTTTACAATGAAATTACATAAGTTTTCTTTATTGATGTTGGTTTTGGGGAGTTCAGCATTTGCACAGACCCAAAAATTTACGATGGCGGAAGCTGTTAATGGTTTAAGAAGCAATCTTGCCGTGAAAAATATTTCCCAGTTTTCGTGGTCGAATGACGGGAAATCATATATTCAGGCAGTGAAAGGGGGATATCTGATCACAGACTTAAAAACCAATAAACAGGATACACTGGTATCTTTATCTCAGTTAAATAAAAGTATTGCGAATAATAAGCTTAAAGCAATCCCTCAGATTAAGTTCACAAGCAATTCTAATGGGTATTTCAATTCCAATGATGAGATGGTTTGGGTTGAAAAATCAGGAAGTGACTGGAAAGTAAAGAATACTGCTGCCATAGATAAAGAAGCTTCAAATATCAAAATCTTCGGAGATAATGAAACTTTTGCATTTACGGTAAAGAATAATTTATTTGTGAATAAGGACGGAAAAACAATTGCCGTTACGAATGATGCTAATGAAAACATTCTGAATGGTGCTTCCAATGTTCACAGAAATGAATTCGGAATTGATACCGGAATTTTCCCCGCACCGAATTCAGAAAGTGTAGCATTCTACAGAATGGATCAGACCATGGTTGCAGATTATCCGATCATCGACTGGTCTGTAACTCCGGCTGTCAATCACAATATTAAATATCCGATGGCAGGGCAGACCTCGCATCAGGTTACATTAGGTGTTTTTAATATCAAAACTCAGTCAACGACTTTCTTAAATATTGAAGGAGAAAAAGATCAATATTTAACAGCAGTTACATGGAGTCCTGACTCGAAATATATTTTTGTGGCAGTATTGAACAGAGGGCAGAATCACATGAAAATGAATCAGTACGATGCGACTACAGGAAATTTAGTAAAAACTTTATTTGAGGAAACCAGTGATAAATATGTTGAACCACAGCATCCGTTGACATTCTTCCCGAATTCCAATACGGATTTTATCTGGCAGAGCCAGAGAACAGGTTACAATCATTTATTTCATTATAGCTTAGAAAAAGGATTGATTGCTCAGATCACGAAAGGGGATTGGCTGGTAACAGACATTTTAGGGTTTAATGAAAGTAAAAAGGAAATTTATTTCACTGCTACAAAAGAAACTCCCTTAGAGAAACATTTATACAGAATTAACTGGACGAATTTCAAAATGCAGCGAATGGATAATGCAGAAGGAGTTCACGCAGGAATTTTAAGCAGCGATGGAAATTATCTGTATGATTCTTACAGCAATGCAAATACGCCTAGAGTTGTTAATGTGATTAATACCAATACATTAAAATCAACGAATATTCTTACCGCTGAAAATACATTAAAAAATTATCAGAGACCTGAGATCAAAAGTGTAAATTTCAAAGCAGATGACGGTACGATCCTGTATGGCAAAATGATTCTTCCTACAGATTTTGATGCTAATAAAAAATATCCGGCAATTGTTTATTTATACAACGGACCGCATTTGCAGTTGATCACGAATACATTCCCGGCTTCCGGAAATCTTTGGTATGAATATATGGCTCAAAACGGATATATCATCTTCACGATGGACGGAAGAGGTTCTGCCAATCGCGGCCTTAAGTTTGAGCAGGCGGTATTCAGAAATTTAGGAACAACGGAAATGAACGACCAGATGAAAGGAGTTGAATATTTACAGTCACTTCCTTATGTAGATGCTGAAAGAATGGGGATTCACGGATGGAGCTTTGGAGGATTCATGACGACAAGCTTTATGCTTCGTAAACCGGACGTTTTCAAAGTAGGAGTTGCAGGAGGACCTGTAATCGACTGGAGCATGTACGAAATCATGTACGGAGAAAGATATATGGATACTCCACAGGAAAATCCGCAAGGCTATGCAACGGCCAATCTTTTGGATAAAGTTCAGAACTTAAAAGGAAAACTGTTAATGATCCACGGAGCACAGGATGATGTAGTAGTTTGGCAGCATTCGGTTAAGTTTATCAAAGCTGCAGTAGACAATGGTGTTCAGCTGGATTATTTTGTATATCCGGGACATCCGCACAATGTGATCGGAAAAGACAGAGTACATTTGATGCAGAAGATCACAGATTATTTTGATCAGAATTTAAAGAAATAAAATATTTAAAATCCAGCCAATGAGGTTGGATTTTTGTTTGAAAGAAACTTTGTGTTTGTTATTCCGAGAGACAAGAAATTGTTAATTGGAAAAGATTCTTCATTCCAATAGTAAAGTCAACTCCGTTCTTATCAAAGATCAATGTATCTGAACTGGAAGAAGCTTAATTTTGTATCACTAAAATCAACAATATGGAATTAGGAATAGGAATGTTTGGAGATCTTTCATTAGATCAGACAACCGGAAAGTATAAAGATGCAGGAGTAAAAATTCGCGAAATCCTTGAGCAGGTAAAATTCATGGATGAGGTAGGAATCGATGTTTTTGCAATGGGAGAGCATCACCGTCCCGATTATGCGGTGTCATCACCAGAAATTGTTTTAGCAGCAGCAGCAAGCATTACGAAAAATATAAAATTGGCAAGTGGTGTTACAGTTTTAAGTTCATCCGAGCCGGTGAAAGTATATGAGGATTTTTCAACATTGGATCTCATTTCTGACGGTCGTGCAGAAATATTTGTGGGAAGAGGAAGCTTTATAGAATCTTTTCCTTTATACGGCTATTCTCTGAACGATTATGAGCAGCTTTTTGATGAGAAATTAGAATTGTTATTAAAGATCAATTCGGAAGAAAATGTTTCCTGGTCCGGTAAGCTACGTGCACCGATGCAGAATCAAACCGTTTATCCGAGAGCCAAAAATGATGGGAAATTATCGATATGGAGAGCGGTTGGCGGAACTCCGCAATCGGTTTTGAGTGCTGCACAATTAGGAATGCCTTTAGTGGTGGCTATTATTGGTGGAATGCCGATTCAGTTTAGAAATTTAATTGAATTTTATAAGCAGGAATATAAAAAAGCAGGCCATGATGTAGATAAAATGCAGATTGCAATCCATTCTCATACTTTTGTGAGTGATGATCAAAAAGTGGTAGACGGATATTTTCATAACTATAAATCTCAGATGGACAGAATTGGTGCTTCCAGAGGCTGGGCTCCTTACACAAAAATGCAGTATGACGGAGGAAGAAGCAAAGACGGAGCGCTATTTATCGGAAGTCCTGCCGAAGTAGCTGATAAAATAACCTATATGAAAGAAATCTTCGGAATTACAAGATTTATCGGTCACATGGATGTGGGAGATCCTTCACATGATATTATGATGAAATCTATCGAATTGTTTGGTAATGAAGTGAAACCGCTTATTAAAAACTTATAAAGAAAACCGCCGCTGGAATTCCAGCGGCGGTTTTTTTATCTTTCTAATTTTTCTTTGTAGTCATTTAAGAGAGCCGCCAGTTTTTTTGCAGACATTCCGTACGTATCTGGAAACGCTCCTTTTTTAGATTTTATTTTTGAATTTTCCAGATATTTCTCATCAATATCAAAAGTTACAAGCCTGTTCATGAAGATCTGTTTTGTGGTAAAGTTACTTACAGCCTGCCACGGAATGAACGTTGTTCTGGAAAGGGTTTTCATTTCAAGACCTCTTTCGTTAATCTTAAGATAAGAAGTATTCGGAATTAAGTTGATGGAAAAAATAATTAAACTGATCCCGAATAAGAAAATAATAAGAATAGCAGCCCAAATATTCTTTTCCATAAGCGAAATACCCATACAGATAAATGCGATGCTGATGAGAATCAGGATAATGTTTTTTAGCTTTCCGGGTCTTAAAGTAAGGGGTAAATTTTGCATGGCAGATTTTAATGGTTCAAATGTATAAAAAAGAAATTTAAATGTGATTTTAAAATCTAGACGTCAACAAAATTCTAAAAAATACTGATATGTTTTCTTACAAAAAGTTCTCGATACAAAATTCTTTCAGAATTTCACTCGAACTGACGGAGCACATGAGAAGTACGTCACTTCGAGTAGCGAAATGAAATGAGCGTATCGAGAAGTTATTTCTTAAAATTCTTTTTGGCTAAATTGGGTAAATCTTCAAATCGCCCTTCAATCAATGCCAGTTTCTTGGCCTGCGACCATTTTTTGATTTTTTTCTCAAAAGCAATAGCCTGTTCTATATCCATAAACTGACAGTAATACACAAGTTGAAGTGGCCTTCTTGTATAAGTGTAAGAACCGAAATATTTTCCATCTTGGTGTTCATCAAAACGTTTATAAACATTTTCAGTTATACCTGTATAGAAAGTATTGTCAGAACAGAGTAATATGTAAACAAATGAAACCTGCATCTAATTAAAGATAAAGAAAATTTCCCATATACTTTTTCCCACTTCCTAAAACTGCTTACATCAACTCAATCAAACTTCCGCGTTCTTCATCTTTTCGAATATTGAGTGAAACGGGAATTTTCTCTTTCAGCTCTTCCACATGCGAAATAATTCCTACAACTCTGTTTTCTTTCTGAAGATTCATCAGGGTTTCAAATACTACATTTACGGATTCTAAGTCCTGGGTCCCGAAGCCTTCGTCAATGAAAAAGAAGTTTGACTCTGATTGTGCATTACTTTGAACACTTTCTGCCAATGCTAAAGCAAGGCTCAGAGAAACCTGGAACGCCTGTCCTCCGGAAAGCGTCTTTACGCTTCGGCATTTGCCTTCATTCAGGTAATCGATAATTTCAAAATCATTGTTTTCATTCAATTGCAGACTTAGCTGATTTCTTGTCATCCGGTGAAAACGTATATTGGCATGATCACACAATTGTCGCAGGTAAATGGAGGAAACGTACTGTACAAAGCCAGCTCCTTTAAAGAGATTGGTCATAATCTTCAGATTCTCCGAACGCTTTTGAAGTTGAGCTAAATCTCTTAAAAGACCTTCTTTTTTCTTAAACTCTTTTTCCAGTCGATCAATTTCGGCAGTGATCTTTATAACTGAATTATTAACCGTTTTTACATCATTTTCAGAAGCCTTGAATTGATTTTCTAGGGCTGAAAATTCTTCTTCATTAAAAGAAAAACCTTTCAGTTTGGCTTCAAGCTCAAGAATACTGTTTTTCAGCGTTTCAAATTGAATCCTGAAATGCTGGATAGTATTTCTAGTTTCCTGAACATTGATTTCCTGTGCAAGAATTTGTTGAATCTCATCCGAACTATTAAAGAATTGTTCTGACAAAGCCTTCTCAATTAAATCTTGATTGCCTGCGATATTTTTTTCTAATTCAGAGATTCTTTTTTCCAGCTGAGAAACCACTGTTTTCTGTTCAGCAAGTTTTGGTGTAATCTCTTTTTCCTCTTTAATGAGTTGCTGATAATTCTGCTCAGTTTCATGGTTGGATTGAGAGCGTTGAGAGAGAATTTCCCCGACCTCTGCAATTGTTTTTTTCCTGTAATCAATCCAGGTCAAAACTTTTAAATTTCCTTCATTTGTTTTGATCTGTTCTTCTTTCTTAGCTTCATCTAGTCTGAATTTTTCTAAGGCTTTATTATAACTATCCAGGTTTTCTCTTTCCTTATCAAGATTTTTTTGTTCAAGACTGATTTGAAGATGCAGCTCATCCATCTTTTTTTCAATGGAAAAAGACTGTTGGCGTTTCTCTTCAAAATCATTCGGATTTTCAGCATTAAATTCTTTCCAGTTAAAGCTTTTATGATGTTCTTCAATTGTATTTTGAATCTGTTGTAAGCTTTCTTTTTTCGAGTTCAGTTGTTCTTCAAAGATTTTTTTACGGTCAATAATTTTTTCAATATCTAAAAACCACTTTTGAATGTTCTCTTTCTGAATTTCAATCTGCTCAATCTGTTTCTGGATTTCGTTTAATTCCGAATTGACATCATCAAACTCAACAATATTCGGATGTTCCAGAGCTCCACAAAGCGGACATGATTCTCCATCATGCAGTTCATTGGCAAAATGTGCAAGTTTTTGCTGTACTTCAAGATGGCTTTTCTTGTCTGAAAGTAATTTTTTCTCTTTTTCTAAGATTTCAGTCTGAGCTTTAAAATCATTTCTGAAATTTTCAGGATTGATTTCAAAAGACTTCAACTCTTCTGATATTTTTTCAATTTCAGCTTTTTTTAAACCAATTTTTTCAATTTGATTTTGAAAAACTTCATTCAGCTTTTTCTTTTCCAAAAACCAGTTTCCAACACTTAATAATAAAGCAGAATCCAGCTTTTTCTGTTTTAAAAGTTCTGCATTTTTTGAAAGCTCTTCAATTTTTTGTTGAATTAGCTTCTGGTTAGCTTCAACTTCCTTTACTTTTTCCGATCCTTTTTCGGTTCGGTCTTTTAAAGTTTCGATTTCTCCGGAAATTTTTAGCATTTGAAGCATCAGGACCAAATCATTCTCCTGAATTTTTGATTCATTTAAAGCTTCATATTTAGGCTGAATCACGGAAAGCCTATTCTTGATATTTTCAAACTGAATTTCAGTTTCCTGTAAAATTTTAGACTGACCCTCTTTATTTTTCTGTCGATCCGTAATTTCTTTTTCAAGTTTGTTTTTCTCAGAAAGTAAAGGCGTAAAAATCCTTGAAACTCTGTCGTAGATTTCAGTTTTCTTGTCTAGAGCGTCAATTTCGGTTTTCTTTTCGGTCAGCTTTTCAAAATCGGCTTTTTTCTGTTGTAGAAGTTCAACCTCGTCTTTCAGGCTTTTTAGCTTTGAATATTTTTCTTCGGTTTCTTTGAAAACTTTCTGTAGCTCATTAAACTTCAGCTGTTCGGCTTTTAAATATTCTTTCTGTGCTGAAATCTGTTCTTCATTCACTTCCTCAAAGCCTTTCAGCTGTCCTTCCAGCTGGTCCAGTTCTGATCTGTTTCTTAGGTTTAAAGCGGAAACATTATGCTGAAGATCAAAACGCTGAAGACTGAAGATTTCCTTCATCATATTGGTACGTTCGGTTGCGCCAAGTTCTATGAATTCTTTGAACTGTCCCTGAGGAATAATGATCGTCCTTTTAAAGTTGGCATAGCTCAATCCGATAAGCTTTTCTGAATTGGAATGCTCCAGCGGAATCCAACTTTCGTTTTTCCAT
Source organism: Chryseobacterium sp. Y16C (assembly GCF_022488405.1). Classification (NCBI taxonomy): domain Bacteria; kingdom Pseudomonadati; phylum Bacteroidota; class Flavobacteriia; order Flavobacteriales; family Weeksellaceae; genus Chryseobacterium; species Chryseobacterium sp. Y16C. The sequence goes on from NZ_CP092711.1 coordinate 3,750,385, forward strand.
TCGTAGAATACGACATTCGGAGTTTTTACATCTTCAAAGTTTTTAGAATTACGTCTGAACTCTCTTGTGGCACGGTATTTTTTATTTTCATAATTAATAAAATCAAACTCGATATAAGATCTATTTGATTTCAGATTCATCATATTGTAAGTACGCTTATCTCTTGCGTTCAGTCTCTCGGTTTCTCCATAAAGTGCAAAAGAAATGGCTTCCAGAATAGAAGATTTTCCGGAGCCGACCGAACCAAAGATTCCAAAAAGCCCGGCCTCAGTAAGATTTTGAAAATCGATTTTCTGACGCTCCTGATAAGAATAAAGACCCTCTAAAGTAAGTTGAATAGGAATCATTATGGATTAAGAATTTCGTTAAACAAATTAATGAGGTCTTCATTAGCATCCTGACCGCCGTTTTTAGCTTTAAAATAATCCCTAAACAAGGTTTGGATATCCTGATTGAGATTGATGTCACTAAGGCTATTCGTATCAGTTTCGAGATTTTTCACTTTGGGAATCAGATATACAATTCCGTTATGAGACTGATACAGCAGTTTTCTTTCTTCAGCTTTTAAATAAGTTTCGCTTTCTAAAGTAAGCTCTACTAGTGACTTTTGATTTTCATTCAGCCATTCTACAGCAGTTTCCACACTTTGAAACATTTTTCGGACCAGTGGTTTTCCGTTTTTTAAAGCAATTCTTTCGTAAGAAACTGGTTGATTGGGTTCAGCATCAATAATCGATACATATTTCGTGTGCCCAGCTTCACTGAAACTGTAACACAAAGGCGAAGATGAATACACAACAGGTTTTTCTTCTGTACCTATATTTTTAAAACCATGGAGATGTCCCAAAGCGGTATATTGAATCTGATCAGGAATAATATCCGAAAAAACAAGATCTGCATTGCCGATTTTAAGAGGTTTCTCCCCTTCAGGTTCATCAAGAAGCGGAGCTCCTTTTTTGTTCATATATAAATGAGTGATCAACAGGTTGATTCCGCTCTCATCGCAGAATTCATCCGCAGTTTCTTTCCAGTGCTTTTCCAGTATATTGTTCAGCTCAGCTTCTTTATTTTCACCAAAATATTCCTTCAGGCGGATTTCGTTAGCATAAGGGGTATGAAGTAAACGTATCGGGAAGGGATATTCTTTCAGTTCCAGTTCTAAAAATCCTGCAGCTGATTTTGAAATTTTAAAATCTTCCAGGGCAAAAGGAGAAATTTTTGCTTTGGGATAACCGATCAAAATAATTCCACATTCTCTTGCTAAAGGATCCGGAGCATCTATAAAACTGGGAGAATCATGGTTTCCGGAAATAGCAATTACAGGACGTTTCCCGTTATGTGAAAGTCTTTTTAAGGTTTTATAAAAAAGTTCGACGGCTTCTGTCGACGGATTGAAATTATCGAACAAATCTCCGGCAATCAGAATCAAGTCCACATTTTGTTCATCGGCAATCTCAACAATTTCGTTCATCACCGAAATCTGCTCTTCCATTCTCGAAAAACGGTCGAGACGTTTCCCCAAATGCCAGTCGGCGGTATGTAGAATTTTCATATTTTATTATCAGCTTCTCTAGCTTTAAAATCTTCTCGAATCTGTTTCAACCGTGCTTTTCTTTCGGCTTCGGCATTTTGTATCTTCCGTTTTTTATTGTCGATCTTCTTTTTATGCAATTTTCTGTTGGCGTCTGTATTTCTACTCATCTTGGCTGGTTTTAGGTGAACGGTAAAATGGAATATTTAACCTCAGCGATTTCATAGGGTAAATGTAAGAAACTAAAAAGGCAAAGTGAAATTTCCGATTAAAAATGTTATTCCCTATTTTTGAAAAAAAACTAATTTTATGAAAAAAATTTTAGCCGTACTTTTTATTTTGTTTGCAGTTTCATTTGAGGCTCAGAATTTGGAGAAAATTTCTAAAGAAATTAATGAAGAGGGAATTGCTTTGTACAGAAGTGAAATGGCAAGCTGGTATGGAACAGATCTTTTTATTGCTAATTACGGGAAAAAAGAAAATATCGGCGGATATTTTTCATATATCGATGATGTTCCGAAGTGTATTTTTTTCTCAAAAGATCAAAAAGTGATTGGCACCATCTCATTTCCCACAAATTATGATCCAAAGAATGCTAATCTTGATCTGAAAGAAAGAGATTTTACTCGGGTAGAGGCTGAGTATTTTACAATCAGGCAGAATGCTTTAAAAAGAATTCAGAACGATACGATTTTTAAGGTTTATAAAAATACAAATTTCAATATTGTTCCTCTTATTAAGAATAAAGTGAAAAAAGTATATGTACTTACAGGTCCTTCTGTAAATAATATTGTGGTATTTGGAAATGATTATCTGATTACTTTTGATAATAAAAATGAGGTGAAGAATGTTGAAAAACTCCATAATAGTATCATCGTTCAAAATATTCATGATGAAAAAACAGGGAAAACAATTGGTGGAGCACATACCCATATTTTAGAAAATTGGCTTGCCATTACTCCAACAGATATCTGCACATTAATGTTATATCAGAAGTTTACAGATTGGGGAAGTTATTTTACTACCTCCAAAAAATATACGAGTATTTGGAATGCGAATAATAGTCTTACGATTATGAAAACTGAAGATTTTGAAAAGTTGAATGATAAGGCGAGAGAAGAGGAAAATAATAAGGTAAAAAAGGAATAGATGGAACAATCAAAAGATCCGCTTCACGGAAAAAGACTGGATGCCATTCTTGAAGAATTGGTGGAGTATTATCAGGGATTTGAGAAGCTGGGAGAGCAGATCAATATCAAATGCTTTACGGATAATCCAAGTATCAGTTCATCTTTGAAGTTTTTGAGAAAAACACCTTGGGCGAGAACCAAAGTGGAAAGCTTGTATCTCTTTGTGCTAAGACAGAAAAAACGAGAGGAAAAAAATAAGTAAGATTAAAATCTGAATCAAGTTTTCTTAATTTTTTAGAATATTTTATCGGAATCAATCATTTCAAAAAAGACTATATTTGTCAAAAATTAATCGTGAGCATATCACGAAAAAAAGAAAAAATATGACAATTGAAAACAATCATGTTGTAGCGGTAAGCTACATTCTTCACACCATCGAAGAAGATGGAAGCAAGATTTTAGTAGAGGAAACAACAGCAGAAAATCCACTTACATTTTTATATGGTGTAGGAATGATGATTCCGAAATTCGAACAAAATATTTATGGTTTGAAAGCAGGGGATAAAGCTGCATTCGTGATTCAGCCGGAAGAAGCATACGGTGAAAGACATCCTGACTCTATTGCGCAGTTGCCTCTTGAGATGTTCAACGAATCAGGAGTTCCGCCGGTAGGTGCTATTTTGCCATTATCAGACAATCAGGGAAATAACTTCCAGGCTATCGTAGTAGAGGTAACTCCGGAAGCTGTAGTAGCAGATCTTAATCACCCGATGGCTGGAAAAACGTTGGATTTCCAGGTGGAAATTTTAAATACACGTCCTGCAACGGAAGAAGAGCTGTCACATGGACACGCCCACGGAATTGACGGAAACGAAGCTCACTAAGAGATTTCTTTTTATAATATAATGTCCGGCTGAAAAAGCCGGACATTTTTATTGGTATTTCTAATCTCCTTTTGTTATGGGATAACTGTCATTCTGAATGTCATGAAGAATCTTAATATTAGATTTCTCCTTTCGTCGAAATGATAGGCTTCCCCAAAATCTATATTATAATTTATTAATAGGAGATTATAGTTTTATTTAATCTAAAAACTCACCGGTCACATAAAACCAGCGATTCTGTATCATTTTGAATTGTGACAGCTCATGATGAACCTGCTGTTTTCCATCTTCGTCAGTATAAAAAGCTTTAAATTCAACTTTATTCATCGAAGGTTTGCTTACGATTTCCAGTTTTGTCCACTTATTGATTTCTCCCCATTCCTGTAAATCTTTTTTACTGTGGTTTTGTCTCTTGCTTGGAGATGTGGTTTGCATTAAATATTCACCATTTGGAATAGCAAATGCAGAAAATCTTGAACGCATTAACACTTCTGCGGTTGGAGCATGTTTTTCTCCGGTATGATAAGGTTTACAACAATCTTCGTAGGATTTTCCTGAGCAGCAGGGACAATTCATTTTTTTTGATTTTAAAACACAAATTTACGCGAATATTTTTTTCAGGAGTTTCGGTTTTTATTTTCTCCCGGAGATGTTTGTGTTTAAATCTTATATGATGTATTTAAATCTGCTTAATTAGCGGCATCTGCGAGACAAAAGATATATAATATCATTTATGAAAAATAAGTTTCGGTTTTTATATTCTCCCGCAGATATTTGTGCTTAAATTTTATATGATGCTGTTAAATCTGTGTAATTAGTGAGATCTGTGGGGGAACAGATATATCATGTCATTTGTGAAAAATGATTATATAATTAATAATTAAATAAAAAAAGCATCCAAAAAATGAATGCTTTTAAAAATTTATTTAATAAAACCTCTGTTTCTCAATAAAGGTTTAATATCCGGATCGTGTCCTGTAAAATCTCTGAATGCCTGGTTCAGATCAACAGAATTTCCTACGGAAAGAATATATTTTCTGAAACGATCTCCATTTTCTCTCGTCAATCCGCCGTTCTTTGAAATCCATTCCCATGCGTCATTGTCCAGCGTTTCAGACCACAGATAAGCATAATATCCTGCAGAGTAACCGCCTCCCCAAATATGAGCAAAATATGGTGTGTGATATCTCGGTGGAACTGTTGCTAAAGTAAATCCGTGTTTTGCCAGTGATTGTTTTTCGAAGTCTAAAACAGGAATCAATTCGCTTTCATTGGTTACGGTATGCCAATCCATATCTAATTCAGCGGCAGAAACCAATTCGGTAGTCATATATCCCTGATTAAAGGTGGCTGCTTTTTTTATTTTATCAACTAAAGCCTGCGGAATCGGCTGTTTGGTTTGGTAATGAAGGGCGTAATTTTTTAAAACTACCGGATCTAAAGCCCAGTGTTCGTTAATTTGCGAAGGAAATTCCACAAAATCTCTCGGTACATTAGTTCCTGAAAGGGAAGGGTATTTCTGGCTTGCAAACATTCCGTGAATAGAGTGTCCGAATTCGTGGAAAATTGTGGTTACATCATCATAACTGATTAATGAAGGTTTTCCAGGAGCAGGTTTCTGATAATTATAGCAGTTTACAATAACCGGTTTTGTTCCTAAAAGGTAAGACTGCTCAACGAAATTGCTCATCCAGGCTCCACCGTTTTTAGAATCTCTTGTGTAGAAATCTAAATAATAAATAGCAATTGATTTTCCATCATGATCGAAGACTTCGTAAGTAACTACATCAGGATGATATACCGGAAGGTCCGTTCTTTTTTTGAATGTTAATCCATAAAATTTTTCGGCAGCGAAGAAAACTCCTTTTTCTAACACAGTTGTGATTTCGAAATAAGGTTTTATTTCACTCTCATCAAGATCAAATTTTGCCTTTCTAACCTGTTCTGCATAGAAATTCCAGTCCCAAGGTTCAACTTTGAAACCTCCTTTCTGCTGATCGATCAGATCCTGAATATCTTTAGCTTCACGTCTTGCTGTTTCTACGGCAGGTGTTGCGATCTGATTCATTAATTTGGTGGCAGCTTCAGGAGTTTTGGCCATCTGATCCTGCAGTTTCCACTCCGCGAAACTTTTTTTACCCAAAACCTGAGCTTTTTTAAGTCTTAGGTTGGCTAATTTTTCAATCGTTTCTCTGGTATCGTTTCCATCTCCTTTTTCAGCTCTCAACCAGGATGCTTTGAATAATTTTTCTCTTGTTGCTCTGTTTTTTAAGTTTTGTAAAAGAGGCTGTTGTGTTGTATTTTGTAGTGCTAATAAATATTGACCAGGTTTTCCTGCATTTTTAGCATCACTTGCAGCGGCTGCAATTTCATCAGCAGAAAGTCCGTCCAGTTCCTTTGCATCGGTAAAGAAAACTCCGCCTTGTTTTCTCGCCTCTAATAATTTGTTGGAATATTGTGTAGAAAGTGAAGCCAGCTCCTGATTGATCTGCTTTAATTTTTCTTTATCAGCGGAAGAAAGATTGGCTCCTGCGATTTCGAAGTTTTGTTTATAATATTGTAATAATCTTTTGCTTTCCGCATCTAAACCGTTTTCAGAAATTGCTTTGATTCTTTTATAAAGATTTTCGTTCAGATACATTTTATCGGAATGAGCCGCAAAAATCGGAGCATATTCTTCATCTAAAGCCTGCAAAGTAGGATTGGTATTTGCGCTTGTAAGGTTTGAGAATACAATGACAGCTCTTTTTAAAATTTCACCGCTTTTTTCTAAGGCAACAATGGTGTTTTCAAAAGTAGGAGCGTCTGGATTATTGGCAATACCTAAAATCTCAGCATCATGTTGCTTGAGTCCGAAATCAAAAGCGGGTTTAAAATGTTCGTTCTTAATTTTATCAAACTCAGGAGCTTCATACTGAAGCTTGCTTTTCTTCATGAAAGGGTTTGATGCTAATGCGGCAGGAATAACGATTTCCTGTTGATTATCGGCTTTTTTCATTGTAGTACAAGAGTAGTTAAATGCTAATGCAGAAATTAATAATACCGATGTAATATTTTTCATAAATTAGTTGTTATTAAAAGTATAAAGATATTAAAACTAAAATTTATAAAAGAACCAAACATGAGATCACAAACTATTTTTATTTTTTCGGCTTTCCTGTTATTAGCTTCATGCGGGAAGCATGATCGAAGAAACGGAGAACAAGAAAAAAGCGGTTGGGTAGAAAAAGTTATTACAAAAGATAATGGACCTATTAAACAAAAGGAAGTAACAGGCGAATTTGATGAAATTGAAGTTTCGCAGGCTATAGATGCTGAGATTATAAAATCAGATGTTGAGAAAGTGGTGATTTCTGCTCCTCAGAATATTATTGATGAGGTATTAGTAGATATTAATGGAGGCAGTCTTCATATCCATTACAAAAAAGGAATACGAGTAATGAACAGCCACAATGTTTCTGCAAAAATTTATACCAAAGATTTTTCAAAACTGAATGCAAATTCAGCGGCAAGTATTACGGTTAAAGATAAATTCACTCAAGAAAAAACGCATATTGAAGTTTCTAGTGCTGCATCCGTTTCGGGAAGTCTAGAAGCAAATGACTTTGATATTTCTATGGACAGCAGCAGTAATTTTAGCGGAAAAATATGGGCTGTTGATCTGGATATTGATGCTTCTTCAGGAGCAAGTATTGATATTTCAGGAAAAGCTAAAAATGCGGAGGTAAGTTCTTCTTCAGGAAGCAGTGTTTCGGCTAAAGAACTTATTGCCGATCACGTAAATGCAGATGCATCAAGCGGGGCAAGTGTACAGATCAGTGCTTCTTCATCCATTAAAGCGGAAGCTTCTTCGGGGGGAAGTGTAAATGTGTATAAAAAAGGAAATGTAACTTCTGTAACGAAAGAAGAGAGCAGTGGCGGAAGTGTGTCGATTGAGTAGAATAATTAATGATAAAAATAAATCCTTCGTCGAACTTACAGCGAAGGATTTATTTTTTTATTATAATTTATGGATTCTCTTTTTTATTAGGGACTTTAAATAATAAAACCAAAGCCCAGATCTGTAACAGTGTTTGTACAATATTTATAACCCCGGTAACAGGATCTTTTGCCAGATTGGCAATTATAAAAATAATGCCGATAAGTCCTAGGGCGAATAATACTAAAAGTACATATTTGATCCATTCATTTCCTCTACTTATTAAATATCCGATTCCAAGCATAAAGGCTAAGGAAACAAGAGCTATAAATATTTTTATCCCGCTATCCAGTGTTTCATAATGCCAGATTAAATTTCCGATTCCTAGCGCCCCGGTTAGATAAATAAGTTCCGCTGATCTTTTGTAATTGGGATGAATAATTATATTTTTTCTCTCCGTCTTAGTATTTATCAGCTCCTGATTTCTTTCCATTTGTTCCGGACTGAATTCGTAGCCTCTTGATTTTAGTATTTCAAAAGCGTAAATTTTTGCGTCATCAACCCGTTTACTTTGAGGGAGAATATATTGTTCCAATTCTTGATTGGATTGTTTCTCTAAAATACGTTTATCTACGCTCATTTTTTGAAAATTATACCTATTTCTCAAATGTATGGACTTTTTTAATAATTGCTTTTAATTTAAGTTTAGATTTTTAAAAGAGTGTACAGGAAATAAGATTTAGTCTTCATCTTCCTCATCTGCCGTTGAAGAACCTTCCCAGTTCCGGGTGTCGAAATTAAGATTATCATAAGCTAATAATTCTTCCTCCCGCTGAAGGATTTCTTTTGTGGTAAAAAGATTAAGATCATCGCCTTCTTCTTTAATTTTGGCTAATTTTCTTACCGAAGCTTTATCAATTGCCATAAATCTCTGTCCAAGCCTTCTGGCTGCATATTTTCTCATGCCTGTTTCGTGCAGAACGTCTACTGCCATATCAACCGCAGTCCCGAGTGTTTCACGGTAGATATTGTCGATTCCGTTGTTGAGGTAGCTATAGGCATCAATTCTGTTTTTCGCTCTGACGAAGATTTTCACTTTAGGGTAGTGTTCCCGTACAAGCTCTGCAATGAATTTGTTATCATCAGGATCATCAAGGCAAAGAACCAGAATCTCAGCGTCTTCAATTCCTGCAGCTCTTAAAATAGGAAGCCTTGTAGCATCTCCGTAATACACCTTGAAGCCGTAGCTCCTTAATAGCTTCACACGGTCCGAATCTCTGTCCAAAACGGTTGCCGCTACTTTATTGGCTTTAAGCAATCGTCCTACCGTACTTCCAAAGTGTCCAAAACCGACAATAATGATTTTTTTCTGGGAAATAGTATTGTCCAGAATGTTAAAATCACTGTCTTGCTCAGGGACTTCTTTGATGAATTTAGGGGTGATTATTTTATCATTGATAATTAAAAGCAATGGTGTAATACACATTGTGATTGCTGTTACGGCCATCATTTGTGCATTGAGTTCCGGATTTATCAGATAAAGGCTTGAAGCATAATTAATCAATACAAAAGCGAATTCTCCCACCTGAGAAAGAGCAAAAGCGTAAAATAAGCTTTGGGGAGTATCAATTTTGAAAAACTTCCCGATAAAAAATAAAACAATAAATTTTATACTTAAAACGGCAAAAACAGTACTGAAAATAAAGACAGGATCTTTCTGAATAATATTAAAATTCATGGTAGAACCTACACTTACAAAAAATACAGCAAGCAATAATCCTTTGAAAGGATCAATCTGTGCTTCCAATTCATGGCGGAACTCACTGTTGGCGAGCATTACCCCTGCAAGAAACGCTCCTAAAGCGGGAGAAAGGCCAATTGCAACCATCAATTCTGAAACACCAATCACCAGGAATAAGGAAGAGGCTGTTAAAAGCTCCGTCATTCCGGATTTTGAAACGTATCTTAAAAAGGGAACAAAAACATAGCGCCCCAATAAAATCAACATCGCAACACCCAGAATTACGGTTGCAAACTGCATCCACTCCGGAAGCGTCTGTATAAGAACCTGGATTTCGTTATCGTGATGCCTTGCTTTATAATTAGCAACAAGCGGTAAAATTGCCAAAATAGGAATCACGGCAATATCCTGAAATAAAAGTGTTGAGAATGAAGCTTCTCCGGCTAGTGTTTTTAAATTGTTTTTTTCCTGTAAAGTCTGTAGAACGATAGCAGTAGAAGATAGTGCAAAACACATCGCAATGGCAAAAGCTTTGTCGATTTTCCAATCAGCCCAGATAAAAACTAAAAAAAGGAGGGAAGTGGTCAGAAGCATTTGTGTGAGACCCAGCCCAATAATTTTCTTTCGCATTTCCCAGAATTTCCTGGGTTCCAGTTCCAGCCCGACCAGAAATAAAAGCATGATCACTCCAAATTCACTGGCGTGCATAATGTCATTTACATCTTTACCAGTGAGTTTAAGAACATAAGGGCCGATAATAATTCCTCCAGCGAGATATCCAATCACAGAGCTTAATCCAAATTTCCTTACCAGCGGAACCATAATAATGGCAACACCTAAAAAAATAAGGGTATTCATTGCTAAACTGGATTCCATACATTATTGGTTTAAAAGTTCTGTAAATTTCTGCTTATGTAGGATGATATCTTTTTTTGATAATTTATTAGCTTCGTAAACGATCTTAATATTTTTAAGATTGGCTTTAAAAACATTTAACGAAACGATAAGACCACTGATAAGCTCTTCAACAGTATATTTATAAGTTCCGTGTCTGCTGAAAGATCTTTCTTTTCCTCCAGTTGTTACCAAGATGTAAACCTCTTTGTTTTCCAACGGATTATATTCTCCTTCTTTCAGCCAGTCGCGATCAAAAACTTCATCAATCCAAAGTCTCAGCAGAGGAGGGATTCCGAACCAGATCAAAGGAAACTGAAAGACAAAACGGTCATAGTTTTTGAGTCTTTTTCTTTCGCGAAAAGCAGCGATATGAAAATCAGGATATTCTTCGTAAAGATCTCTGAGGGTAAAATGTTGATGACGGACATAGAAATTGATGAGCTCCACATTAGAATTGGAGTGCTCCAGATAAGGATGTGCAAAAACTACCAACGTCTTCTTCATAAACCTGTTTTCAGTAAATTTAATAATTTTTTTTTGAATTAAAGGCGGGTTATATGTTAGTTTATTGATCTTTTAATATTAAAAAAGATGTTTATGTTAAAATAAACTAAAAAATGGCAGGTTAAATTTTGTTTTCTTTAATCCTGTTGTTTTTATTAATGAAAAAATCGCTCATAATTGAACGATTTTTATTTACCTTAATGGTTATTTGATTTTGTATAATTTACCATCCTCCTGATGCACCACCACCGCCAAAGCTTCCGCCACCGCCGAAACCTCCAAATCCACCACCAGAGCTGCCGCCTCCAAATCCACCGCCTCCAAAGCTCCCTGGGAAAGGGAAAAAACCTCCCGGATAATTTCTTCTCCCTCTTCTGGTAATAAGCACGTCATCATCGTCAGAATTCCCTCCATTTCCACCTCCTCTGCTTCCGAAAAGAATAGCAAGAATAATAAAGATGACAAAAGCAATAAGCAGTATTTTTAAAACACTTCCGTCACCGCTTTCCTGATTGGCAATAGGTTTGAATTTTCCCTGAACGGCTTCCATTAAAGCAGAAGTCCCCAGGTTGATTCCTTCATACCATTCACCTTTTTTAAAATGAGGAGTAACGATATAATCTAAAATCTGCCCTGCAACTGATGCGGTTAGGTATTGTTCAACAGCTCGTCCCTGCTGGATCGACATAGTGTGGTCTTCGGTTGCAATTAAAAAAACAATTCCGTTATCAATATCTTTTTTTCCTATTCCCCATTTTTCACCAAACATAGTGGCTAAAAAGTTGACATCTTCTCCCTTTGTTGAAGGGATGATAATAACCTCAATTTCCGTAGAGGTAGAATCTGCAAATTTGATGAGTTTGTCATTCAGCTTATCTTTTTCCTGCTGGCTTAATAAATTGGCTTCATCATAAACAGGATAAAGAATTGGTGGCTTTTTGGGAATAGTATACTGTGCTGATACAAGACCGTAAAAGCATAGCAGTAAGAATGAAAATACTATTTTAAGAGAATGTAATCTCATTAGATAATTGATTGGGATTTTCTCCGGTTACGGGAAAATGTTTTTTAAGTTCAAGCCCTGTTTCCAGAATCGCACTTTTCAAGGCTTTATAATAGTTTCCCTTAGCAAACTCAGCGGTAATATAATCATGCAGATGATCCCAATAAGATTGTTGTACTTTCTCATGAATTCCCGTATCACCAATAATGGTAAGGTATTTTTGTTCAAAATTTACATGGAAAAGCACCGCATTTTTCTCGGTAGTTTTATTGAGGCATAATTTTTCGAAAATTTTAAACGCCGTTTTGGCATTGTCGTTTTCTGTATTCGAATCAATATGCACTCTGATCTCACCGGTAGAATGTTCTTCTGCTGATTGAATAGCTTCCACCAGGGAAGCTATTTGCTGATCTGTAAGAAAACTTTTCATTATTCTGAGAATACTTCAGGTGCTTTTTCAGCTCCTGCTTCAGCTTTGAATGCAGGCTTTTCTTTGAAATTTGTAAAGTTTGCCAGAATATTGTTAGGAAACTGTTTAATTGAAGTATTATACTTCTGTACAGCCTGATTATAATATACCGTTTCGCTTCTGATACTGTTTTCGATTGCAGTATATTCTCTTTGGAAGTTAATATATTGCTGATCGGCTTTTAGATTCGGATATTGTTCTACAACAGCCATTAATCTGCTTAAAGATCCGGATAATTCTCCTTGTGCAGCCTGGAATCTTGCAAGATCCTGTTCGGTCATATTGCTTGGATCAATATTGATAGACGTTGCTTTCGCGCGGGCTTCAACCACTTTTGTAAGGGTTTCCTGTTCAAATTTTGAATAAGATTTTACGGTTCTTTCCAAGTTCGGAATAAGATTCGCTCTCTTTTGATACACGGTTTCTACATTGGCCCATTTGGTAATAACTTCCTGCTCCTGAGCTACGAAATTATTATATCCGCTTTTACCCCAGAAAAATAATACAGCAACAATAATGAGTAGAGCAATACCGATGGTTCCGGCGCTCAGACAGCCCTTGTTTTTCATAGTTTAATTTTTTTAAATTCTTGTCCTAACCAAATATACAAATTATGTGCTAATTTTGCAGAAAATTATTTGAATGACAACAATAGTGGTGGCAATGGGAGAGAAAAACGAAATCGGTTTTGAAAACCAATTGCTTTGGCATCTTCCGAAAGATTTAAAACATTTTAAAGATCTGACTTCGGGGCACCCGATTATCATGGGAAGAAAAACATACGAGAGTATCGGAAAACCGCTTCCTAACCGTACCAATATTGTTGTATCCAGACAAAAAGACTGGTTTGAGGAAGGGATTTTAATTGTCGGAAGCATTAAAGAAGCTGTAAAATTTGCAAAAAAGATTGATGAGGAAGTTTTCATTATCGGGGGAGGCAATATTTATGCACAGACCATGGATGTTGTTGACAGACTGGAGGTAACTTTAGTGAAAGCAGATTTGGAAGCCGATACTTATTTTCCGAAAATTGATCCTAAAGTCTGGAGAAAGGTGGAGGAGACTTGCCATGAGAAAGATGAAAAAAATCAATACGATTTTTGTTTTCAGACGTACGAAAAAATTTAAGAGTGAATAGTTGAGAGAATCTGTCTTCCAACTTCTGGTATCTAATATTTAAATGTTTTATCTTTGCACTTCTAAAATTTAAAAATGAATAAGTACATAAAGTTCGTAATCTCTGCGATTATTATTGCAATAGCAGTTTATCTGATGATGAACAGAAACATCGGTTGGGGTATTGTTTTGGTTGTTGTTGCTGCTGCACCTGTTTTACTTTTCTTTAAAAATGAATATATTCTTTTGGCATTCTGGCAATTAAGAAAACAAAATATGGAAAAGGCGGCTGTTTGGCTGCAAAGCATTACCAATTATCAAACTCAGCTTCATAAATCCCAATATGGATATTATCATTATTTGTTAGGATTAACACAGGCTCAGGATCACCCGACAAAAGTGGAGCCTTTAATGAGAAAAGCTTTGGAATATGGATTGAATATGAAGCACGACAGAGCAATGGCTACCTTGAACCTTGCAGCTGCAGCAATTTCTAAAGGAAGAAAACAGGAAGGGCAAAAGCTATTGGAAGAAGCCAAGAGGTTAGACAGCGCAGGAATGATGACGGATCAGATCAAAATGATGAAAGATCAGCTGAAAATGCCAACAATGCAGAAGCATATGCATAATCCTCATATGAGAAACAGAGGAAAATTCTTTTAATTAAAAGAATTTTCGGAATCGATTTATAAAACAAAAGCACCTGAATTCAGGTGCTTTTTTATATTTGAATGTCACATTTCAGCATCATTATTATACCCGTAGAATTTCGGGATCTGCCAATGGTATTTTACGGCTAAAGTTCTGATCGCTACAATCAATAAAATGGTAAAAATCTGAATAACCGTAAAAGAAAGAGGAGTAAATTTTGTTAACAGTAAAAATATGGAACCACCCACAATACAGGCTGTTGCGTAGATTTCTTTTCTGAAGATTAAAGGAATTCTGTTGAGTAAAATATCCCGGATAATCCCTCCGAAACACCCTGTAATCGTTCCCAGACCAATACAGATCAAAGGATGTATACCGACATGCAACCCCTTTTGAATCCCGATTATTGTAAATAATCCAAGTCCGAAGCTGTCAAAAATAAATAAGGTAACCTGAAAGTTTTTTTCAAGAGATTTAAAAATCATAGTGAAAATACTGGTCAGGATAATCAACGCACAAGTCAGGAGATCATGCATCCAGAAGACCGGAATATCGAGCAATAAATCTCTTACAGTTCCGCCACCAACAGAAGTCACGAATGCAATAATAAGGACTCCAAAAGGATCAAGGCGTTTCTGCATGGCGGCAAAGCTTCCCGACATGGAAAAGGAAATCGTTCCGAGTACTTCTATAGCAAAATTGAACTGTTCGTGCATATTTTATAAAAAAATAAATGATAGTTGATGAATGATTTCTTTTTAAGCAAATTTTCTACCATTCTTCAACTATCATTTAAAGCTTATTGAAATTTTTTTTATTTTTCTTTTTCAACTCTAACGGAATCGGGAACCAGTAGTTCATATTCTCCGCCATGGTTGATGATTTCTCTTACAATGCTGCTGCTGATGAAAGATTTTCCTGATGAGGTCAATAAAAATACAGTTTCCAGTTTTTTGTGGGCCAATGTTCTGTTGGTATGGGCAATGGCTTTTTCAAATTCGAAATCTGCAGGATTCCTTAAGCCTCTGATAATGTATTGAGCATTTTTTTCAAAACAATAATCTACAGTTAATCCTTCAAAGAAATCCACTTCTACGTTGGGGAATTCTGCAACGGAATTTTGAATAAATTCTATCCTTTTTTCCAGAGGAAACATATATTTTTTCTGAGAATTCTGGCCAATGGCAATGATTAATTTATCAAAAAGCGGAGCTGCTCTTTCAATAATATCGTAATGTCCTAGAGTAATAGGATCAAAAGATCCCGGGAAAACAGCAATTTTCATAACTATTTCAGGTTTTTGGCTAACGCTTTTTCAACTTCATTTCCGCAAAGATCGGTAATAGAGATTCCGTAGATTTTTGCCTGCTGAGGAAGGATACTTGCCGGAGAGAATCCAGGATTTGTATTCATTTCCAGCATATAAGGAATTCCGTTCATGAGAATATATTCACTTCTTGAGAAACCACTCATTCCTAAAGAATTATATGCTCTTTTTGCAATTTCTTCTACTCTCAGCCTGGTTTCGTCATCAATTCTTGCCGGAGTAATTTCTTCGGAAGCACCTTCATATTTCGCTTCATAATCGAAGAATTCGTTTTGAGGAACGATTTCTGTAATTCCTAGAACAATCGTTTCTCCTTTAAAATCAATTACACCCACTGAAACTTCCATTCCGTCAAGAAAGCTTTCGATTAAAATCTCATCATCTTCTTTGAATGCAATTTCTGTTGCAGCTATCAACTCAGATTTTTCTTTAACCTTTGAAATTCCTAAAGAAGATCCTGATTGGTTAGGCTTCACAAAAACCGGAAGTCCAAGATTTTCTATAATTTCATCAACATTGATTTCTTCTCCTTTTCTTAAGTAAACACTTTTTGCGGAAGGAATTCCATATTTTGAAAGTACTGCTAATGTATCTTTTTTATTGAATGTTAAAGCGCTTTGGTAAAAATCGCAGCCGGTATATTTTTGTCCGATAGCATCCCAATACGCCTGAAGGATTCCGTTTTCTCCGGGTGTTCCGTGGATGATATTAAAGCAGACATCAAATTGTAATGTTTCATTATTATCTAATGCGACTGAAAAATCACCTTTATTAATGCTGTATTTTTTATCATTTTCGTCCAAAAAATACCATTCATTTTTGAGGATAACTACTTTGTATACATTGTATAAGTTTCTGTCTAAAGAATCATAGATCAATTGACCGCTTTTTAAGGAAACAACGTATTCGTCAGAATAGCCTCCCATTACTACGGCAACATTTTTTTTGCTCATATCTATATAGTATCAATGAAGCAAATTTAATGATTTTATGGAATCTAAGCCGGGAAAATAAGAAATTTTAAAATCTGAATGAATTGTGTTAAATAAAAGTACATTCTAAAATTATTAGCTATATTTGCCGTTATAATTAAAGTCATTTTAAGTATGTTTAAATCACTTTTCAATTGGAAAGTTTTACTGAATTTATTAGTAGCCATCGGTGTTTTTGTGGGGTTGGTGTGGCTTACCTTCCGTTGGTTGGAATATCATACTAATCATGGTCAGGAAATTCCTGTTCCCAATGTGGTTAATAAAACCGTACATGAAGCAATAAAAATATTGGATGATACAGGATTGGAGTATGAAGTGGACAGTTCAAAATACGATCCGAAATTCAGACCATTTCAGGTTCTTCAGGTATTCCCTTCACCAGGTTCCCGTGTAAAAGACGGAAGAACGGTAAGATTGAAAGTGAATCCTAAAACCTGGGCTGCAATTGCTCTTCCGGATGTCATTAATAAATATTCAGGACTGGCTTTCCAAAGATTGGAACAGGTAGGTTTAAAAGTAGGTGATACAATATATGAGCCTAGTATTCAGAAAGATGCGGTTCTTAGAGTCCTGTTTAAAGGAGTGGAAGTAAAGCCTAAAACGAAATTGCCAAGATTCTCCATCGTTGATGTGGTAATCGGTTCAGGACCTATGAGAAACATTGCGATTCCGAATGTTGTTGGGCTAACAGTAAAAGAGGCAAAAGCACTTATTTTAAGAAGCAAGTTTGAACCGGGAGTGGTAGAATTTGAAGACGGAGGTAAAGATGAGTCTGATATTGTGTATTATCAGGATCCGGGAGCGGGAGATGTCCGGGATCAGGGAATGCAGATTGATCTTTGGGCAAGTAAAAAAACGCCTGCTGAATTAAGAAATAAAATAGACCAGCTTAATTCTATGTACCGTATGAAGGTAGACACAGCTCTTCCTCCTGTAAGGTACGAAGAAGTAGCTGTAGAGCCCGCTCATATTGAAGAGCTGGCTCCAGCTCCTAAAAAAGAGACTCCTAAACCGGAACCAGCCAAGTCAGAAACTCAGAAAAGTACAACCGTAAAACCGACTACTTCTACGGATGACAAGACAAAAACAACAGGAAGTAATAACAAGGGAACTGCACAGCAACCCGCTGAAAAGCCAAAGACTAAAAAGGAAAAGGTAATTATTCAATAATATTACGATTGCTATAAAACTATAGGCTTCAACTTCACCATGTTGAAGCCTTTTGTGTAAAAAATTATAAAACAATGACAGAAGATAACGAAGATTTTTTAGAAGAAGAATTATTAAATACGGACAGTATTGATAATATTGATATTGATGAAGAAAATAAAGGATTGTATGAACATCTTAATCTCACTGTTGATAAAAGTCAGGAGCCTTTACGAATCGATAAGTTTTTATTAATTTTTCGTCAAAACTCTTCAAGAAATAAAATTTCCCAGACCTGCAGAGCCGGAAACGTTATTGTCAACGGAGCCGCAGTAAAACAGAACTACCGTGTAAAACCGGGAGATCAGATTTCTGTATTATTGGCACATCCTCCGAGAGAAAATGTAATTATTCCACAAGATATTCCGATTAATATCGTTTATGAAGATGATGACCTTATTGTGGTAGATAAAGATCCTGGAATGGTAGTGCATCCCGGATTTGGAAATTGGGACGGAACTTTGGTAAATGCATTGGCTTTTCACTTTGAAAAAAATGGCTCCAAATCCGATCTTGACAGAGTGGGGTTGGTACACAGAATCGATAAAGATACTTCGGGGTTATTGGTTATAGCAAAGAATGAATATGCTTTAAGCTTTTTGGCAAAGCAATTTTTTGACAGAAAGACTAAAAGACTTTATTGGGCATTTGTATGGGGAAATGTCCAGGATGATGAAGGAACGATCAGAGGTCATATTGGCCGCCATCCTAAAAACAGAATGCAGATGCATACCTATGAAGACGGAAGTCAGGGGAAACATGCAGTAACCCACTATAAAGTACTGGAAAGATTCAAATATATGACTTGGGTGGAGTGTAAACTGGAAACCGGAAGAACTCATCAGATCAGAGCACACTTTAAACATATTGGCCATACGTTGTTTAATGATGAAAGATACGAAGGTCATACGCCTCTTCGTGGGGTGAATCTTCCTAAGTATAAGCAGTTTATAAAAAATGTATTTGAAATTCTGCCTAGACATGCGCTTCATGCCCATACATTAGGATTTATACATCCGACTACAAAGAAAGAATTATATTTTGAGAGCCCAATGCCAAAAGATATGGCGGATGCTGTAAAAAAATGGAGAAATTATTTAGAAAACTAAAAATATATTGAGAATTTTTTTATATTTGTTGAATTGAAATCAAGATTTGTTATGAGAAAACTATATGCTATCGTATGTTTAGCTCTTTTGTCGAATGCATACAAAGCACAAGAATCACTTCCATATTATCAACAATACCTTTTGGATGGTGATTTCCTGTTCAATCCTGCTCAGTATGGGAAAACAGATGACGTTCAACTTAATCTTAACTACCAACAGCAATTTTCAAAGTTTAATGATGGACCAAACGTACAATCAGTAGGGATCAACGCTAATATCTTTGATAGAGTGGGTGCTGGTATTTCTGTTTTTAGAGATAGCAACGGACCTATTTCTGCAGGAGGGATTACAGCTGGGGCTTCTTACTTTATTCCTCTAAGTAGTGAAGGAGACAGAAAAGATCAGTTCTCTTTTGGTACAAGTGTAAACTTTTATAATATGAATTTTGATTATACTCAGGTGAATACTGAACAGGGGTATGATCCTAATTTAATTGGAACAGAAGGTAATATCTTCATGGTATATGCTAACTTCGGTTTGGCAGCTACCTATAGAAACTTATTCGGGGGAGTGTC
Organism: Chryseobacterium sp. Y16C; assembly: GCF_022488405.1. Taxonomy (NCBI): domain Bacteria; kingdom Pseudomonadati; phylum Bacteroidota; class Flavobacteriia; order Flavobacteriales; family Weeksellaceae; genus Chryseobacterium; species Chryseobacterium sp. Y16C. The sequence continues at coordinate 3,769,442 of NZ_CP092711.1, forward strand.
CGTTAATGATATTGCTTTAAGTAATGACGAATCTATCGTTAACAATTACGAGCCGTCTCCAATCAAGTTTTTCTTAAACTTAGGGTATGATTGGCATGTAGGTGATAATATGTATTTCACTCCGTCAGTATTGGTAAACTTGAACACCAACTCTACAAGATTGATGGATTACAACTTGATGGCAACTTTCTTCAATGATATCAACTCTTTCTCTTTCGGGGTAAGCTATAGAGCTGCTCAGAATAGATTTGATAATCAGCAGTTACAAATCGCTCCGGTTGTTAAAGTTAGATTTAACAAATTTATGGTAGGAGCTACTTATAACCTGGGATTGTCTGATATTCAGGATTATGGAGGAAACAGCTTTATGGTAAGTGTTGGTTATAACTTCGATAACTTCATTAACCGTAGAGGATATAGATATTAATCAATTTAATTTAAATAAATTTGAGCTCTGAATTTTTTCAGAGCTTTTTTTATGATTTATATACACATCCCGTTTTGTAAGCAAAAATGCAGCTATTGTAATTTTCACTTTTCCACTTCTTTAAACTTTAAAGATGAAATGCTGGCTGCGATGAAAAAGGAAATCTTTTTGCGAAAAGATGAGTTACAAAATAAAAACCTGCATTCCCTTTATTTTGGCGGCGGAACTCCATCTATTCTCTCTCCCGATGAAATTAAATCTTTAACAGATGAAGTTTTAAAATATTTTAGTTTTGAACAAGATATTGAAATTACACTTGAAGCCAATCCGGATGACTTAGATAAAAATTTTTTAAAAGGCTTATCAAACTCTCCTGTAAATCGTCTGTCAATTGGAACTCAAAGCTTCTTTGAAGAAGATCTAAAATTGATGAATCGTGCACATACGGCATCAGAAGCGGAAGATTCTATCAAAAGGGCACAGGATTTTGGTTTTGAAAATCTAAGTATCGATTTAATTTATGGTTCACCGACTTCCAATCTTGAAATCTGGAAAGAAAATCTGAATAAAACAATCGCTCTCGAAGTTCCTCATATTTCTTCTTATGCTCTGACTGTAGAACCTAAAACAGCTTTGGAAAACTGGATTTCGAAAGGAAAAGTTGTCAGTCCAAAAGAAGAAGAACAAAATAAAGAATTCTATTATCTATCAGACTTTTTAAAAGATAATGGTTTTGAGCACTATGAAGTTTCCAATTTTGCAAGGCCGGGATTTTATTCAAGACACAATTCCTCCTACTGGAAATATAAAGAATATCTGGGAATTGGCCCTTCTGCACATTCTTACAATGGTTTTGATGTCAGAAGCTGGAATGTTGCCAATAATCAACAGTATATTAAAAAGCTGAATTCAAATCTTCTGGCTAAAGAAGAAGAAATTCTCTCTCAGGAAGACCAGTTTAATGAGATGATTATGATTGGTTTAAGAACTGTTTGGGGAGTAGATCTTTCAAGCTTGAAAGAAAAATTCAGTGAAAATATTCTTGAACATTTTCAGAATGAAATTAAAACAAAACTGGAAGAAGGAACCTTAATTATTGATAACAACCATTTGAAAATTCCGGAAAAACATTGGTTTATGGCTGATGGAATTGCTTCGGATTTATTTATTGTTTAAATTGAGCGTGTAAAAAAGACTACAAATATAACTATGAAACTAAAATTATTTTTCCTTCTGTTTTTTATTGGAACTTTCACGTATGCCCAGAAGCCGATTTTTGTAAAAGCAAAAGTGAATGCTGTAAATGTATACCGAAGTTCAGCAGAATTACAAAGTTCCGTAAATGTATCTTTGCCAACAGGAACATCAGAAATTGTGGTGACCAATATTTCCAACGAAATAATTGAGAAATCACTTCAAATCAATTTTAACAACAAGAATATTGCAATTCTTTCTGCTCAATATACTGATGATTATGTTTCGGAATATGATATGGATAAAACAAATCCAAGAATCAAAAAAGCGACAGATAGTATCACTCTTGTAGAAAACCTTTTAGCAAAAACAAATATTGAACTGGATGCAAATAATAAAACGCTTGAACTTTTAGATAAGAACCAGACTGTTTTGGTTGGGAGCAATACTTCTAATGTTGCTCAGCTTATGCAACTGACAGATTATTATAAGAATAAAAGGGTTGAGATAAGTGAAGTCATTTCATCAATCAATAAGAAAACAGCAGATTTACAGAAGAAGTTAGGCAGATTAAGAAGTAGTCTTAAAATCAATTCGGAAATGGAAGAAAATCTTTCTGATGGGGTTTTGATTTTAAAAGTAATGAGTAGTGCAGCTTCAAATGCTAAGCTTGATATTGGTTATCTTGCAGAAAACGTCTCTTGGGAACCATTTTATGAAGTAAGAGGAAATAAAATTTCTGAGCCATTAGATTTGACCTTTAAAGCGAAGTTAAGACAAGATACAGGATTGGATTGGAAAGGGGTGAAATTATCCCTAATTAATTCCAGATCATCAAGAAATAATACTGCTCCGGTTCTTAGGCCTTGGTTTTTACAATCTCAAAAGTACGAAGATGTTATGAATTCGGGAAGAAGAGCCTATGATACAATTTCTAAAGAAACACATATTGAAGAAGTTGTTGTGGTTGGTTATAGTGCAAAAATTAGTGAAAATCAACTGAACATGAGTTTTGATACAGATGTTCCTTATGATATCCTTTCTAATGATCAGTATCATTTTATTAATCTTAAGCAGATAAAAATACCCGCTGATTATAAATATTACACTGCACCTAAAGCCGGAAATGATGCATATTTAATTGCTACTGTTAAGGATTTTAATAAATATAATTTGATTTCGGGTTCTGCCAATGTAATTTTTGAAAATATGTTTATTGGGGAAACGAGAATTAATCCTAATCAGGTAACAGATGAATTGAATATTACTCTTGGTGATGATAAAAAAATAAGCATTCGTAAAGAAGTGGTTGATGATAAAGCAAGTGTAAAATTCTTTTCTTCTTATCAGGAAAAGACCTTTACTTATGATATCATTGTTAGAAATAATAAAAAAGACGCTATTGATATTGAAATTAAAGATCAATTTCCTTTAAGTAAGGATGAATCTGTCAAAATAGAATTACTGCAAGCGGATAAAGCCGAAATAGATAAAGAAAAAGGTTTTTTAACCTGGAATCTGAAAATATCGTCCAATGAGACTAAAAAAATTAGAGTAAGCTATAAAGTAAGATACCCGAAAGATTATTCAATCAGTAATCTTAATTAATTACAATTCTATTCCTTATTTTTGTATAAAATTTCAGCTAGATTTGAAAAATAAAAAACCAGACTATTCGCATCTTTCAGCCAGCCAGCCTATCGGTATTTTCGATAGTGGTGTAGGTGGATTAACGGTAGCTAAGGAGATAAAAAGGCTTCTTCCTCATGAAGATTTAATTTACTTTGGAGATACAAAACATCTTCCTTACGGCGAAAAATCTAAAGAAGCAATTATTGAGTACTCTACAAAGATTACCAATTTTTTATTGGAACAGAACTGTAAAGCGATTGTCATTGCATGTAATACGGCAACTGCCAATGCTTTGGATGAAGTGATGCAATCTGTTGCAGGCAGGGTTCCCGTTATTGATGTTATCAACCCCGTAGCGGAAAAAGTTTCCTATGAAATCCATAATAATGTTGGAGTCATTGCGACAAAGGCAACGGTGAATTCGGGATTGTATAAAAAAAGTATCCGTAAGCATAATAAATGGATTAAGGTAGATGAACTGGCAACGCCATTATTGGTTCCTGCCATTGAAGAAGGCTTTAAAAACCATCCGATTACCCATGCTATTATTTATAATTATTTAAGTAATAGTAAGCTTAAGAATATTGAAACGTTAATTTTAGGATGTACTCACTATCCTTTATTGATTGATGAAATTAAACAATATTATGGAAACCGTGTCCGTGTGATTGATTCACCGAATATTGTAGCCAATCATTTAAAAATCATTTTAGATAAATATAATCTTCTGAATGATAACAATCCGAAACCGAATTATCATTTCTACCTTTCGGATCTAACAAAGAATTTCGAGAAAATCTCAAAAAAATTCTTCGGAAAAACCATTGACCTAGAGTTAAAAGTATTATAAATAAAAAAGCTGTTTCATTTAGAAACAGCTTTTTTATTGTGGAGTCAACGTAAAATTCATTTATTCTGTTATTTCTGTATTAACCTCTTTATTAGGCTCAAAAAAACTGAAACTCACATTTCCATATTTTCGGGTATCGATCAGATTAGGGTGGTCAAATTTCATTCTGCTTTGATGTTCTACGACCAATATTCCGTTTTCTTTTAAATATTTATTATTCAAAACTAAAGAAATCAATTCGTGGTATTTTTTCTCTTCCATTTCGAAAGGCGCATCAGAAAATACAATCTCAAAAGACTTTTTATTTCTGAATTTTTTTAGCCAGTCAAAAACATCACCTCTTTGGACATTTACCTGTAAATTGAAACCCAATTCCGAAGCAGTCGTATTGAGAAAACCCGTATGTTTCGGATTCATTTCTACAGAAGTGATATCCTGGCATCCTCTTGAAGCAAATTCAAAGGTGATAGAGCCAATTCCTGCAAATAAATCGAGTACAGAGATAGATTGCATATCATATGTATTCTCCAGAATACTAAATAATGCTTCTTTTGCAAAATCTGTAGTAGGTCTCACATCAAAGTTCTTCGGAGCTGCTATTTTCTTGGCTTTCCACTTGCCTGAAATTATTCTGTACATGCTAAAATTATTATAGGCTACGAAATTACTAAATCGTAGAAGAATAAATGGAATAATATGAATAATTATATTTTTTTAGAGAGCAAATATGTTATTTTTGTACGTTAAAAAAATTATAATAACTATGAAAAAATGTTTACTGTCATTTTTGTTTTTTACAGTTTTTAATGTAGGATTATCAGGACAAAATAAATATGAAAAAGGGTATTTTGTTGATAACAAAGGTAACAAAAATGAAGGGCTAATTAAAAATTTAGATTGGAAAAATAATCCAAACCAATTTGAATTTAAAACTTCAGAATCGTCAAATACTGAGCTTCTCAAGATTAATAATGTATCATCTTTCGGAATTGAAAATAAGGTGAAATATATAAGATACCAAACCCAAATAGATAACTCATCTAATTTTATCAACTCCTTATCTTCTTTTAAAGAACCGGAATACACTAAACAAGAAGTTTTCCTAAAACAGGTTGTGGAAGGAAATAACAATCTTTATGAATATACCTCTTCAAGTACAAAGTTATTTTTCTATCAGATAAAAGGTGGGGAACTTACACCTTTAATCTATAAGAAATACTTAATTGAGGAAAATAAAGTTGCTGAAAATAACGAGTATAAAAAACAGCTTAAAGAAGTGAAAGGTTGTAGTGATGTAGCTGGAAATGATAATATAGCAATTAGATATACTACTAAAGAATTAACCGATTTCTTTACAAAAGCAAATTCTTGTGATGGAGGAAGTGTTAATTATTACAATATAGAAACTTCACAGAAGAAAAAATTATTTCATGTTTCTGTAAAGCCGGGAGTTAATTTTTCTTCTTATTCTATTGAACATGTGATGATGCCTGACTTTTATAATGTGGATTTTGGTAATAAAACAGGATTTAGAATTGGGGCCGAGGCTGAATTCGTTTTACCTTTTAATAATAATAAAATTGCAATTGTTTTAGAGCCTAATTATCAGTATTTTAAATCTGAGAAAACTATTGATGCTAGTGCTAATAGAGGGGTAAAAGTGAAGTATTCATCTTTAGAAATACCTTTAGGGGCAAGATATTATATGTTTTTAGATAATAAATCTAAGATTTTCTTAAATGCATTCTGTGTTTTTGATGCGATTTTGGGTGGTTCAAAAGTTGAATATGATTATACATTTGCAAGTCCTTCTTTTCAGTCTTCAATGAATTTTGCCTTCGGAGCAGGTTATAAATATGCAGACAGATATAGTGTAGAATTTAGAACATATACTAAAAGAAATATGTTGGCTGGAGGAACAGGAATGACAAGCGATTATAATAACCTATCTATTATTTTAGGATATACTTTGTTTTAAAACATATAATCAGATAAAAAAAGGATGTAAATTTTTGCATCCTTTTTTTAATTTAAAATAAAATTTTTATTTGGAATATTATCGAAAACGATTTTCAGATTCTTTACAAATTTCTGTAGCTCTGAAATAAAGGTTTCATTTTCTGTGGTCTCACCATAAGCGAAAAAACTGGTTTCATTGATCCCAAAACCTATTTTACTTAATGTGAACATTACAAAATAAAGAAAATCAACTTCTGAATTGACATCCAAATTGTTGTATAAGATGATTTTTCTATCATCAATGGCAAAAAACTCACACTGATTATGATACAGATTAATGTGAATTTCCTTGCTGCTTTTATTATGAATGGAGTTTAAAAACTTTTCCCCGGAAAAATTGAAATGGACAGGTATCCCTAAGCTTTTTATTTTCTGATAAAAATTCTTCGGGAATGTATAATAAAACTGAACCTTGAATTTTTTGTTGACAGAAAGCATCAATTCTTCGTTTTCCTTATCAACAGGAGCGTTAAAAGCAATTAAGTCAAATCCTGCATCATGCTCAGAAAATCCTTCCGGCATTAAGGTAAAATGGTTCAGGGCTGAAATTACCTGAATTTCGTCAAACTTTTGTTTACCCAACACTTCATCCAGCTTTTGTGAGATGAAATTTTCCGGAGTTTCTTCGTCTACAAAATAGGACTTTTCTTCCACAACGCTTTTATTTTTAGCGATTTGGGAGATTAATCCGTCTTTGGTAAAAAGTAAATTAAGTACGTTCATATTTCAATTCCTGCAAATTTAGTGAAATTCTACCATTACTGCACCCGATTGATGATGAAGTATTTCCTTATTATAAAAATCAAGATTGGTCTGGCTTTCCAAAGTATCCCAAACGAGTTTTTGTAATGTTCCGTCTCCAATTCCGTGTACGATTTCCAGTCTTTTAAGATGGTTTTTTCTACAGAATTCAAGCGTTTCCATTAGTTTTTCCTTTTGAATGAATAATCTTTCAAAACTATCGTAATCATTCGGATTCTTAACTAAATTATGAAAATGCAGATCCAAAACCAAATGATTCCTCTGATGTTTCTTTGAAATATTTTTTTTAGGTTCAGCTTTCTTTACAACTTCTACGGCCTCGTAAAAATCTGAAACTTTTGGAACCAGTTTTTCTTTCGGATATTGATGGGTAAAACCATATTCATCCTTAAATACTATAATATTTCCATGTACGGAAGTTACTATTCCGTTTAAATCTTCATCTACCACAGAAACTTTGTCTCCAATCTTCATTTTATTATAATTTATTTCGGTCCCAATTCAATAACTTCCAAATCTTTGATTTCTGTACCGTCAATCAAAAAACGCATCATGGTTCTCATTTTATGCCAACCCTGTTTGCCGCAAGCTCCGGGATTCAGGTGAAGTAAATTATTTTTTTCATCAAACATCGCCTTCAAAATGTGAGAATGTCCGGAAATAAATAAATTCGGAGCTTTTTCTGAAATTTCTTTTTTAGCCAAAGGACTATATTTTCCGGGATATCCGCCTATATGAACCATCAGGACTTCGACATTTTCACAGAAAAAACGATTGACTTCCGGAAATTCAGAACGGATTTTTGCATTGTCAATATTTCCGTAAACCCCTTTTATAGGTTTAACCTTTTCCAGCTGTTCAATGACGTCCATACTTCCGAAATCTCCACCATGCCAGATTTCATCAGCTTGCTGAGCGTATGCCAAAATCCGGTCATCGATGTAGGAATGAGAGTCGGAGAGAAGGAGGATTTTTGTCATATAGGTAAAATAAAAGCTGAATCATATTCAGCTTTATTAATTAAATTTTTAGTCTTTAATAAATTTTATCACTTGATTATTTCCAATCCTAATAAAATATATTCCTTTCATAAGACTTTGGACGTTAATTTTATTATCTTGAGCATTTCCTTTTAATAATAATTTTCCATCCAAGCTATAAATATTAAAACTGCTATCTTGTTTTGTTAATTCTTCTGAAATATTTATCGTTGTCTTTACCGGATTTGGATAGATTTTTCCTGTAGTAGATATTTTACTTGATTCATTTGTTGCTAAAATACCTCCTGTATATCTTGCTATAGCAATGTCATTACCCGTATATCCTACTGCAATTATTTTGTCATCAGGTTGAATAGCCATGTCAAATGCTTCATTTGTTGTATTCGTACCAAACGTAGTTGTTACTTTACCACTAGATCCAAAGGAATTGTCAATTGTATAATCAGCATTCACTCTAGAAATTCCAAATGTAGAACTTGTTGTAGATGTCACGCTTGATCCTGCCATTACAATTTTTCCTGTACTGTCAACTCCCATCCCATAGGCAATATCATTAATTAGGGTACCATAATCAAAGAAAGCTTTACCTATTACTGATGTACCTGTGGCGTTATATAAACCTAAAAAATAATCATATTTAGTTGAGGTTAAGTTTCCTCCACCACTAAATAAGAAACTGTCATCAGCATTTAATAACATGGAAAAAGATTTATCATCAGCGTTAAAATTGCCGTTAACTGTTATAACACCATCGGTTGAGAATGAAGTATCTAATGACCCATTACTATTTAATCGATATGCCATATGATTAGCACTCCACTGTAATCCTTGTTGATTAATCCAACCTACAGCCGTGATTTTACCATTAGGTTTTACCACTAGATCTTCTATAACATAATAGAATGTACCTGAACCTGTATTATGTGGTAAGGCATATATTCCTGTAGTATTGAAAGTTGTATCTAAAGTTCCAGTGCTATTGTATCTCGCAATAACCGCTTGAGACTGGGTTGTCGAAGTGGCAGAGGTACCCCCTACAATAAGAGCTCCTGTCAAAGGATGTATTTTTATAACTTTTATTTCGTCGGCTTTACCAGTAATAAAATCTGTCAGAATTTTTCCTGAATTTCCAAAAGTTGTGTCAATGGTACCATTAGCGTTTAGCCTTAATATTGCTGCGTTTTTGTTACTTCCATCATCAGAATATCCAGCCAATACAATTTTACCGTCAGATTGAAGAGCTAATGAATATACTACATCATCACTGCCAGTTTGAAAATCATTTGTAAAAATACCATTAGTTCCAAAGGTATTATCAAAGGTTCCGTCAGAATTATATCTAATACAAACAAAATCTTGCCCTGTTAGTGAGTTTGTAGTCATTCCAGCGACTATAATTTTACCATCAGGTTGCAAAGCAACGGAATATGCTTTGTCAGCACCACTATTAATAGATGTAACTACTTTGCCACCTGTCCCAAATGTAGAGTCTAAATCTCCATATTGAGAAAATAAATTTAAGCTATTTAATAATAGTGCAGCGAATAAAAATTTTTTCATAAGTTGTTTAATAATTTTAGCTGACAAATTTATGATTTTTTTTTTCAAAAAGTAATGAATTAATTTCTACAATAAAAAAACTTATTTTCGCAAAAATCTTTAAAATGAAACAAAAACTTTCTTTTTTCCTTTTTCTTTTGGCGGTTGGTATTGCCAATGCACAAATAGAAGAGAAAAAACTGGATGAATTGGTCCAGAACACGCTAAAAACTTTTGATGTTCCCGGTATGTCTGTGGGAATTATTAAAGATGGTAAATTAATTTATTCAAAAGGTTTTGGAGTGCGTTCATTGAAAACAAAACAGCCGATGGATGACAATACTTTAGTGGGAATTGCCTCCAATTCAAAAGGATTTACCTGTACAGCATTAGCAATTTTAGCAGATGAAGGAAAATTGAACTGGGATGATAAAGTTTCAAAATATATTCCTGAATTTCAAATGTATGATCCGTATGTTTCCCAAAATGTTACCATTAAAGATTTAGTGACGCACAGAGCCGGATTAGGTTTAGGACAGGGAGATCTAATGTTTTTTCCGGAAGGAGGAAATTTAACCGTAAACGATATTGTTCATAATGTAAGATATTTAAAACCGGAAAATCCTTTCAGAACCACTTTGGATTATAATAATATCATGTTCATTGTTGCCGGAGAAGTGATTCACAGAATTTCAGGACTGAGCTGGGCAGAATTTATCGAGCAGAGAATTATGAAACCTGTAGGAATGACCTCAAGTTTCGGAAGTTACAACAGAGCAAAAGCAGTGGCGAATAAAATCGATGCCCATGCTCCTGTAGACGGAAAGGCTATTGCTGTTCCTCATGATTGGAATGAAACAGCGAATGCTGCAGGAGGAATTATGAGTAATATTAAAGATATGACACTTTGGGCCGAATGTCTTTTAAATAATTTTACCACAAAAGACGGGAGGAAATTGGTTTCAGGTAAAAATGTTCAACAGCTTTGGAGTTTACAGATTCCAAGCGGAGTGGCAGCAAAAAATCCATACGATACAAGCTTTTACGGGTATGGAATGGGTTGGTTTTTAAGTGATGTTAAAGGTCACAAACAAATTCAGCATACTGGAGGATTGATCGGAACGGTAACTCAGTTTACATTAATTCCTGATATGAAACTGGGGATTGTAGTGTTGACCAATCAACAATCGGGAGCAGCTTTCAATACCATTACCAATACCGTTAAAGATTCCTATTTGGGAATTGCAGACAGAAACTGGCTGAAAACTTATGGTGATCGAATGAAAAAAATGGAAGAAGGCTTTGAAAAGCAAAAGAAGGAAGCCTTTGCGAAATCAGAAGCTTTCAGAAAAGATAAAAACTTACAGCCGAAATCAGAACAATTTGTCGGAACTTATAACGACAGATGGTTCGGTGACGTAGAAGTTTCTCAGCAGGGAAATACGTACAGAATTCTGTGTAAAAACTCTCCAAGACTGAAAGGAGAATTGTTACCTTATTCAAATAATTCTTTCATCATCAAATGGGATGACAGAAGCTATGATGCAGATGCTTACATTATTTTTGATTACGATGAAACAGGAAAGGCTGAATCCGCCAGATTAAAACCGATTTCGGATGTTACCGATTTCAGTTTCGATTTTGATGATTTAGATCTGAAAAGAAAATAAAACAAAAGCTCCAACAATTGTTGGAGCTTTTTTTTATATAATAAAAAATTCTTTGTTCTAAATTTTTCCTGGCTCATAAAAAAATAAAAGCTTTTTGTTAGCTCCGTCAAAATCGGTCCAGGAATCGCAATCTATTTCAAAGCCGGCTACGCCACAAGTCGGAAAATGAAAAATATCTTCGGAAATAGAATTGGCAAAATTTGAAATACCATTATTATGAGAGAAAAAAGCGACTGAATTGTGCTTGTCATCTAAATCGTAAATCACCGACTCAAAATTTCTTTCCGAAGGATTATACAATTTCTCATCGGTATCAAAATTAAGATTATAGGTCTGATTGAAAATCTTACACGTATTTAATGCTCTTACAGCGGGGCTGGAAACCAGATAGTCTATAGATATATTATTGGCTTTTAAAAACCTCGACATATTCATGGCATCTTCCAATCCTTTATCTGCCAAAGGTCTGTCAAAATCTTCGGTTTCCTCCGGCCAGTCGCTTTTCGCATGTCTAACGAGTATGATTTTCTTCATAATTTAAGTAGTTTGGAAGAATAAAATTATAAAAAAAATAATGGAATAAAACATGATTCATAAAAAAAACTGTGTGTAGAATAAAATCATTAAAATTTACTAAATTTGCAGACTTATGGGACAAATCCTTGCAATAGACTATGGAAAGGCCCGTTGTGGTATTGCTGCAACGGATGATATGCAGATTATTGCGAGTGGTTTGGATACGGTTCAGACTCCTGTTTTGATTGAGTTTTTAAAAAAATATTTTAACGAAAACAGAGTGGATGAAGTGGTAATCGGACTTCCTGTAGATTTGAAAGGAAATATTTCTGAAGTGGAAACAGATATTTTACAATTCATAGAAATTTTTAAAAAAGAATTTCCCATGATAAAAGTAAACCGCTTCGATGAAAGATTTACATCCAAAATGGCTTCGTTTTTTATTTCCCAAAGCGGGAAAAGTAAAAAGCAAAGACAGGAAAAAGGATTAATAGATAAAGTAAGTGCGACCATCATATTGCAGAATTTTTTAGAACAAAGAACAAGATGATTTTACCGATAAGAGCCTTTGGGGACCCTGTTTTGAGAAAAGTAGGTAAGGATATAGATAAAGATTATCCCGAATTACAAGAGTTGATAGATAACATGTTCGAAACCATGTACAGTGCTAACGGAATTGGTTTGGCTGCACCACAGATCGGACTGGATATTCGTTTGTTTGTAATTGACGTTACTCCTTTGGCAGAAGATGAAGACTATGAGGATATTAAGGATGAATTGGCAGAATTTAAAAAGGTTTTTATCAATGCCAGAATTCTTGAAGAATCCGGTGAAGAATGGAAGTTTAATGAAGGATGTCTTTCCATTCCTGATGTGAGAGAAGATGTGAAAAGAAAAAGTACGATTCTTATCGAATATTATGATGAAAATTTCGTTAAGCATACAGAAACTTTTTCCGATATTAGAGCCCGCGTAATTCAGCATGAATATGATCATATAGAAGGAACGCTGTTTACAGATCATTTAAGTGCTTTAAAAAAGAAATTGGTAAAGGGAAAACTTACTAAAATTACACAAGGCGATGTCAGTATCAACTATAAAATGAGATTCCCAAAATAAGTTTGAAATAAAAAAATAAAAATATTAAACGGCAGGAAGCCTTTAGCCGACTGCTATATTCACAAAAAATAAAATTATGCTGTTAGAAAAAATAATTTCAATTTCCGGAAAACCAGGACTTTTCAAGTTAGTTTCTCAATTAAGAAACGGATTTATTATTGAAGATGTTACAACTAAGAAAAAAGTAAGCATCGGTAATTCTAGCCAGGTAAGTTTGCTAGATAATATCGCAATGTTTACATTTGATAAAGAAGTTCCTTTGTTCGAAGTTTTTGAAAATATTGCTAAAAACTACGATTACAAAGAAGCTATTCATCATAAATCTTCTGATGCTGATTTGAAAGAATTCATGACGGCTTCTCTTCCGAACTACGATACGGAAAGAGTATATGCTTCTGATATCAAGAAATTGGCTCAATGGTATAATATTCTTCAGAAAGCAGGATATATCACTCCGGAAAGCTTTGTAAAAGCAGAATCTGAAACTTTAGAAGGTGAGCCTGCAGAAGAAGTAAGCGTAGAAAAAGAAGCTCCTAAAAAAGCAGCTCCAAAAGCAGAAAAGCCGGCAACTCCAAAAGTAAAAGCGACTTCTGCCGCTAAAGCAGCTCCAAAAAGCACGCACAGAAAGCAAGGATAATTTTGTCTTTGAATCTAAAATACAGACCTCGCCCGAAATGGCGAGGTTTTTTTGTTTATATTGTTATAACGGTTAGTTGTGTCATTCTGACGAAGGAAGAATCTATTATGTTGGAAAGAGATTCTTCATTTCGCGTCGCTGCATTCAGAATGACAGAAACAATCCTTAAATTTGTATCACTTTGAATTCTCAAACTATGAATACCAAACAGGAAAAACTGGAAGCTTTCGGAAGATTATTAGATATTATGGATGACTTGCGTGAAAAATGTCCGTGGGATCAGAAGCAGACTTTACAATCACTCCGTCATCTGACTTTGGAAGAAACCTATGAACTTTCAGATGCGATCTTGCAGGAAGATCTGCAGGAAATAAAAAAGGAGCTTGGAGATGTTCTGCTGCATTTGGTTTTTTATGCTAAAATCGGTTCGGAAAAAGAAAGTTTTGATATTGCAGATGTCATTAATTCACTGAATGAAAAGCTGATTTTCCGCCATCCTCATATTTATGGAGATATAGAAGTAAAAGATGAAGAAGAAGTGAAACAGAACTGGGAAAAATTAAAACTGAAAGAGGGCAACAAATCTATTTTGGGAGGAGTTCCTAAAAGTCTGCCTAGTTTGGTAAAAGCGTATAGAATTCAGGATAAGGTAAAAGGAATAGGTTTTGAGTTTCACGATGCGGAAGATGCCTGGAAAAAGGTGGATGAAGAAATTCAGGAGTTTCATGCGGAAACAGATCTTGATAAAAAAGAGCAGGAGTTGGGAGATGTATTTTTTTCATTGATCAATTACGCAAGAATTTCCGGTATCAACCCGGATTCGGCATTAGAAAGAACCAATTTAAAATTCATCTCAAGATTCCAGAAAATGGAAAACTTAGCGGCTGAAGAAGGCCTAAAACTTGCAGATATGACCTTGGAAGAAATGGATCTTCTTTGGGAAAAAGCTAAACTTTTGCAATAAATGAAGGTACAAAATCCGATACATCATCGATTTCAATACTTGTTGGAATTCAAAGAAACGGAAAGGAAATGGCATTTTCCTTTTCTTGCAGCCTTGTGCATTGGAAGTTGCTTGCTTATCGGATATTTTTTAGGAAAGCCAAATTATGGAGCGCTCTCCAGTTTGGGAGCACTAACGATCTTATATTTTACTTCGGCTCCGATGACGCAGAGAATGATCCATTTGGTCGTTTGTGCATTCGGAATTGTATTTTCCTTTACGGTAAGTTCTTTTTTCAGCTTTAATGCTTATTTTGCCGCATTGTCATTGGGGATTGTTTCGTTTTTGGCCCATTTTATTTCATCTTATTTTAAAATTCCTCCACCTGGAAACTTTTTCTTCATTATGGTTGCTGCGATGGCAAGTACCTATAAATTTGATTTGAACTTTATTCCAACCAGAGTGGGACTTGTTGCGATGGGAGCAACTTTATCATGTTCATTAGCTTTTTTATATTCGGTTTTTATTGAAAAAAGTAATGTAGTTACGGTTTCCAGAAGAGCATTCAAGAAAAGAAGATATACCAAATTTGTGGAGAGTGCCATCATCGGATTTTTCATGGCTTCGACTTTAATTATTGGGCATCTTTTAAAATTTGAAAATACCTATTGGATTTCTATCGCTGCAGTAGCGATTATTCAAGGAAGGAACTTTGAACATGTCCGGCAAAGGAATATGCACAGGATTTTAGGAACTTTCATCGGGATTGGTTTGGCCTGGCTGATTCTTTTGTTTGATCCCGAAAAGATCGTAATGATCATTATTATAATGGTTTTACAGTTCATTATTGAATTATTAATTGTAAGAAATTATGGTTTTGCGGTCATTTTTATTACCCCATTAACGATTCTTCTGGCGGAAACAGGAAGTGAGATTCACCATGATCTTGAAAAGCTGATGCATGCAAGACTGATAGATACCGTTATAGGAAGCTTAATCGGTTTGGCTGCAGGTTTTTTTCTGCACCATCAGCAGATTATTAATAATTTAGAGAAAAATATCAGATTTTCTTATTTCCAGTTTAAAAAATTAAAAAAATAGATATGTTACGTATTGTTGTTGTATCGGCACTTTTGTTGTGGAGCTGTAACCCAAAAGCTCAGGATTCGCCTAAGACGGATGAGTTGCAAGTAGAGTTTTCTCTGCCTAAAAAACTGAAAGAAGTTTCGGGAATTGCTTTATCCCAAGACAAAAAAACAATTTGGGCCATAGAAGATCAAGGGAATAAAAATGTTGTGTACGGATTGGATATGCAGGGAAATCTTCTGAAGGATGTTCTAGTGGAAAATGCTGAAAACAATGATTGGGAAGATATTACAAAAGATACCCAGGGAAATATCTATTTAGGTGATTTTGGAAATAATGATAATAATCGGCAGAATCTCTCTATTTTAAAATTAGACTTGAAGACTCCATCTCAGGCAACGACAAAAGTTATTCAGACTACAAAATTTCATTACGAAGGTCAGACAGAGTTTCCGCCAAAGAAATCGAATTGGCTGTATGATTGTGAAGCTTTTGTGGAAATGGATGGAAACTTCTATCTCTTTACAAAAAACAGAAGCAAAGGTTTTGACGGGACTTTTCTGGTTTTCAAGATTCCTAATAAAGAAGGCGATTTTGAAGCGATGTTGATAGGAAAGTTGAAGCTAAACGGCAAATACAGTGATGCAGCGATCACTTCCGCCACTATCAACAGCACAAAAGATAAAATAGTCTTATTAAACCATAAAAATATTCATGTACTTTCTGGATTTACAGCAAACGATTTCAGTACAGCTAAAATTCAGAAAATTTCATTGAATCATAATTCTCAAAAAGAAGCAGTTGTTTTTCTGGATGACAAAACCCTGCTGATTGCTGATGAAAAAGATAAAGATACGGGAGGGAATATTTATAAATTCAATTTGAGATAAAAAAATAAATCCGCAGAAATTCTCTGCGGATTTTTTATGTTTTAAAAAGTCATACCTATTCCTCCGGAAATTCTTCCGCCATCGGAACCTGTGAAATAATTCAATCTTGCAGAAAATGTTTCTACAATGCTCATCCAGAAACCGCCACCAATAGACTGGTGCCATTTCCTTGAATCTTCATGATCATTCCAGACTCTACCGATGTCATATCCTATCAGAATTCCCATGTTTGCAGGAACAATAGGGTTTCTTACCCTCCCAAAATCCCATCGGATTTCAGAGTTGTTGGTAAAATAGGATCGTCCTGAAAACCGGTCATTTCTGAAAGCTCTCATTCCGTTGTTGCCACCGATACTTGCGGCCTGATAGAATTCAAAGTTGTTATTGTTGATCCACATGGCATTGGTGGAATTCGCCAGTACGAAGTTTCCTCTTTTATCAAGTCTGTGATCAATAGAAAGTGAACCGTTGAGAATAAGGAAATTTTTGTCAATATTTGAAAGATTGGTTTTCCAGTCTGCATTCACAACAAGCTCCATTCCTAGAGTAGGAAAAGCTGTATTGTCTAAATTTTTGTAGCTGAATGTATAATTAGCTCCGGCAAATTGCTGGCTATTGAACACCTCCTGGTTAACATCCGGAGAAACGTCTACAAAACGATTGCCTTTTCTCTGCACCTTATTGTTTTCAAACGTAAGCTGAAACTGATGTTGCAGATTCATCCAGCTTTTTTTAGAAATAGACGGAGCAAAATTGAGTTTTGAGATTCTCGCTCTGTTATACTTCCGGTCTGTACTTTCTTTATCATATTCACTTTCATTGGATAACCCGAAAAAGTTTTCAGAGAATCGGGGAGTGGTGTACAATGCATCAATATTAAAATCCCATCCGGCGATTGTTTTTTTGAAAATTCCTTTATAAGCGAGATTAAAGCCGGCTGTAGCAGTATAAAAGTTGGCTTTTAAGCTGTGCTTTTGTGTGTAAGGATCACGAATGAAGTTATTAACGGTATAATTGACTAATGCACCAATGATCACTCCGTCATCAGGATTATAATCAGCATTAGGATAACCAGCTACAAAATTGTATTTCGGATGCTTATAATTATAAGTATTAATATCATAATCATCAGAAATTTTCTTTGTTCCTTCACCGTTATAAGTATTTTTCTGTGATTTGAAATCGTATATCTTTACTTTGCTTCCGTTGGCAACAGTATACGTGTCATGATTATAACCTCCTATTAATCTGATGTTTATCTTTGGGCGACCATCTCCCGAAACTTCATAAATGTCATCATCTTCCAGCCCATAGATCCAAAGTTCTTTGGTTTTTGAATCGTCATACGTTTTTTCGAAAACAAGTTCCGGGTTTTCTTTATTCTTATCAAGCTTATACTGCTGTACAAGAACTGAGTTTCCAGTTTTGGTAATGACAAATTTGTCAGGATTTACGGTTCCGGCTAATGGTACTTTTTCCTGTAAAACGTTATAATATTGAACCGCATAATCCTGCAGTTTTGTTTTTCTGGATTTTAATTTTCGCTGTATATCTGCAAGCGTTTCATCCTGTACCTCTTTGGGAATATTGGTAAATGCTTCGTCAATATTTTTATCCGTAAGATGTTCCTGAATGTATTTGGCCTGAGAAATCCAGTCTTCCTGAGTTGCTCCTTTTAAGAATATTAAATCTAACGGATAAGGTTCCATATTCATCCATTTTACATTTTTAATATCTTCTTTAAAAGTTTTCATATGTCGGATCGCCGGAATGTTCATGATGATTTTGAAAGCTGCTCCGTCATATTTACTGAAAGCCTGATCTCTGTCTCTCGGAATCGGTTTGTAAATAACTTTGTCGCCGTTTTCATATTCCGCCCATTTCCATTGATCGGAATGTCTGTCCCAGTCACCGATCAGCATATCAAAGATTCTTGCACGGATGTAAGATTCCTTATCAATTGAATATTTGTAGTTTTTATTTAAATTTTTAAGCACATCATCCGTAGAAAGAATGTCTTTTGCATTATCCAGTGAAGCCAGTGTTTTCGCATCTGAAGAAAAACGTTCTTCAATCATATACATTTCATCACCATACGACTGATTATATTCACCTAAAGCCTGTTGTTTAGGGATATAATATAATCTTGGATTGGAATGGGGAATATCAAGCTTCTCAGCAAGATTTCCTACTGAAAAAGGCGTGAAAGGATGATTGGTCGTATAAAAATCCAGTAAGAATTTATCCGGGAAAGTGTTGTTCAGTTCGTTTCCGAAAGTGCTTTTCTTGAAAGCCATATTATTCAGAAAACGGACAGCACTTTTTTTAACGCCTCTCATTACAAATTCCTGCCCATCCTGAGCTTTTAGGCGCAAACTGTTCGACTGGTTTCCGCCTCCTTCCCTGAAAGGTGTATATCCTCCGTCAAGCGTTGAAATATTTGCCGTAGGAGCTTCAATCGGTATTCCGTAATATTTTCTGTAATGTTCACCCCAAAGCCATCTGTAAATCGGTCCCTTTTGTGTTAATTTTTTAGGATAAATGGTAGAAGTGACGGTAGAAGGAAATGAGTTAGGGTAATTATTGATAAATTCTTTAGGTTTTTCAATCACCTGAACATGGGTAAGTTTTTGCAGCGTATTATCTTTTGTTGAAAAATATTCGATATCCGAACTCTGATCTTTTCTGATATTCAATATGGCAAAACCACTTCCTCCATAGGAAAAATCTGTTCTTGAACCGATTGTTACAGGATCTACTTTTGAACCAGCCCCACTGACGATCTGCCGGATGTTTCTCTCTTCATGATATTGAAGATTATGATCATGCCCCGAAACAAAAATGATATTTTCCTTTTCCTGAACAATACTTTTTAATCGGTTGGCTAAATCAGCGTAATGCTGGTTGTTGATATCTTCCGGGTTGGCTCCGGAAGAGCTTCTTAAAATATTGATGATGCTTGCAATTCCGGGAAGAGGAATTTTTGAGTTTAAAGGAAAAAGATGAGAAGCAGCAGAGTTATATCCTGCATGAGTTCCGCTGCTGATCACAGGATGATGCAGCGCAACAATAATTCTTTTATCCTGATTTTTATTAACAAGGTCTTTAAATTCAGTGAAAAGATCTTCTCGGGTTTTAATGTCGCAGTTTTTATTGATTCCGGGATAATTGTCCCAGTTGGCCAGTACCCATTCTGTATCGATTACAATTAATTTAATATCTTTTGTCAGGCTGATATCATCCAGAGGACAGGAATTTTTGGGTAGGAATGCTTTTTTATCATTAAAATAATTTTTTACAAGCTCTTCCTGAGCTTTTAATCCATCAAGGCCATTATACCAATCATGATTTCCTGGAATTACCAATGTTTTTCCTTTGAAATTTTTGGTAATGTTCAATTGATTGTCCAGTTTTTGTTTTGCGAGTGCGTAATCTTTATCAGATTCTTTGGGCATTCCGCTAGGATAAATATTATCTCCCAGAAAAATAAGCATCGAATTTTTATCGGCAGAATCCAGTTTTGATTTTAATAAGCCCAATGTCTGCTGAGCCTGAGGTTCATCAGCATTTCCTGCGTCACCTATCAGGAAAATTTTGAAATCATTTTCAGCTGTATGATCAGAATGTTTTATTTCAGATAAGTTTTTACCCTTTTTTACGTTATATGTTGCGCAGGAATAGAGTACTCCTGCAGATAATACCGTTCTTACGACAACGGACGTATTTTTTAGATGAGTTTTAAAGGATAAATTCATAAATTTACAATAACAAAATTTCAGTGATGAGCATTTTACAAAAAGCCAAAGATTATGTTGAAATCTTATTCAAAGATAAGTTATCTTCGGTATATTTTTATCATAATTTTATTCATACTACCTATACGGTCAACAAGGCCGAAGAAATCTTAAAGCATACTCCGGTTTCAGAACAGGATCAGGAGAAAGTTTTGCTTGCTCTTTGGTTTCATGATACGGGGTACATAGAATGTGCACAGAACCATGAAGAAAAAGGAGTCGAGATTATGAAAGACTTTTTGAAAAAAGAAAATTATCCTGAAAACTATATTGAGGATGTTGCCAAGCTTATTTTAGCGACCAAGATTACGTATGAACCTCAGAATCTGCTGGAACAAATTGTAAAAGATTCGGATTGCAGCCATTTTGCAAGCCACGATTATAACGATATTTCTGATGCATTAAGAAAAGAATGGGAGCTTACCAATGTGAGATGTTTTTCCAATGATGAATGGAATGCAGGAAATCTTGAAATGCTGAAGAATAAACATAAATTCTATACCGACTATGCAAAAACTGCTTGGCAGCCTTTAAAAGAGAAGAATATCAAGAAAATTGAGAAAAAGTTGGAGAAAGAAGAAGGAAAGGAAAATAAAAAAGAGAGTTCTGAAAATAAAAAAGAAAAAGAGCCTAAATCTGACAGAAGTGTGGATACTTTGTTCAGAGTAACTTTGAGCAATCATACAAGGCTGAGTGATATTGCGGACAGCAAAGCGAATATCTTATTGTCTGTAAATGCGATCATTATTTCGGTTTGTCTTTCTGTACTGGTTCCCAAACTGGATACTCCTAAAAACTCACATTTGATCATTCCGAGCTTTATCCTTTTGTTATCGGCTGTTTTAACGATTATATTTGCTATTTTATCTACAAAGCCCAATGTTACGCAGGCAAGATTCACCATGCAGGATGTTGCAGACCGAAAAGTAAATCTTTTATTCTTTGGTAACTTTAATAGAATGATTTTCGATGATTACCAGAGCGCGATGAACATTTTGATCAAAGATCGTGATTACATTTACGATTCGATGGTAAAAGATTTATATTATCTGGGGAAAGTACTTGACCGAAAATACAGGCTTTTGTCTATAACCTATAAAATCTTTATGGCAGGAATTATCATTTCCGTATTATCTTTCGGATATGCTTTTCTTTCACTGTAATTATTATTTTAAATTTAAAAACTGATGATTGTAAGACAGCGTACCAACTGGCTGAAAATGCTTTTTATATGGAGAGGTTCTGTATTAAAGAAAATTATTGTTCAGCTTTTTACCATCACGTTGTTTTCTTTGGCCATCTATTTTTTCAAAGGAAAAATTTTTGATTATAAAGTTCATCTGAATCCGACAATTTTTACTTTGATCGGGCTGGCTCTTGCTATCTTTATGGGATTTTGCAACACAGCAAGCTATGACCGTTACTGGGAAGGAAGAAAACTTTGGGGATTGTTGGTGATTGAAACCCGGTCTTTAACCCGTCAAATTTTCTCTTTGGTAGATGGACCACAAAATGAGGAAAAACAAAAAATTGTAAGAATGATTTCTGCTTTTTGCTGGTCTTTAAATTATCAGTTAAGAAATAAACCAGGGACAGAGCATCTTTCGAGGCTGCTTTCTCCGGAGCAGGTAGAAAAGCTGAATGGGAAAAAATTTATTCCCGGTATTATTTTAGGGTTTATTGCAGACTGGATCAAAGAGCAGAACAGAAAAGGAAATATTGATACCATTGTTTTAACGCAGCTAGATCATCAGTTGAATCAATTTTCGAGTATTTCCGGAGGTTGTGAAAGAATTTATAATACACCATTACCCTTTGCGTATAGTGTTTTACTGCATCGTACCGTATATTTTTACTGTTTTTGGCTTCCTTTTGGATTGGTTGACACATTGGGCTGGATGATGCCTCTGATTGTTGGCTTGATAAGTTATACCTTTATCGCATTAGATGCGATTATTCAGGAAATTGCAGAACCTTTTGGTGAAGAAGAAAATGACCTTGCCCTGAATACTATTTGCAGAACAATTGAGTTTTCTATTTTTGAGCAGGCAGAAATTCCACAAGAGGAGCTTAAGGTAGCAGATTCCTATTTTATTGATTAATCATGTTTTGGGTAAGAATAGAAACCCTTAATGCTAAAAGCCCTGTAATTCCTTGTAAATCTTCCACTTTTAAAAATTCTACATCATGGTGAAGAACATTTTTTTTCTGTAATTTACTGATGTAATCCAAATATTCTTTTTGATTTTCCATTCCGAAATAGACTATGGTAACTTTCCCCGGGCAAGTAATCCTTTCGGTGGAATCTTTGATATGAGCTTTATCCAAACGCTTTTTAACGATCTCATAATACGAATTATAAGCACCATCTATATCAAAACGTTTTTCATCCATTCTGAAACGGATATCAACTTTCTCGTTATACACAAATATTAAAGAGGCTATATCCAAAGGAACGGGCAGGTTTGTTTTGAAGTTTTGAAACTCCTGTTCCAGCGTACAAACGGTCTTCAATTGCCAGTATCTCAATCTGTGGACTACTTTTGAGGTATAATGAAGTTCAGGAGCAATTGTATTGCCAATATATAAGTTATGTTCAACGCCATCAGACTTAAATCTTTCGTAGTAATGAGGAAATATCTGTTGTGCCTTAATTTGGTTTTCATCCAGAATATCTGCCAGTTTTCTGTTGACCAATGTGATGGATTCATCCAGATTTTTTCTGCGATTATAGAAAAGATGATTTTGAACGAATACTTTTGAGAAATAGTCTTTAATTTTGGATTTTATTTCTTTAGTACCTTTTATTTCCAGTTTTCCCTGTAAAAAAGGATGGATTTCATCTCTTAAAAGTCTTTGAAAACGCTGCTCCGTATCTGCTTTGATGTCATTGTTCAGTTCGTTTTCAAAAATATCTAATGCCAGTAAATATTTTTCTGAATCTGAGTTGATGAGCGAAAAAAGATCATGAAGACTTTCTATCTGTTCATTTAGATCTTCAAGTATTAAATTATAACGCTTTTCAGACGAAGAACGGATATCAGAAAAACCAAAAAGCGGAGTCAGATTTTTAAACGAAATCTGCTTCAATGTATACATTTTCCGGCCTAAAAAGGCATTGTAATACTTTTCGGCCTCGTTTCTGAATTTCCATACTACACTATCATGGATTGTAGTATATTCTCTTTGAATAATGGCTTCAATCTGGTTATTTCTTTCAAAAGTAAACCTGCTTAAAGAAAAAAGAATCATATCCGCAAAGAATTCAAGCTTTTTGAGCTTCAGTCCGTTGAAACTGTATGCTATAGGAGAAGTAAACTCCATAATTGCAAGAAGTTCATTGTCTTTCATGATAGGGATTACCATGAAGCTGTTGATATTATTATTTTTTAAAATACTAAAGGAAGGGAGTTTTTTTATTTCATGATCTAAATGGTCAACATTTGAAATAACAACAGGTTTGGAATTATGACTCAGATTATTGAACGTACTTTCCCTAACCTCCTGATCAAAAGTATTGATCCAGAAATCGAGAATGTGATTGGTAAAGACGTTCTCATAGATCGGAACATTTTCCAGTCTTTTTTCTTTTTTGTTGAAAAGCATTAACCCGAAATTAAGCTCAGAAACATCAAAATAAGATTTGAAAATTTCCTTCAGATTTTCATCAGGAACAAGATTCTCCGGATCAATTTTAATCATGGTTGATTTTAAATCCGATAACGCCACTTCTGAAGTGCAGTCTACCAGAGAAATAATGGTAAACCCACTTAATATCCATGATTTTGAAGGGAAATATTTTTTCCATAATGCAGTATCATCCAGATTTTCCAAAAGCATATCTATAACAGCATCCGGGGGAATTGGAGCATCAGGAGTAGGATAAACCTCCGAAAAATCGGAATTTACCGTAATTTTATAATGTTTCATGATTCCCTGTTTATTGGGAATATCATAATAAAAGGGTAGTGTGGACTTGATATCTCTTTTGAAATAGGTCTGTAAGATGAGACAGCAGCAGAAAACATAAAACTCATCATCATCAATGTTTCTGAGCTCAATTTCAAAATCTTTTCCTGCTTCTTTCAGAATATTTTTGAATCGCTCGGTATAATTGAACGTAATATTGGAAAGCGGAATACTTGCCGCTTTTATTTCATTATTCGTTAAACCGGTAGGAAACAGGTCGGCTAGTAAAAGCTTGATAATATCCTCATATTTGTCTAGTAATGACACATCCTGAAAGCCATTTTTCAGCTCCTGAAAATTGTTGGTCTTCTCGATTAGGGATTCGGCATAATTGGCACGATACTCTAACCTGTCATTATAACGGATATGTTCCAACACATCCAAATACTTTTTGAATGATATGTAAACCTGAAATGGAGCGTCTTTTTTATAAAGATTTGCCAACAACTGAAATTTAGAGTAAAGTTATGAAAAAAATAGATTTTTTCAGGGATGAAAAGCCAGAGAAATGTGAGATTTACGAATGTATCTGAAATTAAATGAAATCACGTTTTATATGTTCAATAAAAAATGAAGACTATTGTTATTGTGATAATTAAAAAGGAGATCTTGTGCTATTAAACTTTTACTTTAAGCCGGTGAATATTCTTTATTTCATTATTATCCACTGATTGTATGTAGCTTCTCCTCCAACTCCTTTTATATAGAACTTTTTACCTTCTTTTTTAATGTGAAATTTTGGATCTATTGAAATGCAGGACAGTTGATCATCAGCATAATATACTTCTAGCATATTATTTTTTTCAATTGCAAAATATTTCCCGTCACATAAATTCGATTCATGATAGGTCGTTAATGAGAGATTGGTTGCTCCCTTTTTTATATTAAAATTGTAAGAAATAGATGCCATTCCGGTCGTGTTAGCTTCTGTTTCTACTGAAACAGAGTGAGCACCATCATAATTTTCAGTACTATTATTTATACTGTTGAATTTATCTTTCTGAATTAAACCAACTTCAAAAGCCAATACATCTTCCGGAATTTTCGATGTTTCTGTTTCATTAATTAGTCTCCATGTAGCATTTTCATATAAATAAAAAGAAGTTTTTGCACCAGGCTTAAGGTCAAACTCGTCAGACTCTTTATCTATATAAGAAATATATTTGCTTGGAAGGTAGGAAGCAATAATATAGTAATCGTTAGTATTTAATAATTTTTTTATATTGTCTGATTGATAAGCTGCATCTTCTGGATTGGGATATTTAGAAAAGTAGCCATTTTCATTTTTCACATTCCAGAAATACTGAATAGCATTAGCTTTTCCAATGTAATCAATTGAAAAACCACCAAGCTTTTTGTCAGAAAAAGTATAGGTAGGAAAAGGATTTGGAGCGTCCTGAATTATGGGTTTCGGATCTTGGTATTTTTTGTTTAAGAATTCGATTACCGGATCATTAGCATTTTTAATTTCATTGTTTTTGTTTTCTTCTTTTTTTATAGAAGTTTTAACCTTATTATCTTTCTTACATCCTGTATAGAAGAATGTAGAAAAAATAACTAGAAGTAAAAATTGTTGTAAGATATTTTTCAAGGTTTAGGATAATTATTTCAATTTTTTGTAAGCATTTAATTTTTCTCGGGATTGACTAAAAAATATAATGAATTTCCTAAAGTAAAATATTGCCTGATCATAAATGTAAATAATATTATAGCTATTTTATCCTACTTTTATGTACATAACCCTGCTTCCCATTTTTCGTTTTAATAAGCCACCAATCTCCAGATTGATCTAAAACTTCTATTTGCTCTCCTGAGTTTATTTTTTCTAAAACTTCAGAAGATGTATTTTTATCTTTCCTTAGGTTGGTATACCCATCATTGTCGTGAATAAAATATTCTGTATTTTCACCTTTAATGATATAAGATTTAAAAAACGGTCTATATTTTATATTGTAAAGGGATAGTTCATTTTTATCAAGTTTATTCAAAATATTATCATCGATATATCTGTATAGATTATAATACATTGTTGTTTTATTTTTCCAGCCAGTATCATAAGATGGAGAAAAAATGGCTTCAATTTTTTCACATTGCTCAATTCGTTTTTTCAAGTCTGGAATCGAGAATTTATTGACAACATCCTCACTGATTAATAGGGCATCTTTTTGAAAATCAATATCTACAATATTCTTATCAAAATAGTCTTTATTGGTCAGAAATGCCAGCGGAAGATTTTGGTTGATATAATCAACGAGTTTATTTTGCTTGTATTTATATTCTCCTATAATAAAATAAGAAGGTTTATAGAGAAATAACTGAAATAAATCAAGTTCATAATCTTCAAGGTAATATCCTAAGTTCTGATCTTTAAAAATAAGTGATAAAAAATAATAAGATCTTATATCATCCAATTGTTGTATCCGAACGAGTAACAACTTGATAAAAAACACCTGTTCATATTGACCCTGATCAAAATTTCTACTGGCTAAAAATTGAAAAAAGCTATTTCTGAAGGACTGGTCTTCTAAAGAACTGACTTCTATTTGTTCTATATATTCTCCGTTATACTTGTATTTATTAAAATCTAAATCTTCAATAAAGGAATTGGAAACATTGATTCCATCTTTTAATTTGTCATTTATATTCATTGGAGCTGTTGTATTTTTTGATGTTTCAGATATTTTGTCCTTACAACTTATCATTAAAGGCAAAAAAAGGATAAGAAAAAATTTAATAAAACTTTTCATATTATTTTTTTATAGTTACTTTACCGGGCTTCACATTGGGATTATTTTTCTTAAAATCTACCCACCAATCATAGAGAGCTTTTGCATCATCATCCCAAACTCTTATACACCCTTGGGTTCTTTTTAATGTTTTAACTTCATATCCTTCTTGGCGTCCTCCGTGAATTCTTATGGCAGATCTTCCACTTTTTGCTGCTTCATCTTTGTTTCCGGCGATAGGCTCAAAAACAAGTCTCGGATTGGGGCCATATGATTTTCTATTCTCTTTGTTGGATTGATAAAAAGGAGTGCTCTGATTGATCTGAAACTCTCCAAAAGGAACATCCGAATTGGTTTTCATGTGATCTTCACCGGCAATTCCCTCCAATAAACAGTCGTTAAAAGTTAAGACAATTTTTTGGTTATGATCGTACACTTCAATTTTTCCCCTTCTACAATTTTTTCTAACTTCAGTTCTTTCTATGTGGGTACATTTACTTCCTGTATATTTCTCTGTGATTATGACGTTCCATGTACCTTTGTCCAAAGTAGGTTGGGTAGTGGCAGGTTCACTTTTATTACACTCGAAAAATTTCACTTTATTTTGCTTTCCTTCTTCATAAAATTTTGAAATACTTTTTTCTATTTCCCAAATATAAGTTTTCCCTTCTCCATCATATTGCTTCTCTCCATTTTCGAACCATATTTTCTTTTCATCATACAATTCTTGGAAAGTTTCGGTTTTCCCATTACTTCTTTTTATTTTAATATTTTTATGAATTTTTCCTTCAAAATAGAATGCAGGATTTTGACGATATCCATAATGTCTTGACTTGCTTAAATCAGTTAGGTTTCCACTTTTGGTATATGCAAGAGGATATTTGTTATCAAAGACTATATGATTAGGTTGATTTCCTTTACCTACATCAACTGGCATTAGGATAGATAAATAAAAATCTGTAAGAGCGTTTATTTTATCTTTTTTCTTCGCCAGATACTTTTCTACATAATCTAACTGTTGAATGGCTGTCATCTTCAGTAATTCTGCTTGGGTAGTACCA
This sequence comes from Chryseobacterium sp. Y16C, assembly GCF_022488405.1. Taxonomy (NCBI): domain Bacteria; kingdom Pseudomonadati; phylum Bacteroidota; class Flavobacteriia; order Flavobacteriales; family Weeksellaceae; genus Chryseobacterium; species Chryseobacterium sp. Y16C. Next base: position 3,797,277 of record NZ_CP092711.1, read on the forward strand.
ACAGATTTAGCTGTAGATTCTCCAAATTGTATCAGTCCGACATAGCTTGTTCCCTTACCGGCAGTAGGAGAGAACTTTTTTCCTGTTTCTAGTGCCATTCCGGCCATAAGTAGATTGGGATCTTTTCCTAACCTTTTGGCAATTTCAACTACTTTTTTTCTAAACTCACAGCTTACTTTTCCTCCCCATATCAAATCTTTATATTGTTCTTTGCAAATACAAGTGCTTGGTGCTTTGGTATCAGCATTTACTACCGTAGGACTTTTTTCTGATGGAGGAGGAGGTGCGGGCTTTTGATCTTTTTTTACTGTTCCTTTCGCTTCCGCCCAATCATAAATTTTTTTTCCAATCTCTGAAACAATTCCTGAAATAGCTTCTGTAGTGGTTTCAATAAGTCCGTTTTTTTCTTTTTGGCTTTGTCCTTTTTGGGCAGCCGGAGAACCAGGAGCTTTAGGTTGGGAAGTTGGAAGACCTGGTTTGGGTTGAGGTTTGGCGGGAGGATAAATTTCTTTTGGAGTATTGATGTTTACATTTTCTGAGGCATACTTTTTATTTTCATAGTATTCTACGGTGACATAAAATTCCAGTTGCTTTACGTCGGTTTCACCCTGTATTGCTTTTTTCATCAAAGCTGAAGTGAGTGTAAATTCTGATTTGGCTACTCCATTTATTACTTTTCCCGGTTTACTGTCTACCTGTAAGTTTTTGGCATTATGACCACTGTTTTTAGCATCATCTTCCCAAAGTGTAAATTTAAGATACTTTCCCTCTAAACCTGTACATTGAGCTTCAGCAATAAGCTTTTCTGTAAAATTGAAAACATTTCCAGGAGTATTATTAGCATACTTTAACTGGATGCCATTTATTCTTGGAACATCGCCGGGTTGTGGCTGTACTTCAAGAGCCATTGGAGCCTTGCCTTCAGGTTTATGAAGATAAGCTTCTATTCTGTAGGTATTCTGATAAGCATTATTTTGAAATGTAAAACTGCTGACACCTTTCTTTTTGATATTGGTAGGGATAAATTTCCCACCCGCTTTCTTAAAAAGCTGCCATGTGACCAATGCAGGATTTCTTTTTTCTTTAGGAGTTGCCGGATACCATTCATCAATGGTATAGGTTACAGTTTCTCCTATTTTGGGTTGGGGATTCCCGGAAATTTTATAAACACCTTGTTTTGACATAACATTACAATTTGAGATTAAATTGCATCAAGTTCATTATCACTATTTTCCTTCTGGAACTCTTTAAAATTCACAAAAGGATTAATGTTATGCTGTTCCTGAGGGTCTGCATTCTGAACATTTTGATTACTCATAGCGGCGGTTTGCCCGTGTTCCTTTATTGTAATTTTTCCGCCGGTAGTGCACATAAGTTCTGAGAGTTCTGTGACACACGATTTGCCCATGATTTTTACCTGCTCATAGGTTTTCTGCCATTTTCCTGCAGGAGCAAATGCACATGGAAGATATCCTCCTGATGAAGGTTTTAATTTGCATTGCCCAAAGCTCGGTCCCGGAGGTGTAAACTGTACATCGTCTTCTGTAACGGCTAAATAATCAGCTTCACCCTTCTCATTGTTCCAATAATGTTTTTGGTGAGAAGTTACTTTATACTGTGGAAATTGATTGCCCTGATTACATTGGGCTTTCCCTTTTTGTACAACGAAATGCTTTCCGTCGTGTGGAGATGAACCGGACATATTTTGTGTATATTGATTTGGTTCTATAAATCTATAAAAAAAATAAGCGTAAAGAAGTAGTAGAATTACTACATTTTCAAAACTTTACTATTCATCAATACTATCAATTTTAAAAATAATATTGATTAATTCTGCTGTTTTTCCATACTGAAGATTTCTTTTTCAGTCACATCGTCAATAAATATATTGAAAGAGGCTTCTATTTTCTGTAAAGATAAATCTGTTCTGTTAAAGCTGTATTCTGCAATATGGCTGCAGTCAACAGCATTTTCTGTTGAAGGAGCTTTTGCATCGAAAATAAAAGACTTGGAATATAGCTGATCCATATTTCTATTATCCGATGAACGTCCACTTTGGGTAATTTTTAAAACAGTATTATTTTCTTTGGACTGGATTGTATTCTGGATTTCGAATCGAATAGGCGAGGCATTGGTAAGCCAGGGTATAAAATCATAATCGATTTGTGAGTCTGTCCAGTCACCATAGGTCGCTCTATAGAAAGCACCCGTCAGAAAATGGACAGGTAATGTATTTTTGAGATTTTCTAAAAGAACTTCTTTATTTTCTGCAACCCTTTTCATTTGATTGATATACGAATTGGAGTACTGATCTGTAAAATAACTTTTCAGGGTCTCTAAGTGATCTTTAATCAAATTTTCAGGACTGGTTAAGTGTATATCTTTAATTTCTAATTCTTCATTAAGACTAATGTGTAAAGGATATAAAATTTCAACACATGCTTTTGCCAGACTGGACATTTTGGTATCCGATTCTATTCCTTCTTTTTTAAAGTCAGACATTTGAAAGCTGAAAACGTGATAATTGTTTTCCAATTTTATATAAGCAAGTTCTACCTGATACTGATAATCTGTTAATTGTTCATCACCCAGGAACTTCTGGTGATTGATCTTGTATTTACCTTTTAATAGAGGAATTTGAAAGGGTATTTTTCCATGAGGAGGATGATAATATAAGCTATCTCCGTTTTCAATAATCTTTTTGTTGAGCTCTATAATTTCGTTCCCAAATGGAAGCAGGAGAGATTGTCCAGGTTTTAAATCCGTATAAAACCGTTCATGTTTCGCACAATGAGCATTGTGGAATTCTCTGAGATATATTGGGTTTTCGATTTTAAGACCGGATGCAATTTTTTCTAAGGTATCATCCTGTAGCGTTATATATGTAATCATTTGGTTTTATTTAAAAGAATAAAGCTTTTCAAAATGAAATTTATAAAAAAATAACAAAAAAACCTTTCAAACAAATTGAAAGGTTTTTAAATTTTATGATGTTAAGGTTTTTAGAACCCTACTAATCTTGCGAATAAATCAGGGAAAACACCTAAGACAATGATCGAAGCGATAACGAATATTCCAACGATATTGTAGGTAAGGGTTACTTTCTCTGAAGATTTGAATGTGCTTTCTTTGAAGAAGAACATAGAAATGATCAATCTCAAATAGTACGCAATAGAAACTGCAGATCCTAAAACTGCTACCAATACGAGGAAAACTCCATGATTAGAATTCATTGCCTGAGAGAATAAGGCAAATTTCCCCATGAAACCAGCCGTTAACGGAACTCCTGCCATTGAAAGCATAGAAATTGCCGCTACAGTTGCCAATAAAGGTTCTGTTTTTGCCAACCCTTTGAAAGCTCCGAAAGAAGTTTCTCTTTTTAGTTTTTCAACATAAATTAAGCACATGAAAACTCCTACTGTAGACAAAGCATAAGCAAATAAATAGAACGCCAAATTGTAAGTAGAAAGGCTTGTCATTCCGAAGAATACCAATCCGATGTATCCTGCGTGAGAAACTGAAGAGTAAGCCAACATTCTTTTTGCATTCGTCTGAGCAAGTCCCATAACGTTTGCCAAAAGCAATGTAATAATTAAGAATACCCCGAAAACATTGATCCATTCTGCGGTAACACCACCGAATCCGATTGTCATTAATCTGAATAGAGCAAAGAATCCTGAGATCTTTACAACACTCGCCATGAAAGCCGTGATCAATGAAGGCGCTCCATAATAAACATCAGGACTCCACATATGGAAAGGTGCCAATGCTACTTTGAATGCCAATGCACAAAGAATCAATAATACGCCCAAGATGAACATGGCATCATGAGGATTTGAAACTCCGAAATTCTGGATTTTATATAAATCAAAACTTCCAACACTTCCGTAGATGAATGCAATACCAAACAATAGGAAACCTGTTGCGAATGCCCCCATCAGGAAATATTTTATGGAAGCTTCGTTTGATCTTAGATCTGTTTTGTTAGCTCCCGCCATTACGTATAAAGGAATAGAAAGGATTTCAACTCCTAAGAATAGCGTTACCATGTTTTGATATCCGAAAAGGATAATTCCGCCACACAGTGCGAAAAGCATTAATGCATATAATTCTGACTGGTGGCTTCTGTGGTTGCTGAATGCAAAACCTCCCAAAAAGAATAATAATAATGTCGTTACGATTGATATTTTTGTGAATAACGCAGTATTTCCGGTATAGTCATACATATGTCTGTACTGTGCAAAGAAAGCACATTCAGGCATGAAACTTACCCATAATGCGATGATTAATCCCAAAATCCCAATGTATCTTGCGAATTTCCCTTGTTCAAAAACTCCTGAAAATAACGCAACAACTGCCGTTAGGAAAACAATAATTAAAACACTCATTTCTTAAAATATCAAATTAGCTTACCATTGATTGGTAGATAAACTTCAACGAACTATTCACCATTTCGATTATCGGTTGTGGGAAAATACCAAATACAATCACAAAAACCGCTAAACTTGCCAATACAGAGAATTCTACTGCAGAAAGATCTTTTACTGTGCTTAAAACAGCGTCATCACCTTGGCCGAACATTGCTTTTCCGTAGAATCTCAATAAATATACAGCCGCAAGGATTACTGTAAGACCGGCGATTACCGCTGCCAATCCGTTAAAATCATATACAGATTTCAACAGGATAAATTCCCCGATGAATCCATTAGTCAACGGAACTCCCATTGAACCTAATATAATGATCAGGAACAACACAGCAAACTTAGGAGCTACTTTCGCCAAACCTCCCATTTGTCTGATGTCTCTTGATTTAAATCTCTTGTATAAAATATCACAACAGTAGAATAAACCTACCACGTTGATACCGTGAGCAAAAGTTTGTACCAAAGCTCCTTCAGCACCTTCAATGGTGAAAGTTCCTCTTAAAGTAACTACCGCAGAAGCGAAGATACCTGCCACCATCAATCCAACGTGAGAAAAAGAAGAATAGGCAATGATTCTCTTCATATCAGTCTGAATGATCGCGATCAATGCTCCGTGAACAATTCCTACAATCGCCAGAATAATTACAATCTGCCCTGAAACTCCTGCAATCGGAAGGGGAGTGATTGGTAATAAATAACGCATAACTCCATATACTGCCATTTTAAGCATGATACCCGATAAAAGCATCGACCCCTGAGTCGGTGAATAGGTATAGGTATCCGGTTGCCAAGTATGGAAAGGGAATACCGGTAACTTCACTGCAAAAGCAAAGAAAATAAACCAGAATACCACAGTCTGTTGTGTTTCGTTCAGTTGAGCATTATATAAATCTGTCAGCGCAAAAGATGCAGAGTTGTTATACACATAAATCAATCCTGCTAACATGAATAATGACCCAACGAATGTATATACGAAGAATTTCGTAGTGAATTCAAATCTTTTATTTTCCTGACCCCAAAGTCCGGCAATGAACCAGATCGGAATCAAAGTTACTTCCCAGAAAATGTAGAACAATAGCCCGTCAAGCGAAGTGAAAACTCCTACAAGACCGAATTGCATTAACAGGATCAAACCGTAGAATGTGTTTCTGTAACTTACATTTTCATTAAAAGAAGATAAAATAATGATTGGCGTTAAAATATTAGTCAGCAATAAAAGAAGCAAACTCATCCCGTCGATACCGAAGTGAAGAGAGCTTTTCATAAATTGTGACCAAGGGTAGTTGATCTCGTGCTGCAATACGCTGTCTACCGTCGGATTAAAATCAAAATCCGCCGCGATGTAGAACGTTACAAGCATTTGAACCAATGCAATTCCCAGTGCCAAATATTTGCTGGATTTATCTTTCCACGCAAAAACTAATCCCGAACCTACTAGAGGTAATAGTAATAATGTTAATAATAAACCAGACATTATTGTAATATAAAGTTAACAATCAGTATAATTCCTACAGCTAAAGACATGATCAAAATGTAATTCTCAACATTTCCGTTCTGAATACGCTTCATCGCTTTTCCGCTGTCTTCGGCACCTTCGCCTACGAAGTCTACAAAACGATCAAGAATACCTTTATCAAACATCTTTCCTCCGCGTCCTAATCCTTCAACAGTTTTTACAATTAATGCATTGTAAAGTTCGTCAACATATAATTTTTTAGCAGACAGTTTTTCCCATCTGGTGTATTGTTCTTCAGGAAGTGCCTGTTTTTTCTTGTTCACGTAAGTATTTTTAACGATGAACCAAACACAGAAGAACATTAGAACTGTTGCTCCTAAAAGTATCATTTCAGTACCAAACGGGACCCCCGAAAGAGTAGCTTCCATTTGTTTAAAGCTTTCCTCAGTAAGAACCGGCTTCAACCACTCCATTAATTTTGCATAATGACCGTGACCGATGAAGTGAGGAAGGTTAATTAATCCCCCTACAACAGAAAGAATAGCCAATACGATCAATGGTAAGGTCATATTTGACGGGCTTTCGTGTAAGTGATGTTTTTGATCTTCAGTACCTCTGAACTCTCCATGGAAAGTTAAATAGTACAATCTGAACATATAGGTTGCAGTAATAGCCGCTAAAATGAATAATAATACCCAATAGATTGGATTTTTAGCAAAGGCTGCTACTAAAATTTCGTCTTTTGAAATCATCCCTGATAATAGAGGGAATCCTGAAATAGCCAATGTTCCGATTAGGAAAGTTGCGTGAGTGATTGGAATGTATTTTTTCAAACCTCCCATGAAACGCATATCCTGTTCGTTGCTCATTGCGTGGATTACGGAACCTGCTCCCAAGAACAATAATGCTTTGAAGAAAGCGTGTGTCATTACGTGGAACATTGCCGTTGTATACGCTCCAAGACCTAAAGCGATGAACATAAATCCAAGCTGTGAAACAGTAGAGTAGGCCAATACCTTTTTGATGTCGTTCTGACGTAATGCGTAGAATCCGGCCAAAGCTGCCGTTAAGAATCCGATGAATAAAATTCCTCCCTGAACAGTTGGTGCTAAAGTAAATAAGAAGTTTGATCTTACTACTAAATAGATACCCGCAGTTACCATCGTTGCCGCGTGAATTAACGCAGAAACTGGAGTTGGACCAGCCATCGCATCCGGTAACCATGTATATAACGGAACCTGAGCAGATTTACCCGTTGCACCGATAAATAAACTCGCCGTAATAAAGATAATTACGCTTCCGTCCAATTCAAATTTTCCTGCGTTTTCTGCTACCGTAAGGTAATCAACAGCGTTTGTTTGTCCGGCAATCATGAAAATACCGATCAATAACGCAAGGTCACCAATTCTGTTCATGATGAAAGCTTTTCTTGCCGCTTTACCATATTCTTCGTTGGTATACCAGAATCCGATTAGTAAGTAAGAACACAATCCTACACCTTCCCATCCGATGAATAGGATTAGGTAGTTGCTTCCCATTACTAATAATAACATTGAGAAGATAAATAAGTTCAGATAAGTGAAAAACTTATAGAAACCTTTATCGTGGCTCATATATCCGATAGAATACAGGTGAATTAAAGATCCGATCCCTGTGATGATCATCACCATCATTAATGATAACTGATCAATCTGGAATCCGAAATTGATCTGAACTCCGTTTATTCTAAACCATTCAAAAGCTTTTACAATTACAGGCTGACTTTCAGAATTAAAATTCATGAAAATACTCACTGCGATGCAGAAAGATGCAAAAACCATTGCCGTAGCCAAGCTACCTACAACAATTTTTGGAAGATTTTTTCCGAAAAGACCGTTAATAAGAAACCCTAAAAGTGGTAAAAGTACTATTGCATATACTAAATTCTCCATTCTTATCCTCTTAATTTATTAAATATACTAACATCAACAGAACGGGTATTTCTATACAGCATGGCAATAATTGCCAAACCTACCGCTACTTCTGCAGCAGCAACCACCATAATGAAGAAAACTAAAAGTTGTCCGTCGCCGTTACCCTTGTACGCAGAAAATGCGGCCAATAAAAGGTTCGTAGAATTTAGCATAAGCTCAACACAACCCAAAATAACAATAGCATTTTTTCTCAACAATACTCCCAACACTCCCAAACAGAACAATACTGAAGAAAGAATGATGAAATAATTCAGAGGGATGCTTTGTATAAATGTATTTACTTCTCCCATAATTTTATAAATCTTTTTTACCGATTAATACCGCACCTACGATACCTGCCAAAATAAGGATGGATGCAAGCTCAAACGGTAAAACATATTCATTAAACAAAAGTCTACCCAGATTTTTTGTCAAACCAACACCTCTGTCTACATTTTCAACAGCAATATGGTTGTCCTGAACTCCTCTGAATACTCCTAGAACACCAATTAATAAAAGACCGGCCGTAAAAACTCCAATAAATTTTAAAGTATTGTTCTTCTTACTTTCGTCTTGTTTATTAAGGTTAAGCATCATCAGGATATAAAGGAATAATACCATGATCGCTCCGGCGTAAACAATAATCTGGATAATTGCAAGGAATTGTGCATTCAGAAGGATGTACATACCCGCAATAGAAAACATCGTAACAATTAATGACAAAATAGCATATAAAGGATTTCTCGCAAATACGAAATATACCGCACTTGCCACTGCTAAAAACGCCACCAAGAAAAATAAAAACTGATCCATTATTTTACCGCATTTTTTTGTTTCTCGGATTGTCTTTCAGTGATATCAATCCTTTCATTTATTTTTTCAACCAATTTATCTTTTCCGTAAATGAAAGAACCTCTGTTGGTTTCCACGTCTACCAATCTGTCGGTAAGATAGATTGCAGATTTAGGACAAGCTTCTTCACACATACCACAGAAGATACATCTCAGCATATTGATTTCATATACCGATGCATATTTTTCTTCTCTGTAAAGATCTTTTTCTTCCTTAGTTCTTTCAGCAGCAGTCATTGTAATTGCTTCTGCAGGGCACGCCACCGCACAAAGTCCGCAAGCGGTACATCTTTCTCTGCCTTCCTCGTCTCTTTTCAAAACGTGCTGACCTCTCCAGATATCTGCTCTCGGTTTCTGTACTTCCGGATACGAATATACTGCGGGAGCACCTTTCAATACGGTTCTTACAGCATGCTTAAATGTAATCCCCATTCCTGTAAAAATCGCAGGTAAGTAGATTTTTTCAGCAAGGGTCATTTCTTTATTAGAAACAACTTTTGATCTGTTCGTAAGTTTCATTTAATTATAGATGTTAGATGTTAGACATTAGATTTTAGACTAATCTTGTCCGTTATCTTAATTAATTTTAAATTTTAATTTCCAAATGCTAAAATTACAGCTCCTGTAACCAGCAAGTTTACCAATGCTATTGGGATTAAAGTTTTCCAACCCAAATGCATTAATTGGTCATATCTAAATCTTGGAAGTGTCCATCTGATCCACATAAAGATCAAAATTCCGATTACCGTTTTGGTTAAGAATGCTACAATACTCAGGATACCTGCTGTGTTTTCACCCCAGTGTTGAGTTACCCATTCAATTCCCGGATAGTTGTAACCTCCGAAGAAAAGCACTACCATAAATGCATTGGAAATAAACATATTCACGTATTCACCGAACATATATAATCCTAATTTCATGGATGAGTATTCTGTAGAATATCCTGTTACCAATTCAGATTCACATTCCGGTAAATCGAAAGGGTGTCTGTTTGTTTCTGCCAAAGCTGCTACAATGAAAACAAGGAAAGCGATCGGCTGGTAGAAAATATTCCAGTTAAGACCTGAAACCCAGGGAATAACTCCCCAAAGTTTTCCGTTGGTCTGGCTTGCTGTAATTTCTTTTAAATCTAAACTTCCCGTCATCATAATGATAGAAAGTAAAGCTAATCCCATCGCCAGTTCGTAAGAGATCATCTGAGAAGAAGCACGGATAGCTCCTAATAATGAATATTTGTTGTTCGAAGCCCAACCTCCGATCATAATTCCGTACACTCCAATTGAAGCCATTCCGATGATGAAAAGTACACCAACATCGATGTTAGCCACCTGAAGATCATAAGAAGTACCTGCAATATTTAAACTTTTACCCCAAGGAATAACCGCTCCTGTAATTAATGAAATAAACATTACCAAAGCCGGCCCCAATACGAAAAGGAATTTTTCTGCATTGGCAGGTGTAAAATCTTCTTTAAAGAAAAACTTTCCACCGTCAGCAAGAGGCTGCAGCAATCCGAAAGGCCCAGCTCTGTTAGGCCCAATTCTATCCTGCATGATAGAGGCAACTTTTCTTTCTGCCCAGGTAGAGTAGGCCGCAATCGTTAACGAAAGCAGGAAAAGTGCTAATACAAGTATAAGTTTAAATGTAAGTAAATCCATTTTTATTTTTATAGATGTTAGATATTAGAGGTTTGAAGATGGAAGCAAAACTTTTCATTTTCAAATTCACTCATTATCAAATTTTCAAATTATTTTTCGTCTTTTTCACTGATTTCTTTAGCCATCGGATTGTCTAAAACTCTTAGCTCATCTTTAGGCTTCTCATAGTGGTTCAATGAAATCACTGAATGTCTGTCGATGTGTCTCGGACCTTCGATGTTCCAGTCACTCAGGTTTTTTCTTTCGAAACGGCAAGTATCGCAGATAAATTCTTCCACTTCACCCCACTGGTCTTTTCTCGCCGTAACTCTTACAATTTCATCACCTTTCATCCATACTACAGCTTTTCCTGAACACTTATCACATTTGCAAGATGCATTCATTGGCTTTGTAAACCAAACTCTGCTTGCAAAACGGGCTGTTCTGTCTGTTAATGCTCCTACCGGACAAACGTCGATCACGTTTCCGATGAAATCATTGTCTAAAGCTTTATTTAAATAAGTAGAAATTTCAGCGTGATCTCCTCTGAAAAGAATTCCATGCTCTCTTTCTCCTGTTAACTGGTTTGCTGCTAATACACATCTTGCACACAGAATACAACGGTTCATGTTCAATTTGATGTGAGGACCAAGATCATCAGCTTCGTAAGTATTTCTTTCGAATTCAGTTCTTGTATTTTCCACACCGTGTTCATATCCTAAATCCTGAAGATGACATTCACCAGCCTGATCACAAATAGGACAGTCTAACGGGTGGTTTACCAATAAAAACTCAGTCACAGCCTTTCTACCTTCCTGAGCTTTTTCAGAAGTAAGATTTTTTACTTCCATACCATCCATTACGTTGGTTCTGCAGCTTGCAACCAATTTTGGCATAGGACGAGGATCTGCTTCAGATCCTTTAGAAACTTCTACCAGGCAAGTTCTACATCTACCTCCACTGGTTTCCAATTTGCTGTAGTAGCACATTGCAGGAGGTACAGATTTTCCACCGATTTGTCTTGCTGCTTCCAAAATAGAAGTCCCAGGCAAAACTTCAGTAGTCTGTCCGTCTATAGTTATTTTGAATTTTTTAACCTCTTCGCTCATATTCTATGCTTTTCGCTTTTATGCCTTTAGCACCTAAGCTATATTTTAATTATACTTTTTTGTATTGAATGTATATCCGATTCCTGCAAGTGCTTGTCCGAAAACAAAATCCTGGCGAGCTTTATCCGGTTTATTGTTTAATGTGGTTTTAATATCCCACATATTGATATATCCGGCTTTTACTTCTGCTCTCAACATCCAGTTTTTCCAGAAAACCATGTTTAAACTTGATCTAAGATCGGCTCCCATACCTGCAACGTGAAAACGGTCGCTTCTTTCATTTCCAAAAAGCTTGATATTACTTTTCGGGAACATTACTCCTAATCCGGCTCCATAAGACCATACCAAATCTATATTCTTTTTATGAACAAGATTCTTATATTTCTCAAGACCTAAGTTCTCATAATTAAGTCCATCTGTATGCTCAAAAGTAAGGAACTGTTCATCAGCTAAATTTACCTGTCCGTTCTGCACCATTGCTGCATATTTCGGATCTGAAATATATCCTGAAAAGTCAACCGTCTGATTTTGTTTCATTACATATTTCATATGGTCAATTCCAAGAACAAGGGCTAAATTATCTTTAATAAAATATCCTATTCTGAAATTATATTGCGTCACCGTAAACCAGCTTGGATCAAAATAAACGATTCCAAATTTGGTAGGTTTATCTCTTGCAGCTACATTATTCAGCTGAAAATCATAACCGTTTCCACTGAAATGAATGTCAGAGTTACTAAAAGCTCCTCTGTTCCAACCAAAGAAAGCGAACATCTGACCTTTTTTACTTAAAGGAAGAGGCTTTTCTTTCTTTTCAACTTTATATGGAGTCGCCTCCAATTTATATTCCCTTTCTAATGTATCCTTTTTGACTTGTCCAAAGGCAATCCCCGACATCAATATGCCGGCTACCAATAAATTTTTCATTCTAAGCATTGTTTTCAACAGCAGGAATTGGATCTGCATAATGTGCTAATCCGTAATTTTGAGTTTGTGACAACTCCGGGTTTTTAATGTGCCATTCGAATTCATCTCTGAAGTGACGAATAGCTGCTGCAACAGGCCAAGCTGCTGCATCACCCAATGGACAAATCGTGTTTCCTTCGATCTTTCTCTGGATATCCCAAAGCAGATCTATATCTTCCATTTTTCCTTCTCCTTTCTCGATTTTCTTTAAAATCTTGTACATCCATCCCGTTCCTTCACGGCAAGGAGTACATTGTCCGCAACTTTCGTGATTATAGAATCTCGCCAAAGTCATGGTATGTTCTACGATACACTGATCTTCATCCAATACGATGAAACCTCCTGAACCCATCATGGTACCGGTAGCGAAACCACCGTCTGCCAATGATTCATAGTTCATATATCTTGGTTCTCCGTTTACAGTTTTCAGTAATAAATTGGCTGGAACGATCGGAACTGAGCTTCCTCCAGGGATACAAGCCTTTAATCTTTTTCCGTCTTTGATACCGCCGCAATATTCTTCAGAGTAAATGAATTCTTCAACCGTAATTGTCATGTCGATTTCATAAACCCCCGGTTTGTTGATGTTCCCACAAGCAGAAATTAATTTCGTACCTGTAGATCTTCCCACACCGATTTTAGCGTATTCAGCTCCTGTAATATCAATGATTGGAACCACTGCCGCGATAGATTCAACATTATTGACTACCGTTGGTCTTTCCCAAAGCCCTTTTACAGCCGGGAATGGCGGTTTCAGTCTCGGATTTCCTCTTTTACCTTCAAGAGATTCAAGCAATGCAGTTTCTTCACCGCAGATGTAAGCTCCACCACCTCTTTGAACGTAAATTTCGCAATCGAAACCGGTTCCTAAAATATTTTTACCTAAAAATCCTGCCGCTTTAGCTTCTTCAATCGCTTCTTCCAAAATATCCGGAATCCAGGAATATTCTCCACGGATGTAGATATAAGAAACGTTTGAACCCAAACAGTAAGATGAAATCAGCATCCCTTCGATCAATAAATGAGGAAGAAACTCCATCAGATATCTGTCTTTGAAAGTTCCCGGTTCAGATTCATCAGCATTTACGACCAGGTGTCTTGGAACGCCTTCCGGTTTTGCCAGAAAGCTCCATTTCATCCCGGTTGGGAATCCTGCTCCACCACGTCCACGAAGTCCGGAAGCTTTTACTTCTTCAAGAATTTCGTCGGGTGTCATTTTCAAGGCTTTCTCAGCAGCTTCGTAACCACCATTCTTTCGGTATGTTTCGAAGTAGCGGATGCCTTCTATATGTGCGTTTTTAAGTAAAAGTTTTTTACTCATTGTATATTTTAATTAATCCAAAGCGATTTGTCCTTCTCTGCAAAGATCAAGGATTTCATCAACTTTTTCTATCGTTAAATTTTCATGAAAGAATTTTCCCAACTGCATCATCGGAGCATATCCGCAAGCTCCAAGACATTCAGCAGGTTTTAATGTGAACATACCGTCTTCAGTAGTCTGTCCGTCCTTAATATTCAGTTTTGTCCTGATATGATCAAGGATTTTTTCACTTCCTGAAACCATACAAGGTCCGGTTCTGCAAACTTCAAGAACGTATTTGCCAACCGGTTTCATATTGAACATGGTATAGAACGTTGCTACTTCATATACTTCAATTGGCTTAATACTTAATAATTCCGCTACATAATCCATCACAGGAACATCTAACCATCCTCCGAATTCTTTCTGCGCTAAATGCAAAACAGGAATAAGAGCAGACTTTTGTCTTCCTTCAGGATATCTTGCGATAATTTTGTGTACCTGTGCTAAACTTTCCGGTTTAAAAGCTATTGTTTCGCTCACTTTTTTAAATTTTAAATTTTGAATTTTAGATTTTAAATTCTAAAAAATTTCAATTTTTATATGGAGTTTGGATTAATCTAAAATGTATAATCCAAAATCTATAATTTTTTTATGCGTCTAATTCTCCCGCAATAATATTCATACTACACATGGTTACGATCGCATCGGAAATTACAGAACCTGTAATCATCTCAGGATACGCCTGGTAGTAGATAAAACATGGTCTTCTGAAGTGCAGTCTGTAAGGGCTTCTACCGCCATCACTCACTAGATAGAAACCTAATTCTCCGTTACCACCTTCTACAGCGTGATAAACTTCACCTTTAGGCACATCTGTTTCTCCCATTACGATTTTGAAATGGTAGATCAATGCTTCCATTTTCTGATAAACATCTGCTTTTTCAGGAAGATAGAAATCAGGGACATCCGCGTGGAATGGTCCTTCAGGAAGATTTTCGTATGCTTGTTTAATGATTTTGATTGATTCCCAGATCTCTTGTTGACGAACCATGAAACGGTCGTAAGTATCTCCCGATGTTCCCACAGGAATAATGAAGTCGAAATCTTGGTAAGAAGAATAAGGCTGTGCAACTCTCACGTCATAATCTACACCTGCTGCACGTAAGTTCGGACCTGTGAAACCATAGCTTAATGCTCTTTCTGCAGAAATTGCTCCTGCTCCGATGGTTCTGTCCATGAAAATTCTGTTTCTTTCTAATAAAGTACAAAATTCTTTGAATCTTGGAGGGAAGGTTTTAAGGAAATCCTTAATCAATTCATGGAATTTGGGTGTGAAATCTCTTTCAAAACCTCCGATTCTTCCCATATTGGTCGTCATTCTCGCTCCGCAGATCTGCTCGTACATATCATAAATACGCTCTCTTTCTATAAACATATAGGTAAGACCGGTAATTGCTCCGGAGTCCATTCCCGTTACCCCGTTACAGATAAGGTGATCCCCGATTCTTGCTAATTCCATCAAAATTACACGCATATAATCTACACGCTTTGGAACTTCAACACCAATTAGCTTCTCTACTGTCATATGCCAACCTAAGTTATTGATTGGAGCAGAACAGTAATTCATACGGTCGGTAAGGGTAGTGATCTGAGAATAGTTTCTTCTTTCAGAAATTTTCTCAAATGCTCTGTGGATATATCCCACGGTTTGCTCTGCATGAAGGATTCTTTCCCCGTCCATCGTTAAGATATTCTGGAAAATCCCGTGTGTTGCAGGGTGGGTTGGTCCTAAATTGAGGGTATATAATTGTCCGTCAATTTGCTCCTTACTGTCGTACTGGTTAAGTATATTAGATAATGAGTTATCTTTCATAATGTTTGCTTTTAGCTATTTGCTTTTGGCTAATTGCCTTCCGCTATTATCTTCCGAACATGCTATCGTTCTTGTCGGTTCTGGTTCCGTCTTCCAAACGATATTCCTTCAACATCGGGTGGTATCCAAGATCTTCCATATTTAAAATAGGTCTAAGATCCGGATGGCCTTTAAATTTAATTCCGAAGAAATCATAAGTTTCTCTTTCCATCCAGTTAGCTCCGGCGTACAATTCCACTAAAGAATCCACTTCGATATTTTCTCTGGACATAAAGATTTTCAGACGCAATCTGAAGTTAGTCATCATATTATGTAAATGATAAACTACGCCGATTTCCTTTTCCGGGAATTCAGGGTAATGGATTCCACAAACATCTGTAAGGAAATTGATTTCTAATGATGAATCTTTAAGATAATGAACGATTTTCTTCAAATCTTCTTTCTTCACCTCAATTGTGAGCATTCCATATGGCTCAGAACTCGCGATTACAGACTCCGGAAATTCTCTTGTGATTGCTTCTAATACAAATTCGTTTGTCATTTCCGTTAGTTGCTTATGTTGTAAGAATCTAATAATTTCTGGTATTCAGGCATATCTCTTCTTCTGATGCTTTCGCTTTCTGCCAAAGCCTGAACCTGCATTACGCCTTCGATAATCTGCTCCGGTCTTGGAGGACATCCTGGAACATAAACGTCCACAGGAATAATTTTATCAATACCCTGTAATACAGAATATGTATCAAAAATACCACCGCTGGAAGCACAAGCTCCCACTGCTACCACCCATTTCGGCTCTGCCATTTGAGTGTACACTTCTTTTAGGACAGGTCCTAATTTCTTAGATATAGTTCCGCAAACCATCAGCATATCTGCTTGTCTTGGTGAGAAAGAGTTTCTTTCCATACCAAATCTTGAAGCATCATACGTAGGGTTCAGGGTAGCCATAAACTCGATACCACAACAAGAGGTTGCAAAAGGCAACGGCCAAAGAGAAAATTTTCTAGCCATCCCGATTACACTGCTCAGTTTCGTTGCGAAAAACCCTTCTCCTTCAAATCCTTCCGGAGCAGGTGCATCTGTTCTTATTACTGGTTTGTTATCTGACATTTTAGTAGATTTTAGATTTTAAATTTTAGATTCTAAATTATTGTTAATGTTAACCTTAATTAAAATCACCATCTAAAATTTGTAATTTAAAATTTATAATTTCTTTTATTTATCCCAATCTAATGCGCCGCGTTTCCAGACATAGAAAAATGCCATAAAGAAAATCGCCACAAATGTAAGTACCGCCAGGAATCCTTCCATTCCGAATTCTCTGAAGTTAACTGCATATGGATAAAAAAATACGATTTCAATATCGAATAGTACGAATAATACCGCTGTCAAAAAATATTTGATGGAAAACGGTGTTCTTGCATTTCCTTCTACCGGGACTCCACATTCCCAGCTTTGGTTTTTTACAGAATTTCCTTTTTTCTGTTTTGGACCTAAAAAATGCGCTCCAAGCAAAGAAATGGCTACGAAACCTATCGCAACACCTGCCTGTAAAAGGATTGGAATATAACTTTCAGGTAAATTCATTTTTGCATTATTATCTCAATTTGCAAATTTAGCGAATAAACAAGAAAGCATGAAATTTATCAGCTTTAAAATAGGATGAAAATAGAGAAAATTGGTAATTTAGAATCAATAAAAATAGTGATTATTTTTTCATTTTTTTAAGAAGAGAAAATGCCATAAATGAAATATACCCAAATAAAACACTTGCATACATTATGTTAACTACGGTGTTTGTTCTATCGTCTTCTATTTTAAAAAAGAAATTATAAACAATAAATCCTGCAATTAAAATGGCGAAAATAATGAGGTGTGGCTTCATGGAAAGATATTAAAATGTTAGGGTAAGAAATTAGCCTTTATTATTACTAATATTTAGTGAATAGGTTCTTCTCCTTTTGTGATTTACGGGGTTGTAATCCTGCCACAAGAGCTGAATGCTTTTATTTTCTTCCAGTTCGGGATTGGTTTCAAGAAATTTTACCCCTTTTTTGTTAAAAACATCCCAGATTTCTTTAAAAATAATCGAAGTTACACCGCGTCTTTGGTAATCTGGATGAATTCCGATCAGATAGAAGTTTGCCCTGTCGTTTTTCTTCCCGGCTTTCAGGAAATGCCACCATCCGAAAGGAAGTAATTTTCCTTTCGATTTTTGTAATGCTTTAGAATAAGAAGGCATTGTGATGGCAAACGAAATCAGGTGATTGTTTTCGTCTACGATACAAATAATGAAGTCCTTATCCAAAAGAGGAAAGTATTTTTCCTTATATGTTTTTCTCTGTTCGTCCGAAATAGGAGTGTATGTCGAAAGATGTTTGTAAGTTTCATCCAGAAGATCAAACATGGCATCCGCATAAGGTAAGATTTCTTGTTTTGTTTTAAATCTTAAAACTTTCAGATGATATTTCTGAGAAATCAATTCGTTGAATTTATAGATTTTTTCAGGTAAAGTATCGGGAAAGATGATTTCAAATTCCACCCATTCTTTTTCTTTTACCAATCCTAATTTTTCAAGATGCTTCGGATAATACTCACTATTGTAAATTCCGATCATTGTTGCCAATTTGTCAAAACCTAATGTCAGCATTCCTGCTTTGTCCAGATTGGTGAAGCCCATTGGTCCTTCAATAGTGTCAATATTTTTTTCTTTGGCAAAATCTACAGCCGTCTGAATTAACGCCTGCGAAACTTCCTCATCATCAATAAAATCGATCCACCCGAAACGGACTTTTCTGATTCCCAGTTCTTTTTCTTCTTTGTGGTTGATAATTACAGCAATTCTGCCGACAATTGTATTGTTTTTATAAGCTAAAAACTGTTTGGCTTCGGAGTATTGAAGAGCAGGATTTTGCTTGGGATTCCAAACGTTAACCTCATCATTGATGAATGCCGGAACATAATAAGGGTTGCTTTTATATAAATCCATCGGAAAACGGACAAATTTCTTTATCTGATCCGGATTTTTTACTTCAATAATGGAGACTTTCGACATAATGTATGACGCTAATTAGACAGACAAATATAATTAATTAAATACAATACTTTGGCACAGTTTTTACATCAAAATAGTAAAAAAAACACATTTAAAATCTAATAAAATGATAGGTTACTACGGTTATTATATAATTATCGGTATTTCGATGCTCGTAAGCTGGTGGGTTTCATCGAGATTGAAATCAAAATTTGCATATTATTCCAATGTACATCTTCGCAACGGGCTTTCAGGAAAGGAAGTTGCGGAGAAGATGTTAAGAGATAACGGGATCACGGATGTTCAGGTAATTTCAGTTCCTGGGCAATTAACGGATCACTACAATCCGGAAAATAAAACAGTAAATCTTTCTGAAGGTGTTTATATGCAGAGAAATGCAGCTGCTGCAGCGGTTGCTGCACATGAATGCGGTCACGCAGTTCAGCATGCTAAAGGATATTCTATGCTTCAGTTACGATCCAAATTGGTTCCTGTGGTAAGTATAAGTTCTAATCTGATGCAGTTTGTTCTGATTGCCGGGATTATGATCATGGCTGCGACACGTACTATTGAGAATCCAACAGGAAATAGACTGGTGTTAGGAATTGGGGTACTGATGTTTGCTTTTACAACTTTGTTTGCGTTTGTGACACTTCCTGTGGAATACGATGCAAGCAACAGAGCAATGAAATGGCTGAAAGATACAGGAACTGTTACTTCAGAAGAATATGTCGGAGTACAGGATAGCTTAAAATGGGCGGCAAGAACCTATGTGGTGGCGGCTATCGGTTCGCTGGCACAGCTTCTCTACTGGTTATCCCTATTTATGGGCGGAAGAAGGGATTAATTATTCTTTAAATTTAAAAGAAACATACTGCATCTCGGACAATTTGTCCGAGATGTTTTCTTTTTGGGCTATTTTTAACGAAGCTGTAAGAATACAATTTTCCTGAGTGTCAAAATTCAAAACTTTAGCATCAAATTTTGAAAGTAGGGTAAAGATGGTGTTTTGCTGGCTAAATTGAAACTGAATTTCGATTTCTATTTCTAATTCTTTAGTAATGATATTGGCTTCTTCCAATGTAATTTTTGCCGATTCTTTATAGGCTTTTACCAATCCTGATACTCCCAGTTTTGTACCTCCGTAATAACGAACGGATATAACCAAGACATTGGTGATTTCATTTGCGAGTAATTGATTGTAAATCGGTAAACCTGCACTTCCGGAAGGTTCTCCGTCATCGTTGGCACGATAGTTTTCACCGTTAAGGCCCATTCTGAAGGCATAGCAATGATGTGTTGCTTTCGGATGTTTTGCACGGATCTTTTCTAAAGCATTTTTTAGTTCTTCTTCATTGTTCACAGGAAAAGCAAACCCAATAAATTTGCTTCCTTTTTCCTTTAATAAGGTATTCTCGACAGGCTTTTCTATGGTTTTATATTCGTATATCATTGAGTATGCAAAAATATAGAATGGAATATAATTTTAATAGTTTTATATTAAAAATGTCGCCTATCAGCGACATTTAATAATAGTTTTGATGTTAGATCTACGGCCAGTTATTGAATTGCTCACAAGTATTTGTTATTGCTAAAATAATTCTGTCTCGGCTATCTGTGATGCATTTGTCGCAAGCCCAAGTACCACCCATAGCTATACATTGGCATCGAGGTCCCATACTGGCGGACCATGATCCACCACATGGTTCAGGACCGAAATCTCCTAATCCGCCTGGATCTCCCCACTCACCGCCAACAATTTGTTTTAAATCACTTCTTGAAATTTTTTTTAAATTTTTCATAAAATATTTTTTTCATATCTAATATAAAAATAAAATTCCAATAATGGTGACTTTTTATTGAGCGAAATAATAGATTTTATTGTCTCTGAAATTTTCAGTTTTATAAGGTTTAAATTTAAAATTAGGAGCCTGAGTTCCATTCCCCAGCTTTAGATCTCCACTTTTAATAACAATAGCCTCATCCCAAAGATTTTCATCAATAAATTGCTGTAACGTAAACCTTCCCCCTTCAATAATAACAGACTGAATCTGTTCTTTATACAAGGAGCTCATTAAATCGTGTAGGAAATTTTCTTTTTCAATTCTAATAAAATGAATATTCTCTTTGCTTTCTTCTTTTATAGAATTGAAAATTAAGGTTTTAGCCTGATTGTTGTAAATACTGAAATCCTGAGGTACTTTCAAATCAAAATCAATTAAGACTCTTACAGGATTCACACCCTTTACGTTTCTTACTGTTAAGCTGGGATTGTCGTTTAAAGCGGTTTGTGTTCCGACTAGAATAGCATGTTCATCGGCTCTTAACTGATGAACGAATTGATTGACTAAAGTATTCGAGATAGAGGTGGGTTTGAAATCTTTATCCAGAAAACCGTCTCCGGATTCTGCCCATTTTAAAATAATATAAGATCTTTTCTTTTCATGATAGGTAAAAAATCGTTTATTCAGCTCAATACACTCATTTTCTAAAATTCCGGAAACGACTTCAATGCCTGCATCTTGGATGATCTTTTTCCCTTTTCCGTTCACTTTGTCATGGGAATCCATTGCGCCTATCACTACTTTTTTGAAACCCAGCTCTTTAATCTTTAAAGCACAAGGTGGAGTTTTTCCATAATGTGCACAAGGCTCCAGAGAAACGTAAATGGTAGATTCGGGAATTAAACTTTTATCTTTAACGGAATTGATGGCATTAATTTCTGCATGAGGTTCTCCTGCTTTATGATGGTAGCCTTCACCAATGATTTTTTCATTATGAACAATTACACTTCCCACTAAAGGGTTCGGATAGGTATTGCCGATTGCTTTTTGGGCAAGCTCAATACATCTTCTGATATAAAATTCGTCTTGCATAGGAAAGAAAAAAGCGAAGACAAATTATTTGGCTCCGCTTTTTAGATTTTTTATAAGTTTATTCTCCTGCGATTATGCTGTGAAGATTCTGTCTTAAGGTTTCTAAATGAGCTTTTTTCTCATCAATAGTATCGAAAGTATCTTTTAATAAAGGATTTTCTCTCGATGGTTTATTAAAGAACGCTAAATTGTTTTCCAGTTTTACGATTTCTGCCTCAAGATCAGAGATTTGACTCTTAATTTTTCTTGCTTTGTCGGTTAATTGGTTTTCAGAAAGACCTTCTTCTTTAAGTTCTAATTCGTTGATTTTATTCAGTTTTAGCTTTTCTCTCAGCGTTTTGTTGAACTCGGAATTGATAGAGATTTTTTCTCTAGGCACTTTTCC
The DNA here is from genome assembly GCF_022488405.1 of Chryseobacterium sp. Y16C. Classification (NCBI taxonomy): domain Bacteria; kingdom Pseudomonadati; phylum Bacteroidota; class Flavobacteriia; order Flavobacteriales; family Weeksellaceae; genus Chryseobacterium; species Chryseobacterium sp. Y16C. The sequence goes on from NZ_CP092711.1 coordinate 3,819,140, forward strand.
TATATTATTCCAGGCGGTTTTAATCGCCTCAATCTTTTCGATGCTGCCATCTTCATTAGTGATGGTTTTCAACTCATCAAGAAGTTCTTTTTTATGTTTGTAATTCTCTTTCCAGTTATCTGTAGAGGTATTACTTTTTTCTCTGTAGTTGTTAAAGAATGTATTACAAGCATCACGGAATTCATCCCAGATCTTATTGGTCATACTTTTAGGAACGTGGCCAATTTTTTTCCAGTCTTCCTGAAGCTTTTTGAATAATGGTACTGCAATGTCCCACTCTTCATTGTTCATATTGTCTTTAGCAGTCTGGATAAGCTTTAATTTTTCTTCCAGATGACTTTGCTGAGATCCTTTTAATGATTTGTAATAATTGTTCTTCGTTGTGTTGAAGTTTCTCAGTGTTGTTTTGAAATCAGTCCAGTTCTGATTGGAAAGCTTTCTTGGAACACTTCCGGTTTTCAAAAATTCTGAACGAAGATCTTCAACTCTTCGGATAGCATTTTGCCAGTAATTATGATTAGGAGCTTCTGCTGGTTCTGAAAGCTTCTTAATTTCAGCGATGATCTGGTTCTTTTTCTCCAGATTGATGCTTTGTTCAGATTCTATTGCAGCAGAAAGTTCAGATTTTCTCTCGTGTATTTTGTTAGAAATTTCTTTAAATTCTTCCCAGGTTTTTTCACGGAATTCTTCTGCAACCGGTTCGGCTTCTTCTTTCCAAAGTTTATGAAGATACTGAAGTTCATTCAATGCTTTCTGAATCACAGGTTCATTTTCCAGCTCTTTTGCGCGTTCTATGATATGCTGTCTTTTCTCAAGATTATGGCTGTATTCCTGCTCAAGAAACTCTTTATTCAAATCCAGCATCTGATAAAACTGGTTCAGATGGTGGAAATAATTGTTGTTAAGAATTTTAAATTCGGATTTTGCAACCTGCCCGGCTTTAGACCATTCCTCTTTTATTTCACGGATTGATTTGAAAAGGTTGGTTCCCGGTTCTGAATTGGTATATAGATTTTTAAGTCTTTCAATGATATTCTGGCGTTGCTCCAGGCTTTTCTTTTGCTCCTCTTCCTGACCTTTTTGGTAAGAATCATGTTTTTCTTTGAAGATGTTGACCAAAGCAGAAAGTTTAGATTGCAGAGGATGCTCGTAACTGAAATTTTCAGGAGCATTTCCTGCTTCTACATATTCATGTTTTTTATCTTCTACTTCATCATGAATATAGTGACTTGCTTTTTCTTTCAGAAGGTTGAATTTTTTAAAATTCTCACCAGCATTGGGAGTGTTGATGATTTTTTCCATTTCCTTTAAAGCGTCCGCTAAAGAAATTTCAACTTCTTCTTCCTGATCTTCTACAGAATCTGTGTCTTCATCATGAGGAGGCTCATGAGAAGAAACGGTTTCTTCTGACGGGTTCTGTTGAGATACTTCTTGAGCATTTTTCTTTTCTTCGTTTTCAGAAAGGTTGTTTTCTGTAGTCATAGCAAGTCTTTTATGTGAGTGGCATTAATATCCTTTAAATATAGCAAAAAGCCAATTAAAACACTAATTTATGTTATTTTTTTTGAAAATTCCAAATTTCCCAGGCTTTTTCTGCCTGCTGTTCCAGCATATAATATCCATTCACTGTTTTTGCTCCTTTTTCAGAGGCGTTGATGATGAATTGGGTATAATTTGGATTGTAAATTAAGTCAATAACCAGATGATTTTTAGATAGTCCTTCAAAAGGAAATTTGAGGCAGTCTTCTACATTCGGGAAAGTTCCTACAGGAGTACATTGAATAATAATAGGATGATTTTCAACGGTTGCCTGATCCAGGTTATCAAAATTAATTTCCGTGCTTCTGGAAACGGTAATAGAACTGATTCCATGTTTGTTTAAAACATATTGAACGGCTTTCGCGGCTCCTCCATTACCTAGGATAAGCGCAGCGTTTTGATGTGGCTTTTTATGAAGAAGCAAGGTTTTTTCAAATCCGAAAGCATCAGTATTGTATCCTGTTTTTTTTCCATCCTGAATTAAGACACAGTTAACAGCTCCTATTTTCTGAGCTTCGTCACTCAATTCATCCAGGTAATCAATGATTTTTTCTTTGTAAGGAATGGTTACATTAAATCCTAAAAGATCAGAGGTAGAAAATAGCTGTTCAACCTCGTGTATCTCATTTAAATCAAAAATGCTATAAGAAAAGTCTTTTAGCATTAGTTTCTGAAATTTATCTTCAAAGAACTTTTTTGAAAAAGAATAAGAGATGTTGCGTCCTATTAAACCTAATTTTTTATTGGAAATCATATTTCAAAAATAAAAAAAAGACCGAAATTTTCGGCCTTTTATAAATTAAATTTTTGTATTTACTCCACAATAAATTTTGTGGTATTTATATCTGTTTTTAATAAGTAAACTCCTTTTGACAGGTTTTTAAGATCTATCTTGTTAGAATTTTTAAACGGATGGTGAATCACCTGAATAAGCTTTCCTGAAAGATCAATGATTTCTGCTTTAGTGATCTTATTAATGTTTTCGCCTTTTACAAAAAGCTCATTGTTTTTAACAGGATTAGGATAAATTCCGAATGTGTTATCTTTTGAAGTTTCTGAAGTCGCCAGGCTAGTGTAGCACGTCCAGCTTAAATCATCAATAGCCACTCTATTCCCTGAAATAGGATTGACTAATTTTATGGTAACGTTACCGCTTATATTGATGTTGTTGATGGTATAAGTTCCTACTGTTGCGCTGTAAGGAATTGTTCCTACCTGAACACCATTTACTAATAGATTTAAAGCACCATCAGAACCAGTAAATTTCAACTGGGTTTTTACAGTTAAGCTTTGGATTCCGCCGGAAAGGGTAGAGCTTAGCAAATAGCCGTCTCTTATCGTAATAGCTTTTCCTGTAATGGTTTGGTCTGTTCTTGCATCGGTTGCATTCCATGTAATGGAGTTATTGGTCCAGGTTTGGTTTGCATAGCTTGAAGAAGCTGCAGGAATATTGCTGAAATCTTCGGTGCCACAGCTTCCTCCGCCCGGTTGCCCTGCAAGAGTTGTTTCTGTTGCATTGTTACTTTGTGGCGATGAGTTCCCAGCGGCATCTTTGGCAATAACATAGAATGTATAAGTTGTAGAAGGATTTAATCCCTGAACTGTTGCTGTGGTTCCTGTAACAGTAGCATAAAAAGCTCCGTTTGAAAAATAAATATCATAACCCGTTACTCCTATGTTGTCTGTAGCTGCCGTCCAGCTTAAAGAAATTGAATTGCTGGTAGGGTTATTCGCGACTAAATTAGTTGGTGCTGTCGGAGCCTGGGTATCAACAACTGGTGTTCCCCAAATCTGATCAACATATTCAGGATGATCAATGTAAGGGTTTCTGTTTCCCTGATAAATATAAGAAGCATTATTTCTTCCGATTTCTGCAGGAGAAACAGGATCTAATGCATTCCAGGCTAGTAGTTGATTAAGTTCCCAGGTTTGAAGACCCGGAAAAGCTGAGCTTCCCAACATATTTCCAGAACTAAATCCGGAAAGCTGCGTTTCATATCGTGTTACAAAATAAAAAATCATTCTTGCCACATCTCCTTTAAAGGCATCAACAGGTTCAAAAACAGTTCCTGAATATCCGGGCGAAACGGAGGTTCCAAGCTTAGATCCGTTTAAAGAAGTGAAAGATGCTGTACCTACTTTTCCGTAAGGATAGTTAGATCTCATTCCATTTACTTTTCCATCAGTAGCTCTAATGAAATGAATATCTGCAACCATAGGAGAGTTGCTGTTGAATAAGCTCTGAGGTACTACGTGCTCCCTGTTGTAGCAGTTTCCTTCTGTGCTGTAAGAACCACATTGGTTGGTTGAGTAAGTAAATGTGTAAGGATCCGGGCCATTGGCATTTTCGGAATAAATATCTAAAATTGTTCCGTCATTTTCGTAATAATAATCACGATCGGTAGTCTGATAACCGCTCCAAAGGCCATTATAGCCGTGATCGATATGACCATTGGTGATAATCTGATTAAGCTTGCTTTTCAAAGCAGCTCCAGTAAGTCCTGTTGTTCCGTTGTAATACCCTGCCGGAATTTGTGCAAACGCATTGATAAATACAACTGCAAACAACAAAGAAAATAATATTCGTTTCATTTTTTAAAATTGGGGGCGTAAAGATACAAAAAAATGAAACGTTGTGTATTAACTTTTAGTAATATAGTCTTTGCTGATCTTTGAGAAGAACCATGAAATAAGTATCCCGAATACTGCTGCAGTAAGGGCTACAATGATGTAATTGTTTCCTACGATCTTAATAGGAAAGGGCAATGTTCCTATGGCTTTAAAAAATTCAGTATACTGCTGAAAATAGCATAAAAGAGTACCTAGAATTAGTCCTGAAATAATACCTAGAATTACAATAAGAACTCCGGTATAAAAATACGTTTTTCTTAAATGAGCTAAAGGAAATCCAAGTGAAATGAGTGAGCGGGCCTGTTCTTTTTTATCAAGCTGAAGAATAATGATTGCTCCAGCAAGATTGAAGGTCGTAATGAAGATGACTAAAGCAAAAATAAGGTAAATAAACAGCTTTTCGGTATTAATCATTTTCCAGAAAGCGGCGTTTTCCTCTTCTTTGGTTTTGATTTCAACCGTTTTGCCAAGTTGTGAGATCAAATTTTGCTTTACTATATCTGCGTTTTCAGGATTTTTAAGTTTAATCACAATTTGGTAGGCAGATTGCTTTGGTAGATCCAATAGTTCCTCAGTAAGTTCAATAGGAGCTATAATGTAGTTGTTGAGCTGATCATTTCCCGGAAAAACTCCTGTAACGAAAATATTTTTCTTATTATAAATATCTTCTTCCTTATTAATAATTCCTGTACCGGGTTTAGGCATGAAAACTGTAGCAAAATCCGAGGTAGAATCTATAGGAATAGAAAGCCTGTTTTTAAGGGAGTGCTCCATGATCACTTCATTGGAATACTTGAAGCTTGGGTAAGTTCCGTAGAAAATACTTTTGTCAATAGGATTCACTTTCGTATAAGCAGAATCTACCCCCCGTAAATAGGCAATATCGCCCTTGCCGTTGTAGTTGATGTATACTTTTTCTTCGATCACTTTAGAAAAGCTCACAATTTCTTTGTTCTTTTTTAAAGTAGTCTCTACCTGTTGTATATCCTTAATCGTTTTTCCAGAGCTGCTTTTTAAGGTAAGGTCTGCATGCAGGTTGGCAATAAGATCTTTATTGAAATCTTCCAGCCCGGAGAAAACCGAAATAATAACGAACATCGCAGTCACAGCTACGGTCATCGCTCCTACAGCAAGCCATGTGATAAACGTAACGGCAGTGCTCCCTTTTTTAGCTAAAAGGTATCGGGATGCGATATAAAATGCAATGTTCTTCAAAATGTACTATAAAACAGGATTGTCACCTTCTCCTCTTAATTCTCTCTCCAGTTTTTCCACATCATCAAGAGTGGTGTCCAGATAAAAGTTAAGATTAGGAATTACACGTACTTGTTTTGCCATTTTCTGGCCGATGAAATTTCTGTATTGAGCTTTGTTTTCTTCTATTTCCTTCATCACAGCACTACGGTGCTCCTGTGGGAAAATGCTTAAGTAAATTTTTGCAATTCCTAAATCTGCCGTTACTTTTACGTCAGAAACGGTTACTAAAATACTTTGCTGGCTGTTGGCAGCCTGTTGGCGGAAAAGCTCTGCGAAGTCTTCCTGTATAATCTGTGCTACTTTTCTTTGTCTGTTACTTTCCATAAGTTCTGCAAATTTAGTACTTTTGTTTGAATTGATACTTTGAAATTAAGAAGCAGTATCAAAATTACAATTTAAATTATTGATTAGTATTTATGAAGCTAGAACATATCGGTATTGCCGTAAAGTCTTTGGGAGTTTCGGATGAGCTCTTTACTAAATTACTCGGGAAAGAATCCTATAAAAAAGAAACCGTGGAAAGGGAGGGAGTAGTTACGTCTTTCTATGAAACCGGAGAAAGTAAAATAGAGCTTTTGGAAGCCAGTAACCCTGAAAGTCCGATCTCAAAATTTATAGATAAAAAGGGAGAAGGAATTCATCATTTGGCATTTGGAGTGGAAAATATCTACGACGAAGTGCAAAGACTGAAAAAAGAAGGTTTTCAATTTATTTCCGAAGAACCGAAAGAAGGTGCTGATAACAAATTAGTTGTATTCTTGCATCCTAAATCTACTAATGGAGTGCTGGTAGAATTATGCCAAGAAAAGCAATAAAAAATTTTGTAGTGAAAGAATTTTTGCTATTTTTGCAAACACAAAATTTAACCAAGTTTTGAGGTCCTATAGCTCAGTTGGTTAGAGCACCTGACTCATAATCAGGTGGTCCCTGGTTCGAGCCCAGGTGGGACCACTTTTTAAATCAAGCACTTACAGAAATGTAGGTGCTTTTTTGTTTATTAAAGCTATTTTCAACAGTTTACAATTCTATTTGATTCTGTATTCTAATTATTTCATTCTTTTTCATATTGATTTAATGTCTAAAAAGGCATACAATTGGGTTGCAACTTTTAAATTTTGGGTTGCATATTAAATCACACATTTTTAATTATTTACGATAACTAATGAATATAAATATTTTAAAAATCCTGTTTTTAATTTCTGCAACCAGAATTAATAAACAAGGATTAGTACCTATAATCTGTAGATTAACCTTCCAAGGAGACAGAAAAGCATTTTCTACAGGATTGTTTATAAATCCTAATTGTTGGAATAGTAAGCAGCAGAAAGCTAAACCACCCAATGATGAAAATACTTTTATCAATTCCCAATTAAGCCTGATTAAGAATGAAATTAATCAGGCTTTTTTATTTCTACAGGTTAATGAGGAGACCTTTGATGTAGAAGATGTTTTTCTACAATATAAGGGGGAAATTCCCAAAAAGAACAAAACAGTACTTCATGTTTTTAACGAACATAATGATAAGTTAGAAAAGCTGGTTGGTAAAGACTATACAATTGGTACTCTTTGGAAGTTTAAACAGGCAAAACAATTATTGAAAGACTATTTAAAGCACCAATACAATAAGAATGATTATCAGTTCAAGGATATGAATTTGAAGTTTGTTCAAGATTATGAGTTTTATCTAAAATCTGAAAAGAACTTAGCTCTTGCAACTGTTAACAAAACAATACAAAGGTTCAGAAGAATGATTAGAATAGCAATTTCAGAAGGAATAATTGATAAAGACCCCTTTATTCTTTACAGAGTTAAATTAATAAAGAAAGAGGTTGTTTATCTTACTACAGAGGAACTTGAATCACTTGAGAAGCACCAATTTTCACAATTCAGATTACAGCAAGTGGCTGATATGTTTATTTTCTGTTGTTACACAGGCTTGGCATATAATGAAATGTCAAACCTGGAAGCAAAACATATTGTTAAGGGATTTGATGGAAACTATTGGATTAAGATGATAAGAGAGAAAACTCAAAAGGAAATCTCTATACCTCTTCTGTCTAAGAGTGCTAACATAATAGAGAAATATCAGAAAACTGGGAATGAAGTTGGAATATTACCTGGAATAAGTAACCAGAAATTCAACTCTTATTTAAAGGAAATTGCAGAAATAGTAGGAATTAAGAAAAATCTCACTCATCACATTGCAAGAAAAACTTTTGCAACTACAGTTTTATTATATAATGATGTACCTATGGAAATTGTTAGTGAACTTTTAGGACATTCTAAAATTACCATTACTCAGGAACATTATGCTAAAGTTGTAAATAAAAAAGTGAGTGAGCATATTCAAAAGCTAAATCAAAAATTAGAGTAATCTGTAATTTATTAACTGTGTTGTAGTAATTTTACAGCACAGTTAATATCAATACTAATAAAATGCAACAAATTCGAGTTGAACCATTTAATAATACTCCAATAAACTTTAAAGAGATTAACGCATCTGATTTTGATGGTTTTAATGTTGAAGGTAATGGAAAAACAATAATCGAACCTCATAACGGATATATTACGGATTCTTTATTAGATAATATTGACCTTTACAAAAGTGATACAACTGTTATTAATGCCAGTGTTGGTCAAGGTAAAACAACTGCCGTAATTAAATTTGTTGAGCAATATTACAAAGATAAAAACTACATAGTAGTTATTGCGACACCATTTAAATCCCTTATTGAACAATATGAAAATAAGATTAAGGAAGAGAGTGGCTTAGATAATATCATATTTAATTATCAGGATTTTGAAAATGGTTTAGTAAGTAAGAGAAACTTTAAATCATTACACGAGAAACCGATACAACTTATTACTATTAATAGTCTTCTGGGAAACCCCGGTGAAATAGTTCTTAAACAATCTGATCTAAAGAGAGAGTATTATGAATCTTTAATTGAATATGCCAATGAAAATGGAAAGAAAGTAATATTGATTTTAGATGAGATTCATGAATCAATACATAATTTCAAAGAATCTTTAATTTTTAATTTGTTCAAATGGCACTCTGTTATTTATAAAAATATCATTTTAAGTGCAACCTTTAATGAAGCATCAAAAGTGGTCATTAAATACCTTGCAGAATTGACTGATAAAAATATAAAAATCCTTGAATCGGCAAGACATCAGGTTCAAGAAGAAAAGTTAAGTGATTTGCATTTATGTATCTATGACAACTATCATTATAAAGCCAATTCACCAATTTTTGAATCTCTTTTTATTGATGAAGGAAAAAAATATGATAAAATACACATTCTATCATATTCCCAAAGATTAGCCGAAGATATCTATATTTCGCCATTAGGAAAAAAATTAAATGAGACATTTGAAAACTTTAATTTATGTATAAGTAAAAATAATCAACCATTTGATAAAACAACCTGCAATATTGGAACTGTTTTTAAAACAGGAATTAGTATTGAAGATGATAATTGTGGTTATTTTATAATTATGCCACCTAAATCGGCATATTTAAATATCAAGAACAAAGGAAAGTTAGGAATTTTTACGGATGGAATCTTCAACATAATTCAAGCTGTTGCAAGACCAAGAGTAAAAGCTAACATTTATATAATTATGCCATCTCCAGAAAAATTAATTAAAGTACCTGAACTTCCTGAAAATTACATCAAAGCAACAAGTTTAAACTATTTACCATTTGATAATGAAAATAATCAAGCTGCATACTATGATATAAATTCTCAAGATTCATTACTAAGATTGTTCTATACTAATTTAAGAGAAAATCAAGAAAGTGGCGAACAATTTGTTACAACGAACCAATTGAATATAGTACCTATATTTCCTGCTTATGAAAAATATAAACTAACTAACGGAGAGAAATTCTACAGAAATTATTATGAAATTTTCGGGAAAAACCTTTCAGATTATGTCTATTGGGCAGCTTGGAATAATCAGTTTGTAAATTGTAGATTAAAAAGTATTGTTAAGGCTTCATCACTATTCATAAAAGAAGGATATGTGCAGAATAGTTTTGATAAATATTACAAATCTGTTTTTTCAACAAGTGCTTTCTTTAATATGAACTCAGATAAAGATTGTTTAATAAAATTTCGTTCATCATTATTTTCCAATAATATCTACCTCAAATCATCACATAAAGAGGATTATAGTTTTATAAGTCAATACAGAAATTCCTATTTTGAAAAGCAGATAATTTCTTTTATTCAAAGATATAAAAGACCTTTTAATTTTGATATTAAAAAGATTGTTTACCCACCAAATGGATTTGAGTATATAAAAGAAAATAATACCTGGAAAAAGAAGATCGCTAATGATGTTGATATCTCTAAGGAAACTTATTTAAGGCTGGCAATGTTATATTCTAATGAAATTGATATTATTCCTGAAAATTTGAAAGAAGAGGAAAAGAATCTAATTTCAAGTTATAAAAGGCTTTTTGCTTACAGAGATATTTTATTGAAGGAGTATGTTATATTGAGTAAAAAAAATGTTGAACACTTACCTATTGACAAAAATATTAAATTCAAACCTGAGCATCAAATTGAGCTACAAACAATAATTGAAACTATAAAAAAATTTGATAAAAACATACAAGCATTTAGTTTCTTACAAAAAACCAAAGATTTAATTCCTGTATATGGTCTTTTAAAGGATTTGTTTTTCAAAAAAAATAAACCCACAAATATTTTTATTGATTTAACTAATAAGCCTGTAAAAGCAATAAAATCTGAATTATTAGAATTCCCAAAGAAAGAAGAATACATTAATTTAATTTATTCAATAGATGATGCTTGGTTACTACAATCTGGTAATATTGAATGGGAACAAAAAGATGTAATTGGTGAATACACAAATGACCCATTTTATGGAAAATACTAATAATATCTATTTTTTATATTTTACTATATAAGATTCAACAGTAAAATTTAGACATTTTCAAACCAATCTCAAAAATCTTGAGGTTGGTTTTTTCTTTTTTGAATGTCACCTGGAAATGGATATACTTCAAATGTTTAGAGAAATTAAATTTTAAATATTAACCATTAAACAAAAAATATTATGCAATTAAGACAAAGCGAAAGAAAAAGAGCTAAAATCAAAATGGCTCTGCAAGGTGCATCTGGTACTGGTAAATCTATAGGTTCATTACTTATAGCAAAAGGACTGACAAATGGTGACTTGTCAAAAGTAGCTGTAATTGATACAGAGAATGGAAGTGCTGATTTATATGCTCATTTAGGTAGTTACAATGTTCTGACAATGTCGCCACCATTCACACCTGAGAATTACATTAAGGCTATTGAAGTTTGTGAAAAAGCAGAAATGGAAGTCATTATTATAGATTCAATATCTCATGAATGGGATGAACTATTAGATTTTCATTCCAAATTAGCAGGAAACAGCTTTACTAACTGGGCAAAGGTTACACCAAGGCAGAAAGCATTTGTAGATAAAATTCTTCAAGCCAATGCTCATATTATTGCCACTATGAGAACTAAACAGGACTACGTACTTAATCAAAAAGATGGTAAATACATTCCTGAAAAAGTAGGTCTGAAATCAGTTCAAAGAGATGGATTGGATTACGAATTTACTTTGGTGTTTGATATTGATATAAAACATTTTGCTGTATCAAGTAAAGACAGAACTGGCTTATTCATGGGAAAACCTGAATTTCAGATAAGTGAATTGACAGGGAAACTGATTTTAGATTGGTGTAATAGTGGCGTACCTGGAAACCAAAATATTCTTAATGAACAGCAGGTAATACAACAAATCCAGTATTGTAATAATATAGCTGAATTGCTGTCTTTGTACAAGCAATATCCTGAATTTCAAGAGAATCTTAAACCTCATTATGAAGAGAAAAAGAGTTTCTTAATACAATTATCCAATCCTAAAAATTATTCGACAAATGGACACACTAAGACACATTAAGCCTGCCACTTTAGAGCAGGCTTTTGATTTAAGACCAGTCAGCGATAAAATAATTGAAATGTCACCTGGAAATGATACATATATTCCAGCTCCAGGTAACTTACGAATCCCCTCAGAATCTTTACAAACTCAAATTGAATATCCTCACAAACCTTTTATAGAAGCCAATACGCAAGAAGTTCATTTGCAACATTTGAAAAATGAATGTATTATACCTGTATTCAGCAAAGACAACGAGAAGACTATTAGTCATCAGGAGTTCATAGAAATATCTCAAAATTGTATTGCTAATGTATTTCCTAACCATTCTATCAGTGAACCTGAAATAAGGGTTTCTCATCAAATTAAAGGTAGGACTCCAGGTGCTATTTATAAGAATGTAAAGGATTTATTAGATCATGAGAAAACTATTTATTATGAAAGGATGGCTTTTATCATTAAGATTCCAACCATTACAGATAATATTAATGGTAATGAGCTATCACTGACAATTGGTGGAGTTAGAGCTTATAATCAGGAGAATTTGTACAATAAGAAAACCTTTGAAAAGTTTAAATTCTTTGTTGGTTTTCAGAATAAAGTATGCTGTAATCTCTGTGTATGGAGTGATGGATTTGTTGATGATTTAAAGGTGGGCTCTTATGAAGAATTACAATCTAAACTTTTCCAGGTACTTAACAATTATAATGCTGAGAAACATTTATTAGAAATGAAACAATTTGCTGACTACTCATTAACTGAGCATCAATTTGCTCAATTATTGGGTAGAACCAGATTGTATCAACACCTCCCCAAAAAAGAGAAATTAAAGATACCATTACTCCAATTTACCGATGGTCATATTAATACCATTACTAAAGATTATTATGAAGATGAAAGTTTCTGTAGAGATAATGCTGGGGATATAAACCTTTGGAACCTCTATAATCTCTTTACACAAGCCAATAAGAGTAGTTATATAGATACTTTCTTAGATAGAAATTTGAATGCTTTTGATTTTACTAAAGGTATTCAGCAAAGTCTCAATGGTAATTCAGATTATCATTGGTTTTTGAGTTAATTATTGCCCTTTCTTATTTGAAGGGGCATTTATTTCTGAACTAATTCTTTCAATGCATAGTTCTAAATTTTTCTTAATATCATTTGACCAAAATCTCAAAACTGTCCATCCTTGAGAGATTAAATATTCATTCACAATCTTGTCACGAGCAATATTTCCTGAAATTTTCTTCTCCCAAAATTCTGCATTATTTACGGGCTTCTTTTTAGTTTCCCAGTCTTTTCCATGGAAAAACTCGCTGTCTACAAATACTGCTATTTTAGCCTTTTTGAATACGAAATCTGGTTTACCAAAAACCTTTTTATCATTTTTCCTATATCTAAAACCTGATTTCCATAAAGCTTTATCAAGAATCACCTCACACTTAGTTCCTTGGCTTTTTATTGCAGCCATGTTCTTAGAACGTTGCTCCGAATTATGCGGATCCATAAAACTCAAATTCTTTGTCACCAGTACAATAATATTCTTCTGCAATTGTACTGCCTGTATCCAGAACTAATGATTTGCTTTTTAGCATCTCGACATAAGTTTCCATACCATTTATAACATTTGTGCAGTCAACGGCATATCCTATATCTGTAAAATCTCTTATTACAGAAAAATCAGGATGGTTATAAGATTTATGTCTTCCAGCTGATATTATTGCTCTTGAACTATCATTACGGATTATACTATTCCAGAAAATTGGTTCATGATTATTTAAGGAACCATGATGTGGTACTTGGCATAATACATTAGTTGAATCTTGAAAAATTTCTGCATGCCTGTCTCTCATCCTTTCAAAAGTCAACTTTTCTACATCAGAAGTAAATAATATATATTTATTTTCAACTTTTAACTTGAATAAAGTAGAAAGTAAATTTGCGGCTTTACTTCTTTTCATTCTATTTACTTCTGGTTCAAAATTTAAAATCTTGAGATATTCAATCTTCTCTAATCTTGATGGTGATAAACATTGTAAATATGCTTCCTTAGTAAGTTCAATTTTATAATCGAAATTTAATTGTATAAATTCCATACCATTATCATACAATTGTTCTGCAAGTTCAAAAACTTCTATTAAAGCTTTTGAGTTTGTTATGTTTGGCTCAAAATATGCGTGATATTCGATTCCAATATCGTATATTGTGTAACAGAACTTCTTTATTGTTACTGAGTTTGAATAACAATATTCAAAAACTTCTGCTAAACCAGAATAGTGATCAGTATGTGGATGAGATAATACTATAAATTCGATTTCTTTATAATTGTGATTTTTAATATGTTCCAATACAGGATTATGATTTCCGATTTTTTTACTATCGATAATTCCGATTTTTTTTGTTTCATTATTCCATTCAATAATTATTGAATCTCCTTGACCAACATCTTTAAAAGTTATCTTCATCACCTATTGTTTTTTTAAAAAGTGGACTATCCTTAAATTTTAAGAAAATATTTTTTTGTTCGAATAATTTTGAATGATCACTAAAATCTTCAATAAATTCAAACTTTCTTTCTCCAGGTTGTGTTGTAATTCTAACCATCATAAAACCTCCAGTTTTCAGATTTGTAAAATGTGATAAAGGCGATTTTTCGAATCTTCTTATTTGATAAAATTCAGTTTCACTGTCAAGTAAACAATTTAGAACAACAAAATTCTCAGATATTTCAATTATTTCAGCAATAAATTCTTCTGTTACTTCTTTATTTTCTTGGAAATCTTCTTTTATTTCTGCTATAAGACGGCTAACACCTTCTGCATCCTGAAAATTATTTTTTTGTTTAGTGAGAACAATTCGTGGAGTCTTTTCAATATCATTTAATACCGATAATACTTCATCTGTTTTATTACTGTCTTTAGACCACACTATTAATTCATATAGTTGTTTAGAAGGGATTATATGATCAATCCATTGTGCACATTGATATGGGTCAAATTTCGAAGAATAATACAAATCCAAGAAAACTAATTCTACTGAATCAATAGTTGTTGATGGATAATTATTTTCAATGATATCAGCATTGAAGTATTGATAACCAACTTTATTTTCTTCCATAAAGTCAATTATCCCTGCTACTTCTTCAGGTCTATCGTCTACTATTGCGACTTTTGGTCCAAAAAGCTCCGTCATAATTGATTTTTATTAAAAATTAAAATAATTGCTGCGCCATTATATTTTTTTGGAACACCATACTTTATTAATGATTCGGTTTCAGTTATAATGTCAACCTTACCATATTTCATCATTATTGTATCTATAAGATAAAGCCCAATTCCAATTCCGTTTGTTTTTCTTGAAAAGAAAGGTCTTATTAGATCACTAATGTCATCTTTAAAGCCTGGTCCATTATCAACAAATAAGACACAGGTAGAATCTCCTTCTTTGAATGATTTAATGAATATTGATTTATCGTCTGAATAAATTGCATCTAACCAATAAATACTATTATCCAAAATATTCATTGCAATAGTTATAAAATATCTTTTATCACATTTAATAGTATCGTGTAAATCATCAAACTCTAATTCAAAATTAATTTTTCTTAATTTTAACTGTAATTTATAATTTGCTAATGCAATATTTATACATTCAGATATGCTTACTGGCTTATCTCCTCCTTTTCTTAAAACTGAAGTTATTCCATCTGAATATTGTTTTAGTTCTTGTACCTGATCAGATATTTTATTGATATTTAATGGCTTTTCGGTTACCGTTTCCTGCATTCTTGGGATCAATTTTTCAATTTCATGTAGGGCAACTGATGCTGTCATTCCTACACCAGCAGGAATTAAAAGAATTTGTTTATCTTCTTCATATTTCTCTTCAAGTTTATTAACTTCATCAATTAATCTTCTTTTTGTATCCTCTTCACTTAAATCAGCCGAGTCAAGTAAAGTTTTCAAATTGCTTACTTTGGAATCAAAAAGGTTTTTATTTGACTTTTGATTGAAACTTAACCATTTATTTCTATCAACAAATCTTGTGGTCGCAAATTCGTTTAATATAGTTTTAAGGATTATATAAAAATTTAAATAATCTTGATTTTCTACAAAGCCTTCTCTATTTGTTTTTTCTACTAAACTTGTAGAAGTCTCAGCATCTAAGTACACATATCCAATGATATTATTATTAGAAAACCATTTTTTGTTTTGAATTCTTTCTAAATCTAATCCCAACCAATCATTTCCTGGACTTCCATAATCATAGATTCTTAAATCGTTTTTAAAAACTTTAATTCCAGAGTGATCTTTTAATATTTTTTTAATTAAATCAGGACTATCTGTATAGTCTCGCATAGAAGAAATGTCTAAATCGAAAGTATTTAACTCGATTAGAATACCACCAAATGATATAGGCTTGGAATCGAATTCGGAAAGGATTTTTTCAATCTTACTATCATCATACTCGTCTTTCTCCAAGATGGATTTATATTCTTTTCTTACTAAACCTCTTATATTTTGATTGTATTGAGGATCGTCTTTAATATGTCTTGTTCCTATTTCACTGTTGTTCTTTAGAGCAAATGTATATTCAAAATCAAGATTGTAATCTTTATCTATAAATGCAGTAATCTTAAAAGGTGATTCATCAAGGATTTTATTTACTGATGGAAAATCAATTAGCCACTTATTATCAAAATTTAAGTTAATACTGAATTGATTTTCTGAAACTTTTGGAGATAGCATAGAAAGAGTTTGGATTTTTAAATCACGTGCCATCCCTTTTGTCCAAACTTCTTTTAAATTACTTAATCTAATGTATGTCCCGCTTTTATCTTTAAATCTGAAATCATCTAAAGATCTTTTAATTTTCCATTTAATTGGAACATCCGACAAATGTTTCGATTGATTAAAATCTTTCCAATCAATATATAATTGAATCTCATAATCAGCTAATTTAGAACTTTCAATTATTTTTGAGTTCTTTTTATATTTAATGATCTGTGGGCGAGTTATGAGTAGAATTTGATTACTTAATTTATGTACGGCAAATCTGCCAACACCTTTTTCCCCCATTGGAACACGGTTATAGATTGCTGATCGGATAATTTCTCTTTCTCCCGTTCTTTTGTTGACTGGTTTTCTAAAGTCTGAACCTGGTTCAAGCCACACGTCTTCAATAATTTCTGAAGTCATGCCAATACCATCATCTTCTATAATAATTACCGCTTTATCAATATCTTCGACATCTCTAAATTTTACATCAACTTTATTTGCATCTGCATCATAGCTATTTTTTACTAATTCATAAATAGCCATTACAGGACTTTTAATCAATTCGTTGCCTAAAAGTGTAAGAATTTGAGCTTTAGGATTAAAATTTTTTTCTTTTTCTATTGTACTCATATTAGTCCTTTAATTTGATCTGCAATTATTTTAGCCATTAATGGTGGAACAGCATTTCCAATTTGTTTAAATGCAGCAGTTCTGTTAATAGATTCTTTAACCCCTTCAAAATAGTAATTATCAGGGAATGATTGTATTCTTGCAGCTTCTCTGACGCTTATTGATCTGTTTTGCTCTATATCGGGATGGATATAGTAGTGACCATCTTTTGCAATATGTGCAACTACTGTTTGAGAAGATTGTAAATTATCCGCTACAACTTTAAATCTATCTGTGAAAGAAGTTCTATTTTTATGTGTTTTTAGTTTATCAGGTAAATGATTATAGTTCAATCTCTCCATTTTATTGTTCCACCTGTCAACTGCTATTTCATATATTTTTTTATCTTGCAGAGTATGTGGGCGTGCAATATGTTGGGTAATAAAATCATCCCCGACTCTAATATTTGACTTAGTTAGATATTCATTAGAATTATTTACATAAATATCTACGTCTTTGCCGCTTCCCGCTTCTAATTTTGGTAAATCTTTAAATATGCTATTGACAAATGAATTAATATTAGATTGATACTTTTCAAAATTTGGAATATTTGGTATAAAATCATCTTTCCAACCAATAATTATTAGTCTTTTTCTCATTTGCAAAACACCAAAATTTTCAGCATTCACCCTACAGATTTCAATTGAATATCCTTTTTTTTTAAACAGTTTTTTCATGTTTTCTAAATACATCCCGCTTCCAGCAGAAAGTAATCCAATAACATTCTCAAATACAAACATCTTTGGTTTGTATTTTTCAAGATATGCTGCGTATTGAACATATAAAAAGTTTCGAGGATCCCTTTTCATTCCATGTTCAGATCTTGCTCTTCCAACTAATGAATATGCTTGACATGGAGGACCTCCTATTATTAAATCAATTTCTTGGATATTTCTATTGTTAATTTGAAAATCTATTTTTTTATAAATTTCATTGTTGTTTTCATTGCTAATTCCGAGGTTAATTATACTTTCTGTTAATTCTATTGGTAAATAACTGTATAATTCTTCTCTGGTTATTGCTTTTGAAAGGTATGAATTGTATATATCTAATTGATTATTTTCTTTTAAGAAATGATATGCTGATCTTGTAGTTAGAGTTTTACATGCTGCATTATCTATTTCAACATGTGCTATTGCATTAAATCCTGCTTGGTTAAAACCCTCAGACAATCCTCCTGCACCAGCAAATAAATCTATATAATTTAATTTTGACATATAATGTAATGTAACATTTTTTTACATATCAAAGTTAATTTTTTTAATATTTTAAAGCAATAAATTTAACATATTGTAAGTCAACTACTTGCGCATTGTATTGGTTTTTTATAGTAAAAATTTTTGAAAAAAATTTATTCAAGCGTCACTCCACCTGCCTAAGTATACCCTCACAACTTCTTATGGCAAAATGCCCCCCACCACTTATAAGAAAACAAAATTTTTCAGGAACAATTATAAATTCAAGTTGAAAGCTGGTTTTGTTTACGCTGTAAATTTCAATTCTTGTGGTGTTATTTCTAACTCAAAAATCAAAAACAATGGTAAGAATTATCAATTACAAAAGAAGAGTAGCAGAGAACAAGGAATTCTTTGTACTTGAAGTTTCAGGAGGTATTGAAATGGTATTAAGCAAAACTACAGGAATGTATTATGCCACCTCTAAGAAAGCCTCTATTACATCTACATTCGATGAAGAAACCTGTAAATCTTTAATTGGCTCAGAATTTCCTGGTTCAATTGTAAAGGAAGAGTGTGAGCCTTATGAGTATACTGTTCAAGACACAAGAGAAATCATTACTTTATCTCACAGGTATGTTTACAGAGCAGAAGAACTTACCACTTCTAAAGTATATTCAGCTCCAGATAACTTATTAATGGCAGATTAAATTTCCTAAAATGTCCAAATTTTACTGTAGAGTCTTATATAGGTTCAAGTAAAATCTGGACATTTTTATTTTTAGCTGCACAAAATTTCCTTTTATATAATATTGTGTAAGGAAAAAATGTGCAGGAAGATTTAAAGACCTTAAAATGTACCTGGAAATATAAGATGCTATTTAGTTCCAGGTATGATGCAAAGACTTGCACATCTTTGTAAACCGTTACAAGTTACTTGGAAATAAAAGATTTGTTTATATGCTTTCTTACTCAACATTATCACAATAACACCGATTTCCCTTATCCTGGTTTCTGCAAGGATAAGTATAAATAGCTAAAACTTACTCAGGTAAAGTTTTGAACTTTAGAATCTCAAAGGTTTCAATTTCTAACTTTTGAGCAATAATGTGCAATGTATATGCAGTAGGATTGGTATTCCCAGCTTCTAACCTGGACATATTAGACTTTTCAAAGTTGCATAAAGCAGCTAATTCAACTTGAGAAATGTTTTTCTTTTCTCTAAGCTGTTTTATACGCTTTCCTATTGCAACTTGATACTCTTTTTTATCCACCTTGGCTGAATTAAACAATAATTAGAATACACTTTAACTACGGAAAACCGTAAGGAAATGTGATCAACTCTAACTCTATTTGTTTATTAATATTAATAGCCAAAAGTGGTCATAAATGATAATTATATGGTTATCATAAATGATACATTTACTATATTTGAAAAACTTTAAAATTTATAAAATGAAGAAAATATTACCCTTATTACTATTCCCAGTTTTTTCGTTAGCACAAACAGCTTTTAATTCAGGTTTCAATGATGGATATAAAGGTGGATATTGCTACGACAAGGGATTAAATTGTCAAAAGCCAATTCCTCCTATTGCTCCTGTTCCAAATGTAAATGAAAAGAGTACCAGCTATTATGATGGTTATAACAGAGGTTTTGCAGAAGGCTTGAATAAAGCAAAGGAATCTGAAACAGCTAAATACAAAACTTCTTCTGGTGAATTTATAGAAGACAAAATGTACAATCCTTATCAGAATATTAACAATGTAATTGAATTAGCAATGCTTTTGAAAGAATCAAAAGGTGTTGCAATAAGCCACCTGGAGGATGGGAATTATCAAGCTGTTGCTAATATCTGTTATGCAGGATTAAAGGTTTCTCCTAAAGATTCAGAGTTTATGTTATTACTTGCTCAGGCTTATAGGAACAGTGATAATTTGGAACAAGCTCTTAAATGGTATAAAAAAGCCTATCAATACAGGAGAGGAGATAATAATCTCAAGGAACTGATTAAAAGCTTAGAGAAGTAATAATTAAAAGTATAGTAATGAATCTTGACTTCAACAATGCTTTCTATTACATAAGCTTAATTGTCATTGGTGCTCCTGTGATATACTTTCTTACAAAGTCTGGGTTCTCATATCGGGAAGAGAAAAAGACACTTTTAATATCAATCTCTTTAACTCCAATCTTAATATTGCTTTTAATGTCTGCAATTTTTGGCATAGATGAAACTACTGAAAATATTGGGGAGTTGTTTGGCGATTTTCTACACTTCATAATCTATACTGTTATTGGACTCTTCTTCTTAGGGATTTGTTTGGTTATTTTGGTTTTCCTGATAGCAGATAACAAAAAAGAAGTAGTTAATAATATAAAAGATAGAATTTTAAAAATTAGAAAAGGAATTGGAAGAAAAAATAAATAGATCAATTAATTGTCTAAAAGAACTCAACGACAATCCTTTTACATTGCAAAAGGTTGCATTTTGGTTATATGAATACAACGATTTATACAAAGAAGTTAAAAATTATTCCGAGAATCTTTGTGAGCAATGTCAGCAATGGAAAGCTAATGGTTTGCCTTATGACTGTTTGCAAGAAGCTGAGTATTGTACTAAGAGATATAGGTATTTTACGAACTTCTACGAAGAAGTTGAATATGGTATTGAAATTCAGGAATTAGATATAGTTTGTAAAGTTGCACTTGAAGAATACAATACTTGTAGTAATAATGATGCGCTCCTAAAAGATTGGTTGATAAAGTACTTTGATATTGGTTACAACAAACTGGCTATTTTCTATTATGACCATTTGGATTATAGTGTTAATGATGATGAGGTAGTTCATCCTCACTTTGGAAACTCGCCAATAGGAGAATTTGGAGTTTGTATTGACAGAAAGTATTATGAGAACCTTATTGAATTTGATGATGTATTTAAAATGCTACTTTATGAGAGAAAAATATATCCAGAAAAACTAAAAGAAATAGAAGAGGAAATGCAGAAGGTAGCTATACCTATGATTCCAATTCCTAAAATTGATTAATGGCCACCTTTTGGGTGGTTTTTTTATACCCTTATATTAATGAAAAACGATATTTATGATTACTTAATTTTTAAACTTGATAGTGAGTATGCAGATTATGAATTTGACTTAATTTCTATTCCGCCTTATGAATTTATTGAGAATGGATTGTCATTAGAGCCTTATGAATATTTTGGTGAGATACATGAAGTTTTAGAACTTAAAGCAAAACATATTCTTATGTATTTTAATGCGGATGTACTAATGAGAGTAGAATTTCTATATCCAGGTGACATTGTAGGTTTTTTAAAACAAAGAATAGAGAAGATGCAAGACATCGGGTTACCAGAATACATGATGCTGATTTTGCGGAAAGACAGGAAGTTTACTGTATTGATGTATCAAAATAAACTATTACAAAAACATAATTAATTTAAACTAAAGAAAATGGATAACACTATATCAGAAGTTTCAGAAATCCAGGTTTCTTACAGACCTAACAAAATTTTAAATGTAAAGATTGCTACAAGTAGTGATGTTGTTCAAATTATAAGAAAGTTTTGGAATGAAGAAACAATAGAAATGCAGGAAGAAACAAAAATATTATTTATGGATTCTTCAAATACAGTAATTGGAGTTTATAGTTTATCTAAAGGTGGGCTTACAGGAACTTTAGTTGATATTAGATTGATTTTATCAGTAGCTTTGAAATGTTTAGCTACAGGGATCATCTTTGTTCATAATCATCCAAGCGGTAATCTTAATCCAAGTAATGCAGACTTATCAATTATGAACAAGCTAAAGACAGCTTGTAAACTCTTAGATATTGCTCTTCTTGACAGTATCATTATTACAAAGGAAAGCTATATGAGTTTTACAGATGAAGGATTATTGTAGTTCAAATAGAGCATAAAAGGCATAATTTTAGGCATACTTACAAATAGTAGATATTGATGATATTTTTGTAAACATATTTAGCTCAGTTGGTTAGAGACAGGGATTTATAATCCCAGTGTCCCTGGTTCGAGCCCAGGTGGGACCACGAAAATTAAGCACTTACAGAAATGTAGGTGCTTTTTTGTTTTTAATTTATATATAAGCTTTATTACTTTTTATTCTACAATTTTTTGTCAATTATTTTAGACTTCAAACAAGATTAGTTAAACTTTATAGGGTGTTTTTCTCATTTTTTCGGGAGTTATTTGTTGTTTTTCGTTACGGAATTCACTTAAAAGGGATGATAAGTCATATGCTGAAACCCGATGGATAATGTGAAATTTAAAATTTTGTTAAAAAAACAATAGTAAATCATAAATTTTGTTAATTTTGAAGTTATGTAAAAATTAATTAACAATATTTTTGAATTATGAATGTTAAATATACGCGTTTTATATATTTATCAATATTTGTAACCACTTCATTTTCTTTACAAGCTCAGATTAAAGTTCAGAATAACAAGATCTGGAAAAAATCAGGTATAGAAGAATCACGTGACAGTGTAAAATGTAATAAAGAGAGTCTTCTTAATTATCACTGTAATATCCGAAACCATTTTCAACAACCAATCAAATATTTTAAGGATGCTGCCCAAACTCTGATTGTAGTTCATAATTCTACTGAAGAAGAAAATATTTGGAACAATAAGGATATTATTACAGAACTTAGCAATCATTCATTTAAAAGAAGCAAGAATAGTGAGATAATCACACTTAAGAAAAAGGCGAGCATTTTTTCGTATGTAAGCTCTAAAAACAAAGTCTATAAAGACAGTCTTAACATACGGCTTGAAGATAAGAATCTCTATGAGGCTTTTTTTGTACCTCAAAAGCTTAAAAAAAATGATTTGGAAAAACTTCATTCTTATCTTTCAATAAAGTATGGAATATCTTTGGAAAAATCGAAGTATTTCAATAGTAACGGTGACGTAATATGGGATCCTGAAAAGCATAAAGAGTTCAAAAAAAGACCTACAGGTATAGGCAGAGACGATGCTAACGAATTGTATCAAAAACAATCATCTAATCAAGAAGATAAAATTGTTACAATTGGAAGAGAAAAAATAACGAGAACCAATTTTGATAATACTGCTCCTCTGGATAATAATACATTTGTCATATGGTCTGATGATGATAAGGATCTTGATTTTGAAGAAAAAGAAGATCTGAGGATTTTAAAAAGAAATTGGGAAATTAATTTTATTGGAAAAAAGATCCCTAAAAATGGGTATTCTGTTCAGGTTGGCAAAAACTTAATGAATCCGGAAGGCGTGCGTTTGAACTATTGGATGCTTATTAAAAATGACGACGGAACGCTTCAGAAGATAGCAGGGAAAGCAAAAGGAGATGTTATAGAATATTCTGGAGTGGGTTTTCCTGAAGAAAAAAATGAAGCAATATTTACATTTGCGACAAATATAAATAAAGAAATACTTTCTGAAGGAAATATAATTGGAAATCAAAATCCGGTACCTACAAAAGGACCGGGGGTTGGAACATCAGACTTAAAATATCTTCTATATCCTAATCCGGTAAAAATAAATTCTTATTTTACCGTTAAGTTTCCTCCTACCGAAGGAATGGAAATTTCAATATATGATGGAGGTGGAAGAATGCTTTCTTCCGATAAAATAGCCTCTGATTCTGAAATTTATCAAAACAAACTTAATGTACAAGGGATATATCTTGTAATCCTTACCGAAAACAAAAAACTGATAAAAGCTTTTAAAGTTATCGTTGATTAACTAATACCATTTTTCTAACTCTATGAAAACCAAATTTAAATTTAGGCTTAAGAAAAATCTATTTCTTAACCTATTATTCTTTGTAAATATTTTTGTTTTTGCCAGTTTTACCAAAGAAGATCGGCAGAAAGTAAGGGCTTTCAAATTAAAGATGATGGACAAATACGTTTATCATGATACTGGGCAAGAGCTTATTGCTTTAGAAAATGGGGAAAAAGAAAATGTTCTTAACCAGAATTCTTCTTCTGTATTTGAAAAAGAAACAAAAAAAGAAAGGAATGGCTTTTCTGTATTACCATTTATAGCATCGGAAAATAATAATATTAAAAATGTTTTTGAGGCTGTTGAAAAGCAAGGGATTATCGGGGAATTTTCAGATGATGAATCGGATAATGCAACAGATAACTTTTTTACGGTCAATATTCCGGAAATAAAAAACCAAAATTCTAAAGCATATTTGATGTATGATTTGTTTGGATTGGATTCTTACCATTCTGTTTCAAGATCTATTAATAAAAACATTGCTTTTGGAGGTGAAATTATTGTTCCGGGGAATAAATGGAGTACACAGAAAGAAGAGCTTAGTTTAAGCTCTTTAAAAGAAGGGAAAAATAGTATTCTTTTTACATCTTCTGTGAACGGAATAAAATATAAAGTTAAGAATGTAAAAATTGTTTTTGATACTGGAAATGGTAATCATGATATTTCTTCTTTACTATCCCAGGATCAGCTTTATATTAAAGGTATTGAAGGTAATCCACTTACTATCGATAATAAATTAATCTCTCCAATAAAAGGTGAGTACGAAACATTAATCAAGCTGAGTGAAGAAGATAAAGTCCGAGGTTCTATATCTATTTTGGGAGTAAATGGGAAAAAAGAATACAAGATTCCTCAAAATAAAATTTCCTTTAAAGTAATTAATGAAGAAAAATTTATTCCGCTTATTCTAAATATTTCAAAAGAGACAGAGTATAAAGAGACTTATGAGAATGCGACGATTAATATTGAAAAAAATTCTACTGAAAATGCTGCACAAATAAACGTTGTAAAACTTAGAAAAAAAGATTATCCTTCTATTTCTAGGGATATAAAAAATCTGACGGTAGGGTCATATGCATATCGTCTGGAGACACAATCGGGGGAATTGACTAAAAAAATAAAGTTTTCTTTTCCTTATGATGAGAAGAAGTTGGGAGCAAGGTCTGCTAAAGATATTAAGGCATTTTATTTTGATTATTCATCAAAAAAATGGAAAATAGATCCTACCTCGGTAGTAGATACCGAGAAAAAAACCATTACAGTAGAAAATAAAGGAGATGGGGATTATATAAACGGAGTTGTTTCTGTTCCTGAATCTTCACAGTTGGAGGCTTTTGCCCCTACAAGCATTAGTGGGTTAAAAGCTGCAGATCCAACCGCAGGACTACAACTTATGGCGGCTCCAACTGCAACACAAAAAGGGGATGCTAATGCTAATTATCCAATTCGTGTTCCGGCGGGGATCGGTGGACTTCAGCCTTCACTATCTATAGGATATAATAGTGGAGGAGGAAACGGATGGATGGGAGAAGGCTGGAATATAAATGGAACATCTTCAATTACAGTAGATTCCAGATGGGGAGTTCCTACGTTTGATGGAGCTACAGAAACAGAGCTTTATTCTTTTGATGGAGAAATGTTGGTATATCCAAACGGCTATTTACCTCACAGGCATAACGATGTAAGTGAAACCAATACTGCAATTACCACTGATAAGCAGCTTAGAACCGAATACGCAGACACAGTGAATGGTGTGAAAAAATTTTATCTCCGAAAAAATCATGATTTTACCCTTATCGAAAGATTAGGCAACAGCCCGGGGAATTATTCTTGGAAAGTGACTTCTACCGATGGTACCAAACGTTATTACGGAGGATCTCCGGACTCCGTATTATATGGATCGGCAGGAATATCTAATTGGGCTTTACGATTGGTGGAAGATGCTCATGGGAATACTATGGAGTATACATATTACAATGAAAATGTATCAACTGGACAGGCGAGTGTTTCAGGGGGGATTTTTTTTCAGATAAAGAAGATTGCTTATGGTAGAACTAAAGAATACACTATAAATTTTAATAAAGAAACAACAATTACTAGAAAAGATATTAGTATTAATGCCAAACAAGGATTTAAAAGAGTAGAACCTTATTTGTTAAAAAGTATTGAAGTTAAATATAAAACTGAACTTGTCAGAACCTATAAATTAGAATATGAAAATGGAGAATTTTTTAAGACGCTGTTAAAAAAAATATTTATCATACCTAATAATCCGTGTTCAACAACTCCGGCTAGCAAAGGAGGTAGAGATGGAGATATAGATGATGGCGGTGGCGGAGGTGGCGGTACAAGTGGTGGTATCGAACCAACTTGTAATGAAATTACCGATAGCTATACTTTTGAATATTATGATGATGTAAAAGATAGCCAAGGAAATATAAGAATATTTGGTCCTGATACTCAGATTCAGCTCCAAAATGACAAACAGGCATATTCTGATTTTATAAGAGGACTTGTTAGACCTTCAAAAATTAATGGGAATATTGCTTCGGAGAAAGGCCTGAATTTTAGAATTGCAGCAGGATTAAATTTCTATTATCCTTCTAGCGATGCATATGGACATCTTATGTTTGGGTTTCCATTTGGTTATTCTAATGCTGAAGCTAAAAATGCACAACAACTCATTGATTTCAATGGTGATGGAATACAGGATATGATATATAGGGTCCCTGACGAAGGCCTTTTCTTGAGAGCAGGAATTCTGGATGCCCAGGGGAATTTGAGTTTTTCTTCTTCCAAATTAATTTCAAATTATAGCGGAGACTTTTCTTTTACTGAAACCAAGACAAGTAATTTAGGTTGGGATATGGGCGCCATTGTTTATAGTCATTCTCAAATAGGAGCTACAACTACCGGGAAAACAACTGCATATTTAACAGATGCCAATTCTGATGGGTTGATGGATATTGTGAACAATGGAGAAGTATGGTTTAACAAGTATAATACAGGATCGGAAATTTCGGAAATGACCAAGCATTCGGAATATACCGAAAATATGGTTGTTAAGGCAAAAGCAATACAACCCGCCATCAATCCTTGTTCAAATGTAAATAAAAGTACTCCTCTTTTTGGTAAAGCAATAAAACCTTGTGAGGATGAACCGGACTATCCTCCTGTTCCTATCACAGATGTAGTAAAGGTGTGGATTGCACCTAAAGATGGATATGTTAAATTTACGGATAATGTTTCTGTAGAAAATACTTTTATCGGAGTTTCTCCTCAAACAATATACTATTCTGTTGAGATATTAAATCCTACTCCCATAGGTAATACCTACTCTAATGGAAGATTGTATTTGACAGGATTGCATGTGGGGGACCCTGCAAAAAATATTGAGATCTCAAGGTATAATGATTATTACAGTCAAATGCAGAATATTCCGCCAATTGACCCAAACTATAATCATGGAGGGATCAATAATTCCAATAGATTATTTGTAAAAAGTGGTGATAAGATCTATGTGAGGTTACATAAAAATACTGAGAAAAATTTCGAGATTATCTCTAATCCTACAGTTACTTATGTTGATCCTAATACGGGGAATGACATTGTAAATACGACTGAGCTTTCACAGGATCAATTTCATATAAATAATGGCAGTTATGGCTTTAATTTTTTCTTAAATAATATTTCTGCACCTATTTATCTGGATGCCCAAGGAACGGCAACTATTAATGTGCCAAGTATTTATTTTCAGCATACAACAGATGACTTTACTTTCAGAATTGTAACCGAAAATGCAAATACAGGTGTTCTTACGGATTTAATTACTCCACAACTCTATCCACAAAGTGATACAGGGTTTACTACCAGTTCTAATTCTTTAAGTTTGGCTGTAAACTCTAATGAGCCCGTTTATCTTAGATTTATTGTAGAATCTGATTCTCAAACCGATTTCTTATATAATCATTGGAATGGTGGAATTTCAGTCAACTATAATGCTTCAACAAGCTATAATCCTAATGTAAATGTTAATTTTTTTGCTACAGCGGAATACCCATCATATGCAGTCACTCAGTTTACGGAAAAAGTAGATATTAGAAGTCCACAAATAAACCCCTCTTTAATTACCGGATCTCATGATTTTGGCGTTCAGATTAATAAAAACATTACTAATTTTACCAATTTAGGAACAGGAACATTTTACTATATTGTTAAGAAAGGAAATCATGTTCTTGCTAAAAGAAGAATTGTGGTAGTGGATACAACCTCCAATATTATAGAACAGGATATGTCTACTTCTCAGCCTATTTCAGGAATTTCGCCTATAACATTTTATACGGGAGATCTTACACAGCCTGATTTGATAACGATTCAGGTCTACTGCAGAAGTGGCGGGGATTATACATTGTTTAATAATTATTCACAACGTTTTCAAGGTAAGCCATTTAATATCTATTATGATGGTACAAATGTATATGGAAGTACTTCAGCCACTGCAGTGAATACTGCAATGTATAACACAAAATCTACAATATATAATAATTGGGGACAATTTTTATACAAGCCGGGAACTTTTAGCACATATACTTATGGAAGTCCTATCGAACTATCAGCGTTTTCGGCAGAGAGTTCAATCCAGAACACATATCCGTTATGTCAGGGCATAACTAATGAGGCAGATTTGGCAGCTTGTATTTTAAATACAACAAGTGATCCTAATGCAGGAAATAATACGGTTTCCCAAAATGTATCTCCTATGAAGCCGAATGTCAGTCTGAAAACAGTCTCTATCGGTGGAACAAAGCCAAGGAAAGAATATAGATGGGTAGGAATAGGCCCTGATCAGTATTCAAATGGAACTGCATTTAAAGATGATGAAACTGTAAATTATTTTACAAGTCCCATTCCTAGTCTACCGATTACAATACCCACCACTTACACGGCCGGTCAATTGTCGGTAGATACAACCATGAAATCAATCAACAGAATACAAAAAAGCAGTTCAAGAAATACAACTAATGGATTAAGTTATGGGATGGGAAGTGCAGGAAATTCTGAAACTATTCTTACAGGAATAGGCAGCGTTGAAACACAAACATTTTCTGATATGAATGGTGATGGTTATCCCGATCTGGTATACCCTGAATCGATTCAGTTTACCAATTCAACCGGGAGTTTGGAGAACATCAAGCTTATTGCTTCAGGAGATTATCCTACAAGATCTGATAGTTACCAAAGAATGAACTCTCTCGGGTTTTCTTATAACGCATTTTCCGTAACAGGAAGAATTGGGGCTCAGGGAGAATCAGGAACATCTACTCAGGCAGATTCTGGAATGCCATGGTCGGGTGGTGCATCAATAAACGCAGGAGTAAATGATTATTATGACTCTTATGACTCAGGGAGAACTTTCTGGATGGATATTAATGGAGACGGACTTCCGGACAGGATCAAAGATGGCGGGCTACCAACTATGATGTATGCATTAAATTTGGGACAAAGTTTAAGTGGGGATACAGCTTATGAGAATTTGATTACCTATAGATCTCACCCAAAAGGAGGAATGAGTGTTGGACTAGGAGGTAGTCTTGGAGCTTCTGCTAATCTTGGAGGGCTAAGCAGCTTTGGATTTGGAATCAGCGCAAGTGTAGGGGCTTCCTCCTCCTCTGGATCTGCGGATGTAGTATATGAGGATATTAATGGGGATGGCTTGATTGATATTCTTGAAATTAACAATACTAATAATTCTACAACGGTTCGTTATAATTTAGGAAGTAAGTTCGATGCTCCTGTTCCTTTAGTAAAAACTTCTGGAAGTGTAGATTTTACGGATGAAACAAGATCGTTCAATGGTTCGATTTCTTTCGGAGGAAATTATATGTTTAATATTGGTCCTATTACATTGATTCCTCCTGTTGTTTTATTAGTTCTTTGGATTAAAGCCGGAGCCGGAGCAACTGCAAATTTAGGATTGAATGTCTCTGAAACAAGAAAAGCATTTAAGGATATGAATGGTGATGGGTTCACAGATTTAGTCGTGGATACAGATAATGGGTTTATTGTAAATTATTCCTTAATCGGAAGAACCAATAAGCTTAAATCAATTACCAACACCATTTCGAAAGGAAAATATCTAGTAGATTATCAGTTTGAAAGAGCAAATTATAATAATCCTCATGCTAAGCTCATAGTTACAAAAATAAGTATTGTAGAGCCAGATATATTCTCACAGAATTATACTACTGAGCAAGGGAATAAAATGGAAACTCAATATTCGTTCAGCAACCGAAAATATGACCGAAGAGAAAGAGAGGATTTTGGTTTTGAAACCGTTATAAAAAAGGAAATGAACGGAAATACAGCGGAGAGAACTTCTACAGATATTTATTTTAATAATAGTTACCTTCTAAATGGGCTCATCAGACAGAGTATAGTTAAAAACAGTGGCGGAGCAATAATGTCAGAAGTAAACTACGAATATAAATTACGAAAATTTAAAAATAATGTTTCAGAAATAGATTTCAATTCAGATCTACCTTTTGATTATGATACTGGAGGAAAAGAAGGTAGAAAGATGGCTATTGCTTTACTTGATAAAAAAATAAAAACCAAATACGAAAACGGAGGAAGTCTCCAGACTATGGAACAGTTTTCTTATACTTCAAAAGGGTTGGTTTCAAGATATCAGTATACGAGCCCTTCTACATCATATAATTCAAGTATTAAGTATCAGGCTGTGAATAATAATATTATTGGAGTTCCTATCCTTATTGATGTGTATGAAGGTACTTCTCAAGGTCAGTTGTTAAGACAGAGAGAAGCATTTAATATCAATGTTAATACAGGGGATGTAGGATCTTATTCTGTTTTTGATGGAAGTAACGCCAGTATTACTGATGTAGAATATAATGCGGCAGGAAATATTACGAAAGTAACTTATCCGCCGAATCATAACGGAGACCGATACTTTCTGGAGTATACTTATGATGATACAGAGACAGGGAAATATGTTATTAAAGTAACGGATGTCTTTGGTATTAATTCTACAGCAACGTATAACCCACTTTTTGACGTAGTGACCAGAAAAGTAGATACAGGAGGAAATGCTATGGTGTTTTATTATGATGGCTTCGGAAGGACGAGATCTATTATGGGGCCTAACGAAATTGCGAGCAACTCTACGGTTCCTACGGTGAAATATAATTATTGGACCGATCATGCCGGAATTCCAAATAATGATACTTCAATAAAAATTTACAGGGCGTCAACTTCAAATTTTGATCCTGAAAACGCATCAACGAATAATACGATTATGACAGACTCCTATTCTGATTTCTTAGGAAGAGTAGTACAGGTGAAAAAAGATATTGAAGTGAATACAATTGAAGCCAGAACAGTATCTGGAAGAGCGATTTATGACGGATTGGGAAGAGTAATCAGGCAGTATCATCCGAAATATGAGCCTTTAGGAAATCAGAACCTGAATTCTTCTACTCTGGCAGAGCCTTTTACCTCTTCTGAATATGATAATCAGGACAGGGTGATCTCTTCGACAGATGAAGATAACAATACAAAAATTACACAATATACTATAGAGAATAATCTGCTGAAAGTAAGCGAAGAGTTTTTGACCGAAAAATCGGAATCGTTGTCTAATGCTGAAGGAAAAATAGTACAGAAAAATGATTATTTGTATTCTCAGCCGCTTACTACCAGCTTTAGATACAGTGCTGTTGGCGAATTATTGCGGGTGGAAGATCCTGAAGGAATAATAACCGAATATGCATACGACCTTGCGGGCAGACGCATACAGCAGATTCATCCAGATAAGGGGACTACTTCTTATGAATATGATACTGCGGGGAATCTTAGAAGAATGACAACGGATAACCTGTTGAATGATCCCAACATCACTAATCACTTTATACAATACAAATACGATCATAACAGATTGGCTGCGGTGGAGCTTCCTGATCTTCCGAATGGTAATCCGAATCCGAATACTTCCTGGTATACCTATGGTCTTGCCGGAACCGGGAACAACGCTGGAAAGCTTATTGCAAAATATGACGGAACTGGAAATACACAGTACACATATGGAAGAATGGGAGAAGTGCTTTCTGAAGAAAGAACAATAGTGGGCTATCAAATTCCTACCATGTATTTTAAAACCTATTTTAACTATGACAGCTGGAACCGTATCAAAAAGATCAAATATCCGGACGATGAAATGGTAACTTATCATTATGACAAAGGAGGTAATTTGAAATCAGTAGACAATAATTATGGAGAAATCTATATTCAGAATATTTATAATGATCAATATGAACAGCGTATAGGTATTCAGTATGGGAATGGGATTATTCAAAATTATAGTTACAATCAGCAAAACAGAAGACTGCAAGAGTATGGTTTGTACAATTCTACTTATCAGCCTATGTTGATGAATAATTATAAGTACGATGCTTTCTCGAATATTACGGAGATTAAAAACCTGGCACCCGTGCAGCCGAACGGTATGGGTGGTGCATTTAGGTTTGATCTTAACTATGACACCCTCAACAGGCTTATTGGTACTGTAACCCGAACTGTAGAAGTAGTGTGTGACAATCCTGAAGAACCTCAATCCGTTAGCCAGAAAGCAAGAGGGTGTATTCCTATTACCGTTAATCAGAATATACCATCTACTTATGAGCTGGAAGTGGAATATAACAATGCGGGAGGAATTATACGGAAAAGACAGCACCACGAGCAGAACCAGCAGGTAGTACAGGAAAATACCTATGATAACAAGTACGAATACCCATCCGGGAATCATAAAGTAGCTGTTGTTACCGATGTATCTACCGGAAATGCGGATGACTTTGATTATGATGCTAACGGTAATCTTATTAATCATAATGATAATAATGGAGGACGAAAATTGTTCTGGGATGAGCAGGACAGGATGAAAGCATTTTATAATGATAATACGGGTGTCTTCCAGTATAATGTGTATGACGACAAGGGTGAAAGAACTATCAAATATGGTCTGATAACCCCTGCTGATCTTTACCAGAACGGAGAGTTGATGGATCCGGATGCCTTGAAAATGCAAGAGTACAAGCTTTACCCGAATCCTTATATTACAGTAAGCTCTACAGGACAGTATACGAAGCATTATTTTGAAGGTTCCAAAAGATTTGCAAGCCGAGTTATAGATGGTTCAGATATTTTTACGCAGCCACCTTCAACTACAAAAATGGCGGCTCAGTCTGAAACAAAAGAAACCGCAGATCCTAAAGCAGACTTTAAAACCTATCTGGAAAAAACAGGATTGGGAAATGATGTTTCTGTAGAGCTGAGAGAGCAGTATCAACAAACGGGCTTATATTATTTGCATGGTGATCATTTAGGAACGGCAACATTTGTGACAAATTTTATGGCAGAACCTACCCAATTTTTCTTAAATTTACCTTTTGGGGAAACCATGCTGGAGCAGACCGATGGAACATACAATAATCCGTATAAGTTCAATGCTAAGGAACTTGATGAAGATATAGGATTATATTACTATGGGGCAAGATATTATAATCCAAGGTTGAGTATTTGGTATGGGGTTGACCCACTCGCGGAGAAAATGCCAAGTTGGTCACCATATACTTATGTTTTTGATAATCCAGTAAAATATGTAGATCCTTCAGGGATGATTGCTGAAGATTGTCCAGGTTGTCCGAAGCCATCCAAATTAAATGAAGCACGCTATGGATCGGATGGGAAGTATTATACATCTATAGGTGTAAGCGAGGGTTCAACTGAATTAGAGTGGGTAAGAACTGAGAGTATTCAGGAAGTGAAAATAGCTCCTTCTGCAAAAGCTCAGGGAGATTATAATCTAAGGCAGGCTAGGCGTAGATTAGGGGAGGCACAAGCAAAAATGTTTGGAAAATATGCTTTTGGAATTTCAGTTAATGTAAGTTATGAGAATGTAAATCGATCATATTCCCTTGCCTATAATTTTGGTACTGAACAATTTAAGATATTTCAGACTGATGGTGTAAAAATAGGGACGACAAGTCCTGGTGATTATGGCTTTTCAGTATTTAGTATGAACGCATATGGAGAAAAAAATAAAGAAAAGTATACGAACGTTTTTGAAGGGGCTCAAGGATACTCTACAGAAGTTTCAGGTTCTTATATCTGGGGGGGGGCTCATAGCTTTAGTGCAAAAGATAATGGTTTTGGTCGTGCTGATTATGGAACTCAAGCCACAAGTTTTAATTTAGGTACTGGTTATGATGCAGCGGTTTCAAGAACATATACAACCGATATAACACAAAAAGTCAATAATGCTCCATCAGCATTAGGTAAATGGCTTCGTAAAAATATTAGGCATTCCCCTCAATTTGATTAAAGATGAAACCCAAAATAAGTTTAATTGTCAGTTTAATAATTGTGTTAATTTTTTTTATTTTAACAAATCGTATAGACCACAAAAGCAATGCAAAGAGGCTTGCTGAGGAAGAATGTATTATAGTTGTAGAAATTCCTCCTTCATTATATACCTCTGAGATGTTTAAAACTAAAGGATATAATCCATTTACTAAAAAGCCTTGTGAATGTAATCATTATAATAGATGGTGGACTTCATATAAAGGGGAAATTGAGTTGGGTGATACAATTGTAAAAAAGAAGGGTGAACTAATTTTTAGTATTCACAAAAAAGATAGTATTATTAACCATAACTACCAGTTGTAGTTGAAAAAATAAAAGCGGAAATTTGTCCGCTTTTATTTTTTTGGTACAATATCGAAATCAAGTCGATAAGAGATTATTTTAATAGAGTTATTCTCTTTCTGTAGTCTAAAATATTCTTTTGTTTGAGTAGAATCCCTTGTAACAAGATATGAAAGTTCATATTTAGAAATAGGATTAGATCCTTCGGTTATTTGTGTCCAACTATCTATAAGTTCATAATCTTTTACTTTTCCGAAATCATTATCTGTTTTATCTAAAATCCTTTCAAACCTTTCTTTTCCTACTTCCTGAAAAAACCGATTACTAAATAATTTAAAAACTTCTTTATTATTTTTGTTTTGTATTAAAAAATAAAATTTATTAATAACTTTTTGAGCATCTTGTTTATCAGATTCTCTGTTTTCATAAATTTTATTGTAATTACAACCAATAAAAGCAAAACAAACAAAAGATATAATATATTTTTTCATAGGAAATATTTATGTAAAAATAATATTAAAAAAATAATCAATTAATTTTAAATCTGAAAAAATTAATTATAGCATACAACTTATCGTTGAAAATAGATAAGTAATTTGAAGTTATTCATATTGAGTTTGTAAGATATTATCTGCATGGAGATCATTTGGGAACAGCATCATTTGTTACTGATGAAACATCAGAATCTACTCAGTTTTTCTTAAATTTACCTTCTGGGGAAATCATGTATGAACAGCAATCGGGAGTCTATGATAATCCGTATAAGTTCAATGCTAAGGAACTTGATGAAGACATAGGCTTGTATTATTATGGAGCGAGGTATTATAATCCTAGGTTAAGTATTTGGTATGGTGTGGATCCATTAGCTGCCAAATACCCAAGCTGGTCGCCGTATAATTATACGTTTGATAATCCTATTATTTATACGGATCCTACAGGAATGGGACCGGAAGATTGGATTAGAAAAGACGGAGTATGGCAATATGATGCGACTGTCACTACAGCTGAACAGGCTTACAAAATGGAAGGTGTAACCGGCTTTGCAAAGAATGGGACTGTAATTTCTGATGCAAAAATAGGACCTAATGGAGAGGCTGGATATGTAAGGCTTAGTAAAGGAGGGAAAGCTACTTATGAACCTATGTATGGTTTAATTAATACTATTACAAGTTTCATTCAAGGAGATATATCAACTTGGTCACCACAAGAATTCCCTCAACTTACAAATCCTGGTGGAGCTGCAAGAACAGATTTTGATCAAAGCACATGGGATAAATTTAGACCAGGAGATAAATTATATACTCTAGATATGGGAAGTTTTGTACAACCAGGTTCTTTGCCTGATTCCCCAGGGAGTTTGCAACTGTTTGATAGATTCACTGCTTTTCTTGATGGAATGAAAAACCTATCGGATGCTGGACGTAATATATTTAAAAGTCAACCAGATACACTGCATATTAAGGCGACCTTTGTTTATCCTGAAAAAGGTGTTCTTTTTAAGGATACTATCTTTTCAGAACCTTATAGAAAAAACGAATCTTTTGATCAAGTTTATGATAGACTGAATAAAAAATATGATTCTGTTAAATCTAACTCATCTAAATTTCTAACTCGCTAAAAAGTAGTTTTAATTTTATTAAAAAACGTGAAATCATACTTATGAGAAAAAAATATATTTATACTGTTTTTCTTTTTACATTATTTTTTTGTAAAAAAGAGGAACCTAAAGAAAAAAAAAACATAAATTCCCAAGCTTTTTTTTCAAAAATTGCAGACATTAGTAAATTCGAAAAATCTGAGAGAACTAAGCTAAATGATTCAACCTATAGAATTAAAGGAGATGTAGGCCCTCTGCATGTAACAGGATATTTAACTCAAAATAATGAAAAGATAGATTGGTGGAAAATAGTTGACTCGAATAGTGATAAAGAACTTATGATAATCGAGTATAGATTAGTTGATAACAAAGAATTTGCAAATCAATATAAGATTTTTAATAATTCAGAATTGGATATTTATAAAAGCAAATACTACGCTTTAACGCCTAAAAAGAGTAACGTTTTCTATTCTTTTTATGTACCAAAAAATAAAGATATTATTAAAACAAAAGGTAAGTTTTTATATTCTGTTTATGATACAAAAAAAAATGAAGAAATAGGTAGTAGCGAATGTGAATGTATAAATTCAGATAATCAATTTCGATGTACATTTTCAATTCCTAATAAAAATAATATTGTAATCTCTGGCGTTTTTTTTGAATTATCTCAAACTAAAGATGGGAAAATGGGAGGAAGTGAAATATATGTGAGAGATACTTTAAAATGAAGCAATAAAACAATCCCGCTAATTTAGCGGGAGGTTTGCTTTTATAATGCTGAAATATGCTGTTGCAAATAATCTTAAACCGTTTTTTAGAAACAAAAGCTTCAATAAGTTTTAGGAGGATATTTTTTCTTCCTTATCGAGTTCGTTAATGAGTGTTAATTGTACCCAGAACTGCAGTTTTGAGATAATTTAGGAACATCAAGATTTATTATCAATCCGCTAGAGGCAACTAAATGAAGGAGGGTCAATTTCAAAGCTTAGTTCAGATGAAGTTGGTATCACTTCAATACCAAATATGCTTTCATACACAACCTGGACAAATGACACTATGCAGGTTTTTACTGGAGGTGCTAATGAAACAGATCCGAGCACAGCAAGTAAAGCTTTACCTCGTGACAAGCTTGAAACTAACGATATGTTTTATCAGATATTTATGTTTTATGGTAGAAATACACAACTTACTCGTGGTGCTATAGGCTTTGAAGAGGCTTTTACCCAATTTGGTCTTGATGTAGAAGGTATTGGGAATCCTGTTGGAAGTTTATCTGGGTCAGAAACATCAAAATCAATGGATACAGCTAGTATTTGGACTACACAGGCAACAGGGCTTCTTCGTAATAAAGATGGTACAGCGTATGGTTTGAAATATAAAAATGTAAGAGGTTTTGGTTTACCAGTACAGAAGAGAGACTCTATGTTGAAATCCAGCGCTGATTCTACAAATTATTGGAAGAAAAAGTATGAGAAAAGCCAGCGTTGATTCAGCGAATTATTAAATAAACATTTAGGAAGATTAGATTATGAAATATATTATTTTATGTAGCTTGTTTATCCTCTTGGGATGTAAAAAAGAGGTACCCCAAAAAATATACTATCCAAATGGCAAACTCAATTACATTTTAAATAAAAAAGAAGATACTACTAAAATTACGTTTTTTAATAAAAATGAGAAAGCCGCCATGCATTTGAATTTTTATAAAGATCATTTTATAGGATCTATCATTTATAGCAAGAACCCCAATCTTCCATTTAAAGATTCTATTATTATAGACAGTGTGAGGGGGCCTTATTTTTATGGAACAGAATATATTATTTTTGAAAAAAAAGCTAAGCTTATGGGGTCATATAGGTATAAAAGAAACTCAGATTTTAGAAAAGCATTACAGAGCGTACAACCGTTTGGGATTCATAATACATTTGATATGAAAGGAGGTGTTATTGAAAAAACTGAATATATAATTGTAAATGATACTGTATATAACACAAAAATTGCACCTTAGAATGAATAATCGAGTAATTGTTTTAATATTTTCTATTTTTCTGATAGAATCCTGCACAAAAAAAAGCAATTTATCTTATAGCATTTATGATAAAGCTGGTTTTATTAAAGCAGATGGAAAATTTAAAGGAGATCAGTTTACAGATACGATTTATGTATATAAAGACAAAGATAATGACATTTATGATGATCATTTTGATACTTTTATAATAATAGATAGTTCAAGTGAGAATTATTTTTATGGTACTGAAATCGTAGAGGAAAAAAATACCCATAAACTTTTTTCTAAAGGAAGATACAGGTTTAAGAAATTACCTGATCCAGAAAAATCCTACCAGAGTAAATTAAAGACAGGGTATTTTGAATTTCACAATATTGATGGAAGTCTTATTTCAAAAAAATTATATCAAATAAAAGGTGATTCTTCTTATATGATAAATACAGTTAAACAATAATCTAGTGGTCTGATTTGAATAACAGATAAATAATGCCTTATATTTTGTGAGGGTTCTTGCTGTATTGTATAATACTTTTAAATAAGAAAAATTACATTTTTTTGTATCCTGTTTAAAAATAAAATCAATATAATTAGCTTAATCAGACTTCAAAACTTATCTGGAAAACAAGATAAGACATGAAATTTCTGTAGAGCTGAGAGAACAGTATCAGCACACAGGCTTATATTATCTTCATGGTGACCATTTAGGAACGGCAACATTTGTGACAAATTTTATGGGAGACCCAACGCAGTTTTTCTTAAATTTACCGTTCGGGGAAACCATGGTAGAGCAGATGAGTGGGGTGTATGATAACCCATATAAATTCAATGCCAAGGAGCTTGACAGCGAAACAGGTCTTTATTATTATGGAGCGAGGTATTATAATCCTAGATTAAGTATTTGGTATGGAGTGGATCCAATGGCTGAGAGAATGCCAAACTGGTCTCCATATAGTTACAGCTTCCAGAACCCGGTGAGATATGTAGATCCAGATGGCAAGAAGCCGCTTGATTGGGTAAGGGGGCAAAACGGTAATTATTTTTGGGATAGTAGAGTTAAAGATCAAGCAGGGGCAGAAAAGTATTGGGGAAAAGGAGCAACACATTATGCCCCAAATGCAATGGGTTATTATTCTAGCGATGGAAAAGGATATGCACTTTTATCTGATAATGCAAAATGGGTTAGAAATGGTGTAGAATATACAACCCAAGATATGGCTGGGACAGAACCTCTATCTACAAAATTTAAAAATTATGTTATAGATAATAAAACGGATATTACTGCAGCAGCTCAAGCAATGCAAACAACAGGAGATGCTGCAACTATGTCAGGACTTGCAGTTGCTGCGGTAGGAGCTCCCATTGCAGGCGTGGGAGCCACTCCTGGTTTGACAGTAGCAACTGCAGGTTCTATAATGTCAACAACAGGAAAAGTTATTGAAAGTGGTGTTGAAATTATTACCTCGGATTATTCAAATAATGCAACTGGCAATGCTATTTTTGACATCACAGCAGGATTTATTATAAATACAGTCGTAGATACCCTAATACCTGGCCCAACACCTAATGTTTACTCACCTAATAGGACAATTATACATGATGTAAATACTGTAACTAAAGAAGGTGTTAAAGAAGGTTCTTCAAAAATACTAGACTCTCAAAAGTAAATGAATATAGTTTATATTGTAATAGGCTTTTTGCTTTTAATTTGTTCTATACTTTATATTAGATCAAATATAAACAGATTAAGTAAAGACGAAGCAAATGGTTTTGAAATAAATCCAATGAATTATTCTAGGATTATTAGTGCATTAGCATTAATATTTATACTTTTATTGTTGGTTATAAAAAAATGTTTATGAATTATATAGGAATAATAGCACCTCTTTTTTTTATTTTTGCGAGTATTATTATAAAAATATCAAAAAGCCCTCAAGTACAAGCTTTTAAAAAGTATTGGTGGGTTTTATTTTTAATAGGACTTTTCAATTTGATATATAATTTGATAAAAATATATTAGAAATAAAAAATACTCTCACAAAAGTGAGAGTATTTTTTATTTGTTGATAAGACTATTCAGTAACTTGATACCATATATTTTCCATGTAATAAACTTTTTACAAATCCATCTAAGTTAAATTGAAGCATTGCATTCATTGGAACAGTCTTTAAAATATGATCACTTCTTTGACTGTTCAAATTTTTAAATAGTACAATTGCTTGATTTAGATTTTCTTTGGAATCAGAGGCAAAAGCGTTATAGATGGCATTATTGAAGTATTTAAATTTTATACTTTCAATAATTTCTTTTTTTCTCTTTTCATTCCAATTACCCTCTTGTGCGGCTTGTTCTACTTTATTTTTACAATAATTATTAAAGTAATTTTCGTATTCCGTTACTTTAATCAATTCGTCAATCAGAATTTTATTTTCTGGTGTAGGTTCTGCTGGAGGTGGTGGAGCAGATTCCTGGGCAATAACAAAAGAAGAAATACAAAAAGTTAAAACAAAAAGAATATTTTTCATAGCAGTTGAATTTTATATATCATAAGTGTTGTAATATTTTTTTCCATTATATAAAATGTTTTTACAAATATACGTATTCATTTAAACATAGTTTTATTATTCAAATAAGCAAAGTTGTATTTGGAATATTCTGAAAAAAGTATTATTTAACAATATCATCATAAATAATATAAGTTATAGGGTTACTGGTGAAATTTATTTTTTTGCCTTTTGTTATCTAAAAAAATTTTTAAAGTAATTATATAAAGAATTATTTCTATTTTTGAGAAAATAACGTTTGAGAGTTATGAATAAAAAATCAATACTTGGATTAAGCTGTGCAATCGTTTGCATAGGCGCGGATTTTATAGCTGCACAAACTTCTATTCAGGTGAAAAATACTCAGGATTTTGTAAGAAATGAAGTGGTTGCGATTCCGATAAGCCAGTTGAAGTCGTTTTTAGGTAAAAATAAAGAGTCGGATCTTCGAATTAAAGATGCTCAAAATAATTACCTTACGATTCAGTGGATGGATAATAATGGAGATGGGAAGAATGATGAACTGCTTTTTCAGGCGAAAGTGGGAGGGAAAAAGACCGGTTTTTATACTATCGTTGCAGATGCAAAAACTCCGGTTCCGGTAAGTAATGTGACGACATATTCAAGGTTGGTTCCTGAGCGTGCGGATGATTATACTTGGGAAAATGATAAAATTGCTTTTCGTGTGTATGGTCCGAAAGGACAACAGGAAGCTTTGGCGGGAGTAAAAGGTAGTACGCTTTCAAGTGGAGTGGATATTTGGCTGAAAAGAACTGATAAATCTATCATTAATGACTGGTATAAAGGTTATTTGACGGATCCGATGTATTATCACAGAGATACAAGAGGAGAAGGTTATGATCCCTATCAGGTTGGAGACAGTCGTGGAACAGGAGGAATCGGGATCTGGAAAGACGGAAAACTCCAGGTGTCTCAGAATTTTGTAACCTCAAAAACGATTGCAGAAGGTCCGTTGAGAACGGTTTTTGAATTAACTTATAATCCGTGGAGTGAGTTTGGAGTGAAGGAAACAAAGAGAATTTCTCTGGATCTGGGTTCTAATTTTTCAAAATTTGAATCGACTTTTGAAGCTGAAAAACAGGTTCCAAATTATACGATCGGAATTACACTTCATAAAAATGAAGGAGAAGCAAAACTGAATGATAAGAACGGATATTACCTACACTGGGAGAAAATTGATGATGCTTTTGTGGGAGAAGGAATAGTTGTTGATCCCAATATTGTAGAAAGATCAATGGCTTTTAAATCTGAAATTCCGGATCAGAGTAATTTGCTGGTCATTACAAAACCTCAGAAAAAACTGACTTATTATGCAGGATTTGCATGGCAGAAAAGTGGGCAGATTCAAACACAAAAAGATTGGGAAAATATGTTGCAAAAACAGGCTCAGATTATAGCAAACCCTTTACAGGTAAAGGTTAAATAATATTGTAAGGATGAAATTAAAAATATACGTATTCGCTTTTGGGTTAACTGCCGTTAACCTTTCCGCTCAGGTAAAGGACACCTTAGCAGAAAAAATGTTGATCTATCAGCTTCCGATCGGAGGATGGGGAAAGCAGCTGGAAGATAAATCTGTAGTCAATTACAGCTTACCGCTGGATAAGGATCTTTTAAGGAAGATAAAATCTACAGGTGATGATCATGCTACCATTGATAATAATGCGACTTCTAAGGAAATCAATGCTTTGATTAAGGCATATTCAACGACAAAAAATCCTGAATATCTGAAAGCTGCAGAAAAAGGGATCAGCTATCTTCTTCTGATGCAGTATAAAAACGGAGGCTTTCCACAATATTACCCGAATACAGGATTGTACAGAAAGCAGGTAACGTATAATGATAACGCTATGATTAATGCTTTGACGGTGTTGTATAATGTGGCGGAAGGAAAAAATGATTTTGATGTTGTCAATTCAAAATTAAAAGAGAAGTCAAAAGATGCGGTCAAAAGAGGGATTGACTGTATTTTAAAGACTCAGGTATTACAAAAAGGAATTCCGACCATTTGGGGAGATCAGTACAATGAAGTAACCTTGCAACCTGATAAAGCCAGAGCTTTTGAACCTATTTCGTTGGCAACGGCAGAATCGGTGGGGATTGTGCGTTTTTTAATGATGCAGCCGGTTACTCCTGAAGTTGAAAAAT
Organism: Chryseobacterium sp. Y16C; assembly: GCF_022488405.1. NCBI lineage: Bacteria > Pseudomonadati > Bacteroidota > Flavobacteriia > Flavobacteriales > Weeksellaceae > Chryseobacterium > Chryseobacterium sp. Y16C. The sequence goes on from NZ_CP092711.1 coordinate 3,861,987, forward strand.
CAATTAAATCAGCGGTAAAATGGTTTAAGCAAAACAAAATTGAAGGCTATAGCTATAATGTTTCAAAAGTAAACGGAAAAGCTATCCGAACTCTAACGGCAGAAAAAGGTTCTGTAATCTGGGCAAGGTTTTATGATATTAACAATAATAGGCCACTTTTTGGTGACAGAGACGGGAGTGTAAAATATAATTACAATGAAGTTTCGGAAGAACGAAGAAACGGCTACAGCTGGTTTGGTGATTTTGCGGACAAACTGATCAATAAAGAGTATCCGAAATGGTTGGAGAAAAATAAAATTTCTGATAACTAATTCATTCGGATTTGTAGAAAGTTTAGATGATATTTAGTAAGCATTCGTCTAATAGAAAAAGACTGAGATATTTCTCAGTCTTTTCTTGTTTTACAGGAGTACTTAATTATAGTGAATTACAGATGTTGCCAGTAAGAGTAGCGCCTGCATTGGCTGTCACATCAGATTTTACAGAAGATAGGGACAAAGTCGGGATAGAATAAGGTGGGGTAAATGCTGTTCCGCTTCCTGCTGTATTGCCCGTAACGTTGGTGAATGTATTGTTTGAGGTAACCGTTACTGCGGTATATCCACTCATTAAATTGATAGGTTCTTTTACATTTTCAAAAACGTTTCCATCTACACGAATGTTGGCCTGAACTCCTGCTGCAATACATTTGTTGCTTACAGAGCTGTTGAAATAGCTGTTCACAATATGGATTTTTCCAAATCTCACTCTCGGCATACGTTCTCTGCAACCTGGGGCCCACCAGCAACGAACGAAGGTTACATTCAGTTTTCCTGCATCTGTTGTTGAGGTATCACTTGATCCAATAAGGTTTGAGAATCTGTGATCATCAGTTCCGCCTGAACCGCCGGCTTTCGGAGGTTTCAGATAATGAAACTTAGTATAAGAAACCGTGATATAATCTGATTTGTTTTTGATGTCAAAGTTTCCGTCAACCCCGTCTCTGAATTCACAATGATCGATCCAGACATTTCTACAATCGTCTAAAATAGCATTGTCCCAACCATCTGTATCGTAGGCTCCCGGTCCTTCGAAGATCAAATTTCGGATTACGATATTGTTACATCTTTTAATATTGAGAATTCCCGAACCGTCTTTTGTCTGATCGGTCGAAACCAGTTTGGCGCCGCTTGTTCCATAAATGGTTTTTCCGGTTTGGTCCTGAAATGAGATACGCGCAGTGATGGTAATGGTTCCGGTTACTTTGATCACTTTTACCGCGGTATTTTCAATGGCTGCTTTTAGTTGGGCATACGTGGTTACAGTTGTTTCGGCTGCTGTTCCACCACCGGTTGTCCCGCCGTTTTGAGAAGCCCATCCCGGAGCGGCGCAATCTGCTAAGGGAACAACTGCATTGGTCTCAGGAATGTCATTCATGGTAAGGCTGTTCGGATTTTCTGTAAGATCAGTTTTGATGTCTTCCTGTCCACAGCCGCTTAAGGCAAAGATTGAGCTCAGAGCTACCATCAGAATGGAAGCTTTACATGTTTTTTTCATAGTAATAATTTTTTGTTATTTGATACAAGTGTGAAATTATAAATTTAATATTTAAAAGTTTTATATTTTAAAATATTAATATTTATATAATTATAATATTGATTATTTAATTTATTCAATCGGTTGCATTTTATTATTTATTTAAATTAATGTCTTTTGTGAAATTCCCACAGAGCTCAGAATTTACAGTCAATAACTTGTGTAATTTTGAGTTCTGCGGGATATTTATGTTTTTGTTATTTATCGAATGCTATTTTACTTCAAAAGTATACGTTTCTCCTTTCTTTGTATTAAAATCAAAAATCTGAGTTTCAGGAACATCAAAACCTTTTAACTGAGCTTTTTCAGAAACTAAAGGAGTTTTAATCGTATGCGTTTGATAATACCCATTTGGATTTTCTCCTTTTGCCAATTGCCAATTTGTTTTAGATTTTAAATTTAAATCTTTCGCAATTCTGATTCTTGCATTTCCGCCCATAGCAGATCTTACAACCAATTTTGTAAGTTTAGAATTTTTCCAGTCGATATCAATTTCAAAACCGCCTCTTGCTTTCAAGCCTTTTACAGAACCATTGGGCAAAGCGTCCGGAAGTGCCGGTAAAATGTAAAGATAACCATCGTAGCTTTGCAGCAACATCTCTGCAATTCCTGAGGTACAGCCAAAATTTCCATCAATCTGGAACGGTGGATGCGCATCCAGAAGATTCGGATAGGTTCCTCCTGATTCGCCTTTATTATCGAGAGGAGCGGGTGACAGTTGGTCTGAAATTAATTTAAAAGCACGGTTTCCATCTAATAATCTTGCCCACCAATTTACTTTCCAGCCCATTGACCAGCCTGTAGATTTATCTCCTCTGTATATCATTGAATTTTTTGCAGCCTCCGCCAGATCAGGGTTTCTGAGCGGTGAAATCTGTCCTGATGGAAAAAGTCCATACAAGTGCGAAATATGTCTGTGTTTATCGTCGGTTTTGTCCATATCTTTCAGCCACTCCTGTAATTGGGCGTGCTGCCCAATCTGCATAGGCGGAAGTTTGCCTAAAGCCGATTGTATTTGATCCGAAAGGTTTTGATCTTTATTTAAAATTTTTGAAGCATTGATGAAATTATTAAATACATCAAAAACCAACTGATTATCCATTGTTGTTCCGGCTGTAACTCCTACATTCTTTACGTATGTATTTTCAGGAGACATCGAAGGGGAAACAACAAGGTATTGTTGGGAAGGATCCTGCTGAAGAACATCAAGATAAAACAAAGCGCACCCTTTTAAGGCTTCATAGTTTTTCTTTAAGAAATCCTTATCTCCGGAATATAAATAATGACTCCAGATATGCTGTGTTAACCAGGCTCCACCCATGGGCCACATTCCATAGAAACCGCCGTCAACAATTCCTGTGATTCTCCACAAATCGGTATTGTGATGCATATTCCAGCCTCTTGCGTGGTACATTTCTTTGGCAGATTCCTGCCCTGTTACCGATAGATCCTGGATCATATCAAATAAAGGCTCGTGCATTTCGCTGAGGTTGGTATTTTCTGCAGGCCAGTAATTCATTTCTGTGTTGATGTTCACTGTGTATTTGCTGTCCCAAGCCGGATTCAACTGGTAATTCCAGATTCCCTGAAGGTTGGCAGGCTGGGTTCCCGGTTGAGAAGAAGAAATCAGAAGATAACGCCCAAACTGGAAATACAAAGCCACCAAATCCGGATCATTTGAAGTTCCGAATTCCTTAATTCTGATATCGGTTGTCTTTTTCGCTTGTTCAGTAATTCCTAAATCTAAACTTACACGTTTGAAATATTTCTGGTATTGTTCGATATGAGCTTTTAATTCTGCATCATATTTTTTATTTAAAACCGATTGTAAATATTCTGAAACTCTTGCGCCAGGATTGGCTGAAAGATCATTATACTTTTTGAAATTCGTTGCAATGGAAACATAGATCACTACTTCATCTGCTCCGGAAATTTCCAGTTTATCTTTTGATGAGGTTAGTTTTCCGCCTTTTAAAACAGGAGAAGCAATGGTTTTAAAGTTGATTTTTCCGGTTTTATTATCTTTTGAACTGCTTGTTCCATTGATAACCAATTGGTTGTTCTCTGTGAAAATAGATTTTTGCAAATGTGGAGTAGAAGCGTTGATAGAGAAATTTAAACTTCCCTTTTTACCTGAAGAAACTTTGATTATAATCACATTATCCGCAAAAGACGAGAAAATTTCCCGCTTGAAAGTCACCCCGTTTACTTCATAAGAAACAGTACTGACTGCTTTTTCAATATCTAAAGTCCTATTGTAATTTTTAAAATTTTCATGGCCTTTGAAATTCAAAAACAAGTCACCCATTGTCTGGTATGGCATTCCATAGTTCAGGTCTTTTGGAGCCTGTCTTGGGTATGTTCTGTTGGAAAGATTCTGAGCCTCCTCAAATTTACTTTCATTTAACAGTTTCCTTATTTTCTGAATGCTGTCGAATGTGTTTTTCGGAACATTATTTCCGGGTTCTCCGGCCCAAATTGTTTCTTCATTAAGCTGAAGATGTTCCTGTGAAGCACCTCCAAAAATCATGGCTCCTAATCTTCCGTTTCCGATCGGTAGTGCTTCATTCCAGTTTTCTGCCGGTTTGTTGTAAGTGAGTTTTAAATTTTGCTGTGCCTGAACCGAAACAGAAATGACCGTTCCGCAAACCAGTAAGAATATTTTATGTTGGATGATTTTCAGCATTTTTAGATGTTTAAAAGGTTTTTATTTGTTAAGATGCTTCGACAAGCTCAGCATGACAGTGTTATCAATGAATTATTAATAAGAAATAGTATTAGAGATGTCACACTGAGCCTGTCGAAGTGTCCCTATACTAGCTTTTTATTATTTATTACCTATGGTTTTAAGCCAGTCTGAGCATAGTTTTTTCCAATTATCCGTCAGTTCAGATTTATTGGTAATTCCGATCTTATGTTCACCTTCAGGAAAAATGAACATTGCACCTTTTACCTTGTTTTTAAGCATTTCCTGATAGTACAGAATACTGTTCATCACAGGAACGGTTTTGTCGTTTTGGGCATGAAATAAAATTGTAGGCGGTGTTTTATCCGTTACCCGATTCTGCATAGAATATTCTTTGATTTTTTCCGGGGATGCATTTTCACCAAGCAGACTGTTTCGGCTTCCAACGTGCGCAAATTCTCCAAAATCAATAACCGGAGAGACTAGAATTGCAAAGTTCGGAATAGTAGAAACGGATGTCCAGTCGCCTTTTAATTCAGTATAATCTGTAGAAATATTACTTACTGATGCCGCCAAATGACCGCCTGCAGAAGTTCCGATTACACCAATCTGTTCTGCTGAAATACCGTATTGCTCTGCGTTTTTTCTAAGGTATTTTATGGTGGCCTGTACATCTTGTAATGGTGCTATTTCTCTTTGCTTCAAATCGGGAGAAGTCGGCAACCTGTAATTTAAAACAAATGCTGAAATTCCCTGGGTATTAAACCATTTTGCAATCTGGTAACCTCCTAAATCATAAGTCAGTTTGTAATATCCGCCTCCGGGAATGACAATAACCGCCATCTGTTTTCTTTCTTCTTTTGGCGGCAGAAAAGCAAACATCTCGGTTTCTTTTATCTGTATAATTCTTCCGTCTTTTTCTTCTGTTTTTAAAGGCATTCCTTTAGAATTGGGCATCTGACCTTTCGGCCAAACCATTATTTTTTCCTGTGCGGATAACTGAACAAAAAAAGAAAGTAAGAGTAGGAAAGTAATTTTTTTCATATCCAATTAATTTGGTGAAGTATATGCATAAACCTTATAGGTTTCAAAAACCTATAAGGTTTGAATTTTTAGATATTAATCTTTAAGAAAATCCTCTCTGAAAGGGGTAAAGGCATCAATCAATTGCCCGGCTTCCAGACATTTTACTCCATGAAAAATATTAGGTTGGGCAAAAAATCCGTCACCCTGTTGTAAGATTTTTGTTTCATCATCCACCATCACTTCAAATTTTCCTGAAGCCACATACGTAATCTGAGAATGGAAATGCTGATGTAAAGTACCAATGGCATCCTTTTCAAATTTTACAATCACCATCATCACCTGGGAATTGTATCCGACAAATTGTCTGGAAACTCCGCCTCCTAAATCTTCCCATTCGGAATTACCGTCAAAGAAAGGTTCTTTTTTGAAATTCATTTTTGTATGTTTTTTGAATTTTAAAATTATAGTAAATTACTACATATGCTTTGTCATTCAGTAGGAATCTAAACTCTGAATTCACTATTGAATTAATTTGCTTAGATTCCACACTTCACTTCGTTTCGCTCTGAATGACAAACCAACTGTTTATTTAAATCTGCATCATCTAAAAAATCTGCGAGAGTTTAATTATTTAATATATTTCTCCAGTCCGATTTTTAAAGTCTTCAGATTTTTTACGGCCAATTTAGCAACTGATTCTGCTCCCAATGTTGATAAATGGGTATCATCATCTTTTCCTTTCGGATAATAAGGATCTTCCCCTTCTTTGTAATGTAGATGCAGTTTTTTGGAGTTTTCAGGACCGTAAGAAACTTCCAGCTGTTCGGTTAATAACTGCATATCTACAAACGGAACTTTCAAATCATTGGCTACCATTCTTACTACCAAAGGATATTCTTTGTGTGTATCGATTAACACTCCGTTTTCGTTGAAGTTTCTTCTTACGATAGAAGTCATTAGAATGGGCGTTGCTCCTTTTGCTCTGGCTTCGTTCACATATCTTTCCAGATTGGCTCTGTATTGCGTGTAAGGATTGGTGAATTTTGTTGAATCTTTTAATTTTTGATCATTATGTCCAAATTGAATAACCACAAAATCTCCTTTTTTCAATTGTTTTTCAACTTTATCCCATCTTCCTTCCGTTCTGAAGCTTTTCGAGCTTCTGCCATTCATCGCATGATTTTGGATTTCGATTCCTGTGGTAAAAAACTGTGGTAAGACCTGTCCCCATCCGTGTTCAGGGTTTTTGTCAGGGTTTTCTTTGTTGGCCATTGTGGAATCGCCGATGAGGAACAGAGTAGGCTTTTTTTGAGCTAAAATTAAAGTTGAAAAGGCTAAGCTGAATAGTAAAAGTATTTTTTTCATTTTAAATTTTAGTTTTTATTTAACTTAGGAATGCTTCGACAGGCTCATCATGACATTGCGACAAATTTCTTGTTAAATTAAAACAGTTAGTATTAGAATTGTCATGCTGAGCCTGTCGAAGCATCTCAATAATTCATTTCATTATTTATTAGGATCCCAATCATTAAAAATCTTTTCTAATGTATAATTTTTCAAATTTTTTTTAGTCAGTTGATGCGACCAGCTTACACGTTTTGAAACATTTCCGCCTTCTCCCTTACTTCCAAATTCTGCGTAATATGCTGTTTTTTGTTTATCTGGAAACATTTTGTCGCCTTTCCAAGGATTCCAGCCTTCGGGAAGAATATGTTTTCCCATTTCGGTGTCGATGAAAACTGTTTTCGCGTAAGGTCGCCACGGTCTTCCTAAATAGACTTTGGTGATGCCCTCTTTGGCAATCAATTTACAGTCAAAAAATACAAAACCATAGTGTCGGTCTGCTTCTGTTGCAGCTGCAGTGATGTAAGAATCGGCTAAGCTTTTGATGGTACAGTTTTTAAAAACAACGGTGGCCTGTGCGAAAATAAAATCTGTTGTTCCTTCGATATAACAGTTTTCAAAATATTGTCTGCTGTGATTCGTGGCAGAGTAGATTGTATCCTGACACCCCAGAATATTGGAGTTTTTAATTATAAATCGGTCACCTTCCACATGGAGGGAGACCGCTTGTCCTTCATTGCAGGAAGAGTTTTGGATGGTAAGATTGCTGATTTTAATATCATCACCCATCACCAGTAAAGTGTAGGAATTGAAGGTTGTCATTTTTTCATTAAACGGATCTGGTTTCCCTGAAAAATCATTGTTGGTAATGATGGTATTGTCTTTATTTTCGCCGTCTAACGTGATTTTATGTTTTGAAGATGGAATAAACACTTTTTCATTGTACTTTCCGGATTTAATGAAAACCAACGCTTCTGCCGGACCCAAATCTCTGATAGAATTAATGGCTTTCTGAATAGATGTAAAATCTCCGCTTCCGTCTTTGGCAACGGTAATTTTTATGTACGGCTCATTTTCTGCAAAGAGAAAACTGGCCATTGAAATGAGAAGAAATAAAAATAATTTTTTCATAAAAATTTCTTTAAATTAGCCTTAACCTCAAACTAAAATTTATTTCAAAACTTTATTTAAAAAGTCAACCGTTACATTCAGCGTTTCTGTAAACCAAGGTTCAGCTGACCAGAATGAGTGCGGTGTATCTTGGATTTCGTGAAACTCAGTCGGAATATTATAGCTCTTTAGTTTTTTCATCATGTCGTCTCGTCCCGCATGGAAACGAGGCTGAGAAGAGTTGATGAATAGAGTAGGAGGGGTATTTTTATCCACATATTTCAACGGTGAAGCTTCTGTCCAGTTTTTTAAATTGATATCTCTGTCGCCATCAAGCCAATAAGCAGCGTAAGTACTTTCTTCAGCTTCGGGATGAATAAATGAAACAATTCCATCTACATTTACAATTGCCTGAATTTTATTCTTTTTTTTGACACCTACCAAAGTGGCAATCTGTGCTCCTGCAGATTCTCCTAAAACTGCCATTTTCTTTTTGTTTAAGGAATACTTTTTATGGCTTTTCTTCAGCCATTGAATGCCTGTTTCAATATCTTCAACTCCTGCAGGATATTTCGTAATATCGGCCAAACGGTAACCGATCGCAATCACCACATAGCCTTTTGAAGCAAGCTCCATCGCCATGAACTTTTCATTTTCCTTACTTCCTGAAATCCAGCCACCACCGTGAACCATAGCAATTCCAGGATATTTTTTGAATCGATCTAAAGGGTAATAAACATCTGCTTTTAGAGAAAGTCCATTGATGTTGGTGTATTCTACGTCCTTATCAATTCCGATATTTTGTGGAACAGGCCGATCGATAGGTGTGATGAAAGGGTATTTTTTTTTGAATTTTTCAAAAGTGCTTTCATTTGTGTAAGGAGTAGCATTCGGACGTTTTACCTGCCCGAATGCCATTGTCCCCACAAAAAAAATAGAAATATAAGTATGTTTTCGGTTAAAAATCATGTTGGCCAATTTTAAAATTTTGAAACATTAAGAGTATTGAAGAAGTTAAGTTTCATTAAGAAAATCACTCTGATTTTATCTTAAAGTAAAGCAGCTCAAACGTTCTTAACAACTTAATTTTACCTTAATGGTTTAAATAATTGATACACTATTTAACTGCATTTTTCGCTACATCCGTCCCGATAGAAATTGAATTTTTATCGGATGTTACTTCTTTCGGTAACAATATTGCTCCCGTTTTATTTCCTAATACTTTTACAACAGGTTTGTTGGCTGATTCAAACTTTATTGTTGAAAGATTAATGTTTTTACTGTTGTAAATGGTTGCTCCGGCTCCTTCAGTATATTTCAGTTTTACATTTTTCAACTGAATTCCGTCTGCATCTACGATCGTTAAAGCTTTTCTAGTGTCAAATTGGGAATCTTCAATCACAATATTTTTAAGATTCATTTCTGCTAAGCCGAACAATGTAATCGCTTCATCAGAATTTACCGCATTGATGTTTTTAAAGTAAATGTTTCTGAAAACCGGAGTTTCTTCCGTCACCGGATAAATCTTTTCCGGAGCTTTGTTTCCCTCCTGCTTTTGTCCGTCTTCCAGTACTGGAGATGCTCCTTCGTAGAACATGTTAAATCCGATTACCTGAGTCGGAATATTAATCATATCAATATTTTTAATGTAAATATTTTCAACGATTCCTCCTCTTCCACGGGTGGTTTTGAAACGAAGTCCGATATCTGTTCCGATGAAAGTACAATCGGAAACGTGAATGTTTCTAGCTCCTCCGGACATTTCGCTGCCGATCACAAAACCTCCGTGACCATGGTATACAACATTGTTTTTAATGATTACATTTTCAGTCGGCATTCCTCTTTTTCTTCCGTCCTGATCTTTTCCTGATTTGATACAGATTGCATCGTCACCAACGTCGAAAGTATTGTCGTAAATCAAAACATTTTTACAAGATTCTAAATCTACACCGTCACCGTTTTGAGAAAACCATGGATTTCTAACGGTAAGATTTCTTAAAATCACGTTTGAACACATCAATGGGTGAAGGTTCCAGGCCGGAGAATTCTGGAAAGTCGGACCGTCTAACAATACTTTGTCACAACCCACCAAACTTACCATAACCGGACGAAGAAAATCTTTAACAGTCGTTAATTCATCCTTAGAAATTTTATCAGGAACATTAAAATTCGAACTGCTTTCAAAACCTTTTTTATAGCTCTCTGAAGGGTACCAGTTTTTACCATCGGAAGACAAAATTCCGCCTGATTTTACGATGTTTTTCCATTCAGATTCTGAAACTTTACTTTTTTTGATGGCTCTCCATGCATCACCGCTTCCGTCTATTACCCCTTTTCCTGTGATGGCAATATTGGTTGCATTTTTTGCAGAGATTGGAGACTGGCAACGGATTGTATTTAATCCTTCAAAACTTACATCCACCAAAGGATAATCATTTTTATCTTTACTGAAAACGATAAATGCTCCTTCTTCTACATGAAGATTGATATTGCTTTTTAGCTCGATAGGTCCAGTTAACCACATTCCGCGAGGAATAACCAGTTTTCCACCACCTTTTTTGCTAAGGTCTTTAATTGCTTTTTTGAAAGCTTCTGTATTTTTTACATTTCCGCCTGCAACACCACCGTATTGTGTGATGGAAACTGTGTTCGCCGCAAATGAAGCTTCTGTAACCTGAGGCATTTTAAACTCAATGTTTTTATAAATATCAAGGTTCTGAGCATAGATTTGGCCTGAAAACATCATTGCTGCTGCTAAACCGATCACTTTAAGAGACTTCTTCATTTTATTTTTTTTGAGTTTTATTTTTTTCAAAATCTAATGTTTATTTTTTTCTCCCACCGATTGCACAGATTTTCAAAGATGTTTATGTAAGATTTTTATTTTAAAGTTTTAAAAACTATGCGCAATCATCTGTGAAAATCTGTGAAATCGGTGGGAAATAATTAATTTTTAGTTATTCTAAACCAATCAAAATCGGCATATCCGCCGCGAGGTGCTTTTGCTGTGCTTATACTATATAAACCGACTTTAGCACCAATCCATTTTCCTGGTTTTGCCTGAAAAACGTCACCTACTTTTGTGAAGCTCTTTCCGTTTTCGCTGTAGCTGAACTGGCATAAACCATTGGGTTCGTTTATATTGACTTTTAAATAGGCTTCGTTTCCTTTTAATTTGGTTTCGAATAAAACTTTTTCCTCACCTCCTTTATCTGCTTTTTCGGCTCTTCTTAATTGAAGATAGAATCCGTCTGGTTTATTGGTGATTACAATGGATTGATGATCTAATCCCATTATCAAAAGTCCTGCGGTTTTTCCTTCTTTGGCATCTTCCGTAGTTAATTTAACTTTGGTTGAAGCTGCAAAATTCGGAGCGGGGAATTTTTGGGTTAATAAATTCGGGACATTCCAAAGATTTTTCTCATCTTCAGAAACTTTCATGGAGAATAATCTTAAAAATTTCTGTCCGGGAAGCTTGGATGACCACACGATATTTTCGTTGGCGCTCCATTGCCATTGCAAACCCAGTTTTTCACCGTCAAATTCATCAGTTTCTGCTGGAGTAACGACGGGATACGTTTTTCCTACATTTGGCTTTTTATAAGTTAAAACAGGTTCTCCGATTCCGTTTTTATTATTGTCGATTCCCATGACAGGCCAGTCTTTTTCCCATTTCATCGGCTGTAAATGCACGATTCTTCCGCCTGTATCCACATCCTGAAAATGGTAAAACCAATCTTCACCTGAAGGCGTATCTACCCAAGCTCCCTGATGAGGGCCGTTAATTTTTGTTGAGCCTTGTTCCAACACAATTTTTTCTTCGTAAGGACCGTAAATATTTTTTGATCTTAATACCAATTGCCAACCTGTAGCAACACCACCTGCCGGAGCAAAAATGTAGTAATAACCGTTTCTTTTATACATTTTCGGACCTTCAACGGTTGGATGTGCATCGTGACCGTCGAAAACATGAACGCCTTTATCCAACACTTTTGTTCCTTCAGGATTCATTTTATTTAAAGTTAAAATACTTTTCACTCCAGCGCGGCTTCCTGCCCAACCGTGAACGAGATATGCGTTTCCGTCTTCATCCCAAAACGGACAAGAATCAATTAAGCCTTTTCCTTCCATCACCAAAACAGGTTCTTCCCATTTTCCGAGTGGATCTTTGGCTTTTGCCATGTAAATTCCGTAATCGGGATCGCCCCAATAAATGTAGAATTCTCCTTTATGAAAACGCATACTTGGTGCCCAAACTGCATCTCCACGTCGTGGAACGGAGAAATGTTCTTTAGGCAAAACATCCTGAATGGCATAATTTACCAATTTCCAGTTCACCATATCTTTGGAGTGAAGAATAGGTAATCCCGGAGTTTCATTGAAACTTGAAGCGGTCATATAATAATCTTCACCCACACGAATGGCATCCGGATCTGAATAGTCAGCATAAAGAATAGGGTTTTTATAATTCTTTCCCTGATCGGCAGTCCAAACTTCGGAAACGTAATTTTTTTCCTGTGCGTTCAGATAATTTGAGGCGATAGAAAAAATGGCTACTGAAAATATATTTAAAATGTTTTTTGTTTTCATAAATCAGATTTTAGATCTGGTTTAATTTTAATGCAAAGAGCGCAAAGTTTTTCTTTTTAAACTTGATGTATATTTTTAAGTCCGCAAAGGCGTTTCACTTAGCAAAGGTTTAATGATTTTACTGTTTTGTCATTTCGACGTTAGGAGAAATCTGATTCATGGAAAGAGATTCTTCACTATGCTACGCGTCGTTCAGAATGACAGTCTTATGATAATTTATTTTTCAAACTCTATACTCGCCAAGATGAATGGTCCTGTTCCTTTTCCGTCGTTGGAACGGATTTCTTCGTTTACATAATATTCATAAGAACCGTCTCTGTAAGGTTTTCCACCTAAACCTGCAACTGCACAACATTTGTTTAGGTTAACCACACCGTTTTCATCAACAGTAATTAAGTTTTTGATAATTCCGTCGTAGCCTTTTTTTGCCGAGGCTTTATATGATTTTGGAAGGTAACCTTCGTTGACCGATTTGATGATCGTATAAACAAACATTGCCGATGCTGTTGCTTCTTCGTAATTTCCGTTTGTCAAAGGCTTATCCAAAACCTGATACCATAGACCGGATTTTTTGTCCTGAACTTTAATGACCGCATCAGCATAAGATTTTATATAAGAAATCAATCTTGCTCTTCCCGGGTGGTTTTTTGGTAAATAATCTAGCACATCTACCATTGCCATTCCATACCAACCCATACCTCTTCCCCAGAAATTTTGCGAAAGTCCGGTTTCCTTATTGGCCCAAGCTTCTTTTTTACTTTCGTCCCAACCATGATAAAGAAGTCCTGTTTTTTTGTCTAAAAGATTCTTTTGAACAGAATCGAACTGGAAAACAATATCATCATAGGCTTTTGTCGCATCGGCTCCTTTTACAAAATCATGAGTGTAGTGTGTGTAGAAAGGCATTCCCATGTATAAGCCATCCAGCCAAACCTGATAAGGATATATTTTTTTGTGCCAGAAAGAACCTTCGTTGGTTCTTGGCTGCCCGTCAATTTGTAAGCGAAGGGTTTGAAGAGCCTTTAGGTATTTATCTTTTTTTTCTTTTTCGTAAAGATAAAGCAGAACATTTCCACTGTTGAGCATATCGATATTATACTTAGAAATATCATAAGTAAGAATTGTCCCGTCTTCTTTGATCAGGTCTTTCCCGAAATTACTGATGTAATTGTAATATTCTTTTTTGCCGGTTTTTGCATATAGTTTTTCAGCCCCATCCAAAACAATTGCTGAAGGATAGGTCCATTTCGGACTTTTACTGAAATCCAGCATCCAGGCTTCCGGGAAACGGTGCATTTCGGAAAGCATCATTCTTTCAGACCATTTAAGATTTGTTGGAACTATTTTTCCTGACTTTGAAGTTTCTGTTGAAGGTTTTGAAGAAGTTGCTGTTTTTGTCTGTGCACAAGCCAAGAACATTCCTGAGCTTAATGCTGCAAATACTAATAATTTTATGTTGTGATTAATAAAATTCATGATTTAAACTTTAAAGTTGATTTCTTATCTAAATTTTCAGTTCTGTTATTTATTGCTTCTCCGTTATTTTTTTGACTAAATCATTAAAATAAACTTCAATATTATCGTAATTTTTATCTAAATCTCTTCCGTTGGCATTGGCAGCTTTCGGATTCAGGTTATTTTTAATTTCCCATTCATCGGGCATTCCGTCGCTGTCTGAATCGGGTGGGGAGGTACCTGGTTTCAAATCCGGAAATCCTCCAACATCTTTTTGGGAATCGATAATTCCATTCGAACTTCCTTTTGATCCGTTGTAAGTGAAGCTTCCGTTTTCTATGTCTTTTAATATATGTAAATCAACTGCATCTCTCAACAAGCTTGCACCCCCGATCTGCAAAACTTTAGTATAAGCTTCTTTCGGAGTATCTGTTTTTATATTATTCTGAATATCGTGAGGCTGATTAATTTTGATGGAATTTTTATCTTTTTCTGTTAAATTATAAGAAGACTTCATCTGTGCAAAAACACCTTTCGTCCAGTTGTCTTTTGAAATTTCAGGATTTCCTTCAATTACATTTCCATTGATGTAATATTTGCCCCAGATGTTATAAACTTCAGCTTCCGGGTTTTCATTTTTGTCAATGGCAGCAATTCGTTGTTTGGTCATTGTTGCGGGGCCTAGCTTGTAATAATTATTAACGATGTTTACATTCATTCCTTCGCCGCCGTAAATGTTATTATGTCCCCAGTTGTAAATGACGTTATTTCTAAAATCGGTAAGGTCTGTCAATGCAAATTTGCTTCCTGCATATTCTCCCAATCTGGGATTGCGGCTGTCATGATGAGCGTAGATATTATGATGAAAGGAAGCAAATTTTCCACCTGCAATTCCACCATATCCGTGAGCACCTTTTTGATGTACAGAGTTTCTCAGACTTTCTGCAATCACACACCACTGAAGCGTTGTATTTTCATTATTGTAAATAGAAACCGTTTCGTCCGTAGACCAACTCATCGAACAATGATCTATCATTAGATTCTTGATGAACCTTGCTCCTAATGCATCGCCTTCAAAATTTTTTTGGTCCCCCATTCTGAAACGCACATAGCGAATGATTACATTATCCGCACCTACAAAGGTTTCGTAGTTGGCAACCGTAATTCCGTCTCCTGGAGCTGTTTGTCCGGCAATCGTAACGTTGCCTTCTTTTATTTTTAAAGGAGATTCCAGATAAATGGTTCCTCCTGTTTTAAATACAATATATCTCGGACCTTTCTGTTCTAAGGCATATCTTAAAGTTCCTTCTGAACCGTCATCTGAAAGTTTGGTCACAGCATACACCTTCCCGCCACGACCTCCGGTTGTATATCTTCCAAAACCTTCTGCACCGGGAAAGCTTAACCCATTCTGAGCGTTAATGAATGTGGAAATACCACATACAATTCCTATCGTGAAGAGCTTTGTGAAGTGTTTTTTCATGACTGAAAATTCTTTGGTGTTCTTTAATTTATTCTAAGCTTTTTGACGGGTTCCAGTTGTCTTTTCCTTTCAAAATATTCTGTGTGGTGTATTTTTTACTTTCTTTTTTGGTTATCTGATGTGACCAAGGCACTCTTTTTGAAATGTCTGATCCGCTTCCTTTGGAATTGAATTCCGCATAAAAAGTGATCTTTTCAGCATCAGGTTTATTCCAATTATGCCATCCTTCAGGTTTTATGGTTGAATTGATCTCGCAATTGATATAAACCGTTTTAGCAA
This sequence comes from Chryseobacterium sp. Y16C, assembly GCF_022488405.1. Classification (NCBI taxonomy): domain Bacteria; kingdom Pseudomonadati; phylum Bacteroidota; class Flavobacteriia; order Flavobacteriales; family Weeksellaceae; genus Chryseobacterium; species Chryseobacterium sp. Y16C. The sequence goes on from NZ_CP092711.1 coordinate 3,877,535, forward strand.
AAGGTCTCCAGGGTCTCCCTAAATAAACTGAGTTTTCTTTAGCGTTTCCAATAATTTTTGAATTAATAAAAACGAATCCGAATTCGTTTTCCTGTGGAGTAGAAGCAGCTGTTACGTAGCTCGCCGTTTCTTTAGAATAAATTGTACAGTTTTCAAAAACACCGGTTCCTGCTCCGAAAATATAATCGGTTGTTCCTTCAATATAGCAGTTTTTAAAATAATTTCTTGACGGTTTTGTTTTATCCGGTGAATCCTGAACTCCTTTTAAATATAAAGTGTCTTGGTTTCCTAAGAACCGGCAGTTTTCAAAACTGATTCTGTCACCGGAAGTTAAAACTGCAACGGCTTGTCCCACTCTTCCTGAACTGTTTTCAAATGAAACATTTTTGGCTGTAAAATTATTGGAGTAAATAAAAACCGTAGAAGAACCTGTAGTTCCGATCTCTTTTCCTTCCGAATTCTTTTTTGAAGCAAAATCATCGTAAGTGATGATCGTGTTTTGAGGATTTTCTCCTTCCAGTACAATAGCTCCTTTAGTTTCGGGAATGGTAATTTTTTCTTTGTAAATTCCTGCTTTAATTACAATTTTTGTTCTTGTGGAAGAACCATTTTCAACGGCATCGATGGCTTGCTGTACGGTGGTAAAGTTGCCTTTTCCGTCTTTTGAAACTACGATCGTTTTATCGTCAGTTTTAAAAGAAAGAAAACTTAGCAGGAGAATCAAAAAGATTGAAAATGCAGTTAAATTTCTAAGAAAAGAGGAAGCGTTCATTGAAAAATTTTTAGTTAAAATACAGACTTCTCTTTGTGGGATGAAGCCTGTATTTCTTTGATATGAATGTGAAATTTTTATCTAGTAACCATAATCCTGGGTGAGGTTGTAGTTAGAGTTGATGACATCCAAAGCTATTGGAAGCAATTCTTTCTTGTTTGCCTGGAAATAATACGCATAGCTCTTGATAGGATCACCACTGATGTATGGTTGAGTCATGGCAAGTCTCCAGTTTACTTTTGTATAGCCGGAAGGTGTTGCCACACTTTGGTTCGGACTGTAGAAAACGTCTGATTTTGCAACTCCTGTCGCAGTATAGAAGTCGATGTCTGTAACGTTTTGTTGTGCTGTTTTCGTTTTATCGTAAGCTACTTTTTTATAGAAAATATATTCAGGAACATTGGCATAAATACCTGTTCCGTTCATGAATTGAGTAAGCTTAGTTCTTGTTTCGTTAATTTTTGTTTCCAATAAGTTCCAACGAATTAAGTCATATTTTCTAAGTCCTTCTCCACCGAATTCCAGTTGTCTTTCTTTTACGATATAATTAAAAAAACCTGTTTTGTCTGTTGGAATATTTCCAACTTGCCCTAAATTTCCCGCATAAGCTCTTTGTCTTACAGCTAATACAGCATTTATAGCTTCTTGAGATGGTGCACTATGAAGTTCGTTATCTGCTTCTGCAAACATTAAAAGAATATCTGCATATCTCAACATCGGCCAGTCAATTCCAAGATTCTGAGAAGTCCCGGTAATCGAAGTCCAGGATTTTCTGAATTTTCCGTCATTCCAGTTAATAGAGGTCTGAAGCTCTTCTTGTTTTGAAGTATTTACTCTGAATATCGCAATATTAACATCTCTTCTCAGATCATATTTTGTAAACTCATAGAAGTACACCGGGATTGCATTAATTCCCCCTGAAGATTTCCAGTCTGTATCATCATGTCTCAAACCGTTGTAATACCCGATTTTGCTGTCTGTTTTTGAATTTCCTCCAAATGCTCCGATGGCATAGATCACCTCATTGGTAGCATCCTGAGTGTTGGTGTGTAATGATCTGAACATTCCCTCATAACTAGGATTAAGCTGATGCTGTCCGGAATTGATAATGTCCTTACATTCATCATAAGCAATCTGATAATATTTTTGAGGATTGGATCCCTGTAACATTTGTTGTGGAGCTCTTCTCAATGAATATCCGGCTCTCGCTAAGGCGATTCTTGCTCTTAACCCTTTCACAGCGCCTTTTGAAATTCTTTGTGCGGTTGTATTCCCTTCTGATCTCCAAGGAACAAGGTTCTCTGCTTTTAATAAATCATCCAGAAGCTTTTCATAGATTACATCTCTGTCTGTTTTCGCTAAATATACACTCGGAAGATCTGCTGAGGGAACATCCTGAAATGGGACATCACCCCAGTTTTTTATAAGGTCATAATAGAAAAGAGCCCTTAGGGTTAAAGCTTCTCCCAAATATCTGTCCATTAATTTTTTATCTTCGGCTGAACCTGTCTGATACACTGGAGAGATTGGGATGTTTTTAATAACAAGATTTGCTCTTTCAATCCCCGCATAAGTGTCTAAGAAAGGTCTTAAAAGCTCTGTATTGGTAGGAATAGCTCCAAAACAGCTGACTCCTCTTCTGTCATTGGCATTATAATCGCCAGAAGTTCTTAAATCATCTCCTGATTGAGAAAGAATAAGATTCATTCTCTGTCCGTAGGTATTGTCACCCATCGTACTGTTATATACTCCAACCAGAGCGGAAAAAGTATCTGCTGCAGAATCGAATTGTTGTTTTTCAGCAGTATTGGATAAGCTTTCTACTTCCAGATAGTCATTACAGGAGCTTAAAGATAGTACTCCCGCAACAGCCAATAGAATTGTTAAAAATTTATTTTTCTTCATAATATTAGGGTTTAAAAAGTTATATCAACTCCTGATAAAATAAATCTGCTGCGCGGATAAGCTGCATAATCTACACCAGGTGTTAAAGGATTTCGTCTTGTATTGGCTTCAGGATCATATCCGGAATATCCAGTAATGGTAAGTACATTATTCATGGTGAAATACAATCTGAAGTTAGTAAGACCTAACTGTTTAGTAAATTCTTTACTAAGAGAATATCCTATGGTTACATTGTTTAATCTTAAAAAGGATCCATCTTCGATAGCATATGAATGAAGGAAATAAGCTCCTGCCGGAGGTGTCCATCCTGTGGTATTAGCATTTAAAGCGGCTAATGCTGTAGGATCGTTTACTTTATTTCCTGCATCATCAAACCATCTCCATCGGTTAGCTACCTCTGCTAACATATTATTATCTCTATATAAATATTGCGTTGAATATTCAATTTTGTTGGCATTATATACTTTGTTGCCTACAGAAAAATTAAACAATAAACTCATATCCCAGTTTTTATACCGGAACGTCTGATTGAAACCTCCATAAAATTTTGGCTGAGCATTTCCCAGATCGGTCATATCTTTAGTGTCGATAACGCCGTCACCATTCAGGTCCTGAAGCTTCAGATCTCCCGGCTGTACTGCTTTTGCCCCATTCGCCACCGCAGCTGAACTTGCAATCCCTGATTTCAGGGTATAGGTAAGGGTAGCCGGATCATAGTTAAAATCACTTATTTCATATCTCCCGGCTGTCACATATCCCCAGTAAGTTCCTACAGGTTTCCCAACCTGTACCAGGAAGTCATTTAAATTATTTTGCCAACCTGAAGGATAGTAATAGTAGTTGGCGCTTGCAGAGGCACTATTTCCTAAACTTTTAATTGTGTTTTTGTTTGATGAGATATTCGCATCAATTTTCCACGTGAAATTTTTATTATTGATGATGGCACTTCCCACAGAAAATTCTATTCCTTTATTGGTAGTACTTCCTGAATTTTGATACTGATATTCATATCCTGAAGTCTGAGGAATTTTTGCTAAAAGAAGCAGGTCCTTTGTATCTGTTTGATAAAGATCTAGGGTACCATATACCTTTCCTTTAAATAGTCCAAAGTCTAGCCCAAGATTTTTTGAAGTAGCCGTTTCCCATTTTACATTTTTATTGGCCATAATATTACCCGTAGTGGCACCAGGGGTTACATTTGTCCCAAATGCATATCCATAGTCAGATGAGGTGATAAAAAAAGTGTCGTATAAAAACGAGCCAATTCTGTTGTTTCCGGATAAACCATATCCTAAACGTAGCTTCAAATCAGTAATGGTCTGGCTGTCTTTTAAGAATTTTTCTTCGCCAATTTTCCATGCGGCAGAAGCTGCAGGGAAATACCCCCATCTGTTGCCCGGTCCAAACACACTTGAGCCATCGGCTCTCATAGAAGCGGTTAAAATATATTTATTCTTATAAATATAATTGGCTCTGGTAAAGAATGAGGCTAACCGGTCTGGTACTCTTCCTGCTTTTGGGGCATCCTGTACCAAACCTGAAGGAGGAGCAGCAGCCTGAATGTTGGCAAATGCTTCCTGTGCTGAGATCGACTTTGGGAACCATTTAACATTGATTGCTAATGATTCTCCGTCCGTTTTCACAATCTCTTGCCCCACCAATACATCTAATTTGTGATTACCAAATGTTTTCTTATAATTCAAAGTATTGGTATTGGTAATTCTTCTTGTTTGAGTCTGGCTTAAGAACACGACCGGCTGATCGTTGTTTTGTCTTGCAAGGCTGGTTATAGGACCTGAAAACTGGTTGACATATTCATCCCTCTGTACATATCCGATTACACTTCTGAATGTAAAATCCTTACTGATTTTATAATCCACGGTTCCGTTGAGCATTAAATCATTTCTACCGTTTTCTTTGATTTCATTATTAGCTAAAAGAACAGGATTTACAAGGTTGGTCTCGTTGGCAAATAATGGATCAAAATCGTCTACATTTACTGTAGATCCTCCTTCAAACGGTTGATATCTTACAGCATTTCTTAATCTGTTGGTTCCCTGTGAGCCTGTAGAAGAGGTTCCTGCACCGAAAATCGTTTGCCTGCTGTATCTTGCATTCAATGTGAGACTTACTTTTTTCGAAAGATCATAGTCATATTTGAAATTGGCCATATTTCTCTTAAACCCGGAACCGATCATAATTCCGTCTTCCTGTACATTATTTAATGATAATGAGAAAGAAGAATTGTCAGACCCACCTGTAATAGAAAGATTATGGGTGAAGTTGAATGCCTCTCTTCCGAAAACTTCATCCTGCCAGTCTCTCTTTTTTATGTCTTTGTATTTAGACAGCTGATCATAAGTTCCATAACGGTTATTGAAAATTGTCTTATCTGTTTCAACACCATTTTTATAGTATTGTTCATACTGATATAGAACATACTGATACGGATCTAATACGTCAATCGTATTCTGAATTTTTCTTACCCCTAAAAATCCGTTATAGTTAATAGAAGTCTTTGCCTTTTTACGGCCTCCCTTTGTGGTAATCAGAACCACTCCGTTTGCTCCTCTGGCTCCGTAAATGTTCGTAGAAGATGCATCCTTTAAAACTTCAATAGACTCAATTTCTTTTGGTGATAAAATGGATAGTGCATTATCCATTTGAACTCCGTCTACAATATAGAGTGGGGCATTGCTCCCTGTAATAGAGTTTCCTCCTCGGATGACAATGTCCACATCTGCGCCGGGTGAACCTTCACTTAGCGAGACCTGTACTCCGGCCATTCTCCCCTGAATTGCTTCTGCAGCATTGGTAGAAGGCATATCTTTGATTGCATCTGCTTTTACAGAAGAAACCGCATTTGTTACATCTTTTTTGGAAACTTTTGTATAGCCTACCAAAACCACTTCGTCAATAGTGGTTTCTTTTTCCTTTTTTGGTTCTTTTTGTTGAGCCATTGCAAGGACAGGAAGTAGAAAAACAGTTAAATATAACCATTTTATCGATTGTACTTTTTTATCCATTTTGTATCCTTATAGTTTTAATTTTGGTTGAAAAGTTTTTTTCAATCCCTGTGTTTTTCTTGTGGATTTTGTAAGTATTTTCCTGTATTGTTTAGTAGTAAATATTTTTAAAAAATTTTACGCATTTAAATGTGCAATCGATTGCGTAATTTTTCATTATAAATATCTTGGCTTCTAAACTAATATTATTTTCCAATATGCAAAGAAAAAAATATTATTTTTTCATTAATTCGGATGTTTAAAATCTTAAAGTGAAGCTAACATTTGTTTGTTAATTTTATTTAAATTATTGATAATTAATTAATTGTGTTTTTGTTTTTGTTGTTTAATTATTTTCAAAAAAAAATTAAAAATTCTTCTGTTTAAAGTTTAAAAACTTAAAATTTGCTTAAAAAATTAGTCTTTTTGATCTTGAAAATTTCCCCAAAATTGATAGCCACGAAGAAAATTTTAGCAGTTTTCCTGATTTTTGTCATCTTTTTATAAGGTTGTTTTAAGCTTATTTTATACTTTATAAAAATTAAACTTATTATATATAATATAAATATTGAATAATACTATTTTTTATCAAATTAATATACTAGATTATCATTCATTTTTTTGGCATGATTTTATATATAATTAAGAGTTAAGTATGAATTTTGGTTAACATAAGACACTGAATTTTCTTAAAATATTTCTTATTTTCTTTCTTTTTATAATTTTATTTAATTGAAAACCATATTGTTATAAATTAGAATTAATTTTTTATTAACTAATTGAAGAATAATTATATATTTAACGACAAGTATTCCTATTATTTTTTAGTGTAATTTTATGCAATCGATTACGCAATGTTTAACAGGTTTTGATAAAACCGCAAAAGAAAAAGTATAAAGTAGTATGTCACAATCAGAATTTCGTTACGCCCATCATCCTGAAGATGTAAAAAAATATACCACTGAGGATCTTAGGAGGGAGTTTCTAATCCATGATTTATTTAATGAAGATAAGGTAAAATTAGTTTACTCTATGTACGACAGACTGATTGTAGGAGGTATCATGCCTTCAACACAGGCTTTAAAACTGGAACCTACACACGATTTGAAAGCTCAGTATTTCCTTGACAGAAGAGAATTGGGGATCATCAACGTTGGGGGTGCAGGAAAAGTTACAGTAGATGGAGAAGTATATGAGCTTGGAAACAAAGAGGCTTTATATATTGGTAAAGGAGCAAAAGAAGTAGTTTTTGAGAAAACAGGTGATGCACAGCCTTATTTTTACATCAACTCTGCTCCGGCGCACCATACTTATCCAAACAAAAAGATCACGAAGAACGAAGCTGAAATTGTAGAACTAGGTGAGGAGAAATATGCAAACAAGCGAACGATCAACAAATTGATTGTAAACTCCGTCTTAGAAACATGCCAGCTACAAATGGGAATGACGGAACTTCATCCGGGAAGCGTTTGGAATACAATGCCTGCGCATACTCATACAAGAAGAATGGAGGCTTATTTCTATTTTGATCTGGAAGAAGGACAAACGGTAAGCCACTTCATGGGACAGCCTCATGAAACGCGTCATATTTTTATGACCAACAGACAGGCGGTGTTGTCTCCGGAATGGTCGATCCACTCAGGAGTAGGAACTTCTAATTATACTTTTATCTGGGGTATGGCCGGGGAAAATATGGACTACGGCGATATGGATGGTATCAAAACTAACGAACTAAAGTAATTTTTTCTAATGAATTTATTTGATTTATCCGGCAAAGTAGCGGTTGTTACAGGCGGTACTCACGGGTTAGGAATGGCAATGGCAGAAGGTCTTGCCGCTGCAGGCGCTGAACTGGCGATCACAAGCACAACACCGTCAAAATTAGAGGAAGCTTTAAACTATTATCATTCCAAAGGATATAAAGCGACCGGGTATATTTTTGATGTAACGGATGAGCTAGAAGCCGCTCAGAAAGTAGCCTTAATGGAAGCTACACATGGAAAAATAGACATCCTTGTCAACAACGCAGGAATCATCAAACGTATTCCGGCGATTGATATGGAAGTAGAAGACTTTAGAAAAGTAATCGATGTAGATCTTACCGGACCTTTTATCATGTCCAAATTAGTAGGGAAATATATGATTAAAAGAAAATCCGGGAAGATCATCAACATTTGCTCAATGATGAGTGAGCTGGGTCGCGATAACGTAGTAGCGTATGCCTCTGCAAAAGGCGGTCTAAAAATGCTTACCAAAAACCTGGCGACGGAGTGGGCAAAACATAATATTCAGGTGAACGGAATTGGTCCCGGATATTTTGCGACTTCTCAAACAGAACCTATTCGAGTGGATGGAAATCCTTTTAACGATTTTATCATCAGCAGAACTCCGGAAGGAAGATGGGGAAATCCCGAAGATCTTGCAGGAACAGCTATTTTCTTAGCTTCAGAGGCAAGTAAGTTCATCAACGGACAGATTATTTACGTTGATGGAGGAATTCTGGCAACCATCGGGAAACCTGCTAATGAATAACAACAGAATTAGACTAGAATGAAACCTTTTATTACCGATAATTTTTTATTACAAAATAAATACGCTGAAGAATTATACTTCAAATACGCAGAAAAACAACCTATTATTGATTATCACAATCACTTGATTCCTAAAGATATTGCTGAAGACACTGTTTTTGAAAATATTTCAAAGGTTTGGATTGCCGGAGATCATTACAAATGGAGAGCAATGCGTACGATGGGCGTGAACGAAAAATTCATCACAGGAGATGCTTCAGACAAAGAAAAATTTGAAGCATGGGCAAAAACAGTTCCGTATACCTTAAGAAATCCTTTATATCACTGGACACATTTGGAATTGAAAAGATATTTCGGAATCGATGAATTGCTGAACGGAGACAATGCATCAGAAATTTACGATAATATTTCATCTCAGCTTCAGACTCCTGAAAAATCAACAAGAGGCTTACTAAAAATGATGAATGTAGAATCTCTGTGCACAACGGAAGATCCTACAGATATTTTGAACTACCATCAGGATTTGGCGAAAAGTGACTTCTCTATTAAAGTAAGTACGGCTTTCCGTCCTGATAAAGCGATTTTAATTGAAAACCACAACTTTGCAGATTATATAGCAAAATTGGGCGAATCTGCAGGAATTGAAATCAATTCTTACCAAACCTTGTGTGATGCTTTACTTAAAAGAATTGAATACTTCCACGAAAACGGATGCAGACTGTGCGATCACGGATTAAACAATATTTCTTTCGAAGAAGCTTCAGAAGCAGAAGTAAATGCAATTTTCACGGATAAGTTGGATGGAAAAGTTATTGCTGAAAAACAGGTTAACCAATTCAAAACAGCCATTTTATTATTTCTGGGTGAAGCTTACCATACATATGGCTGGGTTCAGCAATTCCACTTGGGAGCTTTGAGGAACAATAATGAAAGAATGCACAGAATCTTAGGACCGGATACCGGTTGGGATTCTATCGGTGACTTTGTTCAGGCTGAAACTTTGTCTAAATTGTTGAATACTTTAGACGGAAAAGATAAATTAACGAAAACCATTTTATATAACTTAAATCCTGCCGACAATGAAATTTTCGCGACGATGATCGGGAATTTCAACGACGGAAGCATCAAAGGAAAAGTACAGTTCGGTTCAGGATGGTGGTTTTTAGACCAAAAAGACGGAATGATCAAGCAGATGAATGCCCTTTCAAACATGGGATTGATCAGCTGTTTCGTTGGAATGTTGACGGATTCAAGAAGTTTCCTTTCTTTCCCAAGACACGAATATTTCAGAAGAGTATTGTGTAATCTTTTCGGAGAAGAAATGAAAAATGGTGAATTACCTGATGATATTGAACATGTTGGGAAAATAATTTCTGATATTTGTTATCACAATGCCAAAAATTATTTTGATTTTTAATTAAATAAAAACTCTCGCAGATTGCGCAAATTTGCAGATGATTATGCTTTAACAAATATCTGCGTGATCTGTACAATCTGCGAGAGATAAAATAAAATTTTAAACCATTAAGGAAATTAAGAAGTTAAGCCTCATTAAGTAAAATCAAATTGATTTTAAATAATTTTAAGGCAAAGCAACATTTAAACTCCTTAAATAAAACTTAATGGCTAAAATATCTGTATTAATAAGATCTTAGCTAAGTGAAACGCCTTTGTGAACTTAAAACATTGAGTAGTCGAAAAATCTTTGTGCACTTTGCGTTTAAAAACAGATATAAATTAAGAACATTTGCAAAAAAATGAGCAAAAAAATAGTTACATTCGGAGAAATCATCATGCGACTTTCGCCACCCGGGAACAGAACCATGAAGCAAAGCCATGAAATGGAATTCTTTTTCGGTGGGACGGAACTTAATGTAGCGTCTTCATTGGCAACAATGGGTTGTGATGTGAGACATATCAGCAGTGTTTCAGATGATTTTGTGGGAGACTCGGCACTTTCTTTTGTAAAAAGCTTCGGAATCGATACTCATTTTATTTCTAAAAATGAACATCCTTTAGGGCTGTACTTTTTAGAAGTAGGATCGTCGGTTCGTGCAAGTAGAATTGCTTACAACAGATTGAATGGTTCTTTTGCCAATATTCAACCTGAAAAAATTGACTGGAAAAAAGCACTTGAAGGTTGCCAATACTTTCATTGGACAGGAATTAGTCCCGGAATTTCCAAAGCAGCTTATAAAGCTTTAAAGGAAGGCTTACAAACAGCTCGTGAATTAAGAATTGAAGTGACAACTGATCCAGCTTACCGTTCCAATCTTTGGAAATATGGTAAAAATGGAAACGAAGTGTTGAAAGAATTGGTGGGTTATTCAACAATTTTCATCGGTGGAGTAAATGAAATTAACGAGATTTTAGGAACTCAGTTTTCATCGGATAAAGAAGGTTTCTTGGAAGCCTGCAAAGCACTAAAACAACAATGTCCTTCCATTCATAAAATTTTCGATAAAATCAGAATCGGAGTTACCGCAAGTTCTCAGCAAACGCAGGGAAGAGCATTAGTTAATGATGATTATTTTGAAACTGAATTGTTGGAAGTAAATCCTGTCGTTGACAGAATTGGAACTGGCGATGCTTTTGCTGCTGGACTAATTTATGGCTTGATCAATTTCGATGATGAAAAAGCATTGAATTTTGCCAATGCGGCTTGTGCCATAAAACATACCATTTTAGGAGATATCAATTATTGCAGTGCAGAAGACATTCTGGAGGTAATGCAGGGAAATTCGGGAGGAAGAATAAAAAGGTAGTTTGCTTCTGGCTATTTGCTTTTTGCAACTTGCTTATCATTCAAAACTAAGCGTTATGGACTTGGTTAAGTGAAACGCCTTTGCGTTGAAAATAAAGACCTTGAGGTATAGTATACAAAGGATGGATTGAATTCCATCAAAAATTATTTTTAAACAAGATAATTAAACAAAATGACAAAAATTCAAACCGTTACCAACGCCATCATTAATCAGGGAGTTTTACCTCTGTATTACAATGCTGATGAAACGGTAACTATAGAAATACTGAGATCACTTTACAAAGCCGGAATCCGTGCGGTGGAGTATACAAGCCGTGGTGAAGCTGCGTTACATAATTTCACCAAAATGGTAGAAGTTCGTAATGCAGAAATGCCAGAAATGCTTTTGGGAATAGGAACAATTAAAAATATTGCACAAGCAGAAGAATATTATAAAGCAGGTGCCGATTTTTTCATCAGTCCGGGTTTTGTTGCGGAAGTGGCAGAATTTCTGATTCCTAAAGATCTATTGTACAGTCCGGGTTGCATGACTCCGACTGAAATTATCGAAGCCGAAAATTCAGGAGTAACTTTCGTTAAATTATTCCCTGGAAATGCTTTAGGAACCGGATTCATGAGTGCGATAAAAGATGTTTTTCCCGATCTGAAATTTATGCCAACTGGAGGAGTTGATACTACAAAGGAAAGCATTGAAAGCTGGTTCAAGGCAGGAGTTTCTGCTGTAGGAATGGGAAGTAAGCTGGTAAGCAAAGAGCTGATGTTTGCTAAAGACTATGTGACTATTGAAAATGAAACTAAAAAAGTGCTGGAAATTATTCAGACTTTAAAATAATAACTCAATTCAAAAGATTAATATGAGTTCAGTTAAATCTATTAAACCAACGAATTTCAGATGGACCATCTGCGTATTGCTGTTCATTGCAACAACCATTAATTATCTGGATCGTCAGGTTTTATCGTTAACATGGAAAGATTTTATCGCCCCGGAATTTCACTGGAATAACAACGACTACGGAAATATCACGGCTTTATTCTCGATTTTTTATGCGATAGGAATGCTTTTCGCTGGAAAATTTGTGGATTGGATGGACACTAAGAAAGGTTTCCTCTGGGCAATCGGAATTTGGTCTATTGGTGCTGTTTTACACGCTTTTTGCGGAATTGCAACCTCTGGATTTCTTACGGGGAATTGGTTTGCGGGTTTTCACGGATCTAAAGAATTGATCGCAACGGTTTCCGATACGTCTGCAATTATCAGTACAAGTGTTTCACTATTTATTTTTGCACGTTTTGTATTGGCAATTGGAGAAGCTGGAAATTTCCCTGCAGCGATTAAAACTACGGCAGAATATTTTCCTAAAAAAGATAGGGCATTATCAACCAGTATCTGGAACGCAGGGGCGACAGTAGGAGCGTTGGCTGCTCCGATTACAATTCCTTTCATTGCAAAATCAATGGGATGGGAATGGGCTTTTATTATTATCGGAGCACTAGGATTTATATGGATGGGACTTTGGGTATTTTATTATAAAAAACCTCACGAGCACCATAAAGTTAATGAACATGAACTAACCTATATCCAGCAGGATCATGAAGAGATCCCGGCCGAAGAAAATGTGGTACCGGCTGAAGAAAGAAAGTTCTCTTTCAAAGAATGTTTCAGCCACAGACAGACTTGGGCATTTGCCTTTGGTAAATTTATGACAGATGGAGTCTGGTGGTTCTTTCTGTTCTGGACTCCGGCCTATTTAAGTTCGGTTTATAAAATGGATTCCACACAAAGTGCATTCCCGCTATTCGTTCTTTACATGATCACCTTATTGTCAATCATCGGAGGGTGGCTTCCAAAATATTTTGTGGAAAAGAAGGGAATGAATGCCTATTCAGGAAGAATGAAAGCGATGTTAATCTTCGCATTTTTCCCGCTATTGGCTTTGTTAGCCCAGCCTTTAGGTTCAACAACGTACTGGATTCCGGTTTTAATTATCGGTATTGCAGGTGCAGCGCATCAGGCCTGGTCGGCAAACATTTTCTCGACAGTTGGCGATATGTTCCCGAAAAAAGCGATTGCAACCATTACAGGAATCGGAGGTATGGCAGGTGGAATTGGCTCATTTATTATCAATAAATCTTCAGGTGTGCTATTCGATCACGCTCACAAAGCTTGGTCAACGGTAGATGGAATACCCTTACTGGAAAAATATCCGCAATACATCAACGAAAGATTACCTGATGGATTCTTCGAGCAATTGGAAAAATCAGGAGCAGTAGTTGTAGATGGAATTGATAAGGGATATATGATTATTTTCTCAATCTGTGCCGTAGCATACCTTATTGCATGGAGTGTAATGAAAACATTGGTTCCAAAATATAAAGTGATTAAATAATTTTAAACCATTAAGAAACATTTAAGGAGTTAAGAACTATTAAGAATTTACGAGCAAATTAAAGGCACAAGCTTAAGAAGTTTATTTCTCTTAAATCATCTTGATTCCTTAATAAAAATCTTAATGATTTAAATCAATATAGAAAATAAAATTGAATTAAAACTTTGTGATCTTATTTAAGTGAAATCGAAGATTCGACGTAGTCAAACACCTTTGCGAACTTAAAAATATACATCAAGTTTTAAAAAGAAAATCTTAGCATCCTTAGCGTTTAAAAACAACGCAACAATATTAGAAAAGATGGAAAATCAGATAAAACAAAAATTAAATCGTGAATTAAATAATTCTCAGGAAAAGCTTCCCATCAAAATTGTACAGTTTGGCGGCGGAAATTTTATGAGGGGATTCACAGATTATGTGATTGATAAATTAAACAAAGAAGCGGGATTCAATGCGGGAATTGTCAATGTACAGCCTACACAAGGCGGTTCAGTTCACAAACTGGAGGAGCAGGATAATTTATATACACTTTTCACAAGAGGAATTAAAAAAGGAGAAATTGTTGATGAAAAACAGGTGATTTCTGCCATACAGAAATCGATTAATCCTTATACAAACTATGATGAGTTTCTGGCACTGGCAAAAGAAGAAGAATTGGAATTTATCTTTTCCAATACAACAGAAACAGGAATTGCTTATGACGAAGTTGAAAATAATTATCAAGGACCACACAAGAATTTCCCTGCGAAATTAACGGTTTTATTGTACGAAAGATTTAAGCAATTCAATGCAGCTGCTGACAAAGGCTTAAGAATTATTCCTTGTGAACTTATTGAAGATAATGCATTTGTTCTAAGAGATATCATTATTAAATATGCACAGCTTTGGGATTTGGAAGATAGTTTTGTGCAATGGATTACACAAAATAATTATTTCCATAATACACTGGTTGATAGGATTGTACCGGGTTATCCGAAAGACGATGCTGAATCTTATGAAAATCAGCTTGATTACGAAGATCAGATGATGGTTGTTTCTGAAACATTCCTGCTTTGGGTGATTCAGGATGCCGGTAATTTAAAGGCAAGAATTCCTTTTGATCAAATTAACGAGCAGATTTTAGTAGTTGATGATATTCAGCCGTATCGTTTGAGGAAAGTAAGAATTCTTAATGGAGGCCACACCTTGATGTTGGCTCCGGCAGTTTTATCAGGTAAAGAAACTGTAAAAGAATCCATCGATGATGCTTTTATCGGTAAATTTTTAAGTGAAACCATTTTCAATGAAGTCAATCCAACTTTAGGGTTAGATATAAACGAACTGAAAGAGTTTGCGGAAGAAGTCTTTGACAGATTCAGAAATCCCTTCATTAAACATTATCAGGCAAGCATCGCTTTATATTTTGTTTCAAAATTTAAAGTGAGAGTTCTTCCGAGCTTGTTGGGATATATTGAAATTAATAAAAAATTACCGCTGAATTTGACGTTCTCTTTGGCGAGTTTAATCAGATTCTATAAGGGAAGTTTTGGTGAAAGATCCTTACCAATCAATGATGAAGAAGCCATTGTTGCTAAATTCAAAGAGATTTGGGCGAACGAAGATTACGAAAAGGTTGTGGAATTATTATTAAGCGAAACAACTTTTTGGGAAACAGACCTCACTAAGGTTGAAGGCCTGAAGGATGCAGTAGTAAAAGCTTTGTGGGAAATAGACCGTAATGGCGTAGAAACTGCATATAACAACTTTATACAATTTTATTCTTAGGAAATCATGCAAAAGAAAGTACTGAAAGTAAATCCTAAAGACAATGTTATCGTAGCATTGCAGGATTTGCATGCAGGAGAGTCGGTACATCTTGACGGTGCAGATTACACGATTCTCAAAGATATAAAAGCAAAACACAAATTCGCTGCTTTAGATTTTAAAGATGGTGACCACGTCATTATGTATGGGGTAATTGTAGGAAAGGCAAATCAGCCGATCAAAAAAGGTGAAGTAATTACTACCGAAAATGTAAAGCACCAAAGTGCAAAAGTAGAAGGAAAAACGGCTACTTTAGGCTGGACTCCTCCTAATGTAGAGAAATGGAAAGACCGTACCTTTATGGGGTATCACCGTGAAGACGGACAAGTTGGTACTGAAAACGTATGGCTGTTTTTTCCTTTGGTATTCTGTGAAAACAAGAATATCGAAACCCTGAAAGATATTTTTGAAAAAGAATTATTGCACGATAAAGCAAGCAAGCATCAACTGTTATTAAGATCGTTATTGAATGGCGGAACCGATGCTGATGTTGCGGTGGAAGAGGAAGAACAGGATACAAGAATATTTAAAAATATCGATGTAAGATTCATTACCCATCAAGGCGGTTGTGGCGGAATTCGTCAGGATGCCGAAGCATTGGGAAGATTATTTGCAGGATATGTGAACAATCCGAATGTTGCCGGTGCTACGGTTCTCAGCTTAGGCTGTCAGAATCTTCAGGTGCAGATTTTTATGGATGCGCTTCACGCGCTGGCTCCAAATAATAAAAAACCGATTGTTGTTTACGAACAGCAAAAGTCAGGTACCATAGATGAGATGCTTACAGGGGTTATTAAAGATTCTTATGAGGGCATTAAGAAAGCTAACGAAATAGAAAGAAAACCTGCATCCATCACTAAACTGAATATAGGTTTGGAATGTGGGGGGTCGGATGGTTTTTCCGGAATTTCTGCAAACCCTGTTTTAGGTGAAGTTTCCGATATTATGTCTGCGGTAGGAGGAACAACTATGTTGGCTGAATTTCCGGAGCTTTGCGGGGTAGAGCAGGAGCTGGTTAACCGTTGTGTTAATGATGAAGATGGAATAAAGTTCCTTAAGCTAATGAAAGATTTTGAAAAGTCAGTTGTAGCAGCAGGATCAGGTTTTGATATGAATCCATCGCCCGGAAACATTAAAGATGGTTTAATTACCGATGCGATGAAATCTGCAGGAGCTGCTAAAAAAGGTGGTGCTGCACCGATTGTGGAAGTTCTTGATTTTACAGAATACGCTACGAAGCCTGGACTTAATCTTTTGTGTACACCAGGAAATGATGCCGAATGTACAACAGCTTTAGCAGGATCGGGTGCTACTATTGTACTTTTTACAACAGGTCTTGGAACGCCGATGGGAAATCCGATTTCTCCTGTAATTAAAATTTCTTCCAATTCTGTTTTGGCAGAAAGAATGCCGGATATTATAGATTTTAATGCCGGTACTGTAATCACAGGAGAAAAAACAATTCCGGAAGCTGCAGACGAACTTCTTGAATTGATCATTAAAGTAGCAAGCGGCGAGGTAAAAACCAAAGCTGACCAACTCAATCAGAATGACTTCATTCCATGGAGACGAGGTGTCTCACTGTAGTGGATTATTATATTAAATATTAGGGTTGAAAATGCTTCTTACGCTTTTGTAAGGAGCATTTTCTTTCTTTGATGATTAAAAAATTTCATAAAATCGAATATAAAACTACGGTATATCGTTAATTTAAATATTAAGAATTTCAATAAGCTGTTGACAGTTAGGGTTTTGTAATTCACGCATAATTGTTGATAACACATATTTATATTTTTAAATAATAATTATGAGTACTAAAGAATTTAAAACGTTTAATATGCCTTGGGAAAAGGTATATGGATATGTACAATCCGTAAAAAATGGTAATACAGTATGGATTTCCGGACAGTTGGGGCATGACATGGATGGCAATCTTACAGATGGGATGGAAAACCAGTTCAGGCAGTCGTATAGGAATATTGAAAAGCTTTTAGCTGAATATGAATTGGGCGCTGGAAATGTTGTGGAAGAAGTAATTTATGTGACAGATATGAAAGAAGGTTTCGAAAGCAGAAAAATAACAGGGAAAGAATTTTATGGTGAAGAATGTATTGTGGCAAGTACCATTATAGGAGTAACAGAATTGGCACTTCCAGGTCAGAAAGTAGAAATTAAAATTGTTGCTAAAAGTTAACTTCGCAGATTAAACACAGAATCCGCAAAATTGTAAATCTTGCGGATTCTGTAATCATTAGAACTACTTCCGTTTCGAAGATTTCCTAATATAAATCTGCGGTTTTAAAACCACTTTTTTCTCGATAGAAACACCAGAAGAATTGTCTTTAATATGGTCTAAAAAGACTTGTCCTGCCATTTGTCCCATCGTAACGGGAGTTTGGTCAACTGAGCTTATCGGAAGTTCCATAAACTGGGTGAAAGGTTCATTAGAAAAACCGATAACAGCTACTTCTTCCGGGATTTTTATTTTACGCTTTTTCAATTCCTGACAGGCGCCTAATGCGGCAAAATCACTCGAAGAAAAAATAGCATCCGGAACCGATTTTTTGCTCCAGAGTTTCTTTATCGCTTCAATACCTGCATCAATAGAACTTCCCGTAGATATGATGTTATCTTCGTTTACGGGTAAATGATGATCAAGTAAAGCCTGTTTGTAGCCATTTAAACGGTTCTGATAAATTTCCAGGTTGAGATCCCCTGAAAAATGGCAGATGTTTTTGTAGCCTTCCTTGATGAGGTGTTCAGTGGCCATATAACCTCCTCTGTAATCATCTATAGTTACCGTACTGATCCCCGGAATATCTTTCTTACGGTCAAAAAATATGATCGGAGTGTTGGAAGTGTTTAAAATATGCTGAATATGCTCTGTATCCACAGTAGTTCTGGAAACAGACATGAAAATTCCGTCAACCTGAGCATTGAGCAAGGTATTCAAATGCCTTTTTTCAATATTGACGTCTTCATGGCTCTGACAGATAATGACATGATAGCCATAAGTAGAAAGTTCTTCTTCAATACCGCGAATAACCGATGAAAAAAAATTGGTGTTTACAAACGGAACAATGATTCCTACATTTTTGGTTTCCCCGCTTTTTAATGCCTTGGCAAGATTATTTTGCTTGTAGTTCATTTCCTTTGCAGTTTTTACTACAAGTTCTTTCGTTGCCTGGCTGATTCTCGGATGATTGTTTAATGCCCTTGAAACGGTTGCTACACTTATGTTTAGCTTTTTTGAGATGTCATAAATAGTGGCATTTTTCTTTGTCATAGGTATTCTGGACTAACGTTAAATTTTCCTTCCATACTCCTTTCAGAATAGACGTAAATTTAATCAAATTAATGATACCGATAGCCGAAAAACTGCTTTTTTCTTATTTTTTATAAAGAGCAATCTTTCTTTCAGGATATTCAGTTTTTAAAACAATTTTATCATCCTTAATAGTGACAATTTTGAATAACCTGTTAGAAGTATCTTCCAGTCCAGGACCCTCATACAATAAAGTCAGAACATCGTTCCCGATTTGATAGCTTCCTGTAGTAATTGTTGTAATATCAAATGAGAAGGTCTCTTTAAACTTGTTCCCCTCCAAAATGTGTAAACAGTATTTTTCAGTTTTTGTACAATATTTACCGGGTTTAAATTCTTTTGTTTGTGAGAATAGGAGATTGGAGCTGAAAACTGAAAAAACAAGAAGGCAAAAAAGTAGTGTTTTTTTCATATGCTAATGGTCTGTTTTAAATAATCTTCAAGTTTAAGAATTTTCTTTTAAAAATTTGAGAAATAATTTGAGAAATTAATAAAAAATGGCATCAGATTTTTAGTACTTCTCATTCAACTTTGTATAGAATATTTAAATAGTTTTGTTATTTATAAAAAATTTTTGATGACCATAAAATTGCGGGGAAAGTATTAGATGCTTTTTTAATTTTAATATTTTTTCAGGAAGTCTTTTTTCGTAGCATCAGCTTTCTAAATTTAATGAAAATAGATTTGTAATATTGGTTAATTTTTATTGAAATGGCTTATCCGCTTCAAAAGGAAATACGCTCGTTATTTTCGATTCTGAAGCCAATTTTTATACTGACGCCTGAAAATAACTTCACATAAAGTATGGACAACAGAAATCGAGGAAAGAACACAGGAGATGATACATTATTCGGTTCGCAAAAGCAGAGGGAAAAATTAACATCAGCAGTTCAGGATATGCACTATCTATTGAGCCGTGGTTATGCTGAAAAGGCGTCTGCTGAATTGGTAGGAAACAGATATAGACTGAAAACCCGCCAGATTCAGTCAGTTCGTGGAGCTTCCGCTTCTATTACTCAAATTCAAAACAGAAATTTAAAACAGCTGAATGTTTCAGATCTTCAGGATAAAGTCGTTTACCTGGATGGTTTCAATGTTTTGATCTTACTTGAAAGTTTGCTTTCAGAGGCATATATTTTTGAAGGTTTAGACGGTTGTTTTCGCGACCTTTCTGAAGTTCACGGAACTTATAAAAGGGTAAATCAGACCTGTTCCGCAATAGAATTAGTTGCTGAATTTTACCGGAATTCAGGAGTTCAAAAGGTGATCTGGATATTTGATAAACCGGTTTCCAACAGTGGCAGAATTAAACAAATGATTCTGGACTTTGCTTTGGAAAATAATATGAAATGGGAAATAGATTTAGAATTCAATCCGGATAAGTTTTTGGTGGAGAATGCTGAAATCGTGGTGTCTTCTGATGCATGGATTTTAGATCATTGTAAAAACTGGTTCAATCTTATTCAATATCTGATTGACAAAGAAAAGCTTTCCGTTAATCTTGTAAAACTGCTTGAAGAATGAATCTTTTTGAAAAATATATCCCATTATTTTCTGAGGCATGGAAGGGAAAATATCACGCCATTTTTGAAGCAGAGCATTTGGAAGCTTTGCAAGACAATATTCAGAATTTTCAACATAAAATTTCAGATTGGGAACTTCCTTATTTTAGTGAAGAAATAAAAGTAAATAGAGAGGAAAGTTTTAATTTGTTTTTAAGCATTTTCAACAGTGAAGAGCCGGACGAAATTAAAGCTCAAAAAGTGGAAGAAATACCTTTCGGACATTGGCTGAATATTTTAGGGCAAAGACTAACTTCTGCGAGTATTCGCGATGAAAAAGCAATTCCTCCTCCGAGAAAAGTGCTGATTGAAGCCTGCCAAAAATCGTTTAATGAAGAAATAACCATCGCTCAGAGAGCTTGGGAAAAACATGTGGGGAGAATGGAAGATCAGTTTTGGGGCGAAGTAAAAGGAAACAACCGGCAGAAACAGGAAAAGGTAATGGAGAAAATTAATTTCATCTTAGATAACAAAACCTGGTGGAATGTCTTCTTTCATTACAAACATGAGCTGGTGTTTGAAGTTCGGGAAAAAGGCGGACACGGAATCCGCTGGAGTCATGGCGGAAAGCATTTAATTGGCTTTCTTGAAGTTTTTATTAATGAATAAATAAAGTACGAAGAAAGATTGCGTACCTGTTGTGAATATTTGCGGTTTAAAAAGTTAAAAAATGAACACATTTATCGACATTGGTATAAATCTTACCAATAAACAGTTTTACAATGAACACGAAGAAATTGTCAATAGAGCTCTTGACAACGGAGTAGAGCAAATGATTCTCACAGGAACAAGTGTTCGTGGCAGTAAAGAATCTGCGGCGATTGCTGAAGATTATCCTGAGATTTTATTTTCAACAGCGGGAATTCATCCTCATGATGCAAAATCTTTTACTCATGAAAGTATCAACGAGCTCAGGAATTTATTAAAACAAGATCATGTTGTTTCCGTCGGGGAATGCGGACTGGATTTTGACAGGGATTTTTCTCCAAGACCTGTTCAGGAAAAATGCTATCGTGCTCAATTGGAATTGGCCATAGAAGTAAATAAACCTCTTTTTCTTCATGAAAGATCGGCTTTCAAAAGGTTTAATGAGATTACAGACGAATATCTTCCTAAACTTCCAAAAGCAGTCGTTCATTGTTTCACGGGAACTTTAAATGAAGCAAAAATATATTTGGATAAAGGATTTTATTTAGGATTTACCGGAGCAATCAGCGATCAGAACAGATTTAAACGCCTGGAAGAGGTTATTAAATATGTTCCTCTCGATCGTATGATGATTGAAACCGATGCGCCATTCATGCTGCCGAAAAATATGCCGAGAATGCAGAATCGCAGAAATGAGCCGGGATTTTTGCCTTACGTTGCCCAGACCATCGTGGATCTAAAGAAAATCAGTATTTCAGAAGTCGCCAGTGAAACGACAGAAGTCGCCAGGAATTTTTTCAGGATATAAAAAAGAGTTTTACAGATGAAGTAAAACTCTTTTTTTTATTTTCAAGCAATCAATTTATTTGTTTGCTTTCTAAGATTTATCAGTAATCTTTACTTTTTATAAGCTTTTAATGGCAGATTCCAAAGCAAGCTCCATCATTGGTTTCAAAGCTGTTTCCCTTTCATCAGCAGAGATTTTCTCATGAGTCGGGATAATATCGGTTACCGTAAGAATGGTTGCTGCATTTTTTCCTAAATATTGAGCATTGGCGAACAATCCAAATGCTTCCATTTCTACTGCCGGACAGTTGTATTTTGTAGCAATAGCAGGAACAGCAGGATCTTTTCTGTAGAAAATATCACTACTGTGAACGTTGATTGCTTTTGGGGTTAAAGATAATTCCTTAGCAGTTGTATTGATGGTGTTAAAAATATTTCCCTGGTGAGAAAGAATTTCATCTTCAATTTCCCAGGCAAATTTGGCGTAGGTACTTTCACTCGCTGCCTTTTCAACGTTTAAGATATCAAAAGTTTTCAGGTCTGTTGTGTAAGCCCCACAGGTTCCGATTCTGATGATTGTATCCACCTCATATTCCGTAAACAGTTCGAAAGAATAAATTCCAATACTTGGGAATCCCATTCCACTAGCACCTACAGTGATTTCTTTGCCCTTGTAAAAACCTGTATAATAAAAAATGCCTCTCGTTTTGCTTACTAATTTTGCATTTTCCAGATAGTTTTCAGCAATATATTGTGCGCGAAGCGGATCTCCCGGCTGCAACACGACTTTAGCAATTTCTCCTTTTTTTGCACTAATGTGAATACTCATAATTTTATTTTGAAGCTGCAAATATAACAAATATGTGAATAGAGAATTGTTAATTTAGTGTTTCAAGAATTTTTTTTAATTAGATAATACTCTTTAGGTAAAATTTATTAATGAAGGCTTTTTAAAGTATTTAGGGAAAGTTGTCAACACGAATTTAAATTTATTCACAATATTTATTTCAATAGTTTTGTTTATTGAAATAAGATTAAACAAAAATTAATATAAAATAAAGATTACATGAAAATAGAACACGTAGCTTTTTGGGTAAAGGATTTAGAGAAGATGAGAAGCTTTTATGAAAAATATTTTGGCGCAATTTCCAATGAAAAATATCGTAATCCTGTAAAAAATTTTGAATCTTATTTCCTAAGTTTTGAAAACGGAAGCAGACTGGAAATCATGACAAGACCGGATATTCAGGAGGGAAACAATTCTTTTGAAGCTCAGAAATTCGGAATTATTCATCTTGCATTTTCTACAGGAAGCAAGGAAAAGGTGGATGAATTAACTGAAATACTTAGAAATGACGGCTACAAAGTGACCGGAGAACCCAGAACTTCGGGTGATGGCTACTACGAAAGCGTAATTCTCGATCCTGAAAACAATATCATTGAGATTATAAAATAGTTCTAGTTCTCAGTAGGCTTATTACTTGGCTCGGCTCAGATCGAAGATCTGAGCCGAGCTTTATTGGCCGTATTCATTTTCTGTCGTTTTAATCTTTATCAAGAAAAATAGTATTTAATTCTTAATCATTGAATTAAAAATTTTATTCTCAGAGAAATAATTATATTTTTGTTTATAATGGAAACCAAATCTCCTTTTTTAGATACTTTATTTCTGCTCCGGAAAGAAGAATGCATCACCATTTTTGCGGATGTAAAACAAATTTCATTAAAGGAGGAACAGGAAGCGGCAGAATATTTTGAAACCGAATTTGAAAAAGAAAGACTGGAGTTCTTATCTGATCAGATTCCGTTTGAAAAAGAAGCCGCAGTTTGGGCGGCGAAAATCCTGTATTATAGCGTTCAGCTTTATCTGGTTAGGGAAAATGCAGCCAAAGATCTTGCTAAATTGATTCCGGAGTTTAACGGGAAACTTAATCTTTCTGCAAAGCTATCTGCAGATCTTTCATTAAGATTTTTACCGCAGATTGTGGTCGCTCTGAAAAATGTAGATACAGATGATCCTCTGATCGCATTACTTGAAAATATTTTAAAACAATTCCATTATTCTGGGATTGAAGCAGACATAGAGGTGGAACATCTGAACTGGGAAGAAGAGCTGAAAGATACAACCTACAGAAAACTCTATCTTGAAAGAATTGTAGACAATAAAGTATACAGACTGGCGGAAATTCCTTATATCAATAAATTGCTGAATGCAGAATTTGGTTGGTATAAAAATGCTTTCTGGAAAGAATTAAAAATAAATAAAACACAAGAAAATGAGCCAAGAGACAGTATTTGATTTTGTAAAAGACCCCACCAAAGAAAATTTTCTGAAATCCAGAGAATTAATTATAACCAATCCGGATTATGATCCCTATTCTGATGACTTAGAGATCATGGAAAAGATGTTTGAGAATAAGGAATATGATAAGCTTAATTATTATGTTACCATTAACGTATTACTAAGTCCCAGAGCACATTTTATAAAATACTTTTCTTTAAAGCAGGTTGGAAATACAAAAGCGGCAGAAAGTATCATGTTCATTTGTCATAATATTTTAAGCTGTATAGAGAAAACGGGAGATGGAACCCTGCAGAATCCATATATCGTCACTAGAGTTTCTGATGAAAAAGATTTTTTGCAGCTTCATTTGAGAAAAAAATATACTCAACAAAGGTTGATGAAATATGAAGACAGATATTTAGATGTCCTAACATTAGAGGATGGCTCAGAAATATATTTCGATATTACCGTTCCTTATGAGAGAATTGCTTTTTCATTAAAAAAGAGAAATGAAGGGGAATAAAGAAGAGCAAAAGAAAAATGGTGGAAATTTTAAAACTTAACAAATGACTCAACATATTGATAAATTAAACAATATTCTTAACTACGTAAAAAATACATTTGTAGGTAAAAACGATGTCGTGGATTTATTGGGAATCTGCTTGCTGGCAAGAGAAAATGCATTTTTATACGGTCCTCCCGGAACCGCAAAATCAGCTCTCGTAAGAACACTGGCAAAAACCGTAAAAGACGGAAAAAATTTCGAATATCTTCTCACCAGATTTACGGAACCGAACGAAATTTTCGGACCTTTTGATATCAGGAAATTAAAAGAAGGAGAATTGTTGACGAATACGGAAGGAATGATGCCGGAAGCCTCAATGGTATTTCTGGATGAGATTTTCAATGCGAATTCTGCAATTCTGAATTCCCTTTTGATGGCTTTGAACGAAAAGATTTTCAAAAGAGGAAAAGAAACAAAAAATCTTCCTGCACTGATGTTTGTAGGGGCAAGTAATGTTCTTCCTGAAGATGAAGCACTGAATGCATTGTTCGACCGTTTTCTGATCAGAATTAATGTTGATTACGTAAATCCTGAGTTGCTTCAGCAAGTACTTTTAGCCGGAAGAAAACTGGAAAATATGGTGGACATTGAAACACCGGAAATTCTTTCCCATGAAATCAAAGAACTTCAAAATTTGTGCAGAACGGTTGATCTGAAACCTATTTATGAAGTCTATCTAAATACAATTATTACCCTTAGAAATACAGGAATTGCTATTTCCGACCGTCGGGCAGTGAAATTACAGAATCTGATCGCCGCAAGTGCATTAATTTGCGGAAGAAATGAAGCAATTCTATCAGATTTATGGGTGTTGAAACATATTTGGGATACCGAAGAACAGATCGAGATACTGGAAGGCATTATCAATAGGACGATCGAAAAAGACGACCATCCAAAATCTCATCCACAGGCTTTACAAAACAAAACTCCGAATCCTGAAGAAGTGATGAAAGATGTAAAAATCCTAGTTGAAAAATGGGAAAATGATACGCTGAGTTTTGAAGAACAGAATGTGATTAAAGATAAATTAAGATACCTTCAAACACGTTGCGACTGGATCAAGAATCCTGAACAAAAACAATATATCCAACAGGAAATCGAAAGTTTATGGCAGAAGATTCTTCAAAGCATATAAAAGAATTTTGGGCAGAGCTTCCCCGCGCAGATGAAGATTTTTTAGGTTCGATTCGTGACTGGAAAAATGTTCAGATTGCATTGGATGATGAAATAATCTGGCTGAAAGGTTTTACCGGTGAACAGGCTATTTCACCGGAAATTCAGCAGTTGCCGAATTTTTTGCTGTATGAATTAAGAGACGGACTGTTGTTCCGAAAAGATGCATTGGTTCCGAGTAAAAAAATGAGAACGGCTTTACTTTGGACTCCTATTGACAAAGCGTTACGGTTGACTTTTCCTTCTTCTAATCATAATTTTTTCGGAATTGATGAAAAGATTGAAGTTAAATTAAAACCAAGCGAAGAAGAACAGCCTGCAGCAGCTTTGTTGTGTCCAATCAAAGATATCAAAGAAGCAATTGTGAGTTTGCCAAAATTTAAGCTGGAAAAAATAGATTGGATCGTCATTGATGATAAAGCATTATTCGTAGGAAATCCGTTGTTGAGCTTTCCGGGAAAAACGTTTTGGTCGAAAGATGGTCATCTTTTGCCGACAGGTTTTGATTTTGAATTTAAAAATTTGAGTTCTTTATTGCAAAGAAAATATAATGCAAGTAAAGATCAGTGGCTTTTATGGGACGAAGACGGAAGTGTTTTAAACATCAATAAAGAAGATCTCCGAAAGTTATCTGTAAGCTCATTCCGCCTGACTGAAAAATCACAAGAATGGATATAGTTGCTTATTTTCAATCATATATAAATTATTTTTGGGAATGGACTACTGATGAAGATGTTCCCGATGATACCGGATACAATGAAAACAACCTTATTTCGATTCCGAATGTAGGGGCAATTGCTTATAGGCCTTATGTGATAGAAGTTTTAAAAGAATTAAAAGATTTGGGATTTCCGCCTTTTGGCTCATTACTTCTTGCTTTATATGCTACTCAGGGTGGATATTTAAATCTGGATGGAGTTTTTTATTATTTGAACAGGCAAAAAAATACTTTACCAGAAATAGACTCGGGTATTAATTCTGCAATTAAGTTTTTAGAAAATTTAAGTCATATCGGAGTTTCATTTAAAAAAGGGCAAAATAAAATCATTCTTTTACAGACGATTTTTAGAGATTGTCATAATAAAGTTTCATCCGAAGCTTCAGAATTAATTGTAAAAATATTTGAAAAAAGACCTTATATAATTGCTGAAGCAGCGAATAAAAAAGATTTAACCTCAATTGCTGTTAATCGTGATATTAAAACTTTGGCTTTACTTCACCATAAATTTCCTACAACAGAATCAATTGTTAATGCGATTAGAGGAACTGTTGATATTCCCGAATTAGAAGACGAAGTCATTGAAGAAGAAACCACCATTGAAACCGATAACGACTTTATTCAACAATTAATTGAAGAGCCCAAAACATTTCAGGTCGGAAGTTTAATTAAAAGAATCTGGAGTGGCCTGAAAATCCCGATGCGCCACCTTTCTCCCGGCGAACAACCGATAGGGGGAATTTCTGATATGACGAATAAAGGTGATTTCCACAGAATGCTTTTGTCGGAATTTGCCAATGAAGATGAGGTTTTCATGAATCGTGTTGCCAATAACGAAGCGTTGTATATTCAGCGTGAAATTCCACCTGAGGAAAATATTTTTGAAAGAGTGATTCTTATTGATACTTCCCTGAAAAACTGGGGAACTCCGAAGGTTTTGGGTTTTGCATCGGCGATTGCAGTAATCAAGCATCCAAAGGCACATTCTGAATGTAAAGTTTTTGCGCTGGGACAAACCAATATCCCGATTTCTTTGGATAAAGTAGAGCAGGTTGTCGAAAATCTGAATCAGGTGAGTTCAGCTCTGGAAGTTTCTCATGCATTGGAAAAATTCTTTGAAGAAGAGCACCGTGAAAAAGATCTTGAAGTTTTTTTTATTACGCATCAGGAAAATTTAGCCCATCAAAGACTGCAGAAAGTTATCCACGAAAACAGAGATCGACTAAAATTTTTGGTAACAACTTCTGCAGATGGCGAACTGAATTTTTACAAACATCATAAAGGAACGAGAAAGCATATTCAGAAAATTCTTCTTCCCTTAAAAGAATTGTGGGCAAATCCACCACAACGTAGACAAAAAGGTGAAGATAATTCATCTAAAAACTGGAAAAAGACTGATGTTCCCATCAATTATCCGATTTTGTTTCCGACACCGGTTAATAAAATTGCGATTTTTCTATATGAGGGCGAATTTTTTATTTTAAGCAATAAAAAACAGCTGTTGAGGACTTATTTGACGGATAATTATTACAATAAAAATTATTATGATCATTACAAAATCCATCGTGGCTGTGAAGTTTTATTTGAAGATATTTCTGTGAAACCGAGAGGGCAGTTTGCTTTGGCGAGAAATAAACAGCAGCAATTTATTTTGTGTCAATATCAACCGGATAAAAAGCTGATTTCTAAATTAAATTTAAATACTAAAGAATATTCTGAACTGAACCTTACAGGAAAAAGAATTCCATTGAACCATAAGTTGGTGTATTATGATAAGAGCTTCTATCTCCATCAGCAAGATATTCCTTATAGTATAAAGATAAATGTTGACGGGAATATCTATCTCGAAGAAGTGTTTGAAAAGGAAAAAGAAATGGATAAGAATACTTTGAAGGTTAAGACTGAAATTGGAAAATTAAAAACCAGCGGAATTAAAATTTTAAACAATTTCAGTAATATCGGAATTAATTCTGAGAAAAATCTTGTGGTTTCGAATAATGAGTTTAATAAAGTGTATGATAATTCATTAACATTGTATAGAAACAGACATCGGATTGAAATTTTTGCCCATCAGAACAAAAACAGGTTCTCGTTTTCTGATGGGAGCGAAGTTATTACAGATTCCCGCGGAATGCTGACTTTTAAAAGCAGCAACAAAAATATCCCTGAATTCTTTATTCCATCAACGGAATATGGTTTTTTGGCATTGGCAACACATACGGAATTTGGAGGTTCAGAATATTATCTGCCGGAAAGTACTTTATTAAAAGTGAAAAAAATGGAAGATATGTATGCTGAACACTTAAGGAGATTTATAGATCAAATTTGGGAATATGGAGCTTAGAATTAAACCTTTTCCGAAAAATAATTATCCTAAAAAAGGACTTTTAATAAAAGGTTCATCACCTTTGACGTGGCTTCATGAGATGGAAATATTAGGAATAGATTTAAACCAGATTCGATCTTTTCCGATTCCTTCCAACGAACCGAATGTGTTGTATGGCTGTTTTCTGATCTTTGAAAATCATGCTCCAAACGAAATTGGAAGAAATTCTTATTTTCAGTGTATTGATAGTAAATTTTTCATTCCTGAAAACACTGCTTTTTATCCTAAACTCAATCCGGAGGATTGGCAAAATACAGATGCCGAATTTCTCATCATGCATCCTGAATTTGGCTTGGTTAAATTAAATGAAGAGATCGACTGGACTTCATTAATCCAAAATCCAAAGCCAACGGAAGCCAAATTGAGAAAACCTTCAAATGGTGTGAAAATTCCTCAGAAAATTCAGAGTTACACCGTAGAAATGGATGATGAAAAGGTATTGGAAGCCCTTGAAAAGCCACAAACTGAAGAAGAATGGATGAAAAATCTTCCTTTCGACATGAAAAAAGTAATGAAAGGCAACAAAAAGGAAATCGAAAAATATTTAAAATATATTGAAAGATATCCGGACAGAGCCGTAGAATTGGGTGTTCCGCTTGATATCATGGGGACTTCGAGAGGTGATGGTTTCAGCAAGTTTAAATTTTTAGAAGGAACCTGGTTTGAGAAATTACTCGGTGGAAAAGGCAGAGATACTGAAGGTGGAAATTCTTCGGGGCGCGGTTACAGCTGGGTTTTCTGGGTGATTTTGCTGTTTGTTGGATTGGTAAGACTCTTTGTTCATTTTAATAAAGAAGATTTTTCAAAAGAAACCCCGGTTTCTTCCGGGAAAATTACAAGAAAAGAAGCAGAAAATATGATGAAGCCTGTTATTGCTTATCAATCGGGCGTTACGGATATTGATATGAAGATCGATTCGATGTATGGAAATAAAAGAAGCAATCTGATGAATGAAAGAGCTAAGCTTGTCGAAAGGATGAAAAAAGATGAACTTTATTATGATGAATACTTAAAGAAAGGGGGAAAGCCGCTTCCTGATATTTCTAAGGAAGAATTAGCTTTGGAAAATAAAATTACAACAGCAACAGATTCGTTAAAAAGAGTTTATCGAAAAAAAATCGTAAAATATTTAGTTCAGAACGAAGAAAAAATAAAGAAAAAAATTACTGATTCTATTAAAAAATCAAGCTCAGGAAAACCTGCAAATGAAGGCATTGTAAAAAAAATAATCATAAAAAAGCAAATGCTGATTGAAGATTCTTTAGGCAGACTTTACGGAACCAAAGATTATGTGGAACCACCCATTGATCCGAATAAAGCAAAGAAAGTGGAAACCCTGGAAATGGAAAAACCAACCGAAAAACATGATATTTCTTTTGCCGAAATTTTCTGGCTGATTGTTGCCATGACAGGCGCTGTTGGCTTATATTCTTTCGTTGTGAAAAGAAGATCTTTGAATGTTGGCGGAGAAAATGTTCCGAGCGGGATCAAAGTTTTTTTGATGATCGTTTTGGTGGCGATGTTGGCATATATTTTCTATCCTTTGATCGAAATGTTCGGGTACAATTGGTTTGTATGGCTTTTGATAATTTGCGTAATAGTTCTTCTTTACAGACTTTTCAGTGAAGAAAAAACGATTTTAAAATCTGATAAGGATGAATAGACAGAAGTTTGTAAATAAATTTATGGCAGCTTTTTTTATTTTGGTAATCATTAAGGTTATCGGGATATTGGCACAGCTATTCCATCAGAGCTTTTGGAGCGTAATCGGGACTTTGCTGATTTTTGCTATCATTGCTTTTATCATTTTCGCTGTGTTGTTGCAATTGGAAAAGAAAGAAAAAGAAAAAAATCAATCTGCAGGAAGACTTGCAAATGGCGGTGGAAATTTTTACGTTGAAACTTCACTTTTTGATAAAATAAGAAATAAATATGAAGAATTGGCTCAAAAATACATTGACGAAAAAGATTATAAACGAGCCGCAAAAGTGTATATAAATCTTCTTCGGGATAATTACCGAGGTGCAAAAACGTTGGAAGATGGTGAATTTTACAACGAAGCAGCGGTGATCTATTTAAAAAAATTAAAAAATAAATCTGAAGCAGCAAACTGTTACGAAAAAGCCAAGCAATACAAAAAAGCAATCGATTTATACAAAGAGCTTGAGCAGAAAGAAAAAGTAGGGGATCTGTATCGTGAAATTAACGATATTAAAAATGCAAATACCTATTATCAAATGGTTGTGGATGATTATGTGAACAATAATCAGATGGTAAAAGGTTCGTTGATTTACCGTAAAAAAATGGAGATGCCGGATGAAGCCCAAAAAGTTCTATTAAAAGGTTGGGAAGAAGACCGCGATGCATTCAATTGTCTGAATAATTATTTTACGAATATTCATGATGTTAAAAAATTGGAGACAGAAATTCAGAATTTATATCAAAAAACGCCTGAATATAAGAAGATCACTTATCTTGAAGCGATGAAGCATGAGTTTAAAAAAGATCCGAAACTTCAGTTCACAACAAGAAATATTGCCTATGAAATTATCGCCGAGAAGGTAGCCAACCGTTCCGAAATTGTCAATGAACTGAAATATTTCAATCCCGATGATGAGGTAATTTTAAAAGATATCTCGAGGTATAAGATGGGGAGAAATAAAATGTTTAGAAACTGATTTAAAATTAAATATCAGTGTCTTAAATACATTTGATTTTATTACCCCTAACTGTGAAAATTATAAACTAATAATGAAAAAGATTTATCTTTGCCCCAGAAAAATTATGACAATACAAAGAGCACATATCAGTTTAAATCTATGCGATCGCCCTGTACTAAAGGGATCGTTTGGATATGAATGGATGATATTGAATGAGGCGAAATGTGCTTGCTTTGAAAATTATTTACTGTAAACCCGTAAAAATTTGATCAAAATACTGCAGAAACGCCTCGATTATCGAGGCGTTTTTTGTGTTTTTAGAGCAGAAATTATTTAGAATGAAAAAAAATAACCATAAAAGTGAAAATTATTTAATAACAAATGAACAATTAATAAGAAAATAAAGCGTGATCAATAACCCGATGAGAGACAGTCATTTAGGTATTCAAGGTATCTGCAAACCATTGCGGACAGAAATTCTCTATTCTAAATTTTAATTGTATTTAACTGATTTTCAATTGTTTAAATGAAAAATAAATTTGCGAGTTAAAAAAAATCATATTTACTTTGCAACCGAAAATTGAAAGCAATAAGTTTTCAAGCCTTTCAAAAAAACTTTTAAAACAAGAATAATAAAATGAAACAATTACATAACATATCTAATTTATCTTCAAGACAACGCGGTGTAGAACCGATGGGGCAGGGGTATGCTTGTATTATTCTTCTTGATAGTGAATTTGTAGGGAAAAGGTGCTTATATACATGGGTCAGCTAACGAACTGACACGTCTAAAAATATAAAGCGCCTCCTGAAAAGAGGCGCTTTTTTATGGTTTCTCTAGCTTATTTGGTAAAGCGTCGGTCTGTGGAACCGAAGAACAGGGTTCGATCCCCGGAGATACCCAAAATGTGAATGGTCAATGGTGAACTTTGTTTCACAAGTGAATTTAAAATTGACAAGCAAAGCAAATTACCACTTGACCATTCACAAATAAAAAAACAATCTCATAGCTCAATTGATTGGAGCATCGACCTGATACGTCGAAGGGTGAAGGTTCGAGTCCTTCTGGGATTACAAAATAAAATCTCATGGCTCAAATGGTTAGAGCACCGGTCTTTTAAACCGGGGGTTGAAAGTTCAAATCTTTCTGGGATTACAACGCAACGGTCTCGTAACTCAACTGAATAGAGTATGGGTTTTCTAAACCCAAAGTTACAGGTTTGAAATACGAAGTATTCGTGAATACCATAAAAATAAAATATGAAATTCATGAACAATCCTGTCGAGATCACAAAGGAGGTCTATTGAGGTAATGGCTAACCTGCCTGACTGTCGCTCAGGCACTGCGAGTTCGATTCTCGCATAGACCGCAAAGATTCACGGAAACTTCCGGATCCGACTGTCTCTCGGAAAAGAAAATTGAAGTGAATCTGCAAAACTGGAAAGATAACGGTGGTTGTTTACCCGTCTTGGACGCGGGAGGTCGCAAGTTCGAATCTTGCTTTCCAGACCATAAAAGTGAATAATCAATAGTAAATTTTGTTTCACAAGGGAGTTAAAAATTGACCAGCGAAGCGAATTGACTATTCACAATTCAAACTAAGTTAATTGTTTCAAAAGAGAAAAAGAAAAGGTTTGTCGGGAGCAGAAGATCTTTACGCCAAAAACACGATATAATATAGACAAACTTTTTCTTAACTCATGATGAGAAGTCAGAAATTAGAGATTAGAAGTTAGTTTAAATTACTCATTACTCATTACTAATTGCTGATTACTCATAAAAAACGATGGTTCGCCGAAGTGGAAGAGTCGGGGCGGTCTGCAAAACCGTTGCGTAAGCTGAGTGGGTTTGACTCCCATAACCATCTCAAATAACTAAAATGAGATTAGTTCCGAAGAAAAAAAGTTTGTCGAGCGAATAAGTTCTTATATCAAACTAAAAATTAAAGACAGGCTTTGTTTTTCTTCACAAAAAAGTTAGATGCTGGAAATTAGAGATATAGTATGATCCAAAAACTATCAACTAACAACCAATAACAAAAAAGGAAGTACGCCGGAGTTGGAGAGCCGGGGCAGACTGTAAATCTGTTGCTTCATTGCTGAGTAGGTTCGAATCCTACTACTTCCACCAACACCACTGATAATGTAATGGCAGCATGCAGGAAATGTACTCTTGTTGTTCAGGTTAGACTCCTGGTCAGATGGTCAAAAAAGTGAATAGTGAAATAAGTCAATTATCAATTTAAAATTTAAAGATTGACTGCAAAGCAAATTGACAATTCAGAATTCACAAAAATAACGCTCTATTCGTCTAACGGTTCAGGACGTCTGTCTTTCGAGCAGAAAACAAGGGTTCGATTCCCTTATAGAGTACAGATTAAAAGGGAAAGAGGAGGTTTTGTCAAGCGCAGAAGATCTTTACAAAAACATTACAGGCATAGTTTATAATCAGACAAGCCTTCTCAGACCTATATGTAAGTAATGAGCAATGGGTAATAAGTAAACATGACAATGCTGAATTGTGAAATAGTAAAATTTAAAATATTACTAATTACCCATTACTAATAGCTCATCAATCTGCGGGAATGGTGGAAATGGTAGACACACTTGATTTAGGCTCAAGGCTTTGGAGGTTCGAATCCCTCTTTCCGTACAACAATTGCCTCTCTATTCCAATTGGCAGAGAAAACGGCTTTAAACCCCGTAAAGTCCCAGTTCGAATCTGGGGAGAGGTACAAAATATGAGTAATAAGGTAATGTGCAATGAGTAATAAACTACGCGTAAAAAATATTACTAATTATCTGTTACTCATTATTTATAGAATTGGTTCATAGTGTAACTGGTCAGCACACAAGACTTTGACTCTTGTTGTTCAGGTTCGAATCCTGATGAATCAACATTAAAATCATACTAATAACCGAAAAACAATAAGCATGAGAGATACAATAAAAATGATTCTGGTAGGTATGATGTCTTTCATCGCAATAGCCAGAAGCTGTATGAAAACAGGTACACGGGTTGCTCATATTTCTGAACCTATGCTGATGGAAACAAGATACCTGAAAAATGCGAATGCATTAGAAAAAGAAGGTGAAAATAGCTTCAGTGCCGTAAAAGCAATAAAATCCACTAAAGATGTGGCCGATGTTGTGGAATTCACTGAAAAATTGACAAAAAAAGACAGTTTGAAAACAAATGTAAAACCTGTAAACGCTATTAAAAAATGAGAAAATAGGTTTACAAAAAACTTTAAAAAATGGAAACGCAACAACAAACATGGCAGAACATGACCGGAAAAATTTTCCAACAGTCTATCACACAGTTGGTAGAAGAAGCCATCATCCGCGAACAGGCCAATGGGCACCGACTAAAAGTGTGTGTGGGTTCAGATTCCCACGTGTATGGTGATGCTATTAATTATGCTACGGCAGTTGTCTTTATTCGTGAGGGAAAAGGAGCGTTTACCTTTATCAGAAAAGAAAGAGAAATACAGAGTATTAGTATCAAAGAGCGTATGCTGAACGAGGTGAACAAATCCGTAGAAATCGCTTATGCAATTTGCTCTATTCTGGAAACTTATGATGTGGAAATGGAGGTACACGCAGACATTAACACCGATCCGGATTTTAAATCCAACGTCGCTTTAAGAGACGCAATGGGATATATTCTGGGAATGGGCTATGTTTTTAAAGCAAAACCTTATGCATTCGCAAGTTCAAATTGTGCTGATATGATGGTGTAAAATAGCTGGAAGTGGGATGATGGATGCAGGAAGTTTAAAATGCTTCGATTGCTTCCATCCTCCAGCTTCTAACTTCCATCCAAAAAACTAATAACCATGTATTTTTTAATTCAGGCTAATGTATATTTAGATCCCGATCATTATAAAATTTTCGATGCTTTGGAAGAATTAAATATTGATTATAGCGTAATTAATATTCCTCCAACTGCAGAGAAAATCGATTTTGAAACAGACAGAAAAGATGTTTTCGTATATGGTTCGGTAACGATTGCTAGATTGGCAAAACAAAATATCGATTGGTTTCCAGGTTCTTTTTACGAAGGCAATCATTTGTATGAAGTGTATTCTCAATATTATGGCGAAAACCTTTTGAATCACAAAGTTTCCGTTCACAAAATTTCTGAAGAACTGATTTGGAAAAAAGATGAGCTTAAATTCATTAAACCTTACAATGAAGCGAAAATTTTTACAGGAAAAGTTTTCAATGAAGCGGAATGGAAAGACTTTGTTTTTGAAGCATTGGAAAATCAATCCAACAGAATTACAGAAGATTCTTTGGTTCAGATTTCCGAAGCAAAACGGACAATAAAAGAAGCAAGAATTTGGATTGTTGGCGGACAAATAATCGATGCAGGATATTATAAATTCAATGATAATACTCCTTTCGAAGAAAAGGTTTCGGAAGGCGGATTGAGTTTCGCTAATGAAATGATTCAATTGTTCAATCTTGAAGAAGCTTTTGTAATGGATATTTGTTTAACAGATGAAGGCTGGAAAATTGTTGAAATCAATTGTATTAACAGCTCCGGATTTTATCCGAATACGAATGTGAAAAGTATTATCAAAGCTTTGAATATCTACTTTTCAAATTAGAAAATAAAACAATGGAAATGACAAAAAGATTATTGTTTCTGGATGATATAAGATATCCGATTGAAGCGTATCATTATACCCAACAGGACATTTTCCTCAGAAACGACTGGCATATCGTTAGAAATTACGAACAGTTTGTCAACAGGATTTTGGAAAAAGGGCTTCCGGAAATGATCTCTTTTGACCACGACCTTGCTGATGAACATTATTTAGGACCGGATTCTCAGGAATTTGTCGAAAAAACAGGCTATGACTGTGCAAAATGGCTGGTAGAATATTGTATGGATAATTACTTAGACTTACCAAAATTCTACTGTCATTCCATGAATCCTGTTGGAAAGGAAAATATTGAAATTCTTTTAAAAAACTTTAAAAATTTGTAATGGACATTTTTAGATTAATGAAGGATATAAAAACGCATTTGAAACTCAGTTTTGATGAGGTCAACAGATGGTTTGATAAAGATAATGAAATATTGAATTTTCAGCCTTCAAACGGAGGCTGGACGATTCGACAGATTTTAGAACATATTTATCTCACAAACTTTTATTTGCTGATTCTCATTGAAAAAGGCTCAAAAAAAGCAATGCGTAATTATTTCGATCTTGATTTAAATCTTGAAATAGAAAATTACAGTTTCAGTCAGGAGAAGTTTGAAAAAGTGGGTAAGTATGGTGCTTTCGAATGGATAAGACCGGAGCATATGGAGCCGAAAGGAGAATTGAACTTAACTGAAATCAGAAGTTTAATCTCTCAACAATATCATCAGTGTTTAAATTATTTAGAATTGATGAAAAATGGTGAAGGTCTTCTCTGCAAAACAACCATGACGGTAAATGAACTCGGGAAAATCAATGTGTACGAATACATTTATTTCCTTTCACTCCATGCTCAAAGACATCTTACTCAGATGACAAATAATGAATTAGAAGTGATTTGAATACTTGGATTGTCTTTTTTCAAACAGTGGTGAAACCTCACAGGTTTTCAAAACCTGTGAGGTTTTAAGTAAAAACAATTTAAAAATTTAAAAAATGATTTTCAAAACATATAACTCTATAGAAAATGCTTACCAAACCCGCGTGATCGATCAGATTAAGATGCAGGGTTTTGGGGATGAGGTTTTCATTGTGCAGGAGAAGGTTCACGGGGCAAATTTCTCTTTCTTTACCGACGGAAAGGAAATTAAAATCGGAAAAAGGACCGCTTTCATTGAAAAAGATGAAAAGTTCTTCAATGCACATCAGATTTTAGAACGTTACAGAAAAAAAGTAATAGAAGTTTTCGGAAGAGTGAAAACAATGTATCCCGATGTTGAAACTGTAGTAATTTACGGTGAATTATTCGGTGGCGGTTACAAACACAAAGAAGTCGAAGCTGTAAAAGATGCAGTGAAGGTGCAGAAGGGTATTGAATATGCACCTTACAACGAGTTTTACGCATTTGACATCAAATTGAACGGAACTACTTATTTGGATACGGATTTAGTGAATCAAATTTTTGAGGAAACTGGTTTTTTCTATGCAAAGATCTTATTTCAAGGAACTTTAGAAGAAGCTTTGAAGTTTCCGAATGTTTTCGATTCTAAAATTCCGGATTGGTTGGGATTACCGAAAGTCGAGAACAATATGTGCGAAGGAACCATCGTGAAAACTTTGAAAACCAAATATTTTGGAAACGGCTCAAGAGTCATTTTGAAAAACAAAAATGAAAAATGGGTTGAAAAATCTAAAGTGGTAAGAAAACAGAATAAGCCGGTTCAAAAGCAAGTCAGCTTTAGCGAAAAAGCTCAAAATATTTGGGAAGAAATCCAAAAATATGCAACTGTAAACAGGTTGAATAATGTTGTCAGCAAGATTGGCGAATTTGAACCCAAAATGATTGGTAAAGTGATCGGTCTTTTTGCACAGGATATTTTAGAGGATTTTGAAAAAGATTTTCCTGAGGTTTTCACAACCATAGAAAAAGAAGAACATAAAAGGATCAACAAAAAGTTGAATTCTTTAGTCATTGATATGGTAAAAGAAGAATTAATGACAGTAAAAGTATAGTTTCGGTAATTATTATCGAAACTTTTTTACATGTTAAATTGAATCATAAATTTCTTGATTTAATGTGTAGAAAGTTTGTCATTCTGACGAAGAAGAATCTCTGCGTTATGTATTAGAGATTCTTCACTCCACTTCGTTCCATTCAGAATGACAGTTTTAGCATGGAATTAAAATAAAAATTACAGAAGTTTTAAAAATTATTTTTACTGTGTAAATAGAATGCGTACTGTTGGTTTTACCTTTGCAAAGCTTCAGCAGCAACGTCAATTCTTCTTCAGAGAACTTCTTCTTAATTCTCCTTCAAACAAAAAGAACCCAATGCAATGAGTGAAAACAAGTAGAATTAAATTAATCAAAATGAAAACAACCAATGAAATAATAATCATCGATCTCGAAGCCACATGTTGGGAAAACGACAGAATTCCGATTGGGCAAAAAGTCGATATCATAGAAATAGGAATTTGCGAATTAAACAGAACAACAAAAGCAATTTCCAAGAAACAGAGCATTTATGTAATTCCCGAAAGATCTAAGATCAGTAGATTTTGTACAGACCTTACCGGGATTACTCCACAACTTATCGAAGAAAAAGGAATCTATTTCGAAGAAGCCTGTGAGAAAATAAAGAATGAATACCATTCTTCTCAGCTTACCTGGGCTGGTTTCGGAAGTTTTGATCAGGAACAGATCATGGAGCAGTGTGATTATCTGGGTATTGAAAATCCTTTTTCGGAAAATTATATCAACGTGATGCATCAGTTTAAAAATTATAACGGACTTCATAAAATGATGGGGCTGAAAAGAGCTTTAAAGTTTCTGAATATGAATTTTGAAGGCAATCATCACAGTGGAGCAGATGATGCTTATAATGCCGCAAAGATTTTAAAAGAAATTTTACGGTAAATTTTTAACAATAAATAATTAAAAAAGTGAAAACAACAGACAATATATTAATTATAGACCTCGAAGCCACGTGTTGGAACGACCGGCCGCCGAGAGGTCAGGAAAGCGAAATTATTGAAATCGGAGTTTGTATTATGAATGCAAAAACCGGTAAGATTTCCAAAAATGAGGGGATTTTAGTAAAACCTCAATTCTCAAAAGTGAGCCCGTTTTGTACGGAACTGACTTCCATTACCCAGAAAATGCTTGATGATGAGGGGATTTTGCTGGAAGATGCGTTAGATATTCTGAGAGCAGAATACGATTCTGAAGACCTGACCTGGGCAAGTTATGGAAACTACGATCTGAATATGCTTCAAAATCAGGCAAGAAGATTCAATGTCGATTATCCTTTGAGTGATGACCATATCAACGTGAAAACCTTATTCGGAGAATTGCATCCGACGGTTCGCAAAAGTGTAGGGATGGCAAGAGCTTTGGGTGAACTGAATCTCCAGCTTGAAGGTACCCATCACAGAGGGGTGGATGATGCCAAGAATATTGCGAAAATTTTACATTGGTGTTTACAACAATATTAATTTAGCAATTTAAAAATGTAACAATGGCTTCCTTTTCAAAGGACGTTTCTTATTGAAATAGGAAAATGGAGTGTTAAGAAAATTAAGAATTAATAATAAAAAATACAACGTAAAATTATTGCGTAATTCCTTTTTTACTTTGCGTCATCAAAATGAAACAATACTAATATTTTGAAAAAAGATTTTTAGTCAACATATCAGGCAAGCCTTGTTGGGTATTTCTGTTTAGAACTATTGCAGAAAAATTTGTCGGGTAATTGATTGTGATAAGTTTTATTTCCTCTCTAAATTTTCTATCCTCTCCAAAATATTGGCGAGGATATTTTTTTGTTCAAACGAGAAGTATCCGATGATTTTATAATAAGGCTCTTTATTTTTTGTGTCTGTATGGGTAACAGCTTTCAGATTACCGCTTTTTAAAGTATAAAGAGTTGGAGATATTTCGTTTTGAGGATTGGCTACTTTAAGAAAAAGAATATCACCAGTCTGATAATGTGAAAATGTCGTACTGGTTGCGGTGAATTCATAGACAATATCTGAGTTTGCTAAAATTTTTTGCATTATTTTTTCTTCTGCTGAAATCTCCTGTTTCTGAACAGCAGGATCTGAAGAGGTATGAGCTTCATTTACAAACATCAGGCTGTCAATATTGGATGGACTGGCTAAATGATTTACCTGAAGGGTTTTGGTAAGAAAGTCATCAAGGTCAAGGCTAAAATAATGAGCAACTTTTAAAACAGTTTCGATCTTGGGTTCTGCACGTCCTTCCTCGTAAGCGCTTATTACGCCTCGATTTAGTTCAAAGAGATCTGCAAATGCTTTCTGACTCAGACCTTTAACCTGTCTTATTTTTTTGATATTTACGCCGAAAAAACTCATAACTATCTAATCCTTTTTGCAAATATAAGAGAAAATGTTAAAAATAATTGCTAAAAATATTTGCAATCATAAAATTTAATTCTATATTTGTATCATACAATCGTGAATAAAAAATCAAATATGAAGAATAAAAATTTTGAAAAAGTAAAAGAGTGGCTGTTGGATTATGAGTTCAATGTGACCTTTGAAGATGAAGGCCAGTCAATTCTGATCATTGAAAAAGAATCGAACGGAATTAAAAATATGATTTTGATTATTTCGGATTCTATACTGATCATGGAGCAGTTTCTTTTTGAAATTAAACACCCAACCGAATCGATCTACAGAACTTTGTTGCAGAAAAACAGAGATATTGTGCATGGAGCTTTTGTATTGGACGGCTCAGGAAAAAGAGTGATCTTCAGAGATACGCTTCCGACAGATAATATGGCACAGAATGAAGTGATGGCTTCCATCAATTCGCTGGGAATTCTCGTAGGAGAATTCAGTACGGAAATGATTAATATGAGTAAATAAAATAAAAAATATTAAAATGAATATTTTTAAAAGGCTGTTTAATATAGGAAAAGCTGAAATTCATTCGGCAATCGACGGATTTGAAGATCCGATTAAACTTACAGAACAAGGAATAAGAGACATGAAAGAGCAGTTGGCAAAAAGTGTTGAAGCTTTAGCTCAACTGAAAGCACTATCGATCCGTAAAAAAAATGAATCGGAGCGAGAAGATCAGACTGCAAAAGATTATTATGGAAAAGCTATTGTTCTGGTGCAAAAAGCTGAAAAAGGAGAAGTTTCTGCAGAAGAAGCGGATCGTTTGGCAAAAGAGGCACTTAAAAAGCAAACGGCAGCTCAAGAAAATGCAGTACATCTGAACAAAGAACATGAAAAGCTTCATGCAGAGTGCGAAAAAATGCAGACCAATATCAATACGCTGAAATCCAATATTGCGAAGTGGGAAAATGAGCTTAAAACCCTAAAAGCGAGAGTTCAGGTAAGTGAAGCGACAAAGGATATTAACAAAAAAATGACGCAGATCGATACGCATTCTACAGTCAGCATGCTGGAAAAACTAAAAGAAAGAGTGGTGCAGCAGGAAGCTTTGGCGGAAGCGTATTTGGATATATCAAATGCAGGGAAATCGATTGATGATGAAATTGATGCGGTGGTGAAAAATGATGATACACAAGTTGAGGATGCTTTGAAAAAATTAAAGGAATCCCTTAAAAAAGAATAACGATGAATTTTCAGGAATTTTTGAATGTAGCTTTTTCTCCGGTCAATACGGTTCTTAGTGTTTTGCTGATTCTTTCAGCATTGTACTGGGTGTTTACGATTGTTACAGGATTGGATATTGATGTTGGGATAGATGCCGATATCGATACGGATTTTGATACACCGGATGGTCACATTCATGTTCCTGAAGATCCCTCGGCTTGGGTTCAGTTTCTGAAGTTTTTGAATCTGGATATCGTTCCGATGACTTATTTTCTGACACTGACATTACTTTTTACATGGTTGGGTTCGGTTTACCTTACGATGTTTCTGCCAATGCCTACCTGGTTGGGAATTGTCATAATAGTACCTCTGCTGATCGGAAGTATATTATTGACGAAAATTATTCTAAAACCATTAAATCCTTTCTTTAAAGAAATTAATCATAAAGGAGAACGTCCGCATGATTTTTTGGGGAGAGAAGGAAGGATGAAATCCAGTATCAATGGAACAAAAACAGGAATATTAGAAGTTTTTATCGGAAGCGATCCTATGACACTTATGGTGAAAAGTAAAAATGGAGAACTTATAGAACATGGTGACCGTGTAGTCATTGTAGATGAAGATCCTGATAAAAGAATATACTATGTAGCTAAAGAATTACACCTTTAAAAAAATAAAATGCTAATGATTTTCATGGAAATTTTAAACTTTATCCTTGATTTATTTCTTTAAAATTTAAATAAAAACACATTAAAATATATAAACTATAACATTATGAATATGCCTTTAATTGTAGGAATTGTTGTTGCGGTAATCGCATCTATCGGATTAATTTTCTGGATTCTTTCAATGTATAAAAAAACAGTACAGGGAATCGTTATTTTAAGAACGGGATATGGGGGAACAAAAGTCTTTTTCAATGCGGGAATTGTAATCCCGATCATTCACAGAATGGAATCAATGGATATTTCGGTAAAAAAGCTGGAAATTTCAAGAGAAGGAAGAGCTGGATTGATCTGTAAAGATAATATGAGAGCCGATATTCAGGTGGCTTTTTTCATCAGGGTTAATAAATCTGTAGATGATATTGTAAATGTTGGTCAGACGATCGGTTGTCAGAGAGCTTCTGATATTAATACCCTTAGAGAATTATTTGAAGCCAAATTTTCAGAAGCCTTAAAAACAGTAGGTAAAAAATTTGAATTTATTGAGCTTTACGAAGCAAGAAGTGAATTCCGCCAGGAAATTTTAGATA
The DNA here is from genome assembly GCF_022488405.1 of Chryseobacterium sp. Y16C. Lineage (NCBI taxonomy): Bacteria > Pseudomonadati > Bacteroidota > Flavobacteriia > Flavobacteriales > Weeksellaceae > Chryseobacterium > Chryseobacterium sp. Y16C. The sequence continues at coordinate 3,920,306 of NZ_CP092711.1, forward strand.
TTATCGGAACAGACTTAAATGGATATGTTTTAGATGACTGTGCGATCGATTACCTGGAGCAGACTTCAATTGAAAACTTAGATAAAGATAATATCCTTGATTCTGAAGGGATTAAAAAAATTACAGAATTAACGGCAACTCAGAATATCAAAGCAAATCAGGTTCGCAGAGATGAGGAAAAAACGATCACGAAACAAAATGTTGAAGCCCGTGAAGCCATTTTAGAGCTGGAGAAGCAATTGGCAGAAAAAGAAGAGTCTCAGAAAAGAGAAGTAGCCAATATCAAAGCACGTGAAAATGCAGAAATTCTAAAAGTGAATGAAGAAGAAAGGTTAAAATATGAAACCGTGCGTATTGCAACAGAAGAAAAGCTTCAGATTGCGGAAGAAAATAAATTGAGACAGGTTGTTATTGCTGCTAAAAATAAAGAACGTGCCGATTTGGTAGAAACAGAGAGAGTGCAGAAAGACAAAATGCTGGAAGCTACGGAAAGAGAACGAATTGTTTCTCTGGCTCAAATTGAAAAGGATAAAGCGATCGAATTGGAGAAGAAGAGCATTCAGGATGCGATCCGTGAGCGTTTAACAATGGAAAAAACTGTTGTGGAAGAGCAGCAGGGTATCAAAGATCTGGAGGCATTCAAAACAGCGGAAAGAAACAAGCAGGTTGAAATTACCGTTGCCACTCAGGAAGCTGAAAAGAAACTGATCGAAGAAACAAGAGCAGCAGAAGCCAGAAAATTAGCGGCTGAAAAAGATGCTCAGAAATATGTAATCGAAGCGCAGGCAAAGAGAGATGCTGCGGAAAAAGAAGCGGAGGCTCGTAAGATCATCGCTGATGCAAAAGCAAAAGAAGAAGCTACGGTAGGTTTATCCGAAGCTCAGGTAATGCACGCAAAAGCAGAAGCTCAGGAAAGACAGGGTATCGTAGAAGCTGTCGTGATTGAGAAAAAAGCAGATGCCATCAAAAAAGAAGGAATTGCTCAGGCAGAAGTCATCAAAGAAAAAGCGTTGGCGGAAGCGGCAGGAATTACCGAGAAAGCAGAAGCAATGAAGAAGCTGAATGATGCCGGAAAAGACCACGAAGAATTCCGTCTTACGTTGGCAAAAGAAAAAGAAGTGGAATTGGCTCAGATTTCAATTCAGAAAGATATTGCACAGGCTCAGGCTGGTGTTCTGGCTGAAGCGTTCAAATCTGCAAAAATTGATATCGTGGGTGGAGATAATACCTTCTTCGACAATGTGGTTCGTCAGGTTTCTGCAGGAAAAGGATTGGATAAATTTATCAGTCACAGTGAGAATGCTCAGCTGGTGAAAGAAAATTTGTTGGGAGATGGCGAAAACTTAATTTCCAAAGTAATGGGAATGGTTGATAAATACAATATTTCTTCTGAAGACATCAAAAACATGAGCATTGCAAGTCTTATTTTCAAGCTGAACGGCTTGGCCAATCAGCACGAAAGAGGTCTTCTGGACAGAGCAATGGATATGGCGAAACATTTGGGAATAGACCAAAAGCCAATCAGCTAAAACACAACTAAATTATATTGTAAAACTCTCATTGTATACTTTTTTTAATCGTACTTTGGGAGTTTTTCTAAATAAATGTTTTTCTAAAAAACATCTTTTTAACATAGAAGATACAGGGGTAGTATCTTGTATCTAACATCAAATATCTCATTTACTATGTCAGAAAAATTAAATTCAGGGACATACGAAATTATACAGAACCGTCTGAATGATCAGAAAAGTGATTTGGTTCAACGACTTCAACGACTTAATGAAAAGCGGAAAGATATTTTTGGAGGAGTAGACTTCTCTTTAATTGCCAATGAAAGAATTTCTACCGATCACAATTGTGTCGCAAAAGATATTTATTCATTAAAAGACAGTTTGATCTTCGGATCGAACGCGCACCTTGGATTGCAAACGGAAATTAATATCACCGATGTTTTTTCAGTTTATAAAATTAATAACAACCGTTTTGAACCTCAGGATTCTTCATTAATTAACGATGAAGTATTTATTGATGAATTTAAAAATCTTTATAAATATTACAGAAATACTTTCTTCGCACGCTTTCACTTCACCGAAAACTATTTATATATGGTTTTTCAGCTGTCTGAAAGTACAACCGATATCAAAGCATTTAAATGGCTGATCAAAGAAGATCAGTTAGTCTATGTTGATTCAAGAAGTGCTTCGGAAGTCACATATCCGCCACAACATGGTTTTGCGTGGACGAAGGCAACGAGAGATATGCAGCGAAACGGAAAATTTCCTCACGTTTCTTTAGCAGATAAAGTATTTGTAGAATCCATCGGAGGTGATATCACTATTAAAATTGAAGACAATACAGAAACGGGAAAAGGAATTTATTCCGAAGATGTCATCCACAAAGACCAGAATCTGGATGATGCTGAAATCCATTTCTGTGATCTGGATAATCTGGTGATTTTTAAAATAAGACCTTATCAGGAAACAGAACGATATTTCATTTATAATCATAAAGAAAAAACCGTTTCCAGAGTCGATACTTTAAAACATTCGGGAGTCTTGCTTCCGGAAAGTCAGGGGGTTTTATTTTCCAACGGATATGCTTTACAGACCGGAGGTTTAAAAGTGATTTCTCAGGATATTAACAGGCTTCATTATCTGAAAACCATTCAGGAACCGAACGGTGAGAACTTTATGTATGTTTTCTATGATGATAAAACCAATAATTATCAGCTGATTTCATACAATATCATCACACAGACCATTGAAACACCGATTCGTTGCAGTGGATATACGATTTTAAATAATGGTGAACTCATTTATCTTCGTGAAAGTGTAGAAACTACCAAGCATCATTTGGCTCAAATCTGGCAAACTCCGTATTCTAAGGAATTACAGCCAAATCTGGAAAAATCTGACAGCCTTTTATATAAAATTGGCAATAAAGATATTGTCCGGGTAATGGCCGAAAGCCAGGAGCTTATCACTCTTTTGAACAAGAAAGATTCTTACAGTGGATTGTATGATGATATTGTAAAACTTTCGACGGCCATTTTAGACTCTTATTATTTTTTAAATGATGATGAAGTTCAGAATCTTGATCTTCCTTTAAAAGAAATTAGAAATATCGCGCATTCTGCGATCAACGAATATGAAAAAGTAGTAGAGCAGAAGAAAAGTACCGCAGAAGCAGTTGAAAAAATCAAAGCAGCTTGCGAGAAAATTCTAGACGATACCAAAAGGATCAATTATTCTCAGCTTACCGATTATATTGATATGCTTTCACAGATCCGTGCGTTACGTGGAGAAATTACCGGTGCAAGAGAGTTAAAATATGTGGAAGTCCCTTTGTTGGATCAGCTGGAGAAATCTTTAGCAGAACGTTCGGACGAATTGTCGAATGCCTGTGTGAATTTTCTTTTACAGGAAAATTCCTTAGCTCCCTACCAGCAAAGAGCGCAGACCATTTCTGAAAATACCATCAACCTTCAGAAAGCGATCGATGCAAAAACGATTGATGAAGAAATTACGAATCTTTCCGGGCAGCTTGAGCTTTTGGTGGATATCGTCAATAATTTAAAAATTGAAGATGCTTCCCACTCAACCCAGATCATTGAGAATATTTCCGTGATTTTTGCAATGCTGAATCAGGAAAGACTGGAATTAACCAAACGTAAAAGAGAAATTTCAGGAAAAGAACTGTCTGCAGATTTTCAGGCACAGATGACACTGTTTGATCAGTCGGTGATTAACTTCTTGGAACTTTCACAGACTCCTGAGAAATGTGATGAATATCTCACCAAACTTTCCATTCAGCTGGAAGAAATGGAAACGAAATTTGTTGATTTTGATGAATTTATTCAGAAAATCGGAGAAAAGAGAGAAGAGGTTTACGGACATTTCCAGAATAAAAGAGTTCAGCTTACAGAATTAAGAAACAAACGTACTCAAAGTCTATACGATTCAGCAAAGAGAATTTTAAAATCTGTGCAGACTAAAGCAGAATCTTTTGATTCGGAAATTGAGATCAATGGATATTTTGCAACCGATTTAATGGTGGAGAAAGTACGTGATCTTTCAAGGCAGCTGAGTGAAATGGAAGATTCGGCGAAGTCGGAAGAAATTCAGACGTTGTTAAAAACAACTCAACAAGAATCGGTAAGAAAACTTAAAGACAAAAAAGAAATTTATGCGGACGGAGATCATGTGATTGCTTTGGGTGACTATAAATTTGCAGTCAATCAGCAGAAGCTGGATCTTACGTTGGTGATGCGAAATGCACAGTACTATTATCATTTAACCGGAACGGCATTTTATGAGCAATTGCAATTTGATACCCTTTCAGATTATAAAGAAGTCTGGAATCAGGAATTTATCTCTGAAAATAATACGGTAAAACGTTTTGAATATCTGGCCTGGAACATTTTTTCGAAACATCAGAATATCTACACTGAAAAGCAGAACCGGGACTTTATACAGGATTTTATGACACAGCATTTTGGAGAAGGTTTGGTAAAAGGAATTCATGATGAAGATGCTTTAAAGATTGTATCAAAGCTTCAGCAGATTCATAACGAATTAGGACTGATGCGGTTTACTTCTGAAGAAAGAGCTTTAGCGCAACTGTTCTGGAACTTTTTAGAAGACGAAAGAAAAGAATATTATCAAAAGCAGTTTGAAATTTTTTCACTGATTTCATCGTCATTTACCTCGAAAAGTGGATTTGAAAGATTAAATACAGAATTGTCAAAAGAAATTAAAACCTTTGCAGAGCAATATCAGTTTTTTGCGGATGCTGATTTCTCCAATGCTGCAGAATATTTGAAAACAGAGGACCGAAAGAATTTCATAGTCTCCGAAAAAGCAGCGACATTATATCATGCATTTTTAAAAGATCTAAAAGAAAAAGGAAAAGATATTGAATTGACAGATCAGCTGAACATGCTTCATCTTTATCCTTCTGCCTGTTTTTCAATGGCGGAAAGTGCTTTGGAGGCGTTTATCAGTCATTCAGGATTAAATACTGAAAACGGAATCATTAATGAAGTGGCGACGTTTTTAATTTCTCAGAATTTTGAAGAGAAAAATATTCGCTACACCACTTATGAAGTAGGTTTAAAAGAATTACGTTCCCTGGAAAAGGAAGCTGAATATATTTTGAATTATTATGAATTCACCTCACGTTTAAAACATTATAGTGAAATTACTGTTCCGAAATTCAGACAACTGAATGAATTAAAAGCAAAATGGGTGAATGAGAAAAAGAAAGCCCTGAAAATAGAAACATTCCAGTCTCAGGTTTTGAGTTCTTTTGTAAGAAATAAATTGATCAGTGAAGTCTATTTTCCTTTGATCGGAGCCAATCTGGCAAAACAGTTGGGAACTGTAGGAAATGACAAACGTACCGACAAAATGGGAATGCTGCTTCTGGTTTCGCCTCCGGGTTACGGTAAAACAACCTTGATGGAATATATGGCAGACCGAATGGGGCTGGTGTTTATGAAAATCAACGGTCCGTCCATCGGTCACGATATTGTTTCCACAGATCCGAACGAAGCTAAAAATGCTGGAGCAAGACAGGAGCTTGAAAAACTGAATCTGGCTTTGGAAATGGGAGATAATGTGATGTTGTATTTGGATGATATTCAGCATTGCAACCCTGAATTTTTGCAGAAATTTATTTCTTTAGCAGACGGACAGAGAAAAATTGAAGGAATTTACAATGGAGAAAGCAAAACGTATGACTTAAGATCAAAACGTTTTTGTCTGGTAATGGCAGGAAACCCATATACGGAAAGCGGTGAGAAATTCAGAATTCCGGATATGTTGGCGAACCGTTCAGATACCTATAATTTGGGTGAGATTTCAGGCAGTAAAACTGATTTGTTTGATTTAAGTTTAATAGAAAATGCTTTGATGTCCAACGAATATCTGACCAGACTGACAAATCCGGGAATGCAAAACCTATATGAACTGTATGACAGCATTGTTTCAGATAATCCTAATGTAGATTTGACCGGAAACTTCAGTTCCAACGAAATTTCAGATTTCAGAAAAGTACTGAAAAGCACTTTAAAAGTAAGAGAAACGGTTTTAAAAGTAAATGCTCAGTATATCTCTTCTGCAGCAATGGCAGATGAATACAGAAATGAACCGGCTTTTAAACTGCAGGGTTCTTATCGAAATATGAATAAGCTGATTGCCCAGATTCAGCCGATTCTGAAAGAAGATGAGGTAACGCAAATAGTAATGAATCATTACCAGAATGAATCTCAGACGTTAACCACAGGAGCAGAAGCCAATATGCTGAAGTTGAAAGAACTGATGGGAATTATGAATGAAAGTGAGGTGATGCGTTGGGAAGAGATCAAAAAAACTTTTGTTAAAAATAAAACACTGAAAGGTCTGGGAGAGAACGACAGAATGGCACAGGTGGTTGCTTTGCTTGCCCAGTTCAGTGAAGGACTGGAAGGTATTAAAGATGTTCTTAAAAACTAATAACCAAAAGAAAAGGCTACAGCAATCTGTAGTCTTTTTATTTCGCAATGGAATTTTTTTTATTACTTGAAATATGAATGAATATCAGATTCTTTCAATTCCTTACGTGAAGTTTGTATATTTGGAAACTGAGAGTGACACTATAAAAAGAATTCGTTAAAATAAATAAAAAGAATGCTCTTTAACTCTATAGAATTTTTAATTTTCTTACCGACAGTTTTTATAATATACTGGTATCTTGCCAATAAAAATCTTAAATTTCAAAACAGGTTATTATTTTTAGCAAGTTATTTTTTTTATGCCTGTTGGGATTGGCGCTTTCTTTTTCTGCTGATGTTTTCCACTTTACTGGATTATTTTACAGGTTTAAAAATGCAAAAGGCAGGAAGTTTAAAAATCAAAAGGATTTGGTTTTGGTTAAGTATTATTATCAATCTCGGATTCTTAGGAGTATTTAAATATTATAACTTTTTTGCTGAATCTTTTGCTGATTTTTCTTCTCAAATAGGGTGGAAATCCAGTCCGGTATTACTTAACGTAATTCTTCCTCTGGGAATCTCTTTTTATACTTTCCACGGCCTTTCTTATGTGATAGACGTATATAAAGGTAAAATTAAAGCAGAAAGTAATTTTGTGGACTATGCTCTGTTCGTAAGTTTTTTCCCTCTTTTGGTTGCCGGTCCTATAGAAAGAGCCACCCATCTGCTTCCACAGATCAAAGAGAAAAGAGTTTTTGATTATAATAAAGCGGTAGACGGTTTGCGGCAAGTGCTGTGGGGATTATTCAAAAAAATAGTGATTGCTGACAATTGTGCAGAATTTGCCAATCAGATCTTTAATCACTCTGCAGATATGAACGGAAGTACATTGGCCCTGGGAGCTGTGTTTTTTGCCTTTCAGATTTATGGAGATTTTTCAGGATATTCCGATATTGCTTTAGGTACGGCCAGATTATTCGGATTTGATCTGTTGCGTAATTTTGCTTTCCCTTATTTCTCTAGAGATTTTGCAGAATTTTGGAGACGTTGGCATATTTCACTTTCTTCATGGTTTAAAGACTACTTATATATTCCTTTAGGAGGAAGCAAAGGAGGAAAATGGATGCGGATAAGAAATACATTCATCATTTTTATAGTGAGTGGATTCTGGCATGGGGCGAACTGGACGTTTATTGTATGGGGATTATTAAATGCCATATTCATTATGCCTTCTATCCTTATGAAAACCAATAGGAAAAATTTGGAAATTGTTTCAAAAGGCAGACAATGGCCGACTATCCGTGAATTTTTACAAATACTCATAACTTTTGGGCTAACTGTTTTCGCATGGATATTTTTCAGAGCTGAAAATATGACTCATGCCTGTCAATATATCACTGAAATGTTTTCCGGCTCACTTTTCAGACTGCCTGAATTTGAAGAGAAGAAAAAAGCGGTTATAACAATTCTTCTTGTGATCATTTTTATTCTGGTAGAATGGAAAGGGCGTGAAAATCAGTATGCGATTGAAAAATTAGGTTTACAATGGAGGAAACCTCTGAGATATGCCATGTATTACGCTATTATTATTTCTGTTTTTTGGTTTGGAGGAAATACGGAACAGTTCATTTACTTTCAATTTTGATGAATGATAAAGAAATTTATACTTAAGACAGCATATTTTATTCTTCCTGCAGTATTTCTGTTCGGAATCTCGTTAATTGGGCTGATCAGAACAGAAAGTCCGGATGTTTTAAGAATGGGAATGATTCCCAATATTTATAAACATTACAGGGATCGCTTTGATTTGTCTGAAAAAGAAAATTTTGAAAGATTATCAAAAACAGAAAAAAAGGAATTTGATTTTCTGACCATGGGAGATTCTTTTTCAGAACAGAAAGGATACGGATATAATCATTTCTTAGCAGAAAAATACACAACTTTACATGTTGATGAATTTATTTCAAATAATCAGATTCAGACCTTAATCAACCTTATCAACGGTGATTTTTTTGAACGTTTTACGATTAAATATGTTGTTCTTCAAAATGTAGAACGTCATTTCATCGATAATATCACAGGGATAAACTTTGATACGAAAATAAAGCAAAAGCAAATAGATTCTTTGATTTTAAATCATCATAAGGAATTAAAAGAAAATAAAGCAGATTCTGAATTTTTTTCCAGATCAACCCTTCAGTTTCCGCTTTACTATATGCCTAAATTTTTTATTTGTAAAGACTATCTCTCCAACGATTTAATTTATAATTATAATTTAAATTCAAAAAAATTATTCAGTAATGGGTCTGATAAATTGCTTTTTTACAAATACGATATCATCTCTCTTGCCGAAAGTAATAAAATCTCAAATATCGTTTTGCTAAATAATGTACTCAATAAAATATCTCAAAAACTTCAGGAAAAAAATGTAAAACTCATCGTATTACCTGCTCCTGATAAATACGATATGTATTATGATTACATAGCCAATAAAACAAATTTGGAGAAACCGTTGTTCTTCGAGCATCTTCGGACTCTTAAAAAAGAGTATTTATATATCGATTCTAAAGAAATCCTGAAAAGTCATATGAATAATGAGCAGGATATTTATTTTTATGATGATACCCATTGGTCTCCAGTAGCTTCTCAAATCATTGTCAAAGAGATCGATAGAGTCGTTCATAAAAGATAGAATGAAAACATGAAATTGCGCAATCACTTTCAAGTTTTTACCTTTGCATAATTATGGAAACAAAAACAAAAGCTTCTTCTGAAGTTACACCGCCTTAAGGATTTTTAGTCATCTGTTTTTTTCAAGTCATGAAAAGGCATTATTTATTCTTTTAAAACTTATTTTTAAATCCTTAACAATCAATTTCCAATGGAAAAAGCTTTTAAACTTTTCGACTTTTCGCAAAAAATCAATTATAAAAACGAAATTTTAGCAGGATTTACGGTTGCCATGACCATGATTCCCGAATCGTTGTCATTTGCCATTCTTGCCGGGCTTTCCCCTCTTACAGGTTTGTATGCTGCTTTTATGATGGGATTGGTTACTGCAATTTTAGGCGGTCGTCCCGGAATGGTTTCCGGTGGAGCAGGTGCAACAATTGTTGTTTTAATTGCTTTAATCAAAAGTCATGGGGTAGAATATCTTTTTGCCACTGTTGTTCTTGCCGGAATTTTTCAGTTGTTGGTAGGTGTTCTGAAACTCGGAAAATTTGTGAGATTAATTCCACAACCGGTAATGTATGGGTTCTTAAATGGTTTGGCAGTTATTATTTTTATGGCGCAGGTTGAACAGTTCAAAATTACTGATGCCAATGGAGCTGTAAGCTGGCTTCAGGGAATGCCATTGTATATTATGGCAGGCTTAACAGCTTTAACGATTACAATTGTTTACTTCTTTCCAAAAATCACAAAGGTGGTTCCTGCTTCTCTGGTGGCTATTTTAATTGTTTTTGGGGTTGTTTTAGGATTTGGGATCCATACCAAAACGGTTGCCGATATTGCTCACATCAGCGGTAACCTACCAAGTTTCCATATTCCGGGTGTTCCTTTTTCATTAGAAACCTTACAGATTATTTTTCCATACGCTTTGATTATGGCAGGAGTTGGTCTGATTGAATCATTGCTGACGTTATCAATGGTTGACGAAATCACCAACTCTAAAGGAAATACCAATAAAGAATCCGTAGCACAGGGGTTAGCGAATATTACGAACGGTTTTTTCGGAGGAATGGGAGGTTGCGCCATGGTTGCACAGACGCTGGTAAATTTAAATGCAGGTTCAAGAGCAAGGCTTTCAGGAGTTATAGCATCCATAATGATTCTGATTATTATTTTAGTAGGTGCACCATTTATCGAAAAAATTCCGATGGCTGCTTTGGTGGGAGTAATGATGATGGTGGCAATCAGTACATTTCAATGGGTTTCTATCAGGATCGTCAACAAAATGCCGAAGTCTGACATTTTTGTTGGAATAACAGTGGCTTTAATTACTATTGTTCTTCATAATCTGGCATTGGCGGTTTTAGTAGGGGTAATTATTTCTGCATTGGTTTTTGCCTGGGATAATGCTACAAGAATTCGTGCCCGAAAGTATACCGATGAAAACGGTATTAAATACTACGAAATTTTAGGTCCGTTATTCTTTGGTTCAGTTAGTACATTTACAGATAAATTTGATCCGGTGAATGATCCTGAACAGGTGGTAGTTGACTTCAAAGAAAGCCGGATTGTTGATATGAGTGCTATTGATGCTTTAGACAAATTATCCAAAAGATATGCTCAGCAAAATAAGAAATTACATTTAAAACATCTGAGTGAAGACTGCAGGAAAATGCTGAAAAATGCTGAAGCAGTTATTGAAGTAAATATTCAGGATGATCCGACTTATAAAGTAATGCCTGAGAAGTGATTTTTTTCATGCTTTTTTGGATAGAAGCCATGGAATATAAATAGGCAGTCTTAGATTTAAATGGTATCTTTGGCAGTAAGCTATTCACAATATTTTAATATAAAAACATAGTGAGACAAAATATTTTAGATCTGCATCCGGCATTGGTGTGGGGATTTGCCATAACAGTAGTGGTTATGTTGCTTTTAGACTTAGGAATTTTCAACAAGAAAAGCCATGAGGTTTCTTCAAAAGAAGCTACGATTTGGTCGGTAGTTTGGATTTCTTTGTCTATGATTTTCTCAGGCGTTGTGTATTGGGTTTTCAATGAAGCTGAAGGACACAAACTGGCTGTCGAAAAATTCACCCAATACCAGGCAGCGTATTGGATAGAAAAAGCACTCTCCGTAGATAATCTGTTTGTTTTTATTTTAGTATTCGGATTTTTTAAAGTACCTAAAAATCTCCATCATAAAGTATTGTTTTGGGGAATTATCGGTGCCTTAATATTCAGGGCTATATTTATTTTTGCAGGAATCGGAATTATTAATCTGACATACCTCCCGGAAATGGAGGTTTTTGGAGATCCTGTAAAAATTAATGTCGTAATGACTTTATTCGGTTTATTCCTTGTTTATGCAGGGATAAAATCATGGGGAGGCCATGATGATCAGGAAGATGAAAATTATAGTGATTCTGCCGGTGCAAAGCTGGTAAAAAGTTTTTGGAAGGTTTCTTCTACCTATGACGGGGATAAATTCTTTACTGTTCAAAACGGGATAAAAATGGCGACTCCGCTTTTAGTGGTGGTTGCCGTAATCGAATTTACGGATGTTCTTTTTGCAGTAGATTCTATTCCTGCCATATTTGCGATTTCAAATGATCCTTTTATCCTTTATACATCAAATATTTTTGCCATTTTAGGATTGAGGTCCCTGTATTTCTTATTGGCCAATTTCATTTATATGTTTAGCAAATTGTCGTATGGTTTGGCAATTATTTTAACCTTCATTGGAGTGAAAATGCTGATCGCTCCGTGGATTCATATTCCATCTCCGGTTTCTTTAGGAATTGTAGGAGGTGTTTTACTGATTTCCGTAATCGTTTCGATGCTATTTCCGGATAATAAAATGAAAAAACAACTGGAAGAAAATGAAAATATCTAGGCTTTACTCAATGTAAAGCCTTTTTTATTTATACTTTAAAAGCTTATTGATTTTTTTTCTTGTCTGCAGAGAAACTTTATACGCTTCATCCCTCAATTTCTGAATTTTCCCGACCGGCTGAAAGATTTCTGCACTTTCAAACGGATTAAAAGACAATAATTCATTGTCGCAGCCGTCTGAACTTTGAAATGCATTTCTTTCAAATCTTATTTTTCCCAACTTTATGAATGGGGAGTTTTTCCATTCAATATTTAATTGATTGATCGGTTGGTATTTTAGATCATAACAGAGCTGAATAAAAACTTCTGCCTCATAGTCATTATTTTCAAAATAGTTTTTAACAGACTTCTTTATCTCCCTTCTTGTCCCGGATTTTTTCTGAATGCTTTTTGGGCTTATGTTTATTTTGATCATTTTATCATCAAGCCTGTATGCGCCCACTGAATAATAATCAAAGGATAGGATAAAGTCATTTCTTTTCAGGAAAAGCCCAATACTATGTTTTATAAAAGAGAATGTCAGCAAAGAAGGAACTACTTTCCATAGATTCCTTATAAATGATGTCCAGTTACCCCATTTTTTAGCATAAAATTTATTGATAGCTGTAAACATTTTTAAAAATGCAGAAACAGAATTGGTGGGAAACAACGGGAAATTTACCAATGGATAATTGGAGATCGTACGTCCGGCATCATCTTTTATCTTGATCGAAAAACCATACGCCGGAATATCTTTTTTGTTCTTTTTTATTTTCAGATTGGCGTTGGAAAGTCTGGCAATAATATCATATTTTTCCTTATCAAAAAGATATTTTAAATCTTGCGGAAGATGAGAATCAATAATAAAATATCCTGACAAAACAGCGTAAGTTTTTGCATGAGCATTTCTGGTAGCATAGTTGACATCACTTATAGAAGGAGATTGTTCTACAAAATCAGCGATACTTTTCTTCGTTTCTTCCAGAAGTTGCTTTTCTTCATACGAAAGTTTGTCGAAGTTCTTGTTATATTTTAGTGGATCTGGCATTCAGTTTTTAAATCCAATTATAACGCCAAGTTTCCAAAATGCTGTTAACGCAGTATTAATGATATTTGAACTTTTTGAGGGTGAGGAAATAATTTTAAAGAAATTCAGTTATAATAGATTGAATGTAAATTGATTAATTGATGTGTTTTTGAATAATACAATCAAAATGACTTATTCTTTTTCAACTTCTTTCTTCCCATCTTAAAATCTTATCTTTGTAAAAATATTTAATTATGGGAGTAGCAGATTTGTTATTTAAGCGTAAAAAAGAACTGGCAGAGAAAAACCTGAAAGACGGTAAAGAATATATGGAAGAATATGGGAAAAGAGAAAGTGTTGTTACTTTGCCAAGTGGATTACAGTATGAAATCATTACGGAAGGCGAAGGTGCAAAACCTGGTCCCAGATCTACCGTAAAATGCCATTATCACGGAACGACAATTACTGGGAAAGTTTTCGACAGTTCTGTAAAAAGGGGGACACCAGCTTCTTTTCCGCTAAACAGAGTAATTTCAGGATGGACAGAAGCGCTTCAGCTTATGTCTGTAGGTAGTAAATGGAGACTGATCATTCCTCCGCATTTGGCATATGGAGACCAGGAAATCAGCAAAGAAATAGGTCCGAACAGTACACTTGTTTTTGAAGTGGAACTATTAGGAATTAAATAGTCTGTCCTTAAAAATAGCTTAAAAATTCACCTGAACCCAGGTGAATTTTTTTATTTATAGTATATTAGTGTAAGTTTGTTTCCGCTTTTATAGCTTACTTAAAACATAAATACAACGATATGAGAAAGCTGTTTTACGTTTTGACCATTTTTAGTTTTTTAACGTCTTGTGTTTCCAAGAAAAATCAGGCAATCAAACAAAATATTCTTACTCTAAGAGACAGCTATTGCAAAGCTCCTTTTAAATATAATTATACCAATAAACTGCCGTCATACAATTCAGACTCTATTCTTCTGGCGAATAAGGAATTAAAAGGAATTTTTTCTGATCAGAGTATTTTAATCCTGAATGCGCTGAATAATCTTGATGAGGTTCATAAAATTATTGATCTTAAAAAAGATTCATCTTTGAGCGCTCAGGTGAAAGTTTTGCAGCTGAAAAGTGTGATTAATAGTAAAATAACCATTGCGTTGACAGAATTGGATGCAGTGGCTGCAGAATTTGACTGTGAAGGTGAAAGAGTAGCGCAAATTGGAAATTACGTAGATAATCTGAATGATTCGCGAAATAACAAGATGATTTTATATTCTATTATTACGGGTGCAGCGGCATCTATTGCAGGCGGAATTGTCAAAAGTGATGCATGGAGCAGCGCAATAGATATTAGCGGAGGTGCTGTAGGTGCCGGTTTGGGACTGGCTACCCTTAATCCTAAGGGAAGAAAAGTAGAATTTATTCATCAGAGAAACCTTTTGCGGGATATATGGAATGGAAAGCTGGAGTCTCCTAATTTTCCTCCGTTCATTTGGTATATGTACACCGAAAAAAAGTTTTCAAACAAAGAACAGCATTCCATTATCAGCAGCATGAGAGAGAGATGGCTTCATTATCAGTTTGACGACGATAAAAACGCAGCAGATCATTCGGTGATTTTTAGTGACGGAGGATACTACAGAGCCAATGATCTTCATAACAGGGCAGCAATGCTTAACCAGATGCAATCGGCTACAAGAACCATTAATCAGAATATTAATTACCTGCTTTTAGACCTGGATAAATTAATTTTATAAGTTAATTGTAATAAAATTTGTTACAATTAAAAATTTGTTTATCTTTGCATAAGTAAAATGAACAATACAAGATTTGCTACGGCAATACATATTATGACTTTATTAACGAAATTTCCTCAGGATTGGCTAAGTTCTGAGTGGATTGCGGGCAGCATCAATATAAATCCTGTTATCGTACGTAAAGAAATCAGTGTGTTGAGAGAAGTAGGGCTAATTGTGAGCAAACAGGGAAAGGAGGGGGGAAGCCAGCTTTCTAAAAATGCAGAATCGATCAGTATTTCTGAAATTTATTCGGTAGTGAAAAATACTGATGTGCTGGGAAAGAAAAATCAAAATCCTAATCCTTCCTGTAGTATAGGAAAAGAAATTAATCAACATTTACATAATTTATTTATAGAAACAGATCAACTGGTTTTGAATTTCTTAGGAAATAAATCGCTTCAGGAATTTAGTGATCAGTTTGAATAAAATTTTTTAATCATAAATGTAACAAAATTTATTACAATTTAATTTTAAATCATATGAAAAAAGTAGCAGTAATCGGTGCAACCGGGTTTGTGGGAACACAAATAGTGAACGAATTAGCAAACAGAGGATACAAAGTAGAAGCCATTGTAAGAGATGCTTCTAAAGTTCAGCAAAACGAAAATGTATCCGCAAAAAGTGTTGATGTGAAGAATGTAGACGAACTGGCGGAAGCTTTAAAAGGTAATGACGCCGTAATCAGTGCTTTTAACGCAGGATGGACGAATCCTAATCTTTACGATGATTTCTTAAACGGTTCAGTAAGCATCGAGAACGCGGTTGAAAAATCCGGGATAAAAAGGTTCATTACAGTAGGAGGAGCAGGAAGTTTATTTATTGATGGAAATCAATTGGTAGACGGACCAGATTTCCCAGCCGAAATTAAGCCAGGAGCAACCGCTGCAAGAGATTATTTAAATAAGATCAAAGAAAATAAAACGTTAGATTGGACCTTCTTCAGCCCTGCTATTGAAATGCATCAGGGAACTGCAGGAGTAAGAACAGGAAAATACAGAACAGGTTTAGAAAATCCGGTTTTTAATGAGGAGGGAAGAAGCGTACTGTCTGTAGAGGATGTTGCTGTGGCTTTAGTAGATGAATTGGAGCAGAATAATCATATTCGTGAGCGTTTTACAGCGGGTTACTAATGAACTCTTGTAAATATATATTTAATTTTCGGGGCGGCACCTTTGGTGCCGCCCCGAAATTTTTTAACCATTAAATGATTTATAAACTCATAAACAACTTCGGATTAACCGGAGTATTGTTTTTGTGTACTTCATAATGAAGATGTGGCCCGGTAGAACGTCCGGAATTTCCAGACTTCGCGATGACTTCTCCCACTTTTACTTTATCATTAACCTTAGCAATAAGCTGGGAAAGATGTCCATAGAGTGTTGCTAAACCATTTCCATGAGAGACAATCACACAATTTCCGTAACCGCCTTTCTGACCTGAAAAAATTACAGTTCCTGCAGCAGCAGCTCTTACGTCGGAACCAAATGCAACGGCAATATCCAGTCCTTTATGGAATTGCATTTGATCTGATTCAGCAGGAGGATTGTTTTTTTCTGTAGTAGTAGTTTTAGAAGTTGCTGCAACAGGAGATTTTCCAGAAGTTGAGTTGGTAGCAGCAGATGCTTTAGGGGTCACCATTACCTTTATCTCTCTTTTGTTTCCGTAGCTGTCGGTGACTTCAACGATTTTTTCTACAGGTTCGGCTTTTACTTCAGGAGCCGGAGCGGAAGCCGTAACAGGCGTTGCAACACTAGGTTTTACAGATGCGTACACTGTTTTAAAAGGGATAGGATTTTTTCTGACACCGAAATTGGATGAAATATATCCGTCTGTAGGCATTCCCAGAGGAACCTGCATCAGTTTGTTTTGAAGATCCATTAAATATTGGCTGTATCGGTTGGCCTGTTTTGCAAGATACACGGAGTTAGAAATGCTGTCTTTGCTCAGAACTGTCAGTTTTCCATTGCTGATGTCCTTTGATTTTAAGAAGGAATTCAGTTCGTTTACAGTTTGATCTACTAATGCAAGATCAGTTTTCATTTTCAGATAATCTACACTGTCTCTTTCAGTGTTTATTTTTACAAGATTTACTTCATAGCTTTTATTATCCTTTTCAGAAAATAACTTTGCAATGAATATACCTTGTGCAAAAACTACTAATAAAAGTCCGCCTAAGACGAAGTTTACGTTCTTTTTGCTGCTTAGAAATCTCTTCATTTTTTCTTTTCTTAGTATTTAAAACGGTTTTAAGGTTGCAAATTTAATTAAAAATAATTTTTTAAGAATATTTGTAGTAAAAATTTAGTTTTTTATCTATTTAACGCTTAATTAGATATTTAATTGTGTACAAGTGTTAATTTTATCTAAAAATGGCTTTTATCATGTGATTAAAACTCTTATGCAATCTAGGTTTTAATATATTTGCAGTTCACAATCAATTATGGCAAAAAAGAAAATAACATCAGAATCTTCGAGTTCCAAAAAGAATAAAAATGATATTTCTGTAGGCGTTGTAGGAAGCGGAAGTTTTGCAACGGCAATTGTAAAAATGCTTGTGGAAAACTGCAAAGTAGTGCATTGGTGTGTAAGAAATGAGTTTGTGAAAGGAGCCATCGAACTTCGCGGACATAATCCGACTTATCTTACCGCAGTAAATTTTAATCTTAAAAATCTAAAGCTTACAACAGATATCAATGAACTGGTTTCTGCCTGTGATATTATTGTTTTAGCAACACCTTCCATTTATCTTTCAGATACCATGGATAAAATGAGTTGTGAATACACAGACAAGATCTTTGTTTCAGCAATTAAAGGGATTATCCCTAAAGTAAATGATGTGGTCGCTCATTATCTGAGAGATGAATTTAAGATAGGATTCCGAAATCAGGCAGTTATTGCAGGACCTTGTCATGCAGAGGAAGTTGCAATGGAAAGACTTTCTTATCTTACCATTGCCACAGTAGAGGATGAAATTTCAGAAAAACTGGTAAGTATTTTTAATTCGGATTTTATTAAAGTTCATTCCAGTAAAGATATTTTAGGAAATGAATACAGTGCAATTCTGAAGAATATTTTTGCGATCGGAGCTGGAATTGCAAGCGGATTAGGATATGGAGATAACTTTACCGCTGTTTTTGTTTCTAATGCTATCCGAGAAATGGAAACATTCCTGGAAGCAATCTATGAAGCACCACGAGACGTTAACGAAAGCGCTTATTTAGGAGATTTATTGGTAACGGCTTACTCTTTATTCTCAAGAAACAGAAACTTAGGAAACCTTATCGGAAAAGGGTATACGGTAAAATCGGCAATCCAGTCGATGAACATGGTGGCGGAAGGATATTATGCAGCCGATTCTATCTACAAAACTTCAAAAGAAAAAGGTTTAAAGCTTCCAATCGTTGATACAGTTTATGGAATTCTGTATGAAGGAAAAAATGCGGAAAAACAATTCAAAAAGCTGACTACAAAGCTGAACTAAATCGAATATAAAAAATAGTAAAGGCATCGGCAATTTTGTCGGTGCTTTTTATTTATAGATTCAATTTCAATCAATTGATATTTTCCATTGTAATTCTTTTCGTGAAAAAAAATGTTGAAAACGGCAAAAATAAGATGCAAAAATGAAATCTATTTTAAGAAGTTTTCCCGAAATTTGATATAAAATTTGAAATTATGTCACAATCGCTTATTAGCAGAACACCGAAACCCAAATATGACGTTGTACTGATAGGTGGCGGAATCATGAGTGCCACTTTAGCAACATTACTTCACGAATTTGATCCTAATCTCGAAATTGCAATTTTTGAAAGATTAGGCAGATTTGCAAAAGAAAGTACCGCAGCGTGGAATAATGCAGGAACAGGACATTCTGCTTTTTGTGAGCTTAATTATACCCCTGAAAAAGAAGACGGCTCAATAGATATTTCAAAAGCTGAAAGTATTGCGGAGCAGTTCGAAATTTCAAAACAGTTTTGGTCATATTTAGTAAATAAAGGATATATTAAAGATCCTAAAGATTTTATCAATTCTTGTCCGCATATGAGTCTGGTATTTGGTGAAAAAGATGCCGAATATCTCAGAAAACGTCATGAGAAATTATCAGAATCGGTTTTATTTCATGGAATGGAATTTTCTACCGATCATGAGAAACTAAAAGAATGGATTCCTTTAGTAATGAGCAAAAGAAACGGATCTGAAGTATTGGCTGCGACCAAAATGGATCTGGGTACTGATGTGAATTTCGGAACTTTGACAAGAAAAATGGGAAGACACTTATTAGAAGATTCCAATGTTGAAGTATTCTTATACCATGAAGTAAAAGATGTTGATCCCAGAAATGACGGAAAATGGGAAATGAAAGTGAAAGATAGAATTCATAGTCACAAGCAGGAAGTTGTAGCTGATTTTGTATTTATTGGAGCAGGAGGGTATGCTTTACCATTGCTTGATAGTTCAGATATTAAAGAAAGTGAAGGATACGGAGGTTTTCCGGTTTCCGGACAATGGCTTGTTTCTCACAATCAGGAACTGGTAAAAAAACATCAGGCAAAGGTCTACACTCAGGCAACAGTAGATGCTCCGCCAATGTCAGTTCCCCACTTGGATTTAAGAATTATTGATGGTGAAAAAGCGCTTCTTTTTGGTCCTTTTGCAGGATTTTCTACCAAATTTTTGAAAGAAGGAAGCTATCTTGATTTACCTGAAAGTGTCAATACGAAGAACTTAAGATCTCTATTTGGAGCTTGGTGGCATAATATTCCTTTAACAAAGTATCTGATTCAGCAGGTGGCAATGACCAAAGCGCAAAGAATGCAGCATCTGAGAGAATTTATAAAAGATGCCAAAGAAGAGGACTGGGAATTGAAAGTTGCCGGACAAAGAGTACAGATCATAAAAAAAGACGAAAAAGAAGGCGGAAAA
Source organism: Chryseobacterium sp. Y16C (assembly GCF_022488405.1). NCBI lineage: Bacteria > Pseudomonadati > Bacteroidota > Flavobacteriia > Flavobacteriales > Weeksellaceae > Chryseobacterium > Chryseobacterium sp. Y16C. The sequence goes on from NZ_CP092711.1 coordinate 3,940,072, forward strand.
CTGGAATTTGGGACAGAAGTTGTCGTTAACAAAACCGGAACTATCGCTTCATTATTAGGAGCTTCTCCGGGAGCTTCTACCGCAGTATATGCTATGCTACAGGTTCTTGAAAAATGCTTCCCTGAAAAGCTTGAGGGAGAATGGAAAGAAAAATTGTTAGAAATGATTCCCTCTTATGGACAAAAACTAGCGGAACATCCTGAGCTTACAGAAAAAGTAAGAAGTTACTCTAAAGAGAAGCTGGAATTAGAATATTAAATAACAAACAGAATAGATAATGGGTAATGTAACAATTACTCATTATTTATTACTCATGATCATAAAATAAACGTGGCCGAAACAATCACAAGACCTATTATAGAAAAAGAAATTCTGGAATCTCTTCAAACGAAAGTAGAAGAGGAAAAGCAGGTTATTGTTCACTGCTGCTTTCCTGCATCACCGTTTCTGGGAAATCTTATCCGGATCTGGAGATCAACTTACCTTTTTGATAACAATTCTGACCATAAAAGTCACCTGATCCATGCGGAAAATATTTCAATATATCCCAACTGGACGCCGGTTCCCTTTATGAAAGACTTTTGGTTTACTCTTGTCTTTTCCGGACTTCCCAAAGATTGTAAAAGTTTTGATTTTCAGGAGGTCATTCCGGAAGAAGGAGGTTTTTTTGTACAATCCATTAAAAGAAATTCGTCTGATATCTATAAAATTAAAATCTCCGAATAACAATGAAGCCACATCTTGTATTTCTACTTTTACTGCTTCCTATCTTTAGCTTTTCTCAAAAGAATGTAGCTGCCAAAACAATTTTAAAACAGGAAGCAAAAGAAATTAAAGAAATAAAAAAATTTCAAAAAGAGCTGAATGAAGAATATTTAAATCCTAAAGAAACGCCTTTGAGAGGGGATAACCTCACGCACTTTAAAAAACATCCCTTCTTTCCGATAGATTTGAAATACAGAGTCAAAGCAAAATTTGTTAAAACACAAAATCCGGTGCCCTTTGATTTTCCTACATCTTCAGGAAAGACAAAATCTTATCAGGAATTCGGAAAAGCGACATTTGAACTTGACGGGAAATCTTATACCCTTACAGTGTATCAGAGTTTAGACCTTATGAAAATGGAAAAATACAAAGATCATCTTTTTCTTCCTTTTCGCGATGCCACTAATAGTAAAGAGACCTACGGAGGCGGAAAGTATTTAGATTTGAAAATACCGGCTGGAAACTCGATTATTTTAGATTTTAACCAGTCTTATCATCCTTATTGTGCTTATAATGCGTATGATTACAACTGCCCGATTGTTCCGGAGGAAAATAAACTTCCTGTTGAAATCAGAGCAGGAGTAATGTATCAAGATATTTATCATCACTAATTAATTCTGAATGGTTCATTTAAAATTTTTTCTTCCTGAGGATTTGGCCGGACTTCGCTATGTTTTGGATGAAGAGCAGAGCCTTTATACATCTACTGCAGAGCAGGCATTAGAAAGAATAAAAGAAAGAGGGGATAACTTGGCATTTCCGGTTTCTGTTTTTGATGATGAAACTGTAGCCGGCTTTTTAGTCTTGGACTTTGGAGCAGATAAATTTGATATTACCGATAATCCTAATTCAGTTTTACTCCGGTCGTTATCGATCAATCCTGAATTTCAAGGAAAAGGGATTGGGAAGTCAGCAATGTTGGCAACTGATGAATTTGTAAAAAAACATTTCAGTACCTGTGATGAAATCGTTCTTGCGGTGAATCAAAATAATACGCTTGCTTATGACATCTATCTGAAGACAGGATATTCGTATGATGGAAAGATGAGAGAAGGAAGAAGCGGTCCGCAATATCTGATGTATAAAAAGTTTTAAGAAAATTTTAATTCCTGTTTTTTTCATTTTGGCTTGATTATTTCCCTTATTTTTAAGTAAAATACAAATTAAGTATGGAAATTTCTCTTAAAAATCAAGTCGCAGTCATTACAGGAGCCAGTAGCGGAATTGGAGCCGGAATCGCAAAATCTTTAGCATCTGCGGGTGCCACAGTTGTTGTTAATTATCCATTTGAAGGGTCAATTGAGCAGGCAAATATTGTCCTTAAGGAAATTATAGATGCCGGTGGAAATGGAATTATTTACCAATGTGATGTTTCCAAAGAAGATCAGGTGGTTAAAATGTTCCAGGATATTGTTTCAGAGTTAGGAACGGTGGATATTCTCATCAATAATGCAGGAATTCAGAAAGATGCAAAATTTACCGAAATGACTATCGATCAATGGAATGCTGTCATGGGAGTTAATCTAACCGGTCAGTTTCTGTGTGCCAGAGAAGCTATTAAAGAATTTCTTCGCCGCGGAATTGATCCTTCGCGTTCTGTGGCCTGTGGAAAAATTATTCATATCAGTTCCGTACATGAGATCATTCCTTGGGCAGGACATGCCAATTACGCTTCAAGTAAAGGAGCGATAAAAATGCTGATGCAGACGTTGGCCCAGGAATATGGTGCCAATAAAATCAGGGTGAATTCCATTTGCCCTGGAGCGATCCAGACACCAATTAATACTAATGCATGGAATTCCAAAGAGGCTTTGAATTCTTTGCTTACCTTAATCCCTTATAATAGAATCGGGCAACCTGAAGATATAGGAAATTTGGCGGCATTTTTGGCAAGTGATCTTTCAGATTATATTACTGGAAGCAGTATTTTTATTGATGGCGGGATGACCACTTTTGAAAGTTTCTCGACAGGAGGATAAAAATTTTGAATAGTTGAAAGGCTATGATTTTGATGTTCTGAATTTATCATTTATTTAAAAGCTATGAAAGAAAAGCAAAGACTTTCAGATATCTCATGGAAAAAATGGGGACCTTATGTAAGCAACAGGGAATGGGGAGTTGTGCGTGAAGATTACAGTGCAGACGGTGATGCATGGAATTATACTAATCACGATACCGCAGAAGCAAAAGCATATAGGTGGGGAGAAGAAGGAATTTGCGGAATTTGTGATGATCTTCAGAAACTTGTTTTTTCAGTCGGTTTCTGGAATAAGAAAGACAAAATGATAAAAGAACGTTTCTTTGGCTTAACCAATGGCCAGGGAAATCATGGAGAAGATGTAAAAGAATATTTTTATTATCTGGATTCCACACCTACGCATTCGTATATGAAGATGTTGTATAAATATCCTCAGAATCCTTTTCCGTATGAAGATCTTATCCGGACAAATGCCGCAAGAAACAAAAACGAACCTGAATACGAATTAATAGATACCGAAATCTTTGATCAGAATGAATATTTCGATGTTTTTATTGAATATGCCAAAGAAAGTCAGAATGATATTTTAGTCAGACTTACTGTTGTCAATAAATCAGAAAAAGAAACACCTCTCATTATTCTGCCGACAGCTTGGTTCCGGAATACCTGGAAGTGGGGGGACGATGATTATAAGCCTCAATTGACGGCCGGAGAAGCATTGTCTGTTAAGGTTAATCATAGAGACCTGGAAATAAAAAATATTTATGCAAAGCAATCTTTAAAAATTTTGTTTTGTGATAATGAAACCAATAATTTGAGACTTTATCAATCTCCAAATGAATATAAATATTGTAAAGACGGAATCAACGATTTTGTAATCACCGGAAACACGGAATCTATTAATCCTCAGAATGCAGGAACTAAAACTTCTTTTTTCATCGATGAAAGTTTTAAAGCTAAAGAAACGAAGATTTTTGAATTCAGGCTTACCGATAAAGATCTGGAACAACCTTTTAAAGACTTTGATGCAGTTTTTAATTCCAGACAGCAGGAAGCAGATGAATTTTATTCTGAAATTCAGAAAGGAATACGATCAGAGGATGAAAAGCTGGTGCAAAGACAGGCTTTTGCGGGAATGCTCTGGAACAAAATGTTTTATCACTATAATGTTGAAAAATGGCTGAAAGGTGATCCTGCAGAAATGAAGCCTCCTGCTTCCCGGGGAAAAATAAGAAATCAGAACTGGAAACACCTCAATAATGAACATATTATTTCCATGCCGGATAAGTGGGAATATCCGTGGTATGCGACTTGGGATCTGGCTTTCCATACGATAAGCTTTTCTCTGATAGATCCGGAATTTTCAAAACATCAGTTGAAGCTTTTTCTTTTTGAATGGTATATGCATCCGAACGGCCAACTTCCTGCCTATGAATGGAATTTGAGTGATGTTAATCCGCCGGTTCATGCATGGGCTGTTTTCAGGGTTTTTAAAATAGACGAATATTTGCAGGGAAAAGCAGATATTGCATTCCTTGAAAGTGCTTTTCAGAAGTTGCTTTTAAATTTTACCTGGTGGGTTAATAAAAAAGACAACAATGGGAATAATATTTTTGAAGGCGGTTTTTTAGGACTGGATAATATTGGAGTTTTTGACAGAAATACCACTCTTCCCAACGGGGAGCAGCTGGAGCAAGCCGACGGAACAAGCTGGATGGCAATGTTTGCCCTGAATATGATGAGAATTGCCCTTGAGTTGGCACTTTATAATAATGTCTATGAAGAGATGGCAATGAAATTTTTCGAACACTTTCTTTCTATTGCAAACTCTCTGGATAATATGGGGGAAGAAAATTTCAGTCTTTGGGATGAAGAAGACGAATTTTTCTATGATGCCCTTTCATCAAGTGAAGGAAGCCACATGTACTTAAGATTGAGAACAATAGTTGGGCTTATTCCCATGTTTGCCGTTGAGGTGATTGATGATGAGATGATAGAAAACCTTCCTAATTTCAAGAAAAGAATGAAATGGGTGCTTGACAATAAACCCGAATTAGCCTCTTTAGTTTCACGATGGGAAGTGAAAGGTCAGGATTCCAAACATTTACTATCGCTTTTACGTGGCCATCGTTTAAAAAGACTGCTTTCCAGAATGCTGAATCCAGAGGAATTTTTAAGTGATTACGGAGTTCGTGCATTGTCTAAAGAATATGAAGAAAATGTCTATACCTTAAAATTAAATGAAACTAATTATACCGTAAAATATACTCCTGCGGAAAGTGACAGCGGGCTTTTTGGAGGAAACAGTAACTGGAGAGGTCCGATCTGGTTTCCGATTAATTTTTTAATCATTGAAAGTCTCCAAAGATTCTTCTTTTACTATAGCCCTGATTTTTTGATAGAATATCCTACCGGAAGCGGAAATTATTCAAATCTGGACGAGATCGCAGATGCATTAAGCCGAAGATTATCTAAGATATTTTTGAAAGATGAAAACGGGAATCGTCCTGTTAATGGCCAGTATCCAAGGTTTCAGACTGATCCCGATTTTAAAGACTATATTTTGTTTTACGAATATTTTCACGGAGATAGCGGCCGTGGAGTAGGAGCTTCCCATCAAACAGGATGGACTGGCTTGATTGCAAAAATTCTCCAACCTAGGTTTTCTAAAAAAGAAATTGCTGAATCGGAAACTGAAAGTCCAGAAAATGTAAAGTCACCCAAAAGCACATAAAATAATATTGCTTTTATTCAAAAATCTGCTGGATAATTTCCAGGGAACCGGGTGTTTTGAAATCTGCGAAATGGTAATGATAGTAAACTAAAATACTGTCCAGAATATTTTTGCGGATCTTAGAAGGTATCTTGATATTATAAGGATTTTCTGTAGAAAGAACATTTTTCCAAACCTGGGAATTGTATTCGTCAAAAAGATGATGAGCCATTTCAAAAGTAAAAACTCCTGTTTCAGGGTTCAGATATTTACCTTCATTAACGAGAGGGGCTACTCCCTGTACTTTTAATATTTTAATCAAAAAAATTAAATGGGACTGATAATTTTTGAGATTAAGTTCCTGAAGAAATTCATCAATCCCAGTAAATATTGAAGCGTTTTTATTTTCAATTCTTAAAATCTGATGTAAAAAATCTGAAATAAAAAATACAACGGTATTGGCATTAATATCCTCATAGAAATCATAAAACTCATTCAATTCGAATTTTGAAATCGTAGGAATGCCATTACCTTTTGCAATATGAGTTACAAAGTTGAGTTTATTTAAAGGAAGAAGAAACGCTTTCTTTTTGCTCTTTTTATTGTAAATCCCCTTTAAGAAATAACTTTGAAAGCCATCATTTTCTGTAAATGCATGAATGATGGCATCATTTTCTCCGTATTTTAGGTAAGAAAGTAAAAATCCGTCCTGTGAATTCATTAATTAACCACGGCTATTTTTGCAGTAGCCTTATCTGAGCCGTCTTCATTAGTCATTAACACAAAATAAATTCCCGAAGCTACTCTTGTCCCGCGTTGGTTATTAAGATCCCATTCGTAATACCCAGCTCTGGCTACTGCTGAATGAACAATATTTCCGGCTGCATCCGTAATTCTGATATTTGTTTTTTCTGCCAATCCTTTAATCGTAACTTTCCCCTTAAAGTTGGAATAGACAACTGGATTCGGATATACTAATACATTTCCGAAGTTGGAAGTTACATCTCCTACATCTCCTTGATAAGTGACGATCCCATCGTAGGTAACAAAATAAACTTTTCCGGTTTTTTTGTCAACTTTTATATCGGTTACACTGTTTGTCGGAAGCGGGGAATTTTCTTTAGTGAAGTGCTTAATGGTCTGCTCTCCGTTAGCTGAAAGATAATATACACCACCACCATCTATAGAAATCCACTTTTGATTTCCGGCATCAACTTCTATTTGTAAAATTTGAGAATCTTTGAAAAGTTCTTCTGCTATACCGCCTTGTTCTATTACTATAGGTTCTACCTGAGGATTGCTTTTTACTTCAGCAGCTGCATTAGGTAAAATTCTTAATCCTGCATCAGTACCAATCCACGCATCTCCGGATTTGTCAATAGCTACAGAGAGTGTACCTCCTGAATTACTAGGCAACCCATGAGAATTGTTAATAATATACTTTACATCATCTGTTAAATCAGGTGTTTTTTTATAGTCATAAACCATGAAATCATTTGATCTTGGTAAAGGAATCCAAAACAGTCCCTGATAGAAAAGAGGTTGCTGAACTGCGCTACTTGTTATATCAAAATTTTTCACTAAGAACTGATCCGTGGCTTTATCATAATATGAAATAGCTGCAGAAGTACCCTGAGCTGTAGAAAACCCGATAGTCGCAAAAAGATTATTAAGATCATCATAAGCAAATCCTACAGGACGTCTAAGCCAGATACTTGGTTCGTCCAGATCATAGTATTTTGTAAAATCGAAGTCTTTTAAGGTTGAATTGTACTTAAGTTTATAAATCCCATGTCCGGTACTGACATTGTAATTTGTAAAAAATAGGTCAGTATTATTCGTTTGATCAAAAATAGCATCCAAAACATTAAACTTCATGGTTCCGGATTTAAAATATGAAGGATAAATCCACTGCATTCCATCAAAATAATAAAATCCTGGATTTTTTGGATTATCAGCGGCACCGTTAAAACCATCTATCCTTGCGCCACTTGAAACCAAAAGTTGGTTCTCATTGAATATTCTTATTTTATATGAGTCATTAAAATACGGCCCATCCGGTCTGAAAGTATTCCTTTCTTCATTTTTTATCCCGGAAAGTTTGGTCCCGGTGTAAATTTTTGAATTGATACGTGTTGCGGTATTGCATTCTTCCCCTATGGAAACATTTCCGATCAAACCTCCTGTAAGACTATAACTATAAACATTCTGAATATCTGCAACAACGATATTATCTCCGTTCACAACAACATCCTGTATATTGATGAATGTTTGTGGAAGAGTAGTGAATGTATTATTAATGAGTAATTGTACGTTGGTAGATGAAGAAAATGCTACGGTAGACTCAGAATCAATATCCGTAAAAGCTCCCGGGATTTCTGTTGTCCAGGTTGAAAATACAGGAAACGTTGTATTTAAATCGTGGGTTTTAAGTCCGTTATTTGTTACTGAATATACTTTATTATTTAAAATCGTAGCTTCATTACTTGCCTGATAAACCCCTCCTGAAACGAAAAATGCAGAATCTCCGAATTCTTTCTTTTTAAGATCAAAAATAGAAACTCCATATCCAACAGAAACAACGGCTTTGTCTCCCGTAATCGATATATGGTTGATTTTCTTACTCCCATTATAGCCTGTTGCAATAGGGATATCAACAACATAAGTGATTCCATTCGGATCAATGACATCTAATGAGCCATTTTGATACCCTACTAATCCTATTTTTGTCTGAGGATTGTAATCGAAAGCTGAAATTTTAACTTCATGAAGTCCGTTAGCTTTAGACAGCTTATTAATTTCTCCTGTTGAAATATTATAATAAAAAATTCCGTTTTCTGTTGCAGCTATTATTTTTCCATTATCCTCTTTCATAGCCAGTACATTGTTATAAGAAAATATGTCCTGCCACTTTTTAGAAGTAATGTTTTGTGCATTGATAAAATGCAGAGAAGCTAAAACGCCAAGAGAAATTAAAAGTTTTTTCATGTTATGCTATTATGCTGCTGTCAATTACCTGATTATTCCAGGAAATATGTTTTACGTTTTTATTTGAATCGAAAAAGAAATCTATTCTCCCCAATAGAAGACCTGCCCATCCAACCTGGTTTACCAGAACGTTTTTACCCGCTCTGTTGGTAAAAGTTTGTGGTTCCGGTAAGAAAGTATGAGTATGACCACCCAAAATAATATCAATATTCTCAGTTTGGGCAGCTAAGATTTTATCGCTTACTTTATTGGGCTCGTCTTTGTAATCGTAGCCGATGTGCGAAAGACAGATTACCAGATCACATTTTTGTTCATTTTTTAGGAAATTGGAATAGTGTTGAGCTACATCAATAGGATCTGAATACACCGTTTCTCCATATTGCTTTTTACCCACTAATCCGTCCAATTGAATTCCCACCCCGAAAAGACCGACCTTAATTCCGTTTTTATTAAAAATCTTGTATTGGGAAGTCTTTCCGTCCAAAACAGTATTCTTAAAATCATAATTTGAACAGATAAAAGGAAATTTTGCATTAGGTAAAACCTTTAAAAATCCGTCCAAACCATTATCAAAATCATGATTCCCCATTGTTGAAGCGTCGTACTTCATCATGGACATTAGTTTAAACTCCAGTTCACCTCCGAAAAAGTTGAAATAAGGAGTTCCCTGAAAAATATCTCCGGAATCCAAAAGCAAAACATTGCTTTCCTGATTTCTGATTTGCTGAATTAAGCTAGCCCTTCTTGCAAAACCTCCCTGATTGGGATTTTTGGTATAGCTTGCATCAAAAGGTTCTATTCTGCTGTGTTGGTCGTTGGTATGAAGAATGGTCAGTTTATTTGCGGATTTTAAATCAGGAATATTGAATTCTTCCGCCATCATCATATTGGGAGCTAAAGCCATTGCTAAAGTTCCGCCACCTATTGCTTTTAAAAAACTTTTTCTATCCATTATTTCTTACCGATAAAATTTAAACGAACATCATTATTTACTACAACTTCAGGAGTTTTCTTAAAATAATCAATAAAAAGATCTCTTAACTTAATTCCTGTCGGGATAGATTCTCCTTTAGCAAAGAATTTCATGTTGTCACCACCCAAAGCCAGATAATCTGATGTAGCAATATAATAATCCTGAGTTGGGTTTACTGCCTTTCCGTTGATTAAATTTTTGGTTAATTGCCCGTTATTGGTTTCAATGTATAAATGGGAAACAGGATTGTTCACCTGAGTTTTTGCATAATAGTCAAAAAGCCCCTGCAAATCCGAACCTTTCATTTTTACAATAATCACTTCATTTTCGAAAGGCATTACTTCAAAAACACTTTTCAGTAAAATGTCCCCTTTACCAATCGTTGTACGGATTCCCCCGATATTGATCAGTGCTGCGTCGACATTTTTCTGAAGATTTTTCTTCGCCCACTCATTAGCTCCATCGAATGTATAGTCTGCTAAAAGATTACCCAAATTACTGTTATCCCCTTGTTTGGTAAGATCTACATTGGTATGGGAGATTTTCTGATTCATCTCCTTATCCAGTTTCTGCTTATAAGGTTCAATAATTTTTACAAACTCATCATCATTCTTTAGCTCATTATTAATAGAAATGTTTTTCTGGGTTTTCACCTCCACAAGCTGTACAGAAGAGGCCGAAGATGCCGTCTTACAAGCGGATAGTGTTACCAAAGCAATTCCTAGTAATATGAATTTATTTTTCATAATCTCTTTTAGTATATGCAAATATAATTATATGTAGAATAAAACATTATTATTTATTATAAATTCTTAGCGTAAATGATTAAATTTGACAAAAATAATTCTAACAGATGAGCATTTTAAAAGGAGTAGGTGTTGCATTGGTAACACCCTTTAATGAAGATTTATCCGTAGATTTTGATAGTTTAACAAAATTAGTCGACTACAACATCGAAAACGGGACCAATTATTTAGTTGTTTTGGGAACTACAGCCGAAGCTGCAACGCTTTCTGCTGAGGAAAAGAAACAGGTGATTGAGCATATCATTAAGGTTAATAATAAACGCGTTCCTTTAGTATTAGGAATTGGCGGAAATAATACTCTTGAGGTCAAGAAACAGATTGAAGAAGCAGATCTTTCTGCCTTTGAAGCTGTACTTTCTGTATCTCCATATTACAACAAACCTAATCAGGAAGGACTTTATCAGCATTATAAAGCGCTTGCTTCTACAGGAAAGAACATTATTATTTACAATGTTCCTTCAAGAACAGGACAAAATATTGAAGCAGAAACAACACTACGTTTGGCAAAAGAATTCCCGAATTTATTTTTAATCAAAGAAGCGGCACCAAACATTCTTCAGTATTTTGATATTTTAAGAAAGAAACCTGAAGGATTTAATTTAGTTTCCGGAGATGATGAATATACGCTTCCTGTAACTTTAGCAGGTGGAAACGGAGTGATTTCTGTAATCGGACAGGCTTATCCAAAAGAATTTTCTACAATGGTTCAGCTGGCTTTTGATAGAAAAGTGGATGAAGCTTATGAGATTCACAATAAATTGGTTGAAATCACAAGATTGATTTTTGCAGAAGGAAACCCTTGCGGAATTAAAGTAATTTTGGCAGAAATGGGAATTATCAAAAACTATTTAAGACTTCCATTAGTCCCTGCTTCAGAAGGTCTTTATGCGAAGATTAAAGCTGAAATGGCAAATATTTAATAGATTTTCAGTAACATTTTTTAGTTACTATAAACATATAAGGTGAAAAGTTTTAATGCTTTTCACCTTTTTTACTAATAAAATTTAACTATAATGGAATTTATAAAAGCTACAAAAAGTGATATTCCTTTAATCCAGGAGTTGGCAAGAAGATCCTGGGAAAATGCTTATGCAGAAATACTTTCTGATGAACAGATGGAATATATGCTGAACACAATGTATTCTAAAGAAGAAATAACCGATCATTTGCAAAATCCTGATTATCATTATTTTTTAATTAAAGATGAAGATTCCTACGAGGGCTTTATAGGATACGAAAACAGCTACGAAGAAAAAACTACAAAGCTTCACAGGATTTATCTTGTCCCTGAAAGCAAAGGCAAAGGATTGGGTAAAAAGGCTCTGCTATTTTTAAATGATAAAGTTTCCGAATACGGAGATAAAAGGATTATTCTGAACGTAAATAAACATAATTCAGCAAGAAATTTTTATGAGTCACAGGGCTACAAAGTTTATGATGAAGGGGTTTTTGATATCGGTAACGGCTTTGTTATGGATGACTTTCTAATGGAAAATGTCTTAAAGAACTAAAAATTATATAACATTTTGCTATAATTCTATAATATGTGAATTTAATTATCTTGGCATATTTGCAGGTATCAAGTCGCATATAAATATAATGTACATATACTTTGTTATGAGCATTTTTAGCTTTTAGTAAGTATATTTTTTTTTCATCCTTAGTGTTTAATTCCTGTATCAAAATCATACAGGAATTTTTTTATTTTCCTATATCACTTTTTATTGAAATAATGTGTATATTTACTTAGAATATAAACACACTTAAGTTAGGATGAAAATGTATGTTAAGTTCGATTTCAATGCTCTCTGCAGGAAAGTGTTGGACGAAAAATTAAAAGAATACGGAGTGAAGTATCGGATGCTCGATTTTGGAGAAGTTGAGTTTTATGAAGATTTCACCCAAGAACAGCACACGGTTTTTAAGAAAAAACTTCAAGATTACGGTATTGAGGTTATTGAAAGCCAGAAAATAGCTTTAGTGCAGAAAATAAAAGATGCAATTGTAGAGCTTGTTTTTTCGGAAAATAATATTTCTGTGAAGGCTTCTATTTATATTTCAGAAAAGCTGAATCACAGCTATGGATATTTATCCAATCTTTTTTCTGAAATTACTTATAATTCTATTGAAAACTTCATTATCATCCAAAAGATTGAATATGCTAAAGAATTGATGATAAGCAATAAATACAGTCTAACAGAAATTTCGTTAAGACTTAATTATTCAAGTGTTGCTCATTTAAGCAGCCAGTTTAAAAATATTACAGGTCTTACCCCTTCTCTGTTTTTAAAGATTATCAGTAAAAGAAAGAGTCTTAAAGAAAAAGAAATAGAACTCAGTATAAGAAACTTAGTATGAATAAGGAGTTTTTGAATGCCACATTATTGGACTCCAACGTACACAGTCTTATTCTTTTAAGAAAAATACTTCAGGAACATAAAATAAAGATAAGGTGTACGGATTTTTATAGTGATGAAGACTTAAGCCAATATTTAAACAAAGCCATGTATGGTGTTCCGGATGTTGTATTTATAAATTATCAGGATATTCAGGCTACCGATTTTTTGCTTATCAGAGAAAGAATAGATGATATAAGGTATAGCTCGGCGATATTTGTTGTTTATTCCAATGAGTTGGAGGAGAGTGAAATAGAAAACATTCTTATTTCCGGCGCGAATATCTTTTTGAAATTAAATGATGACTATAGTAAGCTTAAAAAAATGGTTTCGGAAATTATTACAATGATATGGCAATATCAGACTTCCGGACTGAACAGAAGCAATTTTATTATGAAAATGGGATAAAGATTATTTAAAATATACATTACGAAATTTTCACATTAACGTGATAATTTTGTAAAAAATAATCATAATAATGTAATTTTTTTTTCTGCGGATATGTCAATTTTGTAATAGAAATTAATAACACAAATAAACTATATAAAAGGCATAAGCTAGAGAAGTTACTATTATCTCTCTTGAATCTTAAATAAAACGTTAGTTAAACAAAATGAATTGTTACAGTTTTCAATTTAAGCGTAGAAGATCTTTAAATAAAACGGTACAATCATGAAAACTCAAACAGTTAAAAGAATCTTCTCTTAACTCAAATAGTTGGTTTTTATAATAATATTTGGAAACTCAATTCATTTTGTTTTTTATTTTGCCTTTCAATTTCTTCTTAATAACAGTTTTTAAAAGTCGTGGAAAAATTTTTTCACGACTTTTTTTATGAGATTTTACTCCATTTGTTCTTTCCCCGGTAGTATCTTAAATAATAATTTTTGATCAATACATTATCTGGTCGGACTAGGTGAGGATCTGTTTCAAGAATTTTATCAACGGTTTTTTTTGTCAGTTTTATGATGGCCGAATCTTCAATCAGATCCAGTCTTTTAAAATCTACCACACCACTTTGCTGGGTCCCGAGAATATCTCCCGGTCCACGAAGTTTCATGTCGACTTCAGAGATTTTAAAACCATCGTTGGTTTCCGTCATGGTTTTGATACGCGTTCTGCTGTCAGAAGATAATTTATCAGAAGTCATCAGAATACAATAGCTTTGCTCTGCACCGCGACCAACACGACCACGCAATTGATGAAGCTGTGATAAACCAAACCTTTCAGCGCTTTCAATAACCATTACGGATGCATTCGGAACATTTACCCCAACTTCAATTACTGTTGTCGCTACCATGATTTCTGCTTTTCCTGAGGCAAAATAGCTCATGGCAGCGTCTTTTTCATCCGGTTTCATTTTTCCGTGAAGCATGGTCACATTATACTTTGGAAAATTATCCATTACATTTTCCAGTCCCACCATTAGATTTTTATAATCTAAAGTTTCAGATTCTTCAATTAATGGATACACAAAATACACCTGTCGCCCTTTTTGAATTTCCTCCCTGCAGAAATTATAAACATAAGCTCTGTCTTTTTCGCGCCTGTGAGCTGTGATAATTGGTTTTCTTCCAACCGGCATTTCGTCAATCACGGAAACATCAAGATCTGAATAAAAACTCATGGCCAGTGTTCTGGGGATAGGTGTTGCAGTCATCACCAGAATATGCGGTGGAATTTTATTTTTAGCCCAGAGTTTTGCGCGCTGGGCAACTCCAAATCTGTGTTGTTCATCAATAATGGCCAATCCCAGATTCTTGAACTTTACTTTGTCTTCCAAAACGGCGTGAGTTCCCACTAAAATAGAAAGCTCTCCGTTTTCAAGCTGTTCATGAATAACTTTTCTTTCGGAAGCTTTGGTAGAGCCTGTCAGAAGACGGACGTTGATATCGGTTCCGGTCAGGAGATCTTTAATACCATTATAATGCTGTTGAGCGAGGATTTCCGTAGGAGCCATCATGCAGCTCTGGAAACCGTTATCCATAGCAATCAACATGGTCAATAAAGCGACCATTGTTTTTCCTGAACCTACATCACCCTGCAAAAGCCTGTTCATCTGGATTGGTTTTTTCATATCCTGACGAATTTCCTTCAATACCCTTTTTTGAGCCCCGGTAAGTTCGAACGGAAGATTATTTTCATAGAACCCTGTAAAAAAATCCCCTACAATAGGGAAAGGATTACCATGTGATTGTGTTTTATGATGAAGTTTTTTTAAAGCATAACCTAACTGAAAGAAGAAAGACTCTTCAAATTTTAACCTGTAATTGGCTTTTTCAAAATGTTCTATGTCTTTTGGAAAATGGATATTGAGATACGTATGCTGCCTTGATAAAAATTTAAAATGTTTCATCATATATTCAGGCATATTTTCTTCAATCAGACTGGGAATTTCCTTGCAGATATTTCTTAGAATAGTCTGAAAGAATTTCTGATTTAAGCCTCTTTTGGTAAGCTTTTCAGAGCTTGGATAAATCGGTTTTAAACGATTCTCTGTTTCTTTTTTTTCTTCAATCTCAATTTCCGGATGCGGCATTGAAAATTGATTATTAAAAACATTGATTTTTCCGAAAATATAAATTTCCTTATTCACCGGAATCTGTTCTTTCAGCCATTTAGAATACTGAAACCAGACCAGATCCATAGAGCCGGTATCATCATTAAATTTTGCAGACAGTCTTTTGGTTTTTCCAGCTTGTATTTCCTGAATGCTAGTAATTTTTCCTTTCAGCTGGACATCTGTATTCACGTTGTTAAGCTGGGATATTTTGTGAACTTTACTTTTATCCAGATAACGAAGAGGGTAGAAGTTCAGCAGATCTTCCACGGTTGAAAGTCCTAACACATTTTTGATGAGTTTGGCTTTTTCAGGTCCGATCCCTTTTACATATTCTATGGAAGTTTCAAGATTCATTTTTCAGGTTTCGAAATGAGTGCTTCGATTTTGAATGGAAAAATAAAGATCCGAATTTCGGTAAAATAAAAAAGACTTCCAAAAAAATTGAAAGTCTCTATGATATTTTTTAAGATTAAACTTTAAACCTTGAAATCATGATTAATCTTTTATTTTAGATTTAAATTTTTTCTGATAATCTTCCCATTGTTCTCGCGAACGGATTTTTTTGAACATATCCTTTGAAATAAATTCTAAATAAGGTTCCAGTTCTTTAGCAGACAGTTCACCTTGCAAAATAGTGATTGGTCCTCCGTTTTCATCTAAAAATACAGTGCTGGGAACCGCTCCTACATTCATATATTGAGTGAATTCGTGTAGAGAATTTCTTCCTCTTCTTACTTCAGTATTCGGATTTGAAAATGTTCTTCCAAAAATTTCAAGCGATTTTTTTTCTTCTGCATTAAATTTTACGGGATAATAATTTTCATTGATAATATCAGCTATAATCTGATGCCCATAGGTTTTTTTATCCATGATCTTACACGGACCACACCAGTCTGCGTAAAAATCGATCAATATTTTTTTAGGATTTTCTTTCTGAGCTTTTAAGGCCTCTTCAATCGTCATCCATTTTACCTGAGCAAAGTTGAAACTCAACAGAAACAAGCAGATTATACTTATAATTTTCTTCATAATTTGGTATTTAAAGTAAAAATAAGTATTTACTTATTTCTATTTTACATCTTGCATTAATTTTTTCACGAATGGGGAAATCAAAATTAATACCACTCCGGCAATTACCGCATATAATCCTAATTGTTTATATCCATCAGTATAAGTGATCAAAGCATCATAGTTGGTAGAACCTTCTTTTGCGGTAGCTAAGCCTGCTCCAATAATTCCTGCCACATACTGTCCGTAAGCTGAAGCCAAAAACCACATTCCCATCATCATTCCCTGAAGATTTTTTGTGGAAAGCTTCGTCATAATAGATAAACCGATAGGAGAGAGGCAAAGTTCTCCCAAAGTAATCACCAGTAAAGCAATGGTGAAGAAATTTAAAGAAGTAATCCCCTGAAGATCGGCAAAAAGTCTTGTGGCAAATAAAATATAATATCCCAACCCTAAGAAAATAAACCCTAACCCGAATTTAATTATGGTATTAGGTTCAATCTTTCTTTTATTCAGCCAAATCCAAAGTAATCCGATTAATGGTGCCAGGAAAATAATAAAGAAAGCTCCTCCGGAATTGTTTACCCCATTCGGATCTAAGCCAAGAAGGTCTTTATTTAAGTTTTTAGCAGCAAAAATGCTTAATGAACCTCCACTTTGCTCATAAATTCCCCAGAATAAAATTGAGAATAAAATGAAAACTAAAGCAGCCCAAAGTTTTTTACGTTCAGAAGCTGTTACCTTTGTCATTTCATAGAACAGATAAATCAGGGTTAATGGCCCGACTGTCCACATGAAATAATCTGTATACTCAGTTTTTGCGACCATGATCATGATGATCGGAATGAAGAGTAATGATAAAACATACGTTCCGTATTCTTTCCATTTCGGAATAGGAGCAGATTTTACTTCATTGTCTGGATGTCCCGGTTGAAGCCCGATTGTTCCTAAACTTCTTTGGGTAAACACAAAATTGATTAAGCTTATTACCATTACAACAGCTGCAAATCCGAATGCTAAGTGCCATCTTAATTCCTCAGGAATAATGCTGGCAAAAAGTTCCCCTTTTCCGATGGCAATACATAAATATCCGCCAAGTAATGCTCCAAGATTAATTCCTGCATAGAAAAGTGAAAAACCTGCATCTGCTCTTGAATCGTTCGGCTTGTAAAGCTGTCCGACCATTGAAGAAATATTAGGTTTAAAGAAACCTGTTCCTACAACGGTAAATGCAATTCCCAGGAAGAAAAATTTGTGAGGATCTGCTGCAAGGATTAAACTTCCGACAATCATTAAAAGCCCGCCCCAGAAAAGAGATTTTCTGAAACCTAAGATTTTATCAGCGAAAAGCCCTCCAACAAACGTAAAGGCATAAACGAAAGCCTGTGTGGCTCCGTATTGAAGATTCGCTTCTTTTTCATGAAAATCGAGTTGAGAGATCATAAAGAAAACCAACATTCCTCTCATTCCGTAGAAACAGAAACGTTCCCACATTTCAGAGAAGAAAAGGCTCCAGATTTGCTTAGGGTATTTTCCTTTGAAATTTTGTATTTCTTCTAGAGTTTTGCTCATAATTATATATGATTAAGTTTAATTAAAGATTTATCAGTGAATTATTGAGACAATGTGTCAACAATTTTAATTTTTGATAAAGAACACACGAAAATAAAAAAAACCTCTGACTTAGCAGAGGTTTTAGTTGTATTTTATTGATGCAGATTAGTTCACACCGTGCATCATTTTCTTTAAGATTGGTGAAATTAAAGCCAGGATTACAGCAGCAATACCACAAAGAACTACGAATACCATAAAGAATTCGAATAGGTTGTGGATTTCAAACCCTGCAAAAGTTGGGTTTTGTAAAGGCAATTGCGCTTTTTCGAAAGCTGCTGCCTGATCTGCAGTTAAAGTTACTTTTTTATCTAGAACATCCTGAAGATTAACTCCGATTTTCTGTGCTGCTTCAAATTTATCACCTGTTGCAGGTAAAATAGAGCCCAAAGTTCCTGCTAATGCGTATCCTGCTGCGTTTGCGATAAAGAACACTCCGTATAATAGTGAAGCAAATCTTTTTGGAGCTAATTTTCCTACCAACGATAACCCGATTGGAGACAAACAAAGCTCCCCACAAGTTTGGATGAAATATAGTAAGATTAACCATTTTACAGCTAAAAGTCCATGATTTCCAAGATCTTTTACGTTGTGTGCGATGATGAAATAAGAAATTGCGATCAAAGCCAATCCCATTGCTTGTTTAAACGGAGATACAGGTTCTTTGCTTCTTGCTCTCAATTTATCCCAAAGAATACTGAATGGTACTGCCAAAGCAACCACGAAGATCCCGTTGAAGATCTGTACCATTGAAGGTGGCATATTCCATCCGAAGAAATGTCTGTCTGTCTGATTGTCGGCAATGAAGGTCAAAGAAGAACCCGCCTGCTCAAATGCAGCCCAGAAAAAGATTACGAAGAATGAAACAATATAGATTACCCAGATTCTGTCTCTTTCAATTTTAGTTAAAGAAGAATCTGACATGATTAAATAAGCTAATGAAATACCACTCGCGTAAACCAATGAATATATTACGTTTTGCCCTAATGCAAAGTGGAATAATGATCCTAGAATTACAAATAATACCGCTGCAATTCCAACAGATGCTGTAGAAAATTTTGCAGTTTGTGCTTCTCCTTCTTCAAAATCTTCTGAAGTATTGTGTTTTGGCAATCCTCCGATAGGCCTTCCGGTAGGGGTTACAACATATTTATTTTTAAGAACCAGGAAAGTAATTGTTCCTACCATCATTGCGATAGAAGCTGCTAAGAATCCCCATTTGAAAGCGTGGATATCTCTGATTCCGTCTGCAGATTTTACATCTCCGATTAATGGACAAATCAACTGACCAAGGAAAGCTCCTAAGTTGATCCCCATATAGAAAATCGTAAATGCAGAATCCAGTTTTGATTTTTCCTGTTTTGGATAAAGACTTCCAACCATTGAGGAAATGTTTGGTTTGAAGAATCCGTTACCGAAAATAATGATTCCCAAAGCAGTCCACATGATTGTAGTAGCCGTTCCTAAGCTAGATCCGAATGTACTTGCACTTACGAATAGTAAAAACTGACCAATTGCCATTAAAGTACCTCCAAGAAGGATACAGTATCTGTTTCCTAAAAACCTGTCGGCGATAAAACCTCCCAACATTGGAGTAAGATAACAAAGAGCAAGGAAACCTCCGTAAATAATTGAAGCATCTGCCTCCTTCATCAAAAGCGAGTTTACCATAAATAAGGTAAGCAATGCTCTCATCCCATAAAAGTTGAAACGCTCCCACATTTCTGTTCCGAACAGAACCCATAATCCTTTTGGATGCCTGGAGTTCTTATTCTCTACAAATTCATCCGGTTTCGGACTTAATGCTTCAGTATTATCCATTTTTTATTGTTAATTTTTGTTAAGACTGACAAATATAGTTTTTTTTGTGTTTTCGGCAAGGTTTTAATTTTATATTTAAACAAAAAAGCTGCAGAATCAATCTACAGCTTTATTTTCTTTATTGTTAATAAGGATTAATGCCCTTTTTCTTTCATAATTCTGTTTAATCTTTTTAACATAGATAGTCCTAAAAGGGTAGCAAACATTAATAAAGCGAAGTTTACCAGGAAATAATTCATCTTATTGTCGTAGTTATACCATGTACTTGCCAAAATCCCTGAAAGTTTGTTTCCGACAGAGTTTGCCAGGAAGAAACCTCCCATCATCAAAGCAGTAATTCTTGCAGGGGAAAGTTTCGAAACAAAAGATAATCCCATAGGGGAAAGGCATAATTCTCCAACTGTGATCACTCCGTAACTTGCAACCAGCCACCAAGGCGAAACTTTTACAGCACCATTATCTCCAGCCCAAACTGCTAAGACCATTACCAAACAGGATAATCCCGAAATGAAAAGTCCCAAAACGATTTTTGTGGGAGTTAAAGGCTCTTTTCCTTTTCTTCTTAATAATGCCCAGAACCCTACAACAACAGGAGTTAAAGCAATTACCCAAAACGGATTGATAGATTGGAATAATTCAGTATTGTATAAATAAGTTTTTGTTTCCGGATTTTTCTCTAATTCAGCACGTTTTTCAGGAGAGATATTTTTAAAATAAACATCTTTTCCCTGTACTTTAATTGTATTTCCGTCTTTATCTTTTTGCGACTGAAATTGGTTGTCATAAACAGGAACTTCTTTATTTTCATAACTTTTTCCTTCCACCATATAAATTCCTTCCAAAGGCTTTTCTAATGATGTAGGAACGCTTCTGTCTGTGTAGTAATTCGCCCACCTTGTTAAAGCCGTTCCGTTCTGTTTGAAAACTGCCCAGAAGAACATACTGATCAGGAATACCGATAACAAAGCCCCAATAGATGATTTTTCTTCCGGTTTTGCTTTGAAGTAAAGTGATGCATAAAAATAAATAACGGGAATACAAGCAAAAATAAAAGCATCTGTATTATCACTTCCAAAAATATTTCCTGGAATTACCCAACCAATTGCTCCGGCAATGATAGCCGGTAAGAACACTTTAACCAGGATTTCAGAAAGTTTGGTATCGCCTTCCTGTACAGGTTTCATTTGAGCTGCGTGGATGTAATGTTTTCTACCGACGGTAAAAATCACCATACCAATCAACATTCCGACTCCGGCTGTGATAAAGGCTTCACCCCAACCGAATTTATTTCTCATAAACGCGGCAATAATGTTACAGATAAATGCTCCGATATTGATTCCCATATAGAAAATATTGTATCCGGAATCTTTATTGGCTTTGTAAGGTTCTTCAGAATACAGATTTCCAAGCAATGTGGAAATAGTAGGTTTAAAGAATCCGTTTCCGATAATAATTAAAGCCAGCGAACAATAAAATAAAGTAAGATCTTTGAACACACCCATCCCAATATATCCGGCTGCCATTAGAATTCCTCCTAAATAAATCGATTTAATATAACCTAAAACTCTGTCTGCTAAAAATCCGCCAATGAACGGAGTAAGATACGTTAAAGCGATATAAGTTCCGAAAATGTCGTCTGCAGTTTTGTCGGGAAGTCCAAGTCCTCCTTTTGCACCAGTTGGTTCAATCACATACAATACAAAAATTCCGAGAATTAAATAATACCCGAAACGCTCCCACATTTCAGTGAAGAAGAGGAAAGGCAACCCTTTAGGATGTTTAGTCTTCATAGTTGAAAATTTCAAATTTCCCAAAAATAGGGTTTTAATTTTAATTGATAAAATGAATTGAATTTTCTCAAAATGATTAATGAAATTAATAAATGATTTCCCTGAAAAGTTGGATAACTAAGAATGAATGAAAAGCTAATTAGATTTAATGTATTGCAGGTATTCCAGAATATGTTTTTTCATCTCATCCCGTTGTAATGAAAGTTCCTGTTGGACTTTTGACTTATTATTTTCTATTGCAGTTATAAGTTCACTATAGATTTCCGGGCTATTTACTTTTTGGTATCCTTTGTTTTTACTGATGTAGAAATAATCATTTGTACGGTAAAAATCTTTAGCCATTTTTAAAACCTTCATAAAATTATCTGCGTCCAGAGCCATATATATAAAAAGTCCTTCTTCTAAAATTACATTATCATCCGTCGAAGGTTCAAAATGTCCGTTACCGTGATTATTGAAATCTGTGGTTCTCATTTTCCCTAAATAATATAAAAAAGCACTTTCATTGTATTTAGAATCTTTAAAAAGCTGAAATGAGTTTTCAAAGTATTTTAAAGGATATTCCTTGTCTGATTTCTTAGCAAGGTCCATCACCATTTTAGAATCAATTTCCGAGATTTTTCCAATGGCGAATAAGGAGTCAGACTTTTCCAGGACATTTTTATAAAGAAGAAAATCCATGTTTTCATTCTGTCCGAAAATATAGAGGAAACAAAATAGAAAAGAAGTGATCAATATTTTACGCATCATTTTTTGTTTGGTTAAAAGTATAAATTTTAAATAAAAAATCCGACTCGTTTGAAGTCGGATTTTGTTATGATGGATGAATGATGATCTTAAAGATTTTCCAAAATAAAATCGGTCATTTTCTGATACAGCTGCGGTCTTGTCTGTCCACCGTAAATTCCGTGGTTTTTATCTGGATAAGCCATGAATTCAAATTGCTTTTTATTCTGAATCAAAGCTTCTGAGAATTCCATAGAGTTTTGGAAATGAACATTATCATCGGCAGTTCCATGAATTAATAAGAATTTCCCTTTCAATAAATTCGCATATTCAGTAGGTGAGTTCTTGTCGTATCCATCAGGATTTTCCTGTGGAGTTCTTAAAAATCTTTCCGTGTACACAGAATCGTAATATCTCCAGTTAGTTACTGGTGCAACGGCGATTCCTGCTTTGAAAACATCTGCTCCTTTAGTCATTGCCAAACTTGCCATATATCCACCAAAGCTCCATCCGAAGATTCCGATTCTGGATTTATCAATATAAGACTGGTTTCCGAACCATTTTGCAGCAGCAATCTGGTCTTCAATTTCGTATTTTCCTAAATTCATGTACGTTACTTTCTTGAATTTAGCACCTTTATACCCGGTTCCACGTCCGTCAACACAAGCTATGATATAACCTTTTTGTGCTAACATTTCAAACCAGATTCCGTTTCCGTTGTCCCAAGAGTTGGCAACCTGCTGAGAGCCCGGTCCTGAATATTGAAACATGAATAATGGGTATTTCTTGTTTTTATCAAAGTTTTTAGGCTTAATGATCCAAGCATTCATCTGATCTCCTGCTTCATTTGGAATAGTGATGAATTCTTTTTCAACGAAGTTATCGGTCTTTAATTTTTGAAGCTGAGCATCATTATTCTGAAGCTCTTTTACTACTTTACCATTTCCGTCTTTAAGAACGAATGTGTAAGGTTTTGCAGCAGTAGAAGAAGTTTCTATAAAGTAATTATAGTTTTTACTGAAGTTAGCAGAATTATTTCCTTCTGCATTGGAAATCAGTTGGGTTTTTCCATTTTCAATATTGACCTTAGAAACAACTTTGTTGATGCTCCCTTTTTCCGTAGTCTGGATGTAGATTTCTTTTGATTTTGGGTTATAACCGTAATAATCGGTTACTTCCCAATTTCCTTTCGTAACCTGCTTTTTCAGTTTCCCATTCTGATCATACCAGTACAAATGGCGGTTTCCGTCTCTTTCAGATCCCCAAAGGAAGCTGTTGTCATCCAAAAATTCTAATGTTACATTGTCTGTATCTATCCATTTCTCATCGGTTTCTGTGAAAAGTTTTTTCACTTCCCCAGTTTGGGTATTGACTTTTAATATATCTGAAGCATTTTGTGTTCTTTCAGAAGTGATCAGAACAATTTCGTCCGGTTTTGCCGTTTGAATAACATTTGGAATATAATAATTCTTAAAATTGTCAAGATTGATTTTTGACTTTTTGCCACTGTCCAAAAGGTAAATGTGAGCCGAAACTACAGAGTTTTTTTCTCCTGCTTTCGGATATTTATAACGCATTTCACTTGGGTACAGTGTTTTTCCATAAATCGGAATATAAATTTCCGGAACCTGGCTTTCATCAGATTTTACAAAAACTATTGCGTTCGAGTTCTTAGTCCACTCATATAATCTGGCATGTCCGAATTCTTCTTCATATACCCAGTCTGCAAGACCGTTCAGGATTTTATTTTTGACGCCGTGTTCTGTAACCTGTGTGATTTTTCCCGAATTTAAATCCTGATAAAAAATATTATTCTCAACAATGAAAGCTACTTTTGTCGCATCCGGAGAAAACCTTGGCTCCTGAACCGGCTTTCCGTTGTTTAAAGAAATTGTTTTTCCTGATTTTAAATCTTTTACATCAAACGTTCCTAAGAATGAATGTCTGTAGATCGGCTGGCTTTCTTTTAATAATAAAATTTTAGACTCATCTTCTGAAAACTCATAGCTTTCAAAATTTCCGTCTACAATGTTTCCCTCTTTTTGAGAAGTTTTATAAGAATATTTAGCGATTCCGCCTTGTTCGATCACCAGATAATTTTCACCGTTTTTCATAGAGGTGATTCCGGCAATGCCCTTTCCTCGGTAATATCCTGAATATATTTTATCTAAAGTAATTTCCTGTGCAGTTAAGCTTTGAAATGCAGCCGCCACTGTAAGCGTTAATAAGAATTTTTTCATTTCCAATTTTAAAGATTTCAAATATAATAATTTTATAAATGCTGAAAAAAGCAAATTAAACAAGGGTTTTGGCAACAAAATTGAATATAATCAATATATAATCAAATCAATAATAATTATGGAAACGAATGCATTTAACCAGAAACTGAACCGATATGTCTTGGATGATCAAATTGTATATACAGGATTTTCCAGTTATGATGATGCTGAACAATGTGCGCAGAAAAAGGGAGGAACATTGGTGGAAGTAGGTTTTAAAGATGGAAATGACAATCCTGATATTTGTAATGAGGCTCATTTGATTGAGAAAAAACTTCATTATTATGTAGATGCGGGTGATGAATATAAATTTATCCATTCATCAGATCCGGGATTCAGAAAATATGCAGATGAACTGCAGAAAATTAAAGCAAAACTATTACAGTCTCCTCCGGACGAAAGATATTTAGCTAATTTTGAAATTGAAAATACGGAAGATCCGATTGTAGTGCTTAAAAATAATCATTTCGAATCGGTAACTTCACGGGAGCGCTCAAAGTATTTGAAGCATGCACGCGTTTATGAAATAGGGGTAGCCCTGCCTAAATCTTAAAAGAAAAAATCATGAGCAAGACAAAATATTCAGAAAAAGCTCAGGACAAAGTAGGAAAGGTAATGCACGAATTCAAGGAAGGAAAACTGAAATCTTCTTCCGGAAAAAAAGTGACAAGCAGAAAGCAGGCTGTAGCCATTGGTATTTCTGAAGCGAGAGAAAAAGGTTTAAAAGTGCCTTCAAAAAAGAAATAAGATTAACCTAAAATAAAAATCGGTTTGAGAATATCAAACCGATTTTTATTTTTTAATAAAGGAGAATCAACCTTCGTAATTATATAAAACTTTATAATATTCATCTGCCATTCTATCGCTGTTGAATCGGTCCTTCACATCATTCATCGCATTGTGCTGGATCTTTCTCCACGCATTAGGCTTTTCATAGTAAGTAGGAAGGATTTCGTTTTCCAGAATTTCGTATAATTTGTTCAAATCATAAGTATCCTGTTCGTAAACACTCATATTTTGGTAATCTGCTTTAGGAACAACAAATGAATTTTCGCCATGCTTTGCAAATTCAGGAATCCATCCGTCGTCTGTAGATAAGTTAACGGAACCGTTCATTGCTGCCGTCATTCCTGAAGTTCCTGAAGCTTCTCTCGGAACTCTTGGATTGTTGAGCCAAAGATCTGAACCTTGTTTTAAGGATTTACTTAATGAAAGTTCGTACCCTGTAAGTACAGCCATGTTTTTATGGTTTTTACTCTCTTCAACCAATGAATTAAAGGTAGAAATTGCAGAGTAATCCATAGGATAAGGTTTTCCTGCCCAAATAATCTGAATTGGATATTTAGGATGATTTAATAATCTGTACAACCTTTCTTTGTCATGTAATAACAAATCGGCACGTTTGTAACCAGCAAATCTTCTTGCCCAGACAATCGTGAAAATATTAGGGTTGAATAAATTTCCTGTCTGGTCAGCTACAATTTTGAATAGTCTTTTCTTTAAATGCTTTTTACGATAGTCGAAAACAGTCTCGTCATTTTCATCTTTTGAATTGTAAAGCGGTTTATCTGCCCAATATTTGAATTCCTGAGCATTGGTAATAGATGTAATTCCGCAAATTCCGGGATATTTGCTCCACATGGCTCTTGAAACGACACCATGAAGCTGTGAAACACCGTTGGCAATTTTTGCCATTTTCAAAGCACAGAGTGAATGGTTGAAACGGTCATCATCAGAACCTTCAATCTTTTTCACTTCTTCCATACTCAAACCTGAAAAATATGACATATCGTAACATAATTTCAGATTGTGTTTTTCATTTCCTGCTTCTTCCGGAGTATGAGTGGTGAAAACTAATTTCTCTTTTACTTTACTTAAATCTCCATTATATTTTTTCAGCAAATGAAACGCGGCAGGAAGCCCGTGAGCTTCGTTGAGGTGATAAATATCTCTTTCGATATTCATTTCGTCCAGCAATCTTGCCCCTCCTTTACCGAGCAGAATGTATTGAGCCAATTTTGTCGATTCATTGGCGTCATAGAGTTTATGACAAATTGTTTTTGAAATATGATCGTTCTCCGGAACATCTGTTGACAAGAAAAACATAGGAGCGGTATTGAAAATTTCCGGATCCAGATACCAGACTTTTACCCAAACCGGAGCACTGTGTATTTCAATCTGAAATTTTATTCCGGTATCTTCAAGAAAGCTGTACATTTTTCTTGTCCACGTCGGTTGTAACGTCTGATCGTGATTTCTTGCCTGATCATAGTAACCAAATTTCCAAAGGATACCGATTCCTATAAGGTCCTGTTTCAAATTGTAGGCACTTCTCATGTGAGAACCTGCTAAAAATCCGAGACCTCCTGAATATATTTTTAATACCTGTTCAATGGCAAATTCCATTGAAAAATAGGCTACTTTTTTAGAATATTGGGAATTGACGCTGTAGGGTATTTTAAAATTTTTAAAATCCATAAATCACAGTTTTATAATTGAAGGGGCAAAGGTATTAATTATGAAAGTAAACTATATATTAATTATAAGAGAAATTATTTTAAAAAGCAGTTTTTGAATTGTTTTTTTGCTTATCTTTAAGTGTAAATTTTTGATAATCAAAACTTCAAGAACTGAAACCGGAAGTTTTATGTGTTCCATAACAATAAAATAATAAGCACATGAAAAAGGCATTTTCTGATGAAGATTTAATTAAAAATCTGAGCTTATATTATCTGAATCGACATTTGAAAAAAAAGCCGATAGAGAAGTATCATCGTAAAATAGATGAATCTCCGCTGCATGATCGTGAAAAGTATAAAAAGAAAGCCGAGATTTTATTGCTGAATTCGTTTATGCACCATTTTCCGGAAGTGCAGTTTGAAAATCTTACTTGTGAGAGTCCGGATTTTATCGCTAAACTAAACGACAAGAAGATCGGGATAGAGCTTACTGAGGTAATCAATCACCTTGAAATGAAGAAGGTTGAAAGCAGCTTAAATAAGATTTTCCGCCAGACAGAAATACTATTGGAACAAGAAGACACTACGAAGTATCGTGGTGTTTATTTTTTAGAATTCTATCCCCATATTAAGCTGGATTCTCTGGAACATCAGGAAGAAATTATTCAGAATATTTATAAAAGTATAAAAAAGGGTAAACCATTCGGCGTTGTAAAAAGTGTGCGAAAATCTTTTCACCGGAGAAATGTTTTCATAACCCATGAGTACAATATGAGCTTGTTTGATGAGCTCTGCTCTGAAAAGATTTTAGAGCTGATTGAAAAGAAAAATGAAAAATTTCCTTATTACGACAGCAGTGTTGATGAATGTTGGCTGGTGATTGTTTCAGATATGAATTCTCTGGCCTCCCGATATACTTTCATTCAGGATAAAGAGCATTTGAATGAAGTGAAGAGCCCTTTTCATAAAATTTTTCACCTTGAAAACATGTGTGGTAATATTACGAGTATAAAATAATTTTCGCTTAATCGCTTTTATAAATTTAATTATTGTTTGCTTTTATAATTAAATCTTTTATTTTCTTTGTCTTTTGTTGTTATTCATTTAAATTATTATATTTGAGGTACTTTTAAAATTTAATAACCAATTGATAATGAAAAAAACTTTACTATTATTTCTTTTATTATTATCACAAGTTTATTTTGCTCAGGCGGATTGCTCTACTGCATTATCAGTCTGCGGAAATTCGAGTATTACTTATAGTCCGACAGGAATTGGTGCTGTTAACGAGAATTTAGGCGGTTGTTTAACTACGGGTGAGCATAATTCAATTTGGTACAAACTTACTATTGCTACCAGCGGAACACTTACTTTTGATCTGGTTCCCAATGATCCGGGTGCAGATTATGACTGGGCCATCTACGGACCTAATGCAAGCTGCGGAAATTTGGGGTCTCCAATACGCTGTAATGCAGCTACGGTAATTGGGGTAGGTGCCAACACAGGATTAAATATGACCAGCACACTTACCAGTGCTGCAGGAGGTTCGCCGACACCTTATTGTATGTACATGGATGTTATAGCCGGACAAACTTATTATCTTTATATCGACAACTGGGTGGGAGCAGGAAGCAGTACAGTTGCTCCGTTTTCTTTAACCTGGGGCGGAACGGCAACATTGGCATCTCCTTTTACGGATCCTGTTTTACAGCCGCACCCGTTTACTCCACCAGGGATTCCTGCTGCAAATCCGAATGATCCAAGAGAAATCTTAATTTGCGCCAATCCTGCTGTTTTTGACTTTAGTACACTGACTACAGGAATCCTGAATGGAAATCCTAATTTTGTGATTACTTATCATACAACTCAAAACGATGCGCTTGCCGGAACAAATCCTATTTTAGCACCTATTACGGTAAATACTACGACTATTTATTATTACAGTATACATTATTTAGATCCTTCAAATCCTAATAACCCGATCAATTTTTGTAGGCAGATTGGCAAATTCAAATTTAAATTAGGAGGAATTACGGGGAATAATGTTACATTATATGCTTGTAATAATTATAAATCAGGTAAAGGGCTGTTTGATTTGACGAGTGCTAATGTTTTCGGCGGATCGGGTGTGACGATCAAATATTACCTGACAATGGCTGACTTAAATGCAGGAACAGGGCAAATTTCAAATCCAAGTCAATATTTGTCTGCTGAAGGTGTGGTGTATGCATCGATAAAAACTTCACAAGGATGCTCTACTACGGCGGTTATTACACTTAAATTTTATCCTGAGGTAATTGTGAATGATGCTTCTTTAAGAGCTTGCGCATCAGAAGAGAATCCTAAAATAGCTATTTTTAATCTGACAACAGTATCGGTAACAACACAAAGCGGAGTTACTAAAAAATACTATAGCTCAGTAGCCAATGCAATTAACGGGACTAATGAAATACTGACTCCTTCAGCGTATATTTCAGCAGAGGGAGCAGCATACATAAAAGTAATAGATGGCAATGGTTGTTATGGTATTGCTAAAATAACACTCTCCATAATTCCAGCTACTTATTCGTCAGTTCTAAAAGACAAGACAATTTGTATCGAAGACAAAACCACTCTGGATGCAGGAGCCGGATTTGACGGATATGAATGGAGCACAGGAGCAACTACACAGGTTATTACAAACGTAAGTGTGGGAACGTATTGGGTGAAACTGAAAAAAGGAGAATGTATCGCTATGCAGACGGTAAAAGTGCATGCTTCAGAAGAGCCTGTAGTTGTAAGTATTGATATTTCTAACACGACCGTTACAATAAATGTTACAGGAGGTACATCACCATACAAATATTCAATGGATAATATTCAGTGGCAGGATTCTAATGTTTTTACTAATGTTAAAAGAGGTGATCATACCATCTATGTAAAAGATGCTTATAATTGTGCACCTGTAGATGTAGCCATTGTTGTTCCTAATTTAATTAATGCCATCACACCAAATGGAGACGGAATCAATGATGTTATTGATTATTCTGCATTGGCCAATAAAGAAAATCTGGTATTTAATATTTATGACAGATATGGAAACAAAGTTTTCCAGGCAAATAAATTTAATAATTATAAATGGGACGGAACCGCCGGAAATAAACCGATTCCAACAGGTAATTACTGGTATTCTATAACCTGGAATGAACCAAGCAAACAGCATACTCCTGTTAAATATACAGGATGGGTAATGGTAAAAAACAGAAAATAAATGAACCTGAAATAATAAAGCCGTCACGAAAGTGGCGGTTTTTTATTGGAGAAACCTTAAATTAGTGAGTCAAACTATTACTTATGAAAGATTTATTTATAAAACGTTTTGAATATTATAAAATGCTTGGCGATAAGTCGTTTGAACAGCTTTCCGATGAGCAGATCTTTTGGCAGTTCAATGAAGAAAGCAATTCAGTTGCGATTATTGTAAAGCATATTGCCGGAAATATGCTATCCAGATGGACCAATTTTCTAGCAGAAGATGGTGAAAAACCTTGGCGAAACCGTGACAAAGAATTTGTTAATACCTTCAAAACAAAAAGAGAAGTAGTAGAATATTGGGAAAAAGGTTGGGAATGTCTTTTTAATGCATTAAATCAGATTAATGATGAAAATTTACATTCCACCATTTATATAAGAGGCGAAGCACATTCTGTGATTGATGCTGTATTTCGTCAACTGGCCCATTATCCTTATCATATCGGACAAATCGTATATATTTCAAAAATGATGAAAAATAATGATTGGAAAACACTTTCTATCGCCAGAAATAAATCTCAGGAATTTAATGCTGAAATGAAAAATAAATTTTCCGAAAATGATGCAGATCCAAATTCTTCACCCGTTTGTTATCAAAATAGTCCCGAGGTTCGAGATGAATTTAAGCAATAGACTGAATCAATTTAAAAATCATATTAAAATTACTATCTTTGCATCCACAAAAATCAGGAGTAAATAAATGTCAACTTTTCAAAGAACTGCCGCATTTCACACCCTTGGCTGCAAATTAAATTTTGCGGAAACATCTACTATTGCCCGTCAATTAACAGATGCAGGTTATGAAAAGGTGAGTTTTGATGAGAAGGCAAATGTTTATGTAATCAATACATGCTCAGTAACTGAAAACGCAGATCGTGAATGTAAACTTCACGTTAAAAGAGCCATGAAAGCTAATCCTGAAGGTTTGGTTGTCATTGTCGGATGTTATGCACAGTTGAAACCCGAAGAAATTTCACAGATTGAAGGTGTTGATTTGGTTTTAGGAGCTAAAGAAAAATTCAATATCTTGAGTTATCTGGATGATCTGGAAAAATCTGAAAACGAAGGTATTGTTCATTCTTGTGAAATTGAGGAAACCGATTTCTTTATCGGAAGTTACTCCATCGGAGACAGAACCAGAGCGTTCCTGAAAGTTCAGGATGGCTGTGATTACAAATGTACTTACTGTACCATTCCTTTGGCAAGAGGGATTTCCCGTTCGGACACCATTGAAAATGTTTTGAAGAATGCAAAAGAAATCGCAGCAAAAGACATCAAAGAAATTGTTCTTACTGGTGTCAATATCGGTGATTACGGTAAAGGTGAATTCGGAAACAAAAGACATGAACATACCTTTTTAGATCTCATCTCAGAATTAGATCAGGTTGATGGTATTGAGAGGATCCGTATTTCTTCTATTGAGCCTAATCTTCTGAAAGATGAAAGTATTGAGCTGGTTGCCAAAAGTAAAAGCTTTGTTCCGCATTTTCATATTCCGCTACAATCAGGAAGTGATGACTTGCTGAAAAAAATGAAGCGTCGTTATCTGACGAAACTTTACAGTGATAGAGTAAACAAAATCCGTGAGGTAATGCCTCATGCAGCGATTGGTGTAGATGTAATTGTTGGTTTCCCGGGAGAGACCGAAGAAAAATTTATGGAAACCTATAATTTTCTGAATGAACTTCCGATTACTTATCTTCATGTATTTACCTATTCTGAAAGAGAAAATACAGAGGCTGCAGAAATGGAAGGTTTCGTTCCTATTCCTGAAAGAAAAAAAAGAAATAAAATGCTGAGAATTTTATCTGAAAAGAAAAAAATGGCATTTTATCAGACTCAGCTTGGAAAAACGCTTCCTGTTCTTTGGGAGCATGAGAATAAGGACGGTAAAATGTTTGGTTTCACAGAAAACTATGTGAGAGTCCAAAAAGACTTTGATCAGGCTTCTGTAAATCAAATCGAATTCTTAAATTTAGAAAAAATCCTGTCAGATGGCACGGTTTCTGTGCAATCTTCTTACGAAAGTTTTTTAGCAAAAGCTTAGTCGCTTTGCGAAATTTCCACTAAATTTATTTTTAACTTTAAATATTACATTCATGAGAGATAAGTTTTTATCTTGGGGGATTGTATTAGTTGTTGCTACATGGATTGTTGCAATACTAATAAGAGCACATTACTGGATACCGACGCTGTTATCCGCAATTTATGCACTGGGAGTTTACAATGCTTATCAGTCAAAACATGCCATTCTAAGGAACTTTCCGGTTTTGGGATATTTTCGGTACTTTTTTGAAAGTATTTCACCTGAAATGCAGCAATATTTCATCGAACGAGAAACAGATGGAAAACCGTTTCCCAGAAATCAGCGTTCCGCAGTATACAGACGAGCTAAAAACTTGAGTGATACTGTGGCTTTTGGAACTCAGCTTGAAGTAAATCATCGAAAATATGAAGGAATCAAACATTCCATTTATGCTAAATCTCCCAAAGAAGAACTTCCAAGGGTTTGGGTAGGAGGAGAACAGTGTAAACAGCCTTATCATGCTTCATTATTTAATATTTCTGCGATGAGTTTTGGGGCATTGAGCGACAGAGCACAAATTTCGTTAAATAGAGGCGCAAAAAAAGGTAATTTCTATCATAATACAGGTGAAGGAGGGATTTCTCCATATCATTTGGAAGGAGGTGATCTTTGCTGGCAAATCGGAACAGGGTATTTCGGATGCCGTGATGAAGAAGGAAAATTTAATCCTGAATTATTTAAAAAATATTCAACTATGCCTAATGTAAAAATGGTTGAAATAAAATTATCTCAAGGAGCAAAACCTGGCCATGGCGGAGTTTTACCGGGAGTTAAAAATACACCTGAAATTGCAAAAATCCGTCACGTCACACCAGGGGTTACAGTAATTTCCCCACCTTCCCATAGTGCTTTTTCTGATGCTGCAGGGCTGTTGAGATTTGTGCAGCAGTTGAGAGAACTTTCAGGTGGTAAACCTGTGGGATTTAAGCTTTGTATTGGTGATACTAAAGAATTTGAGGATATCTGTGTGCAGATGAATGTATTGAAAATTTATCCGGATTTTATTACGATTGATGGAGCAGAAGGAGGAACAGGAGCCGCGCCGCCGGAATTTTCAGATGGGGTTGGAATGCCTTTAGAACCGGCTTTAATCTTTGTTAACCGAACACTTAAGAATTATAATTTAAGAGATAAACTAAGGGTTATAGCAAGCGGGAAAGTTTTAACGAGTCTTGATATTTTGAGAGCCATTGCAATGGGGGCAGATATGTGTAATAATGCGAGAGGGTTTATGTTCTCTTTAGGCTGTATTCAAGCATTGAGATGTAATTCCAATAATTGCCCGACAGGTGTTGCTACACAGGATAAAATGTTAATTAAAGGGCTTGATGTAACGGATAAAGCGGAAAGAGTATATCACTTCCATAAAAATACCCTTCATACATGTAATGAACTGATTGCAGCAGCAGGTAGAAGCTCTTATGAAGAAGTTGATGCGACAATGTTTATGAGAGGTGATGAATTTGATCACTTAGCGGACTTGTATTTCCCGGATATTTTAGGAAATGTAAAACAAAAAGCAAGGGTTTAGAAGAATAGATAATAAAAAAAGCGCTTCAATTTGAAGCGCTTTTTTTATTGTTGATCTGCGGGCCTTGTTTTGGCATCGTAGATTTGGAAATTAAATACAAAACATGCATTCTGAAGACCATAATAGTTGCTGTCTCTTGCAAAAGCAGCCTTTGACGGAACTATTATTACACCTTGTAAGTTATATGGTGCCTCATTTGGCGTGTTTTCGTATCCGCGGAATTGTTTCAAACCTTCTTGAAAGCCTTCTATTTCATAGTAACTTCTTGGTTTTGTGTCACTTAAAAGTGAGTTTCTCGCGTAATAGAAAGAGGGATCAGTATAAGGAGACCCATTTCCATCAATAGTATTAAAAAGTGTACCTGATGTGGTAAAATTAACATCTCCGTTCGCTTCCGTCGCAATATAATAGTTAGCTCTTATCATTGTTTTGATTTGAGTGGCATTAGTCGCACTAGAATTTGTTTCTATTGTAACACCTGGCGAAGGTTGAGCGCCATCTCTTACAATATAAATAACACCTGAAGGAAGTGTTTGAGGGCTTAGTTGAGATAATTTTTTCTCATTATCATCACTAGCGTCTGTGCTGCTAAATGCCTTTATATTTCCCTGACTATCCAAGTAATTATTATCCATGAATTTTTGAATGGCTTGTTCATCATAAGAATTTCTTACATTGACATCAGTAGGCTCTACAAAAGAATTATCCTCATCATCTTTCTTACATGCAGAAAAGCACACGGATCCTGCAAGGATATATAAAAATATTTTTTTCATTATTAAAAAAACTTTTAATTACTTTACAAATAATATAACGACAAAAGTATAAAAAAATATGAGAATAGATAAATTTTTATGGAGCATTCGCTTTTATAAGACTAGAACCATTGCTACTGAGGAGATTAAAAAAAACAGAGTTTCTATTGGAGAGTCGGTGGTGAAGTCTTCTAAGGAGGTGAAGGAGGGGGATGTAATTAAGATCCGTAAAAATCAAATTGACTATAAAATTAAAGTAATCCAGATTCCTAAAAGCAGGATCGGGGCTAAATTAGTGCCTTTACATATAAAAGATGTGACAGATAAAGAGCAGTATGAACTATTAAAAATGCGTAAAATGTCTCAGGATTATTACCGGATTAAAGGAGAGGGAAGGCCTACGAAGAAAGACCGACGTGATATGGATGACTATGTAGAAAATGATGTTGCAACAGATTTTACAGACTGGGATGAATTCTTTGGTGAGACCGGAGATGATGATTCTGAAAATGAAGATTAATCTTATTAAAAATAAAAGCTCTAGAGATAGAGCTTTTCTATTATTTCATCCACAATGTCTTCAGGAGTCCTATTATCCGTAATTACACTGGCTTGCGCTTTATTGTAAACTTCATTTCTTTCAAATAAATGTTTAGCAATAAACTCAGGAAGGTTTTCATCAGAAATATTTGCAATCAAAGGACGTTTTTCTTTTTGTTTCAGAAGTCTTTCGGATAAAGTCCCTACAGAAGCTTTCAAAAAAACACTTTTCGAGTTGTGATTAATAATTTCCATATTATTATAGTAAACCGGAGTCCCTCCACCAAGGCTTAAAATCACATTCTCCTGTGAGGCCAGTATTTCTTCCAAAGTTTCTCTTTCCAGCTTTCTAAAGTAGATTTCTCCCTTTTTTTCGAAGATTTCAGGAATTGTTAATTTGTTGCGCCTGGAAATTTCTTTATCAAGATCAATTAATTTAAAATTGAGTTTTTCGCTTAATATTTTGGAAATGTGAGATTTGCCACTTCCCATGTATCCAACAAGTGAAATTATCATGAATTTTTTTTAAACAAATTTGCGAAAAAGTTTTGAGATAAAGAAAAAACTCATATCTTTGCACCACTAAAAACGAGGGACATTATCACAGTGTTAATCGATAATAAAGTGGCCGACTCGGTAGCTCAGCTGGTAGAGCAATACACTTTTAATGTATGGGTCCTGGGTTCGAATCCCAGCCGGGTCACTAGCAAGAAAATTACTAGACTTTTGTAATTTATTGCCTGCGTGGTGAAATTGGTAGACACGCCATCTTGAGGGGGTGGTTTCCTAAGGATGTGCTGGTTCGAGTCCAGTCGCAGGCACACTGCAGAAAATTGAAATAATTGATATGATTTATTAGAATTATTTTTATATTTATCATTACAATTGTGGCCGACTCGGTAGCTCAGCTGGTAGAGCAATACACTTTTAATGTATGGGTCCTGGGTTCGAATCCCAGCCGGGTCACAAGTTTACTGAAAAGTAAATTTTTTTCATATTAATATTTTGTGATTTGGTGTTTCAAAGGCTTCGTAAGAAGCCTTTGATTTTTAAAAATAAATTTTGCAAAGACAAAAAATATCGTATCTTTGCACCGCTTAAAAACAAAAAACATTTTGAAATGTAATTTGTAGATGAAGTGACCGACTCGGTAGCTCAGCTGGTAGAGCAATACACTTTTAATGTATGGGTCCTGGGTTCGAATCCCAGCCGGGTCACAAGTTTACTGAAAAGTAAATTTTTTTCATATTAATATTTTGTGATTTGGTGTTTCAAAGGCTTCGTAAGAAGCCTTTGATTTTTTTTATATTTTGATAAATGTAAACTATGTTGTTTAACTTTATTAATAAAGATATAAAAAAGCATCACTAAAAGTGATGCCTATCATATATTGGAAATAAATTGTAATATTTAAGAGAGGTGCATATTGTCAATTAACCTCACACCATCTACCATAACGACTATAAAAGCTCTGAAACTTCGATCTTTTTGAAAAGTTTCCGTTTCTTGTAAAGTTTCTTCATCTGCAATTAAAAAATATTCAAGCTGCATACCTTGTTGATCATCAAAGATG
Source organism: Chryseobacterium sp. Y16C (assembly GCF_022488405.1). Classification (NCBI taxonomy): domain Bacteria; kingdom Pseudomonadati; phylum Bacteroidota; class Flavobacteriia; order Flavobacteriales; family Weeksellaceae; genus Chryseobacterium; species Chryseobacterium sp. Y16C. The sequence goes on from NZ_CP092711.1 coordinate 3,976,724, forward strand.
TCCTGTACTTTTTCTTTAATTTCAGATATTGTAATCTCTTTGAACCAGTTATTTACCTTTTTTAATGTTTCATAAATGATCTTTGCGGCTTCTCTTCTGTCTTCGTGCAGTCTTTGATTTCTTGAGCTTAATGCTAAACCATTACTCGCTCTGTAAATGGGCACTCCTTTTATTTTAATGGGAAGCTTTTTCTTTTCAACCAATTTTTTGATAATGGCTAACTGTTGAAAGTCTTTTTCGCCAAAATAAGCATTGTCGGGTTGTATCTGTCTGAAAAGCTCTTCTACAACGGTTCCTACCCCGTCAAAGTGTCCCGGCCGGGATTTTCCTTCCATTTCGTTTTCCAATCCATCAAAGTCGTAGTGCTGACTTTCTGTCTTTTCGGGATAGATATCAGAAACTTCAGGGATGTAAACAGCATCCACCAATCCTGAATTCCGTAGGATCAAAATGTCCCGATCTATATCTCGTGGATATTTTTCAAGGTCTTCAGGATTGTTAAATTGAGTGGGATTTACAAAAATTGAAGAAATGACAAGGTCATTTTCTTTTCTTGCTTCTTCATAAAGAGAAAGGTGTCCGTTATGCAAAGCGCCCATAGTAGGGGCAAAGCCTATTCTTTTACCCATTTCTTTCTGTCTTTCAATGAAATCCTGAAGTGTTTTCTTATTTTTTAAAACTTCCATAGTTTATTATAATAGTATTTCAAAAATACTAAAAATATCATATAACCCCGTGTGGTTTTGATAATTTAAAAAAAGGAATTATCGTAAAAAAATGTTAATTAAAATAATGTTGGATGTTTTTTTGTAATTTTGCACATTAAAGCATTTTTACAAAAATTAGATAGAAGTTTATGCCGAATCAAAAGATACTGTACATTACCACAGAAATGTACCCTTATCAGGAAGATACAAATTTAGCAACAGTGGTAAACAAAATGGCACTTAAGATGCACCAGGAAGGAAATGATGTAAGAGTTTTTATGCCACGATTTGGACAAATAAGTGAAAGGAAGTTTCAGCTTCATGAGGTTATTCGTCTTTCAGGAATGAATATTATTATCAATGATTTAGATCAGCCTCTTATTATTAAGGTAGCTTCTCTTCCCGGGGAAAGACTTCAGGTGTATTTTATAGATAATGAAGAATATTTTAAAAGAAAGCAATATTATTTTGATGATGAAGGAAATCCTTTCGATGACAATGACGAGAGAGCAATCTTTTTTGCAAGAGGGGTTATAGAAACCATTAAAAAATTAAACTGGGTTCCGGATGTTATTCACTTAAACGGATGGATGTCCTCTTTTGTTCCTATTTATCTTAAAACGTATTACGAAACTGATGCATACTTTAAAGATGCTAAAATAGTTCTTTCTTTATACAATGAGAAAGATGCTGCTTTGAGTGGTAATATTGAAGATAAGCTTAAATTTGATAATATTTCAGGATTAAAGGCATTGGAAAATCCAACCATTCAGAATGTTGTAATTGAAAGTATGAACTATGTAGATTCAATTGTTAAAGGAGATGAATTCTTAAACGATGAATTAGATAAGGCTTTCAATGAAACTGGTACATCAAAATCTGAGTATCTTGATGTAGATTCTATCAATCAACTTTATTAAAAAACACATTTTAATGACTTATACTATTAAAAGAACTTTCGCCATTTTATTTATGGCGATTTTTGGAAGTGTATTATTATACAATTGTGAACCTGAAACAGATGCTTTGGGAGAACAATTATTTTTAAATGATGCAGCCCAGGGGAATGAAACACCTTATGATGTTATTGCTTATAATATTGATAACAACGACAGTATTCGCAGTGATGCATCTACAATGTATACGATTATTGGTTCTACGAGAAAAGCCGTATTAGGAGCTTTTAAAGAAGGTCAGTTTGGAATGCAAAGGGCATCTTATTTAACACAGTTACGTCTACCAAGCTATAGTCCGGATTTTGGAACAAATGCAACGGTTGATTCTGTAGTGTTAGTTGTAAAACCGATTTATGATACATCATTACTTACAACTACCGAAGAAGATAATGGATATAAATTTGGTGATATTGAAGCTAAAAAAGTTGTGAATACTTATCCTGTTTATAAATATGGGAAAACTGAAATAAATGGAGCTACTCCTCAATTTACAATTAAAGTAAATGAAGTTCAGGATTTTCTTAACGGGCAAAATGATATAGCATACTCAAATCAAAATTTTGCATCTTTTTCGGAAGAACTTGGAAGCAAAGTATTTAATGGTAATGTGAATTCGGTTACTATTACTAAAGATTCTGATGGAACCTCAATATATACATCTTCAGCTGTTGGACTAAGAATACCTTTGAAAGCAACTTTCTTTCAAACTAAAATTATAGACCATGCAAGTTCTTCTGATCTTAAGGATGTTTCTAATTTTATCAGATATTTTAGAGGATTAAAGATTTCTGTTGCAGAGAGCGATGGATATTTATTTCAATTTAATCCTGATGATATAGAGTTGATCATGTACTATAAGAATGACAAAACAGAAAATGGTACAACTACAAGACCTCAATCTACGTATAAATTTACGATGGGGGCGGCTAATACTCATATTGGCCATTATGAATATGATAGAACGGATACAGAATTTAAGAATTTTGTTATTGGAGATAAAGAAAAAGGAGATGCTAAATTATATGTTCAAGGAATGGGAGGCCCTTCAATTGGGATAAGAATTCCGGAAAATACTATTAAGGATTTGAAGAAATTGTATCAGGACAATAAAGCGGCAATTATTGGAGCTAGAATCAGAATTTATTCTGATCCAAGTTGGAATAACGGATACTCTAATTTAGCGAGTCAGTACGAAAGACCAGGGGCCGATTCTTTTACCATAATACAAAAAGACAAAGATGCTAATGGTAAAGAAACAACTGCATTTACAACAGATATGCTAAATTTAAGCGGTTCTCTAAATTTTGCGGTATATAAAGTATACGATTTAGATAAAAATCCTACACATTATGATTTTACAATTACAAAATCTTTGAAAGATATTGTTGAAACTGGAGAAGGCTACGCAGATAAATATTTTAAAATCGATTTAGGGAATTTCACCCCTACATCTTCAGCAGTTTTAGCTGGTCCGAAGTATACACAAAGAACTTTTTCACCAGAAAGAGTTGTCTTGATTGGAAATGATCCATCATTTAGTGATAAAAAGATACAACTTTTAGTTGTTCACAGTAAAAAATAAAATACATATAAAAACACGAGAAAAATATGTGCGGAATAGTAGGATATACAGGGTTTCAGGATGCGTATGATATTGTTATCAACGGTCTTAGAAGATTAGAATATAGAGGATATGACAGTGCTGGAATTGTCTTAGAAGATGGTAACAATAAATTTGAAGTTGAGAAAACTAAAGGGAAAGTAGATGATTTAGTAAAGATTTCTGAGGCATTGAAAGGTACCGCTAAAATAGGTATGGGGCATACTCGTTGGGCTACACATGGTGTTCCTAGTGATAGAAATTCCCACCCTCACCTTTCAAATAATAATAAGATTGCACTTGTCCATAATGGTATTATTGAAAACTATGATACTATTAAAACAATGCTTACTGAAAAAGGTTTCAACTTCAAATCGGAGACCGATACAGAAGTTTTAGTAAATCTTATCCAGTATTTTATGGATTTAAATTCAGAAATGGATTTTCCTACTGCAGTAAGGTATGCACTTAATGAAGTATATGGTGCATATGCTATTACAGTAATGCATGAGGATTTTCCAGGGATATTAGTAGTTGGAAGATTAGGGTCTCCCTTAGCAATCGGTATTGGTGAAAACGAATATTTTATTGCTTCTGACGCCTCACCTTTTGTAGAATTTACAAAAGAAGCAATTTATCTGGAAGAAGGGCACATGGCTACCATTTCGTTGGAAAATGGAGTAGACATAAGAACTATCAATGATAATTCTAAAATTGAGCCTGAAATTCAGGAGCTTAAATTAAGTTTAGAGCAGATAGAAAAAGGAGGGTATGAACATTTCATGTTGAAAGAAATTTTCGAACAGCCAAAATCTGTCCATGATACAATGAGAGGGAGACTTCTTGTAGATGAAGGCGTTATCAAAATGGCAGGAATCTGGGATCATATTGAAAGGTTTAAAAACGCAAACAGAATCATCATTATTGCTTGCGGTACATCTTGGCATGCTGGTCTTATCGGTGAATATTTAATTGAAGAATATGCGAGAATCCCGGTTGAAGTAGAATATGCTTCGGAATTCAGATATAGAAACCCAATCATTACCGATAAAGACGTTGTAATTGCAATTTCTCAGTCAGGGGAAACTGCGGACACTATGGCCGCTTTAAAATTAGCTAAAGAAAAAGGAGCATTTATATATGGTATTTGTAATGTTGTTGATTCTTCTATTGCAAGAATTACTGATGCAGGTTCATATACCCATGCAGGTCCTGAAATCGGAGTTGCTTCTACAAAAGCTTTTACTGCGCAGTTAACCATTCTTACTTTAATAGCATTTAAGTTAGGTAAACATAACGGAAACTTAGGAAACGCAGATTTCATGAGCTTAATTGCCGAGTTAGAGGCTATTCCTAAAAGAATTGAAGATGTTTTAAGCTCAACACATGAGCTAGTTCAAAATATTGCAAAAGACTTTGTAAATGCTACCAACTTCCTGTATTTAGGAAGAGGATATAACTATCCTGCAGCATTAGAAGGGGCATTGAAGTTAAAAGAAATCTCTTATATTCATGCAGAAGGATATCCTGCTGCAGAGATGAAACATGGTCCGATTGCCTTAATTGATGAAAATATGCCAATCGTTATTATTGCTCCTAAGAAGGGACATTATGATAAGATTGTAAGCAATGTTCAGGAAATTAAAGCAAGAAAAGGAAAAATTATTGCTGTTGTGAATAAAGGAGATACTCAAGTAAGTGAAATGGCAGATTATGTTATTGAAATCCCTGAAACCTCAGAATGCTTTTCACCCATCGTTGCATCAGTACCTTTACAGTTATTAGCATATTATATTGCAGTGTATAGAGGAGCAAATGTAGACCAGCCAAGAAACCTTGCAAAATCTGTAACTGTGGAATAAAAATTTGGTGTAAATAAAATAAATTTAGATTTCTTCCGTTATTTCAAAAAAAATCTTAAAAGTTTCTTAAAAAAATTATATATTTACGGCTTAATTATAAAAATTAACATGAAAAGGATATTTCTTTTATTATTGTCTGCGTCAGTAGCGTCGGTATCTTGTTCAGGTGGTGGTACTTCTTCTGTAGGGAAACCAGGAACGAAAGGAGAATTGATACCAAGAGAAAAAGCAAAATCATTTGTTGCGGAAAGACCGTATGGTATGGTTGCGATTCCTGCAGGCTCGTTTATTGCGGGTATGGCAGATCAGGATCCAACAAATTCTGCTGAGAAAGCACCATTGAAAACCACAACAGTTTCTTCGTTCTTCATGGATGAAGCTGAAACTACTAATGCAGAATACAGACTGTTCATTAATTATGTAAGAGACTCTATCGCTAGAACATTACTTGCTGAAGCAGCTGGTGAAGGAGGTGATGGAAAAGGTAAAGGAGCTAGTATCGGAGACTATGCTTATTTAGCTAAAAAAGAAGACAACTTAACACCATATCAAGAATATTTAGAAGGCCAGGGTGGCGGAAATGACGACACTTACGATGCAAGTAAGAAATTAGACTGGAAAATTCCATTGCACTGGAATACCTCAAAGTATCCGGATGTAGAATATGCAGAGGTTTTAGAATCGATGTATTTGCCAGCTTCTTCTAGAGTTGGAAACGAAAGAATCCTGGATGTAAGTAAATTAAAGTATACTTATCAGTGGGGAGATACAGATGCAGCGATTGCGGATAATGAGAGAGGAGCAAATTATTTAAAAAGAGAAAGTATTGCAATTTATCCTGATACAACAGTTTGGGTAAAAGATTTTCACTTTACTTATAACGAGCCATTATTTGAACAATACTTCTGGCATAAGGCATATAAAGACTATCCTGTAGTTGGAGTAACTTGGGATCAGGCAAGAGCTTATTGTAACTTCAGAACTAAATTAAAATCTGATTACAACGAAAGCTTAAAAAGAAGAAAGCAAAGACCTTTGATTTTCAGACTTCCTACAGAAGTTGAATGGGAATATGCTGCAAAAGGAGGAAAAGAAAATGCAGCTTATCCTTGGGGAGGGCCTTATTTAATGGATGACAGAGGTTGTTATCTTGCAAACTTCAAGCCAAAAAGAGGTAATTACATGGAGGATGAGAAAAAAGGTACTTATACATACACTGCTCCTGTAAAGAAATTCAAAAAGAACGGATTCGGGTTATATGATATGGCTGGAAACGTAGCTGAATGGACAGAATCAGGATACAATAATTCATCTGCAGTGTTTACATCTACGCTTAACCCATCTACTAAAGATAAATCAGATACTAGAAAATCTGTAAGAGGAGGTTCTTGGAAAGATGTAGGGTATATGTTGATGACAGGTATGAGAGATTGGGAAAGAAAAGATTCTGCAAGAAGTTATATTGGATTTAGAACAGTACAGGATATCCCTGAAGCTGCAGTAAAGCCAAGAAAGATAAACAGATAAAAACCAATAAAACTAATTTACACTAACATTAAAAAAAACTAACTTATATGTTTAAGACTAAAGATGCTTGGATGAATTTCTTCTATTCATTCGGTGCTGCAATTGTAATTCTTGGAGCTTGGCTTAAAATTACTCACATTACACTGGGACCTATCAATGGTAATATTGCTCTTACAGTAGGACTTATTACTGAAGCTATCATCTTCATCATTTTTGCCTTCGACCCACCGAAAAATGAAGAGTCTTATGCTTGGGAGAATGTTTATCCTGAATTATTAGATAAGCATGCAAATCCTAACCCGTTACATTCTAATGTTTCTACCAGAAATAATAATCATATAGCAGAACTTGAAAACTCGCTTTCTGGTAAACTTGACAAAATGTTACAGGATGCTAAACTTGATGTTCAACTATTTGATAGATTAAGAGCAGGAATCGATAAATTTTCAAACTCTGTAGATCAGATCAACCAAACAGTAGACGTATCTGCTTCTACTCATAAATATAATGAACAGTTGAATAAAGCTGCTCAACATATGGAAAGTATGAATGCTCTTTACGCAATGCAGTTGGAAAGCGGAAAGAGACAATCAGAATTTGCAAACAAATATGTTGAAGATATGCAAAAATCTGCTGAACAATCTGAAAAATTCAACCAAGAGTTACAAGGCTTAACGTCTAATTTAAATAATTTGAATAGAGTTTATGGCGGTATGTTAACTGCGATGAAGTCTTAATTTCTTAACCATTTCTAAATTTTAATTATTTAATCAAACAAAAGAAAAGAGAATGGCAAAAGGAAAACAGACTCCACGTCAGAAGATGATCAACCTAATGTATTTGGTGTTCATCGCGATGATGGCCCTAAACATTGATGTTGAAATTATCAGGTCGTTTTATGACTCTACAATATCTCTTAACCAAACCCGTAATTTAACGGAACAAAAGAACAAGGATATCTTCGAAAAGACACTTGAGGCTAAAGCTCAGCAGGTTCCTGATACTTATGCAGAACCTTGGGCACAATATCAAATATTGAGAGATAAAATTGATGGTTTGGTAAAAGAAGCAGAAGAAGTAAAAACTACACTTAAAAAACATTCAGAATTCCACGATAAAGATGAGAGCGGGAAAGACATGGATGTAAGTGAGAACTTCTCTGCATTGAATAATAATGAAGCGACTACAGAATACTTCTTCAACGGAGGAGACGAAAACAGTCCGTCAAAAAAAGCTTTGGCATTAAAAGCTAAAATTGATGATGTAAGAAATTATATCAACGCTACATTTGGAGGAAGTCCACAGTTGGCAAAATTGGTTGAAAGAGCAAACGCTTCTTTAATTGCAGAATATCCTCAAGGAAAATCTCCGAACGGGAAGACTTGGTTTCAGAATAAATTCTATCACCAACCGCTTATTGCAGCGATTTCTAACTTAGGAATTATTCAGAATGATGCAAGAAACGTACAGTCTGATGCATTGGCGTTAATGCTTCAGGAGAAAGTAGATGCGAGTATCAAATTTACTAGTTATGAAGCTATTGTTTCTGCCCCAACGGATATCGTTGCAGGTAATAAAGCTGAAGCTGTTGTAATGTTAGGTAACTATTCTAATAGTAATAAGATTAACATCAGTGGTGTTAGCAGACAGGAGAATGGTAAAGGATTCCTTCCTTTAAATACTGGAGGATTAGGAGAACACAAAATTGGTGGTGTAATTACATTAACTGATGCTAGCGGAAAAGCACAACCTTTCACTTGGACTCATACTTATAATGTAATCGCAGGTCCGCAAGAAGTAAAACTTGAAAAAGGATTATTACTTTCTGCTGATAAGATGAATGTAATGTATAGAGGTTTGGAAAACCCGGTATCTGGATCTATCTTAGGTGCTGATAACTCTAAACTTAGCTTATCTGCTCCTGGTGCTTTAGTAAGAAGTACTGGTCCTGGTAAATGGATTGTAAAACCACAGGCTGGAAATGTTGTTAAATTGACCTTATCAGGTAAAGAACCTAGCGGTAAAGTTGTATCTCAAGTATTTGAATACAGAATTAAAAATGTACCGCCACCTCAAGGACAAATGAGAGGCCAAAATGTATTGACGATGCCGGCTACGTCTATTCAAAATCAGACTGTTCAAGCAGCAATTCCTGACTTTGATTTCCCTGTATCATTTACAGTAACTGAGTTTATGGTAAGAATTCCAGGTAGAGCAGCAATGCTTGTAAAAGGAAATTCGTTACAAGACGCTGCAGGATTGTTGAAAAATGTTAGACCGGGTGATGATGTATCAATTATTGAAATAAAGGCGACAGCTCAAGGATTGGAAGGACCTATTAAGAGAATCACTCCAATTATTATACATGTTCCATAAGTTTAAATAGCAATTATTATGAAAAAATATATTAGCAGTCTTTTAGTTCTAGTTTCTGGGTTTGCATTATCTCAGACTATTCTAAATGCTTCTTCTCCGGAAGAATTCAGACAGATGAGAGCTGAAAATATGAGAAAAGTGGGAGATACTGTTATTAGTAATAAAGTAAAGCCACTAGAGTACGGTTTTGTAGATGATAAAGACGTATTAAAAAGTATGTTTGTATGGGAAATTATAGATTTGAATGATAAAATCAATCAGCCATTCTACTATGATAATCCTAACGGTCTTTTGTCAAAAAATACAAGATCTCTATATCAAATATTATTAGATGCTGCATTGAGCGGTCAAATAGAGGAAGTATATGATGATGAGGACTTCACTACAAAACTTTCTCCTGAAGGAATCAAGAAAAGACTTGAAAAAGTAGTTCTAAACGATGCTGCAATTGATATTTTACAGTCTGGAAGACAATTAACTGAGCAGGAAAAAAAGGAGTACACTGATTATTTTCAAACAACAACTGATAAAGTTAAAGTGTTGAAAATTATGGGTATGTGGTTCATTGACAAGAGAGATGGTCAAATGAAGTACAGACCTCTTGGTATTGCTGCGATGGGACCAGATCCTGCTGTTCAAGGAGTTTATGATGCTGAAGGAAAAGCAATTGCTGGTAAAGATGAATTGATTGATCTATTCTGGGTATACTATCCAAAAGCAAGAGATATTTTAGCAAATAATTATGTTTTCAACAGAAAGAATTCAGCAGCTGATTTGTCTTTCGATGATATCATTAACGCAAGAAGATTCTCTTCTGTAATCTATAAGTCATCAAGCGGCTTAGGAGACGGAAGCATTAAGGATTATGTCCCTAGAAATGCTGAAGAACAAATTGAAGAAAGTGATAGAATCAAAGGACAGATTCTTGAAATGGAAAACGAATTGTGGAATTATTAATATTTCATTTGATTCATATAAAAAACCTGAGTATTTTTACTCAGGTTTTTTTATTCTGAAATTGTACCCTTTGTTATAAATGGAAATGATGAAGCAAGTACGTAGAAGTTGAAGCCTTTTAAGAAGATTTTAATATGAAAAATGTAGACTATATAATTGTTGGTGACGGATATGCAGGTGTTTTTTTAGCGCATCAATTGATTAAAAACAATAAATCTTTTGTGATGTTCTCTGAAGGGAAAAAAAGTGCGTCGCAGATTTCTGCTGGCATTATTAATCCGGTGGTTTTAAAGAAATTTACTACTTTTTGGAAAGCTCAGGAACAAATAGATTTTTTAAAAGATTCATTAAAGGAGATTGAAACTTATACGGGAAAAAATTATTTAATAGAAGCTCCTATCCACAGGATTTTTCATGACGAAAATGAACAGAAGCTTTGGTTAAAGAAATCTGAAAATTTAGACCTGATTAATTTTTTAGATAAAAATTTTGATCACATAGAGGGTGTAAAAAACGATTTTAATACAGGAAAGGTAAACCAATCTGCCCGACTTAATGTTAATGGATTTTTCATGGGTATATTTGATTTTCTTGAAAAAAGATCACAACTGATCAAAGAAAAATTCGATTATTCCCAAGTGAATACCGAAAAATCTGTTTACAAAGAGCTTAATTTCAAAAAAATTATTTTTTGTGAAGGGATGGGAGTGAAGGAAAATCCTTTTTTTTCAGATATTCCTGTGAATGCGAATAAAGGACATCATATCAAAGTTAAATTATCCAAAGCTTTAGCCCAGAATATTACGATTAAAAAGAAACACTTTTTATTTCCATTAGAAAATGATTTGTATTTTTATGGAGGGACTTATGATCGGGAACAACTTCATAGCCATATAGATGATTCTGCCATACAACAATTAACGAATGGTTTAGCTGAATTTTATCCTTATGATTTTGAAATAAAAAAAGTTAATTTCGGATTCCGGCCTACCGTAAAAGATAGAAGGCCTATTATAGGAGTACATACTGAGCACCCAAATATGTTTGTGTTTAACGGATTGGGAGCAAGAGGAATATTAAATGGATGCTATTTTTCCAAAGTATTATATGATTTTATGGAAAACAATTCCCCATTGCCAACTGAAGTGAGTCGGGAAAGATTCACAGATTAAAATAAAAAATATCGAGGCAGTAATGTCTCGATATTTTACTATATATGAATTTTGTGTTAATTGCTGAGAACAAACTTCGCCAAAGGAGCCATTCTTGCCTTGTTAAGAGTAAGGATATTACCGTTTACAGAATAATTATCTGCAGCTAACAGAGCTTTTGAAAATAATTGTTCAGTTTCCAAATCTTCACAAGCCATCATTGTAGACATTCCCTGGTTGAATTTTATACGCATAATGTCCGGCTTTATTTCAAAGGTTCCTCCGATACCATTACATCCGGCATGCCCTTCATACCTCATATCGCTCGTGTTAAGTTTGAAATAAGGATTGTTTTTAGGATTTTTAAGCTGAATAGGCCTTCCATTGAGTTCGGTAAGTTTCCATGTTTTTCCTGTAATATCATTTTTAGATGACTGCTTTGCAGTATTACAAGAAAAAAGAAATATTGATAAGATGAAAATAATAATGTAGTTGTGTAGATTTTTCATATTATATATTTTAAATTGAAATGGTCATTGTTAGTAAGAAGCCATTTTTGTCTGGCCGTTTTCCTTATTCTTTTTGTAATGAAACAAAACCATATCCGCGTCCTTTTTTAGAAATGTTATATTTCCGTGAATATCAGAATATTGGTATTCTTCATTGGCTGCTGTATATTCCGGAAGCTCATCAACTTTTTTTATCTCATACGTTTTCCCATTAAGAAATACTTTGGCTGTGCTTTGAGTATGATTGATCATCACCTCCATCTGATCTCCAAAATCATCTACAAAAGTAGCTCTGGTAATACTGTCTTTAGCTATTTCCACAGAAGGTTTTGTAGCTACGATTTCATTTTCTTTTGTAGAATGCTTACATGAGATGGCGGTAAGTGCAAGAATGAAGAATATTGAAAATAGAACCTTTTTTTTCATAATAATTTGTTTTTGTGTGTTTCATTGGTGTGATTTGTTTGGCAAAGTTATTACTTTTCTAGATAAAATCTGTTAATTTATTATAAATTATATGGTTGTTTTTAAAATAATCGATTTTTTTAATTTTTAAATATCTTATGATTCTCTGTTTTTTTTATAAATTCTTCTGTTTTTAAAGCGTTTTTATAAGATTTAAAATATAAAATACTGAAAATCAAATTTAAAATAATAATTCTCTTTATTGGGATTTTGTCCTTCGTAATTCAGTTGGTTTTATTCAGCATATTTAAAGGAAAGTTAAATATTGTTAATATATGTCATTTGTCATGAAATTGTTTCAAAATGTATACAAACTAAGACTTACATTTGTGCCTTCAAATTATGAGGAATTATATAGTATATTTTTTGACCAGTCTTTTTCTGCTATTCGTAGTGGAAAGCAAGATCAATGTCAAAACTTTAAGAAATGACTATACTCATTCCTCTCATAATTTACCTAAAAGAGCAAACCGACTCAATCAGACCTACGAAAAACTTTCGATACAGCAGACCCCAGATGATATAAGCAATGCTTATTCATTAGAACTTGCTGAAGATGATTTCCAGCTGTCTGATACGTTTGAGGCAATGGTTGTTTTTGCCAGTGTTTTCACATTGGTATATATTTTTGGGTTAAAAAGTTTCAAAAAACTTAAGCCTTCTATTCATGGCTTTTTATCAGACTTTTCCTCAGTGAAAAGATTCATTCTGATACGTTCTATCAGAATTTAAACTGCATTTTTCGAATTTTAGTTGCTGCTGGTTTTTCAGCAGGAATGTCATGCGTTGTGCTTTGTTGGTAATCATCACACCGCAAATTCTCTTATTACCATTTTCATATTTAAAACATTAACGATTTACATAAACTCTAGAAATTATGATTAAAAGAGTTGTCGCAAGCATTGCGCTAAGCAGTCTTTTATTGTTCACAGGTTGTAACAAGAAAAAAGAAGAAAAAGAAGAAGCTGCAGTTTATCCTGTAACCAGTCCGGTAGTAATGGATACGGTGATTGACAAAGAATATGTGGCTCAGATCAGATCTGTAAAGAACATCGAAGTTCGTGCACAGGAGAAAGGCTTCCTGGAGAAGATTTTCGTAGACGAGGGTCAGTTTGTTCATCAGGGTCAGACATTGTTCAGAATTATGCCGAAATTATATCAGGCAGAGTTGCTGAAGGCCCAGGCAGAAGTTGCCCAGGCTACGATTGAACTAAAAAATGCGAGTACATTAGCCAGTAACAACATCGTTTCCAAAAACGAAAGAGCAATGGCAAAAGCTAAATTGGATGCGGCAAATGCAGAAGCTAAATTGGCACAGATACACTTGTCATTTACAGATATTAAAGCTCCTTTTTCAGGGATTATCGACAGAATTCCTTTGAAACTGGGAAGTTTGGTGGATGAAGGGGACTTATTGACCTCTCTTTCTGATAACAACGATGTTTATACGTATTTCAACGTTTCAGAACCGGAATACCTTTCTTATCAGACCAATGCAGCATCAAGAGGAAGCAATCAGGTTTCTTTGGTGATGGCAAACGGAGATATTTTTCCACAAAAAGGAGAAGTTCAGACCATTGAAGGTGAATTTGATAGCGAAACAGGAAATATTGCGTTCAGAGCTAAGTTCCCAAACCCGGCAAAATTATTGAGAAACGGAGAAACAGGAAAGGTAAGAATGACTTTGCCATTGAAAAACGCTTTAATTATTCCTCAAAAAGCAACCTACGAAATTCAGGATCAGAAGTATGTTTTTGTAGTGGATAAAAACGGAGTGGCAAAATCCAGAAATATTAAGGTGGCTTATGAGCTTCCGGATGTTTATGTTGTGGGTTCAGGATTGTCCACAGGAGACAGAATCTTGTTGGAGGGAGTTCAGAAAGTGAAAGACGATCAGAAAGTTCAGGTTAAAGCTCAGGATCCGAAAAAAGTTCTTCAATCATTGAAATTAAAAGCAGAGTAGAATACGATAACTGATAAGTGATCATTGATCATCAAAACTGTTCAAATTCATCATTTATCATTCATCATTAATAATTGATATTATTTTTATGTTTAAGAAATTCATTCGCAGACCTGTTCTGTCTATCGTAATCTCTTTGATTATCGTATTTATGGGAGTCTTGTCTTTGGTAAAACTTCCAGTGACACAGTTTCCGTCCATTTCACCGCCAAAAGTAAACATCACCGCAGAATATCCGGGAGCCAACAACGAATTGTTGATTAAATCCGTGGTTATTCCATTGGAAAGAGGTTTAAATGGGGTGCCGGGAATGAAATATATGACTTCCGACGCAGGAAACGACGGGGAAGCTTCTATTCAGGTAGTTTTCGACTTGGGAACAGACCCGAACGTAGCAGCCGTAAACGTGCAAAACCGTGTATCTTCGGTGGTTAATAAATTGCCGCCTTTGGTAGTTCGTGAAGGGGTGAAAATTACCCGTGAAGAACCTAACATGTTGATGTATATTAACTTGTATAGTGATGATCCTAAAGCTGACCAGAAATTCCTTTTCAACTATGCCGATATCAACGTGATGTCCGAATTGAGAAGGGTAAGCGGAGTTGGTTTCGCGGATATCCTAGGAACAAGAGAATATGCAATGCGTATCTGGCTTAAACCGGACAGATTAACGGCTTACAGCATTTCGGCAGACGAAGTAATGGAAGCGTTGAATCAACAGAGTTTGGAAGCATCTCCCGGAAAAACAGGGGAAAGTTCCGGAAAGCGTTCGCAGTCATTTGAATATATTTTAAAATATCCGGGTCGTTTCAATAATGAAAAGGATTACGGAAATATTATCCTTAAAGCAAAACCAGACGGAGAATTTATCCGACTGAAAGATGTTGCCGATATCGAATTCGGTTCTTCAATGTATGATATTTATTCTACATTGAATGGTAAACCTTCTGCTGCGATCACGGTAAAACAATCGTATGGTTCCAACGCAAGTGACGTTATCAAAAACGTAAAATCTTTGATGGCAGAATTGCAGAAAACAACTTTCCCGAAAGGAATGCACTACGATATCAGTTATGATGTATCAAGATTCCTAGATGCATCCATCGAAAAGGTAGTTCACACACTATTTGAAGCCTTCGTTTTGGTAGCAATCGTGGTATTCTTGTTCTTGGGAGACTGGCGTTCAACATTAATTCCGGCTTTAGCGGTTCCGGTGTCGTTGGTGGGAACTTTCGCTGTAATGTCCGCCTTCGGAATTACATTAAACATGATCTCGCTATTTGCCCTCGTAATGGCAATCGGGGTTGTGGTCGATGACGCGATTGTTGTTATTGAAGCCGTTCACGCCAAGATGGAAGAGAAACATTTGTCTCCATTAAAGGCAACAGAAGAAGCAATGCATGAAATCAGCGGGGCGATTATTGCAATCACCTTGGTAATGGCATCCGTATTTATTCCGATTGCATTTATGTCCGGTCCGGTTGGGGTTTTCTATCGTCAGTTCTCCATTACAATGGCTTCTGCGATTATCCTTTCAGGGGTTGTAGCTTTGACACTGACTCCGGCTTTATGTGCTTTAATTCTAAAAAATAACCACGGAAAAGCAAAAAGAAGAACTCCAATCACTATTTTCCTTGATAAATTCAACGGATTATTTACAAAAGGAGCCAATAAATATGAAGGAATGCTGAATAAAACGGTAAAGAAAAAAACAATCACTTTGCCTTTATTATTAGCTTTCTGTGCTGCTACATTCTTCCTGAGCAATTCACTTCCATCAGGGTTTATTCCTGCGGAAGATCAGGGGATGATTTATGCGATTATCCAGACGCCGCCGGGCTCAACATTAGAGAGAACCAACCAGATTGCAAAGGAATTATTAAGAGAATCTGAAGATATTGACGGAGTACAGTCTGTTTCTTCATTGGCTGGTTATGAGATTCTTACAGAAGGTACAGGTTCCAACTCCGGTACTTGTTTGATTAACCTTAAAAGCTGGGAAGACCGTAAAGAATCCGCCGCGGAAATCATTGAAAAACTTGAAGAAAAAGCTAAAAATATTCCGGGTGCAAATATAGAATTCTTCCAGCCGCCGTCAATTCCGGGTTATGGTGCTGCAGGTGGTTTTGAGCTTCGTCTTTTGGATAAAGCGGGAAGTGGAGATTATCACAAAATGGAGCAGGTAAGTAACGATTTTGTAAAGGAACTGAAAAAACGTCCTGAACTGGGATCTGCATTTACATTCTATTCTGCGAGTTTCCCTCAGTATATGTTGAGAGTAGATAACGACCTTGCCGAGCAAAAAGGAGTAACGATCGAAAATGCGATGGACAATTTATCAACTTTAATTGGTTCCAACTATGAGACGAGTTTCATCCGTTTCGACAGACCCTATAAGGTAATTGTTCAGGCAGGACCTCAATATCGTGCCTTACCGACGGATTTATTGAAGTTGTATGTGAAAAACGATAAAGACCAGATGGTTCCGTATTCAGATTTCATGCATTTGGAAAAAGTGTATGGTTTATCGGAGATCACGAGACATAATATGTATAACTCTTCAGAGGTAAGTGGAACTCCGGCTCCGGGGTACAGTTCCGGACAGGCGATTGCAGCAATCAAAGAAGTTGCGGATAAAACGCTTCCGAGAGGTTTTGGGATAGACTGGGCAGGTATTTCCAAGGATGAGGTAAGTCGTGGAAATGAAGCGGTATTCATTTTCTTAGTGTGTTTAGGATTCGTTTATTTAATTCTATCTGCACAGTATGAAAGTTTCATTCTTCCGTTGCCGGTAATTTTATCGTTGCCGACGGGTATTTTCGGGGCTTTCCTATGTTTGAAATTATTAGGATTAGAAAACAATATTTATGCTCAGGTAGCAATGGTGATGTTGATTGGTCTATTAGGTAAAAATGCCGTATTGATCGTGGAATTTGCCGTTCAGAAAAAAGCGGAAGAAGGAATTCCTGTAGCACAGGCTGCCATTGAAGGAGCGGCAATCCGTTTCCGTCCGATCTTGATGACATCATTTGCGTTCATCGCTGGTTTGATTCCACTGGTAATGGCTACCGGACCGGGTGCGATTGGTAACCGAACGATCGGTACAGCAGCAGCAGGAGGGATGTTGATCGGAACTATTTTCGGATTAATGATCATTCCTGGATTGTACTACATCTTCGGAACGATCGCTGAGAAATCCAGATTGGCCAGATATGAAGAAGAAAATCCTTTAACAGAACAAACAGAACCGTACCAACACGATGACAAACATGAAGATTTATAATAAATATATAGCAGCCATCGCCTTATCACTTGTTTTAGCAAGTTGTAAGGCGCCAATGGCGACCGTGATAAAAGACGAGGTAAAGGAAAATGTACCTCAGAGCTTTAATCAGGAAGATCAGGGTGACGCGAACAATAATAGCGGAACAACACCTTGGAGACAATTTTTTACTGATCCGAATTTAGTTACTTTAATAGAAACTGCACTAAAGAATAATCAGGAGCTGATGATCACTTTGCAGGAAATTGAGATCGCAAAAAGTGGTGTTTTAGCTAAAAAAGGAAGATTAACGCCAACTGTAACCGCCGGAGTGGGGGCAGGACTAAAAAAATCTGGACGCTATACAAGTGAAGGAGCCGGTGACGCAACTACGGAAATCGAGCCAGGAAAAGAAATGCCGGATCCGCTTGGAAATTTTGAAGGCGGTTTGACGGCCAACTGGGAAATTGATATCTGGAAAAAATTAAGAACAGAAAAAGAGTCTGCCGTGGCACATTATCTTTCGACGGTGGAAGGAAAGAATTTTGTCCTTTCCAACCTGATCGAAGAAGTTGCTGATAATTATTATGAATTGCTTGCTTTGGATAATCAGCTGGATATTATTCAGCAATATATCAAGCTTCAGCAAAAAGCTTTGGAAATTTCAAAAATTCAGAAAGAAGCTGCAGCCGCAACTGAATTGGCGGTAAAAAAATTCGAAGCAGAACTGGCAAAATCCAAAGCGACAGAATATACGATCCGTCAGCAAATTACGGAAAAAGAGAATGAGATCAATGCGCTTTGCGGTCGTTTTCCACAACCGATTGTAAGAACGAAGGAAGATTTTATGACTACGATTCCGCAAACGGTGTATACGGGAATTCCGTCACAGTTATTGGCCAACCGCCCTGATATCAAACAAGCAGAATTGGAATTGAAATCATCAAAATTGGATGTAGAAGCAGCAAGAAAAGAGTTTTATCCTTCGTTGGAAATATCGGCAACATTAGGTTTAGAAGCATTTAAACCCTCTTATCTGGTGAAAATGCCGGAATCAATTGCTTATAATTTAGCAGGTGAGTTAGCCGGACCACTTATTAATAAAAGTGCAATTAAAGCTAATTTTCAGACTGCGGATGCTAAACAGATTCAGGCTTTGTACGAATATGATAAGACGATTCTGAACGCTTATTTGGATGTGGCTAATTTGATGTCGAAAGTGAAAAATATTGATCAGTATTATAAACTGAAGTCTGAAGAAACACAGGCTTTGGAGAAATCAATAGATATTGCTAATCAGTTATTTAGAAATTCAAGAGCGGATTATCTGGAAGTTCTTCTGAACCAGAGAGATGCCTTGGATGCAAAAATGGAGCTGGTGGAAGCAAAACAGAAACAGCTGAGTACAGTTGTAGATATTTACAAGAGCTTAGGCGGAGGCTGGAAGTGATTTGTAAATCCTTAATGTTTTATTTTTGGAGACCGTCATATTTGGCGGTCTCTTTTGTTGTATTGAAGAAAATGAGGATGTAATTTGAAAATCAGTGTAAGTTGCTGATAATTAATATTAACTTCTCTATAGATGAATTATGAAAAGGGTTTTGTATATTTATCTACCAAACCGATTATCATGAAAAAAATACTATTACTTCTCTTAGCCGTACTTGTAATCTTAGTTATTTTCCTAATAATAAGAACCCTCACTTATCCATTTAAAAAAAATGAAGCTTCTGTTGAAAAAGCCTGGAATCCTGTACGTAATGATATTGCAGTTCAGCATCTGTCGGGAGGAATACGAATACCTACAGTTTCTACAGGGGAATTAGGTGATTTTGATTACGCTCCGTTTGAAAAATTTAAGAGCTACTTAAATGAATCTTATCCTTTGGTGTATCAAAATACCGAAAACTATGAAATTAATACGTATGCACTGATATTTAAAATAAAAGGAAAAAATAGTTCTTTGGCTCCGATATTATTTTTATCCCATATTGATGTTGTTCCTCCGGGTGATGCGGATGTGGTCAATAAGAATGAAAATGTCAGTCAACTTAATGATAAACCTGCACCACGTGTATCAAAAGTGGCAAAAGATTGGGAGTATGGCCCGTTTTCAGGAGCAATCGCCAATGGTAAAATTTATGGAAGGGGAACTCTGGATATGAAAGGGATGCTTTTCTCTTTAATGGAATCTGCAAATAATATCATTGAAAATAAAATAATACCTGAAAGGGATATTTATCTGGCTTTTGGCTTTGATGAAGAAGTTGGAGGGAAAAAGGGAGCCACTCAGATTGCCGCGCACTTTAAGAAGCTGGGTTTAAAATTTGATGCCGTTTATGATGAAGGAGGTCTCATTTTAGAAAAAGGAAATGTCGCAGGAATTAACAATGATGTTGCTGTTGTAGGGTGCGCGGAAAAAGGATTTCTTTCAGCCAAAATAAAAGTAAAGGGATTGGGGGGACATTCTTCTATGCCGCCAACAGAAAGTGCAATTGGTAAAGCTGCGATCATTATGCAGCGGCTTGAAAAAAATCAGATGAAGCCTATGATTACCCCTTCAATGCAGGAGTTTTTTAATAATGTAGGAGGTGGAATGCCATTTGTCAACAGAATGGCCATTGCAAACACATGGCTGCTGAAACCTGTATTACTCTCACAGCTTACAAAAAATAACACGACAAATGCTTTGGTAAGAACGACTACAGCACTTACGATGATGAAGGGAAGTGACGGAACAAATGTTCTTTCTCCTGAAGTGGAATTTGTGGTTAATTTTAGATTGCTTCCCGGAAATACCGTTAAAGATGTTAAGCAGCATATTGCCAAAGCTACCGAAGGTTTTGATGTGGAAGTGGAAGAAATAGACAATACCCGTGAAGCCTCAGCAGTTTCATCAACAAATACCCGGGCTTATAAAATGATTCAGGGGGGTGTGAAACAAATTTATCCTGAGGCTGTAGTGACTCCTTACCTTACAGTAGGAGGTACAGATGCATACAAATATCAGATTGTTAGCGACCATATTTACCGGTTTATGCCAATTAAGATTAATGGTTTTGAACAGCAAAGTATTCACAGTACCAATGAATATATAAGTATTGAGAACTATCTTAGGATGATTCACTACTTTGAATTCATTATGAAGAACTACGATAAATAAAAATTTTAAATTTTTTTAGGGTTTATTTTAATACGTCAAGTTTTGTCGCATTAGCAGAATAGTTTTGTAGTATCAAAATTACAAAGCTATGGAACTGCCGTTTTATCTTACCTATAAAGAATTTGAAGCTCAATATTATAACAATCTGGAAAAATGGTTTGAAGAATACCGTAACACCTCTGAAGTTGATTATTTGAATCAGTTGGTAAATTTGTACAGCCCTTATGTATACTACAATTTTGCTAAAGACAAACTTCAGGCAGATGCGTCTATTCAGATCAAAGACTGTTTCTTTCCGTATTATGAGAAAATAGGAATTTCATTTTGTACCAATTGTGATCAAAATAACAAACACATTTCAAAAGGAATGAATCACCTTTTTGAATGGAAAACCATAACCATGATGGAATATGCACAGCATATTTTAGATAAAATAAACAAACACATTACTAAAAAGAATATCAAGGATACTAACAGTGTGTTTGATTTTATAAATGACAAAGAAGTCATTACTTTCAGAGATGGGGCCGGATTGTGTGTAAACTATAATCAGCATCAGTCTACCATTCCTTTTCTTAAAGCTTATCTTCCTGTTTTTGGGAAAACCGTTGATATTGCAGCATATAGGGACTTTATTTTTTCGGTAGTTCAGATTGCAGAATTTATAGACCAAAAATTAAAGGAAGTTCAGGCCTTTGAGCTTATGATGTACTCAAAATTAAAATCCGAAGCCAAATTTAAAGTACAGATGAAGGATCAGTTCTTAACCATCTGTAATTAATTTTAAACCTAAACATTCATATAACTAATAACTAAATTGTAGTTTGAAATTTTTCAAACGAAGAATCCTGATCATTGATCAGGATTTTTTTGCAAAAGGGATTTGCTGTTTTTTGCTTCATTTTTCATGTACCTATTTTATCCATCCAAAATAAATAGAAACGGGCATTATTGCCAGGATTGAAGGAATTATAACCGCAAATCCATATGAAAATTTAAGAATCAAAGAAGTATATTTTTCATGAGTAATCCCTATGGAACGGAATGCACTTTGAAATCCGTGTAGCAAATGCCACGCAAGGGAAAAGCAGCCTATCAAATAAATTATGACCTCAACTGGGCTTTGAAATTTTTCAATAATCATTTTATATAGGGGAAGCTCTTCATCATATTGAAACTGATGAATCCGATTAGGAATCCAAAAATTTTGTGTATGAATAATTAGGAAAAGTAAGATCAAAGTACCAAGTAGAGTCATGCTTTTGCTATACCATGTAACACGGGGTGTGTTATCTTTATAAAAATATTGAACCGACCGGGCCTTTCTGTTTTTTCTCCAAAGAGTAAGCCCTTGAACGATATGAATGATAAAGCCGACAATCAGAACAACTTCAATAGTTCGGATGATAGGATTTGTAGCCATAAAATGTGCCCCAATAGTGAATATCTTGCCTTTATCATTAAAGAAAATCAGTGCATTTACCGAGGCGTGTACAATCAGAAAACTTATCAAAAATAAGCCGCTTAATGCCATTATTATTTTCCTGCCTATGGAACTGTTTAATATACTTTTTGACATTGTTATCAATTTTATAAAATGATGTTATTTTGGTGTATACTCAGGTCTTTTATACTCGCTTCGCCCAGTATTTCCCTCAATTCAGCTTCCACCTGAAAACTAATTTGAGATATTGGAACATCATTGGCGCCTCCCTCAAATGGATTTTCGGTATTTTCACCTACTTGCGCTATAGAAGCATATAGCCAGGAAATCAGACAGCTGAAAGGAATGATGAGCCAGATCATATTTCCTTTCATAAATCCGTCAACACTATCATTGAGTTTATTAAAATCTGCCAGCAACCCATATGGCAATAAAAATGAAAATGATTGTATCAGAAGATTATTAATAATATTATACTGTCGTGGAAACGGTGAATGTTTAATATGTTCACTTTTTCCTTGTAGATTGTAAAACTCTTTAATTGATTTTTCCATATCAATAAAATGTGCTACTGTGATTTCCTGTTTTTCATAAAGAGACTTCAGGGTTTTACTTTGCAGGCTCATAATGTAGGTTGCAATATTTCTGGCCTTAAGAATATTCTCAAGCACTTCAGGTTTCACATATTCAGCCAGCTCTTCTTCAAGGGTTGTTTGCTGTTCAGGAATTTTAAAGTGTTTACGATAATTTATGTTATGTTTTTTATTTGTTGTTTCCCAGCTTTGGTATGTTCTCATACTATAGCGCAATGCAGTAATCCAAGCTAAATGGTTATAAATAAGAGTCTTTGAGGCTTCATTATTCTCTATATAATCTTGGCTTACCAACCCCCAGGAACGGCTATTTGATAAAATAGTGGTCCAGACCTCCTGTGCTTCTAGAGACCGGTTATAACTTAGGTTATTTTTGAAGGCTAATATAAACGCAGTAGCAGTTCCCAACATTGCAATGACCGACCATGGAATTGCAACCCATTTTACTCCAAAAATGTGATAAAGGCATACTGGAATAAAACCTAAAAAGAGCAGGGTGTAAATTTTTGCTTTTGTCCATGTCAGAAACTCAAAGATATTGTATGATTTACCTATATACATCAGTATTACTATTGATTCATTAAATCGTAGGCTTTTAACATACCTGTGATTTTAATTGTTAGACTTTATTTAGGTCGGAACAACAGATATTCATCAATATCATCGTTGATTTTCAGGTTTGGAAATCCAGGCTAAATATTCGGTAGTTCCCAAGTACACCGGATTCTCAGGGGTAAGTGTTGTCTTTTCCAATATTGCACCTGAATAGGGAGCATTAACATCTGTTTCGACTTCCAAAGATTTTTGAGTTGATAGAATATATTGTTTTATCCACTCATCTAATTGAAACCGTTCCGGTCCGCCTATTTCAAGAATTTTATTAGCTGGTTTTTCAGTTGCTATTTGAGCAACAAATGCGGCTACTTCGGCACTTGCTATAGGTTGGATATATGCATTCGAAAGTTTTACTTTTCCTTCCGATGTGCTTGTAGCTACAATACCACCGGCAAATTCAAAAAATTGAGTAGCATGTACAATAGTAAAAGGTACTCCTGATTCTTTAATTAAATTCTCTTGAACCTGCTTGGCGCGAAAATATCCGCTTTCCTGTAATTTATCTGTTCCAACAACTGACAGGGCAATGTGATGTTGTATTCCTGCGCTTTTTTCTGCCGGAAGTAAATTTTGGTTTGAAGTTTTGAAAAAATTCATTACCGGCTCATCATCAAATGATGGTGAGTTGGAAACATCAATAACAATATTAGCATTTTTAAGAGCTTCCTCAAGACCCTCGCCGGTAATAGTGTTTACTCCTGTATTAGGTGATGCAACGATTACTTCATGATCCTTTTTCAGGATGTTTGCTACCTGGCTTCCTATAAGTCCGGTACCTCCAATGATTACAATTTTCATTCTGATTTTGTTTATAATTGTTAACAAGGCAAAATTGAAAATAAAAAAACCATAAAAACTTAAACCAGTTTAAGTTTTTAAAAAAGCACTATATCCATCTTTGTATAATAATAGCCATCGAGGCTGTTTAAATCATTTTCTAAAATTTTAAAGATGGATAGTAAAAAATTAATTGAACTAACGAAGCAACTTATTTATGAAGCAACGCATTTTAATGTACCATACGTGCAGCAAATTTATTCGGATAATTTACTCATTGTCAAAGTCAGTAAAGATGGCACAGTGGATACTATGAACAAAGAACAGCTTGTTAGTTTTGTTAAAGGAAACAACGATGCCAAAGCTACACCGTTTTCTACCAAAGCAGAGTTTCATTACGCTGTTTGTGAAGGAAATATGGGAATGGTTGTGATGACCCGTGATCTGGAATTAAATGGGAATTCGGCTCCTAAATTCTTTACATTGATTTGGGAATACTCATCAGAAAGATGGCAGGTAGCCAAAGAATCTTATGTTGAACTTAATTAAAGTGAGTGGCTTTTTCAAAAATCCGTTATTGAGTGTTTTGAAAATCGACAAAGACATAAATAAAAAAACCTGTAATCATCATGAATACAGGTTTTGCTTTTTTGACCATTCTGAAAGCGGTTAGCCTTCGGCTTTTGCAGAAAGGAAGGGATTCGAACCCTCGATACAGTTACCCGTATACTACCTTTCCAGGGTAGCTCCTTCAACCACTCGGACACCTTTCTTTATTCGAGACTGCAAAAATAGAGTATTTTATTGAATCTGCAAATTTTAATAAAAGATTAGTCAGAAATTTCTCCACAAAGGCTTTTTGTGAAGTTTTCAGCAAAGCTTCCCTTGTATGCAGGATTGTCAATGAGATGCATTGCTTTGGTAATGGCGCATTCTGCCGTCATATCTTTTCCGCTGATGGCTCCAATTCTTGAAAAAACATTGCTGTTTTCATACTTTCCGAACGAAATACCTCCGGAAATACACTGGCTTACCACTACAATTTCAGTTCCTTTATTTCTTATTTCCTGCAGAGTTTCCTGGGTTTTTTCATTGCTGAAAATAGTTCCGGATCCAAATACCTGTAAAATCAGGACTTTCATTTTGGGAATTTCCTTAAAATGATTTAAATGCATTCCCGGAAAAATTCTCCAAAAAAGAATATCTTCAGAAATATGTTCATCCACATGAAACTCTATGTCTGGATCGCAACGGTAAAGATTGTCTTTAATGATATTCAGATGTACTCCGGATTGTCCCAGAATAGGATAGTTAGGACTTGCATACGCATCAAAAAATTCTGCTGAATATTTCAAAGTTCTGTTTCCTCTTAATAATTTATATTCAAAATAGATAGCAACTTCCTGAATGACGGCTTCATTATTTTCATACAAACTTGCATAATATAAGCTTGTCAGGAGATTTTCTTTTGCATCCGTTCTCAAATCGCCGATAGGAAGTTGTGAGCCTGTGAAAATCACTGGTTTTCGCAATCCTTTTAGCATGAAACTTAATGCTGAAGCGGTGTAAGACATCGTGTCGGTTCCGTGAAGAACCAGAAATCCGTCATAGTTATGATAATTTTCATGGATGTAATTAGCGATCATTCTCCATTCCTTGGGTCCCATATCAGATGAATCCAGGGGCTCAGCAAAAGGGTGAAGAGAAACCTCACATTCCATCAGCTTCATTTCCGGCATTTTTTCAAAAATATTTCCGAAGTCGAAAGCGCGGAGACTTCCTGTTTCATAGTCTTTTTCCATACCAATGGTTCCACCGGTATATATCAGCAGGACTTTTCGTTTCATGTAACTTTTATTAAGAATTTAGACCTTTGTCGGGTTCATTCCTCAAAATTACGTTAATTTGCAAAGATTTGAAAATGAATGGAAGATTTAGTAAAAACATACGATTACCTCAAACAGTTTTTAACGGAAGAAAGATTAAGAAAAATTGAACATTTTGCTCCTGAAAGTTCAGATTTTGTACTACCGGTCTTAGAAGATGTGTATCAGTTTAGAAATGCGGCGGCAATTGTCAGATCTACGGAAGCATGTGCTTTTCATAAAGTGGTGGCATTGCAGGAAGAACACAATTTTGAGCCCAATCTAAGAGTGACCAAAGGAGCGGATACCTGGGTTGAAGTAGAAAAACTTCCCCGAAATATGGAGTCTTTCCAGAAGATCAAAGACAGAGGCTATAAAATGGTTGCAGTATCGTTGGAGAATAATGCTAAATTTTTGCCGGAATATGAAATTACCCAACCTATTGCCTTGGTTTTTGGAACCGAAATGGAAGGTGTTTCGCAGGAGATTTTAGACTTTGCAGATGAGACCTTAGCGATTCCTATGTATGGTTTTACAAGAAGTTTTAACGTTTCCGTGGCAGCTTCGATCTGTTTGTATGAATTAAAACAAAAACTGATGAGGTCAGGTATTGATTATAAGCTTAACGAAGAAAAACTTCTGAGAATGAAAATTCGATGGGCAGTCAATTCAATGAGAAGTGGTGATCAGATTTTTGAAAAATATTTGAAAGAAAACAATGTTAATTTTTAGCGAATGCAAAGTTCAGTTTTATTACTTCCATTCAGATTGGATTAATCAATTAAATCATCTTATTGTAATTCCATGCAGCTACAAAAATTCCTGCTGTTTCTGTTCTCAACCTTTGATTTCCTAGTGAAACAGCTTTGATCTTATTTTCTGCTAAAAAGGAAATCTCTTTTTCTGAGAAATCACCTTCCGGACCAATGAGAAAGGTTATATTTTCTAAATTAGGAATCTCTTTAAGCTGGATTCTCTCCAGATTTTCATGACAATGAGCCACAAACGTACTTTCCGAATTAATCTTTCTCAAAAAATCCTGAATTTTAATTAAATCGTTAATAACAGGGAAATGAAATCTTAAACTTTGTTTGGATGCGGCAATAGCCTGCTTTTTGAGCTTGTCGATATTGATGTTTTTACGTTCAGTCTTTTCTGTCTGAAGAAAGGTGATTTCTGAAATTCCCATTTCTACAGCTTTTTCTACAAAAAACTCAATACGGTCAATGTTTTTTGTCGGAGCAATCGCAATATGAAGTTTGGGGCTGAAATCAGGAAAGTCTCTTTTTATTTCTGAAACCTCAATGTTTGCTTTTTTTCCTTCAATAACCAGTTTTCCAGAGGCGAGATTTCCGTTTCCGTCCGTTACATGAATTTCCTCACCGTTTTTCATACGAAGAACTTTTACAATATGCTGTTGTTCTTCATCATTGATGGTTACAATTTCGTTATTAATTTCTCCAAAAAAAAGTTTCATAGAAAAGGGTATTATTTTTTAAAAAAAGATCTCATTTTCGCTTAAAAATGCAACTCCTGTTTTTATGGTAGTATAAATATCCTCCTCACAGTTTCTGTAAGAACACATGTAAATTTCTTCAACCCAAGTATTATTCAGGAAAATCATATTAAGATACTCGTTTTTTCTTAAATTATTTTTGATGGATAAATAATCTCCTTCTTTAGGTTCGTAAGCAAAGCTGAAAACATTCTCTGAATTTATTTTTTCTAAAACCTCTTCCTTTATATTTTGAATATATCCTGTTTCGGAACTTGCTGGAAAATAGTCGATTGTAAATTCTGTTGCTTTGTTTTTTCCTGTAACAGTTTCTAAAATCCAATAATATTTTGAGTTCTTTTTAGAATGCTTCCCCAGTACTTTCTCTTCTAATAATATCTTCATTACAAATCGTATTTCGCCGTAGCCGTAGTTCTTAAATCCGTAAATTCCCCTCTCTCAAATTTCAGTTGGGCAACCATCGCAATCATTGCTGCATTATCGGTTGTGTATTCAAATTTAGGGATATAAATATTCCAGCCCAGTTTTTCATGATTGTCCTGCATCACTTTTCTTAAAGCTGAATTGGCTGAGACTCCGCCTGCAATGGCCACTTCTTTTATATTTAAATCTTTTGCTGCTTTTTCCAGCTTGTTCATCAAAATTTCAATAATGGATTTCTGAACGGAAGCACAAAGATCATTGATATTATTTTTAATAAAATCAGGGTCTTTTTTTACTTCTTTTTGAATGAAGTAGAGTACAGAAGTTTTAATTCCACTAAAAGAGTAATCGTAATTTTCCAACTTTGGTTTATTGAATTGGAAAGCATCCGGATTTCCTTCTTTGGCTAATCTGTCGATGATAGGACCTGCAGGATAATCCAGGTCAAATATTTTTCCAATTTTATCAAAAGCTTCTCCGGCAGCATCGTCAATTGTTTTTCCGATTATCTCCATGTCAAAATAATCCTTCACCAAAACAATCATCGTGTGGCCTCCGCTTACGGTAAGACACAGAAACGGAAATTTGGGCGGCATAGGATTTGCATCCTCAATGAAATGTGCTAAAATGTGCGCCTGGAGGTGGTTTACCTCTATTAAAGGAACATCTAAACTCATGGCTAATGATTTAGCAAAAGATGTACCTACAAGAAGAGAACCCAAAAGTCCGGGACCACGTGTAAAGCCTATGGCAGAGATTGCATTTTGTTGTATATTTGCTTTGAGTAAGGATTTTTCAACAACAGGAATGATGTTTTGCTGGTGTGCTCTTGAAGCCAGTTCAGGAACCACACCACCATATTCTTTATGAATTGCCTGATTGGCGGCAATATTAGAAAGAATAGCATTTCCTTTGATAATAGCTGCTGAAGTATCGTCACAAGACGATTCGATACCTAAAATTATAGAGTCGCTCATAATAATGGCAAAGTTAGAGAATAATAACGACAATGAGAACAAAAAATCAGTAGCTGAAAACTTAGGTAATCAGGTACAAAAAACTGTGGAAAATGTTCAGGAGACCGTAAAGGAAGCTTCTGAATTTGCCTCAGACGCTATAAAACACCCTATAGATGCCGCTCAGGAAATCGGAAAGCAGGCTGCAAAAGATGTAGTAAGCTATTCTTGGTGGGCCAGACTTTTGCTTATCTTATTTTGGTTTGTTCTTGGGATCGTCGTTCTGGCTTTTGTGGCCATTAATCTTCCCGTAACGAAAAGATGGGCTGCAGATCAGGCTCTACAGATTGTAAACAGGGATTTTAAAGCCGATATGTCTACAGAAAGCGTTGAGGTCGACTTTTTCGGGGATGTTACCATTAAAGGTTTAAAAATAAAAGATTATAAAGGATTAGAATTTATAAAAGCCAAAGAATTCATTGCCAATTCGGACTGGTTTTCTTTAGCAACCAATATCGGGAAGCACAATTCTTTAAGTTTTAATGGGCTTATTCTTAAAAATGCTGATGTAAAAGTAATTACTTACAAAGGAGACAGTATTTCAAATTTTATACGGTTTACCAAATTATTTGATAGTGGAAAAAAAAGAGATCCTAATAAACCTCCTTTTCAGCTTAATTCCCGACTGGAAATTTTAGATTCAAAAGTTTCTATTATCAATCAAAATTCACCAGGTGAAGCCGGGAAATGGCTTACTGCAACTCATGTTAACCTGAGAGCTCCCAAAGTAAGAGTAAATGGTGCCAATATTGCTGCTCAGATCAATAATTTTACATTTACTACCAAAAGATGGGGCAAATCTCATTTTGTAGAAACTTTTTCTACGGAATTTTCTATGACAGAAGATTTTCTGCTGCTGAAAGATTTAACCCTGAATACAGATCATTCTTTATTGCAGGGGAACATTAAGTTTAATCTTCATAAAGGTTCGTGGGCTGATTTTACCAACAAGGTAAAATGGGAGATGAATATCAATCAGGGAAGTCAGCTTAACGGTTATGATATCAGTTATTTTGTAACGAATTGGGATAACTTTATTCCATTTAATCTTTCCGGAGATATGGAAGGACCTTTAAATGAGTTTACATTAAAGAACTTTCTGATCAGAAATCCTCAGGTGAATATTGCTACCAAAAAACTCAAAGCGCATCATCTGCTGAAAGGAAATTTCTTAATTGAAACGAATGATCTTTCTACTGATTTTACCTATATAGAGCTGAAAAAAATGATGCCTTCTTTCATTTCCAAAAAAATGAAAAATTTTGCAGACGATTTTGGAAGGCTGAAATATAACGGTACAGCAAAAGTAACTCCTCAACAGGTTTATGTATCTTCAGGGAATTTGATGACCGGAATAGGGCAGGCAAAAATCTCAAACTTTTCATTGACGGATTTTAGCACATCTCTGCCAAAATATGTGGGATATGCAGAGATAAAAGATTTAAATACTTCTGTGATTACCAAAAACAAATCTGTAGGATTAATATCGGGTAAATTTAATCTCAACGGACAAAGTTTTGATGTCAATACGATGAGACTGAGTACAAAATCTCAGATTTCCAGTGTTGAGATTATGAATAAAGAAATCAATAATCTGTACCTGGATGGTTTGCTGGATCATAAAAAGTATAATGGTTTAATTACAGTTAATGACGAACAGGCTAAAGCAACGGTAAAAGGCTTAATAGATTTCAGTACTTCAAGAATTTTCGCCAATGTAGATGCCAATGTGAGTTATTTGAACATGAATTATTTCACGGATAAACCCGGTAAACAGATCGTGAGTGGGCAGGTTACTGGAAAAATGGCAATGTCTACCATCAATGATTTAAACCTTGATGTAGAAGCCAATAATATCGATTTTGCAACGGCTGATCAACGATATAAAATTCCTAATGCAAAGCTGAAAACATTTTTAGAAAATGGAGGAAGAGTTATTGATGTGAATGCTCCGGGAGCTGTGAATGGTAAGATTTCCGGAAAATATAACCTGGCGGATCTTGCAGGAATGGTTGAAAACGGATTGGGTAAAATCTTAGTTGGTCCACCGCCGAGAAAACTATACAGAGGCCAGAATTTTGCCATGAATTTTGATGTGGAGCAAGGTTTGGTAAGCTATTTTATGCCTGATCTGAAATTACCACAAGGGGCTAAAGTGGAAGGAGAGTATGATGGAAATTCCAATAATTTAATCTTAAATCTTGATGCCGCATCTCTTAAATATGTAATGACAAAGGTAGAGGAAATAACAGAAGCAGATAAAGCTCTGGCTGCATCCAACCCTTCTTACAAAATTAATGACAGAGGTAGTATTAAGAAAGATAGTGCCATGGTGGATAGTATCATGGTGAGGATCAATACAGCCAATCTTGATCAGCAGCTGTATGCCAAAATAAATAAGATAGAATACAATAAAAATATACTCCGGGATATTACCTTAACCGGTAAGAATGAAAACAACACCCTGCTCAGAATTTCCACCAATTTCAGACATGGAAGTCCGGAAGATGATGTAGAAAATAAACTGAAAAGTTATGCCATCAACTTCAACCAGTCTACGAATGCTGCCGGAGATTTTGTATTCAGATTTGAACCTACTGAAATTGCATTTAATGACGTAGTTTGGAGAATAGATACAGATCCGAATCTGGATCATACCATTACATACAGGAAAAAAACAGCAGATTTTGAAATCAGGAATCTGAGAATTTATTCGGATAACAGTTCACTGCAAATTAATGAATCCACGTTTAAATCGGCGAAAGATTTTTATGTCGATGCGGAAGTAAAAGACTTTTCTATAGAGAAGCTTTTAGATATGCAGTCCGGAGGAAACCCTATGGGAATAAAGGGGTTGGCTAATGGTAGTGTTAAGATCCGAATGGATAAGAATACGTTGCAGCCGCTTGTAGATATGACGATAGATGACATCATTATGAATGGAAATGATATGGGAGACATTACGATATCTGCCACCAACAGTTTTTCTCTGAACGTTTATGATGTCGATATAAAAGTGGCTTCTGCAGGGGTGCTCGGAAATAATAATCTACATGTTACCGGAACGGTAAATAACAATACCTCGTCTCCTGTTATTGATCTTACAGCTGAAATGAGAGATTTTGATCTGGCCTTTACACAGCAGTTTGTACAATCTATCTTTGGGAATATGCGGGGAAAAGCAACGGGAGATCTTAAGATCAGTGGGAAGCTGAGCGATTTGGATTATAGTGGAGATATTGCATTAAAAGGTTTTGGTTTGAAGCTCTTGTTTACCGGTGTTGATTATTCTTTTGATGATACGGTGATTCCTTTATCCAAGGGGTTGGCTATTCTTAATAATATTGAAGTTCATGACGGAAGAACAAGCTCTCAGGGAACAGTTTCCGGATATATCCGTTTTGAAACTTTATCTTCAATGCAGGTTGCTCTCTTCTTTAATGCTAATAATCTTTTGGTTTTAAATTCAACTCAAAAAGACAACGATCTGTTTTGGGGTAGGGTGTACGGACAAGGGGAAGCTACAATTTCAGGACCTGTTTCGGCATTGGACATAGAAACCAGCCCTAGAACTCCGTTTAAAGCATTAAACGGAAGTACATTTACCTTTAATTCGGCTTCTACCAGTAATGTTGAAGAATTTAAGATGCTGAGATTTTTAAAGGAAAATAAGGTAGGGGAAATTGTACTGGAAGAAAAAAAGAAATCCGGACCCAATATGAATATCGACTTAAGCTTGGATATCGATAAAGGTACTACGGTAAACGTATTGGTGGGAGATGATGTCGGAAATATTTCAGTAAAAGGAACTGCGAATAATCTGAAATTCCAGATGAGCAGACAGGGGAATATTTCTATGAACGGAGCTTATATGGTAGACAATGGAACTTTTATTTCTAAGGCGATTCTTAATAAAACATTCCAGATCGAAAAAGGAAGCAGCATACGTTGGGATGGAGATGCCATGAAGCCTACTTTGGATATTACGGCCAACTATATGAGAATGGTTTCGAATACCGGGGAATACCTCAGTATGAGTGGTCTTCAACCGATTAAGATTCTTCTTCAGGCTAAGATTACCGAAACATTGACCAATCCTGATGTTGAGCTTGGATTGACAGCATTAGATGTTTCCAGCCAGGTAAAAGAAGCTTTAAACAGCAAATTGAGCCAGGATGGTGAAAAAGTATTGCAGTTTGGGTCCGTTCTCTTGCTGAATAGCTTTAACATGACTACGGGAGGAGTAGGGGTCGACTTTGCGGGAGTTGCTGAAAGCTCCGGGTACAATATGATCTTAAAACAATTGGGTTCTGCATTAAATACAGTGAGTAATGAATTCCAGATTGACTTGAACTATGTAAAAGGGGATCAGAACTCCAATACGGGGGACAGAGCCAATGCTGGTGTAAGCTTTGAAGTTTCGCCGAGAGTGAACATAAAGACAGGTCTTGGAATACCTCTTTCTAAGACGGAAAATACCGATACCAACAATTTCTTATCAGGAGAAGGTTCTATAGAATATGATATTTCTAAGAAAAATGACGGTACGTTAATATTGAGAGGATATTCAAAACCATATACTATAGGGATGGGAACCGGACTTAACGCCAATGGTTCAGCAAACCAGTCATATGGAGTAGGGGTCGTTTGGAGTAAAAGTTTTAATTCTTTATTTAAAAAGAAAAAGAACAAAAAACAGAAGGAAGTTGAAAGTGAAATAAAAACAGATTCTATAAAATCAGAGGGTAAATAATTAGAATATTTTAATGATTTTTATCATCCGTGTTAATTATTGTTAATATTTGTGATAATTTTTTTTACTAAATTATTTTTTCTAAATTTGCAAAAAATATATTTGTTTTTTAAAGAAAATATAATCAGACTAATATGAACTATCAACTGGACGAAATAGACAAGAAAATTCTTGATTTCTTAGTAGAAAATACAAGAATGCCTTTTACGGAAATTGCAAAACAGATGGATGTTTCTGCTGGAACAATTCACGTAAGAGTGAAAAAAATGGAAGATGCGGGTATTATTTTGGGATCATCTCTTAACATCGATTACGGAAAGCTAGACTATCATTTCACGGCTTTCATCGGGATTTTACTAACAAAATCTAACAGAACTCAGGAAGTTCTGAAAGAATTGTCAACAATTCCTAACGTAATTGAAGCTAGTGTTATTTCAGGGAAATATAATATTTTCTGTAAAGTAAGAGCTAAGAATACGGATGATGCGAAAAGAATCATTTATCAAATAGATGATATTCAGGATGTAATGAGAACTGAAAGTATGATTTCTATGGAGGAATTCTTAAGCGATAAAAACAGATTGATCAACGCAATCTCGATTTAATCAAATTTTAAACGAATTATATAAAAGAACTTATGAAATCTCTCATAAGTTCTTTATTTTTGTACTTATGGAAGAATACAGCTATTTTGACGAAGATCCGAAGAAAGGATGGGGATTTATTCTGGCTTTTGCCGCCTTGATGTTGTTTACAATAATGGGTTTTGGGATTGATCTTGATGAATACCTTCAACATGAAACATTGAATATTCCGGCTTGGTATTCGTATGCTATTTTTACAATTGATGTATTGATGGCAATAAGTCTTGTTTTAATGTTTTTCTATAGAAAAATAGGCATTTTTGCATTTCCTACGCTGCTGGTTTTACACTTCTTTATGCACAATTATTATCTGTCCACTTTTCTTTATACAGATGTAACTAATCTTTTCCTTTTTACAGGTTTTGGGATGTTGGCGATTATTCCGAAATGGAAGTTTTTTAAATAGTCTTTGATTGAAATTGGGAATTAAAAATTCGAAGATTGAAATATTAAAATATAACGATACAATATTAGAATATCAAGAGGAGTGGGCTTTAGCCCGCTTTTTCAATTTAGCCCGTTCAAATTGGCTTTAGCCAAAACTTGTTTATGAATGAATTATTGATATTTCGCTATAATAATTATAGACAGAAAAGTCTGTCTGTTTTAAAAATTTTAATCTAACTTTGACTTGTTAAAAAAATACAACATGTCATCACCCAAAGAAAGAATCATCGCTACGACTTTTGAACTGTTTGCCAGACAAGGTTACAACTCTACCGGAATCAATCAGATTGTGGCAGAAGCGAATGTAGCGAAGGCAAGTTTTTATCAGTATTTTAAGTCCAAAGAAGACCTTTGTGTCGAGTTTCTTAATGTGAGACATGAATACTGGTTTAATGAGCTTAACAGTTTTGTATCGAAAGAAAAAGAGGCAAAATCGAAACTGATGTCTTCTTTCGATTTTTTAATTTACATGAATCAAAAAGAAAACTTCCGAGGATGCAGCTTTCTGAATATTCTTTCTGAAATTTCTTCTGATAATGTAAAAATCTTAAATGTTATTCAAAATCATAAAAAAGATGTAAGAAATTATTTCTCAAAATTAATTGAGAATAAAGACCTTGCGGATCATATTTATTTATTATTTGAAAGCAGCATTATTGAAAGTCAGCTTTTCAGATCGAATGAATTAATAGAAACATCAAAAAAAATAATCACCCAATTAATTTAACTTATTATGGAACAGAAACATCCACTTCCGCCGTTCACCTTAGAAACGGCTCTTGAAAAAATCCAATTGGCAGAAGATGCCTGGAACAGTCAGGATCCTGAAAGAGTTTCCAAAGCATATACCATCGATAGCGAATGGAGAAACAGAGATCAGTTCGTTAACGGCAGAGAAGAAATCGTAAAATTTCTCAGTGGTAAATGGGAAAGAGAACTGAATTATAAACTTAAAAAAGAATATTGGGCACATACCGAAAACCGTATTGCGGTCCGTTTCGAATACGAATATCAAACTAAAGAAGGAAATTGGTTTCGAGCTTACGGCAACGAAAACTGGGAGTTTGATGAAAATGGTTTAATGGCAAAAAGGTATGCAAGCATTAATGATTTGGCGATAAAAGAAGAGGCTAGAAAGTTTAAATAATAAAAAAAGCATCCAAAAATGGATGCTTTTCAAATATATTTTAAAAGAAATTATTTGTCTAAAATTCTCTTCACGGCTTCTTTCACCGCAGTGGAGTCGATTTTATATTTCTTCATCAATTCAGCAGGGGTAGCAGATTCTCCGAAAGTATCGTTTACTGCAACAAATTCCTGTCTTGTCGGTCTTTTTCTGGCTAACATTCCCGCAATAGATTCTCCTAAACCACCTAGGTAGTTGTGTTCTTCAGCCGTCACGATTTTACCTGTTTTTTCAACTGATTTTAAGATAATTTCTTCATCAAGAGGCTTGATTGTATGGATGTTGATCACCTCACAAGAAATTCCTTCTTTTTCAAGCTCATCAGCAGCAACCAAAGATTCCCAAACCAAGTGGCCTGTTGCAACGATGGTTACATCAGTTCCTTCCTGTAAAAGAATTCCTTTTCCGATTTCGAAAGGCATATCTTCCGGAATGAAAACAGGAACTACCGGTCTTCCGAATCTAAGGTAAACAGGACCTTCAAAATCAGCAATAGCCAACGTTGCAGCTTTGGTCTGGTTGTAGTCACAAGGGTTGATTACAGTCATACCTGGAAGCATTTTCATCATTCCGATGTCTTCCAAAACCTGGTGAGTAGCACCGTCTTCTCCTAACGTAAGACCCGCGTGGGAAGCACAGATTTTAACATTTTTTCCGGAATAAGCGATAGACTGACGAATCTGATCGTAAACTCTTGAAGTAGAAAAGTTCGCAAAAGTTCCTGTAAAAGGAATTTTTCCTGTAATACTAAGACCTGCAGCAA
The DNA here is from genome assembly GCF_022488405.1 of Chryseobacterium sp. Y16C. Classification (NCBI taxonomy): domain Bacteria; kingdom Pseudomonadati; phylum Bacteroidota; class Flavobacteriia; order Flavobacteriales; family Weeksellaceae; genus Chryseobacterium; species Chryseobacterium sp. Y16C. The sequence goes on from NZ_CP092711.1 coordinate 4,013,264, forward strand.
GACCCATCATATTGGCTTCAGCAATACCTGTCTGATAAAATCTTTCAGGAGCTTTCTCAATGAATTTCTCCATTTTCAAAGATCCGATAAGGTCTGCACAAAGTGCTACAACATTAGGGTTTTTATCTGCAAGTTCAGCTAATCCGGCTCCGAATCCTGAACGCGTATCTTTTTTTTCTGTATATGTAAATTTCATTTTACTTAAATTTTTAATAATTGATAAATGATAGGTGATTAATGATAGTTTAAAGATTGGTAATCATCATTTATCGTTAATGATTTATCATCTATAATTAATAATCAGCAGGAGCTTCTAAATATAATTGCTTGAAAGCAGTATCCAATTGCTCATCATTTGGAGCTTTTCCGTGCCAAGCATGAGTTCCCATCATGAAATCTACTCCAGCTCCCATTTCTGTATGAAGAATGATGGCTACAGGTTTTCCTTTTCCAGTCTCTGTTTTTGCTTTTTCAAGAATAGCAATTACAGCTTCAAGATCGTTACCATTTTTCTCTTCCAGAACAATCCATCCGAAAGCTTCTAATTTGGCATGAAGATCTCCTAAAGAAAGTACATTTTCTGTGCTTCCGTCAATCTGCTGTCCGTTATAATCAATTGTAGAAATAATATTGTCGACTTTTTTGGCTGCAGCATACATCAATGCCTCCCAAATCTGACCTTCCTGCAATTCACCATCTCCGTGTAGAGAGTAAACCAAAGAGTTGTCTCCGTCTAATTTTTTACCTTGAGCCGCACCAAGAGCTACAGAAAGACCTTGTCCTAAGGAACCTGAGGCGATTCTTATCCCAGGAAGACCTTCATGAGTCGTAGGGTGACCTTGCAATCTAGAATCTAATTTTCTGAAAGTACTTAGCTCCTCAACAGGAAAAAAGTTGAATCTGGCCAATGTAGAATAGAATACCGGAGAAATGTGTCCGTTTGAAAGATAGAAATGATCTTCATTTTTACCTTCCATCGTGAAAGGAAGATTATAGTTCATTACCTTTCCGTAAAGGGCTGTGAAGTATTCAGTACAACCTAAACTTCCACCTGGGTGACCAGAATTTACAGCGTGAACCATTCTTAAAATGTCTCTTCTGATTTGTGTAGTAAGAGATTTTAACTCTTCGATACTTTTACTCATTATATAAGATTTATTTGCACGCGAATTTACAATTTTTTGCTGGGTTACGGAAATGCAAAAACTCTGAGATTAAATCCCAGAGTTTTAGAATATTAAATATTTTTTATTGTTATAGCTTTATGCCCGTTGATAAGCGTATTTTTACAAAAATTAAAATTATTTTTTTCTAATAAGCCATAATCCCAGGAAAGTAAGAAGCCCGTTAATAATTAGCAGCTCTAAACCAATCTTAAATTCACCGAACAATGTTTCCTGATATTTATCGATAAAGAAAGAAATCACAGGAGCAGCAATACAGATGAAAGGCACTAACTGATCTTTCACTTTATATTTGGTGAAAATACCAAAAGCGAACAATCCTAAAAGCGGTCCGTAAGTAAAGCCGGCTAGTTTTAGAATAAGCCCGATCATTGAATTATCATTAATTACTTTAAAAATGATAACCATGATGAGGAATGACAAAGCGACCAATAAGTGAACATTTTTTCTGAACTTTTCTTTCTTTTTGTCATCCCAGTCTTTCTTTTCTTTCATTCCGAAAACATCAATGCATAAAGAAGAGGTAAGAGCGGTCATGGCACCGTCCGCACTCGGAAATAATGCTGAAATTAAAGCAATAATAAATATAATGGAGATAAACGGAGGCATATGATTCAATGCAATATCAGGGAATAACTGGTCTCCTGCACTCGCTACGTTTTCCTGTGCCCCGTAAAGATGTAAAAGTCCCCCCATATAAAGGAAAAGGGAAATTACGCCTAGCAAAATAAACCCAAGCGTTACCATGTTTTTCTGAGAATCTTTTAACCTTGTTACAGATAAGCTTTTCTGCATCATTTCCTGGTCGATTCCCGTCATGGTAATCGTAATGAAAGCTCCTGCTAAAATCTGTTTAATAAAAAAGCTTTTCTGGTTGGGGTCAAAATCAAAAATTTTTGTATACCCTTTTTCATTCATGGCTGCAAAACTCTCCCCAACATTTAATCCTAAATGATTCAACATGTAAATCGTACAGATGATTAACCCTAACAACATACAGGAAGTCTGCAAAGTATCTGTCCAAACGATAGTTTTTACACCTCCTTCATACGTGTAAAGGATAATCATTGCTAAAATAATCAGTGTGGTTACGATAAATGGAACGCCTAAACTGTCGAGGATCGAAACCTGTAGAATGTTCACAACCAGATATAATCTTGCAGTTGCTCCAACTAACCTGGAAACAATGAAAATCCATGCTCCCGATTTGTAGGAAAGCTGTCCCATCCTCTGTTGAAGGTACCCGTAAATTGATGTTAGTTTTAAACGATAATATAAAGGAAGAAGAACGTAGGCAATTACAATATAGCCAATCAAATATCCTAAAGTAATCTGTAAATAAGCAAACTTATCATTTCCGACAGCTCCCGGAACACTTACAAAAGTCACGCCCGAAAGTGAAGTTCCGATCATCCCGAAGGCAACAAGCATCCAATTACTTTTACGGTTTCCGATGAAGAAACTGTCATTATCACTTCCTTTCCCGGTGCGGTAAGCTACCCAAAGCAGCAATGCGAAATAGACGATAATGATGGATAATAATATAATTGGAGACATATATTGCTAAAGTTTAATTTCAGCAAATATAGTTTTTTTCTGTTCTGTTGAAAAAGAAAAAACCTTTCAGATTATAATCTGAAAGGTTTATGTTTTTTTGTTGAACTTGTTTATTTGAGATGCTTCGACTTCGCTCAGCATGACAGAGCTACCAATCACTCGCTAAAAAAGCTCATAGTATTAGAGTTGTCATGCTGAGCGAAGTCGAAGCATCTTCACCATTTAAAAAGGAATTAAAAAATTACTGAGCCTGAGTCTGATTTACTAAAACATCCTGAAGCTCCTCGTGTTTCTGGAAAGTAGCTTTTGCAAAAGGACAAAGCGGAATAATTGTTTTCCCGTTTTTTCTAGCAAAATCCACTGCTGCCAGAAGCATTTCCTTCCCAACGCCTTTTCCGTTGTAAGCTTCTTCTACTTCTGTGTGGTCTATAATAAATCTTTCTTCTCCGGCCCAGGTGTAGGTCATCAGTCCTGCATGGTTCCCGTCTATGAATGCTTCAAAATTTCCGTGTTTTTCGTCGTTGTTTTGCTTTACTTCAATCATATTAAGAGATTTTGGTTAGTATTTCTATTTCGTTTGTTAAGATTTTATGAACGGGACAGGCATCCGCAATAGTACGAAGTCTTTTTAATTGTTCCTCATCAAGATCTGTTCCTTCAAAAGTAATATCTCTTTTGAAAACCGCTCTTTTGGTTAAAGGAAAATTTTCCAGCTCTACCTCAACATTTACTTTTTCCACATTCCATTCTTTTCTTTCGATATACATTCTCAAAGTAGCTGCTGTACAGCTCGCTAAAGAAGTTGCCAGTATTTCGAATGGGTTGAAGCCTTTATTTTGTCCGCCTTTATCTACAGGTTCATCGGTAATTAAAGTATTTTCACCAGCGACAACTTCTGTATAATATTTTTCTTTTCCTAAACTTGCTTTTACGGTGACTGCCATTATTTTTCTGTATTGATTTGATAACTTAATGCTCCGGAAGGACAATGGTCAATTTGATTTTTGAGCTCCTGAACTGTTGCATTTTCTGCTTTTATCCAAGGTCTTTCCTTTGGATTGTAAACTTTGGGTAACATTTTCACACACACTGCGGAGTGAATGCATTTCTGGGGTTGCCAAATAACAGTAAGGTCACCATTAATATATTCGTGCTTATCCATATTAGTCTTTGTTTAATGATTTTTCAATTCTTTTATCAGGAATCAGCCACATCAAAGCCGTAAGATAATAAAACCCTATTGCAATATAAGGATAAAAAAATGAAGTGACGATTCCAAGAGCATACAAAACGATGGAAGCATATTCTTTAAACTTGGAAGAAATAGCCTCCTTCAGCTTAGATTCTTCTCCATCAGACTTGATGATTGTATTTTCCAGAATCGTATAAGCAACTGCACACATAACCAGTGTAATACCATAGGTAGCCACCGGATTTTCTGCAAAACCTGTTTCTCCGATCCATTCTGTGGCAATAGGCATTAAAGAAAGCCAGAACAGAAGATGGAGATTAGCCCAAAGGACATTTCCATTGACTTTCTTTACCGTTTGAAACAAATGATGATGATTGTTCCAATAGATTCCCACATAAATAAAGCTGAAAATATATGCTAGAAATTTAGGCATAAGAGGTTTAAGATCGCTCCAGCTGTTTCCTTCAGGCACTTTCAGTTCAAGAACCATGATCGTGATAATAATAGCTAAAACACCATCACTAAACGCTTCCAGTCTTCCTTTGGTCATGAGTTCCCGATTTGATTTTTAAAGCTTTCAATTTTAGTTTTCAAATCTTTCAACATTTCAGGATTGATCACTCCGCTCTCCAGATCAAAATTTTCATAGAACTTCGGAAGAGAAAATGTCTCTTTAATATCAGCTCCAAATTGAGGGAAGAATGTTTTGGCTGTGTTCATTACATTTCCGCCACCATAACCACCCGGAGAAGTCGACATTAGAAACATTGGTTTATTCTGAAAAACTTTTACATTGATTCTTGATGCCCAGTCGAAAACATTTTTAAAAGCAGCACTGTAAGACCGGTTGTGTTCCGCCAATGAGCAGATAATTACATCACAGTCTTCAATTACTTTTAAAAAATGGTGTGCTTCATCTGGAAAGCCTTTCTTTTCACGATCTACAGAAAAAACAGGCATGTCGAAATCATTAAGGTCAATCAAATTAATTTCTTCATTCTGAAAATCTTTGAGAACAAATTTTACCAGCTCTCTGTTGATAGAAGTGGAAGATGTACTTCCTGCAAATGCTAATATTTTCATTACTCGTGTTTCTTTATTGTTTGTTTACCGAATCTTCTTTTACTTTTTCCAAATAATCATTTTCCAGATCTTTTAATCTTTTAAAGTAGTTTTCCTTATCCATAAATAATTTCGGATTATACGGGTCTCCTGTTTTTCTTTTCTGATGAAGGTCAAACTGGCTTGCGTGAGAAGCAACCCATAAGTTAAAATCAATATTCTTCATTGCCTGAAATGTTTCTGCATAATCTTTTTGAATATGTTGATAATCCTTTACATCGGAAAACTTTCTGTCAATAATTATTGAAGGTAAATTTGCAATTAAAACTTTATAGGTTTCCCCTTTATCTTTTGTTTCAAATAAAAAGCTGCAGGAACCTTTAGTGTGTCCGGGATGATGAAGTAAGTTCAGCGTTGTATTTCCAAGCTTTATTTTATCATTATTTTTTAAAAGAAAATCTGGTTGTACGGGTTTGAAAGTTACTCCATATTTCCCTAATTCATAGTCTGATTTCCCGCCGCTTTTCAGCTCTTCTGCATCTTTAGAGTCTACGTAAAGTTTTGCACCTGTTTCTTTTTTTATTTCCGCCATTGCTCCCATATGATCAAAATGAGCCTGTGTTAATGTCAGAATTTTGATGTCTTTATAACGAAAGCCAAGATGTTTGATATTATCTTTTATGATTGGAAGTGAACCTGCAAGACCGGTATTGATGAGGATATTTCCTTTATCTGTAACGATGAGATAAGATGCTAAATCATAAGTTCCTACATAATATAAATTTCCTGCAATCCTGAAAGGCTCGTAGGGTTTCGACCATTCTGCGGGGTTGTTTTTAGGCTCTGAAACAGTTTGGGCGTTATTTAAATAGGACAATGCCAATAGGAGCAGTAATAATATTTTTTTCATCTTCATGAAGTACAGGATTACGGCTTTCTATTTAAAATGGCTTTCGGAAGCGGTACATATTCTTCTTCATCTCCGGGAACTAAAGGGAAAGCTTGGTGGTTTTGATCGTGCCAGTTTACTTTTGCTTCGTCTATGACCTCCTTGTCTGAATTTACAAAATTCCAGAATATGAAACGTTCTTCTTCAAAAGGTTCTCCTCCGAAAAGATAAACAGTTCCGTTTTCGCTCATCTCGAATTCACACAGTTTGGTGTCTTTAGCAATCATTAATTGCTTTGAACCGTAAGAATTTCCATCCGTAGTTACAGTTCCGTCTAAAACATACATTGCTGCTTCTCCGTAAAGATCTTTTCCGATGCTGATTTTTTTTGCATCTTTTGTTTTAATTTCAATAAAAAACAACTTGCTGTGAACCGGAACCGGGGATTTTCTTCCGAATGCTTCACCTGCAATCAATTTATACTGAATTCCGTCTTCTTCCCAAACCGGGATTTCATCAGCTTCAATATGATGAAAAGTAGGCTCAGACTGTTCCAGATGTTTTGGTAGTCCTACCCAGATCTGGAAACCGTGAAGTTTTTTATCGGAATGTCTTAAATATTCAGGAGTTCTTTCCGAATGGACAACCCCTTTTCCGGCAGTCATCCAGTTTACGGCTCCCGGTTTTATTTCTAAAGCACTTCCGATACTGTCCCTGTGAAAAATAGATCCTTCAAGAAGGTAAGTTAATGTGGATAAGCCGATATGAGGATGCGGAGGAACATCAAGATTCTGATAATCTTTCAATTCCGAAGGCCCCATATGATCGATAAAAACGAAAGGTCCGACTGCTCTTTTCTCACGGAAAGGCAAAAGTCTTCCGACTAAAAAATTTCCTATATCTGCTGATTTTTCCTCAATGATAAGTCCTATGTTTGACATGATGCGTAATGAATTTTATTATTTTGTTTAAACGAATGTAGTGATTTTTCTAATGTTTATGATGCCTTGAAGCTTTTTGTTATTCTGGCATCCGGTTGGAAGCTGATCTTTAATGAATTTAATTTCAACCTTAATTTCCTAGCTAGATAAAATTTTATTTTTATGAATTAGAACCATTAAGAGGTTTTAAGATTTTTAGAATAGTAAGGCAAGCTTTTCACTACAGTATTTTGCTCATAAAAAATCTTTGATTTTTTCTTAATTAACTTAATACCTTAATACTTCTTAATGGTTGAAATAAACATTTAATATAAAGAACGGATTTTACTTTTTTCAGAATGACCATATTCTTATAATGCTATCATATAAAGTTAAGAAAAAAAGCGATAAACCGATTTTAAGTTTTGTTTAATTCTTATTAGTCAGCCAGATAACCGAATTTTCCTAAGTTATAATCTTCAAAAGCCTGGATGATCTCCTCTCTGGAATTCATTACAAAAGGACCGTGAGGATAAATAGGCTCATTCAGCGGCTGTCCGCTTATGATTAAAACTACAGCATCTTCGGTTGCTTCAATGGTAAAACTTTCGCCTTCGTTTTTAAATAAAGTCAAATGATCTGTTTTAACTTTTTCTTCACCATTTACAAGAATGCTTCCTTCAATGACCAAAGCGGCCGTATTAAAGTTTGCAGGGAAATCAAATGCTGCTTTCCCTCCTTTTTTCAGCTTGGCATTCATCATGTGTACCGGGCTGAAAGTTGTTGCAGGACCTTGCTGATCTTGATAAGTTCCGGCAATAATTTCTACAAATCCATTTTCACCAAGATCTACTTTTTTCATCTCTGAGTTTTTAATGGACTGATATTTCGGATTGCTCATTTTATCTTTTGATGGAAGGTTTACCCAAAGCTGAACCATTTGGAAAATTCCGCCTTCTTTTGCCCATTCCGTTTCATGATATTCTTTATGGAGAACACCTTTTGCTGCGGTCATCCATTGTACATCTCCTTTGCCGATAATTCCGCCACCACCAGCACTGTCGTGGTGTTGTACTTTCCCTTGGTAAGCTATAGTTACGGTTTCAAAACCTCTGTGTGGATGTACTCCTACACCTCTTGGAGTTTCAGTTCCGTTGAAATGAAATTTTGAATTATAATCAAGCATAATGAAAGGATCCATTCTTTTCATATCCATTCCGCTTACTCCGGGAATGAAATTATGAACTCTAAAACCGTCACCCACAAAATGAGCTGGTTTTGGAGCTACTACCATTTCTACTTTTTTAGTTGCCATATTATTGTAATTTATATAACAAAGGTAGAATAGTTAAGAATCAGATGCATTGATCTGTGGTAAGTAGTGTAGTAAGGCGTTAATCCTCTTTGGATTTCATGTTTTTTCCATCTGAAATGTGAAGTCTCCGGAAAATAAACCCTGAAATAATGGTAAGTATTCCCACGGTAAGAAAAGTATACCGAAAGGCATTGTGGATTTCTCCTTTAATAAGGTCCGTATTTTCGAATATTTTCAGAACAATTAATCCGAAAGCGATTCCAAAGCCGATGGCTAGCTGTTGATTAACAGATAATAATGAGTTTCCGCTGCTGGTCTGGAAATTTCTCAGGTCGGCAATGGAAATGGTATTCATGGAAGTGAACTGAATAGAATTGAAAAATCCTAACACAGAAATGATCGGAATAAACCAATATAAGGAAGTATTAATATCTGGAATGGCAAGTAGGCAGATTAATGTTCCGATGATAAAAGTATTTGTCATTAAGGTTTGTCTGTAGCCGAATTTATCTAAAATTTTAATAACGTAAGATTTTCCGAATATGGCAGTGATAGCCATCGGTGCAATGATCCATCCGGAAGTTACTGCCGACTGCTTGTAGGCGATCTGTATCATTAACGGCAATAGTAGAGGAACTGAGCTGATTCCTAATCTTGTCGCCAGATTTCCAATAATTCCTACACGGAAAGTTCTCACCTGGAATAAATTCAGCGGAAAAATAGGACTGTCGTCTCTTTTTGCATGTCTGTAATAATAATACATGAACAGAAAGCCTAGAATAAAAATAACTAAAACGGGCGTCGTGTTTTGCATATCACCAAAAAGCTCCAGAGAAATGGAAAGCAGCAGAGAGGCCGCAGCAAAAATTAAAAACCCTTTTAAATCAAAATCTACATCTTTGGAAGTATAATTAGGCATGAATTTAAGTCCTAAAACGATTCCCAGAACTCCGATAGGAATATTGATTAAAAAAATCCAGTGCCATGAAAGGTAATCTACCATGTATCCGCCAACCAAAGGTCCTAAAACCGGTCCGATAAGTGCCGGAATAATAGCGAAGTTCATCGCTTTTAATAATTCGTTTTTATCGAAAGTTTTAATTAAAGCTAATTTTCCAACGGGAGTCATAAGGCTTCCTCCGACTCCCTGAATCACCCTTGAAATAACAAGGTGGGTGAGGTTTTGCGACAAAGCACAAAATAACGAACCTAAGCTGAAAAGGACTAATGAAAAAATAAAAACTTTTTTTGTTCCGAATCTGTCTGCCAAAAACCCGCTTGCAGGCATAAAAACAGCCAGTGTTAAAACATAACTGATGATGGCATTCTGCATATTGAGCGGAGATTCCTGAAGGTCTTTGGCAATGGAGGGCAAAGATGTATTTAAAATGGTTGAGTCAAGCATCTGCATGAAAATTGCGGTAGCAAGAATCAACGGTAGAATTTTTTTAATTGAATTGGGCTGTGAAATTACGTCTGACATTTTTTAAGATTTAGATTTCCCTTTAATTGTGGGTTTCCGCTATTTGTACAGCGAAAATCTACTATACTGATAAAATACGGTAGGGGATATGATCAGTTACTTAGATAAAGAAATCTATATAAAATTAAAAAGTCTTGTGAAATTTCACAAGACTTTTTAATTTATTTTCTAGGTTTTTCTACTCCCTTCCATTCATCACCCGCTTTTCTGTACTGGCTTAATATGAAAGTTTTGAAATCTTTTGTTTTGTACTCTATATTATCTGTGTTTTGCTCAAATGGCATGATGTAATAATAATCCGCATCTGTTTTATCCGTTTTTGTTCCTTTTTTTACAGATGGAACATATTTGGAAAACTTATAATTTGGAAGATATTGTCTTAGTCTTGTATAGAATGCTTTATCTTCTTTTTCATCAGGAATGATATCTACAATATTGAAATCATCTTTTTTCTTATCGATCCAAAGGTAGTATGTTTTTTCCTCTTTTGTTTTTTTGTTTAATGAGTTAAAAGCAAATAGCTCTTTCGGCACTAGTTCCTTGATTTTTTCAGGGTCAACTTTTGTAAAGTATTCACCTTGAGAAGGATCTACATAAGTTTCAAGATTGTACATCAATACAGAGTTGTTCTCAACATTTTTGTTCTTGAAGTATTGATTAAGAGATAATTCTGCAGTAGCTCTCAATTCCTTTCCTCTTGCATCCAGTTTCTTAGTCGGGTTTTGAGGATTTACTTTTTTCACAAATTCATATAAAACTACAGGTTTTACATCTTTAAGGTGTGGATATGTTTTAAGTTGTTCAGCTTTTGCCAACCAGTAATATTGTTGATAATAATCATCTTTTTCATTATCCTTTACGGTTTTGTACGCTAATGCAAGTTTCTTTGAGTTTAAATATTTGGCAAATTTACCTTGTCCAAAAGCAAAACTCATGGATAATAAAGCAAAAAAGATAGTAATGTTTCTTTTCATTTTCTTATAATTGAATTTTTCGATTTCCAAATATAATTATTTATTAGATATTATTTTTGATTAACGGTTAAAATCTGACAATATTATTAACGTAAATTCAAAAGAAAATCCTGTATTGCTACAGGATTGATAAATTTTTATGCTAAAGCTGAAATTGATAAGTCAAAAATTAGGTTAATTTAACTCATACTTAATAACTTATAACTCATCATCAGTTGTCATAAGATGTTTCATGTACTTTTACGGCTCTTCCGCTTGGGTCGTTCATTTTCTTGAAAGCTTCATCCCATTCCAATGCGATGGGAGTGGAGCAAGCCACAGAAGGAACAGAAGGTACTGTTGCCGCAGCTGTTTCGCTCGGAAAATGTTCTTCGAAAATCGTTCTGTAACGGTACTCCTCTTTATTTTGAGGGGTGTTTAAAGGAAATCTGAATTTTGCATTGATCATCATTTCGTCAGAAACTTCTTTTTCAGCGACTGCTTTTAAAGTGTCGATCCAGGAATAGCCTACTCCGTCAGAAAACTGTTCTTTTTGTCTCCATACAATCGATTCAGGAAGAATGTCTTCAAAAGCCTTTCTTAGAACCCATTTTTCAATTTTGCCTTCGGCAGTATCAATCATCTTATCTTTAGGGTTGATAGTCATGGCAATATCCATAAACTCTTTATCCAGAAAAGGAACACGACCCTCAATTCCCCAGCTCATTAAAGCTTTGTTGGCTCTTAAGCAGTCATAAAGGTGAAGTTTTCCCAATTTTCTTACTGTTTCATCGTGGAATTCTTTTGCATTCGGAGCCTTATGAAAATATAAATATCCGCCAAATAACTCATCAGAGCCTTCTCCTGAAAGAACCATTTTGATTCCCATGGATTTAATAACCCTCGCCAGAAGATACATAGGAGTTGATGCTCTTATCGTGGTAACATCATAAGTTTCCAGGTGATAAATTACATCGCGAACAGCATCCAAACCCTCCTGAATGGTAAAGTTTACCTCGTGATGAACAGAACCAATATATTCAGCTGCTTTTTTTGCGGCTGCAAGATCCGGAGATCCTACTAATCCTACTGCAAAACTGTGTAATCTGGGATACCAAGCTTCCTGCGTATCTCCACTTTCAATTCTTTGTCTTGCAAATTTTGCGGTAATCGCAGAAATTACAGAAGAATCTAATCCGCCGGAAAGTAAAACTCCGTATGGAACATCACTCATCAGTTGTCTGTGGACCGCATCTTCAAGCCCTTTTCTTAATGTTGCAATATCAGTTTCGTTGTCTTTTACAGAATCAAAGCTTTCCCAATCTCTTTGGTACCATTGCTGAAGGTCACTTCCATCTTTGCTGTACACAAAATGTCCGGGAAGGAAAGTTTCGATGGTTTTACAAACTCCTTCCAGGGCTTTTAATTCTGAAGCCGCATAATAATTTCCGTTTTTATCCCAACCGTGATACAACGGACAGATTCCCATATGATCTCTGGCAATAAGATAAATGTCGTTTTCGATATCGTATAAAGAGAAAGCAAAAATCCCGTTGAGTTTTTCAAGAAAATCCTTCCCGTATTTTCTATAAAGAGCCAGTATAACCTCGCAGTCTGACTGGGTTTGAAATTCATAATCAGGAAATTCTTTTTTCAACTCCTGATGATTATAAATTTCTCCGTTTACTGCTAAAACAACTTTTCCGTCTTTAGTAAATAATGGCTGTTTCCCGGAAGTAGGATCTACAATCGCTAATCTTTCGTGAGAGAAAATTATTTTATCATTTTGAAATACACCGCTCCAGTCAGGACCTCTGTGGCGGATTTTTTTAGACATTTCCAGAACCTGAGGCCTTAAAATTTCGGTTTTTTGTTTAGCATCAAACAAGCATACAATTCCACACATTTTTTATTTTTTTTATATGTGACAAATGTAAATGGGTTGTTTAAAAATAACAAATAAAAAAGTTTAATTGATTTATTTTTTATTCAATTTTAAATTAAAAAATTTAAAATTTACTATATAAATAAAATTTTGTTTTATTTTAAAGAAAAATTTTAATTGAAAGCTGTTAATATTTACGAAATAAAAACTAAAAAAAAATTAATCTATGATAATTAATTTAATATTTTTTTGTTGTTTATTTGTTCTTCGAAATAATTTTTTTTCATCATTTGTGTTTTTACCTTCTTGCAGGGACTCCTGCAAGAAGGTTTTTTTTATTCATTCCCTAACAAAACTCCTGAAACATTCCATGAGCTGAAACTTGTTCCTTCTGTGGGGCCCTGTGGAATTTTTACCTGAATGGTATGTTTTCCGGCTTTTAAATCTCCAAGCGGAATAAAGTTGGGATTGGTAACCGTTCCCGGACACCAGTTTGCTCTGCTTAAATCTGAAGAAGAAAGCCCGTCTGCAAAATTTCCTGATGCAGGATTGTAGAGTCGGTAAGAGCCACAATCTGATCTCCACGGTATAAAAAAATAGGTCATTTTACCGTCAAGGAAAATGGAGTTAGTCTTAGGGACAAATTCGTCACCGTTTTCCCAACCGCCATGTCCCGTTGTAATATATCTCAACTGCGCATTTTTCAAATCTTTTTTCAAAGTAAATTCTACAAATAGCCCTTTATCCTGATTAAACATGGTAGAATAATCCTGTCCTGCCATTTCCATAATATTCAAAGTATTAAACAAAGGAATCACCGTATTGTTTTTATAAACCGTCTGATCGCTTTTGTGAATGGTGATTTCCAGACTCACTTTGTGACCTCCTTTGTCATAATTTCCAATAAATGTACCGATCCACAACTCTTTTTCCGATAAAGAAGGTTTCAGATCTGTAATATCCTGGCGATAAGGACTGATAGTCTGCCAGTTTTTATCTTTTAACTGAATATGATTGAATTTGTTGATTCCGAAAGCGGTAAAAAATCTCATCATTTCAACTGCGGGATTATAATTTTCAGTAGCGACGACTCCGAAATATTGTTTCCCATTGCCGTTATCATAAACAGGAAGTGTTTTTGCTCCTTTCTCTAATCCGTCAAAGAAAGATTGAGATTTATCCTGAGGTATAAAAAATACAGTTCCCGTTCTGTCGTAGGCATCGCCGTTTGATTGTTGTTTTAATTCAACGAAAATATTTTCACCTTCAGTAATTTTTGGGAACTTGATCTTTTTAAGAATAATGGTTCCGTTGGCAAATCGTTTTATGCTTTCGTCAGATTTTGAAGCATCAGAAAAATTGATGGTCTCATTATCAAAAACCTTCAATGTTGTAAATCTGCTTTTCCAGAGAAGGTCTTTATATCCTAACTGATCTGTGGAAGTAATAGAACTTTTAATAATATTGTTAATATCAGTTTTCTTTACTTTTTTAATGGAATTTGCTGTGATCAAAGAGTTTTTATTTCTTTCAATTTCTAAAACAAATCCCAGATTTTGTCCTATTGTGGAAGGTCCACCCTGGATTTTTAATTCATTGGTATACCAGACTTCAATGGTATTTGAATTGATTTTAGTAACTGCTTTTTTACAGGTATAACCTAAAATTTTCTTTGTTTCATTGGTGAATTCAAAGGTTTGTTTTCCTACAGATTCTGTATCGGAGGCTGAAATCGTTTCATTAGGTTTTAAAAAAGCATAAGAAACAATTGTATTTGAAGGTTTTTCAATTTTAGTAAGCTCAAATGGATAATCAGCTTTTTGTTCACGGATTTTATTATTTAAAATGAAATTTTCCTTTTCGTTGGCCCAAACCAATGTCGGAGACTGATCAGTTAATGTCTTTCCGTTGTAGGAACTCATATACTGTACTTCATAAGTCTGCGCTAAAGTAAGGCAACATAAAAAGGTGAAAAAACTTAATAAAATTCTTCGATACATAATTAAAAACAGGATTTTTCACAAAGATAATTTTTAATTGATATGAAGATTATTCTTTGTGAATTTTATACTTATAACCTAATTAGTATAAAAAATTTAGATATGTTACGTATTAACAAAAAAAACTACTCTAAAAAATAGAGTAGTTTATATATTGTATTTCGTTTATTTTAAGAAACTCTTTCGATCAAAGCCATATAGAACCCATCGTAACCTTCACTTGGCATTACTTTTTCATCTTTGATCATCTTAAAATTCGGATTATTTTTAATGAATTCGTCAACCTGTAAGTTGTTTTCAGAAGGTAGGATAGAACAGGTTGCATACACCATCTTTCCTCCTTTTTTTAGCATTTTAGAATAATCCTGAAGAATTTGCTGCTGCTCAATTTTAATTCTGTCAATAAAAGCCTGGTCAATTTTCCATTTGCTGTCCGGATTTCTTTTTAAAACGCCAAGTCCTGAACATGGAGCGTCAATTAGCAATCTGTCTGCTTTTTCATGAAGTCTTTTGATCACTTTATTGTCAGAAATCAAACGCGTTTCAATGTTGTGAGCCCCGGCTCTTTTTGCACGGCGTTTCAATTCTGCTAGTTTCCAGTCGAAGATATCCAAAGCAATGATCTGTCCTTTATTCTGCATTAATGCAGCTAAATGAAGGGTTTTTCCACCAGCACCTGCGCATGCATCCACAACTCTTTGTCCTTCTTTTACATCAAGGAAATACCCGATCTTTTGCGAAGAAGCATCCTGAACTTCAAATAATCCTTCTTTGAAAGCTGTAGTAAGAAAAACGTTCTTTTTCTCTTCAAGCTGAACAGCATCAGGATAATTTTTGATAGGATAGGAAACGATATTTTCATCGGAAAGATCCGAAATAAGCTCTTTTGTGGTGGTTCTTAAAGTGTTGGCTCTTAATACAGTCGGAGCCTGCTCATTTAAGGCAAGCATTTCTTTTTCCCATCTTGAGCCTAATTCTTTTTCTAAGGTTTCAGCCAACCAATCCGGAATGGAGTACTCTATTGCTTTTGTAGGAACAGTGTTCTTTTTAAGCTTAGTTAGAATATCAGCAATTTTGATCCCGTCGAATTCTTCAAACTTTTTATAATTGGTTTTGCTCCAAAGAAGATAAGCGATGATAAGCTTGTAGATGTTATTGGGCTTTACCCCTTCACCCATATAGTATTCCAGACGTTTTTTCCAACGGATGATATTATAGAAAATTTCAGAAACAACGGCTCTGTCCTGGCTGCCCCATTTTTTGTTGGCTTTTAAAAGCCTTTCGATTACTTTATCGGCATATTTATTTTTCTCGAAAAATGTTTCCTGTAAAGCATCGTGAATTCCGATTGCTAAGTTTCTGTGAATAAGTTCCATAAAATTGGGTTCTGCTATTTTGAATCTGCAAAAATACGAATTTAAGTTGAGATACGGGTTTTGTGTTTTTGGTTTCGGGATTCTCATTAAGAACAGTGTTTAAACTCGTATCGCGAAACTCACAACTCGTTTTAAAATCCTACCTTTGCAAAAAATTAAAAATATGAGTGATACTGTACTTTGTCCGAAATGCAGCTCAGAATTTACCTATGAGCAGGATGGTTTGATGGTTTGCAGCCAGTGTTTCCACGAATGGGATCCTGCAGAAGCCGGAAATGATGATAAAATTTTGGATATTAATGGTAATGAACTGCAAAACGGAGATTCCGTGATCGTAATGAAAGATCTTCCGGTAAAAGGAGCACCGAAACCGGTAAAAGCAGGAACTAAAGTGAAAAACATCCGTCTAAGACCAGACAGCGATCATAATATTGACTGTAAAATTGATGGCTTCGGAGCTATGGCTTTGAAATCAGAATTTGTGAAGAAAGCATAAAAAAAAGGAAAGAATTGGACAGTGTAATCTTTCAAAGACTCATTGCAGGATTGCTAATTTTGTCTTTAGGGCAGAAAGAGAATTAACCAAAAATTTCCTTATGCTGTGGAACTACAAATGTAAGAAAAGTTTACATCCGATTCTTATATTTGTAGTTTTTTTATTAAAATTTTAACAGTATAAGTAGAAGGAAATGTGAGGGTTGCAATGTTTAAATAAATGAAATGTTGACAGAAGTGTTCAGCTTTTCATCTGTATATAAAATGATTTCTTTATTCCACGCTTTTACTTTATTCCAATAGTAATTTCCGGCAAATCTGCTTTCTAAAACTTCTGCCTCAATACCATTTTCGGAAATACTGATTTCTTTCGGATAATAAGAGAATTTTTTTAGACTGAAATCGGAAATTTCTTTTTCATTAAATATATTCACTTCCCCAAAAAGTTTGGCAACATAGGCGTTGTAAGGACTTCTAAAAGTTTCTTCAGGGCTATCATTTTGGATCAACCGTCCGTTTTGAAGCACAATAATCTGATCCAGCCAGGGAATAATATCCTGAAGTTCATGCGTAGAAATAATTAAAGAAATATTATTCTGTTTCACATAAGAAAATAGCTTTTCACGAAGCTCAATCTTTCTGGGGAAATCCAGATTGCTGAAAGGTTCATCTAAGATCAATAATTTTGGTAAAACAGAAAGCGCTCTTGCGATGGCAACTCTTTGCTGCTGTCCTCCACTTAAGTATTTGGGTAAAACATCGGCGTATTCAGAAAGTCCGACTACTTCGAGAAGTTCTGCAACCGTTTCTTTCTTTTGTGCTAGATTAATATTGGAAATAAATTTTCCTACATTCTCGGCAACGGTCGCGTAAGGCATCAGGTCGAAGTTCTGAGCAACAAATTTCATATCAGCTTCTCCGGGAACCAGGTTTCCTTTAGGGCCAAATAGTTTTTTGCCATCAAAAATAATCTCTCCGCTTTCCCAATCCAAAAGACCATACATCAAACTTAACAATGTTGATTTTCCGCATCCGCTTTCCCCGGCCAGAGCAATTATTCTGCCGGCTTCAAATCTCAGATTAAGGTTCTGGAACAGAGGCTTTTCTTTTGTATGGGAGAAGTATAAATTGTTTATTTCTAATAGCATCATACTACAAATGTAATGAAATGATACGTTTTAGGGAACAAAGATTTTTTATTATATTAGCTGTAGTAAAGAAAATTTATGAAAATGAAGAAAAAGCTGTTTTTATTGGCAATTCCCACCTTTTTGATCACCGCTGTTACTGTATCCTGTAACAAAGAAAAACCATTGACAAGTGAAAGCAATGAAATTACTACCACAAAAGATGGTCATCAGTTTATTCTGGATACCCTGAACAGTAGAGTAGAATGGAAAGGATATAAAATTTTAAAATCTGAAAATACAAGCCATTTCGGAACGATAAAATTTGAAAGCGGAGATGTTACGATAAAAGATGAAAAGCTTGAAAGTGGGAAATTTGTAGCAGATATGAGTTCCTTAACATCTGTTGATTTAAAAGATGATGCCGATCAACTGGATAAGCTGAATGGTCATCTTAAAAGCGGCGATTTTTTTGAAGTTGAAAAATTCCCTACCGCTTCTTATGAAATCACAAAGATTACTCCTTTAGCAGAAGGGGATTATAATACGCTTTTGGATGGTAACTTAACCATTAAAGGAATTACCAAACCTATTGCTTTTAAAGCGAACGTATCCGTAAAAGACGGAATAGTGAGTATAGCAACCGAACCTAAGGATATACAGCGGGAAGAATTTGGAATAAAATTTCAGGCACCTGCTGAAAACGGGGTAATTAAAGATGAGGTAACACTACAGATTAATGTAAAAGCTTTAGAAAAAAAATAATTTTTTTATTTAAGAGAAATTAAGATTATAGTCTGCCTCCGAAAAGAGGCAGATTTTTTTTAACAGTTTAAGGAAAATTATTCCGTTGAAAAATCGTATTTTTGCAAAACATTTTGAAAGGGTAAAACAATGATAGAAAAGATAGAAGAATTACTAGTTGAAGTAAACAGCTTCAGTACCACATCAAAAGAAGAAATTGAAAACTTCCGAATCAAGTTTAACGGTAAAAAAGGAATTCTGAACGATTTTTTTGAAAAATTCAAAGAAGTTCCGAACGATCAGAAAAAAGAATTCGGACAGAAGATCAATACTTTAAAACAGGCTGTGAATGTAAAGTTGGAGGATTTAAAAAATGCTTCAGCATCCTCTATTATTGTTGAGAAAGAAGATTTAACAAGACCTTCTTTCCCATTGGATCTGGGTTCGAGACATCCGATCAATTTGGTGAAAAACAGAATTATTGAAATCTTTAAATCTATCGGTTTTGCTGTGGCAGACGGACCGGAAATTGAAGATGACTGGCATAACTTTACGGCGCTAAACCTTCCGGAATATCATCCGGCAAGAGATATGCAGGACACTTTCTTCATCGAACAGAATCCGGATATTTTATTAAGAACGCATACTTCTTCGGTACAGATCCGTTACATGGAAGAAAATCAGCCACCAATCAGGATTTTATCTCCTGGAAGAGTATTTCGTAATGAAGCGGTATCTTCTCGTTCACAC
Source organism: Chryseobacterium sp. Y16C (assembly GCF_022488405.1). Classification (NCBI taxonomy): domain Bacteria; kingdom Pseudomonadati; phylum Bacteroidota; class Flavobacteriia; order Flavobacteriales; family Weeksellaceae; genus Chryseobacterium; species Chryseobacterium sp. Y16C. The sequence continues at coordinate 4,032,196 of NZ_CP092711.1, forward strand.
TGTATTTTCCATCAGATCGAAGGGTTGTATATTGATGAGAATGTAAGTTTTGCAGATTTAAAACAAACCATTCAGTTCTTTACAACCGAACTTTTCGGCAAATCTAAGATCAGACTGAGACCATCTTATTTCCCTTTTACAGAACCAAGTGCTGAAATTGATGTGTATTGGGGACTGAATTCGGAAACGGATTACAGAATTACCAAAGGAACAGGCTGGCTGGAAATTATGGGTTGCGGAATGGTAGACCCTGCCGTTTTGAAAAACGTAAACATTGATGCCGATAAATATTCAGGGTATGCTTTCGGAATGGGTATTGAAAGAATTGTAATGCTTCTTTACCAAATGAGCGACATCAGAATGTTCTTTGAGAATGATATCAGAACTTTGGAGCAGTTTAAAACATTATAAAAAAATTAAACTTAAATAAATCAAATCCTGTAAAAATTTAATTTACAGGATTTTTTATTAATTTTATTTTTACAAAAAAACAGTGGGAAAAAATGCTTGTAGAATCGTTAAACGTTAAGTCAAGGAAAACAATTCATTATGCGCTTATTATATGTATTTTGTTGATACAGCTCCTGATAGCAGGATATTTTTATAATGAGTTTATTCATAAGAAAAATCTGGCTTTTATTGAAAACCAGTTAAAGGATGTTCGGGTATTAGAAGGATTAACGGATAATTCCAGAAAAGAACTTCTGAATGCGCAGGATTATCTTCAAAAATATGTAACGAGTAATGACAGTACTTTTTTAAATTCTTACCTTACATCATTAAGTAAGCTGGGGAAAAATCTGGATAGCATTGGCTATTATGAAAATAAGTATGTAAAGTTAAAAAATACGTTAGCATTACAGAAAAAAGATTCATTACAGATCAAAAAATTAAAAGAGATGATTGATTCCACATATCAATTTTCTACAGAATCTAATCTTAAACCGAATAATAATTCATTTAAAATACAGAAGTATACGCCGGAATATCATTTTGATAAGTTTGATTTAGAAACCAAAACATATACCGACACTGTAAAAAAGAAAGGATTGTTTGGAAGGTTGGGAGATGCGATATCCGGCAAGGAAACGGTTCGTAAAGACAGTACTGTGGTTACCCTGAAGCAAAGAAAGGTTCCAGTTTCTTCATTAATGAAATCGGATTTTGACAGTATCATGAATGTAGTAAACAATCATTATTCCAGAGAAGTGAAGAAAATTCAGGTGAATGTTACTAACAGGAAGACTGATAGGGATAAAATTTATACAATGTTCAGCAACCTTTTGGTATATAGCAATGGCTTGATGAATATTTATGAATCTGCTATTAAAGAATCTAAATCGAGTCTTGAAAAGGAATATGAAAAACAGAATTCAAAAAATAATCAGGTTAGAAAATATCTGATATTCGGGGCGATGATTCTGATGTTTATTGTTTCAATTTTAATAATGTTGTTGACAAGAATCGCATTTATTTATGAACGGAAACTGAATGAAGCTAATCAACAGATAAAGGAAAACCTGAATTTTAAAAACAGAATTTTAGGAATGCTGAGCCATGAGCTGCGATCCCCATTAAAAATAATCGACCTTTTTATTAACAGAATTAATAAGAGAACGGATGATAAGAACATAAAGGAATACCTTAAATCTATAAGTTTCACCAACAATGCATTGCTTATTCAGGCTAACCAGATTTTAGAATATACTAAAAATCAGGCGGTGGAAAGTAAGCTGAATCCGGTAGTTTTTAATCTTAAAAACGAAATCACATCCATTTTAAATGCCATTGAACCTTATATCGAAACGAGAAATAATAAATTAATTATTGAAGAGAATATCAATCCGGATCTTGTTGTTTTTTCTGATCACCGAAAGATCAATCAGGTTTTTATGAATATTCTGGGGAATGCGAATAAATTTACGGAGAATGGAGAGATTAAAGTTACAGTAGGGGTAGAACAACCAATCAATAAAAATATAGTTTCTTTAACTGCTGCAATAAAAGATTCCGGAAGTGGAATTTCCCCTTCTGACATAGAGAAAATTTTTGAACCTTATTATCAGGGAGTTTTATCCGAAGATGTTGAAAATTTGGGTGCAGGTCTTGGATTGAGTTTGTGTAAAGAAATTGTTGAATTGTACAACGGAAACATATCAGTATCCAGCGAACTGGGGAAAGGCACAACAGTTGTTTTTACAGTTAATCTAAATCTTACTGCATGAATTCACCAGATATTACAACCACCCGTTTTCTATTGGCAGACGATCACAGTCTGATAAGGCAGGGTATTATTTTTTTGTTGGAAGATTTTGAACTGGAGCATGAAATTTTTCAGGCATCCAATCTGCAACAACTCTTGGAATCTGTTAAAATGAATCCCATAGATATTGCTATCATTGATGCTCATTTTCCCGATGGCAATAGTCTTTCGGTTTTGGGAGAACTCAAAAAAATAAGACCGGAAATGAAGATCCTGATTTTTACAGGGATTGATGAAAGTACCTATTCGCTTAGATATTTAAATGCGGGAGCAGATGGTTTTCTAAGTAAAATGAATGAGGAAGAAGAAATAGAACAGGCCATCCGGAAAATGCTTGACTTTGGAGAATATATTTCTCCGCTTACTCAGGCATTATTAAAGAGTTCAATAAAAAATCCTCAGCTGATCAACCCTTTGTCGGCTTTAACAGAAAGAGAGCTGCAGATTGCCGAAATGTATGCTGAAGGCTTGGGAAATCTGGAAATAGCAGGGAAACTGGACGTTAAGCAAAATACGGTAAGTACGGTTAAGAAAAGGATATTTGATAAACTTGAAATTGAAAATCTGGTGGAGCTTATAGAACTGATAAAAAACAATCAGTAATAGTTTTGTAGATAAATATCTACGAGCCATACGAAATATATCTACATTGTTTGTGAGGTTTTTCTTTTTTACTGTTGTTATCTTTGTATCAACATAAAGAAAGAAAATTATATTGTAAGAATGTATTTGATATTGTTTTTGATTCTATAAACACAAATGATGAGAAAAAATCAAGATCGAATACACAAATGAAGAAAAAAAATGAGCCTCCGAAATTTTCGGAGGCTTTGTTTTTAATTACTGACCTAAGAAACAAAACGTAATTAAAAACTATATCATAAAAAATTACTTCGGTTATTAGCTTTTTATATTCTTTCTCTTCGACCAGCTTTTCACGCGATTATAATCTAAAAAGTAGGTAAGCTTTAATGAAAAGTTATTTACAGTTGGCTCACTGAAAAGCACGTCATAATTTTTTGTCATATTCAATCTTGACGTTTCAAGATAATTTGAAGTGGCATTTCTATAGAGTAATGTCAGCTGACTTCCCGGAGCAAACCACCATGAAAATCTTAGGTCGACGTTCCAGGCGTTATAAGTTCCGTTTAAATTTCTATTGAAAAGATCGGTTTCGGCCAAACTTCCATCCTGATTTAAAGTATAAAACTGTTTGTAGGTAACATCAGAAAAATAATGTCTGAATGTTAAAGTAAGCGCTGTTTTTTCATTAAAAGTATATTTAGAAGTCAATGCATTTTCGTAGGTGTTTCTTTGTCTTCTTCCGATGAAAATATCGGTGTCATTTTTCCCAGCAAAGCCGGTTTCATTATTACTGAAACTAGGATTAAAACTCCAGTTTACATTGAATCTATCAGAAAATCGGTAACGAAGTCCGAAGTTGGTAAATACCTGATTTCTTCCCTTTTCGTCAAACGCGTAATAATCTATCGTGAAATTATACTGCAGTTTTTTTCGGCTGTCACTTTCAAACCAAACCCAGGAATCAAAATATCCGGGAACTTTAAGATGTCTACCAAAAGTACGGGGTTCGTAAATATCATTCTGACCGAAAGGTGTAAATTCAATTCCGCCACCGAAATTTCTAAAGTTCTTGTCCGTAAAGCTATTATTATGATTGAAAATAAAATTCTGGAAGATAAAAGGTTCTAATCTATGATAATAATTCAGGTTAAAATTTAAATAAATATTATTGAAGGTTTTGGTAGGCTGTAGAATTCTGTAACCATACCAGGCATTATAATTGGCGAAATTGGTTTTTGTTGAAAATCCAACATCATTGATGTCCCAATCTTTTGTCGTTAAATTGCCATTAAGGCTGAAACGGTGCTTTCCTGCAATTTTTTCCAGTCCGATTTCTGCTTTTGTTCCGAATTTTGTTCCTTCATCCATTACCCAGCTTCCTTTAAGGCTTCCGAAAGTTTTATACGTATTCTTCTTATTGTTGAGATCCCAGAGAAGTCCTGTTGCATTCGCATCCCTGAAATTTCCGTCTCTCGTAACATTTGTATTAATTAATGATACGGAAGAATTTCCGTTAAACCTTTGGTCAAAAACCAATACATTATAATTCGTCCATGGTTCTACCACTTCTTTTCTTGTTTCTCCGGTTTCATGATTAAAAATAGAAGCTTCCATTTTCTGAGTGACTCCATTGAAAAAGCCGATTCCCAGTCCTTTTTTCGTTCTTCCCGAAATTTTGAAAGCATTAAATAATTTTACTTTTGCAGGATATTCCGTGACTTCTTCATTGTCACTGGTTATGGGATAACGTGACGGTTCTCCTCCAACTCTTCTCGAATAAAACATTCCTCCTTTGCTGAATAATTCTGTTCCTTCCGTAAAGAAAGTTCTCTGCTCGGAAAACTGCTGTTCGAAAGGGGTTAGATTTAAAATGGAATTATCAAAGTTGGCCTGTCCGAAATCGGGAATCAGGGTCATATCGAAAGTAAAAGCATCATTGATTCCGTATTTTACATCCATTCCACCGTTAAAGCTTGATGTGGTTTTACCGTCAAAACTATTGACATAGGTGGAAAAGTAAGGAGTGAAAGACAATCGGGTAGGAGGATTGATGTTTTCAATTCCCTGTAAAACGCCATCAAAAAGAGTATAAGAGTTTTTGGCATTGTCTACGAAATTCCAGTCATAAGATGCTTTAATTCTCTGTATTCTTCTGAATATATTCATTCCCCATTCCTGAACATTGCTTTTAGGAAATCTGAGTTCTGAATACGGAATCTTCATTTCTACAGCCCAGCCTTTTTCATTGATTTTTGCACCGCTATACCAAATGGAATTCCAGGTGTCATCTTCACCGTCTGTGGTGAGTTTGGCATCAAACTGAACGCCTGCTGCAGTAACTACAAATTCTAAGCTCTGCTGTTTGTCATTATATCCGTTAAGTGCCACACCAAAAAAATCATCGTTGTTGATTCCGTCTCTTTCCGTCAGTTCTTTAGCAATTTTATTGGGAGTGGGATCATACATTTGTGCTCCGAAATAAATACCGGTATCATCATATAAAATTCTGACTTCTGTTTTTATGGAATCAGCCTGTGGTTTTCCGTTATTAGGATTTCTCTCGATGAAATTGGTTGCAATGGGAGCATTCTGCCATACTGCATCATCCAAAATTCCATCAATTTTTGGTGAAGATGAGGTTTTTGTAATGAGTATTTTTTTTCTTACAATATGGTCGTCTTCCTTTTTCTGCGAATACATGAAGCAGGAAAATAATAATAAGGTGAAAAGCAATTTGGTTTTCATGATGTTCTTAGGCTTATATACTCATGACAACCGATGTTTAAAATGTATTACATTCGTAATCAGAAATAATGAAAAGCTTCCACTTTATTCGATCATTAATGAGGCTTGGAAACGGTTTCGGCTGCCCAAAGGGCAGCCGAAACCGTTTATATCAAAATTCATGATGTTATTTTGCGAACTTTAAAGGGTATTTTACATTTTTAAAATCATCGAGACTTGCCTTTAAAGAACCTACAGCCAATTCAGCTTTCAGCAACATTGGAATATGGTTGTAATCATTAGAGACCCACATTGTAACACCTTCTTTCTCTTTAAAAACTCTACCACTTTTTACGGACGGGATGATTTTCAAACAATTAATGGTTCCGAATTTTGTCTTTAAATTTTCCGTACCAACTACTTTCAGCTGGAAAGGAAACATTTCATCATCAATCCATACGTTCATATTGATGATGGTGCCTGTTTTTAGCTCGGCAGGAGTTTTACTTCTTAAATAATAAAAACAGGAAAGCATATCCTGAACTCCTTTTACTGATTTTAGGACTTTAGAACCGTTTGCGGGCGTTTTTTTATCTGTTAAGATTAAAGTATTATTATCATGATTGAAAGTGGTTTCAAAATGCTGGCGATAGCTTCCTTCTTTTACATTTCTTACATAAAAGCTGGGCAATCCCGTGTTGATATTGATATAACTTTCGTATAAATCATCTACTTTGAAGAAAGCTCTTACAGCTCCGGTTGTTTGTCCTGTGCCTTTTACATACAAATGAGGGGCTCCTTTATAGTTTACTTTTTGAGTAGTAAGAGTTGCATTTCCTGCATTCAGAAACCCGTAATGTATTCTAAGTGTGATGGATTCACCGTTTGCAATATTGTCTATCTGAGCAAAACTCAGACAGAATATACATACTGCAATAAGGTTTAAAATTTTCTTCATGGTTAGACATTTACAAAAAGGTTGCCAAATTTTTAGTCTTTTTTTCTTTGTATTTGACAAATCTCAGTTTTTTATTTAGAATGAATTAAATATGCTTCGCATTAAAATTAGTAAATTTGCAGCTACAAGTATAATTAAATTATCTTATAATTATGATAACTACCGATATATTGATCATAGGAGCAGGACCAACGGGGCTTTTTGCTGTATTTGAAGCAGGATTATTAAAAATGAAGTGTCACATCATTGATGCACTTCCTCAACCAGGAGGACAATTGGCAGAGCTTTATCCTAAAAAACCTATTTTCGATATTCCGGGATATCCTTCTGTAAACGCAGGAGAATTAGTAGATAATCTGATGGAGCAGATTAAGCAGTTTCAGCCAGGCTTTACATTAGGGGAAACAGCAGTTTCTTATACTAAAGTAGATGATGAGTGGTTTGAGGTGGTTACCAACAAAGGAACTGTTCACAGAGCTAAAGCTATTGCTATTGCGGGAGGTTTAGGAACTTTTGAGCCTAGAAAACCAACGATTGAAAATGTGGCTGATTACGAAGAAAAAGGTCTTGAGTATTTTGTAAAAGAACCTGAACATTTCAGAGATAAAAAAGTAGTCATTGCTGGTGGAGGAGATTCTGCACTTGACTGGAGTATTTTCTTATCTAATGTTGCGAGTGAAGTAACATTGATACACAGAAGAAATGAGTTCCGTGGAGCTTTGGATTCTGTAGAAAAAGTTCAGGATTTAAAAAATCAGGGAAAAATTAAACTGATCACTCCGGCTGAAGTTACAGCGATCAAAGGAGATGGAAAAGTTGAAGCCATTACGGTTGCTGTAGACGGTCAGGATCCTTATGATATTGAAACAGATTACTTTATCCCGTTATTCGGTTTAACTCCAAAATTAGGCGAAATTGGAAACTGGGGATTGAATATCGAGAAAAATGCTATTGTTGTAAATAATGCTTTAGATTATCAAACGAACATCGATGGGATCTACGCAATCGGTGATATTAATACCTATCCTGGAAAGCTAAAGTTGATTCTTTGCGGTTTCCATGAAGCAACTTTGATGTGTCAAAGTGTTTATAACAGACTAAATCCGGGTAAAAAATTCGTATTGAAATATACGACAGTGAGTGGAGTAGACGGTTTCGACGGAAGTAGAAAAGAAGCTGAGAAGGCAGTTGTGAAAAAAATTGACTAATTTTGCAAAATTATGTCAGATATTAATATAAAAATCACCGACAGAGAAGGTGTAACTCACGATGTTGTAGCGCCTACGGATATGTCCATGAATTTAATGGAAATTATCCGTTCTTATGAATTGGCAGAAGAAGGAACGATCGGAGTTTGTGGAGGGATGGCAATGTGCGCTTCTTGTCAGGTTTACGTGATCAATGATCCAGGCCTAAATGAGATGGAAGCAGAAGAAGATGCAATGTTAGCAGAAGCGTTCCATGTAAAAGACAACAGCAGATTAGGTTGCCAATTGCATATCGTTTCTGAAATGGAAGGGCTGGAAGTGGAAATTGCTCCTTATCCTTAGAAAATTAATTTTAAATGATACAAAAAACTCCTGAAGATTTTCTTTAGGAGTTTTTTGTATATAGCAATTTAAATCACAATAATTTAAAGATCGGCTCATATAGCGATTAAAATGATATGATATCTCTTCCGAAAGTTTAATAAGAAAAGTGTTGTCTTCAAAATGCTGTCTCACTTCTTCATTGGTTAATTTTATAAGCATTGATGCTTGAAAAAAGCTGATAGGTGAATATGGAATTTCAATATAAAGCTCTCTGTCAATAGATTCAAATAAAATATATTTCCAATTTTCCTTATGAATTTCTTTTAATTCAATTTTTTGATTTCCCACTCGAATTTTTTTATTTTTAAGCTTAATTAATGAAATAAAAACCTTCCTAAGCTATCAGGAAGGTTTTTATTGATTCTTAATTCTTCGAAGGCTGAAAATTAGGATGTCCAACCTGCCATAATGCAAAGGCAAAAATATCTGCATATTCTTTAAAGATCACATCATAATCACTGGTGAAATGGCCGTTATCATAATTTGCATACAATAATACAGGTTTACCGGAAGCAGAACTGTTTTGTAGAGCCGCAGCAAATTTACCAGGCATCCAAGGAGCAACTCTGGAATCATTCATTCCGACGCGTATAATTACAGCGGGATATTTTACTCCTTTTTTTACTTTGCTTTGTGCGTCCATTTCAATCAGATGCTTTGTATCTTCTTCATTTTTTAATGTTCCGATTTCAGGGATTTGGTTAGGTCCGTTCGCTGTTATTTCTGTTCTTAAAGCATTGGTTAACCCAACTTCTGGGATAGCTACAGCATAAAGGTCCGGTCTTTCCGTAATCGCTCTTCCGATAAGAATTCCGCCTGCGCTTACTCCGTTTCCGATTAATTTTGAAGGAGAAGTGTATTTTTGATTCACCAGATATTCTGAACAAGCAATGAAATCTTTCCAGGTATTGGGTTTTGTTGCTTTCATTCCCGCCTGATGCCATTTTTCACCTTTTTCTCCACCTCCTCTTACGTGAGCAACGGCAAGGATAACGCCCTGTTCCAATAATACAGAAAGCCTGGCTGAAAAGCGGGGTTCATAAGAAAAACCATAACCTCCGTATCCTGTAATATAAGCCGGGTTATTACCATCCATTTTCATGTTTTTAGGATAAATGATAGAAAGGGGAACCATTACACCGTCATGGCTTTTCACTTCAACTTCTTTTACCGTGTAAAGTGCATTGTAATCAGGATAATTTGTTTCGGAATTAAGGTATTTGCTTTTTATGACATCCCCTTTTTCCGGATTGTATTCATAAGTGGTTAATGGAGTCAGCCAGTTCACATTATTACAATAGATATTATCATTTTCTCTTTGGTTAAGGGATAATGAGCTGTTGACTCCGGTTGGAAAATCAACTTTTTTTCCTTCCAATGTATTGATATTTACCTGATATTTGTCTCTCACGATACCATCTCCTAAAGAATAGTAAAGGTAATTTTTAGAATTATGGATACTGATAATTACTTTATCTTTGCTCTCAGGAACAACGACTTTAGCATTCTTAAAATCAGGTTTTGAAAGGTTGGTAAGGGTGATTTTGTAATTCGGAGTATCCTTATGAGTAAGCAGGAAAAGCTTGTCTCCGGAAATAAATACATCCGTAATATCATCCGAAGGTTTTACGATCTGTCGCCATTTTACCTTTTTATTTTTTAATTCTGAATAGGGGGCAACAAAAATCGGACTTTCTGATTTTACAGAGCTTAACCTCAGAACAATATATTTATAGTCATCAGTGAAATAAACACTTGTGAATTGTTCAGTCAAGGCATTCAGCTCCGGATATTCTTCTCTTGAAGCTAATATTTTGTCCGTTTTTGTATCTGTCCCGATGATGTGAAGCATGGCTTTCATATCTTTTAAAAGCATATTGCTGTTGGGATCGGAAGTACTCATTTTGGTGTAAAGTATTCCCTTATCATCCTGCGTGAATTCAAAACCAAATTCACTCCAGATAGGCCCAATTTCATCCTTTAACAGTTGGTGAGTCGTAGGGTCTAAAATTCTCAAATGACAAATTTCACCACCAGATTTTGAAAATAAAATAGCAATTTTTTTTGCTTTAGAATCAACTGCGAAATTGGTAATCTGGGTATCTTTTCCAAGGGTTTCAGGATCGAAAATCAATGTTTCTTTTCCGGAAGAAAGATCTCTTGAATATAGCTTGGAAAGATTTTCGTTTTTCTTGGTTTTTGTATAGAAATAGGTGTTTTGCCTTTGAAATATCGCATCGAAAGAATCACCGTTCATTTCCTGTACTTCCTTCATACGTTTATACAGGTCTTCACGATGAGGAATTTTATTAATAAGACTATGACTAAAATCTGACTGGGATTTAAACCACTTTTCTACTTCAGGGTTTTTAAGATCTTCCAGCCATCTGTAATTATCGGTTATTTTAGTGCCAAAATAATCATCTACAACTGCTTTTTCGGGGGTTACAAGATAATTATACTGTGCAGAAATTATTTGACTTAAAAATAGTCCTGCAGTAAGAAAAATAGTTTTCATTTTTATATTTCTTTTGTGTGTGAAAAAATTACTGATACAAATATATTAAACTTCATCTTTGAAATCCATTTTTCAACGGTTGGAACTTCATGAATTTTTTATAATTTAAATATATCAGATATTTGCTGATAGATGTAATATAGATATTCATTGGATGGAGAGCAGTTGCCATTACTCATTGTTAAAAAATGATCTTTTTTAAGAGCAAATACTAAAATACCACCACCATCGGTACAGATCGATTCAACATGATAATTGTCTTTTTGCCAAAAATTATGTTTTTCCAATAAGGTCATAAATTTGTCAAATTCGACATTTGTAATTTTTCTTTTTTTTAAGATTTCGAATCTGGAAGGTATATATTCTCCGGTATTTTGATTATAACTACTTTTATTAATCTTTTTTACAACTAAGTTTTTTATATTTCCTTTTTTTCAACTCTTATAAGATAGTCTTGTTTAAATGCAGACCATTTGAAAAATTGATATATTTCTTCGGTAGTTTTTAGTTTAGACTTATCTATACACTCCAGAGGCTTCTCTTTTAATTGATTTGATATATAATCACATAAATTATCATTACCTTGAGAAAATAAAGAAGAGGATACTAATAGTAAAAACGGAATCAATTTTTTCATGATATATGTTAAAAGGCGTGAATTTTCCAAATAAAAATATCCAAAATTGGATGATTTTGGATATTCAATGTTATAATTTTTAAATCTTATTTTAAAGGAATATTCGCTAAAATATCTTTTGTAAATGCCCAGAATTTCTGGGCAGAAGGAATATTCGCTCTTTCATCCGGAGAGTGTGCTCCTCGGATCGTTGGTCCGAAACTTACCATTTCCATTTCCGGATAGTTAGCTCCGATAATTCCACATTCCAAACCAGCGTGACAAGCTACAACATGTGGTTTTTCACTGAATTTTTCAACATATATTTTTTCCATCAGCCGAACGATTTCAGAACCTGGTTTTGGTTTCCATCCAGGATAAGAACCACTGAATTCTACATTCATTCCTGCTAATTCTGCTACTGATTTTAATTGCTCAGCTACGGAATATTTAGAAGATTCTACAGAAGAACGGGAAAGATTTAAAATTCTTAAAGCTCCGCCTTTTAATTCTACTCTTGCCACATTGTTCGAAGATTCTACCAAATCTTTTACATCAGGGCTCATTCTGTAAACCCCGTTGTGCAGAGATTTTAATGCCAGGATAATTTTCTTTGAATCTGCTTCGGAAAGTGCTTTTTCAGAAGATGTGGTATTTTCAATATTAATTTGAATTCCGACTTCTATAGTCGCAAATTCGTCTAAAATCTCTTTTTTAAGATCTGTAACTTCCAAAATGAATTCCTGAGCATTTCTTACAGAAACAATGGCTACAGCTTCTCTAGGAATTGCATTTCTCAATCCGCCTCCATCAATAGAAATTAATTGGATGTTTTCTTTTTCTAAGCCTTTGTAAAAAAGTCTTCCTAAGATAATATTGGCGTTTCCAAAACCTTTGTGAATATCCATTCCTGAATGACCTCCTTGTAATCCTTTTACTTCAAGTCTTACTATTTGACCGTTGGCAGCTTCTGTTTCGTAGTTTTGGGTGATTGTCACATCAATTCCTCCTGCACAGCCGATATCAATTTCATCATCTTCTTCAGTGTCAAGATTCAATAAGATTTGCCCGGTTAATTGACCAGGTTTTAAACCTAAAGCACCCGTCATTCCGGTTTCTTCATCGATAGTGAAAAGAGCTTCCAAATCTGGATGAGGAATGTCTGAACTTTCCAGAATCGACATAATAGTAGCAACTCCCAATCCGTTATCTGCTCCTAAAGTTGTTCCTTTTGCCTTTACCCAATCACCGTCAATCTCCATTTTAATCCCTTCAGTCTCAAAATCGAAGTTAACATCACTGTTCTTCTGGCAAACCATATCTAAATGTGACTGTAAAACAACAGATTTACGGTTTTCCATCCCTGAAGTGGCAGGTTTTTTAATAATTACGTTTCCTACTTCATCTACAGTAGTTTCTAGTCCTAGATTTTCACCAAATTCTTTGATGAAAGCGATTACTTTTTCCTCTTTTTTTGAAGGTCTTGGAACAGCATTTAATTTGGAGAAGTTTTTCCAGATTATCTGCGGTTCTATATTAGATAATTCCATGAAATTTATTTTTCTCAAATTTACGAAATAAAAAATGCTTCCGGTAAATCAGAAGCATTCTTTTGTATTTTTTCGGAAGTGATTTTAACATCCACATTCACCGTAAATAGGCATTGTAACTGTTGTACCATCTGGTTTTTCGATGGTCAGTGTTCCCTGAAATAATAAAGCTTCTTCGTTCTTTATTTTTTTACCTTTTACAGATATTTTATAGTCTCCACTTTCTATTTCTTTGCTAAGTTCTTCATCTGCTTCCATATCGCTGGAAGAAATAAGATTCATAGCCAGTCTTTTGCCGTCAAGTTTCATATAAGCCGTTTTTCCGGCATCATCTGCATAGATGTATTTTTCGTTTTCGAAATCTGCTTTGTTCTTTGCAAAATAGCATGAACATTCCTTAATCTCAGTGGGAAAAGGAAATGCTTCTACAGAAATTGTTTCTGAAGAGGTTTTACTCTGAGCAGAATCCTGAACGATGGTTAAAGAATCTTGCGATGGTTGGGAAGAAACAGCTTCTTTATCTTTTTTACATCCGACTAATAAGAATGCTGAAAAGAAAATGATAAAATATTTCATGTGAATTGTATATTTTGATTATCCTCTGGCTCTTTCTAACAGAACCATCATGAGTAGGGAAAGAATAACTAAGCTTTCTTCCTCGTCATCAATGTCAATAAGTCTGTCAAGCTGGAATCTTCTTCCAAAGAAAGAAGGCATTTTTTTTAACTTGAAGTAAGCTTTTCCATCTACTCCCGTTACTGTGTAAGAAGGATTCAGAAAATATCCGGTAAACATTCCTATGATAGGGATTTCTCCTACAAAACTATCCCAGAATCTCACCCAGGCACTGTCTTCCTGAATTTTAAATTTCGGCTGATCATGAGCATCCAAAATATCATAGCTTGCTTTCCAAAGAGAGCGCATTCCTTTTCTTGCCAGTCTCCCGAAGTTCTTATTCTCGATTAAATCATTTAAAGAGTAAGATGCATTAAAGTCTATCCATTGATTAGCCTTGATTCTGAAAAGTTCCTTTGATTTGCTTTCATCATTAAAAACAATAACATCTTCTTTTAGCTTGAACATTTTCTGACGGACATAAGCTACATAATTTCCGTTTTTGTCTGTAATGTTGAAGTCGCTGGCTAAAGTTGTGATTTTAAATTTAAAATCTAATGGATAATTTAGATTGTTAAGTACCATTTAGTGTATTTTTTTCATATTTCGGGGCAAAGATAAAATTTTTATAATAAATGAAACCGATTTTTAAGCTTCATAAGGGATAAAACTCGGCTTTTTATTTTATTTTTGTAGTTATGGATTATCCTAGTAAAGTTTTAGCAAAGGCAGTAGATGAGATCTCCGGGTTACCCGGAATAGGGAGAAAAACGGCTTTGAGATTGGCCCTTCACTTATTGAAACAACCGGCTTCCAGAGCAACGAGTTTGGGTAATTCTCTGATTAATCTCGTCAATGAAATAAAATATTGCAAAGACTGTCACAATTTTTCTGATTTTGAAATCTGTGAGATATGCAGTAATGATAAACGTAATGATGAGACAATCTGCATTGTTGAAGATGTCCGGGATGTTATAGCCATTGAGAATACGGGAAAATACACAGGAAAATATCTTATTCTGGGAGGGAAAATATCACCGATGGAAGGAGTAGGACCCCATCAGTTGAATATTCCGAGTATTGAAAGAAAACTGAATGAAGGAAGTGTAAAAGAACTTATTTTTGCCTTAAGCGCTACTATGGAAGGTGATACCACCGCTTATTATATCTATAAGAAATTCAAAAATTTTAAAGTGAATTTTTCGAGTATTGCAAGAGGTATTTCTGTAGGCGATGAACTGGAATATGCTGATGAAATTTCTTTAGGAAGATCTATTATGAACCGATTGCCATATAATGATGGAAACGTTTAATATTTTATGTAAAAGTTTTTATAATGGTTTCGGTAATTATTCCCATATATAATTCTGAAAATACGATAATAAGTGCTTTAAATTCAGTTAAAGCACAGACATTAGGTATAAAAGAGTTTGAAATCATTGTTATTAATGATGGTTCTACCGATAGCAGCCAAAGCCTGGTAGAAGAATATATAGAGCAAAATCCTGAAATGAACTTTCAATTACTGAATCAGGTAAATAAAGGAGTTTCTAGCGCCAGAAATTCTGGCTTGAAAATAGCGAAAGGAGAATATATAGCTTTATTGGATGCAGATGATGAGTGGAGGCCCGAAAAAACAGAAAAACAAATTGCTTACTTTAAAAATACAAGCTTGAGTATTGATTTTCTTGCAACAAAGGGAAATGATAAGGAAATTTTATATCCGTACAGCATAGGAAAAAATAATCTTGCGGAGATCACATTCAGGAAACTATTATTGAGGAATGAAATCTTGGCTCCCACAGTCATGTTTAAGAGAAAAGTTCTTGAAAATACAGGTTTTTTTGATGATAATCAGAGGCATGCGGAAGATGTCAATTACTGGATGAGAACTTCATTAAAGAATAAGATGTATATATTGAATGAAAGTTTGGTTTTTGTAGGAGGAGGAAAAAGAACATTCGGTGTTTCAGGACTTTCTTCCAATCTTTCAGCAATGGAAAAAGGGTTTATAAAAAATCTTAAGGAAATGTATTTGCTGAAAAATATTAATTCTATACAATATATATTGTTGAGGTTTTTTTATAAGGCTAAATATCTATTTTTGTTATGCAGGCAATTTTACTATAATCTGAATGTAAAAAACTAATAATGAAAGTACTAATAACAGGTGGGGCAGGATTTATAGGAAGTAAGCTTTCTTTGGAATTGAAACAAAAAGGATATGAAGTTACAGTTTTAGATAACCTGTCTCATCAAATTCACGGTCAATATCCAGAAAGAACTTCTCTTTTATATAATAATATTGTAGATGAGGCTATTTTCATAAAAGGGGATATTACAAATAAGGAAGATTGGCAACGAGCAATTAAAAATCAAGATATAATTGTTCACTTAGCTTCAGAAACAGGAACCGGGCAGTCTATGTATCAAATAGAAAGATATACTGAAGTTAATATTCTTGGAACATCAAAAATGCTTGATGTTCTAGTTAATGAAGAGCACACAATCAAGAAAGTTGTAATAGCCTCCTCAAGAGCAATTTATGGCGAAGGGAAGTATTATCATTCAGTATTGGGAGATATTTATCCAGATTCCAGAGATGTAAAGAATATGGAAAATGGAGATTTTGAAATAAGATATTCTGACGGCGAAGTGTTGCAAGCGGTTCCTACACACGAAGATTCAAGAATTCATCCCATATCAATTTATGGAATCACAAAGCAGAACCAAGAACAAATGATTATGACGGTTTGTGGTGCTCTTGGAATTCCAGCAGTTTCACTTAGATTTCAGAATGTGTATGGTAAGGGGCAATCATTATTGAATCCTTACACAGGTATTCTGTCAATTTTTTCATCACAAATTCTAAATGGGAAATCAATTGACATATTTGAAGATGGAAAAGAATCTAGAGATTTCATTTATATAGATGATGCGGTTGATGCAGTAGTAAAATCTATCGAAAATGAAAAAGCGAATGGTGAAATCTTTAATGTAGGAACAGGAGTTCAGACTACAATATATGAAGTTGCAGAACAATTGATAAAACTATATGATAAAGATGTTGAAGTCAATATTTCAGGACAATTTCGATTGGGAGACATAAGACACAACTTTGCAGATATTAGTAAAATAAAATCAAAGTTAGGTTTTCAACCTGCAATAACTTTTAAAGAAGGATTATTAAAGTTTACAGATTGGGTATTGCAACAGGATATTCAGGATATAAGATTTAAAGAATCTATTGAGGAAATGAAGACTAAAGGTTTTTTAAAATGAAAGATATCAAAGGAAAAAAAATCCTTTTTTTAGCTGTTCGTTTCTTTCAATATGAAAAAGCGATTACTCAAAGGCTCTCAGAGCTGGGCGCTGAAGTTGATTTTTATGATGAAAGGCCGTCTAATTCCAATTTTGCAAAAGGAATAATCCGTTTCAACAAAAAAATTTATCAATCGATTATTAACAGGTATTATCAATGTATTATTGACGAAATTCAAAATAAAAAATATGATTATTTTCTATTAATTAAAGGGGAGGCTGTTCCCGCTTATTTTCTTGAAAAAGTAAGGTTGCTGAATCCTGAAATAGAAATGATCTATTATAATTTTGATCCTCTAAAAGAATATCCGGTTCTTATTTCCAACCTCAAATATTTTGACAAGAAATTTACTTTTGAGAGAAATGATGCCTTAAGATATGGATTGAGTTTCAGACCATTGTTTTACCTTAATGAATATCAACGTTTGGTATCCGATATTTCTGATTTTAATTATGATATTGTATTTATTGGAAGTGCACATACAGACAGATATATTGTAGGTGAAAAGGTAAGATCTATAGCCGAAAAATTAAAATTGAAATGCTTTTTTTATTACTATGCGATGGGTAAAATTGCATTTAGATTAAGAAGAATTGTAGATAAGGAACTAAAACAATTTGACAATAAAAAACTAAGTTTTACTCAACTAAGCCATCACGAAATTATTGATTATTATAGGCAGGCAAAATCAGTACTTGATATTAATAAGCCTTTTCAGGATGGCTTAACAATAAGAACTTTTGAAGTATTGGCATCAGGAAGAAAATTGATAACAACCAATTCTGATATTAAAAATTATCCTTTCTATAATCCCAACAATATTTTTATTATTGATCGCGCTCATATAAAATTAGATCGGGATTTTTTTAATTCAGAATTTGAGAAAATTGAAGATGAAGTATTATATATGATGTCTCTTGATTCTTTTATAGAATGTCTGTTTGTTAAAGATCAAAATGAATATTGGAATTCTTTTGTAAAAAATAATAATTAAAAAAGCAACTCTGAAAAGAGTTGCTTTTATTATATAAAGATGAAATCTTTTATTTAGTTGGAGCTACCGGAGTTGTAGATTGAGAAGCCGGAGCAGATTGTGCAGGAGCTTCTTTCTTCACTGGTTGCTGTGTAGCCGGAGCAGCTTGAGAAGGTTTCCCCGTAATTACAACACTGATCAGGATAAGAACAATAATTGTTGCTCCTAGTGTCCAGGTTGCTTTTTCCATAAAATCGTTGGTTCTTTGCACCCCGAATTGAGCAGAAGATGCACCTCCAAATGTACTGGAAAGACCTCCTCCTTTAGGATTTTGAGCCATAACAACGATTGTCAGTAAAATACTAGCAATCATAATAAGAACCATTAATAGTGTAAATATAGTATCCATTAATTCTGATATCTTTTTGAGTGGACAAATTTAATCTTTTTTTACTGAATAGCAAAATAAGATAGAAGTAAAAATAAAAACAGCAACATTTGTTGCTGTTTTTTATAGTAAATTGATCTGTCTTTATTTAAAATCAGAATCTTTAGCCTGGTTTACTTCGTATGATTTTACTTTCAGAACCATATCCATACCCATTTGATTAACCGTAATGGTATAAGGCATCTTCACACCAGATACATCTTTGTAATCAGCAAAAGTGGTAGGAATTGTCATGGTTTGTCCCTGTGCTTTTACCGTTTCAGTTTCTCCTGTTTTAAGACCTGTTTTTACACTGTAATAATAAGTTTTATCACCTGACTTAATCGCGTAAGAATCTTCTCCGTTGATTTTTTCAATTCCTGCTAATTTGTAATCTGCAGATTTAGCAAAACCTAATTCTTCGAAAAGTTCAGTGTTTTTAAGGTTTTCCGCAATTTCTTCTTTGCTCATTGGAACCTTTTGTCCCCCTTGTTCAGAATATCCTGTTTTACCATCAAAAACTTGTTTTTGAACAGTCATTGCTCCCATAGAGATGGTTTGCAATTCTTTTCCGCCTTGAGCTTTAACAATTTTGAAGTCAAGATTCTGTCCCTGCATAGACATAGTTGCATTCGTAGTGTATGAAGTGATTTTTGCTAAATTAGCTTTTCCTCCAATAGCAGCAATATACTTATCAACAACAGAGGCTACTGTTACATTAGCATCAACCTTTTGTACAGTTGGCTTTGCAACAGGATTGGCATCCTTATCATAGTATTTTACAGGGTAACCTAATTTTTCCAATCCTTCAGAGATATCAGATGCTTTACCCGCGATGAAAATTCTGCTTTGGTTTGGTAAAATCGTAGCTTTTACAGCATTGGTAACATCTGCAGCAGTTACTTTATCGATAGATTTTAAGTAGTTGGTATAGAAATCAGCAGGAAGGTCCTGAACTTTTTGATTTAAAGCAAATCTTGCAATAGTTGCAGGCTGCTCCAAAGACATAATGAAAGAACCTTTCAATTTAGCTTTAGCGTTTTCAAGTTCTTCGGGCTTTACACTAGAGATTGCGTTAAGCTCGTTCATGAATTCTTTAACCGCTTTATCTGTAACCTCATTTCTTACACTCGCACTTGCAGAAAACTGTGGAGAATATTTGCTTGCTACCATGCTTGAATAAGCCCCATACGTAAATCCGTTTTTCTCACGAAGGTTCATGAAAAGTCTGGCTTCACCACCACCACCAAGGATGTAGTTTGCTATGGTTGCCGGGAAATAGTTGGCATCCTTCATTTTTAATGTATTAAGGTTGTTCAAAGAAACAACTGACTGTACAGCAGAAGGAACGTCAACGATATTGATTTCAGTTTTAGCAACATTTTCAGCCGGCTCCAGAGGAGTGATTGGTGTGTTTGCTTTTTTCCAGTTGTTGAAAGCTTTTTCAACCAATGGTTTCACCTGATCAAATTTTACATCTCCAACGATTACTAAATAAGCATTGTCCGGAGCGTAATATTTTTTATAAATGTTTTGTACATCAGCTAACTGAATTTTGTTGATAGACTCAACCGTTTCAAATTCACCTCTTGAAGTGTTTTTACCATACATTAAAGCATTGGAAACTCTTCCAGCGATAGAAGAAGCATTTTTTTCGTCAGACTTTAATCCTTCGATGGCTCTTTCTTTAGAGTTCTGAATTTCATCAGCAGAAAATTTAGGATTAATAATTGCATCAGCCATCAATCCTAAAACCTGAGGGAAATATTTAGAAAGTGAGTTCATAGAAGCACCTCCTGAGTTGAAGTTAAGATTAGCACCAAGATAATCCACTTTTTTGTTGAATTCATCTTTGCTCATGTTTGTAGTTCCGTTTTCGAACTGCTCTGCCATGATTTCGCTTACCCCTGTTACAGCACCTTCATTGTATGGAGGTCTGTCCATTGTAAGACTTGCACTTACTCTAGGTAGTTTGTTGTTTTCCACAACCATTACCGTAAGGCCATTCTTTAATTGAAAAGTTTTTGGCTTAGCAATGTTGATTGCAGGAGTTGGTCCTGGCTTTGGCATTGCATTAAGATCTATTTTTTGCGCTGAAACAGTTCCTGCGAATAAAAACGCTACAGCTATATATGTTAATTGCTTTTTCATTTGTAAAAATTTAATTTTTAATAATCATCTTTTAACCTGAGAAGTTGAAATGATTACTTTTTTTCAGGTACGTAATTAATGATGATTCTTTGGTTAGAATTAAGATACTTTTTAGCCGCATTCTGAAGATCCTGTCTTGTGATACCTCTGTAAATGTCGATTTCTTTGTTGATCAAATTCGTATCACCCATCAATACGTGGTTGGTAGCCAATGAAGCAGCAATTCCCTGAATACTTGAGTTAGCATTTACAAACTGGTTTTCGTATTGGTTTTGTAGCTTCTGATAATCATCTTCAGAGATCAAAGTAGTCTGTAACTTTTTGATTTCAGCATCAATATCAGCCTGTAAAGCCTGTTTTGTCGTCTGTCCCATTGGGATTGCGAAGAAAGCGAAGATACTGTAATCTTCAAGACCCTGGTTAAAAGCTGCTACCTGAAGTGCTTTTTTGTCCTGGTCAACTAATTTTTTGTATAGAACAGAAGATTTACCATTACTTAAATAAGAGGAAAGCATATCTAAAACGTAAGCATCCTTTTCTTTATTAGCAGGAGTTCTGTATGCGAAAATATAAGCAGGAAGCTGAATGTTCGGGTCAGTTGCTGTAACTTCTTTTTCCTGGGTGATAGGAGCATCTTTCGGGAAATCTTTTGGATAAACCGTTCCTTTTGGAATGCTTCCGTAGTAAGTTTCAATCCACTTTTTAGTCTGTTCAGGTTTGATATCACCTGCTACAACCAAAGTTGCATTATTCGGAACGTAATATTTTTTATAGAATGCTTGGAATTCTTCTAATTTCGCAGAGTTCAGATCTTCCATAGAACCGATTGTTGGCCAGTTGTACGGGTGATTGGTAAATAAGTTTTTCTGAATGGTTGTGAAAAGATTACCATAAGGCTGGTTATCCATTCTCAATCTTTTTTCTTCTTTTACAACTTCTCTCTGAGTATCTACTCCAACCTGATTGATTACAGCGTGGCGCATTCTCTCAGCTTCCATCCAAAGACCCAATTGTTCGTTGTTTGATGGGAAAGTTTCATAGTAGTAAGTTCTGTCGTTGGTCGTGTTAGCGTTGTTTTGCCCTCCGTTTGAAGAAACAATCTTAAACCATTCACCTCTTTTGATGTTTGGGGTTCCTTCAAATAAAAGATGCTCGAAGAAGTGAGCAAAACCAGTTCTTCCTTTTACCTCATCTTTTGCACCTACATGGTACATTACTCCAGTTGTAACAACCGGTGCGGAATTATCCTGGTGTAAAATTACGTGAAGACCGTTTGGTAAGTCATATTCTTCAAATTTAATTTGTTGTGCGTTCAAAGCCATTCCAAAGAAAGCCGCTGCAGCAACAGAAAGAAGTCGCTTTTTCATAAATAGAAATTGTTTTGTCAATTAGTGCCAAATTTACTTTAATTGTTACAAAAAGTTAAAATAAATTTTACAGAAAGAATATTTAACCTACTATGATGAAAATTACAGTGCTGAGTTCTAACATCTAAAACCAAAATTTGAATTCTCCATAGAATACACTAATTTTGTGTTCCCAAAAATTTTTGCAGCATGGAGGATTATTTGAAAGGACTGAATGAATCACAATTTGAGGCCGTTACCACGTTACAAGGACCACTGATGGTGCTTGCAGGAGCGGGTTCCGGAAAAACGCGTGTACTTACCATGCGTATTGCTCATTTGATCACCAATGGAGTAGATCCTTTTAATATTTTATCTCTGACCTTTACTAATAAGGCGGCAAAAGAAATGAAGGAGCGTATTGCCAAAGTGGTAGGACAGAGCAATGCAAAAAGTCTTTGGATGGGAACCTTTCACTCGGTTTTTGCAAGAATTCTGAGAAGTGAGGCACATTATCTGGGATATCCTTCCAACTTTACCATTTATGATCAGCAGGATGCCCTGAATGTGATTAAAAAGGTATTGAAAGACATGAATATCGATGCTGATTTGTATAAACCTAAAAAAGTTCAGGCAAGAATTTCTACCTATAAAAATAATCTGATCACGGTAAAAGCTTATTATGCCAATCCGGAATTGATGGAAGCTGATGAAAAAGCAAATATGAAATTCATAGGGCAGATTTACCAGAAATATGTAGAACAATGCTTCAAAAACGGATCGATGGATTTTGACGATTTGTTGTTAAAAACCAATGAATTATTAACCCGTTTTCCTGAAGTTTTAGCAAAATATCAGGACAGATTCAGATATATTTTGGTAGATGAGTACCAGGATACCAACCATTCTCAGTATTTAATTGTAAAAGCATTAGCTTCTAAATTTGAAAATATTTGTGTAGTAGGAGATGATGCTCAGTCAATTTATTCTTTCCGTGGGGCAAATATTCAGAATATCTTAAACTTTAAAAAAGATTATCCTGATGCGGTAACGGTTTCGTTGGAACAAAATTACCGTTCAACACAGAATATTGTAAACGCAGCCAATGTTGTGATTGCAAAAAACCTTCAGCAGTTCAAGAAAAATGTTTTCAGTGAAAATGAAGAAGGTGAAAAAATAAAGATCTACCGTTCTCTGTCCGATGCGGATGAAGCCAATTTTGTGGCAGGAAATATCTGGGAAACCAGAAACCGGGAGCAAAGGAAATACAGTGATTTCGCCATTTTATACCGTACCAATTCTCAGACGCGTGCTTTTGAAGACGCTTTGAGACGTAAAAATATTCCGTACAAAGTATACGGAGGATTGTCTTTCTATCAGCGAAAAGAGGTAAAAGATCTCATCGGCTATCTGCGACTTTTGGTGAATGAAAATGACTCGGAGGCGTTGATGAGAATCATCAATTATCCTGCAAGAGGAATTGGTGAAACGACTCAGAATAAACTAATTGTTTTTGCCGACTCTCAAAATGTTCCGGTTTCAAAAGTATTGGATAATCTTCCGATCTATGCACCGCATTTAGGATTTAACAACGGTGTTCTGAATAAACTGAATGATTTCTGGTCAATGATTAAAGCATTCCAAGTATTGCTTAAAACAGAAACTGCATATAATGTTGCGATGGAGGTGGCAAAACGAAGCGGTCTGATTAAATTTTTAAAAGATGACCAGACTCCGGAAGGAATATCCAGGGTAGAAAACGTTCAGGAATTGATGAACTCCATGCAGGGGTTTATTGAAGAACAAATGCAGCTGGAAGACGGGGATCCTAGTTTACCGAACTTCTTAGAGAATATTGCCCTTTCTGCAGATACTCAGGATAAAGAAAATGTGGATGATATGGTTTCACTGATGACGATTCACCTTTCCAAAGGTCTTGAGTTTCCGGTGGTTCATTTGGTGGGACTGGAAGAAAATCTTTTTCCGAGCTTCATGAGTTCTGCTACAAGAGAAGATCTGGAAGAAGAGCGACGATTGTTTTATGTGGCTTTAACAAGAGCTGAAAAACAGGCTTATTTCTCCTATGCCGTTTCCCGTTTCCAATGGGGAAAAATTACTGATGCAGAGCCGTCAAGGTTTTTGAGTGAAATTGATGATCAATACCTTGAATTCCTGAATCCGATGATTGAGAAGCGTTTCATTAATAATTCAGGAGTGAAATCTAATATATTCGATGAGCATCCTTCTGAAATGAGAAGCTTTAAGAAAGTGGAGAAGAAAACCATTGCTAAAAGTGAAAATTCAAAACCAATCGCAGAGCCAAGGAAGCTTAAACCGGTAAGTACGGCGAAGATTATCAACCCAAGCGGAGCTTCTTCTCAGGATATTGAAGTAGGGGATAAAGTAAGACACGACCGATTTGGAATCGGAGAAGTGACCTTCTTAGATGGAACAGATCCTCAAAATATTAAAGCAAAAGTGGTTTTCATGCATGAAGGAGAGAAAAATCTGATCCTGAAATATGCGAAGCTTACCAAAATATAATAACAAATCTCAAGAAATCTTATGAAAAGAATAATGTTTTTATTTACTATGATAATGTGTTTTGGCAGTTTTCTAAAAGCACAGACTCAGCCGGTTCCATGGACGGAAGCTCAGGTGGTAGCTCCCGATATTTTAGCGGCTAAAATTGTAAAAAAGCAAACCCAAAATATCCTGATTTTCTCTGTTGGTCCTTCTGCTGTAGTAAAAGGTTCTGTGGATATGGGAATGGCCAATGATCCTCAAAATCTTGAGAAACTGAAGGATTATGTGAGAAAATTAGATAAAAATAAAGAAATCATTGTCTATTGCGGATGCTGTCCTTACGACCGATGTCCGAATATTCGTCCGGCGTTCAATGCATTGGTAGAAATGGGTTTTAAAAATGTAAAGATTCTTGATATTCCTAAAAATGTAAAAACCAACTGGATCGATCATGATTATCCAACCAACGATTAATATATTGAAAAAATTACTTTTATCAGGCATTCTATTCTTCTGTTTCGGATTCATTGGCGCACAAAATTCATTGAAGTTAAATGATACTGCTCCTGAGATTCATCTGAAAACTTTTCAGGACACTGATTTTAAGCTGAGTTCACTGAAAGGGAAGGTGGTTTTACTCGATTTTTGGGCAACATGGTGTGCTCCATGTGTTGAAGAACAGCCTTTTTTAAAGGAAATTTATATTGAAAATGAAAAAGCTGTAAAAGAAGGACGCTTTGAAATAGTGGGGGTTTCCTTAGATAAATCTAGAGATAACTGGAAGAAGATGATTGAAAGGGAAAGAATAAACTGGACACAAATAAGTGATCTTCAGTTTTGGAAAAGTCCGGTTGCCAAAACATACGGGATTGAAGAATTACCTTATAATCTGGTGCTGGATAAATCCGGAAAGGTTATCGCAATTAATATTCATGGGGAAGAGCTTAAAACTTTTATAGCTGATGAATTGAAAAAAGAGTTTGAGTAATCTTCATTAAAAAATATTTACCCATAAAAAACTTTGTAAGATGACTTACAAAGTTTTTTATTTAATTATTGAGCCAATAAATTATTTCATCTATGTTTTATAATAATGCCATTTGCGATATTTATATTGGAAAAAGTGCCGGTGCAAAGCTTCTTCAGGACATCAGAAATGCCAAAAGAAATATCAAAATAGTATCTCCTTATCTTTCTCCTTCATTGATTAAGGAACTGATTTTTCTGCATAACGAAGGAATTAAGATCAGCCTTATTACCAGTGATGAGATAGAAGACTTTTATGGCTATGATAAGAATATTAATAAATTGATTGTTCAGAAAAGACATACTGATGAAAAAGCAAAACAGTCCAGAGACAGTTTGATCAGCTTATCGGGAATATTACTTTTTATAATAATAGGTTTGATTGTGCTTTTAGTTCCTTTCATCTTCTTTTTAAAAGAATGGAAGTTTGCCTATGGCTTTATTCTTGTTGTTTGTTATTTTTTGTCAGGGATTTTGTGGTAAGACAAATTAAAAACAAGCGGATTTACCATTATACTTATAAACAGCTATTTCCGTTTAAAGTTTTTATTTCTCCCAATAATGGAAACTCTTTCAATAAAACCTTTATCCACAGTAAGATTTATGTGATTGATGACGAAATCGCCTATATGGGCTCTTTGAACTTTACGGCAAAAGGAATAAAAGACAACCATGAGACCAGAATCAGAACTGCTGATCCTAATGCTGTGGCAGGAATAGTGGAGGAAGTAAATAAGATTTTTTTTAATTCCAATTTGGCAGAAAGAGATCTTCAGTTTTGGGAAAGCCAGCTGTACCCGGAGCCGATTAATTAATGACAGCGTTTATTTTTTGCCATAAAACCTCATCAAAATTCGAGCGGGCAAAATTCATATTATCTGCTGATTTACCCATTCTTATAATAACCAGCTTCTTACTGGGAACAACATAGATTTTCTGGTCATTCTTTCCTAAAGCACAAAACAGATCATCCGGTGCGCTTGGAATGAGCTTTCCATTAAATTGAAATTGCGTCTGTGGAAGGTGATAGCTTGCTTTTCCGTTGAGCCACCACAAATATCCGTAGGAAAGATTGAGATTTTGAGAAGTGGTGGTAGCATTCTGAAAATATTGGGTATTAATGATCTGTGTTCCATTCCAGTTTCCTTTATTGAGAGCCATTAATCCAAAGCGGGCCATACTTCTGGTATTGCTCCAATATACACTGTTATTACCACTCTGAATCCAGGCTCCGGTCATTCCGATTTTATCCCGAAGTTTTGTATTGAAATAGTTTGACCAGCTTTGTCCGGTAGCAGCAGCGACTACATCCTGAAGCTTTACATAGACGTTATGATACGCCCATCTCGTACCTGCATCGGCTTTGTATTGAAGATGAGCCGAAGATACATCATTTCCCATGCTGTCATCTAAACCGGAAGTCATTGTTAACAGATTTTTACAGGTAATAAGATTTTCTTTTGCTAAAGGCTCGCTTGTCCACCCTGTTCCGATATACGCTGAAACTTTATTATTGATATTTAAAAAGCCTTCCTGTTCGGCAATTCCGGTAACGGTTGAGGTAAGTGTTTTTCCTGCACTTGCCCAATACCAAGGCATTCTGGAAGTATGACCTCCAAAATAATTTTCCATTACAATTCTTCCGTTCTGAAGAATCATAAAACTTCTGGAGTTTTTAGTCTGCAAATAATCCAGCAAATCCTGAACTTTATCCTGATGCCACCCTAAACTCGCAATAGATTTTGTTTCCCATGTATCACTATTAAAAGGAGGAAAGTACATGGCTTCTTTTCTTGCCGGTATTGGTTTAGACATTTTATGCTCTGTAAATTTCGCAAAGGAACTGCATATTATGAGTACAAAGCATACAATAGAAGTAGAAAATAATCTCTTTATTTTCATGTGAAATTAGTTTAAATTCTATTTTTAGATCAATAAAATTTAAATTAGTTAAACATTTTAGAATAAAACTATAATTAATTTAGCGACTCAAAGTTTAACAGGTATGAGGTAAATTTCAAAGATTACTTCACCAAAAGGTAAATTCCGACACCAATACTTGCATAAGCAACTACGGTCAGAATATCAGCGATGGGTTGTGAAAATCGTTTTTCAGCAATTCTCTCAGCATTAATTTGGTTCTTATGGAATTTTAGAACATTTTTAGGACTATGAACCGGGTGTGCAACCAGACTGTCGCGTTCCCATCGGTCAACGATTACTTTATAGCTTTTGCCGTCAACTTCAATTTTAACATTTTTATTAGGGGCAAGTTTCTCCTGAATATTAATAGGAACGGGTGTAGGTTGTGGATTCTGAGGTGCTGTGCTTTTTGTTTGCGAAGGATTCGTATTAGCAAGTGTTGCACTATTTTTAGCGTCCTGTTTATTGTCAGTTGTTGCAGCTGGTTTCTTAACCTGATAAGTATAGCAACTCACAAGACACAATAATATGATGATAAGGTAAAGATTCTTTTGCATTAGCCAAATTTAAGAATTAAACGGAATATTCAGTATTTTCTTTTAGAAGATTCTGTTTTTTGATAAAATTACTGCCCAATTATTTTTTATGAGATTCAATAAAATTCACCATTTCATCATTCAGTTGATTCATATATGTTGTATCGGTTGTTCCAAAACCGTGAGCGCCATCTTTTACAACGATCAGTTTGGTTTCGATATTTTGTTTTTTAAGCTTTCTGACCAACCTTTTGGAATGATTAATAGGAGCAACTTTGTCTCTATTTCCATGAAGAATAAAAGTCGGAACACCATTTTCAACATCATTGATGGGAGAAGCAGTTTCCAGATAGTCTATAGCTTTTCTTTTTTCGGTTTTAATATCATATCCTGAAATTCCGAAGACTAATTTTTGCCTGATTTCCACAATCGGTTTAAAAAATAATCCCACAATAGCCACCGGAATTTTACCTAATCTCGTATGTAAAAGCTTGTTTAAATCGGTAGGCCCGAAATTACTTACTACATAATTTACTTTTCCGGAATAAGATGAAAGTTCTGGACTTCCAACATATTCGTTATCGTTGGTATACGCTGAAAGCATCGATAAATGAGCGCCTGAAGACGTTCCGAAATAGCCAATATGATTCGGATCAAAATTATATTTTTCAGCATTTTTCCTAACCCATCTCACCGCATCTTTTGTATCCTGAACCGGCAACGGAAAATGTACCGTGTCACTTACCAAAGTATAATCAATGCTAATAACGGCATAATTTTTTTCAACCAGTTTTAAAATAAAGCTTTCAATATAGCTGTCGGCTCTTACTGCTTTATCACCTTTTGCCCAGGCTCCGCCGTGAACGTAGATCACTACCGGAAGTTTTCCCGATGTTGGCTTTTTAGGTTCGTAAATGTCTAATTTGATAGGATTTCCCGAAGCATCATTTTTATAAGAAATATCCTCTAAAAGAGCAGTTTTTTCGGGAAGAATAATGCTTTTCGGAGCTTGTATTTCGATTGGAGCCTGAGAATAACTCAGATTGAAGAGGCTTAAGCATAAAATAAAAAACAGGTTTAAAGAAAACCTGTACATTATATTGTGATTGAATAAGTTCATAAAATATTTTTTGAAGTGGTTATTTTACTAACTCCTCAAAAAGTTTACCAAAAGTCTTTTCCAGGTCTTTAGATTTTCCCGGATGAGGTCTGGAGGTCTGTACTACGGAACTTCTTACCGCCGTCAACCATCTGAAACGCTCAGGAATTTCAAGCTGGGCAATAGGTCCGCCGTCTTTATCTCCATTCGCAATTTTCTGAAAACTTTCAAGATTTTGAATGATATCCTCATAATCCAGCTTGCTGTGCATAAGTCTGAATTTATCGGGACATAAATAAAACTCAACCCTAATGAATTTTTCTTTTTTAGAAAACATCACCAAACCTATATTGAAAAACTCTTCTCTTTCAACCTTAGGAACCAGACGTATGACTGCGTATTCGTATATTTTATCCTCTTGCATTTTTGGCTTCGTTTAAAAAAATTTCAGAATTTTCTAATCGTGTTTTCAGGAAGTTGAAATAGATTTCACGAATTTCCTCTGGGCTTTCATCGGCGTCGTTCCAGTGTAACCAGTCTTCAGGAATTAAGTTTACAATTTCTCTGAAAACAGTCTCAGTCAAGACTTCTTTTGCGAGTTTATCTGCTTCATCAAGCTGTGTGGCCTGTGGAAGCAAAACATGATCTTTCACATATTTGAATGGAGTTTTTGCAGCTGTATCAAAATTCTGCCACGAATGATGAAAATAGAAAGAAGCCCCATTGTCGATCACCCATAATTCTTTATGCCACATCAGGAGATTGGTATTCTTAAAAGTACGGTCAATATTGGTGATAAAGGCATCCAGCCAAACGATTTTTGATGCCAGAAGAGGATCAACTTTCACACTGGGATCGTAGGCAATAGAGCCTGAAAGATAATGTAACCCTAAGTTTAATCCTTCTGAAAATTTCAGCAGATCCTGAATTTCTTCATCAGCTTCAGTTCTTCCAAAATCTACATCGAGATTCACCAATACGAGTTCAGGAATTTTTAATCCTAATACTTCAGTAATTTTTCCGCCCAATAATTCTGAAATCAGCATTTTAACTCCATGACCTGCACCACGGAATTTTAACACATATTTAAAATCATCATCAGCTTCTGCAAGCGCAGGAAGAGAACCTCCCTCCCGAAGCGGCAGAATATATCGCATTACCGTTACTGTTCTTAAATCCAACATGCAGCAAAAATAAGGTTTAATTTAATAATAGATAAATTAATATCAGGTTGACTAATGAGAATAATATATTAGAGCGCCATTATTGCTCACAATTTGAGACTATGGAAAATGCTTTGTTTTGAAAAATTTACCCGCAAGTACTGTTTATTTTATAAAAATAGTAATTTAGCGCAAGAAAAGGTATTTGCACTATTCAGTTTAAATAGAGCTTTCAGTGCCATTTAGTCCGTACTTCACCAATACTTTTTCCGTTATCAGAAATTTTAAACAAACCTCGCACAAATGAAATTTATAATATTTTTTCTTGGAATTTCCACCTTTTGCTTCTCACAAAAATTTAGTTTTATTTACGAAGCAAAATACAAACTGAATTCAGAAAAAGCAGATGACGTTTATTCCGAGAAAATGATTTTGGATTTAAAAAATAATATTTCAATTTTTAGAGATTCACTGGACAAAAAAAACGATTCAATAAAGTTGAATAATGGAAACGGAAGGTATAATATGGGCGTTGAAAACAAATTCTATGTCAAAAAGAATCTTGCTCAAAAAAGAATTGAAAAAGTAATAACTTATTTGAAAACAGATTATCTCCTCCCAATTGATGAAATATTAAATTGGAAAATAACTTCCGAACAAAAAATAATTGGAAAATATAAATCTCAAAAAGCAGAAACAAATTATGGAGGCAGAAACTGGGTTGCCTGGTTTACTACAGAATTACCTTTTGGAGATGGTCCATATATTTTCAATGGTTTACCTGGGTTGATTGTTTCTATTCAAGATTCAAACAATGAATATTCATTTAATTTGATAGAAGTCAAAAAAGGTGGGAATCTATTTGACGCACGCACAAAAACGGTGAAAATTGATTGGAAAAAATATGAATCGCTTGCAAAATCATATTATAATGATCCATTTGATATAAATTCAAAAGGTTGGAAAACTGCTACATTTACCGACCCAAAAGGCAATACAGTGGATATTTCTATAAAAAATAAAGAAATGCAAAATAATATTTTACAAGAAAATAATCCCATTGAATTAAATCACAAAATAAATTACAGATAAAAACATCTGCTAACTATGGTAAAAGTAAAATGCTAAAAATGTGGTATACTTTCTTGGTGTTTTTTACCAGACTTTAAATGTAATGTAAGTTGGATTAGTCAACAATCTCCACAGTTATTTGTTAAAAATAAACAATGCACTATTTTGTCAGGGTTTGTCTGCATGTGGGGATTATTTAGTAATTTAATTTAAAATAAACTAATTATAAAATCAGTCTGTCATTCTGAATGAAGCGGAAGCGTAGTGAAGAATCTATATCTATAAGGTTAATAAACCTTCTTTCATCGGAGTGAACAAAATGTAAACAAAAATAAACTATGCAAATCACAAACGAACACAATATTATCCTTTCAAATCCTGAAACCAGAGATTTTCTCGCAGATGCTTATTATCCCGAAACAAATGAAAAGCTACCGTTAGTTATTTTCGTTCATGGTTACAAGGGTTATAAAGACTGGGGAGCCTGGAATATAATGGCGGAAAAATTTGCAGAAGCCGGATTTTTCTTTGTTAAATTTAATTTTTCCCACAACGGAACCACGGTAGAGGATCCTCACAATTTTGGTGATCTGGAAGCATTCGGAAATAACAATTATTCTAAAGAACTTTCGGATTTGGGAGTAGTAATAGATCATTTTATTCAACATGAAAAGGTGAATGATCAAAAATTGATTCTGATGGGACATAGCAGGGGAGGAGGAATTTCCATTATCAAAACTTTTGAGGATGAAAGAATCAATGGATTAATAACATTTGCCAGTGTAGATACATTGGATCGCTTTCCTAAAAATGATGCATTTAAAAAATGGGAAGAAGCCGGGGTTTTCTATGTGCTAAACGGAAGAACGAAGCAGGAAATGCCTCATTATTACCAGTTTTACGAAGATTTTAAGAAGGACGAAATACGTTTTGATGTAGAAAGAGCAACTGAAATGGCCAAAGCGCATATGTTAATCATTCACGGAACAAATGATGAAAGTGTGAATGTGAAAAGTGCGGAACACCTGCATATTCTAAATCCAAATTCTGAATTGTTTTTAATTGAAGGTGCCAATCATACCTTTGGCGCAAAAGAACCCTGGGAAGAGAATGACCTGCCAAAAGACTTAAATAAGGTAGTCGAAAAGTCTGTTGAATTTATTAAGAATAAATTTGTAATTTAAGAAGAAAGGAGTGAAAATATTCACTCCTTTTTGTTTTATCCATTGAATGATTCTAAGGTTAATGTTTAATTTATTTAATTAAAATCTTCCAGGCTTCTTCAATGTTGTTTTCAAGCAAAAATTTCTGAGCATCCTGATGAATTTTTTCGTCGGAGTGGTAATCTCCTGTAGGTAAAACCTCAACGTTGGCTAACATTCCTAAATCGTTTCCGGTGAAAACTTTACTCAGTTTTATTTCATTGGGAAGAAGATCGAAGCCAATTCCTTTGGTTACCAGCGGTTTTGGAACTTCAAAAAGATTGTTGTCGTTGTTTCTGGAATACCAGTTTCCGCCCAAACGGGCAACCATATCCAGTTTTTTCTGATCAAGATTTCCTTCCTCATTCAGATATTCTTTCCGGATGTGGATTTTCTGAACTTCGCAAATGACCAGATTTCCTGCACCTCCCTGATCTCCCAAGGATTTTACTTCTAAAACCTTACACTCAAAGTTTACAGGGCATTCCTCAATTAATTTAGGCTTTACTAAATCCGCGTCCTTCATGGTTAACCCGGACTTGATGAATTCATTTACACCGTCACCATATTCTGTGGAAGCCAAAGATATTTGTTGAACAATCGGAAAGTTTACTGTTCCGATGACAACTTCGGGAACTTCCAAAACATTTTCCAGAGTATGTTTTGTCGTATTATCACGGACTCTTCTCGAAGGTGAAAAAATCAGGATCGGAGGAACCGTACTGAACATATTGAAAAAGCTGAACGGTGACAAATTGATGTCGCCATTTTTATCAACCGTAGAAGCTAATGCAATTGGTCGTGGTGAAACGGCAGTCTGCATTACGGTTTGTAGCTGTACTGGAGTTATTTCAGATGGAATTACTGTTTTCATATCTTGTTCTAACACTTCATTAAATTAAGTGTTCAAATGTATCGTAAAAAAAAGATGCTTCGGTTCCTTAGCATGACATCGCTATAAATAGACTGCTAAAAACATTGTGTTTATCAGTTAGTATTAGAAATGTCATGCTGAGCCTGTCGAAGCATCTCAATTATTTATTTAAAATTATAATTAAACTGCTGGAATAATTTTACCGCTCACTTCACCGAAACCAACTCTTACCCCATCTTTTTCAGCCCAAGCTTTCATCGTTACCGTATCATTATCGTCGATGAATTTTCTTTCCTGTCCGTTGCTTAATTGGATTGGATTTTGTCCTCTCCAGGTTAGTTCAAGCATAGAACCGAAAGATTTCGGATCGCTTCCTGAGATAGTTCCGCTTGCGTATAGATCACCAACTTCTACATTACAGCCGTTTACGGTGTGATGAGCCAATTGCTGAGTCATATTCCAGTACATATGTTTGTAGTTGCTTTCGCAGATCAGATTTTGGTCACCATTTTCAGGCTGAATATAGACTTCAAGATTGATGTCGTAATTTTTATCTCCTTCGAATTTCAGATAATCCAACACTTCAGGATCCTGAACAGGAGAAGCTGTTCTGAATGGCTCCAAAGCTTCAAGAGTAACTACCCAAGGAGAAATTGATGAACCGAAATTTTTAGCTAAAAACGGACCTAACGGAACATATTCCCAAGATTGGATATCTCTTGCAGACCAGTCATTGAAAACCACCATTCCGAAGATGGCATCTTCAGCCTGTTGTGTAGAAATGCTTTCGCCCATCTCAGTATTTTTGTTGATGATGAATGCCATTTCCAATTCGAAATCTAATTGTTTACAAGGTCCAAAAATTGGTTTTTCTACATCTGCTGGTTTCATCTGACCTTTCGGACGATTGATTTCTGTTCCGGAAACCACAATAGAAGAAGCTCTACCGTGGTATCCTACAGGAAGATGTTTCCAGTTGGGTAGTAAAGCATTGGCAGGATCTCTGAACATTTTCCCAACGTTGGTTGCGTGCTCTATGCTGCTATAAAAGTCGGTATAGTTCGGAATGTGAACCGGCATCATCATTTTTACCTGATCCAAATCATAGAATGCATCTTCGATTGTTTTTTCGTCTTTTGATAATGTGGAGCCTTCCAGTAATAATTCCTGAATTTTTAAACGAACAGCATTGGTAATTGGTTTTCCAAGCTCAATAAATTCATTAAGTGTATACGCTTCAAAAACATTATCATCAAGTCCTTCTATTTCTTCGAAATAGCCAAGATCATATAATGTGGCAAGATCAATAACCTGATCACCGATTCTTGTACAGCAGCCGATATATTCTTTATTGAATACGGCTACACCAAAAGGAATATTATGTATAGAGAAGTCTGAATTTGACGAATATTCTACAAATGATTTCATAAGTTTTAGGATTAAATAAGAATTTAAGAATAAAGTTCCTCAAATTCCGGGTTGTTATTTTTTTGAATAAGATTCTTCATCGATCCATCGGTCTTTGGTATTCACATCAATAAGGTACAGAATATCTTTTTGCTTTGTTAATAATAAGGTTTTCGTAACCGGTATCGGAACTTTCTGGTTTTCCAGCATATCGGCACGTAGGGAAATGATGTTTTTTTTGCTTCTTACAATATCCCCGGAAAAAACATTTGAATTGCTTTCTCCCGTTGCTTTATCATCGAAGACTTCTACATAGGTAACCTTGTTTCCTTTAATCACTATAAAATCTCTTTCTGTGTGATCTTCTGCGTCTTTAATGAAGACGAATTTTTTATTGTCAATACTTACATCTCCTAAATGCTGATTAATACCTTTTCTTTCTTCAAGCTGTGTAAGAATTTCGTTGATGGTTCCATATTGTGCTTTTGCACATACCAATGTTGATAGTAATGAAATACCGATGAGAATTTTTTTCATATAAGGTGTTTTATAAAAAAGTTTTGCCAAGATAGAATCCTGACAAAACTTATTATTGTATTTAAAATTAAAGATTTCCTCTTCTTTCCTGCTCTCTCTCCAAAGCTTCAAATAAAGCTTTAAAGTTACCGGCACCGAAACTTTGAGCTCCATGTCTTTCAATGATTTCAAAGAACAGGGTAGGACGGTCTTCTACAGGCTTAGTAAAGATTTGTAATAAATATCCTTCTTCATCATGATCAATAAGGATCCCTAATTCCTGAAGTTTTTTAAGGTCTTCATCAATGTGACCCACTCTTTCAGGAACCATATCGTAATAAGCTTCAGGCGGAGCAGAAAGGAATTCTACACCACGTTTTTTCAATTCAGTTACAGTGTGGATAATATCTTTTGTAGCCACTGCAATGTGTTGTACTCCTTCACCTTCGTAGAAATCAAGATATTCTTCTACCTGAGATTTCTTTTTACCTTCTGCTGGCTCGTTGATAGGGAATTTTGCATATCCGTTTCCGTTTGACATTACTTTAGACATCAAAGCAGAATATTCTGTGTTGATTTGTTTGTCGTCAAAAGAAAGGATGTTTACAAATCCCATTACTTTTTCATACCATTCTACTGTTGGAAGCATTCTGTCCCAGTCTACGTTTCCTACGCAGTGGTCTACATACAATAATCCGGCATCTTCAGGATTGTAATCACTTTCCCACTTTTCATATCCAGGCATGAAAGGACCTGTATAATTTTTTCTTTCAACAAACATATGAACGGTTTCTCCGTAAGTATAGATCCCGGACATTCTTACTTCACCGTTTTCGTCTGTCAGAGTTACAGGCTCCATATAAGGCTTTCCGCCTCTTTTAGTAGTTTCTTCAAATGCTTTATAAGCGTCATCTACCCAAAGTGCCAAAATCTTTACTCCATCTCCATGTTTTTTTACGTGTTCGTTGATCGGAGAATCTGATTTTAATCCTGTAGTAAGAACCAATCTGATTTTGCCCTGTTGCAGAACATAAGAAGCACGATCTCTTACTCCTGTTTCAGGACCAGCATATGCTACAGACTGGAAACCAAAAGCGGTTTTGTAATAATGAGCAGCCTGTTTAGCATTTCCTACATAAAACTCAATGTAATCTGTACCATTGATCGGTAAAAAATTCTCTGCTTGAGCAATTTTTTCGGCAAATGTAAGTGTTGACATATTTTCTATTTTTACTTTTATTTTATAGCGTGCAAATTACGAATTTCCCTGAAATATTTAAAACCGAAGCAAACAACCGTTAGTTAAAGTTTTAATAAAATATTCAGAAGTTGTTTAAAATGCAAAATGCACCCTTGTACAAGATTATTTAGAGATAAATTTAATGTTTAAATCTTTCGAAAGCCGCTCTTTCCAGCATTTCCCGATCATCAGGATGTGCAATGCTGATCAGTTCCTGAGCTCTTTGGCGTAAATTTTTACCATATAAGTAAGCGGTTCCGTATTCCGTAACCACATAATGAATATGGCCTCTTGTTGTGACGACTCCCGCTCCCTGTTTCAGGTAAGGAACAATCCTGGAAATTCCTTTTTTAGTTCTTGAAGTGATGGCAATAATAGGTTTTCCATCTTCACTCAATGCAGCCCCTCTCATAAAATCCATTTGTCCGCCGATTCCGCTGTACTGCATAGTTCCGATAGAATCTGCACAAACCTGGCCTGTAAGATCTATTTCAATGGCAGAATTGATAGCCACCATTTTTTTGTTTCTCATGATATTAATCGGAAAATTCACCGTACTTACATCATCAAATGAGAAAACTGTATTGTCATCTACATAATCGTATAATTTTCTTGTTCCGAAACAGAAACTGGTAATTGTTTTATTGTCGTTGTAACCTTTGTATTTATTGTTGATAACATCATTTTGAATCAGATCAATGACGCCATCACTCAGCATTTCTGTATGAATTCCTAGGTCTTTATGATTTCCCAGGCACTTTAAAACTGCATCAGGAATGGTCCCTATTCCCATTTGCAGGGTAGATCTGTCTTCAATCAGTTCAGCTACATTTTTCCCAACTTCCATTTCTTCAGGACCCACTTTTGAACCATAATCTACTGTCGGAAGCTCTTCTTCATGCCAAACCAGTTTATGAATTCTGCTTACATGGATCATTCCGTCTCCGTGGGTTCTAGGCATCAGCGGATTGACGACTGCTACAATTGTTTTTGCGGTGTCTACTGCTGCTCTTGCAATATCAACAGATGTTCCTAAAGTACAGAAGCCATGTTTGTCTGGTGGAGAAACTGTGATTAAAGCTACATCAAGCGGCAAAATATTTTTCCTGAATAGAATGGGGATCTCACTTAAAAAGACAGGTACAAAATCTCCCCGGTCTGAATTTACTGCATCTCGTACCGGAGTTGAAACAAAAAGGGAATTGACGAAAAAACTGTCTTTGTACTCTGGTTTGGCGATTTCCACATTTCCCTGCTGGGTAATGGAAACCATTTCTACATTAGAAAGACGATGAGATTGTCTCGCCAGTTCATCAATTAAATGATTGGGAGTACATGCGCTTCCGTGAAAAAATACCCTGTTCCCGCTTTTTACGGTGTATACAGCTTCTTCCGCACTTATATAGTTGTACATAATAGTAATATTTGATGATGATGTGTCGGTTAATTTATTCTGAATTAAAAAATACGCTTTTTTCAAAGATAATTCATCTTATTTTAATTGGGTTTAAATTTTACAGACTGATCACACAACTTTTATCATGAGTAATAAAATTAATAAGACTTATAAACAAAAAGACTAAGTGTAATACACTTAGTCTTTTATACGATATTTTAAACTGATTAATTTAAAACTTCCTGAGCAATTTCTTTCTTCATGCTTCCGGTTTGTGAGAATCTTAAATGCCAGCTGAAAGATTCTTCCAGAAGATGAGGAGTGT
This sequence comes from Chryseobacterium sp. Y16C, assembly GCF_022488405.1. Classification (NCBI taxonomy): domain Bacteria; kingdom Pseudomonadati; phylum Bacteroidota; class Flavobacteriia; order Flavobacteriales; family Weeksellaceae; genus Chryseobacterium; species Chryseobacterium sp. Y16C. The sequence continues at coordinate 4,070,140 of NZ_CP092711.1, forward strand.
GTCCTCCTCTTTCACAGGCACGGTCAAAATAAGACTGCAACTCTTCTTTATAATCCGGATGAACACAATTATCAATGATTTTCTGAGCTCTTTCTCTCGGAGCAAGCCCTCTTAAATCTGCTAAACCGACATCTGTCACCAGGATATCAACATCATGTTCTGTGTGATCGGTATGAGAAACCATTGGAAGGACGTGAGAAATCTTATTTTCTTTAGAGGCTGCCTGAGTGACGAAAATACTTAAATAGGCATTTCTTGCAAAATCTCCTGAACCGCCGATTCCATTCATGATTTTTGTCCCTCCGATATGCGTGGAGTTTACGTTTCCGTAAATATCAAATTCTATAGCTGTATTAATTGCAATTACTCCCAGCCTTCTGATCAATCCTGGAGTATTGGAAATATTTTGAGGTCTTAAAACAAATTTTTCTCTGTATTTGCTAAGATTTCCAAACACTCGGTCGTAGCAGTCTTTAGAAACCGTTACAGAAGATGCCGAAGCAAAGCTTAGTTTTCCTGCATCAATCAGATCAAAAGTACTGTCTTGTAAGACTTCTGAGAACATAGTCAGATCATAGAAGTTACTGTCTTTAAATCCGGTAAGAACGGCGTTCGCTACTTTACCGATTCCTGCCTGAAGCGGGAGAAGCCTGTCTGTAAGTCTTCCTAAACGTACTTCATTTTCAAAGAACTCAATGATATGTTTTGCTATGGCCGTTGTTTTTGCATCCGGTTCAGCAATATCGGCAGGACTGTCTTTAAGATTGGTAAAAACAATCGCTTCAATTTTTTCAGGATCTACCGGAATGCTTTTTCTCCCGATTTTATTCCAAGGCGCAACAATAGGAATTACATTTCTATATGGATAATCTTCTGCCTGATAAATGTCGTGGATTCCGTATACTTCCTCAGGAACTTCCGTGTTGATTTCTATGATTACTTTTTTTGCTAAAGCGGCGAAAGTTACCGAATTTCCTACGGAGGTTGTCGGAACGATGCTCCCATCTCTTTCAATATAGGCAGCTTCAATTACAGCAACATCAATATTTTGTAAGTTTTTGGTATGAAGAAGTTCCGCACTCTCACTTAAATGCTGATCGATGAAAAGAATTTCACCTTTGTTGATTTTGTTTCTGAGAATAGGATCAACCTGAAACGGCATCCTTTTTTTTAGGACATTGGCTTCTGCAAGCTTTCCGTCTGTTCCGTGGCCTAAAGAAGCGCCGGTCATTAAGGTGATTTTCAGATCTTCAGTTTTTCCTTTTTCCGCCAGTGCGGCTAAAATGGCTTTACTGTCTCCGGCTTTTGTAAAACCGCTGGATCCTACTACCATGCCGTCTTTAATGATATTGACGGCATTTTCTACTGTGGTTACTTTCTTGTGTAGACTTTCTAGTCTGATTCTTTCTAACATTTACTCTTTATTTGATTTTATCCACCCATTTATTCCATGTTGTAGTATAAAATAAAGGATGATAAAAATGTTAATCCTAATCTCACAAATTTACAAAAAAAGATGCTTTAAACATTTGTTTAAGGCATCTTTTATATTTATTTCATAATTCTTTTTATAAATTTTAAAAAGAAAATTTTTTATTCCTCCAGCCAGGAAGTTTTATAAGTTGGATCTTCCACTTTCAAAGCTTCTTCCGTAAGTTTTAAAGGACGGAAAGGATCTACCATTACCGCGTATTCTTCCGTGAATTTTTTACCGATACTTCTTTCCATTGCGCCGGGGTGAGGTCCGTGAACGATTCCTCCGGGGTGAAGCGTAAAGTCCATTAAATCAATATGATTACGGCTCATGAAATCACCTTCTGTATAGAATAAAACCTCATCAGAATCAATGTTGGAATGATTGTAAGGTGCCGGAATTGCCTGAGGATGGTAGTCATACATTCTTGCACAGAACGAACAAACCACGAAATTGTGTGCTTCAAACGTCTGGTGAACCGGTGGTGGTTGATGAATTCTTCCTGTGATCGGTTCAAAGTTTTTAATATTAAATTTATAAGGATAAAAATATCCGTCCCAGCCTACCACATCAAACGGATGCGTTGCGTAGATAAAATCTGTGATTTGATTTTCCTTTTTTACCTTAATCAAAAATTCCCCTTTTTCGTCTTTAGGCTCAACAAAAGTAGGCGTAATAATATCTCTTTCGCAGAACGGAGAATGTTCCAATAATTGACCAAACTCGTTCCTGTATCTCTTCGGAGTGTAAATTGGTGAGTGACTTTCTACTACAAAGAAGACAGTATCATCAGAATGTAATTCAACCTGATAAATCGTTCCTCTTGGAATGATTAAGTAATCACCAACGGAAAACTCAAGGTTTCCAACAAAAGTCTTTAAAATTCCGCTTCCGCTGTGAGCGTATAAAAGCTCGTCACATTCAGCGTTTTTGTAGAAATAATCCATCGATTTTCTTGGCTTCGACAATCCCATTTTAAGGTCATTGTTTACCATCAAAAACTTGCGGCTGTCCATAAAATCATCTTCGGGAGTTACATTCATTCCCTTAAACATTCTTGGAGTTACGTTTTTCTCAACTGCGATTTTCGGTGCTACATCTTTCGGTTCGCCAATCGATTTGATCTGAGTCGGACGGTGAATGTGGTACAATAGTGAAGAAATTCCATGAAAACCCTCTGTTCCGAAAAGCTGTTCATAGTAAAATTTATCTTCAGGAGATTTGAAAATCGTATGCCTTTTTTGTGGGATATTTCCCGACTGATGATATCTCATTTTACTTTTATATGTTGACTCTCAAATTTAATACTTTTTCATGAATTCAATTTAATATTATTTTTTGAAGAGAGTTTTGTGATTGAAAAATAATTGTTAGTTTTGTCTAACAATTTCAATTTCATGAAGCAAATATTATTTTCTGTCCTCTTTTTTTCAGGCTATTGTTTTTCACAAGAAGCTGACAGTTTGAATGTAAAGCTATCAGGAAAAGCAGATTCAGTTAAAATTTCAGATCGAAAAATCAAGACTAAAGATATCGATGATGTGGTAATCACCGGAACAATAAAACCGATCAGTAAATCTAAAAGTCCGGTTGCTGTAGAAATCTATTCGCAGAAATTTTTCCAGAAAAACCCTACACCAAGTATTTTTGAAGCCATTTCTATGGTCAATGGAGTAAAACCTCAGTTGAATTGTTCAGTTTGTAATACGGGAGATATTCACATCAACGGATTGGAAGGTCCTTATACGATGATTTTGATCGACGGAATGCCGATTGTAAGTTCGCTTTCAACCGTTTACGGACTGAGTGGCATTCCCAATAGTCTTGTCGATAGAATTGAAGTCGTAAAAGGTCCGGCTTCATCCATTTATGGTTCTGAAGCGATGGGAGGAGTTATTAATATCATTACTAAAAATGCTTTGACCGCTCCGAAATTCAGTGTTGATCTAATGACAACAACCTGGAGTGAAAATAACCTTGATCTCTCCACGAAATTTAGTTTGGGAAAAAATGTTGCTTCCTTATTAAGTTTAAATTATTTCAATTACGAAAAAAGATTTGATTCCAATAAAGATAATTTCACAGATGCAGCATTACAGAACAGAATTTCAATCTTTAATAAATGGAATTTTCAACGAAAAGAAAACCGACTGGCAAGTTTTGCATTAAGATATTTATATGAAGACCGTTTTGGCGGAGAAATGCAGTGGAATAAATCGTATCGTGGAAGTGATGAGGTCTACGGAGAAAGTATTTATACGAATAGAGTAGAAGCTTTTGGGGTTTATCAATGGCCTTTGAAGGAAAATATTATTACCCAGTTTTCCTACAATTTTCATGATCAGAATTCTTTTTATGGAAATAATCCTTTTGTAGCAACACAGAAAGTAGCTTTTGCTCAAACCTATTGGGATAAAAAATTGGGAAAACACGATTTGATTGTAGGCACAACTTTCAAGAAAACCTACTATGATGACAACACTCCGGGAACACTTTCGTCAGATGGCTTGACAAACGAGCCGATGAAATCACCAATTTTTGGAGCTTTTATTCAGGATCAGTTGGAAATTAATGAGAAGAATACCTTATTATTAGGATATAGATTTGATTATGATAAAATCCATCATGCTGTCCATTCACCCCGTTTTGCATGGAAGTTTTCTCCCAATCCTTACCATACATTGAGGTTCAACTTTGGAACGGGTTTCCGTGTGGTAAATTTGTTTACAGAAGATCATGCAGCATTGACTGGTTCGCGTGAAGTGGTGATTAAATCAGATTTAAAACCTGAAAGATCAATCAACGGAAATTTAAATTATGTCTGGAAAATTCCTGTCGGAGACAAGTTGATCAATCTGGATGCTTCGGCTTTTTATACCTATTTCAGTAATAAGATTGTTGGTGATTTTGATACCGATCCTGAGAAAATCATTTACGATAATCTTCACGGTTATGGAGTTTCCAGAGGAGCTTCTCTGAATGTAGATTATAACTTTAGTTTTCCATTGAGTATCAATTTAGGAGTGACATACCTGGATGTTTATCAGAAATTTGATGGCGAAAATGAAAAATCACAACAACTTCATGCCCCAAAATGGAGTGGTACCTATAATTTAAGTTACAAATTCAGAAATAATTTAACCGTAGATTTTACAGGGCAGTTCTACGGACCGATGCGACTGCCAGTTTTACCGAATGATTACCGAGCTGAATATTCCTCGTTTTATTCTCTGGCGAATATTCAGGTTTCGAAAAGTTTCAAATCTGGATTTGAGGTGTATTGCGGGATCAAAAACCTATTCAATTTTACACCGAAAGATCCTTTGATGCGACCGTTTGACCCGTTTGATAAAAATGTGGATGACCCAATCAGTAATCCTTATCATTATACGTTTGATACGACTTACGGTTACGCGCCGATGCAGAAGATAAGAGGATTCTTGGGGATAAAATATACTTTGAAATGAGACTTTCAGCAATATTTTTATTTTTAATGTTAGTGCCCTGTTTTTATCTTTCGCAGATGAAGACAGGTACTTTTTCGGATTTGGAAATTCTGCAAAAGGAAAAGCCAAAACCGGTTATTATCCATATGTACACAAGTTGGTGTTCGGTTTGTAAAATAGAATCTTTTCAATTGAATAAAAATAAAGATTTAGTTAAGTTGATCAATGAAAATTTTTACCTGATCAGTTTTGATCCGGAAAAAATGAAGGAAAAGATCAATTTCCAAGGAAAAGAATTTAGCTATTTACCGAATGGAAATTCTGGAATTCATGAATTGGCTTTAGCGTTGTCAAAAAATAAAAACCAACCTGTGTATCCATTGTGGATTATATTAGATAAAGATCGGAATTTGATTGAATATCATGAAGGGAAGTTTAAACCGGAAGAAATGAAACTCAAACTTGAGAAAGTTTTAAAATTTTAATTGTGCTATGAGCTTTTTATAGTTTAATATGATATTTATTGAAAATTTGATGCTCAAAAGTTCCGCTAAGCTCTTTTTCCCAGCCTTTAGTTGTTCTTAATTTTTGCAATATTCTTGTTTTCATATCATCATTATTATTTTCAAATGCATATTGTGCCAAATCAAAAAGGTAAAAAGTCTCGTTTACCTTATCGAATTCAGCTTTGGAGAAATGTTTAGTAAAATATTCTGTATAGATATTATTAAAGTCATCAGGATAATTTTTTTTTAAATATTTGAATGCGTAGCTGTTATTATATTTAAAAAGAAGATGAATGATATTTTTTTTCAAAGTTTCATCATACTTTTCTATTTCAAATGCCCGATCATAAATAAGCCAAAATAGATCTTCATCTAATTTTAAAATTTCTGAATTGATGTTTCTTAAAAGGTTGTCCTCATTTAAGGTTTTACGTCCAATCAATTCAGTTTCTTCTTTATCGGATTCATTTGGATTCTCAGAGGCTCTTGCTCTTACAAGATTCCAATATTTGTGATAAATGATAGAATATGTTAACTCTTTATCTACTATACAACCTGAATGTGTTTGAACTATTTTCTTATTAGCGATGGCATCTAAAATTTCTTTTTGAATGTTAATATACTTATTGTTTTCACTAATCAATTCATTGATAGCATATAATCTTAGAACTTGATTTTTGTGTTTGGTTAAGTCTAAAAGTTCATCGGTAGAAACTATTTTCTTTAATTTTTCGAAATTATAATAATTGTTATTGTCACTTAAACCATTTTTATCTAAATCAGGATTTAATATTCCATCCCAACCATCTAAAGAATTAACTTTTATTATTCTTGCTATTATTTCCTCCTTTGTTTGGGTAAAAGAGAAATTTGAAATTAGTACAATTAGAATAGTTAGAAGACGGGTTTTCATAATGTAGCTAACTATTTTAGTAAAACTGCTACAATCGCCAAAATCGCTGGTAACGCCTGAACAAAAAAGATCTTCTTTGTAGCAGAAACAGCACCGTAAATTCCGGCTACGGCAACGCATCCTAAGAAAAATAAAGCAATATTGGTTTGCCATTTAGGATCATCAATGAAAAAAGACCAGATCAGTCCCGCTGCTAAAAAGCCATTATACAGACCTTGGTTAGCCGCTAAACCTTTTGTGGGTTTAAACATTTCGGCAGGTAAAGCTTTTTTAAAGACTTCTTTTCCTTTGGTTTCCCATGCAAACATTTCCATCCATAGAATGTAAAGATGCTCAATGGCTACTACTGCAATTAGAATTTTGGCTACGATTTCCATGATTTACTGTTTTGTCATTGTAAAACTAAAAAAATAAAGTTAAGTTTGGTCATACAATTTGAATAATGGAGACTTTTAAACAACATTTAGATAAATTCATTACCATGAGTGATGAAGAATTTACTTCGGTTCTTTCATTCTTTCAGGAGCTGGAAGTGAAGAAAAAGCATGATCTGATGTTGAGTGGGGAAGTTTGCAAGTCGATGTACTTTGTGGTTAAAGGCTGTCTCCGAAAATTTTTCGTCAATGAAAAAGGAATAGAGCAGACGACTGAATTTGCGATTGAAAACTGGTGGATTACCGATACTTTTGCCTATGAACGACAGATGAAGTCGGATTTTTGTATTCAGGCGGTAGAACGCTCTACAATTTTAATGATTGATCTTCAGAATCAGGAAGCATTACTGAAAAAACATCCCATCATGGAAAGGTATTTCAGAATGGTTTATCAGCGGGCTTATGCATCTTCGGAAAGACGGATCCGTTATTTATATGAAATGACCCGGGAAGAATTGTATGTACACTTCAGTACGCAATATCCATGGTTTATTCAAAGAATTCCTCAGTATTTGATAGCTTCATTTTTAGGTTTTACTCCGGAATATTTAAGTGAAATCAGAGCAAAATTACGTTCTTAAACCAGTTTAAGATTTTTATCATTCAGAAGTCGCAACTTTGTCCTGTTCGTAAAAACAATTATAATGACAGGCAAAAGAGAGATTCAATTTCCACAGTTATTCTTAAGAGTAGCCATAGCAGTAACGATGCTTTCTGCTGTAGCTGACAGGTTAGGTTTTTGGGGTAAAAACTCTTCCTGGGGAAACTGGGAAAACTTTGAAAAGTACACCCAACAGCTTACCTATTTTCTTCCCACAAGTTTAGGAACTGTTTCTGCCTATGCTGCAACCTTTTTAGAAATTCTTTTTCCGTTACTGCTGGTTCTTGGATTTAAAACAAAATTAGCAGCGTATGGAGCAGGTTTTCTGTTACTGATTTTTGCTATCTCCATGACCATCGCTTTAGGTGTAAAAGCGCCTTTGGATTACTCGGTCTGGATAGGAAGTGCGGCCTCATTTTTATTAGCAGTTCAGGAGAGATATTCATTTACAATAGACAATTTAACAAACAAATATAAATCATTATGAGTGCAAGAATTAATATGGCAACCGTAGATGCTGCCGCTTACAAAGCAATGATGGGATTGGAAGGATATCTTCAGACTATTTCATTAAACCACATTCAAAAAGAATTAATTAAAATCAGAGCTTCACAAATCAACGGATGTGCTTTTTGTCTGGATATGCATACAAAAGATGCCATAAAATATGGGGAAACGCCTCAGAGAATTTATCTTTTAAATGCATGGAGAGAAGCATTAGAATTGTATACAGAAGAAGAGCAGGTGCTTTTGGCAATGACCGAAGAAATTACATTGATCAGCCAAAAAGGATTGACAGAGGAAACGTATTATAAAGCAAAGCAGCTTTTTGATGAAAATCAGATCGCACAAATCATTATGGCAATTATCACGATTAATTCATGGAACAGAATTGCAATAAGTACACATATGCCGATTGCAAAATAGAATCAATTGTTTAAAATTAAGTTATTTACAAAAAACGCTCCTCAATTTTGAGAAGCGTTTTTTATTGTAATTAAATTTCTTTTAAAGCATTATTTATAAAATTCAATTCTTCCCGAGATAAATCAAAAGACATTGTCTTTGCATTTTCAATGGCTTGCTGAGCATTTCTTGCTCCTGCTAAAACCACGGTGATTGAAGGTTGTAAAGCTGTCCATCTCAAAACCAACTGAGAAAGGGTAGCTCCTTTTTCCTGGGCAATCGGTTCGATTTTGTCTAAGAAACTTTTCACTTTTTGTAAATCAAATTGAGAGAAATATCCGTTTCTGTGGTCGTTTTCTTTCAGTTGGTTTTCTTTGAAATATTTTCCTGTTAAAAGGCCTCTTTCCATCGGGCTGTATACAATAATTCCTGAATTGTTTTCCAAAGAATACGGAACCAGATCGTTTTCAATAGTACGATTCAGCATACTGTAAGAAACCTGATTGCTGGCTAATTTCAACGTTTTATTAGCCTCTTCCATCTGGTCAACAGAATAATTGCTTACTCCTGCAGTTCTGATCTTTCCTTGCTGAATCAGTATTTCTAAGGCTTCCATCGTTTCGCTGATTGGTGTGGTAGAATCCGGCCAGTGTAACTGTAAAAGATCGATATAGTCGGTTCCCAGTCTTTTTAAGCTTTCTTCAACTTCTTTGATGATATTTTCTTTAGAAGCGAATTTATATACAGGAATTTTTTTACCGTCTTCTTCCGCATCGAAGAAAAACTCTCCTTTTCCGTTGTTGCTTCCATCCCAAACCAATCCGAATTTTGTCAATAACTGAATTTTCGAACGGTCTTTTCCTTTGATTGCTTCTCTGATCATTTCTTCACTTAATCCGAAACCGTAAAAAGGTGCGGTATCAATTGAAGTGACTCCGTGATCCAATGAAGCGTGGATTGAATCTATAGAATCTTGTTTCTCATTTCCTCCCCACATATTTCCACCGATAGCAAACGCTCCGTGAGTAATCACTGAAAGTTCCAGATCAGTGTTTCCTAGTTTTCTATATTCCATTTCTTTTCTTAATTGTATTATAATGGTTTTTAATTTTAAATGCTTGAAAGATATTTTCTGTCATTCTGACGAAGGAATAATCTAGACTGTTTATTATAGATTCTTCACTTCGCTTTGCTCCGTTCAAAACGACAGATGATGACTAAAAATCAGGCGATTTAGTTAAAAACTTTAATGATTATTTTTTTAATTCTTTTAAAATTTCTTCGCCAACACTTTTTGCAGACTGAGGATTCTGTCCTGTAATTACTCGTTGATCAGTCACAACATGATTCTGCCAAAGACCAGATTTTTCAAATTTTGCCCCTCTTTCTTTTAATTTATCTTCTAAAAGGAAAGGAACAACATTGGTTAATTTTACTTCAGACTCTTCTTCATTAGTAAAAGCATTGATTTTTTTACCATCCACTAAATATTTGCCGTTATTCAGTTTGATATTGACCAAACCGGCAGGCCCATGACAAACTCCGGCTACAATTCCTCCGTTTTCATAAATTTTTGAGGCAATGGCAGCAAGTTCCGTGTTGTCTGCAAAATCCCACATCGCACCATGTCCTCCTGCATAAAAGATGGTAGAGTAGTCATTCGGATTTACCTGAGAAGGCTGTAAAGAATGATCGATTTTATTTTTATATTCTTTATTTTCCCAGAATTCTTTGTTTACGGGATCTTTCAGATCAAATCCGTCAACAGGAGGAGTTCCGCCTTTGGGGCTTACAAAATCGATTTCGTATCCTGCTTTGTGAAGAACTTCCCAAGGATGAGAAACCTCACCAAGATAGTATCCTGTTTCCTGGCCTGTATCGCCTTTTTTGTCATGACTGGTAACGACAAATAAAATTTTCTTTTTCATATTTTTAGATTTTTTGGTTTGTGCCTGAATGAATCCTATCATAAAAATAGAAAGGATAAGTAATGCTAATTTTTTCATAAATGCTGATTTGATCTCTTAAATTTAACCATTAGTTTCTTTTAAGTAGAGTACTAAGATTTAGTTCTGCTTAAAAAATAGATATTAAAATCTACAGTTTTTATTTAACGAATCTTAATGCCTAAATTTCCTTAATGGTTTACATTTATCTTTAATGATTAAATAATTTCGGTTAAATAAATCTGTGGTTTTTCCTGCAGTTTTTCATCAATCAAAGCTCCGAAAGCTTGAATATAAGGTTGTTGATTGTGCTGTGCTAAACCTTCTTTATTTTTCCAGATCTCGTAGAAAATAAAGTGATTTTTATCTTCAATTCCCTGATGAAGTGTATAAAGCTCGTTAGCTTCTTCTTTCACGGTTTTTTTTACCATATTTTGAAGAACTTCCAAAACTTCTTCTCTATATTCTTCTTTTGCTTTAATAATTGCTGTAAGATAGATTTTCATATTTAAATAAAGTTTTCAATTGAATGATGTTGTGGTTTCCAATTCAGTTCCGTTCTCGCTTTATCGGCATTGCATAAGCTGTTGGATGCAAATCCGAAATAGCCACCTGCAGGACCAAATGTATTAACTGCTTCCTGAACGGTTACTGATTCTGCAGCCTGAAGCTTATAATGCTCACTTATTTTTTCGGCTAAGTTTTTTATCGTTGAGGAACCATTTTCAGCATAATATAGTGATCCTGCTTTTGCTTTTTCCAGTGCAAGTACATACAAATCGGCAAGATCTTCAATATGAATGTTTGACCAAATATTTTCTCCTTTTCCAAAATAAACTCCAAATCCTTTTTCTTTAGAAAAATTAATCAAAGCAGGAAGCTGTATGCTGTCTTTTTTTATCCCTAAACCTTCTCCGTATACCATGGTAGGAACAATAACGATGCTTCTTATATTCTTTTTGGCAGCCTGAAGAATATGTTGATTGATCAGTACTCTGGAAGCCATTTCCAGTCTTGGCTGTAAAGGAATGTCTTCAGTAAATACAAAATCGTTCTTTTCTCCATTTTCCTTTCCTCCGAAAACAGCCGATCCTGAAGTAAAGATAAATGTTTTTCCACTTCCTTCAAGAGCATTTACAATACTGTCGGCAACATAAGCATCATCTGCAGAATCGGCATTATGAATAATAGCATCCGCTTTGGAAATAGCATTTCGAAGAATGCTTTCATCATGAATATTTCCTACAATCGTTTCAATCCCGGCTGCTTCCAGCTCTTTAGTGTGAGTGTTGTTGCGGATCAACCCAATTACCTGATAGTTTTTATCCAGTAATTTTTTAGCTACAGTTCCACCGATATATCCGGTAATTCCTGTAATTAATATCCTTTTCATCAGATTATGCCAACTGGGTTTTCAGCTCTTTTTGAAAAACATTTTCAAGATGTTCTCTGTACAGTTTCATATCACGTTCGATGTTTGCATTCTTTTCTACATCATGAAAGTGAAAACTCTCCATTTTTTCCAATGAAACAAAAGCGTTCATTCTGTGGAATCCAAATAATGGTCCATTATCCACACTTGTCTCGTTAAAGAATTCTCCGGGCAGTGTGAATGCTGTTTCAGGAGCATTCCAGCTTGTTGTCAGCATATATTTTCTTCCTTTCAGCATTCCGCCTGTTCCGTAGTTGATTTTCGGGTTATCGGCCGTTCTTCCGTCACTCATATAAATTCCTTTAGCATGACCTGCTGTGAAGACTTCATCAATATATTTTTTCAAACCGTTAGGTAACTGAAACCACCAGATTGGAGTATGGTAAATAATGTAATCCGCCCAAACAAATTTTTCTACCTCTTCATTTTTATCGTAACCCTCACTCACGTTCGTGATTTTTACTTCTACATTTCCAAAGTTTTTCAGAACCTCCAATGTATTTTCTGCGATTGTCTGATTATATTTTCCTCCGGAATGTCCGAAGTTTTGTCCACCGTTGATGATTAATACTTTTTTCATTGTTTTATGATTGTTTAAATTTTATGATGCAAAGTTAGGATGGACTATTGTATAATAAAAATAATATGAATTATAGTTAAGTATTATAAAAATGATAGTTTGATTTAATTAATTATCGTTTAATAATTTCTGTCTAAAGAGATGTATAATTGATACGTTCAATCGAATTAAATATTATTAATCTGATTATTTCGTAGTTTTGTATCAGAATATTAATATATAAAGTCATGGTTAATTTAGAATGGTACCGAACTTTTAAAGCGATTTATAAAACCGGAACTTTGACGGGAGCTGCAGATTCCCTGTTTATTTCGCAACCGGGTGTAAGTTTACATTTAAGCTCTCTGGAATCTTATGTGGGATATAAACTATTTGACAGAACCGGAAGGAAAATGATTCCTACGGAGAGAGGAAAGGTTTTATTCAATGCGATCTCTGAGCCTTTAACAAAACTGGAAGATGTTGAAAAGAACTTCCAGAAATCTACTGAGAAACATACGCCAACGATAAGTGTAGGAATGTGTTTTGAGACGTTTCAGACAACTTTGGAGCAATATGTTTCTACACTGCCTTTTAATTTAATCATCAGTTTTGGTGAATATCCTGAAATGCTGGAGCAATTGGATAAAGGGATTTTGGATTTAATTATAACTCCTAAAAGAGGAACTTCTCCTAATATTGTGCATGAAGCATTCTCTTCTGAACAAATTATTTTGGTAGGCGGAAAAAATATAGATACGGAAAATTTCAATGAAGTAGTGAGAACCAAAGGTCCGGAACACATTGAAGAATGGCTGAAACAGGAAAAATGGTATGGAACCACCGGAGATATGGAACATCTTTTCCAGTTCTGGATCCTGAATTTTGGACACAAACCGAATTTCCGTCCCAATTATATTGTTCCGAATTTAAACTCCATCATTCGGTGTTTGAAAGGCGGGACAGGATTAGCTGTTGTCCCTAATTTTTTATGTAAAAATGAAATTGAGAACGAGGAGATAAAACTAATTTGGGAAGGTGAAAAAAAACTGGAAAATACGCTGTACTTCGGATGCAGAAAGAAAACCAATTATCAGGATGAAATTGATCATATTAAAGGCTTATTCAGAAAAATGATGAGTAAGGATGAAGCTGTTGCTGTTTAAAATTTATTTTAACGCAGTAAGTAGTATTAAAGTAAAATTGGTAGGTGGAAGTTTTGAATTTTTGTCGCAAATTTGTTTAACTCTAATTGAAAAAATAAACCAAAAATTATGGCACAAAAAATATATACAGGACAACCTGTAATTGCATTAAATAATGGAGTAGATATTCCGGCTTTAGGCTTTGGAGTTTGGCAGATGGAAGATTTGAAAGAATGTGAAAATGCTGTGATCAAGGCTATTGAAGTGGGATACAGAATGATTGATACCGCTTCTATTTATCTGAATGAAACAGCAGTTGGAAATGCGATTAAAAACAGCGGAATAAACAGAGAGGAACTTTTTATAACCTCAAAACTTTGGGTTCAGGATATCGCTTATGATAAGGCGAAAGGCGCTTTTCAGAGAACTTTAGACAGATTACAGCTAGAGTATTTGGATCTCTATCTTATTCACTGGCCGTATGGAGATTTTACCGGAGCCTGGAAAGCAATGGAAGAGCTGTATCATGAAGGGAAAATAAAAGCGATCGGAGTTTGTAATTTTCCTGTTGAAAAAATGGAGGAATTAAAAGCCAATTCTACGGTTCTTCCCGTAATTAACCAGATTGAGCTACATCCTCTTTTCCAGCAAAAAGAACTTCAGGTGTACGACAGAGAAAATAATATTGTTACACAGCCTTGGAGCCCGCTTGGAAATGGAAATGCTGGACTATTGGATAATTCAGAGCTGAAAGTTATTGCTGAAAAATATGGTAAAACAGTGGCGCAGGTGATTTTGAGATGGCATCTGCAGGAAGGCTTCTGCGTAATTCCAAAATCTGTAACGCCTTCAAGAATTGAGGAAAATTTCAATGTTTTTGATTTTGAACTGACGGAAGATGAAATGAATATAGTCCGTTCTTTAGATACCGGAAAAAGACTGTTCTTTGATCCGAAAGATCCTGCCTGGGAAAAGAAAATGCTGAATGCTGTAGCGGATATTTAAATAAAAAAATCCTTTCATCAAACAATGAAAGGATTTTTTTTTATTTCGTTAAATCGAGTCCTCCGAAGTTACCCGAGCTCATCATCAGGTAAACGCCCTGAGTTTTGTCGAGTGTTTCCCAATAAGCGTGAAGTTCTTCAGCGTTGGTGAAAACTTTCAGATTTTCGTTTTTGAATTTTTCTTTAATTAACTCAGGAGAAATAGGTTCCATTCTTTTGATCTTCAAAGCGTCTTCGGAATAGAAAACGACCGCAATATCCAAACCATCCATCGCGTGATCATATTGCTCTAAAAATAAAGGATTCAGACTTGAGTAGGTATGAAGCTCAAGGAAACCATATTTTTTCTCATTTTTAAATTGTTCGCAGAAAGCTTTTACAGCGGCTTTTACTTTACTTGGAGCATGGGCAAAATCTTTATAAAGCGTTCCTTTATCTTCTCTTTCTACCTTCTCCAGACGTTTTGAAGCTCCTTTAAAGCTCATAATCGCTTCGTAAAAATCTTCATCCATAATCCCTAAAGTCTGGCAGATATGTCTTGCTCCTTCAAGGTTCAGTAAATTATGCGCTCCGAAAACAGAAAGAGGAACATCTCCCATTTCAGTTTTCAGATAAACTTTCCCGTTGTTAATCTCGTATTCCGGAGTCTTGTAAGGGATTTTTCTGAAATAATTTTCAGCATTTTCCACTACTTTTACCACTTCAGGATCTTCTTCATTATACACTAAAATCCCTCCTGGCGTAATGCTTGCCACGAATTTTCTGAACTGCTTTATATAATCATCAAACGTTTTGAATACATTAATGTGATCCCATGCAATTCCGCTCATTAAAGCGATGTTTGGCTGATAAAGCAGGAATTTCGAACGAAGATCGATAGGAGAGGAAAGATATTCATCACCTTCCAATACCATGAAATCGTTATCCTGAGTTAGTTTTACCATACAATCGAAACCTTCCAGCTGGGCTCCTACCATGAAATCCACCTCTTTCTGATGAAAGTTTAAAACATGAAGAATCATGGAAGTAATGGTTGTTTTCCCATGCGAACCTGCAATAACGACTCTCGTTTTATCTTTTGACTGCTCGTAAAGAAATTCAGGATATGAATAAATTTTTAAGCCCAGTTCTTTTGCTTTTGCCAGTTCAGGATTATCCTGGTGCGCATGCATTCCGAGAATTACAGCATCAATATCGGAAGTGATCTTTTCGGGAAACCAACCCATTTCAGCGGGTAAGATTCCTTTTTTCTCCAATCTTGATTTGGAAGGCTCAAAAATAGCATCATCCGAACCTGTTACCTGATATCCTTTATCTTTTAATGCAATGGCAAGATTGTGCATCGCGCTTCCTCCAATTGCTATGAAGTGGGTTTTCAATTGTATTTACTGTTTTTTTACATTGTTGTTAATGATCTCCTGAAAAGCGGCTGTGATATTTGTCCAGTTGGTCTTGAAATTGGGCATAATAGAACTAGCATCTGTTTTGCTTCCTTCATTAGGTCCTTTCTTTATGTTGATGGAAGTTGCTATACCATCATAAATTTTTTTATGATCTTCCTGTATTCTTCTGAAATTATTTTGAGAAAGGATATTGTCCAGCTTTTTTAAATCTTCGTCAGCAAGCGTGAAATTCTGATTGTATTTTTTGCCTTCGCCTTCAAATGAATAATGTGCATTATTTCCTTTAATCAGCAGATTTTCATAAACGGGAGCATATCCTCCGCTTTTTGAATAACTGATATCAAAGTCTGAATATACTTTCTGACTGTTACAGGAAACCATAATTATCATGGCAAATATGATGGCTATTATTCTAGTCATATTAACTTGTTTTAATTAGTAGAATTCTTTTGTTCCAGTTTTTTTGCTTTAAGCTCCTGATCATAAGTGTGCAACACATTGAAATCTTCTGTCTGCTCAATAGCGGTCATGATTTTTACTAAAATCTCCTGTGCATTTTCCTTATCATAGTCTATGTCCAGAGGAGCCTTAAATTCCATGGTTGGTTTTACACCCGTTACTTTTACTCTCAGTCCTTTTTTATCAAAAGCACGTCTGAATCCGTTAATTTTAATAGGTATTACAATCGGGCGCTGATTTTTTATCAGTTTAGCAGTACCTTTTCTTCCCTGTGCAAATGCAGAAGTTGTTCCCTGAGGAAAAGTTGCTACCCATCCGTTGTCAAGAGCTTTCATGATATTATCAATTTCACTCATGTCAACCATTCTGTTTACGTCCTTACCTTCTGCTCTCCAGGTTCTTTTTACCGTCACCGCGCCGGCAATTTTAAAGATCTTGGGAAGAATTCCTTTATTCATGGTTTCTTCAGCAGCTACGTAATAAAAGTCAATTTTGGGATTAAGCAGATAAATAGGATTTTTAATAGTATTTAAATATCCGTTATTTACGGCACAGAAAGCGTGATACATTGCCGCTACATCAGCAAAATAGGTTTGATGATTGGATACAAACAAAACATTTGAATCAGGAAGATCCACAAGGTGTTCAGTACCAGTTATTTTTAATTTGTTAAAGCCATTGAATCTTCTATAGGAAACGAATCCCAGAATAAAAATAATCAATCTTTTTAAAAAATAAGGTGTACCGAATGCATCGGTGAAAATGTTTTTCTTCGCCATCTCTCAATTAAACACGGTTTTGCAAAGTTACATTTTTTTCAGCAACTGGCTGAATTCACTTAAGATCATCGCTGTAGCGCCCCAGATGATATATCCGTTGAAATTAATAACAGGAACCTCATGTCCTCCTGCGCTGGGTAAAGCCATAATTTCCGGCTGATCCGGAAGGTTCAAAAAAGAAACAATAGGGAATTCTATAACTTCTACCGCTTCAGTCTGTTGCAAGATGAAATCCGGATTTTTTTTGGTATATGAAATATAGGGATACACATAAAAATTACTTGGCGGAATATAAATAGGAGACATTTCTCTGATGATTCTCACATAATTTTTTTCAATGCCTATCTCTTCTGAGGTTTCTCTTACCGCAGTTTCAGAAAAATCACGGTCCATCTCTTCACGTTTTCCTCCGGGCAAAGAAATCTGCCCGCTATGCCTGTCATGCTCATTAATTGTCCTTTGAATAAGCGGAAAATACCATTCATTATTTTTTAAATATAAAACAATATTAACTGCAGCAAACTTAGGGTTTTTGGTTAAAACTTCTTCATAACTGAAAACAGGGCGGTAAGGCGGAGAAAATACGCCGTGAGCATTTTCTCCCGGTAAGGTTACACTTTTTATTTTTCGTAATAAATCTTTTCCAAAACTCATACCTCAAATTTAGGAATATATCTTGAAGAAAAGAAGAGGCTTAACATTAATTAACCTACAACTATTCGTATCATATATGGATACTTTTACTTCTTAATTAAAACTTTTGGAATATGTTTTACAGGGAAATTTACTGAATTGGCTATAAAACAGAACTGGTTTGCTTTTTCATGAAGTTCCTCTGCTTTTTTTATTTGTTTTTCATCGGTGATGGTAACGACGGGGTTCAGGATAGCTTCCGTAAAGTGACCGCTTCCGTTTGCCGTTTCTTCCATAGTTCCGATGGCACTATCAATATAACCTGTTACGATAATACCTGCTTCGGAACAGAAATGAAGATACCAAAGCATATGACATGAAGATAAGGAGGATAACAGCATTTCTTCCGGATTGTATTTTGTCTTGTCACCACGAAATGCAGGATCGGAAGAACCTTCAATTACCGGTTTGTTTTCTACAGAAATGGTATGACTCCTTTCATAATCACGATAATTACTGGTTCCGGAACCTTTATTTCCTGTCCATTCGATGGTGGTTTTGTAGTGATGGTGTTTCATATTATTTTGATAAAAGAGCGTAAAATTTTGAATTTTTAAGTATTTGCAGAGTAGAATTTTTTATTTCCTGATCAGTTGTAGCTTCTTCTAACTGCCAATTTGGGAGTTCTATAGTTCTATTAAGAAAATTGATATTGTAACTCATATATTCATATTTGTTCCTTTTTTCTTTTTTTATCATTAGATTTTTGAATGATTCTTCCAACTGATTTTTTAAATCTATTTTAGAATAAGTTTTTGAAAGTGTACTGTAAGTAAGGTTTACAATTTCTGAATTGTTAGCTAATCCATTTTCAAAGATATTGGGAAGTAGCACGTCAAATGCTTTTTCAGTTTGGTTAAGGCCTAAATAACATTGAGCATATAATTCAGCTATATAAATTTTATCTTCAGCAAATTCATTTCCACAGAAATGTTGATAGGGAAATTTTTTTGTTTCTTCAAGATATTGTAAGGCTTCAGAATAATTTTTGTTTCCTATCTCAATTTTAGCGAGGCTTTTTAAAGCTCTGTTTTTGTAATTTGCATAAGGTTCACCCATAATTCCAAAACCAGGCCCTCCTTTTTCTTTATCATTTGCATTACTCTTTACTATTTTTAGAAATGTTTCTTTTGCTTTATTTTGGTATCCGCTTTCCAATTCCGCAATACCTTTGTTATTCAAAGATCTGAATACTAGATTTGATTTCGGAAACTGTTGAATTAACTCGTTGTAATTATCTATAACTTTATTCAATATGTTTTCCTTTAGCTCCTTAGCATATTCTCTTCTTATTTTATCTTCAGTACTTATATTGACTGTATCCTGATTAATTTCAGATAAAAATGAATGATCAGTCAATAATTCTTGAAGAGCGAGTGCTTTTTCAAATAGAATTAAATCTTTGTTGAGATTTTTTTTCTGTCCAAAAATGATCGGAGAGATCATTAATAATACTATTAAAAAGCTATTTTTCATATTAGTTTTTTATTGAATAGTAAATGTATTAAAATCGTTTTTATGTTGAATTATTTTAATAAAAAAACCTCCAGAAAAACTAGAGGTTTTGAATTTTGTATTAATTAGAATATCCGATCAATTCTTCTTTTTTCGAATTGTAAATTCTGTATTCTAAATATTTAAAAGAATCTCTTGGGATGATGGTTACTTTCTTTTTATATTTTAAAAACCATTTCATCTGAATGCTCATAATGCCTTTCGTAAGATAGGCTTCCACAAAAGGATGTACGTGAAGGAAAATCTTTCCTTTTTCCTTTTGCATAATGGATTTCAGAGCTTCACCCATTCTTTCTACAATAACAATCGGAGCGATGATTTCTCCATCTTTGTTAGGGTTTTCTTCTTTGGTTTCGATTTGTTTTTCCGGACGGTTTCTCTGTCGGGTAATTTGTATCAGACCGAATTTACTTGGTGGAAGAATTTTGTGACGGGCTTTGTCACGTTTCATTTCTTCCTTAAGATGTTCGTACAGATCTTTTCTGTGCTCAGGATTTGTCATGTCGATGAAATCGATCACGATAATTCCACCCATATCGCGTAGACGAAGCTGTCTTGCAATTTCTGTGGCTGCCATTTTGTTTACATTCAGGGCATGTTCTTTATTCACAGCGGCTCCTGTTGTAATATTATTTCCTGAGTTTACATCGACTACGTGCAATGCTTCGGTATGTTCTATAACGAGGTAAGCTCCTTTAGAACTTGGAATATTAACATGTTTTCCGAAACTTTGTTTCAGTTGTTTTTCAACATTGTAATATTCGAGAAGAGGAATGTGAGAATCGTAAAACTGGACAATGTTTTTTCTTTCCGGAGCGATTACCTCAAGGTAATTCTTCATTTCGCTTACCATTTGCTCGTCATCACAAATGATGCTTACAAAATCCTGATTAAAATTGTCTCTTAATATCGCTGAAGCTTTATCATCTTCGCTTAAAACTCTTGACGGAACTTTATTTTTTTGAATATTTTTAAAAGTGCTTTCCCATTTCTGAATCAGCTGATTCATATCGTTGTGCAGGTCTGCTACTTTTTTTCCCTCGGCTACGGTTCTTATGATGACACCGAAACCTTCGGGCTTTATACTTTCGATAAGGGTTCTTAATCTTTCTTTTTCCTCAGAGCTTTTTACTTTTTTGGAAATCGAAACTTTATTATCGAAAGGAATGAGAACCAAAAAACGCCCTGTCAAGGAAATCTGAGTAGAAATTCTGGGCCCTTTTGTAGAGATTGGTTCTTTGGTAATCTGAAGCAGAACAACATCATCTTTGGCGATTACTTTGTCTACTGTTCCGTTTTTGTCAATTTCGGGTTGTATGTCGAAATTTTTTAAGCTTGAAGAATTTTGTTTTTTAGAAATACTGTCTCTTAAAAACTTTCTGTAGGTAAGGTATTGTGGGCCTAAATCCTGATAATGCAGAAAAGCATCTTTTTCGTATCCGATGTTTACGAATGCTGCATTAAGATTAGGAGCCAACTTTTTTACTTTTCCTATAAATAAATCTCCAACTATAAAATCACTTTTGTCCTCTTGCTCATGAAGTTCACATAGTCTTCCGTCTTCCAGCAGTGCAATCTTTGTAAGATCATCTTCATGCGAAACTATTAGTTCTTTCTTCATTTTGTTAAGATAAAATTGTTAAGATATACTAAGGATGTATGTTTTTGTGATTAAATAAAATAATATTTTAAATATATGAATTAGTTGTCAATATTAAATTCTATTTTAAAAAATAAATAAAAACAGAGATAAAATCCTTAGAAATCCTATAGGGTTCAAAACAAAATATAGTCGGTGAATATTAAAAAATTAAAAACACCAACTATATTATGTATATTGTGAATCTCAAGAAAAAGAGATTATTTTTTCTTATGTCTGTTTGCTCTTCTTCTTTTCTTTCTTTTGTGAGTTGCAACCTTGTGTCTTTTTCTTTTCTTTCCGCTTGGCATAATTTTAATTTTTTAGTAACTAGTTAATATTCCGTTAAATTTTATTTTACTGCAACTTTGGTTTTTACTTTCTCAACAAAAGATTTTGAAGGTTTGAAAGCAGGAATGTTATGAGCCGGGATTTCAATTGCAGTATTTTTAGAAATGTTTCTACCCGTTTTAGCAGCTCTTGTTTTAATAATGAAAGAACCAAAACCTCTTAGATAAACATTATCCCCATTGTACATAGAAGTTCTAATCTCCTGCATAAAAGCTTCTACAACTTTCTGTGTTTCATTCTTTTCTGTTCCCAATTTATTTGAGATGGTGTTTACCAATTCTGCCTTTGTCATTTCCTTTTTAAATTTTAAATTTTAGGTGTGCAAATTTAGTTAAAAAAATTGAATACTAGCAAATTAGTGGTAAAATATTTTTAGATAATTGATTAAGCGGGTATGTTTATTTTATGTTACTAATATATTAAGATATCCTTATGTACTGGAATTGTAGTACCCGTTTTCTACACAAAATCTTATCAGATGAAGCTTTGTTTTTAGTCCCAGTTTTTCCGTTAAACGGTTTATATAGGTATCAATTGTTCTTGTGCTGAGATTGAGCTTTTCGCCAATTTCCTTATTACTGAATCCTTCATAGCAGAACTTCATAAGCTGAATTTCCGTAGGAGAAAGCTCTTCCTGGCTTTTCTTTTGTCGGTTCATATATTCCTGCACCAAAAGAGGCTGCTTTTGCCATTCCTGATAATACGAATCATAATCAAAATTATTATCGGCAATTTTTCCTTTCACGATATTTTTGATGATGTTGCTGTTTTTCTGGCAGTAATATATATTAGGAATCTTGGAGAGGATTTCAGCAATGTCTTCCTGATACGTCCCGGAATACGTAATGATAGGAGTTTCATTATTGGTTCTCCGGATAAATTTTATGGCTTCAATTCCGCTGAGTACGGGCATGAACAGCTCTATGATGAAAACGTCTTCCTGCCGCCTATACGTTCTGTTGATAAGCTCATGACCATTGTTACAGTCATTGATAAGCATGTTGAAAGGCGTTTCCAAAAGCGTCTTGATCATTATTTTTTTAAAATAAAAATCACTGTCTGCTATTGAAAAGCGAACTCTTTTATTTAAGATTTGGTTCATTTTAATATTTCAATATCGATTTGGTGTTGATATTTAAAATTTAAGAGGTCTAATTTATGAAATTCCAACGAAACAGAAAATTAATATTCTCTAATTAGTGATTCTGAGAATAATTTTTGTGTATTTTTATTTTTTTTAATAATTTCACCGTCCAAACAAATCACAAAATATGTCTTCGAACAGGGAGAAAAAATTAAATCAATCAGACGTCAGGATAGGCATTTGGAAATTTGTTCTATCTTTTCTGGTCTTGTCAGGCGTATCTTTTATGTCTGTCTTTTTCTTTTTTAAAAGCTACGATCAGCAACGGGAGGGTATCAACAGAGAAGTTGCCTCTTATCAGGAATTGCTGGAAAGAAGTGATGTTCTAAAAAATCACATGGATGATATCTATCAGAAAATGGAGCAATTGGATGCCAATAAGGTAGATAATGACATTTTTCTAAGGAATAATATTTTAAGCAACATACAACTTGCCAGAGAGGTAATGGGGAAAGACAGTGCGCAGAATTTTAAGCATTATGCTATTCTCATTAATCAAATTGGAAGTATGATTGATCTGAAAACCCGAATAATAGAAGTGGAACATGAAAAGGAAATGGCAAGAAGAGATATCGAAGAATGTATGGGCAAAGTGGATATTGCGAATGACAAACTAAGAATAGACCCTACAAGAAAGTTTACGGGAAGTAGAAGACGAAGATAAAATAAAAAGATATGCAAGGACACATTTCATTATCCAAAACAGAAAAGCAGTATCAGTTCTTTTATCTTATACTGATGCTTTTGGTGGCTCTTATATTTTTAGGAATTCTTTTTCTAAAAGATTTTCAATCTCCTTTTTCGGATGAGGATGTTATTTCTATTCAGAAGCTAGACGAAAAAGCAAAATTTGATCAGAAACAGAAATATAGTTTCAAAATAATGGACAGTACCTATAACCAGATCAAGCATTTGACGAGTGAAATGCCCGAAGCTTTTGTAGAGACTAAAATTACTTATGGAATTAATGATTTGGTCAATTATTATAATGCTGGTGAAACTCCGGTGTTAGATATCAGAAAAGATGCATATCCTCAAATCGCGCTTTTTTATAAAATGTATTTTGATGATAAAAAAACAATTGCTACGGTAACAGAAGATACCGAGAAGTTCAAAAAGCAGTTTGAAGACTGCTCTATCGGGTTTAGAGAGAAGAAAAACCAGCTCTTTCAGCGTAACAATGAGCTCAAAGCGAGAACTCAGTAAGTTTCACTATATACACTCACACCACACAAATACAAAATCAAAAACACAACACAATATTAAATATGAACTACTTTGAAAAGAACAAGAAGAATATTATCATTGGGGTTATTGCGACCTTGCTTATAGCTGCTTTGGTTGCTCTATGGCTGCAGAAAAAAGTGATACATTCAAATGATGATATAGTAGGATTAGTATATCCGTCAACATTAATGGTAGGAGATACCCTTCTATTTGAAGATAAAACTCAGTTTGCAAAGACCAAAAGATGGAGTTTCGGAGATGGAGCTACTTCTGACAAAAATAGTGGCATTCACTTTTATAACAAACCGGGATATTACCAGGTAACCTTAATTATAGATAACAAATATTCGAAGTCATTTCCGGTGATGGTACGCTCGAGAGAAGTTGCCAAACCCAAAGACACTGCAAAGATCCGTACAACGATTGATGCTCAGTCACAGGCAATGGTATTTGAAAATGTTCAGTTCCGTGCGATTTCTGATGCGAAGCAATTTACATGGAAATTCGGGGAAACAGGAAACATCGATTCAAAAGAAAAATTTGCTACCTATTCTTATAAAAAACCCGGAGATTATGTCGTTACCTTATTTACAGATGAAAATATAGAACCGATTTTGCATCACATCAAAATTCTTCCAGGTTATGATGCTTTACAGGAGGATGTAACGGTTGAAGATATGTATTCCAAAATGGATAATGACTTTAAGTATCATCTGCAGCAGATAGCCAACGGAAACAGTTTTAATACACATTACAATTATTTATTAAGAAAATATCTTTGTAACAACGAAAACACAGTAGTGAAAGTGAATGACAGCAAGGTGAATAATTTTTATATGTACTGTGCAGGTCTTCAGTTTGATAAAAATAATGTAATACAGACTGTAAAAGTGAACTTTGATGATACCCAATCTTGTGTAACCAAAGTTGATATTACCCAAAGTAAATAAATAATCGTTCATTTCTAAGAACAACACAACACCAATCATAAAAGAAAATTAGGATGAAAAATAAATTTCCTCTAGCAGCATATTATATAGGTATTTCAGTATTGCTTACAAGTTGTCAGGTAAAATTACCTTCAAAAAAAACACCGGAACCTGAGCTTTACGGTCAGATAGATAACTCTCCTGTGATTAACGGGTTTTCCAAAAAATCGGTTCCGTGGATTGTGATTTCCGACAGGTCAAGAAATACGGCATATCTGGACAAAAGTGATGAAAAATCATACAAAGAAGTGAAGTTTCTGGAGCCGCTTATGGTCTTAAAGCATAGAGACGGAATGGTAAAGGTGGCGGAATATGTTCCGGATGCCTTAATGAAAAAAGTTTCATCAAAATCCATCAAAACCTATGGCTGGATCCCGGAATCTGAATTGCTATTATGGAGCAACTCGTTAAAAAGCGAAAAAACAGGCTATCCTGTGAGAGTTGCCGTTGTGCCGAGCAACAGTGATGTGATAAGAAGTGCTGAAAGGTACTATAAAAATGATTCCATTATGGTTTTCAACTCACCTAGTTTGATTGAGCAGGCGAATGTGAAAATTCCAAACGGGCAAATGGTGTATGTTTACAAGCAGGCAGAAAATAATAAAAGATTTTTAGTAGGAAAGAAGCCTTCTATCGACATAGATAGTATAAACCAAGGATTGTACGGATGGGTAAGCTCTAATGTGATTTCAGCTTGGGGCGAGAGATCGGCCCTTAAAATGAAAAACCCTACAGGAATTACAGAAACAACTTTGGGGATTCACGAAGGATCTCCCGGAGGATCCAATGTAGAGAACAGAACGGCGATTTTGCTTACGGATGTAAACAAAAGAACTCCGCTGGAAAATATTTTCCCTGTTAATCTGGCTTTAGATACTGCTCCGACTCCGGATTCCAAAACAAAATATTTCACTAATATTTTAGATTACAGTAAGAACTACGTTTTCAATGTATTGGGAGAGCGTATAATTTTTGACCGATATAGAGAAATTACTGAAAGAAATAAAAGAATAAATATTGTTTTTGCGCTGGATATAAGTGCTTCCAATGCTCCTTATGCTCCGATTGTAAAATCTTTACTGCAAGATTTACAGCTTAGATTTGAAAAACCTTCTTATTTTAATTCTGTGAAGTATGGTGCTGTTTTGTATAAAAACAATACCTGTGGAGATAATGTTGCAGCCTCAAGCCTGAGCAGCGATTATAGCAAGATAACTTCGTTTATTGATCAGAAAAGCAATGAAATGAACTGCCCGAGCACCAGCAGTTACCAGCCGGTAAATGAGGGGCTTATGGCGGCAGGTCGTCTTCTTGCAGACCGTCCCGATGAAACCAATATTATTATTACAATCGGAACCTCATCCAATCAGGGAGGGAATATGTATGGGGTAATTAATTCTATTACCCAGGCGCAGGCTAGATTAATCATGTTCCAGACCAGCGCAAGATCATCAGATACTTACAACGATTTTGTGTTAATGTCTGAAAATGTGGTAACCAATACGGCTAAAAACATAGCAGAACTTAAGAAGCAAAACATTATTAACCAAAGTGATGTACTGACTAAGAATAATTTTAGCCTGGTGGAAAGTGAAACAGGTTTCTTTTCACTGGATTATCCAAAGCAGAGTATGTCTCAAGGATTTGTTATTTTTCCTAAAAAAGGGGATATTGCAACTCCCGGTTACTTAAAAAAAGCAGTGGATAGTTTGATTGCTCAGGTGACTTTAGATAATGAAACTATAGATAAATCACTTAATGATCACTTCCATTCATCCGTAGGAGCCGGAAGAACAGATGTAGATGCGAAATACAAATATTTGTATCCGGGATTAACGAATCCTGTTTCTGCAGGTATTGCAGCGCAATTGGTGAACTATGGAAACCCGTTTTTGGTTAAAGGATATATTCCTTCAGATTTAAAAGACTATAAACAAGGAATGGAGAAAGGAATTTTGATTTCTGAAGCAGAATATGATAATTTAAAGGCTTTCTACACAGAGGTTTATCAGAAGACAAATGCTGAAAGAACAGATTTTAACCAGTCAAAAGCGATCAATGAATATATCAGGCTGTTGAAAAAATATAATCCTACCATTAAGTTTCTGGATAAATCAGATTTATATGAAAAACCAATGTCCTATGCAGTAGGAGTAAGTACGGGCTTTGATAATTCCGAAGAAGAAATAATGTCCAAATACAAACTGAAAGCTTGGAAAAAATCCAAAATTATCGTCAATGAATCAGTAAGAACTTATTTTAAATATTATAAAGATTTAGCTGAAAGAATGCTGACTTACAGAAATAATCCGGCAGTGAAAATTCAGCAGAACGGACAGACCTTCTACTGGCTTAATGAATACTTTATGCCAACCATGCTTCCGGTAGAAGCACCTGAGTACACTAAACATTAAAAAATAAAATAGAAAAAAGACTGCCATCGAGCAGTCTTTTTTTACGTCTAACTTATCTGGATACAAACACTTGTCGTAGAAATACGACACAAAATAGTAGAATTACTACAAAAAATGAAAAAAGAAGATAAATATTTTTAAGATCAAAAATGCCGTTTTATATTTGTTTTACAATCACAGAGTTACAAAATATTATTAACGATTAAAATTTATTATCATGGCACTAAATTCAAGAGGAATTTTAAAATTCAACGGAGGAGAAGGACAAAAATTATTAAAGCTGAACTACAGCGTATCCAGATCAACAGACGTATCGGGAAGAGTAGCTTCAGACCCTTCTAACGCAATTATTAAGCTTACAGTAGAAGCAACAGAAAAATCTGATATTCTTGAAAGCTTACTGAACGGAAAATACAAACCTACAACCGGAGAAATTACGTTCAACAAATCTCACGAAGAAGGAACATTAATTACTTTGAACTGGGAAAACGGATACGTAATTCAGCACGAAGTAGATTTCGATGCGGTAGATGAAAATTCTATGTACATCAGTTTCGTAGTAAGTGCAGAGAAGATCAACTATGGTAATTCTGCTTATGAAGGGCTTTGGCCATCAGCTTAAGCATATAGAACCAGCATTCACAAAGTAAAGACTGTCCGTATAAAGACGGTCTTTTTTGCCTGAACCCATCTTTATTAAAGCTTTTTAATATGATAAAATGCTTTAATGGAAACCTTAGTTTGGATATTTTTTTTATCTTTAACTTACCACAATCACAAAATTATGTCAACTACATCTGAAAATACGCAAGAAGCGTATTTCCGTCCTACTCAAAATGCGGATGGAGTATCGGGTAATCATCATTCGGGAATCAACCGTCTGGTGAAATTATCTTTGGTTATCGAAGGTCAGGTCATTAAATACTATAAATATTTTAAGCTAACTCAAAGTGCAGTTCGTCATCATGAGTTTGCTCTTACATTAGCTCACGATACTTTTGGCAACCGTCAATCTCATGCTTTGGAAGATGCCAACAAGCTTTTAGGAAAGCGTCTTACAGCTGTTATTTCATATAAAGATATCGAAAATAGCCCTGAAAGAACCTTTGTAGGAGTTATTACAGGGGTAGGTTTCAGTCAGGAAAAGATGAGCTTGGGAAATATTGTTTTAACAGGACATAGCCCGACTATTTTACTAGATGGCGCTCCTCATATTCAGAGTTTTGGAGGAAATCAGCCTGTCAATATGGGAATCATTGCAGATAATGTGATCAAACAAGGCCTTGATAAAAACAGGTTCGACGTAAGAATTGACACCAATGACTATTCACAGATTGTCTACAGCAGCCAATATAATGAAACGCATTACAATTATCTGGCGAGAATGGCAGAAGCATATGGTGAACAATTCTTTTATGACGGGGAAGTTCTTCATTTCGGGAAGCTTCCTCCACAAAATAAGCCGATAAAATTGCTGTACGGAAGTAATGCGGATCATATTAAAGTAGAACTAAAGGCAGTTCATATCAAACCTGAATTCTATGGGTATAACAGTAGCCGTCACGAAAAGCTTACTTCAGGAACTACCCCAATAACCCATACCAGTGATCTTGCAAAAATAGCATATGGACATAATGATGCAATTTACAAAACTCCTGCGCTACAGATAGCTCCTATTAAAGCATCTACTCATCTTGATGTGGAACATTCCCAGAGAAGTACTTCGGGGAGCGAGGCTGTTAATGTATTTTCTTTGTCAGGTTCCACTACCGTTCCTTTTCTTCATCCGGGATGTATTGTAGATATTCAAATGAGAAAGCCTGATACTAATGAAACAGCTTACTTTACCAAAATAATGATTACCGAAACAGTTCATGAAATTGATACAATTGGTCGTTATACAGGAAGTTTTGTGGGAATTGCTTCAGATACGGGCTTTTTACCAAAGCCTGAGTTTATGGTTCCTAAAGCAGAACCTCAAACGGCAACAGTCATTTCAAATGCAGATCCGGAAGGACAGGGAAGGGTTCAGGTAAGATTCGACTGGCAAACCAATGATACTACCCATTTTATCAGAATGATGAGCCCGGATGCAGGAGGAACCGATCGCATTACTCAAAACCGAGGATACGTGGCAATTCCCGAAGTTGGAGATCAGGTGATGGTCAATTTTGTGCACAATCATCCTGACAGACCCTTCGTCATGGGAGGAATGTTTCATGGTCAGGTTGGTCTTGGAGGAGGAGCTGACAATAGGGTAAAATCGATTCAGACGAGAAGCGGTCATAAAGTGATATTCACGGAAGACGAAAGCATTATCATTACAGACAAGTCGGGGAACGAAATTCATCTGGATACTACCGGAAGCAATATAACCATTACTGCCCCGGAAACTATGACATTGAACTGTAGGAATATGAATATCAATGTTGGCGAAAATATGACTACCAGTGTTGGAATGAATAAATCGGACACCATTATGGCCAATCATACTGAAAGTGTTGGCTCCATGAAATATGTGACCACAGGTGCAGATTTCATGACTAACGTTGTAGGAAAAATGAGCCATTACGTAAAAGGCGATATGGAAGTTTATGGTGAAAAAGAACATAAATTAACCAGCCTTAAAGGAGTAGAGGTAAGCAGCCAGGGAAAGGTAGAGCATCATGCTGAAAAAGAAGTTCAGAACAATAGTGGCGAGAAATCTAAAAATCACTGATCATGAGCATCGAGTATTTTGTAGAAGGAAAAGTCATTACTCAAACGGGAGGAGATTATAAAACCTTTGCCAAAGAAGGTATTGTGCACAATAGTGCCATATCTGTTCAACAAAAAGGGAATGACACGGGAGTAAGCTATAATGAAGCGCAAAAAATCCATCCCAATGATAAGCCCGTCAATACGATTGATGTCAGCTTAAACTTATTTTTTGATGGTACCCTCAATAATAAAACCAATACGGAAGCCGGATTGTCAGGTAAAAAGAAATCCGGAAGTTACGCGAACGACTATTCGAATGTAGCTCGTGGTTACGATGCAATAGATCCTGATGCAGAAAATCAGGTAGCGTGGTATATAGAAGGTATTGGAACTGTTGACGGAAAGTCTGACAATGATACATTGGGGCTCCCTATCAGAGGGGCAGGAATGGGAATCGATGAAAGAGGAATTAAAGCAAAAGTTACGAAAGGATGCATCAAAGGAGCTGAAGCTTTAAAAAATAAATTTAAAACCACACCGATTAATATTCTTAGGGTAAATGTATATGGATTCAGCAGGGGAGCTGCAGCAGCGCGCCATTTTGTGCATGTAGCAACAAATTCTCCTCATACAACAAAAATGTTGGGAGGAGGTTTAAATGTTTTTCCACCTGATTTTTTTGAATTATCAGAACTTGAAAAAGAGCAAAATATAGAGCAAAGATTTATTATAGAGAAGGATAAAGCAGATTCTCATCTTCTAAAGTACGGGTATTTTGGCGCCTGTATTTTAAAATATGGATTATCAGTAAATCAGATTCAGTTTAATTTTGTCGGGTTGTATGATACTGTAGCTTCTTATGGAGCTAACCACAGGGGAAATTGGTTTGTACCGAATGATTCCGTTCAATTGGGATTAAATGCGGTACAGCACGGAACTTTTATTTTCCAGATTGCCTCTGATAATGAATTTCGGGAAAACTTCAGCCTTACTAATATCAATGATTCAGGAATTAAGGGATTACAAATTACCTTACCGGGAGTCCACTCGGATATCGGAGGAGGATATGTGAATGGGGAAGAAGAAAATGTACTGATTTATGAACAGCACGATTCCGTTGAAAATTGTGAAAAGTACAGAACTATTTTGATTGATGAAGGATGGTTTTATCCGGATGAAATTAAAATCAAAAAAATAGTTAAACCGGGTAGATATGATGTTACTTACAAATACGAATTGTGGGGAACAAGAAGCTTATCTAATCATTATGATAAAATCCCGTTGAGTTATATGTTTGAGTATTCTAAACAGTTTGATGTAAAATATTTAGCAATAAAAGAAAAAAAAAATAATATTACGGATAACAATATACTTGCTATTTCTTCACAATTGTTTAACTATATTAAAGCCTGTAATGACTTACGCAATGAATATGTGAAAAAATCAAATGAAGGGGTAAATATTTCAGCTTCAGAATATATAAACAAATCGGAAAATTATAACTATATGAATTTTAATGTTAACGAAACCGATTTGAAAACAATACGAAATAAATATTTGCATTGGTCTGCTAATTTGGATACCTTCGGAATGGGACCAAGAATTTCAGGGGTGAAAAAAGTTTCAGAACGTAAAAGAACAATTTTAGATGGATAAACATAAAATTTTCATTTTTTTGTTGAGTGTATTTCAACTGATTAATTGCCAGGATATGAAAAAAGAAAAGATAATCCCTTCTTATAATGTACAGTTGTCCCATTCTGATAATAAGCATTTAATTACACCTGTTGAAGATTCTATAATTACGCTTGAAGGTATATCTGCGCATTTACCTTACGGAGGCTCTTCAGGAAGTTGGGGGATGTCAGGAAAAGGTTTTACCGATCAAGGAGGAACACCTATTGGAGCAGATATTATTTATTATGCAGACTCAGAAAATGCATTTTATCATTTAAAGGCCAGTTTTCCCAAAGAGAAAGTAGAAGATTGGGTTCAAAGAGCGTATGCCATAGATGAGTCTAAATCTTCAGTTCCTATGAAGCAATTCATCAACCGTAGAGATGAACCGGATTTTCACCAAAAATATAATGAGTATCAAATAGCTTATAAAAGGTTTTCTGACCTGATTTTCGGTTTTGCACCCAAAGGAATGGTGGTTGTGTGGTTTGGTTACGGACCAACACAAATAGAGCTGGGAGAATATCAGGCAGAGCGTATCACCAACGAAGCAGACATAAAAAAATACAAAGAAAAATACCAAAGGATATATCACGTTGATCCTGAGCTTTTTGAAGAGTTAGCCAAAGAATACTATCTTCCTAATGAATCTTCGGAAAAATGGAAGCAATACAGAGTTCGTTACAACTGGTCTCCAAAGGTAACTTCTGCCAATAAAGGATTTAAACTGTTCAGAATAGATACGGATTATTATAATGGAGAAAGAGAAACAATGCTTCGTCCCTGGGTAGAGAATCCGGCTGCTACGGAACGTTCCGTTCCAAAAGAAATTGATTTTTATTGGGAAACGGGGAAAGGAGAAGCTTTTGAAGGACGCGCTTTCTTTAATTGGGAAACAGCTAATGAAGTATTTAAAAAAACTGGAGTCCAGCAACAATTAGAATTTAAAATAGCACCGGATAACAATAGTTTTGAGTTGTTGCTTAATAATACACCTTTTAAAGCGGACAGCCTGCGTGTTTATAAAAGTGTATTGAAGTTCAAAGACTCTTATAAATAGTCAAAATACAATTGAAAATTAAAATAAATAGCAGAATAAATTTATTGTATAAATAAACTTGTTTAATTTTGCTTCACAACACCAACCAATCACTAACACAAATTATTAATATAGAAAAGAACATCAATGGGAGTACTAGTAACCAATGAAACAGTAAAACAATTGTTTCATATTGCACAGTCTATAGCGAGAGAAAATTATAACGGAACTTATGGAGCGCCTCATATTTTGCAGGCGTTAATGCATAAAGATATCGGGCTTAATGAATTTTTGAAAAGTATAGATAAAGATCCGGGATATTTCTACGAGTGGGCCGATGTAAGAATTGAAGATTATCCTAAAACCACACACCTTCCTGATGAGGTTGGTGAAGACGAATCGGTGGACAATATCGTTGAAGAAGCCGATGATATCCGTTTAAAATTAGGATTAGACGAAATTACCCCAATCTGTATTCTCACAGCTATCGTAAAACCACAGGTTGCATTTACTTTACAGCAACTTAAATCTTTACCTTTAAGAGAACACGAAATTTTCAATTTATACAGAAAAGATACCCCCTATGAAAGTTCGGAAAATGGAAATTTTTCCTCTATTTTCTCAAACGGATCAGAGTATTCGGATAATTCTTTTCCGTCTATTAAGAGCTATTGTGTAGACAGAACAGCTCAGGCGAGAAAAGGTGAACTGGAAAACATTATCGGAAGAGATAAAGAGCTCAGGATGCTGGTTGAGATTCTTTGCAGGAGAAGTAAGCCGAACGTAATTATTATCGGGGAGCCGGGAGTTGGAAAAACGGCTTTAGTAGAAGGTTTTGCCATCGAAATTACCAAAGGAAATGTTCCTGATATGCTGAAAAACGGAACCCTTTTGGAACTGGATACCGGAGCATTATTAGCCGGAACATCTTATAAAGGAGAGATTGAAGACCGTCTGAAAAAAGTAATCAATGAATGTAAAAAAATTGAAAAAGCCATTCTTTTTATTGATGAGATTCATACCCTTTTGGACCCGAAAGGAAGCATCGGAAACGTTGCGAATCTGCTGAAACCGGAATTGGCAAGAGGTGAAATTACCGTAATCGGAGCCACAACTCAGGAAGAATACAGAAAAATTATCGAACCGGAACAGGCTTTCAACCGCCGTTTTGAAGTGCTGACCGTCAACGAGCCTGATGAAAAGACATGCGTTAAAATGATTGACGTTTTGTTGGATGGTTATAAAAAACACCACGGAATTGAGGTTGAAAAAAACGCACTTCCGGAATGTGTTCGTTTGGCAAAAAGATATGCAAAAGGGAAAAAATTACCGGATGCGGCAATTGATTTGCTGGACAGAACCATGGCAGCCATCAAAATGCTTGACGAACTTTCAGAAAAAGAGCTGGAAAGCTGGAAAGTAAGATACGATGAAATTCTGCAAGAAGAATTTTTTGATGAAAAAGATAAAGCAGATGAATTGATCTGGACCTATAATTTATTAAGGGATAAAATCAGTCCGATTCTTTGGGGATCTTTAAGTGAGCAGCCTCAAATTGACAATTCGATGCCTGTTGAGCAAATCCAAAAGATCATTGAAAATACTTATACCGAACTTTTACAGCACGCATCCGTAAAAAGAGAAAAAGTAGACCGTCTGGAATTGGCAGCAGTAATGGCGGCTAAGACTAGTATTCCGATTGGAAAAATTCAGGCCCAGGAAAAAGAGAAACTCTTAAACATGGAATCTCTTTTGATGAATCGCGTTGTAGGACAGGATCATGCTTTAAAAATTCTTTCAGATGCCATTGTTGAAAACCGGAGCGGACTAAACAAACCGGGACAACCAATTGGTTCATTCTTCCTTTTAGGTCCTACCGGAACAGGAAAAACAGAGTTGGCAAAATCTATGGCAGAGCTGCTTTTCAATGATGAAAAAGCGATGGTTCGTTTCGATATGTCCGAATTTAAAGAAGAACATTCCGCAGCTCTTTTATACGGTGCGCCTCCGGGATACGTTGGGTATGAAGAAGGAGGGATGCTGGTGAATAAGATCAGGCAGCAGCCTTATACGGTAGTTTTGTTTGATGAAATAGAAAAAGCGCATCATTCTGTTTTTGACGTATTCTTACAAATCATGGACGAAGGGAAAGTGCATGATAAGCTTGGTAAAGAAGGAGATTTCAGCAATGCTTTAATTTTATTTACTTCCAATATCGGAAGCGAGGAAATTGTGAAACAATTTGAAGAAGGTAAAATACCGGAATCCAATTCATTAATGCAGATTATGTCTAATTCGGGACGCTTCAGACCTGAGTTTTTGGCAAGAATTACCGAAATTATTCCTTTCGCACCGATTACAGAATCTATTGCCGAGAGAATCTTTAGAATTCAGTTAAAATCACTGCATGCTTCATTAACTAGATTGGGAATGACATTGAAAATTTCTGATGAAGCCGTTAAAAATCTGGCTTTAGGAGGATTCAGCAGTAAATATGGAGCAAGACAGATCTCAGGAGTGATCAGGTCTCAGCTGGCAAGACCGATTTCCAAGATGATCGTGAGGGAAGAAGTAAAAACCGGGCAGACGATTCATGTCGACTGGAATAAGGAAGAGGAAAAACTGAACTGGAAGGTGGAATAATACCCTGGAATAGTATTTCAGGTTTTAAGGTTAATTTGTTAGCAATGAAAATGAATTTCAAAAATATTTTTGCGGGTTTACTGCTTTTCGGATCTGTCTGCGTTGTGAACGGACAGTTCCTTTCTGCTTCAGATACCTCGGAAAATAGTGTGAAGAGATACAAAAATATTATTAATGCCAATAAAGAAATTGTTGATTTTATAGAAAACTCTCTGGCACAGAAAGGACTACCAAAGCATTTGAGGAATCTTGCGCTAATAGAATCGCATTTTAACAGAAACATCGCTTCCGGAGCCGGAGCCGTCGGAGTCTGGCAATTTATGACGGCGCATGCCAATCAATACGGGCTTTCTGAACAAAACCGGAATGATATCTATAAGAGTACGAAAACGGCTGTAATTTCCTTGTCAAAACTTTATAAGAAGTATAACAATTGGGTAACGGTAGTCGCAGCCTATAATTGTGGAGAAGGAAATATTGCAAAAGCGATGTCTGCGGCAGGATCTAACCAATATCATGTTTTTTATAAGTTTCTTCCTAACGAGACCATCAATCATGTTAACAAATATTTGAATGCTTGCTATGCTACCGATGAGCTGCAAAGTGTATTGACGGATTATAACAATGCGCGTCTCAACACAGTTTTCTTTGTAAATGGAGGAAGTGGAAAAAATATCGGATCTTTATCCGAAACCGAAATTAATGCCGGATTTAATCTGAATATCATTGCAGACGAACTTAAAATAGATATCAATAAAATTCTTGCATGGAATCCCGGAATTGTAGATGAACTTCAAAACAAAGGAGAAAGTACCTTGTATCTTCCTATGGATCTGATGCCCGACTTCCTTTTGCGGAAAAACAAAATATTATCCAGATCATTAAAAGAGGTTAAATAGGATTGATTTAATCTGTTAATCAGTGTTTTAAACTGTATTGCATTCTCTTGAAAAAACCATGTAGTAAAACTACGACATCAAATCGTAGAATTACTACAAAATTTAAAAAAGCCCTTTTGTAATTTTTTTATTGACGATTATGGTTCTATCTTTGAGATATCAAAATCACCAAATCACGAAATATTAACGATTAAAATTTACAGAACATGGCACTAAATTCAAGAGGAATTCTAAAATTCAATGGAGGAGAAGGTCAAAAATTATTAAAGCTGAACTACAGTGTATCCAGATCAACAGATGTATCGGGAAGAGTAGCTTCAGATCCTTCTAACGCAATTATTAAACTTACAGTAGAAGCAACAGAAAAATCTGATATTCTTGAAAGCTTACTGAACGGAAAATATAAGCCTACAAGCGGAGAAATTACATTCAACAAATCTCATGAAGAAGGAACACTGATTACTTTGAACTGGGAAAACGGATATGTGATTCAGCACGAAGTAGATTTTGACGCCGTAGATGAAAATTCTATGTACATCAGTTTCGTAGTAAGTGCAGAGAAGATCAACTATGGTAATTCTGCTTATGAAGGACTTTGGCCATCAAGCTAAAAATCAACTAATTCACTTAAAAAAATTAAACTGAAACAGGATAGTCTGCCAACCCGCAGATTATTCTGTTTTCATGCTATAAAGATGTTTCAGATTGCAAAAAATATTTATCATCTTTTAACGATCCAATTCATTGCTATTTGTGATATGTGCTTTGGAAAATCAGATAGGAATAGAATTCAAAAAATAATCAAATAAAACACAAAGTATTATGTTTCAAGATAGTAAAACAGCTAAAGCACAACATAATGTTGTAAAGCAGGAGAAATTTTTGGATGGAGCTGAAAAGAATTTACAGAAAGCCAAAGACAATGTAGTGGAAAAAATTGATTCGAAAATGAGTGCCAAAACTATAATGAATCAGGCCTCTAATCCAGGTTTTTCGTCGATGAATGATCAAAAGGTTTGGGCTCAACAACCTACTTCTAAAATCCACAATGCAGCCGCTATTCCGACAAGCGAGATCTTAGGGATTAACCGTGTAGTGAAACTTGATATTGTGATAGAAGGAAAGGAGATACAGCATTTCAAGCATTTTAAATTAACTCAAAGCGCAGTTAAGCACCATGAGTTTTCGCTTACCTTATCTTACGATACCTTAGGAAGCGCAGAGAACCATAATCTGGAGGAAACTCAAAATTTTTTGGGCAAAAGAATTACGGTTGTTTTCAAATATAAAGATGTCATAGAAGGCCCTGAGCGCACCTTTGTCGGAGTTATTACCGAAGTAGGATTCAGTCAGGAGAGAGGAAGCCTTGGAGATATTGTTCTTACGGGGTATAGTCCTACCATTCTTTTAGATGTAGCCCCGAATATTCAAAGTTTTGGTGGTGCTCAGGAAGTAAGTCTCAACAGTATTGCCGATCAGGTTATCAAAGAAGGTCTCGGACAAAATAAATATGATTACAGGGTAGATTCCAAATATGGAAATGTTCCCTACAGCTCTCAATATGAAGAGACACATTATAATTATTTAGCGAGAATAGCTGAAGCGTATGGAGAACAGTTCTTTTATGATGGAGAAGTACTACATTTCGGAAAGCTTCCTCCTCAGGAAAAACCTGTGAAACTTACTTACGGAAGCAGTGTAAATGACGTTAA
Organism: Chryseobacterium sp. Y16C; assembly: GCF_022488405.1. Lineage (NCBI taxonomy): Bacteria > Pseudomonadati > Bacteroidota > Flavobacteriia > Flavobacteriales > Weeksellaceae > Chryseobacterium > Chryseobacterium sp. Y16C. Next base: position 4,107,789 of record NZ_CP092711.1, read on the forward strand.
AATTAAAATGAAAGCACAGCATGTTAATCCTACTTTTTATGGATATAACAGCAGCAAGAACGAAAAGCTTACCACCGGAAAGTCTACTATTCAGCATACTTCTGACATTGCAAAACGTGCTTATGAAATCTCTGAAAAAACTTTTCAGACACCTTCATTAAGAGTGGCTCCCATCAAAGCCGTATCTTTTATGGATATTGATGCATCACAGAGAGGAACAGCAGGAAGCAAGGCATCAGAAGTTTTTGTTACGATGGGAACTACGACTGTTCCGTTTCTATATCCGGGATGTATTGCAGATATTGAGATGCGTAAAACAGATACCAATGATACCTCATACTTTACCAAACTGATGATTACAAATGTTATTCATGAAGTGGATGCAAGAGGTTATTATGACGGACATTTCGAAGCTATTGCTGCAGATACAGGATTTATTCCGCGTCCTGAATTTGAGTTTCCTAAAGCAGAACCACAGTTTGCAAAAGTGATTTCCAATACAGATCCGTTAAGCCAAGGAAGAGTAAAAGTGCAGTTTGACTGGCAGAGAGGATCGGATACCACCGAGTTTATACGTGTGATGTCTCCTGATGCAGGAAGCAGCGATAAAGTAAATAAAAACCGCGGGTTTATGTCTGTTCCCGAAGTAGGAGATCAGGTTATTGTGAACTTTGTTCATCAGCATCCCGATCGCCCATTTGTGATGGGAGGAATGTTTCATGGTCGTGTAGGTGCGGGAGGAGGCATCGGAAATAATATTAAAAGCTTTAGTACCCGTAGTGGAAATAAATTGGAACTCAATGATGGAACTGGTTCTGTATATCTTACAGATCAAGGGGGAGTAAATATGAAATTTGATGGGGCTGGAAATGCGGTCACCAATGCAAACACCAGTCATACAGTAAATGCAGGAAGTAAAAGTACAATAAATGTAGGTGCTAAAAAAGATTCTCCAGCACAATGTTTATTAGAGATGGATAGTGCTGGAAATATTACTTTAGACGGGAAAAACAGCTTAACAATTACAATAGGGAAAAGCATTTTGAAAATGTCGGCTGATGGCACCATAACTTTGAATGGGAAAAATGTTAAGATGGAAAGTACTGATACTTTTGATATAAGCTCTAAAGATTCAACATTTAAAGCATCCAATAATGCAGAAATAGGAGGTGGTATGCTCACAAAAGTTACCGGAATGACTTTACAGCTATTAGGTAGCTTTGTTGCAGAATTGAAAGCGGCTGTAACCAAAATAAATAGTTAGACATGGGGAAAATGGCTGCTCGGGCACTTGTGGATCAGGCTGCTCATACCGGACCAATAACGGCTGGAAGTTTTAACGTATTAATCGGAGGAAAACCTGCTGCAAGAAAAGGAGACCCGGTTACTTGTCCTTCTCACGGTGTTTCAAGTATTATAGAAGGATCCACTTCGGTATTTATCAATGGAATACCGGCTGCAAGAATGGGCGATAAGACGAGTTGTGGTACGCCACCACAACCTCCTCCCGCTGGACCTGTAGGAGCCCCTGCGGATAACCATTTTTGGAGTATTATCCCTAATGATAAACTTAACAGTGATGGAACTATAGATAATAAACTTGAAGATAATCTGTCTATAAAAGCTTTTGAAGTTTATGCTAATAGAGAAGATAAAACTAAAGATGGAACTTATGATTATGGTACATTAGGAGCTACTGTATTCGAAATGAGTGTAAAGGGAGATTATGAGCCGCTAGGTAAAGGAAAAGGTGGAGTAGGCGGAAGTGCAGGGTTTTCCAAATATAAAGGTGAACTAAAAGGAGGGATTTATGGCAGTAATGGAATGTATGGCGCTGAAGGAGAAGGTAAGGCTTCTATGATGTCCGGAAATGCTGAAGGCCACCTTGGTAAAGAAGGTATTTATTATCAAAAACATGAAGTAAAGGGAGATATAGCATATATTGAAGGAAAGGCTGAAGCAAAAGTTTTAACGGGAGGATCAGATAACAGATACGGTTTTCAAGGTGAATTATCAGGAGACTTAGGTGCTGCAAAAGCCGATTACGAAGGACAGTCAGATTTTTTTGGAATCGCGAAATCAAAAGTAAAAGTTGGACTTATGGGTGGTTCTGGAGCTCTAGGGGGAAAGGCGGGTTTTTATCTTGATACCGATGATTATGAAATAAGTGCAAATGTTGGAGGTAAAATAGCTGCGCTTATTGGTATCAAGGCTGATCTTGAAGTAACTTTAAGCGCAAAACCATTTGTAAATGCTTATAATGCTATTAAGGATTATTTCTTTCCACCTGTCGTGGAAGGTACTATATTAACAGGTTGTCCCACAGTATATATTGGTTAATTATGAAAATAATATTTTTGATTTTTTTTATTGTATTATCATTCTTTTTAATGTTTAAAGCTTCAGCAATGATTGAAAAGAAGCGATTAATAATCTTTTATGGAGCAGGAATAATATTGACTATTTTATTATTTATTATTAGTCCGGCCATTGTTTTTGGAGTGTCAAAGATTGTTACAATTGATTATAATGTTATTGATAAAGTTCTTAAAGCTTTATTTTTATCATTTTTATGCTTGTTTTTTTTAAATCTGTTTATTCTTTTATTTGTTGAAAGCTTAATTAATTTTCTTATTGGGTTCCATCAAACAAATAATCAGGCTAATATAGGACGTAACCCAATAAAAGCTGTTATTGAAAACAAGTCCAAAATATTGATAGCAATAAAAATTATTTTTTTCACTTTAGGTCAGTGCCTTCCTTATTATGGAATTTGGATAGGCTCATATAAATAATATTTTAAATGAAATTGAAATTAATCGTTGCCATTATTTTTTTTATACTTTCAATATTGGCTGTATCTTCTGTATTTATATGGAAAGATTACGCTTTGCTCATAAAAATACAACTCCCAATGATTATTATTTTTGGATATTTATGGACTTCTTTCGGAATTTCTTATTTTTTTGACAGAATCATTTCGAAAGCCATGAAAACTGGGATGCAGAATGAAAACCCTTATGTTTTACTTATCAGGCTCTCTCCAATTATTAATATATTTATTTTTGTTTTTTTTGGTATTTTAGCTTTAGCAACAGTATTAACATTAACCTTATCTGATATATGATGAAGAATGAAATAACCAAAGGAAATAAAGATTATAGTTTTCCTGTAGAGCAAACTTATACTAAAGAATATCTTCAGAAAAACTTTTGGAGATGCCTCTATACAACAGGTGAAGAAAATCTTCATTATTGGGTAATATTACCTCAAAATGTAAAACCTAACAAACTTGAACCTATTAACATTAGTGAGCTTTCTTTAATAAATATAGGACAATATGTAAGAGAGGATAATAGCCCATATCTTGAAGTTCAGGTGGCTTATGAGCATGATAACTATGAAATGAATGCTTCTGACTGGCTAAAAAAGAAACTTGCCATAATGGGAGAAGAAATTATTGCAGAAAGGATTATTAAAGGAAAAAGTACAGGAAATTATATTGATGTTCTTTGTAAAAAAAATGTGGCAGGAACTAATATAATTTCAAGATATACTGTTTTAAAAGATTACAATAATAGAAAAGGTGGTGCAAACTATTTTTGTATTAAAGCTACTTGTGAAGAGGATAGTTACGAGGCTTTAAGTCTTACTATGTTTCAGATTGTAACAAATTGGGATCTGATACATAAATCAGACTGGCAAATGGCAGAATTATTAACGCCATTTATGGATGAATTTGTTGAACCTATAAAATTTTTTGTACCCCACTCCTGGGAGGCGAAGTATAACACAAATACAGATAACTCTTTTTCAAATTATGTTTTTGAACATACTATTGATGGGAAAAACAAAGGAGTTATCAATTGTTTTTTCTATAAAACAGATGAATTTGAAAATGCAGAAACTCTAATTAATACTCAATTAGATCGCTTTAAAATTATTGATGATTTGAAGCTTTTACTTACACCTGTAGAAATTGTAGAAATAAAAGATATTCAAAATCCTTATATCAATACATTATATAATATTGCCGGAACTTTAGATTCCGATATAGAAAGCTTTCATGCAAATGTAACTATCGCTGTTATAAAAACTTCGAAAGGATGGTATTATTTTGAAAGTATTGGGCCAAAACCTAATTTACAGAATAATTACTGGGAAGTTAATAAGCGTTGTATTCAAATTATGATCAATTCTTTTAATAATTTAAAATTTGAAGTTCGTTACTCATAATTCTGTATTGCAAAAGCGGCGCACAGAAATTACTACTAATAATACTAAAGAATATGAAGTGTATTTGAACTCTTAAATGGATACAAGGCAAAACTATAGTTATACTACTTACACTTTTATGACAGCTACAGAAAAATACCAAATAAAAAGATCCTCTGTTAACTTCAAAGCTCTGCCTAAAAAATTAAAAAGACTTCTTTTGAGGTCTTTTTTAGTTGTTAAATTAGGGTTCTTTTATTGTGAGGACGTAAAGCAAAAACACTTTTTTCTTATCTTTGTTCTTTATGGAAAATATGGACGCAACTCAGGATAAAAGGTTATTTCTCATCGATGCTTATGCAATGATTTTTAGAGGATATTATGCATTGATCAGAAATCCGAGACTTACAAGCAAAGGGCTGGATACTTCTGCCATTTTTGGTTTTACAAACTCCTTGATAGAGCTTATTCGAAGAGAGAAACCGACTCACTTGGCAGTGGTTTTTGATGTGGGGCAGGCAAGTGTGAGAACAGACGATTTTTCTGAATATAAAGCCAACCGAAGTGAAACTCCTGAAGCTATTAAGATTGCCGTTCCTTATATCCATAAAATTTTGGAAGCTATGCACATTCCTATTCTGGGAGTGGAAGGATACGAAGCAGATGATGTTATCGGGACCATTGCCTGCAAAGCGGAAAAAGAAGGATATACCACTTTTATGGTGACCCCGGATAAAGATTTTGCACAATTGGTTACCGATAAAATTAAAATTTATAAGCCGGGCTTAAAAGGAGGAGATATTGAAATCTTAGGCGTAGAAGAAGTCAAGGCAAAATATGAAATCGAAGACCCGAAGCAGGTGATTGATTTCCTGGCCATGATGGGAGATGCCGTAGATAATATTCCGGGGCTGGAAGGGGTTGGTGAAAAAACGGCCATGAAATTCCTGAAAGAATTCGGAAGCATTGAAAATCTGTTGGCCAATACAGACCAATTAAAAGGAAAACTAAAAGAAAAAGTAGAAGCATCAGCAGAACGCGGAATTTTATCAAAAAAATTGGCAACCATTATTTGTGATGCCCCTATCGAGTTTCATCAGGAACAGTATGATCTTGAAACTCCTGATTTTGAAAAAGTAAAAGAAGTTTTCGACGAAATAGAATTCAGGAGACTATACGAAAACCTTTACCGTGCTTTTGCTCCTGCAACGGTTACAACGACTGTTGTTGCTGAGGTTGAAGTAACGGTAACGGAAACTACTCCGCAACAAAAAGTAGCACAGGCAGTAGGGCAGTTAGACTTATTTGCCACGTATGAAGAATTGGAACAGGCGACTTCCACAAAATCAACGATTGAGCAAAATGATCATCTTTATCAGTTTGTGGATAATCCCAAAGCGCAAAAGATTTTAGTTGATAATTTATTAAAACAGCAAGTGGTATGTTTTGATACCGAAACTACATCTTTAAATGAATTGGAAGCTGAATTGGTGGGAATGAGCTTCTCCTATAAAAAAGGGTTGGCATATTACATCCCTTTGTCGGAAGATCAGGGAGAAGTTTTACAGACGTTGGAAATTTTCAGGCCTTTCTTCGAAAAAGAAGATTTGTTAAAAGTAGCCCACAATTTAAAATTCGATTATAAAATCCTTAAACAGTACAATATTACCGTAAAAGGAGCAATGTTCGATACCATGATTGCCCATTATCTTTTAAACCCGGACGGAAGACACGGGATGGATTATCTTTCGGAAGTATATCTGAATTATAAACCGGTTTCCATAGAAACCATTATTGGTAAAAAAGGGAAGAATCAGGGTAATTTCAGAGATGCAGATTTAAGAACTCAGACCGATTACGCAGCGGAAGATGCAGATATAACTTTCCAACTGTACGAATTGTTTGCGCCTCAATTAAAAAAAGAAAATCTAGAAGATTTATTCTTCAGTATAGAAATGCCGCTCATGGAAGTGTTGGCAAAAATGGAACTGGCGGGGATCTCTCTGGATGAAAAATGGCTGGCTCAGGAAAGTATTGATTTGGAGAATGATTTAAAACAATTGGAATCAAAAATATTTGAACTTTCCGGAGAAGAATTTAATATGAATTCACCGAGACAGCTGGGAGACATTTTATTTGAGAAAATGCAGCTTGATCCGAAAGCCAAAAAAACAAAAACAGGTCAGTATGCAACGTCGGAGGATGTTCTTCAGAAACTGGCTTCGAAACATGAAATTATCAAGCATATTCTGGAGTACAGAACGTATCAGAAATTAAAATCGACTTATGTGGATGCATTGCCGTCACAGATTGAAAAAACGGATAACCGCGTTCATACTAATTTTTCACAGACTACAGCGGCAACAGGTCGTTTGGCGAGTGTAAATCCGAATTTGCAGAACATTCCGATCCGGACATTAAGAGGACAGCAAATTCGTGGAGCCTTTGTTTCAGGTGAAGGGAAAAAGATTATTTCTGCCGATTATTCACAGATTGAATTACGTTTGATTGCGGAAATTTCAGGAGAAGATAATATGATCAAAGCGTTTCAGAATGGTGAAGATATTCACGCTTCTACAGCGGCAAAATTATTTAAAATTCCGTTGGAAGAAGTTTCAAAGACGCAGAGAAGCCAGGCAAAAACAGTAAACTTTGGAATCATTTACGGGCAGGGTGCTTTTGCACTGGCTGAACAGACCGGCTTATCCAGAACGGAAGCCAAACAGATGATCGAAGCTTATTTCGAGACCTATCCGAAGCTGAAACAATATATGGCTGAACAGGTAAGCAAAGCCAGGGAAAGAGGCTATGTAGAGACTATTTTAGGAAGAAAGCGCCATTTAAAGGATATTAATTCCAATAATTTTGTTGTTCGTGGTCATGCGGAAAGAAATGCTGTGAATGCTCCGGTTCAGGGAAGTGCAGCAGATGTGGTGAAAATGGCGATGATCAAAATTCAGAAAGAGCTGGAAAAAGAAAAACTACAGACCAAGATGTTGCTTCAAGTGCATGACGAATTGGTATTTGAAGCGCCAATTGAAGAAATTGAAGTCGCTACCAATATCATTAAAATGGAAATGGAAAGTGCCATAGAAACACAGGTTCCTTTATTGGTGGAAATTGGAGTAGGGAATAACTGGCTGGAAGCGCATTAATTTATTTTAAAAACATATAAAAATCCCTGAAATTATTCATTCAGGGATTTTTTATTGGAAAGGGTTAATCAATATCAATACTATGTCGTAGGATAAGGAATTGCCTTATCTTTTTCTATAGGATTATAATATTGCCTGATCATATTTTGAAGATGTTTCTTTTTTTGATCAAGCTGATCTTGAGTCGTTATCTTTTCTCCTGAAATAATGACAGTTCCGCCACTTTTTAAGCTGTTACTCATTTCTTTTACAGGATCAGCGTAATAGTCAAGTTTTACCTTATGGTATTGTTTAAGGCTTACTGGAATAGGCTTATTGCCATAATGAGTTTCTAGGAAGTCAAGCGTAGAATACGTTTCCGGAATATTGATGTTTTTTATAAGTTTATACCTAAAATCATTATTTCCATCCGAAAGCTCAAAGATAAGTCCGGGTAATCCTTTAAACTTATAAGGTCCTTCCTGAAAAGGAATTTCTGTGGAAAACCATGCCGTCCATTCTCTTCCTCCAAAATCTGTTGTCGCTTTCTGCAGAGTGTATTGATCCGTTTTTTTTGTTTCAGTACCGATTTTCCAGGTTATTTTATCGGTAGAATTGATGACAAAATAATCGTACATATTGTCATGGAAAGACTGGTTATCGAATGAATTGGCTTTTCGGAGAATTAACTGATCGCTCAATGTATTGGCTTGCCAGGTTTGTCCGGTTTTCTTACTGATAGAATCCATTTCAAGAAATCTGTAATCGTAGAATTTTACAAAATCCTTATCAATGTCTAGAACCATATTCATTTTTTTCTCCTTACCATCGAGAACTATTCCCAATTCATAAATAAATCTTTTAGTTTGAGAAAATACAGTGGTAAAGAGCAGTAAAAGAAATACTGCTAACGTTTTTTTCATATATGCTATTTTGGTGCTGTGATTAATACTCGAATTCTATTCCGCCAAGATAGGTCAAAGAAAAATAATCGTTTTCTATGGATGTTGGCTTAGGAATTTGTCCCTGGCTTACAAAGACTAAAGCATTGATGTCAAACTTAAGATTCATTTCATTGATTTTTTGAACCAATATTGGAAGCCATTCTTCTGCAAAAGAGAAGTCTGCAAATTTTTCAAAAAGCCCCATATTAGAATCATCGAAACCGTATTCTATTAAATCCTGATCAAACCAGATGGTGTTTTGGGATTCTGCAAACTTTGAAACGAAAATGTCATCAGAATCCTCTTCCAGATAAAAGTTTTCATCCTCTTCAACGAAATTGTAAAAATCGTCCTCGCTATTGAAATTTCCTACCCAAAAATCTAGTACTTCTGTATTCATCTATGTAAACTTTACTTTAAAAACAAAGGTATAATAATAAATATGGTAAGCAAAGTAATCTTTGTGCTCATTTAAGAATTTGATCATTTAAAGGGGTTGAAATAAATATGTAAGCAATTCATTTGCGATTGCAGAATCTTTTTTTTGGATTTGAGAACATTCAATATTATATTCTAAAGTTTTTTTCTTCGAGTAAAGATAATTTTTGAGCCAAAATTTTCCTTTGGATTGAATGAATTTTGGATCTAGTGAAGGACCTATTTCATATCGAAATTCAGAATGACAGCTTAAGCAGTTATTTTCATACAAAACAATTCCAGGTGGAGATTTTGTGTTGGAAAACTTTTGTATATTAATTTTTAATGGTGATTTTCGCTGGGAATGTTTTAATTTGATTGTTTTATAAATATTTAAAACCTCTTCAATATTTCCATTTTTATTGACCATATAAAATCCATCGGTTGAATCTATTTTGGGAATATAAATTGAAGCAAACCCACCATAGTTGCTTGAGGAAGTTTCAAAAACAGTTTCGATTCCGTCGACTGTCATTTGCTTAAAACGATTATTTCGTAGTGGCTCTTTATATAATTGGGGGTTATACATTCCATACTCCATGAAAATAGTATCCTCATCTTTTGAAAGATAAGAAATGTAAGAATCAATCCCCTTCATTTTTGTCAGTTTCCAATCAGAAGGATATTCAAACTTTACTTTTCCAACTTCCAGCTGATGAAAAGAAATATTTTCTTGTTTTGTACAAGATGTAAGAAATGATAGGATGAAAATTATTAAAATACGATTCATAATAAAACTCTTTTTCCCAATTCACTTTCCCTGATCGCCTTCTCCAATCTCGATAACCTTGTTTTCTCCTGTTTAGCACTCGTAATCCAATGCAACATCACTTTTTGATATGACGGTGCTTGATTATTGAAAAATTCCCATGCCTTTTTATTGGCTTTAAATTGTTTTTCATAGTCGGGGTAGAGACTTGCCAATTCTTTTTCGTGAGAATAAATGGCGGATCTTTCGGGTTTTCGCAATTCAAAAGCTTTCAACCCTTGCGGAGTCATTAATCCGGCTTTTGTAAGGTCTTCAATTTTTTTAATATTGATAGCACTCCAAATGCTTGTAGGTTTTCGGGGCGTGAAACGGATGCTGTAGCTTTCCTCATCAATGGATTTTCTCACACCGTCAATCCATCCAAAGCATAATGCCTGATCTACAGATTCGGACCAGGTCATGGAAGGTTTTTTTGTTGCGACCTTGTAGAACCCGACGAGAAGCTCCTTTTCGTTTTGATGATTTTTTTCCAGCCAGTTTCGGAAATCCTGTGGTGTGGGGAAGAATGTTGCTGACATTTTTATGGATTATACGTTCTAAGTTTCTTTAGCATTTTAAAATTTGAAGATTGATGAAACAGTACTGTTATTTCCTCCTTTATGAGGTGGATGCTGGAGATGAGAATAGTGAGGATGAGAAGTTATAATCTTGCCTTTACAAACTTCAGAACAGGTATTAACCAATAGGGGAAGTAAATCTGTTGCAATAACCAAAGAAATCCAATATTGATCGGTTTCTGAATAATTCATTTCCTTTTTACAGATGCTGCATTTGACAATATCTGTGTCAAAATATTTTACAGCTTCTAAAGTCAGGTCTGGGAATTTTAATTTGGTTTTATAATTTCCGTAAAGTGCTCTTGTGCTCACTGTACTATCATTTATTGCTTTACAATTAATAATTTCGTATGGATACCAATGAAGTTGATACGAAGTATATGGAGTGAATGTCCTCAGTGATTCCATCTCTCCAATTTCAGGGGGAATTTGTGTGAGATTACTTCCATATAAATCAAGTGCTTTAACGTTTTTAAGTTTCGAAATTGATTTTGGTAAGGTTTGAATTTTAGAAAATAACTCATTTCCTAATGATTTTCTTGGTTCAAATTCTTCTATTCCTTCCTTTTCTACAATATCAATATAATCACATAGCTTGTTCCATGCTTCGGAGTTTTGATCTTGATAAACTTTCTTTATTTTAGGAATATTACTCATATTTAATCTTAATATTTAATAGGGTGACTTGTTCAAATTTAAAACATTTATGTAAGCGATGGAGAATACCAAATAAAATTTTAACATTTCACAATCACAACAATAGATGTAATATTCAGTAATTTTTCAGAGGTTCTTTTTTGATTCCTTACATTTGTAAACATTCTTCTTTTTAAGAATGAAAATTAGCTTATTTATGACCGACAGAAGATACAGAGAAACCATTCATACAGACTTCAACAATTACGAATATATCACAATTTCCAATGATGAAAATAAGGTAAGAATTTATACTTTAAAAAATGGTTTAAAGGTATTCTTAGCCCAGAATTTTGATGCCCCAAGAATTCAGACTTATATTCCGGTGAGAACGGGAAGTAATAATGATCCTTCTGATAATACGGGATTGGCACATTACCTTGAACATATGATGTTTAAAGGAACTTCGAAAATCGGGACTCAGAACTGGGAAAAGGAAAGTAAATTATTAGATCAGATATCAGATTTGTATGAGCAGCATAAAGCTGAATCTAACCCTGAAAAAAAGAAAGAGATCTATAAAAAAATAGACGAAATTTCCCAGGAAGCCAGTCAGTATGCGATTGCCAATGAATATGATAAGGCAATCTCTTCATTGGGAGCAACAGGAACGAATGCACATACATGGTTTGATGAAACGGTGTACAAAAACAATATTCCGAATAATGAGCTTGAAAAATGGCTTAAAGTTGAAAAAGAACGGTTTTCAGAAATAGTTTTAAGGCTTTTTCATACTGAGCTGGAATCTGTTTATGAAGAATTCAACCGTGCACAGGATAATGACTCAAGATTGGTGAATTATGAGCTTATGGATGCTCTTTTTCCAACCCATCCGAACGGACAGCAGACAACATTAGGAAAGCCGGAACATTTGAAAAATCCTTCAATGAAGGCGATTCACAAATATTTTGATGAATATTATGTGCCTAATAATTATGCGGTGGTTTTAGTCGGAGATTTAGATTTTGAGAAAACTATTCAGCTTGTGGATCAGTATTTTGGGGCAATTCCTTACAGAGAGCTTCCGAAAAAAACTCCGATTATTGAAAAACCGATTACAGAAATTGTAAGAAGAACTGTGAAAAGTCCGACTACACCCAGAGTACAGTTAGCCTGGAGAACGGAAAGCTACGGAACCAGAGAAGCGATGTTGGCAGATATTGTAGCCAATATTCTGAGCAATAGAGGAGAAGCAGGATTACTGGATTTAAATATTAATCAGACTCAAAAACTACTTTGGGGACAGGCTTTTTCTGTAGGATTAAAGGAATACGGATATTTTTCAATCGTTGCCGTTCCTAAGGAAACCCAGACTTTGGATGAAGCTAAAGAGTTGGTTTTAGAACAGATAGAATTATTGAAAAACGGAGATTTCCCGGATTGGATGCTTCCTGCCATTATCAACGATTTTAAGCTGCAGAGAATGAAAACCCTGGAAACTGCAGACGGACTGGCAACCAATCTTTATGATACCTACATTAAAGGAAGGACCTGGGAACAGGAGCTGAATGAAATGGATGAATATGCTCAATTTACGAAAGAAGATGTAGTAACCTTCTCCAATGAGTTCTTCAGGGAAAATTATGTAATTGTTTATAAAGAAAAAGGAACTAATGACAGGCTGATCAGAGTTGAAAACCCGGGAATAACCCCAGTAAAAATCAACCGTGAAAATCAGTCTGAATTTTTACAGCAGATTCTGGAAGAAAAAACAGGAGATATCCAGCCTGAATTTATTGATTATCAGAAAGAAATTAAAACAGATGTAATTAAAGATAAAAAACTGAGCTTCGTTAAAAATAAGTATAATGATATTGCCCAGGTTCATTTTATTTTTCCTTTTGGAAGCGATCATGACCGCGATTTGGGAGTTTCTACCCAGATTCTTCAATATTTGGGGACTGATCAGTTTTCGCCGGAAGATCTTAAAAAAGAATTTTTTAAAATCGGGGTTTCCAATGATTTTAAAACCACCAATGATCAGCTTTTAATCTCTTTAAGCGGACTGGAAGAAAATATTGAAAAAGGAATAGAGCTTCTTCAGCATTGGATGTATAAGGTAAAGCCTGATCGGGAAATTTACGAACAATTCGTAGAAACTGTTTTAGAGAACAGAGCGGCAGTGAAAAAAGATAAAAGCCGAATTATGACGGCCTTAACAAATTATACAAAACTGGGAGCATCCTCCCGATTTACCGATATTATCTCGGAGGAAGAGCTTAAAAATGCTGATGTTGAAGTGTTTACCGACAGGCTTAAAAAGCTGTTCAAATTTCCTTATCAGATATTTTTTTATGGTAAAAATTTTGAAAGTTTCACGGGTTATATCGGAAAGTATATAGAGAATGCAACTCTTCAGGTTTCGGAGCCGAAACTATATCCGGAACCGGAAACAAGCGGGAATGTCTATTTCATCAACTATGACATGGTGCAAATGGAGATGAGCAAAGTGGGACGAGGAAATCCTGTAAATATTAATAACTTTGGGAAAATCAATGTTTTTAATGAATATTTCGGAAGGGGATTATCATCCATCGTTTTTCAGGAAATACGAGAGAGTAAGAGCCTTGCATATTCTGCCTATGTTTCTTATGCTCCTAATTCAGAATTGAATCACCCCGATTATATCACAACATATATTGGAACGCAGCCGGATAAATTACAGATTGCAGTAGATACCATGACGGAGCTGATGAGTGAGCTTCCTGAAGTTCCCAGTCAGTTTGAAAATGCCCGAAATGCAGCGTTGAAACAGATTGCTTCCACAAGAATTACAAGAACCAATATTTTCTTTAATACTTTGCGACTGAAAAAGCTGGGAATTGATTACGATTTCAGAAAAGATATTTATCAGCAGATTGAAAACCTTAAATTTAGTGATCTGAAAGAATTTTATCAGACCTCAATAAAACCAATTCATTTCAATACTGCCATTATCGGGAAAAAAGAAAATCTGAATAGGGAAGCGGTAAATAAGATGGGGACATTCAAAGAAGTGAGTCTGAAAGATATTTTTGGACATTAAAAAATAAAAATCTGCTGAAATTTTCAGCAGATTTTTTATATTGAAAGAAGGGATTTGTCTCTTTATATTTTTTTTATTGTAACGGATTTAATTTTTCCGGTTTTTATATCTTTTAAAACGACAGTAAGTTCTTTTTCCTGAAAATCGGTTTCAGCTTTTATCAGCTCACAAAAATCTTTCTTTTCAAAGTCCACGCTTCCAAACTGAAGAATTTCGTCTCCAAGATTTATTTCTTTTTCCAGGCTCTTATCCCAGATAATTCCTACTACAAATTTTTTGTTTTTTATAGTAGGAGAAATTCCCCATGTCTTTTCAGAAACTTTTGTTTTATCAATGTTCTCATAAGGCTCGAAATAAAATCTTTTTTTACGGTAATCTAACGTAAACTTACCGAACTGAAAGCTTTTAGACCCCATTCGGGATTCTTGACTTTCTGTAGTGGTAATCCGTACATTTTCAAACTTTTCATTATTGAGAATAAATTCAGGAGTTTCTAAAATATGCTGGAACTGTAAATCACTCATCCCATGAAATCCCCATGAATATGTTCCTTTACTTTCCGCAACGGTTGTAATGACATCGGTCTTTTCTTTTAAAAATTTGTAAGCATCCAAAGACATTTCATAAAAGCTTTCTGCACCGGAATCAAAAAGTATTTTATCTGCAGCATCATTTTTTCCTTTTTTGAGAATCACATTAATAAAAGGATTGCTCTGGCTCGCAGATAAATCAAGCTTTTGATAAACTTCAGTTTTTAGGGATAAATTATCAACATTATCTGTAATGATAATCTGATTGTTTCTGTCGTCAAACTGTACCACAGAGTTACGCAGCATATTACTTCCGATGATTCCGTCAATACCAAAACAGGTTAATATTTCGGTTGTTGCTTCCTGAAAAACAATTCCCTGACTATCTTTAAAATGTATTTCTCCCAATTGCAAATCAGGAAGACTTGTGATAATCATTTTTTCAGCCTTTCCGGAAGAGTCATGTAAATCCACATCGCCTACGGTTTTTAAATTTAATTCTTTAAAAAGCTTTTGAGAAATAGCAAAAGGAGCTCCTGTGTCGAAAAGAAAATTGTAATTCTTATTATTAATCTGAACTTTTACCATTAGTTTTCCCTTTATCTTTTCATAAGGAACTGTCTGATTGTATTTTTTTGGTAAAATTGTTCCCTGATTGAGATTGATTTTATTCTGAGCTAAAGTAAAACTTATAAGAAATTTCAGAAATACGATACATAAAAGTTTTTTCATAGGATAAAAGTTGTTTGATACTAAAAATAAGTGGCAAACTTAGATAGATTATTTAATTTCTTTGAAGAGTTGTTTCTTCATATTTTGTGTTCTGACTTGGGTATAAAATCTTTTCTTGTAGAAAAGTTTCTGCAGAGTAAAATGAGAAATCCAACATTAACTTCAATTGCTTTTTATATTCATATATTGATAAAGAATAGCTCAAATATATTAATTTTTCACATGATGAAGAGTTTTATAAGACTAAAGTTTATCAATCAAAAGTCCATAATTACTAATTGGCCATAATAAAAAAATAAATCCTGGAAAAATCCAGGATTGTTATTTTACTTTACAACTTTCATTTCATCGATCAGCCATTTTGAATCGGCATATTTATCGATGATGAAAAGAATGTATTTTGTATCCACCATAATGTTTCGGCTAAAGCGAGGGTCGTAATTGATGTCACTCATTGTTCCTTCCCACTGTCTGTCGAAATTCAGTCCAACCAGGTTTCCGTTGGCATCCAGAGCAGGACTTCCAGAGTTTCCTCCCGTTGTGTGGTTGGTTGCCGTAAATCCTACCGGAACATCACCTGTTTTATCTTTATAAATTCCGAAGTCTTTTTTATTGTAAAGATCGATCAGCTTCTTAGGAACATCGAATTCATAATCTCCCGGAACATATTTTTCCATTACCCCTGCCAAATGCGTCTGGTAATTATAGGAAACCGCATCTCTCGGGCTGGATCCTTTTACTTTTCCATACGTAACACGTAGAGTGGAATTGGCATCCGGGAAGAATTTTCTGTCTTTATCGGTTT
Organism: Chryseobacterium sp. Y16C; assembly: GCF_022488405.1. Classification (NCBI taxonomy): domain Bacteria; kingdom Pseudomonadati; phylum Bacteroidota; class Flavobacteriia; order Flavobacteriales; family Weeksellaceae; genus Chryseobacterium; species Chryseobacterium sp. Y16C. The sequence goes on from NZ_CP092711.1 coordinate 4,123,673, forward strand.
CCATTTGCTGAGCCATGAATGTTTTCTGCAGCTCATCAATTTTAGCCTGCAAAGAAGTAAACTGAGGATCAGCTGTTTTCACATATGTTTCCCTTAAAGTAACATAAATCTGATAGATAGGATCTTTTTTCAGTGTTTTGATCAGCTTATCCTGATTAGAAAATGCTTTTTCAATATCTTTAGAGGTAGAAGCTCCGTTTACATCAGTTCTTCCTGTAATGACAGAGTTTTTAGATGCTTCTTCAATGCTCTGAATATTCTGAGCTTCATTTTTATATTTATCAAATCCTGCGGGTAAGAATTGCGGAGCCGTTTTATTAGTATACAATGCTAACAGTTTTGCCGTAACCTTTGCATCTAACTCGGCACTGTAATCCTTATAAAATGAAGTTAATTTATTTTTGAAGGTGGTTGTTGCCTTTTCATCCATTCTTCCAGCTTCTACTGAAGTCACGTAGTTGTAGTAAAGACTAGCCAGCATCAATGTTTCAGCATTTCTTATAACCTCCGTATAATAAGCGTTGTTCAGAGCATAAGGAGCCTGATCGTTGTACAATTTATTAAGCTGGTCTAATGTAGATTTGATCTCGTGATTTTTTGAAACCAAAGAACCTTCATACATTACTTTTTTCTCTACAGCATTAGATTTCTTTAATCCTTCAACCTCACCGATCCATTTTTTCCAGTAATTGGCTACAGAAGCATATTTTGACGCATATTTTATACGTGTGGCATCATCCGTACGCATTTTTTCATCTAACGTTTTTAATGCAACATCTCTCACGGCAATTTTTGCCGGATCAATTTCCTTCATGATTTTTTCAACAGCAATAGCCGGTAAGTATTCCGTTGTTCTTCCCGGGAATCCGAATACGAAAGTGAAATCATTTTCATTTTTATCTTTAATAGAAACCGGAAGATAGTGCTTCGGAACGTAAGGAATGTTATCTTTTGAATATTCTGCGGGTTTATTGTCTTTCCCTGCATAAATTCGGAACATCGAGAAATCTCCCGTATGTCTTGGCCAAACCCAGTTATCGGTATCGCTTCCAAATTTTCCGATACTTTGTGGTGGTGCTCCTACCAATCTGATGTCTTTATAAGTTTCGATAGTATAAGCATAGTACTTATTTCCGTAATACATTGATTTTACAGAAATAGACTGGTAAGATTCTATTTTTTGAGAGTTTTTATAAACTTCAATATTATTGGCAATTTTTTTTGAAAGCTCAGGTTCTGTAAGTTTGTCTGTGCCTTCAAGGATTTGTTGAGTAACTTCTTTAATATCTACAATAAAATCTACCGTAACACCTGGATTAGGAAGTTCACCTTCCGGATTTTTAGCCCAGAAGCCATTGGATAGAAGGTCGTTTTCAACCGTAGAATGAGCCTGTATCTGTCCGTATCCGCAGTGGTGATTGGTAAGTAGTAATCCTTTTGGAGAAATAATTTCGGCAGTACAGCCTCCGTTAAACTGTACTACAGCATCTTTAATGCTTGGTTTTTGAACATTGAATATATCTTTAGCAGAAATTTTCATTCCCAAGTCTTTCATTTCCTTTTCATTAAGCTCTGTCGGGATCCACATTCCGCCGTATTGCTGGGCAATTCCTAAAGAAAAGCTTAAGAATGCCGAAGCAATGAGAATATTACGTTTTATCATTACAAAAAATTTTGCCTAAAAATACATAAAATTAATTTTTTACTAAAAGAAAAAGACCGCTTTTGAGGCAGTCTTATTTTTTTACTTAAAATTGATAGGCAATAATGGTTTCATCTTCTCTGAGATCTTTCATCAAGGCTTCATGATTAATGTCTTTTCCTGTAAGGATCCAGTTGGAGGCAAGATTTCCTTGTGTGTATTGCTGCTTTGACAGTGTAAATTTTAAGCTGTGCTTTTTGAAAAGCTCTTCACAATGAGCAATTTCATTAGCATTGGTCACTGCAATTTTATATTCCCTTATTTTGTGCTGTCTGTCAATAAATTTTTCGAAATAAGTAAGAGAGCTTAAAATCAATAACACCAAAACAGTTCCTAATAGAGAAAGATAAACATATCCTGAACCTACCGCCATACCAATAGAAGCGGTTGCCCAGATTGTTGTTGCGGTAGTGATACCCTCAATTTTATTATCTCCTTTAAAAATGACTCCTGCTCCTAAAAAACCGATTCCTGTTATGATATTAGCGGCTAATCGATCCGGATTCTGAACTCCAATTTTAATGGAAAGAATCGTAAAAAGACAGGAACCAAAACATACCAAAATGAAAGTACGTAATCCCGCAGATTTGTTTCTGTATTCACGTTCCGTCCCAATCAGAATTCCTAACACAACGGATATGAAAATCAATAACAACTCATTCTGAATAACATAATGGTCTTTTAAAAATTCCATTTTTTAGATTTTAAACTTCTTTGATTAAAATTACGATAAAATCTTTGATAAAAGAGTATGATTTATGGAGTGTATCTTAAAACATCGGATGTGCATTGGCTGATTTTTCAGGAACAATTTCGTGAACATCCCAATGTTCAGCAATTTTTTTGTTCTCAATTCTAAAAATGTCAATTACAGATTGTAGTTTTCCATCTGGTAAAACATTCTTGATATGGATGAAAACTAAATCGTCTTCTGCAGCAATGTGCTGAACATCAATTTTCGTTTTTGGTTTGTTTTGCAACCAGCCCTTTACCGCTTTTTCAAATGCTGCTGAACCATCAGCAACATTAGGATTATGTTGAATATAAGTCGGCAGAAGATAATGGTCAATATTCGTAAAATCGTGATCTCCAAAGATCTTCTGATAAAAATCTATTACCAGTTTTTTGTTGTGGTCCAGATCAGATTGTGATACTTTTTTACTTTGTGCATTCAATCCCATTGAAAAGAGAGAAAATACGAGTAAAATAAAAATTGCAATAGTTTTTCTCATTTTTAAAATATTTATTTAAAACAAAGATAATTAAATGTAATTAATTTTGTTACATTTAAAAACGGTATTTTAAATTGTTATAAAAACGATTTAAAATGTAAAGCGATTATGAATTAATCAGATCCAAAAACTGCTGTTCATCTAGGATTTCAATGGTTCCGATATCCTGGGCTTTTTTCAATTTGCTTCCAGCTTTTTCGCCTACTACGAGATAATTAAGGTTTTTAGACACAGCAGAAATGTTTTTTCCGCCGTGTTTTTCCACCATTTCTTCTGCTGATTCTCTGGTGAATAAAGAGAGTTTTCCGGTAAAAAGGAAGGTTTTTCCTTCTAAAGCATTGGATAAAACTTCATTGGTACTTTCTCCTTTTTCTAGCTGAACTCCATAGGATTTTAGTCTTTCGATTATTAAAATATTCTCAGAATTGGCAAAGAAGTCTACAATACTCACTGCGATTTTTGTCCCGATGTCTTCCACTTGACAAAGCTCTTCAACGGTAGCATTCTTCAATTCTTCAATAGTTGGGAAGTTCTTAACCAGTTTTTTAGCGACCGTTTCACCAACATGTTTTATTCCAATTCCATACAATACCTTTTCAAAAGGAATTTCTTTTGATTTTTCGATTCCTGAAATGATGTTCTGTGCAGATTTTTCCGCCATTCTTTCAAGTGGAAGAAGCTGTTCTTTGGTTAAAGTATAAAAGTCTGCAGGGTTTTCAATCAATTTTTCTCTGTAAAGCTGCTCGATGGTTTCGCTTCCCAAATTCTCAATATTTAAGGCTTTTCTTGAAACATAATGAATCATTCTTCCTACAACCTGTGGCGGACAATGAAGCTCATTCGGACAGAAATGAATCGCCTGGTCTTCAATTTTTACTAATTCTGTTCCACATTCTGGGCAGTCTTTGATGTATTCGATCTCTTTGCTTTCATCAGTTCTTTTCTCGGTATTGACTCCAACAATTTTTGGAATGATTTCACCTCCTTTTTCTACATACACAAAATCATGCTCATGCAGATCTAATTTCTTGATAATATCTTCATTATGTAGGGAAGCTCTTTTTACAATGGTTCCGGCCAGTAAAACAGGTTTCAGATTGGCAACCGGAGTGATGGCTCCCGTTCTTCCCACCTGATAAGAAACGCTTTGTAATTCGGTTTCCACTTTTTCAGCCTTAAATTTATAAGCCATTGCCCAACGCGGAGACTTAGCCGTATACCCAAGTTGTCTCTGTTGTTTTAAAGAATTGACTTTTAAAACAATACCGTCAATTTCGAAAGGTAAATTATGTCTTTCAAGATCCCAGAAATTAATGAATTCTTTCACCTCATCTAAAGTCGTGCACAGTTTTGCCTGTTGAGAAGTTTTGAATCCCCAGGATTTTGCCTTTTCAAGCAATTCCCAATGTGATTCTGCTGGAATATCTTCGGAAATAAATTGATATAAAACTGAGGAAAGTCCGCGTTTCCTCACTTCACCACTGTCCTGCATTTTTAAACTTCCACTGGCTGTATTTCTTGGATTCATGAAAGGATCAAGGCCTTCTTCCTCACGTAATTTATTGATTTTATCGAAGTTTTTTCTCGTCAGGTAAATTTCACCACGCATAAAGAAATGTTCAGGAAAATCACCCTTTAATTTCAATGGAATATCCGAAATGGTTCGGACGTTTGCCGTAATTTCGTCGCCCTGAAAACCGTCTCCACGAGTAACAGCCTGAGCTAATTTTCCGTTTTCATACAAAATAGAAATGGAGGCCCCGTCATATTTAAGCTCAGCAACAAACTCTACAGGTTCATCAATGGTTTTGATAATTCTTTTTTCCCAGTCTTCAAGATCGTTAAAATCATAAGAATTGTCCAGAGAATACATTCTGAATTTATGCTGAACTGTTGGGAAAACTTTGGTAATTCCACCACCAATACGTACTGTTGGAGAGTTTTCATCGTAGAACTCAGGGTATTTTGCTTCCAGATCACGAAGTTCTTCCAACAGCATATCAAAATCAAAATCTGAAATTGTCGGAGTATCAAGAAGATAATAATTTTCATTATGCTGATGAAGCTCTTTACGAAGTTCCTCTATTTTTTGTTGAATGTTTTCGGACATTGGGTTTCTATCTTTTTAAGCAAAAGTAATTAAAGTAATTGCATTTAAAAAATAGGTGAATTAAATATTCTGAGAAAATTAAAATCCATTAATATAGCCTAACCTGCTGATTAAATAGCTGATAGAATGCCTGTTTACAATGGTTTAACACAATGTTATCATTTAATTGAAAAAATGTTAAAATTCTCTTAAACAGCTAGGGGTGGAGGTCGATATACCTTTGCACAGCTAATTTGACAAAATGAGAAAAGTAAAGATTGTATTGGGTTTATTGTTCTTGAGTTTCGGAACGCTGGCGTATGCGCAAACCACACAGGCGTCGATTGTAGGAAAGGTAACCGGCGTTGGAAAAACGGCTCAGGAGAAAGTGAAAGTGACGATTATTAATGAATCTACAGGTTTTAAAACCGAAACTGAAACCAACTCAAAGGGGGAGTATATTTTCAAAGAAATTCCTCTAGGTGGACCTTATACGGTGATTGTAAATGATGAGAAAAAAGAAGGGTATACGGTAAATTTTGGAGATCAGGTGACGGTAAATATGGATTTGGCCAGTGAAAAAACAATCGAAGAAGTGGTTGTTGCCGGGAATCTTAAGAATAAGATCGGAAATCTTGGTGCCGCAACTGCAATTACTGCTAAGAATATTGGTATCTTACCGGTGAACGGAAGAAATTTTGCAAGTCTTACCGATTTGTCACCTTTAAGCGGGAAAGGAGGGAATCTTTCGGGGCAATTAGGTTCTTCCACCAATTTTACCATTGATGGAATGACGGCGAAAAATCCTACTTCTGCGGGAGCTACAACCAGCCGAAGTGGTGCTCCATTCTCTATTTCAATTGAAGCAGTGCGTGAATTTAAAATTACCACCAATCAATATGATGTAACATTGGGAAGAAGCGGTGGTGGAACAGTAAGTGCCGTTACAAAATCGGGTACCAACAAATTTTCTGGAAGTGCCTGGGAATATTTGAGAACCAACTGGCTTTCCAGTCCGTATGATATTCGAGGAAATAAAAGAAACAATGATTTCTCAACGTCCCAGTTCGGTTTCTCATTGGGCGGTCCAATCATTAAAAACAAATTGCATTTTTTCGCAGCATGGGATCATCAGCTGGATTCGAGGCCGTTGATTATTGCTGATATTAAATCAAATGAAGATGAAGCGAGATTCAATATTACCAACCAAACCCTTAATCAGTTTCTGGATATTGCCAGAGCAAAATATGGCGTTGGAAATACACCGCAGTTCGGAACTTTTGATAAAGTACGTAACTCGGATGCAGGATTTTTACGTTTGGATTGGCAAATCAATGATAAACACCTACTGACATTGAGAAACAACTTTACGTATGATCTGAATAAAAATGGACTGGTTGACAATACGGCGATCAATTTCTTTGAGTCTTATGGGAATGACAAAAACTTAGATAACAGTTTATTACTAACATTAAGATCAAATTTAAAATCTAACTTAACAAATGAATTGAAGGCCCAGTATTTATATACTTTCCAGGATAGTTATCAGAATGATGAGTTAGGTCATCCGGTTCCCAGAGCTATAGTGGAAGGTGTAGCCTCAAAAATTTATGATAATAGTACGAAAACCACGAGTATTCAGATTGGTGGCCACCGATTCGGGCAGGAGAGTTTTAGAAATAATGTATTCCAGCTGGTAGACAATTTATATTACAATACGGATAAAGTAAAATATACATTCGGAGCCGATTTAATGTATACAAAAGCAAGATCTGTGTATGGAAGTGAAGTGAACGGGAAATTTTATTATCAGGGAATTAATGCATTTAATAACATGATCTCCAACAGATATTACAGAGAAGTCCCTTTAATGGAAGATCCTTCAGTAAAGTCAAGCATCTGGAATATTGGGGTGTATGGACAGTTTCAGACTAAAATTGCAACAGGTTTAGACTTTATGGGAGGTTTGAGATTGGATTACGGAGGCTATCCTAAAGCTGAATTCAATCAAAAACTGTATGATGAAATGGGAATCAGAACGGATAATAAAATTAAATCTTTTGTCATCCAGCCAAGATTCCAGTTTGATTGGAATATTAATGAAGCAAATAAAGACTATGTGAAATTCGGAGCTGGAATTTTCTCATCTGATATTAATAATTACATGATTATTAATAATTTGGTGTTTGACGGGAAACATTTGGCAACCTTGGATGTAAACCCTTCTCAAATTGGGCTTACTCCGAATTTTATAGAATATAGAAATGATTATAGTACTGTTCCTAGCTTGGCTCAATATCAGCTTCCAACAATTAATTATACAGGAAAAGATGCTAAAATTCCGATTATTTACAAAGCTAATTTCTCTTATACGCATTTCTTTAATGAAAGATTCAGAGCGGGAGTTGCGGGCTATATGGCATTGGGAAGAAATAACTATTTCTATTATGATCGTAATATGAAAACAACTCCTTTTATTACGTTGGCTAATGAAGACGGAAGAGGAGTTTATGTTCCTGTATACGCGATTACCAACAATTCAAACAATACAGTAACTCTTAACTGGAAAGAAGGAAGAATTAATAATAATTTCGGCAGGGTTCTGGAATTGGTAAGTGATGGAAAAGTAAATCAGTTCTCATTTGTAGTAGATACAAGTTACCGTTATTGGAAAGACGGGGAAATTACAGCAAGTTATACATGGTCTGATATTAAAGATAACACATCCTATAACGGAAATGTTGCGAACTCTGCCACTTTATCGACTCCGGTTCAGAGTGATCCAAGAGATTTGAGAATGACCTATTCGGATAACCAATTCAGAAATAAAGTAGTTATTTACGGAAACTCGCCAACTATTGCAGGATTTACCTTAGGAATCAGATATTCAGGAATCGGAGGAACCCGTTTTTCTTTAACTGCGGGAGGGAATATTAATGGAGATTTTGTAGATTCTAACGACCTGGCTTATATTTTTCCAAACTTAACGGAGTCATTGCTTAATGATCCTGAAGTAGGAAAAGCATTGAAAAATTATATTACGGATTACAATAATAAAATTGCTGAAAGAAACGGAGGTAAGAACGGGTTTTATGGAGTTTGGGACGTAAGAGTGGTGAAGAAAATCAAATTTGAAAAAATTGGGGCATTTGAACTCTCAGTTGATATTTTTAACGTTGCAAATCTTCTTAATAAAGAGTGGGGAGTTAACAAATCATATACCAATATGGCTTTGTACAGAGCTACAAAATTCAATACCACAACTCAGCAGTTTGAATACGTAAGAAATACAAACGGATTGGCTCCGTTATCAGGAAACCCTTATCAGATTCAGGTGGGAGCAAAGTATTCGTTTTAACAATTAAATACTACTTTTATCTAAAAGTTCGAAGCTTTTTATATAAACTATCAAATTATATTATGAAAAAAATTATCTTAGGGTTAGCAGTTTTAAGCACAGTTGTAATGAAGGCACAAACCCAGATTATTGCACACAGAGGGTATTGGCAGACACAGCCACCCACTACCGAAAATTCATTAAAATCATTGGAAAATGCCCAGAACCTGAAAATATATGGATCTGAGTTTGATGTAAGAATGACGAAAGACGGAGTCTTGGTGGTTAATCATGACGAGCACCACGGAAAAATGGAGATTTCGGAAACCGATTTTAAAGAACTGGAAGCATTGAAATTGTCGAACGGAGAGAAATTTCCAACCTTAAAAGACTATTTAAAACAAGGGAAGAAAGACAAATCATTAAAATTAATCGTAGAAATAAAGCCGGATAAAACCAAGGAAAAAGAAGATGAACTGACGGCAAAAACAATCAAGATGATTAAAGAGATGAAGCTTGAATCTCAAAGCGAATTTATTTCTTTCAGTTTAAACATTTGTAAAGAAATTAAAAGGCTTGAACCTACATTTAAAGTTCAGTATCTGAGAGGAGAATTATCTCCTGAACAGATTAAGAGTGAGGGATTGGATGGAATAGACTATCATTACAGCGTATTCCAAAAAAATCCTGCATGGATTGCCGAAGCAAAATCATTAGGGCTGATTACCAATGCCTGGACGGTGAATGATGTTACTGTATATGATGAGCTGAAAAAACAAGGTATTGGTTTCATTACAACCAATATTCCCGATCAGCTGAAGGGAAAATAATAACTGTATCAGATAATCTGTTGTATAGCCTGTTTCTTTGGAGACAGGCTTTTTTGATGATAAATGGAGTTGCTTGTACGAAGGAAAAATTTATTTTATCAGGAAAAGACAATAAAGTTAGGCAAATACAGTACAGATTTGATATTAAAAATACTTAATTGTCTTAAGTGAATGATACCCAGTGTTTTGATGTTTTTTGTTAAAAATAAATTAATATTTGGTTTAATGATTCTTTAATAAATGTTAAAACAGTGTTAAAACCCTTACGGGGAGGTCGGTTTAATTTTGCGCAAACAAAAAGGATATGCGTAAAGAGACTCAAAAATTACTGGTTTTGTCACTGTTAGGATTAGTCAGTGTCAATCTGGCGGCTCAGCAAAAAGCTAAAAAAGATACTATTAAAAGCATTGATGAGGTAGTTGTAACAGCATTAGGGATTAAAAGACATGATAAGTCTTTGGGATATGTTGCTACAAAAGTAGAGGGAGAAGAATTTACCAAAACTCAGAATAATAACTGGGCACAAGCTTTAGAAGGTAAAGTGGCCGGTTTGAAAATTCAGACAGCGGGATCGGGTCCGTTGGGTACTTCAAAAATTACATTAAGAGGTGCAATTTCCATGAATCTGGATCAAAATGGCGCGCTTATCGTAGTAGATGGAGTGCCTTTAGGGGGAACCAGCACAAGTAATGGTAGTGATGCGTATGCAGCCGGATCAGGAGGTGATGTCCCGGTAGACTTCGGAAACAATTTTAACAGCATCAACCCGGATGATATTGAGTCAGTAACGGTATTGCAAGGAGCTTCTGCGGCGGCTTTATATGGTTCCAGAGGAGCAGGTGGTGCCATTATGATTACAACAAAATCAGGGAAAAATAAGAATGGAAAAGTAAATGTAACATTTAATTCTTCATCCAGCTTTGATTCTGTTCTAAAATGGCCGGATTATCAGCATGAATACGGGCAGGGAACTTTGGCAAAAAATTCTGCAGGACAATTTTATTATTCTTACGGTGCTTCAGCTGACGGAGTAAGTACAGGAGGAACGAGCAGTGCTTTCGGACCTAAATTTAACGGACAGTATTATTTTCAATATGACCCTACCATAGAAGGACAAAGCAAATCAAGACAGCTTTGGAGATCTTATGACAATAATGTGAAAGATTTTTGGCAGACGGGTAGTACGTATTCTAATACATTAGGAGTAGAAGCATCCAACCAAAATACTGCTTTCAGGACCTCTTTAACCTATCAAAAAAATGAATGGATGATGCCTAATACGGGATTTGACCGTTTCAATTATGCATTGTCTTTAGACCATCAGCTGAACTCAAAGCTTAAAGTGGTTGGAAAGTTCGCTTTCAATAGTACAAAAAGTGACAATCTTCCGGCAACGGGATATAATAACCAGTCGATTTCGTATTTCATGATTTTTCAGAATCCGAATGTAGATTTGGCTTGGTATAAACCTGTTTGGAAGCAAGGTCAGTATCAGATTGCACAGATTCACCCTTTCAGTTCTTTTATTGATAACCCTTATCTTATTGCTTATGAAATGCTGAATGGTTTAGATAAAAAATTTATCAATAGCAATATCACTGCGACTTATAGCTTAACGAAACAATTTGATATAATGCTTCGTTCCGGATTAGAAGTAACCAATGAAAAAAGAACAACCAAAAGACCTTGGAATTCTGCAAACTATGCTCAAGGATATTACAGAGAACAATATATCAAAAACTCTGAGTACAATACAGACTTATTACTTACTTACAAGAATAAATTTGGCAAATTAAACTATAATATTTCTGCCGGAGGAAATATAAGATACAACGAATACGTTCAAAACGATTATAAAGCAACCGGTCTTAGAGTAGCAGGTTTATATGAACTTACGAATGCTGTTTCTTTACAATCCCTATTTCCAATCCCAGGAGATAAAGAAATGAACAGTATTTACGGGTTGGTTAACTTAAACTATAATAATATCTGGTTTGTAGATGTGACGGCAAGAAATGACTGGAGTAGTGCTTTGCCAAAAGAAAACAGGTCTTATTTTTATCCATCTGTAGCTACTTCATTAATTCTTTCCGATGCATTGAAATTAAAATCGAAATCATTTAACTATTGGAAATTAAGAGGCTCCTGGTCTCAGGTAGGGAATGATACGGAACCTTACAAACTTTATCAGTACTTCAATTCTAGTGGCTTTACAGGTGGGGCAGAAACCAACAATGTTTTGCTGAATGCCAATCTGAAACCGGAAATGAATACCAATATTGAAGCGGGGATGGATTTTGGATTCTTTAATAACCGTTTAAATTATATTGTAACCGTTTATCAAAATAATACCAAAAATCAGATTATCCCCGTACAAACGCTTGCAGAAAGTGGCTATACTCAGAGAATGATCAACGCTGGGGAAGTAAGAAACCGAGGTGTTGAAATGATGCTTACTGCTACACCGGTAAAATCTAAAGATTTCTCTTGGAATGTTTCTGCAAACTGGTCTTTAAACAGAAATAAAATACTTTCACTTCCTGCTGAATTTCAGGGACAGCCTTATACTATGTCAAGTGTCGGAGGAGTTTTATTTTACAATGCTGTTGTAGGAGGTTCTTTAGGAGATATGTATGGATATAAATTACAAAGATCTCCCGATGGACAGGTAATTTACGGAGCAGATGGTCTTACTGCAAAGTCTACAGAAATAGAATATGTAGGAAATGCCTATGCTAAATGGAGAATTGGTTTACAAAACACTTTCAGATATAAGAACTTTGCCGTGAGTTTCTCTATTGATGGGCAGTACGGTGGTAGAGCGTACTCACAATCACATCACAAAATGTCTGAGCAGGGTAAGCTTACCAATACTTTGATGGGAAGAGACAATCCTAATGGAATGATTGTGGGACAAGGTGTGGTACAGAATGCGAACGGAAGCTTTTCTCCGAATACAAAAGAAGTACTTCTTACCAGTTATTATGCAGATTATTACAGAAGAGCCAATATTGAGACTAACTCGTTCGATACCTCTTTCGTTAAACTAAGAGAAGCTAATATCACTTATTATTTCCCTAAAGATTTAGTAAAATCGTTAAAAATGACAGATTTAAGCCTTTCTGTTTTCGGTAGAAACCTTTGGATGTGGACAAAATTCCCGCTTTTCGATCCTGAAGCTGCCACTTTAAACAATGGCTCTATCACTCCAGGTGCAGAAGTTGGGCAATTACCAACAGCAAGAACGGTAGGAATTCAGCTTAATGTTAAATTTTAAAAGCCAAGTCATAACAACTATAAAATCAACATAATGAAAAATATAATAATTAAAATTTTTGGTCTTTTTGCAGTAGCCTGTACACTGGTTTCCTGCGATAGGAACTTTGAAGAAATAAATACAGATACCAGTAAGTTATATAATCCTACTGCAGGAAGTCTGCTTGCCCCGGTGCAGTATAATATGGCTTCAGCAGGATATATGAGGGCGAATGATTTTACTTTCGATATCATGCAGGAAGCTATTGATTTTCCGAATGAATCGGTAACCAACGTAAGCCGCTATTATATCAGTGAATCTACAGGAACGGGCTATTGGAATAATTCTTACAAATGGCTGAAACAGGTAAAAGATATCTACAATCTTGCTAAAGCACAAAACAACAAAAACTATCAGGCAATTGCCATGGTAATGAATGCCTGGTTGTATGCCAATCTTACCGATACTTTCGGAGATATTCCTTTTTCTGAAGCATCGCAGCTTGCGGAAGGAATCAGCCAGCCAAAATTTGATAAACAAAAAGATATTTACATAAAACTTCTTGATGATTTAAAAACAGCAAATTCACTTTTTGTAACCACTACACCGCTTACGGATACCGATTTGTTTTACAATGCCAATAACGATGTAAACGGAATTCTAAAATGGAAAAAATTCTGTAACTCACTTTCTTTAAGACTTTTGACAAGGATCTTGAAAAAAAATGGAGAGATTAATGTATATCAGAGAATAAATGAAATTGTAAACAACCCTACGACATATCCCATCTTTACTGCAAATTCAGATAGCGCAATGCTTGGTATTACAGGAATTGAACCTCTGAGTGCTCCTATTGCGAGATATCAGGATTTTACTACAGGACGTGCTGCCGGAGAATTTCTTATAAATACCCTTAAGAACAACTCAGCTACTGACCCAAGATTAGCTAGATTTTTTTCTACAGCGAAAGATCTTGCAACTAACACAAGTTTAGGGTATAAAGGAGCACCTGTAGGATATGCAGCAGGAACTACTTTCAGCTACCAACCATCTAACGTGAGTGCTACAAACTTGGCAATTGCCCCTTTTAATATTTTTGTTATGCATTATTCTGAATTGCAATTTATCCTTGCAGAATTAGCTTTTAAAGGAATTATCTCAGGAAACGCACAAGCTTATTACGAAAAAGGAGTTCAGTCTGCTATCGAACAATGGGGACTTACCATGCCTGCAGGATATTTGACAGGAGCCAATGTTACATACAACAATACTTTAGAAAGAATTATGATTCAGAAGTATCTTGCTCTTTTCTTCGTGGATGGACAACAATGGTTCGAGCAAAGAAGAACAGGTTATCCGGTAATGCCTAATAACGGAGGATTGCTTAATGATGGTAAAATGCCACAGAGACTTTTATATCCACCGTTGACAAAGGTATTAAACACCGAAAATTATCAAGCAGCAGTTCAGTCCATTGGTGGGGACAATATTAATGTAGTTAACTGGTGGAATCAATAAACTTTCAAGAAGAATAAAAATGAACATAAAACTTATAATGCCTTGCCTGTTAATTTCAGCAATGGCACTTTCACAAGTTTCTGTTTCAGGCTATGTATATGAAGACAGTAACAAGAATCAGAAGAAAGAAAACAAAGAAAAAGGAATAGAAAATGTTGCGGTTTCCAATGGAGAACAGGTTGTTTTAACCGATAAAAACGGAAGATACAGCTTACCAATTCAGGATGGGCAAACGATTTTCGTGATTAAACCTTCCGGGTATATGACACCCGTAAATGAAAATAATTTGCCTCAATATTACTATCAGTACAAACCGAAAGGTTCTCCCACAGATTTTAAGTACAAAGGCTCTGCGCCTACAGGAGAACTTCCGAAAGAAATTAATTTTGCTTTAAACAAGCAGAATGAAAGCAGAAATTTTGATATTCTGGTTTTCGGAGATCCACAGCCTTATACCGAAAAGCAGTTGGACTATTTTAAGAGAGCCATTGTAAATGAAGTAAAAACTACCAAGAAAAATGCAGTATTGGGAATCAGTTTAGGAGATTTGGTGGGAGATAATCTAAGCCTACAAAAGCCTTATGCAGATGTAATGAAAGAAATCGGGTTGCCTTGGTATAATGTGATGGGAAACCACGATATGAATTATGAAGCAAAAGAAGACAGGCTTTCTGACGAAACCTTTGAATTAAATTTCGGACCTGCAAATTATTCATTCAATTACGGAAATGTTCACTTCATTGTTTTAGATGATATTTTATATCCGGATCCTAGAGACGGAAAAGGATATTGGGGAGGATTCCGTGAAGACCAGTTGAAATTTGTTGAAAACGATTTGAAGTTGGTAGATAAAAACAAACTGATTGTGGTTTCTTTTCATATTCCATTAGAGCATAAAAACGAAGATAATTTCAGAAACTCAGACCGTCAGAAATTATTTGATTACTTGACGCCTTTCCAAAATGCATTGATTTTGTCAGCACATACGCACATTCAGCAGCAGCTTTTTTACGGAAAATCAGCAGGGTGGAACGGTTCAAAAGACCTTCATGAATACAACGTAGGAACAACTTGTGGAGATTGGTGGTCAGGAACTTCAGATGACTTGGGATTACCAACCTCAACTATGAGAGATGGTACGGCAAAAGGATATTCTTTTATCAGTTTCAATGACAATCAATATAAAGTTAAATACAAAACAGCCGGGAAGCCGGAAGATTATCAGATTAATCTATACGTTCCGAAAGTGATTCCTTACCCGTCAAAAACTTCTGCGAAAATCTTGGCTAATTTCTTCATGGGAAGCAAAAAAGATAAAGTGGAATACAGGATTGACGATGAAAAGTGGGAATTGATGGATTATGATGAAACCTTAGATCCGAATTTTGTAATGTCGGTGTTCAAATGGGATACTACACAGAATATTTTCCCGGGAAGAAGACCTTCAAATCCGGAAATCTCAAAACACATCTGGACAGGAGATTTCTCTAAAAAGCTTTCTTTAGGAAAACATAAGGTTGAGGTAAGAGCGACGGACATGTATGGAAATCAGTTCTCAACATCACAGGAATTTGAGGTTCAAAACTCAATTCTTATTCCTTAGTTTTTCAATTTTTACTATACTTTCAAATGAAGCCGGTCCTTTTTAGGGCCGGTTTTGCTTTTAATTACAAAGTTATACCAGAATGTCATGCTGAGCTTGTCGAAGCATCTCATTTCCTATAAAATTTAGGTTTCATCAACATTATCCAGATCATCTTTCGTAAATTTGCTTACACGAATAAAATACTATTTAATATGAATATAAGCGGTAAAAATGCCATCATTACAGGTGGAGGAAGAGGATTAGGAAAAGCGGTAGCACTAGCATTGGCCAATGAAGGAGTGAATGTAGGAATTACAGGAAGAAATGAAGAAAACCTTAAAAGTACAGTAGAAGAAATTAAAAATATCGGGGTAAATGCAGCTTATGCCGTTTTTTCAGTCGATAACGAAGCTGAAGTGAAATCAGGAATCGAATCTTTGGCAGAACAATTGGGTGGAGTAGATATTTTGATTAATAACGCAGGAATCGGAGATTTCGGTTCTATAGAAGAAATGCCTTCTGAAACCTGGGAGCAGGTAATTAAAACCAATCTTTTCGGAGTATATTATGCTGCAAAAGCAGTTCATCCGTTCCTGAAAGCAAAAGGAGAAGGAGATATCGTTAACGTAGCATCTACAGCAGGTTTAAAGGGCGGCCCAAATATGTCAGCTTATGCAGCTTCAAAAGCAGCGGTGGTTTCATTATCACAATCGATGATGGCAGAATGGAGAAAGCAAAATATCCGTGTGATTACCCTTACACCAAGTACAATTGCTTCTGATATGTCTATCCAGGGAGGTCTTACAGATGGAAATCCTGATAAAGTGCTTCAGCCTGAAGATTTCGCAGAATGGGTAAGAGATATTCTGAAAATGAACAGAAGAGCATTAATAGCAAATGGTTCTATTTTCTCTACCAATCCATAAAATTTAAAGTTCAAAGTTCAGGGTGTAAGGTTTAAAATTGGCAGCAAAAAATTTTTCCTTTATCCTTTAAAAAATCAATAGGAGCGGGCTTTAGCCCGCTTTCTGTTTTCATGGGTTCTATATGGCTTTAGCCAAAGCTTAGAATTCGGGTACATTCATTCAAAACGTAAAATCCCTGATTTCAGCTAAATTTACTTCATCATTTTTTTAACAATAATAACATTAGTATTTTTGCAGCAAATTATTCACATGCAAAATTATTTAGAATTCGATTTTAAAATCTCTCCGCTTCAGCCATGGAACGAAATATTAATGGCAGAACTGATCGAGATAGGTTTCGACAGTTTCACAGAAGAGCTGGAAGGGATTTTAGGATATATTCAGAAAGACTTATTCAATGAAGAAGATTTGAAGGCGCTTCCCCTTTTTCAGAATGAAGAAGTAAAGATAGAATACACTTTTCTGGAAATGCCTAATATCAACTGGAATGAGGAATGGGAAAAGAACTTCGAACCCATCAATATCGATGATAAAGTACTGATCAGAGCAGAATTCCACGAATCTGTTCCCGGAATGCATGAAATTATTATCCAGCCCAAAATGTCTTTCGGAACGGGGCATCATCCTACGACCCATTTGATGATCCAGCAAATGATGGATATCGATTTCAATGGTAAAAAAGTATTGGATATGGGGTGCGGAACCTCTGTATTGGCAATTTATGCAAAACAAATAGGAGCGGGAGAGACAAAAGCGATTGATATCGACGAATGGTCTGTAGAAAACTCAAAAGAAAATGCTGTAAGAAATAATGTAGAGCTGGATATCGAATTAGGAACTGCTGAAAATTTAGGCAAAGAAAACTACGATATTATTCTGGCGAACATCAATAGAAATATCCTTATTTCGGACATTCCGACCTATGTTTCTGTATTGAACGAGGGAGGAAAACTATTACTTTCCGGATTATGTTTCTTTGATGTAGATGATATTCTGGAAGTTTGTAAAGACAACGGCTTAGAACTTAAAAAACAGCTTCAGCGTGAAGAATGGGTAAGTTTGTTGCTTGAAAAATAATCACACCAGTATTAATATGAAAACCTTATTCACTGTTTTATTTTTATTCATTATTCAGATTTTTTCCGCACAGGAAGAAGATTACGAATATGCCAACGGAGTTTTCCATTTTGAAGAAAATAAAACACAGAAAATATTCACGGATTGGACGAGAATCCGGCAGTCTCCAAATGTAAATGCTCAGATTCTGGATTCTTTGCAGACGAATCAGCAGGTTGTAATTCTTAAAAAAGAAGAAACCATTCTGAAATTGGGAGAAAGAAGAGCCAATTGGTATAAAATTTCTTATCAAAAAGGAGATGAAACCTCAGAAGGCTATGTTTGGGGTGGGAATCTTTGTGTAGGCTACAGGAATAAAAACGGCTATGATTTTCTTTTTGGCTTAACGAAGACAGTCAATAAAAAAGACAAACAGTTTCCCGAAATAACGATCCAGCAAAATATTGCAGCCATAAAAGTGTTGGAAGGAAATGCTTTGATTGATGAGGTTTCTTTCGATACGGGTTCAGGTGAAAGCCTAAGCTTTGGAACATTCACTATTGAAAGTAATCATAAATTGCAAAACGTGGAACTGACATTAAAAGCAACTGTTTCTGGTGAAGCGTGCGGAATTCCGAGTTATGACCAATATGTTTTGTTTAAAGATAAAAAGCTGATTGTTCTTCCTCAACTTATGAATGTTGGAGATGCCGATATATATTATCACAGTGAAGAATTTGTTTTCCCGAATGATAAAGGCGGAATTCCGAATGCCTTTATTTTTAAAATGGAAGAAATGGAAAAAGATGACAGAGATCGTGAAAAGAAGAAAAGAGCTTCAAAGACTTATCTTTGGGACGGAAATTCTTATAAATAGAAAACAAAAATGAAAAAACACCTGCTATATAACAGGTGTTTTTCATTTATTCCGCCTTATTTTTCAGCAGCATAAGAAGGCTGTATGCCCCTTTCCGTACAATTTTTTTATCCTTTAAATGATCTGCTTTTAAAATTTCTGTGAAGTGATCATCTGTAATTCCGGTATTCACGGGAATCATCTTGTATTTTTTATTTCCCAAATCTTCAAAAACATAATTTTTATTTTCAAAAGAAACAACTGATTCATTCGGAAGGCCAATTGTAAAGCGACTGTTCACGGTAACTTCCGCATTAATGTACATTCCTTTGATAAACTCAGGATTCGGACTTGAAAGCTTCGCAACAGCCATCGACGAACCGCCGTTTTCAATACTCGGTACAATGCTTATAGTTTTTGCCGACGATTTTTTATCTGGGTTTTGATTGTTGTACACTAAGATCTCCTGTCCGATTTTTACATCATTCACATCATTTTCAAAAACTTTTAATTCAAGCAGTAAACCGGAAGGATTGATGAGCTCAAACAAAGTATCCGAAGGATTAATATATTGCCCGTTATTCACTAAAATTTTGCTTACAAAACCACTGAAAGGGGCATAAATGTTAATCCTGCTTCTGATATTGGATGAATTTAAACCTTTGGCATTGATTCCAATCATTCTCAACTTTTCTTCCAGCCCTTTCAACGTCGCATTCAGGGTGGAATAATCTGCCTGAGCGGTTTGCAGGGTTTTATCGCTGCTTGCTTTGCTCGTATTCAGATCTTTTTGACGGTTAAAATTCAGTCTTGCCGATTCCAGTTGTGCTTTTGTCACCAGATAATCCTGTTGTAGCTGAATAAACTGCTGGTCTTCAACTACAGCCAAAACCTGCCCTTTATTGAAATGACTTCCGTTAATTACATTAATCGATTTGATATGACCACCCATAATGCTGGAAACCGAACTGATATGAGACGGCGCAATTTCCACTTTCCCGTTCAGACGAACGAGTTTTTGCATGGTTTTTTCCTGGATTATTGTTGTTGTTAAGCCAACCGATTTTATTTGCTGATCTGACAGTTGAACCGTATTTTGATCCTTCTCTTTGAATTTTGTGTTTTCGTACACCGTTTTTTCTTCCTCTTTTTTCCCTGAACAGGAAGATAAGGTCAGGATTATTATACTTAAACTGAAAATTGCTATATTTTTAAGATACATTTCGCTGTTATTTTGATAGTAAGAAATTAAGTTCTGCGCCAATTTGATTGAGTCTTTCAAGGTTATCGATATAATCAACCTTGGTTTTTACAGCCTGATTCGTCAGAATAACCCAGTCCAGATAGTCGATCTCACCGACTTCCATTTGTTTTTGAGCGGTTTTTAAGATTGTTTCAGACTTAGGAAGCTGCTTTTGTTCGTAATTTTCAACGATTTTCAGTTGATTGGTATAATGAGTTACCTGTTGTCCGAATCTGTTTTTCAGCTCAATTTCTTTTAATTGATATTGATTTTCTGAAATTGCCACTTTGGCTTTTATTGCTTTAGCCAGTGCTCGTTGCCCTTTCGTAAACAAAGGAATTCCTACACCGACCTGAACTGCATTAAAACGATTGTTATTCAGATTTTTCATACTTTGATTTGTGTATCCAACTAATAATTCAGGCAACAGTTTAGATCTTTCAAGCTGAGCTTCGGCTTCATTGACTTTAATTTGCTGATTTAAATACTGCAATTCAGGATGTTGCTTAACTATTTCTTCTGAAACCTGAAGATTAACATTTATAATGGGTTGATCAGAAACCGGCTGATATTGTTTCTCAGACTGAAGCAATAGTTGAAGCTTAAGTTTGGCTATATTGAGATCGTTTTCAAGCATGTTCAATTGTGTTCTTGCCTGTTCCCGTTGAATTTCAGCGGTAGATTCTTCCATAATATTGGCTTCTCCTTTTTTTAGTCTCAGGCTTGCTTTATCAGCGAAGTTGTTGTAAAGCTGACTGATATATTCAATCACTTTTTTCTTTTCCTGAAGCGTAAGAATTCGGTAGAAAACATCGGAAACCTCTTTTGTCAGTTGAGCTTTCGTTAGGTTTTGATTGATAACGCTTGCATTCCATTCTGCATCTAGCATTTGCTTTCTTTTGGTATAAACAGTCGGAAAACTAAAACGTTGGGAAATGGAGAACGAATTGTCTGTTTCCACATCGTTTATCTGTCCGATTTGCGCACTGACTTCCGTTTGCGGAATATCGAGATAGCTCGATTTTAATTTTTCCTGATATTCAGAAATTAATCTTGAATTTTTTAAAGCTCCGTTTTGTTGAAAAGCTTTTTCCAGAGCCTGTTCGTAAGTAATATTTTCCTGCGATTTCATTATTCCAAAAGACATCAGAAATAAGAATACAGCAAGCTTTTTATGATAGTTTGAAAATTTCATTTTGATTAAGTTAAAATTGATTTATGGATGAGCCTGAAATTTTTTCTTTTTGCTGATTCGTTCAAATAAGACATAAAGAATTGGCAAAACGAATAAAGTTAAAAGCGTTGCAAGCATCAATCCTCCGATAACTACTGTTGCTAACGGTCGTTGAACTTCCGCACCGGCTCCATTACTGATTGCCATTGGTAAAAATCCTAATGACGCCACAAAAGCGGTCATCAGAACCGGACGAAGACGGATTCTCGTTCCCATTAAAACAATCCGGCTCAGGTTTTTAACCCCATCTTTTTTCAGTCGGTTGAATTCTGAGATTAAAACAATTCCATTCAACACAGCGACTCCGAAAAGGGCGATAAATCCAACTCCTGCACTGATGCTAAAAGGCATTCCTCTCAATTCTAAAAAGTAAATTCCACCAATTGCTGACAAAGGAATTGCGGTATAAATCAGCAAACTATGTTTTACCGAACCGAAAGCGAAGAAAAGCAATAAGAAAATCATCACTAAAGAAATCGGAACGGCAATTCCTAATCTGGCTTTCGCTTCATTTAAATTTTCAAAAGCGCCGCCGTAAGAAATGGTGTATCCAGAAGATAATTTCAAATCTTTATCAACCTTCTGCTGAAGTTCTTCCACAATACTCTGAACATCTCTTCCTCTAACATTGAACCCTACAACAATTCTACGTTTTGTGTTTTCTCTCTGAATCTGATTTGGGCTATTTTTTAGTTCCACTTTTGCCAATTGATACAAAGGAATCTGTTCACCATTCGGGGTCGGAACCAACAAATTTTGAATGCTTGAAATGTCTTTTTTATGTTCATTATCCATTCTTACCACCACATCGAATTTTCTTTCGCCTTCATACAAAGTACCCGCAGTCTGTCCTGCAAAAGCCATATTGATGACTCTGTTAATTTCCGCCACGGAAATATTGTAACGCGAAAGTTCGGCCCGGTTATAATCAATCACAACTTGCGGAGCACCTACAACAGGCTCCAGATATAAATCCTGGGTGCCATTGACGGTTGAAATAATTCCACCTAATTTCTTTGCATAAGCTGCAAGGCTGTCTAAATCTTCACCATAAATCTTACAGACTACATCCTGTTTTGCTCCCGTCATCAACTCATTGAAACGCATCTGAACCGGAAACTGAAAACTTGCGGTAAGTCCGGGAATCACCTGTAAAGCTTCATTCATTTTGTCTGAAAGCTCAGGAAATGAATGTGCGGAAGTCCATTCTTTCTTAGGTTTCAAAACGACAATCATATCACCTCCGTCCATTGGCATTGGGTCCGTCGGGATTTCTCCGCTTCCGATTTTCATTACGACTTTCTGAACTTCAGGAAACTGTTTTAGTAAAATCTTAGCAGCTTGTGTGGTTACTTTTTTGGTCTCTTCGATATTGCTTCCCTGAAGAATTCTCATTTCTACCGCAAAATCGCCTTCTTCCAAAGACGGAATAAATTCGCCGCCCATTTTTGAAAGCACGAAAACCGCTCCCGCAAACAAAACAAGAACCGTTGCAATGATTGTTTTTCTGAATTTTAAAGCTTTAATCAATAATTTCTGATGACCACTTTCTACTTTCGACATCACTTTATCAGAAATATTGTCTTTCGTTTTTTTCTTTCGATTTAATACCAGTGAACTCATCATTGGAATATAAGTCAATGACAGTAAAAATGCACCAATTAAGGCAAAAGCTACGGTTTGTGCCATCGGCTTGAACATTTTTCCTTCAATCCCTTGAAGCGTAAAAATCGGTAAGTAAACAATTAAGATAATAATCTGTCCGAAAACAGCACTGTTGACCATTTTTGTTGCCGAACTGGAAACCTGAGCATCCATTTCAGCTTTTGAAAGCATATTGTCTTTTCCGAAATGTTTTTTGTGGGCTAACTGATGCAGAACAGCTTCCACAATAATCACGGCACCATCAACAATCAACCCGAAATCCAGAGCGCCAAGACTCATTAAATTTCCTCCAACTCCGAAAATATTCATCATAATAATGGCAAAAAGCATTGCCAAAGGAATTACGGAAGCTACTAATAATCCTGCTCTGAAATTTCCTAGAAATAAAACCAGAATGAAAACGACAATTAAAGCACCTTCCATTAAATTGGTTTTTACGGTATTGATGGTGTTGTTTACCATTTTCGCCCTGTCTAAAAATGGCTCAATGACAACGCCCTCCGGTAAAGATTCCTGAATCTTGTCTAGTTTTTGTTTAATATTTCCGATTACTTCATTGGCATTTTCTCCTTTTAACATCAAAACAATCGCTCCAGATACTTCTCCCTCATCATTATAAGTCATAGCACCATATCGTGTTGCAAAACCAATGTTCACCTTCGAAACATCTTTAATATGAACCGGAATCCCTTCTTTTGTCTCAAAGACCTGAATATTACCGATGTCTTCAATGCTCCCTAAAAGGCCTTCACTGCGGATGAAAAGGACAGTCTCTTTCTTTTCGATATAAGCTCCTCCTGTGTTTTGATTGTTCTTTTCCAATGCATCAAAAACATCGTTGATGGTAATATCAAAAGCCTGAAGCTGATTAGGGTTGATAGCAATTTCGTACTGCTTTAATTTACCTCCGAAACTGCTGACATCCGCAACACCTTTCGTTCCCAATAATTGCCGACGAATTATCCAATCCTGAATAGTCCGGAGTTCGGTTTCGTCATAAACGTTTTCGTAGCCTTTTTTAGCCCTGACTACATACTGAAAAATCTCTCCCAATCCCGATGAGATAGGCCCTAATTCTGGTTTTCCAATCCCTGCAGGAATATTTTCCTGAACCAGCTGCAAACGTTCCTGGACTTGTTGACGAGCCCAGTATACATCTGTTTTGTCATCAAAAACAACGGTTACTAAAGATAGCCCGAAACGTGAAAAGCTTCGGAGTTCTGTAATTCCGCTAATGTTGCTGGTTGCCTGCTCTATCGGGAAGGTTACCAGTCGTTCGATATCTGCTGCTCCGTAAGATGGTGCAACGGTAATAACCTGAACCTGGTTACTCGTAATATCGGGTTGTGCATCAATGGGAAGTTTGGTCGTTTCATAAATTCCAAAAAGGATAAGCGCAATGGTAAACAGCGCAATAATGAGTTTATTCTTTACAGAAAACTCAATGATTTTATTTAACATGAAAAATGTATTAATTGAACTAAATAGAATCGACTGCTTCAGATAAAAACCTAAAGCATTGATATTAAATTAAAAATCAATTAACAAAATCGCGGCGGCTGGAAAATATGGGAAAGATAACTGCTGGAAAAGTCTTTTTCCTGATAAACAGTTGGTTTTTGAGAGGTGATAATCTCTTTTATTTTTTCGATGTGAAAAGTAGTTTCTGGAAGTTTTGCATAAACCATCAACACAATCGGAGGATTGAAAAACGGTAGCTTCTGGTCTGTATCCCAATCTGAATCGGGCTTATGGTTATCGTAATGTTCCACAAAAAACTCTGAAAAACTTCCGTGATAATCCATAAGATGCTCTATAAACACAGGTACTTTCAACACTTCCGTTACATTGGTGGTTGCAATTACATATATCATTGAACATACTATGGAAAACCATTTTAACATGGATACAAAGATAGTGGTTTAATTGTAATTAAGGACTGGATTGAGTCTATTAAATTTCGTGCCGGGACTAATTTGCGGAATTTTAATATTCTTAAGTGGAATGAATCAGATATTATGGTTATTGAAATATTGAATGTATAATAATTGTTAAATTTGGACACTGGATTTTTTAATCCACAGACGATGAAAAGAAAATAAAAGAGTGAAAAGATTGTGAAATGACCGATGTATTTAAAAATTATCTATCTTCAACAGGAGAATTATCATCTGGGGAAATCAACTTCTCTGCACAGTTTTTCAAACCGATCTGCTTAAAAAAGGGCGATCTTTTTATTCGTGAAGGTGAAATATGTCGTCATGTTGGATTTATTACCAGTGGGGCTGTAAAAGCATATGCTGTCGACAAAGAAGGAGAGGAAAATATAACCTGCTTCAAGTTTGAAAATGAATTTGTCACCTCATTTCAGGAATTTGTGTCGCAAGAAAAATCGAGGAGGAGTATCAGGACTATAGAAGATAGTGTAATCTATGCAATAAGCTACATGGACTATCAATATCTGCTTGGTCAGGTTACTGCATGGAATGGAGTGATAAAATCCGTAATAGAGCAGGAGTATAGCCAAAAGGAGCGTTATCTGCTTAATTACAATAATAAATCCGCTGTGGATAAATACCGTCATGTACTCTCTAATGAACCCATGCTCGTTCAACGGGTCGCAACTCAGGATCTGGCATCATACCTTGGTATCACGCAGCGATCATTGACAAGGGCGAAAGGACAAATACATAGACCTAATGTATTATAGGACAAATGTCCTTATTTGATCCGGATCACCGAAGTAGATTTGCACAAAAAAATATGTTACGTCAAATTGCTCCCGAAGTGTTCCAGATTCCCCTGATGCCACGAAACAGTATCAATTGTTATATTATCGAAGGTGTATTGGTAGATTCCGGAATACGCAGTTCATATACCACAATAAAAAAAGCGTTACATGAAATTTCCGTTTATCAACATGTGTTGACACATGCTCATGCAGATCATCAAGGCTGTAGCGATCAGATATGCGCTGAGCTTTCAATTCCCTTACTCTGTCATCCCAACGAAGTTTTTAGAACTGAAACAGGTATGGTGACCAACGATTACCCGACTCCACAACATTGGGTAGCCAGGCTTCAGCAAAAGTATTGGGCTGGTCAGGGACATAAAGTCGACCGGATAATTGTTGAAAACGATAAAATCGGAAACTTCCGGGTAATAGAGACTCCCGGACATTCGGCAGGTCATATTTCTTTATTTCGTGAGCAGGATGGCGTACTGATCATCGGGGATGCCGCGGTAAATATGAATCTGCTTACGACAGTGACCGGTCTGCGGCTTCCGCCAAATATGTTCACCTCGGATCAGCAGTGTAACATCAAATCACTCCAAAAGTTGGCACAATTGAATCCTTCTGTTATCTGTTTCGGTCATGGACCGGTCTTGCGGAATACAAATCGTAAATTCGAGCAATTTGTGGCTAAGTATAGTTAAAAAGATGCCGTATTATGGTTTAAAAGAAGATGCCTAAAAACATCTTCTTTTTGCTTTCTAATAATTTGCTTTGTAGTATTTAAATATTTATAACAACTTTGCCTACAACCCGATTGGTTTCCACCTCTAAATGTGCTTTTGCAATTTCTTCAAATGGAAAGGTTTTGTGAATATGTGGTTTTAAAGCTTCTTGTTCCAATAGCTGGGCAACGGCTGTAATGGTTTCTTTTTTGGAAGCCACCATCATAAACGCAATGTTTACCTGTTTCATGTCGGCTTTTTCTTTAACTTCCTGGGAAATTTCAGGAGTGGGAAGTGTTACAATAATTCCACCCGGTCGGACTGCATCAACAGAATGAAGCAATGTCTCTCCCTGAATGGTGTCTAAAACAATATCGGCGTCCTGTACTTTTTCGGCAAAATTTTCTGTTATATAATCAACGTGCTGGTCCGCTCCCAACGATAAAACAAAATCTCTGTTTTTGGCAGAAGATGTACCGATGACGTAAGCTCCGAAATGCTTGGCGATCTGCACCGCAAAGTGTCCGACACCTCCGGAAGCCCCGTGAATCAATACTTTGTCTCCTTTTTTAATTTTGGCAACATCCACCAAAGCCTGGTAGGCGGTAGAAGCTGCCATTGCAGAAGCTGCTGCCTGTTGATATGTTGTGTTTTTGGGTTTCAAAGCCAAATGTTTTGACGGTGAAGCAACATATTCTGCATAGGCTTTTCCGTTTCCGAAAAAATTGACCATTCCGAATACTTGAACCCCAATCTTAAAGTCGGTCACACCATTACCTGTTTCCACGACTTCTCCAGAAATATCCCAACCCAGAATTACAGGTCGTTCCTCTCCAAATATCCAACCTAAAACGCCGTCATAAGCCCTCGCTTTAACATCTACAGGATTGATGCTGACAGACGCTACTTTTACCAACACTTCATCGTTTTGTAAGGCTGGCTTTTCCACTTCTGCAAATTGAAGGTTTCCCACACTTCCTGCCTCTTTTAAAATAACTGCTTTCATTTTCTATGATATTTAAAATTACCAAACGAAAGTAATTTAATAGTATATTTGTGACAAGTATGCACTTTTTTGTATTCTACGAACTAAAAGGATACTATTGTTGATTATCAAACCATTATAAAATGTTAAAAAATGAAAAAATATTTAAATGATGAACCTTCCTGCGCTGTGGATTATGCCTTCAGACGAATTGGTGGAAAATACAAAGGACGGATTTTGTGGTATCTTCATGTGAATACGATTTTACGTTATGGTGAACTGCGAAAAACGCTGTACGATATTACGCCCAAGATGCTCACCCAGACGTTGCGTGAATTGGAAGATGACGGATTGGTTAACCGAAAGGTTTATCATGAGGTTCCCCCGAAAGTGGAATATTCTCTGACCGAAACCGGGAAAGAATTAATTCCTTTCATTGACCATTTGAGGCAATGGGGGGATAAGCAAATTGCGAAGGAAAACAGTAAACTTTAAATCAGGAATAAATTGTTTTAGGTATAGCCTGAAATAAGAAATGAATTACATTTTAGATAAGGAAATTTTTTGCCATTCACGGGATTGTTTTTCAAGGAAAGGAATTGGGTTTGGGAATGGTGCTTTATTAGTAAATATCTGTAAAAACGGACAATTTCCAACCATGTTGAAAACATTTAAAGTTCGGCTCTGATTCTGCTAAGCTGAGTGGGAGTAATTGCAAGATAAGAGGCTATCTGATGAAGTTTTAAACGAGAGATCAACTCTGGATAATCATTCTCAAACCTTAAATATCTTTCTTTAGCCGTAGCCGATTTAAGAGTGATTTCTGCAAATTCTTTTTCTATAACCCAATGGCGTTCCAGATAGCTGATGTAGAAATTGGCGATATCATTATATTTCCTTGCTAAGTTTCTGAAATCTTTGAAAGAGTAACTGATCAGTTTCGTATCTTCTAAAGCCTCAATGGCAAAAAATCCTGGCTCCTGTTTTAATAATGCACTTGTAGATGCTACCAGTGAATTTTCCTTAAAAAATCGTTTAATTATTTTCTCCCCTTTTTCATTAAGGTAATAGTAGGAAAGCAGCCCACTACTGATAAAAGCAATATCTTTAGGTATTGCCCCCTGATCTAAGAAATTATTCCCTTTTATAATCTCAGATGTTTTCAATAAACCAGACCATGCGTTTTTTGACTCTTCAGAGATTGAGGAATAATGATCTATAAATTCCCAAAATGCTGTCATTTCATAAAGATAAAGGAAAAATTTCTTATCCCTCAACATATGTAAAGTATTTTGAGAATTTAGGCATCTAATTTTGCTACTACAAAAATCAATTACAATGATAAAATCATTATTTGCCTTAGTCGTTATGTGTATGGGAAGCAAAATGTTTTCTCAAAAAGTCGACTCATTGAATATTTACAGTACATCTATGAACAAGGAAATTAAAACACTTGTAGTACATCCGTCAAACAGTGGAGATGAGAAACTGCCAACAGTTTATATACTGCATGGCTACAGTGGCTATCCTAAAAGAACTTTAACACGAGATATTCCTTCTTTATCAGCGCTCAGTGAAGAAATGCGGATGATATTTGTGTTACCCGACGGAAATTATGACAGTTGGTATATAGACAGCCCCCGTTTAAAGTACGAGACTTTTATTGCCAAAGAATTGACCAATTATATTCAAAAAAAATACACGTCTGACCAGTCTAAAACAGCTTTAATGGGCTGGAGTATGGGTGGGCATGGTGCGCTGTATATTGGCTCAAGGCACCAAGATACCTTTAGTGCTATCGCGAGCTTGTGTGGGGTCATAGATTTTGTTCCTTTTGGAAAAGAATATGGTGTCCCCAAATTACTAGGTGAAAATCCTGAAAAATGGACTACATACACGGCTATTTCACAGATAAATAAACTTAAGGACACTCGGCAAAAAATCCTGATCGGTTGTGGGACTGACGATATCTTGATTGCCCAAAACAGAAAATTTCATGAGCAATTAATCTCATTGAATATTCCTCATATTTATGAAGAGCGTCCCGGTGGCCACGATGCTTCCTATTGGTCGAAAGCTGCTGTTAATCAAATATTCCAACTTCATCAATTCTTTACAAGCCATGATTGGTTTTAAATACTTTACAGGTAAGAAAAAATATTTTCTGATCTCTCTACTCTTCATTTTATTGCTTACAGGTTGTTTTAAAAATGAAAATAAGCCAGCCCATAAATCAAAAGATAGATCAAACGTCCACTATGGGAATCCTAAAGGGCTTTTTGATCCCAAACCATTTGCTTTTTCACATTTTACAACGACTTCAGGTAACGGAAATTATGTATTTATTTCAGGACAAAGTGGAGGGGAAGGTTTAGAGCATAGGCTTTCCAAAGATTTCAGGACGCAGGTTAAAGCTGCTTTACAAAACCTTAATACTGCTCTTAAAGCGTCAGATTTAACTCATGAAGATGTACTTAAAATTACAATACTGATTGTTGATCATGATCAAGAGAAACTTAATATATGGAGTGAAGAAATGCGGAAGGTATGGAAGAATAATAAATTTCCTGCGAGTACTTTAATACCGGTTCCAAGACTCGCTTTGGACGGAATGCTCATAGAAGTTGATGCAATTGCGTTTAAACCATTATAGATACTTTTTATTTCTATATTTTTAAGCATTTTATGAGTATAAAAAAGAGACAACTATTTAATAGTTGTCTCTTTAAGTGAGCGCGAAAGGATTCGAACCTTTGACCGTCTGCTTAGAAGGCAGATGCTCTATCCAGCTGAGCTACGCACCCTAAAATATTTTGATTGTCGGGGCGGCAGGATTCGAACCTGCGACCTCCTGGTCCCAAACCAGGCGCGATGACCGGACTACGCTACGCCCCGATTGAGGTCATCTTTAACAAGAATTACCTTGTTTTTTGTGGGTGCAAATATAGAATGTTTTTTTGAATTATGAAAATAAAATGTGAAATAATTTTAAATAATATTGTATTATCATTTTTATAAAGCTATTGGACAATCTTTTTAATTAAAAATTGATTTTAATCTAAATTTTCCTGAAGCTGTTTTTATAAGTATATTATTACCTTTTTTAAATTTTTAGTTGAAGAAATAAATATTAAACCAGAAAGAACAACAGCGTATATTGAAGCTAAAATCTATTTATCTTTGAAGAACGAAACAAAAGTTTGTATAACAACGAGCCTTCTATTGTAAAAATTTTCAAAGATGGTAAAAGCTTCTCCAATTAAAACATATCATTTTATGCCCTATAAATATGGGACAGAATTATTGTTGGATCTTGGACGTATTGAAACATTGAAAAATTATGTACTGGACCGGACCTTACATCAAGTCAGTTTTTACGAAATTGTTTTCATTGAAGAGGGATCGGGAACATTTTCACTGGACGGCAAGGTAATGTCTATAAGTCCCGGAACCATCATTTTTATCAGCCCCGGGCAGGTTCGCCGCTGGGAAATCAAAGAAAAGATAAGAGGCTATACATTGTTCTTTGAAAAAGATTTTCTTCACCTCTTCTTTTCAGATGAGCTGTTTCTGTACCGGTTTCAATACTTTCATCAGTATTCTCATTCCACTGACATAAAGATCGATAAAAGATCATTCGGGAAATGCCTGGAGCTTTTACAGGAAATAGAACGGGAGTTCGGACAAATTCAGAATGACAGCAATCATTTGATCAGGTCTGTACTTTATCAGTTGCTTATCGTTCTCAACCGCTATTATGCAGGGATCTATAACGTTCAGAGGGACACTTATATCCATGCAGATTTCTACAGATTCCGCTCTTTGCTGGAAAAGAAATTTCTAGAAAATCAAACCGTTGAAAGCTATACTAAAATGCTTAATGTAAGTCCCGGATTTCTTAATAAAGTCTGCAGGCAGTTCAGCGGATTAACAGCACAGCAAATGATTCATCACAAACTTATTTCAGAAATAAAAAAAGAGTTGCATCAGAATAAATCTGCAAAAGAGATCTGCTACGACTTCGGGTTTTCGGACCCTTCCAACTTTAACCGTTTTTTCAAAAAATTTACCCGTACCACGCCCCAACAATACCGAAAGAATATATAAATTGACAATTCTGAAGACAAAATGACCATTTTGCAACATATCAATCTTCCTAATTTTACCAAAAAAAGGAAAATGATAAAATCGGTAACATTCAGTCTTCTATTCTTTATAATGAGCCTGTTTTACATAAAGGCAGAACAATTATATGTTAATCCCATATCCGGCAATGACATGAATTCAGGGGCAAAGACACAGCCTTTAAGATCCCTTTCAGAAGCCGCAAGACGCATTAATCTAAATAAAGACCAGGGAGAAACAACAATCATCCTTGCAGAAGGTGTGCATCTGATCACCAAAACGGTACTGTTTACCAATGATAAATATACTTTTACCAACCGTCTAACCATCCGTGCTGAAGTGATGCCTGATGATGCAGACTGGACACCCAAAAAAATGCCGGTCGTTATGACCATTGTACCTACTGAACCCGGTGTGGGGGGAGAAGAAGCGAAAGGTATTCAACCCGAGGTAAGCCACGTTACCATTGCGGGTCTTCGGTTTACAGGCAGCCCAGATTATACGTATCTCGATGCCAATAATTTGCGCCGTTCATACCCCATCTGGCGGGACGGAAAAAAACTAGACGATCTGCTTGTAACACAATGTCTGTTCGCCGGGAATGCAGATGTACTGCCATTACATGTAGGAGTGATCGCCAATGGCTATGGTTTGGTTATTGACCATTGTGTTTTCTTCAACTGTAAAATACCTGTTGTCTTCTGGAAAAATGAAGGGAAGGCCGGCAGTCGCAGTGCCATGCAACATTCCTTAGTCTATGGTGGCTATTTCTGCGGGGTCTGGACTACCCAAGGTACCAACGGCGATGATTTCGATTTTCATCATAACATTATCGCCAACACCAGCACAGTATGGATCAGGGAAAAAGGAAGCACACGCCGGTATAAGGCTTCTGACTGTATTTTTGTGAATTATAATAAACTGGCAGGATACGGAAGCGGGCCGTTGAGTGACAGTAATGCTACTTCTACAGATTTTCTGGAAATGAAAAACGTACAGACCACCGGAACCGTGATCATTGAAAAAGATCAGAGTAAACGCAATTATCTGCAATTGGCGGAAGGTTCACTGGGTTCGAATCTAAATGCCGGACTTTTTAAAAAGTAAGTTGTAATCATAATAGTCATAAACTCTTTATAGTAAGAAGTATGAAAAGATTAATAACAACCTTATTTCTTTTTCTGTTAATCTCAGAAAGTGCATACGGCCAAAAAGTAATTTTAGACGAGAGCAATCTTTTACCTAATAAAGTTTATATGCAAATTGTCAACCTGGAAGGTGAAAAAGTTGTCAGGGTCGTAAAAGACAGTTCGGTGAAAGAAGCGGACGAACCTACATTTGTTAAGATAAAGAACACAAACTTTAAAAATGGGAGTATCGAGGTAGAAGTTCTAAGCCGGCTGCTCCCTACGGCTGCTCCAACCGACCGTGGGTTTATTGGATTGGCATTCAGAATCGATGACATGAATTCGAAATTTGAATCCATATATATACGTCCAACGAATGGCAGAGCCGAAGACCAGGTGAGACGCAATCACTCGATTCAATACTTTTCTTACCCAAATTTTAAATATGAACGTCTAAGAAAAGAGCATCCAGAAAAATATGAGTCGTATGCCGATATGGGTTTGAATGAATGGATCACCATAAAAATTGAAGTCAAAGACAGCCAGGCAAAACTATTTTTAAATAAGAACAAATACCCTTCCCTTATCATAAATGACCTTAAACAAGGCCCGGATGCAATGGGTGCCGTCGGCTTATTTGTCGATGTTGGTACTGAGGGCTATTTCCGAAATCTGAAAATTAGCCCTTCTTTTCCGGAGCCGCCAGGAACATGACGGGGATAGGTAATCATTAAAGTCGGGAGAACTTTCAATCTTCCTTATCATACAGTCATTAAACCATAAATAATATCATGAAGTTAAAAAAATATATTGTTGCAATTTTCTATGCCTTACCATCAACAGCTGTCGTTTCGGCTCAATATAAAGAGACGGAGAAAAAGAATAAGATTGATGCACTTTATCCGCAGGTACCTTTTGATTCATTACAGGCGAAACTGCAACTTGCCAAGGGTACGGCTACTATCAAAGGAATAGCTTTTACAAAAGCGAAGAGCAAATGGGGACTCAAAGTGGGGCAACGTATATATGCCAACCAGATAAAGGTTACCTTGTTGCCGGTAACACCATATCTGGAGTCTTGGTATGCTTTGAGAAAGGAAAAAGAAAGCCTCAGAAAAAGACGTTATGTCTATCTCTCCAAAAGTGCCTACAGATACAGGCTTGAAGCAATTACCAATAGCGACGGAGAATTTACGTTTCCTGACATGAAGCCGGGCAAATATTTTCTGCAAGGTTTTCTCGGCTATACGCACAATGGGACATATAATGAATATACCGGAACCGGGTACAACAACTACGGCGGACAGACAGACTACTATCAACAAAAGAGCTATTCTGTTGACCACGAGGACAGGATAGAAGCATTTGTAGAGGTAAAGGAAGACGGCGAAATCGTTAGAGTTAACCTTCATTAGTTTACAAAAATATCTTATCATGATAACAGATAAAAAAATCACCGGACTACTGTTCCTTGTACTATTGCTCTCAGGAATTGCGGTATATGCCCAAGTCAGTGATATATTTCAAAAAGCAAAAGACAAAACCACAATAACAAAAGACAAAAAAATTGACAAAAATACCACTTCAGAAGAAGAGAAATCCGCAGATAAATCAGGGAACCGCACTAGCACTGTAGTGTCTGGTGATTCGCTGATATTCGCAGAAGATTTTTCGGCATTTCAGCCAGGTACCATTGCTACGAACTTCAAAACCAATGGTGCGGCTACTGTTAGAACGGTAGCAGGTCAGAAAGGGAAATGGCTGGATTTAGGGGATAAGGAGATTTACAAATTTTCGAATCCGCTCAATTATCCCCGCCGGTTTACCTTATCTTTTGACATTATCGCAAAAGCAGAACAGGCGAAAGATATTGCGCCATTGTCGTTTGGTTTTGCCAGCGATAACAGTGTCCTCCATTATGCTAGCAATATCGGGACTTATGTGCAACTGCACTACTACGATACGAATCAGGTAAATATAGGCAGCAGTAATCCGGAAAAACTTGTAAATACGACCTTTGATCTTGAACCATGGATCAATCGTCCGCTGCATATCGTCCTGTCGGTTAACGGGAAACGGATGGCAGTATATCTCGATGATGTAAAGCTAGCTGATGAAGTTCTCTTCAGCCCTACAGTGGCTAAAAACTTTTATATAACGGCACCGTGGCGATATGCTAATGACTCAGGAATACTGGTAAGTAATTTTAAAGTTTCAGGAAGGAATAGAACTAAATAGTATCTGTAGTCCAGTAATTTATGGTAATCCATCTTGAGATATTGAGGAATAAAAACGTATATAATGTTATACCTTTGCAATAGTTTGATAGTTTTTTATAACTTGCTGACATTGCCAGCAATCAAATAGACGCTAGAAAATATTGAAAAACTTTCTCTATATTATGGAGAATGGAAAATTCGACTTTGTCAGAGAATCAATACCAAATACACGTTATAAAAAAAATATTTATGAAGACTTTTTTCAAATGGATTAAACGGATAGGATTAGGCTTAGTTGCATTAATTATATTGTTACTTATTACAGGATTTATCTTTGAAAGAATATCCCGAAATGATGCTGAAAAAATAACGCCAGACGGCAGTTTTGCAGAAGTTGACAATCATCGGCTGCATTATTACAAAAAAGGAAGTGGAGGACCGACTGTTGTTTTTGAAACGGCATTCGATCCTGCCGGACATCTGCAATGGTACCATATTCAACAACAGTTACCGGCTTCCTATACAAGTTTTTCATATGACAGGTCAGGAATATTATGGAGCGAACGTGGCCAGAATCCAAAATCAGGTGAAAAGATGGCTGAAGAACTGCATCTTCTGCTCGAAAAATCTTACGTACCTAAGCCTTATATTCTGGTTGGACATTCATTTGGAGGTACACTTGTCCGATTTTTCGTCAATCAATATTCTCAAGATGTTGCGGGCGTAATATTTGTGGATAGTCAATGTCCTGATGATAAAAAATATCTGTCACCAGAACTGTTCAAAATGGTCAATCAGGGGTTGCCAGGTGGTTTTCTAAAATTTGCAAATACTTTTGGGTTGGCAAGATTAATGTTCAAAGGTATGTTTCCCGATGAAAAGCAATATGAATATCAAAATTCCATTATGCCCGCTTTGCTTTACAAAAGTGCAGATGTGGTGTTGGAAGAACAGGATCACATGAGCTCTATCAAAAAAGAAGCAGCAAAAATAAAGTCTTTCGGTACTATACCTCTTTTAATACTGACCGCCTCAGATCCAAAGCGTTATGATTCTTCTATTAAAGATAAAGAATTAAAACTTGAAATGATCAATGCGTGGAATAAAATGCAAAAAGATTTTTTGCTTCTTTCAACGGACAGCAAACAAATCATGGTTCCCAATAGTGGTCACTATATCAACCAGGATAATCCAAAAGCCGTTGAAAAAGCAATCAATGATATGGTCGATAAAATATTACATTAAAAATAAGTTACGATTTATATATGACTCGATGCTATAATTTATTGATCCTTTATTAGTTAGAATATCAATTTCCAACTGCCATTTTCACTAATCTCAAAAATGGTATTTATAATTTTTAAGAGTGGCCATATGATTAAAAAAAATTACCTTACGATACTGTTTTTAATATTCATTCAACTATCCTTTGGACAGGAAATCTCAAGTTTTAATGACAGTATTTCAGCTAATTTCAATGAAATAAAAATTGCGGCAGACAAACATAAACAACTATGGGGAAAAGATTTATATGGACCGGTATTATTTGTCAATCCTGATACGAGGCAAATAGTTGCAAACTTTTCCGGCAGCACAGGTGTTCTCAAGCAAAACGGCAATATTTATTCCGGAATTTTACCTGCCGAAATTAATATTGCAAATACAGCTGTCAATTGGGATGGCAGACATTGGGCTATGATTACGCTTCCATTGCCAGTCAATAAACAGGACAGAATAAATTTGCTTGCCCACGAATTGTTTCATGTAAGCCAACCTTTGTTAGGGTTTCAACTATTCAACGTTGAAAACAATCATCTTAATCAAAAGAATGGTAGAATTTATTTACGTTTGGAACTTGAAGCGTTAAAGAAGGCTTTACAAACACATAATAAAACTGAACGAAAAACGCATCTTACCAATGCCTTAACTTTTAGAAAATACAGATATTTACTTTATTCCGGAGCAGACATTACTGAAAATTTATTGGAGTTAAATGAAGGAATTGCTGAATATACAGGTTCAATAATTAGCGGAAGAGATAGAATGCAATTATCCGAACATTTTATTAAAAACATAAACTCTTTTCTAAGCAATCCTACATTTGTCCGGTCATTTGCTTATCAAACAATTCCTATCTACGGTTACTTACTTGATAATACAAAAAAAGGGTGGAACAGAGAAATAACAATCAAGACAAATCTGACGGACTATTTCATAAAAGCATTTGATATAACAATATCCAATGATTTAAGGAAAACAACTGCCTTACTTTTAAATCAATACAACGGAAAAGCAATTATTTCGGAAGAAGAAGCAAGAGAAAAAGAAACACAAAAAATGATTGCGGAATATAAAAGTAAATTTATTACGCAACCGCATTTTGAACTCGTATTTGAGAAAATGAATGTATCATTTGATCCAAGAAATATTATACCTATTGAAGACAAGGGAACAGTCTATCCAAATATTAGAGTCACTGATAAATGGGGAATACTTACCGTAAAGAATGGAGCATTAATGAGCCCTAAATGGGACCGCATTTTTATCACCAATCCCTTGAAAACCGAGAATAAGATTATAAGCGGAGAGGGTTGGGTACTAGAACTTAATGATGGGTACTCTGTAATAAAAGATGACGTAACAGGTAATTATAAACTAACTGACAAAAAAATAGAAAAAAAGACACGATGACCCTAAGGAGATTTCGAATTTGCGAAAAGTCCTATAGGAAATATATTGAGGTTCTTCTAGATAATTTCAAATAAGTAATAGAGGAATTCCAGCTTTAAAAATCGAACTCTAAATATCCCAATTGTAAAAGTTTGGATTATAGATTTTTATGGGTATAAAAAAAGAGGCAACTATTTGATAGTTGTCTCTTTAAGTGAGCGCGAAAGGATTCGAACCTTTGACCGTCTGCTTAGAAGGCAGATGCTCTATCCAGCTGAGCTACGCACCCATTATAATTTTGAAAAAATTATGAAAACTGTCGGGGCGGCAGGATTCGAACCTGCGACCTCCTGGTCCCAAACCAGGCGCGATGACCGGACTACGCTACGCCCCGAAAGATATATAGAAAAGCGGAGGGTAAGGGATTCGAACCCTTGCGACACTTTCGCGTCGACAGTTTAGCAAACTGCTCCGTTAACCACTCCGGCAACCCTCCTGTTTATCTTATTTTTTGATGATCGTTGTTCTGTTATTGCGAGTGCAAATATAGAATAGATTTCTTTATTTACCAAATATTTTTCAAGAAAAATTTGTGTATTTTTACGCTAATAAACGATTAAAAAAGCAAACAAATGCGTAAAACATTATATATCATCGGCTTAAGTTTTTTTGTTTTTTCATGTACTTCACAGAAAAATATGAAACAAAATGCTTCGCGTACCAATAAGCAGGTAGTACAGCCAAAAACTCCGGTAGCAAAGATCCCTAATGAGAAGCCAAAACCTCAGATTACCCATGAAGGAGGAGTCGATTTTTTCACGACCAATATTGCAGATGCCACTAAAAATAACAATACGATAAGCTATGGCTCAATTGTATCGGCAAAACCTGCCGGATATAAAGTGGTAAAAACATATTTTCCTGCATTAGGACAGAATTTCAGACAACGCTATTTGATTCTTCACTATACTGCATTACCGGATGATAAGTCGATTACTGTTCTTACACAGCAGGAAGTAAGTGCACATTATCTTGTCAATAATACAGGAGACAATGAGATTTACCAACTGGTAGACGAGAACAAACGTGCCTATCATGCAGGAGTGAGCTCTTGGAGAAGTGACAAAAATTTGAATGACACTTCCATAGGCATAGAAATTGTAAATGCAGGATTCAGAACAGATTCTGCAAAGACCAGAGTGTTTGCAGCTTTCAGTGATGACCAGATAAAAAAGGTAGCCGCATTGGCTAAAGATATTATTACAAGATATCAGATTCCTGCTACCAATGTATTGGCGCATTCTGATATTGCAGCCACCAGAAAACAAGATCCGGGGCCGCTTTTCCCTTGGAAAAAATTATATGATGAATACCAGATCGGGATGTGGTATGATGAAGCGGCTAAACAGACTTTCCTTACCCAGGCCCAGACAGATTTTACAACAAGATATAGCGAGCCTGCTTTTATTTTTATGATTCAGACTGCCTTGCAGAAATTTGGTTATGGACTTGAACTTACCGGAGCCTGGGATGATAGTACCAAAAAAACAATTGAAGCTTTCCAGTATCATTTCAGACCTGAGAAATATGACGGGATCATGGATGCCGAAACATGGGCAATTTTACAGGCATTAAATCAAAAATATCCGATAAAATAAGTAATTTTGAAGTGCATCTTGATGATGCATTTTTTTTGAATCAATACATTAGGTTTTTAAATACTATTTTAATGGAAAATTACAGAAAGGAAAGCGATCTTTTAGGTGAATTAAATGTGCCTGTAAACGCTTACTATGGTGTACAAACCCAGAGAGCAATAGACAACTTTAAGATTTCCGGGCAGCTCCTGTCTTCATACCCGGAATTTATAAAAGGGCTTGCTTTTGTAAAAAAAGCGGCTGCCAAAACCAATTATGAATTAGGGCTTCTTGATGAAAATCTATATTTCAAAATTGCTGAAACCTGTGATGAACTGATTAACGGAGAACTGCACGAGCAGTTTCCGGTAGATATGATTCA
The DNA here is from genome assembly GCF_022488405.1 of Chryseobacterium sp. Y16C. Lineage (NCBI taxonomy): Bacteria > Pseudomonadati > Bacteroidota > Flavobacteriia > Flavobacteriales > Weeksellaceae > Chryseobacterium > Chryseobacterium sp. Y16C. Next base: position 4,162,806 of record NZ_CP092711.1, read on the forward strand.
GGGAGGAGCAGGAACTTCAATCAATATGAATGCGAATGAAGTGATTGCGAACAGGGTATTGGAAAAGCTTGGAAAAAACAAAGGAGAGTATGAATTTTGTTCTCCGAACGACCATATCAACCTTTCGCAGTCTACCAACGATGCCTATCCTACGGCAATCAAAATGGGACTGTTACAGATGAACGATACCTTGGTAGGGAAACTTATCAAAATTGTGGATGCTTTCCGTGAGAAGGGAAAAGAATTCCAGGACGTAATCAAAATGGGGCGTACTCAGCTTCAGGATGCGGTTCCGATGACGCTTGGACAAGAATTTGAAGCCTTTGCAGCTACTTTGGAAGAAGATATTTCCAAGCTGAATAACAATGCGAACCTTTTTGTTGAAGTAAATATGGGAGCAACGGCTATCGGAACAGGAATTAATGCTCCTTTAGGGTATGCGGCGCTTTGCGCTAAAAATCTGGCTGAGATTACAGGCTTTCCTATCGTTTCTGCACCCGACTTGGTTGAAGCAACGCCGGATACAGGATCTTATGTAATTTATTCATCTGCAATGAAGCGTCTTGCAGTGAAATTATCAAAAATCTGTAATGATTTAAGACTGCTGTCTTCAGGACCAAGAGCAGGACTTTCCGAAATCAACCTGCCGCCAATGCAGCCGGGATCATCCATCATGCCAGGAAAAGTTAACCCTGTAATTCCTGAAGTGGTAAACCAGGTTTGTTTTAAAGTTTTTGGAAATGATCTTACCGTGACTTTTGCAGCCGAAGCCGGACAATTACAGTTGAATGTAATGGAACCGGTACTTTCCCATGCAATCATGGAAAATATTCACTTCCTGAGTAACGCATTAGATACCCTTCGTGAAAAATGTATTACAGGGATCACGGCGAATAAGGAAGTTTGTTTAAATATGGTAAAACACAGTATTGGTATTGTAACAGCACTAAATCCTTATATCGGATACAAACAATCTACCCAGATTGCCAAAGAAGCATTGGAAACAGGGAAAAGCGTATATAATTTAGTATTGGAAAAAGGTTTGCTTTCCCAAGAAAAACTGGATGAAATCCTTGATCCGAAAAATATGCTGAAACCCCACAACAAGTAATATAATTGATGAGTGATAAATGGTAGTCGATACAAGCTTATATCATTTATCACTTATCATCCATCATTTATAAAAATATCTTTTGAAATTTTTAATCATCATTCCTGCGCATAACGAAGAAGCGCATTTGTCATTTACCTTGGAATCTTTACAGCAGCAGAGTTTTAAAGATTTTAAAGTAGTGATCGTTAACGATGGCTCTACAGATACGACGCCTGAAGTAATCAAGCGCTTTACGGATACAGACTCACGTTTCGAAACCATTAATCTTCAGAAATCTGCTCATCAACCCGGTTCAAAAGTGGTTGCAGCTTTTAAAAATGGGTTAAATACTCAAAACCCTGAAGAATTTGAGGTGATCTGTAAATTTGATGCAGATATTATTATTCCTGAAAACTATCTTCAAATTATAAACGAAGCCTTTCAGAATGACCCGAAATACGGTTTGGTGGGAGGATTGCTGTATGTAGAGAAAAACGGAGAATGGGTATATGAAGGCAATTCCAATAAAAACCATGTTCGCGGACCAATGAAAGCCTACAGAAAAGAATGCTTTGACGCGATGGGAGGAATAAGAGAAACGCTGGGATGGGATAATATTGATGCTATTTTGCTCGAAAATTTAGGCTGGAAAGAAGTGGTTTTGCCGGAGCTACAGGTGAAATTATTAAAAGTAAAAGGAAGTGATTACACCATAAAACCGGCAGATTATTACGGAAGATACTTTTATTTCTTAGGATTGAACAGGTTTCTGGCGTATGTTGCCTCATCAAAAGAGGCAATGAAAAATAAATCCGTATCATTCTTCATACAAATTGTTAAAGCTTATGAAAGCTGCCGTTCTCAGCGATTAGAACTTAAAATTTCAAAAGACGAACAAAAAGTGATTAATGATCAGCGTTGGAATGCCTTAAAAAAGAAATGGTTGAAAATTTGAAAAAGATCGCCTACATAGAAATTGATACTCATGCTGAAATTGCACAGAATTTTCTGGAGCTGATGCAGGATTCTGAAAACTTTGCGGTAGATTATTATTTTTCTGAAAAAATAAAAAAACAAATTCAGACAGGTGAGGAAAACGTTTTTCTTTCAGACAGTTCGATGATTGCTGAACAACTGAAAGCTAAAAAATATGACCTGATTATTGTTGGAACTGTTCATCGGTATTTCAACACTTTTCAAACAATTGCTCAGAAATACAACACCGCTTTTATTGTCCATAATATCAATTTTACCAGTCTTTCAAAATTCAGTCTGTTCAAAAATATTTTTAAAAAAGATCTTGTTTATAGATTGAAATTATGGTGGAAAGAAGGGCTATTCAGTGTTTCTGCAGCGTATAGAAAGGCAAAAACATTATTGGTGCTGGATGAGGCGCTTCGTTCTGAAAAATATAAATTCTTACCACTTTTCTATACAAAAGATTTTGAAAAACCATCAGATCCAAAATTAGTAATCGTTATCCCTGGAGGTGTTTCCCAAAAAAGAAGGGATTATAAAAGAATTTTCGCTAAAATAAAACAAATAGAGAAAGGTTTTAAAGAAGGTAAGGTTAAAGATAAACTAATTGAATTTGTCTTTTTGGGAAAAGCAAAAGGATCGGAACTAAAAGAAATTACAGATTTAGAGCGATCTCTTGAATTTATTACTATTCAGTATTTTCCGGAACGGCTTTCTTCAGAAGATTTTGAAAAATGGATGCAAAAAGCTGATGTTTTATGGTGCCCGATCCAGCAGGAAACAGAATTTTTCAGCCAGAAAGAAATCTACGGAACAACCAAAATGACAGGAAATCTTGGCGATGCCATTAAGTTTGGAAAATGGGCTGTTTTTCCGCGTAATTATCCTTCAAAAACAGATTTTATTATTCCTGAAGAGGAAAATGTTATTGGACAGTTTAAAGCGCTTAAAAACATATCGTATGACTTTCAGAAAAAATATAACAGGAAATCTGTTCAGGAAAATCTAGAAAATACTCTAACGGGTTTAATTTCTATTTAAACTTAAAAATACTTTTGATAAAGTTTTTATTCAGATAATCCTCGATCGGGAAAACTTTTGTGAAATAATTTCCGATAAAAATCAATATCAAAACTACGGCAGGTTTGTAGATCAGATTGATGAAATTGTTACTGAAATTTGGTAAAACAATTGCCACCGTAATAGCTAAAGTACAGATGATGGAAACAAAGATCATTTCTATTGTTAACGGAGATACTTTGAAGACTACATAATTGAAAATAATTTTTACCACATTATATGTTGTTAAGGAAATCGCGGTAGATAAAGCAATTCCGACAAGTTTCAGGTCTGTGTTTTTGATGAAATAGAAATTAAGACCAATCGTTAACCCCGCCAATAGAAGCATCACTAAAATATTGAAACGGTAATATTTTGATAAGGAAATGATATTCCCGTTGAATCCTGTTGCCAGATCGATTAAAACAGCAGAACCCCAGATCCAGATCACCGGCTCATATAGTCTTAGCATGACCCCGTTTTTAGGCATAAACTGAGTGAGATATGGAAAACCTACCATAATGCATGAAAACAAGACTGCTCCTAAAAAATATAGCGTAAGAGAAGTTTTTTTGTGGAATCTGTCGAGTCCTTCCATATCACCATCCGCAAGATGCTGACTGATAATAGGTGCTGAAATATTGAATAATCCAAGCTGCGGAATCGAGATCAGGGAAATTAAAGCATACAGAACGGAATAAATTCCGTTTTCTTCCATTCCCATAAACTCACCGATCATAAAGCTATTGATGGCAAGATAGTTTCCGAAAGTTCCTAAAAATCCAAAGAAACTGTAGTTCAGAAATTCTTTCCAGAAACCGTCTTTTTTGAAATAATCGGTGCTGAGATCAAAATTGATCCTCTGAAGTTTATTGGTATAATAAATATATCCGAAAAGCATCAGTGCGAAGATCCCGAAGAAAAATGCCAACGCAATATTCTGGGAAAAAGAAAAATAAAAGAAAAGACAAAAAGCTCCCAGATTGGCAATCTTAGGAAAAAGATTGTCAAAAATATTGGAAACTACAATTCGTTTAAAGTTGGAGATATATTTATTGAAAATCGCACAAAGCGACAAGACTAAAATTAAGGGTAAGATAATTTCTTTGATTTTCCAGGCCTCCGAATGCAGAAATTTTGGATAAAAATAGGGAAGCGCGAAAAATATAATAGAAAAGATGAGGAAATTAATAAGAATGCTCACCAATGATAGGGAAAGCATATTTTGGGTTTTTCCGTCTTTTTGCAAAGAATGAAAAAATTTTACATTCGCATAAGAAATTCCGAAAACAACAAAAGGTACTAGCATTTCTGCAGTCTGCATGCTGTAGCGGAGTTTTCCGTAAAATTCAAAATCATTTGGAAAAATAAAGAGTGCAGAAACCGTCCCCAGTAAAAAACCAATATACCCAATAATGGAATATTTGAAGCCCTGTCTTGCTACTAAACTCATAGGTTTCTTATTGGATTTTAGGGGTGAAAATAATGTTATTGATGTATTCGGTCTTATTTTTTTCGTTGGCACTGTTTTTCAGCAAAACTTCCTCAGTCAGTTTTTCCAGCTTAAAGTTTTTTCTGTTCAGGTATTTTACATCAAATCCCCATGAAGCTACTTCAGCAATTTCATTCCAGATAGGAGTGTTGTGATGTCTTTGCTCCATTTCTACCATTAAAGTTGGCTTAAATTTCTCTATCGTTCTCTTGGCTCCGTTCAGGGTTTTCATTTCATTGCCCTCAACATCTATTTTGATAAAGTCCAGCTTGGTGATAGCCTCTTTTTTTGCCCAGTCATCCAGCTTGATGACTTCTACTTTTTCGGTGTAGCTTTTTTCTTCACCTTTTTCTTTATACGAAGTGTTCAGCGTTCCACGAGAAGCAATCATTTTACCGTTGATGATAGGAACTTTAAATTCAGCCGTTGTATTTTCGTCAGAAAGTGCCACAGAATGAATGTGCATCAACGGAAATAATCTTTTTAATCTGCTATTAAGCTTTTTATTGGGCTCAAAACCGTAAATGTTCTGAGGCTTAAGTTTATCTTCCAGGTGGTACAAAAAAGTTCCTACATTAGCTCCGATATCAAAAATCACAGAATGGTCCTGAAGATATTCTTTAATCCAAACCAGTTCAGGCTCTACATTGCGTGTAGAAAAGTTTTCTTTGGTAAGCTTGTATAAGCTTTTAAAGTATCTTCTTTTGTAAAAACTCGGACTGATATATTGAAGATTTTCTGCAATCCTTTGATATAAAGACATTAGTGTAGATTTAGACGGGATGCAAAGATACACAAAAATGTTAAATTCCTGTTAAAAATAGCAAAATGTATTGAATTGATTATCAGGGGTTAATTTGACTTTTGTGTTCTGCGCAATTTTATAAAAAAGGAGCATTCAGGAAATCGTTTAAAGGTTTCATTAGCCTGAAAATTTTTGTAAGATTTTTTGCCGCATCCTTATTCAGTATTTCTTCATCTTTCAGATAATATACTACGATGAAATTTTTTAGCTTTAAAAATTCAGCCATCGGATCTTCTTTTTCAAAACCTTGCGGAATTTTTTTGAGTTTGTCGTCCTGATCCATTTCAGGGAAATGCTTTTTAAATTCTTTATTGTTCAGAATGGTAAGAAACTCATTTCCATATAGTGAAATCTCTTTTCGAAGTTCTTTTAAAACAGCAGGTTCCGGCATATAAATTCCTCCGGCAATAAAAGATTTTCCGGGTTCAAGATGAAGATAATATCCTCCTTTCTGGCTTCCTTTTCCCATTCCCAAAGAGGCACCGAAGTTGGTCTTGTAAGGAATTTTGTCTTTAGAGAACCGGGTGTCACGGTAAATTCTGAATAAAGATTTTTTAGCATCAATTTTAGCTAATTCTTCATCAAATTCAGACATTTCCTTAAGTAGGTCTTCCAAAAACGCAATGACGTTTTGCTGGGACTCTGTGTAAAGATTTTTATTTTCTGTAAACCATTCGCGGTTATTATTTTGTTCCAGCTTTTTCAGAAAATCTAACGTTTTTGGGGAAATTACAGAAGGCATATCTTTTTATTTTATTCAAAAATAATGAAATATAAATTGTTGCCAAAATTTTAAATATTTGGTTAATTGATAATTTATTAAGCCTTTAATTATAAGATGATGATTGAAATTGTGTTGGCGTATTGATAAATTTAAAATAATTATTTTGTGCTTTTTCTGTATAAAATTCAAAATGTTTAGGGTTTTGAAAAATAAAATTATCAATTCCGTAATATAGTATAAAATATAATCCAAATAATAATTGTATCTTTGCAAAAATTTTAAAATATTTAATGAATTTATTTACGGAGACCAATTTAAGTCCTGATATTCTTAAGGCAATTGGCGAACTGGGTTATGAAAGCCCGACAGAAATCCAAAAACAGACTATCCCTTTTATTCTTTCAGATATTCGCGACTTGATCGCACTTGCGCAGACGGGGACAGGCAAAACAGCAGCATTTTCGCTTCCGATTTTGGATATGATTGACGATACGAGTCGCAAAATCCAATTATTGGTGCTTTGTCCGACACGAGAATTATGTCTTCAGATTGCTAAAGACATTAAGAACTATTCTAAATACATGCAGAATGTAAAAACAACTGCAGTGTATGGGGGAAGTAGTATTATGGAGCAGATCAGATCTTTGAAGGATAAACCACAAATTATTGTAGGAACTCCGGGAAGAGTGATCGACTTAATTAACAGAAAAGCATTAGATTTTTCTGCGATTCATTGGCTGGTTTTAGACGAAGCTGATGAAATGCTTTCAATGGGTTTCAAAGACGAATTGGAAACCATTTTAAGCGAAACTCCTGAAACAAAACAGACTTTCTTGTTCTCGGCTACGATGAACAAAGAAGTAGAGAGGATTTCTAAAAATTATCTGACAAAACCTCACAGAATTTCTGTTGGTTCAATTAACGAAGTTAAGAAGAACATCAAGCATGAATATTATGTGGCTGGTTACCGTCAGAAAAAAGAAGCATTGAAAAGATTGATCGATTCAAATCCGAATCAGTACTCAATTATTTTCTGCAGAACAAGAATGGAAACTCAGGAAGTTGCCGATTTCCTGATGCAGAACGGATATGCAGCAGATGCACTTCATGGTGATCTTTCTCAGGCGCAGAGAGATACGGTAATGAAGAAATTCAGATTGAAGAACATCGATATTTTGGTGGCAACCGACGTTGCAGCAAGAGGGTTGGATGTGAATTCTTTAACGCACGTTATTCATTATTCTTTACCGGATGATCCGGAAGTATTTGTTCACAGAAGTGGTAGAACAGGTAGAGCAGGAAAAGACGGGGTTTCTATGGCATTAATTAAGCCTGAAGAAAGCAGAAAATTAAAGCAGATCAAATCAGCAACAAAAATTGAAATCACAGAAGGGAAAATTCCTACAGGTGATGATATTATAAAAGCTCAGGTTGGTGGTGTTTTCGAAAGTCTTTTCGAAGTGCATGAAGATTTCTTTGAATTTGATGATTCTTTAATTCCTGATTTATCAGCGTTCTCAAAAGAAGAATTGGTTCATAAACTGCTTCAGTTCCAGCTGAAAGATCTTGCAGCTTATTATAAAGACAGACATGATCTTGTTGAACAAAAATTAAGCAGCAGAGATGATGACGGAGGATCCAGAAGGGACAGAAGAGACCGCGACAGAGACAGAGGCAGAGATCGTGAGAGAGGAGACAGAGATCGTGGCGGAAAACCAAGAAGAAGAAACGAAAATATGGTAAGATTCTTCTTTAATCTGGGGAAAAAAGACCAGCTTAAAAAATTAGATGTTCTGGATATTATCAACAAAGCGACATCTAATGGAAAAACTAAGAAAAGAGCGGAGATTGGTGATATTGAAATTTTAGAAAAATTCTCCTTCTTTGAGGTTGAAAAATCATATAAGGACAATGTTTTAAGTAATATTGGTTCTATGAAGTTCAAAGGAAAAGAAATGAGAGCTGAAGTAGCAAACTAAACGCTTAGAAATAATGAAAAGCCGGCTGTAAAGCCGGCTTTTTTATATGATAATCATATGTTAATTCAATGTTAACAAAACTTAATGTTGTACTCTTTCAGGTAAGGCGGTTTTTTAAGAAATTTGCACACGAATTATAAAAACTTAAAAATGGGAATTGGTAATATTTTCCACGCTTTTCAACCAAAAGATAAAATCTTCTTTGTGCTTTTCGAAAAAGTAACAGAAAACCTTGTAGCAATGTCTGAGGAATTCAACCACGGAATCAAAGACTTCGATCTTAACGACGATTCTATGTTGAAAAAGATGAGCGATTATGAACACAAAAATGATGAGCTTACTCACGAAATCTTCGTAGAATTAGGAAAAAACTTCATTACTCCATTCGACAGAGAAGACATCCATACATTAGCAACAGGATTAGACGATATCGCAGATTATATCTACGCTTCTACAAAATATATTTTCCTTTACAAGTCGCCGGAAATGAAGGCGTATTCAGATTTTTCTTTACTGATCCACAAAGCATGTCTTGAAATTCAGAATGCAATGAAAAACCTTAAAGGTTTCAAAAACATGGAGCAGGTAAAAGAAGCTTGTATCAAAGTAAATTCTATTGAAAACATTGCAGACGATTTGTTGTCCAATTCTATGGTAGAATTGTTCGAAACAAATGATGCCATCAATATTATCAAAGTTTCATCTGTACTTAATTATCTTGAAGTAGTAACTGACAAAGCAGAAGATGTTGCCAACACGATTGAGAACATCATGATTAAATACGCTTAATTAATAATTATAATTAAACAATGGAATTTCCGATTTTACTTATAGTTATTATTGCTTTGGCTTTAATATTTGATTACATCAATGGTTTTCACGATGCAGCCAATTCAATTGCGACTATTGTTTCTACAAAAGTTTTAACTCCCTTCCAGGCTGTACTTTGGGCAGCGCTTTGGAATTTTGCAGCTTTCTTTATTGCTGCTTATATCATTGGAGAATTTAAAATTGGTAATACAATTGCCAAAACGGTTAACGAAAATTTTATCACTCTTGAAGTTATCTTTTCAGGTCTTGTTGCGGCAATTGCCTGGAATCTTTTGACATGGTGGTTTGGTATTCCTTCATCTTCCTCTCATACCTTAATCGGTGGTTTCCTTGGAGCGGCTTTAATGCATGCTTTCATGATGGATTATCACTCTGTTGCTGCGGCGCAGCCTGATTTAGGATTCTGGGGAACGATTAAAGAAGCCTTTAATCAGGTTACTCATCAGAGTGTAGTTAAATTTGATAAAGTAATCCCTATTTTCCTGTTCATTTTCATGGCTCCGATCATAGGTATGGTGATTTCGATTATTATTACGTTAATTATCGTTCACCTTTATAAAAGATCAAACCCACACAAAGCAGATAAATCTTTCAAAAGATTACAGTTGGGATCTTCAGCTTTATTCAGCTTGGGACACGGATTAAATGATGCTCAGAAAGTAATGGGTATTATTGGTGCAGCTTTAATCTATTATCATGTTGAAATGCTTAAAGATCCTGTATATTTGAATATTCCCGCAACAGGGCGTTTCGATTATTTCGCAGAGCACTACCTTTGGGTTCCTCTAGTATCATTCCTTGCGATTGGTTTAGGAACAATGAGCGGTGGCTGGAAGATTATCAAAACCATGGGTACGAAAATTACAAAAGTAACTTCACTGGAAGGGGTAAGTGCTGAAACTGCAGGTGCAATTACCTTATTTATTACAGACCATTTCGGTATTCCTGTTTCTACAACACACACGATCACAGGTTCGATCATCGGGGTTGGATTAACAAAAAGAATTTCTGCCGTAAGATGGGGAATTACCGTAAGTTTACTTTGGGCTTGGGTTTTAACCATTCCGATTTCTGCAATTGTTGCAGGTATCACTTACCTTTTGGTAACATTCTTATCTTAAGATTTAAAATTTATACTATAATTAACTTTGCCCATTCGGGCGAAGTTTTTTGTTTTTAAAGGAGCCAGTTAAGTCCTTTTATTAATGGTTTTCTCAAATATTTATATACATTAATAAGGTTTCGGTAAATAAGTAATTTGTGAATTAATTATTAAGAAATTAAAATAAAATATTTCATCGGTATGATGATATTTTTTGTTTTATAAAGCTCTGAAAAATCGTATTTTTGTTTAAACTATTAAAAACTTATGGAATTTTTAGACCGATACCAACAGATTGTTGCTGATGCTATTCAAAAGTATACTTTCAAAGATAAGCCTGCAGAACTATATGATCCGATGAACTACATCATTTCACATGGTGGGAAGCGTCTTCGTCCGATTATGGTTTTAATGGCATGTGATTTATTTGGAGGTGATTTGAAAGAAGCCATAAAGCCTGCTTTGGCTATTGAGTTCTTCCATAATTTTACCCTAATCCATGATGATATTATGGATGAAGCTCCTTTAAGAAGGAATAAACCTACGATTCATACTTTACACGGTATCAACACGGGAATTCTTTCAGGAGACGGTTTGATGTTGAAGGCGTATAAGTTTTTTGAAGATCTTGAACCTGAAATTTTCAAAGCGTGTGTCAGAATTTTCACCCATACCGGTTTGCTATTGTGTGAAGGTCAGCAATATGACATCAATTTTGAAACACAGGAAGATGTGACTTTTGATGATTATATCAGAATGATTACTTACAAAACGGGAGTTTTAAGTGCTTCCTCATTCGAAATCGGAGCATTGATTGCAAAAGCTAATTTTAAAGATGCCAAAGCCATTTTCAATTTCGGCAAGCATATCGGAATCGCATTTCAGATTATGGATGATTATTTGGATGTTTTCGGAGACCAGGCGCAGTTTGGTAAAAAACATGCCGGAGATATTTACGAAAACAAAAAGACCGTTCTTTATTTGATGGCGAGAGAACATGCAACGGAAGAAGAAAGAAAAGAACTGGATTACTGGTACTCTAAAAAGACAGAAAATATCGATAAAGTATACGGAGTAGAAAAGATTTTCAGAAGAACAAAAGTAGACGAGAAAGCATTGCGTCTGATTGAAAAACACAACGAAATCGGGCAAAGCTATCTTCAGAAGATCGATATTCCGGAGGAAAAGAAAAAACCGTTTGCAGAACTTGCTAACTATTTATTGAGGAGAGAATCATAATTTGATAATTAGTCAAATTGACACGTTTTCAAATTTTCAAATTAATTTAATGAAATTCAGAACAGAAGTTGACATTAAAGAATCGGGGAAGAAGATTGAGGTTGAAGATAAAATATTTTCAATAGGTTCGTGTTTTGCTTCCGAAATGTCAGACTTACTTCAGAAAGGGCAGCTTCAGACCATTAATAACCCTTTCGGCACTATTTTTAATCCCTTTTCAATTCATAATGCTGTCAAAAGGCTGCATGATGCAGGATTTTATGAAGAAGAGGAATTAATTACCTTTAATGACGAATTTATTTCTCTGGATCATCATACAAGTTTTGATACAAGATATATTCATCAGACGCTGGATAAAATTAATAGGAAAATTGAAGAAGGAAATTCTTTTCTTCAAAACTCCAACTGGATTATTATTACGTACGGAACTTCATTTATCTATGAATTTATTCCGAAGCGAAAACTGGTAGCCAATTGTCATAAAATTCCTCAAAAATTCTTTGAAAAAAGATTATTGACCCATCAGGAACTTACGGATTCTATCTATGATACCATTTTGAATTTGAAAGATATCTGTAAAGAGGATGTCCAGATTTTATTTACAGTTTCTCCGGTTCGTCATACAAAAGACGGAATGATTGAAAATCAATTAAGTAAATCAAAACTAATTACAGCTGTTCACGAGGTTATTTCCCAATTTGAAAACTGTCATTATCTTCCCATTTACGAAATTATGATGGATGATCTCCGTGACTACCGTTTTTATAAGGAAGATATGATTCATCCGAATAACCAGGCCATCAATTATATTTTTGAAAAATTTGGAGGCGCTTATTTTTCTGAGAACACAAAAGATTTTATTAAAGAGAATTTTAAAATCATGAAAGCCTTGGAACACAAAACGGATGATGAAAAAGATCCAAAATATATGGAGTTCAAAGAAAAACTGAATCAAAGGATTGAAATTCAGAGGCAAAAAGTAAAACATCCAATTTTTTCTAATGATTGATTTTACAACCGTCAATTATTTAAAAGAGGGAAATGAGAGGCAGAAAAGAGCTTATGAAGTTCTTGTAAAGCATAAAATATTCGAAAAGCTAAGTAATTATTCACCACTTTTAGCAGGAACTATTCCTATTGAAATTGATATTGAAGGAAGCGATTTGGATATTATTTGTGAGGTCAAGGATAGTGCTGAATTTGAGAAATTTTTAATTCAGACATTTGGAAAATTTGATATAAAGATTAAAAAATCGGATACCGATAATGAAGAATTTTTAGTTTGTAATTTTGAATTGGAAGAATTTCCTGTTGAAATTTTCGGGCAAAACAAACCTGTCATTGAGCAAAACGCTTATCGTCATATGATTGCCGAATACAAAATATTAGAGAAAAAAGGAAAAGATTTTAAACAAAAAATAATAGAATTAAAGAAAAAGGGAATCAAAACGGAACCGGCTTTCGGAATATTGTTAGGACTGGAAAACCCTTATGAAGATCTATTAAAATTTTAAAGACAATGATTGATACACATACCCATTTATACGCTGAAGAATTTGATGAAGACAGAAAGGAAGCCATTCAGAGAGCAATAGAAAAAGGAGTTACAGAATTTTATCTTCCTGCAATCGATTCAGAATCTCATGAAAAAATGCTTCAGCTGGAAACAGAATATCCGAACCGGATTTTTTCAATGATGGGATTACATCCTTGCTATGTAAAACCGGAATCTTGGGAAAAAGAACTGGAAATTGTAAAAAATTACCTGGATCAGAGAACTTTTCCGGCAATCGGAGAAATCGGGATTGATCTGTACTGGGATAAAACTACTTTGGATATTCAGGTGAAAGCTTTTGAACAGCAAATCGATTGGGCCATTGAAAAAGATCTGCCTATCGTAATTCATACCAGAGAAAGTTTTAATGAAACTTTTGAAGTGTTGGAAAGAAAAAAACACCCGAAGTTAAGAGGAATTTTCCATTGCTTTTCGGGGAATTTAGAACAGGCGAAGCATGCAATTGACCTGAACTTTATTTTAGGAATCGGTGGGGTAGTAACATTTAAAAATGGTAAAATTGATCAGTTTTTAAACGAAATTCCGTTGGACAAAATTGTTCTGGAAACTGATTCGCCATATTTAGCACCGGTGCCGTACCGGGGGAAAAGAAATGAAAGTTCATATCTCGATCTGGTAGCGGGAAAATTGGTTGATATTTATAAGGTAGATTTTTCTGAGATTGACAGAATTACGACAGAGAACGCGAAGAAAATGTTCGTTCATATTTAAAAAAATAAAAGCCTTCCAATTTTGAAGGCTTTATTTTTTTATTTCTTTCTGGTAAAATTCTTATTCTTAGGTTTCTTAAATCCTAACGAAGCTGCCGGTGAAGCCTGATTTTTTGGTTTTTTTCTTGAAGGAGAGCCGGAACCAGAACTCTGTGATTTAGGCTTCTCTGCACCTGCCGGAACAGGCTTATTATTTGAATCCCTTTTCTGGGCAACAAGATTATCTGTGTGGAACGGATGATCCTTTACGATTGGTATTTTCATTCCAATCAATTTTTCGGTGTTCCTCAGATTTAATAAATCCAGGCCGTCTACAAATGAAATAGAAGTACCTTCTGCACCCGCTCTTCCTGTTCTTCCGATTCTGTGGACATAGGTTTCGGAAACGTCGGAAAGTTCGAAGTTTACTACATATTTCAGTTCATCAATATCAATTCCTCTCGCAGCAATATCGGTGGCAACCAATACTCTTGTTTTCCCTGATTTGAAATTGTTTAAAGCATTCTGACGGGCATTTTGGGATTTATTTCCGTGAATGGCTTCTGTCGTGATATTATCCTTTTGGAGTTTCCTTGCAATTTTATCGGCTCCGTGTTTGGTTCTGGCAAAAACCAATACGGAATCGGAAATATCGTTCTTTAAAATATGGGTCAAAAGATTTAATTTATCTTCTCTTTCAACAAAATATACGGATTGTTTGATCGTTTCTGCCGTCGATGAAACGGGGGTAACTTCCACTTTTACGGGATTGTTCAAAATGGAATCTGCCAATTTCTGAATTTCAGCAGGCATAGTTGCAGAGAAAAATAAAGTCTGTCTTTTTTGAGGAAGAAGTTTGATGATTCTTTTTACATCATGTACAAATCCCATATCTAACATTCTGTCAGCTTCATCCAATACAAAAATTTCAAGGTTTTTCAAGCTGATAATCCCTTGAGCAATAAAGTCTAATAATCTTCCTGGGGTTGCCACCAGGATATCTACGCCTTTTCTTAAGGCGGCTTCCTGATTTCCCTGTTTTACCCCTCCAAAAATAACAAGATGTTTCAAAGGTAAGTACTTTCCATAAGCTTTGATATTTTCCTCTATCTGAATCGCTAATTCTCTCGTAGGGGTTAATATTAATGCTTTAATATGATTTCCTTTCTTAGGATTTTTAGAAAGATTCTGAAGAATAGGAATGGCAAATGCAGCGGTTTTTCCTGTTCCCGTTTGTGCACATCCTAGAAAATCCCTCCCTTTTACAATTTCCGGAATCGATCTTTCCTGAATAGGAGTAGGGTTGGTATATCCTTGTTCCTGAATTGCTTTTGCAATAGGATCTATTAAATTTAAGTCTGTAAAATTCAAATGAATTGTTTTTTAATTAAATAAAAATTCCTTCAAAATGAAGGAATTATGTTTTGCAAAGGTAGCTTAAATATTTTTAAGATCATTATTTCACTTTTGTCCACTGCTGATTAGTCCTCAGATCCTCAAAAAACCTGTAAACTTCAGCCAGTTTTTCAGTTCCTTTTTTACCGTAATCTTCTACTGTTTTTGAAGTATTATCTGTAAAATTGATTCTTAAATAAGAAGTCGGAAGATCCGTAATGTTTCTTTCCCCGTACTTATCATTTAGTTTTTTTATATCAAGACCGTCCAATAAAGCCAGAAGTTTATTATAATCCTCTTCTTTAATGGTTCCTTTGAAAGTTCCTTCCCTTGGTTTTGAAAATTCCGCTTTTGAAAATTCTTTGGAAAAATTAAAATGCTCTGCTTCCAGAACGGCACTTCTGTCCGGATTAATTGTGATTTTAAAAATAGGGCAGGATCCAAAACAAGCTCCTGCTTCATATTCTATAGTTGAATATTTTGAAGGGCTCTTTTGAGTAGAGCAAGAGAATAAAAATATTGCCATTAATAAGCCGAATAGATATTTCATAGTTTAAATTTTGCTGAGTTCTTTCAAGAATTGTTCCAAAAGGCAATTGTCTACATTTATTTTGTTATAATAAATCATTAAGTGAAGTAATATGTAAAGCTTTCTACAAAAAAGGAGAAACATCGTGTTTCTCCTTTTATTTTTTAAACATTTATTTAAATCTGTATCCGACACCGGCTTGTAAAAATCCGATCTTAGTAGTGAAGTCACCATTATTGACCTGAATGAAATTGAAATTATATCGTGCATCCACAAATATATTTTCTGTAATCTTATATTCAGCACCTAAAAACGGAAACAAATTCAATGTTTTCACATTTTCATAATCGTGGGAGGTTGATCCGTTTACGACCTGATCAGTCTTTACTTTTTCAGACACATTGATGCCAAAGTTCATTCCAACAGAAGCTGATAAATTTGGAATAAAGTAATACTTAGCAGAAACAGGAATCTGAATTTGAGTAAGCTGATAGTCAAACTCTATACTTCCTTTCTCTACAATTCCGGAGCCTGTAAAATCTATAATCGGGAAATGCTGCTTTCCTCCAATCTGTGTGTAAAGCGCTTCTGCCTGCACACTAAATTTAGAAGTTATCGGTTGTTCAGCAACCACTCCTGCATAGAAATATGATTTTGAATCTAATGGATCATCGAAAAATTTCATCGATGATAAAGAATATCCTCCTTTTACTCCAAAGCTTATTTTTGAATCTGAAACAGGTTTTGAATTTGTGTTTGTGTTTTCCTGACTGTTTTGTGCATTCATAAATGCTGAAACTGACAATAGCAGAGCAATTGCTAAATTCTTTTTCATAGTTTTAATTTGATGGTTTTAATTTCTTTTATAATAAAAAAGTACACGAAAGTGTACTTTATAATATTTTTAATAGATAGTTATTTTATCCATGTAATTGTTTCCAGATCGCATCTTTTAATTCTACAAGACCTTCACCTGTAACTCCAGAGAAAAACAACGGTTGTTTGTTTTCAGGGAATTCGGCAGCGATTTCTTTTTTCAGCTCATCATCCAAAAGATCGGACTTTGAAATAGAGATGATGAAATCTTTATCTAATAATTCAGGATTGTATTCCTTTAATTCATTTTCCAGAATCTTAAACTCCTGGAAGTGATCTTCAGAATCTGCCGGAATTAAAAATAATAAAATCGAATTTCTTTCAATATGTCTTAAGAATCTATGTCCTAAACCTTTACCTTCTGCAGCTCCTTCAATAATTCCAGGAATATCGGCCATTACAAAAGATTTATAATTTCTGTAATCCACAATTCCTAAATTGGGAGTTAAAGTAGTGAAGGCATAATCTGCAATTTTAGGTTTTGCAGCAGAAACAGCCGATAAAAGCGTAGATTTTCCGGCATTTGGAAAGCCAACAAGACCTACATCCGCTAAAATCTTAAGCTCGAAAATTACGTAGCCTTCCTGCCCGTCCATTCCAGGCTGAGCAAATCTTGGAGTCTGATTGGTAGAAGATTTGAAATGCTCGTTTCCTTTACCTCCCATTCCACCTTCCATCAGGATGATTTCCTGTCCATCCTCTAAAATTTCGCCAATGATTTCTCCATCTTCATTTTTAGCGATAGTCCCGATAGGAACTTCAATATAAACATCCGCTCCGTAAGCTCCTGTTAACTGGTTTTTACCTCCGTTTTCACCACGTTCCGCTTTTACGTGACGGGTATAACGAAGGGGAAGTAAAGTCCATTCATTAGCATTTCCTTTCATAATAACGTGACCGCCTCGGCCTCCGTCTCCACCATCAGGACCACCTTTAGGAATATACTTTTCACGGCGAAGATGCGCAGAACCTGCACCTCCGTGACCGCTTTTACAATGAATCTTTACGTAATCTACAAAATTAGACATATATTATTTGTTGCGAGTTGCGAGTTACGGGATAAGGAAAAACTCGAATCCCGTCCCCGAATCTCGATTATTTTACTTTTTCTACTTCAGCAAAAAGTTTTTCAGAGATTTCGTTGATGTCGCCAACACCGTTGATCTCTACATATTTGCCCTGTTGCTTGTACAACTCGGCTACTTCTGCTGTTTTTGCGTAGTATTCTTTTATTCTGTTTTTGATGATATCAACATTGCTGTCATCAGATCTTCCGCTGATTTCTCCTCTTTTCAATAGTCTTTCAACCAAAATTGAATCTTCCACTACCAAAGAAAGACAGATGTCGATCTCATCATTTAATTCCTCTTTTACGATTTTTTCCAAAGCTTCTGTCTGAACAGCCGTTCTTGGATATCCGTCGAAAATAAATCCTGCTGCATCGGTAGGTTTTCTGATCTCGTCAATCAGCATATCTGTTGTTACCTGATCCGGAACCAATTCTCCTTTATCGATATAAGACTTTGCCAGTTTCCCAAGCTCCGTATCATTTTTCATGTTGAATCTGAAAAGATCACCTGTTGAGATTTGCTTCAAATTGAATTTCTCGATTAAGTTTTGTGCTTGAGTTCCTTTTCCACTTCCTGGAGGACCGAACAGAACAATGTTTATCATAATGTTGTTTTGCTTCTGGCAATTAGCAACTGGCTTTTGGCTTTTTACCTTTAGCTGATATGCTTTTTAGCCTTTAGCGTTTTTAAGTTATTATTAAATTTATTTCTTTATTTTACTTTTTAAGCTAAAAGCTATCAGCTAATAGCCAACAGCGTTTTAATGGTTGATTTGTCCGTCTTCTAATTGGTACAGATTCGGTAAATTTCTTCCTAATTCATCGTAATCCAATCCGTAGCCTAAAACAAATTTGTTTGGAATTTCCTTTCCGATATAATCCAGCTTGAAATCTTTTTTATACACTTCGGGTTTCAATAGGAATGAAGCAATTTTTACAGATTTCGGACGTTGCGTTTCATTAAAATATTTGAAAAGACTTTCAACCGTATTTCCGGTATCCACGATATCTTCTACTAAGATGATGTGACGGTCCTTTACGTCCTTTGTTAGTTCCATTTTCTGGTAAACAATTCCTGTAGATTCTGTTCCTACGTAAGAACTCATCTGGATGAAAGCAATCTCACATTCTCCCGGATAGTGCTTCAAAAGGTCTGAAAAGAACATAATGACTCCGTTCAAAACCCCAATGAAAACAGGAACTTCATCCTTATAATCTTCATGAATTTTTAAAGCCGTAGCTTTTACAATCTCCTGAATTTCGGCGTCCTCCAAATAAGGAACGAAAGTTTTGTCGTGAACTTTAATACTCTCCATAAAAATTTTTAGTAGGCTGCAAAGTTAAGGATTTTTAACGAAAGTTTTTTATGACTTTGAGAAGGATTGTGTTTGAGGGTTTTAGAGTTTTTTGTGTTAATGAGTTTTTAAATTTTGCGTTTTTGTCATTCAGAACAAAACGTAGTGGAGTGAAGAATCTATTTTAAAATAAGACTTAAAATTATTTTATAAGATGACTTTGTTACTTGTTATCAATGACTTACTTAGGACAAAAATTCCCCTCCTTTGGAGGGGTGGCGAAAATTTCTTTGAAATTTTTGACGGGGTGGTTTATTTTCAATGTTTTCACATTACAGTCTTCCATTTGTTTGTCATTCCGTAGGAATCTAAGTCCCAATTTTTCCATATTTCTAACACTAGGTTGAGATTCCTACTGAATGACAAATATCCTAGCCCCGATTGCAACGACATCCTTTTGCGAAGCAAAAGATATAGTGGAAAGCGGGAAAAGCTTCTTAAAAAATAAATGAGATTAGAGAATGGGCTGGAAATTTTATGAATGTTTTGATGTTTTGAAATATTTAAAAATTACTATCTTTGCCATTCACAAAACCCAAAATATCAGGATGTAGGATACAATTTCTTTCAGATTTTATAGACAATAACGACCGAAGTTATTGCAGTTTTAACTTTAATTACAGAAAGAAATTATGTTTTTTTTACACCATATATCCTTTGGGTTTCCTGCGGGGAATCTGCTATTTAATTCTATCAATTTAACGATACCATCACATTCAAAATCGGCTTTGGTCGGAAGCAACGGCATGGGGAAATCTACCTTGCTGAAAATCATGGCGAAAGAAATTGAACCTTTGGAAGGCGACATCAATATCCAAGGTGATTTGTTCTATGTTCCGCAGATGTTCGGGAATTTCAATGATTTGACGGTTGCCGAATGTTTGAAAATCAATGAAAAACTAGAAGCTCTCCAAAAAATTACGAGTGGGGAAATGGATGAAATTTATTTTGAGACACTAAATGACGACTGGGACATCGAAGAACGTTGTCAGCAAGCTTTACAACATTGGAAACTCGAAAATTTAGATTTAAATCAAAAATTGGAAAGCCTGAGTGGCGGACAAAAAACGAAGGTTTTCCTTGCCGGAATTCAAATTAATCAGCCTGAAATTATTTTACTGGACGAACCGACGAATCATCTCGACTTGGAAGGACGAAATCTGCTGTATGATTTTATTGAAAAAACGAATTCAACCGTTGTGATTGTCAGTCATGACCGTGCTTTACTGAATTTGGTTGATACGATTTTCGAATTAAGCAACCAAGGGATTTCAACGTATGGCGGAAATTATGATCTTTATGGCGAACAAAAAGAAATTGAAAATGAAGCGCTGCAAAATGATATTCATTCCAAAGAACGCGCGCTGAAAAAGGCAAAAGAAAAGGAGCGCGAAACACTGGAACGAAAGCAAAAGCTTGACGCACGCGGGAAAGGAAAACAAGAAAAATCGGGTGTGGCGAGAATTATGATGAATACGTTACGGAATAATGCCGAGAAAAATTCTTCGAAATTGAAGTCTGTTCATGCCGAGAAAATCAATGATATTTCCGGGGATTTGCGGGATTTGCGTTCGTCGGTGAGAAATGCGGATCAGATGAAAGTGAATTTTAATGATTCGAATCTGCATTCGGGGAAAATTTTGATTTCGGCAGAGGAAATTAATTTTAAATATAATGAAGAAAATCTTTGGAAAGAAAATCTCAATCTTGAAATCCGAAGCGGGGACAGAATTTCGATCAAAGGCTCTAACGGTTCAGGAAAAACTACTTTGATCAAGCTTTTATTAGGAGATTTGCAGCCTTCTGTCGGAACGATTTCGAGATCGGATTTTCAGACGATTTATATTGATCAGGAGTATTCTTTGATTGATAAACAGACAACGGTTTATGATTTTGCCCAACAGTTCAACGATAATGCGTTGCAGGAATCTGAAGTGAAAACCTTATTGTCAAGATTTTTATTCGGAAAGGAAACCTGGGACAAAAAATGTGATGTTCTAAGTGGCGGAGAACGGCTGCGACTTCTTCTGTGCGGACTTTCCATCAGCAATAAAGCGCCTGATATGATTATTCTCGATGAACCGACGAATAATTTAGATCTTCAAAATGTGGAAATTCTGACGAATTCTATTAAGGGTTATCAGGGAACTTTAGTGGTGATTTCGCATGATGGTGTGTTTTTGGAGGAGATTGGGGTTGTGAGTGAGGTTTTGTTGAAATAAGAATAATAAAATATTAATACTGTTTGTCATTCCGCAGGAATCTAAGTCGTTGAAAGGTTTCTGCGGAATGATTATTATTTAATCTCTGAAAGTGTCCATCTGAAATAAATATTAGTATTAATGAGATCAATAAGAACATCTTCTAAATACTCATCAAAATTGTGACCTAAATTCGCAGGTGTTTGTTGCAAAATTTCTTTAAGTTTTTCTTCATTGTAATAATGACGTTTCACTTCATTGTTTTCGTTACATTTAAGATAATAGATTTTGTTTCTTAATAAAACAGTAATTAATTCATCAAGTTCTTCATAGTCAAAATATTCATCTTTGTATATATCATTTATTATTAAATCATAATTATTGTTTTGAATATTATAATTTTTGTGGAAAATTCTAATTAACCTTTCCTTATTTAGTTTATTGATTACTTTAACAAGAGCTTCTTCTTCGCCTGTGCCACTTCCGTATTCAAATATTCTTCCATCTTTTTTTACAAGAAGTATTGGACCTTGACCTACAAGTCTAACCTTTTTATCTTTTGCTTGGTAACCAAAAACGAAGATATCATCATAATCTTCTGTATAACTAACTTCAACATGATCTCCAGCATTATTTAGTACGTATTCTTTTGCTATTTTTAGATATTCATCTTTTGAGTTTTCTTGCATTTTATTTGATGTAATTTTTGTAAAGATTGTTTAAAAGGTTATGCGGTTGAAATTTTTAATCCCATCCATTATTACTATTAGTCCAATCAAATAAAAATATAATATTTTCTAATTCAAGAATTGCTTTATCAAGTCTTCTTTCATCTTTAGGATATGGATTTAAATCTTGAACAATGCTATTCATTAAAGCCATATTTGAAAGCATTTCATGTGCGATGTAATTTCTATGCTCCACAATATTTTCGAGAAGAATTATGAAATCAGAACGTAATCCTTTTTCTTTAAGTTCTTTTATTGTTTTTCCCAAAGTCCATTTTTCCATTTCATCTAAATCGTAATCGAATTTTTCTTGAAGAAGCTTTTTTAGACCAAATTCCAAAATTTGAATAACCCCCATAAACATTCCAAATTTTGCTAAAAAATTAAGGTTTTCATATTTTTCCAAACCTTTTTTCATTCCTTCTTGAATCTGTTCTTGAGTTAAATAATTTTCTGTTGACATAGTTTTTAAGTTTTTAATTAGCTAAAACTACATAATAAACTTTTAAAAACATAATTAAATATTTTCCAACCCCATGATTTTCATCCACTCAAAAATAAAATCCACTACAAATTTGCCCACCCAATTTTTTAAAAGTAATTTTGCATGAATCTAAAATAAAAGTAAAATATGTCAACTTACGTAGTTGTAGGTCTTCAGTATGGAGATGAAGGTAAAGGAAAAATCACGGATGTTTTATCGGCAAAATCGGATTACGTTGTACGTTTCCAAGGTGGGGACAACGCTGGTCACACGGTTTATGTAGGTGAAGAGAAATTCGTTTTGCACCTTCTTCCATCGGGAGTTCTTCAGTGCAAAGGGAAGTGTATCATTGCCAACGGAGTAGTGGTAAATCCTAAATCTTTCATTAAGGAGGTGAATCAGATCGAGAGCAAAGGCTTAAAGACTGACCACATTTTCATCAGCAGAAGAGCGCATGTCATCATGCCTTACCACATTCTTTTGGATACTTACCGTGAAGAAGAGCACGGAGGAACGCAGATCGGAACGACGAAAAAAGGGATCGGACCTTGCTATGAAGATAAAATTGCAAGAGTAGGCATCAGAATGATCGACCTTCTGAATCCTGAAATTTTAAGAGACAAAATCGAGAAAAACTTAAAAATTAAGAATTCTCTTTTTGAAAAATACTACGGAAAACCGACATTAGACGTTGAAGAAATTTACAACGAATATTTAGAAATCGGAAGACAGCTTCAGGACAGAATCGTTGATACGGAGCTGGAATTAAATGAAGCCATCAGAGATGGTAAAAACGTTTTATTCGAAGGAGCGCAGGCTTTGATGCTTGATATCGACTTCGGAACGTATCCATATGTTACTTCATCTTCTCCATCTACAGGAGGGGTTTGTTCAGGAGCGGGAGTTCCGCCAACGTCACTTCAAAACCTGATCGGTGTTGCAAAAGCATACTGCACAAGAGTTGGAAACGGACCTTTCCCATCAGAATTAGACAACGAATTAGGAGAAAGCATCAGGCAAATCGGTGGCGAATTCGGAGCGACTACAGGTAGACCAAGAAGAACAGGTTGGTTGGACCTTGTTTCTTTGAAGCACGCTTGTATGATCAATGGGATCAATAATTTAGTCATTACAAAATTAGACGTTCTTACAGGAATTGAAAACCTGAAAGTAGTTACGCATTATAGAACTGAAGACGGAAAAATCATCGATTATTTCACTTCTTCAACAGAGAAATTGTACAACTACGAGCCAATCTACCAAGATCTTCCAGGTTGGAAAGAAGACATCACAAAAGCAAGAAGCTACGACGAACTTCCACAAACGGCTCAGGAATACATCGAGTTTATTGAGAAGTATTTAGGAATCAACGTTTATCTAGTTTCTGTTGGTCCTGAAAGAAGCCAGAACATTATCAGAAAAGAATTATTCTAAAATAATTTCAGATATTTTGAAGTCCCGCTTTAAGCGGGATTTTTTGTTTTTATATGAACTGCTGAATATATTTATGATATAGTTAAATTTTAAATATTTTATCGTTTGTTTTGTTTTTGTAAAATATTGATAAATTTTTGGCAAATATTTTGATAGACGTTTGGTGTTTAATTGTCAGTATTTGGAAAACTGATAATTTATTTTTTTAACAGTTTAAATTTTTAGTGATGAAACACCTACACCAAAATCAAGAATTTCGTTTTAATGAAGTTTTATTTGAGCACCGTAATAAGGAGTACGGCGCCTATGTTTTAAGAAATGAATCAGACAGAATATTAACAAAAGCACTTTTTGTAGGTGTGAGTTTATTAGCGGCTGTTTCTATTACGCCATTTGTGATTAATGCATTTAAATCAGATGTTGTTATACAGGATCATGGTTATAATGATCCAAGAATTATTAAAATAGTTGAAACCCCAGAAAAAGATCCGCCTGTTCAGGTAAAGCCGCAAGTAGCTCCTGAAAAAGTAAAAACAATTGATAAGACTGTACCAGAGCCTAAAGCAATAGTAACTAATGAGAAAAAAGATAGTCCGAAAGATAATTTGAATGCAGTGGCAAGTACCCAAACATCAGAAGGAAAAGAAATTACAACGCCAACGTATATACCAATTGCACCTCCGACAAATGTCAATGGTACTTCTAAAGAACATGTTGTTCCGAAAGTTGAGCCTAAGGAAGATCCAAATAAAATTGTAGATTCTAAAGATTTAGCTCAAGAAGCTAGTTTTGTAGGAGGCGTTGATGCATTTAGAAATAAAGTAATGAGTAATTTTGATGGTTCTGGATTTGCTTCTGATGATGTCATGAGAACAACAATCACATTTATTGTAGAAAAAGATGGTACGATCTCAGGAATTAAAGCTAATGGTTCAGATACTGATTTTAACAATGAGGCAATAAGAACAATAAAATATATTAAAGGCAAATGGACGCCAGCAAAAAATAAACAAGGAGAATTTGTAAGAAGCTATTTTAGATTTCCGATATCCATGAAGTTTGATAATTAATCAACTGAAAACAAATCATAACACTTATCCACAAAGAATTTTTTTTGTGGATAATTTTTTTTATTGCTAAAAGTCTTATTAACAATATTTTAACTCTATTTTTGATTTTGTGACTCGCCTAGAGCAAAGAAAAAAGTGTATTTTTGAATCTTAAAGTTCTAAGAATGGCAAAAATCATAGGTATCGCTAATCAAAAAGGAGGTGTTGGAAAGACTACAACCGCAGTGAATTTAGCAGCAGCATTAGGGGTATTGGAAAAGAAAATATTAATTATTGACGCTGATCCTCAGGCGAATGCTACCTCAGGATTGGGGGTTGATGATGTTCAGTATTCTACTTACAACTTATTGGAGCATAGTGTGGATACAAGAAGCTGTATCAAGCAGACGGCAACTCCGAATCTTGATATTGTACCCTCTCATATCGACCTGGTAGCAGCTGAAATTGAGCTGGTAGACAAAGACAACCGTGAATATATGCTGAAAAAAGCATTAGAAAGCGTTAGAAATGACTACGATTATATCATTATCGATTGCGCTCCGAGTTTAGGTCTTATCACCGTGAATGCGCTTACAGCAGCGGATTCTGTAATTATTCCGATTCAGTGTGAGTACTTTGCATTGGAAGGGTTGGGGAAATTATTGAACACCATTAAAAATGTTCAGAAAATCCATAATAAAGATTTAGATATCGAAGGACTTCTTTTAACGATGTACGACAGCAGATTGAGACTGTCTAACCAGGTGGTGGAAGAAGTAAACTCTCACTTCCCTGAAATGGTATTTGAAACCATTATCAGCAGAAACGTAAGATTGAGTGAAGCTCCGAGTTTTGGCGAGAGTATCTTGAACTATGATGCAGAAAGTAAAGGAGCGGTTCAGTACATTCAGCTGGCGGAAGAAGTTTTACTGAAGAACGAAAAATTAGTAAAGAATTAAAAGCAAATAGCCAAAAAGCTAAAAGCAAATATGAAGGATAAAAAAAGAGCGATGGGACGTGGTTTAGGTGCTATTTTGAGTGCTGAATCCAAAGCGACAATTAATTCTGCTACCGATGCGGGAGCAGATAAATTTGTGGGGAATATTGTAGAAGTATCCCTAGAAGATATTTATCCGAACCCGACCCAGCCAAGAACTTATTTTGATGAAAAAGCCTTAAATGAACTTGCTCAGTCTATTAAAAATTTAGGGGTTATTCAGCCTGTTACTTTAAGAAAAGACGGAGAAAGATTCGAAATTATCTCAGGGGAAAGACGTTTCAGAGCAAGTAAAATTGCCGGTCTTACCAGTATTCCTGCCTATATTCGTCTGGTGAATGATCAGGAGCTTCTGGAAATGGCTCTTGTTGAAAATATTCAGAGAGAAGATCTGGACGCCATTGAAATTGCGCTTACTTATCACAGGCTTTTAGAAGAAATTGGTTTAACGCAGGAAAATCTTAGCCAAAGAGTGGGAAAAGACAGAAGTACCATTACTAACTCAATAAGATTGTTAAGATTAAGTCCGGATATTCAGAACGCAATCAGAAGCGGAGAGATTTCAGCTGGACACGGTAGGGCTATTATCAGTTTGGAAAGTGAAGAACATCAGCAGATCTTATTTGATTTAATTATCAAAGAAAAGTTGAACGTTCGTCAGGCTGAACAGGCGGCTACAGCGCTGAAAAATCCGAAATCACCTGCTGCCAAAAAAGCAAAAGCAGAACTTTCTAATAACTATAAAAGAGTTCAAAAAACAATATCTGATATATTAGATGTAAAAGTGGAGATTAAGACCTCCGGAAATGGTAAAAAAGGTAAGCTGGTTCTGGATTTCAAAAATGAAGACGAACTGGAATATATTTTATCCCATATAAAATAAATGAAGAAAATATTTTTCACATTTTTTCTGTGTCTGTTTGCAGTGGCTTACTCACAAGTAATACCTAATGATACCATTAAGGTGGATTCTGTTGTGAGTGAAGAAAAACCCGTAGCACAGCCTAAAAAACCTCTTAAATCTGAATCCAAAATTGTGGAAGATTTGGAGAAAGCAAACGGACCTACCAGAAAAAC
The DNA here is from genome assembly GCF_022488405.1 of Chryseobacterium sp. Y16C. Lineage (NCBI taxonomy): Bacteria > Pseudomonadati > Bacteroidota > Flavobacteriia > Flavobacteriales > Weeksellaceae > Chryseobacterium > Chryseobacterium sp. Y16C. The sequence continues at coordinate 4,189,567 of NZ_CP092711.1, forward strand.
AATGAAGTTAAATCCTACCAGGGCGGGGTTATATTCTGCTGTCCTACCCGGATTAGGCCAGTTTTATAATAAAAAATACTGGAAAATTCCTATTGTATGGGGAGCTGTAGGAACCGGGGTCGGAATCGCGATCTGGAACGATAATCAGTATAAAAGATACCGACAATATTATCTGGATAAATTAAATGGCAGACCCAATGAATTTTTTGAGGACAGGCCTTTCCTGGATAAAACTGCTTTAGCAAATTCACAGGACAGGGCAAAAAGGCAAAGAGATTACGCTATTGCCATTACAGGACTGATTTATATTCTGAATATTGTTGATGCAGTGGTAGACTCTCACCTTTATGAAAGCCGTCACGATCCGGATCTGTCTTTTGCACCGGCAGTCATTCAGGATCAATATGGAATTACCCCTCCTAAAACGGGGCTGAGTTTAAGTTATAGATTTTAATACATTATACATGATTTCTAATTTCTGTATAATTAAAATAATAAAAGCATATGAGAATAGCATTAGTTGGATATGGTAAAATGGGTAAAATCATCGATGAAATTGCTCAGAAAAGAGGTCATGAAGTTGTTGCCCGCCTAAAAGAAACTCCAACTGCTGAAAATCTTAATCATCCCGATGTTGTTATTGAATTTTCACTTCCCGAAGTGGCTTTTGAAAATGTAAAAGCATGCCTTGAAAATAACATTCCGGTAATCTGCGGTACAACAGGATGGCTGGAAAAAAGATCTGAAATCGAAAAAATCTCTCTTGAAAATAATACCGCATTTTTATACGGTTCCAATTTCAGTTTGGGAGTAAATTTATTTTTTGCTTTAAACGAAAAGTTGGCTGATTTGATGAAGAATGTAGATGAGTATTCTTGCCAGTTGGAAGAGATTCATCATATTCATAAAAAAGATGCACCAAGCGGAACTGCAATTTCGATTGCTGAAGGTATTTTCAAACACAATAAAAAGTTTGATGCCTGGAAATTGGATGAAACGAAGGATAATCAGTTAGGTATTTTTGCCATTCGTGAAGATGAGGTTCCCGGAACTCACAGCGTTTTTTACAGAAGCGAAGTGGATGAAATTGAGATCAAGCATACTGCTTTCAACAGAAATGGTTTTGCATTGGGAGCTGTAGTCGCTGCGGAATGGATTAAAGATAAAAAAGGAAATTTTGAAATGAAAGACGTTTTAGGTCTTTAATTTTGTAACAAAATCCTTACATTGTAAACTAATTAGTAGTACATGATCAATGATAAAATAACCCGTTGCTCATTACAGATTACTTATATTATAGATTAGGCACAAGAATTTTATGAATTACTTTTTAACGTACACAGTTTATGTTCTCATCTTATCTGTATTGATGGGGATTTCCACATGGAAACTGTTTAAGAAAATGGGATATAGTCCGCTATTTGCTTTTATCCCTTTCTATAATTATTTCATTATTTTAAAAGAAACAAAACATCCGAAATGGTGGGCGGTTTTATCCTATTTGCCCATTGTAGGGCCTATTATGATGTCTGTTTTTCACATTTATTTAATGAAGAAATTTGGAAAAACCCTTTTCCAGCATCAGCTTCTTACCGTTATTCTTCCGTTCATTTATATGGCAAGTGTCAACTATTCTAAAGATGCGGAAGTAGAAGATGAAAGTACAAATGACCTATTCTTAACAGACGAAGAAAAAAGCACAAAGAAAAAAGACACTTTTGTAGGGTCTATTACTTTTGCGGTAGTTTTTGCTACTATTATCCATGTTTTTGTTACCCAGCCATTCGGAATTCCTACAGGATCTATGGAAAGAACACTTTTAGTAGGTGACTTCCTTTTCGTAAACAAATGGAGCTATGGATACAGGCTTCCGATGCGTCCGGTTGCGATTCCTTTCTTACAGGGAACCATTATGGACACCGGAGAAAAAGGAAATCCTAAAGATGACCCAAAATCTTATGTGGATGCAGTAAAGCTTCCTTATGAGAGAATTTTACAATTTAATAAACCTCAGAGAAATGATGTGGTAGTATTCAACTATCCTCAGGATTCTGTACACACGGCAATTGATAGAAAAGATCCTTATGTAAAAAGATGTGTAGCTGTTGCCGGAGATACTTTTGAAATGAGAGGAGGTAGACTTTTTGTAAACGGAAAACCTGAAACGGTTTTAGGAGATCAGGAAGTTCAGCATGCTTACACTGTAAATGCAGGATCTCAATTAGATATTCCTTCTTTATATAATACTTACGGATTTTTACCGGTAAGAGAAATACAGACTGAAAAAGGATTTATATATGCATTTCAGGGATTAACAGATAAGACGGCTGCGGAAATAAAAACTTTACCAAATGTGGTAAGTATGGAGGAAAGTATTTTCCCTAAAGATTCTGCTACGGTTTCATATAAATTAAATGCGGACAGATCTGCTTATACTAAAAGTATTGATACCACTCAATCCATCTTCCCGATCAATAAACCTTGGAATCAGGATTGGTACGGTCCTTTAAAAATTCCTAAAAAAGGAGATGTAGTGGCAATTAATAAAGAAACACTTCCAACATACAGATGGATTATTTCTGAATATGAACACAATAGCTTAGTAGAAAGAGATAATCAGATTTTCATCAACGGTCAACCTGCAACTTCATATACCATCAAACAGGATTATTATATGATGATCGGAGACAACAGGGATGCTTCATTAGATGCCAGATTCTTTGGTTTCGTTCCTGAAGAAAATATTGTAGGAAAACCAATGTTTACATGGATGAGTGTTCAGGGAGTCTTTTCTGATGCAAGTTCAACGTATCAGGCTCCTAAAAAAATCCGTTGGGACAGAATGTTCAAAGCAACCAACACGGGAGAGGCCAATAAAACTTCATATTGGTGGATTGCAGCAATGATTCTTATCCTGTTCTTCGGTTGGGAATACTTTGTAAAACTATTCAGAAAGGATAAAAAAGAAGAAAATTTATAACGAAATAAAACAGAAAAAAATGGAGTATTTGAAAAAATACTCCATTTTTGCATTATGAATATGACGAATGTATTATTACCGGTATTTTATTTACCACCTATTTCCTGGTTCTCAGTATTTTTAAATCCTGAAAATGAAATCGTATTTGAACAGTTTGAGAATTTTCCCAAGCAGACCTATAGAAACAGAGCGAATATTTTCGGGGCAAACGGAAAATTGTCTTTAATTATCCCGATCAATCATAACGGAAAGAGGGAATTGAAAGATATTGAAATCTCTTACAGGGAAGATTGGAGAGCCCTTCATTGGAAATCTATTAAAACAGCTTATCAGAGTTCTCCTTATTTCGAATTTTATGAAGATAAGCTAAAGAAAATATTTGATCTGAAAGAAAAGAACCTTTTAGACTTTAATTTAAAAGCTTTGGAGATTGTACAACAGATCCTAAAAACAGAAAAGGCATATTCTTTGAATACAGAGTATATCAAAAATCCTGAAGAGATCAATTTAAGAGAAAAATTTTCAGCAAAACAACCTTCAGCATTTGAAATGGATGAATATTATCAGACGTTTTCGGATAAACTGGGTTTTATACAGGATTTGTCAATTTTAGACCTTATTTGTAACAAAGGACCTGAATCTTTGACTTATATAAGAAATATTAAACAATCATACTAAAATGAAAAAGATATTATTAGCTGCTGTTTTTTTAGCAGGTTTTAGTTTTACTTACGCTCAGGAGGCTAAAGGTAATGTTGATCCAAAAGAAGATAAAGATTTAATGACTTGGTATCATAAAGATTTTTCTTCTGCCAAAGTATATGGAGTAAACACAGAGAATGCTTACAAATATTTAGAATCTAAAGGATTAAAACCTAAAACAGTTGTTGTAGGGGTTTTAGACAGTGGAGTACAGGTGGACCATCCGGGGTTGGTAAAAAACATCTGGTCTAACCCGAATGAAGTTCCAAATAACGGAAAAGATGATGACGGAAACGGATATATTGATGATGTTCACGGATGGAACTTTATTGGTGGGAAAAACGGCGATATTGATATCGACAATATGGAAGTGACGAGAGTGGTTGCGAAATACAAGCCAATCTTTGAAGGTGATGATTCTGCAAAAAACAAAGCGAATCAAGCTAAAATGCCTGAAGATTTTGAAATGTATATGAAGGCTAAAGATCTTTTCTCTAAAAAAAGTCTTGAAGCAAAGCAAGGTTACCAGACGTATACAATGATTAACGAAGCCATTCCTTCAATGGTAAAATTGTTGGGAGGGAAAAACGTTACTCCGGAAAATGTTGCCGCCATTAAAACAACTGATCAGAAAGAGGCTATGATTCTTCAGGTATTGAAGCAGGTAGCTGCAAGTCCTGAATTCCAAGGAAAAACTCCAGCTGAATTTGAGAAAATAATGAAAGATCAGATGAAAGAAGCTCTTGATTATTTTGGTCCTCAGGCAAAACAATACGATCTATCTTACGATCCCAGAAAAGAAATAGTAGGAGACAATTATGATGATTATTCTGAGAAAAACTACGGAAATAATCATTATGAAGGTCCGGATGCAATGCACGGAACTCACGTTGCAGGTATTATTGCAGGACTTCCACAAGGAAAGGAAATCCAGTACGGGGTAGCTTCTAAAGTAGCAAAAATTATGTCGGTAAGAACAGTTCCGAACGGGGATGAAAGAGATAAAGATGTGGCAAATGCTATCAGATATGCGGTTGATAACGGAGCTAAAGTTTTAAATATGAGTTTTGGTAAACCGGTTTCTCCGGGTAAAACTGTAGTTTGGGATGCTTTTAAATATGCTCAGGATAAAGGAGTGCTTTTAGTAAAAGCTGCAGGTAACGAAAATGAAGACGTTGCTGAACATCTAGCATATCCTACCAATTTTAAAAATGTTACAGATGAAAAACCGTTTGTAAATAATGTAATTGTAGTAGGAGCAAGTACCAATAAGAATGATGCTTTAAGAGCTGGTTTCTCTAACTACAACAAAAAAATGGTAAATGTTTTTGCCCCGGGTGACGAGATTTATTCTACAGTACCTCACAACGAGTACAAATACTTACAGGGAACTTCAATGGCTTCTCCTGTTGTAGCAGGTGCAGCAGCTGTTTTACTGGCATATATGCCAACTCTTACTCCGGCTCAGATTATTGAATCTCTAGTTAAATCCAGTAATCCTAACACAACAGAAGGGTTTGCAGATTTTTCTCAGGCAGGCGGTGTTATTGATGTGAAAAAAGCGGCAGAATATGCTTATACTCATTTTTACAACGGTAAATCTGGTGATGTGAAAAAGGCTACGAAATCTGTAAAAAAGACCGTTAAAAAATAGCTTATCTTCGCTTTTAACAGTATATAGATATAAAGTCCGAAATTTTCGGACTTTTTTTGTTTTTATTTGTTATTTTGGCACGGTTTTTTGTAACTTTATTATAACAAAATAATAAACAACAAAATGAAAAAGTTACTACTTGCAGGGATGTTGGGAACATCACTTTTTGCAGTGTCTTGTTCCTCAGTTAACAACGCAAAAACATCACAAAACCAAAGATCAGAGTTCCTTAAAATGAAAGGTGACTGGCAAATCGTAAGCATCGATTATGATAAACAGTTCAAGATTAAACCTTTTGATGAAGGAGCCGACGCACAATGCTTCGTAGGAAGCCATTGGAGATTAATTCCAAACAATTGGACAGGTGCTTATACTTTAAATGGTGGTGGATCTTGCCCGGCAATTACGCAGCCTATTAAGATTGATGTAAAAAACGGCAACACTTTTGAGTTTAAGAAAATAGCTGAGGGAACAAAAGCAAAGCAAAATACAGCAGGATATACTTTAACATTGATTAACCAGGCTACAGACCAATTCTCACTAGAGCAAAACATTCCTTTTGACGGAGAAAACGTAAAGGTTGTGTACAACTTCCAGAGAACAGGAATGAAATAATTTAACTTAAATATTAAAAAAATGAAATTTACAAAAACATATATCGGAGCTCTTTTTTTATCATCAGCTTTGTTACTAACAAGCTGTGAGGCTGTACAAAATTCTAATCACCAGCAAAGAGGTACTGCAGTAGGGGCTGCATCCGGAGCAATTATTGGAGGTATTTTAGGAAATAATGTCGGAAAAGGTAAAAACGCGGCATTAGGAGCTGTTTTAGGAGGTGTGATTGGTGGTGTTGCCGGTAATGTAATCGGTAGTAAAATGGACAAGCAGGCCAGAGAAATTAAAGAAACTTTACCTGGAGCTGAAGTAGAAAGAGTAGGAGATGGTATCAAAATTACATTGAACGAAAGTATTGTAAACTTTGATTTTGATTCTTCTAACCTAAAACCGGCATCCATTACTAATTTGGATAAACTTGCTCAGGTATTGATCAACAATCCTGATACCAATATTAATATCTATGGTCATACAGACAGTAAAGGTGCTGATGACTATAATATGAGACTTTCTGAAAGAAGAGCTAATGCTGTAAAAGCATATTTATCTAGTAAAGGCATCGCTTCCAGCAGACTATTTGCCTTAGGCGAAGGTGAAAGTATGCCGGTTGCATCTAACGATACCGAAGAGGGTAGAGCTAAAAACCGTAGAGTGGAATTTGCAATTACTGCAAATGAGAAAATGATCAACGACGCTCAACAAGGGCAGTAGTTTAAAATTAAAACATAAATGTTGTAACAAAGAAACCGCTTCAGCGGTTTTTTTGTATTTTTATACCAATCAATTCTAAAATTTTTATTTTTGTAACTGAAACAGCATAAATGAAGAAATATTTAAAGCTACTTAGAGTAGAGCAGTGGGTGAAAAACCTGTTTGTATTTGTTCCCCTTTTCTTTTCGGGTAATATCCAGAATCTGGATTTACTTACTAAAAGTATTTTTGCATTTATCATTTTCTCCTTGGCAGCCAGTTCGGTGTATATTTTAAACGATTATAATGATATTGAAGCCGATAAAAAACACCCGGAAAAAAGAAGACGTCCATTAGCAAGCGGTGCAATTTCCAAGGGTAAAGCACTGGGAATTTTGGTAGGTATATTTATTACAGATATTTTACTGGTATTTGTTGCACAAATGTATTTTAATCAGATCCTATGGAAGTTTGCCTTGATCATCCTGGCTTATCTTGCAATGAATTTGGCATATACCCTTAAGCTGAAACATGTTCCCATTGTAGATATTTTTATCATTGCTATTGGTTTTGTATTAAGGGTTTTAGCAGGAGGATATATTACGGGAATAGAGATTTCACAATGGGCCATTTTATTGACTTTTGTATTGGCTTTGGTATTGGCAATCGGGAAACGAAGAGGAGAGCTTATCAATGCTCAGGTTTCCGGAAAAACGAGGAGAGCTTTGGACGGGTATAATGTGCAGTTTGCAGATATTGCATTATCCATTTCTATTGCTTTGGCTATTGTATGCTATCTTATGTTTACATTATCGCCTCAGATTCAGATGAAATTGCATTCCGGAGTGTTTTATACCGTTATATTTGTGGTATTTGCTTTTCTAAGGTATTTACAGCAGACTTTAGTATACAACAGAACAGAATCGCCTACAAAAATTGTTTACAGAGACAGATATATACAGGTAACTTTAATATTGTGGGTTGCTGCATTTTTAATTCTAATTTACTTTAAAAAATGAAGCCGAATTTCGTACAAAAGGTTACAAACTGGGGAAACTTTCCGGTAGTGGAAAAAGAGATGAAATCGGACGATAGTTTTGATAAAATCAAAGATTTTATCGTGACTCATAATGAAGTAATAGCAAGAGGAAACGGGAGATGCTATGGAGATGCATCACTGGGAGAAAGTATTTTTTCAACAAAAAAATTAAATAAATTCATCAGTTTTGACCGTCTGAATGGAATTATCGAATGCGAATCAGGAGTTTTACTTTCAGAAGTATTGGAAATTTCAGTTCCACAGGGATATTTTTTATATGTAACTCCCGGAACCAAATTCGTTTCTGTTGGTGGAGCAATCGCATCCGATGTTCATGGAAAGAATCATCATGCAGAAGGTTGCTTTTCGGAATATGTGACAGAGTTTAAATTAATGATTGAAAATGGGGAGATCATTACCTGTTCCAGAGAAGAAAACTCAGAAAAATTTTGGGCAACCATTGGAGGAATGGGACTTACAGGAATTATTCTTTCAGCTAAATTTAAACTTAAAAATATAGAATCTGCTTATATCCGCCAGGAAAGTATTAAAGCAGACAATCTGGATGAGATCTTCAGATTATTTGAAGAAAGTGAAAACTGGACTTACAATGTAGCCTGGATTGACTGTCTGCAGACAGGGAAAAATATCGGAAAAAGCATTTTAATGCGAGGTGAACATGCTTTTCCGCATGAGCTTCCGCAAAACTTAAAAGAAAAACCTTTACGGTTAAAGAAAAAGTTTGAACCTACTGTTCCTTTTTATTTTCCCGGTTTTGTTCTAAATAAATTTACGGTTAAGATTTTTAATCTGTTATACTTTAAAAAACAGACAAAAAAAGAAGTTAAAAACATTGTTGATTATGAAACATTTTTTTATCCGTTAGATGTAGTCAATGATTGGAATAAAATCTACGGTAAGTCAGGATTCATTCAGTATCAAATGGTTATTCCTAAGGAAAAAGGAAAAGAAGGAATGAAAAAAATTCTTGAAACCATTGCCAGAAGTGGAAACGGTTCGTTTCTGGCGGTTTTGAAGCTTTTTGGGAAAAATAATCCGGAAGCTTACAACTCTTTTCCGATGGAAGGCTATACTTTGGCACTGGATTTCCGGGTGAATTCAAAACTTAAAATGTTAATCGGAAAGCTGGACGATATCGTTCAGGAATTTGGTGGCAGAATTTATCTTACTAAAGACAGTATGAGCAAATCATCTCTGACCAATTATCTCAGAAATATTCAGAATTCAAAATTTGTGTCTTTGCAGCATAAGAGAATTGTTAATGGTTAAACGCAAGGAATGCAAAGGTTTTATTAATAAAGAAATATTTCTGTTTCGCTAAGACGTTTCACTCATCAAAGAAAAAACATAAAATGACAGAAAACGAAATTTCTAAAATTATTTTTGAAGCGGGTTTGAAGATTCATAGAAAACTAGGAACTGGACTTTATGAAAGAGTATATGAAGAATGTTTGGCTTATGAACTTAAAAACACAGGATTAAACTTTGAAAGACAGAAAAGTTTGCCAATACAATATGAAAACTTGTTTGTTAATGATGCTTTTCGAGTAGATTTACTAGTTGAGGGAAAAGTAATAGTAGAATTAAAAGCTTCAACCGAAAAAGAAAGTTTGTTTTTTGAAGCTCAATTACTTAATTATTTAAGATTAGGAAATTATAAACTAGGGATGTTGCTTAATTTTAATTTACCACTTTTTAAAAACGGAGTAAGAAGAATTGTAAACGGGTTATAAGATTCTTTGATGAGTGAAACGTCTTTGCGCTACTTATTAAAAATATAATAATAGAATATTGCGAACTTTGCGTTAAATAGAATTAAAATAAATAATGATAATATTAGGATCTACTTCTGAAGTTGCACAGGCATTTGTAGAAAAAGCATTGCAGGAGGGTGAAAAATTTGAAAAAGTTTATCTTTTCACCTCAAATAAAGAGACAACGGAACGATTTGCCAGACATATTGATGTGAAATTTCTACAGCAGTCTGAAATCATCGAATTAGATCTGACGAAAGAAATCGATTATAATGTATTTGAAAATATCAATTCAACTTTATTATTTTGTGCCATAGGATACTTGGGCGAAGGAACAGAAGAAGGGTTGTATGACAATAAAAATACACAAAGAATTATAGAGATTAACTATTCAAAGTTGATTCCAGTGATTAATTATTTTGCTCACAAATTTGAAAACAGACGATCCGGAACAATCATAGGACTTTCTTCCGTCGCAGGAGACCGGGGAAGACAGAGTAATTTTATTTATGGAAGTGCAAAAGCGGCATTTACAGCTTATCTGAGTGGTTTGAGAAATTATCTTTTTGATAAGAGGGTGCATGTCATTACAATAAAACCAGGTTTTATGGCCACTAAGATGACAGAAGGATTGCCTTTGAACCCGAAATTGACAGCTAGTCCTAAACAAGCAGCTGACTGCATTTATAAAGCATTCAAAAAACAAAAAAATATTGCATACGTTTTGCCGGTTTGGGGCGTTATTATGATGATCATTAGAAATATTCCTGAATTTATATTTAAAAAATTAAAGCTGTAGCTGAATATGAAAAAATTGTATTGTTTTGACTTTGACGGAACACTTACTTATAAAGATACCATGTTTATGTATCTTAAGTTTTACAATCCTGCCAAATACCACATGCAATTTTTAAAACATGTGCCACTTTTTATTCTGTTAAAACTAAGGCTTGTCCAAACTGAAAAGGTGAAGAAAAGTTTTATAGGCTCAATTTTAAAGGGGCAATCTCAGGAAAAAATTGAAAAAAAATCCAAGCAGTTCTTTGAACATCATTACCCTAAAATTGTAAGAGAAAATGCTTTGGATTTTATTAATAATATCGATAGAAATAATACACAAAGTTTATTGGTTACAGCTTCATTGGATATTTGGGCAAAACCTTTTGCCGATGCATTCCAAATGCAGCTGATTTCTACCCGTGCAGAGTTTAAAAATGGAATTTTTACTGGAAATTTTATTGGCAAAAATTGCAATGGTCAAGAGAAGCTTGAAAGAATAAAAGAAGAAATCGACCATAAAAAATACGATAAAATAATAGCCTTTGGTGACACCTCAGGCGATAAGCCGATGCTAAAATGGGCAAATGAAGGACATTACCAATTTTTTCACTAATTTTGGCACATAAAAGTGTAAAAATGAAAAAGCTGCTTATCCTATGTTGGGCTATCGTGATTGGCTGTACCAGTACACCTTCCCAAAATACTACAGACATGCAGACACAACCTCAAATTCTAGCTTCCGAATCTCAAGGTGGAACAGGAAAAGTAGAATTTAGCATCATTAAAAATGAACAGGAATTTCAGAAGGCTCTTAAAGGAAATTCCGTTGTTGTGATAGGCGATGGCAGTGAATCTGCTGAGCAGGCTCCGAAGTTTCCAAAAGATAAGAAGGTGGTTTTGTATAACCTGGGAACGTTCAGATCAGGAGATCACAGAATTACTGAAATTAAAAAGATCTCAGTAAAAGAAAATGTTTTACATATAGAAGTTCCTTATGTAGAACATGGAGGAATGGAAATACAGGTCATCTCTAATCCTTACGTGATTTTTACAGTGCCTTCCAATTATCAATTTAATGCTATAGAAATAAAATCTTCAAAATAGAAATGAACAAAATATATCTTGATAACGCTGCAACTACGCCTCTTTCTGAAGAAGTGATCGATGCTATGGTAGCTACCATGAAAATGAATTTTGGAAACCCTTCCTCTACGCACAGTTTTGGACAGGAAGCAAAAATTCTTATCGAAAATGTAAGAAGGCAGGTTGCTGATTATCTTCATGTGACTCCCGCTGAAATTATTTTTACTTCTTGCGGAACAGAATCTAACAACATGATTATTAAATCAAGTGTTGAGCATCTTGGAGTAGAAAGAATCATCAGTTCACCGTTGGAACACAAATGTGTGTCTGAAAGTGTTCTGGATATGAAGAATAGAAAAGGGGTGGAGGTAAACTATATCCGTCCGAACGAAAAAGGAGATATTGATCTTACTAAATTGGAAGAGCTTTTAAAAGCTTCAGATAAAAAAACATTGGTTACCTTAATGCATGCCAATAATGAGATCGGAAACATACTGGATATAAAAAAAGTAGCAGAATTGTGTAAAGCTCACAGCGCTCTTTTCCATTCAGATACGGTACAGACGATGGCTCATATGAATTTGGATTTCTCTGATATTCAGGTTGATTTTGCATCTTGTAGTGCTCATAAATTCCATGGTCCGAAAGGAGTAGGTTTTGCTTTTATCAGAAAATCAAGTGGTTTAAAAGGAATTATTACAGGAGGGCCTCAGGAAAGAAGTTTGAGAGCCGGAACTGAAAATGTTGCGGGAATCGTTGGCTTAGGAAAAGCCTTAGAGCTTTCTTTAAACAATATGGAAGCGTATACCAACCATATGCAGGAAATAAAGAGCTATGCAGAAGAAAGACTTACAGCGGAAATTCCAGGGATTAAATTCAACGGGAGAAGTGCAGAGAAGGAAAACAGTCTTTATACAGTTTTAAGTGCATTATTGCCTTATAAAAACCCTTTAATTGGGCTTCAGCTGGATATGAAAGGAATTGCTATTTCTCAGGGAAGTGCGTGTTCATCAGGAGCATCAAAACCTTCAATGGTAATGATGATGGTATTATCAGAAGACGAAATGGATCATTGCACACCGCTTCGTATCTCTTTCAGCCATTTAACCACTAAAGAAGATATTGACGCTCTGGTAACAGCTTTGAAAGAAATCTCTAAAGATTTCGTTATAGAAAATACAAATGTTGAGCATAGATAGGTCTATTGCTCAAAAAGCGTAATTTTGAATATCCAATTTAAACGGAAAAAGAAAAAATAATATTAATTAAAATAAAAGAAACAAAAATGGCTTTAGAAATTACAGATAGCTCATTTCAGGAAACGGTTTTGAAATCAGACAAACCGGTATTAGTAGACTTTTGGGCTGTATGGTGCGGACCGTGCAGAACATTGGGACCAATCATTGAAGAAGTAGCAACTGACTTTGATGGAAAAGCAATCGTAGGAAAAGTAGATGTAGACAACAACCAGGAAATTTCTATGCAATATGGTATCAGAAATATCCCAACTGTTTTAATTTTCAAAAACGGTGAAGTGGTAGATAAATTGGTTGGGGTAGCACCAAAAGAGGTGATCGCTGAAAAATTAAGCGCACACTTGTAAAAAAATAAGTTTGATAATGAATGCCTTCCATTTTTGGGAGGCTTTTTTTTAAAAATAATTTGCTGGTAAGGAAAAAAGTTGTAGTTTTGCAATCACAAAAAAGAAACGAAGTTCTTTAGGAAAAATGATCCGGTAGTTCAGCTGGTTAGAATGCCGCCCTGTCACGGCGGAGGTCGCGGGTTCGAGTCCCGTCCGGATCGCAACTACAATATCAAAGTAGTGCAAAAAGCTTTAAAACATATGTTTTAAAGCTTTTTTCGTTTTATGTCTATTCAAAGAAAGTTAAAAAAGCACAATTTGAAAGTGACCTATTCAGTGACCTGTTAAAATAGGTTTAAAAAGGTCACTGAAAATTCAACAAACCCTGTTCAGTAGCTAGTTCAGGAACTGAATATCTTGTGATAAGTTTTTGCTAAGATTAATTTTAAATCTCAAACCCTTTACGAAATGAACAAGACATTCAATTTACTTTTCTATGTAAAAAAAGCTAAAATCAATTCTTTAGGAGAGTCTCCTATTTACTTACGAATTACAATTGATGGCAAGATATCCGAGATAAGCACAAAACGTACAGTAAAGGCTTCAAAATGGAATTCTGCAATGCAGAAGGTTAGTGGCTCTTCTGAAGAATTTAGATCACTTAATTTTTATTTGAAAACTTTTGAGCAGAAAGTTTATGATGCCTATCACGAATTAATCAGAGATAAGGAAACAGTAACTTGTGAGACTCTTAAAAATAAGTTAGTTGGTAAAGGTAAATTGACCAGAATGCTCATTCCTATTTTTCAGGATCATAATGATCGAATGGAGAAACTGATTGAAAAAGAATTTGCACAAGGAACATTGACACGTTATAAAACATGTCTCAAACATACAAAAGATTTCTTGAAATGGAAATATAGTATTACCGACATTGAAATTAAAAAGATTGATTATGCTTTTCTAAATGATTTTGAATTTTTTTTAAGAACCGAGAGATCCTGCAACAATAATTCTGCTGTTAAGTATATTAAGAATTTTGGTAAGATTGTTCGTATTTGTCTTGCGAATGGATGGATAGAGCGAGACCCTTTTATGAACTATCATTCTAAGTTTAATGAAGTGACGAGAATGTTTCTTAATGAACAGGAAATTGAAGTGCTTTTTACCAAAGATTTTACAAATGAGAGATTGTCTTTGGTTAGAGATATTTTTCTGTTCAGCTGTTTCACCGGACTGGCGTACATTGATACCCAAAAACTAACATATCAAAATATCAATTTAGGTCTTGATGGCTCTCAATGGATTTATACCAAACGTCAGAAAACTAAAACTACTTCTAATATTCCCATACTTTCTCAAACAGAGAAAATTATTAAAAAATACAAAAATCATCCGGCTTGCCTTAATAGTGGAAAACTTCTGCCTATTCTTAGTAATCAAAAGATGAATGCCTATTTGAAAGAAATTGCAGATCTGTGTGGTATCAATAAGGAATTAACTTACCATATTGCACGCCACACTTTTGCAACAACCGTTACTTTATCTAACGGGGTCTCTATTGAAAGTGTAAGTAAAATGCTAGGTCATAAAAGTATTAAAACTACGCAGCATTATGCGAAGATATTAGATAGCAAAGTTAGTGAGGACATGATGTTACTTAAACAAAAATATCTTGACAAAAGAATGTAAAAAGATTTCTGAGATAATTAAATTATCAGACAAAGATAGTTGTATAGAGGATCTATATTCGAAGTTGATATGCCTTGTAAAGTAATGATACAGTTTTTTTAAAAAGATATTGAAATTTGTCTGTTAAGATTTCAAAAATGTCTTGAAGAAGACAAAACTTAAGTTCGACATCCTAAAAAAGCTGCTAGTCATCTTTTGTTAATAATCTTCATATATTTTTTATTTATATATCTTTCGATTTCCAAGAGAGATCGTAAGATTTGAATTTAGCAAAAAACATCCTAATATTTTTCCTGTAGGGAGTTGTGTGAGGTTAGCGGAGTATTTTTTATTGAAAAAGAAATCCAGCTTAATGATCAGAAAGAAAAACATTTTTTTCCAGAGATATCCTGTATTTATAAGTAAAGTTGTGAGAGATATAGCATCCTTCTTAGTGTCTAATAATTAGAAACAAAAGGAATGAGAGCTTCACATTCATTTATCACTGGATTTATGCGAGAAGATTGTCTTTAAAAGTTGTAAAGAAAAAATTTTAGAAAATTATTAATAATGTGTATGATTTTGTCTCAAAGATGGTAACAAGTTCAAAATATAATTTTATAAAAAATAGAAGTTATATCCTGATACCTTTTTTAAATATAATTTGTAAAAAGCTATTAAATCTTTTTGTATTTCAAATTTAATATCGTAATATTGCGATATTAAATAATTAAGTATGGGGCTTACAAAATCAGATATGTTTTCAGATGAACAAAATAAATTAGCTTCTTTGTTTAAAGTTTTTGGACATCCTGCAAGGGTAGCTATACTTCAATATATTATCAATCAAAAATCCTGCATTTGCAATGATTTGGTGGATAAATTAGGTTTGGCGCAAGCGACAATCTCGCAGCATTTAAAAGAGTTGAAATATATGGGTATTATACAGGGTACAATAGATGGAAAATCAGTTTGTTATTGTATAGAAGAAAAGAAATGGAAAGAGATACAAGAGTATTTCAATCAATTCTTTGAACAGGAAGTAAAAGTAAATCAATGCTGTTAAAGGCATTTTTTTACATTCCTTAATATCGTTATATTGCAATATTATGTATCGATTAAATTTGTATATCAAAAATAGAATTCCAAAGTATAGAAAAATATCATAATAAAATAGAAGATTTATGAAACTATCAGACATCAAAGAAATCTTACCAACATTAGATAATGTTGAATTTCAATTAGAGAACGGAATATTTGTACCAGAACACTTTCACGTTACAGAAGTGGGTGTAATTACAAAGAATTTCATCGATTGTGGTGGAACAATCAGAAATGAAAAAGTGGTCAACTTTCAATTATGGAATGCAGATGATTACGAGCATAGATTAAAGCCGACCAAACTATTAAACATCATCAAGTTATCTGAAGAAAAATTGGGAATGGAAGATGCTGAGATAGAAGTAGAATATCAAAGCGGAACAATTGGCAAGTACGATTTGGAGTTTAACGGGAAAACATTTGTACTAAAAAATAAAACGACTGCGTGTTTGGCTCAGGATGCTTGTGGCATTCCTTCAGAGAAACAAAAGAAAAATTTGACTGAATTATCTGTAAACAATTCAAACGCTTGTACGCCAGGAGGTGGTTGTTGTTAATATCTTAATAAGTAAAACAAAATTCAAAACATAAAAATCAATAAAAATGAAAATTGCATTATTCAGCGACATTCACGCCAATCTACCTGCCTTAGAAGCATTCTTTGAAGATGTAGAAAAAAGAAACCCCGACAGTATTTATTGCTTAGGCGATTTGGTAGGTTATAATATTTGGGCAAATGAAGTTGTAAACGAAATCCGTAAAAGGAAAATACCAACCATTGCAGGAAATTATGATTTTGGCATCGGGCGTATGAGCAACGATTGTGGATGTGCGTACAAAACAGACGGGGAAAAAGATAATGGGAAAATCTCTATTTCATTTACCAACTCTATTATGAAAGATGAAGAAAGAGCCTATTTGCGTACACTTCCTGCACATATCAAAGTAGAATTTCAATTGAATGAAGATAAGCTCAATTTATTATTAGTACACGGAAGTCCAAGAAAAATAAATGAATATTTATTTGAGGATAGAGAAGAAAAAAGTATGCTCAGAATTATGGAACAGGCGGACGCGGACATTTTGTGTTTCGGGCATACACACAAGCCATACCACCGTATTTTAAATTCTGGTATTGACGGAAAAAATCATTTCAGACACGCCATCAATATTGGTTCGGTAGGTAAACCTAAAGATAATGATGTAAGAGGTGGCTACGTGATGCTTACAATCAATGAAGATAGTTCAGTACTAGATAAAGATAGTATCAGTGTAGAATTTATACGCTTTGATTATGATATTGAAAAATCAGCAAAAGCAGTTGAAGAAAGCCCACTACCAAACGAATACGCAGAAAATTTAAGAAGAGGTTATTAATCCTAAAAATGATAAAAAGGAACTTCCAAACGATATAAAGTATTCAAAAGAACATACTTGAATTAAAGTACAAGAGAATATTGGTACAATAGGCATCACAGAATTTGCACAAAGTGAATTGGGCGAAATTGTAAATGCAGACTTACCGAATGTTGGATATAATTTTCAGCAGGATGAAGTATTCGGCTCTGTTGAAGCGGTTAAAACGGTCAGGGATTTATTTATGCCCGTATCGGGTAAAATCATTGAAACAATCGACCTACTATTGAAAGCACCTACACTTATCAATGACAACCCATATAAAGATGGTTGGTTGATAAAAATTGAAATCAAAGACCTTACAGAATTAGAAAACTTATTGACAGCAAACCAATATAAAGAACTTACAAATTAGCAACGCTATGCAACCAAAACTAAAATTTCTTGACCGTTACCTTACCTTATGGATATTCCTTGCAATGGCAGTTGGTATAGGATTGGGACATTTCTTTCCGGGTATTTCAAAAATTACGGATGCTCTTTCAGCCGGCACCACAAACATTCCTTTGGCAATAGGTCTGATACTGATGATGTACCCACCATTGGCAAAAGTAGATTACTCATTATTGCCCCAAGCATTTAAGGATAAAAAAGTAATCGGCATATCGTTGTTTCTGAATTGGATTATCGGTACTTTGCTGATGTTCGGATTAGCCGTTTTGTTTCTACGAAATGAACCCGATTATATGACAGGCTTGATACTGATAGGTTTGGCAAGATGTATCGCAATGGTAATCGTATGGAGTGATTTAGCTAAAGCAAACAGAGAATATACAGCTATGTTAGTGGCATTAAATAGTATCTTCCAGATGCTTTCTTATAGCTTCTTAGTTTGGTTATTTATTAATGTGTTACCGAGTAAATTAGGATTGGCAAATTTCAATGTAAGTGTATCAATGAAAGATGTTACAATAAGCGTATTGATATATTTAGGCATTCCATTCTTAGCGGGTTTTATAAGCCGTTATGCATTGGTAAAATCAAAAGGGATAGAATGGTATAACAGGGAATTTGTACCCAAAATATCGCCCATTACATTATATGCTTTACTGTTTACCATAGTATTAATGTTCAGCTTGAAAGGCGATAAAATATTAGAGTTACCAATGGATGTAATAAAAGTAGCCATACCACTAATTATCTATTTTATACTAATGTTCTTCGTTAGTTTCTTTATCAATAAAGCCTTAAAAATTCCTTACGACAAAAACGCATCCATCGCATTTACAGCCACAGGAAACAATTTTGAATTGGCTATAGCAGTAGCAATATCTATTTTCGGTATCTATTCCCCACAAGCATTTGTGGGAGTTATTGGACCGTTGGTAGAAGTTCCCGTCTTGATACTATTGGTAAAGGTAAGTTTGTGGTTAAACGTGAGAGATAGTAAAAAAAAAATGAGTTAAATTTGAATAGTACAAAAAATTAAAGAGATATGTCATTATCTGATAGAAAAAATCATTGGGAAAAAATATACAATACCAAAGCTTTGGAAGAAGTAAGCTGGTATCAGCCTACACCCGAAACGTCATTAGCATTTATTAAAGAATTCAATGTATCAAAAACGGCCAAAATAATTGATATTGGCGGAGGAGATAGTTTTTTTGTTGATCACTTGCTTGACTTGGGTTATCAGGACATTACAGTTTTAGACATATCAGAGACAGCACTTAGTAAAGCTAAGCAACGACTTGGCGAAAAGTCAAACCGTGTAAAATGGATAGTTGAAGATGCCAGTACATTTAAACCCACAGAACAATATGATTTTTGGCACGACAGGGCTGCTTTTCATTTTTTGACAGAGGATAATGAAATTGAAAGCTACATCGATACGGTTAAACAGAACATTAAACCAACAGGAATTTTGGTAATCGGGAGCTTTTCAGAACAAGGTCCGATAAAATGTAGTGGTATTGAAATCAAACAGTATTCTGAAAGTTCATTGGAAAGTCGCTTTAAGGAACATTTCAATAAAATAGAATGCTTTACCGTAGACCACAGAACACCTTTTAATACCAATCAGAACTTTGTGTTTTGCAGTTTTAGAAGAAAAAGATGAGTTGGAATAAAAATATCGATAAAAAAATGAAATGGCAGATCTTATCAAAGTTTCACCATTCATTTTAGTTTGTTGATGTAGTAGACAGACAGCTTCACAGTATCATTAGTCAAAAATAAAACAGATGAAAAATCTACATTTGATTGTCGTTTGTTAATAGTTGCGAAATTTAAAAAGTTTATTAATAATAAGTTTTTGTTTTTCAAGAATTTTTATTTTAAAAGTTTTTAGAATATTTAGTTAAACTTTGAAAAATATATTTATATTTGTAAAGTGAGATTAGTTAAGTTCTTTTTAATTATTTATTTCATGGTGCTTGCCGTAGTGCCTTGTAGTGATATCCATGCGCAGTCTCCAAATAATTCTAAAGATTCTTACAGTACTATTAGCAATTCTGAAGATTCTCATTCTAAAGACAAAGGAGATATTTGTTCTCCATTATGTACCTGTAACTGTTGTCAGATAACAGTAGCATCTTCTAAAATAGAGCCTTTAATGCCTTTATCACAAAAGGTAACCGAATATTTCTCAAAAAAAATTCATTTTCAAAAAAATGATTTTGCTCATTTGGTGTATGACCAGATTTGGCAACCCCCTAAAATTTAATTTTTATTGATTTAATGTAAGACGTGTGTCTTTCATCATTTTGTCGTGGAAACTTTGCAATATCATTGCATCGTGTTTCCGCTCATCTTTGTCGTTCATAATTCATCCTTTTTTTTTGATGAAATGAGCTCGACATTCAATAAAATTTAAATCCAATGTTAGATAATATCATAAGATTTAGCATCAAAAATAAAATCATCATAGGCTTGATGACTTTGATGTTAGTCATTTGGGGTGCTTGGAGCGCCACAAAATTACCTATTGATGCCGTACCGGACATCACCAACAATCAGGTACAGATTATTACAGTTTGCCCGACGCTTGCAGGACAGGAAGTGGAGCAACTCGTTACTTTTCCAATCGAGCAAAGTATTGCCAATGTCCCAAATATTGAAGAAACAAGAAGTATTTCAAGGTTTGGGCTATCAGTTATTACCGTTGTTTTCAAAGAAGATGTAGACGTTTATTTTGCCCGTCAGTTAATCAGCGAACAATTAAAAAGAGCTGCCGAAGAAATTCCGAAAGGTGTGGGAACACCTGAAATGGCTCCTGTAAGTACAGGTTTGGGCGAAGTCTATCAATATATTCTTCACCCTAAAAAAGGCAGTGAGAAAAAATACAGCAGTAAGGAGCTAAGAACAATGCAGGACTGGATTGTCCGCAGACAGCTTAACGGAACTCCTGGTGTTGCGGAAATTAACAGCTTTGGAGGAGAGTTGAAACAGTATGAAGTTGCAGTAAATCCAAACCGTCTAAAAGCAATGGGAGTAAGTATTACAGATATATTTACTGCTTTAGAGAAAAACAATCAAAACACCGGAGGTGCTTATATTGATAAAAAGCCGAATGCCTATTTTATTCGTGGAATCGGAATCGTTACTTCGATTGAAGATGTAAAAAATATAGCTGTCAAAAATGAAACGGGTAGTGTTCCGATTTTCATTAAAGATGTAGCCAATGTTGGCTTAGGCCACGCAGTCCGTTATGGAGCTTTGACTTATAATGGCGAAGTAGATGCAGTGGGAGGTGTAATTATGATGCTGAAAGGCGCCAATAGTAATGAAGTCGTTCAAAGAGTTAAAGAAAAAATTCCTACCATTCAGAAATCGCTTCCGGCAGATGTTGTGATTGAGCCATTTTTGGACAGAACAGATCTGGTAGGAAGAGCAATCAGTACTGTAGAAAAAAACCTGATTGAAGGAGCATTGATCGTAATCTTTGTCTTGGTTATTTTCCTTGGAAATTTAAGAGCTGGTTTGATTGTAGCTTCAGCAATTCCCCTTTCATTGCTATTTGCTTTAGGAATGATGAATGTTTTTGGGGTAAGCGCCAACCTGATGAGTTTAGGAGCTATTGATTTTGGTTTGATTGTAGATGGTGCAGTGATTATTGTCGAAGCCACCCTTCATCATCTTGGAATGAGAAAAAGTATGAAGGTAATGACTCAAAATGAAATGGATGAAGAGGTTTTCCTTTCTGCGTCAAAGATTAGAAGCAGTGCTGCATTCGGAGAGATCATTATTTTAATCGTTTATATTCCGATTCTAACTTTAGTGGGTGTTGAAGGTAAAATGTTCACACCAATGGCTAAGACAGTAGGGTTTGCAATTCTAGGAGCTTTGATTTTGTCACTGACTTACATTCCTATGATGAGTGCCTTGATCTTATCAAAAAAACCTTCTCATAAAGAGACTTTCTCAGATAAGATGATGAACAGACTCCAAAAAATCTATCAGCCTCTTTTGGAAAAAGCTTTGAAAATTAAATATTGGCTGGTGGGAGTAACAGTTGCCATATTTGCCGTTGCAGTTCTGATTTTTGGTAGAATGGGAGGAGAATTTATTCCTCAATTACAGGAAGGAGATTTTGCTTTTCACTGTATTTTACCACAGGGAAGTTCTTTAAGTCAAAGTATAGAAACTTCAATGCAGGCTTCAAGAATTATCAAGCAATTCGATGAGGTAAAAATGGTTGTCGGAAAAACAGGAGCTGCAGAAGTCCCTACTGATCCTATGCCGCCGGAAGCCACGGATATGATTGTCGTACTAAAACCACAGGATGAATGGAAAACCAAGAAATCCTATGAACAATTAGCCGACGAAATTTCTGAAAAACTGGAAACCATTCCAGGAGTTTTCTTTGAAAAAAACCAGCCGATCCAAATGCGTTTTAATGAACTAATGACCGGTATCAGACAGGACGTTGCGGTGAAGATATTTGGTGAGAATTTAGATTCATTGGCAATTTATGCAGATAAAACAGCAAAAGTTATTCAATTGGTTCAGGGAGCAACTTCCCCACAAATAGAACGTGTTAGTGGGCTACCGCAGATTAATGTGGAATATGACAGAACAAGAATGGCCAATTATGGACTGAATATTCAGGATGTTAACAGTGCTGTAAGTACTGCATTTGCAGGACAGGCAGCAGGGCAGGTTTTCGAAAATGAAAGAAGATTCGATCTTGTTGTCCGTTTAGACAGTCTGAACAGAACTAATATCGATGATGTAAATAACCTGATGATCTCCACCAATTCCGGAGTGCAGGTTCCTCTTTCACAGGTGGCAAATGTCAGTTATAAATTAGGTCCCGCACAAATCAGTCGTGAGGCAGGAAAAAGAAGAATTGTTATCGGTTTCAATGTCAAAGGCAGAGATGTTGAAAGCGTTGTGGAAGATATTCAGAAAAAGCTGGATCAACAGGTTAAACTTCCGTCGGGATATTATTTCACCTATGGTGGTCAGTTTGAAAATCTAAAGGCGGCGAGCGCAAGGTTGATGATTGCTGTTCCTGTGTCGTTGCTACTGATCTTTATGCTTTTATATTTTACATTTCACTCTTTTAAACAGGCTGCGCTAATTTTTACAGCCATTCCAATGAGTGCTATTGGTGGTGTTTTCGCTTTAATATTAAGAGATATGCCATTCAGTATCAGTGCAGGAATTGGATTTATTGCTTTATTTGGAGTTGCGGTTTTGAACGGAATTGTTTTGATAGGCACTTTCAACCAACTGGAAAAAGAAGGCGAAACCGATATTCTAAAGCGCGTATTGGTAGGTGCCAAAACGAGGTTGAGACCCGTTTTGATGACAGCGACGGTGGCTTCATTAGGATTTTTGCCAATGGCAATTTCTACGGGAGCAGGAGCAGAAGTTCAGAAACCACTGGCAACAGTTGTTATTGGAGGTTTGGTAACAGCTACATTCCTGACATTATTTGTATTGCCTATGCTTTATATTATTTTTAATACAAAAATCAACATAAAGAAAATAGGTAATAAATCAGTTGCAACACTTGTGATATTAGGATTCTTATTTTTAGGTCAGACTTTTAAAGCACAGCAGGGTAATCCGTTGAGTCTTGAGGAGGCTACCAAGATGGCGCTAACCAACAATAACCTGATGAAGTCAAAAGATCTGGATATTAAGGCCACGGAAGCATTATTGCCTACCGCCAAAGAACTTCCTAAAATGAATGCAGATATGCAATTGGGACAGTATAACTCGAAAAAGTTTGATCAAATGTTTTCCATTTCTCAGACAATTCCATTTCCCAGCTTATTTAAAGCCAAAAAAGACCTTATTAACGAGCAGGTGAAAGGTAAACAAATAAGTAAAGAGGTGTCTGCAAATGAACTCGCTAAACAGGTTAGAACATATTATTATCAGATTGAGTACTTGCAGTACAATCAGACAAAACTTCAAAACCTGGACAGCTTATATACCGATTTTATTAGAATTGCAACAGTTAGGTTTAAAGCGGGAGATGTTAAAAAAATTGAAATTAATACCGCTGAAACGCAGAAAGGAGAAATTAATCTGTTACTCAAACAAAATTGGGTGTATTTGATTAATGCTTACAAAAACCTAAAGGCACTTTTAAATACTTCTGAGGATTTTACCATATTATATGATGAGAATTATCATCCTCTGAAAGCGGATTATGTTCTGGACAGTACTGTTGTTGCAAGACATCCTACGGTAAGGGCTTTTTATCAGGATATGGAGATTGCTGAGAAAAACAAAAAGGTTGAAAAGTCCCTAGGTTTACCGGATTTCACAATAGGTTATACAAATCAGTCACTGATTGGTTTTCAGACTGTAAATGGAATGGATCAATATTTTAACGGTGGAAACAGATTTCATTCTGCAACAATTGGAGTTTCTATTCCATTAACTTTTGGTGCAACCAAGGCGAGAATTCGTTCACTGGATTATCAAAAGCAAATGGCGGAGTCCAATGCGAAGTTTCAGCAAAAACAATTGGAAGCACAGCTTGAAAATGCTTTGAACCAATATCAGCAAAATATAAAACAGTATGATTACTATGTCAATCTGGCTATTCCAAATGCTGAGAAGATTACAAAAGCAGGGCAGTTGGGATATAAAACAGGGGAAATATCATATGTGGAATATCTTTTTGCTTTGCAGACTTCTACCAATATTCAGTTGAAATATCTGCAATCCATTCAGCAGGTCAATGAATCTGTCATTATCATTAATTCAATAATCAATCAATAAAATGAAATGCCTGTAATGCTATTAATTAATCAGTATTACAGGTACTTCATCTGACAAATAAATTTATAAAGATGAAAATCAAATATAGTATTGTATCTCTAGCTTTAATTTCACTTTTTGCTGTTAGTTGCGGAAAGAAAGATACAGCGGAAGCAACAACAGAAAAACCCAAAACAGAACAAGCTGAAGAGGGTGCTCACGAAGAAGGACCGAAAACTATTGCTGAACTTACAGAAGAACAAATGAAATCTGTAGGAGTCTTACTGGGACAAGTTGAAATGAAAGACCTAACGTCAACCATAAAAGCCAACGGATTGTTGAGGGTTCCTAATGATAAAAAAGCTACAGTGACCTCTTTATATGGAGGTGTTATTAAGACCATTAATTTTCAGATTGGTGATTATGTAAGAAAAGGGCAGGTGTTGGCAAGCATCAGTAATCCAGAATACATTCAGCTGCAGGAGCAATATTTAACCGTAAACAGTCGAATATCTTTTGCAGAGCAGGAATTCAGAAGGCAGAAAGAGCTATTTGACAATGATGCAGGAGCCAAAAAGAATCTACAGAGTTCTGATGCCGAACTGAAGAGTCTGAGAACACAAAGAGCATCTTTACAGAGACAACTTCAGCTGATGGGAATAAGCCCAGGAAAGGTTAATAACAGGAATCTACGTTCAGGATTGGTCATTACTGCTCCTATAAGTGGTATTATAAGTAATATCAATGCGCAGATAGGAAGTTATGTGGATGTTTCGTCTCCAGTTTTGGAAATGATTGATAACAGTTCGATTCATTTGGATCTTCAAGTTTTCGAAAGAGACCTTCCTAAAATGAAAGTAGGTCAAAATGTACAGTTTAAGCTGACCAATAACCCTGAAATGCTTTATAATGCAAAAGTTTATAGTATTGGTTCTTCTTTTGAAAATGAAAGCAAGACCATTTCTGTTCATGCCAATGTTACAGGAAATAAAGTGGGGTTGATCGACGGAATGAATATCACAGGTGTAATTAATCTTGAGAGTGCGACAACGCCTGCAGTTCCCGATGAGGCAATTGTAGAGGCTGACGGTAAGTTCTATGTATTTGTACAGACAGACAAAAAAGCTGAGGAGCATGAAGCTCTAGAGAAGGCAGATGATGATCATGGACATGGACATGATGAAGGAGAAGCTGAACACGGTCACAAAAATGAACAGGAAGCTGGAAATCACGCGAAAGAACAGGGGAAGAAAATGAATTTTGAAAAAGTTGAAGTGGCGAAAGGTTCATCAGAAATGGGCTATACCGCTATTACTCCTGTTACTGAAATTCCAAAAGATGCAAAGATTGTCGTTAAAGGAGCTTTCTTCGTGAATGCTAAACTATCGAACGCTGGAGATCATGGGCATTAGTAAACTCAAAGAGTGAAATTAACCTTAAGGTGTTTCACTCTTATTTAAAAATTAATGATTATGGCCTTAAAACAAGAACTTGAAAAACAAGGTAACTGGCTGTTCAGATACAGAAGTTTTTTACCGCTTATCATTCTTTTCATTGGTTTAGCAGTTTTTATTGAGACCAACTGGAACAGAAGTAGCTCTGAATGTAATGTTTATTATGAATTGTTTTGCCTCCTTATAAGTATTTTCGGATTAAGCATAAGAATTTACACAGTTGGTTTTACTCCAAAAAATACATCAGGCAGAAACACAAAAGCGGGTCAGGTGGCTGATGAATTAAATACAACAGGAATTTACAGTATTGTCAGAAATCCACTGTATCTCGGAAATTTCTTTATGTGGCTTGGTGTAGCTCTGTTTACTGAAAACATATGGTTTATAGTTTCATTCATCCTTTTTTATTGGATCTATTATGAAAGAATCATATTTGCTGAGGAGCAGTTTCTTGAAAGAAAATTTGGGGATTATTATATCAGGTGGACTGAAAGAGTACCTCCGTTTATACCTAATTTTTCATTGTTCAAAAGTAATCAGCTGAGGTTCAGTATCAGAAAAGTTTTGCTTAAAGAAAAAAACGGACTTTTTGCCATCTTTCTGATTTTTACTGTATTTGATCTTACGGCAGAAGTTATGAATAACCACCTTCATTTCAATAATGTTTTTATTACAGGTTGCATAGTGACTATGCTGTTATATGTGGTCTTGAAAATAATAAAAAGAAATAAAGGGTTTTCCCTCGAAATTAAAAGGTAGAAAACATATAAATATTAAATACAAAAAAACTATGTTACTCAACAAAAGAATTTCAATAGGATATTTTGTCCGTCAGATTAAGTACCAGATCATATTGATTGTATTTTTTGCTTTTCTTATAGGTTTTTTGGATGATATATCTTTATTTAAAAAAATATCTATTCCATTAAGCATCCCCGCTTTGCTGGGAACGGCAGTGTCATTACTTCTGGCATTCAGAACAGCACAGTCATATGAAAGATGGTGGGAGGCAAGAACCGTATGGGGAGCTATAGTCAATGACTCAAGATCTTTTATAAGATTAGTAAGACAGTTTGTTCCTGAACTACCTGAGGAGAGCAGGGTATTTACAGAAAGACAGATCGTGTGGGTGTATGCATTAGGTGAAGCGTTGAGAAAACAGGTATTTTCAGATAAAGTGAAGAATTATCTGCAGTCCCATAATATTACAGGAACAAATATTCCTAATGCAATTTTGGATAAGCATTCTGAACATATTAGAAAAATTGCTGCAGAAGGTCGTATTTCAGATTTTAAAGAAGTTCAGTTAAATGAGGTTCTTATGAGATTATGTGACAGCATGGGAAAATGCGAGCGTTTGAAAAATACAGTATTTCCAAGAGCTTACAGTATCCTGCTTCATACATTGATTTATGTTTTTGCTTTTTTACTGCCTTTTGGTTTGGAAGATTCTCAGTTGACTGTTGAAATAGCGACTACTATCATTGTCCCTATTATATTTATTACGATAGAGAAAACAGCTATTATCATGCAGGATCCTTTTGAGAATACTCCTGTTGATACGCCAATGACAGCTTTGGCTCACACGATTGAAATTAACCTTCTTCAAATGATTGGTGAGAAAAATATTCCCGCTAAAAGACAGAATGATTCCTATTTTGAAATGTAGTTTAAATACATGATAACATCTTGAAATTATGAATAATGATAATAAAAATCTTTCAGCCTCATCAAAGCACAAAAAGAATCTATTGATTGTACTTTGCTTAAGTGGTACATATATGATTGCAGAAGTAATAGGAGGTATTACAACAAAGAGTCTTGCGTTGTTAGCTGATGCAGCGCACATGTTGACAGATGTGGTAGGGCTATTTTTAGCATTCGTTGCTATCAAGATAGGTGAAAGAAAAGCAACTTCTCAGAAAACTTTTGGTTACTATAGAACAGAGATATTGGCTGCCGTTATTAATGCAGTTGTTTTATTAGGTATTTCTCTATATGTTTTGTTTGAAGCATATCAGAGATTTAGTAGTCCTCCAGAGGTACAAAGTACTCCTATGTTGATTGTAGCTGGGATTGGTTTAGTGGTAAATATCATTGGGATCATAATTATCCGTAAAGATTCTTCTGAGAGTCTAAATATGAAGGGCGCTTATTTTGAAGTTCTTTCAGATGGATTAACATCAATAGGAGTAATGATTGCAGGAATAATAATGTTAACAACAGGTTGGTATTATGCTGATCCATTAATTTCTGCTGCAATAGGTCTTTTAATATTTCCAAGGACTTGGAAACTTTTGAAAGAGGCTATAAATGTCCTCTTAGAAGGTACACCAAAAGATGTCAACATAGAAGATTTACGGAAATCTCTTGAATCCATAAATGGAGTCAAAAAATTACATGACCTGCATGTTTGGTCTCTTACTTCAGGTGTAAATGCAATGAGTTCACATGTCATTGCTGACCGTAGTGAGGATATGAATATTCTACTAAAAACACTTACAGAAATAGCTACTACTGATTTTAAAATTTCTCATACTACTTTTCAAATTGAAACAGAAGGACACAAAGAAAGCGAAGCACATCTTTAAAGATTTAAAATACTAATAATCAAAAATACTGGAATATGGAAAACAGATTTGATGTAATAATTGTTGGCTCTGACCTACGGATTATGAATCACTTCGGGAAGCTTGCTTGGCGGTTCATGGGATCGCTATCCACATTTAACTTTAAAATAAATCTATTCTCGGTATGAAACCTAAAAGTCTTTTTAAGAGCAGCTATGCATTGCTTACCAGATTTTTTCTATTATTTATCATAATGTCTTTTTTACTAAGGCTGGGATTTGTATTGTCCTCATTTCAAAAGGCTGAGTTTTCTGCAGTATCTTTTATTAGAGTATTTTTATTAGGACTTATATATGACATAGGGGTAGGTTTGTTTTTCATATTTCCATATAGCCTTTATTTGTTGATTTTGCCCCAACGATTGGTAGATTCTAGATTAAATAAAATCATTACCTACTTTTCTTTTTCTCTTGGTATATTGATTCTGTTTTTTTCCTTTTTTGCTGAAATAACTTTTTGGCAGGAATTTGAAAGCCGGTTTAATTTTATCGCTGTAGACTATCTTATTTACACTTACGAAGTAATTAATAATATCAATGAATCTTATCCCCTGCCCATATTAATTGCAGTGATGATTATTCTCACATTTTTTGTAATTTTTTTCTGTATCCGAAAAAAATATTTTTTTGATACTTTCAAAGGCACTACCATATTTTTGTCAAGGCTGAAAATAACGGTTGGAATTTTTGCAGCAACTCTTGTTTATGCTTTCTTAGTCGAAAACAATTTTGCGGATTTGAGTACCAACCGCTATCAAAATGAATTGTCAAAATCAGGAATCTATTCATTCTTTTCTGCTTATAATAATAATGAAATCAATTACGATCATTTTTATCAACTTATGGATAATAAGGATGCTTTTAAGATTATTAAAAATGATTTGAAAGACAGCAGTTCAATATTTCTGCAGAACAGTTTCTCAATCGAAAGAAAAATTAAACCTACCACAGCAACTATACAAAGACCTAATGTAATTATGATTACAATGGAAAGTTTCAGTGCAGATTTCATGAAAACTTTTGGAAATAATCAGGATATAACTCCGGTATTGGATTCGCTTGCAAAAGAAAGTGTTTTATTTACAAATATGTATGCTACAGGTACGAGGACGGTTCGAGGAATGGAAGCTCTCTCTCTCGCAATACCACCTACACCAGGTAATAGTATCGTCAGACGAAAAAATAATGACCAGCTGACAACAATAGGGTCAATTTTCAGTGAGCAGGGTTATGATACAAGTTTTTTTTACGGAGGGGACGGATATTTTGATAATATGAACAAGTATTTTGGGAATAACGGATATAACATTATTGATAGAAACAGAAATGCATTTGCAAGGGAAAACTATCTTGCGCCAAGAACTTCAATCGATGATAGAAATATTACTTTCGAAAACGCATGGGGGATATGTGACGAGGATCTTTACAATGAGGTAATCAGAAAATCAGATCAGCAATATAAAAGTGGCAAACCCTTCTACGACTTTGTTATGACTACGTCAAATCACCGACCGTTCACCTATCCGGATGGTAAAATTGATATTCCCTCTGGTTCAGGAAGAGAAGGAGCAGTTAAATATACAGATTATGCAATAGGAGCATTTCTGAAAAAGATAAAAAATAAGCCATGGTATAAAAATACTGTTATTGTTATTGTTGCAGACCACTGTGCTAGCAGCGCCGGGAAAAATGAAATTGATATATCAAAATACCACATTCCCGCGATGATTGTAAATCTTCAGGACAAGCAGTCTTTGAAAATCGATAAAATGTGTTCTCAAATTGATTTGTATCCTACTTTATTTAACTTTTTAGGATGGAAATATACAAGCAATCTGTATGGGAAAAATGTAATTAGCGACAACTATATTCCCAGAATATTTGTGGGAACTTACCAAAAACTTGCCTATATGGAGAATGATGATCTCGTCATCCTTTCACCCCAACAAAAAGTTGAGACTTTTAAATATATACAAGGAAAAAACGATCAGATTGCTGTATTACCTAAGCCGGAAATAATAAGAAGGGCAATTGCCAATTATCAAACAGCCTATTACCTTTATAAAAATAATGGTTTGAAGCAGAATAAAAAAAATAATTGATATGAATATGGATCTCCGCTTTGAGTTAATTATTGCAGCTAAACTCTTTTTGTCAATAGTATTAGGTTGTATTATAGGTTTTGAGAGGGAAACATCCCATAAAGATGCGGGAATCAGAACTTTTGGTGCAATTACCTTGGCTTCGTGTCTGTTTGTTGCAATTGCATCTCACCTTACAGATGATAAATCTGCTATTGCACGAATGCTCGCTGCGATAGCAACGGGACTCGGCTTTATCGGCGCAGGTTTGAGCTTTAAGGATAAAAGCAACAGTCTTATGGGGCTGACAACATCATCTGCCTTATGGGCTACGGCGGCAGTCGGCTCTGCAGTTGCTCTCAATATGTATGTACTGGCTATATTTTCTACCGTTTTAATTTACATATTATTATCTCTTAATAAATTCACATGGTTTAGAAAGATAATAAAAAGTAATATTTCAAACAAAAGTAAGCATGATGAAGGAAACGACGTTTAGCTTACTTTAAGATTTAAAAATGTAAACATTTAATCAAAATATTATGGAACACATTCACAAGTATGACGCAGAGGGCAAACAGCTATGCTGCTCTGCACAAGAGGAAAAGATTGATAAAAAGGCTGATAATCTCCTGGAAAAATCGAAACATACAGCGAACGACGGGCATGATCATGATCATAACGATGAAGACGGGCACGACCACGGAAGCACGGATAAGACTATTTTTCAAATGTTTTTACCATCAGTAATATCACTGGTGCTTCTATTAACGGGAATAGTATTTGATAATTACGTGAAAATTGAATGGTTTAATGGATGGATTAGGACAATATGGTATGTGGCTGCTTATGCTCCTGTTGGCCTTCCTGTTATAAAAGAAGCTATTGAAAGTATCGTAAAAGGTGATGTCTTTTCGGAATTTTTACTGATGACCATTGCTACTGTCGGCGCATTTATTATCGCAGAATATCCTGAAGGTGTTGCTGTAATGTTGTTCTATGCTGTAGGAGAGACCTTTCAAACTCTCGCAGTTACAAGGGCTAAGAGTAATATTAAAGCTTTACTTGACCAGCGCCCAGATGAGGTTACAATTTTGGAGAATAATATTCCTAAAACTATAAAAGCTGCACAAGCTAAAATAGGAGAGATTATTCAATTGAAACCTGGTGAAAAATTAGCGTTGGACGGTGAATTGCTAAGTGATTCGGCATCCTTTAACACCGCTGCTTTAACAGGCGAAAGTAAACCAGATACGAAAAGCAAAGGGGAGTCAGTTTTAGCAGGAATGATCAATCTGACGAGCGTCGCACAAGTAAAAATCACTACTGCTTACGAAGATAGTAAATTAAGTAAGATTTTGGAATTGGTACAGAATGCCACATCACAAAAAGCACCTACAGAACTTTTTATCAGAAAATTTGCTCGTATATATACACCTATAGTCGTCTTATTGGCAATTTTAATCTGCGTTGTACCATATTTCATTGTTGATGATTATGTATTTAGAGATTGGTTGTATCGTGCGCTGGTATTTTTAGTGATCTCATGCCCTTGTGCATTGGTAATATCGATTCCTTTAGGATATTTCGGAGGGATTGGTGCCGCAAGCAGAAATGGGATTTTATTTAAAGGAAGTAATTTTCTCGATAAAATTGCTGAGATACAAAACGTTGTAATGGACAAAACCGGAACAATGACTGAAGGTGTTTTTAAAGTTCAGGAAGTTAAAATTCTGCCAGGTTTTGACCAGGACGAAATTCTTAAGCTGGTAAATGCACTGGAGAGTAAGTCAACGCATCCTGTCGCAACCGCTATTCATGAGTATGTTGGAGAAATTGATAGTTCTATCAATCTTGAGAATACGGAAGAAATTGCAGGTCACGGTCTTATAGCGACTGTGAACGGAAAAGATTTGTTGGTAGGTAATTTTAAGCTAATGGATAAATTCAATATTAAATATGATATTGACCCTTCCACAATTGTTTATACTATCATCGCAATAGCATATGAAGGAAAATTTGCTGGCCTTATTACTATTGCAGACAGCATAAAAGAAGATGCAGGGATTACAATCAAAAAACTTCATAATCTTAATGTTAAGGTGACCATGCTCAGTGGGGATAAGAGTAGTGTGGTTAAATATGTTGCGCATAAGATAGGAATTGATAATGCTTTTGGAGATTTACTTCCGGAAGACAAAGTCAATAAAGTTAAAGAGATTAAAGCAAGAAAAGAGAGCGTTGCATTTGTTGGTGACGGGGTAAATGATGCACCAGTGGTTGCATTGAGTGACGTAGGAATTGCTATGGGTGGATTAGGAAGTGATGCGACTATTGAAACAGCCGATGTCGTAATTCAGGATGATAAACCGTCAAAAATTCCTATTGCAATTAATATTGGCAAACAGACAAAAAAGATAGTTTGGCAGAATATCATCCTAGCATTTGTAGTGAAAGCAATTGTACTTGTTCTGGGAGCCGGAGGGCTGGCAACGATGTGGGAAGCTGTTTTTGCTGATGTAGGAGTTTCACTTATTGCTATTCTGAATGCCGTAAGAATTCAGAAAATGAAATTTGAATAATTACTTTTCAGATTTTTTTAAATACTGTAATTCAATAAATAAAATGAAGTTTTTAAACCAGCCTCCAATATCTAACTAATCTTTAAATCAATATAATTCTATTGTTTTTATTCCGATTTTATATCGGAACAGCAATAACTATGTTCAGAAATAATTACAGAAATTAAATCAAAATGCATATTCCCATGACAAATTTATTCAAAAAATATATGCTCATAATATTGATGCAGATTTGTTGTTTAGCCTCAGCACAAGACAGTCTGAAGTTAAATACTGTAGATTACTATGATTCTTTAGAGGTATCTGATCTGAAACATCATCAATTAAGTTACAAGAAATTAATTATCCCGGCAAGCTTGATTACAGCCGGAGCCATCAGTTTTGCTGTTCCTCAGATGAAAGAAATAGATCGTGATGTTAGGGGAGAAGTGAACGAACATAATTTGTCCAATTCAAAACTGGATAATTATACACAGTACGTCCCTGCTGCAATGGTGTATGCCTTGAATTTAGCAGGGATGAAGGGTAAACATAATTTTAAAGAAAGAACAATTATTTTTGCAACCAGCCAGGCTTTGACAGCGGCTATTGTACTTCCAAGTAAGAAATTAATCGGAGAAGAGCGACCTGATAAATCCAATAATATGTCGTTTCCTTCGGGACATGCTGCTGTTGCCTTTTCGACTGCCCACTTTTTATTCCGTGAATATAAGGACACCAATTACTGGCTTGGAATATCGGGATATTCATTTGCGGTTTTTACAAGTGTATACCGGGTAATCAATAACAAACATTGGGTAACTGATGTATTTGCAGGTGCTGGAGTTGGGATATTGTCAACAGAACTAGCTTATTGGTTATATCCCAAAATCAATTCTTTGTTTAACATCAGCAAGGGTAAGTCTGCTTCGATGATTTCGCCATTTTATCAAAAATTTGATAAAACGAATATGATGGGGCTAAACTATCAATTGTCCTTTTAAAAGTAATATAATGAGTTTTAAAAGGACATTAAAAAGAAAAGCAATACGTAATAGTAAACATAGGGTTTCCTCAAAGGATATCTTTTATCTGATATGTTGTGCCCTTTTTTTTCTTTTGCTAATAATACATCAGACTTATAAATTTAGTGTTAAGTATACAAAAATTCATCCCAGACCATCTAACCATCAAACACACTCTAAATAGTTAAAATACAATGTATCATTTTCTGAATAATACTTAAGTATTCTCCAAACAATATTTTCCAAACAAAAATTCATTCAAACAACTTTTATTAACCTTTTATTTTTTAACATTAGCATGAAAAAATTATTACTAAATCTTTTGACGGGCTTTGTATTTTGTACAATCTCTGCACAAGCACCAACGAATTATTATGACGGAACAGCAGGTCTTTCTGGAGCAACCCTAAAATCAAAACTTAAAACAATAATTACCAATGGGCACCAAGACAAAGGGTATGCAGGATTATTAAATGCATTTCAAACTACAGACCGAGATTATTTTTATGAAAACGACGGAACTGTAATGGATATGTATTCAGAAAATCCACTTGGATCAGATCCATACAACTATAACCACGGTTCTAACCAGTGTGGTAATTACAGCAGTGAAGGAGATTGTTATAACAGGGAGCACGTAGTACCACAAAGCTTATTTAATCAAAACTTACCAATGAGATCTGATGTCCATTTTGTGACACCAACTGATGGCAAAGTAAACGGAATGCGATCAAATTACCCATTTGGAAAAGTAGGAACGGTTTCTTTTACTTCATTAAATGGCTCAAAATTAGGAAGTTCGGCTTCCGCAGGCTACGCAGGTACTGTTTTTGAACCAATAGATGAATTTAAGGGAGATATTGCAAGAATGATTTTATATTTTGTAACAAGATATGAAACACAACTTTCTGGTTTCAGCAATGGAAACATTTTAGGCTCTGTGGCATTTCCAGGTCTTCAAACTTGGGAACTCAAACAATTACTTGCGTGGAATGATGGAGATCCAGTCTCAGCTTTTGAAATAGCACGAAATAATGCAGCTTTCACATATCAGGGAAATAGGAATCCATATATAGACCGCCCTGAATTTGTTGCGCTGATTTGGGGAGCTTATATGGGTGTAGATGATGTTTCATCAATATCTAAAAATCTAACCATTGTTCCAAATCCAGTTAGAGGAAATGTCTTAAGAGTAACTGGCGAAAAAGATTTGAAAAAATTTAAAATTGCATTAATTATTAATTCTGCTGGACAAAATGTTCAAACAATTGAAAAACCATTTGAGAATGGGAATACAGTTAATTTGAAAAATCTACCAAAAGGAGTTTATTTTCTTAAATTAGATAATAGCAATACAAAATTTATTATAGAAGATTAAAAAAGCAAAAGGAAGTGTCCTAAAAGTCAGATAAACCTTCTGAGAATCAAATATTCATATACTCCTCCTGTATTGGGGCACAAATAAAACCAGCAAAAATTGAGGCTGTCCAAACTTTTCGGACAGCCTCTTTGCTTTTTTAATCTAGTAATTAATTGTATGCGTCGCCAAAAAAAGTTTGGACAGAATTATACCTCCGTTTCTTACACTATAAAAATCTTCTATTACGATTACTCTGAGTAGAACTCTTTTAAAATTTTTGGAATATGACTCTGTGTTAAATAAGATAAAAGTTCAAAAACCGAAATCCAGATTAAATATCACAGTAAAATTAGATTAATATAAACAAATTGTTAGATTAGTCTAACAATTTATTTATATTTGTAAAAAAAATAATCGTGAGTAAAAGATATTTATCTGTTTTTGTACTTTGCTATCTTGTTTTTATTATCGTGCAGGCTTGTGATAACCTTCATCCGGAAGCAATAGACGAAGGTGAATTACTAGATGGTCCAATTGAGGGTTTGTCTTATGCTGAAAACCAGCAATTTTTAAAAGGAGATATAGCTTTTAATGATGAAATTTTCACAGTTGAAAAAGGGCTTGGGCCTACATTTGTAGCAACAAGTTGCGGCAGTTGTCATGCCGGTGACGGAAAGGGCACACCTTTTTCTACGCTGACTCGTTTTGGGCAGGTTGACGAAACAGGTAATTTATTTTTACATTTAGGTGGTCCCCAATTACAGAATAGAGCGATACCGGGTTTTACTCCGGAGACAATTCCTTTCGGAGCGACATTTTCCAAATTTACTCCGCCTGCAAATACAGGATTGGGTTTTATTGAATTGGTATCCGATACAGATATCTTGGCAATGGCTGATCCTTTTGATGCAGATAATGATGGGATTTCAGGAGTTCCAAATTACATAGTGCTTCCAGGGTATCAAGCGCCATTCCCCTTTGCTATCCCAAAAGAAGGAAAGTATATTGGACGATTTGGTAAAAAAGCATCCACATACAGCTTACTTCAACAGACTGTTAATGCCTATAATCAAGATATGGGCATTGCTTCAACATTTAATCCTCAAGATGTTTATTCAGGAATGAACATTGACCCAGAGGTCTCTGACAAAACCATTGCAGATGTCGTATTTTATCTGCGTACATTAAAAACGCCGATTCAACGAGATCCAGAAAACAATAGTGTTAAGCAGGGGCAGGCTCTATTTACCCAAATAAGTTGCATTAAATGCCATGTCCCGGAATTAAAAACTTCATCATCTTCAATTTCAGCATTATCAAATAAAAAGTTTTACCCATACACAGATCTATTGCTTCATGATATGGGCAATGCTTTGGATGATGGATATACAGAAGGATCTGCAAAGACCTATGAATGGCGTACTCCTGCATTGTGGGGACTGGGTTTATCACCAAAATCACAAGGGGGGCAATATTTCTTAATGCATGATGGTAGAGCAAAAAGTATAGAGGAAGCTATACAACTGCATGGTGGAGAAGCTACAAATAGCAAAAATAAATACATGCAGTTATTATCTCAGGAGAAAGAAGCTATTATTAAATTTTTAAAATCATTATAAAAGTGGACAGACTTGAATTTATAAAAAAATGTGGTTTTGCCTGTTTGGGGCTTACTGCACTTCCTATCGTTCTTTCAGGGTGTATAAGCAATAAAATAGTTGCTGGAACAATTGAAGAAGATTACATTATATTGCCTTTGGTAGATTTTGTGGAAGCAAAATATCCAGATAAAAAACGTTCTTATATCATCATTCAAAATGATATCCTGAAATATCCTATCTGCGTATTTCGTTTTTCAGAAACCGAATATGAGGCACTATGGATGCAATGTAGCCATCAGGGAAGCCAATTACAAGTGTTTGGAGACAAGCTCCAATGTCCTGCACACGGTAGCGAATTTACCAATAAAGGGCATGTACAAAATGGCCCTGCTGATAGGGCACTAAGAAAATTTCCGGTGTACATAGAATTCGATTTTTTGAAAATTTCTTTAAAGAAACCCGTATGAAAAAAATCCTCTACCTTACTGTATTTTTAATATTTCAAACAACCATAGCACAGGTCGATACTGAGCTATTAAAAAGAATTCCTGCAGACAGCGCCCAATCTTTAAATATGGATGCTGTCTACACACGCCCTTTCTTAGGCCTAGGAAAAGTACCTGTCTCTATCGGAGGCTATGCAGAAGTCAACTGGCAGCACATCAGTACCGACGGCGTATCAGAAGGACATCAATTTCAATTACGAAGAACGACACTTTTCGTATCTTCTTCAATTTCGTCCAAAATAAAATTTCTTAGTGAACTAGAATGGGAAGAAGGTGGTAAAGAGATTAATATTGAATTTGCTGCCATTGATGTGGAGCTCAATCCCCTGCTTAATTTGCGAGGAGGAATTATCATGAATCCAATTGGGGCTTTCAACCAAAATCATGATGGTCCGAAATGGGAATTTACTGATCGTCCTATATCAGCAACACAAATGTTGCCTGCAACATTTAGCAACGCCGGCTTTGGGTTATATGGAAAAATGTATAAAGCAGATTGGATGATTGGCTATGAAGCCTATCTTTCCGGAAATTTTGATAATTCAATTATTGATAATAGTCAGAACAAAACTTATTTGCCCGCTGCCAAAAGTAATCCGGAACGTTTTGAAGAAATCAACAGTGGCATCCCTCTTTTAACCGCCAAAATTGCTACAAGACATAAAAAAGCAGGAGAGATTGGAGTTTCTTATATGGGAGGTATTTATAATAAATTTCAGGATGATGGTCTCCAGATCGATGATAAAAGAAGTGTAAGGGTATTTGCATTGGATTATAATAATACACTTCCAAATTTGGGAACTTTTATTACTGCGGAATGGGCATGGGTAAAAGTAGATGTTCCTGAAACTTATACACAGCAATATGGGGATAGACAATATGGAGGATTTATTGATATTGTGCAACCCGTAGTTAAAAGAAAAATTCTAAGTTGGGAAAAAGCTGTTGTTAATGTTGCTTGCCGTTTTGAATATATAGATTGGAATGTAGGCCACTTTAGAGAAAATAACAGCAAAATTGGAGATGACCTATGGAGTGTAATGCCTGCAATTAGTTTAAGACCAAATGCACAGACTGTTTTTAGAATTAATTACAGATTTCAGAAACAAAAAGATGTTTTTGCAAATCCTTCATCAACCACGACAGGCTTCAGTTTCGGAATTTCTACCTATTTTTAATTTTTGGGAGATATTTTTTACGCAAAAATATCTTATATATAAAAGATAAAATGAAATAATAGGTGAGGAATTTAAGTATGAGAGTTTCAATTTTTTATTGGATAATTTAAATTTTTAATCAAGAGCATTGGGTGAAATTTTACTAAGAAGTTGAAATATATATAGCTAAGCTGTTGAAAATATATTTTTATTTGTAAATTTGTTATGTTGAAAAATTTAAGAATATATACGAGTGTGATAACACTATTTTGTTTGGGTTTCTTTTTGATACCCTTTCAAAGCTATGCCTGTTCCAAAAAATCAACAA
Organism: Chryseobacterium sp. Y16C; assembly: GCF_022488405.1. Taxonomy (NCBI): domain Bacteria; kingdom Pseudomonadati; phylum Bacteroidota; class Flavobacteriia; order Flavobacteriales; family Weeksellaceae; genus Chryseobacterium; species Chryseobacterium sp. Y16C. The sequence continues at coordinate 4,228,521 of NZ_CP092711.1, forward strand.
GCACTGAAAAAAAATCCTGCTCAAAAGAAAAATCTGAAAAATTGCACTACAAAGACAGTTGCAAGTACAAGTCAGATAAAAAATGTGACGATGGTAACAACTGCGATGGCAATTGTAAACACAGCTCTTGCAGATGCAGTACTACTTCATCTTTTGTCAGCTTACTAATACCATTTGATTTAAATATAACAGACCCTTTTGCTGAAAACAAAAAGCAAAAATTCGGGTTTGAACAAGTCAACTATTCTTTAGGTTACTCATCCATTTGGCAACCACCTAAAATAGGCTAAAACGGAGGCTTTACAGCCAAAGTTATGTCTTGTCGAAAACCAAATCCGGTTTTCGCACCCCTTTTGTATTTCTTATTAAATTAAAAATTTTCAAAATGAAATCATTATCAAAAATAATGGTGGTAATCGCCGTATTACTATCATCAATAAACAGTTTCGCACAACTCAAGAATGCGAAAACAGAAACCGTGAAAATTTACGGCAATTGCGGTATGTGTAAAGCCACTATCGAAAAAGCAGGCAATGTGAATAAGGTAGCCAGTGTAGAATGGAATGAAGACACAAAAATAGCTAAACTCACTTATGACAGCGGTAAGACCAATCAGGATGAAATATTGAAACGTATTGCTTTGGCAGGCTATGACAGCGAAAAGTTTTTAGCTCCGGATGATGTGTATGCTAAACTTTCAGGATGTTGTCAATACAGCAGGGAATTAAAACCGGTCGCAAAATCTAATGATGCAGGTATGGATATGAAAAACGAACACGCAAATCATAACGAAATGGCAACAACAAAAACTGCCGATGCCCAAAATGCACCACAATTGAAAACTATTTTTGATAATTATTTTTCAGTGAAAGATGCTTTGGTAAAAACTGATGCAGGCAATTCATCCACAAAAGCTGCCGAATTGGTGAAAGCCATCAAAGCGATAGAAATGGTAAAACTTTCTACCGAAGAGCATACCGTTTGGATGAAAGTAATGAAAGACTTGACTTCAAATACCGAAAAGATTGCTGCTTCTAAAAATGTTGCACAACAAAAGGAAGCATTCGCTTTGCTTTCTAAGAATATGTATGAGTTGGCTAAGGCATCAAAGCAGGAGATCCCTGTATATTATCAGCATTGCCCGATGTATAATAACGGGAAAGGAGCAAATTGGCTGAGCAAGGAAGAAGCGATTAAGAATCCATATTATGGCTCTAAAATGCTTACCTGTGGCAGCGTACAAGAAATCATAAACAACAAATAACCACGGAATTATGGAAGGTATTGAAAACAAACACGAAATGCAACCTAGTATTAAAAATGAAGTACATAGTGTTAAACATTCTTTGGCAATGTACAAACGCTTTGCAATTATGGCGGTTGTTATGTTCGCAGCAATGTATTTTATAATGTATGCAATGATTGATGGATTAAACAATCTTATACCCAACATTAATAATTTATATATGACTTTGCTAATGGTTTCTGCAATGTTGATAATAGAATTATGGATAATGAAGGGTATGTACGAAAACACGAAAATCAATTGGAGTATTATCATACTTTCAGCTGCAATAGGTATCTTTTCATGGTTTGGTATTCGGAAGCAGTTATTTGTTGGTGATAATGAATTTGTAAAAGGTATGATCCCACACCATGCAGCGGCAGTATTAATGTCTGAAAAAGCAAACCTTACTGACCCCGAACTGATACAGTTGCAAAAAGACATACTCAAAACCCAAGCAGAAGAAATCGAATTTATGAAGCGAAAGCTTAAAGAATTTGAAAATAAATAACAAAAAAAATTACACATTATTATTTAAAATCATTAAAATGAAAAATTTAATATTCTCCATCATAGGAACGGCTACAATTGCAGTTGCCACAATTTCGTGCAACGAGTCATCAAATAAAAATACGGAAACAAAAGCTAATGATACTAGTATTAATTCCGAAAATCTACCAGTTGAAACACAAACGCTAAGCGATACAGCAAGTACAACTGCATCAATTGACACGATGACGGAAAAAGTTGAAAAACAAGATGTAAAAGACAAGGTTCAAAACTTCTCTATAGCGCCCATAATAAAAGATTATTTGGCATTAAAAAATGCACTTGTAGGAGATAATGATAAAGCAGCAGCCAATGCAGGTAAGCAATTATTGGTAACATTTAATCAGATAAATATGAAAGCCATTCCTGCCGACAAGTACAAAAAATATATGGACATTGCTGACGATGCCAAAGAACATGCCGAACATATTGGTGCCAATGCCGGAAAAATAGGTCACCAACGAGAGCATTTGGCATTAATGAGTAAAGATATTTCAGACCTTATCACATTGTTTGGCTCTACTCAAAAATTGTATCAAGACTTCTGCCCAATGTATAATGATGGTAAAGGAGCTGTTTGGATTAGCGAAGCAAAGGTAATTAAAAATCCTTATTACGGTAGCCAAATGCTTACCTGCGGTTCTGTGAAAAAGGAATTCTAAAATGAAAAAAGTATTAAAGATAATTTTGCCTATAGTGCTGTTTATTTTTATTGCTATACAGTTTTACCAGCCTGCCCTCAATGTAAACAAGGGGCAGGTTTACGAAACAGATTTTGAAAAAGTTTATGACGTTCCATTAAATGTCCAAAGCATTTTACAAAATGCATGTTACGATTGCCACAGTAACAACACAAGAAATATTTGGTATTCGGATATTCAACCTATGGCATTGTTTATGAAAAGGCATATTGGTAGAGGAAAAGAAAAATTAAACTTTAGTGAATTTGGCAATTTAGGTAGGCGAAGGCAAATAAGTAAATTGGAAGGAATAGCAAACCAAATTAAAAACGATGAAATGCCGTTAGCTTCTTATAAAATATTGCATAGCAATGCAAAGCTTTCACGGGGGCAAAAAAAAATCGTCATAGATTGGATTAGCAAGACAGCCGATAGCCTTTCGACCATAAATTAAAAACAATGCGTAAAATATAAAGCAGAAAACCACGCAATGTTGCCATAAATGCAATTTTTTTAAAATCAATAAAAATAATCAATGAAAAAGATAACACTAATATTATTCATCCTTTCTGCATTTTCCTGTTTACAAGCACAAGATATGAAAGCTATGGATATGAGTAAAGAAAAGTTTCAGCAAATAACTTATACTTGCTCAATGCATCCCGAAATACATGCCACGAAACCAGGTAACTGCCCAAAGTGTGGTATGAAATTAATAAAAGAAAAGGCTAAAACGGTAAAACAGTCATCAAACAAAGAGAACGTTGGAATGCCGAATCTCACAAAGGAGCAGCCAAAAAAGGTAGACAAAATGCAGAATATGTCGATGCCTATTGAAATGCCTCGAACTCTAAAAAGAAGGGTAGAAGCCACTGCACCAAAAACTGTTCGCTACGATTTATTTGTTAAAGATACCCTTGTAAACTATGCAGGTAAAGAAAAAAGAGCCATCTCCGTAAATGGTCAAATTCCAATGCCTACATTAACATTTACTGAAGGCGATACAGCCGAAATTGTAGTACATAACCAATTAAAAGAAAGCACATCATTGCATTGGCACGGTGTGTTCTTACCCAATAAGGAAGATGGCGTGCCTTGGCTTACTCAAAAGCCCATTAAGGCAGGTACAACTTATACTTATCGTTTCCCAATTATCCAACACGGTACACATTGGTATCATTCACATTCGGGCTTGCAAGAGCAGATTGGGATGTACGGAAGTTTTATAATGAAAAAGCGTGATGATGATACAACCTTTAGAGAAGGAATAGATGATTTGCCAACTGTGCCCATCATTTTAAGCGAATGGACAAATTTAAATCCCAATAACATTAATAGAATGCTGCATAATGCCAACGATTGGGCGGCTATAAAAAAAGGAGCAACACAATCTTATGCGGAAGCTATTAGAGAAGGACATTTTAAAACAAAATTAACCAATGAATGGAAACGTATGTTGGCAATGGACGTAAGCGATGTCTATTATGATAAGATATTAATCAACGGTAATCCTACTACCGATTTAAAAACCGTTGATGGAAAAGCACTAAAAGCCGGAGATAAAGTAAGACTAAGGGTATCAAACGGCGGGGCTTCATCCTATTTTTGGTTACGATATGCAGGAGGTAAAATTACAGTAGTCGCCAATGATGGAAACGATGTAGAGCCTCTGGAGGTTGATAGATTAATCATTGCAGTTTCCGAAACTTATGATATTGTAGTAACCATTCCTGATGACGGCGTTGCCTATGAGTTTTCGGCCACTACCGAAGACCGCACACAATCAGCAAGTTATTTTGTGGGTAATGGTATCAAACAATTAATATCACCGCTTCCAAGATTGAAATATTTTGAAGGGATGAAGATGATGAACGATATGATGAAGATGAATGGTGATTTAGATGATATGGGAATGAAAATGAGCCTGAATCAAATGGATATGAATGTTGTGATGTATCCTGAAATTACGGGATTGTCAGGGAAAAAACCAGACCATAGCAAGCACGAGAGTATGAATATGGATAACGACCCCAACCGTTACAATGCAAATGCTTTAGGAGAAATCAAAACCCTGAATTATGCAATGCTACAATCGCCCTATAATACAGAACTTCCCAAAGATGCTCCGGTAAAGGAATTAAAATTTACACTTACCGGAAATATGAACCGCTATGTGTGGAGTATGGATAATAAAATTCTTTCAGAAGTTGATAAAATACCTGTCAAAAAGGGTGAAATTCTACGTATTACCATTTATAATAATTCTATGATGCGACATCCTATGCACTTACACGGGTTCGATTTCAGAGTGATTAACGGTAAAGGCGAAAAATCTCCACTGAAAAATGTGTTGGATATTATGCCGATGGAAACAGATACCATTGAGTTTTTAGCGAATGAAGAAGGAGATTGGTTTTTTCACTGTCATATCCTTTATCATATGATGTCCGGAATGAACAGAGTTTTTGCAGTGGACGATTATCAAAATCCTAATTTACCTGACAAAGAGAAGGCATATAATATGTTGCAGCGAGAGAGTAATATGCCTCATTTTATGGCACAGAATGATTTTGCAACCAATGGAAATGATGGTGACGCAATGCTTCAGAACGCAAGATGGAGTTTAGGTACAGAATGGCGTCTAGGTTATAATGATATGCACGGTTATGAAGTAGAAACACACTTAGGTAGATACATTGGTAAAATGCAATGGTTTATGCCATTCATCGGTTATGATTGGCGTTACCGAAAAATGGGTATGGATGAGCACGAAACAAATTTATTTGGACAGAAAAATGAAAAAGATACACGCAGAGCTTTTAGTCTAGGTTTTATGTACACTTTGCCAATGTTGGTTAATTTTCAGGCAGAAGTCTATCACGATGGCATTGTACGTCTGTCATTAATGCGTGAAGATATTCCGATTTCAAAAAGATTAAGAGCAGGCTTTATGGTAAACACTGATATGGAATATATGGCAGAACTTAGATACATCATTACCAAAAACATTGGTATCCGTACACATTATGATAGTGATATGGGTTTTGGTGTAGGAATGGCATTTACATACTAAATAGCAGCTGGAAAAATGAACTATTAAAAATGTTTACAATAACAGAACCTTAATTATACTAATTCAAACAATGCATAGTTATTTTCAGAACAAATAACAGTTTCAGAAAACCGCTGATCTGTGTGCATTGTTTGATTTAAAAAAAAATCAATGTTTCGGAACTAAATGAGTTGATTTCATAGTTAAATATTGCAAAATTAGAAACAGAATTATCGAGATTGATAGCTGAAGACTGTTTCTTAGCTTGAGTAAAAGAGATGTAGGTTGTATATAAGTAATCTAGGTATAGATATAAAAACAAAAAGATGTATTAGTGTTTTGATATCATTACTTTGTGATGTTTTTATTAAGATATCTGAAAAATTGTTGGTCTTTTAGGACAAGATATTTTTTTTTTTATACAAATATCTAAATTTTTACAATCAAAGCGACCTTGTTTTTTGCATAGAATGCAAAGAAACTTCTTAACTCGTTTTTTAAAATATAATAAGATTTCAAATTAACTGCAAAGCTAATTCGATTATCTTCTTATAATGTAAGGAATAATTTTGATATAAATCAGTTCAAAGAGAATTTCTACAATGGTCTGAGTTACAATTACCACTCCAACTAATTGATTATCGGGGGAAGGAAGAGAAAGTGCTAGAGGTAAAACAACTAATGAATTTCTCGTACTTGTCGAAAAAGCTATTGCCCTTGTTCCATAAAGATTTACCTTAAATATTTTGGATGATAGCATACCAATAAATGGCGCACATATGGCAAATGCAATATAAATAGGGATAACAGTTAAAATCGGTTCAGGATTATTGTAAAGTGATGAAATTTGAGACGCAGTAACAACAAAAAATGTCAACGCCATAAATGGAACTGGCAACCAGCTCGAAAAGTCCATTATTGTATTTCCTATTTTATTGTTAGCTTTTGAAGCTGTCTGCGTTAAAACTGATAATATAAAAGGTATAATTATCAAGTAAATAAAAGATTTAACAAAAGGAGTAATTTGGATTATGTTGATTACTTCTCTTCCCAAGAAAATCCATAGAAATAAGGGTAACAACAACATCTGAATGATAAATAATAAGGGTGTTGAAGCTAGGACAGATTGAGAATCACCTTTTCCTAAGAACGTAAATACAATTACATAATCTATACAAGGTGTCAAAAGAACTAAAAGAACGCCAACACTAATTACAATTGTTACAGGAAATATATTTATTAAAACCCAAACAAGTAATGGTATCAGTACGAAATTTCCAAGTAAAAGAGCTTTAAAAAAAGACGGATTTTGAAATGTTTTTTTTAGTTTCAAAAATGGTATCTGACAAAACATACTATAAAGCAAAATTCCAATAACTGGTTCAATTGTATAGTGTCTCAAGAATTTTGCTATTACCCCAATTCAGTCCAATAATAGCACTTATTAAAAGTGTGGCTATATATATACCAATTTGTCTTTTTTCGAGTATTTCTTTAGTAATCATTAGTTATAGCAAATTTTTTTAGATTGAATACTAAAATTCAATTCTGTTTTAATACCGTCAACAACTTTAGTTTTTAATTAAGTTTTACCTTTTCATCCATTGACAGGTATTGCAAAAGTATAAAAATCAAAGCATTCTATTCAGTTTAATAACTTTGTATGTTCCAAGGAATTTATATGCAAAAACTTTTTTTAGTTCTCTCCTCTCAATAATCTTATTAGAAAATATACACGTTTTAAATTAAGATTTATCCAATTTAGTAGGGTAGGTAAAATAACATCAAATTAACTTCGGTTTTGAATAATTGTAATTTTCTTTAGTAGATAAAATTGACAAAATGGAATTCTTAGAGATTTTTTTTAATCTTTTGTGCTAAATATACTTTCGATAGGAATATGACTCGTATTTGCCAGCTCAAAAATGTTTCCAGTTTTAAGTTCATCGATTATTTTCATATATTAAGATAATTATTGTTTTTTATTCAATTAAATTTAAAAATTGCTTCAGGTTTGCTAATACATATAAATAATTCATTCATTTTTTTTAGCCTTCCATAAACTCGAAACTCTCATTAAGATTCAATTATCTAATTCTGAATAATATTCTTTAAAATCAAAAACTATGTCAAATAGCTCCTTAGGATGAATACGTAAACCAGTTGCTATTTCAATAAAAGTGCTTAATTGACAATCTATCTTATCATTTGACACATCACTAATTCGCGCCGCGGTAATATTGCACTTGGCCGCAATTTTAGAATAAGGCATATCACCTTTAATTTCTTTAATTCTTTCAGCGACTAATTTCTTGATTTCGTTAGTCTTAAATTCACTCATAATTGCACTGTTTATTGCAATTTCACATTTATTACAATATTTATCATTACCGAATTCGGTAATGATAAATATTTTTATTATATTTGGAACAAATTACTTATTAAAGTAATTTTGCGATACTTCAAAGAATTATAGAAGCTATTGCTTAGAACCTCGTACTAGAAAATCGCCAATTTTCAAAACAAATGCAACGAGACCATAAGTAAAGTAGCTCACGCTTCGGCGTGGGCTCACTTACGGAGTTTGTTGCAAGGTGTTTGGCGATACCTCTAGTACAAGCGATGATGTAGTGAGTCCACGCTGTTTTTAATTCCAATGCTGTTCGTTCACTCTACATTACAATCTAAGCCCTGCTTACAAAATAGTATCATGCACGATACAATAGGAGGGTACAACCTATTGAGGCAATAAAATGCCAACTTGGGACACAGATTTCATTCATATTAAATTCTTTCCGGTGCCTTGCGGTCACTGCTTGCAGAACCTCACCAGTCCTTTTTCATACCAAAGGGCATTAGGAAAGTCTTTACATTATCCACATGAATCAACAATAGCAAAATTAAAATCAGAAGAAAAAAGAAAAAGCCCCTTCCCATACAGTTTGGAGACCTAAGGGAAAGAGCTGAAATCAGTTATTAATTAAATTAAAAACCTTTACAAATCTATGAAAAAATCCTATTACAATATAGGAGGTATTTTCTTTGGCCTTATGCTGACAACAGTAAGTATCAATACACAGGCTCAAACACGCACCATTTCCGGTACCGTAACTTCGTCAGACAAACCACTTTCGGGAGTTGTCATTTCTCAGGAAGGAAGCGACCAAGTAACCATTACCGGCAATAACGGAACCTACCGAATGGAGGTTAATACAGAAAATCCCATCCTATTGTTCAGACATCCTGATTATGCAGAAGTAAAAATTACAGCAAATAATCAGACCGTCGTAAATGTCAGCTTAGAACAGAAAGTAAAGGGAATCGAAGAAGTTATTCTCAACGCAGGCTACTACAAGGTTAGAGACAGAGAAAGAACCGGTAGTATCGCCAAAGTTTCAGCAAAAGATATAGAGAATCAGCCAGTCACCAATGTTCTTTCAGCGGCGCAGGGTAGAATGGCAGGGGTTAACATTACTCAAAGCACAGGAGTTGCAGGTGGCGGTTATGATGTACAGATCAGAGGAAGAAACAGTCTCAGAACCCTATCCAATAGTCCTGTGGACGGAAATCAGCCTCTATATGTTTTAGACGGAGTGCCTATGGCCACATCAGTTACCTCAACATTTTCTGCACAGATCTTACCATTCAGAAATATCAACCCGTTGAATAGCATAAGTCCCAATGACATTGAAAGCCTGGAAATCTTAAAAGACGCTGATGCCACTGCTATTTATGGAAGCAGGGGAGCTAATGGTGTGATCTTAATTACAACTAAAAAAGGAATTAAGAATAAATCCAGTATCACGGTTAATTCAAGTCTGGCTTTCAGCAGTGTAGCATCAAGGATGAAAATGATGAATACCGCAGAATACATCCAGATGAGAAAATCTGCATTTGCCAATGACAATATTTTAATGTTGCCGGCTACGGCTTACGATATCAATGGTGCATGGGATCAATCCCGCTCTACCGATTGGCAGAAAGAATTAACAGGTAAAACAGCAACAACGTCGAATACCAATGTGGGACTATCGGGAGGCTCAGACGGATGGACTTACCGGATCAATGTTACCCATAATGAACAGACAACGGTTTACCCAGCTGATTATCAGTATAAGAATAATGTTTTATCAATGGGATTTACCCACAGATCGAAAGATAAAAAGCTGAATATTGCTCTTGCAAATAATTTTTCGCAGCAGTTCAATAATGTCATTAATGAAGATATGACCAATATCGGTTTGTCTTTGAGCCCCAATGCTCCTACGCTTTATAATGTTGATGGCTCATTGAATTGGCAAAATAACACCTTTACCAATCCCATAGCATCAACATTAGCTACTTATCAAAACGATACCAAGCAGATCAGCAACAGTTTAAATGTGTCTTATCAGCTTTTTCCAAACATTAATTTTAACATTAATTCAGGATTCAATTATCAGAATTTTGAAGAATTTAACCTGCGACCTCATACAAGGTATAATCCTGCCTTTAACTTTACGAGTTCAAATGGGTCAAGTACCTTCACGAGTTCATTTTCCTCATTTTCATATAACGTGGAACCACAGATTACCGGGGACTTTGTGTTGGGAAGAAATAAAGTCAGTGTTCTACTGGGAGCTACTGTTAATTCTTTGGAGTCAAAACAGTCTTCTATTCAGGGTTCAGGATTTGAAAGCAATGCATTAATGATGAATATTAATGCAGCAAAAACAAAAATATTCTCGGATATTATTTCCACAGATTATAAATATATTGCAGCCTTCGGAAGAATAAACTATCAATTTGACAGTAAGTATATTGTTAATCTTACCGCAAGAAGAGATGGTTCCAGCAGATTTGGACCCAATAATAGATTCGCCAACTTTGGAGCCATAGGAGCAGCCTGGTTATTTTCCAAAGAGAACTTTTTGGCAGACAGAAAATGGTTAAGTTTTGGGAAACTGAGAGGCAGTTACGGTATTGCAGGAAGTGATAATATTGGTGATGCTCAATTCAGAGACACCTATTCAGTAGCTTCATCAAGTATTTATAATGGAGTAGTAGGGCTTGTACCCACCAGGCTGTTCAATGGTAACTTTAGCTGGGAAAAAACAAAAAAGCTGGAATTTGCCCTTGAAACTTCATTTTTTTCTGATGCTATTGGAATGAATATCTCCTGGTTTAGAAACAGATCAGATAATCAACTCGTTGGACTTCCATTGCCGGCTACTACGGGCTTTACATCCGTTCAGGCTAACTTAGCGGCAACTGTTGAGAACAAAGGTTGGGAGTTTGAATTCAGAGCTACACCCATTAAAACCAACAATTTTACTTGGGAATCCAATTTCAATCTTACGATCCCCGAAAATCGTCTTCTAGCATTTCCTAATCTGGAAGGATCCACTTTTTCCAATCAGTATGTAGTAGGTTACAGCACATCTATTGTAAAACTGTACAATTTTACGGGCGTTAATCCACTAACGGGACTTTACTCATTTACAGATGTTAACGGAGACGGTAAAATCTCAGCCCCTGATGACAATAAAAGTATTGAAGATCTTTCAGTGAAATTTTATGGAGGGTTGTCTAACAGATTACGATATAAAAATTGGGATTTGTCCTTCTTATTCCAGTTTACAAAGCAGAGAAATTATAACTACCACAGCTATATGTCAGTTCCCGGAACGATGAATAATCAACCGCAGGTGGTTTCTGATGTATGGTCTGTGAATAATCCAAACGGTTATTACATGCCGTACACCACTGGTGTAAATGCAACAAAAAATGCTGCGCATACCAATTTTATGAGAAGTACAGCAGCTGTTGGCGATGCATCATTGATAAGGTTAAAAAATATCCAGCTTAATTACAGGCTGCCCCTTCAAAATTCTGTTATCTCTGAAGTGATGATTTATGTTCAGGGTCAAAATGTGATTATATGGACAAACTATTTCGGTCTTGATCCAGAGTTTGTTGCCACAGGATATTTACCACCCTTAAGAACATGGTCCATAGGAACTCAGATTAATTTTTAAAATTAAAAAAATGAAAAATAATATATTCAATACATTGAAAAGTGTTTCAATAAGCTTAGTCCTGTTGGGATCGATATCATGTGAACAGTTTATCAATACAGAACTTCCCTATAATCAAATTGGAAACACGGAAGTGTTTGCAGATGTCTCATCAGCCAATGCCGCCCTTGCAGGACTGTACGCCGAACTTTGGAGCAGCTCGATGATTTCAGGAGATGCGACAGGTGGAGCTGCTATTCTTGGAACGTATACGGATGATCTCAACTGTTATTCCCCATACGTTCAGAATGGTCTTGTTGATATTTACAACAATGTACAGATTCCAAGCAATACGATTATCTACAATTTTTGGTCGAGAGCATATAAACACATTTATTATGCAAACTCAATTATTAAAGGTGTAAGGGAATCAACCTCTATTTCACAGGCAAACAAAGATCGATTAATTGGAGAAGCTACGGTTATACGCTCGATTTTATATTTCAACTTGTCACAGATTTTTGATGACATTCCGTATACCGATACAACGGATTATGTTTACAACAGTCAATTAAAAAAGATGTCGAAGAGCCAACTTATGTCATATCTTGAAAATGATCTGAAAGGCAGCATTAGTATTCTGAATGACCAATATGCTAATCAGGAAAGAATCTACATCAATAAAAAAACGGCGGAGCTATTACTGGCAAAAGTTTTAATGATGGATGACAAATGGAGTGAAGCAGAAATTCTGTTATCCCAGATTATTCAATCACCGCTTTACACTTGGGAATCTGATTTAAGTAAGGTTTTTATTAAAACAGGAAAGCACATTTTGTGGCAGTTAAAGCCGGCGAACTCAACGGATGCGACAAAAGAATTTATCATGTTCAATTTTACAACAAGTCTGCCAACATCTTTTTCGCTGTCAGATGCTTTAGTCAATTCTTTTGAAACAGGAGATTTAAGAAAGCAGGCTTGGATAATTTCTACAGTAATCAATCAGAAAACCTATTTCCGTCCATTGAAGTATAAGAATCCTGTCAATGCCAATTCGACCGAAGACTCCGTCATCTTTAGAATTGAGGAAGTGTACCTTTTATATGCTGAATGCATGGCTCAACAGAATAAACTATCTGAAGCTAAAGCAGCTGTTGACAAAATCAGACAGCGAGCAGGACTTAGTCCTTTACCTTTTGGTCTTTCAAAAGATGGGCTCATTGATAAAATGATGGAAGAATCAAGACATGAGTTTTTTGCAGAAATGGGTCATCGATTCTATGATCTAAAAAGATTTAAAAAATTAACCTTGCTTCCTCTAACAAAACCCAGCTGGAAAACTTTTCACAGTGCTTTTCCTATTCCGGAAAAAGAACTGGTCATTAATCCAAATCTTAATCCACAAAATTTCGGGTACTGATGAAAACTTTTTTAATATTCGTATTGTTTTTCTTAATCCAGCAAGTATTTTCTCAGGAGAAAAGTGAAATGGCATCGAGAGAAAAATATGATAACTATGACATTAATCTGAAAGATACTTCATTAGACGGCAAGTGGCTGGCATTTTATAAAGTGTATGATGACAACAGTGATACTCTTGTGATCGTAAATCGGAACAATCCCGACAAGCAATATCAGAAAGTAAAAGTACAAGATCACAAGTGGAGTAACGACCGACTAGTGCTGAAGTATAATGACCATACAGAAGTTTTTGATTATAATAAAAATAAACAATGGGAATTACCTGCATGTAAAAGCTTTGGAATGATTCCTAAAGATCATTTATTGGCACTATACAGTTCTGACACAGTTAAGGTCTATGATTTGAAAAATGAACAGTTACTGGATAAGATAGGATTAGTTTCTAACGTTTTTTTTCATGATGATACAATTTGTATGCAAGTTAAAAATGGAACTGAGTATGACCTAGTTGACTTAAAAAATAATGGCATCGTATCTTTGTACAAAACACCTAATACTATATTTAGTGTAAAGTTTCTCAGAAATCATTCTTTACTAATTTTTGAAAAAAAAGATGGAAACATTCAAGACATTGTATATTATAATGGGTTTTCAAAAAAAACATTCAAGTTTGCGCAAGTACTAAAGCCTCAATTTAATTCTGCTACCGGATACCAAAGAAATGATGGAAGCATAATAATCACTACGGAAAAGACAAAGGTCAAAAGACAATCTTCTGATCCTGAAGTTTGGTTAACATCAGATAACAATCTTATACAGAAATTTAAAAATACTGTACCAGGTCAATTTCTTTGGCAACCAGAAGAAAAAAAGATTCTTAAGTTGGGAACTAAGAACCTAGAGAGAGTCGTAGATATCAATAATGACAACTATTTTTTGACGTTCAGCTTTTCCCAAATGCAGGATTATACGACAAAACAGGTTTCATCAAAAGTTTACAGATTTGATCAAAGAAACGAAGAATTTAAATATGTTGATACGATAAAAGAAATCGCTTTTTATTCGCCGGGTGGTCAGTATATAATTTATAAAAAAAATAAATTTTGGAAACTATTAAATATTAATACGTTACAGTATACAGAGATTAAAGATAACTCTTTTGCCAATGTCTATTTTACAAAAAATAACAAGATCATATTTGACGGATCGGAGGGACTTTGGGAATACGATATAAAAACAGATCATCTTAAACTCAGTTACAGAGATGAACCGGGAATTTACAAGATTCTTACCTATGACTATTCAGGCAATTTTCTAAATTATCTTTTAGAAATCAATTTTCGTAGTCGAGGGCTTAATGAGAATAGTTTTATGTTTGAAGTTTATGATCCATCTACGTTAGTGAAATCATTTTATGAGAAAACCAATACAAAATATTTACCTCTGATTAAAACTACCACTTCAAAACTGGTTTATCAGAAAACTGATATTTCAAAAAACAGTTACGTTTTTACAGAAGAAAACTATAATCTGCCTAAGCAATTGATCACTTTGAGCAGGTCAGAAAAAAAGAAGGTAGTTTATCAGTCAAATAGAGGGGATAAAGCACAAGCAGATTTTCGAATAGAAACCATTCATTATCAAAACAGTGAGCATGCTAATCTTAAAGGGACATTGCATTATCCTCTCAATTATATTCCATCTAAACGCTATCCATTGATCGTCCATGTGTATGAGATACAAAGTGACAAACGCAATGAATACCCGGTATTCTTGGAACAAAATATAACTGAAGGCTTTGATATCCGATCTCTTTTGGAACAAGGATATTTCGTTTATATGCCTGACATTGTTTTTGATAAACGGGGAACAGGCATATCGGCACTGGACTGCGTGAATAAATCTCTTGATGCAATAAGTGGTTACAATTCAATAGATTTTGATAAGATAGGGATGATTGGTCATTCGCACGGAGGTTACATCACCAATTTTGTTGCAACCCATTCAAATCGATTTGCAACCTACATAGCAGGTTCAGGATATAGTGATATTGTTCGCTCCTATTTTTCAATGAGTTTTCATTATATGAGTCCGCTTTATTGGCAGTATGAAAACGGACAATTTAATTTAAAAACTTCTTTTTTGGAAGATAAGGAACTTTATTTCCGCAATAATCCAGTTTATTATGTGGAAAATGTTTCAAGACCCATCTTGTTATGGACAGGAAAAAAAGATCTGAATGTTGAGTGGGGGCAATCGATGGAATTTTATATCGGGCTTAAGCGAAATAAAAAAGAGGCTACATTGCTCATATATCCAGAGGAAGGACATTATATAGCTTCCAGGTCGAGTTCGAAGGATCTTTTTCAAAAAACGATGGAATGGTTAGGACACCATTTGAAAGGAGAAGAAAAACCAGCATGGACAGAATAAAAATAAGAAGGATGCCGAAAGGCATCCTTCACTTTTTAATTTCTATATAATGTCTGTCCGCATTCCGTATCGCTGAGATATGACTGCATTACTTTTGGTGAACCGTTGACCAATTCGGTGCAAACTGTACCACCAATGACATCACAGTCAATTTCTCCAAATGGAATACATTTCTCAGCTGGAGCAGCTGGGTCAAAATGATAAGCAAAAATACTTGCTTTCTTCTCTGTTTTTGCTTTGTTTGTAGCAAAAGCACTTCCGACACCAAACACTAAGATGGCTACGGGAATCATGATTGTTTTAAGATTTCTCATAATAATTGTATTAAGATGTGCCTACGATTAAAACAGGTTTTCGGCTTTACCTGTGAAATTGCTCAAGTATCGGTTGCGCAAAATGATATTTGACAATTTCATTTCCAATGAGGATATATAAGTACTCACCAGCGATAAACATGTCCTTTACTTTCTCACCATGGCGATTGGGTACCAGAAAGCTCCCGGAATAATATTGCTGATTAATCTTATAAAGGTCAATAATGCTCGACTTATTCCACTGCATGGTTCCATCATGGACAGCTTTGGAATTTGAATTGACAAACAATAAATTATTGGTGACAAAAGCATTTTTTACACTTTGCTGAAGGGGATTCTTAATTTTCGTTGAACCGTCAGGAAGTTTTACGGTTTCGGTTTTCTGCTCTTTTTGAAAACCAATCATTTTTAATCTGTTACTATTTCTACTTTTTGCATGATCAAAAGCAACAAACTCATTTTTGTAGTAATATAAATACACTGACATTTTTGTCTGCAGGTCAGAAAGTAAAAGACCATCATTGTCAATATATCCTGCTTCATCAGTTCCCAGAAGATCATATTCCAATTTAACAATGTTGTTTTGATAATAACCCAATACGAAATTTTTGAATTTTGAGCTTTGTGATCTAAATAAATAGTTTTCTTCCGAAAGAACATTTAACTGATCAAAAAACATCTCATTTTCAGTCACTTTATGTAACGGGTCATTATTTGAAATCGTTCCCTTAAAAATCACTGGAACAGTGCCGTCATAGATATAATAAAAGGGAGCTTTCCATGCTATTTTCAGACTTTTAAATTGATATGATTTAGTTTCTAAAGGTATTCGATACTTTGAGAAACCGCTCAGATCTTTTTTTACAACAGTAATATTTAAAGGTGCGGTTGTGTTGCCGAGGTAAAGATTATGAGAATCATCTCCCATAAAATAAAAAGAATTATAATCAATATTGAGATGAGTTTCTTCTTCTACTGCATGCGGTATGTATCTTCTTGTGAAATTATTATTTTTTCTTATTTGTTTTTCAGACTGAAGATATAAAAGGCTAACAGACAGTGAGCTGATGAAGATTACCACTACAGGTCTTGAAATAAACTTAATTGCCTTCTGACCTTGGTGTCTTTCAGCCAGTACAATGGCAAAACCTGCAATAATTACACATATCCCATTAAAGATTAAATGGGATTTCCATCCCATATTTTCCAAAATTCCACCACAGGAGCACGGAACAAACTCACTATACTCGAGAATTAGGTAAATATACATCGTAAAAGCAGACATCAGTCCAAGCGAAAAGTATAAGCCTAAAATTCTTTTTGCAGGAATCATTAGAAAAAACACCGCTATAAATTCTATAACTATTGTAAAATAGGATATGCTTCCAGCATAGACGCTAAGCAGAGGAGACTGGGCAATCTGTGACTGAAAGTTTTCAAAATCCAGTACTTTACTCACACTTGCATAAATAAAAAGGATGGCAAAAAAATACGAAACAGCAGTAATACAATAAATTTGAAAATTTTTCATGATATATAGTTTTTTTGATTACTGTTCAGTCAAAAGTTTCCATCGAACTTTATGACCGCAATAATCCGGCATAAGCTCGCCTTTAAAAAGGGCAATGGTTGTTTTAAAATTCCCCATACTTTCCCAAATGCCACTCGCCGGACATGGTAAGCCTGTTGCAATTGATATATAGGTATGAGGAATCATAGGTTGTAAATTGATTAATTGCTTGGCTTTATTCTCCAATTATCTCCATCTCTTACTGGGGGATCAGGATCTATTATTTGTTGTACTGTTTTTGCAGAATCATATCTCATCTGTAGATTAGTTTTTATTTCAAATTTTTCATTATTAGTTGAGATGATATCTTCATCTCTCTGGACACAGCTTTGAGATAAAACTGATCCAATCATTATGCTCAAAAATGGGATAAACTTTTTCATTTTATAAATTTTTGTTGATTATCCCGACGTCGGATTATGTAGAATTCTGAAGCCAAAGTTATCTGGCAAGTGCCTAGAAAAAAACTACATTACGGTACTATTTTAAAATAGTGACGTCACTATTTTAGAATAGTACCATGTGATTTTTAATGATAATGTATTATTAATCAGACTTATGTACGTTTTGCGTTTAAAATGCTTGTAAACTGCTAAAATAGATAGTGTTTATAGGCAAATTGCGTAATTTTGGAATGGTGAGGCTCTAATAATAGCATATGAAAAAGTTAAATTACTTTCTCGTCTTCATTTTTGCATTTTCTCAACACATATTTTCACAGCAAAAAAAAGAGAGAACCTTCTGGGAAATCAGAAAAAATTATCAAAAAATGACCATTGACGACATTCGCGCAATGCCATACGTTAAGGACTATATTCAAAAATCTAAGAGACAGAATAACTTGCCAAAACTCATCCAAGGATATAGGGACGGTAGGCAATTTGATTTTGCTAACAAAATGAAATATGCCGACAGCGCGTTGGCGGCAAGTATTAAATATAAAAACAACGATGATATTAGCAAAGATTACTTAAGCAAAGGAATCATTTATTACTTCTATCAAAAAAAATATAAACTGGCTTTGAATGAATATTTAATGGCATATAAATATTCAAAGGATTCAAAAGATGAGTACCATTATTATAAAGTTTTATATCATCTTGGAATAGTTAAAGAACATTTAGGTTATTATGACGAGGCTTTAGAACATTTTTCAAATTGCGCAGAGTTCTACAGCACCAAAATGAACAGTAAAATGCACGAGAATATACTTTTCAACTATAAAAAAGCTTATTATAACTCACTGCATCAGATGACAATAGTAAACCGATATCTGAAAAATTTTTTGAAAAGCGACAGTTTAATCGATCTCGGATATCATCTGACAAGAAATGATGGTGATTTTCTTATTGAAAATAGTTACTTTCTTAAGTGTAGGGGAATTTCAAAATTTCATAAAAAGGATTATTCGGGAGCAAAATTAGATTTAGAGCAGGCACTTCCGATATTGTTGCAAAGAAATGATTTTGCATGGACCTCGGTAATTTATTATTATCTTGGAAAGATATCAGAAGTAAGAAACCAGTTACCCAATGCTATAAAATATTATGGCGCAATCGATTCAATATTCGAAAAACAACAATTTATATTTCCTGAGATTTACAGGGGTTACAATTATCTAATTAGCTATTATAAGGATAAGGATCTTAATAAGCAGCTTTATTACACAAATCAGCTTTTAAAAGCTGACAGTTTGGTTACAAAAGATTATCCTTATTTATCAAATAAGTTGCATAAGGATTACGACCGAAATACTCTAATACAAGAAAAAGAAAATATTGAGACAACTGGACGAAATAATATGTTGTTTGCAAATATTCTTATTGTAACGGGATCACTTGCATTTACAATTCTTTCCTACAAATATATAAAAGACCAAAAAATAAAAAAGCAGTATGATTTACTTCAAAAGAGAATTGCTGAAGGTAACAATGTGCTTTTGGACAAAAAAGTAGATGAAGCAGATGATAATTTGTTAAAAAAGAGTTTACTCACTCCTGAATTGTCCCATGAAATTAGAATAAAGTTGGACAAGTTTGAGAAGGAACTCCAATTTACCAAGCGTTTAACTCAAAATAGCTTAGCCGCTAAACTCAATACTAATTCACGATATTTATCGGCTTATATTAATGAGAATAAAGGTGTAAATTTTAATAAGTATATTGCTGGATTACGGATTAATTATATTACAACTTTATTAAACAGTAATAATAAATACTTAAATTTTACAATAGAGGCTTTAGCAGAGGAGTGCGGTATTGTGGCTAGACAAAACTTTTCAAAGCTTTTCTTCGAGATTAATGGGATTCGTCCAGCGGATTACATAAAAAAGCGAAAACAAGAGCTCGGTTTAAGTTGAAAATGGCTCCAGTAAACGTTTTTTTGTAAATTTCTAGAAAAAGGACATGGTAACAAATACTATTTTTAGAGAAATTACTCAATTACATGATGAGTTAGAATCAGAGATTAATAAAGTTTATAAAGAAGATAATGATGTTGTCAAACTCGCTGAAAAATCTTTGATTCTCATTGATAACGCTGTGCGAAAAGTTAAAGGAATGATTTCATCCCATCATTTTGATACAATTGCTCAAGAAATACATTTTTTCAAGAAAATAAAACCGCAGTTTATTTCAAAATTTATTTATCATTCAACAATCCTTGATATTGAATCTCATAAGCCTAATGCAGGCATTAAAATTATTAAAGAATATTATGAAGCTGAGCAAGAAAAGTTAAAAAATTTTTATACTGAACAATCCGAATTTTACAGTTATTATCGTCGTGATGCCACCTATTTGGATCACAAGATATTTGTGAGGAATTCTTATGATTTAAAAATGAAGCTATCTTTTGGCTTTTACAATTTCGATACAAGTTTTACAACATCTCACGATCATCTAGTAGCAAGATTTATTGCCAATCAGCTATTTGATGAATATTTGAAAGAGTCAATAGCAAATTTAAGTGAAAACCGCAGCAATAAAATTTTATCACCACTAGTATGGTCTGCATCGAAAGTGAGTCTAACTGAATTACTATTTGCCTTACATCTAAGTAATTGTTTTAATTCGGGTCACACCGAACTATCGGAAATTTTTAGATGGGCAGAGAAATCATTTGATATTAGTTTAGGTAACTATCATAAAACTTTAGGTGAAATAAGACTAAGAAAAAATGATCGGTCAAAATTTCTGAATTTACTCCGACAAAATCTTAATCAGTATCTGGATGATTTAGATATCTAAGTAATTTTTCGGTAGTACGACAAACTACCGAAAAATACCCTAACACAAATAATCAGAGAATTTGTAAATATTTTTGGGAAAATATCCGCTTAATTACGGAAGTTATATGTTATACACCTATTGCTTGGAAAGTTTGAACAACTTTTTTATATAAAAAAAATCTTTCGGTAGTACCGAGAAACTACCGAAAGATATTTTGCGTGATTTTGAAATTTTGTCAAATAAAACAATTTTAAAACTATGGCAATATCCATTATCACCAAAGAAGACCTTCAGCAGTTTAAAGTTGAATTGCTGGAAGCTATCAAAGAACTATTACAAGGTAATACTACAGAACAAAAGTTGTGGCTTCGCACCTCTGAGGTCAAGAAGATGCTTAATATTTCTTCAGGCACATTACAGAACTTAAGAATTAATGGAACACTATCTTACAGTAAGGTAGGAGGGACATTATACTACAATTACAAGGATATTGAGAAACTACTGAAAGATTTCAAACATTAATTGGTAGTAATAATTATGGAGAAATCTAAAAATATCATCAGTTTCTTAGGCTCTTTTATTCAGGATAGCCGGATGTATCCTTCACATCTCAGCTTATATGTTTCAATTTTCCAATTGTGGAGTTCAACCAAATTTCAAAATCCCTTTCGTGTTTGTCGCGAAGAGTTAATGAAGCTAAGTAAAATTAAATCTTTTGCAACCTACCATAAATGTATTAGGGAGATACATAATGCAGGATTTATTAATTATTCGCCGAGCTATAATTCTTACGAAGGAAGCTCGATTGAAATTATTGATTTTGAAAGTGTAGATAAGAACAAAAATGAATTAAGCTTGGAAGAAAAAGCCTTGCAAGAGGAAATATTTAATTTTTCTGTACCAGCGCTATATGAGATTGAAATGTATTTCAATGAGCGGGATATAGTATCTGAAGAAGCGTGTCAATTTTATTCATTGTATCAATCTAAGGATTGGAGTTTGACAAATGATAAACCAATGAAATGCTGGAAATCAGCTGCAAGAAATTGGATTTCGAAAATGAAAAACAGCAATCAAAACCAGAACCTATGAAAGAAATAAATCTTAAAACTCCAATGTGGAAATTAACTGTTGGAGAGTTTTTAGAAATTTCAAAAGACTTCATATTTCAACAAAAATACGAATATGGATTAAAGGGATTGGCAAAAATTCTGGGATGTTCCATTTCAAAAGCTTCTGAAATAAAATCATCTGGAATATTGGATGAAGCCATTATCCAAAAGGGTAATATAATCATTATTGACATTGAGAAAGCTTTGGAGCTTTTCGCCCAGAAGTAATATGTATTACCTTGAATTAATACAACGATTTTGGGATTTTAATAAGATTGTCAAAATAAGTCCTACTGAGATTGCTTTGTATTTGTACTTGCTTAAAATTGGTTATGAAAAAGACCGCTATGATTTTAAAATCTCTGATGTGGAATTAGCAAGAGAGTTGGGTCTGACGAGAGTTACCATAAAAGCGTCAAAAGATAAGCTCAAAAATAGAGGACTAATACAATTTCAGACCAGCAATGGGCTTCCTTGCTACTATCGTTTACTTTTAGATTATTCTTTTGAGATTAAACCGGAAAAAGAAGGTATAAAAAAAGATTCTGATACGGAAAACTTACAAAAAAGAGCAATTCTAGAAATCCCTCAAATCATTGACAACTTAGCCAATGAAAGTACCATCATCCCTTCTTGGGAAGAATTTATCAGTTATGCAAAGACGTTGCAAAGCTATGATTCGCCAATGGATTTTTCCATTGAAAAAAAATATAAAATCTGGGTTGATAAAGGATGGAAAAATGCATTTAATCGTCCAATCAGTAATTGGAAAGCAACACTAAAAAGTACACTGCCCTATATGAATAATTCAAGTGAAGATAATCCAATTTCATTAAAAGATATTCCAAATATAAAGCGCCCCTAACTCAGAATTAAAAATCATTAAATCAAATTTCAAAAAGTAATGGGTAAAAAAGAAATTACAATATCCGATTTAAAACTTGGACAAAAGGTTATTATTAATGGTATGCTTGCAGAATATAAAGGCATCCAAAAAGTACGAATTCTCAATTTGGGTAAGGCTGACAAAAGAGTTTTTAAAGCAGAAGGAGTTAATATTTTTAAATATTACAGCTTAGCTGATGGCTCGAAAACGCTTAAAAGTGAAAAAATTAAATTGATTTAGTCCTTCCAAGCAATTTGAAATATAATTAGATTAAATCTTACAATATCTTAAACAATAGAATGGCTAATCCAGATAAGGATTTTCGATTAATCCGTAACAAATTTGAAGTTAAGAATGAATTCAGTCAGGAAAGAATAAGAATAGGAAATCGTTTTGTAGATGACTTTATTTTCGATGACAACGAGGCTGCAGATATTCCAATTAATGCTTTGCGTGTTATTTTCAATATTATTTCTATAATCAGTAATGAACAATTTCGTCCGCAAGACCGACCTAAACAATTATCGCTTTTTGATGAAGAGTTTGAGACGGACAACAATATTTTTGCGTCCATTAGAATCAGAAACAGTAAAATTTCACCAAGTGGTTCAACACAACAAGTCGTTGATGCATATGAGTTTCTTGCACGATTCAAAATGGGTTGGTATAAATCTTTGAACTCAAAAGGAAAAGAAATTAAAACTTTCGGTGGATTGATTTCTACACCCAGTTATGACAAACGTGGTTATACTACATTTTTAGTCAGCAGTTATTGGCTTAAGAAACTGTTGGTCATTCCTGAATACAACTACATTTTATATAATTTGGTCTACAACGTAAGAAACAACAAACATATTATTTTCGCCATCTGGCTTTCAAAAATACCTGAAAGTGGAACAGTTCTAAAGTTATCGACTTTGAACAAAAAATTTGGACTTAACTATAAAACAGCCAATGATTTCTGTTTTAAGTTTCTAAAGCTTGCAAGAATTAGCTTGGATATACACAATAGTTTATCTTTCAACTACCAATACAAAGGGGATTCTATCTTTATATTTCCTTACAAAGCTAAAATTACTTCAGATGTTTTGATGTCCGAAGACTTACAAAAAACACCTGAAATCACTAAAAGGTTAAGCTATTTCCGGAAAAGATTTGGCTTACAGGAAAATGAAATGAAACAATTCTTTCATCAATACAGAAATATTCCCCAGACCCGAATATTGATAGAAAAAGCTTTTAAAAGATTCATCAAAATCTGCAGATTGAAAAAAATACAGTCTGTCATATTTCAAGGGATAGCTTTTTTACAAGAAATTCAGAAGCTGGTTATACAAATATATCAGGAGAGTAGAACCGGAAAATTAATTCCAAATGGTTACCCGATAATATTGTGAATTCGGAATTGCGCTCATTCGGATTTCGGAATTGCGGTAGCTGGAGTTAAAGAAATCTTAAAAAATGATAGCTTCAGTCATTGTTTTCGGAATTGCGCTCATTTCATTTTTTCTAATAGAGTTAAAATTATTGGTTATCATTAAAATCGCGAATAATTGAGAGAATCTATAAACAATTAAAAAAGGCATTTCGGAATTGCACTCATTCCAAAATCTGGTTTTTTTCGGATTTGTGCTCATTTCAGTTTCGGAATTGCACTTATTTTAAATTCGGAATTGCACTCATTCGAAAAATAATGGAAATCCTTTGTGGTAATACGATATGGCGATTTACTAAAAGTATATTAAAAGTAGATAAAAGTTTTTTTTTATCTAAAAGGAAAATGAAGATGAAAAATTTGCTTTAAAAAGAAAAAAAATGAATTGCGAAGAAATTAAACAAAAAATAGGAATCAGAACTGTTCTGGAATCGTTCAACTTATTTCCGTCCAAAGAAAACCGAAGAACGGCTTTTTACTTTGCAATTGACAGAGAGGAGAGGACACCCAGTTTATCTGTTGATTTTGTGAAAAATAGAGCATTTGATTTCGGGACTGGCAAAAGCTATGATGTGATTTCAATTGTGCAGCAAATTAATCAATGTTCTGTTTCTGATGCTTTGAAATACTTGGCAAGGTTTGGCTTTTCTGTCCAGAATGATATTCAGAAAGTTGATTCTAATCAAGAATTGGAATACGAAATCTTAAAAACGAGTGAAATTAGGCACTTTGCATTAGTTCAGTATTTAACATCACGAAGAGTTTATGAGCAAAAGGATTTGGTCAGAGAGATTCATTACAAAATGAATGGAAAAAAGTATTTTGGAATAGGCTTTTTAAATGACTCTGGTGGTTTCGAAATACGAAACAAATATTCTAAAATCTGTTTGAGTAAGAAAGATGTTACATTAATAAAAACTCAAAATAATAACTTTGATGAAATTGCAATCTTTGAAGGCTTTTTCGATTACCTTACTTACAGAAATATGGAAAAAGAACAAAGCTCAGATTATCTGATTCTCAATTCTACATCAATGCTTTTTAAAGTTGAAAACGAATTGAAGAAGTATAATAAAATCTCACTGTTTTTAGATAATGACTCCAATGGAAAATCTGTCAAGTCTAAAATTGAAAAACGATACAAAAATGTAGAAGACTGTTCCGTGATTTATGAGTCGTATAATGATTTGAACGAGTGGTACTGCAACATTTAGAGGGTGTTTTTTATTTAAATATTACGAGAAAAAATGATGGAGAAATAAAATTATTTCAAATATTACTGAAAATGAATTCGCATCTTTTGTCGATATTTTCCTTAGGAACTTCAATAACTTTATAACCAAATTTTGTATAAGTCTGTTTCATTAAATCAAAAGTATATACTGCCTCTTTCCAAGTTTGTTTTCTTTCATTATCTGTTTCGTAGATGTCTAACCAAGGTGGCAGGATAAATACTTTTTGATTATATGGATTTGAGCGTACAACAGCCACTATCTCATCGGATACAGGAATATTCTCCATTTCCATATAACAGATTGCACCCAAAATTCCTCTATCAAAGAAAACTGTTTTATCCAAAACTTCGCTTGTTACTTTTTGATAAGTTTTTAAAGAAGCCTCAAACATCAACTCCGCATATAAAATTTTATTCTTCCACGGCAGTCCTTCACCATTAATCTGCATCTGTTGTTTAATAATTTGGCGGGCATCTTCAGGAATGACACGTTTTCCCTTAATTTCAAGTGCATTTAGTAAAGTTGTCTTTCCAGCTCCAGGTCCGCCGGTAATAACAAATAGATGTTGGGATTTATTTTTGAGCATAGATTTTTATTTTGGTATTCAAAAACAAATCCCAACTGAAAAGCTGGGATTTATTTTTTATCAATTATTATTTCTTAGATTCTTCAACAGAGATTTTTCTAAAGTCTTTAAATAATTTACTTAGTTCCAAAGCAGATTTTCTTGCTCTAGTTCCAGCTGCTTTGTTTCCTTTTTCAACTTGTTGGTTTGCTTCTGTAGTGAACGCCTCAAATTCTGCGTTGATTTTTTCGATAAGTTCTTTCATAATGTATGTTTATATATTTAATAAGACCGCAAATATAAATTTTTATTCCTTTTTATAAGCACTTTTAAGCCTATTTGCAAATTTTTTATAGAATGATAAATCATCAAACTATTTGAATTTCATTTTACAAAAGTCAGAATGTGAAAAACGATTTTTTTCTAATGGATTTTCCTTTGTTTTTCGTTGACAAAAACTTCATTGAACCAATTCATAACTGTGGTTTGTGCTTTTTACTATTGCAAATGTAGGATAGCATCATTCACTCAAAAAAATCTTTTTGGGTTTCTACAAAAATTCTTTCCACTTCATTCCAATAATTTTTCCAGACACTCCTAAATCCTTCGGACAAAAAGATTTCAAGCCCGATTCACCACTGTAATCCATTACGGGAAGTGAATCGGGTTTTGTGTGCCTGATGCTTTCCTATAATCATAGGCAAAGAAAAAGCCGGAACCTCAGTTATACTAATCAATTCAACTCAAGACGCTCTTTGACATCAACGAAAAAACAAATAGAAAAACAACAAAATATACTGTTTTTCAAAACTTAAATATAAAAAAGAGAGCCGAGTGTCCTCGATACCAAATCAAATCACTCAAGATTTTAATCATTAATAAAATAAATAATTATCAACGAAATCATTAACAAAATAAATCGAAACATTATGAACACAATTATCGGTAGAGTTACCAAAAACGCAGAAATCAACATCTTAAAAAACGACAAGCAAGTTGTGAATTTTTCAATAGCCATCAATGACAGCTACAAAAATAGACAAGGAGAAAAGGTGGAGCAGACCACTTATTATAATTGCGCATATTGGCAAAGTCCTAATGTCGCAAAATCTTTAACTAAGGGAACTTTGGTTGAACTATCAGGCAGAACGAGTTCAAATGCGTGGATAGGTAAGGATGGAGAGATAAGGTCTGGATTAAACTTCCATACTTCAAATATAAAGTTTCACGGAGGAGGAAAACGAGAAGATGTACAAAACTTTGTGACAGAAAAAGCGCAAGACAAAAAAACATTTGCGGAAGATACAGACGACGATCTACCATTCTAATTAGTGAAATTTATGGAAGCACAATTTAATTTTCAGATAAAGCAGAAAAAAGACAAACGAGGATGGGAAGACATAGAAGTTTATTATCTCACCGAATGTGACAGAACTACAGCAGTACGATATGCAAGAAAGATTTCCAAGATCTTTAAATCAGAAATCCGATTAACACAAGGGGCAGAACCTCTTAAAGTAAGTGGAACTTATATCTACGAAACCAATTAACAAGAAAAATTAGAAAATGAAAAAATCAATCAAACCAACCGAATATTTTTTAATAAAAGCAAAGAGCGAATGGGACGACTGTGATTTTGCAATTATACATATCACCGAAGAATGGAAAAAAATCCAAAAGAAAAGATTGGAAGTTGTGAAAATTGTGAAAAATGATTCTGATTTGAAATGGCTCAACTATGAAGATGTCAAAGTTGAGTTTTTCAAATTCTCTAAAGAAAACTACCCTCAAATTGAAGAATGGCTTTCAGAAAAAAATCAATTTTTCGTCGAATTGGAAAAAGATGATTTGAAACAACTTTTACAACCCGAACACGATTTGCACAACCGTCAAATGCAAGTTTTTAAGAGCGGAAATGCCATCTACAACGCATTCGGAAAACACACAAGCGAAGAATTTTTTACAGAAGAATTTTCATTGGAGGAATTCACAAAATAATTTATAGATTCAAAATTTCACATCATAAGAATTATGCAGACCAATTTTTTCAGACATATAGCAAAAATGGACTTAACAGGAGATTTGCAAATCACACTTCGTCCAACGACTGAAAATTGCTTTGTTCTTTCCATACTGCTCAGTAATGAGCAGTGTGGAGACGAAGCAAGGAAATTGATTCCACCTCTCAATCTTCGTGGTACAGCAGAGGAACTCGATAACGGTTTTTTTGAACAAATAACGACACCATTGCAAACCGCTTCTGGATTGATGGTGGATATGGAAGCTTTTATGAAGCAACTTGAAGAAGTTAAAAAGAAATCGGCAATGGAAAAGGAAAAGACGGACAAGGAAAAAAAGGAAAAAGATACCAAAGAAAAAAAGTATAAAGAAGCATTGCAAAAAGCCGAAGAACTTGAAAAAGAGGGAAAATATAAAGATGCTTGGACAGCACTTCCAAAAGCATCAGATTATCCCGACTTCGCCGAAGTTATCCGCGGTAAACAAGACGAGTACTCCAAATTTCTTGCCCCCAATCTTTTTACTGAAAGCAATGACAACAATGTACCAACTGAAACTACCTAACCTTAAAAATCTTAAAAATGTTACTTGCAACACTATTAGAACGAGTTTTTGTTTTGAAACACAATGGACACGAAATAAAACTTACAGACCCCGAACCTAAATGGAGTGTAGAAGCTGTGATGAATTTTTACGCTAATACTTACCCAATATTAACCACTGCAAAAGTTTCAGCACCGCAGATTAAAGATGATACTATACAGTACAAATTTGAAAGTGTAATGGGGACTAAGGGATAGATAAATATTGCGACTTGTTAAGAGCAAATAACTTTAAATCCAGTCCTCATTTTTCAGCAACCAACAACAAAATAAAAATGAATGCAACAAAAAATCATATCGGGAAAAATCAAGTTACCGGAAGAAAGACAACAAGAAGAGTTACATCAACAATTGGGCAGGTTCGCTCATTGGCTTCAAAAACCAAAGACCTTGAACGAAATTCGGAAAGACAAACAGAAGTCTGTACCAATAGCAATGCTTCCAATGGTTTTCTGAAATGTAAGTTTCTACCAAAACAAGAAGAAGTTTCACATTTTCAAGGTAGCAAGAAAATACTTAACACAGAAAGGGACTTTTATAAGTCCCTTTCTAAATTTTCCAAACAGTATGGAGTAGAGCCAATGCAAACAAAAGACTTTGGTTTTCCATATAATTTGGCTTTGGCAATGTGGGATATAAAAACGAAAATGAAACAGGCTAATGCGGATTGGAATCAATTCAAACTCATACGAACTAACAAAAAGTTTCATTTTGCAAAAGAAGAACAGTTCTGCACTAATACATCACTTTATTTTATTCCCGTTGTACCACTTTTTAAAATGCTTCACGACAAAATGTGTAAAAAGAATGCTCAACTTTTACTTTCGGTTTTTAGTTACCTTTATCATATTGCCAACGTTCCATATTATAGACAACAAGCTAGTTATCTGTATTGGATATACGAAATGCACGAAGGATGGATGGAGGAGGATGAAGCAGGAGAGGATTCACATCATTATTGCAGAGAGTTTGAAATGTCAAAGAATATAGGAGACAAAATAGAACGAAAAATTTTTAATATTAAAAATTTGGATTTTTTTGAACAGCGTTTGAAGTGTTTTAAAATCCAAAATGAATTTGACATCATTTGCCACAAAGTTGCTTCCGAAGCTTTTGCTCTTTATTCAGAATATCCAAATACAACAATTTTCAGAAATAAACCATCATCTGAAGAAAACCCGCACGATGACGATTATTCCAATAAAGCTATATCAATGGATATGTACATTTCATTTGTAGCTAACACCAAAGGCTGTTTGTACAATAATATTGAAGATAGCATTAATGCGGAGTTCAATGAATACGGAAGCATTGAAGAGCCAACTATTTACTTACCTATTAATGGAACAGAAATTCCAAAAGCGGATTTTGATTTTGAATATCGTTTATTCGCTTTAATGGAAAAATTACATCAAGTATTAACCTGTAAAAAATTAGAATGAATAATGTAATTGACACCAACAAATATTTCGGAATACTGTACGAACCAAAATCTGCATTGGTTTTTTACGAATCTTTAGATAAAAATGAAATGTACGTTGAACATTTTGATATGGACAGAAATGGAAATCCAGTCAATGCACATCCGTTAACTGTTAATGAAGCAAAAGCGTTAGCAAAATCATTAGTCATTGATGAAGAAATCGAGAAAGCCTTTTTAAAATCTAAAGGAATCTTAGCCAATAACATTTTGCATATTAACCCAAGCCAAAAAGGTTCAGTGATTTGGTACACCAAAGCACAAGAACGACAAATGTATTTTGTGAAAAATCTGGAAATACCCAGCGGAAAAGCAAAAGTTCCTGCAATGCTATGGATTGCGGATAAAGAAACTCTTTCTGTTTTTGCATTATCAAACGATAAAAGACCAACAGAAAAAACACCATTGCATTATGCTCCATTTTTCAACGTCTATAATGACGGTGATGTTTGTATGGGAACTGTAGATATAAAAATTAAAAACTCAGCTTCGGTCGAAGAATTTATAGAACAATGGGAGAACTACTTTTTCAATTCTTATTTCAGCCATTTGGTAGGTAATCATAATCCTATTGATGGGAACTTAGTCAACCTTTGGAAAAAATTGCTTGAATCAAATGAAGCTTTTCCTGTCAAAATGTTAAAGAAAAACAATAAAACCCTCAAAAATTTATTACGATGATTGCAACAAAAATAATGGTTCATTTTGCAGACAATTCTTTGCTTAGTCCGACCAACCCAATTTCATTAAACCTAATTGGAGGAGGAGGGACAGGTTCTAAAGTTTTAACAGCTTTAATGGAAATGAACCACAGTCTTATTGAATTAGGACACGCAGGATTACAGGTTCGTCTTTGGGATGATGATATTGTCACAAATGCCAATATAGGCAGACAACGGTTTGCAGAATGTGAAAGAGGATTGTATAAATCCGTTGCGTTAATCAACCGCATCAATCGATGGGCAGGAACCAATTGGAAAGCCGAAACACAAAAGTTTGAAAAAGATAGCTTCGGCAGATTTTCAGAAGATGCTAAAGCAACGATTACAATGACCTGCGTAGATAATGTACAGGCAAGGTTTGGTGTTGCAGAAATTTTAAAAGAGAGAGATGATTATAAAAGTTTCAGCAATCAACCTAAATATTGGATTGATTTTGGGAATGGTAAACATACGGGGCAAGTCTTGTTATCTACTGTTGGAAGCTTAGCACAACCAAAATCCGATAAATATGAAACAAGAAGTAATCTTCCATTTATTACTGAGGAATTCGGAGAACTTCTAAAACAATCCGAGACTGAGGACGATACGCCAAGTTGCAGTCTGGCAGAAGCTTTAGCAAGACAAGATTTGTTTATCAATTCAACTTTGGCTCAAATGGGATGTTCGCTTTTGTGGAATTTGTTCTGTGATGGATTAACTGAGAACAGAGGTTTTTTTCTTAATCTAAAGAACTTCCATTCTCAAGCGATTAAATTGTAGATTTTGCTGTCCGATGAAAGTCGGGCGGCAAAAATGCAATTCCTTCCTGAGGTCGGAAACGCATTTTTGCAAAATAAGGAGCAACCCTATTTCAAAAAAATTGCCTTGTTTTGGCTTTAGATATTTTTGAAAAAAGGATGCGGAGTATTTTATTTTTTTGAATTATTAAAATCAAGTAGATTCAAAAAATCTTGTTCAGTCATCTTAGTTCCAAACAACTTTTAAATCTTTAAATTCTAAGTTTGATTTCGTTTTCTCAAATGTATTTCTTTCAGGCTGTGAGGTCGTTTTGAATTTAAATATTTTGATAAACAATGGCTCACCTTGTATATCTTTAAATGAAAAATTTAGTCTGAAAGGAACATTTTTGGCCAATTCAGGAAATGGTTTGCTGGATTTATACAAGTCAATTTTGTGTTCATTACCTTCGATATCCACAATACTAATATCTTCGATTGTCATTTTTTTATTCTCATCCTTGGACATAATAAGGAAACTTATTTCAATGTTTTTCCCAGCTTTATTACCTGTAACTTTTGTGATTCTATAAGAAGAATTTTCTGTTTCTGTTTCAAGAATTGGCTTATTGATTTCAAGCACTTTTTTTAGATAATCGTTTTCAGAAGTCAAAACTTTATTGGTTGATTGCAAAGCTTCGTTTTCTTTTTTTAGAGCTTCACAGTTCGTTTGGCTAAATCCTGATATTCCGATTAAAAGTAGTGATAATATAATTAGTTTTTTCATAAACCCTCTTTAATAATGTGTTTGTTGGATATTCAAATATACAATTATTGATTTTTATTTCTTGTTTTACAATCGAAAAAGGGTTCTAATTCTTATGCTTTTTTTCTGACTACATAGGTTGTTTTCAGTTTGCAAAAGTATAAATCCTTTTCTGCTCAAAAAATCTTTTTGGGTTTCTAAAAAATTCTTTCCACATCGCTTCAATAATTTTTCCAGACACTCCTAAAATCCTTCGGGCAAAAAGATTTCGAAGCCTTCATTTCATTTTTCCATTCCGGTTTTGGCTGAAACTGGATTTCTATCGTCAAAAAGCAATGAAAAACAACTCCATAATCAGAAAAAATTAAAACACAGCAATCTGTGACTTTTCCGAAAAATAAAACAAAATACAAACATTTTTAAAATTTCAATTATGAAAAATCCAAACATTTCAGCCAATGATTTTTATGACAGTTTTATGGGAACAGAATCTTATTACTCCTACATAGGAAAATTGTTATTAACAGATGGTGTCATAACTATAGCTCGGGAAGAATCTTGCTTTTGGTTTCTTGACTGCATTGCATCCTACCAATATTCAGAAAAATTTCAAAAAGAAGAATTCCAAGTCTGGAAAATCGAAAGAATTGAAGCGAATAGATTCAACCTTTCTGCGACTGACGGAAATGATAATGTTCTGGCTACACAAGATATTGAGTTTTCTGATTTCTTCTTTAATGAGTTTACAATCTGGAAAGAAGATAATGTTTTACTCCTACCAGTGAACATTAATCAAAAAGAACCTCACGATGTACAGGCAATCGTATTTTTTTAAATTAAAAATATTTAAAATGGGAACTTACTCGATAATATATTTGAAAAAACCAGAAAAAGCGATAGAGGTAAATGAACTTCTCAAAGAACAATATAATCTAAAGTATGAAACTTACAATGGGATAGATTATGGTCTATTCTTTTCGCAAGAGATGTTTAATGAGGACTTACGATTTATGAATGAAGATGAGGAAGGTATAACTAATTTACCACATTTTAAACGTCCTATTTCCAAAGAAACTTACTATTCTCTTCTTTTTGGTTTAGGAAATTGTTTTGGAGATATAGGAACTGTCTGCATTAAAATCTCAAGTATTTCCGACAAAGACATAGATACTATTGCGGCACTTCAAAAATTTTCAAAAACTCCGGAGTTTAAAAAGTTGATTAATTTCAGAAAATCTAAAAATCTTCAACAATTATTGCAGACTAAAATGTAATTAGTTATAATAAAGCCAATTGGGATAAATTCCAATTGGCTCTTTTTTTTGTAAAAAGTTGTCAAAAATGCAATTGCTCCCTGTGGTCGGAAACGCATTTTTGAGACGTCTGAAGCAACCCCATTTCAAAAACATTTCCGTGCAAAGACTTTAGATGCTTTCGAAAAAAGGTTGCAATCTTTTTGAAAGAATTTCTAAGATTTATTGTAATATAATTTGACCGCTAAATCAAATTCTTTTAATATTTCATCATAACTGGTTCCTAACAACTTAAACTCGGTTGCGAGCTGGGACTTATATTTAAGAATTAAATTTGATGGAATACCGTAGAATGTATTTCTAAATATCTCAGAAGCATATCTGTTTTTATCATTCATAGATAATGAATTGATTAAATATAGATGCTTTAGAAATTTAATACAAGTATTAATGACTGATTCATCACCGTGTATTGTAAACTGTAGATTCTCTAATACTAAAGGGTAATAGTTCTCTCTACCTGCTATAAAGTCATAGAATTCGTTTTTTAAGGTGTCAAGTCCTATTCCTATTCCCAAATATTTTGACTTCAGAAGAAATCTGTAAAACTCACTGTTACATTTTTCGGGATAATAACTGAGCAAATATTTTTCTGGATTTATATAATTATAATATAGGTTTTGTTCAGATTTTATTCTTATTAAAGAACTGTCACTGCTTATCAATCTGTACTTATCATTAGATGAAAAATACATATTGTCTACCATTAAATTTGAAAAATTACCTGTGAAATCAGATTCATTTTGTTTTAATTTAGGAAGAACATTTAGCTTTTCTTCAACATAATCGATTTCACAATTTTCATTTACCCAATCTAAAATCGATTGAAAAAAGGTAGTTCTTTTTTCATTGTAATCTTCAGGAACTGGGCTTGGTCTGACACCATCCATAGTTATCTGAACATACATAAACGTTTTGTGAGAACCTTTTAATTCTAAAATTTTATTTTCAATATGTTCCTTTATGTAATAAGATATTTTAAACTTATGAATGAATTTGAAATCAAGTTCTTTTTCCAAGAAATAAAAAAGCATCAAAGAACTAAAATCCAATGCGAATAGAATGTCAGGACTATCTGTGATTGACCTGACTAATCTATTGGGAAGTGTAGTGAACTTACTACCAGAGTCAGTTGTTAGATGTAGATAGGCATCTATAAAATTATCTTTGAATACAGCTCTTACAACTTCCGTATATCCAATTTTCCAGCTGTAATAATTGTTTAGTGATTCTCTAATTCGTTCATTTTCTTGGGAACCACTAATGCCAAATTGCTCAATAAGCATTTTCTCAAAATCCTTAGGATTTGTAGGTGTCTGAAAAGATTCAAATCCCAGATTGTTTAGCGGATTATGTGCCTCTTCATTGATTTCTCGGAATAAGTTTACAGCATCATTGAATATCTCAATAATCACTACAGAATTAATTCTATTGGTCATTGGGGAAGGTATAGACACTTGATCTCCAATTTTTTTCCCAATTAAATTCTTATGAAATTCATTACCTGGAGAAATCTGTTCGCGAAATTTTTGATCACCAATTGTATACACCACATAGTATCCAAAACAAATCTCGTCATATCTTTCAAAAAATGAATCATATAGAGTAGATCCCACCATATAGTTTTTTCTGGCCATTGTATTACTAGGATTTTTTGCCAGGTTGTAAAGTATATCGAATCCCTTTTTTGGATTAATGTCATTTCTTCCCAAGATTCCAGAAATAAAAACTCCTACCTCTTCATCATTAAAGATCTCAGACATACTGTCAGAAATATCTTTGATTTTATCAAAATCACTAGATCTCTCAAGCGAAACTAAATAAGAATACAAATATCGTTCGTTACTTGGAAATTTAATATATAGAAATTCACTGATTGTTTTTAGCTTTGGAAAGTCATTAATTGTTAGATAAAGATTATACTCGATTTTACAAAGGTGTTCATCTACAAAACTGCTGTTTAACCTCCAAAACTCTAAAAGAGTTAGTAATTCTTTGTAACGAAACTGTTCTGAATCATTTTTATCAGAGAGTTGTTTATCAAGTAATAATATGTAAAGTCGTAGGGTGCCAGAAACTTTTGATTTGTCTAAATATGAATCCAGATATTGTATTGCTTCGTTGGTTTTCCCTATAAAATCTAAATCCTCAGCAATAAGATTTTTACAGTTAATATTTAACTCCACACTATCTTTTATGCTATTCAGGGATTTATAAACTTCTTTTTCATCATATTTCTCAATATATCTTAAATCTACAATTGTTTTTAATAAAGTCTTAATCTCGTTTGGATAAAAGTTTTTTTGCAGGGCTAAATCTAGATATTCAACATATTTGTGCTTATTTCCGATTTGCCTTTGAACATTGAAAAATGCACTGATAATGTTGAACAAATGTCGTTCATCAAGAATATCTGTCGATTCCAAATAATTTTTATACAATTCATCAATATCATCATTCTTTTCAAGAAGATAAAGAACGATTGATTTGAAAAGGTAAAATTCAGAATGTAGTTCTTCTCCTGATTTTTCATATAGATTTAAAGAATCCAATGCCTTTTGGTAATGCTCTTGGTGATTATAAATCTGGCATATTGCATTAGTGAAAAACCATTTAGGTTTTTCTATTTCATTGTATAAACTTTCTAATATCTGTATATCTTCAGGGCTATTGGATATTAAGTATTTTAAAAAATGGAGATAAAATTTTTGATTTTTGGTGGAATCTGCGATTTCTGAGTTTTCTAGACCAACTACATATTTCTCGATGAGGCTCAAACCACTATTCAATTCTGGAAAACGTTCAATAGAAAAATGTTTTCCGTTGATGTATCGAATAGGATGGTCATTGAAAGTTCTATTTACAAAAAGATCTATAGCAACTAAAAATGAGTCCTTGTTCTGAAAATTAATTTCTTTGTACTTCTCGAAATCAAAAGTTAGCTTAAGATTATATTGTCTCAAATCTTCTAGATAATTAAGTTTCTCGACTCTTATAATGTGATAAATTATACTGTGACGAAAACCGTAATCGTTGATTATTACATTAGGAACAGTTTTTAAAAATTGTTTGATATTACTGGACGTTATTGTCTTTACTATCCAAGCTGTAAGATTATACTCATCAATACTTAATAATTCGTCTGCTAATATTACAGCTTTTTGAGAATCTGGAATATGAAGATATTCTATGCAGGCTTTGGTTTTTAAAACTTCATCCTCTTTATTGAGATTATAAGCGTGAATGAAATCTTTTGCAGATTCTTGACTTGTAAACTCAGACAATTCTCTTTTACAAAGAGCTTTTAAGAATAATAACTTGCTTTTTGTTTTATTATCTACTGTAGTCTGGCTGTCATTTATTCTTTTTTCAAGAGCTTGAAGTAAAACAAGAGCTGTTTTGGGTTTGAAAGCCAGAATCAGGTGGTTGATTTCATCAAGCTGTTGCTTATACTCTGTAAGTAAAAGACCTAATCCATCTATAAATTGAGTAATATTATTATAAATTTTATCTCCAATCTCAACGCTTTCAGCATCAATATTTCCAGTGTTTACATTTTTATACTCCATAATCGTCGCCTATCCTAAAATTACCACCTTGGGTATTTACGTCACCAGTATTTACGTTTTTACTTTTGTATATAGAAGTTTCTGTTTTTGGAACTTTGTTAAGAATTTCCTTTAGAAATTTGTCATTTTCAGGATTATCTTCAATAGAATTCTCAATTATTGCTTTAATGACATTTTGTCTTTCTTTGTCTTCAGGAGCATCAATTAATTCTTTAAGTGCATTTTTTGGTTCATTATTTTTGAAAAATAAAGACTTTAACCAATCAATGCTTCCTTCGGTTAGTTTTTCACTTGATGTATCAACAACTTTCTCAGCACTTTTCTTAGCTAATTCAATTAAAAATGGGTACAATGCAGCAATGGCTGCTGTAGTAATTAATGGCATAGTTTAAATATTAGTAGATTATCACAAGCAATGTACCAATTTGGAATGTGTCAAATTGACAGTGAGTATTGTAGCGGAGTTTAACTAGTACACAACTAAAAACTTCTAATATGGCATTGTTACCTTAACCTGCATAAAATATTTGCAGCCAAAAAAATCTTATAACCTAGCATTTTACCTGCAATAAAATCATAAATATGAACCGCAATCCTGTAAAAGTAATTTACAGGTTTTGTTAAGACCTCAGTAGAAAGTTTACAGTTTCACTCCAAACCTGAACAAAAAAGTGTGTAATAAGATATCTTCATTTTATTATTTTTTTTGATTGCATAATAATGTCTTTTAAAATATTTATAATCAAATATTTATATTGTTTTTTTGTTTCTCTAAAAAACTCGTGCGTTCTGATAGCAAGATGTGTCTTTGTATATACAAACTTTTACAAGTTTTATATCCAAAGACGATCTTGCCTTTTCTTCAAAAAGGGTAAAAAAACTGCGGGACTTGTTTTTTTTATTTTGCGTTAAATCAGGTTTAAGATTCCAAACTAATCCAGATTATTCTTTTTTAATCGCCAGAGATTCCAGACTCATCCAGACTCATCTTATTTAGCCCAGCGACCATTAACACTATTGTTTTCAAGGTTTTGAAGTTCCAACTTTGCAAAAGAAATGTTAACCAAAAAACAAAATGAGATTACCCTTTTATTTTTTTCTGCTATTTACCGTTATAACGATTCGAGGACAAGTCGGTATTAATACGAAACTACCAGAAGCTACTTTAGATATTGTAGGAAAACCTACGGATGCTAATCATTTTGATGGCGTAATTCCTCCCCGTATAACAGGGGATCAATTAGCCGCTAAAATATATACTTCGTTAAAAAAAGGAACAATTGTTTTTGTTACAACTCCTCCAACTGATGTAGTCGGACAGGTTAAATACGTTGTTGAAGCAGGTCTATACTGCTTTGATGGTAATTTCTGGCAATCGCTTTCACAAGTTGATCCGATTGAGTATCATATTTTATTGACGTTTGACTCAAATAGCACAACAAGTTTAGCCGCAACATCAACTTGGTCAAGACCCACAAATCAGTGGGGTAATACAAACGGTTATTTAACTTCTTCAAAGTCTTACAAAGTTGGTACTAAAAATTGGGGAGGACTAAGTGGTAATATTTCTTTCAAGAAAGTAAATGGCATTGTTAATATTCGCTTTCAAGTATTCAGATCTTATGTCTCAGCACCAATAACAGAAAATGCTTTTATCAATATAGGAGATATATGTAGTGATTTAGGATTTCTGCCCTATCAAATAGTTTTACTACATCAAGAAAATTCAACACAATATTTTCCAGCGTTACTTGAAAATTTTAGTATTCAAATTCCACAAAGCTCCTTAAATGTAATGTCTTCATATTATTATACTTACGGAGAAGTACAAGTCTATTCTAATTGGAGAAAACCATATTTAAATTAGAATTTTCAAAATTTTAATCCTTAAGAAAATGTTGAATGAAAAAGATTATAAAAACAAATAAACTTTAATAAAAACAATACAACAATGAAAGCTCTAATTTATCTTTTCCTATCCTTAATTGGAATAACAATAAAGGCTCAGGTCGGAATCAATACTCAAACACCGGAAGCGACTTTAGAAGTTGTAGGAAAGCCCAACGATACAACTCATTACGACGGAATTATTCCACCCCGTATCACCGGAGAACAGTTGGCTGCGAAAACTTATTCTACATCGAAAAAGGGAACAATCGTATTTGTGACAGCACCATCAACTAACTTAAGCGGTCAGGTTCTCCATATTACCAAATCAGGTTTGTATTATTTCGATGGCACAGTATGGATGCCTTTTGTTCAGGAAGATCCTTTAAAAGATGTTGCCCTTAGAGGAAACTCTTCAACAGTGGAACTTGTTGTCAAAAGTAACCTTCATCTTGATTTTGATAGTAAGGAAAATTATATACTTGGAAATTCCCGAAGTCAAATTACAGGCGAGTATAATTCCATCGTTGCAACAGATTCTAAGATCACTTCAGGAAAAGGCAACTCTGCAAGTTTTTACGCAATGTCTCAGGGGGAGATTACAGGCAAATTAAATTATGGAGCAGGTGTTTCAGCACTGAATGGCATTGTAAACGGAACAATTTCAGGAAACAGAAATATAGGAATCGGAGCCGGAGCAATGTCATATATCACTTCCGGGAATGATAATATATCGATAGGATATTTATCTGGTACAGGAAACCGAACAGGTTCCAATAATATATTCATTGGTGTAGGAGCAGGAAGTCCTGCCGCAGGTAACAGAAGTATCAATAATAAATTAGCTATACATTCAACCCCCGTGACAACAAGTTCAACCAGCTTTTGGGATAGTATTACGAATAATTATACGGATTACAAATTCGCGTTGATTTCGGGGGATTTTTCTGAACGATGGCTCAACATCAATGGAAAATTGAGTGTCACTCCTTCACAAATGCCCTATGCAGATAATGATTCTTCATATACGAAAAGGGTAGTAGCTAAATCTGATGGATCATTTGGTTTTGCAACTGAAGTAATTCCTCAACCACCACCTGTAGGAACTTATGTTCTTAAGAGTGTCAATGGTGTGGCAAACTGGGAGGCACTTTAAAAAACAAAATAGAGTAATGAGAATTTACCAAATATTTTTAATTCTGTTGTTATGCATCTCAATGACCTCCTGCTAAACCATTATAGCTAATCCTGGCAAACCACTAATTGAAAGTTCAATAGAAGTCGGTAGAACCTATGAAGTTCAAGATTTTAATGCAAAAGTATTTAATCTAAAAATCACGGATTTTGATAAAGATTTCATTTATGGTACATCAGGTAAAAACAAACAGATTATCATTGATAGATCGACAATTAGACAAATGAAAAAATGGGAGGTGTCAAACTCTGTTATTCTAGGTGTGCTTGCAATAGTAGCGCTTATTTTCATTCCAATTTAAGAAGTTTAAAATGTATTTTTCTTTTTCAAATGAATACGGAACATCGTGAAAATAATACCATCATTTTTAGAATCACTGATCAGAAAAAACAAGAATGGCAAAAAATATGCGAGGCAAGGAAAATCTCTCTTACGAGTTTAATCATCAATTCTGTCGAAAACAGGATTTTGGATGACGAAAGAAGAAAAGTTCTAGAATTCATAGAGAAACAGGACAATGTTTTTGTCAAGATCGAGACCAATATCAATCAGGTTGCAAAGATCGTAAATACACAAAAACTCATCAGTTCTGAGAATTTAAAAGTTTTTAATGAAAGGCTTTCAGAGATAATAATTCTTAAAAAAGAGCAAAACAAAATATTTGAAAACATTTATTCTTTGCTATCAAAATGATCGTCAAGATAATGGATCCGGCGGGTTCCGATTTTCCGGGAGTCAATTACAATGATAAAAAAATAGACAAGGGAAAGGGAGAACTAATGATGATGAAAAACTTTCCTTCTTTTATAAATGAAAATAGTGATAAACAACAAGTAAGAGATTATTTAAAAGCTATTTCAGCAGGAAACAAGAAAGTTCTGAAGCCACAGTTTCACGCAACGATCTCAACAAAGTTCAATGAACATTCCAAAGAAGAACTTGCCAAGATTGCCGAAGACTTTATGGATGAGATGGGATACGGGAAACAACCATTTGTTACGGTTTTCCACAATGATACAGAGAATAATCATATTCATATCGTTACGACCCGGGTGGATAAGCAGACAGGAAAAAAGATCAATGACAGCTATGAAAAACTGAAAGCTCAAAAAGCTTTGGCTATTACTTTGGAAAAACTCTACGGAATCAAATCGGAGGAAGTATTGAACATGCTGTTGGACTATAAAATAAGTTCTCTCAGTCAGTTTGAAACTTTACTTAACAGAAGCGGTTTTAAGTTAGGCAAAAACACAAATGATGCAAAATCTTTGACCATTTTAAAAAACGGAGTAATCCAGCGAACATTATCAGGAGTCCAGCTTGTTTATGATAACAAAAAGAATGAAAGAAGAACAAAGCAACTGAAAGCCATTTTTTCCAAGTATAAAGATATTTATTCCAATAAGGTTTTCAAAGCTGAGGATTTTAGAAAGCTAGAAGCGATGCTTCCCGAAGAAAAGCGAAAAGCTGATTGGACACCGAAAATTGAGTTTGAAAGTGAGCTTCAGAAGAAGCTGAGAGATGTTTTTGGGATTGACCTGGTTTTTCACTTTAAAGACGAGTTTCAACCTTTTGGCTATACTGTGATTGACCATAAAACAGGCGCAGTTTATAAAGGAAGTGAAGTAATGAAAATGAATGAGTTGTTTGAGTTCACTTCCGAGAAATTGGATAAGAAACTGTTTGAAAGTCTGAAAGATTATAATATTCCAAATGATGAAACTAAAGCAGTACTGCAAAGGTTTCTGAAACATAAAAATCTAAAAAATGAAATAAAAGACTTTATGCTTTTTGGGAATAAAAAGCTGAAAAATAAGGAGACATTCACAGCTATCAGAAATGATTTAAAAGAATACCTGAGAACCCACAATAAAGAAGATGTCAGTATTGTAAAATCAGAAGATGGAAAATATTACGTCATTCATTCGAGACTTCATTACATCGGCGAATTGAAACCGATGATTGGGGAAAAGCAATATCAGGAATTCCTAAATCCTCAATTAGAAACTACTAAGGAAAATAGAGAAGGGAATGAATTGAAAAAAGCTGTCAATGAGATGTTTTTTGAACTGATGAAAAGTTCAGGCAATTCTAAAGATCCGGCAGAAAATGAATTGAAGAGGAGAAGGAAAAAGAAAGGACGATAAAATGAAGTCTTAATTTTAAAAATCTGTAATCAATGTAAAATTATGATAATCACATTTGCCACACAGAAAGGAGGAACGGGTAAAACAACTCTGGCGATTGCTTTTGCCAATTATGTTTCTGCCCATTCTAAAAGAACGATCAAGGTCTTCGATTTCGATTTTCAGAAGTCATTTTATCATAAATGGAAAGAAGATGAGTTACTTGATACTCCTAAACTATATGATGTTGAAATCATTGATGAAGAGAATAAGCAGCCCTTCTCGGATTTTGATAGTTTGATAGCATTGAAAGAAAGTGAAGAGATCAACATATTCGACCTTGCAGGAACCTTGGATGTAAAGTATAGCGACCTGCTTATTTACAGTGATTTTATTGTCATTCCCTTTGAATATTCCAATGTTTCAGCAAAATCAACTTTGGTCTTCATTAA
The DNA here is from genome assembly GCF_022488405.1 of Chryseobacterium sp. Y16C. NCBI lineage: Bacteria > Pseudomonadati > Bacteroidota > Flavobacteriia > Flavobacteriales > Weeksellaceae > Chryseobacterium > Chryseobacterium sp. Y16C. The sequence goes on from NZ_CP092711.1 coordinate 4,271,132, forward strand.
TTTTTTGGGACTCTTGGAAAGTCAGGCAGAAAGGGTATTCATTCGCTCTCGATATGATAAAGGCTATTTATACCAAAATCAGGAGGGAATGGATGCCGAAATTAGCAGGTATGGACTGCTATTGAAGAATCCTGTATTCAAAAGAAATTGTCTACAAATTCTTGATACCAGAAAATTAACTAATCAGCAGAAATATGCTGTAGAGAAATCATTCACCGAATTAATTGACCACATTAATAAATGCCTTGAAATTACATTATAAAGGATAACTATAAACTCATTACAGAATATGATTAAAATAATTACTTCTATCATAGCCATTTATCTGCTTTATTATGCAGGCAATGTATTGTATGATCTTTTTTTGAAAAAAGACAGTTCAAAAAAAACAGATGAGACAGAAGAGTATTCTCTAGCGGAATTTTCTGAGGATAACAAAAATGAAGTCCGGAAAATAGAGATCGATGATGTAGAAAGCATCAATACTCCTAATTCTTTTAACAAGAAAGAGCTATTCCCGGCTAATCAGGTGGAGAAGCAAGATGAAAGCCGTGACCTTGATTACATTCGAAAGAAGTTCGAGTCTGAACAGGATATTGATGATTTTTATAACGTTCCCGAAATACAAGAAAAGCCAAATGAAAAAGAACAAAAGGAAACTGTATCACCTGATACCCAACAGGAAGACATTGGTCAAGAGCAAGAAAAAAAAGAGATTCCATCCCCAAACCTTGACGCCTTACATAAACAATTTAAAAACTTTCTAAACCTCGCTGAAACAAGCGTTCAGGTTCTTTCGGAACGCAACGGATACAGGGTCTATCAATCAATGATCTAAGAGGTTAATCAATATTTTTTACTACCAAAACGATCCGCCCATAAAAGGCGGATAGCACACCCCTTATGCCTAATTCTAAGGAAAATAAACACAATTCTAAACATAAATCCTTAATCATTATGACCTACAAATCGAAACATTACAAGCTGTTTAAAAAGTTATTGACTGCTTGTGTAATTCTCTTTGCTGTAACCCCTGCATTTGCACAAGGTGGAGCAACGGCAATCTCTAATGCAGCCAATGACATCAAAGACTATTGGGATCCGATCAAGCTTATCCTAAAAGCAGTAGGAGGTTTGGTTGGTTTCATCGGCGGTCTCCGAGTGTACAACAAATGGACGAATGGCGATCAGGATGTCAACAAAGAAATCTTGGGCTATGGAGGTGCTATGATCTTCTTATTGGTAGTTCCGGAATTCGTAACAGCATTCTTTGCCTAATATGGGATTCTATCTCTACAAGGGGCTTAAAAAACCCCTTGTATTCTTCGGGCTGAAAGGCAAATACATCTTTTACGCAGTAGGAGTCATTGGAGTCGGTGTCATCGCAGCCCTCATATTATCCAAATTCGGATTGCTGGGTTCTCTTTTAGGACTGGCAGTTACAGCAGGAGGCGTCTATTTCATCTTCAAAAGACAGGATAAATACGGTTTGTACGCTAAGACCAAAAACTTCGATCAGGTTTTGATTTTTCCCAAAAAAATAAACAATAAAACACTTTTAGGTTATGTCCAAAATAAAAAAACAAGCATTTGATATTCCTTTTATCGGTTTTGATATTGGAAAAGATTTCGGGTGGGACTTTGATGTTTTATTTGGGCAGTACGGAAATCCTATTATCGGAATCAAAATAAAAAATCCTGTTGAACAATATTCGGCAGATCCTGACAATTATCTGAATTTCCATACTGTTTTAAATCAAGTTGTATCCATTATAGGAGAGGGCAGAATCGTCCAGAAACTCGATTTCTTTTCCAAGAAAAAATACAGTGCTGAAGAGTCAAACCAATTTCTACAGCAGAAATACTCAGAACATTTTGAAGGAAGGCTTTTCAAAACTATTGAGACTGTATTGCTTTTCACAGATATTGTGGATGATAAGCTGAAAAAGAAAATGAAGCACTACCATTTCTCTGACAAGAGTTATAAAGAGCTTCGTGATAAATGCCAAAAGGTATTCATGCTTTTAAAACAAAATAACTGTGAACCGCAGTTTTTGTTTGAAAAGGATTTTGAACATTACATCTCCGGCGTATTGTCGATGCAGTTTTCAGATGTTCCCGCTTTCGATAACATCAAATCAACCAATGAATATCTACAGATAGGAAATAAGTTCGTTAAGAATATTTCTTATGTAGATGTTGAAAATATTGATCTGCCTTCTGAAATAGAGCCTTATTCAATATTGGGAGGAAATGGCGCAGCATCGGAAACGGCTGTCGATAATTTTACATTCATTAATGATTTGGAGGATTACGAAACCATCATTTACAATCAGGTGATTACAATTCCTCTTCAGGCACAACAACAGAGAGAACTGGACAAGAAAAAGAAAAAGCACGAAGGCGCAGCCAATAATTCTCCGTCTAATGCCATTATAGCGGAAGAAATACAAACTCTTCTGCATAACATCGCTACTGATGGTCAATTGGTCGTCAATGCGCATTTTTCCTTATTATTTTCAACCGACACTCTGGAAAAAATGGAAGCTATTCAATCAATGGTCGAAAATAAGCTTTTTACAAAAGGTATCATCGTTTCCAAGAATGCCTACAATCAACTGGAACTTTTCCGATCAGCCATTCCAGGCAATGCCACGGAACTTAGAGAATACGATCTATTTATGACGACAAGCGAAGCGGCCTTGTGTTTTTTTTTTAAAGAGAGTTACCCCGTGAATGAAGAATCCAATTTCTATCTGAGGTTTACGGACAGACAAGGTGTTCCATTAAAAGTCGACCCTGCTGACCTGCCTATGAAAATTGGCAGAATTAATAATCGAAACAAGTTTGTTCTAGGACCAAGTGGTTCAGGCAAGAGTTTCTTAATGAACAATATTATTGAGCAGTATCTCACCTACAACTATGATGTTGTTATCGTCGATACCGGAGATTCTTATTCCGGAACCTGCAAATACAAAGGTGGGAGATACATTCTGTACACTGAAGAAAAGCCGATCACGATGAATCCTTTCCTTATGGATAAGAAAGAATTCAATATTGAGAAAATAGAATTTTTAACTAATCTGATCTTCCTTATCTGGCAAGGTCCTGATGCGTTAATGTCATCTGCCCAGAAATCAATATTGGATAATGTGCTGATGTCCTATTACCATCAATATTTCAACTCTGGAACTGAATGGTATGAGAATAAAACTTCAGAAGAATTAATTCTTTATTTGATTAAATACAACATTCACGAAGAAGATATTTATGCTCAATATGAGAATGAAGTCAATGAGGGACGAACTTACTACGATGTTTTAGGAATTGCTTTCAATGCAAGTTCGGAAGAGATCAAAGATGCTGGAAGAAGACTATTAAAATTCTATCATCCTGATAAAAACATTAATAATCCTGATTATGACAATGAAAAATTTTATACAGTCTACGAAGCTTATGAAACGCTGGGTGATGAAGAGAAAAGGAGAATTTATAATGAAACCCAATTGATTCTCATAAAATCCAATGAGATTGTAAAGCAACCTAAAACGGATGAAAACTGGAATGAATCATTTAGGAAAGCCATAATCATAAAAATCAAAGAACTGGAAGAGAAGTTGGATGCAAAAGAACTTTCCTTTAATGGTTTTTATGATTATTGCGACAAATTCCTACCTCTTTATCTGAATAATAAGAAACACAGTATCACAGAAAGAGAGTTTAATCTGAGAACTTTTCTATTTGTTCTGCGTGATTTTTATAAAGGTGGACGATATGGAACAACACTTAATGAATCTGCTGATAACACTTTGTTTGATGAATCGTTTATCGTGTTTGAGATTGACAATGTAAAGGATAATCCCAAACTTTTTCCCATTGTGACACTTATCATTATGGACACCTTCATTCAGAAAATGAGACTTCGAAAAGACCGCAGAAAAGCTCTGATTATTGAAGAGGCTTGGAAGGCAATTGCCAGTAAACTGATGGGAGGCTACATTTTGTATCTCTATAAAACAGTTAGAAAATTTTGGGGAGAAGCAGTGGTGGTAACACAGGAGCTGGACGACATCATTGGAAATGTTGTTGTGAAAGACTCTATCATTAATAATTCCGATACGTTTATTCTTCTTGACCAGACCAAATTCAAAGACAATTTCGATAGGATAGCAGCATTACTTTCATTGAATAAAGTCGAACAAAATAAGATTTTCACGATCAATAACCTTAACAACAAGTTTGGACGAAGCAGGTTCAAGGAATTTTATCTGAAGCGAGGTTCTAAAGGTGAAGTCTATGGTAACGAAGTTTCAATAGAACAGTACTTGACCTATACAACAGAGAAACCCGAGAAATCGGCAGTAGAGTATTATGTGCAGAAGTACGGAAGCTATGATGAGGCGCTTATAAAGATTGTCTCAGATTTAAAAGTTTTTGGAGACAGCCTTGAAAATCTTGTTTCGCTGGTCAATCTGTATCAGAATCCTTTAGACCAAAAGATTGTTTCCTATTACCGCAGGATGAAAAATGAGAACAAAGGGAAAAATGTTTTCAAGGTCATTTCACAGGAACTTGAAGACCATCAGATCAGTTTTTTAGAATTAATCATTAAAAAATATCAGTATGAAAAAGTTTAGTATGCTCTTTTTAGGATTAGGAAGTTTTTTATCTGCTCAGAACACTTATATCGATCCTACGGTCACCGCAGCAATGATTTTGTATTCAGAAAATCTAAAAGCGAAACAGAACGAAGTCATCGAGGAAACATCCAAATTAAAAGATGCTCAAACTTGGGTCGGAACCCAGATGGTAGCCGCCAATGATATTCAAAATAAAATATTAAAAGGTTTGAAGGAAGTTTCCGGAACACTGCAAAATGGAATTCAGGTACAGCAGATCTACACTGAGCTAAACAAATGCTACGATTATTCTGCTCAGGTTGTCCAATTAGCTTCACAGCATCCTCAGTATGCCATATTCGGAACTAAGGCATCGCAAAAAACGTATGAGCAGAGTCTGAAAATCGTAACGGATATCACAGATATTCTTGCATCGGGAGAACTGAATTTAGCGACTGCAGGAGACCGCTATAAAATCCTTCATAACATTTCGGGAAATGTGAAAAATCTGAAACTATGGCTTTTGGCTATCAAATTAAGATTAGAAAAAGCCAATCGATTAGGGTTTTGGAATTCCATCAATCCTTTTGCGGGGTACATCAATACCGATAAAGGTATTGTAGAAAATATTATGAACAAGTATAAGAGGAATTTTTAAAAGTCAAGAGATGAAGAAGATTTTTCCAATCCTGATTATTCCCATTTACATCGTGATGACTTCTTCAGGAGGTAGTTCTACACCTGCATGGGAGCAGGAAAATGTTTCTTTCCCGATGATGGACTTAGAGATCAATGCAGCGATGAAAGAGCACGACCGACAAAAAGAAATGAGACAGAAGCAGACTATAAATGCGACTGTGGAAACTGTTAATCAATCGCAGTGGAAAGATTTCAAGGATAAAATTACCAAAGTACAGGACAGGCTGCGTATTGTATCATTTGCTGTTCAGGCAATACCCACAGGAATCGCTATGAGCAGGGAGATAACCAAGATAACGGATAATCAGACCGCTATTATCAATGAGATCAGCACTGCGCCCCATTCTATCATAACCGTTCTGCCATCGCAAGTACAGTTTGTGGATGACCTCCAAATGGTCACTCGATTAATCACCGGAATCATCCTGTCTTATGGAGCTATCAACCAAATGGAAAAATCGGAGCGTAAGATTTTGCTTGATTATGCATTAGGAGAAGTCAAAGCAATCAGTAGAAATTCTACCCATATGCTTTTAAAAATAAGGGACATCAAAGCGAAGGTCTTAAGAAACAAAAGAGCATTCCAGTACTATGTTAATAGAGATAAACAGGTCGTGGAAAGCATTATGAGCAACATCAAAAACTTTTAAGATGAAGAAAATAGTAACCGCCGGAATCGTTGCGCTTTTTGGTGTATTCGTCAAAAGCCAGCAGATTGTTATCAATGATAAACTGCTTTCACAGATCACACTTAATCACGGTGTTCGATTGGCAAGTGAACAGGCTTTTCTGGATTCCTATGAAAAACAAAAGGAGCTATATGACGATATCAATAATAAAACAACTCAAATTATTGCAATTCAGGAATACATCTATCAACAGCTTAAAAATGTCAATTCGGCAATTACACAAAGCAAAAAATTAATCTATCTGTATCAGTACTTAGGAAAGATTGTTACCAATTCCAACAAGATGCTGGATTTGTCGGCACAACATCCGGAATACGCTGTCTTAGTCTCAAAATACTATACCGAAATAGGCAAACAAGTCATTAAGCTCCAACAGGAGGTTACCCAAGATGTCTTGAATGAAGACAAAGATTTCCTGATGGATGCGATGGATAGGGAAATGCTGATTGAAAAGGTATTTACTCGGGTAAGAAATATCAATGGTAACATCCTTTACATCATTTTAAGATTAAAGAATGCCAAGAAAATCCCATACCTGTTTCAAGTCCCTGTGCTTAGAAATTACCTCAATGTAGATAAAGCCATTGTCGGAGATATTATTCAAAAATACAAACACCTATTCAATTAGACTTATGGAAAATCTATTTAAAAAAGGAAAAATTTTCCTCTTCCTATTTGCTGTAATAATTGTTTTTGGTCAGGTCAGTGTAAAGAGATTGAATGACCCTTCTATCGTTGCCCAGCATAAAAGGATGACGTTTGAAAGCTGGGGAGACTGGCGACCTTATCCAAAATATTTTCTCGGTATTCAAACCAATTTTGCCTATGCAACAGTTTGGGGGATGTGGGCTCCTAAAATTAACCGAGACTATAAGGACGGTGACGATATAAGACCACTCAAACCAACAGGTGAACAAAACCTGCGATTTGCCCAACTTAAGTTTCAGGAAGAAGAAGCGAAGAAAATTAAAGCTGCTTCTGATACAATTTACAAAAGAAGTGTTCAGGATCTTGCGCATTGGACTTCAGCAACTGTCGATGCCGACCCACTCTGGCTTTTGTACTACAAGCGAATGTTAAAACCAATCACTGAATTTCCGGATACGCCACAGAATTTTATTGAATGGAGACTGAAAGATCAGCAGACCTATGAAACGCTCAATACGACGGGTACATTAAAAAGACTGCAGGAAGAACTGGATCTCATTAAAGATAAGTATTTGATGTCCCGCTCGATGGATATACCAAGAGGAAAAAGGTTTGCAATGTATCACGAAACTCTTATCAAATGGAGAAGATTTGTTCAGGAATTAAGAAAGCATAATAATAAAACAACTTTGCTTTTGGATTACAAAAATATTCTGAATAGCCATTTACCCACTGCTTTACCAACACAATGGACGCCTGCTTCAGATAAACAGATCGTTCAAAATGTTATGCAGCAATACAAACACAAATACTGAGATGAATAGAAAATTGACATACTTTTTTTGCCTTTTGGCAATAGGATTGCCGATAATGGGCTTTGCCCAGACCGATAGTGATTACAGTAATCTGTTGCAGTTTTTAAAAGGTGACGGTGCTTTTGAAAAATGGTTTATGGAGGTCTTCACTAAACTTGATAACAGTGTGCAGGATAGTGCCGAAGGTTCAGCATTGGTTGGAAGAGCGATAGGTGGATTAGGTGCATTGATGTATCTTGGATATATGGGATGGCAAATGGCAGCAGGAGATCGTGAGTGGGAGATTACACCAATGCTCAAACCTATCCTTATTGGATTTACACTGATTTATTGGATGGGATTTGTTAATCTACTGCAAGCTCCGTTTGAAGCACTTGCTGAACCTGGAATAGCCATTTTTAGTGATATCGAATCTGAGGTCAATGACTTGAGAATTGAGAGATTCAAGAAACAGCAGCAATTATTGGATGCCGTGATAAAACTCAATGCTGAAGAGGATGCCAAGCAGGAAGTGATCAATAATACCAGCGAAGATGCAGATGATTCGTGGTATGATATCAGTGATGGCATTGATAAATTGTTGCAGCCCATCAAGGAATGGCAAATAAGAATGGAATTTCAATTGCAGAAATTAGTAGCAGAAGTCATCGAATTTATCTGTCTTTCAATTCTTAGAATATGTGTCTATCTCATTTTCTTTATTCAAAAGATCTGGGCATATATATTAATCATTCTTGGTCCTATTGCAGTTGGGATGTCACTGATTCCCGGATTTGAAAACTCTTTGTACAGCTGGGTTTCAAAATTCATCAATATCAATCTTTACACTTTTGTTGCTTACACCATTATCAATATCGGTCAACAGCTGATTGCTTCAGGCTACACAATGGAAATCGAAAGATATGATACACTTTTAACCAACGGAACCATTACCAATTTGGATGCTTTGATGGTCTATGTTTCAAATTCCGGAATGATCTACAACCAGCTCTTTACCTGTGTGGCTTACATCGTTACAGGTATCGGAGTTCTGATGACTCCAACGATTGCCGATACAATTGTAACTGCGGGTGGAGCAGGAGCGATGACTAAAATGAAAAGCGCGGCAGGCAAAATAACAAGCGGAGCAAAAACAGCCGTTTTGGCGGTTAAGACAGGCGGAGCATCCGCTGTGAAGTCTGCAGTGGCGGATTCTGCATCGGGAAGGGTAAATAATGCAATTAAAAATAAAAAGTAATCAGACTAAAAATATTTAAGAAATGCTTATAAAAAATATTGAACAGAGAATCAAGATCAATAAGGCAGTGTCATTGGGAGCTATTGCATTTGCTGTCTTCATCATCATTGCAGGTTTCTTCTTTGCTTACAGAATGATTCAGGACTCCCGAAAATCGATTTATATTCTGGATAACGGAGTTCCTGTTTTAGCAAAGCAAACCGATGTTCTTTTGAACAGACCTGTGGAATATAAAGCGCAAATCGAACTATTCCACAGATTGTTTTTTACTCTGGCTCCCGATGATTCTTACATCAAAGAGAATATTCAAAAATCACTATATCTCATTGATGACAGCGGAAAGAAAGAATATACCAACCTAAGAGAAAAAGGATTTTATAATCAGATCGTTGCTTCAAGTTCGATGGTAAGTATCCATACCGATTCCATTACTCTGAATATGGACAACAAGAAGTTTCAGTTTTTCGGAAAACAGATGATAACAAGAAAATCTTCTGTTATTACACGAAAATTATTTACTGAAGGATTTTTTGATGACATCATAAGAAGTCCAAACAATCCTCACGGCGTACTTCTCAAAAACTGGCGAATCATCAATAACGAAGAACTTTCTAACCAAAATAAAAACTCATACTAAGATGAATGCTTTTGTTAAAAAAAACGGACAAAAATTGTTTGGTTGGGCAGTCAGAAATCCTAAGAGATTTTTTATGTATTCGATGGCTTTCTTATCTGTTTCCTTCATCATATCTATTGTGCAAGGGGTCTTCTTTCCTTCAGATATGACATTCAAAATCAAGCCTCCTATTATTTATTCCAAGAGTTCAGTCATTCAAAATACTTTACCCAATAATGACAAGGAACTGGAGAAAATAGTTGCTGAACTCCAATCACTGAAAGTAAAAAGAGATAGGCAAGACCTAAGAAAAGAAGACAGCTTGAGAATAGAATATCTGTTTAACCAATACCAACACTTAAAAAATGGACATTAAGAAAATCAACTTTAAAGAAAAAAAATATGTTCTGCCTCTTCTTGCTTTGCCATTTGTTCTGCTATTTGCTTACGTAGGAGCTCAGTTTACAAAGGATGATAAGCCCAAGGAAAAACCAAAGGAGCTTGCCACATCACTAGGGGAATCTAAGGATTCGATTATGACCAAAAATGATGCGTATGATGCATTCTTCAAAAAAGAGGATAACAGAACAATGCTTGGTGGCTTGGACAAGGAGCAGGACAGCCTGCTTAGCTATGATGACCAATTGTCGTTAGCTCAGAAACGAAGGATCGATTCTTTAAAAGCTATCAATTCAAGGCAGAATCAATATCAGGCAAACGGAAATCCATCATCCTATTATAACCCTAAACAAGGTAAAGAAGAACAGGACTATAAAAGATCGACAGAGATCATAAAGATGCTGAATGATAAATCCTACGGGAAAGCAGAAGATAATATTCAGACTGAAAAGTCTAAAACAAAAGAACAAATTACACAGCAAGATCCTGTAAAATATCTAAAACAGCAAATGCTGGTGATGGATTCTTTAGAAAAAGCAAGGGACCCCGAATATCAAAACAAGTTGATGGCTGAGCAAAAGCTTAAAGCAAACAAAGATAAAATGGACGAGTTCCTTAATTCGACTTTCAATGTCAGTAAGTCAGGGATAAATAATGACTTCAACGCAGTTTATAAAGACAAGGAAAATAGTTTTATCAAGGCTGTTATTGATGAAAACAACAAAGGATTTTTGGGAAGCAGAATAAGATTTCGATTGCTGGAGGACATCTTTGTTGGAAACAGGAAAATCAGTAAAGGTTCCATTTTGTATGGTCAAATTTCAGGATTTACCATGCAGCGAGTCGATTTGAAAATCATCTCAGTGTTTGCGAAAGGAGAGATTTTTCCGATTAACCTTTCTATCTACGATGTTGATGGGATGAAGGGATTATATGTTCCACAAAGTGTTTTTAGGGATATGATCCGTGAAATGGGAAGCAACTCGGTTCAGGGAACCCAAATGGATATGGGTGGAGAAGGATTTTTTACCACCATTGGTTCCAAACTATTTACATCAACTTCTAAGTCGATTGCAAATCTCATCAAAACTAACAAAGCCAAGTTGAAGTACAATTCTTATGTATTTCTGATCGATGAAAAACAACTGAAAGATTCACAAAACCAACCAAAACCTTAAAAGCAATGAAATCATTTTTATATACACTTTTACTATTTTCGGCAACTCTCAATGCACAGACAGCAACCAAAGAGCAGATTATTTCTGATTTACCGGAGATAGAAATTACGGAGGGAATCAACCTGCATATTATTTCTCCGGAGCCTATTCAATATGTCGATCTATCTACTGAAAAACTGACTGGAGATTTACCGACGACCAATATTGCAAGAATCAAAGTTACAGACAACCAGACATCTGAAGAAAAAGATCAAAAGAAGAAATTGTCCGTCTTTTTCAATGAAGATCAAATTGGAATTATTACCGTTGTTGGACAATCTTTTATTGCTCAATATAAAGCGGTTTACAGAAATTCTGAAAACTTAAATTCAATCACCAATATTCATATTCAGCCTGAAGCGATGCAGCCTATTGAATTTGATAAAATGGTCTTCTCCAATCTTGAGCTCAGAAGATTTGCGATGGGAGTCATTCAGAAGAAATCTGAAGGCAATCCAATCCGAGAGGAGAAAAATCTTAAACTCAGTTTTCAGCTCAACAATGTCTATGTCATCAGCGATTACATTTTTCTTGATATGACATTTAAAAATAACTCCAACCTGAGCTATGACATTGAAGCGTTAAAATTTTCCATAGAGGATAAAAAAATCCATAAGGCTACCAATAACCAAAGCATCGAGATGACTCCGCTTTTTCAGCTTAATTCCCAAAAACATTTCAAGAAGAATTTCAGAAACATTTATGTCTTCAAAAAGTTCACTTACCCAAATTCTAAGGTAATGATGATAAGATTAATTGAGGAACAGCTTTCGGGCAGAACCATTGAAATGAAAGTCAATTATTCTGACATTCTAAAAGCTGACACCTTCTAAGTCGAGGTTCGACCTCCATTTATAAATACTAAATAACAAAATGCAAGAGCAACAACATCAAATCAAAATCTATGGATTCCTGCAAAAGGTGGTCTATGCTGTGGTTGCATTGGACTGTGCTTCGCTGTTTTATCTGAATGCTGATGTACCTGTAGTTTCCAATTTATTGAAGAACTTCTCTAGGATGAGTTTCATCTATCCTCCCGTCAATGCAAAATTTGCCACGGTGATTTTAATTGGATTGGTTGCCATTGGAACAAAAGCTAAGAAAAAGAAAGACCTCAATATTTACAGTGAGATTGGAATCCCTATAGTGTTAGGATTATTGATGATTTTCTCATCATTGATCTGGCAAAATGAAGCAGGAAATAGAGAGTTACCTCATATTTTCCCAGGGCTTAATTTGTATCAAATCATTTATGCCGTTCTTTCTTTTTTAGGAGCAGTTATCCTTCAGATGGGTGCAGACAGTATTTCAAAACTGATGCAGCAAAAAATGGGAAAAGACCGATGGAATGTGGAAGAAGAGAGTTTTGACCAAAATAAGGAGCTTGTAAATACCGACACTTCAATTAATATCCCATATGTTTTCAGATACAATAACAAAACCTATAAAGGCTATATTAACATAGACCCTTTTCGAGGTACCATTGTAATTGGAGTTCCAGGTTCGGGAAAATCCTTTGGGGTAATTAATCCTTCCATTCGACAGATGATTGCTAAAGGTTTTTGTCTTTGTATTTACGATTTCAAGTTTCCTGATCTGGCACAAATTGCCTATTACCATTACTTATTGAAGAAGAGTAAAGAGTCAGATTACAACTACAGTTTTCATATTATCAATCTGAATGAAGTAGAAAAGTCAAGAAGAGTTAATCCATTTCATAAAAAATACATCCAGACCTTAGCTGAAGCTCAGGAAATGGCAGAATCAATGGTTTCGTCTTTACAAAAAGGCGGATCCAGTTCCGGAGGTGGTTCAGAAGCGTTTTTCACACAATCTGCAATTAATTTCTTGTCATCTTGTATTTACTTTTTTGCAAGATTAGAAAATGGTAAATATTCAGACCTGCCTCATATATTATCATTTATGAATTGCAGTTATAAAGAGATCTTTGATACACTTTTTACTAATGAAGAGATTTTGTCTTTGCTTTCACCATTCAAAACAGCCTATGATAACAAGGCTTTCGATCAATTGGAAGGACAAATTGGAACTTTGAAAATCTTTCTTTCCCGATTGGCAACTAAGGAAAGTTTTTGGGTATTTTCTGGAGATGAAGTTGAACTTAAAATAACGGATAGAAAAAATCCTTCTATTCTGATTTTAGCTTCTGATCCAAGTACGCAGGATATAAACTCAGCTTTGTATTCATCAATTTTGAACAGAGCTTTACGCTTAATCAATTCCAAACATAATTTACCGGGTGGAGTCATAGGTGACGAATTTCCAACCATCTACATCCATAAAATAGACAATGTGATTGCAACTGCAAGAAGTAACAAGGTTGCTGTATTACTGGGACTTCAGGAAATTCCACAGCTTAGACAGTTTTACAAAAAGGAAGTTGCCGATACTATTTCTGCCATTGTAGGAAATGTTCTTTCCGGTTCTGTAAGAGATAAAAATACCTTGGATTGGCTTGAAAAATTGTTTGGGAAAATCAAACAAAAGTCTTACTCCCAATCTATTTCTCAGCAAGGAACTTCGACAAGCATCAATGAAAAAATGGACTTTATGATTCCTGCAGGAAAAATTGCTGCCCTCAAAACCGGTGAAATGGTTGGAATGATTGCGCAGGGTGAAGAGAACAATGTTGAAGAGTATAAAACCTCTGCGATAAAGGGCAAGATCAATCTTGATATGAAGGCCATTAAGCAAGAGGAAAAAAACTATGTAGAGATGCCTAACTACTATTCATTTACAGACAAAAAGGGTATTAATCGAAAAGAGGAAGTCTTAATGACGAACTTCAGAAAAATCAATCGAGAGGTGGAGCTTATCGTCAATGAAAATATTAAAGAATAATAAAATGAAATTGATAAGAAAATACTTTATGACAGCGTTTGTTCTAGCTTGCCATTCATTGGTTTTTGCTCAGTTCAATACACTTACCCGAAAGGAAATTAAAGCTAATGAAAACTCTGAAAAACAAAATTTTCAGAAAGAGCAAAGGGATAGAAAAGAGATAGATAAAAAAAATATCATTAATAAACTTTTCAATTCTCCCACCAAAACAAACTTAAAAAAGGAAATGGATTCTTTGAAAACAATGGTGCTTCGTTACAGTGTATCAACTTCGGAGGGAAAAGAAGAAAGTTATACAAACAATGATGATTCTCCTGTAAAAATGGAAGTTGATAAGTTAAGTAATCAGGGAAACATAAGCATAGTAAAGTCGATTAAAAAATTTGATTTAATTAATGAAGAAGAACCTATCTCAAAAATAAGTATGCCGTTAAATAGGAAGATTGTAGTTACATCTCCTTTCGGATGGCGGGTTCATCCTATTTTTGGAGCTACTAAATTACATAACGGTGCAGACTTTAAAGCCAACTATGAAAATGTATATGCCGTTTTGGATGGAATTGTAACTGCGGCAGGCTGGGATTCAGGTGGAGGAGGTAACTATATTAAAGTCAGACATTCTGGTACGTTTGAAACGTCCTATCTGCATCTTTCCGAAATCTACTACAGAGCCGGAGAAGCTGTGAAGGCAGGATTCATTATCGCAAAAAGCGGTAATACCGGAAATTCCACAGGTGCACATCTCCACTTTTCTGTTACTGAAAACGGAAAGTATATCAATCCAATTCGATTTCTGAATTATCTGATCAAAGCCAATAATCTAATTGCCACCTATTATGAAGCAGGCAGCAACTCAAATATTCAATATTAAAATACTTACGATTATGAAAGAACACAATTTGCCAACTGATGAACTTAAAAGCTTTGGAATCATTAATGAAGACCATACATTTTCTAAGAAACTGAGCGATGATGACATTCAGAAGTTTCTTCAGGGGTATACCATTGTCGCGGACAATGATAAAAACAGGGCGACTTTCCAGCTCACTGATGATAATACTAAACTTAAGGTCATTTTTCTTGAACGTGACAAAAGTCTTTCAAAAATTATTGAAGACAGCAAAGAAAAAGTTCAGTACACCAATGTAAAAGAACTTTCAAATGAAAATCCTTCTTTTGAAAAAAAGGCTTTTATCTATGACAGTGAGACAGGAAAAACCGTTGAGTTTGATTTTATCAAAAATGCAACAGAGCTAACTGCCATCATTGCTGATAAAAAAGATCCTGAAGAATTTACCCGCTACAAGAATGAACTGTTAAAACTGAAAGGTTATTTACAAGATAAGATAGATCAGTACCCTGAAATAGCTAAGGAAATCAAGAATGATGTGAGTATAGTTTCCAGAGAAATTAATTCTGTCAATACCATTTCTAAAAACCAACAACAAAGCTCCAAAAACAACAACTCAGATGTTCAGCTGAATGTGAATGACAGAGATATGTATGAAGACGCTAACAGAGATAGGGAGAAAAAAGAAGATAAATCTGAGGAACAAGAGAAAAGAAGAGGCTTCAGAAGATAAATTCTCAAAGATCTATAAATGAAAATTATGGAGAAGAAATTATCCTGGTTCGACAGAGTGATTACTCCAAAAACCAAGGCTTACAGAGATTTTGAAAAAGAGATAAAAAATACAGTTCCGGAAATTTTTTTTAGAGATGGAGAAAGAAAATTTTCTGATCAGGAAAAAAAATTTCTGCAAATCTATAAATCTAAAGAAAGTCAAATGTATCAAGGATCAGCATATACTGTTAATTCCATTTTTAATTCGAATAGTAAAGCTTTAATTAAAACAAATTTTAAAAGCTTTGGCGAAGTTGTAAGATTTGTCGATAAGCAGAGAACTGATGACAGATTTTTAATAGTACAAGATAATACTGCCTTTGTTGAAGTACCTATTAGTGATGAAGTTTCAAAGCAAAAATTCCTTTCAGATTCCTGGGCAAAAGAATTTCAAAGCAGGACTGATTTAAGCTCAGGATTAGATTACAGACAGATCGAGGAACAAATGATTTATCATTATCATAAATACGAAATGGCAGAGAATAAAATAAATATCGAAATCAATCCTTTTAAAGAAGAGTCTAACGAAAGCCGAAAAGGTACCCATCAACTCGATTGGGAAGAAAACAATCTTGGATTTGAAGATCTGTTTTCGCAAGATGACTTCAACGAGAACTTGGTTTCTGCCTCTGGTCTTCCTGAAGGATGGTGTTGGCGCGAGTACGATGATGGAAGTGGTTCTCTGAAAAGTCCAACTGGTAATAGCTATTATGGCTATGATTTACAAACCCAAGAATATAGGTCATCCTCAGTAGGCAATCGGTGGACTGATATGAAAGATCTTTATGAGCGATCTAAAAGTTTGAACGAATTCAAAACCTATGCGGAAAATGATCTGAAAGGAAAAGCAGCACAAAATAACATTTTCCCGGAGCTTTCAGAAGACGAAAAAAATAATCTACTTGATTACAGACGGTTAAATAAAGAAAATGAATTCATCCTAGAAAAACTCCACATATCTGATAACCAAAGAAAGAGTTTTTCCGAAAATGTGGAATATGGAACAACGGATGGAGATTACTCGTTGACAGAGGAACAATTAGATAAAATTCCGGATGTTATTGACGGACATCTCCTATCAAAAAATGATAAATCTGAGTTGGCTTTTGGTTTATTGGAAAAAAAAGAGAATGGAGAATCATATAAATTATTAAGCAATGGTGAAATTTTAAAAACTTATCTGGACGAAGAGAGTTTACCAGAATATAGAATATTAACAGTCAATGATATAAAGTTTAACAATCAAAACCCACACATTATGGAAACACAGCAAGACTTTAATCAAGTAAAATACCTAAAAGACCAAATGAAATATCTTGGTTTTGGAGAAGATGAAAAACTTCACAAAGATTTGGAAAAAGGTATTAATTCAAAGAAACAAGAGTTTGAAATTAAGACGACATCTGACAAAACGTTACCCAAAAATAAGATTGATTTTGTATTAAAATTCAATAAAACCGAAAATGGAGGAGTTTTTTTTAATTCTTATAATGCGAAATTGATCAATGAAAAAAACGAGGAACTCTCTCATAATTTTTCAGTGAGCAAGAACAGCTCATTCACTGCCAAAGAAGCAATTAATCTTTTGGAAGGTCGTAGTGTGAAAATTGAATTTTATAATCCGAAAAAGAATAATGAAATAGAACCTGCATTTGTTCAATTTAATTTCAATGAACCGAAAACCGACAAAGGAAATTATTTATTTCAGAATTTCTACAAAAACTATGGCGTTGATACGGCAAAGATTGTTGAAAAATCTAATCTCGTATTTGACAAACCTGAATGGAAAGGGAGTGCCATAAAATCTTTGGAGAAAGGAAATATACTAAAAGTGAAGTTCAAAGAAAATGATCAGGTCATAGAAGGAAAAGCTGTACTTGATCCTCAAAACAGAAACCTTAAGCTTTACGACAATGAGATGAACAGGCTTAATACAAACAAACCCTTAGAAGGCTTGGAGCAGGATAACAAGCACGAAAAGGCGAATGTTAGGGAACAAAGCATTAAACGATAAAGATTTTACTTATTTATATTTTCATCAGAAGCGGTAAGTCTTAAAAAGATTTGCCGCTTTTTAAATTTAATTGAAATGAAGCAAAAATTAATATTTTTACTAACTGCATTCCTTTTAACAATAGTTTCTTGCCACAAAGAAATTGTTTCTGAAAAAGGAGGGATTGATCTTATTTCCAATGTCTATTTCGATGCTTCTAAAGGTTTAGATCAAATGGAGAGCTTTCACTTATCAAAAATAAACTATTCTCAAAATCAACTGATAGAATTAGTTCCTGATACTGCATTTCCTGATGTTAATAAACAGTTGTATTACATTCAGGATTCATCGTGTTATCAACTGGATCAATCCCAGAATAATATCATATTTTCAGAAGTTTCTCAAAAGCAAAAACCATTATCGATTTGGAACAAAAAAACGGGAGCTATATTTTCAAAGGATTGGATTCTCAATTACAGAAACAGAAGAAATTTGTCGGATACAGTGTTATTCAATAAAAAGTATAAACGCTTTGAAATAAATTCTCCTTGGAACTATACACGTTTTTATGTGTATCCTACCGATACTATATTACCCTACTCTTTTTACAAGCACGTTGAAAACGATTATCACGGAAGATTGGAGCGCATAGATTCTTATAATAAGAAAAGCGACATTTTTGTAACCCTTCAACTTTTACCCCGAAAAAATTGGGATGATCAGGCAAAAGAACTATTTGATTTTAACCACTTTGTAACAAATAGAAAAAGCAATTGAGTATGTCATTGGATTCTTCAAATTTTACGGATGATATTTCTATTGTAAATGGAAGTAAGAATGAACTTATAGTTTTTTCAAAGGAAGCCGATAAACTATCATTTCTGGAGTTATTGAAACTGAATAATCAGAACAATAACAGGACCCTCATTACGCTTAATTCTGCAACTAATACAAATAAATTTCTTAATCGTTATAAAGATTTTGATGGGAAAATTTTTCTTTGTTTGGAAGCAGATAGGATAGGAGATGCGGCTACGCTTAAAATTCTTTTAGAATTTAAAGAGAAAAATGTTAAAGATATTCGAAGTATGTATGAGATTTCCCAAGCCGGAAATAAAGACTTGAGTACATATCTTGAAAACAAATTAAATCTTCAAAATAAAAATATTAATTTAGTTGAACCAAAAAATGAAGAAAATGCAGATGTTAGCATTAGATCAAACAGAATTTCCGACACTCAGCACTTGGGATCCAAATTTTCTGAACGAAATTCTGGAGAATCTCTCCAAAGAAGCCAATCCGAACAAAACGGAGATCACTCAGGAGGACAAACTTTGGGCAGCAACAATGCTGGAAATGGACTTGAAAAGCCAGAGCGGAGCGATAGTGGAAACGGAGGAAGCGAACCCATTTACAGAGCAAAACCTGGCAATGTTAAAGAGAATGAAGGAAGAAAAGATTCCTTGGGCGGAATCTTACCCGGGAGAGTTGTATCCGATAGAATCGAAAGAAGAGTAGATGACTCCAAGAATATTGAGGAATTAAATTCCCTCGTTTCAAAATATAGAGGTCGAAAACTGACCAATGAACAAGTTGCAGAAGTGGTTTCTGCAGCTTGTTTTGTTTCCGAGGACAAAAAAGTTGCTTTACATCAAAATGTTGAGATTACTGATGACATAAAAAATATTTGTAATCAGTATAAAAGTGGCGGTACTGCTAAGGAAGGGCGTGGGATTCTTGATGAGTATTACACCGATTCCAAGATTGTAGAAACGATTCGTAATCTCATTAAAGACCAATTCAAAAATCAAAAGGAGATTTCAGTTTTAGAGCCAAGTGTTGGAACCGGAAATTTTCTTTATGCTATAAAAGACCTTTCTTTAAAAATTAATATTACGGCTTTTGAAATCAATGATACCACAGCCAAAATAGCTAAAATTTTCCATCCTGAAGCTGACATCAATCTACGTTCATTTGAAACTGAATTTATCAATGAAAAAGGTTACAAAACAGACCGTAACCAATACGCTGATAAATATGATTTAGTTATTGGTAATCCACCTTATGGAGAACATCGTGGTCTATACAAAGGATTAGGTGAAGAACCCAAAATTAGTAAGTTCGAAGATTATTTTGTCAAACGATCTTTAGATTCTTTAAAGTCAAATGGACTTATGGCAATGGTACTTCCTTCAGGTTGGTTGAACAGACAGAAGAAGTTAGAAAATGCCGAGATTATGAAAGCTTACAGATTACCATCTGGAGCTTTTGCCGGAACTCAGATCGGAACTGACATTATTATCCTTAAAAAATCATCGCAAAAAATTACTCAGGATGTTTCTGATTATTTCATAAAAAATCCTGAAAATATCTTAGGAGAAATTCGGGAGAAAAGTAATCGTTTTGGAAGGATGGAGCAGTATGTTCACGGCAATTTGGACAATGCTCTAGCCATTTTGGAACAGCTCCAATTTAAAAAAGGAACAGAAAGAATTGGTAATCTTTTTGAAGATCTATTTTTCGAGAAGTCTGAATCCAAATTGGGTAATTCAATCGCTAATATTAAAGAAACTAATTCTGAATTTGAAATAGGTCTAAATGAAGTTCAAGCGAAAATAGAAGAAGTTCTTTCAACTTTTCAGAAAATTAAATTCAAATCACCGATTGTTATTAAAGAAATTGAAAAATATACCAAGCTGCAAAGACAAATAGAGAAAGATGTTCATTCATTTTCTTTCAAAGAGCTAAAGGATGTTTTTGATAAATCCGAGAAGATTATTCAAACCTATAACAGGAAAGATTCAGAATACAGAACTCAGACAAAACCGGAAATTAAAAAAGGGGTTTTAAAATATCTATTTTCGAAGTCAGATGAAGTTGTTAATACCTCACTTCAAAACAGTTCATCGATTTCCAAAGAACAAATTGAAGCTTTTCGAGATACCAATTATGACGGGACTTTGAATAATTATGGTAAACACTATCAATTTGCCAATTTCATTGACGGAAAATGGGTACACGATTTTTATTACGCAGAAGGAAATATTTATGCAAAGCTGGAGCAGTTAGAAAAGGACTTTGTAGACAAGTATGCAGTTGGTGGAACGGAAGACCAATATGATAAGCAAATGAATCTGCTTCTTAGTGTTGTACCCATTCCTAAATCTTTGGATGACATATTTATTAGTCCCAATCACGAATTTGTACACAAGTTTGCACTTGGTCAGGTCGAAAAAGAGCGATACAATAGTAACACAAGGCTCGTAGAAACCGTCATTGTTGACTATAATCTTGCAGAAAAGTTTAAAGATTTTGTAGGAGACTTATCAAGTGATGCGTTTGCAGGTTCTTCAGCTTGGGAGGTCAAAAGTTTCGTAGATAATGAAACCGTTACAGGCAGTGATAAAGAGCGAAATGCGTTGGTCCGTGAAAGACGAAAAGTGGCAGCTAATGATCTTTTTCAAAAATTCATTCGTGAAGAACTATCAGATGAATTGAGGGAACGTTTTATAAAGGATTTTAATAGAAATTTCAATAGCATTTATGTGCCGGATTATTCCAAGTTTCCACTATTCTCCAAAATTTTTCAAAACTTCAAAGGAAAAGAACTTAGGCTAACTGAAGTTCAGAAAGCGGGAATTGGAAGATTGACCACAAAAGGAGTGGGTTTATTGGCGCACGAAGTTGGTTTTGGAAAAACGCTTTCTGGAATATTGTCAATGCACGAAGCGATGGAGCGTGGAAATGCTAAAAGACCTTTGATTGTTGTTCCTAATGACAGCATTTTAAAACAGTGGGTAGAAACAGTTTTTGAAACTATTCCAAATGCAAAAGTGAATGTGCTGGGTAATCTTGGAAAGGATTATGATCTTTCAAAATTTGATAACAGGGACGGAGAAATAACTATTGTTACCTATGAAGGCTTCAATAATATTGGTTTTTCAGAAAACATTACCCAAGATTTGGCTTCAAAATATTCTTACATCTCCGAAAGCGAATTAAGAAGTGTGAACTCTATCAGCGAGAGAGATTTTCAGATAGAGTTAGAAAAAGAGAAGGAGTTGGAAGGGAAAATGAAGCGTGGTAAAATCTATGATTGGGAAGATTTTGGTTTTGATCATATGACTTTTGACGAAGTACACAACGCCAATCATATTGTGGGAAAAGTGAGAATAGAGGATCGAAGATTTGCTTCAGATTTTAGAAGCCAAAATCAACAGACTTCCAAACTGGGTATGAATACTTGGATGGCTTCGCAATATATACAGAATAAGTACGATGGCAGAAATGTTACATTGCTTTCTGCTACGCCTTTTACCAATAAACCATTGGAATATTATTCAATCTTATCACTGATTGCTAATAAGCGGTTGGAAGAATCAGGCTACTTTAATGTGAATACATTCTTTGAAACCTTTATGGAGGCTGATACTGATATGGAAATTGATGCTAGAGGAGATGTCAAGTTCAAAGCCAATGTTCGGAGGTTTAAAAATAATTCCTTGTTTCAACAGCTTTTATCTGAGTTTATTGATATTAAGGGAGAAGAGGACAACCCAGAATTGATCCGTCCTAACAAAATCAATAAGGAGTATAAGATTGAGCAAAATGATTTAACTCAAGAGCAATACGATTTACTGAAAGAAAATTTCGAAGAAACTCAAAAGGGAGCAATTTTGACTCACATTCTAAATGCGAGGCTTATTGCAATTTCACCATACTTATCGCCCTATTATGATGGAGAATTACCTTCAGTAAAAGAATTTATTGAAAATTCCCCAAAGCTGATCGATACAATGAATCTGATAAGGCAGAATAAAAATGATATTCCAGATTCAGGTCAAATCATTTATTCTGAATTGGCGGTCTCAGAATTTCAAAAAATGAAGGAT
This sequence comes from Chryseobacterium sp. Y16C, assembly GCF_022488405.1. NCBI lineage: Bacteria > Pseudomonadati > Bacteroidota > Flavobacteriia > Flavobacteriales > Weeksellaceae > Chryseobacterium > Chryseobacterium sp. Y16C. Next base: position 4,293,442 of record NZ_CP092711.1, read on the forward strand.
TATCTTGTAACCGAAGTAGGTTATAAGCCAGAAGAAGTGGGTGTCATTACAGGGGCAACGACTAAACCTAATAGATTGAAAATTCAGGATGATTTTAATTCGGGAAAAATTAAAATCATCATTGGTAGTGAAGCAATTCAGGAGGGAATGAACCTACAAGAAAACACAACTGATCTATATATGCTTTCACTTCCATACAACTTTACAACTTTGAGACAAGTTGAAGGTCGTGCTTGGAGGCAAGGAAACAAACACGAAAATGTTAGGGTTAATTTTATGCTGACTAATGACAGCATTGATGTGTTTATGCTTCAAAAGCTACAATCTAAACAGGCAAGATATTTAGAAGCAATGAAGAAAGGAGCAAATGTATTAGACGTTTCTGATATAAGTACGCAGGAACTCAAGACCTCTATTATTACTGATCCTGAAACTAGAGCCAACATTGAAATAGAACTTTTAAAGAAAAGAATTGAAATTGAAAAAAATAAGCATCTTGCAGATATTGCCTTTGTTCTCAGAAAACACAATGACTTTCTAAAAGTGAAGGAGATGGTAACCAAAGCCGAAGAGTCATATAGCAGAATCGTGGGTTATTCTAAAAATGTCGATGGAAACACTGATTACTGGAAAAATCAGCTTCCATCTTATCAAAAAACGATTGACTTGGCTAAATCTGAAGTTCAAAAAACAATCGAAGTTTTAGCTGAAAAAGGTGTAAACGTTGAAGAAATAGAAGTTCAAACCAAAAGCACTGAAGATAAAATTAGTGAATTAGATAAAAAAATAGAAGAACTTCCTAATATCCAAGTAGAGTTAATTGTTCAGTATAAGAAAGAAAAAGAAGAAAAGTTAAGGCAGAATCAAAGTGTAGATAATGCAAAAGAAAGGTCAGAAGAAAATTTGAGGTTATTTGCCTTAAGTGATAAAAAATTGAATATTCCAGAGTTTAAAAACAGTAAACAAATTAGCAATGAAGAGAATATGAAAATACTAAGTAATGCTAAAATTAAGAGATAGTTTATAATGTATCAAGGTAATAAATTTTAAACTTATAAGTCTTCAAATTTTCTTAATTCTACAGGTTTTTATTTCGGATTGTTCTTGATAGATATTTGTATTATTACTTATATTTGAGCATAACCACAAAAACTAATAAATTATGAAATGTATTATTTGCTCAAACGATGCTAATGCAACAGGGTCACATATTGTTCCTGCTAGTCTTATTCAAAATTGTGTTGGAAAACATTATAAAGAAGAATCTTATAGTATAGATGCAAAAAATGTTGAGATTGATGTTTATTTTGGAAGAGACAACCTTAAAAATACTTCTACTGAAATAAAAGAAAATCACTATAAAGAAGATTTTATTCTATGTCAGGACTGTGAGGATAATCTTGCTAAGATAGAAGGTGCCTTTTCTACAAATTTTCTTCAAAAATTTAGGGAAGAAAAATACAAGCAAAACTTTACTGTAAAAACGAATCAACATGGTGTTGAAATTTTAACTCCTCTAAATTTTGATAACAAGAAAATATATTTCTATCTATATTCAATTATATATCGTTTCTGTATGGATTCAGGAAAGAAGAACGGGGAATTCTTCATGGAAAAAATTGATTTGGAGAATATAAGACTTTACTTAAACGGTTACCTTTACGGAGATAAATTAGCCGCCGAAGAATTTCTAAAAGACTTTAATTTGGTTATTACTTTTGATAAAACTAATACTAATGGTTCTTTTATTTCTTCAGCTAATCAATTTAATAATCCTTATCTTTTTTATTTCTGTGAGCCAATCTTATTATTGTTTAAAGGAGAGCTTTCTGCTGAAGCGAAAAATATATTTGGAGATTATATCAATAATATTACTATTGATCAAGAAATTAAAATAGTTACAAATTCTGAATTTTATGATTCATATAGATCTATTATGGCTAACTATTTGGCAGAAACATTTATTAGTAATGCGATAATTAATTTAAGTGAACTAAATAGCAAAAGCTATGAAGAAAATTTACTCGAATTTAATACCGAAATGAAAAAGTTTGATAAAAATGATAGTGAACAAGCAATTAAGACTTATGAGCTACTGTATGAGAAGTATAATCAATCTAAATCTTAAAATGATGTAATACTTTCCGTTACTCTTATTATTACAGAGTCTTACTAAAACTTAAAGATAATCAAAAACTAAAATGGCTCAAAATATAACAAAACGACAGCACTATGTGTGGCGCGCTTATTTGAAAGCGTGGACACTTAATGATAAAATATATTCTTATAATAAGCATATTCTAAAAATTGTACCATCTAATTTGATGAATGTTGCTCAACAGAATTATTTTAATAGGTTTTATAAGATTTCAGGAAAAGAAAAGAAATTTTTAGATTCCCAGTGCAAAAACGTTAAAGGTCCTATCGGGAAAGTTATAGATGATATCATTACTATAACAGAAATATTTACAGGTGTAAAAGAAATCAATGAAAAACTTAATGTTAAAAATAATGACTTTGAAGCTCTAGAGAAAAATGGTTTTGAAGTGCTTCATACCGAAATAGAAAGGTCTGGTATGGCATTAATCAACTGTAGGAATTTTGAAGATATAAAATTGTTTGACGATGATATGTTAAAATATGAGACTTTAATGTTTATCTGTTATCAATATTATAGAACTAAAAAACTAAGAGATTCTCTGCTTGAAGCTTTTAAAGATGATAATCTTGATATTGATGTAATTTTCAGTCCTATGGCAATTATTAATGCGGCTAAAGTTGGTCAGAGTATATGTTTTGATTCGCGGATTCGATATATTTTCTTAGAAAAAAGTGTAGAGTCGGATATTTCTTTTATAACGGGGGATCAACCTGTGATTAATCTTTTGGGTAATGAAACTGATGAAGATGGGATATCAAAAGATTTACTTTTTTATTATCCTATTTCCCCAAACTGCGCAATTAAGATTACATTTATAGAATCAGATGAAAAGTATCAGCATCAAATTTTAAATGCTGATGAAATTCACTTTTTAAATAGTAGAATCCGTGATGAATATAATGAATTCCTTTTCTCAGATTCGGAAACTCTTTTGGGAAGATATATTTGAGAGTAATAGATATATTAATAGAATATTGGATTGCAATTATCTGTATTTTTTTCTGGGTAGCCCAATTTCATGTTCTTTGGGATAGGGCTCTCGGAAAGTTAAACTTACATCGTCACGAAGACTGTTTTCAACTTCTTTAGATTTATCTTTATCCATGGCATATCTAGGATCATCCCTAAGTGGCATCCTTGACATCTTGGTAATGGTTACTGTGGGAAAGTGATAATCAATCTCAACAGTTCCCAGAAGAAGATAAACACCACCTTCTCTAAAAGGGAATTTTTCTAGGCTTTTAGGAAAATGAGCTGTATCGAAATATTTACCTTCACAATCAATCCAGGTTCCGAAATACATAAAGTCTTTTCCCAAAGGATGATCTTTTCTCTTGATCGGAACATGTTTTCTTGAGATGAGATAAGCCAGCATTTTAACTTGCTTTTTATGAAATTTGGGTAAATCCTTCACCAATACATGACCTCTGTATTTTGTTTTTAATAAATCAAATATTGAGTTAGATACAGGAAGTCCCATAATTTCAATCTCATCGAAAGCATCTTCAAGAGGATGTCTTTCTATAATTGGCAACTCATAGTTTTTTTGAGGTGTCTCAAATAATGATGGCATAAAGGACTTCATAACGGTAGTTTTTGATAATAAATACTTTGATTCTACAATCAGCTCCGTTTTACTTTTTCGCGTAAATCTGAATGCTCCCACCAAAATCAATAACTTCAAGGTTTCAGTACCAATATCCACTCTTTTGACAAAATCCTCCAATGATTGATAGTCTCCATTCTCCTGTCTTTCTTCTATAATGAATTGCATTAAATTTTTTTCAGCTTTTACGATATGCATTAAACCCAGATAGATATTTTTTCCATATACTGTTGTCTGATATAAACTCAGGTTGATGCATGGGTTATTGATTTGAGCTCCTGACATTCTGGCTTCGTGAATGTAAACTTCGGTCCGGTAGAACCCACCACCATTATTGATTGCGGATACCATAAATTCGATAGGGTAGTAGGCTTTTAGATATAAGCTTTGATAGCTTTCTACTGCATAAGATGCTGAATGTGCTTTACAGAAAGAGTATCCAGCAAAAGATTCGATCTGTCGGTAGACTTCTTCTGAAAGCTGTTCAGGATGTCCTTTTTTCTTACAGGACTCAAAGAAATCATCTTTTAATTTCTGGAGGGCTGAAAGAGACCTTCCTTTGCCACTCATAGCTCTTCTTAAAACATCACCGTTGGCAGCGGAAACTCCTCCATAATGGAGAGCAATTTTTATAACATCTTCCTGATAGACCATAATGCCATAAGTTTCCCCAAGTTCTTTTTCAAAAACTTCATGGAAGTATTCAAATTGCCCTGGATGATTATGCCTGAAAACATATTCCTTCATCATACCGCTTTGCGCTACACCTGGGCGAATAATAGAAGATGCAGCAACCAATACTTTATAGTTGTCGCATTTTAGCCTTCTTAATAATCCCCGCATAGCGGGAGATTCAATATAAAAACATCCGATTGTATTTCCTAAACTTAAATATTCATTACACTTGGCTTCATTTTTAGAAATTCTAGTGTCTTCAATATCTACAAAAATCCCTTTTTTTTCTTCCAGAAACTGAACAGTATCTTTGATGGTACCAAGACCTCTCTGTGAAAGAATATCGAACTTTTCCAATCCTATATCTTCAGCAGTATGCATATCGAACTGAACGATAGGGAAACCTTTTGGAGGAGATTCTAAAGCCGAATAATTAGTTATTGGCTCTTCAGAAATCAGAATTCCGCAGGAATGCATACTACGTTGGTTAGGAAAACCTATTAATAACTGTTCATATTTATAGATTTCCTGAACAACTGAATTTTGATCGTGCTGTTCGTTTGAGTTTTTTGAAAGTTGATCCAATTCCTCTTTAGGAAGACCGAAAACTTTCCCGATTTCCCTAAATCTGGATTTTCTTTTAAACATGACATTGGTACCGCAAAAAGCTACATGATCCTTCCCATATTTATTAAAGATATAAGCTAAAATTGCATCCCGATTGACCCAACTCCAATCGATGTCGAAATCAGGAGGCGTTTTACGGTTAAGGTTTAAGAAGCGTTCAAAATATAGGTCTAATTCTAAAGGGCAGATTTCAGTAATTCCAATGCAATAGCTGACAATTGAATTTGCACCGCTTCCTCTGCCAACATGCATAAAACCCCTCATCATGCTATATTGAACAATGTCCCATGTAATTAAAAAATAGCCACAAAAGTTCAGCTGATCAATAACTGCCAATTCTTTTTCCAGTCTTGCTTTTGCGTCTTTGTTGTCCTGACCATATCTTTTTACTAATCCTTCATAAGCTAATTTTGATAATAATTTAAAATCATTTTCCTTGCTGTCTGTAAAATATTTTTTGTTCTTAGGTGTTTTAAAATCGAAATCAAAACTGCAGTTATCTACTAAGTATTTTGTATTATCCAAGATTTGAGGATAATGGTTAAATTTTTCTAAAAGCTGTTTTTTGGCAACGAAACTTTCATTTTTCCTGCAGCAGTCATGTGGATTGACTTGACTTAGTAAAATGTTGGAATCAATAGCCCGTAAGATTCTATGAAGTTCATATTCCTCATTTTTTTTTATCGTAACTGGATGAAGAATGACCATTTTATGAATCAGAGACTTAAATTTGCGATTGATAAGGAGATTTAATTCTTCTTGTCTTATTCCTATAAATTCATGCTCTAATAATTTCTCTGGGATATTTCCTAAGGGATAGATTACGAAACAATTTTCCAGTTGAGGATTTGCTTTTGGAATTTTAACACCCTCACAAATATAATCGGTCAACAGTCGATTAATCTCAGCAATGCCTTTTGGATTCTTAGATAAACATATAAAGTATTGTTCATTCTCAACCCTGATATCAACCCCAACAATTGGCTTAATGTTTCTTTCCTGACACAATTTATAAAACTGATAGATTCCCGTTATTGTGTTAATATCAGTCAATGCCAAAACTTTCAGCTTATAATCCACAGCCTGCTGAACCAAATCTTCGACAGAAATGGTTCCATAACGTAAGCTATGATAAGTATGGCAATTGAGAAACATAAACTATTCATTAATTTATAAAACCTGAAGCTCTTCCTACACTTTTAGCTCCAAATCGGTCTTTAATTTTATCCAAAGTTTGATATAAGGATATCATTTCTTCCGTATCTTCGAAAAGGTTCATCTGATGACTTCCATGAACAAGTCCTGTAAACCTGACACCTACGAGACGAATTCTCATCCTTCTTGTATAAACCTTTCTAAATAATTCCAATGTATATTTTAAAAGGGTATGATCTGCTGAGGTATAGGGAATTTTACATTGTTTGGTCTCCGTATCAAAATTGGCATATCGAATTCTAACAGAAATCGTTGAGGTTAGCCATTTTTCGTTTCTCAGCTGATAACAAAGCTGTTCCACCATTCCCGAAAGAATGCTTCTTATATTATCGACATCTATAGTGTCTACTGCAAAAGTTGTTTCCGTAGATATTGATTTTCTTTCTGAATACTGAACGACCGGATTATTATCAATACCGTTAGCCTTTTTCCACAGCTCAACTCCATTTTTTCCAATCAATTGCTGCAATACATCAGGAGGCATTTGAGATAATGTTTCTATTTTTCTAACACCCAGCCTTGAAAGCAATTCAAAAGTCACATTACCCACCATAGGAATTTTTCTGATAGACAAAGGATTTAAAAATGGCTGAATGAATTGGGGTTTTAATTCTAATTTTCCTGTAGGTTTAGCCTCTCCGGTTCCTATTTTTGAAACCGTTTTATTGATAGAAAGTGCAAAGCTTATAGGTAAGCCTGTGTTTTTCATAACAGTACTCGCAATTTCGGAAGTCCATTGATAACATCCGAAAAATTTATCCATCCCGGAAAGATCAAGATAAAATTCATCTACGCTAGCTTTTTCCAGTACAGGTACTTTTTCCTGAATAATTTCTGTTACTAAATGCGACATATTGGAATAATATTCCATATCACCTTTGATAACTTGAGCTTCGGGACATAAACGTAAAGCCATTCTTATAGGCATCGCAGAACGAACACCGAATTTTCTTGCTTCATATGAACAGGATGCTACTACACCACGGTCTCCACCTCCTATGATTACAGGAATACTGTTCAAACTGGAATTCTTCAGCCTCTCACAAGAGACAAAGAATGTATCCAGATCCATATGAACAATTGATTTTTCCATGCTTCAAAATTATTACGTTTTGTAGCAATTTTTTGTATATTTGTTGCTATAAATTATAGCAATGTCAATTTTTTCAGAAAACATGCGGTATTTAAGAGGTAGGCTAGATGTTTCACAACAAAAGGTTGCGGATGATCTTTTAATTACCAGAGGCAGATATGGTAAGTATGAAGACGGTGCCACGGAGCCTCCTCAAGAGATTTTAATCAGAATCTCTAAATATTATAATGTCAGCATCGATTTACTTTTAACAATAAATATCAGCAAATTTTCAATCGATGAGATTATGGAGCTTCCCGATAATAGGATTGTGCTGCCTATTAGGGTAGATCAAGATGGAAACAATGAGATTGAGATTATTCCGCAAAAAGCTTCAATGGGATATCTGAACGGATATAGTGATCCGGAATATATAGAAAGTCTTGAGACTATTTCGTTACCATTTTTACACCATGGTAAATTTAGAGCTTTTCCAGCTGGCGGCGATTCTATGCCACCTTATAAAGATGGAACCTATATTGTAGGAAAATATATTGAAGATCTCTCTGAATTGAAAGCGGATAGAACTTACATTTTTATTACATCCAATGATGGGATTACTTACAAAAGATTCCAGTTTCACGAAGCAGATAGTATTTGGGTTAAGTCCGATAATCAATTTTATGAGCCATATAAAATTCCATTACCTGAAATTAAAGAAATCTGGGAATTTGCGTGCAGTATCAATACAAAAGAATACGAACCTGATGAATTTGCAGAACATCATATTCAAAATTTCATTACAGAGATTAAAACTGATATAAGACAGATTAAAGAAAAAATTCGGGATAAGAATTGAGTTCATTTTGAATAATGCCAAAGTTCATTAATCAAAAAACTTCCCCGAGGGGAAGCTAAAAACACAAATGATGAAAAAAATCCCGTTTATACGGGATATAACAAATATAAATATTTCAAAAGAAAATTGCAATGAGCCAGCTGAGTTTATTTGATGCAGAAGAATTTTATGAATTTCCAAAAGATCTTTTGGAATACAAGGAAAACTTTCTGAGCAGGGAAGAAGCTGATTTTCTTAAAAATTTACTTCTTAAGAACACTCCTTGGGAGCAGCGTACTCAGAAAATGTATGACAAAACGGTTTTAACTCCGCGTCTTACAGCTTGGTTTAGTGATAATTCATCTTCTGATTTGGATGGTAATGTCTCAGGTGCACATCCTTGGACACCTGAATTGTTCTCTTTAAAAGAAAAAATAGAAAAAGAGTTTGGTTATCAGTTTAATGGTGTTCTTTTAAATCTTTATCGTGATAACAATGACTCTGTAGCGTGGCACAGAGATAAAGAGAGCAGATATGGAAAACGTCCTGTCATTGCATCTATCAGTTTAGGACAAACCAGAAACTTTGATTTTAGAAAAAAAGATCATCATCGGAGTAAATATAGTTTGCCTCTTCCTCATGGTTCCTTATTGATAATGAAAGGTGATCTACAGGAGAATTGGGAACATCGAATTGCCAAATCAAATTTTTTTATGAAAGAAAGAATCAATCTCACGTTTCGACTTGTATTACCAACATAACATTTAGGAGAACTCAAAATCCTGACTCTTGCCAGGATTTTATATGATTTAGATTTTATAATTTAATACTGTCGATAGCTTTGCGTATATCGGAGTTTTTATCCAAAATTTGATCTGGAAGAATAAACCAAGTCGGATATCCTCTTGAAATAGGCATACCTAAGCATTCTTTTGTACCATTAATTTTATCTGTATCATCCCATTCTCGTAATGCAATATTCCAACGTATTCCAATTACATTGCTGTTGTTCCATTTGATTTTTGCAATTGAAACGGTATCGTGATCCTCGAAAATTACATCAACATCTGTAATCATATCCTGAGGACTATAAATTTTTTTGGGATCTCTGTAGTTAGCCATTCATATAGTTTTTAAATTGTTTCTTTTTTTTAAGCTGATGAAATTTACGTTGAGTATATATTTTTATCGATTTTCACAAAGCTCTAAACCTTTAGTAATGAATTCGCTGTATGAAATCTTTAACCCATCCCAATTTGGATCATCCAACCAAATCTCCTCGACCTTACTTACAGTAGGGTCATTGTTGGAAACGCCCTTAGCTGATCCATTTAAAGCATAGGTCTTACCATTACTAGTTTTACAATAAATTTCTTTATAACCTGAACAGTATACTTCAATTTCATTCACTGAAAATGGCCACTTGTCACCATATTCATATTTTGTAAATTTCAATGTATTTCTCTGCGTAGGACTTGAACAGGATAACGTAAATAGTAATAAAGATAAGTAATAGAATGTTTTCATTTTTATAATTTATTCAAATATAAATCTGAAATTGTAATCAATATTATGGGAAACCATAAATGTTTAAAATACTTAAATTTTATCAGAGAAATTTTCATTTTTGTTTATTATAATTCCATTCTTGGTAATTAGAAATTTCTGTTGTTCAAAAATTTGATTCATAATCATCCAAACCTTGTCGACCAGAGAAAAAGTTTTTATGTGATCGTTATTTATTATAGTCAGTAAACCTTCATAAGTAATACTATTAATATAATGCTTGTCGTTTGATAAATATATTATGTGATCTGGAAAACTGTAAGATTTTGAAATTGTTTTAAATTCTTTCTGAGTATGAAGAAAATCTTTAAAAACAATTATTGACTCAAATAGCTTAATTTTTACTCCATCTCTGTTCTCAATAAGAGCTTGATATTGCAGATTTTCAGGTATTGAAATTTCAATGTCATTAACTGTTTTTGCCATTATCTTTGTGATTTCAGGTCTTCTTATATTTATTTTAAAAAAGAAGTCAATGATTCCGCACTCAACTTCCGCTTGAACATCATCATGCTTATTCAATTCTCTTAATTGTACGATTTTTATATTATGATGTTCAGCAAATTTTTGAGCATCAGAAGTAAAACCGTTTTTAGAGACAATTATTCCACGTTGTATGTCTGAATCATTAATAATTGAGAGCAGTTTCATTACTGTATCCTTATTAACTTTATTATTCCAATATTTACATTCAATAGCTGTTCTATATGTATGCAGACCATCAACCTCGGAAGTTAGAACATCTACTTGATGCATTACGCCCGAAGTACCTTTAATTCTACAGTTATGTCCATAACCTTCAATATTTATCTTATAGTCTTTTCGTAGGGTCTCATAAATGTATTTTGTGAGGGATTCGTAAATTTTCCAATCAATCTCATTTATACTGTTCATAAATTCTTAGTTTTTTTTATCTTAAAAATTCTGCAATAAATTCAGTGGTCTTGTGAGTCACAGCCTCTTCTGTTAATAAAAGCAAATCATTATTATCAACAATTAAATATGCCACATACAAATCAACAATTGGAGGAGCCGGTACATTGCTGAAAATTGAAACCCAAAGTTCTACAAACATTTGTTGTAGAGCAGAAATAGATTTTTGTACTTTTTCTATTCTTTGTAACTTAAGTATAAATGCGACACGTTCTTCATTATTGAAAATTTTAAATTTAAAAATTGAGTTGTCTTTATTAACCAACTCTAAGTAATTATCATAATCATATAAGCCATGAAAATCAATTTTATTTACTGATTCAGCATTTTCAAAAAATTGAAGAACAAAATCATTCATTATTATAATATTTGAATTTTGTTCATTGATTGTGCAAATAATATTTGATGTGTAATTAATTTGTTCTCCAACGACATTAAGATAAGTTAGGTGAATGGGAAAATTTGGAATGTCTTCAATGTTTAATTGTTCATAGTTAAGAATTGAAATCCTCAAATTTTCCAATGAGTCAGTATTTACTTTAAATGAATCCACACTTATAGAAGTACGCCAAATTTGTAAGTAGAAGAACATTTTAATCACCTTTACATCTTCTAATTCCAATTCGTTCGTTTCTTCATGATCTTCTTCTCTTAGAGTAGGTAAAATTCTTTCGATAAAAGGTGTTTCAATTTTTGTGAAAATATCCTCACATTCATTACAAAATACAAAATCAACGGAGTAGGGAATTTTTTTTGCTTTCTCAATTTCATCTTCCGTGGGTAGTCTTCCCAAAGTTTCCTCAAGATTTTGAATAGATGTACCTCGCTGAAAATTAAAATTTACATATGGCGTTTTACTAGACATCTTAAAGTAAAATCCTTTTTCTCTAACGTTAGATCCATCCTCATTTAAACAGGTTCTTATAATTGAATCCGTTAGATAATGTGTGTTCTTTTTATTAGCTTCGTTGGTATTACATAAAGCACATATCATAGTTTATAGTTTTGAATGAAATTTAGTATAAATTTCATTTCTCTCAAAAAAAGATTATAAAAAAGCCTGAATAAATATTCAGACTTTTAAAATTATTTCTTAGAAGTAGAAGGCTTACTGCCGTTTCCCGATGTTTTGGGAGGATTGTTATCTCTGTTTCCTCCTGAAGGTCTCCCCTCTGTTTTACTTGGCCAGTTTTTGTTTGAATTACTCATAAAGTTTAATTTAATTTGCCTACTACTTTTAATGTCATTGTTGGGCTAGTTTAGACTCTATGATAAATACGAATTATATGCCAAATGTTAAAAAATGTTAAAATAAAATTTACAACTTTTATTCTTCCGATAATAGAATTTTCTATTAAAATCTTTCAACGTTTACCATATCTTTTATTATGTCTTCAACATTAGCATCAAGTGTTGGAACTGAAATAAAAAGTTGATCTTTTGCACGACTTGCTCCTACATAATAAATTCTATGTTCTTCCTGTGTATAATTGTATAAATCTGGTTCATACATAAATTTTAAATCTTTTTCTTCTTTTAAAATTAATAGAACGTTATCAAATTCATCTCCTTTTGCCTTATGGACTGTTCTGTGATAGCTTAAATCTTCAGATATATTTACACATAAGTAGACGCTTTGGAATGTGTTGTTTTCATAAAAAATCTTTCCTTTTCCTTTTGTTGCTTTTGGAATACTATCGTTAATATTCAGTCTGATAAATTCTGAGAATTCAAGCATAGAAAGATCTTTATAGTCATTGAATTTTGCCATTAAGATCGTTAAGTAATGTAAAGCTTTCTTTTTTCCTTCTAACCTATTACGTCTATAATTTATTACGTTTTCTAAAACTTTTATGGATTCTTTAAATTTAGATTGCTGCCCGAGAGCAACAGCAGTAATACACGCTGTTATTATATCAGCCCTTTTTTTAGTCGAGTCTTCTAACTTGATTTTCCGTAAAAGCTTATCGTCCATTCCAGAGCCGTTTATTTCTGATTTCATAGCATTGGAAGTGATATTATTTCTAGATAATGTATACACATACCCATCAGGACAAGAGGTTTTGGCTCTTCTCAGAGCTTCGACCATATCACCCACGTAAAGTACTGGTTTTGATATAGAAACCGTTCTATGATAATCTTGAGGAAGATCTTGCCTGATAATATTTAGGAAATCAATGATTTCATTAGTGCTTCTGCGATTAAATTTTAAAAAATAATGCTCCATTTCAGGTAATGTAAACCCATCGAAAAGTGCAGGTGATGCACCTTGAAATGCATATATGGATTGCGCTACATCACCGATGATTCCAATTATAGAACCAGTTGATAACTTTTCGATTATGTTTACCTGTATAGGGTTGCTATCCTGAAATTCATCAATAAATACGTAAGGGAACTTCTTATTGATTATTTTAATAACAAAAGGAAACTTTTTGATAATCTGATAGGCAAAAAACAATACATCATCATGATGAAGTATACCCCTCTGCCAAGTCATTTTTTTGTAATCAAAATATGAGCTGTTTTTAATAGGATAACCCCCAAATCTGACAGGATAATCTGTTCTGACAATCAATTCATCGTCTACTAGTAACCATCTGAGTCTTTCAAAGGCGTAAGTAATTAAATTATCATCGGTAATTCTTTTTTGACCGGTTAATGCCTTCCACTCCTGCAAAAATGAGTAATCAGAAACTATAATATCTGTATGACCATCTAGCGAGCTGACATCAAAATCATATTCTTCAGCAATGAATGATAGATAAGGTTTAATTATATGGGAATAAAAGAAACTGTGAATTGTCAATACTTCAACCTGAGTTGCCGAACTTCCAAGCCTTGTTAAAACTGTTTCAGCTGCAATATTGGTATATGTAATGCAAAGAATCTTCTTTGCGCCGGAAATTAGTGTGGAATTTCTTGTAACATTTTTAATGTGCTCAACTAGCCAGTGCGTTTTACCAGCACCAGGTCCAGCCTTAACTTTAAAATGTTTATTAATCTCTATTAAGGAATCGGATGATATTTCTACTGGCATAACTTTTCTATTGCATCTTTAATATACTGAGGAACATTGAACTCTACATATTCTTCAGTACCTTTTTTTAATAAATTATCCTTTAGCACAACTGCCAATTCTAAAGCATTTTCGCCTTTACCAATGGAATTAAGATATCTTGCTGCAATTATCGATCTTTTCTTACCATCTAAATCAAGCGAGGTGTTGAGAGTAATGCCGGAAATTATTCTCTCATTCTCATCACTTTCACGTAGGATTTCAAAGAAATTTTCAAGTGTTGAATCTTCGTGATCGTACAAATCCATTAGACGTTCTAGCTCATTTCTATTTTTCATAGAATCCGTTAGAATTAGTTTTAATGATGGATTTGAAAATGCTATTTCATGTTCCAATGTTTTTCCTAACTCCGAATCTTGAGAATATACTGTAATGTTCGGGTGAGTCTCCGGCTGGTATTCGTTGCTAAAAGAATTTTGCTGGTAATCGAAGGTTTCAGCTTCACTATTATATTCAAATGGATAACACTTCTGAAAATTTGATCTTTCTACTGTTCTGTTTTTTCTTTCAGGATCCCTGTCAGTCATACATACGACAGGTTTTGATATTGAGAAATCTTTTTCAGAATCGAATAAATAAAGAAAATGTTTAAAATATCTTCCTCCAACATTAATGACACTTACATGATGGTCTTCTAAAGATTTATCTTCGTAACCTGCGAATACCGTCGCAAGGATTTGTTCGGCAAGTCCTTCAACAAATAGTACCTTTTGACTAAAAAGCATATCTGACTTACTTGCATCCAAAAATCTCTCAACATACTTCTTGCTATGATCTAAAGGTTGACCTTCTGCATTAACAAATGTTTTTCCGGGATATGCCACAATAGTTTCTCCTTCATTATTGTGCAGGCAAATAATTTCGTCTAACCCAACTGCAGATGTTATGTGTGTTGAATGTGTTGTGACAAAGATTTGTCTTACTTTTCTTTTAGTTTTATTTTCATCGAGAAATTTTAAAAACTTGAATTGCATTGCCGGATGTAGATGAGCTTCTGGCTCTTCGATAGCCAGCATTGAAAATATTTTTGCATTGCTATCCAGATAATTAACGTCATTATTGACCTGCATTTTAGCTAAAAGAAGAGACATGTAAATTAAATTGTTGTAACCAAGACCATTGCGTGTTGCAGGAATTTTTATTCCTGTCTCATATTCTACAATTAACTTTAGAACACTATACAACTCTGTCTCTGATATTATTCCTTCAAAATCTGGAACAGCATTGTTAAATGACGCTCCCGTATCTTTTGCATAAGATAATATTTCTTCCTTTCCGGATGCAATTCTCCTGTGTAACAAACCTACTAATTCTTCAGCTTTTTCAGAAAACTCAATTTTTCTTTCTTTAATATCCGTATGTTTCTCAGGTGCTGTTTTTGTTGGATGGATTTTGATATCATAATCCATGAAAAAATCAAAAACATCTCGCAGCAAAGTATTTCGCCCTGTCAACATATCTCTTTCGACATCCCTAATGGCATCTAGGAATTGAAAATCAAATTTTTGTAATGAGTCTACGTCTGCTGTGGATTGATTCACAACATTTCCTCCCCAAACCTTTACTACATAAAGTCTTAAGAAATCATGCTTAATCGTATTCCAAATATTTTTATTTTGGGTTTCGTTCTCAGGAATTTCCCTAACTAATGCTCTATAATTCTCGACATGCTTTTCGGGAAGAAAGAATTCATACGTTAATTTAGCTTCGTAATCTTCCTCTAATTTGGTTAGCCAAGTTGAAACAGTTACTAAGTCATCCTCAGTCTCGTAAGATCCTTTTTTTATTGTGATTTCAATGCTCACTTTTGGAGGAGAGGTCAATAAATGTGCTGTAGGAATCAGTTTGTAAAAGTCGTCAATATTAAGACGTTTTGACTTTGAATTATCCATAACTAATGAAAGAGCGGAAACCAAATTTGATTTTCCGGCATTGTTATGACCTATTACTACGTTAATGCCGTCATTAAAATCAACGGTGGTATTTTCAAAATTCCTGAAATTGGTAATTTTAATCTGAGATATATACATGGTTAGTTTTAGTTGAACTGTAAGTTTATAAAATTATTAATTTTTATGAATAAAATTGTACATGTTGAATATAATTAGCTAAAGTATTTTATTTTATTACTGAAAAATTACGGGTTTCCGCAATTTATTGAATAAGTTTTTTAAAATTTACAAAACTTCCTTCGTCTACAAACAAAATTAAAAGGAAAGTAAATTTTAATAAAACACTTGCAGGCTAGATATTGTTGGCCTTGAAAAACTTTAGAATGTAGTTTAGAGCTAAATCCTGCAAAATGTGCAGGATTTAGTTTTTTACTTCAAAATGTGTGAATTACAAAATACCATTTATCTCTTTAAATTTTTGAATTGTCATGGATTGTTTGGTAATAATATTTAAAATCATTTTATCATCGGTCACAATAAAAAAATTGAGGTTATCACGGAGATACAATAAATGATTTAAATCTACATAGTCATTTTTTGCTGGTGTACCTAGTTCTCCACTTTTTTTAGCTGAAAAAAGAGAGAAATACTCTAAGAAAATGTCTATGCTATGATTATAACTATTATGTATTTCTTCTTCGGAAACTTTTTCACCATTCATAGAAGCCTGGGCAGCATAATTACTTGCCATTCCTTTAACTGTAATATAATTATTCAGTTCAGAATCTGAAGCTAAAGACTTTACAAATTGTTTTGCATAATTTTCAAAAGCTTCTCCATTATTTAATCGCTCGTCATAATATATTTTTTTTAGTTCTTCGTTTCCTTTAGATGTTGCGTTAACAAATTCAAAAGAATGAGTACTATCCCATTCTTTAAAAAAATCAATATTATAAACTTCATTTTCAGTCTTTAATATTAATGTTTCGAGGTTCTCACTTCTAAGTAGCTCGTAACAAATTTTTAGTAGACCGAGTGTTCTTTTTTCTTTTATTTCAATAATTGGAAAGGCCTCAGCTTTCATTGTTTCAGGTAGTTTCCATATTATTGGAAATCCACATTCAAGTAAATTTTTTATGACTTGTTTTCTTATCTTAAATTCTCTTTCATTAATTCCAGATATTAATTCTAATATGACTAGTGCTGAAGTATATGAATTATCTTTTAATTTAGGTAATTCTTTGCTCAACCTTCTTACTGCTACAGTATCTAAATAATATTTCATTTTTTCAATGGTATTTTTTTAAAAATTCTTAAACGAAATTTTTCATTTCCCGAGATACAATTATTTCTATTGTTGATACTACTTCTCTAACGGAAAGTGTCGAAAAATAAGTAGAGTAATATGTCAAATCTTTTATTGATAGGTTTGAGACAGTAAAAGTATCAATATCAATTTTTTCGAGCTTAAATGCGTTTGGAATTTCATTGTGATACAGTTTTTGTAAAAATGAATTAAAAGAACGAATATCAAAATTTTTTGCTTTCAAATGTTTATCTATCTGAATAATTTCTTGGTCAGGATTTTCAACTATTGAATACGGAATTCTAAAATTCCGATAAGAATCTAAATAGGGGAAATGCAGGAATTCTACACTTGCTTGGAAAGCGCAGTAATATGTATAATAGTTAATTGCGACATCACTCTTATTCTCCAATTCACCTATGATTGACATCTTTTCGTAGATTGTTCTTTTTAGCTCTAAAGAATCAAAAATATACAAATTATAAGATTGATTAGAACAATCTCTAAGCACCGAAAAAGCATTATCAGATTCTTTATTTTCTAAGAGTATGCCTGCCTTGAAAAGTAATATTAACACTTTTTCTTTAGTGTTATTTGGTATTTTATCAAGATTATATTCAATGAAATTCAATGCATATTTAGATTCAATTTTGTGATACAAACGGGATATAGCTAACAGGTTTTCTGTGTTGTTAGGGTCAGATAGTTTTTTGATCTTACTATCGACAAAAGCGAACAGTTTTGTATTCTCAAGACTTATTTTTTTTGAGTAATCAATGTATCTGTCTAGAATTGATAATAGATCACTGAACTCAAAATTATTTTGCTCTATGAACTCGCTTAGAAAATTAAAAACTGTTTCAAATGATTGCGTTTTTAATTGATTTGTCAGGAAGGTTTTAAATCTGGAAACCTTGTAATTTTTTTCTCTAAAACTATATTCCATAATAATTGCTAAAGTAAATCATAATCAGACATTTTAAAAAATTCTATTCTATGTTCATCTATTCCAATTTTTTGTAAACTATGTAAGTGTCTAATTTTTTCTGCATCACTATAAAAACTGACTTTCCATTTTGGGGATCCGAGAACGTACTTTTTAATTTTTTTGAAATAAGGTAGGTCAATCGTATTAAGTGAATGTCCTAATATTTTAACCTCATTGATGTCTTTTAGATTTTTAAAGAAGTTTTCGTTTTCGCTAATAACATCTTTTACAGGTTTTTGTAATTTGTAAAAAGGCTGTTGCGCAATGGCTTCAGAGTCAGAAAACGGAGTTCTCGTCGTCTCTCCATATTTATCAAATTTTGGTTTCGCTTTTAGATTCTTATTATGTCCAAAAACTAAAAATCCTTGATCATTCTCAACATCTCCGTGTATATGCAATACTTTCTCTCTTGTAATTTGATAGACTTCTTCCAATGTTAATGTATAATTAAAGGTTATGAACAATGAATCTTCTTCAATGTAGAGCTTTCGTGTAGTTGATTCTAGACTTAAATCAGTCAGCCAATCTTCAAATGCTTCTCTAATACTGCTGATCAAAATATCAGTTTCTTGTTCTAAGTCATCTTCGAGACCATAGATGAAACTTGGTCTAAAACTGTCGTCAAGTACATCAATTTGGTTTTTTTCATCAAAGAAAGCTTTCCAATTAAATGTGCTCAAATCGTTTTCAAAATCGGCCCATAGTTTTTTATTGTCAGTATTTAATTTTGTACTTAATTCAAAATATCGTTCAAAAGTATTCTCTAAACTCGGATGATTTTTGATAACAAACTGGTGAAAATCATTATATCCTGTTGGAAGATTGTGGTATCTATCGAATCCGTTGCCAATTATATAAAGTCTATTCATTTAAACTTAGCTTTGTTTTTTTATTTTGCTTATAAAAAGCTAATTTATTCAAACAAAATTTAAAATATTAGTTTACAATGATTTTTTAGTAAATGATTTTTACATTAGTTTTCTATTATTTCAAATAATTAGGTTTAGAAATAAGGTGGAATGTATTTGATTTTTTTTACGAAAAATTCTACTGATTTTACACAACTTAACTAAACGGCCTGTAAAACAAATAATATTTTGAATTTTTATTTTTTATTTAAAAATGTGCATTTACTTTCCTTAAATTTACGTTCATCAAATCCATAGAAAACAACCTGCTAACAATATTAATTATTTAATAAATGAGGATCACATTTTTTCCTGCTAATAACGGGGATAGCTTTTTTTTGGAAACTGCTTCTGACAGCATACTTATTGATGGAGGGTATGTATCAACCTATAAAAAGTATATTAAGCCTAAATTACTGCAATTAAATAAAGAAAACAGGCCTCTGAACCATTTGATTGTGACACACATTGACAATGATCATATATCCGGAATAATAAAATTTTTTGAAGAGAATACTGGAAATAAAATTGTTGAAGTAGAAAACGTATGGCATAATTCCTATTCCCACTTAAAATCGATTGATGATGGTCTTAATTTTAATGGAAAGTCAATTGATACAATGTGCATCAACTATCAGTTAAAGGATGAAGAGGATCTATCATCTAAAAATATTTCTGCCGTTCAGGGCTCAACATTAGCCTCATTGTTGAAAAAGAATAACTTTCAAAATAAAAATGACTTCTTCACTAACAATTATATTTCTTTCGATAGAACCAAAGTGATTGAATGTGATAAGGTTATGTTCAGAATTTTGTCGCCCGATGACGATAAGCTATTAGAACTGAAAAAATATTGGAAAAAAGAACTGTTTAATAAAGGATTTTCGTCCGATCAAGATTTGTCTGATTTTAACGAAGACGTTTTTGAATATATTTTATCACTTGAAAAGGAGAAAAAAAGATTACGAAAAAAAAATATTAGTGCTTGTCACCACATTGATGTCGAATCTCTTGCAGAAGAAGATTTTTCTGAAGATGATACTGCAACCAATGGCAGCTCAATAGCATTTGTAATTGAATATAATAAGTTGAGGTTATTATTTCTTAGCGACTCACATCCTTCGATAGTGGCCAAAAATATTCAGGAGCATTATAAAAACGAAGTTTTTCCGGTTAAATTTGATTTAATCAAGATATCTCATCATGGTAGTAAAAATAATACTTGTCGAGAATTGCTCGAATTAATAGATTCGGAAAAATATATAATAAGTACTAATGGAGTTACTCATAATCATCCTGATTTGGAAACCATCGCAAGAATTATACATCGAAAATCTACATTTACTCGGAATATTTACATTAATTATAATCTTGATTCGCTGAAAGAATTTGAAGATGAAGATTTAGAAAAAAAATACAACTACAAAATGTTGCAAAACAAAACTAATAGTCCAATTATATTTGATCTTTAATTATGAATAGAATCATCAGTTCGGCTACAGTCGAATCTTCTGTAGTACAAATTGTTTATAAAAATAAGGAAAGCGGAACAGGCTTTTTTATCACAGATAATCTTATTATAACTGCTTATCATATATTACTAGATTCAAAAATTGACGAAAACTCCATAGTTGTTTATAGCAATAATCAAGAGACACAGCAAGCTTCAATTTTTCATGTCGACGAAGTCAATGACATTTGCCTTCTAAAAGTAAGTAGCAAAAATTTGTTTTTTCTGCCACTGACTGAAATCTCAATCAGAATAAATGAAGCCTGGAATTCTTTTGGTTTTCCTTATCTAGGTCATCAAGAAGGCGTCAGGATATTCGGAACTGTAAATCAGGAAGTAAAAAATGAGAGGTACGATTTTATAGTAAATAGTTCGAATATAGAATCTGGTTTCGATTATAAGGGGTTATCTGGTGCCCCTATTATATCTTCTGGAAGAGTGATTGGTGTAGCTTTGCAACAGATTGATGACAAAATTGGATCAATTTCAATTAATAAAATTTCAAAATTACTTGCAGAGTTTTCTATACCTGTTTTTAAAGAAGAAAAACTAAATGAGATACCGTCTCAGTTTGCAAAAGAAATATCTCAAATTGTGACAAACCATGATTTTGTCGACAGGCTGAACAAAGTTATTCTAAATCAAAATAATTGGATTATTATAGAAGGAAATCCCGGAACTGGTAAAACAACTAATGTTGCTTCATATGCTCCTGAAGATAACAGTTTATTGTTAGGTAGATATTTTACAAAGGTTCCAAATGATGAAAGACCAAAGAGTTTAAGGGTATCAAAAGAAAATTTTCTTAATTGGCTTGAAGAATCCATTTCAATAGAAATAACGGGAAAACTACCTCCCAAAAGCTCAGAGCCTTTTGAAAATAGATTAGTTGATTTGCGAGATAGTTTTGAAGCGCTGGACAATTATCTGATTAATAAGAACAAGTTAGGTTTGTTTTTTATTGATGGCTTAGATGATGTTGATAAGCTTAAAGATTTTCTGGAAGTTATTCCTGATATATTGTCTGAAAATTTGAGAATTGTACTTTCGTGTACTTCAAAAAATATTCTGCCTATTGACATTAGGAACAAAATAGACGAAAGCCAAAGTGTTGTTTTAAAGCCTTTGGAAATTGGCCTTTGCGAGTACTATTGTGAAAACAAATTTCAGGGAAGGGTTGATTATGGAAATATTCAAAGAATTGTGATCAAATCTGAGGGACATCCCCTATATTTAAATTATCTGATAAATTTTATACTAAATTCTGAGCTTATAAAAGATGAAGACGAGCTGAAAGTATGGATTGAAAATATACCGTTAATAGGCGGAGATATTGAAAACTACTATAATGTAATTTGGGAGAGTATTTATGAAGATAGCAACAAACTTTGGATTTGCTTAATCTTATCACATCTGAGGCAGGCTGTCTCTGAAGAGGATTTATTCGATATCTTACCCGAAGATATCAAAAGACATTATTACGCAGTAATCCCTAAGATTTCTCACCTGATAAAAAATGATAAATTAGAAATATACCATAATTCATTTAAAGACTACATTCTTAAAAAACTACCCCTATACAAAAAGCAATGCAATGACATTGTTGCAGAATTCTGTGAAAAGTTTCCGGATAGATTATATTCTGTGGTTAATCTGGTTTATCATAATGCCATGTCTAGTAATCCTTATAAAGCAATAATTGCTTGTAATCAGCAATGGGCAGATAATTTAGCAGTTCGTCATGTTGAGCCTGATTTTATTATTGATGATATAAAGAGGGCTATTGATATGTCTATTCAACTTAGAAAAACAACAGATCTTTTAAGATTACTGCTATTACTACAAAGAATTGATTTCAGATACAACAGCGTATGGGTCGAATATGCCTATGAAATGGCTCTTGCCCTAATCGCTCAACAAGAATATTCTAATGCCCTTAAATATTTAGTAAGACGAAATATTTTGTTGGTTAGCATCAGCGATGCGACATTATTTCTACAACATTTCTATGAGAATGATGCATATGATGAAGCAGAAATCTTAAATGATGCAATAGAGAGAGAGTACAGAAAATCTGTTTATGAAGGTATGAAAAGTTCAGAAGGAGTAAGACCATCACTATTCATATCGAAAGCGAGATCAATTATTTTAAGAACTAGGGCTGATTTTGAAAATGCGCAGGCCGAGACCTGGGAATATCTAAACTTATTCGAAGCTAAAGAGGATACAGGAAGTACGTCTATTGGTTTAAAAAAATCGCCTCTGCTTAAATATGTAATCAATCATTCTACAGCTTGGAATAATGGCTTTCTAGCTAGAAATTTTGATCTTGTCCTTGATGTAGAGGAGGTAGTAGGTGATGGTAGAATAGCTATTGACGATACCTGGTCGGTTATTTATGCGACCTCATTACTTATTTACCGTGAAGAATTGAACGGTTATAATTTGCCGGATTTTAATACACTGGAGATTGAGACTAAATTGTCCAATACAACTGAAAATTTGTTGGAAAAGTTCAGGTATGTTCCAACACCCCAAGCAAGACGAATTCTTATCTCCTCTTTACTTAAATCAATGACTAAGCCAGACCTTTTAAGGAATGTAATTGATGAATATCTTCAGGACGAAAGGAAAACTATTTTGAGAGCTGATAATGGTGTTGATGTGGATATGGACAGCTTCACTAATTTATGTTTAAAAAGTAATTGCTTGGGTTTCAAAGATAATGCTGAGGACTTCACAGTAAAAGATAAACAATGGCATACTAAAACTTGGGAACAGGATCTTTTTGATTTAATATCAGAAATCTACTATTTTGAAGGATTGGTTTACTTTTTTAAAGCTTCCAATCAACTTGATATAAAGAAAGATTTTATTCGTAGTACACTTGAAAAAATAGTAGAGTCCATTAATTTTAACTTTGATTTTAGAAGTTACTGGGATAGAGGGTATCAATTTCCAGAAAAGTTAATGCCTGAACTTTTTAAAAAGCTTGTCCATCTTTTTCATGAATTTGATTTTGAGAATCTAACAACCTTTTTAGATACCTTAAAAAATCATACTGTTAGCCAGCTTGGGTTATTTTCTGAAGGGTACAGAACGTCGTTGTGTGAAATTATTCATGTTCTACTGCTTCTAAGGTGTGAAGAAAAAATTGTAACTCCATTATTGCAAATTTGGAAAAAACATGTTTTAGATGGTGTGCAAAACAGATGGGAAAGAACTGCAGATTTGCTTAAAATAACGGAAGTTTATGCTTTACTTAATTTGCCGGATCAGTCTAAAGAAGTCTTTCAAGAAATGCTTAATACTTCAATGGGACCTACTTGGTATAAAGAATCGCAACTAATGCTCATTAATGTTGCATTAGAAGATTTTAAAGAAGCGCCAAACAATACCTTGGCTGATTACGCTTCAATATTAGATCAGGCTTCCGGCGAAATGACATTTCAAAGATACGTCAGAAACAGTAAAGAGGAGTTTATAGGTTCCTTAATAGAGAATGAACATGTTCAAAAGGCTCTTGATTATTATAAATTCGAATTGCTTCCTCCTCCAAATATTTTAAATCATAATGCGGAATCATCACATTTTGATGCGCCAAGGTTGGGTGATGGTTATACGCTGGGTGCAAAAAATATTAGCGATACAAACGGTATCTTGGTAATTCTTAAGACTATTGATTGTAACCCATATTTGAAGCTTGCTCTTTGCGAAATTTTTGTAATTAATGACGATATCTCAAGGTATAGTTACGATTTTGGAAAACAAATAGGAAATGTGCTCAATGAAATAGAAAATCTGCAAGATGGAAATATTGACAAAGCTTGTGCCTCTGTAGCAATCCTTATCGCTGATGAAGAAATTGATATCGATTCTCGTAGAGAGATGCTCGGTGAATTAGGCTCAACATTATCTTCTGCAAATATTATCAAGCTTAGAGAATGTTTAAAAGTTCACAATATTAACTGGGCAGCTGATTATAATCCTGAAGAGCATGAAACTATCACGCATGAAAAAGGGAAGGACAGTTATGATGTTTTTAATGATTCTTTAAAAGATGGGAGGCCTTATAACAAGTTGGACAAAATTAAAGAAGGGCTTCGGGTCTTCGAAAATGACCAAAGAAGTATATGGATGAACAATTGGTCAACCAGCACTGATGCGGCTAAAGCAAATATTAAAAAATTATTTGAAGATCATGAGTCAGTGGTCCAACTTCTTGGACCCAATATATTGAATTTTGATAATGAGTACTGGTATATTTGTCAAGAGTTGATGGCGTTTTTACAAGGTAAATTAGATCATCAGCAGGTTGTTGAAATTCATCAAATTGTTGGAAATCATTTCAATTATATTGTAAGACCGACTTCGGGGATTAAAAACAAATATAAGTGGATTGAAAAAGAAACAACAGCGAAAAATAACGATGAGTTAGTAGTTGAATTTATAATTTGGCATTTAAATCATCCGGTTCAAGTTATTAGAGATAAAACAATGAGTGCTTTGGAACGATTGTCAATCTCTACAGATTTTACGTTAAAAATCTTATTTGAAACTTGTATATCGGACATTCCTAAACCATCAACTGAGTTGTGCAGTTATATTATAAAAAATATTGCTACTGATTCACCAGATGCTATAAAAGAGTTTTTAAGTCAAAATATTCGGTTGATTCCGGATCTTGCAGCTGTACAACATGTAACCATCAAGAAAAATTTGCTGGATGTGTCAATCGAACTTAATCGAGTAGATTTTGCAAATTTGTATCTAGCAATTAAACGTATTTTACCTAATACCATAATTCTAACAGGTAAGGTTACTTTTGAAGATGACTCCCATCTAGTATATATTCATGATATCATTGATGATTTGAATTCACAAATGTTCCTTAATTCTGAGTTTTCGAATGATATTGATCAATTTATCAATGAATTTTGTCTTCCGGAGAAAAAAGAAGACGTAAAAAGGTCGGATAGATACCTACGAAGAAGTTTTCCTGATCAAACTATGATAGAAGGTACCTATAATGAAATCGTGAGGCATTCATTAAACAAAGCTCTGTGCAAGAGAGTTAGTGCAGATAATATAGAAGAGTTATATAAAATAGTTAATTATGTTTGAAAGTAGAAAAGGAAATAGGGATTCTCGTATTGATTTTGAGAGAGAACTAAATATACTGGTGGAAAATGTTAAATCAGGAAAATTGACTTTTTCTCCGGAAACAAAGGGTGTTGTACAGGACTTGTTTAAAGTTCGAAGTTCACCTAATAAACGGTTTGACCTAAATACAATCTCTGAGATAGTTAGGGCTATGGCTATGTCTGCCCGTTTTCCAAGACATTAATCTTAATTAAAGTATATGATTCCACCAAAAAAAAGATCTGAAATGGAGCATAATTTTTTTCTGGCTCTCGAAGACTTTAACCAAAGGATAAATTCTGGAGATAAGGACAGAATTGAAAATGCAGTTTGGGCTACTGCAGAACATATTAAAAGGGTGAAAAAAACACCTAATAACAGAGTTGATGTTTCAACAATCAACAAAAATATGCGACTACAAGCAAATATGAGAAAGTGGATGGATGTTTAAAGAAAGAAATATTTTTCCTTAACTTACGATTTTTGGATGTAATATTTACCTTTGATTACGTGAGGTTTATAAACCTTTTTTACTGTTATATGTAAATTTATTTGCAAAAACTGAAAAAAGACCTATATTTGCACCAGTAAAAACAAACAATCTTAATCTTATTTAAAAAAGTGACCTATTCGGTGACCTAAAAATAAGAGAACGATATAAAGCTTATGGATAGGGAGTTTTTCAAATAAGAACAAGTCCCGTCCGGATCGCAGAAGTTTTCTCAATTTCTTTAAAAAATTGATCCGGTAGTTCAGCTGGTTAGAATGCCGCCCTGTCACGGCGGAGGTCGCGGGTTCGAGTCCCGTCCGGATCGCAGAAGTTTTCTCAATTTCTTTTAAAAAATTGATCCGGTAGTTCAGCTGGTTAGAATGCCGCCCTGTCACGGCGGAGGTCGCGGGTTCGAGTCCCGTCCGGATCGCAACTATTACATTAAAATAGTGCAAAACGCTTTAAAACATAGGTTTTAAAGCGTTTTTTTGTTTTATGTCTGTTGAAATTGAGCTAATAATTAACAAAATAAAAGTGACCTATTCAGTGACCTAAAAGATTTGATAAAATAGGTCACTGAAAAATTCAAACTTTCAAAGAGGTATTTTTTTAAGATTAGTGACTTAAGAAGTGACCTATTTCAGTGACCTACAAAATTTATTAAAAATAGGTCACTAAATTATTAAAATGTTTGATGGAAAGGTCGTGTCACTTATACTCTAAAGTGACCCATGGAAGTGACCTGTCCAAATTGGTTGAGCAAGGTCACTAAATGTTTGGTAACGCTGTCTACAAGCCTGTTTAGAAAGTGAATATCTTGTTAATATGTTTTTACTGAAGTTATTTTAAACCATTAAAAACAGAATATATGAACAAGACATTCAACCTACTTTTTTATATTAAAAAGTCCAAAGTTAACTCACTAGGTGAAGCTCCCATTTATCTGAGAATTACGATTGACGGTAAAATATGTGAAATAAGTACTAAACGCTCTGTGCATACAACGAAGTGGAATTCGAGAGCGCAGAAAGTAATTGGTTCATCAGAGGCCGCCAAATCATACAACTTATATCTCAAAACTTTCGAACAAAAGGTTTTTGACACCTACAATACTTTGCTGAGAACGGATGATACTGTCACCTGTGAAATACTTAAGAATAAATTGATTGGTAATCATGAGCGAGTTAGAACTTTAATTAATATTTTCAAAGACCATAATGACCGTATGGAGAAACTTGTTGGAATTGAGTTTGCAAAAGGTACATTGACTCGATATAACACTTGTCTAAGTCATACCCAGGAATTCCTTTTGTGGAAGTATAATCTTTCCGATATTGATATCAGGAAAGTAGATTATACATTTCTAAACGATTTCGAAATGTTTCTCAGAACGGAAAAGAAATGTAACAACAATTCGGCGGTTAAATATGTTAAAAATTTTGGAAAGATCATCAGAATCTCTTTAGCAAGTGGCTGGATAGAGAAGGATCCGTTTATCCACTACAGCTCAACTTTTACTGAAGTAACAAGAGCGTTCCTTAACGAGGAAGAAATAAATAAATTATTTAAGAAAGATTTGAAGAACGAACGTCTTTCACAAGTCAGATACATCTTTTTATTCAGTTGCTTTACTGGCTTAGCTTATATTGATACGCAAAAGTTGACACATCAAAATATTAGTGTTGGCTTGGATGGGAATAAGTGGATTTTTACAAAACGACAGAAAACGAAAACAACTTCAAACATTCCTTTGCTTCCGCAAGCTGAGAAAATAGTTGAAATGTATAAACATCATCCTGCCTGCTTAAATAGTGGTAAATTGCTACCTGTACTTAGCAATCAGAAAATGAACGCTTATCTAAAGGAAATTGCAGATCTCTGTGATATTGATAAAGAATTAACATACCATATTGCTCGTCATACTTTCGCGACCACCATTACTTTGGCTAATGGTGTGCCTATCGAAAGTGTAAGTAAAATGTTAGGACATAAGAATATAAAGACCACACAGCATTATGCAAAAATTTTGGATAAAAAAGTGAGTGAAGACATGTCAGTTCTAAAAAATGTGTTGGATTATAAGAGACAATTTTAAAATTTGGATAGTGAAGAACTAAAAACAAGCAAGTTAATAGGTTAAATTTGAAGCAAACTAACTTCACTAAGTAAACATTTGCAAATATTCTCAAGCATTTTTAACATTTCTGGGAATGAAAGTATATTATTTGCGTATATTTAGCTCACTAATAATCTAAATAATATGAATTTTTCTTACGAAGAAATCTACTTTGATTTTGGACAATACGACACCTTCGTCACACTACGTTTTGACCGAAATTCTGATGAATTTAAAAAATTCGGGAGTGAGCTAATGGGAGTCTTCCGCTATACTCAACAGGAGCGAGAAGATTGTGAAAAAATTCGAGATACTTTCGCAATGCCACGCAACAATAAAAAAATTAAATTTATTCCTTCCGAACTCGAAAATTTATCAGAAGAAGATGTGATCTTTTTAGACAAAGAAGGAATTCAGGCAAGTAGTATTAATCTTGTGTCATTTTTTGATAGGAAAAGAGAGAATAGATTTAGTATAACCAAAAAAAAGAATATTGAAAATCAAATTCTAATTAAAGCTCCTTCATTTAGCGGCTGGGAGGAACTAAATAGAGTAAGGTTCGGATTTTTAAATTCTCTCTATAAAAAGGGAACTAGATTAACACCTAAGCAAAAAGCTGAATATTGGGCATTTAGAACGCACTTAAACATTGGTATACAGAGGCAGAAGATTATCAAGAATTTTTAAAAATAACCGATCAGAATTTTAAGGATGAGGTCAGATTAATAGAACTTGAAACAAAACTTCAGGAGTTGACAATGACTGAGCCAGAAGTTACTGAATTCGTAAAATTGAGTGTAGATAAAAGATTGCATAAAAAAAAGGTAATTGATTTAGAAATTCAAAAGTCTCATGAGAAGATAAAGGAAATTGCAGATCATTACGAGGTGCAATTGGAAGAATTGAAAAAGGCTTGCTATAAGTTTGATGAAGAAATCATTGCATTAGGTGAGATCCCTATCTATTTACCTTTTGACCGCTTTGTCCATATTTATGCGCGACATACAAGCGAAACTCAGATAGGTGATAGATTTAGTGGGAAAACTGTATTTCAATACAAATATGAAGATATACTACACGTACTTAAAATGGTAGTAAATCAGGATAGACAGAATATACAAGAATTCTTTCGCCAAAATCCCGAAATGGCATATTTAAGAATGGGACAAAGAGCTATTTATGTTGATGGAACTTACTATCGACTACAAATAGAGCCTGATGGAAGCATAAAAGACTTCCACCCCTATAATAATAACGAAGAAAAGGAGGCTGATAAACAAAATTAATTTTACTAATGACCACTGTTGAGCAGGTAAGGGTATTTGTGTCATGCCCTGGAGATGTAACTCCTGAGAAGGAAATTATCAAGAAAGTATGTAAATCACTTAGTCAAGACCTCCAAAGAAATAATGTTAACATACACTTTGAAGTACTTGATTTCAAAGATATTGTTGGTGCGTGGGGCGGAAGGCCTCAAGAAGACATTAATGTTAGATTTAAAGATTATGATATCTACATTGGATTGCTATGGATGCGATTTGGGTCTCCGAGTGGTGGATCTGATCCGCTAACAGGAAAGCCATATGAATCAGGAACAGAGGAAGAGTTTTCCATTGCTAAGACAAATTTTTTAGCGGGAGCTAATATTAAGATCTATTTTTTCTTTAAAGAGCCTAGGGCAACAAGAGGAAAGGAAGAAGTAGAGTCGCTATTAAAGATTGAAAATTTTAAAGAAGATATTCAAGCGGGATGGTACAACACTATTCCGAACTCTGAAGAGTTTCCTTTTAGAATTTACTCAATATTGAATGACTTTGTTTTTGGTATAAGAAACAATAACATTAAAGCAAAAAAAGAAGATTTTTTATTAGACCTCGAATACATCAGAACTGATTTTAGCGAGATTAATATAGATAGCTTCACGAAATATGCTGTAGTATTGGAGGATGCTATTAAACGTACTGTCAGTCAATTTGACCATAGCAAAGAGAGAACCAATTTGTTTTATATCGAAAGACAAGGAGAAGATCTTCAGAAAGTCGTTGAAAAGCAAAGCAGAATAGTCTTACTGGGTAATGCAGGATCAGGAAAATCCACTGAACTTTCAAATCTTGCAAAATACTTTACACAGAAAGATTCGATTTTTGTCCCTGTGTTCCAAAAGATGAATACTTATGTTGATGAAAATCTTGAAGACTTTCTACCACTAGGTTGGGAAAAGATACCAGAAAGCACCTGCCTTGTAATTCTAGATGGCCTTGACGAAATACAACCATCTAATTTTAATACAGCTGTAAGAAAAATCTCAACTTTTTTTGCGAGGCATCCGGAGATTAAATCTGTTATTTCTTGTCGGACAAATTTCTATGACCTTCCTACTGCAACTTCGCCTGGAACACTTACGGATTTTTCAGTTTACTTCATAGATGATATTGATTCGGGAAAGATAGAAAATTTTGTAAAGGCACATTATTCGGTTAATGCTCAGACTTTTCTTCACGAAGTAGAACAAAATGGCTTTAGAGATCTTGTTGCACAGCCGTTCTTTCTTCAGGTGCTACTACGAAAATATAAATATAAGGGCGATCTCAATATCAGTAAAGTAGAGTTACTAAAGGATTTTATAGAAGAGCGCTTTGATTTTGATAAAAAGCACTTTACTATTTTAAGAGATAAAAAGGACTATGTCATGAGGTTACTTAAAAAAGTGGCTTTGACTATGGAATACATGGGCACAAACCATATATCTTCAGATGACCTTCAGAAAGTATTGCCAAATCCTGATGATATCGAATTATTACGTTTTTCTACTGCTTTCAAGAATGACGAGAAAAATCCTTCATATTGGGGTTTTGAACATAATAATATCCAGGAATTTCTGGCTGCAAGCGTGTTGGAAGAAATGAATGTTGAGCAGATAAAGGAAAGTATCTCTTTTAATAAAAAACGTATTAGACCTAGCTGGGTAAATACGCTGTTTTTTCTAATGAGCATTATTGACAACCAACGAAGAGATATCCTTATTAATTGGATACTGGATGTTGAGCCTGAAATTTTGATAAAAATAGAACCTGATAAAGTGGATTCCAGAACGAGGTTCAAGATATTCAAGAATATATTTGAACACTATAAAAAGCTCGATGTTTGGATTGATTCGAATAAGTTTACACGACAAGAGCTTTCAAGATTTCCCAATGCAGACAATGCCAGCAAATTCTTACTGGAAGAGCTGTCGGATATGAAAAACTCTATCCAGGCCAGATTGAATGCTATGGATCTTCTCAAACATCAGAAGCTCAATAGCGAGCAAAAAAGAGTTACAGAAAATGTTCTGCGTGCCTTCATTTCTGAAAATGAAGATAATCCACATACTATTAATGCTGCAGTAAACACGTTGACATGCCTTGGACTTGGTAGTGCCGAAGTTTTGGAGTATCTGATGTCTCTTTTTGCAGCTCGGAAAAATCAATATATCAGGGCGTCTATTTACAAAATGATTCGAGCAACAAAACTTGAGAATGTTTACATAGATTATTTCATCGAAGGTATCAGCATCCCCGACAAAGATGCTGATAGAGAAGAGACGATGTTAATGGATGAATACAGTGAACTTGTTAAGTTGATTGATGCTGATCTTTCAATAGATAGTCTGAAAAAATTACTTAGTTTATTGAGGGACAACTCCGCAAAATCATGGTATTTTTATGATTATCACTATCGTCTTTTAAATAAAATTGTTGCGGATTGTGCTAATGTTTATATAGAATGTCCGGAGTTGTATAATTTGATGTTTGATATCTATATAAATTACGCACAAACAAACGATTTGAAGGCGACGAGTGCAATTGTAGAGTTTTTTGAGAAGACTGGCACTAAACTTAAAGCTTACAAAGAATTGTATGGTAACACTAGATTATTAAATTATCAGAAATCTCAATTGTATGTAAGATTACTTGATAAAGATGTGACTGATAGTCTCATAAATGACTATACTTCGCACCATTTGAATAATAAGGAACTTTACGATTTTTACAAAAGTGTAAAGTTCTATAGTAGTGAAGCGGAGCAGAACAATATACAATATTTGGAGAAGCAAATTAAAGAAACCTCTGACCTCCTTGACAATATAGAAGAGATTGATTACAAAGAACTGAAATTGGCTTATGATCGACAGAATCTCTCTTTATACTTTGAGCCAGAAAATGTAAGAAAAGAAATTATCAGCTTTTTTGAAAGAAATAATATCGATGAGCTTGATTGGAGTACTCTTTATAATTACAAAAAATATGACTTTACTGAAAAAGCAGAAATGGGAGATGCTTCGTTTGATTTATTATCTTTATTTCTGCGGCAAAGAAGACAGCTCACTCTTGATAATTTTTCAAAATATACCGAGGACATAGAAATGCTGAAAGATTATTTGTTTAGAACCCTAAAAGAAAAATTAAGTCAAGAGGATTTTATTCAAATTACTCCCGAGCAAAAAGATAAATTACAAATATGGGTTACGGAAAGAATATCTACCACCAACATAAAAAATGCAGTAAAAGTTAATGAGATTGATAGGAACAAGATTAAATTTGATTTACTTGCACAAACGCTTTGGTTTTACATAGAGAAATTTGATATTTCCGTCGAAACTGAAAAGATTCTTGATTTTACTACATTTGATGATCCTGCGAACAATTCCCGGAACTCTTTGGATTTCGCTGTTATTGAAAAGCAAGTCGGTGCAGAAAATATACAAAAGAGAATAGTTTCCAATTTGCAGGTAGGCATTGATTATGATATTGCTTGGGTTAACAATGCTATTTATGCGTTAAATAATAAACTTCAAGAAGCCTACCGGTTTATTGATAACGAATTGGCAAATCCGGAAAGACCTGATTATTATAGAAGTCAAGTCTTGGAAGTCTATCAAACAACAATAAAAGATACTATAATGCTTTCAAATCTTCTGTATAGAGTAAAAGCGGAACCTTTTAGGTGGAAATTAATACAAATTTTGTTTGAGTACGAGACAATGCGGGAAAGTATCATTATTCTGCTCCGAGAAATCATGCTTAATAAAAATGAAAATGATTATCAAAAGTTCACTGCTTCTCATTTTCTTACCAAGGCTGGAGATTCCCAAGGAACTAGATTTTATCTGGATTTTTTAATTGCAAATAGTGGTAGTGATGATTTTGACTACATTTTTGAAATATCTTCTCTTGTTGAAATAACCGACCCTCTGTTTTTGCCGCAATTAATGCAGCTTTATAAAATAGGTAGAATAGCAGAGGAAAATGATGAATTGAATCGACTTGCGTCCGCAGTTGCTGAGGTTCTTCTTAATTTGGCATTAGCAAGCGAAAGCAATTTGCAGCTTGTTAAGAAATATATCTTGGAATTTATTGAAGAAAATAGTGAAAAAATTAAGGACATTAAATATATGCATGCTTTTATTGAGCGAATGGAGTTTCAATTTTATTTAAGCAAATCGCAGATAAAGGATGTCAATATTGCGCTAAAGGAAGTGAGCAAAATACTGACTTTGGGAGTCTAGTTCTTCTAGCAACTATTACTATAAAATTAAATTTTTCTGTAATGAAAATTCTAAATAATGCCGTCGAGGCAATCCAAATAGGCCTTGAAGATTATAAAAATGAAGATCCTAGACGAGCACAATCTGCGTTAAGAAATATCTTTGCCGGAATACTTCTTTTATTTAAAGAGAAGTTGAGCAGAATGTCACCTAAAGATAGTGATGAGGTTTTGATTAAAAAGGATATAAGACCTGTTTTAAATTCCGAAGGAGATGTGTTATTCAAAGGCAAAGGAGATAAAACAGTTGATGTTTCACAAATACAACAAAGATTTGCTACATTGGGTGTGAGGGTAGATTGGTCGGTTCTCAACGAGATAGTTGTGCTTCGAAATACTATCGAACATTATTACACAGAAAAGCCGCCATCAGTTATCAATGAAATTGTTTCAAAGTCTTTTAAAATAATAAATGATTTCTGCAAAAACCATTTAGAGGAAGAACCAATTGAACTTTTTGGTATTGATTCTTGGAGCGTTTTTTTAGAAGCAGATGATATTTATGAAAAAGAAAAAAAAGAAAGTGTAGAATCTCTTTTTAAAATAGATTGGACATTTCCCACTCTTACTGGTGCAATTGAACATCTTAGATGTCCGTCATGTGCGTCGGATCTCATTTATGCCATACAAGAACAGAAATATGAACCAGCCAGGGAAATGACTTTAAATTGTAAAAAATGTCAAAATGAATTTGATTTTGAAGATGTCATTGAGGAATGCGTTAAAGAAGAATTGATGGGTTATGCTTATATGGCAGCAACCGAGGGAGGAGATGATCCATATGATGAATGTCCTGAATGTGGTATGTCAACCTACGTCTTTTCAGAAGAATGCTGCCTACACTGCGGGTATCGGCAGAAACCAGCAAGTTGCTTAGTTTGTGGAACTATACTAGATCTTTACGAAGCATACGAAGGTGATCTATGTTCTTATCACAAATGGTCAATGGAAAAATCAGATTGAATACTGGCAGTTTCAACTATTCGTAACAGATCATGTCCTGTTATTACAATTTATAATTACCTTTTTCTTCCCAGCGGAGGGGAGAGGTTTTGCAAAAGTTTTTCATTTTGGAACTGCTGCGAATTTACTTTTTGAACAGCTTTAAATATAGTTTTGTTTTCGGTCGCACGTTCCTTGATAAAATCAATTTCTTTATTGATTTTCATTCTTTCCTCTTTCTCTTTTTTGTACTGAACTAGTAAATGTATTTTAATATCTGGAAGATCCTCTAATTTTTTATCCAGCTCTGCAATTATGGTTTCAGTAGCTTTTGTTTGCTTTTCAATTTCATTAACATTCACCCCTTTCGTAGCCAATTCTTCTATAACCTCAGTAGCTAGCGCTTTGGCAGCATCAATAGCTTTCTGATAGTTTGGCAGCTGATCGGTCCAGTACTCTGCATTTTCTCCCGCCTCTTTTGAATAACCTAATATCCTGTCATAACTTTGTTGCGCTCTTGCGACCTCCTGTTGAACCTTAGTAAATCCCTCATATTTTCTTAATACAAATGCAGAATCCGCTAAAAACTTATTTTTCTCACTTTCAATTTTCTTTTTCATCAGTTCGATTTCAATATTTGCCCTGGTTTCAGGGTTTGTAATGATGGCGGTTTTGAGCTCCTGTGTGCTGATATCAGAAATATCAAGGACATCAGCACCTTTCTTCATAGCTTCAAGGTACCTTGCCTGTTTTGATTGCAATTTCTGTAGCATAAATACATCAATACTGTCATTGGTAAGCATAAAGTTAACTCTCACATTTTCGTGTCTGTTACCCTGTCTCCAGGCACGTCCTTCAACTTGCCTTAATGTGGTAAAGTTGTATGGCAGTGATAACAGATAAAGATCAGTGGTATTTTCCTGCAGATTCATTCCCTCTTGGATGGCTTCACTACCGATAATAACTTTTATTTTTCCGATGTTAAAATCATTTTGTATCGATATTCTTTGACTTTTACTAGTCGCGCCTGTAATTACGCCTATTTCTTCAGGTTTGTAACCAATGTTTGTTATAAGGTATTCTTTCATCCTTGGAAATTCAGCAACAGCTAGCTCAGAATAGATGATTTGTCCCGCTTCCGGAATGTCATGCTTATTCTGCCGGATCAGATTCATTGTTTCATTCAACTTAGGCGAATTTTCAATAAATTCTTCTACTGAAGGAAATTCCCCATTATAGTACGGCGACAAGTATGGTGAAATAGCAATTAGCCTCGCATTGAGAATATGAGTGAGAATAGCACCTTTTTCCCTATCATCGAAATTTTCCGTCAGAAGACTATACTGTTCTTGGGTCAGGTCATTTTGCTCAATTTTATATTCTTTATTAATTTTAGTAGGGCGGATGAGTTCAGGATTATCTTCTTCACCTTTTATGTCGATAAATTCTGATAAAAGCTGCTGAAACAAAGAATTATTTTTGAACCTACGAACATTGGTTTTGAACTTCACATCACCTTTCGCATCGATCTCCATATCGTTGTCAGCCTCCATAAACGTTTCAAAGAAGGTGTTGACAGTGAAATAACCTGATTCTTCCAGACGTTTATTGGCTATCAATGAAAGGATCGAATAATATTCAAGGGGTTTGTTAGTGAATGGAGTAGCGGAAAGTAATGTGACATTCCTACCGTCGTATTTCTCCTGAATATATTGCGCCGCCATCCAGGTATTGATGCCTAATTTGGAAGTTTGCTGATTCTGGCTTCTAAAGTCAGACGAAAATCTTCTATCCTCAATTCTAACTTTACCTACAATATGATTAGCGTTATGAACTTCGTCGAAGGTGATATGGTCAAAGGCAAAGTCTTCCCAATCGTAGATTTTTCCGCGTTTCATTTTACCCTCCACTTCTTTGATTTTCTCCATTCCTTTTTGGAAATCTCTTTCGCTGATGGAATTTACACTTCGTAATTCGCTTTCTGATATGTAGGAAAACTTAGAGGAAAGATCCAGGGTGATACTTTCTGAAAATCCGATATTGTTAAAGCCTTCATAAGTAACGATTGTAATCTCCCCATTTTTGTTATCAAATTTTGACAAATCATAATCCTTACCCAGATTGCCAAGCACATTGACCTTGGCATCAGGTATCGTTTCAAAAATCGTTTCCACCCATTGTTTAAGAATACTATCGTTCGGTACAATGATCAAGGGTCTTTTAGAATTGCCACGTTCCATTGCTTCGTGCATCGAAAGGATTCCGGATAATGTTTTTCCAAATCCCACTTCGTGCGCCAGTAGACCGACACCTTTTGTTGTCAGTCTTCCTATGCCCGCTTTTTGAACCTCAGTTAATCTTAATTCTTGTCCTTTGAAATTTTTATGGATTTTTGAAAAGAGAGGAAATCTTGAATAGTCAGGAACGTGGATATTGTTGTAATTCCTATTAAACTCTTTGACAAATCGTTCCCGAAGTTCATTCGATAACTCTTCCCGGATGAATTTCTGAAAAAGGTCATTAGCGGCGGCTTTTCTTCTTTCCCTTATGAGTGCGTTTCTTTCTTTGTCAGTGCCCGTTACCGTATCGTTATCAACAAATTGTCTGACTTCCCACGACGAAGATCCCTGAAACGCATCGCTTGATAAAGTCCCAACAAAATCTTTAAATTTTTCTGCCAGATTATAATCTACAATAGCGACTTCGCTGAGCTTGGTATTATAGTTATATCTTTCTTTTTCTACCTGCCCCAATGCGAACTGATGCACAAATTCGTGATTGGGGCTAATATATATTTCATCTATCGATTTAGGTTTCGGAAGAACACATTCAAGTAAAGCTTTCTGCTTTAAATATTGAGCTTCGGAATATCCTTCGGAAAAGGAAGCTTTAAAATCAATTTCTAATTGCTCTAGTTTTTTATAAATGTTTCCTTCGGCATAATAAAAGTCGTGAACCCATTTTCCGTCGATGAAATTGCCATATTGATGATGCTTACCGTTTTTATTTAAGACTCCTTCATAACTCGTGTCTTGAAAAGCTGCCAGTTCCTCAGGCGAAATATCAGAATTGCTCTGAAGAGAAGTATTAACGATTTCATCTTTTTTGGAAAACAAGTACTTTAATACTCCTTTCTTTATTTCCGGTTTAGTCTGAATCCTATACTCGGAATCTTTTTTTGTTTGGTGGGACTGAATGATTCGATCAGCCTTTTCAAGAATTTCAGATAGCTGTTCCTGATTAAATTTTTTTGGATTTTCGGATAATTGACCTTGTAGCTTTTTATATTTCTCAATCACCTTTAAAATTGCAGGTGATTTGAATTTTATATCATTAAGATTAGAAAGCGCTGCATCAATCTTATTCTGAACCACTAAAAAAGCAATTTCAGTTGTTTTTCCCGGATCACTTTTTTCGGCTGAAGCTATATTGTCTACTTGCTTTTCTGGTTCCAGGTTGTCATACAACAAATCTTCGAAAAGGTTTCCTATCCGTTCAGTTTCCTTTACTGCTTGAAGCCTTTGTAACTGACTTAATGCTTCGTCAAGGTTTCCGTGAACGTAGAGTTCCATTCTTCCAAAACGATTCGATCTTTCGCGGATTTCGCCCAGAATATTTTGGGGATTCCTTTCAAAATGGTCAGAAATGTTATGCGCGATTATCTGGCTGTCTTTTCTAAGAATAATAATATCAGTCCCAACCTGTGTTCCTGCAAAGGCTCCGGTCGGTAACCGGAAAGCTTTAACAAGTTCAGCATTTTTAAGATTATTCTGGCGGTTCAGCCAGCCGGAAGGAAGAACCATTGCTAAGATTCCATTATGTTTCAAAACATCCAGACTACGTTTAACGAAATAGTCTTCGTATTTAGAAATTTTCGGTTCTTCACCCAATCCTTTATAAAAACCTCGATGCTCTCCATACGGGGGATTACCTATAATGAGGTCATAATGTTGATAGAAATCTTTTTTGTTTCCTTTCTCATCGATAAATTCTGTTTCAAAAGAACGCACATTAATAGACGTTTCGGGGTGTAGAATTTTAGCAATTTTTGCTGTAGTTTCGTTGATCTCAAAAGCAGAAATCCTGACATTCGATGGAAGTTCTTCCGCTGCATAAAGAAAATTTCCAGTGCCAACACTTGGTTCCAAAACGGAAATTACAGTCTGACCTTTGAATTGATCTTTAATAAGGTTTCTAACAGCATCTACAATTTTTCCGTCAGTATAATATTCGTCAAGTATCCCACGACCTTCCTTGGCTATACCACCGCTTTTAAATTGACCACAAATGTCTTTTAATTCATCGGTAATCGTGATGCCTTCATTAATGAAGATTTCTCTACTCTCAGAAATAAAACAAGTTGCGGACACTACTTCTGCAACTTGTTCATTGGTCAGCTTTTGACCCTTATATTTTGAAATGATAGTTTCTAAATCTACCTCCTTTGTAGAAGGTCCGCTTATTTCGGAAAATCGTCTATCGTATCTTCCTGCATTGGGCGCAATTCTCCCGGATATGATTCGCCCCACGGAATATTTTTGCTCAGCATCTTGCGATTCTGTTGCGTCAACGGTTCCCCTTTCTGATTCTCCGGATCTGAAACCGTGCCGTTGTGGGCCTGCAAGTCCATTTCCAGCATTTGGGCTGCCCACATTTTGTCTGCCTCTGTAATTTCTGTTTTGTTGGGATTGGATTTCATCACCAATTCCGACAATGTTTTGTCCAGATGTTCCGGATTCCAAGTGCTTAGTTTCGGATAGTCCGCTTGATTTAGTTCTAGTTTCGGCATCTTCTGAGAGTTTTGTTTCAACTAAGTTAGAATTTATATTTTGTTGTTGCAATTTCTTTTCAAGATATGCAGTCAGATCTTTATTGCCATTTTGAGAAATTGTATAGACGTTACGAATATCTTTAATGTTCTTTTCCTTATATTCCAGAAGGATTTTAAGCGTTAGCGCGTCACCTGTTCTGGTACCTTCAAAACAGAGAAAGATCTTTCCATCGAAATTTTGAAAACGGTTCAGGAATTTCTTGGTATTGCTAGCTGTGTTAAGCGAAACAAGCGTCCTGCTATTGGATTGTCTGTTAATTTCTAACAATTTCTGGAATGACTTTACATCCTCATCTTTTGGAAAAAGGATCAGTTCATTTTTATTTCCTTCAATAATAGAAATGTCATTAGTTATAGGCTCAATCATTCTTACTTTTATTTACAAATTGATTAAATTCAAATAGTTCTTTGGCCTCCAGATCCCAGTCTTTTCTCGTAATGAGTTGAAGGGTTACGAAAATATCGGTCTTCTTACTATATGAGTCAATACGTTCAAGCCTTCCGTGATAATCTTTTTCCGCATGCCGGTACAGTGAATAGGGTAGGATAGTATCAGTAGGGTAAATATAAAAACGAGAGTAGTTCCAGGGAGAATTGATCTCAAAGCGTTTGTATTGTTTCCCAAACAAAACGGTGTCGGGCAGTTTTCTTCGATTCCGGTAATTCGGAATCCATTCTTTTGAAAATACGGCACCTGCTTTCTTATCAAATACCAATAGCGGTTTTTGCTTGAGCCCGATCTCTGAAAATATTGCAGTCTTTCTTTCGGAATCCAATGGATAATACAGAGAATCTTTGATCAGAAATAGCTGCTTATTGATTTCTGGGAATGACCGGTCAGGAACTATTTCTATTAGCTGATCTTGCGAATAGCTCATTTTAGAGATATGAAAGCTCTGCATTTGATCCAGTCCTTTAGACGCATCAAAGTAGACGTTCGAAATAATGTCGATTCCTCCTTTTTCGGATTTTATTTCTTTATGACAGGAAATTAAACCTAATAAAAATGCAGCGGATAATAGTGTCAATTGTAATTTCATCTTGTTTGATTTAAAAAAAGCGGCAAATCATCAGACTTGCCGCCTTCAGATAATGATCAGGTATTATTATCTTTTAATACTTTGCTCTTTCACATTGTTTTTTTCGTGCTTATTATCCTGTTCAAAACCTTCCAAGGGCTTATTGGTATTAAGCCGGTTCATATCATTATCATAGAGTTTAAGGTTTCTATTCTGGGGGTCAAGAATAGCCTTTCCTTCTATGACAGAATCCTCCTGCTTAAATTTTACTTTGACTATATTCCCTTTCTCCAAGGATTTTATGGCATTTTCTTTCCATTCTGGCTTATCGAAAATAAGACCAGCTTTGTCGACTATCTTATCGGTATCTACACCATATTTTTTGTAGAAGTTCTGAAACAGGTAGTTTCCTTTATCGGTTTTGGGCTGATTGAAGTCCAATTGGACAAAGGCAGGCTCTACCTGTTCGGTTTTAGGATTAAGAAATTCAATCTTAACACTTCGTCCTTCCAATAAATTAA
The DNA here is from genome assembly GCF_022488405.1 of Chryseobacterium sp. Y16C. Classification (NCBI taxonomy): domain Bacteria; kingdom Pseudomonadati; phylum Bacteroidota; class Flavobacteriia; order Flavobacteriales; family Weeksellaceae; genus Chryseobacterium; species Chryseobacterium sp. Y16C. The sequence goes on from NZ_CP092711.1 coordinate 4,334,465, forward strand.
TGGCTTCCTTTGCCGTAAAGCTGCTTTCCCTGCTTACCGGAAAATTGTGAGAGCGCTCTTCATTGTTCTCATTGGTCAGTTTAGCCTGATATGAATTGAGGAAAATACCTCCTCTTTCGGTTTTGTTGAATTTCAATGTAAAGTCAACCTGGTTTCCAGGTAGACCTTTGTCCGAACCTGTTTTAATTTCAAATTGCTGTTCTTTAGCATTGATTCCTTTTTCAAGGTCTTTGTGAAGTTGTTCACCTTCGCCGAAGCCGAGGTATTTCATCTGGTCCTTCAGGTACTGTACCTGGTCGAAATCTTTTTGTGTTTCCATCATGTTTGAATTTTGATTGTTAAATTTTATATCATTCATTGTTAATATTCTGTGCTTTGAAAAAGTATTTTCGTCCATATAAATATTAAGGATTTTACCGCTTTTTAATAATTCATACGAAACGCCATACTGTGTTCTTTCCAATACTCCATATGCCAATTCATATTTGTCATTTTTTGACATCATATGACCATCGATGACATCCGGGATTTTGTCCAGTTGGTGTTCTGTAAGGGTATAATCTCCATCTGTTGTTCCGAATTCCTCTTGTTCTGCATAAGCTTTTCTTTGGTCTGCGGTAATCTCTAAGTTGTCCAGTATGAATTCGTTCTCTTTTTTTAATATCCTATAATTAAGTAGGTTTCTTTTTTCCTCTTCGGAAAGTTTTGGAGAGAGATTATTTTGAGCTGCTGATTCCCTTAAGTCCTTTTCGGCATCGCTTTTAAATTCGTCCAAACTTTTTGGAACATCATAAAAATCCTTCATACTTATCCATTCGTTATTGCCATAAGGTGATCGATATTCCTGGGTTTGAAGGTCATAGCTGTAATAGCTATGACCATCTGGACTCCTAAGGGAGCCACTTCCATCATCATAATCATTCCACATCCAGCCGTCCGGAAGATCTGACGCCGAAATCATATTTTCATCCCAGTTTGTCTCATACGGACGTGCGACAGAATCCATTCCTGACTTTTTGACCTCGGCTTCATAAGTACGGTAATGATGAGCCTGTTTTTCATCAATTTGCGTATAGGTCAAACCACTACTCAGTTCAGTCTTATTGCTCAACTCTTTTGCCCATACATCTGAAAGGAATTTTTGTTTATCTGCTTCGTTATCAGTTTCTCTATTCTTTTGAGAATGAATCTGAATAAATTTTTTCTCGCGATGAGAAAATTTCCTCTCACCATCACGGAAAAATATTTCAGGAGACGTATTTTCCATTTCTTTTACAAAATCCTTATAGGCACGTGTTAGGGGAGTAATGTATTTATCGTACCAGTTTAGGGCATTTGTAATTGCTGCAGGCGTTTGATCTTGATTAGTATAAAAGTCCTGTTTTTCAATATTCAGAGGCCGCAAATCAAACGGCTCCGCATCCAGGCCATAATCAAAGGTATAACCGATAGCCTCGCATTCTTCCTGAAAAGCTTTGCAATCATTATAATCGAGTCCTAAGTGGGCGGCTTTTTCCTGCCAATGGCCACAGACTGCTTTTAACTCTTCGGGCAGCAGGTCGTAATCTTCAAATAAATCCATTGCAATATTTATATTTTATGACTTGATATAGAAAGCAGAAGGTTATGTTAGGTCTATCTTTTAAACTTCCGTTTTTCTTCTTGCTGTTGTTCCTCATCCTCGATCATTTGATTGGCATCTTCGTATAGATCTTTATCGTTGACATTAAGCTCAATTTTAGAATTACCACTTTTAGCCATTTGCTTCTCATCACCAGATATGTTGTTTACGGAACCGATTTCTCTGGAAACGATATCGATATCATTTGAGATTTCTTTAGCGATCTGAGGGTATTGGTCAATTTTGTCGTAGAGGAAGTTTTTAAGCTTTTGCAGTTCAATTTTATAGCGGTTTAGCTCTTGCATATCCTTTTTATCCGCAATAATGGCTGTGAGTGAGGTGGCATTTTTAATAAAATCGAATTCCACTATTTTCCCATGTTCTTTGTCGAAAATGAAAGCCTTCTTTTCTATATTCCATTTGTCCGGTGATTTTGTTAATTCTTTGATGTCTGTGTATTGAACTTTTTCTTTGCTGGTTCTGAGAATTTCCGAGAGACTTTTGTCCCTTTCAAGAAAGATCACCTTCAATTGGGTATTATTGTCGGTGAGCTGAAAAGTAGCACGATTCTTATTGTTGTCAGCGACTATCGTATAACCACTCATAAACTTCTGGATATCATCAGCACTTAATTTTTTTGAAAATGTCAGGTCTTCGTCAATGATGCCGTAGGTTTTGAGGTCTTCAGTCGGTAGATTGTGATGTTGCATAATATGATATTTTTATTGTTGACTGTATTTTTAGTTCTGATAAGATGCAGCAAGCAACTGTTCAGCTTTGATTAGGTCATTGAGAAAATGCACAGGGTTTATGTACTTTCCATTGTCCTTGACGGAAAAGTGAAGGTGCGCTCCGGTAGAGTTTCCGGAATTACCGCTTTTTGCGATGATGTATCCGGCTTTCACCAATTCTCCTGCTTTGTAGTAGATTTCTGAAAGATGTAGGTAAGCCGTTTCAAAACGTTCGTAATGCTTTACTTTAATAAAGTTACCTCCTCCTTTATTGTCCCAGCCCGTTTCAGTAACCGTTCCGTCCATTACGGCATATACATTCTCGTAATGGGCTTTTAAGTCAATGCCATTATGCATCCTGGATGTTCTAAATATTGGATGTACTCTGGCTCCATAGGGTGAGGTCACTGAAATTCCCCGGCTCAATGGCATCGCTATTTTGGAGAATGCTAATTCTTCAGAGCCATTTTCAAAAGCCTTTCTTGTGATTGATAAAGACGTTTCTTGTTCATTATTAACAGTTTGACTTTGAAGTTGTAAAATCAGTGAATCTTTTATTTTTTGCATATTCCATTTATTGCGATTTACTTCTGAATTTTCTTTGATGATAGCTTTCAGGAAATCCAGTTCTTTTTTCAGTTCTGACCTGCTATTACTGTGAAAAATATCCTTCCAGATTTTTTTACCGCTTTTTTGCTTTGATTCACCGATCTCTCGCCTGTACCTGTCAGTTGTTGCATTGTCAGTTTTCTTTGGCAATAGAGGTGTAAGTGTATTGAATTGACCGAACATGGACAGATGAAAAGAAAAAATCAATCCTGTTAAAAAATTTCTAGCTATTGATTTCATGATGCTGTTTTTATATGTTCATTGACAATAAGTTCGACTTCCCGATTGATCCTCCTGAAATTGGACATCAGTATTTCCTCTTTACGGTTCTTACCTTTTTTATCCAGAAATGAATAATAGACCGGCATTGCAACGTAATTATGTTCCTCTTTTTTAATGGCCTTTATATCCAGATTAATTTTTCCGTGAATCGCAGATGTTTTATATTCATCTGTATCGTTTTCTTCACCCTGTGCAATCATCCCTACCATTTCACCGGTCTTCAACGCTGCAATCTTTCCTGCAGGTATCATGTTATCCATCTTCTCATTGATGCTGGTCGTCGTTCCCTGTTGTGATATGGACTGGGAATACGATTTCTGTTTGATCTTTCCGAATAGTTTTTCCAGCCAATCCAGTGTGTTTTTATCTCTGGCGGAACCTGAAATTATATTTCCGACAATGGCAGAAATGGTATCCGCCACCTCCTTTTTATAAAACTGTCTTAGCTGTGGAATTTCCTGTAGACCAAGTAACACGGCAACCCTGTTGCTCCGAGCCGTTGCAACCACATTATCGATTTTATGGATATAAATGGTTGGGAACTCATCTGCAATAATTCCTCCCGGGAGATTATGCTTCGAATTGATCAGGCGCAGCGTTCTATTCAGAATTGAAGAATATAAAGCAGAATTGATATCCTGTGTTCCGGGATCAGAAGCTAAAATAAGAATGGACGGATTTTCTCTGTCGGTAATTTTCAATTCAACTTCATCGCCGGAAAAAACCCAAAAACTTTCTTTGGTAGCCAACCTTGAAAGGAAGATCTTTAAAGTTCCAATCTGCCCTTCCAGCTGATCAAAAGCTTTGTTGTCGTAAGCCGTTTTGAAGGGTGAAAGCAATGAGCCAATTTCTTCATTGGTAAACAATGTGTCAAAAATTTCCTGATAGCTTCTGTTCATAAAGGAAAGAATATGTGGTAGGTCAGAATATTTTCCATTTTCAAGCGTTGCGAAAAAGTAAATGCAGGACGACAAGAAGTTGATTGCGGACTGCGTAAAAAACGCATCCGAGCCTCCGCCGGAACTGCTTCCTCCTTTTTGAAGCGAGGACACCATTGATTCCGCCATTTCCTGTGCTTCTGCCAAAGTCTGGATATACTTTTTATGAAAAGGATTAACTCTTTTTGATCGTTCGACCTCATTTAGATTAATGACATGGAAACTATAATTATAATCTGATTCTTTACTCTTTTTTAATAGGTAATGGTAGTAGGCAATCTGCGCCAGATCAGGGAATTTGAAATCATAAATGCATAAACAGAAGCCTTTAGCGATCATCTGACGAATCGCAGGATTGATCACTCCAAATGACTTTCCGCTGCCCGGTGTTCCAATAACCATAGTCCCTCTAAATGGATTAATGTTGATCCAGCCTTTATTGTTTTTTCCGTTGTACCGGAACAGATATGGGATATTGATACTTGTACCATTGTTAACCACCTCCTTATTTTGATCAAAAGATTCCTCTTCAACATTCCATCGGTCTTTACCCATTTTTTGCTGCATCAGCTTTGAAATGCTGTCAGCTCCCATCTGAAGGATAACTGCTCCTATAAAAGAAAGAACCGCATAGATGACTTGGAATAGGTTGAGTCCGGGAAATACTTTTGGAAGTTTTGTATTCCCCGCTTCTTCCTGCCAAATCAATGAAGCTAACATCATCATTAATCCTATTACCATTGGAACGACAATTTCCGTGGCGATATTGAGATCTTTCTTTTTCTTTGCCCTGGTCCCGATGGCAACAAGCCCGATCAGAATAAAAGTGGCTATTTTAGCATTCACTGGCGGATAGATAAAACTCATTTTTGAGAAGTTCTTCAATAGATTTGAGATCGCCGGGACATTAGCATTCATGTAAAAAAGCGAAGCACAATCCAATGCAACGACAGCATAGACTGCCTTTTGCAGAAATCCGTAGATCTTGATCTGATGTTGTTGTTCTTGCATTAGGAATAATTATTAAAGTATTCGTTTAGTAATTTGTGTTCCGTAAGTAAATCACGATGCAGTTTCTGTTGTTTTTTAAACATGTTTTCATGTTTTTTCTGCATCTCTATAAGGCTCTCATCCAACCGATTTAACTGATCAACTAGCTCTTGTGCTCGCTTTTCCGTCTTCTCAACAATATAAAATCGGCTGGCTTCTTCGCTAAATTTCTCAAATGATTCATAAAATTTTCTTAGATATCTGTACTCTTGATCAAGGTTCCTTAACTGATTTTGCTGTTCCTGGTATTTTAGTTTAAATGCATCAAGGAAGACATCTCGCCCCTTGTTACCTTTAACCATTGAATTCATCAGTATGGCATAAACAATTACAGAAGTCGCCATCATTAGATATAAAAATCCATTCACCATTTGTTCTAAATTAATAGATGCCTCCATAATAAAGCTTTAAAAAGTGTCAGCTTTGAGGATATCTGAGTAGTTAACTTTCATTTCAATCGTCCTTCCGGAGAGCTGTTCCTCAATCAAGCGTATCACCATAACCTTGGAGTTCGGATAGGTGAACTTTTTAAAGACATAAACATTTCTGAGGTTCTTCCTGAAGTGCTTTTGTAGGTTTAGCCGGAAGACAGGTGTCATTTCAATGCTTTGATTGTTGGTCGCTTTATGGATCTTTTTATCCTCAATGGAGAATTTAAGGTCTTCCAGGTCATAGCTCAGGTTGGAGCTATTTTTAAAAGTTATATCAAGAAAAATATAGTCGCCAACGACGTAGACATTATTCAGCTGCATGCTGAGATTAAGATTTTTTTCTTTCCTGACCGGATTTTTTTCAGCCTTTTTCTGAATAATATCCATTGCAAATTTCCTCAGTTCACCGTTTGAGAAAGTCATTTTATCGAACTCGATGGGCTGCATCGCTTCTGGCTGAATGTGGATATTGGTTATCGTGTTCAGATTATCCTGGTTTCTGTATACTGCTTTGTACTGTGCAATGAATGACTGCCCGACAACAGTGATGATTCCCACCGTATCTCCGCTGAAAAAAGAAATGTTTTGTTTCTTTTTATCCTTTTCGGAGATAGTGTTGTCGGTAATTTTAATTCTGGCGATATTGTTAGCCGGGAGATCGCCCGTCAGTTTATCGGTAGATAGATCAACATACTGAATGGGCTCCGGTGAGATCATATGAAGATTGATGCCCTCCGTGATTTCTATTTCCGGCAGTTCCGAAATAATCTGTTCAGTAGTTGCAGTTTGCGCTGTTACAATTTGCGTTGTCAATATTAATAGACTATACAATAAGGTTCTCATTATATTATTTATTTTGCTGGTTTTGTGAATCTTTGAGTTGTTTTTCGTCGATAAGGAATACATAGGAGTTGTATTTTAGTTTCGCTTTATTGGTTTTGATTAGATTGGCGATTGATTTAGAGGTGGAAGTGAATAATTTGGAACCGATGCTTGTAAAGAATCCTTGCCCGCCCACATCCATTTGGGTTCCCTGAACCGAGTTGCTTCCCATTTCCCGGATCATATCCCGGAAAACGCTTTGCGGTACATAGAGACCCTTCATTCCGTCCACATCGTAGATGGAGAGATTGACAGGAAAAATTTCACCGTTGGTAAATACCGATACAATTTTAAGATCAACTCTTTGCATCGAAAATCCGGAGATCTGTCCATAAAGTATGGAGCCTTGGCTGATTTTCCGGTTGCCCACAAAAATGTCTTCCAATAAGCGGAACCTGATCCTGCTGCCGAGAAAACCTTTATTGTTTTCGTCAATAACAGCCTTGATGAAGCTGTTTTCCTTTTCTTTATAAAAAGCATTGAACACGCTGTTAATTCCTGATTTGCTGACATTGAAGGTGGAATTAAGAAATTCTTCCATCTTTTCCTTATTGGTTTTGAGCCTTTGTTCCGCTGCCAACTTGCTTTGATATTCCGGATCTCTGGCTTTTTCCAGGGAATCCATCACGAGCATTTGCTGCTTCAGATATTTAACAGGGTCAGGTTGGACACTGTTTGTCCCTTTAGAATTTTCAATTGAGTGGCTGGTTTCTGATTTGCCATAAGATTTATCATTCAGCATCCTGATAATTTCAGAAGATCTTTTGTAGTCCTTATCCTCATTTTGCTGCTTCGGATCATAATATGATGAGGGAGTTCCTTTAGCCTGATATCGGTTCTGCCTTGATGACACCGCTTTAAGGGAATCAATTTTTCTCTTTTGTGCTAACGATAATTGGTCATCATAACTTAACAGGCTATCCTGTTCCTTATCAAGTCCTTCGAGCATTGTCCGGTTGTCGTCTTTTTTGAAAAAGGCGTCGTAAGCATCATTCTTGTTCAGAATGGAATCTTTGCTTTCACCTAAGGAAAGAGAAAGCTCTTTGGGCTTGTCTTTGGGTTTATCCTCTTTGGCAAACTGCGCTCCTACATAGGCAAAAAGAAGCAGGAAAGGCAAAGCCAAAAGCGGTAGCACGTATTTTCTCTGTTTAAAATTAATTTTCTTCATTGCGTTCGATTTTAAATAAATTGCCTCCGGCGCTAACGGCCATTTTTTAATTGTTGGTATTGGTTATACAGAAATTCTATTCTCAGGCTGTCCTCTTTTTGTAAGGCATTCCGATCTCTTTTTGCTTTCAGCAATTTGAGTTCGCCAACGATCTTTTCCATTTCTTTGTTTTGGCCTGCAATAGTATTCTGGCTGATAACCTTGTTGGAATAAAGAATAGGAGGCTTTATCTTAAAGTTGGTATCAGAAGGAAAGAAGATTCCCTGAATCAGTGAACCGATGAAAGAAACCGAAAGAAAAATCATTGAATACGTATAGAACCTCTTTGGATTTTTAACTGCACCGGCTAACCATCTTTGCCCAGTTTGTTTTATAAAAGCATTCATTTTAGTATGAGTTTTTAGTTTGGCTAGAGATTTCTTCATTGTCGATGATACGCCAGTTTTTCAGCAGTACGCCGTGCGGATTATTGGGACTTCGGATGATGTCCTCAAAAAACCCTTCCGTGATCAGCTTCCTGGTAATGACCGATGATTTCCTGGTGATCATCTGCTTTCCGAAGAATTGAAATTTGTTCTGCTCCATATTGAGATTGATAGAATCAGTATGGATGCTCACCATCGAGCTTGAAGCCACAATCTGGTTGTAAAAGCCTTTTTCACGAAGATTGGTATATTCCTTTTTCCCGCTGTCATCAATGAGATAAAGAGACTTTTGAATATTCTCCTTGATGTAGGCATCGTCTGGAGCCAATGTAAAGAACAGCCGATGGAATAATTCGATCTGTGCTTTGTATTCAACAGGCCTGTTCAGAAGGACATCAGTTTGTTTGACTAAAACCGGAACCCCGTTATCCAGAACATAAATGGATTTTCGGGAATCCTTAATCATTTGATAGGAAAAGAAAAACCCCGCAATGACTACAAATACAGCAAAGGCAATGGCTGACAACGAAACGATCTTATTGATCTTGATTCTGTGTTCTATATTTTTGATAAGCATCTGTATTTTATAATTGATAATTAATAATTAATAGTTGATTTTATTTTCCATTTTTCATTGCCTTTTCCACCCTTCCGGATGCAGAACCCGCTGCTGCAGATTTTACAGCAGATATGCCTCCTGTTTTTACCGCCAGTACAGCAGTTTTGGCAGTGCTCGCCACCTTTCCGGCTGCATTTTTCATTTTCGTCATGGCACCTGCTCCGCCAGCTGAAACAATACTGTCTGCTATTGTTGGGGTCATCAATACCCCAATTCCTGTCACGATGTAGGCGACACAGGTAAAGAGCTGGTTATAGATCATCCCTGAATTACTTACATAAACCATCAATGCATCCAGGTTGGCTATTGTTCCATTGGTCAATAAGGTATCGTAGCGCTCTATTTCCATCGTATACCCTGAAGCAATAAGCTGCTGACCAATATTGATAATTGTGTAGGCTACAAATGTGTAGAGATTAATATTGATGAATTTGGATACCCAGCTGTACAGAGAGTTTTCGAATCCCGGCACCAGTGCCATTCCGACAGCAATAGGCCCCAGGATAATTAAGATATATGCCCAGATCTTTTGAATGAAAAAGATGAGATAGACACAAATTCTAAGGATGGAAAGGCAGACAAACTCGATCACTTCGGCGACTAGTTTCTGCATTTGAAATTCCATCCTGATCTGCCATTCCTTGATAGGCTGTAACAGTTTATCAATCCCTTCACTAACATCAAACCACGAATCATCCGCATCTTTTGAGGTATTGTTAATGACCTCCTGTTTGGCATCTTCTTCGGCATTGAGTTTAATGACCGCATCCAATAATTGTTGTTGTTTTTTGAACCGCTGTACTCTCAGGTCATTGACCTCGGATTCTATATCGCTGAAAATAGCAATTCCGGGTTCGGCGATTGCTTCAAAGGGCGCCTGTATCAGATTGACAAATCCTGTCCAATAGACCAGGGTAAACCCGATTAAGATTGGTTTAAGCATTGGTGTGATTTCCCACTCACGGTCTCCGGCAGCCATCTGCCAACCCATATAACCCAGGTACATCAATGCTCCCAATCCTCCGATCGCCCTTCCTACCAGTGCTGAGCCTTGTGCATTATCCTGAACACTCGTGTCCAGTTTGGTAAAGACCTCCATAAACCATTTTTCAAAAGCACCATCACCCTTTAGAAATTGAAGCAGGTTGCTGTAATCGCCGTCAGTCTGGCAAAAACCCATTATCGGCAGTAATATAGCCAGAAGGCATAAAATTAATGTTGGCTTTCTATTCATTTCTAATATTTGTGTTTGTACTGCTGCATTACATTTTGAACAATGCCTTTGTCTGAAGCAGGGGTCCATTGATTGGGCAATGCTGTGGTTAAATGGTTGTTCAGTATATTTTTGTAATCCAAAAGCAAGGTTGTTTTATTATTGTACTTCCTTAGTTCCTGCATAAATTTCCGCCATCGGATCAGTGTTTCGTGATACATAATAAAGCGTTTTCCCCTTGGCATGTCCATCGAGCGTGACAATGAATATTTTTCCTTGATGAGATCCAGTTCTTCTTGTAATCTTTTTAAGGTGCCGGTTGTATTGAACGTTTCATAGGTTTGCTGGTCTTTCAGCCGCCATTCAATAAAATTCTGCGGGTTGTCCGGAAATTCGGTAACTGGCTTAAGCATTCGTTTGTAGTATAGCAGCCAAAGCGGATCTGCATCGACTGTGGCCGAAGTCCAGTGCGCCAGATCCTGAACACTTCTTTTGTAGATGGTGTCGGATGCAGCCTTGATTTTCTTGGCTTCTTCTTCCTGGAATTTGAGTTGTGCGAATCGAAGATTTTGTTCTCCGGTAGGTTTTAATGGACGGATATCCTCACCATCTTTATAATCCCTGTTGATCTTGGGAGCCCATATTCCCCAAACCGTTGCATAAGCAAAATTGGTCTGGATGCCGAGGAAATATTTGGGGTAAGGACGCCAGTCTCCCCAGCTTTCAAAAGTCATTCGCTTGTGCTGGGCAACGATGGAAGGATCGTTCAGCCTCTTAACACTAACTTGTCCGAATATCAGAACGGTAACTAACAGAAGTTGTAATAGCTGTATTTTTTTTATTAATGTTTCCATAATTTTAATTGAAGATGTATTTGTATTTGGTAATAATATCTCCGATGATCGCCCTGTCAATATTGATGTAATTCCTCAGAACCGGCACTTGGTATAAATAAGGAATCTTCTTAGCGTTTTCAAGTCTTAGGATGATGTAGAGAATGTTGCCGTGAATGTTTCGTACGCGTGTAAACACTTTTTCAATCAGCATTTCGCGATCCATTGAATCCATCAGGAAATCCTTATCCTCATTCATAATATCCTGTGCAACTTCCTGCTGTAGCTTTACAACCTGTTTTCCTATTTCAACATAGTATTTTGAAACCAGTACAGCATATTCCGGGTGCTTTGCGGACAGGTCCAGCATCTTATTTGAATTGCTGACAATTTTCCCTAAGTACTGGTAGAGGTACATCAGTTTTTTACTCTGGGTCAATGCAGAATTGACATTTTTCAACTGCAGATAGATGTATTCCTGTATCGCAATGACCTGTGCTGTTTTGTTTTTAATATCCTCGTATAATTCTTTTTGCTTTTTGTAAGAATCCAGGAACGCCTGCTCACTGGCTAAACGTACCCCGTGGTTGACCGTGATCTGTGACAGTAACTTATCGTTAATCACGATCTGCTGGCTTTGAATTCCAGCAACGGAAAACAAAACAATGCTGAAGGTGAATATTTTTTTCATAGCTAGAAGGATTTGATGTTGTTCATGATATCCTGCACGACCTGTCGGTCCCTGTTGACATAGTATTGGAAAGCTCTTTTGTTCCGTAAAACCTTCGCTTTGATATCCTTTATTTTTAAAAGCATATGCGTAGAATTTCTGCTCAGCGTTTTGACCTCGCCCAAAGCGTAGTCCAGTAAGATTTTGCGTTCCGATTGTTCCATCTGGTTGATAGCTCCATAGGACAAAACGATTCCTGTCAATAACCGTAAGGTCATTTGAAGGTCATCTACAAACTGCACCTGTGAAGGTAAAACTGCAATGATGGAATAAGGCGCAGTATTGATCTCATTAATGATCGCAGTTTGGTTATTCGTTATCTTGGTGATTTCCCTGCTCACTGCTACTCCTGCCGGAATCGCCTGTATGGCAAATGACACGATACGAAGCCTGTCCTGGATTTTGGTGACTTTTTCCTTAAAGTTTTTCCATTGTGATTGGTTAGCCGTTTCTACTGACGCATTGAGCGTTTGCTTTTGCCGCATCTCTTTCTGCCGGTCATGTTCCTTCATCGTGGCATTAATCTCAAGATCCATCATCGGGAAAGAAACATTTTCCTTTTGCCACGCTGGCGTAGAGCCACCACCTGATGATGTCAATAGGCAATAAGTTGCAGCAAGGAACAGGGCACAGATCAGGTTCTTTTTCATCATTTTGAGTTTAAAAATTCCGTTTGTAGCGGTTCATAATATCATCCACAATGGCCTTATCGGTATTAATGTATCCGGCAAAAGGATTAATGGAATTCCAGAATCCCAGCCTGTTGGCTTTTTCCAGTCGAAGCTTAATGGCCAACAGCCACAGCTTTAGGTTTTTCACATTCCCTGAAATGTTATGCAGGATCTTGTAACGGTCTCCGGCGGTTGCAAGGTTCAGCTCACCCGAAGCCAAAATATCCGATACATCCATTACGATTTTCAGGCTTTGCTCATAGGTTTTCTGTGAAGCTTTTACCCCGAAAATGGCATACTGCGGATGTTGCGACGCTAACTGTACCACTTGCGAGGAATACGTATAGCATTTATTCAATTCAGAATAAATCTCTTTGACCTGGATTCCGTTCTGTAAGGTTCCTGATACTTCTTTCAATCCCTTCAGTATTTTATTCTGAATATCATTCGCCGCCACCATCTGAGTTCCCACCCATGTCTGCGCATCCTTCAACTTCGAAGTTTCATCAATAACCTCATTCTGCTTGGCTTTCAGATTTTCTGAATAGAGAATCATTGCAGCGGTTACCGTTGGATCGATGTAGGTATTCTGAGCGGATAGCAATCCACAGAACCCTAAAAATAGCAGGCTAAACTTCTTCATATTGGTAGTCTTTATTAGTTATCAATTCCGAAAAGCTGATATCAAGGTCGTCCAATTCCTGTGAGATGATCTTGAAAATATTTTTTCCGATGTGCTTTTTCTTCATCCTTTGGTAGTAAGAGACAACTTTATGATCCAAAGGATTCTGGTACAAATTCACTAAAGACACCAGGTTTTCAAGACTGTCGCCAAAAGCTTTTAGGTCGGAAACGATCTTTACCAAAGCCTCATCATAATTGCCATACTGTTGCACATAGTATTCAACGGCTGATTTCTCAGGCTTTTCCGTAGTGTAAGTCAGGTATTGTTCAAGCGAAACTTCATTGCCATATACTTCACCTTTGGAACCTCTCTTCAGATAGAATTCCTTGAACCGGCTTCTCCCGATCTTGTTGTTGAGATTGTTAATCGTGAAAATTTTGTTTTGCTCTACTTTATTCAAAGATAACAGCGACGCGATGCGATCAAAATTGTCTTTGAATTTGGTCTGATCCAACAGGATAAAGGTGTCGGAATTGTTGATAATGGAATCCTTAACTACGGCATTTCCAATGATATCATCCAATTCCTGGGTTACAACTACGGCTTCACCCCAAAATTTCCGTACAGTTTTATAGAGGTACAGAATATATCCGCCCATCAGTTTACTAGCAATCGCTTTCCAGGCCTCTTCAATGATGAGGGCTTTTCTTCGGTCTTTTCTAAGCCTCATCTTTTGAATAAACGTGTCCATAATAATCAGTGTCACAATGGGAAACAGCTTTGGATTATCCTTCACATTGTCGATTTCGAAAACAATAAATGATTCATTGAAAAGCGTGTTGTCAGCGGATTCATTTAGGGTCGTTCCATATCTTCCGCCTTTATAAAAATCCCTCAATACAAACAAAAACGTCCTGAGGTTGAACTCTCTTTCCGTAATGTTGTGCTTTTTGTTATTGAGGTAAAGCGGCAGGAATTTATCACAGTAATCGTAGAATCCATTGAACGAAAGCTCTTTGGCAGGCAACTTTTCTTCAAGTTCTTTAATCTTTTTGATGATTGACTTTCTCAACGATTCATTCCAATCGTCTGGTGTCTCCGGATATTTAATAATTTCTGCAGATCTGATCAAGATGAGTTGTGTGTCGTCGTAGATCTTTCTTCGCTCCATATCATTCAAAGTTTCGTAAGCCTCGTAAACTTTGTAGAATTGTTCACTGTCATAATCAGGATTGTTAGCATTCTTATCCGGATGATAGAATTTCAATAATTTTCTTCCTGCTTCTTTCACTTCATCCGGGCTGGCATCGAAAGCAATTCCTAAAATATCATAATACGTTCGTTGCTCCTGGACCTCGCTCTCATATTCTGCAAAAACATCTTCTTCGTGAATATTGTACTTGTTTAGATAAAGAATCAGCTCTTCTGAAGTTTTATGGTTATACCATTCGGTTCCTGAATTGAAATATTGATGATAATAGGACATCAGCACATTATCCAGGATGGATTTCTGTGCAGAAGACACTGTTGCATCCGGCCCTTGCCATATCAGGAAGATCAGATTGGTAAGAAATTCTATTTTTTCGATATTAAATTCTTTTTTATCCATAATAAAGGGATTCATCGTGATCGGTTTTTCTTCGGTGTATTGAATATATCTACCGCCTTTATATTTGCAGGTTCCTGAATAAGAATCTCCGGTATCTACGATCACCACATCATAATTATAGGTCAGGTATTGCTCAACAATATTGTTCATCAGGAATGACTTCCCGGAGCCGGATGGTCCTAAAACAAATTTGTTTCGGTTATTGATCCTCCCGGTTTTCATTGGAAGATCAGCGGGATCAACCTTTAACGGAACGCCCTGCCGATCTGTAAATCTCAGGTAGAAGTTAGATTCTTCATTTACGGGATAACTTTCTTTAAAAAAAAAACACAAGGCCGCTTCGCTTGTCGTCATGAAAAGATCGTACTCCCTGAGTTCTGTGGCGTTACCCGGAATGGCTGCCCGAAACAGCTCCATCTGGTTGTAGGCATTTTTTGAAACGATAATACCTTTTGTGAAGAGCTTATTCTCAATCATGGACTGGATTCCTTCCATCTCTTCCATAGTGTTTGTTGAAAATATCAGGGAAAAATGAGCATTGACCACCAGCTGACCATCAATGGCAATATTATGCAGCAAGGTTTGGATCTCTTCTGCGATGATGGCATTGGACGGCGAGTTGTTGGCTGCACCTTCGTGTTTTTTCTTTTTCTTATCAAGTTCCCTTTGCTGCTGGGCCTGGATTGGAATCGTTATGACTTGATTGTAAACTATGGTTTCATAGCTTTCAAGCTCATTGATAAACGTGAAATTATCAACGGCCGTTTCCGCGGCAGCTCCATTGCCTCCTAGAATAGAGTAGGACTCTATTTCAGAAGGAAGGTCAATATTTTCCACATCAACATAAGAGATGTTTTTGACGTAGCGGTTTCCAATCTGTAAGTACGCGTTGGTACTTTTGATATTGTCAAAAGTGGGAATCTCAGAAAACTGCATAGACAAAACTCCGGAAATGTAATATTCAAAATCTTTTTCAAACAGAAATTCAGGCTCGCAGTCATTCTGCTTTAACAACATAAATACCTTCTGAGATTTATCACGAAGCTCCTTATAGCTCTTTTCGGAAAATGCGTAATGTTTATTTTTCTTCTTTAGTTTGTCCTCGATTATATCAGTAAAGAGCAAAACGGTCTCAATAGTTTTGAAGAGTCTGCCTTCAAAATGATCGGAGTATTTCTGCTGGAGGAATTGAGTGGATGGTTCAGCGGAATATTTCTTTTTAGTGAATATATCCAGTTTTTGAACAATCCGTCCTTCGCCTATAATGGACACGACCTGATTAAGAATCGTATGGAAGTCCAGGTAATTGTCCGGATCGGCAGAATATTGTTCTACTACGTTTTTTATTCTAATCCCGATAATGGGATTGCCGTATTGCCCGAAAAGCACGTCAAAATCCCAATTGAAATCCTTTCCGTAATCGTAGCCGATGAACGGAATGTCAAATACTTGTTTTTTTGCTGTTGCCATTCTTTAAAATTTTATTATTGTTTAATCTTTTTGGGAAAATGAAGATGTGATCGAAGTGTTTGGTCTTGTTATACAGACCGTATTTGTCCTGTCTTTTGAAGATCAGGTAAACACCTCCGGCTGTTGCTGCAAGCCCTAGGAGTGAGCCGAGCAATCCGAATTTGGATAGTACCAGGGCGGCAACAACGCCAGCGCCGATAACTGCCACGGCGTAAATGATGTACTTGCCTTTAAGCCCGAAGAATACAAGAGGCTTTTTAAGCCCCTTGTAAAGGTAGAATCCCATTTTAGGCAAAAAAGGAGGTTACAAACTCAGGAACAACGATCAGGAAGATCATGGCACCGCCATAACCCAGGATTTCTTTGTTGACGTCCTGGTCGCCGTTGGTCCATTTATTATACACTCTCAGACCGCCAATAAAACCAACCAATCCGCCGACGGCTTTTAAGATCAGCTTTATCGGGTCCCAATAGTCTTTAATATCATTGGCTGCGTTTGAAATGGCTGTTGCACCGCCTTGTGCAAGCATTGGTGTAACGGCTAGCAGTAG
This sequence comes from Chryseobacterium sp. Y16C, assembly GCF_022488405.1. Classification (NCBI taxonomy): domain Bacteria; kingdom Pseudomonadati; phylum Bacteroidota; class Flavobacteriia; order Flavobacteriales; family Weeksellaceae; genus Chryseobacterium; species Chryseobacterium sp. Y16C. The sequence continues at coordinate 4,350,923 of NZ_CP092711.1, forward strand.
CAATGCTGCGGTGAATAATTTTTTTGTTGTCAGGTAACGTTTGTGCGTGTTTTTCATCATATTGAAATTTTATATTGAATTGTGTTTTTGCTTAGAAAAAGGCATAGGAAATGTGCTATCCGGCTCAATAGAGCGGATCATTGGTGTATTGAAAATTGTCGTTTTCCTTTCTAGATCATTGAATGGTAGACCTTGAATCCGTCACGGTCTGCAAGTACCTGGACGTGCGTTTCAGCCAGATTGAGGAATTGGTTAAATTGCTGTTTCAGCCTTTGAGAAGCATCTTCTTTATTTTGTTCAGCTTGGAGAATCTCATCATTTTGATAAGGTAGTTCTGAGAACTCTCTGCTTTCAATGTATTGACTATCTTCTTGATCTGTTGAATCGTGTTGTGTCGTCGGATGTTCATCGATGTTATACGTATCTTCTAGCATATTGATAGCTTGCTCAGATTCAAATTTCTGTCGGTAGTAATCAAGGTGCCGGTTTTCATCAGTGTCTTCTTCAGTAGAAGGGAAAGGCTCTTTTTTGTGGAACGAAGTTGGGGTGCTGAGCTGTTCCACATCATCAATGTTGACCTCTATTATTTCATTCGTATTTACCTCAGCAAATGCTGCGAGGGCGAATTCTTCACCTTCTTCGTCTTTTAAGACAGTGTCCTTTTTCAGGAAAAGGTCATAAAGGATATTTCCTGCATAATAGAGCAGATAAACTGCCAGAATGGTAATAAATATTTTGATCATCGTCGGTAAAGTGTTTTTAGTTTGGTAATTTGTTATAGGCTAATTTCAAGCGTTTGGCTGATGTAATCGATCATTTCATTGAAAGGATGTTTAACCGCATATTTCTGTTCATAAGTCAGTCTTCTTGTATCGATGGTCTGAAGACAGTTTCTTTTGAATACCGGATTTTTCAGCAGTATTCCGTATTTGCTGATCTCAGCGTCCATACCTTCCTGGTTCTGGTATTTATAACCTTTATCGTATTTGGACCGGATGAATATTCGCTCTGCCTGGCTTTCCAGCAATCCCAGAAAGTTGATAAAGACCAGCGTAGATTTTGCAGAGACATTTGAATATTCAAAGGGTATCACAATAAAATCACTGTAGATCAATAGATCACTATAACGGGCATCTAAGGTTCCAGCAAGGTCAAAAAGGTGGATGTCTTCGCTTTCCTTCATTTCGATCAGATGTTCAAAGTCGGAAAAAGGCTGTTCGTTATCCTCATCGATAATGGCCACATCATAAAGCTTTGGCAGTTCTGACTCTTCATCTTCTTGCCATTTGTGGTAAAAAGATTTCTGAAAATCAAAATCGAACACTTTAACCTTTCTTTCAGACATTCCCGAAATATAATTGGCAAAAGCAATCGCAAGTGTGGTTTTGCCTGTTCCTCCTTTTTGTGTGCCAAATGTTATAATCATAGGTTTTGCTTTTTTGTTGCCGGTTAATGTTCATAGGTATTTTTCAATCGATCATATTTGATTTACCTCTTTTTTTTCTTCCGTTTTTTCAACTCATCCTCCATCGGGTCTTTTGCTCCGCCGGAACTCTTATTCCATTCAAAAAGCATTTCATTAACGGCCTGCTTAAATTCCTTTTCGGTATTGGTTTCGGCCAGCTTTCCAGTTTTGAATTCCGGATTAAGAAATTTCTGATACTGTTGTTCGCCAATTAAAGATTGCAGTTCTCCAACAAAATGAAGTTTGGAATGGATGGCGAAATACTTTCCGTCTTCCGATCTCATCAGGCTGACATCATCTTGACGTTGGGTTGTGAGATATTCTTTTACATCATTCCTGACCCTATTGAATATTTCTTTGTTTTTCAGTTTTTTATTCTCAAACAGCATATAATCGCTCAGTTCATTTTCAGGATATATTGCTTTCAAATATTTCAGCAATATGTTTTTGGTTTCTGCATTGGGAATGCCGTAATCTTTCAACTGCTCAAAGAGTCTTTTATCCATTGATGCTGAAGTGAATTCGAATAGGTCACCCATTTTCACAATCTCACTGCCTTTATAAACGGCGCCTGTCTTACGATCGATAAGAGTGTATCCGAAAGGCTTCTTATCATCTTTATGATGAAACACAATGTCAATTCCAAAGAGATCCCTCAGCTTTTTCTGTAGTTCGCTTTCAAATTCGATTTCAGGTTTCCAATGATCTTTGTACTTTTCCTCCGGAAGCATGGCTTCCAGCTTTCTATAGTCATGCACTCTGAATACTTTGTTGGAGTAAAGCCCCTTGTACTTTGAAAAAATGGCTCTGATCTGCTTTACCCGCTTCTCATTTACTGTATTGCTGAAAACAATTTGGTCAGCTGAGAAGCTTCGTTGTACGATGCCGTTTTTGGAAATGGTAATGGATCTTTCATCATTTGTGTTTTCGATAAGTTGATAGCCATTTCTGTTAAGCAAAGTTTTAAGCTGCTGAAAAGAGCCAATTTTGTAAGTTAAAAGTTTATCTAATTTTTCTTTCTCATTGATTCCGTATAGTTTTTCCATCACCTGGGCTAAAGCTTTTTGCGCCTTTAGCTTTTCGTAACGGTCATCAATCTTTTTTCCGGTTTGTTTATCTACCCTTGTGGAAACAATATGGATGTGATTGTTCTCTGTATCATTGTGAAAAACTGCTATGTAAGGCTGTTCTCCGTAACCCATTTTATCCATAAAGTCTTCACTGATCTTTGTGAGCTCTTCTTTGGTATGATTCTGAAATTTAGTTGAGATCACAGCATGGAATTGCGGTTTTTGTACTTTCGTACTTTTGGATATTGCCTTTAAATAGTTCCTGACCTGTTGCTTGTCACTGTCTTTATTGATCAATGATGGAAAGTTTTTCATCAGCATCAGTTCGCCTTTGCCCTTGTCCACCTTCTTATCATTGTAGTCCACGCCGGGGAAATTGGAGCCGGCAGGTTTCATTAGCTTGACGATCATTTGGAAAGCAATGCGTATATGTTTTCAAACATCTTATTTTGCTGCGCTTTCAGCTTCTGTATCTCTAAAAGTTGTTTAGAAAATAGTTCCAACTGATCTTGCGAAATGTACTTTTGTCCGTTGACCAGCTTAGCCACCTGGTTGATATTGGTTTCGATCTTTAAAAAGATGTTATCCTGCTTTTCGATGAAGGTCAATATTTGTTTTCGTTCATCATCCATTAATCTGTTTTCTACAGAATCGATAATCAGGCTGGTCATTGAGATATTTCTTTCCCTGCATTTTTTCTTCCAGTTTTCCTTTCTTTCCTGTTTGATCCTGAAAAAGATTACCTCAGAACTGCTATTGTCTTCTTGTTTCATGGGAGACTCCAACTCGGAATACCATTCACACTTTTAAGGATATAGGTTCCGCTCAAAGGTGGTGGTGGAATCATTTCTGTGGCGAATCCAAATGAACCGTCTGCTTTGGCAACTACTTTCTTTGTATATGTCGGATCACCGTCTGCGTTAGGCATCTGTGTTGGTGTCACGCTTAGCTTACCATTGATATTCAGCCATCTTTCAGCAAAATCCCCCGAAATCAACGCAAATTTGTAGTCCGTATAATTATTGGTAATACTGTCCCAAAAGCTGGTAGAGCTTGTTGTAACGGGGGTGGAATGTATAGCTAATTTATTGCTGACACTTCTGTTTCCTGTTGCGGGGCTTCCGGCTCCAGCGCCAATGAATACATTATTGGAGCCTGTCCGGTTCCCGGTTCCTGATAAATATCCGATCGATATATTATCATTTCCGGAAGTGATGTATGACATGGCTCCGGCACCTATCCCTATATTCCTGCTTCCTGAAATTACGCCATTTGCAATTCCGTTTAATGCTGATACACCCGCACCATAGTTCAATTTCCCGGTAACTTCTCCCTGGGACATGGCATAAGCGCTGGCAGAGTTACCTTTTCCTGATGTAATATTGGCATCGGTAGCTAGAATAGAGTTGTATTCGCCTGTAATGGGGCTTCTTGATTTTCCCAGGATATAATTTTCCTTTTGATCAAAATCAAGCTTCAAACTGTTTTTCACTACCAACTCAACCGAAGAAGTGTTGCCTCTGAGTGCGACGATTTCTAAAGGATCGCTTTGCAAAACAGGAATCCATTGCTGTCCGTCGAAACAATATAAGCCCGTTTTTTCGATATGAGCCACCTGTCCCACCAAATTAGTAGCTGGTGATGTCACAAAGATTAATGCCCCTTTCTGAGCAGTAGAAAATGATTTTGCAGCGATTTGGTCTCCTGTAATACGGGGTGGAATAATACCATCATAATGACCTGTATCATCAGGCTTTCCGACCACTTCAAAAGTGGCTTTTGGTGTCTGAGTATTAATACCGACTTGTGAAAAAGCACTGGTGGCTATTAGTACAAAGAATAATTTGAGAAAATTGTTTTTCATTGTGTTATATTGTTTTAATTTCATTTGGTTTTTAGAATCTTACTTTAAATATGGAACCCTCCAGTTGGAATACCCCTGTACTTCTCCGTAAGTGTAAATAGAAGTCGATATCTGGTTCAGCGAGCTTTGAGGAATTTGTATGGCGTAATTTTCCAGCAATGCAGGAAAATACTGGGTTGAATTTTCGTTGTGTAAGAGAACAATTTGATTGGGAATATAACCTATATCGTTAAATATGTCCTGGATGTCAATAAGAGCCTTACCTATAACAGGTGCAGAATTGTCTGTTCTATGTAAACGAAAACGAACATTAACAATACCGTTGATTTTTCTGAAAACCACAAATCCTTCAAGCCCGCCAAAGTTTTTTGAGCCTATGGTGTAATTTTTAGAAGAGGTCAGGTAATTGTTTGTGTTGGCCCATTGATTTCTTGGTTCCGTCCAGGTGGAGGTTGCGGCAAGACTTGCCGTGCTGTTAGAATCGAAAGTCAATAAAATGTAATATTCTATCGGATCAACATCTTTTGATACAGGTTGCCAGGCCGTACCATCGAAGTAATACAATCCGGTAGTTCTAACATTGATAACCTGCCCGGATAAGTTTGTAGCAGGAACAGTCACAAATACGACGGCTCCTCTTTTTGAAATTGAATATGATTTTCTGGACAATTGATCTCCCGTTATTCGTGGTGGAATAATCCCGTCGTAATGATTAGGATCAACCGGTTTCCCTGTAACGTCCAAAGTGGTCTCTGGTGATACAGTATTAATTCCGACCTGTCCCGAGACCCATATGGTCAATAAGCTAAAGAAAAAGTAAAGATATGTTTTCATCTTTTTTGATTATGATTTCTGTTGCAAAGTTGGGACATCAAAATCGTGAAAACAATAGTATTCAAAGGGCTTGGGCTAAATAAGACCATTCTGGTCTAATCTGGAAATCGTGGAGATTAATAAAGAATAAATTGGAATTTGTATATGATTTCAATAAAGAAAAAAAACGAGTTCCGAAGTTTTTTTCCCTTTTGCAAAAAGGCAAGAGAGTCTTTGGATGTAAAACTTGAAAAGTTTGTATATACAAAGACACATCTTGCTAAAAAGAGGAGGGTAGTTTTAAGAGTTCTGAAAAATAATTGTAAAAGTTTGATTCTGTTGATGATGCGTGATCTTTATCGTGTATTGCTTTTGAAAGGAAAAAAATACTTAGATAATAGATTTTCAGTTTGTATCTATTTTACCCACGTTTTGAAATTGCGTGTAGCTATTTTACGCATCCAAATAGAAAGTTTGTATTCATTTTACTCACGTTCAGAAATTGCGTGTAGTTATTTTACCCATCTAAATCGAAAGTTTGTATTCATTTTACATATAGTTGGAAAATGTGTGCAGTTTCGTATGTTGCTAAGTACAAAAGCTTGTATCTATTTTACCCACGTTCAGAAATTGCGTGTAGTTATTTTACTCATCTTGGTCGAAAGCTTGCATTCAATTGACGTAATGTTGGAAATTCTGTGTAGCTTTTTTACACAGCTAAATAGAAAATTTACATCCATCTTACCAAAGGTTGGAAATGGTGTATAGTTATTGATTACCATTAATATTAAGGTGAGTTTCATAAATCATATAAACTTTTTATATCTGTCAATGCAATTTAAGTTGGAGTTGGTGTCAATTACGAAGTATAAGAATTTGTACTGTATTTGACTTTAGAAAATGCGAAACTCTCCAATATAAGAATTGGTTGAATCCCATTGCTATGACTGTATCAAAGAAATTTGTAAGTAAAGAAAAAAAATGGTTAATTTACAAACTCTTAATAACCACGAAATTACATTCTTATGAAAAATCTACTTTTTGTAGCTCTATTATCAATAGGACTTTTTTCTTCTTGCAAAGATGATGAGCAGGATCAAAATGTATTGCCAGAAGCAACGCAATCCGGTAAAAACACCGCAGGGGCATTAATAAATGGCAAAGTTTGGGTAGCTACCACAAAAAAGATTAACCAACCCGGCACCTATTGTGAAAAGTTGAATAATAACTATTATTTAATAAAATTAGATTTAAGAAAAGATCCTGAGAGATACACTGAATCTATTGACCTAATTGTATCAATCCCCAACTTAGAGATTAACCAAACATATGAAGTTGTTAATCAAACACCTGACGATGGTTACAACTATGCAAGCTATACAAGTAATGATAAGGTTAGTTACTCATCAAACTCAAACAACACCGGTAGAATAAAAATAACGAGACTCGATCTTCAAAACCAAATTGTTTCTGGAACATTTGAATTCAAAGCCGAAGATAGCAATGGGAATATTGTTACTATAACAGAAGGACGCTTTGATAAAAAGTTCGATTAAAAACTAAATAAACACTAACCTATGAAAACAAAATTAAGTATTTTGGCAGCATTCCTATTGCTGTCAAAGCTTCTACTTGGACAAGTCCAAGTTAGTCCACAACTTGTAGCGCAGCCGAGTGATCCCGTCAATCCGGTCCTGGAATCTACACTTTTATTGCCCTTTTCAGATTTGGACAAGACAAAAATACAAACAGGTCTACTACTGGATGCAGGAATAGAGTTTGCGGATCTTAAGAAATATAATGGAACTCCTACGGATAGTTCATTTACCACATCTAAAATCATAAATGACATTTACGGGTCATTAGTAATGAGTAAAATATCGTCGAATGGCAGTGCTCTTAAATCTCCCGCTGATTTTCAAAGTGAGTGGTTTCAGGACCAGACAATTGATCTACTGCCGATAGGTGGAACCTATTTCAAATATAACCAATTTTCAGAAAGCAATCAACTAGCTTTTCAGAATATGGCTCCGAATCTGCCTACTGATAGATTGAATAATATTTCTACAGGATCTCTAACGTTAACACCTCAAAATAAAATTTTAGATGTTTACGTAAATAATGTCTGGCAAGATCCTTATGAGATCAATAAAGTTTTTGCAATGGCACCAATTGCGAACAGTCACAACAAACTACATTTCAATGTTGTTTTTCCACCTACTCTGTTTCTAAGTAATTACATTAGTGAAATCTCAACTCTCGAAGTAAAATTTTCCGATACCACCAACTTTCAAACGGTAACATTGGGGCAGATAATGCCTGTTAGTTATCCCTCTACTGGTGAATATACCTGGACATATAAACTTACTTTAACGAATGGGCAAATACTATACTCAAAAAACAAATTTTCAGTTACTGGAGATTTGGAAAAATATGTCGATATAAATGACAATGGGCAGGCTTTTTCTGCTGCAGCTAACTTGTCCACCAACAATTACTGGAAAGTACAACTGGAAAATTATCAGTATTTTATTCCTTTCCCCCCGACGGTTGTAAATAAACCAAAACTTACATTATATATTAAACTTCGTAATGGGCAAACCCAAATCACAAAGCCTTTCCTTGTAGCAGAAGGCTTTGATACAGGTCATATAACAGCACCTAGACAAGAAGGCGGAGATAATAATATTGATGATTTTTTGAATAGAGGAGGTATGCAAAATTCTGCATTGAAATCCTATTTAGAAGGGAATTACGATATCATCTATGTAGATTGGGGTATTGGTACTGACTATATACAAAATAATGCTGAACTATTAAAAAAAGCAATCAGATGGGTAAATCAGAATAAAATAGGAAGCGAGAAGAATGTAGTTTTAGGACAAAGTATGGGAGGTCTTATTGCTCGATATGCGCTAAAGGATATGGAGGATAACGGGGAAAACCACGATACAAAATTATTCATTTCTCACGATTCTCCCCATTTGGGCGCAAATACACCTTTAGGGCTACAATATATGCTTAGACATATTTCAAAAACTTTTCTTCGTTCGCCCATTGTTGCTGGTCTTAATTATGTTTTTTCGCCTATATTCACTGGTGGTGCTCCTGTAAGTGACATTCTTACAATCGCCGATACTCCTGCTTCCAGGCAAATGTTAATCAATTATATTAATAGTAGCTATAGCATTGATAATTCTGTCCACAACACCTGGCAAGCAACTTTAAAGTCAAAAGGTTATCCTCAGCAAACTAGGAATGTAGCTATTTCAAATGGAAGCGAATGTGGTACCGATCAAAACCTCCAGGATTTGGTTACAATGCATCACAATAGTAAAGGCTGGTTTGTAGATTTTATCGGGGCATTGATTGGTGGCGTAACATTAGATCCTGCTCAGGTAATACTTTCTGTTGTTCCGGGAAAATCCCGCTATTACTATGATTTTGTTGCTCGACCAATGTCTAGCATTAATGAGTCAAAGCAATTATATTATGGAAAGATAGTATATAAAAAAGATATTTTATGGGTAATCCCAGCTCAACATACACTACTTTCTGGAAGCAGAAATCAGCCCTCTAATGTGCTGCCTATTGATAAATATGGTGGTGGGAAATACAGATTTCCAACTTCTTCATTACCTGAATTTCTCGGCAATCATATTACTGCAACTGATTTTTCTTTTGTTCCAACACCCAGCGCTTTGGATTACAATTTTGGAAATACAACGCTTACAGAAAATGAATATCAGAAAACTTTTTCACCAGTTGACGATGCCAGTAATATCCCTTTTGCAAACTTTGTAGCGGAGGAGATAGGAAGTTACTATGGAGAAAATACAAGCCATACCTATTTTAGCCCAAGGAATAGACAGTTTATTCTCAATCAATTCTCAGAAGCCACCAAAGATCAAAAGTTAACTACCGCTTTTTTGTGTGGTAGCAAAGTAAAAATAGGCGGAGACGCACTATTGTGTGGAAATAATAACACAACTTATACAACAGGTTTTGCACCAACAATCCAATGGTCGGTAATAAATGGCGCTAACCTCGTTGATATAATTGGTCCTAGTAACCAGCCTCAAATCTCACTTACTCCTAAAGCAAATGCGAATGGTTTACTGAAGTTACAAGCATATCTTGCTGGGGGTGGAGCAAGCAATACGGTTACTAAGGAGGTTTGGATAGGAAAACCTATGTTTAGCGTGTCCCAGATTAACGATCCCACTTACTACAACGAATCTCATTTCTATTTAAGTAATAGTAATGCAACACCTGTCGGTAGCGAGCAGGGCATTACTCAGGTAACCTGGACAAAATTGTCATCAAGTCCCCAATATGGTGTATTTCTCCATACCTATAATAATCAACTTGAAGGATTTGCACGAGGAAGTAATAATAATTGGTCTATGGAGGTAAAAGTAGAAGCAACAAATGGTTGTGGAACATCTACTCAAACAGTAACTATAACACCACCGCCGGCTGCACCTTGTGAAACATTTTCTATTGCAAAAAACGGAGAGACTTCTGATAGCTATGTTGTATTGAAATATATTGAACCACCTTGTGTTTCGGGAAAAACTGTAATTTCGAAACAAGAAGAACAATATCAAATAACTGTTGCCAACAGTATGGGAGCCGTTGTAATTTCCAAAGCGGGAAACTCTTTCGATCTACAAGGTTTTCCGACAGGAATGTATGTAGTAAATATTTCAAAAGACAACGAAACCTTAGTAAATCAAACGATAATTAAAAATTAGTTTTAATTAACAATAGAAAAACAGGAATATTCAGTCTTCCTGTTTTTTAATATCAATATCTCGAATTTGTTTAATTACTGGTAGTTAGGATAACTTATTTCTGAACCAAGATTTAGTTTTTCCAAAAAAATTGTACTAAAGTATGCAATTGACTGTTATAAAACCTTAATTAACCTAAATGTCAAATTGATTCTCTCTTTCATAGGAATAGTTGACTTAGCAATTCTATGCTCCCAATGCTCCTGCAAATCTCCTTTCATAATGAGCAGTGAACCGTTTGGAAGCGGCAAGCTGTACTTGCTTTGATGATGATCCTTTTTTCTGAAATCAAAGTTTCTGGTTTGTCCGAGACTAATGGATGCAATGACAGGGCGTTTCCCATAACGGTTCTCCTTATCCCTGTGCCAGGCTACTGAATCATTATTATCGCGATATAGGTTGAGCAAAACACCATTGAACTGATAACCGAATTCTTTTTCAATTCTTTCTTTTAGAGCATATAATTCAGGAGTCCATTCATTCCTTGCAGTTGTATTATTATCAGCCGAATCGTAAGACTTTGTATCACCATACCACGCAGTGAGACGAGGCGTTATTACTGTTTTGTCGTACATTTTTTGTGTGCGTTGCTCCCAACGTGTAGAATGGAGCAGTTTATCTTTCAAAAGGTCTGCTTCTTCCTTGCTCAGAAAAAATTCTCTGAATTCCAAAAGGTCTTTTGGAAACTCGTATAGATCTTCGGAATCGAATAAGCTGAGCTGAGTCATGATCTGTAATTCAATTTATTTATATATTTGTCGCCCTCTCTTAATAGAGAGTTTTTTCATCATTTGTGTTTTTACTTCCCTTCGGGGAAGTTTTTTTATTCTTGGCTTAATCTCAATAAGCTATTTTCCAGTTTGCTAATACTCTTTTTAGCTTCGTCCACTAAATTTTTCAAATTCGCTTTATCAGGCAGGGTGTGCGGTTTATAATCCTGCGGCAAAATTCCTCTCACGTAGCGCCATACCTGAGCAATCTCGTCCAAAGCAATATTATATGGTTCATAAAATGAATTGTCCGCTAAAACGGTAATGTACTTTTTATTTCTTTTCAAAAAAGTCTTATAGGTAATCCCTTCCTGCGTCACAAAAATATATTCCTTGTTGGCTTTTAAATCTTCTAGTTTTTCAACATACTCACCAATGAGAATAGACTGGTCGGCAAATGGAGGCATTGAATCACCATCAGCTAAAAATCCTCTGTATTTCCCACTCTTAAGGAAGGGAAAATATATTTTTTGTAGGCTTTCAATGTATTCAGGGTCACTAAAGCCTTTCAGATATCCCATAGAAGCCTTCTGCGGAACAATCTCAATAAAATTATTACCTTCCGTATCTACAACTATTGGAAGCAATACCTTATTCGCTGGAAGATTAACTACATCTTCCAAAGGATATTTTCTGATATCAACCGTAAGTAAAAGGTCAATGCTCACCTTAAAATATTTCGAAATCCTGATTAAAACCTCGTAAGGAGCCTCGGAACGTCCGTCTTCGTATTTAGAATAACGCACTCTGCTCAAAAAAATATTATCTGCAACTTCTTGTTGTGATAATTTTTTTTGAGCTCTTAAATACCTGATGTTTTCTGAAAAAATTGACATTGATACAATTTGTATCTACAAATATATAAAAAATGATACAATTAGTATCTAATTTTGTCAAATGGAACGAGCAATTGCACATATGGATTTGGATACTTTTTTTGTTTCCTGTGAGCGGCTGAGACACTCTGTGTTGGAGAAACAGCCTGTTATCATAGGAGGTGGAGATCGTGGAGTAGTGGCATCGTGTTCCTATGAAGCCAGAAAATTCGGGGTACGTTCGGCAATGCCAATTAGAATGGCTCTGCGATTATGTCCCGAAGCGCAGGTCATAAAAGGAGATATGGAATATTACTCCAATATGTCGCATATGGTAACAGAAATTATTCAGGAAAAAGTACCTGTCTTAGAGAAAGCTAGTGTAGATGAATTTTATCTGGATCTCTCCGGAATGGACAAATTCTTCGGATGTTATCAATGGACAACTGAAATTGCCAATGCCGTGACCAAGCAATCAGGATTACCCATCAGTTTTGCATTGTCCACCAATAAAACCGTTTCAAAAATTGGAACCGGTGAATCAAAACCTACCGGAAGATTTGAAGTGAAGCCTGAATATATTCAGCCTTTTTTAAATCCTTTATCAGTCAAAAAGATTCCGATGGTCGGAAATGTAACTTTTGAACTGCTGTCAAGATTAGGGGTAAGAAAAATAGAAACCCTGTCTAAAATGCCAGTGGATGTGTTGCAGCAACTGATCGGAAAGAACGGAACGGAGCTATGGAAGAAAGCCAACGGTATTGATAACACGCCTGTCATTCAATATTCTGAAAGAAAATCTATTTCTACGGAAACAACTTTTGCCGAAGATACCATTGATGTTCTAAACATCAGAAGTATTCTTTCCGGAATGGTAGAGCAGCTCTGTTATCAATTGAGACACGAACAATGGCTGACCTCTACCGTTTCTGTAAGGATACGATATGCGAACTTTGATACAGAGACTAAACAATGTAAAGTACCTTATACTTCAGCAGATCATACTTTGCTCAGATATGCTTTAGAACTGTTCAGAAAAGTATATACCCGCAGGATGAGAATTCGTCTTGTTGGGGTAAAATTTACCGGGCTTGTTCACGGAAACCATCAGATGAACCTTTTCGAAGATACGGAAGAGCTGATCTCATTATACCAGACAATGGATAAAATTAAAGATAGGTTTGGAGCAAAAAGCGTTGGACGTGCTTCAGGTCTTTTAACTTAAAAATAACTTATGTTTCTCAATTGTCATACTTATCATAGCTTGCGTTATGGGACTATTTCTGTCGAAGATCTGGTTCAACTGGCTGTTGACTATAAGTTAAAAGCTCTGGCATTGACTGATATTAATACTGTAACGGGTATTTACCAATTTTATAAGCTCTGTCAGCATAATAACATAAAACCAATTGTAGGGGTTGATGTACGGGTTGAAAATGAGCAGTATTATACCTGTCTCGCTAAAAATCCTAAAGGTATTGCAGAGATAAACAGGCTTTTGACGGATTACAACTGTGACGGTATTAGTATTCCGAAAATGAATCCTCCGTTGGAACATTGTTTTGTCATCTACTCTTTACAAAATACTCCCGAAAAACTATTGGAACACGAATTTATTGGGATCAGGCAGGAAGAGCTAAATCTATTGATAAAACCTGAACTCAAATCTTTAATACATAAAATGGTCATTCTTCATCCGGTAACCTTTAAAACCGATGAAGAATATAAGCTTCATAAAGTATTGCGGGCGATTGATGGCAATACCCTTTTTATTAAACTGACTGAAAAAGATTATTGCAGAAAAGATGAATGTTTTATTGATAAGAAAAAGCTTTTGAGTCAATTCGGACACTACCCTGAAATTATTGAAAATACTAAACATATCGTTAATGAGTGCAGCTTTGATTTTGAATTTAATACACCTAAAAATAAAAAGTATTTTACTGACAGCAGGGAAAATGATTTTAAATTACTTTCTCAGTTAGCATATGAAGGTTTAAGTAAAAGATATCCTGATAATAGTCAATTGGCGAAAGCAAGGGTTGAAAAAGAGCTGAAAGTTATTGATGAATTGAATTTTTGCGGCTACTTCCTCATCACTTGGGATATTATCCAGTACAGTAACCGGATGGGATTTATGCACGTTGGCAGAGGTAGCGGCGCTAACAGCATTATTGCTTATTGTCTTGGAATTACAGACATATGTCCTTTGGAACTTGATCTGTACTTTGAACGATTCCTAAACTTAAACCGTAAGAGTCCCCCGGATTTTGATATTGATTGGAGCTGGAAGAATCGAGATACAATTCTTGAATACATCTTCAATAAGTACGGAAAAGATTACGTGGCATTTTGCGGAACCAATGTCGAATTCAAAAGAAAATCAAGATTCAGGGAGCTGGGAAAAGTTTTCGGGCTTCCAAAAGATGAACTGGATCAGCTTTCTAAAAAACCGAAAGAGCAACACGACCAGAATTCAGTGGTTCAGCTGATTTATAAATATGAACAGCTATTGATAGGCTTTCCCAATCAAAGAAGTATGCATAGCTGCGGAATTTTAATTTCGGAGGAACCAATTACCAATTATTCAGCTTTGGAATTTCCACCCAAGGAATTCCCAATCGTGCAGTTCGATATGCACACGGCTGAGGATATTGGACTTGAAAAGTTCGATATTCTTTCTCAGAGAGGACTGGGAACGATTAAGGACACGGTAAATTTGATTAAGCAAAAAAGAGGAATTCACGTAGATATTGAAGATACAAGAATCTCGAAAGATGAAGTCAAATGCAATGAGTTTTTAAGCATTGGAAAAACCATTGGCTGTTTCTATATTGAATCACCGGCGATGAGAGGTCTACTACGGAGACTTAAATGTAACAATTATAAGGTGTTGGTAGCTGCATCTTCCATCATTCGGCCAGGTGTTGCCCAGAGCGGAATGATGCGGGAGTATATATTCCGCCATAACCATCCCGGCCAGTTCGAATACTTCCACGAGGTGTTTAAAAGAGAATTGGGTGAAACTTACGGCATCATGGTCTATCAGGAAGACGTTATAAAAGTTGCGATGCACTTTGGCGGAGTATCAGCAGCTAATGGCGATGTTCTCCGAAGGGCAATGAGTGGAAAGGGACGTTCTCTTTCCGCCTTACAGAAATTAAAAGATGATTTTTTTGAATCGTGTAAAAGAAAAGGTCATCCTGACCTGCTCTCTCAGGAAGTTTACCGACAAATTGAATCTTTTGCCGGTTATTCGTTCTGTAAGGCACATTCAGCTTCCTATGCGGTGGAAAGTTATCAGAGTTTATATCTGAAAGCTTATTATCCTATTGAGTTTATGGTTTCTGCTATTAACAATGGTGGAGGATTTTATCGCACTGAGGTCTATGTTCACGAAGCCAAGATGTCAGGCGCTACAATTCATAACCCTTGCATTAACCTTAGTGAGTTCCATACGACAGTCTATGGCTCGGATGTCTATTTAGGATTAATGCATATTGAGAAACTGGAAGCATCTATCAAGCAATTTATTCCTGAGGAAAGAAAAGAGAATGGAGATTACAAATCCTTAGAGGATTTTGTCAAAAGAGTTAATATCGGCATTGAAACGCTGCAGATATTAATTTTTGTCGGCGCTTTCAGATTTACAGGAAAGCAAAAACACGAATTATTGATTGAGGCAAGGTTCTTACTTTCAAAGAATCAATACAAAACCAAGATAATATCATTATTTGATGAACCTCAAAAAAATTATGAGCTACCGACAATAGATAGAAATCCTTTTGAAGATGCCTTCGATGAAATTGAGATACTAGGATTTCCGGTTTCCTATTCTATTTTTGATTTACTAAAGACGAAACATAGAGGGGATGTATTGGTTAAAGATCTTTTAAAATATCACAAGAAGCAAGTTAGAATGCTGGCTTATTTGATTTCCAGAAAACACGTTCCCATTAAAATGAAAAACCATCCAGGCAAGAAAGACGATATGTATTTCGGAACCTGGATAGATGCGGAAGGACAATATTTTGACACCGCACATTTTCCGGACAGCCTGAAAAAGTTTCCTTTTAAAGAGGGGGGCATTTATCTTCTGCAGGGGACTGTTGAAGTGGATTACCATTTTCCGACTGTGACTATTACCCGAATGGCCAAGATGCCCCTTATTGCCGATCCCCGGTATTCAATGGATGAGAACAAATCAAAAGAGATGGAAAGAAGTTTGCGGGAAGATGTCAGTATGACTTTCAGGCAGCCTTATCCGCAAGAACACGAAATTGGATTGCCTAGAATAAAGATGGGTTGAATATTAATACTTACCATGGAACTTCGTATATCTTATCATCATCATTCAATTCGAGATCTTCAATTTTACAGTTACGTTTTTTTGCTTCAAACTGAAGAAAACTTAGCAAGTCATTGTACTCTTCCGTAGCATAGACAGCAGTCCGCATTAATTTGTCCAATTTTCTAAAGGAATTTTTGCCTCCCTTCAGTTCAAAAAAGGAAGAGTTAATATGTCTCATATAGAGATAGAGATATTCATTTCCGGCATTAATAGCGTCATCCAGATATGGCAAAAGATTAGCAGCACCAACTGTATCATAACTTTTCATTGCCTTTTCAATCCAATATTCAAGATGAAGAAACATGGCAATATCTGCTTTATTACTTTCCGTAATTTTCATATTGTATTTTAATGCAGCAATAGAAAACAAAAGATGGACCCAGGAAACTTGAAAACCACAATATGGAATTTGCTCAAAAGTGTAATGACTATGACTTCTGGTTAAGCGGCTGCCATACGAAGCTTTCCGTATTTCGTACGAAAAACTACTAATCAGATTGTTTTTGTCTTCGTATCCTTTAACTTGCGAAAGAGTTGGATTATTCCAAAATTTTGAAACAATATCGTACAGAAATTCAAGATCATCACGCGTTCCGCAAATTTCGATTCCAAGCCCTTTTTTTGTAGGTATTGTATAAATCATTATTCTTTTCTTGTGTAAGCAAAAGTAAGTTAGAATTTTGTTAAAAAAATAATTTTTTTTTATGAATACAAGTTCTTTTAAGATTCGCCTTTCATACTTTGTATCGTTTCTAATCTTTAAAAAATTATCTTTCTATACATTTTTACTAATTGCGAAAGTTCATAGATGCATAGTAAACTATAAAATATGACTTACCTTTGTTCCGCTCTAAAAAAACGAAGTTATGCAAGGTAATAAAGTCCAAAGAAAGAAAATCATAAGGGCAAGCTATGTAAGATTAGGCGGGATTTCAATTATTGTTAGCATTTTTTGTTGTCTGATTTCTTATAGCCTAAAACATTTGACAGGATATGTGCAGGAACATTTATTTGAAAAAACCATGACTACGGAAAATAGATTATTTATCATTTTGCCTAGTATAGGGATTACAGCCATCTATTTTTTACGTAAATATTTTTTCCAGAATAGAAAAAACAAAGGAATTAAGGAAATATACACGACTCTTGAAACGAGAAAGGATCATCTCCCTTTTTTCAAAATACCTTCCCATTATATCAATGGATTTTTAACGGTAATTTTCGGAGGTTCTACGGGGGTAGAAGTATCTACTGTTGTTGCTACTGCAACATTTGGTAATCAGGCTTACAAACATTTTCATACCGCAAGGGCATATAAGACAGAACTGATATGTGCCGGTATTATAGCCGGAGTAACAGTATTATTTGGAAGTGCCTTGGGCGGATTTTTATTTGCATTTGAAGTTATTGCCCGTAAATATAATAGAACATTGCTGATTAGTGGAATCAGTTCTATGCTTGCTGCTTATGTTTTTGTTCATTATTTTGATTCCGATCCTTTATTTTCATTTGCAGTAAAAGAGTGGCGTTGGCAGGCAATGCCGTTTGCTGTGATTCTGGGTTTGATCGGAGGTATTTTTGCACTGTATTTTACGAAGATTGTTATTTATGCGAAGACATTTTTCGGTGGGATCAGTAATAATTTTATTCGTGTAAATCTGGGAGCTGTCTCGGTTGGAGTATTTATCTTTTTTCTCCCGGTTTTGTACGGGGACAGTTATCACGGACTTGGAAAAATTCTTGAAAACAGCTTATACAACACAGTAAATCCAGGCCATTTCATTCCATTGATATTACTTATTTTCGTAAAGCCTTTAGTGGCATCATTAACACTAGGTGCAGGAGGTGACGGAGGCGTTTTCGCTCCAAGCATCGTAACAGGCGCATTATTAGGAATTCTTTTTGCCCAGTTTTGCAATCATTATTTAGGTACGCACCTGATAGTTATTAACTTCGCATTGTTCGGAGCCGCTGCGATGCTTTCCGCAGCTATTCATGCGCCTATTACTGCGATATTCATTATTTCCAGTATTGTGCCATCAGGTTATCTTTTGCTAATCCCTTTGTTGATCACCAGCATTGTTGCCAAAATCCTGGCTAAGAAACTATATCCATACAATGTATATACTTACAAGGAAGTTATAAAATAAAATGGAGTGTTCATCGAAAAATATGCTGCATAATAATAAAGCTGCCTCTAAGAGGCAGCTTTATTGTAAGTTAAAGGTCAGAAACTACTTTTTCAGGTGAAGCGATTTATCACTTTTTTCTAAAAAATAGATAATCGAACCAATGATCGGTAAACCGAACTGCAACCAGATGTAATTGTTTCTTTGTCTTTTTGAAAGATTTTTGTTTTTAAGAATATCTCTGATTGTAACAACGTTTAATACCGCAAAAACTGCAAATGCAATAATTAAATAAGTTGGATCTTCAAAAAGCATCATATATATATTTTAAGATATTGACGAAATGATTGCACACGATACGGTTACTGATGCGCCGCAAGATCCCCACCAAGGTAACCCCATCGCTTCATACGAATGACAGATTGCTGTAGATGTAGAATTTTGCTTGATAGCTCTTACAATACAGCTATAGCATTCACCAAAGGATATATTTCCATTGCCATTACTGTCACATAAATGTCTTGAAGTTAAATTAGCACTTTTAGCCGGATTTGCAAGGTATGCATATTTTTCCCTCAGCTCATCAGAAAGCCCATCTCCTTCAACATTAGTATAGTACCCCTTATCAATATCCATTTTGGTATGCATAAAGTTTTCATAATTTAGATCGTAAAGTTTGATACTGCCGGTTTGTCTATCCATATCATAGGATGATAAATCAGCATAATTCAGCGCATATTTATCTTTGTTCGGAAGGAACGGCGTGTCTTTAAGATCGAGAATTTCTAACTTACCTTCCAATTTACCATTTCGCAAAAGCGAAACCACAAAGAAATCATACACTTTTCCATCAACTTCATATTGCTTATATAATATGGAGTTAAGATCCATCTGACCAAGACCATTAATATAGTCTTTATGGTTTTGATAGGTTTGTGAACTTAAAAAATTATCGAAAGCCGGGTCTTTGGAATTAATATATGAGAAGCCGTCCGTTTCTTCAGATGTTCTGGCTAAAGTTTTAGAATTCTCATTAGAGATTTTTGCTGTATCATCCCCGCTTATACTGTTGAAACTATCACTGTTACAAGAATAAATGATCGCAGCAAATAAAAATGCAAAAAAAGTGAATAAGCTTAATTTTTTCATAATCGTTGATTTTAGTTTAGTAATGACAATAATTAAAATTTTACTTAATGTTAAAAGATTAAATTTCTCAATTGAAAATCAAAAATTATATGAGTTGGCTTCATTATAAAAAACCAACTGCAAAAACTGAAGTGATTATTGAACTTCTATAAGTTTAGGAGGTTGTTTTTTTGCTTCCTCTTTCTTTGGAATAGTGAGTTTTAGAACACCGCTTTCGTATTTAGCTTCAATATGTTCATCATCTACTACGTCTTTGGGAAGCTCAAAACTTCGGCTAAAAGATTGATAGCTAAACTCTCTGCGAGTATAATTGCTGTTGTTCTCTTCTTTCTGATCCTTTTTTGAAGAAGAAATAGTAAGGAGATTACCATCCAGGCTAATTTGGAAATCTTGTTTTTCCATTCCCGGTGCGGCGACTTCCACCATAAAATTTTCTGGATTCTCCATAATGTTCACTGATGGGAGAGTCGTCCGTGTGGAAGAAAAATTATTATTGCCCCAATTAAATAGTTCGCGACTGAAAAAGTCATCGAACAGTGTACGTGGATTTGCAGGGAGCAAACTGCCATTGTTTCTTTTTTCGATTGACATAACAAACGTTTTTTTGGTTAAACAATAAAATTTAAAGAACACACCAATCATTTTTCAAACGATATACCAGAATCTTACCAGTGAAAAAATGTCACAATCTGCAAAGAAAAAATGTCACAAATCATAGTAAAGTTGTCAAATTATTTAAAAGAAAATCTGACATTTTTAGAAGGTATATGCAACCATTTTCAAGATAACACGGCAACGTGCGAACTTGTTTTTGAAATTGGGTGGCTCCTTTCGCAAGAATAGGTTTCCGATAGAAGTGTGAATTTTAATTATGTTGAAAGAGCGATTTCAGAAGTATAGCGTTTCAAAAAACAGGGTTCATATACAAATGCATTTTTTTATACTATTATAAAATATTTTATTACCTTAGTTATAACTAAAACCTATTACTATGAAAACTAGACATTTACTTATCCGAGGTGCAGTGGTTATTACCCTGTGTACATTATTTTTAGTACTATTTAATTGTAAGAAAGGCGAAGTGACTGAGGCAACTTCAGAAAGTAGAGCAACCGACACGGTCTTTACCCAGGTAGATAGTACCGCTTCAGCAACTGTTGATTATGCTAAAGGGGAAGCCGGTAGCAGTTCGGAAGATATTAAGACAGCAAAACCTTCTGACCACAATTCGTACACTACGGAGCAATTGGATAATTTTAATTTGAGTGCTTTTGTAAAAGATATGGAAGCTAAGAAAGGGGGACAAATGATTTATGAAAATAGTAATGAATCGCTATCTCCCAAATACACTCATTTAAAATTACCTGACGACATTAACATAACAAGAAATGACTTAACGAGCCTTAAAACCATCATTAAAATTTTCGACGGTAATAAGAATGCTGGAATGAAGATCCCTGGCTTTGGAAATTTAACATTAGGTAAAAAAGAAACAAACCTAAATGTTTACTACTTGGAGACAAAAAAAGTTAATTATAATAACAAGGAGGTGCTGGTAGGTATAGGATATTCCATCCATTATTTATTTAAGAAATTAAAGAATGGAGTTGAGGTAAACAGTGCTAACTTAAGAAATATTGCAGCAGAAGTTCAACTCAACAATAAAAAAACGCAGGTAGTTTATAGTATGGAAAGCTATGGGATAGCGGGGAAAAGTTTTGCAAAATACTTTAAGCCTATTGTTGATAAGGATTACGATATTGAAGGTTTTACAATATCACAAAATGCTCTTGATGGAATGCACAACCTTTTAACAGCTGAAAAAGATGATCCGGGAATTAAATATACACCTGAAATTTTGCCGGATCAATCATTACTTTTGAGTTATTAATTGCAAAACTCACTTTCTAAAATATTGTCTTCCGACCGAAGGGAGGAATCGTATTTTTGTCTGGTAACAGGAAAATAATTTGAAAAATATAGTCAAAGACAAAAAGGAATTGGAAATAATTTTCCAATTCCTTTACAATCCTAAATTATATTTTGGTATTCAATAATAGGCGAAGATTCTTTGACTTTCTAATATCGACATACTTTTTAAACTCAGGAGTTTTTGAAAATTCCTGCAACACTTGAATTATCTTGATTTCTTCTTCGGCAATACAGGAGATTTTAGCACAAAATGTTCCAATATCACCAAAGCAATTGCCTATACCAAATAACAGTAGATAGTAGGTTTCTTTGGAGATTGGGCGTTGATAATGCGATAGGTTTTGTTTACCTTCTTCATCTTCATTCATAAATCTCAAATCCTCATCAAACATTTCCTGCGTGAAGAAAATGCCGTATTCAATTCCATTATATGATTCGTACGTCAGGTTATATTTTTCTTTCAGGAGATTATTAACTTCTTTTGCCATTTCAGGTTTTTTCAAATAGATAATTGAATATGTTCCCATAATTTAATATGTTATTTAAAGATTATAAAACACGATTGACCTATACATCGTGAGGTTTGACGGTTAATGCTCACTTGGCAGAAGCAGCACATCACCTTCTTTCCAAATGGTAAATTCGCTAAAGAAGAAATCTGAAAACTCAATATCTTGACTAACTAAGACCTTATTGTTTCCGTTGGTTGCAGAAAGTTTAAATTTGGTATTTTCAATTCTTTCAATTTTCCAAACCTGCAATTCCTGGTTTTTAAATTTTTCTTCAAACTGATAAGATGCGATGGCGTCAAGGAACCAATAGCATTTTTCTTCGTCTGCGACAGCTTTTACACCGTCGGTTAGTAGTAACCCAAAAGGATACCTGTAATAGTTTTCTGTACCTATAAAATGGTTATAAAACTCATTTGCTGAAATGTCAGGTTTTTTCATAATGTGAAATTTTAAATTGTTAATAATTCATTTTCGACAACTGCTGGTTTTCAATTTTGATTTTTAATTTTTCGGGAATGTCAATGAACGCTATGCTTTTAATCTGACCAGCTTGTCGTTTTTCATTGCTTTCTGACGATAGAAATTCCGTTTCAGACAAAACCGGAATGGAAGCATTGGAATGAAGGCTCCGAAATCTTTTTGTCCATAGGATTCAGGAGTATCTGGGAAAGTTATCGAAGCGTAGTGCAGAGAATTTTTTTAGAAACCCAAAAAGATTTTTCTGTGCAGAAACTGGATTTGTACTTTTGCATACTGAAAACGAACCGACGGTCAGATAAACTGCATTCAATGTTTGTTTCCCCTTTAAAAAAAAACAAAATGATTTGTAAGAGATGTAAAAGTGAAGAAGTAGAAAAGTATTACGAAACTGAATACCACGATATTTATAAATGCGGGAATTGTGGATGTGAAGAAATAAAACTATCTGATGATTGTTGTAGAAACCCCAATAAAATTGTCGTTAATGATGCTAAATTTTTCCCAAATTTTAGATTGTACGAACAATGTAAAAACTGTGGAGGAACTAAAAGAAATTTTCCGGTTAAATACACTCCGGACATTGACATTAGGGGAGAATTTGATTTGGAATGTTTTGAAGAACGGAAAGTAAGGATAGATTTAGAAAAAAAACTTATATATGAAAGTGTATCGTATTCCAATTATTTGAGTTCTCCAAGGGGACAATATCATAAATATCTTGAATCCCCGGAATGGAAGGCGAAAAGAGAACTGGTTTTCAAAAGAGACGGATATATTTGCACTCAATGTAAATGTAAACCTGCATTTCACGCGCATCATTTAACTTATGAGAACATATTTAATGAAAAGCTGGAAGATTTAATTTCAGTTTGTGCAGACTGTCATTCGAAAATTCATTATAAGGAATTGATGCAAAAGATTGATGATTTACAAAACAGTAAATCATCATCCTAATAACTGCGCAATCTTTTTTCAAAACAACAGGAAAGAAAGCAAGGATTTGTTTTAGAAATGGGATTGCATCCGCTTAAACTGCAAAAATGCGTTTCCGACCGAAGGGAGGAATTGCATTTTTGCCGCCCGATTTTCATCGGGCGACTGTTAGCATTTTATAGGTTGGGAATGAAAATTTTTGAGATTAAGGAAAAATCCCCTGTTTTCAGTAAGACCGTCACGAAATAGGCTAAACAAGAGAGAACAGCCCATTTGTGCAAGGGTTGAATTGATATATAAGTCCTGTTTTTCCAATGCTTCGGCTAAACTGCAACTTGGTGTATCATCATCTGTTTCGGATTGTAAGAGTAATTCTCCGAACTCTTCTGTTATATAAGGAAGACTTGCAACCGTTTCGTATTTTTCTGACTTGGGTTGCCGAATTTCCCCCACAGTTGAAAGCAAGACCTGCCCTGAATGTTTGTTATTCCCAAAATCAACCCAATATTTAGGTTGGTTTCTGCTTAACCATCTACCGACTACCACCTCGTCGATAATATCCGCAATTTCAAAGCGCGATTTGACATTATCGACACAGGACAAATATATGGCTGACTGCATATTTTTACAGACCTTTCCTGATGAATCCCTTTCAAACTTCCTGACTTCGGCTTTCCAATTCGTTCCCATCCACCTATTTGCCCGATTAATCAATACAACCGCCTTCGGCAGACCGACCTCGCATTCGGCGAAACGTTGCCTGCCCTGATTGGCTTCGGTCACAATATCATCATCCCAAAGTCTTACGTGCAAACCTGCGTGTCCTAATGCGATCAAAGAATGGTTCATTTCCATCAAGGCGGTCAAAACCTTCGAACCTGTTCCTCCTGCTCCGATAAGGTTTATTGAAATAGGATTCGTTGGGTGGATAAAGCTATCATCAGTAAAGTGAACTTTTAGCTTTTCAGTATGTATCATCAGAGAAGATTTTTTAAAGTTAGATTTGAGTTAAGTAAAACATCTATTGGAAAAGCTTCTTTGTTTAGAATTTGATTTTTCCACAGATTCACACAATTGCCTTTTATCGGATTGTGATTGTTGACCAAATGGCTGAAATAGGAATTAAAAAAATAATTCTCCCATTCTTTTATAAATTCTTCGAGTGATGCAGAATTTTTAATATTGATGTCCACACTTCCCATACAGACATTTCCACTTTCATAAACATTAAGAAAGGGCGCATACAAAAGCTGAGTTTCCGCTGTAGGACGTTTATTAGTAGCGAGCGCAAATATTCTTATTCCACGTTTATTGGCGCACCATAGTAGAGGAGGTGTATGTGCCTGCCCATTCGGAATAGATAGCCTTTCTGTAAAGTACAATTGCCGTTTCTGTGATTTGGTGTACCAAATAACTTTTCCATTCTCAGATGCATCAATAAAGAGAACATTTGTGGAGATAATACCATTTGATTTCAAAAAATCTTTATTTTTCTTGGTTTGGATGTCGAGTGTTGCAGACAATCGCTGTGCTTCCCTTATTGTTAGTGGATGGGCATTAATCATATTGCCATTGCTATCAATATCAAAGTTTTCAACGTAACTTTGAGCGTTATTTCCCTCTGTCTCATAAAAGACCAAAGCCGATTTAGGATGGTACAATGTCCCGAAACTATCGGTGATGTCTGTTTCTTCGGCGGTATTCAATGTATCTTTCATTATTGTTTTGTTTAAATATTAATTAAGCAATGTGCACAATCTGTTTAAAATCTTAAAAAACCGATTTTCAAAATCGAGATTTTTGTTTGTTATGCTGCTCCCGTCAAAAGTTTTATAAATTGTCGGTTCCTGTGTGTCTGCATATTCATTGAAGTCGTTATTTACGCTTTCGATAAGGGTTTCATATATCAATCCATTGCTTTCGGCAAAAAACGAGATATATTTATCCATCGTAATCGCTGTTTGTTCATAGTAATAGTCATCATCATCCTCTTCTGATTTGAATGCATTGTTGTAGTGGGCATTTCTATACAAACTTTCGTTTGGGTATTCGCAATAAAGTTTAAAAGTTCTATCTGCCAATTCAAAGCATTCTTTATCAAAATTGTTCTTTGGTCTGAAAGCTTTAAGGCGTTGCTCAAAAAAGAGAAGGTTATTGATGTTTGCTATTTTCTGCCCCATTTTATCACCTACAATTTCAGCTCTTTGCAATTCTTTTTTATAGGTGTGGCTTTCATCTATTTCCTCGTCCATAGCTATCCATTCTCCGAGAATTTCATAATGCCAATCTAGGTAAGAGCCTTCCATTCTATAATAGGGAACATCCGCAATCCTATATAAATAAGTGCAAACCGATAAAAGCAGACAGGCTGTTTTTCTTCGTGTCTTATCTTTTAGCATCAGATAAAGCGGTACAACAGGAATATAAAATAAACTTGCTCCTGTGTTGCATCGTTCCCTAAGGACAAAATAGGTTTTATCTCCTTTCTGAATCAGGCGAATATCGTCACAGTTTTCGGTCTTGTTTCTTAATTGCTTTTCAATGTCCCATAGGGAGAGGCTAATATTGTAGGGGTAATTAAAATCTTGTATAGGCATTGGCTCAATACCATAATGTTCTGCTAATTGAGAAAGGGACTTATAAAAATCCCTTTCTGTCTTGGCAGCCTTACGTTTGCTCTGTTTTACTAATGATTCGTTCACATTTAGTCTGGGCTTAAAGCAGACTTTCAGAAAAGCATCGGAAGTTGCGAGATTGGAACGGATTTTCGCCTGTCCTTGCGAACCTCCGAACTGTCCTTTGGCTGATTCATCCATTCTGTGTAATCCTTTAGCTGTCGGTGCAGTTGCTTTTGTTTTTTTTCTTCGGGCAGTTGAATTGTTCCCGATATCACTTTTTGTTGCATTATTCATCTTCTTATAAATTATTTTTAGAAAATCCCTCTTTCGAGGGGCTTGTTGAATTAGCCCTTAGTACCCATTACACTTTCAAAACGGTACTGGATTTTATCACCTTTTATATACGGTTCGGACACTTTGGAAGTTGTTAAGATAGGGTAGGTATTGGCATAGAAATTCATAACCGCTTCTACACTCCATTTCGGGTTTGGGTCGGTCAATTTAACTTCCAGCCCATTATCTTTCAATATGAAGATTCTTTCTAATAGTGTTGCTAGTAACATACATTATGGATTTGAAGATTGGACATTCTCATTGGTGTTTGCACTAAAAAGACTTGGTGCAAAATGACTTGCGTATTCATCCTGTTTTTTGTTTATTATTTCGGCGAATTCGGGATAGGCAGAAACTTTTGGAAGAGCCGACCACGCTTCTTTATATTTGCCTTCTTTTTCCAATTCTTCTGCTTTCTGAAAAGCATCTTTGTATTTTTTTTCTTTAGCTTCCTTTTCTTTTTTATCCTTATCTGCCTTCTCCTTTTCCATTGCTGATTTCTTTTGGGCTTCTTCAAGGCTTTTCATAAAGGCTTCCATATTGACCATTAAACCTGAGGCGGTCTGTAATGGTGTTGCGATTTTTTCAAAAAAACCGTTGTCAAGTTCTTCTGCCGTACCGTTCAGGTTGAAAGGCAGAATTAGATTTTTCGCTTTGTCACCACATCGTTCGTTGTTGAGCAGTACGGTCAGTACAAAACCACTACCTTCTACTTGTCGGAAAATTAACTTTAAATCGCCCACCAGATTTAATTTGGCTAACTGTCTAAAAAAATTAGTCTGCATATCTATTTTGTTTAGTGATTTATTTTACGAGTTCAAAAAGTGGTATTTCGGAAGTCCAAAATTCTTCGCCGGTATGTTTGCCATACACCTGATAATAGCCATAACCGTTCTTCACAAATTGGACTGCATGCGAAATGAGCCTATTTTCAGGTACGGATAATTTTTCAATCGTTTCCTCGTCAATTTCTATATATGACCAATCCATTCCATCAAGTAATTCGGCTGAATCGGGGCAAAACTCGTTATCATCTTTATAAAAAGTGATGGATTGCTCTGAATATATCATAGAAAGAAGGGAGAAATCATCTGAAAATGGTTTAATGCGCTCTATCCGCTCCTGCTGTTCTTTATTCCATTCCTGTGTAATCGTAAGAATTGCAAAGTCGCAAGAATCCCACTCGCTGTTGGTCATTGCTTTGACCATTATATGTTTTGTTGGTATTTGAGATATTTTCATTTATTTTCGATTTTTAGATAAAACATCCATTAACTCCGCATCACCCGAATTGGGCAATACGGAAGAAATAATGAATGTTCAAATTGCTGTTCGTGTTATAAAAGTGATTGAGTAAGTTCTTCTAATGAAAATTGATGTGTCCAGAATTCATCATCCGCATAGCTCTCAAAACAACTGTAAACTGCATCGCCATTACTAAATACCTGCATTTGTTTGCAGGAGATTCTGACATCGTTTTGGGGCAGGCTTTTGATTTCTTCCAAATCGGTTTCCACGAAAACCATATTCTTGTCCGTCAGCCATTCCTTAATTTCGGGTATTTTATCAGAATAGCTGAAAAATTCTATACTTTCGTCATCATAGTTCAGCCATTTAAAAGTATCATCATCTATAAAGCATTTTGCAGCCTGCATTCTTTTTTTTGCTGTGGCTTTCCATTCCTCAGTGGTATGAATAATTGCGAAGTCACACAAATCACCATTGTGAAATGCACCGATTAATAAGAATTCTGTTGGTTTAAGAGATATTTTCATTTTTTTATTGTTAATTATTTTCGTTAATGTATGTACCACTCGTTTTAAAAGGGTCTGTACCTTGTGTCAATCGGATTTCGGACTTAAAAATCTTGGATAGTTTTCTTGCGTATCTTATAGCTGTTGACCTGTCGCAGTAAGTCTGATAATAGACTGTTATATCGTCCCAATCCTTGTTATCCTTTGTCTGCTTCACCTGAAAATTAAATTGCGCATCCATAGCTGAATTACATTTTAAAATGGTAAGTCGTCTGTTTCCTCTTCGGTAAAAGGATTACCTTTTGGTGTTTCGGAACTCGGCTGTTCTTTTGTATTATCTTTTTTTCCTCCTCCGTGAAGTTTAATTCTTGAGGTATGAAAGTTCAATCCCGATTTGATTTCTCCGTCTTTGTTCACCCAAGCACTCGAACTGGGTCTTCCAACAAGTTCGACTAGAGTACCTTTAGTTAGATATTCAGCAATCTTGGGGTTAATCCAATAGGAACAATTATAAAAAGTGGTCTGTTCCTTGATTTCGCCGTCTTTCGTTTTGTAGCGGTCGTTGATTGCTACAGGAAAGTTGACAACCTGCTTGTCATTTTTTAAGATGTTGATTTCTGCGTTTTTTGTTAGTCTACCTACGATTGTGTTCATAATGTTTCGTTTTAAATGTTAATTTTTTTTGTTTGTAATTTTATTAATGTTTAAAATGCCAAGTGAATTGATTGGGTATCGAGGACACTGGGCTTTTTTCTTTTATTTACTTTTCCCAATTTGGAAAAGCATTATTTTTTGCTGTTTTTCTTTTTTTTCGTTGATGTCAAAGAGCGTCTTTGTTTGAATTGATTCGTACAACTGAGGTTGCGGCTTTTTCTTTGCCGATGATCATAGGAAAGTATCAGGCATACAAAACCCGGTTCGTTTCATCTAAAACAAACTGTTTTCGAACCGAGCTTGAAATCTTTTTGTCCGAAGGATTTAAGGAGTGTCTGGGAGAATTGTTGGAACGAAGAGGAAAGAATTTTTCTAGAAACCCAAAAAGATTTTTTTGAGTGAATGATGCTGTCCTACATTTGCAATAGTAAAAAGCCTGACTTCAGTTGAAATCAGTTCAAGGACGCTCTTATCAATGAAAACTAAAAGAAGACCATTCAAAACAACGGCATTCTGAAATGTTTTTAAATTTATCGAGATATAACAAGTCGATAGATTCTATCTTTTATTTGGAAAGGAACCTTGATAAACTAAATTAAGTTTTGACAAATCGAAGTTCCAGAAAGGTACATTTGTATTGATAACAGCAAATTTATTATCGTCAATATCAAATGGACTGATGAAACAACAGAATAATAATTTGGTAATAGATTTATTGTAATTTTTCCGGTTGTGCCTTAGAATACAACGCAATGCGTAAGGTTTTCCTTTTTTGAAATCAACGTAAAGGGAAAGCACCTGTTCACTCAGAAATACTTTTCTTCCCTCTGTCGTCCAGCCGCTTAATCGCTTTACCCGCCCTTTATTAGAAATAACAAACCGATTTCGAAAGCCAGGTATGGTCTTCCATTTTTCTCCGGGAAGATCTTCAGGCGACAAATTCATACAGGGTGGCGGATTATTCTTATCAATTAGGGGTTGTCCCAGATTTTTCCATACGGTTTCGTTAAGGAGCTTATGATTGGTTTTTGACTTTGGTTTAACTTCAAAGTCTTTTTCTGTAATGGAACGGCTGCTTATAAACCACCGGAATCCACCTGCGGTCAGAAAGATACCATTAACTGCATCCATTATACTTTCACGGCCAACACCAACTGCTTTTTCAGCACTGTACATATCTTCAAAATCAGTGATGAAATTACCATTAACATCATACTGTGAGACAGGCTGCGAATAGATCACTTTTCGATTTCTCGTCCTGTTAGCGTTAAATGTCCTGTAACGTCTCTCGCTTGATGATATTTTTTCCAGATTGGCAGAATGCAGATGCAGATTATTATCATCTTTAAATCCTATAATGATATTGCGGTCTTCATAGTTAAATTTCTCAACAAAATGGTAGTAGACCAGCCGTGCAACTGACTTACGGTATTTTTTTCCATCGGAAGACAAAGTGCAGTGCACCTGATAAAAATCTTTATGAAGATACCTGTTAGACTGCTTTACAAATATAAGCTTCATAATCATTTCCCGTTCTTTTTTACCTTTTGTCTTATGAGGTAAGTAAGTCCATCTCTCTAAACTCTTCAACCTGCCATAGTTTGAAATAGCATAATTAGCAAAGCCATCCACCTCTTTCCAATCTTCACCAGGCAGGTCTGATAAAGAACGATTGTAAATCACTTCTTTTACATATTCGTCTTCTAGTTCAGCAGGTAGTTTCATAGCAGTTAAATAAGAATCGATATTTTAGTATGGTTGTCATAAAGATAAAAAACATTGAGAAATATCAGCCATTTTTGATATAACACGGAAAGGGACTTCACAAAAGCTAATAAACAATTATATTTGCAGCCGTAAAAAAAAATACGACCTTTTATGAAAGAACTTATTGAAAAAATCAATGCTGAATTTGAGGCTTTTAGCAAAGAAGCTGAACAACAATCTGAAAAAGGAAACAAAGCAGCTGGAACCAGAGCCAGAAAATCTGCTTTGGAACTGAGTAAGCTGTTCAAGGATTTCAGAAAAGTTTCTGTTGAAGAATCAAAGAAATAGTAGACCAAAGAGAACCTGCCTAAAGCAGGTTTTTTTATTACAGTAATTGATCATTTAAAATGAAGTAATGTAAATACGGGAAACCGTAATGACAATCAAAATATAATGTTAAGGTACTTGTTTTTGTACGCAAAACCATTGGTTTAAATCTTTATAATCTGCATACATTAAAGAGCTATCTTCCACATTTTTGTATTCCTTTTCAATGATTGATCTTACGGATTTTCCGTTAGCATCATTATCAAGAAACAGAATGATTTTATCGTAGTCTTTCAACTTTTCTTTAGCTTTAAAAAGCATTGCTGTAGAATTTAAAATCAAACAATCACAATCAGGATGATCTTCATTACTAAGATTCCGAAAGGTTAGATAATCGAAAAAGCCTTCAAATACGGCGACTTCATTTTTTGAATTATTTCGGACTTTAATCCAGGAAACGTCTTTACTTCCCAAACAAATTTTAGAATAGGCATTGCGGAATTCAAAATCACCCGAATCGTTTAGAAATCCTATTCCGAAATATGTTTTACCCTGACGTTCGTAATGAATTTCGTGAACCATATGTTTTTGTTCAAGAACCTTTCTTGATTTCAAATAGCGGATTAAGGCAGGGTGAATAATTTCTTTAATCTCTAAGATTTTATAATTGTCCTTTAACTGGATCTCTCCTTTTTTTTCCTGATGAATCGAATTGAGGTAAGAAAAATCAGAGCTGGAAAGATATTTCAAGGCTTCTGATACAGAACATTTTTTAATTTGCTGAACAATGGAAATCACATCATAACTTTTTCCGGTACCAAAGTCAAATGCCTTATTCTTGATGAAATCAACAGAAAGGCTGGGTGTTTTTTCTTCGCGGTCCAGTGCAAAATAAAATGCAGACCTTTTATTTTCTTTTACTGGAAAGCGGCCGAACATTTCTAAAACCGTTCGAATGTCGATCTTTTGTTTGATTTCTTCGCAGTTCATTTTTTTTCTTTTAGAGCAATTATTTTCCTCAATTTCCTTTTAAATAAAAAAAAGACTTTTAATTACTTTTTAGTTTACTTTTAATAATTTCTTGTATTTAGCTACTGTAAGCAATTGCAGTGGTTTTCCGGATGAGTACAATTCCGAAAGGAGAATGAGTGCAATTCCGAAAGAGAGATGAGTGCAATTCCGAAATCTGAGCTTTTTTCAAATGAGTACAAATCCGAATTGTATTTTTTCATTTTCATCTTTTTTGTACTATATCCACAAATCTAATATTTATCCACAATTTTTTAATTTTTGTAAAATAGGGGATGAGTGCAATTCCGAAATCTCCGGAGAAAAGAACGCCGTTTTAATAATTCTTTAACTTCAGCGAGTACAAATCCGAAAAGGGGATGAGTGCAATTCCGAAAATGGAATGAGTGCAATTCCGAATTCATAAAATTACAGGATAGCCATTCGGCAGAAGTTCTCCCATTTTTGTTTCACGATACAATTCAATGATAATTTCCTGAATCTTTCTTAGAAAGTCAGTTCCCTGGAACTGAGTAGAACTTATTCCGTTCAATCTGTTTTTTTTGATAAATGTCGCAAAAGCTTTTTCTATCAGCTCACGGGTTTGAGAAATTGTTCTGTACTGGTAAGAAAAACGCAGCATCTCTTCTTGTTTTAAGCCATACCTTTTTTTGAAATAATGAAGTCTTCTTGTGATTTTTTTATTTTGATAACCTACCGTACTGATCAGTTCTGATCCCTTTACAGAATCTGACGATATGTCAATGGTCCCTTTGATATAGAAAGGCTGGATGAAAATAGAATCGCCTTTATAATGATAGTTGAATGACAGATTATTATACCTGTTAAGGTTTTCTCTGGCAGGTTTCAAAAATTTAAAGCAAAAATCGTTAGCATTCTTATAGTTTAATCCGAATTTGTTATTGAAGGTCGACAGTTTTAAAACCGTTCCATTATCGTTGATTTTAGAAAGCCAAATTGCAAAGATAATATGCTTATTGTTCCGGATGTTATAGACCAAGTTATAAAGCACATAATTGTATTCGGGAATTACTATCAGCTTTTTCAGCCAATAACTGCTTATTAAAAATGAAGTATATCCTCTTGTATCGTAACTGGGTGAAGAGATTAACCCGCCAAAGGTTTTAATCTCCCTTCCATTAGAATTTACTGATCGGTACCAGCCCATTTTGAATTTTGCCAAAAATTCATAGGCATCAATAACCTGTTTTGTTGAACCACTGGGGGAAATTTTACTGTTCCTGATTTTCATTGCTGCAAAAATATTATGATCGGTTTCGAATTCTTCGTCAAAAAGGGAAAGCTGTTTGGGTCTGTCTTCAGGTCGAAACTGCTCATTGCTGATAATCGAAATAATATTAAAGATCACCCGTAGGGCGTTGATCGGAATATCTGCTGCTTCCTGATCTTCAAAGATAAAATCGTCTACGAAATGATTTCCAAGGCGTATCCTTTCTGGATTTTTCTCGGGCTTTTCCTCGAATTTTTTACGTATAAGCTTTAGGTCTTTTTCCGGAATTGCCATAATAGTCTTTCAGAATCGTTTTTTATGATGTTTTTGGACGTTTAATTTTAGAAATAGACTCCATAGATAGAGGAGTAGTATTAGCCACTTGTGTCTTCATAAACGGTAAAGTGCTTTTCAGAGAAGAGCGCCAGTTGGTAATTGGCCTGCCAGCTGCATTTTTCCAATCGTTTTCTACCCACGAACAGTATTTATTCCTGATCTCGGAATCCAGGATAGCATTGTAAGCTTCGAGTGTTCGCGCATATTGAAGAAATTCCTCCCAGGAAGGATAACTTGCGGAACTGAAATATACCAACGGCTCTTCGATGTTTTGTGCGGCAATGTCACCGATGTCGTTATCTGATAACCTAATCACATTATGATCAACCATCGCCTCAATGGGTTTACTGTTGCTAGTGGTGTTTTCAATAATCACACTTTCTGACACAGGTATGGCATAATCCAGCAATAATCTGTAAGAACAGGGATGTCCTCTTTTATTTTCAAATTGTAGAAGCCCCAAAGCCCGCAGCTTTTCCTTAGTCGGCTTGACCGTTTTGCGGGTAAGGGACAATGCGTCTGCAACCGTCGAGTCCGTGATGCTAAACTCGTATCCTCCGTTATCGTTTGCCAATTTCAAAAGATATAGATACATTGCAACAGCCGTAGTATTAAGCCGTGCTTTTTGGTTAAAAGACCAAAACTTTTGTATAAGTTCCAGATAGTACACGTTACTTTCCACCGAAGAGTTCTATTGCTTTTTTCTTATCGATAATGATAATATTACCCCTTTGTATTATGGCTTCATCCAATATTCCGGAAGACTTTATTTCAGAAGCTTTTGAAATTGAACATCCAAGGATCTTTGCCAATCCCTTCAGTCCGTATTCATATGTAGTTTCAGAACAGAAATTTTTTATGATTTCCAGATATTCTTCAACAGTGAGCTTCCACAGCGGTGTTTGAGGATCTATGTTTTTCATTGATGGTGAGAATTTGAGTTAAGATAGTTTTTGGTTTTTTTCTTTTCATTGTTAGTGTTTTGAATCCAGTTTCTAGCCGCGGCCTGCCAACTGGTCATAGGCTTATTATTTGACAATTTCCATTGCCGTAGTTGGTAGTATGAATAAAATTCATTTGCTTCTGATGAAGAAAAATCCCTTTCCTGAAAATATAATTCAACCATAAATAATTCAGGTATGGCGAAATGAAATTGCTTTTCTGAAGATTTATTTATCTGCAGGGATGCCTCTTCTCTGTCCTCAATAATTTCAATAAGGCTTCCTTTATACGGATCATAGCTTGGCAAATAATTGATCAGTCTGACAGAATCTAATTGCTTTATACATCTGTGGTAAGTTGCGAGTGATTTTATTCTGCTTAACTTCATTACTTCTTCGCGATGAATTCGAAAGGGATTTTTAAAGTTGTGAACAGACCATAACTGAATAAGTGAAACGTACATACTGATGTGAGAAGGAAGCATTTGTGCATCAGATACTACATTGTCAAACAACCGGAAGATTTTTTTAGCTTGTTTCATTTTGCTGCTAATTATTAATGGATATTAATGGCTGGTAACCTGTTCGAGTAGTTTTTGAATGTCTTTGTAGCTGTAAAACAGAGAGCCCCCGATCTTGCTATATGTTAAAGTACCATTAATCCGTAGAGTTTGTAAGGTACCGGACGATATATTCAGTAATTTTCTTACCTCAGAGCTGCGAAGCCATTGTTTTTGTATTGGCGTGCTATTTTCCAGCAGGTGTTTAATCTCGTCCAACAGTTCTTTTTTTAACTGCTTAAGGTCTTCTTTGGTTACAATAGATATTTCCATAGTTCAAATTTTAATCACTTGACAAAATTTGCAAATCAGAAAAGAAATCTTTCGGTAGTTTTTCGTTACTACCGAAAGATTTCTTTGTAGCCAGTTGTAGGACAGGCTTTTGTTATAAGGGAAAATCGGAAATAGCTCTATAGGCTTAATAATTGATCTGCTTTAAGCTTTTGTTATGCTATTTTTCACAGTATGAGGAAAATTTTAAAGATTTTTCACCATTAAATATCCAGATCATTAAGAAAATGTTTCAAATTCTTGTCTAGTAAAGATATAAATTTAGTTCTTTCCCCTTTTCGTAACCGAATTTCACTTAAAGTCTTATGGTAATTACCTAAGTTAATGTTCAATGAACTCTCTGCCCACCTAAAGATTTCCGCAAGATCTGACTGACCGCCGTTAAAACACTTCGTTTGATAAAGCGCATATAGCAATTCAATCAAGGCAACTTTAGGAGCTGTCCATTCTAGTTTCCTGACTTGACTTATGGGTGATCTGTCGTTTTTATCTTTTGTACTCACCTTGTCCATTAGATATTGATCTAAGAGGTCATTTGCAATAATTTGTGCAACGATATGGTCGTGTGATGTGCAGAACTCCTTATCGTAATTATATAATTCTGGACTGAGTTTTAATTTAAAGTCAAATTTGAAACGTACGAAATACTTTTTATCAAGAAACGTTGATCTTCTTCGATAATAGCTGATAAATTCTTTTTGCTCATTATAAAAATATAATAAAGCAGCTCGTTCACTTTCGTAATATGACCTTAATGCCTGCGGATCGGCATATGGTTTTGAGGCTTCTATTGATAGAACTTTAGAGTAATAAATGTAGATTGCTACAAACTGTGGTTTGGTATTTTTAAAGAAATAGATTTCGTCGCTCCAGTCTGAAAAAGAGTATTGTTGTAACAATGTTTTCAAACTTGTAATAGATTTATCCGTCTCCATAAGAATTTCCTCAGCTCGAAAGATAATATCTAAGTCACTTCTGTTAATCTGGTCTATTGACGTCATTAAACTGTTCCATAATTGATCAATTCTTTTTCTAAAAACTTGTCGATTCATATGCATATTTTTTATTAACACGTAAAATTCGGACTAATAGTGACCAATTGAACTTTTTAGATGGCCTTTTACGGCTATTTAGCAACTTCCATTATAGATGTAGGTATTAGTTAATTGAATATTTACTTAAGATGATCTTTGTTTTAAAAGATGATGATAATCAGTATGTTGTGTTGGGTGGTGTAATGGATGATTTATAAATTGTACCCGGTACAATTTATAAATCGTACCACCTGGCATTATTAAGAAAAGCATTGCTTCTCTAAATTCGTGATCCCGATTCTCGATATCGTGTTAGTCGAATTAAAAAACAATAACTAAAATTTGAAAGTTTCTTTAGCAACAGGTAAAAAATGTACTGTAAGTGGTGAATGGGAGGTTGATGGAACCATTAGTACCGTGATCTATATATCGAAAGGAGAAATAATGCCAGCTTACTGCGGTAAATACGTGCAATGGGTATTAATTAGAAGTGGATAAAAGCTCAGAGCTGGAGTCGAAAGCAGGTGTAGGAAATAAAAATGAAAGTATTTACACACCATCACCTAATTCCTTATTTCTTTTTCTTATGAATTCAATTGGTGATAGCCCGTTTCTGTTGTAGAAGGCCTTTGAAAATTTTGATTTGTTGGTGAATCCTGCTTCAGCACTTAACGCATTAGTAGAATATTTACGCCATAATTTATCTTCATACAATTTTTGCGTTATATAGCTTATTCTAAGCTGATTTAAATAGGTGTTAAAATTGCAACCTTTGTAGTCATTTATAATTTCAGATAGATAGGTTGTATTTGTTTTTAATTTTATTGAAAGTTTATTAAGTGTCATACTTTTTTCAAGAAAGAAATTCTCTCGTTCAAGCGCTGTTAGCTTAGATAAAAGTTCATTGGCTTTTTCTTCATTTAGTTTTGAGTTTTTTAACTTAAAATCTACTTTTTCAGCTGGCTTTTGCTCAGCATCGGATTTCATTTTTGCCAACAGTTCGTTATATTTTTCTTGGATTCTTTTTTCATTTTGCCATCTGAAAAACAATATAAGGAAAAGAACGAGCAGGAAGAAAAATAATACAAATGCTATACTATATCCGTTGGTACTAGAAATTTCCAATCTTCTTTTTGCTTGCAGCAGATCTTTAGTATCGTATTCTTTATGGATTTTTTCAGACAGATATTTGAAGTCAGTCGAAAGAATGTGGTCTACTTTAAGTAACTGTTTAGTATAGTAGAGCTCCTTTTTATCATTATTTGTATTTTTAGAAAAATTGATCAATATCTCATAACTTTCTCTTACTTCAGGTAAGATGAACTCATGTTTTTTAAAGATGGAATCAACTTTTTTAAAATATTGTATAGCTTCATTGAGTTTGTTTTTATGCAGAAGACTTTTTCCTTTATAGAAATAGACAGCGGAAATGTTAGTGAAATCATTTTTCTTTTCTACACCTGCGAGGGCATTATTAAAGTTTGAAATTGCTCTATTGTAGTTTTTGTTTTTAAAGTCAATGATTCCCTGTAACTTATAAAAGTAACTTCTTTCAATGTAAAAATCTATGTCGCCAGCAGTCTTTTTTAAGCCCTCGTTAATTAATAAACGAGCTTCTTCCAAACGGTTCAGCTCTACAAGGCATGAAGCATTTTGTTGAAGGCTGTTTAAAAAACCTTTCTTATTGTTATAAGATAGATTGGGAAGATTAGCGATTGCTTTTTCTGCACCATAATGTGCCCGGCATTTTTCAAATACTTTTACTGCTTCTTCATAGTGGCCGAGGTAACTTTTAACAACGCCAATGTGATATAGATTTTTATAATAAAGATACTCGTCGTTAGTATGTTCTAAGTAGTTCCAAGCTTTTAGATATTCGTTCAGAGCAAATTTGAATTTTTTTAAATTAAAATAGTAAATAGTACCCTTAGTTAGATAGGAGCTTCCAATTAAATCCTTGCTTCTTGTTCTACTAGCAGCCCAGATCATACTGTCAGCATATTGTAATTTCTTGTCAGGCGAAAAGCTTGTAGCATCTTTGTAAGCCTGTGCTAATTCGGTATAGTTTTTCTCTTCCTTTGCTTTTTTTATGTATTGGTTTATAAAGGTAAATGCTCGCACGTCATTTTCTTCATAATTATCGTACTGAATCCTGTAATCAGAAAAATCCTGACCACATAATATTTTACAGGTAAAAGTTAATAAAAATAAAATTTTTTTCAAATTATCTACGATGTTTAGAATTCTAATATAAGAAATTAGATATGTAATTGAAATGTTTTAATAAATGCATTAGAATTCATTTACCAGTTTCATCCCAACTTTTTACTGAGTTCAAGGTTAATTAATAGTTTCTTATAATTTGAGTATAAATTTAAACAAGTGTTTGCTTAATTGCAAGAATATCGACTGTAAAAATGTATTTTTTACAATAAAAAAGATAATATCCGCTATCTGACTATTTGCGTCATCTAATATTGACATTTTCTCGTCCTGCATTTAATGCTAAATCGTTAAATCTTCTAATTTTTTCCTTTCAATTTTTGAGATTATTGCCCACGAGAGTTCTCGTTGTTCATGTTCTCTTTTTGAGAGAAATATAATTTACAAGTGAAAATTAAGTGCAGGCTAAAATAATGTTTAAAAGCGTTGTAAATTGTTGATTTTTAGTATTTTGTAAAATGATAAGGGGGGGTACGATTTATAAATTGTACCCGGTACAATTTATAAATTGGGTCCATGCTCGCTTTCTCGATGATGCGTGCTTCTCTAAATTCGTTGGCAGAATTCTAAAAAAAAACCGGCCGGGATTATTCACTATTTAATCCTAGATCATGAAACAACTTTTAACAATTATTTTGACAGGAGCTACCTTATTAGCATTAAATTCTTGTCGGGAAAATGAAACATTAACAGAAAACAATGAAGCTGCATTTGAACAAAATTCTTTACTGAAGAAGGGTGACAGTTTGACGGCGCGCGAATTTAAGGAAAAAGACCCGCCAAAAGATCGCGACAATTGGAGAATGAGTCCACAACAATAGTCTTTTATAATAGGAAACTAAAACCACTTCAGGATTTTGTTACATCGTATAGAAACCATCCGCTAATTTGATATACTATGAAAAAGCTAATTAACTATTTTCCGGCAGTTGTTGCTTATTTTTTTATATTTTTATTTTGCTATGCAGGCGTCAGTAAAATGAGGGATTTTGAAAATTTCCAGGTTCAGATTGCCCAATCTCCCTTGCTTAGTGCTTATGCGGGTTTTATTTCGTACGCTACCATTATATCTGAAGTGGTTATCGTTTTGCTACTGGTGATACCGAAATTAAGGACGATTGGTCT
This sequence comes from Chryseobacterium sp. Y16C, assembly GCF_022488405.1. NCBI lineage: Bacteria > Pseudomonadati > Bacteroidota > Flavobacteriia > Flavobacteriales > Weeksellaceae > Chryseobacterium > Chryseobacterium sp. Y16C. The sequence goes on from NZ_CP092711.1 coordinate 4,390,165, forward strand.
TTATGCTTCTTTAGGTATAATGTCTTCATTTACTGTATATATTTACCTTATTCTTCATTATAGTGATTTTGTACCCTGTTCGTGTGGCGGTATATTGGAGAAAATGGGCTGGACAGAACATTTGATCTTCAATATTGTTTGTGTTATGGCTGCGATTCTGGCAATACTGATTATTGCAAAATATAGACAGAATGTTTTGGTTGGACCTAGTTTATCAATACTTTGTATTATTGCGATATTTTCTTCGATTGTAACCTATCTTTTTTATTCATCAGAACATATCATAAAAGAAAAAAACAACTTCATCCGAAGGTTCCCACAACATCCTATCATAGAGGAAAAATCTTATGACCTGAAATATAATTCGTATTATTTTGCTGGCGCAACAAATGGTAGAATTTATTTGGGTAATCCCACTTCGCCTTTTGTCCTTCTGGCTATTGACAGGGATTTAGCAAAAGTTGATACTATACGTTTAGTTCCAGATCAGCTTCACACTTTTCATGCAGTAAGATCTTTAGTGACTGATAAGTATCTGTATATGTACGATGGAATTGTTCCGGCGATTTATCGATCAGAACCAAATGATTTCAGTGGTAAAATTAATCAGATAAGTTTTCAAGATGTTTATTTTGATCAACTTGCCGCCATTGGACCTGATAGTTTTGTGTTAAGAACCCAAAGCAATACTACAGGAGGGCTTATCTTGGGAAGCCTTAATCTTAAATCGAAAGAGAAAGTGAAGCTCTATCCAAATATACTTGAAAAACAGGTGGATGGTATTTTTGATGTGGATGGTAAGCTACATTACGATGAATATGGTGGTAAGATCTGGTATGTTTACAGTTACCGAAATCAGGCATTAGGTACCAGCAGGAATCTTGAAAACATTGATAAGATCAAAACCATAGATACCGTAAGCATTTCTAAAATCAGAGTAGTGCAGTTAAAAGACGGAAGGAAAAAGATGTCAGCACCACCTGTCGTCCTAAACCCTAATTCTTTTGCTCATAGAGGGCTGCTGTTTATTCAATCAGGAACAATGGGGCGCTATGAATCCAGGGACCTATGGAATAAAAATGATATTGTAGATGTCTATGATACCGAATCTTCAAAATATTGGGGCAGCTTTTATGTACAACGCCGCGGAAGTAAAAAGATGTCTCAGCTGCTTGTTACTGACCAGTATCTTTTTGTATTGGCAGGAAAACAGATTACCAGCTATCGTATTGCGCAAACTTTAGCCCGTAATTTTAAACATGGGGAAAGCCGAAAACCCGATCAGAGTAGGCATAACAAACAATAATTGTATTATGAAAACACTTAGAAAATTCATCTTACCGGCAGTAGTTGTAATTTTTGGCGCAGGAAGCGCCTTTGCCACCAATGTGAACAAAAATGCTCACAAAGCTGTAAAAGACGGTTATGTATTCAGACCAGGTGAACTGGAGGAATGCCAGAATACCCACATTTCATGCAGTGATACTGGTAGTGTCATTTGTACGGCAAATGTGGGAATGGGTACAGAGAATTTACGTGATCTTAGCGGTACCAGCTGCCCAAACAATCTGTTTGAGATTCCACAAAATTAATTAACATCAAAATTGAAGGATGCTAATCAGCATCCTTCTTTGATAATCCTTTTTCTATCCAGTCAACACTGTTGTCTCCCTTCAGATAAAAATCAAACCAGTCTTCAATCCTAACGGCTATATCCAGCAAATTTTTTGTGTTGGCAAGCCCGTGTCCTTCATTAGGATAAACGATAGCAAATGCAGTTCTACCACTTCTTTTTAGACTGAGAAAATATTCTATAGTCTGTTGCCAATCAATATTCTGATCATTAGAACCAGTCCATAAAAGGATTGGAGCTCTTACAGAATCGGCATTGTAGACCGGACTATTTTTAATGTACAGCTCTTTGTCTGAAAAAAAGGGTTTGGGCATTTCATATTGACCGTTTTCGAACTGCCAGTAAAACGGGCCATTAAATTGATAATTATATGAAAAGTAAGACCGTACCAAATCGCTGTTTCCGGCTCCGGAAATATATGCGGCAAAGCGGTCGGATTGTGTTGCAATATAGTTGGTCTCGTAGCCTCCATGGGAGAATCCGATCAGGCCGACTTTCCGAAAATCAATTTCACTTATATCTTTTATCGTATCAAGGCTGCTATGAACACAAGCCAAAGCCGCTTCACCGGTCCCTCTATTTCCAAGACTAATGTCCGGCAAATACACAAAATAGCCTTTTTGGATAAGATTTCTGATATTGATGCCATCGGAAGGCCCTTCAAAGCCATCTTTAAGATACTTATTTTCAAAGTACCTTTGTTTTTCATAGATACTAACGAGCATCGGGTACTTTACCCCTTGATGGTAATCCAGCGGATAGATAAGAATACCATATAGCTTTTCTCCGTCAGGACCGTAATATTGTACTGTCTTCGATCTCAGATTCTGTAAAGCTGACAGGTCATGCTTATTTGTTATATAAAGTTCTTGCTCTTTTCTATTGTTGTAAAAGATCGTGGGAACGTCCTTCATTGTATTTTTGGTATAGGTTACTGCTTGTGAGCCACTGGCAAGATTAATAGTGCTAATATTTTCAGCCGTGGGCTTTAAAACAATATGAACGGACTTTCCATTGTATAGTGCGAGCGCAGATCGGTTTTCCTCACGATTATATAACCGAATAATAACTGGTTTTGAAGCATCGTATGTATTAGTTGAAAATTCCTTAATAAAAGTGGAACGTTCACCGTTCAATATTTGAGTTTCGTAACCATCAATCAGTGGCACCTTCTTCGTGATACCCTTTTTTATATCATATTCATATAATAATCCTTTGGATTCGAACAAAATTTTTTCCCCATTATCTGCAAAATAGCATCGTGGAAAGCCATATTTATGATAGCGCGTATATTCCACCGGCAGTTGCTTTTGTGATAGTTCAGAAAGATTGTATAATTTCCAGTATTGATTTTCTAATGTTATTATAAATTCTCCGGTTTTTGAGGCAATAATAATATTGCTTTTTATTGTAAGAGCAGGCTTTTTCGTTGAAATTCCAACCAATTCAGCTTCATAGGTCAAAACGTTCGTCGAATAGTCCTGACCTTTATAAGGATTGTATTTAAAATAATAGTCGGGATTACCAAAGTAAGCGGCTTTATCTTCATCACCGTAGCCGAGCAGCTCTCCTGTATTTGAATCAGTTCTCCACAGATAACTGCACTCAACAGTATCATCATAGAACTTTGTTTCCAGCTTACTGTCATTAGAATACCATATGTCCGGAGCGTTTTTATCATTTCGTTTCTTGTTCACGGTCAATGTCACGAAATACTGGTGTTGAGTAACGGGGAAAACTTTAGCTGATCTGATATTTAGGTCAACCTCCTGGCTGACACTAAATGGCTTTGGTAATTCCTGACCTGTATTGCTTAGGCTAACAATCTGGTTTTTCTTTTTTGCGCTATTTTCTGTCAGGATGATTGTGTTCTCCAGGTTTGAGTCAAGTACAAACTTTATCTTTTCTTCCCCTTCGTATATCTTAAAGATGTCTTTTCCTGAAATCATATATAAAGATTCTTTGGTTCCTTCTGAAACAACTGCAAACTTCCGCTGTTTTGAGGTAAGAATAGACCTTACATTTTTTACCATATTAATGGTTTTTCCTTCCTGATCAGCAATTAGGAGATCATCATCTTGTATCAGCAGGATAACATTAAAAACACTGTCGTAAACTGCATCTTTAACATTGTTCCACGATACTTTAGCAGTAGAGGGAAGTTTTAACAGCTCAGACGATTTTTGTCCTCGCAAGAACAGGTATCCATTGGGCGTAAAGGTTGTATATAGAGGAATAACATCAGATTTTTGATAAAATTCCTTATTAGGTTTTTGACGGTCGACAACTACAAGGGTATCACTATTTGAATCGTATGACTTCTGAAAACAAATCCATCTATCATTATGTGATATCTTCAGGAATTTTACATCATACACAGTATTCCTAAATCTCTTGGGAAGGTCTATTGACTTTTGTCCCAGGATTTGTACGCAGATTAGCATCACCATTCCCGAATATATTTTCAGCAAAACTTTCATTAATAGCCAGGATTTTGCGGGTTCAGATTTGGGTTCAGGATGAGTTCAGACTGTGGGATTGGCCACAAGCTTCTGAAATTTTGCCAATTGGGTTTATTGGGAGAAAGATCACCCAATCTGTCGAATCGTTTTAGGTCAAAAAATCTCAGTCCACCATCAGTAAAAAATTCCCTTCTTTTTTCTGCTAATATTTCATTTAACAATTGGTCTTTTGAAATTGTATTGCTTATGTTGGCCAAACCTGCTCTGTTTCGTATTTTGTTAATATAAGTAAGCGCATCGCTCACGTTATTTTGCCGTGCCAAAATTTCAGCCATCATACAATACACCTCTTCAATTCTGAATACGATTGAATATTCGTTTGTATTTGAAGATGAATTTTTATATTTTATGCTACCATAATACGTATTTGACCCTGAGGTTATTGTTTTAATCCATAACGATTTCCGCAGGTCCGTGGATGTGAATGTACTTACAAGGTTGTTAGATAATGCATAGTTCTGCGGCACACTTGAAATTAAGTACAATTTTGCCTCTTCCGTGGCATCACCTGCTTTTAGCGGCTTCAATTGCCACATGATATGCTTACCATCTTTTTTAAAAGTCAGATTGAGATCTGTATTTAATTGATATAAAGGGCTGGCAATAATTTCCTCTGCATACATTCTTGCTTTTTCCCATTGTTCCAATAACATATTAGACTGACAAAGCAGCATGACAGCGATATAACGATTGGGATAAATCCTTTCAGCATTTCGGTAATCATTTTTAAGGTAATCTTTTACGGTTTCAAGATCATTTATTATATTCATCAATACCTGTCCAGAAGCAGATTTTCCAATGCTTTGATTGATCGTATAGTCGCTAGAAGTAACATATGGGATGTCCCCAAAGATCTGGGTAAGCCGAAGATGAATTATTGATCTTATTAGAACCGCCTCTCCGATAATTCTATTTTTATCCTCATCTTTTATAGAGGATGATTTTGATACTCCTTCGATGATACTGTTACAGATGTAGATTTCTTTGTATGCATTTGTCCACAATGTTTTTAGAACCGTATTGGTTGGTAATACCTGAGTATTATATATGTCCAGGTAAGCCGTTTGAGACGCCGCCATATAATTATCGAGATCGTCAGCGTAACTTCCCAAGAGTGCTCCCAAGCCTCTTGTCCCGCCAGACAATACGGAATTATACTGTAATTCCGCGTATAAATTACTTAATACAGCATCGGCATTGCCGACGTTACTATATACATCTGTACTGCTAATTTGGTTTGTCGGCTGGTCGGGCTCTATCAAATTGTCGCAGGAGATAAAGTTAAATGCTGTGATCCCAAAAAGAAAAAGTATGTTATATTTATTTCTCATAATTTTAAAAAGTTATTTGACATCCTAAAGAATAAGTTTTCAAAGGGGGAAGATATCCGGTTGACGTAAACTCGGGATCGAGACCGAAATAGTTCGTCCATGTCGCCAGATTTTGTCCCTGAACATATACTAAAGCCTGCTTTATCCATGAAGACCTAACAGGTATTTTGTAGTTTAACTGGATATTTTTTAGCCTTATAAATGATGCATCGCCGATCGCTGCTGTACTTGCGATGTAGTTCGCTGTAAGCGCATTAATCTGTGCATTGGTTCCGGCTGAGTAAGGCATAATAAAACCGCCTTGATTGTTTTGAGACCATACATTTGTAAACGCAGCTGGCTGATTGTTCATATTGCCGGGGTAGGGCATAGTACTTATGTAGTTGTAGTTGGTCTGTTTTACGAACTGGAATAGGAATGACAGGCTCAAGTTTTTGTAGCTAATTTCATTCTGCCATCCGCCAAAGAATTTCGTTCCGATATTTTCAATGGCTTTATTGTCATCGGGACTGCTTATTTTGCCATCCCCATTGTAGTCTTTAAAGAGATATGATCCAGTGCTGGGGTCAATACCTTCATATTGGTATAGCTTGACGATAGAAGTGGGGTAGCCTATTACATACGTATTAGCGTATGATGAACCCTCCAGTCCTGGAAAAGATAACAGTTTGCTTTTGGGAATCGTGATATTGAAGGAAGAGCTCCAATTCCATTTATTACCTCTGATAGGATGTGCTGACAGCTCTACTTCCCATCCGGTATTCTCAACGGTTGCATCCAGGTTGGATTGCACCGATGAAAAACCTGTTGTAGCGGGTAATGGGATTCCAACCAACTGATTGGATGAACGGTTTTGGTAATATGCGGATTGGAGCATCAGCCTATCTTTCAAGAAGCCGAGCTGAATCGCAACCTCCAGTTTTTTTGTTTTTTCCCAGCTGAAATAAGGATTGTAAAGCCTTGATGGATAAAATCCTACGACATCATTGTAGGAACTTGTTGATAAGGTATATGTATCAAGAAACTGGTAGTCACCGATAGCATCGCTTCCGGTCAGACCGAAGCTTCCTCTTAATTTTCCTGTACTGAGCCATCTGCTGTTTTTTAAAAAGCTCTCTTCTGAGAACAACCATGCTGCGCCAAGTGCTCCAAAGTTTGCAAATCTGTTAGCTGAACCAAAGCGGCTGGAACCGTCCCGCCTTGCGGTTAGATTAAGTATATATCGGTTTGCAAATTGATAATTTACTCTTCCATATAGAGAAACATAGCGATAATCAATATCGATTTCGTCTCTGAATGTCTTTGTTGTTGCCGCTGCAATATTGTACAGTAAAGCGTTGCTTGAAAATCCTGTCCCTGTTATGCCTGATTGCTGATTCCTTGTCGTTTGCAATGAACTTCCTACCAAGACCTGCAGTTCATGTCTGTTGATTTTTTTGTTCCACGATAATTGCGGTTCTACTATGAATGAGAATATTTTATTAAGACCCTTTGAGGAAGTTGAATATTGTGGACTGGAACCTGACGTTGAAGCCGGGTTGTACATTGTGTTTGGTTTGACGGCAAATTCTTCAAAGTCCTGAAAGTTCATACCACCATTTATTTTGAAATTTAAGCCAAGCCCTATTAAATAGTCCACATTAAGGCTTTGATTAAACTGTTTCATCGTATTGTTATACACGCCTTCCAGCGAAGCAATTGGATTGGCGAATGTCCCATCTTCCCAATTTAATGTTCCATCTGGCTTATAAAGAGCAGGTGCATTGGGGCTTAAAAACAGGGATCGGTTGGTGAGATCCGTGTTAATTACATTATTATCAGAAGTGCTGAAATTGTTTGTAAATGAGAGGGTCAACTTTTTATTAGGAGATTTATAATTGTAGCTTGACATCAAAGTATTTACCTTATAGCGAAAATTGCCCGGAAAAACTGTGGTTTGCTCAGTATGCCCTCCGCTAATTAAAAAGCTACTGTTGGCTCCTCCGCCACTTAACGAAATCATAGTTGACTGTAACTCTGCCCAATTGCCTATTAAGACTTTTTGCCAATCTGTATATCGCGATTGATCCCATTTTCCATTGATATCGTAGGCATTGGAAGGATAGGTAGCGATTCCAGAATTCGCATAAGCCTGCCTTCTCATTGAAATATACTGCTCGGTATTCATCATTTCCATATGGTTTGCCACCTTACTTAGTCCATAGTTGGTATTCAGGGAAACTTCTAACCGTCCTTTTGTGCCGCGTTTAGTCGTGACGAGAACAACGCCATTCGCACCACGTGTACCGTAGATGGCTGTCGCATCAGCATCTTTAAGGATTTCAATGCTTTCGATATCGTTGGGGTTAATGGAGTTTAGAGGGCTAATATTGCCGGAAGGAAGGATGGCGGCAGAGTTTTGTGCATTGACACGCCCTCCGTATGGAACACCATCGATGATATATAAAGGTTCGTTTCCAGCACTTCTCAGACTGTTTTTGCCACGAATCTGAATATCAAAGCCAGCACCGGGAACTCCCGTACTTTGCGTGATATTCACTCCGGAAACCCGCCCCTGTATAGAAGAAAGAACATTAGTGACAGGCTGGTTTGCAATTTCTTTTGCTGTAACCTTCGCGATATTTCCCGTACTTTCTTTTTCTTTTACTTTGTAATAACCTGCGTTAAGCACAACTTCTTCAATTTGCCTTTCCCTATTGCTTAAAGCAATATTGGCAGTGGATATTGTTCCGATGTCTAGCCGTTGTTCTGCATAATCTGGATGTTTGAAAATAAGAACGGGATTGTTTCCGGCAACTTGGATCTGATATTTCCCGGAAGAATTAGTAATTGTAACTTCTGTACTGCCTTCCTGAAATACCGAGACATTACTGACTGGCTGCCCATTTTGTGTGACCGTTCCCGAGATGGTTCTTACTTGTCCTATTGCCATTCCCGAGACTAGCAGGGTTAAAGTGGCTGAAAGTTGAATACAGCCTAGCCTGCAAAAGTTTTTTTTCATACTTTTGATATAGTTTAATTTATTAGACTTTGCTCTTTCCAACCAGCGTCAACTTTGCGGAAAGGGCTTTTTTATTATGTTTTAGGGGATTCTTAAGTAGTGTTATTCATTCTTTGCTTATTTGATTAATGGTTATTTTTTCTTTTGGATTCCTCTTTCTAAGATGAGGTATGATGCATCAAGCATTTTGCATAAATGCAGGTATGGAACAAAGATTTTACTTTCAGCGGTGTGAGAATAGGTACCCAACGAAAAATAGACAGCCACCGAAATGTAGTACTCGAAATCTTTGATGGAGTATTCTCCAAAAGCCTTTTGAAATACCAGTATTGGGTTTATAAATTCACCATCTGAAAGTGAACCCTGTGCTAATGGCGAATAATTCTCCCCCGGTTCATTGACTTTCCATCTTTTTTCTTTCTGCCATAGGAGAAAACACGCACGCACTAAAGACCGTAAAGCCTGATGAAAGTGGAAAATAGTCGAGGAATCTTCCGGTATTACAGACTTCTTTTTGCCCGAATAAATCATAATTTGGTTCAATAGTTCTTTGGCGGCCACAAGGTCGTTGAATTGGAAAAAGTTCTTAATAAGTTTTATCCCTGAATTTGTATGACTGCCAGACCAGAATCTGCTTTCCAAATCTATTCTCTTGGTTTTCAATAGCTGTTGTATGAGTTTTTGTTTTTTATGACCGTATTGGAGGAAGCCTTACCAGTGAAGAAAACTTCCGCCTCTACAGGTCTAAATTTAATATGAATGAAATTTACTCTTAGTGTGAGCTATAAAGCTCCAATGGATGCGCTGCCATTGTAACCTGCCTAATCTTTATAGTAAAAGCAGCTTAGAAAGTGGAGTAGGCGGACAACATTAGAATAAAAACGGCGTGGAACTCTACTTACTGTATCAGGGGTACTGGTATACCTTGCTCACAGATAAGAGAGCCCACGCCTAGGTCGTGAGCCTTCTACTTATCCTCTCGTGAGCATTAAATTACCAGTTTTCTGATACGAGATTCTAAGCGAATAGCTTCTAATATTTTTCGAAGTATCGCAAAATTACATCATTGAATGTAATCTTTTTACAAATATACTAAAATAATTAAATATTCGGATTTCAATCCGAATTAATTTTCCTTTTAAAGCCTTATTTTGTTAGTATGAATGAGGCAAACCGAAAGATAGTTGAATACATTAGGGATAACTGGGTTATTCCTTTAGACAACAATAGTAAGTTTGCAACCGAACACAATCTTGACGAAAAAACTGTTCGTCGTATTCGCGAAGATCACACTTATCAAATTAGCTTAATAACCATTCAGAAGATTTGTGAAGCTAAAGAATTAAAACTTCATGAATTCTTTGAATTTGTTGGCGTTTAATCCATTTCCTATTATATTAGTTGTTACAATTAAAGTAAAATATGCTTTCTGATTATAGTACGAATTTATCTCTATAATTATTTACTTTACAAATATAACAAAAATTATTAAATTGTTCGCTTTAGCGAACAGTATTTTTCATTTTAATCTTTTTATTTGATAAAGATTATAATGAATATGCGTGATAAGGAGGTTTTAAATAAGGAAAATGCGCTTGTAAATAAACATTTGTGCAATTTCATTGAGAATAAATTTTTACGTGAATATCGTGATCAAGACGGTAAAGTAATAACACAAAATCAATATGCAAAACTTTGTGGAATAACTTCGTCTACAATTTCAAAGCTAAAGCTAGATGAGGGTTATAACATTCCAATGTCCACAATTTATAATATATTAAGGCACGAACGTTACTCATTAGAAAAATTCTTTAAAGAATTTGAAAAAGCAAAAGGTATTAATATTCGGGATTAAGATATAAACAGCATTGGATTTTTACAGTTTTAAAACTATTGCTACGTTCTATAATTTTTTACTAAATGAGTAAATTGACAGAAGTTATCAGAACCCTTATAGAGGAATCTGATAATATCAATTTGAAAACAGAGCTTATATCTGCACTAGATGTGAATGAGGATTTACTAAGGCAATTTAAAATAAAACCAGAATTTAAACTCGCTACTACTAAAACCTTGTATGGTATACAGCTCAAAGAGTATTGCATAATAAATATTTGTTCTTTTCTGGATGAGTATGATACTTTTTTTTCAATAAACTACGTTGAAACTCTCTATAAGACTCGAGTAATTAAAATTAAGAAATTCCTCAAGCCTTTCATCAAAGAAATCAAGAGAGACTATAACCTTAAAGATTATCGTAATCATATTCTAGCACACAATCTAAGAGACAACTCAAAATCACTTTTAATGGGCGATGTTGTCAAAACTTATAATTTTCCAAAATACACCGAGGAATTTAATTCGATTAATACAATTATTAATATGATTGTTCACATCGTAGTTCAGGAATTTGAAAATGATCTGCCGCAAGATTACTGGCACGATAAGGTAATAAGCTCCAATAAAATTGTAATGGATAGAAAAATTAAAGTGTTTGATCTACATAATCTGGAAGAGCTTAGGAGGTCTTTTATAAAAGAATAGCTCAATTAGGTTATTGCACTCATAAAACTTGCTAAGCTTACTATTTTATTGTCAGAAGAATCATATAAAGCGCAAATTTAACTTCATTCTTCACCGAAGAATCTACGAATTCACCTTGAGTGAACGCCAAGTGATATTGCTCTTCCTTTGGGAGCTGAGTAAATTCGTAAAAAGATAATTCCTTTGCCATTTATTTTTTGTTCATTTCTTTGTAGTATCTGTCGGAACATTGTTCAAGAACTTGTTCAGTATCTTTCAATTCATTTTTGGTCTTAACTATTTCTTTTTCTGATTTGCGATATTTTTTAGAAGTAGTATAATGGCTTATAGATAAAACAATAACTGCCAATGTACAAATAATGCTGTAGATTTTTAATGCTTTCATAATTGTGTTTTGTGTAAATCTAAGAAAAAAATTAATCACAATAATACGTAATAAAGTTTAAGTTTTTAACTTTATTGGGTAAAATTGATAGCTGCTTATAATCTGTAAGTTTAACAAGCCCTTTTACTTACCACCTTATGGATAGAAAGATAATTTCAACAATTGGGTATATTGGATGTATTATATTTCTTGTGATATTTCCCCACTTTGTACCTTTGTCTTTTTACTCTTATGCTGCTGTTTGCCTGTTAGCAATTTACCTTATGCTTCGAAGGGAAGGGAAGAATTTTAGGGATATAGGGCTAATAAAAAAAAAATTAAATTTAAGAGCAGTTTTCTTAGGAGCCGTTACTGCGATAGCTTGGGTAGCTTTTATGCAATTTCTTTATATACCTACCATTAAATATTTTTTTCAGGTTCCAGATTATATTGAATACAATTTTATTAAAAGTAGTGTGCCAAGATTGCTAATGACAATATTCGCGGCTTTGATTATTGGCGGATTTTACGAAGAAGTCGTATTTCGAGGTTATATACAAAATGTGCTGGAAAAGAGAATTTTTAAAGGATACGATCCTTTATTCAGTGTACTTGTAACAAGTTTGCTTTTTGGTCTCTATCATTTACAGCAAGACGTCTTTGGTATTATTTCTGCGATACTGGGAGGACTTTATTGGTCTATTTTATATAAGGAATACGATAATCTTTGGATTGTTATATTTTCTCATGGGATATTCGATACTATTACACTTATCCTCATATATAGAGATGCATTTGGAATCTTCGCCTTTTGATTATTGAGAAAAGATCTACTTCCGTTCTTAGTTATTGGAGGAGGATATTTGATCTCAGCGAGATTTATTCTAAAATAGTATTGACTACTATTTTGGTAAAGTAATTCTCTTTCCATTCAAACTTTGAAAGATTATAAACTTTTTTTCTCTAGCAATTTGCGCAAGAAACTCGTTTCAGTCCTGTATGTTTAGGTTCAATATGTGGTCAAAGCTGTAAAATCAACACCATTATTCCCGCCATTTTTTTTTAATTTTTCGGTAAGGATTTCTAGTATTCTTCTTTCTATTTCTTCATGATTTTCCACTCACCAAAGATATGTCAATATTTCCTTAATACTTTAAATTTATATATTTATGTAGATTCTCATTAATTCGAGTTTTCATAGTTTAATTAATGAAGAAAGCTCTATCCCGCCACCAGTTTCCTTCACTTCTATCAATATTCCGCTTGTGCAATGAGCGCATCGTAAGAAACAAAGAATTGCGCTCAAAGTATTGTTTTAATCCAAAACACTATTATAACGAATTTTTCTTGATAACAAATGCTTTCAATTCTGCTAACTTGCCATTTTCGAATCTCCAAATATCACAGTAATCAAAGTGTTCATACTTTCCTTCATTGTTTCTTAACTGGATTTCGCCTGTGACCATTACAAAATCGTCTTCTTCAATAGCTGTTTCGACACTGAAAATTGGCGGCTCCAAATAGAACTCTTTCATATAGGCTCGAACTTCTTCTTTTCCATTAAGGGTACGCTCGCCAACAAACACCCATTTTGTATCTGGGGTGCAGTAAGCTAAAAAGTTTTCATAATCTCCATTTTTCACAAATTCATTAGCTTCGTGCAGGATGGTTAAGTTTTTCATTTTATCTGTTATTTTAATGATTAAATATAACTTCCAAACTGGGATAAATTTTCAGAACAGAAATTTACAAACAAAATAATAAAATTCATTGTCCTCACTTATGAGTTTTAAACCTTTCATTTTAAAAGTGGTTTTCTAATACTGTAAGGATTATTTTAAGATTAAAATTTTGTAATTTTAAAGAATTCGTAAAAAAACTGTAAGCTATGAGAATTATATTACATTTAAACATATATCGAAACTTAATCGGAGATAAGAGTACTGCGGAAATTGAGGCATTACAAAAAGACATAGTCGACACATCTAAAGCTAAATCAATTAGTAAAACATTTCCCATAATTTCTGTAATGGAACTTATTATAGGTTGATGTAATTGGAAACTTTCATGCCTTAATGCTTCGACCTATTCGAAGCTTTTTATTATTTAGAATAATATTCACAATACTAATACCCTAAATGATATGTATGAAATTACTTTCATAAGTACTACACATAAACAAAATGGACAATGCAATGCAAATGAACTTTGTGAAATAATTGAACAAATTCATCCTGATGTTATTTTTTTAGAAGCTTTGAAAGATACTTATTCGAATTATTATGAACATTTATTTTCCGAATTTGGAGTTTTCCATAATAAGCTTGAGATCGAAGCACTTCAAAAGTATCGATACAGATCAGTCTTTAAATATGTTCCTGTACTGGACAGTGAAATGCCAGATGCATTTAATAAAAAATATGATATTGCATCTCAGGATATAGGGCTGCAAAGAAAAATTATAAACTTTAATACATTATCGGCAAAGCACGGTTTTCAGTTCCTTAATAGCGATTTAAGTATACAGCTTCAGGAAGATATGCGCAAATTAGAAAACGTTATTTTAAGTGATACCGCATTAAACAAAGATGCAATCAATTCTATTGATTTGTACGAAGATGAAATGCTTGAAAATATTTATTCATATTGTAAAACCAACCAATTTAAAAAGGCAGTGTTTATGTGTGGTGTTGCCCATCGCAAAGCAATTATTGATAAGGTAGAAAAATTGAATATAAACAAAGAAATATCTTTAGATTGGAGGATTCTTAGATTTGAAACTCATACATTACTAGAACATTGACGATTCTAGGAAAATACAAGTTATCTGAATAAGTATTATCCTTTTAGAAAAATAGAACAGCTTGCAAAATTATAACTGTCACCATTTTATAGACGAATATTTAAAAACATACAAAACCGACTCAGATATATGAAAACTTTAGCAATTATAATTGGAAATAACAACTACTTTAAAGGAAGTGAATTAACTAATGGAGAAAATGACGCAATTCAAATTGCTGAAATATTTAGAGCTTACAATTATGAGGTAAAATTATTTTTGAATATCGATCAAAAAAAAATAGTTGATATTTTACAAGAGTATAGCGACTTACTAAAAGATTTTGATGCATCCATTTTCTATTTTGCAGGTCACGGATTCGAAGTAGATGGAGAGAATTTTTTGGCGAGTATTGATTCGCAAATTCCTCCTGAAAATAAGTACATGGCAAGGCAAAATTGTATTACCTTAAATGACTTATTTGATATATATAGGCAAAACCCTACTAAATTGAACATAGTGATATTAGATGCTTGCAGAAGATCATTCGGTCGCGGAACTGCACTTGGATTTAGTCCAATAATAGCTCCTAAAGGATCATTAATAGCATTTTCAACATCTCCCAATGAAGGCGCTTTAGATGTTGGATACGAAAATAATAGTATTTATACGGGCTCTCTAATAAAGCATCTCTCGACCGAAAGGATAGCTGTCGAAGATCTATTTAAATCTGTAAGAAAGACAGTCTTTGCATTATCAGGAGGAAAGCAAACAACTTGGGAACATACTTCATTAATTGGCGATTTTTACTTTTACAAAAGTGAAAAATTAAATATTTTAAGTCTACCTTATAATCCGAATGTTCTGAAAGATGAAAATTATTATGAAGATTCTGAATTTTATGTAAAAATCAAAGAACTAAAGTCATACAATTGGTATAAACAAAATCCAGCAATTGATTATTTACTAACAATACCAGTGACTCAACTGGATAAGAATCAAATGTTCGTTCTAGGAAGGAATTTATTACAATGCGCTATTGGTGGATCAAATTCAGCTATGAATTTTTTTGAAAATCTTAATAGGTCACTACTAGGTTTTCAATCACAATCAGAGAATCATATGTTGAATGGAATTCTATTTGAAATGTATTATGACAGCAAAGGAGAATTTAGATTTAATAATTTTAAAGGAAATTATAGAGAAGAAATTTTTAAATTAAGAGATAATCCGGCATTCATTCGATCATTCGATTTCATAAATGATATTTTAATTCAGCAGGATTACCCCATATTATTTATGCCAGATATGCAAACAACAAATATTGAAATTAAGTGTAGCCAAAAGACTATAAATGATGGTTTTGTAGATAGAACAGTACAGGTAATCGACTCAATAATCTTTAATGGCAATGACATTACAGAAGAAATCTCGAAGTATTATATTGATGGTTATAATGAAAATGGATTAAAGACAGTTATATCCAAGTATCTCAATGCACCTGTTGAATCGATAAGAATTAATTCGAATTTTGAACTTAGTTACATTAGATTTGTTATATAAGAAAAACATTACAATAGTTTTAAACTACTTTACCGTAAACGATGAAGATTCTTAAAATCAGAAAATAAAAAACTAAGCCAATGACAAAAATTGAAAGGGTAGAGCAGTACCTACATGATTTTTTCACGTATAATATTTTTGAGTTCACTGATTTTTACAGGGCAGTATACGAACAGAGAGAATTGGGTATTTATAGGCTTCCAAAGGGAGATGAAATTCTTAATTTTCTGAATAATATTCATTACAATATTGAGGAACAACTCAATTTCAAACAATTGATACCCCACAGATTTGCTACTCCGCAGAATTTACTTTATTATTTGCAAGGTTTTATAGATGACATCAATCGAAACAGACATCTTGTAGATAGCCTTTATCATGGCCAAGATACCGATTGGATTATTTCCAGCCTTACGATGTATATAGAAAAAATCTTATCAGCTTTTGAATATGTCATTGAAATTTATGATCTAGAGGATGAAAATGTTTTACTATATCAAAAGCTGAGGTATCATTTAATAAAACACAATATAGTTGATTTCATTAATGACCTTAAATCCATTTTTGCAAACGTTTCTTACGAGATTGTTAAACAAACAGAAGGTTATTATCATGCAAATGTCTTTTTGATTTTGAAACTACTTGGATTTGATATTGTTCCGGAGGAATCAACAAATATTGGAAGGATAGATGCAGTTATACGATTTAGTCGTAAAATATATATAATGGAATTTAAATTTTCAGAAAATTCTGATGATTCTCAAGAAGCTTTAGACCAAATTTTGGCTAAAGAATATGCCGCAAAGTTTAGAATTGATAATCCTGACATTTATGGAATTGGAATCAGCTTTAATAGCAAAATAAGAAACATCAGAACCTATAAGGAAAGTAAATTGTAGTATCCGTAAATATATTTAGCTGAGCAGTATGATTATATTAAAAACTTATATCCTACTAATCTCTCAATTACAGCCGTAATAATCGTTTTGTTCGATAAAAAAAAATATTTTATAAAACCAAAAACTAATGCCAGACTTAACAAACGAAATTTTAGAATTTTTCTCGATTGATACATCGGATCAATCGTTAGTTGAAAAACAAATACCAAAATCAATTGATGATTTTGTTTCTCAGCCACAGTATTTGAATACCTTAGATTTACATAAGTTTACCAAGATAATTAATATTTTGAAAAACGAAGGAATTCTAATGTCCGGTGGAATCCTTCCTAATGGTAACCTCCCTATATCAAATGAAGTATTAATTGCCCCGAGTTATGACGCTGCCGTAGCTCAGTATGGAACATATAGCTTTTTAACGAATGGATTTGTTTCTATTGCCGAAAGTTTCGCAGGTGCGGTAAGACCAATTGTAATAGTTTCCAATGATGATGAACCAGATATAGGAACCGGATTTTTATTGGGAAATAAGCACACTGTAATTACAGCAAGACACGTTGTGGACAATGCTAAATTAATTACATTGACAAATAGCAAGGGTGAATTGGCAACCGTGAGAGAAGTTATTTTTCCTAATGATAAGAATATTGATATTGCAATTATTCTTGTCGACAATTTTGTGTTCTATGATACGAAACATTTTAATGCAGTGGCTCCAGAAATACTTGAACAGGTTTTAACAATTGGTTATCCTCCGATACCTGGTTTCGATGCTTTTCAGCTATACGAAATATCATCTATAAATAACAGCTATAAATTTTCAAACGGACAAATAATTGGGAAGGAAATCTCGTATCTTGACGGTATTGAATATTTTATTTTAAATGCCAAAGTAAAAGGCGGAAACAGTGGTAGCCCGGTTATTAACCGAAGCGGAAATATGATTGGAATGATAATTCAAATACCAATGGACTCAGAAGATTTTGATAAAATTGATAAATTAGGATATGGGATCTTAACACCGTCATCTGAAATAGTCAAGTATTTAGGAGGTGGTGAAAAAAAAGAAGATGTAACAATATTTCGATGTGAAAACATAGACAAAGGATTTAGAATTCTAACTTGATATTTACAAATCAAACCATTGAGGATTTGTATTATTTGCTTAGATTTATTGTGAATAGGAAGTTTTCTTATAAATAAAGGTAATTTAACAATCCATTGCTATAAGTTTTAGTCCCCAGAAAGGAAGAACTTTTGTTTTAATGTACTTTAAAGAAAGTAAACTCAATGCTAAATAAAATAAAAAAATTATCCTCCTGGATTTCTGTGGAGTACAATTTTATATTTAGAAGGTTTTAATATTTTGCTATTTTTGTAGTATGAGTGATAAAGATAAATTAACGGTTATTGATAGGGATTTAGTTGAAAATATTAAATCTATAATCTTATCGTCAAGAAAAAGTTTATCTCAACGTGTCAATCAGGAATTGATTTTTACTTATTGGAGAATCGGTAAAGAGATTGTCGATACAGAACAGAAGAATAATTTAGATAATCAGTCATCAAGGCAGATAATTTTGAATTTATCAAAACTTCTTACAAAGGAAATTGGAAAAGGATTTTCTCGTTCCAACCTTTTTAATATGAGAAAGCTTTATACCGAATATCCGGATGTCCAGTCGCTGACTGGACACTTAACCTGGACGCATATTTGTGAGCTTTTAATTATAGAAGATAAAGCAAAACGAAGTTTCTATGAGAAAGAAACCGTAAATTCAAACTGGTCTATTCGGGAATTGAAAAGACAAATTGATAGTTCCTTATATGAAAGACTTTTGCTTTCACAAGGGTCTAAGAATAAAGAAAAAGTTCTAGAATTAGCTCGAAAAGGACAGGAAATAGCAAATGCGGGTGATATTTTAAAAAATCCTTATGTTTTTGAATTTCTTGGAATTCCTGAGAATAAGCCAATTTTAGAAAAAGATTTGGAAGCAAAACTAATCAGGCATATCGAAGATTTTTTGTTGGAATTAGGGCGTGGATTTATGTTTGTCGGTTCCCAGCAAAGAATAACTATCAATAATAACCATTATTACGTCGATATGGTGTTTTACAACAAGATTCTACGATCGTATATCCTCATCGAGCTTAAAACAACTAAACTTAACATTGCTGACGGAGGTCAATTAAATACATACTTAAACTATTACAAAACAGAAATTAACGATGATAATGATAATCCACCAATAGGAATAATTCTGTGCGCTGAAAAAGACGATATCACAGCAGAGTATATCTTAGGAGGATTTGAAAATAATGTATTTGCTTCAAAATATGT
The DNA here is from genome assembly GCF_022488405.1 of Chryseobacterium sp. Y16C. NCBI lineage: Bacteria > Pseudomonadati > Bacteroidota > Flavobacteriia > Flavobacteriales > Weeksellaceae > Chryseobacterium > Chryseobacterium sp. Y16C. The sequence goes on from NZ_CP092711.1 coordinate 4,409,145, forward strand.
AACAATTTTACCTGATAAGCAAGAGCTTATAGAGGAAGTTGAAAATGCATTGAAAGAATAAGTAGTTTTATAATGCATATTTTCGGCGCGAAAACATGATCCGTAATATTAATCTTAAATTTTCTTAAATATTTTCCGTTATAAAACAAGATATATATATATTTGTATTGAATCTCATCTATAATTGAGTTTTCATGGTTATTAGTTTTTAGTCCCCGGATGAGTTGGGGACTTTTTTTATGAAGGTAAAGAGCTTTACTTCTTTGATTTTTAATCATTATTACGTATTTTTATGTTAGTAACTATAATTTAAAAAAACTAATGATAAAGACCATTTTTATTCCAGCATATTTTAAGCCTATTCTGCAAAATGTCAGTGAAAATATTCCCACCGGAGAAACAAAACGAAATTGGTTAGGAGCTGAAAAGCCAATCACAAAAAGAATCGTATCAGAAAAAGTTGTTGGTTGGTCAGATTCGGAAATTGATGGAGAGCGATTGTCTAATGATATAAACAGCGAAGTGGAAAAGTGGTCTTCTAAAAATGTCAGAATTATCTCAATTTCTCCAATTACATCAGGTCGCTACAATTATCAATATAGTTCACAAGGTATTTCGAGTTCACCTCGGCTTTTATCTGATACAGAAAAAGTAAGTGGGGGTGGAAGCTATGGGTTCGGATATGGATATAGTTATACGGAAGGAGTGTTGATTTGTATTGAAATCTTGGAAGACAAAAATTGAATTTTTATAGGCCGGCTTTCTGACCAATTTCGATTAGAAGTATCCACAGAGCCATAATATTATTGTATGTAAATAACTATCTTATTTCAACGTTTTCTATCTGATTCGAGAACTCTTGTTCTGATATCTCTTTGATTGAAGTTTTGAGATATTCCATATCTTTATAAAAATCCTCTTCTTTAAAATTCATTGAATCAACTTGAAAATCGAGCATGATTGAATCATCAATAAGGTTAGAAACGTAAACATTCTTATTTTTCTTAAAGATATTTTCAATGATTTCTTTTTCGTTTTGAAATAATGGTCTTTTAATATTAAAATTGATAACTAAATCAGGATAATACTTAGGGATAATGATGTAACTCAGATTGTTTATTTTTTCATATTTTTTTTCTTGGCTTAGTGTTTTTTTTAACTCATCGAAGGGAAAATCTTTACACCATTCGAAGTCTACTTTTTTACCCTCAAGATTACTTTTTTGAATCGCTTTCAAATCATTGAAATCTGAGGATTTCCAGCAAATTGTAATCGGATATATTTTATCAGCATCATGAATGTAGACATGTGCAGGAATATAAATATATCCGTCTGATATACTTTGATTTAAATCTTCCATTCCGATTATAAGCTTGATTGGATTTTTCAGATTTTTATCCAAATTATTTAACTTGTATAATTTCTCTTCAAGCTGGATCGATAACTCAGACTTAAAGGATTCTGAAAAATCAAAATCTCTGGTAAACAGTATCCAATCTTGTTTCATAGTATTTTCTTTTGTTTGAGATTTTAAAATGAAAAAGCAAAAGCTTAAAATAATTGTGTATATTAATTTAAATGATAATCCCTTCATGTTATCTATTTTCAAATTCAGCGTATAGATTCGGGCATAGTTTTTTCCTGCTTTCCAGATTTCCTTCTTGCCAATTGAACTCAAATTGAGGATAATTTCCTTCCTTTGTCCGGAAATTATTTTCGTCTATATAATCGTACAGTTCTTTGCCTGTTGTATTCTTAAACGCTTTAAGAGCTACATACCAGAAAAGTTCAAATTCGAACATACCTTCATCACCATGATCTTTTTGGGAAATCAAAGTGTCCGGATTTTCTTTTGCTTTGTAATAGACGTCTCTACCACGTGAAATTACCCAATTCCTAAAGTACTCAAAACCATCATCGGAACATCCATCGTTCATAATGTAAGCTGCACACCACATTTCCGAGGTATAGGTATCATAAAGAAGTTTATCGGTTCTTAATCTGAAACCTACCATTTGTTTTGGAGTAAGTTTTGATATCTCCGAAACCAGATATTTTTCTTGTTCATTTTGATTCGATGAATTTTTAACGGATGAATCTACAATCTTCCAAAATAAATTTTCATCAAGCATTTCCGCTGTTTTTTCAAGTCTTAAACTATAAGCATTTGGCGTTATTACAGGCTCAGACTTTTCGTTTTTTCCGAATAAATTCTTCAAAAATTTCATATCATTATTATTTGAATTAGTACAAGATATATTTAATACAAATAGTATTAGTAATGTAAATGCAGACTTGATCATGTAATTATTAGTTTAAATTAAATTCATAGTTTTTTTACAATTAAAATGTGTGTTAAGCTGAGATTTATCAATAAAGATTATTTTCTTTTTTCCAAACTGCCAATTCTTTAGGGTGCTCCTTGTCATTGGGATAATTTTCTTTTATGAACTCGAATTGCTTTTTGGTGAGCAATACCATTCTTCCATCATTTTGGGATGATATAGGGTAAAATCTTTCTTCACTATTCTGTATTTCTAATTCTTCGTTCAACATCTCGATAAACATGACGTAAGCAATGTTCCAATCCTGCTTACTAAAATTATTGTCAAAAGCAATATATTCTCTGCTGTTCAATTCTATTGTATGTCTCCAATGCTTTTCATTTTGAAAGCTTTTTTCATTGGAATAATTTAATTTCAAGCCCAGTTTCTCAAAGACAGGTTTTACAGTTTTCAAGTAATTTATCAAGCCTCCAACTTTAAAGAGTTCTTCACTATCAATAAAATAAAAACGGTTATCCAGAAATTCCAGTGTCTCTCCTCGGAGTGCACCTTCAAAAAAATTATTCTCATTATAAGCTCGGGCTAATTCCTCTTTTTCATCATTAAGGTCAGACTTTTCTGTCAGATTAAAGAAATTGAGTTTTTCCAGTTTATTAACGATTTCTGTCCCGTTGGATTTTCTTTTTTTTATATTTATAGTAGGTTTTACGGCGATGGAATTACTGTTTTCTAATTTTGAATTGCATCCAAGTGCAAAAAAGCTGAAAATTAGGTAATGAATTTTTTTCATTTTGTTTATTACTTGAGAATTTATAGGGAAAGAATTAGAACTTTAAATCTTAATTTCAAAATAGATAATACTTATCGACACTAAAAATTGCGGATTTGAATAAAATATGAGGATTCTTTTAATTGTTGCTTTGAAATGATACACACTAGTCCCACCAAAGGAAAAATTCATTAGAATCTGCAAGTGATTTCTCCAATTCCTCTATACTTCCAACACCTTGGTCTACGATGTCGGGACAAAAATCATAGACTTCTTTTGCAAATTTCGGAATGTTTGCGGGTTTATTTTTAAACTTCCCAGAAACAAAATCAGGGCCGACTGCCTCCAGCTCAATCCCGTATTTGGAATCCCAATCTTTTAATTTATTGATTATCATTTGGGTGTCAATATCATAGTTTACGCCATTTGTTGCTTCAAAGAGCAATGGTTCCAACTTATTATTAGATTGGAGAATAGTAATTATATCATCTTCATTACCGTAATTTTCTGCGGATTTGTAAACAATCAATTTCTTATCTTTCAGTTCCCGTGCGAATTTTTTGACAATTAGATCTGCATTTTCAGCTTTTGCCCTAATTATTATTGCCGCCGGTAAATTTTTTGAGTAATTTTTGAGATTTCGAAAATACTCAAAAAGAATCTCCCTGTCTTTATTCCCTTTTGCCACTTCAAAAACACCCATTGACAATCCTTTAATTTTTTCCGCAGTTCCTTGGTCTAAATTGATTTCTTGGGTGAGCTTTATCTCATTAGCATTAAGATTCTTGGTCTTCTCACAAGAAACAAATACTAAAAGACATAATAAGTTAATAATGATACTTTTCATTTGTGTTTTATATTATCTATTGATAATGAATTCATGTTCATCAAATATTGCAAAAAAGCAAAGTTTATAATGAATATTTATCTTTTATAGCAAGAAATTTACGAAAAATTATATTAGTTATAAAAATTTTTTAACACTTCACTTTTTAGTGTTGTTTTTGAGAATTTATTATATCAATGTTTAATAATAAGGAAAAAAAGAACAAACATATTTTAAGATAAGTGATACAAGGTTCAATGTCATAGTAATACCACAATTACTTAAAAGCCTATCAATAGGTTTTCTAATAGCAACTATAATCCTAAATCTATCTTATCTCCAGTACTAAAACAACGCAGATAAAATTGAACTTTAAATGTTACATGAACTCAACCATATCTAGAAATCTTAAAATTATATAAATTCAAAATATTAAAATATAAATTTTCAAGCCTTTTTCATCAATACTTTTGATCGATCAAAAAAATAAATAATTATGAAAAAAGCAATTTTATTAGCTGCCTTCGGAGTAGCTGGGTTAGTAAGTGCCAAAACAGCTGACTTAAAAATTTCAGAGAAACAAGTTGAAAAAATTGAAAAAACTAAAACTTCTTTTCAGCTTTGCGGAGTCAACGTTAATTTTTATGATAGTGAAGGGAACTGGACAGGCTCTCAATGGTTCGTAACTGATGCTCCAACGCTTTCATCTTGTCAAGTATTTCAAACTATTGTCAAATGGAATTTATCGTAGGCAGGCTATACTGTTACGGCTGAATAGTTATGAATTTAAAAAAAATGGCTTTTACGATTTTTTTCGTAATGTTTTTTTTACATGGACTTGCACAGCAAGTCCATGTAAAATATCATCATGTCAGATCACCTATTGCGACTTTGTACGAAGACCTCTATGTGAAAGATAATGATGTTATATCCATTCAGGATTCTATTATTAATTTTAATTCGGGAGGTACTACTTCGGCAGTTAAGCAGACAGGAAAGCCGGTAAGTAAAAACTATTTTATTTCAAAACTTAAAGACAACGGCAAAACAAAAGATTTCTTTTTTACAGGCTTAGACAGAGATACAAAGTATTTTATTCATGATAATGTTGCTAAACCAGTATGGAAGATCGACGAAACAAAAATTTCTAATACAAAGTTCCGACAAGCTAATAGAATCTACTTTTCGATTTTTCGGAATGTCTTATACATTTCTCTGATTTTGTGGACTACTGAGGGTTGTAATGTTTACTCCCTTATGGTCGTTTTGTCTTCCAAAGCCATTCTTGCAATTTCATCTTTTCTTTTAAAGCTTACCCCTTCATGCTTTTGGATATAGGTAAATAATTCTTTCGCTGCCTGTACCATTTGCGGAGTGCCGCCAATGCGGTCATGAAAGCTGATTGACATTTGTCTTCTGCGATTTGCGGCTTCTTCATACAGTTGATCAAATTCCATTTTAACCTGATGTACAAATTGGTCTGCGGAGAAATTTTTGCCGTCAATCAGTTGAATATCGTTGCAACGCAATGTGTAAGGAACCGTCACAAAAGCTTTTCCGTTGACCGTTTGAACAAAAGGCTCATCCCTACTTAAATCATCTATGTGGTACAAGAATCCCAATTCCTGCAAAATCTTCAAGGTGTTTTCGCCTCTTCGTAGCCAATTGGCATTATAACCAATTGCATCAAAACCTGTAATTTTTTTGATGGCATCCACACCGTCTTTGATAAATTTTTTCTCGTCGTTGTATGACATCGTATATTGTGTTGCCCAGTTCATTCCGTGTGCAGCGGCTTCGTGACCACGATCTACAATCTCTTTTGCTAATGCCGGATTTTTTAGCACCGCACTACCCACCATATGTGAGGTAATTTTTACTCCCAATTTATCCCAGTTATCCAACATCCGAGGAATACCTTCTTTATATCCGTACTCATACCAAGTTGTAGCCGGCAAATCTTTATAGCCTTTTTCCATATTTTGAGGGAAAGGACTCTCTGCATTTTCGGGTTGTCCGCCCGCTTCAAACTGCATAGAAACAGAAACCACCAAGCGGGAACCATCCAGCCACTTTGATTTGGTTTCTTTTGGCTTTGCCTGCATATTTTTTCCGCTTTGTGCCATTCCAGAAAATGGAACGGCGGTCGCTACCAATCCTGCTGTGGTAAGCAAACTGCCTTGTTTGATAAACTTTCTTCTGTCAATCATATCTTTATTTTTTAAATAATTGGTCTAATGAAATGCTGTTTGCAGCGATGAATTGGTACAGCGCAATAAGGATGATGGCGTGTATCATTTGCGACGGCAAAGCTTCCCAATTCTCTATAAGGCAAGTGCCGAACATTAATAGGAGCATTACAACCCAACCTGCAATAATTACTTTAGGAGAAAAGACGCCCAAGATTAGTAATATACCGATGGTGAATTCTGCCACCGGCAAGGCGTAGCTAAAAGGTGTAACCAAATTTTGTGGCAACATTGATTTTGAAAAATTGCCAGTCATCCATTGACTAAAAGCATTCAATTTTGGTAACCGTACCAAGCCGTGCCCGAAAAAACTGATGCCCGCCACCAGACGCAGCATCAAATAAGCAATATCATTCATAATAAAGTTTTTTACAAAGTTCAATTAAATACTAGGAAGGAAACAAGGTTTTTTACTGGATTTTTTTGTAAAATTGCAGGTATGGAAGTGCAGAATTTATACAGTGCCTATGAATTAGAATGGTTCGAAACGCAGGATTACACCGCCAAAGCCCGAAAAAACACTTTTTTTGAGATGGTTTTTGTGATGGAAGGAACGGGCGTCCAAATCATCAATGAGCATCAACTTCCTTATGCGCCCAACAAATTATTCCTGATTTTTCCAGAGGATCTGCATAGTTTCGAGGTTCAATCGTTGAGCCAGTTTTTCTTTATCAGATTTAATAACGATTATCTTAAAACCCAAAACAGCCAAAACATCCGTGAGCTGGAATATATTTTTAACAGCCACAATCATCTTCCGGGTTGCATTCTAAAAACCGTTACCGACAAGCCGTTTATCCGTGCGGCTGTCGAAGCTTTAATTCGGGAAAAGGAAAGTCAGGCGCCACATCAGGAGCAGGTCATTCAACAATTAATCAATACCATTATTACCTATGCTGCCCGTAATCTTACTTTGCAGGAAAAAGAAGTGTTCAACGGTAAAATTTCCGGTGTAATGCCCATCATCAATTATCTGCATCAACATATTTTCGAGCCAGAGAAGTTAAAAGTCTACCAATTAGCAGAACAGTTTCATCTTTCTCCAAAATATATGGGCGAATATTTTAAGAAACACACCGGAGAAAGCTTGCAGCAATACATTATGCTTTATAAGTTGAAGCTCATTGAAAGCCGTTTAATGCTAACTGATATGCGCATCAGCGAAATAGCATTTGAATTTGGCTTTACCGACCCTAGCCATTTGAACAGGATCTTTAAAAAGTATAAAGGGAAATCACCTACTTCGTACCGAAAGAGAAGTATCTAGTCCTCTCCGTATTTCTGTGCTATTCTTCCGCTGAAATGAGCTACATTTTAGGCTTTAAGCCGATTTAACTTTGCATCAACAGAATGAAACAATTTTAAATCATAAAAAAATGAAAACAATTTCAGTACCTGAAAAAGAGCAGCTAAGTTTTGGTGCACAGAGCATTTTAGAATCTGTAGAGAAAAAAATGGGTAAAATTCCCAATTTGTATGCAACCATTGGTTATTCATCATCCGCTTTAAAATCGATGTTGGAAACTGAAGCTTCTCTGGCTCACGATTCATCATTTACCGCAAAAGAAAGAGAAGCTATCAATCTAATCGTTTCACAAGTTAACGAATGTGATTACTGTTTGGCAGCGCACACGACTTTAGCGAAAATGAGAGGCTTTACAGAAGAAGATACGCTGGAAATCAGAAAAGGAAGTTTTTCGGAGGAAAAATTAGACGCTGTGATTAAGTTGGCGCAGTCTATCGCTAATAATAAAGGCAATGCAGGAAACGGAGCTTTAGAAAATTTCTTCAACGCCGGATATGACGAGAAAGCTTTGATCGAACTGACGGCTTTGGTGGCGTTAAGAAGCTTTACCAACTATGTATTTGCCAACACTCAGGTCTCTATTGATTTTCCTTTGGCACAGGCTATTTAAGAAGTGTTTTAATAATAAGTATTTAGTTTTAAGTGGAAGCCTTCCGGATGTATTTTCGGAAGGCTTTTTTTATTGAGAAATTTTTTCCAAAACGTATTTCTGTGCTATTTTTCAGCTAAAATGGGCTACCTATTCGGATGGGTTTGATGATAACTTTGCTTCATTCAATAACACTAAAAAATTAAAACAATGAGTAAAATAGTTTTTATCACAGGAGCATCAAAAGGATTCGGAAAATTATGGGCTGAAGCACTTTTGGAAAGAGGAGATAAAGTAGCGGCAACAGCAAGAAATATTGCTGCATTGCAGGATTTGAAAGATAAATACGGCGACAATATTCTTCCTTTAAAATTGGATGTCAACAACCGTTCAGAAGTTTTTGAAGTAACGGAACAAGTAGAAAAACATTTCGGAAGAATTGATGTTTTGATCAATAATGCAGGTTTCGGTTTATTCGGAACGACGGAAGAAACAACGGAAGAGCAGGCTAGAGAACAGATGGAAACCAACTTTTTCGGTTCGCTTTGGGTAGCACAAGCCGTTTTACCGATAATGAGAAAGCAAAAAAGCGGACATATTATTCAGATTTCCAGCTTTTTGGGATTAACGACTTTACCGCTTCTGGGATTGTATAATGCTTCAAAATTTGCGGTGGAAGGTTTAATCGAAACCATTGGTTCTGAAACAGCGCATTTGGGAATCAAAACGACTTTAATTGAACCTAACGGATTTGCAACCGATTGGGCAGGAGCTTCAGCAGTTCAGACTTCTTCGGATATTGCAGATTATAATCCGGTGCGTGAAGCATTTGCAGAAACGGGCGATAATCCTGACACTTGGGGAAAACCGGAAGCAACAGTAGAACCTGTTTTAAACCTTATCGACAACCAAAACCCTCCGCAAAGATTATTGTTTGGTAAAATTGCTTATCACGTTGTGAATGAGGTTTACACGAAAAGATTAAATGATATTCAAAACTGGAAAGAAGTGAGTATCGCGGCTCACGGTCATTAATTAAATTTAAATCCAAATCGGCGGGATAAATAATAACGTTTTTTCGTGCTAATGTTCCGCTGATTTGTGAAATTAATTTCAACCAAATATTCTCAACTTTGAATCATTAAATAACAGACAAAATCTTAATACTTATGAAAACGACAGCCTTAAACGCAGAAACAAAATTCGCAGAAATTAACAACAATAAAATTGCTTACAGACAATTCGGAACCGGCGCTCCGTTGTTCTTTGTGAACAGATTCAGAGGCATTATGGATACTTGGGACCCATTGTTTTTAGATTCTTTGGCAGAAAAAAATACAGTCATTCTTTTTGATTATCCGGGAATTGGAAGTTCAGAAGGTGAATTGCCTTTGAATATTGTAGAAGTGGCGAGTACGGTTCCGGCTTTGGCAGACCATTTGGGAATCGATAAGTTTAATGTGTTGGGCTGGTCTTATGGCGGATTGGTGGCGCAGGCTGTTACTTTTCAGAATCAGGAAAGAGTATTAAAAACTGTTTTAATCGGAACCAATCCTCCGGGAGAAAATGCAATCCCAATTGAGCAGGTGTTTTTTGACCACGCTTTAAAACCGATTAACGATCTGGAAGATGAATATTATCTGTTCTTTGAGCCGGCTTCCGAAAAAAGCAGACAGGCAGCTCAAGAATCTCACGACAGGATCGGGCAGAGATTAGAGCGTTCGTTAATTCCTTCTACGATGGAGGTTTTCCAGAGATATATTGCGGGTTCCGGAACAATGAAAGAAGATAAACTGAACTTCAGAGAAGGCTATAAAACCCTGAAGTCTCCCGTTTTGGTTATTTCCGGGGACCACGACATCAGCTTTGCGACAGAAAACTGGTTTCCGCTGTTGAGAAATGCACCTGCAATGCAGCATATTATTTTAAATGATGCGGGACACGGTCCTCAGCATCAATATCCGGAGCTTACGGCAGGATACATCAACCTTTTTTTAGGATAGTATAATTTCTGTTTTTAGTTTCGGTAAAATTAATTTAACTTAGATAAAATTAAACCGATGCAACATTACAAAACCCTCACCGAATTACATTTGGGAAATCATTGGGACGCTCCGGAACATCCACTTTTCAGTATGATTGGCTGTCAGTCGGAGTGTAAATTGGGAAACAGAGAGTTTACCACAGATTGTTATGTGATAGCTTTCAAAAAAATAAAATCAGGGATTTTTATGTACAGCCGCACACCGTATGACCACGACAACGGCTGTCTGTTTTTTGCGAAACCAAGACAGATTATCGAGATGAAAAATCTTGAGTTTGAAGAAAAAGGCTATATGCTGATGATTCACGAAGATTATCTGAATGGTCACGAACTTTTCAAGGAAATTGAAAAATACAGTTTCTTTGATTATGAAGTGACGGAAGCTTTGCATCTTTCTCCAAAAGAAGAACAGATTATTTTGGAACTTCACTCGAAAATTCAGAGCGAATATTTTAATAATCCTGATGAATACAGCCGTGATATTATTTTAAGTCATATTTCATCGATTTTAAAATATGCACAGCGATATTACAAACGACAGTTTATCGACCGGGCACAGGTAACCGGAAAGACGGCTTCAAAATTCAATGATGCGTTGAGAAAATACATCAACGAAGGTTTATTGGAGAAAAACGGACTTCCGAATGTTGCTTTTTTAGCCGACCAGCTTTTTGTGTCGCCAAGATATTTAAGTGATTTATTAAAGCAGGAAACAGGAAAAACCGCAATGGAGCTGATTCATATTTTTATAATTTCCGAAGCAAAAAACCTGTTGAGGTTGGGTGAAAAAGGAGTCGCTGAAATTGCTTACGAATTAGGCTTTGAAAATGCTTCTTATTTCACAAGATTGTTCAAAAAACAAACGGGAATGAAACCTTTGGAATTTAGGAAATCGCAGATGAATTAAGTAATTTATTGAATACTTTGTAGGATTCGTCAAGTCGAGTGTTTTTTCGCAACAAAGTGAAGGAAAAATGTATCGAGAATCAATCTTAATTTGAGAATTTAAGGTCGTTAAAATTAATCAAAAATAAAAGTCACAGACAAGTAAAACTACTTTTCTGTGACTTTTTTTCTATGCACTAATCCCCAATCCTTCAAAGACATTATCACTTTTTCCAAAGACAAACCGTGGTCAGTAATTTCGTATTCTACCGTTGGCGGAAAAGTTTCGTGAACTGTTCTTGTAATTAAATGATTGGTTTCCAATTCTTTTAACTCTTTTGATAAAACCCTATCGGTTATTTTGGGAATTTCTCTTGCAAGTTCTCTGAATCTTTTACTTCCAAAAGATAACGAAACGATAATCGGCAATTTCCATTTTCCTTTTAGAATTTCCAATGCATCCTGTATGGGAAGCATTATCTCCATACAGGTTTTTTGTTCAGTACCGTCAGTTACTCTAGCCATAATAATCCATTGCTTACTTAAAAGATAGTGCTATCTAAAAGGATAGTAATATCTTTTGGATAGTTACTTGCTTTAATTTTGTGTCAACAAATTTATAAAAAAATGAATACAATCAACAACATTAAAAATTCAGGATATTTCAAATTCCAATTAGGACAACTTCATTTGGCTGTAATTACAGATGGAGTTATCGAGATTGAAAACATTCAGCCGATGTTTGCACCTAATATTGAGAAAGAGAAGCTCAAAAATTTTTTAGATAAAAATAGGCTTCTTGAAGACAAATTAGAATTGGCAGGGAATATTCTTCTAGTAATGAATGAAGAAAGAAACATTCTTATCGATACAGGAAGCGGTGTACTGTTATCTCCTTCCACCGGAAAATTAATTGAAAACCTTAAGAATTTAGGAATCAGCCCTCAGGATATCACGGATATTTTCTTTACACACGCTCATCCTGATCATATTGGAGGTGTTGTTGATAAAGACGGAAAATTGGTTTTTGTGAATGCCGATTATTATATTTCAGAAACAGAATATAACTTTTGGATGTCTGATGAACCTGATTTTTCAAAAGGTACAAAAAATCAGTTTTCAGATTTTGAAATTCAGTTTGCGAGAGACCATTTCAAGCCCATCGGAACAAAACTTAATTTTTATTTAGATGAAGCTGATATTTTTGGCTTTCTTAAATTGGAACACGCTCCAGGACACACACCGGGTCATACTGTAATTACCATCTCATCGGAAGGAGAAGAATTGGTGCACATTGCAGATACTTTTCAGCATATTATGTTGATTGAACATCCGGAATGGGGAAATCAAATTGATTCTGATTTTGAACTGGCTGTAAAAACCCGTAAAGAAGTTCTCGAAAAATTATCATCGACAAAACAACTTTTTTTTGGAGACCATTTGCCTTTTCCCGGTTTGGGTTTTATTGAAAAAAATGGAAAAGGTTACCGCTTTGTTCCGAAAGCTTTTTATACGGTTTAGAATTAAATCCTCCCATCGCGGAGGGTTTTTCATTTTCTGTAAATCTGTGCTATTCTTTCCCCAAAATGGACTATTTATTCAGCCGTAATGCTTCTACCTTTGACTTATCAAAATCATTGAAAATCAAACTAAAATGAAAACTAAATTCAATCTTCTTACCTTATTTCTTTTCTTCGGAATTGCGAACGCACAATTAGAAAAAGCAGCAACATCAGATATTGTCTGGAACGGCGTTACCACAAGTTCGGACGGAAGAATCTTTGTTAATTTTCCAAGAATCGAAGGAGATAAAGGAATGAGAATCGGAGAAGTTCTGAAAAACGGGAAAATCATTCCTTATCCAAATGAAGACTGGAACAATTGGCAATCGGGAGCCGATGTGAATGAGAAATTCGTAAGAACCAATTCACTGAGAATAGGACCGGACGGTTTGCTTTATATTGTAGACACGGGAACACCTTCAATGGGTCAAAATCCATTATCAGGAAATGCATTAAAATTGGTTTCGATTGATATTAAAACCAATACCGTTCAACAGATCATTCCACTTTCTGGAATGGCAAAACCATCAACTTTTATTGATGATTTAAGAATTTTAGGAAACACAATTTATCTGACGGATGCAGGCGAACCGGCTTTAATTATTTTGGATAAAACAACAGGAAAAGGTAGAAGGGTTTTGGAAAATCAACCTTCAACCACCGATAATTTACCCATAAAAGCAGAAGGAAAAATTATGAAAGATGAAAAAGGAAATGAAGTGAGAATCCACGCAGACCAATTGGAGATTTCTCCCGATGGAAAATGGCTGTATTTCCAGCCAGCAAGCGGTCCGCTTTGGAGAGTGGAAACGCAATACCTGAATGATGAAAATATATCCGAAAAAGATTTGGCTTCAAAAGTAGAATTATTCTATGAAACCCAATCAACAGGAGGCACAGCCATCGATGCAGACGGAAATATCTATGTGAGCGACGTCAATACAAGTGAAATCATCAAAATATCACCGGACGGAAAAGAAAGCCTGGTTATTAAAGACAAAAAATTGCTTTGGGCAGACGCTTTATGGATTGATGACAATGGTTATCTGTGATTCCGACAGGTCAGTTGAACCGTTTGGCAGCATTTCAGAACGGAAAAAGCAAAGTGAAATTTCCGGTCGTGATTTACAAGCTGAAAATCAATGCGAAACCATTAAGAAATTAAATTCAGTTCAAGATTTAAATTAAAGTAATTCAAATAAATAACATTAAAAAATACCAACATTATGAAATCAATTGTATTAAAAGAAGCCGGAAGCGTAGAAAATTTAGAATACGTAGAATTGGCAAAACCAACCATAAACGAAGGCGAAGTATTAATAAAAATAAAAGCCATCAGTATTAATCCGGTAGATGTGAAAAGCCGTGCCGGAAAAGGAGTTTACGGAAGAATCAAAACAGAAAATCCACTCATTTTGGGTTGGGATATTTCCGGAATTGTTGAAGAAACTAAAAGTTCAGCTTTTAAAGTGGGCGATGAGGTTTTCGGAATGGTCAACTTCCCCGGACACGGAAAAGCTTATGCCGAATATGTAGCAGCTCCGGCCAATCAACTGGCTTTAAAACCTAAAAACATCTCTTTTGAAGACGCTGCAGCTTCCACTTTGGTTGCGCTTACGGCGTATCAGGCTTTGGTTCACCATGCGAATATTCAGGAAGGGCAAAATGTTTTGGTTCACGCTGCTTCGGGTGGGGTGGGACATATTGCGGTACAAATTGCTAAACATTTGGGGGCGAAAGTGACGGGAACTTCTTCCGCAAAAAACAAAGATTTTGTCCTGAGTTTAGGCGCAGATTCACATATTGATTATCACGGTTTCGACTGGAAATCAGCAGGCAGAACTTTTGATTTTGTGTTGGATACCATTGGCGGAGACAATATCGACCATTCTCTTGAAGTGACGAAAGAAGGCGGTTCCATCATCAGTATTCCGACAGGTTTGAATGAGCAGGTGACATCAAAAGCAGAATCCAAAGGCGTAAAAGGCTATTTCATTCTAGTACAGTCCAGCGGTGAAGATATGAAACAGATTGCTTCTTTATTGGAAAGCGGTGCTGTAAAACCTCACGTTTCAAAAATATTTCCTTTCGAACAAATGAGAGAAGCACATCTGGAACAGGAAACGGGCAGAACAGTTGGTAAAATCGTGGTGACTTTGTAAAATCTATCATTTAAAATTATCAAAATGAACTTAAAAAATATAGCAGTACTGGCAATGGCATTGGTTTCATTGGCAGCCTGCAAGGAGTCTTCCAAACAGCCGAAACAAGTGCCAAATAGCGAAGTTTCGACCGAAGAAAATGCACAGTTAGAAGAGGTTTTCTCAGACAGCACGTATCAGTTAACGGGTGTTGCCGTTGCAAAAGATAACCGGGTTTTTGTGAATTATCCTTATTGGCTGGACACCCATTCTTATTCCGTGGTTGAGGTGAAAGATGGGAAACCGGCTCCGTATCCTGATGCGGAATGGAACAGTTTCAAAAAAGGCGAAGACGGACAGAATAAATTCGTAACTGTACAGTCTGTAGTTACCGATGACAAAGGATTTCTTTGGGTAGTAGATGCTGCCGGAATCGGATTGGGAAAAGTGTATCAACACAGCAGTAAAGTGGTCAAAATTAATTTAGCCAACAACAAAATTGAGAAAATCTACAGATTTCCTGAAAATGTGGTGAGCGAAGATGTCTACATCAATGATATCCGCGTGGATAATGAAAATGGTTTTGCGTATTTAAGCAATTCAAATACAGGAGGAATCGTGATTTTGAATATTCATACAGGAGATTCAAGATTGGTTTTAGCCAATTCTCCATCCGTGAAATCTGACCCGAACTATCATTTTTCACCTTTGGGAACAGAACTTAAAAAAGGCGACGGTTCTTTGCTGAAAGTGAATTCTGACGGTATTGCGCTCACTCCGGATAAGCAATATCTATACTACAAACCGCTTACAGATAACCGTTTGTACAGAATTAAAACCGATTTGTTGAGAGATTTTAAAACCGATGAAACTGTTTTAAACAAAAGCGTAGAAGATTTGGGGAAATTCATCACCACAGACGGGATGATTTTCGATAAAAAAGGAAACCTGTATTTGGGAGATTTGGAGAAAAATTCAATCGTGAAAATTACTCCGGATCTGAAAATGCAGACGATTATAAAAGACGATGAAAAGCTGATCTGGCCCGACAGCTACAGTATTTCTGACGATGGATATTTATACATTTCCAATTCTCAGATTCAGCTGATGCCTTGGTTTCACGATGGGGCGGCGCAGTTTAAAAAGCCTTTTAAAGTCTTTAAAATTAAGATTTAAAATTAATGAAATGAAAAACATCATTCAAATAATCGCTGACAGCCAAAAGTATTTTATCAACTTTTTAAGGATCTCGATTTTTGTGGTAATGGCCTGGATTGGAGGTTTGAAAGCTTTCCAATACGAAGCTGACGGTATTGTTCCTTTTGTGGCAAACAGTCCGGTGATGAACTTTCTTTACAATCATCCAGGTGAATACAATTTACATAAAAATAAAGAAGGTGAAGTTGTCCCTGACAATATTAAATGGAATACTGAAAACGGAACTTACACTTTTGCTTACGGATTGGGAACAGCAATTGTTGCCATCGGTTTACTGACACTGCTGGGAATCTGGTTTCCAAAAATAGGTTTGCTGGGCGGTTTACTCACTTTCGGGATGTCTCTGGTTACACTTTCCTTTCTGGTTACTACTCCTGAAGCCTATGTGCCTGATTTGGGAGGTTCCGAACACGGATTTCCCTATCTGTCGGGAGCAGGAAGGTTGGTCATAAAAGATATTATTATGCTTGCGGGAGGATTGATAATTGCATCAGATTCAGCAAGAACAATTTTAATTAAAAATCAATAAAATGAAAACTATATTATTTTACTTAAGCTTATTTTTTGCAGTATCAGTTTCTGCACAAAATGTTCAGACATTTACCTTAAAAAAATTACCAACAAAACCTGTTAACGAACTTCTTACGAGAGGAATGATTTCCGGTGAACAGGGAACTATCGGATATTTTACGTATAAAAAAGGAGCGGTGGTTCCAACCCATCAGCACTCGAACGAACAGTATTCTCTGATTACAAAAGGGAGTGTAAAAGTGAAAATTCTGGATAAAGAATATATCGTAAAAGCCGGAGACGGAATCATCATTCCACTGAATGTTCCTCATAGTTTTACGGCGTTGGAGGACGATACGATTGACATCGATTTTTTCAGCCCGGCAAGAAAAGACTGGATTGAGGGAAAGGATAATTATTATGAAAAGAAATAGGTTTTATCAAACATTTTAGATAACATCATTCCTAAATATTATGAAAAAAACAATTTTTAATTTGTCTCTTTTGGCTTTGTTCTTTTCCTTTTCTGCTAATGCACAACAGCATCCTGATAAAATCAAGAAAAAATCTAAGGATGATCGAATCTGGCATTATTCGATGATTGATGCTATGCGCAGAGGAATTTACGAAGGCGCTCATACGGTGAAAGAATTAAAAGCACACGGAGATTTCGGGCTGGGAACATTTAATCATCTCAACGGAGAACTTGTTGCCCTGGATGGAATTATTTACAGGATTCCACCCTCCGGAAAAGTAGAAGTAGCCTCAGAAAATCTTAAATCTCCATTTACTTCACTCACATTTTTTAATGCAGATGATGTGAAAACCTTATCTTTTACAGGAAGTTTTGAGGAATTACAAGATAAAGTTCAGTCGTTATTAACCACTCAAAATCTACCATATGCGATCAAAATTGAGGGAACTTGGTCAGAGATCACTGTAGGAGGTGCAGATCCTGTTTCTCCGGAAGATACGACTGAGCTTGCAACATTAATGAAAGTGAGGCCTCAGTACAAGGCAAAAAATATGAAAGGAACAATGGTGGGTTATTTTACGCCATCATTATTAAGTAACGTTGATCTTTCTCCGTTTCATTTTCATTTTATTTCGGATGATAGAAAATTTGCGGGGCATCTGATGTCCGGAAATCTTGTAAACGCAGAAATTAAAATTTATCTTAATGAAAAAAGCGGTTATGATATCGAATTACTAAGTGAAAACAGTCGCTTCCGTCAGTTGAAGTTTCAAGGTAAAGAATCTTCTGCTATTTACTAACTTTATATAAAATAATTATTATGGCAAAAACATATCAGGCGTTAGAAACTGCAGAGCAGGAAGATGGCACGTACAGCTCAACAATTGTAGAAAAGCAAATTGAGGATATTCCTGATGGGAAAGTATTGATAAGAGTCGAATACAGTTCTCTGAATTACAAAGATGCATTATCTGCCAAAGGAAACAAAGGGGTGACAAGAAACTATCCCCACACTCCGGGAATTGATGCAGCGGGATCGGTTGAAGTCTCCTCTTCGTCACTCTGGAAAAGTGGAGATCAGGTGTTGGTAACAGGTTTTGATCTGGGAATGAATACCAACGGAGGATTTGGGCAGTACATTGTTGTCCCTGAAAGCTGGATTATTAAACTACCGGAAGGTCTTACAGCTAAAGAAGCGATGATTTATGGTACTGCTGGTTTTACCGCAGGTCTTTCAGTACAGGCATTACTCCGCAATGGAATCACGCCTGAAAAAGGGACTGTTGCAGTTAGTGGATCTACCGGAGGAGTCGGTTCGGTGGCGGTTGCAATTTTAGCAAAATTAGGATTTCAGGTGGCTGCAATCAGCTCAAAAGAAGAAGCAATTCCTTTTTTGAAATCATTGGGTGCAGCTGAGATCATTTCAAGACAGGATTTTGAAGATAATAGCGGTAAGGCGTTGCTTAAACCCCGTTTTTCGGCGGCTATCGATACAGTGGGAGGCAATATTTTGGCAACTTTAATCAAAAGTCTCCATTATGAAGGCGTGGTGACAACCTGCGGAATGGTAGGCGGCGGAGAACTTAATACAACCGTTTTTCCTTTTATTCTTAAAGGAATTCAACTCATCGGAATTGACAGTGTGGAAATTCCCTTGGAAAAAAGAATTCCTGTATGGGAAAATTTGGGAACACATTGGAAACCTCAACAGCTAAAGGATTTGGCAAAAATAATAAGTCTTGAAGAAATACCCGAATATATTGATAGAATTTATAACGGGAAAATGCAGGGGAGAGCGGTGGTTAAACTTTGGAGATGATTATTAAATTTTTGCCAAAATTAAGATTATTTAAAAATCGGTCAAAATGACCTACTAATGAATGTTTAATTAGTATCACTTTCTGACAATTAGTTCTATATATTGGTGAAGGAGTATTTTTTGAGTTTCAGATAAAAAGTTTACTTAATGCTGAAATCTTTACTTCAAAAAATCGGATTACAAAAAGAACCAGAAACTCTTGTCAGAAAGAGTATAAGTTCTTTAGCCCCCAAAATCTTAACGGATGAGAAAGAAGTTGCAAGAGTTCAGCCTTATCTTACCGCAATTAAAAATGCGATTGATGAACCAAACATCACCAATATTGCTATCACAGGTGCATATGGTTCCGGTAAAAGCACTATTATTAAAACATTTCAGCATTTAAATCCTGATTATAAATATCTGAATATTTCGTTGGCGTCATTCAATGATTCTAATGAGGCTGAAGATTTAGAAAGGTTACTTGAGGTAAGTATTTTACAACAGATATTTTATCACGTAAAGCCAACTGAAATTCCTGATTCTAGATTTAAACGTATTATTAATAACGCAACTGGCAAAATTGGTCGATTGCGATTGGATTAGTTATGTGGATTTCCAGCATTTTCCTTCTTTTCAAGTTTGACTATATCAATAAAATCAATCCAAGTAATTGGATTTGGGGATTGAAAAATATTGATTTAATAGCGTGGTTAGTATTTATCATATTCTTTTTTGGAATCGGAATGTTTTCTAAAACCGTAGTAAGGTTGTTCAGTAATTCTAAAATCAATAAACTAAATATACAAGGTGAAGTTGAGCTAGGAGATAATATTGACAAGTCTGTTTTCAACGAACATCTTGAAGAGATTCTTTATTTTTTCGAAAGAACAGAATATAATGTAATTGTAATTGAAGATTTAGATAGATTTGAAAATACCGATATCTTCACAAAGCTTAGAGAAATAAATATTTTACTTAATAATTCGAAATCTATACAAGATAAGAGAGCGAACGAAAAAATAAACTTTTTCTATGCCATTAAGGATGATATGTTTAAGGATAAAAACGAAAGGGTGAAGTTCTTTGACTATATTATTCCAATAATACCATTTATCAATCCTTCTAATGCTGACGAGCAGTTATCAAAACTCATTAAGGAAGCGAAACTACAAACGGTTTTATCCAAAGAATTTATTAGTGATGTCATCACTTTTATTGATGATATAGATATGCGTTTGCTTATTAATATTTTTCACGAGTTTGTTCTGTACCGTGACGCTCTTAACTCTGAATTTGTAACCAAACCTGAGGAACTTTTTGCAATTATTACTTACAAAAATCTTTTTCCTAATGATTTTATGAAGTTGCATAGAAGAGAAGGAATGCTTTACCAATTTATAAATAACAAAAATCAATATATTACTGGCATAGTAGAGGAAATTGATAAGGAAATTGATAAAAAAGAGACAAGTATAGAAGATATTGAAGACGAATTTATTAGCTCTGTAAAAGAATTACGGGCAATTTATATTAATGCAATTCAAGAAAAAATTCCGGACGCAACATCACTAAACCTGGATGGAGATAAAAAGTTTTTCCAACTGATAGAAGACGATAATTTTGAATTGTTAATTGAAAAAGACAAAATAAATTATTATTTCTATAGACATAATTATGGTAGTGAATATAGATTAGGCGCAAATAACACTAGTTTCTCTTTTGCAGATATTGGGAAGGAAGTCAATCCTGACTTTACTTATTCTGAAAGAGAACAGTTGATTTTAGACAAGACCAATGATAGAATTCATAATCTTAAATCTGAGATTGAAAAACTTAAAAACGGAAAACAGGAAGTTAAATCTTGGGATGTAAAACAAATTTTTGAACACATTGATATCACTGCTTATTTGAATGATTTTTCTGATAGCCCTTTAATGCGTAATTTGCTAATCAATGGTTATCTGAATGAGAATTATAATGATTACATTTCTTTGTTCCACGAGGTAAGTTTGACAAGGGATGATTTCCTCTTCGAGAAGAAAGTAAAGAGTGGGGAACTGCTAGCATTTGATTATAAATTGACAAATATTGAAACTTTACTAGGTAAAATACCTGAAAAATATTTCAGAAGAGATAATATATTGAATTTTGATTTATTAAATTTTCTCGGTAACAATTATAGTAAATATAAAACATTGTTTGACAGTATCATAAATGTCTTAAGTAATGGAAAGGGAAATTCTATTGAGTTCATTGATTCTTATATTCATAGAGAAAATATCCCAATAGAGATTTTTATGCAATCTATTTGTAAATCTTGGACTGGCTTAATTGATTATCTATACAATGAAAGCAATTATACAGAAGAAAAAGAAAACTATTATTTGGAACTTTTGATAAAGTTTGTTCCTGTCGAAGATATGGTGAAATTCCAAAATAATGATTTGCTAAAAGATTTGATTGAGGAAAAACCATATTTCTTATCGATGATAAAAAATACTGGTGAGAATGATTATTTTGATAAAATCTCTTCGTTGTTCAAAAAACTGAATGTAAAATTCTCGGATTTAAACCCTGCTACAGAAGATACCAAAAAGTTATTCGATTACGTTTATAAAAATGATAACTATCAGATAAATGCCGAAAATATTGAAGCTATGATTCTTGAATATAGTTCTGAAATAGAAGTGAATGATTTGAGAAAAGCTCATTACAATTCAATCCTTAATTCAAATTGTGAAGATCTTATTAGTTATTTAAAAGGTGACATAAATAGTTATGTTAAAAAAGTTTTTCTGAAATTGGAAGATAATACAGAAGAACCCGAAGAGTCATTTGTTTTACTTTCAAATGATACTTTTTTAAACAAAAATTTAAAATTGGAAGTAATGTATAAGTATGACTTTAAAATTTCAGACTTATCAGATATTGAAGAATTGGAAATTAAAACAATGCTTATTAAAACTAATAAAGTTATTTCTAATTGGAATAATGTTATAGATTACTACATTGACTGTGATTCCTCTATAGAAAAACCGTTGATAGACTTTCTGAATAATGAAGAAAACTATATCGAACTGTCGAAAGAGAAAATGGATAAGGAAGGAGATTTTGATTATGCTGAGTTTAGAGGAAAAATATTGTTATGCAATGAATTATCAGATGAGAATTATAAAAAATTGCTAGAAAACAGTATCTACACTAGAGCTGAGCTTGGTTTTGAAAATATGAGCGCTGAAAAGGTAAAATATCTTGTTGAGAAAATTCTGTTGCTTTCAGAAACAAATTATAACTTATTCAAGGAAAAATTTCCAGATCATCATATTGATCTTATAGCAAATCATCAAGGCAAATTAATAGAAGATTTTGAAAAATATTCTTTGGACGAAAAAGATATTATCTTGTTGTTAGGTGATTTGAGTAAAATAACACATCAAACTAAAATTGAAATAATTAAGAAGATTGATTCTGATGTGATTATCAATAATAAAGATATTTCTATAATTGTTTGTACTATACTTTCAAACTCTGCCTACATTCCTTTGGAGTATCAAGTTTTAGAAGGAGTATTTAGAAACGCAACTTCAATAGAAAATAGAATAAAATTATTTAATATTCAATTTGAAAAGCTATCTGTAGAGGACATTAGCAATTTGGTTAAAATCTTACCTTATCCATATTCTGAAATTGCTATTAGTAGAAAAAGGCCAACAATACCTTTAAATGATTACAATAATGAGTTTGTAAATAATCTTAGTAATCAAGGTTTAATTTCTTCTTTTAAAGTGAAAAAAGATGAGATTAAAGTTGTGGCAAATTATTAGACAATGACCAATTTTTATTAGTTGATTTAGATAGGAGGATTTTTTTTTATTTTTTTTCTCTCTGATATTAAGATAAATACAATTTATTAGGTTCATTTAAGCTACTTAATATTTGTGAGAGACAAAAAAAGACATATATTTGCACCAGTAAAAACAAACAATCTTAATCTTGTTTAAAAAAGGGTAATGGTACAGATGTGGAGTTTTTAATTAACTTCATTGATTATCAATACCATATAAAGATATAATAAAAAAAACGATGTACTATAGTTCATCGTTTTTTATTTTTGCCGACTAAAAAGCAAAATAGCGACTCCGGAATGCATAAGTCCAAAAGCTGATGGTTCAGATGTGGAGTTACTAATTTACTTTAAATCATTATGAATAAACGGCGAAATCGATGTATTCACTGTAATTACAGCTACTGTATCAAGGCAGGAATAACATCACAAAATAAGCAGCGCTATCAGTGCAAAAAATGCAAAAAGAAGTTCATTGGGAAATATTCTTATCGTGCATAATAGAAAAGTACTAATCATAATATTCAACAGCTGATAAAAGAAGGAGTTGGTATTAGAGGTATTAGCAGATTACTTAATGTCAGTAAGACGACTGTACTAAAAAAGATTTTAAAAATCGCTTCTAAAGTTGTTAAGCCACCAATCCCTCAGAATATTACAATCGAAATTGATGAATTAAAAACATACACTCAAAGTAAAACCAATGAGCGGTGGGTAGTTGCAGCGTATTGTAGAGAGACAAAGAAAGTAATTGACTATAAACTTGGGAGAAGAACGACCAAGACGCTACAATGTATTATAGATACTTTACTTTATGCAAATCCAAAAAAGATATATAGTGATCGTTTGAATATCTATCCTAAATTAATTCCTAAGCATCTTCACAGCACAAAACGAAGAGAGACCAATCATATTGAGCGGAAGTTCCTTGATCTACGAACTCATATAAAGCGATTAGGAAGGAAGAGTATTAATAAAGCTCAAAGGGATAAATATACAAATGCTATATTGAGGATTTATTTTTGGGGAATTTCTCTCACTGAAAATAAGGAGTCTAAGAGCTTGTCTTATTTGAATTAGATCATGCTTTAAATATAATAATATGTAATCCACATCAATTTAAAGATTGATTGATCCCTCTATGTGTTTATATCCCCATTTCCTCATCTCTTTGATAATTGGATAAATGGTTTCGCCATAATCGGTTAAATAATATTCCACTCTTGGAGGAACCTCTCCAAATGATTTTCGTGTAAGAATTCCGTCTTTTACTAATTCTTCTAATTGCCGAGCCAGCATTCTTTCACTGATTGTGGGAAGAGTTCGCTTTAATTCTCCGAACCTGTTTCTGCCTTTTTTTATGAGAACAATTAAGGTTGTTTTGCATTTACCTTTTATTATTTGTAAAAATACATCGGATGGACATTTATTTTCTGTTTCTCCGATTTCGTCTATTTCAATTTTTTGCAATTCCATACATTTTTTCTTCTGATAGTCAGTAAAACTGTACTTTGTTTCAGTAGCTGAATTGAATGTAAGTACTTGTTTTACAATGTAAAGTTAAATAAATTTACTCAAAAAAGTAATGGATAATACGTTTAAAGCATTAGTTATAAATGAAAGTACAATTGGGTTTACAAAAGAAATTAAGGAAAAAAACTTGTCAGAGCTTCCTAAAAATGACCTTTTGATAAAAGTGAGTTATTCATCGATTAACTTTAAAGACGCATTGTCAGCTTCAGGTAATAAAGGAGTAACTCGTAAGTTTCCGCATATTCCGGGTATTGATGCTGTGGGAACTGTTGCTGAATCTAATTCAAAAAAATTTCCAATTGGAAGTAAGGTTTTGGTTACAGGTTTTGATTTAGGGATGAACACCTGGGGTGGATTTGGTGAATATATCAGTATTCCCGAAAAATGGGCAGTTCATTTACCTGCCGAACTAACAGAGAAAGAGGCAATGAGTTATGGAACAGCAGGTTTGACAGCAGGATTATCCGTTTGTCAAATATTGCAGTCGAGCACTGTTAATTCAGAAAATGGAAAAGTTGTTGTGAGCGGAGCTACTGGAGGAGTTGGAAGTATTGCGGTGTCTATCTTGGCGAAAATAGGGTTTGACGTACTTGCAGTTTCGGGAAAAAAAGAAAATGAGTATTTAATCAACTCTTTAGGAGCGAAAGAAGTGATCAACAGAAATGATTTCATTGAAATGTATGATAGCAAACCACTTGCTAAACCTACATTTGTTGCAGGAATTGATACCGTTGGCGGAGCGATTCTTTCGGGGATGGTAAAATCTACTCAGTATGGAGGTATTGTTACTTGTTGTGGAATGACAGGATCTACAGAAGTGAATACGTCTATATTTCCATTTATTTTAAGAGGGGTTCATTTGGCAGGAATTGATTCTGTTGAAGCATCTTTATCAGTAAGAAACTTAATTTGGGGAAAATTGTCTAATGAATGGAAACTTTCAAATTTAGAAAATATTATTACAGAAATCGGATTAGAGGAATTGCCTGACAAACTAGATGAGATTCTCACAGGAAAGGCAAAAGGAAGATACGTACTTAAACATTAATGTAATTTTAAAATATTCTTACAAAAGTTCCAAATATTCATTAGAGTAATATTGCAGATGTTTTGTTTTTTGATAATCCTGAAAGCGGCAATATTAACATATACGACACAGTCTGTATTATTTTCGGATTTATTTTAGATTGTAAAAAACATTGCAATTGACGCTGTAGCCATAAATATAAAAGTTACCCATAATAAACTTTTTGAAAGCCACCTGCTTTTGAATTCTCCCATAATACTTTCACTTGCAGATATTCTGATGATAAGAAACAAGAGAGGCACAGCAGCTACGCCATTGAGAACAGCTGTGTAAACAAGAGCCTTCACAGGATTAATCCCAATAAAATTCATGCACAGACCAATAAGTGTAGAGATAATAATAACCATATAAAATCCTTTTGCTCTTGCAAATTTCAGGTTTAAACTAGCATTCCAGTTGAGAGCTTCGGAAACCGCATATGATGCCGATCCTGAAAGAACGGGTACGGCAAGTAATCCCAACCCAATGATTCCTGTAGCAAATATGATTTTTGAGATCAACCCCGAATTTGGAAATGATTGCACCAGGGGTTCTAAAGCTTTTGCTGCATCAGCCGCAGTATTAATATCTGTTATATGAGCGCTATGCAGAACCGTTCCTCCGACTAATATAATACACCATGTTGTAAATTCAGAGATGACCATTCCTATACTATTATCTTTTCTCATTGCATGAATATGGCGCCATCCGATGTTGGGCTTTCCATCTTGAATCAGACCTCTCTCATTTTCTTCTTCTACTTCCTGGGAAGCCTGCCAAAAGAACATATAAGGTGTAATCGTTGTCCCAAATACTCCGGTGATTATAAAAAGAAAATTGAAAGAAAATTCAAAATGAGGAACAATAGATGCTTTTAGTATTTCTTTCCACGGCTGATCAATAATAAAAGCTGTAAGTGGGTAGGCAAGAAGTGATAATGCCAGCCATTTAAGAACTTTTGAATATACCCGATAACTGGTGAAGACCTCTAATGTAAGTATACTAACTGTAAAAAACAGCATTAGTATAACAATATCAGCAGGAATAATTAATTGTGCGGCAGCTGCCATGGCCCCAATATCAGCTCCGATATTGATCGTATTGGCAATGACAACCAATCCTACCGAACTGTATAGGATTTTTTTACTGTAATGCTCTTTAATAACTCCGGTAAGTCCTTTACCGGTAACCATTCCTATTCTTGCACAGGCTTCCTGCACGGCAGTCATAAACGGAAGCATATAGAGGGCTGTCCATAATTGACCATAGCCAAACTGAGCTCCTGTCTGAGAATAGGTAGCAATGCCTGAAGGATCATCATCAGCAGCTCCCGTTGTCAGTCCGGGACCTAAAAGACCGAAGAATTTTTTGAATTTTTTTGTTTGATTTTCGACCTGATGTTTGACAGACATTGTTAATTGTTTTTGAATACAATATACTATTAATTGATCATATTTTTCGATCCGCTAAAGTAAATAGTTTTTCATCATTAAAAAGACCTTCCACATAGTGGGAAAGTCTTTTTATTTATTATTTTAATGTGTTTTTATTCAAGAAAGACTGTTTTTCATATTAGTTGCAGTAAGAAATTCGAGGATTAGTGCTGTCTCCGCATTGAAACTGATATTTTCCTTGTGGATATTTTGGTGTGGGATTATCTGTAACTTCAAGCGGAGTCATCGATTGTCCGTTATAAGAAGGCATGGTAACCTGAGCTGTAGAACCATTACCTAAAGCCACATTTTTGGCAATGGCATTACCATTAAAGCTGTAATCCATCATAGCGTCCAAAAGCCGGTACACACCATAATAGTCCAATGCATCAAATACTTTTCGGGAACTTGGCATTGCGTGGTCTGTTACATAATTGTATCCGTTAACAGTGGAGGATTTAATATAAACGAAATCTTTTTCAGCATTAGAAATATTGATGTTTTTAAAGATATCGATTGCCATTCTGTGATCGTTGACATCATCCTCGTCATAGACTTGCGTAATCATTTTGGTATTAGAAGGGAAGCTCTGTAATTGCTGTTGGGTGGTTAATGTACTGTTCCAGTTAAAAGAATACCATGGAGCCATGGTGAAAAGAAAACGTCCGTTTTGTCCCCAACCTTTTTCCGTAAATGCTTTATAGGCAAGATCAATAGTTGCCCCACCGCCGAAAGAATGTCCCATAAATCCTACTTTCTGAGTATCAATAATATTAGGATAATCTGTGGCAGCTTTTACGAAGCCTTCCCAAAGGGTTTGGTAACGGTGATCAACACTGATATCAATGGTGCGATAAGGCACAAATACTACCACATAACCTTTCTTGGCAATAAAGTTATACAGCTCTATATTATAATCCTTGTCTTCACCGCCAAACGGATGTGAAAAGAATATAGTAGGTCTGGGAGAAGTAATTCCTTTAGGATAGAAAATAGAAACCTGTGTTCCTGCATATTGTGGATTATTAAAATCAATTTCAGCTACTTCATAGTTGCCATCTGCCCCATATCCTGATGCCGGTTTTTGTATAGGTCCCTGAAGATTGTTGACCAGATTTGGCTGAATAGGAGTAGTTTCGTCAGTGTCGTTAGTGCTTTGAGAGCATGCAGAAGTGGTAATGAACAAAATCATTACCCATGGATAGAATAGCTTTTTCATTTTCTTTTGTCTTTAATATGTTGAACCATCTGATCTTTAATTTCCTCATATTTTTTGTATTGTCCTGCATCCAGAATTTGGCTCAGGGCATTGGACTTTTCTTTCTGTAAAGCTTTCAGTTTTTTGAATTTAGCGAGTTTACCTTCATTACTTTGCAGAATCGGATCATTCTTTTGGGCATACTGAAGGTTAAGCGCAGAGACCTGCTCAACCTGCTTTGTATTTAATGCTAATTTACTTGTCATCCATTCCGTTTGCATCTTTGCACGCTGTTCAGGAGTAGTATCCTTTAATTTTTTTGTCTGTGCCAATACATTTGTAAATGTCATACATAGAAATGCTGTTATAAGAATTGGTAAAAGTTTTTGTTTTAAAAGCATCTTGGAAAATTTTAATTTTTAATGAAACAAATGTAGCAATACCCAATGTTTACTTTAATATAAAAAAAGGTGAACCGTCTAAATCTAGGGGTGAAGTCATCACTGATCCAGCCACTTTCTGAAATGCATTGCTTTTGCTTTACTGACAAGGATCTGTTCCTGAGGTAGCGAATGTATTTTGACCAGCAGTCTGCCATTAAAGAAATATTCTACAGTATCTACAGCATTCTTGTTGATAATGAATTGGCGGTTAGCCCTGAAAAAGAGAGTAGGATCGAGCTCATGTTCCAGCTGTTCCAGGGTGAATTCCACTACATATTGTCTGCCATCGGCCATATGTGCGTATACTATTTCATTTGCGGTATGGAACCAATTGATTTTAGCCGCGTCAACAGGAATAAGCCTGCCGCAGTAATGAATAAGGAAGGATTTTTTATATTGCTTTGTTGTATACTGTAGTTCATGTAGCAGAGATTCCGTTTTGTCCTGTCCATTTTTTGAATTATCAGCAATAAGAGTATTATATTTAAGTAAAGTCCGCTGTATTTCTTCTGTGTCAAAAGGCTTTAAAACATAATCAATACCGTTGTTACGGAATGCCTCGATCGCATAATCATTATATGCCGTAACAAAAATAACGGGCTTTCCTATATTGATCTGTTTAAAGATTTCAAATGATAATCCGTCAGAAAGTCTGATATCCGAAAATATCAGATCATAATCACTATCGTTCAATGTAAACCAATCCATTGCTTCTGCTATACTTGGTAACGTCTTCACAATTTGGATTTCCGGGCTGATTTCTTTCAGAATATACTCAAGATTTCTTGCGGTTGCAGCTTCATCTTCGATAATGACGATATGTAAATTTTTTTTCATAATAAGGGAAGCTTTACGATGAAATATTCTTTCGTCTGGAAAATCTCTATTTCTTTATGGAATTGAAGTTTGTATCTCTCATTCAGGTTGGTAAGACCAAGCCCGGTGCCTTCTGCCTCACTGATGGAGGGCTGGAGATTATTTCGGATAATAAGCCATTTGTCTTCTTCATAAATCTCTACAGTTAAAGGATTTGAAAGGGTAGCTTTGTTGTGTTTAACAGCATTTTCCACCAAAGGTTGCAGTGATAAATGAAGAATTTGTTTGTTTATACAATCTTCGCTGATATTGATATGAATCTGAAAAGCATTTTCCAGCCTCATTTTTACCAGTTGGATATAAGATTTCAGGTGCTCAAGCTCTTTTTCGAGACTTACCATATTGTTACCTGAACGAGCCAGCGTATATCTGAAGATTTTGGAAAGATGGAGAATATAGTTTTGGGCCAGATTTGGATTTTCCCTTACTATAGCAGAAAGGCTGCTCAATGTATTAAATAGAAAATGCGGGTTAAGCTGCTCCTGAAGCAATTGCAGTTGTGCTTTTAGATAAGCGGAATTGAGCTGCTCGTTGATAAGGTCCTTATTTCTACTTTCACGCATCAAAAGAATAAGTCGGATAACGACAGCAATCATGATACTGCTGAGCAAAAACCGGGCAAAATATCCTCTGATTCTTCCTCCCGTAAGTTGGGGAGTTCCAAAAAGTAAAGAATGGACCATACTTCCCAGTATAATAGCTGCCACCAACACCAAGATATTGAATGTATAGAGTCTCCAATATTGTTTATTTTCTCTAAAAATACTCAGAAACTTACCCTGGGACAGGTTAAGATATAGTAACAAAAGGCAGAATGCCATATTATACAAAAACTGGTAGCCATATTCCCCAATATTGAACTGCCAGTAACGGGCGATAATCCCATCACTGTTTAGGGCCATCAACTTTGCAGAATTGACCATTAGTGTGATCAGAAAGGCACTGTAAAAATATATTTTTCTCTCGTTCTTAATCATTTTTACAAAGAAAGTAAAATATTGAAACTAACAATACAATAAACCGGTGAAACTGTAAAAGTTAGGGGTGAAAGAATAGATTCTGAAGACCATATTGTAAAAATTCTTGGGTAGTAATAGACTTGGAGTATCCCATATATTTGAGAATTGCTAACGTTTTTCAAACGCAATTCTTATTCATTGACTTTAGAGGTATGAAATAAATCGTCAGAGACTGTATTAATTTGCTAATTAGAAAGGAGGGTATTAGATAAGAAAATATAATAATGGAAAACAATGATTTGGCTTATTTAAAATTATTCTTAATGAAATATTTCATAATTTTGATACAGTGAAAAAGCTGATTTCCATATTGTTGTTATCCCTTTATTTGGTTTCTACAACCGAACTATATCAGCTTTTGAAAATGCCGCTTCTCATAGAACATTATATACAGCATAAAAGTCTGAATTCTGAAATGTCGTTTACTGCATTTCTGAAAATGCATTATGATCATCCGGTTAAAGATAGTGATTATGATCAGGATCAGAAGCTACCTTTTGTTTCACACGCAAGTCCTCTTTCTGTTGTATTTACCGTTAATCCAATTTTAGACCTTCATTGTATAGAAAAGGTATATAATCCTATTGGCATAAAACAAATTCTTTATAAAAATGTCCTTTATAATAAGGAAATTTTAAATTCTATTTGGGAACCTCCAAGATTTCATCAATCTTAATCTATTTTTCTCAATCATTCTTTGATTGAGGGTATTCTGTTTTTCCGGTAACGTATCTGCAAAAAATGTAGATGCATCCATTCCGTGTTTCAGACTACCTAAAACTTATCTCAATAATTAAGACTAATAATTAATCATTTATGCTTACAAAAATCATTGAGTTTTCTGTAAAGAATAAACTCATTATTGCATTGTTGGTATTAGGGCTTATTGGAATTGGTTCCTATCAGGTCACTAAATTACCGATAGATGCAGTACCCGACATTACCAATAATCAGGTACAGGTTATTACCATTGCTCCGTCTTTTGGAGCAACGGATATAGAACGACTTGTTACCTTTCCTATAGAACAGGCCAATAATAATATTTCAGGACTAAAAGAGATCCGAAGTTTTTCCAGATTTGGGCTATCTCTTGTTACCATTGTCTTTGAAGATGATGTTGATATTTATTGGGCTAGACAGCAGGTTGCGGAAAGACTGCAGCAGGTACAGGCTGTCATTCCGCAGGGAATAGGAACGCCACAGTTGGGACCTATCTCTACCGGATTGGGAGAAATCTATCAATATGTTGTAAGACCCGAAAAAGGTTACGAAAAAAAATACACAACCACAGAACTACGCACTATTCAGGACTGGATTGTGAGAAGACAGCTTCTGGGCGTAAAAGGTGTGGCTGAAGTCAGTAGCTTTGGCGGGAAACTGAAACAATATGAAATAGCGGTAAACCCTGACAGATTAAACGCTTATGGAATTACCATTAATGATGTTTTCGATGCACTAAATACAAATAACCAAAACACAGGCGGTGCTTATATCGAAAAAGGACCCACAGTTTTGTATATCAGAAGTGAAGGACTTATAGGCAATATAGAAGATATCCAAAATATTGCTATTGCGGCCAAAAAGAACGACATACCACTCTTTATCCGGGATGTGGCAGAAGTGAAAACCGGTCATGCAACACGATACGGAGCTATGGCTTACAATGACCAAGGTGAAGTTTCGGGAGCCGTGGTGATGATGCTGAAAGGAGAAAACAGTAATTTGGTTATTAAAAATGTAAAAGAAAAAATAGCCCAGATACAGAAAACATTACCAAAAGGCGTGGTGATAGAGCCTTTCCTGGATCGTACCAAAATGGTGAACAATGCCATTGGCACGGTCGAAAAAAATCTAACAGAAGGGGCTCTCATTGTTGTTTTTGTTTTGGTTTTGTTCTTGGGGAATTTCCGGGCCGGATTATTGGTAGCATCTGTAATTCCTCTGGCGATGCTTTTTGCTATTTGTATGATGAATCTTTTCGGTGTTAGCGGAAACCTGATGAGTCTCGGAGCTTTGGATTTCGGGCTGATTATTGATGGGGCAGTCATTATTGTAGAATCCGTTCTGCATCAGTTCAGTCACAATTCAAAATTTAAGAAAATCTTCTCTATCGGGAAGCTGGAAATGGATACCATTGTTATAGATTCTGCAGGAAAAATGATGAACAGTGCTGTTTTCGGGCAAATTATTATCCTAATCGTGTATCTGCCGATCCTTACTCTACAGGGAATAGAAGGAAAAATGTTTAAACCGATGGCAGAAACGGTTGCTTTTGCATTGTTGGGCGCATTTCTGCTTTCACTGACTTATATTCCGATGATGAGCGCTGTATTGCTGAAAAAAAGAAGCTCAAAGCCAAGTTTCTCAGATAGAATGATGAAGAAAGTAGAGCAGATTTATCTTAAAACGTTACTAAAAATCCTCAGAATCCCGAAAACGGTTTTCTCTGTGGTGATAGCCCTGTTTGTGTTGGCAATCTTTATTCTTAGCAAAATGGGAGGCGAGTTTATTCCTTCGCTTGAAGAAGGTGATTTTGCCGTTGATACCAGGGTTTTAACAGGAAGTAACCTTACTACCACGATCGAAAGTACCCAAAAAGCTGCTCATATCCTCAAATCCAGATTTCCTGAGGTAGAAAAAGTGGTAACCAAAATCGGAAGTGGAGAAGTACCAACTGACCCGATGCCGATGGACGCTTCGGATATGATGGTTATCCTGAAAGATAAAAAGGAATGGACTTCGGCAGCTACTTTCCCTGAGCTGGCAGACAAAATGAGCAAGCAACTACAGGAGGTGCCGGGGATTACCGCCAGTTTCCAGTTTCCGGTGCAGATGCGTTTTAATGAGCTGATGACCGGTGCAAGGCAGGATGTGGTGGTGAAGATTTTCGGAGATGATCTGGATGTTCTTTCCCAAAATGCTCAAAAGCTGGGCAAGATCATAGAAACAGTCAAAGGAACTCAAAATCTTTACATAGAACCTATTTCCGGGATGCCGCAAGTTATTATAGAATATAACCGTCCTCTGATCGCACAGTATCACCTGTCTATTTCGGACATCAACAGGATTGTGAATGCTGCGTTCGCAGGACAGAGCACAGGTCTGGTTTTTGAAGGTGAGAAACGTTTTGATATGGTTGTCCGCCTGGATTCTAAAGACCGTAAAAATGTAGATGATATTAAAAATCTTCTTGTTCCGACTCCTTTTGGAAACCAGATCCCGCTTTCGCAGCTGGCAAATGTAGAAGTGAAAAACGGCCCGAACCAGATCCAAAGAGAAAATGCACAGCGAAGAATAGTGGTAGGATTCAACATCAAAGGGAGAGATGTGCAAAGCATCGTGGAAGAGCTTCAAAATAAAGTGGATAAAGAAATGAAACTTCCGACAGGTTATTATATGACCTATGGAGGTTCTTTTGAAAACCTGAATAATGCCAAACAACGTCTGATGATAGCAGTTCCTGTAGCATTGGTTCTTATTTTCGTAATGCTGTTTTTTGCATTCAAGTCCATTAAAGAAAGCTTGTTGATTTATACAGCCATTCCGCTTTCTATCATCGGAGGTGTATTTCTTTTAGCGTTGCGTGGAATGCCTTTCAGCATCAGTGCAGGTGTTGGTTTTATTGCCCTTTTCGGAGTGGCGGTTCTGAATGGTATTGTTTTGATTTCGGAATTTAACCGCCTTTATAAAAGCGGGATCCGAAATATTGTGAGAATCATTATCGATGGTGGAGAATCCAGGCTCCGTCCGGTTCTGATGACGGCTTTCGTAGCTTCTTTAGGATTCATCCCGATGGCAGTGAGCAACGGGGCGGGAGCAGAAGTTCAGCGTCCGTTGGCAACAGTCGTTATCGGGGGACTGATGGTGGCAACTTTTCTCACACTCTTTGTTTTGCCTCTGCTCTATGTAACTATTGAAAAAGGATTTAAAATGAAAAAAAGAAATAACAAAAATATTGTGTCTGTATTGGTTTTAGTTTGCAGTTTAATAGGATTTCAAGCCAAATCCCAAACACCAATAAGCCTTCAAAATGCCATTAATACAGCATTGGAAAATAACAGGAATCTGAAAAATGAGAAGCTGAAGTCGGAGTACACAAAAGCACTGATAAAATCGGCTTCCGACATTCCGCAGACTGCTGTTACAATGGATTATGGACAGATCAACAGCGCCTACAATGATATGAAGTTCGGGGTTTCTCAGAATATTGCTTTTCCCACAGTTTATAAAAAACAAAGAAACGTCTATACGGAGGAATGGAAAAAATCCCTTCTGAATGTTTCTTTGAAAGAATTTGAACTCAAAAAAGCGGTAAGCCTCACTTTTTATGATATTCTTTACTGGAAAGAAAAAGAAAAACTGCTGAACGAAACTTTGAAGTTATACACGGATTTTTCAGATAAAGCAAATCTGCGTCTGAAAGCAGGGGAAAGTAACATTCTGGAAAAAACCACGGCCTCTAACCAGAAATCTGCCATAGAAATACAGCTTAAGCAGTTACAGCAGGAGCTTTCCGTGCTTCAATACCAGTTTCAGTGGCTTCTGAATACCGAAACGGATTTTACCCCAAATGATTCAAAATCTTTTGCAACATCATTAAATAATACATTGACAGAGCATCCTTTGCTGAAAATATGGGAGCAACAGAAAAATATTTCTGCCGAACAAATAGCACTGGAAAAAGCAAAAATGCTTCCCGGTCTGCAGCTGGCGTATAACCTGAACAGTTTCAAAGGAATGGGAGCGGATGATAAAGTCTACAATGCTTCGCCACAGTTTCATTCGGTGCAGGTGGGGGTTTCTGTTCCCATTTTCTCCGGTGGCCAAAAAGCCAGAATAGAAGCCGCAAAAGTTTCGCAGTCCGTGGCTGAAAGTGAAATGAAAAATGCAGAATTTAACCTGCAAAACCAGCTTAAAAAAGCCAACCAAATCTATCAGACCAATCTGGAAATAGTTTCCCGGTACGAAACGTCTGACCTGAAAAACGCAGACATCATTACCGAAACGGCAAAAAAACAGTTCTTGGCAGGAGAAATCAACTATCTGGAATTTGTGATATTAGTAAATCAGGCAGTAACGCTGAAAAATAATTATACCGATGCCGTTTGGAAGCTTAACCAAAGTGCCATTGAACTGGAATACCTTACATTAAATCCATAAAAAATGAAATCAATCTCAATATATACATTATTAATAAGCTTTTTCGTCTTTATCCAATGCAAAAAAGAAGATCCGAAAGATCCGAAAGCCAATTTGCCGAAAGATGAAAATGTCGTAATGCTTACCGATGCACAACTGAAAAATGCACCAATAGAGACTACAATGCTGTCTTTACAAAACATATCGTCGGTACTGAAGCTTAACGGGATGATAGATGTTCCGCCACAGAATCTGGTTTCGGTAAGCATTCCACTCGGTGGTTACCTCAAGTCTAGCGGCCTTCTTCCTGGGATGCCAATCTCCAAAGGACAAGTTATTGCTGTCATAGAAAATCCACAGTTCATCCAGCTTCAGCAGGATTATCTGATGGCAAAATCCAAGTCACATTTTGCAGAATTGGACTACAACCGCCAGAAAACCCTGAACCAAAGCCAGGCTAGTAGTGACAAGGCAATGCAACAGGCACAATCCGAGCTTAATAACCAGCGTATTTTGATGAACTCTCTTGCGCAGCAGCTCCGCCTTATCAATATTAATCCGGAAGCTTTAAAATCCGGGAGCATTACGAAAAGTGTACCTGTTTATAGCACCATTACAGGTTTTGTAAGCAAAGTAAATGTCAATATCGGGAAGTATGTGAATCCTTCAGATGTTCTTTTTGAATTAATTAATCCGGATGATATTCATCTAAATCTTAAAGTTTACGAGAAAGATCTGGAAAACCTGAAAAAAGGACAACGCTTCGTGGCATATACCAATGCAGATCCTGCTAAAAAATATTACGGGGAGATAATTTTGATAAGTAAAGACATTAACCAGGGAGGTTTGGCAGAAGTTCATTGTCATTTTGACAAATATGATCACAGCCTGGTTCCCGGGATGTATATGAATGCCGAAATAGAAACAAGTACCTCTTTTTCCAACGCTATTCCGGAAGAAAGTATCGTAAATTTTGAAGGAAAAGATTTTGTCTTTGTGGAAACTAAAAAACAGACATACAGGCTGACCCCTGTCACTTTAGGCGAAACTGAAAACGGCTTTGTGCAGATTCTCAACTTCGCAGACTTCAGCAATAAAAAAATAGTTACCAAAAACGCTTACACGCTTCTGATGAAACTGAAAAATACAGAAGAGGAAGAATAAAGATATATACTATAAAAATAAATTTTAATTAAACATTTACCATTATGAAAAAGTCATCGTTAATAAAAAAAATAATCTTTGCCATTATATTAATCTTTGTAATAATCCAGTTTTTCGATACCGATAAAAATATATCGGTTGCTGCATCAGAGAATGCGATCGGAAAGCATTATAAAGTACCGGATAATGTACAAAATCTTTTGAAAACAAGCTGCTACGACTGCCATTCCAATAACACAGCTTATCCTTGGTACAGTAACATCCAACCGGTAAAATGGTGGCTTGCAGACCACGTAAATTCGGGGAAGAGACATCTTAATTTTGATGAATTCAATACCTACACAACTAAGAAAAAACTGCATAAGCTGGACGAAATAACGGAGACCATTAACAATGGCGAAATGCCGCTCACTTCGTACACGTTAATCCACAGCAATGCAAAATTATCTTCTACGGATAAATCGGAAATAGAAAAATGGGTGGTTCAGGTTAAAAAGGAGATCAATTAATAATTAAAATCATCAATATTATTCTGTTATGACAAAAACATTCAGTAATTTTAATACTACATCCATTTCACATGAATTACAATATCCCTGAAAATCTCAAAGGTCTTACAGAAGCGGAAGTGGAAGCTTCCCGAAAAAAATACGGATATAACCGGCTGGAAGCGGTTAAAAAAGAAACATGGGCAGATATGCTTATTGATATTCTGAAAGAACCCATGCTTATTTTATTGATATGTGTTTCACTTATCTATGTAATCATAGGTGACTATGGTGAGGCTTTATTTATGTTGGTTGCGATAATAGGAGTTACGGCTATCTCTTTCTATCAGGATAACCGAAGTAAAAAGGCCCTGGAAGAACTTGAAAAATTGAACGAGCCTTTAAGTACGGTCATAAGAAATTCAAAGATTATTAAAATACCCACTTTTGAAATTGCTGTGGGAGATCTCTGTATTACCGAAGAAGGAAATCTGATCAATGCAGATGGTACCATTGTACATAGCAATGATTTTTCAGTTAATCAGTCTTCACTTACAGGGGAGAGCTTCTCTGTTTTTAAAGACAGCAAATCAGAAGATAATAAAGTATATAGCGGAACAATTACCGTTTCCGGACTTGCAGTTTTTGAGGTAGAACAAATAGGAAAAGAAACCAAAGTAGGAAAAATAGGGCAGTCTATACTAGGAATAAAAGAAGAAATATCTCCTTTACAGCTCCAGATCCGGAATTTTGTAAAAGGCATGGCTATTATTGGGTTAATAATTTTTTTGGCGGTATGTATTTTCAGCTATATTAAAACAGAAGACTTTGTGACCAGCTTATTAAGCGGTTTGACTTTGGCGATGTCTGTACTTCCTGAGGAAATTCCTGTGGCTTTTACCACCTTTATGGCTTTGGGAGCCTGGAAGCTGATGCGGGAAGGAATTATTATCAAACGAAGCAGTATTGTCGAAACGTTGGGGAGTGTTACCGTAATATGTACAGATAAAACAGGAACAATTACTGAAAATTCAATGCAACTAAAGCATCTTTATGACTATAAGTCTGATACGATTTATGAACAGGAGAATTTCAAAACAAAAGCGCTGGATGAGCTTATTGATTATGCGATGTGGAGCAGTGAGCCTGTTCCGTTTGATCCGATGGAAATAACCTTACATAAGGTGTATGAGCAGACTCAGGATTCTGACGACAGAAAAAATTATCAGTTATTTCATGAATATCCGTTGGAAGGAAAACCTCCTATGATGACCCATCTTTTTGAAAATGAACACAAAGAGAGAATTATTGCGGCAAAAGGTGCTCCTGAAGCAATTCTTACTGTTTCTGAACTTTCAGAAGAGGAAAAGAATAAAATCAGAAATATAATAAAAGAATTTGGAGAGCAGGGATATCGGGTGCTTGGAGTAGCCAAATCTCATTTTGAAGGAAATAATTTTCCTGAAAAGCAACAGGATTTCAGATTTGAGTTTTTAGGACTGACTGTATTTTATGATCCTCCTAAAAAAGGAATAAAAGAAGTGTTTCAGCATATTTATGATGCAGGAATTAAGGTAAAAGTAATTACAGGAGACAATGCGGATACGACACAGGCTATTGCAATGCAGGCAGGTATTATAAATGATGCTCCAGCCATTAATGGTAATGAAGTGACCTCAAGTTCAGAAGATGATTTAATGAAGCTTTCTGAAAAAACAACCTTATTCACAAGAATGTTTCCTGAAGCTAAGCTTGAAGTGGTGAATGCTCTGAAAGCACAAGGCAATGTAGTGGCTATGTTGGGAGATGGAGTGAATGACGGACCTGCATTAAAAGCAGCTCATATAGGAGTGGCAATGGGAAATAAAGGAACCGAAATTGCCAAATCAGCAGCAGCACTCGTCATTACGAATGATGATCTTGAAAAGCTGGTAGTGGGAATTGCTGCGGGTCGGAGAATTTATGCCAATATCAAAAAAGCTGTTCAGTATATTATTTCTATTCATATTCCCATTATCCTTACAGTTTCTTTGCCTTTATTCCTGGGATGGGTATTCCCTCACATATTTACCCCGGTTCATGTTATTTTTCTTGAACTGGTAATGGGACCTACCTGTTCCATTGTGTATGAAAATGAGCCTATTGAAAAAGATGCAATGCAAAGGCCTCCAAGAGTGCTTACAGATACATTTCTGAACTGGAGGGAGCTTATGGTAAGTATTATTCAGGGACTGGTTATCACAGCAGGAATACTATGGATATATCAATATTCTGTTCACCTGGGGAATGATGAGCCTACAACAAGAGCTTGGGTGTTCAGTACTTTGATATTTGCGAATATTTTACTGAGTTTGGTAAATCGATCTTTCCATTACAGTATTTTTGAAAGTTTTAAAAATCGCAATTATTTATTAGTAGGGATTTCCGCGTTGGTTCTTGTACTATTGTTTGTTATTCTATATGTAAAGCCGGTATCAGGATTCTTTAGTGTAGCGCCTCTTACAGTAAAAGAATTAGGATTGACATTCCTTACTGCTGCAGTTTCTGTGCTTTGGTTTGAGATTTATAAGCTTCTAAAAAGGCTTTTGGAAAGGAAATAAAAAATAATGATTCTTAACCATAAGGAAACGGAATAATTGGAGATGATTTTAGAGAGAAACCATGGTCTTTTTTATTGGTTTACTATCGAAAAGTTCATTATAGTACTGAAATGTTTAAAAGTTGTAGGATAAACATATAATACCTTTAAATATATGATTTTTTATTAATAAAAGAATGACTAAATGCAAAAGTAAAATGATTAATTATTTTTATATTTGAGAATGAATATTTATGAAATAGTAGATCCTGAATTCAAGAAAGAAATTGAGGAGAGTCGTGATTTAAAACTGTTCCCTGCTGGTACTGTAATTTTAGATATTGATTCCTATGTAAATTATATTCCGCTGGTGATGTCAGGTAGTGTTAAGGTCGTACGGACAGAAGAAGACGGACGGGAAATTTTGTTGTATTATCTTACTCCGGGAGAAAGTTGTATCTCATCGATACTTTCCGGGCTTACACAGGATACCTCAAAAGTTAAGGCTGTAGTAGAGGAAGATGCCGAAATTTTAATGCTTTCTTTAGTAAAAGCTAAGGAGTGGCTTACAAAATATCCGGAATGGTCAACTTTTGTCTTTGAACTTTACCACAAAAGATTTGAAGATCTGGTTACGATGGTCAACTCAATTGCTTTCCAAAAAGTAGATGCAAGGATTCTCTATTTATTAGATCAGAAATCCCAACTATACAAGTCTAAAGAACTTAATGTAACCCATCAGCAACTGGCTGACGAACTCGGAATTACAAGAGAAGCCGTTAGCCGTGTTCTCAAACAGATTGAAACGGACGGTAAAATAAAACTTTCCCGAAATAAAATTACCCTATTGTAACCTTCATCACTGACAGGCTTTTATCTGCACCCTACATTTGCATTATCAATTTAAAAATCAATAAAATGTTAGATGCAATAAAAAACCTTTTCGGAATGGAGAAAACCGACTATGCGGCACTTTTAAAAGAAGGTGCTGTAATCCTTGATGTAAGAAGCAAAAGCGAATATGACGGAGGACATATCAAAAATTCTGTCAATATTCCTGTTGACCAGCTTCAGAAGAATCTTTCGAAACTGAAGGATAAAAACAAACCTATTATTACCTGTTGTGCGTCGGGAATGAGAAGCGCTTCGGCTAAAAGCATTCTTCAGAATAATGGCTATAAAAATGTACACAATGGCGGTGGATGGTCAAGTTTAAACAATAAAATCTAATACTGATGGAAGCACATTTTTATAACGTAAATATTTCCTGGAAACAGGACAGGAAAGGCGAAATGTCTTCACCGGAGCTTTCTCAATCTGTAGAAATCGCAACACCTCCGCAGTTTCCGAAAGGATTAGAAGATATCTGGTCGCCCGAACATCTTTTCACCGCAGCAGTAAGCAGTTGTCTGATGACGACTTTTCTGGCAATTGCAGAAAATTCTAAATTGGAGTTTGTAAATTTTGAATGCAGTTCTAAGGGAAAATTAGAACAGGTTGAAGGAAAATTCCTGATGACAGAAGTTATTCTGGAACCTGTTGTTACTATAAAAAATGAATCGGACAGAGAAAAGGCAGAACGTGTTCTCCAGAAATCCGAAGCGAACTGTTTGATATCTAATTCGGTGAAGTCTAAAATTACAATGATTCCGCAAATAAGTTTGATGTAGTGTTTATTTCCATAGTTTATAATGTGACCGCCTTTGCAGGCGGTTTTTTTATTGATGCTTCGAAAAAAATCCCTTATGTAACTTTCATCACTGTACACGTGATTCCGCCAATCTAATTTTGTCTTAAAATTAGAAAGAATGAAAAAAGTGTTCACCTTCATCATTTCAACAAGCTTTTTTGCTTCGGCATTTTCACAGCAAACCGTAATGATTTCCAGAGCCGAAATTGAAGCCAAATCGCTCGACGAAAACCTTCAGGTCAAAATGGCAAAAAGCGAAGCCAGCCTTGCTCAAACCGAACTTCTCGGAACACGTGCAATGTATCTTCCGAATGTGACGGCATCTTACACCTTTACCAATACCAATAACCCTTTAATGGCGTTTGGCTCGAAGCTGAATCAGGAACGTATCACAATGATGGATTTCAATCCGGATAATCTGAACAGTCCAAAAAGCATCTCCAATTTTGGGACAAAAGTTGAAGTTCAGCAGCCGATTATCAATATGGATGCGGTGTATCAGAAGAAAGCAGGACAAATAAAAGCCGATGTTCTGAACATCAAAACCGAACGCACCAAAGAATATGTGCAGTTTGAGTTGAAGAAAGCCTATATGATGCTTCAGTTGGCGTATAAAATGAAAGAAACGCTGGAAAATGCAAAAGAAACGACACTTGCCAACAAAAAGGTCATCGATAATTATTTCAAAAATGGAATGATTCAGAAATCGGAAGTTTTGTATATGGATGTTCGTATTAGTGAAATCGACAGCCAGATTCAGTTGGCAGATTCCAATATCAAAAATGCTTCCGATTATCTCTGTTTTCTGTTGCATGAAGATTCAAAAGACAAAATTTTAAAACCCACCGAACCTTTGGAATATAATGGAAATTTAGTTGAAAACGACTTTTCATTAAATACTTCCCGAAAGGATTTGGAAGCGTACAATAAATCGTTGGAAGCCTATGATTTAATGATAAAATCGTCCAAAGCAAAATTTCTTCCGAAACTGAACGCTTTTGGAAGCTGGGAAATGTACGACAACAAAATTGCGCAATTCGATGCCAATGGATATTTGGTCGGACTTCAGTTGTCGTGGAATGTTTTTGATGGTTTGAAGTCAAAATCCGAACGGGAAAAATACAAATCCGAA
This sequence comes from Chryseobacterium sp. Y16C, assembly GCF_022488405.1. Taxonomy (NCBI): domain Bacteria; kingdom Pseudomonadati; phylum Bacteroidota; class Flavobacteriia; order Flavobacteriales; family Weeksellaceae; genus Chryseobacterium; species Chryseobacterium sp. Y16C. The sequence goes on from NZ_CP092711.1 coordinate 4,451,408, forward strand.
CTCCATAAAGCCCAAACCGAAATCGAGCAATACACCAAGCAAAGTCAGTTGGAACTCAACAAAGCGGTGAGGTCGGTTCAGGATGCAGACTCCAAAGTTACGTTCACAAAACAAGCTTGGGAACAGAGCCGGGAAGCCTATAGAATCAGAAAAAACCGATATGACCAAGGCTTGGAAAAATCAGCGGATTTGCTTTCTGCCGAAACGTTGATGTCCCAAAAAGAACTGGAATATCAGCAAGCTATTTTCGAGCATAACACGGCAATTGCTTATCTGGAATTTTTGAAGAAATAAATCAACAAAAAAACAATGTCATTCTGAATGAAGTGAAACGGAATGAAGAATCTTTACGATGTATTTGTGATTCTTCATTTCTCAGAATAACAAACGAAAATTAAATAAAATAATTACAATGAAAAGATACATTTATTCAACATTAATTTTAGGAGCAATCACTTTGCAAAGCTGTTCCTCGGACCAGGAAAAATCTGCGGTTAACACCGATGCTCCTGTTTCTGTAACCGTTCATAAGTCCGCAACGGCTTCGAACGGTGCTTTTCTCACAGCCAGCGGAAAACTGGTTGCAAAAAACTCTGTCAATATTTCCACAAGAATGATGGGCTATATCACTGCAATGAAAGCAGAAGTCGGACAAAACGTAAGAGCGGGACAGCTTCTGGTAAGCATCAATGCTACTGATATTCAGGCAAAAGGTGGACAAGCCAATGCACAGATTTCGCAGGCTCAGGCCAATTATAATATTGCCAAAAAAGATTACGAGAGATTTCAGAATTTATATAAATCACAAAGTGCTTCCCAAAAAGAGCTTGACGATATGAGAGCCCGTTACGAGATGGCACAGGCAGGATTGCAGGCTGCACAACAGATGAAAAACGAAGTCAATGCGCAATACCGTTATACTAATGTAACGGCTCCTATTTCCGGAACTATTACGGCAAAATTTTCAGAGCAAGGTGATATGGCAAGTCCTGGAATGCCTTTGTTGACGATAGAATCGCAGTCATCTTTGCAGGCGCAGGTTCTGGTTTCCGAGCAAAACATCACACAAATCAACGAAGGAATGTCCGTTCAGATTACTTTGAAATCCTTGAACAAAACGGTTTCCGGAACAGTTTCCGAAATCAGCAAATCGGCAGCCAATACTGGTGGACAATATATGGTGAAAATCAACATTCATAATTCTGCGGATTTACTTCCGGGAATGTTTGTGAATGTGCAATTTCCTACCCAATCTTCAGGAGAAGTCAATCAGGATTTTCAGGAAAGTGTGATGGTTCCGAAATCTGTTTTGGTTGAAAATGGTCAGTTGACAGGAGTTTATGTTGTGAGTTCACAAAATACAGCCGTTCTCAGATGGATAAAAACAGGAAAAACATTTGGTGACCAGGTTGAGGTTTTATCAGGTTTGAACCCTAAGGAAACGTATATACTGACCTCCAACGGAAAATTGTATAACGGAGTAAAAATTCAGGTAAAATAGTGTAACGATATATCAATGTAACAATTTACCAATGAAAGTCATTGTTACACTGTTAGATTGACTCATTTGTTACATTAAAAAAAATATTTTTTATGGAAAAAGGATTCGCAGGACGTATTGCCGAGTTTTTCATCAATTCAAAATTAACCATTTTACTGATGGTCGCATTGATGATTATCGGTGTGTACAGTTCCACATTAATACCAAGAGAAGAAGAGCCACAAATTATTATCCCAATGGCGGATGTAATGGTTGGTTATCCCGGAGCAAACCCAAAAGAAGTAGAAAGCCGTGTTGTAAAGCCTTTAGAAAAGATTATTTCTAATATTAAAGGTGTAGAACACATCCATTCGATGGCAATGAACGGACAGGCTATGATTATTGTTCAGTTTTATGTAGGCGAAGATACGGAACGCTCTTATGTAAAGCTTTACGATGAGCTGATGAAGAACAAAAACATCTTCCCAAAAGGCGTGATGGAGCCGATGGTGAAAACCCGCTCCATTGACGATGTTCCGATGCTTGGACTGACTTTATGGAGTGATAATAGTAATTATAACGACTTTCAACTCCGCCAGATTGGAGAAGAATTATCTTCGGAAATCAAAAAAATAAAAGATGTTTCCCTCACCAAAACTATTGGAGGTAGAAACCGCCAGCTGCAAGTCATTTTAGATAAGGACAAAATGGCTGAACTGAATGTAGACGCTCTATCGGTTATGCAGATGATTCAGGCGAATAACGGAAGTTCACAATCCGGGAAATTTGATTCGGGGGATACGGAATATCTTCTGACAACGGGACAATTCCTGAACTCTGCGGAAGATGTGGAAAATCTGGTTATCGGAACTTCTCAGAATATGCCGGTGTATCTGAAACAGGTGGCAACTATAAAAGATGGTGCTTCTGACCCTGCCAATTATGTAAGCTTCGGATATGGAAATGCTGTAGAAAACGGTAAAAAGTTTAAATCGGAATATCCGGCAGTTACCGTTTCAGTTTCGAAAGTAAAAGGCGCTGATGCAATGAAAATCTCTGAGCAGATTCTTACCAAAGTTGATGAGTTAAAGAAAAATCTCATTCCGAATGATGTGCATGTAGAGGTCACCAGAAATTATGGGGAAACCGCCTCACACAAAGTTTCTGAGTTGTTGATGCACCTTGGTGTCGCGATTTTGGCAGTAACTGTTCTGGTTATGCTGGCAATGGGTTGGCGAGGAGGTTTGGTAGTATTCTTTTCGGTTCCGCTGACGTTTGCTTTAACGTTGTTCAGCTACTATATTTTAGGATATACATTAAATAGAATCACGCTTTTTGCTTTGGTTTTTGTGGTCGGAATTGTGGTGGATGACAGTATTATTATCGCTGAAAATATGCACAGGCATTTTCATATGAAGAAACTGCCGTTCAAGCAGGCCGCAATTTATGCCATTAATGAGGTCGGAAATCCTACCATTTTAGCAACATTTACAGTAATTGCTGCGATTCTTCCGATGGCTTTCGTAAGCGGAATGATGGGACCATATATGTCGCCAATGCCGATTGGAGCTTCTATTGCAATGCTACTTTCGCTTTTTGTTGCCTTAACGGTAACACCGTATCTCGGATATCATTTATTAAAAGTGAAAGATAGTCAGGAACATAAAGAAGAACAAGGTCTGGAAACCAACAGAATTTATAAAATCTATAAAAAAATTGAGCAACCACTTTTAGATTCGAAATCAAAAAGATGGACAATGATGGCGGTTACAGTAGTTTTATTATTGATTTCCGTGATGGCATTTTTCACGAAATGGGTGGCGGTAAAAATGCTTCCTTTTGATAATAAAAATGAAATTCAGGTTGTCATTGATATGCCTGAAGGAACAACATTAGAAAGAACTTCTGCCGTTACTAAAGACATTGCACAATATCTAAAAACAGTACCGGAAGTGGTGAATTATCAAAATTATATTGGTTCTTCAGCGCCGATAACTTTCAATGGTTTGGTTCGTCATTATGATATGCGCGGAAGCAGTAATACGGCAGATATTCAGGTGAATCTTTTACATAAAGAAGACCGTGATAAGCAAAGCCACGATGTTGCTAAAAATATTCGTCCGGAAATTCAGAAAATTGCTGCCAAATACGGAGCAAATGTAAAAGTGGTGGAAGTTCCGCCAGGACCACCGGTTTTATCTACGATTGTTGCAGAAATCTACGGTCCTGATTACGAAGGACAAATAAAAGTAGCGAAACAGGTGGAAGACATTCTGAAGAAAACCGATGATGTCGTGGATATTGACTGGATGGTGGAAGCGCCTCAAAAAGAATTTAAGCTTGTTCCGGATAAAGAAAAGGCGATGCTGAACGGTGTTGCTCCGCAACAGATTGTCGGGAATATGACGTATCTGATGGGAGAATATCCGATTGGAAACCTTTACGATGAAAAATCCAATGACCCTGTGGATATTGTAATGAAGCTGAAAAATGCTGATAAATCTACGATTCAGGATATCACAGGTTTGAAAATCAAAGGACAAATGGGAATGGTTCCGGCTAGTGACCTTGTAAAGGTAGAAGAAAAAGAACTGGATAAAACCATTTACAGAAAAGACCAGAAAAGGGTAGTGTATGTTCTTGCTGATATGGCAGGAAAACTTGAAAGTCCTGCGTACGCCATTCTCGGAATGGAAGAAAAGCTAAAAAAAATCCAGCTTCCGAATGGATATTCAATGAATGAATTGTATATGAACCAACCGGAAGATGAAAGTAATTACACTGTAAAATGGGACGGAGAATGGCAGATTACGCTAGAGGTTTTCCGTGATTTGGGGACTGCTTTTGCGGTTGTGATTATCATCATTTATATGCTGATTGTCGGCTGGTTTCAAAACTTTAAAACACCAATTGTGATGATGGTTGCCATTCCGCTTTCACTCATTGGAATTGTTTTAGGACACTGGCTTTTAGGAGCGTTCTTTACAGCAACTTCTTTTATCGGAATGATTGCTTTAGCAGGTGTAATGGTAAGAAATTCAGTGCTTTTAATTGACTTTATAGAAATTCGTCTGAAAGAAGGGATTCCTATGAAACAGGCAATTATTGAAGCTGGAGCGGTAAGAACAACACCGATTTTATTAACGACAGGTGCAGTTGTGATTGGTGCGGTTATCATTCTTTTTGACCCTATTTTCCAGGGACTGGCAATTTCACTTGTGTTCGGAGCAATTGTTTCCACGCTTTTGACTTTGATTGTCGTTCCGTTGGTTTACTATGCTACCGAAAAGAAAAAATGGGAGAAAAAGTCAGAATCTGACGACAAGTTTTTTGAAGCATAAAACCAATTAAACATTCATCTTATGAAACTATTATTAATCACCGCTATAGAGGAATTTGAAACAGATGTCATCAACATTCTTAAACATTCGGGAGTAAAAGCTTTTTCCTATCAATCTGTAAAAGGTTTTAAAAATAATAAAAACGAAATGAGCAATTGGTTCGGAAAAGATGATATTGCAGTAAATTCTCTGCTTTTCACAGTTTTTTCCGATTGTAATTGTGTTGATGATATTTACAAAAGTGTCAACGAATTTAATCAAAAACAGAAAACCGTTTCCCGGATTCATATTGTAACGATAAATTTAGAAAATGAAAATTTTAAATAAAAAGAGATTCGTATCGCTTATCGGAGCTTTTACAGGAGGAGTTGCAGGATATCTGTATTATTACTTTATCGGCTGCAGTACAGGAAACTGTGCAATCACTTCCCGTCCTTTCAATAGTATCATTTATGGAGCAATAATGGGTTATCTGCTTGTATCGGCTTTTGGAAATGATAAAAAGTATTAATTGATTAATTAAAAAAACAACATAATAGTATGCAAACAAGAATAGTACACGCAATAGCAGGAACCATTATTTTAGTAAGTTTATTATTAGGAATTTATGTCAATCAGAATTGGTTCTGGCTTACAGGATTTGTAGGAGTCAATATGTATATTCATGCGCTAACCAACTGGTGTCTGATGTATATGATTCTCAATAGGCTCGGCGTTAAAAAAGACGGCGGAAGTTGTTCCCTGTAAACTGCTTTAAAATATAAACCCTTTCATTATCTTAGTGGAAGGGTTTATTTTATTGTTTCAACTTCTATGAATATACCATTACTTAAGTCCTGTGATATCCAGAAAAGGGATAATCAGAAGAATAATTTTGCGATACACAATCTCAGTGAGCTTGTGAAAGAAGATTTGTATATCCCAAAAACGCCTCACAAACATTCTTTTTTTCAGATTCTTTATGTAAGCAGGGGTGCAGGAATTCATTATGTGGATTTCCAGGAATGGGAAATAGAGGATGGGACAATTTTTTTTCTTAGCCCTGGTCAGGTGCATGACCTTAGATTTACTTCCAAAAATCCGGAAGGGATTATGATAAATTTCAATGAAGATTTTTTTAACGATTTTTTGTCTCAGAAAGATTTTATCAATTCTCTGCCGGTATTCAGTAAAAGTGGTAAATATGGCTTCCGCAAGGTCGACAGTTGTAAAAGTGAACTGGAATCTACTATTGCAAAGATTTTAAAAGTAATTAAATATGATTCCTTATATAAAAAACAATTTATTCAGACGCTTGTTCTTGAAATAGTTCTGATGATTGCCATTAAGACTAAAGATGAAAATCCGGAAAATGAAATCATCAGCAATAACTATCTTCTCGTAAAATTTGAGAAATTGCTGGAGAAATATTTTATGGAAGCTCATCACCCGAAATTTTATGCCGCACATCTTTCTGTTACACCCAATTATCTTAATACCCTGTGCAAAAAGTTAACGGGGAAAACTTTGGGCGAAATAATCAGAAGCAGGATTGTTCTTGAGGCAAAACGTCTTTTAGTAAATTCAGAATATACAATTTCTCAGATTGCTTATGAATTGTATTTTGAAGACAATTCCTATTTTACCAAATTCTTTAAAGCCAATACAGGACTCACCCCGGCGGAATTCCGTAAATCGATAAATAAGTAAAAATTACCATTTTTTCCTTTTTTACTTCCATAATATCATAAGGGTCTGTGAGTAAATTTGTTGTGTAAAAAACAATCATATGATAGTGGTGTTACGCAATATGCTCAGTTTTATCCTTTATCCGTTTCAGGAGCTCATTAAGCTTTACCAATATGGTTTCAGCATGATGTCAAAAGAAAGCCGGACACTTTGGGTGATTGCAGTAATCAAGCTCATTATTATGTTCGGAATCCTGAAAATATTCTTTTTTAAGGACTTTTTAAAAACAGAATTTAAGAATGACGAGCAAAGAATAGAATATCTCCAGAAGAATTTTACAGAAATCAAAAAATAGAAAAATTACAATATTATGAATCATATAGACTGGGAACTGGTCAATTGGTCGAGAGCACAGTTTGCACTGACTGCGATGTACCATTGGATTTTTGTGCCGCTTACTTTGGGTATCACTTTTATGATTGCCATAATGGAAACCATTTATCTGAAAACCCAGGATGAAAAGTGGAAGTCGATTACTAAATTCTGGATGAAGGTTTTCGGAATTAATTTTGCCATCGGTGTAGCCACCGGACTCATTATGGAATTCGAGTTCGGAACCAACTGGAGCAATTATTCGTGGTTTGTGGGTGATATTTTCGGAGCTCCATTAGCTATTGAAGGCATTATGGCGTTCTTTATGGAAAGTACATTTATTGCCGTCATGTTTTTCGGTTGGGACAGAGTAAGTCCGAAATTTCATTTGCTTTCAAGCTGGCTGGTTGCGATTGGCTCTAATCTTTCTGCATTGTGGATTTTGGTAGCCAATGGTTGGATGCAGAATCCTACGGGAACGAGTTTTAACCCGGATACGATGCGGAACGAAATGATAGATTTCTGGGCTGTGCTCTTCAATCCGGTTGCAGTAAATAAATTTCTTCACACCGTCATTTCCTCTTATATTGTTTCGGCTCTGTTTGTGGTGGGAATCAGCGCCTGGTATTTATTGAAACGGAGAGATATTGTTTTAGCAAAAAGAAGTATGCTGGTTGCTTCTGTTTTCGGGTTTTTAGCCACTATCGGAACATTCTGGAGTGGTGACGAATCGGCAAGACAGGTGGCTGCGACCCAACCAATGAAACTTGCTGCAATGGAAGGCCTGTATGAAGGCGACCGTTCTGCACCGCTCATTGCTATGGGGATTTTCGGGGAACAGGACAAAACCGTTCACAAAAAAGAACAGTTTCTGGTAGAATTCAAAATTCCTAAAGCATTATCTTATCTGGCATTTCTGGATTCGGATAAATTTGTTCCGGGAATCAGTGATTTGGTTCATGGAAATGAGAAAGAAGGAATCCCTTCCTATGATGAAAGAATTGCCAGCGGAAAAATAGCCATTGATGCATTAGGAAATTATGTGAAAGCTAAAAAAAACGGAGATTTAGCTACAGCAGGGAATGAACTCAAAACTTTCCGTTCGCATGAAAAAGATTTTGGCTATGGTTATTACTTTGGTAAAAATCCGCACATGCTGATTCCGAATGTGAAAATGAGTTTCTATTCATTCCACATTATGGTCATTCTCGGAACTTATTTTCTGGTGCTTTTCATCATTCTATTTGTTAAAACTCTTAGAGGAAAGTTAGACCAAAGCCGTAGCTTACTGAGACTGACTTTGTGGAGTATTCCTTTGGGTTATGTTGCTTCGCAGTCGGGATGGATTGTTGCCGAAGTCGGGAGACAACCGTGGACCATTCAGAATCTGTTGCCAAATATCGCCGCCGTTTCGCAAATTGATGCCTATAGCGTACAGATTACATTTTTCCTTTTCCTTATCATTTTTACCACTTTGCTGATTGCCGAAATTAAAATTATGCTTTCCGCCATCAAAAAAGGAACTGAACATTAATTCAAAAAAACTAAGATTATGTTTTCATTTTTAGATTATAGCGGGCTGCAACATTATTGGTGGATTTTGGTTTCGCTTTTGGGAGCGCTGTTGGTATTTTTACTTTTCGTACAAGGTGGTCAATCCTTGATTTATACTTTGGCTTCCAACGAAAAAGAAAAAACGATGCTTCTGAATTCTACCGGAAGGAAATGGGAAATCACCTTTACCACTTTGGTTACATTTGGTGGTGCATTTTTCGCTTCGTTTCCGTTGTTTTATTCTACTAGTTTTGGGGGTGCATATTGGGTTTGGATGGCGATTTTGTTTGCTTTTATTCTTCAGGCAGTTTCCTATGAATTCAGAAGCAAAGCCAATAATTTTCTCGGACATAAGACCTTTGAGGCTTTCCTTTTTCTGAACGGTGTTTTAGGAAGCTTGCTTCTCGGGGTTGCGGTTTCTACCTTTTTTACGGGAGCAGAATTTTCGGTTAATAAAACCAATATTCTGGATATATCTTCATCAAAAATGCCGATTATTTCTGCCTGGGAAACACCTTTCCACGGATTGGAGGCACTTTGGACAACCGAAAATCTGGCATTTGTTCAGAATATCAGTTTAGGATTGGCGGTGTTTTTCCTGGCAAGAGTTTTAGCAAATTTGTATTTCCAGAATAATATTAAAGACGAAAATATTTACAAAAAATCGCAAAAAAGCTTGATTTATAATTCGGTGTTATTTTTAATTTTCTTTCTGTTCTGGTTAATACGGTTGCTGTTTTTGGATGGTTTCGCGGTGAATCCTTCCAATAGAGAAGTTTTTATGGAACCAAACAAATACTTTCATAATTTCCTCGAAATGCCATTGGTTTTAGCCGTATTTCTCATTGGTGTGGTTATGGTTTTGGCGGGAATTGCTGGCAATATGTTCTTCAAGAGCAAAAAGGGGATTTGGTTTTCCGGCCTGGGAACAGTTCTTACCGTTTGGATGCTTTTTCTGATTGCCGGTTTCAACAACACAGCGTTTTATCCGTCTACTCACGATTTGCAGAGTTCACTCACGATTTATAATGCTTCTTCCAGCGAATTTACCTTGAAAACGATGAGCTATGTTTCATTGCTGGTTCCATTTGTTGTGGCATATATTGCTTTGGTATGGAAAAAAATGGATTCTAAAGAAATATCTTCTGAAGAGCTTAAGGATTCCGAAAATCATATTTACTAATTCAAAAAAATTAAAACAATGTATTTCAAAGAAATCTTACAATTTATTTCACTTCCGGTGATGATTTATGTGTCTTACCGACTCACATTGTGGCTGTTCAAAAAATTAGAAAAAGAAGGGAAACTCAAATAAGAAGTTATGAAAATTATTATTCCCACCAACGACCGCGAAACCATCGCTGTTCATACCGGAAGATGCAAAGAATTTGGTTTTTATGAAATCGAAAACGGAAATATGGTTTTAGAATCATTTGTTCCCAATCCGCATCAACATCAGGATGAAGACTGCTGTAGAACGCATTCCGGAGAACATTGTCACGACGACCATAGTGAACTTGTGGAGTTGTTTTCTAAAGGAGATTTGTTGATGTATTATGCAATGGGAAAACGTTTGCGCACAGAATTGAAGAATAACGAAATTCCGTTTGAAAAAGCATCATTTGTCAATATTCAGGAAATTATTGATGCTGTCTTGAAACAAAAATAACCTTATGTAATAAAGGTCACATTCCAACTCAGTTTCACTTATTACATTTAAAATTAAAAAAAAAATACGATGTCAAAAATAGTCATACTCGGAGCGGGAATTGCGGGACATACCGCTGCAGCACATCTGAGAAGAAAACTAGGGAAGGAGCATGAGGTTCTTGTGGTTTCTCCCAACAGTAATTATCAATGGGTTCCGTCCAACATTTGGGTAGGAATCGGAAGAATGAAGCCGAAAGATGTCATTTTTCCGCTGGAACCTTTGTATAAAAAGAAAGGTATCGGATTTAAACAGGCAAAAGGAATCAGTTTTTTCCCTGAAGGAAGTCTTGAAGAACCGAAATCGCATATTCTCGCCGAATATGTTGTCGGCAATAAAAAAGGGCAGCAGGAGAGAATCTCGTATGATTATCTCATCAATGCAACGGGTCCAAGATTAGCATTTGACCAAACCGAAGGGTTGAATCCCGGCGAAAATGAAATGTATTCTGTCTGCACTTACGGCCACGCACAACACGCAGCAGAAGGTTTGAAACTTTTGGAAGAAAAGCTGAAAAAATCGGATAAAAAATTGAAAGTCCTTATAGGAACAGGACATCCAAAGGCAACGTGCCAAGGTGCAGCATTCGAATATATACTGAATGTCGAAAATGAGCTTCGTCGGAAAAAATTGCGGAATAAAGTAGAAATTACATGGATCTCTAATGAAAACGAACTTGGCGATTTCGGGATGGATGGTGTGCTTTTGGCTTATAAAGGAATGCGGATGAAATCCTCTGAAATGGTAGAAATGATTTTTGAAGACCGGGACATCAAGTGGATTTTGAAAGCTGGTGTTAAGAAAATAGAACCCGGAAAGGTGCATTATGAAACGCTTGACGGAGAATATAAAACGGAAGATTATGATTTCGGGATGTTGATTCCGGCATTTGCAGGACATCCTTTCAAAGCGTATGATCAAAACGGAAATGATGTTACTTCGAAACTTTTCAAAGGTTTTATGATTGTAGATGCCGATTATACGGAAAAACCTTACGAAGAATGGAAAGTGCAGGACTGGCCGGAAACGTATCAGAATCCGAGTTACCCGAATATTTTTGCTCCGGGAATTGCCTTTGCACCACCGCATTCCATCTCCAGACCGAGATTTAGCAAGAACGGAAATCCAATTTTTCCTTCTCCGCCTAGAACCGGAATGCCTTCCGGAATTACTGCAAAATTGGTTGCAGATAATATTATTGCAGAAATCAAACATGGAAAATCAGCGCACCTTCACAAAGGTTCGCTCGGAAATATGGGAGCAGCCTGTATTGCTTCGGCAGGTTTTGGCTTAACAAAAGGTTCGGCAGTCAGTATCACGACGTATCCGATTGTTCCGGATTACGTGAAATACGAGAAGACTGGTGGTAGAGATATTCAGAAAACTTTTGGAGATATTGGATTAGCGGGTCATTGGGTGAAATATTCGCTACACATCGGCTTCTTATGGAAAGCCAAAATGAAACCTTTTTGGTGGCTGATTCCGGAATAAAATTTCAATTTAAAAAATTCAAAATTATGTCAGAAAGAATATCGAAATGGGAAAAATTCAAAATGCAGAATCCCATTCTTCAGTTTGTTAAATTCTTGTTTTTAAATGTCAAAATTATGACCATTGTCGGAAAGGGACATGGCGGAACTAGAGGTAATGATTATGTAAAAGAAAATTGAATAATGGAGGTCATAAGACGTTTTCATATCAATAAATATCCTATTTAAAAAAAATTTCACTTTCATGTAAGTCTCACATATTTTTCCGATTAGGCAGATAATAAAATTTTAATCTGCAAAATCGGGATTATCAGTCCGAACATCATGTTTTTCAGTAAGCAATTAAATGATGACCACAATAAAAATACACAAATGTTAACGGGATATATTTTAGCCATTTTAGTAGGAGTTTCCCTCGGGTTAATAGGAAGTGGCGGATCTATTCTTACCGTTCCTATTATGGTATATATATTGGGTGTTTATCCTATTTCAGCAACGGGATATTCATTATTTGTGGTAGGAATTACCTCTTTATTAGGGGGAATCAAAAGTTTTAATCATCAGAAGATAGAATTTAAAGCCGTTTTGTTTTTTGGGATTTCCTCCATTACTACCGTATATCTGACCAGAGCATATCTTATGCCTTTGATTCCTGAAATTGTTTTGAGAACAGGAGATTTTCAGCTTACTAAACCTGTTGTTCTGATGATTATTTTTGCTATTATCATGGTTTCCGCTTCCTTATCGATGATTCGACCGTGTAAAGACTGTGAAGAGCATATAGGTGATTCAAAACCCGATTTTAATTATCTGATGATTGTATTGATGGGAGCATTGGTAGGAATTGTTACCGGATTGGTGGGAGCCGGAGGTGGTTTTCTCATCATTCCTGTTCTTGTTTTTTTTGCAAAACTCCCCATGAAATCGGCAGTAGGAACTTCTCTTTTTATTATTGCAATCAATTCTGCAATTGGTTTTATAGGGTTTATTACCCATGAACATTCGGTAATAGACTGGAGTCTGCTTATAAAATTTACTTTATTGGCTGTTGCAGGAATTTTTATCGGGATATTTTTATCTGGGAAGATTTCAGGAGAAAAACTCAAAACAGGTTTCGGATGGTTTGTGCTAGTAATGGGATTTTATATTATCACAAAAGAATTAATTTTATAAATAAAGAATGATTGAATATGGCTCAAAATGATTTTTGGAACGAACGTTATTGTAATGAAGAGTATATCTATGGAACGCTTCCTAATGAATATCTAAAAGAAAAATTAAAAAATTTGAAACCTGGTAAAATTCTTTTTCCTGCAGAAGGAGAGGGTAGGAATGCAGTCTATGCAGCAATAAAAGGATGGGAATCTAAAGCATTTGACCAAAGTGAAGAAGGAAAGAAAAAAGCACTTCTATGGGCTGGCGAAAACAATACAGAGATTTTTTATACCGTATCTAACGTAGAAAATATAGAATATCCAAATTCTTCTTTTGATGCTTTAGCTATGATTTACGCCCATTTTCCGGGAGGTCATAGAAGAGATTTTCACCAAAAACTCTCCCGATTTATAAAGCCGGGAGGTTATCTCATATTGGAAGGATTTTCTAAGCTTCAGCAAGAATTTCAGCAAAGAAATCCACAATCGGGAGGACCGAGAGATTCTGAAATGCTGTATGACCTTGAAGAATTAAAAAAAGATTTTGAAAATTTTGAGATAAAGGAAGCTATTGTAAAAACAATTGTGCTCAACGAAGGAGATCATCATAAAGGTGAAGCATCTGTGGTGAGAATTTTTGCTGTTAAAAAGTAATTTTTCTTATGTAATCGAAATCACTGAAAAAGAAAACGGTAAGACATAACTTTGTATTGGTAAACATTAAAAATTAATAGTATGTTTTTTCAGCATATATATGATAAAAGTCTTGCTCAGGCAAGTTACCTGATTGGTTGTCAGGCAAAAGGTGAAGCTATTGTCATTGATGCTAAAAGAGATATTGATACCTACGTTGAGATTGCCAAAGAAAAAAATCTGACTATTACCCACATCACAGAAACACATATTCACGCCGATTTTTTGTCAGGCTCTCGGGAACTTTCGGAAGTAACCGGAGCAAAAATGTATCTTTCAGATGAAGGTGGCGTAGATTGGCAATATGAATTTCCGCATATAGGTTTAAAAAACGGAGAAGTAATCAATGTTGGCAATCTCACGCTAAAAGTGATTCACACACCGGGACATACTCCCGAAAGTATCAGCTTTTTATTAACAGACCATTCTGCGACAGATGAACCGGTAATGATTTTTACAGGAGACTTTGTGTTCGTGGGCGACATCGGAAGACCGGATTTATTGGAGAAAGCTGCCGGAATTACAGGAACCCAGGAAACAGGAGCGAAAGAAATGTTTCATTCTGTTCAGGATTTCAGCAAGCTGCCAGAGTTTATTCAGGTTTGGCCGGGGCACGGTGCCGGTTCTGCTTGTGGTAAGTCTTTGGGGTCGGTTCCAAGCTCAACGGTTGGTTATGAGAAAATCAGAAACTGGGCTTTTCAGTATGAAGAAGATGAGGAAGGCTTTATAGAATATCTGCTGGAAGGACAGCCTGAGCCTCCAAAATATTTTGCCACGATGAAGAAGCTCAATAAGGAGGAAAGACCTTTATTAACAGAAGTTCCAAAACATAAAAAACTTTCCAAGGACGAGTTTTTGAAGGCTTACAACAGCGGAGTAAAAGTGATTGATACCAGGAATAAAGTTGATTTTGCAGAAGCTTTTATTCCGGAAAGTATTAATGTTCAAGGAAACAATTCTTTTTCGACGTGGATGGGCTGGCTGGTTAATTATTCCGAGCCTTTCATTTTGGTCGCTCAAGAAGAACAGATGGAAGACCTTACCCGAAAGCTGATGAGAATCGGTATGGATCAGATGGGCTATATTGATGATGTGAAAAATCTGGGATTGGATTTGCAAACTGCTGATGTTATTGATATTGCAGATTTTAAAACTTATTTGAACAGAGAAGATGTTCAGGTGGTGGATGTACGGAACAAAACCGAATATGAAACAGTACATATCGAAAATGCAGAAAATGTTTTTGTGGGAACATTGGAAGAGAATTTAGACAAAATCTCTCGTGATAAACAGGTAGTTATCCATTGCCAAAGTGGTGACAGAGCAGCGATTGCGTATTCTTTACTAAAGAAAAACGGTTTCGGTAATGTTAAAAACTTTTCTGGCGGAATGAAAGAATGGTTAGAAAATGATAATGTTATTACCAAATAAAAAGAAATGATACAAAATATATTGAAAAACTGGAATTTTGTACGGTTGCTTCGTTTGGCAATGGGAATTTTCCTTGTTGTGGAAGCCGTAAAATCCGGGATGTGGATTTTGGTTGCTGTTGGAGCAGTTTTTGTTGCAATGCCATTGTTGAATATCGGCTGTTGTACAACAGGAAATTGTTCTGTACCGACTCGCGATTCAAAAAAAACAAATGATAAGGTGGAATATGAGGAAATTAAATAAAAATATAGCAAAATGAATAAATTTCAGGAACTTATCAACCAGGACAAACCTGTTTTAGTGGATTTCTTTGCAGAATGGTGTGGTCCTTGCAAAATGCAGGCTCCCATTCTTCAGGATTTGAAAAAAAATATAGGCGATACGGCAAGTATCATCAAGATTGACGTCGATAAAAATCAGGCAGTTGCTGCACAGTTCGGAATCCGAAGTGTTCCGACGCTGATGATTTTCAAGAGCGGTGAAGTCAAATGGAAGCAATCCGGTGTTTTTCAGGCGGATGAACTGGAGAAATTAATCAGGCAAAACAGATAAGATAATAAAAACCTGATTGTTGTATTTTTCTCATTGTATTGAAGGGGGTGCGAAAAAGCTCAGAGTAATAATAACAAAAACAATCTTTTTAATGACAGAACTATATAATTATTTGAACTCTGTTTCTCCAATCAAAGATGAAACCTGGAAGAAAGTAAAAGAGATGTTTACGGAAAAAACATTAAAAAAAGGCGATTATTTTATTAAAGATGGAGAAATGGCCAAACAAATAGGATTTCTAACCAATGGAATTATTAGGGCTTTTTATAGAAATAATGAAGGAACAGAATATAATAAATACTTCTTTTTAGCCAATAACTTTGTTGCAGGATACTCATCTTTAATCACTAATGAACCTAATAAAATCAATCAGCAGGCTCTTACCGACTGTCGGTTATTGATAATAAATTACGCTGATGTGGTAAGCCTTTACGAAAGCTATCAAGATTTCGAACGTTTTGGAAGAAAACTTGCCGAACTATTCTTTGTGCACAAGGAAGAAAGAGAAGTTGATCTTGTAATGCTGGATGCAGATAAACGCTACCTTATTTTTCAACAAAATTTCCCCTGTCTGGAACAAATGATTCCTCAGTATCATATTGCTTCCTATCTAGGAATTACACCAACACAGCTTAGCCGAATCAGAAGAAATCTGGTAAAAAAATGATTCCTTTACATATGTAAATGGATAGAACAACCGTTCTTTTTTTCTTTGTTCCATAATTCAAATTAAACATTATTATGGTACAAAAGTCAATGCTCGCAATTATCAGCCTATTGTGTTTCTCGTCTGTATTCTCTCAAAAGAAAGTTCTTTTTGTGATGAGTGCTGCTAAAGAACTTCAATTAAAAAATGGCAAAACATATACGGAAACAGGTGTTTTTTTAAGCGAATTTTATTTAGCATATAGAGAAATTATAGGTTTAGGGTATGAAGTAGATTTTGCAACCCCTTTCGGTATAAAACCATCTATTGATAAAGAAAGTTTAAATAAAAAATATTGGAAAGGAAGAAATTCTCCTTTAGATGAAGACAAATATTTTGTTCAGAATAATGAAAAGTTTAATACTCCGAAAACACTCGAAAATAGTTTGGAAAATATAAATCAATATTCTGGAATAATAATTCCTGGTGGCCAGGGTCTAATGGCAGATTTAATATATGATAAGAAAATTAAAAGGCTTTTAAAAGAATTTTCAAACAATGGAAAAGCAATCGGTTTAATTTGCCACGCTCCGGCATTGATACTCTCTATTCCTAAAGAAGAAAACCCCTTTATCGGTTATAAGGTTAACTCTGTAACAGGATTGGAGGAGCTTTTTATTGAAAATTTTGTGATGAAAGGCAAACCCGAAAATAGGAAAATATCCCAACAACTCAAAAAAATGGGTTTGAAACACAAAAAAGGAGGTCCGGCAGCTAATTTTGCAATTCGAGACAGAGAACTTATAACAGGCCAAAACCCGTATTCTAACCAGGCATTTATAAAATTATATTCGGAAGCATTGAAAGAATATGAATTAAAAAACACTTTGAAATAGACCCTATGAAATTATCTAATAATACCATTTTAATAACAGGCGGAACTTCAGGAATTGGTTTTGAAATAGTTCAGCAATTTTATAATCTTGATAATAAATTAATTGTTACTTCCAGCAATCAACACAATCTGGACGAACTTAAAATTCAATTTCCTAAAATTGAAATACTGCTTTGTAATTTAAGCGATAACATTTCAGTAATCAACTTAATCAACCAATGCTTGGAAAAACATAATGACATTAATGTTGTAATTAACAATGCAGGTATCCAAAATAATTACAACTGGCTGGATGAACAAGATGGTCACAGAAAAATTGAAAATGAGATACAAATAAATTTTACAAGTCCAATGCAGATTGTTTATGGATTACTCCCAATATTAGCATTAAAACAAACTGCAGCAATTGTTAATATTTCATCGGGACTTGCATTGGCTCCAAAAAAATCAGCGCCTATTTATTGTGCAACAAAAGCTGCAATTCACAATGCAACAAAAGCACTTCGTTACCAATTAGAGAATACAACGGTTAAAGTATTTGAAATACTGCCACCGCTGGTTGATACAGCAATGACAGAAGGGCGCGGAAAAGGTAAAATTACCCCCAAACAACTTGTAAATGAATTTTTAATCAATTTCACAAAAGATAGATTTGAAAGTAATATAGGTAAAGTAAAACTTTTAAAATTCATACAGCGAATATTACCTAAACTTGCTAATAACCTAATGAAGAACGGATAGTAATCAAACCACCTAATAAAAAAATGCGATTGCAGAAATAGCAGATAAACAAGTAACTGATTTTTATTTTAGTAGTTTTATTTTTTTTGTTTAATTTACCTAAATAAAAAATACTGATAATTTTACTTTTATTAGTTGATAATAATTCCAATCTATAAATGTTTCAAAAATCATTACTTCATAGTGTAGAGCTTTCTCACGAAAAATCACTTCAGACTTTGATTGAGAACCGTTCCGTTTTTTCACTGGAAAACTGTGAATTGAGTCTCTTTGAAACACATCAGTATTCGGAAAAAGTTCCTTTAGAATTTAATGATTTTGTTGTAACAAGTATGCTGAGAGGCAAAAAACGAATTCATTATCAGGATAGAACGCCATTTGAGTATCTTCCGGGAGAAACGTTTATTGTTCCTCCAAAATCAGGTTTTAAAGTAGATTTTCCGGAAGCTTCCGAAAACAGACCGACGCAGTGCATTGCTTTGGCAATTGATAAAAGAATTATTGATGATACGTTGGATTTTCTGAATGATAAATTTCCGAAAGAAGGAACAGCCAATTTATGGAGAATTGATTTTGAAACGTATTATTTTTACAACAGTCAGGATTTAGCGAATGCTATCAACAAAATAGCGAAAGAATGTATGAGCGAAAATGTTGCGAAAGATGCGCTTTCATATCTGAGTTTGCAGGAATTGATTATTCGGATTGTACAGACACAAACTGCAAAACGACTCGACCAAAACCAGTTTTTGGTTATGGAAGCCAATAGTCCGATCGCTTCTTCCGTCGATTATATCCGAAAACACATTGGTGAACCGATTCAGATGAAAGAACTCAGCAAATACGCTTGTATGAGTTCGAGTACATTTTACCGTAATTTTAAAAGAGAATTGGGTATGAGTCCGGCGGAATTTATCATTAAAGAAAAAATAAAATATGCCAAAAGACTTTTAAACAATCCTTATATTCATATCAATGAGGTTTCGTTTGCAACGGGTTTTGAAGACAGTAATTATTTTATCCGGATGTTCAAAAAGTACGAAGGTATTACGCCGAAACAATATCAGCTGATGAACACTTCTGTTTCGTAAAAAGAAAAAACATCTTAAAAAAGATGTTTTTATGTAGATTTTGGTTAATGCGATTAATTTACTTCGATGATTATTTTCATTGCTTTTTCTTTCGCTCCGTTCAAGAATACTTGATAGGCTTCTTCAATCTGGTCTAATTTGTAATGATGGGTAATCAGCGATTTTAGAGGAAGTTTGTTCGTTGCAGTTGCTTTCAGCAGCATTGGTGTTGTGTTGGTATTGACCAATCCTGTTGTTATCGTAAGGTTTTTAATCCACAATTTCTGAATTTCAAAATCTACTTTCACGCCGTGAACACCAACATTGGCAAGATGACCTCCCGGTTTTACAATTTTTTGACAAATATCCCAGGTTGGCGGGATTCCCACTGCCTCGATAGCAACATCCACACCTTCTTCTCCGGTAATTTTTTTGATGGCTTCTTCTGCATTTTCAACCGCGGAATTTACCGTGTGAGTTGCCCCTAAAGTTTTAGCCAATTCTAATCGGTTCTCATCCATATCCACCATAATAATGGTCGACGGAGAATAGAATTGAGAAGTTAATAAAACAGACATTCCAACAGGCCCCGCTCCAACAATAGCAATCGCATCGCCTGGTTTTACATTTCCGTATTGTACACCAATTTCGTGTCCTGTGGGAAGAATGTCGCTCAACATGACTGCAACATCATCATCAATCGTATCCGGATATTTGTAAAGGCTGTTATCCGCATGTGGAATTCTTGTATATTCTGCCTGAACTCCGTCGATCATATATCCTAAAATCCAACCACCATCTTTACAATGAGCATACAATTGTTTTTTGCAGTATTCGCAGGAACCACAAGATGTCACGCAAGAGATAAGCACTTTGTCACCCACTTTAAAATTAGTTACACTTTCTCCGACTTGTTCCACGATTCCGATTCCTTCGTGTCCTAAAATTCTTCCAGGTGTTATTTCAGGGTTTTTTCCTTTGTAAATTCCCAAATCGGTTCCACAGATGGTAGTTTTTACAATTTTTACAATCGCATCGGTAGGTTTTAAAATTTCAGGTTTTGGTTTTTCCTCATATTTAATATCGTGATCACCATAATAAACTAATGCTTTCATATTGTTTTTAATTTTTAATTAATCTTGAAATGTATTTGAATATATGGAAAGCGGATAGCACAAATAATGCAGATTGTAGCATTAATCCATTAGTTCCAGTTGCAGGTTTATAGTATTTTTCAACAATAAAAATCCTACAACGAATCTGTTTCATAAAGTAATAAAGGTTCAGATATGAGTTGTTACATTGGTTGAGAGTATCTTAACAGGGGCTATGCATAAATCATTTATTAAAGGATATAGATGCCATTTTAAAGGTATCAAATGGTATTTAAGCTATATATTGAGGTGAATTAATGAGAAAATTCTCTAATTGTATTTGAGAATTTTCTCATTAATATCGCTGTAATCCATTATGTAATTATTGTTTTCAACAAGGCGAACAAAAAAAATTAAAAAACTTGCATATTGTTGTCGTGAATATTATATTTGCAACAACAAAAAATATTTATACAATGAAACAATTAACATTCGCATCATTACAGGTGAAAAATTTAGATGCTTCAAAAGAGTTTTATACTGAGAAATTAGGATTTGAAATACAAGATGTAAATCCACAGGCATGTGTTTTTAAGTATAACGAAGGAGAAGCAAGTTTTGCAATTCGCACACCGCTTGAAGCACTTGAAGGTAGAGAACTGGGTACCGGGGTTGCACTTTGGTTTGCTGTAGAAGAAAACGTTGATAAACTAAAGGAACAACTAATATCTAACGGAGTACAGACTGCGGGACCAATTATAGAAACACCTTTTGGAAGAGCATTTCATATATTGGACCTTGACGGTTATAAACTTACCTTCCTAGAGTCAAAGTAACTAAAACAAATTGCAGACAGATTTAAAATATGAAGAATAAGATATTAATCACCGGAGCTACAGGGGGATTAGGAAGTAAAGTTGTCGGCCTATTGAAGGAAAGGACTGGAATTGATAATCTTGCTGTTTTAGTAAGAGATCAGGAAAATGAGTTGGCAAAACAATATGCCAACGAAGGTATTGAGGTTAAAACTGGAGATTATCGCGACATAGAGGGTTTGAAAAAAGCTTTTGAAGACATTGATATATTGTATTTTGTATCAGCAGGTGACGACGAGGATAGAGCAGGACTTCATAAAAATGTGATTGATGCTTCAGTAAAAGCAGGTATTGGGCATATTGTATATACAAGTGGGATAAGCAAGGGCGAAAACGGCTATTCTCCTTTAGCAGGTCTTGTAGAGTCTCACAGAAAAACTGAAGAATTCCTTAAAATATCAGGAATCCCGTATACGATATTGCGTCATAACCTATATGCCGAAGTAATCGGAATGCTAATTGGCGATAAGCATCAGCTATTGAGAACGAAAACAATTTATTTACCGGCAGGAAATGGTGTGACGTCTTTCATACCTAAGAAAGATTTAGCGGATGCCGCTGTAAACATTCTTTTGAATCCTACAGCGTATGAAAATATAATTGTAGAGTTTAATGGTAGTGAGCAATTGAGTTTTCCACAAATAGCGAAAATATTAACTTCTGTATTAAAAGAGCCTATTAAATATATTTCTCCGGAAATATCAGAATTTGAAAGTCAAATGAGCAAATTTGGTGTGCCTGATCACATTATTGATATTCTCAGCACATTTAGCTCAGCAATTGAAATTGGAGAATTCGACCAGCAATCAAAAGATCTGGAAAGAGTTTTAGGTAGAAAAACAAGTTCTCTTTCTGACTTTTTAGAGAATGCTTACCGTTAAAATAATTATTAAGATAAATGTAAAGCCAAAAACTAAAAAAGAAATGCTTTTTTAGGAATATTTAATCATTTGGAATAGATTTGTAAAACTTCCAAATGATTAAATATTGGTCTTTACCAAGTTTACATAAAATGGAAAACAAGAAAATAAAATATTGGTTAGCAGTGGCGTCCAGGGATCACGTTAAAAATGGAATTGCACAGGGTATTGCCCAAGCTTGTCACGGAAAATCGACTCCGTTAAAGAGAATGACAAAAGGCGATTTTATCATTTATTATTCGGGAAAGCAAACATTGGGGAAAACTGATAAGTGTCAGGAATTTACTGCCTTGGGTGAAGTAAAGGATGACGAAGTGTATGATTATCAGGTTTCGAATGATTTTTGTCCTTCAAGAAGAAACATAGAATTCATTCCATCACGGGATACACCTGTTCTTCCATTAATTAATGATCTGGATTTTATTGAAAATAAGCGGAATTGGGGGTATAAGTTCCGTTTAGGTTTTTTTGAAATCAACAGGCACGACTTCGAGCTAATTTCATCAAAAATGCTTAATAATAATGTCTAAAGAAATTGATTTTCATTTTAAGAGTCCAAAAAATAGTCCGGGTTACTTGCTTGGGCAGGTAACGATGCTTTGGCAGCGGAAAATAAAAAAATGTCTGGATCCATTAGATTTAACACAGACTCAGTTTGTTTTATTGGCTGCATTAGGCTGGCTTTCTAAAACCAATAATTCGGTAACTCAGGTTGATATTGCAAATCAAAGTAATACTGACCGGATGATGGTTTCAAAAGTTTTGCGTACGCTGGAAGAGAAAGGCTTTTTAACAAGACAAGAACATAAGACAGATACCAGAGCAAAAACTATTCAGCTAACTGATAGCGGCGCAGAAGTACTGCAAAAAGCTCTGATGGAAGTTGAGAATACTGATTTGGAGTTCTTCTCCATATTAGAGGATGAAGTTTCATATTTTAATAAATATATGTCTGTACTTATTGAAGAACACAATAAATAGAAACGATTATATACTTTGTTGTACAAAATTATTTTTAACCCCTAACTGTCAGATAAAGTCGTGGCTATTACATTTAAATCTATTTTACTGTTAATTAGAGATGCCAAAATAATATGTCCTGCTTTGTAAAAAACTACTATTAAAACTCAATTTTATAACTTAAATTTGGAATTATGATAGCGTCTCTATGTTCATCAACGCCTTGTGTTTTGTAATTAAACCTGAAATCGTAAAACTCTTTATATCGATTTGCATTTAATATTTTCAATGCAATTTCTTGTGTTGATTTTTTCTTATTTACTCGATATAAAAATGTAAAATGTGTTACAAACGATGGTGAAAGTTGTTGTGAAAATGCTCTGTTTTCATCAAAGACAACATCTTGTTTAATTATTGAATTTCCTAAATCGATTGGTGAATATCTATCACCACCTTGATAAATTAGTCTAAAGTTGGTACCAAATGCTCTATTTTTTTCTTTACCGAATGTCCATTCCTTGCCTCCTAAAATATTAATGGCGTAGTTCCTGTCAAACCTTGTTTTTCTCCAGATATTGTCACCTCCTGTATATTCTGTGCTGAAAAGTGACGCATTGATATTATAGTAAAATCCACTAGTAATGTATTTATCCAGACTAACATCTATGCCATAGTTTCTACCTTTTCCTGTGTTTTCTAACTTGCCATTAACAAACCAATCATTTACATTATTTAGTATTGAAAAAGAGCTGTCTTTTATAACGGGTACATTATAAATATTCTGGTAAAAAACTTCCGTTTTGAAATGCGCGTTTTGTGAAATATTAAAATCATAATCCACCGCAAAATGATGTGATTTCGTGAAATCAAGATTTTTATTGATAAGTTCATTATTGTAACTCGGGTTTTTGGAGAAATAGTAGTTTAAACTTTCTAAACGACTATGAAGACCATATCCAAAACTTAATATATGTTCAGATGATAAATAGTATTTCAATCCAAATCTAGGTTCAATAGTGAATTTGTTATTCAGTGCAAAATATTGGGAACTTACGCCAATGTTAAAATTCAGGTTGTTGCTAATATTATATGTCGTATTGGAATAAACATTCATTAGAAACGAGTTGCCATTATTATTTACGATATTCAAGGAGTTTTTATCAATCAGCATATGGTATCTCATATTTGTAATGGTGAATCCAGTTTTATTGATGTTTTTAGGACTGAATTTTGTGTTGATATAAGATGATAATATAATGTTTGTCGTGCTGTTTTTAACATTGGAATCAGGATTTAGATTTCCATTTTGATCAATTAGGTCAACATCAATATTTATGTTGTTGGATGTCGTCGCAATAATCGATTTTATATATGATTTTTCTTTGACCAGTATTTTATGGCTTAAACCAAGAGTTCCTAATTTATAATCGATGTTCATGGTTTGCTTGTTGGCAATAGTTTCCCAATCATTGGGATTTGTTTTGGCGTCAATTCCTGTGAAATCTTTCATTCCCAATCCCCAGAGAGAAAATGTGCCGGCTTTTTTTGTCGGAAAATTCAATTTAAAAGAGAGGTCTTGATATTTAATGCCTTTTCCTGCGTCCTGCGGAAATAAACTTTTAAGCAATGACAATGAAGAATACCTGTAGTTGAAAATATAGCTTGAATTTCCTCCCTTTTTAAAAGGACCTTCTTCTGCGTAATCAAAGCCTGTAAATCCTGCCTGAAATGTTCTCTCTTTTTTTCCTGTATTTCCCTTCCTGATGTTCATGTCAAAAATACCTGAGAGAACATTGCTGTATTCTGCCGGAAAAGCACCTGAAAAAAAATCCGAATTTCCTAGGTTATGGCTACTCAAACCAGAAAGTATTCCTGCTCCAAAAGTATTGGTGTCGGCAAAATGATTTGGGTTTGGGATTTCAATCCCTTCTAATTTCCATTGCAAATATTTCGGATTATTGCCGTGAACACTTATGCCATTGTTGCCAACATTACTGCTTACTCCTGCAAAAGTAGAAACCAACCTTGCTGGATCATCAAATCCTCCAGCATATCTACTTGCTTCTTCCATGCTCAACATTTTTGCACCAACGGAAGCTGTTGCATTTAAGGGAGTTTGTTTGTTGATTTTTTGTTTTATTACAACCTCGTCAATTGTTTTAATTTTTTCGGATAGAAAAATATTAAGGTTAGTCTCTTTAGCAGAGTTGATTATTGCCTCACTGATGAAGTAAGTTTCATAATTTTCAGCAGAAATTTTAAAGGTATAAGTTCCAACAGGAATATTCTTTAAATTGAAATTTCCTGAAATATCAGTTTTAGTGAAAATCTCAGTATTGTTTATAGAAAATATTGCATTTTCTATAGGCTTGTTAGAAGATGCATCTAAAACTAAACCTTTAATAGTTTGTGTGGGAGTTTGAGCAAAAATTTGTAGCGCAATGGCTAAAAGAAATAAGAAGATTGCTTTTGTTTTCATGAAAATTTACTTTTCTGCAAATCTCCTTGAAAAAAGAAAGTTTCGAAATAATGATTAATCAGTAAAAACAACTATAAAAGGCCATGTTTAGAAGCAAATATAACTGCTTCCATAGAATTGTTCGCACCTAATTTTTCTAGAAATCTTTGTCGGTGTGTATTTACTGTATGCACACTTATTGATAGTTTATCAGAAATTTCTTTGCTTAAGAAACCATCTCTCACAAGACTAAGAATTTCTGTTTCTCTTTTAGTTAATTCAAATTGTATCTTTGGGTTATCTTCTAAGGGAATAATTTGTCCCGTTTTAAAGTTATATAGTTTACTCTTACTACCTTCAGACTCATCTTGGTTAGGCGAAATATCTACAATATTCATCAATAGCCAAATTTGTCCTTTCTCATCGAGTTCTAAAACTTGATATTGCTCAATAAGCTTAATATATTTGTTTTGTTTATTCAACATACGGTATTCAGAGATCATTTTGTGCGTAAGTTTTTCAGATCTATTAAAATTGCTTAAAATTTTTAAAATAGTAACTCCGCTTACACTGCATTTATAAGCATCTTCTGGATGAATTTTTTTCGCAAAAAAATTTTGCCCTAATGTTTGATAATCTGAAGGAGAATAGCCAAGCAATTTTCCAAAATTAGAGGAATAGAAAATGGCTTCTTTCTTTGAAACATCAAATATTCCTGTTCCCGAATTTCCAATATCAGAAATAGATTGTAATGTTTTGATATGATTATCTACAATAGAATAATCTAAAATTTCTTCATTGAAATCATATTGAGAGAGATATTTGAAAAAAATTTCATGGATACTATTTGTTTCGGCCATTTTTTGAATAAAGTTTTTTGTAAAATTATGAAATATTATTTAGCACAGAATTAAGGTGATATGATGCAAATTTCCTCTGATGGCATCAAAATAATTATTTATCAGTATTTTCTATAACAAATATAGTTCGGTAATTTATGTTATAATTTTTTATATAACCAACTCATTTTAATTAAAAAATAAACTTACCACAGAAGATTTTTTTTGGTTTTTTTTTAAACTCTTGTGAAGATTGGCTTGCTTGCATTTCTAAACACACACTTTAATAAATTAAAAAATATGAAAACACTAAAGAAAAAATCATTTAGAGTATTGCTTTCAAAAATTAATATGAAAAAATTAATTCTCTTACTCTTATTGACAAGCGTCAAAATATCTGCCCAAACATTGATTACTCCATCTAATGTGAAATTATGCCAAAAGGCTATTCATAATGAAACTTATACGATGAAATGGTTTGCAAAACAAGGAGAACAAAAGATTGAGATTGCAGATGTGAGCACGGAGGTTACTAAAAATAAGAATGAAATCCTGATTGTAACTTCGGTAAAAATGAAAATGGCTTCTGATCCATGGACAGATTCTACAAAAGTGAGAAGAGAGAGTTTTTCACCTCTCTACCATTCTTCGTTTAATAGGCAAAGAGATATGATTTTGAAATTTAGCAAAAAAGTTAAAGGATATTATTTGGATAAAAGCAGTAAGATTAAAAGCCTAATTTACCAAGATAACAAAGGGAATTTTTTTGATAGTAATGTCTATCCATATCTAATACGTTTTTTACCGTTGAAGGAAAATTATACGGCCACAATTCCGATTTTCGATTACAAACCTACAAATAAAAAGCAACTTTTGAATGCTTATATCAAAAACACAAATGTCGGAAAATTATTAAATAAAGAGGTTTTTATTGTTACTGTTTCAGATGAAATTTCTGGAGAATTCTCCACTTCAACCTATTATATAGATTACAATACAAGACAGCTTTTGAAACAGGAAATCAATGCAAATGGCAGGCAAATGACAATGGAGCTTGTTTTGTAAAATTATAAGCTATTTGTGTGAGACCAAAAAAATGATTTTGATATGAATTTTTAATAAAAGGGAGTTTTAATTGACGAGAGATTTATGCTAATAGTTTAACAGAGACACTGCAAAAAAATTTAGTAGCCAGTAAAGAGTTATTTGTATTTTTTTTGCTAAACTTAAATTATGTAAAGTATAATTTCGGAAAAAAAAATATGATCAATTCATTTTTTATCAGATTTTCGTTGGCTGTTATTATGGCGATGCATGCAGTTCCGTCTTTTATTTCGATGGATGTTTTAGATTTTGGTAGGAACTATTTGTCGGGACAAGGTTTTGGCAGTTTTGGCATTCCGGCTGCAATTTTGGTTAAACTCATCCATTTATTAAGCATTCCTTTACTTATATGGAATAAAAATTTAAAGTGTATATCCGTTCTAAATATTTTAATCTTGGTTACGGGAATCATAATGATTCATGCTGATGAAGGGTGGTACGTCGTCGGTGGCGGAAGAAACGGCATCGAATATAATTTCCTTTTAATATTTTGTTTTCTTTCTTTTGTTTTTCCAAAAGGATTGTATAAATTTTAATTTTGTACTTGTGTAAAAAAAATATGGTTTAAAATACTTTATTAAATTTAATTGCTTTACAATATGGAGCAATAGAAAAGATATCCTTTTTCCTTAGAAAGTATATTGCCGTTTATAGACTTTAGATTGTAATTTGTAGATTTATTTAAAATTACTAGTCAAAGGGTTAGAAATTTGCCTGTTTTTAAATTAAGTCAAATTAATAGTTTTGAAACTTCATCGAAGTATAAAATATCAGATCTACTTTTGGATTGCCTATTATCTTTTTGAAGTTAATGCGCAATTTCTTTTTCTTCAGGAAATTTTTAAAGATTTTTCCCTGAAGAAGCTCTTTTTTTTGTCGGTAGTTTCAGAATTTACTTTTCTTATTGCGGAGATTCCCGCTTTTTATCTCGTTTTGGCAGCAATTGATGGTAAAATAAAATTTATAAATAACAAATTTTTCAGAGTCATATCCATACTGGTTATCCTTGTTTTTTTTGTGATTTTATACAGGATTCTTTGTCATGATTTGGTTTATCCCTATTATTTCTTACACTCTGAAGAAACTATCCGCTTTTCTTTGCCCGGTATTTTTAATGCCATGATGAACATTGTTTTTGCGGTTGGAATTGCCTTAGGATTTATGAAATTTATCCAGCAGAATGAAACGCAGAAAAAATTAGCAGAAATACATAAAGAGAAAACAGATGCAGAGCTGAAACTTTTGAAAACCCAGATAAATCCTCATTTTCTTTTCAATACGCTTAATAATATCTACGGACTTTCACTCAAAAAGTCGGATCAGACTCCAGAGATTATTCTGAAGCTTGCTAAAATAATGAGATATAATATTTTTGATTCTGCAAAAGATAAAGTCTCTGTACAGAAGGAAATTGAAAACATACAAGACTTTATTGACATACAGAGAATAAGGCACAAGTCTGTGAGTGTAGAGTTTATCCATTCAATAGATGATATCTCGCAGGAGATTTCGCCTCTCATTCTTTTGCATTTTGTAGAAAATGCTTTTAAACATGGAGCTTCCGAAAGCAGGTTCGATTCTTACATTAGAATTAATTTAAAGCTTGAAAACAGGACTCTAATCTATAAAGTTGAAAATTCTAAAGAATTGGGATTGACCAAAGACAGTACAAAAATCGGTCTTAAAAATATAAAAAGGCAACTAGAATTATTATATTCCAAACATATATTGACAATAGATAATTCTGATAAAATATTCCGAATCACTTTAAAAATATCGTTTGAAACTAATGAGTGATAAAAAAAAATACAACTGTATTATTGTGGAAGATGAACCAATCGCAGCTGAGATTATTGAAAATTTTGTAAAACAAGATCAAGAATTGAATCTCGTTGGGAAAAGTTCTGATGTGGTGCATGCAAGTAGTCTTCTAAATATTCACAAAGTAGATTTGATTTTTTTGGATCTGCATTTACCGGTAATAAAAGGATTTGACTTTTTGAGAAAAATGAAAAATCCTCCTTTTGTAATCGTTACTACTGCATATCATGAATATGCAGTTGAAGGTTACGAACTTGATATCGTGGATTATTTAATGAAGCCTATTCCTTACAGCAGATTCCTTACGGCTATTGGAAAATTTAAACATTTCGCAGAAGCTGAAGACGCTTTGTTGGAAGTTTCTGACCGTAATTTTATCTATATAAACATCGGCAAAAAGAATATTAAGATTTTTCTGGATGATATTTTCTATATCGAAAGTTTCCGAGAATATATTAATATCCACACTAAAGCCGAAATCTTCATTGTAAAGATGCCTATAAGCAGAATGGAGGAAGCTTTGGATAAAAAGCAATTTATCCGCATCCACAAATCCTACATTGTTTCTATTTCTAAAATTGAAATGAAATCTGCCTCCGAAATTCAGGTTGATGGTAAAAAATTGCCCATTGGCAGAACATATAAGCCGCTGATCTTATAAAAAATAACAACGCATCAAAGTTATTTTGTAATATTTATAGACCAATAGTAGCGGTTCGTAGATATTTTTTCTGTTCTCCTTAACAAATTTTGAATTTTGTTAAATAATTGTTAACCAAAATTCAAAATCATGAAACATCAACTAAAGATTATTGGGATAGGTGTAAGCTTTTTTTTGGGACAGCATTTGGTTTTTGCCCAAGAAAAAGATACCTTGAAAACCCAAAATATTGAAGGGGTCGTTGTTACTGCTTTAGGAATAAA
This sequence comes from Chryseobacterium sp. Y16C, assembly GCF_022488405.1. NCBI lineage: Bacteria > Pseudomonadati > Bacteroidota > Flavobacteriia > Flavobacteriales > Weeksellaceae > Chryseobacterium > Chryseobacterium sp. Y16C. Next base: position 4,481,198 of record NZ_CP092711.1, read on the forward strand.
ACGCGAAAAAAAATCGCTGGGATATTCCACACAGGAAGTGAAAGGCGATGAAATTAACAAAAATCCGACTACAAATTTTTTAAACAACCTATCTGGTAAAGTTGCCGGTTTGGAAATTAAGCAATCCACTAATTTTGGAGGTTCCATTAATGCTGTTTCAAGGGGTTATAAAAGTATTTTGGGAAATAACCAGGCACTGTTTGTAGTAGATGGCGTTCCAATTATCAATAATAATATCAATTCAAGTTTCCAGCAAAACGGTGGTGGTGGTTATGATTACGGTAGTCCCGTTTCAGATATTAATCCAAGCGACATTGAATCTGTAAATGTTTTAAAAGGTGCGGCTGCAACTGCACTGTATGGCTCTAGGGCACAAAATGGTGCAATTATTATTACAACAAAAAAAGGGAAAAAGAATAAATCAGGTATTGGATTGGAATTTTCAAGCTCAATTACAGTTTCAGCTGTAGATAAGGCAACTTTTCCCGAATATCAAACATAATATGGACAAGGTTATTTAGGAAATGTTTTTGCAACATATCAGGGAAGTCCAAGAGCATTATTTGGGCACGATGCATCTTATGGTGCCCCTTATGATCCGAATTTATTGGTTTGGCAATACGACGCATTTATTCCCGATTCACAAAATTATGGTAAAAAGACACCATGGGTAATGGCCAAGAATGGACCTGTTACTTTTTTCCAAAAAGGAACTAACCAAGTAAATAATATTGCTTTTGGCGGAGCTAACGATAAAGCATCTTTTAGATTAAGTTATGCAAATACAAATGCAACCGACATTTTACCAAATTCGTCCTTAATGAAAAATAATTTTGGTGGAAACGCATCTTATAATTTGACTGAAAAGCTTACTGCAACCATCTTTGCAAATTATATTACTCAAAATACGAAAGGAAGAAATTCTACAGGTTATGGTGATAATATTATGACCAATTTCCGGCAGTGGTGGGCTACTAATGTGGATCTGAAAACACAACAATATCTTTATGAAAATTTCAGAAAAAATTATACATGGAACATTAAAAGCGTTTCCAATCTTGCACCTCAATACTGGGATAATCCATACTTTCAAAGATACGAGAATTATCAGACGGATAATCGCGACCGTTTTGCCGGAAACTTCAGTTTAAGCTATGATATTTCTAAGGACTTTAACATTCTTGGAAGAATGGGTATTGATGGATATAATATGATGATTGAAGAAAGAAGAGCGGTTGGTTCAGTCCCTGCGTTTTTTAGCTTTAATACTTTGGAACAGCCATCTGGTTATGCAGTTACAAACTTAAGGTTTAGAGAAACAAATTATGACGTCATTGCAACCTACAAAAAAACGTTCTTAAGCGATTTTAATTTGCAGGCAATTTTAGGAGGTAATATTAATGTTCAGACCAATTATTCTAACGCTCAAACAACCTCTGGTGGATTATATATTCCTAATCTTTATACAATTTCCAACTCTGCAGCGACACCAGAGAAACCCATCATTTCTGATACATCAAAATATATTTACGGTGCTTTTGCGCAAGCTTCTTTAGGGTATAAGAATACTTACTATGTTGAAGGAACATTTAGACGCGATCAATCCACTGCTTTGCCTTCTGAAAAATCTGTTTATTATTATCCGTCAGTTTCTGCAAGTATCGTATTTTCTAACTTAATCAAGGAAAAGTGGCTGAGTTTCGGAAAAATAAGGGCTGCATATGCGGAAGTAGGATCGGACACGGGAGCAGACCAGTTACGAAACAGATATATTGTGCAATCGGCATTTGGAGAATCTCCGGTATATTCATTTAATACTACCCTAAGAAATGCAGATTTGTTGCCACAAAAATTAAAAAATTTAGAGATCGGAACGAATGTTCAGCTATTTAATAATAGATTTGGTTTTGATGTTTCTTGGTTCCGTAATATTGCTTTCGACCAAATCTTGCCTTTGCCAATTTCGCTTGCAAATGGCTCAATCAGTAAAATTCAAAACACCGGAGAACTTACTACAAAAGGTTTTGAAATATCATTAAATATCATACCTCTTAAATCCGATAACTTTAATTGGGATATGAATCTTAACTGGTCAAACCCAAGAACTAAAGTTACACAATTAAGGACTGGTATAGAAAATATCACGATAGGAAGTTTACAGGGAGGAATTACAATAAATGCACCTTTGAATGGAGATTATGGAAGCATTTGGGGAGCAGACTTCGTATATGATCCTAATGGTAACAAAGTTGTGGGAGAAAACGGAGCCTATCTTCCCACATCAGATACCAACCATAATTTAGGAAGTTTTCAGGCTGATTTTATTGCCGGTTTGAATAATAGTTTTAAATATAAAAACTTCAATTTCAGTTTCCTTATTGATTGGAAAAAAGGTGGTAAGATATTTTCTTTAGACCAATACTATGGCTACGGAACCGGTATTTATGCAGATTCTGTAGGGTTCAATGATTTGGGAAATCCGATAAGAAATGAACTGAGCAATGGTGGTGGCGTTATTCTTCCAGGTGTTATGGTAGATCCAAACAATCCCAACAATTATATTCCGAATACAATCCGTTTAGACAGGTCAATGTCTAGTCAGGTTTTAGGAACAGACCCTCCTACAGCGGCTTTCGTTTATGATGCGAGTTATATAAAACTAAGGGAAGCGTCCCTTTCCTATACTTTCGACAAAAAAGTTTTAGGCAATACTTTTATTCAGGGATTAACATTGGGTGTCTCGGGAAGCAATCTTTGGATTATCCACAAAAATCTTCCTTATGCCGATCCTGAAGCTGGCTTGTCCTCGGGAAATATTCAGGGATATCAATCTGGTGTAATGCCAACAACCAGAAACTATTCTTTTAATCTAAAAGTAAATTTTTAAAAGTAAAAAAATGAAAAACAAGATAATTTTATCAATCTTTTTGGGAATTTCACTCTCAAGTTGCACAAGGGATAATGTAAATGAAGATCAGCATGCAACATACGATGTAACTTCTGAATCTCTTGTAACGTATGCAGAAAAAGAATTGAGTGATTTCCTTAATACACCGAACGTGAATGAAAATAATTTCAGGCTTACTATGCAGTATTGGCAGGAAACGACATATGTTAACGAAAGCAATTACGATTTCACAAACAGAAATGTAGCCAACAATATATGGACGGATAATTATGTAAATGTTCTCAATAATCTCAACAAAGCAAAAGAATTAATCTCCAATTATCAGCCTACACCTTCGGAACTTTCCTCTTGGCCAGTTAAGAAACAAAACCAATTGGCAATTGCAGATATGATGATGGTTTTCACTTATCAAACTTTAGTGGATATTCATGGTGATATTCCTTATACACAGTCTTTAAATAATGCAGAATTTCCACTTCCGGTTTATGATAACGACTCTGACATTTATCCGAAATTAATAACGAGGTTAAAAGAGGATCTTTCTAAATTGCAAAACGGTGGAGCTTTCGGATCTGCTGATATTGTGTACAATGGAAATATCGGTCAATGGAAAAAATTTGGAAACTCTTTACTTCTTAAACTAGGGATTGCTTTAGCGGATGTAAATCCTGCTTTGGCACAAGCTACCATTTCTGATGCGATTTCTGGAGGTGTTATTACAAATGTATTAGATAATGCTCAGTTTTCCTACTTATCATCCTCTCCAAACTACAGCCCTATTTATGAAAATGTGTATGCAAAAAACAGAGACGATTATTTTGCCGGAAAACCGTTTGTAGATTACCTTACTGCAACTTCTGATGCAAGAATTTCAAAATATTTTCAGGATGTTAATGGTTCTTATATTGGGCAGGTTATTGGTCAGCCTGGAGAATTTGCAGATTTTTCTGCACCCGGAGAATTTGCTTACACGCCAACGATATCGGGTAACATAATTACGGCTACGGAAGTTGCCTTCTATCTTCTGGAAGCATCGGCGAGATTTGGAATTGCCGGAAATCCTTCAGATTTATATGCTTCGGCTATTACTTCTTCATTTATGGAATGGGGCTTTACAGCAACAGATGCTCAAAATTATGTTAACAGTCATCCTTATGATGCTTCAAATTGGAAAAAATCAATCGGTGAACAGGCTTGGGTTGCTATGTATAATCAGCCATTGATTTCATGGAATTTTTACCGAAGATTAGATCACCCGCAATTGCAGGCGCCATCTACAGCAAATCCGAACGCCGAAGGTAAAGTGCCGGTTAGATTGCAATATCCAACTTTGGAAGCGACTACAAACGGAACCAATTACAGTAATGCTTCCACGGCAATTGGTGGTGATAAACTAACGACCAAGGTTTTTTGGGACAAATTTTAAAATCATAGTTTTTTTATATCAAATTAAATTTTTCATCCACTATGGTTAATCCGCTCTGTAAAGCGGATTTTTTTAAAATCATAAGATCTTAAATTATAAAATAAAGAAAGTTTATCTATTTATATACTTCCTGAATGTAACTTTTGCAGTCTAAAATATACTATTTGTATATGATAGATGAAATGAGTTTTTTTAATTTTTTCTGCAATAAATTAAGTGAAGTGTATCCAATGAATGAAGTTGATAAGGAGCTTTGTTATCAATATTTTGAATATTTTGAATTGCCGAAAAATACTCTTTACGAAAGGCAGGGAGAAATCCCTCAATATCAAAATTATATTTTATCCGGGTTTATGCGAAAATTTTCTACGGATATTAATGGAGATGAAATTACTTTAGAAATTAACAGCGAACCTCGTTTTGTTGCCTCTTACATGAGTCTAATGGAGAGAAAACCGGCTACAGAAAGTTTACAAACGATCACGGATTGTAAGATATTGAGGATTAGAAGAGATGATATGGATATTGTTTTTGAGAAAGGTATATCCGTAAAACAATATACGATTCAGTTGTTTCAGAATATTATTGAAGAAAAGAACAAAAAAACTATAGAACTCGCCACATTAACTGCTGAAGAAAGATATTTAAAACTGTTGAAAGAAACACCACAACTGGTTCAGAATGTGCCAATTCAGCACATTGCATCACTCTTAGGTATGAAACCCGAAAGTTTAAGCAGAATTAGGAAACGGTTAAACAAATAATATCAAAATCTTCTAAAATTTAGGAGATTTTTTATTTTTCCTAACCAAAGTCAAGAGCAAATTGGTATAAATTAAATGAAATTTGTTAAAATGAATATGAAAGCGCAAAGTTTTAATATAAATATTAATGAGAATAAAGTAATATGTTGTCAATTATTTGAAAATAACAATTCAAATATTGTTTTGATTATTGCCTCTGCAATGGGTGTCAAACAATCTTTTTATCAAAATTTTGCAGAGTTTGCCAATTCATACAACGTTTCTGTAATCACATTTGATTATAGCGGAATTGGAAAGTCATTAACTGGAAATATTAAAAAGCATAAGGAGTTTCTACACGATTGGGGGAACCAGGATTTAGAAATGTTAATTAGATACACCATAGAAAAATTTCCAAATCATAGAAAAGTAGTTTTAGGGCACAGCGTGGGTGGTCAATTAATTGGTTTAGCACCGTCATCAGTTTATTTAGATAAAATTATTCTCGTATCTGCACAATCAGGGTTTTGGGGATTTTGGAAAGGATTTAATGAAGTTAAGATGTTTCTGAACTGGCATCTGCTATTTCCTATGCTAACTTCTTTTTTTGGATATATGCCTTCTAAAAGATTTAGCAAAATGGAAAATTTATCCAAAAATGTAGCAAATGAATGGTCGAAATGGTGCAGAAATCCTGATTATTTATTTGGATATTTTTCTGATGATGAGCTGTTTTTCAACAAAATGAGATGTAATCTTTTATCAATAAGTGTAGCCGATGATTTTTTTGCTCCGGAACAATCCGTGGAGTGGCTAAGCAAAAAATACAAGAACGCTGAAGTGACCAGAAAACACTTAGTTCCTATTGATTTTGGAGTTTCTAAAATTGGACATTTTGATATGTTTAGATCTAAGTTCAAAAACAGTTTTTGGGAATTTTTATTAGAAGAAATTAAGAATTAAAGATAAAAAAAATATGAATAAAAATACACAGCTTGGAGAAATAGTGAATGGTTATGAGATTCCCGTTCTCAATAATAGGGAAATAAGGGCAACAGCAGGAATAATGTTTCTCATGGCATTTATTTCTTTAGTCTTAATCCTAAACAATGGAAACTTTGTGCCGGTAAAATATGTATTGTCAATTTTTGTGGTAGAGTTTTCCACACGGTTATTCATTAACCCGAAATATGCGCCTCTGTTGATTATTGGCAGAGTAGTGGTAAGCAACCAAAACCCGGAATATGTAGGGGCAGAACAGAAAAAATTTGCATGGTTTATTGGCTTTACCATTTCGGTAATTATGTTTTTTCTTTTGGTAATTCTGAATGCTTACAGCCCAATTACAGGATTCGCTTGTTTGGTATGTTTAATATTGATGTTTTCAGAATCGGCATTCGGCGTTTGTTTTGGGTGCAAATTATATGGATTCATCAAAAAAGGCAAAGCGCAATATTGTCCCGGAGAAGTTTGTGATATTCGAAAGAAACATGATATTCAGAGGGTTTCGCCGAAACAATGGTTCATAATTGCGGGACTTTTTTTAATGATTGTTTTGCTTTTCGCTTTATTTCAGGACTTTTTTGTCATAAAACCTCATAACCTTTTTAAATAATGGATCAGAAAAAAACCGCAAGACTTGCAGGTGTATTATACTTAATTGTAGTTATTACAGGAATAATCAGTTTGGGATACATCCCGAAACAACTTATATTTTGGAGAGATGAAACAAAAACTTTCAATAATATTCTTCAAAATGAAAATCTATTCAGACTCGGTATTTTCTCTAGTGTGATTTGCTATTTGGCATTTATCTTCATGCCTTTGGTTTTAAGGGAATTATTTAAATCTGTCAATCAATTTGTTGCCAATGCAATGGTCATATCGGCATTGGTCAGCATTCCTGTTTCATTTATTAATCTGCAGAACAAATATCTTATTTTAGATATAATCCATAAGGAACAATATCTGAAAAATTATAGCGAGTCGCAATTTCATGCTTTGGTTATGTTTCATCTTAACCAATATGAATATGGCATTTTTATTTCCACTTTTTTCTGGGGATTATGGCTGTTACCTTTTGGCTATTTGGTTTACAAATCGGGTTTCATCCCTAAAATTTTCGGAATTCTTTTAATGTTGGGATGTTTCGGTTATGTTACTAATTTTTTCGGCAATACTTTATTTGCAAATTATAAGGATTGTGGATTTTCAACAATTATCGGCAAAATTCCTTCAGTTGCAGAGATTGGGATTTGTTTGTGGCTATTAATAATTGGTGTTAAAAAATCAAAAAAAAATTATAATGAAAACTAAAAAATCAGAATTTGAAGACTTTAAAATTAATCTAAAAGTTTTACTGTCCGGTTTGTGGACTTCGGTAATGTTTCTCTACATCTACGGAGATTATTTTGAATTGTATGTCCCCGGAAAAGTTGAAGGATTAATCAGTGGTAAAAACTTGTTGAATACAGCATACAATTTACTGTATGCAACCATACTTCTCACAGTTCCATCCTTGATGATTTTTCTTTCATTGATTTTAGAACCTAAAATCAACAGAATTTTAAACATCTCAATTGCAGGTTTTCTCACCGTGTTTACATTCTTTATCGGTGTTTCATCCATTTCAGAATGGCGTATTTTTTATGTGATGCTTGCTTTTTTGGAGAGTATTCTAACATCAGTCATTGTTTGGAAAGCATGGACGTGGAAAAGAATCAGTTGATTTTTTTAATCAAATACTCCGTTTGTATCGTTTAAGATGTCTTTGGTAGATATAACACCTTTTGCTTTAAAATATAAAATAATTTTAATCTCAAATAAAAGGTATCAAATTCTAATCATTAAAAATTCCAAAAAATGAAAACAGTTAAATCACTATCGGTAATTTTGTTAACCGTTTTTCTCGCTATTTTTTCTTTGTCCTGCAGACATGATAGTAATGATGATAATCCAAGCGGTAGCTCATATCCTAAACAGGTTTCTATAACTTACAAAGTAACCAGCACAACAACTTCATCTGCATCAATTATCAAATACAAAAATGAAACTGGAGGTGATACTGATGTTGCAAATCCGTCATTGCCTTATTCAAAAACTATAAACAGTACAGTTAATAAGGGAGATATCTTAACGCTTGCATATGGAACCAATACAAATCAAACTGTGAAATTGGAAATTTTAGTTAATAATTCTTCGGTTTTATCACAAGAATTTGCAACCACTTCAGGCGCTATTGTATATCAGTTTCCTTAAAATAAAATAACTATTTTAATTATGCATAACATGAAAAAAATATTTTTTAGTTTCAGTTTTTGCATTTGTGCAGTTTTATTTTTTGGACAAAATAAAATTCTGCCTGGTTCCCGATCGATTAATACTAAATTGATTAAAACCAGTAATTATACCATGGGCTACTATTTTGTAAAGGGCGGAAATCCTATGGAAATTTGTAATTATCAAACAGAAGTCTCTACAGATGGTGACCAGCTTCTATTTAGTTCCAAATTAATTTTCCTGAAAACAGATAAACTTTGGACAGAACATATTGTTTTGGATAAAAATACGCTGAAACCAATCAGTAGAAAATCTGAAAGAGAAACACGCACGTTTGATATTAAACATACTAATATCAATAAAGGAGACTATTTTGATATTGCTACTTATCCATTGGTTCTTTGTGCATTGCCTTTAAATACGGGTTATAAAGCCATAATTCCTGTGATAGATTATGATTCTGCCAATAAAGATAAAATACAGAATGTGAATATCACCGATGTAAAAAGCAATATCTACAATTCTGAACTTACAGGAGAACACCAGGTTTGGAAAGTATCTGTAAACGAAGAAAGCACTGGAAATCTCTATGATTATTTTATTGATAAAACTTCCCGAAAAATCTATAAAATCACGGTTTCATCGAAAGGCAATAACTTTATGTTGGTAGATAAGGAAACTGATTCTAATCCTCTTAAAAATAAATTTGATAAAGAAGCCACTCTTAAGATGGTTACCAAAGGTAATTCTGTAATTTCGGGAGAAGCATTTGCAAAAGACGATCGTTCAGGTGTAGATAATAGAAAACTTAGAATAGATATATTAAATGTCAATAAAAAGCAATTCGCGCCGAAAGGAACTAAAGTCGTTTTATTGCCTTATACAGAATATTTCAAAGAATGGATGGAGCTTAACAAAAAACAAAGGAAAATAAAGGGAGCGCAACCAATTCTTCTATCAGAAGATGCAAAATCTTGTATTTTAACTACAGAAATTTATAACGATAAAGGAAATTTTGAATTTACTAATCTTATGGAAGGAGAGTATTTTGTATACATTTCGTTCAATTATACCGATACTTTTTCAAGAAGAGAAGTTACAGGAACTTCGGATGTTTATATCAATGGACAATATGCAGGAACTCAACTTAATACCGATATTTTTGATTATGCACAAACAGGAAATGCTAATTTCCAAAAGATTGTAACCATAAAATCAAATGGCGAAATTGTAAAAATTAAATTGAAGCGATGGTAATTATTAATTTATTTAAAAAAAATGAAAACAAAAATTGTTATACTTATTTTCTTTTTTTCTTCATTGCTTTTTTTAGTAAAAGCGCAATCACTTGCCAACAGCAAATCTAAACTAGATGGAAGACTTAATAAAGAAAAGATATTTGCGGAAATCCAAAGAAAAATTTTTAACATTACAAGTTGGGCAGGAGCAAATATTTCAGAATTAATCAATAAATGGGGGAATTATACAAAAATAACCGAAACTCCTAATGGTTACACCATCTATTCTTATGAAACAAGATATTCTGGAAACGGAGGAAAATATGAACCAGGTTATGTAGTTACCGATCAATTTGGGAATATTCTACACCAAGAATCTGTCAAAGACAATACGTATTCTTATGACTTTACAGATTTCTATGATTTTTATGTAAGCCAAAATAATTTAATAGTAAAAGTAAATATTGGGACAAGATGAGAAAAATAATTTATATTTCGCTATTTATTTTTGCATTACAGGCGATTAAAGCACAAGAATCTTACTTCAAAGTAGAACATTTTGGAGTTTATATTCCTAATAAAAGCATTATGCTTAGTTTTCCTAATCTTAAAAAGGGGCAGATAGAAGCTAAAATTTTCAAGTTTATAGATGAAAAAAAATATGTCTATAAACCCTTTTTGTCAGGTGACAGTAGAATTGTTTTCAGAGATTTTTCGTTTGTGTGCAAAAAAGAAAAATGCAAGGCAGATATTACTGCCAAGAACTTTTTCTATTTAGATTATGGTGATGGTTTTGTAAAAATAAATTTCGAAAACGAAATTTATTCTACTATTGTTGGTGCTAAATTATTGATTAATAATAATGATGATGTGGCTTCAGAAAACAATGCACCTTTTGCTATTTATGAATTTTCTGCTCCCTACAAATATGATGAAGTATATCCAGAATCTATTTTTACCTACAACAAAGCAAGTAAACCCACTTTACGAAATCCAGAAATTTTAGAGATTTTCTTAAAGTATTATAATCAATTGATTACTGATTTTAATTTATTCTTAAAAGACAAATAAGATAGAAAAGTAACATTAGATTTTTTTAATAAGCAGAAAAAGATTAAAATATAGAGCGTGCTACTGCTGTCAGGTTTTTTTATTGCAATTTTTATTGCACTCATTTTAGTCACCAAGAAAAATAAATCTGATGCAGATTTTATTTTATTTTTATGGTTGGTAGTTATCGCTATGCATTTGCTATGCATCTATTTTTTCAAAACATATAGAGGTGAAAAATATCCCTCTTTTGTATCATTGTCAATGCCATTAACTTTGGTTCACGGTCCGTTTTTATTTCTCTATACTTCCAAAAAAACTTCAGGTAAAAGAATTACTTTTTATGATTTTTTGCACTTCACTCCATTATTTTTGTGGTTTGTATTTACATTCGATTTTTATTCTTTTAACACCAAAAAACAAATTGAGGTCTTTACACATCAAGGAAAAGAATTCGATACTCAAAATATAATTAGAGTAATAATTACCTATCTTTCAGGAGTCATTTATTATATTCTTTCTCTATTGGTTTTAATAAAGTATCATAAAAAAATTAAAGAGCATTTCTCTGATATTGAAAAAATAAATTTCAATTGGCTTTTATATTTTATCATTTGGAATTTCCTTATTTGGATATTTATTTTATGTAATCAAGAAACAATTGCCTACGGTTTAATTTCGTTTTTTATTTTTTGGATTGGTTTTTTTGGATTCAGGCAAACGGATGTTTTTTTTGAAAAAAATAATTATTTAAACCATCAAATGATTGTCAATGCTCAGGAGGTAACAATAGAAAATTTTGGGAATGAAACCGATTTAGAAGACAAACACAAAAATAGGCTTCTGAGTGAAGAAGACTCAAAAATTATTGAAGAAAAATTATTAGAATATTTAACAATTCACAAACCGTATCTAAATCCCGAACTTACTTTGCAACAGTTGGCAGAAAATATAGACGTTCATTCTAACGTACTTTCTTATGTTATCAATACAACTTTAGGGAAAAATTTTTATGATTTAATTAATGAATATCGGATTGAAGAGTTTATTAATCTATACCAAAACTCTTACGATAAATATACCATTTTGGCACTTGCTCTCGATTCAGGTTTTAATTCTAAATCAGCATTCAACAGAAATTTCAAAAAGATAAAAGGAATCACTCCATCTGAATTTATTGCAAAGGCAAATATTCAGGCATCCTTTAGCTCTATTTCTTAATATACTTCATAAATATTTGATTTTTAATAATTTGTAAAATAATACCACTGTGTGCTATCTTACATTTTGGGACGATTCGTAGTGTTTTATTCTAGACTTTTGCCAAGAAATAATTAAAAATATTTTTTTATGAAAAAGATTTTAATCAATCTACTATTGATCGTTGTAATGCTTGCATTATTTTCTTGCAGGGAAGAAAAATACATTGACGAACCAGGCAATCTTGTTCCTAAAACCGTAACCGAAGATGCTTCACTACCTTCCATTACTGTAAATAATATAAAATTGCATTCGGAAGCGTTCGGAAATCCTGCTAATACAATGATTGTTGCTGTTCACGGCGGTCCAGGTGGGGACTACAGGTATATGCTGAATTGTAAAGAATTGGCGGATAAAGGTTATTATGTAGTGTTTTATGACCAACGTGGTTCTGGTCTTTCGCAAAGACTTAACAAAGAAAAATATTCTGAAAAAGGCGAGGAAGCATTAGAGGAAATTTATAAAGAATTAAAAGGTGTTATTGAACATTACAGAACAGCCTCTACTCAAAAGGTAATACTTCTGGGGCATTCTTGGGGTGGTATTTTAGCGAGTGCTTTTGTAGGGAAATTTCCTAATGAAATAAATGGATTGATTGTTTGTGAACCAGGTGGTTTAAAATGGGCTGATTTAGAAAATTATGTAAAAATTTCAAGGTCTTTCAAACTCTGGAGCGAAATTTCTAACGATGCAACTTATATAGATCAGTTTATGACAGGAAAAGAAAATCAACACGAAATCCTAGATTATAAATTAAACATTTTAGCCTCGAAAAATGATATCACTGGCGAAGACAATACATTACCTCAAAGTTTTTGGAGATCTGGCGCAGGAATCAATGCAGCGTTGTATGATTTAGGAGACAAAATAAAACCAGATTTTTCACTGAACGTAAAAAATAATTCACCCAAAACACTTTTTTTCTATAGTGAAAATAACAAGGCTTATACAACAGATTGGGCCAACAAAATAGCAGCATCATACAGTTCTGTTTTGTTACAAAAAATCAATGGAGTAGGGCACAATGGAATTATTAGCGACAAGCAAGCGTGGCAACAGCAGACAATGCCAAAAATCCTTCAGTACATACAATCTTTATAAATAGTAAACAAAATTTTTATGGAATTTTTAAATAAAGTAATCCTTGCAATTTTATTATCATTGTCATTTTACTTAAAGGCGCAAGTTATTAATTGGGAAAATTTAACCCAGAAAAACATTGCCAGCGTAAATTTCGGAACAGAATACGGATTGGTCACAGGTTTTGGTTATGGTTATCAAATATCTGATGGAAAATTTCCTTATTTGTTGAATACAGAAATATCAATTCCTTTTGGTGAGAAGAGATTAGACGATTTTAAAATAAAATTGGGTGGTCAAATAAGCGTATTAAAATTGAGGAATTTTAATTTAAGTTTAAAACTTCAAGGGATTTTGAGAGTTTACAATAATGATTTTGTTAAGATTTCTAATTTCGGGAGTGATTTCTCTGCAACAGTTGGTTATTACAGACAAAATTGGTTTACAGGTGCTGAATTTGGTTTTGATATAGCTATTGTGTCTCACTATAAACATACAGATTTATATAAATCAAATTATCCGGAAGTAAAAGATGGATGGTATGAACCTTCCGTTGGAGGCAACTATTACTATAACCTAAAAGGAGGTTATAGTTTTGGTAAAAATGATATAACAATTGTAGTAGGAAAAATTATTTCTCAAGATTTTAAGACAAAACCATTATTTCCAATTTTCACTCAAATTGGTTATAACATAAAATTTTAGAACTAATAAAAATTCAGACTCAGAGCAAAACCTTAGATGTGTTTATCATTTCTAATTCGGGAAAAAAATAGAAATTATTTATCAAAGTTTCCACTATATAAGTAATTTGTCTAAAAACTTAAATGTAATTATTTCGTTAATATGTGATGAAAAAAGTTCTAATTTCATAAATACTGATAAATCAGTATATATAAATGTTACCATTCAATATAATTTTACTACTCAAAAAATACAATAAAATTTATAAAAAAGAAATAAAATTCTTGAATCAAATAATTTTAATCAATCTATGAAAAAAATAATTCTATTTTTTATTGGAAAAATCATTGTTCATGTTCGGGATTTAAAAGTTTTTGACTTGAAATTGGGAGAGCCAATGAATATCAGGGAATGTGCATTTCAGATTGCAGAGAGCTCCTCAAAAAATGGAATTTTAGCAACCTGAAAGTGACCTTTTTAAGCATTTATACTAATCAAATTGGCTATGATCCTAATAATGCACCTATTGGTTATTTAAGTGAAGTAGGCAGTGTGACCATTCAATATATATATCTGAAGAAAAAACAATTCAAGATAATAACAAACTCTAAAGCTTTTTTTAACAATTATTTTACAATCAAATTTCAATGAAAATAAAACTCTTAACACAAATACTAATATTCTTAAGTTTTAATCTACTTGCACAACAGCACTACTTTGTAAACGTAAATATTGGTAGTGACAACAATTTAGGTTCCAAAGAAAAACCCCTAAAAACAATTACCGAAGCAACTAAAAGAGTTAATAGTGATAATCAAAACGGTAGTGCAGAAATTATTGTTTCTGCAGGTAGATATTTGATTTCAGAGACTGCTTTGTTGAAGAATAACAGAAATCTATCTGCCAATAATCGGATTACAATTCGCGCAGAAGTTTTGCCTGATGATGTCAATTGGAATCCACAGTTAATGCCTACAATTGTAACGGCAGTTCCCTTGCATAAAGACGATTTTGGGGAAACTGCATTTGGGTTTGACATTGAAATAAGTCATGTTACAATCCAAGGTTTACGTTTCTTGGGAGGTTTAGATTTCGAATATATGAAAGAAAATCAACTGAGAAGGTCATATCCGATTTGGAGAGGTGGGAAAAATCTGGATGACCTCGTGGTAACTCAATGTGTTTTCATGGGAGACAAATATGTAATGCCATTGCATGTAGGCATCATAGCAAATGGAAATGGCGTTGTGGTGGAACATTGTGTGTTCTACAACTGTAAAAATCCAGTCGTATTTTGGCTTGCTGATGATGGTGTAAGTAAGAGAGATGCAATGAGAAATTGCTTAGTGTATGGTGCAAGTTTTAGTGGGATTTGGACTGTGGAAACTAGTAACAACGATTTTGATTTCCGCAATAACATTATCACAAAAAGCAATACAGCGTGGATTCGGGAAAGTAGTCTTAACACTAAGTATAAAATTTATAATTCAATTATTTCAGATAATTTTGCTGTAACGGGTTACAGTTCGGGTCCGGCTGGAAAGTCCCAAAACGCTTCAGATTTTCTGGTTTTTAATAATATAAAACAAAACGGCTCAATTGAATTGGAAATGAATCCTGCTAACAAAGATTATCTACATGTGAAACGAGGCACATTTGGCGCAGAACTTAATGCGGGTATCTTCAAAAAATAAAATTATAAAGCACTTTAAAAATATGAAATTACAAACGTTATCAATTGGTTTATGCTTATCTGCAATACTTTCTGTATCAAGTTTTAATTTATGGAAACCACGTTCAATTGATGGTTCATGGAAGATTGTCAAAGTTGAAAATATTAATAATGATGGCACTAAATCAAGCATTTTTCCCAAACAGAGTCACGTAATTTTTGCTGGTAAACTATATAGTTTCTGTTGGTCAAGTGATGATTCAAGTGGTGTTTCATGGGTTATGATAGATGAAGAAAAACTTAACAGAATGAACCGCACTGTTATAAATACAGGTAAATTTTACTTTAAGGATGATCATCTTTTTACAGAAGCAGAATATGGGTTAAATCCGAAATTCGTAAACGGTGTTGCGAAATTTGACGTTGCCTATTCAGGAGATACCTTGGTTCTAAAATGCACCAGCGTTTTATCCAAAGACAATGTGTTGCACCCCTTTTACACAAAAGCATATAGCATCAGTAAACTTGTAAGAAATAAATAATCGTGGATTTTTTTATATGAAAATGTGTAAATACTTTTTTGAATATATTTTGAATGCAAAATTTTAAATGCATTAAAAAATATTGAAAAAGATAAGAAACCTCGCATCCTTTTGGCGGGCTTTTCTCTCCAATTGTTTACAATTAGTTGTAAACGCATTTTAAGCTTGTTAATAATTATTTGCCGTCTATCATACTACTTTGCAGTGATATCTATTGCTTATATTGGGTTGTAAGCGGTCAGCCTAAAAAGGAAAAATTAAAATCGTTTTTTTGTTACAATTTCCAATTCTGTTAGTATAGTCTTTAATCAATCATGAATCAATTAATCAAAAAAATATTGTATTTCCCAATTACAAAAATTATTTTGGGAATAACTATTTGCTTTTCAGTTTTTTTAGGAGCTCAAAATTTTATATTAAAACCAATATTCTCTAGTTTATTTCAAGACAAAAATATTGCTAACCCATTCATTCATATTATTTCTTTTTTTATTTTATTACTTAGCTACTATTTGCTATTCCGTTTTTATGATAAAAGAGAAATAAAAGAACTTTCTGTAAAATATTTAGCAAAAGAAATGTTTGGAGGGGCAATAGGATTTTTAACCATTTCATTGTCTATTTTTATTCTCTATTTATTAGGATATTATAAATTCATTGAAATATCAATCACCAATTATCCTATAAGATTATTTACAACTTTAGTAGTTGCTGCATTAATTGAGGACCTTTTTCATAGAGGATTAATTTTACGTGAATTAGAAAAATGGCTTGGGACTCACATAGCATTGGTAATTTCTATGTTAATTGAAACATCACACGTTTTTAATCCCAATGCCAACCTATTTAGCCTTTTTTTTGATTTGTGTTGGGGGTTTACTATGTCGATGCTTTTTATTTATACGAAAAGAATTTGGCTGCCTTTTTTCTTTCATCTTGGCTGGAATTTTGCACAACCATTTTATGGTTCAAATCTAACAGGATTAAATCATATGGGAACAATTATTAAATCAAGGTTTGAAGGTCCGATAATATTTACTGGTGGGGCCGTTGGTATTGAGGGTTCTTGTGTAACGGTATTTTTTTTATTGTTAATCGGTATATTCTTATATTATCGAACCAATAAAGAGGGAAAAATAATTAAAAGAAAAACTATTAGAGCTTGTTTAAAAATTAAATGATAAAAATTTGTATCACTTAATTTTGAATAAATTAATATCGTAAAAAACTGATTTTCAGTTGTTTATGTGCTAATGGTGCAGGTGTGGAGTTTTTAATTAACTTCATTGATTATCAGTACTATACAAAGATATAATAAAAAAAAACGATGTGCTATAATGCATCGTTTTTTATTTTTGCCGACTGAACGTAGGAGAGAAATCGAACAATGGACTTACTTTTTCTTTTTCAGATATAAGATTAAGAATATTCCCGGAAGCTGTTGCAAAATGTTTCCCAAATAAAGCTTTAAATTTTCAAACTGTCGCTGACACAATTAAAAAACTTAATCCAAGCCCCAAAAATTGTATGAAAAAAGGACTTATCTTTCTACAAGTAATTCTGTCTGTTATTCTAATCGTTGGAGGATATGTCGAAAAAGGAAATTGGAAAGAGTCTAAATATTCCACCATAGGATATGTTACATTACTGACCTTCATTGTAACCTTTTTATATGAAAACTACAATAGACTTGGGTTTTATTTCCAGTCAAAGGTTTTGTTAAAAAATACTGATGTTCGCGTTTCTATTTCATATCTGTATAGAATAAAAGTTGAAAATGAATAATTGCTTGTTAAAAGCAGAACAAGAAAATATTTTCAGCCTGTGGGTGGGTGTTATAAAACGTTACCTGGCTGAGAAAAAAATTCGAAGAATTAGATGTTAGACCTGATAGAAAATTTGAAACTGAAAAAGGAATTGCAAAAAATGATCTGCGTGTTCATGTAAAAGGTAAAAATCTAATTGAATTTCTTAAATGGTTTGACTCAAAGGAGGATCTTGAGATTTCGCCTTGGAATTAATTGCAACATAAATTTTAACATGTAGGTCTTTTAGATACATCGACTATAGGTTTAAGAAAAAAATTCAATCACCTATAATTGATTTGGCTATTGGAGGTAAATGTCTTTTCATTTACGAAGTTTTTGACTTAGTAATTAATGATAAGCAAATGCCATTACTTAAAGATTTAAAGAGTAAAACATCTGAAAATTACATTTGGGTTACAGATGAATTTATTCAGACATTAGGGCATAAGACCGGTTCGAAATCTTTTCCGAATGAAATTGGGCCGCATACAAAGTATGAACAAAACTTAAAATGGAGTAAATAAAAACATCAACTGTTGATTTTTATTACATATTACAGTATCATTAGGAGGTAATGTACTTTGAATTTACTCAATTAGAATTTTACAATTTATCAACTATAAACTAGATCACCACAAAAGTAATATTGTAGTTTTTTAATAACGTTTATTCAAACATATAATTGACAATTTTGTTATCTTGATTATTATTTTAAAGAATAAAAAATAAAGAGAGGAATTTTTGTTTTTGAAAGTCTGCACTTTAGTGAAATTTGGGGTTGAAAAATTGTATTTTTTTGGAAAACTAAAAAAAGGCCTATATTTGCTGCAGTAAAAACAAATAATCTTAATCTTATTTAAAAAAGTGACCTATTCGGTGACCTAAAAATAAGAAAACGATATAAAGCTTATGGATAGGGAGTTTTTCAAATAAGAGCAAGTCCCGTCCGGATCGCATAAAGCAGTAAATTTATTTTACTGTTTTTTTTATGTCTGTATTCTGTATTCAAATAACGCTTGAATTATACGAGCTTTATATAATATTCTGTTTTTAAAACAATTCCCTTCTAAGAATACAGCCATGATTTCTTGGTCTTATCTATTTCTCTATATTTCATGAGATATTTATCGGGTTTATATTTCATTGATTTGGTTTACAGTCTTTTTGATCTTAATTTTTCTGTATTTTCAACACAATAAATTCCGAAATTCTTCCAACTTGGAATGAAATTACTATCGTCAGATATCTGCAAATTTTCATATTTGTATTATTAACCAGTAAAAAAATATTATGTCAAAACACGATGTGAAAGGAAAAGTTGTTTTAATTGCCGGAGGAGGCAAAAACTTAGGAGGACTTTTAAGCAAAGATTTTGCAGCTAAAGGTGCAAAGCTTGCTATTCATTATAACAGTGAAAGTTCAAGAGAAGAAAGCGAGAAAACATTAGCGGAAGTTCACGCTTTAGGAGCTGAAGCTTTTTTATTTCAGGGAGACCTTACAAAGGTCGAAAATATTACCAAATTTTTTGATGAAGCAAAAAACAAATTCGGTGGGATTGATATTGCGATCAATACCGTTGGAATGGTACTTAAAAAGCCATTTACAGAGACTACGGAAAAGGAATATGATACAATGTCGGATATCAATTCAAAAGTAGCGTATTTCTTTTTGCAGGAAGCGGGAAAGAAAGTAAATGATCATGGGAAAATATGTACAATTGTAACATCGCTTCTTGCTGCTTATACAGGGTTGTATTCTACATACGCAGGGATGAAAGCGCCGGTTGAACATTTTACACGCGCTGCTTCTAAAGAATTTGGTGCAAGAGGAATTTCTGTTACGGCAGTGGCTCCTGGACCAATGGATACTCCTTTCTTCTACGGGCAGGAAGCTGAGGATGCTGTTGCTTATCATAAATCAGCATCAGCGTTGGGAGGTCTTACGGATATTAAAGATATTGCTCCTTTGGTTGAGTTTTTAGTAACTGATGGATGGTGGATTACCGGACAAACGATTTTTGCAAACGGAGGTTATACTACCAGATAATATGCATTGATATTAACGTTTTATTTGATTGGGAATTGATTTTTCAATTCTCAATTTTTATTTGTTTTAAAATAATAGGTTTGGGAATCTGTAATTTACGTTTATTGTACATGAAATCGGAGGTTAAAGTTTGTTAATATTGAAAAAAACTATATATTTGCAACCACAATAACGGAGGGAAGTCTTTCTGAACTTGTAAAAGATCCGGTAGTTCAGCTGGTTAGAATGCCGCCCTGTCACGGCGGAGGTCGCGGGTTCGAGTCCCGTCCGGATCGCAAAAAAGCTATAAACATTTGTTTATAGCTTTTTTATTTGTGTATCATTAGATTATTTCAGAATTAAAACAGGCTGACTTACATTTTGATAAATTCCTTCGGAAATGCTTCTGTTGGCTATATAATAAAGGAAACTGTGTTTTCCCGGTAATGCAATCACAAGATCGGTTTTATTTAATGAGGCAAAAGATAAAATGCCATTGATGATGTTTTCGTCGTATAAGTAGTGGATACTATTGGGAATATCATTCAGATTTTGGTAAATGTATTTTTCAAGCTCTTCTTTTTTAGATTCTGTAATATCTTTGTTTACTTTTTTATGGATATTTAAAAGCGACAAATGGATATCTTTTTGGTGGATAATCGATTTGTAGTGAAACAATCTGTCTAATTTTGTAATACTATCGATATCACAAGGTATTAATATGTTTTTAATCGTATTGTAAGTGTAACTATTGGGAACAATTAAGGTTTTTACAGGACTTGTTCTTGCAATATCTATAATATTTGCCGAAATGAAACTTTCCGTTACAGAAGTTTTATCGTCACTGCCTAAAATAATTAATTCAACATTCTGCTGATCTTTTATAACTTCATTAATGCTCCTTATCAAAGACATTTCAGTAGTTGCTTTTGAAACTTTTATGTCGGGCGACTTTTCAATAATAATTCGGCTTAATTTCTCTAATAATTCTTCTGTGTCTTGCAATATCATATTGATACTTTCTTCGTTGACGAAGGAGTGCCCTTCTGCGACGTGCAGATATTCGAATACAGATTCGTTATTTGTTTTTAAAAGGATAATATGATCATATCCGTATTGTTTTGCCCAGTCTGCAGAAAGCTTTACTGCATTTTCGGTAGTTGGTGTTGTGTCAACAGGTACAAGTATTGTTCTCATTTCGTAAAGATTTTAGCCTTTAAGAGCCTTTATTTGTTAAGATTAGCTGTCATTTGTTTGATTAAAAGCAATGCATTTTTAAGTTCATTCTCATAAATTCCTTCCGCTGCCTTTTGGTAAAGTTCCAAAGCCCATGGATATAATTTTTCCATAAGTTTTTTTCCGCTTTGTGTAAGAAAAACCTGTCTATTCCTTCGGTCGTTTTTATTTTCAACCCGTTCTACGAGTCCTCTTTTTGTCAGATTATTAATCAGATAGGTTATGCTTGATTTGTCTTTGCTGATCTGGGTGCTGATCTCTTGTTGATTGATTCCTTCATTTCTCCACAGAATTCCCAGAATTTCGATAAGTTCAAAAGAAAGCGAAGAGTCATATTCATTGATTCTTGTCTGAATTTTCTGCCTTAATCTGCTTTTCATCTCATTCATTGCTAGCCCTAGCTCGAGTGCCAGCTGAGAAATATTTTGATTTTGTGAAGGTATCATTTTAATTATTAGACTTTAAATCATTCATATATACAAATATATGGCAAATTAGTTTTAATTTAAACTAATTTACGACTTAATTCACATTATAATTAAAAGGAAATCTGATAAGATCAGTAATCAACAGATTAAAAGCAGGCGATATTCACCCACATTTTCTTTGGGTGCACGATGTATACAAGGTAAAACCTTTTGCTCTGGGTGGTCCACAGCTAATCTCCAAAGATGTCCCAGACCTAAATTTACGGGTTGTGCATTCGGTTTGGGTTCATAATGAAGATCAAAAAAATAATCTTTTAAAAAAGTTTCGAATTCCTTTTCCGGACCATTATGCAGTTTTTGAAGCTTTTTTCTTATTTCAGGAATCAATATTTTTTGTATAGCTTGTTCATTGGGTAGAATATCACTGGAAGTTCCGTGATAGGTGCACAAAAAAGTGTCTGTTCCGATAGGGGAGCGATCAACATGGTAAGAATACACGTCTGTTGAAATGAAGCTGACTTCCTCATCCCGCTCATACTTTTTAAGTAAATTAAGAGAAGGAGATGCTCCGGAATCTGTTAAGAGTTGCATATCATTCAGAATGATTTCTCTGGCAGTATTTCCGTCATCTGAAAGCTGTAGGGCTAAAAGATCCTCAATGGAAACCTCTGTAATATCTTCCTTTAATTGAAGCTTAGATACAATTTCTTTAAAATCTCCAGCCAAGTTTCTTTCCCAACAAAAGGCATTTACAGGCACTTGAAAGTCGGTATTTACAAGTTCGGAAAAAGAAGAAACTACTTTGATTTGATCGTTACCGGAAAATGTATTGTTCATATTAAATAAGAGTAGACTAATGATAAGCAAAAATAAGGAACAGTTACAAGCTTTGTTCAGATTTTTATTAAAACAGTGAAATAATTTTGGTAATTGATCTTTATCTGGCAATGAGTGTTTGTAATGGTGGTTGTTATTTAGATGTATTGACATGTTTATTGGATTTTACAGTTTTATATTAATAAACCAAAGGGTTTGATAAGTGTGAAAAAATTATTTCAAAGTGATTAATTCTGACAAAATGTTTCGTATTTTTAACAGAAAAACGAACAATATTCAAATAATGATAATGAATATTACGAGGAATACTTATTTAAATATTTTTATGTTGAATAGTCTGTTTATTAGATTTTAGGTCTGATATTTGTAGTGGACAGACCAACTAAACGGTGAATTTTATTTATGAGAAAAAACACAACATTGAAAAAATCATTTTTATATACTATTGCATTGGCAGTACTTTTGGTTTCTTGTAAAAAAGAAACTGAAAAAGTAAGTGATATAATTCAAGGGACTGCCGATTCTATCGTCGAGACTTCGGGGTCTGAACAAGATTCTGTTAAAAAAGAACCTGTTGTTCAAAAAAAATCTTTGCCACCCGCAATGCAGGAAGATGGCTTTTATAATGCTTTTATTTTCCCAAAAGATAAGAAGCTGAAAGATTCGTTGTTTTTTGTTTTTAATAAAAAATATACAGAAAAAGAACGCTATGCTATCTTTGCACTGAACAGATTAGACGCAAAAAATAAATGGAATGCAGATACTTTGGTTGTTCCTGCTAAAATAGATACCACTTTAATGGAGTATTCACCGTTTCCTATGCAGCTGGATGTACTAAGTCCCGTGAAAAAATTTGTAGTTTTTTCTTATCCTATTCAGGCTTATGGAGTGTATTCGAACGGAAGTTTAGTGAAGTGGGGACCCACCAGTATGGGTAAAAAAGCTGCTCAGACAAAAAGGGGTCTTACGTTTGCCAACTGGAAAAAGAAACTTGCCATTTCCACTGTTGACAGCGAGTGGAAGTTACCTTATAATTTTAATATCTTTAATAGTGAGGGAATAGGATGGCATCAGTATGATCTTCCCGGTTATCCCGCTTCACATTCCTGTTTAAGATTATTGATGAAAGATGCGCAATGGTTGTATTCTTATGCAGATACCTGGGTTCTAAATCCGGGAGGTGCCACAACCAAAGCAAAGGGTACAGCAGTTTTGGTGTACGGAGATTATAAATGGGGTGGAAGAAAGCCTTGGAGAAAGTTATTGAACGATCCTAATGCCAATAATATTTCGGTAGAAGAAATGACAAAAATGATTGAACCCAATATTGAAAAAATAGTAAAGGAACAGGATAACCGACAAGTTGTAGTAGATTCTATTAAAGCGGCAAAAGCTGTTTTGGAGCAAATGCCTGAAAATCCTAAAACGGAGGCCCCTTAATTATTCTTTTCTTTCAAATTGTAAGGTAGATTCCTCTGCAAATCTTCTTAGCTTTTGCATCTCCTCTTTACCTTTATGCTGACCAAATCTGGCTGCTGCATAGGTAAGTCCAATGCAAAACAGCATTACAAAGGAAGCATTGAGAGCCCAGGGAAATTCATGACTGTTGATTTGATTCTCGACATAATGCATGGTGAAAAAAGTCATCCAGAGAATAGAAAAAGAGAAATATAAAAACATAAAGAAAGTCCAAACCGCAGAACTAGGTCCGAAAACACCTCGTATTGCGGTTTTTTCATCTTCTATTTCTATCCTTAAAGATAATCTGGGCTTCCAGTAATTATCATATTTAGTCACTGCATAAATTGTAGCAACTTCATGATTAATATTCCCGGAGAATTCTTCTTTGTGTTCGGTAAGGTATTGTTTCAAGCTTTTAGCATATTCTTCCTTACTGAGATGGGTAAACATTTTGAATCTGGGCCTGCTTCTTATTTTGTCTAAAGTAGTTTCTTCGGTATTCATATTATTCTTGATAAGGGATTGGATCTTCTAAATCGAAACTTAAGGTCATTTCTTTTTTATTTCTTTCAATCTGCATATTGATTGTTTTTCCTTCTTCAGATTTCATCAGTTCCAGGATTTTCTCCATCGTCATATCTGCTGTTTTTTTTCCGTTTATGCTGATCAGTCTGTCATCCTTTTTTAATCCGGCTTTGTAAGCAGGAGAGTCTTTCCGGACACCGGCAATGGCGAAAATAGGTTTTAGAATAAAATTATATTGTAAATTGTTGTTAATTAACTCAATTCCTCCGTTTAAGTTATCCCTGTTTTTAGTAGGGAGACTTACGATATCTTTAGACCATTCCATACCATCTTGCCTGAAATCAAGGCCGCTCATATTGAAGTGAAACGGATCATTAAAATTTCTGTTTTTTCTTAGGTAAAGTTTCTGATTGGCATAATCGAAAGCGATTGTAAAACGTCTCATAATATCACCCCCAATAGATCCTTTTCTGTTTTCGACCATATTTACGTGTTGGATAGAATATTCATCAGGCATAGCGGTGAGTGGTTTTTCAAACTTAAAATTGCCTAAATATAAATTATGGATTCTGCTTCTCTTCCCATAAATATCGCCATTAAATCCTCTTCCCAAAAAATCATCAATATTAGGTCTGTTATACACGAAATTTTTAATAAGGGTGGGGAATAACCATATAGCATCACTGTTTCCAAGATCTATTAATAGTTTAGAATCTTTCTTTTCGTTTGTCATTTCTACATCTGCGACAATATAAGGCTTGTTTTTTTCAACAGTAATATTGAGGATATCAAATTTTCTTATCTTTTTCTTAAACAGTTTTTCATCATTGTAGATTGTAATTTTCTTCGATAAGTAGTCAATTACTATTGGGTGATTTTTAAAAAAATGATAGCCGATGATCCCGTTGACGGGAATTCCGATGTGGGAGGAAATATTAAAACCCTGATCTGTGATGATATAGAGTGTGGAACTGTAATTTACGTAATCTTTACCTATTCTGGCAATGTTGTTGTCTGATCGAAAACCGTCAATACTCGCGTTACCTCCCAAACCTGAAAGTCTTATTTTTTCGAGATTTGCAAGCTTTAATTCTTTGTTCTCAAGGCTGAAAATAGAAGTTTCTGCAATTCCGGTATCTAAGAGAAAGGTCAAATCCGCTCCATTCACATTGACCGGAATGAAAATCAGATTATTGATTAACTTAAAAGGAATTACTGTTTTTTCGGCATTCTGTATTTCAAATGAGTTCTGAGCATTCATGAAAATGCTGAACAAAATTATCATTATAGAATACCAATATTTCATATAATGAATTTAGTGAATTTATCCTTATCATAAATAAAAAACATTCTCGAATGTGAGAATGTTTGCTAATCGTTTATTCAAAACGGGATATTTTTGAAGTTTTCTTAATTTACTTGGAGAAGAAATCCATGAGATCCATATAATTCTTTTGGTTGACGCCATGTCCGCTCATGTATTCTCTGAATGTGAAGTAGCAGCCAAGGTCATACAAAAGATCTGCAGCTTTTCTTCCCCATTCCAGAGGGATTACAGCATCATCTGTTCCGTGAGAAATAAAGAAACGTAATTTTTCCAGTTTCTTTTTATCTTTTACAATATTGGTTAATAGTTTTTCTTCAGGGTAACTGCTTAAACACGCTATGTAAGTGAATAGATCAGGATATCTTAAAGCTAAAGAATAGCATAAAATTCCTCCCTGACTGAAACCGCAAAGGTGGGGCTTGCCATCAACAAGTCCATAATGATTTATAATTTTTAAAATACTTTCTAAAACTGATTGTAAAGCTTCTTCCGCTTGCGGAACGTCAATGAAATTTTCAGGATTGTTAAAATCTATATCATACCACGAAAAGCCTTCAAATTGAGTATTTCGAGGGGCTCTGAAACTTACAATGATCCAGTCTTTTGGAAGGGTTTCTCTGAAGCTGAAAAGGTCTTGTTCATTGCTTCCGTATCCGTGCAGCATAAAAAGGATTGGGGTACTGGAAGTTATATTTTCGGGTTCTCTTACGATGTAATCTAAATTCATAAAGACAAAGATAAATAATTAATCAGATGGATTGAATTGGAAATTATGATTCTATAGATAAAATTAATTTTGGAGCGTTTTAATCAATTTTTATAAAGCCATTTTAACTTGCTATACAGGTTTTAATGATTTGATATTTTTTAGAAATCTTTGTTGGAAAATTTTCATAAAAGTTATTTTTATATTGATAAAAAGCCTATATTTGAAACATAAAAATTTATTTGGAGAAATGAAGCAATTTTACAAATCAAAAAATTTACTTAGACTTTCTTTTTTATTTGCTGTATTATTTTCAGTAATTGTAGTGGTTAATTCTTGTAAAGATGACGACGATGATGAATATGTAGATCATGTTGTTCAATTTGAAGCAAAAATAACACCTGGTGGAACAACTCCTCCGACCGCTCCTATTCATATTTTTAAAACAATTGTTACTCAGGTAGGAACTAATCAACAAACGATGTATGATACTGAAGGACTAACCTGGTCAACTGGAGAGTTTTTTGTGAACTCTAGCCAGTCACAATTGAATTTGGCAGCTAATGCAGACCTTCCGAATGCTGATTCTAAGCTTACTGTTACTATCTGGATTGATGGTGAAGTTGCAAAAACAGCAACTGTAACAGGTAATGGAATTAAAAGTGTTGCTGTAGCGCACAGCTTCCTAGAATTATAAAAATTATTTTTTTATTATATCTGAAGAACCACCTTTAAAGGTGGTTCTTTATTTATCGATCATATTGTGTTGAATGGCCAGGCTTATGAGTTCTGTAGAGTTTTTTGCCTGAAATTTTTGCAGTAAATTTTTTCTGTGTGTATCTACGGTTAAAGGACTTAAAAATAGTTCATCAGCAATTAAAGCGCTGGTTTTTCCCTCAGCGACCAGTTTCAGAATTTCCTTCTCCCTTTTTGTTAATCTCGGCGTTGCTATTGTTGTATGTGAGAGTTTACTTATGATCTGTTTTGTCTCATTACAGAAAACAATATTTCCGGAAAGAGCTCCTTTCAGACATTCTATAAGCTCATCTATAGACGTGTTTTTTAGTAAATATCCACTTGCTCCGTTTTGAATACACTGCATGATAATACTTCTCTCAGAACGGTTACTGAACATAATTACGGAAGTATTGGGAGCTACTTTTTTTATTTCCTTACAAATTTCAATTCCGCTATAGTCAGGCAAAGTAATATCCAGAAGAATAATATCTACGGGATTGGTTTTTATAAAAGTGATGATCTCGGAACCTGTTGTGAAGCTTTCCGAAACATGAAAATAAGATTGATTGCCAAGCATCATTTTCAGCCCTTCAATCACAATAGGATGATCGTCAACAATAACGATATTTATTTTTTCAGTCTGCATGCGTATTAAGTTCAATGTTGATAGTAGTTCCTTCATGATCGGAGCTGATTTCCATTTTTCCTTTCAGGTAATCGACTCTGTTTTTTAGGTTTCGAAGTCCGAGACTTTTTGTTTTCTCTTCACTGTTTTTTGCAAATCCTTTTCCGTTGTCTTCAATCGTAATAAAGAAATTTTCTTCAGATTGTGAGCATTGAAGTAAAATATTGTTGGCTCCTGAATGTTTTACCGCATTAGCCAAGAGCTCCTGTACAATTCTGTAAATATTAAGCTGAATATTGAGCGGTAATTTTTTTTCGATATTGATCGGTTGAAAATCAATGTCAAGATCCTTTCTGATGTAAAATTCGCAAAGATCATTTAAGGCGGTTTCCAGCCCGAAATTAAGCAGGGATTCAGGCATTAGGTTTCTGGCAACATGACGAAGTTCAGCAACAGAATTGTCCAGCTGGGAGAGGATTCTGTAAAATTCTTTATCTTTTTCAGGATTGAGATGATGAGAAGACCAAGTTGAAAAATTAATTTTTACTCCGGCAAGCATTCCGCCCAACCCATCATGAAGATCTCGGGCAATCCGCTCTCTTTCCCTTTCTTCCCCCTCGAGAATAGCTTTGGTAAGGCTTAATTCCTCTTTTTGCTTTATATCAGTAATTTTTTGCTGAAGATTGATTTCCTTTTGTTCGGATATTTTTTTGTTTTTTCTATAAATGACAAAGAGGAAAATAAAAAAGATAATCAATAATAATAGTACAAGGCTAAGTCCTATTAAATAAGAATTTTTCTCACTTACTTCCAGTTCTCTTTGTTTTTTTTCAGCATTCAGGTTCGCAATTTTTCTCTCTTTTTCTGCAGCATTAAATTTGGCTTCAATTTTATTGATTTCTAATTTTACACTTTCTGTATTCAGACTGTCATTAAGCTTAGAATACTTCTGTTCCCACAACAATGCTTCTTTAGGATTCCCCATCTCTTCATTAAGTGCGGAAAGTTGTTTATAGATTGCTTTTCTATTATTAAGATCTGAAGCTAAAGATTGCTCCGCAAGGATGTCTTCAAGAGTTTTCTTGGCCTCATCATATCTTCTTAATTTTTTTAAGATATCATATTTATTGAAATAAAACATCTGAGCCAGTAAATTCTGACTGAATTTTGTAGAATAAAAAATCCCCTTCTCAATAACCGGCAGCGCTTCTTCATTTCTTTGCTTTGTAATCAGATAAAGTGTTTTTCCGTAATAATAAAAAGCGTTGGCTGAAGATTCAGGATAGGGCTGTATCATTTTTTCAGCTTTATCAAGAAACTTTTTCGCTTCATCACCTTTAGCTTGATAACAGAAATTGCTGGCAGAATTCAAATAGGTATAAAACAGCTCAGAAGAGTGAGGATAGGACTTTTCTAGGATAGCTAAAGCTTTTTTATTATAGTTTCCTGCTTTTTCAAACTCCGCATTATAAGTAAGAATAATAGCAAGCTGTGTATATAAGAAACCTAAACTTTTGCTATTTTCATACTTTTCAACCAAAGGAATACTTTTTTCAAGGATGATTTTCAGTAAAAACGGATATCCTTCCTTATTTTTTTGCGTCACTCCGTAGCTGTACCATGCAAGAGCTTGTAAAAAAGCTGATTCTTCAGTTTTAAATTTGGATAATGCTTTAATAGAACGCTGATAAAAAAGGGCTGCTTTTTCTTTATCATGATCCAGATTGTACTGACCTTCAAAATAAAAATATTTAGCCAGAAGATAAGAATTCTTTTGAGCAAGCTTTCGTCCCTGTTCCAGATATTTTCTGCTGAGAGACGAGTCTGTATTCCTGTAATAATTGGACAACAGAAAAGCTGATTCGGCGACAGACTGAGTACTTGCTTTTGTATTGACTACATTTTTTAGACTGTCTAAATAAGGCTTTTCATTAAGTGGGATGATTTGCTGGGCTTGTAATGTAAAAGATATTAATATACTTAATAAAATAAGTAGTTTGTTCATGAGGTACTGATTCGGTTGTTTAGGTCGACGATTTATAGAACGCCCAATTTAACTAAAAAAAACAGCATAAAAAATACCCTGATTTAGGTATAAAAAAATACTTGTTTTTTAGGATTGATAGGTTAAGCATCTACTGATAGCTTTGCAAATACCAAATCATTAATCATAGAATATTGAATTAAAGTAGCAAAATTTAACAAAAAAACTTATGAAAAAAATGAAAATCGTTCATGTCTTAAAAGGAACCTTTATGGTCGCAATGGCGACACTATTTATCGGATTGGTTGCATCTTGTAAAAATGATGACGACGACAATATTCCGGGGTCAGGAAAATCACATAAAGTTGTCTTTAAGGCAATTGCTTCTTCAGGAAGTGATATTGATGTTGCTGTGTATGGAATTGACGGAAATACTACCTCAGCAAGTAGTCTTAGCGGAACAACCTGGTCAAGCCCGGAAGTTACTGCTGAAGCCGGAGCTTATAGCGCGAATGTTGCGGTAAGTGCTACAGGAGCAAATGCGTCATCCACCTTAAAAGTTCAAGTCTGGGTAGACGGAGAATTGAAAAAAGAAGGAACCTCTAGTGGTCAGGTTTTGTCAGCTTCTGCAGGATATGCTTTCTAAAAATATATAAAACATAATTTTGTGATGAAAAAAAGCGGCGAGATTTATCTCGCCGCTTTTTTGTATACTGTTGAAAAGATTAAATTACTTTTACGATGAAGTAACTTTTCTTTCCTTTTTGTAAAAGAAGGAATTTTCCGTCAATCAAATCACTTTCGTTGGCAGTATATACTTCATTTACCTTTTGTTTATTCACAGAAATTGAATTTCCTTTCAATTCTCTCGTAGCTTCACTTTTAGATTTCAGAAAACCTGACTTTTCAGAAAGAAGATCTACGATATTTACACCTAAAACATCATCTTTCGCCACTTCTTTTTGAGGAACTCCATCAAAAATTTCAAGGAAAGTTTCTTCATCAAGATTTACAAGATCCTCTGCAGTTGAACGCCCAAAAAGAATTTGAGTAGCTTTAAAAGCTTTTTCAAACTCTTCTCTTCCATGAACCCAAACTGTTACTTCCTCAGCTAGTTTTTTCTGTAATTTTCTTTCGTTTGGAGATGTTTTATGTTCTTCAATTAAAGCTTCAATTTCTTCTTTTCCTAGGAAGGTATAGAATTTAATGAACCTTTCCGCATCATCATCGGTTGCATTTAGCCAAAACTGGTAAAATTTATATGGAGATGTTTTCTTTTTGTCCAACCAATAGTTTTCTCCGCTTTCAGATTTTCCAAATTTTGAACCATCTGCCTTAGTGATCAAAGGAACAGTCAATGCAAATGCTTCTCCCTGGGCTTTTCTACGGATCAGTTCAGTACCGGTTGTGATATTTCCCCATTGATCAGACCCCCCCATCTGAAGCTTTACATTATTATTCTGGTATAAATGTAAAAAGTCATACCCTTGAATCAATTGGTAAGTAAATTCCGTAAAACTCATTCCTTCCGCACCCGATTCTCCTGAAAATCTCTTTTTCACAGAATCTTTCGCCATCATATAATTTACGGTAATATTTTTTCCTACATTTTTTGCAAAATCAAGGAAAGAAATATTTTTCATCCAGTCGTAATTGTTTACCAGTTCCGCTTTGTTAGGTTCATTTCCGGAGAAATCCAAAAATCTTGAGAGTTGGTTTTTCAGGCAATCTACATAATGAAGAAGAGTGGCCTCATCCAAAAGATTTCTTTCCGCAGATTTTCCTGAGGGATCCCCGATCATCCCTGTAGCACCACCTACCAAAGCAATCGGCTTGTGACCATGTTGCTGAAAGTGAGCTAAAATTTTTATCTGAATAAGACTTCCGATATGCAAAGAATCAGCTGTTGGATCAAATCCAATATACGCAGTAGTTACCTCTTTATTCAGTTGCTCATCGGTTCCGGGCATCATATCGGCAAAAAGACCACGCCATTTTAGTTCTTCTATAAAGGAATTCATTGATTTGTTGCTTTAAAATTTTACCCTGCAAAGATAATAAATTCAAGGGAATAAGGCCAATAAGCGGAACGACTCCCAATGAAGCCCGAAACGTATAGTTTTCAGGTTTGTAAAATTTCGGTTTTATGACTCCATATTCCTCCCTTCTTTACGAGACGTTTTATTGCAATTCTGTTCAAAATCAATTATATTTGTTAATAATGAATGACGAACAATTATTCCAGCTTATCGGGAAAGCAAAGGAAAAAGACCAGAAAGCTCAGACCAAGCTCATCAACATCTTTTGGGTTGATGTTTTTTCTTTTGTAATGAAAAAAGTAAGGGATGAAAACGATGCCGATGAAATTACGGTAAATGTTTTTTCGAAAGTTTTATCGAAACTGGATATGTATGATCCACATTTTCAGTTTAAGACCTGGATCTTAACCATTGCTCAAAACACCATTATTGATTTTTGGAGAAAGAAGGCAAGAGAAAATCAGGATCCTACGGAGAATCTGGATGAAGTAAAAAACCAGTACGCAAAATCTCCGGAAGAACTCATGATCTCCGATGAAGAACAAAAAAAAATCATTAAAACCATTGAATCTTTAGATGCCAATTATCAGGATATTATCAGATTAAGATTCTTTGAAGAAAAAAGCATTAAAGAAATTGCTGAAGAACTGGGGATTTCCGTTGCGAATACTAAAGTCCGTGTGATGCGGGCAAAAAAGGTCTTAGCTGAATTACTGAAAAATAATGAGTTTGAGGACGATTAATACCAACAAAATATCCTTTCATCAGCAAATCTTATAAAAGGTAAGCAATTATAATTTCCATCAATCCTTGTCTTTGATTGTTTCGATAAAAAAATCACTAACTTTGAACCTCAATTTGAGAAATAAATGGAGAATTTAGTTCAAGATACTACCGTTCAGAAACCAAAATGGATTCGTGTAAAACTTCCTACCGGAAAGAATTACAGAGAATTGAGGACCTTGGTTGATAAATATAAATTAAATACAATTTGCCAGAGTGGAAGCTGCCCGAATATGGGAGAATGTTGGGGAGAAGGAACAGCAACTTTCATGATCTTAGGAAATATCTGTACAAGGAGCTGCGGATTTTGCGGAGTAAAAACAGGAAAGCCAATGGATGTAAATTGGGATGAACCTGAAAAAGTGGCACGTTCTATTAAATTAATGAAAATCAAACATGCGGTTTTAACTTCTGTTGATCGTGATGATTTGAAAGATATGGGTTCTATTCTTTGGGGTGAAACTGTAAATGCCGTAAGAAGAATTTCTCCGGGAACCACTATGGAAACATTGATTCCGGATTTCCAGGGAATTACAAAACATCTTGACAGATTGGTAGAAGTAGCTCCTGAGGTGATTTCTCACAACATGGAAACCGTAAAGCGTTTGACAAGAGAAGTGAGAATTCAAGCAAAATATGAAAGAAGCCTTGAGGTTCTTAGATATTTGAAAGAAGCCGGACAAAGAAGAACTAAAACCGGGGTGATGCTTGGTTTGGGTGAGACAAAAGATGAGGTATTCCAGACCATTGAAGACATCAGAAATGCAAACGTAGATGTGATTACATTAGGACAGTACCTGCAACCGACAAAAAAGCATCTTCCTGTAAAAAAATTCATTACTCCTGAAGAATTTGACGAATTTGGAGATTTTGCAAGAAGCTTAGGTTTCAGACATGTTGAAAGTTCACCTTTAGTAAGAAGTTCTTATCACGCAGAAAAACATATTCATTAAAATACAATCGCTTCAGAAATGAAGCGATTTTTTATTGATACAGAGACTCAAACAAAGATGAAAAACCTCTTGTCATTTTGAATGAAGCAAAGCGTAATGAAGAATCTGTAAATATTTTAGATTCCTCCTTTGTCGGAATGACAGTTATATAGATTCAACAATATTACTCAAATGTTTTTTCTTAAATTCTGAAGGGGTCTTTCCCGTATGATGTTTGAACAGTTTATTGAAATAAGAAAGGCTCTCAAATCCCACATGAAAACAAACTTCCGTCACTGAGTAATCTTTTAATAGAAATATTTGCGCCTGATTGATTCTGTAATTATTTACAAAATCGGTAAAAGTCATATTCGTCTGCTTTTTAAAATAACGGCAAAAAGCAGGAGTGCTTAAACTTATGGTTTGTGCGATTTCGTTTACGTTAGGCTTTTTATCATAGTTTTCATGAATATAACTGTAGATGGTACCCATCCTGATTTTATCATTCAGGAACCATTTTATCCGGGTGTCTTCACTATTGAGCTCTTTAACTTCGGTAGACCGGGCCAGAATTTGTAAAATCTCAATTAATCCCATTAAAGATTCGAAAGTATTTTGATCTTTAATCGAATGAAGTTTTTCAACAATCGTTTCTTTGGTTTTTCCGGAAAAAGACAGCCCGAGATACGAACGATCTAAAAGCTTTTTAATATTTTCAAACTCAGGAATACTAAGGATGAGATTATGAAGAAAGTTTTCTCTCATCTGTAAAACCAGCTGCTTACATTCGGTTTGAATTCCATAATCGAAATTAAGATGCGGAACATTGGATCCGATTAACAAAAGATCACTGTCTACAAAGCTGGAAATATCTTTTCCCACATGGCGTATTCCTTTCGATGCCTCTACATAAACAAGCTCAATTTCAGGGTGATAATGCCAGAAAAAGCAGTTTTTAAGAGAAGGGGAAAAAAGCTTGAAAGATTTATCCTTTTCAAATTCTATGATTTCTTTCTGGATTTTCATTTTGTCCTGATTTGATTATTTAAGAGTATAAAATTAATCAAAAAGGTTAATATGGAGCAAATTGATGTCATCTGAGTGGAAGTCAAAGCCAAATTTTCTTTCGATTTTTGCATTTTCAAATTAGAATCGATTATTGTGATCGGTTCTTTTCTAAAAATTCAAAAGGTTTAGATGTATGGGATTGGATAAAAGAATTTTGCCGCTTGCAATAGGAGGTTTAGGAATTGGAACTACGGAATTTACGGTGATGGGGCTCCTTCCTGATATTGCGAAATCACTTCAGATCTCTATTCCTGAAGCAGGACATTTAATTTCTGCTTATGCAATGGGAGTTGTGATCGGAGCACCTATTTTAATTGGGTATTCTGTAAAATTTCCTCCTAAAAAAGTACTGATCGCGTTGATGGTGATCTTTACCTTGTTCAATGCTTTATCGGCGATTGCACCCGATTATACAACCATGTTAATTATCAGATTCCTATCCGGATTGCCACATGGAGCATTTTTCGGAGTGGGAACCGTAGTTGCAGCCAGAATGGCAGGTAAAGGAAAAGAAGCATTTTATATTTCTTTAATGTTTACCGGACTTACGGTTGCGAATCTTGCGATGGTTCCGTTGGTTACTTATATTGGCCATACTTTCCACTGGAGATGGTATTTCGCAATTGTAGCGGTAATAGGATTATTAACATTAATCTCTTTAAAGCTTTGGCTTCCTGTCCTGGAAAGAAAAGAAGATAGTCACTTCCTGGAAGAACTTAAATTTCTTAAAAGCAGACAGTCATGGCTGGTTCTGCTGATCACAGCAATAGGTTTTGGAGGACTATTTACATGGTTCAGTTATATTACGCCTTTAATGACAATTGTAGCAGGAATTAAAGAAAGCCAGATGGCTTATGTAATGATACTTGCAGGAGGCGGAATGGTGGTTGGAAATCTTGTTGGAGGATATATTTCCGATAGAATGAGCCCTGAAAAGACGTGTATACTATTTATATTTTTGATGATGTCTGCACTGGCGGGAGTATTTTTTCTTTCAGACAATCAAACAGCAGCATTAATATTGACTTTTGTTTGTGGAGCGTTATCAATGTCGGTTTCTGCGCCTATTAATATCATGATGATGAAGGCGGCACCCAAAAGTGAAATGATGGCGGCAGCATTTATGCAGGCAGCTTTTAATATTGCAAATGCGATGGGAGCCTTTCTGGGAGGTATTCCTTTGGAGCACGGATTCTCTTTTAATTATCCATCATTGGTGGGAGTCGGGATGACTTTTATCGGATTAGTGATCGCTTTAAGGTATAAATACTTATACGGCTCACAACAGCAGGGGGAAGATGATCTTGCAGTGGAATGTGTATCGTGTGACAAATAAAAAAAGAGAAGCAAATTTTGCTTCTCTTTTCTATAGTAGACTATGCTTCTACTTCATTGCCATTTTTGCACCAGTACAGCGCATTGTAAAGATTTTCTTTTGGAAAAGACTTAAATTCTCCCGGCATCAGAACGCTGAAAATATCCGTAAAGTTCTGGATTCCTTTTTTGTCTGTTACAATGGCGGCCCTGTTCCAATTGGCTAAATTTTTCAATCCTAAAAGCAGATCTTCAAACCAGGCTCCTACAGTAAAGTTATCAATATCTGTATCCAGATAAAGCAGGTAATTCAGTTCATGAAAATGTTCTACTTTAGCTTTTACTACAGGAAATACCAGGTTTTCAAAATCTTCTTTCGTTACTTCTCCTGTTACATTGAATGCTGCAACGTTCTCCGGAGCTTCGGGGATAATCGTGATCATATTTTTATGTTTTTGGTGGTTTTGATGTGGGGTTGTAACAACAAAAATTAAACCAATATTTAATTTTCTGGTAATTAAAAAGGCTTAATTGTTGATAGTGTAAAGAAAAAATATTCTTGTGGATCTTAAATCAAATGAACCGTTTTGGCTTTTAAAAAATGGATTGGTCAATTCATACCCTTCCTTGAAATCGAATGAGGAATGTGAAGTTTTAATTATCGGAGGAGGAATTACCGGAAGTTTAATTGCTCATCAAATGATAAAAGATGGTTATCAAACAATCCTTATTGATAAACGTGAAATATGCAATGGAAGTACTTCAGCAACCACTTCAATGCTGCAATATGAAATTGATATTCCTCTTTTTGAACTAATCGGAAAAATAGGAGAAAAGGGAGCGGTAGAAAGCTATAAAGCCTGTTCTGATGCTATTGACAGGATTGAAAAGCTATCCAAAGAAATTAGATCGGATGCAGGGTTTAGGAGAAAAGAATCTCTGTACCTTGCTTCAAAAAAGAAGGATGTAAATTGGTTGAAGAAAGAATTTGAAGCCAGAAAAAAAGCAGGTTTCAAAGTACAATGGATGGAAGCCGATGAGGTATCTAAAAAATTTGGCTTTGAAAATACCTATGGCGGAATTCTATCCAAACAAGGGGCAAGTATTGATGCATTTAGATTTGCCCATGAATTATTTGAAATCAATATAAGAAAGGGCTTAAGAGTCTTTGATAAAACAGAAATGATAAAAGTTGAATACCATAAAGGGTTTAATATTACCACTATGGATTCCGGATTTCAGATCAAAGCAAAAAAAATTATTTATTGTATTGGCTATGAAAGTACAAGTATAATCAAAGAACATTTCGTTAATTTGAAAAGTACCTATGCTGTCGTTTCGGAAATAGCTCCAAAACAAGGAAAACGTGTGGACAGTACATTGGTCTGGAACACGGACGATCCCTATATGTATATGCGTACAACGGATGATGGCAGATTGCTGATAGGTGGTGGTGATGAGGATTTTTATGATGCGAAAAAAAGGGATGCCCTTTTAAATAAAAAAGAAAAAAAAATTCTTAAAACCTTAAAAAAAATAAAACCTGATTATAAGTTTTATACCGATTTTGTTTGGGCCGGAACTTTCGGAGAAACAAAAGATGGACTTCCGTATATAGGAACCCATGAAAAATTTAAAAATTCCTACTTCGTTCTTGGTTTTGGAGGCAACGGCATTACTTTTTCTGTAATAGGGATGGATATGGTCTCATTGTTTATGAAAGGTAAAAAACACCTGCTTTCAAAATATTTTAAATTTGGAAGATAGTTTCGGCGGCGGCAAAGCCGCCGCCGAAACCTTAGAATCTGCGCCTTCTCTTTTCGGGTTTAAAATTCTGGATTTTTAAAAAGTTTTTAGTGTTGGCAATACTTTTAGAAATAAACTTAAAATTTTCAGGCATCATTTTTGAACTTTTACGGCAACCATCAAATACTTGTATTATGAAAACTTTTCAAAAAATTGCTATTCCCGTTTCAATAGGCG
This sequence comes from Chryseobacterium sp. Y16C, assembly GCF_022488405.1. Taxonomy (NCBI): domain Bacteria; kingdom Pseudomonadati; phylum Bacteroidota; class Flavobacteriia; order Flavobacteriales; family Weeksellaceae; genus Chryseobacterium; species Chryseobacterium sp. Y16C. The sequence goes on from NZ_CP092711.1 coordinate 4,518,899, forward strand.
TTTTAGGATTGATGTTATTGAAATCATGTTCTGTTGGTATTCCTAAAGGAGCTGCTGCCGTGAAAAATTTCAATGCAGATAAATATCTTGGAAAATGGTATGAAATAGCCCGTTTCGATTACAAATTTGAAAAAGACATGGATAATGTAACGGCAACATATTCTCAAAATCCGAATGGTACCATTCGTGTTGACAATAAAGGCTACAATTACGTTAAAAAAGAATGGAAAGAATCTATTGGAGAAGCGAAATTCGTGAAAGATAAAAATGAAGCCCGGTTGAAAGTGTCATTCTTTAAGCCGGTTTGGGCAGGCTATAATGTCATTGATATTGATGAAAACTACCAGTATGCTTTAGTGGCTGGAAGCAGTTTAAAATATCTCTGGATTCTTTCCAGAACAAAAGATATTCCTGAAAGTATCCGACAACGCTTTTTAGAAAAAGCAAAAAAAATCGGTTATAATACGGATGAATTGATTTGGGTAAGACATAACTAATAATAGTATAATCATACAGTCTGTCATTCTGACGAAGGAAGAATCTCAATTTGGAATAGATTCTTCACTGCATTTCATTTCGTCAGAATGACAGAATTTATGTTTTAGTTCAAGCTTTTATACTCTTTCCACTCTTCAAAACGGTGATCTATAATCTGTTTCATTAGGTCATAGTTTTCGTAGGTATCTTCAATATGATAGAAAGTCTCATATTCATAATCATTTTCTTCCGCTTTAGCATCAAAAAGATTGATATAGTCATCAGCAAATGAACTGAATCTGCTTCCGAAATCGGTATCATCCACATAATAATCTTTAGCAAAACTATTTCCAAAGTCATTGAGGTCATATTCGGAAAACTTTCCGTCAAGAGCTTCCATCACAAACTCTGCACCTGTAATCTCTCTTCTTTTTAATTTTTCAATTTCCTCTTGGTGATCTTCTTTTAATTCATCAGAAATTAAACCATGGGTAATACACCAATTCAGAAACATTCCAGTATGGGTTGCTCCGTTTTTTTCAGGAAGACCTTCCGGAAAATCCCCTCCATAATGCCACGAAGCATCATCATATTTATGCATAAACAACTATAGTTTTAAACAATTTCCGCCAAAAATAGAAAAAATCAATTTATGTTGCCTGCCAATGAGAATTTTCCGTCATTTGTAAACGAATTTTTTTCGAAAATAAATATGGAAAATGCTGTTCTGATTACTATTGGTGACGAAATCCTTTCCGGAAATACGGTTGACACCAATTCTAACTTCATTGCTACTGAGCTTAAAAATATAGGAATTAAAGTTTCACAGATTTTCACGATTTCAGATGAAATAGAAACCATAAAACATACGATTAAATCAGCCTTTGAAATAGGAGATCTAATTATTACCACAGGAGGTTTAGGCCCTACAAGGGATGATAAAACCAAGAAAGCGATTGCCGAGTTTTTCAATGATGAAATTGCTTTGGATGAAGCAACTTTTAATCATCTGAAAGTTTATATGGAAAAACGCGGCCGTCTGGAAATTTTAGAAAGAAACCGCGAACAGGCTTTTGTTCCTACAAGATCTACGGTTTTTCAAAATCATTTCGGAACAGCGCCTTGCATGATGATGGAACAGAATGGAAAACTGTTATTCAGTTTACCTGGAGTTCCTTATGAAGTAAAGCCTTTGATTAAAGACCAGATTGTTCCTTATTTAAAAGATAAATTCAGCTTAAATTATATTTCCACAAGAATAGTTTCCGTTGTAGGAATTCCGGAAAGTATTCTAGCAGACACGATTGAAGATTGGGAACTGGCTTTACCTGAAAATTTGACGTTGTCTTATCTTCCGGTAGGAACCCGGGTGAAATTACGACTGACAGCGACAGGAAAAGATGCTGTTATTTTGCAGCAGGAACTGGAAGAGGAAATCCAGAAATTACTGCCTTTAATCAAAGACAATGTAATTGCAACTTCTGAAGATAAAATAGAGAAAATTCTTGCTGAAATTTTAACGGAAAGAAAACTGACGGTTTCTACGGCAGAAAGCTGTACAGGCGGTGAATTGGCAAAAATGATTACCTCGGTTTCAGGGAGTTCAAAATACTATCTCGGAGGAATAGTAGCCTATGCAACCGAAAAGAAAATTGAGATTTTAAAAGTCAGAAAAGAAACGGTAGATGAATTTACAGTAGTAAGTGAGCAGGTTGCTTCTGAAATGGCAAAAGGTTGTCAACAATTATTCGGAACTGATATTTCGCTTTCTACAACGGGTGTTGCGGGACCGGGGAAAGGAGAGGACGGCAAAGATGTAGGAACGGTTTTTTATACGATCAGAATAGGTGAAAAAGAAATGACTTCGAAATTATATATGCCTCATCTTGAGCGGCTGGATTTTATGAATTTTGTTTCGCAGAAAATTATTCAGGATTTAGTGGGGATTCTTATTAATAATTAAACCCTAACTGTAATTTTAATATTTTTTTAATTAAATATAAGGGAGTTTTTCACGGTTTTTGAAATTCATTCAAAAAATATCAGAATCGTGGAGAACTCAAAACAGATTTTTCAGACCGATAGCAAAAAACGCTGGAGAAACGTACAGTGGGGAAGCCGTATTTTCATTTTCGTTGCAGTATTGCTTTTCCTTGCTTTAGGTTTGATGATGAAACTGGACAAAAGCCCTAAAATTCCTTTTAAAGAAGACTATAAAGCGGTAATTACTGCAAATAAACCTTATTTACAGGAAAATAAAATCTCGAAAGAATATAAAGGCTTCAGAAGTTTTATTTCTGAAAAAACAATGCATACCAATCTTGCTAAAATTGCCAAAGCAAGAGCCGAAAGACTTAAAAATCAAAACAGGAACTGGGCACAGTTTCCGGGGGGAATACGTTCTGCGTTCTATGTTGCATGGGATCCTCAGTCACTGATGTCTTTAAAGAGAAACATCAAACATATCAATCTTGTTTTCCCCGAATGGTTTTTCCTTGATCCGAAAACAGGTAATCTGAAAACCAATGTAGACCCTGAAGGTTATAAAGTGATCAAAAGAACAGGGGTCGCAGCAATGCCAATCTTAAGTAATAATTTCCAGCAGGAATTCCATTCCGAAGGCTTGGGAAAAGTTCTGAATAATCCTCAGCAGAGAACAAAACTTATTCAAAAGTTGGCTAAGGAATGTCTCACCTTTCATTTTAAAGGAATCAATATTGACTTTGAAGAAATGAATCTGGACTCTGATGAAAATCTGATCGCCTTTATGAAAGAACTTTCCGATACTTTCAAACAAAATAAACTGCTCGTTACAATGGATGTGATGACGGATAATGATGATTATAATATTCAGAAATTAAATCCGTATGTAGATTATTTCGTGTTAATGGCTTATGATGAATATTCTGCGGACAGCGATGCTGGACCTGTTTCTTCACAGAAATGGGTGGAAGCACAGACCGGGAAATTTTTACAGAAAACATCTCCGAACAAAATCATTTTAGGATTGGGAGCTTACGGTTACGACTGGAGCACCAATAAGAATGACAACAGTTCTGTAACTTATATGCAGGCAATCACAAAAGCGAGTGCGAGTAAAGCAATTATCAATTTTGATGATGATACATTTAATTTAAACTATTCTTACACAGACTCAAAAAATAATACCCACACTGTGTTTTTCAATGATGCGGCTTCCATTTTCAATACCATGCGTTTCTCTTCAGAATATCCTTTGGCAGGAACCGCGCTCTGGAGACTGGGAAGTGAAGACAGCCGGATCTGGAACTTTTATGATAAGGATCTGACTTTTGCGGGGTTGGCAAAACTAAATTTAAAAACACTGGAAAATGTGAAAGGTCAGACGATGGTTGATTATATTGGCGACGGGGAAGTTCTGGATGTTCTAAATACACCTCATGACGGAAAAATTGCAGTGGAGATTGATCCGAAAGAAAAAATCATTACTGATGAAAATTATGTGACTTATCCAAGCTCTTATGAAGTGAAAAAATATGGGGAAGCTCCTCAGAAAGAATTGGTTCTCACTTTCGATGATGGTCCTGATGAAACTTATACACCACAGATCTTAGATGTTTTATCTAAATACCATGTTCCGGCTGCGTTCTTTTTGGTAGGATTAAATGCTGAGAAAAATCTTCCCTTGGTTAAAAGAATTTATAGAGAAGGTCATGAAATAGGAAACCACACCTTTACCCATGAGAATGTTGCTAAAGTAAGTCCTGAAAGAGCTTTATTGGAATTAAAACTGACAAGACTACTCATAGAGTGTATTACAGGGCACAGTACCATTCTTTTCAGAGCACCTTATAATGCCGATTCTGAGCCAACAACTTCTGAAGAAATCGTACCTGTTGCTCTGGCAAGACAGCAAAATTATCTGGATATTGGAGAAAATATAGATCCGGAAGACTGGCAACCCGGAATAAAAGCGGATGAAATTGTAAAACGTGTAATGGCAGGATTGAAAGCAGAAAGGGGAAATATTATCCTTCTGCATGATGCAGGTGGTGAAACTAGAGAAGAAACAGTAAAAGCATTGAAAATTTTAATCCCGACTTTACAGAAAGAAGGCTATCATTTTACCAATCTTGCAAGTATTTTACATAAAAATAAGGCGGAATTAATGCCTGAAGTTCCAAAAACGAGAGCATACTACGTGATGCAGCTTAATTTAGTGTTGGCGACCATCATTTATGGAATCAGTCACTTTTTGGTAGCTCTTTTTACCATTTTTATCGGATTAGGATTGATAAGATTGATAATTATGCTGTACTGGGCGTTTAAAGAAAGACGAAAAGAGAAAAAACTGGGAGAATTTCCGGTATTGGAATCTTATCCGAAAGTTTCGATTATTGTTCCCGCGTATAATGAAGAAGTCAATATTGTTTCTTCCCTGCATAACTTATTGCGACAAACTTACCCGAATTTTAACATTATTTTAGTTGATGACGGAAGTAAAGATTCTACTTATGAAAAAGCAAAAGAAGCATTTTCTGATCACCCGAAACTGAAGATTTTCAGTAAAGCAAATGGCGGAAAAGCAACCGCTCTAAATTTCGGGATCTCCCAAACTGATGCAGAATACGTGGTTTGTATCGATGCAGATACAAAATTGGAAAAAGATGCTGTAAAATATTTAATTGCAAGATTTTTAAATTCAAATCAAGAAGAAAAAATTGCCGCTGTTGCAGGAAACGTAAAAGTTGGAAATACGGTAAACTGGTTAACAAAATGGCAGTCTATAGAATATACAACCAGTCAGAATTTTGACCGATTGGCGTATGCAAATATCAATGCCATTACCGTGATTCCGGGAGCAATTGGAGCTTTCAAAAAATCTGTGATCGATGAGGTGGGAGGATATTCTTCCGATACTTTGGCGGAAGACTGTGATATTACTGTGAAAATTTTGAGAAAAGGATATACCGTTGCTAATGAAAACCGTGCGGTTGCTGTGACAGAAGCCCCTGAAACTGTACAACAGTTTTTAAAACAACGTTTCAGATGGACGTATGGAATCATGCAGATGTTCTGGAAGCAGAGACAGACTTTCCTGAATCCGAAATACAAAGGCTTAGGATTGTGGGCAATGCCGAATATATTATTGTTTCAGTATATTATTCCGTTTTTTTCGCCTCTTGCCGATCTTATCATGTTTTTTGGCATTTTATCAGGAAATGGAAGCAAAATATTCAGTTACTATTTAATCTTCCTTTTGGTAGACGCTTCATTGGCTCTCATAGCTTTCATTATGCAGAGAGAAAAGCTGGTAAATCTACTATATATTATTCCACAACGTTTCGGATACAGATGGCTGATGTATATTGTGCTGTTCCGAAGCTTAAGAAAGGCTCTGAAAGGGGAAATGCAGACCTGGGGATTTTTGAAACGTACCGGAAATGTAAAAGAAATTGCAACTTCTTAATATTTAATTAAATTTGTTTTCATAAAAAAGTAACAAATTAAAAAAAAGTTACACTTATTGTTAAATTGTAATTAGAAATGAAAAAATTAACACTTTCTTTGGCTTTATTAGCGGGGATTGGTTCACAAACAGTGAGCGCTCAGGCTACAGACAAAGGTTTAGACCTTAGCTTGATGGATAAATCAGTTCGTCCACAAGATGATTTTTATAACTATGTGAGCGGAACTTGGATGAAGACTGCGAAAATCCCTTCCGATAAGCCGACTTGGGGAAGTTTCAACAAATTGGCTGATGATACAGACAATAATTCAATGACGATCTTAAACTCTCTTCTGAAAGATAAATTTGCTGACGGAACAGAGGGTAAAAAAATCCAGGATCTGTACGCTACATACATGAACATGACGAAGAGAAATGCAGACGGGATCAAACCTATTCAGGCAAACCTGAAAAAGATTGATGCGATAAAAAATGTTAGCGATCTTCAGAACTATTTGATTTCTGTAACGAAAGAAGGTGAAAACAATTTTTACGGATGGGGGGTAGATGCAGACCTTAAGGACTCTAAAATGAATGCAGTTTATTTAGGAAATGCATCTTTAGGATTAGGTAGAGACTATTACCAGAAAGTAAACGAAAAAAACACGGAAGCTCTTGCAGAATATACAAAATATGTAGCTTCTATGTTGAAAGAATTAGGATATAAAAATGCTGATGCTGCGGCAAAAAGTATTGTTGATTATGAAAAAAGCATTGCTCAGACTTATTTAACGAACGAGCAAAGTCGTGACAATACACTTCAGTACAACCCTAAAACAATGACTGAGCTTACAGCCTTAGTGAAAAATGTAAACCTTCCTGCTTATCTTAAAGCTGTTGGAGTGAATACAGATAAAGTAATCATCGGGGAATTAGGATACTATAAGAATTTAGATAAATTTATCAATGCTCAGAATCTTCCTGTAATTAAGGATTACCTGAAATTTCATATGATTCACGGAAGTGCATCTTATCTAAGTGAAAAACTGGGAGATATGAAGTTTGCTTTCTATGGTAAATATTTGAGAGGCCAGCAAGAGCAGAGAGCCTTAAACAAGAGAGGGTATGAATTGATCAACGGAACTCTGGGTGAAGCTTTCGGAAAATTATACGTTGATAAGTATTTCCCTGCTGAAGCTAAGGCTCAGATGGTTGAACTAATTGATTACTTAAAGAAAAGCTTTGCCGTTCACATCAATGGCTTAACTTGGATGTCTTCAACTACAAAGCAAAAAGCAATGGAAAAGTTGAACAAGTTCACCGTAAAAGTTGCTTATCCTGACAAATGGAAAGATTATTCTAAATTAAATATCACTTCTGAAGCTAAAGGTGGAAATTTATATTCAAACCTTCAGAACATTACAGAGTGGCAGTACAATAAAGATTTGGCAAAAATCGGAAAACCGGTTGATAAAACAGAATGGGGAATGACTCCACAAACGGTAAATGCTTACTACAACCCGGTAAACAACGAAATCGTGTTCCCTGCTGCAATTCTTCAGCCGCCTTTCTTCAATCCTAAGGCAGATGCTGCAGTGAATTTCGGAGGAATTGGTGCAGTTATTGGTCACGAAATGAGCCACGGATTTGATGATTCAGGGGCGCAGTTCGACGCAGACGGTAACTTGGTAGACTGGTGGACTCCGGAAGATAAAGCCAACTTCGAAAAAGCGACAAAAGCCCTTGCGGCTCAGTATGACAAATATGAGCCTGTAAAAGGAACTTTCGTAAACGGAACATTCACAAACGGTGAAAACATTGCAGATTTAGGAGGTGTGAATATCGCTTACGACGCTCTTCAGATGTACTTGAAAGATAAAGGAAACCCTGGAATGATCAGTGGTTATACACAGGATCAGAGATTCTTCCTAAGCTGGGCAACCGTATGGAGAACATTATCAAGTGAAAAATACATGGTGAACCAGGTAAAAACAGATCCGCATTCTCCTGGATATTTCAGAAGCTTCGGGCCTATCATCAATGTTGATGCTTTCTACAAAGCATTCGACGTGAAGCAGGGAGACAAGCTATACAAAGCTCCTGCAGACAGAATTAAAATCTGGTAATCTTACCAAACTATAGCAAAACCGTTCAGAAATGAGCGGTTTTTTTGTTTAAAATTAGTCGGATAATAATTTTGATGCAGTAGAATTCTTTATAAAAATAAGATAATCAAAATCTTCGGATATATTTCCGGATTTGAAATCTCTTTTAACAGGTGCTGCTCCGACGGTTCGGTAGTTTATTTTGCTTAAAATAGATTTTGCCAATTTATTATTCTCTTTTTTGATTGCTTTAAGATCTAATATGAATAAGGGAAGATCAAAAGAATTGAGTAATTCTTCTAATGAATCTTTAGAATTTTTCTTCAGATAAATAGGTTTAACATCCTTTTCATTCATATCAATAATAGAATGATAGCCATCATAAAAAAACGTTCCGCAATTAATGTAATTATCTTTGAATTTTTCTTTTAAAAATTTTCCAGTTTCTTCTCCGGTTTTCTTAATATGTTCATTGTGTGCCCATAAAACAAAAGCCGATTCCGGATAATGAGTTTTGAGCCAGAAAATATTGTCAGCCATGTATTTGTTTCTCTCCCAATAAGTTAAGTTTAAATATTGCTCAATAAGAGCTATATTCTGTGCAAACCATATTCTGTCTTCCTGTTTTGATATTTTAGAGGAAAACAATTTTATGTTGTTTAATTTGATTAAGATTTCTGCACTTTTTTGCTTTTTTTCAGATATTTGCTTTCGTTCCAATTTACTGAATTCATGAAGGTTTTTTGTTAATTCAAATAAATCTTCAAATGGAATGTCATATTTACCCATCAATATCTTTAGTTGAACGATCGACCCTGTGTAGGTTGTCATATCAAATCCGGTGAACTGTATTTTATTAGTATTCTTATCGTTATATTTTTTCATCCATTCTATCATTTTTAGTATTTCATCTGTCTGATAAATCCACGATTTGATATTCATTAAATATTCTTTTCCGGTTTTGTTTCCTTTAATAATGTATTCATTGATTAAAAAGGAATCCGGCATAGATGCTTCTATTGAAAAAATTCCGCCTTGATTTTTCTGTAAAATATACCGTGTTAATTTATCTTTTATCTTAAAAATTTCACTTGAGCCATGAGAAGCCTCTCCCAATCCAAGAATTTTTGCATCAGAAAAGAATTTATTGAAAATCAAAGAGTCTTCTTTGAAACCAATTTCGGGTTCATACGATTGTAAAGGATAAATAAATTTTCGGAGATAAGTTTTCTCTTCAGTATTTTGAGAATAAATCAGTTTTGAGATAAAAAATAAAATAAACAGAATCGATTGTCTGGAGAAATACTTTTTCATTAGTTAATTTATAGCTTTTTGCTAAAATTAATTTTTTTCTTTCTATAAGGATAAAAATGACTTTTATTTTAACCGATTTTATGATTGATTAACTACTATTATCATTAATTCGTATATTTGGTAAGTTTGTGTACAATCAAAAATTATCTTTAATGAAAAAGCTAAATATTGGAATACTTGCCTTTTCGGGTTTGGTATTTTTAAATTCGTGTGGAACGACAAAGACTGCTGAAACTCAAAAACCAGAAACGATGAAAGACGTTGTTGTAGAACAGGTGAAAAAAGAGGAAGTAAAAGAAGAAGGACTCAATTTATCTTATATGGATAAAACGGTGCGTCCGCAAGATGATTTTTTTAGCTATGTGAACGGAAACTGGGTGAAAACGACTCAGATTCCTTCAGACAAGGCAAGTTGGGGATCTTTCAATGCATTGAGAGAAAATGTGGATGATGCTTCTTTAGATATTTTAAACAAAATTTTATCAGAAACTTATCCTGCGGGCTCCGAAGGGCAGAAAATCCAGAACCTGTATGCTTCGTTTATGGATACAAGTAAGAGAAATGCAGAAGGATTAGCGCCTATCAAAGGAGATCTGGCAAAAATTGATGCCATCAAAAACCTTAATGATCTTCAGAAATATCTTTTAGAAGCGACAAAATTAGGAGATAATTCTTTTTATGGATGGAGAGTCGGTGCCGATATGAAGAATTCTAACCTGAATGCGGTGTATCTTGGCGGTCCGGATTTGGGATTGGGGAGAGATTACTATCAGAAAGTTAATGAAGCCAACACGAAAACTTTGGCAGAATATCAGTCTTACGTTGGAAAACTGTTCGGAGTATTAGGATATAAAAATTCTGAATCGGCTGCGAAAAATGTTGTTGATTTTGAAAAACAGTTGGCCAATTATTTACTGACGCTTGAGCAAAACAGAGATGCCAATTTAAGATACAATCCGAAAAATGTATCAGAATTACCTGCTTTGGTAAAAAATGTAAACCTTCCGAAATATTTGAAAGAAGCCGGTGTAAATACAGACAGAGTAATCATTGGCGAACTTAAGTATTACCAAAATATGGATTCGTTCCTCACACAGAAGAACCTTCCGTTGCTGAAAGATTATTTAAAATATCACTTAATCAATGGTAATGCGAGTAATCTGGATGAAAATTTGGAACAGATCAGATTCGATTTTTATTCCAAATATCTTCAGGGACAGAAAGAGCAGCGCCCGATGAATAAAAGAGGACTTTCTCTCGTAAACAGTGTTCTTGGTGAAGCTTTCGGGAAATTATACGTTGAAAAATACTTTACACCTGAAGCAAAAGCTCAGATGGAAACCTATATTGACTATATTTTGAAGTCATTCAAACAGCATATCAATGATATAGACTGGATGTCTCCGGAAACTAAAGTTAAAGCTCAGGAAAAGCTGTCAAAATTCACCGTGAAAATTGCTTATCCGGACAAATGGAAAGATTATACCCAGTTAAAAGTAGAATCTCCAAAAGCAGGAGCAACTTTATATTCCAATCTTCAGAATGTTTCCGCTTGGCAATATCAGAGAAGTCTGGATAAAGTAGGAAAACCTGTTGACAAAACAGAATGGGGAATGACACCTCAAACGGTGAATGCATATTACAGCGGATCAAATAACGAAATTGTTTTCCCTGCTGCCATTCTTCAGCCGCCTTTCTATAATCCTAAAGCAGATGCAGCCGTTAATTTCGGTGGAATCGGAGCAGTTATCGGTCACGAAATTTCTCACGGATTTGACGACAGCGGTTCAAGATTCGATGGAGACGGTAACTTAAATAACTGGTGGACCGAAGCGGATCGTAAGAATTTTGACGCCAAAGTAGGTCAGTTGGCAGCGCAGTACAGCGGTTATGAACCGGTAAAAGGAAGCTTTGTAAACGGTAAATTTACAAGTGGAGAAAATATCGGAGACTTAGGAGGTGTTGCTGTTGCGTATGATGCATTACAAATGTATCTTAAAGACAAAGGAAACCCAGGATTAATCAGCGGTTTCACGCAGGATCAGAGATTTTTCATGAGCTGGGCAACGGTTTGGAGAACGAAGGCAACAGATCAGTACATGATAAACCAGGTAAAAACAGATCCACACTCGCCGGGAGTTTTCAGGGCATTTGGTCCATTGGTAAATCAGGATGCATTTATTAAGGCATTTGATATAAAACCGGGAGATAAAATGTATAAGGCTCCTCAGGACAGAATAAAAATTTGGTAACATCACCAAGAATTGTTAGAAAGAAAAACGCATCAGAAATGATGCGTTTTTTTGTTTATTTTTCATAGTTTAGTGATCTTGTAAACAGATAATAATAAGGTACTTATTTGTAAACGTTATTAAATATTTCAATAAAAAATCTTAACAAAATTTTGTATGTTACAGTTTTTTTTTAAATTTAAACATTGGATTGGACATTTGTTTGATTCAGACAAAACCAATTCACACCAAAACAAGAAATCTCAAAATATTAATAATATGGCAATGTTTAATTATGGTGTTGGCGGCAACGAGGTAAAAGTAGACGCTAATGAAGCTATTCAGGAAATACAAGAAAATAAGTCTCTGATAGTAAGCCAGCTTACAACAGAAGAATCTTATACACCTGAAATTGTAACAGGATTAAAAACAGTGGAAGACGTCTTCAAACATTTCCAACCTTCTGTAAATGTACAACATGAAACGGAAGAAGGCAATGTGGTGGAAGAGGAATTCCGTTTTCAAAATCTTGCGGATTTCACCCCCAAAAATCTTATTCAGAAATCAGATTATTTGCAGCAGCTAAGTATGGAGCAGGAGCAATATAATAAAATTGTTCGTCAGCTAAAGACGAATAAGATTCTGCGTAATATGTTAGAAAATGAGCAGACAAGAGCTGCTTTTGTGGAAGTGTTGAAAGAAGTGGCACAAGAACTTGAAAAATAATCTTAAAGAAGTTACATTACATCATGGATAGTAAATTACAGGCAGCTGAAAGCCAACAACAAGGGCAACAGCAACACGCAGGACAACCGAAAGGAAATCCCCTTGCCGAACTGAATAAAATAGGAGGTTTCGGTTTTGTTGAATCTGTTGTGGATGGTATCGCCAATATGAACCCTACAAGAAAGGCTAGGAAAGAAATCTTCCTTAACGATAGCAATAAAGGAGAAGAAAGAAAAGAACTCCTGCAGAAAATCAACCTTTGGATCAATCTTTTAGAAGGAAATGAATCTGCTGATAAAATGGCAGAAACTTGCAAAAACAAAGCACAACAGGCAGATCAGAACTTAAAAACCAATCTGAAAAACACATTGGATGCTGTCCGCTTATTAGAAACCAATTACAGGACAGTAGCTCAGTTCTACAAAAATACGGAGCTTGACAAAGTAGATAATGTGAGTATTGTAAATGCAAGCTTAGACCAGGTTTCTGATTTGGATAATCCTTTGTTTATCGATGCTATTGCTGAGGAATTCAAAAACTATTACGACCGTTTAGATCTAAGAGATAACTACTCAATTTTGGCCATCCCGGGTTACTTAGGATCCAATAAAGTGATTGAAAAATGGGCGAAAATCTGTAACGAAAACAAAGTAATGATGGTTACGGATTTTGCTAATCTTGATAAACCGGATGATGTAGTAGACTTATTCCATTCCGCGAATCTTACAGGAGGAGAATTGCACAGAAGTAATGTGATTATGACGTGTAACTGGCTTGTCGGCCGTGGTAAAGCAGAAGAAGTGGGGGAAGAGGAGAATGTAGAACTTCCACCTTCCACCTCATTAGCCGGAAAAATTCATAAAACACTCATGTCGCAGGTTGCAGCAGGTAAAAAGCATGGTAACATCAATGAAGTAGATGCTGTAAAATTCGAATTGAAAAAAAGCGAAATTTCTCAGCTGGAAAAAATGGGATTAGTTCCTATGGTTAATGAATATGGAAAAATCATGGCTTTTTCAGCAAAAACATTATTTACAGGAGACAATATCGGGCTTCAGACTTATTCGGTAGTTCGTGTATTCGATTATGTAACCAAAGTTTTGTTAGATTTCTTAAACAGAAGAGCTTTCGAAAACTGGAATGCTAGAAACGAAGACGACTTGAGAAGACAAATTGTAAGCTTCCTTGACGGAATTAAAGGACCGGACAAGCTGATTGAGAAATTCAAAATTGTTCGTTTCGAACAGGATAAAGTAAATAAAGACAGAGTTTGGCTGGATATTCGTTTGACGCCTTATTTCCCTACAAAAAGTTTTGTTATTAAACTAGACGGACACAAGGGAGATGACGGAAATGAATGGGATGCTGAATACACTCAGGAATAACACAACAACACTTCTTAATAATTAATGAAAAAACCGATGCAGTTCAAACATCGGTTTTTCTATATCAAACCACCAATCGAAATGAATATGAAAGTGAAAACAATGATTTTTCAATCCCTGTTTTTCATAATATTTGTGATAAGCTGTGAAGAAAAACGACCTCAAATAGAACATAAAATTGATCTTTTTGCGGACGAAAGACAAGAAGGCAAAGCTTATGTAATGAATGCAGACGAATGTTTTGACGCCAGTGAAGTAGTGATTTCAAGTTCAAAAATAAAGCTTACGGACAGTTTTTCCGGTCGTGGAAAACCTGTGTTTATTTACAGGGTAGATTCCGGAAATGTATTAAAAACAACCAGAGATTCGTTAATTAGCTTTCCTATGCAGTTTCTGGCGAATCAGAAATTATCATTAAAAAAGGATTCTTCAATATACGTTTATTTAAAAAAACTTGAAGGTTTTCGCTTTATTGCAGAAGAAAAACAGATTAAATATCAGTGGGTGAAAGGAGCTTCCGTTTTTGAAGTGAAAAAATAAAGTATCTTTGTTCCCATAAAAATGAGACGGATTTTTGGAAAAGAATAACAGCGGTTCAGGCTTTAAACATATAGGCAACACACTTCTTCACTGGTATAAAAACAATGCGAGAGACCTGCCTTTCAGACAAACAAAAGATCCTTATAAAATCTGGATCTGTGAGATCGTTTTTCAGCAGACCAGAATTAATCAGGGGCTTAATCATTATAATAATTTTATCAGAAGATTTCCGGATGTAAAGACCTTGGCAGAAGCTAATGAAGATGAAGTTTTGTTACATTGGAAAGGCTTGGGATATTATTCAAGAGCTCTCAATATTCATAAGGCTGCAAAACAGATCATGACAGATTATCATGGTAGCTTTCCTTCCGAGTATGAAGAGATTCTGAAACTGAAAGGTGTTGGGAAATATACTGCAGCGGCAATTTCAAGTATCTGTTTTGATGGAAAAATGCCCGCTGTTGACGGCAATTTTTACCGAGTTCTGAGTCGTTTTTTTGCAGACGATTTCGATATTTCCAATTCAAAAGCCTTTAGTTATTTCTCAGAATTGGCAACTCTCATTATGCCAGAAAACGTTGGAGATTTTAATCAGGCCATGATGGATTTGGGCTCCGAAATCTGCAAACCTAAAAATCCTCTTTGTGGAGAATGTCCTCTCCAAGAAAATTGTTTAGCTTTTTCTTTGCAGAAAACGTCTTATTTTCCTGTTAAAACCAAAAAAGTAAAAGCTGAAGATCTTCAACTGACTTATTATTTTGTTCACAGAAACGGTCAGTTTTTAATTCAGCAAAGAAAAGATGATTTCATCTGGAAAAAGCTGTTTGAGTTTTCGCCTGTAATTTCCGATGAATTAATGCAATTTATTAAAAGTGTAAAAACAGTCAATCATAAACTGACGCACAAGAATTTAAGCATAGAAATTTTTAATGTTGAGGTAGATTCGGAGGAAGTCTGGAAAAATTTTACTGCTGAAAATGATTTCATTGTAACCGATGTTGAGGGGGCTCACGAAAGATCTTTCCCGAAACCTTTGGAGAATTATATCCAAAGTTATGATACAGCGTATAAAATTCCATAATTAAACGTCTGTCTGTCATTCTGACGAAGGAAGAATCTATTAATATAATTGGGAGAGATTCTTCACTCCACTTCGTTCCGTTCAGAATAACAAAGCTCAATCTCAGTTTCAAAACGTATTGAAATGCTGAAATTTGTCTTTTAAAATCTGAAATCTAATTTGTACTTTTGCAAAATGATTAAAAACGTCATTTTTATTTTTTTAGCCTTAGTTTTAGTGTCTTGCGGTAAAGATTCTGTTCCCAAACCTTATGGAGAACTTCGTCTGGAGTATCCTGCTCCTAAATATCAGAAATTTGAGAACAACTGTGCATACACTTTCGAATATTCGGACTTTGCTAAAATTACAGATGCCAAAAGACCTTGCTGGTATTATCTGAATTATCCTAAAATGAAGGCAAAAGTATTTATTACCTATTTTCCGATCAAGAATGATTTCGTAGATCATTTGAAAGAAGCCGAGAAAATGGTATATGAACATACGGTAAAAGCCAGCTCAATCGATACAAAATCATTTGAATATCCTGAGAAAAAAGTCTTTGGTAATTTTTATGAGCTGAAAGGACAGAGTGCTTCCAATCTTCAGTTTTATGTTACGGATAGTACAAAGCACTTTGTAACGGGATATCTTTACTTTAATACAAGACCAAAACCAGATTCATTGGCTCCGGCTGTCAACTATATCAAACAGGATATGAAGCATTTGCTGGATACCTTTGAATGGAAAAATTAAAATTCTTAAAATTTACATTAAAACATATATGAAACTTTTAGTTGTAGGAAGTGTTGCATTTGATGCAATTGAAACACCATTTGGTAAAACAGATAAAATCTTAGGAGGTGCAGCCACTTATATCGGAATCACATCATCTATTTTGGGAGTGAAATCCGGAATCGTTTCTGTAGTAGGAGGAGATTTTCCGCAGGAATATCTTGATATGTTTACAGACAGAGATGTAAATATTGAAGGAATTGAAATCGTAAAAGAAGGAAAAACATTCTTCTGGGCAGGGAAATATCATAATGATCTGAATACAAGAGATACATTAGCTACTGAAGTAAACGTTTTAGAAAACTTCGATCCTAAAATCCCGGATTCTATGCAGGATGCTGAGATTTTATTATTAGGAAACCTTCACCCGGGAGTTCAGTTGTCCGTTCTCGAAAAAATGAATAAGCGCCCGCAACTTGTTATTCTTGACACGATGAATTTCTGGATGGATACAGCTTGGGATTTTTTGATGGATATGATTGCTAAAACTGATGTCATTACTATTAATGATGAAGAAGCAAGACAGCTTTCAGGAGAATATTCTTTGGTGAAAGCCGCTAAAAAAATCCATACCATGGGACCGAAATATGTGATCATCAAAAAAGGAGAGCACGGAGCTTTGCTTTTCCATGACAATAATGTTTTTGCAATTCCGGCATTACCGTTAGAAGAAGTTTTCGATCCGACAGGAGCTGGGGATACTTTTGCGGGAGGTTTTGCCGCTTATCTTGCTAAAAAAGGTAAAATTGATTTCGAAACCATGAAATCTGCATTAATCGTAGGATCTGCAATGGCATCCTTTACCGTTGAAAAATTCGGGACAGAAAGAATTCAGGAAGTAAAAGAAGCGGATATGTTCAGCAGATTAAGACAATTCAAAGAATTGACAACTTTTGATGTTGAGCTACAATAAATAAAGCTTTTTAAGAAATATTTATAATAAAAAATTTAGTCTAATTCATTAAGAATTCTAAATTTGCAACTTGTTTAAAATAGTAAAATGATAAATAAACTAAAAATCACTTTTCTTTTTGGGATTTTCATGCTGATTTTCTCTGCCAACGTAAACGCTCAGCTTAAGAAGGGGCAGTTGGTAGACGGTATTGCAGCGGTAATTGGAGATGAAATCGTTCTGGAATCTGATGTAGAAGAGCAAATGAATTATGGAAAACAGCAGGGAATTTCCAGTGTAGATAAATGTGAGTTTTTGGAAAACTTAATTAATAATAAACTTTTAGTATATGAAGCTAAAAGAGATACATTAATTGATAACCGTTCTGCAGCTATCAAAGAAGGTGCAAATGCAAAATATCAGCAGTTACTTTCTCAGTTCCCGGACGAGAAAACAATGTTGGCAGCCTATAAGTTTAGAAATGCTTATGAAATGAAGAATACGATCGAGAAAATTGATACCGATCAGTATTACGGACAGGCTAAGTACCAAAGAATTACGGAAAAAGCTGACGTTACACCCAATGAAGTGACTGATTTTTACAATTTGTATAAATCACAGCTACCGGAAATTAAAGACGAAGTGTCTTTAGGGCAAATCATGATGTATCCTAAATTAACGGAAGCTCATAAGCAAGAACTAATCAACAGGCTTAAAAAAGTAAAACAGGATATTCTTGGAGGAGAAAGCTTTGAAAGTCAGGCCAGAATTTACTCTGAAGATGAAGGTTCTGCAGTAAACGGAGGTTTGATAAAAAACATCTACAAAGGACAGATGGTAAAGCCTTTCGAAGCGGCAGCATTAAACCTACAGGAAGGAGAGATCTCAGATCCTATAGAATCTGAATTCGGATATCACATTATCCAACTGGTAAAAAAGACAGGGAAAATGTATGATGCAAGACACATCTTGTTGATGGCTACTCCTACAGATGAGGAAATCAGTACAGCTAAAAAGAAGCTGGACAGTATCAGAACCCTTATTATGGATGGGAAGATCAGCTTTAAAGATGCCGCATTCAAATTCTCAGATGACAAGAAAACTAAATTCAACGGAGGATTAGTTCCGGGAGCGGACGGTTCAAGTAAAATAGAAAGAGAAAGTATTCCGGGAGTAATTACTTACGAATTGGCAGGTCTTAAAAAAGGAGATATTACTACAGCGTTTGAAGATGCGGAGAACAAAAGAAAAGTAGTGAAAATCATTAAGATTGAAGATGAAATTCCTTCTCACAAGATTACCCTGGAAACAGATTACGACAGAATAAAGCAGCTGGCTCTCAATAAAAAGAGAAATGAAATGATCGAAAAGTTTGTAAATTCAAAATTGCCGACCACTTTTATTTCAATCGATGGCCGATACGATTCTTGTAGTTTCAAAGGAAACTGGAAAAAAGAATCTCTTAAAAAATAAATACAAAAACCTTCAGAATTTTCTGAAGGTTTTTTTCTGCAAAAATATTTTGAAACACTTTGCAGAAAGCCTGTTTTTAGTATTTTTACACTATGAGCAATTTTATAGATTTTAATTCAGCAAGAAAGCTTAAAGAAATGCAGCAAAGTCAAAATAGAATTACGCAACTATTTAATATACAGTATCCTATTATTCAGGCAGGAATGATTTGGCATTCCGGATGGAGATTGGCTTCCGCAGTTTCTAATTGTGGTGGTTTAGGATTAATCGGAGCGGGGAGTATGTATCCGGACATTTTAAGAGAAAACATCCAAAAATGTAAGCAGGCTACGGATAAACCTTTCGGGGTGAATGTGCCTATGCTGTACCCGAATCTGGATGAAGTAATTCAGATTATTTTGGAAGAAGGAGTGAAGATTGTTTTTACTTCCGCAGGAAACCCTAAAACCTATACCGAAACCCTTCAGAAAGAAGGTTTAAAAGTTGCTCACGTAGTTTCGTCTACCAAATTTGCGATGAAGTGTGAAGATGCAGGAGTAGATGCCGTAGTTGCTGAAGGTTTTGAAGCAGGAGGTCACAACGGAAGAGATGAGACCACAACATTTTGTTTAATTCCCAACGTAAGAAAACATATTTCAAAGCCATTAATTGCTGCAGGAGGAATTGCATTAGGTTCTCAGATGAAAGCTGCCATGATTCTTGGTGCAGACGGAGTTCAGATCGGTTCCCGTTTTGCTGCCACTGTAGAAGCAAGTGCGCACGAAAACTGGAAACGAAAAATTACGGAGCTTCAGGAAGGAGATACCCATTTAACATTAAAAGAACTGGCGCCTGTAAGAATGGTTAAAAATAAGTTTTTTAATGAATTGGAAGAGATTTATAATGTAGGCAGAAATAAAGAATCTTTAATTGCTTCTTTAGGCCGTGCAAGAGCTAAGAAAGGGATGTTTGAAGGAGACATGGAAGACGGAGAGCTGGAAATTGGGCAGGTTTCCGCTTTAATTGATGATATTCTTCCGGTAGATGCTGTTTTCAGAAATTTATTAAAAGAATTTGAAGAAACACATAATCCAAGTTTATAAATAAAGTTGAAATTGATGCAAGGGAAAATAAGTGATGTAAACGGTAAAAAACTTTATATAGAATATCAGAATTCATTTGAAAATAAACCTACCATTGTCTTTTTGCATGATTCTTTAGGTTCTGCACAACTTTGGAGGGATTTTCCTTCGAAATTATCTGAAGCCTCTCAATGCAATCTTCTTGTCTATGATCGTTTGGGATATGGAAAATCTTTTCCGATGCCTACTCACGAAAGAGAAAACAATTACATGGAAACCGAAGCGGATATTCTGAATGATATTTTGAATACGTTCAATATCAATGATGTCATTCTTTTCGGGCATAGTGACGGAGCTACAATTGCATTGATTACAGCCTCAAAATACCCTGAGAAAATAAGAGCGACCATTTGTGAAGCCGGACATATTTTTGTGGAAGATGTAACTTTAAAAGGTGTGAAAGACGCTTTGGAAGCTTATCAGACAACCAACCTTCCAGAACGTTTACAAAAATACCATGGCGAAAAAGTTCCGGTGATGGTAAGAGCATGGGCAGAAATCTGGCTGAGCGAAAGATTCAGAAGCTGGAATATAGAATATCTCCTGAAAGATATTCAATGTCCTTTACTGTTTATCCAGGGAGAAGCTGACGAATATGGAACGCTCAATCAGGTGGAAAAAACAATCTCTCAGGTAAGCGGAAGTGCGGAAAAATTTATCATTCCAAATATCGGGCATACTCCGCATAAAGAATGCCCGGAACATGTTTTGAACAAGGCAGCTGAATTTATTAATAAGATAATCAATCATCAATAAGCTTTTCAACGATAAAAATTCCCCTTCTTTGAAGGGGTGACGAAAATTTGTAGAATTTTTGACGGGGTAGTTTAATATTAAAATTATAAATTATCAATTTCCCACTCAATATTCTTTCTCGCCTGTTTCTCGTATTTCTCTCTGAAATAATCTGTTTTGAAAATGTTTTCCATTTCCAGAAAGTGTTTTAAAACCCTCTTCCTTCCGGGTTTATAAAGTAAATCTGGGTAAATGGAATATTCCTTTCTGATCTTTCGGGTGTAATCAATATATATTTCTAAATCCTTTCCAAGAATAGAAAGATCAGCGTCCAGTAGATAATTTAAGTCTTTATTATCAGAATTTTGATGAGCTTTGGTAGCTAAAATCTGATGGTAGATTTCAGAAATATCAGTTTCATTGAGATTGAGCTGTTGAAGTCTTTCTTTTGCAAAATCAGCACTTTTCTCCTCATTGGACTTTGATGAAGAATCATAAATAATGTCGTGATAAAAGACGCTGAACGAAATATTTAGATAATTTGAAATCCTAACGTTTACTGCGTCAAGCTCAGAAAACATACTTTCTAAATGGGCGAGATTATGATAATGCCTGCTTTTTTGAGAATAATTTTTTTCGATTTCAGACCAAAGCTTTTCAATAAGCTCCTGATCTGGACTAAAAGCTAGAGAAAGTGCTGAAAATCTTTCCTTCAAATTCATATTTATGCTTTTTAATAAAAAAAGGAACTTTAAAAAGTTCCTTGATTTGCTTCGATTGTTGCTTTCAGGTCTGCCCAACCGCCACCATTGTAGCCGTCTCTCAAACCTTGAGCATTTAAGTATTCTAATGCTTTTCCGCTTCTGTTTCCGCTTCTGCAGAATAGGATAACCGGCTTTTCGATAGAAAGAATTTCATCCTGTCTGTCTTCCACTTCACCTAAAGGGATGTTTTTTGCGCCGTCTATATTCCCGTCCATTTCCAGTTCCATAGGCTCACGAACGTCGATCAATTCATAATTTCCTGATTTTATTACTTCTGCTAAAGACATAATTACTAATATTTTAGAGTTAAAAAAATTACAATGGATTCCTTGAAAGATATCTACCTTTGCATAAGAATCCAAAGCCTAAACAAATTTATAAAATAATCTTAGTTTTGCAATGCGAAATTATGAATTCAACTGCCGAAAAATATTCACAGCTCATAAAAACCAAAGCCAAAAGTTTTGGGTTTCAAAACTGTGGAATTTCAAAGGCAGATTTCCTGGAGGAAGATGCTCCCAATCTTGAAAAATGGCTGAAAAATAATTTCCACGGCGAGATGAAATACATGGAAAATCATTTCGACAAAAGGCTGGATCCCAGATTATTGGTGGAAGGTTCAAAATCTGTGATTTCACTTTCTTATAATTACTTTCCAGAAGAAAAAATTTCGGAATTAGAGAACTTTAAGATCTCAAAATATGCCTATGCAGAAGACTATCATGAAGTGATTAAAGAAATTCTCCGTGAGATGGTGACTGAACTGCAGGAGGAAATTGGGGAGTTCGGATTTCGAGTTTTTGTAGACTCTGCTCCGGTGCTGGAAAGAAGCTGGGCCAGGAAATCAGGAATAGGATGGGTAGGAAAGAACGCCAATCTGATTACCAAGCAAAGCGGTTCTTTTTACTTTTTGGCTGAAATCATCTGCGATTTGGAGCTTATTCCGGATCATCCTGTGACCGATCATTGCGGAAGTTGTAGAAAATGTATTGATGCCTGTCCTACCAATGCCATTATTTCTGAAAAAATAATTGACGGAAGCAAGTGCATCTCATATGCAACCATAGAATTAAAAAATGAAATTCCGGACTATTTTAAAGATAAGATGGATGATTGGATGTTTGGTTGTGACGTTTGTCAGGATATATGCCCATGGAATCGGTTTTCGGCACCTCATCAGCAGACAAAATTCAAACCGAATGAAGCTTTAAAAAACTTTAAAAAAGGAGAATGGAAAGAACTTACTCAGGAGCTATTCTCCGAAATCTTCAGAAAATCTCCTGTAAAGAGAACAAAATTTGCGGGTTTGAAAAGAAATATTGAGTTTTTGGACCAATCTGAAGAGAAAAAATAGACTGTTTTTTGGTGACAAATCCTCACCTGGAATTATGGAGTTCCAAAGCAAGGAGAGAAAATCGGCCATACCTTAAAATTTCAGCCTTTAAGGAGGAAGAGGTTTATTGAAGAAAAAGTGCTTCCAATAAAGAAAAAATTGACTTCCGGGAGATCATATCTCACCAAAAATCAACGTCTTTTTTGTATTCTTTTAGGGGCAACTTTTACTCTGATTTTAAATCTCTTTTGGGATTTGGAAGTTTTGTGCATATTTGTGATATTTTGTTACTTAAATTTAATAAAAATTCGATTTAAAAACAAATATTTTCATTAAACTTGATTGTTAAATTTCATTAATATAAAACATGAATGTAAAAAAAATGCTAATCCTGCTATTAAAGATCATAGGTATTGTTCTGGGAGTTGTTATTCTCTATGTTGTTTTGGGCTATCTTCTTCCTTTCATTGAAGTGTCCGGGAAAGATGACCGGCAAAAGAAAGAGATTCCGGTTTATATCTATACCAATGGAGTTCACACAGATATTGTAATGCCGGTAAAGAACGATCTGCAGGATTGGAGTCTGAAGCTTCCATTTAATAATATCAGATCCAAGAAAACGGATTATAATTATATTGGAATAGGATGGGGAGATAAAGGCTTTTATCTTGATACTCCTACCTGGGCTGATCTAAAGTTTTCTACCGCTTTCAAAGCCGCATTCTGGTTAAGTGAGTCCGCGATGCATTGTACATACTACAGGGAAATGAGAGAAGGAGAAGATTGTAAAAAAATCATGATCAGCAGAAACCAGTATCAGAAGTTAGTCCAGTTTATTGAAAATAAGTTTGATCAGGATCAGAACGGGAAATTTATTTTGATTCCTACCAATGCTGTGTATGGCGATAATGATGCCTTTTATGATGCTAAAGGCACGTATAGTTTTCTGTATACCTGCAATACCTGGGCAAATGATGCTCTGAAAGCTGCTGAACAAAAAGCTGCTTTCTGGACCCCTTCGGATTACGGAATATTTTTACATTATAAGTAAAAATAAAATGCTTCCAGAGATGGAAGCATTTTTTATATTAGAACATTGATTTTCTTTTTTACAATTCCTTTTCAAGGATGGCTACGATCTTATCAATAACGTCCTGTTTGTTTACTTTTTTTTGATAGGTAGGCTTAGGTTCTGCAACAATATTTTGTTGTTTTTTATCAAACAGGGCATACAAGTCCAAATCCGGATGGGTTTCAATATACCATGCTAAAAAATTAAGAGGCATTGCATTTTTTCCAGAGAAATAAAGTTGAATAGATTGTGGGGTAACGCCATAAGCAGTGGCGATTTCCTTCATGGTTTCTCCCTTTTCTTTGCTGTATTCCCGTATCTTCTGGTATATTTTCATATTAAGTAAGTTTTTTTTAATCAAAGCAACTATATGTTGTAAAAACAATGATTTATTGTTTATTTTGATATATAATTGTATATTTGTCTTGCAAATTAATTTGCGGTGAGACACAAAATTACGAAAAAAGGTTAAACAAAATTATTTCATTCATGAGCAAATTGGAGACCAATCTTAATCAGAAGATGATTGATGAGAAGTATGATTTCATTGAACGATGGTTACCGGCACGTTATACAACTTCAGTGAATATTATTTTAAAGGAAGATGTAAGAAAACCTGCATATATAAGGAAGGTGAAAAAAGAAAGGATCTCTGACCAAAAAATTCTTGATGCACTATACAAAGTGGCACTGCTCAATAAACTACAAATAGAAACCTAAGATTTATACAGTCTGCGTCTTATCAGTAATACTGATTTCACAAAACCACTTTATTTATTGATAGTCAAAATCCTAACAACTAAGACCCTTCGTTGTATGGCTATAATTGTAACCATACAATACATATATATTCAGTTTTAATTTAGGCACAATATGAATTATGAAAAAAAATAATGTTATCATCACAGAATGTTTCAAATGCGGAACACGTTACGAAAATCATTTTACCATATCACCATGCTGCAAATCGATCATGATGAAAGTAAATGAAAAAGGTGAACGTACAACAATTACTTATTTGAGTTCGTTTATTGTTCCCAAGCTTTATCCGGCAAAAAATAAGGATGACAAGTAAACAAGTCTAACTTTTATACAATAAAATCACGAATTAGTTGTTCTTAAATATAATTTTAATATGAAAAAAATAGAAAGTTAATGAAAATTGTAAAAAAATTTGACCATTTGGTAGGAAAAACAAAGAGGGAAATTATTTCAAAATTCGGAGATAGTTATGTATACTCGGATAACGGTTTGTATTATACCCTCAATCGGACATGGTTTACGAAAGGAGTAACCTTATCAGTAAAATTTGACGGACAGGAAAAAGTAGAGAAAATTGATGTTTTGGAAAATGATAAAGCTGTACTTCCTTACATATTCAGTTTATCTGACTCAAGTAATCAGTATAAAATTTTTGAAAAAATTCAGTAAAATAAGAAGCTGACTTAAGTGAAATGAAAAAATGGTAAAAATCTTTATTTTTTAACTAATACCAAATCCGTTAAATACAGGTTTTTTGAATGATCAAAGGCTGTTTCAATTTGAAACAGCCTTTTTCTAATCTAAAAGTCAGTAATATTAAAATAATAATGCGCTAAATATACTCCGAAGTTATTCTCGTGATGCTTAATTGGCCCATACCAGTCGAAGTTTTTAAATAGTAAAAAACATTGCAATAGATGCTGCAGCCATAAACATAAAAGTTGCCCATAACAGGCTTTTTGAAAGCCACCTGCTTTTGAATTCCCCCATAATGCGTTCGCTTGCAGATATCCGGATAATCAGAAACAAGAGAGGCACAGCAGCTACGCCATTGAGAACAGCTGTGTAAACAAGAGCCTTCACAGGATTAATCCCAATAAAATTCATACACAGACCAATAAGTGTAGAGATAATAATAACCATATAAAATCCTTTTGCTCTTGCAAATTTCAGGTTTAAACTTGCATTCCAGTTGAGGGCTTCGGAAACCGCATATGATGCCGATCCTGAAAGAACGGGTACGGCAAGTAATCCCAACCCAATGATTCCTGTAGCAAATATGATTTTTGATATCAACCCCGAATTTGGAAATGATTGCACCAGAGGTTCTAAAGCTTTTGCTGCATCAGCCGCAGTATTAATATCTGTTATATGAGCGCTATGCAGAACCGTTCCTCCGACTAATATAATACACCATGTTGTAAATTCAGAGATGACCATTCCTATACTATTATCTTTTCTCATGGCATGAATATGGCGCCATCCGATGTTGGGCTTTCCATCTTGAATCAGACCTCTCTCATTTTCTTCTTCCACTTCCTGGGAAGCCTGCCAAAAGAACATATAAGGTGTAATCGTTGTCCCAAATACTCCGGTGATTATAAAAAGAAAATTGAAAGAAAATTCAAAATGAGGAACAATAGAGGCTTTTAGTATTTCTTTCCATGGCTGGTCAATAATAAAAGCTGTAAGTGGGTAGGCAAGAAGTGATAATGCCAACCATTTAAGAACTTTTGAATATACCCGATAACTGGTGAAGACTTCTAATGTAAGTATACTAACCGTAAAAAATAGCATTAGTATAACAATATTGGCAGGAATAATTAATTGTGCGGCGGCTGCCATTGCTCCAATATCCGCTCCGATATTGATCGTATTGGCAATGACAACCAATCCGACAGAGCTATAGAGTATTTTTTTGCTGTAATGCTCTTTGATAACTCCGGTAAGTCCTTTACCGGTAACCATTCCTATTCTTGCACAGGCCTCCTGCACGGCAGTCATAAACGGAAGCATATAGAGGGCTGTCCATAATTGACCATAGCCAAACTGAGCTCCTGTCTGAGAATAGGTAGCAATGCCTGAAGGATCATCATCAGCAGCTCCCGTTGTCAGTCCGGGACCTAAAAGACCGAAGAATTTTTTGAATTTTTTTGTTTGATTTTCGACCTGATGTTTGACAGACATTGTTAATTGTTTTTGAATACAATATACTATTAATTGATCATTTTTTGATCTGCTAAAGTAAATAGTTTTTCATCATTAAAAAGACCTTCCACATAGTGGGAAAGTCTTTTTATTTATTATTTTAATGTGTTTTTATTCAAGAAAGACTGTTTTTCATATTAGTTGCAGTAAGAAATTCGAGGATTAGTGCTGTCTCCGCATTGAAACTGATATTTTCCTTGTGGATATTTCGGTGTGGGATTATCTGTAACTTCAAGCGGAGTCATCGATTGTCCGTTATAAGAAGGCATGGTAACCTGAGCCGTAGAACCATTACCTAAAGCCACATTTTTGGCATTGCTGTTTCCGTTGAAACTGTAATCCATCATGGCATCCAAAAGACGGTACACACCATAATAGTCCAATGCATCAAATACTTTTCGGGAACTTGGCATTGCGTGGTCTGTTACATAATTGTATCCGTTAACAGTGGATGATTTAATATAAACGAAATCTTTTTCAGCATTAGAAATATTGATGTTTTTAAAGATATCGATTGCCATTCTGTGATCGTTGACATCATCCTCGTCATAGACTTGCGTAATCATTTTGGTATTAGAAGGGAAGCTCTGTAATTGCTGTTGGGTTGTTAATGTACTGTTCCAGTTAAAAGAATACCATGGAGCCATAGTGAAAAGAAAACGCCCGTTCTGTCCCCAACCTTTTTCTGTAAATGCTTTATAGGCAAGATCAATACTTGCTCCACCACCAAAAGAATGTCCCATGAAGCCTACTTTCTGAGTATCAATAATATTGGGATAATCTGCGGCAGCTTTTATAAAGCCTTCCCACAGGGTTTGGTAACGGTGATCAACACTGATATCAATGGTGCGATAAGGCACAAATACTACCACATAACCTTTCTTGGCAATGAAGTTATATAGTTCTATGTTATATTCTTTATCCTCACCACCAAACGGATGTGAAAAGAATATAGTAGGTCTTGGAGAAGTAATTCCTTTAGGATAGAAAATAGAAACCTGTGTTCCAGCGTACTGGGGGTTATTAAAATCAATTTCAGCCACTTCATAATTTCCGTCTGCGCCATATCCTGATGCCGGTTTCTGGATAGGTCCCTGAAAGTTGGCGCCAAGCTTTGGCTGAATAGGAGTAGTTTCGTCAGTGTCGTTAGTGCTTTGAGAGCATGCAGAAGTGGTAATGAACAAAATCATTACCCATGGATAGAATAGCTTTTTCATTTTCTTTTGTCTTTAATATGTTGAACCATCTGATCTTTAATTTCCTCATATTTTTTGTATTGTCCTGCATCCAGAATTTGGCTCAGGGCATTGGACTTTTCTTTCTGTAAAGCTTTCAGTTTTTTGAATTTAGCGAGTTTACCTTCGTTACTTTGCAGAATCGGATCATTCTTTTGGGCATACTGAAGGTTAAGCGCAGAGACCTGCTCAACCTGCTTTGTATTTAATGCTAATTTACTTGTCATCCACTCCGTCATCATCTTTGCACGCTGTTCGGGAGTACTGTCCTTTAATTTTTTTGTCTGTGCCGATACATTTGTAAATGTCATACATAGAAATGCTATTATAAGAATTGGCAAAAGTTTTTGTTTTAAAAGCATCTTGGAAAATTTTAATTTTTAATGAAACAAATGTAACAAGAACGATTATTTCCTTTAAAATAAAAAAGGATGAAGCTGCTAAATTCCGGGGTGAATTCATTATTGATCCAGCCACTTTCTGAAATGCATTGCTTTTGCTTTACTGACAAGGATCTGTTCCTGAGGTAGCGGATGTATTTTGACCAGCAGTCTGCCATTAAAGAAATATTCTACAGCATCTACAGCATTCTTGTTGATAATGAATTGGCGGTTAGCCCTGAAAAAGAGAGTAGGATCTAGCTCATGTTCCAGCTGTTCCAGGGTGAATTCCACTACATATTGTCTGCCATCGGCCATATGTGCGTATACTATTTCATTTGCGGTATGGAAGCAATTGATTTTAGCTGCGTCAACAGGGATAAGCCTGCCGCAGTAATGAATAAGGAAGGATTTTTTATATTGCTTTTTTGTATACTGTAGCTCATGTAGCAGAGATTCTGTTTTGTCCTGTCCATTTTTTGAATCATCAGCAATAAGGGTATTATATTTAAGTAAAGTCCGCTGTATTTCTTCTGTGTCAAAAGGTTTTAAAACATAATCAATACCGTTGTTACGGAATGCCTCGATCGCATAATCATTATATGCCGTAACAAAAATAACGGGCTTTCCTATATTGATCTGCTTAAAGATTTCAAATGATAATCCATCAGAAAGCTTTATGTCCGAAAATATAAGGTTATAATCACTGTCGTTTAATCTGAACCAATCCATTGCTTCTGCTATACTTGGTAAAGTCTTCACAATTTGGATTCCCGGGTTGATTTCTTTCAGAATATACTCAAGATTTCTTGCGGTAGCCGCTTCATCTTCGATAATGACGATATGTAAATTTTTTTTCATAATAAGGGAAGCTTTACGATGAAATATTTTTTCGTCTGGAAAATCTCTATTTCTTTACGGAATTGAAGTTTGTATCTCTCATTCAGGTTGGTAAGACCAAGCCCGGTGCCTTCTGCCTCACTGATGGAGGGCTGGAGATTATTTCGGATAATAAGCCATTTGTCTTCTTCATAAATCTCTACAGTTAAAGGATTTGAAAGGGTAGCTTTGTTATGTTTAACAGCATTTTCCACCAAAGGTTGCAGTGATAAATGAAGAATTTGTTTGTTTATACAATCTTCGCTGATATTGATATGAATCTGAAAAGCATTTTCCAGCCTCATTTTTACCAGTTGGATATAAGATTTCAGGTGCTCAAGCTCTTTTTCGAGACTTACCATATTGTTACCTGAACGAGCCAGCGTATATCTGAAGATTTTGGAAAGATGGAGAATATAGTTTTGAGCCAGATTTGGATTTTCCCTTACTATAGCAGAAAGGCTGCTCAATGTATTAAATAGAAAATGCGGGTTAAGCTGTTCCTGGAGCAATTGCAGCTGTGCTTTCAGATAAGCTGAATTAAGCTGCTCGTTGATAAGATCCTTATTTCTGCTTTCACGCATCAGAAGAATAAGTCGGATAACGACAGCAATCATGATACTGCTGAGCAAAAACCGGGCAAAATATCCTCTGATTCTTCCTCCCGTAAGTTGGGGAGTTCCAAAAAGTAAAGAATGGACCATACTTCCCAGTATAATAGCTGCCACCAACACCAAGATATTGAATGTATAGAGTCTCCAATATAGTTTATTTTCTCTAAAAATACTCAGAAACTTACCCTGGGACAGGTTAAGATATAGTAACAAAAGGCAGAATGCCATATTATACAAAAACTGGTAGCCATATTCCCCAATATTGAACTGCCAGTAACGGGCGATAATCCCATCACTGTTTAGGGCCATCAACTTTGCAGAATTGACCATTAGTGTGATCAGGAAGGCACTGTAAAAATATATTTTTCTCTCATTCTTATTCATTACTACAAAGAAAGCAAAATATTAAAACCAATGATATAATAAATGGGTGAAGCGGTAAAAGTTGGTGGTGAAATAATACAATTAATGACTCATTAGAAAAAACTACTTTTTTACTCTGTTCAGTTAGAATCCGTCCACATAAAAAAAATCAACTGACATACTGTTGTCATCATTCCATTTTACTTTTGTGTAACTAATATAAACAGAACAAGATGAGTAACACAAATTTAGTATCATTACGAATAATTACTTCCGACATTACAAGATTGGTAAAGTTTTATGAGCAGGTGGCAAAGGCGAAGGCTAAGTGGGCAACTGATGACTTCGCAGAAATAGTTTTAAAGTCTTTTACTCTGGCAATTGGCAGCACCAGGACCTTGGCTTTTTTTGGAGAAGGAACAGCAGAAGCTGCTGCTAACAAAAGTGTAATTATAGAATTTCTCGTAGAAAATGTAGATGAAGATTATCAAAGGATAAAAGATATAACCACCGAAATTGTCCAGGAACCGACTACGATGCCTTGGGGAAACAGGTCATTGTTATTCCGTGATCCGGACGGAAATCTTATTAATTTTTTCACACCTGTAAGTGATGATGTGAAAAAGAAGTTTGCCTAGAAAGCTTCATCTGGTAATATCATTTTTTTTAGTGACTGATGTCATTTCTTAACATTAGTAATTTGATGAATTTTACAGAAGCAAATTAGGAACCATGAAGACTAGTTCAACATGAAGTTTAAAACTCATAAACAGAAGGGTACTCATTCAGGAGTGCTCTTCTTTTAGCTAAAATCAATATCCTGAGACAATGATAGGAAATCAACACCCGTGGCATGACGTTTCTCCAGGAGAGCATCTGCCACAAATAGTTACAGCTGTTATTGAAATACCTAGTGGCAGCCATACAAAATACGAAATCGACAAATTATCAGGACTGATAAGACTGGATAGAATTCTTTTATCTTCTATGTATTATCCTGCCAATTATGGGATCATACCACAGACTTATTACAGTGATGGAGATCCACTGGATATTTTGGTTTTATGTTGGGAAAGCCTTGTTCCCCTAACCTTGGTTAAGGCAAGAGTGATAGGAATACTCGAAATGACTGATGAGGATAAAAAAGATCATAAAATAATAGCGGTGGTTGAAAATGATCCTTCTCTGACACATGTTCGTGATATTAAAGATCTGCCAATTTACACGATCGACGGGATTCAGAATTTCTTTGAAGAATATAAAAAACTGGAAGGAAAAGCCGTACAGGTGTTTGGTTTTAAAAGTAAGGAAGAAGCTTTCGACTGTATTGAAGAGAGTTTGATGATGTATGTTAAAGAAATCAGGCCTACAATGAATAGTAATAGATTGGAATAATAGGATCTGCTTTTGAATGGATTAACAGTAAATTATCTTTTTTGCTTTTCGGATTCTTTTTTCTTTTTATTAAAATAACCTCTCAGCAAAAAATTATTCTTAGCTGCAGCTTCTATCTCTCTTAATTCGCCGACACCTTTTCCAATATTAATGATGGTAGAATCCACAGACTTGCCAAGTTTAGGATTGTTAGTAAGCTTTGATAGGACATTCTCATCATTATTTATTTTCGACGTAAACTGAATAAGATCATCAGAGCTTTTTTCAAGATTGCGGAGTGTATTTTTTATTGAAATAGCTAAAGAATCATTGGAAGATAATTGAGAAAATACATTGTTTTTATCATTTAGCTTTTTTGTGAACATACTAATTTCTTGGGAGCTGTTCCGTAGATTAGAAATACTGTTTTCAATATGATCTGCCCATTTCTTATCAGTAAAAATTTTTGATGCAGTTCCATTTTTATTATTCAGAATGTAGGTAAATTTTGCCAATTCTTTGGAACTTAATTGTAGATTTTCTAAGGTTCTGTCAATTCTGGAAGCAAAATCTTTATCGGTCATTATTTTTGTCAATAAGCTATTCTTGTTGTTCATTTTACCGCTGAACTTAACGAGCTCGTAGGTAATTGCTTTGGCATTGTCGGTACTTTGTTTTACACTTGAGAGTATATCATCTATCTCAATGGTTTTATAAGAAGTAATGATGTCATTATCCTTTACAATGGTGTTAGAAGTGGTTCCGGGAGAAATAATAAGAATTTTATCACCCATTAACCCGTCTGATGCTATGCTGGCAACAGCGTCAGTTTTAATATATTTTTGCACATCCTTTCTGATCACTAATTTTACCGAAACCAATGAATCTGAGATAAAATCTATTTTGCTTACAGTTCCTATATTAATACCGGAAAGGCGTACATTACTGCCCTGTTTTAATCCGCTGACATTTTTAAATTCTGAGCGAAGAACGAAATTAGAGCCAAATAAATTCCTGTTGACACCAATAAAGTAGATGGCTATTATGAAAAGAAGGATGCCAGCGGTGACAAAAATTCCCAATTTCCAGTTGTTTGATGACTCCTTGTTCATAACTGATTTATTTATTTCTCAAAAAAAGATCTTACCCAATCATCGGCATTATGCTCTATGTCTTTATAGCTGCCTTCAGCTTTAATGAGACCGTCCTTCAGGACGATGATTCTGTCACCGGTATATTTTGCACAGGTTAAATCGTGTGTGATGATAATGGATGAGGTATTGTACTTTAATTTGATATTTCGAATGACCTCTATAATTTCACGGGCTGTGATGGTATCTAAACCTCCGGTTGGCTCATCATAAATGATAATTTCAGGTTTAATGATTAATGCTCTGGCCAGCCCGATTCTCTTTCTCATTCCTCCGGAGAGTTCTGCCGGCAATAGGTCAATCGCTTCCTCCAGTCCTACATTTTGTAATGCTTCTTTAACAGCCATTTCTATTTCCTGCTCGGTAAGCATTTTATTATTGTGCTGCAATGTAAAGACTAAATTCTCTCTAACCGTCATTGAATCATATAGGGCTCCATTTTGGAATAAAAAACCAATTTTCATTCGAATCCTGTTGAGCTCTTCCTCATTCAATTTTGTTATATCCTTTCCTGATATGAATATTTCTCCTTTATCAACTTTTGTGAGACCTACAAGGCATTTAACAGTAACAGATTTTCCCGAGCCCGATTTTCCTAAAATGACCAGATTTTCTCCTCTTTTAACGGTAAAGCTTATGCCATTCAGCACCTTATTACTGCCATATGATTTGTAAACATTTTTAAATTCTATCAATGTTTCGCAGTTTTGTAAACCATTATACCCGGCTGTAAATATTTCCCTATTTTCCATCATAATTTAAAAAATAAGTCGGTTATCTGTACGGCTATAAGATCAATGATAAAAATGATCAGTGATGCTGAAACTACGGCTAAGTTAGCCGCTTTTCCCACACTTTTAGTACCTCCTGAAGCATTAAATCCTTCATAGCAACCAATAATCCCAATAAAAAATCCGAAAAAGAAGGTTTTAATGATAGCCGGTAAAATATCTTCATATTCTAACGATTGAAATACATGGGAGAAATAATGTTCGATATTGCTTTCGCCGTGCATATTGATGCCTATAAATCCACCCATAATCCCAATCAGATCGGCATATAATACTAAAACAGGAAGCATTAATGTCGTAGCAAGGGTTCTGGTTACCACCAGATACCGATAGGGGTTGATTGCTGAAACCTCCATGGCATCAATTTGTTCCGTTACTTTCATAGAACCTAATTCTGCCCCAATTCCTGATGAAACTCTTCCTGCACAAATCAAAGCTGTAATAACCGGAGCAATCTCCCTTATTAATGACAGTGAAACCATACCGGGTATCATAGACTCTGCACCGAACCTTGCCATAGCCGGCCGTGACTGTATAGTGAGTACCAATCCCATGATAAAAGCTGTTATCGTTACCAGAGGCAATGACTGGTAACCAACAACAAAACACTGTTGTGTAAACTCCTTAAACTCAAATCCCGGTTTGAAAATTTCTTTAAAAAAGCGCCCCGAGAATAAAGCTATATTGCCTGCAATGCTAAGGTTATTTTTAAAATAGGTTTTCACGATGTTGCATTTAAAATATTCCAGTGCACTGTATTGATGAGCTATATGAAAAAAGTCTTAAGCCGATTGATAAAACCGACGGTTTGTAATTTTTAGAAATGAGTGACAAGCCTATTACTTACAAATCATACTCATAATCTACTTCTAACTTGTTTTTTACATCCTGTATACCAGGTGTTTTCCAGGCAATACGACCAGCTTCCTCTTTTTGATGCCAGGTATGTACCGTGCCCGTTAATGTGGCAGTTGTTCCGGATACGGATACACTGATTTCACTATTATCGATCGAACTTCTGTCAAGAGCCTTTTCAATATCATTCTTTTCAACAGTATCCCGGATTTCGG
The DNA here is from genome assembly GCF_022488405.1 of Chryseobacterium sp. Y16C. Taxonomy (NCBI): domain Bacteria; kingdom Pseudomonadati; phylum Bacteroidota; class Flavobacteriia; order Flavobacteriales; family Weeksellaceae; genus Chryseobacterium; species Chryseobacterium sp. Y16C. Next base: position 4,553,174 of record NZ_CP092711.1, read on the forward strand.
GGTTAATGGTAATATTATTGTAAATACCTTTGACACCGGGAAGATACTTGACGGCGTTTTCTGTAATTTCCCTTAAGTACTCCCAAGATACTTCACCATCCAGATCTACCCAACCGTCTTCTACTTTTACGGTTATTTTTTCTTGTGGAATAAATGAATTTGCATTAAATGCAGCTATAATTTCACTGGCGATTTCGACATCGGTTTTTGTCCTGGGATCTGGTATTTTTACTTCGATATCTTCTACCAAGACTTTTACCCCAAAAACATTTTTTGCGGCATGCTCAGCCTGCAGTTTTTTTGCATAACTGTCTACATTCCCTGTAAGGCAAACAATTCCGTTATTTACAGTAACACCAATTTCTGCTGAATGAAGCAAAGGTTCCCATAGAATGGCATTCTGAACATCTTTTTGTAATTCTGCGTTTGTCTTCATTTTTCATACAATTTTATATTTCAAAGTTCCAGCAACTTCGTAAAATATAAGATGATCAACATCACAGTGAATCATGATGTTAATCAGGGTAAATATTTGGTGATGTGTATTTTATTATTGAAATTTGGATAGCTATGTAAGTGCTTAGCTTAAAAAATTAGTAAAATGGACAAAACTATTTTAACAATAACGTTGAACCCGTCGGTAGATAAAAGCAGCAGTGTTCAAAATATCATTCCTGAAAAAAAATTACGTTGTGATTCTCCTAAATATGAACCGGGAGGAGGAGGAATTAATGTATCCAGAGCCCTGAAAAGATTGGGGATAGCCTCAGATATTTTTTTTACTTCAGGAGGAAGAACCGGTGGATTGCTTGAAAAATTGCTTAAAGCCGAAGAGCTAAATATATTCCCTTTCGATGTTACTTCAGAAACCCGGGAGAATTTCATTGTTTTGGATATCTCCAACAATAAGCAGTACAGGTTTGGGTTTCCCGGAGAAGAGCTGACGAAGGAAGAAGAAAAGGATATTCTAAGCAGTTTGCCTATGGTAAGTCTCTGTCCGGATTTTGTCGTCATCAGCGGTAGTTTACCAACAGAAACAAATCCGAATTTTATAAGAAAACTTATTAATATGTATAAGTCAAAGGGAAGTAAGATAATTATCGATACATCAGGAGAAGCTTTGAAAACATCTGTAGAAGAGGGTGTGTTTTTATTAAAACCGAATATTGGGGAACTTGCCTATTTAGTGGGAAAAGAAAAGTTGGAAGAAACTGATGTAGATCAAGCTGCCCAGCTTATCATTTCGCAGGGTAAAGCTGAGGTTGTAGTAGTGTCATTGGGTTCTCTGGGAGCTGTTTTATTTTCAGCAAGCGAAAAAATTAGGATTGAGGCACCACCTGTAGAAGTGAAAAGCACTGTTGGTGCCGGAGACAGTATGGTTGCGGGAATGGTTTCGGTTTTGGTAAAAGGAGGAGATTACAAAAAAGTCCTTTCCATGGGAATCGCTTGTGGATCTGCCACTACAATGACCGAAGGAACAGGACTTTTTACAATTGAAAATGCAAAGCACTTATTTGATCAAATTTGGAAATAACTCTTAACTAAGAACTATATATTAGAGTTGGCTTTAATTTTTGTCTGCAAATTTATTCTATGATATATGAACGTAAAAGCCAAGCCATTTTCTGATGTATTTCTAAGAGGCGAGTTATAAAATGACTTGTTCTTATGTCGTGTAAGTCATCCTTACAGTTCATGGTATATTCACAAAGTCTAAGAATAAGACTTTCATGATCTTGTAACAATTCTGTAGTAAAAGCCTGGCTGTTATGTCTCTCCCCATTTTGTTCTGTAAAATGAGTTGACCTTAAATACGATTGTAGAGTTGCCGATACATACTGACCGAGAGACCGTATCCTTTCTGCAATACTGTTTACGATATTATCCAATTGTTTGGATTGAGTTTCAAAAAATAATGTTAAGAATTTAATTATATTGTGTTCCAAATACTTTGTTAACCATATACCTGACCAGAAAAAAGTATGTTTTAAATAATCCATTTTAGTACTAAAGAATAGTTACCTCTGTTAGCTATAAGGAAATGTTCTGTCTTGTGTTGTTTTATTTTTAACCCTGTCAACGTTATTGTAAAGCTCAATTGAGCTCCATTTTAAATAACATATAGTAGTCTAAAAATATCTATTTCAATCTCAATTTTTATTTCCTCAATTTTTAGATTGCTTGCATTATCAAAGTTAAATTTACCTTTTGCAGTAAAGGCTTTATTGCAAGATATACCTTCATTATCTCAAATGTTCCATTAGTAGAAAAAAAACATCATTCATCAAAAAACTCTATTGAGAGTATCTATCTCAATATCTGTTGGATTAATTTCTGCTTTCCAGTGGTTACAAACATAGTCTTTTGGTTGTGTATTGTTTAATACATTATGCCATGTATCATAATCATTGCTTAATTTTTCAGCAAGCCTGTCTTTTATTCTATCAGTTTTCATGCGTAATCTTAATTTTGGTATTATTTAAAAGACCATGAAGTGATATAATCAGCTGATTTTTAGTGAAGAATCTTAGTAATCGTACTCTGAACATAAAAGATTCTTTTGTTTTGACACAGTAATATTTGCATTGTGGAGATCCATTAATTTTAAAAATCCTTTTCTGTATTATTATCTTTTCAGTACTAAGAATTAAACAGGAAAATGAACTTTACTTTCAATTTTCCTGTTTTACTATTAGATCTTATGGAATTATTTTTTCACAAAAACACTGTGTGGGATCTGAATATCATCTCCTTCTCTGCCGTATTGTGGAACAATAAAAGCCTTATGTTCGTACCTTTTGGTCCCGGAGTTATAATACCAATTGGCACAACCGCTTATCTGCAATTTAATGTGATAAACATGGTCATATGCCATTTCTTGAAATTCACCAAATTTCAGGTGATGGAGAGATTTGTGTAGATCATCCAGCTCCTGACAATATTCATCATGCAGCTTCATGGCTTTATCACAGGCTTCCTGATAAGAAAGATTTTCGTGGTGTCTTAAAATGAAAATAATATTTAAACATTCTTTTTCAATTTCAATTTCTTTCATTAGAGAGGCAAAATCATTTTGTATGGTAATAATCAGAGAGAGTAATTCTCTGCAGCGCTGTATAACAGGATGGTTATAAATATGTACTGGCAAAGGAGAATTGGTAGCAGGATCTATTAAATCCCCATAAGGCCACATACCGATTGAATATTTTCTGAAACTAAAATAATGAGGAAGCAAGGGATAGGTTATTTTTTCAGCTTGTTTGAAAGGTATTTCCTCTTTCATACCATATACAATAAATTCATAAAAATTTTTGGATACACGCTCTATCCAAAACTGAGGCATACCATTGGCAATCCATTCTTTCCTCGCTTGTGCCATTTGTCTCAAAATACCTATTTCATCAGGAGCGGGATCATCACCCATCATTACTTCATAGACGCGATTGGCCTGAGCTTGCAATTCATCAGCTGGCGTTAATCCAAAAAAATCATCAAAAATTGTAATATAGATCATTAATCTTGCACAAGGGCGCATATGTACTATACTATTGCAGGTTGGATTCATATAAGTAGCAACTCTGGATAAGAACTGAGGTTTGCATCTTTTTATCCCTTCTTCAGAAATAAAAGTATAATCATTATCATACCAGCTTTTTTCCTCTTCATCAAAGGCGTTAGCAATAGGACTTTCAATTGTTTCCCAAGGATATTTGCATTTGGGTAAAATTAATTCTTCTCTTATGTTCATAGGTTTAATTTTGTTTTAAGAACGTTAATAGAATATGACAATCATGAGTAGTTTTCTTTTATACTTTTTTATATTTGATTCAGCCTGCTTTTCAGCTCTTCCGCATCCGGAAATTCCATAGCATTATAACGAGCCAGTTTTGTAGAGATATTCTTCCATCCACTTAAAACCATGCTCATATAATGGATCCAGTTGACAACGGCATCCTGTCAGATGCCAAAATCAGGAAGAGAAGATTGTAATTCCACAAATTCCCAAAGATCTTCATTGTGAAGGCGTTGATCTTCCAGACAGGCTTCTTCAAGGGAGATCTGCATGCTAATGCCTGCAAACGACGTATCACGGGATGATCATGAATTTCCTGAGGAAGGATAACATCGGTTTCCACTTCTGTCAGCTGCAAAAAAGGATATAAGCAGATGGAATCTTCCCGCAGGGCAATACATTTTGTTATCGTAGGGAATTTTTTATTTTTTTTATTATTTACTCCTTTTGCTAAGCCGATGAAATATCTGTTAATCATTTGAGTGAATCTTGAGATTGATTCCTCGGGGATAAATTGCAGAAGCTCCTGTCTTAGCGAAAATAGCATGGTTCCCAAAGGAATGGTTACTTCTTCAGTATTAATTTTGCCATTCAGAATGAGCTGTTTTGGTTTTTTTTGTACTTCTTGCAAAGATCTGGATTTTGCTCGTAAAGCCACATATATTCTCCGTCGATCCAGTCTTTTCGGTAATCTCCTGCAGAAGATCTGCAGGAGGGTTTTTTAATGTTGGGAATGGGTACTTAAAATGATTATTAAGTAATGATAGGGTGTTCATGGTTGTATGGTTTATTAATTTTTCATAGAATATTGGTCTTGTTTTAATCTCTAACAATGCAGTACCATCTATAATCTTGTTTGATGATAGATGGTAGAAAACAAAAATTACAAATAATATCAATTCCAAATTAATCATTGCAAATACATGCATGACTATTTGATTATTTTATTGGGTAATTGATAAATAACGGTACTTTATTCAGGCAGGTGACTAAATTGTCTGTATAGGCAGCAATAGTAAACTAATGAATCAAGAAACGATTTCATTTTTTAATTCTATGGAATAATATATTTTTCATATTTAATAGTTTGGTGGTTAACATTTTGTGGTATTAATTTCTCTTACTAAATTAAAAAATTATTCAATATAGACTAATTTTTTTTAAGAAAATTTTAAACTTCAACTCTTTTGATTGAAAAAATATTTTCAATAATTAACTATCCTTTATGAAATGTAATGATTTACGGTTTTAAATCTCAAAAGAAGGGTCTGTAATAAAAATATAGTGTCTGTTAACTGGCATACCCAGATGGCCGTCCTTTTTCTTCTTGAATACGGGATCGGCATCTTCCTGTTGGGAGTCCCCGTTATGTTGTATACAACATAACGGGAAAGTATGTTTGTCATGATAGTCAGTTCCTTCCACGTTCCAGTGGGCATTTTTTGTTTTTATATGCAAAACGTTTTCATCCTCTTCTAAAAATATTTTAGCTGTAATTATTCCTATACTTTCAGCAGCACCGGTTATAATGGCTACTTTATTTTCTAATTTGCTCATGAGTTCAGATTAATTCCTGGTTAATAAAAGTCATACTCATAATTAACTTCAAGTTCATTCTTTACATTCCATATACCCGGAGTTTTCCAGGCAATACGGCCGGCTTCTTCCTTCTGATACAGTGAATTTGCAGTTCCCGTTAAAGTTACTGTTGTTCCTAAAACGGCTACTTTAATATCATTATCGTAAATTGAGCTTCTTTTCAATGCGTCCTGAATGTCTTTTTTTTGTATCGCATCGTCCAATTCTGATTTAATTGTAATTTTATTGATCAACCCCTTTACGCCGGTAAGATATTTTACCACGCTGGCTGCTTCCTCTTTTTGGTAGTGCCATGGTAATTCACCTTCTAAGGTTACCCATCCATCTTCCACTTTTACCATTATTTTATCATCAGGAATAGAGTAATTAGATCGTAAAGCACCCAATACTTCCTTGGCTACTTCAGCATCAGTCTTTTTTAATTCGCTTGGAAATTTTACTTCAATGTTTTCAACTAAAGCCTTAACACCTGCAACTTTTTTGGCAGCATTTTCTGCCTCAGCTTTTTTTGCATAGTTGTCGACTATACCGGTAAGAGAAACAACACCGTCTTTTGCAATAACGCCAATTTCTGCAGCATGTAATAATGGTTCCCATTTAATGGCATTTTGAACATCTCTTTGTAATTTTGCATTTGTTTTCATTTCAACTTTTTTTGGATTAATAAATGTTTAAAGTTTGTTAATTGGAAGAATTTTATAATTGCATTAAAACCATCTTTTTAATTCTGTTGCTCAAAATATTTTTCTTTTAACTGATTGATATATTTAGTGTGATACATAAGAATTGAGAAGTGTTGCGCATAAAAATGATAAGCTTATGATGTTGTATTTTTTTCATGATAATGTTTAGGTTAATTCATCCCAAAGGTCACCAAACTGTATGAAAAATAATATGATACGTATCACTGCGAAAAATGATGCTGGTCAGTTCATCAATTCAACCTCTTATAAGCATAAAACTCTAAATCAATTTACTTATAGTGCATATTTGGAGAACTTTGATAAAAGATAGGTTAGAGTATAGCGGCATCATTATTTTTAGTGATGCCAATCATTATTTGACGGTAAAGTAATTTGGAAATTTGTGGTATAAATTTCAGATTATGAAAGCTTTTTTAACATTCACCATTATTCTTTGCTTTGCAATAATCACACAAGGTCAGGATTTAAAAACATCGCAGGGAATTATTTCTTCACTTAAAGACAATGTTGCTCTCTCAAAACTGCATTACCCCCAATCGGTTATTAGGTTTTATACCAGAAATAATGATGAATATGCATGGATAACTGCACAAAGATCAGATCAGTCTGAAATTGCAATGTTACTGTTGGAATATTCCTATCGATTTGGACTGTCTCTATCTGACTATCATTGGGATGCCATTTCTCTTCAGAAATTGAGAAAATTGCGAGATACTCCTGCGGAAACGAGTGAAAAAGAGAAAGCTGAGTTCGATATTCTGATGACGGATGCGCTGATCACTTTCATCAATAATCTGCATTTGGGAAAATACAACCCATTGTACGAATCATCATATGTCGATTCCAATGATATTGATGGATTTCGATCCGACGATATACTGCTGAATGCAAGACAACAGAAAGATTTCCTTAAGACAGTCCTTGAGGTGCAGCCTAAAATAAAAGAATACGCGGACTTTCAAAACTATTTAAATACCCTCTATTCGGAAAATGACTGTATAGCCCCACAAAGGGAATATGAAAAAATCATCATCAATATGGAGCGTTTACGATGGATTGATACTAAAGAGACAACCTATATTCTGGTAAATATTCCTTCCTATACATTGAAACTTTATCATCAGGATGATGTATTTGATTTTAAAGTTATTGTAGGGAAGCCTACAACCAAAACACCAGTTTTGCGAAGTAAAATCAATTATTTTACAACGGCACCCGACTGGAAGGTTCCCCAAAGTATTTTCATAAAAGAAATGCTGCCTAAAATCTTAAAAAGCCCCCAATATTTAGAGAGCCATCATTACTCGGTTTATGATAAAAACGGGAACCAGGTTGAAATAAATTCATCAAAACTAAAAGAGATCCGTCAAAATCCTCATCGGTACAGTGTAAGACAGTCATCAGGTTGTGATAATGCACTGGGAGCGGTGGTTTTTAGATTTGAAAACTCTTATGGAATATATCTCCATGATACTTCTCAGAAACAACTGTTCAATAAAGATGAAAGAGCTTTGAGCCACGGCTGTATTCGTGTTGAGAATGCTAAAGAACTCGCAACGCTCATGCTAAAAAACGATGGTTCTGCAAACAAGATTCCTGTTTTGGAAAGTGCAATGTCAGAGTATAAAAGGAAAGATTTTGTTCTAAAGGAACCTGTTCCGATTATTATAGCCTATCTGACCTGCCTAATAATGGATGGAAAGCCTGTATTATATGAAGATATTTATCATCTAGATGATTCATTAGAAAATATGTTTAACCAAAATAAATAATCAGATTATGAGAACAATTTTAGTACCCACAGATTACTCAAAGTCAGCGCGAAATGCTGCCTTTTATGCTCTGCATTTGGCCAATGCCCTGAAATCCAGTATCGATTTATGTCACGCCTTTGGAGTACCGATTGAAAGTCCAATGCTTGGTCAGACTGCCTGGTCGCCGTATGAATATCCAGATTTATACGAAGAAAATACAAAAGAGCTTAAAAAGTTGGCAAAGGCGCTGGAAGACAGAGGAAAAGTTCTATGGGGAGATGAAGCTTTTCCATTTCATCCTTCGATACATTATAGATGTGAAGGAGGTGACGCAGTTCATGTGATCACCAATATGGCAGCTGAAAAAGACCCGCTCCTTATTGTTATGGGTATGCAGGGAGCAGGGATGCTTACTCGTTTTGTTTTCGGAAGCAACAGCATACAGATGATTGAAAGCACAAAGTATCCACTTCTTTTAATTCCGTTAGGCTATAAATATAATGGCCTGAAGAAGATTGCCTTCGCAACAGATCTGAATAGAAAAGACATTAAAACGGCTCAGTTATTAATTGGATTTGCCAAGTATTTTGATGCTGAGCTTTTGATTACCCATATTATTCAGAGTAATAATGATGTAATCCAGGATGTTGATTATGAGCATAAAAAAGAGATGTTTCTAAAGAATCTGAGTGGTAAAATTTGCTACAACTGCATATACAGTGAAAATATAGATTACGGTTTGGAAATACTAAAACATAAAGACATTGATATGCTGGTAATGGGACATCATGACAAAAGTTTTTTCAAAAGACTATTTTTGGGAAGTCATGCCACAAGACAGGCTTTCGAATTAGAAATTCCATTATTAACCATTCCTGAAAACGGTCATATTCATTTTTGAATTGATTATCAAATATAGTTTTTATATAGTACGGATAATATTGAATACATAAACATTTTCATAGATCATACATGTTCATTGTGCTAAAATGCATAACTTTATATTGCTGCATAATACGATAACTATGGAAAGTGCCAAACTGTTACAAGCCATCATTGAAACGGCTATTGACGGTATTATTACCATTGATGACAGAGGGAGAATAGAAAGCCTGAATCCCTCCGCACTAAAAATATTTGGCTACAAAGCAGAAGAATTAATCGGGAAAAATATTTCAGTATTAATGCCGGAACCGGATAGGAGCCGGCATGATGGTTATTTACTCAATTATCAGAATACCGGCGAAAAAAAAATCATTGGAAAAGGAAGAGAAGTAAAAGGATTAAGAAAAGATGGCACACAATTTCCTTTCAGGCTTGCTGTAAGTGAAGTTCAGTTTCAGGAAGGTACTATTTACACAGGGTTTATCCATGATCTTTCCAAAGAAAAAGAAGCGGAAGAGTTTCTTAAAAATTATACGATGGAGCTTGAAGAATTAGTCGAAGACCGTACAAAATCGCTTAAAAAAATGCTTTACGAGTTGGAAGAGGCAAAGGACGAAGCGAATGTATCGCTGGAAAAAGAAAAGGAACTGAACCGTATGAAAAGCCGTTTCGTATCAATGGCATCTCATGAGTTTCGTACTCCTTTAAGTTCTATGCAGCTGTCTGTTATTTTGATAGAGAAATACCTTCAGGTTTCGGATAGTCTCCAGATCGTAAAACACCTTCATAAAATCAAAACAGCTATTGGGAGTCTGAACGGTATTCTCAATGATTTTCTTTCATTGGAAAAGCTGGAAGCAGGGATTGTACATCCCAATCATTGTCTATTTGATGTCATCAAATTTTCAGAAGAACTTACGGAAGAAATGCAGCTCATCACCAAAGAAGATCAAATTATAATTTATCAGCATACAGGATCAGAAAGTGAAATCAATTTAGATCAAAATTTATTGAAGAATTGCCTGATGAACCTGATAAGTAATGCGATAAAATATTCCGGGGAACATACCCTGATTGAGTTTTCCACAGAAATAAAAAAAAATCAATATGTATTTTCGGTAAAGGATAATGGAATAGGAATACCTGAAGAAGATCATTCTGCTCTTTTCCAGCCATTTTTCCGTGCTCACAATACAGGAAATATTCCCGGGACCGGCTTAGGTCTCAATATTGTTCAGCGCTATGTCAGTCTTATGGATGGGAAGATACAATTTGAAAGCACATTTGGTAAAGGAACTGAGTTTACTTTATCATTTCCTAAAAATTATAATAACATTCCAATTGAGTTGTGATGAAAAAAATACAGATTCTGATCATAGAGGATAATGAAGACATTCGTGAGAGTACTTCTGAAATTCTTGAGCTTGCCAACTATGAAGTATATCAGGCTTCCAACGGTAAACAGGGCATAGATCTGGCCATAAAACATATTCCGGATATTATACTGTGTGATATTATGATGCCGGAACTTGATGGCTATGGAGTACTGCATCTTTTGAGTAAAAGAGAAGATACTGCACTTATTCCTTTTATTTTCATAACGGCAAAAGCAGACAGGATGGAAATAAGGAAAGGCATAGAAATGGGGGCAGATGATTATCTTACAAAACCTTATGATGACATAGAACTTCTGAACGCTATAGAAAGCCGTCTGAAAAAAAGGGAACGACAGAGAAATATTTACAGTTCCAATCTTACACAAATCACCAATTTATTTCAGGCATCACATGGACTCGAAGAATTGCAAAAAGCGTTTAATGAGAGGAAAATAAAGTCTTTTAAAAAAAAGCAGGTGATATATTATGAAGGAGATGCAGCAAGTATGGTATATTTAATGATATCCGGTTCTGTAAAAACAACAAAAATGACAGACGACGGGAAGGAATTGATGACCGGAGTATATAGCGCTGAAGATTATTTTGGCATTACCTCATTATTTGCAGGAAAAGAATACAAAGAAACGGCAGAAGTTCTGGAAGATGCCACCCTATGTTCAGTTCCCAGAGAAGTTATCGACCAATTGTTTTACAAATATCCCGATGTAGCAGAAAAATTTATTAAAATTCTTGCCGGAAATGTTATCAGTCATGAGGAGCAGCTATTGCAGCTTGCTTATTTTTCAGTAAGAAAAAGAATGGCAGAGGTACTGCTTAAATTATACGGTAAATATAGAGATACTGAAAATTTTGAGATCTCCAGGGAAAACCTGGCTTCTATGGCGGGAATGGCTATTGAAACAGTAAGCAGGATTCTCAGTGATTTTAAAGAAGAACATTTAATAGATAGAAATGCGGGCAGGATTACAATATTGGATGTTTCACGTCTTCAAAAATTAAAAAACTAATTTCTGTCACTTTTTATAATGATTTTATACATTGAATAGTTCTATTGGGTTCAATACATTTGATTATTCAAAAGACATTATGAAAGTGATAGTTTATAATATAAATCAAGAAGAAAAAGAACTTCTTGCGTTGGCTAATCGTAAAACACACAAGATTACCATCATAACAGATCCTTTGAATGAAAACACAGTTCATTTTGCAGAGGCAAAAGATGTTGTCATTATCATACATCAGGAAAATCAACTTTCACATAGTTTTATCCTGAAACTTATTTCATTGGGAATACAATACCTCATTTTAAAATCGAAGGAAGAGTTTTTTATTGATTTACCAATTATTAAAAATTCCGGAATACAATTCCATATTATTAAATGCTCTGATCCAAGACTGGCTGCATCCTTGATCATTAAAACCTTAGATGGTTGGGAAAATCGTGACCAGGATCATATGAAACCCTAACTGAGATCATAGTTTGCATGCTGTTTCACTAATACCTTTGGAGTATTAATTTAAAATAGATTTATTATGAAAACTTTAGAAAAAAGCACTCAATCTCCAATGGATCGTGTAATAGAAGACTTCTGGAATAAGGATGGATTTTTAGATGAATCAATGAAAATGGAACCTACCATTAATATTATTGACAGGAATGGTGTCTATAGGGTTAAAGTATCAGCTCCGGGCTTTAAGAAAAAAGATTTTAAGGTAGCAGTGGAAGACGGATCACTTATTATCAGTGCTGAAAAGAGTGAGGAGAAAAAAGAAGAACAGGAAAATTTTGTAAGAAAAGAGTTTTCTGCTTCTTCATTTTCCCGCAGTTTCCGTTTACCGGAAAACATCACTTTAGGTCATATAAAAGCCAATTATAAAAACGGATTGTTAAATATTACGATCAGTAAAACTAATCTGGATAAAAGAGAGGTAAAAGAGATTAAAATACGCTGATTTTTTTCACTATTAATTCATAAAACCTGTTGAGCACTTGAAAATGGTCTTAGTCATAAGACATTACATTTTCAATGAGCAACAGGTTTACAACAAAAAAGAAATGGATACAATGATTATAAAATCCCTTGGAGGAGCGGGAACGGTTACCGGATCCAAACATTTACTGAAAACCTCCGAGCTTACCATATTAATCGACTGTGGCTTGTTTCAAGGGATAAAAGCACTTCGTGAACAAAACTGGGAATCTTTAAGTATCGATTTAGCGGAAATTGATATTGTCATTCTTACCCATGCTCATCTGGATCACTGCGGATATATTCCCCTTCTTGTAAAAAACGGGTTTAAAGGTAAAATTTATATGACTGAACCCACGAGGGAACTAACCAAATTAATTTTACTTGACAGTGCAAAATTACAGGAAGAGGATGCAGAAAAAGCAAACTATCATCATTATACAAAGCACCATCCTGCAAAGCCCCTATACACGATAAATGATGCTGAAAAATCTTTTAAACAATTTTTTACTGTTAAGGAAAATACCAGCATACAGTTAAGTAATCACATACACTGCAGATTCAAGCCTTGTGGTCATATCATTGGAGCTTGTTCTGTAGAAATTGTGTGTTTTGATAAAACGATAATTTTTTCCGGTGATATAGGACGTAGCCACAGTGCTATTCTCCCGCCACCTGATTTTTTCACCAAAGCTGATTTTTTAGTGATGGAATCAACGTACGGAGACAGGCTTCATGACAGTACCGATTTGTATGATAGTTTGGCGCATTGGATCAATCATACTGTTAAAAACCATGGCAATGTGATTATTCCAAGTTTTGCTGTGGGCAGAGCACAGGAACTTATTTATATTCTTTATCAGCTTAAGGAACAAAACAGAATACCTCATAACCTTCCAATAATAATGGATAGCCCTATGGCAGCTTCGGCCACTGATATTATGGTTGAATATGCTGAGTATACTACTGTAGATCGGGATAAATGGCTGGAAATTATTGAGCATGTCAATATTAATAGAGAATATGCAAATACTGCGGAAATCGTTCATGATAAGCAAAGTAAAATAATTATTGCAGGAAGTGGTATGCTTACAGGAGGACGTGTGCTTGAATATTTAAAGCATGATATAGGAAATAGCCGGAATACAGTATTGATTGTTGGATTTCAGGCAGAAGGTACTCGCGGTAGAGCATTGCTTAATGAATCTCATGAGTTAAAAATTCACGGAAAATACTATCCGGTAAAAGCAAAAATAGTGGAATTAACGGGGTTATCTGCCCATGCTGATCAATCTGAACTGATAGAATGGATAAGAAAATATAAGAATCCGCCTCGACAGATCATGTTGGTTCACGGTGAGCCCTCCGCATTGGAAGCATTACGGGTTAAAATCCAGACAGATTTGAAAATACCTGTTAAAATTCTGATAAAAGATATGGAAGTGGTCTGTTGAGATAAGGGAGGATATCGTTAATTGATTTAAAATTTACTCTATGGAACTTCTTACCAAAAATGCCGTACAAATTCTGGAAGACCGTTATCTTCTGAAAAATGATGAAGGTATGGTAATAGAAACTCCAGAGGCCCTCTTCAAACGGGTTGCAGAATATATTTCCGGTTGCGAGAATAAAGATACTGCCAAATGGAGCCAAGCCTTCTATAATGCAATGAGTGAACTGAAATTTCTGCCTAATTCACCCACACTTATGAATGCGGGCTGTGATCACGCACAATTAAGCGCTTGTTTTGTATTACCTGTAGAAGATAGTTTGGAAAGTATTTTTACAACCCTTAAAAATGCGGCTTTAATCCACCAAAGTGGAGGAGGTACCGGGTTTAATTTTTCAGCTCTTCGCCACAAAGGAGATCTGATAAGTTCTAATAAGGGAGAATCTTGCGGTCCTGTTTCTTTTATGAAAATTTACGATGCTGCCACTGAATATGTAAAACAGGGAGGTAAAAGAAGGGGAGCTAATATGGGAATCCTAAATGTTGATCATCCGGATATTGAAGAATTCATCATGTCAAAATCAGATAAGAAATCTATACAAAACTTTAACCTTTCAGTAGGAATCAGCAATGCTTTTATGAAAGCAGTAGAAGATGATTTGGATTGGCAGCTCATTAGTCCACATACTCAAAAAGTAACCCGAATCATTTCTGCAAAATTGCTCTGGGAATTGATTGTACAGCAAGCTTGGAAAACGGGTGATCCCGGATTGATTTTTCTCGATGCCATTAACAATTCCAATACTACACCTGATCTGGGTAGGATACAGGCAACTAATCCTTGCGGAGAAGTTCCTTTATTTGATAATGAAAGCTGTAATTTGGGTTCTGTTAATCTTTCAAGAATAACAATATGTACTCGTGGGGAATATGAAATAAACTGGCTTGAATTATCCCGGATTATTCATATTGGAATCCGTTTTCTGGATAATGTCATTACACTCAATCATTATCCACTTCCCGAAATTAAGATCACTACTTTACATTCCCGAAGAATAGGGTTAGGAGTAATGGGCTGGGCGGAATTGCTTATTCTGTTAAATATTCCATATGCATCTAAAAAAGCCTTGGTATTGGCAGAAAAACTCATGAAGTTTTTTCAGAAAGAAAGCTATAGTGCTTCAGAAAAACTGGCTTGGGAACGAGGTGCTTTTCCAGGCTGGGGACTCAGTAAATTCGGGGTTTCTAACAGAAAGATGAGAAATGCAACCTGCAACAGTATTGCTCCTACCGGAACTATTTCAGTTATTGCCAATACTTCTTATTCAATAGAACCTTTATTCGCTTTGGCTTACAGACGAATGGGTATTTTAGGAGGTAAAATCCAAACTGAAATCAATGCTGTATTTATTCAAAAAATGAAAGAATTGGGTTTATGGAATGAAGAAACGGAAAAGATCGTTTTGGAAACTGGGAATTTAAATGAATGCAAAAATATTCCTAAGAAGGTAAAAGATATCTTTACAACAGGATTAAATATTCCGTGGCAATATCATTTATTACATCAGAAAATATTTCAAAAATATACTGATAATGCAGTTTCTAAAACCATTAACCTCCCTGGAAAGACTAGCATACAGGATATTTCAGATATTTATAAAACTGCTTATAGCTATGGCCTTAAAGGGATAACGGTGTATCGTTATGGTAGCAGAGCAGGTCAGGTACTACAGAAATGCAATGTTATAGGTTGTTGAATATAGCTGTATAAATTGATTCAATATCTGTATCTTAATAAAAAGGTAAATGAAATTCTTATTTATAATAGTGAAGGGAGACTGATTAAGAAATCAAACTTAAAAAGCAATTCAATATTAATAGATAATTTACTGAAAGGTTTAATTAATTATTAGAATTGTAGTCTTTAAGACTAAAAATCCATCTCTACAATTATTGAGATGGATTTTTATAAGTTTATTTTTAACTTAAAAAGAAAAAACTGTTCAGATTTTTTTACCATGTTTTTTCGTTGATAAAAGTAAGTATATTTTCTTTAACAAACAATTTTTGACGGTTTAAAACTATTAATAAATTTTTCAGTCGTCACTTCCTCAGACTTCTCGTTTCTTCAAAACGCTTGTCATTCGTTGCTTCTTTGTTCAAAATTAAACTCACAATATTTATAAAAGATTATATCTATTACTTTATTATAGATCCCATTGTAAGATCCCATTTTCATCCGCTTTAATATGCTGTTTAACTGGAATAAATTTTGCGCCGCTTTTTCCATCTGGTGCTGGAATAAACCAAACTAACATTGCGCCAGCAAATTTTAATTTTTTGTCAACAACAGATGGTTTTAAGACAATATTTTCCTTTTGAAATGAATTTACAATACTAGGATATATAATGCCTTCGATCTCATATTGTGTTTTCAAGTTTTCTATTTTATTAAAAACTCTGTCACTATAATAATTACTTAGTTTATAGGAATTTCCTTCATCAAATCTAGCAAATTGATCTGCAAAAAACATTAAATTATTATAATCATATTCTGAGTTTATTTGCTTTTTGATTTGTTCATTTGCTTTTATAATATCTTCACTTTGTATTGTTTCTGACTTAAAGCCTACTGTATCATAAAAATCTTTAAAAGTATTTTCAGAATGGGGGATTTGAGCTAATGTTAGAGGTTCAGTTATTTGCCACATTCCTATCGTAAATAAGGATGAACCTTTATCTAAAACTTCTCTTCCGTTAACAATGCATTCTGTGCAGGCAATGGGATAATCAAAAGCTCCATAGAACATTGACTCGTTAGGTTTGTTGGCTCTGCCAAAATCCGCTATTAAATACTTTAAACTTTCAGGAATGTAAGATATCTCATCAATCTTATCAAAAGGTTTATTTTCTGTATTTTTTATTTCACGAGCTCTGTAAATTATATTAAGACCTCCCGCCTCTCTTTGATTTAGTTCGAAAGGTAAATTTTGAAAATTATATATTGAAATTGGAATTCTCGGAAATGCAGTATTACATAATTTTAGAATTTGAGCATAATCAAATTTGTCTCCATTTTCGAGTAAAATATTCTTTATTTTTTGCGTCTCTTCAATATTTATATATGTTGCTTTCATTGCTAAAACTAATAAAAAATTTATTTAAGATTTAAACCTTATTACGATAAGGATAAAAAAACTAAGATTTTATATATTTCCTATATTTGATTTAAATTTATTAATTCTTTGATAGAATTTTGTCATTTTATCCCCACTCATAGCAATAATAGGTTTCTTTTTAATTGTTTTTTTAGAAACTTGATGTAATAGATTTGCTATTTTTCAAGCTCCAATAAAGCAACTCGTGAACAATTAGTAAATAAAATTTCTAATAATTTCTGGGAAGAATATAAGGATTATGAATTTAAATTTACTGATGGAACGATAATGTCAAAGGAAAATTAGCCACCCTTTTGACCACCCTAAAAATCAAAAACCTCTGAAAATCAAATGATTTTAGAGGTTTTTTGTACCCAGGACCGGGATCGAACCGGTACTCCTAAGAACTGGTGTTTGAGACCAGCGCGTCTACCAATTCCGCCACCTGGGCAAGTGTGTTACCTTGTTTTGAATCGGTGTGCAAATATAGAAACTTTTCTTTATACTCCAAAGTTTTTTAAAGAAAATTTTTCAGAAATTAATCTCCAAACCATCGTAGGCAAGGTGCATTCCGGGCGGAAGTTGCTTGTCTTCAATATCATGCAAGCCCAAATGATGACTGATGTGAGTTAAAAATAATTTTTTAGGTTTCAGCTCTTCAAATAGTTTTATAACATCCGGAAGAATAAAGTGGGCAGGATGAGGATCAAACTTTCTGATACAGTTTAAAATTAAGACATCAAGATTCTTTAATTTTTCTTTTTCAGTATCTGAAATAAAACCTGCATCAGTGATGTAGGCAAGGTTTTTAAATTTATATCCGAAAACGGTAATTTTAAAATGAATTACTTCAACCGGAGTAATTTCTATATCTAGAACATGGAAAGGTTTGTTTTCAATATCATGAAGGTCAAACGCAGGAGCTCCGGGATATCTAACATCTGCAAAAGCGTAAGGAAATCGGTTTTTAACTTCATTTCCTACTCTTTGATAACAATAAAGGGGAATATTTTTCCCACTTTTAAAAATCAGCGGGCGCATATCATCAAGCCCAATTACATGGTCGTTATGTTCGTGGGTAAGCAAGGTGATATCAACGTGTGTCTCGTGGTTTGAAAGCATTTGCTGTCTGAAATCGGGACCGCAATCGATAAGTATTTTTTTGTTTTCGTCTGTAGTTACCATTACAGAAGAGCGGAGTCGACTGTCTTTGGGGTTTTCTGAAGTACACACTTCGCAAGTGCAGCCAATAACGGGTACGCCTTGGGAAGTTCCCGTTCCTAAAAATTTCAACTTCATTTTCTTTTGAGGTTGGTTTAATTTTGGTAAATTTACGAAAAATTTAATGTCCTAATGTATCAGAAACTAACTCCTAAACAAAAAGCATTAACAATTAATCTAGATCCTACTATTTATGGTACTTTCGCGGAAATTGGAGCAGGGCAGGAGACTGTTCGACACTTTTTTAGAGCAGGAGGAGCTTCGGGTACAATCGCTAAGGCAATGTCTGCTTATGACAAAGATTTTAGTGATGCAATCTATGGAAAAGAGGTAAAAAACAGATATGTTACCCAAAACAGACTTCGAAAAATGTTACGCTATGAAGTGGCATTGATTGAAGAAAGGATTTCCAGAGAAAACAACCCCAACAGAAAGTTCTTTTCTTACGCCAATACGGTAACTACAATTAATTTTGATAAAACCGTTAAAGGTCATGGTTGGGTAGGGATCCGTTTTCAGGTAAAAGAAAATGAAGATTATAACGAAATCGTAATTCACGTAAAGTTTAAAGAAAATGATGCTACTTTACAGCAGGAAACTTTAGGAAACCTTGGAGTAAACCTTATTTTCGGAGCTTTCAATTATTATGACAATCCAAGGACTTTGGTAGAATCTCTGTATGATGATGTAGCCAAAGACAACCTTGAAATTGATATGATCGATTTTAACGGGCCGGCTTTTGCTTATGTTGACAACAGACTGATGTCTCTGCAGCTAGTGAAAAACGGAATGACAGATGCCGTGATCTTCAATTCACAGGGGAATAACATGCTTCCTGCAGACATTTTATACAAGAAAAATATTTTTGCAGTAAGAGGGAGTTTCAGGCCTGTAACCAAGGTGAATATTGATATGCTTCAGAATGGATTGAGCATGTTCATGAAAGATGCTGCATGTACTCATGATGAAACGGAAGTCTTAATAGAAATTACTATTTCAAACCTTCGTGCAGACGGAGATATAGATGAAAGAGATTTCTTGGACAGAGTAGATGTTCTTGGGAAACTTGGATATACTGTAATTGTCTCAAACTTCTCGGAATATTATCGTCTGATTGATTATTTTGCTTCTTACACCAATGGGAATATCGGAGTTGCAATGGGAGTGAATAATCTATTGATGGTATTTGATGAGAAATACTATAAAGATTTGTCAGGAGGAATATTGGAAGCTTTCGGTAAATTTTTCAGAAACGGGATGAGAGTGTATCTGTATCCTTACAAAGATCCGGAGACGCACGAGCTTTTGGACTCTGAAACCCTTAAAGTAGGAGAGAACCTGAAAGAATTGTATAAATATTTCAAGCTCAATGAACGTATTGTAGATATTACCAACTATAATCCGGAGTTTTTGGAAATTTATTCAAGAGATATTTTGAAAAAAATTGGATGTAATATCAAAGGCTGGGAAACTCAGGTTCCGGAAGGTGTTGCAGAAATGATTAAAGAACGAGGAATGTTTGGGTTTAAAGAAGATTTTTCTTTAAAACAATTCTCTTAAAAATAATATAATAATGTCAGAATTAAAGAAAAGACTTTCCTCTATTCTGGAAAGTCCTAAACATAATACGGAGGAGAAGCTTGAAAAAGTTTGCCACCTTTTGGATCAGGAAATTTCTTATTTCAACTGGACGGGTTTTTATTTTAAAAATGGAGATAAAGACGAGCTGAAATTAGGCCCTTATGTTGGAGCCCCTACAGATCATACCATTATTCCTTACGGGAAGGGGATTTGCGGGCAGGTTGCTGTTTCCAACGAAACATTTGTTGTTCCGGACGTGAACGAAGAAAGCAACTATTTAAGCTGTTCAATTGATACTAAAGCTGAAATTGTAGTTCCTATCTTCAAAGACGGTAAAAATATCGGACAGATTGATATTGATTCACATACCATTGATCCGTTTACGGCTGAAGACAGAGAATTGTTGGAATGGCTTTGTAATGAAGTATCTAAAATATTATAATTGAATATTTTTAATAAAAAAACCTCCGGCTTGAAGAGCCGGAGGTTTTTTATTTTCATATGATGACTGATGTAAATGAATTTTGATCATTAAGAATTTTGAAACGCATCAATTTCCTGAAGCAATTCTTTAAAATAATTTTCGCATTTTGCAATATGGGTTCCGTACCACGAAAAAGCTTCCCCGTCTACAATCATAATCTTTTTGTCAGGGTAAAATTCTCTAAACTCTTCAATATGTTTTTCTTTAAAAGGAAAGGGTTCGGAAGAAAGCATAATAATATCAGCTTCTGCTAAATCTTTGGTCTGAATTTCCGGGTAACGGATTCTGTTCTTAAAGATATTTTCAAATCCGATTTCAGTCAGAATTTTGTGAATAAAAGTATCTGAACCTATCGTCATATAAGGGTTTTTCCAGATAAGATAAGCTACTTTTATGTTGGAATTAATTTTTGCCTGATTTAAAACCTCATAAATTTTAAGATTAAAAAGTTGTGCTTTATCTTCTTTATTAAAGATTTTACCAAGGTTTTTGAGCAAATAATAATTGTCTTCAATAGTTTCTACATTGGTAACAATAACTTTAAAATCATCCATCAAAGCTTCTACCTGCTCTTTTATATTCTCTTCTTTGTTGGCAAGAATTAAATCGGGCTGCAGAGCTTTGATTTTATCAATATTAATGTTTTTTGTTCCGCCGATAACAGTTACATTTTTTACTTTTTCTCCAGGATGAATACAGAATTTTGTTCTTCCTACAACTTCGTTTTCTGTTAAACTCAAATCAAATAATGCCTCAGTAATAGAGGGAACAAGAGAAACAACTTTCATACTACTATTTTAGATTTGTCTAAAATTACAAAAGTTTACCGGTTAAGAAAAGTCCGGCCACAGAAAAATAAATGATAAGTCCTGTTACATCTACCAGTGTTGCTACAAACGGAGCAGAAGAGGTTGCAGGATCCAGTTTTAATTTTTTTAGGATAAAGGGAACCATAGATCCTGAAAGGGTACCCCAAAGTACGATCATAATTAAAGAAACTCCTACACTGAGTCCAACAAAAGGCCAGTACATTCCATAATTGAAGAAGCCTGCTTCATGCCAGATCATAATTCGTAAGAATCCGATTGCTCCCAAAATACTTCCCAGGAATAAACCGGTGAAAATCTCTTTTTTCATAACGTACCACCAGTCTTTTAAGCCAATTTCCTGAAGAGCCATTGCTCTGATGATTAGTGTGGCAGCCTGAGAACCGGAATTTCCTCCACTGGAGATAATTAACGGGACAAATAGAGCAAGAACAACCGCTTTCTGAATTTCATCCTCAAAATAACCCATTGCCGAAGCGGTCAGCATTTCAGAAAAGAATAAAATAATCAGCCACATTCCTCTTTTCTTCACCATCTCAATTAAAGAGGTTTGAGTATACGGAACATCCAGGGCTTCCAGTCCCCCGAACTTCTGAATATCTTCGGTGTTTTGCTGCTCAATTTGATCAAGGATATCGTCAATAGTAACAATTCCTACCAGAACTCCGGCTTCTGTAATAATCGGAAGTGCTGCCCGGTCATACTTTTCAAAATACGGCACAGCATCTTCTTTTGAAGTGGTAGTGGTGATCGCAACAAAGTGATTGTCGGTAATTTCAGATATTAAAGTATCTTCTTCCGCCAATAATAAACTTCCTAATGCAATATCATCAATCAGGCGGTTTCTTTCATCCACTACATATAAGTGGTTCATGGTTTCCACCTTTTTGCCCACTTTTTTTATTTGCTGCAGGCATTTTTTTACGGTCCACTCCTTACGGATCTGGATGTAATAAGGAGTCATCAGACGGGCAATAGAATCAGAATTATAGCCTAAAAGTTTCAGGGCAATTCTTCTTTCCTGCGGATTAAGATGATTGATGGAATATTTGATCAGTTCATCCGGAAAGTCCTCAAATAAGGCAGTCCTGTCGTCCGGTGTCATGGCATTCAGAATCTCGGAAACTTCATCGCTTCCGATACTTCTGATAGTCTCTTCCTGAAAGTCAGGGTCAAGATGCGAAAAAACGTCGGCTTTGTATTCTTTCGGAACCTTCAAAAATGCTAAAAGCCTCTCATCAGCGGGAAGTCCACTAAGAGTTTCGGCAATATCGGCAGGGTTAAAGATAAGTTCGTCTCTGGAATTCAAAACGTGAAATTTTTGGATATGCAAAAATAATTTAAATTTTCAAGAAACGGGAATAATGTATAAAATTTAAGGAATATTTAAAGCCTAGAATCCGGCTTCTGCTGTAGGCCTGATCTTTTTTAATTTCTTTAGAATACCTTTTATAGCGCCGTTGGTCCCAATTTTTATGGAGTTTTCAGTAGATCCTAATAAGCGCATATTTTTACGGTAGGTGTCGTAATCTGTTTCCGTAAGAAGGTTTCCTGCTGCATCAAAAAGCTTCATACTGATGACAACCTGATTGGAAAATACATATTTTCCTAAGCCTACTTTAAAATACTTTACTTTAGGAACGATAGCAAAATCAGTTGCATTATTGCTGCAATAATCGATAATGGTCTGTTTGTCGATGCTGTCATAAGGAATCTGCACTTCAGCTCTCAGCATTTTGTTTTTCTTCATATTGCTGGTGTTATCAGAAACAGCGCTGAAAAATGCATTATTGGTAGGTTCTTTTATTTCCTCAATATCAGGTTCTACTTCAGGATTGAAGTAAAGGACTTTCTTTATCTTGTCGTCGGTGTTTTTTTGTGCTTTCATTGAAGCATTTCCGATCAGTAAAAAAGAAGTAATGGCTAAAAAAAGTAAAAGTCTTCCCATTTGTAATTTCGATTGCAAAATTACTGTCTTTTAGTGGGATGACATAATTTTTTTAAGAAATTTTTAACATTTTTTTCTATCAATTTCCATACATGAAATCAATAATGTTTGTAGAATCAAAATAAAGTCGTAATTTTGCACCCGTTACATAATAATCATTAAACAATATTGGAATGTACTTAACAACAGAAAAAAAGCAGGAAATTTTCGCAAAACACGGAAAATCTGCACAAGACACAGGAAGTGCTGAAGGACAAATTGCACTTTTCACTTTCAGAATCAATCACCTATCTCAGCATCTAAAGGCTAACCGTCACGATTTCAACACAGAGAGATCTCTAGTGAAATTAGTAGGTAAGAGAAAGAGTTTACTAGATTACCTTAAAAACAAAGATATCGCAAGATATAGAGCAATTATTGCTGAACTAGGTTTAAGAAAATAATCTATAAAGATTTTCACAAGAGCAACTTCGAAAGGAGTTGCTTTTTTTATGGATTTTTGCGAAATACATAACGAATAACCGAATTTTAAATGTTTTTTCTCGGTTTTCTTAAATGAATATTTAAATTTGTTTCTTTTTTTAATTAAGATTGATTTTGAAGAGTTTTTATATTTATTTTTTGGTTTTATTTTCCGTTTTTTACAAAGCACAAGAAGCGGATTCTTTAAAGCCAAAACTTTGGACCGCCAGTGCAAATACAGAATATGGAATGGTTTTACCAACCAATATTCATTTAAAGAGCTATCCGCACAAAGCTTTTGCAGCATATTCTTTTGAATTTCTAAAGCAGACCAACGGAAATAGAGATTGGGAATCCTTATATAATTATCCACAAATCGGAGTTGGTGTTATTGCTGTTGATTATCTTACTAATAAACAATTGGGAAGCCCTTATTCTATCTATGGAATATATAATGCCAAAATAAAGCAATGGGATAAACTTAAATGGTATCATAGTATTAATTTTGGAATCTCTTTCAATTCGACTCCTTATAATTCCGATCTGGGATATCTTAACAGTTCTATCGGTTCAAAAACAAATATGTTCATCAGCTTGGGAACCGGATTGTATTATGAAATAGGCAAACATTTTGATTTAGGGCTGAATCTTAGATTCAATCATCTTTCCAATGGTTCTTTAAAAACACCGAACAGAGGGCTGAACAGTGTTGCTCCGCAACTAAGTTTAGTATACTACCCTGAACGAATAAGTCCTCAAAAATCAGATACTGTTAGAATAGTTCATGATAAATATAATACGGTGGAATTTTCTGTATTTGCCGCCCGGAAAAGCGCCTTTTATAAAGGAACCGATCGCGATCCCAGTAATTATTATCAGGGATATATTTACAATATTTATGGAGCGGAAGCCTTCTATTTCCGCCAGTATTCTGAAAAGTCAGCATACGGAATCGGAGTGGGAATTACCCAGGATGATGAATATAATCACACGATGTATCTTGAAAATGGCTTTGTATATGATAAAAAAAGGTTTTCTAGAAATCAGGTTTTGGCAAGTATTATTCCCAGTTATCGTTTGATTATGGGAAAATTATATGTGAATATCGGAGCCGGCTATTATCTTTTCAAGAAAACATGGAAATATGATAAAACGCCTTTCTTTCAAAGGATAGGCCTGCAATATCAGGTGACAGACCGCTTGTTTGCTTCCTTCGGCATTAATGCTTACGATTTTCATGTCGCCAATTATCTTGAGTGGAAATTGGGATACACTTTTTCAAAAAAAGTCCGAAAATAGAGTGTAATGTATTAAATGATGATTAATAGGATGTTTTTTTAACGAATTAAAGGCTTGGCAGAAAAGCAATTTCACTTAAAAACGGGTTTTATCCAAATAATACATTAAATTTGCAAACGAAAATTTAAAGAGTTTAAATAATAATCGTACTCAATACGGAGTACAAAGAAGACAAATTTTTATGAGTATACCTCAAGCGTTTACAGAAACGGTGACTCTTGCTGATGGTAGGGAGATCATTATCGAAACAGGGAAATTGGCTAAACAGGCTGATGGATCTGTAGTTGTAAAGTGTGGTGGAACAATGCTTTTAGCAACAGTTGTAGCCAACAAAGAAGCAAATCCGGGTGTGGATTTTTTACCATTAACGGTAGATTACAGAGAAAAATTTTATGCAGGAGGAAGAATCCCGGGGAACTTTTTCCGTAGAGAAGCTAAGCCTTCTGATGATGAAGTTTTAACAATGAGATTGGTGGACAGAGTATTGCGTCCGTTATTTCCTGAAGATTTCCATGCAGAAGTACAGGTAATGATCTCATTGATTTCTTATGATAAAGCTGTAATGCCTGAAGCTTTGGCAGGTCTTGCCGCTTCTGCAGCTATTGCAATCACAGATATTCCTTTCGACGGGCCGATGTCTGAAGCTAGAGTAGTAAGAATAGACGGACAGTTATCTGTAAACCCTAGTTACGAAAACTTATTGAAAGCTGATATCGACATTATGGTAGGAGCTACAAAAGATTCTATCGTAATGGTAGAAGGGGAAATGAAAGAAATCACGGAGCAGGAAATGATTGAAGCGATTAACTTCGCTCACGTTGAAATTAAAAAACAAATCGAAGCTCAGGAAAGATTGGCTGCAAAAGTAGGTAAGTCTTTCCCGAAAAGAGAATATTCTCACGAAGTTCATGATGAAGATATTCGTGAAAAAGTATGGAAAGAATGCTATGACAAGGTATATGAAGTAGCAAAAACTCCGTCAAGCAAAGAAGAAAGAGCAGAAAAATTCAAAGCAGTACGTGAAGAGTTCCTTGCTCAATATGTAGATAATGCAGAAGAACTGGAAAGAGTAACTCCTTTCGTAAAAGTATATTATCATGATGTGGAGAAAGAGGCAATGCGTCAGATGATCCTTGAAGACAATATCCGTCTTGATGGACGTGATCCTCAAACAATTCGTCCGATCTGGTCAGAAATTGATTACCTTCCCGGAGCACACGGTTCTGCAGTATTTACAAGAGGGGAAACTCAGTCATTGACAGCAGTAACTCTTGGATCTGTGAAAGATGCCAACATGATCGACAGCGTTATCACACAGCATGACGAAAGATTCTTCTTACATTACAACTTCCCTCCGTTCTCTACAGGTGAAGCAAGACCTTTAAGAGGTACTTCAAGAAGAGAAGTAGGACACGGAAACTTGGCTCAGAGAGCATTAACTGCAGTGATTCCTGCAGAAAATCCATATACAATCAGAATCGTTTCTGATATTCTTGAATCTAACGGTTCTTCTTCCATGGCAACAGTTTGTGCAGGAACATTAGCACTAATGGATGCGGGGGTTCAAATTACAAAACCTGTTTCAGGAATTGCAATGGGGCTTATCACGGATAAAAAGTCTGGTAAATTTACAGTACTTTCCGATATCTTAGGAGATGAAGATCACCTTGGAGATATGGACTTTAAAGTAACAGGTACTGCAGACGGTATCACGGCTTGCCAGATGGATATTAAAATCCAGGGGCTTTCTATGGACATCATGGAAAAAGCATTAATGCAGGCTAAAGATGGAAGATTACATATTTTAAATAAAATCACGGAAACTATTTCTCAGCCAAGACCAGACGTGAAGCCTCACGCTCCGAAAATGGTAGTAATGGAGATTCCGAAAGACTTCATTGGTGCTGTAATCGGGCCTGGTGGAAAAATTATTCAGCAGTTACAGAAAGATACAGATACTGTTATTGCAATTGAAGAAATCGGAGAAATCGGACGTATCGAAATTGCAGGGACAGACAGAGAGAAAATCAATGCTGCTATTGCTAAGATCAATGAGATTACTTTCGTACCGGTTGTAGGTGAAGTTTACAAAGGTAAAGTAGTGAAAGTAATGGATTTTGGTGCTTTCGTAGCAATTGCGAAAGGGACGGAAGGGCTTCTTCATATTTCTGAAATTGAGTGGGCTCGTCTTGACAAGGTTCCGTATGCAGAAGGTGATGAGGTAGAAGTGAAGTTCATGGGTTACGACGATCGTAAGAAAATGAAGCTTTCGAGAAAAGTTTTGTTGCCAAGACCTCCAAAACCGGAAGGAAAACCTAGACAGGATAGACCAGAAGGGAAACCAAGACCGGAAGGACAACATCAAGCTAAACCGCAAGGTGAAAAACCTGCAGATCAGGCTTAATAAAAATAGAAACCATCGATTTTTCGGTGGTTTTTTGTTTGTATATACTTGATTTAATGTTCAAAGGAGCAATTAAGTGAATTGAAACTCAATTATTTAAATCAGATTCAAGTTGTTTTATGTCTTTGTTTTCCGTATATTTGTATATTATCTTAAAGACAGGTTCTCTGCTTTCAGGTGTTGTGATTATTTGAAATGTCATTTTTCTTTTTTCATCTATTAATTGTTCTCAGAACAATCTGTTCAAATAAAGACAGCCGGAAAACATATTACATCTCTTTTGGAAGAGGTTAATATTGTATAGTTTGAATATTATACGATGTTTAAACTTAAAACAGTACTCAGTAACAATTAAATTTAAAAAGATATATGGCGGATTCTTTCTCTAAAAAAGAAAATTTCAAAAAGAAACAGCAAAAACAAAAAGAAAAAGCTCTACGTCGTGAAGAGCGTAAAGAAAACAATGATAAAGGTAAAAGCCTTGACGAAATGTTTATGTATGTAGATGCAAACGGACAATTAACATCTACACCTCCTGATCAGGATGCAAAACAAGAAATTGATCTTGATAACATCCAGTTGGGGGCGGCTCCAATCGAAGCTGAAGAAGCTTTAAAAACAGGTATCGTAACTTTTTTAAGTGAAAAAGGATACGGTTTCATTACGGAAGATAAAACAAAAGAAAATATCTTCTTCCACAATAACAATTGTATAGATCCGATTAAAAAAGGAAATAAAGTTTCTTTTGAAAAAGAAAAATCTCCAAAAGGATTTTCTGCAACGGAGATCAGACTGGTAAAATAATTAATCCCACCTCAGATTAATTTCTCAGATATAGTAGAATCCCTCATTTTTTGAGGGATTTTGTCTGTTTAATAATGACGGAATATTATTTATCTTTAAACAAAAACTTATGAAAAAACTATTGATTCTCTTCCTTATTGGTTTTGCCTCTGTTTCCTTCGCTCAAACGGTAAATGATGTTCCCATAAGAGATATTGATGTTGATTATGTACAGATTATCGGCACCGGAAGATCTTTAAGTACGAAGGTAAACGTGGAAATTGATTTCGGGCAGGAAACCAAATCGATTTCCTTCAAAAACGGAACAAGCATCAAAGACGAAAGAGGGCGGAATATGAAGTTCAATTCTATGATGGATGCGCTTAATTTCATGTCTGCAAACGGATATTCCTTTCAGTTTGCCTATACGATGAATGATGATAAAGATAAAGCGATTTATTACATTTTAAAGAAGAATAAATAAAACAAAACCTCCAGTTTTTTTGGAGGTTTTGTTGAATGTCATTGCGAGGAACGAAATAATCTTAATTATCCATTTCCGACTCTCTGTTTCAAATCATCTGCGCCACCTGTCTTTCTTGGTTGTCCGGATTTTCCTGATCCAAAATTATACGTATACGAAAGTGTTGCCACTCTAGTATCACGTCTCACAATAAAGTTTTCTACATAGCTCGTATAAACATTTCTTGCTTCCGGATTGCTGGTGAAGAAAATATCGTTGAAAGAGAACTTCAGGGTACTATTGTTTTTAAATTTCTTTTGAACACCGATATTTACAGACCACATTGGTTTTAAGAACATATAAGCGTACACTTCTTTTGCTTTATAATTTCCGGTTAATTCTGCGGTAAATCCGTTTCCTAGTTTAAATGAATTGATGCTGTTGAGATCAAAAGTAAAATTCCCCTGATTTTTAATATAGGTGTCTGCAATATTTCCCGTATAGCTTCCGTAGTAGAAGTTTGCATTATTGTTCATGTCCCACCATTTTGCCACTTTTACAGGAGCAATCAGATTCAGTCCGTAATAGGAAGCAGAACTTAGGTTTTCATTGGCCTGAACTACGACCGTTTTTCCATTTTCTATCGTTGGCTTCAGTACATCGGTAATATTATTTTTGGTTTTGCTGTAGCTTAATGTGGCAAAATACTTATTGCTGAAACTATAGGTAAATTCATAATTCATTGTTGTTTGCGGATTCAGATCAGGATTCCCTGCCTGGTAAGTGGTAAGATCCAGATAGAATTTAAATGGATTCAACTGTTTATAAGTCGGTCTTGTAATTCTCCTGCTGAAATTAAGCTCAACTGTATTTTTATTGTTTAAATCATAAGAAAAAACAGCACTCGGAAATAACTGTGTATAGTTCTTTTTATTGATTTGGTTTGTCGTGATCTGATTTCCCGTAATATTGGTATTTTCTACTCTCAACCCAAAATTTACTTTAAATTTTTCCCAGTTTTTAATCACATTTCCATACGCTGCGTTGATGTTTTCTTCATAAATAAAATGATTGGTTTTTGAGTTATCAAGAACTAAATTTCCTGAACTGGCATTAAAAAACTGAAGGTCATTATCCGCTTTCACAAAACTTGTTTTGATTCCGGTTTCTAATTTCCAGTTCTTTTTAAACACCTTTGTGAGATCGGATTTTAAGGAATAAATATTCAGACTTCCGCCCAAATCTCCTTTCAGGTTATAAGGATTCGGATTTAAAGATGTTGACGGGAAGAGATTTCCATTAACATCATAATTATTGGTAATAAAATTCTGCAAAGAAGTGTTGGAATAGTTGATGTAATCCAAGTCCGTTGTAAGCTCAGAACCCAGAGAATCAATCGTAAGTTTATGATTAAGATTAAAAGATACATTTTTCCAGTGATCCCGGTTGTTACTTTTGGTATTGGAGGTTCCTGAAGGTTGATGGTTGTTATCTACAATCAAGGTTTCATTATTGCTCGTCGGATCAAACTTGTTGCTGACAAATCCCACTGAAAATCCAAGAACATTTTTATCATTCATATAGTAATCCATTCCGGTTTTGGCGATATGATTTCTAAAGTTCATTTTCAGAAAATTATCCTGGATATAACCTTGCGTGAAATTTCCGTTATCGTAAAAACTTCTGTCAAGAAGCAATTTGTTGTAAAATTCACGGTAGGCAAAGCTGTAATTAGCAAAAAGATTTACTTTTTTATTTCTGTGATTAATATTGAAACTATTATTATTTTTAATATACTTTCCCGTTCCCCAAGCCGTTGAAATGCTTCCGTTTGTTCCTTTTCTTTGATCTTTTTTAAGTTTAATATTAATGATTGAAGTTCCCGCCGCATCATATTTTGATGAGGGATTGGTAATAAACTCTACCTTTTCAACACTTGAAGACGGAATTCCGCGAAGGTAATTGGCAAGATCTGTTCCTGTCATGGGCGTATTTTTTCCGTCGATCTGTACCAGAAGATTTCCTTTTCCGCGAAGACTGATATTATCGTTGTTATCGACCTTTACACCCGGAGCTTTTTCCAGGACTTCAAAGGCTGAGTTCCCAGTGGCGGCAATGCTGTTTTCTACATTCAAGATCATTTTTCCGCCCTGTCTTTCAATATAGGGTTTAGCTTTAGTGATAGTTATTCCTTCAATCAGTTTTTCATTCAATTGAATGGAAGGAAGGGTTGTATTTCCTGTTATGGTTATATTTTCAGACTGATAAGCTTCAGTTCCGTTTTTATTGATTTTTAAAGTATAATTTCCGGAAGCAAGATCATTGAAACTGAAATTTCCTTTCGCATCTGCAATTTCTGTTTTTACTAATTTGTTTTCAGCATTAAACAGGTTGATTTCCATTTGATTTACCTTCTCAGAATCTATTTTTCCGGATAAAGAGTAATTCTGGATATTTTGAGCTTTCAGCATGGTGAACATAGAGAGAAGCCACATAAAAATGAATATGCATATTCTTATCATAGTGTTTATTTTTTAGGGTTAAGACAGTTTTTAGATATTTTAAGTAATGTATTGTTCATGATTTCCAATTCCTTTTTGGAAATACCTTCTAAAGCGACTTTACGGTTTTCTTCAACAAGGTTTTGTACTTTTTGTATGATTTCCTTTCCGGATTCTGTAACTTCAAGGTTGGTTTTTCTGCGGTCGTTGGGATTAGGATTTCTAATGATGTATTTTGATTTCACTAGCAATTCAATGATTCTTGTGACGGAGGCATTGTCTTTAAAGACAAGATCACCAATCTCATTTTGAGTAATTCCAGGATTTTCCAATATCGCTTTAATAATCAGCCACTGATCGATCGTTATGGTGAATCCATTTGCTTTTAATTGTCTTTGTGCATAATTTCTATAGGATCTGATCGCTTTATCGATATTGTAAAATATGATTGAATCTAATTTTTCCATGGGAAATATTTTAATTAAATAATAATGATGAATCAATTATTGATATATCAATTAATTTGTTGCATGAAATTTTATTTTGTTACAACGAGGAAATAAATTTTTTAAATTAACTAAAAACCACCGTATAGACGGTGGTCTTAAAACTATATAGTGGTAAATAATCCATTGATTTTCTTTTTGATCTGCTCACCAGGAGCAACTTTATAAAACTCTTTGAGAAGATCAAGAGTAGTCGGTTTTTTAGGATACCTATTATTTTGAAGAAAATTTTTCAGGGCTGTATTAACTTTTTCTTCCCCAATCAGCTCACTGAGCTGCACCATAGCAATGGCGCCTTTGGAATAAGAAATATGCGTATTATTTCCGGTTACTTTATAGATCGGCTCATTTTCAGATAATCCTTTTTCATTATCATAGATTTGCTGATGAACCTGTATTCGTTCCATCAATTTTTCTTTGCCGTACATTTTTTTGTAAAGCATCATTTCCGTGTACATGGCAAGCGTTTCTGTGAGCATAGGAGAACCTTCCCGGTCATCAGGATCAATCTGGCTGTTTCCCCACCAAAGATGAGAAAGTTCGTGTCCCGCAAGTTCGTTAATGACATCCTGCTGCTTATCTGCATGAATATTCGCATGGAAAATCATATCTTCAGGCATAAAAATAGCAGAAGGATAAGCTGTAGCCGCAAAACCTCTGGTAAATGAGGAAATTTCAGCAAAATTAATGGTTTTGAAAGGATATTTTCCAAAGTTTTTATTACAATAATCCAGAGTTATTTTGGCATTGTTGATGAGGTGGTCTACATTTTCTTCATGCTTTTGATGATACAATACATTAATTGTGATGCCTTTATAATTGATTATTTTCTGCTTATATTTTGCCGAAGAAAGAGCGAAACGGAAAGGAATGTTCTTCGATTGATAATGAAAGAAGCGTCTTTCTCCTCTTATTGACTGGGCCATAAGATCTCCTGTTCCAATGGCTGTTTGATCTTTTTCGGTAGAAATGATCATATTTAAAGTGATGAAATCTTTATTAAAAACTTCCGGCGCTTCTAATTTTTTTACAGCCCGTGCTTTTCCAAGCCTAAATTCATCCCTTTTTTTCTGATCCTCAATTTCATAATCTTTTTGGTAGCCAATCGCAGGATAATATCTGCTGATTCTCATAAAAGAACCGTTTTCAACAATCGCATTAAAAGATTCATGACCGTTTACAGCAAACCATTGATAGGAGATTTTGAAATCAAGGTGAGCGGTTTCATCAGGCTGTAATGGCTGTTTTAAATGAATTTCGGTGATGGTTTGATTGATTTTCTTTGTTTCTGATGCGGTTTGAAGAACTGCAGATTGTATCTTCAAATCCGGATGGAAATTAATGAGAATCTTATCAATAGCTTTATCAGTTTGATTGGTCAAAGTATATTTCCCTTTAATTTCATAAGACCTTTGAGATGGATACAGGTCAATTTGCGTATTAACATTGGTAATGACAGGTTGTGGCAGATTTTCATACCGTCGGAATTGTTTTTCATAATGAATTGCATTTAGAAGAATCTTTTCATCATTTTTAGGTGAATATCCTTTCATCAATTGATTTCCTGCCAGACAACCGATGATTAATAGTAAAACAGTAAAGGAAGCTTTTTTTAGGTTCCATTTCTTAGTTTTAAACCATTCGTTTATCATCCATAAAAGAAAAATAATTCCTGATCCGAACAAAAGTCTTTCCGCAAAAGCTGTGGAATAAATTCCATACCCGTTAAAATCACTGTAAGTGCCTTTGAAATCTGCAAATATCCTCAGTAACGGATAAGAGATAATCTTTTTAGTAATGGGAGTCGCCATGATGATCAGTAATACAACAGAAATGCCTAAAGCAATGAACCGGTTTTTGATTTGATCGTTAATGAGGAGAACAAACCCTGAAAAAAGAATAAGCGGAAAAGTATTAAAAAGAACTGTTCCTGAATAAGCGCTCCAGTCAATATGAAAATAGTTGTAACTCAACTGAAAAACTAATCCTTCCAAAATCAATATTCCGGTAAAAAAGAATAATAAAACACTGATGGATAAGAAATGACCGGTTAATTTATTTTTGTGAAAATAAGTGCTTTTTTCAATCAGGGAAAATTGCGAAGCATTACTTCGCCAATAAAGATCATTGATGAAGTAGGCAACAATAAGCAAGCCCAGCAAATGAAAATTTTCGGATATCGTAGTGGCCATCAAGCCGGAACTTGCATATTTCTGCGGAAGCCGGATTCCTTTTTCAATTTCAGCGTACATTTCCATCCCGACAAAAAATAGCAGCAGAACGGAAACAGCAACCATGACAATTCCTTTAAAAAGATAAATGAGATCGATTTTGGTAAAGGATAAGACGGATTGCAGCGATGAAACTATTCCGAAATCGGGGCTTACAACCGAATATGCTTTCGGGTTGATCTTTGAAAATGTTGTATTGATCTCAGTTTTTCTTTTCTTTTTACCGGAAAATCCTGAAAATGAAAAAAGACGGTAGGAGAGCAGTAAAAACACCACCGAAATGATCAGGAAAATGATCCTGTTTACCAATAAATAGGAAGAAAAGGGAATGGTCGATTTATTTTTTTCAAAAACAGAAAGGTTTCTTCCCTCAAAAAAATAAGCAGATAAGCCAAAAGGATCTGTGAATGCGGCTATCTGCTGCGATTCCAGTGACTGTGGAATACTTCCTGCCATAAAAGGAGAATTGGAAAACAGCAGAACAATCATATATAATACATAAAGCAGTAATCCGCCAATCACGACCAGGAGTTTTTTCTTCGTAGCCAATGAAATGAGAAACAAAAAGCTACAGACTAAAAGACAATTGATAAACCCGAAGATTAACAGCGGAAATAGATAATACCAAAGATTAAAATAAGGCTGCATCTCGCTTCCCGTACGCACATTCTGTCCGATTATAAACCCGGTCATCAAAAAAGCAAAGCTTAAGAATGTCTGTAAAAAGAAAGAAAAAAATCTTCCGCTTATGTAAACCCTTTTTGAAAACGGAAGGGAAAACAAGATACTGTCGAATTTTGAATCCTGGTCTTTAAAAAGTTGCTGACTGGCAAAAATAGTGGCAAAGAATATCACGGATAAGCTTAGCATTCCGGTCATAAAACCAATGGTATAAGGGGAATTCAGATAAATACCTTCTCCGGCACTCAGGTTGAAATTATTTCCACAAAATATTCCAATTCCGATCAGGATCAAGGCAATAAGGTAAGTAAGCCAATGCTTGGTAGTGCGCTGGACTTCAAATAAAAATAAGGCGTTCATGATTAGATTTTTTGAATAAGAGAATGAAAGTAGACGTGTTCCAGTAAAGGATTTACAGGAATGAAATCTTTAGGCTTTTCGTTGGAGAATGTGGTAATGTATAATTCCCTTTCAATTAATTGCTGACTGATGAT
Organism: Chryseobacterium sp. Y16C; assembly: GCF_022488405.1. NCBI lineage: Bacteria > Pseudomonadati > Bacteroidota > Flavobacteriia > Flavobacteriales > Weeksellaceae > Chryseobacterium > Chryseobacterium sp. Y16C. Next base: position 4,587,769 of record NZ_CP092711.1, read on the forward strand.
CTGATAGGTCGAATGATAATGATCCAGCTCAGTTTTATCAATGGATTTTGACCATATTTTCTGATTCAGTTCAGCGATCAGATCATTGGGTTTTCCTTTCTTCAGAAGCTTTCCTTTGTTTATAATGGCCATTTGTGAACACAGATTGCGGACATCTTCCACGAGATGAGTGGAAAGAATGACAATAACTTCTTTACTGATATCATTCAGCAAAGAATTGAAACGGTTGCGTTCTTCGGGATCAAGACCTGCAGTTGGCTCATCAACGATAATAATTTTCGGATTCCCTAATAGAGCCTGTGCGACTCCGAACCGTTGCCTCATTCCCCCGGAAAAGGTATGAACCTCTTTGTTTCTGAAATCAGAAAGATTTACTTTTTCAAGCAGGCTTATGACCTGATTTTTGCGTTCGGTACTGTTTTTAATCCCTTTTAAAATTGCAATATGTTCTAATAGATCATAAGCAGAGATTTTAGGATAAACTCCGAAATCCTGAGGCAGAAAGCCTAAATTTTGTTTGATATAATCAGGGTTTTCAGCAATATCGACACCATTGAAGATGATATTTCCTGAAGTGGGTTTCTGGAGTCCTACAATGGTTTTCATTAAAGAAGATTTTCCGGCTCCGTTAGGACCTAAAAGCCCGAACATTCCGTTTCCGATTTCCAGCGAAATGTTTTGAATCGCCTGAAAGCCATTTTTATAGGTGAGGTTGAGGTTGTTGATAGATAAAGTATTCATATTGTTGGGTTTGGATAATAGAAGGACTGGCAATGTTTCCATTGCTTTTTAAAATGATATGTTTAAGATTTTATACTGAAAGGTGTAATGTAACCGTAAAAGTCACAAAAGTTATTATTAAAAGACTAGAGTTTTAATTTCAAAAAAGTTCACATAAAATGATCAAAATAATCGATGATTCTTGATTCCTTATCATTCATCTCTAAATTCTAAAATGTCTCCCGGTTGACATTCCAGTATTTTGCAGATCGCTTCCAATGTATCAAAACGGACTCCCTTGGCTTTTCCTGTTTTCAGGATGGAGAGATTAACGGGAGTAATTCCCAGTTTTTCTGCCAATTCTTTACTCTGCATTTTACGTTTGGCAAGCATTACATCTAAGTTGACTATAATTGGCATTTTATATAATTAAATCTTGTTCGTTTTGCAAATGTAATCCCTGTTTAAAAATATTCGCAAGAAATAAGCAGAAAATTCCCAGCATGAAATGAATAAAAACCAATCCCCATATTATACTTTCCACTTCCACGAAGAAGCTCGCGATCACAACTATAGGCAATGGAAAAAAGATATTATAGAGGTAAAACCTTTTCAGGTGTGTAATGTTATCCTTCGTAAATAATTTTGACTGAAAGAAAACTTTAAAAACTTTGGCTGAAAACCAAAAGAATACTCCGTATGTGACTAAAACCAATAAAAAAGAGAATAGGATATACGGATAATTATTCTCAATATTCAAAAAAGGCTTATCGGTAAAAGGATAGTTGATATGAAAGTATGCATTTTCTTTATACGGTGTTATACTAAATCCGGTTACGAGGCAAAGGATTGAATACACTGCAGTCAGCAAATAGCCGATTGCCAGTATGAAGCAAATGTAGTAGAGAATCTGTGAAATAATTTTTGTCTGATTCATGACTTGATAATTAATAGATAATGCAAATGTATAATTAATTATCGTAAAACAATAATTATTTTAAATAAAATTTTATTTTATGACTTCTAAAAATTAAGGATGTAATACAGAAAGTCTTAGTGTATGGCAGTTTTTAATTAATTTAGAAATATAAATTTTCTGATCATGGCATATCATATTGAACTCGCAGACAGAATTCGTGAGCGGCTTTCCGAAATTCCTGGTCTCGAAATTGTTGAGAAAAAAATGTTCAGCGGATTATCTTTCCTGGTGAATGGGAAAATGTGCATCAATGTGAGCCACGATAACCTGATGTGTCGTTATGATCCGCATCTGGAAGATGAAGTTGCGGAAAGAAAGGGGTTTCTGCCAATGATCATGAAAGGGAAACAGCTTAAAGGATATTGTTATGTAGAACCTGAAGGTTTTCAAAAGCCTGAAGATTTTGAATATTGGATAAAAATATGTCTGGATTATAATCCTATAGCTAAAGTTTCAAAGAATTCGAAGAAAAAATAATCCATTGAATCTCCTTAGATTTCAACCAATTCTTAACAACAAAGCATTAAGAATTGGCTGGAAAATATTTAGCTGTATAATTGTTCTCTTATTTCAATTAAGATTTTTGTTGTTTTTTCCAAATCCGGAAAATCGGGAAGCGTAGAGATCGAATGATAATATTCAATAGATTTAATAAGACTTTCTGCTTTTTCCATTACCGCTTCATACGACCGGTTTCCGGCTTTGATGTCTAATAATTCGTCTCGGTTTTCCACACGGATATTCAACGAACTGGTTTTAAAAATCTGCTCACACGACTGCAATAAACGAATGGTGTGCATCATGTTTTTGCTGTCATAATTTTGTCCGTGACTCTGATTAACGTTATAACGGTCTTCATTTCGCTCCGAAACCCACTTCCAGTATTCACGATAATCTTTGCAATAAGTCGAATAAGCATCGAGGTTACAGAAAAGATAAGCCAATACTTTTTCACCTTTCGGAACCGATGAAACGGAAACCTGATTGGCTTCTTCATGCTGGATAATTCCTTTGTAATGTAAATCTCCTGATTCGTTGTAGAAAAGAGCAAACATTCCCTTGGTATTGTCTATGCTTACCAAACCGCATTTTTCCTGAATTAAACCACCCCGTCCTTCGGACACCCCTCCGGTGGAGGGGAATTCTCGCAGCCATTTTTTCAATGGAATTGAGCCTTGATTCTGTAAAACATAACAGAAATCGAGAATGGATTTTCTTTCTTGAGCAATCGGATTCAGGATCTTTTTGTTGAGCCCTTTTGCTTTTTTGATCTGTGAAATGGCATAACCCGCGAATGTATCTTTGCATAATTTGGAAAGAAAATCTTCAGGTTTCAGCAAATCCATCAAAGGGTTTTTATGCTGAATACAGTCTTCCGGACTTGCCAGAATTTCTAACATATTCGGATTGTTTTTCTGTAATAATTCAACAAGCCTCCCGATTTCATAATACGTGATATCATTTGTCTCATTGGAAATTTGCGGAATATAGTTTAAACCAAAAAACTCTTCTTTCGGCAAATAATATACGCCGCGAATATCTGTATCTGAGCTTTCTGTTGCCAATCCGAAAGATCGGCTTCCGGAGATGGCTTGGAAGAGGATGAGGTTTTTGTTTTTTATGTCTTGGATGGTCATGTATTATAGTCTACTTTTTTTATTTCAACTCCTTTAAAAAAGGTTAATAATTGTTTTTCCTCTTTTTCATCAGACACTAATCTCACACAAATCAAATTCTTAATTGTTCTTGAACAGGCTACATAGAAAAGCTTTTTATTTTTTAACTTCTTTGATAAGTCTTCCTCATCATCATAAATAGTTCTAAAATTGTATTTGTTCCAAAAATATTCGTCCATTACAACCATTACATTTTCAATTCCAGAACCTTTGGTCTTATGCATAGTTATATAATCTGAGGTATTATTTTCATCAATATAATTATAGTAATTCAAGACTTCAGGGAATTTTAATTTTTCAGAAAATAAATCATTATAGAATATTTTTCTCTTAAGATTTTTTTCAAATTCTTCAAACTCTTCAGTAGAAACAGAAGCATCCTTTGCTGTCATTTTCGTTGATGAATTTCCTTCATCAAAATACAAAGACTCTAAATATTGAAATCTAACATCATTTTTTAAATTTTCGAGATAAGCATCTCTATTTGAAATGTATTGTTTGTATGAATCAGATTTACTTATCAATTTGTTGTCAAATGCAAATTTTAAGACCTCGTTAACTGATTGATTAGTATTTAATAATTCATCGAAAAGCCTTTTTATCCTTATTTTATCTTTAACGGATTTTAATTCGAAACCGCATTTCCTTAGTTTTACAAAAACGAAATTATAGTTCTTATTTTTATAAGCAGAACAAAGCTCATATATTTCTATTAATTGAATCCTTTCTAAAGTTTTCTCAATTTCTTCCTTAACTTCTGTGTATCTATCATTGAATATTTGATAAAGAATCCTAAAACCTAGTTCGTTTGAAATAGATTTATTGGTTAACATTAATTTTTTAACTTCAGGATTATCCGCCGAAACTTTAGTTATTAATTGATTCAGATATTCAAAGTATTTGTCTTTATCTTCAAAACTACTGTGTGTGGTTGGTTTTTTGTCGTAAATAGAATAATATAACTTTACTTCTCCTTTTCTATCTTCAGAAGTTTCAGCATTTTTTAAAGCTAAATTTTGTTCAAGACCATCGTTTCTTATCGTATTTATAAAATCAATAACTTTATCAGAGCATCTAAAATTATCCTCTTTTTCAATTTTGATTAATTTATTCTCAGTTATCTCTTTTTCTACATCTCCTATTCCATCATCATAAATTCCTTGCATAGAATCACCAAAGAATCCAATAGTTGTTTTATTATTTTTTGGGATTGAATTTAAAAAAATATCAACTATTTTTTCATTTGTATCTTGATATTCATCAATCAGTATGAAATCAAATTTGTCACTTACAATTTTACCCAATAAAGAATGTTTTTTAAATAGAAGAGACGCAATATGTAATAACTCATCGTGTCCAAAAGATAGTTCATTGAACTTATTATAACGAGTTTCGTTGTATCGGATTTTGTTATAATCAATGGATTTAATAATCTCCAATATTTTTTCATTTAATTTATCTGCTTCAATATTTAAATCATTATTGAATTTTGTTGGTTCTTTATCGTATTCTCTCTTACCTATAACTTTAGAAGTCTTTTCTCCAGTTGTTGTAAATAGTTTGCCAGCATATTTTCCATATAATTTTTTATATTTTTCGTGTTCATTCTTTTTATACTCCTTTTCATCTTCTCCAGTATCTAGTTCTTTTCTAATAATCTTTTCTACTTTAAAAATTTCAAAGATTACTTCGTGAATATTTTTTTTATAATCTTTAATTAAATCGTTTAAAAAAGAGTGTATTGTAGAAACAATGAAATTTTTATTTTCTCCAATTCTAGCTTTAATTTCATCAACTGCAACATTTGTTAGTGTAATACAAACACCTTTTTTGTCTGGATAAGTGTCAGAAATATATTCAAGAATTTGTTTTAAAGATTCTGTTTTTCCACTTCCTGCTCCGCCTTGTAAAACAAAATTTTTAAATTCTTTTTCAGCATCTTGATTATCATCAATAATTTGCTTTATATGTTCGATTGGTTTTAGTTTGCTATCCATTGTAAACCTTCTTTAATGTATAATGGGGTTTTCCACTCAACTTTACCAGTTAATGCTAAATATAAAAGTGAAGAAGCGAAATCTGATTTTCCATTTATTTTTAAAATGTCCTTTGTCAATTCATAAAAATCAGTTCTTGAGTCAATTAATTTGTCTTTATTCTGAATTCCCAAAATATCACTTTCCTTGAATTTAACAATTTCTTTTAAATTCAAGCTAATAAATGAATCTTCAAAGCTTCTGCCGTGATATCCTGATTCTTTAATCTGATAAGCAATTTTTATAAAGTGAGAATCATCTTGTAATGTATTTTCCTTAAGCTTATTAAACCATTGGGCAAGTTTAGTAGTTTCTGTTTTTTCAGGTATATTCAAAAATTCTTTAATAGAATAATTACTTGTATTATCTCCTTCAATCACAGGACAAGCATTATTGCTTGAACTTTCTTTTTTTTCTGCTGTAGCAGGAGTTATTACTATTTTAGTGGTATCAATATCAGTAATTATCAGAGTCTTAATTTCTAAAAACTCCAAAAAATACTTAAATACTTTCGAATTAGCTCCTACTTCAATTATAGAAATGTTTTGTGATGATATTTTGTTTTGGGGAGCTACTACCAATTTATCATATTGACTGATAAAGTACGGCAGTAATAATTTTTCTGTAGTTCCTTCAATAAATATAATCTTTTCAGCAAAGAAGAGTTCAGAAGAATATAGAGTTAAGTATTGCTTTAAGAATTTAAAATATTCTTCTTTGCCTTTGTATTTAGCATCTAAATCAGTGTAAAAATTTTTAACATTAATATTTCCATCCTTGAGTTTAAAGTAACGTAAATCAGAAAAATTACATTGTGAAACTATGTGAGAAGAATGGGTAGAAATAAAGGTTTGTAAATTAGCTTCTTTATTAATCTCTCGTATAATATCTTGAATTTTTTGACTAAAAACATATTGCATTTGAGGATGAGTATGAGCTTCAGGCTCTTCAATGAATAAAAGGTTTATATCTTTCTTTTCATCTAAAAAATATTTTTTCTTAACTTCAATTTGAAGTAATAGATAAAGAATGTTCACATAGCCTAATCCATTTAAATGTTCAGGAAGATTATTTGAACCATCTCCATAAACAATTTTAGAATGATTGGTAAATAATTGCTTCGATTCTAAATCTGAGATAACTCTCAGATCTTTTATATCAAGAAATTTCTTTGCATTTTCTAAAAATGGTTCAAAGTGTGTTTTGTATTTATCGTCCAGAGTAGAATCCATTGTTGATATTGCATCATTAATTTCAAAAAAATCAGCAGAAGATTCTTTATGTTCTTTATTAAAATATTTGGTAGTCATTTCGGATAAAGCCCCTTTGCCATTTCCGCTAGTTTCAGAACTTGAGACATTTCTTTTTGCGTGAATAACTTGAAAATTAATCAATTTTCTGACTGCAGAAATATCTTTCTTTACTAAATTCCCTCTATTCTGAACCTCTAAGTCTGCTTCATTTTCAAAGACATAAATGTTTTTGCTAATTAAATAATCTGGTAAATTCTTTTCTATAAATTTTTCTTTATATTTTTTTACTTGTTGTAAATCTTTAACTAATCTATCTTTATCAATTGAACATTCAAATAGAATTTTTACAATATTTACATCAGGATCTAAATCCAATATAAAGTCAGATATGTTTTCTAAAGAATCTTTAATATCATACTTTATTTCGAGAATCATTTGAATAGATAAATCTTCAATCACAGTATTCTCATCTATCTTAAAAATTTTGTCTCTTAATGATGTAGAAAAGTCATAGAAATTAAATTTAAAACTTTCATTTCTATAAAACTTATCAAAAAGCATTATAAATGATGTTTTCCCACTGTTATTTCGTCCAATTAAAAGTGATAATTCCTGTTTCTCATTTTCATTTAGCAAAAAGGTAGTGTCTTTTAGTAATCTGAAATTTTTAATTCGAATTTTGCTTATATACATGGTTTAGTTTTAATAATGAAATTTAACAAATATATTTTCTATTGACAAAAAACGACTACGGATTCCCGTAATCGCATAATTTGTTACATTAATATCTCTCTAAAAACACTCTCCATCTTATTTTTATCTGCATTTCCTCCTTTCAGGCTTTTCGCTTTTTCCTCATTATCCATTACCATTTTCTCCAAAAATCCAAGCAATTCCCAGTCATTCGGATGGTAATAAGATTCTCCTTTTGTGACCTTTAAGCTTATTAAATTTTCTATTTTTGCTTTAGTGAAATCATCTACTAAAACCAGCAATTCACTAAATAAAACAGGTGGAACGGTTCCTTTTTCCAAGATCCATTTCCCGGTTAAGGCAGTTCTAAGGCAGTAGAAATAAGATTTCAGTTTTACTTCATCACTTCTGCAGGCTTCCAGATATTTTTTGCTCATGCTCAGATAATGGTAAGAAACTGCTATCGGGGAAAAGCATTCATCTGCCAAAGGTTTGAATAAATCGTAAAATTTTTCATTTTTCACATAAACGATAGGAGAGTAGAACCAGCTTAGCAAAGCTGCATTCGACTTCAATAATAAATGAAAAGTTTTCCTCAAATCCCATCCCGAACCGTCCAGATCGTCTTCGGTCATAAATTCTATGGTTTCATCTTTATCCCACGGCGAAAGATACCAGTCTTTTTCGTGTCGGTAGATGAAACGTATATCGTAATCGCTGTCGGGAGAGGCAAAACCCCACGCTCGACTTCCGGATTCTACAGCGAGAAGTATTTCTACGTTGCGTTTTCCCTCAACTTCTTTTAATTTCTCTATTATTTTTGGTGTCATTGTTCTTAATTTATAATGCAAAGTAAAAGAGGACGTGCGCAATGTTTTTACGTTGAGGTTTTTTGTTTGAGAATTGTAGTGTTTTCAGGGATTGGAAAGTTATAGAGTAGTGGAGCTCGAAAAGCGACCTGGGAAACTGAAGTGTTAAGAAAATTAAAACTTAATCCGTTAAAAAATTCCCACTGTTTGAAGCGCGATACAAATATTAAATCAAAAAATAAATTTTGAATTCGCGTAAGTTTTGGGAATTTTAGGATTAAGTTTTAATTTTTAGCGTAAGTTTTCAAGCCTTGAATTTTTGTTTCTTTTGTTTCAAGACAAAAGAAAATTAAATATCTGTTTAATACCCGGAATTTAGTAATTTGCACTCCATCATTTAATTTAATAAAAAGACAAAAAATCTACATTCTATAAATGTTAGCAGACGAACTACAACACAAAATCGATTTCAAGACAAAACCATTAGGAGCATTAGGATTTTTAGAACAATTGGCTCATAAAATCGGAATGGTTCAGCAGACAACTTCTCCCATATTAATCAAACCGCATATAGTTGTTTTCGCAGCCGATCACGGAATTGCAACAGCCGGAGTGAGCGCTTATCCACAGGAAGTTACGTATCAGATGGTGATGAATTTTTTAGGAGGAGGAGCGGCGATCAATGTTTTCTGCAGACAGAATGGATTTGACATGAAAATTGTGGATGCAGGAGTCAATTTTGATTTTCCAGAAGGTTTGGATTTGATCAATAAAAAAGTGCGGAAATCCAGCAGAAATATCCTGGAAGAACCGGCAATGACCATTGATGAATATCAACTGGCACTAGAAAACGGCAGGTCTGTTGTTAAAGAAATTTCTGAAACAGGGTGTAATATTATCGGTTTCGGGGAAATGGGAATTGGTAATACTTCAGCTTCCTCGTTAATGATGAGCCAGCTATTCAATGTTCCGATTGTGGATTGTGTGGGAAGAGGAACCGGTTTAAATGATGCTCAATTGCAGAATAAAATTGATATTCTTTCAAAATGTATAGAAAAATATCCGACTCTTGAAACAGCTGACGAAATTGCCCAAACTTTTGGTGGATTGGAAATTGCTCAGATGATGGGTGCCATGGAAGAAGCATACCGACAGAATATGCTGATCTTAATTGACGGATTTATCGCAACGGTTGCTGTTGCTTCGCTGGCTAAAAAGAATACTGAAATTCTAGACAACTGTATTTTCTGTCATGTCAGCGATGAATATGCACACATCAAATTATTAGCATTATTAGGGCAAAAAGCTTTACTGAATCTTAATCTGCGAGTAGGAGAGGGAACAGGTTGTGCATTGGCTTATCCGCTGATTCAAAGTGCAGTTAACTTCCTGGACGAAATGTCGAGTTTTGAGGATGCCAATGTTTCAAATAAAGATTAAATGAAAGCGGTAAAGAATGAACTGATTTACTTTGCCACTGCGCTGATGTTTTTTACTAGGATTCCGGTTCCGTTCAAAGTTCCCTATTCAAGTGAAATTATGAACAGGTCTCAGAAATATTTTTCGTGGGTGGGGCTATTGATCGGAATCATCAACGCTGCTATTTTCTATCTTTCCTTTCAGCTTTTTAATCTTGAAATAGCGATTGTTCTAATGATGATTTCGAGTGTTTTGCTGACCGGAGCTTTTCATGAAGATGGTTTTACCGATGTCTGTGACAGTTTCGGAGGCGGTTATGGGAAAGAGAAAATCATGACCATCATGAAAGACAGCCGTGTAGGAGCGTACGGAGCAATCGGAATCATTTTATTATTTGCCTTGAAATTTTTCAGCATTCAGAAGTTAGGAAGTCTGGATGTAATGAAAACATTAGCCATTATTATTTTCGCGCATACCTCGAGCCGGTTTATTTCGGGAACGATGATTTACACGCATCAGTATGTTACGGATATTGATGTAAGCAAGTCTAAACCATTGGCGAATAAGCCATTGGATAGAAAGTCTTTATTCATAAGCTTCTTGGCGGTTCTGATTGCATTTTTAGTGCTTCCGGATTGGCGGTTAATTCCGGCTTTTATATTGGCTTACATCGGGAAGATGTACCTGGGTTGGTATTTTAAAAAACATATCGGAGGATATACCGGTGACTGTTTGGGAACGGTTCAGCAGGTTAGTGAAGTTTTATTGTATCTGGGAACCATTATCGTATGGAAATTCATTTAATTCGTCATACTGCGGTAGAAAATCCGGATCATTTGTGTTACGGATTTGCAGAAATACCTTTAAGAAAAGACTTTGAAGAAGATTTTAAGGCCATTCAAATTGGTCAAGATTTTGATTTGATTATTTCAAGTCCTTCACAACGATGTCAATTATTGGCAAAATATTTTCAGCTGCATTATGAAACGGATGAAAGAATCCGTGAAATGAATTTCGGGGATTGGGAACTGAAAAAATGGGACGAAATTCCCGAAGAAGAAATCAATCCGTGGTATGAAGATTTCGTTACTATAAAAGCCAAAAACGGAGAGAATCTGTTAGAAATGCAAAGCCGGGTTTCTGAGTTCTGGAATGAACTGATCTCGAAAGAAAGCGTCAATAAAGTTTTAATTGTAACTCATGCTGGAGTTATTCGGCTGATCCTTCAGGCTATTCTCCAGTTTCCGTTGAAAAATATGTTCAGTATTCAGATCGATTACGGAAAGAAAACAGTGATTGGCGTAAAAAACGGATTAGTTTCTATTAGAAATATAAATTTTATAAGTATGTAATATTTAATTAATTATGTAGATTTTGTATGGGGCATAAATTCTTGACCCATTAATCTGACCTAGGAAAATGGAGCGTTAAGAAAATTAAAATTTTATTCGTTAAAAAATTTCCATTATTTGAAGCGTGACCAAAATTTTGAATCGAAGAGCTTATTTGGAATTCACGCAAGTTTTGGAAATTTTAGGATTAAATTTTAATTTTTAGCGGAAGTTTCCAAGTCTTGAATTTTTGTTTCTTTTGTTTCAAGACAAAAGAAAATAATGACTTTAAACAAAAACTGCCATTTCAAGAGTTCACTTAAAATGACAGTAAAAGTTATTTGAAAATTTTGATAAAGCTATCTTTTTCTAAGTTTTCCAAAGAAAAATCAAACTCTGCTGCTTCTCTATTTGGAGTAATATGTGCCCCTAACTCTTCAACCAGATGATTGAAAGAAATAGCTTCATACCATTGCTGATACAAGGCATTTGTTGCCATAACAGAGACTTCATTATTTCCTGAAACATGAGAATGTCCGGCTCCGAAATTCAGCAATACAAAGCACTGTTTCCCGTCTTTTGGCAGTAACATCCCCAAAATCGTTTGTTTCTGAGCCGAATTACATTTGGCTTCGGCAAAAAGATGATTAGGATTCATCATATAATTGTAGGTAATGGCATCACCTTTTCCGATAACGATTTTATAACCGCAATCGCTGTTTCCGCTGAAAACGTTGTTCATTACCAATGTAGGAGAGGATAAGCCTTTATTAGCATACAAATATTCTACGGCACCGTTTGGCGCAGAAGTTATATCTCCGGAATACATCAATTGTCCTTCATTTTGATTATATGCTGCATTCCAACCGATTTTTCCGGCAATGTTCAATCCTGAAAGATCGAGATCATAAGCACCCCCATGCGTTTTCCCAATAAATTCCTACAGCAAGACTTTCTCCGTAAAATCTTGTTCCGGTCGGAATATTTCCAACAAACATTTTTTCGGAAGTCGGTAAAGCAAACTCTATATCTTTAGGAAAATAGATTTTCTTTCCGGTTAAATTATATTTAGATTTTAAATAATTTAAGATAAAATCATAATTCAATTCATTCACAGAAGTTGCGGTGGATTTTTTTGTCCACGATTTTCCGTTTCGGATTCTATACACAAAAGTATCCTGACCATACATTCTTGAATAACAAGCCGACAAAGCTTTAAATAATGCAAACGGAGTCGCGTTTTCCAGCCAATGCAAATCGCTGTTTTCCAGCAAAATGTTTGTTGCGTTATTCAAAGGGTTTGAAACTAATGGCTGATGATAAACTTTTGACAGCTTTGAAATTTTATTAATCGTTTTTGACGCTCTGTTTTTATATGCTAAAAATAAAGGTTTGAAACGGTTAAAAATTTCCGCCATTTTTTCCAGTCCGAAACTTTCAAAAAGATAAGTTGGATTGAATTTACTCTGCTTAATATCGTTAATTAAATCATCATTCTTAATTAAAAGTGTTTCTTTCGTTGTTTTATAAATTACATATCGGAAAAACTCAACAGGATTTTCAGGGTAAATATCGTATCGGTCGGCAATTTTTATCACTGCTTCTTTATTTCGGATGTTTTCCTTTCCTGTGAAATCGTATTCCAGCTCGTGATGCAGAATGTTCAGGATATCATCGATAGTTTCTTCTTTCAACGCAATTCCGGACTTCAAAAGAGCAAGGCATTTTTCCGTCATTTCTTCCTTTGAATAGGCTTTAATGACTTTAAAATTCAACTTTAAGCCAGGAATATCCAATACTTCATTCGGAATATATATTTCAGCCTGAAAATTGCTTCCATACGTCGAAACATAATGGTTGATCTGTTCAACCAACAATTGAAATCTTGTGCTGTTTTTTATTTTCTGCCACGATTTATGAAAGGTTTTATTTAAATCAGTTCCATTCAGTTTTTCTTTGGCATAATAGGAAATAATTTCCTTTTTTGCCCACATCGCGTTAGGCTCAATAATAAAACCATTGTCCGAAATAAATGCTTTTGCATCAGATTCTTTTGCTAATACGGCATTGAATAATTGTAATGTTTTCATTGTTTTTAATTTAAAAAATAAGTGAGGAGTAGTTCTCTTTAAGTGAATAATATAGGAACTCCTTTTACCTATAGTTTATAAAAGGCGGGGAGTATTTTTCCAAAAATTATAGGAACTCCCTTTGCCTTAGAGTTTTTAAAAAGGCGGAAAGTAATGTCTATAAATAGGAACTTTCTTTGCCTTAATTATTTTGAGGAACAGGCAGGACTCGAACCTGCGACACACAACTGGAATTCATAGGAACTTTTTTTGCCAGCAGCGAAAAGTACTCTTGTTGCTCTACCATCTGAGCTACTGTTCCTACCTTATTGTAAAAGTTTTCATGAACCTTACAGGCTTTCATACCTGCAAGGTTGGTTATTATTTTTTTGTTAATCGATTTTGAATTCTTAACCTCAATAAGCCGACCTCGGAAAATGGAGCGTTAAGAAAATTAAAATTTCATCCGTTAAAAAATTCCCACTGTTCGAAGCGCGATTAAAATCTTGAACCGAAGAACCAATCATTAATTCGCGCTAGTTTTGGGAATTTTAGGATTAAGTTTTAATTTTTAGCGGAAGTTTCCAAGTCTTGAATTTTTGTTTCTTTTGATTCAAGTCAAAAGAAATTTTTAAGCCTTTCTAAACTTCTTCTTTTTCTTCCATGGCGCATTCTTCTGAACATCACCCGCCATAATACATCCGTAAGGCATTACTTCATCCAGAACTTCGCAAAGTCCGTATTCCTCAATTTGTGCTCTCACGTTTTTGGCACTTTTATAAGCAGTTGGAAGCTCAGAAATATCGATTTCATTGGTGAAGAAACGAACGTCAAGCCCTTTTGTTTCCTCTGCAAAAATTTCTTCAGTCGTTTTATGCGCCAAAGACTTTTTATGCTGACTTCTGCTGAAATTTCTCCCCGCTCCGTGTGGCGCAAATCCTAGATTTCTTTCATTGGTTGTTCCTTTTACGATCAAAACAGGTTCTGCCATATTTAAAGGAATCAATCTTGGTCCTGTAATATCCGGCATGAATTTATCATCCAAAGGTGTTGCGCCTTTTGCATGGTAAAATAAATCTCCATCTTTGAAAACGAAATTATGTTCGTTCCAATATCTGTCCTCTTTCTCGATCCCCAGTTTATTTAAGGTCGCATCGTGAATAGAAGTATGGTTTTCTTTCGTCCATGTTCTGATCAGTTGAAGCGCTTCCCAATATGATTTTCCTTCTTCAGAATCATACGGAATCCAGGCGTTTTCTCTTAACGTTTCAGGAGAATTTTCCATTCTGAATCTATTGGCCACCTTCATTCCCTTATCATACAAAGCAGCTCCCGGAGCTCTTGAACCGTGGTGCGTCACCAGCATTGTATTTCCGGTATTTTTTGAAATTCCGATAAATAAGAAATGGTTACCGTCACCTTGCGTTCCCATATGAGAACGGGCAATGCTTATCAGTTTTTCATCATTCAGGAAATCATTGGCTCTGAAAGCATCCATAAGTTCCTGAGACATCTCCAATTGCTCACCTCTTGGTCTTCCTCCATATCCGAAATGCGTTACAGAATGAGCGGCATCCAAAACTTCTTTAGGATCTGCTTTTCCAAAATCTGTCAGCATCACCGAACAGCAGATATCTGCGCTATGAAATCCGGGATGAATCGCATTTTTCGCCACAACAACTCCACCTACAGGAATCTGACCAACCGGACCTGTAGGACACGCATCGGGCATAATTGCTCCGGCAACTAAAGTCGGCGTTTTCATTAGGACGTTCATCGTATTGATTACTTTTTCCACGTTATCATTTTCACTTTCATGTTCCGCTCGGATGTTGATCACAAAATCTTTTGCAGTTTCATGAAGAGGAATCAGTTCAGGTTGTTTAAATTGCTCTAAATATTCCTTGATTTGATTTTCATCCAGTTTATTTTCATTGATATATGCAATCGCTTCTTTGAACCATTTTGCAGATCTATATCCTAATTCGATTAAGTGATTTCCATTAAATTCCATGTGTTCTCTCATTTTGTTGATGCAAAGTAAAAACTAAAGTGTGCAATGTTTTTGCGTATTAGAAAAATTTTATATTTTTATTCAAAATTATTTTACACAAGATGGAAAATTTAAATCCGGAAATATTTCAGGCATTTCAAAACAAGCTGAAAACAGGTAATAGAAGAGGTGTTCATTTAAATGCTATTCCCGGAAATTCAAGATATAAATTTGATCTTGCCCGGCTTTCTGAAATTTATAAAAGTCTTCCCGAACATTTTATCATTAACCTTTTAACGCAGAAGAACGTTAATTTTAAATTCTCCATTCACGATAAAATTACGGATGAGGTTTCTAAAACTGAAGAAAAAGATAATATTTACTTGTTTGATGAAGAAAAAGAGGAATCCAAAAATGAGACAACAGAAGTTGTTTTGGTTAAAGATAAAACGCGAGAAACGGCTTTAGAAAAACTTTCCATAAGTCTGGAAAACCTGATCTTTCAAAATGAAGTAATACAGTCTGAGAAAGGAATCAATTCTTTGGGGTTCGGGTTTCCAATGTTAATCAGGAAAGATATGGACGGACAAATTTCTGCTTCTCCTATTCTGATCTGGTCTGTGAATATAAAACCGGTCAATGAGCTGAATACTTGGGAAATCAGCAGAACAGAAGATGATCCGATTTATGTAAATGAAGTTCTGATTAATCACCTGCAAAATGATTCGGGAATTGTAGTAGAACAGATTTCCGAAGAAATGCTTGCTGACGGAAAAATAGATAAACCCGAACTGTTACAGATTTGCAAAACCCTTTTGGATCAGCTTAAAACTACTCAGAACCTTGATTTTATTCTTAATAATTATGAAGAAATCCCATTGATCAAAGCGAAAGCTTCCTATGAAGAACAGCTTCAGAACAATGGCGATGCGATCATCATTAAATCTGGTGTTTTTTCCATTTTTGAAGTTCAGAAACAAAACATCATCAATGATTATGAATCGTTGAAGAGAGAATTTAAACCTCTTGAAAACGAAATAAAAGCAAATTTTCAATCTATAACTTCTGTAGAAACTGATCCTTCCCAGCAGGGAATTTTGGAATCACTAAAATCACAGACGAAAATTCTGATTCAGGGGCCTCCGGGAACAGGAAAAAGCCAAACGTTGACTGCGGTTTTGGTCAATGCACTGGAAAACAAACAAAAAACCATTGTTGTCTGCGAAAAACAAACGGCATTGGAGGTGTTGTATCATGCACTTCATAAACTCGGTCTGGAACGATATTGTATTATGATCAAGGACAGTGTTTCCGACAGGAAACTTGTAGTAGATGCTGTCCGAAATACCATTGATCCAGCAGACTTTAAAAAACAAGAACAGCTTTATTCTGTTCAGTCTCTGAAAGATCAGCTGACAGAAATTTTACAGCATAAAACAATTATTAATACGGTTCATGAGCTCCTGAATTCAGATTTGATTTCAGGTAAAAACTGGACGGAAATTGTAGGTGATCTCTTAAAGTTTCAAGAAATCAAAGAAAATATAGATGTTCAGGACATTCAGTTTTCTTTTTCAGAAGAGGAGGGGAAAGAAATTGAATATGTTTTAGAAAAAGGAAAAGAGATTTATCAGGAATATCAACCTTTTGAAAAATCTTCATTTATCAATCCTGAAAAGCTGATTCGTGAGAATTTTCATAACAGCCTGCAGAATTTAGATGATTCTTTCCATGATTATGAAAAGAGATGGGATGAGATTCAGTCGTTGATTGTTGACTTTAAACCTGTATATGAGGAAAAGAAAAAGCAGAACTTTAACCAGAACCTGCAAAAATTATCCTCTCTAATCAATGAAATAGAAGTGATTACTTCTGTGCTAAACCAGAACTCTGAAGAATTTCACCCGGAAGTTACGAACGGATTTTTCTATAAGTTCATGGCGTTATTTTCTTCTGCAAAGAAAAAGAAGATCAATAATCAGAAAAGATTACTGGAAATAAGCTCGGCAATTAAACAGATAAGTTTAAATGAATTTTTCCCTTCGATCGAACTGTCCGATAATCTTTGGAACAATAGAAACGAAATTCTGAATTACCGCCAGAAAATACAAAACCTTCAGTCTGAATTTTCTTCTCAACTGGAACAACAGTTCAATAGCATTGATTTCCTGAATATTTTCGATCCTGTGATTTCGGGAAAAGAAACGGAGATGATTTTCCAACGAATTCAGCAGTTGAAGAAAAATATCTCTAATGATCAGTGGGTGAAAGATCTGAACTTTGGAAATACCTATCAAAACTTTGATCAGTATCTGATTTCTGTTTTAGACCGATACAGAACATATAGAAATCATCCTGAAAATCCTCTGTTAACTGAATATAACTGGTTTTACTTTTACCAGCCTTTAAGTGTTTTTCAGAAAAAGATAGTGGAGAAGCTTTATTCGGTTAACAATTGGAAAGCTTCTTTTTATGCTGCCTATTTTCCGTTATTGTTAAATAAATATTCTGATTCAAAACTTAATTTTAACGAAAAGAATTACGAGGAAATTACGAAAAACATAACACAGTACAGATCTTCCCAGCAGAATTTTATTCAGTATTTCTGGAATGATGCTCAGCAAAATGCAGTGAAGAAGTTTGAACAAACAAATAAAGACATTACGGTTGCCAATCTTTATAACAAGAGAAGTAGTGTAAATCATAAAAGATTAACATTAAGACAGATTGTTCAGAAAGATATTGATCTTTTTACCAGCTTTTTTCCGATCATTCTTACGACTCCTGATGCATGCAGCAATCTTTTTCAGGGGAAGAACTTTTACTTTGATCATGTGGTGTTCGATGAAGCCAGTCAGCTGAAGCTGGAAGACAATCTTCCGGCCATGTTGAAAGGAAGAAATATCATTATTGCAGGAGATGAGCATCAAATGCCTCCTTCCAATTATTTCAGCAAAGTTTTTGACGGAACAATTGAAGATGAAGACGATATTGAATCTGAAAATGAGGTGATCACCTATAAAAATTCCTTATTAAATATCGAATCTTTATTGGATTTTGCAACAGAAAGTCAGTTTGAAAAAAATCATCTGGATTTCCATTACCGTTCTAAACATCCTTATCTGATCGATTTTTCAAATCATGCGTTCTATAACTCGCGTTTGAAGCCTCTACCTACAAAATCTGAAATGTTACCGATTGAATTTTTTCAGGTAGACGGAATTTTTGATGAACATACGAATAAGGAAGAAGCGGATAAAGTGCTGGAAATCTTACAGAATATTCAGCCTTTGAAAGATGGGAATTATCCTTCGGTGGGAATTGCAACCTTCAATATTTCGCAGCGAAATTATATTAAAAGAAAAATTGTTCAGGAAACCAGCCTTCCCGGAAATGAAGTCTTTAGGGAAAAAATCCAGGGACTGGAAGCTGCCGGATTGTTCATTAAAAACCTTGAAAATATTCAGGGAGATGAAAGAGATATTATCATTATTTCAACCACTTATGGAAGAAAATCCAGCGGAAAATTTATCCAGAGTTTCGGTCCGATCAATCATACAAAAGGGTATAAACTGCTTAACGTAATTATTACCCGTGCGAAGGAAAAAATTTATGTCTGTAACTCGATTCCTAAAGATGTTTTCTCAAATTATAAAGAAGCTCTGGAACAGGAAGGCTCAAATAACAGAAAAGCTGTTTTGTATGCGTATCTGGCGTATTGTAAGGCGGTGAGCGATAAAAATGAAAGTCAAAGAATTGAAATTCTGGATACACTGGATCAGTTCGGATATGCCAGTCATTCGGAGAAGAATAATAGTTCGAATACCTTGATTGATGTAATTTATAACCGATTACAGAAAGACTTTGCTCATTTGAATGTGCTGAAAAGTCATCATTTCGGAGGCTATGAATTTGACATTCTTATTGAAAAAGAAGATGGGAAGTCTATTATTGTCGAAACAATGAGTAAGGAAAAATATTCCGGAAACCTCGGTTATCTGGAAGATGTACATAAAGAAAAGATCGTACGGAATACAGGCTCAGAATACGTAAGAATATGGAGCCAGAACTGCTGGCAAAATCTTGATGCCGAAATACAGAAAATACATAAAAAAATATCATGACAGAACAATTAAAAAATGCACCTGAAACTATTCAATTTAAAGAAGTAATTGCTCATATTGATGATCATTACAATTTTACACCGACAAAATTTACCAATGGTAATACAGTGAATGAAGAAAACCAGAACAATGGTTCGTGTAAAGTGTTCAGTTATGCAAAACTGAATAATTTATCAAAAGAAGATACCCTGAATCTTTTCGGAGAATTTTACAGAGAAGATGTGCTGAAAAATCCTGAAGGCACAGATCATCAGAATATCAGAAACTTTATGGAATTTGGCTGGGACGGAATTGCTTTTGAAGGTGAGGCTTTGCAAAGGAAATAGAAATTTTATATAAATTATTTCAAAGCAAGCTCCGAATTATAATATGGAATACAGACAAGAGAAAATATTTTGTAATGGAAATTTTAAGCTTATTACAGAGCTGAATGAATTCAGAATGTCATTATGGGTGAACGGTTTCGGATTGGAAAATGCAATAACAGGTGAACAAATTATTCCTGTAATTTCATACTTTAATCTTGATCATATTGAGGAGGTCGATGAAGAAATTTTGAAAATAAAGTTTAGAATTTATCCTGATGGCTCACAATATTATGTGGTCAAAGTACATCCGTTTTCTAAAAGCTTTACATATGAAGGCAGGATGTATTCAACAGATCATTTTCATAAAACAATTACAGGAGAAGATTTGGAGTAAATGCCAGAAAAAATTCATTTACAATTTTAACAGTTCGTTAATTTAAAACTCAGCAAAATGTCATCCAATAAAAATGCTCTCATTCGATACAAAACACTGGATAAATGCTTAAAGAATAAGTATAAAAAATATACTCTTGAAGATCTGATCGACGAGTGTTCCGAAGCATTATTTGAGTTTGAAGGAAAAGAATCTTTAGTAAGCAAACGTACGGTGCAGCTGGATTTGCAGAATATGAGAAGTGAAAAGTTCGGGTATGAAGCGCCAATTGAAGTCTATGAAAGAAAATATTACAGATACAGCGATCCTGAATACAGCATCCATAACATTTCTGTAAATGAAAGCGACCTGAAAGCAATGAACAATGCGGTGCAGATTTTAAAGCAGTTCAAGGATTTTTCGATGTTTAAGGAAATGAACGGGGTGATCCAAAAACTGGAAGACTCTATTCATTCAACCAGTCAGAAATCAATTATCCACCTGGATAAAAATGAGCAGCTAAAAGGTTTGGAACATATTGATATTCTGTATGATGCAATTTTAAATAAAAAAGTTTTAAAAATTACCTATAAAAGCTTTAAAGCCAGAGAATCGGATTCTTATATTGTACATCCGCAATTGCTGAAAGAGTTTAATAACCGTTGGTTTCTGATCTGTTTTAATAAAGACTATGCTTATAATCTGGCATTAGACAGGATGGAAAGCATTCAGATTGAAGAAGAAATCGAATATATTGATAAAAACCTGGATGGAGATGAGTATTTTAAAGATATTGTAGGTGTCACAGTTTCTCCCACTATGGTTCCTAGAAATGTTGTGTTCTTCGTAGATGCTGCCAACGCACCTTATGTTAAAACAAAGCCCTTTCATGCCAGTCAGGAAATTGTAAGTGAAACGAATGAAGGTGCAATTTTCAAAATCTGTGTTCAACTCAACTATGAATTGGAAAGACTTTTACTGGGGTTTGGAGAATCTTTGGTGGTTCACAAACCGAGAAAATTAAGACTGAGATTGCAGGAGAAATTCATGGCGGCTCATAAAAACTATGAAAATTTCATCACTAATGATGAAGACTGAGTGTTTTTTTAACTTATGGCTTAAAAATTGTATCTCTTAAAAAAACATAAAAAAATAAATAGTATGAAATCAAGAATATTTAAAGCTGTTCTCGCGGTTGTAGCACCTTTGGTAATTGAGTTTATAGTAAAGAAAATTTCCGAGAAACTGGATAAAAAATCACAGGAAGCAGAGCCTAAGAAACTTCCTGCATAAAATTAGAAGTAGTTAGATTTAATATTATAGAAAAGAGACTGTTGATTTTGTAACAGTCTCTTTTTGCTTTTATATGATGTGTTGCATTTCAAAAATCAGATAAAATCATACACTCCATTCTTCCAGCCTAATACCTTAGAAGAATCTGCCTTCAGCCAGTTTTTAAGAATCGTAGCATATACTTTTCTGAAATCTTCAGAATAAATTAAGTCTCCTTCATTTAAATTCGTTAAATCAGGAAGTGTGTTCAAAAGGCCTTTCTTTTTCAGCCCTCCACTGATGAAAAACATCTGATTGGCTGTCCCATGATCGGTTCCATTACTCGCATTCTGGGCAACGCGGCGACCAAATTCTGAGAAAGTCATCAATAGAATGTTGTCGAAAAGTCCGTTACTTTTCATATCGGCAACAAAAGATTTTACCGCTTCATTAATGTCTCCAAACAGTTTTTGCTGTCTTTCATTCTGATTCACATGTGTATCAAAACTTCCGATTGAAAGATAATATACTCTTGTATTAATATCAGATTTTATGAGTGAAGAAACGGTTTTGAAGTCTTTTCCCAGCTGAGAATTCGGATAGAGCTGTTCCGTTTTTTTAGCTTTACTCTTTTCAAAAATATAACCGGCATTATTGATGGTTGAACCTAAAGTCTGGTACAAATAAGAAACCGTCTCGTCATCATGATGGTGGTCATATAATGATTTGAAATATTTTTCCTGGCTGGTTTGATATAACCTTTTCGGATCTTTAAAGGCAAATGCTTTGTTATTTTCACCTTTTAAGGCCAGGCTTAACATATCATCAACTTCTAATGCCTGTGTCGGATGTTCACAACGATAACATTCTTCATCCAGGAATCTTCCCAGCCAGCCGGTTTCAAGATATTGATCGCTTCTGCTTGCGGAATGCCATATATCCATACTTCGGAAATGGGATTTGTCTGGATTGGGATACCCTACATTATTCATCACAGAAAGTTCACCGTTGTCATATAATTCTTTAAAATAGGAAAGTGCGGGGTTGATACCGGCTTCATCGGTTAATTGTAATGAATTTTGAATGGCAATTGTATTTCTTTCTTTGAAATAAATATCGTTTCGGGTCGGAATTATGGTATTCAGACCGTCGTTTCCACCTGTGAACTGAAGCACAACTAATATCTTATCGTTCGGTTCCAGTGCTTCATCGAATGTCATTGCTTTCAGGAAGTTCGGCATCAATAAAGATGCGGTAGCTAATGAACTTATTTTTAGGAATTCTCTTCTTTTAATTAACATACAACTAAGTTTTGGGGTAAAGATGATAGGTTGCAGGTGATTCAATCAATTTTAACTATCAGCTAAAATCTGCTACCTGCTTTCTAAAAAACTACATTAACTGATATTCTGGTGTTGACATTAGATTAATGACATTCATTTTCACGGTACTGTCCGAGAAATTTTTCACGGAGCTTATATCTAATGATTTATTGTTTTGAATTAGATAATCCTCAACATTTTTTCCATTAAATATCTTTTCCACACGGGCCCAGTCAATGGTGATATTCGGGTTTTTAAAGCTTTTTGCTAAGGTGTTTGTATTATTTTTCAATCCCATATCCAGATCATCATCTTCTTTGGGACGATAATCGAGTGGCCTTAATCCTGACCAGATCTGAGGAATCTGAAGTCTCAGCATCAGTGTAGAACTGTCAATCCACGATTTTCCGTTCGGCCAGCCTGCAACATTAGGTGGATACAGCAGCATTTGTCCCAATAATTTCTGATAAACGATGAGGTTCTCCGGATTTTGAATATTCATAGGAAGTGTTCGCATCATTCCGGCCATCAGTTCAATTGGAGATTTTATCCTGTTGCCGATATTTTTCTTATCATAAAACCATGAGCTCGAAAAAATATCTGTCATTAGTTTTTTGATGTCGTAATTAGACTGATAGAAGCTTTCGCTTAGTTTATTAACAATGGTTTCATCTACATTTTCATTCACGAAAAACTTATAAATTTTAGTAGTGATAAATTTGGAAGTTGCTTTTTGTTCGAGAATGATATTTAAAGCATCTGCTCCAGTAAAGTTTCCGGTTTTACCTAGAAATGTTTTTGTACCTTCATCATGAAGTTTTTTTCTCTCCACAAAATTCCCTTCCTTGTCAAATCCCCATCCTGTAAATGCTCTTGCGCCCTCTCTGATATCTTTTTCCGTATAGTTTCCTCTTCCCATCGTGAAAAGTTCCATTACTTCCCGCGCAAAGTTTTCATTAGGATGATCCTTTTTATTTTGCTGATTATTTAAAAAATTCAGCATGGCAGGAGCCTGACTGACTTCAAATAAAAGATCTTTAAAATTTCCCAGCGCATTTTTTCGTATAACATTCAGAATTTGCCTGTTGAATTTTGGGTTTACCACTCTTGAAGCAAAATGTCCGTGCCAGAAAAATGCCATTTTTTCTCTCATTTGCTCTTTGCTGTTCACCATCTTGTCAAGAAAATTCAGATTCAGTTCCTCATTTTGTTCGCGGTAAACCCTCTGCATTTCCTTTTTCTTTTCGGCTGGAGCTTTATCGTTCATCATATAATCACCGCCTTCAACAATATCAGGGGTATCATAATTGATGAAAAGAAAGGTTTCTTCTGTAAACAGATCATGCATTAAGCTTTTGATATCTTTTTTGTGAAGATCCTCAAACTGGTTGATTCCTGCTCCGAAACCTGCACGCCAGAGAAGGTGTTTGTTATTGATGAGCGATGGGAGAGTCATATCGGTATTTTGCTTTTGGATGGATTTGTTGAAAAAAGGTTAAAATAATAACGGGTTAATAATTCTTAATATTGCTTTTTATGAAAAATTGATTAAACAATCATTTAAATTTAGTGAAGTATAATTAATTGAAAATCATTATCTTGTGATTTTAATTAATGTTAAAAAGACTGGATTTTCTTTGCTTGGCACGATTTTTACATCTTTCTGGTTAGTAAAATTTAAAAAATCAAGAGTTATGAAAATGTTTAAACAAGCAATTTTATTTGCTGGAATTTTAACAGCGGGTGTATTAAGTGCGCAGGACTCAAAAATGAATAATATGATTAAAGTAGGAGCGAATGCTGGTTTAGCAGTTCCTTCTGATAATGTTTCTGCGTCAGCTGGTGTAGATGTTGCTTACCAGAATCTTATTACACCTGGATTTGGTTTAGGTATCGCAACGGGATATACTCACTATTTTGGAAAAGATAATAACGGATATAATAATAATGATGTTGGGGTAATTCCTGTAGGAGCATTAATCAGAATTTATCCGAAACAAACAGGATTTTACTTTGGAACTGACTTAGGATATGGATTCCTGGTAGGTGATGATAAAGTTGCTTCTAATTCTACAGTGGATAGACCAGACGGCGGGTTTTATATTAAACCGGAAATCGGATACCACAACCAAAGCTGGAATTTCTTTGTGCAATATCAGAAAGTATTTGCAGGAAGTAAGGGAGATTTAGCCGGACAGGACTATAATGTGGGGAACATCGGAGTAGGATTCTCTTATAATATTCCTTTAGGAAAATAATAATATTTTATTATAAACAATTATTAACCAAACCTTTTCAGTTTTGTGAAAAGGTTTTTTATTTCCCTATAGAATTTACAAAAAGTATTATTATATTTGATAAAATTTGAGATTATGAACTTAAATCCAAAATTTCCGCTTTATCTACCAGGAGTAAAGAATGGTAATAATGACAATGTTTCGATTATTGGAGCAAGCCTTAGTGAAGATGTGACAACATTAGGTTATTTTGTTTCCGGTAACGAGGGACTTAATATAAAAATTCAGACTCATTATCCTACGAAATCGTTTTCTTCTTTTTCAGAGATTTTAGAAAAATTTATTCAGGATAATCAGCTAGAAAACGTAAAACGATTGGGAATCGCAATTCCGGGACCTGTGATGAATGGGAAAAGTAATCCTATACGATTAGGCTGGAGTTTTGATCAGCAGGAATTTATCACAAAATTCGGTTTCGAAAGAGCTGATATGCTGAATGACCTTGAAGCTTCTGCATACGGTATGGCGCTTTTAGAAGATAATGATTTGGATCCTATTTATACAAGTGGACATTTGGAAAAAGGAAATGTAGCAATTATTGCACCCGGAAACGGATTAGGTGAAGCTGGATATTTCTTTGATGGAAAATATTTAAGACCTTTTGCTTCGGAAGGAGGTCACTCTGAATTCTCTCCGCGTACCAACGTAGAAGTAGAATTCTATCAGTTCTTGAATAATATTTATGGAATTGTAAGTTGGGAAAATGTACTTTCAAAAACAGGATTATTCAATATCTACAGATTTTTGAGAGACGTAAAAAGACATCCGGAACCAGAATGGTTAGGAGAGAAGCTTACAAAAGGTGACTTTGTTGAGGAATTATTTAAGGCTGCTATGGAAGAGGATGTTCTGATCTGTAAAATAGCGCTGGATACTTTCTTAGAGTTTTTAGCAAGAGAAGCCAACAACTTGGCACTTAAGCTTAAAGCAACAGGAGGATTGCTGATTGCAGGAGAAATTCCTCAGTCCATAAGAGCTTATATCAATAAGGAAAACTTCTACGAAAAATATAAAATCAGTGATAAGATGGAAGAAATGCTGAAAAACATTCCGATCTACCTGATAAAGAACAATAATACGCCATTAAACGGAGCGGCGCTCTATACGGCTTATTATCAAGAATAAAAAAGATCTCCGAAGAAATTCGGAGATTTTTTTTGATGATATTATTCATGAAAATAATTAATTTTATTGATGTACATCAATGAAATCTATTGAGTAAGTTATCTATTTTTGCATCAGTAAATAACAAGTAATAACTTAATTCAATGAAAAAAATATTTTTATTAGCGGTTTTAGCTGGTGGATTAGCTTTCGGGCAAACAAAAAAAGTGGTAGCATCTGATGTGCACTGGTGGGGTTATAAGGTGGCAAAATCTGAAGCAAGTTCTCATGACGGAACGATCAAAGTAAAGTCTGGTAACGTAGTGTTGAAAGGAAACCAGGTTGTAGGAGGTACTTTTGTTTTGGACATGACTTCTATCAATGCGACAGACCTTTCAGGTGAATATCAGCAAAAGCTTAACGGGCATTTGAAAAACGGAGATTTCTTCGAAGTTGAAAAATACCCTACAGGAACTTTCAAAATCACTTCTGTAAAGAAAAACAACGATAAAACGTACAATAGCTTAGTAACAGGAAATCTTACAGTAAAAGGTAAAACAAATCCTGTTTCTTTCCCTGCTAAAATTGCAGTTGCTAACGGAGCTGTAACTATTGAGTCTAATAAATTCTCTTTCGACAGACAAAAATTTGATGTTGCTTACAAGTCTACAATGCAGGATGTTTTTGTGAAAGATGATATCGACATGACAGTAAAAGTGACTGCTAAATAATTTAAACAAAAAAAGATTGTTAAAAGTGTAGAAGTTCTACACTTTTTTTTATTTTTGTTGAATTGTAAATAAAAAAGAATGAAAAGATTACTATTGTTGGCTATGATGTGTGTTTGCATGTCATTTGTTTTTGCTCAAAAGAAAGGAGATAAAGTGATAAAAGTGACTTCATCTGAAATCAGATGGTGGGGCTATAAGGTTGTAAAAACTCAGGAAACATCACACTCTGGAACTGTAAAATTAAAAAGCGGAAAATTCAATTTTGATAAGACGGTTTTGATAGATGGTGAGTTTATTATTGACATGAGAAGCTTAATGGCAGGAGATGTTTCTGAAGAAGATCAAATAAAGCTTACAAACGACTTAAAAAGCACAAACTTTTTTGAGGTTAAAAAATTCCCGACTGCAAAGTTTCATTTAACTAAAATTTTACCATTAGCAAACGGAACATACAATTCAACAGTATATGGAGACTTTACATTGAAAGGTGTTAGAAAGACGATTTCTTTCCCTGCAAATGTATACATCACTCAGTTTACAGTAATCATTGAATCTGCCAAGTTCTCATTGAACAGAAGAGATTTCAAAGTATTCTACCAGTCTTCATTGAAAGATTACTTTATTAAAAATGAAATGGATATTCAGTTCAAGATTTCTACAGAAAAACTGGATAACGAAAACAGAGTTCCGGTAAAAAAGAAATAATTTTTTTAACAATATTTAAATATGGGCAGCTTTCAGAAGTTGCCCATATTTTTTATTTTAGTAGTATGAAAATTTATATAGTAAGCGGGTTGGGAGCAGATTTTAAAGTATTGGAAAAACTAGAATTTCCTAAACAACACGAAATTGTCTTTATAGATTGGCTGATTCCTGAGAAGAATGAAAGCTTTGCAGCATATATAAAGAGAATGGCCGAGAAGATTGATGATTCACAACCATTCTACCTTTTAGGATATTCTTTTGGAGGAATTATGGTTCAGGAGATTAACAAACTGAAGCCTGCTGAAAAAGTGGTGATTTTGGGAAGCATAAAATCCGATAAAGAAAAATCCAGATTAATAAGAGCCGGAGAAATTACAAGAATTCCTAAAATTCTGCCGGAAAGCCTATTCAATGAAAAAACAACAAGAGCTTATTCTGTGCTTCGAAAGTTTTTCGATCCTAAAAAACCAAAAGTTTTACAATATTTCAGGGTGAAAGATCCTTATTATTTAAAATGGTCCGTTGAAAAGATCTCCGAATGGAAATTTGAAGAAACATCGAAGGTCGTACAGATCCTGGGTGATAGAGATATTGTCTTTCCTATTAAAAACTCAAAACCTGATTATATTATCAAAGGTGGTACCCATCTTTTTCCAGCAACAAAATTTAAAGAAGTATCCCGTATTTTAGAGGGGGAGTTTGAATAAAAATGTATTTTATTTTTAAATTTAATATTTATTTAATGGGGTTGTTTTAAGTTTTTATTCTTTTGTTAAAAAAATATTCCTATTTTTGATGGGGTAATTATAATTTTTATGAAAGTAGGACTTAAATGGGTGGTCTCTTTTACGATCATTTCTTTAGTTGCAGTCGGAGGGCTATTTTGGAGCCCCATTGTTGATTTTCCGAATACCGGAGAATTTCTTGACGAAAGTAAAATTGTTGGGGCAGATGTGGCCTGGATTCTGGCAGCTGCAGGCTTGGTCTTATTAATGACGCCTGGTTTATCATTCTTCTACGGCGGAATGGTTGGGAAGAAGAATGTGATTTCTACCATGTTGCAGAGTTTTATAGCTTTGGGAGTGATTTCCATTTTGTGGGTAGTGGTCGGTTTTTCGCTTTCTTTTGGAGATTCTATTGGGTTTACGATTGACGGAGAACATTACGGAATAATCGGTAATCCCTTAAGCTATCCCTTTTTCAGCAGAGTAGGGGTGTTGCCGCATAAAGCAATGGCTTCTACAATTCCCTTTATTCTTTTTGCTTTGTTTCAAATGAAATTTGCAGTCATTACACCAGCTTTAATTACAGGATCGTTTGCTGAAAGAGTAAGGTTTATTTCTTATCTGCTGTTCATGGTTTTGTTTAGCCTGTTTATCTATACTCCTTTATGTCATATGGTGTGGCATCCGGATGGACTTTTGAATAAATATTTCGGAGTAAAAGATTTTGCCGGAGGAACAGTAGTTCATATGAGTGCCGGTTTTGCGGCTTTGGCGGGAGCCATTGTTGTTGGAAACCGAAAAAATCCTCACCATGAACCATCCAATATTTCATACGTAATGTTGGGGACAGGAATGCTTTGGTTCGGATGGTTTGGCTTTAATGCCGGTTCTGCCTTGAGTGCCAATGCAACTGCTGCTACAGCTTTTGGAAGTACAACGATAGCTTCAGCTTCTGCAATGATGACCTGGATCTTTTTCGACAGAATTAATAAAAGAAAAGTTTCTGCTTTAGGAGCTTGTATCGGTGCAGTAGTAGGTTTGGTTGCGATCACTCCGGCTTGTGGTTTTGTTTCTGTTTCGGAAAGTCTTTTCATCGGTTTCATTTCGGCAATTGTTTCTAATATAATGGTTAACTGGAAAGCTTTAAAGAAGATAGATGATACTTTGGATGTATTTGCCTGTCATGGAGTAGGAGGGATTATGGGAATGATCTTAACAGCAATCTTTGCTCATGGTGAGAATGCAAGTCTTCTTCATGGGGGAATTAAAGTATTTGCCCATCATATGATTGCGTTGGTTCTTGTTTCATTGTTTGCCTTTTTTGGATCACTGCTTTTGTATAAGATTACAGACAGTATCATCACTCTAAGGGTCTCTGAAGAGTCAGAAAATATGGGACTGGATATGTCTCAACATGAAGAAAGCCTGTGTTAAAGTCAATTGTGAATTGTCAATTCGTTTTGCAGTCAATTTTAAGAATTCACCTGCTAGCCAATTCATTATAGATAATTCACATCAATAATATTTGAGTTCATATAGTTTTAATTTTGAGCCGAAGGTGAAATTTCATCTTCGGCTTTTGCTTTTCAATTTATCGTGTATCTTTGTGTTTAGGAAAAATGATGAATTTTCTATATGGAATCAATATCGGTTTTTGAGATTATTAAGGTAGGGATAGGCCCTTCTAGTTCACATACAATGGGACCTTGGAATGCAGCTTCTGCATTTATTAGAATTATAAAGAGAGAAAGATCAATAGATGAGGTGAAGGAAGTGTTTGTTGAGTTTTTCGGTTCACTGGCAAAAACGGGAATCGGGCATGGGACAGATATTGCCGGAATGTTGGGATTAAGTGGTGAAGACTTTAAGACAATCGATACTACCAAAATTGATGAAAAAATTGAAAAAATAAAAAATAATCAAATTCTCAATCTGGGAGGTGAAAAAGAAATTCCTTTTATTTACGGTCATCATTTGGTCTTAAATATGCAAAAGTCGCTTGATTATCATCCGAACGGAATGATTTTTAAGGCAATTTTTGAAGACGGAACTGAGCTTGTTCAGGATTTTTACTCTGTAGGGGGTGGATTTATCATGAGCCAGGAGAAAAAATCGATTCAAAAACATTGTGTCCGTACTTTGTATCCTTGCCATAAATCTTCGGATATAGTAAAATATTGTGAAAAATTAGGGCTTAGCAGGATTTCAGACCTAATTCTGATGAATGAAGAAAGCTGGAGAACTCAGGAAGAAACGAGACATGAAGCACTTTATATCTGGCAGCAGATTAAAGAATGTATTTATAAAGGGGTAAATAAAGAAGGAGTTCTTCCGGGGGGATTAAATGTGACAAGAAGAGCGGCCGGACTTAATAGAAAACTATTAGGAGACAAAATTTATAAAAATAAGGATGAGTGGTTTCAGCAGGTGGTGGATGCTGAAGAAAACTTCACCAATATCAATAAATGGATTGCTTGTTTTGCATTGGCGGTAAATGAAGAAAATGCAAGCTTTGGAAGAATCATTACGGCTCCTACTAATGGTGCAAGTGGAGTAATTCCGGCAGTTTTAATGTATTCTCAAGCTTTTACAAACTCTATAAGTGAAGATGATATCGTAAGATTTTTATTGGTAGCCGGTGAAATAGGAACTTTATTTAAGAAAAATGCAACAATATCTGCAGCGATGGGTGGTTGCCAGGCGGAAATCGGAGTTTCATCAGCGATGGCAGCAGCCGGTTTAACGGAAATTCTTGGTGGAAATGTTGGTCAGGTTTTAATGGCAGCGGAAATTGCAATGGAACATCACTTAGGACTTACATGTGATCCGATCAAAGGATTGGTTCAGATTCCATGTATTGAAAGAAATACGATGGGAGCGATAAAAGCAATCACAGCAGCAAATATTGCCTTAGAAAGTGATCCGACAAAAGCAAAAGTAACTTTAGATGAGGTAATTCAGACCATGTGGGAAACAGCATTGG
Source organism: Chryseobacterium sp. Y16C (assembly GCF_022488405.1). Taxonomy (NCBI): domain Bacteria; kingdom Pseudomonadati; phylum Bacteroidota; class Flavobacteriia; order Flavobacteriales; family Weeksellaceae; genus Chryseobacterium; species Chryseobacterium sp. Y16C. The sequence goes on from NZ_CP092711.1 coordinate 4,618,691, forward strand.
CTATGAGTGACCGTTTTAAAGAAACTTCGGAAGGAGGATTGGCGATTGCGGTGAATGTTCCGGAATGTTAAGTAACTCTAATTTAGATACAAAAAACCTCAGATATAAAATCTGAGGTTTTTTATTTATTTTTTCTTGTTGAATAAAAACTTTCCGCCGCCTTGCTCCAGTTGCATTTCTGTTTTTTCAGGAAAGAAAGTCATCTTGAGACCGGCATTATCGAACTTAAACTGATCTTTCTCTACATATTCAAGTGGAAACTCAGGTTGCCCTGTTCCCTGTCCGAATAATCCTCCGTTTTTAATGAAAATTTTAATACCAAGTGGAATATCTTTAGATGAATAATCACCAACGTATTGCTTTAGCTCGGTTTCTGAAATTTTTATGCTTGAAAAATTAGGCAGGCTAAATTTTTTATTATAAAGTATGCTTAAAATATCGATAGTGAAATTATTGGCTCCAATTCTGTCAGCATTTAAAGAATAAGCAATGGAAATATCATCTTCGCCGTTATAAATCATTAATGAATTGGTCCCATACGTACCGCCGCTGTGTCCTACAAACATTTTCGAATAAAAAGGAACTAAAGCGAGTCCCATTCCAAACCTGTCCTCTTTAGGCATCATGCCAGAAAGATTTTCCTTAGAAACAATTTTTCCTGCAAAAAGAGCATTAATAATGATATTTAAATTCGTTGGAGTAGTGGCAATATCACCTACACCTACTACATTGTTGAAATCAAAATCTTTCACAGGTTCCCATATATTGGTATAATTGTAAGAACTGAAAACGTTTGTCGGCTTTTGGCTCACTGTATAAAAGTTTTTTAATTGTAGAGGCTGTACAAATGTTTCCTTTAAATTGTCTGCGTAAGATTTTTTACTGACCTTTTCTAAGATTTTTGTCAATAAATAATATCCGGAATTGGAATATTGAACTTTAGTTCCCGGTTCAAATAAAGAACCCTGCTCAATAATATGATTCATGATCTGTTCTTCAGAAACTTTATCTGTAAGCCACTTCATGGTATTCTTGCCCGTAACATAATCTCCCAGTCCTGAAGAATGATGAAGCATTTGAGAAATCGTTATTTTTTCAGCATTTGGAATTTTAGAATAAAACTTTGAAAGTTTATCATTCAGGTTCAATTGCTTTTTCTCAATAAGCTTGAATATCATTATGGCGGTCATCGATTTGGTAATAGAGCCAATCTGAAAAGTTACTTTATCCTTTTGGGAAAGACTTGCTTCTCCAAAGCTTCTCTTATAAATCTCTTTTCCTCCTTTAAAAATCGAAATTTCACCTGCTTCGGCATTGTTTTTTTCTAGATAAGAGATGAAATCATCAATTTTATTCAAACTTTCCTGAATGTTAGCTGATAATTTAAGGATCTCGAGATTTTCATCTTTATTATTCTTTTTATCAAAAGGTTTTAAAACTAAAGGAAAGCTTTTCCCGTTTTGAATGAAATTACCTGATATGGTATTGTTTTCAAGCTTTCCTTTATAGGATGCATTTGCGCTTGTAATTTCTATAAACAATTCATTGTTGCTAAATGATACCTTTTCGGCAGAAATACCTTCAGCTCCTTGTGCGGGACTGTCAAGTAAAGCTTTATAAGAATTTTTATCCTTTTCTATATGAACAATAAAAGGAAGTTTATTTCCTTCAATATCTAAATCTCCTTTCCATGAACCGGCTATTTGTTGTGAGAAAATTTGTTGAATACTTAGTAGAAAGACAATAAATGAAATTTTAGTTTTCATAGCTTTTAAAATATGAATTGACAAGTGATAGTGGTAACGATAATTAAGAATGCAAAAATCACGATCTGTTTCCAGTTCTTAAGATTGGTCGCTGTTTTGAAACCATTATAGATAAGGGTCATTCCGTAAGCAATTAGTAAAAGAGCTGAAAAGCTGAAAATACAGATAACAACAAGATCTGCGGGAGAAATATTTGCCGGATTTTTTTCTGCCATTACTCTTATAGACTCCATACTGTTTTTAATAATAGGAAGCTCGCTGATCAGAATGATAAAAATTCCTGGGATTTGGGAAATTAAAATAGTATTGATGATATCAATGAATCTGGTTCTTTTATTATAGATTTTTCCGAGAATAAAAAAAATAATGATTGCAATGATATAGCTTAATAAGCTGTAACCAATACTTTTAATGAATGAGTCTTTTTCGTCTGCATACCGGTAATGAAAAATACTGTCCACCTGTAAATTGAATACATTACATAATACCAATGTGATTCCCAGAGATACTATTCCTGCAATAAGAAGCTGATTCTCGCTGTATTTTGAAAATGGGTTGAAAACTGTTTTCCAATTCATGTTGATGAGTTTTTTGCTTTAGTTTTTTAATAAGTTGATTTTTTGAATAAGATCATCCATTTTGTTTCTCATAGTAGGATAGGAGAGATCGGCTTGTTTTGCCATTTCTTTAATACTTCCGCTGGATAAGAAAAAATTGAGGATAAATTCCTGTTCATCACGATTCAGCTTTAATATAACCGGAAGCTCATAGTCTCCATTGACTTCTGTAGTACAGTTGGGACATTTCATCTGACTTACATTTAAAGTATGATCGCAGCTAGGACAAATAATGGGGAGTTTCATTGAATATGTTTTTACAAATGTAATATTAATTTAAATAAAGTTAAATATTTTTTTAATAAAATTAAAAATCAATTGAATATATGGAATAAAAAAACTTCCGGTTAAGGAAGTTTTTAGAAAGGTGTTGATTAATATAAGTTACTATTTATCAAGTATTTCTCTTATTTTATTGGCATTGGAGATCAATTCTCCTAAATATTCGTAATTTTCTTTTTCTAAAGCCGATTTGAATTTTCTTAATTGCGAAATGTGTTCATTTAAAACGTCAAGAACATTTTCCTTATTCTGTTTAAAGATAGGAACCCACATTTCAGGATGTGATTTTGCTAAACGTACTGTACTCGAAAATCCGGAACTCGCTAGTTGGAAAATCGTTTCCTCTTCACGTTCCTTTTCCAGAACCGTATTTGCTAAGGCATACGAAGTGATATGAGAGATGTGGGAAATATAAGCCGTATGAATATCATGATCCTGGGCATTCATATATATAGGATGCATATCCAAAGCATAGACAATCTCCTCAGCCAATGTAAAAGCATCTTCTGCGGACTCCTCTTTATTGCAAATAACTCCGGCCTTTCCTGAGAAGCTTTCGGCTATGGCAGATTTCGGACCATTATTTTCCGTTCCCCACATCGGGTGAAAAGCAACATATCTGGATCTTTTAGGGTGATTTTTAACCATTTCTACAATTCCTGACTTTGTAGAACCGCAATCCATTACAGTTTGATCATCTGAAACCAAGTCCAAAACCTTTGGAAGGAGTTTTCTGGCTGCATCTACAGGAATTGCAATAATAATAAGGTCAGAATTTTTGATTCCTTCCTCTAAGTTTGCCTTCTCGTTGATGATTTGAAGCTCTATACCCTCATTAAGGTGTTGCTCGTTGTTATCAATTCCATAAATATAAGTTGTAAGGCCTTTCTGTTTTAATTTTAAAGCTATCGAACCGCCTATTAATCCTACGCCAATAATACCTATTTTCATTTTCTTCTAATTTAAAATCAAAAAACCTCGTCTAGGACGAGGTTTGAATTATATATACATAAGAATTCCTTATCCCATAATTGAGTTAATAATTCTATAATAATATGTTCTGTTGTTAGAAATCATATCGCGAAGGTATAAAATAATTTTCAAATGTGGATATGTATACTATATAGTATTTTGTTTTCATGAATAATTGTATGAATATTTTTGTATTTAGTATCCTTTGCGTTTTTTTATTTTAAATTCTTCTCGTACCTAATCAGGGAGTTAAGATAAAATATTACGGGAATATCAATTTTAAGTTAAATAAACTTGTTTCGTATTACCCAAACCCACTATCTTTGCCCAACTGAAAACGAGAGGAAGTAGGTAGCGCAGAAGGGCTTTTAAGTAAGCATAACTATTAATGAAATCACTTTAGGAGATACGGGAAAAACGATTAAAACTTTTTAAAAATAAAAGTTGCGGGAGTTAAAATTTTTTGTATCTTTGCAGTCCGGTAAAACGGGAAGCGCAGAAGTGAGATTGAAGGTTTGTAGAGAGGTTAAGGTTACAAAAAAAAACTTTAAAATTTTCTTTAAAAACATTTGGTCGTAAAGAAATTAATAATTACTTTTGCACTCGCAAATACGGAGCGACACTGACAGAGAGATTGCTTCGGGAAAAGCGAAAGAATAAAGATCATTGACATACAATATAACAACCAAGTAAGGAAAAACTAAAGCGTTAAAAAACTTTGAGTGAGTCAAGACAAACATACAATGGAGAGTTTGATCCTGGCTCAGGATGAACGCTAGCGGGAGGCCTAACACATGCAAGCCGAGCGGTATTTGTTCTTCGGAACAGAGAGAGCGGCGTACGGGTGCGGAACACGTGTGCAACCTGCCTTTATCAGGGGGATAGCCTTTCGAAAGGAAGATTAATACCCCATAATATAATTGATGGCATCATTGATTATTGAAAACTGAGGTGGATAAAGATGGGCACGCGCAAGATTAGATAGTTGGTAGGGTAACGGCCTACCAAGTCGATGATCTTTAGGGGGCCTGAGAGGGTGATCCCCCACACTGGTACTGAGACACGGACCAGACTCCTACGGGAGGCAGCAGTGAGGAATATTGGACAATGGGTGAGAGCCTGATCCAGCCATCCCGCGTGAAGGACGACGGCCCTATGGGTTGTAAACTTCTTTTGTATAGGGATAAACCTTTCCACGTGTGGAAAGCTGAAGGTACTATACGAATAAGCACCGGCTAACTCCGTGCCAGCAGCCGCGGTAATACGGAGGGTGCAAGCGTTATCCGGATTTATTGGGTTTAAAGGGTCCGTAGGCGGATCTGTAAGTCAGTGGTGAAATCTCACAGCTTAACTGTGAAACTGCCATTGATACTGCAGGTCTTGAGTAAGGTAGAAGTAGCTGGAATAAGTAGTGTAGCGGTGAAATGCATAGATATTACTTAGAACACCAATTGCGAAGGCAGGTTACTATGTCTTAACTGACGCTGATGGACGAAAGCGTGGGGAGCGAACAGGATTAGATACCCTGGTAGTCCACGCCGTAAACGATGCTAACTCGTTTTTGGGTTTTTAAGATTCAGAGACTAAGCGAAAGTGATAAGTTAGCCACCTGGGGAGTACGTTCGCAAGAATGAAACTCAAAGGAATTGACGGGGGCCCGCACAAGCGGTGGATTATGTGGTTTAATTCGATGATACGCGAGGAACCTTACCAAGGCTTAAATGGGAATTGATCGGTTTAGAAATAGACCTTCCTTCGGGCAATTTTCAAGGTGCTGCATGGTTGTCGTCAGCTCGTGCCGTGAGGTGTTAGGTTAAGTCCTGCAACGAGCGCAACCCCTGTCACTAGTTGCCATCATTAAGTTGGGGACTCTAGTGAGACTGCCTACGCAAGTAGAGAGGAAGGTGGGGATGACGTCAAATCATCACGGCCCTTACGCCTTGGGCCACACACGTAATACAATGGCCGGTACAGAGGGCAGCTACACAGCGATGTGATGCAAATCTCGAAAGCCGGTCTCAGTTCGGATTGGAGTCTGCAACTCGACTCTATGAAGCTGGAATCGCTAGTAATCGCGCATCAGCCATGGCGCGGTGAATACGTTCCCGGGCCTTGTACACACCGCCCGTCAAGCCATGGAAGTCTGGGGTACCTGAAGTCGGTGACCGTAAAAGGAGCTGCCTAGGGTAAAACAGGTAACTAGGGCTAAGTCGTAACAAGGTAGCCGTACCGGAAGGTGCGGCTGGAACATCTCATTTTAGAGCGTCTTTAGACGTAAAACAAAATTAAGATACTTAAATGTATCATGTACTTACTTCAAAGTAAAGCTTTAGTTTTTTGTTTGGTTGATTTATAAGTAAAGTAAAAAGTTAAAAGTAAAAAGAGCCAAGTGATTGGATCGTTTAAAATTACTCATTACCCATTACTTATAAATATATATAAAAATATAACCCACTAGAAATTAGTAAAAGGGAAAGAGATTGAGAAATGAAGAAGAGGAAAAGGATATTACTTATTACTCATCACCCATTACTCATACAAAGTCTCGTAGCTCAGCTGGTTAGAGCGCTACACTGATAATGTAGAGGTCGGCAGTTCGAGCCTGCCCGAGACTACTAATTAAAGCGGATAGCAAATAGCGATGGGCTAATGGCAATAAGCCAAAAGCAATAATCCAAAAGCTAAAAGCACTAGAGGGGGAATTAGCTCAGCTGGCTAGAGCGCCTGCCTTGCACGCAGGAGGTCAAGGGTTCGACTCCCTTATTCTCCACAGTTTTGGAGGTTTAGTTTAAAAGTTACGATTGGAGCCAAAAACAACAATTGTTTACTAAACCAAAAAGAAGCAAATAAGATCATTGACATTAACGGTAAAGACATCACAAAGAGAAAACCGAGCACTTATAAGTGCTTGAGTAACCTAAAAATAGGAAAGAAATCGTTAAGGGCGTATGGCGGATGCCTAGGCTTTCAGAGGCGACGAAGGACGTGGTAAGCTGCGAAAAGCTACGGGGATTGGCACACACGAATTGATCCGTAGATATCCGAATGGGGCAACCCAATACATTGAAGATGTATTACCTCTTAGGAGGAGCAAACCCGGAGAACTGAAACATCTAAGTACCCGGAGGAAAAGAAATCGAAGAGATTCCGTAAGTAGTGGCGAGCGAAAGCGGATTAGCCCAAAAGTCTTTATATGTTTAAAAGAATGTTCTGGAAAGAACAGCCATAGAGGGTGATAGCCCCGTATTTGAAAGGCATATTTAGATGATAAATGAGTAGGGCGGGACACGTGAAATCCTGTCTGAATATGGGGGGACCATCCTCCAAGGCTAAATACTCCTGAAAGACCGATAGTGAACAAGTACTGTGAAGGAAAGGTGAAAAGCACTTCGAATAGAAGGGTGAAATAGAACCTGAAACCGTACGCCTACAAGCGGTCGGAGCCCACAAGTTGGGTGACGGCGTGCCTTTTGCATAATGAGCCTACGAGTTAATTTTACTAGCGAGGTTAAGTAATTAAGTTACGGAGCCGGAGCGAAAGCGAGTCTGAATAGGGCGCATAGTTAGTAGGATTAGACGCGAAACCTTGTGATCTACCCATGGGCAGGTTGAAGCTTTGGTAACACAAAGTGGAGGACCGAACCGGTTGACGTTGAAAAGTCTTCGGATGACCTGTGGGTAGGGGTGAAAGGCCAATCAAACTGGGAGATAGCTCGTACTCTCCGAAATGCATTTAGGTGCAGCGTCGCAAATGAGTTTATTAGAGGTAGAGCTACTGATTGGATGCGGGGGTTTCACCGCCTACCAATTCCTGACAAACTCCGAATGCTAATAAATGTTCTGCGGCAGTGAGGGCATGGGTGCTAAGGTCCATGTCCGAGAGGGAAAGAACCCAGACCAACAGCTAAGGTCCCCAAATATATGTTAAGTTGAAGCAACGCGGTTGGACTGCATTGACAGCTAGGATGTTGGCTTGGAAGCAGCCATTCATTTAAAGAGTGCGTAACAGCTCACTAGTCGAGCGGTCCGGCATGGATAATAATCGGGCATAAACATATTACCGAAGCTATGGATTTGTATTTAATACATCTGGTAGGAGAGCATTCTGTTTGCGCCGAAGCAGTATCGTGAGGTATTGTGGAGCGGACAGAAAAGAAAATGTAGGCATAAGTAACGATAAAGGGGGCGAGAAACCCCCTCACCGAAAGACTAAGGTTTCCTCAGCCATGCTAATCAGCTGAGGGTTAGTCGGGACCTAACGCGAACCCGAAAGGGGTAGTGGATGGACAATGGGTTAATATTCCCATACTTGCTCACACTAAAAAGGGGACGGTTCGATGTAGCTATTGAAGACGGACGGAAGTGTCAAGGCCTAGCCTTCGGGCGAAGCTGTTATAGTGTAATCGGATCCAAGAAAAGCCGAAGTGAAGCAACCCGTACCAAAACCGACACAGGTGGTCGAGGAGAGAATCCTAAGGTGCTCGAGTGAGTCGTGGCTAAGGAACTAGGCAAAATAGTCTCGTAACTTCGGAAGAAGAGACGCCAACAGCAATGTTGGCCGCAGTGAAGAGGCCCAGGCGACTGTTTATCAAAAACACAGGACTCTGCTAAATCGAAAGATGCTGTATAGGGTCTGACACCTGCCCGGTGCTGGAAGGTTAAGGAAGGGCGTTAGCGTAAGCGAAGCGTTTGACTGAAGCCCCAGTAAACGGCGGCCGTAACTATAACGGTCCTAAGGTAGCGAAATTCCTTGTCGGGTAAGTTCCGACCTGCACGAATGGTGTAACGATCTGGGCACTGTCTCAGCCACGAGCTCGGTGAAATTGTAGTATCGGTGAAGATGCCGATTACCCGCAATGGGACGAAAAGACCCTGTGAACCTTTACTATAACTTCGTATTGACTTTGAGTAAGTAATGTGTAGGATAGGTGGGAGACTTTGAAGCCGGCACGCTAGTGTTGGTGGAGTCGACGTTGAAATACCACCCTTTACTTACTTGGAGCCTAACTTCTTAAAGAAGGACATTGCGTGGTGGGTAGTTTGACTGGGGTGGTCGCCTCCAAAAGAGTAACGGAGGCTTTCAAAGGTACCCTCAGCACGCTTGGTAACCGTGCGTAGAGTGTAATGGCATAAGGGTGCTTGACTGTGAGACCAACAAGTCGATCAGGTGCGAAAGCAGGACATAGTGATCCGGTGGTTCCGTATGGAAGGGCCATCGCTCATAGGATAAAAGGTACTCCGGGGATAACAGGCTAGTCTCCCCCAAGAGCTCACATCGACGGGGAGGTTCGGCACCTCGATGTCGGCTCGTCACATCCTGGGGCTGGAGAAGGTCCCAAGGGTTGGGCTGTTCGCCCATTAAAGTGGCACGCGAGCTGGGTTCAGAACGTCGTGAGACAGTTCGGTCTCTATCTATTGCGGGCGTTAGATGTTTGAGAGGGCTTGATTCTAGTACGAGAGGACCGAATTGAACAAACCTCTGGTGTATCAGTTGTACCGCCAGGTGCACCGCTGAGTAGCTATGTTTGGAAGAGATAAGCACTGAAAGCATATAAGTGCGAAACTCGCCTCAAGATGAGACATCTTTTAAGGGTCGTTGGAGATGACAACGTTGATAGGCTACAGGTGTAAAGTTGGTAACAGCATAGCCGAGTAGTACTAATTACCCGTAGATTTATAGCCTATTGGTTTACATTAAAACAAGCCTTATAAGTGCAATCATGGTTTTGCCTTTGTGATGAAATTTACCGATAAAACAGGTAGCAGATGATAGCTATCAGGTAGCAGGAAAACCTGCAACCTATCACCTTCAAACTGCAACCTTATATACAACCTTTAGGGTGGTTTTAGCGGTGGGGCTCACCTGTTCCCATTCCGAACACAGAAGTTAAGCCCACCAGCGCCGATGGTACTGCGACAAGCGGGAGAGTAGGTCGCCGCCAGTTTTTATTTAAAGTCTCATACAGATATGTATGAGACTTTTTTGTTTTTAGACCATTTAGACAAGCATTATTCATAAACCTTTATAATATTAATCTCATTCAAAGCATTAAATGTGGATTTTTTAGCCCCTAACATGAGCTTCATATGAAACTTTTAGCGGTTTAAATACCTTAACCTTACTTCTATAATTAGTAATAAAATTTAAGAAAAGCCTTATACAGTTAGAGGTATAAGGCTTTCAAATATGTACAAAGAGTATTTAAATATTAGCTCCAATGAGGATCAGAAACTGAGGTTTTTCCTGTTTCAATTCTACCTGAAAATTGCCAATCTTGGTTTTTCATATTTATCTTTAGATCATACCAACCTTTCATTTTACTAAGATCAATTAATATTTTCTCTTCAGAATGTTTTAAATCAATCTGTTTTTTCGTTTTTTCATAGAGATTCTCGACTATTATAGAAATATTTTCTTTTTTCTTCTTTTTAATCACCAACTCGACTTCATTTTTAGATAGAGAATTATTGAGTATTATTTCTATTTCAGGATTATTTTCTCCTTTAAAATGCCTGTAAAAACCATTAGGTCCAAAAACTTCATAATCATATTTTTCATACTGGATAGCATGTGATAACTCTTGTTTTGAATATAATGCATAAGAAAAATGGAAATCGTTATCTTGAAATTTATTTCTGTCGTAGATAAGTAAAGGAACTCCTTTTTCGTTGAAATTGATCATTTTTATTTTTTCATTCTGAAAATTGACAAGATAGTTATATGGAAGCGCATTGGATGGTTTTAATCCTCTTTCCTGAATATCTAACAAATTATTATTTAATTCATTTTCAGAATACCATTTTAAATTGGGAACGGGTTTGTTTTTAGCCGAATTAATGGTTTTAGCGTAGTCTTTTTGGTCAAGATAATCCATTTTTGGGATTTTTGTACTGGCTGTGTTGAATGCTGATGTTAAATCTCCACAAATTGCTCTTCTCCAGTCGCTAATATTTTCTACGGTAACATTTTTATCAAATTTCTTCTTAATAAACTTTTCCAGAAATTGTAAAACGGAAGTATGATCTGAAACTTCGGAATTTACATAACCGCCTTTTGTCCAGGGAGAGGCAATAATCATCGGAACTCTGTAACCTAATCCGACCGTACCTTCTATTTTTTCATGATCTTTCAGCTTTTGAGAGGTCATATATTCCTGATTTTTATTTACGTATTCAACTCCTTCTTTGCCATTCATATCAATTGGCTGACTGGGATTCATCGGAGGTGAAAACGGCAGAACATGATCGAAATATCCATCGTTCTCATCATAATTAATAATAAAAATCGTTTTCTTCCAGGTTTCAGGATCTTGGGTTAAAATATTTAGTACTTCAGAAATATACCACGCCCCGTACCAAGGTGAACCGGGATGATCGGAAAAATGTTCGGGAGCAATCAGCCAGGATACTAACGGTAATTTTTTTTCATTAACGTCTTTTCTGAACTGGTATAAAACATCACCTTTCGGAATAACTAATCTTTCACCATTTTCATCTTGTCCGATTTCCAAATTCCAATAATCGGGGTCGTTGGAATTGGTCGTAAATGCTTTTTCGTGAAGATTTTTTTCAGTTTGAGAAAGTTTAGCAAAATTTTCAGGTTTAAATTCTTCCCAGTCATTTTGAAGTTCTAAAATTATTTGTTCCAGCCTTTCTTTCTGTTTCGGATTTTTTTCAATTTCTTTTTTTAAAGAAGATATTATATTCGGGATATTTTTATGATAACCATCCGAGAATTTCACATTGAATTTCGTAAACCATTCAATTGGGTTATCAGTAAAATTGCTTAGCCAGGCTTCCTGTTCACCAGACATTCCTTTGGGTAGACTGATTTCATTTTGATATATTTTCCAGGAAATATTCTGTTCTTCCAGTATTTCCGGGAAACTTTTCCATTTTGCCTGCCTTGCTTTATCGTAATCTATATTTTCATTGTAAACATTAGCTTTCACCTTACCGTTTTGCTGCTCACGAAGTGTTCCCGACCAATGGAAAAGCCGGTTGGGTGTTGTTCCCGTTAAAGAGGAGCAAAAATATTGGTCAAAAATTGTGAATGCATCTGCCAGTTGATAGTAAAATGGTAAGTCTTCAAGATTGTAATAGCCTAATGTAAGTGGAATTTCTTTGTAATCTTTATTTCCCGAAGCTTTTGCCTGTAGCCATTGATCATATTTTCCATTGTTTAAAGCCTTTTGCTGGTTGTCCCAGGAATGCGGAAGAGAGCTCATCCATGTAGATTTTGTGTTTCTTAGATCCAAACGGGCAGGAGCAGCATATTTTCCGTCATTATTTTTTTGAAAAAAAACGGAATGACCGTCCGGTTTCCTGAAAGCTCTCTGATCTAAAAACCCTCTTACTCCTTTCATAGTTCCGAAAGCATGGTCAAAGGAGCGGTTTTCCTGCATCAGAATTACGATATGTTCTGCATCATAAAAGGTAGACTGGGCATTCGGTTCTATGGTTAAAGCTTTTAAAATAGAAGGATGCAACATGGTGGATGTCCCTAATCCTGCTAAAAGTAAACTAGATTTTTCTAAAAATGTTCTTCTGTTCATATTCCAATCATTAAATAAAGAAACCGCAAGAAAGTGAATTTCCTGCGATTTTTAAAGTTAGTAAGTTTTTACTGTAACCACCAAGGCTTAGAATTGATATTATCATTTCCTCCGTATTGGGATGCTAATGCAGCTTTAAGGTTTACACTGTTGTAATTGTACTCTGTCTGTGGGTATCTGAATCTGTAAGGTGCTGAAACTCCCGTTTGTAAAGGGTAATTCGGGTAACCGGTTCTCAGATAATCATAATAAGAGGTCCATTGTGACTGGTGAAACATCGTCATGTACTTTTGGGTCATGATTTTTTCCAACTGAACAGGCAGGGTCGCAGAATTATCATACATCACCAAAGGCGTAGCTAAATACTGATTCACATCAAATCCGGCAAAATACTGATTCGGGTTTTTAACATAGGTCTGATAAAAGGTAAAGCTTGCCTTAATAGCATTGTCATAATGCGTTTTTGCCGAGCCAGAAATCCAGCCTCTCGCCGTAGCTTCCGTCAGAATGAATTCTAATTCGGAATAACTTAAAACGCTGGAAGGCTCATTCGTAGCATCTTTATAAAAACGGTCGTTTACTTTAGAAATATTTTTTGCAGTAATTAAAGCAGCATTGTCAGAATAGGGTGAAGTCGGGTTTCCTCCGTTGTAAGCTGTGAAATCCGTAAGCGGTTTTCCAGCTTCTTTTGCTCCTGTGGTTTGCGCTGCAAAAGTAAATAAACGAGGATCTTGTCTGTCTTTAAACAAATTGATAAAATAATTGGCCATGTATAAACTTGAACCATAACCGCTGTTATTGAACATTGTATATCTGCTGTCGGCAGCGTCTGCGAATTTCAGTTCTCCGTTGTCTGCAATAGAAGTCATTAATGGCTGACTTCCTGCTACGGAAGCAAATTCCGTTGCAATATTGTAATTTCCAACAGTAGGCTTTTTAGAAAGCGTAATTAAAATTTTCAGACGAAAAGAGTTGATCAGTTTTTTCCATTTTGAAGCGTCACCTTTATAGATAATGTCGCCTTCAATTTTATCATTCGTATTGATTAAATCATTCGCTTCTTTCAATTCGGATAAGATTCCTGCCATTACAGCTTCCTGACTGTCATATTTAGGTTGTGTAATCCCCGATTCACCTTTTACAGCTTCTGAGTAAGGAATACTCCCGAATTTTAAACTTAAATTGAAAAAATAATAAGCTCTGTAAAATTTGCCGATCGCCTGATAATTTTTATTGTTAATTTTCTCAGCTTCCTGCATCATTTTTCCTGTATTCAAAAGCCCTTTTGTATATACATCGAAAGAAGCGTCATTCCATTTCATATATTGATATACGTTTTCTCCGTCTGTTCCGATCATCATTCTGGAAGCATACATATTGTCACCATTTACCTGAAAAGCGTTTTGAGAAACATAGGTTAAAAGAAACTTGGGATCTACACTTGCCTGATCGTTGGGGTTTTCATTAATTGTATCAAGATTTGTCTCACAGGAAGCCAAAGCCAATAATCCTGCAAGACTTAGTAATTTTATAATATTTTTCATTTTGATTGAATGTTTTTAGTTAAAATTTAAGGTTAAAACCGATTCCGAACCATCTGCTGGAAGGATCCTGGATGTCATTTCCTGACTTGATTTTGTAATCAGGATCCGAGTACAGGTTTTTAGATTTTTTCCACATGGCAAGATTGTATCCTGAAATATTAGCTGTAAAACCTTTTACCATACCTTTCGGATTTAATAAAGAAGAGAAGTCATATTCAAGGATTACCGATCTCAACTTCACGAAAGTTCTGTCGAATACGTTAGCAAATAATTCGCTTTCATCCTCAGTAACTCTTGCCTGGTAAGGATAGTTCTGTGCCCAATCCTGAAAACTGATTGCTTTTGTGTGTGGTGTATACGTTCCGGTTGCAGGATTATAATTTACACCATCCGGTACAAAATAATATGTTCCCGGGTTTGCATATTCCAGGTCTCTGTACATGGTGGAATTCGGATGTTTTCCTCCCCACCACATTTTTTCTACGACCTGAGATCTCATAACACCGCCGATGCTTCCGTCTATACCGATATTTAAGGTTAACTTTTTATATTTGAAGGTATTGTTGAAGCCAAATGTCCAGTCCGGGTTAAAATGTCCTAAATTTGTAGGAGTTGTTGCTCTTGTCGGCATTCCGGTATTGGCATTAAGAATCACTTTTCCGTCCGGAGATTTCTGCCATGTATAATCATAAAAGCTATCCATTCTTTCGCCTAGTGTGATGTTATTATAATTCGGCATATCTCCGTAGATGGAAGTCAGCTTTTGTTCGTAAGTACTCCAGTTGATCAAAGACTTCCAGGTGAAATTATTGGTTTTCACAGGAACAATGCCCAATGAAATTTCAACCCCTTTTGTTGTATACTCATTACCGTTTACATATTGAGAAGTGAATCCTGAAGACGGCGAGCTTGGGAACTGAAGAATATTATTATAATCCAGCGTTCTGAAATAAGTGGCATCTAAGGTAATGCGGTTATTCAAAAAAACTGCGCTTAGTCCAAGTTCATAAGATTTTGTCTGTTCCGGTTTTAATGAATTCTCATAGTTCAATACGGTCGGATAATAATAGGTAGGATTTCCGTTGAAGGTAATGCCGCTGTTATTCAGATAATAATTCCTGATCGAATAAGGCTGGAAGTCATAAGCAACTTTTGCCCAGGAAGCTGATAATTTTAACAGGCTGACTGCTTTAGGCATGTTCACCAGATTAGAAATCACGGCGCTTAGTGAAGCAGAAGGGTAGAAGTACGATCTGTTGGCTTTGGGTAATGTTGAAGACCAGTCGTTACGCCCTGAAACGTTGATAAAGAAAGCATTGTATAATCCAACGTCTATGGTTGAATAGACACTGTAGATCAGCTTTTCTTTCAGGTAATCGTAATATTTTACGGAACCGATTGAATTGTCCAGTGAATACACTTCCGGAATTTTTAAACCGTCTGTGGAAGCATTATCAATATCATTTTTATAGTAAAATGTTGAGCCTCCCGCATTGATGGTGAAATCAAAATTATCAGAAATTTTCTTTTTATAAGTTGCTAAAACATCCGAGTTAAGATTCCATGTTTTGGTATCGTTCAAAATATAACCGCCGCTTCTCGGAGCACTGTAGTTAAAATAGGAATAGGGACTTTGGATTTCCTGCTTGTTATGATTTTCAACTATTGAAATCTTACCTTTTACCGAAAAATCCGGAGTGGCTTTGTATTCCAATCCCGCCTGTGCATTGATGATGTCGGTTCTGTTTTTATTTTTATAATATTCAGCACCGAACCATGGATTGTTATACCAGGCGTAATTCCAGTTGGCTTGTGTTTTCCCTTCCTGTCCCGGAACCCATAAATGATTTTTCAAATCTCTTCCGTCTACATCGCCTCCCATCCAGATTAAGATGGTATACATGTGACCACTTGGGTTATAATCATAGTTAGGAATATTGGGTGTGAAAGTTTGGTTGAAATTAAACTTCGTATCAAAAATCAATTTGTCGCTGATATGGTTTTCTGATGAAAAATTGACACCATAGCGCTGAAGGTATGCTCCCGGAATACGGTCATCATAATTCATGAAATTTCCGGAAAGCCGGTAGATATCTTTATTGTTTTTATAGCTTATTGAGAAATTGTTGTTGTTAATTACAGCCGGTTTCATGAATGTTTTTAAATTATCATGATATTTCCAGTCGATAGGAACTCTTTCGTACCTCGATTTGTCGTTGTACTGACTTCCTGCAACGGTTCCGTACCAGGGAATAATTTCTCCGGTCTGCTTGTCTCTGATGGGGCTGTTCCACTGGGCAATCTTGGTTCCAGGAACAAATTTAGGCCCCCAAATCATATCTCCGTCATTTACACCACCGTCAGCTCCGTCCCAGAATTCATATTTTCCGTGCGAACCGTTTCCGTATTCCGTTTGTGTTTTCGGAAGGTTGGTAAATCCAGCGGTAATCATTGTATTTTGAGAGAATTCTACGGTAAAGCCTTTCTTTTTAGCACTTTTTGTGGTAATTAAGAGCGCACCGTATCTCCCTCTGGACCCGTAAAGAGCGGAAGCGGTCGCTCCTTTCAGTACGTTGATATTATCAATATTATTCGGATCTAAATTCTGAAAAACTTCTTTCTCAACAATGACTCCGTCAATAACAAAAACCAGATTTGAATTTCCTCTTAACGTAAATTCCGGAGCCTGTTGCATTCCTGTAGGGTTGGAAACGTTTAATCCGGCAACCTGTCCGGAAAATAGGTTACCAATACTTGGTGTGGTAATGGTCTCAAACTGTTTGGTTCCTACTTCCTGAGTAGAATATCCTATTTTTTCTTTCTTTTTGGCAATTCCTAAAGCGGTGATCACAACCCCTTCAATTTGTTTTTCGGAGACCTTTTTTAAAACTACCGAATAGTTTTTTCTGTTGGAAACTTCAATGGTATAGGTTGAAAAGTCGGGAGCATAAAACTCTAAAATATCTTTTGGATTTGCTGAAATGGTAAAATTTCCGTTTGCATCAGTGATGGCTGTTTTTCCTGTATTTTTATCGGTAATACTTGCGCCTGAAACACCAGAGCCGTTTTCGGATTTTACATTTCCGGAAATGGTAATTTCTTGGGCAGTAAGATAGAGAGGGAGTAAAAAAATAGCGAAAGTAGCTAATGTTTTTTTCATTTTTTTTGATGGCAAATTTAGCGGAGCATTGTTACAATGATTTTAAGGCTGTATTAAAATAAAAATATGATTTCGGCCTTAAACAGAGGAAAAATTAATACAATGATAAAGCAAAAAATACGGCTTGTTTTGGAAAATTTTACTTTTTTATATTATTATAAGAAAGGCTTTACAGCAGGGAATTGAGACTGATGTAAAGATTTTTTTTAATTGGATATTTTATCTGTTTTTAGATGGACTACTAAAAACGGTTGTTAACTCATATAAAAATAAAAAGACTGCCTAAAAAAGCAGTCTGTATCGTTTATTAAATAATGTGTATTAAGGATTTGAAATAATCAACGTAGAAGGAATATCAGAAAGCCATAAACTTTTGGTATCAATCAGATTTTTCCAACTTTTACTGCTGATCAACATGAGATCCTGAGAATTTAAAAATTCTTTCTCAATTTTCTTCTCGTTATATAGGGTGATGTGATTGGGTGCAACTTGTTCGATACTTCTTATAATTTCTTTTACCTCAATATTATTCCTTATTTGTCCTGCAACATCTAAAATAATAATTTGAGAATTGTTGTTATTAATCAGTCTTTTTGCATATTCAAGCAGATAAAAGTCACTTAAATTAAAGATCGGAACAAAAACTTTATCAGCTGATTTGAAATCTTTTTCAACTAAAATTCCTACAGGAATATTGGTTTTATCCAGAATTTGCAATG
Organism: Chryseobacterium sp. Y16C; assembly: GCF_022488405.1. Lineage (NCBI taxonomy): Bacteria > Pseudomonadati > Bacteroidota > Flavobacteriia > Flavobacteriales > Weeksellaceae > Chryseobacterium > Chryseobacterium sp. Y16C. The sequence continues at coordinate 4,636,306 of NZ_CP092711.1, forward strand.
TAAAGTCGTCAAAAGGAGAGTTGTTGAAAATATTTCCTTTACCTTTTACGGTATTGAGAAGTTTTTCAGGATTTATAATTTTTGTGGTAAAGCCTAACAATCTGCCTAATAAGCTCCCTTCATACATGGATTTACCAAGCATAATGAGAAGAAGGTCATAATTGCCTTTATTGGAAATACTGGTTAGGTCATTTTCAATGTCTGTAGAGGCTTTAAAAAGAGTAGTAACTTTTAATTTTAAATCATGAGAGGTGTCGATCACGTTTTTAAACTGTTCATTCTCGTATTCATTAATATCATAAGCATGCATTTCTTCAACGGGAGCGATGTTCATTGCAGTAATGCTCTTGTTTCCGTTCATTTTGCTGGTAAAATCATGAGCAAGTTTTAATAAGGTACTTCCTGATTCCGGATTATCAAAAGAAAGAAGAACTCTATATTGTGCATCATTATGGTCCGAATTTTCTTCGTGTTCAGATTTTTTAGATTTAAAAATAAAATTAATGAAATCCAATGCGGGACCTGTCATAAAGGTTGTAAATAAAGCCATAATAACCATCATTGCAAAGATTTCAGGGCTTAATACCCCTAAATCGTATCCTATATTTAATACAATGAGCTCCATTAATCCTCTGGTATTCATTAAAGCCCCTATAGTCAGACTTTCTTTCCAGTTAATTCCCAAAAATTTGGCGGTCAATGCACTTCCCGCAAATTTCCCGATTACTGCGGTAAGAATTATAAACCCGGCTGTCATCCATAAATGACTATCATTTAAAAGCCCTATTTGGGTACGGAGTCCGGTAAACACAAAAAATAATGGAAGTAGAAGTACCAAGGCAACATCTTCTACTTTATCAATAAACATAGTACGGAATTTAGTATTTTCAGGCATAATTGCACCTGCCATAAATGCTCCGAATAATGCGTGAATACCAATAACTTCAGTTGCATATGCTGAAAGAATCAGCGTTAAAAAGAAAATAGCAACCATTGGTTTATTGATGGTATTTTTTCCGGCTTGGAGATCACCAATCCTTTTCAGGAATGGTCTTACAATTTTAATCATTAAGAAAACATACCCGATTGCCATTAAGATAACATAAATAGAACTGGCAAAAGATCCTGCTTTTACAATAGCAATTACGGCTGCCAAAATACACCATGCTGTAATATCGTCGGCTGCAGCACAAGTAATCACGACTGTTCCCAGCTTTGTTTTTTGAAGGTTTCTTTCCTGAACAATTCTTGCTAAAACAGGAAATGCCGTTATACTCATTGCAATAGCGATGAATAAAGCAAAAGATGTAAACTGAATTCCCTGTGGTGCAAATTCCTGATAGATGTAATATGAAAGCCCGATTCCTAAAGCGAAAGGAATGATAATACTCGCATGGCTGATGACAACGGCATCATGCGCTTTTTTTCTTAAAACACTCAGATCCAGTTCCATTCCTACGATGTACATAAACAGGATTAATCCTATCTGACTCAAAAACTGTAGATTACCTAAAGATTCTTTTGGAAAAAGAAATGCTGAAAATTCAGGAAAGTACATTCCCAAAAGCGAGGGACCTAAAACAATACCGGCAATCATTTCTCCAATTACAGAAGGCTGTTTTATTTTCATACATATCCATCCGAAAAGCCTTGCTACCAATATGATGGTGACAATTTGTGCCAACAGTAGAGCCAATGGATGGTGAAGGTTAGTTTTGAAAGATTCTAAAAAATTATCCCAGGTAGATCCACCGCTGATTTTTGTCACAATATTTTCCTTCACTTCTAAAGTCTGTCCTTCCACAATAAAAAAGTACATCAGGCAGGAAAAAACTGCGATGGTAGTGATATAAAAAATAATGTTTTTGTATTTTCCCAAGTTCATGATTCCAGATATTTTATGCAAAGTTGATAAGAATATAATTATGATAATTGTTTTTATTTCTAAAATGTAATCAATGTCACAAATAATGTAATGAAAATCTACCTGAGAGAATATCCAAGCCCAATTCCTGCTTTCCAGGTGCCATTTTGAGTTGCTGTTTTGGAATTGTAGTAAACAGGAAGCTGTACTGCCCATTTTTTATAAACGACTGTTAAACCTGCTCCCAGATTCGGTGTAATGACACTGTTTCTTGTTCCTGACGACTTGTCTTCTTTAATTCTAAGAGAAGGAAGCATTCCCAATATTAGTTTTAAATCTTTATTTTTAAAACTGATGTTCGGTCCGGTAAAATTGATGAAAGCTCCGTGATCGACATACCCCGCTACAGCAATTCCGTCAAAAAATGACGCCTTGATCTTAGAATTTGCTTCTTGTGAAAAACAAAGGCTGGAAATAAGCATTCCACCAGCATAGAGAAATTTTTTCATGTATAAAATTATTCAACCGGATGCAAAAGTACACGGGTAAAACAATTTAAAATACAGGGTGCAATGAAACCGACAAATTCTGTAATAAAAGCAAAAAGGTCTGGAAAATCTACCTGCCAAACATTTCCATTAATGAATTTTTATACGTTTCTCCAATTTGCAATTTCAGGAAAGCTTCTCCTTCTGTCGTGATGGTTGTGATAATTTCGTTGGTAGAAAAAGCTTTAATAGAAGACAGGGCAATAATTTCTTTTTTATTGACTTGGGCAAAATCTTTTGAAGGAAGCATCTCAAGAAGATTTTTAAAATTCAGGTTTTTTAAAACAATCGTGGTTCCGTCATTTAGAATGATATCCTTGTCTCGGCTATCAATTTCGGAAGTTTTTATATAGGCAATCTGCTCCGTAAAAATAATGGTTTTACCAATGTTGGTATTCCACTCGATTAGGCTTTTCTTCTGGGAATTCTGAAGTAGATCCTTTGCTTTTTCAAATGCCTGTATCAGGCGTTCTTTTTTGATAGGTTTTCTTACATAATCCACAACATTCAGATCAAATGCTTCGGCTGCGTATTCTTTGTAAGCGGTTGTAAAAATGATTTTCTTTGAGTCCGGAATTAATTCAGCGACCTGTAAGCCAGTCATTCCCGGCATTTCGATATCTAAAATACAGATGTTGCAATCCAGTTCATTAATTTCGTTTAAAAATACTTTGGGATCATTAAATGCTTTTACAACTTCTACGTTATCAATTTGCTCGCATAGAAGTTTTAAATAGCTGATTGCCAGTAATTCATCATCAAGAATAACGCATTTTATCATAGAATTCTCCCAGATTAATTTTTAATTCTGCCGTGAAGATACCGTTTTTTGAATGTTTTTGAAGGGAATAATGGTTATTGTAGATCATTTTTAATCGCTGATCCAAAGACTGGCTTCCAAAGCCGCTTTTTTCTTTTTCCAGCACATTTTTTAAAGAAGCCTTATTGCTTACTCTCATGGTGAAAATACGATCTTCAAGCTCCATCTGAATGGAAATAAATGAATCCTGGGCAAGAAAATCAGTATGCTTAAAAGCATTTTCAATCAGATCAACCGAAAGAAGTGGCGCAAAAACTTTCTCTTCATAAATCTCATCAGACTTATTGATTTTAGATTTGATTCTGAAATCAAAAAGAGGATTTACTTTTATTTTATTGATCTCAATGAGACTTAAAGCAAAGTTCAGCTCATCTTTTGGGCTTACAAATTTACTGTTGCTTTCGTATAAAATATAGTCAAGAACGTTGGCAAGCTTGTCTAAAGACATATATGTCTGATAGGCATGAGACTGAACAGAGTTTAAAATGTTTTTAAAAAGATGCGGATTTAATTTTGTTCCGATATGCTCAAGCTGTACTTCATTCAGTCGTTGCTGGATTATTTTATTGGCTTCCGAAAGTTTCGCATTACGGATCTTAAATTTTTGATTCTGACTGAACAAATAAATACTTACCGTCACAAAAAAGAAAATAGCAAATACTCCGATGAAGATCAGATAATCATGAATCATGTAGTAGTTGCCTTCCATAGTTTATTCTATTAATTTAACAATGTCATGCTGAGCGGAGTCGAAGCATCTCAATATTTTCTTACAATGAGCTTAGTTTTAACCATTAAGAACATTAAGTTATTAAGGTTAATTGAATCAATATCAGAGATATTTTGTAAGATTATTGCTGTTATTTGATTAAAGTAAAACTCTTTTGAATGCTTTTAAAATCCTTATTGTTAAAATAATTGTTACTTATTTTAATTTCTTCAAAGAATTCAGTGTCACACTTTCCTCACATTTTTCATAAGTGATTTCATACGTGGGATTTTTCTCGGGATACACCAAAACATAATCCGGGCAAGGCTGTTTTTGGGCATGACTTCTGTCAAAATCTACTTTTCCAAGAGTAATAATGCTGTCTTTTAAGAATTTTTCATTGATTTTTAGTGTATTCATTTCTGCTTTAAAATTTTCGGAATACTTGAAATCTTTGGATAAGGTTTCGGCAATTACACGGCTGTTGGGAAGGTAACCGCTGCAGCTTGCTCCTTTTTTATTTAAGACAAAAAATACAATAGCAAGTCCCGGAATGAGACCTATTAAGTAGAATTTAAGTTTTTTCATACGTAGTTGTTACTTTTTAAAGGCCGTATGGAATCGCGTCAAATGTTTGAAGATTTTGTTTCCTAACCTTGGCGATTTCATTAGAAAATTAAAAGATTGATATCATGATAAGTAAGTCCGAAACGGTCGCAGATGATTTTTTTCGTATGTCTTCCTTTGTACATATAAAGACTTTGCTTCATTTCATTTTTGCGAACCAGCATGTTTTCGAAACCTCCTTCTTCGTCGTAGTTTAAAATATAGGAAAGGAAGAAATTGGAGATAGCTTTTGTTGTTGTTCTTGGCATTCTTGAGGTAAGATTCGGAAGTCCGCAATGGATAACGCCATGTTTAATGACATAAGGATCTTCCATAGTAGTGAGTTCAGAAGTTTCGATCACTTTTCCGTTATCAATCGTAATATCAATGATAACACTTCCTTTTTTCATTTTCATCACCATATCTTCCGTCACAATCGGAGTCATATTTAATCTTGGCAGTGCTCCTATAACTACATCGGCACGTCTTAATGCTTTACGGAGCTCTTTAGGATCGATAATGGAAGTGGGAACTCTGCTGTCCACAATGGTATGGAGTCTTCTTAGTTTGGAAAGTGAGTTGTCAAAAACCCTTACACTTGCTCCTAAACCGATGGCTGCTTTTGTTGCAAATTCTCCTACGATTCCTGCTCCTAAGATCACTACTTCGGCAGGTCTTACCCCTGTAATTCCTCCCAACATTAAACCATTTGATAAAGCTAAAAGCTCTGAAGCATAAAGGATGGAAACCGTACCTGCAATTTCTCCAACTAATCGTACCAAAGATAGTTGCTTATATTCATCAACAATGAATTCGAAAGCGATGGCATTTACTTTTTTCTCTGCCAGTTTTAGGAAATAATCTTTATCTCTCAGATTAATTTGAAGTGCAGAAACCAAATAGGTATTCGGTTTCATAAATTCAATTTCGTCTTCTGTAGGCGGGTTAACTTTTAAAATTAAATCCTGTCCGAATGCTTCTTTCGGATCGTTTGTAATTCTGGCCCCCGATTCAGCATATTGTAAATCTGTAAAAAACGAACCTTGTCCGGCTCCGGATTCTATAATAATTTCATGACCATGTTCTACCAAAACCTGTACAGCATCTGGTGTAATACAGGTCCTCCTTTCATTAAGGCAGGTTTCTTTTGGAACTCCAATACTGAACTGTTTACCTTTTTTAATCACCTCAAGCTTTTCCGCTTTGGGGATCAGTTCCTCCTCAGTAAAAGGGGTGAAAATATTTGTAGTACTCATCTTAAATTATATCTTACAGATAATTATTTGTCAATTGAATTCAATAAGCAAAGATACATAATATTTAATCGAATGAAATTTCTCTGTTTTCACCGGTATTTACAATGCTCATTTCGTGGTATTTAAGTCCGTAAAGCTCATCTTCATACACTTCCGGCCACTCTATAATACACAGAAAAGCATTATCGAGATATTCTTCAATCCCAATATCATAAACTTCTTCTATATTTTTTAATCGGTACAGATCAAAATGATATACTTTTCCCTTTGGAGTATTGTATTCATTCACAATAGAATAGGTTGGAGAATTTACTTCATCAGTACTTCCCAAATTCTTAAGTAAAAATTGTGTGAAAGTGGTTTTTCCGGCACCTAAGTTTCCTTTTAAAAGGAAAATATTATGCTGTAACTGAGGAATAATGGTGTCTGCTATTTTTTGCCAGTCTTCTATTGTATTGATTGTAAATTCCATTTCAATTATAATTTAATATATGATTTCTTGCCTCTTTTGAAAGCAAGCCATAGTTGTCTATGTAATGATTTAACTGATTTGATATCTGTAAAAGTTCCCTAGGCTGTCTTATCTGGAAAAAACATTTTCTTTCTTGATTATTTAAATCCCGAATCTTTAGAATATTATTACAGCCCTGCGAAAACATTCCGCTAAAGCCATTTCTATAAATATATCTACCTTCATGGTTATTTTGTACAATTTCAAGATGTTTTAATTCCTTAATAAAAAAAATCTCGTTATCAATCGTTATTTTTTCATTTTCGAAAATAAGCTTGCCTTCTATTTTACCTTTTAATTCTTCAGGGAAAAATACATTAATGAAACCGCCAATAATACCAATACATAAGGGAGGAGTGATGATCCATGAAAACCATTTTGGAATTTCCTGATCAGGAATTTTTAAAACATACAGAACAAAACCTATAAGTAGTAATGGAAAAACGATTAGAAGATAACATATTCTTGCGCGTGTCCATACAAAACCAGTTGATGGTTTATAAATGTTAAAGGTTTTGTAGTTGTTTTCTGCCAATTTAAAGCCTGATTTTTAATTTTCAAAAATAATTAAAAATTAAATCATTTAAAAATCAAAAAATTACTAAGACCCAGTATTGAGTTGTCTGTAAATGTATCAATTTCAATATAAATTTGTATATTTTTGTCTTATGATTTCCAAACAGACCATAGATAAAATATTTTCAACAATACGAGTAGAAGAGATTGTTGGCGAATATGTGCAGCTGAAAAGGGCAGGGTCTAATTATAAAGGACTCAGTCCGTTCCATGATGAAAAAACACCGAGTTTTGTAGTTTCTGCAGCTAAACAGATCTGGAAAGATTTCTCAACCGGAAAAGGAGGGACTGCTATTTCTTTTTTGATGGAAATTGAGAATTTCACCTATCCTGAAGCGCTTCGCCATGCTGCTAAAAAGTATGGAATTGAAATTGAAGAAGATCAGAAAGACTTTTCGGAAGAGGCCAAAAATGCACAGTCCGAAAGAGATTTACTATATAAGATTCATGAAGTTGCGAATGACTATTTCCAAAATTTCCTATGGGAGGTTGAAGAGGGAAAAGCTATCGGACTATCTTATTTCAAAGAACGTGAACTTCGGGATGATATCATCAAAAAATTTCAGCTCGGATATTCTCCCGAAAAGAAAAATGCTTTTACAACATATGCTTTAGAAAAAGGCTATTCCAAAGAGATTTTAGAAAAGTCCGGACTTTCCATTTTTCCGGAAAATACCCCTGCAGGAGTAGACCGTTTCAGAGAAAGAGTCATTTTCCCGATTCACAGCTTTTCGGGGCGGGTTTTAGGTTTTGGAGCGAGAATTCTTAAAAATAATGTTAAGACCGCAAAATATCTTAATTCTCCGGAGACCGAAATTTATCACAAATCCAATGTTCTTTATGGATTAAACCAAAGTAAGCAGGCGATTTCTAAAAAGAATGTCTGCCTTTTGGTAGAAGGATATATGGATGTGATTTCCCTTCATATGTCGGGAATTGAAAACGTTGTGGCCAGTTCCGGAACATCTTTGACAACAGAGCAGATTAAGCTCATCAAAAGATTAACGGAAAACGTTACGATTCTTTTTGATGGGGATAATGCCGGAATTAAAGCCAGCTTCCGAAGCATTGATATGTTATTGACGGAAGGCATGAACATTCGTGTTCTTCTGTTTCCAGATGGCGATGATCCTGATTCTTTTGCAAGAAAATATCCGCAGGAATATGTAGAAAAATTCATCGAAAATGAAGCGATGGATTTTATTGATTTTAAGGCAGAAATTCTTTTAAAAGAAGTCGGGAATGATCCGATTAAAAAGGCAGAAGCCATCAGAGATATTGTAAAATCAGTTGGTTTTGTTCAAAATGCCTTAAAAAGAGAGGTTTACCTAAAAGAAGTTTCCAATAAATTCGGGCTTTCTGAACAGAGTTTGTTTAATGAGCTTGATGTTCAGCGCCAGGTGACCCAAAATCAGAATCAGCACGTTCAGCAGCAGAAGGAAAATGCGGCTCCTGTGAAAATGGAGATTGTACCTTTGGATGAAGAAAAGGGGGATCCGTTTTTGTATGATGTCCTATTTATGGAAAACAAGCTTGTAGATCATATGCTGATGTTTGGAGATGTAATTCTGAAAAGAAAAGATGATCACAATGAAGAATATCAAATCACCGTCATTGAAGAAATTCTGCAGCATTTTGAAGAAGAGCATTATGAATTTTTAGTAAAGGGAAATGAAGTGATCATTGATCAGGTAAAGGAGGGGATTCAAAATGACGAACTGAGAAGCGGAAACTTTTTTGTATCTTTTATGGATGAAGAGATTACTTCAAAAGTTGTGGATGCATTAATTCCGTTGGATGATCTTGAAAACTGGGCTTCCCGAAATATTTATCCGCCCAATTACGGGGACAAAATTGCTGAGCAGGTACAAGGAGATGTATTGCTTCATAAATACAGATATATAGATTATTTAATAAAACAGACAGCCAGAGAGCTTGATGAACACCGGGATTCTGATCCCGTAAAGTATTTTGAACTGCTTCAAAAAATAACATTGTTGAAACAGGCTTCCATGCGTTTGAGCGATATTATTGAATATTCTCCGATTAAAGGTATTTACGGGGACAGAAAAAGATAATTTCAGACAAACTGTTTATTAATCATTGATCTTCTGTGACAAAAAGTCTTATATAATTTTAGGAATAAAAGTTGTAATTTAAACTTTGAAAAAAATTTAAAATAATACCAATAGAAATATGGACATTAAAAAAGAATTCAGAGACTTCTCTGTAAAGCATTTAGGAAACAACGGTTTGGTAACCGATCAGTATATGGGAATGTTTGGACCGACAAATCTTACACCATACATTATGGAGGAAAGAAGATTAAATGTTGCCCAAATGGACGTTTTTTCGCGTCTAATGATGGACAGAATTATCTTCTTAGGTACAGGCATTGATGACCAGGTTGCTAATATCGTAACGGCTCAGCTTCTATTCTTAGAAAGTGCAGATCCTTCAAAAGATATTCAAATTTATATCAATTCTCCTGGTGGAAGTGTATATGCAGGATTAGGAATTTATGATACCATGCAAATCATTAAGCCAGATGTAGCAACAATCTGTACAGGAATTGCCGCTTCAATGGGAGCTGTATTATTGGTTGCGGGTGAAAACGGTAAACGTTCTGCTCTTAAGCATTCAAGAGTGATGATTCACCAGCCTTCAGGAGGAGCTCAAGGGGTGGCTTCTGATATGGAGATCAACCTGAGAGAGATGTTGAAGCTTAAAAAAGAATTATATGACATCATTGCTGAACATTCTGGGCAAACATTTGATTGGGTAGAGAAAGCTTCTGACAGAGATTACTGGATGACTTCTGAAGAAGCAAAAGGCTACGGAATGGTAGATGAGGTATTACAGAGATCTAAAGAGAAAAAATAATTTTTCTTTAAAAATATTGAAAACGCATCAAGGTATTTGGTGCGTTTTTTTATTTTTTTTGATTGTAACTAAGAGCTTTATTAACAGTGAAATATAGTGATTTCTATACATTGATTATTTACAATTTATTTTTACCACCCTGTCAAAAATTCTTTGAATTTTCGCCCCCCTCCAAAGGAGGGGAATTTTGAAATTCTAAAAACCGACCGGGTATTTGTTTCCAAATTTTGAAATAAAAGTTTAAGACAAAAGAAATTTAATATTCCATTCAACATCAGTTTACAATCATTATTTACTTTCGCATCCAATAAAAAGCGACTCATGAAAAAATTCTTATTACCTGTTTTTGCCTGTATGGCTTTGGCTGCCTGTAACAATGATGATAATGCAATCAATCAGGATATTGACTATTCTAAACTTCCGCAGGAATTTCCTTTTTCAACGCTAAAAACATTGAACGGAGTTAATATCATCAATGGAGGTTTCGGTTCCGGAGCAACAGCGCACCCCACGCAGAAAGGAGAATTTTATGTAATTACCGATCGTGGTCCGAATGTAGCCTACTCGAATGGAATTAAAATCCTTGTCCCGGATTTTACACCGACCATTATGCATTTTAAAATCAATGCAAGCGGCAATATTGAGGTAATTAAATATATCAAGCTTAAAAATCCTTCTGGACAGCCGATTACCGGTCTTCCAAATCCTGTAGGAATGGGAAGTACGGGAGAAATTGCTTATGCTGCAGACGGAAGTGTTTTAGGAACGGATAATTATGGACTGGATAGTGAAAGTATTGTGGCAGCAAAAGATGGTACTTTCTGGGTTTCTGATGAATATGGTCCTCATATTGTTCATTATAGCGCAGATGGAGTAGAACTGGAGAGAATCAGTCCGATTGGCGTAAATACCGGAACAAGAAAACTTCCTGCTGTTTTTGCCAAAAGAAGACCCAACCGTGGAATGGAAGGGATGTGTATGACACCCGATGGAAAAAAGTTGGTAGGTACGATGCAGTCTACCATGTATGTTCCTACAAAAGCTCTGGCAACAAATACGACTTTAACCAGAATTGTGACTTTTGATTTGGCAACGGGTCAAACCAAACAATACTTATACAGACAGGATGGAGGAGCTTCTGATTCCGTTTGCGATATTACCCCAATCAGTAATACTGAATTTCTGGTAATCGAAAGAGACGGGAATTTTGGTTCTGTGGGTGGACTTAAAAAAGTGTACAGAATCAATTTGGCCAATGCTTCGGATGTTTCGGGAACGGATTTAACGGCAGTAGACGGAATGAAGATCAATGGAAAAACCCTTGAACAGTCTACCTGGGATGAAATCAACGCTGCAGGATTAAAACCTGTTACGAAAACGTTAGCCGTTGATTTGGTTGCCAAAATTGGTTATGAGCACGATAAATTCGAAGGAATTGTGTATTTAGGAAATAATAAACTGGCCGTTTTTAATGATGATGATTTCGGGGTTGCAGATGACGGAAACGGAAATCCTAAAACAAAAACTTTACCTAAAACGGGTAAACAGGATAAAGGTGAAATGTATATAGTCGATATTCAATAATTAGATTTTTTTTGAATCGGCGGCATCGAAGATGCCGCCGATCTATTTTTCCTAATTTATTAGGAAAAATAGAAAAGATCGCCCAAGGGCGATCTTTTCTATAATATTGTATTTAAACTAGTTAAAAGCCTCAATAATCTTAGAGAAATCCTCTAATTTCAAAGCAGCTCCACCGATAAGACCACCGTCAATATCAGGTTGAGAGAAAATCTCTTTTGCATTATCAGGTTTCACAGAACCTCCATAAAGAATAGAAACTTCGTCAGCCACTTCCTGTCCATATTTTGCAGCGATAATTCCTCTGATGTGAGCGTGGATTTCCTGAGCTTGTTCAGGTGTTGCAGTTTCACCTGTTCCGATTGCCCAAACCGGTTCGTAAGCGATTACTACTTTTTTAATTTCTTCAGCAGAAAGGGTGAAAAGAGCAACTTCTGTCTGGTTTTTTACCACCTCAAAATGCTGGCCCGCTTTTCTTTGTTCTAAAGTTTCACCGTTGCAGTACACAGGAATTAAACCTTTGTCTAAGGCTAATTTTACTTTTCTGTTGCAGTGAGAGTCTGTTTCACCGTGGTATTGTCTTCTTTCAGAATGTCCGATTAATGAACCAGTAGCGTCAATAGACTCAAGCATATCAGCAGAAATTTCTCCGGTATAAGCTCCACTTTCGTGCTCACTCATATCCTGAGAAAATACTCCGATTTCATCCTTTTCGAAGATATCTTTTGCCATCATTAAATATAATGCAGGAGGAGCAATCCAAACTTCGCAGTTGGTCGTATTATTGTTTTTATATTCTAATAATTGAGTCATTAATTGTTGAGCATCAATTACGTTTTTGTTCATTTTCCAGTTTCCTGCAACTATTTTTCTTCTCATAGTTTTTTATTTAGAAGTTAGATTGTTAGAGGTTAGAAGTTCGTGTTTTTACTAATTTCTACTTGTAATCTCTAATTTTCAATTATTAATTAATATTCCATAAATTTTTTAAAAGCTTATAATACGTATGTTCTGCATCAGTTACCACATTATCTGCTTTTATTAAAGACTTTGCAAACTGTACAAATTTTTCACGCTCACTCTCCGTTGAATCTTCATGAAAACAACGTGCGTGAAACTCAAAATGATCTTTCCATTCTTCGGGCTGTAAAAGAGCCAACGTTTCAAGTTCATTATCAAGATTCATTCTGAAAGGAAATTCATCTGCCAGATATTGCTGAATAAGCAGACCTTCTTCAGGAGCAAATTCTCCGTCTACAGAAGAAAGTATCATTAATAAATGATAACCCGCAATAGGTTTATTTGATTTTTGCATTCTTACAATGTTATATTAAAAGTTTAGTGTTTTAAAATTTTTCCAATTACTGCAGGTAATCTTTTGCAGGAAGTTTGTCTGTAATTTTTCCGTTTTCAAGGATCAGAACAAAAGGATTACTTCTGGCAATCGTTTTAATAGCTGTTCCGTCCATCATTGCATTCGGAATTGTTTTGAAGGTTGTTGCAATAGTTGAAACTCCGTAAACCACTGTAGCTCCCTGAGATTTTGCTTTTGCTTCCACCTGTTTTAACAGCTCTGGAGAAACATCTTTAGGAGCATATGAAAATACCAAAATGGCTTTAGGAGCATGAAGGATGCTTTCTGTCAGATCAATTCCGGTAGGATCTTCAATCTTCAATTTGACAATCTCAGATTTGTAGCCTTGCTTTATTAAAACAGATTCATTTTTTCCTTCTTCTATTTTCCATGGAGAACCTTCTGCCCAGTATTTGGTCTCTTTGATATAATTATCCTGGTTAATCTTTACAATTTCTCCTGTTTTCTCATTTTTAAGGCTGTAAAAAGTTTTGTAAACTAAAGGATTTTTGCTGATTTTCTGTTTTTCGGCCTGTATGTCAGTTCCAATTTTGTAATCGCGGAAGTCGATAAGAGGTTCATGAATAATTCCGTGTGCTCCAATTAAGATCATTACTATAGAAAACAATCCTAAAAGAATATATTTGAATGTATTGGATTCTTTTTTAGGGCTGTAGCTGTAAGAGTCTTTTTTCTTGAATTCTTTTCTGTATAAGATAAATACGACAATTAAGCCGACCAGAAGAACAACATCTTTAATGAAACTTTGCCATGGAGTGAATTTAATAGCATCTCCAAAACATCCGCAATCCGTTACTACGTTGAAATAAGCGGAATAAAAAGTAAGGAATCCGAAGAAAATACAAAGCGCAATCAGTGAAGACAGCGTGAATTTTAATTTTAACTTTAATAAGAGCATAAATCCTAAAAGCAGCTCCAAAATAACCACAAATACAGAAAGTGGTAATGCAAACTTTTCTAAAAAAGGCATATCAAAGACATTGGGAGCGAAATATTCTTCCATCTTGAAAGAAAAACCTACTAAGTCCACCGCTTTTACAAAGCCCGAAAGAATGAAAATAATTCCAATAATGAAGCGTAATAAAGCTTTTAACATATTAAATAGTTTTTGGTTCGGTTTTTTCTTCTTTTTCAGAGAATTTGATCAGGCAGAAAACAGCATAATTAAGCATATCAAAATAATTCGCGTCTAAACCTTCAGAAACAATGGTTTTCCCCTGATTGTCTTCAATTTGTTTTGTTCTTAATACCTTTTGATAAATTAAATCCGTGATGGAAGAAATCCTCATATCTCTCCACGCTTCACCATAATCATGGTTTTTTCTTTCCATCAAAGCTTGAGCTTCATTGGCATATTTATCATAAAGCGCTAAGATTTCGTCCTTATTTTCGCTGAAATCATTGGCAAGACCTTTTTCGAGCTGAATAAGCCCAATAATGGAATAGTTAACAACCGCAATAAATTCATCCTCCTCACTTTCATCCACCATTTTTTTATCGGTCATTTGTAAGGTACGGATTCTGTTGACTTTAATATAGATCTGATCCGTAATTGAGCTGGGTCTTAGTACTCTCCAGGCTGCTCCGTAATCTTGTAATTTTTTACCAAACAAATCACGACACTGACTGATAATTTTTTCGAATTGTATTGATGTCTTTAGCATAAATTCTCTTAATCTTTCAAAGATACAAAATAGGTTTTAGGTAGCAGGAATAAGGATTTAGTTTTTTAGCTGGAAGTTAGGGGAGGGAAGCCGGAAGTTAGTATTTTTGTATATGCAAAATATTTCATCATCTATCAATGAGCATTCTTTGAACTGTAATGGAAGAATCGTAGATCTGTCTTTTCCCAAAATCATGGGGATCCTGAATCTTACTCCGGATTCTTTTTCAGATGGCGGAAAATTCAATAATGAAACCTCAGCAATGAAGCATGCTGAACAATTATTAAAAGAAGGGGCTGAGATTATTGACATTGGACCGCAGTCGACCCGCCCGAATGCAGAGTTTTTAAGCAGTAAAGAGGAAATTGAAAGAATCGGTAAAATAATTTCCTTAACTAAAAAGGAGTTTCCTGAAGCTCTGATTTCTTTAGATACTTTTTACGCCGAAACGGTAAAATTCGGTTATAATGAAGGCATAGATATTATTAATGATATTTCCGGAGGACAATTTGATGAGAATATGTTTAAAACAGCTGCTGAAATAAAACTTCCATATATTTTGATGCATGTGAATCCTACCTACGAAACCATGCATGATAAAATAAAATTTCAGGACATCACATTATCTGTTAATCAATACTTCTCTGAAAAAACAAAGCAATTATTAGAAATGGGAGTTAATGATATTATATTAGACCCCGGCTTTGGTTTTGGAAAAACAGTAGAAGACCAGATGAAGCTGCTTGAAGAGGTAAAATATCTTGGTTTTGGAAAGTTTCCTCTGTTGATCGGGATTTCAAGGAAATCTTTTATTTATAAACCATTGGGAAAATCTCCTTTAGATATTAATGAAGAAACTCAGAAACTTCATTTAAAGGTATTGCAGCAAGGAGCTAAAATCCTTCGAGTACATGATGTAGCTGAAGCAAAGAAAACTTTGGAAGAATTTTTGAAATAAAGGTAGAATAATATACGGAATGTCATTCTGAGTGAAGCAAAGTGAAGTGAAGAATCTTTTGTATTTAAGAGATTATTCCTTCGTCAGAATGACATTCTGCGCAATATTTTTTAGTTTAAATTAGCCAGTTTATCAGCAAACTGTTTTGAGAATTCTTTTCTGTCTTCCTCCATTTTTTCTTTTGTGGAAGGAAGAATGTAGTTGAAAAGGATTTTATCTTCACCATCAAGAAAAATAATTTCTTTTTCATTTCCATCAATCATTTGGGCAAAAATTTCCCACATGGAGGTGTCCTTTAGTTTTAATAATTCGAAAAACTGATCTGCTTTTATTTCTATTTTTTGCATATGCTGATTTTAAAATTCCAATAATTTGAGTTTAAACTGTATCGCAAAATTTTGCTTAAAATTCGGTGTTGTATAATAACCGACCCTGTAAAACAATCCTAAATTAAAATAACTGGAAAGAAAATTGTTCCATTCCAATCCGACTTCCTGATACAATCTGTTAAGTGTTCTGTATCTGAAATCATGGTATTCAGGATGTTCCATATTACCAATGGTTCCGCGAAGTACAAAGTCAAAACTTGAAATATTCTGCCCGAAGCTTTTAAAATACCACGGAAGCTTGTGAGTTAAGTAATAAGCTACAAATTTATCATTATAATATTTTCCTCCTTCCAGAGTTGCAAAACCAAGATAGGAGGTAAGGTTGAAGTTGAAGTCGTTTCGCGGAGAAGCCAGTCCGTTCATTGTAAAATTTTTCCAGATCGGGGCCGCTCCAAAAACCATTCCTCCATAAAGCCTGAAGCCTGTTGTTCCCAACATGGTTTTTAAATTGTAAAGAAAAAGCAGGTCGAAACGGGAATAATTGAGATCTCCTCCGAAGATCTTATAGCTTTGTTCATAATTCAGGTAGAACTCAGGAAATTTCTGATCCAGCAAGGATTTTCCCTGCGGAGTCATGATATTGGTGGAATTCGGAGAATATTTTAGGGTGATCAGAGTATTGAAGTTATCAAAAGCGTTGCCTTTATCTCTGAAATCGTAATCAAACATTGCTTTTTCTGAATTTCTTCTTACGTTGGAAACCAAGGTCAGTGCATTAGTCAGATCATTCGTATAAGAGACTGCGACCCCTTTAAACTGAAAGTATCTGCTGTTATTAAGATTATTTCCATAGTTGGATGTTCGCATCTTGAAGCTCCAGAGTTTTCGGTAGAATTCTCCGGAAGCGGTTACATCATTATAATGCTCAATACGGAAAAATGAATTCTTTTCTAAAGTAGTTTTAATATCTAACCCAATTCCATATTTCCACTGATCATCTTTGAAACCATAAGCAAAATAATAATCGGGGGAAAAATAGGGATTAAAATTTTCATTAAGCTTGGTCTTTAATCCGACTCTGAAACCTTCATAGGCATTGTAGTTTACAATTTCATCAATTGCAAAATCTAAGCTTCCCACCCGTATTTGTCCGTTTAGTAAACCTGACAAAACCTGAGCTTTATTGTCAATATTATAAATCTTTCCAAGGCTGTCTATCGTTGCATACGTACTGGTTTCTCTCTCCGTTAAAGGATCTGTTCTGTATTGACTTAATGTTTTGCCGTCTGCATTTTTTACGGTAAAAGTATACCCTTTGAAATCGCTTTTGTTTTGCTGGATAGGGGACTGAAAATCAAAATATCTGGAAGTGAGAAAAGCATAAGTGCCGAAAGTCTTTTTATCCTTTTTCTCGTGTTTTTCTCTATTCTCCTCTTCCATTACCATATTACTCATTTTCAGCTTTACAGTTTCCTGGGCAAGAAACCATTTATTGCTGTAAAAAACCCATGTACTGGTAATGATTCCGTCGTTTTTATTTTTACTGAAATTTTCAATTTTTTTGATACCATAGGTTTCGGTATCAATATAAATAGCACCGTTGTATTTTCTTTTCTTGTCGTTTTTCTTATAATTAACTTCCCGGAAACGGATGACAAAATTTTTTCTTCCGTCCATTTCAACCGTGTCAGTAAGGAAAAAACGATAAAGTCTCCTGTTTTCATACTTTATCTGGTCAGGAACGACATCTCTGTTACTTTGCTGGAGCGCGAGCATTTCGTAGATAGGCTGCTTAAGACCGGAAATTCTGTTATCCAGAATATTGATCTTTTCACCGTATTTTTTTGAGTACAAAAATTCCTGGGCTCTTTCCCAGAGGAAAAGTTTGCTTTTTGAAAATATCTGCCGTACGGTAATATTATTGAGAGAATCCTGTTCTCTTTTCTTCTTAAAAAGGGTATTGTCGAAAAATTTTTTAAACTGTGAAATACTGTCTTCATCTATGTCTAAAGAAACTTTTTCGTAAGATTTATAAGAATAAGAATCCAGGGATTTAGGAGAGTTTTGTTTAAAAAGGGCGTTTACTTTTTTTAGAATTTCCAAGGCTATCGGATCACTTTTATCTTCAATGATAACGGTTTCAATGGATGTGATTTTTGATTGGGAATAACCAAAAACATAAACAAAGAAACATAGAAACAATAAAATCCTTTTCATAAAAAACTTTTCAAAATTAGTAATATTTATGGTTTTAGAAAAGTTTTGTTAATTGATATTAATAGCATGTTTTATAGGAATATTCTTTGGCAACTAAAATAAAAGACTCCCGGATTTCCGGGAGTCTTTTATTTAGCAATCTGAGAAACAAAAGTAATGGCTTTCATTTGGAGATCTTCCTTAGATAGTTTATTGTTTTCAAATTCAAGAGAAGTAAACTGTCCATTTTCTGTTGCCAATAAGGCATAGCCATTATATTTTTTTCCTCCGTACTGATAGGTGTAGCCTACGAATTTGGAGTTGGGATCATCAACCTTCACTTGTATGTTGGCAATATTTTTTTTCCTTTTTAATGCTTTAAAATTATCCATCATGTCGTCTTTAGAAGAATATGCATGGAGAAATATGCTTGTATTATCGGGAAGCTTTACGGCCATTTGTAAAGAGTCATCATGATTTTTCTGGATAAAGCTTTTAGGTTCTACACTTATTTTTGAAGTAAGGTCTATAGGAACCAAGGTGTCACTTTTCACTTTTGCAACACGGAAAATTGCTTTTTCAGCCTCATTAAGTTTATTTATACTGTCATAATTTTCGTAAAATAAATCATTTGATTCATCATTACTTTGTAAATCCTCATTTCTGTAATTCTGAATAAGAGAGTTTACATTCTCATAGCTGGTATCAGAATATGAAGATCTGTTTGAGGTTTTACTGCATGTAATAGCAAGTCTTATCACCGCAAATAAACAAACAGCAACACTTAAAATGGTTTTCCAAACGGGTTTTTCATTCATTATTTCAGATCTTCTTTAGTAATGATGATGTCCTTAATGTTTTTTCCCTGAGAATCTGTGTATTTATAGATAAGATTCTTTACTCCCAATCTTTCGGTCTGGGAAAAAATCTGCTGAATTTGAGGTGATCTGAGCATTTCATCTTTCACAATTTGCTCAGCACCTTCTACCTTAAGCAATTTTTGGAAGCTTTCCGGAACCTGAGCTGTGTAAACAATATTGCTTTCTTCATCTGCTGATTTTTATTCCCGAAGACGGATCTTCCGACGGAAGATTTTTATTAAAAATATCGAGAACAGCATTAAGTTGATCAGGACCGGAACTTCCCGCAGAAATCGATTTGAGGTCGTTTCCGGCATCCCCTTTTATATTTTTGTTATCAAGCACTTCATCTGCTATAAGTCTTGCGCCAACACCATAAATTTTAATATTAAACTTTACTCCTTTGTTAAGAAGCTCTTTTCCTGTAGGTTCACTTTTAATAGCTTGTCCTATAAGCTGTGGAAGTGATGTTTTCATCATATCTGCTTGCATTTCGTCACCTGCTTCATTTGAAGTATTTACTTCGATGGTGATTTCACCGTTTCCGGAATCGATGGCTTTGGTAGACTTGATCATGTAGTTGCTCATCATAGAAGATGATCTGTTGTACATGTCTATAAAGTTCCTGATTTTATCATTTTTGGATTGACATGCTGTAAGGAGTATTGCTGTGAAACAGACAACGAGTATTTTTTTCATGATTATTTTTTTGAAAGATAATAAAAAAACAGAAACCGGCAAGTTTCTGTTTATAATTTTACTATTTATGAGAAATAAACTTTAATTTAAAAGATTAAATTTAATTTTTATCCCAAAGTTGTCTTTAAATTGAGTCGTTTGGTAATATCCTAATCTGTAAGAGAATCCGACTCCGAAGCTTCTTCCTAAAAATCGGTTCCACATTAATCCTACTTCCTGATAATAATGATCTAAAACCTGAAACTGGAACTGATGATTTTCTCTGTCTTTTAAATTTCCAATAGCAGCTTGGTATTCAAGTTCGATACTGGAATATCTTGCTCCGATAGTTTTGAATCTGAATGGAAGTGACTGGGAAATTTTAAAGGCAGCAAATTTATCGGCAAAAAAAGCTCCTGAAGGCATCGTCGCAAATCCTAAATTGGAAGGTGTGCTGATATTGGAATACCAATGATCTACATTCGCATCATTTTGTCCTGCAATTTCAAAATTTTTCCATATCGGAGCGTTTCCTGAAGAAATTCCTCCGAAAAGCTTGATATTGGTGTATCCTAATTTCGATCTGAACTGGTGAATAATCAAGGCGTCCAATCTGTTATAATCCAAATCTCCTCCTAAAGCTTCAAATCCTTTTTCATAATTCAGGAATATTTGCGGATAAGCTTTTTCGTAGGTATATTTTCCGCTTGGTGTCATGATGTTTTTGTCATTCGGAGCAAATTTTAAAGATAATGTTGCGCTTGTATTATCGAAGCTGTTTCCGAGATTTTTATACTGATAATCGAAAAGAGCCTTTTGTTTTTCTTTATTCACAGCAATTTTCATGCTTAGTGAATTGGAAATATCGTATAGGAATGAGGCTCCCCATTTTTGGTTTTTATAAAAAGTACCATTATGAAGATCCAGATTCATATCTGAAACTTTCATCATCATATCCCACATATTGTTGCTGAATCTCCCTGCTGCAAAAACATCATCTACATAATCAAGCCTGAAAACAGAAGTTCTTTTATCAGAAAGCTTCACATCCAAACCTAATCCATATTTCCATGTATGATCTTTAAATCCGTACCCAAAATAACCGTCAGGAGAAAAGGTTTTGTTAAAGTTTTCATTCAATTTCAGGCCTGCTCCTAAACGTATCCCTTGATATTTGTCATAGCTGAAAAGCTTGGTAATATCAAAATCAATCATTTTATAACGGATATTCCCTCGCATGAGCTGCGTTAAAGTATTTAGTTTTTTCTCAAAATCATTCTTCTGAACGAAGCTGTCAATTTTCGTGTATGTTGCACTTTCTCTGGCGGTAAGACTGTCTGTTCTGTATTTTTCCAGAAGACTTCCGTCCGAATTCTTCATTTCCAGAGAATATCCTTTAAATTCTGATGCTTTTTGTGCTCCGTTAATATCGAAATCAAAGAAGCGGTTTTTAACATAGAGATAGTTTCCAAATTTCTTTTGATTATATTTAGGCTTCTCTCCGGGTTTTAAACTGTCTTTTTTTGAAGTATCGAAACTCTGATCTCCCATTTTCACCTTAATATCTTCAGAATCTAAAAACCATTTTCCGTTAATAGGTTTCCAGACGGAAACAATATTTCCTTCGTTCTGTTTTTTATTTATACTTTCAAATTTCTTTAAAGCATAAGTTTCAGAATCGATGTAGATTTTCCCATTGAATTTTCTTGGGTTTTGTTTCTTTTTGTCTGTAATTTCCTTGAACTTGATCAAATATGTTTTTCTTCCGTCAAGCTGTAATGTGTCGGAAAGATAGAAGTTGAACAGCTTTCTGTTTTCAGGTCTCAATTGCCTCGGAATTCGGTCTAAATTGGAGATGTTAATGGCTAAAGCTTCATAGATCGGATTTTTAAACCCGGACATTCTGTTGTCGATAATATTCGTTTTTTCACCAAAGTTTTTTGAATATTTGTATTCGGTCGCTTTTTCCCAAAGAAACATCTGGCTTTCTTCCGAAGCACTGATGAAATCTTCTGCAATCAAAGAATCTTTCTTATCCTTTTCTTTCTGTTTGAAATCTTTCTTGTCGACTTTTGAAAGAGAATCTTTTCTGACCGCTAAGAAATTTTTATAGGTATCAATTGAGTCTTTGTCTACATCAATAGAAAATTTAGAATATGATTTAAAATTATAAGAATCTAAAGATTTCGGAGAATTCTCTTTGGCTCTTTTATTTACCTCATCCAAAATCCTTAGTGCTTTAGGGTCACTTTTGTCACTGATAATGACTTTATCAATATTATCCATTTTTTCGGACAAAGGCTGCATAGAAATTTCCATTGATTTTTTTACATCTGCCGAAACATCTTCATAATTACTGGCCAGGATTTCAACCTTTTTACATTTTGTTTTTAACGATAAGTTACCGTTAAAATCTGTTTTTCCTAAAAGCTCATCATCACAATATACTGCTGCATTATGAATGGGCTGCTTATTGGATTTGTTGATTACTTTGAGCTGAGTCTGCCCAAAAAAGAATACTGCGGAAAATAGAAATAGAGTAGATAAAAGTTTTGACATTAGCTTTTTTATATATAAGACAAAACTATTGATAAGAAAGTTACAAAAGATTGCAAAAAAATATAATCTTTTGTTAAAAATAAAAACCACTGTATTTGAATAGGATACAGTGGTTTTATTTATTTTTTAATTCCCTAAATAATGAGAAATAAAATTTTATTTTATATTTTCTTAAATCTTTTTAACAAGATATTAAATGCTCAATGCCTTCTGATAAGCATTTTCCAAACCATCAAGATTTTTTCCTCCTGCTGTTGCAAAACCTGGGTTTCCACCGCCTCCTCCTTGAATTTCTTTGGCTAAATCTTTTACGATTGCTCCAGCCTGATAATTTGCTGCCAAATCATCAGAAACTCCAACGGTAATCATTGGTTTTCCGTCTGCATCAGAAAGGATAATCGTTACAGAAGTAGGGATCTCTCTCTTTAACTGGAACACAATATCTTTCACAGAACCTGCATCAAGAGATGTTTTCTTTACCAAAAGCTGTTTGTCACCTTTTTGCTCATAAGCGTTTTTCCAGTCACCGATCTCTCCTTTAGCTTTTTCTTTTTTAAAGGCTTCAACTTCAGCTTTCAAAGTTGCATTTTCTTCGATTAATTTTTCGATAGAACGAACAACATCTTTAGATTTTAGCAACTGAGAAAGTTCAGTGACCTGCTTTTCTAAATTTTTAAAATATTCTTCCGATTTATCCCCTGAAATCGCTTCAATCCTTCTGATTCCTGCAGCAGCAGAACTTTCAGAAACAATTTTGAAATGACCAATTTCACTTGTATTTTTCACGTGAGTTCCACCGCAAAGTTCTTTTGAACTTCCAAACTGGATCATTCTCACACTGTCACCGTACTTTTCACCAAATAAAGCCATTGCACCTTTTTCCAGTGCTTCCTGAATCGGAATGTTTCTGAACTCCTGTAATGCAATGCTTTCTTTGATCTTTGCGTTTACTTTTTCCTCAACCAAAGCCAATTCTTCTTCCGTCATTTTGTTGAAATGAGAGAAGTCGAAACGTAAATAATCAGGACCAACGTAAGAACCTTTTTGCTCAACGTGAGTTCCTAGAACATCTCTTAACGCTTCGTGTAACAAGTGAGTCACAGAGTGATTGGCCTGGGAATTCTTTCTGTCGGTCGCATTTACTTTAGCGTAGAAAACAGCGCTTGCATCTTTAGGAAGTCCGTTGATTAAAGAAATAATCAATCCGTTTTCCTTTTTCGTTTCCAATACTTCGAAACTTTCAGCAGCATTTTCAAGAACACCCTTATCACCCACTTGTCCACCACCTTCAGGGTAGAAAGGGGTATTGCTTAACACAACCTGATAAAATTCTCCGTCCTTATTTTCTACTTTTCTGTATTTTGTAATATAAGTTTCCGCTTCGATTTGGTCATAACCTACGAAGTTGGGTTCCTGCTCTTCTAAAATTACCCAATCGTATACTTTTTGAGCAGAATCAGCTTTTGAACGTTGTTTTTGTTCATTTAAAGCAACTTCAAATCCTTTTTCATCAATCGTTAATCCTTTTTCCTCAGCAATAATTCTCGTTAAATCATCCGGGAAACCGTATGTATCATATAATTCGAAAACTTCTTCCGTTGGCAACACTTTAGTATTGTTGGCAATCGTCTGCTGGATTAATTTTTCAACTCTGATTAATCCTGTTTCAATCGTTCTTAGGAAAGATTCCTCTTCACTTTTAATCACTTCAGTCACTAAAACGCCTTGTTTTTCCAATTCAGGGAAGAATTTGCCCATTTGTTCCTGAAGCACAGCAACCAATTTATAAAGGAATGGCTCTTTCATATCCAGGAATCTGTAAGAATAAGAAATTCCTCTTCTTAAAATCCTTCTGATCACATACCCTGCTCCTCCGTTGGATGGTAATTGTCCGTCTGCAATCGCAAAAGAAACGGCTCTGATGTGGTCTACCACAACACGGATTGCAATATCTTTCTCGTCCTCTAAAACTCCTGTGTATTTTTTACCTGAAAGTTCTTCAACTTTAGCAATCAGAGGAGTGAAAACATCGGTGTCATAGTTGGAAGATTTTCCCTGAAGCGCCATACAAAGACGTTCGAAGCCCATTCCTGTATCAATATGTTTGGCAGGAAGATTTTCCAGGCTTCCGTCTGCTTTACGGTTGTATTGCATGAAAACCAGATTCCAGATTTCCACAACCTGAGGATGGTCGTTATTCACCAGTTCAAGTCCAGAAACTTCCGCTTTTTCTTCATCACTTCTTAAATCAACATGAATTTCAGAACAAGGTCCGCAAGGTCCGCTTGCGCCCATTTCCCAGAAATTATCTTTTTTGTTTCCGTTGATAATTCTATCCTCGGAAATATGAGATTTCCAGAAATCATAAGCATCCTGATCCCTGTCAAGATTTTCAGAGGTATCACCTTCAAAAATAGTTACATAAAGATTTTCTTTCGGAATTCCATACACTTCCGTCAACAATTCCCAGGCAAAAGCAATAGCATCTTTTTTGAAATAATCACCGAAAGACCAGTTCCCCAACATCTCAAACATGGTGTGGTGATAAGTGTCTCTACCTACATCATCTAGATCATTATGCTTTCCTGAAACTCTTAAACATTTTTGAGTATCGGCAATTCTTGAGGCTTTAGGTTCTTTGTACCCTAAAAAATAATCTTTGAACTGCGTCATTCCTGAGTTGGAAAACATAAGGGTAGGATCGTCTTTCAGCACGATAGGAGCCGAAGGAACGATAAGGTGACCTTTACTTTGAAAATAATCTAAAAATTTTTGACGAATCTCTTGTGATGTCATAATGATATATATTGCTTTGCTTTTTACAATTTTTTGATAAGATGCAAATTTAAGGTTTTTAAAGTAATGTAAAAGAATAGTTTTATGTTTTAATGGTTTGTTGGCTATTGTCATTTTCGACGCAAG
Source organism: Chryseobacterium sp. Y16C (assembly GCF_022488405.1). NCBI lineage: Bacteria > Pseudomonadati > Bacteroidota > Flavobacteriia > Flavobacteriales > Weeksellaceae > Chryseobacterium > Chryseobacterium sp. Y16C. Next base: position 4,661,201 of record NZ_CP092711.1, read on the forward strand.
TGGAATCTATTATTCCCGATCTTATAAATTTCCATTATCCAGCCTGTAACTTTCTTTTTCAGAGCTTTTCATGTTTCGGGCGGCGGCTTTGCCGCCGCCCGAAACATGAAAAGCTATAATCAAGGTGAAGGATAAATGATATTGTTGAAAACCACCCCGTCAAAAATTCTTTCGAATTTTCGCCGCCCCTCCATGGGAGGGGAATTTTATGCAATACATTTTCTTGTTCTTTTCCTTTTAACTTATTATCTTCGTGATTATCTGAAAAGATAAAAGTTGAGTATGACAAAAAACGAAACAATCAAAACTTGGATAGAAGAATATTCAGGACCATTGTTGAGAAGGGCAGTATATCTGCTTTCAGATAAAGTTGAAGCGGAAGATGTGGTTCAGGAAGTTTTTATTTCGGCTTTTTCGTCATATGATTCTTTTGAGGGAAAAAGTCAGCCATTAACCTGGCTGATGACTATTTTAAACAGAAAAGTTGCGGACTTTTATCGTAAAAAATATAAATCCGAACCATCAATAAAACTAGACCATTTTTTTGATGAAACTGGTTCGTGGAAAAATGATGATGTTCTTAATGATTGGAATGCTTCCAACAAAGAAATCGAGCTTCTCGATGACAAAGATTTTAATAAAACATTGGAAGATTGTATTGAAGATTTACCCTCCAGATGGAAGATTCTGATGAAAATGTATTATCTTGAAGAAAAAAAAGCACCTGAAGTGAGTCAGGAATTGAATATTTCCACGACTAATCTTTGGAAGATTTTACAACGAAGCCGAATGCAGTTGCGAGAGTGTCTGGAGTTTAACTGGTTTGCAAAATCATAAGGATTAAAAAAGATGTTAAAAAAACTAATACATATGATCTTTTTACCATGCAGTGAAGTGACTTTGCTCATGGAAAAACGCAATGCTGAAAACATTTCTTCCTCAGAGAACTGGAAGCTTTCCCTGCATCTTAAAATTTGTAAATGGTGCAGAGCTTACAAACAAAAACTGGAAATTTTAGATGATATTTTAAAAAGAAAACTTTCCCAGGACAAAAACGATAAAATTAATAATTCTGAAATTCAGAACTTTAAAGAAAAAGTAATTGAAAATTTAGATCTTTAATAAAATCGTTGTCAGGATTTTGAAAATGTTCCGACTATACTTTTGAAAATAAACAAAGTATTAATTCAAAATCATTACAATGAACGGAACTTTATTAGAAATCAACAAAGAAAACCGAACAGGCAGAATCGGATATTATATCTCGCTTTTCGGGGCTGCCTTGATTATGCTTTGGATTGGAATATTCAAATTTACTCCGACAGAAGCAGAAGGAATAAAACACTTGGTAGAAAACCATTTTCTCACTTTTTTCGTATATGATATTGTAAGTGTCCAAACAGTGTCAGATGCTATCGGAGCGATAGAAATTATCATTGCTTTACTATTACTATTTAGTGTGAAATTTGCATCTCTCAGAAAGTATGCGGCCATCGGAATGATTGTAACTTTTCTTACGACAATAAGTTATTTATTTACAACTCCGGGAATCTGGAGAATGGTAGACGGGATTCCGGTTACAGACTTCTTTATCTTAAAAGATCTGATGCTTTTAGGATTTGGTTTAATGATTTTAAATGAAAAAAATGATCACAAATAAAAAGATAAAAATGAAAAACATATTAATATTGCTTGGAGTAATTCTGGGTATAGCAGTTTTTGCTACAAGCTGTGGAGATTCTAAGCCGAAATCCACAGAAATTAAAGAAAAAAATGAGACCGTTATGGATAATAAAAACGTAAAAGAAATCTATTTTGCAGGAGGATGTTTTTGGGGAACTGAGCACTTTTTTCAACAAATTCGCGGAGTGGTAGGAACAGAGGTTGGATACGCCAACGGAAATAAAGAAAATCCTACGTATGAAGAAGTGGTAAGTCATACTACGGGCTTTGCGGAAACGGTAAAAGTGAAATATGATCCTGAACAGGTAGATTTAAAGCTATTAATTGATTTGTATTTTAAAACCATTGATCCTACGAGTTTGAATAAGCAGGGAAATGACAGAGGGGATCAGTACAGAACAGGGATTTATTCAACAGATAAAGAAACGGAAGCTATTGTAAAAGCTGAGGTTCAAAAATTAGCTAAAAATTATAGCAAACCTGTTGTGGTAGAAACGATTCCTTTGAAAAATTTCTACAAGGCGGAAGATTATCATCAGGATTATTTAGACAAAAACCCGGGAGGATATTGCCATATTGAACCTGGATTATTTGAAATGGCGAGAAAGGCAAACCCACTTCCTAAAAAACAAACAAAAGAAATGAAGTATCAAAAAAAAGATAAAGCAGAATTAAAAAAAGAATTAACGGCTGAACAGTATAATGTAACTCAGGAAAATGGTACTGAAAGAGCATTCCAGAATGAATACTGGGATGAAACCCGCGAAGGAATTTATGTGGATATTACAACGGGAGAGCCTTTATTTATTTCAACCGATAAATTTGAATCAGGCTGTGGATGGCCAAGTTTTTCAAAACCAATTTCTAAGCAGCTGATTGATGAGAAATTAGACCGTTCTTACGGAATGACAAGAGTGGAAGTAAGAAGCAAAACGGGAGATGCACATTTAGGACACGTTTTCAATGACGGACCAGAAGACAAAGGCGGACTTCGTTACTGTATCAACTCAGCCTCTCTGAAATTTATTCCCAAAGCGGAAATGAAAGCCAAAGGATATGGAGACTATATTTCTTTACTTGAAAAAGATAAGAAGTAAATATATAATTAAGTAAGGTGTTTTTAAGACTGTCGAAAGGCAGTCTTTTTATTTTTAAATGCTTAGCATTTTGTCATTCAGAATGAAGCACAAGCGGAATGAAGAATCTATTTATTTAACTTAACCTTTGCAACTGAAATCTTTCCTTGATGCTTAACATGGAAATATTTAAAAAGAATAGAAATCCAAAGATGATGTAATAAGTTTGTTTAGGGAGTTTAGAAATGTTTTCAAAAAATCTATTGTAAGATTCTCTCCTCATTATTAAATCTAAAATTGACTCTCTCATTGATGGATCTTCGTAATAAACTGTATCATTACACAGAAGGCATTCGACTTTTTCCTCTACAGCATTAGGGTCTTTATAATTGACAGTAGCAAAAAAATGCCCTGTTTTTTCTAAATCGTAGGCATAAGTTTCATGTTTTGCAACAGCCATATCATTAAGAAGCGAAGCGAAATCTCCGTAAGTGTTCTTATCATTAAGAATAAATTCGATTCCGGAATTTTCTATATTATTTTGATCTAACTTTTTTAGTTCTGAAACATAAAAATCAGAATTTTCTTTAGCCTTGCCAGGTTCAATACTGATCTGTTTGTACTTCCAATTTCTTAATGGTTCAAAAGTGGAGCTTACATTACTTTTATTCTTATCCAATTTTGGAGGAAGCCATATGTCCATGATATTATAATTAGTTTCGTCAATATAAGGATTGATGTAATACCAAAATAAAAAAGGAATAATCAAAGCACTGATCAATCCTGGAATGTAGAAAATTTTCTTCACAGCAATTATTTTTGTAAAACCGAATGAAAATTTTGAGCCAAAAAATAAAAAAGTGACCCATTTCGGATCACTATAATCTTTTAATTTTTAAATTCTTAGATCTTTCAATCAAATATTTACCAATCTCTTTTTCTTAAAATCCAGTAGGATCCGAAAATGAAAATAGCACACCACACCAGACAGACAATGAGACTTTCTGTTGGATAATGGAATTCATATTTTAGGCCCATTGCTTTTGCCATATTCAGCCTCACCATTGGGTTGGGAATTAAATTAGACATACTTTCCAGCGGGAAAAGACGGGAGAGAAAGAAGTCATTTTGTAAAACTTCATTTCTTTGAGGTCCCTGCAGTCCTTTTACTTTCATGAAAACCTCTACGGTTGAAAGAATACTTTCGATAATCCATAAAACAAAAAATGCAAGAAAAACAAAAACAGATTTTCTTAACAATACAGAAAGAAACATCAGAAAACAGAAAAAGGTAAACAGTTTTATAAAATAGTTTCCGATAAAGAAAATTTCTTCAAAAACCTTTGCAGACTCTGTTGTATCAGAATACTGATATCCTAACAACATAGTGATTACGAATACAATCATTGTTGATATAATCGTAAAAATACTGATTGTTAATAATTTTGAACCAATAAACTCCTTTCTGCTTAATCCGTCAATTGTATTTTGCTTAAACATTCTGTCGCTGAATTCCTGTGAAATCGAGAAAACAATGATTAATCCTAAAAATATTTTCAGCAGCCCTACAATCCATGTGGTAAAATTCCAGATTTCCGGGAAGTTGTAAATTCCTTCCTCTTTCAGGTTAATCGTTGCTCCAAAAAGATCAAAATCAACCAATCCGATAAAAAGTAAAGCAATAAGAATGGCAAAATATAAGATCGTAAAAACCTTGAATGGTTTGTAATTAAGGTTTTTATAGTATTCAAGTTTTAATAGTTTTGTCATGATTAATTTGTGTTTTTTACAAGTTCAAGGAATTGTGATTCTAAAGAGAGTTTCTTCTTATTCAAATGGGATAGAAAAATCCCTTTTTCTGCAAGCTTCTGATTCAAGGTTGAAGCAGAAATTGAGGCGTCATCACGAATGTAAGCTTTTATCATATCCTCCTCCTGACTGATTGTAGTAAACCACTGAAGCTCATTCAAAGCGCTTAAAAGTTGTGTGTTATTATCAGCTTTTAACTCAAAATAACCATTGTTGGAGGTCATTTCATCCACTCTTCCGCAATAAAGCGAAGTCCCTTCCTTTAGTACGATAACATGGCTGCATATTTTTTCGATCTCATCCAAAAGGTGACTTGCAATGATAATGGTGATACCTTGCTTTGCAATATTGCTGATAATTTCTCGGATCTGGATAATTCCTTCCGGATCAAGTCCGTTGGTAGGCTCATCTAAAATGAGAACTTCGGGATTATTCAGCATGGCAGAAGCAATCGCAAGACGCTGTTTCATCCCCAAAGAATAAGTCTTAAAGGTGTCTTTTCTCCTTTCATATAAACCGACGGTTTTTAAAACCTCTTCAATTCTGGCGTAAGGAGTATGTTTGATCTCTGCAACGATTTTAAGATTGGTTTCCGCGCTCAGATAAGGATAAAAATTCGGCTGTTCAATAATGGCTCCGATTTTCTTCAGGGTATCCGGATCAGTTCCTTTTTTACCAAACCAATACCAGTCTCCGCTTGTAGGATTAATGGTAGAAAGCAGCATCCCGAAAGTTGTAGACTTTCCGCTTCCGTTGGGACCCAGAAGTCCGTAGACATTTCCTCTTTCGACGTCAAAAGAAATATTGTTTACCACAACTCTTTTGAATTTTTTTGTCAGATTCTTTACTGATAAAATTTTTTCCATGTAATTTGTTTTACATAGTAGTAGTCTATATAAATTAAGAAATGTTACAGAATTATCATAAATCAATTTACATTTAATGCTAAATACATTAAATTTGATAGCATTAATCGGTCACTATGAAGTTAATTGAATTAGCAAAAGAATTGAACGTTTCGGCAGAAGCGATAAAACAGTTTATTCAGGATTTTGATCTTGAATTAGGCGCTTGCATCAGTACCAATTTTGAAGTCAAAGAAGACTTTGAAAAATTTGCCAGAGAAAATATTGAATTTTTAAAACTTTACGAAAAAGATTTAGACAAAAATAAAACCTTAGAACAAATTGCAGAGACCATTAAGCAGCCTAAGGAGAAAGTAGAAAAAGCCATAAAGGAAATCCATCCGAATATCTTTGATAACGGATTTTTTAAATCTTCCATTTCAAGCTATGGAATTGATAATAAGCTGGGAGGGAATTACGAGTTTGTCTACAATTATTTCGGCCACAAAACGAGTCTCAGACACAGAGATTTTATCGGATATAGAGATTTGTTTTTCTATATTTCAGGGGTCTTAGAGCCCTTTTTAAATCCCCAACAGATTAAGGATTGGGGAATCAATAAACCGGCAGGAATTATTTTATATGGTCCTCCCGGAAGCGGAAAGATCTTTTGGGCCAATAAAATAGCGGAAATAATAGGCTATAAGTTCAAAGAAGTGAAAAAACATTATCTGGGAACATCCTTTGTAGACGGAAACAAAACCAACTTTAATGACTTTCTTTTAACCATGATGAAAGACGACAAAGTACTGCTGTTCCTGGAAGATTTTGAAGAAGTGATGATGGAAAGGAGTCCCGAAACTAACGTTACTTCATGTAATCTTGAAACGCAGGAAATTATTCTCCATTATATCAGTAAATTTGAAGAGGCTGATTTATTAATGGTAGGTTCTGCAAATTCCGTATCTGAAATTGATGAAGAAATTTTAGCTCCCGGAAGATTTGATGTGATGGTTCCTATATTTCCGCCTAATGCAGCCGAGCGTTCTGAGATCATTTTGTTTGCCATGACCAAAGGATTGGAAAATGATTCTCTGTTATATAAAATTCTTAAAAACAATAAAGCCGATAAGATTCCCTTTTGGCAAGACATTGCTTCACAAATGAAGGTTTTTAGCAATACAATGCTTATTGATTTCACGCAAAGCCTGAAAAAAAGAATTAAAAACCTGTATCAGAGAACCAAAAATGAAAATTTAAAAATAGATCAAAACCTTTTGAATGGTGCATTAAGAGATGCTGCTGGAAAGCTCACCGAAGAATATCTGGATCAGGTTGCCAGATTTTTGAGTGATGTTATGATTAATAATTTCGATCAGTTTCAATACAGAGTACAAGGCTTAAAAGCGGAACTGGATGCCTATAGAGTGGTGGAAGCTCCAACAAGAGCGATTGGATTTCATCATAATGGAGAAGAAGAGGAAAATAGTAAAGAATAATTTGGTGCGCTTCGCTTGTGAGTTTTGCTTCGCAAGTCAATTGTGAATGATTAAACAGATAAGAAAAGAAAAAAATTCACAAGTGTAGCGTATTGACGATTCACTATTCATTATTCACAAAAATATTACTCATTACCAATTATTCATTACTCATGATCAGTGTTTGGGAACTTGAAACCTTTTACAGGAAACGGGATATCATCATTATCGGAGCTGGTTTTACAGGATTATGGACTGCAATTTCGATCAAAGAAAAATACCCTGAAAAATCGGTTCTGATTATTGAAAGAAATTCCGTTCCGTTAGGAGCTTCAACAAGAAATGCAGGTTTTGCCTGTTTTGGAAGTCTGACCGAAGTGATTGCCGATTCTGAAAAAATGGGTTGGGAAAAAACACTCGATCTTGTAAAGATGAGGTTTGATGGATTGAAGAAGATTCAGGCCTATTTTAAAAACTCGGAAATCGACTTTGAATTAAATGGAGGTTTCGAAATTCTTAATCATGATGAGCCTTTACAGAGAATTGATGAGGTTAATAAAAAGCTGAAATCAATTACAGGAATTGAAGACACTTACTTTTTGAATCAAAGCAGAATTAAAGAATTTGGACTCGGAAAATTTGAATATTTAATTGAAAATCCATGTGAAGGAAGTTTGCATTCAGGAAAATTATTACAGAAATTAATAGAAAAATGCCATGAATTAAAAGTGGAATTTCTCTTCGGAAAAGAAGTGAAAAATATTTCTGAGCAGACAAATGAAATTGAAGTTCAGCTATCCGAAGATATTTCGATTATAGCTGATCAGCTGATTCATTGTACCAATGCTTTTGCTTCCCAATTTTTAGAAGACGAAGAAATTATCCCGGCTCGCGGACAGATTATTCTAACCGAACCGATTGAAAATTTACGGTTAAAAGGTACTTTTCATTATGATGAAGGCTTTTATTATTTCAGGAATCTCGGAAACAGAATTTTATTAGGAGGCGGAAGAAATCAGGATTTTAAAACGGAAGAAACCACTGCTTTTGAAACTACAGAATTTCTGCAAAACCATCTGGAGAGCTTTTTGAAAGAAGTCATCATACCTAATCAGGATGTTGAAATTTCGATGCGCTGGTCCGGAATTATGGCAATAGGTTCAGAAAAAACACCTATCGTAAAACAGGCTTCTGAGAGACAATTCTGTGCGGTGAGACTTTCCGGAATGGGAGTAGCACTGGCTCCGAAAATTGGAGAGATCGTTGCTGAAATGATTTGATTTAGATTGAAGGATCTAACTTCTGTAATTCATTAAATCAGTATTTATAATATCTGTTGCCTTAAAACAAATATGCTTATTTTTGCAAAAAATAAACAATCGTGATTAACAACGACCAGATAAAAGAAATTCAATCCAGGATTGAAGATTTACATAAATATCTTCAGATCGATAAAAAGAAGATAGAAATTGCCAATGATGATGAGAAAACTGCTGCACCGGAATTTTGGGATAATCCGAAAACGGCTGAGGCATTTTTAAAACAGCTTCGTTCCAAGAAAAAATGGGTGGAAGCTTATGATGAGATCAATACTCAGTTCGAAGATCTACAGGTTTTAATGGACTTTGCTAAAGAAGACCCGGACTCTGAAAAAGAACTGGATGAAGCTTTTCCTCAGTTGGTAGAGAAAGTGGAGGACCTGGAATTCAAAAATATGCTTTCCAATGAAGGAGATGAGCTTTCTGCAGTACTTCAGATCACAGCAGGAGCGGGTGGAACAGAAAGTTGTGACTGGGCTTCTATGCTGATGAGAATGTATACCATGTGGGCAGAAAAACAAGGATATAAAATCCGTGAACTGAACTTCCAGGAAGGAGATGTTGCCGGAGTCAAAACCGTAACGCTGGAAATTGAAGGAGAATTTGCTTTCGGTTATCTGAGAGGAGAAAACGGAGTTCACCGATTGGTAAGAATTTCCCCTTTCGATTCTAATGCAAAACGTCATACCAGCTTTGTTTCCGTATATGTTTATCCTTTGGTAGATGATACTATTGAAATTAATATTAATCCTGCAGATATTTCATTTGAAACGATGAGGTCTTCCGGAGCAGGAGGACAGAACGTTAACAAGGTGGAAACCGCTGTTCGTCTTCGTCATGCCCCTACAGGAATTATTATTGAGAACTCAGAATCCCGTTCACAGTTGCAAAATAAAGAAAAAGCAATGCAGTTGCTCCGTTCAAGGCTATACGAAATGGAATTGGAAGAGCGTATGAAAGCCCGTAACGAGATTGAAGCCAACAAAATGAAGATCGAGTGGGGAAGCCAGATCAGAAACTACGTTATGCATCCTTATAAACTGGTAAAAGATGTACGTTCCGGCTATGAAACTTCGGATGTAGATTCTGTAATGAACGGAAATCTTACCCCATTCCTGAAAGCATTTCTGATGGCCGATGGCACGGCAGTTTCGGAAGATGATCTGGACCTGTAAAAATCATATCTGAATTTTCGTTAAAATATGCTAATATATTTCCTTTTGAACTTTATTAAGCTTATTTTTGTTATTCATCAATAGTTATGGAAGATTTCAATAGTTGGAAGGATTTATTAAACCCGGAGTTTTATATAAATAATGGGGGATTTTGGCTTATTTTGTTCATTATTTTTGCAGAAACCGGATTATTCATAGGATTTTTCCTTCCGGGTGACTCTCTGCTTTTTGTATCGGGAATTTATGCTGTAAAAATTATTTCGGAAACCTTTGGTTCTACAGGAAGTGATTTTTTAGATACAACTATTTTAGCATCGGCAGTTGCCCTTGCAGCAATTATTGGTAACGAAATCGGATACTATTTCGGACGTAAAACAGGACCTGCCTTGTACAAGAAGCAAGATACCATGCTTTTTAAGAAAAAACATTTGTACCAGGCTCATGAATTTTTCGAAAAAAATGGAGCTTTAGCCATTATCATGGCGAGATTTTTACCCGTGGTAAGAACTTTTACTCCGATCATTGCAGGAATTGTGAAGATGGATAAAAAAGCATTCCTCAGAGATAATATTATTGGAGCCGTTTTATGGTCTTTCCTGTTGATCTTTGCAGGACATTATCTGGATAAGCTCTTTATGGATCAGTTTGGAATTGATCTTAAAAAGAAACTGGAACTGATCATTATTGTTATTGTTCTGATAACAACAGTACCGGTTATTATTAAGTTCCTGTTCGGGAAGAAAGAAGACTTTTCAAAATATGAAAACCATGATTTTGACGAAGACGTTAAATAGAAATTAATTAAAGATATACATAAGCCCGTTTTTTACGGGCTTTTTTTGACTATAAGACTTTCTCAAAACGACACATTTTAACTTGAGTACGCTGTCATTCTGAAAATAGCGGAGCGGATTGAAGAATCTAAATAGGAAATTTTTTTCATCATTAAAATAAAACAGATTCTTTGAACTATATTCGCATCCCTTCAGGCTGTGTCAGAATGACAAAAAAATTATTCTCTAATCCATTCCAGAATGTTGGGATAAATGATACTGTCTCTTTTCGTCTTACTGAAAAATCTTGGAGCATGCCCTGTATTTTTCATGAATACAAATTTATGGGGAATATTTTGAGCGGTTAAAGCAGAATCTAAAGCTAGTCCTTGTTTCTGGTTTACTAAAAAATCCTGATTTCCCTGAAAAAGCAGAGTAGGAACGTTTGAGATATTGGCAATCGGGCTTGCTTTTTTAAACTCTTCGGATAGATTTTCACGATGAAATTTTGTTCCCACCATTTTTTGAATCGTCGGAGAAGAATATTTTGAATAAAAGGAATGCAAATATTCCGGTGAATAAAAATCTGTAGGACCGCTTAAAGAAATAATCTTTTTAATCTGATCGGGATTTTGATAGCCATACAATAAAGCTAAATGTCCTCCTGCGCTTTCACCCAAAAGAATATAATTGTTAGGTTGAAGTTCTGCTTTTTGAGCCAAAGAATTAAATTTTGTAATTACCAAACCAATATCTTCCAGCTGTTCTCTGTAAGTAATTTTTTTTGATTTTGAAACCAGCCTGTAATTCATATTGATGCTCGGAATGTTATTCTTAAAAAGCATTTTCTGAATCTGGATCATATGTTCTTTCTTTCCTAAAGTCCAGGCTCCGCCGTGAACGATCAACACGACGGGAGAATTTTCAGAATAACCGGAAGGCAGGAAAACATCCATTTTCTGGCGTTGATGTTCCCCGTATTTTAAGTTATAGATTTTCTGTTCATTATTGGTTCCCACCCAGACTTTGAATTTTCGTGTATTGCATGAACTTAGAGCAAAGCCAATTAATCCTAAAACAAAGTAATGGTATTGAAGAATCAGCTTTTTCATAAAATAAAAATACAGAAAATAATAGCTAAACACACATTTTAAGAGATGATTTTTACCATTGTTGAATGATGATCCCGATTTGTTCGTTTATTATTTTTTTAGTAAATCAATCTCAAGAATATTATTATCCTTTTTAAACTTTTCCAGTCTCATTTTTTCTATTTCTTTCACTTTCTGTTGCCCACTTATATGATTTCCTTCAGAATCTGTAAAATCTGGAATTTTGCCAATAAGATATGTCGTCGGATTCGCCCTGTAAGCTCTAAAAAATTTGACGTATTGCGGATATTTAATTTTTATTTCCTTATAATTATTCAAATCAGGATAGATAAATTCTTCTGAGGAATCTTTTACACCTTTAATGGTAAAATGATGACTATTCATACTGTCTTCAATTTCCAGAATTAATCCGGGAAGTCCAAAAAATTTATAATGACCATCCTGAAAAGGAATACTTGTTGTAAACCAAGCCGTCCATTTTCTGCCAGCGAACTCTGTGGTTGCTTTCTGGACTTTGTAATTCATAATCGTTTTAAAATCATTCTGTAATTTCCAGTTGAGTATCACTTTCTGATCCACAAAATACTTTTCATCAAAGGTTTTTATATAATTAATGGTATTTGAATGGGGAATTTGATTACTCTGTCATTAATCATTTTTTTGTTTGGAGGCATGCTGAGAACCCCTTTTTTACTGTCTGCAAGTAAAGTTGAGTCAGATTTAAACTTTTCAAGCCCATAGAATTCTGATTTTTTTGAATTAATTTCCAAAATCATAAGTTCTGTTTTAAAACTGTTTCTTTCCGTAGAATCCGGTATGAATTTATATTCGTAAATAAACTGCTTATTTTGAGAATAAAAGATAGTAAAAGATAGAATTAATAGTAACTGAATGGATCTCATCATTAATTTTGTGAATGGTTACAACGAATATACAAATTCTCAATACTATTTATTACGGTCATCTTAATATATCTGATCGGCGATATTTAGTTTTTTGTGAATGGGTCTGCATTTTAAAACTCTTGTCTTGATGAAGCAGCTCTTTTTTATTAATGTAAAAGTTGTTTAAAACCTTTCATAATCATAAAATAAATCGAATTAAATAGTTATTTTTGCTCCTTAACAATTATTAAAAAAATATTAAAATTTTATGGCATCTGGTTTTTTTGCGATTTTGGATGATATCGCGGCTTTGATGGATGATGTAGCGGTTACAAGTAAAATAGCAACCCAAAAAACCGCAGGAATCTTGGGGGACGATTTGGCTGTAAATGCTGAAAAGGCTACGGGATTTCTGTCTTCAAGGGAATTACCTGTATTGTGGGCAATCACGAAAGGATCATTCATTAATAAATTGATCATTCTGCCAATTGTATTTTTACTCAACTGGCTATATGCTCCGGCGATTAATTATATATTAATTTTAGGAGGACTGTATCTGGCTTTTGAAGGAGTTGAAAAAATTATAGAATTTCTTTTTCATCGTGATAAAAAAGGCCATGAAGTAGTGGAGGAAATTGTCGAAGATGATAAAAGTGATGAGGAAATAGAAAAAACAAAAGTAAAATCTGCCATTACCACAGACTTTATTTTATCGATTGAGATTGTGATTATTGCTTTGGGAACGGTATTAGAAGAAAGTCATCCTTTTATTACCCAGATTTTGGTAACGAGTTTGGTTGCATTTATTGCAACGGTAGGGGTTTACGGCATCGTAGCTTTGATTGTGAGAATGGATGATGCGGGATTTAAATTAATCAAAAAAAGTAATGATAAAGGTTTCTTTGGGAAACTGGGGCATTTGTTGGTAAAAGCTTTACCAATTGTGATTAAAGCTTTGGGAGTAATCGGTACGATTGCATTAATTATGGTAGCCGGAGGAATTTTTGCTCACAGAGTAGAATTTCTTCACCATTTTTTAGAGTCCTGGTCTGCAAACGAAGTTCTTAAAATTGTAAAAGAAGTTATCCTGGGACTTTCTGGAGGACTTCTTGCAGTTGCGCTTTTCACAATAGGAAAAGGAGCTGTTTCTTTAGTTAAAAGAAAATAGAGATTTGATAAATAATAGAACAGATCGGGGCTTCAAGAATTGAAGCCCCGATCTGTATTTTTTAATCATCTAAAAAGTTTTTGTAATAAAAAAGAGGCTTAATTTAAGCCTCTTTTATTATGATTAGTTGAATAGATCTTTTACTTTATCAAAGAACGTTTTTTCTTTTCCGGATGGTTCTGCAACCATTTCTCCGCTGTTCATCTGATTTTCGAAAAACTCTTTTTGTTCTTTCGTTAATTTTTGTGGAGTCCATACATTAATGTGGATGAACATATCACCTTTTCCATAGCTGTCGATGCTCGGAAGTCCTTTTCCTGCCAATCTTAAGATTTTTCCGGACTGAGTTCCTGGATCTACTGTAATTTTAACCTTTCCGCCAACGGTTGGAACCTCTTTTTTAGTTCCTAAAGCTGCTTCTGCAAAAGAAACATATAATTCCTGGTGAAGATTATCACCTTCTCTTTTGATTACTTTATCGACTTCTTCCTCAACGATTACCAATAAATCTCCAGGAATTCCTCCAAACGGAGCGTCATTACCTTTTCCTCTTACATTTAATTGGATTCCGTCTCTTGCTCCTGCAGGAATATTGATGGTGATTTCTTCTTCGTCTTTTACCAAACCTTGTGCATTGGCTCCTGCCGGAATTTTATCGGCAACTTTACCAATTCCCTGACAAGTTCCACAAGTTGTCTGAGTCTGCATTTGTCCGAACATGGTATTCATCACTTTCATCTGAACTCCGGAACCACCACAAGTAGGGCAGGTTTTTGAAGTGGCACCTTCTGCCAGCTTCATTTTTTTCACTTTAATGGTTTTTTGTGTTCCGTTTACCATTTCTTCAAGATTCAGCTTGATTCTGATTCTTAAATTAGAACCTTTCACTTGCTGACGACCACCGCCGCCACCAAAACCACCGAATCCGCCACCGAAAATATCTCCAAACTGGCTGAAAATATCTTCCATATTCATTCCGCCGCCGAAACCGCCACCGCCAAAGCCGCCGTTTCCGCCCATTCCTGCGTGGCCGAACTGATCGTATCTTGCACGTTTTTGTTCGTCGCTCAGAACTTCATAAGCCTCTGCAGCTTCTTTAAACTTTTCTTCAGCTTGCTTATCACCCGGATTTTTATCTGGGTGAAATTTGATAGCCATTTTACGGTATGCTTTCTTTATTTCGTCGGCCGATGCAGATTTGCTGATCTCAAGAACCTCGTAATAATCTCTTTTTGACATCTTTATATAAGTAATTAGAATGAGAAATGGGTAATATTCAAAATTGCTTATTACCCATTACTTATTGCTTTATATTTTAATTTCCTGTTACTACTTTTGCAAAACGGATTACTTTATCATTTAAAGTATATCCTGTTTCGATTACGTCTACGATTTTTCCTTTCAAATCTTCTGACGGAGCTGGGATCTGAGTAATTGCTTCATGGAAATCTACATTAAAGCTGTCTCCTGCTTTTACTTCCATCGTTTTTAACCCTTTTTCAATCAGTTTATTTTTGAATTTATTGTAAATTAATTCAACGCCTTGTAGATCGGCAGGATTTCCGTTTTTAGCAATCTCTTTAATCGCTCTTTCGAAGTCATCTAAAACACCAAGCATAGAAACCATCATATCCTGATTGGCATACTGGAAGAATTCCATTTTTTCTTTGCTGGTTCTTTTTTTATAATTTTCAAATTCAGCATACAATCTGATGTAACGGTCTTTTTCTACTGCCAAAAGTTCTTCTGCAGTAGGTTGAGCTGTCACATTGTCTTCAGATGTTGCTTCGTTCTGAATCTTCATATCTTCTTGATTATTGATGCTTTCTTCGTTAATATCCTGGTTTTCCATAATTCAATCTTTATTTTCCTATGTATTCACAAAGATTCTGCCAAAGGAAAAAGCGTGACATTTAGTCAGAAAAAAATAGTATAAACAATGGTAAATTTCACAATAAACGATTCAAGCTATTCTCCAAAAAATGTTTGATATAAAAGATAAAGATTTAAAATAATAATGATAAAGGAAATGATCCAGACACTTATTTTCATAAAAGGTTTATTCACAAATTCTCCCATTTTGGCTTTATCACTTGTGAACATCACCAATGGAACAACAGCAAAGCTTAATTGCATAGATAAAATTACCTGGCTTAAAACCAATAATTCTGTGGTTCCTTTTTCTCCATACAATATGGTAACAATCAGAGCCGGTATTACGGCAATTAATCTTGTTATTAAGCGTCTCAACCATGGCTTCAGTCTGATATTTAAAAAGCCTTCCATTACGATTTGCCCGGCAAGAGTACCTGTAAGCGTTGAGTTTTGCCCCGAAGCCAGTAATGCAATGGCAAAGGCAATACTCGCCATAGAAGCTCCTAAAATCGGAGTTAGCATTTTATAGGCATCATGGATGTCTGCAACGTGTTTGTTTCCTGTGATATGGAATGTTGCCGCAGCCAAGATTAGAATGGCTCCATTGATGAAAAAAGCAAGCATTAAAGAAACGGTACTGTCTAACGTTGCAAATTTTATTGCTTCTTTTTTTCCTTCCCTTGTACGGTCATAATCTCTTGTCTGAACAATGCTGCTATGCAGATATAAATTGTGGGGCATTACAGTAGCTCCTAAAATTCCGATGGCAATATAGAGCATTGCCGGGTTTTGAATAATTTCAGCTTTCGGAATCATACCTCCTAAAACTTCATTGATTGCGGGTTGTGAAATCACTAATTCATAGACAAAACAAGCCAGAATAATGAAGATTAATCCTCCCACAATACTTTCGATCCATCTGAATCCCTTTGACTGAAGCAAAAGAATAAGCAGAACATCGACCGTAGTAATCACAATTCCCCATGTTAAAGGAATTCCGAATAGTAAGTTTAAAGCAATGGCAGAACCGATTACTTCAGCAAGATCACAGGCTGCAATAGCAATTTCACAAAGAATCCAGAGAATAAAGTTTGTTGTTGGACTGAAATGGTCTCGACAAGCCTGAGCCAAATCTCTTTCGGCTACCACACCCAGCTTTACAGATAAATGCTGTAGAACCATTGCAAAAATATTTGAGATCAGAATAACTGAAAGCAGGGTATAGCCAAATTGTGCTCCTCCTGCAATATCGGTTGCCCAGTTTCCCGGATCCATATATCCTACAGCGACCATTAAACCAGGCCCTGCAAAGGCAAGATACTTTCTCCAAAAACTGGCATTTTTAGGGATTTTGACAGAAGAATATACTTCTGATAAAGAATGTGAGGTTTTATCTTTTCGCCAGGCGCTTTTTAAATTAAAATTCATAAAATGTTAGAAATGACTAACAAATTTAATTAAATATATCAAAATGACAAATTTAAGAACATGAAAAAATCCCAAAAATAACTTTTGGGATTTTATTTTTTATGAGTCTAATGATTTTATTTTGCGAATCTTACTGCCATTTTTCTGTCTACAGCTCTGGCTTCATTAGAAGCGCTTGCATTTACGGTTGCAAACTTACTTCCGTATCCGTCTGCAGCGATTACCTGAGCTCCGACTCCTTGTTTACCCAACCAAGTTTTAATAAAATTAGCTCTGTCGGCAGATAGTTTCAAATTTTTAGCTTCATCACCGGTTTTATCAGTATAGCCTCCGATTTTGATTTTTGCATCTGGGAAAGCCTTTAAAATAGCCACAAGGTTTTGAAGCTGTCCTTCTGAACCTGCTTCCAGCTGATCGGCACTTCCTATTTTAAAGTTTACATGGTCAAAATCATACCATTTATCTTTCAGTGCATCATCGTTAGCAGCATTTTTATAGCCATCAGATTTCAGGAAGGAAATCATCTGGTCTTCCATTCCTCCTTTATAACCTTTTAGTGCTGTTCCGTTCAGATCAATGTTTTCATCTACTTTTGTAACCGTTGTTACGGTAGTATCTGAAGAGGTAACAGTAGCTGTACTGTCAGTAGTTACGTTTGTGGAGTCTGCTGTTGATGTCGTAGTCGTTGTGTTTTTCTTTTCACACTGTTTCCAGATGAAATATCCTGCCGCAATTAACAATAAAAGAGGAAGAAGCCATTTCCAGATAGATCCTCCACCTTCGTTATTTCCCTGAGTGTAAGTTTCGGTAGGTGCTGTACTTCTGGTAACATCTACTTTAGGTTCTTCTGCAACAGGCGTTTTAATAGCATCATTGTCATTGTCAAACTTATATCCTTTTGCCCAATCTCCTATATTTAATGAAGCTAAGGACAAACCTGCAGGTAAAAGTGAAGAAACGATTCCTTTCTGGTCATTTAATAAACTTGAAATTCCTGATTGGTCTAAATTATTATCTGCTGCATATTTTCCGATAGAACCTACGGTTGCTCCTGTTACTAAATTTAGTAGTGAGCTTGAGGAATTATTGCTGATCCCTGCAAAAGTAGCTATTGAATTAACTAATCCGCTTAATTTATCACCAAAAATAGTAGATATAAGATTTGAAATAACAGAATTATTAGAAGAATCCCCTAATAAATTTCCCAAAATTCCGCTTGATGAGGCATTGGTAATTGCATCTAGAACCCCGGGATTATCCGAATTGTTTGCCAGTCCACCCACTACGGCAGGTAGTAAACCTCCAATTGCTTTTGAAATACCTGATTCACTTTCTCCAAACTGCGCAGCAGCCTGTGATACTAAGGCAGGACCTAATTGTCCTTTAATTAAATCAATGACATTTAAAGACATAATAAATTATTTTGAGATTAATGTGTTATAAATTTATAAAAAAATATCTTTAAATGGTGAAATCAAAAAAAAATCTTTAAAAACCGTAAGATTTTTAAAGATTTGTTAAATTTATTGGATTAATTTTTAATAGGCTTTGGCGAATAAAACTCGTCTTTTAGATGGTTTTCCAGAGACTAAAGAAACTCCTTCTTCAACATCATCATCTAAAGGAATACATCTGATAGTAGCTTTCGTTTCGTCTTTGATTTGTTCTTCTTCTTCAGCAGTTCCATCCCAATGTGCATAGATAAACCCTCCTTTTTCTTCAAGAACTTTCTTGAATTCTTCATAAGTATCAACTTTAGTGATGTTATTTTTTCTGAATTCAAATGCCTTATTGTAAATATCCTGCTGAATCGTTTTCAGTAGTTCTTCGATGTAAGAATCTAATCCGTCAATAGAACGAACTTCTTTTGTCAAATTATCTCTTCTTGCAATTTCTACAGATCTGTTTTCCAAATCTCTTGGTCCCATTGCAATTCTTACAGGAACACCTTTCAACTCATATTCTGCAAACTTCCATCCTGGTTTGTTTTGAGTATCGTTGTCGAATTTTACAGAAATTCCTTTTGCTCGTAGTTTAGCCTGAATATCTAACGCTACTTCACTGATTTGCTCCAATTGCTCTTCTCCTTTAAAGATCGGAACAATTACTACTTGAATCGGAGCTAAAGTTGGAGGCAGTACCAATCCGAAATCATCAGAGTGGGTCATGATTAAAGCGCCCATCAAACGGGTTGAAGTTCCCCAGGATGTAGCCCAAGCGTGTTCGATCTTTCCTTCTTTGTTAGTGAATTTTACGTCAAATGCTTTTGCAAAATTCTGTCCAAGGAAGTGAGAAGTTCCGGCCTGTAAAGCTTTTCCGTCCTGCATTAATGCTTCGATACAATAGGTTTCATCGGCTCCGGCAAATCTTTCAGAAGGTGTTTTTAATCCCTGAATTACAGGAATTGCCATAAAGTTCTCTGCAAAATCTGCGTATACTTTATTCATTTTTTCTGCTTCTTCCACCGCTTCTTCTTTAGTAGCATGAGCAGTGTGACCTTCCTGCCATAAGAACTCTGCGGTTCTTAAAAAAAGACGTGTTCTCATTTCCCAACGAACAACGTTTGCCCATTGGTTAATTAATATCGGTAAATCTCTGTAAGACTGAATCCAGTTTTTATAAGTGTTCCAGATGATTGCTTCAGAAGTTGGCCGAACGATCAGTTCTTCTTCCAGTTTCGCATCCGGGTCTACAATTAGTTTTGAAGGGTTATCCGGGTCAGTTTTTAATCTGTAATGGGTAACTACCGCACATTCTTTGGCAAAACCTTCAGCATTTTTTTCTTCAGCCTCAAATAAGCTCTTGGGCACAAAAAGCGGAAAATAAGCATTTACGTGACCTGTTTCTTTGAATTTTTTATCCATTTCATCACGCATTTTTTCCCAGATTGCATAGCCATATGGTTTTATTACCATGCAACCTCTTACTCCTGAGTTTTCAGCTAAGTCAGCTTTCACCACCAACTCATTATACCATTTGCTGTAATCTTCGCTTCTTGAGGTTAATTTTGCCATTATTTTTTTTGATTTTTTTAACTTTTTTTTATTATTGTTATCTAAAAATAAAAATCTATTTTTGATAGATATTTGTACATGGGTTTGGTACATTTTTAGTACAGATTGCAAATATAATTTAAATTAAAAATTTTTACGTTATCATGAAAAGAAATATACATAAAAATTTGCTTGGTATGTTAAAATCAAAAGGCGTTTTAGCAATAGCAGGCGGATTATTACTCGTGTCCTGTGGTGCTCAGATGGGTGGCTACAGCGAGACAGATGGGGTTTACTATGATCCTAATAAAGATACACTACCAGAAGGAGTGATTATAAATGATGGCGGTAACAGAGTAGGTGAATACTACGATTACAATGAAGGTTCCAATATCATCCAAAATGCAGAAGCAAATTCCAAAGAAGGAAAGTATGATTCTTGGAATGATTATAACTGGAATACGAATAACAATGCAACAGACTCCGATTGGGGAAATTTTGCTGGTTCTCAAACGAACTACTACGATAATTCCTGGGGATGGGGATATCCTTGGGGATGGGGTGGTTGGTATAGCCCATATTGGGGTATGAATGGCGGCTGGGGCTGGAATTTTGGCCTTTCTTGGGGTTGGGGAAGCTCTTGGGGCTGGAACGGATGGAACTCTTGGGGATACCCGTACTGGGGAGGTTATTATAATCCTTACTGGGGAGGTTATTACGGAAGTCCATATTGGGGCTGGAACGGCGGATACTGGGGTAATTACTACGCAGTACCTTATAAAAGAAGAGGAGCAGATGGAAGATTATATAACAGCTACAATGGAGGATTCGGTAATAAAAATGGTGTAAATTCCGGAGGTTTCAGAAACAATGTTAATTCCAATAACAGCGGCTTTAGAAACTCAAATACAGGAGGTTTCAGAGGGTATAACAATGGTAATACCGGAGGTTTCAGAAACGGAAATAATAACAGCGGATTTAGAAATCAGGGCGGATTCCGTAATCAGAACTCACAGCCAAGACCAAACTATAACAACTATCCTCAACAGTCTCAGCCAAGAATGAATGACGGAGGCTTCAGAAATAACGGCGGAAGTTTCAATAACTCTGGTGGAGGCGGCTTCAGATCTGGCGGATCTTCAGGCGGTGGTTTCAGATCCGGCGGTGGAGGCGGCGGCTTCAGAGGAGGTAGATAATAAATTAATAACTATTTAAAAAATAATGTTAAAAAAATCTTTAATAGTAATGAGTATTTCTGCAGCATTTTTTGCGCAGGCTCAGGATATTTCGATCTTAAGGAACTCTATCGATGTATATTCTAATACTACGATGTTTGGTTCTTCAAAATTTAACGCAATGGCAGGCTCTAACGGAGCTTTAGGAGGGGATGCAAGTTCTTTGCTTACAAACCCTGCAGGTCTTGGGGTGGCTATTTCGGGAGATGTTTCTGCGACACTTTCTATCAGCAATAACAAAAACAGGAGCTCATTGGCAGGTTCTTCAATAGATTATAATATCAATAAGGTAGATATCGGAAATGTAGGTGGTGTAGCAGCGTTTCAGCTTATGACAGAAAGTGGCTGGAAATTTGTAAACGTTGGGGTTAATTTCTCTAATCAATCTATTGAAAATTATGTTGAAACTCCGGGAAATTCAAATATTGTAATTAAAAAAGATCTTGTTGATTCCAATAACAATCCTGTCGTAGGGAATCTGACTTATTTGGGACATGCCTATAACAGATACGGGACAAAGTCTAAAATGAATATCGGGGTAGGTGCAAACTATGAAAATTATTTATACTTTGGTGCCGGTCTTAATTTCCATTATGCAGATGTTGAGCAATGGGATACTGCAGCTTTTGGTCTGGATCTGGATAATTCAGTTTCCAATTATAATAAACAGTATACGCCTTATACTGAGAAATCAAATGGTTTTTCAGCTTCATTCGGGGTAATTGGAAAAGTAAGTAAGGAATTGAGGTTGGGAGCTACCATTGAAACGCCTACATGGTGGAGAATGGACAGAGTGTATACAGAATACGCTCTTGATAATCAGGGATACATGGGATCTGGAGCCTACAGTGAAACAGTAAACTTCAGAAGCCCTATGAAAGCAACCGTGAGTGGTGCTTATGTTCCGAGTAAAAACCTTTCTTTTAACGTAGATTATACATTAGGAATTACAAAGCCTAAGTATAAGGAGGAAATAGATGCAGATAAAGAACTTAATAATTTCTTTACCGATAACTACAAAAATCTTTCAGAAGTAAGAGTGGGAGCGGAATACAGAATTAAGTCTTTTAGATTAAGAGGAGGTTATTCTTATGCTTCAAGTCCTTTCGATTCAGGTACAGTGAGTGCTTATTCTAATGCAGGTGTGGCAGGTAATACAAGTTACAATAACTGGACATTGGGTGAAAGAAATACTTTCGGAGCTGGTTTAGGATATGATTTTGGTGCTTTTTATATTGATGCTTCTTACCAAAATGTAAGTTCAAAATATAACAACCCATTCCTATATGGTAAAGTAATCCCGGGAAGTTCTTACTATTCTACAGGATATGCTTCTTCAGATTTTGATGTAGCGAATGAAAGCTATGCAGTATCTGAAGTGAAAAATACTTTTAACAACTTCTTTATTACATTAGGATGGAAATTCTAATTTCCAGATTGTGTAATGAGTGATTAAATTGATGCTCCGGATTTTAATCCGGAGCTTTTTTATTGATGAAATTTAAAACAATAAAAGAGGCTTCACTGAAAGCCTCTCTTGTATATTTAAAATAGATTATTTATCTAATGGTGCCCCACATGGGAATGATCATGAAAAAGGTGCATGATCAAAGCCAATGAAACTCCAAAAATTACCAATCCGATTTTTGTCCAGTCAATATTATGGTTCTTATTGCTTTCAAAGATAATTACAGAAGAAATATGTAAGAAAATTCCACCTACAATAGCTAAGAAATAAGGCTGTAGATCAGGATTGAAATAGTTACCCAGCAACATTCCCATTGGAGAAGCTAATGCAAATAAAGCCACAATTAAAATTGACGGATAAGAAGTTGTAGATTTACCTTCCTTTCTGTTAAACAGGAATGCTCCCAAAATAAAAGAAATAGGCAGATTGTGAAAAACAATTCCTAAAAGATAAGGAGATAATTCATGTTCTTCATTGGCTAAAGGAATTCCTTCGATAAAAGCATGAATGAATAACCCAACCATTAAAGCAACCGGCAGAATATTATGGTCGTTATGATGATGAAAGTGTCCATGTTCAAAACCCTTGGTTAAAGCCTCCAGGATCATCTGCAGCAAAACTCCGGCAATGACAAAAATTCCCAGGCTGCTTCCTGTTTCAGCAGTATAAACCTGTGGAAAAACTTCATTTAAGCAGATCGTGATTAAAAATCCGGCGCTTAAAATCAGTAAATTTTTGGCCAGTTTTTCTTTTTTACCAAAATACTTTCCCAGTAAAACTCCGGCAATGACGCTTAATATTAATAAAGTAACAGTCATATTAATTTAAAAGTGGTGAGAAACAAAATAAAACAATAACCAGATTCACGCTTATGATGATGAGGTGTAATCTGTAACTAGTTTTATTTTTAAATATTATTTTTCTAAAAAAAATTAAAAGTATTCCAATAATTACCAATAAATTGGAAATAACAAATGACAGAGGAGGAGTATGGCTGTCAAAATACCCGAATTGAATTCCGGAATAAATTGAAAACAAGGTGGCTAATAAAAAAATAATATTAGTATTCATCCTCAAGCCAATTTCAGTTTATTTTTTCTTAAACAAATTAATGCAACGGGGTGATTTTTCTGCATTAAATTCTGACAGCTGATAATCTCCCCAGATTTTTATTCTTTCAAAACCACATTCATTGGCGTAAGAGTTTATGGTTTCTAATGTATGGAGTTTTACTTTTTCGAAAAAATGAAACGGTTTACCCTCTGTTTCAAAACGGATATCTTTAATGATATGTCTTCCTTCAATTTTTTTGGTAATATTAAAATCGATTCCTTCTCTGTGCACTATCATTTCAGGAACTAAAGTTTCTCTTACAAATTCTTCACTCAGATAATCCAGTACGAAAAAACCTCCAGGTTTTAAAGCATCATATACCGATTGAAAAACACTTTTGTCATCTTTCTCATTGTCAAAATAACCAAAGCTGGTAAAGAGATTAAAAACAGCATCTACCGGTTTTGAATCAATGGCATTGCGCATGTCATGAACTTTAAAATGTAAAGTTTCATTTTCAAACTGTTTGTTATGCTCTATACTTTGCTTAGAAAGATCCAAACCAAGGACTTCATAGCCTAATTTATTGAGAAAAACAGAGTGTCTTCCTTTTCCGCAGGCAAGATCAATGATAGTGCTTGAGGTTGGGAGCTGAAGCTCTTGTGTAAGTTTTGTGATAAAATTTTCAGCTTCAGTATAGTCTCTGTTACTATAAAGCAAATGATAATAAGGGGTATCAAACCAAGATTCAAACCATTCCATCCTGCAAAAATAGTGTTTTTGATTGATGGTACATACTTGTTGGTTGATGGTTTTTATAATATGCAGTGATTTCTATCAACTATAAACTGACAACCAACCACTAAAATCGCTATTTTTGCAAAATGGATATAGATAATCTACAGATACAGATAAAAACATTTTTTGGTCTAGAACAAATTTTAGCGGAAGAGATTAAAAAGCTGGGCGGAAGAAAGGTCGAAGTTAAAAACAGAGCGGTAAATTGCGAAGGAGATTTGGGCTTTTTATACAAGATCAATTATTCCACAAGAACAGCGTTAAAGATTTTAGTTCCGATTCATGAATTCAAAGCATTTAACCAGCATCAGTTTTATGACAGGCTTTTTAAATTCAACTGGGAAGAATTTATGGATGTGGATCAGTCTTTTGCGATTGATGCAACGGTAAATTCCGAAACCTTTAAGCATTCTCAGTTTGTAACCCTGAAAATGAAAGATGCCATCGTAGATTATTTTCAGGAAAAATTCAAAAGACGCCCGAACGTTGAGACAAAGCATCCTGATATTAAATTCCATCTTCACATCGACCGAGAATTAATTACCATTTCTTTAGATTCCTCAGGTGATCCTTTATTTAAAAGAGGATATAGAAGAGAGCAAGGAGAAGCTCCTATTAATGAAGTTTTAGCGAGTGGAATGCTTCAATTGGCAGGTTGGGACGGAAAAGGAAATTTTCTTGATCCTATGTGCGGTTCGGGGACTTTGTTGATTGAAGCGGCAATGATCGCTATGGATCTTCCGGCACAGATTTTCAGAAAAAGATTTGCTTTCCAGAACTGGAAAAACTATGATGCTGATCTGTTTACAAAAATTAAAGAATTCAGAATCAACAGGGTGAAAGAATTTACCGGAAAGATTGTTGGTTACGATATTGATGCAAGAATGCTGAATGCTGCAAGGATGAATATTGAGGCTGCCGAAATGGAAGATGTGATTGAAGTGAGAAAACAGAACTTCTTTGATTCCAAAAAAGATCTTTTCCCATTGTTAATGGTTTTCAATCCACCATATGATGAGAGAATTTCAATTAATGACGATGATTTTTATAAGAAAATAGGAGATACTTTCAAGACGCATTATCCGAATACATTGGCATGGCTGATTTCTTCCGATTTGGAAGCGGTGAAGAAAATAGGTCTTCGTCCGTCAAGAAAAATCAAGCTTTTCAACGGGAAACTGGAAACCAGATTTTTACAGTATGAAATGTATGAGGGAACGAAGAAGGTGCATAAGATAGCAGAATGATTTGGGATCTTTTAGATATAATATTTAGATTATTTGATCTGTTTCCGAATAGTAAAAAAGAAGAAGATGCAATCGAGCATTTCAAAAAAATGCGATGATCTATTTAACTTCTCAGATTTGAATTTTATTATTACATTGTTATATATTAAATTATTACGTTGAATACCATTTCCATTGTTGTCGCTATATTTAACCGAAAAGATGAACTTTTCGAGCTTCTTAATTCATTGACTTTTCAGACTGATAAAGCTTTTGAAATCATTATTGTAGATGATGGTTCGCTCATAGATCTGAAACCTACGATTGAGAATTTTAAGGGGATTTTAGATATTAAATATTTCAGAAAAGATAACTCCGGACCCGGCTTGAGCAGGAATTACGGAGCGAGAAGAGCAGCCAATGACTGGTTGGTTTTTGTAGACAGCGATGTAATCGTAGAAAAAGATTATATCGAAAACATCAAAAAAGATATTCTTGAAATTCCGTGCGATGCTTTTGGAGGAGCAGATAAGGCGCATAAAGGCTTTAATCTAATGCAAAAAGCTATTTCTTACTCTATGACATCGGTTTTTACGACAGGAGGGATCAGAGGGAATAAAAAAGCGGTTTCCAAGTTTCAGCCCAGAAGTTTTAATATGGGAGTGAAAAAAGAAGTCTTTGAAAAAGTAGGAGGGTTTTCAGAAATGAGAATCGGTGAAGATCCGGATCTTTCTATGACGCTTTGGGAAAACGGTTTTACAACGGCTTTTTTTGATGATATTGCGGTATATCATAAACGACGGGTAGATTTTGGTAAATTCTCCAAGCAAGTCTATCAGTTTGGCTGTGCAAGGCCAATTTTGAATCAGAGGCATCCTAATTATGTGAAAATCTCATTTGCATTTCCTTCTTTATTCTTGTTAGGATATGTCTTAGGATTTGTTGAATATTTCGTATTGGGAAGAGGTTTTATCCTTGCCTTATTCGGATTGTATACTTTTATGGTATTGCTACATGCGCTTATTGTTACTAAAAATGTCGCGATTGCTGCAATGGCTGTAGTTTCTACTTATATCCAAATGTTTTCCTACGGTTATGGTTTTTTGAAATCGTGGATCTTATTAAATGTTTTAAAAATGAAACCGGAAGAAGCATTCCCGAAACATTTTCATAAAAATTAAGTTGTGATTTGTCATTCTGACGAAGGAACAATCTCCATATAAAAAGATTCTTCATTTCACTTCGTTACATTCAGAATGACAGTGTAATACTACATTTTAAAAAAAATAAAAGCTGTTGAATTTCAACAGCTTTTATACAATAATTAGAATATGGATGTAGTTTCATGGTTGAGAACACCTGTTTTGATCATGCATTCTCTCATTTTCTTATATGTTCTTTCAATATCGTGATCCAGCCCGATGGAGAATCTGATTAATCCGTCGGAAATTCCCATTTCAGCACGTTCTTCTTCCGGGATTTCCGATGAAGTCGAGCTTCCGGAGCATGAGAATAATGTTTTGTAGAATCCTAAACTCACCGCTAAATAACCCAGGTTTTCCCGCTGCATCATTTCCATCAGTTCGTTAGCTTTTTCAGTTGTTCCTGCATCTAAAGTCAATAAACCTCCGAATCCATATTCCTCATGCATCATACTTTTCATAAGCCCATGGTTCTTGTGGGATTTTAAACCGGGATATACCACTCTTAATCCGTCTTTTTCGAACTTTTCGGCAAGATACATCGCATTGTGGCTGTGTTGCTTCATTCTGATATGAAGCGTTCTCAGGTTTTTTAAGATACTTGCAGAACGGAAACTGTCCATAGTTGGTCCCAACAACATACAAGCTCCTGTGTTTACATTTTTAGTATCATTAATAAATTCCTGACTTCCACAGTAAACACCACCTACCGTATCGCTGCTTCCGTTGATGAATTTCGTTAAAGAATGAATCACAATATCTGCTCCCAAAGAAGTAGGGGAGATTGATAAAGGCGAAAAAGTATTGTCAACAATCAGTTTCAGATTATGTTTTTTACAGATTTCAGAAAGTCTTCTAAGATCTGCCACTTCTAAAAGCGGATTGCTTACACTTTCACAGTAAATAACTTTTGTATTGGGTGTAATAGAATTTTCTATCGACTCAAAATTGTTGATGTCTACAAAAGTTGTATTGATATGATAAGGAGGAAGAAAGTTCTTTAAAAAAGCATAGGTTCCTCCATAGATGGTTCTGCTTGAAATAATATGGTCTCCGCTTTTACAGATTTGCATTAGAACAGAAGTAATTGCTCCCATTCCGGATGCTGTTACATTAGCCGTTTCTGTATTTTCCATTTTAGCCAAAGCTTGTGAAAGATACAGATTCATAGGGGAAGAGTGTCTTGAATACAGATAGCATCCGTCTGCATTTCCTTCAAAAGTATCAAACATTGTTTTTGCTGAAAGGAAAGTATACGTAGAGCTATCTGAAATAGAAGGGTTTACTCCTCCGAATTCTCCAAAATATTGTAAATCCTGGATTTCATTAGCTGCATTAAAGTGATCCATAGTTTTGATAATTTTTAATACGGGTAAAAATGTAAATAACTGATGTTTTTTACAATGGTATTTTATTTTTTTAGAATATAAAACTATAGAATTGAAAAAAAATAGTAATATTGTTTAAGCTATGTGCTGAATATAAAGTTAAACCAAAAATATAACTATGGATTTTGATGATTTTGATAAAAAATTGCTGATTTATCTGCAGGAAGATGCCAAGCAAACCACTAAAGAGCTGTCTTATAAGCTGGGATTATCTGTTACGGCTGTGTATGAACGTATAAAAAAACTTGAAAAGCTTGGAGTAATTTCAAAATATGTAGCCTTGTTGAGTAGGGATAAAATTAATAGAAATTTTACCGTGCTGTGTCATGTGAAACTGGTTCAGCATAAGAAAGAGTATGTAATTGAGTTTGAAAAAGAAGTAGTGAATTTGCCGGAGATCACAGAGTGTTTTCATGTGAGCGGCGATTATGATTATATTTTGAAGATCAATGTAAAAGATATGCAGGATTACAGAAATTTTATGCTTTCCAAATTGACTACCATTAAACATATCGCGAGTACTCACAGCTCTTTTATGATCTCTGAGGTGAAAAATACAACTTCGATTATCTTGTAAATTAAAGGCAATTATTTTTAAACCAAAACTCCGTTTTTAGAAGAAATAGGATCGGGAAGTTCTGTTTCTCCTACCATTTGTAACAGGTCAATTTCAATAGTTCGGCAGATAGAAAGCATGGGAACATCAAACATTAATCCGGCAAACGGATTTTCTGAATAATCTCCTACCAATTCCATAATAATATAAATCCAGCCTATAATGATGCAGAATGGGATAGAAGTCCAGATTCCCCAATCGCCAAGTTTTGCAAATTCGTTGACTAAACCTAATGGCAGCAACATGATAAAAAGTACATTAAACACGAAAGCTGTACTCGCAAACTGCCTTGGAGAAGGAAATTTTTTAATTCTTTCCGCTTGCCCCTGAAAGTTGTAAAATTCATTGAGGCAAGCCTGTAGCTGCGTCTGGTTGAAATCTGAGATAGCTTTTATATTTTTTAAATCATTGACATCCTTTGCCTGCTGAGAAATCAGGTATGTTGCAAAATTTTTATAATGAGACTGCTGTTCCACTTCTTCCTCAGAAAGATATTTATTTAAGAAAATCGGAGTTCTGCCATAATCGGGAAATCCGGCTTTAATGAGTCTGTTTCGTTTGTGGTTGATATGGTGAGAGTGTTCTTTCTCTGCTTTAATATGCTCCCATTCTGTCGGTACAAGAAGCTGTTCTCTGAATGTATACAGCCATGCAATATGACGGTAAATAATTTTTTTTCTTCGGTCTTCCAAATCAAAAAGCCCTACTTCTTCATTTTCAGTATTGAATGCATAGACCATAGATGCTAGAGAACGGCTGGAATTTACAATTCCACCCCATATTTTTCGGGCTTCCCAAAGTCTGTCGTATGCCTGATTGTTTTTAAAGCCAACCAAAAAAGCTTCTGCAGTACCAATTAAAGCAACAGGAACCCAGGGGATGATCATCCATTCCCAATGAAATATATGAAATAAAACAGCAATCAAAGTGCACCAGATTGAAATCCAGATCAGATGAATTCCGGATAGGTTAAGGACTTGTCTGTAATTGACATATTTCGTGGTAATCATACGCTTATTTTAGAAAAGGATTATTAAAAATAATAAAAGTGCACAAAAAAACCTCTAAAATTTTTTAGAGGTTTAATTTATTTTTTATCTGAATTAATATTTTAGCATTTCTTCGATTTTCGCACTTAGCTTTTCAGCATTGGGAAGCATCGCTTTTTCCAGTACCAAATTGATAGGAACTGCCGGTGTATCCAAAGCTCCCATCGTTTCTACCGGGGCGTCAAGATATTTGAAGCAGTTTTTAGAAATTCTATGTGCAAATGCTTCTGCAAATGAGTTGTTTAATTGTTCTTCTGTTAAAACGATACATTTTCCGTGAGCTTTTACTCTTTCGAAAACTAATTCTTCATCTAAAGGAATTAAAGTTCTCAGGTCAATCACTTCAATTCTTCCATTAAAGTTTTTTGCGGCTTCTTTAGCCCAGTAAACTCCCATTCCGTAGGTAACCACCAATAAAGTTCTACCTTTTTCAGTTTCTTCTTTATCAGCTTCAATGATTACTTTTCCTTTTCCGAAAGGTAAGATGTAGTCTTCTGCCGGTTCAATGGTTTTGGCATCTTCAGTTCCCGGAACTTTACTCCAATAAAGACCTTTATGCTCCAGCATTACTACCGGATTCGGATCATAATAAGCTGCTTTTAATAAACCTTTAAAATCTGCAGCGTTGCTTGGATAAGCTATTTTGATTCCTTTAATGTTGGCTAAAATACTCTCAACGCTTCCACTGTGGTAAGGACCACCACCTCCGTAGGCTCCAATTGGAACACGGATGATATTGCTTACAGGGAATTTACCCTGACTTAAATAACTTGATTTTGAAATTTCCGTAATCAGCTGATTGATCCCAGGATAAATATAATCTGCAAACTGTACTTCAACAATAGGTTTTAAACCCACTGCACTCATACCCGTTGTAGAACCAATAATGTAAGCCTCCTGAATGGCTGTATTGAATACCCTTTTGCTTCCGAATTTCTTTCCTAAAGTTACTGTTTCACGAAAAACTCCACCGATTCTCTCTCCAACATCCTGTCCGTATAATAAAGCTTCCGGATGCTTCCACATCAATTCCTGAATCGCGTGAATCGCAGCATCAACCATCACAATTTTTTCTCCGCCCGCAGGTTCACGGGTTCCTACTTCTTCGGTAATCGGAGTTGGAGCAAACACATGCTGCATTACCGTTTCGGGTTTGGGGTCTTCTGCATTTTTAGCTCTTTCGAAGGCTTCTTCTGCTTCTAAACGGGCTTTTTTGGTGATCTGCTTTAATAATTCTTCATCAACACCGGATTCTAGCAATTGGTTTCTTAGGATTTCTCCCGGATCTTTTGCTCTGTGTTTTGTCAAATCTTCTTCATCTCTATAAAATTCTCTTCTCACTCCGGAAGTATGGTGACCAATCAAGACTGTTTTTGCACAGACAACCAATGGTTTTCTTTCTGTTCTTACAAAATCAACAGCTTTTTTCATGGCTTCAAAGCTTTCTATGAAATCAGTTCCGTCTACTCTCATTCTGCTTAAACCGGTAAATCCTGCTACGAAATCGTAAGCATCACAAGTTCTGGCTTCTTCTTTCGTTACGGAAATTCCCCATTCATTATCCTGAACAAGGAAGATAATTGGCAGTTGATGTAATGCTGAAAACTGAAGTGCTTCACTCACTTCTCCCTCCGTTACGGAATTGTCTCCAAGGCTGCAAACCACAACAGGATTGTTTTCAAATTGTTGTAAGTTAAAATCCTGAATATATTTTATCCCTTGTGCAACTCCTGCAGTCGGAATGGTCTGCATTCCTGTTGCTGAGCTTTGGTGAATGATTTTAGGCTTATTTTCATCTCTGCTCGAAGGGTGAGAATAATAAGATCTTCCTCCGGAAAAAGGATCATCAGCTTTTGCCAATAACTGTAACATCAATTGATAAGGCTCGAAACCAATTCCCAAAAGAATACTTTCGTCTCTGTAATAAGGAGAAACCCAGTCCTCTTTTTTTAATTGATATGCTGTAGCTAATTGAATTGCTTCGTGACCTCTTGATGTACTATGAACGTATTTGCAAATATTTCTGTTTTCTTCATAGATATCTGCCATTGCTTTCGCAAGCATCATATGGTTGTATGCTTTAAGCAGGATATCCTGAGAAACTTTTCCGTGAAGTGTATTTTCCATAGGAAGCAAATATACATAAAAAAACAAAATACTAACAAGTGTTAGTATTTTGTATTAAATGCTATGTTCTAGTAATTATTCTTTAATAACTTTTTTAGAAATTACATCTTTATCAGTTTTCACTTCAATAATATAAACTCCATTTGTATAAGAAGATAAATTAATAGATTCCTGCTCATTGTTAATTATCCCGTTTTGTAATTTTTTACCCGATAAATCATATACTGTATAAGTTGATTTTCTAGGTGCTTTAATTACGTTTACAATATCTTTAGTAAGAGTTGGAGCAACAATAATTCCGCTAGCTGAACCGATTGTTTCTTTGGTGCCTAATAATTCGCTATGTCCGGTTACCATAATTGAATAATTTTGAGGAGCTGCAGTTCCTGCATCATTTACTAATGTCCCTTTATTAGTAATTTCAATCCTGTAAGCTCTACCCGCTACAGGAGCGTCAATTACAACCTGTTCAACATTATCAACAGTATTGTCAGCTTTTGTAGCTGGGGTCATAGGGCTATTGGCTTCTAGTTTCCAAGGATAGTAAATAGTATTGTTAGTAGTATCAATTATTCTTAAATCAATATCATTGATTAGTTTTGAAGTTCTGTTATTGTAAACATCAGAAACAAACTGATAGTTTGGAGTATATTTAGGATCTAACCAGCTAATTGTAACTTTTAAAGGTTCAGAACCTGAAGCTTTAACTGTTTTAGAGTTTGTTACTCCACTTGTTAGTGTTTCATCAGCAAAAATTACTGTGTTGTTAGATTTTCCAACTAATAATTCGGCGCCTTTTTGGGCATTGATAAAACCCCATCCAAATTGAGGATCAGGACCAATATTCCCAGCTTCTGATGCGGAATGAATAGTAAGAACTTTTGAAGAGGAAGCATTTAATAATGCATTATTGAATAATTGTTTATTAATTTGAGTCCAAAGTCCAATTATCCCTGTAACAATAGGAGCTGAAAAAGATGTTCCGCTTCCTCCTGCCCAAACAGAACTTCCAGTTGCACTTGATGCGGCATAATATACATTAGTACCAACAGTTGATATATCTGGTTTAATTCCGCCATCATCTCTTGGACCTGCACTACTGTAACTAGAATGAATAACATCACTTGAAGTGTTATAGCGATAGTTGTTTGTAGTAATAATATCTGTAGCCCCTACAACGATTATATTTTTTGCTAATGAACCAGTACCAATACAGTCATATCCCAATGAACAGTTGTTTGGAGGTATAGTGTCTGTAGATGAAAATGCAACTGTTCCGCTTCCAGAATTATAATATTTAGGAGCGCTAGAACCAGTTCCCGTAGGTCCCATATTGAAATAGTTTCCAGCAGATTTTACAATAATGTAAGAAGGGTTATTATATACAATAGCATCATAGTTAGCATCATTTGTATTATAAGTTCCTTGATAATCATAGAATGTGTTTCCGGACTTATAACCATTGTATGTGAAAGCTGTGTAATTTCCATTAGTGTCATAAGACTCTGTCCAACCTGCATTGACTCCGTAAGAATGATTAGATATATTGGGTTGTGCAATAAGAATTTTTTGAAAAACCGTACTAGTTGTAGTGTTACCTGGTAAAGTTGTTGTGCTGAACATATAGCTATCCATAGTGGAGTTGATTGCAACACCTCTTGCATTTCCAACAAGAACTTGATTGGGGGCAGTTCCTGTATAAAGAGGGGCGTCTTTTCCTCCAATAAAACTTCCTACTCCTGTTGAATGGTCAGAATAAGATTGCGTACTTGCTTCTTTATTACTAATTCTTCCAACGGCATTATTGAAAGCTGTATGTGCCTCGTAAATTCTACCCCCATCAAAAACAGTATATTTAATATTTTCGCCATTAAAAGAACCTGCTAATCCTGTAACATTCCCTGCTGTATTTAACTTGTCAGAATTAGAGTTTTGCAACTGTCTAGTGTCTTCAACTTGTAAGAAATAAGGAATCCCAAAGTTAAATCCTGCTAAATTAGCTCTTAATTCATCAATTTTTTTCTGAGTTTCTGCACTTTTATCATTTCCATACACTTTGGCAACATAAGAATCAAACTTTGCATTGTTCTCTTTGTTTTGTCTCTCAAACTCTCTTTTCAAAGCATCATTATTCTGAGCGCTCACTAAAGCTACAGCCAATGTACTAATTAATAGTAAATGTTTCTTCATAACTGTTAGGGTAATATTTATTATAATATAAGCGCACAAATTTATAATAAATTATCGAATAAATTAAAAAAATAGCAAGGGTTTATTTGTATTTTTGGATAGTATTCCTTTTTTTTAACAAAATGTTGAGTCTTCAATCTTTTTAATTTGAATGTTTTTATTTCTAAAAGGCATATCTAATTATAAGTTGTCTAATGGGGATAAAATTTTAAAAAATTAAAGTAACTTTACATTCTCTTTTAATAAAGCTAGAAAAATTACATGTATTTAGTTTTTGATACAGAAACCACAGGTTTACCAAAGAATTTCAACGCTCCGCTTTCAGATTCAGATAACTGGCCAAGAATGGTTCAGATTGCGTGGCAGTTGCATGATGATGACGGAATATTAATTGAAAATCAGGATTATATTATAAAACCTGAAGGGTATGATATTCCCTTCAACGCAGCGAGAATTCACGGGATCACTACAAAAATTGCCAATGAGGAAGGTCGTGATCTTGAGGAAATTTTAAACGAATTTTCTAAAGTTTTAGAAAAAGTAAGAGTTGTTTCCGGGCACAATGTTGAGTTTGATTACAACATTGTCGGAGCTGAATTTTACAGAAAAAATATAAAAGACAATCTTCAGGAAAAGCCAAGAGCCGATACCATGATTTTAGGTACGGATTTTTGTCAGCTTGGAGGCGGTCGAGGAGGAAGGTTCAAACCACCCAAACTGGAAGAGTTGTATGAAAAACTATATGGTCATAAGTTTGATGAAGCGCATAATGCAGCGGCCGACGTAAATGCAACGGCTCAGGTTTTCTTCGAAATGATGAGAATCGGGGTGATTCCTGCTGAAGTTTTGAAAACTTCTGAAGATCAGCTGGCGTATTTCAAAACATTGTATCCGGATCCGATCAAGCCTTTCAATATTATTATCAGAAGACAGGTTGCTGATTTCAACAATAAGAAAAAACAGCAGGATTTCGGAAGTATTGATGAAATTGATTTAGGTAAATATTTCAATTTCAACAATCACAGTGTTTTTTCCACACTGATGGCTACTTCAAGCATTAATGATTTAATCAAAAAAGCGACTGATGATAATTTTCCAGCCGTCGGAATGGTAGATCTGGGAAATATGATGGGGGCTTTTAAATTTGTTTCTGCGGTTGAAGGAGCGAATGGTGACCGTGCAAAAAAGCATAAAGAATATTTAGCTAAAAAACAGGAAGCGGAAGAGAAAGGAGAAGAGTTTAATGAAGAAGAGCCGGTTTCGGAGCCTTTAATTCCTGTGGTTGGATGTGAGTTTTATATTTCTGACCGTTATGAGCAGAAGCAATTTACGAAAGACGATCCCGACAGAAGAACGCAGGTTGTATTGTTGGCAAAAGATTTTAACGGCTATAAAAATTTAGCAAAACTTTCAAGTATAGGTTTCCTGAAAGGATTCTATTTCGGGGTTCCAAGGATAAGCCGGGAATTGATCGCTGAATACAAAGAAGGTGTAATCGCTTTAACTTCAGGAATTCACGGAGATATTCCGGATGCAATTTTGAATACCGGTGAGCAGAAAGGGGAGGAGCTTTTCAAGTGGTGGAAAGATACTTTTCAGGATGATTTTTATGTTCAGATTCAAAATCACAAACTGCCGGAAGAAGAGCATTTGAATGATGTTTTATTGCATTTCGCAGATAAATATAATGTCAAAATCTTAGCACAGAACGAAACTTTTTATTCTAATAAAGACGATTCTAATATTCAGGATATTGTAAGCTGTATCAAAGATGGTGAAAAACTGACAACTCCTGTAGGAAAAGGCTTTGGTAAGAGAAGAGGTTTGGCGACTGGAGAATATTACATTAAAAATGCAGATGAAATAAAAGAAGCATTTCTGGCGTATCCTGATGCTTTTGAAGCGTATGAAGAATTTACAGCAAAATTTAAACCTTATACTTTAAAAAGAGACGTTCTCCTTCCGAAATTTGATATTCCTGAAGAATTTATTCATGCTGAAGATGAAATTGATGGGGGGAAGCGAGGTGAGATGGCTTATCTTACACATTTAACGTATGAAGGAGCAAAAAGAAGATATGAACCAAATCCAGGAATTACTCCTGAAATTAAAGAACGTTTAGACTTTGAGCTTGAAGTTATCGCCAATACAGGTTATCCCGGTTACTTTTTGATTGTACAGGATTTCTGTAACGAAGCCCGTAAAATGGGAGTTTGGGTTGGTCCAGGCCGTGGTTCTGCAGCAGGTTCTGCAGTAGCTTATTGTATCGGAATTACCAACGTTGACCCGATTAAATATGATCTCCTTTTCGAGAGATTCCTGAATCCTGAAAGGGTTTCCATGCCCGATATTGATATCGATTTTGATGATGAAGGCCGGGATAAAATTATCAAATGGGTAGTTGAAAAATATGGTAAAACACAGGTAGCGCAGATTATTACGTACTCAGTTTTGGGTGGAAAATCTGCGATTAAAGACGCGGGAAGAGTTTTGGATGTTCCGATTCCTGATACCAATAATATAGCCAAACTGATTCCTCCAAGTCCGGGGATGAATATTGCAAAGGCTTTATCTAAATATGACAAGCTGAAACCTGAAGAACAGATGCTTGTCGATGAGATGAAATATGTTCTTAGTACTCCTGATGATGCCCGTCACAGCGTTTTGGCGAGTGCGAAAAAAATGGAAGGCTGTATCCGAAATACCGGGATTCATGCTTGTGGTGTTATTATTACACCTGAAGATGTGAGTAATCTGGTTCCGGTGACGATTGCCGCGAAGGATGCCGATATTTTGGTGTCTCAGTTTGACAACTCCGTGGCGGAAAGTGCGGGACTTCTGAAAATGGACTTTTTGGGCCTGAGAACTTTGACCATCATTAAAGATGCTTTAAAACTGGTAAAAGCCAGACATGGAGTTGATATTGATCCTGATTTGATTCCGCTTGATGATGCTAAAACTTATCAGTTATTTAAAGAAGGAAGAACGGTCGGGATTTTCCAGTATGAAAGTCCGGGGATGCAAAAATACATGAGAGAGCTGAAGCCAACGGTTTTTGCCGATCTTATTGCGATGAATGCCCTTTACCGACCGGGGCCTATTAAATATATTCCGAACTTTATCAACAGAAAGCACGGAATTGAAGAAATTGTTTACGATTTACCGGAAACTGAGGAATATTTAAAAGAAACATATGGTATTACCGTTTATCAGGAACAGGTAATGTTGTTGTCTCAGAAATTGGCTAACTTTACAAAAGGTGAAGCTGATACATTGAGAAAAGCGATGGGTAAAAAACAGATCGATGTTCTTAATAAAATGTACCCGAAATTTATTGAAGGAGGAAGAAAAAATAATCTGAACGAAGAGAGATTAGAGAAAATCTGGAATGACTGGAAAGCTTTTGCTGAATACGCCTTCAACAAATCTCACTCTACCTGTTACGCGTTTATTGCTTACCAAACCGCTTATTTAAAAGCCAATTATCCGGCAGAATATATGGCGAGTGTAATGAGTAATAACATTAACAATACAGATTCTATTACCATGTTCATGGAAGACTGTAAAAGTATCGGGGTTGATGTTTTAGGACCGGATGTGAACGAATCCCAATATAAATTCTCGGTAAATGAAAAAGGACAAATTCGTTTTGGTTTGGGAGCTATTAAAGGAATTGGGGAAGGTCCAAGTGAGGCGATTACCAGAGAAAGAGAAAACGGAAGATTCAAAAATATTTATGATTTCTTTGAAAGAATTTTGCCTTCTCAGATGAATAAAAGGGTGGCGGAAAGTTTAGTATTGGCGGGAGCTTTTGATGAACTGGATTCTTTCCACAGAGGGCAATATTTTGATATTGACATGTCAGGAAGAACCAATCTGGAAAGATTAATCAGATATGGACAAAGTTTCCAGGAAAGTAAAAACGAGATGGAAAATTCGCTTTTTGCTGATTTTGCTGAAGAAGTTCAGATCGAACAGCCAAAATTAGCACCCTGCCCTGAATGGCCCAATATGCATAAATTGAATAAAGAAAAAGAGATTATCGGTTTCTACCTTTCTGCGCATCCGTTGGATGAGTTTAAATATCAGTATCAGTTCATGCAGGGGAGCTTATCTAAAAAAGCAGTGCTTGAAAAAGGGGATGAGACTAAAATAATTGTTGATGAAGTACCGATTTTAGAAAAAGACTCTGTAGATGAGGTTGCGGATTTAATAGAAATTGTTTCTGATGATGTTGTGGCAGGCGAAGAAGAGGAAATTATAGAAGAAGTAACAAAAAAAGCAGAACCAAAAGGTGTTTTCCACTTTCTGAATCTTGATGAGGTTGATGCTTATAAAGAACAGGCTTTTGCCAATAAGCAGGAAGAATTGTTCGAAGAAAAGAAAAAAGACTGGAAGACTTTACAGAAGGAAAGAGAAAACGGTGGTGGTGGAAAAGAATATACTGTTGCTGGTTTGATTACAGAATACGTTGTGAAAGATGGCTTCCGAAGTGGTGAAAAGGTTGCTTTTTTAACGTTGGAAGATTACTCGGGATCATATTCTTTCAGATTAGGAGATCGGGATTATATGAAGCTTAAGGAAAAGCTTGAAGTTCAGAGATTTGTTATTTTAAAGATAAAATTTGCCCAGGTAAAAGACGGAAGGGTTTTTGTGAATGTAAATGATGTAATAGAGCTTCAGGAAGCATTCGAAAGGTTTGCGAAAAGTATCTCTTTAGTAATGGATGTAATGGATTTCCGCCCCGAGGATCTTAGTTTTTTCAGGTCAGTATTAGAGCGGAATCAGGGAAATCAGAAACTGAAATTTTATATCAAAAATGTTGATGATGATTTGAATACCGAACATCTTGAAGTGCAATCGATGAAGCATTCGGTAAATCTGAATGGTGATTTAATAAAAGAGATACAATTGTTGAACA
Organism: Chryseobacterium sp. Y16C; assembly: GCF_022488405.1. Lineage (NCBI taxonomy): Bacteria > Pseudomonadati > Bacteroidota > Flavobacteriia > Flavobacteriales > Weeksellaceae > Chryseobacterium > Chryseobacterium sp. Y16C. The sequence continues at coordinate 4,700,092 of NZ_CP092711.1, forward strand.
AATATGAGTTTTATCTCAATTAAATCTGTAATATTTTATATATTTTTAGTTAAAAGTGGCTTTTTTTTGTCACTTTTTTTATTTTTTTAATTGTAAAAAAGTTTTGCCAATATTCTTTTTTTGTTGAAATATTGTTGATTTTCAATTTGTTGACTATTAGCCACTTACAAATATGTCTCGCTTTTTTGATTTTTTAATTTAATTCTTTGGGTTGTGTTTTTTGTCAATGGAAATTGTTGTTTCATTAAAAAATATTTAACTAAATATTAATTTTAATTAAAATTATATTGATTGTTTTGTATTTTTACCACAATAATATTTAATAATCATGAAGAAAATTTATCTTTGGCTCTTGTTGGTCAGCAGTTTTGCAACAATGAAAGCACAAACCACGTATTACTCCAAAGCCTCGGCTACGGATTTTACAGCTGTAAGCAGTTGGGGAACTGCTACAGATGGTACAGGTACCTCGCCAACCAGCATTAGCAATGCAGACAATTTTGTTATTCAAAATGCTTCTGTAATGACACTTCCCGCTAATGCCTCTGTCAGACAGCTTACTATTAATTCCGGAAGTTTAACCGTTGCTGCAAATACCCTTACGGTAAGTAAAGCGGGAGCATTTGACTCAACACTGACACTTTCTGGAGGAACTTTAACCGTCTCTGGTGGAAATGTAGTTGTCAACGGAAACTTTAACCTTACTGCAGGAGGAAAGTTAACTCAAAGTGGAGGTAATATTTCCGTTGATGGAAATAATGCAGGGTCAGCTACAGGAAGTGTGACTTCTGGAACATTTATAGTAAACTTTGCGCCTACAGCTAATACAGATATAGATTTATCTGGAGGAACATTTACTATTGTAGATCCACATTATACCACAACAGATACTTTCCAGTGTTCAATACCAACAGCAGGTGCTACTGCAGCCACTGGGACGCATACCTTTAGATTTGGTGATGGAATCTCTACGGATAATGGAGGAACTAACGGTTTTGCTTTTTATAGCTGGAACGGAACAGGGATTTTTAAATTTAAAAATGTAATATTAGAAACTGTTACAGGAGGAACAAACAGATTCTTTTTAGCAAATGGAACTTATAGAAATACAGTTATTACCGGAGATTTAACCATAAATCCAGGGGCGGAATTTAGGAATGCGGGGACTAGTAGCTCTACTGGAGCCAGCTATTTCTTAGGGAATATTATAAATAATGGTACCTTTACAAGTTTGGGAGGAGTAGCTTTTGCAGATGCTACGTCTGCTAGCTCTACATCTTTAACTGTATCTCCAGCAACCAATGCTCAAACTATTTCAGGAAATGGTATTTTTAGAAATTTAACAACGTCTCCCACTGCTAATTTTACAAGCTTAACAATTAATAATTCAAGTGCTGGAGGAGTAAATTTCTCTAATGCTAATTCTTTGTTAAATGGAAGTAATACGGGTACAGTATCAGGAACTTTAACATTTACTAATGGGATTATAAACACTGGTTCCAATACATTTGTCTTAGGTATTAGCGGAGCTGCAGTGGGAACACTTTCTTACACAGCAGGAGGGTTTGGTTCGGGTTCTACATTTAGCAGATGGTACGGAACAGCAGGATCAGGAACAACAATAGCAGCATCAACTGTACCTGCTGCAGGTGCAGGTACTTATCCTTTTGTGACAGGGAATTCAGGTGCTTACAATGCTAACCACTTTCACAGAGCTACTGCAGCCTTAACTACTGCAGGTCAAATGGCAGTTAAATTTAATGGTGCAACTGGTACTTCTTCAATAACTCCTGTAACTGAAAGTTCATTAACTTATGATAGGCAAACGAATGCTAATTGGATCGTAACTACTTCTGCAGGATATGCTTCCTCGGCTGCACATACTTTGGCAATTCAAGGTCAGGGAACTTATATTGCTGCTAGTACAAATGTTGCAGTATTAAGCAATGGAGCGTTGGTAGGGACTGCTCAGGCAGGTACAAACCAGCCTATGGGACAAAGAACCGCAGTGCCTGCTGCAAATATAGCGGCTACTTATACGTTAGCGACAATTGCGGCAGAAATGCCTATAGAATCAGCTCAATCAGGACCATGGGAAAGTACAAGTACATGGGTAGGAGGTGTAGTGCCAAGTTGTGTAAATGCAGCTGTTTTATCAGGTCATACAGTAACTGTAAGTGCTTCTACAACAGCAACTCCTAGCAATATTATTATTAACGCAGGAGGTAATTTATCCGTAACAGGAGGATCTATTACAGTAGGTTGTACTAATAAAAATAATTATGTTAATAATAATGGTACTTTATCAGTATCCGGAGGAAGTCTAGTCGTAAATGGAAATATTAACAATGCTACAGGGTCTACTTTCAGTCAATCAGCAGGGGTAATTGTTGTAGATGGAAATTCTGGAACAGTTGCAACATCGGTATTAACAGGAACGCCATTAGTTTGGTTTCAATCTAATAATGTAAATCTTACGGGCGGAAAACTAACAATTGTTGCAGGGCATATTGGCACAGCGGCTGCCGATAGAGTTATTACTTATGTTCCAACAACAACTCCTTATCCAAACATTACTACTGGACATACTATACAGTTTGGAGATGGTATTTCAACAGTTGCAAACAGTACCAAAGGTTTCGAAACTTCATTAGCAACCAGATTTTATTTTGGTAATGTTATTGTTAATACTTTATCATCGGCAAATGCTTTTGTGGCTTCAAGTTCTTCAACCGTAGTTATAAATGGTAACCTGACAGTTACTGCAGGTGAATATAGAGGAGGAACTACTACTCAGGTTGTTGGTGGTAATATTGTAAATAATGGCACTTTAACTAATACAGGAACTTTGACGTTTGGACAGGTTGCACAGACTGATATGTCAAGTCCGACAATTACTCCACAAACGACAGCCCAGTCTGTAAGCGGCTCTGGAGTATTCAGGAATTTAACAGCTTCTCCAACAGCTAACTTTACAAGTGTAACGGTCAACAATAGTTCTTCGACAGGAGTAACATTTGCAGATGCAAATTCCTTGTTAAACGGAACAAATACAGGTACCGTATCAGGGACATTAACCCTGACAACTGGATTTTTAAATACAGGCGCTAATACTTTTGTTTTAGGAACTTCAGCTACTTCTAACGGAACTTTATCTTATACAGCAGGTGGTTTCAGCACGGGTAGTACCTTTGCAAGATGGTGGCCAATCACTACGGCTACCGGTGCATCTATTACTGCATCAACAACGACCACCGCAACAGGAGCAGGAGTTTACCCATTTGCAACGGGAACAAGTACTGCATTTTCGGCTAGAAACATGTATTTGTATCAAAGTGCTGCTGCTACAACCGGTGGGAAAATTGCAGTACAATATAATAATGTTGCTGGAATAAATACGGTAAACATTGTAGACGGAGCTTATACCGTAGATACACAGGCAAAATCTAATTGGGTTGTTTCTCAATCAGGAATTACGGGAACGCCAACTTATAGTATGGCAATAAACGGGCAGGATATTTATACTGCTGCTAATGGAAACAGTAGAATTACATTAGCTTCAGCTCCAGCCTTAGGAACGCACCAGACAGGAACAAGCTATGTAAATGCACAAAGAACAGCTATTCCGCTGGCTAATTTGGCTGACACTTATTATTTAGGTCTTTCGGTTTCGGATATTCCTTTTATATCTGTGGCAAATGGTAATTGGAATTCCGGTACTACTTGGAGCAAAGGAACAGTGCCTACGTGTGCAGATGTGGTACAAATTGCATCAGGTACAACAGTAACAGTAAATTCTGCGGGTAATACATCTAGAAATGTTACAATTAATGCAGGAGGAACATTGGTAAATGCTTCAGGTGATTTAACGATAGGTTGTACATTAAATAATAATTTCCTGGCCAACAACGGAACATTGACGGTTTCAGGAGGAACATTAAATATTAATGGAAATATAGCAGTTAATTCCGGAGGTAAATTTAATCAGTCAGGAGGGCAGGTAAATGTTGATGGAAACAATGCAGGTTCTGCTACAGGAAGTGTGGCCTCCGGAACATATATCGTAAGTTTTGCTCCAACTGCTAATACTGATATTAATCTTACTGGAGGAACCTTTACTATTGTAGATCCACATTACACTACCACCGAGACTTTCAGAGTAACAGTGCCTACAGCAGGAGCAATTTCGGCTACAGGAACACATACATTTAAATTTGGTGATGGAATCTCTACAGATAATGGAGGAACTAATGGATTTAATTTTTATAGTTGGGCCGGAACAGGAATTTTTAAATTTAAGAATGTTGTTTTGGAAACTGTTACCGGAGGATCAAATAGATTTTTCTTAGTCAATGGAACATATTATAATGTTGTTATTAATGGAGATCTAACGATTAATTCTGGTGCGGAATTTAGAAATTCCGGAACTAGTACAACCACTGGAGCAAGTTATTTTACAGGTAACATTATAAATAATGGAACATTTACTACGTCGGGAGGGTTAAGTTTTGCAGATGCTACATCTGCATCATCCACTTCACTTACTGTTTCGGCATCAACTAATGCTCAAACTATATCAGGAAGCGGAGTGTTTAGAAACTTAACAGCTTCTCCTACAGCTAATTTAACTTCGCTGACTGTTAATAATTCAAATCCGGCAGGTGTTACTTTAAATGTTCCTTTGTCAGTAAGTGGTACATTGACTTTAACACAAGGATTTGTAAATACAACCAATACTAACTTATTGACATTAGGTACTGCAACTGCGGCGGGTACATTATCTGGAGGTAGTACTACTGCTTATATAAAAGGACCATTTGCTAGAACTATTGGTAATGCGAACACAAGCTATATATTATATCCTGTGGGTAAAACTGCCTATGCTCCAATTTCATTGTCGCCGGCAACTACTGCGGTAGCTAATATGAAAGCAGAAGCATTTGATACCAACTCAGGAACAGCATCTGCTACAATTCAGAATTTATCTGCGACAAGAAGATGGGAAGCTCCTTTAGTATCTGGTACTTTCACAACAATTAATGTGAGATTAGGAGATAATGCAATTACAAATGCTAATTTCCCGGTAATTGCACCAACAGCAAGTGGAATATATGATAGTTTGTTTGGTACTACAGGTACTTATGCTGCCGGTACACCAAATACAACACAGTCTACTACTGCATTGGCGGCGGCTAGTTATACAGGTTTCCTATCTTATGCGGAAATAGCTGCTGCACTTGGTACGCAAGAAGTGGCATCTAATGATAAAGAGATAAAAGTCTATCCAAACCCATTCACTGATGTATTGAATATCTCAGATGTCAATAATGTAAAATCTGTTTCAATAGTAGATATTTCAGGAAGATTGGTGAAAACATTTGATAAGCCAAGTACAACACTTCATTTAGGAGAATTGAATTCAGGAATGTATTTAGTTGTTCTGAATATGAAAGATGGTTCTAAACAAACTATTAAAGCAATAAAAAAATAGTATTGTTTTATATGATTAATACATTGTAAAAAAGCTTCCCAAATCGGGAAGCTTTTTTATTTTATAAAATGTTATTTATCAGGTACCGGTTGGATATCTCCCGTATTTAAAAGGTCAAAAACAGATGGGAAGAACATAACGAGGATGAAATAGATAATAATCATTAATACAATTAATGCAAAAAGAATAATGACTAAACTGTTGGGCTTGTTTTTCTTTTTTGGTTCCATGATTGTGGTATTTGGTTAATAGATTAATAATAAATAAACCTAAGCTAATTTCTTGCCACATTGTTTACAGTATCTTGCATCATCATCAATATCCTCATTACCACATCGGTCACATATTTTTTCTAAGTTCTGTCTTTTATTGCGCATTTCGGCCGTTACAATTCCTGTTGGAACAGCTATAATAGAGTAACCGGCCAACATTAAAATAACCGCAAAAAATTTCCCCATGGGAGTAATGGGAGAAACATCTCCATAGCCAACTGTAGTTACTGTTACCACCGCCCAGTAAATAGATTGCGGAATGGTTTCAAAGCCGGGTCTTCCTCCTTCTACCATAAACATCAAAGAGCCGACAATGACCGAAAAAATAATTAGGAATAAAAGAAAAATATAAATCTTTCTGGAGCTGTTTTTTAGTGCTTTTACAATAAGATAACCATCGTTCATAAAATCCAGAAGGTTAAAGATCCTGAAGATTCTTAGCATTCTCAACATTCTGAAGATGAGAAAATACTTAGTCACAGGAAAGAAGAAGCTTAAATAAAAAGGAACCAATGCTAAAAAATCAATGATTCCGAAGAAACTAAAAATATATTGTTTTTTATTCTTTACTACAGCAATTCTGGACCAGTATTCAGCGGTAAAAAACAGTGAAATGATCCATTCAAGAATTAGGAAGGTATAATGGAATTTTTTATCCAGTTGAGGTACGCTTTCCATCATAATGATAGCGGTACTTATAAGAATTAAGGATAATAATACAATATCGAAGAGTTTTCCGAGTCTGGTATCGGAGCGATAAATGATACGATAAAGGAATCTTTTCCAAAGAATATCTTCAGGAATAAGATTGTGTTCTCTTTCCATTTTGAGCTGTTATTTCACAGGAAAGTTAATAATTTCTACTAAATGTAACTAAAAATCTGATTGTTAAAAGAATGTTCGGAATGTTAATATTTTTTTAATCGAGAATAGGTGAGTTATTGTTTGTAAATATATGATTTTCAAATTGTTATATTAAGTAAAATACGAAAAAAATAATTAAAATAAAAATTTATTTTTTAACATATTTTTAGATTTGATTTGTAATTTTATTCAATAAAACCTAATATCATGAGAAAATTATTAACTTCTTTTATTCCAATATTCATATGTGGTATTATGTATGGTCAGGTTGGGATTAATACTACGTCTCCCAACGGAGCGACAGTGTTGGATATTACTTCTAGTCAGAAAGGAATTCTTATACCTCGTCTTTCAGATGCACAAAGAGATGCCAATCTTGCTGATAATGATGCTTCTACAGTACCTCCTGCAGGTGTTGTGAATGCTAATCTTACTGCAGGAACCTTAATTTTTAATACGACAGCCAATAATTTCCAGTATTGGGATGGTACCCTCTGGAGACAGTTCTTTGTTCCCACAAACTCTCAGGCTGGTAACGACGGTGTCGTTAAGATAAATTCTGGAAACGCAAATGTAAAACCCACTCTTACTTTAAATGCAGCAGGTAATAGTTTTGGTGCAGCTGTTACTGTAACGTATGCGACACCATTGGTGTTTGCTCCAAGTCCTACCACAAGTTGGCCGGAAACTACAGTGCCGTTCCCCGGTGTAACGTCAAATATTTATATAGCCGCAACAAATAAATGGAGGGAAAACGAAATTTATGGGCAGGTTCATGTTTGGAGATTGATTGCGACGGTGACTGCAGGTGCCAGTTCTTCAGGTTCAGTAAAAGCAATTTTTAGAAATCCTGATTCCGGTTTTGAAGTTAATTCAATTCAACTTGTTCCTTCAGGTTCAGGAGCGAAAGTCCTTACCTTTTATTTCTATACTATTGCGGATCCTGACAGTCTTAACCCCGGAAGAGGATATGTTCTTTCTATGCAATCGGATGTAGATTGTACGGCGGTTGTAGAATCTTTTACAAGAGTATCATTATTTAAAGATTAGTTTCAAGTATATTTAAGTGTTTGTTGTGAACCGGCTTTTTCTCAAAGGCCGGTTTTTTATTGATATTTAATTTGCTATAATCTTTTAATAAAGCAGAATCTAATTTTACTTTGGTTTAACTCTGTTAAAATTAATATCTTCGTTGAGGTATAAAATTTATAGAATGAAATTAAGAAATGTAATTTCAAAGATTGAAGAAAGAATACACATACATCAGGCAGAAGATTTTGATAATGTGGGGCTCTTATGCGGGGTTTCTGACCGCGAAATTTCTGGGATTTTAGTGTGTCATGATGCGCTGGAAAATGTGGTAGAAGAAGCCATAGAAAAAAACTGTAATTTGATCGTGTGTTTCCATCCGATTATTTTTTCAGGATTAAAATCATTGACGGGTAAAAATTATGTTGAAAGGGCTGTTTTGAAAGCTATCGAAAATAAAATTGCTATTTATGCCATTCACACAGCTTTTGACAATGACTTCTTTGGAGTTAATGCGGGAATGTGTAATCAATTGGGACTAAAAAATCTGAAAATTCTTCAGCCTAAAAAAAATAATTTAAAACAATTAACGGTCTTTGTTCCCAAAGATCATTCCGAAAAAGTAAAAGAAGCCCTTTTTTCTGCCGGAGCTGGAAATATAGGTTTCTATGATGAATGCAGTTTCACTATCAACGGAAACGGTACTTTTAGGCCGATAGAAGGTTCAAATCCGTTCTCAGGGCAGCAGGATATCAGGGAAAATGCAGATGAAGATATGATTTCGGTAATTTTCGAAGATTATAAAAAAGGACAGATCATCAATGCGATGAAAGCAGCACATCCTTATGAAGAAGTGGCGCATCAGATTTATAGTTTAGAAAATGACAACCAGTATTCCGGATTAGGAATGTATGGAGATTTTGAAGAACCGATGGATGAGAAAGATTTCCTGAAACTGGTGAAAGAAAAATTCAATCTGGAAATGATCAGGCATTCTGATTTTAATAATAAAAAAATTAAAAGAGTAGGGGTTTTGGGTGGCTCCGGAGCGAGCGGAATACGATCTGCTTTATCAAAAAAATGTGATGCGTATTTAACAGGAGACGTAAAATACCACGATTTTTTCCTGGCAGAATCAAAAATGATGATTTGTGATATAGGACATTTTGAATCAGAACAATTTGTAACTCAACAATTATTTGAAATATTATCACAAAAATTTAGTACATTTGCAATCTCAAAATCTATTGAGAAAACAAACCCGGTAAATTATTTCATTTAAATATATGGCAAAAACCAACGATATTCCAGTTGAAGAGAAGTTAAGAGCTTTATACGATTTGCAAATCATTGATTCTAGATTGGACGAGATCCGAAATACAAGAGGAGAATTGCCAATCGAAGTAGAGGATCTTGAAATTGAGATCGAAGGTCTTGAAAAAAGAGCTGAAAAATTTCATGCAGATATCAAAGATCAGGAAGATCAGATTAAGACAAAGCATGAAGTGATTAACCATGCAAAAGCTTTAATTGAAAAATACAAATCTCAGCAAGATAACGTAAGAAACAATAAAGAATTTGAAGCATTAGGTAAAGAGATTGAATATCAGGATCTTGAAATTCAGCTTTCTGAAAAAAGAATCAAAGAATTCGGAGCTAAAATTGCTCATAAAAATGAAACATTAAGTGAATTAAATGCAAAAATCGATGATTTAAAAAATCACTTAAAATTCAAGAAAGAAGAGCTTGAAGGACTTATTGCTGAAACGCAGAAAGAAGAAGAATATCTTCTGGAGCAGTCTAAGGTATATGCTGCAAAAATCGATGACAGATTACTGGCTTCTTATAACAGAATCAGAACCAGCTCTGTTAATGGTCTTGCAGTAGTAGGTCTTGAAAGAGGAGCTCCAAAAGGGTCTTTCTTCACGATTCCGCCTCAAAAACAAATGGAAATCGCTCAGAGAAAGAAAATCATTATTGATGAGCATTCAGGGAAAATCCTTGTTGATGACGAATTGGTAATGGAGGAAAACGAAAGAATGAAATCAGTAATTAAATTCTAATTTAGAATTACGGTTTTAAATAAAATAAAAAAAGCTGCTTCAATATTTGAAGCAGCTTTTTTATTTTTAAACACTAATTGCACAAATAATATTCTTTTGTTAATCATGTATAAAAAAATTATTCAATAGAAGCGGGCTTTAGCCCGTTTTCGATATGAAATTCTTCATTTGGCTTTAGCCAAAACTTATAATTGGGGTTTCGGCTATAGCCTTTGCTAATTCAAATGATAAAGCGGCTAAAGCCCGCTCCTATTGATCATAGAACTGTGTCATTCGTGCAAATATTATTAGTGCAATTTTAAATAAAAAACCGCTCCAGTAGAAGCGGTTTTCTGTATTATTCGTGATGTTCATACATTTTATTATAAAGATCAATAAACTTCTCTTTAATGGCTTTTCTTTTCAGCTTTAAAGTTGGTGTTAAAAGTCCGGCATCAATACTCCAGACTTCCGGGGTTAATTCAATTTTCTTGATTTTCTCCCAGTTCCCAAGGTGTGCGTTGATGCCATCAATTTCTTTTTCAATTCTTTCTTTTAGTTCTGGGCTTTTTGCAATTTCCTGAGGAGTAGAACCGATATTTAAATTATTTCTCATTGCCCAGCTTTTTGCAAAATCAAAATCAGGCTGTACCAATGCGCAAGGCATTTTTTCTCCATCACCTACCACCATGATCTGTTCGATGAATTTTGATGCTTTTGCTAAATTCTCAATCGTTTGAGGTGCAATATATTTCCCTCCGGAAGTTTTGAACATTTCCTTTTTACGGTCGGTGATCTGTAAAAAACCGTCACTGTCGATAAGCCCTATATCACCGGTTTTGAAATACCCGTCACTGGTAAAGGCTTCCTTAGTCATTTCTTCGTTTTTGAAATACCCTTTAAATACAGATGGTCCTTTTACTGTGATTTCACCATCTTCCTGGATTTTTACACTCAGGTTATCCAAAGGATGTCCCACAGTTCCGATTTTCATTTTATCAAAACTGTTTACAGAGATTACAGGAGAGGTTTCTGTAAGTCCGTAACCTTCAAGGATAGGAATTCCGGCATTTTGAAACATTAAATTTAATCTTGTGGATAAAGCGGCAGAACCGGAAACCAAAGTGATGATTTCTCCTCCTAAACCTTCTCTCCATTTTTTGAAAACAAGCCTGTCGGCAATGATTTCCTGAAGGCCTGAAGGCTTTGAAACCGTTTTCTTTTTCGTGATGATATTAAGAGCCCAAAAGAAGATTTTTGATTTTAAACCTCCTGCTGAAGATCCGGTATTGTAGATTTTATCATATACTTTTTCTACTAGTCTTGGAACCACACTCATATAATGAGGTTTCACTTCTTTTACGTTATCTCCCATTTTATCAATGCTTTCGGCAAAATAAATGGAAAATCCGTTATACTGGAAAAGATAGAAAAGCATTCTTTCAAAAATATGACAGATTGGTAAAAAGCTCAGAACTCTTGTGTCTTTGTAATCTAAGCTTCTTTTTTTAGGAATTCTTGGGATAGAACCTAAAACATTGGAGACGATATTGTCATGAGTGAGCATTACTCCTTTGGGTTTTCCTGTTGTTCCCGAAGTATAAATGATAGTGGCCAAGTCATCCGGATTAATAGCTTTGGAAAGGTCTTCTACCTCAATTTGAGTGGAATCGTCTTCTCCTAAATCCAATATTTCTCTCCAGTTGGCAGCACCGCTTACATTGTCAAACGTAAAAATACCTTGCAATGAGGGAATATTGTGTTTTACCTTCATTACTTTGCTGAGAAGGTCTTTATCAGAGACAAAGCAATACTTTATTTCTGCGTTGTTGAAGATAAATTCATAATCTTCCGGTGAAATGCTTGGATAAACAGGCACGGAAACGACTCCAATTTGTGAGAGTCCCAAATCCATAATGGCCCATTCTGTACGGGAATTGGTAGTGATTAAAGCAATCTTGTCTCCCGGATTGATTCCCAGTTTTAAAAGTCCGCGAGAAATCTTATTTCCTTCATTGATAAACTCTTGTGTGGATGTTTTTTTCCATTCACCATGATATTTAGTCACAAACATATCAGATTTTGGAAATTTTTCTAAAGCGTGATATGGTATGTCAAATAATCTCTTGATCGTCATGATTCTTTACGTGTAATTAATAATTTTAAATATAAGCATTTTTTTTAATTGAGGGAATTGGAAGTGATTATTTAGAAATTAATAAAATGTATGCCATAATATATTTAATAATTCAAACTTAATTTATATATGATGAATATTTAAAAATAGGGCTTATTCCTTGATTTAGTCTAATTGGCGATTCTATTTTCAGATTTGCTCAAAAAGTGTAAATTAGCGACCATCTAATTATTCAATTTTTATGGACTTTAATTTATCAGAAGAACAGCTGATGATTCAGCAGGCAGCGAGAGATTTTGCTCAAAACGAACTATTACCGGGAGTAATCGAAAGAGACCGCGACCAGAAGTTTCCTGCAGAACAGGTTAAGAAAATGGGAGAAATGGGACTTTTGGGAATGATGGTAGATCCTAAATACGGAGGTGCAGGAATGGACAGTGTTTCTTACGTTTTGGCAATGGAAGAGATTGCAAAAATAGATGCTTCTGCAGCTGTTGTAATGTCTGTAAATAACTCATTGGTATGTGCAGGACTTGAAAAATTCGCTTCTGAAGAGCAAAAAGTAAAATACCTTACGCCTCTTGCAAGCGGGCAGGTAATCGGAGCATTTGCTTTATCTGAGCCTGAAGCAGGTTCTGATGCTACTTCTCAGAAAACGACCGCTGAAGATAAAGGAGATTATTATTTACTAAACGGGATCAAAAACTGGATCACCAATGGTGGTACTGCTACTTACTATATCGTAATTGCACAGACTGATCCTGAGAAAAAACATAAAGGTATCAATGCTTTCATCGTTGAAAAAGGATGGGAAGGTTTCGAAATCGGAACTAAAGAAGATAAGTTAGGAATCAGAGGAAGTGATACACATTCTTTGATCTTTAACAATGTAAAAGTACCAAAAGAGAACAGAATCGGAGAAGACGGTTTCGGATTTAATTTTGCAATGGCTGTTTTGAACGGAGGTAGAATCGGTATTGCTTCTCAGGCTTTAGGAATCGCTTCAGGAGCTTACGAATTGGCATTGAAATATGCTAAGACTAGAAAAGCTTTCAAAACTGAAATCATCAATCACCAGGCGATTGCTTTCAAATTGGCTGATATGGCAACTCAGATTACTGCTGCAAGAATGCTTTGCTTTAAGGCTGCTTGTGAAAAAGATGCCGGAAAAGATATTTCAGAAAGTGGAGCTATGGCCAAATTATACGCTTCTCAGGTAGCTATGGATACAACAATCGAGGCTGTACAAATTCACGGTGGATACGGATATGTGAAAGAATATCACGTAGAAAGATTGATGAGAGATGCGAAAATCACTCAGATCTATGAAGGAACTTCTGAAATTCAGAAGATCGTAATTTCAAGAAGCATTGCAAAGTAATTGCTTAATTATATATTGAAATAGTAAAAGGCTTCCGATTGGGAGCCTTTTTACTTTCACACGAACCACAAAAATTAATAATATATTATATTTTACTTCTTTTAATCCACTCTATTTAAAATAGGATTTCTGTTAAATCATTTCTATTATAAATTTAAGAAGAACTGATGAGTTTAAAACGTAAACTGCATTAAAATAAAATTAAAAAGCTGTTATTCTGAATATGAACTGAAAGTTTACGAACGAAGTTCAAAAGAGGAATGAAATCTTTTATGAATAGTTGAGATTCTTCCTTTGTCAGAATGACAAACTTTTATATATAGTTTTGCATAAGATTAACTTACAGAGAATCAGAATCTCTATTGGGAGTATTTTTGTTTTTCTTTTTATAAAAATAATACCCGATTCCAGCAATTAAAAATAAAGGCCAAAGTGGAAGGATGAAAAGGAAAATAGAGGTGATGACATTCCAGCCGGAAGAAATGGCAGCGAAAGATTTGTCGCCGAAAGTTTCTGATGTTTTATCAACATTATCCATAATAGAAATTGTAATATCACAAATTGTATTGCCAGAATAATTGTTACCTTTTACTTCTACGTTTTTATTTTGAATATCGCTAATATTATTGCTTAAATCGTCCATCAAATAGTCAAAATTCTGTATTGGAACTTTAATCTGAAGATAATAAATTTTTTGATCTGTCATTTCTGATGGCTTGTCTTTTGAGGGTTCCGTCGCAACATAAGTAAGTTCTTCTTTTTTAATGAAGCCATTATTTTTAATTGTTTCTTCTTTTATAATTTCCTTTACAGTTTCAGCATTATTAGCATTTATAGATAAATAACCAGTTTTCACCATTTTGTTTTTTGGAACATTCACTTCAAAATTTTCACTTTTTGGTTTATCTTTATAAATGATTTTAGTTTCCTTGATGACTTTCGGAGCTGGGACATTTACAACAATTTTCTCTTCTTTTTTGGCAGAATCCTGTTTCTCTTTTTTTGTTTCCAGTTTTACCGATGAGATTTTATCGGAAAGAGAGTCTACCATTTTTGAAGTATTTTCAAACTGATCTTTTACTTTTTCTTTGGTATTCTCAAAATCTTTAATTTTAATATCGGCTGAGTCTAATACTGTATTGGCGGCATTGCTAATTTCATTAATTTTTTCAGAAGCCGCAGAAATTGTACTGTCGGCAGAATGGGTAGCGTTTTCCAATTTTGAGACTGCAGATTCTCCTTTTTTACACATGATAAACGTGCCTGATACAGCAACCAGTAAAATGAATTTTTTCATAACATTAATTTTTCGATGTGGTAAAATTAAGAGGGAAGCTTTTGTAAAGATTGTAAAGGAGTTGTTTTGGTTATGTAAATTAACAGTTGGTTGATTTTTAGGCTTTTGTAAAATAATATTTACTGTTTTACAAAATAATATTTCACAAAATAGAATTTATTTAGTTGAAGAAAATAGGATAATAAAAAAGAGACCTTGATAGTCTCTTAATGATAAATTCGTAAAGTATTGATCTGATTTTTAGCCATTTGTTCCGCAACCGATTAATCCCTGGAACGATATAAAGAAATTTCCTTCTTCTACTTTTTCATCCAACACTTTCCACCAGTTATCGATTTCGGATTGGGTAAATGTTTCATCTGAGATGCCCAGTTGTAATATCCCTTCATAAGCTTTTTTACGATGTTTAAAATTGCTTCGCTGTTACCATAATAAGAATAGGGTTCTATTTCTACTTTATTGAAGCCGCTATTTCGCAACTGATAATATAGGTTTTTACCAATATCTCCATTAGGAAAGCTATCCGCAACATAATGGATGATTTTTCTTGTGAGTTCTTTGTCCGGGTGAGGAATTAATGCTCCATCCCAGAAAAATTCAAATATTACAACCTTTCCACCGGGTTTAAGAAGCCTTTTGAACTCTTTAAGCACTTTTGGGCTATCAGGAATATATAATAATACTCTCTCGGTTCTTATACCGTTAAACGAATGATCCGGGAAAGGCTGATGAGATGCTTCTGCATTCAAAAATTCGAGTGGAAGGCCAGTATTATAGTTTTTTGTTTTAGCAACTTCAATCATTGTTGTGCTGATGTCTGTGCCTATCACTTTTCCTGTAGAAGTTACTCGTTTTGCCATTTCCTTTGCCTGGATACCAATGCCACAACCCACATCAAGCAAATGATCTCCAGGTTTTATATCGAGTAAATTCATCTGTAATTCCAAACTTTCTTTAACTACAGGAGTAGCAGCCATATCTTCTAAAAATTGTATTAAAAAATCTTGCTGAGAATTGTCAACTTGTTGAAAGCCGGTCGTAATACTTTGTTTTTTCATTGGTGTATAATCCGTTTATTTACAATTGTATATTATTCAAATATATAGTTTTCATAAAGTTATTTATTTATTTCAATATATATTGATTTATTCTAGTGATCAATAAAAAATCCGTAGAATTTTCTACGGATTATATTTATAAAAAGCTTCTTATTTAATTAAGCATTCTTAAACTCACTAATAAAATGCAGTTTCACATTCGGGAATTTCTCCTGCGTCATGTGAATGGTGAAAGAAGAATCTGCCAGGAAAACCAATTGGTTGTACTTATCTCTTGCTAAGAACCTCTGCTTCAATCTTGCAAACTCTTTGAATTCATCTGATTTTTCATCAGCTTCCACCCAACAGGCTTTGTGCATAGAAAGTGGTTCATAAGAACATTTTGCTCCATATTCATGCTCCAGACGGTACTGGATAACTTCATATTGAAGCGCTCCAACTGTTCCAATGATTTTTCTATTGTTCATTTCAAGTGTAAAGAGCTGTGCAACACCTTCATCCATCAACTGGTCGATCCCTTTTGCCAATTGTTTTGCCTTTAACGGATCATTATTGTTAATATATCTGAAGTGCTCAGGAGAAAAGCTCGGAATTCCTTTAAAGTTGAGTTTTTCACCTCCTGTTAAAGTATCACCGATTCTGAAACTTCCCGTATCGTGAAGACCTACAATATCTCCCGGGAAACTTTCGTCTACCACTTCTTTTTTATCTGCGAAGAATGCGTTAGGTGAAGAGAATTTCATTTTCTTTCCCTCTCTTACCAATAGGTAATTTTCATTTCTTTTGAAAGTTCCGGAAACAATTTTCACGAAAGCTAATCTATCCCTGTGTTTCGGATCCATATTCGCGTGGATTTTGAAAACAAAACCTGTGAAAGTGCTTTCTTCAGGTTTTACCAAGCGAGTATCACTTTCTTTTGGTTGCGGCATTGGTGCAATATCGATGAAAGCATCCAATAATTCACGAACTCCAAAATTATTCAATGCAGAACCAAAGAAAACCGGCTGAAGATCACCCCTCATATAATCATCACGGTTAAATTCAGGGTAAACAGATTGTACCAAATCCAACTCTTCTCTCAATGTTTTTGCTGCCTTTTCACCGATCACTTCGTCAATGGAAGTATCATTAATGTCATCAAACTTAATAGAATCTCCAACTTTCTGTTTTTTCTCTTCTAAGAATAACTGAATGTTGTTCTCCCAGATATTATAAATTCCCTGGAAATCACTACCCATACCAATTGGCAAAGAAAGAGGACAAACCGTTAATCCTAATTTCTGTTCAACTTCATCCAGCAAATCGAAAGCGTCTTTACCTTCACGGTCAAGCTTGTTGATGAAAACCAACATCGGAATGTTTCTCATTCTGCAAACCTGAACCAATTTTTCGGTCTGTTCCTCAACCCCTTTAGCAACGTCAATTACAACGATTACGGAATCTACAGCAGTTAAAGTTCTGTATGTATCTTCAGCAAAATCCTTGTGACCCGGAGTATCCAAAATATTGATTTTGTGATCTCTGTATTCAAAAGCCAGTACGGAAGTTGCCACGGAGATCCCTCTCTGTCTTTCAATTTCCATGAAGTCGGAGGTGGCTCCTTTTTTTATTTTGTTGGATTTTACCGCACCCGCTTCCTGAATTGCACCTCCGAAAAGCAGCAGCTTTTCTGTAAGCGTGGTTTTTCCGGCATCAGGGTGAGAGATAATCCCGAAGGTTTTTCTTTTTTCTATTTCTTTGATTAAGTCTGACATATCGTATTTTGAAGTTGCAAAAATCGTGAATTTTGTCGAATCCTGAAAATTGAATTTATTGTAACCACAAAAGTCACAATAGAGATCATTTCAAACTTATTAAAAATAAAGTTCGCAGAAGAAAAAAACGAAGAGCTTTAAAAACTTCTGTAAGCTTCTATGCAGTAAAAATTAAAATTACGTATTAAATCTTTTGTGACTTTTGTGGTTGGATTTTGAAGGATCTAATTATAAACTGGATTTTCTCTTAAGTAAATATGCTAATCCTAAACCGATAAAAACCATTCCGGCACTGAAAGGGAAAATATAACTCATCCCGTAAATGTCTGCGACTCCGCCAATTAATGGTCCTGCAACGCCTAGTGAAAGGTCGATAAAAAGCCCGTATCCTGCCAATGCTGATCCCTGACTTGAAGGAGAAACACTTTTAATAGCAACAACGCCCAATGCTGGAAAAATTAATGAAAATCCTAAACCTGTAACTCCCGCTCCAATAAGAGCTATTTCTGGATTGGAAGCAAAAGCAATGATCGAAAGTCCTATGGTTTCTACCAGAAGGCAAGTGATTGCTACTTTTATTCCCCCGTAATTATTAATTACATTATTGAAAACTAATCTTCCCGCAACGAATAATCCTCCGAAAACACTCAGGCATAAAGCCCCGTTATTCCAGTGAAAGTGATTATAATATAAAGTAATGAATGTTGAAATGGATGCAAATCCAATCCCTCCCAAAGCCAGACATACTCCAAAAGGGGCAACTTTTCCCAATACTTTCCAGAAAGACTGGGATTCCTGAGGATGGGTATTTGTTTTATTCTCCTTGATTTTAGCATAAAGAAATCCTAAAATTCCGAAGATGATGGAAAGAACTCCAATACCATAAAGGCCGAATTTATGTTCAATGGTAACGCCCAAAGAGGCTCCGATTGCCAGTGCTCCATAGGATGCAACACCATTATAGGAAATAATTTTTGCGGTATGTTCTTCACCTACTGCCATAATTGCCCAGTTGATGGGACTTGCGCCAATCATTCCTTCTGCGCAGCCCGTTAGTAAACGGGTAATCACTAAAAAAGAAAGGCTCATGTAGGGTGAAAATTTAAAATAATAAGCAATCATCAGGAAAATTCCGGTTAGAGAAAAACTGATCATGCTGAATAAAACCGCTGGTTTAGGGCCTTTTCCGTCAATGATTTTTCCTGAATACGCCCTCAGAAAAAAGGTGGCAACATATTGTAAGCTGATGACCAATCCGGCAATCACTAAGCTAAATCCTAAACTTTTATTAATAAAAATCGGAAGAACAGACAGAGACAATCCTATGATGAAATATCCTACAAAAGTAAAACATACATAAGTAAGCAAGGATAAGTTAACATTCTCTGGCCGATTTACTAAATTATCCATGTGAAAAAATTAAGGTGCAAAGTTACTTCATAAAAAATGCTTGGAAGAAGATTTATAAATTTTTATGATCACATGGATATTTCCATGTGATTTAATTAATCTAACTCTTAACTAGATTTGGGATTTTTATTCTTGAAAACCAATATTAGGCTGTGTTTCGTATAAAATCGATTATCTTTGTTTTTCAATTGTTAATTGTAAACTATGGAAGTTAGCAGGTATCCGAAATATACATTCACATGGCTGGGAGGGCTTGTTTTGTTGGGAGGATATATTTTCGGAAGTATTGTAATAGTGCTCCTAACGGTGTTTTGGGATTTGATATTTAAACAAAGTATTCAGGGGAAAGAGTGGTTTGTAATGGTAGCCAATGCCGTTGTTTTTATTTCTATGATTGCTGCTTTTGATTTTTTGATTGTAAGACCGACGACTCAAAAAAAACTCAATTTTAATTTTTCACCGACTAATTTCTATACTTATCTTCTTATTTTTCCCATGATGATTGGGATGATGTTTATCGGAGAATTTATTACCGCCCAGATTCCTACCACAGGACCGTTTTTTGGAGAATACTATAAATTTTTTGAAGAGCTGATGAGCAAGCTTACCGATGATCCCGTAATTATGATCATTACTGCTGTTATCATGGCTCCTGTTTTTGAAGAAATTGTTTTCAGGGGAATTATTCAGAAAGGATTAATAAATGCAGGTGTTCAGCCATGGAAAGCTATTCTTTTCGCCTCTGTCGTATTTGGATTGGTACATGCCAATCCATGGCAGTTTGTAGGAGCTGCTTTATTGGGATGTGTTTTGGGGTTGGTATATTATAAAACCAAATCGCTGTTGCTTCCCATACTTTTACACGCATTTAATAATTTGTGTTCTTCAGTGTTGGTTTTTTATACTAAAACTGAAAGTTTTGCAGATGCTTTTAAAGTTCCTGAATGGATAATAGCAATAATCGGAATTGTACTTTTTTCATTGTTTTATTATTTATTTATGAAAAAGTATAAGGTGCATTATTCTGAGATTTAGTTGATGTAAAATATTGTTAGAAAACTAAAAAAATAGAAAAAGTTAGTTTAAAATAGATATATGGAATTATTAGTAGCAACACACAACATACATAAAAAGGAAGAAATCCAGCAGATTTTAGGAAATGAGTTTGTAGTAAAAAGTCTTACGGACTATGATATTCATGATGAGATTATAGAAGACGGGAATTCTTTCAATGCCAATGCACTGATCAAAGCTAAATATTGTTTCGAAAAAACAGGAATTCCGAGTTTGGGAGACGATAGCGGTTTGGTGGTTGAATCTTTGGATGGCAGACCCGGAATTTTTTCCGCACGTTATGCAGGAGATCATGATTTTGCGAAAAATATTGAGAAAGTGTTGAGTGAAATGGAAGGTATTGAAAACCGAAAAGCTTATTTCATCACGGTTTTATGCTATTATGACGGAAACGGCGCTCAGTATTTCGACGGAAGGGTGCATGGAAATCTGCTGATGGAAAATAAAGGATTCAAAGGTTTCGGATATGATCCTATTTTTGTGCCTGAAGAATACAATATAACATTCGCGGAAATGGAGCCGGAAGACAAAAATAAAATCAGCCACAGAAAACAGGCACTTGATTTGTTTTTGGATTTTCTGAAAGTGAAAAAATAATTTTTTGGGTTCCTTGTTGTTTAATAAAGGATGAATTCAAGAGAACTTTTACTTCAAATAATAAGAACAGAATGACCGGATTAAATTAAAAATCTGTTGTACATTTGTTGTCATAATACACTATTAAATTGAGTACTTATTTAACGATATTAGGTTTTAATTCTGCAATACCTACGGTGAATACTTCACCTACTGCCCAATTGTTGGAAATGGAAGAAAGAAACTTCCTGATCGATTGTGGTGAAGGCACACAGGTACAGCTCAGAAAAGCTAAAGCCAGGTTTTCAAAGATCAATCATATATTCATTTCCCATCTTCATGGCGATCACTGTTTCGGTTTACCCGGGCTTATTGCTTCTTTTCGCCTATTAGGGAGGGAAAATCCGTTGCATGTATATGGTCCTAAAGGAATCAAAAATATGCTGGAAACCATCTTTTCCATTACAGAAACCCATAGAGGATTTGAAGTGGTTTATCATGAACTTGATAAGGCAGTTTCTGAGAAAATTTATGAGGACAATAGAGTAGAAGTATATACTATTCCGTTGGATCATAGAATTTACTGTAATGGTTATCTTTTTAAGGAAAAACCTAAGGAACGCCATCTTAATATGAAAGAGATTGCAAAATACAGTGAGATCGAAACATGCGACTATCACAATATAAAAGCTGGAAAAGACTTTGTCCTGAGTGATGGATATGTGTTGAAAAATGAAATTCTGACTATTGATCCGGCTCCGTCTGTTTCGTATGCTTTTTGCAGTGATACAAGATATCTGGAAAGTGTCATTCCTATTATTAAAAATGTAACGGTTTTGTATCATGAATCCACATTCCTGCATGATTTAAAGGAAATGGCTGATTATACAGGACACTCAACGGCTCTGGAAGCGGCAACCATTGCTCAGAAAGCCGATGTTGGAAAGCTGATCTTAGGACATTTTTCTAACCGATACGGAGATCTGACTGTATTTACAGATGAAGCAAGAACAGTCTTTACCAATTCATTTTTGCCAAAAGCTTTGGAAACAGTGAAAATTTAATATCATGAAGTTGAGTTTTGAAGAACTGAAAAGTTTTCTTGATGAAAAAGCAGATCAGTATAATCATGTTGATTTTATTGACAATGATCCCATTCAGATTCCGCATCGTTTTTCTTTGAAGCAGGATATTGAAATTGCGGGTTTTCTTGCGGCTACGATCTCTTGGGGGAACAGAAAATCTATTATTAAGTCAGCTGAAAAAATGCTGGATATTATGGGGAATTCTCCGTATGATTTCGTTTTGAATCACTCTGAGAAAGATTTAAAAACTCTTCAGGGTAAAAGTATTCATCGTACCTTTAATGGAGAGGATTTTGGATATTTTGTAAAGCAGTTCCATAGAATTTACAGGGAAAACAAAAGCCTGGAAAATTTATTTAAAACCAATGATGCTGAGTTTAATTTTCAACACGGGATCGAAAGGTTTCGGCAAAATTTTTTAGGGGCTGAAAAGCACAGAAGCCATAAGCATGTAAGTTCACCCTATAAAAATTCATCTGCAAAAAGAATCATTATGTTTTTACGATGGATGGTTCGCAAGGATAAACGTGGCGTAGACTTCGGGATCTGGCAAAATGTGGATCAGAAATTCCTATCCATTCCTTTAGATGTGCATACCGGAAATATGTCCAGAAAATTAGGTTTGGTGACAAGAACACAAAATGACTGGAAAACAGTAGAAGAACTGGATATTGCCATCCGTAAGTTGGATGATAAAGATCCTGCAAAATATGATTTTGCATTATTCGGATTAGGGGTTACAAAAGAGTTAATATAAAAATAAAAGGAGATGAAAAAATATAATGAAAGAGCAGAGTTTTTAGAGAAAATTGCTAACGGAATCACTTGGTGGATCGGTTCTATTCCGTCCCTTATTGTACATACCCTATTTTTTATCATTTCTTTTCTTCTTCCCGTATTGCATATTGTAGAATTTGATAAAATGCTTCTTATTCTTACCACGGTGGTTTCCTTAGAAGCGATTTATCTTGCCATTTTCATCCAGATGTCGGTGAATAAGAGCCACGAAAAAATTGAAGATATTCAGGAGGATATCGAGGATATCCAGGAGGATATTGAAGAAATCAGTGAAGATATTGAGGAAATTAGCGAAGATATTGAAGAGATTAATGAAGATATTGAAGATATTCAGGAAGATATTGAAGAAATTAATGAAGATGAGGACGAAGAGGATCATAGTGAAAGAGCAAAAGCAGTGATGCTGAAGAGCAATGTCAATTCAAACAAAAATGAGATTAAATCTTTAAAAGATAAAATACAGGAGCTTCAGAATATGATTGATGAGCTTAAAAAAGATTAATTTTATTCCGATTGCTGTAACTGTAAATAATATATTTGTTAAAGAGGCTAATTGCAGATTAGTCTTTTTTTTATTTTAAAAATGGACAAAATTAGAAGCAGATTGGAATGTAAATAAATTGATATATCGTTGTTAATTATCCAGATTAAGATGGTTTTAAATCAAAAAAAATAGTATTTTTGAACAAACAATTATAAAATGTTAAATTATAGATTGAAAAATTACTTTAAGATTAGTTTCGTTCTGTTTTTCTTTTTTAGCATTATTTCTTATGCCCAGAAGAGGATTCCTAACGCAAAAGAAAAAACTCCGATTAATGCTAAAGCAGGGGATTACATTGATGTGAATGTAGCACCTTATCCGGAAAGTAATTATACGATTACACAATTAGTGAATGATGTATTGGTAGGGAATTCCGGAGGATGTTCGGGATCTAATATTTCTAACGTTTCGGTAAGCCCGAATCAGCCGCTTTCCAATAATAACCGATTTTGGGGATACTTTAATAAAGCAACCTCAAATTTCCCTTTTGCTAAAGGAATCGTTTTGTCAACAGGTTATGCAAGAAGAGCAGGGAATGTCTTGGAGGGTGGAGTGTTGAGTGACTCAAATGGAGGTGGTAGTGATGCGGATCTTATTGCTGCGACTGGTGTAACAACATCAATTAATAATGCCGGGGTTTTGGAATTTGATTTTGTGCCTACCAGTAATCAGATGAAGTTTAACTATATTTTTGCTTCAGAAGAATACACAGGCAGTTATCCTTGTCCCCCTCTTCAGTATGACGATGCCTTTGCTTTATTGTTGAAGCCTAATACACCTGGTGCAACATATACAAACTTAGCAATTTTACCAGGAGGTGCAGGACCTGTTTCTGTTCCGAATATTCTTCCTGCAAGTTTCTCTTGTGGGCCTATTAACGGACAATATTTTGGTTCTCTGTCTCCTAATGCAACCAACTTTAACGGTATTACTGCAAAACTTACAGCGGTAGCAACAGTAGTTCCTGGGCAATCTTATCATATAAAAATGGTAATAGCAGATGCTCGTGATAGTATCTATAACTCTGCCGTGTTTCTTGAGGCGGGATCTTTTGATATAGGTATTAAACTGGTTGATAGTAACGGAGTGGCTTTGCCTGCAAGTATGAACGTGTGTGATAATGCACCTCAGACTTTGGTGGCTCAGGTTTCTGGTGTTACCGGAGCTACCTATCAATGGTATAAAGATGGAGTATTAATACCGGGTGCAACAAATGCGACTTATATTGCGACATCGCCTGGAGTTTATACAGTTAAAGTGATTATTCCTGGAAATACCTGTCCGGTTGAAGCAAAAGTGACGATTGTGGGAGGGACAACTCCAACAGCACAAAATGCAACGTTGAAACTTTGTACGACACCGGCTGTAAGTACATTTAATTTAAATGATGCTAAGCCTATGATAAGTACAACAGCAGGTGCGGTTTTTAGATTTTATGTAAATCAGGCAGATGCGGTAGCTCAGAATGGAAGTTATATTCCTGATGCAAGTTTGGCAAGTTATAACGGAACAGATGGGCAAGTCCTATATGTTGTCGTTTCAAACGGAGGTTTCTGTAGTAAAATGGTTACCTTAACATTGAAAAAAGAAGCTACACCTGTTGCTCAGCTGGTGGCTACAAAAACAAAAATATGTTTGGGAGAATCAGTTACTTTAACAGCTTCTAACGGGGTAACTTACCAGTGGGTGAGTGGTTTAACAGGAACAAACCCGGTACAAACCGTTTCTCCAAAGCAGACCACAACATTTTCTGTATATGCAATTGGAGCACAGGGATGTAAATCATTACAACCGGCTACTGTTACAGTAGAAGTGGTTCCGGCCCTTGCTTCCAACCTATCTGGAGGAATGATCTGTCAAGGTGATCAAATTACACTGGATGCGGGTGCAGGTCCTAATTATACTTATCTGTGGAATACCGGAGCTACGACACAAACGATTTCCGTAGCAACGCCGGGAACATACTCTGTAATCATAGATAATGGCGTTTGTACAAACATCTATAAGACAGAAGTTATTAGAGCAATTGTTCCTGAAATTATAAAAGTAGACTATAATGAAGACGGAACATTGATTGTTACGGCTAGCAATCCAAGCAATGGACCGTTGGAATATTCTGCAGATAATGGTGTGACTTGGCAAAATTCTAATGTCTTTACGAAGATTCCAAACAATACGGTTGTTTCTATTCGGGTAAGAGTTAAAAAAACAAGTTGTGTAGGAGTTTTAGAGTATTTTACCTTTATCATGAAAAATGTGATTACTCCAAACGGAGATAATGTGAATGATATGATTGATTTCAGAGGTATAAGTAAATATAATAGTTTTAAAGCTGTAATTTCCGACAGATACGGAAGAGAAGTTTACAAATCTGAAAAAGTACGCCCATATTGGGATGGTTTGTTCCAGGGTAAAAAACTTCCTACAGGTTCTTACTGGTATCAGGTGACTTTTGAAGATCCTGCAACCAAACAAATTGTTGTAAAAACGGGCTGGATTCTAGTGAAAAATATTGAATAATTATTATAATTATAAAATATAATATAAAAAACAAACAGGATTGATTTTCAGTCCTGTTTTGTTTTTTTATGATAATAATGGGATCAAATTAAATATCTTATATTATAAGCAAACCAAAATTAAATTTTAAACAAAAAAAGTATTATTTTTGTTTAAAAGATTGTAAAATGTTAAATACGAGGACAAGAAGTCTATTTTTTGCTTTGTTTTTAGTGCTTGTAAGTAATAATGTTATGTTTTCTCAAAAAAAAGGGAGAACAGGAATTACTGCTACTCCCACTTCTCAAAGTATGAAAACAGGGGCTTTTATTGATGTAAATACAAGTACTTACCCTGAATCAAGCTACGATATTGCCCAGTTAATTAAAGATGTACTTATAAAAGGAGGAACAGCATGTACCTCTGCCAATATAACGAACGTTACCGTTTCTCCAAATTTATCCGCTTCTAATCAAAATAGGACATGGGGCTTTTTTAATAAGGGAACTACCGCTTTTCCTTTTACAAAAGGAATTGTGCTATCTACAGGATATGCTAGAAACGCAGGTAACTCTTTTATTTCGGGTACTTTAAACAATACTTTTTCCACAACAGGAGATGCAGATTTATCTACAGCTTTAGGCGTAGCTAATAATTTTAATGATGCTACCTATATAGAATTTGACTTTGTACCAACTGCTAATGAAGTTACATTCAGATATATTTTCGCTTCTGAAGAATATTTCGATGATTACCCGTGTAATTTTACGGATGGTTTTGCTTTGTTACTGAAGCCTAATACTCCTGGATCTACCTATACGAATATGGCTGTCTTGCCGGGAACAGCGGGTCCGGTAAGTGTAACTAATATCCGACCAGCTAATAAATTTAGTGGGGGAGCATTATCTTGTGGACCTTTAAATGCAACTTATTTTGCAGGATATAATACGGCAGGGATAGAAACAAACTTTAACGGAAGAACAATTCCTTTAACGGCAAAAGCCACCGTAACTCCGGGACAATCCTATCATTTTAAAATGGTACTGGCGGACTGGGATGATGGTTCATACGATTCATCAGTTTTCCTGGAAGCAGGATCGTTTGATATAGGAGTACAAATCTTAGATGCTGCGGGTGTACAGTTGCCTGCTTCTATTAATGTTTGTGATAATCAGCCGCAAACCTTCAATGCTTCTGTTCAGAATGCCAATGCAACTTATCAATGGTATCTAAATAATAATATTATTCCGGGCGCTACTTCAAGCTCTTATACGGGGACATTACCAGGAGTATATAAAGTAGAGGTTTTGGTACCTGGAAATACATGTCCGGGAACAGCAACTGTAACTATTGTGGGCGGAACTTCGCCAACTGTTCAGAATGCTACTTTAACCGCCTGTTATGCTGCAGGAAATGTATCTTATGATTTGACTTCTGCTCAACCATCAATAAGTACGACGGCTGGAGCCACTTTTTCATACTATCTTAATCAGGCAGATGCAAATGCAGGAAATGCGAGCACAATACCTAATCCTACAACTTTTTCAAGCGTAGGAGGACAAACGATTTATGTCTTGGTTAAAAATGGCTTCTGTTCTAAGGTAGCCCAATTACAATTGGTCAAAGCTCCCCAGATAACAGCTACCATTGCTCCGCCTCCAACATTAACTTGTGCTACCCCTCAGGTTACTTTAAATGCTTCGGCATCTACCTATCCTACAGGATCAACTTTTGCATGGACAACTACTGGAGGAACTATAGTTTCAGGTGCTAATACTTTATCTCCGGTTGTAAGTGCAGCGGGAGTTTATACTCTGACTATCTCCAATACTTTTGCTCCGGATAATGTGACATGTACTTCTGTTGCTAATGTAACCGTAACAGGAAATAGCGCGCCGCCTACAACCACTTTAACAGCGTCAAAAGTGTTAATCTGCTCTGGCGAAAGTGTAACTTTAACGGCTTCGGGAGGAGCAACTTACACATGGACAGGTTTGCCAGGGACTGGAAACACTCAGGTTGTAACTCCTACAACTACAACTACCTATACGGTAAATGCGATTGGTGCCAATGGATGTGCGTCACAAACTCCGGCAACCATTACCATTGAAGTGACCCAGCCGATAACGGTGCAAAATGCTACTTTAATGAAATGCTACGAGCCTGGAAATGTTACTTATGATCTAACTTCTGCACAGACTCAGATAACATCTACAATAACAGGAGTTACTTTTGCTTATTATATAAACCTGGCTGATGCGAATGCAGGGAATGGAAATACTATCGCTGTTCCTACTGCCTTCCCAAGCGCAGGAAATCAGACGATTTATGTGTTGGTTAAAAATGGAGGATGTAGTTATGTAGTCAATTTATTGTTGTTAAAAACTCCAACAACTACTTTAACGATTGCAACTCCCCAGAATATTACATGTACCGTATCGCAAATAACTTTAAATGCTTCATCTTCAGTTATTCCTGCCGGATCTACTATTGCATGGACGACTACAGGGGGGACTATTGTTTCAGGAGCCAATACTTTAACTCCGGTTGTGAGCACAGGTGGAGTGTATACTTTAACCGTTTCGAACACATCACAGCCAGGAAACTTAAATTGTACTTATACGGCAAATGTTACCGTAACAGAAAATAAGGTTGCCCCTGTTGCAACTTTGACATCGTCTGTAGCTCAAATATGTTCGGGTGAATCTCTTACTCTTACTGCCGGTGGTGGAGCAACATATAATTGGGGGAATGGTCTTACAGGAACTGGAAGTACTCAAACTGTTTCACCAACCTCCACTACAACTTATACGGTATATGCAGTGGGAGCAAACGGATGTATCTCTCAGAATCAGGCTTCTGTGACTGTGGTGGTGGGGCCTCCTACGGCGGGAATTTCAGCCTCCAAATCTAAAATATGTGCCGGAGAGCCAGTTACTCTATTGGCGACAGGAGGTATTACTTATAATTGGGTAGGTTTAACAGGAACTGGAAATACTCAGGTAGTTACCCCTACAACTACTACAACATACTCTGTATATGCTTTGGGAGGAAACGGGTGCTCATCTGTTAACCCGGCTACGATAACTATAGAAGTAGTTCCTGCTATTGTTTCAACATTACAAGATGTATATGCTTGTGCCGGAGATTCCGGTATTTTTGATGCAGGAGCCGGTCCGAACTATACCTATTTGTGGAGTAATGGAGTGACTACTCAAACTATGACAACAAATATTCCGGGGACCTATACCGTTGAAATTAGTAATGGTACTTGTTCAAAAATATTTACGGCTCATCTGTATAATCCTAATTTACCTCAATTTACTAATGTTGTATATGATAACGGAACTTTTACTTTATCTGCAACAAACCCTACAGGAGGTGTATTAGAGTATTCTATTGACGGAGGTGTGACTTGGCAGGCTTCGAATATATTTTATAATGTTTTAAAGAATACAAACTACAATTTAAGAGTAAGAATAAAAGATGCAAAATGTAGTACACCTTTAGAGTTCTTTACTTTTGTCGTTAATAATGCCATTACTCCAAATCAGGATGGAATAAATGACAAGGTTGATTTTTCAGGTATAAGCAATTACAATAATTTTGCCGCATCTATTTTTGACAGGTACGGGGCAGAAGTCTTTAAAGCAAATAAATCTAATACAGTTTGGAACGGAAATATTAAAAATATGAACGTTCCGACCGGAACATACTGGTATAGAGTGCAATGGGAAAATCCGGCTAGTAAAAAGCTGGAACAGCGAAGCGGCTGGATTTTACTTAAGAATAGAAATTAGAATTATTGAAAATAGCCTCCGGATAATAGGAGGTTATTTTTTTTATATAAAAATGAATAAATATGTGTCATTTATTTAAAAATAAATTAAATTTGTTTAAACAAATAATGCTATGAGGAGATATTTACTAGCTTTTTCTTTTCTTTTATCTACTAATCTGCTATTCTCACAAGCGGAACAAACTCGAAAGGTCCCTAAGCCTAATACCGGATTGGCAAAAAAGCAAGGTGCTTTTATTGATGTAAATGCACCTACATATGCTGAATCAAGTTTTAATATTACTCAATTGGTTAAGGATGTCTTGATATCTTCCGGAACTAATTCTTGTGTAACCCCTCAGGTTTCAAATGTTCAGGTAAGTCCGAATTTACCGGCAAGTAATGAAGACAGAGCATGGGGGTATTTTCACAGAGGTACAACCAATTTCCCTTTTAAAGACGGAATTGTATTAGTAACGGGTAAAGCAAAGAATACAGGAAATAATTATATCGATGTAAACAGCCCACTAAGTGATATAGTAGGAACGGGAACTGATCCCGATCTGGTAGCAGCAACAAACCCTAGTAAGGCTTTAAAAGATGCTGTAATCCTTGAGTTTGATTTTATTCCGACTTCTACACAAGTGAAATTCAATTATCTTTTTGCTTCTGAAGAATATACCGGAACATTCCCTTGTAGTTATTCAGATGCATTTGCGTTATTACTTAGACCGGTAGCGGGAGGACCTTATCAAAATATGGCTGTTCTTCCGGGAAGTGCAGGTCCTGTAAGTGTAACCAATATCCGTCCGAATGTTCAGTTTAATGGAAGTCCGATAGGATGTGGTGCTGTAAATGCGGCCTATTTTGGAGGATACAATACCACTAATATTGAAACCAATTTTAATGGTAGAACTATTCCTTTGACTGCAACTGCTACAGTGGTTGCGGGGCAGGCTTATCATTTTAAAATGGTAATTGCGGATGCAGGTGATACGGCCTATGACTCTGCTGTTTTTTTAGAAGGAGGATCATTTAATATCGGAGTTGAATTGTTGGATCCAAGTGGGGCTACGTTACCGGGGGAAATTAATGTTTGTGACAATGTACCTCAGGTAATTACAGCTTCTGTAAGTGACCCGAACGTTAACTATAAATGGTATTACAATAACGGAACTACTACTACTGTTGTACAGGGAGCAACAACAAATTCTATTACTGCGATTCAGCCTGGAACTTATACCGTAGAAGTAAGCTATCCGGGAAGTCCTTGTCCGGGAACGGCTTCTATTATTATTAATGGAGGAACCACGCCTTCAGCACAAGATGCTACCTTGCTGTTCTGTGCGACTCCGGATGTTCCTAATTTTGACTTAAACTTTGCAAAACCATTAATTAGTAATACACCGGGAGCAGTATTTCACTTTTATGTAAATCAGGCCGATGCAGTGGCTCAAAATAATAATTATATCCAGGATCCGTATCATTTTAACGGGACTGACGGACAAATTCTTTATGTAGTGGTTTCAAATGGTGGTTTCTGTAGTAAAATGGTTAAATTGACCCTTGCAAAAGAAACGACCCCAGTAGCAACTTTAACGACTTCGAAATTTAAGATTTGCCCGGGAGATTCAGTGCTTTTAACGGCTACAGGCGGAACGACTTATCATTGGAGTAATTTTTCAGGAACGGGAGCAACTCAGACAGTGACATTGGATCATACAACAACATTTGAAGTATATGCAATAGGTGCTAAAGGTTGTACTTCTACGCTACCTGCAAAAATTACGGTTGAAGTTGTTCCTGAAATTGTTACGGCTTTAAAGGATGTTGAAACATGTATTGGAGACAGAGTTACTTTAGATGCAGGAACAGGACCTAATTATACTTATCTATGGAGTACTGGAGAATCTACACAGACTATCAGTGTTGATAAACTTGGAATTTATTCTGTAGTTATTGATAACGGATACTGTAAGAGAACTTTCACTGCAAAAGTATTGGCAGCAGCTTCTCCTTTCATTACAGCGCTGAATTATGATAACAATAATACGCTTACCGTAACTGCTATTAATCCTTCGATTAATAACATTCCTACAACTTTAGAATATTCTATTGATGGAATCAATTGGCAGACTTCAAATGTTTTCAGTGGACTGACCAATAATGCTAACTATACAGTCTATGTTAAAACACAGGGAAGAAGCTGTGAAAACTCAGTGGATTTCTTCACATTGCATATCAACAATATTATTACTCCGAATCAGGATGGTATTAATGATGTTCTTGATCTTACATCTTTAGGAAATTTCGATAATTTTACAGGCTCTGTTTATGACAGATATGGAGTTGAAATTTTTAGATTTACAAAACAAAATCCGATTTGGAATGGTACTGTAGGAGGAAAAAGATTGCCTACTGCTACGTATTGGTATAAATTTAATTTCCAGTATCCAAAATCAAAAGTACAGATGAACAGTTCTGGATGGATCATGTTGAAAAATAGAGAATAATATCTCTTTTAAATAAATAAAAAAGCCTTTCAAATTTTGAAAGGCTTTTTTATGATTCAGAATTTGAAAGGTTATTGGTTTTGGTTTTCTTTCCAGAGCTGAGTAAATAAAATGAAATCTGAAACACTCAGTTCTTCAGCTCTTTTATCTAAAAACTCGTGAGTCTTTAAAGCTTCCGGGATATTGAGAACTTTCAATGCATTTGATAGTTTTTTTCTTCTCTGATTAAACCCTGCTTTTACAATCTGTTTAAAAAGAATTTCGTTTCCGGCCAATCCTTCCTTTGGATTTCTTGTTAACCTGATCACTCCTGATTTTACTTTGGGAGGTGGATTAAATACATTCTCGTGGACAGTAAACAAATAGGATGTATCATAATAAGCCTGGACCAAAACCGATAGAATTCCGTAATCTTTCGTTCTCGGAACAGCAGCAGTCCTTTCGGCAACCTCTTTTTGAAACATTCCCACCATTTCTGGAATCAGTTCATAATGATCTATGATCTGAAATAAAATCTGGGATGAAATATTGTAAGGGAAATTCCCGATAATAGCAATCTGTTCTCCGTTGGTAAATTGAAAATCCTGCTTCAGGAAATCTCCTACAAAAGTTTCTTCGTTTATTTTGGAATAATTGTTTTTTAAATATTCAATCGATTCCTTATCAATTTCTGCAAGGTAGATATGTTGGTCTTTCTCCAAAAGATATTTGGTAAGAACACCCATTCCGGGCCCTACTTCCATTACCTTATTATAGTTCTCAAAACTAAGACCTTCTACGATTTTTCTTGCGATGTTTTCATCCGTCAAAAAGTGCTGACCAAGATGTTTTTTTGCTTTTACACTCAATGTTTTTTATGATTTTATTAACAGTGATTTTCTCTTTTTCGTTCCCAAATTTCGGAAGTTTTTTTCTATTTTAGCCAAAAATTTTAATATTAATGGCTAAATCTGTAGATGAGTTTAATAAGAAAAGGCTTAGGTCTAGCAATATTACAGTAGTAATAAGTATTGCCTTAGTGTTATTTTTGTTGGGATTAATGGGGCTTATTTTGATTAATGCTCAGAAATATTCTGACTACATCAAGGAACAGCTTGTTGTGAATGCTTACTTTGATCAAAATTATGATGCTAAAGACTCTGTGAAAATTGCAAAACTGGAAGAAGAAACTTTTAAAAAAGTACAGACTTTGGCTCCCGTAAAAAGAGCAACCTATATTTCCAGAGAAAAAGCGGCTCAGGAAGCCAAAAAAAGTATGGGAATTGATAGTGATGCGCTATTTGAAGAAAACATTTTCCCTTCATCTATAGAAGTTGCTTTAAAACCGGAATATGTAGATCCTGCAAAAATAAATGAAGCCATTAAAATTATAAGTTCAGTTCCGGGAATTGTAGACGTGAAAAACGACAGCAGTCTGATGGTAGATGTTTACAATAACCTGAATAGAATTTTAAAGTGGATTTTAGGTTTTTCACTTTTATTCTTGGTGTTAGCAGTTGTTTTGATTAATAATTCAATTCGTTTGAAGATCTTCTCGAAAAGATTTATCATTAAAACCATGCAGCTGGTAGGAGCAAAAAGAAGATTTATTCTAAAACCTTTTATCATAGAAGCCATTATTTTAGGCGCTATTGGTTCCGTAATAGGTCTTTTGGCGTTATTCGGGGTTTGGTACTATTTTACAAGTCAAATCGGTTCAGCATTCGTACAGGATACGCAACAATATTTCTGGTTAGTCTTATTAGTGTTGGGAGTAGGTATTTTCATTACCGTTTTGAGTACGGTAGTTGCTACCTGGAGATTCCTGAGAACAAATGTTGACGACTTATATTATTCATAAAAATGAGCAATAAAACAAATAAATTTTCCGCAGCGGATTTCGGAAAAGAAACGGAAGCTTCCAAAGAAAATACGTTTTACTTCGGAAAAGAAAACTTTAAATGGATGTTGATCGGTTTAGCATGTATTGTAGTTGGATTCCTTTTGATGATGGGACCGGATGCCAATACAGTGGATGGAAAATTTGATCCGAATTCCTGGAATGACGATATCTTTTCTATCCGCAGAATCAGAATTGCTCCTCTGTTGGTAGTCATTGGTTTTGCCATAGAGGTATACGCGATTTTGAAAAAAAAATAAATGCGTTTCTAAAGAAAATGACATACTAGCTTTGTCAAAGTTCTGAACTTTGACAAAGTTTTTTTTGATAAAACATTCTTTAAATTATGGATTTAATCAAAGCAATTATTATTGCAATTATAGAAGGATTAACAGAATATCTTCCTATTTCTTCAACGGCTCATATGGGGTTTACCGCCAATTTAATGGGATTACCTGAGGATGAATTTTTAAAAATGTTTCAGGTATCGATTCAGTTTGGAGCTATTTTATCGGTGGTGGTTGCTTATTGGAAAAAATTCTTTGATTTAAAAAACCTTAAGTTTTATTATAAGCTGGCTTTTGCTGTAGTTCCTGCTTTGGTCCTAGGATATTTATTCGATGATAAAATTGAAGCGGTTTTGGGAAATCAAATCGCCATTTCATCTGTTTTGGTATTGGGTGGAGTAGTGTTGCTTTTTGCTGATCAGTGGTTTAAAAATCCTAAAATTGATGATGAAAAAGGAATTACCGTAAGAAATGCAATTACCATTGGTTTTTGGCAGTGTCTAGCCATGATGCCGGGAACGAGTAGAAGTGCGGCATCCATTATCGGAGGAATGGCGCAAGGATTAACAAGAAAAGCTGCTGCAGAATTTTCATTCTTTTTAGCAGTTCCTACCATGTTGGCTGTTACGGTATATTCGGTTTTTGTAAAAACCTGGGGAAAAGAAACGGCAACTCCGCAAAAAGGGTATGAAATGATCATGGCATCACAAGATCACATCACTATTTTTATTGTAGGAAACGTGGTTGCGTTTATTGTGGCTTTAATTGCCATAAAAGCATTCATCGGAGTTTTAAATAAATACGGCTTTAAACCTTGGGGATGGTATCGTATTTTCGTTGGGATAGCTTTGTTGATTTATTTTTATTTCTTTAAATAAAAGATTTGAAAAAATATTTTCTGACTTTCATTTTATTTTCTAATCTTATCTTTTCTCAAAATTGGAATAAGAAAATTTTTAGTGATGTTATTTTGATTAAAGATGAAAATGTTTTTCAATCCGAGAAATTAATTTTAATTGATATTCCATTGAAAATAAACAGTGGAGAAAGTTTGATTTTTTACAACGCTTCTCATGTTCCTAATAAATTATTTTTTGATGAAAAAGTTTTTTTGCCTCAGGTTAAAGAATTTATTTTAATTTCTCCTGATAAAGAATATTATAAAAGCGTAAGAGAATTTGCAAATAGAATAAAAGGCTGCGCAGAACCCATGAAAACGGATAAATTTTATTTTGTAAAAAGAAATGAATCAAAATGGGACAGTATTTCGTTGAATTCTCAAAACTATCCTACAATCAATTTTAAAAATAAAATGACTGTAGGTTCTAAAAATGCTATTGTTTCTTATTATTCAGAATTTTTTGGCTCTGCATGTTGTCCGAGAGATAAAAAAAGAGATTTTCTGACGGATAATAAGAATAATTACTTCTTTGAGGAACTTATAGATAAGGAAATTATTGTGAAAGAAATGTATTCTTGCAGTTTTGGACATGAAGGAGAGTATGCTTCTTTTTATCCTCTGAAAGAATTGTCTAATGAACAAAAAATGATTTTTATTAAAAAGAGGCGTGACTTTTTTCAGCAGGATCCGGAACGCTACCAAATATTTTTTCCGGAAATTATTGATTATCCTAATCTTAAATTGAGGAGCCTTAATTAATAATTGATTTTAAATAATGTATCTATTACTCATAAAATGACCGCAGAAGACTTACAATCAGGACACATATTTTTATTGGACAAACCTTTGGATTGGACCTCTTTTCAGGCGGTCAATAAAATGAAATATAAGCTCAAAAGAGAGTTTAATCTTCCCAAAAAATTCAAAATTGGGCATGCCGGAACTTTAGATCCGAGAGCAACCGGGCTTTTAATTGTTTGCTGTGGAAAATTCACAAAAAAGATTCCTGAAATTCAGGATGCTCCAAAGGAATACTGGACCGAGATAAAAATCGGAGTACAGACAGAATCTTATGATACTGAAAAACCTGAAATTCTGCATCAGGATTTTTCGCATATTACAGAAGAGCAGATTAAAACCGTTTTAGAAAAATTTATAGGTGAAATTGAACAGAAACCTCCCGTATTTTCAGCGATAAAAATTGACGGACAGAGAGCTTACAACTTGGCGAGAGCAGGAGAAGAGGTAGAAATGAAATCAAGGAAAACAACAATCCTTTATATTGAAGATATTAAAATCGATCTGCCTTTAGTAAGCTTTACGGTAGGCTGCTCAAAGGGCACCTATATCAGAAGTCTTGCTCACGATATCGGTCAGGAATTGGGAGTGGGAGCTTATTTAACACAATTAAGAAGAACAAAAATCGGAGACTATACAATAGAGAATGCAACATCCGACTTTTTAGATAACGAATTTAAATTTAATAATTTATGATGAAAAAAATACTTTTATTAGCCACTTTATGTGGTTCTTTATTGTCCTTTTCACAAAATACGGAAGCTAAAAAACAGAAAATGGATTTTTATTTTAATCCTTCTGTGAATTTAGGATATAATATACTTAAAGAAAAAGAAGTTCCTAATAACACCCAATATATCGTACCAAAAGCACCTAATAAAATCAGCTACGGAATTACGGCAATTGGTGGTTATAATTTTCTTCCTAACTTTGCCTTGGGAACAGGTATCAAATATAGCTTTATACAAGATAATTATCATTTGGTGTATGTGATGATTCAGCCGAAAATTATCTTTACTCCGGGTGATCAACTGTTTTATATAGATCTTAATTATGGGAAACAGATCAATAATTCAGTAGTTTCAGATTCTGAATTTTGGGGTGCGAGATTAGGAATGCAGGTTTCTTATTCAAAGAGATTAAGCCAGGAAGGCGGAATTATTCTGGAGGGATATAAACTTGGGAATGCTCATAAAAATCCGTTCATTATCGGATTAAGCTACGGAATTACCATTTTCAGCAATAAAAATTATACAGGTTACGGAGACGATTAATGGAAAAAACGCGTATCAATAAATATTTATCAGAAGTCGGATACTGTTCCAGAAGAGCAGCAGATAAGCTTTTGGAAGAAGGAAGAATTAAAATAAACGGTCAAATTCCTGAATTGGGAACAAAAGTTTCTGATGAAGATCTTGTAGAAGTTGACGGAAAGCCTATCCGGGAACCACAAGATAAACCGGTTTATATTGCTTTCAACAAGCCTGTCGGAATTGTCTGTACTACAGATACGAAACGCGAAAAAAACAATATTGTTGATTACATCAATCATCCGAAGAGAATTTTCCCGATCGGAAGGCTGGATAAACCTAGTGAAGGTCTTATTCTGCTGACAAGTGACGGCGATATTGTGAATAAAATCCTTAGAGCGAGGAACAATCATGAAAAAGAATATTTGGTAAGGGTTGACAAGCCAATCACGCCAAAATTCCTGGAGAAAATGCGAAATGGAGTTCCTATTTTAGATACTGTAACTAAAAAATGTGAGGTTGAAAAAATAGATGAGATGAACTTCAGAATTGTGCTTACACAAGGTTTGAACCGTCAAATCCGTAGAATGTGTGAATTTTTAGGCTATGAAGTGAAAAAGCTTAAAAGAATCCGTATCATGAATATAAAATT
Source organism: Chryseobacterium sp. Y16C (assembly GCF_022488405.1). Lineage (NCBI taxonomy): Bacteria > Pseudomonadati > Bacteroidota > Flavobacteriia > Flavobacteriales > Weeksellaceae > Chryseobacterium > Chryseobacterium sp. Y16C. Next base: position 4,737,461 of record NZ_CP092711.1, read on the forward strand.
AGATCTTCCGATCGGTAAATGGAGAGATCTGACACATGAAGAGCTTGCTGCGCTGAATATGCTTCTGGAAGATTCAAGTAAAACTGCTGAGTAGAATTATTTGGTATACAATCTCATTCTTGTTTCATACTCAGGTTTTAGCTTTAAATATTTCCAGATTTTTCTGTCATCGGGATTACTGATTCTGTAATAAATGATTTTATCTGCAGAATATTTGAAATAGGGATGATTTCTCAGCCATTCTTCAGGAGCTTCTGTTAGGGTATATTTCTGAACATTTGAAGTGTTCAGTTGAGCATTAGTAAGCAGCTTTTGAGTTAATTCCGGATCAATATTGTAAGTAGTCAGAATTTGCTCTTTATTGACAAATCCACCCAGTTTTTTCCTGAAACCAATCATAGAACCGGCTGCTTTTTCATCAAAACCGAATTCGATAAGCTGTTTGAAAGTGATAGCATTTAAATCCACTTTTGAAAAATCGGTTTTTTCCTGCTGCTTTATTTTGTTCTCATTATTTGGAGCTGAACTTAATCTGATAAAAGGTTTCATTTCTTCAAACTTTTCTGCAGAAATCACAAAACACTTCTGTAGGTCTTCTAAACTTTTAAAACTTCCTTTTAGATTCCGGTCACGATAATTAATAATGGTTTGCGACTGCTTATCAGAAAAACCAAAAGATTTCCATCCTTCAAGATCTAGTGTATTCGGATCAAAAAGATGATATTGAATGTTGGTCTTTTCATATTTGTTGTTTTTAGAATAATGAGTGAAGTTTGCCGGAGTCTTTTCCGGAAGGATTAAATAAGGACTCATTTTTTGGAAATTTTCCTCACTGATGATAAAACATTCTTTAAACTTTTCCTTGCTTACAAAACTGCCTCCCAAATATTTTTTATATTTCAAAATAGCATCTGCCTGTTTTTCGCTGAATCCCATTTGTATCCAGTCATTGGCTGAATAATGATCTGGATTGAATCTTCCTGAGATTGTGACAGTCCTTTTTTCAAAATTTTTGAATTTATTTGACGTTGCTTCTTTATTATTTTCAGGTAATAGAATATAAGTTTCCAGTTCTAAATATTTTTCTGCGGAAACGGCAAAACACTTCTTGAACTGTTCCTTAGAAATAAATCTCCCACCTATCATCTTTTTATAATTCAGAATTGTGGCTATCTGTTTTGAAGAAAAGCCTAAATGCTGCCATTGTTCTTCATTCAGATCATTCGGATCAAAATCTGTTAAACTTAAAACAGGGCTGTTTTCTGAAATGAATTTAATCTCCGGAAAATTTTCACTTTCCGCTTTAGAATAATTCTTAAATGCAAGAAGAATAAGCAGGACAATACCTAATCCTGCTATTTGTGTATAATAGCTTTTTTTCATCATAAAGTAAATTTAATATATAAGCTATATTAAATCTAACAATGTGTGAAATAAATTGAATTTTAGTATGAATGATTTCCGAAAATCAAACACCTTCAGAATCCTTTTCTGCCAAAGAATCTTTGAGTTTTAAAAGTTCTGCTTTTACGAATTCTAAGCGGTCTATTAAAGTAACGGTTTCAGAAATTTTGCTGTTGGTTGTAAGCGCAACACGGGCTCCGTCTAATGTATAACCTTTTTCTTTTACCAAATGATAAATCATCTGTAAGTTGCTGATATCTTCCGGAGTGAAATATCTGTTGCCCTTTTTATTCTTTTTGGGTTTTATAATAGGAAATTCCTGTTCCCAATAACGTATTAATGAAGTGTTTACATCAAATGCTTTTGCAACTTCTCCTATTGAATAATACAGCTTATCGGGTAAATTTATCTTCATTTTTTGAATCCTAATCTTCAAAGATAAAAATTTTTAAAAAACGCTACAAATATATAAGCTCTGTTTGTGTTTTCACAGTATAATAAAAGTGAAAATCATTACTGATTTCTGCAGAAAATACTTTTGTTTTCATTATTTTTGATTTAAAATAAGGTAATTATATACAATTTTACATTAATCCTGATATCTTAATATTATGATTCTGTCATTCTGAATGTAACATAGTGAAATGAAGAATCTAAGCTATCATGAGATTCTTCCTTCGTCAGAATGACAATGATTGTAAAATTGTATATAGTCGCCTAAAATAAAAATTATATTGGATTCTATTTCAGTGCTTCATATTGATCTGTTTCAGTCAGGGAAAAGAGCCTCTGATTTTTATTTCAGTACACTACAAAATCATCTCATTGTAGGCCATCGTCATCTTGAGAAAGCACACCGTCATGATTTTTATGCTACCATTTTATTTACAAAAGGAACCGGAATTCATGAGATTGATTTTCAAAGATATGATGTTTCTGCAGGGAGCCTGTTTTTTATGTCTCCGGGACAAATCCACAGCTGGGAACTTTCAGAGGATATTGAAGGCTATCTTTTCTTCTGTTTGCAGGATTTTTATGAAATGCATTATGTGAATCAGAAGCTGAGAAACTTTCCTTTTTTCGGATCAGTCAATTTCCCGCGAAAATTACAGCTTAATGAAGCCGAATTAAAAGAAAATCTTAATTTGTTTCTTGAGTTGGAAAGAGAATATCACAGCTGGGATATGATGAAAAACGGATATATACTGTCGTTGATGTCGCAGGTTTTTATAAAATCTACGAGGCAGTTTTCCAGAGATTTTGATGATCTCGCTTCTTCGGTAAGTATTTCCTATGTAAAACATTACCAGGATTTTGAAAATTGCGTAGAGCAATATTTCAGCAAAGAAAAATCGATTGCTTTTTATGCCTCATTAATGAATATTTCTCCAAAACATTTAAACCGTATTGCTCAGACGGTAGTGCAAAAAACAGCAACAGATGTGATCACCGAAAGAACAATTCTTGAAGCTAAAAGAATGCTGATGTATCTGGATGAAAGTCTGGTGGAAGTTGCCTTCAGACTGGGGTATGAAGAGTATTCTTATTTTGTGAGAGTATTCCGAAAAACTTCCGGAATGACTCCCACGCAGTTTATTAAAAAATACAAGGTTTAGAGTTTACATTCCTGATTTATAGTAAAAGTTTGAAAGGTCCTTCGAATATCGTTTCAAAAGAATCTACCATTTCACCTTTTTCATCAAAAACTCCGATGGTCATATTTTGCTTTGAGAATTGAATTTCTTTTTCAGGGAAAGTAATATTGATGTTTCCTTTTAAAATCTGATCTCCTTTTAAAATAATTGTATTGGGACCAAAGAAATCAATTTCACCGTTTTGGGGAGCAACTACCTTAAGAGTCAATACCTTTCTCTCATTGGTCTTATTTAATAAGGTGTAAATAAAAGAATTCGTAATCTTTCCGTTTTTTACAAAGAATGTAGATCCTGCCGGTTTAATGAATTTTGCTTCCATTGTACCTCTGTCATACATTAGAAAACCTAAAAATCCAATCAGCAGGCAGAGAAATGCTGCGGTAGCTTTCATTCTTGATGTGAATTTGAATTTCTCCTGGCTTTCAATTTCTGCTTCCGTGGCATAGCGGATCAAACCTTTTGGAAGTCCAACTTTCTCCATAATCTCATCACAAGCATCAATACAGGCGGTACAGTTCACGCATTCTAGCTGTTGCCCGTTTCTGATATCAATTCCTGTAGGGCAAACCACCACACATTGATGACAATCAATACAATCTCCTTTTCCTACGGCTTTCCGATCTTCATTATTTCTCCATTTTGAACGGTTTTCTCCTCTTTTAAAATCATAATACACATTGATAGTTTGTTTGTCAATTAAAACGCCCTGAAGTCTTCCATACGGACAAACGAGCGTGCAAACCTGTTCGCGGAGCCATGCAAAAGTAAAGTAGAAAGCTATAGCAAATCCGATCATTCCTAAGAATTTCAAAGAATGATCTACAGGACCTTCCGTGATTATTTTAAAAACTTCTTCATAACCTACAATATACATAAACATGACATTGGTAATAATTACCGATATTAAAGCAAAAAGAGTCCATTTTGTAAGTCTTTTCCTGATTTTTTCAGCGTCCCATTCCTGTCGGTCGAGCTTCATCTGTTTGTTTCGGTCTCCTTCTATCCAGTATTCTATTTTCCTGAAAACACTTTCCATAAAAATGGTCTGTGGACAAAGCCAGCCGCAAAAGATTCTTCCAAAAACAACAGTGAATAACATTACGAAGATGACAGAAGTTACAGCACCTAAAGCGAGAATGAAAAAATCCTGAAGATAAAAAGGTTGTCCGAAAATAAAGAATCTCCTGTCTACCACATTGAATAAGAAAATAGGATTGTTATTGACTTTAATAAATGGCAAACCAAAAAATAAAGCGAGTAAAAGGTAGCTTAAATAGTTTCTATAATTCGTATATTTTCCTTTTGGTTTTCTTGGAAATACCCATTTTCTCTTTCCGGATTGGTCCATCGTTCCCACCGAATTTCTGAAGTCCTCATAATCTGTTTCTATCGGCTGAAAGTTATCGGATTGTATATTCATTGTATTGGAAATTGTATTATATGATGCACAGAAAGCATTATTACTTTTAGTAAATACTCATTTTTAAAATTTTTAAATTGAGCTCTTTCATTCTTTCTGCTTCTGCAAATCTCTCAATTAAATAGTTTTACTACTAATATTATCTTCTTCTTAAATAGTATTATTCGGACATTTTAAAATAGTAGGTTAAATGCTTCAAAATGAGAAAATAATCTTTGAATCCGATGATACATGTTGTAAATTGTGCCTATTAAAAAATGTGTGCAGAATGAAAAAAATATTGAAAACCGGCTGGGTTGGTTTGGTTTTAGTATTACTAAGTTGTCAATCAGTAAATAGTAGCAAAATGTTTTATGATGGTGTAAAGCCCGAAAAAGTTTCTGATAAGTTCAGTTTTACGGAAGGTCCGGCTTCGGATAAAAATGGGAATGTATATTTTACCGATCAGCCTAATGATAAAATTTATTACTGGGATTGGAAAACCAATAAAATTGTTGAGTTTTTAGATAAAACAGGCAGGGCAAACGGAACCTATTTTGATAAAGAAGATAACCTGATAACCTGTTCTGATGATCAGGGAGAAATCTGGAAGATTTCGAAAGACAAGAAGGTAGAGGTTCTGTCAAAGGGTTTTGAAGGAAAAAGATTAAACGGTCCTAATGATCTGTGGATAGATTCTTTTGGAGGAATATATTTTACCGATCCTTTGTATGAAAGAGATTACTGGGTGAATTTTAAGCAGGAAATTTCTCAGAAAAACCTGTACTACAGAAATAAAGAAGGGAAAATCTCTAAATTGGAAACGTTCACTCAGCCGAATGGAATTATAGGAAGTGAGAAATTTAAAAAATTATACGTTTCAGATATTGATGCCGGAAAAACGTATGTCTATGATATTCTTGGTGAAGGAAAACTTTCTGAAAAGAAACTTTTTTGCGAAATGGGTTCAGACGGAATGACGTTGGATAAATTTGGCAATCTTTACCTGACAGGAAACGGAGTTTCCGTTTTTAACAGGGAAGGAAAGAAAATCTATCAGATTCCGATTCCTGAAAAATGGACTTCCAATGTAACTTTCGGAGGTGAAAACGGAAATGTTCTGTTTATTACCGCTTCGGAATCTGTCTATGTTTTGCCAACAAAAGTGAAAGGAGAGAAGTAAATTTAGGTTAAGGTTAAGATTAAGATTATAAGTAATATTAATCTTAACCTTAACCTTAACCTTAACCTAAATCTTAGCCTTAATAAGCAATTTCCATTTTTACTTTTTTTCCTTTAAGCTTTTCAGTGCTTAGCTTTTTCAATAAGGAGTTTACTTTATTTCTTGAAACAGCAACATAAGAAGTATTGTCTTTCACTTCGATCAATCCTACATCTTCTTTCTGGAGTTCACCCTTTTTAAGTAAATATCCAACAATATCTACTTTATTCACCTTGTCTTTTTTACCCGCACTGATGTAAATGGTTTGAAAAGGCGTTTTTCCCGGTACTTTATTAAATCCGGCAACGCTTTCTTCGGGGGTATTATTTTTAATGAAAGGGAAATTTTCGTCTTCCGTCATAATGAGATAGGCAAAACCTTTGGCATTCATTCTCGCGGTACGACCGTTTCTGTGGGTGAAAGCGTCTTCTTTTGATGGCAGCTGATAATGTACGATAGATTCAACCTCGGGAATATCAAGACCTCTTGCTGCTAAATCTGTTGTAATTAAAATTCTTGCAGAGTCATTTCTGAACTTCAGTAAAGCACGTTCTCTTTCGTCCTGTTCCATGCCGCCATGAAAGGTTTCTCTGTCGATTCCTTTTTCACGTAAAAGTTCGGAGATACGGTCAACAGCTTCACGGTGATTACAGAAAATCAAGGTTCTTTTATTGCCTATTTTACAGATTAAATTAAAAAGTGTATCCAACTTTTCTTCCGGAATGGTCATCACTTTTTTTAACTGGATATCAGGTTTTGCTTCATTTAATTTTAAGAAGTCAATGACTTTTTCATCTTTTAATCCTGTGAACGCCGGAATTTCATTCATCGCTGTTGCAGAAGTTAAAATTCGTTGGGAAAGTCCTTTCAGCGAATTGCAAATAAATTCCATATCGTCATGAAAACCAAGTTCCAGAGCTTTGTCAAATTCATCCAGAACTAAGGTCTGAATGGTTTTAGGGTCAAAATTGTTGTTTCTTAAATGATAAACAACTCTTCCCGGAGTTCCGATCAGAACAGCAGGAGCTTCAATCAAATTATTAACTTCAATTTTTTTATCATGACCTCCATAGCAAACCGAAACTTTAAAATCTGTTCCCATAGCTTTGAAAACCTGTTCAATTTGTAATGCCAGTTCTCTTGCAGGAACCAGAATCAACGTTTGAATTCCGGAAATGTTTTTCTTTAAGTTTCGAAGAACAGGAAATAAAAATGCCAGTGTTTTTCCTGAACCGGTGGGAGAGAGCAGTACAACGTCCTGTTGATTTTCTGTAGCTTTATAGGTGGATTTCTGCATTTGATTCATCTCCTGAATCTGCAGTTTTTTGTAAATAGATTCTAATTCCATGGTGCAAAGATAGTTATTTCGTTATTGGTTGTTAGTTGATGGTTATTTAGATTCAGGGTTTATTGTTTGTTAGCAATGACAATAATTTTTTAATTCTTTAATATTTAAATAAAAATATTGTCTGTCAGCGATTTATGATTGAAAAATCTATACTGGGAATTGTTGTTTATGTTAAATAAAATCCCTATCTTTGCACCCACTTTTGTGGCGAGAAGGTTTGAAAAGTAAATAACTCAAAATTAATTACTTCCGTATTTTTTAATCCGCATTTATCAAACCGTTAAAAAAGAAGGAATACAAATTTTATTAGAAAATGTCAAAAGAGACAAATTCAGCAGAGGTTTTATTAAACCAAAACGTAGCACCAGAACAATTTGATTGGGATTCTTTCGAATCAGGTCTTGATGCAGATGCGAGAAAAGAAAAAAGCGATTTAGAAGAAATCTACAACGGATCTTTGAACAACCTAGACGATAATGACGTTTTAGTTGGAAAAGTTGTAAGATTAACTGACAAAGAAGCTATCGTAGACATCAACTTCAAATCTGAAGGTGTTATTTCTCTTAACGAATTCCGTTACAACCAAGGCCTAAAAGTAGGTGATGAGGTTGAAGTAATGGTTGACAGAAGAGAAGACAAAACAGGTCAGTTACAGTTATCTCACAGAAAAGCTAGAACGCTTAAAGCTTGGGATAAAGTAAATGAGCTTCACGAAACTGGAGAAATCGTTAACGGTTTTGTGAAATCTAGAACTAAAGGAGGTATGATCGTTGACGTACACGGAATCGAAGCATTCTTACCTGGTTCTCAAATTGACGTTAAGCCAATTAAAGATTATGATCAGTTCGTAGGTAAAACTATGGAGTTCAAAGTTGTGAAAATCAACCCTGAGTTCAAAAACGTAGTTGTATCTCACAAAGCATTGATCGAAGCAGATATCGAAGGTCAGAAAAAAGAAATCATCGCTCAGTTAGAAAAAGGACAAGTTCTTGAAGGTACTGTTAAGAATATTACTTCTTACGGTGTGTTCATCGACCTTGGAGGTGTTGATGGATTGATCCACATTACAGATCTTTCTTGGTCTAGAGTGAACCACCCATCTGAAATCCTTGAGGACGGACAAACTGTAAAAGTTGTTATCCTTGACTTTGATGATGAGAAAACAAGAATCCAATTGGGTATGAAGCAATTAGAAGCTCACCCTTGGGATGCTCTTTCTGCTGACTTAAAAGTAGGTGATAAAGTAAAAGGAAAAGTAGTAGTTCTTGCTGACTATGGTGCATTTGTAGAAATCGCTCCAGGTGTAGAAGGATTAATCCACGTTTCTGAAATGTCTTGGTCTACTCACTTGAGATCTGCAGGTGACTTTGTAAAAGTAGGTGATGAGGTAGAAGCTGAAGTACTTACTTTAGACAGAGAAGAAAGAAAAATCTCTCTTGGTATCAAGCAATTGTCTAAAGATCCATGGGAAAATATTGAAGCTAAATATCCGGTAGGGTCTAAGCATGTAGGAACTGTAAGAAACTTCACTAACTTTGGTGTATTCGTAGAGTTAGAAGAAGGTATCGACGGATTAATCTACATCTCTGATCTTTCTTGGACTAAGAAAATCAAGCACCCATCTGAGTTCTGCGCAGTAGGTGATAAATTAGATGTTGTAGTTCTTGAATTAGACATCCAAGCTAGAAGATTATCTCTAGGTCACAAGCAATTGACTGAAAACCCATGGGATGCTTTCGAAACTAAGTATGCTGAAGGAACTATCCACGCTGGTAAAGCTGTAGAAGTTCACGATAAAGGAGCTTCTGTACAATTCGAAGATGCTGAAGTTGAAGCATTCTGCCCATCAAGATTATTAGAGAAAGAAGATGGATCTAAAATCAAGAAAGGTGAAGAGGCTCAATTCAAAGTAATCGAGTTCAACAAGGAATTCAAGAGAGTAGTAGTTTCTCACACAGGTATCTTCAGAGACGAAGAGAAGAAAAATGTAAAAGAATCTACTTCTAGAAATGTAACTTCTTCTTCAAATAATGAAGAAAGATCAACTCTTGGAGACATTGATGCTTTAGCAGAATTGAAAAGAAAAATGGAAGAAGGTAAATAATCTTCATCACATTTAAAATATTAAGCCACTCATTTGAGTGGCTTTTTATGTTGTTGAGTTCCAGAAAATAGAGGTTTTGTAATGTGTTTGAATATTTATAAATTCGCTTTTTTAGTAAAGTAAGACATAATTCTACCTATTATTGTTAAAAAATAATAGTCAATTCTATAGCTTAATATAATAAAATCGCCGCGAGCAAAGCTCGCGGCGATTTTATTTATCTATAATGGTTTTATCAGCGAAAATTTTAATTATTATATCTTACCTTTGCAGGCTGTTCAAAAAATGAATTATGAAGAAGAAAAATATTTTTAAAGGAGTTCTATTTGTTGGAGTCGGAGCTAGTATCTATGGTATGTTGGCTACATTTGTGAAACTTGCTTATCAGGACGGATATACAACATCGGAAGTTACTACCTCTCAGTTTGTATTGGGGTTAGTTGGACTTTTAATTTTAAACCTTATTCAAACTGCAACTTCTAAAAAAGACTTATCAACTCCAAGTTCTAAAGAGGTAAGAAATCTAATGTTGGCGGGGACTTCATTAGGCTGTACAAGCTTATTTTATTATATCGCGGTTCAGTATATCAATGTTTCGGTAGCTATTGTTCTATTGATGCAGTCGGTTTGGTTCAGTGTGGTGGTGGAAAGTTTTATGACCAGAAAACTACCTAATACGAGAAAGATAATATCTGTAATTATTGTCTTGCTGGGCACCGTTTTAGCGACCAATTTAATTAACTCGAAAATTGAGCTTGACTGGAAAGGTCTTTTCTGGGGATTAATGGCAGCCGCTTCTTATACTTTGACCATGTTTACATCAAATACTTTAGCAACTCATCTTCCGGTTTTCAGAAAGAGTTTTATAATGCTTTGTGGTGGGTCTATAGTTATTTTTGCATTTTTATTTTTTGCTCAGATCGGACCTTTATATATAGATGGACTGAAGTCGGTTTATTTAAACTTTACAGAAAATACAGAACATATTCGGGCTTTTGATTATTCCATTCTTTGGAAATATGGTTTGGTCCTGTCATTATTTGGTACTATTATTCCTCCTGTTTTATTTAATATAGGTTTTCCGAATGCTGGTTTGGGATTAGGGAGTATAGTTTCATCTTTAGAACTTCCTGTTTCCGTTACGATGGCTTTTGTTTTATTGGGAGAAGAAGTGGTTTTCATTCAGTGGATTGGAATTGCGCTGATCCTTTTTGCTATCGTTTTAATGAATTTACCACCCAGAAGGAGTATGATACCACAATTATCTTAAAAAAATTATAATTAATACATTACAAACCGTTTCTTTGGGAACGGTTTTTTAATTTTAATGTTTAAAATGATTTGTATGAAGAAATTTAAGAATATTAGTGCTGCTTTAATGTTGTCGATTGCTTCAAATTTTGCTTTTTCTCAGGTCAAACCTCTGGATGCGGAACTTACAGACTACAAATATCCTTATGAAGTGCATTTTCTTAACTTGAAATCTCAGAATAACGATTTGAAAATGGCTTATATGGATGTACAGCCAAAAACATCAAACGGAAAAACAATTTTGCTTCTTCATGGCAAAAATTTTAACGGAGCGTATTGGGGAAGAACAACAAAAGATCTTTCCGAAAAAGGCTTTAGAGTGATCGTTCCGGATCAGATCGGATTTGGAAAATCTTCAAAACCGCAAAGCTACCAGTTTTCATTTTCTCAATTGGCAGATAATACAAAAGCTATTTTGGATGAATTAAAAATTGATAAAGCTATTGTTTTAGGACATTCAATGGGAGGTATGGTAGCAACTAGATTTACTTTGTTATACCCAGAAAGAGTCCAGAAGCTAATCCTGGAAAACCCAATAGGATTGGAAGATTATAAAACTTTTGCAGCCTATCAGACAATAGATCAGGCATACCAGTCAGAACTTAAAAATACGGCTGAAACTTATAAAAATTATCAGCTGAAATTCTATTATGATAATAAATGGAAAGCAGAATATCAACCATGGCTGGATTTAATTGCAGGTTGGACGTTACATCCTGATTATCCAAAAGTAGCCTGGGATGCAGCTTTAACTTCAGATATGATTTACAATCAGCCGGTTTGCTATGAGTTTAAAAATATCAAAGTTCCAACCTTATTAATTATCGGAACAAGAGACAGAACAGCCATAGGGAAAGACAGAGCTCCGAAAGAATTACAACCAAAAATGGGACAGTATCAGGAATTAGGAAAGAAAACCCAGCAGCAGATTGAAGGCTCAAAACTGGTTGAAATTGAAAATGTAGGGCATCTTCCGCATATAGAAGTCTATGATAAATTCTGGAACGCTTTGTATGAGTTTATTAGATAGGAAGCTTAAAGCTGAGAGTGTTGGAAATGAAAATAATAATTTACAGAAAATAACCATTATAATTTAGATATTCTCAAGATTCCCCTCCTCAGGAGGGGTGTCAAAAATTTCAAAGAAATTTTTGACGGGGTGGTTAAAAACGAGATATTTAAAATCAAATTGTCCTCTAAAATAAAAAGAGGCTTTCTAGAATAGAAAGCCTCTTTTTGTATGTATTGTTGTCTGAATTATTTCTTGTAAGGAACGTCCTTAATTCTAGCTTTTTTACCTCTAAGGTCTCTGAAGTAATAAATTCTAGATCTTCTAACTTTACCTCTTCTATCCACTTCAATTTTTTGTAAAGCTGGCATGTTGATTGGGAATACTCTCTCAACACCTACATCTCCACTCATTTTTCTGATCGTGAAAGTTTTTGTAGAACCAGTACCTCTTAATTGAATAACTGTTCCTTTGAAGAACTGAGTTCTTGTCTTTTGTCCTTCTTTAATTTCGTAATACACAGTAATTGTATCACCTGCTTTGAATTCAGGAAATTCTTTTTTCGCAATGTACTTATCTTGTACGTACTTTAATAAATCCATTATTAATAAATAAAATGTTAAAGCTAAGCAACTTACACGGTTATCGTCAGAGGTTGAATAACAGGATGCAAAAATATAACTTTTTTATATAAAAACCAATACCTTACATAATATTTTATGAAATTTATACAGGAGAAATAGAATAGAAATTTAAAACAATATTGTAACTTAATTTATCTTAATTCCTTAATGGTTCTAATAAAAGTCTTAAATATTGCTTTATATGAACTTGTTTTCACGGTTTCACAAAAATGTTTAAATTTAGAACTGAAAATCTAATACTATAATAATGATAGATAAAAGAGTAAAAAATGCAAAAGAAGCGATTGAAGGAATTCAGGATGGAATGACTCTGATGTTGGGTGGGTTTGGTCTTTGCGGAATTCCTGAAAATTCAATTAATGCATTGGTAGATAGTAATGTAAAAGATCTTACCTGTATTTCAAACAACGCTGGTGTTGATGATTTCGGATTAGGATTATTGCTTCATAAAAGACAGATCAAGAAGATGATTTCATCTTATGTAGGGGAAAATGCAGAATTTGAAAGACAAATGCTTTCCGGAGAATTAGAGGTAGAATTGACTCCTCAGGGAACTTTGGCGGAAAAATGCAGAGCAGCTCAGGCTGGAATTCCGGCTTTTTACACACCTGCAGGTTACGGAACTGAAGTGGCTGAAGGAAAAGAAGTAAAAGAGTTCAAAGGAAAACCACATATTTTAGAACATGCTTACGAAGCTGATTTTTCAATTGTAAAAGCCTGGAAAGGGGATCATGCTGGAAATTTGATTTTCAAAGGTTCAGCGAGAAACTTTAACCATCCGATGGCCGGAGCGGGGAAAATTACGATTGCAGAAGTGGAAGAGCTGGTAGAGCCGGGAGAATTGGATCCGAATCAGGTTCACATTCCTGGAATCATGATCCAGAGAATTTTCCAGGGTGAAAAGTTTGAAAAAAGAATCGAACAGAGAACGGTAAGAAAAAGAGATTAATATTTTAGCTTACAGTTTCTAAAATAAAATACCCCGAAGTCACTTTCGGGGTAATTTTTTATTGATATATTGTCATTCTGACTGGAGCGAAGTGAAATGAAGAATCTCTTAATATTCTTAATACCTTAAGCTAAAACTTAATGGTTAAATTTGAAACATTAAGATCTATTTAGAGATTAAGAATATTAAGAGATTCTTCCTTCGTCAGAATGACAATACAAAATGTTAATGATTTATACTCCCGCAGTCAGTTTACGCTCTCCGATCTGCTGTCTCCACATTGCATAGTACAATCCTTTTTCTTCAATAAGCTGTAGGTGAGACCCTGTTTCTACTACTTGTCCGCGTTCTAAAACATATATTCTGTCCGCATGCATGATTGTGCTTAAACGATGGGCAATGAGAACTGTAATTTGCTCTTTTTCCTTTGAGATTTCTTTTATGGTCGTTGTAATTTCTTCTTCCGTGATACTGTCTAATGCAGAAGTGGCCTCATCAAAAATAAGCAAATGTGGTTTTCTCAATAAAGCTCTCGCAATGGCGATTCTTTGCTTTTCACCACCGCTTAGTTTTAATCCGCCTTCACCGATTACCGTTTCTATTCCGTTTTCAGCACGTTCCAAAAGAGCTGTGCAGCTGGATTTTTTTAAAGCCAATTGAAGCTCTTCTTCCGTTGCGGCCGGATTTACAAACAAAAGATTTTCTTTAATTGTCCCTGCAAAAAGCTGGGTATCCTGTGTAACAAAGCCGATCTGATTTCGTAATTCATCAAAATCAAATTCTTTTCCGTTGATATGGTTATAAAAGATGTTTCCTTCCTGAGGCCTGTATAAACCAACCAATAATTTTACCAATGTACTTTTTCCTGATCCGCTGGGTCCGACAAAAGCAATGGTCTCTCCATTTTTAACATCAAATGAAATAGAATTTAATGCCTTATAATGAGCGGTCTGATGCTGAAAAGATACCTTTTGAAATTCCAGTTCCTCGATAGCTCCGATTCTTTTCGGGTTGGTAGGTTTCGGTTCAATCTCTTTTTTCATCACCCTGTCAAAATTATTTAAAGAAGCCTGAGCTTCACGGTAAGAAATAATAATATTCCCGATTTCCTGCATCGGTCCGAAAATAAAGAATCCATAAAACATCAATGATAAATACTGTCCCGGAGTTACAATATTTTTAAAGATCAGTAATAGTAAAGTGAAAGTAATCGTTTGCTGTAAAAAATTAACTAGAGTTCCCTGTACAAAGCTTAAAGAACGGATGCTTTTTACCTTTCTTAATTCAAGATTCAGAATTTTATAGGTATTGTTGTTCAGACGTTCCACTTCCTGGTTAGTCAGTCCTAAACTTTTTACAATCTCGATATTTCTGAGACTTTCAGTGGTGCTTCCTGCTAAATTCGTGGTTTCTGTTACAATATTTTTCTGAATGGTCTTAATTCTTTTGCTTAATAAATTAGTGACAACCGCAATAAGAACAATTCCCACCACATACACAGGCATAATTGTCCAGTGTAAACGAATCGCGTAGACCGAAACGAAAATGATACTTACCAAAATTCCGAAAAATACATTAATGAAGTTATTGATAAATTTCACAGAATCCTCCCGAACTTTAGTTAGAATGGAGAGCGTTTCACCACTTCTCTGATCTTCAAATTCCTGAAAAGGCAATCTCATAGAATGTTTTAAGCCGTCAGTAAATATTTTAGCTCCAAATTTTTGAATAATCACATTCACTACATAATCCTGAAATGCCTTTGCAATTCGGCTTACCATCGCTGTTCCGATAAGCAGTCCTAAAAAATAAAATACTCCATGATAGATATCGGTTCCGTAAAGGTATTCGTTCATACTTCTCGGGAGAAGTTTTTCTTTATCAAAAAAGTTGGGATGGGTAACCAGTTTGTCTAATATATTCCCTGTAATAGCCGGAGCGAATAACGAAAACACCTGATTGATTGAAGCTAATAAAAGAGAGGCTACGATCAGCCATTTATATGGTTTTAAATAATTTAATAAAATTTTCATGAGTAAAATTAAAAGCTCACAAATTTACAACAAATTGAAAAGCAAAATTTATCATAGGATAAGAAAAGAAACTATTTCGTAATTCTGAAAAAATGGCTAATTTGGCGGGATAAGATTATGCTATGCTAACTAAAGAACAAATTGCACAAAGAATTTCCAGAGAAGTAAAAGACGGATATTATGTAAATTTAGGAATCGGAATTCCAACATTGGTTGCGAACTATGTTCCGGACAATCTTTCTGTAGAGTTTCAGAGTGAAAACGGAGTCTTGGGAATGGGGCCATTTCCTTTCGAAGGAGAAGAAGATGCGGACATTATCAATGCAGGAAAACAGACGATAACTATTCTGGATGGAGGCTCTTTTTTTGATTCAGCATTCAGTTTCGGGATGATTCGTGCTCAGAAAGTAGACCTTACTATTCTTGGCGCTATGGAAGTTTCGGAAAACGGAGATATCGCGAACTGGAAAATTCCCGGGAAAATGGTAAAAGGAATGGGAGGAGCAATGGATCTGGTGGCTTCAGCAGAAAATATCATCGTAGCAATGATGCACGTGAATAAAGCAGGAGAAAGCAAGATTCTTAAAAAATGTACTTTACCTTTAACAGGAGTAAATTGTGTGAAAAGAGTTGTAACTGAATTAGCTGTTCTAGACATCACACCTGCCGGATTTAAGCTTGTGGAAAGAGCTCCGGGAATTTCGGTAGAACACATTATTCAAGCGACAGAGGCGGATTTAATCATTGAAGGTGAAATCCCTGAAATGCAGTTTTAAAAATAGATCAAAAACATAAAAAAGCCGAAAAGGAAATCTTTTCGGCTTTTATTTTTTAATTTAACTTTAAAGAAGTATTTGATATATCCAGGTATTCTTTAAAGTGTTGAGCATTAATATCCCAATCTTTAAAATTTTCGATATCCAATATTTTCTTTCCATTTTCTATTTTTGAAGTAATTAAGATGTTGGGCTTTTCCTTTGAAAATTTTATGATACGATTTTTATCTTCAGCATAGGATGAAATACTGAAGCCGGAAACCAGATAAAAAATGTTGTTTCTTTCCAGTTCCTGCTTCGTTTGATCGTTTATTTTTACTTTATCAGTGTACGAAAAATATAAAATAGGAAAACTGACGGGGATCACAAAATGATTAGTCCCTGTCAAAATAACAGAATTATTTTCCTTGTCAACCCTCACATCTACTGCTTTGATCGTATTTCCTGCTTTTGTATAGCAGTATGCCTGTAATTTCTCAACAGGAATATTTTTCTCAAAATATATCGTTAAATTAAATTGTGCACTTGAAGAAGCCTGAGCAAAAAAAAGTTTTGAGCAAAAAATAAAAAGAAATACAATCAATTTTTTCATTGATATAACTTTTAGATTTTTATTTAGTGTCCTGAGCACCAAAAACCTTTTGCAAAATACTCGTCGTCCTCATGGCAGGCGTATTTCGGATTCCGCTTTCTTTGTCTGCAACCATTTTGAAAACTCCGTTGATGGTTTCAGTGGTTACATATTCGTTAAGATCGGTGGTTACAGATTGTCCTGTTAACGTATTATATTTTGAAATAATTCCTTTCCAGACACTGTCTGCACCTACTTTTCCGAGAGAAGCTTTTACTTTAGGTTGAAAAGCAGTAAATAACTGAGATTGCGTTTTTGTCTGTAGATAATTGGTTGCCGCATTATCGCTACCCAATAAAATATTTTTTGCATCCGTAATCGTCATCGAAGTGATGGCTTTTGTAAAAATAGGTGCAGCTTCAGTTACAGCATCCTCCGCAGCTCTGTTGAGCAATTTAACACCCTGATCGGCAAGACTTCCCAATCCTAAAGAACGAAGGGTAGTGTCAACTTTTCGTAGTTTTTCGGGCATTAATATTTTTACAGCTTCATTTTTTAAAAAACCATCTGTTACGCCCAGCTTTTTTACTCCTTCATTCACTCCCAGACTTAAAGCTTCCTTCAATCCTGATGAGATCTGAGTGGAAGTAAGGCTTCCAAGATTAATTGGAGAAGAAGTGGCGGAAGTATTTTTGGGAGTGGTTGTTGAGGTTGTTGTTTTTACGGGTGTATTAAGATCGATACCGGTATTATCTTTTACAGCAGATTTGATAGCATCTAAAATCTGTGCCTGTGTGGAAACTGAAAATAATAACATTCCAGCCAATACAATTGTTTTTCTCATCGTTTATTTTTTGCAAAATTAGATATTTATACTTTTAATAAGTTAAAAAGGATAAGTGAATTTCAGAAATTAAGTATATTCGCTAAAATCTTAAATCCCGTATTATGCTACGTTTTTTACTGGTATTTTCTTTATTTATTTCAACTCTATTTTTTTCTCAAAAAAGACTGAACTTAATTCCTTATCCGCAAAAAGTTGAATTTCTGGAAGGAGAATTTATAATTCCGGAAACCTTTATATTGGATGAATCTCTCCCTAAAGAAGAAACAGAATACTTTAAGAAGCATATTGATAAGGTATTTAAATTTAAAAATGAAAAAAATAAGAATACTGTTCATTTAGTATACTCATTATACCCGCCAACTTTATCACATATACCTAAAAAGGATGAAGAAAAAAAAGAAAAATACTCTATTTATATTTCTCCAAAACGTATTATCATAAATTCTTATACAAAACAGGGATATTTTCTGGCTCTTCAGACACTGATCCAATTATTTGGACAGTATAAAGATTCAGGAAAAATTCGAGCAATGAAAATTGAAGACGAACCAAAATTTGCCTGGAGAGGAATGCATTTGGATGTTTGCCGTCATTTCTTCACGGTTGCAGAAGTAAAGCAGTATATTGATTATCTGGCCATGTACAAGCTGAATACTTTTCACTGGCATTTAACAGATGATCAGGGCTGGAGAATTGAAATTAAAAAATACCCGAAACTGACGCAGATTGGTTCAAAACGTAAAGAATCCATGATCGGTGCTTATGTTGATAATACGTTTGATGGAAAACCTTACGGTCCCTATTTTTATACACAGGATCAGATCAAAGAGGTGGTAAAATATGCGGCAGAAAGACATATTACCGTAGTTCCCGAAATTGAAATGCCGGGTCATGCTTTGGCTGCATTATCAGCTTATCCTGAACTGGCCTGTACAAAAGGTCCTTTCGAACCCGCTACCAAATGGGGCGTTTTTGATGATGTTTTCTGTCCAAAAGATGAAACTTTTAAGTTTTTAGAAAATGTTCTGGATGAAGTGATGACGCTTTTCCCTTCACAATACATTCACATCGGTGGTGACGAATGTCCGAAAACACGATGGAAAGAATGTGCCCATTGTCAGGAATTGATTAAAAAGAATAATTTAAAAGATGAGCATGGTTTACAAAGCTATTTCATCCATAGAATTGAAAAATATGTTAACTCAAAAGGAAGAAAGATTATCGGTTGGGACGAGATTCTAGAAGGCGGATTAGCACCCAATGCGGCAGTAATGAGCTGGACTGGAGTAAATGGTGGAATTGAAGCTGCAAAATCAGGGCATTTTGCCGTAATGACACCGGGTTCTTATTGTTATTTCGATCATTATCAGGGAGATCCTGCTACGGAACCCAATGCTTTTGGAGGATTTACGCCATTAGATAAAGTATATTCTTATGATCCAATTCCAAGTGAATTGAACGTGGAGCAGGCAAAATTTATCAAAGGAGTTCAGGCTAACTTATGGACGGAATATATTTTAGACTTTAAGCAGGTTCAGTATATGATCTTCCCAAGATTGTTCGCTCTTTCTGAGGTGGGATGGGGAACTTCAGATCCTAAAAATTACAAAGAATTTGAAGGAAGAGTAATTGATCAGTTTAAAGTTTTGGATAAATTGGGAGTGAATTATGCAAAAAGCATGTATAATATTACCGGAAAAGTAACAGCTGCTAATACGGGGGTTTCTTATGAATTGTCAACGTCACAGGATCCTAACGGAATTCGATTTACACTGGATGGAACAGATCCGACGGCAAATTCGCAGGTTTATAAAACTCCTGTTTCAATTTCAAAATCTTTAACGGTAAAATCTGCTTATTTTGAAAACGGACAATTAAAAAGTGCTGTTTCATCACAAACTTTTACAGTTTCAAAAACGACAGGTAAAAAAATAACACTGGAACAGCAGCCGAGTGAGAATTATTCTTTTGGAGGAGCTTTAACTTTGGTAGATGGAATTATCGGAAACCAAAGGCAGTTGGGAAAAACATGGTTGGGATTTCAGGGAAAAGATGTGGTGGCAACGATTGATTTCGGACAGAAAACCCAGTTTTCAGAAGTCTATTTTAATACATTAGACAATAAAGGAAGCTGGATTCACTTTGCGAAATCGGCTCAGATTTTTATCTCTGATGACGGAATGAATTTTAAAATGATTAAAGAAATCGGAAAAGAAGAAATTTTGAATGCCAAAGGAAAGATTAAGCTTACGATAGGAAGTCAAAACTCAAAATATATTAAAGTTAAAATAGAAAATGCAGGAATTATCCCTGTCGGAAATCCAGGGGCTGATTCAAAAGCATGGCTTTTTGTTGATGAAATTGGCGTAAATTAGTAAGGAATTTAATAAGATTATGGAAGGCACCATTTTATCCTCAGAATTTAATTCCTCTCCTGAGCTGGTTGAAAAGCTTTATCAGTATGGAATCACCAAAACCTATCATGAAGGAGATATCATTTTAGATGAAAATTCCTCTATCCGTTCGATTCCTATCGTGATGAAAGGTATGATGAAGGTTATTCGTACCGAGGAAGACGGGCGTGAAATTTTATTATACTATATCAAAGCCGGAGAGAGCTGTATCATGTCTTTTCTCGGTGGAATGCACAATGAAAAAAGCATTGTAAAAGCTGAAGTGGAAGAAGATACCGAGATTCTGTTTTTACCCATAGATAAAGTTTCGCTTTTCATTAAAGAATATCCGGAATGGTTAGATTATATTTTCCGTCTTTACCATAAACGGTTCGAAGAATTGCTGGATATTATCAACGCAATCGCTTTTAAAAAAGTAGACGAAAGACTGCTGAATCTGCTTCAAAAAAAATCAGAACTATCGAATTCGACCACAATTATCATCACTCACGAACAGTTGGCAAACGAATTGGGAACAGCCAGAGTTGTTGTTTCCAGGTTACTGAAACAGCTGGAAGAAGAAGGACAGTTGAAACTCGGTAGAAATAAAATTCAGCTTTTATTTTAAGTTATGTAACAAAAGTAACTGTACAGAAATAATGGAATTTCCATTTTTGCTTTCAAATTAAAGGAAGTAAAAATGGAAATTTTTGGTTATATCGCATCAGTTTTAATTGGTGTTTCTTTAGGATTAATTGGCGGCGGTGGAAGTATTCTTACCGTTCCCGTTCTTGTCTATCTTTTTGGGATAGATGCATTATTGGCTACAGAATATTCGCTTTTTATTGTAGGAATAAGCAGTGTGGCGGGTTCAATGGCGTATTTCAAAAAAAAATTGGTGAATTTTAAAATCGCTATAGTTTTCGGAATTCCGTCTGTAATTTCCATTTTTCTTACCCGCAACTATCTTTTGCCTCTCATTCCGGATGAAGTTTTAAGAATCAACAATCTGATGATTACCAAAGATATTTTTCTGCTGCTGATTTTTGCAGGATTAATGATGGTAGCTTCCTACAAAATGATCCGGAAAGATGTGCAACAGCCGG
This sequence comes from Chryseobacterium sp. Y16C, assembly GCF_022488405.1. Taxonomy (NCBI): domain Bacteria; kingdom Pseudomonadati; phylum Bacteroidota; class Flavobacteriia; order Flavobacteriales; family Weeksellaceae; genus Chryseobacterium; species Chryseobacterium sp. Y16C. The sequence goes on from NZ_CP092711.1 coordinate 4,758,232, forward strand.
ACGAAAAGCAAGAAAATAAAAATAATACCCTTTTAGCAGCAGGAGAAGGCTCTGTTGTCGGAGTTTTAACAGGATTAGTCGGAGCAGGCGGAGGATTTATGATTATTCCGGCATTGGTTAATCTTCTGAAAACACCCATGAAAGTGGCGATCGGAACTTCGTTGGTTATCATTTCTTTAAATTCTCTGATCGGATTTTTTTCCTCCATTCAGGGAACACTTATTAATTGGAGATTTCTATTATCCGTATCAGCAATCGCTGTTGTAGGAATCATAATAGGATCATATTTATCGAAAAAGATTGATGGGAAAAAGCTGAAGCCTGCATTCGGATGGTTTATTTTGGTTATGGGAATTTATATCATCATTAAAGAAATTTTTCTCTAAAAACCTTATGTAACAAAAGTAGCTGTGCAGGAAATACTAAAAAGAGAAATTTGTACTCAACAAAACAAAATTTATTAAAAATGAAAATAGAACAGATTTACACAGGATGTTTGGCTCAGGGAGCTTATTATATTATTTCCGATGGGGAAGCGATTATTATTGATCCTTTAAGAGAAACAAAACCTTACTTGGACCGTTTGGAAAAAGATAAAGTAACGCTTAAATATATCTTTGAAACCCATTTTCATGCGGACTTTGTAAGTGGTCATTTAGATTTAAGCCAAAAGACAGGAGCCCCTATTGTCTATGGACCAACTGCAATACCGGAATTTGAAGCGATTATTGCAGAAGACAATCAGGTTTTTGAGATTGGAAAAATTAAAATTAAAGTGCTGCATACCCCGGGACACACGCTGGAGAGTTCTTCTTTTTTGTTAATGGATGAACATGGAAAAGAGACAGCATTATTCAGCGGAGATACTTTGTTTTTGGGAGATGTCGGTCGTCCCGATTTAGCTCAGAAAGCTGCGGATATGACTCAGGAACAATTGGCAGGACTGCTTTATGACAGCTTATATCAGAAGATTATGCCTTTAAATGATGATATTATCGTTTATCCGGCTCATGGCGCAGGTTCGGCTTGTGGTAAAAATATGCAGAAAGAAACGGTAGACACGTTGGGAAATCAGAAAAGAACCAACTATGCCTTAAATCAAAAAGATAAAGAAAGCTTTATAAAGGCTGTAACTGACGGACTTTTGCCACCTCCCGCTTATTTTGGGATGAATGTAGCGATGAATAAAAAAGGATACGAGAGTTTTGATGAGGTTTTATCTCATGGCTCGAAAGCATTATCTCCCGATGAATTTGAAGAAACAGCAGAGCTTTCCGGAGCCTTGATTCTTGATGTAAGAAGCAATAATGAATTTGCAAAAGGCTTTATTTCGCAATCCGTTAATATAGGACTGGATGGAGATTTTGCACCCTGGATAGGAGCTTTAATTGCTGATGTACAACAGCCGATTGTATTGGTGACGAATGAAAATGAGGAAGAAGAAGCAATTACCAGACTGAGCAGAGTTGGGTTTGATCATGTTTTAGGTTTCTTACAAGGTGGTTTTGAAGCCTGGAAAGATAGCGGAAAAGAGGTGGATTCAATTCATCGGATTTCAGCAAAGCAGTTTGAAGATGAAATTAAGGACAAAGCAGTAAAAGTTATCGATGTAAGAAAAGAAAGCGAATATAATGCAGAGCACATCGACGAGGCCTACAACAAGCCTTTGGCATATATCAATGAATGGATCAGTCAGATTAATCCTGAAGAACACTTTTATCTGCACTGTGCGGGTGGATACAGAAGTATGATGGCAGGGAGTATTCTTCAGGCAAGAGGTTACCGGAATTTTACCGAAATTGAAGGAGGGTTTAACGCGATTGCCCAAACTGATATTCCTAAAAGCGATTTTGTATGTCAGACTAAGGTTTTTCCCTATATTAGTTAAAATCTACGTGACTTATAAAATATATTATTTATAAAAATAGAACGAAATAATGATAAATTTTGAACAGCAGAATTATAAAAACCATTGGGAAAATGTATATGAAACCAAAAATCCGGATGAGGTAAGCTGGACGCAAAAAATCCCGCAAACTTCTTTGGATCTTATAGAAGAGGCTTCGAAAGACAAGTCTTCAAAAATTATAGATATTGGCGGTGGAGACAGTAACTTGGTCGATTTTTTATTGGAAAAAGGATTTGAAAATATTTCCGTTCTGGATATCTCTTCAAAAGCACTGGAAAAAGCAAAAGAAAGATTAGGATCCCAAGCTGAAAATGTAGATTGGATTGCTACAAATATTATAGAATTTGAACCACAAACAACGTATGACATCTGGCATGATAGAGCGGCTTTTCATTTTCTAACAACAAAAGAAGAAATAAAAAAATACGCAGAGATTGTCAAAAACGCAGTTTCCGATACACTGATTATTGGAACATTTTCTGTAAATGGTCCGCAAAAATGCAGTGGGTTACCAATTGTACAATATGACGAAAACCGTTTGAAAGCTATATTTTCGGATAGCTTTGAGCTGGTGAAATTTTTTACAGAAGATCATATTACACCGTTTAATACTGTTCAGAACTTTATTTTCTGTCAGTTCAAAAAGAAATAAATTGAAATAAACTTATGTTGGATATTATAAAAGAACCTTGGCCTTGGTACGTTGCAGGTCCGTTAATAGGACTTACCGTTCCGATATTACTGATTTTAGGAAACAAATCTTTTGGGATCAGTTCATCATTGCGACATATTTGTGCAGCCTGCATACCAGGAAATATTAATTTTTTTAAATACGACTGGAGAAGAGAAAGCTGGAATTTGTTCTTTGTCTTAGGAATTTTCTTTGGCGGAGTGATTTCTGCCAATTTTCTGATGAATCCGGGAGAAATTATCGTGAATCCAAAGCTTAAAGCAGAATTAGCCGGTTACGGAATTACAGATTACAGCAATCTCGTTCCCACCCAGTTAATGAATTTTAAAAGCTTATTGACTTTAAAAGGCTTCCTAACCATGGTTGTTGGCGGATTTTTAGTAGGCTTTGGAACCCGGTATGCAGGAGGATGCACAAGTGGTCATGCTATTATGGGACTTTCCAATCTGCAGTGGCCGTCTTTAGTGGCAACAATCTGTTTCATGATCGGTGGTTTTTTTGTGGCAAATGTTGTGTTGCCGATTATTCTTTCACTATAAAAAATAAACAATGAAAAATAATAATGCAGTTTGCAATAATGAAATTACTGTTCAAAATAAATGGTATTATAACCTTAAATACCTCTTAGTGGGAATTTTATTTGGGATTGTTTTTGTAAAAGCTGAAATTATCAGCTGGTTCAGAATTCAGGAAATGTTCCGTTTGCAATCGTTCCATATGTATGGAGTTATAGGCAGTGCGGTACTTACAGGAATGATTTCCGTATGGCTGATTAAAAGGTTTAACATAAAAACTCTTGATGGAGAGCCGATTACAATAGCACCTAAGAAGTTTAACAAAGGACAAATTTACGGAGGATTGATCTTCGGCTTCGGATGGGCAATTACGGGAGCGTGTCCGGGACCACTTTTTGCTCAGATAGGAACAGGAGCTTTCGCAGTGATCATTACTTTATTAAGTGCGATTTTCGGAACTTGGATTTATGGATATCTGAGAGATAAGTTACCGCATTAATTTTGTCAGATAAATATTGGAAAAGGCTGTAGAAAATAATCTGCAGCTTTTTTGTTTTATGCTAATATGAAAATCGTTAATTTGTGGCCAAATAAATCAAGTATGCAGAGTAGAAGAAAATTCATAAAAAGATCGGCAGTAGCTTCCTTGGCATTGGCTATGAATCCGCTGGATCTGATCGCTAAAGAACTTCCCGAAAATAATAAAACAGTCAATAAACCCATTGTTCTTTCTACATGGAATTTTGGATTAAAAGCCAACGAAGAAGCGTGGACCATTTTGGGAAAAGGAGGTCGTGCTCTAGATGCAGTTGAAAAAGGAGTACGCTTAGTTGAAAATGATCCTACTGAAAGAAGTGTTGGTTACGGAGGACGTCCCGATAGGGACGGGAGAGTAACGCTGGATGCCTGCATTATGGACGAAAACTACAATATCGGTTCAGTGGCCTGCCTGGAAAATATTAAAAATCCAATTTCCGTAGCAAGAGCAGTCATGGAAAAGACACCACACGTGATGTTGGTAGGTGATGGTGCTTTGCAATTTGCAGTTTCCCAAGGATTTAAAAAAGAAAATATTTTGACCCCTGAATCCGAAAAAGAATGGAAAGAATGGTTGAAAGAAAGCAAATACAAACCCATCGTAAACATTGAAAACCACGATACTATTGGGATGATCGCACTGGATGCCAACGGAAACCTTTCAGGAGCGTGTACAACCAGTGGAATGGCTTTCAAAATGCACGGAAGAGTAGGAGATTCTCCAATTATTGGAGCCGGTTTATTCGTTGATAATGAAGTCGGGGCAGCAACAGCGACAGGTCACGGTGAAGAAGTTATCAGAACGGTAGGAACTCATTTAGTCGTTGAACTGATGAGACAGGGCAGAAATCCGCAGCAAGCTTGTAAAGAAGCGGTTGAAAGAATTGTGAAGATTACCCAAAGAAGAAATAAAAATCTGAAAGATATTCAGGTAGGTTTTATTGCGATCAATAAAAAAGGAGAATATGGTTCTTATTGTATTCAGGACGGATTTAACTTTGCGGTGTATGACCAGAAAGGAAACCGTCTGGAAAAACCTGAATTTGCTTTAAAATAAGAATAAAATAACAGATTGATTTAATGATAAAATATGCAATTGTTGCTTCTTTATTTCTAATGATTGGATGTAAAGATGTTAAAAAAACGGATGAAAACACTAATACTTCTGTAGTAGAAAATAAAGATGTAACCGATATAAAAGGTGAAGCTGAAGCCGCAAAAAACTGGCTGAAAAGTAGTATTCTAAGTTATTTTAAAGCAGATATTTCTGATCAGCAAAAAATAATGCAGAATATCACAACCAAAGACTACTATGAATACAAAACGGACGCAACAAACGTAGATATGGATGTGGATGGAAGTCTTAGTTTAAAAGATTTTCAGCAAAAATGGGGAAATAAATACAATACAAAATATGCAGGAATAAACACGGGATTTCTGATCTCTGCACAGGATTGGACAAATATTGAAGTTAGAAAATGTGAATTAGATGCTATTTCAGGAGATGAAGCATTTGTTTTTGATGTTGAGTTAGCTGATGATGCAGCCAAAGCTATTTTTAAACGTAAAATAGGTGTTGTCAAAAAAGACAATAAGTTTCTGATCGCAGATGTAATTGAAAAAGATTAAATTAAAAAAATAATGTCAAAAATAGAAATAGCATGCTTCAATCCTGAGTCCGCAATCATTGCTTTTGAAAATGGAGCGGATCGAATAGAATTGTGCGACGGATTAAGCGAAGGCGGAACAACTCCAGACTTTGAAACAGCAAAATTACTGAGGGAAAAAATCAATATTCCTATTTTTGTGATGATCCGTCCCCGTGGTGGAGATTTTACCTATTCTGATGAAGAATTTACACAAATGAAATCTGAATTGATTCAATTAAAAACATTAAATGTTGATGGCTTCGTATTCGGAATTTTAGATGAAAATGATGAGGTCAATGTAGCACAAAATAAAGAATTGGTTGAACTGGCAGAACCCTTTCCATGTACTTTTCATCGCGCCTTTGATCGTGCAAAAAGTTTAGAAGATTCTTTAGAAAAGGTGATCGAATGTGGTTTTAAAACAGTCCTTACTTCCGGACAGAAACCTAATGTCTCAGAAGGAAAAGAAAGTCTGAAAAAATTGGTTGAACTATCCAACGGAAGAATCGAAATTCTTGTAGGTGGTGGACTTCGCTCTACCAATATTGAGGAACTAAGAGACTTCACCAAAGCAGGGTATTTTCACTCTTCTGCAATTACGGATGGTGGAGCTTTTGCAAATCCCGGTGAGGTGGTTGCTTTGAAAGATAAATAAACTTACCAGAAAAATTTCATACAGCTTGTCATTCTGAATGTAGCGAAGCGTAGTGAAGTATCTAAGCTTTAATCTTAATGGTTTAGATTCTTCCTTCGTCAGAATGACAACTGTATGTTTTAAACTTTACAATTATAAATTATATAACTTAATTTATTGATGAACAAATCTATACTTTTTTCTTTTCTTTTCGTTCAAAATATCCTATTCGCTCAATTTTCCGAGCGAAACCTATCATCGGAAAAATGGAAGTTCAAAAATTCCAAAGAAAATAAATGGCTCACGGCCTCCGTGCCGGGAACGGTTTATTTGGATTTGATGAATAATAAGATCATTCCTGATCCTTACCAAGATGAAAATGACAAAAAAGTTCAGTGGGTAGAAAATGAAGATTGGGACTATCAGACTTCATTTAATATTTCATCGAAAGAATTGGCTAATCAAAACATTGATTTGGTTTTTAATGGATTGGATACCTTTTCAGAAATTTATTTAAATGGAAAATTATTACAATCGACGGATAATATGTTCAGAAAATGGACGATTCCGGTAAAACAGAACTTAAAAACCGGAGAAAATATTTTACAGGTTAAATTTAAATCGGCGGTAAATGTTGGAAAAGAACTGGCTAAAAAAGTTCCTTTTACCACGCCTGAATCTCCAAGAAGCTACGTAAGAAAGGCACAATATCAGTTCGGATGGGATTGGGGACCAAGATTGGTGACTGCCGGAATCTGGAAAAATGTACAGTTAAACTTCTGGAATCAGGCAAAACTTGAAAATGTAAAAATTGAGCAGAAAGCTTTAACCAGACAAAAAGCAGATTTAAATATTCATGCTGAAATTTTTGCTGAAAAAGAAGGGAAATATAGTTTTTTAATCAATAAAATCTCTCAGAATATTACTTTAAAATCAGGAAAAAATATGATTTCAATTCCCTATCAGATTCAAAATCCAAAATTATGGCAACCCAACGGTTGGGGCGATCCGAATTTATATCAGTTAAAAATTTCAGTACAAAAAGATTCAAAAACCATTGCAGAAAAGTCTGAAAGAATTGGACTAAGAACAGTTGAATTAATTCAGGAAAAAGATGAAAAGGGTAAATCTTTCTATTTTAAAGTGAATGGAAATCCAATGTACGCAAAAGGGACAAACTGGATTTCTTCTGACAGCTTTACCCCAAGAATAACAAAGGAAAAATATCAGAAACTGATCAAAGATTGTAAAGAGGCCAACATGAATATGATTCGGGTATGGGGAGGCGGAATTTACGAAGACGATGAATTTTTCAAGGCTTGTGACGAAAACGGGATTTTGGTTTGGCAGGATTTTATGTTTGCAGGAAGCTTTTACCCTTCTGACGAAAATTTCCAAAAGAATGTTGAGATGGAGGTCAAAGATCAGGTAGAAAGGCTTCAGAATCATCCGTCATTGGCTTTATGGTGCGGAAATAACGAAGTGGATGAAGCGATCGTAAACTGGGGATATCAGAAGCAATTCAAGTACTCAAAAGAAGATTCGGTGCAGGTTTGGAAAGATTATAAAAAGATTTTCCATGAGGTGATTCCGAATGCCATTAAAAAATATGCAACCAATGACAAGCAGATTTACTGGCCAAGTTCACCATCCATCGGTTGGGGACACCAAAAAAGCCTAACGGAAGGTGACTCCCATTACTGGGGCGTTTGGTGGGGAGAACAGCCGTTTGAAATTTATAACGAAAAAGTTCCGAGATTTGCTTCAGAATATGGTTTTCAGGGAATGCCCACATTGGAAACTACGAAATCGATGTTTTCCGGAGCTCCGGATTTAAGCTTACAAAACGGAACAATAAAAGCACACGAAAAACATTCGAGAGGTTGGGAAATTATAGATAATTATATGAAACGGGATTACCATATTCCGACAGATTTTGTAAAATATAATTATGTTTCTCAACTGCTTCAGGCTCGCGGAATGCAGATTGCCATTGAAGCACATCGCCGTGCAAAACCTTACAATATGGGAACTTTGTACTGGCAATTGAACGATTGCTGGCCTGTTGTTTCATGGTCTTCAATCGACTATTTAGGAAACTGGAAAGCGTTGCATTACCAGATTAAAAGAAGTTTTGAAAACCAGGTAATTCTAACTGAAGAGAAAGATGGGGTTTTGAACTTTTATGCTGTTAATGATGAGTTGAAGAAATTTGAAGATGTATCATTAATAGTTTATGCTAAAAAATTTAATGGAGATACTATAGTAAGAAGAAGAACAGATTGTAAAAAGAGATGTTTGGATGGAATTTTAAAATTAGCATCTCCAAAAACTTCATTTTTTATTTCAGAATCAGAAAGAGATAATTCTTTTTTAAACTTAGTTTTAGTTGATAAAAAAGGCAATAAAATTGCAGAATCAAATTACTTCTTCTCCAAATCAAAAGATTTAAAGCTTACAAAACCTACAATTCAGATTAAGAAAATTTCTCCGACAGAAATCGAAGTTTCTACAGATGTTTTGGCGAAAGATGTTTACTTAATGGGAGATACGCATTTCAGTGATAATTTCTTCGATTTGCTTCCGAAAACTTCTAAAAGAATCAAACTTTCAAAACCTTTGGAAAAAGTTGAAGTAATGAGTTTATTTGATACAATGAACTAAAAAATAATACATACAGTTTGTCATTCTGAACGTAGCAAAGCGGAGTGAAGAATCTCTTCTTGTCATAATTAAACAGAAATCTTCCTTTGTCAGAATGACTTCATAAATACTATTCATCGAATAAAATAAAGATGAAACAATTCAAAAAAATCTTTGAAAACGTCGCGTTAAAAAAGAATTGAGCCGTAAATTCGTATCATATCTTTCAACTATGGCGAATTTTGTTCTGATTGCGGTGTGTATTATTGCAGGAATGGTTCTCAAAGCTACAAAATCCATTCATCCCGATGCGCATAAAGGCATCAATACATGGATTCTTTATTTGGCACTTCCGGCAGTTTCGTTCAAATATCTGCCAAAAGTTCACTGGACAACAGAAATGCTTTTCCCGATTGTAGCTACTTTGCTTACCTCCGTGCTTTGTTTTTTCTTTATGATGTTTTACAGCAAAAGCAAAGGATACTCCAGACGTTCAAGAAGTACGTTGGAATTGATAAGCGGATACAGCAATACTTCCTTCATCGGATTTCCACTTGTTTCTGCCTTTTATGGTGAAAGTCTTTTGAGTATTGCTATTATTTGTGATCAGACGATGTTTTTTTCTCTTTCTACATTAGGAATTATTGCAGCTTTACGAGGAGGAAGCCAGTCAGGGAAAGTGAGTGCAGCTTTCATCCTGAAAAGATTGTTCACTTTTCCGCCTTTGGTAGGCTGTATTGCTGCATTGGTATTATCAAGATTTATAGATTTTACTTTAGCGGAACCGTTTTTTGATAAACTTGCCGCTACCGTAAGTCCGCTGGCGTTATTTTCAGTAGGGCTGCAATTAAAATTCAACGGCTGGAAAAAACTGATTCCTCAAATGTCTGCTTCCATGTTTTATAAATTAATTTTGGCACCTACCATTACATTAGGATTAGCGCTTTTATTGGGAATAAAAGGGAATATTGCCAAAATCACCATCTTCGAATCTGCGATGCCAACAGTTCTTACCTCAAGTATTATTGCAGAGCAGTTCAGGTTAAATACAAAGCTGACCAATCTAACGATCGGTTTTAGCATCATTATCGGCCTCTTTACCTCTGCAATTTGGTATAAAATTATTGATGTCCTTTTTTAATTCAGTTCAAAATCATACAGTATAATAGAATCTATATTGTCTTTCCACTGTTCCATATGGGCTGAATTGCTTACAGCTGGAGTGATTGATGTTTGCTGGTATGAAGAACTTCCTTTTAGTCTTATTTTAGCTTTGAAGTTCATTTTCTTTCCGGTTTTCTGGATAACGTTTAAAACAAAAATTGGCGCTCCCATGAGCTGACCTTCACTGAATAGCAGCTCAATGCTGTTATCCTTTATATTATCCTTTTTAAAATGGTGGAGCATATCAAAAAAGTCAATTTTTCCGGTAATATCCTTTTCTTTAACAGCTTCGAAACCGATGATTTTATTATTTTTTATTTCAGGTTTAAGGAGGATTTCCTTACCAATCGGGATAGTGATTTCGCCTTTGTTGAAACCTATTTTTTCCTGAGCCTGGATGATGATTACCGCAAATAGTGATACAATTGATAAAAGTCTTTTCATAGTTAGTTTATTAATTTGAATAATATTAGAACGATAAAAATAGAAATTATTGCAGTTCACAAAAGAAAAAATTAATTTTACACTTTAAATATTTCTCTTGAACTACGCCCAAATCGTTTTACCGTTAAATCTAAAAGGATCTTTTACCTATAAAGTTCCCCAGGAATTACTATCCGAAATTCAGGTAGGAATGCGGGTTTTGGTTCCTTTTGGTGGTAAGAAGATTTATACAGGGATTGTTTTTGAACTTCATGACAATGCTCCGGAAAGTTTTGTAGCCAAAGAAGTTATCAGTCTTTTGGATGATAAACCTATTGTTCCGCAAGAGCAGATACAATTCTGGAACTGGCTTTCAGACTATTATTTATGCAGTTTAGGAGAAATTTACCGTTTTTCATTTCCTTCATCTCTGAAACTGGAAAGTGAAACGTATTTAAAGCTAAAACCCAATACTACAATAGATTTTGAAAATCTGGATGTCAATGAAATGTATCTTATCCAGGCATTGGAGGTCCGACAACTTATTAATCTGACGGATATTGAAGCTTTCATTTCGAAAAAAGATATTATTAAAACCATTAATTCTTTGATTGATCTTCAATACATCGAGATTGATGAAAAAATTGCGGAAAAATACAAAGCTAAAGAAGTTGCTTATGTCAGAATTCATGATGAGGTTCTAAAAAATCAGAATCTTACGGAAATTATTTTAAGCTTAAAAAGGGCTCAGAAACAGAAAGATCTTTTCCTCCATATTTTAGAAAAACAGACAGAACATCCAGATGTACCGATTAAAAAATCTGATCTGTTTGAAGACGGCTATTTTGGAAGCTCCCATTTCAAAGCTTTGGCAGATAAAAACCTGGTGGAGGAATATTATATGCAGAAAGACAGGATTGAAAGCTATGAAGGGGAAATTGAAGAAATCGAAGAGCTTTCAGAAGCTCAAAAATTAGCTAAGATCACGATTGATGAAGCTTTTGAGGAAGGAAAAAATGTTTTGCTTCATGGAGTAACCTCCTCAGGAAAAACACATATTTATTTAGAAAAAATTGAAGAATGCATCAGTGAAGGAAAAAATGTTCTGTTTTTGCTTCCTGAAATTTCTTTAACGAAACAAATTACCCAAAGGCTAGAAAAAAAATACGGTCGACAGCTCGGTTTTTATCACCAGAAACTTACCGATTTTGAACGGGTGGAAGTCTGGAGAAGAATCAGGCAGAATGATATTAAAATCCTTATAGGAACAAGAAATGCTTTGTTTCTGCCTTTTCAGAATTTGGGATTAATCGTTGTGGATGAAGAGCATGATTCTGCTTACAGACCTCGTGAAGTATCACCTTATTTCAATGCAAAAGATTCTGCGTTGGTTCTGGGAAATTTTTACGGCGCCCATGTGATTTTAGGATCTGCAACACCTTCCGTAGAAAGTTATTATAACGCGAGAAAAGACAGGATACAATATGTTTTCCTTGAAGAACGTTTTGGTAAGGTAACCCTTCCTGAATATGAGTTAATTAACTTTAAGGAAGCTCAGGATTCCAAAAAAGTATCCGGGAACTTTTCTTTGAGATTAATTGACGAATTAAAAAGAACTTTAGACGAAAAAAATCAGGCAATTGTGCTTCATAATCGTCGTGGTTATGCCAATGTAATAGAATGTGAAAGCTGCGGATATGTCAATTACTGCTCAAATTGTGATGTGGTAATGACTTATCATAAGGCTGCAAACGAAATGAAGTGCCATTATTGCGGTCAAAGAGCTTCCAAACCAAGAACCTGTCCGAAATGTCATTCCGAAAATCTGAATGAAAGAGGAGTGGGGGTTGAGCAGATTCATGAAGAAGTCTCCAAATTATTCCCTGAATATGAAGTCGATCGTATGGATGTGGATTCAATGCGGAAAAAATTCGCCTATGAAAAATTATACGAAAAAATTGAAGACGGCGAAACCGATATTATTGTCGGGACTCAGATGATTTCCAAAGGACTGGATTTTGATCATATTGAACTGGTTGCCATTCCTAAAGCGGATTCCTTATTGTATGTTCAGGATTTCAGAGCAGAGGAAAGGGCTTATCAACTTATTACACAGGTTTCCGGCAGAGCGGGAAGAGTGTCCGGGAAAGGAAGAATCTTAATTCAGACTTTTAATCCGGATCATTCTGTTTTTCAGTTGATTAAAATGAATAATCCGGCTAAGGTTTATAAATATATTCTTACAGAACGTCAAAAGTTTCATTATCCGCCTTTTACGAAGCTAATTATGATTGAGCTTAAGCACAGAAGAGAAGATAAAGTGAATCGTGCGTCTCAGTTTTTAGGTTCGGTTTTAAGAAAATACCTTCCTGAAGACTGTGTATTAGGACCGGAAAAATCCCAAATTGCAAGACTTAATAATTTATACCAGTTTCAGATTTTACTTAAACTTCCAAGAGGGAAGAACTACGAAAAATTCAAAAAAATGGTTTTATTAAGTTTAAAAGAATTTGATGAAATCACTGCTTACCAAAGCATCAAAAAAGACGTTTTTGTTGATTTTTAACAAACTTTAACAAATTTTATAACGTTTTATTATACCTTAAATAACTGATTAATAGCAATAATTTCTACATTTGATCGTTGCTTATATGTTTGGTTGTGCTTTTGGATTTAACTCTCGTTATTCTGTGGCATCCAAATTAAGTAATAAAAAGAAAAATTAGATGGTAAATTTCAGAAAATATATTTCAGGTATTACGGTATTAGCTTCTGGTTTATTCCTCGCTCAGTCTACCGTTTCTACGGTTCTTTTTTCCCCCACATATGATAGTCAGAAATCCAGCTTGAATCTGCCTTCTCCTGCGGCGGCGATTGAAAAAACAATTTTATCGCCAAAAGAACTGATAGATGTAAATCTAAATACAATGGTAACGGACCCTGTGTTGAAAAACGCCAACTGGGGATTCGTGGTATATGATCCTAAAACCAAAAAGATTATTTCTTCTTATAATGAAAATATGCCTTTAGTTCCGGCTTCCACTACAAAATTATTGACTACAGAAACTGCTCTGAATTTGTTGGGAGAAAACTACCGCTGGATGACACAGCTTGAATACTCAGGTCAAGTGGATGAAAACGGGGTTTTGAACGGAAATTTATACATTGTAGGAAGTGGAGATCCTTCTTTAGGAACCAATAAAGCAGGAGCATTATCTTACAGAGAAATCATTTCAGATTTTGTAAACGGGCTTTCACGTGAGGGGATAAAAAAAGTAAATGGTGATATCATCATTCAGACAGCGCTTTTCAAAGGTAATATTTCAAGACTTCCGGAAAATGTTGTATGGTTGGAAAATAACAATTACTATTTACCGGTAGGTACAACCCGCGAGATTAGTCCTGCAAACGAAAAGCTGATCGTAAAAAAGAATAATTTCTCAGCAGATAAAAAATTCTTCTATGTTTCTCCTTATGCCAATCAAATGGTATATGCAGAAAAATATGAAGGAGATGGGGCTCTAACCACAAAATTACCGGATGCCCCGGCTTATCTTGCCAATTCATTCAGAACAACTTTGGTGAAAAGCGGAATTGCTGTAACAGGAAAAGTGACGCCAAAAATGACCGATGCTGCTCCGGAAGCCAGAAAATTGGTTTCAGCTTATAAATCTCCTACATTGGCAGATATTGTTTACTATACCAATCAGCACAGTGATAATTCGCTTGCAGAAGCATTGCTGAGAACGGTGGGCTTTTTTAAGAAAGGAGATCAGACGAGTGAAAGTGGAAGAGTTGTGGTAAAAGATCATCTTAAAGATATTGCGTTTGATTCAGAAGGATTAAATTATATGGACGGAAGCGGATTGTCAAGAAGCAATACGGTAACTCCAATTGCTCAGGCAAAATATCTTACCTCTTTAATGAACGAAAAGTATTATGGTACCTATCTGACTTCATTACCGATTGGCGGGCAGTCCGGAACATTAAAAAGAATGTTTAATATAACCGGAAACGGACAGGTTTTTGCTAAAACAGGAACACTGAACAAGGTAAAAACACTGGCAGGTTATATAAAAACGAATTCGGGAAGAACCTTGGTATTCTCACTTTTGGTAAATAATTATGCCGGGTCTGTAGATATGGTGAAAAAAAGAATGGAGAAAATTATAGAGCCGACTTTGGAACTTTAACCTATCCGTAAGAATAAATCTAAAAACCTTTTAATCTTTGATTAGAAGGTTTTTTTTATCTTTGATTTATAATAATTTATAATGAAACACTTTTATCTTCTGATACTAAGTATTGTTACTTTTCAGCAGATCTCTGCGCAGCATGAAAACATTGAAATGAAATCGTTCCGGGCAAAGGAAATGAAATCATTTACCAATAAAATGATCGCTTACAATATCAATCCTAATACCCTGAACTACGATCTTCAGTATCAGAGAATGGATGTGAGTCTGGATCCTTCAGTGTATATGATCTCAGGATCGGTAACTTCTCATTTTAAGCCGAATCAGAGTATGAGCAATATCTACTTTGATCTTTCCAACGCCTTGACGGTTTCTCAGGTAACCTATCATAATCAGAGTCTTACCTTTCAGCAGCTAACGACAAAAGAAGTGAAAATTGATTTTCCAAACGCACTTCCTGCGAATGTATTAGACTCTATTACGATTCAGTATTCCGGAACGCCACCAACAGCAAACAATGCCTTTTCAACGGGGTCTCAGGGCGGATCACCGATTCTTTCTACTTTAAGCGAACCATACGGCGCTCAGGACTGGTTTCCGACCAAGCAAAGTATGAATGATAAAATCGAACAGTTTGATTTTAAAATAACAACACCCTCTCAGTATAATGTAGCTGCAAACGGGTTGTTGATGTCTGAAACGATACTTCCTCCCGGACAGAAATTGACGTTCTGGAGAACAATGTACCCTACTGCCGCATACCTTATTGCGCTTTCGATTACGAATTATGTAAAGATTACCGATACAATGGGAACTCCGCCATTTCCATTTATTAATTATGTGTATCCATCTACAGCAAATAATACTGCGAGTATGGCCAATATCAACTGGACCAAGCAGATCATGAATACTTTTGAAACCTATTTCGGGCCTTATCCTTTCAGAAATGAAAAATACGGACATATGGAATTTGAATACGGAGGAGGAATGGAACACCAGACTATGTCATCTATGGGAGGCTGGGATAAAGGACTTATCGCCCACGAACTGGCCCATCAATGGTTTGGAGATAAGGTAACCTGCGGCGCCTGGAACGATATATGGCTTAACGAAGGTTTTGCAACATTTGGAGCACATTTGGCCAATGAAAAACTGCTGATGACTAATACTGAGTTTATGAATTTCTTGTTATCGGAAAAAAACTATATCACAAGTCTTCCTGATGGAAGTGTATACGTTGCCGATGCTAATTTGAATAATATCAATGCTATTTTTAACGGAAGGCTGTCTTATTCCAAAGGTGGATATGTGGTGAGAATGATGAAATGGATTCTGGGCGAAACTGCTTTTTATCAGGCCTTAAAGGATTATCATGCAAGACCTGCTTTAGCATATAACTATGTAAGAACCACGGATCTTAAAAATTCTATTCAGTTATCTACAGGAAAAGATCTTACCGAGTTTTTTAATGATTGGATTTATGGGCAGGGTTACCCCACCTATGATATTCGTTGGAAGCAAGTGGGAAATCAGATTACCTTTAAAGCTTCACAGACTCAGAGTCATTCTTCTGTAAGTTTTTACGAAATGCCTTTACCGATTAAAGTTACGGGAACAGGTGGACAGATTGCTTATTTTACTCTAGATAATACCGTAAATAATCAATATTTTACACAAGCAGTAACATTTCCAGTAAGTAGTGTAGAGTTTAATTATGAATATCAGATCATCGAAAAAAATTCGACGGTAGCCCAGGACAATACTTTGAGTACTTCGGAGATTAATAAAGATGAATTTGCATTGTATCCAAATCCTGCAAAAAATGAAATCAATATAAAAGGCATTGACAGGGCTACAGATTTCACCATCTATTTTATTGATGGAAAATTAGTAAGAAAACATGTGTATCAACCGGGAAAAGCCATTAATATTTCGGAATTGATTCCCGGAACTTATATTTTTAAGGTTAAAGATAAGAACATAAAATTCTTAAAAAAATAAAATAAAACCTTCAGAATTTCTGAAGGTTTTTTGTTTCATAAATATTAATGAAAAGAGATCGGATAGAAAGAATACGTTGGCCTTTCCGCTGAAAGAATAAGATAAATTAATTCCATAATATGTTTATTTAAAGATTAGTATTTATTTAGATGTGAAAGTTTTTCTGCTTTTTAATTGCTCTGTTGGCTTTTCTGATAGCTTTTCTTACCTTAAAATCGAACCATTTTTCTTTGAACAGATTTCGCATGACATTATCAAAATGTCTTATTAGAACGAGATTTTTAAAGCCTCTCCATTTTTCCAGCCAGCTTGAAGGTAAAGCTCTGATGGAAACAGAATATCCCTCTGTTTCATATTGAATATAATGCCACCAACCGGAAGGAATATAAAGTGTTTCTCCGGGACTGATGACTGCTTCGTACCCATCTATATATTTCAAACCGGGAAATTCCTGGTAATCCGGTTCTTTGATGTTGGTAATCGAATGAAAATTATAAGGAAGCTTATAAAGGAGATCCGATTGTTCCCACGGAAATAGCCAGATCTTTTTGATGCCTTGAAACTGGGTAATGAAAACGTGTGACATATCAATATCCACATGATTCCGGGTGATGGAACCTTCACCTCCAAAAAACATAAAAGGAAGCCATTTCAAAATTTTTCCTTTCGTAACATCATTGTATTGAATATCATTTTTAAGTTCAGGTTTAATGCTTAATAAATTAAAGAGAAAAAGACGATGTTCAGTGGAAGAGGAAGTTATTAAATCGAGATAGTCAGAAAAAGTGCTTTGGCCGATCGGTTTGCTGGCCACTCTGTCTAATGATTCGATTTCACTTCCGTAAATATTGACTTTATGGTCACCTGCAATTTCCTTAAAATAATCATAGTTCCATTTTTTGAAGGCCGGACTTTCAGGATCGACAAAATCTTTTAAAATGACAGGTTTTGCAGGTTTCAGATAAGTTTTGAGAAAGTCTCCGGAGGATATATTTTCAATTTTTTGTACTGGTGATAATCGCATTTTACTGAATTTAACAACAAATATAAATAATAGTCTATTAAAATTATAGACTAATAGTGAAAAATAGTTGAATTTTATTTAAGCACTTAGAATAAAAAACAGAAAAGCTATGAGTTTACCGCGATTTTATTAAATTAGCACATCTTAAAAATTATTAGAAATGATCTCTAAAAAGTATCTTGAAAACTTACAGAACGAACTACAAAATATTGATAACGACGGGCTTTACAAAAGAGAAAGAATCATTACCTCTCAGCAGAGTGCAGAAATAGAAGCGAATGGAAAAAAGCTGCTGAACTTCTGTGCGAACAATTATTTGGGATTATCCAACCATCCGGAAGTGATGAAGGCTTCTCAGGATATGATCGAATCTCACGGTTACGGTATGTCTTCGGTACGTTTTATCTGCGGAACTCAGGATATTCATAAGCAATTGGAACAAAAAATTGCTGACTTTTTAGGATTGGAAGATACGATCCTTTATGCAGCTTGTTTTGATGCCAACGGAGGTGTTTTCGAACCGTTATTTACGGAAGAAGATGCGATTATCTCTGATGAATTGAACCACGCATCAATTATTGATGGTGTTCGTCTTTGTAAGGCGGCAAGATACCGTTACAAAAACAATAATATGGAAGATTTGGAAGCTCAGCTGATTGCAGCTTCTGAAAAAAATCACCGTTTCAAAATTATTGTTACTGATGGTGTGTTCTCAATGGACGGAATCGTTGCAGACCTGAAAGGAGTTTGTGATTTAGCTGATAAATATGATGCTTTGGTAATGGTGGATGATTCTCACGCCACTGGTTTCATCGGAAAAACAGGTCGTGGAACTCACGAAGCGAATGAAGTAATGGATAGAGTAGATATTATTACTTCTACATTAGGAAAAGCTCTTGGAGGTGCTTTAGGAGGATTTACTTCCGGGAAAAAAGAGATCATCGATATGTTGAGACAGCGTTCAAGACCGTATTTATTTTCAAACTCTTTGGCTCCGGGAATCGTGGGTGCCGCTTTGAAAGTATTGGATATGATCTCTGAAGATACTTCTCTTCGTGATAAAGTAATGGAAAATGCAGAATATTTCAGAGCAGAAATGAAGTCGAAAGGTTTCGATATTCCTGATGGAGATGCTGCTATTGTTCCGGTAATGCTTTATGATGCGCCTTTGGCTCAGAAAATGGCTGAAAAACTGATGGATGAGGGAATTTATGTGATAGGATTCTTTTATCCTGTTGTACCAAAAGGAAAAGCGAGAATCAGAGTTCAGCTTTCTGCCGCTCATACCAGAGCACATTTGGATAAGGCAATTGCTGCTTTCGAAAAAGTTGGAAAAGAATTAGGAGTGATTTCTTAAGACAAAAATAAATCTGTTCTACATTTGTAGAATAAAACAGGATTTCTTATATTTACAGAAATCCTGTTTTTTTTATGAAAAAAATATTTATTGCTGTAGTATTGTCATTATTTACACTTTCCTGCCAGACGAAGATGAACCAGTATATAAAAGTGAGCAAAAACGTTCAGAAAAGACATGGCAAGTGGAAAGAAGAATATCCTACTAACGAAGGAACTCTTGTGGCTGTAGGAAAATATAAGAAAGGAGAAAAAGTAGGCGTTTGGAAAACGTATTTTGACGATAAGCTTTATCAAAAGGAAAGCATCCGAAAAGATATTACTAAAATTAAAAGATATTTTCCAACCGGAACCATCATGGAAAAAGGGCAGACTAAGCTTGAGATTTCTCAGCATGAACGTCATTGGTTTTATTCCGGAGACTGGAAATATTATGACAATAAAGGAAACCTTTTATATACCAAGAAATATTATGAGGGCAGTAAAACTGATAGTATTCCTGCAAGAAAAAACAATAAATAGGCGTAAAGACAGATTTTCTTAAAATGATATAGCAAGTTTCATTCGAATTTTCTAGATTAAATTCTCTTTTTTTCCGAAATAAACTATCTTTGCAAACAAATTTTTAGGATGCTGTATACCATCATCAAAGCTTTACATATTATCTTCATGGTAAGCTATTTTGCGGGAATTTTTTATCTCGTGAGAATTTTCGTTTACTATAAAGATACCGATGCGTTTGCCGAAGATAAAAAGAAGATTTTAAGGGAACAATATACCTTTATGGCACGCAGGCTTTGGAATATCATTACGGTTCCGGCGGGAGTAATTATGGCGGTTTGCGGACTGGTGATGATTTTCTTAAATACGGGATTAATGAAAATGCCCTGGTTCCATTTAAAACTGACTTTCCTGATCGGTTTGGCCATTTATCATTACTGGTGCTGGAAAAAAGTGTTAAAGCTTAAGGAACTTAACGGAAATACTTTAGAAACAGCGAATATCAAATTACGACAAGCTAACGAAATCGCAACCTTTATTTTATTTCTGGTGGTTTTCACTGTAATCTTAAAATCAATGGTCATTGAATATTGGTGGCAATTAATTACAGGATTTTTCGTTCTGGTATTCCTCATCATGATGACGGTAAAACTGGTTAATAAAAGTAAAAAGTAAAAAGATACAAGTAAAAAGCAGTGCGAAGTCAATGTCTTCTTATTTTACATTTGACTTTTAACATAAAACTTCTAACTAATATATGATTGCAATTTTTAAAAAAGAACTTTGGAGTTATTTTGGCAATTGGAGCGCGTGGATTATCATTGCGGCTTTCAGTTTGGTAGCGACATTGTTTTTGTTTTTTTTCGAGAATGATTCCAACATTTTTGATATCGGATTGGCTTCTTTACAAAGTTATTTCGTTTTGGTGCCTTGGTTATTAATGTTTATTATTCCGGCATTATCCATGAAAACCTTTGCGGAAGAACAGCAGACGGGAACCTTAAATTGGCTATTTTCTCAGCCCTTGAAAGTTTCAGATCTGGTTCTTGGAAAATTTTTATCAGTTTGGGTAGTTGGGATTTTATGTCTTATTCCATCACTCATTTACCTTTATACAGTCTATGTTTTAGGAGTTCCGGAAGGAAATATTGATTTGGGAATGACGTTCGGAAGCTATTTCGGAATGGTTATTCTGATTGCAGCTTTCTCAGGAGTAGGAATTTTAGCGTCTTCACTTTCTCAGAATCAGATCATGGCTTATTTGTTGGGGGTTTTCATGTGTTTTATCATGTATTTTGGAATCGAACAATTAGCTAGTTATAAGTTATTGGGTGGAGCAGATTTTATATTGCAGAATATTGGTTTTTATCAGCATTTCTTAGGCTTTACAAGAGGTCTTATTGATTTTAAAGATGTCGCTTATTTTGTTTTAATTATCGGAGTTACCTTAGTTTTGTCCAACCATTTTATCAATAAAAAGAAGTAGAATTATGAAGAAGATACCATTCAAATCACCATTCGGAATTTTACTGTTTGTTATTTTGCCGTTGGTTGTTATTCTTGCTATTTCAGGAATCAGATTAGACTTAACAAAAGAAAAAAGATATACGCTTTCTGATAATACGATCAAGGTGTTGGAATCGATCAACAAACCGGTAATGGTAGATGTTTATCTTGAAGGAGATTTTCCTGCAAGTTTCAAGCAGCTGCAGAGCGAAACGAAATTTATGCTGGAGGAATTCAGAAAAATTAATCCGAAAATCGATTTCAAATTCATTGATCCGATTAAAAGTAAAATTTCTCAGGATACTTTGATGGCCATGGGAATGCAGCCTTCTGTACTTCCTGATGTGAAAGACGGAAAAGTTTCCCAGATTTACTTATTTCCTTATGCGGTTGTAAAATACAAAGGAAGAGGAGTTTCCATTCCATTGGTCGTTCAGCAGAACGGGATTGATGCAGATCAGCAACTGACGAAATCAATTGAGAATTTAGAATACAATCTGGTTTCAAACATCAAAAACATTGCGGTTGACAAAAGAAAGAAGATCGGGATTTTAGTCAATCAGGATGAATTGAGTCCGGAGGAATTCCAGGGATTCATGCACTTGGCAACGGAAAATTACGATGCAGGTCCGATTATTCCTAAAAATCAGACTGAACTGACATTGGCAGATGTTCCGATTTTAAAGCAAATGAATGCTTTGGTGATTGCAAAACCAAGAAAAGCCTTTACAGACGGTGAAAAAGTAATTCTTGACCAGTACATCATGAACGGCGGAAAAACGTTGTGGATGATCGATGCCGTAAACGCTGAAATGGATACGTTGACAAGGTCTAAAAAAGTAATGCCTTTCCCGGTAGATATCAATATGACCGACTTTTTCTTCAACTATGGAATCAGAATCAATCCGGCATTGGTAAAAGATGTGAAGAAATTTGCATTGTTGAGGCTGGTAACGGGAGAAGTAGGAGGGAATCCTCAGTATACAAGTCTTCCATGGCCGTATTTCCCATTAGGAATTGCTGAAAAGAATGATCCGATCACCAAAAATATCAATCCTGTAAAATTTGAATTCCCTACATCGATCGATACTTTGGGCGGAAGAAAAAATATCAAAACAAAAGTTCTTTTTGAGTCGAGTGAAAGAACATTGCTGAAACAGGTTCCGAACTATGTTGATCTGAAAGAAATTGCAAGTGTAGACAGTCTTGGGCAAATGGAAAAACCAAGCACTCCTAAGATCTACGCAGTAGCTTTGGAAGGTAAATTTAATTCTGCCTACGCTTCAAGAGTTGAAAGAAAATCTTATCCTGGTTTTAAAGGAACAAGTCCGGAAAATAAAATGATCGTAATTGCAGACGGAGATGTGGGAAGAAATAAAGTGATCAAAGGGCAGCCTTTACCTTTAGGGGTAGATATGCTGACCAACGAACAGTTCGGAAACGAACAGTTCTTAAGAAATGCTCTCGACTATCTTTTGGATGACAGCAATCTGATGGAACTCAGAAACAGAAACATCGAAGAACGTCTTCTTGACCGACAAAGAATTACAGAAGAAAAAAACAACTGGCAATGGTTCAATTTGCTGTTACCTTTAGTTGTTATTGGTGCTTTAGGGGGATTGTTCTTCTGGTTGAGGAAGAAGAAGTTTGGATAGGATATAAAAAAGAGAAACTTTTAGTTTCTCTTTTTTATTATGATATTTAACGAATCTATTCCCATGTATAATTTTCGGACCATTTGTAAAACTTTTCAATTTGTTCTGGATGATCTTTGTAATATTTAATTACATCGTCATTAGGTTGAGGTGAAAAAGCAATGTACGTAAACGGTTCAATTAATTTTTGTTTATGCATTTCAATAAAATAAGGGGCTAAAAATTCCCAATAAAAACCACTCTGTCCCTTTTGTGTTTCTTCCATAGTAGCAAACATGGAATCTAATTTATCAGTGAATCTCTGCTGATCTGTTTTGCCTTTATTTTTTTCGTCAAAGTCTAAAGCGGAGGTCATTGAAAGCACCATGTCAGTTGATGAAAAATTATTTTTACTCTTTTTATCATTTGCTTTATCAAGTATTGATGGATCAATAGATAAGTTGATGGAATTGTCATTTTTTTGGGTAACACCTTTATTCATTAAAGTAAGTACAGATTTTATATGGTTTTTTGCAAGCTGGGATTTATTATCAAGAGAAAGATATCTTAGAGAACATAGAATTGATACAATTCTGTTTTCAGAATTTAAAGCTGCTAATGCGTTAAGTGAGCCTTTATGATTAGGTTTTAATTTTGCAGATTTTTGAAAAGATTCTAATGCTTTTTCTAGTTGCTTGTCATTTATTAAGGCAATTCCTTTGTTAAAATAAAGCTGATAATAATTAGGATACTTTTTTATGCCCTCATCATAAATAATCAAAGCTTTTTGAGTCTGTTTTAAATGGTCTAAACTATTTGCATAACTGATATAAACTGTTTTTATATCTTTTTCAGGATATGTATTTATAACCAATTTACAGATTTCAATAGCTTCATTATATTTTTGAGATGTTTCTAGCGTCATTGCTTTTTCCGAGAGCGCTAATAAATTGTTTTTATCTAAAATAAGAGCTTCATCATATTTGTTAAGAGCTTCATTATATTTTCCTTCGTCATGAAGCATAATTCCTTCGTTAACCTTAGCTTCTGCTTCTGTTTTATTCTGTGAAAAACTAATTATAGGAATGAAGATTACTAACAGTAAATTTTTTTTCATGATTTATAATTTTATAGCTCAAATATATAAAAACATCATGAAAATTATTTATAGTTAAAAATTGTCTTAAAGAATAGCTTAATTAAACAACCTTCTAAACTCTCCCGGCGACTGATTCACCTTCTGCTTAAACAACTTGCTAAAAGACTGCGGATGCTCAAATCCCAGTTCATAAGCGATCTCACTGACTGAAAGATTGGTTGTACTTAAACGTTCTTTTGCAGTGTCGATAATCTTATTCTGAATATGCTGTTGCGTATTTTGTTGAGTGTGAATTCGCAATAAACTTCCCAGATAATTCGGGGAAATATTCATCTGTTTGGCAATGGCTTTTACAGAAGGAATCCCGTTTTCAAGAAGACTTCCGTTTTCAAAATACTGGGAAAGTACTTCCTCAAATCTTTCCAGCAATTCGTGACTGGATTTTTTTCGGGTAAAAAACTGACGTTCATAAAAACGTTCGGCATAGATTAGGAACAATTCGAGCTGGGCAACAATCAGCTCCTGCGTGAATTTGTCAATATTCGTCTGATATTCTTTTTCAATATTTTTAAACAGATCAACAATAATCTTTTCTTCCTTATCCGAAAGGAAAAGCGCTTCATTGATCTGGTAACTGAAAAATTCGTAGGATTTAATCTTCTTTGCCAAAGAAGTTCCCCAAAGAAAATCGGGATGAATCAACAGTAAATATCCGGTGGGTTCTACTTCCACACCGGGTTTCATTTCAAGACTCAGAAACTGAAGCGGAGAAACAAAACACAACACACCGGAATCAAAATCATATTCCTGCTGTCCGTAATTGAACTTAGCATTTACATTCCTTTTCAGACCGATCGAATAAAAATTCTGTATCCATTTCAGTTCCGTATCATCCACAGGATAACGGACTTTGCTGTAATCGATCAGACTGATCAGCGGATGCTCAGGATTCGGAAGATTACAGAAGGTATGAAAATCAGAAAGCGAATTAAAACGAAATGTGTTTTTCATAATGACTAAGTTATTTAATTATTTTGAATTGTTGAATTGAATTTGAACCATTAAGATGATAGGTAAGAAGTGAATCTTATTGAGAAATACCAATTAACTTGAGTTAAAACTCATCTTACTATTCTAAATTCCTTAAACAAAACCTTAATGGTTAAAAAAATAAAATGAGATCCTTCGGCAAGCTCAGGATGACACTGTGGAAAAAACTTTCCGTACTAATTATATTACAACGTTTAGTATTAGCGAAATGTCATCCTGAGCGAAGTCGAAGGATCTATAACGACCTAGGAAAATGAAGCGTTAAGAAAATAAATGATGTGAACGTTAAGAAAATTCTACTGTCTGAGTGCGAGACAAATTTAGAATTTAATCATCAATAATGACTTCGCACGAGTTTTAGAATTTTTAGAGAATAGCATTTATTTTTAGCATTCAATTTCCAAGTCTTGAATTTTTGTTTCTTTTGTTTCAAGACAAAAGAAAAACTAGATCACAGTAGAAAATGTCAGTTCACTCCATTTCTCAGCATCTCCTGTAATCGTTTTAATCTTGTTATCCAAAAACTCATCAGTTCCGCTTCCCAATAAGAAATGCACCGGCGGATTTTCCACTTCACTGATGGCAATGATTGCTTCAGCTCCTTTATCAGGATCATTGGGCTGATTTCCGTTGATTTCATCCAAATGTGCCTGTTCGGAATTTCTTGCCGCTTCATATTCAGGAATTGAATTTTCAGGAGTTCTTACAGATTCTTTTGATAAGAAGTCCGTTCTGAAATAGCCGGGATACACCACAGTTGCTTTTACCCCAAAATCTTTAATTTCTTCAGCCAAAGCTTCGGTTAAACCGGCTACAGCAAATTTGGTTGAACAGTAAATTCCCCACCCCGGAAAATTCCCTGAATATCCTCCGATTGAAGAGATGTTGAAAATATGTCCTGATCTTTGCTGACGAAGATGAGGCATTGCATTTCTGATCACGTTCAGTGTTCCGAAAACATTGACATCAAAATTCGCTCTTGCTTCTTTGTCAGAAAGCTCTTCCAATGTACCTAATTGTCCGTAACCTGCATTGTTTACGACAACATCTAATTGTCCGAAATGTTCAATGGTTTTAGCAATAGCGGATTGTACGTTTTCATTATCCGTTAAACTCACTTCAAGCGGTAAAAATGTTTCCGAAGTTGTTCCGATTTCAGAAATAAGAGACTGTACATTTCTTGTTGTCGCAGCAACGCGATAATTTTGTTCTAACAATTTTTTGATTAAGGCTAATCCAAGTCCTTTTGAAGCCCCTGTCACGAACCATACTTTTTTTGTTTCCATTTTTTATTGGTTTTAAATGATGGTACAAAGGTGGGAAGATGGCAGTTGAGAAAAGTAGTTCAATCAACGAATGATGTAACCGAATCGTGAATCAAAATTTATTTAATACTAACAAGATGTCTTTTAATCTTTTGCATTTCATTAAAATAATTATCCTTAAAAAGATTAACATTAAAAAATTCTCTTTCATTGTTAATTATTATAGCATGATTTATACATGCAATAAAAATATCTTTTATTTTTTCAATCTTATCTTTGTATAATTTTTCTGAAATAACCCAAGTTTCGCAAGCAAACATTAAAAGATTGGTGATTTTTTTTTGAACTTTGTTTTCTGATTCCTTAAAAAAAGTGTTTACATAGGGTTTTAACTTTTTTTCATCTTTTTTATTATATCCCATTAATAGAAGTGTTTTATTGTTATAAGGAAATATATTAATGAAAACTTCAGAAATTCGAGGCATATCTTTACCATTAAGTTTTTTATAATTGTACATTTCTAAGGTTGTTTCATAATTATAAAAAGCAGATAAACAAATATCAATTTTGTTTAATTCTCTAACTTGAAAAACAAAATTTTGAGTTTTATTATTATAGTCTTCCCAAATATCCTCTTCATTATTTCTTAAATCATCAATTCCTAAAAGTTCTTGTTGAATTCTACCTAATAGAAACTCTAAATTTATTTCTGATGAATATTTTGATTTCATCATTAATTTATACTGTTCAATATTAATCTCTTTTCTCCATATTTCATTATATATAGTTCTTAGTGTAAATAAAAGACAAGATTCATAGTCATTAAAGTTTATTTGTTTTTTTTCTATTTTTTCAAAAAGCTTATCGTCATGTTCTTTACAAAAACAATCGAAAGAATAAATTTCGTTAATGCCTGTTTTATCGAAATAAAAAGGTTCTTTTTTAAATTGATTAATTTTATATTCCCAAATATGATTATTAGTAGCAATTTGGTTTAGAATTCCATTTTTTTGTAATATATGTGAGTTAATTGGTTGCTCATTACATCCAGGAAAATAACATTTTTTAATATTTTGTTTTGCTTTGTTCCAAGTATCATGATATAACTTTGCAAATTCGTGATCTTTCAATTTGTTTATTTTTTTGTTTGAATTTATAAAAGAATAAATAAGAAACCAAAAAAACTGCTCTTTTAATAAATTGTAAAATTACCAAGGACTGATTCCTGTTTCATCCTCAATATCGTTACTGTAATATTGTCCGGTTGGAGCCTGATCATCCGTCAAAGTATGCTTAATGATGAAAGAGGCTGCGCTTTCCACAGATCCGGGGCCGCTGTGCGCATTGAAATCTGTTGCTGTATATCCGGGATCGATCACATTGACTTTAAAAGGCAGATCTTTCAGCTCGTAGGCAAGAACAATGGTATAAGCGTTTAAAGCTGCTTTTGAAGTTCCGTAACCGGCCGTTTTGATATTGTAATATTTCCAGGACGGATCGCTATGCAGGGTTAACGAGCCTAATCCAGAAGTAATATTGCTGATTCTGGGACTGTCCGATTTTTTAAGCAAATCAAGAAAAGCCTGTGTAACACTGATGACTCCAAAGAAGTTGGTATCAAAAATGGTCTGAATTTCCTGAATGGAAAAATCTGAAGCCTGTTGAGGTGTATTTCCTAAAATTCCTGCATTGTTGATCAGGATATCCAGTTTTCCCTGCTCATTTTCTACCATATTTTTGGCTTTTAAAATAGATTCAGGATTGGTAACATCAATTTCAATGGCTTTGATATTTTGAAATCCCTGTTCTTTAAGTGTTTCAACTGCTTTTTCACCATTTTCAAGATTTCGGCTTCCTAAATAAACGAATAATCCTTTTGCTGAAAGCTGTTTTGCTGTTTCAAGGCCAATACTTCTGTTGGCTCCTGTAATTAATACTGTCTGCATTTTTTTTGTTTTTAATTGATGATGTAAAATTCCGTCAATTAAATAAGGTGGCATTTGCCATTTGACAAAAAAGGAATTGAAACTTAAAAGTTTAAATAAAATGAGAATTTAATTATGCGGCTATATACAATTTTACACCATTGTCATTCTGACGAAGGAAGAATCTTATGACAGCTTAGATTCTTCATTTCACTTCGTTACATTCAGAATGACAGCATTATAATAATTAAGATAACAGAATTAATGTAAAACTTTATATAATTACCTTAATTATTTTATATTCTTCCTGATTCTGCTTAAAGAAGATTGGGTAACTCCCAAATAGGAAGCCACATAAGAAAGCGGAATTCTGTTGACAACAGTAGGGTAGATTTCCAGAAATTTCAGATAACGGGTTGTAGCATCTTCCGAA
Source organism: Chryseobacterium sp. Y16C (assembly GCF_022488405.1). Taxonomy (NCBI): domain Bacteria; kingdom Pseudomonadati; phylum Bacteroidota; class Flavobacteriia; order Flavobacteriales; family Weeksellaceae; genus Chryseobacterium; species Chryseobacterium sp. Y16C. Next base: position 4,786,387 of record NZ_CP092711.1, read on the forward strand.
ACAAGCGGACTTCTTCTCTCCACTTTTTGAATCAATGCTCTTGAAATAATCTTGTGAACGATTGCATCAAAACCTACAATGGTCTGTAAAAGTTCCAGCCAGTCTTTTCGCTGAAATATGATCATTTTACAATCTGTCACTGCCTGCACATAAGCACTGGAACAGATTTGATTGTCAAAGCTTTCAAGATCTACAACCAGATTGTCTTCTTCAATAAAATATTTTGTAATTTCTTCACTTTTGTTGTTGTAATAGCAAACACGAAGAATTCCGTCAACAACGAATCCGACCTGTTTTGCAATTTTTCCAGCCTCTGAAAAGTATTCCTCCTTAGAAAGATCCAGTTCCGTAGCTTTACTTGCAATGAAATCCATTTGCTGCTGATTCAGGTTCCCGAATCTTAAGATAAAATCAAATAATTCTTTCATAAATGCAATTTAAGTAAAGAAAATTGTACAGCATTTGTCATTTGGCAAAAAAAAAAAGAGAAACCCGAAAGTTTCTCTGTATGATTAATTTTCTAAAATAGGAATCAAATGCTCCCAGTTTAATTGTTTTGCAAAATCCAGGGCTGTTTTTCCTTTGCTTGTTTTCAAATTTTTATCACCTCCTGAATTTAAAATGATTTCTACAGAACTTAAGTTTCCGGCAATAGTTTCCCTGTGAATGAGAGATAATCCGTTTTCATCCAGATTGGTGAGCTCATCAGGATAATCGTGTAAAAATTCCACCAATTTATCCTTCATATTTTTGCTCATAGGGTGCTCAATAAGGTTTTCCGGTTTTTCTTTTTGTTCATGTACAACTTCAATATCATTATAATCTCCAAAATCAAGATCCCAGAATCCATCATGCTCTTTTCTTTCTGTTTCCGACATATCAGCACGCATTTTCTGAATGGTAAATCCTCCATATGCTTTTGGAATTGGATCTTTTGAAGATGAAAATAATTTTGCAAGTCCTTTCTTTTTTACACTAGGTGTAATCGCAAAAAGCCAGTCGCTAATTTCATTCAGAGGGATTTCAAAATAGTCGCCTGCCTTGATTGTTGTGAGATTATTCGGTTCATTAATTAGGTATCCTTTTACATAATCGCCGTCAAAGTCAATCTCGTTGATCCACATATGCTCTACAATATTTTTTCCGGTTTCGGGATCCTTTTCAGAAAAAGCAACTTTCACGCAAGAAAGATTGAGGGCGGGAACTATTCTTAGGTTTTCCCAATATTGTTCTCTCCAGAAATATTTAAAAGTTTCCTGTGCCTTTTTATAAGCTTCCAACATTTTGGGATCTGCACCGTCAGTAAAAAGGAATGTGTTTACTTCCATTATTTAAAATTTTTGTGATTTAGTGTTAAAGAAATATCAGAAATGTTTTGCTGAAGAGCATTATGAATAAACAAGTACTGATATTTTTTGGTCTGACTAAAGTACAAAAATATTTAAACAGGAGTTTGAATTTTGTGGAAGAATTTAAATTTTTATTTCGATGAAGTATAAACTTAAAGAGAACCTAAACATCCTTTATAAAATCCTCATACTCATAATAAAATCGTTCAAAACCGTCCATTCTCTCAACAAAAAACTCAAATATCTCCTGCCATGTATTTTTATTGAAAATAGAAACTCCGTGTTTTTCTACCCAAATCCTGCTGATGACTTTTCCGCTTTCCAAAGTGTAAAATTCTTCCTTATTGAAATCTCCAATAAAATCTTTCAGAATATCTTCCAGCGACCATATTTTATTATAATAGGCATCTCTGAAAACTTCGTCTTTCATTTCGATATCCAGAGAAACTTCCGCCTTTTTATTATCTGCATAAAATTTGAATGACATATCCTTTATTTTGGTGTCATACAAAATCCATTTTCTGGGGAAAGACTTTCCGAAAGCCGTCCAAAACTCTTTTTTTAATTGCTGTGCTTCTTGTTTGCTGAACATAGAACAAACTTAATGATTAATAGATGAAATTGCAAAAATGAAGATGGCTAAATCTGTTTAATGGTTTGACAATTCATGATTTGTAGGTTTTGCAAAAATTAAACAATTTTCTTATTTTTGCTATAATGTTGTCAAAAAAATCTCAATATGCTTTTAAGGCGCTTGCATACCTTGTTGAAAAAAGGAATGACGGCCCTGTACTTATTTCTGAAATTGCAGAACATAAGAAAATTCCCCTGAAGTTTTTAGAAAATATTTTACTGGAATTGAAAAAAGCGGATATTCTTGACAGTAAAAAGGGAAAAGGAGGAGGATATTTTTTCAGAGAAAATCCTGAAAATGTAAAGCTGGCAAAAATTATACGGCTGGTGAATGGACCTATTGCCATGCTGCCTTGCGTAAGTCTTAATTTTTATGAAAAATGTGAGGACTGTAATGAAGATCACTGCGGCCTGCATGATGTTTTAATCGAAGTGCGGGATGCTTCCTTACGTATTCTGGAAAGTAAAACTTTAATGGATTTGATCGACTGATTCTAATCCTTTTTTTTGAATAATTAGTCTACTTGTTTGGTAGGATAATTATTTTATCTGATATTTGCATGACTTCAAATGACAAAATATGATTTCAAAAGAAGATGCAGATAGTCTGAAACAGCTTTCAGCAGAAGAGGGATTGAAATGGATCTCAGCTAAATTCTCAGAAGGCATTGTTTTCTCAACTTCACTTGGACAGGAAGACCAGGTGATTACCGATATGATATTTAAGAATCAGCTGCCCATTAAAGTTTTCACACTGGATACAGGAAGACTTTTCTATGAGCATTACGAACTACTTTCACAGAACAATTCAAGGTATAAAATAAAAACGGAAGTTTATTTTCCGGAAAGCTCCGATGTTGAAAAATACGTGAATGAAAAAGGAATAAATGCTTTCTATCATTCGATTGAAAACAGAAAAGAATGCTGCTTCATAAGAAAAGTAAAACCTCTAAACCGTGCGTTGGAAAATGCAACCGTCTGGATTACGGGGTTACGCTCCGAACAATCAGAAAACCGCGAACATATGCCGATCATTGAGTGGGATGATGAAAGAAAGTTATACAAATACAATCCTTTGATCCATTGGAATTATCAGGAAGTTCTTGAATATCTTGAGAAAAATAAAGTTCAGGAACTGTCTTTACATAGAAAAGGATTCATCAGCGTTGGCTGTCAACCATGTACAAGAGCCATTGATCCGGGTGAAAATCCCCGTGCCGGTCGTTGGTGGTGGGAAAATTCCCATAAGGAATGCGGTCTGCATACCCATTAATTCAAAATTTTAAAGAAAAAAATGAGTACATATACATTAGATTATCTGGAACAGCTGGAAGCTGAGAGTATTTATATTATGAGGGAAGTAGCGGCACAGTTTGAAAAGCCGGCTTTACTTTTCAGTGGTGGAAAAGATTCCATTACATTGGTGCATTTGGCAAAAAAAGCTTTTGCTCCGATGAAAATTCCGTTTCCTTTGGTACATATCGATACGGGACATAATTTTCCTGAAGCCCTACAATTCAGAGATTATCTGGCAGAACATATAGGTGCTGAATTGATAGTAAGAAAAGTGGAAGATACCATTAAAACTAAAAAATTAACCGAACCTAAGGGGAAATTTGCTTCCAGAAACTGGCTGCAAACCCATACTTTATTGGATACTATTGAAGAATTTCAGTTTGATGCGTGCATTGGCGGAGCGAGAAGAGATGAAGAGAAAGCCAGAGCTAAAGAACGTTTTTTCTCGGTTCGGGATGAGTTCGGACAATGGGATCCGAAATTACAGCGTCCGGAACTGTGGAATATTTACAACGGAAGAATCAATAAAGGAGAAAATGTAAGGGTTTTTCCAATTTCAAACTGGACAGAACTTGATGTATGGAATTATATCAGAAAAGAAAATATCCAGCTTCCTTCCATTTATTTTGCCCATGACAGGGAAGTGATCGAATATGATGGTCAATTAATTGCCACCTCAGATTTTATTCAAATTGATGAAAATGATAAGGTGATCACTAAAAAAGTACGTTACAGAACTGTAGGAGATATGACCTGTACAGCAGCGGTTGAAAGTGATGCTGAAACTTTAGAAAGTGTAATCAATGAAATTATAGCTTCCAAAATTTCCGAACGCGGTGAAACAAGAATTGATGATAAAGTGACGGAAGCAGCTATGGAAGACAGAAAAAAAGGAGGATATTTTTAATAAATGATGAGTGATAATTGAGCAACAATCATTCATCAATTATCATTAATAACTAAACTTATGGATATACTAAGATTTATAACTGCCGGAAGTGTAGACGACGGGAAAAGTACCCTTATCGGGAGACTTCTATATGATAGCAAAAACATTTTGATTGATCAGCTTGAAGCATTGGAAAAGCAGTCAAAAAATAAAAATGAAAACGGGATAGATCTGGCGATTCTTACCGACGGATTAAGAGCGGAACGGGAACAGGGAATTACCATAGATGTAGCCTACAGATATTTCTCTACACCTAAGAGAAAATTCATTATTGCAGATGCTCCGGGACATATTCAGTATACCCGGAATATGATTACTGGAGCTTCCAATTCTCAGCTGATTGTGATTTTAATTGATGCAAGACAGGGCGTTATTGAGCAGACCAGAAGACATTCCATCATTGCTTCTCTATTAAAAATTAAAAATGTAGTCGTGGCCATCAACAAAATGGATCTGGTAGATTATGCGGAGGATGTTTTTAATAACATAAAAGCTCAGTATCATTTGGTTGCACAAAAATTAGGATTGGAAAACGTACAATATTTCCCGATTTCTGCATTTTACGGAGACAACATTGTTGAAAAATCTGAGAAAACTCCTTGGTATACGGGATCTACTTTACTTGATTTTCTTGAAACGGTAGAAGTAAAAAACTCTGAAAATACCGTTAACAGCAGATTTCAGGTGCAATATGTAATTCGTCCCCAGACTGAAGAACTCCATGATTACAGAGGGTATTCCGGAGAAGTGATTTCAGGAACGTATAAAAAAGGAGATAAAATAACCGTTCTGCCACAGAATATCGAAACGGTTATTTCAAAAATTGAAACTGGAGGGAAGGAAGTAGACGCGGTATTTACCAATCAACCTGCCGTTTTGCATATTGAAGATGATATTGATATCAGCAGAGGTGACTTTTTAGTGAAAACGGAGCAGCTTCCGAAAGTAGAAAATGAGGTAGAAGCTATTGTATGCTGGCTTGATAAAAAGGAATTAAACGAGGGCAACAAATATTTTATTCAGCATAAAAGTAAAGTACTAAAAACGATCGTAAAAGAAGTTGAATATAAAATTGATGTCAATACACTGGAGAATACACCTGTTTATTCAGGAATTAAGCTGAATGAAGTTGTTAAAGTGAAACTGAAAACTTCTTCTCCGTTGGTTTTTGATAGTTTTAGTGAAAATAATAATACAGGAAGTGCCATTCTGATTGACGAAACGAGCAATTCTACAGTGGGAGCAGTAATGATTTTATAATAATCCGATAAACACAGACATAAATGGTGATTTCAAGAAAAGTTCAGCTCAGGCTTAATGTATTTTTTGTAACGGTTGCAATAGTGTTGATCGTGATTCTTTCAATGTATGAACTGGGATATTTGGATGAGCTTCTCACTGTTTTGGCAGAAGATAATTATATTTTTTACTGGATGATGCTTATTGGCTTTTTAGCCGAAATTGTAGCGGGATCCATGGGAATGGGATATGGTGTGATATGTACAACAACATTACTCTTTCTGAATATTCCGCCACATATTGTAAGTGCAAGTATTCATTCGGCGGAAAGTTTTACGACTGCGGCCGGAAGTATAAGTCATGTCAAATTAAAGAATGTAAGTAAAAGCCTGGTTAAAAAGCTGGCGATTCCGGCTGTGATCGGAGCGGTTATCGGAGCACTTTGCCTGACGTACCTTGGTGAATATTATGCTAAAATTACCAAAACCCTCATTGCATTTTATACGTTATATCTGGGATTCCAGATTTTATCTAATGCTTTCAAGAAAAAACAAAGCAAAGCGCTGAAAAGAAAAACCAATCTTACCCGGCTTGGCTTAATTGGAGGTTTCATCGATTCTTTTGCTGGCGGAGGATGGGGACCTTTAGTAACCGGAACTTTAATCAAAAATTCCTTTACTCCTAGATTTGCTGTAGGAAGCTCTACGGTAGCAAAATTTATTTTAACATTAACTGCGGCAGTTACCTTCTTTTTTACGTTGGGAATCCAACACTGGAGCATCATTGCAGGACTTTTGCTCGGAGGAATTGTAACGGCTCCTTTTTCTGCCATGCTTACCGCTAAGCTTCCTGTGAAAGGTATGTTTGTAGTAATCGGATTGCTGGTTATCATTATGAGCTCAATAACGATCTATAAATCTGTTTTTTAATAAAATTCGTTTCATTGTGGAAAAATAAATGAAGCGAAAAGAGGGATGACTTTGAAAATATTTTACATTTACAGTAATAAAAAACAAAGCATGAACTTACATATCGTTGCGCTTTTCAGGTTTAATGAAAACTATCTGATGGAAGCGGTTGAATTGTTTCAGACCTTAGTGAAAGAAACAAGAAAAGAAGAAGGATGCCTTCAATATGATCTTATTGAGGATAAAGACAACAAAGGCACTTTCTTCCTGGTTGAATTATGGGAAAGCGTAGAACATCATAACCGTCACAACGGACAGGACCACCTGCTGGATTTCCGAAGAGATTCTTCAAAAATGTTGGAAAGCTCTACACAGGTTTATAAAGGATTTAAGATTCTATAAATTCAGAGTCCCAAAATAAGAGTTGTAAATTGATAAATTAATTTCAAATATCCGACTGATACAAAATTTAAAAGGCTGTTCACCGAAGTGAGCAGCCTTTTATTAGAAAAAATAGAAAGTATTATTTTTTAATGAATTTCGATTGAGTAAGACCTCCTTTATTATCTTCTGAAACAAAGATATAAACGCCTGTTGCTAAATTAGAAATATTAAATCTGTTGTTGTTAACAGCTCCTTGAACGACAAGATTCCCTGATGCAGAGTAAACTTTGATAGATTTTACGTCTGATTTTCCTACAAATTGTAATTCATTATCTGTATTGATAGCAAAATTTGAACTATTATTGTTTGATTTTGTTTCGGATGTTCCCAAAACAGACATTACATCATAGATAACATCATCTACATATACCGCAGAATGATTTGCTGCTCCTGTAAATTTCCATGCAATATACTGTTTAGCAGAAGCAGGAACGTCCAAGGTAAATGTTTGTGGGGTTGTATTTGAAGTTGTTATGGTGATCGGAGCTCCTAATGAAGTGAAAGTAGACATATCTGTAGGGTTAGAAACTAAGCCAACTTCAAGAGTAGAATTTCCATTGGCACTTGTAGATACACCAGTTGTATATCGTAATTTTTTACTCCCATCCGGCGCTACGATTTTGGGAGCGATAAGATATGAAGTTGTACCTGCTGTATTGGCTGCATAAAACTGAATAGCACTACTTCCGTTATTTGTTGCGATGTATACATTATATGGTACGGTTGCAATTACTTTATTCCAGCCCATTTGAGGAATTGCAGAAGTTCCTGAAGTAAATGCATTAAAATTTTCGTTGATGGTTCCTACTGCAGGAATATCATATACTACATTGTCAATCAATGTTGCGGTATGGGCAGCCGTAGGAGTAATTTTAAAAACAATATATGAAGATGTAGACGCAGGTATATTTACTGTATAATTTTGTGCGGTCACACTAGAAATTGAAATTGGATTTCCAACTGCAGTAAATGTTGTCATATCTGCCGGGTTCGATGCCAGTCCAATTTGAATTGTTGAAGTTCCTGGGGAAGTACTTACCAATCCTGAAGAAAATGTTAACGTTTTATCTCCCGTTGGAGCTACGATTTGAGGCGTTATCAGATAAGATGGAGCAGTTCCGTTATTACCTGCATAAGACTGAACCGCTTTGTTGGTATCTGCAGTCACAATCATCATTGGAGCCGGAGGATAAGGAAGCGGATTGGTTGCCAATTGAACGGACCATCCATTTTGTGGAAAAGTAGTGTTCCCGCTAGTAAAGTTATCAAAGTTTTCATTAATTGTTGCTACTTGAGCATGAACGTTAATAGCAGTAAAAGCTAAAGCTCCTAAAAGTAGTTTTAATTTCATGATGTTATTTTTATTTAGAATTATTCCACAAAAGTATATAATTATTTTTAACTATTCTAAATAAAATATTATATTTGTCAAAAATTTTTAGCTTTCATGGAGAAGAAAATACTTTCAATAGTATCATTATCCGCATTGGTTTGGGTACATGCGCAGGAAAAAGATTCTTTACATCAGAAAAAAATTGAAGAGGTTGTCATTACCGGGCAATATACTCAGCAATCAATTAATAAATCGATTTATAAAGTTGAGGTAATTAACGCAGAGCAGATCAAAAATATGGCTGTTACTACGGCTGCTGAAGTTTTAAATCAGAATCTTAACATTCAAATTGTGCCTGACTCAGGAGATGGCAACTCCAGTGTGAGTATTATGGGGCTTAATGGAGCTTACACCAAAATCCTTATCGATAACATTCCTGTTGTGAATGACCGAGGAAGCGGGAATCAGACAGATCTTAGCAAGATTAATGTCAATAATATTGAACGTATTGAAGTTGTAAAGGGAGCAATGGGGGTTGAATACGGGAATAATGCTGTGACTGGGGTAATTAATATTATTACCAAAAAGAATTATACTAAAAAGGTAACAGCCAATCTTTCTCTTCAGGAAGAAACGGTAGGTAAAGACTATGATTGGTTCAAAAAAGGAAACGGAAGACATGTTCAAAATTTAAATCTGGGGTATAGAATTAATGATAACTGGTCTGTAACTGCGGATATTAATCATAATGATTTTCAGGGGTATAAAGGGAAGTATAACGGGTATAAATATTTTACCGAATCAAATGACGGTTTGAGAGGTTACGAATGGCTTCCGAAAGATCTGCTTACAACGAATGCAGCGATAAGATATGCTAAAAACAATACGACTTTGTTTTATAAAATTAATTATTTGAAAGAAGATATTAATTACCGTAATCAAGTTGTACAGGATTTTCCTTTAGGAGGAGGTGAGAGAACTTATATTGCCAACGATAAAGATTATTTTACGAATAGATGGATTCATCAATTTAATATTCAGACAAAATTGGGAAGAATCAACTACATGGGAGATTTTTCTTATCAGACACAAAAAAGAGAAAGTCAGGATTATAGATATGATGTTCCCAATAGAACTGAAATTTCAAGAGCCTCTAAAAATACGTATTACGATTCTAAGGTTTTGTATTCGAGAGGGATGTTTAGTAATTTCTTAAACAGCGAAAAGTTCAATTTTCAATTAGGATATGAGCTAGACAGAACAAGTGGTTTTGCAACAGGTTCTACGGTTGCTTATAATCCTCAGGAAATCAACAATGTTAATAGAGCCATTTTCAGTTATGCCAATTTTATTTCGGCAGAATGGAAAGTAACGGATGATTTATCATTAAGACCGGGGTATCGTCTTGCTTTAAGTGACAGATTTGATTCTCAAATGAATTATTCGCTAACAGCAAGGTATAGTACTTCTGAAAAATCAGATTTACGTGCTGTTTTTGGTTCATCCAATAGATTTCCTACTTATGAAGAATTGTACACTTATGTGGTAGATGCTAATCATGATATCAGAGGAAATGAAAATCTAAAACCTGAAACAGGGTATTCATTAGGTTTATTCTGGGATTACAAACTGGCCAATGCTAATGCTTGGAAATTTGATGTAAGTCTTTCAGGAATGTATCTTGATGTACAGGACAGGATAGAGAATGTAGTTGTCAGCAACAGTCCTTTAAAATACACCTATTTAAATATCAATAAATATAACTCTTTATTATTTGGGGGAGGTTTTACAGCAAAACGAAATAATTTTTCTTTAAATGCCGGGGTTTCTGTGATGGGGATTTCTCAGGAGCTTATTTCGGGTAATGTGACCTCGCCGGATGATTATAACTTTTATGCAGAAGCTAATTTAGGAGTGAACTATACACTTCCTAAAACCAATACCTTATTTGCGTTATATTATAAATACACTGGAAAAAGTAAGCAGTTTACTTTGAAAGAAAACGGAAATGTAGCAGCAGAACCGGTTTATATTCTTGGTGAAGTAGGAAGTTTCAATATGTTAAACTTCACAATTTCTCAGCCTTTCTTTAACAATCATTTTGAAGTAGCTGCAGGTATTAAAAACATTTTTAATGTTGGAACAATTAGAAATACTGTAATTCAGGGGAATGCACATACCGCTGCTGCAGGAGATCAAAACCTTTTCTACGGCAGAAGCTATTTTGCCAGACTTAATTATAATTTTTAAAATACTGAAAATGAAAAAAATATTAATGGGATTATTGTTGGGGACAGCTTTGATTTCTCAGTCATGTATCAGCGATAATGAAGATCCAATTGCAGTTTCACCCATAGATGGGGCTTTAGTAAATGTGAGTGTAGGTGGGGCAACACAACCTAATCAGGTTTGGTTTGACCTTAGTGAAAATAAAAGAGTCTTGACTAAAAGAACGGACTGGGATCTTGCTTTCTATTCAGGAAATGAATTTAAAGTTATAATGAACTCTTCTATCCAGATGGCGGCGGCGAAAATTCCAAATGCTACTAATATTGATGCGGTTACTGCAGCAAGTGTGGCTTCTCTGCAAACAGAAGTTCAGGTGGCTAATTTTAATCCTTCCAATGAAATTTATATTGATGATGTGAAAGGAAACTTCCCTTCAGGATATACAGCAATAGGAGAAGTAAAAGCTTTGGATACGGATAATGGAATTTACCTTCTCAATATGGGTAAAGATATCTATCAGGGGAATGTAGCTGTAGGATCTGTCACGTATAGTGGGGATGCAAGAGGCTGGATGAAAATTCAGGTTACGAGATCAGGAGAAGGGTATAAAATAAAGTATGCGGCACTTGATGATACTTCGCACAAGGAAATTACCGTTACAAAAAATACTTCTTACAATTATAATTTTGTAAGCCTCAAAAATAATAAAGAAGTTTTTATTCAGCCTGAGAAAAAGAAATGGGATCTGTGTTTCACAGTATTTACAAACACAATTACAGGAGCGGGAAGCTATGTTTATGCAGATTTCATCAACAATAATAATGTAGGTGGAGTAGGTGCTTACGAAGTAAAAGTAACGGCTCCTGAAACTGGAGTTAATGCTTATAATAATTTTAAAGCTTCAGATATTGACCCGACTAAATTTGTTTACAATGACCATCGAGTAATCGGATCTAACTGGAGAGGAACGGCTAGTGCTCTGGAAGTGTATGGTGATCGTTTTTATGTAATTAAAGATTCAGACGGATATTACTTTAAGTTACGATTTACCAGACTTACCAAAGCAAATACAGACGATCAGGGAGTTGCGGGTGAGAGAGGTTTCCCTTCTTTCGAATATAAGCCTTTATAAAAATAATCAAATAATAGTATATCATGAAAAAATTCATTTTGGCAGCATCTGTTCTTGTTGCAGTATATTCTTGTAAAAAAGAAACCCAGAAGCCAACTGAAAATACTACAGAAGTTTCTTCTGAAGCTCCAAAATCAAATAATAAAATTGTAACGCTCAACGGTGGAATTACAGAAATTGTAGCTGCTTTAGGTCATGAAAAAGAAATTGTAGGAACAGACGTTACGAGTACCTATCCGGAATCTTTGAAAGCTAAGGCTAAAGATTTAGGTCACATGAGATCAATGACCATTGAGCCGATCATGGCGGTTTCCCCGACACTGATTTTAGCTTCTGATAAAGATATCAACCCTGAATTAATGGGAAAAATTAAGTCTTCAGGAATCAAAACTGAGGTGTTCAAGCAAGAATTTACAGTTGACGGAACTAAAAAATTAATTGCTGAGGTTGCAAAAGCTGTTGGAAACACAGACTATCAGAAGCTTAATGATAAAATCGATGCCGATTTAAAACAGGTTCAGCCTATTGCTAAAAAGCCGAAAGTTTTATTCATCTATGCAAGAGGAAATATGCTGATGGTTTCAGGTAAAAATACACCCATGGCTGCATTGATCGGACTTGCAGGTGGAGAAAATGCCGTGAATGACTTTGAAGATTTCAAGCCATTGACTCCCGAAGCAGTTGTAAAAGCAAATCCAGATGTATTATTCTTCTTTACAAGTGGACTACAGGGAGCAGGAGGAAATGAAGGCGCTCTTAAAATGCCCGGTGTGTCTCAGACCAATGCAGGAAAAAATAAAAAAATTATTGCAATGGACGGTGGCTTGGTTTCAAGCTTCGGACCAAGATTAGGGGAAGCTGCTGTTGGATTAAACAAACTTTTAATTGAAAACACAAAGTAAACTATACTTTTACATTACAATAAGTGCCATACTGCTTGTTATTATCGCAGTATGGTCACTTAATACCGGGGTTTACGACTTTGGAGGTAAATCTGCGTTTGAAGTGTTGGGAAAAGTAATGAATGGAGATCCGGGGGTATCGCTCAGTGATAAATATATAGTTTGGGACGTAAGAGCTGCCAGAATTATCATGGCGATTCTCATTGGAAGTATGCTTGCCGTTTCCGGAACAGGATTACAGGGATTATTTAAAAATCCTCTGGCAACAGGAGATTTAATAGGATTGACATCAGGAGCAACATTACTTGCCGCCATTACCATTGTTTTAGGAGGGTATTTTAAGCAGTATCTTCCTGAAGCCGTACAATTTTCATTGGTAGGTATTGCCGCTTTCATCGGGTCTTTTTTATCAATGTTGCTGGTATACAGAATTTCCACGAGCGGAGGAAAAACAAATGTGGTCATGATGTTGCTAACCGGAGTTGCCATTACGGCTATCGGTTTTTCCATTACAGGTTTTTTGATCTATATTTCAAAAGACGACCAGTTGAGAGATTTAACATTTTGGAATTTGGGAAGCTTAGCTGCTGCAACCTGGACGAAGAATCTGATTCTGACAGTAGTTTTAGTTATTTCCTATATCATTTTATTGCCTAAAGGAAAAGCACTGAACGCGATGATGTTAGGTGAAAAAGATGCACAGCATTTAGGAGTTAATGTTGAACGATTAAAAAAACAGATTATCATTATCACTGCATTAATGGTAGGAAGCAGTGTTGCATTTTCAGGGACGATTGGTTTTGTAGGTCTCATTGTGCCCTATATTCTGAGACTTTTATTTAAATCGAACTATTCCTTTATTTTACCATTATCGGCAGTTTGCGGAAGCATTTTGCTGTTGACGGCAGATACGTTCAGCAGAAGTATTGTAGAACCTTCAGAATTACCGATCGGCATTTTGACAGCCTTAATGGGAGGCCCTATTTTTATTGCTATTTTAATTAAATTCAAAAAGTCACTGTAATGATAAAGGCACATCAGATAAGCTACAAACATAAGGAATTCCATATTCTGGATGCTGTTGATGTTCATTTGGAATACGGTGAATTTTTGGCCATTGTAGGTCCGAACGGAGCCGGGAAATCAAGTTTGTTAAGTGTTTTGGCGAATGAAGTAAAGTCTAAGCATCAAATTTTATTTAAAGATAAAAATATCAGTGATTGGCAGGTGGGAGAACTTTCAAAACATAAAGCGAAATTTTCTCAACACAACAGCAACGATATTCCGCTTGAAGTAAAAGATGTCGTGATGATGGGACGGTATCCGTATTTTGATGCTCAGCCGAAACAGGAAGATCATGAAGCGATGAACCATATGATGTACGAAACCGATGTATATCACCTAAAAGACAGGGATTACAATACATTATCAGGAGGCGAGAAACAGCGTGTTCACCTTTCCCGGGTAATGGCACAATTACAGAACGATATTGCCCACAAACTCATGTTTCTTGATGAACCATTAAATAATTTAGATATAAAACATCAATACAAGGCTTTAGAAATCATTAAAAATTTTACTAAAAAAGCTAATTCTGCAATTGTCGTTCTCCATGATCTGAATCTGGCGGCACAGTTTGCAGATAAAATTTTATTGATGAAATCTGGGAAAGTTTCCGCGTATGGAACACCATCGGAGGTTTTTACCGCTGAGAATATCAGCAAAGCCTATAACTTTCCCTGTACCATTTGCGACCATCCAATCACAAATAACCCCATGATTATTTTTGGATAATATGGAAAAAGAAGACTTAAAAATATTAGCTCAGCATCTTGCCAATCCCGAAGGAGAAAAAGGAATTGAAATCGGTGAGATGATGAATGCTACGAACATAGGAATGACGCTGGAAAGCATCAAAACGCTTTTAATCGAAGACGAGGAAGCCATTCTTGAAATCGGCCATGGCAACGCAGCCCACGTTAAAAGTATTTTAAACAAAGCCCGGAATGTAAAATATACAGGTATTGATATTTCTGAAACCATGCATCATGAGGCCAAAAGACTGAATGAAGAATATAAAAATCAGGCAGACTTTGTACTGTATGAAGGTGAAAAATTACCTTTTGAAGACAGAGTTTTTGATAAAATATTTACAGTAAACACGGTTTATTTCTGGAAGAAACCCATTGAATATTTAAATGAAATCTACAGAGTACTGAAAGACAGCGGAACATTTGTTTTGACTTTCGGACAAAGAGATTTCATGGAGGAGCTGCCTTTTACTCAATTTAATTTTACATTATACAATACGGACGAAATGGAAGAAACCGTTTCTAAAAGCCATTTCAAAAGAATGAAAATCTCCGAAAAGAAAGAAGAGGTAAAAAGCAAGACAGGAAACGAAACAATCACAAGAAATTATACAGTTTTAACCATAAAAAAATAAAATAATGAGCACATTAGTAAATGATCTTAAGGAAAAATGGGAAGCATTAAAAGCTGAAAATCCACATATAAGAATCAGAAATGCAGCTGCAGAACTTGGAGTAAGTGAAGCTGAATTATTGGTAACCAATGTAGGAGAAGGAGTAACGGTTTTGAGACCGGAATTTAAAGAAATTCTGACCGAGGCTGAGCAATTAGGAAAAGTGATGGCTCTTACCCGTAATGAAGAGTGCGTTCACGAGAGAAAAGGCACTTATCTGAATGGAGATTTCAGCAGCCCGCATGCACAACTTTTTGTGGGGGAGGATATTGATTTGAGAATCTTCTTAAACCATTGGAAATTGGCTTTCGCAGTGGTGGAAGGAGACCGAAAAAGTCTACAATTCTTTGGTAAAGACGGATTGGCTTTACACAAGATTTATTTGACAAAAGACAGTAATGAAGGAGCTTTTGATGCTATTGTTGCAAAATTTAAAGCAGAAGATCAAACTTCAACATTCGAATTTGAAACGGTGGCTCCAAAAGCTGAAGAAAAAGCAGATGCTGAGATTGATATAGAAGGTTTTCAAAAAGCCTGGACAGAGTTGAAAGATACCCACGATTTCTTCATGATGACAAGAAAATTCGGAGTAAGCAGAACTCAGGCGTTAAGATTGGCGCCAGAAGGATTTGCTAAAAAAATCGACAATGCAAAAGTGGTAAATGTGCTTGAAGATGCTTCGGAAAAACAATTGCCAATCATGGTATTTGTAGGAAACAGAGGAATCATCCAAATCCATACGGGAACGGTTAAGAAAACACTTTGGCACCAACAGTGGTTCAATGTAATGGATCCTGATTTCAATTTACACCTTGACGTTACAAAAATTGCTGAAGCGTGGATTGTAAAGAAACCAACGGAAGATGGAGAAGTAACGGCTATTGAAGTATTTAATAAAGAAGGAGACTTTATCGTTCAGTTCTTTGGGAAAAGAAAACCAGGAATTCCCGAATTGCAAGAGTGGAAAGACCTTGTGGCAGACTTGGAAAAATAAATAGTTAGATAATTTTTATAATAAGGCCGTTTTGTTATTGCAGGGCGGCTTTTTTATTAAGTAAAAAGGTTAACTTATAAATTTGTTAGAATCTCCCTCTGTCATTCTGAATGGAACGGAGTGAAATGAAGAATCTTTTTTTATTTTTATAATGAATAGATTCTTCCTTCGTCAGAATGACAATCAGCCGTCCAATTGCTGTTTAAATATTTAATTTAAAACTATAAAAAATAAAAATGAGAAATATTTTCATCGCTGTATTGCTTGTTGTTTTTGGTTTATGGAGTGCCCAAAATTTCAAACCATATCAGTTTTATGATAAAAAAGGAAAAGAGATCGAGGTTGAAAAATTAGTGAAAAAGTTAGCTGATTATGATGTGGTTTTCTTTGGTGAAAATCATAATAATTCGATCAATCATTGGCTTCAGCTCAAAATTACGGAAGCTTTGTATGCTCAGAAAAACGGTCAGTTGATTTTGGGAGCAGAAATGTTTGAAAGAGATAATCAATCTCAGTTAGACAAATATCTAAACGGGAATTTTGATGCTAAAACCTTAAAAGATTCCGCACGTTTATGGAATAATTTCACAACAGATTACAAACCTTTGGTTGATTTTGCGAAAGAGAAAAAGCTGAGCTTTATTGCAACAAATATCCCTAGAAGATATGCCTCTCAAACGTCAAAAGAAGGACTGGAATCTTTGAATAATTTATCCGAAAAAGAAAAAACATACATTGCACAATTACCAATAAAAGTAACGTTGGACACACCCGGTTATCCTGAAATGAAATCGATGATGGGAGATCATGTCGACGGAACAAAAGTAATGAATTTTATTTCTGCTCAGGCTATAAAAGACGCTACAATGGCGGAATCTATTCTGAAAAATATTCAACCAGGAAAAACATTCATCCATTACAATGGAAATTACCACAGCAAAGAATTTGGCGGAATTTATTGGTACATCAAACAGAAAAATCCGAACCTGAAAATGGCCGTGATCTCTGTCTTTGAATCTGAAAATCCTGAATTAAAAGTTCCTGAAAAAGATTATATTCCAACGGATTTCAATCTGGTTATTCCGAGTGATATGACGAAAACGTATTAAGAAAGAGCCAGGTAAAAAGTAAAAAGAACCAAGTTTGAAAAGCAGAGAAATCATTTAATCGTAAAATTATCAATAGGAACGGGCTTTAGCCCGTTTTTATATGCGTAAGGTTTGTCATTCTGAGTGAAGCAACGCGAAGTGAAGAATCTTTAGAACTAGGTAGACTCTTCACTTTGTTCAGAATGACAATCATCATTTTTAACAGACATTAGCTATCTTTGTATAACATCCTTTAAAAAATGAAAAAACTATCTTTTCTTCTCATACTTTTCATCGGCTTATTCCATGCTCAGAAACTGACTTCCAACGAGATTTCAATCATCAATCACGGTGATATTAATGCAGCATTACCAATATATCAAACAACGGATGAACATCAGCATAAAACGTTACTAAATCTTTCCACAGAAATCGATCCGCTGGATAAAAACACAGCAGTTTTGGTTAAAAGAATGAAAGAATCTTTGCTGTCAACCGACGGCGGAGTAGGAATAGCAGCACCTCAAGTTGGGATCAATAGAAAAATTATCTGGGTTCAGCGTTTTGATAAAAAGGGCGAACCTTTGGAGTATTTCATCAATCCTGTAATTGTCTGGAGATCAGAATTACAGAATCTCGGTCCGGAAGGAGATCTATCGATTCCTGATTTCAGAGACCAGTTTTACAGAAGCAAAGTGATTCAATTGGAATATGTTGATTTAAAAGGTCAAAAATATTCAGAAATTGTAGAAGGCTTTACTGCGGTCATCTTCCAGCACGAAATCGACCATCTTTTCGGAATTTTAATTTCAGATAAAAAAGAAAAAGAGAAAAACGATTCTTATAAAAAAGTGGATGCCTTCAAGAAAAGTGATTCTGTGACAAGATAGATTTAGTTTAGATTATTCTTCTGTTTATTATTAATATCTTTAACCATTTTAATAATTTCTAGGAAGTCATCTTCTTTTTTAAAAGCTTTTATCTTTTCAATAACTTCAGGGTAATCTTTGAACAGAATATAGAGATTTTCTTTTGCCTTTTCATATTTCTTTTCTTTCATTCTTATCATATAAGGGTAAGCATATAACTTTTTATCAGGATCACTGGAATCCTGAAAAACAAAATTCGGATAATCTTCTGCGACTCTTGCGATCGCATTATAACCTCTTATAGAAGTAAAATAAATATTGAATTTTCCTTCAGAAATGACTTCTCCAAAGGTTTCCGTAATTTTTGTCGGACTTCCAACTAAAGCATAATTTTCGGCATAGGCAGAGAAATTGTATAAAGGGACAAATTTCATGTTTTCCGAAGAAAAGCTTACAATATCATAAGGTGTATACTTTACAGGTTTTTCTTTTTCGGCTGTTCTGAAACTTAATTTATCATTCTGACTCGGGTACCATTTGATCTGCCCGCTGAGTTCGGACTGATCCTTGAGTGTTATCTTTCCATCGGTAAACTCTGTGGCAAAAGCATACTTTTGGGCATAAGAAAAAATTGTACTTACAACTAAAATTAGACTGAAGATTTGTTTCATGATATTGGTGTTGTTTGAAATCCAAAAATATTAAATTATTTCGGTGTTGAAGCATTAATATCTCCTGATTTGGACACAGGAAACACTTTTTATTTTAATCTTTCTACCTACTTTTTTCAATAACCCGTTCTCAGGGTTTCTCTTAAAAACAACTACAGTTCCAGTTCCTGCATTGGTAGCTACCAGAAATTTTCCACTGGGATCAAGTCCAAATACTCTCGGGTGTTTTCCTTTTATTGACTGATAACCGACTGTTTTCAAAATCCCGTTCTTCTGGATAGAAAATATGGCAATATTGTTTTCAATACCTCTATTGGATGCATATAAAAATTTTCCGTCGGGAGAAATATGAACATCCGAGCTTTCAAAGTCCTCTTTATATTTTTCGGAGTGAGTATTGATTCTTTGGATGGGATTCAGTTTCGCGTTTTCGTAAGAATAAGCACTTACTGCCCCGCCCATTTCTTCAATACAATACGCAAACTTTCCGTTCGGGTGAAAAGCAAAATGTCGCGGTCCACTTCCTAAAGTGGTTTTTGTGAATGGAACTTTAGCAGCTTTTAAAGGCTCATTACTATCACTGTTAAACTGATAGGTTCTGATTTTATCAGCTCCCAAATCAGGAAGAAACAGATAATCAAATTCAGGAGAAAAAATAGTAGCATGAATATGTGCCCGTTCTTGTCGGCCAGGATCTATACTTCCTTCCAAAAATTGAAAATTTTGAACATAAGGTTCTATTTTTCCGTTTTCTGAAATGGGGTAAACAGACACGCTGCCTTCCGTATAATTTCCGTTGACCAGCCACTTTCCGTTTTTATGAACAGTCAGATACACAGGATTTTCACCTCCGCTTTTTTCCTTGTTGATGAAAGTTATTGTTTTATTTTCTCTGTTGAATTCAAAACTACTTACACTTCCGCCGTTTTTTGTTTTGCTTTCGGTGCAGGCAAAAATGTATTTTCCATCCGGAGACAAAGTAAGAAAGGAAGGGTTTAAAATTCCTGTATAAGAAGTGAGTTTCAATAGTTTTCCGCTGATGGTATCTAGTTCATATACATAAATTCCTTCTGTATCTTTATCGCGGTTGAACGAACCAAAAAATGCGTAGGTGTTTTGGGAATAGAAATATAACCAGCCACAAATGGTAATGGTTAAGGTAAGGATTTTTTTCAATTTAGTAGAAAAGTATGTATCAAAGTTAAAAAAGGATGTGGAAGTTATTTCAAATCTCTTGATTTAATTTCATTTTCCAGCTCTCTGCTGTCGGTTTTATTTTTGATTAAAAAAAATACAAAGACTAATGGAAAAAGAGTGAAAAACGTAAAGCCATTTTTTACAGCTCCGTATATTGAAATTCCAATTAAAAACCCGATAAGTACTGCATTGATAATAAGTTGTGTTTTTAAATTTTTCCTTTTGTCTAATAATTCCTGATCACTGTATTTTGCAAATTTTTCTTCTTTCATTATCTGATGTTTTAATGTTGTTTGATGATTCTATAAAATTAATTGTTTTCTTCAGAAGAGCTCTTAAAAAACAAAAAAATCCGCTTCCAAAGAAACAGATTTTGTATAATTAAAAAATTGATCCTAATTGTTTGTTACCGATAACTTCACTTCAATATTATTTCTTGTGGCATTCGAATAAGGGCATATTTCGTGGGCTTTTTCCGTTAAAGCCTGTGCTTCTTCAATCGAAACTCCGGGAATATTCACATCCAGTTCAACGGCTAATCCGAAACCTCCGTTTTCTAATTGTCCGATGCTTACTAATGCTGTAACGGTTGTTTCTCCGGTTTTTGTTTTTGATAAGCTAATGACTCTGTTCAAAGCACTGTCGAAACACGCTGAATATCCTGCTGCAAAAAGCATTTCAGGATTGGTAAAATCATCGTTTGCACCACCTAAAGCTTTTGGCATTCTTACTTCTAAATCAAGAATTCCGTTTTCACTTTTTACCTGGCCGTTTCTGCCTCCTTTTGCGGTAACTTTTGTTGTATATAAGGTTTTCATTTATTTTTCTATTTTGTTTAATATTTTTTGGACACTTTCTTTCAGCGCTATCCAGTCTTCTTTCGTGACATCTATTTTGCTGTGAATCTTTTCGGGAATCTCACATGCCTTTTGCTGAAGAGCCTTCCCTGATTCTGTGATGAATACTTCAACCACTCTTTCATCTTCTTTTTTCCTTTTTCGCTGGATAAATCCTTTGGCTTCCAATCTTTTTAAAAGAGGAGTCAATGTACCGCTGTCTAAATACAGTTTTTCTCCAATGCTGTTCACAGCAAGACCATCATTTTCCCACAACACCATCATGACAAGATATTGAGGATAGGTAATGTCGAGCTCATCAAGAAACGGACGGTAAAGTCCTGTAATCTCCTTCGCGATTACATAAAGCGGGAAGCAAATTTGATTTTTTAATTGTAAAGATTCTGAATTTTCCATACGATAGAAAAATGAAAATTGATGATTGTTTATTTTTTAATGATGAATTCCTCCATCGGAATACGAACTTTCTTCATAGAAGCCAGCCAGTCTTTCTCTTCGTCTCTGTAACCAAGATAAAGCAAACTTACACTTTTTAACCCTAATTCTTTTAAGCCCAGAATTTCATCAACGATCTCATTGCTGAAACCTTCTGCAGGAGTACTGTCGATTTTCAGTTCTGCTGCCTGAGCCAGAGCAAAACCTAATGCAATATAAGTCTGTCTTGCGGTGTGGGCAAAATGTTCTTCAGGTGTCTGTGCCCCATATATTTCTTTTATTTTATCCGTATAGCTTCCAAAACGTCCTCTTGGCAATTCTCTTACATCGGTATGATAATCATAAACTTTGTCGATTTTTTCATCAGAATAACTGTCCCAGGCTGCAAATACCAAAACATGGGAAGAATCTCTCATGACTTCAGGATTCAAAGCGCCCTGAACCATTTTTTCTTTTAATTCCTGATTTTCCACTACAATAACACGGAACGGCTGTAAACCGGATGAAGTAGGAGCTAATCTTGCTGCCTCTAAAATAGTATGTAAATCTTTTTCTGAAACTTTTTTAGTCGGATCGTATGCTTTTACGGCATGTCTCCATTCTAAATCTTGTAGTAATGACATATTGTTTTTATTTTAAAATTATTTTTTACTGATATTGTCTATGCAAATATATAGCCAATTAAATTGTGCGCAATTTAATTTAGTAAAATTTAACATTTGAAAAAATCTATAATAATTATTAATGAAAATTTAACTTATTGATTTTAAAATTATAAATAAAAAAAAACTGTATCAGTTTGATACAGTTGGTAAACTTTCTGAGCAAAGAAATTTGAAAATAGGGTGATTAATAAAAAAGGGTTTGGTAAAATTAAAATAAAGGATATGATTATTTTATTTTAATAAACTTTACTGTTGTTTCTTTTTTTTGATGATCTTTAAACCCTATTGATATCGTGTCCAGTTTATCTCTCTGGTTAATGTCATCATAATTAAGACTCAAATTAGAGTCGTGAATTCCTCCGTTGTCCGCATGAAAATTGATAAATTGACCATAGTCATCCTCCATAGCCAGCATTTTTTCTCCAGTTTTTATATTTTTCAGTTTTATAATAAAGGAAAAAAAGTTTTTATTGATTGTCAGATCTCTTTTAGAATTAAACTTAAAGGTTGTAAAAGCATCTTCTAGGTAATATTTTGAATTATTGATGATTACATATCTTTGAGAAGGCCTGTAAATATGAATTAATAATTTATCATTTTTTGCCTCTTCAATTGTACTGGGCAGAGAAGTGAGATCAGAACCTACACATGAATATAAAAAAAGAGCTGTTGATGAGAGGAGAAATTTTAAAATTTTCATTCGAATGTTTTTTTCAAAGATACTTAATAAAAAAACTGAATTCCGCAAGAATCGGATTTTTTGAGAACCGCTGTTTTTGAAACTTTGCATTAGTATTTTTTAAACGATAAACAATGCAAAGATTTACAAACAAATCTGCCTTAATCACAGGCGGAACAAACGGGATGGGATTCGCAACGGCACAACAATTGATCAGGGAAGGCGGAACGGCGATTATTACAGGAAGGAGCGAGGAAACCGTTAACAAGGCATTAAAAGAATTAGGGAAAAATGCTTTCGGAATTGTTTCCGATGTCGGAAATATAAGTGACTTAATGAATCTCCGAAATGAAGTCAAAAAATACACGGAGAATATTGATTTGGTGTTTGCCAATGCAGGTTACGGAAGATTTTCACCGATCGAAAATGTGGACGAAAATCATTTTGATGAATTGTTTAATATGTTGGTGAAAGGTTCTTTTTTCACGGTTCAGCAGATGTTACCGTTGATGAAAAAAGGAAGTTCTGTGATTTTCAATACCTCCGTTGCTACTGAAATTGCGATGCCCAATTTTTCAGTTTATTCTGCGGCAAAATCAGCGGTACAGTCTTTTATCAAAACATTTGCAACGGAATTGACAGAAAGAGGAATCCGGGTAAATGGAATAAGCGCAGGTCACATCAAAACGAATATTTTTAACAATACCGGTCTAAATTCAGAACAAATTGAAGAGGCGGTCAAAAATATTATTCCTACTATACCTTTTAAAAGACAAGGAGAAGCATCAGAAATTGCAAATGCGGTACTTTTCCTGGCATCGGAAGAGGCTTCTTATATTCATGGCGCAGAACTGAAAGTGGATGCTGGGATTTCTGTAATAAGATAAGTGTATTTATCTATTCAATATTCTGAAACCGATTATTGTATGGCATTAAGTACTTCTTTAGCCTTTTCATCAGTTATCCAGTCAATGATTCTTATCGGTAAATTATTGTGAATAAATATAATTGAAAAAGTAGAATCCGACCATGAGAAATGATAACGAACATTATATTTTGTTCTTTCTATTCTAAAGTCTTCAATATCTATTTTTTGAACCTCGGTTCTGTAATAGGTTTTAGGTTTACAGAATAATTTATATTTTTTAGTAACAACAATCTTTCTAGAATCATATCCTAAAACTGTCTTTCCGAACGTATTCCAAAGCCAGAAATACAAAAAGAGTAGGAAAAATGCCCCAAAAGGGACCGAAATACTGGCATAAGAAAATAATGAAAGCCAAACTGAATCTTCCTGAAAAGCTGAAAGCTGAAGAAGAATAAATATAATAAAACTGGTAAGTAACAGTCCGAATCCGAAAAAGATTGTTACAAACCAGTTTGTTTTATTTTTGACCGTAATAGTATTCATTATTTATTCACCAATTCTGCCTCAAAAACATCCGTAAAATGTTTTCTGATTTTAGCTTTAATATCTTCCATTTCTTCGGGAGTCAAATCTCTTTCAAGCTCTCTTTTTAAAGAAGTGACTTGCTTATCTTTGATTCCACAAGGAATGATGTATTCAAAATAACGCATATCCGTATTCACATTCAAGGCAAAACCATGTAAAGTTACCCAGCGTGAAGCTTTTACACCCATCGCACATATTTTTCGGGCGTAAGGTTTTCCTACATCCAGCCAGACTCCCGTTTCTCCTGGAGAGCGTTCTCCTTTTAAACCGTATTCTGCAATGGTTCTGATAATCACTTCTTCAAGATTTCGCATGTATTTATGAATATCCGTAAAGAAATTTTCAAGATCTAAAATAGGGTAGCCCACAATTTGCCCGTACCCGTGATACGTAATATCTCCGCCACGGTTTACTTTTACGAAAGTGGCATCGATTTCCTTTAACTGATCCATTCCGGCCAGCATATTTTCTTCATGTCCGCTTTTTCCCAATGTATAGACATGTGGATGTTCAACTAAAAGAAAATGGTTGGGAGTTGTGCTATGTTCTTCTGCAGGTAAGTTGCGATTCTTTATTTTCGTATCAATAATATCTTTCATCAGTTTTTCCTGATAATCCCAAGCGGGTTGATATTCTTTTATGCCTAAATCTTCGAATTCTACTACTTTATTCTGAATTGTGTTCATACCATTTTTTGAATACACAAATTTAGTGATTTTTATGCTTGTATGGAATGGACAAAATCTATAGTATTTATTCTTGAATCTCTATTTTGTAAAGTTTAATCAGACAGTTTTCAGGATTTGCCTTCTTACTCTTGACAACGTTTCTCTCGACATCCCAAGATAAGAGGCAATCATATGCAGAGGAACTCTGTTGAGCAAATCAGGATGATTTTTAATAAAATGTAAATATTTATCTTCGGGAGTACTGCTGATATTCACCAGCAGCCTGTTATTGATTTCCATTGTTTTTTTTGTTAAAAGCTCCTCAATAAAGATACTGAGGGTAGGAATTTCTTCCCGAAGCTGATGGAAATCCTCAAGATTGAATACAAAAACTTCTGAAGGCTCCAATGCTTCAATATTCAGTTTTGAAGGCATATTAGTATAGAAACTTTCAGGATCTGTAGTCCAAGACATTTCATTTACAAACTGCAGAATATGCTCACTTCCATCTTCGGAGATAGAATAATTCCGGAGAAGTCCTTTGGCAACAAAAATTTTTAAGTTACAGATATCTCCCTGCCTGCAAATCATTTCCTTACGTGGAAGCGTGATTAATTTACTTTTTTCTACAATTAAATTAAACTTTTCATCCGTTAAATCAGGAAGAACCTTCTGGAAATATTTTTTAAAGATTTCTGACATTTTTAAATAGAAATTATGTTTAAAATTACTCCTTTTTAATGAAACTGTGGTGAAATTGTGTCAAATGACCTATTTTTAAGAATACAGTAAAGCTACATTTGTACTAGAAATTTTTAACACAATACATATAATATGAAAGTTTTTGTAACAGGAGCTTCAGGATTTGTAGGCTCTGCAGTCGTAAAAGAATTAATAGCAAACGGACATCAGGTAACAGGATTGGCCCGCTCAGAGGAATCTGCGAAATCTATTTCAGAAGCCGGAGCTGAAGTTCTGATGGGAGATTTGGAAAATTTTGATATTCTACAGAAAGGAGCGAGAGAAGCAGACGGGGCTATTCACACTGCTTTTATTCATGATTTTTCGGATTATCAAAGTAACGCGCTTAAAGATGAAAAAGCTATTGAAGCTATGGGAGAAGTCCTCAAAGGAACGGATAAACCTATTGTTGTTACAGGAGGAACACTGGGGTTACCGCTTATTAATGGAAAAATCACTGAAGAAAGCAAAGCACCTGCGGAATCGGTCCGGTTTTCTGAAAAAGCTTTTGTGAGTTTGACGGAAGCAGGTGTTAATGCATCTATTGTACGTCTTTCTCCAAGTGTTTATGGGAATTCTGAACATGGTTTCAAAGGAGGTTTCGGCGTGATACTGGCAGAACTGGCAAAAACTAAAGGAACAGCAGCATATATAGAAGATGGAAGCAATGTTTGGCCTGCAATTCATCGTCTGGATGCTGCGAAATTGTTTCGTTTAGCGCTCGAGAAAGGAGAAAAAGGAGCAAGATACAATGCTGTTAACAATGATAAGCAGTTATCCATGAAAGAATTTGCAGAATATATAGGTGAAAAGCTAAATATTCCGGTACAATCTTTTTCTAAAGAAGAAGCCTCACAATATTTTACCTGGATGACATATTTTGTACAGGAAAATTGTCCGGCAACAAGTTTGCAAACCCAGGAAAAACTGGGTTGGAAACCTTCCGAGAAAAGCTTTTTTGAGGAATTAGAAAAGTATTTCTTTTAAAAGATAAACAGTCTTATTTCTCAGGGAATAAGACTGCTTTTTTTTAGTTCTTTATATTTTTGATGAAGCTCTGCGCTTTGTCTTTCCAATGTTGATTTTCTAAAAGGATTTTCACAAAAGCTGTTCCGATGATTCCTCCGTCTGCTTTTTCGGTTACGCTTTCAAAATCTTTTTTTGATTTAATTCCAAAACCGATCATGACAGGATTTTTTAAGGGGAGAGAAGCCAGTCGCGAAAGATATTCTTCATTACTCAAAATGGTATTTTCATTTCCGGTGGTTGAGGAAGAGCTTACGGCATATAAAAATCCGGAACTTAAAGAATCCAGATAGAGAATTCTTTCGTCTGAAGTTTCCGGGGTCACCAGAAATGTGAAATTGAGATGGTGTCTTTCTAAAATTTCTTGATAATTTTTCTCAAATTCAATAGGAGGCAAGTCAGGAATAATTAGCCCTGAAACTCCACTTTCAGCACATTCCCGACAAAATTTTTCAAATCCGAAACTTAAAACAGGATTGATATATCCCATTAAAATAACCGGAATTTTTATTTCGCCTTTAATGGATTTTAACTGTGAAAATAGTTTTTCAATATTCATTCCGTTTTCCAACGCCCGTTCATGAGCCTGTTGAATAACAGGTCCATCTGCAACAGGATCTGAATAAGGCATCCCGATTTCGATCATATCTGCTCCGGAATCCTGAATAGTTTTTATAATATCAGCAGTGTCTTCCAACTGTGGAATGCCTGCGGTGAAGTATATGTTGAGTTTTTTCATTTTTTAGAAGTTAGAAGTTAGAAGTTAGAAGTTAGAAGTCAGCAGTGAGAAGAATGAATATTGGTTTAAGGTTATTTACCTTCTCATTTGCTTTAAATACGTTTCCATATCTTTATCGCCTCGACCACTCAAACAAATCACGACCACATCATTTTTCTTAAATTCTTTCTTTTCTAAAACCGCCAAAGCATGAGCACTTTCCAGTGCGGGAATAATACCTTCCAGTTTTGTCAGTTCAAATGCAGATTGTAAGGCTTCATCATCATTAATACTAAAAAACTCGGCTCTTTTTTCTTTAAATAAATGGGCGTGAAAAGGTCCAATTCCGGGATAATCCAAACCTGCTGAAATAGAGTGGGGTTCAATAACCTGCCCGTCTTCCGTTTGCATCACCAAACTTTTACTTCCGTGTAAAACACCCAAAGTCCCTAAAAAAGTTGTTGCCGCTGATTTTCCTGAATCAATTCCAAAACCACCTGCTTCCGCGGCAATGATTTTTACATTTTCTTCCTCTACAAAATGATAGAAAGTCCCTGCTGCATTACTTCCGCCACCAACACAGGCAATGATATAATCAGGGTTTTGTCTTCCGATATGTTCGAAGAGCTGCTCTTTAATTTCTTTTGAAATAATACTCTGAAAACGGGCAACCAAATCGGGAAAAGGGTGTGGACCGACCACACTTCCAATCACATAATGTGTTGTTGACGGATTATTGATCCAGTCTCTTAAGGCTTCATTTACAGCATCTTTTAATGTTTTTGAACCTGACGTTGCGGCTATTACTTCAGCTCCCAACATTTTCATTCTTGCCACATTCGGGGCCTGTCTCTGAATGTCGATTTCTCCCATATACACAATACATTCAAGGCCTAACAAAGCACAGGCTGTAGCAGTAGCCACTCCATGTTGCCCGGCTCCGGTTTCCGCGATGATTCTGTTTTTACCCAGACGTTTTGCCAGTAAAACCTGTCCCAAGGCGTTATTGATCTTGTGAGCTCCGGTGTGATTCAGATCTTCTCTTTTTAAGTAAATCTGAGCATGGTATTTCTGACTTAAATTTTTAGCGAAATATAAAGGAGTAGCCCGCCCGACATAGTTTTTTAATAAATCCTGATATTCCTTTTGAAAATCTTCCGATTCAATGATTTTAAGATAGTTTTTCTGTAATTCTTCCACATTAGGATAAAGCATTTCCGGGATGAAAGCTCCGCCAAATTCTCCATAATATCCGTTTTCATCGGGGTTTTTATAATTCATTTCTTTATTCTTTAGTGATTAAATAAGCATTATTCTTATCGCTCAGCTGGCTGAGCTGTTCTTTTCTTTTTGCTGAAACATTAAAAATCAAAATATCATCGTCCTCCGAATTTATCCATTCAGTTCCTATATTTTCTTTTATTGTTTTGGCTTTATCATATAATATTTCAACATTACATTTTTCATAAAACGGACGAAGTTCCTGATGACAGAACCCAATAGTCTCTATATTATTTTTGATCACATAGTCCCTGAAATACTCAACAAGCTTAGCTCCATATCCTTTTTTCTTCTGAGCTGCGACAAGCC
This sequence comes from Chryseobacterium sp. Y16C, assembly GCF_022488405.1. Lineage (NCBI taxonomy): Bacteria > Pseudomonadati > Bacteroidota > Flavobacteriia > Flavobacteriales > Weeksellaceae > Chryseobacterium > Chryseobacterium sp. Y16C. Next base: position 4,814,937 of record NZ_CP092711.1, read on the forward strand.
CGACAGCTTCTGCAAATGGCAGCTGTGTTCCTGAAATTTCCAATACGAAATCGTAATTAACACGAATGAGAGACAGGATATTTTTATCAGCATCCAAGAGAATGTGAAATGCTGAATTTTTGAAAAATGTGCGAAAATAATCAGATTTCATTGAGTTCCAGGATGAAATATCCCAAAGCTGAAGAATATGCTCAATTTCCGTTTCAGTTAATTCAGTGATCTGTTTTACTTCATACTTCATATTAATAAATATTTTTTGCTTTTTGGGGTGTTTTTGTGTAGCTCCTGTTTAGGAGAATTCTTTATGTTAAGATATAAATCTTTTTATTTTGCTGATGTCTTTATTGCCAGGTTCTGTTTCAAATCTTGAATTGATATCCAGGGCAAATGGTTTCTGCTTGAGATGCTTAATGTTTTCTATATTTTTTTCTGAAATACCACCGCTCAGCAAATAGGGAAGTGGGATTTCCATTGTGTTTAAAATATTCCAGTCAAACTGTTTTCCAGTTCCGCCAAATGCTTTGCTGTCTGTATCAAATAAGAAATAGTTGATGATTGATAGGTTCTGATTGATAGATTTCTGCAATTCATTTGGAGGTTGATTTCCTATTCTGATTACTTGAATTATTTTAATCTCTGGGTTGATTTTTTGTTTTAGTTTAACAATAAAGTCCTCACTTTCATCTCCGTGAAGCTGGATGAAATTTAAATCTGCTTTTTCGGATATTTCAATAATTCTTTCGACAGTTTCATTGACAAATACACCAACCTTTCCATGATGCCGAATCTTTGAAATTTCTTCTAAATCCAGATGATCCAAAACATATCGCGGGGATTTTTCATAGAAAATAAAGCCCAGAAAGTCTGTGTTCAAAGAAATCAATTCCTGAACCTGATCTAATCTCGTCAAGCCGCAAACTTTAATTTTAGCCATTATTCAATTCTTATATTGGAAATAAATTCTTCAAATGCTTGAGCAGGATTTGTATTTTTCATAAAATATTCACCCATTAAAAAGCCATCAAATCCTTTTTCTTTTAAATAAAGATAATCCTGAATGTTGTAAATACCACTTTCTGCTACAGATAAGACGTTTTCGGGAAGCAGATTTTTCAATTGAACTGAATGTTGCAGATCAACTTTAAAATCTTTTAAGTTCCGGTTGTTAATTCCCACCATCTCTATATTCGGGTTATAATGTTTTAGTTCATTTTCCGTATGGATTTCCAACAATACTTCCAGCCCCAATTCATGAGAGAGCTCGGTAAATTCCAATATCTGTTGTGGTGAAAGGCAAGCTGCAATAAGCAATACGGCATCGGCTCCCATATTTTTTGCTTCATAAAACTGATACTCATCAATCATAAAATCTTTTCGCAGAATGGGAATATGGATGTGATTTCTCACATTTAAAATATCTTCAAAGCTTCCCCCAAAAAAGTCTTTATCCGTTAAGATTGAAATTCCGCTTGCCCCTAACTTTTCGTACGCAGAAACAACTTCTAATGGCGAAACTTTATCATTAATTATTCCTTTGGAAGGAGATTGTCTTTTAAATTCGGCAATAATTCCGGATTTTGATTTTATGGTTTCTTTTAAAGAATAGGTTTCTCTTCCGAAAAATTCTGAATCTTTCAGCTGTTGCAAAGAAATTTTTGATTTTGAATCCGAAATTTCCTGTTTTTTTCTTTCTATTATTTTGTCAAGAATTGTCATTATGTTTTAATTTTCAATCTGTCATTTCGAACGCAATGAAATGAAGTGAGAAATATATTCTTAGCTTACTTAGTCCTTCATTGGAACGATAGAGATATAATTTTTAGCTTGTGATTATTCAATCGAATCATTTAAAAAATCCCAATTCTGATTAAAAGTATTTACTAATTTATCTTTTTTTATTCTGGAATAACCTTTAATTTGTTTTTCTCTTGCAATTGCCTGTTCTATATCTTGAAAATGCTCATAATAAATCGGATAAAAGCATTTGTATTTTGTTGTAAAATGTAATTTATCTCCTTGTTTAGGATTATTATGCTGATGAAGTCTAATTTTCAAATCGTTAGTAACTCCGACATAGAGAACGGTTTTATTATAATTTGTCAAGATGTAAACGTAATAGTTATGAGTTCCAAAATTTTTCATTTGTTTGTGTTAGATTTTTCACTTTACTGCGTTCCGTTCTGAATGACAATTAAAGTTCATTATTATTAGTTTATCAAAGAGTCCAAGCTGTTCAATGCTTTACCACTAAACAAACTTTCTTTCGCCAAATTCAAACAATTCTCATAGTTTCCAAACTTATTGGTATGATGCAATGCAACTGCAGCATTGGCCAAAACAACCGCATTTTGCGATTCTGCACCTTTTCCTTCCAAAATATTTCTGAAAATTTTTGCGGTTTCCTGCGTGTTCTTGCCGGCTTCTATACTTTGAGGAGTAACGGCTTCAAAACCAAGTTCTTCCGGTGAATAGATTTTTTCTCCTTCTTTTGTAATAATCTTGCTGTCCTGTGTTAAGCTTATTTCGTCATAACCATCCATTCCGTGAACCAAAACGAAATCTTTTTCATCTTTTTGCAGCAGATACTGATATATTCTTGCAATTTCCAGATTGTACGTTCCAATCATGGAATATTTGGGTTTTGCAGGATTTACTAAAGGACCTAATAAGTTGAAAAATGTTCTCAGTCCTAAAGATTTTCTCAAGCTTACCACAGATTTTAAAGCGGGATGAAAATAAGGAGCATGTAAAAAGCAAATATTGGTTTTTTGCAGATCGTCATTTAGTTCTTCTGAACTAATTTTGAACTGGTATCCCAGCTCTTCTAAAAGATTAGAAGCTCCGGTAATTGTTGAAGCTCCATAATTTCCGTGTTTAATTACTTTTTGTCCTGTTCCTGCAATCACGAAACTTGCCAACGTAGAAATATTGATCGTATTTTTTCCGTCGCCGCCGGTCCCAACAACATCAATGGCGTCACTTGCATCCAGATCTACAGGAACAGCCATTTGTAATAATGCTTCCCTAAAGCCTTCCAGCTCCGGTAATGTGATGTTTCGCATCAGGAAAATACTTATAAAGGCAGTAACTTCTGTTGCGTTGAACTTATTTTGGGCAATCTCAATCATGATGGCCTTTGCCTCAGATTTGGACAAAGTATGGTGATTGAAAAGATATTGCAGAATTTCTTTCATATTATTTAATTCAAAAGAAAGTTTTTAATGATGGTTTCTCCATCCGGTGTTAAAATACTTTCAGGGTGATACTGAACACCGTGAACATCATAGGTTCTGTGTTGTAAACTCATAATCATTCCTTTACTGTCTGTACTGGTAATTTCCAGCTCTTCGGGGAAATTTTCGGGATTAACTGCCCAACTGTGATATCTTCCGACTTCCAGAGTCTGTGGCAAATCATTAAAAAGTTTATGTTCACTGGTTTGGATGGCTTCTGTAGCAACACCGTGATAAATTTCGCTAAGATTAATTAAGGTTCCTCCAAAAGCTTCTGCAATTGCCTGTTGACCAAGACAAACGCCTAAAATACTCTTTGTGGGAGCATATTCTTTAATGACATCCAGTAAAATTCCGGCTTCTTCAGGAATTCCCGGACCGGGCGAAAGAATAATCTTATCATATTTTTCAATTTCTTCCAGCTTAATTTCATCATTTCTTACCACATCAACTTTTGTATTCAAAATTCTTTCGATCATTTGAACTAAATTATAAGTGAAGCTGTCGTAATTGTCGAAGACTAATATTTTCATTATGGATTATTTATAATGGATGGATGTTATATTTTTTCTGCCTTTTCGATGGCCTTTTTCAGAGCGTTAAGTTTGTTGTTCACTTCCTGGAGCTCACTTTCAGCATTGGATTTGGCTACTATTCCGGCTCCAGCCTGGTAATATAACGTGTTGTTTTTGCTTAAAAAAGTACGGATCATGATAGCCTGATTACAGCTTCCGTTTAAGCCAACCATTCCGATGCAGCCTCCGTAATAACCTCTCGAATCTTTTTCGTAGGTATTTATTAGCTGAAGAGCTTTATGTTTAGGTGCTCCGCTTAAAGTGCCCTGAGGAAAAGTGGCAGCAACCATTTCATAAGGATTAGTGTTTTTCTCCAATTCTGCCGTCACCTCGCTTACCATGTGAATAACATGAGAAAAAAGCTGTATTTCTTTGAGTTTGGTAACGGTTATATTTTTTCCTAGTTTTCCTAAATCATTTCTTGCTAAATCTACCAACATGGTATGTTCTGCATTTTCTTTCGGATCGTTTTTTAGTGTTTCAATAGACTGTAGATCGGTCTCAAAATGCCCTGTTCTTTTAAAAGTTCCGGCAATTGGATGAATGATGGCTTTATTATCTTTAATAATGAGCTGACTTTCCGGGCTTGATCCGAAGAGTTTATAATCTCCATAATCAAAAAAGAATAGGTAAGGAGAGGGATTAATATTTCGTAGCGCTCGATATACATTGAATTCATCTCCTTTGAATTTTTGTTCGAATCTTCTGCTTAGAACCAATTGGAAAACATCTCCTCTCATACAGTGTTTCTGGGCTGTTTTTACCAATTCGATATATTCTTCATTGGTAATATTCGAAGTTTCTTCTGCTGTTTTTTCAAAAGGATAAATAACCGAATTCTGATTTTTGATCAGACTTTCTAAGAGATATAGCTCAGATTTTAAATTTTTGATTTGATTTTCAATAATGTGCATTTCATCGTTGTAATGATTGATTGCAATAACATATTGATAAAGTCTGTAACGCAGAATCGGAATTTCTACTTCCTTACTTTGGGCTTTAAATGTAAGGTTTTCGAAAAATTGTACGGCTTCAAAACTGGTATATCCAAAAAGGCTCTGGGCGGTTTCTTCTATAGAATCCTTAGTGCCGCTGCAAATAAAAGACTTTGAAAATTGATTTAAGAGATCCGGAACAGAATAATCTGCTAAAAGATGTTTCTCAGGGTTCTCACCCGGGAATTTGACCTCAAACTCTTTAAGGTTCTTAATTTCTATGCCTGCAATCGCATTAATGGCAATGAATGAGAAATTATGATCCATATTTTTAGCATCCGAGCTTTCCAAAAGAATCGTATCACGAAACTGATCTCTTATTTTCAGATAGATGTTCATGGGAGTCTGCAGATCTCCCAGCATTTTTTTTGAGGTGGTTTTTATGTTGATTTTTTGTTTGAACATGGGTAGTGTTTTAATTTTTAGCAATAAAAAAAGACTTTAACGAAATCGTCAAAGTCTCTGTATATTTTCTATAATATTCCGGCTGTCAATTAACAACAAGAGTATAGCTTCAGACCCGACGAGGAGTTTGAATGCCACCACCAAAATTTGTTGTTTGAATTAATCATGATGCAAATGTAGATAATTTTTTGAAATGAAAAATAAAAATTGATAAAATTTTATTGCAATGTACAAAGGCTGAAATAAAAAAACTTCCTTTACGGAAGTTTTTTTATTATTTTAAAATTGAAGTCATTTCGGGGTGGTTATACTGAACCGCAAACTCTTTTGCTGTTTCTCCTTTTTCGTTCTTTGCATTTCTATTAGCTTTTTTCAGAAGAAGTTTTGCAAAATCCAATTTACCATATCTCGCAGCAACCATTAGTGGAGTCTGATTACCACATTCTTTGTTAAGATCCACTTCATGGTTTAATAAATACTCCAGAATATTCTTTTTGTCATGTTTGATACTTAAAAAAAGCAAGCAGTATGAATTCTCTTTTATTGCATGGCATTTATTCTTATTTCATAGAATTCAGTTCTTTTTTCAGTTGGTTAGCTTTGTTTTTGTATTCCTGATTGTCATATGTTGTGAGATAATCTTCCAGAGCATTGAGGTATTCCCGGATAAAATCTTTATTGGTAGGATCTGCTTCATACTTTATTCTGGCAGTGTTGATGGGTCTTATTTTTTCGTATTCCTTCAGCTGTTTTCCTTCATTGGATTTCTGATAAAGGATAACAATGTTTTTTTCATATCCGGGAATGTATTTAACAGGAAATTCTTGTTCCGTTCTCGGAATTCTTATTGCATTTTCAATAGGATATATGGCAGCTGAAGTTGTTGAAAAATAAGTATCTACATATTTTCCGTCCTGCTTTTTTACAATAGCTTCGTAATCATGAATATACTGATCATTAAGTGTCGAACTGGTCTCTATATCGGATGTAATAATGGCAGTGCTTTCTACACCATATTGATTTAAAAACCAGGCATTGATAAATTGACCTCCAATTCCGTTAATGATTGAAAACGGAAGGATTACAATGAGCCACCATGCTTTTTTAGTTAAATAAGCAATAATTCCGAAGAACAAAATAAAGATAATCACTGCATAAAAGCCGTGATGACTTAAGAAAAATAAGATTTTTGAAATGATAATCATAATTTTCAGGTTTACACAAAAATACAATTTCTGATTACAATGATTAAAAAGTATTTTATACGCTACACAAGCAATATTTTTTATATTTTTGTCTAAATTTTATAGGAAAAATAATGAAAAAAGTATTAGCAATCGCGTTTATCGGAGGTTTATTGGCAGTTAGTTGTTCAAAAAAGCCTAATCATGACTTACAAGACAGCAACACGATGTTGCCGGAGCCGGATGCACCAACTGTAGTAGATTCTACTGCCAAAAAAACTGAATCAGTAGATGTAAATGCTGCTGTATCAGTTCCTGCAAATGAAGCAAAAGCAGATACTCTTACGAAAAAATAATGAAGAAATTAGTATTGGCAGGATGTTTGGGTATGCTGATATTTTCCTGTACTAAAAAAGAACAGGCTTCAGTTTCTGAAACATCTGCACAACCAGTAGAGGCAACCAATGCTCATCTTTCCGGAGACCAGATTATTGAAACATTAGATTGTTCCGGTTGTCACTCGGTAAGTGAAAGAATGATTGGCCCGTCGTATCAGGAAATAGCAGATAAGTATTCTGAAAAAGATATTGATGCTTTGGCTGCAAAAATCATAGAAGGAGGGAGCGGAGTTTGGGGAAGTGTGCCTATGCAACCTCATTCTCAGGTGTCTAAAGAAGATGCGAAAAAAATGGTAAGTTATATTTTATCACTCAAAAAGAAATAACATCCATTTAAAAATATTTTAGAGACGGCAGAATTCTGCTGTCTTTTTTTATGGAAAAATCACTAAATTTGTACGCTTTTAGAAAAAATAAAAAATGCAATTATCAGAACAGGAAATCATTAGAAGAGAAAAGCTGAATAAGCTTGTTGAAATGGGAATCAACGCATTCCCGGCAGATGAATATGTAATTACAGATACTACGGAATCTATAAAACAGAATTTTTCTGAAAGTAAACAGGTGAAGATTGCAGGAAGATTGATGTCCCGAAGAATTCAGGGGAAAGCATCTTTTGCGGAACTACAGGATTCTACAGGTAAAATTCAGGTATATTTTAACAGAGACGAAATCTGTACAGGTGAGGATAAAACATTATATAATGAAGTTTACAAGCACCTTTTAGATATAGGAGATATTATTGGGGTAGAAGGGGAATTGTTCACGACTCAGGTAGGGGAAAAAACAGTTTTGGTTAAAAACTTTACACTTTTAACGAAATCTTTACGTCCACTTCCACAACCAAGAACTGACGAAAATGGAGTAGTTCATGATGGATTTAACGATCCTGAAATGAGATACAGACAACGTTATGTTGACTTAACGGTAAATCCTCAGGTGAAAGAAATTTTCGTGAAAAGAACGAAACTGTTCAATGCCATGAGAACTTTCTTTAATGATGCAGGATATTTTGAGGTTGAAACTCCAATCTTACAGTCAATTCCTGGTGGAGCTGCTGCAAGACCTTTTATTACCCATCACAACGCTTTAGATATTTCATTATATTTAAGAATTGCAAATGAATTGTATCTGAAAAGATTGATCGTTGGTGGATTCGACGGAGTTTATGAATTCTCTAAAAACTTCAGAAATGAAGGAATGGACAGAACGCATAACCCTGAATTTACGGCTATGGAAATCTATGTAGCCTATAAAGATTACAACTGGATGATGGATTTCACAGAAAAACTATTGGAATTCTGTGCCATTCAGGTAAACGGAACGACAAAAGCTACATTCGGTGAACACGAGGTTGATTTCAAAGCGCCTTATCAAAGGATTTCAATGACAGATGCTATCCTGAAATTCACAGGTTATGATATCACGGGAAAAACTGAGCAGGAATTGTTTGATTTTGCTAAATCTATCGGAATCGATGTTAACGAAACGATGGGGAAAGGAAAATTAATTGATGAGATTTTCGGTGAAAAATGTGAAGGAAACTTCATCCAACCGACTTTCATTACGGATTATCCGATCGAAATGTCACCGCTTACCAAGAAACACCGAAGCAAAGAAGGTCTTACAGAGCGTTTCGAATTAATGGTGTGCGGAAAAGAAATTGCCAATGCCTATTCTGAGTTGAATGATCCGATCGATCAGAGAGAACGTTTTGAAGATCAGTTGAGATTGTCTGAGAAAGGAGATGATGAAGCAGGACAATTTATCGATGAAGACTTCTTAAGAGCCCTTGAATACGGTATGCCACCAACTTCAGGATTAGGAATCGGAATGGACAGATTGATCATGTTCTTAACGAATAATGCATCTATTCAGGAAGTATTGTTCTTCCCTCAGATGAGACCGGAGAAAGCAATTCCTCAAATTGAATTGGGAGACGATGAAAAAATAATCCTTGAAATTCTGAAATCAGGAGAGCAGATTGCTTTAGCTGAAGTAAAAGAACAATCTAAACTTTCAGGAAAAAAATGGGACAAAGCCTCGAAAACTCTGACCAAAGCGAATTTGGTAAAAGTGGAAAAAATTGAGGAAAGCCTTTTGATGAAATTGGTTTAAATTAATTCGAAATAAATTTAGTTCCGGCGGAAGTGAAGCTTCCGCCGGAACTTTTTTCTAAAATACCTGAAACTTGAACTATTTTCTGTTATTTTGCGTTTGTAAGAAAACAATCCTGATGAAAGCCTTTTTGTTTTTACTTTTCTTCTCTACAGTTGTGTATTCGCAGACGCTTACTTCTATTTATTTTAAAAATAACAGTTATGAGTTGAGTAATGAATCAAAACGAAAACTGGATAGCTTGGCGAAACTTGATACAAAGCTTATTTTTAGAATCTTTGGCAATGCAAATCCTTTAGGAAATGAAGCGCTAAATAAAACATTGTCTGAAAACAGAGCGAAAACAGTAAGTGATTATTTAAAAACTAAAATCGGTAAAAATATTCATTTGGGCAGTTCTGAAGGGTTAGGAATCTCTAAACAGATTAACGATAACAGTTCAGAAAATTTATTGGCGAAAAATCGTCGTGTTGATATTTTTATTGAACGGTATTTTGAGAAAGGGGAGAAAATTTCAAGAAAAGTTTATCCTAGCTTTTTTGATATGAAGGTTGCGGCAATGAAAGTAAAAGATACTTTTTCTTTACCGGATGTCAATTTTATTGGCGGTCGTCATGTCTGGCTTCCGCAGGCAAAACCGAAATTATATCAGCTGTATAAAATTTTAAACGAAAATCCGACCCTTGAGGTTGAGCTTCTGGGGCATATTTGCTGTGATTATGAAAATTTTGATGGTGAAGATCAGGATCTGGGAACATTTAATCTTTCTTTTACACGGGCACAGTCGATCAAAGATTTCTTATTGGCGATGGGAATTGATGCTAAACGTATAAAAATAGAAGGTGCGGGGCATCTTAATCCTGTTGTATACCCTGAACAAACAGAATCGGATCGGACTAAGAACAGACGGGTTGAAATTGTTTTGCTAAAAAAATAAATAAAAAAGGGTTTCGGCGGCAGCTTCGCTGCCGCCGAAACCTTTTTTGTCAATTCTTATTTTCTCAACTTACTAAATGAAGCCATCAGATAAAATAAAAATGGCAGAATAAATAAAGAGCCCAACATCAATGCCCAACCCAGTGCGGAAATTGTTTTCGGTGCAGCAGCTTGCTCCAGTAAAGAAAGGTGCTCTCCATTAGCAAAAAGGATAATATTGGGGTTGTGTTGATACGTGGCCGCAACCAGAATCATAACTACCTGAAATCCTGCTAAAGCTCTTACAGGGAGAAGCTTCTGTCTGTTCATGGCACGAAGAATAAGAACTAAACAAATCGTAGCAAATGAAACAGCCATTATTCCCAAAGGTTTAGAAAATACCCACATGACTAATGGGATATCGGAAATATAAGCAGTGAAAAATACTAAAATACCTGTGATCACTACAAAGACCATAGTCTGCTTGGACTTTTTGATCATTAAACCTAATTCTAATCGGTCATTGGTTTCTCTTAACGCAAAAACCGAAGCCAGATAAGCACAAATGGAAACGGTAAACAATCCTACAGTAATACCGAACCAATTCAGCCAGCTGAAAATATATAAATCTAAAAAGTTTGTTGCATTAGGATTGATAGAATGAGAAACCGTTGCAGCGGCAATTAATCCTAAGAAAAATGGAGTTAATAAGCTTGAAAAATAAAAGATTTGAGTATAAACATCCTGCCAATCATCTTTTACAGCATCATAATGTCTAAAGGTGAATGCAGTTCCTCTCGCAATGATTCCGACTAGCATTAATACTAATGGAATATGAAGATAAGTGGAAAGTGTGGTGTAAATTTCAGGAAAACCTACAAACAAAATTACAATGGCAATAATCAGCCACATATGATTCGCTTCCCAAACCGGTGCAATAGATTCATACATGATCTCTTTTGTTTTATCACGGGCTCTTTTCTTTGTAAAAAACTCTACAATTCCGGCTCCGAAATCAGCTCCTCCCAAAATCACATACAGGCAAATTGATAGCCAAAGAAAACCTATAACGACGTAAATCATAATTTCTTGTTTTTAGGATTAAACTGAGCATCTGTAGGATCATATAATCTCGGAACCATTTGTATTTGTCGTCTCAAAAGGAACACAATAATCAATGATAACGAAACGAAAATTGCTGTGAAAAAGTAAAACGAATACTGAATTCCCGGCATCGGAGTTACCGCTTCAACTGTTCTCATGATCCCATAGATAATCCAGGGCTGTCTTCCAACTTCGGTTACTGTCCAGCCTGCTTCCAAAGCAATATATCCGAAGGGGGTAGCATATAAAAAGGTTTTTAATAGCCATTTTTTATTAAGCCATTCTTTTTTGAAAAAGAAAGCATATAAATAAACCACTCCAATAATAATCATCACAACTCCAAAGAATATCATAATCTGAAAGGCGTAGTGTACAACCGCAACCGGAGGCCATTCGTCTTTTGGAAAATCTTTTAAACCCTTTACTTCAGCATTAAAGTCATTGGCAACCAGAAAACTTAGGACTTTCGGAATTTTTACAGCATATTTTATTTCTTCTTTTTTCTCGTCAGGAATTCCTCCAATTACAAAAGATGCTCCTTTTTCAGTTTCAAAATGAGCTTCCATTGCAGCTAATTTGATAGGTTGTCTCTTGGCAACAGATTTAGCGGCAACATCACCGCTTAAAGGTGCTCCAAATGCTCCGATTAATGCGAATCCTGCAGCAATACTGAATGCTTTGGTATGAAATTCCACATTCTTTTTTCTCATAATTAAATAAGCATGAACACCGGCAACCGCAAATCCTGTCGCACAAAATGCTGCAACTGTCATATGCAGAGCCTGAGGAAACCAAGCTTCATTAAACATAGCTTTAATAGGATCTATATTTAAATATTGTCCGTCTACATAATCAAATCCGGCAGGAGAATTCATCCATGCATTGGCTGCAACCACTAAAATTCCGGAAGCCAGACCGCTTAATCCAACCAAAAATCCGCAGAACCAGTGAAACCATTTATTAAACCTGTCCCATCCGTACAGGAAAAAACCAATGGCAATAGCTTCAATAAAGAATGCGGTTCCTTCCAATGAAAAAGGCATTCCGAAAATAGGTCCGGCGTGTTTCATGAATTGGGGCCAAAGCAATCCTAGTTCAAAAGAAAGCATGGTTCCGGAAACGGCTCCTGTAGCAAAAAGGATGGCCACCCCTTTGCTCCAGGCTTTGGTAAGGCCTTTATAAACTTCGTTATTTGTCTTTAAATATTTCCAGTGGGCAAATGCCATCAAAAAAGGCATTACCATACCTACACAGGAAAATATGATATGAAAACCGAGTGACATTGCCATCTGCGAACGGGCAGCCAGAAAATCATCCATAAAATCAACTTTTTGAGTAAATAAATTTAAGCATAAATTATTGATGCTCGGTATGATTTACAACAGTATTCGTTTAAAGAATAGGTTTTAACTTTGATATTTTTTAAAATAAATCACCAATTTTTTTGTTGAAAAGTCTCTCTTTTTTTGACATATTTTAACTTTCATACCTCGAAAAAAATCACGATATTTGTGAGTCTTTGCATTGAGCAAAGTTTTTAAAATTTGATATGAGTCAGAAACAATATACAGCTAGTAGTATTCAGGCATTGGAAGGAATGGAGCACGTGCGTATGCGTCCTTCAATGTACATTGGTGATGTGGGAGTAAGAGGTCTCCATCATTTGGTTTATGAAGTAGTAGATAACTCTATTGACGAAGCATTGGCAGGGTACTGCGATACTATCTTTGTCAGCATTAAAGAAGGAAACGGAATCGAGGTTAGCGATAACGGTAGAGGTATTCCCGTTGACTTCCACGAAAAAGAACAAAAATCTGCTCTTGAAGTTGTAATGACAAAAATCGGAGCCGGAGGTAAGTTCGATAAAGATTCTTACAAGGTTTCGGGTGGTCTTCACGGGGTTGGGGTATCGTGTGTGAATGCACTTTCCAATGAAATGATCACTACTGTTTACAGAGACGGAAATATTTATCAGCAGATATATTCAAGAGGAAAAGCTCAGACAGGTGTTGAAGAAATAGGGCACAGCGAAAAAAGAGGAACAAAACAGTTCTTCCAGCCGGATGATACTATTTTTACAGAATTAGTATATAACTATGATACATTAGCAAGCCGTTTAAGGGAGCTTTCTTACCTTAATAAAGGAATCACAATTACCCTTACAGACGAAAGAGAAAAGCTGGATGATGGTTCTTTCAGAACTGAAGTCTTCCATTCAGAAGGCGGTCTGAAGGAATTCGTAGCATACATCGATGGAAACCGTGAATCGATCATGGAAAATGTAATTTTCATGGAGGGGGAAAGAGATGATATTCCTGTTGAGGTTGCGATGCGTTATAATACTTCATTTAACGAGAACCTTCACTCTTATGTAAATAATATCAATACCCATGAAGGAGGAACTCACTTGGCAGGTTTCAGACGTGCGTTAACGAGAACTTTGAAGAAATATGCGGATGACTTAGGAATTCCTCAGAAAGAAAAAGTTGAAATTACCGGGGATGACTTCCGTGAGGGTCTTACGGCGGTAGTTTCTGTAAAAGTGATGGAACCTCAGTTTGAAGGACAGACCAAAACGAAATTAGGTAACTCCGAAGTTTCCGGTGCTGTAGATAAAATTGTAGGGGAAATGCTTACCAATTTCCTGGAAGAAAACCCAACGGAAGCGAAACAGATCGTACAAAAAGTTGTTTTAGCTGCAAAAGCTAGACAGGCTGCGAAAAAAGCCCGTGAAATGGTTCAGAGAAAATCTCCGATGGGAGGTTCCGGACTTCCGGGTAAATTATCTGACTGTTCATCTAAAAACCCTGAAGAATCTGAGATCTTCTTAGTGGAGGGAGATTCCGCGGGTGGAACGGCAAAACAAGGTCGTGACAGATTTTTCCAGGCGATTCTTCCGTTAAGAGGTAAAATTTTGAACGTTGAGAAATCAATGCTTCATAAAGTATATGATAACGAAGAAATTAAGAATATTTATACTGCGCTTGGAGTTTCTGTAGGAACAGAAGAGGACAGTAAGGCATTGAATATGTCGAAACTGAGATATCACAAAATCGTAATCATGACCGATGCCGATATTGATGGTTCTCACATTTCTACCTTGATCTTGACATTCTTCTTCAGATATATGAAAGAATTAATTGAGAATGGATATATCTATATCGCTCAACCGCCTTTATATCTATTGAAAAAAGGTAATAAAAAGCAATATGCTTATAATGAAAAAGAGCGTGAAGAGTTCACTTTAGAAATGTCTCCGGATGGGAAAGGTGTTGAAGTTCAGCGTTACAAAGGTCTTGGGGAGATGAATCCTGAGCAGCTTTGGGAAACTACTCTAAACCCGGAACACAGAATTTTAAAGCAGGTTACTATTGATAATGCAGTAGAAGCTGACAGTGTTTTCTCTATGTTGATGGGAGATGAAGTTCCGCCAAGAAGGGAATTTATCGAAAAGAATGCTAAATATGCAAAAATTGATGCATAATAAATTCTTACAATTATAAATAAGAAGACTTCAGCAATGAAGTCTTTTTTATTTTACAACTATTAAAAACTTTTTAGTACAAAAAAATATTTTCAACAGTTATTAGATTTCACTATTTTTGCCTTATTTTTAATAACCATGATGAAAATATTTTGTATTGGAGCACTTTCGATGGCTTCTTTTTATTACGCTCAAAATTTTCCCGCTTCTACGATTCCTGAAAATTTAAAGAAAAATGCAAATGCTGTTATCAGGAAGGATCTTACAACAATTCAAATTAACTCTATTAATGATATTAAATATCAATATACAAACGTAACCACTGTTTTAAACAAGGATGGTGATGAAAAAGCTGTGATTGCGATTCCTTATGAAAAAGGGGATAATATTTCAGATGTTAAGGTTAATATTTATGATGATGCCGGAAAGAAGATAAAATCATATTCCAAGTCTGATTTTGGTGATTTTGCCAATAACAATCAGGGTACTTTTTATTCTAATAGCAGGGTGTTAGCTTTATCATATACTCCGACTCAATATCCTTATACGGTTGAATTTTCATATCAGATTGGTGAAGAAAATACGGTTTTCTTACCTGACTTTGTTCCTTTTAGATCCACAAATGTCTCTTTGGAGGAGGCTCAAATGAAAATCATCAACAAATCCGGGATTGAACTTAAGTCAAAAACCTATCCTTCACAATATAATTATACGTCGGTTGTAGAAAGCGATAATGCAGGTGAAAAAATATATACTTATAAAAATGTTCCGGCGATAGATGATGCGTTTTTGTTGCCACAACCGATAAAAATTTTGCCAAAAGTTAGTTTTGCTCTTACGAAATTTAATTTGGAAGGAAAGCAAGGGACGATTAATAACTGGAAAGATTTTGGATCTTGGTATTACAAGAATATTTTAGAACCTGTTTTTGTATCTACTCCGGCCATTAAAGCCGAAGTTGCTTCCTTGAATTTGCAAGGGACGAAGGAGGAGAAAGTACGAAAGATCTACCAATATATGCAGAGTAAAACAAGGTATATTTTTGTGGCGTTGGGAATTGGAGGTTGGCAACCGATGCTTCCGGATGAGGTTCAGAAAAAAGGATATGGTGATTGTAAAGGATTATCAACGTACATGAAAACTTTGTTAGATGAGGCAGGAATTCCTTCTTATTATTGTAAAATTAATTCTGACTCTTCACCTATTTCATTTGATAAGGATTTTCCAAAAATGGGGGGAAATCATATTATTTTAATGGTTCCTACAGAAAAAGGAAATATTTGGTTGGAAAATACATCTCAGCAAATTGCTTTTAATCATCTAAGTTATACTACAACAGATAGAAATGTTCTTGCTGTTAAACAAGAAGGAATTGAAATAATTGACACTCCTTCCTATCCTGCTGAACAAAATAAAGAAAAACAGTTTTTGAAAATTAAGTTAAATGAAGACAACAGTATTGTTGGCGAAGGAAATTTCTCTTATACTGGAATTCAATATGATAATAATTTGGTGCTTACCAATTTGAATCCGAAAGAAAGAAATGAAGTGATGAAAAATTCATTAGATATCTTGAATTTTGAAAAAATTGAAATGAAAAATTTTCTTAATGATAAAGATAATGCGATTGCAAAGTTTGATCTTGATTTTAAGGCCCATAATTATTCAAAAAATGCAGGCAGCAGTATCATTTTCAGAGCAGTACCTATTTATTCCAATACAGTTTATAAAACTGATGAAAACCGGGAATTACCTTTTGAACTGAGACAGTCGTTTGAAGATGAATACGAAATCAATTTCATAGTTCCTAAAAATTACAAGCTTGATGAAATTCCCGAAAATGTAACTGTTAATTCTGAATTTGGAACCTACAAATTAAATTTTGTCAAAAACGGTGATGAATTAAAGGTAAACAGAACAATCAGAATCAACAAAGGACTTTATCCTAAAGAAAAATATAACGATTATATTAATTTCAGAAAAAAAACACTTAACCTGGACAACTCTAAAATTTTAATATCTAAAATCTAAGCATGAAAAAAATTATAATGATAGCTATTTGCTCAATGAATTTTATTTTCATTGAGGCACAAAAGCATGAATTCCTTAATTCTCCTAAATTTAATGATGCAGACCTGTCTAAACAGAAATCGACTTTGGATGAGAATGCACCTGCAGAAATATTATATAAATCAGTACATTTCAGTATAGATAATACTACTGGTAATCTGATTAAAAGAACTTTTTATAGAGTTAAAATCTATGACAAAGACAAAGCTGAAGATTGGCTGAATTTAGAGATTCCTCTTTATCAAAATGGAAGTGATCAGGAAACACTTACTAAAATGAAAGCTTTTACCTATAATCTTGAAAATGGAAGTTCGGTTGCAACGAAAGTTGACAAAAGCTCAAAATATAAAAGCAAAGAGAGTAAAAATGTTTCTATTACAAAATTTGCATTTCCAAATGTAAAAAACGGTTCTGTTATTGAATATCAATATGAGGTTACTTCACCGTTCCTATTTAGTATTCCGGAAATTCTAATTGAGACAGATACTCCATCTTTATATACAGAATATGTTCTGGATAGTCCTTCAAATATTTCGTATAATGTAAATTATACAGGGTTTTTAAGTCCAAAATACAGAGAAGTCGATGAAAGAACATTATACGGTACCAACTACAGAACTTATAGATTTGGTTATGAAAATGTAAAAGGTTTTAAAACTGAAAAATTTGTAAGTAATGATAGAAATTACAGAACAAAAGTAAGTGCAGAAATTCATTCCACGAATTTTAGAGAGTTAAAATTGTTTTCCTCATCCTGGGAGCAGATCAAGCAAAGGCTTTATGAAAATGAAGATTTTGGAGGGGAATTAAAAAAAACAAAGTTGGCAAAGGAAAATATGCCAACCAATATTGCAGGAATTTCTAATGAATTAGAAAAAGCAAATGCTGTTTTCGATTATGTGAAAAATACTTTTACATGGAATCAGGACAGGGGAATTTATGTAGAAGATGGAATCAAAAAAATGCTTGAAACTAAAACGGGAAATGCAGCAGAAATTAATCTTTTTTTGGTGATGATGCTTCGTGAAGCCGGAATTAAAGCGGATCCATTGACAATTTCTACAATAAATCATGGTTTAATCAATATTGCTTCACCCAATGTTTCAAACATGAACTTTGTAATTGCTGCAATTCAGACAAAAGATGGCTTCCATCTATATGATGCAACATCAAAACAGTCTTCAATAGATCAGTTGCCACCAAGAGACTGGAATCAGTTCGGGATTCTGATGGCAAAGGAAAAAGTTCAACAATTAACTATGGTAAATGCAAAACCAAGTTTCACTTATTTGACCGTAGACGCTAAAATTAATGATGATGGGAGCGTTTCAGGAAGTTATTCAGATAAAGATACAGGTGCCTATGCCATGTTTGCTAAAGAAAGTTATGATGATAATGCCGATAAGTATAAAAAACAATATAAAGAGAATTTTTCTGTAGATTTTACCAATATCGATTCAAAAGTTCTTGAAAATGGAGATTTTGAAAGCACGATGAAATTTTCTTCTGAGAATATGATTGATAAAGTAGGTAAAAAAATCATTATCAATCCAATGCTTTTTTTGAATAAAACGTCCAATGAATTTGATCAGACAGAAGAACGTAAATATCCTATTGATTTTATTTCTCCATACACAAGGGTGAAAAAAGTCGTATTGGAAATCCCAGAAGGATATGCAATTGAAGAAATGCCAAAGAGTAAAAAAATTGTAACTGAGGATAAAGAAATAGAATACAACTACATCATAGAACAAAAAGGAAATAAGTTAGAAATTGTTTCCACGACCAAAGTGGCAAGTGCAGATTATCCGAAAGAGTATTATCCGGCTTTTAGGCAGATTTGGGGAGTGGCTTCCAAACAGGAAAATCAGGTGATTAGTCTTGTGAAAAAATAAAAAACAGTGAAATTTTCAAAATAATTCTAAAACCATTCATCTTTTGAATGGTTTTTGCATGCAAAAAGGAAAATCAAATTCAAAATCAAAACTATGAAAAACACAATTGCTGTTTTGGCACTTTCTGCCTTTTTCACTTTTTCTGCCTGTAAGAAATCTGAAACGACAAACCTGACAACAAACGAGGAAGCACAAACTGAACAATTTTCTGTCGATTCAGTTAAGGTGAATGATTCTATCAAGCTTAATGACTCACTGACCATAAAATATTCTTCCAAAATGTTGGTTTTTCCGAGTATTAAGGATAAAAAATTCTTAGATAGTATTTATTTTGGAGATAAAAATGTTCAGGATTTTTCTAAGAATGGAATTCAGTCACTTTTGGAAAAAAATAAGAATGAATATTTTAACAGTATTAAAAAAGACTCAAAAGAGTGGATCTCCGATATGAAATTTGCGCAGGAATGGTATTCAGATCTTGGAATGGATCTGAAATCAAATAGTAATGATTATCTTCATATACAGTATAGCTGGGCTTCTTATGAAGGAGGTGCTCACGATAATTATGGTTTTTCCGAAAGAGTTTTTGATGTAAAGAATAATAAAAAAGTAGAATTAAAAGATATCACTTCAATGCCTAAAGATAAACTGGAAGCTTTGCTGATGAAAAATGTTAATAAAATGAATGGAGGTGCTTCCGATGATAAGGGTGAAATCAATAATTCTGATATGCTGTTGGTTGAAGTCATTCCAGCTACTGAAAACTTTTATTTTGATGATAAAAATCTGTATTTCCATTATAGTCCTTACGAAATAACGGCTTTTGCAGCCGGCGATATTACGATTCCTGTTTCCTGGCAGGAGCTGGCCGGAACACTGACTCCACAGTTTAAAGAACGAATGAAAATTAAATAATTTTAAAATGCTTCTCTATAAGGAAGCATTTTTTTATTTTTGCTTCAATGGAAAGTGTAGCATTTATTATTAACCCTTTTTCTGCAAAAAAAAACTATCAGCCTTTTCTTGAAGAGCTAAAGAAAAAGGTGGAGAACCCTTTATATTATATTTCGGAATCTATTCAGGGAACCGATGATTTTATTCAGGATAACTTTCAGAATATAGATATTTTTGTAGCCATAGGAGGAGACGGTACAATTTCTACCATTGCCAGAAACCTTATTAATACCCCAAAGATTTTAGCTATTTTTCCGGCAGGTTCAGGAAATGGGTTTTCCAATGAAACCAACTTCAGAAAAAATCTGGATGAGCTTTTGGAAAAAATTAAGGCCAAAAAATCCAGGAAAATAGATACGTTCACCGTTAATGATAAACTGTCAATAAACGTTTCTGGAACCGGTTTTGACGGAAAGGTGGTAAAAGAGTTTGAGAAAACCAGCCGCGGATTTAAAAATTATATTAAAGTTTCGTTGAAAACGTTTTTTAATTATAAGCCGATTAAGGTTAAGTTTTTTGATGAGCAGTATCAGCAATATAACGGAAAATATCTGATGCTGAATATTGCCAACACCCGTCAATTCGGAAACAACGCTTACATCGCGCCAAAAGCCAGTAAAAGTGATGGTTTAGTCGATATTGTTTTGGTGAAAAAGTTTCCTTTAACCTATTCTGCATTATTTGCGTACAGAATGTTTACGAAAAAACTGAAAGACGATGATTATGTAACGTATCTTCCTGTTTCAGAAATTGAATTTAAGGTAAATACTAAGAATTGGCACCTTGATGGAGAATTTAATAAAATAAAATCTCCTATTCATATCAAAGTTCAGCCTTCAAGTCTGAATATTCTGGTATAGGCTTTTAAATAAAAAAAGCCACATTAGACAGAAGTCTCTTGTAGCTTTTTTGTTTTAAAATTTTAAATCTATTATTCTTTTATCAGCTTTTCCGAATATTCTTTTCCGTTTTTATCTTTACCTGTGAGTAAATAATTACCTTTTGGAAGATTTTCTACAGCAATTTTTCCTGTTTTTTCACTTTTCTCCAAAATTTTTCTTCCGCTCATATCCAATAGGCTGATTTCCGAAAGCTCTTCCGAAAAGTAAAGAATAGATTTTACAGGATTTGGATAGATTATCAGATTTTTGCTGTTGGTGCTGATTTCACTTGTAGCCAGAGAAGCTGTGATCTTACTGATTGTACTCACCCCAAAATTGCAGGTATAAACATCTCCTGTTATTTCATTTTTTACAATACCTTGCGGGTATGTTCCACCACTGGCTAAAGTAGCCCAAGCCTGTGTTACAATACCTGTCGGAGATATTTTGCTCACTGTACTGTTGTTATTACCTGTGTAGAGATTACCCGATGCATCTATGCTCAGACAAAGAGGTCCCGGATTATTCGTTAATGTAGTCCAAGCATGAGTCACGTTGCCGGCCGGAGTTATTTTACTAACCGTATTATTGCCAAGGTTAGCTACATAAAGATTACCAGATGTATCCATTACAATGTTTTGTGGGTTGGCATTATTTGCTAAAGTAACCCATGCATTTGTTACGATACCTGTTGGTGTTATTTTACTAACAGTATTATTTTGATTAATGGTATAGACATTCCCTGAATTGTCTACAATAATATCCTTGGGATACGCATCAGTTGCTAAATAGGCCCAATCTTGTGTAATTGCTGTACCATTTGCCAATATCTTACTGACTGTCTTATTATTGTTTGCGGTATAAATATTGTTTGCGGCATCTAAGGCAATAGCGAAAGGGGTAGTGCCGCTTGGTAGAGTAATCCAGGCTTGAGTAACGCTGCCTGCCGGAGTGATTTTACTTACAGTATCATTTCCGAAATTTGCCGTATAAACATTTCCTGATGCATCTATGACGATATCGCGGGGAATTGAATTATTCCCCAAAGTAACCTGCGTTACGGTGCCATTTGGATCTATTTTACTTACAGTAGAGCTGCCATAATTAGCTGTATACAGATTACCTGAAGTATCAATAGCCATTTCGGTAGGTTTATCAAAATAAGTTAAGACAGCCCAGTCATGGATCACTGTTAATTGCGCAAACACAGCTGTTCCAGGGGTTAATGATAATAAAAAGGTAAAGATTTTTTTCATGTGGTTATTATATATTTAAAAGTGATGATGTTTGTTTTTTTAAGTCTTCAGCATACAACTTCAAGGAGAAAATTTCCAGCTTTATATAAAAGAATACTTTCCGAAAGTTTTACTTTGGTAATTAAGTTGAATCGCTAAATCTATTGGCAATTTGCAGCTCCTTTCAATTAATGATGAAGTAACCTGACTCTAAAGGTCTTCAGGTATCATTATATTGATAATCATGATGAGGTACAAAGGTAAAATTAATAAACTTTATGGTGTAATGTTGTAAAATTCAAAAAAAATAATTTGAAATCATTAAAATTTAAAAATGTGATTTTTTAGTGAAGGTTAAATTTCAAGCTTTTTTTCGACTTCACTTGGATGATCTAAGGCAAGATGCAATTGTTCTTTATCTAATTGCTTTTCCCAGTTGGCAACAACTACAGTCGCTACCGAATTTCCGATCACATTCGTCAAAGCCCGACATTCGCTCATAAATTTGTCAATTCCTAAAATCAAAGTCATTCCTGCAATCGGGATTTCAGGAACTACGGCTAATGTGGCCGCTAATGTTACAAAGCCGGCTCCGGTTACTCCTGCTGCTCCTTTAGAACTTAGCATTGCCACCAAAAGCAGCATGATTTGTTTTTCGATAGGAAGATGAATATTTAAAGCTTGGGCAATAAATAATGAAGCTAATGTCATATAAATATTGGTTCCGTCGAGATTAAAGGAATATCCGGTAGGAACTACCAGTCCCACGATAGCTCTTGAACAGCCTGCTTTTTCCAGTTTTTCCATAATTCCCGGAAGTGCAGATTCGGAAGAACTTGTTCCCAATACCAATAGAAGTTCTTCTTTTAAATAATACATCAGTTTAAAAATATTAAAGCCATTATACCACGCAACGGAACCTAAAACGAGCACAATAAAAAGAACGGAGGTAATATAAAATGTGCCTACTAAAAATAGTAAGTTCAGTACCGAATGAAGTCCGTATTTTCCTATGGTAAAAGCCATTGCCCCAAAAGCTCCGATAGGAGCCAGCTTCATCAGCATATGAACAATTTTGAAAACCGGAGTGGAAAGATCTTGTAAAAAATCAGTTACTTTCTGGCTCTTTTCTTTTGTCAGAACCAGGGCAACTCCCATTAAAATAGCAACCAGAAGTACTTGTAAAATATTATCTCCTACCAATGGACTAAATAATGTTTCTGGGATAATATTCATGATAAATCCTGTCAATGTAGTTTCATGAGCTTTTTGCTGATATTGTGAAACATCACCTGAAAGGGTAGAAGGATCAATGTTTAAACCATGGCCAGGCTGTAAAATATTTCCTACAATGAGTCCAATAATTAATGCTAATGTTGAAAAAGTAACAAAATAAATCATAGCTTTCACAGCAATTCTCCCCACTTTTTTCAGATCAGTCATATGGGCGATTCCCAGAGTAAGGGTAATGAAAATTACGGGAGCAATGATCATTTTTACCAATTTGATAAAGCCATCTCCTAAAGGCTTCATTTTTTCACCCAATTCTGGATAAAATTTCCCTAAAAGAATTCCTGCAACAATGGCTATAATAACTTGAAAATAAAGCTGCTGATAGATTTTTTTTGCTTTCAAGAGGGCTGTTTTTGTATTTTGAAGGGCGAAAATTAAGGATTTTTATTTGTAAATATGACAAAAGTCATGAAAAGTTTCGGCGGGGCTGGAAGCCCCGCCGAAAGTATTAAGTTCTAAAGAATAAGACTTTATTTAATCTTAAAAAGTATTATATTTCCAGCTTTCTAATCATCAGATTCTTCCTATAGCAGTAAAATTCATAGGTTGGTTGCTGGCCAAATGAGAAAACTTTTTCGATATGTATTGCGTCATACTGGTTTTTCAGACTGTTGTATTTTTCTTTGAGAATGTTGGGCAGCTCATCAGATTGTATCGGTCGCTCCACTTCAAAACCGTCATCAAAGGCAAATTCTATAATAAAATCGGTATTTCTCCAGGAAATGACAGATTCTGATTCAGACGTTTTATGGCTGCTAGATAAAGAAATTTTATCCTGTTGAATTATTTTATCAGAGGTTCCTATGAATAAGAGAATACCCGAGAATACCATGGCTCCGTATCCTATTTTTTTGAACAAAAATTCACTTAAATAGGGCAGAATATATTTTACGGTATAAGATGATAGAATGGTTGCTGCGGCTATTGTCATTCCCAGCCATAAGGCAGTTGATGAATATAGACCAAGAGAAATATAAATAATCAGTTTAATTAAATGGAGAAAAACCTCATTTGCTGCTCTTGTCGCAACAATTTCTTCTTTTTTAAGCCCGAATCTCAAATAAAAACGATTGAATAACAAACCGATTGCACCTGTAATACCCGAGATAAACCCCGCAAAAAAACCTATAGCAGCTAATAAGAACTTAGAATATGGTTTTTGATTTTCCTGTTTTATTTTATTTGTTTTAAATAATTCCGGCAGATTGGCAATAAGGAAAAAAGCAACAATTAATTGAAGGTAATTGGGATTAATATATTTAATAAGATATGCTCCTAATAAAACAGCCGGAATTGAAAAAGGCACAAACCAAAAGAAAATTTGCCACTTGATATGTTTTTTAAAAACAGAAATTCTTGATACAGAACTTGTGAAGCTACCTATGGTTAATGAGAAAGGAACGACTGAACTTGGTAAAAGTAAAATTGAGAATAGGAATTAAAATCAGGCTCGCTCCGCCACCACAGATTGCGCTTATCCAAAAAGCTATTATTGTTCCTAAAAACAGAAGGATGATATTTAAAGTCATTTCAAAAAAAATTAAAAATTCTTTACAAATCCAATTCCTGCATTTCCTTTCTGATAGTAAGGCATAATCATCGTCTGGCTTTTCTCCTTTTTTCCGCCTAAAAGATTATTGATTTTCGGATGCAGCCAATAAGCTAATTCTGTAGATAGAATACCGAAACCGGCGCCTCCAACAACGTCACCAAACCAATGTTTGTTATTCAGCATTCTGTATATTCCAGTAAAAACGGCAAGAGAATATCCGGAAATTCCTAATATAAAATTGGTGTCCTTATATTCTCTGAACATGAACTGAGCAGAAGCAAAAGCCATGGCAGTATGACCGGATGGAAAAGATAAATTATTGGAAAAATCGGGTCTTTCCTCTTTTACGGTATGCTTAAGAGGAAGAATGAACGCAGTGGTAATCATTAAAGAGGTACCATAAATAATAGTTCTGTCTTTAAAATTATGCTTTCCTTTTACTCCTAAGGCATTTAAACCATACACCAAGACTCCCGGAGCATATTGGGTATAATTATCAAGTCTTATATGGTCGGGTTTATGTTCGCTGATCTCATATTGAGTGGAAAAATTAAGCTGTTTCAAATCTTTTATACTCAGACTTGCTATCCCATAAGAGATTAAAGCTGTAGGTACAATTAGTTTTTTATAGCTTAACTGATGGGTGGTATCTTCTGAATTAAATTTTGATATGACAGTATCTTGAGTACTCTTGATTTCCAAGCTGTCTTGTGCATAAACGTTCTGAAAGCATATAAGAACGATGAGTATATCTGATAATAAACCTTTCATTGGATGTATGTCTTTAAGATGAATTATTAGCACAAAATTGCAACCCAATTTGGAAGAAACTTTGAATTTTAGAACTTTACAGAAAAAATATGATGATTATTTTCAAATTTATAGCCGATTTCCCACTTGTGAAACCTGCAAATTTCGCTGATGATAGCCAATCCTAAACCACTTCCGTTATAATGAGAAGAAGATTTTGAAAATCTTTTAAATAATGATTCTGTATTGAGTTTTTCAGTTCCCGAATTCGAAATTTCAAAAAAGGATTCAGTTAAAACTACAGAAACTGACCCATTCTGGAGAGTATGACGGATGGCATTAATCAGTAAATTATTAATGAGAATTTCACACAATACGCTATTTCCAAGGACTTCAATTTGGGTATGAACGGATGAGTGTACTGAAAGATTCTTTTGATCAAAATGTTCTTCAAATATTTCCAGACTCTGTTTTACCAAAACATCAAATTCAATCTTCTCTGAATTGTTAAATTGACTGTTGCCTATTTTGGCAAGAAGCAACAGATTTTTATTGATTCTTGAACTTCGTGTTAACGCTTTATTGATATCTTCTGCAATCAGATATTGTTCTTCCGTTAAGTTTTTATTTTGAAGCAGAATATCTATTTTATGCTTGATGATCGTTAAAGGTGTCTGCAGTTCATGGGAAGCATTTTCTGTAAACTCTTTTTGAGCCTGGTATACAGAAACATTATGTTCAATCAGTCTATTCAGTGACTCATGAAGCTCTTCAAATTCTACAGTGTCTGTTTTTTCAAACTCAATTTGATTTTGATTATTTAAATTGAATTTTTTGAGTTTTTCTAAAGTATTTCTGAATGGTTTCCAGATAATGAAAGACAATCTTCGGTTTAAAAATAATAAACCGGAAGCAATAACGAGAAAGAAGAAAACAGTAGTCAGTGCAATCACGCCAATGGTTTCCTGAGATTCTTCAATATTGGTATGTACTGTAAACAGAAATGGCTTATTATTAATATAGACTGTTTTTTTTAAACATCTGTAATTTTCTATTTCGTTTTTACCCGCAAAGTTTTTATGCTTTTCTATTGTGAAATATAAATCTTTATGCGAAATACCCACAGGAATACTTTCTATATTCGTTTCTGGTTGAATACGATTCCAAAGCCTGATGTTTTCATATAATTCAGTGTCAGAAAGCTTTAGAAGATTAAATTCATAAGCGGTTTTTTCGGCGACAGTTCTATTATGCTCATCAAGTTCATTTTCCCAAACGGTATTGATTACCAGATAATAAATCGGAATACTTATCGTGAGAACGATAAGGACATAAATAATAAAAGGTTTTGTTGCTTTGCTTAATAAAGGTTTCACAATAGGTATAAGTTACAATTATTTGGAAAATATTTTTAATGTTGCTTATGTGGTCCATTTGTAACCGGTTCCATACACTGTTTTCAGGTAATGGTTGCAGCCCGCATCATAAAGTTTTTTCTTTAGATTTTTTATATGAGCATACACAAAATCATGATTATCCAGCATATCAGCAAAGTCGCCCGATAAATGTTCAGCCAAAGTACTTTTTGAAATGACCTTATTTTTATTTCCGATGAAGTAAATGAGAAGATCAAATTCTTTTTTGGTAAGATCAATATGCTGATGATTGATAGAAACACTTTTAGCTAAAAGATCAATTTGTAACTCGTTCTGAATGATAATATTAGAATTGTTAAACTGCTTTCTGCGGATAATAGAGTAGATTCTTGCCATTAATTCAGAAAGATGAAAAGGTTTGGTGAGGTAATCATCGGCTCCCATCTGTAGGCCAGTTATCTTATCATCCAATGCATTTTTAGCAGAAACAATAATTACCCCGTCTTGCTTGTTTTCTTTCTTTAAAGCTTCCAGAATAGCAAGACCATTTCCGTCGGGAAGCATAATATCCAGGACGATACAGGCATAATCAAAAGCCTCTATTTTGCTTATCGCTTCATGAAATGTAGACGCAAACTCACACAAATAACTTTTCTCAGAAAGATATTCAGCAATACTTTTTGATAATTCTATCTCGTCTTCAATAATTAAAATTTTCATGCTGCTAATGTATTAATCCAATTTTGTAGAAATTTTGAATAAATAAGAATGATTGGAAAATCAATTATTCAACTCCTACAGAATCATCACCACGACCGTCCGCAACTGCATGAATATTTCCGTTCTCATCAATCAGGATTATTTCCGTTCTTCCGATCTGGTTCCATTTTTCGGTTTTGTAACCTAATTTTTCCAGGTCTTTAATAGTAGTTTCAGGAAAGTTTTTTTCAAAAGCCACTGTTTCAGGAAGCCACTGATGATGAAATTTCGGAGCATTTACTGAAATATTGGCATTTAATTTAAAATCAATAACATTAACAATCGACTGAAAAACAGAAGTTGGAATGGTCGTTCCGCCTGGAGTTCCGACAACCATGTAAGGTTTTCCATTTTTAAGGATAATCGTTGGAGTCATGGAAGAAAGCATTCTTTTGTTCGGCTGGATAGCATTGGCTTCTCCGCCTACCGCACCGAACATATTGGGAACACCGGGTTTTATGGAAAAATCGTCCATTTCATTATTCAGGAAAAATCCTGCTCCCGAAACTACGACTTTGCTTCCGTATAAACCGTTCAGAGTAGTGGTAACAGCAGCTGTGTTTCCTTCTTTGTCAATAACAGAAATATGTGTGGTTTCCGTAGATTCTTTGGGTTGTTTTATGATTTTTCCTACTTCAGAGCTTGGTGTCGCTTTATTGAAGCTGAAACTTTTCCATCTGTTTTTTAGATATTCATCAGAAATTAAATAAGAGGTTTTATCCTGAATAAAATCCGGATCACCCATATATTCAGCTCTGTCAGCAAAAGCTCTTCTTTCTGCTTCTGTCATGATCTGAACAGCCTGTGTGGAATTTTGCTGATATTTTTCGAGATTTTCAAAGCCTGACATTTTCAGCATTTGAGCCAGTAAAATTCCGCTGCTTGAAGGTAATGGCATAGATACGATGGTATTACCTTTATACTCAAACTCCAATGCTTTTCTTTCTGCAACTTTATAATTCTTCAGATCTTCGGCTGTAATTATTCCGTTGCCTCTTTTCATTTCAGAAACGAGAAGTTCTGCAGTTTTTCCTTCATAAAATCCTTTTGCCCCGGATTTCTGAATTAATTTTAAAGTTTCGGCCAGTTCTTTTTGTACTAAAAGATCTCCTGCCTTCCAGGGAATATCTTTTACAAAAACTGTAGCTGTCTGATTGTGTTTTTGAAAATTGGCTTTATGAGCATTCAGTAAACTGGCTTCCTGTTCTGTGATGGCAAATCCTTTTTCTGCAAGATCAATGGCAGGCTGAATGATTTTTTCCATCGGAAGCTTCCCATGTTTTAAAGTGGCAAAAAAACCGGCAATACTTCCGGGAATTCCGACTGCTAATCTTCCGTTTTGGGATAGATCTGTATTTGCTTTACCGGTTTTATCAAGATACATGTCTCTTGATGCCTTTTTAGGAGCTGTTTCCCGATAATCTATCGTGAATTTTTCGCCATTATTCTTTACACCGACCAGAAAACCGCCGCCTCCAATATTTCCGGCTTGGGGATAGACAACAGCTAAAGCATATTGGGTCGCAATGACAGCATCATACGCATTTCCTCCCATTCTCAGGATTTTTGCGCCGGCCTCACTTGCAAGAGGATGAGCAGAAACAACCACTCCTTTATTTTTTACTTTGACTTCTTTTATAATATTAATGTCTGTGTATTGTGCTGAAACAGAGAAAGAAAAAAGGATAAATATGATGGCGATCTTTTTCATTTACAAATTTTATATCCGAATTTACAATTTTGTTTTAAGATAGGGTTGAAAATATTTACTTTTGCTCAAATCAACTAATTATTAAGTAAAATGGAATCCTATACGGAAAGAATACTGATTACAGGTGCTCTGGGACAGATCGGCACCGAACTTACGAACAGACTTGTTGAAATTCACGGGGCAGATAATGTGGTTGCTTCCGGGCTGGACAGATGGCAAAAAGGAATCACTTCTGCGGGTCATTACGAAAGAATGGATGTTACCAATACTCAGCTGGTGAGACAGGTGATCAAAGATTATGAGATTACTACTGTTTATCACCTGGCTTCATTATTGTCAGGAACTTCAGAAAAGCAGCCGATTTTCGCGTGGAAATTAAATCTTGAGCCTCTGCTTCATTTTTGCGAATTAGCGAAAGAAGGGCTGATTAAAAAGATCTTCTGGCCAAGTTCTATCGCGGTATTTGGAAAAGGAATTCCAAAAGAAAATGTAGGGCAGGATGTAGTATTAAATCCTACGACAGTTTACGGGATTTCTAAAATGGCGGGAGAAAAATGGTGCGAATATTATTTTGACAAGCATGGAGTAGACGTAAGAAGTATTAGATATCCGGGACTGATTTCATGGAAAACTCCTGCCGGTGGAGGAACTACCGATTATGCCGTTGAAATTTTCTACGAAGCCATTGAAGAAGGAAAATATACCAGCTTCATTTCCGAGAATACAGGAATGCCGATGCTGTACATGGATGATGCCATCAACGCAACTTTGAAATTAATGGAAGCTCCGAAAGAAAGTTTAACGGTTCGTTCATCTTACAATTTAGGTGGGATGTCATTTACTCCAAAAGAATTGGCGGAAGAAATCAAGAAAGAAATTCCTGAATTTACGATCGATTATAAACCGGATTTCAGACAGCAGATTGCAGACTCCTGGCCGGCTTCAATTGATGATTCTGTAGCCAAAAAAGATTGGGGCCTGACTTATGATTTCGGAATTTCTGAAATGACTAAAGACATGATCAAGAATCTAAAAGTTAAATTAGGTAAGAATTAATATACTTAAAGTTTGACTTTAATTAAAAAATAATTTAACATCTGATTTTTAATCTATTAAAAATTTTATCTAAAACTTAATTTAAATGATATTATTCACTTTTAACATCGTAAATATTGAAGCTGATTCCAAAAATGGTGTTCAGATTTCCGATGAAGAAAGACTGAAAATTTCAGAAAATAATACAAAAGCAATTCTTAGGATTTTAGATATTCACGATGTTAAAGCGAGCTTTTTTGTGGAAATTTCCATTGCTGAAAAACTGCAAAATCTAATAAAAGCAATTTCATCCCAAGGGCATGAAATTGCTTTTTATAATAAAAATTCTGCTCTTCATGAAATTGAAGAAACAAAGAAATCTGTACAGGATTTTCTGGAAAAACAGATTCGCGGAATCCGGCAGAAAGATCATAAGCTGCCCCATGAAGATTTGAAAATGTTGGAATTTAATTATGTTTCCAATATTGATAATGCCAATATTCTCTTTCCTTTTAAGCGCTTGAAAAGAGATACGGAAATCACAGAAGAAGATGGGATAAGTATTGTACCGGAAAGTATTTCTCCCTACAGTCAGTTGCCATATAATGATTTTGTGTTTCAGATCCTGCCAATGAAATATTATCAGAATATGGTGTTTGAAACCCTGAAGAATGATGAATTTGTTTTGATCTATCTTAATTCCTGGCAGTTTACTGATTTTAGTAAGTATAAATTTGATATTCCGTTTTTCAGAAGGCTAAATTCGGGCAAAAAAATGGAGGACAAATTAGATGCCCTCCTTACCTGGATTAACGAGAAAGAATTAGCAACTTCTCGAATGAAAGATTATATTTTTTAATTTTATTTTCCCACGGATTTCACGGATTTACACGGATGTTTATGTTTTAATTCGTGAAAAGATTAGTAAAAACTATTTGGGATTATAATCATTTCTTACTTATTCTAAAAATCAAGCAGATTTTAAGCAAAAAAATTATACGCAAACATCCGTGTAAATCCGTGAAATCCGTGGGAAAAGATTAAGCCAACTCAAAAAGCGTAATTTCCGGCAAAACACCCACTCTTCCCGGATACCCCAATACGCCGAAACCTCTGTTTACGTAAAGCATTTTTCCTTCACTTTCATATAGATCGGCCCATTTTGGGTAACGGTATTGGACTGGTGACCACTTTATGTTTTTTAAGTCTAATCCGAACTGCATTCCGTGGGTATGGCCGGAAAGTGTCAAATGGATGTTTCCGGGATGTTTTTTTACTACATAATCAAAGTGAGTAGGGTCATGGCTCATTAAAATTTTCGGTGCTGATTCCGGAACGCCTTTTAAAGCATCATCCAGCCTTCCAAATTGAGGAAAAGGCTTTAGTCCCCAGTTTTCAACTCCAAGAATGTAGAGTTTATCACCATTCTTTTCTATAATTCGATGTTCGTTCCGAAGCATATCAAAACCGGCCTGTTTTTCGTAATCAATGAGTGTTTTCAGGTTTTGTTTTTTAGCATCTGCGGACTCCCAGTTTACATAATCGCCATAATCGTGATTTCCTAATACCGCAAACTTGCCGTCTTTTGCTTTAATTTTTGAAAATAAAGGAATGAATGGTTTAAACTCTTCTGCGACATTATTCACCATGTCTCCCGTAAATAAAATCAGATCCGGGTTTTGTTCGTTAATTAAATTAATAGCGTGTTCTAATTTACTCGGATCGGAAAAGCTTCCACTGTGAACATCTGAAATCTGTACAATTTTATAGCCTTTAAAGCTTTTGGGGAGATTGGTGAAGTTCATTCGAACTCTTCTTACTTTGTGGCGGTATTTCCCAAAGGTAATGCCGTCAATGAACAAAGTAGAGAGAACGCCTCCTAATCCTAATCCTGCCAAGCTTAAGAACTTTCTTCTTTCCGGAAAGAAATTTTCACTGGTAGATTGTGTTAAGCCAATTAAGTAACCTCCGGTTCTGAAAATATCATCAATCAACAAAAACAGAACGATGAAAATTTTAGGAAGAATAAAAACTAAAAACAAAGAGATCATAATTTGAGCTCTTGCAGTACTTCTGTCGGCTCTGCTAAAATGAGTAACCTCATAAGCGAAAATGCCGTAAATGATTAAAGAAATTGCCCAATAACCGGTTCTTATCCAAAAGTTATCGGTCAGTGTTTTTATTGCCTGATAAATGTATATCTCCAGGAATAAAAAGATGGCGGCAATAATTAAAAAATTTCTCTGCATAATAAATGTAAAAAAGCACAAAGAATAGTTTCCCTGTGCTTTTTATATTTTAAATTAAATAATATTAAGGAAATCTATAAACGATAGCATTGATGTTCATTCCGGCACCTACCGAAGTCATCACAATGTTACCTTTTTCTTTAAACGTTTGACCCTCCATTTTTCCTTTAATTATTAAATCATACATGGTAGGAATTGTTGCAACAGAAGAGTTACCGAAGTCCTGGATCGTCATTGGAGAGATAGAATGGTCGTAATCTTTCACATCATAAAGCTTGTGAAGTCTTTCGATCATGGCGTAATCCATTTTTGCGTTAGCCTGATGAATTAAAATCTTGTTGATATCTTCAATGGAAAGACCTGCATCTTCAATAGTTTCTTTAATAGCTGCAGGAACATTTTTAAGAGCATATTCATAGATTTTTCTTCCCTGCATTCTTACAAATAAGCGGGTTTGGTCTGCATCTTTATTGATAGAAGGCCCGTTTGCTAAATAATCAAGCTCGATACCATTGTCACAGATTGTGTTGTGGGCAATAATTCCTACATTTTCCTCGTCAGTAGCTTTTACCACAACAGCTCCGGCTCCGTCTGCGAAGATCATTCTGTTTCTGTCAGATGGATCGGTTACTCTGCTCAATGTTTCACCTCCGATTACTAAGATGGTTTTTGCAGATCCGGCTTTAATTAATGTATCAGCTAAGATCATTGCTTCTACCCATCCCGGACATCCGAAAAGCATATCGTAAGTTACACACTTTCTGTTTTTGATGCCAAGTTTATTTTTTACTCTTGCAGCCATTGTTGGCATAAAGTCAGCATATCCATGCACTGTAACTTCCCCGAAATTACTTGCATAAATGATATAATCTAATTCTTCCTGATCTATTTTTGCATCTGCAATAGCAATCTTTGCAGCTTCATAACCGATTTGTGAATTTGAAAGATCATCATCTATGAATCTCCTGTTTTCTATTTCTGTGATTTCTACAAATTTCGCAATAGTTTCTTCAGCAGGTTTGTCAATCTTCACCCCGTCTTCTGTATAAAACTCTGAATCTAGAAAATAATCTCTTCCAATTATTCTGTTGGGAAGGTAAGATCCAGAACCAATAATGATCGTATTCGGCATTCGTTTATATGATTTTTTTAAAGATGCAAAGTTAATAATTAATATTAATAACGGAGAATTAAAAATATTATTAAATTTGCAAAAATTGTACTTTACAATCTATGAAAAACAATTCGTCCTTAAAAGGCTTACTTATTGCAGTTGTGGTGTTTATCATTGCCTTTGGGATCTACTTCCTTTTCTTAGCAAAGAAGAATTATTATGTGGTAGACAATCCTACGCCCAATACCTATTATTATAAGATTAATAACGGTTCTGAAGGAATTGTTGCTGCAGGACAGTTTGTGCATGTAGATTTAAATAAAGGAAAAAATTCGATTAAAGTTTTCGATCAAAATAAAAAATTACTTTACGATTCTGCTTTTGAAGTAAATAAAATCCGTGGTCTGATCAATATTGCCCATCAGGATTATTATGTAAACGATCAGTATTATGGATACAATCTTAAAAAAGATTCATTACTTTTGGCTCTTGATAAAACGATGATTGACGGAAAAGCATATTATGGAGGGGCAAGACACTTCAATAAGCTGTATACTGAAGATTTTTATTATAATGTAGATGAAGATTATGATAAAGTTATCAAAAATATCCAACAGGTAGAATCCAGATCGAAAATTTTCAGAAAGCAGGATTACCTAAATTATTATAAAGAATATTACAAGTTTTAAGTTTTGACAAAAGATATCAACCAAGTTACTCCCTACAATTCTGATGCTACAAAGAAAAGCCAGGTAGAGGATATGTTCGACAATATTGCTCCGAAATACGATCTTCTGAATCGTGTTTTATCTCTGAAAATTGATGTTTTATGGAGAAATACTTTAGTAAAATGGATGAAAAACGATCATCCTCAAGAAGTGCTGGATGTGGCTACAGGAACGGGAGATCTAGCAATTACCATTGAAAAAGGAACGGGTTCCAAAGTAATTGGTTTAGATTTATCGCAACAAATGTTAAATGTTGGCGTTATTAAAATAAAAAAACTTAATTTAGACGGCAAAATTTCAATGCAAAAAGGAGATGCAGAAAATTTACCTTTCGAGGACAATAGATTTGATGCTGTTTCCGTTGCATTTGGAGTAAGGAATTTTGAGAACCTCAATAAGGGGTTAGCAGAATTAAGAAGAGTAGTTAAAGATAACAAGAGTGTTTATATACTGGAGTTTTCAAAGGTTGAGGGGTTCTTAGGACCATTATATATGTTTTACTTCAAAAATATATTACCTGCCATTGGCAGACTGGTTTCAAAAGATAATAGGGCATATACATACCTTCCGGATTCTGTAAATGCTTTTCCTTTTGGGGAAAAGATGAGACAAATTCTTTTAGATACAGGATTTAAAAAAGTTGAATATAAAAAACTAAGTTTAGGTATAGCCACAATTTATAAAGCAACAAAGTAACCTATGAATAAATTTTTATTAAGAGCACTGGTTTTAGCGTCAGTAAATATTGCCGTTTTGGCAAATGCACAATTCTTCAGAACCCGAAACAGAATGGATAAGTTGGAAGACTTTGATGAGCAAAAGTTCAGTTGGGGATTTTATTTGAATGGCAATATGCTGGATTACCGTATAGTACTTAATCCAAGATACGGTACCTATGGCAATCAGAATCTTGTTACCTCTAAAGAAAGTACAAGTTTTGGGGCCGGTCTTATCGCAAAATGGAGACTTAATGATTATTTAGACTTAAGAATGGAACCGGGGTTACAATTTGCTCAAAGAAAATTAATTTTTAATACTCAGACTAATGACCAGTATCAAAACGGGACATTAACGAATGATCCTTTTATTCCAATGGCTCTTTCTGATAAGGATCGTAACAGAGAAGTTAAATCTACTTTAGTTGATGTTCCTGTGTTATTGGAACTTCACGGACACAGATGGTATAACTCCAGACCTTATGTTGCAGCAGGGGTAAATTATGTAGTAAACCTACAGTCTAATTCAGACTCTACGGATGATAATATGCAGCAGGTGTTCAGATCTACAACGCATAACTTTGCCTGGTCTGCGGAAATGGGTATTCAATTCTACTTTAATAAATTCAAATTAACACCAGCCATCAGAGGGACCTTCTTCATGAATAATGAAATGGTTGCAGATAATGCAACAACTCCTCCGTATTGGGCGTCAGCTATATCTACTTTACAAACAAGAGCGATTATGTTTGTATTGAAGTTTGAATAAAGAATATTTAAAATAAATATTGAGGAGATACGCTTTGTTTCTCCTTTTTTTGTTTTAAACTCAAAATATAGAGACTTTTATTTTTGTTAATATTAATATTTTGCTATTTTTGCTATTAGTTAGAATATACAAAACCTGAAATGCTTCAAGAGTTAGAAACCAATTTTTCAGAATTAGAAAAAAAGATTATGAATTTGCAGAAGAATTATAATAATCTTACTGAAAAATTATCGGAACTAAGCATTGAAAATAAGGAACTGCAGAGGAAATATGATGAAGAAAGGAAAAAAAATCAGGTATTAGCAGAAGAACAAAAAAATATAAAGCTCTATTCAGCAATTTCAGGAAATCCTGAACACAACAGATTAATGAAGAACCATATCAACAGACTGGTAAAAGAAATTGATTTCTGTATTGCACAGCTTCAAAACAGTGGATTATAATGGAGGTAAGAAGAATAACCATAAACATTGCAGGAAGAGTGTATCCGCTGAATGTACCCGCAGCAGAGGAAGAAACTTTGCGTAAAGTTGGGAAGCAGATAGAGAATATGATTAAAGATTTTGAACAAAATTTCGATGTAAGAGACAAACAGGATGCTTTGGCAATGTGTGCCTTGAAATTAGGAACCAATGCTGAAGTGGTGTCTATGAACTACGAAAAAAATATAAATTCTACCAACGAGAGATTAAGCAAAATTAATCAATCGCTGAATGAAATTGGAAAATAACTTTTCCAAAAGACTGCCTACAATAATTCTAACACATTAAAGGTAAACTCAACGCTAAACAATTACCGAACAAATGTCCGTTGAATGGCGCGCCGGTTCATCCGGATTACAGACAATGGAAATCAGTTCAAATCGTGTTGATTAGGAGTTTACTCTCAATCTCTGAATTATTGTAGGCTTTTTTATTTATGAAATTTGACAATTAAAACTCAATATATATGACAACAGCCATTATAGTCGGCGTTATTTGCTTAGTATTAGGGGCCATTTTAGGGATGTTTTTCTCTAGAAGCTCATTAAATACTAAGGCAAAATTTATTATAGATGATGCAAAGAAAAATGCCGAAAACCTTATAGAAAAAGCTAATGTACAAGCTGAATCCATAAAGAAAGAAAAAAATCTTCAGGCCAAGGAAAAATTCTTGGAACTGAAGTCTCAGCATGATGCTGATATTCAGGCTCGTGAAAAGAAAATGCAGGAGATTGAAAAAAGAATCAAAGACAAGGAAAACAAGCTAAATGACGAGCTGAGTAAGACAGGAAAACTTGAAAAAGATCTGGATAAGCAAATTGCTGATTATGCTAAGAAAACAGAAATTTTAGAAAGAAAACAACAGGAACTGGATACAGCAACTGCCAAAAAAGTAGAAATTCTTGAGAAAATTGCTAATTATACGGCGGATGAGGCTAAAGCAGAATTGGTGGAGACCATGAGAGCTGAAGCAAAAACTAGAGCTCAGGCACATGTTCAGAGTATCATGGAAGAGGCTCAAATGAATGCGAAAAATGAAGCTAGAAAAATCGTTATTCAGACAATTCAGAGAATTGGAACGGAGCAGGCTATCGAAAACTCTGTATCTGTTTTTAATATCGAGTCTGATGAGGTAAAAGGTAGAATTATTGGTAGAGAAGGTAGAAATATCCGTGCTTTGGAAGCGGTAACAGGTGTAGAAATTATTGTAGATGATACTCCTGAAGCTATTCTTCTTTCATGTTTTGATCCGGTAAGGAGAGAGATTGCAAGATTATCACTTCACAGATTAGTTACTGACGGAAGAATTCACCCTGCAAGAATTGAAGAAGTGGTGGAGAAAACCAAAAAACAAATTGAGGAAGAGATTATAGAAGTAGGAAAGAGAACGATTATTGATTTAGGAATTCACGGATTACATCCAGAGCTGATCAAGATTGTAGGTAGAATGAAATACCGTTCTTCTTATGGTCAGAACTTATTGCAGCACTCGAGAGAAGTAGCAAATATTGCTGCAACGATGGCTGCTGAATTAGGTCTGAACGTAAAATTGGCTAAAAGAGCAGGTCTGTTACACGATATAGGTAAAGTTCCGGAGCAGGAGTCTGAACTTCCTCACGCTTTATTAGGGATGCAGTGGGCAGAGAAATACGGTGAAAATGCAGAAGTTGTAAATGCTATTGGAGCTCACCATGATGAGGTTGAGATGACTTCTTTATTGTCGCCGATCATTCAGGTTGCCGATGCCATCTCCGGAGCAAGACCGGGAGCAAGACGTCAGGTGTTGGAATCTTATATCCAAAGATTAAAAGATCTTGAATCTGCAGCATTAAGTTTTGACGGGGTATCATCAGCGTATGCCATTCAGGCAGGTAGAGAATTAAGAGTAATGGTGGAAAGCGGAAAGGTAAATGATGAAGTAGCTTCTCAATTATCGTATGATATTTCAGAAAAAATCCAGAATGAATTAACTTATCCGGGACAGGTAAAAGTAACAGTAATCAGAGAAACGAGAGCTGTGAATATTGCAAGATAATAATCAAAAAAAGATATTTCATAAAAACCTTTCAAGAAATTGAAAGGTTTTTTATTTTTAGCGAAATTTATCATTCTATATGCAAGAGCTTTCGTTGTCTTCAAAATTGAAGTATATTTTTTCTATTCCTGTGATCATTGCTGCTTTAGGCTATTTTGTAGATATCTATGATCTGCTTTTATTTGGAATCGTAAGAATTCCGAGTTTGAAAGCTTTAGGCTTAAATCCTGATGTTGACGGAACCTTTATTCTTAACTGTCAGATGACAGGGTTACTTCTTGGAGGTATTTTCTGGGGAATTTTTGGAGATAAAAAAGGGAGATTATCAGTTTTATTCGGATCAATCCTAGTATATTCTTTAGCTAATATCGCCTGCGGATTTTTACCCTATTTTCCAAAAGAGCATCTGGTATATCAATATGCCGCTTTAAGGTTTATTGCAGGGATTGGATTAGCCGGAGAGCTTGGAGCGGGAATTACATTGGTTTCTGAGAGTTTGCCGAAGAATTTAAGAGCAATCGGGACCTCCGTAGTGGCAGGTTTTGGTTTAATGGGTGCTGTTGTAGCTCAATTAACAGTGGAATTAGCTGGAGGCTGGAATATATCTTATATCATCGGGGGAATTTTGGGAATTCTGCTTTTATTTTTGAGAATTAGCGTTTCCGAATCCGGGATTTATAAAAATATGGAACATGAATCTGTTGCCAAAGGAAATTTTCTTTCCTTTTTCACAAATAAAGATCGCTTGATACGATATTTGAAATGTATTGCAGTAGGGTTGCCAACCTGGTACTGTATCGGGATTTTAGCAGTTTTAGCCAATCAATTTGCTCCCGCATTAGGAATTACAGACCTGAATCCGGGAAAAGCAATTATGTGGGCTTATGTGGGGATTTCTGTCGGTGATTTGATGAGCGGGTTTATTTCCCACGCTTTAAAGTCCAGGAAAATGGCCATTTTCTATATGCTTGTCTTCACCATTATCGGGGTGGGTATTATGCTCTTCGGAAATACCAATACTGAAACAAAATATTATATTTTCTGTGTCTGGCTGGGATTGGGAACAGGATATTGGGCAATGTTTGTGACGCTGGCTGCAGAGCAATTTGGAACGAATATCAGAAATACAGCAACAACAACGGTACCCAATATGGTTAGAGGCTTGGTTCCCGTCATGATCTTTATTTTTGACTTTTTCAAGAAAGATTTTTCAGTGATTATGAGTGCTGCTCTTTTGGGAGTGATCATATTCGGGCTTGCTTTTTATTCTTCATTGACGATTTCAGAAACCCACGGTAAAGACTTGGAATTTACAGAATAATTATAACTGTTTAAGAAATATTTAAACCGTAATTTTCGTTATTACCGTAATTAAGATGAACTAAATAAGTAATTTATGAAATTTAATATTAAATTATGCTTTGTATAATTAATATTTGTTTAACTTTATAACACAATAAACTATAAATAGTACAAACCTTAAAACTAAATCACAATGCAAAACAACATTTTGAAAAACGCGAAGAAATTACAAAAACAAGATCTTAAAAACATTCAGGGAGGAATAAGCGGAAATCCTGATTTATCCCTTTGCGGATGCAGCTGCTCCGGATCTGTAACAGGACCATGGTATTGCGTACAATATATGGCTTGTCCTCAAGTTTACACTTGTGATCAGTCAGCGGTATAAAAGAATTATTTCAACTAGAAATAAACATTTCCACATTTAATACGCAAAAGCCTTTTGAATTTCAAAAGGCTTTTGTAATTTATAACTGAATTGTAATATTTAGGCTTCTTTCAATTTTCGGCGGCGGCAAAGCCGCCGCCGAAAATTGAAGATATACTAGAATTATCAAAATTTCTTGAACAATTAGTCAAAATTCAAAATGAAAAGAAGGCTTCCTATACTTATAATGCTCCAAAGAAAAACGGCCATAACCAAAGGTTTCAGACCTATTGTTTTCAAAGTTTGGATAGATAAAGTAGAACCTATAAGAAATAAGGTCAGATTTAATCCAGATTTAGCAAATAGCGTAATTCCTGAACTTAGCTGATTAAAAAAAGGGAAGTAGGTATTCAGCAAAATGGCCAGAATAAAATACCCGATAAACCATGGGATTTTAATTTTAGATTCCTTATTTTTAAAAAGAAACATAGTGATTAAAGAAACAGGAATAATCCATAAAGCACGGGCTAATTTTACAGTGGTCGCAATTTTCAAAGCTTCATTTCCATATTTACTTGCTGCTCCAACTACAGAGCTCGTATCATGAATCCCAACAGCGCACCATAAGCCAAATTGTTCCTGAGTAAGGCTTAAAATATGACCAATCGGAGGATAAACAAATAATGCGATGGAATTCAGTGTGAAAATAATGGCTAAAGCCAGTGAAATCTGCTTTGTATTGGGTTTAATGATGGGTGAAGTAGCCGCAATTGCACTGCCGCCACAGATTGCAGTTCCCACTGAAATCAGATAAGATAAAGGTCTTTCCAGTTTGAAGGCTCTTCCGATAAAATATCCTAAGACCATAACGGTCACAATACTAATAACCGTCAATATGAATCCTGATTTTCCGGCTTCCAATGCCTCATTTAGTTTTAACCCAAAACCTAATCCTACAATTGAAATTTGTAATAGCAAATGAATATACTGATGTAAGCTTTTCTCAAAAGGATTTCCTATGCAAACTGCTAAAATAAAACCAAAAAGTAATGCAATAGGGGAAGAAATAATGGGTGTTAAGCAGATTACTGCCAGTAGAATGAAAATAAGCTTTTTAGAATTTTCATTCGGGATGAAATTTTTCATCTTGTAAATTTTAAATTATGGTTCAAAATTCCATAAATTAATATTACAAATTATATTGTATTTTGTTATAATGGATAACTATAGGTTATAATATTGGATGATTTAAAGCTGACTAGTAAATTTTAAGAAAAGCCTGATTAACTCAGATTGTTCACCTTTAGGAAGAATAAAATGAAAGTTCCTTTCAATACTGAAGTTTTTAATATCAATAATACTCAACTGATTATTTTTCAACTCATTTAACACCGTACTTATAGAAAGAAAAGCTAGAGAGTCTGAATGTAGAAGATAATTTTTTATGCTTTCGCTGCTCCCCAGTTGCATTACAATATTCAATTTATCAAGAGAAATTCCTTTTTCTTTCAGGCGGTTCTGAATGAACTCTAAGGAACCTGAACCCGGCTCTCTGAAAATCAATTCCAGATGATATAAATCTTTGATATTTAGTGTTTTATTCGCTAAGGAATGATTCGCTTTTGCGACCAAAACAATTTCATCAGCTTTAAATATCTGATAATCAAAATAATTTGATTGAGATTCGCCTTCGATAATTCCCAGATCAATTTTCCCTTCTTTTAAAAGTTCAGAAATAATTTCCGTATTGTGGGTAATCAGTTCAATTTTAATGTCCTTATAATATAAATTGAACTTGGCTAAAATCTCCGGTAATATATACTGAGCTACAGTAGTGCTTGCTCCGATAATCAGTTTCCCTTTATGCTGCTGATTGATTTGGTTGATTTCAAATTCCAGATCACGGTAAATATTTCTGATTTTTTCAGCATATTCAAATAAAATTTTACCGCTTTGTGTAAGTTGGATACTGGTACCTTTTCTGTCAAATAATTTGGTGTTCAGCTGGTTTTCGATTTCTTTAATATGCTTGGTTACAGCGGGCTGTGAAATATTAAGCTCCTCTGAAGCTTTTGTAAAGCTCGACCGGGAAGCTACGGTGTGAAAAACTTTTAATCTGTAATCAAACATAATTTAAAGGTATGAAATAAAGAGCAATCCTATAAATCAGAGAAACTTTTATTCTTAAGACTATCAAATCTTTTGTTTTTTGCTTCTCCGATTTTTTGTTTCGTATAAATACTGTTGTTTCCAGAAAATAAATAAGAGACAACACAGGCAATGGCCACGTAGATCCCACATTCGGCTCCAAATAATTCAATTCCCATAAGCATACAGGCTAGTGGAGTATTGGTAGCTCCTGCAAAAACAGCCACAAATCCCATTCCTGCAAGCAAGCCAAACGGAAGGGGTATAAAGAATGACAAAGCACTTCCCAAAGTAGCCCCAATAAAGAATAACGGGGTTACTTCACCTCCTTTGAAACCTGCAGAAAGGGTAAAAATGGTAAATGTCATTTTTAAGGCAAAATCATAGAGTGGAAGCTGCTTTTCAAAAGATTCTACAATGGTTGGAATTCCCAGACCGATATATCTCGTCGTTCCCATTATAAAAACGGCTACTGCGACAATAACTCCGCCAATAACAGGACGAAACGGAGGATATTTAATATTAGATTTAAAAACCGAACTGGCCCAATGAATCACTTTACTGAACGTTGCGGCACAGATGCCAAAAGCAATTCCTGCAATAATACTGTATAAAATAGGAAGAAATTCAAGTTTTGGGATAAGATCTATATGATAGTGGGTGTGTTTTATGTTCCAAAGATTGGTTACCCAATCTGCTAAAATTGCAGCGATAAATGCAGGAAAAATGGCAGTATAACGAATTCTTCCGATCAGGAAAACTTCAAGTCCGAAAAGAGCTCCGGCTAAAGGTGTTCCGAAGACTGAA
The DNA here is from genome assembly GCF_022488405.1 of Chryseobacterium sp. Y16C. Taxonomy (NCBI): domain Bacteria; kingdom Pseudomonadati; phylum Bacteroidota; class Flavobacteriia; order Flavobacteriales; family Weeksellaceae; genus Chryseobacterium; species Chryseobacterium sp. Y16C. The sequence continues at coordinate 4,857,576 of NZ_CP092711.1, forward strand.
CCAAAACCTGCTGCGATAGCAGAAATGATTAAAATCTTTCGTTCATTTTTGTCGAGCTTAAATGGTTGGGTTAATTGGTCGGCAATCGCTCCGGCCATTTGTAAAGCGGTTCCTTCACGACCTGCAGAACCTCCGAAAAGGTGAGTGATTATCGTTCCCAAGTATACAAAAGGAGCCATTTTAAAAGGAATAATCTCTTTTGGGGTATGGATGTTTTCAAGCAATAAGTTGTTTCCGGCTTCAATGTCCTTACCAAAATAATAGTATAAAAGTCCCACCGAGAAACCGGCAACTGGCAGAAAGGCAATCAGCCATATATGATTTTCCCTGAAGTTCGTTGCCCATTCCAAAGATTGTAAAAAACCTGCTGAAGCACTTCCTACGAATGCACCTATAATAAGACTTATGCACAGCCATTTTAAAATATAAGGCAAAGCAGGAAATCTTCTGAAGAAAAATTGAATATGAAACTTTGTTTTGCTGCTGAATGTTCGTTGGTTTTTTGACATAACTTTCCTGATCGAATTACTGTTAATAATCTTTTAATCAGGCGTCATCAGCTTTTGAAAAGCGGTTGGGTAAGGAAGAACACCATTTCCTTTTAATACTGCAAATATAAGAATTATAATTACAAGATAAAAGATTTATTATTCATATTGGCTTTAGCTAAATTTAATATTGCCCTTTATTTGAAATAAAAATTGATAAAAACGGATAATCGCTTATTGTTTTAGTATATAGGATAATGCATCACCTTATCTATTTCAATGGGGTTATTGTATTTTCTGATAACCTCCTGCATGCTTTTGGTTTGGGTATTTAGCTCATCTACAGTATGAATTTCCTTTCCGTTGATATTAATTCTAAGATCGTTATTGGATTTGTTGAAATTATTTCTTTCAAAGGCGAAAGGATCATTATAAAACTCCATCATCAGCTTGTGTTTTTGCTTTTCGTTGATAGGAACGGCTTTATTTCCAAAGCTGGATTCCAGAAAATCTGAAGTGGAGTAGATCTTATCAAGTTTGCTGCTTTTAACAAGAGTATACATATAATTTTTCTTGGCATCAGATAATTCAAAGATCAAACCGGGTAATCCACGGAATTTAAAAGGTCCTTCATTAAATGGAATATCTTTACAGAACCATGCAGTCCAGCTTCTTCCACCAAATTTTGCTGTTGCTTTTTGCAGGGTGTAATTTTCCACCTTTTTAGTCTCATCAGCAATCGTCCAGTTGATTTTATCAGTAGTTTTAAATGTATAATATCCATTTTTGATATTGATGAAGTTCTCATTATCAAAGGAATTGATCTTTCTTTTCACCACCTGGCCTGTCATATCCGTATAACTGGAATTCATTCCGAATTTTTTATTCAAAGAATCTGTAGTGGCAAGATCTTTCCCATAGAATTTCACTTCTTTCGGAGTGATATCCAGAATCATATTCACTTTTTCATAACCCGTCTCAGTAGAGTCCATCTTATACTGAAGCTCATAAATATATCGGTGGGTTTGTGAACTAACCAAAGAAATGATCAGTAAACAAGAAAGTGTTAATAAATTTTTCATAATTAATAATTTTGGAGTTGAGTCTATCTAAAATAAGAATGATCAAGAATATATTTTCTGCTGATTCTTATGCTATCAAAAATATCTTTATCACTGGAGTCCTGTTCAAGGAACCAATAGTTCAGTCCTGCTTTTTCTCTGGCTTCAAAAATCCTTTTAAAATCAATCGTTCCGTTTCCGATTTCTGCAAAGTCTTTTGTACCGGCTTTCATGTCTTTCACATGCCATAGGGGAAATCTTTTCGGGTATTTCTCAAAATAAACCAGCGGATCTAAACCGGCTTTTGAAATCCAATACAAATCCAGTTCCATTTTAACTAAATCTGAAGACGTGTTTTCCAGGATGAAATCATAAATATTTTTTGAATCATCAAACTTTTCAAACTCAAAATCATGGTTGTGGTAGGCAAACTGAATTTCTGCCTTTTTCGTAACGTCTCCTGACTTATTGAATAATTCCGGAAGCTTTAGATAATTTTCAACCGTTCGTTCCTCCGGAAAAAGATAAGAACAAACCATGTATTTTGAGCCGATGAAATGTAAATCTTCAACTGATTTTTCCCAATTTTTTAATAAAGTGCCGTCATCGTTATGAAGAATACCTGTGGTATGATGTGAGCTGATTACTTTTAACCCCACATTTTTCAGAACAGACTGAAACTCATTTCTGGTTTTTCCGAAGAAAGAGCCGTTATAACCATAGATTTCCAATTCTGTAAATCCTAATTCAGCCAGTTTCTCAAATGTTTTTTCGAGGTTTTTGGCAATAGCATCACGAACGGTGTACAACTGAATGGCCAATGATTTTTTATTCATATTTAAATTAGAAGTTCCACAAGAATATAATCCTAAGAATCCCAGTGAAGATAAGGTAATGAAATCTTTTCTATCCATTATAAAAAGGGTTTCATCTCATCTTCGATCTGCGTTCTCAGTTCCATAAGACGTTTTGCGTATTGTTCTTTTTGTTTTTCCTCTTCGGTTTCGGGAATCCATTTGGGTACGGGAAGCTTTTTGCCGTTTTCATCAACGGCTACAAAAACAATGATGCAATGTGTTTTCTTATCAAAATTCGGTTGTTTCAGATTTCTTGAAAAAACATTGATCGAAATATGCATACTTGAAGATCCTGTGTAAATCACCTGCGCCTCTACTTTTACAATTTCCCCGATTTTGATAGGTTCATAGAAACGGATTCCTCCGACATAAACGGTTACTGAGTAATTTCCACTCCAGGTTGTTGCACACGCATAACCGGCCTGGTCAATCCATTTCATAACGCTTCCACCATGCACATTTCCTCCGTAATTCACATCTGAAGGTTCTGAAATAAACTGAAAAGTAATAGGTTTGTTTTCCATTTCCACTAAAAATTTGATTGAATAAAGGTATTTAATAATTTTTAAAATCATAGATTAAATCCTACTTTTGAAACCTGAAAGTGAAATGAAGAAGAATTTAAATTAATAACAGACTTAAAATAGTAATGAAAAAAGTATTTTATCTTAATACCTGCGACACCTGCAGAAAAATTTTAGCACAATTCGACCTTACAGATTGGGAACTTCGCGAAATCAAAAAAGAACCGATCAAGAAAGAAGAATTAGAAGAAATGCACAAAAAAACAAAGTCTTACGAAGCTTTATTCAGCAAAAAATCTACCCAAATCAAATTGAGAGGTTTGGATGTAAAGTCTCTAACAGAAAAGGATTTTAAAGAATTGTTATTGGATCATTATACTTTTTTGAAAAGACCTGTTTTCCTTACTGATAAAGAAATTTTTGTGGGGAATGATAAAAATAATGTGGCGGCTTTACAGGAGTTTTTTGGAGTATAATAATCATGGGTTTAGGTTTAGAAATCAATTTAGTTTTTGATGCTAAAGAACCTCTTGAAGAGTATTTACATGTAAAAAATAAATATCAGTTCGATAGCAGAAACGGGCTTAATCTGGTAATGACTGGAGAAGGAGACGTTGATGCCGGAGATGATGAAATGAGGTTATTAAAACAAATTGAGAAAGTTTTACAGATAGATCTTACATTGTTGGATTTCTGGGAGAAGTATGATGAATTTATCGAAATAAGGTCTTTACGGTTGAAGCTGCTAGAGCTGGAAGATTTATTAGTAAATAATCCGGAATTTTATCATAAGATTTGCTGGGGTCATGATATAGAATATGAATATCTTAAAGAAGTTTTCCTACAGGATGTCCGATTTTTAATTGAAAGGCTAAATTTAAATCTTAAAAATGGAGCTTGTCTGGTAAAATATATTTCAGACTAATTTTATAAAATCAGCCCCGCAATATCTGCGGGGCTGATTTATTTATATCTTTTTAAGAGATTATACAAAAGGAGCTTTCACTACTTTTGCAGGAATATTTTTGTTTCTTACCTGAATGAATATTTCAGAACCTAATTTGAAGTGAGGTTTGTCAACATAAGCAAGACCCAAACCTACTTTTTTCATTGGAGACTGTGTTCCTGAAGTTACTTTTCCGATTACGTTTCCGTCTGCATCTACAACAGGGTAGTCGTGTCTTGGAACCCCTTTATCAGTTAATTCAAAACCAACCAATTTTCTGGTTACTCCTTCTTCTTTTTGCTTGGCAAAAGTCTCTTTAGATACGAAATCCTTATCGAATTTTGTGATCCATCCTAGGCCAGCTTCGATTGGAGAAGTAGTATCGTCGATATCATTTCCGTAAAGGCAGAATCCTTTTTCAAGTCTCAAAGTGTCTCTTGCAGCCAATCCGCAAGGAATAATTCCTTCTTCAGTTCCTGCTTCGATGATTGCATCCCAAAGCTTTTCTGCTGCATCGTTGCTGAAATAAATTTCGAAACCGCCGCTTCCTGTGTAACCCGTATTGGAGATAATTACATTCTCAACTCCGGCTACAGCACCTACTGTGAAGTGATAGTAAGGAATTTCAGAAAGATTGGTCTCTGTCAGTTTTTGAAGAATTTCAGTAGCTTTCGGACCCTGAACCGCCAATAAGGACATATCGTCTGAAGCATTGGTCATTTTTGCTCCGAAAGTATTATATTTTGAAATGTGGTTCCAGTCTTTATCAATGTTTGAAGCATTGACAACCACGAAATATTTGTCATCTTCCATTTTGTAAACGATAAGATCATCTACAATCCCTCCGTTTTCGTTAGGAAGACAAGAATATTGAGCTTTTCCGTTTTCAAGAGCGTCTACATTATTGGTGGTTACGAACTGTAAAAGATCTTTTGAACCCGGACCTTCAATAAAAAATTGTCCCATGTGAGAAACATCAAACAATCCTGCTTTTTCTCTTACTGCAAAATGTTCTTCCGTTACTCCGGAATATTGTACAGGCATCTCAAAACCTGCAAAAGGTACGATTTTAGCTCCCAAAGAAACGTGTTTGTCGTACAATGCTGTTTTCTTCATATTTAATTTCTATTTCTTTATTTTAAAACTATTAAAGGTCTCGTTAAAGAGGCTCATATAGTTTCCGTTCCAGTATTTTTCACCACAATTGATGGCAATTAGATATATTTCTTTATCTCTCTGAAAAACTTTGGTGATCCAGAAAAGCTTTTCTTTCGGGTCAAAATATTCATAAAAATATTCTGTGTATCCTTTTTTGCTTTTGTTGCTTTTTACTTTATTTTCTTCATCAGAAGACTTGTAAAGAGCCAGGATGAATTTTTTTATTTCGGTGGAGGGTAAGTCTAAATCGTGATATTCTGAAATGGTAACTGCTCCGATCTGATTTTTAGGGAAAATATTGACAATATCCGTATTGTTCATAGCTACCCAACCTTCAGGATAATTGATAGAATAATGGGTATTTTCATACGTTTGTGTCTTTTGAGCTGATAAAAACTGCCCTAAGAATAACAAGATAATGAATAGTGAATGCCTGATCATCATTAAAAATGATATTTATATTCTTCTAAAATAATTTTGAACCATTCGGTGAAAGTCTCCGGCTTTTCTGCGATTTCCTTATTCAGATCGTCCATAGAAATATATCTTACTTCTTCTACTTCTTCTTTGTTAAGGACAAACCCCGCATTATAAAAGCCTGTGAAAACATGGTCTAGCTCATGTTCCCAAAGATCTCCTCCAACATCTGCTTTATAAATAAAATGGAATTTCTCCGAAAGATCTGTTTCTATTCCGAGTTCTTCTTGTAGTCTCCTCTTGGCTCCTTCCAGATAAGTTTCTCCAATTCTAGGGTGTGAACATACCGCATTCGTCCATTGGTTTGGGGAATGGTATTTTTTTGATGCTCTTTTCTGCAAAAGCATTTCACCTTTGTCATTGAATAAAAAAACAGAGAAAGCACGATGTAAAAGGCCATTAATGTGGGCCTGCTGTTTTTCCATTAATCCCAAAACCTGGTCATCGGGATTTACTAAAACTACGAATTCTTCCATTTCTACAAATGTAAGTGTAATAAATGTATTTTGGAAATTTTTGTGAAAACATCATAAATTTTGAAGTTTCAGAGAATAAGATTATGAAAATCAATTATTCAGGTTCTTTCCTATACGAACAAAAAGCGTAGATAATGCTGCAAATAAAAGCAAAATCCCAAAAGAATTAAGGAGAACCTGAAAATACCCAAGATCGCTCACATTTATAAAAGGATAGGGATAGAAATCTGAAAAATATCCTCTGATTAATATATAAAAAAGATACAGCAAAGGGTAAATTGTCCAAGACAGAATTTGTCTGTAGTTCAGTCTGTTTTTATTTTCATACAGATACCAGTATATAAGAACGAAAATAGGAATAATTGTGTGCAGAAGTTCATCTACAAGCCTTTGTAATCCTTTTGGGTCCCATGTTGAACGGAGAATGATCTGATAAACTAGTCCTACAATTAAAATATAAATAGTAATGGCAGTCAGGATTCCCGGGTTTTTAATTTTTGGAATTCTTTTAAAAGCCTGCAATGTAAAATATCCGGCGACTATTATATTGGTAAGGATCGTAAAATAGCTGAAAAATCTGATGTTGGTTTCTGCAAAAGAAATCTGAGTGTTTTTTACCATCAGATAATATTGAGCAATAATCGAAAACCATCCGGCTAAAGCAAAGATCAAGGATAAAATTCTTTGTGTCATAAGGAGGTGTTTATCTTGATTTTTAAATATAGCTTTATTTTTTCTGAATAGAAAAATTTTAACCTGTAATAATAGAATAAGCGAAAAATTATTAATTTATTCCATTAATGTTATTTTTTATAGTAAAAATTTAATTTAAATGAACTTTGACAAAGGGTTTTTATTTTAAAAGTCATAAATTTGTTGATACAAAATTTCATAATGGAGTTAGAATACAAAGATCACATCAGTCCGATTCTGAAGGACGGAGTAAAAAATTACCTAATTGATATCGATGGAACCATTACAGAAGATGTTCCCAATGAAGAGCCGGAAAGAATGGTTACCTGTGAGCCTTTTCCCGATGCTTTAGAAACCATTAACAGATGGTATGATGAGGGACATCAGATTTGTTTTTTCACTTCAAGAACTGAAAATCTGAAACAAATTACAATCGATTGGCTGGATAAGCATGGGTTTAAATATCATAGCGTATTGTGTGGAAAACCTAGAGGGGGGAACTATCACTGGATAGATAACCATTTGGTGAGAGCTACTAGATATAAAGGAAAATTTACTGACCTTATAGAAAAGCAGGTAACCATTGAAGTTTTTAAAGAAGATTAAAAAATATAATTAAAGATTTAAAGATTAAACGATTAAAAGCAGATGCTTTTTCTTTGATTTTTAAATCTTTTAATTTTTAAATAATTAAAAGTATTTATGAAAGTTTTAGCAAACGATGGCTTAGATCAATCTGGAATTGATGCATTAAAGGAGAAAGGTTTTGAGGTAATTACAACAAAAGTAGCACAGGAATTTTTGGTAGACTACATTAATGAGCACCAGATCCAAACGCTTTTGGTACGTAGTGCAACACAGGTAAGAAAAGATATTATTGATAATTGTCCATCCATCGAGATTATCGGAAGAGGAGGAGTAGGAATGGATAATATTGATGTAGACTATGCAAGAGAAAAAGGCATACATGTAATTAACACTCCTTCAGCTTCATCAGAATCGGTAGCAGAATTGGTTTTTGCCCATTTATTTTCAGGAGCAAGATTTTTACAGGATTCTAACAGAAAAATGCCTTTGCTAGGTGACACCGATTTTGCTGGTCTGAAAAAAGCTTACACGGCAGGTATTGAGTTGAAAGGAAAAACAATAGGGATTGTTGGAATGGGAAGAATCGGTCAGGAAGTTGCTAAAATCGCTTTAGGTCTTGGAATGAGAGTAATCGCCGCCGATAGTAATGTAGGAAGAGCAAGTATTAAAGTGAAATTCTACAATAATCAGTTCATCAATGTAGATATTGAGACTGAGCCTTTACAGGATGTATTAAAGCATTCTGATTTCATCACGCTTCACGTTCCGGCTCAAAAAGACGGCTACATGATCGGTAAAAATGAATTTGAAATGATGAAAGACGGAGTAGCTGTGGTAAATTGTTCAAGAGGCGGAGTAATTGATGAAGAAGCTTTGATTGAAGCTCTGGATTCCGGAAAAGTAAGATTTGCTGGTTTAGATGTTTTCATTAATGAACCGACTCCTTCTAAAAAGATATTAAGTCATCCAAAAATTTCTTTGACTCCGCATACAGGAGCCTCTACTTTGGAAGCTCAGGATAGAATAGGGCTTTCTTTGGCTGAGCAGATTTCAAGTATTCTGCAAATCCAGTAAAGAGAGAAATGATATGGAAACAAAATAAGAACGCCGCAAATTTGCGGCGTTTTTTATGAATTTTTAGCTTTCAGCAAGTCTCTGATTTCCATTAATAATTTTTGATCTTCTGTAGGTCCTGCCGGTGCAGGTGCTTCTGCCGGAGCTTCTTTTTTCAGCTTGTTGATTCCCTTAATCATAAGAAATAAAGCCAGAGCGACTACAAGAAAGGAAATAGCGGAAGATAAGAACATTCCGTACTTTATAGCCGTACCCGGAATTACGAGGTCAGCCAGATTTTTTAAATTTAATTTTTCTAATGTGGGCGTTAAAATAGCAGGTGTAATAATATCCTCTACCAAAGAAGTGACAATCTTACCAAAAGCACCACCAATAATTACCCCGACAGCTAAATCTACCACGTTCCCTTTAACGGCAAACTCTTTAAACTCTTTGAAAAATCCCATATTTATATTTTTTTAATTGTTCCGAAAACTTATCTGAATGAATAATATTCACTAAATTTAAGAAAAACATTTTAAGTGAAAATTTTTACTGCAAAAAAAATTAAACAATGTGATGAATTTACGATTGCCAACGAGCCCATTTCTTCTGTACAACTAATGGAACGGGCAGCACAGTCGTGTGTCAATTGGATTTTAGAAAACTGTAAAATTCATAAAAATTTTACAATCTTTTGCGGAAATGGCAATAATGGAGGAGATGGATTGGCTATTGCAAGACTGCTCTATTTAAAGGGTTTTGATGTGGATGTTTTTGTAAAAGATACCAAAGGGAATTTTTCACGGGACGCAGCTATTAATCTCAAAAAGCTAAAAGATTTTTCAGGGATCAGCATTAAAGAATTCAAAGATTTTCAAAAGGAAAGAATAACCGAACAGACTATCTGTATTGATGCTGTTTTTGGAACAGGGTTATCCAGAAAGATGGAAGGAGAAGAACTGAAAATTATAAATGAACTGAATTCCTTACAGAACATAAAAGTTTCAATAGATATTCCTTCAGGTTTATTGGCGGATAAAAATTGGGATGAAGATTCTGTTGTTTTCAAAGCGGATTATACCTTAAGCTTCCAATTCTGGAAAAAAAGTTTTTTATATCCGGAAACAGGAAAATATACAGGCAAAGTTGTGATTTTAGATATTGGACTTCATCCTCAATATATTAATGAAACTCATACAACCGATTTTACTGTTGATGATGAGGTTATTAAAAAAATATTCAGACCCAGAAATGAATATTCACATAAAGGAAGTTTTGGTAAAGTTGGAATATTGGGAGGGAGTTATGGTAAAATAGGAGCTGCTGTTTTGTCAGTAAAAACTGCTTTGAAAAGTGGTGCAGGGCTGGTTTTTGCCTACAGTCCAAAATGTGGATATGATATACTTCAGACTTCTTCTCCGGAAGCAATGTTTATGGAAGGGGGAAAAGACTATATTGAAAATATTGACATTGATAAGGATATAGTCTTAGGAATCGGGCCGGGTTTGGGAACTCATCAGAAAACGGAAGAGAGTTTAATAAGGTTTTTAAAGAATTATTCGGCTCCTTTGGTGTTGGATGCGGATGCTCTTAATATTATTTCGAAAGATTCGTCATATGTGCATCTGATTCCTGAAAGCTCCATTATTACTCCGCACCCCAAAGAATTCGAAAGACTTTTTGGCAAAACAAAGGATTCTTTTGAAAGATCTGATCTTGCTGTGCAAAAAGCCATCGAGCTTAAGATTTACATTGTATTAAAAGATCATCATACTCAGGTTGTAACCCCGGAAGGAAATGTTTTTTATAATATTACAGGAAATTCCGGATTGGCAAAAGGAGGGAGTGGAGATATTTTAACGGGTATTTTGACATCATTATTAGCTCAGGGATATTCTCCGGAAAATGCTGCTGTTTTGGGAGTCTGGCTTCATGGGAAATCTGCAGATTTTGCAGCGGAAAAACATTCTAAAGAATCAATGCAGCCTTCAGATGTAATTAAAGAATTAGAAACTACATTCTTATACATCAACAAAAAAGTCACAAAGAAATTGTGACTTTTAAATATTGTATTTTGAAAAGAATTATTCAGGTTTGGCATTTTCTGCCTCAGTTATTTTAAACTTTTTGGAATAAATCATAATGATTACACCAGCTATCATAAACGGAATGGAAAGGATTTGGCCTGTATTTAATCCTCCAAACTGAATGAATTCATCTCCTTGAGGCTCTTTTAAAAATTCTACAAAGAATCTGATCGCCCAAAGAATAATAAAGAATAAACCAAATAACCATCCTTGCTGATATTTTTTGTCTGTTTTTCTGTATAAAACCCATAAAAGAATAAAGAGAAGTACATATCCTACCGCTTCAAATAATTGAGTTGGGTATCTTGGAACAGTCACACCGTATTCATCACTCATCTGAGGGAAAAGAAACGCAAACGGAGAATTTGCCGCTACAGGCTTTCCAATGATTTCTGAATTAAAGAAGTTCCCCATACGTACAAAAGCACCACCTAAAGCCACTACAATTCCCAATCTGTCATACACCCAGAAAGGGTTTTTCTTAATAATTTTATATGAATAATATAATGTTGTTAAAATTAAGGCTAAAGTTGCACCGTGACTTGCAAGACCGGAGAATCCAGTGAATTTAAATTCAGGTTTTGTCTGGATCGGTAAAAATACACTCCAGAAATCCTGTTTGAAAAGCTCCGGCTGGTAAAAAATAACATGTCCTAATCTTGCTCCTAAAATAGTTCCAATTAATGTCCAGGTGAAAAGAGGTTCAAGATATTTCTGATTAATATGATCAATAGTGAACATTCTTGTCATTAAAAGATATCCGAAACCAAAGGCAAAAATGAACATCAGACTATAGTAATGCAATGTAATTGGTCCCAGATGAATTCCGGTAGAAGGATCCCAGATTTTATATTCAGTATCCAATGCGACCTGATCGGTTGATTTTATTTCTTTTGGAATTTTTGCCAAGTATTTATAATCTTCTTTATTTTGTGTAGGCTTAAAGTCTTTATCTAAAAACTGGTACCCGCTCATTTTAAACATATTCAAAGAACTATCATAAAAAGCTCCCCATCCACCTTTAGATTCCAGGTTCGCTGAATTAACAATAACAAGCGTATTATTGCTTTTTTTATTTGAAAAATCTTTGAAAGTTTCAGCATCCGTAGTAGAAAATACTTTTACGGCTATCTTTTCATTATTTACTTTTAATACGGCATCTGAAAGTCCGTCAGGATAATTTTGTGAAAAAAGATTTTGTGCTAGAAACGCAAAAATCACAAGGTAAATTCTAAAGAATACATTACTCATTATAATGATGTTTTTATATTAATGATTACACTTTGGAGGTACGGGATCATATCCGCTTCCTCCCCACGGATGGCATTTTGAAATTCTTTTTACACCCAGCCAAAAACCTTTGAAAATCCCATGAACCTGTAATGCTTCTACCATATAATGTGAACAGGTAGGTTCATAACGACAGTTTTTAGGAAGTAAAGGCGAAATGAACCATTGGTAAAATCGTATTAATACTACCAGTGGAAATGTGATGATTTTATTGAATGCAGGTTTCAAAACATTGCAAAAATAGCGTAAAAAATTGAAAATTAGTTTAAATTTGTTACAAGTTTCGGAGCTTTACAGGTCTATTTGTCGGATAAAATCCAGTGTTTGTCGATTTGCTGATTTGATCATTTAAAATCGAAAAAATAGTATTGTTCCGAACATTCAACTTATATTAAATCTAAAAAATTGAATCAAAATATTCCATTAGCCGAAAAACTGAGACCTAAAACATTGGAAGATGTGTTAGGGCAGGAACATCTTACCGGAGAAAAAGGAACGATAAGAAAAATGATTGAGAACGATACACTGAATTCTCTTATTTTCTGGGGACCTCCGGGAACCGGTAAAACAACATTAGCTGAAATTATTTCTGAAAAATCTGGACGTAAGTTTTTTAAGCTTTCCGCAGTTTCTTCAGGCGTAAAAGATGTAAGGGATGTTATAGAAGATGCCAAAAAACAAAATCTGTTTTCCGGAAAATCTCCGATATTATTTATTGACGAAATACACAGATTCAATAAATCTCAGCAGGATTCGCTTTTACATGCGGTGGAAAAAGGTTGGGTAGTTTTGATTGGTGCGACAACAGAAAATCCGAGTTTCGAGGTTGTTTCGGCACTGCTCTCCAGAAGCCAGGTGTATGTGTTGAAAGCTTTAACTTATGAAAAACTGGAAGAACTTATTGATATTGCTTTGACAAGATACAATAAAGATGAAAATGAGAATTTTGTAATTAAGGATAAACAGGCTTTTATTCAGTATTCCGGCGGAGATGGAAGGAAACTGATCAATTCTGTAGAGCTGGTTCTGAATCAGTTTAAAAATTCTGGAAAAAAAGAAATTCAAAATGATGATGTAATGTCTGTTTTACAGGAAACAATGGCATTATATGATAAAAACGGCGAGCAGCATTATGATATCATTTCTGCATTTATAAAATCGATGCGGGGCAGTGATCCGAATGGTGCGGTTTATTGGTTAGCCAGAATGATTGCAGGCGGAGAAGATATTAAATTTATTGCAAGAAGAATGCTGATCCTGGCTTCTGAAGATATTGGTCTGGCCAATCCTAATGCTTTGGTGATTGCTAACAATTGCTTTCAGGCTGTCAATGTAATCGGAAATCCGGAAGCAAGGATTATTTTAAGTGAGACGGCAATTTACTTGGCTGTTTCTCCTAAGAGCAATTCAGCGTATGCTGCAATAAATGACGCATTGGCTTTTGTAAAGAAAACCGGAAATTTACCAGTACCTCTTCATTTAAGAAATGCACCAACAAAGTTGATGAAAGATCTGGATTACGGGAAAGAATATAAATATGCCCATTCTTATGAAGGGAATTTTGTTGACCAAGATTTTCTTCCGGAAGAAATAAAAGATTTGAAATTGTATGAACCCGGAAATAATGCTACGGAAAAGAAAATTTATGATGAGCTCAAAAAGAAATGGAATAATAAATATTAAAAAAGGTACCTCATTGAGATACCTTTTTTTATTAAGTAATTGATCTACTTTTTAGTATTGATATTTTTGAACTGTAGTAATAAATAATGTTTTCTTACCATTAAAATCATTTACTTCAATTTTATCAATGATATCTGCATAAATTTTAGTTGTAGAATCATTGAATTCATATCCTTCAATTATTACAGGATTAGTTTCCGGCAGTCCATATTGAATATTGAAATTAGACAATGTCATCCAATCCAAAGTGCCTACATCCTTTTTGTATTTTACTTCTGTCAATCCGTTCTGAGCCAAATAGCTGAATTTTTTTAAGTTCGCAGGAAGAGCAGTTGCTTTATAAGGAGTTGTACTTTGAACCATTGCTTTTCTGGCGTTAAATAGGTTTACAGTTCCTACAGCATCATTGCACACAGCAAATTTTACATTTGGGTTTTTCTGTGCCAATATAGTCACAGAAGCAAACATTAATAACGAGTATAGAATTTTTTTCATAATCTAATAAATATTAGGAATTAAAAACGCGATAAATATACTTCTTTTTTATGAATTTTCAATATAAATATTTAATATTTTGAGAATTGTGTAGAAATAAATATTTTGTTACGGTTATTTATGATATAAGTAAAAAGCATCACTTAAAAGTAATGCTTTTGCTTATATATTATATGTAAATATAATTAATTTGAGATTTTACTTACAGATATCTTGACTTTTCCATCGGTTAATAATCCCAGATTTACACCTCCTGTTTCAACAGCAAATGTAATAGTTTCTCCCGCGTTTAGCTGGATCATCGTATTTAATGAGCTTGAAGTTACAGGAACCGCTGCTAAAGTAACTGTTAAAACGGCAACTCTCACAGCATCAAATATCTTTGTTTCATATACAGTGGTTCCGTTTTTTATAATACCCAGTACTTTACTGCCTAATAAGCTTAGATCAACCCCGCCTTCTAATTGAAACTCATAATTTACCTCATATATACCTGCCTCCGGTGCAGTATAAACACCGTTTACAAATGATGCTGAGTTACCTGCTTTTACATCAGTAGAAGTTAAATTAATTTTATTCCAGTCAGTTCCGGAAATCCCTAGATTTAATAGTGACCATGCTCCGTCTCTCGTTGCGTACACGGTTGTGCCTGAACCCATACCTGAACCTGAATTTCCAGTTAGTAACTTCCATGTACTACTAGTGGAATCATAATAATAATATCCAGGAGCTGTAATATTTGCTGTTTTTGGGGTAGGTGTCGTTACTGCAGCAGTAATATATACTATTGCCCCATTTTGATTAGTAGTATATACAGCATCTTTAGCAGCTAGTTGATTACCTGTAATTCTTGGAGGAATAAATCCATCCACTTTACTTACATCTGTTGGACTACCATTTACATCCAACGTTGCTGTGGGAGTAGTCGTATTAATCCCAACGTTTCCTGTCTGTGAATAGCCTGTTGCGAATAAGCCTAAGAAGATCAGGGTGTAGAAATTCTTTTTCATGTTTTATATTTAATTGTTTGTATTCTGAGTAATTAGTGATGTAAATATAATAAAAAAAGTGATGATTTTATAGTTTTTCTAATAAAAATAAACAGTTAATTTTTTGTTTTGTTTAATGTTTTTCTAAAAATTTTGAATTTTTAATTGTTTTGTTCTTTTTTATTTGTTTTTTGATGAATTATTCACAGTATTTTGATAATTATTGTTTAAAATTTTAATTTTTGTCCACTGAAATAATTTAAAAAAACTAGGATTGAAATTTTAAGCAGTTGATATTCAAGTATATTTTTCTACATTTTTGAATTTTGGTTAAAAATATATCTCTATATTGTGAATATTGTGTAAAAAATAAAGGCTATTTCAAAAATATTTACTTTGAAACAGCCTGGGATATTAATATTTGATTTTTTATTTATTGATTCTGATTCCAGTTTTTGTTAATAAGGTCCATTAAAAAATCCGGACATTTAATAATTTTGTTTGTTTCAGCAGATAAAAAGAAGAGAGTTGTGGAAGCTTCGGTTAATTTTATCTGGTCTTCATTGTAGATTTCATATTCAAATTCTATTCTCACTCCCGGTTTCTTTTTCAGATAGGTGTGAATTTCTAATTTTTGATCATATAAAGCAGGCTTTAAATACTTAATTTTATACTCAGAAACAGGGAGCCAAATTCCTTGATTTTCAATCTCATTATATGACATCCCTATACTGCGAAATAATTCAACTCTGCCTATTTCAAGGTACTCTGCATAGTTCCCGTAATAGACATATTTCATAGGGTCTGTTTCTCCGTAACGTACTCGTATTGAGTGTGTTGTGTGTATCATTTTTAGGCTTAAATTATACATACAAATATATTTTTAAATAATCAATACCTGCAATATTTTTTTTTGAAAATAAAAAATTAGACCTTTGTCTTCCTCCTAAAAATAATACTAACAAAGAACTAATCAGGGCATAAAT